>OY969716.1:0-4976927 GCA_963702125.1 uncultured Acidobacteriota bacterium
ATTCGCCCGTGTCTTAGCTCCATAATTCTGTCACCCCTTAACGGCAACGTGAAAATGTCACCCTATGAGACAGGAGACATGCACGTTGAGTCAGAAGGAATTGCAACGAGTGCTGGTCCTTTCGCAATGTGTGCAGGGAACCCTGACGTGTGCCAGAGCCGCGGAGCTGCTCGACCGATCTCTTCGACACATCAAACGGCTCAAATCGCGCTATCGGCAAGGCGGCGCAGCGGCTCTGGCACACGTCAGCCGCGGTCGGCCCAGCCACCGGCGCACCCCAGAATCCACACGCAACCGCATCCTCGCTCTGGCGCGTACACGCTATGCGGGCTTCAATGATCACCATCTCCAGGAGAAGCTTGTCGAAAAAGAAGGCTTCTCGCTCAGCCGCGAAACGCTGCGCCGTCTGCTGCGGGCCGCCGGCATTGGCCCGCCACGCAAACGCCGCCCGCCCGCTCATCGCCAGCGCCGTCCGCGTGCGGCTCGCGAAGGCGAACTGGTTCAACTCGACGGTTCTCCGCACGATTGGCTCGAAGGTCGCGGCCCACGGCTCACCGCTCTCGGCTTTCAGGACGATGCCAACAACAAAATTCTCGCCGCCCAGTTCTTCCCCTCGGAAACCTCCGAAGGCTATTTCCGCCTGCTTCACAGCCTGCTGCGCCGCTGCGGTGTCCCGCTCGCTTTCTACGGTGATCGCAACGGTATCTTCGTTCGCCATGACGATCACTGGTCCGTCGAAGAACAACTCGCGGGGAAGAGGCAACCGACCCAATTCGGCCGTGCTCTCCAACAACTCGGCATTACTTTCATTGCCGCTCAAAGTCCCCAAGCCAAAGGCCGCATCGAACGCCTCTGGGGCGTCCTGCAAGATCGCCTCACCAGCGAGCTTCGCCTGGCGGGCGCCTGCGATCTCGACTCGGCCAATCGTGTTCTGCGCCGCTTTGCCGCCGACTACAACCGCCGCTTCGCCCGCTCCCCGCGCGAAGCGGCCAAAGCTTGGCGCCCGGCCCCGGAAAATCTCGAACGCATCTGCTGCTTCACCCACGATCGCATCGTCAGCAACGACAACGTCGTGCAGTGGGAAGGCCAGCGCTTTCAAATCGCCCCACAGCCCCGACGCTTCAGCTTCGCCGGCGCCAAAGTCCAGCTTCACCAGGCTCTCAACGGTCGAGTGGCTCTCTATTACCAAAACACTCGGTTGGAGCACACGAATCTTTCAGGAGGGTGACATTCTTACCTTGCCGTTCGGGTGACATTTTCACGTTGCTACAACAGCCGGAGTATTCGCCCGGCCGGCTTGCGGGCCAATCCGTCTTCAGGCAGCGAATCAGACGACAGCCGGGCCTGACGAGCTTCTAGTGTAGAATTTCCGTTTTGCATACGAGGCGTGCATGAATCCGTATTTCCGTCGGGGAATTTCTGTAGGGATCGTTGGCAGCGGCGTCCTATTGATGGGCGCGATATCGCATGGAGCGCGCGAGCGGGAAGGGATTCGCGGATTTACGAGCGGGCGCGTGGCGGAAGAGCAAGTGCTGGAGCAGAAATTCCGGACGATCCCCGATCCCGGCCACGTGGAAGCGAATCTGCGGCATTTGACGAGCGAGCCGCACCTTGCGGGAACGGACGGAAGCAAGCGCGTGGCGGACTGGCTGCTGGCGCAATATCAGAGCTACGGATTCGACGCGCAGATCGTGAAGTACAGCGTGTGGATGGCGCAGCCGAAAGAAGTGAAGCTGGAACTGGTGGCGCCGCAGAAGCAGGCGCTCGCGACGCCAGAAGAGCCAATCGCGGAAGATAAGGATACGTACGACAAGCGCGCCGTCGTTGGATTTAACGCGTACGTGCCGTCGGCGGATGTGACGGCGCCGGTGGTTTATGTGAATTACGGAACGCTCGAAGATTACCGTGTGCTGCAGTCGCTCGGTGTTTCGGTGGCAGGGAAGATCGTTCTGGCGCGATACGGCCGCTGCTACCGCGGCATCAAGACGAAGCTGGCGGAGGAGCACAAAGCCGTCGGCGTGATTATTTATTCCGATCCGTCGGACGATGGTTACGACGCGGGCGACATGTTTCCGAAGGGGCCGTGGCGGCCGATGAGCGGCATCCAACGCGGCTCGGTGGAGTACACGGAAATTTATCCGGGTGACCCGCTCACGCCCGGCGTCGCCTCAACTCCCGATGCAAAGCGCCTTACTCCCGGTGAAGCGACGAACCTTTCACACATTCCGACGATGCCGATCAATCCGCAGGACGGAGCCGCGATTCTTTCGAAGCTCGATGGTGCGCACGTTCCGCGAAATTGGCAGGGCGGCTTGCCGTTCACGTATCACGTCGGCGGCGGCGCGGCCATTGCGCACATCAAGCTCACGATGGATTACCAGCAGCGGCCGATCTACGACGTGATCGCGAAGCTAAATGGGACGGACGACGATCAGTGGGTGGTGCTGGGAAATCATCACGACGCGTGGGTGTTTGGCGCGGTGGATCCGAGCAGCGGAACGGCGACGATGCTCGAGACGGCGCGCGCGCTGGGTGATTTGGTTCGTGGGGGATGGAAACCGCGGCGCACGATCGTGATGTGCGAGTGGGACGGCGAAGAGGAAGGGCTGATCGGTTCGACGGAATGGGTGGAGCAGAATCGCGACGAGCTGCAGGCGAAAGCCGTGGCGTACATGAATACGGATGTGGGCGTGGCGGGACCGAACCTGTCGGCGTCGGCCGTGCCGTCGCTAAAAGAATTTGTGCGAGACGCGACGCGCGAGGTTGCGAATCCCGCGACGGGCTCGAGCGTGTATGAAACCTGGCGCGCACACGAAGCTCGCGCGACGGCGGAAGAGCTGGGAAGCGCGCGGCCGATGGGGCACGAGGAAGGGTCTGCGGAAGCGCCGATCAGCGCGCTGGGTGCGGGCTCGGATTTTTGTCCGTTTCTCGATTTCGCGGGGATTCCGTCGGCGGACGTGGGATTTGTGGGCGATTACGGCGTGTACCATTCGCTTTACGACGATTTCTACTGGATGAAAAAATTTGGCGATCCGGAGTTTAAGTATCACGCGGCGCTGGCGAAGGTGCTTGGCACGATGACGCTGCGGCTGGATGAGGCGGACGTGCTGCCGTTTGACTACGGCGCGTACTCGGCCGAAATTTCGCGCGCCGTGCAGGAAGTGCAGAAGCGCGCGGGTGAGCAGGGAATCAACGCAGCCGAGGTGAAGCCGCTGGTGGAAGCGGCGGGGCAGCTTTCGGAATCCGCAGCGAAACTTTCGCACGCGCTGCAATCGGGCGGCGGGCTTTCGATCGACGCGGCGGCGCAGACGAAAATGAATCGCGACCTTGCGACCATCGATCAGGCGCTGCTCGATCCGGATGGGTTGCGCGGGCGCACCTGGTACAAGCACACGATCTACGCGCCGGGAAGCTACGCGGGCTACTCGGCGGAAGTGTTGCCGGGGCCGAGCGAGGCGCTCGATCGGAAGGACGCGGCGGCCTTTGAGGCGGAATCGATGGCGCTGACGGCGGCGCTTCATCGCGCTGCGGCGAAGCTCGACGAAGTGACCCGGCTCTCAGGCCGGTAACGCACTGCGGGCCAACTCGCGTTACGGCGCGGTGAGGCTCTTTGCCGCGCTGGATACTTCCGAACACCCAGTAGCGCTACAATCGGACCATGCGGGTTCGTGTTCTGTTCTTCGGCCGCCTCAAAGACATCGTCGGCGTCGCGCAGGATGACGCGGAGTTGTCTGAAGGCGCGCGCGTTTCTGACCTTTTCGAGCGCTATGGCCGGCAATTTCCTCAGCTCGCAGAGTTTCGTCCCTCCATTGCGGCGTCGCGAAATCAGGAATATTGCGAGTGGAAGACGGCGCTGGCGGCGGGCGACGAGGTGGCGTTTCTGCCGCCGGTGAGCGGCGGGCAGGGCGAGATTGCGACCGCTTCGCCGACTGAACTTTTTCAGCTGGTGCGTGTTCCTATCCAAGTGGCCGAGCTTGCCGCGAGGCTGAAGGCGGGGCAAGACGGCGCGCTGGTGACGTTTGATGGATTCGTGCGCGACAATTTTAAGGGACGAGCGACGAGCCACTTGGAGTACGACGCGTACGAGCCGATGGCGCTGGGAAAGATGCGCGAGATCGGAGAAGAGGCGCGACGCCGATTCGCGATTCACAGGATCGGAATCGTTCACCGGCTGGGCCGTGTATCGATCGGCGAAACCAGCGTGTGGATCGGTGTGAGTGCGCCGCATCGTGCGGCGGCCTTTGACGCGTGCCGCTTTGCGATCGACACGTTGAAGACGACCGTTCCGATCTGGAAGAAGGAATTCTTCCAAGACGGCGCGGTGTGGTCCGAGGGCGAGCCAGCCAAATCGATGCAAGACGAATCGAACTCCTAGATGAAGCAACTCACGTCGGTTTTTCTGGCGGTCGCGCTGGCCGGGATTTTCTTTCCCGGCGGCGACGTGCAGTCGGGCGCGGCGCGCGCGAATCGCGACGCGATGGAAAGCCGGCAGCAGGCAGCGCCACAGAACCCGCCACAGATTCCGCCGCAAGCTGTGCAAACGCCGGGGCAACAGCCGGCGCCGGAATCCACACCGGCCCCGCCGGAGCCGACGCCACCCGCGCCACAATCGACGCCACTACAGCAAAAACAAAAAGGTGCGATTCGCGTGCAGACCGACCTGGTCAGCATCCTCGCGAACGTGCTGAATGCGAACAACGAGCCGGTGATCGGCCTTGACGAAAGCGCGTTTTCGCTGAGCGAGGAAGGCGTGGCGCAGAAGATCGTGCGATTCGAGCCGCAGACGAATCGTCCGCTCGACCTGGCGCTGATGGTGGACATGAGCGGCACGGCGCAGATCGAATTGAAGATCGAGAAGGACGCGGCCGAGCATTTTGTGAACGAAATCGTGCGGCCGGGCGACAAGCTTTCGTTTTTCTCGTTCACGAGCGACATCAATCAGCTGAGCAGTTACACGGACAACATCAAGTCTCTGGCGGATGCGATTCGCCGCGCGGAGCCGGGCGCGGACATGGGGACTTCGATTTACGACGCGCTGGTGCTGGGATCGCAGACGCTGCGGAGGCAGGGCTCGGACCGGCGCCGCGCGATCGTGATGATCACGGACGGGGGCGAAACCACGAGCTACTACAAATTCGACGAGGCGCGCAGAGCGGCAATTGCTTCCGGAGCGCTGCTGTACACGATCGTGGTGCGGCCGATGAAGTCCGACGCTGGACGAAACACAGCGGGGGAGCACGCGATTCAGACGATCACGGACAGCACGGGCGGCGCGATGTTCTTTCCCACCACCGTGGATGAAATTTCGCAGAATTTTGATTTGATCAATCGGGAGCTTCGCACGCAGTATTTGTTGGGCTACTATCCGACGCCAACGCCGCCGGCGAACAGCTTGAGGCACGTGGTGGTGAAGGTGAATTCCGGCGATACGGTGCGGTATCGCAAGACCTACATTACCGGCGCGCAGTAAAGCGCGAGGCGCCGGATCAATTCAAAGGCCAGGGTGAATGAAAAAGTTTTTGGATGTGGCGGTGGAAGCAGCAAGGGAAGCTGGCGCCGTATTGCTGGCTGAGCATTCGCGTCCCCAGAAAATTTCGTACAAGGGCGACGTGGACCTCGTCACGGAGACGGACAAAAAGTCGGAGTCACTGATCGTCGGGCGGCTGCGGCGCGAATTTCCGGATCACCGCATCGTGGCGGAAGAGGGCGGCACGGGCGCGGCAGCGGCGTCGCGCTACGAGTGGCATGTGGACCCGCTCGATGGCACGACGAATTTCGCGCACGGCTATCCGTGCTTCGCGGTGTCGATCGGCCTGCTGGAGGATGGCAAGCCGCTGCTTGGCATCGTGTTCAATCCGGTGGCGGATGAATTTTTCAGCGCGTATCGCGGCGAGGGGGCGTTTCTGAACGGCAAGCCGATCCGCGTATCGGCGATTGAGAAACTGGCGACGAGTCTCGTTGCCACCGGTTTTCCGGCGAGCCAGCGCGGCGAGGTGCGCAACATTCATTACTACTGGCACTTCACGCTGCGTTCGCATGGCGTGCGGCGCGATGGGTCGGCGGCGCTTGATCTGTGCTCGGTGGCGTGCGGGAGATTCGAGGCGTTTTGGGAATTTGGTTTGCGGTCGTGGGATACGGCGGCGGGGATGATTATCGTCACCGAAGCGGGTGGGCGCGTGACGGATCTTACCGGTGGACCGTATCATCCGGGCGGTCCCGATGTGCTGGTTACCAACGGCCACATCCACGATGAAGTGCTGAAGACCGCGGCGGACATCGCAACGAAAGTGGCGGAGCTTTAGGCGGGGCGCTCTCCGCCGGCAGGGCGAGAGCGCTGCGTGTCGTGTGTGAGAGAGTGCCAACCCTTATAGATGCGCGCCGTTGACATCATCCGGAAAAAACGTGACGCGGGCGAGCTGACGCGCGAAGAGATCGCGTTCTTCGTCGATGGCGTCACGCATTCGCGCATCCCGGATTACCAGACCTCTGCTCTGCTGATGGCGATTGTGTGGCGCGGAATGTCGCGCGCGGAACTCGCGGCGTTGACGCAGGCGATGATTGAATCGGGCGCGACGCTGGATTGGTCGGAGCTGCCTGCGGCGAAAGTGGATAAGCATTCGACGGGCGGCGTCGGAGACAAAACGTCGCTGGTGATCGCGCCGGTGGTGGCGGCTGCGGGGCTGTACGTGCCGATGATCAGCGGGCGCGGATTGGGGCACACCGGCGGCACACTGGACAAGCTCGAATCAATTCCCGGCTTTCGCGTGAATCTGCATCTCGATGAATTTCGCGCGGTGCTTGCGGCGACGCGCTGCGCTCTGATCGGGCAGACGCCCGAGATCGCTCCCGCGGACAAAAAACTTTACGCGCTGCGCGACGTGACGGCGACGGTCGAGTCGCCATATCTGATCACCGCGTCGATCATGAGTAAAAAACTGGCCGAAGGCGTGGATGCGCTGGTGCTGGACGTGAAGACGGGCGACGGCGCGTTCTTGAAGAAGCAGGAAGAGGCTGAGGCGCTGGCGGATTTGTTGGTGGAGACCGGCGTGCGCACCGGGAAAAAAGTGGTGGCGCTGATCACCGGGATGGACGAGCCGCTCGGGCGCATGATCGGCAACGCGCTCGAAGTGGCGGAGTGCCTGGAAATTCTGCACGACCGCGGACCGGCGGACCTGCGCGAGCTGTGCATCGATCTTTCGGCGTGGATGCTGGCGCTGGGAGGCCGCGTGAAATCGGTGAACGAAGGCCGCGCGCTGGCCGCGGAAATGATTGCGTCGGGCCGCGCGCGTGATACATTCCGCGAAGTGATTCGCCTGCAAGGCGGCAATCCCGCGGTGATCGACGATCCGGAAATATTGCCGCGTGCGCGGCACTTCACGGAAATCACGGCGGAGCGCAGCGGATTTTTGGCGAAGATTCAGACCGAGCGGCTCGGCATTGCGAGCATGATTCTGGGCGGTGGACGCGAGACGCACGAGGACGACGTGGATCCGGCGGTGGGGCTCGAGATCCACAAGCGGCTTGGGGATGCGGTGAAGGAAGGCGAGGCGCTGTGCACGGTGCACTACAATCTGGACACACGTTTTGCGCAGGCGCATCCATTGCTGGCGAAGTGTTTCGAGATTGGGCCGGAGGCACCGCTGCGGCTGCCGCTGGTGAGAAAAATTATCGGCGCGACGGGAATTTCATGACGATGCGTGCTGGGCGCGTTGTATGCGCAAAACGGGGAGCGACCATCGAATGCATCGCCTGATCGGGCTGCTGGGCATCGCCACGATGATGGGGATCGCGTTCCTGATTTCCACCGATCGGCGCGCCATTCGCATGAAGACCGTGGCGTGGGGACTTGGGTTGCAGATTGCGTTTGCGTTTCTTGTGATGCGATGGGAATTCGGCCAGCGTGTGTTTTATAAAGCGGGCCAGGCGGTCACTTGGTTTTTGGATTTTTCGTATTACGGCTCGCAGTTTCTTTTCGGCGACCTCGGCAAGAAGGGTTCGCCGATGGGTTTTTATTTCGCGTTTCAGGTGCTGCCTACGATTATTTTCATCGCGGCGGTGTTTGCGCTGCTGTACTACTTCGGCGTGATGCAGTTCATCATCCGCATCGCAGCGATCGTGATGACGCGGTTGATGGGCGCGAGCGGAGCGGAATCGCTCAACGTAGCCGCGAGCATTTTTATGGGGCAAACGGAAGCGCCGCTCACGATTCGGCCATACCTGCCGGAAGTGACGAAGTCTGAATTGATGACGATCATGACCAGCGGCATGGCGCACGTTTCCGGCGGCATGATGGCGGCGTACATTGCGTACGGAATCGAGGCGCGGCATTTGCTGGCGGCGGTGATCATGACGGCGCCCGGGACGATCCTGCTTTCGAAGATGATCGTGCCGGAGACGGAAGTGCCGGTCACGTCCGGCCGGGTGGAGATGGCGCCGCTTGAGCGCGATACGAACGCGCTGGGCGCGATTTCGCGCGGGACGATCGACGGCCTGAATCTTGCGGTGAATGTGGGCGCGATGCTGATCACGTTTATTGCGCTGATTTATTTGGTCGATGGGCTTTTCGGAGTGACGCACAATTTTCTTTTCCGCCACGGGATTGCGTGGTTTCCGTCGAGCGTGGAGCAAATTTTTGGGTACCTCTTTTCACCGATCGCGTGGGTGATCGGGATTCCCTGGAAGGATTGCCACGACATCGGCAACCTGCTCGGGCTGCGAATGGTGACGAATGAACTGGTCGCGTTTCAGCGGCTTAGCCCGATGAGAGGTACGCTCGACCCTCGCTCCTTTACTATCGCGACGTTCGCGCTGTGTGGATTTGCGAACCTGAGTTCGATTGGGATTCAGATTGGCGGGATCGGTGCGCTGGCGCCGAATAAGAAGACTGAACTTGCGCGGCTTGGGATTCGCGCGATGGCGGCGGGTACGATGGCGAACTTGATGTCTGCGTCGATCGTGGGGATCATGCTGCGATGACCGCCGCAAAAGCTACGCACGCGAAGCGGAAAAAGACGGCGAGAACATCGGCGTTTGCGCTGGCGGATCGGGCGGCGAAGTTTATTTTGTCGAAGACGAAGTTGCGGCCGAGGGTGGCGGTGGTGCTCGGTTCGGGGCTTGGCGGATTCGCTGACTCGTTGACGGAAGCGACGGCGATTCCTTACGCGAAAATTCCCGGCTTCCCTCAATCGACGGCGTTTGGGCACGCGGGGCGGCTGGTGATCGGGAAGGCGGGAACGACTGTGGTGGCGGCGATGCAGGGCCGCGTACATCTATATGAAGGGTACTCAGCGGCGGAAGTCGCGTTTCCGGTGCGCGTGCTGGGGGGGCTTGGCATTCGCGCGCTCCTTTTGACCAACGCGGCGGGCGGCATCAATACGGAATACGCGCAGGGCGCGCTGGTCGTGATTCGCGACCACATCAATTTGCAGGGTGCCAATCCGTTGATCGGCGCGAACGACGAACGCTTCGGACCGCGCTTTCCGGACATGACGACGGCGTACTGGAAGCCGTATCGCGAGCAGACGCTGATGGAGGCGAAGCGCCTCGGGATGGAGTTGCACGAGGGAGTTTACGCGGCGGTGACGGGACCGAGCTTCGAGACGCCCGCAGAGATTCGATACCTGCGCACGATCGGCGCGGATTTGGTGGGAATGTCCACCGTGCCGGAAGTGATCGCGGCGCGGCACATGGGAATCCGCGTGCTGGGAATTTCGTGCGTGACGAACATGGCGGCGGGCATTCTGGATCAGCCGCTCACGCACGAAGAAGTGATGGAAACCGGCGAACGGGTGAAGACGCGATTCGCGGCGCTGATTCGCGCGGTGTTGCCGCTGCTTTCGGCGGACGCGAGGCGCGAAAGCGAAACGAAATCATGAGCGAACACAGCACGCAGCACGGGGCACTGATCACTGCGGCGAAGCAAGCACGTGAGAATGCGTGCGCGTCGATCTCGAATTTTCGCGTGGGTGCGGCGGTGCGCGCGAAATCAGGAAGGATCTACAGCGGATGCAATGTAGAGAATGCGACGCTGGGGCTGACGATGTGCGCCGAGCGCATCGCGATTTTCAAGGCCGTGTCCGAGGGCGAGCGCGGGTTCGAGGCCGTCGCTGTCGTCACCGATGTGCCGGGCCTCACTCCGCCGTGCGGCGCGTGCCGGCAAATTATCTGGGAGTTCTGCGGAGACGTTCCTGTTGTCCTCGCGAATCTCGAGGGCAAAGTTGAAGTCGAATCGTCGCTCAAGCTACTTCCTCGTCCGTTTGACTCGTCGTTTCTGTAACATATTCCGCAACGGAGCTTTTTTCTGGAGACTTCCATCATGCGCGCATCGGTTGTGCGTCTCGCCGCTTGCATTCTAGCCATCGCAATCGCCCTTGCCGGCGTTCCGGTGTCATCCGCCGCGAAAGAGAAAGTCGATCTGCTGGTCACGAACGGCCTGGTCGTCACGATGGACGCGAAGCACCGGGTGATTGATGGCGGCGCCGTCGCGGTGCGTGGCGATTCCATCGTGGCACTCGGCACAACCGCCGAACTCAACGCGCAATTCGACGCGGCAAAAGTAATCGATGCGCGCGGCGCGATCGTGATGCCGGGCCTGATCAATACGCACGCTCATGCGGCGATGAGCCTGTTCCGCGGAATCGCGGACGACCTTGGGCTGGACGAGTGGCTGCACAAATACATTTTCCCGGCCGAGGCAAAGAACGTGAGCGAGGAGTTCGTCACCTGGGGTACGCGCCTTAGCCTGCTGGAAATGATCGAGGGCGGGACGACGACCTACGCGGACATGTATTACTTCGAAGACGCCGTGGCGCGCGCGACGAAGGACGCTGGAATGCGCGGCGTGTTGAGCGAGACGATCATCGACTTTCCCGCGCCCGACAACAAAACGCCGGCCGACGCCTTCGCCTACACGCAGCGCTACATCGACAAGTGGAAAGGGGATCCGCTCATCGTTCCCGCCGTCGGACCGCACTCGATGTACACACTTTCGGAGAAGACGCTCCAGGACTCCGCGGCGCTCGCGCGAAGGAACCATGTGCCGATCCTGATTCACATCGCGGAAGCGCCGTTTGAAATCGAGCAGAGCCGCGAGAAATACGGACTCACCCCCGTCGCGTATCTGGCGCGTGCGGGTGTGCTGGGTCCCGACGTGCTTGGCGCGCATTGCATCTGGCTCACTCACGCGGACATTGAAACGCTGGTGCACTACGGCGTGGGCTGCGCGTTCAATCCATCGAGCAACATGAAAACGGCGGCGGGTGTTATGCCGGTGGTGGACGGACTCGCCGCGGGCCTCGCGATTGGTCTTGCGACGGATGGAGCGGCGAGCAACAACAACGAAGACATGTTCCTCGAGATGAATCTGGCGGCAAAGCTGCAGAAAGTAGCGCGTATGGATTCGCGCGCGCTGCCTGCGGAAGAAGTAGTGGCGATGGCGACGATCACTGGCGCGAAAGCGATGCACATGGAAAAGCTGATCGGTTCGCTCGAACCCGGAAAGAAAGCCGACTTGATCATCGTGGATACCAGTGCGCCGCACGCGACGCCGATGTACAACGTGTACTCCGCGCTGGTGTACTCGCTCAAGGCCAGCGACGTGCGCACGGTGTTGATCGGAGGAAGGCCGGTGATGGAAGAGCGCAAGATGCTCACGCTGGACGAGCCTGCGATCCTCGCGAAAGCGCAGGAATTCAAAACGCAGATCCAGCGATCGCTCGCGGCTCCAGCGGCTAAGTAGCTATTCGCCCTGCGGGCGCGTATTGCGCGAGCGCTGCAGCTTCAGCGCCGTGGTGCGCAGCGTTTCGGGGACGTTTTTATTGCCGGTGAGAAATTTCAGGTCGGTGGGCGTCAAGCGGCCAAGCAAGTGCAGCGAGACGTCCAGCGGCGTCTTTGGATTTTTGGTGAGATTTTTCACCACCACGTAGCTCTTCATGAACGCGCGGTTCGCGGAAATGATTCGCAGCACTTCCTGCGACACGTTGGCCATCGCGGCAAAGGATTCCACTTCCAAATCGGTGAGCCGGGGCGACTGCAACACGGCGCGCTGAACGATCTTGTTTGGGTCGCGAATCAGGAGCAGGCGTTCCTCGCGGCCGCCTTTCACGGCGCGCTGAATTCTTTGAACGATGTTCATCGCGGCGACTTTCTGTAGCAACGTCTGCCGTTTCTTCACATCCGGCTCGGCGTCCTTCACCACATCTTCGAGTTCCTTGGTTTCAATCGGTACATCGGCGGTGATTTCCTGCAACAGTTCCTGCTGCTCCGGAGTGGCGGCGGACGTTTCCGCAAGCGCCACGCCCAATTCCGGATCGTCGGTGAGCCGGCCGAGGTTATCGAGCAGAGACTGAATGCCGGCGCTGGAAAGCAGCGGCGCGAGCGGCGTGAGCGCTTCCACGGGGCTTGCGGTATTTTTTGCGAGCGCGTCGGCGATGCCGGGCATGTCGCCCAGCGCGTCCGCGCAATAGCCGAAGAGGCGAGGGTCGGTGTCGGTTTTTCCCAGCGCGGCGACGAATGACGATACGGGCTGATCGAGTAGCAGCGCGTTCGCGCGATCGGCAATCTCGTCGTCTTCATCGGACGCAAGGATCGCAAGAAATTCAGCGCGATCGGCGGGCGCTATTGCGGAATCGCCGGCGCACGCCTGCAGCTTCTGCTCGCGAGTCGCTGTTCCCGCGAGGATCGCCGCGCGAAGTTCCTTACTAATGTTGCACCGTGGCGTCCGGCTTGACGTCGCTTTGCGTAAACATCCGGTGGAGCGGCTGGCCGGGCGCGCCTGAGGTGGGAATGGGCTGGCCGTTCAGCTCGAGCGTAACTGCCTCGGAATCCGTGCTGGAAAAATCGATGGTGGAGAGGGCAGAGAAAACTTTCGTTTCGTTCTGGTCCACGCGGCCGTCGAAGGCGGGCTTGCCATCGGCGAGCACGGTCACTTGAGCGGGCTTGATCACCGTGAGCTTCAGCGCCAGCGGCACGGCTGTTGGCGCGAGGGTAGGATCGTCCATCGGGACGACTGGACCCGCAGCAGCGCCGGGAGTGGTGCTCGCGTAGGTCGCGCTCGCGGTGCCGCTCGAACTCTTGTGGAATCGCGCTGCGATGCGCGGCTCGAGGTAGTGGAAAGCGATGGCCACTACAGCAATGACGGCGAGCACAACAGCGACGAGCGCCAGGATACGGCCCCACATCGATTCCTGCTTGATCGGGGCGTCCGGGACGACGCCGGGGTCGGTGCGGCCCTTGGTCTGCAGCGCGTACTCGGAGACCAGGTTGTCTTCGTCGAGGCCCAAATAGCGCGCCACCGCGCGGATGAACCCCCGGTTAAAAACGCCGCCGGGAAGCTTGTCCCACTGCTCGTTCTCCAGCGCTTCGAGAAACCTCGGCGCGATCCTGGTGGCAGTGGCCACTTCTTCCAGGGAGACTCCGCGGAGCTCCCGTTCCCGCTTTAATTGTTCGCCGAAAGGTGTTGAGGGCATTCCAGAAGGCTCACTAGGCAAGAAAAAATATAGGCGGAGGTGAACGGCGTGTCAACGCGAACGCGGAAAACCCGAACCCGTGCCCCCCGTTGGGTTTACGGCAAGTTGGGCTAGGTGGACGTTGCAGAGGCGTGAACGCGAACCCTATAATCGCCTACAGTGACCAACGAGGCCCCAGAACCGAAGAAAATCGCGCCATTTTCCACCGTGCGGAAGGTTTCCGACAAACCTTTCGATGGCGTGGAACGCCGCCGCGGCGCGGGCTCTACTGCCGCTGCGCCCATTTTTGCCGACATTCCCGCCGAACAGAACGAAGTGACCGTTTTTCATGAACTGGGCAAGGCGCTCACGTCTTCTCTGCAGCTCGATCAGGTGCTGCGCACGATCATGGAGAAGATCAACGAGGTGCTGAGGCCAGACACCTGGTCGCTGCTCTTGATGGATCAGGAGCGCGAGGAACTTTATTTTCAGATCGCCACGGGCAAAGGTTCGGAAGCGCTGAAGGACGTTCGCATCAAGGTGGGGCAGGGGTTGGCGGGATGGGTGGCGAAGGCCGGTGAGGTTGTTGTGGTGCCGGATACGAGCAAAGACTCGCGCTTCTTCGGCAGCGTGGACGCGAAGACAAAAATGGAGACGCGCTCGATCGTCGCGGTTCCGGTGCGTTTTCGCGATCAATGCCTGGGCGTGATCGAGCTGATCAACTGTATTGGACCCGAGGGTTTCAGCAAGCGCGACCTGGCGCTGCTGGAGGCGCTTGCGGATTACGCTGCGATCGCGATTGAAAATGCGCGCCACGTGCAGCGCATTCACGAGCTGACGATCACCGACGATTGCACCACGCTTTACAACGCGCGGCATTTGAACTTCATGCTGGATACCGAAATTTACAGGTCGCACCGCTACGCGTTTGAGTTCTCGCTGATCTTCATCGACCTTGATCACTTCAAGCAGGTCAACGACACGTACGGGCATCTGGTCGGCTCGCGGCTGCTTGCGGAAATCGGCCAGGCGATCAAGGATAAGTGCCGGCTGATCGACCTTGCGTTCCGCTACGGCGGCGACGAATTTGTGGTGCTGCTGCCGCAGACCTCGAAAGAAAATGCGCTGGGCGTTGCGCGCCGGTTGCACAAGCTGATTCGCGAAGCGATGTGGCTGAAGGATTCGGAGATCAACGTTCGCGTCACGGCGAGCGTGGGCGTGGCATCGTATCCCACCGATTCGCGCACCAAGGCCGAACTCCTTCACCTCGCTGATGAGGCGATGTACCTGGTGAAGAACACCACGCGCGACAGCGTCGCCGCCAACGGTATGGGCATCATCGAGCAGGGCCAGACCGAGCACGCGTGAGCGCTGAGCGCCGCTTCATCGCTGAAAACCCAAACTCCTGAAAATTCTGCCAATTCGTCTGAGATGAACGCATGCCGGACGCGCGGAGTTGCGCATGAATCTGCTTGTCATGGTTTCGGGGGCAAGTTCTGGTGGTCGCGGTAACCGACGCTGAAGGCACTGTGCCGCTGTCGAAAGCTATTTCAGCTTGGCGTATTCGGATTTGGCGGCGATATAGATGGGGATGTCGGGGTCGGCGTCTTTCCACAGCGCGAGAAAATCCTGATAGGCGGATTTGGCTTTGGAGCGGGCGGCGTCGGCGTCCCCGCCCTGCGCGGACTGCGCTTCGAGCATGTAGGCGCGCGCCAAGCCCAAGTGCGCCAGCGCAGTAATGGGATCGCTAGCGAGTTTAGCCTGATTGTCGAGAACCTTCTGGAATGCGGCTGCGGCCTGCGCGCCTTGATGCGCAGCCAGATAGGCTTCACCGCGTAAATAAACGGGGTAAACCGTGTAGGCGAAAGCACCGAGTTCGTAGGGAGCATTCGGCGCCAGCGCTTCGATCGCGGCGTCCCCTTTTCCCACCTGCAGAGCGATCGCCGTGTGGATCAACGGCAAATACTGCACCTGAACAATCGTATCCTGCGGGTAGCGCTTGGCCAGATCGGCGGCCAATCGCGTGGCTTGCGCCGCGTCACCTGCGAGCCCTAGAGCGATGGCGGACATACCCTGAACGTCTCTGCCGGTGGAAAGAGCGAGCGCGGCCTGCACACTCTGCTTAGCCACGCCCATATTTCCCGCCAGCACTGCTTGGAGCGCGAACCCGGCTTCGTAGTTGGCAGCGGTTTCTTTCTCATCCGCACGTTGCGCCGATTCGGAAGCGCGCCGTGCGAGGTCTCCTGCTTTGGAATATTGTCCCGCATACGCTGCATTACTGGCTTCGGCGGCCAGAAGCGCGTCGTCGAATCCGGGCTTGCCCCTCAGCTCGGCCGCGTCGCGCTCCATTCCGGCGGCATCGTGCTGAAACCAATCCATCTCATAAAGCGATAGGTGAATCGCGGGACTATCCAGATTGTGTGCTTTCGCCTCTTGAGCGGTGGCTCTGGCTTCGTCGAAACGGTTGAGATTGAGAAAGGCAAAGACAAGATTCGCGTAGCTGAGGCCGCTTCCTGAATTTAGCTTTAGCGATTCCTGGGCCGCGGCAAGTCCCTTGTCCCAATCGCCCAGCGATTGATAAACGGACGTTAGATTCCCGATCGGAACGGGATCCCTTGGATAGGTCTGCGCCCACAGTTCGTAGGCCTTGCGGGTCGCTTCCAGATCACCGGTAACATAATGTTCGTAGTGGGAATCGATGTAGAATTTTTCGCGTTCGCTTACTCGCTCCCGCAACTCGTATGCTTTCCGAATATTCTCGGCGCCGCGAACCGTTTCGCCCAAGCTAAAGTAGTTCGTACCCATGCGCGCATAGGCCATGGCAAAGTTGGGATCCAGGCTGACCGCTCGCTGGAAGAACGGGATGGCCGCGGCGTTATCGCGTTTCACCGTTTGTGCCTGGACGCCCAGGGTGTAGGCCTGCAAGGCTTCTAGCGATGGCGTGGTGACGTTCTCCGCTGGAGCGTCGTATTTCTGTACGGACGCCAGCGATTCACCGAGCTTGACGCGGATTTTCGCGGACGCGTCGCCCAGCGCTTTCAGCACCTGCTCTTTGCCGCTTGCGGTGGCCTGCTCGTTCGCCAGTTGGTCGCCGTTATGGCAATTCACGGCTTTCAGTCCCACCACATACTGGCTGCCCAGGCTGGAGATCGAGCCATCGATGGTGGCGGCGCTGGCGGTGCGCTCGCAGACTTCGCGGGCGAGGGCGCTGGTGAGCCGCGCGTCTCTCGGCTGGGCCATCAGCCCCAGCGTCTGCGCGATCTGCTGGTCGGAGAGCAAATTTAGAAATGGCGACTGCTCGAGCTGTGCGGCGAGTCCCTGGCGCAGCGTGCCGTCGAACACCGGGTCGCCGGTGGTATTGGTGAAGTCGGCGAGGACGATGGTGTCTTTTTCGGTGAGCACCGGTGTGCGGTGCGAGTAGAAATATCCGCCGGCGGCCAGCGCGGCGACGACGATCGCGGCGGCAACGGCGATCAGAGCTTTGCGAGACTTCGGAGCCGCGGAAATTTCAGTTGCGCTCGCGCTACCCGAGTTCACCGACGGCGCTGACGCCACAGACGTGGCAGAACCGGAGCCCGGCGCTGGAGCTTGCTGCGATGAAGACGTCGAGCCGCCCTGCTGTGCCGCTGCGACAGCGACGCTTCCGGAACTTGCCGCCGCGGATCGGCCGGTGTCGGAATCGCGCTTCAGTCGCTGCAGCTCGGAGCGCATATCCGACGCGTGTTGGTAGCGGAGATCGCGGTCTTTCTCCAGCGCGCGGTTGATGATGTCTTCCAGCTTCGCCGGAATTTCCGGGTTCAGCCGCACCGCTGGGGTCGGCGTCGCATCCAGTATGGACTTGAAGATCACCGCCGAGCTTTCTCCGCGGAATGGCAGCGTGCCCGTGGTCATTTCATAGAGCACCCCGCCAAACGAAAATAGATCGCTGCGCGCATCCAGCTCTTTCGCGCGCGCTTGCTCGGGCGACATGTAGGCGACAGTGCCCAGCGTCGAGCCCGGACTGGTCAGGTCGCGCTCGTCCACCGCGCCGGCTGTAGTGCTGCCCGCTGAAGTCATGCTCGAGGAACCGGCGGCAGGCGTGACCTTCGCGAGACCAAAGTCGAGAATTTTTGCGTGGCCGCGCTTGGTGACGAAAATGTTCGCGGGCTTGATGTCGCGATGAACGATATTTTCCGCGTGCGCCGCATCCAGCGCGTCCGCAATCTCGATCGCCAGCGCGACGGCGGTATCGATCTCCATCGGGCGGCCGTCGATGCGGTGCTTCAGCGTCATGCCATCCAGAAATTCCATGGCGATGAACAGGCGCCCGCCGTCTTCGCCGATTTCGTGGATCGTGCAGATGTTGGGATGGTTCAGCGCGGAGGCGGCGCGCGCTTCGCGGCGGAAACGCTCCAGCGCCTGCGTATCCCTGGCGACGTCGTCGGGAAGGAATTTCAGCGCGACGAAGCGGCCGAGGGAGACGTCTTCGGCTTTATAGACAACGCCCATTCCGCCACCGCCGAGTTTCTCGGCGATGCGGAAGTGCGAAATTGTTTGGCCAATCAGTGCGTCGGGGCTGGGCACGCCGGGCACATATTAGGTTGGCGTTCCAGCCAAGTCAACGAGCGCGCGAGACAGTAAGACGGTCCCGCCTCGCGGGACTGTCCCACTTGCCGGGCGTTGTGGGCGTTCGCGGGCTTGCCTATACTGATTTTGTAATCCAGCGAGGCGAGCGGAAGCTTTGCGCAATCAGCAGGCAGCGCGGTATGCACGATGGGCGGCGTGGGCCGCTGCGGCGATCGCGATTCTTGTGGCCGGAGTTTACGGCAGACGCGCGATTCAGGCCGCGCGCGCGCACCGCAACGCTCCCCCTCCGCTATCCAGTTCGGTGCAGCAGGAATCGCACGAGTCCTCTTTCTCCAAGACCGAAAATAACGTGACGGTTTTCACGGTTCGCGCGTCGCAAGCCACCGAATTCAAAGACGAAAACCGCACCGAGCTAAAAGATGTGTGGATCACGATCTTCGGCCGCGCCGGGGACCGCAACGACGATATCCACACCCGCGAGTGCAGCTACGAGCCGAAGACCGGTTCGATGCACTGCCAGGGCGCGGTGCAGATCAATCTGGCGCCCAAGCAGATTGCGCCCGGCGGGGCAGCGCCGAAAACGATCCAGATCACGACGAGCAATCTTTCGTTTGACCGCACGTCCGGCCTGGCCACCACGCCCGAAGCCGTACAGTTCAAATTCGAGGGCGGGAAGGGAAGCGCGGTCGGCGTTACGTACAGCACACAAACCGCGGTGGTGCAGCTCGAGAAAAATGTCGAGATGGAAATCGATTCGTCGGACAAAACCGGCGGGATTCCTCTGAAGGCGACCGGGGGGAACCTTTCGATCTTCCGGAACGAGCGCCGCGTGGAACTGGGAGCGCCGGCTGTGGTGCGGCAAGGCGGGCGCGAACTGACGGCGCAGAAAATCACGATCAATCTCGACGAGAACTACAAGGCGCAGCACGCCGTGGCCGAAGGGCAACCGACGATTCGGTCGAGCGATGCGAAAGGCGAGTCCACCGCGACCGCAACCAAATTTGAAGCGTGGCTCGACGCGAATGGGTGGGTGCAGCGCATCGCCGGCGACGGCAACGTGACGGGCGGCGAAAAAAGCGCGACGGGTTCGGACCGTTTCTCGGCGTCGCGTGTGGAATTCGCGATGGAGCCCGCGCACAACTTGCTGAAGACGATGAATGCGTCGGGTGGCGTGAACGTCGAGTCGGACGATTCAACGGGCGCTCGCTCGATGAAGACCGACGCGTTGCTCGTGAAATTTGTACCGGCCAAAGCGCCGGTAGAAGCGGCATCGAGCGACGGCGTCGGGGGGCGCCAGCGCATCGATTCGGCGGAATCGCTTGCTCCTGCTGTGATCGAACTGAAAAACGGCGCCGAGCACACCACACTGCGCGCGAAGCAATTCGTCACGCGCTTCAACGCTGCCGGAAAACTCGACCAATTGCTCGGCCACTCCGGCGTCCAGATCGTCCGCCAGATCGGCACGGCTGCGCCGCAGACGACAAGCTCATCGGAGCTTGCGACTACTTTCGATTCCACCGGCGAATGGGCCACGCTCGATCAGACGGGCAACGTGCGCTTCCAGCAACTCGACCGGCAGGCCACCGCTGCGCGCGCGCAAGTGGTTCGTGCGACAGACATGATCGATCTCTCGGGCTCGCCTGTATTGTCCGACGCCGCGAGCCGCACCACGGCTGGAGCCGTGCAGATCAATCAGAAGACGGGCGAGATTCACGCGACGGGCGGCGTGGTGTCCACGTATCTGGCCGGATCGCAGAATGCGGAGATGAATATCGGGTCGGGCCCCGGACACGTTTCCGCCCAGTCGCTCACCGGCTCAAACACGGCGGGCCACGCTATGTACGTGGGCCGGGCGCGGCTGTGGCAAGGGCAGTCGGTTCTGGACGCGCAGCAGATCGAACTGTGGCGCGACGAAAAAAAAATGGTCGCCAGCGGCAACGTGGTCGCCGTGTTCCCGCAGGCCTCCGGCCCGGCGCTGGGCACGTTTGGGGCACAAGCGCCGTCGGGCTCCGCAGCCAAAGCCGCTCCGGCGAAGTCCGCCGCGCCAGCCGCAAGCTCGAGTCCGACGCTTTGGCACATCCACGCCCCGACACTCACCTACTGGAGCGACCAAGGCAAAGCGCATCTCGAAACCGGCGTCCGCGCCGAGTCCGACCAAGGCTCGATGGACTCTCGCACGCTGGACGTCTTCCTCACCCAGACCGCGCCGGCCGGCTCAGCGCCGTCCGCGAAGCCAACGCCGCCCCCCGGCGCCTCAGCCTCCCCATCCGGCCTCGGTGGCAACCGCCAGATGGACCGGGCGCTCGCCCTGGGCAACGTAGTGGTGCGCCAAGGCGACCGCCGCGCCACCGCCGAGCAGGCCCTCTATACAGCCGCCGATGGCGAGTTCACACTTTCCGGCGGCCAACCGACGATTATTGACGCTTCCAACGACACCACGACGGGCCGTTCGTTGACCTTCTTTGTAGCGAATGATACGATTTTGATTGATTCGCAAGATGGTTCGCGCACGCTAACCAAGCACCGAGTCGAGAAATGAAACGGCATGCTGAAACTCCAGGCCTCCGACCTCAGCAAGGCGTATAAGGGCCGGAAAGTCGTAGATAACATCAGTTTGGAGATTCAGCAGGGTGAAGTGGTTGGACTGCTCGGGCCGAACGGCGCAGGGAAGACCACCACGTTCTACATTTTGGTCGGTCTCGCCCGTCCAGATTACGGCAGAGTGCTGCTGGATGGCGAAGACATCACCGATCTTCCCATGTACCTCCGGGCCCGCAGCGGCATCAGCTACCTCCCTCAGGAACCTTCGGTATTTCGCAAACTGACCGTCGAAGAGAATTTGCTGGCGGTTCTGGAGACCTTGCCGGTCACTCCCGAACAACGGCGTGATCGCGTGGAAGAGCTGCTGGCGCAGATGGGCCTGGATGGCCTGCGCGACAGCAAGGCCTTCGTGCTCTCGGGCGGAGAACGGCGGCGCCTGGAAATAGCTCGGTCGTTGGTGCTATCGCCCTCGTTCGTGCTGCTGGACGAGCCTTTCGCCGGAATCGACCCGCTAACCGTTGTGGATATCCAGCGAATTATTGCGGATTTAAGCGCAGCGGGCATTGGCGTGCTGGTGACCGACCATAACGTGCCCTATACCCTAGCCGTCACGAATCGTGCTTACATCATCAATGACGGAAAGATTCTCTTCGCGGGCACGCCGGCGGATTTGGCAGCCAATGCGGAAGTCCGCCGGATTTATCTGGGAGAAGGTTTTAAGCTGAACTAGTCCAATGAACTGGCTCGCCCCCAAACTCAGTCTTCGCGTCGCGCAAAGGCAGATCCTGACGCCGGGACTGGTGCAGATGGTCAGCGTGCTCGCGCTGAACCGGCTCGAGCTGCGGGACATGATCAATCAAGAGATCATGGCCAACCCGGTCCTGGACGAAATCACCGAAGAAACCGCTGCCGCGACAGACAGCTACCAGGACGAAGCGTTCCTCAAAAAAGAAACCGAGAAAGTTCCCGAAGGCGAAGGCTCAAATCCGTTCGACGAATTCGATTTCGGATCGTTCTTCACGCAGTATCTGGACACCGGCGCCGAGCGCCAAGCCACGAATGAGCGCGAAGACTCCGAGCGCCCGTCCTTTGAAAAGTTTCTTTCCTCCACGCAAAATCTTGCCGATCACCTCGCCTGGCAGCTGAGCGTCAGCATTTGCAATGACGAGGTGCGCAAGATCGCCGAGTCTATTGTTGGAAATCTTGACGAAAACGGCTACCTGACCGCGACCCTCGATGAGATCGCCGCGCAGGGCAACTACAACATGGAGGACGTGGAAGAGGCGCTCGCCATGGTGCAGGAGTTTGATCCGCCGGGCGTCGGCGCGCGCGACTTGCAGGAATGCCTGACGATGCAGCTGAAAGTCATCGATCCGCAGAATACGCTCGCGCAACAGATCATCGCCGAACACCTGAAGCTTCTGCAGAACAATCAGCTGAAGGAAGTGGCGCGCGCGCTGAACCGTCCCGTGGAACTTGTAAAGCGCGCGGTGGACGTGATCAAGCGCCTCGATCCCAAGCCCGGCCTGCGCTACAACCACAGCGAGCCGCGCCTGGTTGAACCCGACGTGCAATTCCGCAAAGTGGATGGCGAGTGGCAGGCGCTGATGAATGACGACGACCTGCCGCAGCTCCGCCTGAATCCGATGTACCGCCGCCTGCTGGCGCGCGATGCGGCCGACCGCGACGTGCGCAATTACGTGAAAGAGCGCTTCACCGCGGCGATCCAATTGATGAAGAACATCGAGCAGCGCAAACACACGATTCAGCGCGTTTGCCACTCGATCCTGCGCCGCCAGGGAGATTTCCTCGATTACGGCGCCGATCACCTGAAGCCGATGATGATCAAGGAAGTCGCGGAAGAGGTCGGCGTGCATCCTTCGACGGTGAGCCGCGCCGTCGCCAATAAATACGTGCACACGCCCCAGGGCGTGCTCGAGCTTCGCTATTTCTTTAGCGAATCCGTGAACGGGCCGCAGGGCAGCGAAATGTCTTTGCTTTCGCTGAAGCGCCGCGTGAAGAAAATGATCGAAGACGAAGACACCGCGCACCCGCTCACCGACGAGCAGATTACCAAGCGCCTGAGCGAAGAAGGAATTCAAGTCACGCGCCGCACCGTAGCCAAATATCGCGAAGACCTCCGGATCCCCAGCACACACCGCCGCCGCGTCAAGGCGTAGCCCAATCACCGTGGCGCGCCCGACAAGATCTCCCAGAAAACGCGACCCACGCCAGCTGGTTCTCCTCACCGGTCTTTCCGGATCGGGCAAAGGCTCGGTCCTCGACACGTTTGAAGATCTGGGCTACTACTGCGTGGACAATCTTCCCGTCGCGCTGATTCCCACGTTCAGCGAACTCTACGGCGAAGGCTCCGGCGAAATCGAACGCGCTGCGCTGCTCGTGGATGCGCGCGAAGGCGAGCAGATCGAAAAGCTACCCGGCATCTACCGCAAACTTTCCGCCGATCATCCCGCGACGCTGGTTTTCATCGAAGCGAGCGACGAAGCACTGCTACGGCGATTCAGCGAGACGCGCCGACCTCACCCGCTGGGCCATCACAGCTCGATCGCCGAAGGCTTGCGCGAAGAGCGCCGCCGCATGGCGCCGATCCGCCGCATCGCGGACGTGATCATCGACACCACGAAATTCACGGTGCACGAGCTGCGCCAGTTCGTGATCGACCGCTTTCAGAAACTCGACCGCCGGCCGCTGCTGGTTTCCGTTGTGAGCTTCGGATTCCGCTACGGAATTCCCGCGGATGCCGATCTGGTGTTCGACGTTCGCTTTCTTCCCAATCCACATTTTGTTCCGCGCCTGAAGCGCTTCAGCGGTAAAGATCCGCGCGTGGCGCGTTATATCCGTTCGTTTCCGCAGACTCGCGAATTCATGCGCCGGATCGAAAGCCTGCTGCTCTACCTCGTGCCCCTTTACATTCGGGAAGGGAAGAGTTATCTCACCGTTGCGATCGGCTGTACGGGAGGGCGTCACCGGTCCGTCGCGCTTTCGGAATCGATCCGGCGGACGCTGAAGAAAAAAGGCTACGCGGCAAAAGTGGTTCACCGCGATATCGATAAGAGCGGCGCGTAAAGTTCACAACGCAACGCCGGAAATTCCTGGAGATTTTTCGCTTGGCCAGTTCGGACCTCAACAAACCGCGCCTCGCCGTGCCCCTAACGCAGAGCGACGAGTTTCGCCGCCTGCTGCGTTTCCTGGCTCCTTATACGGCGCTGCTCGCGCTGGGTGTGGTGCTGATGATGGTGATGGGCGCGGCGGACGGCCTCGTCGCGTTTGCGTTGCGCCCTGCGCTCGACATCGTATTGAATCCGCAATCGACTCTTCAGCAGCTCGTCCTGTTTCAGATTCCAGGTCACGCGCCCTTTACGTTGAATATGTTGGTCCCTGCGCGCGTCAAGCACGTTTGGTCTGTATTCGCGCTCGCGCTGCTTTTAATTTTTATCGTGAAGGCTCTCGCCGAATATTTCGGCGGGACGCTGATCCAGTACGCCGGCATCTCCGCGATCACCGACCTGCGCAATAAGGTGTACGCGCGCGTGCTTCACCAGCCCGTGGGATTTTTCCACGCGAATCCGGTGGGCCGCGTGATGTCTGCGCTGATCAACGATGTGGAGCAGCTGCGCAGCGCGTTTTCGGATTACCTGGCGGATTTCTTCCGGCAAATTTTCGCGATGATCGGTTTCGTGGTGGTTCTTCTGGCGATCGACTGGCGCATGGCGATCGGTTCGGTGGTGCTTGTTCCGCTCGTGGTGTTGCCGATTGGCCGCCTGGCGCGGAAGATTCGCCGGTCCACCGAAGACAGCCGCGCGCGCCTCGCAGACTTGAGCCAGATCCTTCAGGAAACCGTCAGCGGCAATCGCGTGGTGAAAGCGTTTGGCATGGAGGATTTCGAGATCCGCAAATTCCGCGAGGCTGCGCGCAGCCTGCGCCGCGAGAATATGCGCTGGATTCGCTCGCTCGCGGCCACCAGCCCGCTGATGGACATTCTCGGCGCCGTCGTGATTTCGATGATCATCTTTTTCGCGCGCGGCGAAATTAAAGCGGGCCGGATGTCGATCGGGTTGTTTGGCGCGTTTACCTACGCTCTCTTCAAAGCTTACGAACCGGTGAAACGCATCGGTTCGATTTATCAGCTCTTTGTTCAGTCGCTTGGAATTTCCGCGCCGGTGTTTTCGTTTCTGGATTTGTCCGAGGAGCAGATGGACGCGCCCGGCGCAAAAGCTCTGCCGCGAATTCGCGATCGCGTGCAATTCGATTCCGCTACTTTCATGTATGACGACGGCGACGCGCCCACGCTGAAAAATATCGATCTCAACGTGCCTGCGGGCGCCGTGGTGGCGTTCGTTGGCTCGAGTGGCGCGGGAAAGACGACGCTCGTCAATTTGCTGCCGCGCTTTCATTCGCCCACCGCGGGTAAGGTCAGTATCGACGGGATCGACCTTCGCGACGTGACGCTGCGCTCTCTGCGCGAGCAAATGGCGATCGTCACGCAGGAAACCATCCTTTTCAACGACACGATCTGGAACAACCTCTGCTACGGCCGGCCAGACATGCCCGAAGAGAAAGTAGTCGCGGCCGCGAAAGCTGCGCTCGCGCACGACTTCATCCTGCAAATGCCCAAGGGCTACCAAACTGAAATCGGCGATCGTGGCCAGCGCCTCTCCGGCGGCCAGCGCCAGCGCCTCGCGATCGCGCGCGCGCTGCTGAAAGATGCGCCGATTCTGATTCTCGACGAAGCCACATCGGAACTCGACTCCGAGTCCGAAATGCTCGTACAACGCGCCCTCGCCAACCTGATGGCCGGCCGCACCGTCTTCGTGATTGCGCACCGCCTCTCAACAATCCGCCGCGCGGACTTGATTGCCGTCCTGGAAGGAGGCACAATTCGCGAGCGCGGAACGCACGATGAACTGATGGCGCGGCGCGGATTGTACGCGCGTCTCTACGAAATGCAATTTCGAGACGCCGAACCCGTCACGCCGGCCATCGAACCGATTTGATTCCTGCGTCGCTTCAAAACTAAAATCATCGCGACGAAATGACCACCGGATCACGCTCAGCCACACAAACTCACGCGCCTGCTTCGCGGCAGGAGAATGCCGTCTCGTTGAAGTCCATGACGGGTTATGCGGAGGCGCGCGCCTCTGAAAAAGGCTGGAACATTCGCGTCACGATTCGCGCCGTGAATCACCGGTTCCTCGATCTGCACTTGCGCATGCCGGAAGGCTTTGAGCCGATCGAGCCAAAAGTGCGCCAGGCCGTCCGCCAGAATGTGCGGCGCGGCCACCTCGACGTCACCGTGTATTACGAGCCGGCAGGGAAAGCGGCCGTGGGCGTGAACGAAGAAATCGCCGCCGCGTACCTTGCCGCCGCGAATTCGCTGCGGCAGAAATTTGGAATTAGCAGCGAGCCCGATCTCGCGGCGATTTTTCGTTTGCCCGGCGTGATCGGCTCGGCCGCGCTGGCTCGCGAAGAGGATTTGGCGCACCTGGAAGCCGTGGTGATCGCGTGCCTGGAAGAAGCTCTCGGAAAGCTTTCCAGCATGCGCGAGATCGAAGGCGCGCACCTCCGCGACGAAATGTCGGCGCGGCTCACGAAAATCACCGGCCTCGCCGCCCGCGTCGCCGTGCTGGCCGGGCGCGCTCAGCCGGCTTTCGCAAAGCGCCTCGAAACACGCCTGCAAGCGCTGCTCGCCGAGGCGCAGATCGATCCCACGCGCCTGGCGCAAGAGGCGGCCATCGCCGCCGAGCGCAGCGACGTGAGCGAAGAACTCGCGCGTCTGAAAAGCCACGTCCAGCAATTCGAAGGATTGCTCGCCGGTGCGCCAGACGTTGGCAAGAAACTCGACTTCCTGCTGCAGGAAATGCAGCGCGAGGCGAACACGCTGCTTTCGAAATCGCCGGGAACCGAAGCGGAAGGCATCGAGATCACGCAAATCGGGCTCGAGATCAAATCGGAAATCGAAAAATTGCGCGAACAGGTGCAGAACATCGAATGAAAACCTCCGAGCCGCTGGTGCTGATCGTTTCGGGCCCGTCGGGCTCCGGAAAATCCACCCTCGTGAAGAAGATTCTCGAGCTGCCCAACATGCTGTGGTCTGTGTCGTACACAACACGGTCCCCGCGTGCGACGGAAACCAATGGGGAGTGGTACAATTTCATTTCCGAAGCCGAATTCGAGCAGATGGTGGCGCGCGACGAGTTTCTGGAATACGCCCAGGTGTTCGGCAAGAATTGGTACGGCACGCCGCGGAAATGGCTGGATGAAGCGCGCGAGCGGGGCACAGACCTGGTGCTCGAGATCGATGTGCAGGGCGCGCTGCAGGTGCGGCGCAAACTGCCGGGCTCGGTGGCGATTTTTGTGCTGCCGCCGTCGCGCGAGGACCTGGAGAAACGGATTCGCGCACGCGGGCAGGATTCGGACGACGAGATTCAGCGCCGTTTGAAACGGGCACGCGAAGAAATGCTGAGTTACAGCAGCTACGACTTCGCGATTATCAACGACGATTTGGAGCGCGCCGGCCGCCAGATTCAAGCCGTCGCGCAAGGGTCACGATGCAAAGTTACGCGGAACGAAACCAGGATTCACGAGATTTTGAAGTCTTTTGGAGGCTGATGTCGACATGACTGTGTTGAGAGATGCACCAGAGAGCCAGTTCGCATACGTCGTCGTGGTCGCGCGCCGCGCTCGCCAGTTGTTGATCGGCGCCCGTCCGTTCGTCGAAAACCCGCGCTCGCGCAAAACGACGCGCATCGCCGAAGAGGAACTCCAGAAGGGATACCTCGAGTACGAAGCTCCGATGCTCGAAAGAGATAAGGCGGCGGAAGAAGAGAGCAAGCGGAAGGGGTAAGCTCGCCGCGGAGTTCGCATGAGAATCGCGCTTGGGGTCACCGGAGGCGTCGCAGCGTATAAGGCCGCGGAACTCGTCCGCCGCCTGCAGCAGGAAAAGCTCGACGTGCAGGTCGTCATGACCCGCGGAGCGCAGGAATTCATTACGCCCCTCACCTTCGCCGCACTCACCGGACAGAAAGTCATCACCGATTTATTCGCTGCAGCCGGAGGCGCGCCCGCGAACGTCGAGAGCGCAATCGAGCACATCGCCGTCGCGCAGCGCATCGATCTGCTGGTCGTCGCGCCGGCCACGGCAGACATCCTTGGAAAATTCGCGCACGGCATCGCCGAGGATTTTCTCGGCACGCTGTATCTCGCTACGAAAGCTCCTGTGGTGGTTGCGCCCGCGATGAATGTGAATATGTGGGAGCACGCTGCGACGCAGGAAAATCTCGCAACGCTTCGGAAGCGCGGCGTGCACGTTGTCGATCCCGATGATGGTTATCTCGCGTGCGGCATGACGGGCGCGGGGCGCCTGGCTGCCACTGAAACGATCGCGCGCAAAGTTTGCGAAGTGCTCGGGCTGCGCCACGATCTCGACGGGCACACGGTGCTCGTCACCGCCGGGCCGACGTGTGAAGACATTGATCCGGTCCGCTTTCTCACCAATCGCTCGTCGGGCAAGATGGGTTATGCGCTGGCAGAAGCTGCGCAACGCCGCGGCGCGCGCGTGATTTTGATCAGTGGGCCCACGGACCTCAAAGTTCCCGATGGAGTGGATTGGGTTCCGGTCCGGACGACGACGCAGATGCACGACGCCGTGCTTGCTCGTGCCACCGAATGCAGCATTGTGGTGATGGCCGCGGCGGTTTCCGACTATCGCCCGGCCGCGACGCACGATAAGAAGATCAAGCGCGGAGAAGGTTCGCTCGCGCTGCAGCTCGAACCGACGGCGGATATTCTCGCCGAGCTTGGCCGCGCCAAGAAGGACCAAGTGCTCGTAGGCTTTGCGGCGGAGACCGATTCCGTGGCCGAACATGCCCGCGGAAAGCTCGAGCGCAAATCGGCCGACATGATCGTCGCGAACGATGTGACGCAGGAAGGCGCGGGCTTCGATACCGACACGAATATCGTGACGCTCTACACCCGCGACGGCCGCGAAGTGGCGCTGCCGAAGCTTTCGAAATTCGACGTGGCCAATCGCATTTTCGATCGCGTGCTGGAAATTCACAAACAATCCAAGTAAATTGCGTGGCGGGAGATTTCGAGATGGATCCGTCGAAGCGCGCTCGTGTGGAAACGCAACTCGCTGAGTGGCTGCGCTACGGCGACGATCTGGGCCTCGGGCCGTTTTATCGCGACCGCGCGACGTCGTTCGAAATAAACGCGGCTTCGGTTGCGCAAACTTCGCCGGTAGTCACGGCTCCCGCCGCTGCAGCAGCAGCAGAAATCGCTACTCCTAACATTCACGCCGAGGAATCCATCGAGATGCCGACGTCGCGTAGTTCAGCAAAAACTTTCGCCGCATCGGCAGCCGCAAGTGCCGCAACGTCCGCTTCAGCGCCGTCGCCCGCGTCTACGCTCCTGCCGATCGTGAGTGACGGCGGCCTTTTTGCTTCATTCGAGCGCGTCGCGAACGATTCGCTCGCGCGCATCCGCGAAGACATCGGCCCGAACTGCACGCGCTGCAAGCTGCACAAAGGCCGCACGAAGCTCGTCTTCGGCGTCGGCAATCCGAAGGCTGAGCTGATGTTCGTCGGTGAAGGCCCAGGGCGCGACGAAGATATGCAGGGCGAGCCTTTCGTCGGCCGCGCGGGGAAGCTACTCACGCAGATGATCGAGGCGATGGGTCTGAAGCGCGAAGACGTTTACATCGCGAACGTCGTGAAGTGCCGTCCGCCCGAAAATCGCCTCCCCGAAAAGGACGAGATCACCACCTGCTCGCCGTTCCTCGTGCGCCAGATCGAAGTGATCAAGCCGAAAGTGATCTGCAGCCTCGGCAGCTGCTCGGCGCAAACGCTGCTGCAGACTACGCAAGGCATCTCGAAATTCCGCGGCGAGTGGCAGGAATTTCGCGGCATCAAACTCATGGCCACCTATCACCCAGCCTACCTACTCCGCAATCCCAGCGCGAAGGGCGAGGTCTGGAAAGACCTGCAGAAAATCATGGCGGAGCTTGGCCTCAAGCCGCGCAAGAAGTCGTAGTCATCGGTTTATCCATCTGACCCGCTCGCATTTCAAGCGCGCACCGCGCAACTGCTACACTAGCTTCATGCCATGACGCGAAAATATTGCGACGTTGCGCTGCCCGTGCCGCTGCGTTCGGCGTTTACTTACGCCGTTCCCGAAGCGCTTGCGTCCGAAGACCTCATCGGCCGCCGCGTCCTGGTTCCGTTTCGCAATAAACCCACCGTTGGAATCGTGCTGTCGCTCACCGAAAAGCCGCCGCAACTCAAGCGCGTCTTCGAAATCGCCGAGCTGCTCGATCCCGTTCCCGCGCTTTCGCCGAAGATGCTCGAACTCGGCCAATGGCTTAGCCGGTATTACGTCGCGCCGATCGGCGAGTCGCTGCGCGCCATGCTCCCGCCGGAAACCAAGCTGCGCTTCGATCGCGAGTACTGGCTCACCGATGCCGGCCGCGCGTACCTCGGCGAACTCTCGCAAGACGGCGAACTGACTGACACAGAGAAATCCGAGCGCGCGTTCCTGAGGCTCTTCGCGAAATCCGACGACGGCGAGAACGCGGTTCCAAGCTCGAAGGTTCGCCGCGCGGAAGGCGGCGAAGTGGCCGCCGAGAATCTGATCCGCCGTGGATGCCTCGCAGCGCGCGAAATTGCGAAGAACCGCAACACTCGCACGCAGCGCATCGTTGCCTGGATCGACGATGCGACCGCCGCGCCATCGAACGAATCCGAGTCGCGCGTTCGAGAAATCCTCACCGCCGAACGCGGACCGCTGCCGGCCGCGAAGTTGCTCGAAGAAGCAAAGCTCACGCGCGCCGCGCTGGCACGCATGGAAAAGTCCGGCTTGGTGCGCTCGTGGGAAGAACCGATCGTTCCCGGCGAGGATCCCTGGGACACCGACTACACGCTGCCGAAAAACGAATTGAACGCCGAGCAGAGCCAGGCGCTGGCGGATATCTGGCGCTGGATCGTGGCAGGGAAGTTCGAATCCGCGCTGCTTCACGGCGTCACGGGCAGCGGCAAGACGGAAGTTTATCTGGGCGCCATCGACGCATCGCTTTCGCGCGGCAAGACGGCCATCATTCTCGTGCCAGAGATAGCGCTCACGTTGTGGGTCGGCCGCATCGTCCGCGCGCGATTCGGCGATACCGTCGCGATTCTGCACAGCGGCTTGCCGGATGTGGAGCGCGCACGAGAGTGGTGGCGCGTCCGTCGCGGCGAAGCTCGCGTCGTCGTCGGCACGCGTTCTGCGGTGTTCGCGCCGCTCGAAAATCTTGGCCTGATCATCGTCGATGAGGAACACGAAACCAGCTACAAGCAGGAGGAATCGCCGCGATACAACGGCCGCGACACTGCCGTTTATCGCGCGCATCTCGAAGACGCCGTCGTCATTCTCGGCTCCGCCACGCCGTCGCTTGAGACGTATCACAACGCGCGCAACGGAAAGTACAAGCTGCTCGAGCTCAAGTCGCGCGTCGCGAACCGGCCTCTCGCCGAAGTGCGCGTCGTGGATCTGCGCGAGGAATTCCGCCGCGCGCACAAATCCCAGCCGATCTCCGAATCGTTGCGTGCCGCGATCGCGCTGCGCCTGGAAGAAAAAACGCAGGCCATGGTGCTGATCAATCGCCGCGGCTATTCGTGGTCCTGCCTGTGCCGCAGCTGCGGCGCGTTTGTGCAGTGCGAAAATTGCAGCATCGCGCTCACGTACCACAAAAATCGCCACAAGCTCGAATGCCACTATTGCGGCTTCACCGCGAATCCGCCGAAGCGCTGCCCGAAATGCGATGGCGAGTACATGTATTTCGTCGGAGACGGCGCCGAGCGCGTCGAGGAATATTTAGCCGCGCAATTCACGAGCGCCCGCATCGCGCGGCTCGATCGCGACACGGTGCGCACGAAATCCGAATTCCAAAATGTGCTGGGAGCTTTCGCGAAGGGCGAGACGGACGTCCTCGTGGGAACGCAGATGGTCGCGAAGGGGCACGATTTCCAGCGGGTCACGTTAGTCGGGGTGGTTGCTGCGGACCTGGCGCTCGGCCGACCGGATTTTCGTGCCGCGGAGAAATCGTTTCAGCTTCTGACGCAAGTCGCGGGCCGCGCCGGACGCGGCGAGCTTTCCGGCGAAGTCCTCGTCGAGACTTACTATCCAGAGCACTACGCCATTCAATTCGCGGCGAAGCAGGATTACGAGCCTTTCTACGAGAAAGAATCGCACTTCCGCCGGATGCTGCATTACCCGCCGTTCGCGGCGCTCGCAAGCGTGCTGATCCGCGACAAGAAAGTCGAAAACGCGATCCGTTGGTCGCGCGCGCTTCAAACATATTTCGCGCCGTTCGAGCAGCGCGGCGTGAAAGTGCTCGGCCCGGCTGCGGCGCCGCTCGCACGCCTGCGCAAAGAATATCGCTTCCAATTCCTGCTAAAATCGCCGCAGCGCTCCGCGTTATCGCAGGCGCTCACCGGCGCTCTCGATTTTTGCGCGAAGAAAGAAATTCCGGAAACGGCTGTGATCGTGGACGTGGATCCCGCCAGCCTGACGTGATCGACGCCTAGGCTCGACGCTCGCTATGTAAACGCCGGCCACAACATAAAGCACAGCGCGAACATCGCCAGCGCCGCCAGCGCGAGCAATTTCCGCGACGCGTTCAGCGATTGCCACTGGTCATATACGGGCGGATGCTTGAACCGTAGTGACAACACTACGATCACAAACCCCCAAACGATCCAGCCCTTCCAGTAGTACATCCCCAGTCCCACCAGACCCAGCGCCACGGCGAGTGAAATTCGCTGGTGCTTCTCCGGAAGCAGGCTGTAAACGATGTGTCCGCCGTCGAGCTGCCACGCAGGAATCAGGTTGAGCGCGGTCGCTAAAAACCCGACCCAAGCCGCGCGCGCGATCGGATGCAGCAGCACGCTGGCCACGTCGGCCCCCGGATGAAACATTCCGATTAGCCCGCGCATAATCAGCGGCGTACCGAAGAGTAGCGAAGCGTCCACGGGCGCCGACGGCACGACCTTTGAAATCGAAATCCCCCACGCCACAAACGGCACGGCTAGCACGAATCCCGCGATCGGCCCTGCAATCCCAATGTCGAATAGCGCGCGCCGGGTCGTGATCGGCGACCGAATCCGCAGGAACGCGCCAAACGTTCCAAAGAATGGCGGCCCAGGAATGAAATACGGATAGCTGACGTCGATTCCGTAATATTTGCACGCGAAGAAATGTCCCAGCTCGTGCGCCATCAGTATCACGAGCAGCGTCAACGAAAACGGCAATCCCAGCATCATCAACCGCGGATGGAGAATCGGCCGAGTCATGATCGCCGTCAGGCTATCGTCGCCAGAGAACGCTTCCACATTCGCCGCGAACGACGTCATGTACTCCACGCCCATCGCCGTCGTCGTGACAAACGTCACGAACAGCAGCAGTAGCGGAACCCACGGAAATTTTTGGCGGGGACGGCGGAACTGGTAGGGACCTACTTCTCGGACATCAACCGGCTGAAACTCTACGTCCAGTATGTCCACCGGATCGGGTGCGTTTCCATTTCCGTGTCCGGTGCTAGCGCTCATGGAGCTTCGATGCTGCCGCGATGAAACCTGATGCCGTGAAGCTCAAGCGCATGCGTGTGTTCAGCTTAGGCTTTGTCGCCGGGTGTCGGCAGCGCTTGCAGTTCCTTGCCGGGCTTGAAGCGGACGGCTTTGCCGGGAGGAATGCTAACCTGCTGGCCGGTCCTGGGGTTGCGGCCGATGCCGGTCTTGCGCGGCTTCACGTTGAAGACGCCGAACCGCCGCAATTCGATGCGGTCGCCGCGGCCGAGGGCGTTTTTCATCGCTTCGAAGACTGTCTCCACCGCCTGTTCGGCTTTCGTGCGGGTGATGTTCGTCTTCGCCACGATTGCGTTTACGATGTCTAGCTTGATCACAATGGCCTCCCGCTTGACCGGAAACCTATGCTAGACAGGGGTTTGCAGGTTGTCAAGCTGTCCGCCGTGGTCTAGACTGTTGCGTCCTAATTTGAGACAAGCGCTGCAATGGCGGCCTGCACAGCGATCCGGACGGTCCGAACGCCTGCCGCCGCGCGCTACAGCATTCAACTCGTGGGGAGGAATCGATGGCGGTTAAGTCGGATAAGTGGATTCGCAAGATGGCTGCCGAGCACAAGATGATTGAACCGTTTCAGGACAGCCAGGTTCGCGACGGGGTAATCAGCTACGGCGTGTCGTCCTACGGTTACGACATGCGCGTCGCCGACGAGTTCCGCATCTTCACCAACGTCAACTCCACGATCGTCGATCCGAAGAACTTTGACCCGAAGTCGTTCGTTGAATATAAGGGCGACGTCTGCATCGTGCCGCCGAATTCGTTCGCGCTGGGCCGCTCGGTGGAATATTTCCGCATCCCGCGCAAGTGCCTCACGATTTGCGTCGGGAAGTCCACTTACGCGCGCTGCGGCATCATCGTCAACGTGACGCCGTTTGAGCCGGAGTGGGAGGGTTTTGTGACGCTCGAAATCAGCAACACCACGCCGCTGCCCGCGAAGATCTACGCGAACGAGGGTCTGTGCCAGGTGATCTTTTTCGAATCCGATGAGGATTGCGCCGTCTCGTACAAAGATAAGAAGGGAAAATATCAGGCGCAGCAGGGAATCGTGCTGCCGAAGCTCTAAATGGAAAAGGCGGGGCATCTCGCCCCGCCTTGTTGTACTCGCATCGAGACTACACCGACCGGCCTTGGGGCCTGTCGGACGAACCTCGTTACTTCTTCGGCTCCGCAAACTTCGCCGTCTTTCCCCACGGTCCGCCAAACACAAACGATTCCAGCGGCTTTCGCTGTCTTGGTGCCTTCTCGCGCTCTTTGTACGGCTCAGGGAGCGTTTCCGCGCTGGCCGCGTAGCCGATCGTAAACGCCGCCACCGGCTCGTAGTCTTCAGGGATGTCGAAATTCTTCCGCACCTTGTCGCTGATGTAGCCGGCCATCTGATGCACTTGCAGCCCGAGCGCCTCGGCTTGAATCGCGAGCGTGGCCATTGCCTGGCCCACGTCGTGCCACGCGTGTGCATTCAGCTCGCCATTGTGCGCGAACTTTTTCCGCGCGACGCTGTAACCGAGCACCGGCGCCTGCTTCGCCCAATTTTGATTAAATTCCACCAGCCCGTCGAGCGCGAGCTTGTGATTGTGCGCGTCGGCTTTCGTGGTGACGATGAAATACCACGGCTGATCGCCGTACGATGACGCCGCCCACCGCGCCGCTTCGAATAGCGACCGCAATTTTTCCGGTTCCACGGGCTTGTCTTCAAACGCTCGCGGGCTCCATCGATGCGAAATGTGCTCGTGAATCGGTGCACTGGTTTCTGCTGGACGCTTTGCTGCTGCCATATCATTCCTCCTCAATCGTGAGATCCATTCGATGCTTCGAACTATGCACTACGCCCGCGCACTCTGCTCGCCAGAATCCAGCGATGCCGGGCGTGCGGGGACCGTTTACGCCAAATCAAACAACAGAACTTCCGCCGGCTGATCCGCGGTCACGCGAATTTCTTTCTCGTCGCTGATCGCAGCGCCGTCGCCTTGCTTCAACGTCGTTCCGTTGAGCTTCACCGTGCCCTGCGCCACCTGCACCCACGCGTGGCGCCCCTTCGCGAGCTCGTGCTTCGCTTCGCCGCCCTTATCGAGCCGCGCAATGTGCAGATCCGCGTCCTGCTGGATCGTCACCGGCGCACTCGGACCGGCCACGTGATGGAAACCGCCGCGCAGCTCCGAATCCTCAAACTTCAATTGCTCGTACTGCGGCTTCAGATTCGCGCGTTTCGGCATAATCCAGATCTGCAGCAGGTGCGCTGGATTCTTCGCATCCGGATTGAATTCGCTGTGCAGCACGCCCGAGCCCGCCGTCATGTGCTGCAGCTCGCCCGGGCGAATCACCGCGCCCGAACCCATGTTGTCGCGGTGCTCGATGGCTCCGTCCAGCATCCACGTGAGAATTTCCATGTCGCGGTGCGGATGCATTCCAAATCCTTTGCCGGGCGCGATCTTGTCTTCGTTGATTACCCGCAGCGAACGAAAGTGCACGTGCTTCGGGTCGTTGTATTGATCGAAAGAAAAAGTAAACTTCGTATCGAGCCACGAGAGTTTGTTCGTCCCGCGTTCTTCGCTCGGCCGTATCGTAATCATCGCGAATCTCCCTTACTCAGACCTTCTTCAAGCTTTGTTCAGAATGCCGAGGCAGGCGTTTGCGGCCGAGCATCCCAACTTCGCGGCGATGCGGCGCAGTTCCGTCTGCTCCTCCGGCGTCAATCCGGAAAATAGCTTTTCGATCACACGCGCGTGCTCCGGAAACACGCGCACGATCAACCGCCGTCCTTTCGGAGTCAGGTGGATCTCGATTTCGCGGCGGTCCTTCGGATTGCGCACGCGCCGCACCAACTTGCTGCGCTCGAGGTTGTCGATCACGGTGGTGATGTTGCCGCCGCTGCGCAAAAGCTTCTTGCCCAGCGTGTGCTGGCACATAGGGCCAAGGTGATAGAGCGCCTCGATCACAGCAAACTGCCCGTGCGTCAGCCCGCTTTTATCGATCAGCGCGCTGGCTTTGTCCGTGATCGAGTCGGTGGCGCGCACCAGGTTGATGAAGGCGCTGAGCGCCCGGATCTCGGATTCGGTTCCTTTGTAGTGGGAAGGCATATTCGTTTAAATTCAAACCGTTCAAACTCAAAGGATTGGACGCGGCAACTCCGCAAACGATTCAGGGTGGGGAAGTGCCTTATTTTCTAAGGTTTCTGGGTGGGGCGCATCAACACTTCACTGATAAAGCTCTCGCGCGATTGGGTCACGATCATCTCCACGGCGTGCGCGATATCGTCGGATTGCAGCAGCTTGCTGCCATCTTTGCCGGTGTGCGGCGAAAATTCCGTGTTCACGCTTCCCGGGCAAATGGCGCTGGCGCGAATGCCAAACTCGCGCAAATCCTCGGCCATACAGCCCGTCAGACCCATCAGTCCCCATTTGGAAGCGCAGTAAATCCCGCCATTCTTAAACGTATTCTTGCCGGCCAGCGACGCGATGTTGATCACGTGCCCGCCCCTTCGCTCAATCATGCCCGGCGCCACCGCCTTCGTCACCAGGAACACCGATTTCAAATTGGTGTCTAATACGTTGTCCCAGTTTTCCTCGGTCGCATTTTGGATCGGGCCGAAATAGCCGATGCCGGCGTTGTTCACCAGGATCTCGATGGGCCCGAGCGTTTGCACGGTTTTTAGCACCAGAGACGCGATCTCGGAGGTTCGTGTTACATCGGCCCGCACCGCCAGCACTTCGTACCCCGAAGCGCGCATCTGATCCGCAGCGGCTTCCAGCTTTTTCGAGTCGCGCGCGCAGATCGCGACCTTTGCGCCCAGCCGCCCGAGCGTCTCCGCGATCGCGAATCCGATTCCGCGGCTCGCGCCGGTAACCAGCGCCGTCTTTCCGATGAGGGGTTTTTCGTGTGCCATGGCTCACTCCCGGAGGCGACCATTCGCCCCAATTCTTCATCTTACCATTCAGAGGATGTTCGCCTGCTTTTCACAACCGGCCGTGTGCGATTGTCAAATTTCGAATTCAATCTTGCGCGGTACAAAGGCTTTCCCTATAATCCCGACTTCGTGTAAGCGGACGAGCCTACAGTGTGTTCTGACCTTGTGTGTGCTTTAGTTCTCCGCAGACTAACCTTTTCAGGAGGCAGTACTCGATGATGCGACCGTGTTTCGTGGCGAAGGCAGCCTTCGTGGTTGCCCTAGGAATTCTGGCGGTGCCCGCCCACCCAGCCGCCGCGCAGGACCAGTCCGCGCAGCAGCCCGCGTACACGATCCCGGAATACAACGCCTATCAGGCGGCGCGCAGCGAAACCAACGCGCAGAACCGGGTGAAGCTGCTCGACGACTTCGTCGCGAAATTTCCGAATTCCACGCTGCTGCCGTACATCGATCAGCTCTACATGTCCACGTACACCGAGCTGAAGGATTATCCGAACGTCATCAAGGCCGCGGACAAGCTGCTCTCGCTGCCCGACGGCAAGGTTGACGCCGGCACCAAGCTCCAGGCGCTTCAGTCCCGCGTGCAGGCTTTCCAGGCTTCGTTCGATCCCAAGGCTGCCGACGCGCACGATCAGCTGACGAAAGAGCGCGACGCGGCACGGCAAGGCGCGCAGGCTCTGGCGGCTTACCCGAAACCGGACAAGTCCACGATGTCTGACGCCGACTTCGCGAAGCAGAAGAAACCCGGAATTGCGTTCTTTGATTCCGCCGCCGGCTTCGCCGACATTCAGCTGAAGGATTACGCTGCGGCCATCACCGACTACAAAGCCGCGCTCGACAACGCCCCGACCGACGGCGTGTCCTGGTACCGCCTCGGTGTTTCCTACCTTGAAGTTCAACCGCCGCAGACCATCGATGGCTTCTGGGCCATCGCTCGCTCGATCAACTTGAAAGTTCCCGGCATGGACGACGACAAGCTGAAGGACTATTTGAAGAAGTCGATCATGTCCTATGAGCAGCCGAACTGCGACAGTATCGTCGATACGCAGCTCGCCGAATTGTTGCAACTCGCGGGCACCTCGGGAGATCGCCCGGCGACCTACACCATCCCCAGCGCAGCCGATCTGCAGAAGGCCGCGTCGGGCAGCACAATCCTCACCGTCATCACCGACCTTCAGGCGGGTGGCGACAAGGGCAAGCTCACCTGGATCGCCATCTGCGGCGCGGAATTCCCACAGGTTGGCGGCAAAATCTTTGACGTGACGCCCGGGACCGACTCGGTGGAGATGCACATCTACACCGGCGCCACCGCGGAAGACATCACCAACTCGACCGCTCCGAATCTCGATGTGAAGTTCGTCGGCCAGCCCGAAGTGAGCCGCTTCAAGAAAGACGACGAAATCGTTTTCGACGGTACGCTGGTCGGCTACGATCCCACGCCGTTCATGCTTCACTTCGATAAGGCTAAGGTCGATCCGAAGATCATCCCGGCAGAAGGCGCACCCGCCGGCAGGAAGAAGACCACCAAGTAACACCGCGCAATCTACGCATCAAAATCAAAAGGCCGGTTCCCCAAGGAACCGGCCTTTTTTATTCTCGTCTTTCCGGGTGCCGCACCCTTTTCTTCTCAAAAGGGTGCGTTCCGAGCGCCAAACACAAACTAAAAACGTCTGGCCCACAGGCCGCCGCATCTATCCCCGACGCCTTCCCACATGATCCAACTTATATTCACCCACCTTCCTGCTGAGTGTATTCCGATGGATCCCCAGAATCTTCGCCGCGCGCGACTGGTTCCCATTCAATCTCTCGAGCACACGCTTGATGAATTTCTTCTCGAATTCCGTTACTGCCTCTTCGAGCAGAATTCCACGATCAACCATCATGCCAACCAGCGATTCCAGTTGATCTTTCACGTGTGTGCTCCGGGCTCACATCCGCGCAAGCCCAATCGCCTGTGACTTAGTCGAGCGGGTTGCCGGTGACGCGCTGGTACGCTTCGCGATACTTGTCCCGGGTGGCGGTTACCACGTCATCCGGCAGGGCGGGGCCGGGAGGCTGCTTGTTCCAACCGATGCGTTCCAGATAATCGCGGACGTACTGCTTATCGAAGGAGGGCTGCGCCTTGCCCGGCTCGTATTGATCCGCGGGCCAGAAGCGCGAAGAATCCGGCGTAAGTGCTTCGTCGATCCAGATCAGCTCGTCGCCGATCGTTCCGAATTCGAATTTCGTATCGGCGATGATGATGCCGCGCGTCGCCGCATGCGCCACGCCGCGCTTGTAAATCTCAAGGCTCGTCGAGCGCAGCTTTTCCGCCAGCGGTCCGCCCACCAGCTTCACCGTCTCATCGAACGAAATATTCTCGTCGTGGCCGGTCGTCGCTTTCGTCGAAGGCGTGAAGATCGGCTCCGGCAGCTTGTCCGATTCGCGCAGACCTGCAGGCAGTGGGATGCCGCAGATGCCGCCGGTCTTTTGGTAATCCTTCCAGCCCGATCCGGAAATGTAGCCGCGCACCACGCACTCCACCGGCGCAGGCTCGGTCTTGCGGCAGAGCATCGTGCGGCCTTCGAGCGCGGCGTTGTATTCGCGCAGCGGCCCGCCGAAATTCTTCGACGCGATGATGTGGTTCGGCACCACATCCTTCAGCTTGTCGAACCAGAAAAGCGAGAGCTGCGTCAGCACCTTGCCCTTGTCGGGAATCGGCGTCGGCAGCACCACGTCAAACGCAGACAGCCGGTCCGTCGCGACAATCAGCAGCTTGTCGCCGACTTCGTAAATGTCGCGGACCTTGCCTCGCCCTCGAAGTTTAAGTCCGGGAAAATTCGTTTCCGAAATCACGCTGTTCATTTGTGGAGAAGCCATTGGATAAGTTCCTTTCTATAGGGAGTCGGCATTCTAGCGCACACCAGTCCCATGTCAACCCTCATGAGCCCTTTCAAGGGAAGGGGACCAGTACTCGCGCGAGAATTTTACAGCGATGTTCTGTGGAAATTCTTAGAGATGCGCGCCGCGCGTTACGCTGCGTTGCTCGCCTTCGCCGTGGCCGCCAGCACTTCCGCCTCTTCCCACTTCACGGAAACCAACTTCGAGACGCCGGGCTCCTGCATCGTCACGCCATAGAGCACCGACCCCATCTCCATCGTCCGGCGGTTGTGCGTCACCACGATGAACTGCGTCTTGTCGCACATGTCGGTGAGCATGCGGTTGAAGCGGCCCACGTTCGCCTCGTCCAGCGGCGCGTCCACTTCGTCCAGGATGCAGAACGGGCTGGGCTTGTACTTGAACACCGCGATCAGCAGCGCCAGCGCCGTAAGCGCTTTTTCGCCGCCCGAGAGCAGCAAAATATTCTGCAGCCGCTTGCCCGGCGGTTGCGCCGCGATGTCGATGCCCGCTTCGCCGGAGCTGTCCGCTTCGCCCATGCGCATCTCGCCGTGCCCGCCGCCGAAGAGCGACTGGAACGCGGTAGCGAACTGCGCGTTGATGAAAGTGAACGCCTCGTCGAACTTCTGCCGCGAAATCGTGTCGAGTTCGGTGATCGTGAGCTGCGTGTTCTGAATCGACGCGACCAGGTCTTCGCGTTCCTTGCGCAGAAACGCGTCGCGCTCTTCGCATTCCTTGAACTCTTCGAGCGCCATCATGTTCACCGGGCCCATCGCTTCCACGCGGGCCTTCATCTCGTTGAAGTTCGTCTCCGCCGCGACGAGGTCTTCGCCCACCAGGAGCGCCGGTTCCTGCGCAATCAGTTCCTCTGGATGTGCGTTCAGTTCCGCCACGCAGGTTTGCCGCAAGTAGTCGCGATCCGCATCGCTGCGCGCCTTTTCGATCTGGCGTTGGCTGCGTTCCGCGCGTAGCTCCTCGAGCGCGGCGCGCTTGGTGCGGACCTCTTCATCCACGTACGACATTCGCGCCCGATCCTGCTCCCACTCCACTTCCTGCGCCGCCTTCAATTCGGTCAGCCGCGTTTTCTCAAGGCTCAGCGCTTCCGCCTGCACTCCGAGCTGTCCGCAGGCGGATGCAAGTTCGGCTTTCTCGGTGATCATCGCCGCGTGCTGCGTGCCGAGCACGTTCACTCGTTCGAGCGCCTGCGCGATTTCTTCCGTCAGCCGGGACTCTGCCGACTCCGCGCTCGCGAGCCGCTCACTCATCGTCGCCAGCTCTTCGCGCCGCGCCACCACGCTTTCCTGCATGGCCTGATATTCCTGCCGCAGCCGCGTGAGCCTTTCGCTCGCCGTCGCGGATTCCAGTTCGGCCGCCTCGCGCGCGCGAATCGCTTCCGCGTACTCGGCGCGTAGCTTTTCCGCGCGTTCGCGTGCCGTCTGCGCTTGCGTGCGTAGCCGCGCGATTTCTTCGCGGTCGGATGCGAATTGTGATTCGATACGCTTCAGTTCGCTCTTGGCCTGATCGCGTTCGAGCCGCGCCGCCACCAGCGACTTTTCCGCTTCCATCTGCCGCGCAATGGCAGACGTCACTTCCGCTTCGCCCATCGCGATTTCCGCTTCGAGCCGCGTCATCTCCGTCTGCCGCTCGCTCACCGATTCTTCCAGCCGAGTCACTTCCGATTCGTGCTGCCGCATCTCGCGCTTTAGCGCCAAGGGGCCCGCTTCGCCCGCGCGTCCGCCCGAAACCATGCGCCCGTGGTAGCAAGTGCCGTCGGGAGTGAGGTAGTAGCTGTGCGGATTTTCGTTCGCGAGCCGCTCGGCGATCTCCGCGTTTTCCGCGATGTACGCCGTGCGCAATTTCGTAAGGAAATGCTTCGCAGCGGGTCCGAGGGGATCGCGGAAGTCCACCATCCGGTCGAGCCGCCCCACAACGCCGTCAGGCAAGGGCAGTGAGCCGTCCGCTTCCGGCATCACGAGTCCCAGCTTGTTCAGCGAATCCACGAAGAACGTCGCGCGGCCGCCCATCTCGTCGCGCAGCAGCGTGATGCCCGCGCGGGCCTGGTCAAACGACTCGACCACGACGTACTCCAATTCGTCGCGCAAAAATTGTTCGATCGCCGCTTCGTACTGCTCCTGCACTTCGGCGTAGTCCGCCAGCAAACCCACCGCGCGGAATTCCACCGCCGTCGCTTCCATGCCGTCGCCGCTGGCACGGCCGCCGAAAAGCTTCTGCACCGCATCGGCGGTGTAAGCGCGTTCGCTCAAAATCTTTTCGATGGACGCCTGCCGCGCGCGTTCACCCGAAAGCGTCTCGCGGAGCGTTTCGAGCCTCTGCGTCGATTCCTGATGATTGCGCCGCGCATCCGCCAAACCAGCCTGCGCCGCGCGCACAGATTCGCCGAGCGTCTTCGCCAGCGTCTCCGCTTCGCCAAACGCCGTTTCCGAAGCGCCAACCTTTTCCGTCAACCGCGCGCACTCGGTTTCCACCGTGCGCAGCGCTTCCGAGCGTTGCACTTCCGCGGCCGTGTGCCGGGTCGCCGCTTCCTCGGCCTGAATCGCCTCGGCGCGTTGCCGCGCCGAATCTTCGCCCAGCCGCGAAGCCATCGCGCGCAATTCCGAAATGCGCATGTCGAGTTCGTGCTGCTCCGCCACGCCCGCCGCAGCCATCTCGGTGTTTTCGCGCAGCGTTGTTTCCAGCGTCGCAGTCTGCTCGCGCAGCGCCATCACCGCTTCGCGGTGCGCCGCCATCCTCGCGCTCAATTCCGTCGCCTGCCGCTGTGCCTGTTCGAGTTCCACACCGACGCGCATTTCGCGCGAATCGATCTGCGCCATCTGCTCGCGGTTGAAGGTCATGCGATTTTCCGCGCGATCCAGATCCAGCGCCGCCTGGGCCAGCATGCTCTGCGTCTGGCGCAACTCCGCGTCGAGTTCGTAGCTCCGGTGGCTCAGGCGTTCCTGCTCGCCCTCAAGCTCGTGCACGACCATCGCTTCGCGCGATTCCGCCGCGTCCATCTCGCGCAGCAGCGACTCCAGCCGCACCGCCTCGATATCCAAATGCTGCGCCTTGCTCGCCAGCACAATTCGTAGCGAGCCGCGCATTTGGTCGCGCAACTCCGCGTAGCGCCGCGCCTTCGACGCCTGCCGCTTCAGCGACGCGAGCTGCTTTTCCACTTCCACCAAAATGTCGTGAACGCGCGAGAGGTTGATCTTCGATGCTTCGAGCTTCGCTTCCGCCAGGCGCCGCTTCGTCTTGTACATCGTGATGCCCGCGGCTTCTTCGATAATCGCGCGGCGATCCGTCGGCTTCGAATTCAGGATTTGTCCGATGCGGCCCTGCTCGATGATTGCGTAGCTGTCCGGCCCGAGTCCGAGGCCGCTGAAAAGTTCTTGAACGTCGCGCAAACGCGCCACGCGGCCGTTGATCACGTACTCGCTCTGGCCCGAGCGATACAGCCGGCGCCCAACCACCACTTCGCCCGGCTTCATCGACGGTGCATGCTTTTCCGCAGCGCGCTTCTTCTTGAATTTCGCCGCGAACGACGGATCTTCCACCACCGCTTCGGTCGGCATAGTCTCCATCGCCGACGCGTCAGTCCCCGATTCAGCCATCGTGTCCGCGCCAGTCTCGCCGGCAGCGGGCTCTGTCACATCCGTCGAATATTCCTGCGACGAAGTGACCACCACAAATCCATCCTCAATGCTCGTCGTCACGTCGCCGCTGACGTGCGTCGTGGGATCCACGATCACCGGTTCGGCGTTCTCCGGTTGAGCCTCGTCGAAACCGCCGTCAGCCAATGCCACCGGCGCCGGCGGAATCTCCACCACCGTCACTTCCGTCTCCACCGTCACAGGCGCCGCTGCGATCTTCTTCATCGCGTCCACCAGGTCCGGATCGACCAGCGTCAGCGTCACTTCCGAAAGCCCCATCGGCGGCCGCTTGGCCGTGCCGTTGAAGATGCAGTCCGACATGCTCTCCGCGCGCAGCATCTTCTTGCTCTGCTCGCCCAGCACCCAGGAGATCGCGTCCACCACGTTGGACTTGCCGCACCCGTTCGGCCCCACGATGCAGGTGATGCCCGTGCCGCTGAACGTGATTGGCGTCTTCTCGCAGAATGACTTGAACCCAAACAACTCGACTTTGCGGAGTTTTAACACCAGTCCCTCACGACTTTCGTTCCCTCAGCCATAAGTGCCTGAAGAAACTTCAATTTACATGACTTTCAATGGAGGATTTTCGAGACAAAAGTATCGGAGGGTACTTGCTCAAGAGCCCTTCCGCCTGGCGCATTCAGGGACGGCGGTTACGGGAAGAAAAAATAGCACGCGACCCTGCGCGTGTAAAGCGCACATTTGCATTTTTTTGCACAAGCGCTAGCGGTCTAGGCCGTTCGCGCCGCCACCCCCTGTGCCCCATATACCGCCCTGTGAATCCAGTGGATTTCCGCGCCCAGCGCCGCCACTCAACGTATCGACCTACCCAACGGCCCGAACCGCCCTCGACCTCTCACTGACGCCACCCGGTGGAATGTTAGAATGTGTTTATGTGCTTCGTTCTCTACCTCGGGACCACCCGCGCGGTGCCGCGCCGAGAGTTCGACAAGAATTCTGCAGGTTTGTCCGTCAAGTCCCTAACGAATCGGGAGGCGGCAATCATCCGATACTTCGGTAGTCGCGAAGTTCAATGCGTCGGTTCCAGTTCAGATTGTGGCTGCGATTTCCCTCACGCGATGTTTCAAAACGGTGGCTGGCCTGAAATTGAGTTCCACAAGAATGAAGAAAAAGACGAGATGGATATTGCCAGAGACGCGGTCCATCGACAGAACTGCAAGGCATTGGTCGAACTCTTACGAGCGACGGGAGAAAGGGAAGTCGAACTCTACGGCATTTGGGATGGAGACTTCGCGAAGGTGCCTTAGGCGCGGGAGAATATTTCGATTGATGCGCTCGTCGACCCGGACTTCTATTTCAAAGAGCAGGGTTTCTATAAGGTGCGGCTTGAGCCGGAACCGAACACCTGACCTGTCGCGTTACCGGACGAATTCCCGTTTCGTCGAACTTAGTACTGGAGTGAACTGAAATATCTATCGGCGCGCAGCTAGCGCGAACGCGGCTCCTGCGAATCACTCCCTACTAAATACCGCGGTATCCCGCCTATCCAGTTCCGCGATCCTTATGGATTCGGCGCACCGCGACTCGCCAGGTTTTTCAAATCGTCAACCAGCCTCATCAGCGCTTGTTCGAAGTATGCCTGCGCTTTCGTTTTGTTGCTTGATTGCGAGATGCTTTCCGTGAACGCCCACAGCACAATTCCCGATTTCGAATCGACGATGCGCAGTCGAAGCTCGTAATCCGTCCCCCACTGCGTGGAAGCTTGCAGAATGTAGGCGCTGGCGAACTGCACCTGCAGCACCATGTCCGCATCGGCGGGCGAGTTCACCAGCTCGTAACGGCCCCAACTTTTCATCGCCGCGTAGAACTCGTTGTACGTCTGGTCGGGATCTCCCGGTGGCAGCGCCATCTCACCAGTCGTATTCGCAATGAAAACTTTCTTCGCGTTCAAAATCACCGAAGGCACCGGCGCAGCTTGCACGCCGGCGGCCTGCGCCGTCGCGTTTTTCGCGGTGGCGCCCGTCACGATCGCCATTGCCAGAACGAGCAGCCCCAACCCGAGCTTCGCCAATTTCATCGTCGTTTCTCCCTCCCTCTGCATGTGCTTTGGATTTGACGGACGGGCCCGTCGCGGCGTTCCAATCAACTTCATACGTGCTGCGGCAATAACTGTGCCGCCGCGTTATTCAGCAGTCGTCCGTCGCGGGCTGAGCAGTCCGCGTAGCGCGAGAATCATCGAGAACAACGCGGTCACACCAAGCGCGATGAGCGTCCAGATGAAGAAGAATCCTCCGCTGGACCGCGCGATTTCGTCGCCCACACCGTTGTGCCTCATGTGAAGGAAGGGCACGGCCATGCCGAGAAGAGACCCGAGGATCACAATCACGCAGCCCGATCGACGTCCGGCGAGCACAGTCCCTCCGTAAAGCCAAACCACCAAGACCGGCATTGCAATCAGGTAGGAGACGCCGCCGCTTTCGAATCCATAGACGACGTCGCCGGCGAGGTGAAGCGTCACCAACAGGACGGACAGCACAACCGTGACGACCAACAATCGGGTTTCTCTCATTCGTCGATCCTCCTGATGCAGGCACTCAAAACTAGTTCACGAGTTCCCCATTACTGACGGGAACACCGCTGCCAGTCGGTCCGGGTTAAAAGCTATACGGGCAGACGAACGAAAAGGATTCAGACCGTCCGCCACAACCTGCTCCCAAATTGCCGCACAAGGCGCGAACAGCGCAGGCGTCAAGAAGCAGCCAGCCACCGAACTGAGCGCAACGGCGAATACCTGAACGCCATGGAAACCAATACTCCGACTCCGCCCGCCGTTGTAGAATCCGCATCGCTCGACAGCCTTTCTGGTTTATCTCGAGCGGAGGAGCGCAGTGGTCGAGAGCAAAAGGGCACTTTGGGCGGGCTCGATCGGCGTTTTGATATTCATACCGGCGTGGCTACTACTCAGGGCCGTTCCAACGCAATGGTTGCCCGTCTCATACATAGTCATGGGGCTCGCCACGCTCTTGTGCGTACATGCTGCAGTGAAAGGACGCCCGCTGTTCTGGATTCCTACGATTTGCGCGTCGCTCATTCTGACTTGGACGTTGGTCGCGGTCTAGCTTCTGGTGTGAACGGGCACGCCGCTAGCCAGCTACTCTCGGTTTCTCGCCTTACCGGTAGCTGGACTTAAACATGATACGCTGCCGGCTTGACAAGAACTCGCCGTGTCCTTTGATTGCGTCCGCGAAAAAGTCCTCAACAAATAACGCCGCGGCTGTGTTGCCGATTGGGAACATTGGCGCGAAAGTAGTAGGATCAAGGTCATTTGCAGAGGGCACGCTTGTGGTGCGGGGTGGTCGATGAGTGAAACGGCTCCGGTGAAGCTATCCGTTCAAGCTCGTGGCGTGCTGCTAGCCGCAGCGGTCATGATCGGTACATCGCTGTCACTACTCTACGGATGGAGTGGTGCTTTTTACGCAGTTCCGCTCATCGCCGGTGTCTGTATTGAAGCGTGGGCACCGCGCGTAGGCCGCTTTCTCGTTGGGCTGGCGCTGATGTTTTCGTTCGTGTACAGCGCTCTTTTCGTTGCGCCTTTCGCAGTTCTTGGTGCTTTTTCACTCGGCAATCCCGCGTCAAATCCTATTTTCCCTCTGCAGTTCGCCTCGGGATGGGCAGCGCTAGCACTTCTGGGTTGGGCCGTTTGGGAGTTTGTCAGGTTCGAAGACTCACTCAAGAAGCCATACGACACGCGCTCAACGTTGCCCGGTACGCGATAAGTCGCGCTGCCGGTAAGGTTACGGCAACCAAGAACCCGTCCCGCCATAAAATAAAAAACAGCATCGGCGCCCGCCCCGGCGGACGAGCCCTTTTCGAAGAACTGTTGTATCGTTATAGATATTATGTCGCCGTAATATACAACGGAAAAAGCACCTGTCAGCTATTGCCTTCCGACGGGAAGGTCTCCCAAGCTGTCGGTGGACGCGGGGAGGATGCATGTTCGCAAACAGTCCGTTCATACGAAAAACTCGCTGGCTTTGGTTTGCGCTAGCATTGCTGATGCTCATCCAAACGCCCCTCGTCGTATTTCAGTTCATTCATTACGATAGGCATATACGGGGAATGTACGCCATTTAGTTGTGGCACTTTTTTTCCGGGCCGCATGGATTTGGTTCTTCGGAAAAATGTGGTGGGACACGCGTACCGCTGCGCCATCATCGCCCCAAGCTTAGATCGCATCTGTGCCCAATGCAGCGCGCGCAGCTCAGCCAAGCTGCATCACAATCACCCGACTCCGTAAATAGCCATTCGCCGCCTCCCGCCCCCGAAGTACCGCTGTCTTATTGACTTGCGCCGACCCACATCCTATTGTGTCGCCACCATCGGAGGGTCGGTTGTCTCAGGAAAATCAGAGGCCTGCTGGAAGTCCGCTGCTCGTCATCTGTATCCTGGCCGCGATCCTCCTGCTGCTGCTTTACACTTCGCGGCCTCCGTCTCCCAAACCAGTCAACGCGCCAGCCACAGAATTTTCAGGTGAGCGTGCCCGCGAAGTTCTCCGCCGCCTCGTCGGCGACGGCATCCCGCATCCCAGCGGCACGCAGCAAAATGATGTCGTCCGCTCCCGCGTCCTCACCGAACTGAAAAGTCTCGGCTACGAGCCGAGCGTCCAATCCGGATTCGCGTGCGACGAATATGGCGACTGCGGCTACGTTCAAAACGTCGTAGCGCATCTCGATGGCGCTGAACCTGGGCCGTCCGTCCTCGTCGCCGCGCACTACGATTCCGTTCCCGCAGGCCCCGGCGCATCCGACGACGGCGTTGGCGCCGCCTCCGTGATCGAAATCGCGCGCGCCCTAAAAGCCCGCCCCACACCGCGCCATCCCATCGCCATTCTCATCGACGACGGCGAAGAAGCCGGGCTGCTCGGCGCGCACGTCTTCGTCTCGAGCCATCCGTACGCGAAAGATATTCGCGCGGCCGTCAATCTCGATAATCGCGGCACGTCGGGTCCTGCGTTTATGTTCGAGACTGGCAGCGCCAACGAGTGGGTGCTCAAGCTCTACGCGCAAAATATTTCGCGCCCCGCCACCAGCTCCGTTTATTACGCCGTGTACAAAGAGCTTCCCAACGACACCGACTTCACCGTCTTCAAAGCCGCCGGCTACCAGGGCGTGAATTTCGCGATCATTGGCAGCGAGCCGCACTACCACACCGTTCTCGATAATTTTGGCAACGCCACGCCCGCCAGCCTGCAGGACGAAGGTGCCGACGGCCTGGCGATGACGTCCGCGCTCGCGAATACGGATATTTCCGCGCCGCCCGTTTCCGAAGCGTCTTACTTCGACGTCTTCAACAAAGTCACGGCCGTCTGGCCGTTGCGCTCCAATTTCCGTGTCGCGTTGATCGCCGCGTTTCTGCTGTTCCTGCAGTTCAGCTGGCTGATTTACACCAAGCGCCTCGCGCTGCGCTCCTTTCTCTGGGGATTCTTCTACACGCCTTTCACAGTGCTGCTCATCGCGATCATCGCAATTCTTCTGCGCCGCACGCTGCACCTCACCGGAGCGCAGCCGATTGATTGGATCGCGTACCCGCTTCCCGCGCTCGTTGCGTTCTGGTCACTCGCGGTCGCGTTCATCGCTCTGTTCGCGCTGGCTTTTGCAAAGCGCGCAGGCGATTGGGGCCTTTGGGTTGGCATCTGGATCTGGTGGATCGCGCTCGCCATCCTCACCACGTCGCGCATGCCGAGCCTCACCTATCTGTTTCTTGTTCCCGCGTGCGTCGCCGTCGTCACCGCAATTCCCGTCGTCGCCCTTCGTGACGAGCCGCCGCTCACTGTGTTCCTCGGCCAGCTTCTCCCGCTGCTCGCGTCCGCGATTATCGGCTTCGGCCTGGTGCTCTCGCTGTACCCTGCGCTCGGCGTCCCGAGCCTCCCCATCATCGCCGGCAGCGTCGGGCTGCTTCTCACACCGCTGGCTCCGATCCTCGCGCGTTTCAAGAATTCGGCGAATCACGCGAATTTCCCGATCCCATCTCTTGCGCTGCTGGTTTTCGGGGTTTCGCTCTTCGGCGCGTTCGTCGTTCCCGCGTACTCTGCAAAATCGCCCGAGCACCTCAACATCGAATATTTTCAAGACGCCGATTCCGGCCACTCCAATTGGGTTTTGACGCCGGATTCCGGCCGTCTCCCCGAGCCGTTACGCGTCGCCACGAATTTCCATCATGACGACAAGCCGTTCTTCCCCTGGGAATCGCGCCCGCCGTTTTACGCCGACGCGCCGCACCTGGAATTTGCGCCGCCCACTTTCACCATTCTGGAATCCACGGAATCGGGCGGCCGACGCGTGCTTCGCGCGCTGCTTCGCTCCGAGCGCGGCGCCAACGACGCCTCCGTCTTCTTCCCGCCGGACTCCGGCATCCAGAATGTCACGATTGAAAATCAACCGGCAGGGGAGCAGACCGAAGCCGTCCGCCGCTACAGCAACGGCTGGTATCACTTCGAATGCGCAACGATGCCCCAGAAGGGAATCGAGATGTCGTTCTCGCTTCCGATTGGGAAATCCGTCGCCGTCACGGCTCTCGATGAGACGTACGAGCTTCCGCTTGAGGGTTCGTTCCTGGTGAAGGCGCGGCCGTTCACGGCCACAGGGTTTCAGGATGGGGATCGCACAGTCGTGGCGCGGCACGTCCAACTGCTTCCGTAGCTGCGTCGCACCACGCCGTACAAAAAACTACTGATTCTTAGGATTCGTGATAATCAACTTTCCGTCCGAATTCTGTTCGAGCATCATCGTCTGCTTCGGCTCGGCCGCTTTTTTCTCCGCCTGAATCTGGCGCGCGATGTCCGCCAGCGTCAACGGCTTCTTGTCCGCGTTCGCCCGTGCATCCGCCACGGCTTCCTTGTAGTTCGCAAACGTCGATGGCACGAACTCGCCCGTGTTCCGTCCCGACACGTTCTCCATCGACGGGGCCGGGGAATTGCTGTTCGAGCTGCTCGGACGAGAATTCATCGCGCCCGCGCCTTCCAGTCCGCCGGCGTTGTTGTAACTCTGATAGTTGTTGATCGTGGCGCCGTATTGCGCCTGTGCCGCCCCCGCAAAAATGAAAAACGTGGCGATCAATAGAGCCTGTTTCATCTGACTCCTCCCGACTACTGAATCCGTCTGCTCTGCCCGCTTCCGCCCTTCGAATCGCGGTACTATCCGAAATCAGTACTTTCGCGCTAGTCCTGCCATCACTAGCCTTTACGCGTGTCTCGCTCAGTAATCTGCAATCCCGTTGCCGCTTTGCCACCAAGCCCGCAATCCCCGCGTTTGCCGCTCGCACGCCCCTCCGATACAATTGACAGCTCGCAAGGTCCGCGAAAATGAACGAGATACGGCTCTACAACACCCTATCGAACCGCCTGGAGCCTCTCCAGCCGCTCCACCCGGGCGAAGTCCGGATCTATACCTGCGGCCCAACGGTCTATGATTTTGCCCACATAGGTAATTTCCGTACCTTCACGTTTCAAGACATCCTTCGCCGCTTCCTGCGTTCCCAGGGTTACCGCGTCCTCCAGGTGATGAACCTCACTGACGTGGACGACCGCATCATCCAGAACGCCGCCGCCGCGAATGTATCGATTCGGGAGTACACCGAAAAGTACGTCGAAGCCTTCCTCGAAGACATGCGCGCCCTACGCCTCGAAATGCCCGAGGAAATCGTTCGCGCCACCGACCACGTGGAAGATATGGTCGATCTGATCCAGCGCCTCCAGAAAAAAGGCCTCACCTACGACAGTGAAGGCTCGATCTACTACCGCATCTCGAAATTTCCCGAATACGGTAAGCTTTCGAAAATTGACGTCGGCGGAATCAAGGCCGGCGCGCGCGTCGATAACGACCGCTACGAAAAAGACGACGCCCGCGACTTCGCGCTCTGGAAATCGCCCAAGCCCGGCGAGCATTTCTGGGAGACCAAGATCGGCCCCGGCCGGCCCGGCTGGCACATCGAGTGCTCGGCCATGGCGATGAAATATCTCGGCGACACGCTCGATATTCACACCGGCGGCGTCGATCTCGCCTTCCCGCACCATGAAAACGAAATCGCGCAAAGCGAAGCCGCCACCGGCCACCCCTTCGTGAAGATCTGGCTGCACGCCGAGCACCTGATCATCGACGGCGAAAAGATGTCTAAATCGCTCGGCAATTTTTTCACGCTGCGCGATCTCTTCACCCAAGGGCAGAAGCCCTCCGCGATCCGCTACCTGCTGCTCTCCGTGCCGTATCGCCGCCAGCTCAATTTCACTGGAGACAGCCTTACGCAGGCCGAAAATTCCGTCGCGCGCCTCCGCAATTTCTACGCGCGCCTCAAGACCGAACAATTTAAAGCCGGCGAAACGCCCGAAATCCAGGCTCGCGCCGCGAAAGCCGAAGCCGATTTCGATTCCGGCCTCGCCGACGATCTAAATACTGCCTTCTCGCTCGCCGCGATTTTCGATCTCGTCCGAGACGCAAACACCGCCATGGATAAAGGCGAATTCCGCCAGCAGGACGCCCCGCGCCTGATCGCCGCCATGGAAAAATTCGACGCTATCTTCGCCGTTCTCGAAGGCAACGACGCCGAAGTGCTCCAACGCATGGGCTTCACCTCCGGCGAAACGCGCATGGCTGCAGAAGAAGTCGAAGCCTTGATCGAAGAGCGCAACGCCGCCAAGAAGAAGCGCGACTTCAAGCGCGCCGACGAAATCCGCCAGAAACTCGCCGACTCTGGTATAATTCTGGAAGATTCGAAAGACGGCAGTGTCCGCTGGAAATACAGATGACCCACTTCTCAAATCGCGGCCTGTCGCTCCAAGTGCAGCCCTCTCAGCAGCGTCCTAACCTCTACGGCGTCGATTAAGTACTCCTCCATTCGTTCGTAGTACCGGCACGTGTCCGGAGGAAGCCGGCACACATGCACCGGTCTATTTCCATTCAGCGAATTCGGCTCTGGAGGAGTCCATGCAAGCAATATCGGAATTGAAGCTGCCCCATTTGGTAACAGCGCTACCCGGCCCGAAAGCCAAGCGTTTGGTTGAAGAGGACCACAGCATTTTGTCGCCCTCTTATACGCGCGACTATCCGCTGGTCGCAAAAACCGGCCGCGGCGCCACGATTGAAGACGTCGATGGCAACACATTCCTCGACTTCGCCGCCGGCATTGCCGTCTGCTCCACTGGCCACTGCCATCCGTCCGTGGTGAAAGCGATCCAGAAGCAGGCCGGCGAGCTGATCCACATGTCCGGCACGGACTTTTACTATCCGAGCCTGGTCGAACTCGCACAGCGCCTCGCCGCCATCGCTCCCGGCAAGGAAGCCAAGCGCGTGTACTTCGGAAATTCCGGCACCGAAGGCACCGAAGCCGCCATCAAGCTCGCGCGTTATCACACCAAGCGCGACAAACTCATCGCCTTCTACGGCAGCTTCCACGGCCGCACCATGGGCGCTCTTTCGCTCACTGCGAGTAAAGCCGTTCAGCGCAAGCATTTCGGCACGCTGCTCGCCGGCGTTTTCCACGCGCACTACCCGAACACCTACCGCGGCACCTTCGGCAATAACCCCGAACACGCCGCCGCCGACGCGCTCGATTACATCCACAACATTCTCTTTAAGCGCATCGTCGATCCCGAAGACGTCGCTGGAATCATGGTCGAGCCGATTCAGGGTGAAGGCGGCTACTTGCCCGCGCCCAAGGAATTTCTGCAGGGCCTTCAGACGCTCTGCCACGAACACGGCATCATGCTCATCATGGACGAAGTGCAGTCCGGCATGGGCCGCACCGGCAAATGGTGGGCGTGCGAACACTCGAACGTCGAGCCCGACATTATTTCTACCGCGAAGGGAATCGCTTCCGGCATGCCGCTCAGCGCGATCATCTCTCGCGCCAGCGTGATGAACTGGAAGCCCGGCGCTCACGCGTCCACCTTCGGCGGCAATCCCGTCTCAATCGCTGCATCGCTCGCGACGCTCGACCTGCTCGAAGGTCAGTACATCGCCAACGCCGCTGCGATGGGCAAGCACATCCTCGGCCTCATGGCCGATTGGCGCGAACGCCACAAGATCGTCGGCGACGTTCGCGGCAAGGGCTTGATGATCGGCGTCGAAATCGTGCGCGACCAGAAGACCAAAGAAAAGGCGCCCGACCTGCGCAATCGCATCATCGACCTCGCATTCCACAAGGGCCTGCTCATTCTGGGCGCCGGCGAAAATTCCGTCCGCCTCGCTCCGCCGCTCATGATCGACTCAGAGCAAGCCGGCTTCGCCGTCCGCACCCTGGGCGAATGCATCACCGAAGTCGAACGCTCCCTGTAGTCCCAACGCTTCGGCGTAAGACAGCCTGCCGCGCAGGCTGTCTCACGCACCGGCCTCAACCGCACAGGCTCGTAGCATCCGCGAGCCTGTGCTATTTTCTTGTGCGCATCTTTTCACGGTTAAGGAGACGATTTGCCGCGCATTCTCGACGTAGGCTGCGGTCCGAAAAAATATCCCGGCGCCATCGGCCTCGATATGAACGTCAACACCTCCGCCGACGTCGTCGCCCATCTCGATAAAGGTGCGCTTCCGTTCAAAGACAACTCCTTCGACCACGTCCGCGGCGAGCACGTCATCGAGCACGTCGCCGACATCATCGCCACGATGGAAGAGTTCCACCGCGTCACCAAGCCCGGCGGCACGATTTTCATCGCCACGCCGCATTACACCGACTACAGCTCCTTCCGCGACCCCACGCACCGCTGGCACCTGAACACCTACTCGTTCCTCTACTTCTATCCCGGCGGCATGCACGGCCGCGACATGTGGTACACCAAAGTCCGCATGCTCGAAAAACGCAACTACGTCTCGCTGCTGCGCCTGTGGCGCGCGCTCGGCTTCGAATTCCTCGTGAACCACAGCAAAATGTTCCGCCAGTTCTGGGAGCACTACCTGAGTTTCCTGATCCGCGGAAAATTGATGGAGTTCACCTTCGAGGTCATCAAGTAGCCGATGCCTCCCTTGATCCTCGACGTCGGCTGCGGCCGCAAAAAATATCCCGGTTCGATCGGCATCGATATGAGTTCCGCCGGCGGCGCCGACGTGCTCTGCGACTGGGAAAAAACGCTCCCGTTTCGCGACAGCAGCTTCGATCAAGTCCGCATGGTTCACATCATCGAGGAAGTGGACAACATTTTCCGCGTGCTTGCCGAAGTGCACCGCGTCGCGAAACCCGGCGCCATGGTCACCATCATCACCCCGCACTACACCGATCACGCGTCCTACTGCAGCCCGGCGCACCGATGGCATCTTTCCAGTTTTTCGCTCTGGTTTTTCAGCGACAAGCCCGCCGAATACGATTACTACGCCCCCGCCAATTACAAAGAGCGCCGCGTCCACGTGGAAACGCTGAAACTCTGGCGCACCTTCGGCCTCGAGTTCATGATCAATAAGTTCCGCTGGTTCCGGAAATTTTGGGAGTACTATCTGTCATTCGTCTTCCGCGGCAAGACCGTGGAATGGAATCTCGAAGTCATCAAGTAGCACACCGCGTCGCCCCACGCCGCGTCGTTTCAACGAACTCACAATGTTCGCGCGTCTGATCTTCGCGCTCGTTTGCTTCCGTGCCCGCCACGGCCTCGCTGAACCTGCGCCCGAATCCACGCCCGATCCCACGCCTGCCAGCGCGCATATAACCACCGGCCCGCCGCGCCCCAACATCGATCCAGACGCCGAAGGCGAGCCGCTCCCGCCGCCTCCCGAACTCGCACAAGCCCAGTCGCAAGCGGCCGCACACGCACAAGCGCAGGCCGCAAAGCATCGCGCCCGCCGCACCGGCGTTCGCGGTGAAACCTACGCCTACTGGTTCCTCCGCTCCAAAGGCTACGTGATGGTCGCGCGCAATTTCATGACGCCCGGCGTCAAAGGTGAAATCGACATCGTCGGCTTCGACGGCCCGACTCTCGCATTCGTCGAAGTGAAAACTCGCTCCACCTCGCACGACGATCCCAACGGCAACAAACATCTCCGCCCCGAAGACGCCGTCGATGACGACAAGCAGCGCAACGTCTCCCGCATCGCGCAGCGCTTCCGCCTCGCGCGTCGCGTCGATACCGCCAACTGCCGCTTCGACGTCATCGCCATCGAAACCCGTCCCGGCGCGCCGCCTACCGTCCGCCTCCACAAAGGCGCACTCGACTCCTCCTCCGCCTAGCCCGCAAACCCGCCACGCGCCGCGAAACGCTGTTGAATCTCTGCACGCCGCCGCCGCGCAATCTCGCCCGCCCCGTGAAAGCCTCGTAGTAGAATCGGGCTTTGCATTTGCGCGTCTCAGCGCTCCAGCGCACGAGCGCGCGTCCGCCCCAGGAGGCAGGCTTGCCCGAACTTCGCAAAGACCCGATCACCGGCCGCTGGGTCATCATCTCCACGGACCGCGCCAAGCGCCCGATCGATTTCCTCCGCGAGAGCGCGAAAATAAAAGGCGGCGGCAATTGCCCCTTCTGTCCCGGCAACGAAGGCAAGACGCCTTCCGAAGTTCTCGCCTACGGCCGCAGCGGCTCCGGCAAAGACACGCCCGGCTGGTCGCTCCGCGTCGTGCCCAATCGCTTTCCCGCGCTCGGCATCGAAGGTGATCTCGGCAAGGAAGGCGAAGGCCTATTCGACCGCATGAACGGCGTCGGCGCGCACGAAGTGATCATCGAAACCCCCGATCACAAATGCACACTCGCCACGCTTCACGAAAAAGGTGTGGAAGAACTTCTGTGGGCTTACCGCGACCGCATGCTCGACCTGAAAAACGATCGCCGCTTCCGCTACATCCTGATCTTCAAAAACCACGGCGAGCCTGCCGGCGCATCTCTCGAACACACCCACTCGCAGCTTATTGCGCTTCCCATCGTCCCCAAGCGGGTCCGCGAAGAAGTCGATAACGCCAAACTCTACTACGACCAAAAAGAGCGCTGCATTTTCTGCGACCTGATCCGCCAGGAAATTGAAACCGAATCCCGCATGATTCTCGAGAACGACTATTTCATCGCGCTCGCTCCCTACGCGCCGCGCTTTCCATTCGAAACGTGGATTCTTCCGCGCCAGCACAGCTCAGCCTTCGAAAATATGCCCACGCCTTACTACGGCAATCTCGCGCGCGTCCTGCACGACTTCATGAACCGCCTCGATTCCGTCCTGGCCTTCCCGTCGTACAACTACGTGATCCACACCTCTCCCATCGGCGAGGAAATCAACGATCACTATCACTGGCACATCGAGATGATGCCCAAACTGACCAAAGTCGCAGGCTTCGAGTGGGGAACCGGCTTTTACATCAACCCCACTCCGCCCGAAGAAGCAGCGCGTTTCCTGCGCGAAGCAAAATCGTAAGACAGCCTGCCGCGAGGCTGTCAGTCACCACCGCTTAAAAGTCTGGGGAAGCCCATATGGACTGCGGGAGCGAAGCTACCGCCTTGCCGCACGCTCAGACAAAACCGAGCAACAGCCTCGAACACCACGGCTCTATACGTGCAGGTACCACGGCACGTTCACAATTACGATTCTTTCGTTGCCTTTGAGCAGTAGCAGCGCCTTCAGTATCTCCGGCCTCTGGTTCTGCAGAAAAAAGTGATACCAGTGCAGCTCCACCGTCTCCGGAATCACCACCGCGATCCGCCGGTGCGGATTATTTTTCTGCGTCTCGAGCACAAACTCCACAATCGGATTCAGCACCTGCCGGTATTGCGAAGTGAGCATCACCAGCTTCGCCACAGGAAACCCAGCCCGCTTCGCCGGCTCTTCGACATACTCCACCCAGCGGTCTTTGATGTCCGACTTTTCGCCTTCGAGGCACACGTGCACCGCCTGAATCTCATTCGATAGCGTCAACGCCACTCGCAGCGCCTTTTGCGCCACGCGCCCCCATTGCTGCACCGGCAGCACCACGATCGGCGCGTGCGGGTCGGAAACGTCCAGCGGCCCCGCATGCTCCGTTTCTTTCGCGACGCGATCGAAATACCGCTTCACGGCCTTCATAAAAAGCACCAGCGCCGGAATCAGCAGCACGGTGATCCACGCGCCTTCCACAAACTTCGCCACCACCACCACCAGCACCGTGATTCCCGTCGCGATCGCGCCGAGCGCGTTCACAAACATGTAGCGCCTGTAGCGCGCCCCCTTTTCCCGCCGCCAGTGCGCCACCATCCCAGCCTGCGAAAGGGTGAACGCCAGAAACGCGCCCACCGCGTACAGCGGAATCAGCCGGTTCGTCACCCCGCGAAACGCGATCAGCAGAATCGCCGAAAAAATCGAGAGAAAGTAAATTCCGCGCGTGTACACCAGCCGCCTGCCGCGCAGCACAAACGAATCCGGCAGGTAGCTGTTGATCGCGATCGCGCGGCACAGCCGGGGAAAATCCGCAAACGCCGTGTTCGCCGAAAGCGACAGCACAAACAGCACCGACCCGATCGCGATGTAGTAGAAAGTCCCGCGCCCCGCCACCGCCGCGACCATCATCGACAGCACGCTCTGATATCCACTCGCGCCCGGATCCGTCGCCGAAATGTCGTATGCGCGCACCAGGTACGCAATGCCGCCCAGCATCAGCATCAGCAGCGCGATGATGATCGTCAGCGTGCGCTTCGCCGTGTCCGAGCAGGGCTGGCGAAACGCTTTCACGCCGTTGCTCACCGCTTCCACGCCCGTCATCGCCGTGCAGCCGCTCGCAAACGCCTGCAACAGCAGCCACGCGCCCGCCACGCCCATCGTTGCCGGCAGCGGCGGAGGCGGCGCAACCACGGGCACCGGATGCCCGCCGGAAATAGCCGTCTTGAACAGTCCCCATGCAATCGCGCCCAGAATGCTCGCGAGGAACACGTACGTCGGCACCATGAACAAAACTCCCGCCGACCGCAGCCCCCGCAAATTCACAAACGTGATCAGAAACAAAATCAGCAGGCACAATCCCAGCGTGTGGGGCAGCAACGACGGCACAGCCGATACCAGCGCGCCCACACCCGCCGAAATTCCCACTGCCACCGTCAGGATGTAGTCGATCATCAGCGCGGCCGCTGCGAGCAGTCCCGCAAACGGCCCGAGATTCTCGCTCGCCACCGTGTACGATCCGCCGCCTCCCGGATACGCGTCGATCGTCTGCCGGTAGGAGAAGAAAACGATCGCGAGCAGGATCAGGATGCTCGTCGTGATCGGCACGATATACGAGACGCCCGCAGCGCCCAGCACGATCAGCAGCGTCAGCGCCGCTTCCGGCCCGTATGCCGCCGAACTCAGCGCATCCAGTCCGAAAATCGGAATCCCTTCTGTGATTCCGACCTGCTCGTTCCCCTCGTCCATCGTGCGGAGCGCTTTGCCGAACAGCAAATCCTGAATTGTCATGTTTTGAGCGAATCCACTCGAGAAGTTTTACTTTCAGCGGCATCCCTGCAATGCGAACGACTCTACTGGCACGCCGATACAAAGGGAAAGTGAAAAAACGGAAACAACCCATCCTTTTCCGCATCTTCCTCAAATGCAAATCCGCGTCGCAACGCCCAGTCAACCGGGCATCACGACGCGGATTTCAAATCTCACACTCTGCGAAAGGGGATTGAAATTCGCCGGTGAAGCCTAAACCGCCCGCCGGATCGCGTGATAAATCACCAGCAGCACCACCGCTCCGATCACCGCCACCAGCAGGCTGTACAAGTTCAATCCCGTCACGCCGGCGTGGCCAAACTCGTTAAACAACCACCCGCCCGCCACCGCGCCCAAAATCCCGAGCACGATATCCAGCAGCAGCCCTTCGCCGCTCTTGTTCACAATTTTGCTTCCGATGAATCCAGCTAGAAGTCCCAGGACGATCCACGCCAAAATACCCATTTCTATATCTCCTTGCGTTCCACGGAAGTGTCAGTAAGGTCCCAGGAAATCGCGACCGGAACTCTACTCGCTCGCTGCCCCCGGCCGCATCCTGAGAACACCCTACTTCGCTACCGCAATCGCTGTAGGAAACGAAGCCGCGCGCCCGCTCCTACGCGCCCTACTTATCACACTCCCGCTAGGTAGCATAGACAATCGAATCCCGCGCGAACTTGCGGGATCCCACTTCGTCCGTTTAGGACGTAGTGTGTCTGTCGGACTCTTCTTGTGTCGCTGCCTGTAACTGCCGTTCTCGGTTCCAGAAAGCGGAGCCTGCACCGGCAGCCCTTGCGCCCCAACTCAGATGTAGAATGCCCCCACCAAAACTCATACGGAGCACCAGTGCCCAACTCCCACCCACTTCGCATCGCGATACTCGCCGCACTCTCGCTAACCGCCGTCACCGCCGCGACGCACGCGCATGCTCACGTTCCCGGCGAATCGCAGCCTATTACGCTCGATCCCGCCAACCCGCATTACTTCCTGTACCACGGCAAAACGATCGCCCTCATCACCAGCGGCGAACACTACGGCGCCGTATTCAATGCCACCTTCGACTACCACAAATACCTAGCCACCATTCAGTCCGACGGTCTCAACTTCACCCGCATCTTCGGCGGCTCCTACCTCGAAGTCCCCGGCAAATCCTTCGGCATTCAGCGCAACGACCTCGCACCGGCCGACGGCAAATTCATCGCGCCGTGGATGCGCAGCTCAACGCCCGACTACGCCGGTGGAGGCAACAAACTCGACCTCTCGCAATGGAACCCCGATTACTTCAAGCGATTCCACGATTTCCTCACCGAGGCAGGCCAACGCGGCATCGTCGTCGAACTCACGCTTTTTTCCGCCCACTACGCCGGGCAGCAGTGGAGTTTCAGCCCGTTCAATCCCGCGAACAACGTCAACAACACCACCGCGATCGACTGGAAGAAGCTCAACACGCCCGACAACGGCAACATCCTCGCCTTTCAGGAAGCCTACGCACGCAAACTCGTCCACGAAGCCGACGCGCACGACAACGTCATCTTCGAAATTCAAAATGAGCCGTGGTCCGATCGTCCCGTTTTCTCCGGTGTCATCAATCCTTATCTCTTTCCGCCGGATCGCGACCGCTTCCCGAACTCCATTGACCTTCCCGACACCGATGAGATGGCTTTCGAGCAGCGCGTAGCGACATGGATCGCCGATGAAGAAAGCAAACTTCCGAATCGCCACCTCGTCTCCGAAAACATTTCCAATTTCCGCTACCCGATTCGCGATGTGATTCCCGGCGTCAGCATCGTGAGCTTTCATTACGCGTATCCTGAAGCGGCGAGCTGGAATTACGGTCTCGGCAAAGTAATCTCATGCGACGAAACCGGTTTTCTGGGCCGCGATGACGAACCGTATCGCCGCCAGGCCTGGAACTTCATGCTCTCCGGCGGCGGCGTTTTCGACGGCCTCGACTACTCCTTCAGCCCCGGCCACGAAGACGGCACTGACAATCAGCCCAACGGCCCCGGCGGCGGCAGCCCCGATTTCCGCCACCAACTCAAAATCCTCTCCGACTTCCTGCAATCACTTCCACTGCAGAATCTGCACCCTGATTCACAAGTGGTAGCAAACGCCCCCGGCCTAATCGCCCACGCCCTCTCTAACCCCGGCCACGTTTACGCCATCTATCTCGACGGCGACGGCCCCGCCGACATCACCCTCGCGCTCCCACAAGGACACTTCCACGCCGACTGGCTCGACGTCACCACCGGAAAAATCACCAAATCCGAGGACTTCCAAGAAACTTCAGGCAGCAGCACACTTCATTGCCCCGAATTTAAAAGCGGCATCGCACTGAAGCTAGTAAAGCTCGATTGACGCACCACGCACCGTGGGACATGTGTGGGGTAGACATTCGTGTCTGCGCAACCCCGGCCACAACTCGATGAATTGTGCGCGCACTAAGCCGCCCACAAGACGTCCAGCGGGCTCAAGCCCGCGCGCGCAGCGCCTTAGACTGCGGTCCGTCGCCTCAGCGACGCACCGCCTTGCCCATGCCAGCGCCAACTCGGATCGACCACGCGCCTAGCGGGCAATACTCAACATTTGGCAATTGTGAGTTTCAGAAAAGCGCTTCTACGCGACGACAAACACGAGCAGGGCGCTCGCGACAAAGCCACATCTACTTCTTCTTTTTCTTCCCCTTCTTCTTCCCAATACCCTCATGCCCCGCATGATCCAGCCCGGTGGTAATCGCCAACTCCTCCACACAATCAATCTTGTGCTTCTTCAATTCCGCCAGAAGCCCCTCGTCCGTTAGATCCAGCCGATGCGACATCTTCCAGTCGTGCTTCGCAATCTTCCGGATCCTCTTAATCACCTTCCTGTTTTTCACCTCAATCGCCAGCTCGCGCCGGCTATCAAAGCTCCCCGGCGCCAAATTGATTGAGCCAATGATCGCCCGCTTGTCGTCCGCCAGCAGCATCTTCGCGTGCAGCTTCAGGTGTTTGAGTTTGTGGATTTTAATTCCCACATCTTCCATGGTGCGCAGCCCGCCCACACTCTCGGTGAGCTTCGCTCTCTTCAATTTGTGCGGTGGCCGCGCCATCACGCGCACCCGCACGCCTCGCAGCGCGGCACGCACCAGCCGCTCGATGATCACCGCATCCTGGTAACGCTCATTCTGCAGAAAAATCGAATGCTTCGACTTGTCGATGAACCTCGCGATGCGCTCGCGCCCGTTGTTCGTGCACCAGATCAGTTGCGCGTCTTTGCCGGCGTCGAAATTTCTCCGGTGCCAGTCCGCCTCGAAGCACGCCACAATCTCCGCCACCTCGTGCTTCTTCGTCGTGATCACCGCGTAGTCGCGTGTCTCGGTGAGATTTTTCTCTTCCCAGTTCAGCGACTTCACGAACGCCAGCGCGTTGTCCACCACCATCGACTTCTCGTGCGTCAGCCCAAACTTAGGATTGCTGTCCTTCACCGTCACGCCCGCCGCTTCCAGCTTCTTCCGCGACTTCGCGTTCTCCCTTTCGCCATCGCGCCGCGCGGGATTCAGCATCACGCGCACGTGCACGCCGCGTTTCTTCGCCGCAATCACCGCATCCAGCAGCTCCGGCGCCGAAAAGATGAACATCTTGATTCGCAGGGATTTTTGAGCCGCGTTGATGGCGTCCACGATCGGGCGCGCCGAGTCATCAGGAAGAACGATCAGCGAATGCGACATTCACTCTCCAAAATTTCTCAACCCGGCGTTACGTCTCCATCCGCAGGGGTCAGCAAATGCGACGGAAGCTTCGATTCGTCCGCCTTGCCCGCGGGCTTGGCGGCAGCGCCAGTCTTCGCCGTCTGATCCGCGAACTGCACGTGGTACAAATCAGCGTACACCCCATTCAACGCCATGAGTTCGTCGTGCGTTCCTTGTTCGGCCACCACGCCGCCCTTCAGCACAAGTATCTTATTGGCATCGCGAATCGTGCTCAAGCGGTGCGCGATCGTGATCACCGTGCGGCCTTTCATTAGCCGCTCGAGCGCTCCGATCACAGACCGTTCGGCTTCCGTGTCGAGTGCCGCGGTGGGCTCGTCCAGAATCAAAATCGGATTGTTGCGGATAATCGCGCGTGCAATTCCAATCCGCTGCCGTTGCCCGCCCGATAGCGTCGCGCCGCGCTCGCCCACCAGCGTGTCGTACCCGTGCGGCATCTTCAAAATAAACTCATCGGCGTCCGCCAGCTTAGCCGCTTCGAAAATCTCCTCTTCCGTCGCGCCCGCTTTTCCGTAAGCGATGTTGTCGCGAATCGTCCCCGCAAACAGCACCGTCTCCTGCAGCACGTACCCAACCTGATTGCGCAATCCCTCGATGTGATACTTCTTCACATCCACGTCATCCACCGAAATCGTTCCGCTCAACGGATCGTACAGTCGCGGGATCAGGCTCACGATCGTCGATTTCCCGCCGCCCGTCGGACCCACGATCCCGACCATCTGTCCCGGCTCCACGTCGAAGCTCACGTCCTTCAGCACGGGCTCATCGGCCACGTATCCAAACGCGACGTGATCGAATTTAATTTTGCCTTTGAACGGCTTCGGATGGATCGGATCCGCCGGTTCTGGAATCACCGTGTCCGCGTCCAGAATTTCCTGCACGCGCTCCACACCCACCGCCGTCTGCGCGATCTGGTTCGTCATCGTTGCCAGATCCTGCACCGGCTTGAAGAATTTCTGCAGGTACGCGAGAAACACAATCAACGACCCAGCCGTCATCCGGTCGTGCAAGATCAACCACGACCCGCGCCACAGCACGATCGCCACGCACACCGACACCGTCACCGCCACCACCGGCGAAAGCAGCGCCTTCACGCGCCGCGCCTTCAGCGCCGCATCGACTGTCGCCTTGCTCGCCACGCCCAGCTCGGCCTGCGCTAAATCCTCGCGGCCAAACGCCTTGATTACCTGCGCCGATTCCAGCCCCTGCTGCACCACCGAAACCACGTTGCTTTGCTGCTTGCGCACCTCGTGCTGCGCTTTTTTCACGGCCTTCTTGAATCGCGCCACAAACAGCAGCATGAATGGCGTCACCGCAATCGCGATCAGCGTGAAATCCCAGTTCACCCAGAACATGATCGCCAGCATCGCCACGATGGTCAGCATGTCCACCGCGATCGCCAGCGTCGATCCAGACGCGAAGCTCTGAATCGTCTGCACGTCCGCCGTGATCGTGCTCAGCAGCGACCCAGTCTGATGCGTGCTGTAGTAGCCGAGGGAGAGTTGCTGCAAGTGATGGTACGTGCGCAGCCGCAAGTCGTTTGCCACCCACTGGCCGACGCTCGTCGTGTAGTAATTCGCCACGTACGTCGCCACCGCATCGAGCAGCGCGATGATCACGGAAACGATCGCCGCCGCCGCCGCGATCTGCATTTTCGATCCGCCGCCGAGCAGCGGCTTCAGCAGATCGTCCATCCACGGTCGCAGATGGTGCGTACCCACCACGTTGTCCAGGATGATCTTCAGCGGCCACGGTGCGGCGACAGACATCACCGTCTGCACGATCATCGCGAATAAGATCAGCGTGAGAGGGCCGCGATACGGCCGGACGAGGGAACGGATCAGCGCGAGCACTGCGAGGACTCCGGCGTCATGGTGTTTTCCGGAAAAGAGTACATTGCCCGGGAAGGGCTGTCATGCAGATTAACCCGCGGCAGCGTTCAGGTTGTAAAATCGCGGCGCGAAGGACGAAGCTTTAGCTCGTGAATCGGAAGGGCAGCGCTTCAGCTTCCGATTCGGAAGGGCGGAACTTTAGTTCCGCCGAATAGCTCGGGCAAACTTCAGGGCTTCAGCCCGTGAAGCCTACAAGCCCCACTTTCGCACGCCACGCCAAAAGGAAGGGCCACATGCCATTTCAGATTCAGCCGCCAAATCCGCTGATCGCCGCCGGAGTGATGGCCTGTACGGCCGGCACAGACGCCGTGTACGTGATGTTCACCGCCGCCGTCACGGCGCGCCGCCGCGCCCTCGCCGCCAGTTGGAGCAGCGTGTGGTACCTGCTCTCGGCGTTCGCGGTGATCAATTACACCGGCAATCCGGTGTACGTGGTTTTCGCGGCGCTCGGCTCATGGCTCGGCGCGTTCGGCGCGGTCACCTGGCTCGTGAAAAAAACCGACCAGCCCTCCGCCGCCCCCACGCCTCCACGAAGCCAATAGCGATTCAAATTAGACACCGCGTCTAGTACGCCGGGTGCAGCCCCAAGCGCCACGACCACATCAAGAACGAGGTGGACGTCAAATCGATCGCCGGCTCCGTCGTGCTGTACGACTGCACGTTGTCCTCGTAAATCGTCTTCGCATCCTTGTTGAACACGCCGTCGTTCCCATTGAATTTCTCAAACGTATTCACGCCGTCCGCAGGGCACAAATTCATCCCGCCCACCACGCCCGCCGTCGCGTAATTGTTCGGACCTTCGGTCGCCGCGCCCCACAGCACCGGCACGCCGCCCTCGCTGCCATTCAAAGCGCCCGCGAGATTCGCCACCTGATGCTGGATGCAATTCGGAAACGTGCTGCCATCGCCCACGATGAAGGACGAGCCCCACGGATTCGCGCCCAGAATATTTCCGAGCCACTGCCGCGAATACGTGTCGTACTGCGCCGCGCCCGTCACGTCGTACGCTTCGGCTGCCATCACCGAAAGTCCCGCGCCGTGCGACGTCGTGTCGCCCGAACTCCACACGTTACCGTAGCCCCACGCGTCCGTCTGCGCCTGCGAAATAGCGTCGGCCACTTGCTGCAGAAATTGTTTCTTGATCCCCGCCTGCGTGATCGCCAGTCCCTTCGGCGCGCCCGCTTTTTCAAATGCGCGGAACAGCTCGTAGTGCGCAAGGCCGCTCACGTCGTACAGGTTCAGCGTGTCCGTGTAGCCAGGCGTGTAAACGTTCTTGATATAGCCGTTCGCGAAGGTTGCCGCCTGCGAGAGGTAGTACGACGGATCGGTATGCGTGAGCCCCGCAATCGCGCCATCGTTGCACGCCGACTCCAGCGCAAAATACAACTCCGTCGCGCCCAGTTCCATATCGTCTTCCCACACGTCCTCGGGATACCCGTCAAAAGGAACCGCCGTCAGCAAGCACGTCGCACACGAGCCCGAACCCACCGTCGGCGCCGGATCGGGATACGAAAGATCCGCCAGATCGAAAATCGATTCCGCGCTCTTCAAGCAATTTTTCGCGCGCGCCGGATTTTCAGATCGCTCGATCTGGTAGCACAGCGCGAAATCCGCCGCCAGACGCCCAGCGAGGTTCGGGCTGATCTTCGATCCGGCAGGGCCCGACAGAAACGCCGGACGGTGGCAGATATAAAACGAAGTGTACGGATCGCACGGCTCCGGATCGCCGGCCTGCTGGTAATCGTCCTGCGCCTGCGGCAGCGTCCAGATGTCGTACTCGGTGAAAAGGCAATACGGCGTGTCGTACGTTCCGCCGCAGGTCGTCGAAGTCGGCATTCCGTAACCGTAGTAATTAAATTCCTGCGAGTTGCTCACCTGGTAGAGCAGCGTTTTGGTCTGCTCGTTCCACATTTTGTTCAGCCAGTCGATTCCGAATCGCGCCTCGCCCGTGAAGTCCGTCGAATCCGGCGACCCCTTGCCGCTATTTCCCGCGTACGAATTTGAAACCGGCGGCGCGGCCGGATTCACGCTCGCGTAACGGCCCATTTGATTGGGAAAATCGCGGATGCCGATTTCCATCAACGCTTCGGTGTAGCTCGTCGTTTCCACGTACTTGATGTAATCGCCCGCGTCCCACCATCCACCGGAAACATCCGTCACCGGCAATCCGGATTTCACCAGCGGCAGCGCAGGCGGCACGTTATTAATGTCGTCGTTGTCGTCGAGAGGAGGCGTGTTGTAGATCGTCGCGCTCGCGTCGTTCAAGTGGCCCGCGCCGTCGCGCAGCGCGTTGGGAATATATTTCGCGCCGTCGCGTTCGGTTTCGTAGAAGAACAAAGTGTTGAGCAGCAATCCGGGGTACAGAACGTCGGGAGTATTCACTGCGAATGCGGGCGACGTCGCCTTCTTCGGCCCCTTCACCGCAATCGTATAGATCTCCACGCGTGGCACCGTGAAGTCCAGCGCGTACACGTTGTACGTCTTCGTCGTCGAGTGTCCCCACGTTCCCACGAGCGCGCCAATCGGCCCGCTGTACACGTTGCGCCCTTGTGAATCCGTCACCGTAAACGTCGCGCCGGTTTCATCCGTCGCGGACATCAGGTATGCGTGAAACGGCCCTTTCCCCTTTTCGTATCCAACTTGATTCACGCGCACCCAAGCCGCCTGCGCATGCGCCGCGCCTGCCGCCACACACGCGAGCAGCACCATCACAAAAAGCTTTGTCAGAAGGGAACTGAGGCGGCAGGACGGGCTACACGCGGCGAGCTTCATAAGAATCCCCCGGAGAATGTTTAGCGCTTTTATTAAAACTTTAATAGCGCGGGCGCATGTTGTTCCCGAAGGAGAAAGCTGTCAAGCGAAGCCGAGGCGAAGGGGAAAGGGGCGTCGTCGTTCGATATCTGAATGTGCCGGGCTTTCTCGAGCATGCGCCGGAGACTGCGGCACTTCGCCCGTATTTCGAGCATTGGGCGAACGACGACCGGATGAAGGAAGCCTGGGAGCGAGCATTGGCGTGGGGTGAGGCGCATCCTGACGCGATGGAGAATGCATTCAGAAGGCTGGAGAAGAGGAAGAAAGAATGACCGGTGGAAGTTCTGATGGTGAGTTAAGGCTACGGGCGCTAGCGAGTGTGGATGATCGGACGACGGACGAGAGAGACTTGGCGATCAAGGAGGCCATGTGCTGTGCGCCGCTCTGTGAGAGATGCAGCCCATCGAGTGTCGCGCCGCGCCCACCAATGACTCCGACGAGGTAGTGTTTGGGAATCAACCAGACGCCGTATTTCGCAGCTAAGCGTCGCTGAATGCGGCCGTACGCGACGGTGTTCGGCAAAAGTGGCAACTCGAACATCACAAGTGTGCGCCGTGGCGCGGCCAGCCTGGACAACAGCAGTTCGAGATTCCGATCAAATTCAACCGAAGGTGTGGAAGCAAGTAGGTCGTTTCCACCAATTTCGATCAGAACGAGTTGATCGTCTGGCGTAATTTTGTCAGCCATCACTCGAGCGTCGGCCACACTGGCGCCAGCCTTGGCGAGGTTCGTCACGGGTACGCCCGTCATTTGCTGGAAGATTGCCGGCCACGACGGGGTTCGAGAGTCGATTCCAGCGGAAATCGAATCTCCGATTACGACGAGATGGTTCGCCGGTATTCCTGCGATCGACGGCATCTGGCGGCGAGCGAGTTCTGAAGCGCTTAGCGCCAGAACGGATATAGCGAGAACCGCTGCGGCGGTCAATCGCCATCTTGCCCATGATTCGGATGTCGAAGCGGTGTTCGAGACGACAAACCAGATGACGAATGTCGCAAAAAACCCTGCATACACAATCCAGAGGAATGGTGGACAGGCCATCGCCATCAGAAGAATGGTGAACCACGAAACGACGTTTTTCGCTCGCAGCATCCAACGTTCTTTCAGGTAGGGCGAGGCGACTATTGCTAGCAGGAGCAGGGCGCTCCCCATGTAGAGAGAATCACCAGAGATTAAGAACAGGACGACGGGATTCACCGTGGAAATCGTATCACTGGCGCCATGCAGAAGAGGGCACAGGCAGAACGTGCCTATTCTACCGGCGTTCTCTCCTTGGTGTGGTTTTTAGAACGAGCGGGATTGTTGCCAGATTCGGGAGGTGCGGTCGCGGCAGGACCGAGCTGGGGCTATCTCCGACGGATGCGGCGTAGGGATTCAGCCTGATGGTGAACGCCGACGAGTGTGTGGTCTGCTGTCGGGATAAATCACATGTTCGCAGGAGGAAATTATGAGTACGCAGGCTGCGAGTGCACCGCAATTGCCGAACGACGATCCGAGGCGGAAGCTCACGGTTGCCGACGTCGAGAACGACGCGGGGCTGGTGCATATCGGTTTAGCGGGAGACACGTACACAATCACGGTTCGCGGCGAGGACACGGCCGGGAAATTCTGCGTGATCGACATGCTCGTACCGCCGGGTGGCGGCCCCGGGCCGCACCGCCACGATTTTGAGGAGACGTTCATTCTGCTGGAAGGAGAAATCGAAACGACATTCCGCGGCAAGAAAGCAATGGTTCGCGCAGGGGAGACGGTGAACATTCCGGCGAACGCGCCGCACAGATTTCAAAATGTGTCGCAGCAACGCGCGCGCATGCTTTGCATTTGTTCGCCTGCGGGGCAGGAGGAATTTTTTGAGGCAGTCGGGGTGCGGGTGGCCAGCCGGACAACGCCGCCGCCGAAATTGGATGAGGCGCAACAGGCGAAATTCATCGCGAAGGCGAAGGAGCTGGCGCCGAAGTACAAGACTGAATTTTTGAAAGAGGCGTGAGGGGCCGACCAGGCGGGACGGTTGGAACGGCGTGAAGATTGGAATGAGGTGGACAAGACCACAGGGACAACGTGTCTGTCCCACGGGGTGCTAGGCGCGGGTGAACGAAATTACGAGCGGAGAGTGGTGCGGCTGGGGCGGCTCGAACGCCCGACCTGTTGCTTCGGAGGCAACCGCTCTATCCAACTGAGCTACAGCCGCACGGTTACTCAAGTTTACAGGGGAAGTGAGGGGGCGGCAAAGGAATTGGCGGCCCGGGGACGGGATCGCTCGAGAAGTACTCTGGATGAGGCCAGCGGGACCTTCACGCACGGCTAGCCTAAGATTTTTCGGTGAACTGAAATGAGGCGGATTCGGTCTCTGAATCACTCAATACTTGCGTCGCGGCCCGCGCTCTGCTTCACAAGAGCGCGGGCCGTTTGGCGTCCTGCGTTGAGAACGTCGATTGTTCAATCGACGACGATGCGAGTGGCGGCGATGTTTCCTTTGACTTCAGAGATAGGAGTCCCTACACCGACGGCGTCGTAGGTGGGGGGCCAGAGACGGAAGTCAAAGGAGCCCGTGTAGGTCTTGCCGTCTTTGGAGACGGATAGCACTTCGTCGTCTGTGAAGAGCGCCGAGATACTTCCGTCGGAATTGAACATCAAACCGATGTGGTGCAGCTTGATGCGGTGGTCCCACTGTTCCTTCCACACGCCGAAGCAGATGTCACCGCCGGTGGGAGGAAGGAAGGCGTTTTCGAATTCCGTACCGTCGGCGTGCCAGGTCTTGAAGGATTCGAGGAACTGGAACGGCGTCGGCGGCGGAGTTACGCCCGGAGGAAAATTGTTGTCCGATTCGGCAGTGTATAGAACGTGCCATAGTCCGACGATCGTTGGCCCTCCGTCCCACTCTTCATTGGAATGAGGACTGGCGTAGGGAATTCTGGGCGCGTCGGCTTTAGAGGGAACCGCGCAACCGGCCTGGGCTAGATTGGCATTGAACAAGAAGACTAGGAGCGCCGCTGCGGCCAGAATTGCGGTACGGCGGGCACGCGCGATGAAACTGTTTCCGAGTGTGTGATTCAATTTTGTTCTCCTGATGAGTGAGTTGCCGCGAACTCCGCCTGACCAGGGTTGGGCATGATCGCGGTACGGTCCCTTCGGCCCCGCAATATAGAAACTTGCAGGTTCGCCCCGCAATGACCTAAAAAGATACTTTTCGGGGGTCTTAATGGAGCTGTTGTTCACGTGGAGAAAACCGACGGCGAGCGATCTGGCTCAATGCCTCAGGCTGCATCCGGCGAAGATGGGCGCAGAGACTGTGGGCCAGTGCGGCGCGTTACAGGCGTGGCAGCGGATGTTCGAAATGAAGCACGCCTGCCGGAGCGCCGTGATCGAGGCGCGGTGGGAAGACAAAGTTGAGCTTGTGGGGTTTGGATTCGGCGCGTTCGTTAAGAAAAGCTTTACGGAAGCGGAGCGGCAAAATCCTGCGCCGGGACTTAACTCGAGAATCGTCGAAAGCGTGGCCAGCGGCAATTCTGTGATTGCCACGCCGGAAGAGGTGCGTGATGCGAACACGAGCGGGGACCTGCACCAGGTCATTATGGACACGAGTTGGAAGCAAAATCGGCTGAGCGCAGCACAAGTGGATGATGTGCGCATCCTGTTAGGCCGCGCTTACTACGAGCTGTTCTCGGGCTACCGTTTCTCGCTGATCTTGCTGGAGTGTGTGGACGAAGTTGATTTGTGGCACATCCAGGGCCATCTCCGGATGAGGATCGCCGATCGATTTGAATCATGGCGGAAGGCGAATCCTGGCAGCGCATGGAACGAGGAGCGGGCGTTGGTGGAGGTGACGAGCGAGACAATGCGGAAAGATCCGCATTCGATCGCCGCCGAGATTTTTCATCACGGGCCGCCCCCACAAATTGGCTTTACGTTGGGCGAGCAGGAATTGCTGGAAGTGGCGCTGCAGGGCGCGGACGACGCGGAGGCTTCCAAGGCGCTATTCGTGACGGTGCCGGCGATCAAGCGGCGGTGGGCGGGAATTTTTGCGCGCGTGTCGGGCGTGCGGCCCGATCTTTGTCCGCCGGATGCGGAGGGCACGCGAGGCGTACAGAAACGGCAGCGGGTGCTTGCGTACGTCAGACAGCATCCTCAGGAGTTGCGGCCATTCCATTTTAATGGGGGGAGGAAGAGGGGGAAGTAGCGGGCGCGCGGATCACGGTGTGGGCGTAGTGGGATGTGTGGACGTAAGTGGCGTCGCTACATCTGCGGAAGTTGCGTTGTGGCTGGGTTGGCGGCGAGGCGAATCTGACTGCTCGGCACGCACCCTTTTGAGGGGAAAAGGGTGCGGCACCCGGAAGGGCTGGTTTTCGGCGGGCGTTAGGGGGCGGATGCATACTACATTGGGAGTGTGGAGTGGGTTACGCAGCCAAAACTGGCTACCCCACAACCTGGGGCGCGCGTTGCGCCGTGCGCGGACCCAAGATTACGGTATCGACTAGTGGTTAGTCGCGGGCCAGGGTTTTTACTTGTTTTGCGAGTTTTTCGATTTGCTCGGCTTTTTGGATCATGGGGAGGCTCAGGACTTGGGTGGTTTCGGTGGTTTCGACCTGGGCGCGGAGTTCGAGGGCCAGGGCATAAAGCTTTTCGACGTCGTCGCGGAGCTGGGCCTGATTGTGTTTGAGCGCGGCTTTGGGATCGCTGGTGATGCTGGGAGTGAGCGACGGGTCTTGTACTGGAATGGGAGGTTGGGGGTTTTGTGCCGGCGGGCCTTGCGTGGTGCGAGTGGCTTGCGCGAAAACGAAATTGCCCGCCAGGGCGGCCGCAGCGGGAGCAGCGATCAGCCCGCCGGCGATTTTTGCGACGAGATTGCGTTTCTGCAGATCGACCATCGGCGTGCTCCTAAAAATTTCACGCGAGTTTGCTGCGGCGCGCGATGTTTTTTTGGCGCGAATATGACGCTTCGAGGGACGGGCGGGAAGAAGGGTTGTCGCGCCCGAGCCTCGCGGGTACTATAGTGCGCGTTCGCCCTATCTTATGACCGATTCCGTCTCACAGTGGTTGCAAATCGCGGGAAAGATGGGCCTGCGGCTGCTCGTCATTCTGGCGCTGGCGCTTTTCTTGCTGCGCGTGCTCAAATCGCTGACGGCGCGCCTGGTGCAGCACGCGACGAACCAGTCGCGCGCCTCGCAGATGCACGAGCAGCAGACCCGCACGATGGGCGGGCTGGTGTACAGCATTTTCGCGACGGTGATCATCGTGATCGCCGTGCTGATGGGCCTGCAAGTTTTCGATATTAATGTGGCGCCGGCACTGGCGACGGCGGGCCTGGCGAGCGTGGCGCTCGCGTTTGGCGCGCAGAACCTGCTGAAAGACCTGATCAACGGATTTTTCATCGTGTTTGAAGATCAGTACGTGATCGGCGACCTGATCACGGCCGGAAGCGAAACGGGGCGCGTGGAACATTTGACTCTGCGGCGGACGGTGCTGCGCAACGCGGCAGGCGCCGTGGTGACGATCCCAAACGGGATGGTTGGACAAGTTGCCAATTTGAGCCGCGACTGGTCGCAGATTTTTGTGGACGTGGTGGTGCCGGCCGAGGAAAACACTTCGCGCGCGATTTCGCTGCTCGAAAAAATCGCTGGAGATTTCCGGCAATCGTCGGATTGGTCGGCCGTCCTCGTGGACGGGCCGCGAGTACTGGGAATTGAGGCACTGGCGCTGGATGGGACGGTGATCCGGCTGCAGGTGAAAACAGTTTTGAATCGCAAGGAAGATGTTGCGAGGGAATTGCGGCGGCGGATCAAGATGGGCTTCGACGAATCGCCGATTCCGCTGGCTTACACCCACCAGATTTCGATCCATGGCGAAGTGCCTACGCCCCAAGCGCACTAACACAGGAGCGATCAGGAGGAAGCGATGGGAGAAGTGACGCACGAGCAGGTGAATTTAATGCTGCGCTTGTACGACATGCGGAGGGAGCCGAAGCTGCGCGAGGCGAGGTCGTGGTTTGCGGCGCATTTCCACCCGACCACGATGGAAGAAATGATGAAGGTGGCGCCGCCGGGAAGCGATGAGAACGAATTCATGCGGATGGTGTGGAGTTATTGGGACATGGTGGCGAACATCGTGAACCGCGGCTTGATCGATGAGGATTTTTTCTTCGAGAATACGGGCGAGCAGTGGATGGTGTGGGACCGGCTGAAGCCGATGGTGCCGCAGTGGAGGGAGATGTTCAAGAACCCGCACGTATTCGAGAACCTCGAAATTCACTGTAATCATATGGAGCAGTGGAGAGAGCGGCGGGCGCCTGGGTCGAATCAGGCGATGCGCGAGGTGGCGGCGCGGATGAGGCCGAGGATCTCGAGGTAGAAGGGACGAAGAGTCGAAATAGGACAGTCGGTTCGGCTGTCTGGCTGGCTGGAAACAGCTAGGCGGGGTATGGGGAGATGTGGTAATTTTTCGCCAGCCCCGCATTCGCAATTTCCCATCGGATTTCCATGGTTTCGGGTTTTTCTGGGCGTTTGCGCCCATACGCAGCGGGAAACTCCGGGGAGGAGTCAATCATATGAAGTCGCGCAATCCTCTCATTTCGTTCATCGCACTGGGGATCTCGGTACTGCTCGCGTTGCCGGTGAACGTGGTGGCGCAGGGGCAGCAACAGGAAGCGGGGAAGATTACGGCGATGCTGCCGGTGGTGAACGTGGTGCGCGGTCCGCAACAAGTGCCGGCGGCGAACAATTTACCCGTATATTGGGGCGACACCGTGAACACGGGCCATATGGCGCGCGCGCGTGTGAACTTGACCGACGGTTCAGTGCTCAGCGTGGGTTCGGATTCGAACCTTACGATCGTGAAGCACGACGCCAGCGGCCAGCAGACGGATTTGGATTTGAATTACGGCAAGGTGCGCGCGCAGGCGGTGAAGCTGGTGAAGCCGGACGCGCACTTTAAGGTGCGGACGCCGGTGGGTGTTGCGGGCGTGGTCGGGACGGTGATGATCGTTTCGTTCGACACGACCGGCAATATGAATGTGATTTGCGAAGAGGGAACTTGCCAGGCGTGCGACCTGGGTGGAAACTGCGTGACGCTGCACGGCGGCCAGGAATCGAACGTGCATCAGAACACGGCGCCTTCGCAGCCTGCGCCGACCACGCCGGTGAACATGACGGCGGCGCTGAATTCGACCAGCGTGACGGGCGCGGCTGGCGCGGCGGGAGCGGGATTGAGCGCGGGAGCTGCGGCGGGCATTGGCATAGGCGCGGCAGCGGCGGCGGTGGTGGCGACGGTGGTGATACGGTCGGTGAACAAGACTTCGACCTGCTCGACGAACAACAGCACGCCGACCTCGGCGGCGTATCCGGCGGCGAGCTGCAAAGGCATCACGGGCAACAAGGCGCCGGGGCAGAAGCCGTAACGCATTTTTGCTTGTGGCGTGATTTTGTGGAGTTTTTTGTAGGTGAGTTGCAAGTTGAGGCCGTCGCCGCTCCGCGGCGGTGCTCAGACTGAAGTCTAAGCTACGAAGACCTTGCTGTAGATCTGGTCTGCTCGGAGCGCACCCTTTTGTAAAGAAAAGGGTGCGGCACCCGGAAAAGCTAAGGCGCAGACTGAAGTCTAAGCTACGGGCACTGGCCCAGAGTTGTACCATCGTCCAGTTGTTGCGGCCTGTCCTCTCCACCCATCATCTGTAAGACCCCAATCCTCACAATTTTGCGTTTATGGAGAGGCTCGTGCGACGCGCTCACTTCTTCCTGCTCAACATTCTGCTCGGGCTGCTTGTGATCCAGATCGGCTGCGCTGGGACGCAGAAGCCGAGTGGTGGAGGGGGCGGCACGAATCCACCACCGCCGACGGTGAGTGTGGCGGTGAGCCCGACGTCGGCGAGCGTGCGCGTGGGCGCGGGGCAGACGTTTGCCGCGACGGTGACGGGTACGACGAACACGGCGGTGACGTGGCAAGTGAACGGAGTGAGCGGCGGCAACTCGACGGTGGGGACGATTTCTTCCGCTGGAAGCTACACGGCGCCGGCGACGGTGCCCAATCCCAACACGACTACGGTGACGGCCGTGTCGCAGGCTAGCGCGAGCGCGACGGGATCGAGCGCGGTGACGCTGGAAAATCCGACGCCCTCGATTGCGAGCGTGTCGCCTTCGACGTTTACGGCGGGATCGTTCACGGTGACGGTGAAAGGCAGCAATTTTGTGAGTGGCGCGACGGTGCTTTGGGGCGGCGCGGCGCTGGCGACGACGTTTGTTTCGGGCACGCAGCTGAGCGCGACGGGAACCGAAGCGACGGCAGGAACTTACGGCGTGAGCGTGAGCAATCCGAATCCGGGCGAGAGCGCGTCATCGACGATCAATGTGACGGTGACGGCGAGTTCGAGCGGTGGTGGCGGAGGCGGCGGCACCGGCGGCGGTACGCCGAGCGCGTGCAGCGCGATTTCGACGGGGCAGGGCGCGAGCTTGAACGGATTTTTGCCGTTCACATCGAACAATTTGTGGAACCAGAATATTGCGAGCGCGGCGGTGGATACGAATTCGTCGGGCTACATGAGCGTGATCGGAAACGCGGCGATGCATCCGGATTTTGGTTCGGGAGAGTATGACGGCTCGTCGATCGGAATTCCGTATGTGGTGGTGAATTCGTCGCAGGCTCCGGTGACGATTACGTTCACGGCATATGGCGATGAGAGTGATCCTGGTCCGGCGCCGGTACCGGCTAATGCGCCGATCGAGGGCTATCCGAATCCGGGTGACGGCGATCGCCACGTGCTGGTGATCGACAACAGCAGCTGCTTCCTTTACGAGATGGACAATTCGCAGCCGCAGTCCGATGGAAGCTGGGATGCGGATTCAGCGGCGGTGTGGGACTTGCTGAGCGACGAGCAGCGGCCGTTGACGTGGACTTCGGCGGACGCAGCAGGACTTCCGATTTTCGCAGGCCTGGTGCGTTACGACGAAGTGGCGAGCGGCGAGATCAAGCACGCGATTCGGATTACGCTGCAGGATTCGAAGGCGGCGTTTGTGGCGCCGGCGTCGCACTGGGCAGCGAACTCGTCGAATTCGAACGCGGCGCCGATGGGAATGAGGCTGCGGCTCAAGTCGAACTTCAACATTTCGAGCTACTCGGCGACGAACCAGGTGATCTTGAAGGCGCTTCAGCAGTACGGCGCGATCATGGCGGACAACGGATCGAACATGTACATCAGTGGAGCGCCGGACAGCCGCTGGGACAACGACGACCTGCACAATCTGGGGAACGTGACGGCGGCGGATTTCGAAGTGGTGCAACTGGGAACGGTTTACACGTCGTCTAATTTGCCGAAGGGCGCGTCGCCGGTGATTTCGAGTTTTACGACGAGCGCGTCGTCGGTGGCGGCGGGAACGCCGGTGACGTTGAGCTGGACGACGACGGGTGCGTCGTATTTGATCGTGACGCCGCAGGTTGGGGCGACGCGGGGGACTTCGATCTCGGTGACGCCGACGGCGACGACGACGTACACGCTGATCGCGACGAACGAGTATGGAAGGACTACGCAGCAGGTGACGGTGAACGTGCCGTAGCGCGCGGCGAACGGCAACGGCGAAACATTCCACGGAGAAAACCGAGAAAAGCGGAGTGCACGGAGGCGCTGAGGAGATGCGGGCTTGTGCGCGTAGCTTTGTTCGAGTGACGTGAGGCGGTGTACAATCGCGGCGCTCTCGGAGGAATTTCTGTGACGAAGCGGCGGCGGGAAGTGTTGATGGCATTTGGAGCTGTGGCTGGGGCGGCGATGGTGCCTGGGGCTTTTGCGGGTGGCGCTGAGCAATCGACTACGGCGCAGGGCGGGAAGGAAGCGGTCACCGGGATCGGTGGATTTTTCTTTCGCGCGAAGGATCCGAAGACGCTGCAGAAGTGGTACCAGGACAACTTGGGCGTTTCCGTGCCGGTGTGGAAGCAGGAAGCGGGGAAGACTTCGTTCACGGCATTTTCAGAGACGACGAAATATTTTGGGCCCGACCTCACGAAGCAGTGGATGATCAACTTTCGCGTAAACGATATGGATAAGATGGCGGCGCAGCTCCAGGCGGCGGGAATCGCGGTGAAGGTGGATGCGGAGATGTCTCCGTACGGGCGGTTCGCGCATTTGAACGATCCTGAAGGGAATCCGATTGAGTTGTGGCAGCCTGCGGCGACGGACACGAAGTAGGTTTCGCGCCTGTCGTTGCGCCAGTGACGTCGCTGGCTCGTGGTGTCGCGGGAACCTGAGTACTGGAACCGTGTTGCAGGGAATGACTGCGTTTTTGTTGTGGTAAACTTCAGCGTCTTGCGCCCCGATGTAACCCCCTCGTTGCGAGGTTTTCTTGATCCCGAAACGCGCGGATTTTGCCGAATTTCTCTCCACACTTGAATTTTTCCGCGACCTGGACGCGGCGGCGCTGCGCGCGCTGGCCGCTGCGATGGAGCCGATGACGCTTGCCCCTGGTGCGCCGCTGATCGAGCAGGGTGAACCCGACGAAAATTTATTTGTGATCGTGAGCGGGACGCTGGCGGTGACGGCGCGCGGGCGGCACAGCGAGACGGAGTTTCTGGCGACGGCGTCGTGCGGCGAATCGATTGGCGGGCTGGGCTTGCTGTCGAGCGACACGAGCGCGATCGATGCTACGGCGGTGGACGAAGCGCGCGTGCTGAAACTAAGGCGCGCGGAATTTCAGCAAGTGTCTGCGGCGCACCACGACATGCTGCTGCAGCTGATGCACGTGGTGACGCGGCGGTTCCGGCAGACGCGGCTGCTTTCTGCGATTCACGTGAGCCGGCTTTTCGGAGAGCTCGACGAGATCGCGGTGCGCGACTTGGAAGCAGAGCTGGATCTGGAAGTCGTGACCGGCGGCTCGAAACTTTTCGCGCAGGGTGAGCCGGGCGATTCGCTCTGCATTGTGGTAAGCGGGCGGCTGCGCGTGCTGGTGGAAAACGCGCACGGGAAGACCAGCGAAGTGGCGGAGTTGGGCGTGGGCGAAGTGGTCGGCGAGATGGCGCTCGTCAGCGATCAGCCGCGGTCCGCGACGGTGTATGCGATTCGCGATTCGGAAGTGGCGCGGCTCTCTCGCGCGGGATTTGACCGGTTTATCGCGAAGCATCCGCACGCGGGACTTCGCACATTTACAAAACAAGTGGTGACGCGGCTGAACGAGCAGCTCGTGGGCAGCACGCCGAAGCGGCGCGGCGTGAGCACGGTGGCTGTGATACCGGCGAGCGCCAACGTGGCGATTTCGAATTTCTGCGACAATTTGGCGAACTCGATGGCGGCGCTGGGATCGACGCTGCACCTGATGGGCGCGCGGCTCGATGCGGCGCTGGGAAAACTGGGCAGCGCGGCACAGTCGGCGCAAACGCCGAACGACGGATCGGGCGACATTGGCGTGGCGGAGTGGCTGAGCCGGCAGGAAGTGGAATTTCATTACGTGGTGTACGAGGCGGACGCGGCGGCGACGGCGTGGACCGAGCGTTGCGTGCGGCAGGCGGATTTGATTTTGATCGTCGCGGATGCAGATGCGAGCGTGGCGCCCGGAGCGATCGAGCGGGAGATTTTGTCGCGGCTTGATGCACGCGTGAGTGCGAGAATGTCGCTGGTGCTGGTGCATCCTGCGTCGCGCGTGGAGCCGTCGGGTACGAAGGCGTGGCTCGATGTGCGGCGAGTGGCGAACCACTATCACGTCCGGACCGGATCGAAGGCGGATTTCGACCGGCTGGCGCGGCTGGTGGTGGGAAAGGGCGTGGGGCTCGTGCTGGGCGGGGGATTTGCACGGGGGCTCGCGCATCTGGGCGTGATTCGCGCGATGCAGGAGCTGGGCGTGCCGATCGATGCGATCGGCGGTACCAGTATGGGCGGGATGATGGCGGGCGGCCACGCGATTGGGCTGCACGTGGACCATATACTTCGCGAGACCTGCGCTCGCAGCGGAAAATTCTTCCGCGACTTCACGCTGCCGATCGTAGCCGTGCAGCAAGGCTCGAATTTCAGCGCGGTGATGAAGGAATTTTTTGGAGCGCGGCAGATCGAGGATTTGTGGATCCCGTTTTACTGCGTGTCGGCGAATCTGAACCGCTCCGAGATGAAAGTACACACGCGCGGGCCGATGGCGAAGGCGATTCTGGCTACGACGCGCGCGCCCGCGATTTTTCCGCCGATTGTGTACGACGGCGAGTTGCACGTGGATGGCGGACTGTTGAACAACGTGCCGGTGGACGTGATGCGCAGCTACCTGGGCAGCGGGACGGTGATCGGGGTGGACGTGTCGCCGCCGGTGGAATTGGATCCGATTGAGGATTACGGCGAGGAAGTTTCGGGATGGCGCGTGGCGTGGAATCGGCTGCGTCCGTTTGCGAAGAAGCGCGCAGCGGTGCCGAACATGCTGCAGGTGTTGATGCGGACGCTTGAGTTTGGCGGGATTTCGTTCAACCAATCGCATGCGGCGAATGCGGACCTTTATATGCGGCCGCCGCTGCTGGAATTCGATCGATCGGATTTTCATGAGGCGGAGAAAATTGCGCGCGTGGGGTATGAGTACGCGAAGGTGAGTTTGGTGGAGTGGATGGAGGCGGGTGCGGCGGCGGAGACGGGTGGGAAATTGAAGGCGGGGGCGGCGGGTGCGTGAGGATACAAAGCACACAGAAAATATTTCTATGCCACACAAAGCACTGTAACGCGTGGCGGTGCTTGATTTTGAGATCGGTGGATTTTTGGGAGTGGCTCAACCCGGGACTAACTCAGAGTTGGTCCCGCTCCCTTCCTGCGTCAGGGCGGGCAGACTCGAAAGTCTAAGCTACATCGCGCTGGGCGCGACCGAATCGCACAGGCGCGAGCGCCCGTGACACGCCGACCGGGCTGGGGCCCTGTCGGACGGTTGCAGATTCGACACGCGCGGGATTGTTCGCGGGTGCGTAACGCCGCGTTTACAATTTCGCTCGTAGAGTGCGGAGTAGCGATTGCGGAGCGGAGATTTGATGTACTATCTGCGGCAATCGAGTTGGACCCCGGATGGGACGTGACGACGTCCGCCGGGTATGGCCCCATCGTGGAGGCGAGCGGTGAGGAACCAGACGCGAAGGCGCGGCCCGTTGTTTGAGATGACGCTGCGGAATGTGGTGTGGCCCTTTTTTGAGCGCGTAGGGCAATGCGCATCGTGCGGCGAACAGATCGGCGATGCGCCGGACGCGCTGCTGTGCATCGAGTGTACGAGCGACGCGGGCAGCACGAGACGCGAAGCGGGCGCCGGCACGAGTTGCGAAGTGACTATTGAGCTGACGTGACGCCGCATTGGCGTCGCCGTTGTCGCGTCAGGCGCGCGCTGAGGCGGCGTTCATGCCTGCAAGAACTCCGCGCATATAGGCGAAGCTTTCGGTGACGCCAGGCATCGGGTCGTCGGCGTGGACTTCGTACTCGAGATCGACGAAGCCGTCATAGTTGACGGCTTGTAAAGCCGCGAAAATCCGCGGCACCGGCATTTTCCCTTCACCCACTGCAACTTGACTATCCTTCGCGTTGAAATCCGTAAGATCTTTCATGTGCATGTTGAACAAGCGCGGGCCGGCGGCGTGAATCGCGTCGATCACATCGACGCCCGCGCGGACGCAGTGGCCAACGTCAATGCAGCAGCCCATGCGCGGGTCGAGGGATTTCACGGCGGCGAGGACGTCGAGCGGCGAGTGCCAGATTTTATCTTCGGGGCCGTGATTGTGGATAGCGATGCGCATGTCGTAGTCGCGAGCGGAGTCTGCGATGAGCGGCAGAGCTTGTGGCGAGGGATCTCCTGCGACGATGACTTTTATGTTAGCGCGCTTGCAGTAGTCGAATTTGGAGCGGATGTCGGCGGGATCGTCTTTGTCGAAATAGATGGCGCCGGCGGCGTGGAGCGTGATGCCTGCGGCCGTGTAGTCGGCGACGGCTTCGGCTTCCTTTGCCGGATCGACGGGGAGGTGGTCCTTCACGTCTTTGGCGTTGAGCGCATCGATGCGGAGAGTTTTCATGAAAGCGATGAGCTGCGCGCGATCGAAATTGCGGAAAGTGTAGCTGGCGAGGCCGAGGCGGATCGGCGGCGCAGTGGGCGCGGGCTCCGGCGTGGGTACTCTCGCTTCGTTTGTCACGAGTGGCGATGCAAGGAGCGCACCGAGAGGCGCGGTTGCCGCAACGGCGGATGCGAAACCAACTGTGCGCAGAAGGTTACGGCGTGAATGGTCGTGCATCATCAATGGGCCTCGAGTTATTTGAAAATTAGAGATGCGGCGCCCATCCGGGTTCGTAGTCGCGTCCCCAAAGCTTCATGGCGTCGGCGTCGTTTGTGATTTTCCCGGTGTCCGGATCGAGCTGGAGTTCGTTGTTCGTTTCCCACGCAATGTTGGAGAGCTGGAGCATGGTAACGGCTACGTTGCCAACGTCGATCGGAGCATTGAGCTTTGCGCCGGTGCGGATGCCGGCGATGAAATTTGCGAAGTGGATGTCAGTCATTGAATCGCGACCCACCAGGTCAGAGGTGGAGGTGGCGCTGCCGCTGCCGGCTTTGAACTCGCTCCTCTTTTTGCCATCCAGGTCATAAATTTCATAGCCATCGCGATCGACCAGAACTGAGCCGGTGGTGCCGATGATCGTGGAGCCGCGGCCGCGATTGTAGTAAGTCATGCCGGAGCAGCTCTTGCCGTCCCAGGAAATCATTTTGTCGTCGTACTCGAAGCTGGTGACGAGCGTGTCGTAGAACTCCCAATCGTCTTTGAAAGCGTAGCGGCCGCCGGACGAGGTGACGCGCTTCGGATAATCGACGCCGAGCGCCCAGCGGCAGACGTCCACTTCGTGCGTGCCGTTGTTGAGCGTTTCGCCAGTGCCGTAGATGCGGAACCAGTGCCAGTTGTAGGGCTGCACGTTGTCTCTGTACGCTCGGCGCGGCGCGGGACCTTGCCACAAATCCCAATCGAGCGTTTTCGGGACGGGCGCTTCCTTGCCGTAGCCGATGGATTTGCGCGTGTTCACGTACCAGGCTTTTGCGAAGTAGGCGCGGCCGATTAGGCCATCGTGAATTTTCGCGACGATGTCGATGGTGTGCGGCGAGGAGCGCTGTTGCGTGCCCATCTGAACGAGCTTGCCGTATTTTTTCTGCGCGTCGATCAGGAGCGCGCCCTCAGCGGGATTGTGGCTGCAGGGCTTTTCCACATAAACATGTTTGCCAGCGGCGAGCGCGTCGATGGCCATCGGTGTGTGCCAGTGATCGGGCGTGGCGATGGAGACGGCGTCGATGTCTTTCAGTTCGAGGACGCGACGGAAATCTTGCGCGGTCTGAGGCGGATAGCCGAGTTGTTTTTCCGAGGCAGCTGCGAATTTCGTGAGGATGTTGGTTTCCACGTCGCAGACGTGCGTGATGCGCGCGGCGTTTTTATTCGCGGCAAGAGATGAGAGGTGTGCGTAGCCGCGGCCGTTGAGGCCGAAGATGGCGAAGTTGAGGCGGTCGTTTGCGCCGAAGATGCGCGCGTAGCTTGCAGCCGTGGATGCGAAGGTTGCGCCTCGCGTGGCGCTGGCTGCGGCGCCCATTGCAGCGCCTGTGGCGAGAGTGCCAAGAAATTTGCGGCGAGTGATCACGCGTGTGCTCCTTGCGTTGCCGTGCGCCAGGGCGTGAGGTTCAGCAATTTGCGCCGGCAGCGGACAGACACTTCTTCAATCCATCCATGCTGATGCGTGTGGATGCTTCGGGCGTGCCGGCGCCGCGCCAGTGCGTTTCCAGACTGACGGCGTATGTGTAGTGATCGCGCATCAGCGCCTGGAGTTGGCCGGTCCAATCGACCACTCCGTCGCCGACAGGAGCCCAGTCATAACCCTTGTTGTCCGGCTTAGGCACCACATCTTTCGCGTGGCAGTGGCCGATGCGATCTTTCGGAAGCATGTCGTAGCCCTTCGAGAAGGGGAAGACGCCGAGCGCGGCGGCGTTACCGGGATCCCAATTCAGCATGAAATTGTTGTTTGGAATTGCGGCGAGGACGGCGGCGGATTCTTCGCCGGTGGCGGTATTGCACGTCATTTCATTTTCGAGCAGCAAGATCATGCCAGCTTTTGCGCAACGGCCGGCGGCGTCTGAGAGTTTCGCGTTGATCGCGGAGCGATGCGGCTTTTGATCGGCGAGGCGCCAATAGTCGAAGCATCGAATGCGGTCGGTGCCGAAGGCGCGGGCAAGTTCGATGCAGTGGTCGAGAAGCTTGTCTTGCGCGGCGGCGTCGAAATCGGCTTTGAACTGGTCGCGATGCTGGCTGGGATCGGCAAGCGGCGCGCCGGGCCACTCGGTTTTGAAAAGCGGGCTGGCAATGTCGGTTACTTTCAAATGGTGAGCGGCCAGGATTTTGCGCGCGTCGTCGATTTGCTTGGCGGTGAGTTCGGTGACGTTTTTGTCCCACATGGAGCGGAGTTCGATCCACTGGAGGCCGAAGTCTTTGGAGGCAATCGAGCAGGCTTGCTCGAAATCCTGCGTGATTTCGTCGTTGATGACGGCGAGACGGAAGGGGCACGTAGCTGCGGAAGGCGAAAGTGAAGCCCCGGCGTGCGTTGCTCGCGACAGAAGTGTGGCAACGCCGAACAAGCCGAGTCCGGCGAGCACATCCCGCCGCGTCGTGTTCATCGAGGAAGCTCCGGCACGCCGGGCGTCGAGGCGCGGCGCACCAGATGAGTGTGCCACAAGTCGCCCACGACGGACGGCGGTTCAGAATGTGGAATTGCTGGAGCACAGCCGGTGCGAGGAAGATTGCTGACTGCCGATGTTGAAATGGCTCAACCCGCGACCAACTGAGAGTTGATCGCGCTCAGACTCGAAAGTCTAAGCTACATCCCGCCTCGCGGGACTGAGGCAAATTCAAGAGCACACAGGCGAAGTCCAGCCTGTGCCACTCCTGTTTCATTTGGTGGGTGGTCCGGCTATTGGAGTTGACGGTATTTTTGTTCGGTGGTCGGAGCAGACCGCCTGGGAGGCTGTCCGACGGTCCGACTTGCGTGGGGAGGGGGCGCGTTCTATGATTCGCGCGTTGAGCTACTCCTGCCGGAATTCTGAACATGCGAGGGTCTTGCCCCACTTCAGATGAAGTGGTGAGAGAGGCATGCCCGACGTCAAAAGCGATCGATCTGTAGGCGACCTTGTTGCCAGCTACCAGATTCTGGGAACGGCTGGAGCGGGCGGTATGGGCGTGGTGTATCGCGCGCTCGATACGAAGTTGCACCGCGTGGTCGCGCTGAAGTTCCTGCCCACCGAACTCACCGAAAGCGAAAGTGAAAAGCAGCGTTTCCTCAAAGAGGCGCGCACCGCGTCGTCGCTGGATCACGCGAATGTGGGAGTGATTCACGGGATTGAAGAAACCCCGGACGGACGCACGTTCATCGTGATGGCGTTTTATGAAGGCGAGTCGCTTTCGCGCAAGATCAAGAGCGGTCCGCTGCCGTTTTCGCAGGCGATCGATGTGGCGATCCAGATGGCGCGCGGGCTGGGCGCGGCGCACGCGAAAAATATCGTGCACCGCGACGTGAAACCATCGAACGTGATGCTGACGGGCGACGGCGTCGCGAAGATCGTCGATTTTGGATTGGCGCGCGTGGTGAGCGCGCAATCGATCACGCAAAGCGGCGGTGTGAGCGGCACGGTGAGTTACATGTCGCCGGAGCAAGTGCTGGGCAGCCCAGTGGATCAACGCACGGATATTTGGGCACTCGGTGTTGTGTTCGCCGAAATGCTCACAGGGCAGAATCCGTTTCATCGCGACAGCGTGCCGTCGATTGTGGTGGCGACGCTGCACGAGCCGCCACGCGCGCTGACGGGCGTGCCGGAGCCGATGCAGGAAATTGTGTATCGCGCGCTATCGAAGGATCCGGCGCAGCGCTATCAGAATTGCACGGAAGTGCTGACGGATCTCGAGCGCGTGAGAATGCAATACGGCTCGCCGACCGAGGCCGTCGATCCTTCGTCGGCGACGCGGACGTACAAATCGAGCGACCTGAACAAGTACGTGAAGGAGGCGTCGCGGTCGGCGTGGTTGCCGCAAGGATTTTCACACCGCTTGCGGTGGCAGCGATGGCTGGTGATCGCCTCGGCGGTTGTGCTGGCGTTTGTGGCGATGATGCTGGTCCCTGCGGTGCGCGATCGCATTTTGGCGTTGGTGGGCGGCGGAGGCGAGAGGCATATAGCCGTGCTGCCGTTTGACAATATCGGCGCGAATCCTGCGAATGACGCGCTTGCCGAAGGCTTAATGGACAGCCTCGCGGGAAAACTTTCCGATCTCGATGTCGGCGGAAAGTCGCTGTGGGTGGTTCCTGCCAGCGAAGTGCGCGCGCGCAAGATCAGCGATCCGGGGTCGGCGCTGCGCGAATTGGGTGCGACGTACGTGGTGAAGGGAAGCATCGCCCGCGACGGGCAAGACGTACACCTCACGGTGAACCTGATCGACACGAAAAATCTGCGGCAGATCGGTTCGGCGAGCCTGGAGGATCGCGCGGGCGACCTAGCGTCGCTGCAGGATGAAGCGGTGTCGCGCCTGGCGAAGCTCATGCACATCAACGTGACCGCCGACATGCTGAAAAATACCGGCGGCGTGGTGACGCCTGCGGCGTACGAGGGATATGTTTCAGCGCTCGGCCTGATGCACCGGTACGACAAACCGGGAAATCTCGATCAGGCGATCGCTGCGCTGGAAAGTGCGGTGAAGACCGATCCAAAATTTGCGCTGGGCTACGCGGAACTGGCCGAAGCGTATCGCCTGAAATATCACACCGACAAGGATCCGAAGTGGATTCAAGAAGCGCTCGCGAACGCACAGAAAGCCGCGGAGCTCGACGACCGCGTTCCGGCCGTTTACGTGACACTGGCTCACATTCACGACCAGATGGGGCAACACGATCTGGCCGTGCAGGAATATCAAGACGCGCTGAGGCTGGACTCGCGGGATCCGACGGCGCTGGGTGGGATGGCACGGGCGTACGAAAACGCAGGTCGCGTCCAGGATGCCGAGGCGGCATTTCAGAAAGCGGCGGCGTTGCGGCCCGATTATTGGGACAGTTACAGCGAGCTGGGACTTTTCTACGACCGGCAGCGAAAATATCCCGAAGCGGTGGCGCAGTTTCAGCGCGCGATCGCGTTGACGCCGGACAACGCGCAGCTCTACAGCAATCTGGCAGCGGTCTATCTGGATATGGGCGATCCGAAAGTATTCCCACAAGCCGAAGATGCGTTGAAGAAGTCGATCGAGCTTAGGCCGACGTTCGAGTCGTATGGAAATCTGGGAAATTTGTATTTGCAGGAACGCCGTTGGGCCGATGCCGCGGGCGTGAGCGAGAAAGCGATTCATCTGAATGATAACGAGCCGACGGTGTGGAACAACCTGGCGATTGCGTACGAAGAGTTGAACGAAACCGACAAAGCGAAAGAGGCACGCGCGCGGCAACTGCAGTTGCTGGAGGCGCAGGAAAAACTGCAGCCGCGGGACGCCGAAATTCACGCGCAGCTCGCGTTCCTGTACGGACGAGAAAAGATGCGGGACAAAGCCGTGGAGCAGGCGCAGGCTGCTCTGGCCTACGCTCCCGACGACCCGTCAGTGCTGGTGAATATTGGCGACGCATATGAAGACCTCGGCGACCGCAAGCAGGCCATCCATTACATTGAACAAAGTTTGAAGAAGGGTTATACCGTACAGGATCTGAAGGACGATCCCGATCTGCAGAAGCTCCTGGCGGATCCGGCGTTCAGGCCCGACGACAAAGAACCGAAGCGATAAAGGAGAAACAAAATGGCGCAAGCGAAAGAGGCGATGGGGCACGGCGGCCCGATGCCGGGCGTCCGCCCGATTCACGTGAATGTGGACGGCAGTATAGAGGAAGGCGACTGGGTGGGATTTACTCCGGGTTCAGGGAAAATTCAGTTTGTGGTACCCGCGGGATTTCCGCAGGGAGTGAGCGCCACGTTTACGCCGGCCTATTTCGGAGACCCGCAAACGGGCGTGGTGCCGATTTCGCAGTACAACGCGCAGAATCCTCCGCTCAGCGCGAACAACCAGATCTCAAGCGGAATTGCGTCGTACATGATCACGGGGCCAAACATTTCGCAGGGGCCATACTGCGTCACGGTGGGAGGCGCATCGATGGCGGTGCAAGTGGATTCGCTGGGGAATTTGACGCCGCCACAGATTCGCATTCCGAATAGCGGTTTGCTTGCGTTCAACGCGGCTGCGCCGATCACGTTCAACGTGACGTGGACGGGCGGCGGCGATGGGCCATTTGGTTCGCCGACGCTGGTGTTGCAGCAGGGAATCAACCTGGTTCACGCGAACGATGTGGATTGCACCGTGCAGCTGGCGGTCGGGGCAGGCGCGAATCCGCCGGGTACGATTAAGATCGGATCGGGCGGCAGCAGCCCGCTCCCCGACGGGAAGTAAGGCTGTGGTGCTGGGCGCTGCGCGGTTTCGTTGGATGTGCAGCGTCCGGCGCCGTGTCCGCTGGTGTGATTGAGGGCATCGAATGGCTGTGATACGGACTTGCAAAGTGTGTGGAACCGGGAACCGTGTGCCGGGGAAATTTCTAGCGAGCGAGGGCAAGTGCGGGAAATGCAAAGCCGCGCTGCCGGCGGCGAATGAGCCAATCGCGGTGGATGAGGCGCAGTTCGACGAGATCACGAAGAACGCGACCGTGCCCGTGCTGGTGGATTTCTGGGCGGATTGGTGCGGGCCGTGCCACATCGCGGCGCCGGAAGTAGCGCTTACGGCGTCGAACATGGCGGGCAAAGCGATTGTGCTCAAAGTCGATACGGAAAAGCATCCGCAACTTTCCGCGCGCTACAACATTCGCGGCATTCCGAATTTCATGGTGTTCTACGGCGGGCGCAGCGTGTTTCAGCAGGCGGGCGCTGTGGATCACCGGCAGTTGGAGCAGTGGATCGCGTCGGCCGCGCCGATGTCCGCGTAGCGTCGGAAGCGCGCGTTGTGGCTAGAGATTCGCGAAGCGGCGCTTATCGATTTTCAACGTTTTAATTTTGGACTCGATCGTCGAATGAGGCGTGCTGGGAATTGCGGCAGCGCCTGTTGCTTCGGAGATGCGGCCTTCTGTCTTCGCGAGCCCGGCTTCGAGACGAGCTTTCGTGAAAATCTCAGCGAGTTCACGCACGGCGGTGGCACGCATTCCGAACTTCAGCGATTCGATCGCTGCGTTCGTCGTCGTTGCATTTATAGGCGGCGTCGGCCCGGTCCCGAGGGGCGGCGTCCGTGAAGCCACCGCAAACTGTGGCGATTACCGCGGGCCGGAGGTGGGTCAAAGCCGCTGTGCGGAGCACGCGGTTGGTGAGGGAAATATCCACCGCAGATCAGCAATTCGATTTCCAAGATTTCTGGCATGGGCTGCCGTCGGTGCGAAGGATGTGGTTTCAGAGGCTAACTGGAGGAGGGGAGAAGCTGGAGGCGCGGGTGGGAATCGAACCAAGCCTCGGGACTGAGGCGGCGTAAGTTATTGAAAAGAGGAAACGATGGAACTGCCAAAACCGGACAAAGACGACAACCGAGGTACGCGCCAGGTACACACCAATTCTAAATCCCCTCAGCGAAAAAACTCATTTCCACCTATCCGGTAACGCGACTCATCAGGCGTTGGAGATTTCACCCAGAAGCATGGGACCGTCCGCGAATTCGCGGCCAATCGATTTGCACTTATGCGACCAAGTTCGCGCCGTTCAATTTATTGGTGGGCGTCTAACTGACTGCTAACGGAACCGCGCGTTCCCATCTCGACATTGGCTTTCCAGACGGTGCATCGAGATAACGCGCGTGGATCGGAACTACGAAAGGTGGGCCGGCTGGTGGCCCGCCTGAATCGCAGCGCTTAAGCCTTTGCGGCTTTGGCTTTGTCGTTGTCGGCGATGTGGGCTTTGGCAGCTTCGCCGGCGTGTTGGTTTGCGAACTGTTCGTGCCCGTGCGCGAGATGCGCGTGGTGTGCCGCCGTCTCTGCGTGCCCTGTTTCGTGATGCTTTGCGGCCTCTCTATGGTGTCGTGCTGCGTGCTCGTGGTGCTCTGCGGACTTCGTGTGATGCTCTGCGGCTTGCTTGGACATAAGTCTCCTTTTCCTGCTTTACCCAACTTTCCAACAAAAACTTTGCGAAATGCGTTTCGCCCGCGTTAGGACGTTTTGCCTTTGCAAACCGAGTGATTGCAGGTGCAATCGATGTCCGGAGTTTTCTCCATCGCTTCGCAAACTGTGCTGCAATACTTTCCTGTGGATACGGTGCAGGAACAGATCGGATGAGCGCACTTTGTTGTGTTTTTATTTTCCATTTCGTTTTTCCTCTGGCGGCGATGCGCCGCCCAAACCTTGAATCCGGAGCTCGGTAACTAAAATTGCTGCTTGGTCGTCGAGCGGGCCGTTTGGTAGTTCGCCTAAGCCCACAACTCTTCTTCGGCGCGGATCCAGTCGTCGACGTCTTTGCCGTTTTCGCGGCCGCGCTGGGCGTACAGAGCGTAGGAGCGTTTGGCAATTTCCTGCGTGGATATTGATTTACGATCGGTCATGGCAACCTCCTCGGTTGGCGGGGCGAGGCTGAACCCCGCCCCGGATGCGCAGCCTGACTACTTTCCGTTTGTGGCGGCGAGGCTGATCTTGATCTGCTTGGGCTTGGATTCTTCGCGCTTCGCCATATGCAGGGTCAGCACGCCATTGCGATATTCGGCGCGGATGTTGTCGGAGCTGACGGTGTTCGGCAGCGAAAAGCTGCGCATGAACGAGCCGTAGGCGCGTTCGATGCGGAGAAAATTCTCTTCTTTGACGTCTTTATCGAAGCGGCGTTCGCCGCGGATGGTTAGGGTGTTGTTCGAGATGCGGACGTCGATGTCCTTTTCCTGCACGTCGGGAAGCTCGGCCTTTACGACCAGCTCATTCTCCGTTTCGTAGATGTCTACGGATGGCGCCCAAGCGGCCAGGTCGGCATGACCGGCGCGTTCGCGCGTGAAATTGTCTTCGAACAAACGATTGACCTCATCTTGAAGTGCCAAACTGCGGGACTGCTCCCTGCGCGTAATTGTGTTCATAAGTCTCCTTGAAGCGGCGTGCGATTCAATTGGCGAGGGGTGGTTCAGATAACCCGTGGTGCGTTTAAGGCGAGGTGAAGAATCCCAGGTCGGCTATGACGGTGTGCTTTCGTGAGGCTATTGTCAACGGAATTACGACACTTTAGTTAAATACTTGGGCTCATGCGAGCTGGTGCTTCTAAACCGATGCACACGATAGGCTTTAGCCGCTCTCGCGACACGGTCGCCACGGCTGGAACCCGGAGGTTGCGCGCACCCGCCGAAAAGTTGTTTCGGCCACGACGCATCTCGGCGAATCGGCTGCAGAGGGCTAGGGATTGGATCGGGTGTGGGGCGATTCCACCTGGCCGGTAGCCGAACCGCGCGCACTCGCCTTCATCGCGTAAAGTGCCGCGTCGGCCGCGCCCAGCAAGGAATCGATTTCCGTGCCATCGGCGGGATAGGTCGCGACTCCGATGCTGACCGAAAGCTTCGGCTGCTGTCCGTCATTCGCAAGACCTTCGCGGACGCGGTGTGCTACCAAGCTCGCTGGAGTCCGCCCTGTCTCCGGCAGGACTAACGCAAACTCGTCTCCGCCGAACCGCGCCGGAGTATCGATCTTCCGACTGCAGATGCACAAAACGTCCGCTAACCGGCAAAGCGCCTCACTGCCGACAAGGTGACCGAAAGTAGTATTAATCTGTTTCAATCCGTCGAGATCAAGAAACAAGAGCGAGAACTCGCGAGATGTCCGCTCCGAGCGTTGGATCTCAGAATCCACAGTCTCGATCAGATGGCGGTAGTTGGCCAATCCAGTGAGCGGATCCTTGGCTGCCTGCTGGCGCAAATGGGCCTCAAGCTTGCGCTGTTGAGTTACATCCTCGACGATGATCTCAAAACTTGCTTTCTCGCCTTCACTGCTAACCTCACGTCCGCTCACACGGACCTTGACTATCGTGTCATCCTTCCGCTTCCATTCAATCTCCAGAAGACCGTGTCCATCGTGGTCCCGTGAGTGCCCCAACAACTGCGCTCTTTTTGCGGGATCACGCAGAATCGCGGAGGCATAATTTGCAACTAGCAATTCCTCGCGGGATGGGTATCCAAGCATGGTCACCAACGCCTGATTGACATCCAGGAACTGGCCTTCGGTGCTGCAGCGGCACATCCCATAGGCCAGATTGCCCACGAGCGCGCGATAGCGTGCCTCCGAATGGCGCAACTTTTTTTCGGTTTGGTCGCGCTCTTCGCGCAGGGTGTTCTCGCTGAGGGCTCGGCGAATGGACACGGGAAGATGCCCCACATGGTCCATTCCGACGCAGTCAGCAGCGCCTTCTGTAATAAGCCCGGCGATGGTTTCTAGTTCTGTCTTGTCGCTCAGGTAAATGCAAGGAATTCGCAGACCTGTCCGGCGCAAGATTTCGAGAGCATTCGGACCCGCCCAGTTTGGGGCTGGATGCTTGGCGATGACGACGTCGTAACGTTTTGACTTGAGGCGCCTTGAGAACTCCTCTGGAGTTGGCGCGATGTTAGCTTTTATGTTGAGGCGCAAACTTCTAAGCTCCTGCATACAACGTTGAACATCAGCGACGTCACTATGCGCAAAAAGAACGCGCAAAGAATGCTTCCTACTTGTCAGTCCATTCAAGACTGGCGGAGACTCTGACTGAACGATGTGAGTATGGATTTTTGAGGACACCACGACTCCCGGATTCACCAGACTTGGCCTCATCGCGAATCGCGCCCGGAGTCGCATCAGAAGCAGCGAAAGACAATCGTATATAAAAGGCGTCGCGCGTATCTGTCCACAATGGAACAGAGGCGAGGGCCCACAGTGCCGTCAGTGGTTAAAGCGAGTATCGGAAGGACGTTCGCGAATGGGAAGGTAGAGATGCATGGACGAGCACAGGGCCCGGCACGTTACTGAAATGAAGGCGCGGTGCCGAGTTGCCTGAACACTCGTTGTTCGCTAGCGACCCGCCTACGCTCAAAATTTCTTCGTGACAGTTACTTCGACGGAAGCGCCTTTCTTCAGCTTCACGTCGTCTCCGTATTCGTCAGTCAGCGAGTTCTCGATCCTCAGGTCGCGATGCCGCTTGTCGACCACATCTAGCGTAATTTGGGCGGAGTCGGATTTGCCTACTCGGCGCGATCGGATGATTTTGAGAACGGTATCGTCCATGATGAGCGCGGCCGGTTCTCTTATAAGTCTCTCATGCGGTGTTGCCCCCCAAATGGGTTGGCTTGAAAGAGCCCCTTATTTTGGAGGCGGGAAGAGGTGATGCGATGCGACCGATGTTGCGACGGCTTTTCTCCGCCGGACTTCTAATTCTTTCGGTGCTCGTTGCGATGCACGCCGGAGCTGGAATTCGAGCGAGCTTCGGGCTGGATTACTGCACATGGCGCGCGACCGATATCGTATTCGTGCGAACGACCGCGACAGACGGTGTGTTTTCAGTCGTGAAGCCGCTGAAGGGAAACTTGAAGTCCGGCGATTTGCTGGAGATTTCTGACCTGAAGCCCGACAGCGACGCCGTCTCGATAGCGAAGCACCCTATGGGCGAAGCGTCCTGGTCGGACGATCCAAAAGGAATTAGCGAACAAAGTCCTCGGGAACCTCCCGGTTCTCAAATGATCTTGTTTTTGAAACGCGGGGCAATGGCCGACTTTTCTCCGCAGTCGAGCGGGAAAACAGTCGACGGAAATTGGAAACCCGCTGGAATTGGCGGCATGAGAACTTCAGCGGTGTGGCTGCAGGACCGAACTGCGTACTGTTTCCAGCAATGGGAGAACCCTGGACCAAGTGCTCTCGTAGATTGCCGGGTCGGTCGATGGTCTTCGGATGTGGCGGTGATCGAGTCGCGGATCCGTGAGGTCGTGGAATTGCAGAACAACCTCTCACGAACACTGGCGTCGAAGAACACCGCGGGCCGGGCCGAGGAACTCGGACGCATTGCAATGAGCGACGTGTATGACGCGCAAGTGGAAGCCATGGATGGGTTGGGAAAATCAGGCTCGATTGCTTTGCCCGAAGTCTTCGAAATCATGGATAAGCCCGCCACTTTCTACGATGGGGAGAAGTTGATCAAGCTCCTCGTGACCGCATCCGGCAAAGACAGCGGACCTCAGCTGCACGCAAGGTTGCAGCAGGATGTGATTTTTTGGAAGGCGGTCGGACCAACGCTTAACCCGGACTGGTCGGGTGAGCTGATCACTGTGGGGGATCCGTTGTTCATGAAATTCAACGAGACGAAACTGATCGTCCAGGAATTGACCCGAGAGCGGTACGCACCGGCAAATCGAACAGTGGTCGAACTTCGTAATTTCTGGGTTTCTCAACCTCAGTTATACGATGCGAAATGGGGTGATCATGATTTCAGCAGAGGCGGAAGCGTACTCCAGATGATCCGCGGGGAGTTATACGAGCTTGTCAAAGATTGCGACGAGTTTACGAAACAGGTCAGAGTCGAAAACAATGCGCGGTGATAGAGCCCCTTCTTCCAGATGGCGAGTGACAAAAGGGACTGCTCAACAGATTCCTCAGCGGTAGCTCCTGTTTGATGGCTTGGGCGCATTGCCGCTCTGGTGCGGAGGGACGAGGCACAGGAGACCAAGCACAGCGACAAATTCCCATCGCGTACGACTCATCGATTCCTCGCCACGTGGAGCCGGAGGCGGCTTCGCCGGTTGAGAGCGACCGGACGACGCGCCGACGTGTGAACCAGTCTAACTCCGGACCGGCGGACCGGAAAGCACCGTTGTGATCGAGTCGGATGGAAGTGGAATGGTGAGCGAGTTTTCGCCGGCGCGGATTGTGCACGTCTTCCGTGGACCTTGATTGGTGATGACAGCGGTGAGCGAGCCGTCTGGATTGGAAAACGCCGTGTGGAAAACACGATCCGCTTCGCCGCTGGTTTCGATTCGGTGCGCGCCGCGGCGGACGAATTTCGAAAAGTGCGCGAGCGCCCAAAACATACCGCTGTAGGTGATCTCGCTGGTCTTGGAATCGATGAGCATCGCGCCGCCAATGCCGTCACCGCCGCCGGAGTAGGGGCGGCCACGCTCGTCGCTCGCGAGCGTCCACGCGGTGATCGACTTGCAGGAGCTATTCACGATGCGAGTGAATGTCTCGCCCCACTTCGACCACTCGGTATCGAAGCCGGGCGCGTGAAAATCCGGGCCGCACTCGGTGAAATACATTTCGACGCCGGGGAATGCCTTCTGCACGCGCTGCATCAGCTCCGGATCACCGACGTAGCCGTGCCACGCGATCGCGTTCGTGAATTTCAGCACGTCTTGCGTCTCAAGCTCGCCGATAGCGCGGCCCCACAGGTTGAAATTGTGATCGATGATCCAGATTTTTGTGGTGATGCCGGCGCGTTGGAAAAGCGGGCCGAGATGCATGGTAAGGAAATCGGCCTCGTAGTCTTGCGGCCAAGCGCAGGCGGGCATCGTGCCGTCCTGGTCCGCGTCCACTTCGTTTTGGATCGTGACAGCCTGAAACGGAATGCCGGCGGCTTCGTACGCGAGGAGATATTGCAGGAAGTAATTGGCGTAGCTCGGCATGTAGGTATGACGCATGCAGCCGCCGAGCATCGAGCCGTTGGACTTCATCCATCCCGGCGGGCTCCACGGCGAAGCGAAGAGAAACATCTCCGGATTCGCGGAGCGCGCCTGGCGGAGAATCGGCAGGATGTATTCGCGATCTTTGTCGATGGAAAAACGCGTCAGATCAGGATCGAGTTCGCCGTCGTCGTAGCTGTAGACGGATTCGGAGCAGTCCGATGAGCCGATGCAGGTGCGGCAAACGTTCATGCCGAATTCGGCGGGATGAAAGAGACGGAGGAAAAGCTGGGAGCGCTGATCGGCGGGCAGCCTGGAAAAAACACGGCATGCCCCGCCGGTGAGAGCCGCGCCAAAACCGAGCATTTCCTGATGCGCGATGTCGGGATGCAACGCGATGGCGGCGGAAGCGCCTGCACCGCCGCTTGCGGATGTCCACGCTGCGTCCTGCATCCGCGCGACTCTGTTTTTCGGATCTGTGACCCAAACCTGCACGGGCCCATCGAAGACCGGAGGGACGGGTACCAGCGTGCGCGGCGCGGCGACGGTTGCGGGCGCACGTCTTCCGGCCCGGGCCAGCCCGATCAATTCACGGCGTGCTAGTTTTTCAGGCACGCGTTTGCCCTTCGCCCACAAGCGACGTTGATCCCAAAGCGCGACCGTTCGCTGTGAGCGTCATCACGGAATTTGCGGGAATCGAAATCGAGGCGACATGACGGCCGAGCCGCAACTCCGTCGTTCGCGCGTTGCCGGAGTTCGTAAGGATTACAACGAGCGAGCCGTCCGGATTCACGAATGCCACGTGCGTCAAATCCTTGTACGAACCGTCCGAGTCGATGCGAACGGCGCCCCGCTTCACGAAACGCGAAAAATGGCTCAACGCCCAAAACTGCCCGCAGTGATAGATCGCGTGCGTCTTTGAATCGATCGTGAGGATTCCGCCGCAAGGATAAGGACCGATGTTCGGTTTTCCGTGCTCGTCGGTGGCGAAACACCATGCCGTAACGGACGTGCATGAGTTCCGCAAGATGGTAGTGAATTTCTGGCCCCACACAGCCCAACACTTCATATATTCCGGATCGTTGTAATCGGGCGTGCCTTCGGTCCAGTGCATCGGCAAATCGGGAAACGCATCTTGCACGCGGCTCATCATTTCAGGCTCGCCGGAATACCCATGCCAGGCGATGCCGTTCACAAATTGGCGGACGCCTTCGGTTTCCAGCTCGGCGATGGCGCGGCCCCACAAGTTGTAGTTGTGGTCGATGATCCAAATTTGAGCCTTCACGCCGCTTCGCTCAAATTCCGGACCGAGATGGAGGCGAACGAAATCAGCTTCGTAATCCTGCGGCCAGAAACACGCAGGCATCAGCCCCTGCTGATCGGCGTCCACTTCATTCTGGACGGTGATCGCCTGCACCGGCACGCCGGCGGCCGAGTAATCCTGCAGGAAGCGGACGAAATATTTCGCGTAGCTCGGCATGTAAGTGTGGCGCATGCAGCCCCCGAGCATTGAACCGTTGTCTTTCATCCAGCCGGGAGGGCTCCAGGGCGAGCCGAAAAGAAAAAGTTCGGGATTGACCGCGCGCGCTTCGCGAAGCACCGGAAGGATGTAAGTGCGATCATGGTCGATCGAGAAACGCTTCAACTCTGGATCGGGATCTCCGTCGTCAAAACTGTAAACGCTCGCGGCTGCGTCGGCGGAACCAATGCAGATGCGGCAAACGTTGAGGCTCATTTGCGAGGGATGGAAGAGAGTGTGAAACAGTCCGGCGCGCGACGCCGCGCTGAGCTGATTGAAGAGATAGCACGCGCCGTCGTTGAAGCAGGCTCCGAAGCCGAGAATGGACTGGAATTTTGACTGCGGGGAAATGGTCACCACTTCCTGGCCGTGCAGTCGCGCGGCGTCTGACCAATCGATGGGATCGGATTCCGCGACGCGCAGCTCGTCGCTGGTGATCCACACGTTCAGAGGTTCCAGCGCGGAGCCGGGCGATTCGGCTAACGATAGAGGCGAGCCGGCAGCGATCCCGGCGGTTACGACGCCTGCGGCCTTCAGAAAATCGCGGCGGCCGGGGACACTCAGCGGCATCTCGCTTTTCTTCATCGGCACATCCGCTCTTCCCACTCAGAGGAAAACATATTCAGCTTCGCGTCGGGATTTTCGGGATGCGCAGCGATCACGGCTTCATTGACGTCGATGCCCCACCCCGGCTTCGACGGGACGTCGAGGTAGCCGTCCACAACCTGCGGCATACCGGTCGTGAGTTCCGCCCGCCACGGCACATCGTAGTCCTGGAACGTTTCGAGAATCAGAAAATTGGGAATGTTTGCGGCCAGGTGAATTCCCGCAATGGTTTTGAGCGGGCCGTCGCAATTGTGCGGAGCGACGCTGACGTAATACGTTTCGGCCATCGCGGCGATTTTCTTGGTCTCCAGAAATCCACCGGCGTAGGTGATGTCGGGCTGGATCACGTGCGCAGCCTGGCGCTCGAGCAATTCGAGAAAACCATACCGGCTGTATGTGTGTTCGCCGGTGGCGACGCGAAGCGGCGAGCTTGCCGTGACCTGCGCCATCGAGAGCTGATTGTGCGCGGGAATGGGCTCTTCACACCACGACGGCTCGTATGGAACCATCGCGCGAATCGCTTCCAGCGCCATGATCGGGCTGAAGCGGCCATGAAATTCCAGAAGTATGTCCACGTCGTCGCCGACAGCTATACGTACGACTTCGACGGTTTCGCAGGCTTTCTTCAATTCAGCGCGCGAAATTTCACGTCCGCCCGCGCCAAACGGATCGAATTTCAGGGCTTTGTAGCCGCGCGCTTTGACGCCACTCGCTTTTTCGCGCAGCTCGTTCCGATCCGCGGTGGATGTGTACCACCCGTTGGCGTAGGCCTTCACTTTGTTGCGCACTTTGCCGCCGACGAGGTTATAGACTGGCTGGCCGCAGGCTTTGCCTGCGATGTCCCACAGGGCCATTTCGATGCCGGCCATCGCGGAATACATCACGGGGCCGGTGTTATGTTCGACCTGGTAGAGCTTGAACCACAGCGATTCGATATCGAAAGGGTTTTGGCCCACAACGTAGCGGCGAGCGTAATCGCGGATCAGTTCGCGCACCGCGGTCTCTTTCCAACCGAGCGTCGCCTCTCCCCATCCGGTAATCCCCGCGTCGGTCTGAATCTTGACGAAGGTGTAATTTCGCCAGGCCGCGCCGATCAAGAAAACATCTACCTGTGTGACTTTCATCGAACTGAAATTCCTCCCGACACTGCAGACGATAGTCTCGAACGATATCTACACGGCAAGGTACCCGCCGTCGATCTCCCAATTCGAACCGTTCACATAACGCGCCGCCGGGCTGCACAGGTACGCGACAAGTTCCGCAATCTCCTCGCAGCTCGCGAAGCGCTTGATCAGATAGGGCTCGAAGAGTTTTGGCGGATCGATCACGCCTGAAGCGACGAGTTGTCGGGTGTGAGCGGTTTCGATCGCTGCCGGACTGATGGTGTTGAAGCGGATGCCGTGATTTTTCATTTCCGCGGCCATCGCCCGCGCCATCGCCACGAGCGCGCCTTTCGTTCCGGCATAAGCGACAAGGTTCGGATTTCCGGCGAGCGCGTTCACCGAAGCGATGTTCACTACGGCCGGATCGTCCGGCTTCGCCGCGGCGTGCAAGATTTGGCGAATGAACGCCTGCGTCAAAAAGAAAGGCGCGCGTTGATTCACGGCGACCACTTGATCGAACTCCTCGAGCGTCACGTCGAGCAGCGGCTTGTGAAAGCTCCAGGCCGCGTTGTTGATCAGAACGTCTGCAACGCCGATCGTCTCCGCCACCGAGCGAAAGACCAATTCGGCAGAGCGTGGCTCGGCAAGATCGGCAACAAGAGCGGCACAGCGATCGCGAGGAGTGGAATCATCGTCGAGCCGCTTTACGACAACGGGATCCTTATCGACGAGGAGAACTCGCGCACCGCCAGCGACGAACCTGCGAGCGATGGCGAGTCCAAGTCCATTGGCCGCGCCGGTGATGACGGCGCGACGTCCCGTTAGCGACCTAAAAGATTCGATCGACACAAATTCACCATTTCTACAAAGCGCTTATATCACTGCAGCGCCCGCTTGAGGCGATGGCGAGAAAACTGAGCCCCGGCGACGGTTTCAACCGATCCGGTGCGGACGGCATCGTCTAAGTGTCCTGAAAGCGCGTTCGCCAATTCAAGCGACGTCTCGGAGGGCCAGTCGCCGAGTTGGGGCGAAAGACCTTCACACAGCTCGCGAAGAGTGATGCCGGACGGATTCGCTTTCAGCGATTCGCGAACGAGTGAGTCGGCCTTAGCGACGAATTGTTTCGTTTCCGTGCAGAATTCGGCGATCGATTCCCGGCCGCGCCGTATGGGCCAGTGGCAACCAACAATCGTCTCGGCGCCGCTATTTTCGATTTTGCGGATTGTATCGAGATACGGTTGCACGTAGAGGTATGTGGGACACAGCGCCCAGCCGCCAGCGAGCGATTGGTAGCCGCGTCCCTGGATCGCGTCGCCGTAATACAGCGTACCGAACTTTCGATCGAAGACGCCCAGGTGACCGTGACTGTGTCCCGGCAGGTGCCAGATTTCCAAAATGCGGTCGCCGCCGAGCCGAAGTGTTTCGCCGCCGGTGAACGTCAAATCGACACTCTGTGGAGTTGAGCTGCAGGCGCGAATTTCCTGCTCGGTCTTTGCGTCGAAGAAAATTCCGTGATCGCGCCGGAAAGCATCGTACCGGTAGCTGTAAAGGTAGTCGGGTGATTCGATCAGCGCGCGGTCCGCGTCGCCGCAAGCGATGCGGAGATTGGGATTGCGCTTTTTTGTTTCAGCAGAACCACCGCAATGATCGCCGTCTGGATGCGTAATGAGGAGCCAGGTCAGCTCGCGAATGCCGAGCTGGGAAAGCGCGGAGGGGATGTCGCGCTCGGCGTGTTTGAGAGTGCCGCAATCGATCAGAACGGATTGGTTGCCCTCGCGCAGCAACGGCAGGTAGAGGGGACGCCCGTTGATCTCACACTCGATGAGGCCTGCGCCCGGATAAAGTTGTATCACTGCGGGATCCTATTCAGCTTCAGCAGAAGGCTACGGGATGCGGACGTGCTCAAACTGCTTTTGGGCGTCCTGCAGACCCTTCACGAGAATAAAATGGTCGTCGGCACAGGTGATCATTCGCGCGCCGCGCGACAGCTCTTTCTGAGCTTCAGCCGGCGTGTTCGTCACGGTGCCCCACCATTTTCCCGTTCGCGCGGCGGCCTTAGCCACTTTGTCGAGCGCGCCTTGGACGAGCGGGTGTTCGCGCTGCATCGGAACGCCGAAGTCGATGGAAAGGTCGGCCGGGCCGACGAAGAGTAAATCTACTCCATCGACCGCCGCGATAGCTTCGGCGTTTTCGACGGCATGTTGATCCTCAATTTGGACCGCGAGGAAGGTTTCGTCGTTGCGTTCTTTCAGGTACGGCACGGGGTCGGCAAGGGCGTAGTCGCCGTCAGCGCCGGCGCCATCGAAGCCGCGATTTCCGAGCGGCGGAAATTTAGCCCACTCGACCCACTGGCGTGCTTCCTCCGCGTTCTGGCAGTGAGGAACCATCACGCCGTTTGCGCCGAACTCCAAGGCGCGCATGGCGCTGGTGTAGCCGTTTTTCCGGATGCGCACCATCAGATCGATGCCTGTGGCGCGGCAAGCGAGTGAGAGCGGGTCGATTCGATCGTAGCCGTAGCCGCGATGCTCCATGTCGAACCAAACTACGTCGAAGCCGAGTTTTCCAGCGAGTTCCGTAAACCACGGGTCGGCGACGCGATTGATGCCGACCACCCTCACGAATCCGCCGGACCTGAGAATGCTCTTAACCCTGCTCTTGATCACGATCGTCCTCAACGCGTTGCTTCGCACATCAAGGTCCTGAGTGTGACAGGAACCGGTATCGAAGCGCTTATATCGGCTTTGAGCGTGCGGCATGATAGGAGTAGGGTTTGGATATGTCAAACCAAAAAGTGATACAGCTGCCCGTATTACGGAATGGAAGAGGCCGTCGCGACTCGCGGGTGAAGTCGTGGGGTAAGGTGACCATGGCGGTTGACGACGTAAAGGTTTTCTACTCAGCCATTTGAGGAAGTATATGCCGAATTGAGCGATCGCATCCGGATGGCGAACTACGCGTGGACAGTGCTGTGGGCTCCTTGGCCGAAGCGTTCGGTGGAGTCTGCGGCAATCCGTAATACGGACCAGCGTGCGCATTACGGTTGACAGTTTCAGCTTCACATCTATACTCCACCGAGCCTGAGGCGGCCGGTGCGAATACGAGGTGCGAGCGCACCGGTTCCGATGCTACAGGGAGGGTGCCGCGTGAGCAGTTCGACGGACATGGCAGCCGCGAGCCGACAGCACGGAACATCCGAGCGGCGAAAATTCGTGATTTGGATTTCCGCCACCGCGGCCGTCGGGGGCTTTCTGTTCGGGTATGACACGGCGGTGATCTCCGGCGCGATACTTTTTGTCCGCTCGCAGTTTCAACTGACCCCGGTGCAGACCGAGATCGCGGTCAGCGTGGTTCTCGCGGGAGCGCTGGTGGGTGCCGCGCTCGGCGGATATTTGGGAGATCGATTCGGGCGTCGGCCGACCCTCCTGGCCACGGCGATTACATTCGGCGTGTTCGGCTTAGTCACGGGGCTGGCGAACGGCTTCGCACTTTTCGTGATCTCGCGGCTTCTTGTTGGCGCCGCGGTCGGCGTCAGCTCGATGCTTGCACCGCTTTATATCGCGGAGTTGGCGCCGGAAAAATATCGCGGAGCGCTGGTCACGCTTAATCAGCTCGCGATTTCAGCGGGCGTCGTGGTGGCGTACTACGTGGACTACTTGCTCTCAGGCTCCGGGAATTGGCGGTGGATGTTTATGAGCGCGGTGCTTCCGTCCCTGCTCCTGCTGGTCGGTGTGATTTATCTTCCGGAAACGCCGCGATGGCTCGCCGCGAAGAATCGATTCGCCCGGGCTGAGCAAATTCTGCGACGCGTCGAGGGCCCAGATGAAGTGGAGCGCGATCTCGCTCAGCTGCGCGAACTCACTGCGCAGGATAGGCTCAGCCTGAAAGACCTGTTTCAAAAGCGGTTCCGCCGTCCGCTGATCGTTGGCGTCGTGCTCGCGATTTTTCAACAGATTACCGGCGTCAACACAATCGTCTATTACGCGCCGACGATTTTTCGCGCGGTCGGATTTTCGAGCAACTCGGTCGCGATCCTCGCCACGTTCATTATAGGTTTCGTCGGTTTGTGTTTCGTGGTCTTCTCGATGTTCCTGCTCGATAAGGTGGGGCGGAGGCCCCTGCTTTTCGCCAGCCTGATCGGAATGACGGTTACACTGCTGCACCTTTCTTATTTACTGGGCTACCCTTCACCGGTGAAATGGCAGGTACTGCTGGATGTGATCGCGTATCTCGCCGCATTCGATTTCGGGCTCGGGCCGGTGTTCTGGCTGCTGATCTCGGAGATTTATCCGACTACCGTGCGCGCGCAAGCCATGTCTGTCGCGACTTTCACAGTGTGGGGCTTCGACTTCCTCGTTACGGCCACATTCCTGACGCTCGCGGAAAAGCTCGGCATGCGCGGATGTTTTCTGCTGTTCGCGGTTTTGTGCGTTGCGGCGCTCCTGTTTGCGTTTGCATTCGTGCCGGAGACGCGCGGGCGCACGCTGGAGGAGATCGAGAAATCCTGGGGTTGAGGATTTGCGTGGATTTGCGTTGCCGCCGATCCCGAATGGAGCGCCAGAAGGGAATCGAGTATCCTTGCTCGGCGCTTGGCGGCAAAAATGAGGAATATCGGTGCCGGCGGGAAGGAGCGAGCGGGTGGGTCCGGCACCTGGGGCGACCTTGATGAAGAAAATCGCGAAACGACCGAAGCGAATACAGGAAGACAAGAATTACATCGAGGTGATGGGCAAGATCTTCACCGTTCTGGAATATTTTGTGGAACATAGCAACAAGCAGAAGTCGCTGATGTTCTCGGAAATCGCAGCATCGCTGCCGTTCGCGCGAACCACCGTGCACCGCATACTTTATTCATTGGAAAAATTGGGCTACATCGAAAAAGATGAAGTTAGATCCAGCTACCGGCTGGCCGGCAAATTTTTCGATCTAACCGGCGGCGCGGTGCATTTCCGCCGATTGCTGGCAGTGGCGCGCAGTGAAATGCAGACTTTGCTGCTGCGCTTTGGAGAGACGGTGAACCTCGGAGTACTGGAAGACGGACAGATCACTTATATCGATGTGCTGCAGAGCCCGAGTGCGCTGCGCATTGCGGCGAATCCCGGCGCGCGGAATCCGGTGCACTGCACTTCGCTGGGGAAGGCGATCCTCGCCTACCTTCCTGAAAATGAGGCACTGGCCGCGCTCGATCAGTTTCCGATGATCCGCATGACTTCGCGGACGATCACGCAGAAAAAGCATTTCATCGAGCACCTGGCGCTGGTGCGAGAGAAAGCCATCGCGTTAGATATGGAAGAGCATCTCAGCGGGGTGGTGTGCGTGGCGGCGCCAATCTTCGATCGCAACGGCAAGGTCATCGCCAGCATCAGCATTTCAGGACCCACTCCGCGCATGAAGCCAAAGCTTTCGCAGATGCAGGAGGAAGTGAAAGTGGCTGCGTCGAATATCTCGCGGATGCTTTCGCCGAGCGGCCGTCCAGGCGAGAATTCAACGGCGCGCCCAGCCCCTGAGCGCGGAGCGGAAGCCGCGCGTTAGGGCCGGCACGCTCCGGTACCTTCGGCGGATCTATCGTAATCCTAAATACACATTCCGTAATACGGACAACTCACCGAATTTCTCGTTGACGCTGCTAAGCGATTTTCGTAGGATGAGCCCCGTTTCGGACCCGTAACGTCACTTTGCCCGATTTTGTTGGTTTTGCAGCCTTCTTCGTCGATCTAACCGTTTAGATCGCCTTCAGGGCGCTGCACGTTCCGGTTCGCGTAAGAGGGTGGGTGTTCGTGAAGAACGAGCCAATTTCACGGCGGCGATGCCTCGCGTTCATGGGTGTGGGCGCTATGGCCGGAGTCCTGCTGCCCGGCGGAAAACTTGGCGCGGCCTCAGCGGCGCAAAGCCACGAAAGCTCCGCCAGCGGAGTTTCCGCGAATCAAGAAATCCTGAAAGAACTGATGGCGGCGCGAGTTTACGCCCAAACCCCTGCGCAACCGCGCGCCGAATTCGGTCCAACCAGTCCCCGGGACGCCGGATCAGGGTGGCAAATCACCTTGAGTGAGGGCTGGCAGCTATCGGAAGCGGAGGATCGTCTCACCCCGGGACGCTACGCTTCCGATGCGGATTGGATCGACGTCACTCTGCCGTGTCCGGTGCAGTACGCGCTGATGAAAGCAGGACGCGTTCCGAATCTCTGGGTCGGGGAAAATTTTCGGGAGCTGCAGTGGATCCAGCAGCGTGACTGGTATTTGCGTCACAAGTTCCGCGTGCCTGAAAACTTGGCCGGTGGATCGGTGCGCATCCGTTTTGACGGAATGGATTACCTCGGGTTCGCGTGGCTGGATGGCGAGCCGCTCGGCGCACACGAGGGTTCGTTCGGCGGTCCGACGTTTGACGTGAGCGATCAGATCGTCGCGGGCAAAGAACATGAGCTGCTTGTGAGGCTGGTCCACGAGCCGCACGACCTGATGGTGAATTTCGACAACAACGCCAGCGACAACCACAAGCCCCGCGTGGTGAAGCCAGACGCCGAAGACGCGGAGAGCTACCAGTGGGGAAATCGCTACCGGACGATCGGTCTGTATCAGCCAGTTCGAATTCTCATGACAGGTCGCGCTTATCTGGAAGCGCCGTTCGTCAGGACGGATCGGCTCTCAGAAAACGAGGCCGCACTGTGGGCGCAAGCGATGCTTACAAACAGCGGCGCCGCTTTCGAGGGTGAACTTCAAGCGCGGATCATCGATCTTGCAGATCAACGTGTGGTTTGGCAGCAGACTGCCACGCAAACGGTTCCACAAGGATATTCATTCTGGGAACGAGAACTGGCAATCAAAGCGCCAAAATTGTGGTGGCCCAACGGACTCGGCGATCAGCCGCTCTACCGGCTCGAAGTGAGCTTGCTGCAGGGCGGAAAAAAGCAGGACCAAATCAGCAGCCGATTCGGAATCCGCACGCTGGAGTTGAAGCGCAATCCATCCTTTGCGGCGAGTCCACGGCCAACCCCGCTCGATAAGACCACCGAAGACGAATCGTATTCGTATCTGTGGGTCGCGAACGGGCGCCCGTTTTATGCAAAGGGCGCCTGCTGGATGACGAGCGACGACGTGCTTGCTCTGACGCCGGAGCGCGAGGAATGGATGATTCGCGCGGCGAAATGGAGTGGCCTGAATCTTCTCCGCTTGAACGGCGGGACGACGCTCATCGAGACCGAGCAGTTCTACAACCTGTGCGACGAACACGGAATCGTGGTGTGGCAAGACGTGCCGCTCAATTGGGCGGAAACTCCCGGCACGACGAACATCAACGTGTGGCGTGAGCAAATCACGCAGAGCGTGCTTCGAATTCGCCAACATCCGTCAATCGGCGTTTACGTGGGCGGCAACGAATACGATCCGTACTCGGATGGAATGGAGCCGCTGCTGGGTTTGATCCGGGAAATTTTCGCGGGCTACGACGCTCGCACTCCATTTCGAATGAACTCGCCGGTTGGCGGCGACTATCACGCCTACGATCCCGAAGCGATGTACACGGGCGACGTGAATTGGTACCACCGCTTGTACGACCGGGGTCACTACTTCATCTCCGAATGGTCGTTCAGCAGTTTTTCGAATTTGTCGATGCTGAAGCGCATCATCCCGGCGGACGAACTGGCGCAGAGTCCTGTTGGATTCGGCATCGAGAATTTCAAGCGGCGCTATCACACGATTCGCGACCGCAGCGCCGAGGTGGGATTCACCTTTGCGAAGAGTTGGCAACGCGCGACCTGGTACGGCGATTTCGAAAAAGCGGATATCGAACACCTTGTCAATTACAGCCAGATGGCCTATGACCACACGTTGGGATACGTGCTGGAGCAGTGGCGCGCTCAATTTCCGTACACCGGCGGCGAGGCGCTGTGGACGTACAACTCGCTCGGGCCCGTCGCGGCGAGCTGGCACATCATCGATTGGTGCGGCCAGCCGCAAATTCCTTTCTATTCCGCGAAGCGCGCGCATGAACCGGTGCACATTCTGGCCGACACGGGATTTTTTTCCTGGGGACCGGGCGACACTTTCAAAGCTTCGGTATTCGCGCTCAACGACGCTCGAGACGCGCTGAAAGGCGCGAATTTTTCCGCCCGCATCTACGACCAGTCGATGCATCAGGCCCACGAGGAAAAGTGGACTGGTGAAATTCCGGCCAACGGCACGCCCAGCGAGTCTCGAGACATTCAGTGGGCGATCCCGGCAGACATGCCGGAGGGTTACTTTTTCCTCGAACTCACACTTACGTCAGCATCCGGGGCGCGGCTGTCGCGGCGGGCATACTGGCTACGAGCATTGAAGATGCTTTCCGATCCGGCGGCACGAAAGCAGTGGCAAGCCGGGCCGGTGGCAGAGCCACCCACGAAGACCGGCCCGTGGCTGCGCCCGCAGGTGGAAGCGCACACAACGTCGATCTCGGCATCGGCCCGCATCGAGAGCCGATCCAAAAAAGAAGCGCAGGTGGCCGTCTCGCTCGAAAATACCGGCAGCCTTCCCGCGTACCCCGTTCGCCTGGATTTTCTGCCGGACACGCACGCCGCATTGTGGACCGACAATTTTTTCTGGCTCGCGCCGGGGGAAAAACTAACCGTCAATGGCGTCGCGCGATTGGACATGACCGGCTTGGACCCATTTTCCGCAGTGGCAAAATCTGAATCGAAATTAGCGGTTCGAGTGTCGGCGTGGAATTCAGCCGCGTTGGAGCTTCAACTCGAGTGAGTGTCGTTTTCAAACTGCGGGCAGTGGAAGTGGCAGAGCGTCGCGAAGAATTTCAGGCAGGTAGCACCGCCGTACGAATCGAGAAAAGATGCAGGAGAGGCCAATGATTCTTGAACGAAGCTGTTCCTTCCGTCGCAACTCTGTTGTTCGATCCGCCGTGGCAGTTGTGATGTTGTTGTGTTTGATTTGGGGACAAGCTGCATTCGCGGGCGTGACAGGCACGATTTCGGGCATCGTGCGCGACCCGAGCGGCGGCGTTCTGCCGGGCGTGCAGGTGGTCGCCACGAGCGTGGAGACGGGTGTGGCCACCACGGTCACCACCGATAGCGACGGTTTCTACTCGTTCCAGGCACTGCCGGTGGGAACCTACAACGTACAGTTCAGCCTTAAGGGCTTCAAAAGCAGCGTGCAGACTGGAATCATCCTGCGCGTAAATGACGTGCTACGCGAAGACGTGACGCTCGCGGTCGGCGAAGTTTCGGAAAAAGTGTCGGTCGTCGCCGACGCGGTGCAAGCCGAAACCACCAGCACACAGATGGGCCAGGTGATCGGCTCACAAAAAATCGAGGAAGTTCCGCTGGCGACGCGCAGCTACACCGATTTGCTTGCGCTTCAGGCCGGTGTCGTCCCCACGACGTCCGGTCTTTCCGGCGGCCTCGGGGGTACATTCACCTCGACGGGCTTCGCGATCCAGCAAGTTTCGGGCGACTTGAACGCGGGCAACCTGTCGGTGAACGGCATGCGCGAAGCGGCCAACGGATTCTTGCTAAACGGAGCAACCGTTCAGGAAATGGCGTTTTCGGGCACGGCGGCGATTCCCAATCTCGATTCGATCGAAGAGTTCCGCATCATCACGAATAACTTCGACGCGGAATACGGCAGCTACGCCGGCGGGCAGGTGAACGTCGTTACGAAATCCGGCGCGAACCAGATGCACGGAAGCGTTTTCGAGTTTGTGCGCAACACCGCATTGAACGCGCGCAACTATTTCGATCCAGCGAGCGACGGCCCAAAAGGTAAATTCGATCAAAATCAATTTGGCGGCACGTTTGGCGGCCCTATCAAGCACGACAAACTTTTCTACTTCGTCGATTACCAGGGCACGCGGCTCGACTTCGGACAGAGTTCAGGCCAAGTGCTGGTGCCGAGCGACGCCGAGCGGGGCGGAGACTTCTCGGATCCGACGCTAGCAGCCCAAATGACCGGTGTGGTGCAGGGAGCGAACTGGGCGTCGCAACTTACTTCGGCGCTCGGCTATCCCGTGGCGGCAAACGAGCCGTATTACTTCACAGGCTGCAGCAGCTCGGCCGCCTGCGTATTTCCCGGCGCGAAGATTCCGTCGAGCGCCATTTCCACACCTTCAAGCAATTTGTTGCAATACATTCCTGAATCGAACGGTACGAACGGACAAGGCCAGCCAATCTACTCGGCTTCCAACGCCGTCCAAACTCTCCGGGACGATAAAGGCGCCGGCCGCATCGATGCGAATTCCCGCTGGGGCTTGCTCTCGGGCTACTACTTCATTGACGACAACAGTTTGCTTTCACCCAATCCCGTCGAACCGGGCTTCGGCAGCGGCTCCCAGGGGCGGGTACAGCTCGTCGATCTCGCCGACACTAAGACTTTTGGCAGCTCCACGGTGAACGAATTCCGCGTTGCGTTTACGCGCCTTTCGGAAATCGTGAACCGGCCGACGGGAGGCATCGGTCCCGACATTCTGGAGCAACTCGGTTTCACGGGCATCAACCCTTCGGTTCCTGCGTACGCGGGCGTTCCGCAGATCAACTTTCTGAATTTCGGAGTCGGCTCGGGAAGCTCGCCACTTCCGATCATCGAGAACACTTTTTCGTTCGCCGACAATTTCAGCAAAGTGGTGGGCACGCACTCGATGAAATTCGGCGCGCTGGTTCGTTTCAATCAGCTCACTGAAAAGAACGGCGGCTCGAACGGTTCATACTCCTTCAACGGATCGGAAACCGGCATCGACTTCGCGGACTTTCTGATTGGCGCACCGAACAGCTACGGGCAGGGGCAAGGTTATCCGTCGTACGGCCGCAGCCACGACTGGGGGCTTTACGCGCAGGATAGCTGGCGCATTCGACCGGATCTGACGCTGAACTACGGGCTGCGGTACGAAGTGAGCTCTCCGTGGTACGAACTTCACAATGAAATCGAGACGATCGTGCCCGGGCTGCAATCGCAAACTTTCCCCGGCTCGCCGACGGGGTGGGTGTTCCCGCTCGATCACGGAATCGCGCGCGGTCTGGCGCCCACGCGCTACAACAACTTCGCTCCGCGAGTCGGCTTGGCTTGGTCGCCTAGCATTTCCGACGGATGGCTCTCGAAAATTACCGGCGGCCCCGGAAATTTCAGCGTGCGTGCCGGTTGGGGAAAGTTCTACTCCACGTTCGAAGGCGCGACGAACTTCAACGAAATCGGCGACGCTCCGTTCGGCTATTACTACGGCAGTCCGGCGCCGCCGGAATTCGCAAATCCGTTTATCACGCGCGGCACGGGCATCGATAATGGCCAGCGCTTTCCGGTGGCTCCGCCGCCGTACAATTCCTCACCGAAGAATCCGGACACGAGCATCGACTGGGCTAACTTTCTTCCGATCGGCAGTTCCCCCGCGTTCTGGTACAGAAACGTGCTGCCTTACGCGGAGCAGTACGATCTCGCGATCGACCGCCAACTCGCGCGCGGCACGCTGCTCACGCTCGCGTACGTCGGGTCCCAAGGTCATCACCTGCTGTCCGCGGAAGAAGCGAACCTGGGCGATCCGGGTCTCTGCTTGAGCGTTAGCCAGCCATCGCAAGTTGCGCCAGGTTCGCCAACGTGCGGTCCGTTCGGTGAAAGCCAGATTTACACGACGGCCGGCGGACAAACCATTAACGGCACGCGAGGGCCGCTTGGCATCAATTTCACGAGCGACGCTTATTTCAAAACGATCGGCAACTCGGACTACAACTCTTTTCAAGCGACGCTGAAGCGAGTGACCGGCCGCCAACAATTTCTAGCCGGGTACACGTACAGCAAGTCGATGGACACCGGGTCGGGATACGGCGAGCAAGTGGACCCGCTTGATCCGACGAAGAAAGCGCTCTCGGCGTTCAATTCAACGAACAACTTTGTGGTGAGCTACAGCTACCTGCTTCCCTTTGACAAGTTGGCTGCTAATCGATTCACGCAGGGTTGGAGAGTGAGCGGCATCACGCGCTTCTCGACGGGGCTGCCGGTCACGCTGCTCGAAACGGACGACCGGTCGCTGCTCGGCACATCCGGCTCGGGACCGATCCAACTTCCGTACGACTCGCCGGAATACGACGGAGGCCCGCTACGCTTCACGAATCCGCGCTCGGGGCAACCTTATTTTGATACCTCGGACTTCAGCGCAGAGCCGCTCGGGCAGCTTGGAAATTCGCCGCGCCGGTTCTTTCACGGTCCCGGCATCAACAACTGGGACATCAGCATTCAGAAAGACACGAAGATTACCGAGAGCAAGACGCTGCAAATTCGCAGCGAATTTTTCAACGCGTGGAATCACGCGCAATTCGGAATGCCGGACGGCAACTTCAACGACGCGACTTTCGGTCTGGTCACGACGGCGAACGCTCCGCGCATTCTCCAGTTCGGAGCAAAGTTTCTGTTTTGATCGAGGCGCCGCGAAAATCCACCGGGGCCGTTCTCGCTTGAGGACGGCCTCGTTTTTGTTTCTGAATCACAATTGCCGCCGGGGAGTGTAAAGATGCGCGGGTTCGGAGTGCGTGCCGCTTTGGTTCGCTGCATCTTGAGTGTGGCCGCATTGATCGTTTTGTTGGTCCCATCAGTGTGCGCGCAGACTCCGGATGAGCAATCTGCGATACAGGCTTCTGCGCTGGCGAAGCTTTCTCCCACTGCGCGAAATGTGATTGCGCGACTCGCGCCGCTGAAAACGCTGCCCGCCGGCGATTGGCGGTTTCATTTGGGCGATCTCGCGCACGGGGAGGCGACGGACCTAGACGATCGGACATGGGAAATTCGGAGGCCGGGCAGCACCGCGCCTGCTGACACCGTGTGGTATCGCCGTGAGATTGAAATTCCCGCGCGCCTCGACGGTTATGACCTCACGGGCTCCCGGATCTGGTTAATTCTGCATTTCGACGTGAACGGACCGATGATCCAGATCGTCTATTTCAACGGCCGCCGGGTCGCGATGGGAGAGGAACTGGAGCCTGTGGTTCTTTGCGAGGCCTGCAAACCCGGCGAAAAGATATCGGTAGCCATCAAGCTTTTGAAGACGGTGGACGTGAAAGTGTTTACCGGCATCGATTTTCCAATCGAAGTTAAGGCGGGAAGACCGGCGCCCGAAGATCTCCGCCAGGAGCTACTTTCTGCTGCGATTTTGGTACCGGTACTTGCGGCTTCGCAAGCACAGCGCGATGAATTCATTGCGGCGGTCGATAGCGCAGCCGAGGCCGTGGATCTTTCGGCGTTGAATAGCGGTGACTCTCAGAAATTTGACGTGAGCTTACGCAGAGCGACGGAACTCTTATCGGCGCTTGCCCCCGCACTCCGCCGGATCTCGTACCACCTGACGGGAAACTCGCACATTGACGCGGCGTGGCTGTGGCCGTGGACCGAGTCGATCGACTCAATTCGGCGCACGTGGGGAACGTCGCTGCAGTTGATGAACGAATATCCCGACTACACTTTCACGCAGTCCGCAGCGCAGTACGACGTGTGGATGGCCAGAAAGTATCCATTCCTGAATGACGAAATCAAACAGCGCATCAAGGATGGGCGATGGGAAATTGTCGGCGGGATGTGGGTGGAACCGGACCTGAATCTGCCGGACGGCGAATCCCTGGTTCGACAAATCCTGATTGGCAAGAAAACGTTTCGCGAGCTGTACGGCGTGGACGTGAAGATCGGATGGAACCCCGACTCGTTTGGCTACACGTGGCAGCTGCCGCAAATTTACAAGCGATCGGGCATCGATTACTTCGTCACGCAAAAAATGACATGGAACGACACCAATCAACTTCCATTGAAATTGTTCTGGTGGCAGTCGCCGGACGGCAGCCGAGTGCTTACCTATTTTCCGCACAACTATGACAACGACAATTTCGATCCATCGCGCCTCGCCGCCGATTTCTCGCTCGCTCGCACGCGCGCGCCGGGCCTTTCGGAAATGATGGATCTTTACGGAGTGGGCGACCACGGCGGAGGCACGACGCGGTACACGCTTGACCAGGGCGACCACTGGAGGGAGCCTTCGAGGGTGGTTCCGCAGTACAAAATGGGCACCGCGCAGTCGTTTTTTGACGATCTTCAGCCCAAACTGGAAACATCGTCGCCGGTTTGGAATTACGATCTCGTCGCTAAAGGCGTTCCCGCGCTCACTCCACCCTCTGGCGACAAAGTGCGCATCCCAACCTGGAACGACGAACTCTACTTCGAATACCACCGCGGCGTCTTCACGACCCAGGCTGGGCACAAACGCGAAATGCGCGTGAGCGAAGAGAATCTGCTCGACGCTGAAAAATACGCCGCGCTTGCGTCGCTCGACGGCGAACCTTATCCCCACGACGTGATCGACGAAGCTTGGAAGAAGCTACTCTTCAACCAGTTTCACGACCTCGCCGCGGGCTCGGGTCTTGGACTCATATATCAGGATGCGCGCGAGGACTTCGACCAGATTCATAGGGAAACGCGGGAGGTCGCTTCCTCCGCGCTGGACGACCTCACGGCCCGCGTGGATACGCTCGGCGGCGAGGGCGTGCCTGTGCTAATTTTCAACTCGCTCGCGTGGCCGCGTTCCGCGATTGTCACGCTCAAAGTCACGATACCCGAGCCGGTCGCCGGCGATGTGTATGTCGTTGATGCGCAGCAAAACGTTCTGCCTTCGCAGATTGTGAGCCGGCGCGCGGAAACCAATTCCGCGGAGTTGCTTGTACAGTCTCCTGAAATTCCGTCGCTGGGCTACGCACTCGTTCATGTCTTGGCGGGCCAGCGGCAATTTCCGAGCGACCTGCAAGCACACGGCCTCACGATCGAAAATTCCTCCATTCGCGCAAGCGTTGATGCGAAGACCGGTTGCCTTACTTCGCTCTACGATAAAAGGGATCGACACGAGTCACTGGCGGAGGGCGCCTGCGGGAACGAGCTCATCGCATTCAAAGACACGCCAAAAGCATACGATGCATGGAATATCGATTCCGATTTCGACCAGGTTTTCTCGCGTCTCGATGCGGCCGATTCCGTGGAACTTCTCGAATCTACGCCCCTTCGCGCTGTGATTCGGGTGAAGCGCCACTGGCAGGCTTCGCATTTCACGCAAGACTACGTTTTGTATGCACATAGCGATACGTTGGACGTGGTGAATGATTTTGATTGGCACGAAGATCATGTGTTGCTGAAGGCGGCTTTCCATCTCGCTTCGCACAGCGACCACGCAACGTACGAAATTCCCTACGGCACGATCGGCCGGCCCACGACGCGGAATAATTCCTGGGAGCGAGCGAAATTCGAAGTTCCCGCGCTGCGGTGGGCCGACCTTGGCGACCCCACGCACGGTTTCAGCCTGCTTAACGACTCAAAATACGGATACGACGCCGTCGGCAATGTCTTGCGATTGTCGCTACTACGCTCTCCCACATGGCCGGATCCCCAAGCCGATCGCGGCGCTCAACGCTTCACCTACCGACTTTACCCTCATGCGGGAAGTTGGAAAGACGCACTGACCATCCGGCGCGGCTACGACTTCAACTACAGTTTGATCGCGGTGCAAGCCACGAACCACGCCGGTGCGATGCCGCCTCAACATTCATTCGCGGAAGTTCAGAACGACAACGTTGTTATCACCGCTGTGAAGCGCAGCGAGGACGACCGGAGCCTGATCGTCCGCCTCTACGAATGGGCCGGGAAGGATTCTCAGGTAACGCTTCGAATTCCCGCGGGCGCACAATCCGCAGAAAGCGCCAATCTGATGGAGCAGCCCGACGCAACTCCCGTGTCGCTTATTAAGGATGAAGTTGGCCTGCATGTTCACCCCTACGAAATCGCAACGATCCGGATCGACTACCCCGCGCCATCCGGCGGTCCCACAACGCCGTGACACTCAAGCGAGCGACTCCGGACAGAACTTGGGTTCGGAGTTTTCCCGCCCGGCTAAATAGCGTAAAATCTCCACGATCGTGGGCGTGTAGCTCAGCTGGGAGCGCACCTGCTTTGCAAGCGCGTTCGGACAGTCCAAAGACTCCATCCTTTGCCTCCGGTTTTCAATGTTTTTAATAATTTCGGGGAATCTGCTTCTCGCTCGAAGTAAGCCCCGAGGCAGCAATTACATAGGGTTTTGGTACAGTTCTGGTACAGCTTAGTTCGAGAACCACCGTGCTGAACCCGTTGGTCCCAAACTTCAATTCGCCAACTCGATTATTCGTTAACTATACGGGCGAAGTTGAGTGCGAAACCCGATTAGAACTTCGCTGACGCTTCGGTCGATTAGTCGGTGACAGCGCGGCGTCTGGCGACTGACCGGACCGAGTTTTTGTACCACGGGGAGTGGGACAGTCAACATCACAACCTCATGGGGCGAGGCCGCAAAGGGTGGCTCGCAGGGAGCCGTAGGCGACCGGAGAGCCGCCCTTTGCGGCGCGAACGCCACCGGCGCTGGCGGCTTGTAACCCAGTGCCGAGTGCGGCCGCCTGGTGTTGTATTCCACTCGCCACTTCTCAATCACGATCTGGGCCTCTCGGAGCGAGTAAAATATCTCCCCGTTCAAGCATTCATCTCGCAGCTTCCCGTTGAAGCTTTCGCAGTATCCGTTCTCCCACGGACTGCCCGGTTCGATGTACAACGCTCCCGTCCCCACTTTCCTCAGCCACTTCCGCAACTCTTCCGCAATGAACTCCGGGCCATTGTCCGAACGAATGTGTTCCGGCGAACCCCGGAACAGCATCACATCCGCCAGCGTCTCGATCACCTCGTAGCTGCCCAGTCTTCGCGCCACTCGAATCGCCAGGCACTCCCTGGTGTATTCGTCGATCATCGTCAGCATGCGGATCGATCTTCCATCGTGCGTCATGGCGCTTACGAAATCGTAGCTCCAGACGTGATTCGCCCGCTCTGGCCTCAGCCGCACACACGATCCGTCATTGAACCAGAGTCTTCTCCTCGGCTTTTGTTTCTTGGGTATCTTCAGCCCTTCGCGACGCCAGATGCGCTGCACTCGATCTTTTCCCACCTGCCAGCCTGCCGTCCGCAACAGCGCCGTGATTCTGCGGTAGCCGTAACGGCCATACTCATTGGCCAGGGTAATGATCGCTCGCGTCAGCGCATCTTCATCCACTCGCTGGATCGGCACGTAACGCTGGGTTCCGCGCCACTGCTTCACCAGTCGGCAAGCATGTCGTTCGGAGAGTTCGTGCTTCTCCCGCGCATGCTCCACCGCACAGCGACGTCGCTCAGGGCTTAGAAGTTTCCCTCCGCAATATCCTTCACTCGCGCAAGGAACTGAGACACCAAGGTACATGGCGGGTACACAAGAAACAAACAATGCCGCAACCGCTTACTTCGTTGGGGGATCCGATGGAGGCGCGGGTGGGAATCGAACCCACGTATAAAGGTTTTGCAGACCTCTCCCTTACCACTTGGGTACCGCGCCCCGGTCTTTCAGTATATCGCAAAGTTTGGCTACGTTTCAGCACACAAAGAATCAGCTGGCATCGAGCTTGAAGATTTTGGGCCACGACTGTACACCGGCAAGATTCCCCATGCTACTGGTGGTGGGGAGGACGGACTTAGGGGCCCGCCCGACGCGGGGCTAGCGGATCCGCAGGTCGTACGGGATGCGGGCCTGGATCGGCTCCATGTGCGCTACGAGATTGTGCAAGAACGATTCGATTGACTCCGACTCGTTGAGCTGGTCCTTCTCGCGCTCGAGCAACTGTTGCAGAAAGCTCTTCTGGCGCGGATAGCGCTCAATTCGCACCGATTCGCTGGCTGGAATTTTCGCGAGCTCTTTGGCCACTTCGATCGCGCGATCGAGACCTCCGAGTTCGTCCACGAGGCCAATCTCCTTCGCCTGCGAGCCGGACCATACGCGCCCCTTGCCAACCTTATCGACCGCTTCGACGGTCATCTTGCGTCCATTCGCAACGCCCTTCGTAAACTCGCCGTACGTTTCATTCAACGATTTCTCGATGTAGGCGCGTTGTGCCGGCGTGAAATTCTGCTGCTCGGAAAAAAGTGACGCGTTGTCGCTCGTGGCGATCGAGTCGGTGCTGATGCCGAGCAGGTTGTAGAGCCCGGAAACGTTGAACTTGCCGATCAGCACGCCGATCGAGCCGGTGATCGTATCCGGATCGGCGACGATCTTCCGCGCAGGCACCGAAATCCAGTAGCCGCCGGACGCCGCCACGTCCGACATCGAGACGACGACGGGTTTCACGTTGTTGGCAAGTTCCACTTCGCGGCGAATCACTTCGCTGCCCACCACCGAGCCGCCGCCGGAATCGACGCGCAAAATAATCGCCTTGATGCTGGAATCCTTGCGCGCTTCGCGGATGTCCGCCGCCACTGAATCGCCGCCCATGATCGAGCCGCCACCGGGCGTGGAGCCGGAATCGCCGGAAACGATCAGGCCGCTCGCGTGAATTATGGCGACGCTCTGTGCGCCGTTGTTTTTCACGAATGTTTTGTAGGTGCGCAGCGAAACCGGGCTCCACGCGCCGTTGCGCGTTTTGAATTCGTCCTGCACCTGATCCCAGTAGCCGAGGCGATCGACGATTTTTTCGGTGACCGCGTCACTGGAAGAGAATGGCCCCTTATTCACGAGAGCTTCGAACGCCGCGCGATCCATGCCACGCCCCTTCGACGCGTCGTCCAGATACTGGCCGTAGATGCTCTTCAGCAGGCCTTCGACTTCCTCGCGATGCGCGGGCGTGAATTTTTTCTCCGTGAACGTGTTGCCGGCCGTTTTGAATTCGGCGATGTGGTAGAACTCCGGCACCACTTTCAATTTATCGAGAGTGCCGCGAAAGAAAGTTGCCTGCGCCATCATGCCGCGAATCGAAACGGGCGCCGTGGGCACGAGCCAGATCTTCTGGCACGCGCTTGCAAGGTAATACTCCGGATTGCCGATCCCGTCATAGCCCAGGTAGCAGATGCTGGGCTTGCCGCTTTTGCGAAAAGCGAGCAGGTGCGTACGAATTTCTTCAAGCTTGCCCCAGCCGGTGGCGAGGGGCGCTATGCGAACGACGATGCCGGTGATGTGCGAGTCGGTCGCGGCGTTGTCCAGCGCGTCCGTGTAATCATGCAGCACAGGCTCGGTGGTGCCATTCAAGGCGCTGAAGAAATCCGGCGCGCGCTGCTCTTCGATCTCGCCGCCCACGTCCATCACCAGCACGCCCTTCGACGGTAGTTCAAGCGTGGGCCTGCGGAAGGCCGCCCACAGGATCAGGCCGAGGAAGAGAAACAAACACACGATGATGATGGCGCGGCGCTTACCCCAGGTCATGTTTCGTCACCTTTGGCTGCTGATGGATGGATCACTCGAGCCGGACGTCGAAACTCCAAGTTAGCATCGCGCGCACGAAAACAGCAAACAGGCGCGGGCGTGCTGGTGACGTGAAGGGATATGCGGGATAAGAAGCAAAAGAGAAGTGCAGTCGAAGCGGGTCGGGGAATGCGAGGGCAAGGTTGGAATGGCTGAACCCGGGACCAATTGAGAGTTGGTCCCGCTCAGACTCGAAAGTCTAAGCTACAGCGCGCTTCGCGCGCCGAAGTCTGTGGTGACGTGAAAGCTTACGGGGAGTTTAAGCACCCGTGAACGGCGAGTGGTATGCTCGCACGCGATTCGCAGATGCGCTGCGACGTGATGCGGGCTTGTAGGATGGAAGGGACGCTCGGTGAGTGAATGCGCTGGCTGAAATTCACGATGGCGCTCGTAGCCGCGATGTACGCGGCAACGGGAATTCGTTACGCGCTCTACTCGCCGGAGCGCTCGGACGCGTTTTTGTGGGTCGTGTATCACGTGCACTCGGACATATCGGACGGGCTTTCGAGCGTGGATGAAATTGCGCGTGAGGCGCGAGCCTCCGGCGTGAGCGCTGTGATTCTTACCGAACACGGCTACCCGAACGCGCGCGCGACAAGTCTCCGACGCACGATTGACGGAGTCACGATACTCGGCGGCTCGGAAGCCACGCTTCCCGACGGCCATTTCACTTTTTTCGGCGCGAGCGCCGCTCCACGCTTCCAGGCATCTTCGTTTCCACCAGAGGCGATGGACAACGCGCGCGAGTCCGGAGCATTTCCCGTGCTGGCGTATCCCGCGGACTATCAGTACGGCTGGCGCTACTGGAAATCCGACCTTCAGCCGGGAGGGATAGAGATTCTGAATTTGTTTACCTCGCTGCGCGAAACGTCGTGGAGCTCGCGCGCGCTGCTTGCTGCCTACTACCCGTTTTCGCACTACTATTTCCTGCGCGACATCACGTTTCCGGAGCGCTCGATGGCGCATTGGGACGATTTTCTGGGGCGATTCCGCGTCTGGGCGTTCGCCGCGTCTGACGCGCACGGCGGGTTCCGGCTGATCGGCAAGTGGGGCGCGCTCAAGTTCCCATCGTATGAGGATACGTTTTCGCTCGCGGCGCTTGGCGTCGATCGGCGCTACGCGGACGATCCGATGCGCGCGATTCGCACGGGAGATTTTTTCGTGTGTGTGCGGGGAGCGGGCGAGCCGCGCGCATTTACATTCAGCGCGATCGACGGCGACGGACACGTGGTGCACAGCGGCGAACTCGCAGCGACGGGCGCTCGCTTGAGCGCCAGTGTGGATGCGGCCGAGCAGCCGGTGCGTGCGGTCCTATATAAGGATGGAGCTCCGGTTCGGAGCGTCGAATACGGCGCCGTCGATCTCGCGGAGGCCGCGCCGGGAGTCTATCGCGTGGAATTTTTTCTGACGCACCACCAGCTGCTGCGTGCTGATGTGCCGTGGATCGTCTCAAACCCGATTTTTGTCGGCGCGATGCCGCGTGAGGCTGCGCCGCATGCGGCAGGCTACGGACGGGCCGACTATCGAACTTGGTCTCAAAAATCAGTACATCCAAACCGACGCGCCCGGCGTACTAGCGGTGTGAACTAGAACGCCAAAATCTGAGAGGAATTATTTCATGAAGACTAAATTATTGGCCGCGATGGCGGCCATGTTCCTGGTGTGTGTATCGGGTGCTGCAGCGCAGCAGAAGGATCCGATGGTCGGCGGCGCGGCAATGTACCCGACAAAGAATATCGTCGAGAACGCCGTAAATTCAAAGGATCACACCACGCTCGTCGCGGCAGTGAAGGCAGCCGGACTCGTGGACACGCTCGAAAGTGCGGGTCCATTCACGGTGTTCGCGCCGACGAACGAAGCATTTGAGAAGTTGCCGGCCGGCACTGTGGATACCTTGCTCAAGCCGGAGAACAAAGACACGCTGGTGAAAATTCTCACGTATCACGTGGTTGCGGGAAAAATCGGCGCAGCCGAGCTGAAGAAGATGATCGCCGACGGTGGCGGGCAGGCCACGCTGAAGACAGTGAGCGGCGGAACGCTGACGGCGCGCGAAGTTGGCGGCAAGATCGTGCTGACGGATGAGAAGGGCGGCACGTCAACCGTGACGATCGCGAACGTGTGGCAATCGAACGGCGTGATTCATGTGGTCGATACGGTGCTGATGCCGAATTAATCGCGCTTCATACCATAAATACAAAAGCCGGCGTGCGGATCTACGGATCCTGCGCCGGTTTTTTTGTGCGCGAGTGGAGCTACTGTTGTTGCGCCTGTTGTTGCGGGCGTTCGGTCTCGTGCGTCGGCTCGACGGGGGCGGCGTTGGTGTTTGAAAGTTGTTCGCGGCCCTCGCCATCGAGCGCGGGGCGGACGCGGACATCGACTGAGAGGCGCTGGCCGGCGTGACCTTTATATACTCCGCGGACGGGAGCGACGTCGCCGTAGTCGCGGCCATAGGCGATGCGAACGTGGCGCAGGCCGACGGGATTTCCCAAGGTGGGATCAAGCCCGACCCAGCCCGCTTCCGGTGAAAACACTTCCGCCCACGCGTGCGACGCCTGGCCGCCGATGACTTCTTCCTGCTTCGCGTTAGGTTCGGCAGTGCTTCCGGGCACCAGGTAGCCGGAGACGTAGCGCGCCGGCATTCCTCCCATGCGCAGCACGCCGAGCAGCACGTGCGCGAAATCCTGGCACACACCGGCACCCAGGGTGAGCGAATCGACGATCGATGAGTGCACGTGCGTCGCTCCCTTCACATAGCGGAAACGCGCGTGGATCAGATCCGAGGCAGCCTGTGCGAAAGCGAGCGCGCCTCCGTCTGAAGATTGCTCGGCGGCGCGAATAATTTCTTCAAGCTGGGGCAGGTGCGGCACGAACTGGCTCGCCGCCATGTAGTCGAAGTAGTCCTCGAAAAAATCGTCGCGCTTGTCGCGGACGTCGGCGAGTTTGGTTTGATCTACAGGCGCCGGAGTTTCATGCGCGAGTACGACGGACTCGGCTTCGACTTTCAGCCGGTGGTGCTGTTTCAAAATGTTGAACTGGTGCACCCAGTTTCCGGCAGAGTCGCGATAGGCGGTGCCGCGCGAATCCGGATTCGTAATGACGCGGAAAGAAAGACAGCTCTGCCGCTCGTCGTGCATCGGGCGCAGGCGAACTTCGTTGTAACTCTCCGACACCGGACCGTCGTAATGAAATTCCGTGACGTGCATCAGGTGGTAGCGATTCATGCGACCGCCGAGTAATAGAAGTAGGTGCGAGCGATGTCTTCACCGATCGATCCGCACACGCGGAGCAGGTCGCTTAGGTAGCCGTGCAGGCCGCGCTTGAAAATTTCGTCGATGGTGTCGTAGCGCAGGCTTTCGAGCAATTTTCCGGTAAGGCGTTCGGCTTCGTTGGCATAGGAGCCGGCTGTGGTGTGGCTGATCGCGCGCAGGCCCGACTGCACTTCGGAAATGCTGAAGCGGATCGAGCGTGGATGCTGCGGATGCAGGATCAACATCTCAGCGACGCGCTCGGCCTCAATCGGCGAATGATACTGGCGGTGATAGGTTTCGTACGCGCCGACGGATTTCAGCACGGCCATCCACTGGTGATTGTCGGGCGCGTCCAGCGTCGAGTGCGCGTCCAGAAGATTGTGGTACTGCACGTCCACGAGCCGCGCGGTCATCTCAGCGCGTTCGAGCGACCAGCCGATGCGGAGAAACTCCCAGCCTTCATCGTGCGGGAGCGTCGCGTCGGTGACTCCGTGGAAGCGGTGGCTGCCGAACTTAACCTTTTCGCAGAATCGGTGTGGTCCGGTTTCGATCTCTTCCTGCGGATTCACGCGCGAGACGCTGAAGTAGAAACCGTTGATGTCTTCCCACATCTCGCGGGAGATGCGGTCGCGAATGGTGCGCGCGTTTTCGCGGGCTTTGGTGATGCACTCGACGATCGAGCTGGGATTTTCCTGGCGGAAAGCGAGGAACTCAAAAACGTTCCGCGCGTTCGCTTCGCCATAGAGCTGCTGGAAGCGATTTTCCTCGCCGGCCATCGCGATGAGCGGATCCCAGCGCAGGCGGTAGGAATTCTGCGATTGCTCGAGCAGCGTGTGGTATGTGACGTCGAGAATGCGCGCCGTGTCCTCCGCGCGCTCGATGTAGCGCGCGAGCCAGAACATCGAATCGGCGATGCGCGAGAGCATTCTAATTTTCTCCCCGCAAGACCCAGGTGTCCTTACTGCCGCCACCCTGCGACGAATTCACCACGAGAGAGCCGCTCTGCAGCGCGACGCGAGTGAGGCCGCCGGGAACGATGGTGACTTTCTGGCCGTCGTAGAGGCAGTACGGCCGCAGATCGACGTGGCAGCCGCTGACCGTTTCGTTCACGGGATCGTAGGACGGGACGCGCGAAAGCGGAATCACAGGCTGCGCGATGTAATTTCTCGGATCGGCCTTCACGGCTGCGCGAAATTCATCGATGCGCGCGCGCGTGGACGATGGGCCGATGAGCATGCCGTATCCGCCCGATTCGCCGACGGCTTTCACCACGAGGTTGTGAATGTTTTCGACGACGTGCGACAGGTGATCGGGCCGGGCGCACAAATACGTTTCGACCGTGCGCAGAATCGGATCTTCGCCGAGGTAATACTTGATGAATTCCGGTACGTAGGCGTAGATGGCTTTGTCGTCGGCGATGCCGTTGCCAACTGCGTTTGCGAGTGCGACGTTGCCCGCACGATACGCGCCCATCAAGCCGGGAACGCCGAGAATCGAATCGCCGCGGAAGGTGAGCGAGTCGAGAAACTCGTCATCGACGCGTCGGTAAATCACATCCACGCGCTTCAGTCCGTAAATCGTTTTCATGTAAACGATCTCGCCATCCACAACGAGGTCGCGGCCTTCGACGAGTTCCACGCCCATCTGCTGCGCAAGAAAACTGTGTTCGAAATACGCGCTGTTGTAGATGCCGGGCGTGAGTAGGACGATCTGAGCTTCAGAATCGGAGCGCGGCGAAAGGCTGCGCAGAATGCGCGAAAGCTCGGCGGGGTAGTGATTCACGGGAAGAACTTCGTGCTGCTGGAAGGCGTCTGGGAAAGTGCGCGTCATCACCAGGCGATTTTCCAGAACGTAGGAAACGCCGCTCGGAGTGCGCACGTTGTCTTCCAGCACGCATAGCTCGCCTGTTTTTGAATCGCGAACCAGATCGATGCCGCAAATGTGCGTGTAAATTCCGCGCGGAACTTCGACGCCGATCATTTCGCGGCGGAAGTGTTTGCACGAATAGATCAGCGCGGCCGGGATGCGGCGGTCTTTCAGAATGCGCTGAGGGCCGTAAATGTCTTGCAGAAAGAGATTCAGCGCCACCACGCGCTGGCTGAGGCCGCGATCGACGCGCTCCCATTCTGAATAGGGAAGGATGCGCGGAATCAAATCGAACGGAAAAAGGCGCTCGGTGCCCTGACCGTCGCTGTAAACCGTGAACGTGATGCCTTGCAGGAGAAACGAGAGATCGGCGAGCTTGCGACGCTCTTCAAACTGCGCGGGCACCATCGACGCGAATTTGTGGAAAAGCTTCGCGTAGTGCGGACGCACCTCTCCGTCGTCGGCGAACATCTCGTCGTAAAACCCGCCCGTGTTGTAGCCCGCGAAGATGCCTGACTGAGTCATCTTGGCCGGCGACGCCGACATGGCAGGGACTGTAGCAGGCAAGGGCGCTGCGGAACGCCGTCATAAAATTGATGGGATGCATTCGTGTTTCAGCGGCTGTGCATATTTATTAAAAAGTTGCTCCGGCGAGCGCATAAGAGTGCAGGAAATTTAAACGCAAAACACGCGCGGGCGGGTACTCCAGGTACCACGGCAAATTCTTATCGGATGCATTCACGTTCACGATTGTACTTGCGGAGCCGCCGCGAGTTAGTAATGGAGAATGCGAAATGCGCGCTTCAACGCACATCCCGACCATGACGCCTGTGGTGTCGGCTTTGTGGCGCAGATGGGCAGCCTCGGCTCGCGTGATGTGATCGAACGCGCGCTCACGGCGCTCGTGCGTTTGACGCATCGCGGAGGCGTGGACTCCGATGGATCGAGCGGAGACGGCGCCGGATTGCTGCTGCCGATCCCCAAAGAATTTTTCCGGGCGCGCGCGAAAGAAGATCGGATCACGTTGCCGGTGGAATTTGGCGTCGGCATGACGTTTCTGCCGCCCGGCCAGGAAAACGAAGCGCGCGCGGCGATCAAGAAGCTGGCGAAGCTGTGCGGCGTTCGCTGTAGCGGCTGGCGCAAAGTTCCGGTGGACTCTTCGATTCTCGGCCCTTCCGCGGCAGCGACTCTCCCCACGATTCAGCAAAGTTTCTTCGCGTCGGATAAAACCGGCGATGAATTCGAGCGGCAGCTTTTCCTTCTGCGTAAAAAAGTGGAAGCTGAGGGTGTGCCGGGTACGTACTTCTGTTCACTTTCGTCGAGGTCGGTGGTTTACAAGGGGCTGCTCGCTCCGTGGCAGTTGCGCGAATTCTATCCGGACCTCGGCCACGCGCAATTTCAGGCGTCATTCGCCGTGTTTCACCAGCGCTATTCCACGAACACGCGGCCCACATGGTCGCTCGCGCAACCGTTCCGCATGGTGGCGCACAACGGCGAAATCAATACGATCAGCCCGAATCGGCGTTGGATGCGCGCGCGGGAGAAGCAAATCCAGCGCGAGATCGGTGCGCCGGAGTGGTGCCACCTGCTCGAAAACGGCGTGAGCGATTCCGCCAGTCTCGACAACGCGCTCGAAGTTCACCTGCAGCGCGGCTACAGCGTTGCGGCGGCGATGCTGCGGCTCACACCTCCGGCGTGGCAATCCGATCCAGATCTGAGCCCGGAGCTGAAACTTTTTCTGCAGACGCAGGCGCGCGAGCAGGAACCGTGGGACGGGCCTGCAGCGCTGGTATTCAGCGACGGGCGTTTTGTGGGCGCGAAGCTCGATCGCAACGGGCTGCGTCCGCTGCGCTACACGATGACGTCCGACGGATTGCTGATCGCCGGATCGGAAGTTGGCCTCTCCAATTTCGAAGACAAGCGAGTGGACGAGCGCATGCGACTCGGTCCGGGCGAGATGATCATCGCCGACCCGATCGAAGGCCAAGTGTGGCGCGGCAACGACATCGCGAAGATTCTGGTGGTGGGCGCAGGGAATACCGGGTGGAAGCCGGCTAGAAAAATCGAGCCGTCGGCAGAATTCACTGGCGCACGAACCGAGGGCGCGAAGCGTCTCGCGTCGGCGCTGGGCTGGACCGACGACCAATTCAAAATGCTCTTCCAGTCGCTGGGCACCGAAGGCAAGGAAGCGATCTGGAGCATGGGCGACGACGCGCCGCCGGCATTTATTTCCAGCGCGCGCCGTTCCCTGTGGGATTACTGCAAGCAGCGTTTCGCGCAGGTGACGAACCCGCCGATCGATCCGCTGCGTGAGGCGCATGTGATGTCGCTCGACGTGCATCTCGGCAAGCCGATGGTACTCGCTTCGCCACTGTTGGACGGCGGACAACTCGCAAAGATCCGCGAACACGCACACGGCGAAATTCGCGCCGTTGATTTTACGTATGAAGCCGCAGCCGGGGTTCCTGGCGCGATCGCCGCGCTGGAGCGGCTCCGCGAAGACGTACGCGCCGCGGCGAACGAACCTGTAAGTGCCGAGGGAGTCGCGGCCGAGCAGCCACGCGTGATTTTGTTGAGCGACAGGGCGGCGTCCGCAGACCGCGCCGCCCTGCCAGCAATGCTTGCCGTGGCCGCGGCGTGGAAAGCGATCGTCGAGGCGGATGCGTGTCAGATTCCGCTGCTCGTGGAATCGGGCCAGGTGATCGAGACGCATCACCTCGCGATGCTCGTCGCTGTGGGCGCGAGCGCCGTCCTGCCGTACCTCGCGCTCGAACTTTCAGAAACGCTAAAGCCGGGCGGCGCCGACAATTATCGCCACGGCCTCGAAGCCGGTTTGCGCAAAGTGATCGCGCGAATGGGAATTTCTTCGATCGCGAGCTACCGGAACAGCCACCTGTTTGAAGCAATCGGACTCGACGACGCGGTGCTTGATGAGTTTTTCGAAGACGCTGACGCCGCGCTCGGCGGCAAATCACTGCACGACATTTTGGACGACGCGCTCACGCGCCACGACGCGGCGTTTAAACCTGCCGCGCCCGAAATGCAGGACGCGGGCCTCTACCGTTTTCGCCAGCACGGCGAGCAGCACGCGAGTTCGCCCGAGCTGATGCGGCGCATGCACAAATACATCGCGGCGCCGACGGCGGAGGGCTATCAAGCGTTCGCCGATCTTGCTGAGACTCGTGAGCCGACGGCCGTGCGCGATTTGATCGCGATTGCGCCGGGCGAACAGCCCGTGCCGCTCGAAGAAGTCGAACCAGACACCGCAATTCTTTCGCGGTTCAGCTCGCAGGCGATGTCGCTCGGTGCGCTCGGACCGGAAGCCGTGCGCGCGCTCGCAATTGCGATGAATCGCCTGGGCGGGCGCAGCAACACGGGCGAAGGCGGCGAGGACGGCGACGTTTACAAATTCGAGCCGGAAGCGCGCAACCGCGTGAAGCAGGTAGCATCGGCGCGATTCGGCGTAACGGCGGAATATCTGGTTCGCGCGGATGAGCTGGAAATCAAAATGGCGCAAGGCTCGAAGCCGGGCGAGGGTGGGCAGCTGCCTGCGATGAAGGTCACGTCGTTCATCGCGCGCATGCGTCATGCGGTGCCGGGCATGTCGTTGATTTCGCCGCCGCCGCACCACGACATCTACAGCATCGAGGACCTCGCGCAACTGATTTACGATTTGCGCGCGATCAATCCGATCTCGCGAATCGGCGTGAAGCTCGTCTCTGGAGCCGGGGTGGGAATTATCGCGGCGGGCGTGGCGAAGGCCGGCGCGGACGTGATCACGATTTCAGGATTCGATGGCGGCACGGGCGCATCGCCGCTCACATCAATCAAGAACACGGGATTGCCGTGGGAAGTGGGCCTGCGCGAAGCGCATCGCGCGCTGCTGATGACCGGGTTCCGCGGGCGCGTACGGCTTCGCGCCGATGGCGGATTCAAATTTGGTCGCGACGTGGTCGTGGCGGCGCTGCTCGGCGCGGACGAATACGGATTTGGCACCGCGGCGTTGCTCGCGATTGGTTGCGTGATGGCGCGGCAATGCCATTTGAATACGTGCCCGGCGGGCATCGCGACGCAGGACGAAAAATTCCGCGCGCGATTCGACGGCAAGCCGGAAATGGCGGTGACGTATTTCCGCGGAGTCGCGGCCGAAGTGCGCGAACGCCTGAGCCAACTCGGTGCGCGTTCGCTTAACGACATCATCGGCGCGGCGGAATTCCTCCGTCCGCGTACGAAAGAAGCGGCTGCAGCGTTTGCGGAGCTACTCGCGCCGATTGCGAATACCACGACGCAATCGAAGGGAATGTTGATCGACGGCAAAGGCGTGCATCACGAATTGTCGCGCGCGCTCGGTCAGGCGGGTACCAGTTCCGTGAAGCCGGCCGAACTTCACATCGCAAATTCCGATCGCAGCGTGGGCGCGCATTTGAGCGGACAGATCCTGCGCCGCACGGGATACGCTGGCCTGGGCGACAACACGATTCATTGCGAGTTTCGCGGAGCGGCGGGGCAGAGCTTCGGCGCCTTTCTGATCCCAGGCGTGAGCTTCCGGCTGAAGGGCGAAGCGAACGACTACGTCGGCAAATCGCTTAGCGGCGGAACGATTGCGATCACGGCCGGTCCCGATGCGTCGCAGCGCGGCGACGTGCTCGCGGGCAACACGGTGCTCTACGGCGCGACGAGCGGCGAGCTTTATATCGCAGGCCGCGCCGGAGAAAGATTTGCCGTGCGCAATAGCGGCGCGCTCGCCGTAGTGGAAGGCGTTGGCCAGCACGGCTGCGAATACATGACGGCGGGCGTGGTGCTAATGCTCGGCCGCACTGGAATTAATTTTGGATCGGGTATGACGGGCGGGCTTGTGTATGCGCTGAAGAAATCGCTCGCGGATACGGACTTCAACGCGGAATTTGTGCGGCGCGCGGAAATCGGCGAACAGGAGCGCGTGTGGCTTCGCGAGGCGCTCACCGAACACGTGCGCCTCACAGACAGCCCGAAGGCGCGGCGCATCTTGAAATCTTCGAATTGGAGCTCACTGCTGGTGCGGCTCGAGCCTGTGAATTTGCCGTGCCCCGTGGAGCAAACGTGGGCGCCGATTGTGGAGCGCTGGTCGAAGCGCGAGGATAAGGCCGTGGTGATGCAAGTCACGCGCCGCACCGCGACGGCCGCATCTCCCGGGCCGCCCGTCGTACACTGAGAGCGTTAACGGTATTTAATGGCGATTTTCGCGATTTTTCCGGGCTCCCGAGCGTAAGCGCCTGACCGAATCCGGCCCCATTCTGCTATACTCCTACAACTCAACATGGACTTTGACCACCTTACAACCTTCCTCGAGATTTCAAAATTAGGCAGTTTTTCGCGCGCCGGTCAGAAATTATTCCGTTCGCAACCCGCGGTAAGCGCGCAGATCCGTCAACTCGAGCAGGAGTACGGGCAGAAACTTTTTGACCGCGTAGGAAAATCCGTGCGGCTTACGGCTGCGGGCGAATCGCTGGTGATTTACGCAAAGCGTCTGCTCGCGCTGAAAGACGAATCGCTGCGCGCTGTGGCGGACCTTTCGAGTTCGCCGCGCGGAGTTCTTTCCATCGGCGCGAACGAGGCGACCTGCCTCTACGTGTTGCCCGATATTTTTGGCGAGTATCACAAGCACTATCCGTCGGTGCAGATCAGCATCTATCGCAATTTCAGCCGCAAAGTGGTGGAGAAAATCGAGGATGGATCGGTGGACGTGGGCATCGTGACGCTGCCGGTGCGCTCGCCGAGCCTAAAAATCCATCCGATTTTCCGTGACCGCCTGATGCTGCTCGTTTCGTCTTCGAATCCGCTTTCGCGCGCGAAAAGCGTGACAATGAACGAAGTGGCGGACCAGCCGCAAATCCTGCCGAAGACTGGCTACACGCGCCAGCTGCTCGATAAGTATTTCCGCCCGTACCGATCGAAGCTTCGCATCACGATGGAGCTTGCGAGCGTCGGCATGATCAAGCGCTTTGTGGCGGCGAACCTGGGTGTTTCGATCATCAGCGAGAGCTTTGCGCGCGACGAAGTGCGCTCGGGCGAAGCGAAGCTCGTGCCGATTTCAGACGTTGAGCTGACGCGTGAGTTGGGCTTGGTTTACCGGCGCGATCGCACGCTGCCGCGCGCCGCCGCCGCGTTTGTGACCATGCTCCGCCAGCAAGTCGCAGCCAACGAAGACGGCCACGCCGCGAAAAAGCGCTAGCTCGGGCGGTCGCGCTAAAGGCCGGAAGCGGAACCGGAATTCCATCCACATTCGCAATCCGCGTCATTCGTTTATTGGATTGCCGCTTCGGCGGGCGCACGGTTAAAGTTCTCGAAGTTTGAGCCGCATGTCCACTGGCACATCGCTGGGGAACGAGCTTCGCGATTTCTACACGCAGGAATCCGCTCGCATCAAAGATGAATTTTTGTCGTCCGGCAACGGCCGCGCGGCGGTGCAGGCGCGCACGACGCTGGTGGAATCGATCGCGCTCCGCCTTTGGAAGTCCGTGGTTTCCTCGGACGACGATGGCCCGCACGATCTGGCGCTCGTAGCGGTCGGCGGCTTCGGACGGAAGTGGCTGTTTCCGCAGTCTGACGTCGATATTCTTTTCCTTCACTCCGCGGATAAATCCGAACGCGAATACAAAGATGCGATCCGCAAATTTTCGCAGGAGATCTGGGACCTGCGGATGCGCCTGAGCCCGACGACGCGAAAACTCTCGGAATGCGAGAAGTTTGACGCCGATAACCCCGAGTTCACGATTTCGCTGCTCGACCTGCGATTCCTCGCTGGCGACCGAGCGCTCTATTCCCGGCTCCACAATTCGATTCCCAATCTGGTGGCGAAGCAGGTGAAGCCGCTGGTGCAGCGCCTCGCGGAGATTACGCGCGTGCGCCACGCGAAATTTGGCGACACCGTATTTCACCTCGAACCCAATTTGAAGGACGCACCGGGCGGCCTGCGCGACTACAACGTCGCGCACTGGCTCTCGCTTATTTCCGCGATGGAGCTGCAGCGCGACTGGCCAAAGGAAGAAAATCAGCTGCCGTTGACGATCCGCAAGCAGTTCGAGGCGGCGCTGGAATTCCTGATGTCCGTGCGTTGCTTCCTGCATTTCCGGCACAACCGCGACGACAACACGCTCACCTGGGAAGCGCAGAACGACGCTGCGTCGCAGAAAGTGGGCGCGCGCGCCGCGGGAGGCGAGCTTTCCGCGGCGGACTGGATGCGCATTTACTTCGGAAATGCGCGAGCGATTTCACGCGTGTGCGTGAAGCTGCTGGAGGAAAGCCCATCCGCGCGGCCATCTCTGTTCGGGCAGTTTCAGCACCTGCAGGCTCGCCTCTCAAACCCGGAATTCTCCGTGGTGGATGGAATGATTTTCGTGCAGCAGCCGGATGCGTTGCGCGATCCAGATGCGCTGCTGCGCATGTTTCGCTTTCAGGCGCGCCACGGGCTGACGCTCAGTTCCACCACAGAGGTGCAGATCGAGCGCGCGCTGCCGGAGCTTGCCGCGAATCCTCCGGAGGGCGTGGAAGCTTGGCACACGCTGCAGGAAATTCTGGTGGCTCCGCACGCCGCGGACGCGTTGCGCGCGATGCATTCGCTGCACGTGCTCACACTGTTTCTGCCGGAGCTGGCGGGCATTGATTCACTCGTCGTGCGCGATTACTCGCACCGCTACACTGTGGACGAGCACACCTTCGTCGCGATCGAAAATCTGCACAGGCTGCGCCAGTCGCAATCGAAGTGGGACCAGCGCTACGCCGAACTGCTGGAAGAACTCGAGCAGCCGGATCTTCTGTACCTCGCGTTGCTCTTACACGACACAGGGAAAGCCGCAAAGACCGACGATCACGTGAAGGCGAGCGCCGAAATCGCCGAGACCTGCATCGCGCGGCTCGACCTCGACGAACTCGATCGCGACACCGTGCTGTTCCTGGTGGGCAAACATCTGGAGATGAGCGCGACTCTGCGCCGCGACATCTTCGATCCGGAAGTGGTGCGGCAATTCGGCGAGCGCGTGGAAACGCCTGAGCGCCTGAAGATGCTGTGCCTGATGACGTATGCGGACATCAAAGCCGTGAATCCCGAAGCGCTCACGCCGTGGAAAGCGGAAAACATCTGGCAGCTCTACATCGGCACAGCGAATTACATGATTCGTAGCGTCGATGAGCGTCTGCACGTCGCCGCAGACGACGAGACGCTTGCGCACCTGCGCACGCTCGCTCCCGCGGCCGGGAAAAAACTCGCCACGTTTCTCGAAGGATTGCCGCGGCGCTACCTGCGCACGCACAGCGTGGAAGAAGTACTGGCCCACGTAGGCATGGCCGGTGAACTCGGAAAAGACAACGTGCAGATCGGCCTCAAGCGAGGGCGGCACTGGTTCGATCTCGCCCTCGTGACGGTCGATCGTCCGTCACTGTTCGCCAGCGTCGCCGGTGTGCTCGCATCCTGGGGCATGAACATCGTGAAGGCGGCGGCGTATTCGAATCAGAACGGGATCGTCGTCGATACTTTCAATTTCACCGATCGCTTCCGCACGCTCGAGCTGAATCTGCCGGAGTGGGAGCGATTCAAGCAGAGCCTGCATGACGTGCTCACCGGCAAGGCGGATCTGGCGAAAATGTTGCGCGAACGCCTGCGCTCGCAAAAGATCCCGACGCCGAAGGTGATCGTGCCCACGCAGATCGCGTTTGACGACACGTGTTCCGAGCACAGCACGCTGATCGAAGTGCTTGCGCAGGACCAACCCGGTTTGCTGCATCGCATCAGCGCGAAGCTGTCGCAGGAAAACTGCAACATCGAAATTGCGCTAATCGAAACCGAGGGGCAGATGGCGATCGACGTTTTCTATCTCACGTCCGGTGGCGCGAAGCTGACGCCGGAGCATCAGAACCGGCTGCGCGACGCGCTGATGGAAGAATTGGCCGCAGCTTCGCCGGTCTAGCACGCCAGTTTCCCATTCCGCACACGCGTCCGCAGCTTTCCTTCATAGCGCCTCGAAATTGCGCGAAAATCGTTGCGGTGTGCGCATAACGGACTGCGTGATTCGCGCATCACTCGTCAGCGCGTCCGAGTTTGGGTAGCAGTTTAAACCGCTGATGTGGAGCCTTTTACGGCTGCCATTCGCGCGCGCGCATTATGTAGAGCGTAAGACCGTTGGTCAAAAACTGACCGGCAGGACAGGTGTCACGCATCGAGACAGCGCGTAGCATTTTCTCAGGGTTCGCGCATCGAAGGGGTGGCCTGCCACGTGCTGAGACTCGATTTATAAATCAGGGCCGCTGAGGGACCGGAGGAAGCTGTTTGCGATCTCACCGTGAATTTGTGCTGCGAATTGCCGCGATGATGGGGCTCGCGATGCTGTCGGCGTGTGCCTCGATGCCGGGTGGATCCAACGGCGGCACCGAGATCGCGCCCTCGATCACTCAAGAGCCGGCGAACCAGTCGGTCACGCTTGGGCAGTCCGCGACGTTTGGTGTGGCGGCTGCGGGATCCGCACCACTCACGTATCAATGGTTTCTGAATGGCGCGCCCGCGGGTACAAACGCCAGCACGTTCACGATCGCTTCGGTTACGTCGAGCCAGGACCAAGCGGCCGTTTACGTGACGGTGAGCAATTCGAAGGGCACCGCGACCAGCACGATGGCGAAATTATCTGTAAGCGCTGCCGCTACTGCGCCGTCGATTACGACGCAGCCCACTGCGCAAACGGTGACCGCGGGCCAGACCGCGACGTTCACCGTGGCGGCAACTGGCACGCTGCCACTCACGTACCAGTGGTATTTCAACGGTGCCGCGTCAGGAACGAACTCCTCGACATTCACGATCGCGAATACGACGACGTCGCAAAACGGCGAGCCAGTCTATGTGACTGTGACGAACTCTGCCGGCAACACGACGAGCAACACCGTGAAGCTCATGGTGAATGCCGCGGCGACGGCGCCATCGATCACGACGCAGCCCGCCGCGCAAACGGTGACCGCGGGCCAGACCGCGACGTTCACTGTGGCGGCAACTGGCACGGCGCCACTCACGTACCAGTGGTATTTCAACGGCGCGGCGTCAGGAACGAATTCCTCCACATTCGCGATCGCGAATACGACGACGTCGCAAAGCGGCGAGCCAGTCTATGTCACTGTGACGAACTCTGCCGGCATCGCGACGAGCAACACCGTGAAGCTCATGGTGAATGCTGCGGCGACGGCGCCATCGATCACGACGCAGCCCGCTGCGCAAACCGTGACGGCAGGGCAGACGGCAACGTTTACCGTGGCGGCCACCGGCACCGCGCCTCTCGCATACCAGTGGTATCTCAATAACGCGGCGTCGGGAACAAATTCGGCGACGTTCTCGATTGCGAACACAACGACGTCACAAAGCGGCCAACAGGTTTATGTGGAGGTAAGCAACGGCACGGGAAGCGCCACGAGCAACAAGGTCACGCTCACTGTGAACGTCGCGACGCAGGCCAGCAACGTGAACGTGCTGACGTACCACAATGACGTTGCTCGCACCGGGCAAAATTTAAACGAGACGATTCTCACCACCACGAACGTGAATTCAGCGGGCTTTGGCAAGGTTGGCGCGATCACCGCTGACGGCTTGGTTGACGCGGAGCCGCTCTACGTCGGCGGCCTCACTGTAAATGGCGCAACGCACAACGTGCTCTACGTCGCCACGGAAAACGATTCGGTGTACGCGTTCGACGCGGACATTTATGCGCAGCTCTGGAAAGTGAGCATGCTCGGCGCGAACGAGACGGCGAGCGACAATCGAGGCTGCAATCAGGTCGTGCCGCAGATCGGAGTGACTTCTACTCCGGTGATCGATCCGAAGGCCGGCACGAACGGCACGATTTTTGTCGTTGCGATGTCAAAAGACTCGAACGGGAACTACTACCAGCGCCTGCATGCTCTCGACCTGACGACCGGAAAGGATCTGAGCGGCAGCCCCACGACGGTTCAAGCCACTTTCACCATCGGCTCAACCACCACGACGTTCAGCCCCATGCAATATAAGGAACGCGCGGCGCTGCTCCTGCTGAATGGCAACATTTACACCACGTGGGCCTCGCACTGCGACGACGGTCCTTATCAAGGTTGGGTGATCGCATACAACGAATCCACGCTGCAGCAAACGAGCGCGCTGGACCTCACGCCGAATGGATTCAATGGCGCGATTTGGATGGCGGGCGATGGGCCGGCCGCGGACTCGTCCGGCAACATTTATTTCCTCATGGGCAACGGGACGTTTGACGACACGCTCAACTCCAGCGGTTTCCCCGAGAGGGGCGACTACGGCAATGGCTTCGTCAAAGTAGCGACGGCCGCGACGAGCATGAGCGTCTCCGACTACTTCACGATGTACAACACCGATTCGGAATCCAACGGCGACGTGGATCTTGGTTCTGGCGGCGAGATCTTGCTGCCGGATCTTCAGGACGCGCAGCAAAACACCTGGCAGCTGGCCGTCGGCGCGGGTAAAGACGGCCACATCTACATTGTGAATCGCGCCACGGGCATGATGGGCAAATTCAACACCAGCAACGACAGCGCGATCTATCAGGAGATCGATACGAACGGTCTCGCCGGCGGTGTTTTTTCCACGCCTGCGTATTTCAATGGAACGCTCTACTATGCGGCGGTGAACGACTCACTTCGAGCGTTCACCATTACAGACGCGAAGGTCGTGACGCCGTCGTCGTCTCAAAGTGCCGACGGATACGGATATCCGGGCGCGACGCCCAGCATTTCCGCAAACGGGACATCGAACGGGATCGTGTGGGCCATTCAAAACAATAACGGCGGCGTACTCTACGCCTACGACGCTACGAACCTTTCGAAGGAACTGTACAACAGCAATCAGGCCGCAAACGGACGCGACAGTTTTGCGGACAATAAGTACATCACGCCGATGATCGCGAACGGCAAAGTGTACGTCGCGACGCCCACAGGCGTAACGATCTTCGGCCTGCTCGGGCAATAAAGTCTGGACGACAAAAATCCGGACCAACATTTCGCGCCGAGTGGCCGTGATGAGTTGGCCCGGCTAATTTTTTTGCGCCGCGATCCGCTGCGCGTGCCTACTTCTGCTTCAGCTGCGCTTCAATCGCGGATGTCACTTCGGGCGCATCCGGTTTCACCGGCGATTCGAACCGCTGCACCACTTTCCCGTCGCGGCTTACCAGAAACTTCGTGAAATTCCACTTGATGTCGCCGGCAAGCGCGGGATTAGCGGTCGTCGTGAGGTATTGGTAGAGCGGCGTCTGATCGTCGCCCTTCACGGACACCTTGGCATAAATCGGGAACGTGACGCTGTACTTGGTCTGGCAGAACGTTTTGATTTCCGCATTCGTGCCGGGCTCCTGGCCGCCGAAATTATTGGCGGGGAAGCCGAGGATCACAAAGCCCTGGTCCTTGTATTTCTCGTAAACCGACTCCAGCGCGCTGTACTGCGGCGTAAACCCGCAGCGGCTCGCTACGTTGACCAGCAGAATCACTTTGCCTTTGTAGGCGGAGAGCGGCGCTGGTGTGCCGTCGATCGATGGCAGCGTGAAATCGTAAATACTTGAAGCGGCGAAGAGGGAAGCGCTCATCAGCAGGACCACCAGTGCGCCAAGCAGGATACGCAGGTTGCGGAATCGCGAAGTTTTCATGGTGCCTCGTTTTCGGATGCATTGTTGGTGCCAGTCATCGATGCACGGAAAGCATATCGTAGCGCGCTCGCGCCTCGCAACGGCGTGACAATCTTGTGGCAAATCGGCTCGGCGCCTCGCGAATGCCCCTACGACCCGCTCGCCCCAGATGGCTCGCCGTGCGAGCTAGCGTCCCGGTCGATCTTCCGGCGTAACGCGCGGATCGATCATGTCGCCCACCGCGAGCGGGCGGATGCAGAGCGTCGCGCCGCCGGCATCACACGGGAAAATTCCGAACGCCGGCAAATCCCGCTGCTGCACTTCGTAGATTCCCTCTTCCATGTCCGCGGCGTCGTCAAAATCGCTCATCACGTACGGATTTCCCGGCGTAGCGCGCACGCGAAATAGCTCCGTCGATGGCTCGTAATTGCCGTAGCTGAAGCAGTAGCCGATGCAGGCCCGGTCGAGCATGTGCTGGATCAGAATGCGCGAGCCGGGCCACGGAGGAATCGTTCCCATCACGCGCTGGTTCGGTGGCAGCGTGCGCTCGAGCTGTTCCACCTGCTGCTCCATGCCGTTTGCGACGGCGGTGTCTTGGTACACCATTGCGAAAAAGACGATCGCGATCGTCACATAGCCGGCGAGGTGCCAGCGCCGCGGCCGCATCGCCGCGAGCACGCAGAGCAATATAGCGGCCGTTACGGACGTGAGCCTGCCGGACAAAAGCGCCAGCGCCGGAACCTTGTCTTCGAAGCGGATGCCTTCCGGCAGAAAAAACACGGCGGCGAGTAAGATCACATACAACTCACCGGGAATCGCGAAATTGCATTTCGGCGCCGAGACGTTTTTTTGCGGCATCAGATCCCGCACGAGAGCGAAGACTGCAAAAAGCAAGAACGCGTACTCAACGTACTTGTACCGTTCGCCGAAAAGCAGCAGCTGGTCGCCGCCGTTGAAATAGTAGAAGGGCAGCGACTGCGCTTCGATCACGTAATGATGCCAGAAGTAGTAATGCGCCGCCTCGAGCGCGGCAAACGACAGCACTACCAGAATCGCGTGAAATCGCCCCGGCATCCGGGCCGCCGCATACACATATACGCAACCTGCAACGAGCCACGCCAGCCCCAGCGGATGCGCCGCGAGCGAAAGAATTGACAGCGGTACGATCGGCCACAAATCCGCAAGGGTGCGCGACTGCCATGCCACCGCGATCGCCCAAAACGAAAATCCGATCGCCAGGTAGTAATTGAAAAAGCCCATGTGGAACGTGTAGCCGTACGCAAACATCGCCATCGCCGGCACCAGCAGCCACGGCGGACGCTTCGCACTGGCTGTCGCAAGCGCAAACATTCCCCAGAAAAAAATCAGCACGCACAGTGAAACCGCAAGTTTTTCCGTAACCGGCAGCGAAAAGCCCCGACCCAGCGAAGTGAGAAGTAGGTCGAACAGCACGTTCGTATGTTGACTCGCAAGGTAAACGCCGGGCACATGGCCGCCGCGGACAAGTTGCGCGAGCCATGCATTGTAAAGGTGGCTGCCCAGATCGGAGGAAACGATGCGGCGGTGCCAGAAGCAGGGAGCGAGCAGCGCGGCCGAAATCACGAATACGCGCGCGGGACATTCGCGGGCGAAGGCGACAGTGCGCGATGCGGCGCTTGCGTTCTGCGGCGCCGTGCGTAGGCCATCGAGTTCGCTTCGGTGTACAGCCGAGACGGAAATTGCGTTCAATGCTTGCGCCTGAGTCTCAAGCTCGCCGGCAAATTCATTCCGAAAACAATATCACGAGTCCCAGCCGCTCCTGATCTGCGTTAGCGGGTTTGGCACGGAATTCACCCCGGCGCCGCCGCGAGCAGTGATATAAGGATGGGCACCGGCGCATCCCGAGCCGCTCGCTCAGGCAACGTCTGGCATTGAGCGGCTCGTGCCACACTCCCAGCGAGGAAAATGATGAGCGATCCAACGATAGCAGACGTCGCAAAAAAGGCCGTGGGCCTGTCGATAGTATTCAGCGTGCTGATGATTCTCGCGGGGCTATGGGCGATCGCGATGCCCTATCACGCAGGGATTGCGATCAGCGTCTTCCTGGGCTGGATGCTGCTCATCGCCGGCATCGGCCATTTCGTTTTCGCGTGGTACACGCGGAGGACGGGAAATCTGGCGCTCAAGCTTTTGCTCGGTGTTCTGTATCTCGCGGTTGCGATTTATCTGCTCTCGCATCCCCAGCGCGCGTTGAGGACGCTCACGCTCGCCTTGGCCTGCTACCTGCTTTTCGAGGGCGCCGCGGAACTGGTGCTCTACTGGCAGCATCGTCAAGCCGGTGGCGCGAGCTGGTTCCTGCTGAACGGAATCATCACGCTGGTATTGGGAGGAATGATTTTTGCCACGTGGCCGGCGAACACCGATTGGGCCGTGGGCACCTTGCTGGGAATCAGTATTTTCTTCAGCGGCGTTTCGCGCTTGATGATCTCGCTGGCGGCGAATCAGGGGCTGAAGTTAAAGACGTAACACGCGCGTAGCGCCCAGCCGCACCGCCACTGGAGGGAATTACTTCGCCGTCCGCTTCGCACGTTTTGCGCGTCTGCGCTTCGGCGGATCGCCGTCCGCATCTTCCACCACCATGATGCTGGTAACGAATAGCTTCGTCCCGTGCTCGTTGAAATCGATCGACGTGCGTTCTTCGTCGGATTGGATCACGACGCCAAGTCCATACTGAAGATGTCGGATGTACTGACCTTCGGGGAGAGGTTTCAACGAAGTTCCTCGCGACTGCGGAGCCGGTACTACGAGGGCGAAAAAAATGGGCGAACCAGTGATGAGCCGGCTCGCCCGTTACGACTAGAGGCTGACGACGTTCGCTGCCTGCAGCCCCTTCGGGCCGCGGGTCACTTCGAATTCAACCGCCTGTCCTTCGTTCAACGACTTGTAACCATCGGCCTGAATCGCCGAAAAGTGAACGAAGACGTCTTCGCCGGACTGGCGCTGAATGAATCCGAATCCCTTGCTGGCATTGAACCACTTCACTGTTCCTTGTTCTCTCACGTAAGTACTTCCTTCATGTATAAGCTATTTGCGCCCCTCGACCGCCTCCAGCCGTAAATCAAAAAAGGCCGCGAGTCTTTTGGACTTGCAGCCCCTTCATCGTTCCAAAGGTGTTACAAGAGCAACAAACGCAAGAAAAACGTAGCATGCAGGCGCGGAAGGTGTCCACCGTAAATTGGTTTCGGCGAATATTCGCGAAGCGCGGGGCGGGCGTCGCGCATCCGATTCCGCGGTACGCTTCGATTCTGCGCGGATCAAACCGCATCGCCGCGCAACGGCCAAAAGCGCCGGCATTGCGCCCGTCGCTCACTGGTGCGGCGCGTGTGGAATATCGCCGCCCGCCGCGTTCCCGTGCACGATCAACAAACGTTTGGCGCGCGTCCCCTCGCGGAGTATGATGGCGCTCCCCGTTAGGGTTCAGGCCACGGCATAAACCGGTTTCGCTCGGAGGACTTCCATGAAGAAAAAACCGTTGGTAATCATCGGCGTCATCGTCGCCGTCGTTCTGCTGATTCTTTTGGCGCTGCCCATGTTTGTGAACGCCAACAAATTCAAGCCGACTCTCGAAACGCAGCTCACCAGCGCGCTCGGGCGCAAGGTTACGATCGGCGACATCAGTCTCGCGATTTTCTCCGGCGGCGTCACAGTGAGCGACGTAGCCATCGCCGACGATCCGAAGTTCAGTTCGTCGCCGTTCTTGACCGCGAAAGATCTCACCGTGGGCGTCGAGCTGATGCCGCTGATTTTCTCGAAGCGCCTCGAAGTGCGCTCGATTGAGATTCGCGATCCCCAGGTGGCGCTTATTCATTCCGCGAACGGCACCTGGAATTATTCAACGATGGGGAATTCGGCTGGCGGCGCGAAGCCGGCCTCGAGCTCGGGGAACTCCGACGCTGCCGCGAACCTCACCGTCGAGAAGCTTAGCCTCACCGGCGGGAAAATCGTGGTCAGCTCCATGGGTTCAAAGTCGAAACCCAGCGTTTACTCGGACGTGAATCTCGAGGCGACCGATCTCTCCACCACCACTTCGTTTCCGTTTAAGCTGAGTGCCACCGGCCCAGGAAATGCCGCGATCAATGTGGACGGCAAGGCCGGCCCGATTGATCAGGCCGACACCTCGCTTACGCCGCTTTCGGCCAACGTCGATATGCAGCACCTCGACCTCGCCACGACCGGCTTCATCGATCCATCCACCGGCCTCGGCGGGGTGCTCGATTTCAAAGGTGACCTGAATTCTGACGGTAAGGACATGAAGTCCAAGGGTTCCGTCACGATCACGAAGTTCAAGATGTCCGCCGCCGGTTCGCCCTCGAGCGTGCCCGTAAAAGTGGACTACAACACCGACTACACGCTGAAAACGCAGGCGGGCGTGCTCAGTCAGGGCGACATCCACATCGGTAGCGCGTTCCAGCAGCTCACCGGAACCTACAACCTCGCCACTGATCCGGTCTCGCTGAATATGAAAGTGAACGCATCGAACATGCCGCTCAACGACCTCGAAGGGTTCCTGCCCGCGGTCGGCGTCGTGCTCCCGTCGGGCTCGAAGCTCCAGGGCGGAACTCTTTCGGCGAATCTCACGATCACCGGGCCGGCAGACAAGCCCACCATCGCCGGACCCGTAAATATAGCGAACACGGAACTTGCCGGTTTCAGCTTGAGCCAGAAACTGGGCGCACTTTCTGCGTTCACCGGATTGGGCAAAGGCGGCAGCTCCAGCGGCACGCAGATTCAGCAGCTGTCCGCGCAGATTAAAAACGATCCAAGCGGCACACAGTTCAGTTCGCTGAATCTGGTGATGCCGTCGATCGGCAGTGTCACCGGGCAAGGCACGGTAAGCGCGAGCGGCCAGCTCAACATGCACATGGTCGCCAATCTCGCGGGTGCTGCCGGCGCCTTGACCACCGTCGGCGGATTGGCTTCGGGCAATTTGGGCGGGCTGACCAGTCTTATGGGTGGCGGAGGCAACAAAGGCGGAGGCGGTGGAATTCCGTTCAGCATCACGGGAACCACGTCGAGCCCGCAGGTGGTGCCTGATGTCGCTGGAATGGCCGGCAATCTCGCAAAAGGCGGAGCGGGACTCGGCCTCGGTGCCGCGAAGGGAAGTGCAGGCGCGGCGGGCGCGGCAGCGGGCGCGCTCGGAGGCCTGCTCGGCGGCAAGAAAAAGCCGTAAGCAATTCAGCGCAGCACGATACGAAGAATCTCTACACCGGCTTTTCGTTTGGCGTGATTTCAGCGCAGGCGGGAAGCCGGTTTTTTTTGGCGCGAGCCGCGCCCGATTAGTGAACGTAAGTTCCAGGAGGGTTGTGCGTCACAGCGTGTTCGGCGTCACGCAGCAGATTGCGCACGGCGCGAAACACGAAGCGCACCAGCATCAGAATGATCAGCAGTCCCACGACGACGAACCCCGCGGAAATATATGGGTGCTGCGTCATGAACCACATGAGGAACACGACCAGCGCGTCTTCGCCGGCGCTCAGCGCAAAATTGGAAACGGGCTCAGGCGAAGCCGTCACAGCCGCGCGCGCCGCCGTCTTGCCGCCATGCGCCGCAAGCGCGATCAACCCGCCCGCGAATGTTGCGGCGATCTGCTCCCACTGCGGCAATTGCGCCGTAGCGCCATAGGCGATCAGCGCCGCCACCGGCACGCGCACGAAGGTGTGTGCCGCATTCCACAGCAAATCGAAGACTGGAATTTTATCGCCGACGAATTCCAGCGCGAACAGCACGCAGCATGCCGCGATGATTTTCCAGTCCTGCACCACGTGCAGCGCAGGTGGCACGGCCAGCACGTTGAACCGGCCGAGAATACCCAGCATTCCCACCGTGGCGTACACGTTCAGCCCGGCGGAGAAGCACACCACGACTAAAAGCGCGGTGAGTTCGTTGCCGGTGGGAATCATCGGAATGGCGGCGGCCAGGTTCATTGTCGTCGCGAAGCCGCGAGCTTAAGACGCGGTACAAAAGGGTATCACCCGTCGCCACGCCGAATCCATGTTTCACTCGCGCGGCCATCGTGTCCCGGGCCGGGACTAACTCTTCGGGCACGTACGGCGTGAGGGCGCGCTCCCGGACGCTACAATAGGGTTGCGCAACGCCGCGGGCCGTTTCCGCGCGCAGCGCACCCGCAGGCACGGGTTGCAGTTCCTCTTTGCAAGCAGTCGTAACCCACCCTTCCAGATCGATCGATGTCGCATTTCTGTGCCCGAATCGCTCGCGCGAGTTTCAGGCATAAGCGCGGCACTGCATTCCCGTGATGAGGCGGAGACGATGCGAAAAGTGCTTTTCGTGGACGACGATCAGGAAGAGTTCAATTTCCTGTCGCGCGGTATTTCGAAAGAGCGCGGCCAATTCGAGATGCGCTACGTGGCCAGCGGCGAAGAAGCCCTGGTGCGGATGGTGGCGGAAAACTACGACGTTATCATTTCCTCTTCGCGCACCGTGGGCATGGACGGTGCGACGTTGCTCCAGTCCGTGTGCGACCAGCATCCGGCGATGGTGCGCATCCTGCTTGCGAGCCAGCAGGAGATGGAGCGCGCCTTGCGAGCCGTGCCCGTCGCTCACCAGTTTTTGCTGAAGCCGTGCGATCCCACGATGGCGCGAATCGCCGTCGAGCGCGCCACGAACCTTTCGCGCATTCTCAACAATCGCATGCTCGCCAGCCTCGTCGGCACGGTAAAAGATCTCCCCGTCCTGCCAAAAACCTATTTTGCGCTCCGGAAAAAATTAGAAGACCCCGAAGTCCCGCTCGCCGAGTTGGTCGCGGTTGTCGAAAAAGACGTCGCTATCTCCGCGAAGATTTTTCAGCTCGTCAATTCGGCCTTCTTCGGGCTCCCGCTCGAAGTCTCATCGATCAAGACCGCCGTAAGCTTCCTCGGCATCCAGATGCTGCAGAACCTCGTGCTTGCCGCCGAAGTCTTCAGCATGATCAACGACACGCAGGCGCTTCCCGGCTTTTCCTTCGAAGAGTTGCAGGCGCACTCTCAATTGACGGCCAGGATCGCGCTTCGCCTCCCTGCCGCATCGCACACGCGCGACATTGCCGTGATGGCAGCCCTCGTGCATGACGTCGGCAAACTCGTCCTCGCCACGCGTTCGCCGCGCCACTTCGCGCGCGCCCTCGCCGAAGCCACGCGCGAGCAGGTGCCGCTGTTCGCCGCCGAAAAGCAACTCATGGGCGTCTCGCATGCGGAGGTCGGCGCGTACCTTCTTGGTATCTGGGGGCTGCCCTCGCCCGTCGTGGAAGCCGTCGCGCACCATCACACGCCGGAATCGGGCCCATTGGAGGGCGCTCTCGACGCCGTCGGTATCGTCCACATCGCGAATGCGCTAGCCCACGAAGCCGTGCGGCGCCCCGGCCACAAGTCCCAATTTCCTCTGCAGTCTGTCGCTCCGCGATATCTCGAGCGCTTTGGCATCGCCGCGCAATTTCGCGACTGGCAGGAAATGGCCGGAGCTATGGCCAATCAGGTTCCCGCGGTAACGTAATACAGCATTCCCGCGCTGGCTGCTCCGCTTCGTTCCGATATAATGCAAATGCCCTTGGGAGGGCGCCCTCTTTGTCTGGTGGTAGCGGCCAAGTTCGTTCACGTCCAGATGCAAGCCCCGAAAAAAAATCGAGTCGAGGGAGAGGTGTGTCTCGCGTCGTGGGCGCATGCGCGGCGCTCGCGTTAATCGCCTCGGCCGGCGCACCGTGGGTTTCGCGCGCAATCACCGGCTATCGCACCGCGAAAACGAAGGCGGCCACGGCGGCGATCGTTCGCGCCCGCGCCGATTGGTTCTTCCGCCAGCGCGCCTCGGCCGGCGGGCACATTCCTGGCGCGCTGCTCAATCGCGCGTTTGAGCAAAATCGGATCGCATTCGAGCAACACAGAACTTACTTTGACCACCTCGCGGAAAAGCCGGCTGAGTCCGCGCCCCAGATCGCTCCACAGTTGAACGTGTGGAGCGCACTCGGCCCTCAGCCCACCGCCAACAACGTTTACTACGGCAACGTTTCCGGCCGCGTCACTTCCGTCGCCGCCGACCCTTGCGACACGAGCGGCAACACCGTTTACGTTGGCGCCGCGGACGGCGGTGTGTGGGTTAGCTTCAACGCGCTTTCCGGAAATCCCGTCACCTGGGCGCCGCTCACCGATGCGCAGCCGTCGCTCTCCACCGGAGCGATCGCGCTCGTCTCCACGCCCTGCGCGAATTTCGGCGGCCACAATCAAAGCAGCGAGATTATTGCCGGCACCGGCGAATCAAATTTCGCGCAGGATAATTTGTACGGCGCGGGCGTGCTGCGCTCCACCGACGGCGGCCAAACCTGGGCGCAGGATCAAACCTTCACGGCCGCTGCGTCGCAAAGCCCGGACGCCAGTGGTCCGTACATCGCCGCGATTGCCGTGCAGCCCGGCACCGCGCATCCTGTGCTTCTCGCGGCCGTGCAGGGAACCGACTACGCCGCGGCAGGCACGCTCCACTCCGGCGTGTGGCGCTCCACGGACGGCGGCGCCACGTGGACTCGCACGCAACCCGGCGCCGCCTCCGCGAATGCTGCTCCATTCAATCCCGCCACCGATGTGATCTTCGATTCCAGCGACGCCACCGGCAAGACGGCGTACGCAGCCCTCGGCGATCCGCGCGGCGACTCCGACCCAGGCGCCTCCTGCACCTCGGTACCGTGCAACGGCCTCTACAAATCGCACGACGCCGGCCTCACCTGGCACCGCGTCACTGTACTGGACAACTCGTCCACTTCATCGTCATTCGGCCGAATTTCTCTCGCAATTTCCGCAGGCTCCGACCCGACCACGTCCGTCGTTTGGACCTCGATCGCAGACGCCACCACCGCCTCGGACAATCTGCTCGGCGTGCTCTACGGCACGGGTCTAAGCGCCGATGGCTCGACCGGCAATTTCACCACGGTGTATCCGAACAACTCGCCGCTCCCGGATTTTTGCGCGCCGCTCTGTTTCTACTCGATGACGCTCGCCGCGCTTCCGCAGTCCGCTGGCGGCGCGGTTTTTGCGGGAGGCGCGGCCCAGCCGCAACTCGGGCCCGACGCCTTCGGCACGTCTTCCATCTATCGTTCGCTCGACGGCGGCAACTCCTGGGCCGACATGTCCGCCGACGGCAGCGGCAACAACACCTCCACGCACACGCACGTCCACTCGTTCAGCTTCGCCATGGGAGCGAACGGCTCCGCGATCGCGCTCTACGTTGGCAACGACGGCGGCGCCTGGGTCTCGACCGACGTCTTTCAATCCGGGACCGCGAGCGGCAGCCAGCACTGGGCTGACCTCAACACAAACACTGGCAACGCCAACACTTCTCTCAACATCACCCAGTTTTATCCCGGCATGTCCGTGCATCCGTCGTCCGATCAGATTCTCTACGGCGGCACGCAGGGCAATGACGCGCAGCAATACATCGGCTCGCTTCCGTGGGCAGACACGCTGGCCTGCCCGTGGGACGGCGGCTTCACCGCCATCGATCCCGAAACGCCGACCACAATCTACGCCGCATGCAATTACCTGAGCGGTCCCGGCACGATCACCAAGAACACGCAGAACGGAATTCCCGGCAATGGCGGCGTAAATTGGAACGCGATCGATTTCAACAACGGCATCGACTTCACCGACAACGCCGATTTCATTCCGCCGTTCGTCCTCGATTCGAACGCCAGCTCGAATCTTTATTTTGGAACATATCGTCTCTTCCAGAGCACCAACGCCGGAATGACCTGGTCGCCGATTTCGAGCGATCTCACCACAGACGGTACCTCGCATTACCTAACGACGATGAGCGTCGCGCCAAACAATTCCAACGTGATTTACGCGGGCACGTCGGACGGCTTGCTCTGGCAATCCGCCAAAGCGCTTTCCGGTGCCACCGACATTCACAAAGTGAATCAGAAGGGCCAGCCCGCGCGGCAGGTCAACGCAATTGCCGTCGATGCCACGAATCCGCAATCCGTTTTCGCCGCCTACTCCGGATTTTCGTGCCCCGGCGTCGCAGGCTGCGATGGCCTCGGCCACCTCTTTTATTCGAGCAATTCGGGCTCGTCGTGGGTCGAGGTCGATGGCAACTTGCCCGACGTTCCCGTGAACGATCTGGTCATCGATCCCGCCGACTCGACTGACAACACGATCTACATCGCCACCGACGCTGGAGTTTATGCGACCGGCAACGCGACTGCCGGTGCTGGAACTACATGGACCGTGCTGCAAGCGGGATTGCCAAACGTGCAAGTGCTGTCACTGAAGTTGCGCAACGTTTCGCGCATGCTCGTTGCGGGCACGCACGGCCGCGGCGCGTGGAGCATCGAGTTGCCGGGGCTTCCCGCGTTCGTGCTCACAGACATCGATCCAGTCAGCGCAAACGCCGGATCGGGCGACACGCCAATCACGGCAACCGGCAACGGCTTTACGCAACAATCCGTTCTCAACGTCGCCGGGACCGCGCTAACTACGACCTACGTCAGTGCGACCACGCTTACAGCCGACATCCCCGCATCCGCGACACTCTGCGGCGGCACGCTCTCGCTGAATGTCATCGACCCCACCGCAGGAACTACGAACGCGCTGCCCATCGGCGTCGTAGGCTCGTGCGATTTTTCGCTTAGCGCGCCCACTCCAGCCAGCGCCACGTCGAGCGCGGGCGGCTCGGCTACCTATCAATTTTCCGTGCAGCTCCAGGGAAATTCCGCCGCGCCTGTTTCGCTCGCCTGTCCCAACGCACCCGCGGGAATCACCTGTGCCTTCTCTCCGAATCCCGTGACGCCGACAACGGCCGGCGCCCCCGTGAGCCTCACCGTTTCTGTGCCTGCCACGATCACCACCACAAGCATCGCGCCGCGCGCATCCAACAATTCCTCCGCTCCGGGCGCGCTCACGTCACGCAGCGCCGCAAAACTTACGGTCGCGATATTGGCCGCATTAGCGTTTTGGTTGTGCGCCGCCGGCCGACGCAAGCACGCGATGCCGAACCTCTCTCGCGCCGGCTGGGCGTTCGCGATCCTGATTCTCGCGCTGTCCATAATGTCTGCGTGCGGCGGCGGCAGCGGACCTCCACCCCCAACCGGCCACACCTACACGATCCCCATCACAGGCTCGGCCGGAAATTTGACGCATTCAACCAGCGTCCAACTCGTGTTAGATTAGCGCCCGTCGGCGCCTACCTGCTGGGAATGCAGGCAATCGCGCCGCGTTTTTAAAGGGGGTCAGCCCCATGACTTGCCCACAGTGCCATGAGCACGTTCCCGCCGGAGCGCTTTTCACCTCCACGGGTCTCTCCCATATAGTTTGTGAAAAGTGCGCCACGCACCTGAAGCCCAAGCCGCTCTCGGCGATTCTCGTGTTCGTTCTGTCGTTTGGACTCGCGGAATTGGCGATGCTGGGGTTGAAGAAGTTTGGCGCGTCTTACTGGATGACGTTCGTCGGGTTCTTCGCGGTATTCGCGGCGATCTTTATCCTGGGAGCGCCCGCGCTGCTGCGACTGCAGCCGAAAGAGCGAAAAGCGAATCCCGTCACTACAGGCTGAACCACGCCTTTTTCTCACGCGCGATGCAGCAAACCGCGGCCGCCTCAAATCGCCGCACGCGCTAGAGCATTTGCCGCAGCACGTACTGCAAAATCCCGCCGTGCTGATAGTACGCCACTTCAAACGGCGTATCGATTCGCGCGATCGCGGTGATTTTCTTTTCCTTGCCGTCCGTCGATCGCGCCTTCACCGTCACCTTCTTGCGCGGCTCGAAATTCTGCGCCAGTCCGTCGATCTCGAAGATCTCAAGTCCCGTCAGCCCGTGCGACGCGGCAGTTTCACCCGGCAGAAATTCCAGCGGCAGCACGCCCATTCCCACCAGGTTGCTGCGGTGAATGCGTTCGAAACTCTCCGCCAACACCGCGCGCACGCCCAGCAGGATCGTGCCCTTCGCCGCCCAGTCGCGCGACGACCCCGATCCGTATTCTTTGCCCGCCAGAATAATCAGCGGCACTTTCTCGTCGCGGTACTTCATCGCCGCGTCGTAGATCGACATTTTTTCGCCGCTCGGCTGGTGAATCGTCCATCCGCCTTCGGTGCCCGGCGCGAGCTGGTTCTTCAGCCGGATATTCGCAAACGTGCCGCGCATCATCACTTCATGGTTGCCGCGCCGCGCACCGTAGGAATTGAAATCCTTCGGCTGCACTCCGTGCGCGATCAGATATTTCCCAGCCGGAGTATCCGCGCCGATCGATCCCGCGGGCGAAATGTGGTCGGTCGTAATGCTGTCGCCCAGTACCGCCAGCGTGCGCAGCCCGTGGAGATCTTGAATCGCGCCGGGCTTCAGCGGCAAATTTTCGAAGTACGGCGGATTCTTGATGTAAGTGGATTTATCGTCCCACGCGTACAGGTCGCCTTCCGGAATCGGCAGCGCCTGCCAGTGTTTGTCGCCGGCGAATACATCCGCGTACTGCGTGCGGAACTGTTCACTCGTCACGGCCGTACGCATCGTGTCTTCCACTTCGGCGGGCGTCGGCCAAATGTCGCGCAGGTAAACCGGCTTGCCCGCTTGGTCGTTGCCCAGCGACTCGTTTACGATGTCGATGTCCATCCGCCCCGCAAGCGCGTACGCCACCACCAACGGCGGGGAAGCCAAATAATTCGCGCGAACCTGCGGATTGATGCGCCCTTCGAAGTTGCGGTTACCGCTCAGCACCGAAACCGCGACCAGATTATTTTCCTTCACCGCTTTTCCAACAGCTTCCGGCAGCGGTCCGCTGTTGCCGATGCACGTTGTGCAGCCGTAGCCCACGAGGTTGAAACGCAGTTCGTTCAACGCAGGCCACAGTCCAGCTTTCTCGATGTAATCGGTCACCACTTTCGAGCCGGGCGCAAAACTCGTCTTCACCCACGGCTTGGTCTGCAATCCGCGCGCGACGGCTTTCTTCGCGAGCAATCCCGCGCCGAGCATCAGCGACGGATTCGAAGTGTTCGTGCAGCTCGTAATCGCCGCGATCACCACCGCGCCGTCCGCGATGTCGTATTGGTCGCCGTTGTCCTGCACGCTGGCGTGTTTCGCAGGAGCGGTTAGAGTTTTTTCGAACGACTGCTTCGCCTGCGTCAGCGGAACGCTGTCCTGCGGGCGCTTCGGTCCCGCCATCGTCGGCACCACCGTCGCGAGGTCGAGTTCGAGCTTGTCGGAGAAAATCGGATCGGGCGTCTGGTCCGTGCGGTAGAGGCCCTGTTCCTTGGTGTACGCCTCGACGAGTTTCACTTGATCGTCGCCGCGCGCGGTGAATTTCAAATACGCAAGCGCCTCGGCATCCACGGGGAAGAAGCCCATCGTCGCGCCGTACTCAGGCGCCATGTTCGCGATCGTCGCGCGGTCGGGCAGCGTGAGGTTCGAAAGGCCCGGTCCGTAGAACTCAACGAATTTTCCAACCACGCCCTTCTTGCGCAGCATCTGCGTCACGGTGAGCACAAGGTCTGTCGCTGTCGCGCCCTCGGGCAGCCTGCCAAAAAGTTTGAAGCCGACCACCGGCGGAATCAGCATCGAGAGCGGCTGGCCCAACATCGCCGCCTCCGCTTCAATGCCGCCAACGCCCCAGCCGAAAACGCCGAGGCCATTCACCATCGTCGTGTGCGAATCGGTTCCTACTAGCGAATCCGGAAACGCGAGCCAAGCGCCGCCTTGGTTCGTGCGGAACACAACGCGCGCCAGATATTCAAGGTTCACCTGGTGGCAGATGCCCGTATCCGGCGGCACCACTTTGAAATTCTGAAATCCCTTTTGTCCCCAGCGCAGGAATGCGTAGCGCTCGATATTGCGCTGCATCTCGAGATCGGCGTTGAACGAAAACGCACTCGCCGTTCCGAATTTATCCACCTGCACCGAGTGATCGATCACCAGTTCCGCGGGCAGCAGCGGATTGATTTTCTTTGGATCGCCTCCAAGATGCCGCATCGCATCGCGCATTGCCGCCAGATCCACCACCGCCGGAACACCCGTGAAATCCTGCAGCAGCACGCGCGCCGGCATAAACGAAATTTCTTTCTCCGTTGCGCCTTCCGCGCTCGTCGGATCCCAGCCCGCCAGCGCGCGAATATCCTCAGCGTGCACGAACCGCGCGTCTTCATGGCGCAGCAAATTCTCGAGCAGCACCTTCAGCGAGAAGGGAAGCCGCGCCACGTTGCCGACGCCCGCGCGCTCCAGTGCCTTCAGCGAATAAAATTCGACGTCTTCGTTGCCGATGCGAAGCTTGGATTTTGTGCCGAATGAATTGGACGATGAGGTGCTCATGCGAAAATCGACGCTCCTCTGATAACGCTCGAAGAATTTAGCGATGCATATTTTATCGCACCGCTGGTCCCGTCGGGTTTTTGATTCTGCGGCGTTTCGTTCTGAAGCTCAAGCCGATCGCCGTAACTTGAAGCGCTGCCAGACGTGGCGTCGCGGAATTAGTGCTTCGGCGGAACGTAGCCTTCCGGCGCCTTCCCGCCTTCGCCGAAGAAATACTGTTCCATCTGCTCTTCCATGATCTTCTGCGAATTCGGATCGAGCGGGTTCAGGCGGAATTCGTTCATCAACATTTTGGAGTGCTCCACCCAGCCCTTCCACGCCTCTTTCGAAACGTTGTCGTACACGCGCTGGCCGATCGCACCTTTCCACGGTGCGCGATCGAGGCCCGGCAGCTCGCGGCCCAACTTCACGCACTTCACCATGCGCGGTGCCGCCGCGGCAGTATTCTGTTGGTCAGCCATCAGGAAATCCTCCCAAAATCTTTGTCCTCTTCAAGATACAGCATGGGCGCATGGATTTCCAGTTACGCTCCGCGCGCCAGCAAAGTGCGGTTCCCTGATCCATCTGATCTGAAAATTTGCCTCGCGATTGTTTCGGCGAACGTGTAAAAGTACGGCGCATGAATCGCGTACTGCTCGGCACAATCTGCGGAATTTCGTGGGGCGCGGCGGACGTCGCCATGACCGTCTTCGGTAATCACCCTGAACGCACCACCACGATGCTTCTCCAGGCTTTCTTCAGCCGCTTCGCCATCGGATTTCTCGGCGCGAACACCAACTTGCCGGTTCATCCCGCAATTTCCGGCGCGCTTATCGGCCTGTTGATCAGCCTCCCAGACGCGTTCGCGCTGAAAGCCTACGCCGGAATCCTCGGCACCGGCGTCGTCTTCGGCGCTCTCACTGGTATCGCCGTGAAATTGTGGGCGCGATGATCGCGAAACAGCGCTGAGCGCAGGCAAGCGCGAACTGAAATGTTAAACACCGCCTACAACCGGGTTGCTGGCCACAGCGTCGAGCGCATCGCCGCCCTCAGCGACGGAATCTTCGGCGTCGCCATGACGCTCCTGCTGCTCGATCTCCGCGTCCCCGCGAAAGAAGCAATTCAATCCGAGCACGACCTGCTCAAAGCCTTCGTCGCGCTCGCGCCCCAACTCGTCGTTTACCTGATGAGTTTCATGACGCTCGGAATTTTCTGGGTGGGGCAGCAGACCGAGTTAAACCATCTCGAGCGCTCCGACCGCAATCTCACCTGGATCAACCTCGGCTTCCTGTTCCTCGTCACGATCGTTCCGTTCTCCACGCGCCTGCTCGCCGAATTCACCACCTTCAAATCGGCGCTCGTCGCCTACTGGTTCAACATCTTCCTCCTCGGTGCGGCGCTCTACGCCGCATGGGGATATGCAACGCGCGCCAAATTGCTCAAAGTCGATTCGAACCCCGAAATGATCGCCGCGATGTGCCATCGCATCGTCACCGCGCAGTCGCTTTACGCGTTCGGCGCGATTCTCTGCATCATTAACCCCTACTGGAGCATCGCGTTCATCGTGGTGGTCCAGCTCAATTACGCCATCGCCCCGCTTCAGTGGTTCCGAAAATCCGCCGAATAGCCGGCCGCCCCAAAAATTTGCGCCCCCTCGCCCGCCCCGTGCATCTTCTTCTTTTGTGGCCTCGCGCACCGCTCCGATAACGGTAAAGATTGGAGCTTTTGCCCGATTTGGCCGATTTTCACAATGTGTAAATCCGGCGTAACGGAGTGCTGGCCGAGTTGTGATAGGCTCTCAGGGGTCAACCGAGTTTTAATAAAACTTTGCCTGGCTGCCGTTCTATCCGGAACGAATTCCGGAGAGGTTCCCAATGACCGATCAGGATACGAAAGCCGCCTCGCCGAAGGCGACGGACGGGTTTTTCTGCGAAGTTCCAGCCGAGCCGTGCGCCATCGTGATGTTCGGCGCGTCTGGAGATCTGGCCCGCCGCAAACTTCTGCCTGCGCTTTTTGAATTGTTCGTGCACCAGTGCCTCGCGCCGCGTTTTCGCCTTTTGGGATTCGCGCGCACCGCGATGAGCGACGAAGATTTCCGCAAAAGCGCCGGTGAATTTCTCCCGAAGGGCAGCGAGCAGGGCGCCGACGACGCGAAAAAAGCCGAGTTCCTCAAAAATCTCAGCTACTTCGCAGGAAATTACGACGACGCCGATTCCTTCAAAAAACTTGCCGCGAAGCTCGATCAGATTGATGCCGAAGCGCAGCTCGGCGGCAACCGCCTCTATTATCTGGCGACACCGCCGGAAGTTTACCAGCACGTGATCGTGCAGCTCGCCGCCGCCAACCTCGCGAAGAAGAAAGCCGAAAAAAGCTGGACGCGCATCATCATCGAAAAGCCCTTTGGCACCGACCAGAAATCCGCCAAAGCGCTTAACGACAAAGTCCTCAGCGTTTTCGACGAAACGCAGGTCTATCGCATCGACCACTACCTCGGCAAAGAGACCGTGCAGAACATGCTGGTCTTCCGATTCGGAAACGGCATCTTCGAGCCGCTCTGGAATCGCAATTACATCGACTCGGTGCAGATCACTGCGTCCGAATCGCTCGGCGTCGAGCGCCGCGCCGCTTTTTACGAGAATGCCGGCGCACTGCGCGACATGATTCAGAGCCACGTCCTTCAACTCACGTCACTGGTCGCCATGGAAGCGCCCGCAAATTTCGACGCGAATGCCGTCCGCAACGAAAAAATAAAAGTTCTGCAATCTATCCGCCCCTTCACGCGTGAATCGGTGTGGAAGTCCGTCGTGCGCGGCCAATACGGCCCCGGCACCGTCGGCGGCAAGCAAGTCCCCGGCTACCGCCAGGAACCCGGCGTGAAACCCGACTCGAGCACCGAAACTTTCGTCGCGCTCGCGCTGCACGTGGACAATTGGCGCTGGAGCGGTGTGCCATTTTACCTCCGCACCGGTAAGCGTCTCTCCCGCCCGCTCACCGAAGTCGCGATTCAATTCAAGCGCGCTCCGCACATGGTTTTCCGCGGCGAAAATACGGAAACCAATTCGCTGGTCCTCAACATTCAGCCCGATGAAGGCATCTCGCTTTCGTTCGGCGCGAAAGTTCCCGGCGCGCAAATGCACATCAGCCCCGTCGAGATGGATTTCAAATATTCGCAAGCCTTCGGCGCGAGTTCGCGCAACTCGTATGCAACGCTGCTCAACGATTGCATCCGCGGAGACGCCACGCTCTTCGATCGCGCAGACAGCGTCGAAGCCGCCTGGGCGCTGGTCGATCCGATTACCGAAGCGTGGTCGAGCGGCACTCCGCCGCCCTTCCCGAATTATCCGGCGGGCAGCGCAGGGCCGACGGCAGCGAACGATTTGACCATCTCAGGCGGCAGGCGCTGGCGGCCGCTCTAATCTCGAATCGGCAGCCGGCTCAAAAGGAATGCTTAACGCAAAGGGACACGCGTCCCGGAGGAATCGATGATTTTGGCGGGAGACTTGGGGGGAACCAAGTCCAACCTCGGCTTGTTCGACGTAAAAAATGGCAAGCTGACGCAAGTCGCGTTCAAGCGCTATGCGAGCCGCGAACACAGCGGCCTCGAGGAAATCGCGCACGATTTTCTGAACGGCCACGCCACGTCGGTCAGCGCCGCGTCATTCGGCATCGCCGGCCCCGTCGTCAATAATCGCGTTCAAGCCACCAACATTCCGTGGATCGTGGACGGCGCGAAAGTCGCGCAGGAATTCAAACTGAACCACGTCCACCTGCTCAACGACCTCGAAGCGACTGCCTACGGCATTCGAGTCCTCGACAGCACGCAACTCGAAACGCTGCACGCCGGCGTGCCTGTGCCCAACGCCAATTCCGTCGTTCTTTCGGCGGGTACCGGGCTCGGTGAAGGCGTCATGTTCTGGGACGGCACGCGCCACCTGCCGATGTCCACCGAAGCTGGCCACACCGATTTTGCGCCAAACACCGACCAGCAAGCCGATCTCTGGAAATTTCTCCGCAAATCGTCTGAGTTCGTCAGCACCGAGAAAATTCTTTCCGGCGGCGGCTTTCAGCGCGTACACGAATTTCTCGATTCGTCCCTGCGCCACCCCGGCTTCGACGACCACTCTGTCGATCCGGCCGTCGGCATCACGCAGCGCGGCCTTGATGGCTCCTGCAGAGTTTGCGTCGCGACTCTGAATTTGTGGGTTGAGATTTACGGCAGCGAAGCCGGCAACCTCGCGCTTCGCAGCGTTGCGCGCGGCGGCATCTACGTCGCCGGCGGTATCGCACTAAAGCTGATGCCCAAGATGCGCGACGGCCGCTTCGTCGAATCCGTCCATCGCAAGGAAAAGCTCGGCGACTTCCTCAAGCAGATACCCATCCACGTGGTCCTCAACGACGAATGCCCGCTCATCGGCGCAGCCTACGTCGCGTGGAAAAACATATGAGCGCGACGCTTTACGAATTTGAAGCTGTATCCGCCGAACCGTCCAGCTCGCTCTGACGTATCGTTTGGCGCAGGATGCAGAACGTCTGATCGTCGTCCGCCGGTGCCGTGCCGCGGAAGTTTTCCATCTTTTTTAAAAATTGCCTCGTCATGTCCGCGGGATTGCCCACCGTTAATTCGCGAACCATCGCCATCAGCGCGTCGCGATCCATCATCTCGCCGTCCTGATTACGCGCCTCGCTGATCCCGTCTGTATAAAGAATAAGGATGTCGCCCTGCGAAAGCCGCACTGCCGACTGTATGTAATTGGTTCCCGGGATCAGCCCCAGAGGTAAACCCTCGATCTCGCGCGTGTGCGCCGATCCGGAATCGAGCCATTCCCAATGCTTTGCATCGGCGCGATACCACAAAGCCGGCGGGTGCCCGGCATTCGTGAAGACCAGCTCGCGCGTCGGCGCATAGTACGCAAAAAGCATCGCGCTCGCGTATTGGTTGTGCGCGGCCTCGTTACGAAGCGATTCGTTCAGCTCGCGCATCAGTTCCGATTGGTCCCACGTATCGATGTGCTTGTGGATCAAAGTGCGCAGCGTTGCGCCTAACGAGCCTACGGATTGACCGTGGCCCGCGACGTCCGCGACGGCGAAGCGCGAGAGCACGCCTTGAGAACACACCGACACGTAGTGGACGTCGCCGCCCTGCGCGGACGCTTCCACGGGCTCGGAGTGTAGCCACCCAATCAGCCCCGGCAATTCCAGCGCGTGGCTCACTCGGTGATTGCCGCCCCAGATTTCCAGGCATTGCAGCGCGTGCGTGGGACTCACGGCCTGTGACGCGCCTTCGGCAGCTGACAATCTCGTCTCCTTCTGGTGTGCCGGCAAACCTCGCCTGATCGGTTAGATGCACTCTCACTCCGGCCGGTAATGAAAATTCTCAGGCGCGGCAGCGTTGTTCCTCACGTGCCGCGTCGCGCGCCGCACCCGCGCCCAGATCCAAGAAGATCCGCCCGTGGGCTTCCAGCAGCGGTCGGACCGCATCTTTTATCTGCATCGTGTTCTCAGCGATGAGTCTTCCGTGGCACTGCATTTTCACAACTTTGTTTCCTTTCGCGTCTTCCGGCAGCCGTTCCACTTCGCAGCGAAATGCTCCGTCCGATGCCATCATTTCTCCAGGGTCCGAGAGCGGCCCGAATCGTAGCGTCGCGTTTAGCAATGATTGTTAAGGCCGCGTTACACAGGGCACGGAACGCCTCTGACAGATGTCTAAGGGAGGAGTTTGACGACGCCGGACTTCCTGTTCAGTAAATTTTGGTTGGTTTGTAATGCCGCGTCACGGCCGCGAAAGGGCTGGGGCAGCGCGAGCGACCTACTCTTCTTCTTTGAACTCGCCGGTCTGCATCGAAAGATATCGCTCGTAGCCCATTTCCCGGATCTGGTGAAGCTGTGCTTCGAGCCAATCGACGTGGCCTTCTTCGTCCTTCAGCAGTTGCACAAGCAGGTCGCGCGAACCGTTGTCCTGATTCTCTCGCGCCACTTCCACTGCGATGTTGTACTGCTTCACCGCTGCCACTTCCAGCGCGCAGTCCGCTTCGATCATGTCCTTCACGGTCGAGCCAACCGTCAGCTTCAGCGGTTCCATCGCCGGCTTGCCGTCGAGAAAAAGAATCCTCTCCAGCAGCGACTCGGCGTGCCGCATCTCTCCGATCGACTGCTTCTTGATAAATTCCGAGAGCTTCCGGTAGCCCCAGTTCTCGCACATCTCCGCGTGCAGGAAATACTGGTTGATCGCGGTCAATTCCTCGCGCAGCGCTTTGTTCAATTCTTCGATAACTTTCGGATTTCCTTTCATGCCCGGAAGTATGCCACAAACCCGCGCCGTCGCTAGACCGAAATGGGGAGAACGGCATCCGTCATGCGCCCACAAATTTTTCCCGAAATGAAATCAGATTCGATGAGGAAAACCAAATTGGTCAGTGCCCGCGTGATTCGTCCAAGCGATCGCGCCGAAAAAAAGCAATAACTATAAGGATTGACGCCTCGGGCTGTACTCAGACGGAACAGATTTTTCCTGGAAATTCGGCACTCAGAATGCATCTGGAGGCGCTTCGCAGCTGATAGGAGCATCCCGTGAAGAAGAATTTTTTAATTTTCTTGGCTGTCATTGCCGTCGCACTCAGCGGTATCGCTGGTTGCGGAGACACGGGGAATTCCAACCCCGGCAAGCAGCGGGTCGAGGCTGTGAAGGTCACCTTCGCCAGCCAAGACAGCGGGCCGATCACCGCGGGTTCGTCCGCGCAGCTCACCGCCACGGCGGTGCTATCCGATGGGACCACGATCGATGTCACCTCGAAAGCTACCTGGACCTCTTCCGATCCGTCGGTTGCCACGGTCAGCGCAGCGGGCCTGATCACCGCCGTCGGACCCGGCACCACCACGATCACCTGCACCTACGGCGGCGTCACCAACACACTGGTTGTCACCATTGCGGCTCCGGTAAAGCTTCAATCGATTTCGATTAGCCCCGCAGGCTCGTCCGCCGCCATCGGCACCACCAAGCAATTCGTCGCGCAGGGAACGTACGCCGACGGCTCGGTGCGGAATATCACATCCACCGTCGCTTGGACTTCTTCGGTTCCCTCCGTCGCCACCATCATTCCGACCGGCGTCGCTACAGCCGTCAGCGCTGGCACCACTTCCATCGGCGCATCCTTGAACGGCGTCACCGCCTCGGCGCACTTTCACCGTCTCTTCCGCCACTGTCGCATCGATCTCCGTCACGCCGTCGAACCCATCACTCGCCGCCGGTTCGACAATTCAATTTCACGCTGTCGCCACGTTTAGTGACGGCACCACGCAAGACGTAACCTCGTCTGTGAATTGGTCGTCGAGCGCCACCTCGACGGCCACAATTTCATCCACGGGCTTAGCGACCGGCGTCGCCGCCGGCACCGCCACAATCACCGCTGCATCCGGCAGCGTCACGGCCTCCACCACGCTCACCATCAAAACCGCGACGCTGGTGAGCATTTCGATTTCTCCATCGAATCCATCGCTACACGCCGGTACGTCTCAGCAATTCACCGCCACCGGACATTACAGCGACGGCTCAACCGCCAATCTCACTTCGAGCGTCAGCTGGACATCGTCCGCGCCCGGCGTGGTCGGCGTGAACTCAAGCGGCCTCGCCACCGGTTACACCGCAGGCTCGGCGACGATTAGCGCCTCGTTCGGATCGATCTCCGCGCAAATTTCCGTCACGGCCACGGCCGCGGCGCTCAGCTCGATTTCCGTTTCACCCTCCAATCCGTCCGTCGCGCTTGGGCTCGAATCAACAGTTCAAGGCCACCGGCACATTTGCCGACGGGACCACGCAAGACTTGACCGCCTCCGTCGTTTGGTCGAGTTCTTCCACATCCACCGCCACGATCGACGCGAGCGGACTTGCCACCACCGTGGCCGCCGGCTCGGCCACAATCACCGCCACCTACAGCTCCACCTCCGGCCAAACCACGCTCACCGTCACGCCCGCCACACTCGTTTCGATTTCCGTCACGCCATCCAACCCCACATTCGCCGCCGGCACCTCGGTGCAATTCACCGCCACCGCCACGTACAGTGACGGCACAACGCAAGACATCACTTCCTCCGTCACCTGGTCCAGTTCCGGCCCCGCTGTCCAAATCGATTCCACCGGCCTCGCCACCGGCGAATCAGTCGGCTCCGGCTCGATTACCGCCACACTCGGCAGCGTTAGCTCCACCACGAACGTCAGCATTTCGCCCGCGAAGCTCACGTCACTCGCGATCTCTCCCACCGATCCATCGATCGCTGCGGGCACCTCGCAGCAGTTCACCATCACGGGATATTTCTCCGATGGCTCGCAGCAGGATTTGACCAGCCAGGCGTCCTGGACCAGTTCGTCGAACGCCGTCTCCATTAATTCGAGCGGACTCGCCACCGGGAACACTACCGGCTCGGCCACCATCTCCGGCAGCTACGGCGGCTCCACTGCTTCAACGACGATCACCATCACTCCAGCCACGCTCGTCTCGATCACCATCTCGCCGTCGAATCCGTCGATCGCCGTCGGTACGTCCGTCCAGCTTCATGCGACCGGAACCTACAGCGACGGCTCGACGCAGGATCTCACCAGCTCGCTCAACTGGACTTCATCATCGAACGGCGTTGTTTCCGTTTCGAGCAGCGGTGTCGCCACCGGCGTTGGTCAGGGAAACGCCACGATCACAGGCACCTCGGGCGGCGTGACAAAATCCATCTCCGTCGCGATCACTTCGGCGGAGCTGGTTTCCATCAACGTCTCACCGTCATCCGCCTCGATCGCTACAGGCACCACGCAGCAGTTCACCGCGACCGGCACTTTCTCAGACAGCACAACCCAGGACCTCACCTCGCAAGTTTCCTGGCAGTCTTCGTCCTCCGCTGCCTCGATCAGCGCGAGCGGCCTCGCGACCGGCGCATCCGCAGGTTCAGCCACCATCACCGCCACCGAATCCGGCGTCACGAGCAACGGCGCAACGCTCACAATCACTTCCGCCACGCTGCAATCGATCGCGATCACTCCGTCCAATCCAACGGCAGCCGCCGGCAACACCACGCAACTCACCGCAACCGGAACGTACTCGGACAGTTCGACGCAGAATCTGACCTCCACCGTGAGCTGGACCTCGTCGAATTCTTCCGTCGCGAGCGTCTCGGCAGCGGGCGTTGTGAAAGCCGTTGCGCCAGGCACAGCCACAATCACAGCCACCGACGGCAGCGTCTCCAGCTCCGTCACCTTCACCTCGTCCGGACCGGTGCTCACTTCGCTCACCATCACGCCGCAGAGCCCGTCTGCTCCGTCCGGCGAAACGGTGCAACTCACCGTCACCGGAAATTTCAGCGACGGCTCGACTCAGGACGAAACCGCTTCAGCGACCTACTCGAGCTCGAACGGCAACGTCGGCTCGGTGAATTCCGCTGGCCTTGTCACCGCGGGCGCGCAAGGTACCGTCACGCTTACGGCAGCCGTCGGCTCGATCAATAGCTCGGTCTCTTTCACTTCCTCGGCGCCCGTACTCATCTCCATCGCGCTCACGCCATCCTCGCCGTCCATTCCCGCCGGTGAAACGCAGCAGCTCGCTGCCACCGGCCTTTACAGCGATCGCACCACGCAGATTCTCACCACCATCGCGACGTGGGCTTCGAGCAACACTTCCGCCGCCACCGTAAATTCCACGGGACTCGTCACCACCATAAAACAAGGCAGCACCACAATCTCAGCCACCTACACCGGCGTATCCGGCAGCATCTCGGTCACCGTGCAAGCCGCGGCGCTCGTTGGCATCTCAATCTCTCCCGACAATCCGTCGCAGCCCGCCGGAAGCGCGCAGCAATTCACCGCGACCGGCACCTACAGCGACGGCTCCACCGGCGACGTCACCAACTCCGCTACGTGGAGTTCGAGCGATGCCACCGTTGCGACGATCGCTTCAAACGGCGTAGCCACCACGAAAAAGCAAGGCAGCACCACCATCGCGGCGTCGCTGAATTCCTTCGGCGATTCCACTACGCTGACCGTCACCGCGGCGCAGCTCGAGAGCATTAACGTCACGCCCGTCGCGACCCCAGACAGCTACCACGCCAACTCGCGCACGGTACAGATCGGCGAGGCGCGCGCCATGGCGGCCAGCGACGGAACGCACACCGAAGGAATCCTCAACGGTGTGATCACCACGATCGCGCTCGGCACCGAGCAGCAGTTCACCGCAACGGGCACTTACACAGACGGCTCAACACACGACATCACGCAGACCGCGACGTGGACTTCCACGCTCTCAACCGTCGCCCAAATTACCGACCCTGGCCTCGCGCTCGGCACCGCGCTTGGCTCTACCGTAATCAACGCGGCGCAGGACACCGTTTCCGGCGGCACCACACTCAACGTGACGCCCGCGATTCTCGCCTCCATCTCGATCGTCCCCGTGAACCCGTCCGCCGCCGCAGGCACTGTGGTTCAGTTCGTTGCCACCGGCGTATTCACAGACGGCTCAACGCAAGACATCACCGCCACCGCGAACTGGTCCTCGTCCTCACCCACAGTGGCCACCATCTCCTCTGGCGGCCTGGCCACGGCGATCGCCGCGGGCACCACCACGATTGAATGCGCGCAGGGCTCGACCAACAACTCGACCACCTTGACCGTCACGCCGGCCTCGCTCGTCTCGATCTCGCTCTCGCCCGCATCAGCCACGATTCCGAAGGGGCTCACGCAGCAGTTCACCGTCAGCGGCACCTACTCGGACGGCTCGACGCACGACCTCACCGCATCCGCTACATTTGCATCCAGCAACACCAGCGTCGCCACGATCAGCTCGTCCGGCCTCGCCACGGCCAACGGCGCCGGTACCACCAACATCACGGCCCAAGTGGGAACTTTCACCGGAAGCGCAGCGCTCACCGTGAACCCGGCGCAGCTGCTCTCGATCACCATCACTCCGCCCACGGCGTCTATCGCCGCCGGTACGATCCAACAATTCGTCGCCTACGGAAACTACTCCGACGGCACCACGCCAATCATCACGCCGCTGGTTTCGTGGACGTCGTCGTCGCCTGCTATCGCCACAATCGCCGCCACCGGTACCGCGACCGCGCTCACCGTCGGCAGCTCCACCATCAGCGCCACGCTCGGCTCGGCCACCGGCACCGCGACGCTTACGGTTTCGCCTGCGACGCTGGTCAGCATCGCCATCTCGCCGCTCGCCCCAACAATCCCGCTCGGCGGCAGCACACAATTTTCCGCCACGGGAACGTTCACCGATCTATCCACGCAGGATCTCACCAGCACCGTCACGTGGACATCGAGTCTCACTTCCGTCGCCGTCATAACCAACGGCGGTCTTGCCACCAGCGCCGGAGTCGGAGTTACCACGATCACCGCCAAGCAGGGAAGCGTGAGCGGAACTGCAGTGATGACCGTCACCGCCGCATCGCTGATCTCCATCTCGCTGAGCCCGTCGAACGTAACCTGTCAGGTGGGCAATACGACGCAGCTCACCGCGCTCGGCCTTTACACCGGCAACACCCAAATCAACATTTCGTCGCTCGCGGCGTGGAGCACCACGAACCCCGCCGTCGCCACCGTCAATTCATCGGGCCTGGTGACCTGCGTCGGCACCGGCTCGGCTACCGTGCAAGCAACGCTGCTCGTGATCAGCGGCACAACGTCCGTCACGGTAACGGCGGCTACCCTGCAATCGATCACCGTTACCGCAGCCACGTCGTCGCCGATACTCGGCCTGCTCGACCAAGTGACGGCGATCGGGCACTACTCCGACGGCAGCACGGCCAACATCACCAGTTCCGTAACCTGGACCGTTTCGCCAGCACTGCTCGCCACCGTCACGCCCACGGGCGGCCTGATCGTCGTCTCGCTCAGTGGACAGGTCACAGTCACGGCCACGTCCGGCTCGGTGCAGGGAAGCACTGTCGTACAGGGCGTCTTGTGACGCGTCGCGTCCGCGTTCCTGGCGCGGACGCAGCAGAATGAACGGCCGACGCGGGTGGCGAAAAGATTCGCGCCGGCCGCGCCAGCCGTTTTCATTCCGGTCTCTCGTTTACATGTTGTCAAAAATTACTCGCCCGGTACTTCCGCGCTTTTCCGGGTGCCGCACCCTTTTCCTCTCAAAAGGGTGCGCGCTACAAAATCCAGCGACGCACATTCGGTCGCAAGCCTCGGTCAATCCGCGGTTAGTCTCACTCCTTCTGCACCGGCCCATATCCTTCACGATACGTAACGCCTCGCCCACGCGAATCGTTAAGCAGGGCAGCGTGCCGTGCTATCATCGCTGCGAGACCCCGTAGCTCAGCTGGATCAGAGCGCCGTCCTTCTAAGTCGGAGGTCGTGGGTTCGAGTCCCACCGGGGTCGCCACCATCACGTCTCCAAGCCACATGACCGATTCAGACGAATCGCCCCTCAGCGAACTTGAAATAGCAGAATTGAAAACTCATGCCGCAGCCGCCAAGCGCACATGGCTGAAGCGCTTCCTTATTTTTATGGCGCTGCTCGGGCTTTGCTGTGCCGCGATCGCGCCATTTTCGGCGGGAATGCCGTTGCACAGTCACGCCGAACCCTACGCACGCATCCTGGTTTACCTCGCCATGGCGCTTTTCGCCGCCGCGATCTATAGCGGCGCGATGATCTTCTACTGCATGGTTAGCCTGCGCGAAACGCTGGACAGTTACAGGAAAGAATAGCGCTCTCGACGGATTCGATTTCCTACTGCTTCGTGTCGTTGGGGTGCTTCGCCTCTTCGTAGAATTCGTTTTGGAGCTTGAGCGATTCCTGGTCGGCTTTTACGGCGCGGAGCGCGCTTACAATGGCGCTGACCCAGCCTTTCATATTTTCCTCGCCGAGTTCCTTGGTGGCGAGGCTGCCGTCGCCGGCGTAGTGGTTTGGAAATTTCGCGTACCACCAGATCCCGGTGTAAACGCTCTGCGGCAGCTTCAGCCGTTTTTCGTCGGCGCCGGATTCTTGCGTGGCGCGGTCGAGATGCACCGTGTCCGGCTTTGCGACCATCATGTTGGAAGTTTCGGTCTGGCCGGCGTGCGCGTCGATTGGATCTTTGCGCGCGGCGCTTTTGCTGCGGTCGTAGCCGCCCCACTGCACATAGACGACGTAATCGTGCGGCGCGTTCAGTTGTGTCTGCGCGAAGTAGGGGAGCAGGCTCTCATTTCCGCCGTGCCCATTGACGATGATGATTTTCTTGCAGCCGTTGCGCGCCATCTCGTCGGTGGTTTCCTGCAGCAGGTTCAGCTGCATCTCGCGCGAATAGGCGATGGTGCCCGGCTGATGCTTCGCTTCGGCGATCTGGCCGAAGTAGTACGCCGGGAAAATCACGGTGTACTCCTCTTTCGCGGCTTGCTCCACGGCGTAGCGGACGTCGAGCAGGTCGGTGCCGATCGGGAGTTGCGGACCGTGTTTTTCGAGAATGCCGAAGGGTAGCACGCACGTTCCTTGCGCCCGCACGATCGCGTGGTTGAAATCGGCGGCGGTCAGCTCTTCCCAGTGCGTTGAGAGCTTCGCCGTTTGCGCGTTTGCCGATGGCGCGACTACCACGATCCACAGAATTGCAGCCAGTAAGGTCCGCCGAATCATTTCCATCCCTCCAGAGCCGTTTTTTGCCGAGCAGCCGGCGGAGGGATTGTAACGGAGGTGCGGCTGGGCGAGGTGGATCAGGCGGGGGAGCGACCCGTTCGTGATGCCACACTCTCTGGGCCGGGGCAAGGTGGTGTCGATTAGAAAGGGGGCGGTCGTTTGTTTTGCATGAGTTTCGGGCATTTCTAATCGTGGCGCGCTCCGATTAGAAACGGCTCGCTGAGTGGACTTGGTTGCAACGCACCCTTTTGAGGGGAAAAGGGTGCGGCACCCGGAAAGGCCAGGGACGCGCAGACTGAAGTCTGCGCTACGGTGACGGGCGTTGCGGGCGAGGGTTGTGCGCGCACGGTTCATTGAGTTGTGGGCGGAGTTGCGCAGGCAGGAATGCCTACCCCACGCGAAGCGATCGAGTTCACGGCAATATGTCATCTAAGGCCGATTAGAAAGGGGTGCGGGTGTTTGTTTTGTGGAAGTTACGTCACATTCTAATCGTACGAGATGTCGATTAGAAATTTGAGGTGTTGGGGGATTGCGGGGAGTACGTACGTTGAAATGCGGATTCGTGGTTGGGGCGAGGAGGGGCGCTTTGCCGGTGGGAGTGCGTCCGGCGCCTTGGAGTGGAGAGGCGCGTCGCATGAGCGAAGGAACATGGGCATCAACTATTGCCCGACGCAGGTTAACACGCGGGATACGTGTGTGTCAAGTACTAATTATGGTTTCAAAATGGGAATGGAGTGATTTCCCGGAGCGACGGCTGCTGCGCCCGCTTCGCGAGTGCGGCGAACCGGCCTCTACAGCTGCTTGTGGATGGATGAGAGTCGTGGTTGAAATGGCTAAACCCGGGCCCAACTGAGAGTTGGTCTCGCTCAGACTCGAAAGTCTAAGCTACAGCTCGCTGCGCTCGCCGACGGCAAAGGCAAGGGCAAAGTCACACCCCGCTGAGAGCGAGGTGCAGACAGTCCCGCGTCGCGGGACTGTCCCCTGTTTAGAAGTCGTCGTGGAAGGCGACTTCGCCTTTTACGGCGACTTGGTAGGCAGAGACGCGGCGTTCGAAGAAATTGGTGAGTTCCTGGACGTCCTGGAGTTCCATGAAGCCGAAGGGATTTTTGGAGCCGAAGACGGGCGCGATGCCGAGGGCTTCGAGGCGGCGGTCGGCGACGTAGCGCAAATATTCGAGCATATCTTTCGCGGAGAGGCCGCCTACGCCGAGGCTGAGCACGTCCTGTGCGAAAGCCATCTCGCAATCGACGGCGTCTTTGAGCATTTCCACGACGCGCGCTTCGGTGGCAGCGTCAAAAAGATCCGGCTCCTGCGCGCGGACGGTGCGGATCACTTCAAACGCAAACTGAATGTGCGCGCTTTCGTCGCGGAAGACCCAGTTCGTGCCGCTCGCGAGGCCATGCAGCAAGCCGCGTGAACGCAGGAAATAGACGTAAGCGAAGGCCGCGAAGAAAAACAGGCCTTCGATGCAGCACGCAAAGCAAATCAAATTCAGCAGGAAGCTGCGGCGCTCGTCGGCGGTATTCAGTTTTTCGAGCGAGTCGATCGAATCCATCCACTTAAAACAGAACTCGGCCTTGCGCTTGATCGAAGGAACATTTTCGACGGCGTCGAACGCTTTTTTGCGCTCCTCGGGCTCGGCGATGTAGGTGTCGAGCAGCGTGAGATAAAACTCCACGTGCTGCGCTTCTTCGAAAAGCTGGCGCGAGAGATACATGCGCGCCTCGGGCGAGTTGATGTGCGTGTAGAGATTCAGGACGAGGTTGTTGCCGACGATGGAATCGCCTGTGGCGAAAAACGCGACCAGGCGGCTGATCAAGTGCTGCTCGGCGGGCGTCATGCGCTGGCGGAGGTCGGTCACGTCGGTGGAAAAATCCACTTCCTCCACGGTCCAGGTGTTCTTGATGGCGGCTTTGTACTGTTCGTAGAAAACCGGGTACTTCATGGGGCGCAGCGTCAAATCGAATCCGGGATCGAGCAGCATCGAGTGTCTCCTCTATATAAGGTCGTGGTTGGGCGGCGGCGTGGTGCATGTCGCAGCGTTATCGAGCTACTGGCACGCGTCGCAGGTGCCGGGATTTTCAAGCGAGCAGGCAACGGCATCTGCGCCGGCGGCCGCTGGGACGGCGCTGGTGGTTGTCGTCGTGGTCGTCGTAATCTTCGAGATTTCGGTGGCGGGCCGCGAGCGGAGGTAATAGGTGGTTTTAAGGCCCTTTTTCCAAGCGTGCATATACATCGACGAAAGCTTGCCGATGTTGGGCGAGAGGACGAAGAGATTCAGCGACTGGCTCTGGTCGATGAACGCGCCGCGGTCGGCGGCCATGTCGATCAGCGAGCGCATCGGAATTTCCCACGCCGTGCGGAATACGGCGCGAACGTCTTCCGGAATTTCGGTGAACGACTGGATCGAGCCGTCAGAAACCTTGAGGCGGTTGCGCATGGCTTCGTTCCAGAGGCCCAGCCGCTTCAGCTCGGTGACGAGGTAACGATTGATCTGAAGGAAGTCGCCGGAGAGCGTTTCGCGTTTGAAGAGATTGGAAACCTGCGGCTCGATGCATTCGTAGGCGCCGACGATCGACGCGATCGTGGCCGTGGGAGCGATGGCGATCAGCAGCGAATTGCGCAGGCCGTGCTGGCGGATCCGCTCGCGGAGTGCGTTCCAGCGCTCGGGATCCTGCGGCACGACGCCCCAGTGATCGAATTGCAGCTCGCCTACGGCGGCGCGCGTATCGGCAAACGCGGGATGCGATCCGAATTCAGCGGCGAGCGCGCAGGAGGTATCGAGCGCATGGAAATAAATCTCTTCCTGAATGCGGCGCGAGATTTCGCGGGCGGCCGGCGAATCGAACGGGAGACGGAGCGCGAAGAACACGTCCTGCAATCCCATTACACCGAGGCCGACCGGGCGCCATTTGTGATTCGAATCGGCGGCCGCACCGATGGGATAAAAATTGATGTCGATCACGCGGTCGAGAAATTTCACGGCGGTGCGAACCGTCTCGCCGAGCTTATCGAAATCAAATCCCGCGGCGTTCACGTGTTTCGCGAGATTGATCGAGCCGAGGTTGCAGACAGCAGTTTCCTGGCGTGAGCTAACTTCCGTTATTTCGGTGCAGAGATTCGAGAGATGGATCACGTTCGCCGGCTTCGCGGTCTGGTTCGATTTTCGATTGCAGGAATCTTTGAAGGTCATCCAGCCGTTTCCGGTTTCAGCGAGGACCTTCATCATGCGGGCGTAAAGGTCGCGGGCTTTCACCTGGCGCACAAAGAGCTTTTCGTTTTCGGCTTTCACGTAAGCGGCTTCGAACGCGTCGCCAACGAGATCCGGAAACGTGGTGCAGACCTTCGGATCGAAGAGCGACCACATTTCGTCGGCTTCGACGCGCTTCATGAAGAGGTCGGGAATCCAGTTCGCGAGATTCAGGTTGTAGGTGCGCTGCGCGTTGTCGCCGGTGTTTTCGCGGAGTTCGAGGAAGTCTTCGATGTCCGCGTGCCAGGATTCGAGATACACGCAGCAGGCGCCTTTGCGCTTGCCGCCTTGATTCACCGCCGCGACGGAAGAATCGAGCGTCTTGAGCCACGGCACGATGCCTTTGCTGTGGCCGTTGGTGGCGCGAATCAGCGAGCCGCGCGAACGGACGCGGTGGTAGGCGAGGCCGATGCCACCCGCGAATTTCGAAAGCAGCGCGACGTCTTTATATTTTTCGTAAATCGCTTCGAGATTGTCGGCGGGCGAATCGAGCAAGTAGCAGGACGACATTTGCGCGTGGCGCGTGCCGGAATTGAAAAGCGTGGGCGAACTGGGCATGTAGTCGTGCGCGGAGATCACTCGATAGAACTCGACGGCTTCGTGCACGGTGCGCGAAAGGCCGCTCGCGACGCGCAGGAAAAACTGCTGCGGCGTTTCGAGCGCGTGGCGCGTTTCGGGATGGCGGAGCAGGTAACGGTCATACACGGTGCGCAGGCCGAAGTATTCGAAGAGGTCGGAGCGTTGCTCGTCGATCGCATCGTTGAGCTTGCGCGCATTCATCGCGACGAACGCGGCGAGGTCTTTCGAGACCAGGCCGTGCTGTTTACCGAGGGCGATCGACTGCGAGAACGAGTGAATGTCCTGATTCTCGACTTCCTTCTCGATGAAGCTGTTCAACAGGCGCGCGGCGAGCTTGGAATATTCGGGTTCCTCGGCGATGAGCGACGCGGCGGTTTGAATGGAGAGTTGATCGAGTTCGCGCGTGGTGGCGCCGTCAAAAAGGCCGCCGATCGTTTTGCTCGCAACGCGGATCGGATCGACGGAGCGCAATCCGGTGCAGCAGCGTTCGACGGCGCGGACGATTTTATTTACGTCGGCAGGCTCGAGAGCGCCGTTGCGCTTGCGGACATGCATTTGTGAGTTGGGCGAGGCGAGGGCATCTGTGGCGACGGAAGGGAACTGGGCGACGGAAGACGGCGTAACGCGAAGCGGCGTGGCCATGCGAGATTCTTCTCCAATGCCGGGGGAATACGGCACGCGAACGCGGCGCAGTGTGAAAAATCAGCGTCAGCGGCGGCTTCCCCTCGGAAGCGTGCACGAAATCGCGCCAGGATTGGCGCGGCGGCTGGCAGGTCTTCGGACTCGCAGGCTTGTCGGGCGCGTTGGTGTTGAGTGCGACCGGCGCGTCTAGTAGCCCATCTTCCCGGCTCGTGGGAGCCAGTGGTCTTGGGCGTTCGTTCCTGCTTACCGCTGCGGGGCAGTCCCGGATTCGCACCGGGTTCCCTATTACGCGCCGTTTTTGAGGCGACGCGACCAGCGAAGCGGACCACAACATACGGGGCTGCCGCAGACCTGTCAATCTAAATGTTGCGGTAGGGTTGCTGGAAGGTTGCACGCGCGTGTTTCGCGCCGCGGATTACGTGTGACGAATCCGCACGGGAGACCGCATCTGTGCGAGGTGACTGTGAGAACAGGCGCTAGCGCCTATGAGTCCCGACAGGGCTTGGGCCCTGTCGGACGTCGCACTCACTCATCGCGAAGGGCGGCCATGGGATCGAGATGGGCGGCTCTCCGGGCTGGGACGTAGCACGCGATCAGGGACACGGCGGCAAGGATTGCGGGAGCGCCGATCAGTACGACGGGATCGAAGCTCGGGACACGGTAGAGCAAAGTGGAAAGCGCTTTGCCAACGGCGACGGAAAGCAGCAGGCCGATCGCGCCGCCGAGCGCCATGATTGTCATGCCTTCGCGCAGCATCATGCGCACTGCGTCGGATGCGCTGGCGCCGAGCGCCATGCGAATTCCAATTTCGCGCGTGCGCATCGCCACGTTGTACGCGCGGACGCCGTATAGGCCGATCGCCGCGAGCAGCAACGCGACGCCGCCGAAGATCACGAAAATGCGAGCGCCGGTGCGGACGATCCAGAGATCGAAGCTCGCGTCCAGATGTGCGCGCATGGTTTTGAGTGCGAGCACGGGAAGATTCGGATCCACTTCGCGAATCTCGCTGCGCACGGTTTGAAGCAGCCGCGCTTCGGAATCGGGACTGAGCGGCGTAGTGCGAATGTGAATCTGCATATCGGACTGGTACGCCTGCCCGAACGGCACATAGACGTGCGGCGGCCAGCGTTTCCCGGTGACGCCTTCTTGCACGTTCGCGACGATGCCGACGACCTGCGCGTCCACGGCTGGATCGCCGGTCCTTTCCGCTCCGAGGTGCACGCTCTTGCCCACGGCATCTCCGCCGGGCCAAAGCTTTTCTGCGGCGGCTTGATCGAGAATGGCGACGCGCTGCACGGTGGAACTTGCATCCTGCGGCGAGAAGACGCGGCCGCGCTGGAGCGGAATCTGCAGCGTCTGAAAATAATTGACGCTCACAACGTTGTAACTGCAATCGACTCCCTTCGCGCCTGTGTCCGCGGAACTCGAAGCGGGCGCGTCGCTCGTGCGTTGAACATTCCTGCCAAGCGACAAAATGCCGAAGGGCACAGTGGCGGCGAGGCTCACGGATTCGACGCCCGGCGTACTTTCGAGGCGCTCGGTGGCGGCGCGATAAATTTCGCGGCCTCGTGCTTCGTCGTGACCCGCGAGGCTTGCATCGACTTCAGCGACAACTTCGTTCTGAATGCGGAAGCCCGGATCGAGCCGCGCTGCTTGCACAGCGCTGCGGATGAAAAGTCCGGCGGCGGTCAGCAGTACGAGCGAGAGCGCGATTTGACCTGTGACGAGCAGGTTGCGGCGCGAGAAAACTCCGCGGAGGCGGCCAGTGTCGGCGTCGGAGCCGCCTGCGATTTTGAAATCGCCGACAAGGTCGCGGCGCGAGAGTTTCCACGCGGGGCCGAGGCCGAACAAAATCGTGCTCAGCAAGCAGAAGCCGATCGTGGCGGCGAGGACTCTCACGTCTGGTGCGCTGGAGAAGACGATGTCCAGCGGGATGAGCTGCGCGAGCGAACGAACGAGAGCGCCGGTGCTCCAGTACGCGAGGACGAGGCCTGCGGCACCGCCGGCGAGCGCGAGCAGAAATCCTTCAACGAGCAGCTGGTGCAAAATATCGGCGCGGCGTGCGCCGAGCGCGAGACGGATCGCGACTTCGCGGCGGCGTGCGGTGCCGCGGGCGAGCATCATGTTGGCGACGTTGAGCGAGGCGATGAGCAAGACGATGGCGGCGACGGAGAGCAGCAGCGCCGCGGGCATGACGAATTCGGAATCCGTGGATGGATCGGTGGAGATTTCCATGCGGCCGAGCGGGCGGACGATGAAGGTTTGGTCTTTGTCTTCGGCGAAGGCGCTGGCGAGGCCGGCGGCTGCGGCTGCGAGTGACGCGTCGGCGGAGGATTGCGTGATTCCGTTGCGCAGGCGGCCGACGAGAAGCAGCGCGTGATTGTCGCGTTCGGCGAGCGCGTGGCCGCGGCCGTCAAAATCATTCACGACGGATTCGTACACGCCGAGCGGCAGATAGACTTGCGGGCTTATCAACGCGGTGGTGCCGGTGAAGCCCTGGGCCGCGACGCCGACGATGGTGTAGATCCGCCCGTTGATCTGAATCGACGAACCGAGCACAGCCGGGTCGGAGCCGGACTTTTTCCAGTAAGGGTAGCTGACAATCGCGACGGGGATGGAGGCGCCGGGACGCTCTTCTTCGGCGGTGAATGCGCGGCCTTGCGCGAGCGGAACGCCGAAGGTGGAGAAATAATTGGAAGACACCATGTCTGCAAATACGCGGCGGGTGTTTGTGCCACCCGCTTCGGAGACGCCGACCATGGCTAGGTTGTGCGCGAGCAGGCTGGTAAAGACCCCGCCGTCGTTGCTGTTGTCGCGAAGCTGCGTGTAATCGGCGTAGGAGAAGGCGCGGTAGTCGCTTTTGTGCGTGTCGCGGCTGTAAACGCCCATCAGCGAGGAGGGTGACTGAATCATCAGCGGCTTGAAGAGGAACGCGTTCACCAGGCTGAAGATGGCGGAGTTTGCGCCGATGCCGAGGGCGAGCACGGTGATGGCGGCGCAGGTGAAGCCGATATTTTTGCGGAACATTCGCGTGCCTAAGCGGGCGTCGCGCAGCAGGTTGTTCACGGATCATCCTTTTGGAGATTGGCTGTTGGTGATACGAGTGAGACACGTGAAAGGTTCCGCGGGGGTTGTGGGAATTGATGATGGGAATGCATGAAGGGAAGAAAGCAAAAGATGAAGGCACACAGGCGAACTCCAGCCTGTGCCACTGACTTTTGTCGCTATTGTGATCGTGACAAAAAGATCGCGCGGTGTCTGGAGTGAGAATGGCTGAACCCGGGACCAACTGAGAGTTGGTCCCGCTCAGACTCGAAAGTCTAAGCTACATCTCGCTGCGCTCGATTGAGAGGAATTGTGGCGGCGTTGCGCGCGCACAGCTGAGCGAGAACGTAGTGGAGTTGCGCAGTCCCGCAAAGCGGGACTACCCCACTACGGGTGGATGGGTGTAGGCTTGCGGGCGGTTTACCTCGCGCCATCAACAACACGCCACAGGAGAAAGCATCGATGAAGCTCGTGAAGAGGGTCGGAGTCAGGGCAGCGATTGTATCCGGATACGTTTTTCTGGCGGTTTTTGGCGGACAAGCGGCGCACGCGCAACAAGTTGCGCAGCCGGCGGCTGCGAATGCCGCGACAACTTCCGCGGCGCAGAGCGCGCAAGCTGCGAATGCGACAGCACAGACCGCGCAGAAGGTGGATGCAAACGCGCCGTTTTTGAATCCGGCGCTGCCGTTCGATCAGCGCGTGAACGATTTGATCGCGCGGATGACGATCGAGGAAAAGTGTTCGCAGCTGGTGAACCAGTCGCGCGCGATTCCGCGGCTGAAGGTGCCGGGCTACGACTGGTGGAGCGAGGCGCTGCACGGTGTGGCGAACAACGGCACGGCAACTGTGTTTCCGGAGCCGGTGGGGCTTGCGGCAACGTTTGATCCCGAGTTGATTCACAAAATGGCGGACGTGATCAGCACGGAAGCGCGCGTGAAGTACAACCAGGACCAGAAGGACGGGAACAGCGCGATTTTCCAGGGACTGACGTTCTGGTCGCCCAACATTAATATCTTCCGCGATCCGCGGTGGGGACGCGGGCAGGAAACGTATGGCGAGGATCCGTACCTTACGGCACAGATGGGGATGGCGTTTGTGCGCGGGATGCAGGGAACCGATCCGAAATATTTGCGCGTGGTATCGACGCCGAAACATTTCGCGGTGCACAGCGGGCCGGAATCGACGCGGCACACGGTGGACGTGAAAGTTTCGAAGCACGACGAAGAGGATACGTACCTGCCGGCGTTTCGCGCGACGGTGGTGGAGGCGAAAGCGGAATCGGTGATGTGCGTTTACAACAGCGTGAACGGGCAGCCGGGTTGCGCGAACGATTTCCTGCTGAAGGAAACGCTGCGCGGCGCGTGGAATTTTCAGGGGTACGTGGTGAGCGATTGCGACGCAATTTACGACATCGAGCGCGGACATCACTACGTGAAGACGGTGGAGGAAGCGGCGGCGGTTTCGCTGAAGGCCGGCGTGGACAACGATTGCGCGGATTTCGTGGCGAGGAAGACGGATGCGTCGGACTACCAGCGTTATCTGGATGCGTACAAGCAGGGGCTGATCACGCAGGCCGAGATTGATACGACGCTGCGGCGGCTTTTTATGGCGCGGATGAAGCTGGGACTTTTCGATCCGGCGTCGATGGTGGCGTACGCGAGGATACCGGAGAGCGAACTGGATTCGGAGCCGCACCGCGCGCTGGCGCATCAGGCAGCGCGAGAATCGATCGTGCTGCTAAAGAACGACGGAACGCTGCCGCTGGATGCGGCGAAGGTAAAGACGATTGCGGTGGTAGGGCCGCTGGCGGATCAGATCCGCGTGCTGGAGGGGAACTACAACGGGACGCCTTCGCATGCGACGACGGCGCTGGACGGCGTGAAGAAAGCGTTTCCGAACGCGACGGTGACGTTCTCGCCGGGCACGAATTTTTTGCGGCTGGCGAATCCGGTGCCGGCGGAAGTGCTGACGACTCCGGATGGGAAGCCGGGATTGAAGGCGGAGTATTTCAACGGGACGAAGTTTGAGGGGCCGGTGGTGATGACGCGTGTGGATCCTACGGTGGATTTCGCGCCGCACTCGCATCCGCCGCGGCCGGATGGGACCGGAGACTTCTGCGTTCGCTGGACGGGATTCATCACGCCGGGGGAATCGGGAAAATATTCGATCGGGCTCAATGGGCTGAAGAACAAGCTGTGGATCGACGACAAGCTGATCGTGGATTACGGCGAGTCGTACGGGATTCAGGACAAGACTGTCGAGATGGAGTTCGAGAAGGGCCGCAAGTATGCGGTGAAGCTCGAAGAGACGATGGGCAACAGCATTCTGACGCGGCTGGTGTGGAACCGGCTGATTCCCGATCCGCAGGGCGATGCGGTGGCGGCGGCGAAGCAGGCGGATGTGGTGGTGGCGGTGGTGGGGATCACCTCGCAGCTGGAAGGCGAAGAGATGGACGTGAAAGTGCCGGGATTCAGCGGCGGCGATCGCACGAGCCTCGACCTGCCCAAAGATGAAGAGGATTTACTAAAGGCGGTGAAGACGGCGGGGAAGCCGCTGATCGTGGTGCTGATGAATGGAAGCGCGCTGTCTGTAAACTGGGCTGCGGCGAATGCGAACGCGATTCTCGACGCGTGGTATTCGGGTGAAGAGGGCGGCGCGGCGATTGGAGAGACGATCAGCGGCGACAACAATCCGGCGGGGCGACTGCCGGTGACGTTTTACACGGGTGTGGATCAGCTGCCGGATTTTTCGGACTACAACATGAAGAACCGGACGTACCGGTATTTTGACGGGACACCGCTGTATGCGTTTGGGTACGGGCTGAGCTATTCGAAGTTCCAGTATTCGGGGATTAAGGCGTCAACGGCGACGTTGAATGCGGGCGATCCGCTGGGCGTGGATGTGGATGTAAAGAATGCGGGGACGCGCGCGGGAGACGAAGTGGTGGAGCTGTATCTGACGTTCCCGCGGATTCCGGGAGTACCGAATTTGGCGCTGCGCGGGTTTAAGCGGGTGCATCTGGATGCTGGGACTACTCAGCATGTGCATTTTGATTTGTCGCCTCGCGACCTGAGTTTTGTGAATGAGGCTGGGGACCGGGTGGTGGCGGCGGGGACTTACGTGATCAATGTGGGCGGGACGCAGCCGACGACAAAATCTACCACTGCGCCGGTGATCTACACGGTGAAGGGCGAGGTGAAGTTACCGGAGTGATTTGTAATGACGGGACCGGTCGATGGGCTTACGCGTTGCCCGCTAGGCGCGTGATGGGTGCGAGGTTCGGCTGACGTTGGCAAGGCGGTGGCAAGCGACCGCAGTCTAAGGCGCTGCGCGCGCAGGCGTGATGCGAGCACAATTTGTTGAGATGTGGGCGGCGTTGCGCAGTCACGAATGACTACCCACGCTATTTGGTGGCGGGGAGCTCCAGCATCGAGGGGTCGAATTTTTTGTAGTCGAAATATTTTGTGGATTCGTCGATGCGGTAGGTCTTGACCAAGAGCAGCTTGATGGCGACGCGGACTTCTTCGTGCTCGGGGAGCCAGGCTTCGTTGCCGACGTAGGTGTTCATGATGATCACCCGCGTGTCTTTTTCCAAGTCGGCTAGCAGGCCGCCGGCGAATTTCATGTCGCTGGCGAAAAAGGCGTCGAGGCGGACGACGTCTTTGGTGCGCTCGTCGATCCAGATCACGCCGCCGAGTTTTTGAACGAGGTGCTCGACCAGGCCGTGGGCTTTGTATTCGGGGTTGGGCTCGAAGTCGAAGGCGAGCACGTCCTGCCCTTGGTAGCGTTCGCGGCGGGGGTTCACGAACTGCGCGACGCGTAAGAAGGTATCGACGGAAAAGTCGCTGTCTTTCGCGTCGTCGTCGGATTCGTTTGAGCTGCTCGAGCCGGTTTTGTTGTTTTGCGCGTCTTTGTTCGAATCCTGTGCGTCCTTTTTTTCGCCGGTTTTAGCGTTGGCGTCGTCGTCTTTCACGGGGTGTTTCTTCAGTTCGGCGATCGCTTTCAGGAAACGATCGTCTTCGGCCTTGCGTTCTTCGGGGCTGAGTGGCTGGCCGTTTTTCTTCAGCACGCGATCGACTTCGCCGCCGTTGTAATAAAAGAAAAAACTTTCGGTGACTTCGGGCTTGGTGGGATTGCCTTTTTTATCGAGAGACGTTACGTTCTCGATTTTCGTGCCCGCGTATTTTTGCCGTAGCTTGTCGTTGATCTTTTGGCGCGCGTCCACTTCGGCGAAGAGCGTTTTCATGTCTGGCAGGATCACCTGGGATTTGCGCGGGAAGTCGAAGACGCGCTCGCCGACCGGCTCGTTGACGGCGGCGCGAGTGATTTGAATGTCGAAGCCGTCGTTTGCGCGCTGGAGCCAGATTTTGTAGGGAAGCTGCACGCCGTTTACGGCGCGGTAGTCGGAGTAGAAAAGTTTTTGGTCGATACCGCCGATCGTTGCGTCTTCTTCTACGAGGAGATGCGTTTGCGCGTCGAAGTAGAGCTGGCGCTTTGCGCCGGAGAATGAGGCGACTCCGATTTCGTCGGCGTCGCGATCGTGCACTTTTGCCGTGCCAACGTAGGTGACGACGAGTTTGTTCTTCTTCAGGTTCACGTAGTGCGAGTTGTAGTAAAGGCCAGCGGCTTCGAGCTGGAGCGCTTCGGGGCCGACGAGAGTGTTCATCTCTCCAGCGGCGTTCTGGCGCCAGGCGGATTTTCCGTTGAAGGAGTCGATGAAGCTTTTGTCACCGGCGACCAGTTCCATGTAGTAACGGTTGGGGAGTTTGAGATTGAAGGTAAAGGTGCCTGTTGGCGTGGAATCTTTGGAGAGGATGGAGCCTTCGAGGGTGATGGTTTTGATTAGGGAGAGGGCTTTGGAGCCGCCGGCGGCTTTTTCGGCGGAGTGGAGGATGTGGGAGGCGGTGGAGGAGTCGGGTTTCTGTTGAGACTGGGCTTGAGCTTCGGATGGATGTACGGGGATGAGGATCGTAAAGAGAATGGCAAGAGCGAAAAGACGGGATATTAAGGATGAGAAGGGCACACAGAAAGTACGTATGAGCGGCGGAAAAGTTCCAGAGATGTGGCCTGTGGTTGACTTCAGGATCGGGAAGCTACTGCAACGGCTAAGAGGGGTCCTTCGCTGCGCTCAGGATGACGCGGCTCAAAGGCTAGCCGCGCTAAAGGCAAAGGCAGAGGCAAAGGCACACAGAAAATATTTCTATGCCACACAAGGCACTGTAACGTCTGGCAGTGCTTGATCTGAGGGTGGGTGGATTTGTGGAGATGGCTGAACCCGGGACCAACTGAGAGTTGGTCCCGCTCAGACTCGAAAGTCTAAGCTACATGCGCCGCGCGCACTAGAACCTGCACAGACTGAGAGTCTATGTTACAGCTCGCGGCGCTCGCCTGGGCTTGACGAATCGCGGTAGCATCGACATATGAAGAAGACGAGGAAAGCTGGGCCGAGGGCGAAGAAAGCTAGCGGCAGAGGCGTGGCGCGTAAGACTGGAGCGGATTTGCGGGAGGTTTACGGGGCGGTTGCGAGAATTTTGTCGCTGTTTGCGCCGCCGCTTAGGCTGGTGGTGACGGGCACTTCCGCGAAGCCGCAGACGAAGCTGACTGTTCCGGTGCCAGTGGTTGTGCCTGGGGCATACTCCGGCAAGCCGGTGGACCTGGAGGTGGCTGCGATCATTCAGCAGAGCGCGTCGGTGGGTTTTTACTGGATGCCGCTGTACATACAACCATCGTTGAAATCGAAAATATCGCCGGCACTGGTGAAATTACTGAAGGGAAAAACGTGCTTCCACATCACGTCGATCGAGCCGCCGATGCTCGACGATATTCGCAGCGCGGTGGAGCATGGCGCAAATCTCTACCGCGAGCGGGGTTGGCTATAAATCGCGCATTTTGATAGCGATCCGCAATATCTCAGGCACTGATATTTTCCAGCTTTCCTTTATACAAGCGCGGAGTCGTGTAATATTCCGGGCGACCCTTCGTAGTAGCTTGCGAGCGCGACAACCAACCTATGGACGCCATCACACTCGAAAAAGTATCGAAATCCTACGACTCCGTTGCGGCAGTGAGCGACGTGAGCGTGCGCGTGCGGCAAGGCTCGATATTCGGATTGCTGGGGCCGAACGGCGCGGGCAAGACCACCACGATTCGAATGATCATGCACATTCTGGTGGCCGATGAAGGCTCGATCCGAGTGCTCGACAAGCCGGTGAGCGACGACACGCGCGATTTGATCGGATACCTGCCGGAAGAACGCGGCCTGTATCCGCGAATGAAGGTGCGCGACATCATCGTGTTCCTCGCTGCGCTGCACGGACTGACGGAAGCGGAAGCGGGACGACGAGCCGATCAGTGGCTCGATAAGCTGGGGCTTGGCGAGTGGAAGACGAAGAAGCTGGTGGATCTTTCGAAGGGCATGCAGCAGAAGGTGCAGTTCATCACTTCGGTGATTCACGAGCCGCCGGTGATGATACTGGACGAGCCGTTTTCGGGGCTCGATCCGGTGAACTCGGCGACGATCGAAGAAATCATCATGGAGATGAAGGGCAAGGGCGCGACGATCGTGCTTTCGAGCCACCGCATGGACCAGATCGAGCGGATGTGCGACGCGATCTGCCTGATCAACAAAGGGCAAAACATTCTGGACGGCGAGATTCGATCGATCAAAGAGTCTTACGGCAAAAATACGGTGCAGATCGAATTCACGGGGCCCGACGGATTTTTGCAGTCGCCGGCGATTGAGAAGCTGACGCGGCACGGCAACGGCGCGGAAGCGAAGTTGAAAACCGGGGCGGATTCGCAGGAACTGCTGCGCGCGGCAGTGCAAGCGGGAGCGAACATCACACGGTTCGAATTGCTGTACCCGTCGCTGAACGAGATCTTCATCGAGAGGACCACCCGTGCGTAAGCTGGGACTGATCGTGAAGCGCGAATACCTGACGCGCGTAAAAACCAAAGGGTTTGTGATCGGGACGCTGGCGGTGCCGCTGCTGGGGCTGGCGTTCTGCCTGATGATCGTTTTCCTGGTGAACCACAAAACCGAAAGCAGCCTGCGATTTGCGATTGTGGATAACTCCGATGGGCTTTCGCAATCGGTGGTGCAGGGGCTGAACAGTAAGCTCGAGGACGGCAAGCCGGAGTTCGTGGTGGAGCAGACATTTGTGCGTCCCGCGGATTCCGATGCGGTGCAGAAAGATCTGCGCAACAAAATCAACGCGGGCACGCTCGACGCGTACCTGGTGATCCCGGCGAAGAACACGGATTCGTTTGAGCTGCACATGCGCAACCCGGACAATTTTTCGCAGATCGGGCCGCTTTCGGGCGCGCTCGATCAGTCGGTGATCACGCAGCGGCTGAGCCAGCAGGGCGTTCATGTGGACGATTTGAAGTCTGTGCTGAAGGGCGCGGACCTGAAGCTATTGAAGGTGAGCGATCGCGGAGAAGCGGAAGAGAAAGGGCAGAGCATCGGCATCGCGATTGCGCTGGTGGTGCTGCTGTACACGTCGCTGCTGATGTACGGGATCATCACGATGCGTTCGGTGATCGAAGAGAAGACCACGCGGACGATGGAAGTGCTGATCTCGGCGGTGCGGCCGTTTGAGCTGCTGGCGGGAAAGATTCTGGGCGTCGCGGCGGCGGCGTTCACACAATTTGCGATCTGGATGACTTCGACGGCGCTGCTTTTTTCGTATGGCGCGCTGGCGGCGATGGGGATGGGCGGGAAGTCGATGCTGAGCGGAGTGCATGTGCCGCCTTCGCTGATTCTGTACGCGACGCTGTTTTTCTTCGGCGGATATTTTCTGTACTCGGCGATGTTCGCGGCGGTGGGCGCGGCGTGCTCGAACGAACAGGACGCGCAGCAGCTGCAATGGCTGGCGATGGGGCCGCTGGTATTCTGCATGATTATTTACAGCATCATCTTGAATGATCCGTCGTCGAAGATGGCAGTGATCCTTTCGGAGATTCCGTTTTTCGCGCCGGTGCTCATGTCGCTGCGGATCTCGCTGCAGACGCCGCCGGTGTGGCAGATTGCGTTGTCGCTCGGGCTGCTGGTGCTGACGACGATCGTGATGATCTGGCTTTCGGCGAAGATTTACCGCGTAGGCGTGCTGATGTACGGCAAGCGGCCGAGCCTGATCGAGATGGCGCGGTGGCTGCGGTACTCCTGAGACGCGCTTACAACCTCTGGAAAAGCCGGCTGCACTACCTGCTCGCGAAGGGAAGGCGAAACGCCGGGCCAAGCGCGGGTTTACGGGCAAAGAGTTATGCAAAGCTTACTCTTCCACTAAATGCACTTGACGAATTCAGGCACACGGCCCATAGTGCCTCCCGGCGCGGACAGCTTATAATTTTTTGCCGTTCGGACGGGTGGTCCGAATGTGCCTGCCGCCCGGCGCCGGGAACATCGATTCGCCCTACATAACGAGGCCCTCATGACCAGGAAACCCCTAGCCTTTCCTGCTCTTTCCGTCCTTTTTCTGCTCCTTTGTTTCGCCACGCCGTCACTCTGCCAGTCCGCCACGACGCAATCGCGAATCGCGCTGCCGATCGACGATTCGAATCTGGTGACGCTGCACGGAAACACGAGCCCCTACGCGACGGCCGCGGCGGATCAGGGCGCTGTGGACCCAAGCCTGACGATGCACCGGATGCTGCTGCTGCTGCAGCGCAGCCCGGCGCAGGAAGCGACGCTCGAAGAGCTGATGCAAGAGCAGCAGGACAAGAGTTCGCCGAATTTCCACCAGTGGCTCACGCCGCAACAATTTGGAGCGCAGTTCGGGCCCTCGCAGGAAGATATTCAGACGGTAGAGTTCTGGCTGATGGGCCACGGGTTCGAAATAAACAGCGTGGCGCAGGGCGGGATTCTGATCGATTTCACCGGGACCGCGGCGCAGGTGACCGAGACGTTCCACACGCCGATTCACAAGTATGCGCTGCAAGGGAAAAACTATTACGCGAACGCGCAGGACCCCGAGATTCCGGCGGCGCTTTCGCAGGTGGTGGCGGGAGTGAGGTCGCTGCACAATTTTCCGGCGCGCGCGCTGAATCATTCCGCGGGAACTTTCCACCGCGACCCGGATACCGGACGGGTGTCGCATGCGGGACCGCTTCCGGTGCCGCAGTTCAACCCAGGACAGTATCAGTGCGGACTGAACGGAGGGCCGTGCGAAACGCTGGGGCCGTTTGACCTGGCGACGATTTACAACATTACGCCGGCGTGGAACACGCAAGGCATCGACGGCACGGGCGAAATTATCGCGATCTCCGGCGAGACGGATATCAACCCGGCGGACTGGGTGAGTTTTTGGGCGATGTTTGGAGTGACGGCGCCGAAGGGGAAGTTGAACATCATCGTGAATGGACCCGACCCGGGAATTGTGGGCGATGAGCCGGAGGCGGACATCGACACGCAGTGGTCAAGCGCGGTGGCCAAGGGCGCGACGATCGACTACGTGGAATCCGAGGCGACGGAAACGACGCTGGGCGTGGATCTTTCGGCGGAATACATCGTGGATAACAATCTCGCCGGAGTGATGAGCGAGAGCTACGGGATCTGCGAGCTGTACATCGGAACGTCGGGGAACACATTTTACAACACGCTGTGGCAGCAGGCCGCGGCGCAGGGAATCACGGTTTTTATTTCGTCGGGCGATCAAGGGTCGGCGGTGTGCGATCGCGATGAGAATTACGCGGAGAACGGACTGGCGGTGAACGGGTTTGGATCGACGCCGTACAACGTGTCGGTGGGAGGCACGGATTTCAACGACGGCACGACCGCATCGAAATACTGGAACACGACGAACAACACGACGAATTTCTCAAACGCGAAGGGCTACATTCCCGAGGAGACCTGGAACAATTCGTGCACGAACTCGGAGATTTTTCCGCTGGCCGGCGTGAGCACCGCGGAGCAGAGCTGCAATAACCTCGAAGTGCAGCAGAACAATCTGCTGGTGGTGGAGGGCGGCAGCGGAGGCGCGAGCAATTGCACGGTATCGACGGGGCAAACGCCGGGGACGTGTTCGGGCGGCTACGCGAAACCAGCGTGGCAAACCGGATCGGGCGTGCCGAGCGACGGCAAGCGCGACCTACCGGACGTGTCGCTGTTTGCGTCGAACGGATTCAACGGATCGTTTTACATCATTTGCCAGTCCGACGCGGCCAGCGACGCGTGCGACCTGAACGGAAATTTTCAGGGATACGGCGGGACTTCGGTGGCGTCGCCTGCGTGGGCGGGCATCATGGCGCTGATCGAGCAGAAGACGGGCGAGCGGCAGGGGAATGCGAACTACGTTTTCTACAAAATCGCGAACGCGGCGCAGAACAGCTGCAATTCGAATTCGCCGGGAGCGAACTGCGTGTTCTACGACATTCCAAGCGGATCGACGATCGCGCAGCCGTGCGCGACCGGCAGCCTGGACTGCAAGACGAGCGAAACAGGCGACGCGTATGGAGTGCTGACGGGTTACGCGACGACGAGCGGGTACGACCTGGCGACGGGGCTGGGTACCGTGAACGTGACAAACCTGGTGACGCAGTGGAGCACGTATTCGGGCGCGTTCAAGGGTACGAAATTTTCGGCATTCACGATGGGACCGCCGACTACGATCACGCACGGGCAAGCAATGCCGGTGGCGGCGACGGTGGTGCCGCAGACGGGATCGGGGACGCCGACGGGCACGATCGTGCTCGAGACGAACATCGCAACGCCCGGCACAACGAACGGCGGGGCGAGCGTAGGTGGACAAGTTGTGACGCCGCAATCGCTGGCGCTCACGGCAGGTTCGCTTGCGGCGGGCGCGACGACTACATTTTTGCCTGGCGGAACGGCGTACACCGTGACGGCGCACTACTCCGGCGACGGAACGTACGCGCCGGCGGATTCAACGCCCGTGACAGTTACGGTGAATCCGGAGGCGAGCAAGACGGCGAGTGTGCTGGTCACATACAACGGGCAAACCGGACAGACGATCAATTCGAACGCTACGAGCGTTGTTTACGGTTCGCTTTACTTGCTGCGCACGAATGTGACGAATTCGACTGGAAATTTGTGCGCGCCGAATGACGTCGCGCTGTACGACTGCCCGACGGGCACGCTGACCGTAAAGGATACTTACAACGGAACGACGAGCGCGCTGGACGGCGGAACATTCACGCTCAATCAGGAGGGCTACGCCGAGGATCAGTTTGTTTTTCTGAGTGGCGGGCAACACAACATCGCGGCATCGTACGGCGGTGACAAGAGTTTCAACACAAGCGCGGGTTCGGCTGCGATCACAGTGACTCCGGCAGCTACGACCATTTCGCTTTCAGGTGTGACGACCGGGACAACGGGAACCCCTGCGACATTCACTGCGTCACTGAACGCGTCGGTGTATCTGCCGGGCAACGCGTCGAGTTCTCTTTTCCCAGCGGACAACGTGCAGTTCTTCGACGGTTCGACGCCCATCGCAGGAACGGTGACGTATCAGACGTCGCAGCTGAATTCGTCGAGTTCATACCTGGTGATGGCGACGATCACGACCTCCGCACTGAGTGCAGGCAGCCACACGATTACGGCGCAGTTTAACGGCGATGCGAATTATTCGGCTTCGGGTACGTCGAATGCGCTTGTTTATTCGAATTTGATCTCGACGAGCGGGAGCAAACTCGCAGCGTCGGCAACAACGTCTCAGGTAGGCACCAATCTGACGTTCACATACACGGTGACGCCGTCGCAAACCGGTGGCCCCGCGCCTACGGGCACGGTGTTGTTCACATGTTCCTGCGACGTGGAGTTCTTTCCGCCGGTATCGAACAGCCAGGCGATGTGGAATGTATCGGTACTTTCCGCCGGGACCGACATAATCACCGCGCAGTATGGTGGCGATTCAAACTACGCGGCGTCCAGTCAATCGGTGACGGTAACCGTGAGCGCAGTGGGCTCGACCACAAGCCTTACTACTTCGAACGCATCGATTGCGAGCGGAACTAGCGTCACACTGACTGCGACCGTGACTGTAGCGAAGTCCGGCGGCCCTTACCCGACCGGTACGGTTCAGTTTTTGGCTGGTGTGAACTCAACGAGCGGCACGACAGCTTTGGGAACTGTGAATTTGAACGGGCTCACAACTGTGACGCTCACGACGAGTAATATTCCTTCCGGGACGCAGTACATATTCGCGAATTACAGCGGGGATACGAATTACGCAGCTTCATCGGCGTCAACGGCAGAGACAGTAACGGGCGGCACGCCGTCGTTGACGATGGGGGCTACGCCGGGCGCAATATCGGTCAGTGCGCCGGGCGGTAGCGGATCGACGACGCTGACGTTTACGGGGGCTGGTGGGTATTCGGGTACCGTGACGCTGACGGCGGCATCGTGCAGCGGTCTGCCCGCGAAGGCGAGCTGTAGTTTCTCGCCTGGATCGGTGGCGCTTAGCAGTAGCGCTCCGACAGCCACGACGACCATGACGATTTTGACGACCGCTTCGACGGCGGCGGTGCCGGCGACGTTTGAACGGCCGAGCGGATTGCGTTGGTGGCCGTTGGGCGTGGCGGCATTCGTTCCCCTACTGATGCTTGGGTTGCCGAAGGCGTTTCGGTTTGCGCCGCGGTATCGGGCTGCTGCGCTGGCGGTGATCTTGATGGCGATCATTGTGACATTTGCGTCGTGCGGTGGCGGTGGTGGAGGAGGCGGAGGCGGTGGAACGACTGGAACGCCAGCTGGTACGTACACGATCATGGTTACGGCGAGCGCGGCTGGCGTGACAACGGCGCCTTCCACTTCCGTTACGCTAACGGTGCAGTAACGCCTCGAGCGGGCTCGCGCGGTCGCTTATTCGTGGCGGAGCGCGATCATCGGATCATTTCGCGTGGCGCGCAAAGCGGGCAGCCAGCAGGCGGCGATGCCTGTGACGGCGACGGCGAGCGAGACGGCTGCGAGCGTGAGCGGATCTTGTGGGCGGACGCCGAAGAGCAAAGATTCCATTAGCGGCGCTAGCGCGAGCGAAAATGCGAGCCCTGCCGCGAGTCCCACGATCACCGGAGTGAGATTCCGCTCCACGATCATTCGTAGAACATTTTTAGAAGTGGCACCCAGCGCCATGCGCAGACCGATTTCGTTGGTGCGCTGCGCCACATTGAACGAAGTGACGCCTGCGATCCCCACGCACGCGAGCAACAACGCAATACCCGCCAGTGCCGCAGCCAGATAAGCGACAAAACGATTTTGCGCGCGCGCTTGATCGGCGAGTTGGCCGAGCGTGACGACGCGCGCCATCGGCGCGGACTTATCCACTTCATCGAGCTTGGCGCGAATCGCGGTGCGCAGCGCGGGCGCGGGGATGCCGGCCGCACGGACGACGAACGAAACCGGGCGCGGCGCGAGCTGAAACGGAACGTAGATCTGCGGGCGCACGCTTGAAGTGAGCGAGTGATACTGAACGTGCTTTACCACGCCTACGACCACCACCCAGTCGCGCTCGAATTCGTAGAAACCTTTTGGCGTGTCGGAAATGTTGAGCTTTTTTCCGAGGGCGCTCTGGCCGGGCCACTCTTTCGCCGCGAGTTCGTCATCGATGATGGCGACGTGTTGATGCGACGCGTCGTCGGCATCGGTGAAATCGCGGCCTTCGATGAGTGTGGCGCCGATGGTGCGGAAAAAGTCCGGAAGAATCGAGCGGTCGTCGGCGAGATTCGTATTTTGGTCTTCGGGTGGCGCGCCTTCTTTGTAGTAGCCGTCGTACCAATTCGCGTAATTGGAATCGAGAGGCAGGTGCGATGAGGCGGAAACGGACTCGACGCCGGGAATTTCGAGAAGCTTCGACTGGATTTCGTGGACGTATTTGTAGCCGCCGGCAGTGGTGGTGAAGGTGAGCGCGTTTTCAGCGGTGAAGCCGGGACTCACGTGAAGCAGCGCGGCGAACGTGCGCATCAGCAGGCCCGTGGTGGAAAGCAGGACCACGCTCAAGGCGACTTCAGCGGCGATAAGCACGGCTCGCGAATATTTGGCAGCGCCGCGCGGGGCGATGCCTGCGCCGGACTTCATGCCACCGCTCAAGTCGATGCGGCTTCCTGAAATTGCGGGGCCGAATCCAAACACGATCACAGTGACAAGCGAGACGAGCAGCGCATACGCGAAGACGGTGCCGTTGAGTTCAATCGTGCCGAGGCGAAGCAACGATTCGGGGCGCAGGGCAACGAGACCTTTCACTGCGAGCCACGCGACGCCCATTGCGGCCACGCCGCCGACGAGCGCGAGCACAAGGCTCTCGGTGAGAAACTGGCGGATCAAGCGGCCGCGATCAGCGCCGATGGTTGCGCGAATGGACGTTTCGCGGAGACGGTAACTGGAGCGCGCGAGAAGCAGATTGGCGACGTTGACGCAGGCGATAAGCAGCACAAGCGCGACGCCGGCGAAAAGAAGCAGCAGCGCGCTGCGGACGTCGCGCACGCCGTCGGCTTGGAGCGGAAAAACGGCGAGCGACATTTTCTGCGACGCGAAATCGGGCACGGTGGCGCGAAGGCGCGCGGCCACGCCGTCAAGCTCGGCTTGCGCTTGTCCGATCGTTACGCCGGGAGCGAGGCGGCCGATGGTTTTCAGGTAGCCGGGGCCGTCGATGGGCGATTCGGCGAAGCTTACCGGCATATAGATATCCACGCTATCGGAGAGCGCGGAGCTGGAGGGAAGGATCAGGCGGAAATCGCGAGGGAGCACGCCGACGATGGTCATGCCGTCGTCGTTGTCGCCATTTTTATTGCGAAGAATTTTTCCGAGAACTGCGGGATCGCCGCCGAACCGGCGCTGCCACAGGCCGTAGGAGATCAGAATGTTGCGGCCGTCTTCGTGTTTCGCGTCGTCGTCGGTGAAAAACCGGCCGGCGGCTGGCTCGGATGCGAGCAGCGACGGAAAATTTGTGGTGACGAATGCGACTTTCACTTGCTCGGGCGCGCCTTCGCCGGGAACGGCGCCGTTGGTGATCCAGATGCCGGCGATTTCGTCGAAAGCTTTGGAATTCTCGCGCATCTGGAGCAATTCGTATCTCGACGCGGGGGCGCGGCGCTCTTCCGCGAGGCCGGTCCAGATGATCGCGAGGCGATCGGCATTCGGATAGGGAAGCGGCTTCAGAAGAATCGCGTGGACGACGCTGAAGATGGCGGTGTTTGCGCCGATGCCGACGGCGAGCGTGAGAATGGCGGCGAGCGCGAAAGATTTGTTGCGAGTGAGAAGGCGCAGGCCGTGGCGCGCGTCTTCCATGAAATGTTCAAGCCACGCGATGGACCAGATTTCGCGCGTGTCCTCTGAAATGCGCCGCGTGTTGCCGAATTTTCGCACTGCAGCGTAACGAGCTTCCTCGGGGGACATGCAGCGCGCGATGTTGTCTTCGGTTTCGCGTTCGATGTGGTCGCGGATTTCGCCGTCGAGCTGGCTGAGCATCCGTTTGCGCCGGTTGAACATATTCACACCGCCTGAGCCGCTGCTCTGCTGCGGAGATTTCTATTCGTGCCGGTTATTCATGCCGAAGAGCGATCATCGGATCCACGCGCATCGCGCGACGCGCTGGGATGTAACACGCGACAAGCGCAACGGCGGTGAGAACCACCGCAGCGACGAGAAAGGTTGCGGGATCCCAGACGCTGACGCCGAAGACCAGCGAGGTCATCAATTTCGCGAGCGCGACGGCGAGTAGAACGCCGACAGCGACGCCGACGAGTGCGAGCCGCAAACCATTTTTTACCACCAGACTGGAAACGCTCGACGGAGGAGCGCCGAGCGCCATGCGGATGCCGAATTCGTGCTCGCGCTGCGAGACGACGTACGACATCACGCCATAAATTCCGATTGCCGCAAGCAGTAGCGCAAGGGCCGCGAAGCTCGCGAGCAATGTCGTTTCTACCGTGGTGTTGCGCATCGACTGCGCGATGATCTGGTCCATGGTGAGAACGTGGAAAAGCGCGAGACGGCTGTCGAGTTTGCTCACCTCGCCGCGAACAGCACGTTCCAATTGCGTGGGCGGAATGCGCGACTTCTTGGTGAGATACATCGGTGTGGCGTTGTCGAGCACGAGCGTCGATGGGAAGTAAAGTTCGGGCAGCGGCTTGTGCCGGATGTCGTCCCACTCCTTTACATCACCGACGACGCCAACGATAGTGACGTTCATACCGTTCATGTGAACGACTTTGCCGATCGGGTCCTGGCCGGGCCAGAAAGTTTTCGCCATTGAGTCGTTCGTGACTGCGATAAATTGCAGATCAGCGGGAGGATGCTGCTGTTGTTCGGGCGTGAGCGCGTCGGCGCGCAGATTCATCGCGGCGGTGAGGTCCAGGTCCGCGGGCGTGAAGGTTCGTCCGCTTTTCAGCGGGATCGCGTAGGAGCGGAAAAATTCCGGAGTGATGCTATTGAATTCGACGAGCTGTGCTTCGAGGCCAGGAGCCATCTGGCCGTCGATGGAGACGGTGCCGTTGCGACCGCCGCGCAACGGGATGGAGATAGCGATGGACGCGGAATCGACGCCGGGAAGAGCTTTGACGTTTTGCAGAAGCTGGTCGTAAAAGGCGCGGCGCTGATCGAGATTCTTGTAGGCGCCTTCGGGCAGCGAAATCACGGCGGTGAGTATGTTGGTGGAATCGAAGCCCATCTGCGTGTTGCGCAAATTCGAGAAGCTGCGAAGCAGCAGGCCGGCGCCAAGAAGCAGCGCGAGGGAAAGCGCGATCTCGCCTGCGACGAGAATGTTGCGGAGGCGGTGGCGGCTTCCGGAAGCGCCGATGACGCCGGCGGAAACTTTTAGCTCGTCATTCAGATTCACGCGCGCGGCGTAAAACGCGGGAGCGAGGCCAAAAATGACGCCCACCAGAATGCTGACGACGGCGGTGAAGGCGAGCACCCAGCCGTCGAGCTGAATCGCGGCGGCTTGCGGAAGCTTTCCGGCGAATTCCTTGCGCGCGAACTGAATAAACCAGAGCGCTCCGAGCGAACCGATCACCGCGCCGGTGAGCGAGAGCAGCAAACTTTCGGTGAGCGATTGCTGGATGATGCGGCGGCGTCCTGCGCCGAGCGCGGCCCGCATCGCGATTTCGCGGGCACGGGCAGTGGCGCGGGCGAGCAGCAGATTCGCGACGTTGGCGCAGGCGACGAGCAAGACGAGCGCGACGGCACCGAGCAGAATCCAAAGCGACGTGCTGGAATCGCCGACCAGAACTTCTTTCAGCGGCGTCACGAAAGCGCCGACGCGGTCATTTGTATCCGGATATTGCTTGGTGAGCCCCGCGGCGATAGCGGAAAGATCGGCTTGCGCCTGCTTGGGCGTGACGCCGTCTTTCAAACGGCCGATCGCCGGGTATTGGTGCGTGCCGCGCTGGGTGAGCGCTTTGGGCGACATATCGAGCGGCGTCCACAAATCTGTGCCCGCGGGATAATCGAATCGCGGCGGCATGACGCCGATCACGGAGTAACTTTCGTTGTTCAATTGCAGAGTGGAGCCGACGGCGTCGGGGCGGCCGCCGAAATGGCGTTGCCAGAAACCATAGCTCAGCACGGCGACGTGATTTTTTCCGGCGGCGTCGCTGCCCGGATCGAAGCTGCGGCCGAGCATCGGCGAAATGCCGAGCACGTCGAAGAAATTTGCCTGAACGGAGGCAGCCCCGGCGGGTTCCGTACTTCCGTCGCCGCTCGCGTTGAAGCCGGCGCCGTAATCGAAGAGGCTGGTGGCCGCGAAGGTTGAGTTTTGCGATTGCCAGTCCAGATAATCGGCGCCGCTGAGGGGATAAAAGCCGGGCGAAGATTCGGTTTCGTTGAGCGCGACGATGCGGTCGGGCTGGTGGAAGGGAAGAGGCTTGAGCAGCAGGACGTTGATCACCGAGAACATCACGGTGTTCGCGCCGATGCCGAGAGCGAGCGTGAGCACAGCCACGATGGTGAAGCCGGGCGTTTTTCTCAGCATGCGACTGCCGAACTTCACATCTTGCGCGAGCTGTTCCAGCCAGACCATGCTCCAAACCTCCCGCGCATCTTCCGCGACGCGCGTTGCATTTCCGAATTTGCGGATGGCGGCGAAGCGAGCTTCGTCGGGCGGCATGCCGCGTTCGATGTTGACCTGCGTTTCGCGCTCGATGTGTTCGCGGATGTCGCGCTCGATTTCGTGGAGCATTTTTTCGCGACGGGTCATCGGTTCACTCGGTGCAGCTCAGGCGCCTTCAGTCTTCTTGTTTCGCCGGCCGCAAAATGCGGGCGATTGCGGCGGCGAGCTTGTCCCACTTTCCGGTTTCTACAGTGAGCTGGCGACGGCCCTTCGCCGTGAGGCGGTAATACTTCGCGCGACGGTTGTTTTCGGATGTTCCTTCTTCAGCGACGATCCAGCGGCGCTTGATCAGGCGGTGCAGAGCCGGGTAGAGCGAGCCCTGTTCGACCTGTAAGACGGAATCGGAAGTGACTTCGATCGCGCGCGCGATGGCGTGGCCGTGCGCGGGGCCGACGCGCAACGTGCGAAGAATCAGAAGGTCCAGGGTGCCCTGCAACAGCTCGATGCGTTCTTGCTCTCGGGTAGTCATTCTAGGTGAAGCGTACCTTACTCGGGTAGAATGTCAAGGGGAGCGCTTCATCTGTACTTACGAGGGCTTGGGCGGAAATGTTCCGTCGAACTTTGCGGCGCCGCTGGATGCGGTGCGGGGCGTAGCCTGGGGCGTGGAAGCGCGCGGGCGGCGGACGTGGCATAATGGGGGCTGGGCCGCCTTGCGACGCAGGCGCCGGCAATTCAGGAGGAACGATGTATCCCGAACAGTTTGTTACACCGATGCGGGCCGAACTTACCGGTATCGGCTTTCGCGAGTTGCGCACCGCGCAGGAAGTGGACGCGGCGCTGAAGGCCGAGACGCGGCCGACGCTGGTGGTGGTGAATTCCATTTGCGGATGCGCGGCGGGGAAGGCGCGCCCGGCGGTGGCCATGGCGCTGAAGAATGCAGCGCGGCCTGAAGTGCTGACGACCGTTTTTGCCGGACAGGATGCGGAAGCGACGGATCGCGCGCGGTCATATTTCACGGGCTACCGTCCGTCGTCGCCGTCGATCGCGCTGATGCGCGAAGGCAAGATCGTGTTCATGCTGGAGCGGAACCAGATCGAAGGGCGCGATCCGTACTCGATCGCTGCGGATCTCACGGCCGCGTTTGACCGGTTCTGCGCGCCCGCGGCGGCCAGTGCCGGTCAGAAGTCTTAAGCGGGCTTGTGGGCGACAGTGGGTGGAGCTGTTCGGGCGAATTATGTGGCCTGGTGGTCGGTGGCGGTTCCCGATGTGGGACTGCACCCTAGTGGAACGATTTTGGGAACAAATGTGTCACTGGTTATCCATTTGTTCTAATGAGCTTCCCCGTCTCGAAAAACTGTCTCGTCCTGGCATACAGGATTCACTGTAAGTCCTTTAAAATGTTACTCGTAGTACCCCTTTTCGGTCTTGACGCCGACGCGGCGTTTCTTTACAAAGGTAACGCTCGGAGAGGACTACCCGGGTTGTGTTGAAGTCCCAGCTAGGCAGGAGCGTCGATGATCCGGTTCACCACCAAAGCAGTATTGATTGCAGCATTCGCACTTATCGCGTTTGTCGCGACGGCGCCCACGGCGTCGGCGGACAGCGGGACGCTCAACGTTGATGGCTCGCAGCTGGCCCTGAGCGGTTTTAACGTTGGAGCCGGCCAAGTGGATGTGGATGTCACGAACTTTTGGGACTATTTCGGGTTGTACCTGACGAGCGCATTCGGCGATGTAACGTCGTTCAGCATCGTGGACGGCGGCGTCACGTACACGTTCTCGGGATTGAATTTCTGGGGCGCGGACGGTTGGAGCGGTCTCGACTACAGCTACGCAAAGGAAACGACGTCGGGCATGCCTGAGCCTGGCACGCTTCTTTTGATGGGTTCCGGTTTGCTGGCGCTTGCGCTCTTTTCGACGCGCAAGGCGCTTCGCGCGTAATCTTCAACTTTCAGTTTACCGGGCGGGTGAGCGATCACCCGCCCATTTTTTTTGCCCCAGCGAAATTCTCCCGCGCGGAGCCGGTGCACTTGCGTTGCCGGTTTGAAGTGACTATCCTTTCGTTGCCCCCTCTGCTTCGTGTATTCGATCCAAATTCGCCTCCACGAGCGGTGCATTCGCTAGCGCATCGTTGCGCTCGGCCCCGGTTTTTCCCGGTCCCAGAATCGCGGCCCCGTATCGGAGGATTGTCATGAAGCGCGTACTGTTCCCGTTGTTCCTGCTCGCCATATTTGCAATCTCCAGCCAAGCGCAGAATACGATCAGCACCGTGGCGGGCGGAAATCCGTTGAACGGCACGAACCCCGCGACAGCCTCGATCGAAGGACCGTATGGCCTGGTGCGGGACGCGAGCGGCAACCTCTTCATCTTCACGGATCAGGGCATCCTCTATAAGGTGACGCCGGGAACGGCCGCGCCGAGCACGATCTCGATTTATGCCGGAGCGATCACGGCAGGCTATACCGGCGACGGCGGCCCCGCGAGCGCGGCGCTGCTGAATCAACCGTTCATGGGGGCGCTCGACGCGAGCGGCAACCTCTACTTTTCCGACGCGGGCAACTGCGTGGTTCGCGAGATCAACGCATCGACGGAAGTGATTACGACGGTGGCGGGCAACGGAACGTGCGGCTACGCAGGCGACGGCGGGCAAGCGAAGAGCGCGGAGTTCAATAATCCGCAGGGGATCGCTTTCGACGGCGCGGGCAACATGTACGTGGTGGACTGCGTGAATTCCGTCATCCGCAAAATTACGCCGGGCGGCGTGATCTCCACGTACGCGGGGGTTGCGGGCACGTCCGGCTATAACGACAACGTCACGGCGCTGCAGGCGACGTTCAACACGCCCGAAGGAATCGCGTCGGACGCGAATGGAAATCTTTACGTCGCCGACACGTACAACAACGTCATCCGCTACATCAACGTTACGACGCAAGTGGTCTCGACCGCGATCGGAACCGGTGCGTTTCAATACAGCGGCGACGGCGGGCCCGCCAACCAAGCCGGCCTGCGCCAGCCGTTTGGCGTGACGCTGGATGGGAACAACAACATCTACGTCTCGGACACGGTGGACGCCGTGATTCGCAAGGTCGATTCTTCCGGGACCATCAACACCATCATCGGCAACAACGCCTACGGTTTTGGAGGCGACGGAGGACCGGCGCTGCAGGCGACGCTGACCAACCCGTTCCAAATCGCAGTCGATAACGCCGGCGACGTTTGGCTCACGGATTACTGGAACGGGCGCATCCGATTTTACAACGCGAATGCGAATAGCCCGGCGTACCTGACGATCAACACAATCGTAGGAAACGGGTCGATCTTTGACGGAGGCCCCGCGATTCAATCCAGCCTGCACTTTCCGCGGTCGCCGAAGATCGATGCGAGCGGCAATCTCTACATCACCGATACGCAGAACAACGTGGTTCGCGAAGTGAATTCCGATGGAACGATCAACATCGTGGCGGGCACGCAAATTCCGTGCGCGTTTCCAACCGACGCTTGCGGAGATGGCGGGTCGCCGACCGACGCGTCGTTTTACGGGCTGCGCGGAATCGCGTTTGATAATTCCGGAAATCTGGTGGTGATGGATACGAACGATAGCCGCGTGCGCAAAGTCACCAACGGCGTGGTGAGCACCGTCGCGGGCAACGGCACGTACGGCTTTTCCGGGGATGGCGGCCCCGCGACATCGGCGGAATTGAGCTATCCATGGGGCGGCGGGTACGACGCGAAGGGCAACCTCTACTTTCTCGACGCGTACAACAATCGCGTCCGCATGATCGATACGAATGGGAATATCTCCACGGTCGCGGGCAGCGGCGCCACAGGCTGCGGCAACGGCGGATTTTCCGGGGACGGAGGGCCGGCCACGAGCGCGCTGCTGAATTGCCCGATCGGACTGGATGTCGATGCGGCGGGCGACCTATTTATTTCGGACTACTACAATTTCGTGATCCGACGTGTGGACGGGACGACGCACATCATCACCACCGTGGCCGGCACTCCCGGCAAGCCTGGATACTCGGGCGATGGTGGACCGGCGACATCGGCGAAGATTGCGTATGCGGACCGCGTCTCGGTGAACGCGGCGGGCAATCTTTTTATTTCAGATTCCGGCAACAACGTAATCCGGCGCGTGAATGCCGCGACTGGAATCATTGAGACATTTGCGGGCAACGGCAAATTTGCGTTCGGTGGCGACGGAGGCGCGGCGCTGTCCGCAAGCTTTGCGAGCCCCACGGGTGTAGTGGTAACGAATTCGGGCGATCTGTACGTCGGCGATATTTTTAACAATCGCGTGCGCAAGGTCACGCTCACGCCGGGTGCCACCGCCGCGCCTGCCAGCATCGCGTTTGGCAATCAGGCGCAGGGAACCACAAGCGGAACGCAAACGGTGACGCTGACGAACACGGGCGACGCGCCGCTGACGATCGCGAACGTCGCCACCACGGGTGATTTTGGCGTGCAGACGAACAACTGCACCGCGACACTTGCGACGGGCGCGAGCTGCACGATTTTGGAGGCGTTCTCACCGACATCGACAGGCGCGCTGACCGGCGTGCTGACGATCACGGACAATGCGCCGACCACCGGCAGCACGCAGACGGTGAACCTGACCGGGACGGGTACCACGGCGGCCGGCAACCCCACGCTTTCGATCACGAAGACGCACACCGGCAATTTCACGCAAGGCCAGGCCAATGCGACTTACACCGTGACAGTTTCAAACGCCGCGGGCGCCGGAGCGACGAACGCCACGGTGACGGTGACGGAGAATGCCCCATCGGGCTTAACGCTGGTTTCGATGGCGGGCACAGGATGGACGTGCGCCGTGATACCGACCTGCACGCGCACGGACGCGCTGGCCGGCGGAGCGAGCTATCCCGCGATCACCGTTACTGTAAACGTGGGCGGCAGCGCGAGCACGCCGCAAGTGAACTCGGTGACGGTCTCGGGCGGTGGATCGGCCAACGCAACCGCCAACGATTCGACAACGATTACTCCGCTCACCGGGCCGACGTGGACGAACGGACCGAACATGTCCGTGGGCCGCGCGGAACAAACGGCGACGACGCTGAATAGCGGGAAAATTCTGGTGGCCGGCGGCGCAAACGGCAACCCGACCAACGGGCTGGTTTCCACTGCGACTGCCGACATTTACAATCCGGCGGCGGGAACATTTTCGGCGGCGGGGCAGATGGCGAGCCCGCGAGCGCAGCATACCGCGGCGTTGCTGACTACCGGAACGAACGCGGGCGACGTGCTCGTCGCTGGAGGATATCTCGCCGACACCGCGACGGTGATCGGTACGGCGGAACTTTACAATCCGACGACGAACGCGTTCACGGCCACTGGGAGCATGACGATCGTGCGCGTGGATCACACGGCCACGACGCTGCAGAATGGCCAGGTGCTGATCACGGGAGGCCGCTCGACGACAGGCGGTGGTGCATTAACCGCGACAGCCGAGTTGTATAACCCTGCGACGGGAACGTTCACCGCTACGACGGGCAATATGACGACGGCGCGTTTCAACCACACGGCCACGCTGCTCAGCAACGGGATGGTTTTAATTGCGGGCGGCAGATCGTCGATCACGGATTATCTCGACACCGCTGAACTTTACAATCCGGCGACTGAAACATTCACGGCGGTACCTGGCACGATGAGTTCGCCGCGCGCGGCACATACCGCGACGGTGCTGCAGGATGGCACGGTGCTGCTCGCAGGCGGCGGAATTTCCGACACCGCGACGATCTCCGTCACGAACACGGCGGACATCTACAACCCCACGACAAATTCGTTTACGCCGGTGACGGCAACAATGTCTGTGCCCCGCGCATATCACACGGCGACATTGCTGACGAATGGAACTGTGGTGCTGGCGGGCGGCGGAAATTCGAGCGACCCTGCGGTGGCGGAATTCCAGGCGCTTTCCAGCGTGGAAATTTACAATCCGACGTCGAAGACGTTTACGGTGGCCGCGAGCCTGAATTTCGGACGCGGCTATCAGACGGCGTCGCTGCTGCCGTCGGGTGCCGTTCTCGCCGAAGGTGGATTCAACGGAACGAACGTAAATTACACGGTGCTCGCGAGCACTGAGATTTACACCTCGAGCGGAACCACGGCACCCGTGGCGAGCTTCGCGCCTACGTCGCTGACGTTTGCGTCGCAAGCGCAGGGCACCACCAGCGCGGTGCAGACCGTAACGCTGACCAACAGCGGCAATGCGGCGATGACCATTACCGGCGTTTCGATCACGGGCGCCGATGCGGGAGATTTTGCGCAGACGAATACGTGTCCGGTAAGCCCGGCAACGTTGGCGGCGAGCGCGAATTGCGTAATCAGCGTCACGTTCAAGCCGACCGCAACGGGAGCGCGCACGGCCAGCGTGAGCGTGGCGGACAATGCCGCGGGAAGCCCGCAGACGGTGGGACTCGCCGGTACGGGCGCGGCGGCGAATACGCCGATCGTGACGCTCGCGCCGACGTCACTCACATTTGCTTCGACAAACATTGGCTCGACGACTGCCGCTCAAAGCATCACGTTGACCAACACCGGCACCGCAGCGCTGACGATTACTGGCGTCACAATCACCGGCGCCAATGCCGGAGATTTCATGCAGACGAATACATGTCCTGTGACTCCGGCGACGCTCGCTGCGAATGCGAATTGCGCGATCAGCGTCACGTTCAAACCAACAGCGACCGGTGCCCGCGCTGCGAGCGTAAGCATCGCGGATAATGCGACCGGCAGCCCGCAGACTGCGGGCCTGGCCGGCACGGGAGCAGCGGCCAACGCGCCGGCAGTGACGCTTGCGCCGGCGTCGCTCACGTTTGCATCGCAGAATGTGGGCAGCACGAGCGCCGCGCAGTCTGTCACGTTGACGAATAGCGGCACCGCAGCGCTAACGATCACCGGATTCACAGTTACCGGCGCAAACGCCGGCGACTACACGCAGACGAATACGTGTCCTGTGACTCCGGCGACGCTCGCGGCGAACGCAAATTGCGCGATCAGCGTGACGTTTAAACCGACGGCAACCGGTGCGCGCACCGCGAGCGTGAGTATCGCGGACAATGCGACCGGCAGTCCTCAGGCGATTGCGCTCACGGGGACGGGCGCGAACGGCACGGCTTCGGTGACAGTCGCGCCGACTTCGCTTGCGTTCGCGTCGCAGACGCTCTCGGTGAAGAGTTCGCCGCTGAGTGTGACCGTAACGAATACGAGCACAGCCACTGTGCAGTTCGCCGGCTTCACCATTTCCGGGGCAAATAGCGGCGACTTCGCGCTCGACTCGAGTTCTACGTGCAATGCAACCGGCACGCTCGCGGCGAGTGCGAGTTGCACGGTTGCCGTGAACTTCACGCCGGCGGCCTTGGGCGCGCGCGCGGCGACGCTGAGCATCGCGGACAACGCCACGGGCAGCCCGCAAGCTGTGGCGCTTTCCGGCACCGGCATTGCGGCGGCTGTGATCGTCACGATTCCTTCGGGCGGCTCGAACACGGCAACATCCGTTCCCGGCGGCACCGCATATTACGGCTTGATCCTCACGGCCGCGCCGGGCGTTACGGGCACGGTGACGCTGGGCTGCACGCCGTCTTCGGCGGTGCTCACGTGCTCGGTGATTCCGAGCACGGTGACGCTCACGCCGGGGAGCACGACGGAGGTTGCGTTTGGCGTGCAGACGTATTGCCAGGGCACGACAACGTCGAGCGGCGGTGCGTTCGGTGGCGGAGGCGGAAGCTTCGGCGATCGCATCGGGCCGCTGATGCTCGTGCTGTTCTCAACGTTGATGGGATTCGCGATGTTCGCGCGGCGGCGGAATCCGCGGCTTGCGCTGGCGGTTGCGATGATCGCGCTGATCGTGATCGGAGGCGCGGCGTGCAGCGGCGGCGTGCCGAAGGGGCCAAACGGCGCGACGCCCGCAGGCACTTATTCCTTGACGCTCACAACGACATTTAACGGACAGGTGCAGACGTATCCGAATTATCTGACGCTCGTGGTTAATTAGGCTTCGACGCCGGACCGGGCGCTGGGTTTGTGGCGGGCTTTGCGTTCGCGTGGTTCGACCTCGAGTGCGCCGGGTGCGGGAGCTTGTTGTAATCCTGCATGTACGCGCACATGCCGCCAGCTTTGGTCGCCTTGATGTAGCCCGCTACCAGCTCTTCCTGATATTGATCGAGGGAGAAATCGAACGGATCGTTCGGCGACATGTCAATCAACTCCAGATCCGTATCGGACATGGTGAGCTTGCCAAACCGTATGGAGCCGCCTCGAAATTGAATGTAATTGCGGCCGCCGCAAGACGTGGCGATTCCTTCCTGCGTTTGTTCGGACGCCGGAGGACCGAAGGCCAGCGCGACCGCGCCGTTTTCGATGCGAATGCCGGTGAGGTGTCCGCGCATCGTGGGCGGGGGCAGAATCAGCTGCGGATCGAGGATCAAGTCGTCTTTGTCGGTCTCGACGCCGGGAACCTTTTTCGTGTCGATCAGTTTTTGGGTATCGAGACCGATCAGATCCATTAAGCCTTTCACTTCAATTTTGAGCGCTTTCACCTTCGTGGTGTGCACGCGAATTCTGCCACCGGGCGTGGCCGAAAGCGTGCCGATCGTTTCAAACGGCACACCGCCTTTGCTCGCCAGCAGGCCCTTCACCGCGAGTTGATCGCCCTGGATTTCCACGGAGAGTTTTTTCAGCGGCGCGTCGCTCGCGGCGAATACGAAGTCGTTCAGGTCGTTCGCCAGCGTCTGCGGAGTCATTGTGATCGTGGCGGAGTCCACGTCCACCGCGAACGATTGTTTGTCGTCGAAGTCGGGGAAGGCGCCTTGGATCGGCGTGAGACTGCCATTGAGCGCGACGATGTGGACGACGATCCCGCCCGTGAGATGAAGCGCCACATTTTTCATTCCGGTTTTTACCGATGGGCCGGTCGCCGGCGCTTGCGCTGTTTGCGGCTGAGACGACTGCGACTGTGGGGCGCTCGCCGAAGCTTTAGCGATCTTGCCCGCGTTTTGAGCGGCAGCCGGATGCGTCAAGCTGCAAAGCGCGGCGAGAGCCGCTGGAAGAAATTTGTAGAACAGGGAGGCGTGGAGCGTAACGCCGCGGTTGAAGGGTGCGTTTTTCATCCTTTTTCGATGAAGCGTTATTGACGCTGGACCGCGCGGGGCGCGGGTTCAGGCGGCTTCTACAGTTTTTCTCCTGCGCTCATGCCGGATTTCCACAGGTTTGAAGGTCTGCTGTTGACATTTGTGGGGCGGTTCGTCGAAAATCTTCATAGGCGAATAAAAAGCGAAACTCAAGATCGCCTCAGAGCCTATGTCCGCCAACGTCGCCATCCTCCGTTCCTCGATCGAATCCGCGCTCGCCGGCCGCGTTGCCGCTCCTTTTAATTATCGCGACCGCAATGCCGTCCCCACGGTGCCCACGGGCATCGCGGAAATCGATGCGCTGGCTGGCGGCCTGCCGCGCGGCGCGCTCACCGAAATTTTCGGGCCGCCGTGCTCGGGCCGCGCCAGTTTGCTTTCAGCCGCGCTCGCCGCGCGCACAGCCGATGGCGAAGCGTGCGCGCTGATCGACGCGGGCGACACGTTTGATCCGCACTCGGCCGAAGCCGCGGGAGTGGATCTGAAAAAAGTTTTGTGGGTGCGCTGCAAAACGATCGACCAGGCGCTGCGCGCGGCGGACTTGCTGCTGCAAAGCGGCGGCTTTGGATTTGTGGCCGTCGATCTCGCAGAGATTGCGCCGCGGCTGGTGCGGCAGGTGCCGCTGGATTCGTGGTTCCGTTTCCGGCGCACGGTGGAAGATACGCCGACGATACTGATGCTGCTCGGGCAGGAATCGAATGCGAAGACGTGTGCGTCGCTGGTGCTGCGGATGGAGCCGCATCCCGCGCACTGGAAAAAAACGTCCGCCCCGGTGAATGCCGCGCCGCTTTCCGTTGGACTCGTGCTCGAAAGTTTTGGCGCACGCGCGGAGCTGCTGCGTTCGCGCGTGCAGCGAGCGGCGACGGGAGGCGGACGCGCCGCGTTTTCCGTGGATCGCGTGGCGGGAGACGCTGTGTTCCACGCGCAGATGAAATGGGATTCACCGGCGGCCTGGCCCGCGCTGGTTCGCCTGAAGTGACGGACATCGCCTGCCACCGCTGGAGAGGGAACTGGAAAAAACGCGCTCATGGCCTTCGCTTCGATTCACATTCCCGATTTTCCGGTGCAGGCGATTGTGCGGATGCACGCGCATCTGCGCGGATGCACGATTGCGCTGGTGGATGGAGTGCCGCCGCTGGTGAAAGTCGTCGCCGCGAATCCGGCCGCGCTGCGGGCGGGAATTCAGGTGGGCATGCAAAAATCGCAGGCCGAGCAATTTACCGGCATCGCGATTCACAATCGCTCGCGTGCCCAGGAAAAAGCGGCGCATGCGGCACTGCTCGATCTGGGCTGGTCGATGTCGCCGCGCATCGAGGATCATGCGGCGCACGAAATTGTGGTGGATCTCGCTGGGCTCGAGCAGCTGTTTGGTTCGCATGAGCGCATCGCTGAGGAAATCTCGCGGCGCGCTCGTTCGCTCGGGCTTGTGGCGCATGTTGCCGTCGCCGCGAATCTGGATGTAGCCCTTCACGCCGCGCGCGGATTTGCGGGCGTCACGGTGATTGCGGCAGGCGAGGAAGCGGCGCGCATTGGTGCGCTGCCCATCGCAGTGCTTTTGCCTTCCGAAGACGCGCGCGAAACTCTGGAAAATTGGGGTATTCGCAACTGCGCGGCTCTGGCGGCGTTGCCTGCGCTGCAACTTTCCGAACGCCTCGGCCAGCAAGGGGTGAGCCTGCACACGCAGGCGCGCGGCGCGAGCGTGCGTTCGCTGGTGCTCGCGCAGGCCGAAACTTTTTTCGAAGAGGAAATGGAACTGGATGAAGCGGTGGAAGACCTCGAGCCGCTTTCGTTTCTGCTCGGCCGCTTGATCGATGAATTGTGCGCGCGGCTAGAGGCGCGTTCGCTCGCGGCGTCCGCGATTCATGTGCGTTTCGATCTGGGCGATTTATTCGAGTACGAAGCGGCTCCCGAAGTGACGGCGCCGCATGTGGGCAAAACGCGGGACAAAATCTACCGCAAGACGCTCACGCTGCCTGTGGCGATGCGCGATTCGAAGCTGCTGCTGAAATTGATGCGGCTGCAGCTGCAAGGCGATCCGCCGCCGGGCTCGATCGTGAAAATCGCGCTCGCCGCCGATCCCGCGCGGCAGCGCTTCGCACAATCCGGATTATTTGTGCCCAGCTTGCCGGACCCGGAAAAGCTGGAGCTGGTGCTGGCCCGCATCGCGAAGATTGTAGGCGGCGCGAATGTCGGCTCGGCGGAAATTGTGGATACGCACCGGCCGGGCGCATTCCGCATGATCCGTTTTGCATCGGTCGCGGGTGAGTGCGCTCGTGCGTCGAGCGTGGGGCGCCGCGCGCACGGCGTGCTGCTGGCAGAGGCTGAAGCGCAGGAGCATCGTCCGACTACGGCGTTTCGCGCATTTCGTCCGGCGGTACAGGCTCGGGTGGAGCTGCGTGAAGGCAGCCCGGCGCGCGTATTTTTCCGCGGCTTGCGCGGCTACGTGATGTCCGCGTCAGGGCCGTGGCGAACTTCCGGCGAGTGGTGGCGCGAAGACGCGTGGCGCCAGGATGAATGGGACCTCGACATCCGCTTCGACCCCACGCATACGCCGCAATCGCAACATCCGCAACCGCGCGCGTTTGGAGCGTTTAGCGAAAAATCGAATGCGATCGCCGTTTCACCGACAGGCCTCTACTGCTTCTCGTTCGATTCGGTGTCGCAAAGCTGGTTCGTTCGCGGGATGTATGACTGATGTACATCGAACTCCACGCCCGCTCGGCGTTCAGTTTTCTGGAAGGCGCGGCTCTACCCGAACATTTGATCGGAGCCGCGGAATCGCACGGAATGCCATCGATGGCGCTGCTCGATCGCGATGGCGTGTACGGCGCGCCGCGTTTTCACCTTGCCGCCGACAAATGCCGGATGCAGGCGCATATCGGAGCGGAAATTACTTCGGCCGATGGCTGGCGCTTTCCGCTGCTGGCCGCGTCGCGCGCGGGCTATCAGAATTTGTGCCGCCTGATCACGCAGATGAAGCTGCGCGCCGCCAAAGAAGAAGGCCACATCACAGCGGCCGAAGCGGCGGAAAAATCCGAAGGGCTGGTCTGCCTAACTGGTGGTGAAGAGGGGCCGCTCGCGCACGCGCTGCGCCATGGCGGCATCGCGAGCGGCGTCGAGGTTGTGCGGGAACTCTGCGAAGTTTTCGGCCGCGACAACGTGTATGTCGAATTGCAGCGCCACCTTTCGCGCGCGGAAGAAACGCGCAACCAGGCCGCCGTTGCAATCGCGCGTAAGCTGAAGCTGCCGCTACTCGCGACCAACGGCGTGAACTATGCCGCCGACGATCAGCGCGAAGTGCTCGACGTCTTCAGTTGCCTGCGCCACCACCGCACGTTGGCGGATGCCGGGCGCCTTCTCGCGCGCAATTCCGAGCGCCGCCTGAAATCGCCGGCGGAAATGGCGCGCCTGTTTGCAGATCTGCCCGAAGCTATCGCCAACACCACCGAGCTTTCTTCGCGTTTGAAATTTGTGTTGAACGATCTCGGCTACGAATTTCCGCGTTACCCGGTGCCGGAAGGCAAAACGCAGGCGACTTTTCTGCGCGACCGCACGATGGAAGGGATGACGCGCCGTTACGGCAATGAAAACGAAGCCGCACGCCAGCAACTTGAACGCGAACTCACACTCATCGAGGAGCTGAAACTCGAAGGTTATTTTCTGATCGTGTGGGACATGGTGCGCTTCTGCAACGAACGCAACATTCTGGTGCAGGGCCGGGGCTCGGCCGCCAACAGCGCCGTTTGCTACGCGCTCGGCATCACGGCCGTCGATCCCGTGGGCATGGAGCTGCTTTTCGAGCGCTTCCTTTCGAAAGAGCGCGGCGAAATGCCGGACATCGACCTCGATCTTCCCAGCGGCGACCAGCGCGAGCGCGCGATCCAGTATGTGTACGAGCGCTACGGAAAATACGGCGCCGCGATGACGGCCAATGTAATCACCTACCGCGGCCGTTCGGCGGCGCGCGAAATCGGCAAGGCGCTTTCGTTCGATCCCGAAACGCTCACCCGCCTCACCAGCCTGGTGAATGCCTGGGAATATAAGGATGCGAAAGACACGCTCGACCGGCATTTCCGCGATGCGGGTCTCGACATGCATCACCCGCAAATCCGAAAGTTTTTCGAGCTATGCCTAAAATTTCAGGATCTGCCGCGCCATCTGGGCCAGCATTCCGGCGGCATGGTGGTGTGCCAGGGGATGCTCGATTCGGTGGTGCCGCTGGAGCCGGCCACGATGCCCGGCCGCGTGGTGGTGCAGTGGGATAAAGAAGACTGCGCCGATATGGGCATCGTAAAGATTGACTTGCTCGGGCTTGGCATGATGGCTGTGCTCGAAGAATCGTTGCAGATCATCAGCAGCGATTACGGCGAGACCGTGGATCTGGGGAAATTGCCGGCGGGCGACAAAACCGTTTACGAAACGTTGCAGAAAGCGGACACCGTCGGAATGTTTCAAATCGAAAGCCGCGCGCAAATGTCGTGTCTGCCGCGGCTGAAGCCCACGAAGTTTTACGACATCGTGGTGCAGGTGGCGATCATCCGGCCCGGTCCGATCGTCGGGAAAATGGTGAATCCTTATTTAAAGCGGCGGCAGGGGCGCGAAGAAGTGGTGAGTTTGCATCCGTCGCTCGAGCCGATTCTACGGCGCACGCTGGGCGTGCCTCTATTTCAGGAACAGCTTTTGCGCATGGCGATGGTCGCGGCGGGATTCAGCGGCGGCGAGGCGGAAGATTTGCGCCGCGCGTTTGGCTTTAAGCGTTCCGAGAAGCGCATGAGAGACGTGGAACTGAAATTGCGCGCAGGAATGAATCGCAATGGGATCGACGGGGAAGCGCAGGACAAAATCATCCAGTCGATCACGTCGTTTGCGCTGTACGGGTTTCCCGAATCGCATGCGGCCAGCTTCGCGCTGATCGCTTACGCAAGCGCGTATTTGAAATGTCATTACCTGGCGGCGTTCACGGCGGCGATGCTGAATAACCAGCCGATGGGCTTCTACCAGCCTGCGACATTGGTAAAGGATGCGCAGCGGCACGGCCTGCGCGTGACGCCCATCGACGTGACGTGCTCGAACTGGCTCTGCACGCTCGAACCGCAAAATACCGGTTCCAGCAAACGCGATTTCACGCTCCGGCTGGGCCTGCGTTATGTAAGAGGTTTGCGAGCTGAAGCCGGCGAAGCAATCGTCGCTGAACGCGCACGCGGCGCGTTTGCCTCGATCGACGATCTGAAATTGCGCGTACCCTCGGTTCGCAAGCAGGAGCTGCGCGCTCTGGCCGAAGTAGGCGCGCTGAATTTCATCACCGGCCGCAACGGCTTTCACCGCCGCGATGCGCTCTGGCAGGTGGAACGCGCCGCGCGCAACGCCGGCCCGCTGCTGGAAACGATCGAGGACGAAAAGTTCGCGCCGCACGCAAGCGCTGAACTGCCGCTCGATGGCGAATCGCCATTCGGCACGCGCACCGCGAAATCGCCGCTCGCGCGCATGAGCGACGAAGAGCGCCTGGTCGCCGATTTTCACGGCACGGGCCTAACCGTTGGTATGCATCCGATGGGCTATCACCGCGAAGAGCTGCGCCGAGCCGGCGCTCGCACCGCACGCGAGTTGCAAACGATGCGCAATGGAGAACGTGTGCGCGTGGCTGGCGCCGTGATTTGCCGCCAGCGCCCCGGAACCGCGAAGGGCTTCGTATTCCTCAGCATGGAAGACGAGACCGGCATCGCGAACGTGATCCTCACGCCGGATCTTTTCGACCAGTATCACGTCACGATCGTGCACAAGCCGTTTTTGCTGGTCGATGGCACGCTGCAGAATCAGGACGGCGTCGTCTCCGTGAAGGTCGAGCGCGTGGAAGCGCTTGCGGTGACGCGCGCCGAAACCACGTCGCACGATTTTCACTGAGCAGCTAGAACAGGTGCAAGCACGCGGGAAGGAAAATGGACAGAAAGGCAGCAAGTGACGCGCTGGGCCGTCACGTTCGTGAACAGGAAGGATTTACAAGCGCCGCATCCCCGGACGCCAGGCCGCATGCGGTGCGAGGGCCGGCGATCGTTTATGCAACGGTCGCACGGCTCCGCAAGCCGCCGCCAACCGATGGCGCCGAAATCGGGCTATCGACGTATTTTGATTCAGGTTTACTGCGCGTTTCCGACTGAGCCTCGGCTTCGAGCTCCACCGCGCGCAAAAGCTCCGCTTCGGCTTCGAGCCAGTTGCTCACGTCGTCTCCGGGGATCGAACCGCGTTCCTCGAAGATTTCATAGGCGCGCACCGAGATTTCTTCGTGCGTGGGTGACTTTCTGTTACTTGCGTCAGACATGGCCGTGTTGTACCTCCGTCTGCAGGATAGCAACACACATAAGACGCGCAATACAGCCTTAAAGGTATAGGAAAGTTCGCGCGTAACCAAAAATTAATGTGTGCCAGCCCAATCGGCCGCTCCCGGAATATCTTGAGCACGGGTTTGCAGCGCGTCGCTCTTTCGTTCACTCCCGTGGTGGTATCATGCCGCGACCAGCACGAAACCATCGTGTCGTCACTGAAATGTGACGAAACAAATGATTCCCAAATCGGATTTGATCGGTCTGACAGGAGAACGGAATTGAACGTTTGCACCGCCGTCGTGGTTCGCCGGTTGTTCACGATCTTCGCGTTATCTTCGCTAACTGCGTTTGGCGCTCCCGCGCAAACGGTTCATGTGGATACGTCTCATCCGACGAACGAGTTTGCGCCGAATCAGACGCTCGGAGCGGGAATTGACCGCATCGCGACGGGCGCAATCGAGCACGACCTAGTCGAGCCGAATCTCAGCGAGACGCTCGCTTCCGGGTGGCAGCCGGTCTCCTACCGGCAGAACACCGATCTCGTGGTAGAGGCGTGGCACTGGAATCCCGTGGGGACGTGGAGCGATCCGGCGGACGGCGGAAAAGGTTATTTCACCGGCTCGACTGCGCTTGGGGAGCCGATCAAGCTCTCTTACGGCTGGGAGCTGCCGCATCGCGGTTTTACGCGCAACGACGGCACGGGCAACAACGGCTATTCGCGCATGACCGACGGCGATACCAGCACCTACTGGAAGAGCAATCCTTACCTCACTAAAAAATTTACTGGCGAGAGCGACTCGGCGCATCCGCAGTGGGTGATCGTCGATCTCACGCAGCCAACGCCAGTGGATAGCATTCGAATCGACTGGGCCGCTCCGTACGCGACGCACTATCTTGTTCAGTATTGGGTCGCGGATGCCGGAGTTAGCCCGATTGCCTCGCCCAATCGCGGCGAGTGGAAGACGTACTACAAGGGCTCGATCATCGACGGCAAGGGCGGCGACACTACGATCAAGCTCGCGGTCACAGCGAATCCCGTCCAGTTCATGCGGATCTGGATGACGGCATCGTCGAACACGTGCGACACGCACGGCCCGGCTGACCCGCGGAACTGCGTCGGGTATGCGATCAAGGAGCTGTACGCCGGCACGGTAACGCCCGACGGCGCGTTTCACGACGTGCTGCGCCACACGCCGGATCAGGAGCAGGCGGTTACGTTCTGTTCGTCGGTGGATCCGTGGCACGCCGCTTCCGACGAAGGCACCACGCTGCAGGCGCAAGTGGGCTTCGATCTTTTTTATACGAGCGGCATCACGCGCGGACTGCCCGCGATGGTGCCCGTGGCGATGCTTTATGACACGCCGGACAACGCCGCAGCGGAAATCGCGTACCTCGAGAAACGCAAGTATCCGATTTCGTACGTGGAGATGGGAGAAGAGTCCGACGGGCAGAACGCGATGCCGGAAGACTACGCGGCGCTTTACATTCAGTGGGCGCGCGCGCTGCACAAAGTGGATCCCACGCTGAAGCTCGGCGGACCTTCCTTTCAGGGCGTGAATGAAGACATCGAGGTGTGGCCGGATTCAGCGGGACAGACCTCGTGGGTGCGCCGCTTCCTGCAATATTTGAAATCGCACAACGCGCTCGACCAGCTCACGTTCTTTTCGTTCGAGCACTATCCGAATGCGGGCTGCACGTCACCGTGGCAGCGTCTCTACGACGAGCCGCAAGTGGTGAGCCACATCATGGACGTGTGGCACAAAGACGGCATTCCCGCCGAGATGCCGATGTTCATCACGGAGACGAATCTTTCGCCGGCGGCCAGCGAAACGTACATGGATATTTTTTCGGGGCTGTGGCTCGCGGATTTCATCGGGACGTTTCTGAATTCGGGAGGGAAGGGCGTTTATTACTTCCACTACCTGCCGATTCAGATGGAGCACGGCTGCAACGATTCGCAGGGTACGTTCGGCATGTTCACAGTGGATGAAAATTACAAGATCGAGCAGCGGCTCGCGCAGTATTACGTGGCGCAGTTGATTAATCTGGAGTGGGTGAAGCCGGGCGGCGATCGCCACGAGGTTTATCGAGCGGGGAGCGACATCGGCGATGGCGCGGGGCACGCGATGGTCACGGCCTACGCGCTGGCGCGGCCGGATGGACAGTGGTCGGTGATGATGGTGAATCGCGACCAGGAAACCGCGCACAAGGTGAAGATCGCGTTCGATCAGGCGGGCGGCGCTTCAACGTCATACGCGGGAATCGTGAACATGGTCACGTTCGGCCGCGACCAGTACGTGTGGCATCCGTCGAAGACGCACTTCATGGCGCACGCTGCGCACGCGGGCGATCCGCCGGTGAACGCGAATGGCCCGGGACACGCCGATCCCGATGGCCCGGCGCTTCGAGAGCAAATCGATGCGAACAACGACACGTCGTTCGAGCTACCGGCGTCGTCTGTGACGGTGATTACGGGGAAGCTCGCGGCCAGCATGGCTGAGGTGCGTTAGGGGCGGCGGGAACTAGAGCTTAGAGCGCGATCCAGCCGATTTTGATCAGCCAAAGAGACGTGGTGGCCACGACGATCCACAGCAGGACTCCCTGCAGCATCGGCCGCGGGCCAACCTCTTTCACGGTCGCCAGCGAAATACCGGAGCCGATCAGGAATAGCGTTGCGGTGAGGCCGAGCCGGCCCAGTTTGCTGAGGAATTGCCAGGCGTGGGAGCCGCCGGGCAGGTAGGTATTGGCAACGGCGGCGAGGCAAAAAAACAAAATAAACCACGGCCACTGAATTTTCGTCTTCGAGTGTTTCGCGAGTGCCCAGCCGATCGAAACGGGCACGATCCACAGGGCGCGCGTGAGCTTCACTGTGGTGCCGATTGTGAGCGCGAGGGCGCCGTAGTGTGAGGCCGCGCCGACTACTGAACTGGTATCGTGAATCGCGAGCGCGGCCCACAGGCCGAACTGTTGCTGCGTGAGATGCAGCGCCCACCCGAGTGGCGGAAAAATAAAGAGCGCGATGGAATTCAAAATAAAAATCGTGCCCATCGAGACGGCTGTCTCTTCGTGATCGGCGTTGATGATTGGTGCCACTGCCGCGATCGCGCTGCCGCCGCAGATCGCCGTGCCGGTCGAAATTAAGATCGAGGCGGTGTGATTCACTTTCAGCGTCCGGCCGAGCCACAGTCCGAGCGCGAGCGCGAATCCGATGCCGAGCGCGGTATAGAGGAAGCCGCTACGGCCTGCTACGAGGACTTCGTGCAGATTCATCCCGAAGCCGAGGCCGACGACCGAACCCTGGAGCAGATATTTTGTGGCGACGCGCGTTTGCGCGGGGAATGGGTGCTTGAACGCGAATCCGAAGACGAGGCCGAGGGCGAGCGCGATCGGAGGAGTGATGAGGCCGGTCCAACAGAGCACGAAGCCTGCCACGAACAATATTTGCGGGATCAAACAATCTCCGAGTTTTGATTTATCGACAACGCATCATACGAACCTGGTTCAAATCTATCACCGCAGCACGGCGCCCGATACGCGAAACGCCGCCGTTTGCGCCGCGAGCCACATGCCAATTTGTGCGGGAGATTCTGGCGCAACTGACTGCGCCAGAAGGCTAGAGCGCTCGAGCGCCCGCCGCGCGCGCCCTGATCCGCTCATTTTCCTCTTCGAAGAGCGCGTGCGGATCGTGCGCCGATGCGCGGCCCGCCCAAATCCATGCGAAGCGGCTGCCGCAGGAGCCGATCAGAAAGCAAATCGCGGCGGCGTAACGGCCGTGCGCCGAGCCATGCCAGAAAATTCGAATGGCCAGCGCGATCGGACCTTCCAGAGCACCTGCAATCCGCATCGTCCAACCCGACCTGCCGTGGTGCAGCGGCCTGTTCACTTGATTGGGTTTTAGCTCGAGTAAAATTCCGAGTAGCGTTTCGACGCTCGACGCGGCGACTCCGATGAACTGGGTAACCGGCAGCAAAAATCCGAGGAGTTCGAGAATCGCCGACGAGCCGCCAAGACCGGAGGCCAAAAAGTGCGCGGGCAGAAGGTGACGGTGCTGATGCCAGACGGGAATCGCCGTCGCGCCGATCAGTACGCCCGTGTAGCTCGCCAGCAACAGACCGGTGATCGCGCCGCCGAATTCTCCGAGCCACGCGATTTGCGGCAGCAGCGGCAACTGAATGCCGTAGCGAATCGCTTCGTTCGCCGCGACGGCTGTGAACGCCGCGCCGCCAAACGCCGAAAGAATCCACGAACCCATGGACATCGCCGAGCGCCACTTGAAGACGCGCAGCATGTTCAGAAAGCGCGACGGCCGGCCCAGGTCTGAGATCAGCAGTACCGGGCAGAGCAAAGCGCCAACCAATCCCATCCACAGCGCGGCGCGCACGAGCGACGGGTCAGCATGAAGCAGGTGGCCGATGAAGCCGATGACCGACGAGATGCCCGAAATCCCGCCCACAAAGAAGTAGAGGGGAATTTCCCACTTCCAAGTGGGCGGCTTCACCACGCCGAGGTTGTAGTAGCTCGCCGAGCCTTCAGGCTGGCCGCTGGCGGCCGGCGCGCCCGCGTGACCATGCCGCGGCGGACGTCCGGCGCCGCTCTCGACTTTGCCGGTTGCCGCAGCCTCGGCGCGAATCGCATCGAGACGCTCTTCGGTCGCCTTCGGCACGCGCGTCGAATCCGGATTTGCAGTGTTTGCCATCGGGAAGACCTAAAAAAGGAACGCAGCGCAGACCACAGCGATTACGACCATCGCCGCGAGCAACGCGGACGTCCACGCGCTCTTCAAATAAATGGTAGGAACTTCCGGCGCGGGCGGCAGATTGTACGCGTCAGGCTTTCCGAGAATTACGAACATCGCGTGCGTCCCGCCGACGCTGGTTTCCTCCGGATTGTAGAGCTGCGCGTCCGCGTAGCCGCGCGCTTTCAACTCCTGCACGCGCGCAATGCCTTCAGCGCGCAGATCTTCACGCTCACCGAAGCGAATCGATTGCGTCGGGCAGGTCTTCGCGCACGCCGGCATCATTCCCGCGCTTTGCCGGTCGTAGCAAAAAGTGCATTTGAACGCACGCCCGTCGTCCTCGCGCTTGTCAACCACGCCGAACGGACACGAGACCACGCAATAGCCGCAACCGTTGCAAATGTCTTTCTGCACCAGCACCGAGCCGACGTCCGTGCGCACGATCGCGCCGGTCGGACAGCCCTCGAGGCATCCCGAATGAACGCAGTGCTTGCAGACGTCCGAAAGGAAAACCCAGCGAAACGGATTTTCCATATCGACTTCCTGCGGGCCTGCGGCGACGGGCTGCTCGAGAAACATCACGTGCCGCCACGTGGATGCGCCCAGCGCCTGCGTGTTGTCGTAGGAAAATCCGGTCCACAGCAGACCGTCTTCGGGGACTTCGTTCCACTCCTTGCAGGCCACTTCGCAGGCTTTGCAGCCGATGCAAATCGTGGCGTCGGTGAGAAATGCGGAGGTCTTGTTCATGCCGTTTTGCCCTCCGCGATCGAGTGATATTCCTTCAATTTCTCCACATTCGCCGAACGCCGCCCAACCAGCAAATTGCAGAGCAGCCCTTTTGTTTCCATGATGCGCACGTTGGGTTCCTCGGAAATCGCGATCAGGTCGTTGCCGATGTCGCCTTTCACCAGGCCGTTATACCCCCAATGGAAGGGAAGTCCAATCTGATGCACGCGCTTGCCGTCGATGGTGAGCGGCTTTATGCGCGAAGTGGAAAGCGCATGCGCCTCGATCGCGCCGCGCGCCGTCACCAGTGTGACCCACTCGCCGTGCTCGATCTTCAATTCGTCCGCCAGCTCCATCGAAATCTCGCAGAAAATTTCCGGCTGCAGCTCCGCCAGGTGCGAGAGTGTTCGCGACATTCCTCCCGCCGTGTGATGCTCGGTCAACCGGTAGGTGGTGAGAACGTATGGGAAGCGCATGTCCGGCGAAGTGGCATATTCGTTGCCCGGCCGCGTGCGACGAAGCCCAACAGGATTCGCCTGCTGCCCGGCGTACATCGGATTCACGATTGGCGACTCGAGTGGCTCGTAGTGAGCGGGTAGCGGACCGTCGTTTAATCCGACGGGAACCCACAGCCAACCCATTCCGTCCGCGTGCAAAATGTACGGCTTATCGCCCGCGAGCGCGGCATCGCCCTCCGCTCCCGGCGGCGGCACGTACGTCGGCGGCTTCGTCGCCGTGAAATCCGGCACATCCTTGCCCGTCCATTTTTTCTCCGCCTCGTCCCACCAGACGAGCTTCTTGCGTTCGCTCCACGGCGTGCCGTCGGGCTTTGCGGAGGCGCGGTTATAAAGGACGCGCCGGTCCGCGGGCCACGCCCAGCCCCAACCGTGCCCGTACTCGTCCTTCGGATCGCGCTCGTTCGCGCGGTTGCGTCCGGCCTCGGGATAAACGCCGGTGTAAATCCAGCAGCCGCACGTCGTCGAGCCGTCCGCTTTCAATTCGCCAAAGCCCTTCAGGAGCTTGCGGTCCGCCGTCGTGTAGCCGTTAATCTCCTGCAGAATTTCCGGAGCTTCCGGCTCGCGGCGCGGCCCAGTGATCGTGTAATTCATCTGCAGCGCGAGCAGCCCCTGGTTGCGCGGACTCGGATCGAGTTTCGCCTTTTCGATGACGCGCTCCCAGAGGTGATAGATGAACCAATTTTCGCTGCGCGCATCGCCCGGCGGATCGATTGCCTTCTCCCGCCATTGCAAAAGCCGCTGCGTATTGGTGAACGTGCCGTCCTTTTCGACGTGCCCAGCGGCCGGCATCAGAAACACTTCGGTCTGAATGTCGGTCATGTTCAACTCGCCGGATCGCACTTCAGGCGAATCGCGCCAGAACGTCGCAGTCTCTGTCTCGACCATCTCACGCACCACCAGCCACTTCAGTTTTCCCAGTGCACGGCGTTCGAGACCGGAATTCGGTGCCGCGACGGCTGGATTTTGTCCGATGACGAAAAGGCCGTCCATCTTTCCGTCCATCATGTCCAGGAAGTAGGCCTGATGAGAGTGATCGCCCGTCAGCCGCGGCAGCCAGTTGAAGCCGTAGTCGTTGTCCGCCGTGGCATGCTCGCCGTAAAAAGCTTTCAACATGCTCACAATGTATTTGTCGATGTTGTTCCAGAAGCCGGTTTTTGGTTTGTTGGCCTTGATGAAGCTCGCGAGATCCACGGACGAATAATCGAACTTCGGCATGCTGATGTAGCCGGGCAGGGAATCAAAGAGCGTCGGAATGTCGGTGGAACCTTGAATCGACGCGTGCCCGCGCAGCGCTAGAATTCCGCCGCCGGGGCGGCCCATATTCCCGAGCAACAGCTGAAGCATCGCCGCGCAGCGGATCATCTGAACGCCGCTGGAGTGCTGCGTCCAACCGAGCGCGTAGCAAATTGCGCTCGTTTTATCCGGCCCCGACGCCGACGTGTAAATCTTCGCGACGTTCAGGAACGCGTCTTTCGTTACACCACAATAGCGCGCGACCATGTCCGGCGTGTACCGCGCGAAATGCCGCTTCATCAGCTGCCACACGCACCGGGGATGCTGCAGCGTCAGGTCCTGCTCGTAGGTACTCAGATCGACGCTCGAATCGACGCCGTGTTGCGAATGGCCGCCGGACTGCGAATTGTCGCGCCGGCCGCTCGAGCTTTCGTCCTGCTTCACGCCCTGATATAGCCACGTCGTGTTGTCGTACTGCCTGGTCGCGGGGTCCCAGCCGGAGAAAAGTCCGCCGAGTTCCTCAGCATCTTTGAATCCTTCCGGGATGATCACAGACGCGTTGGTGTAATGCAGCACGTACTCGCGGAAATCGAGATTGTTCTGAAGGATGTAGTTGATCAGTCCGCCGAGGAAAAGAATGTCGGAGCCCGCGCGCAGCGGAACCCAGGTGTTCGCCACGGCCGACGTGCGGCTGAAGCGCGGGTCCACGTGAATCACGTGGGTCCCGTGCTTTTCCTTCGCTTCCATCACCCACTGGAAGCCCACCGGATGGTTCTCGGCCATGTTCGATCCCATGATCAGGATCGCGTCCGAGTTGACAACGTCGCTTGGCGCCGTTGTCGCGCCGCCCCTTCCGTACGTGGTGCCCAGACCGGGCACCGTCGAGCTATGTCATATCCTGGCCTGGTTGGAAATACAAACCATGCCCAGGCCCGCGGTGAAAAGTTTTTTGATCAGGTAATTTTCTTCGTTGTCGAGCGTCGCTCCGCCGAGGTGAGCAACGGTTTTGTTCTGCATCAGGACCTGGCCGTCTTGCTTTTCGGCAAAGTTCTTGTTCCGGCTTTCCCAGAGGCGGTCGGCGATCATGTCCATCGCCTTTTCGAGGTCGAGATCTTCCCAATCGGTGCCGCCGGGGCGGCGATATTGGACTTTCTTCAGGCGCTTCGAGTGCGTGGTGAGCTCGTAGCTCGCCGCGCCTTTGGGGCAGAGCCGGCCGCGCGAGAGCGGCGACGCGGGATTGCCCTCGATCGAGATTAGCTTGTTGCCTTTGTGAAATACGAGTTGGCCGCAACCCACGGCGCAGTAGGGGCACACGGAATGCGCCACTTCCGCGCCGTCATTTTTCGGGCGCACGCGGCGCGTGTTATCGCTCCAGGCTTCTTCGCCTGTGCCGTCGGCGCGATTCAGAATTTGTTTGATGACGGGCCAGCTGGTGATGAATTCCTTGATCACATGCGCCTCCGCCCCAGTCCCGGCTAACGATTCCGCGATTCTCTCACCTTTTTTGATGTCTGGCCGCGCAGTTGAGGTATTGAAATGTGGACGCGCACGCGCGGGCCCGTGCCGCCGCGGAATACCGCTGAATCGATCGACAGCCTAGTTCGGCACGGCCTGGAACAACTTCACGGCGTTGAGCAGCGTGTTGTAGATGCCCCACGCCAGGGGCACGCTCACGAGCAGCCACGCGGCTGCAATCATTGCCGGGGACGATTTCGTCGTATTCTCTGCCATTCGCAACTCCTTCCAATCGCTATTCGGTACGGGTGCGGCGCTACGCGGAACTTAGTGTGCCGACGGCTCTGGATTTCTCGGGACGGAATCCGGCAGCCAATACTTCTCCGCCACCGGCCGCACCAGCACGTTGGCGATGAATCCCACCACGAGCAATCCCGCCATGATGTGCAGCACCGCCTGGTAGGCGCCCGCCTTGTCCACGCCATGCGCCAGTTCGTATTCGCGCATGTTATTCACCAGCACCGGCCCCAGCACGCCCGCCGTGGACCACGCCGTCAGAAGCCGCCCGTGAATCGCGCTGACGTTGTGCGAACCGAAGAGGTCGCGCAGGTAGGCCGGAATCGTCGCAAATCCGCCGCCGTACATCGAAATCAAGATGCACGCCACGGTGGCGAAGAGCTTTACGTTGTTCATGCGGTCGCCGCCCGTCATCGGTAAAAAAAGATACAGCGCCGCGCCGAGCCCCAGAAAAATGAAATACGTCGGCTTGCGCCCGATGTAGTCCGAAGTGGACGACCAGAAGAATCGCCCGCCCATGTTGAATATGCTCAGCAGTCCGACGAATCCGCCCGCCGCCACCGGCGTGATCATCCCGTGGAACAAATCCTGAATCATCGGAGACGCCTGCTCGATGATGCCGATGCCGGCCGTCACGTTTACGCAGAGAATGATCCAAAGCAGGTAAAACTGCGGCGTGCGCACGGCCGTGCTCACGTCCACGTCGTGACGTGAAATCAGCGCGTTCGGCCTCAGGTCGTGCGACCAGCCTTCCGGCTTCCACCCATCGCGCGGCACGCGAATCATGAATACGCCAAACATCATGAACACGAAATACAACGTCCCCATGATGAGGAACGTCGGCCCGATGCCGACGTCCGTCGAGGTCTTGAAGTGAGCCATCAGCTTGATCGCAAGCGGCGAACCAATCATTGCGCCACCGCCGAAGCCCATGATGGCCATGCCGGTCGCAAGGCCCGGCCGGTCTGGGAACCATTTGATCAGCGTCGAAACCGGCGAGATGTATCCGAGGCCCAGTCCAACGCCGCCAATCACGCCGTATCCGAGGTAGAGGAGCCACAATTGATGCAACGCGATCCCCAGATCGCCAACGAAGAAGCCCGCCGCGAAGCATACCGCGGAGAAGAACATCGCCTTGCGCGGTCCGGCCGTCTCCAGCCATTTGCCGAACAGCGCGGCGGAGAGTCCCAACATCACAATAGCCAGCGAGAAGATCCATGCGACCTGCGGCTGGGTCCAATCGCCGGGGGCGGGCTTGGTGATGCCGATTTGCTCGGTGAGGGGAATTTTAAAAACGCTAAAGGAGTACACCTGGCCAATCGCCAGATGAATTGCCAGTGCTGCAGGCGGGACTAACCAACGGCTGTAACCAGGGTGGGCAACGGACTTCTCTCGGTCGAGAAACGAGAACAAGGCCATTTGTGACTCCTTTACGGAGCGACGTTCGTTATTGTGAGCGAGTTCGGGTCGAGTCGTGGGGCGCTGGGTTCCGAGGCGAAGGCCCCTTTCGGAACAGTGTCAATATACGCACAGCCGCGAAAAAGCAAGCACCGTTTCGCGCCGAGCGGGTCCACTGGCCCGATAATTGAATCTAAACCTGAGATGCAATTGAAATTGCAGTGTACGCGGTTCTTTGTTGGGACTTTATTTATGAATTTTGAGTGGACAGATGGGGCTTTTCTCGGTCAAATTATGTGCGCACGCCAGTCCAACCTGGTGTCTGGGGGAAATAGGAAATGCGATATACGGCTTTTCTTCTAGGGCTCGTCCTTCTGGGTGCGGGGACAGCGGGCGCGCAGCTTAACGCTTCAAATTATACGTTGATTCCGCCGCCGTCCTTTTCTTCGCCTGCTAGCGGCGCCGATCCGGCTGCAGCCCTGCCGGCTGCTCCAACGCCGTCTTTGGCTTACAGCCTCACCGTAACGCCAGCGACCGATCCAAATGGTTTCTTCGCTCCCGCTCCTGCCGCGCCGCAGCCGCAGGACGTGACCAGCGTTTTCGAGAATTATTCCTGGCAGGCCTACGTGGGCTACAGCTTTATGCGCTTCTACGAGCTGCCCTCGATCACCAAGAATACGAACGGCTACAATTTTGGCCTGGCCTACTACTTCACCAACCACTGGGCGGCGGAAGGCGAATTCCAAGGTACCTATTTGCATCAGGGCGGCACCGATGGCTGGTTCCTGTTTGCCGGCGGCGGCGCGCGTTTCCGCTGGGCGCTTCCGCGCAACACAGAAATCTGGGCGCACGGTTTGGGTGGCTGGTCGCACTTCACTCCGCAAACCGCGGCGGGATTCCAACAGGCTCCGGCATTCGAGCTCGGCGGCGGCCTTGACTTCGCGTTCAAGCCGCGCTGGTCGCTGCGCATTTCGGCGGACTGCGTCGGCACGCGTTACTTCAGCACCTATCAGTTCAGCCCGAAAGGTTCGGCCGGGATCGTGTTCAAGTTCTAGCTGGGTGCTCCACAATTTGATGGGATTACAGGGCCGCTCGATCGAGCGGCTCTTTTTTTGCGGGGTGCCTCGTTCCGCCGTAGGGCTTTCACCGGCTTGTATCGCGCTTGCCGGCCGTGTTACACGAGGGGTAGGAGACCAAAGCCATGACCGCTCCGCAACGCGCCAAATCGCCATCGAAGCCTTCGCAACCTGCAAAACCCGCCACCGACGGCACCGACGAAAAGTTGAACCGGCCACTCGACATCGTCGATGAGGCGTCCGACGAATCGTTTCCCGCGAGCGATCCTCCAGGGTGGACGGCCGAGGATTCGGACGACAGCGCGAAGAGCCGCGTGGTGGGGCGGCCCAAGAATAAGGGGCGCAAATAACGGCGCGTCCTTCCCGCTCGATTCACATCTAACTGGGAAGGTGCACGCCGCGGTTGCGGCTCGCGCGAGATTCACTCCGGAGGCCAACGTGGCGGAATCCAAGATCGTTCTTCAGGTAGGAAGCACCGTGCGCCTCACAAAGACCGGCGACATCGTGATTGACAATCCGGAAATTGAGCTGTCGCGCGAGCAGAATGCGGCCGACGCCGTGCTTTCTTACACATTCGATCCGCAAACGGGCAGCCACACGTTGCGCTTGCTCGATCCCGTTGCGGATCGCGTGCATATGAAAACGCACAAGCGCAACGACTGAGCTGGATGCGCCGGCGTCCCTCGCCCCACCGGCACGAAGAATTTCCCGCTGAATCCCGATATGTTCCGAAAGGACTTGAGAAATGGCCCTGTTCGATGAGCTGAAGCTTCGCGACGTTACGCTCCGCAACCGCATTGTGGTGTCGCCGATGTGCGAATATTCGTCGGAGGACGGATTCGCCAATGATTGGCATCTTGTCCATTTGGGCAGCCGCGCCGTTGGCGGTGCTTCGCTGATCATTACGGAGGCCTGTGCGGTCACGCCTGAAGGACGCATCAGCCCGAGCGACCTCGGAATCTGGAAGGACGCGCACGTCGAGCCGCTCGCGCGCATAGCGCGATTTCTGAATCAGCACGGCAGTCACGCCGGAGTGCAGCTTGCGCACAGCGGCCGCAAAGGCAGCACCGCCGTGCCGTGGAAAGGCATGTCCGCGGTTCCTGCGTCAGAGGGCGGTTGGACGCCCGTCGCGCCCAGCACCATAAAATTCGCGGACAACTACGCGCAGCCGGTCGCGCTCGACGAAGCCGGCATCACGTCGATCGTTGGGGCGTTTGCCGCGGCTGCCGAACGTGCGTTGCACGCCGGCTTCCGCGTAATCGAACTTCATGGGGCGCACGGCTACCTGCTGCACGAATTTCTCTCGCCGCTTTCGAATAAGCGCACTGACTCGTACGGCGGCTCGCTTGAGAACCGCACGCGCATCGTACGGGAAGTCGTAACTGCGGTGCGTAAAGTGTGGCCGGACAAATATCCCCTGTTCCTGCGCATCTCCGCCACGGACTGGGCCGAAAGTGGATGGGACGTCGAACAGTCGATCGCGCTCGCCGAGCAAGTGGGCCCGCTGGGCGTCGATCTGATCGATTGCTCCACGGGCGGCAATCTCGCAAAGGCAGACATTCCCGTCGGCCCGGGCTACCAGGTGCCGTTCAGCGAGAAAATTCGCGCGCGCACCGGTATGCGAACTGGCGCCGTGGGCATGATCACTTCGCCCGCGCAGGCGGAGCAGATCGTCGCGCTTGGGCAGGCCGATGTGGTGATTCTTGCGCGCGAAATGCTCCGAGACCCTTACTGGCCGCTGCATGCAGCCGCGCATTTCGGCGAAAAAGCCAGCTGGCCCGAGCAATACCTGCGCGCCGCGCCCCACGGCTCCACTCCACGCGAGCCCGTGAAATAGCTCGGCCAAGCCACGGAACGCTTGCAGCCGCGATGCCACGGAAACAGTCGCGTCCAACGCGCTAGTCCACCCTCCGCGCTTCGGCTAACATTATTTCGTGGCAACCGAACATTTCCACCGCCGCATCGCCACCGCGACCGGCATCGTGATGGCGAGCGTGCTGCTCAGCCGCATCCTGGGATTTTTTCGGGATTGGACGGTCGCCCACCAGATCGGCTCAAACGCCGCTACGGACACGTTCTACGCCGCCTTCACGCTCCCCGATTTTCTGAATTACCTGATCGCCGGCGGGTCGCTGAGCATCACCTTCATTCCGGTATTTACGAAATACGTCGCCGAAAATCGCGAAGACGAGGGCTGGCACGTTTTTTCCACGGTCGTCACGGTGATGGGCTGCGCGCTGGTCGTGCTGATCGTCCTGGCCGAGATTTTCGCGCCGCAAATCGTGCATTACATCGCGCCCGGCTTCAGTCCCGAAGAACGAGGCCGCGTGATCATGCTGACGCGCCTGATGCTTCCGGCGCAGTTCTGTTTCTACCAGGGCAGCATTTTGGGCGCCGTGCAGTATGCCAAGAATCAGTTCGTCGTTCCGTCGCTCGCGCCGATCCTTTACAACATCGGCATCATCGCGGGCGGCGTGCTGCTTTCGCCACGAATCGGCGTGACGGGATTCGCCATCGGCGTCCTGGGCGGCGCGATCGTTGGAAATTTTCTGCTGCAGATTTATGGCGCGAAGCGCGCCGGCGCGAAATTCCGCCCGAATTTCGACGCGTCGCATCCCGGCTTCTGGATGTTCCTGAAGCTTTCCGTGCCGATCATGCTCGCGCTCTCGCTTACCTTTGTGGACGACTGGATCATCCGCTGGTTCGGCTCCTACCTTCAGCCCGGCTCGATCACCTGGCTCAACTACGGCAAGACGCTTATGCGCGTGCCGCTCGGCCTCGTCGGCCAGGCGATTGGCGTGGCGTCATTCCCGATCCTCGCACAGCTCTACTCTGAAAAGCGCTTCGACGATTTGAACGCGCTGCTGAATTCCACATTCAAGGCGCTGATCTTCCTGCTAGTCCCGATTTCCGCGCTCACCATCGCGCAGAGCGTGCCGATCCTTTATCTCGTCTTTTCGCATACGCGCCTACACGGGCCCGACATCAACGCTACCGCGTCCGCCCTCGCCGTATTCTCGATCGGCATGTTTGCCTGGGGCGCGCAAAATATTCTGGCGCGAGGATTTTACGCGGCGCGCGACACCATTACTCCCGCGATCGTAGGCACCGTCGTCACCGCCGCGAGCCTGCCGCTCTACTGGATCCTGGTCCGCCACATGGCCTATCTCGGCCTCGCGCTCGCCAGCTCCACCGGAATCATTGTTTACACCATCGTGCTATTCGTGCTCCTCAATCGGCGCACACACAACGCCGCGCAATCGAGCCTCGTTGTGTTTTTTCTGAAGGTCACCGCAGCGTCCGCCGTGATGGGCATTGCCTGCTTCGAAGCGACGAACTACCTCGATCGTTATTTCGATTTGCGCCACATTCTTGGTTCGTTGGCCGTTCTGGTGGTCGTGACACTCGGGGGCGTGCTTCTACTGTGGGTCTTGTTGAAGATTCTCGGCGTTTCCGAAGCCGATTCCTACCTGAAGCGCAGCCTCGGTTTTCTTCGCCGCAACGCTACCACCGGCGCGAGCGCCGCAAGCTAAGGGCCTGCCGCCACAAGCGACACGAGAGTCGGCTTCACGCTCACCGTGCTGCCCTTCGTGATGTCGAGCTGCCGCACCCAATCGACGCGCCCATCGGCCTTAATCTCGATCTTGTGTGTGCCGCCACTCACATGCAGCGTCGATGGCGTTTGCCCCGCAAACTTCCCATCGACGTAAATTTCGGCGCCCAGCGGGTCGGACGATACATTCACGCTCGCAAGGTCGGCGCTGAATTCCGCAGCGGCTTCCGACGTCGCCCGCCGGGGCTGCCGCAGAGGCCCAGGATGTTCCTCGTCGCCCAGCGCGCCGCCGGAAACCTCACTCGTCGAGTCGAGCTTGAATTCGAAGTGGTCCGCGCGCAGCACAAAATACGTCCCGTGCTTGCGGCCCGTCAGCCCAATCCAGTCAAACGGCCCGTCGCTCAGCGTCACCTGCTTCGCCGTGTAGCCTTGCTTCGAAACCTTCACCACGAAGGCGTGCCCCAATCGTTCTCCAAACGCCGTGTGCGGCTTGTGGAAGTAAACGCCGGGATAGGCGAGCGTGAGCGGCGTTTGTCCGACCACAGTGCCGTTGATCTCCACGCTCGCGCCGGGAGGGTCGCTCGTAAGGTTCAGCTTCTCGGACGCCGCGCAAGGCCCGCCATACAGCAGCGCGCTGGCCGCCAGCACCACCGCCCAGCTAACGCCTCGCACAAGGGAAAGGGATTTGATGGAAACGCGGACCATAGAGAGGCATACGCTGCCACTGCCCGGCCCACGCGTCAATTCGTAGAACTACGCACGCATCCGTAGAAATACGGAGAACATTCGTCTCTAGCCGTCACCGCCGTTTCACGAGGAAAATCTGCGCCGCGCCCGCCACGATCAGAATGATCGAAAAGGGCATGGGAAACGAGATGATCCGCTTGGTCGAGATGATCGCCTTATTGTCGTTGATCTGGACTTCGCGCTCCTGCGCGGGCATCTCGATCCGCGGGTGGATCAGCGTGGCGATGCCGGCAACCACCATCAGCACGCCCACAATGGCGATCGGGTGAAACGGCGGCGCTTTCTTTCCGCCGCTCGTCGTCGAGTAGCTTTTCGGTGGCTTCGGCGCGCTCATCGTCGTGATTAGTTGGCTGCCTGAAGTGTCTTGCCGCGGTAGATCTCGGTCAAATAGTCCGGATGGCTTTCGTCGCGGACGATGTGCGGGTATTTTTCGCCACCGTGGTAATCGATCTGTCGCGTTTCAAACCGCGCCCCATTCGAAGTGATGATCGTGATCGGCTCGGTGCCGTTCTTCGCCGCTTCGATCGCTTCGCGAATGCCATCGGAGGAATATTGCGCTCCGTTCACCGCCACGATCTTCATTCCCGGCCCGATCCCGGCTTTGTAGGCCGGGCCGTCGTGCGTCACGTCCACAACGGAGCCATCGCTGGCGATCAGCAAACCGATCGAAATCAGGTACGCTCCGCGTCCGCCTTCTTCGATTTCCTGCATCAGGTTCGGCTGGTCGTCGTACTCGAGCCGCCACCCGCTGTTGGTCAACGATTCTTCCGGCGTCTTTGTCGCCACGCCGTCGAGGCGCGCGCGCAAAAAGCCGGTCCAGTCGTACGGAGCCACCTGGTTCAAAGCGGCGACCACGTCTTCAAAGGTGTACGTCTTCAACTCCGGCTTGCCCGTGTCTCCGCCGTGGAAGATTTTGCAGAAATCGTCGATCGACTTTTTGTCGTTGGTAATCATCCGCAGCGTCGAATCAACGTCCAGCCAGAGCAGCTCGCCCTCTTCATAAAAATCCGTGCCGCGCCGCCAGTTCGACCAATCCGCCGTCGCGTCGTACAAAAACGGCGCCGCATCCGCGGTATCCTGCAGCGGCCGCCAGTCGCGTCCCGGCCGGTGCTCGTACTGCGCCACGAGCAGCGCCAGAGCCTCGCGCGCCTGTTGCGACGTCAGCAGTTCGCTGCGCGCCGTCAGCACCGAACCGAGATATTCCGTGAGCCCTTCATAAACCCACAGCAGATCGTCCTTCATCGGCACTTGATAATCCGGCGTTGCAAGCCCGGCGGGCCGGCGGTATTTCCCGTTCCACGAGTGAACGTATTCGTGCGGCAGCAGACTCGCGAATTCGATGCGCTGCGCATCGTCGATCAGGCTCCGCTCCGATGTGCGGTCGTCGCTCGACTCGTGATGCTCAAGCCCGAAATGCGCCACATCGTCGCTGAGCGTCAGCAGAAAGTGATACCCGCGGTAGTGATGAACGCCGAAAAGCACCTGCGCCTCCTCCACCAAATTGTGGAGGCTGGTCTGGGTATCCGCTGTCATCTCGAGGGCCGCCGCGCTGTCCGCCGCAATATCGATCTCGTGCGAGACCGGCTCGCCCGGCGTCAGCTTGATCGCGCGGTAGTAGCGCCCGGAAATCACCGGAGAATCCACCAGCTCGGTGAGCGGCACAGTGGCAAACGAAATCGTGTCGCCCTCCTGCGAGGTCACCGGCAACGCCGTTCCAAACTTCCATCCTGCGGGCAGCTTCAGGCTCGGCGAAAAAAAGATGTCCTTCGCCAGCGCGCCCTTGGGATACAGCAGCACCTGGTTCCAGCTCAGGACATCGAGCGACGCCGTGGCCGAAGCTCCCGCGGAGAACCCCGAACCCACTGCCGAGAGCAGAAAATCAAAATCCACTTCCAGCGCGTTCACGTCCTTCGGCACATCCAGGTGAATCGAAAACATCTCCACCAGATCGCGCCGCCACGGAATCGACTTTCCCGCGCCCGAAAATTTCAGCCCAGCCATCTGAATGATTGGTCCGTCGGGCATGTGTTCGCCCGGAATCCATTCGGGGTAGTAGAGCGTGAGCGGCCCCGGTTGCACCGGAATTTCGAGGTGTGTGTGCAGGATTTTCTGCCCCGCGTTTGTCGCGTCCACGGCCACGCGGATCGGCTGCGACTGCGTTTGCGCCAACGCCACCGGCGCACCCAAACTCGCCATCGCACTGCCCGCCGCGAAGATTCCCGCCATCGCCCAGCCACGCGCCATCTTCAACATCATGCCATCCCCCAATCGAACCGGATTCCGCGAGAGCCGTTGCTAGAAATGTACGCCCACCTGCCAGAAAAGGAAGCTCATCACGTCCGAGTCTTCTTCGATGATTTTGCTGACCGGACGGCCTTCGCTGTGCCCCAGCTTTGTATCGTAGAGCAGCAGAATCGGTTTGTCGCCGCCCTGCGAAGCCTGCATCAGAGCCGCCATCTTGCGTGCGTGCAGCGGCGCCACCCGCGTGTCGCTGTCGCCCGTCAGAAACAGGACCGCCGGATATTTCGTCCCCTTCACCACGTGATGGTACGGCGAATATGCGTACAGGGCAGGGAATTGCGCGGCATTGTCCGCCGTTCCATATTCCGGCACCCAGTACTTTGCCACCAGGAACTTGTCGTAGCGCACCATGTCCAGAAGCGGATAGCCGCACACGATCGCCGCGTAAAGATCCGGCCGCTGCGTCATCGCCGCTCCCATCAACAGGCCGCCGTTGCTGCGCCCCGTGATCGCCAGCTTCCGCGGCGACGTGTAGTGATTCGCGATCAAATATTCCGCCGCGCCGAAAAAATCGTCGAATACGTTCTGCTTCTTATCCAGCATGCCCGCGCGGTGCCACGCCTCGCCAAACTCGCCGCCTCCGCGCAAATTCGGCAGCGCAAAAATTCCGCCGTTTTCCGCCCAGATCACCGCATCGGTGCGGAAGGCCGGCTCCTCGCTCACGTCAAACCCGCCGTAGGCAAACATCAGCACTGGATTCGAGCCGTCGAGCTTCACGCCCTTCTTTGAAAACAGGAACATCGGAATCTTCGTCTTGTCTTTCGACTCGTACCAAACCTGCTTCGTTTCGAAGGCGTCTGTATCCACCGGGATCGCCGGCTTCGCCCACACCGCCAACTCGCGCTTCGGAAATTCGAACCGGTACACGGTCGGTGGAATCGCGAACGATTGGAACGACACGAACACTTCCTGGCTCCGCCAGCTTCCCGAAAGACCCGCCACGGTTCCGAGCGCCGGAAGCTCGATTTCTCCGTCCGCTTTTCCGTCCGCGCTGAAAACTTTGAGCTCGGACGTCGCATTGTGCGTGTACATCGCGACCAGCTTCTCGCCCACCTGCGATACCGATTCGAGCCGCGATTCGCCCTCGGGAATTGCTTCTTTCCAGTTTTCCTGAGTTGGCTTTGCCGCCGGCGCCGCCATCACGCGCCACTTCGGAGCATTCCAGTTGGTCTGCAAATAAATCGTGTCGCCCGCCACGGACGGCTGGAAGCACGCCTTGATCGAATTCACCACCGTCGCGATTGGACCGTCGGTCTCGAGGTTCTTCAGGTAAATTTCCGATTTCTCGCACGCTGAACCGTAGATCACGGTCAGCACCAGGTACTTCCCGTTTTCCGAGACCTCGGTGTCGATGATCGCTTCTGTTCCGTAGCCGTCGCCGAAAATCTGTTTGTCGCTCGCCACCGGAGCGCCGAGCGCGTGGAAATAAGCGCGCGGTCCACTCTCGCCCGCCACCGAATAATAAAATCCGCCGTTGTCGCGCGTGAACGAGGGGCCGCCCATGTAGCGGTTGCGCGGCAGCACGTCGCTCAGATCTTTCAGCGTGTCCGTGTCGATCAAATGAATCGACACTTCATCCTCGCCGCCCTTGCGCACGCCGTAGGCCACGATTTTCCCGTTCTCGCTGAACCCTTCGAAATTCACGCTCGTCGTGTGATCCGCGCTCAACGAATCCGGATCGACCAGCACCTGTTCCGCGGCGTTCAATCCCTTACGCATATAAAGGACGTACAAATCGGCGCCCGCCGCGCGCTTCGAATAGAAATAACGCCCGCCGCGTTCCACCGGCATCGACGTCACATCCACTTTGAGCAATTCACCCAGCCGCTTCGCCACTGGCCCCTGCGCCGGCAACTTGTCGAGTACAGCGGCCGTGCAAGTGTTCTCCGCCGCGATCCACGCTCGCGTTTCCGGGCTGTTCTGATCTTCGAGCCAGCGGTACGGATCGCTCACTTCCACGCCGTGAATCGTTTCCTTCATGTCGTCCACGCGCGCCACCGGCGGGCATTTCGACGTCTCTGCATTGGCGGAATTACTCTGTGCGTCGGCTGTCGTCACGGTCACGCTCGCTATCAATAGAAGTAGTGCGAAGGAGAGAGTAAGGCGGGAAGGGAACGAGCCGTGGCTGGACCGACGGGTTCCCGGACACGAATCGTTCAACTGGTTCCTCCCAAAAACCTTCAGGGGATCGGTGTAAGCGTCTTCCGAGGCGGATTAAAGAACGGCAATTCTCTGGTCGTGGCCCTCACTTTTTGACGCGCGGCTTCCACGGTGAGTTCCATCTGTAATTCGGTTCCCGGCGCGGCGTGCTCGCGATTGAGCGAAGCCAGCGCGATCATCTTTTTCAGTGTCGGCGACCACGTTGTGGATGTGGCCTTGCCCACCTGCAGGCCGCCGCGATAGACCGGCACGGGAACGCGCGAGGCCGTACTCTGCACCTGCGGCCCGAGGCCCACCGCGTCGTACAGCCGCTCCACGTCTTCCCAATTGATTTCGAGGCCCATCAACAGGCGCTTCGGTCCGCGCCGGTGCTCTTCTTCCAGCGCCTCGCGTCCGATGAAATTTTCTTTCTTCAGATCGACCAGTTTGCCCAGGCCGATCTCGTACGGCGAATATTTCTGCGATTCGATCAGTGCGCGCTTGCTGCTGCTGTAATCAACCTCGATCAAAATCAGCCCAGCCTCGATGCGCGCCACGTCCAGCGCCAGCATTCCCGCCGCGTGAATATCGAACTGCCTTCCGTTCTCCATCAGCGCGTCCCAGACTTTGTTCGCGTCGTCCCACGGCATCCAGACCTCATACCCCAGGTCGCCCGTGTAACCCGTCCGCGAAATGTCCACCGGCACGCCCGCGATGGTTCCGTGCGTCACGCGAAAATATTTCAGGTTCGCAATGTCGGCGTCCGCAGCTTTTTTCAGCAAGCGTCCCGACGTAGGCCCCTGCACCGCGAGCGCCGCCACTTTTGTGGAAATATCTTCGATCTGCACGTCGAGCCCCAGCGCGTTCTGCCGGAACCAGCGCATGCTTGGATCGGCCGCCGTCCACCGGTATTCATTTTCAGCGAGCCGCGTGATCGTCCCGTCGTCGATCACCTTCCCCTGCTCGTCGCACCAGCAGCAATAAATTACCTGCCCGACTTTCACCTTGGTGATGTCGCGCGTGATCACGCGGTTCACAAACTTCGTCGCGTCGCTGCCTTTCACCCAGTATTTGTAGAGCGGCGAAATGTCGATCATCGCCGAAGCGTTGCGGATCGCGTTGTACTCGTGGTCGTGATGCATCTCGTACACGCTCACGGCGTAGTAGCCCGACCACTCGCGATAATTCATGCTCTCGCAAAGCTTGGAAGTTCTGTCGTGGACCGCGGTTCCGATCGGCACTGGCGCTCCGTAGGTGATCTACAATTGAAAATTCCGGACCGCGAATTATAGTGCCTCGCTTGCGCGCGTCGCAAGCTGCAGACTCATCCAGGCCCGTAAAATCGGCGCTGGCCGCGCATCGCGTGGGGTAGGCGCTTTGACTAGTAGTCAGTGATTCGTCGCTTCTTCCTTGTCGGTTGCGTGGTCCACTTGTAGAATCGTGCGGCTTCGGAGAGAATTTTCCGTCGCACTTTCACCGCGAAAATTCATGGCAAAGAAATACGACGTCATCGTAATCGGCGGCGGCCACAACGGCCTTGTGAACGCGGCGTACCTCGCGAAGGCGGGCAAAAAAGTCCTCGTGCTCGAGCGCCGTTACGTTCTCGGCGGCGCCGCCGTCACCGAGGAAATCATCCCGGGCTTCAAATTTTCCGTTTTCTCGTACGTCGTCTCGCTGCTTCGCCCGGAAATTATTCGCGATCTCGACCTGCCGCGCCACGGCCTGGAAATTCTCCCGCTCGACGGCACCATTACGCCGATGCCCAGCGGCGATTATCTGTGGCGGCAGAACGATCACGGCAAAACGCGCCGCGAACTTGAGCGCCACTCGAAACTTGACGCTGAGGCTTACGAAGAATTTGGTAAGTCGATGGTCGCGATGTGCCGATTCGTGAAGCCGATCCTCGGCATGATTCCGCCGGACCCTACTTCCTTCGACCCGCGCGACCTGAAAAAACTCGCATTCCTCGGCAAGCGTTTTCAGAATCTCGACGCCGAAGACAAATACAACCTCGTGCAGCTCATGACCATGAGCGCCGCCGATTTTCTCGATCAATGGTTCGAGACCGACGTACTGAAAGCCACGATGTCCGCCTCGGGCATCATCGGCACATTCCTCGGCATTCGCTCGCCGGGTACCGCATACGTTTTGCTCCATCACTACATGGGCGAAATTGACGGCGCATTCCGTTCGTGGGGTTTCAGCCGCGGCGGCACTGGCGCCATTTCCAACGCGATCGGCGATGCAGCGCGCGAAGCCGGCGTTGAAATCCGCATGGAAGCGTCGGTGCAGAAGATCATCACCAAAGGCGGAGTCGCCGTCGGTGTGGCTCTCGAAGGCACCGGCGAAGAAATTTACGCCGACGTAATTTCTTCGAGCGTCGATCCGAATCTCACTTTCCTGAAATTCATGGAAGAGCGCGACCTCCCCGCCGATTTCCTCGAGGACGTGAAGCGCTACAAATACCGCGGCTCCTCCGGCAAAGTGAATCTCGCGCTCGATGGCCTGCCGGACTTCACCTGCATGCCGGGTCCCGGCCATCACCTGCGCGGCGCGATTTCCATTTCACCATCGATGGAATACATGGAGCGCGCCTACGATCAGGCAAAGTACGGCGAATTTTCGCGCCGCCCGTACATCGACATGGTGATTCCGTCGCTCACCGATCCTTCCGTCGCGCCGCCGGGCAAACATATTCTTTCCTGTTTCGTTCAGTACGCTCCGTACAAGCTCGCGCAGGGCACGTGGAACGATCAGCGCGAAGCCTTCGGCAACACCGTGATCGATACGATTTCCGAATACGCGCCGAACCTGAAAAGCCTGATCATCGGCAAGCAAGTCATCACGCCGCTCGACATCGAGCAGCAGACCGGCCTCACCGAAGGAAATATTTTCCAGGGCGAGCTTTCGCTTGAGCAGCTTTTCTTCCTGCGTCCCGCTGCGGGCTGGGCGCGATACCGCACGCCCGTGAAAAAGCTTTACATGTGCGGCTCAGCCACGCATCCGGGCGGCGGCATCATGGGCGCGTCCGGCCGGCTTGCGGCGCTCGAAATTTTGAAAGACACGGGGAAACGCTAGAGTGGCTGCACAGCGCGACATCGTCATTCTCGGCGCGGGGCACAACGCGCTCGTCACCGCCTTCTACCTCGCGAAGAAGGGCCACAAGCCGCTCTTGCTCGAACGCCGCGACGTTGTCGGCGGCTCCGCCGTCACCGAAGAATTTCACCCCGGCTTCAAACTCTCCACGGTCGCGCACGCCTCCGGCCCGCTGCTTTCTGAGATCGCTGAGGACATGCAACTCGCTCGCCACGGCTTGCAGATGATTGAGCCGGCTGTGCGGCTTTTCGCCCCCGCGTCCGACGGCAGCTCGATCACTTTTTTCAACGACCATCGCGCCACGCAACAGCAGATCGAAGCGTTCTCGAAGAAAGACGCCGCGCAGTATCCAGAGCTCGTGAAAGCGTTAGAAACTTTTGGCGGCATCGCGCGCCAGCTGCTGCTGCTCACGCCGCCCGTCATCGAGAAGCCTTCGAAGGAAGACGCGTGGAAGTTCCTCAAGGTGGGCCACAGAGTCCGCCGCCTCGGCAAACGCGAGATGATGCGCCTGATCCGTTGGGGCCCGATGGCCGCCGCGGATTTCGTCGCTGAATTTTTCGAAACGGACTTGTTGCGTGCCGTTGTCGCCGCTCGCGGAATTTTCGGCGCGGCGCTTGGCCCGTGGTCCGCGGGTTCCACACTTCTAATGCTGCTTCGCGCCGCGAGCGATCCGCATCCTGCCGGCAGCTCCGCGATTCCGAAGGGCGGCATGGGCGCGCTCACGGCCGCGATGGCTGCCTCCGCGAAAGCAGCGGGCGCTGAAATTCGCACCGGCGCTGAAGTCGCGGAAATTCTCGTCAAGCACGGCCACGTCACCGGAGTCCGCCTCGCAAACGGCGAAGAAATCTCCGCGAAGGCTGTCGTCTCCGGCACCGATCCGCGCCGCACGTTCCTCGGCCTGCTCGATCCCGTGCATCTCCCGCCGAGCTTCGTCGTGAAGATGCAGAATTTCCGCGCGAACGGCACCGCCGCGAAACTCAACATCGCGCTCGACGCGCTCCCAGGTTTCACTGCGCTCAAAAATGCCACCGAGTCCGCCAAAAATCTCGCCGGGCGCATCCACATCGGCCCGGGCATCGATTATCTCGAACGCGCGTTCGACGCCTCGAAGTACGGCGAATTTTCCACCGCGCCGTATCTCGACATTTCGATTCCGTCGATTTCCGATCCCTCGCTCGCGCCGGCAGGGAAGCACGTCATGAGCGTGTACATGCAGTTCGCTCCCTACAAGCTCAGAGCCGGCGACTGGTCGCAGCACCGCGACGCGTTGCGCGACGCGACTCTCTCGACGCTCGCGCAGTACGCTCCCGATCTCGCGCCGAAAATTCTCGCCGTCCAGACGCTCACGCCCCAAGATCTGGAATCCACCTACGGCTTGAGCGGCGGCCATCCATTCCACGGCGAACTCGCCCTCGACCAGATTTTCACCATGCGCCCGCTTCTGGGCTGGGCCCGCTACGCCTCACCCATCAAAGGCCTCTACCTCTGCTCCAATGGCACGCATCCCGGCAACGGCTTAACCGGCGCCAGCGGCCACAACGCCGCCCGCGAAATCGGGAAACACCTCCGCCACAAATAGCAGGGGACGCGGGGTGGTCATTCGTGACTGCGCAACGTAATCCGCACCCGCATAAATTGTGTGCTTACAGCTTCACTTCTCCGGGTGCCGCATCCTTTTCATTTTAAAAGGGTGCGTGGCAACCAACACCACCACACCGCCCATTCGCAGTCGTCCCCGCCGTCTCGCTTGACACTCTCCCCACCCAGTGCGAACGTTTCGCACCCCGCATTCATAGGAGATCTTCGTGCGTAAGCTTTCACTCGTACTCGCCGCCGCGGCCCTCGTCTTCGCAATCCTTCACACCACAAAATCCCAAGCCGCCGCCACCCCGCAACCGCAATCCGAAGCCATGACTCCCATCCTCCTCGAAGTCCAGGACGCCCCCGTCCCCTTCAACGGCTCCGACAACAAAACGCACCTCGTGTACGAACTCCGCATGATCAACTTTACGAGTGCGAATGTTTCGGTGAAGCAAGTCGATGTCCTCGGCACCGACGGCCAGACGATCGCCACTCTCGACGCCGCGCAGATCGCCACTCGCCTCCAGCCCTTCGGCAAACGCGACGCGACCGCCGAACTCACCACCGGTGCAGGCGCGCAACTTTTCCTTCACGTCACGCTACCCAACGCACAAGCCGTCCCGAAAAAATTCACGCATCGCCTGCAGCTTCACGCTGATGCGGCGCCTCCAGGCCAGCAAGATTTCTCGGAAACCGGCGGGGAAGTCGCCGTCGATTTTCAGCCTGTCGCGCAGATCGGTCCGCCGCTCAAAGGCACCGGCTATGTTTCCGCCGATTCCTGCTGCGACGCCACGCGTCACACGCGCGCCGCGCTGCCTGTGAATGGCCGTGTCTGGGTCGCGCAACGCTATGCCGTCGATTGGGAGGAGATTAACGATCAGGGCCGCATCTACGTTGGCCCGCAGGATAAGGACGAGAGCTACACAATTTACGGAAAGGAAGCACTCGCAGTAGCCGATGCGAAAGTCGTTTCCGTCACCGACAAGTATCCGAGCCAGACGCCCGGAAAATATCCCGAGAACATCACGCTCGAAGAAGCCGACGGCAACTCCATCGTCCTCGATCTCGGACGCAGCCGCTACGCGCTCTACGCGCACCTGCAGCAAGGAAAAATTCGCGTGCACACTGGTGACATGGTCAAGCGCGGCCAGGTCCTCGGGCTGGTCGGGAACTCGGGCAATTCGCTCGCCCCTCATCTTCACTTTCACGTGATGAGCACGCCCACGCCACTCGCTTCGAACGGTCTGCCCTACGAAATCGACAGCTTCCAAGTCACCGGCGCCACTCCCGGCACCGAAGCCTTCGACAAAGCCGAAGCCGCCGGCACTCCCATCCCCATCACTCCGTTCTCCCCGCCCCACGACGTGAAAAACGCCCTCCCGCTAGACCAGCTGATCGTCACGTTCGTGCCCTAAATTACTCGATCAGCCGGACTTGGAGTAGTGGTAGGAACCTTAGTGAAACACTAGGGTTTTGCTATGTTTGTTTATGTTTTTGAGTGGAATCTGCTACAATTCTGCTATGGCTACCTTACATGTCGAGAATTTTCCCAATGAACTCTACGAAGCTCTGCGGAATCGAGCGCGCCAAGAGCGTCGGTCCATTTCCGCCGAAGTAATCGTCCTGCTCGAGCAGCTGGTTCCAACCGAGGCACAACTTAAAAGACGTAGCGAGCTATACGAACGATTACTCAAACTTCATGCAAGCCACGGCTCGACCGACGAGAAGTTTCCCTCTGCTGAAGAAATGATTCGTGAGGATCGTGAACGTTGAGGCAATTAGTTGTTGACGCAAGTGTCGTAGCGAAATGGGTTCTTCCCGCGAAGAATGAGCCTCTTCACGAGAGGCTTTGCAGCTGTCGAAGTTGTTTACAATTGGCGGCGTCGAACTAATCGTGCCCGATTTCTTTTGGGTGGAGATGGGCAGCGTCTTGTGGAAGGCGGCGCGATCGAATCGGATCAATTCGCGGGAGTTTGAGGAGTCTCTTGATATTCTGCTCGGCTACGACATTGAATCAATTTCAACTAAAACCTATATGATTCGCGCGCTGTCCATCGCGGTCGATTTCGGACGATCTGTGTATGACAGCATTTACATAGCAGTTGCCGAATCGCACTCCACGCAGATGGTTACTGCCGACGAAAGACTCGTGAACGCTGTAGCCTCGAAGCTCCCGGTCGTGTGGTTAGGCTCGGATTTTGCGTTATCCTTCTAACTCGAATCCAGCATGTCTTCGATAAATCCTGCAGACCAGACGCACCGAGCCATCGATCGCGCGCGCCTGAAGCAACTCCAGCAGCGCGAGGAAGCCGCCTTCCTCGCCGCGCATCCAGAATCCGCGGCGCTCTACGAACGCGCCCAAAAGTCCCTGCTCGGCGGCGTCCCGATGCACTGGATGAAAAAGTGGGCCGGGAAATTTCCCGTCTTCGTCGCCGAAGCGCACGGCGCGCACTTCACCTGCGTGGACGGCCTCGATTACATCGACTTCTGCCTCGGCGACACCGGCGCGATGACCGGCCACTCTCCCGCGCCCGCCGTGGCGGCCATCACCGCCCGCGTGCAGCAGGGCATTACGTTCCTGCTTCCCACCGAAGACGCGCTCTGGGTCGGCGAAGATCTCGCCTCGCGCTTCGGCCTGCCGCTCTGGCAGTTCGCTCTCACCGCCACTGACGCCAACCGCTTCGCCATTCGCATCGCCCGCGCCATCACCGGCCGCGACAAAATCCTCGTCTTCAATTACTGCTACCACGGCACTGTCGATGAGTCCTACATCACGCTCAACGACGACGGCACGGCACAAGCGCGCCGCGGCAACATCGGGCCGCCCGTCGATCCCGCGGTCACCACGCGCGTCGTCGAGTTCAACGATCTCGCCGCACTCGAAGCCGCTCTCGCACACAACGACGTCGCATGCATCCTCGCCGAGCCCGCACTTACGAACGTCGGCATCGTCCTTCCCGATCCCGGCTTCTGGCAGGCAGCGCAGCAACTCGCGAAAATATACGGCACGCTGCTGATCATCGACGAGACGCACACGCTCTGCGCCGGCACCGGCGGGTTCACCCGCGTGCACAGTCTGAAGCCCGACATCCTCGTCGTCGGAAAAGCAATCGCGAGCGGAGTTCCAGCGGCCGCTTACGGTATGTCCGCAGAAGTTGCCGAGCGTATCTCGGAAAAAATTCACGTGGAAGACTGCGACACCGGCGGTATCGGCGGCACTCTCGCCGCCAACGCGCTTTCGCTCGCCGCGATGCGGGCAACGCTCGAGCACGTGCTCACCGCGCCGTCTTTTTGGCACATGCTTCCGCTCGCCGAAGCCTGGGCCGCTGGCGTTGCGCAAGCCATTCAAGCCGTAAATTTGCCGTGGCATGTCACGCGCCTCGGCTGCCGCGCCGAATACGCGTTTGCCGCCACGCCTGCGCGCAACGGTGGCGAAGCCGCCGTCGCGATGGATTTCGAACTCGAGCGCTTCATGCACCTCTACGCGCTCAATCGCGGCATCCTGCTCACGCCGTTTCACAATATGGCGCTGATGTGCCCGGCTACTTCGCGCTCGGACGTCGATCAGCACACGGAAGTCTTCGCCGCCGCGATCGGCGAACTCATCGCATGATTCTCAAGAAAGGAACTACGAGCAATGCCGCGTGACCGCACCCGAGCCCGCGACCTCGCTCGCGAATACACCGAGAAAAACGATCCGACGGGTTGGTTCGAGCAGCTCTATCAAGAGGCCGAAGCCGGCAAGAGCGATCTGCCGTGGGCGGACCTCAAGCCCAATATCAATCTCATGGATTTTGCCGCGGCGCATCCGCTCCATGGCGCGGGCAAACGCGCGCTCGTTGTCGGCTGCGGCCTCGGCGATGATGCCGAACAAATCGCAGCGTGGGGATTCGCGACCACCGCCTTCGACATTTCCACCACCGCGATTCGCAGCGCGCGCAAGCGTTTCCCCGATTCGCGGGCCGATTACGTTGCCGCCGATCTTCTGAAGCCGCCGCAAGAATGGCGCGCCGCGTTTGATTTCATTTTCGAAAGCTACACGCTGCAGGCGCTGCCCGCCGATCTGCGCGCTATCGCTTACAAAAGCATCGCCAGCTTTCTCCGCAAAGGCGGCGAGCTTCTCGTGCTGGCGCGCGGCCGCGAAGAATCCGATCCCGCTCCCGAAGCGCCGTGGCCGCTCACTGTCGCTGACCTCGCGCACTTCCAGCAACTCGGCCTTAAAGAAATTTCGTTCGAAGACTTCGCCGATCCCGAATCGCCCGAGACGCGCCGCTTTCGCGTCCTCTACCGCCTTCCGTAGCCGCGGCACAGGCTTTTGTGCCTGTGCGCCTCCGAGTTTCACTCGGGGGCGGGTTGTGCAATCTCCGCGCTCACCGCGCACTCATCAACAAGCACCAGTGGTACGATGCGCGCATATGAAATCGCCCAAGCGCAGCACACACCAATCGCTCGCGACTATCGCCGTCGCCGCCATCCTTCTAGCCGCGACGCTTTCCGCTCACTCGCAGTCCTCGCAGACCCAAACCTCCGTACCCGCGCACCCGATCGTCCTCCAGGCCGCCCGCCTGCTCGACGTCTCGACCGGCAAAATCCTTACGCCCGGTGAAATCCTCGTCGTCGGCGAAAAAATAAAAGAAGTTGGCGCGCAAGTCTCGCGACCCGCAGGCGCCGAAGTCCTCGACCTCGGTGACGCCACTCTCCTCCCCGGCCTCATCGACGCGCACGTCCACCTCTTCCTCCATCCCGGCGCAGAAGATCTCCAAACCGTCATCGAGTCCGTACCGCAGCGCACGATCATCGCCACTCTCGCCGCGCGCGACGATCTCATGGCCGGTTTCACCGCCGAACGCGATATGGGCACCGAAGGCGCCGGCTCAGCCGACACCGCCGTGCGCAATGCGATCAACTCCGGCGCAATTCCCGGGCCGCGTCTCCGCATCAGCGGCAACGCCATCGACATTCTCGGCGGCCACGAAGACGCGAACGATTTCAATCCCGCGCAACACGTGCTTTCAAACGCGACCTACGCCAACACCGCCGATGAACTCGTCGCCGCCATCCGCCAGCAGATGAAAGAAGGCGCCGACTTCACCAAGATCTACGAAACCGGCAAAGACCGCGTCATCGACGGCAAACTCGTAACCTCGTATCAATACACAGAAGACCAACTCGCAGCCGCTGTCACCGAAACCGCCCGCGTCGGCAGCCGCGTGGCTGTGCACGCTACCGGCGAACCCGGCACCGGCTACGCCGCGCGCGCCGGAGTCGCCTCCGTCGATCACGCCTACGTTCTCAGTGACGACACGATGCGCATCATGCGCGATAAACAAATCTTCGCCGTCCCCACTTTTGCGATCTCCGAATATTTCGCCGCCCACGCCGCCACCCCCGAAGGCGCCGCCTTTGAAAACGCGCTCATCGACATTCACACCCGCGAATTCAAAAAGCAGCTCGCCGCCGGCGTGCCGATCGCGATGGGGTCGGACGTCGGCCCATTCCCGCACGGCACGCAAGCCCGCGAATTTGTGCTGATGGTAAAATTCGGAATGTCGCCGCTCGCCGCCATCCAGGCCGGCACTCTCAACGGCGCAAAACTCCTCGCATGGGAAAATCAGATTGGGAATCTCAAGCCCGGCTACGCGGCAGATATCGTCGCCGTCCCCGGCAATCCTCTCGACGACATCTCCCAACTTGAAAAAGTCACTTTCGTGATGAAGAACGGCGTCATCTACAAAAAATAATCCACATCGCCTTTGCGGAAAGTCCAGGCACGTGCTCTCCGTGTCTTCCGACTTTCTCAGTTTTCGCAGTGAAATGTTCCAGGTTTTTCGCTGCGCGCAAAAAGACGAATGGCCACCCCTGCCGTCCGCGGGGGTGGCCATCATCCACGCAGCTTCGCTTGAGGCTAGGCTACGTTCCCAGATACTCCACGTGTACATATGTGCCGAGCCGCGTGTTGTACGCGAGATACCACCCCGGATGGTCGGGATCCTCGTAGATCACTATGTCGTCGCCCGTCCAGTTCCATCCGTCCACGAATCCGATGTCATACGGCGCCACGCTGAAATAGAAGCCACCGCACCAGAACCGACTTGGCCCGCCTCCCGCCAAATGCCACACGTGAGACGGTCCAAATCCCGCCGTGAAATGTCCGTGTGCCCACGGGTGATCCATGTGATAGTGCGGGTCGTTCGGTCCGCTGTCGTGCCCCACCCACTTGCCGTTATCGACGTGTGGTGCCGCAGGATGTCCCGGCTTGTCGGGTCCGGGATGTGCCGCCGGCGGAGGGCCGTGCATCGGCTCTGGTCCGTGCTCAGGCGCGGGATGCGCCGCCGGTGCCGGATGCCCACCTCCGCGTTCCTGAGCCATCATCGGCATCGTGAAGATCGCAAACGCCGCGGCGACCGGCAAAATCTGCAACGCCTTCTTCATCTGCCGCCTCCACGAGAAGGTCTTCGATGGAATCGAAGTGTCCGGATTGAATCGTGGTCCGCTTAGGCTCGCGCACTTGGCGCTATTACGTCAGAGCTTCGTCCTCCGCTGAATACCGGAAACGCTGTACTTCCACTAAATCGAATTCGTAGTGCGAGCACCTTCGCCTTTGGCGCGGCGCAGCGCGCTGTAACATAGATTGTCAGTCTGTGCGGCCCGCACTCCTGCCCCGCATTTTCGCTCCTTCTCACGCACCACGTCCCCAATTCCTGTAACGTCGCGCCAAGCCTCTCCGTCTATCGTGCTGAACAGACTTTGACCCATATTTACTGTCTGCGGCTCCCGCTCCATTTCGACACGCTCAACTCGTGGAACTTTCCGCGCCGCCGTGGCGAACTGACAACACAACGATGGCAAACCACGCCCACCGGCGGACCCGCTTGGTCTCCGCGCGGCGCACTTTGCGCCAGATCGCCAGCCGCACCCTCACCGTACTGTTTCTTTTCGTGCACCCAGTCGGCGGCCAGGATTCCAAGCCGTCCGCCCAAACCCCAGCAGCTCAGCAGCAGGGCACTGCTCCGTCGCAAACTGCCAAGCCAGCGCAACAGATACCCATGTCGCAGGGGCCAGCCATCACCAGCGACACCAAAATGGTGACGATGCTCGCCTCCGTCCGCGACAAGAAAGGCAACTTCGTCCGCGACCTCAAAAAAGAAGACTTCACCGTCACACAGGATGGCCATCCCCAAGCTATCTCCTACTTTGCTCAAGACCCAAACATCGCCCTCACCGTCGGCCTGCTCGTCGATACCAGCATGAGCCAGCGCCGCGTACTCGATCAGGAGCGCAGCGCCAGCGGCGAATTTCTCGACAAAATGTTCGACGCGCAGGACGCAGCCGCCAACGCCGCTCCGCCGGGCAAGGCCGCCCTTACAAACAGCGCAAGCGCATCCACGGCCGCGCCGGCCGCCGCACCGCCGCCGCGCGATCAAGCCTTCATCGTCCGCTTCGACTACGAAGTCGAGCTCGAACAGGACGTCACCACGGACCGACAAAAACTCGAAGCCGCGCTCCGCAAAATGGATACGCCCGAATTTTCGCGTGGCGGCGGCTCGAACTCCGATCCAGACGATCCCGATAATCAAAACGGACAGAGCGGCCATCAAGGCGGCCATCATCGCGGCGGTCGCGGCGCCGGCACGCTGCTCTACGACGCCATCTACCTTTCCTCGGAAGATCTGATGCACAAGAAGCAGGGCCGCAAAGCTTTGGTCCTTCTCACCGACGGTGACGATCGTGGCAGCAAGGAAAGCCTCGAAAACGCAATCGAAGCCGCCCAGCGCGCCGACACTTTGGTTTATTCAATTTTGTTCAAGGATCCCGATAGTGAAAATGGCGGATACGGCGGAGGCAGGGGAGGAATGGGAGGCGGAGGAATGGGCGGAGGTCGCCACGGCGGCGGTGGCTACCCCCAGCAGGAATCGCGCCCTGACGGAAAGAAAGTTCTCGAGCGCATCTCCCGCGAAACCGGCGGCCGCTTCTTCGAAGTCACCAAGAAGCAATCCATCGACGACATTTATGCCGAGATCAACGACGAGCTGCGCAGCCAGTACAGCATCGGCTACAAACCCGAGCCCGCCGACGCCGGTCCCGGCTATCACAAGATCCAACTTTCGGCCGATCGCAAGGATTTGACCGTTCAGACGCGCGAAGGCTACTACGCGAAGTAGCCCGCGCGCACTTCCACACAGCGTCCGGCGCGCAGCCGCTAACCGGACGCAAACTGTCACTGTTTAGTTGTCTTTCGGGTTACCGCGAGGCCGCTTTACGTCCACCGCTTACCGGGCGAGCCATCTTCTGCGCCATGTACAGCAGCGTCTTCCGATCGCGCTCGCTCGCCTTGCCCAGGAATACGCGGAAACGGTTCAGGAGCTTCTGGTCCTTGCCGGACTCGCCCCATTCACTCGCGCCCGCAATTCCTTTCATCACGTTCAATGGTTTCGGTGGCTTGTCGCCGTCGTAGAAAAGCTGGTACATCGGCACTTCCAGCGCCCGCGCCATCTTCTCCAGCGTCTCGATGGCCGGCACGGTGTGCCCGTTCTCTACGCGTGAGATGTAGCACCGGAGGAGCCCCGTGCGCTGTTCGATGTCGCCCTGCGACAGGTCCTTGTCTTCCCGGAGTTCTCTCAACCGCTCTCCTATTACCATGTAAATCTCCTTAGCCGAGTAATGACGCTGAACACATGCTACTCGAAATTGTTTGAAGTTCAACCAACTTTACAATTCTGGCCGAAAAAAGCGGTTATTGCTGGTCCGTGGCCGTCAACGAATTGATCAGATTGTCCGCTTCGGCCATCGATCCATCGATACTCTTCATTAGAGCCGTCACATCCGTATCCATCTGAGCCGACGTGCCCTTCAGCGACCCGATCGCCCTCGCATTAAGATTATGCTTCAGAAAGAGTACCTGGTCGTGAAATGACGCCATCACCGGCGTAATCCGGGTCTCGGTGTTCCGCATCGCCTTCATGAACACCGCCTGCCGCGTCTGTGAGTCCTTCAGCATCGCCGTGCTTCGGGCTTTCAGTTTGGCATTGCCCATCTGGTTGATTTCACCCTGCCATTCCGTAAACAGGTCCCCGCTTACCTTGTCTATCGACTGGATCCGGTCATGCAGCTTCGCCACTTGGCCCGCTGCACTCTCGTAGTCGCTGTTCAGCTTCTTGTAAGACTTCTCGAGCGACCCGCCCTGAAAGCCGGTGAGCGCCTGAAAACTCTCCATCGTCGTCTGCAGCTTTTCCTTTGTATCTTCCTGATCCTTTTTCGAATCCTTCACCCGCTGCACAAGGATGTCGCGCTTCTCCTTGCCCAACTTTTGCATGGTGGCGTAATACGCCGACGTGCAGCCGGTCGCTGCCAACGCCCCGGTAATCATGATTGCCAAAATGGACCGGTGAAAGTTCCGCATATCGGATGTCTCACTTGGATGAAAGAAGCGAGTAGTTGGGGCCGAAAGTGGGATTGTACCAATTTGAAACCGTTCCGCGACCACGAACTCGTCGATCGCTCGACCCACTCGCCGATCGCGCCGTCTTGCCCGCCTCTCTCGCGCGGAGATACAATAGTGATTCGAGCTTTTGCGTTTCGCATCTCCAGAGAGGACACGCCTACATGACTTCCACAGCCACACCGCGCGCGAACATCGACCGCGGCGACTTCGTGAACGAAAAGTTCATCGACTTCACCAAGCCCGAGAATCGCAAAGCGATGGAAGACGCCATCGCCCACGTCAAAACGCAGCTCGGTCGCGAATATCCGCTGACCATCGGCGGCAAAGACGTCACCACCACCGACAAGATCATCTCCACGAATCCTTCGAAGCCCGATCAGGTGATCGGCGTATTCCAGAAGGCCACCGTAGAGATGGCCAATGAAGCCATCGACAAGGCCACTGTCGCATTCGAGAGTTGGAAGCGCGTGCCTGTGGAAGAGCGCGTAGCATGCCTTTTCCGCGCCGCCGATATTATGCGGAGCCGACGACTGGAACTGGACGCCTGGCTCAACCTCGAAATCGGTAAGACCTGGCCCGAGACGGAAGCGGACATAGGCGAGCTCATCGACTTCGCCGAATTTTACGGTCGGGAAGCCCTCCGCCTCGGCGGCAAACAGAAGCTTCACCCCTTCAGCGGCGAGAAAAATTATCTCCGTTACATTCCCCTCGGCGTCGGCGTCGTAATTCCGCCCTGGAATTTCGCTGCGGCGATCATGGGCGGTATGACCATGGCCTCGATCGTCACCGGCAACACCGTCGTCGTGAAGCCCTCCAGCGACTCGCCGACCATCGCCGCGATCTTCGTGGACATCCTTTATCAAGCTGGCGTCCCGCGCGATGTCGTCAGCTTCTTCACCGGTCCCGGTTCCACCGCCGGGGAAGCGCTCGTCAATCACCCGAAGACGCGCTACATCGCCTTCACCGGTTCGAAAGAGGCCGGCCTCCGGATCGCCGAGCAAGCCTCGAAGACGCAGCCCGGCCAGGTTTGGATCAAGCGCACGGTGCTCGAAATGGGCGGCAAAGACGCCATCATCGTTGACGAAGAAGCGGACGTCGATTCCGCGGTCGAAGGCGTAGCGCTCTCAGCCTTCGGTTTCCAGGGACAGAAGTGTTCGGCCTGCTCGCGCGCGATCGTCTCTGAAAAAATTTACGACGAATTTGTTTCAAAGCTTGTCGAGCGCGTGAAGAAGATCAAAGTCGGCTCGCCCGAAGACCCCGCGAACTTCATGGGCCCGGTGATCAATAAGGCCGCCATGACTTCGATCCTGGGCTACATCGATGTGGGCAAAAAAGAAGGCCGCCTCGTCGCCGGTGGCAATCGCGCCCCGGGTGACGGTTACTTCGTCGAACCGACCGTCATCGCTGACGTCGATCGCAAAGCTCGCATCTTTCAGGATGAAATTTTCGGACCCGTCCTCGCCATCACCAAGGCGAAGGACTTCGACGAGGCGCTCTCGATGGCCAACGACAGCGAGTTCGGCCTCACCGGCGCCGTCTATTCCCGCAACCCCGAAAAAATCGAGCGCGCCGCCGAGGAATTCCACGTCGGCAACCTCTACATGAATCGCAAGTGCACCGGCGCGATGGTCGGAAGCCACCCCTTCGGCGGCTTCAACATGTCCGGCACCGACTCAAAATCCGGCGGCCAGGACTACCTGCTCCTCTTCACGCAAGCCAAAACCATCTCCGAAAAAGACGGCGCCACTCGCATCGCCTAAAAAAAATCGCCCACGCTACTTCCTGCGCAACCGCCAGGAAGTAGCGTGGGCAATCTTGCCGGTGTGCCCCTGACTTTCCGGGTGCCGCACCCTTTTCTTCCCAAAAGGGTGCGCGCCACGCAAGCAAAATTCCAGCAAGCTCGATATGGACTGCGGGAGGTCGCCACGCGGCCTACCGCTTTGCCGACACCTCTAACCCCAGCACCACGATGTCGCGTAAAGCATCACCGAGCCCAACTCCCTGTAGCGGCCGTTGCCCAGCAAGCGAACTTTTTCTTCGTCGAATCAATTTTCTGGTTTCTCCAATCAAGGTCCGCATTTCATTTACGCACGCTAATTTGCGGCGCGATCTTAGAGCAAATCTTCAAGCCGCTTTTCAATTTCGCCCCAGGGCTGTGCGAGATTGACGGTCTCGATGCGAATCACATGCCCCTGTATCTCCATTCGCTCAGATGGATGCCAACGCGCCGCTGGATAAAGAATGATGCCGCAAGCGTTCCTGTGGTGCGGCGAGAGGTCTTCCTGCGTTCTGAGATATGCATACATCTGGTAGAGGTGCGAAGAATCAAAGACTAGCTTTTCCGAGCGCCCGGAAATCAAGCTTTTTGCCGTGAACTTTGTGTCAATTACGAATGCGCGTTTGTCATCTCGATTTTCAAGAAACAAGTCCAGAACCATCTCCGGCATAAATTCTGAAGATTTGACCGCACGCCATTGTAGTCGCTTCTGTACACCTACCTCCCAATTCCCCAAACGGGATCGATAGAAATTCGCGACGAATCGCTCATAAATCCGATGAAGAGTCAGCTGATCGCGGTCGAGTCCATGAAACGCGCGTGCGCCGAACTGCTCTGTCGGCATCTGGCGCTGCAGCACCAGGTCGCAGATCGCAAGCATCAGCCGGTAGTCGCTGTCGTTGCGTCCGAGGTGTTGTCGGCGTATCAGGGCTGATGTTGCTTCGATCACATCCACTCCATCCAAATCGCGCACGATGCGCCGGAGCTGCTGCCGCAGTTTCTCGGCTGGCGCCCGATCCGGTCCGAAATTTCCCGTTTGCGCCAAATTCATCAGAACGCTCCGAACGATCTGATTTTTCGGTGCGTTCGCTGTGTAAGTCTGAAACCGGCAGTATGCCTGGCCGGTCTCAAAAGTCATTTTCTTCACGCTTTCAGCGAAATCGATGCGTCCACGGATACCGCGCAGCACACCATCATCATTTACGTAGCTGCGGCCAAGGCCGATTCGCAACCGTTGCTGAATTAAGCCGGCAAGACACGAAGCGAGCAGGGCATCCAGGCTGGGAGACCGATCGACATCGACGTCCACGCGGTGGCGAAGCGGCACCTCATTCCACGCATACAGCAACATGTGCCAGATATTCGCAATTGGAATATCGGCGACATAGCCCGCTTCGTTCTCAAGTTTCTGCTGTTCTATTCCCAATTTCGAATCTCTAAGCGAGAAGCATTGCGCAGGTTTCTTCGGCTTTCTTTCGGTTGTCGAACCAATACTCTCGCAGCAGCGGTGCTATCTCCGTCTCGATGATTCCGTTGTACCAGGCTCGGTCAAGCCTCGCGAAATCGTCCCCTTTCGGGCAAAAGAAACTATGTCCCACCTGGTAGTTCGCCCCGAGCAGTAGATCGTCGGCGATATTCTTGTTGAGTTGGCTCATTCGATCCATGATCAAGGCGATCAGTGTTTCCGGCATGTTTCGCTCTAGAAGCCACAAGCGGAAACGCTCGCCGTACTGAGGACTCAGTCCGAAAAACGCAAAACGCCGGCGTAGCGCGTAATCGACCAACGCCAACGAACGATCGGCGACATTCATCAGTCCGATCAAGTGCACGTTTTTCGGTATGTGGAATCGTTCGTCGTCACTTCGCCTATAAACCAGTGGCACACCGTCCTCTGGCCGTCTTTTGTCAGCCTCGATCAACATCAACAGTTCGCCGAAGATTTGGCTCAAATTTCCGCGATTGATCTCGTCGATGATGAAGACGTACGCGCGATCGATATCATTCTTAGCCTTCATACAAAATGAGAAGAAAGCTCCGTCTTGCAGTTCGAACCCGCCCGACTTATCAATTCGAGGCCTGTAGCCCCGCACAAAATCCTCATACGAATACGATTGATGAAACTGGACCATGGAAACTCGATTGTCGTCTTTCGCCTGCATCAAGGCGTATGCCAGCTTCTTCGCAAGAAAATTCTTACCCACCCCCGGGGCGCCCGTCAGGATCAAGTTCTTTTTCGATCGCAAGCAATCCAGCAAATGTTCCAGTTCGATCTCGCTCAGGAAAACATTCGACGCGACGATGTCGGCAACGCTATATGGTGCTGGAAAATCTGGCCGCGGCTTCTGGTGCACCGCTTCTTGCACACCGTCCTCCGAATCCCACCACTTCTCGCTAAACCACCCGTAGTCCTGCTCCGCATTGCCGAATGCGAAGCCAATCAGCTTTTGCGCGTAAATTTCTTCTACGCGGAGCCGCCACAATGTTTTTTGACTGGTGTAGAAGTACCAATTCTTCGGTTTGAAGCTGGCTTCCCACTCGACTTCAAGCGTGCGGCCATCACCCCAGTTCTTCACCACCGTCCCGATCGCCTTAATCTCCATCCGCGAGATGGTGTGACCCTTGGAATCGAACGGTAAATTATGCTTTTGTGTGGAGGTGGCTTTGATTGCCACCTTATCGCCCACCTTTATCGAACGAACCTCGTCGAGATATCGGTCTGTGTAACCGTTCCTCCAAACACCCTCATCCAAAAAGCGCTGCGTCATATCGGGAGGGTCGTGATCCGACCAATAGGCTCCAAGCATCCAGTAGGTGTTGTCTTTGGTGAGAGTAGTTTCCGGACTTCCACTTGGTGGTCCAGAATCTTCGGTGGAGGCAGCTTTCCACGCTTCGTACGATAGCTCGGGCAGCGGCTGGTTCCGTTTTCGCGCGGACTCGACAATCTCCGAATAGTATTGGGCCGACAGACCGGCGCTCGGAAGCTTTATGTCGAGAAATCGCCGGTTATTTTGGTCCAGATTCAAGAATAAGTTCGGCCTGATCCAGAATAAGCCGATCGTGAGGTTGAAGTTTGTTCCCTTCACCTCCAGCGCGTCGTCGAACGCCTTCAGGAAATCGGAGTTGTGCAGAGGATCTCCGCCTAGAGCTAGTTTGAAAACACGCCACAACCGAGGAATGTCGGATTCCTTGCGATCGCTCTGGTAGACGAAGAAGCGTGATTTTTGATTGTTTACTACGGGGATTCCGGCAAAGTCGGTTGGTAGCTGACGCTGGAGCTTAAAGAACTCACTCAGTGACGCCAAGATATTTAGGCGCTCCTCTGTCTTGATCCCGCGATTGAAGACGCCAAAAAACGAGAATGGATCGATATCCCTTAACACGAACCGCTCACCGCCTGAATCTTGGTCCATTAGCGGCGTTACCTTCAGCCCCTGCGACCTAAGATTTTCGAGGAACGCGATCAATTCCGTCCTTCGATTCTCCCATCCAGCTAGTACGTCGGCGAGCTCTTCGTAGATTGGCACCCAAGTAAATCTCGACGTCATGTTCACCCCGCTACTCCACGCCTCATAAAGACTATTCGAGGCTATTTCTTGAAACGTTCAATCGCCGGCGGCGCATGCCGTAAAACACTCACATGTGAGTGCGCTTCCGCATGCCGTCCGGTTCATCTAGGCTTGAATTTGCCGGACGGAAACTGGGTGCCTCTGCGTGAGCAAAAGATTTCGGTTGAATGTCAGCACACTAAGATTAGTTACACAGGAATGCAACGGAAAGTTTGCACGACACAATTTCTAGCAGAGGCAACGCCGGTATAACCGGCCACGCGTCATCGCGACGGCTGCGCCGTCGGCACCAACTTAAATCCATACCTCAAAATTGCGTACGCCACCGGCCCCGTCAGCAACAGCAGCGGCGCGTACCTCACCACGTAATCCTCACTCTGCAAGACTTTCACCGCGCACAGAATCACAGGGAAAATAATCACGTACGCGAGGCCCAGCGTCCCCCCGGGTATTCGAAACGAGCGCTCGGCCGCCGGTGCCTTCACTCGCATCCGCCACGCCGCAAATAAAGTCAGCAGCGTGGTCGCGATCCGCGTCCAGATGTAAATATTTACCAGATCTTCGACCGGATACCGGGCCAGCACGCAGTAAATCACCACCGAAACAAAAATCGCCCGCACCGGCGTCTGAAATTTCGCGTGAATTTTCCCGAGCCAGCTTGGCAGGTAACCGTCCTGCGCCATCGTCGCCGGTATTCGCGTGGTGTAAAGAATCGTGCTGTTCGCAAGCGACAGCGACCCGATGATCGCCGCCATCAGCATCAATCCGCCCAGCAGCGGCCCGCCAATCAACCGCGCCGCCGTCACGATGTAATCCGTCTTCCACTCCTGCCAGTTGCCCAGCATCGCGATCGCCAGCGTCGTCGGCAGCGTGTACGTCAAAATGTTCATCGGCGTATTCCACGCCAGAATCCGCACAAACATCTTCTGCGGATTTTTCATCTCGCCCGTCGAACTGGAAAGCTGTTCGTATCCCGCGTAATTCCACATCGCCAGCGCGAGGCCTCGCCCAAACACGCTTCCAAACGGTTTTCCCGGCGGCGTGAACGGCAGCACCGGATTGTGGTGAATGTGAAACAGCGCGATGATGCACATCCACGCCACCGGAATCATCACCGCCACCAGCAGCGCCACCGAAAGCCATCCGGCCACCTGAATTCCGCGCGCGTTCAGCAGCGCCAGAATAATCAGCACCAGGCACGCGCCTTCCCACTTCACCGTCCCCGTGATCCATGGCAAATACAAACTCAAATAGTCCATCACCAGCACGCCGTACAAACTGTTCAGCAAAAACGTCCCGGTCCAATTCCACCATCCGCACTGAAATCCCCAGAAATCGCCAAACGCCGCGCGGCTCCACCGGTAAAATCCGCCCTGCACCGGCAGAATGCTGTTCAACTCCGCCGATGCCATCGAAATCGGAATACTCCAGAAGAGCGGAACAAACGTGAGGAACACCAGCGCCATGCCCGGGCCCGAGTCGGTGAAAATCGCCTCGTAGCCAAACGGACCGCCGGCGGTGTATCCGTAGAAAATTGCGAGAAGAGGAAGGAAGCCGATCTGGCGCAGCTGCGCCGCGCCTGACTGCGCGGCGGCGGGCGCCACCACCGCTTTTTCTTCGCCGCGAACCTTGTCCATCGGGCCTGTTTGCAAGGTGCGCGATGTTAGTGAACTGCCTCGCCGTTTTCAATCCCTAAGAAACTTTCAGCTTGATTCTGGGCTGTCCCAATAGCAGAATCTCGGAGCGATTGTCCCCGCTTATTCTGGCCTCCTATTAGGAGTTTCCTGATGCGAAAGCTGTGCCCTTTCGGCCTCATTTCACGTTTGATTCTGTTCGTGTTCGCGCTCGCCGCGCTCCTCGCGTCCGGCACCGCCGTCTCCGCGCAGGTTCTCCGCGATGCCCGCCCCTACGGCGCGCATGCGCCCTTCAAGGTTCATCAGCACCCGGCGCCAAAAGTGCGCCCGCTTTACAAAACAAGCGGATCGACCACGACCCTCGCCGAGTATGGAACTTCCAACCTCGTTGCCGACATAGGTCCTTCGGCGGAAGACAAAGTCCGCATGGACGGACAAACCCAACCGTTGCTCATCGTCCTCACGAACATCTCGGCGGAAACGACCATTAATTTCTCGTCGATCGTCAGCGACACTCCGGCCGCCTTCACCGTCACCAGCACTTGCACCTCTCTTCAGCCCGGCCAGACTTGCAACATCTCCGCGACGTACCTGCCGCAGGCCTTGTGCGATGGCAGCACGGCAAACATCATCATTTCCGACGACGACCCCGAAGCCGACAACAATCCGTACGTGGAAGACCCGCCGGGTACGGTGACAATCTCCCTTCTCGGTTACGGCTCGGACAGCGGCATGACGCTCGACGATCTTACCGACTCGAAGCTCTCGGCCACGGCGCTCGCGCAAGAACTTGTCGGACAGGGCGTCACCGTCAGCAACGTTACTTACACAGGCGCGAATCGCGCCGCCGGCACGTTCACTTCCACTTCAAATATCTTCGGCTTCAACAACGGCATCGTTCTCAGCACCGGCGGCGTCCGCAACGTCATTGGACCGAACTGCGATTCCGGAGTCACGATTGAGAATTACTATCCCGGTGACACCGATCTGAACACTCTCCTCAACCAGGGAACTGACAACGACAATGTCACCAACGACGCAGCCGTGCTGGAGTTCGATTTCATTCCCACCAGTTCGACCGTTTCGTTTCAGTACGTGTTTTCGTCGGACGAATACAGCGAGTTCGTCTTCGACTTCAACGATGTATTCGGCTTCTTCCTCAACGGCAATAACATCGCTCTGATCCCCGGCACCCAGACGCCCGTTTCGATCAACACGGTTAACAACGGCAACAGCACTGGCACTCCGGACAATCCGCCGGTCAATCCGCAGGATTTCGTAAACAATGACGTTCAGTATGCGAATGGCACCGCTCCGTACGACACCGAAATGGACGGCTTCACCGTCGTCTTCAGCGCCACCGCCGCGGTCACTCCCAACACCACGAATCACATTAAGCTCGCCATTGCCGATGCGATCGACTACGACGTCGATTCCAACGTTTTCATCAAGGCCGGCAGCTTCTCTTCCACCGATCTCACACTTACGCCCACTAGCCAGGATTTTGGTTCGGTGGCCGTCGGATCGAGCGGCGATCCCGTCACTTTCACTCTCACGAACATTGGCACGGCAGCGATCGACCTCAATAGCATCGCCGCCAGCACCGGCTTCACCGAAACCAACAATTGCGGCGACGGTTTGAATCCCGCCGGCAATGACGGCTCGAGCTGCACCATCCAAGTTTCTTTCGCGCCTACAACGTCGGGTGCGGCCACCGGCACACTCACCGTGAATTACACCGCAGTCGGCAGCGAGAACGCTCTCACGGTCGCTTCGTCGCTCAGTGGCACAGGCACGGGTGGCGGCACGATTACCGTCTCGCCCACTTCACTCTCGTTCGGTTCACAGGTAGTCAGCACCACCAGCAGCGCGCAGATCATCACCATCACCAACACCGGTACTACCGCCGTCACCGTCTCGTCCGTCACGGTTCCCGGTGGCTACGCGCAGACTAACAACTGCACCTCAATCGCCGCCAGCGGCACCTGCACCATCAACGTCACCTTCACGCCGACGGCCGCGCAGTCCTACACCGGCAACGTCACCATCACAGACTCCGCCGCGGGCAGCCCGCACCTTGTCGCCGTCTCCGGCACCGGCGTCACTTCGCAGGTGATCATCTCGATTCCGTCCGGCGGTTCGAACACCGCCACGTCCGTTCCCGGCGGCACGGCGTACTTCGGCTTGCTCATCGCACCCGCACCCGGCTTCAGCGGCACGGTGCAACTGAGCTGCACAACGTCATCGCCCACGGTCTCGTGCACTCCGATTCCGAGCACGGTCACGCTCGTCGCGGGCAGCCCCATCGAAGTTGCATTCGGCATTCAGACGTACTGCAAAGGCACCACCACGAATAACAACGGATCGATACCGGCGCTCCCCACTCTCCCGGGCGGCACCGCCGGCATCGCGCTCGGTATCGTCGCGCTCGCTCTTTCCGGCGCGTCGTTCGCATACCGCCGCAATCCGCGCGCAGCCGTAGCCCTGGCTCTGGTTTTGATTGTGATTCTGGTAGGAGCAGCCTGCAGCGGCGGCCCAGCAAAAGGCCCCAACGGCATCACGCCCGCAGGCACTTACTACATCACACTGAACGCCACCACCGCGGGCGGCACGACCGTCCTGACGAACTACCTAACCCTCGTCGTCAACTAGCGAGCCGTAGCTTTTCCGGGTGCCGCACCCTTTTCCGTTCAAAAGGGTGCGCGCCACCCAAGTCCCACGCGCACTTCCGTCCGTTGGTTCAAGCACCCACCGAGCCCAACTCCCTGTAGCGGCCGGTTGCTTCAGCAAGCGGGCGCATTCCGCCCCGCACCACTCATTTCATCCGTTTTTCGAAACATCAAACAAATGCGCCTCAAATCTGTCGCGTCTCACAAATAATCCCACCGTCGCCAGCTCCGCCCCATCGCGCGGATACTTCACATCATTGACCTGATCCCAAAACGTATAATTCGCGCTCGAATCGACGCGCCCCGCCAGCGGTATCCGCCCCTGGCACGTCCCACCCGCCAAATTCACGACGATAACCTTCCACGCCGAATCGCTCCGCCACTCATAGGCAATCAGCCCGTCTGGCGGCGCATCACCCTCAGCGTTCACCTGCAGCATCCGGAACGCGCCCGTGTGAAAGACTTCCTCATTCGTTACGCGCAGCAGCAGCTCAAAAAATTTCTCGCTCACCGGATCGACTGGCTCATCCGCCGCGATGCGGAGCGTGATCGGCATCGTGATCCGTCGTCCTTCCAGCTCGCCCTGATGGTAAAAACGCATCCCTGGCAGCGTCCCCATCAACGTTCCATCCGCCTGCAGCCGGTCGTTCGGAAACGCTTCCGCGCGCCGCTCCTCATCGTGATTCTCGAGAAACCTCGCGAAGTCGCCCTGCCGCTCGGGCATCCACCCAAGCCGCTCGCGCACCGCGCCCGCATTCGCATTGCGCACTTCGTCGTACATCACCTTGTCGTAGGCGAACGAAAACCCCAAATCGAAAAGCCGCGGCTCGGTGCCCCAATACGCTTCTGCCAGGAGCGTCAGATCCGGTACCGCCGCGTGCGCATCCGCCCAGAATTCTGTCGCTGGTGGCGGTGCGCCGCGCAACGCCCATCCCCACGTGCGCTCGAAAATTTCCGTGATCTGCAGCATTGCCATGTCGCAGCGGATGCCGTCACAAAAGCTCGCGATCCGCTTCAACTCCGCGATTTGCGCCGCGCGCAATTCCGCGCTGAAATAATTCAGCTGCGCCACGTCGCGCCAGGGAGGGAAGTACGGATCCTTGCCGCGCGCGATCAGATTCGTCTTCGATCCATTCGCCACGGGAAAAAACAGGGAAGAGTCGCGCTCGAATTCGTCCTGCGTTCCGAGTACGTAATATTCAGGATGCTCGCGCGTCCACGGATGGTCGAGCGCCGTGTGATTCCCCACAAAATCCAAATACAGCGCCATTCCGCGCGCGTGTAGTTTTTTGCGCACCAGATCGATCGCTTCCCACGGACCGATTCGCGCGTCCGGCACGTAACCCGTCACAGCGTACGGCGAGCTGATCACGTCCGCCGCCGTCCATCCCGGCAGCGCAGCGCTGAACTTCGCAAAATTCGCCGGATCTTCCACGTTCTGCCGTCGCGATTCGGCGCTGCGCCGCCACACGCCCATCAGCCAAACGATATTGAATCCGCGCGCCGCGATCCCATCCCACACGCTGTCCGGTACATCGCCCAGCTGAATCTGTCGCTTCTGCTGGAGCGACATTTTCTCCAGCCACGGCCAAGTATTGATTTCGTACAGATGGGGATTCGCCCGTGCGCGGAACGCGTCCGGACTAACCGCAAAGGTGGGCATCACCGAGAGCCTAGTCGCCCAATCCATCCACTGTCAATGGACCACCCGGCCAGGCCTCTTAGTCGCGCGCAGCGCGATGTAGCTTAGACTTTCGAGTCTGAGCGGGACCCACTCCCAGTTGGTCCCGGGTTGAACCATTTCTCCAAAATCTCCAACTCAAGAATGTCCCACAGTCAAAAATCACAGAACAATTTGAATCCGACTTTTTCTTCGCACCGTCCCGCCTTCTTACCCTCTGCTATACTCCCCCGACTAAATCCACTCCGCATCACAAGGGCCGCAAATGATCGCCGCCAAATTTTTGCTCGTCTCGAGCATGTTCGCTCTTCTCCCCCTCGTCGCCGCCGCGCAAACGCCGCCCGCGAAACGCAATCTCAATGTGGACGACTACTTCCGCATCAAGGGCGTCGAAGATCCGCAGATCAGCCCAGACGGCAAATGGATCGCCTACGTCGTCGAAACCGCGAGCCTCAAAGACGACAAGAACCACAAACAAATCTGGATGATCGCCACATCCGGCGGCGACGCGATTCCTCTCACCAGCGAAGCCGTAAATTCCTCGCACCCACGCTGGAGTCCCGACGGAAAGTATCTCGCTTTCCTCTCCGCCCGCAGCGGCAGCACAAAAGATTCCGACGAGGACTCCAAAGACGACGCCAAAAAACAAGTCTGGCTGCTCAATCGCGCTGGCGGCGAAGCGCAACAACTCTCCAACACGATACAAGACGTGGACACTTTCGCGTGGTCGCCCGATAGCTCGCGCCTCGTCCTCGTCCTGCAGGATCCGTCCGTCGATGAAATCGCCGCCGCGAAAGACAAAGACGCCAAAATCAAACCGCATCCGTGGGTGATCGATCGTCTCCATTTCAAAGAAGACGAAATTGGCTACCTGGATCGCCGCCGCCACCACCTGTACACGCTCACCATCGCCGGCAAAAAACAAATTCAAATCACCAGCGGCGACTTCGATGACGACGATCCCGCCTGGTCGCCGGACGGAAAGCAGATCGCCTTCACCAGCAATCGCAGCACGCCCGAACCCGACCGCAACTACAACACCGACATCTGGACCGTCTCCGCCGACAACACCGACGCCGGAAAGTCGCTCACCCAAATTTCAAAAGGAACCGCCGCGGACGGCTCGCCCAATTGGTCTCCCGACGGCCGGTGGATCACCTACACCACGCAGCTCGACGAAAAACTTTTCCAGTACGCCACGTTCCACATCGCCGTCTCGCCCGCATCCGGCGACGGCGAGCAACACGTTCTCACGCAGAAGCTCGACCGCAACTCCTCGCAACCTCGCTTTTCGCATGACGGCAAATTTATCTACTTCATCGTCGATGACGACGGCACGCAGCAGCTCCTGCGCGTCCCGCCCACCGGCGGCGAGATCGAACGGCCCATCAGCGGCCGCAAATTCGTGGACGCGTATTCGCTCGGACCGGATGGCGCCGTTGCCGCCACGATTTCCGAACTCACGCATCCGCCCGAGGTGTACTACGAGCCTGCGGGTGGGCAGCTTGTAAAGCTAACCAAAACGAACGACGCCCTCATGGCCGAGATCAACCTGCCCGACGTCGAGTACGTCCACTTCAAAAGCAAAGACGGCACCATCGTCGCTGGATACCTCTATAAGCCCGTCGGATACACCGCCGGAACAAAAGTCCCCACGATCCTTCGCCCGCACGGCGGCCCCGTCTGGGCCTATTACGCCGAATTCAATTTCGATCCACAGCTTTTCGCCGCCAACGGCTACGCCGTCCTCACTCCGAATCCGCGCGGCTCTTCCGGCTACGGCCAGGATTATTGCAAAGCGATTTTTGCCGATTGGGGCAACAAGGATTTTCAGGACGACATGGCGATGGTCGATTACGCGGTGGAGCAGGGAATTGCCGATCCGGATAAACTCGGCGTCGGCGGCTGGTCCTACGGCGGCATTTCCACCAACTTCATCATCACGCAGACCACGCGCTTCAAAGCCGCGATCTCCGGCGCCGGCGAATTCCTTTACATCACCAACTGGGGCCACGATCACTACAATCGCGATTGGGAATACGAACTCGGCCTTCCGTGGGAACATCGCGACGTCTGGGAAAAATTGTCGCCATTCAATCGCGTTAAAAATATCACCACGCCCACGCTGATCATGGGCGGCGACCAGGACGTGAACGTCCCCGTGATTAACGGCGAGCAGCTGTACCAGAGCCTCAAACGCCTCGGCATTCCCACGCTCCTGGTCGTTTACCCCGGTGAGTATCACGAATTCGAGCGCCCCAGCTTCATTCAGGACCGTTACCACCGCTACCTTTTCTGGTACGGCCACTACGTCAAAGGCGAAGGTCCTGCGATCCCGCCGACGCCGACGCCGTAGCGCCGTAGCGTACACTTCATGCTGCGCGCCTTTCTCCGCACACAAAAAAAGCCTCACGTCCGGAGACGCGAGGCTTTTCTGTAGTTGCAGTAGCTTTTGCCCTTCAGCGCGGCTCGCTTTTAAGCCGCGTCATCCTGAGCGCAGCGAAGGACCCCTCTTCGCCTTTGCATTTGCGAGTTACTGCCCCTTCGCCGCGGAATCAATAAACGCCCCAATGTTCCCCTTAAGCTTCGTGAGGTCTTCATTCCGCAAATACATCATGTGCCCCGCGCCGTAGTACTGAATATCAATGTGGCTCCGCAAATTGCCCGGCAAAAACAGGTGATCCATCGTGTACTCCGTAGCGAAAAACGGCGTCGCCATGTCGTAGTATCCCGTCTCCACCTGCACCCGCAGATTCGCATTCGTCTGAATCGCATTGATCAAGTCGCTCGACACGTTCGGCGAGCTCGGAAACCCGCCGTTCTGCCCATGCTTCCAATCCCATCCGCCGCCCACCTGCCCGCTCAAAATTTCGTACTGCCGCTCGAGCGTCACCTTCAACTCATCGCGGAGATACGAATTCAGCGCCGCCGTAAACGCACCACGCACACCCGTGTACGAAGGATCCTCCTCCGCAAACTCGCTCAGCACGTCGTACGTCGGCATCGTGTACCTCGAATCGTAGCGACCGCTCTGCGTGCGGTCCGCGCGCTGCAGCTCCACGCTGAACTGCGCCAGGTTCACCCGCAGGTCCGCCTTTTCGATGTAATCCGGCGACAGCCCGATGTATTTCGAAAGCTTCGTCGCGATGTCCTTTTTCTCATCCGCCGTCAGATTCGTGCCCTTCATCAACGCGTTGGTGTACTCGCCCGCCGCAAACTTCCGCGCATCCGCCAAAAACGCGGTCAGATCCGCCGGTGCCGGGTTTAGCATCTTGTGATACGCCGCTGTCGCCGCGTAGCTCGGCAAATACAAAATGTAGGAAAGATCGTCGCCCGCGTTGAACGAAATCGTTTCCGTATTCAGCACGCTCGAGATCAGCACGATCCCGTTCACGTAAATTCCGTCGTGCGACTGCAAGTAATTTCCCACCACCGCCGAGCGAAACGTGCCGTAGCTCTCGCCGATCAAAAACTTCGGTGAATTCCACCGCCCGTTGCGGTTCAAATAAATGTTGATGAACTGCGCGATCGAATGCGCGTCCTGATCGACGCCCCAGAAATCCTTGTCCTGCGCCTTGCCCACCGCATGGCTGAATCCCGTTCCTACCGGATCGATGAATACGAGGTCCGTCTTGTCGAGCAGGGAATTCGCGTTGTCTTCCACCTTGTACGGTGCCGATCCCGTCGGCGCGGCATTCGCCGTCGTCACGCGGCGTGGTCCAAACGCGCCCATGTGCAGCCACACCGATGCCGATCCCGGCCCGCCGTTGTACACAAACGCGATGGGCCGCTGCGATGCGTTCTTCGTATCGCTTCGCGTGTACGCGATGGAAAACATCAGCGCCGTGGGCTCGCCTTTCTCATCTTTCAGCAGCGTCGTTGATGGCGTCGCCTTGTAGGAAAACGTCTGACCGCCGATCGTGATCGTGTGATCGCTCGGCCACGATTCTTCCTTCGGCGCACTCGCATCCGCGCCCGCCGCCGGTTTCGCGTCAGCTCCCGCCGCCGTACCCGGCTTGGCGTCCTTTGCCGGCTCCTGCGCCGCCACCATCGTGCTCCAGCCGCAAATCAACGCCAGCGCCACCGCGCTAGCCGCAAGTCTCAGCTTCATGTGCTTTCGCATCTCCGGAAGGAAAAAGTCTGCGCCCCAATGGCAGCGCCGCAATACTATGCACCGTCCCGCTCCAAGTCAATGAAGCGCCCGACGGCGCCCGCACGATTTAGATTCCTTTCAGCCGCATTTGCCGCCCGCAGGGCGATGTAGCTTAAACCTTCGAGTCTGAGCGGGACTATCTCTCGGCTGGTCCCGGGTTGAGTCATTTCAACCGCTCCGACCACGTCAACAGCAAGCACAGCACCTTCGGACTGCGGGAGCGAAGCTACCGCTTTGTCGCAAGCGAACGCACCTGCACACAGCAGCCTCGTTCACCAGCCCAGTTGTCTAACTGAAATTACTTCTGGGGAGTACTCTGCCGCTGCGGCGCAGCACTCTGCGACTGCGGTGTCGCATCCTGCGTCTGGTCCGACGCCGGGGCAGGCGCGTCGCTCTGGCACTCCGGCTTAGCAAACGTCAGCGTAATTTCCTTTGCTTCGGGGTCCGCCCCATCCACCGTCACCGCCGCCGCCTCAATGCGGGCCGGCAAATTACACTCACTGCCTTTTTTCGTGGCTGACGCGCGCGAAGGATCCAAATCCTCCCACGCCGAAAACGTGTACTTTGCATTCTCAAGAATCGTAAATTCGTACAAGCCCTCGCCAATCTTCACCGCCGAAGGATTCCCGCCGCCACCATCCTCCGCCTTTCCCATCACCGTCACGTCGCCCGGCGGCCGCCCGTCCGCCCACTTCAGCGCCACCTTTACCTTCCGTGTCGGATATCCGTCGCGCAGTTTGATGTTCGCGTTGAGCAGCTGCTGCCCATCCTTCAAATGAATCGTCACGGCGTCGCCCTGATCCGGCGCGCCGGGATAAAATGTCCGCGGAAACGGCGTGTTCGGATCCTTGCGATCCATCCGGTTGAACACCAGCAAATAATCTCCCGCGCCGATGTGATCGAACTCGAATCCCGATTCCTTCGCGCCGTTCGCGGCGCTGCCCTGAAATCCCCAAAGCCCCGGCTTGTCGTTGTCGTATTTATCCGAGCGATACAGTTCCACCGACGCGAGCTTCAGCGGCTTGCCATCCGGCCCCACCACCGCGCCTTTGATTTTTCCCGTCGGCAGCGCATCCACGTTGTACTCGTAGCAAGCGCCACTTGGAATGCGAAACGGCGGCAGCCCGCCCTTCAGCGTCTTCTGCGAAAATTCAAAACGCGCCGGCAAATCCGCCGTGTACGAATACTCGCCCGCATGCACATCGTAAAAAGTGTAAACGCCGTCCGGCCCCGTGCTCGACGCGAACCGGTCGTCCTTCGATCGCAATTTCAATTTAATGTTCGGCAGCGGATCTTCCGGATCGTCCGAAGGCGCCAGCAGCGGCGGATCCGCGCGGCGCAGCACGCCAAATACAGACGCGACGCGTTGATGCGTGCGCATCGCGCGCAGCTGCGGAATCAGCGCGCGCGCTTCGATGAACGGCCGCGTGCCGTTGCAAATCGTCGCAAACAGGCGCCCTTCCGTTTCCTGCTGCGTGAACACCACGTACTGCTCGCCCAGTTTGAAAACGTAGCCGCAGTCGCCGTCATCGCCGCCCGAATAAATGTCGATCGTCTCGCCGCCCGCACCCGCGAATCGCTCGTTCACGCGGAACTTGTACCGCACAATCGGCGTCGCCGCGTCTTGAGGCGCGTCCGCCGCGCCACTTGCACCGGCATCCGTTGTCACCGTCCCCGCCGGAGTCTTCACCACCTCAACCGCCACCACCGTCCCCGCGAACACCACGTCGTCCGCCTGCAACCCAGGACAAGTCCCCGGTGGCAATTTCGAGCAGGTACACGCAAAGGAGGGAACCGCGCAGAGCGTCACCAGCAAAAGTAGAGGCAGCCAAAGCCGTCGCATCATCTAGTCCATCCTACCAAGCGCCCCAAGAAAAAATCGAGCACCCGCGCGAGAATCTAACTCCCATGTGCTCCTCCCGCTTTTCCGGGTGCCGCACCCTTTTCTTCCCAAAAGGGTGCGTGGCACAGCGCCAAGCTCGACGCCAGTTTCACATCCGCACGTCCGCCCCGTGCCGCCCCCACAATCCCTCCCACCTCCCCAAACCCAAGTGATAGAATGTCGCTGTCTCTGACGAAACCTCGCGTCTCCTCAGATCGACTCCGCGTCCCACTCTCCTGGACTCGTCGCTTGGTGCGACTGGCGCGCGCAGACAAGAAACACTCCCGCCGGCCGCCGTGCTCGCGGAAACCCAGCACCAGCGCCGGCACCTCAACCGCAACGTTTCGCATCGCAAAAGGAGATTTCCGTTGAAAAAGTTATTAGCCGCTGCATCCCTAGCCATCTTCGCGCTGGCGCCTGTCGCTCCCGCGCAGCAGTCCGCACAAAGCCAAGGCAACACCACCATGTACCAGGTCACGCTGGTCTCGAAGAGCGTGATGTCCATCAACTACGAGCACCGCAACGGCTCGACCATGATCGACTTCACGGGCACGCCGCTTCTGCCGCTCGCTTCCGGCCAAGCCACCGTGAATAGCAAGCAGGGTTCGATCACCATCTCCGCGCAGTTCAAAAAGCTTCAGCCCGCGCAGACCTTCGGCAAGGAATATCTCACCTACGTTCTGTGGGCCATCACGCCCGAGGGCAAGCCCTCGAACCTGGGCGAAATCGTTTTGAACGGCGGCAACAGCAAACTGTTCACCACCACGAACCTGCAGTCCTTCGGCATGATCGTCACCGCCGAGCCGTACTTCGCCGTCAATACGCCGAGCGATGTGGTCGTTCTCGAAAATGCCGTCCGGCCCGATACGCGCGGTACCTACCAACCGATTACTGCGAACTACGAATTGCTCCAGCGCGGCCAGTACACCTACGACATGTCTCACATGCAGGATTCGGTCGTCACGCTCTCGCCGAAGGTTCCTCTCGAAGTGTACGAAGCGCGCAACGCCGTCGCCATCGCCGAAAAGTCCGGGGCGCAGCAATACGCTCCGGACGCGCTGCGCAAAGCGCAGACCTCGCTGGCGAACGCCGAATCAATGCTCAAGAGCAAGGGCAATAAGAAGACCATCATTCAGAGCGCGCGTGACGCCGTGCAAACCGCCGCCGACGCCCGTACGATTACCCTGAAGCGCGAATCAGACGAAAAAATCGCCGCCGAGCAGGCCGCTCAGGCTGCAGCCACCGCCGCGGCGCAAGCCAAGCAGCAGCAGGAAGCCGCCGCACGTCAGCAGGCCGATATGCAGCGTCTTCAGGCCGAACGCGACGCCGCGCAAGCCGCTGCCGCACGCGCGACTGCCGAAGCGCAAGCCGCTCAGTCTGCCGCGCAAGCGCAACAAGCCGATGCCGCCGCCGCAGCCGCTCGCGACCGCGAAAAGCAGGCGCAGGACGCCGCAGCGCAGGCTCAACTCCAACAGCAGCAGCTTCGTGCCGCGCTTCTCGCCCAGTTCAATCGCGTGCTGCCCACCACCGATACGCCGCGCGGCCTGAAGGTCAACATGGCCGACGTGCTATTCGCCTTCGGCAAATACGATCTGCAACCCGCAGCACGCGAAGCGCTCGCCAAGTTTTCCGGCATCGTCATCGCGCACCCCGGCCTGCACCTCTCGATCGAGGGTTACACCGATAGCGTCGGCTCCGATGCATTCAATCAGAAGCTCTCGGAGCAGCGCGCCAACGCCGTCCGCGATTACCTGGTCCAGCAGGGTCTCGACCCCACGCAGATCACCGCCACCGGCTTCGGTAAAGCCGATCCGGTAGCAAGTAACGACACCGCCCAGGGCCGCCAGCAGAATCGCCGCGTGGAAATCATCATCTCCGGCGAAATCATCGGCGCCAAAATCGGCGTCCCCCCGTCCGCCGCACAATAAGCGGGCGCCGCAGCTTCAAACAAAAAAACGCACGGCCTGATTTGGAGGCCGTGCGTTTTTTTTTAAGTTTTTAAATGTAGAGCCGTGGTCTTCAGCACGGCACCTCCACACGGTCACGCGACCAGCCGCGAAGCGCCGGCACCCTTTGGACTGCGGGAGCGCAGCTACCGCTTTGCCACCGACGCACCCATCAGCAACACGAAGCCTCGATCACCTCATAGGCTCCGTCAGCACCAACTCTCCGTGCCCTCCCCCTTTCTCGATTTTCTCGGTGAAATGTTCCGCCGTTGCCTTTTCCGGTTTCCCGCTAGACGCAACGCACGTTTCTGCGCGAACATTCCCCACTCATTCGGAGGCATACGATGGCTTCATCCATCCGCAAATTTATCCTTGCGTCGGCCGTAGCCGCGTTCGCCGCGCTCTCCCTTTCCATCCCGGCGCACGCCCAATCTTCCCCGCTCCCCGACGGACCACAAAAGACTCCGCCTCGCCCCGTTACCAAACAGTCCTCCGCCTCCGCCCAAGCCGACGCTCAATCGCAGTCTCGCCAACAACGCCGCCCCCGCATCGGCTTGGTGCTGGAAGGCGGCGGCGCACTCGGCCTGGCCCACATCGGCGTAATCCAGTGGTTCGAAGAACACCACGTTCCCGTCAGCTACGTCGCCGGCACCAGCATGGGCGGGCTGGTCGGCGGCTTCTACGCCACCGGCCACTCCCCGAAACAAATCGAACAAATTATTTCCGGCATCGACTGGGACACCGTCATCCGGGGCAACTCCTCCTTCAAAGATCTCACCTGGCGCCGCAAGCAAGACGCCGTCGATTATCCCAATTCGCTCGGCTTCGGCCTCAAGCACGGCGTGCAATTTCCCGAAGGGTTCAACTCCGGACAGGCCGTCGGCCTGATCTTCGATCAAATCGCTCTGCCATATTCCGAGATCAAAAATTTCAACGATTTACCCATCCCATTTGGCTGCGTCTCCACCGACCTCGTCACCGGCAAAGAAGAAATCTTCCGCTCCGGCTCTCTCGCTCTCGCTCTGCGTTCCACCATGTCGCTCCCCGGAATTTTTACGCCCGTCCGCGAGCAGGACCACATCTTCGCTGACGGCGCGCTCCTCGATAACCTCCCGGTGGACGTCGCGCAGGACATGGGCGCCGACCTCACCATCGCCGTCCACCTGGAAGTAAAAGGCATCGATGCCAAAGAATCGCTCTCCACGTTCACCGTCCTCGGACGCTCGCTCAGCGTCGTCATCGCCGCGAACGAGCTCCGAAGCATGGAAAAAGCCGACGTCCTGATTTCCGTTCCGCTCGAAGACTACGGTTCGCTCGACTACGGCAAAGCCGACGAGATGATCAAGCTCGGCTACGCCGCCGCGGAGAAAAAGAAAAACGTCCTGCTCTCCTTCGCCATCGACGACGATTCCTGGGCGAAATACATCGAGCACCGCGACTCCCGCAAACGGGTCAACACTCCCACTCCGGAGTTTATCGCGGTGCAAGGCGCTAGCGGCGATCTCGCCACCATCATCAAAAATCGCCTCAGCGTCCTCGTTGGCAAGCCCATCGATCCCGTCGTGATGAATACGCAGCTCAACATGATTCTCGGCAACGGCCGCTTCGACAGCCTCGGCTACAAAGTCGTCGAGCAGGACGGCAAGCAGGGCCTGCTCATCACTGCCGTCGAAAAACCCTACGCTCCGCCCACCGTTCAACCGCTTTTTGTCATCGACGGTTCCGACTATCTGAATCCCGTCTTTGCCATCGGAGGCCGGATCACGCTCTACGATGTCGGCGGCTTCGGCAGGGAACTGCGCAACGACATTATTCTCGGCGCCGAGTACGGCATCAGTTCTGAGTATTACGTCCCGCTTCACCTCGGCAGCAATTGGTTCATCGCGCCGCGCGCCTTCGCGCAGAATTCTCCGTTCTACGAATACAACCAGGACAAGCTCGAAGGCGAATATCGGAATCGCCAATTCGGCGGCGAGTTTGATTTCGGTTACGAATTCGGCCGCGACGCCGAACTCCGCATCGGTTATCAGGCCGCCGACCTCAGCCAGTCCATCCGCGTGGGATATCCAACATTGCCTCCGGAAAGCGGCCGCGTTGGCTTCACCAAAGTCAGCTTCGAAATGAATCGCCTGGATAACGCCGTGATCCCGCGCAACGGCGCCAGCCTCTCGCTGAATTGGCACTGGAACGATGCGAATCCCGGCGCCACGCAGCAATTTCCCACCGCGCGCGTGAACTTCCGCTATTTCAAAGCAGTCGGCAAGCCCGACAGTATTTTCTTTCAGGCGCAGGGCGGCACTACATTCGGTTACAACCAGGTGGGATTGCCGATCTTTGGTTTGGGAGGCTTGGGGGAACTTCACGCCTACGGCACAAACGAGCTTCTCACCAACCAGTATTACTATTTGCAGGCGGGATATCTTCGCGAACTGTTTGCGCTTCCGCCGTTCTTCGGCGACAAAGTGTACGCCGTCGGCTCCTACGAAATGGCCAAGCCCTTCGCGCTTCCGTCTTCCTACGGCCTGGCGCTCTCTTCGCGCCTGCCGATGGACGCCAGCGGCGGCTTCATCGCCAACACTCTAATCGGCCCCATCTTCCTTGGCGGCGCCGTTGGCGACACCGACCACCATCGCTTCTTCTTCCAGGTCGGCCGCGTCTTTTAGAGCCGCAGGACGGACTCTCAGCCTGTTTGCACCCGGCTATCAGCGGGGTGTGCTCCGTTGTTCGTGACTCAGCGGCGCACGCCGCCTCACGTCACCACATTGTCGCGCAGGCCCTTCTCACTCTTATCCCAAAGCCGGAATCCGCCGGTGAACGCGTTGTTGTTGTCGCCCTCTCTCGCCCCCGGCGGCAGCTCCTTCATCTTCTTCACATTACCGCCGCCCAACACAATGTAGTCCGCCTCAAGCGCCGCCTTCAAAATCTTGCAAACCTTAAACACCTGCTCGCGCCATTTTTTCTTCCCCAGCCGCTCGAGCCCACGAATTCCCAGGTAGTCCTCGTACGTTTTCCCTTTCTTGTAAATCAAATGCGCCAGCTCCATCGGCTCCAGCACGTTATCGACAATCATCGCCGACCCCAGCCCCGTGCCCAGCCCGAGAAACAGCATTCGTCCGCCCTTGTAGCTGCCGATCGCCTGCATGCTCGCGTCGTTCACCAGCTTCACCGGACATCCGAAGGCCTTCGCGAAATCAAACGCCATCCATCCGCCGCCCAAATTGTGGGGCTCGCGCAGCGGGTGACCGTTGATCACCGGACCTGGATATCCGATCGACACACAGTTGTATTTCCAATCCTTGGTCGCCGCCTTCACGCCTTTCACCATCTTGTCCGCCGTCAGCTTCGGCCCCGAATCGAATTTCCTAGGCGTCTTCTCGCCGGTTATCAACATCTTCACGTGCGTCCCGCCGATGTCGATCACCAGCACACGGCGCGCTTCGGCCTTAGCGGTTGCTGCGGTCATGGGGAATCCTCCAGAGTAGAGAGAAGAAAGGCGCGTCGAAGTTACCGTTTCGCGCGCGCCCAGTCAATTTTTACGCGCTATAAGATTCACAGAAATCCGGCGTGAAGTAACAGTACTTGCGCCCCTTTCCGCAGTTCCGATTCGGGAATTTCCACATTGAATTCTCTCGCCGCGCGGCAGTACAATCGCCCCGATTTCCGGCCACCATCGCCGCTCCGCGCTGCGCTTGCCCTGCCCTCAGCGTCCGCGGCAATTGTGGAATTCGATCGGCCGGACCGAACTTCTCAGCGGCAATTTTAGAAACGGGCCCGCAACACCCCAATCGACCCAAATGTTGAAGGAGACTCAGCCATGAATGAACTCGTCCAGGTAATCATGCAGAAGACCGGCCTGCCGCAAGACAAAGCGCAGGAAATCGTCGATACGGTCATGAACCATTTCAAGGCGAATTTGCCAGCTTCGCTCAGCGGGCATTTCGATAGCTGTGTCGCGGCACTCGAATCGCCCGCAGCGGCCGGCCTGTTCGAAAAGGCCAAGGCCTACGCTGCCGGGCTCACCAACAAGCAGAACTCGTAATCGGCTCTGCGGTCTCACGAATTCGCACTTCGCATCGTTACTCACTGGGGGGACGATCATGAAGAAGAAGTGGCAGCAGATGTTGACTGCGCTCGCCTGCGCGGTTTTGGTATTCGGTTCGGCGTCGGTCGCCGCAAGATCGGCGAAGGCGCAATCGTCGTCATCGTCGGCCAGCGGCTCATCGAGCGACTCAAGCTCGGACAGCAGCACCACCACAAAGAAGAAAAAGAAAAAGGCCGCCGCGGACGGCAGTACCACCACCGGGGGCGACACGAGCAGCACCGATTCCTCGACGAAGTCGAAGAAAAAGAAATCCACTGCATCGTCCGACGATAGCTCCGGTTCCACGTCGTCCGGCACCTCGAAGTCGAAGAAGTCGAAAGCTGACGATTCGTCCGCTTCCACATCGCCGGATTCTTCAACCGGCACGAGCAAAAAGTCGCGCTCTAAGAAGGCCGCCGATTCGACCGACGCACCCACCGATTCGAAGTCCGCATCCACTTCGTCGGACTCTTCGACCGGCACCACGAAGAAGTCGCGGTCGAAGAAAGCCGCGGCTGATTCCACCGATGCGTCTGCCTCAAAGACTGACGCATCGAAGGCCGACGCAGCGAGCACCGACTCCTCGACCAGCACCACCAAAAAGTCGCGCTCGAAGAAGTCCGCCGCCGCGTCCGATTCATCCGCCGCAGCACCGGCCGCGTCGAGCTCCAGCGCCTCGTCGTCCGCGCCGGCAAAATCGACGCCCGCCCCGGCTGCGGCTGCCGCGCCTGCGTCGAGCAATAATTCGGCGTCGAACTCCGCGCCTGCAGCAAAACCCGCCGCCACAAAGTCGTCCGCATCGAACGGCGGCTCCTCGCCCTCCACTCAAAAGGCCCCGCCCTCGGGCAGCGGCCAGGTGTGGGTGAACACTTCGACCGGCGTGTACCACAAGGAAGGCACGCGGTACTATGGCAAGACGAAGACCGGCAAATACATGTCCGAATCGGACGCGCAAAAAGCCGGGTATAAGGCAGCAGCGAACGACCAGTAAATTTGCAGTGATTCCGATACCAAGGAGCTGACTGAAGATGAATCGTAATCGTTCGATCGTGATGGGCGCGCTTCTCACCTGCGCTCTCGTCGTACTCGGCACGTTCGGCCTCACCACCTCGAAAGCCGCGTCGCACTCGCTCGGCGTAATCGCCGCGCCCGCGCCGCAGGCCATGACTTCCACCAAGGCCGAGCCGCTCGATATCAACACCGCGAGCAAGGACCAGCTCGATGCGCTGCCCGGCATCGGCGCCGCCTACTCGCAGAAAATCATCGACGGCCGTCCATACAAGGCCAAGACCGACCTGGTGAAAAAGAAAATCATTCCCCAGGCCACCTACAACAAAATCGCGAGCATGATCATTGCGAAGCAGCCCTCGAAGTAACTTTCGCCGCTGCACCAGCTTTTGATCTCTCCCAACAAGACGACCGGCGCCGCTCTCTTCCGCTTCACGAGAGCGGGCCGGTCGTTTTATTTTCGGTCCCATCCAAAATTTGACTGATTCGCGACGCCGCGTTTACGGGCGCCCCGCACAAACCCTGCTAAAATTTTCCAATGAAAGAAATCTTCTGCCGCGGAGTCCTGTTCGATCTCGACGGCGTCCTCGTCGATTCGACGCCGGCCGTCGCGCGCGTCTGGCGCGGCTGGGCGCTCGAACACGGCTTCGATCCCGAAGAAGTCACGCACGCCGCGCACGGCCGGCCCAGCATCACCACGATCCGCGAATATCTCCCCAACTCGGACGTCGAAGCCGAGAACGCTGAAGTCGAGCGCCGCGAGATTGCAGACGTCGAAGGCGTCGTGCCCCTGCCCGGGTCGCTCGAGCTGATGCGCGCGCTGCCCCCCAATCGCTGGACCATCGTCACCTCCTGCACGCGCCGCCTTGCGCTCGTCCGCATCCGCGCCGCCGGGCTTCCTGAGCCCGAAAAAATCATCACGTCCACGGACATCACCCGCGGCAAGCCCGATCCTGAACCTTATATAAAGGGTGCCGCGATCCTCGGCCTCCCGCCCGCCGAGTGCATCGTCGTCGAAGATGCCGGCGCGGGCGTCCGCGCCGGCAAAGCCGCTGGGTGCCGCGTGATCGCCCTTCGCACCACCGAGGAAGACGCCGCTCTTACTGCCGCCGGCGCCGACTGGATCGTCAAAGACTGCTCCTATATCGACTGCGACTACTCACGCGGCGCCGATCCCTTCCGCATTCTTCTATACTGAACGTCGAGGTCCCCACCACAGTGATCGCCAAGCATCCTGCCGCGCAACGGAAACATCCGCGTCCTCCCGGCCCGAAAGGGAAGTTCATGATCGGCAATCTCAAGGACGTGATTCGCAATTCGAATCGCTTCCTCGAGAAATGCTCCCGCGAATTCGGCGACGTGGTCTTGCTGCGCATCTTTCACATTCCCATCGTGCTGCTCGCGAATCCCGCGGACATCGAAGCGGTGCTCTCCAAAAATTCCGCCAATTTTCTGAAAGCGCGCGACTACCGCGCGATGAAAGCCGTTCTCGGCGAGGGCTTGCTCACGAGCGAAGGTTCGTTCTGGCAGAAGCAGCGCAAGCTGATGCAGCCCGCGTTTCGCCACGAAAATATCGCCACCTACGCCGAGACGATGGTCATAGCCACTTCGCGCATGCTCGACGGCTGGCGCAACGGCGAGACGCGCGACGTCCACGAAGCATTCATGGCCGTCACGCTCGAAATCGTAACCAAAGTTTTGTTCGGCTCGGTAATTCCCGGCGACGCGGCCACGGTCGCGCAGTCGCTCACCATCATGATGGAGGATTTCAATCGCCAAGCCGGCCTCGCGTTCCTCTTGCCCGAGTCCGTTCCCATTCCCACTTTTTTCCGGCTCAAGCGCGCGATCGAGCAAGTGGACGCAATGATTTACAAGCTCGTGGATTCGCGCCGCACCGATCGCCGCGCCGCACGCAATCGAAACGGCGAATCGCCGCGCCACGACCTGCTCGAAATGCTGCTCAGCGCGCAGGACGAAGCCGGCTCGGAAATGTCCAACGAGCAAGTGCGCGACGAAGTGATGACGCTTTTTCTCGCCGGCCACGAGACCACGGCGAATGCGCTCACGTGGACCTGGTATCTGCTCGCGCAACATCCGGACGTCGCGAAAAAACTGGCCGCCGAAATCGACTCCGTTCTCGACGGCCGCGCGCCCTCTGCCGCCGATGTGAGCCGCCTGCCGTACACCGAAATGGTGATCAAGGAATCGATGCGCGTCTATCCGCCGGTGTGGGCCATCGGCCGCCAGTCGATCAAGCCGTTTGACGCAGGCGGCTACCACCTTCCCGCGAAATCCAACGTCGTCATCCTTCAGTGGACGCTCCACCGCGATCCGCGCTACTGGATCGACCCGGAAGTTTTCGATCCCGAGCGCTGGTCGCCCGAAGGCGCGCGCTACAAACCCATTCCGCGCTTCGCTTACTTTCCTTTCGGCGGCGGCCCCAGAGTTTGCATCGGCGCCGGCTTCGCCATGATGGAAGCGATCCTCCTGCTCGCGACGGTTGCCCAGCGTTTCCGAATGGACCTGGCCCCTAAACAAAAAGTCCGCATGCTCCCGAGCGTCACATTGCGCCCCCGCCGCGGAATCAAAATGATCCTCCACCGCCGGTAACGTCCGACAGCCAAGCTGGCGGTCGGTGCTCACAAGCCAAGACGGAGAGATCCTTCGGCCGTGTACGGCCTCAGGATGACGGGCCGTTTTTTTTAAATGGCCAGTGGATGCGAAAGCAAAGTCAAAGTCACACAGGCCAACTCCAGCCTGTGCCACTCTTATGGGGCACCTCGGTCGGCGGTGGCGGAGGGGCTTTTGGTGCTTGTTGGCGGTGGTTGAGGGGCGTCGATTTTTGTGCTGCGAAAGTTGCGATTAGAACTAGGAGGTTCCGTTTGTTTTGTTGGAGTTGCGGGGGTTTCTGATTGCGAAAAGTTGCGATTAGAATCGGCGGATTTCGGTCCGGATTCGGTGGTCGAAGCGGTGGAAGCGGTGATGGCTTCGGCTTGGGCCGTGGTGATGTGGTGGTATTCGATGATTACGCGTTTCGGGGGATCGTTCCATTTGCCTTCGTCGTCGATCAGGGTGCAGGCGCGGATGGCTTGGAGGACTTGGCCAGCGGTGGGCGTGACGGATTCGGCCTTTTCGGCAATGTGGATGGCGGCGTAGCGGATGTTACGCATGCGTTCGTTGACAAGGCCGGTGGAGTGGGCGTGGCGGTAGATGGCAGCCCTGTCGAGATTATTTTCGGCGGCGATATTTTCGGCGCTGTGCCAATGGAGGAAGTCGGCGTCGATGTCGGCGCGATCTTTGTGGCGGCAGACGGTGCATTTGCGCGCGTGGCGGGCGAGGGCGGCGGTGTGGCGGCGCGGGAAGGGGCGGGTGCGGCGGCGGTGGGCGGTGGGGCGGGAGGCGGAGCGGTCTGGAGGTGGATTGGGGATTTCGATTTGGAGATCGGGGATGGCGGGTGATTCGTTTGGAGCGGAATTTTCGAGTGTGATCATTTTTTTGTTTTTATTTTTAGGATAACAAGTAACTGACGAAATAACCCCTGTACTAGAGGACAGTTTTGGTCGTGCTGGCCAAATCGAGAAACGCGAGAGCTGAGAAGCTACAAAGTCAAAGGCGTGGAACATTTCACGGAGAAAACCGAGAAAGGTATGAACATTCGTCATGCCGCTGGCATTCCTCACTGTGAATTCGCGCGTTCGCGAATTCAAGGGCGCGGAGAGGATGTAGCGGCGGAGCGCGATGCGCCGTGGCGATTGTGGAGGTGGGCGGTAGCATGGGCAATTTTGCCGGTGAGTGAAAAACACAACCTGAACGTGGGTGTTTTGTTGGCGGACTGCGCCGGCTTGCGAAAGGCGCGCAACCCGCCCCTACAGGTAGTTGTGGTTGGGCGTTGCTGCGGTTGGCGGCGGCTGGCTAAGACACAGAAACGTATGGTGGTTACGAAAGGTGAATCCTGGTTGAGTCTCCTCACATCAATTAGACGGTTGTCGAACTATCAAAGCTAACGGCCAGAGAGCCGGAACGGCATCTGCAAAATTATTGAGGAGAACTCACTTGAGCAAGCTTAAGGGCAAGGTAGCGGTGGTGACGGGCGCGTCGAAGGGCATCGGCGCGGGAATTGCGAAGGCGCTGGCGGCGGAAGGCGCGTCGGTAGTGGTGAATTATGCGTCGAGCAAAGAGGGCGCGGAGAAGGTGGTGAAGGCGATCACGGCGGCGGGCGGTAAGGCCGTGGCGGTGGGCGGCGACGTGGCGAAGGCGGGCGACGCGAAGAAAATTATCGACGCGGCGATTCAGAACTTCGGCAAGCTGGACATTTTGGTGAACAATTCGGGCGTGTACGAATTTCAGCCGCTCGAGAACGTGACGGAGGAGCACTACAAAAAGATTTTTGACGTGAACGTGCTGGGAGCGCTGCTGACGACGAAGGAAGCCGCGAAGTATTTGAAAGAGGGCGGCAGCATCATCAACATCGGATCGGCGGTGACGGAAGTGTTTCCGCCGGCAAGCTCGGTGTACACGGCGACGAAGGGCGCGCTGGACGCGATTACCGGCGTGTTGGCGCGGGAGCTGGGGCCGCGGAAGATTCGCGTGAACTCGCTGAATCCGGGCATGGTGGAGACGGAAGGAACGCACACAGCGGGAATGATCGGCTCGGACTTTCAGAAGCAGATTGAGGCGCAGGCGCCGCTGGGAAGGATCGGGCAGGTTGGGGATATTGCGTCGATCGCGACGTTTTTGGCGTCGGATGATTCGAGCTGGCTCACTGGTGAGCGGTTGGTGGCTAGTGGTGGGATGAGGTAAAGCTACAAACAAAGCAGCAGTGAAATGCGGCCCGCGTAGCGCATCGAAGAGTTAGGATGCGCTGCGCGGTTTTTTTTGGGTAATGGCGTGGGGAAGGCGAAGAGAGATCCTTCGGCCGATGAATCGGCCTCTGGATGACGGGCGTTTTTTCAAAACGCCCGTTACACAAATTCGACAGCACACAGGCCAAGTCCAGCCTGTGCCACTCTGTGGCGGTTGGCTGCTCGGAATGGCTGCCGCGGCGTGAACAATAAGGCTTCATGACGGGATTGACGACAACTAGGGCGCGGGAGCGCGTGGTGCTCGGGGCGACGATTCTTGGGTCGAGCATGGCGTTCATCGACGGGACAGTGGTGAATGTGGCGCTGCCGGCGCTGCAGCGGGGGCTGGGCGCGTCGCTGGCGGATGTGCAGTGGGTGGTGGATTCGTACATGCTGGTGCTGGCGGCGCTGCTGCTGATCGGCGGGTCGCTGGGAGACCGGTACGGGCGAAAGAAGATGTATGCGATCGGCGTCGCGATTTTCGCTGCGGCGTCGGCGTGCTGCGGACTTGCGCCGAACGTGAGCGCGTTGATCTGGGCGCGGTCGGTGCAGGGGCTGGGCGCGGCGCTGCTGATTCCCGGGAGCCTCGCGATTTTGACGGCGGCGTTTCCGCCGGAGAAGCGAGGGCGCGCGATCGGCACGTGGAGCGGCGCGAGCGCGGTGACGACGGCGATTGGTCCGGTGGTCGGCGGATGGCTGATCGAGCATGCCACGTGGCGGTGGGTGTTCTTTTTGAACTTGCCGCTCGCGGCGGCGGTGCTTGTCCTTTGCATTTACATGCCAGAGTCGCGGGGCGGGGAATCGCCGCGGCGGCTGGACTGGTTAGGAGCATTGCTTGCGGCGGCGGGGTTGGGCGCGGTGACGTACGCGCTGATCGAGATGCCGAATCGCAATTCCGGTGGGGGCCGGCTGATTGAGTGGACAGGTTGTCTAGGAGTTCTCGCCCTGGCCGCGTTCGTATTCGTCGAGTATCGCTCCGCGTCGCCGATGATTCCGCTGGCGCTGTTTCGTTCGCGGAATTTCACCGGAGCGAACGTGCTCACGCTGATGCTCTACGCGGCGCTTTCGGGGCTGATGTTTTTCTTTCCGATGTATGTGATCGAAATCGAGCACTACTCGGCGACCGAGGCGGGAGCGGCGTTTCTGCCGTTTGTGGTGATCATGTTTTTGCTGTCGCGCTGGGCGGGCAGCCTGGTGGAGCGATACGGTTCGCGGCTTCCTCTCGTGGTTGGCCCGCTGGTTACGGCGTGCGGGTTTGCGCTGTTCGCGATTGCTCGCGAGGGACACAGCTATTGGAGTTCGGTGTTTCCGGCCGTGGCGGTGCTGGGATTTGGGATGACGATTTCGGTGGCGCCGTTGACGACGACGGTGATGAACAGCGTGCCGGAGACGGAGTCTGGGTTGGCGTCGGGGGTGAACAATGCGGTGTCGCGACTCGCATCGCTGCTGGCCGTGGCTGTGTTGGGCGCGCTGCTGGTGAGCGTGTTCAATCACTCGCTCGACCGTCAGATCGGCAGGATGCAGTTGAGTGTGGATGCGCGAGCGGAGGTGGACGCCGCGCGTTCGCAACTCGCGGCGATGCGGAGCTCAGATCCTGCGATTCAAAGCGCAGTGACGACCGCGTTTGTACGCGGCTACAAAACTGTAACCTGGATCGCGGCGGCGATCACCGGGCTGGGAGGCATCTTCGCGTTCTTGCTGATCGATCCGAAGCGGCCCGTTCGAAATAGCGAAGGCGATGGGCTGAGTGGCGCCGGTTAAGAAGATGCCTCGGTGATGGTGGCGACGTGGATCATGTCGGTCTGGCCGTCGAGAGTGCCGGTGATGTTGACGGACTTGCCGAGGAATTTCGCGGCTTGCTGCTGATCGTCGATGTGATACCAGACGTTGGCCTGATCGTCGCGGAGGATGTAGCGGACGCCGTTTTGCGAGACGATTTTGCCGGCGAAGTTTTGAGTTTCTGGGCCGCGTGCGGAGAGACGCGGCTGGAGCACGTGCGGAGCGGGTGCGGCGTTCACGGCGGTGACGCGGATGCCGCCGGGACCGAGAAGTGAAAGGGCCGCGACGAGCGCGGCCGGTGCGAACACAGCTTTGTGCTTCATGGTTGCCTCGTGGCTTAGGATTTGGGCTGTGAGGGTTACAGCGTAGCGAAAGGCGCAGGTGGCGGCGAATCGGGTGAACGTTGTAGGGCGAGGCACTTATCGCTGTAACTCGAATTTGGTGGACCTTGGTTTTGGAAGAGTTGCGGAAAGACGCAATTACGAAGCGAGGAAGCGCGCGCGAAGATTCGCGTTGATGGTACTCGGCGCACGTAATGTGCCGATGGCGCCACCGCCAGTTCTCTCGCGCGTACCCGCTGGGTTCGACGGCGTGCGCGCAGGGAAAGTGAAGCCTGCACCGGCAGGCGCCGGAAAAGTGATCTACAGGTCGGGCGATATTACTTTCTTGATGGGTGCGCCGGTGCGCGATGAAGGGGCGAGATTCCGGCGAACGAGACCCGTGTGATCACGCTGGTTGATTGTTCAGGAAATTGGGGTGAGCGACGGGATTTGAACCCGCGACCCTCGGTGCCACAGGTAGGCGGTAGAAACGCTTCGAAAATCGCTAAGTCCCGCGACGGCGCGCACTTACGCGGAGCTAGAGCGAAGGAAACGTCCGAAATTAGGCCTTTTCCGGACGCGAATCGGACGTGAAATCTATCCTTCGATTTTCTCGACCGGAGAAGTCATTTCGGCGAGTTGTCGATTTTTTCGGGCGGCCTCAGAAGATACCTTCGGATCGCACAAGCGATGGTCGCGGAAATAGCCCAGGCGCTGCCAGTCACTTAGTAGGAGTCTGAAGAATTCCTCTGCGGCATATTCGATCAACTTAATCGCCTCGACGGGGTTCGACATCGGAGGATTGCCAGGCGTTGTTGACATCAACTTAACGCGCTGAACTATCTCTCTCGCTGCGTCTCTGTCCAGTTCCTCTTGGTCGTGGCCGTACCACGTTGGCTTCTCGCTGAAGACGGTTCGCACTACTTTCTCTAATTTTTTTCGTTTCTCATCGTCCATCTGGTGCCCCCTTGCAAGTCAGGATTCTTGCTAGTTTCCGCAGCTTTATGTTAGCATAAAAACAGCAGATGTGCTTCTTTTAAAGGAGCAAGTACATGAGTAAGCTGACGCATTATTCGGCGGGAGGGAAGGCCGAACCACGGCGTTTCCCGCGATTGGCTGAGTGTAAGGCAGGACGAGAACGAGAACACATCACGCTGATCGCGGCCTTGCATCAGCGAATGAGCACCTTCAAAAGCGCGAAACGCCGCTACAAGAATGAGCGGCTGGAGATGGGGAAGGAACTCATCGCCCTCAAAGACACCGTGCGCCACGGCGAGTGGGAGGCGTGCTATGAGCAGCATTACGGGAGGCGCGGCGTCAGCTTCGGTACGGCTCAACGCTACATGAAATATGCATACAAAAACGGCGAACGCCGTTTATTGCGCGCGAAGGCTGAGCGAGGAGGTGCACGCGCTAAAGCAATTCGCGAAGCCAATCGACTCGCGAAGTTGGAGCAAGGGCGACGTCGCGAACAAAAGCTCGAACTGGATTCAAATTTCAGGAAGCTAACAGGCGAGTTGCATCGCCAGCCGAATTGGCCCCTCCATTTAGGAGAGCTGACCAGCGCACTACAAAGTTTGTTCCGAAAACACGGTCTGGACTACCCCGCGCCCGTGAAGGTTATTGAGGTCGAGTCCCATGAACACGCTTAAGCTCAAACACGATTACGAGGATTCCGCCGTTCAATTCGCGGGGGAATTCACCGACGCTGAAGACGGGGACCTCACGCTGGACGAAGATACGAAAGTCTTCGCTCCAGACGGCAGCCTTCAAGCGATCTTGCTTTGCGATGTTATTCCTCGCACCGACCATCTGCTCGCTTACGAACTTTGGAAGAATGTGAACGGCCAAGTAACCAACCGACCGGAGGCCGTCGGAGCAAAAGCTACGCATCGCTCCACTAGTCCGAGCGGAGAGCTTTCTCCGAGAACAGGTACGAATGAACGAATCGCAAAACTTCTAAGAGAGAGGGGAGTACGTCAAGGCATTCTGGGTTACTTGGACGGACCCACATGCCGAAAAACCGCGCTAACCGTGAAGCACCCGGAGCTGCTCGACGGAAACCGAAACCTGATCGAGCGAATGGATAGGCTTTACGCGGAGTACGCTCCTGAATTCCACTCGTTGCAAAAAGCGGAGGTCGAGAGAATTCCACAATGGCGCCTGTGGGATACGTCGTTCACGACCGTCTATGTAATAAAGCAGCTCAAGGAAGCCTCTTACCACCGCGACAAGGGCAATTTGGGCGGCGGCCTTACAGCAATCACGCCTTGCGGTGAGTTCACGGGCGGAGAGTTGGTACTGCTCCAGTGGCGGATTGCCATCGCTTATCAGCCGGGCGACGTTCTGCTATTCGATCCGACGCAGCTTCACGCTAATCGTCCGTTCAAAGGAAACAGACTCTCTGCGGCGATGTACTGCGAGGAGCGAATCGGTCAGTGTGCCGCTTGATTCGCCTGTCGAATCGGGGGTTTTTCGGACGCTAATCGGACGCCAAAACTCTTCCGCTTTACTCGACGCTTCCAGTCCTTCAATATTCGGTCGAGGTTCACGATGCCCGACGGTTCCGCTCCGGTTTCGATCTCCAGCTTGGCAACGATACTTTTGACCGCCCACGGCAAGCTGTTCGGGGCTGCAACTCTTCGGGACATGCTCAACCGCTCAAATCTCAAAATCAAACCAGACTCGGCTTGGGACCAAGCGTCGTTGGAGTGGCTGTACGCCGGAGCGTTCGTTTTTGTGGACGGAGTCCAGCGCCACTTTCATACCAACCATAACGTCGGACTAGGGGTGGCCGTCGCACGCGAGTTCTTGTCTCAAGTCGAACGCCACTTGGTAAGCGCAGGAATATCCTCGCCTCGAATCGCTCGCGAAATCGACGAACGAATACGAGGTTACGAACGCACGGACATGCGGAACGGTCACGTCGAATTTACCGTTGTCGCGGCGGTTACTGGGAATGTACCGACGTTCACAGAAGGTACGCCTGCCAATCTGAGCGAATATGAGTTTTCGATTCAATTCAGAGTCTTACGTCAGACTGCGCTCGACTTCCTCGACGATCTCTTTCACGAATGTGAAATTGCCCTCTGAAGGGTCGGAATGCCGCGCGCGTTCTTTCTGGTGGGAAGTTAGGGTTTCTGCTTGATCGTGCAGTCAAACCCCTTCGTCGCATCGGTGAAGAGGCTAAATCCTAGGGGGGTGTCAGGAGTCCAAGCGGGCGAGTCCGCCGAAAATTCGAGCGTGCGGGCATCAGTTTGCTTCACGATTAAGTTGGAAATAGAGACGAACTCATTGGGAGCGGCAATAACGACTGTCGGACCCACAGGTCGGAAATCTGCAGTGCAACTAAGCACCACACTAACTGGAGCAATCTTCTTATTCGTTATTCCGAGAATCTGATACACGTGGCCTTTCTGAACTGGGGAACTTGCATCGAGCGCCATGCTCACATCTAGCGCCATGTACTGCCGGGTCTTAATTTGTAGCGGCAGGTTCTGCGGCTCCACGAGCTTCGTTATCGTTTGGGGTGGTTGCGATCGGAGACTATCGTTTTCTTTGCTGAGCTTCAGGTTGTTAGCCTCTAAGACTGGTATGCGGGAGTTCAGCTGTTGCGCGCTCCGCACGTAGGACTGGTGGTCGTCGAAAACAGTTCGCACTATAAAGTGGCTGCCGGCGACGAGAGCGAGAATTGCCGGGGTTAATAGTGCGAAAACAAAAGCGGGTAACCCCGCCTCCGCTAACGCCTGCTTCCACGGTAGGGAGCTTTTGCCGTAGTGCTTCCAACCAACGACCAGAGCAAACCCCACGACCGCCCCGCCGAGCGGATAGTACAAAAGCCCGAACGTGCTTGAACTGGATGCCGACAGGAGGGCGTTCCAACTCCTGCCGAGTAAACCAAAAAAGTGGGCACGCTGTTCCGGAGAATTGATCGCGGAAATCAGAGCAACGAACAACATCCCACCAAGCACACAAAGGCAAACTAGAAAGGCCAGTTTGAGGTAGCGCACAGCGTTGAAGGATACACTTACCGAGTCGGTACGCCGAGAAATGGATTGGAGCCGAGATGGCGAACAAAAAGCAAAACTGCTAGACTCGGGTAATGGCCGACATCGAACGAAGAACGCTCGCCGTTTGCGCCGCGATTATCGCTGCCCCGAAGCTGTCGGAGGCGGGTAATCCGGATCAAAACGCTCTTGTGATTCGCGACATTATTTACGACGCGATCCTGAAAGCGGAGAAGCTCATGAATCAAATCAACCATCGCTACCCGATGGACCGCGTGCCGGGAGAGTCCTAGGCACGAAATATGTTCATCGAGTCTGCGTACCCTGTCGCTGTGGTCGATACCAACCAAGCGGATCTGCTTCCGCCAGTCCGACTTTTCACAGGATCAACTCAGCCTCGCAAGCGAATCACTTTAACTCCGCACGTGCTCGGTGAAATTTTACTGAGGTGCGACCCGCGTCGTACTCTGCGACGCCTCTGCGAATACGACATTCAGTTTGGTATGGATCTGTCGCGGGTACACGCCACTCTCTGCAAGCTCTCGGAACGGGACATTGCCTCCTTTCGCCCGTTCATCATGGGCGAGGGAGAAGAGTACCGCCGAGAGTTTTATTCAGCACTGGACCAGCTCACTCCCGAACACGTGCGATGGGCGAAGAAAATGAAGGCGCGACAACGGTCTTTTTGCGGAGTTGCTGCGACCGAAATTCAAAGCCTACGGATTATACGAACCCAAAAATTCGACCGGATCGAGCAGATTCTCGAATCTCCGTACATCCAAAACATGGTGGTGGGTACGGTCACAAACAATGGAGCGCGCTCGACGGTGGTGCCTAGCGCCCGTTTGTACAGGGCCGTGATGGACAATCCTTACGTTGGGCGACTCTGGAAGAGCACGGCCTACACTTTGGCTAGCTGGCAGCGCCTGTGGAAAGATCAGCTTCATAATTTTGATCCGACGGATGCGAGGGACGACTTCGCCGATATGACGCTGCCGCTTTGGGCGTCGAAGGGTGATGTGCTACTAACGAGGGATACGAAGTTAAGACGGTTGGTCTCGAAAGTGGAACCGAACGGTGACATCACATGCGCGCTGGCCATCGACTTCTAGCAGAGCGATCGCCAAAACAGGCGAAGGCGGCACGCGCCCCAGTTAGGAACGTGCCGCCCAAGGAACGGTGGGGCAGTAACCACCGCTCGCCATGGAGAAAACCGTAGCCGGGCTTTCCCCTTTTACGTGCAGCGGGAGAATGCGCCGCACGTGTCCGACAGAACGGGGAGGAATAGCCGCCCCATCGGACAAACTCAATTTCAGCTTTGCGGCCTTACCAACAATCCGAATTCTGGGTCGGTGTACGGAATTCCGGTTAGCTCGCCGCGAACGCGCACTTCCTCCGTCTCGATTCCGCCCATGACCTTTCGCGCCTCAGCTACGTCACGCTCTGACTGGTTGTACAGAGTAAGTATCCGGCCATACTCGGTGTCAGCCGCGCTCCACAGAGTTTGGGCCTCTCGGATTTTTTGCTGCAGCGATTCAATGTGCTTGCCCGACGCGAAGCGGTCCACGCGTGTCAAGCGGTCTTGGGCTTGTCCAACAACGTTGCCCGCGCCGTTCTTGAGCCCCTCGGCTTTTTTCACGTCCTTGTAAAGTTGCAACGCGACTGCCTCCAATCGAGCGACTTCCCGTCGTTGTGCGCGAGCGCGTGACTTTACTTCTTCGTGCTTCTCGCCCAAGACCAATGCACGCTCCTCGCGGCATTCATCCTCCAACGTCTCGAAGCCATTCAGCGCTGCTGTTAGTTCGTGAATTTTCTCGGACAGACGCGCCTTCAGTTCTGGGTCTTGCGGGTTGAATCTGGTGAGTCGCCCGACTACTTCGCCGACGAGATTTGTACCTGCCGGAGCAGACATATCGAACACCGTCAGCGTTTCACCAGAAGCGCGAGCGTAATCCTCCAACCCGCGAGAGACTTGCGGCGGATTCACCGCAACGACAGGACCTGAGAACGCTTCGCCCGTGAATCGTTCGTATGCACGTTGACTTAATGGCTTTAACACTTTTTCTCCTTTCAGTTCGCTACGTTTTCTTCCAGTGTTCGGACGAGATTGGCGATGCTTTCCGTGTCGCAGTCCGCAATCGTGGATTCGGGATTCTCAAAAACACCGAGACGGCTGCGCAGCATAATCCACGCTGGATGGGCACTGTCGTCGCGTTGGTTGGGCACGAGTTCTGAATGCAGAATTCCGAGTGCAGTGAGCACTGGCGTATCCGGCGAAACGTATCGTGACAGGTAATCAATTTCGGCGTCCTTCGCGTAAGTCCGCCCACGACCACTGAACTCCGATGGCCGTGAACCTCGACCTTCGACTTGGAACGTCTTTTCAAACTCCCTTTGCGCGTCACCAATCTCTATTTGTGTGTCGCGATAGTCTTTCGCTACGAAGCTGCTGTTACGCACGCTCGACGCGCGGACCGTTTTCATTTTCGAATCTGACATTGCGTTGCTCCTTTTGTGCGGGGTGCAGCTCCAAAGCGTTCTGTGGTCCGGTCTTCATCCGCAACGCTTGACCTTCAGCGCTGACGAGTGGTTCGTAGGACGCGCCCTCGGGATGCTCGGTCTTGCTCGTCTGTTCCGCGTTTCGAAAATATGTCGTCACTTCAGTCCTCCCTTTTTCTGGAAAGCATCGAGTCCAGTTCCGAATCCGCTGTCCTGAATCTGGTCGCCACAGACTTCATCGAGTTCCATCCCGCACGTCCGAAGCGAGCGCGGACGAAGCTGATTGAACTCTTCTTTCGGATCGCGATTGCTGTTGCGGGGGAAGTCTTGGTCCCTCAAATCGTCAATCATCGTTTTGCTCCTCTGTTTTTTCGTCTTCGGTTACTGCCGGCAAAAGTTTGTTCGCGTTCGGATGACCTTCTGGCGCTCCAAGCTGCATACTCAAAAGCTGCACGGTCTTGATGTAATCGAGGAAGTTTGAAGGTGCTCCCGGTGGTGCGCTGATAAGTGGACGACCTTCGGTGCGGTCAGCGAGAGATGCGAGTGCAGGAACATTTCCGCGAACGGCTTCGGCTATCCAGCTGTCCGCGATGAGAGTGGCGATGGTTCTGCCGAGCTTGTCGCCGAGTGCTGGTTCCGCTAATCGTGCGCGGAGTGCTTTGCTGATACTGGAGTGCGCGGGTTTGCCGCTCGGATTGCCGCTTTGGCCTGGCTTGTAGCGAGTCGCTGCGCCGATGTTGTGCTTTTTCGGGAACGGCTTGCCCCGAGGCTTGCCTTTGACCTTTATGCGAATGCCCCTGGTTTCAGGGCTAGTTTTTACGCCCATCACACGCCTCCGCATTTAATAGCGCTAACTTCAAATTCACCGTCATCCCACGAACACCGCATCGAAGACTCGCTGCGCCCGTGCCTTGAACACTTCGCTGATCTTTTCCAGCTCTTCGTCCGTCAGTCGAAGCCGTCCCGTCTCGCTGTAGGTGATACGCGACACGGGAACACCGGAGGCTTCCGCTAGAGCGTGCTGCGTTAGTCCAAGTGCTTTCCGCTTTCGCGCCAGATTCCGCGTGGCCATGCGTTCAACTCCTCAAAAAGAAGATTTTCGACGCCTAGTAGAATTTACCCGGCACACTCGATTCACGATGAACGCGCCGATTTGCAGACCGTCGGTTCGATTAGCCGAAGGTCTCTCGTTGGAAGACGAACAAGCAACGCCACTTACCAAACGAGCGCGTCCGGAATACGTCCGGACAGACCAAAAAACTCAGCTTTTCGACCTTCCGAGCGGTCGCGCCCCACGCTGAACGATTGGATTTCTCGCGTATTAGCAGCCCGTAGAGCGATGCGAGCCTCGAAAACGGGGAAAGAGGCGCTAATCGCCGTTTTCGGCCTTTTTCATTGGTAACGTTCGGTAGGTCTTCTTGCCGTTCGCGGCTGCTTTCTCCGACACCCAGTATTTGCCCTCCCCATCGCGGAGTAGGGCTTCGGCGGCTGCCTCGCCGATCTTGAGTGCCTTCGGCGAGAGTTCGCGCAATTGGCGTTGGGAGTAGTCGGGGTGCTTGGAGATCAGCGCCTGCATATTAAGGATGAGCTTGCTCGGCTCGTTCTCGTGGGCAGCGTCCGCGAACGCGAAGCCCGTGACGCTGGTGGGACCGTACTCCTTACGAGCTTCGTCCTTGTTCTGGGACTCGACGGCGCGAATCGAGAATGTTCGTTTCTTGCCGTATCCCCGAAGGTCTGAGCGGACCTGCACCCTGTCGGAGTTTTCGCGGCGAACGAACACGTGCCAAATCGCGGACTTTGCCTTGATATCCCCTCCGCCATAGATTCGTTCTGGATCGTCCTTCCGCGTATGCGCCAAGACCACGACCGTTGCGCCGAGCGCGCACAGCCGTTTGAGGTTTTGGATTACTGGCGAGGTCTGTCCTGTCGTTTCTCCGCCGTCCCCAGGCTTGAGAAACGTGGACCAGTGATCGAAGACGATGAGTAGAGGCTTTTTATCTTCCTTGTACGATTGGCACACGATCTGCCGGAGGGTTCTCCCGTGGTCTTGGTAGATGCGCGGCACAGCGCGTTTACCGTTGATACTCCAGAGTCTTAGGTTCTCGTTGGAATCCAAGTCCAACTTCAGCCCGAAATCTCGCCTCCGCAAAACCTCGCTCGTGTTCTCGTTATCCAGATACAGGACGCGACGCTGGCGAGTTTTCGAGCCCATGAACTTCTCGCCCTTGCTGATCGCTCCGCACAACGCCAGCAGAAACGTAGATTTGTAACTGCCCGTAGCTCCAACGATTACTGTCACGGCGCGCTCTGGAATGAATCGTTTCCAGAGCCACTTCGCTCTCGGCGCTACGGACGGACGGAAATGCTCTAGCTGCTTGAAATCGTATTTCGATGGTTTCACTGTTAGCTCCCTTAGACGTTGAGCCAGATTCGGGAGACGACATCCGCCGTCTAAGGGAGCCACCTGACTTGCGCGGTCAGTGAGGTTTCGTTTGCCGACTCCCGATTCTGGTCCTATCTCTATTTACCCGGCGACTCGGTTGCGCGAGGGGAAGGGAGCGTCGCGCTTCGCGCGACTGGGATCACAAACCCGGTGATCCCAGTGGAAAAACCTCTTTCTGACTCTGGCGTAATCTCGATCTTTCTTTTCCCAACGGAAAATTAATTAACAACTCAAGGCCGCGCTTTTTGCGGCCTTGAGTCGCGCGGACGTGGCGAGGTGCGTGAGCACCGAGACAACGAAGCGCGACTGACCTTCAAACAGATATTTAGAGCTTTTGGTTTTTTCTTTCTTTTCGTTCTTTTCTTTCTTAGGGGGCAGGGAGCAGGGAGCCGCCGGGGAGCGGGACACGTGAAACGCTCGCATCACCAATAAAAATCGGCCTCCCCGCCTCCCCGCAGGGAGCGGCAGGGAGGTAGGGAGCAACCGATCCTCGAACTTTGCTCCCTGCCGCTTTGCAGGGAGGCGAAACTGAGCACTCGCTCGCGCGCCCGAAGTCCTGATTGAAAGAGGGTTCTATACCCGTAGAGGCAGACTATGGGTAGCGCGAAACGACAGAGTCCAGGTAAAGTCGCCCCGCGCGCCGTCCGGGCTGGAGGAAAGAAGTTGGCCCGAAGACGGTATCAAAAGGGGCAGGTGCTTTTACTTGGCTCAAAAACCGAACCGCGTTGGTTTGGCCGTTGGTACGAGGATGTTGCTGAAAACGGGGAGACGCGAAGGCAGCGAGTGCAGGTGCTTCTCGGGACGCAGAAAGAATTGCCGACCGAATCGCTTGCGTTGCGCGAGCTAGAAAAACGTCTCCGTCCGATCAACGATCCCAACTACCACGTCCGCCCAACGACAACCTTCGAGGATTTCGCGGAGGAGTGGATTAAGAGGTGCGAGGCGCGAAAGCGGAAGCCGATTAAGCCTTCGACGCTCGTGAACTGGAAGAGCATCCTCGAAAACCACATCAACGATGTCCTCGGACGCTACGCATTACCGGATGTAGGGAATCGCGCGATGAAGGAGCTTGTCGAAGTTCTCGTTGAGAAAGGCCTCTCGGCGCAGACCATCAAAAACGTCACGCAAGTCGTGAAGTTGGCGATGGCGAGTGCCGTTGACGAGGACGGCGAAGAGCTATACCCGCGAAAGTGGAATCACGATTTCATCGACATGCCCGTCGTAGAGAAGGAGAAGCAGCACGCTCCTTCGTTTACGGGCGAGCAGGTCTCGAAGATCGTGGCAGCGGCAAGCGGTAAGACGCGGATGTTACTCGTACTGCTTGCGGCTACGGGAATGCGAGCCGGGGAAGTTCTCGGACTCGAAGTCCGTCACTTCGACGGAAAAGCCGTAAGGGTGGAGCAAGAGGTCTGGCGCGAACGTCGGCAGGAGCCTAAGACGCCGAACGCCAAGCGCACAATCGACCTCTGCCCGAAAGTAGGGGACCTTCTCAAGCAATTCCTCGGCGAACGTACCGACGGATTTATTTTCCAAACTCGGAGCGGAAAGCCGATAAGCCAAACGAACATCCTGAAACGCGAACTCTACCCGATCTTGGAAGACCTCGACATCACGAAGCGAGGCTTCCACTCGTTCCGCCGTTTCCGCAACACGTTCCTCCGAAACTACACCGCGTGTCCCGATGGACTTTTGAAATTCTGGATGGGGCACGCGAATAAGGATATGTCCGACCGCTACGACAAAGTGCGGGAAGACGTGCAGTTTAGAAGGGACGTTGCGGGCTCGGTGGGCGTCGGGTTTGAGTTGCCGGAGTCGGTCGAAAGCCCGAATTCCGGACGCGTTCCGGACGCGAATTTGGAACACGTCAACGCAAAATCAACGAAAACGCTAGAAAAAGTTGGGGTGAGCGACGGGATTTGAACCCGCGACCCTCGGTGCCACAGACCGATGCTCTACCGACTGAGCTACGCTCACCAATGCGAGGAACACTAGATTAGCACAGAATGGGCGGGTTCTTGAGGGTGCGGGCGTGCGCGGGACGAGGCCGGAAGTTTGGAGTGAAGTGCTTAGCGGTTGCGAAATGGAGGGCTGGTTCGCTGCACAGACTGAAGTCTATGTTGCAGCGCGCTGCGCGCGCTCTGGCCTACGGGTAGCGCCACTCCCAGCCCATGTTGGCGTCGGTGATGATCAGGCGGTGTTGAAGGCGGGCGTTGAGGGCGGCGGAGGTTTCCATCGCGTCCACTTGAGTGGTCGAGTCCATGTGCTGAACCATCGCTGCGTAGCGGGCGAGCGTGGCGGCCGCCTCGGGATTCGCCGGATCGAAGACGGGCTTGCCGTCGATTTGGTACCGCGCAAGGACGGAGAACCATCGCGCTTCGTTGATGTCGAGCGGCGTATCGCTCACGGCCATGAAACTGTTCACACGAAATCCGTACGGCATCACGCGCAGGCCGGTCGCCATCGCATCTTCCGACGTGGTCGTATTGTAAAAATAGATTCCGCCGGGGTTGAGATGTTGCTTCGCGATCTCCACAAAATCCTCGGATAGCAGCACGGAAGAGTGATCGCGCCAATAGAAGCTGTTGTTGTTGACGATCACGTCGTATCGGGCGCTCGGATGGGAGATCAGCCAGCGGCGCGCGTCGTCAATCGTGATGTGGACGCGAGGATTCTGAAGCAAGGATGCGACGGCCGGATATTGAGGGATCAGCGAAAGATAGCCGGGATTGATCTCGACGATTTCGAGCGACTCTAGGTCCGGATGATTCGCGACGATCTGCGCCCAGGAGCCGGACGAGAGGCCAATCATCAGCACGCGCTTCGGATCCGGATGAAACAAGCTGATCGCGTAGGTGCGGAGAACGTGGTTCGCGTCGTGGATCGGATCGGTGTTGTAAGCGCCGTCATACACAGCATTGCCATAAACGGTGCCATCGCGGCCGACGGCGATGACGCCGTTGCGATTCTCGACGACGTGAGCGAACGGCCCGCGGACCACGGCGCCGGGGCCGAGGATCAAGCGCTCAAAAAATTGCCTGTACGCAAAGGATGAGAGCAGCAAGCATGCGACTGCACCGGCTGCGACCGGCATCGCCCACCGTAATGCGGAGACTTTTCTGTCGCTTGCGCGTGCGGCCACAAGCAGCGCCGCCCCGACGGCCATTGCGGCGAGATGTTCGGATGTTTTTTGCACACCGAAATAGTTCATCCAGAGGAAGCCGATGCTCAGGCTGCCGAGCGTGGAGCCGGCGATGTTTGCGGCGTAGGTGAGGCTGACGTCGCGGCCAGAGCTTGCGCCGGCGGCGATTCCAGATTCGCAAAGCAGCGGAAGAACGGCGCCGATCGCCGTGGCGATTAAGAACAAAACCGGCGCTGCCATCAGAAACCAAGAATTCATTACCTGCATCTGGAGCGTGGTGGGCGCGATCTGAAACAGGACTACACCCTTCCATTGCAGCCACGCGACGAGCGGCGGCAAATAGGCGGCCGTCGCTCCGACGGTGAACAAAAGTGCCGCGACGACGCGAAGGATGCCTTCCGGATTTTTGCCGCGGGTCCACCGGCCGGAAACGTAGGAGCCTGCGCCGATTCCGGCGAGATACGTGGAAAGCAGAAGTGCGAAGGCCGGCGCGCGATCGCGTGAGGCGAGTTCGAAAACGCGGAACCAGACGATCTCAAGACCCAGCGCGATGAATCCGGAAACGCCGGCGACGAACATGACGAAGGCGAGGCCGACGCTCGAGGTGCGCGGCTGTGAATCTTCGTGCTGCGCCGGCGGAGCACTGGTTTGAGTAGCGCCTTCCTTCCTGCCGAGCGCGAGAGCTGACATTCCGACGAGAACGTTGAGCGCGGCAGCCCAGCCGACCGAGCCGGATTGGCCGAATACGCGCAGCAAATATGTGGCGCTCAGGTAGCAAGCCACAGCCGAGCCGAACGTATTGACGAAGTAGAGCAGCGCGACGGGCGCGCCGACCGAACCTTCGCGCGCGACGAGACGTTGAACGAGCAAGGGCAACGTGGCGCCCATTAGAACCGTGGGGACGATCAGCAGCGCGAATCCAAATAGGATTGTGACGGGCAGGCTGGCTCCGGCGCTGAAGCCTGCGGCCCAGTGAAAGAGGCGCAGCGAGGAGAGCCCGAAGAGTGCGACGCCCAATTCTCCCGCGCCGAAAAGGAAGAGCGCCTTGCGAGGAAAGCGGCTGGACGCCCATCCGCCGGCGAGGCTGCCGATACCGAGTCCGATCATGAAAGCCGCGACGATGACGGCGACGGATTGCGCATTGACGCCGTAGATGGAAAAAAGCGCGCGCTGCCAGACAATCTGGTAAACCAGAGCGGGCATTCCGGAGAAGAAAAAGAGCGCGCACAGGGCGATGCGGTCGCGTGCGGCACCGCTGGCGCTGGACTTCGACAGGCCGCGAAGCAGGAGCGCGAGATCGACGAGCAGGAGAGTGAGGATGGGAAGAGTGAACATATTCCAAACTGAATCGTAGCAGGCGCATTCGCGGACTCAGGGCGAAGTGGGGCAGGAGATAGCTCCAACGGTTAGTAATCTAATGAGGACAGCGGGTACTTCGGCGCTAAACATTAGATATTGCGGGAGATTCACTTACGCAGGCTGCGTACCGGGACCGTGGAATCTAAGGAGACCAAGATGAGTCGCACAACTTCGACGCTCCAGGCGGTGATCTGTGCCTTGGTGCTGTTCGCGGCCGGCGTAGCCCTTTCGCCGGCGTTAGCGCAGGACGAGCCGCCGACGGGATATACGCCGGTGGTGACGAGCGCGACGGCGCCGCTCTACCCGCTCGTCGCAAACCACGCTTACATAACGGGTGTCGTCAAGCTTAAGGTGAGGACCGACGGTACGGCCGTCGCCCGGGTGGATGGAATCGACGGTCCACCGATGCTGATGAAGGCGGCGGAAGAAAACATCCGTACGTGGAAATTTGCCCCGCATAAACCGACGTCGTTCGTGGCTACGTTCGAGTACGAAATTACCAGCCGAGAAACTGTTTGCGGATTTTCGAACGGGACGACGACGATGACGCTTCCGCTGGAAGTTCACATTCAGGCGCACGCCGTTTCGACTTGCGATCCTGCTGTGCGTGTTCCCGCGAATCGTTGAGTGGGGATGACGCCGGACAGGGGGTTACGGGCGCGATTTTTTGCCGCCGCGTCGTGAGAATCCGGAGGCCATATTCAGCAGGAATTTGCGCTCTTGCGGGGTGAGCTTGGGAAGCGTTCGACGGAGAGTCTCAAAATCTTGCTCGACGCCGGGTGAGGGCTGCGCGTTCTTCAATTTTACGGCGGGCGGTTTGGGCGGCGTCTCGCTTTCGTAAAAGAACCGGTAAATCGGGATGCCGAAGGCGCGGGCGAGCTTTTCGAGCGTTGGAATCGAGGGCGTGGTGCGGCCATTTTCGAGGCGCGAAAGATAGACGCGCAGCAGTCCGGTGCGCTCGGTCACGTCGGCCTGCGTCATGCCTTTCTCTTTGCGCAATTCCTTCAAACGCTCGTGGATCATTGACTCTCCAAACCGTGTGGGCGATCGAAGGAGTAAACCAATCGCCACGGCGAACCGGTGGAGATATGCTACGTCCACTATGACTCGAATCCTTTTCTTTTTGCTGGTGACGGCAATGGCGAGTGGAGCGGCGATGGGGCAGGGACATGCGGCGGCGCCAGTGCCGGTGATTTTCGATACGGATATGGGGAACGATATCGATGATGCGCTGGCGCTGGCGATGCTGCACGCGATGGAGAGCCGAGGCGAGGCGAAGATCGTGGCGGTGACGGTGACGAAGGGGAATACGTGGGCGGCGCCGTACTGCGATTTGGTGAACACGTTTTACGGGCGGCCGGAGATTCCGATTGGAATGGTGCGTGATGGGGTGACGCCGGAGTCGAGTCCGATGATCGAGGTGCCGGCGAATGAGAAGACGGCGGATGGCTCGTACGTGTATCCGCACAAGTTGCTGCGCGGCGAGGATGCGGAAGATGCGGTGAAGCTGCTGCGGCGCACGCTGGCTGCGCAGCCGGATCACAGCACGGTGATCGTGCAGGTGGGATTCAGCACGAATCTGGCGCGGCTGCTTGCGACGGGTGCGGATTCATACAGCACGCTGGATGGCGCGGCGCTGGTGCGGGCGAAGGTGACGCGCCTGGTGATGATGGCGGGAAATTTCAAGACGGGGAAACCGGAGTTTAATCTGGCGAAGGATGTGCGGGCGGCGCAGGAATTGTTTGCGAAGTGGCCGACGCCGATTGTGGTGAGCGGGTTTGAGATTGGACTGGCGCTGCCGTTTCCTGCGAGCGCGATCGAGACGAAGTTTGGTTACGTTGCGAATCACCCGGTGGCGGACGCGTACCGACATTATATGAAGATGCCGTACGACCGGCCGACGTGGGATTTGACGGCAGCGTTGTATGCGGTGCGGCCGGAGGCTGGATATTTTGACGTGTCAGAGCCGGGCGAGGTGGAGGTGGGCGCGGACGGTTCGACGAAGTTTACGGCGGGTGCTGGAGGGAAGGTGCGGTATTTGATTTTGAGGGACGAGCAGAAGGCGCGGGTGATGGATGCATTGGTGGAGCTTTCGGCGCAGAAGCCGGATGCGGTGGGGAAGTGAGATGGGGCGAGTAGGAAAAAGAGAAGTCAGAGGCAGACAGGCGAACTCCAGCGTGTGCCACTGACTGGCTCCCTTATTGTGATTGTGGAAAGACGGTGGAGACGTGCCTGGAGTTGAGGTTTGCTCGCGCACCCTTTTGGGAAGAAAAGGGTGCGGCACCCGGAAAATCGGGCTTGTGTCCACGCGGACAGGGAAGTTGGGGCGAAGCGGGTTTGAGGTGGACTGCGCGGCGCCTCGGAATTTACAAACGTGTGCGGAGCTGCGGGAGTAGGATGACCCTAACCAATTTAGGGGCGGTCTCGCGGCGGATCCCTCCCAACCCTTCCGTCGCGCGCCAGAAATCCTTCCGTGGAGGCAGATCATGATCGAGCGAATCCGTGCGGCCATTTTTGTTGTTGGTGCGGCAATTCTGTTTGTCGCTTCGTCGGCATCGGCGCAGGTGTTGGTGGTGGGACGAAGGGCGCCGGGATGCGTGAATCCTGGGTACTCGACGATTCAGTCGGCGATCGATGCGGCTGCGGCTGGAGCGACGATCCGCGTTTGCGCGGGAACGTATCCGGAACAGGTGACGATCACGAAGTCGCTCACGATTCACGGTGAAAATGGCGCGATGGTGCAGCCGGTGGATGTGACGGCGAACGTGAGCACGCTGCCTGAGGCGACGGCGGCGGTGATTTACGTTTCGAACGCGGCGGACGTAAATATCTCGAATTTGATCGTCGATGGAAGCAAGAACGGGATTACGGAGTGCGCGCCGTTCCTGGTGGGCGTGCTGTATCAGAATTCATCGGGGATGCTCGATCACAACGCGATTCGCGCGATGGAGTTGCCGGCGGAATTGAACGGATGCCAGAGCGGCGACGCGGTGGACGTGATCAGCACGGGGACGCCGACGACGGTGACTGTTTCGAATAACAGCATTCACGACTACCAGAAAAATGGAGTGACGGCGAATCAGGACGGGACGACGGCCGTGGTGCGGAACAACGTGATCACCGGCGTGGGGCCGACGGCCGGCGCGGCGCAGAACGGAATTCAGATCGCGTTCGGGGCGGGCGGCGAGGTGATTGGAAATAACGTGTCGAACAACGAATGGTCGCCGTGCGCTGTGGCCGCTTCGTGCTCGACGGCGGCGACGGGAATTCTGGTACTGGATTCGAATCACGTGACGGTGGCGCAGAACACGCTGAGCTCGAATCAACTGGGCGTGTATGTGCAGGCGGACGGCGCGAACGTGGAGCAGAATACGGTGGCGAATTCGCCGGTGCTCGATGGAATCAGCCTGATCGGCAATCGCAACACAGCGAGCCAGAATAAAGTGGTGGCGAGCGGGCAGGCGGACTTCGTGGTGAATGGAAAGAATAATGAGGTGATCGACAACGAAGTGGGAGACGCGCCGGTGGGGATCTGGAAAGTGACGGGAGCGACGGGCACGATGCTGGCGGCGAATCGGTTCTTCGCGACGCCGGTAGAGGTGCAGGACCCGGCGGCGAATCGCGGGCTGCGGGTACAGCCGAGAGAGTGACGCGCGCGCGTGCTGGGGCGAGGTGGTTGCCCAGCGTGGGAGCGTCCTCGCGCACCCTTTTGGGAAGAAAAGGGTGCGGCACCCGGAAAGGCGGGCTTGCGGAGCTCGTAGAAATGCGGTCCACGCTGCGTTCATCCTGGCCGGATGCGGGGGCCGGAGCGGCTATTTAAATCCTGGAAATTAATGAATTTGACGTAACGCACGGGGCCCCAACCTACGTCTAAGCTTTGACGGTAGTTTGGGTTGTGCGTGATGGCAGGGCTGCGCGCGGGGGCGGCGCAGGATCGATCGCCAGACATTCAATCCACTTGGAAAAACTTTTTTGGAGTCATCGCGATGATTACGGTGAACTATTTGCAGAGGTGCATGTTGACGACGAAGAGCGTGGTGCTCGGCGCGATGCTGACGGTGGCGGCGATCGCTGTGGCGCCGCGCGTCGCGCGTTCGCAAGATGCGACGGCGCAGATTCCGGCGCGGACGGAAACGGGAGTGGTGGAGTCTGTAAGCGCGAACGGGATCACGATGAAGAACGATGCGGGCGCGGAGGTTAGCGTGACGCTCGCGGACAGCACGAAAGTGCTGCGCGTGGCGCCGGGCTCGAAGGACCTGAAGTCGGCGACGGCGATGCAGCTTTCGGATTTGAAGGCGGGGGACCGTATTTTGGTGCGCGGGCGCGTGCCGGCGGACGCGAAAGTTTTTCCGGCGGGGATCGTAGTAGCGATGAAGGCTGAAGATGTGGCGGCGAAGCACGCGCGTGAAGTGCAGGAGTGGCAGACCCACGGGACGGGCGGAATTGTGAGCGCCGTCGATGCGGCGGCGGGAACGATCACGATTACGACGCGCACGGCGGCGGGGCAGAAGCCGGTGATCATCACGACGACGCCGGCTACAGTGCTCAGGCGCTATGCGGCGGACTCGACGAATTTCAACGATGCGAAGCCGGCGCCGATTAGCGCGATCAAGCCGGGAGATCAATTGCGAGCGCGCGGCACGAAGAACGATGACGGAACGCAGTTTGCGGCCGATGAGATTGTAAGCGGCGCGTTTCGAAACGTGGCGGGGTTGGTGACGGGAGTGGACGCGGCGGCGAAGACGGTGACGGTGACGGATCTGCTGGCGAAGAAAAGCGTGACGGTGAAAGTGACCGATCAGACGCAGCTGAAGAAGTTGCAGCCGCAGATGGCGCAGGGAATTGCGATGCGATTGAAAGGCGGCGCGGCGGGTGCGTTGGTCGGCAACGCGCAAGGCGGTGGCACTGCGGGTGGTTCCGCGAACGCCGGTGCGAATGGCAGCGGCGGAGCGCCAGCGAATTCGCAGGGTGCGGGATCGGGCGATGCATCGGCACAGAACGGCGCGGCAGGTGGCGCGGGTGGAATGCGGCCTGGAGGCGGCGCACGCAGCGGCGACTTTCAGCAGATTTTGAACCGCCTGCCGAACTCGCCGATCACCGATTTGAATCGGGGCGACGCGGTGATGATCGTAGGAACTCCGGGACCGGACGATTCGAGCATGACGGCCATCACCCTCGTTGGCGGCGTGGAAGCGATTCTGGCGGCACCGGCAGGTGCGTCTGCGGCGAGCCAGGCTGCGCTGCTTTCACCGTGGAGTTTGGGCGGGGGCGCACCGGGCGGCGATGCCGGCGGCGCGCAGTAAACAGTGAATTTCAAAACGTGAACACGAAAGACGAACCCATTCAACGAACGTCTATTCTTCGGGCCAACGTCCAGACCAACGACTTAATCGGCAGATTCATTCAGCCGGAGCGGGACAGCAATTTTCGGGAGAGGGAATGAGAGCCTGGGCAAGTGCGGTGATTTTACGGGTGGCAATTTTGGCGTTGATGGGCGGGATGTGCGGCGGATTGCTGGGCGCGCCGGTGCGTGCGCAGGGAACGGGCGCGATTCACGGGCAGGTGCTCGATCCTTCTGGCGCGGCGGTGGTGGATGCGTCGGTGATCGCGACGACGGCCGACCAGCAGACGCTGGGCGCGGTGACGGGGCCGCAGGGCGCGTTTGACCTGAAGAACCTCGCCGCGGGCACATATAAGGTTGAAGTGATCGCGAAGGGCTTTCAGGTTTACAGCAACGCGGCGGTGCAGGTGGCCGCAGGGCAGACGCTGCAGTTGAAGGTCTCGCTCGAAATTGAAGTGGAGCAGCAGCAGGTGGTGGTGACCGATTCGGCCGTGGCGCTGGACGTAAGCCCGACGAACAACGCCGGGCAAGTGACTTTGAGCGGACACGACCTGGACGCGTTGCCGGACGATCCGGATGAACTACAGACGGACTTGACGGCGCTGGCGGGACCGTCGGCGGGGCCGAACGGGGGACAATTTTATATCGACGGATTTACGGCGGGGCAGCTGCCGCCGAAGTCGGCGATCCGCGAGATTCGCATCAACTCCAATCCATTTTCGGCGGAGTACGACAAAGTCGGCTACGGCCGGATTGAAATTTTCACGAAGCCCGGCACGGACAAGTGGCACGGGCAATTTTCGGTGAACGCGAATCCCTCGGCGATCAACTCGAAGAACCCGTTCTTCGACGCAGCGGCTTCCGCAAACGGGTATCCGAGCTACGATTCGGTGCAGTACAGCGGCAATGTGGGAGGTCCGCTGAGCAAGAAGGCGTCGTTTTTTGTTTCCGGCGACGTTCGCGACATCAACGATCTGGGAATCGTGAACGCGCAGGTACTGGATGCGGCGGGCGATCCGGAGCCTTTCAGCGACGCCGTTCCCGTGGCGCGCCGGCGGTACAACATCGCGCCGAAACTGGACTACCAGTTGGGCAAGAGCAACACGCTGACGGTGCGCTACCAGTATTACCGCGACACGTGGGACAACCAGGGCGTCGGCGGGTTCACGCTGCCGAGCCAGGGCTACAACACGGTGAACACGGAAAACACGCTGCAGGTGAGCGACACGCAGATGTTTGGCACGAAAGTGGTGAATGAGACGCGCTTTCAATATTTGCGCGACGCGCTGAGCGAGATTCCGGTGAGCACCGATCCGACGATCACCGTGCCGCTGTATTTTTCCGGCGGCGGAAGCGCGGGCGGCACGCAGCTCGATACGACGAACCACTACGAATTTCAGAATTACACTTCGATCGCCCTGACGAATCACTTCTTGAAATTCGGAGCGCGCTTGCGAGGCGTGACGGACAACAGCTATTCAAACGCGGGGTTCAACGGCTCGTATTTCTTTCCGTCGCTGGCGGCGTATCAAGCGACGCTGGCGGGAACGCCTTCGGCCGCGCAGTACACGCTGACCACCGGGCAATTTACCCCGAGCGGCATCGGGAATCCGAACGTCAACGCTTCGCAGGTGGACGTGGGCCTGTACGTGGAAGACGACTGGCGGATCAAGCCGAACATCACGCTGAGCTACGGTTTGCGGTTTGAATCGCAGAATAATATCAGCGATCACGCGGACTGGGCGCCGAGGCTGGGCTTCGCGTGGGGGATCGGCGGAGGCGCAAAAAGCGCGCCGAAGACCGTGCTGCGCGCCGGCGCCGGAGTTTTCTACGACCGGTTCGATATAAGCAATGTCCTGGCGGAAGACCGGCTCAACAACATTAACCTCGCGCAAGTGGTTGTGACCAATCCCACCTTTTACGGTGCTACGCCGCCGCCGCTAACACCGGGACCAACGACTCTCGCGACCTACTATCAATACAACGACAAGCAAAAATCGCCCGGCGTGTTTCAGGTGGCCGTGAGCATGGAGCGGCAGCTGACGAAGTACGCGAACCTGAACGTTTCGTATTTGCATTCAACGGGATGGGATCAGCTGCTGACGAACAACAAAAATACGCCAACGACGTCGAATCCGTACGATCCGAACTCCGGGTATAACCCCGACACACCGTATTATCTGTTTCCGACTCTGTACAACCGCACGGTGCCCTTCGCGAACATTTATCAGTATCAATCCGAGGCGAATTTCCGGCAGAACCAGCTTTTCGTCCAGACCACAGTGCGTGCGGGCGCGAAGGTCACAATGTTTGCGTATTACGTGCTGAACTATGCAGACAGCGATACTTCGGGCATAAACAGCTTCCCGTCGAATCCATACAACATTTCGGAAGATTACGGGCGCGCGTCGTTCGATATACGCAACCGGTTCTTCCTGGGCGGTTCGGTCGGGCTGAAGTGGGGGCTGCGGTTGAGTCCGTTCCTGGTCGCGTCGTCGGGAGTCCCCTACAGCATTACGCTGAACAACGATCTGATCGGCAGCTCGCAATTCAACCAGCGGCCGAGCGCCGTATTGAACTCGAATCCGAATTACAACGTGACGATTCCGGGATTTGGAACGTACAACTCGCTGCCGAACATTGCGAATGAAATTCCGATTAATAGCCTGACGAGCGAAGGACGGTTCACGCTCAACCTGCGGCTTGCGAAGACGTTTGGATTCGGGCCGGACACCAAGAATGGAAAAAGTGGCGGCGGTGGCGGCGGTGGCGGCGGTCGTGGTCCTGGTGGCCGCGGCGGGTCGCCGTTTGGAGGCGGTCCGGGATTCGGCGGTGGCAGCGATACGACGCGGAAGTACAGCCTGACGATGAGCATCAACGCGCGGAACCTATTTAACAATGTGAACCTGGCGGTGCCGTCGGCGTCGATCATTCCCCCGGAAGAGGTGAATGGAACGCCGTCGTACTCGACGCGCTACTTTGGCGTGGCAAACGCGCTGGCAGGCGGACCGTTTTCATCGAACGCGGCGAACCGGCAGATTTATTTGCAGGCGGCGTTTTCGTTTTAGGGGCGGCGGCGTAGCGTAGATTTCAATTTGCGCGGGATAAACTTCAAGGCAACGGCAAGGCACACAGGCGAACTGCAGCCTGTGCCACTCACGTCCGCCGCAATCGTGATCGAGCAAGGACTGAGTTTGTTGCAAGGATTGGGAGGTTCCTCGCGCACCCATTTGAAAGGAAAAGGGTGCGGCACCCGGAAAACCTGAGGCACACAGGCAAGATTGACAGTGCTACTGGGCTTGTTGTGGCATCACTAATTTCCCGACGATGGGGACGGGCAGCGGGCCTTCGTCGAGCGCGGCGTCGTGGAACTTCATGAGGTTGAAATTTTTTCCGGCGGCGGCTTCGTATTTCTTCCTTAGTGTGAACCATTCGCGAATTCCTACGTAATAGGTGGGCAGTTGCGTGGAGCTAAGCTTCACGCGCTGCAGCTTGCCGTCCGCCTCGGCTTGCGTCTGAAACGAATCCTTCATCATCAGGTCGAGCGCTTCGCGGTCGGACATGTCCATGGTGTGCATTTTTATATCGAGGATCGCGTTGGCAAGCACGCGCAGGCGGATTTTGCGCATCACCATGCGGAACTCGGGCGAGTTGTCGAGGAAGCCTTCGTCCATCATCACTTGCGCGATGTATTCGGCCCAGCCTTCCACATACGCGCCGTTGCCGTAGAGAGAGCGGAGCAAGCGGCGGCGTTCGGGCTGAATGTTGTTGAGGTGCTCGAACTGCACGTAGTGGCCGGGCAGAGCCTCGTGAATGCTGAGCCACTGAAGCGCGTAATTGTTGTACTCGCGGAGCTTCGATTCGGCCTTTGCGGCGGACATGCCGGGATCGACCGGCGTGACCCAATATTCCGCTTCGGCGTCGGGCTCGAGCGGCGGCGCGCCGTGGAAGCCGGCGACGGAGTAGATGCCGCGCATGAAAACGGGAGTGGGGACGACTTTCAAATTGTCGCGAGGGCCGAGCGAGACGATTTTCTTTTCCTGAATGAATTTGGTGATGCCGGCGAGATCGGCCTGAATCGTGGACATCAACTGGTCGCGCTGCGGGTGGTTGTCTGAAATTTTGTCGAGCACTTCGCCGACGATTTTATTTTCGCGGTCGTGCGCGGCGAGATCGGAACTATCGGTGTGACCGGGATAAATTTTCGCGTGCATCGGCAGTGCAAGCTGCAGCATTTCGGCGCGAACGGATTGCATTTCGCTTTCGGCGTCGGCGAGGACTTGCCCGGGCGTGACGGCCGTTTCCATCACGAGGCGGAATTTTTCGTCGTAGAGCGGCTTGCCGAGGCGCCACGTGCCGGTTTTTGCGCGCGCGGCGAGGGTATTCGAGAGAAAACCGGAATAGCTTTGGAGCGCGGCGATCGCTGCGGGTGTGACCTGGTCGTATTGCGTTTTCAGCGGCGACCCGAGGGGAATTTGCTGCTTGAGCGTGGTCTGGATCAGGTCGATGTTGCCTTCGTTTTCTTCCACGGCGGTTTTGATCCAGACCGGGTCGGAATCAGCGATGTACGGTTGCACCTGCACGAGGAAATGCGGAATCTGGCTGACGCGATCGAGAACCTGCGCGAGGCGGGTTTCGAGCGGCGCGTATTCCTGCGTGAGCGGGAGGAAGATCGCGTTGCCGATCAGTTCGACGGCGACGGTGGGATTGTGTTTGTAGTTCTGGATTTTGTCGAATTCGAGGAGATTGAGGCCGATTTGATCGTCGATGAGCTGCCAGTCTGCGGCGTCTTCGGTGTTGAGCGAGGCAACGGGAGTTTCGGTTCGGAAACGTTCGCGCCAGCCGGCGTAGAAGGCGCGTTGCTTGGCGATGCCTTCGGCGGACATGTCGTCTAGTTGTGAGTCCAGGGCGATGGTCTTGCCGGACGTCGGATCTGAATACGAATGGTAGCCGGCGGCGGAGGCGCTGACGGGGGAGAGAATGAGGGATTCGTGCATGAACTGTTCACTGAGCTGCGCGAATTTTTCGGAGGATGAGTCTGGCGATGAGATGGGCATCGTGAGTGCGGCGGCAGCGAGTGCGGCCACTAGAAGTGTAAGGCGGCTGGGCATGGGAGTCCTTTGAGATTTGCGGGGAGATTATATGACGAGGGAATTCAAAGGCACAGCACACCGGCGAACTCCAGCCTGTGCCACTGACTGGCTCCACTAATGTGATCGCGCCAAGAAGTTGTAGTGGTGCCTGCAGTGTGGATGGCTCAACCCGGGACCAACTGAGAGTTGGTCCCGCTCAGACTCGAAAGTCTAAGCTACATCTCGCTGCGCTCGCCTAAGGCTAGAGGGGGCGGCGGAAGGGGATAGGGAGTTCTTTTTTTCGGCGCGCGAATTTGCGGAGGCGGGAGCGGGCTTGCTCGGCCCACGGGCCGGAGGGAGCAAAGCGCAAATAGGCTTGCCAATGTTCGCGGGCGCCACGGCGATTGCCGCGCTTTTCATACGCCAGCGCCAAATTGAAATGAACGTCGGGATGCGCGGGCATGGCGCGCGCTGCGCGTTCGAGGTGTTCGATGGCTTGCTCGAACTCGCCGAGTTCTTCGAGCGTGCAGCCGAGGTTGTAACGAGAGATGCCGTTGAGCGGATCGATCTGCACGGCGGAGAGAAAAGCGTTGCGCGCTTCGGAGAGATAGCCGAGCTGGTAGTAAGCGACGCCGAGATTAATGTGCGCTTCGATCCATGTGGGCGCGAGTTCCACGACGCGCTGATAATTTTCGATCGCATGCGGCAAAGTTTCGGTGCGGTCTTCGCAATCGAGCGCGGCCTGGAAAAATTGTTCGGGCGTGGGGCCGGCCATGGCGTGGAGCTTGGCGGGTTCGACTGGCATGTCGAACGGGAACGCCCACTGCTGGAGGAAAGGATTGAACGGGCGCTCGGAGCCCGGAGGCACGACGTGAATTTCGCGGCCGAGTTCGACGAGGCGCAGTTCCTGCACCGGACGCGGCGGGGCGGAAAATTGAGTTTCGATCAGCTTGATGGCGCGGCGGACGCGGCGGGCGGGAACATGATTCGAAGTGACGCGCTGAAGGGCGCGAAGGGCGACCAGGTCGCCGAAGCTGTAGAAGCGTTCGCCCCAGCGGGACTGAGGCTCGACGAGCCGCAGACGTTCCCAGTAGCGGAGACGGCCCGGCTCAAGTCCTAGAATGCGCCCGACTTCTCTCCGAGTATAGCGCTGTGACAATCCGGAACTCCGCTTCGGCCATTTCCGGCCAACCCATTATGTACCCTGTGTCAACCCTATCCTGTGGAAAAGTCGGGAGTTGTGGGTAAGGGGCGGCGGCGCGACAAAAGGCTGGTCTGGCGCGGTGGGCGGCGGGGAGGTCGCACACTTTTCGGCGGTGCGGGGGTGGTTGCGCAGCCAAAACTGGCTACCCCACTGCCGCGGGCTGGTGTCCTCAGTTGCGATAACCATAAGAGGACACGCGGTTGCGCGAAGCCTTTAGCTTGCTATGCTTTCAGTGGGGGAACCGTCCGGTCCTAGTACTTGTGGAACGGGAGCGCCTGCGGTAGATCGCCGACATGTCTCTAGATAGCGCCGAACGACTGTACTTAGAGAGACAGGTTTCGCTGGCGCGGGCGACGTTCGCGGCGCTGGCGCTGGTGGATTTGCTTGTGACCCCGAGCGGAACGCCGGTGAAGGCAGCGGCGTGGTACCTGGGGACGTACTTGTTTGCCGCGATTTGCTTGCTGGCATACGAGAGCCTGGTAGCCGAGGCGCCGTTTCAAGTTCCGGTGGCGGTGGACCTCACGGTCCTGGTGATTTTTCTGCTGTTCACGCCGTCGATTCCGGCGTGGTGGTTTCTGTTCCTGTTCGTCGTTTTCACTTTGGCGACGCAGCAGCGAACGGCGACGGTGCGAGCGTTTGTGCTGCTGGCGGCGCTGGCACTGGCGGTGCGGGTAATCGCGACGCACCTTTTGACGCTGCATCAGGCGTTGATCGGAGCGGGCGTGGCGATGGGAACGCTGCTTTCCGGATACGGGATGGCGTTTCTCGCATCGCGGCAAGCAGAGCAGGCGGAGCGGCACCGGTTTTTGGAGAAGCTTTCGGGCCAGCTGCATTTCGATCGCGGGCTGACTGAATCGGTGAGGCAGGCGCTGGGCGAAATTGCTCTCGCGTTTCATTGCGAGCAAGCGTGCCTGGCGATTCGCGACGAGGAACTCGAGCGCTTGTTCGTTTGGAAAGTTCATCCAAATGACAGAGAGCCGGGTGGGCCGGAAACTCTGCCGCTAGCGAAAGCCGAAACTTTTTTGGTGGATTCGTTCGAGGTTTCGTTCGGCTGGCAGTACGCGAGTGCCGATGGACGAATGCCGGCGCGCGGAATCGGGTGGGATCGCAGGACGGGAATCGCGGTGCGAACCGTGACGCCGGCACCGGCCTCGACGCAGCAGGAGTTTTCGGCTCGGTCGCTGATGGCGGTGACGATCGACGCGGCGGGACGGCCGGCAGGACGTGTGCTGCTGGTGAATCCGAAGCCGCCGAAGGCCCGGTTCACGAAAAGCGACCTGCGCTGGTTCGAACACGTGGTGCGGCATATCGGGCCGCCGCTGGAAAATGTTTTCTTGATGCGGCACCTGCGGGCGCGGGCGGTGGAAGCAGAGCGCAGCCGGATGTCGCGGGATTTGCACGACGGAATTTTGCAGACGCTGTTGAGCCTGAACATTCAGCTCGACGTACTGCGGCACAAATTTCCGTGGACGCCGGAACAGGCGGGCGCGGAGCTGCAGAACCTGCAGAGGACGGTGCAGCTGGAAAGCCAGGAGCTACGCCGGATGGTGACCGAGCTTCGACCGATTCGGGTGGAAAGCGCGGACATGCGGGAATTGATGTTGGGATTCGCGGAACGCTACAAGATGGAGTCGAATCTGGCCGTGGATTTATTTATCGAGGATCGCGATCTGAGAATTCCCGACAGAGTTTGTCGTGAACTGTTTCAAATATATCGTGAGTCACTCAATAACATTAAAAAGCATGCTAAGGCTACACACGTCGTGGTAAAACTAGGGCAAGACGAGGCGAAAGTCTCTCTCGTTGTCGATGACAACGGCCAAGGTTTCAGTTTTTCGGGCAATTTTGCCAGCGAAGAACTCGACCGGCTGCGCTTGGGACCGATTTCAATCAAAGAAAGAACTCGGAGCGTAGGGGGAACGCTAACGGTCGAGTCGAATCCCGGTCACGGGGCACGGCTAACGGTAGAAATCCCGCTCAACTGAATATGACCAAAGCGAAGCAGGCGATTCGGATCCTGGTTGCGGACGACCATGCCATCTTTCGGGATGGCTTGAGGAAGCTTTTGGAGTCGGCCGAAGAAATTCAGATCGTGGGCGAGGCGTCGAATGGCGTCGAGTGCACGAAGATGCTGGCGAAGCTGAAGCCGGACATCCTGTTGCTGGATTTGCGCATGCCCGAAAAAGACGGACTCGGCGTGCTGGAAGAGGTGAATTTCGATTCGCTTCCGACGCGAGTGATCGTACTGACGGCTGCGGAAGACGATCGCGACGTGGTGCGCGCGATGCGACTAGGCGCGCGCGGCGTGGTGCTGAAGCAGTCCGCCAGCGATTTGCTGGTGAAAAGCATCCGCAAAGTGGCGGACGGCGAGATCTGGCTCGATAACCGCATGACGGCGGAAGTGATCGACGCGTTCAAGAAGTCGGCGGAATCCGGTCAGCGCCGCGAAAAGCCGCTCTTGAGCGACCGCGAGAAAGAAATCGTGCAACTGGTGGCGCAGGGTTTCCGGAACCGGGAAATCGGCGAGAAGCTCTTTATCAGCGAGCAGACGGTGAAAAACCACCTGCACAATATTTTCGATAAGCTGGGCGTTTCGGACCGGCTGGAATTGGCGCTTTACGCGATTCACCACCGGTTGATCGATCAGCAATAGTGCAACCGTAGCGGCAATCACATTTCGAGGATTTTGCGGCGGTCATTTTCGCGATGGCCGCCGTTTTTTTTTCACGATTCTTCTGCGATAGCTTCTTAACGACGAAAAGATTCTGGAGTAATCTAGAGGTGTGGCGTCCACCACGAATGTAATTGCGCCGATTCCCCCCGCGCGTTCCGGCCCGCGAAAATATACGCGTGAAACGGTGCTGGCGATATTTATTTTATCGCTGGTGCTGATGCTCGCGGTCACTGCGTTTCTCAATCGCATGTACAACAAGACCGTGCACACGCTCGCGGATTCGTGGGCTGCGCAGGCTGACGCGAGCATGAAAGCGGGGAACTACGATGCGGCGATCTCGCAATATCGAAATGCGCTGGTGTATTCGCCTTCAAAGGAAATGTACCAATTCAAGCTGGCCCAGGCGCTGGCGGATACCGGCGACAACGACAACGAAGCCCAGAATTATTTGATCGCGCTGTGGACGGAATCGCCCGGCAGCGGGCCGGTGAACCTGGAGCTGGCGCGCATCGCGGCGCGGAAGTCGATGGGGACGGCGGAGGCGCTGCGCTATTACCACAGCGCGATCGATGGCGAGTGGCCGGAAAGCCCGGTGAGCCGGCGGTGGGACGTTCGCCTGGAGCTTTGCAATTATTTGCTGAAGACGGGGCGGCTGGAGCAGGCGCGCGTGGAGACGATGTCGCTCGCGGACAATACACCGGTGGACGATGTGGCGCACCAGATCGTCGTGGGGAATTTGCTGCTGCGCACGCTGGACTGGAATCGCGCGCTCGGAGTGTTCAGGCCGTTGGCGTCCGTGGAACATCCGAATCCGGACGCAATCGTGGGAGCGGGGACCGCGGCATTTAATCTGGGAATGTACGCGGCGTCGCGCGATTACTTCGCGAAGCTGCCGGCGGAACGCCGGAACCAGCCGGACATCGCGGCGATGCAAACGACTTCGCACGATGTGCTCGCGGCCGATCCATACCTGACGGGGCTTTCGACGAAGGAACGCGCCGGGCGCGCGACCAATGCCGTGGAGCTGGCGACGGCGCGAGCGCAATCCTGCGTCGCTTCGAACCCGAGCAGCACGCCGAATGGTCCGGTGGCACATGCGATTGCGCAGCTTGAGCAGAACGCGGCGGAATTCGAGCGGATGCAGAAGGACTGGAGCGAGCACAACCTGGCGAGTTTTCCGGACCGGCTGGATGACGCGATGACGCTCGCGTTTTCCACGGAGACCGCGGCGGCAACGGCGTGCGGCGCATCGCAGACGGCGAAGGATCGAGTGCTGTTGCTGCTGGCGCGCACGCGAATGGGGCAGACGAATTGAGCGTGACGACGCCGAATCCGATCGACGCGATGCCGGAAACCGCGGCGGCCGCTCAGGCGCCGGTGGGTGCGGCGGAAGCGAAACCGAGAAGCGCGTGGCGCACGCTGCTTCACGAAGTTTTCCAGCTGCGCGAGGACCGGTTTTTTCTTTTCCTCGCGGTGCTGATTGGCGTGATGTCCGGACTGTGCGTTGTGTGTTTCCGGATTTTTATCGACTGGGTGCAGCTCACGCTGCTGGGCTCGTCGATGGCGCCAGGATTTCCGCGCGTGGTGCTAGCGCCGACGCTCGCGGGACTCGTGGTGGCGTTGCTCGCGATTTACGCGTTCCCGCACGTGCGCGGCAGCGGCGTGAACCAGACCAAGGCCGCCGTGTACATCTCGAACGGCTATGTGCCGTTCATTACCGTCATTGGAAAATTTGTGTGTTGCGCGCTGGCGATCGGCAGCGGCCAGTCGCTTGGGCCGGAAGATCCGTCGCTGCAAATGGGAGCGGGGCTCGCGTCGCTGATCGGAAGAAAGCTGCGGCTTTCCACCGAAAAAATACGACTCATCGCGCCGGTGGGAGCGGCGGCGGGACTTGCTGCGGCGTTCAACGCACCGATGTCGGCAGTGGTATTCGTGATCGAGGAAGTGATCGGCACGTGGAGCGCGGGCGTGCTGGGTGCGATCGTGCTGTCGGCGGTGTCGTCAGTGGTGACGATGCGATCGTTTCTTGGCGCCGATGCGCTGTTCCGCGTGCCGCAATTTCGACTGGTGCACTGGGAAGATATGGGCGCGTACGTGGTGCTGGGGATCGTGGGCGGCATCGCGTCGCTGATTTTGCTGAAGTGGATCGCGTGGGCGCGGCCGAAGATGAAGGCGCTGCCGCGATGGACGCTTTTCGTGCAGCCCGCGGCGGCCGGGCTGATCATCGGATTTATCGGGATCAAGGTGCCGCAGGTGATGGGCGCCGGATACGCGGTGGTCGATCAGGCGATGCACGCGCAGTTTGCGTGGAAAATTCTACTGATGCTTGCCGGGCTGAAGCTGATCGCTACGGGTATTTCATTTTTGAGCGGATCGCCCGGCGGAACATTTGCGCCGACGCTTTTTATCGGGGCGATGCTGGGCGGCGCGGTGGGCACGATCGAGCAACATTTCTTCCAGCATCTGTCGGGGACGATTGGGACGTTCGCGCTGGTGGGAATTGGAACTTTGTTCGCGGGATTTTTACGGACGCCGATCACGGCGGTATTCATGGTGATCGAGCTGTCGCAGAACTATTCGGCGATTCTGCCGGTGCTGGTTTCGACGATGGTGGCGTACGGAATTTCACGGGCGTACCAGAAGACGCCGCTTTTCGATTTGCTGGCGCGGCAGGATGGGATTTACTTGCCGTCGATTGAAGAGAAGCGCGAGATGCTTTCGCTCGACGTGGAGGACGCGCTGCGGACGGACGGCGCGATCGTGGTCGAGCCTGGCGAGAAAATTACGAACATCGCGCGATCGGCGGAGGCGGAGCCGGAGTCGCTGTTGCTGCTGCGCGTAAATCCGGGCGAATTTTGGCTAATCGATCGCGAGGATGTGATGAAGCTCGCGCCGGACGCGTCGCCCTCGACGACGGCGGTGATGGCGAAATCGAAAGGGCCCGTGCCGTACATTTTCCGGGACCAGACGCTGGCCGAGGCGCTGCAGTCGATGGGGGAGTGGCAAGTGCTGCCAGTAGTGAGCCGGGAGAACCTCGGGAAGCTGGAAGGAATTTTGACGATCGCGGACACGTTGAAGTGCTTTCGAAAGACGCCGGCTAGCGAAGAAAACTGACAAATGAGTGAGGACGGCTGCACAATTCAAGCTGTGGGGATGCGAGTAAACGTTTACCCGTTTCGAAGGCTGTTGCGGTAGATTGGTGCGGCTGCGACCAAGCGCGCGAGGTGCTGCGAGATGACGGAGAAACTGCATCGACGGGAAGTGTTGAAGGGGATGGCGGCGGCTTCGACGGCGATGTTCGCCGGGCCGGCGTTCAGAGTGATCTCCGCGGGTGGTTTCGCCGGCGCGAGCGCGGTGGAAATGACCGTGACGCGGCTGAGCGAGCACACATTCCGATTGAGCGTGTTGCCGGCAGACCGTGCGGCGGTGATTCCATCGGACGGCTCGATCGTCTCGATGTCCTCCGGAGAACCGGTTTCGAGAATTCGCGCGGCGCAGGAGATTCCGGCGGGCAGCGCGAAGCTGCGAGTGACGTTTGATCCTCTGCGGATCGCGATCGCGGACGCGAAGGGCGCGGTGATTCAGCAGCTCGATTTCGACGAGAGCGGCAGCGCGGTGAGCTTTCTTACCGGAGGCCAGCCGGTGTTCGGACTTGGCGAAGGCGGCCCGCAGTTTGATCGGCGCGGCTCGGCGTATTCGATGAAGAGCGGGCAGGGTGGATACAAGCTCGAGACCCATGGCGCGACGGTGCCGATGCCGTGGCTGATCGGAACGTCGGGATGGGCGATCTTTTTTCACCAGCCGCACGGGAAGTTCGAGTTGGGCGACGCGAAAGGGAAGTTTGTCCCGGTGGAAGGCGCGACGCTCGTGCCGTTTGACGCGTTTGTGGTTTGCTCGCACGATCCAGCAACGATTTTCCGCGAGTACGCGCGGATTACCGGGCTGCCCGAGCTGCCTCCGCTGTGGAGCCTTGGCTACCAGCAATCGCACCGCACGCTGGCGAACCGCGAGGAAGTGCTGGCCGAGGCGCGCACCTTCCGCGAGAAGAAGCTGCCATGCGACGCGATGATTTACCTGAGCACCGGCTTTTGCCCCTCGGGCTGGAACACTTACAACGGGTCGTTTGTCTGGAATGAGAATGTTTTCCCCGATCCGGAAAAGATGATCGAGGAGTTTCACAAGGAAAATTTCCGAGTGGTGATCCACACGGTGATTCTGTCCGACCGTCTGAAAGGCTCGGTGAACGATCCGTGCGACGTGAGGCGCTACGACGAGGCGCAGGTAGGCTGCTACTGGGACGCGCATCGCCGGGATTTCGCGATGGGTATCGACGGCTGGTGGCCCGATGAAGGCGACCCGCTCGACATTGCATCGCGCCTGGTGCGGAACAAAATGTATTGGGAAGGTCCGCAGACCGACCGCCCGAACGAACGGCCGTTTGCACTGCACCGAAATGGTTACGCGGGCATGCAACGGTACGGATCATTTTTGTGGTCCGGTGATGTGTTCTGCACGTGGGAGACGCTGAAGACGCAGGTTCCCGTCGGGATTCAGACCGGGTTGAACGGCGTGCCGTATTGGGGAACAGACATCGGTGGTTTCGTGCCGACGCACGAGTTCAGCGCGGAACTGTTTGTGCGGTGGTTTCAGTTCGGTGCGTTCTGTCCTTTGTTTCGCAGCCACGGCCGTGCGTGGAAGTTGCGCTTGCCGTGGGGATGGAATACCGGCGACCCGGGCCCAATCGAAATGAACGACCGCAGCTTGGTGCCCGACGCGAGCCAGTTGCACGACGAACGCGTAGAGCCGATCTGCAAAAAATATCTGGAATTGCGCTACCGGATGCTGCCGTACCTCTACAGTGCGGTGCGCGAAAGCACGACCACCGGCCTGCCGGTGATGCGCGCGCTGTGGACTCAATTCCCGGACGATCCGAAGTCTGTGGCATGCGGCGACGAATATATGTGGGGTACGAGCCTGCTAGTGGCGCCGGTGGTGGAGAAGGGCGCTACCGAACGACGTGTCTATTTGCCGCGCGGAGGTTGGTACGACTTCTGGACGGGCGAGCGTAGTGAGGGCGGACAAGAGGTGGTTCGCAAAGTGGACCTCGAAACGATCCCGCTGTACGTGCGCGAGGGAGCGATCGTGCCGCTCGGGCCGGTGAAGCAGTACGTGAACGAGAAAGTGGACGAGCCGCTGACAGTGACCGTGTATCCGGGCGCGGATGGGCGGTGTCTGCTGTATGAGGATGACGGATCTTCGTTTGACTACCGCAAGGGCGAATGGATGGGGATTGAGATGGCGTGGGTGGACGCGAGCCGCACGCTGAGGATGGAGTTGGCGGCGGGATCGAAGATGCTTTCGGCTGAGGCGAAGCCGATGGTGGTGATGCTGAAGGGTGAAAAGCGCGAGGTGGCGTTCGCGGGGAAGCCTGTCGAGGCGAAATTCTCGAGCTGAACGGGTCGGCGCGACCCGCGCATGTGGTTTGGTTTCAGCGCGTTGCCAGACGACGCTATGCTTTTAGTGCCGCGTCGTTCTGTAGCAAAGCGGTAGCTGCGCTCCCGCAGTCCATAGGCGCTCGGGTGAATTCGCTCGCGCCAAACTAAACGTACTACCGTCAGTGAGTTAGCGCGTACTAGTCCTTTCGTACTTTTTTCGCCCCCTCCAAATCGGTGCTTCCGCTCTATGGGTTTACCTCTAGCAACGGATTAATCTCGTCTCATCAACAGTGCAGTCCGGTTCTTCAAGGGAGGTAGTGTCCTGTGGCTTCTAAAGAGCGACGAGCAACGCGGCGTTTCCTGATGCGCCTGCCGCTCACCGTCCGATGGACGGATGAAAGTGTGGTGGGTGAGGCCGCGACGGAATCGCGGGAAGTGAGTTCGCGGGGCCTGTACTTCCACCTGCCGAAAGGCCTGAAGAGCGGCTCGCCTGTAGAGATCGTGATGACGCTGCCCCATGAGCTGACGCAAGCGGGCCCGGTGCGAGTGCGGTGCCTGGGCCGGATCCTGCGGACCAGCCCCGAGCAGTCGGGCGAAGTGGGAATCGCGGCGGCCATCGAGCGGTACGAGTTCATGCGCAACGCCGAATCCGCGGCGTAAGCGCGTGTAAAAGTTTCTTACCCAGACCCTGCGGAGATGGGTAGGAAGGCCGGTGGCTTGGGTCCCTCAGCCTAGTTGCCGGCCACGATATTGAATGGGTGATCGAGACGCGGCGCGCGTGAAAACGTGCGTCGCGTTTTTTTTGTGCGCGTGCAGTTTGTGAGTGCGCGTCGAAGGCGGCGCTTAGAATTCGTGCTTCGGCGGGGTTTGTTCGGCGCCGACGCGGCCGGCGACGATTTCCGCGCGGGCATAGTTCTCTGCGCGGACGGATGCGCCGGCGATGCCGCGCAGAATGTTGAGCTGGCCGATGTGGGTGAGTGAATCGGCGATCGCGCCCTGGAAGAGTTGATTCGGCGGCATGCCGAGCGGAGCGCCGGACGCAAGATATTTATCGACGCGTTCGAGCGCCGCGAAAAAGCGGTCGGTGTCTGCCTGCCACGTCGTCGGGGCGGTTTCATTCCACGCCTGATGGCCTTCACACTGCGTAAGCGCCCAATCGTACAGATCGCCAAGATGCGCCAGGATTTGCGCCGGGGTGCGCGTGTGCGGGCCGACTTTGAATTCGCCGAAACCTTCGGGCACGCCGCGAAGTGCTTTCCCTCCGCGATAGCCCACGGTGGCGAGTGTGTGGCGGAGAAGCGCGATTTCAGGGGCGGTTGGTGCGGTGGGCGTCGTCATATCGTGCGTCCTTCGCGCGCGGTGGTGACGGATGGGCGGCGCGCGTTTGTGCGGTGGTTGCGAGCGCCCCTATACTGTCGTGATGAGTTTGGATTTGCAACTTGCGAGCGCGCTGAAGAAATACTGGGGATACGACTCGTTCCGGCCGGGGCAGGAGCGAATCGTGCGCAGCTTGCTCGGCGGACGAGATGTTTGCGTGATCATGCCGACGGGCGGCGGAAAGTCGCTGTGTTACCAATTGCCGGCGGCGCTGCTTGAGGATAAGACGGTCGTCGTTGTGTCGCCGTTGATCGCGCTGATGCAGGACCAGGTGGCGCAGCTGGCGCAGATGGGAATTCCCGCGGCGCTGCTGAATAGTTCGCTCACGGGCGTGGAGCAGCGCGAGATCGAGCGCGGCGTGCTGAAGTCGAAGTACCGGCTGTTGTATCTTTCGCCGGAGCGGTTGGCGCGGCCGGATGTGATTGCATTTTTGCAGCGCGCGCCGATTTCACTGTTTGCGATCGACGAAGCGCACTGCATTTCCGAGTGGGGGCACGAGTTCCGGCCGGAGTACCGGCAGCTCAGCTCGCTCCGCAAACATTTTCCGAATTTCCCGATCGCGGCGTTTACGGCGAGCGCGACGCAGCAGGTCCGGCACGACATCGTCAGCCAGTTGCAGCTGCGCGAGCCGGACAAATATCTTGCGAGCTTTCACCGGCCGAATCTCCGATACATGGTGAAGCAGTGCGACGCGAAGTCGCAGGCGAGCATGCTGCTGGAAGCGATGCGATCGTACTCCGGTGAAAATGTGATCGTGTATGCGCCGACGATCAATCGGGTGGAAGAAACCGCCGCGTTTTTGAACAAGCACGGCGTGAAGTCCATCGCGTACCACGGGAAAATGACGGCCGACATGCGCCGTCGGAATCAAGAGAAGTGGATGTCCGACGAAGTGCCGGTGCTGGTGGGCACGGTCGCGTTCGGGCTTGGCATCAATAAGGCGGCGGTGCGTGCGGTGATTCATTTGGCGCTGCCGAAATCGATCGAACAGTATTACCAGGAAGCGGGCCGCGCCGGGCGAGATGGGCTGCCGGCGGATTGCGTGCTGCTGTGGCAGAAGAAAGACGTGGGCCTGCTCACATATTTCATTGAGCTGCTGAACGACGCCGCGGAAAAGCAGCGCGCGTGGCAGCGGTATCACACGATTTTGAATTACGTGGAGTCAAAGACGTGCCGTCACCGGCAGGTATGCGCGTATTTCGGCGAACATCCGAAGTGGCAGACGTGCGATGCGTGCGACGCGTGCGGATACCGGTTGGAATGGGTGGAGACGAGTTCGCCGGGGAAGGGCTCGAAGAGGCGGAAAAGTGCCGCGCGTGGAGCGTCAGTGGGATCGAGCATCGATCCGATTGCAGATTCGCAGCTGGTGCCGGAGCAATATCGCAACATCACGCTGACGCGGCGACGGCCGGAATCTGATGTGGCGCCGCCCAGTGCGGAGCGGCGAGCGAAAAGCGGCTGGTGGGGCAAGCGGAAGGCGGGAGATGCAGCGGCGCCGGCTTCACGCGTGGCGAGCGCGAGCGTGGCCGACGCGGCGCGATGGAGCGCAAACGAAAAGCAGCGGACTTCGCGGCGCGGTGCCACGGCGAGAAGCGCTAGCGGAGAAAAAGGTTTGCCGCCACGGAATCCGAACGTGGATCCGGCTCTGCGCGAACACATGCGCGAGTGGCGGCGGAACACGGCGCGCGAGCAGGGGCTGCCGGCGTTTGTGGTGCTGCACGATTCGTCGCTGGATGAGCTATGCCGCGTGTCGCCGAGGACGCTCGAAGAGCTGCGCGGCGTGACGGGATTCGGCGAGCGCAAAACGGAGCTTTACGGCCGGCAGATTTTGGATGCGCTGGCGCGGTTTAGTTCAGGAGCGCAGGCCGCGACGGCGGGGTGAGCGCTTTCCGCCGAGTTTTTCGCTCGCGCCGTTACCAGATCAGCCGTAGCGCGAGCTGCAGCGTGCGCGGCGAGCCGGACGTGTCGAACTGTCCGAACTGCGGATTGGTGAGCGTGAGGTCCGCGTAGCTTGAGACGGTGCGGTTCGGATTGTTGAACATGTTGTAAACTTCGGTGCGGAACTGCAGCGTCCACGGGCCGGAACCCAGGGGCCCGCTTTCCTTCAGTCGAAAATCCTTCGCGAAAGCCCAGTTGAAATTCACAAGGCTGTTCAGGCGGTAGATGTTGCGGCCGCAGGTGCCGTCGTTGCCGAGCAGCGGCTGTGAAAAGCGCGTCTGCATGGCGATCGATGAAGCATTGCCAAGCCTGAAGCTGGAACCTGCGAGATTGCAGTTCGCACGCGTGTTGTCTGCGCCGCTCGGGGCGGTGATGCCGTCGATGTTTACGTCGGAGATTGTTGTGATACCGGTGGGGCTTGTGGGATCGGTGACACTCACCGGGCCGGAGTAAATATTCGCGGGAATGCCGGATTGCCAGAGATTTGTGGAGCTGAACTGCCAGCCTTTGAGCACGAGGTCGGCGAAAAGACCCGTGCGGCTCGCGAAGAGCGGAATGTTCCAGACGCCGGTGACGACGACGCGATGCGGAATGTCGTAGTTCGAGGGGCCGCGCTCGAGATACAGCGCGTTCACGTTTTGCTGCACGCCGGGATCGAATGACTCCTGGTTCGGATTCGACGAGGAAGAATCGTCGATCGAGCGCGAGTAAGTGTAGGAAGCCTGCAGCGAGAGGCCGTAACGAAAGGCTTCGTGGAACGTCATCTGGAGCGCGTTGTAGCTCGATGACGCGGTGGAAGTGATGTTGTTCACCTGATCGAAGCGCGGGTCGAGGCGGTTATTGCCGGGGCCGCTCGAATTGTTCGTGGCGGCGGAAAATTCGGATATGCGCGCCTCTTCGTCGGCGACGCTCACGGCAGGAGCGGGAACGTTTGCAGGCCCGATGGGATTGATGGGAATAAAAGCCTGCAGGTGCGTGCCTTTCGAGCCGACGTAGGCGACGCTTACAAGCGTTGTTGGATTGATTTTGTATTCGGCGACGAGGTCCCACTGCTGCGAGTAAGGATTCGGCATCGAGCCGTTCACGGTGGTGATGGTGCCGAAATTGGTGAGCGTGCCAAAGGAGCCCACTTGCGCCTGCGACGATGTGATGAACGGCGCGGTGCCGGCGACGAGATTGTCGAACGTGTTGTTGCCGGTGAAATTCGTAAGCGAGAACGTGTAATTGAGCGGCGGCGTGGTGCGCGATTCGGAAAGCCCGGTGAAATTAAACGAGTCGTAGTAAATGCCGTAGCCGCCGCGCAGAGTGAACGATTTTTCACCCGGATTCCACGCAAAGCCGAGGCGCGGGCCGAAATTCGCGGGATTTGCGTGAATCGCGGGATTGCCAATGCGGAACGTGCCGAGCGGACCTGCGCCGGCTTCGCCGATGTTGCCCGGAATTGCGGGATCGAGCAGCGACGTAAGGCCGTGCGCCTCGGTGACGGCGCCCTGATACTCCCAGCGCAGGCCGAGATTTACGGTGAGCGTAGGGCGCACGCGAATGTCGTCCTGAATAAAAGTGCTGAAGAGGCGCTGGCGGAAGCCGAGTTCGGTGGGGCCGAAGGCTTGTGTATATGCCTCGGGCTGCGCGGTAAGAAAATTCGAGAGACTCGCGAAGAAATAGTTGCCGCGGTCGTTGGTTTCGTTGACGGAATTGTCCTGGATGTAGCGCGCGTCGAACCCGAGGTTGATCGTTTGGCGGCCGCGAATGATGGAGACGATGTCGTTGGCTTGATAGACGTTGAAGATGCGGCCCTGAGTGAAGTACGGAAGCGCGCCAAAGCTGGCGATGCTGCCATCGAGAACAGTGAAGCGCGGTGACTGCAAATTATTTTCCGGCGGCAACAGGCCCAGCGACCGTGCATACGCGAACCGGAATTGATTCATCACGGTTGGCGCGATCGTCCAGGTATCCGTGATATTGGCGCTGCGTGCCTCGTAATGGAGGTCCGCGTCGAATCCTGCGAGCGTATTGAATTGTGGGAAGGGAAGGACGAGCGTGCCGGTGCCCTGGAAGTAGCGAAGAGAAAGCTGATTGTTCGCGGAGAAGTTCTGGTCGCCGCGCACGAGAAACTGATAGTTGTTGGTGGGGCTCGAGAAATTTTGCGTGAGGCTGCCAACATCAGTATTCACGCCGGTTGTGGGCAGCGGTAGGTAGGTGTTGATCAGCTGGGTGACGGTGGGATCGGTGACGCTGTTGCGCGCGGCCTGCGTGGGAACCAGAGCAACGTCTGAAAATCCGCCGCCGATCGTTTTATTCTGCTGCCAGCCGCCGAAGAGAAATGTTTTGTCATGCACCACGGGACCGCCCATCGAAAAACCGTAATTGTTTTCGTCGATTCGCGTCGCCAGGCCGCTAATCGGGTTCGTCGCATTGAAAAAATTGTTCTGGAGATATTCGTAGCCCTGGCCATGCCAATTGTTGCTGCCGGACTTCGTGATCATTTCGATTTGGCCGTTGGACTTGATGCCGTACTGCGCGGGCAGATTCGAAGTGAGGATGTTGAACTGCTGGATCATGTCCGGTTGCGGCTGCGTGCCGAGCGCAAAGCCGCCAAACTCCCAGTCGTTCGCGTCGGTGAAGTCGAACTCCACGTTGGTATTCTCGGGGCGGCCGCCGTTGGCGCTGATCAGTCCGGTCTGTGCGCCGCCGACTTTCACAAGGCCCCCGCCGCCACTCGGCGCGTACATCGGCGCGACGCCAGGCGCCAGCGCGACCAGGCCGGTGATGGCGCGGTCGGTGGGAAGGTTATTCGATTCAACGGAGTCGTATGTGGTCGAGACGGAGGCGTCCGACGCAACGTCGATCGGCGTCTCGCAGACGCAAACCGTCGTCGTCTGCTCGCCGAGCTGCAGCCGAAAGTCCTGAGTCAGACTCTGACTGGCGAGGACGGACATGCGAACTTCGATGGTTTTAAAGCCCGGATAACGCGCCGTGACCGAGTACGCGCCGGGAATCAGCGCCGCGAAAGAATAGCCACCGTCAGCGGACGAAGTGGCGTGGATCGTTTCGTTGGTCCCGAGATTTTTTAGCGTCAAAGCGGCGCCGGGCACCGAAGCGCCGGCGGGGTCTGTTACCACGCCGGAGATCGAGCCGGTGGTGTACTGCGCAGAGGCGCGCGCAGCGAAGCATGCGGCAAGAATTACGGCCGCGAGCAAAACGCGGGTGAAGCGCACAATGACGGTGAGGCTGGACATCTTTCTGCTGATTCGCTCCCTGATTTCGGTGTGCATCTATCGAAACACGAGCGCGCCGACGCCGCAACAGCAGGGCGCGCCGCGGGTGCATATATTGATGCCAAATTGACTTGCGACGCTTCGGCCGCCGGGCGATTTGAATGGTGAGGAGCTGGCGGCTTCGATTTTGCCAGCGCGTATTATATAAGGACTACCCACGCATGCTGGCGCTCGCGCTGAAGCGCGCTCGTGCGGGGCCGTGGCCCACTCAATGAACATCTACTTTGCAGCCTTGGTCGCTTATGCGGTGTTGCTGATCGCGATCGGTGTGATCGCGGCGCGGCGCGTGAAATCGGCGTCGGATTTTCTGGTGGCAGGGCGGCGATTCGGACCCGGCATTTTGTTTGCGACGTTTCTCGCAGCGAATATCGGCGCCGGCTCCACGGTGGGCGCAAGCGGCATCGGCTACCGGCTCGGATTCAGCGCGTGGTGGTGGGTGGGGTCGGCCAGCATCGGGACGGCGATCCTCTCGCAGACCGTGGGGCCGAAACTCTGGAAGCTGGCGAAGGCGCACGATTTTCAGACGCTCGGTGACTTTCTGGAATTTCGCTACGGCAAATCGGTGAAGGGAATTATCGCCGTGCTGCTGTGGGCGGGAACGCTTTCGATTCTGGCGGGGCAGCTGATCGCGATCGCGTGGATTCTGAATGTGGTGGTCGGACTCGCGAAGTGGAAGGGCTGCCTCGCCGGCGGCGTGGTGGCGATTTCGTATTGCGCGGCGGGCGGGCTCGCGTCGTCAGCCGTGGTGAATATTCTGGAACTGACGGTGACGATGAGCGGGCTGCTGCTCTCGATTCCGTACGCGATCAAGGGTATCGGCGGCTGGGCGGCTGTGCAGGCTGGGGCGAACGCTTCGCATGCGGCAACGGCGACTGGTGCGGCTGGAGCAGGCTATTTCAGCATGACGGGCGCGGGCTTCGTCGTGATTCTCGGCTACGCTTGCCTCCTGATTCCCTCATTCATTGTGTCGCCGGGATTGGTGCAGAAGCTGTACGGCGCGCGGGACGCGGGCACGGTGCGGCGCGGGGTGTTCGCGAATTCGATCGCGCAGGCGCTGTTTGCGTTTGCGCCGGCAATGTTTGGAGTGATCGCGTTCGCAAAATTTCCGCACCTCGCGAATCCGGAACTCGCGTTGCCGTCGGTGATGATGTACATCGTACCGAAGTGGGTGGGGCTGTGGGCGCTGGCTTCGATTTTTTCCGCGGAGTTGAGTGCGACGGATGCGATTTTGTTTATGCTATCCACGTCGCTCGCCGTGGACCTGTACAAGACGTTTATTCAGCCGGACGTCGAACAGAAAAAACTGCTGAGCGTGAGCCGCGCGACGGCTGTGATTGCCGGGGTGGCTGGCGTGCTGCTGGCGATCGAGCTGCCGACGGTGATCGCGGCGGTGTCAATTTTCTACGGCCTGCTGGCTGTGGCGCTGTTTGTGCCGCTGATCTACGGCCTGTACTGGCGGAGAATGAGCACGATGGCGGCGATCGCGAGCATATTCGCGGCGGTGATCGCGTGGCTCGTTACGCGGTTCGAAATTCCGGGCGCGAGGATTGGGCCGTTGCCTGCGGCGGGCATCGGAATTCTGGTGGCGCTCATCGTGGCGACTGCGACGAGCTTTCTTTTTCCGTCACGCGATAAAAATGCACGGCGAGCGGTGGAAGCGGCAGATACAGATTAGCGGTCTCAGTCTCAGGAGGCGTCAGTATGCGACGGCGTGATTTTCATCGGAACATCTTGGCGGCAGCAGGCGGGGCGTTCCTCGGAGGCGCGACGGCGGCGCGCGCGGGCGGCGCGAAATTTGTGGACGCGCTCGGCGAATTTGACGCGTTGTCTCCCGAAGCGCCGGCCGGCAGCCTCACCGACGTCGAAGGCTTGAAAGTCGGCCATTGGACCGACCCGCGCCGGCCGACCGGCTGTACCGTGGTGATCGCCGAAAAAGGCGCCGTTGCGGGCGTGGATGTGCGCGGCGGCGCTCCGGGCACGCGCGAAACCGACCTGCTGAATCCGGTAAACACCGTGCAGCAGATTTATGCCGTGATGCTTTCCGGCGGCAGCGCGTTCGGGCTCGACACGGCGTCGGGCGCGATGAAGTGGCTCGACGAAAACAATATCGGATACAAGGGCATGGGCGGTCCGAACGTGCCGATCGTCCCGGCTGCCGTGCTGTATGACCTGGGCGTAGGCGATGTGAAAATTCGCCCGAACGCCGAATCCGGCTACAAAGCTTGCGCAGGCGCATCGGCTGGGCCGGTGGAAGAAGGGAACGTTGGCGCTGGAGCGGGCGCGACGATCGGCAAGCTGCTCGGCCCGCAGTGGGCAATGAAAGCCGGGCTCGCCTCGGTGAGCATCAAGGTTGGCGATACGGGCGTGGTGGTCGGGGCGATGGTCGCGGTGAACGCTGCCGGCGATATTTGGAACCGGCACACTGGAAAGTGGATTGCGGGCGCGCGTTCGGCGACGGCGGCGGACGGACTCGCGCGGGCAATGGATCAATTGCTTGCGGGCAAGGGAATGGTGCTGCCCGCGGCTGGCACGAACACTACGCTGGGCGTTGTGGCCACGAACGCCGCGCTGACCAAAGACGAAGCCACGAAGGTGGCGCAGATGGCGCAGGACGGCTACGCGCGCGCGATCAATCCGGTTCACACGCCGTACGATGGAGACACGATCTTCGCGCTCTCGACGGGAACGTTCAAAGAGAAGGTTTCCGTGCTGGCGGTGGGAGCGGTGGCAGCGGTGGCGGTGTCGCGGGCCGTGATTCGCGCCGTGACGCTGGCGACGGGTATTCCCGGCTTTCCGGCGTACGCGGATTTGCCGAAACCGCCTAAGCCGTAGCTGCATCCGATGCGCGGGTGAAAGCCGACATGCGTAAGCAAAAGAAAAAAGCCGCGGTCAAAATCGAAGCGCCGCCGAAATTCGCCGGGTTCGCGCCGGACGCGATGGAATTTTTCCGCCAGCTCCGGAACAACAACCACCGCGATTGGTTCCTGAAGAAGAAGGAATACTACGAGACGAGGCTTCTCGCGCCGATGCGGGCGCTGGTATTCGAAGTCGCGGACCGGCTCGATGATGCTGGTCTGCCGCTTGCGGCGAACCGCAAGTTTCCGGTGATGCGGATCTATCGCGACGTGCGATTTTCAGCGAACAAGACGCCGTACAAGACCGCGATCAGCGCGTACCTGCGCCGCGGCGGGCAGGGAGTTCATTCGGGCGGCGTTTTTCTGCAGTTTTCCGATAAAGAGCGATTCGTCGCGATGGGATTCTGGCTGCCGGAGCGCGAACTGCTGAACGCGTGGCGCGCGCGGATTGCCGCGAAACCTGCGGAATTCCAGAAAGTGCTCGCAGCCCTGCACAAGCACGGGCACTCGCTCGACGGAGAGGGTTCGTTGAAAAGGCTGCCGCGCGGTTTTGATGCGCACGCGAAGTCGCCCGTGGCGGAATACCTGAAACTGAATTCTTTTTTTGTGATGCAGGAAGTTACCGAAGCGCAATTGCGCTCCGCGAAGCTCGTCGATCTGATTTTGAAGTTTGCCGCTGCAACACGCCCGCTGCTCGACTACGGTTGGAAAGTTGAAGCAGGCGTTCCGCCGTCGCAAACCGAGCACTTCGAGTAAGCCGCGGTGCGCCACAGCCGCTCTACGGATTCGGGCTCACGCGCACGGCGTGAAACTCGCCGCGCTTGCCTTCAATATTAAAGAAGCCGTCGATCGTGTCGCCGGTCACTTTGCCGCGAAAAGTGAGCGGGTGGCGCGTCTTGGTCCGAAACACGATGTGGTGAATATTGATCGTTCCTTCCAGGCCGCCGGACTGGTTCGGTCCTTTGAAATGGCCGGTGAGGTTATTGCCGTCCTGCTTGAGCTGGACGGACTTCGTGTCGAATGAACCGTTGTAATTCTTCGCTTCGATTTCCCAGGTGCCCTGCACGTTATCCGGCTGCTGTTGCGAGGGCATCGGCTCCTGCGCGAGCGCACGGCCGGCGGGCGAAGCTCCTGCAACCGCCCCACAAAGCACGACGAATGCGGAACGGATCAAACTACGGCGCTGGAAAAGCTTCATCGGGACCTACCTCCGTTTAGAAATATGACGTTACGCATTCCATTCGGGCACGGAGCTCACGATCGCGCCCATCAGATTGAGTACGGCGGCGTTCATCGTCGCGTAAGGCTGCGTGCGAGTGTTCGTCGCCGCGCCCCAGCACATTCCGTACTGCGTGCGGAGCACCAGCGACGACGAGCCGGGCAAGCTTCCTGAGTGATAGAAATTCCCCTGGTTATCCACCATCCAGCCGCGCGCGTATTTTGCGGGTGCGTTCGCGGGAGTGAACGCCGGTGAAGGCGTTAGCATCGTGCGGATCGAATCGGGCTGCAGGATGCTCGGAATCGTTGCCGATCCGCCGACGTGCGACGCGAATTTCACCAGATCGGAGGCGGTGGCAATCCACCCGTCGGTCGAATCCATGCGCGTCACGTTCATCTTGTAGGGCTGCTCGCCGAACTGGCCAAGGTAGTTGGCTTCGTTGTCGGCGCGCTGCTTTTCGGAGTTGCCGGCGATCTGCATGTCAGTGATGCCGCTGGGTGTGAGCACGGCTTGTTGCACGTAGCTTGCGTAGGGCTGGCCGGAAACTTTTTCGATCACGCGCCCCAGGATGCAGTAGGCAAAATTTGAAAACGCCCAATTCGTGCCGGGCGGATAAGAAAGCGGCACATTCGCGATCGTTTCGGTGATCAGTTTCGTCTGATCCCAGCCGTTGTTGTGCATCATCGGATCGTTCGCGTCGGCGGGCCAGCCGCCGCAAGTGTGTGTGAGCAAATGATCGAGGGTGATCTCTGTGACGTACTGCTTGTAGGGCGCTTTACCGTACGCATCGCCGAGGATGCCGCCGGCGCCGAAGACTTTGTCGTTCAGCTGAACTTTACCCGCTTCGATCAAAGTAAAAATTGCGACCGCCGTGATAGGCTTGCTCGCGTCCGCAATGCGAAACAGCGAATTGACGCTGCACTGTTCCTTGAAGGCAGGGTCGGCCATGCCCCACGAATCCTCCACCACGAATGCACTTTGGCGAACAATCGCTACCGAAAGCCCCGGCGCGAAATACTGCTGCAGGAACGCGACACCCTGGCGGCGGATCTCGGCGTGCTCCCGGCCGTTCGGACGGATCACGCGATCCTGCGGAGACGGCGGCACGGCGGAAACGATTTCGAGGAAAGAGGGAAGTGCGGCGAGCGATGCAGCTCCGCCCAGCTGCTTGAGGACGGAACGTCGATCCCATCGGAACATGAGAAGTACCCCGAGCTGGAATTACGGCACGCGACGACACGCGCGCGAGATTGTCGCACAGAAAATTGTCGAGAATGGAATGCAGTCGGCGAAATGGCGCGCGGCTACAGTAAGCGAGCGCAGCTAGCGATCGAACTTCGAATACAAGCTCGGGAAAAAATTACCAGCGAGGCTCGCGCGGCTGCCGAGGCGCGTCGCCGTAGTCATCTTTGGAGTAGCCGCCGCCGCGATTTCCGCCGCCACCGCCACCACTGCGGTTTCCACCACCACCGCCACCACGATAGCCGCCACCACCACCGCCCCGATTCCCACCACCGCCGCCGCTGCCGCCGCCCTCGCCTTTGGGACGAGCTTCGTTCACATTGATCTTGCGCCCGCCGATTTCCTTGCCGTTGAGCGAGGTGATCGCTGCCGCCGCTTCCTCATCGTTGGGCATTTCCACGAATGCGAAGCCCCGAGCCCGGCCGGTCTCGCGATCCATGGCGATGTGAACGCGCGTCACTTGTCCAAATCCGGCGAACAGCTCGCGCAGCTCGCCTTCGCTGGTCTGAAAATTGAGGTTACCCACGAACAGGTTCTTCATTCTTCTTCTCCTCGGCCTGGTGCGCCGGGCTCGTCGTTCGGCGGCGCGGGGCACCCGCCGGCTCGGCCTACGCGCATGCAGACCATACCACTACCAGCGAAAATCAACGAGTAATACGTTTTCGCGCGTGGACAGGCGCGAAAGCACGACTCGGCGCGCGGGCGGTCGTGGTTCGCGGCGCGCTGTACTAGAACGATTTAGTTGGCGCAGTTGGCCACAAAATGCGCGAGACGGATCACGCGGAAAGGAGTGCTTGCATAAAATCCACAGGCATAATATTCTTATGCCTATGAAAAGTACGTCGAAGCCAGCCAGCCCCGCAAACGTGCTGCCGATGCTCATCCTTCGCGTGCTGCAGACGGGCCAACTCCACGGTTACGCGATCGCGCAACGCATTCATTTACTCTCGAGCGAGGTGCTTGCCGTGGAAGAGGGCCTGCTTTACCCGACGCTGCAAAAAATGCTCGTGAAGGGTTGGGTCAAGTCCGAATGGGGTATCTCCGACACCAATCGCAAAGTGCGTTTCTACCACCTCACTCCCGCGGGTCGAAAGCAACTGGCGGCCGAACTGGACGACTACGAGAGAACCGCTTCCGCCATTCAGGACATTCTGCGCACGGCTTGACCGGCGCCGCCGAGATACTCGAGATCGGTTCGCGCACGAGGGAGAATTTGAGATGGGAGAGTGGATTCGGCGGCTCCGCTATTTGCTGAGTTGGCGCCGCCGCGAGGCTGAGCTCGTGGACGAAATGGAATTCCACCGAGAAATGACGGCGCGTGCAGGCCGAAGAAACTTCGGGAACGCGCTGCGGCTTCGCGAGGATGCCGGGGAAGCCTGGGGATGGATGTGGCTCGAGCGTTTGCTGCAGGATCTGCGCTTTGCGATGAGGCTGTGGCTGCGCTCGCCGGGCTTCACGTTGACGGTACTGTTGGTGCTGGCGATTGGAATAGGCGTCAACCTTTGCGCGTTCAGCTTTTTTAATACCGTCGCGCTGAAGCTGCTGCCCGTTCGAGACCCCGAGCGCATCGTGCGGCTGGAGAGGCGTTCGCCGAGCAACTACACCAGCGAGATGTCGTATCCGTCGTTCCTCTTTTATCGCGATCATGCGAAGTCGCTCAACGCGACGATGGCGGTGCTTGGTGTACCGCCGATGCAAATTGGCGACGACGTTCAGCCGGCGAGCGTGTCGTTCGTCACCGCGAATTATTTCGGTGAACTGGGAACGCCTGCTTTATACGGACGCATGCTGGATGCCGCGGACGACGCGAGCGACGCTCCCGCCGCCGTAGTGTTGAGTTACGGCGTTTGGCAGCGGCGGTTCGGTGGCGACCCCACGATTGTGGGCCGGGTGATTCGCTTGAACGGAGTGCCGGTGGAGGTCGCCGGCATCACGCCTTTCACGTTTGCGAGCCTTGGTGGACAACACCCCGATCTATGGCTTCCGATTTCGCAGTATGCACGATTGATCTCGCGCAGCACCGTCCTCGAGGACTGGACGGAGTTGAGCGTTCGTATGTGGGGAAAGCTGGCGCCCGGCGTTGAAAGGGAAGCCGCCTCGCGCGAATTGCGGAAGCTCACCGATGCATTGCGTAAGCAGCATCCCGAATCTGTGTGGGAAGATGAACGGATCGACGTATCACCCGGCGGCCACGTGCAGGTGATGCAGCCGGAGCAATACCGGATCGCGGCGCTGGTAGGAGCGCTGACGCTGCTGATTCTGGTGGTCACGTGCACAAACATTGGCGGCCTGATGCTGGCGCGGGCTGTCGCCCGCGAGCGTGAAATTCGAATCCGCATGTCCATCGGAGCGGGATCGGCGCGGATTTTCCGGCAGCTTTGCACGGAGAATCTGATGCTCGCAGCGGCTGGATCGCTGGCCGGGCTTGGACTATCCACCGCCGCGATGCGCATCGTACTACTGAAAGCGGAAGCACCGGGATGGATGAGCGCGGCGCCGGACTGGAGAGTCGCCATTTTCGCGGCGGCCGTAACTATCGTCGCCATGCTGCTTTTTGGTTTGGCGCCTGCGCTACAAGCGACGCGGCGGCGCACACAATCGATCGCCGTGCGGCAGTTTCTGGTGGGAACGCAAATCGCGGCGGGCTGCGTTCTGCTCATCGTGGCGAGTTTGCTCACCCACGCGGCTGAGAGCGCGATCTACAAATATCCCGGTTTCGAATACCAGCAGCTGCTTACGGTCGATCCTCAACTTGGACATCACGGCTACAAGCCCGAGGACGCGCGCAACTATTTCGATCGCCTGACGACCAGCATCGCGGCGGTTCCAGGCGTGAGCGGTGTTGCGCTGGTGAAGCTGCCGCCGCTCGGCCATGGCGTTTCGCGCGAAGATACGGAGGTCCGCGGGCGGACCTTCAAAATTTATCCGAACTGGGTTTCGCCTGAATTCTTCGGCGCCATGGGAATCCCCATCCGGCTCGGGCGCACGTTCTACCCCGGAGAGAAAAACGCAGTGATTGTGAGCGAATCGTTCGCGCGGCAGCAGTGGCCCTCGGAAAATCCGCTGGGCCAGAAAGTCGGTGACGACGCATCGGCGACGGACGTTGTCGTCGGCGTGGCGGGTGACGCTCACATCAACGCGGTGGGCGATGATGACGCGATGGAAGAGTATTGGCCCGCAGCGCAGGGTGATTTGCCTGCCATGACGGCGATTGTGCGCTCTAGCCGCGACGAAAAGGCAATCATTGCAGCGACTAAAGCCATCAACGAGGAACTCGACCCAACTGTATTTCCGGAAATCCGGCATGTCGGATCGCTGTACCGGCAGAAAATACAAGAAGTCGAAGTGATGGCAAGCGTGGTGAGCGTCGCGGGATTCGTCGCCGTTGCGCTTTCCTGCATCGGAATTGTGGGACTGGTTGCGTACACCGTCTCGCAGCGCATGAAAGAGATCGCGATCCGCATGGTGCTCGGCGCCGATTCCCGAGCCGTTGTCGCCACGCTGCTCGCTCAATTCCGCTGGCCCGTGACGATCGGTATTTGTGCCGGCGTTGCGATCGCAGCAGCAGGTTCAAAGGCTTTGCGCGCCGTGCTCTACGGCGTGGGGAATTTCGATCCGGCGAGTTACATGGCCGGATGCTTGCTGCTCGTTTCGCTGGCGTTTCTTTCGATGTTTCTTCCAGCAACGCGCGCGTTGCGGCTGAACATCTATTCCGTTCTGCGACGCGACTAAGCCGCGCTTAGTTGTTCGTGTTGGGGCGCTTGAGGCCCATCGCTTCGGCGGTGACGTCGGTATATTTCGAGCCCGAACCGGTGTTGAAGATCACGACGCGATCGCCCGGCTTCAAGTAGCCGGAGGCGAGCAGTCGATCGTACGCGGCCGTTGCGGCTGCGCCTTCGGGCGAGAGAAAAATTCCTTCGTTTTTCGCCCAATCTTTGAGTGACGCGAGAATTTCTTCATCAGGAATCGCGAGAGCAACGCCGCCGGACTCGCGCAGAATGTCGAGCATGATGTAATCGCCATAGGGCTTTGGGACGCGCAGGCCGGCTGCGAACGTGGCGGCGTTGGGCCACATCTCGCTCGCGTTTGCGAGTTCGTCGAATGCTTTTGCCATCGGCGCGCAGCCCGAAGATTGCACGGCGATCATGCGCGGCCGCTTGCCCGGCGCGACCCAGCCGAGTTCTTCCAGTTCCGCGAACGCTTTCCACATTCCGATCAGCCCCACGCCGCCGCCGGTGGGGTAGAAAACCGCGTCGGGATATTCCCAGCCGAGCTGCTCAACCAGTTCGTAGCCCATCGTCTTCTTTCCTTCCACGCGGTAGGGCTCCTTGAGCGTGGAAATGTCGAACCAGCCTTCGGCTTTGCTCCGTTCGGCGACGATGCGGCCGCAATCGGAAATTAGTCCGTTGACCAGCGTCACGTTCGCGCCGTAGGCTACGGCCTCGACGTAATTGGCGAACGGAACATCCTTCGGCATGAAAATGTTGGCTTCGATTCCGGCAGCGGCGGCGTAAGCGGCCAAGGCGCCCGCGGCGTTTCCGGCGGAGGGAACGGCAAGTTTTTTCAGGCCGTAGTGCTTGGCCATGGTGATGGCGAGGCCGAGGCCGCGCGCTTTGAACGAGCCAGTGGGATTCGCGCCTTCTTCTTTCAGGTACGCGTTGGCGTGGCGCTTGCTTTTGAGCATTGGCGTCCAGCCTTCGCCGAGCGTGACGGGCGTCGCGTCGGGAAGCACGGATTTGTACCGCCACATGCCGGGCCAAGGTTCGCGCGCGGCTTCGGCGGCGATTTTGCTGCGCGACGCCGTACCTGCAAGCGGCGTGAGATCGTAGCGGACGTAGAGCGAGCCTTTGCATTCGAGGCAGAGCGTTTGCGGCGTATCGGCGGATAGCGTGCGTTTGCAGCGCGAGCATTCCAGATTTTTGATTTTCGGCATGGTAATGAAGATAGCAGAAGCGCGAAATCATCCGGCGGCATGACTGAAAATTTACAAAACGGAGTGTCGGCGGGGCGCGACGGCGATTCGCTGGCGCTCGGGTTTGTGGGCGCCGGAGTGTTTGTGATGGGCGCGCTATTTCCCGTCGCGCTCGGTGTACACCCTTGGATGGCCGTGATGCGGTGGATCGGTCTCGTTCTGTTCGCGCTTGGCGGCGGGCGCCGCGGCTCGCTCACGTATTGGATTTTGTTCGCGATGCTTTTGGGCGCAGAGATCGGCATCGACTGGCCGCATTTCGCCGAGCATCTGAAATTCCTGAGCGACATTTTCCTGCGGCTGATCAAGGTGATCGTTGCGCCCCTCATCCTGGGAACATTGATCACCGGGATCGCCGGGCACGGCAACCTGCGCGGCGTGGGGCGGATCGGTGTGAAGAGCCTCGTGTTTTTCGAGGTGGTTACCACGATCGCGCTGCTCATCGGCGTGGTGGCGATCAATACCAGCCGCGCGGGCGAGGGGCTCGCTATTCCGGCGACGGCGGCCGATGCGGCCGTTGCGAATGCTGCGCCGATGCGTTGGGATACGTTTCTGGTGAACGTGTTCCCGGAGAACGTCGCCAAGTCGATCGCCGACAATCAGATTTTGCAGGTCGCGGTATTTGCCATTTTGTTTGGCATCGCGCTGGCGCGCATCTCGGAAGAAAAACGCGCGCCGATGCTGCGCTTCTTCGAGTCACTCACGGAGGCGATGTTCGCGTTCACGAATATGGTGATGTATTTCGCGCCCATCGGCGTGGGCGCGGCGATTGCGTACACCGTCGGACACATGGGCATCGCCGTGCTGCTGCCTTTGGGAAAATTGCTCGCCACGGGCTATGTGGCGCTCGCCGTGTTTCTCCTTTTCGTGCTCGTGCCGATCGCGAAGTTCGCGCGCGTGCCGGTTCTGGGCTTCTCTCGCGCGGTGGCAGAGCCTGCGACCATCGCGTTTGCCACCGCTTCTTCCGAAGCTGCGTTGCCGCGAGCAATGGAGGCGATGGAGGCGTTCGGCGTGCCCCGCAAGATCGTGGCGTTCGTAATTCCCGCGGGCTACAGCTTCAACCTAACGGGATCGTCGCTGTACCTCGCGCTGGCCTCAATTTTTGTGGCGCAAGTGGCGGGCATGCGCCTGACGTGGTCCGAGCAGCTCGCAATGGTGTTCATGCTGATGATCACGAGCAAAGGTGTCGCGGGCGTGCCGCGCGCGGTGCTGGTGGTGTTGCTGGCCACGGCGGCCACCTTTCACCTGCCCAGCGAGCCGATCCTGATGCTGCTCGGCATCGACGCCGTAATGGACATGGGACGCACCGGCGTGAACGTGATCGGGAATTGCCTGGCGTGCGCGGTGGTCGCGCGTTCGGAGGGCGAACTCGCGCCTGCCGTTTCAGCTTCTGAATAAAATCCGTCCCGCAAGCTGGCTCAAAACCTTCCGGAGTAAAATCGCGCGCGGGCCGCAGCCGTTACTATCCTTTCGCGCGAGGGTGAACGCCATGCCAGAAGAAGCACATGAAAATCAGATTTCCCGCCGGGGCTTCCTGTCGAAGGTCGGGCAGGGAATCGCAGCTGCGAACGTTGCTGCCGCCATCGGCCTGCCGCTCCGCGAGCAATCGCCGCAGGATGCGCCCGAGCCGCCGGGCAAAAAAGCCGGCTACGCGATCGTCGGACTCGGGAATCTGGCGATTCACCAGATCCTGCCCGCCTTCTGCCGCTGCGAAAAATCGAAAGTGGTGGCGCTGGTGAGCGGCCACCCGGACAAAGCCGCAAAGCTCGCCGCGCGCTACGGCGTGAATCCCAAGGCGATCTACAACTACCAGAATTACGACACGCTGCGCGAGAACCCGGAGGTGGATGTAATTTACATCGTGTTGCCCAATAGCATGCACGCGGAATACACGATTCGCGGCTTCCAGGCCGGCAAGAACGTGCTGACCGAAAAACCGATGGCGGTGTCGCCCGCCGAATGCCAGTCCATGATCGATGCGGGCGCGAAAGCGGGCAAAAAGCTGATGGTCGCCTATCGCTGCCGCTACGAGCCGTACAACCAGACCATGATTAAAATGGCTCGCGACAAAGAGCTGGGCGGCGTGAAAATCATCAATGCCGAAGCAGGGTTCAATATTGGCGACCCCACGCAGTGGCGCCTGAAAAAAGCGATGGCCGGAGGCGGCTCGCTGATGGACATCGGCATCTACGCGCTGCAAGCGGCGCGTTACATTTCCGGCGAAGAGCCCGTTGCCGTGAACGCGATGATGTATTCCACGCCGGGCGATCCGCGCTTCAAGGAAGTGGAGGAAACGATTCAGTTCCAGCTTCGCTTTCCGAGCGGGATCCTTGCGAACTGCACATCTACCTATGGCGCGTCCACTCGTTCGCATTTCCGCGCGCTCGCGCCCGACGGATACTTCGAACTCGATCCGGCCATGAATTACACGGGCAATCGCATGCGCGTCAGTAAAAATGGCTCGCTCGATGAGGTGTTTCTGCCGCAGGTCGATCACTTCGGCGCGGAGATGGACTACATGTCCGACTGCGTGCTGAACAACAAGCCGCTGCTCACGCCGGGCGAGGAAGGCTTGCGCGACCTCACAATCATGGCAGCGATCTATCAGGCGGCGAACTCCGGCCAAACCGTGAAGCTGTAGTGTCGTCACACAGATGAATCCGCGCTTTGCACGCGCGCAGCCGGCGCGGTAGTCTCGTTGCTTCGCAGCTTCTGCATAAATTATTGAAAGGACCATCGATGAATCTCATCGCCCGGTTTTCCTGTCTCGTGTTGCTCGCATCGGCCGTTTCGATCCCCGCTGTCGCACAGGCCACGGCCTCGGACAACGACATTCCCGCCAAGTTCGACGCCCCGACGCAGGATTTCGACTACGTGAAGCGCATCGAAATGATTCCGATGCGCGATGGCGTGAAGCTCTACACCGTGATCGTGATCCCGAAAGGCGCCAAAAACGTGCCGATGGTGCTGACGCGCACCTGCTACAACGCTGCCGCGCGAGCGCAACGCGCCAACTCGCCGAAAATGCTCGACACGCTGCCTCTCAGCGACGACATTTTCGTCGGCGAAGGCTGGATCCGCATTTATCAGGATGTGCGCGGCAAGTACGGCTCGGAAGGGAATTACCTGATGACGCCGCCGCCCATTGGCCCGCTCAATTCCACCGGCTCCGACGACACGACCGACGCCTACGACACGATCGAATGGCTCGTAAAGAACGTGCCGGAATCGAACGGCCGCGTCGCAATGATCGGCTCGTCCTACGAAGGCTTCACCGTGGTGATGGCGCTGATTCATCCGCATCCTGCGCTCAAGGTGACCGCGCCGGAAAGTCCGATGGTGGATGGCTGGATGGGCGACGATTGGTTTCACTACGGCGCGTTCCGGCTGCCCAGCCTCGATTACATCCTCGAGCAGGAGAAAGTTCGCGGCGGCGGCACGAGCATCGCGCGGACGGACCTGGACGACTACACATTTTGGCTGAAAGGTGGCTCGGGCGGAGACGTCGCTCGCGCCGCAGGCCTGCAGCAAATGGGTTTCTGGCGCGACCTCGATGCGCATCCGGCGTACGACGCTTTTTGGCAAGGGCAGGCACTCGACAAAATCATGGCCGTGACGCCGCTGACGGTGCCGATTCTTTGGGAGCAGGGATTGTGGGACCAGGAAGACATGTGGGGCGCGATTCATTCGTATCAGGCCGTCGAGCCGAAGGACACGAACAACGACAAAAATTTTCTGGTGATGGGGCCGTGGTTCCACAGCCAGGTGAATCGCGATGGCTGGTCGCTCGGGCCGTTCTTGTGGAACGGCAATACCACGCTGCAGTTCCGCCGCGATATGGTGCTGCCGTTCTTCAAGCAGTATTTAGTGGAGGGCGCGCCGAAGGCGAACATCGCGCCCGTCGCGATTTACAACACCGGCGAAAATCACTGGGACAAATTTCAATCGTGGCCGCCGGTATGCGAACAGGGCTGCCCGTCCAAATCGAAGCCGCTGTATCTTGCGGCCAGCCATGCGCTGTCGTTTGACGCGCCGTCTAGTAATGCGAGTGACGCCGCGAAGTACGACGAATACGTTTCGGATCCCGCGAAGCCAGTCCCGTACCGTCCGCGCCCGGTGAACCCGGCCGACAACGACGCATGGCGCACATGGCTCGTTACCGATCAGCGCTTCGTGGACGGCCGTCCTGACGTGCTCACCTACATGACCGAGCCGCTGACAGCCGCCGTGCGTGTGAGCGGTGCGCCCGTCGTGCACCTCTACGCTTCGACTAGCGGTACCGACAGCGACTGGGCCGTGAAACTGATCGACGTTTATCCCGGTGTATATTCCGCGCAGGCCGCGCTTGGCGGATACGAACAACCGATCGCGACGGACATCTTCCGCGGCCGCTACCGCACGAGCTTCGAAAAGCCCGAGCCGCTTGCAGCGAATCAGCCGCTGCTCTTTCAGTTCGGCTTGCCGACGGTGAACCACGTTTTTCTGCCGGGGCACCGGATCATGGTGCAGGTGCAATCGACGCTTTTTCCGCTGTACGACCGCAACCCGCAAACCTACGTGCCGAATATTTTTGATGCGAAGCCCGGCGATTATCAGAAGGCCACGCAGCGCATCTGGCGGTCGGGAGACACAGCGAGCTTCGTGAGTTTGCCCGTCGTGCAGTAAACGATTTACGATTCTGGTGCCTCGGCGTCACGCAGGAATTTAAAAAATATTTTGCGATGTGTGTCGATTTCGAAGCTGCTCGTTCGACGTCTAAATAGAGCGGAAACAAATTCCAGCTCGGGAACAGCTCGCGCAGCCGATTGTTCCCATCTCACGTCCAGGAGCGACACATGAAATTTATCAGCATTTATAAAACGGTCGAGCGCAACACGCCGCCAACGCAAGACGAAATGGCTCAGATGGGGAAGTTGATCGAGGAAGGCTTCAAGGCCGGGTGGCTCGTTGCCACGGAAGGCTGTCTGCCCAGCGCGCTCGGCGCTCGCGTTCGCCGCGATGGCGACGAAATCACGGCGAAAGACGGACCCTTCACCGAGTCCAAGGAAGTCGTCGGCGGCTTCGCGATCATGAAAGCGGCGTCGAAAGCCGAAGCCATCGAGCTGTGCCGCAAATTCCTGAAAATTGCCGGACCGGGCGAGTGCGAGTTGCGCCAGGTCTTCGAAAAAGGCGATGAAACTTGCGTGGGCACAACGGTGAGCAAAGCAGCTTCTTAATCTCGCAAATCCGGGGCTGGCCGCGCCAAGCCCGTAACTTCCTCAATGGCGTTCAAAACTGGTATAGTAAATGGAGGATGTCTCCGCCTGTCATTGCTCGCAGGTGGCGACATCGATCTGCCAGCCGTTTGCTATGCCGACCAAGCGCCCCAAAATCTCCGCACGCAAGCCTCGCGCCGACGCGCAGCGCAATCGCGAACGCATCCTCGAAGTCGCGAAAGAAGCCTTCACGCGCCACGGCGCCAGCACCAGTCTGGACGACGTTGCCAAGCAGGCCGGGGTGGGCCCCGGCACACTCTATCGCCACTTTCCCACGCGTGAAGATCTGCTGAAGGCGGTTTACCGCAACGAAATCGAGAGCCTGGCCGCGGCGGAATCGACGCTGGCGGAGAAGTTTCCGCCTGTGGAAGCGTTGCGGGCGTGGCTGTTCCTTTTCGTCGATGCGATCGCGGCGAAACAGGTGATCGCGCCGGCGTTGAACACGCTGCTCGGCGATCCGAAGAAGATTTTCGAAGCGTCGTATGTGCAAATGCGCCAGGCGGCTCGCACTCTCGTGGCGCGCGCGGTAAAGAACGGCGACATCCGCAAGGATCTCGATCCGATCGACCTGATTCGCGCTCTTGTGGGAGTCGCGAACGTTGCCGCTGGCCCGGATTGGCAGCAGAGCGCGCGGCGGCTCGTGGACATTCTGATCGCCGGTTCGAGAACGACGAACTAGCGAAATCAAGTACATGAATTCGATTTATTACCATCCGCCTACCGATTTCAGAATTCCTGCGACTTTTGGTCGGCGAATGCATCAGAGAGTTAGGGTTCCAGCCAAAGCTTAGGGATCCGTGAGGCCTTCCCTCCTTGTCAGCGCATGTTTCGCCTCTGGAAAAAGCGACGTTCTGAGTCACGTTCTCATCGGTACCGCCGACTGAATAGTCGCACCACTCGCCGACACCTGCTTTAGGCCGCATCCCTATTCATATCGAAGACGAAGCTCATTCACTGACCGCCCGCCCAACTGGAGAAACCTCATGGCCACTGCTGGAAAGACTCTCGCAGTCCCTTTGACGTCCGACACGCAAGCAACTTATTTCAAGGATGCGACAGAACTCGCCGCGCTGATTCGAACAAAGCAGTTGTCCTCGCGCGAAGTCGTGCAGGCGCATCTCGACCGGATCAAGACCGTCAACCCAAAGATCAACGCGATTGTAACCTTGATGGCGGCGGATGCCCTCGCGGCCGCAGATATGGCGGACAGGGCCGTGAAAAACGGCGAGGCGCTTGGCACTCTCCACGGCGTGCCATTCACGATCAAAGACGCCATCGACACGTCGGGCGTACTGACGCAGCGGGCATCGAAAATCTTCGCCGGAAATATTCCCGAAAAGGATGCCACTGTTGTGACACGTTTCAAGGCGGCTGGCGCGATTCCTCTCGCCAAAACTAACCTTCCTGAATTCTCGGCTTGGCAAGAAACAGACAATCTCGTTACAGGTTTGTCGAGAAATCCGTGGAATTTGGAACGCACGCCGGGTGGCTCGAGCGGAGGAGAGTCCGCTGCAATCGCTGCCGGCCTCTCGCCTATCGGCATCGGTAGTGACCTTGCGATTTCGGTTCGTGGACCGGCTGCGCTCACAGGCATTGTCGGGCTGAAAGCGACGCACGGTCGCATTCCGTACACGGGACATTGGCCGGAGGTGCTTAACCGTTACTTTCACATCGGGCCGCTCGCACGCAGCGTCCGCGACATCACGACGGCATTTTCCATCATGCAAGGACCAGACGGTATCGATGGCCTCGCGATTTACTCCAAAAATGCTGGACCCGCCGATGAACCGATCGCCGGGAAGGCATTGCGCGTCGGTTGGCTGGTCGAGCCCGGTTTTGGGCCCGTGGATCGTGAAGTCGCGAACGCCGTTGCTGACGCAGCAGAACTGTTGCAGCGACTGGGATGCGAGGTCGAACCAGTTCACCTGCCGCTGCTCGAGCAAAACAATTACTTCGAACCCGCTATGACTCTTTTCGGCGCTGAACTGGGACGCTATGTTCGACGGTTTGTCGGGAACCGGGAATCGGAGCTGCACTTCATTGGGAAGAGCTATGTGAATTGGCGAGAACCTTCACTGGGGGACTACATAGACGCTGAAATGAAAGTGGACCAGCTTAAGGGAGCATTTGCGGGATATTTTCAGAAGTACGACGCGCTGCTTTGTCCCGTAATTCCGTTCACCGCTCCGCTTCCTGGACTTCAGGAATACACCATCAACGGTGAAAAGGTGCCGTCGACGCACATGATGCGCGCTACCGTGCCGTTCAACCTTGTAGGCTTGCCCGCGCTCTCCGTACCGTTTACCTTCAGCGCGGAGCGACTGCCGATCAATGTGCAACTGGTTTCGCGATGGCTGGACGAAGCGACGATTCTTCGGCTCGGACTATTGGTCGAGGCGGGAAACATGGCCCAACATCGGCACCCTAATCTCTAATTCCCAATACACGGCGGTGTGTCGGAACTCGACGCTGAAATGCCGGACGAAGAACGCGACCGGTAGCCGGAATTAAAACCGCAAGTAAATTCTGGTCGGGGCGCCGAGATTTGAACTCGGGACCTCCTGCGCCCAAGGCAGGCGCGCTACCAGGCTGCGCTACGCCCCGACAGGCGAGTGCATAACAGTATAAGGGAAGTCGCGCGCTCTTGAACTCCTGTTGACAGGCCACACGAACCGCGCGCATACTCCTGTGCATAAGCCACAGGAGGGCCGATGGCTGCCGAGCGCTCCGAAATTTTGCAGGGTACTCTCGACCTGATGGTCCTGAAGACGCTTGCCGCGATGGGCTCGCTGCACGGTTACGGCATCGCGCGGCGCATCGAGCAGCTCAGCCAGTCCGCACTCGAGATCAATCAGGGCACGATTTACGCGTCGCTGGTGCGGCTTGGCCAGCGAGGCTGGATCGCGAGCGAGTGGGGCACCTCCGACAACAATCGCAAGGCCAAGTACTACTCGATCACCAAGGCAGGACGCAAACAGCTGCACGCCGAAACAGCCGAGTGGGAGCGGATTTCGGGAATCGTCGGACGGGTGCTGCGTGTCGCGGAGCGCGGTTGACGTGTGGGCTGCGGTCAAAGCCGCATACGCGCGCGTGAAAGGCGCCTTCGCAGGTCGCGGCGGTACGGCCGACGACGAGTTCGAGCAGGAACTCGCGTCGCACTTCGCCATGCTCGCGGATGAAAACGAGCGCCGCGGAATGCCGCCCGAAGAAGCGCGTCGCGCCGCGCGATTGCAACTTGGCTGCGAATCGCAGCTTCGCGAAACGAATCGCGAACTGCGCGGTCTGCCGTTTCTCGAAACGCTCGCTCAGGATGTGCGCTACGCGCTGCGCATGCTGCGCAAGAATCCGGGATTCACCGCCGTCGCCGTGCTCACGCTCGCGCTCGGCATCGGCGCAAATACTGCGATCTTCAGCGTGGTGTACGCCGTGCTGCTGAAGCCGCTGCCGTACCCGCGGCCCAGCGAGCTGTACAACGTTTCGCAGTATCCGGTGAGCGAGAAGGGCAGCAGGATTGGCGGCTGGTCCTACCTCAACCTCGAAGATCTCCGCCGCGACAGCGACATTTTCGCCGCCGTCGCCGGCAGCAATTCGCACCAGCTCACGCTGACCGGTCGCGGCGAGCCCGCGATGATGAACGCCTCGGTCGTCACCGGTGAATTCTTCCAAGTATTCGGCGAGCAACCGCTGCTCGGCCGCGTATTCACGCCCGAAGACGCGAAAGTTGGCGGCGCACCCGTCGTGGTACTGAGCGAAAATTTGTGGCGCGGCATCTTTCACGGCGATCCGGCCATCATCGGCCAATCGATCGAGCTGGATAAAAAAGAATTCACCGTCGTCGGCGTAATGCCGAGCCGTTTCCGCTTCCCGCGGCTCACCGAAAGCGAGCAGCTCTGGGTGCCGCTGCCGCAGGATCCGCTGTTCGGCGGCTGGATGGATCGGCGCGGCGGCCACTGGCTCGGCGTCAACGCGCGGATGAAGCCCGGCGTCTCAATGGCGCAGGCACAAGCAGAAATGGACGGGCTCGCTGCGCGCATGGCGAAAGATTTTCCGGAAAATCGCGACTGGCTGATTTCCGTCGCGCCGCTGCAGAACGTGATGACCGGCGACGTGCGCGTCGCGCTGTTTGCGCTGCTCGGTGCGGTCGGCCTCGTGCTGCTCATCGCCTGCGCCAACATCGCAAACTTGCTGCTCACCCGCGCCACCTCGCGCGCGCGGGAAATGGCTGTGCGCGTCGCGCTCGGCGCTGGTCGCGCGCGAATCGTTCGCCAATTGCTCAGCGAGACGGCGGTGCTAGGTCTTCTCGGTGGCATCGCTGGCGTTGCACTCGCGTACTGGGGCGTCGTGGCGCTTAGCGCGATGCTGCCGGAATCGGTGCCGCGTGTGAACGCGATTCGCGTCGATCGTTTTGTCCTCGGCTTCGCGCTCGCGCTGTCTCTCATCGCAAGCGTCGGATTCGGACTTGCGCCCGCGCTCTTCGCAGCGAGCGGCGATCTCCAAAATAACTTGCGCGAAGGCACTGGCCGGTCCGGCGAAAGCGGCGGCCGGCGAAAAATGCGCAGCGTGCTTGCGGCTGCGGAGATCGCACTGGCGATGGTGCTGCTCGTCACGGCGGGATTGCTCCTGCGCAGCTTCTCGAAAATGATGGCCAGCGATCCCGGGTTTCAGCCGCAGAACGTAGTGAAAGGCGATATTTCGCTGCCGCGTTTCGAGTACGCGACGCCTGAGAAGTGGAACGAATTCGGCACACAGCTGCTCGCGCAGGTGCAATCCGAGCCGGGCATGCAGGACTCAGCTTTAGCCGTGCCGATGCCGGTTACCGACGGCGTCGTCAATCTCGGCTTCGAAATCGTGGGAGCACCGCCGCTCGCACCGGACGCGCTGCAAACCGCCGACTACGTCGCCGTGAGCCCCGAGTATTTTCGCGTGATGCAAATCCCGCTGCTCGCCGGGCGCAACTTCAACGCGCACGACGCGATGGACTCCGCGCGCGTGACGCTGATCAGCAAGACGCTCGCCCAGCGCTATTTCCCCAACGAAGACCCAATCGGCAAGCAGCTGTCGTTCAGCTTTCCGCCCGATCCCGGCAGGCCGCGCGAAATTGTGGGTGTGGTCGGCGACGTGCGAGACGTCGCGCTGGACAGAAATCCCGGCCCGATGATGTACGTTCCATTTGCGCAAGCGCCGCTACCGGGCGCGGGCGTTGTCGTGCGCAGCCCGATGAGCACAACGAACGTTACGGCAGCGCTCCAACGCAGCGTCGCAAAGATCGACAAAGATCTCCCCGTGAATGATGTGAAAAAAATGCCGGACGAACTCGAAGAGTCCGTCGCTCAGCCGCGATTCCGCACCATGCTGATCGGCCTTTTCGCCGCCATGGCCCTGGTCCTCGCAGCGACGGGAATTTTCGGCGTGATCTCCTACTCTGTCTCGTGCCGCACGCACGAAATCGGCATTCGCATGGCGCTGGGCGCGTCACGCCATAGCGTGCTGCGCATGATTCTGCGCGAAACGCTTCTGCTCGCCGTAGCAGGCCTCCTCGTCGGGGTGCCGTGCGCACTGGCCGCGTCGCATCTGATCGCGCATCTGCTCTTCAACGTTTCCGCGAACGATCCGCTCACGCTAGCCGCCGTGGGCATCGCGCTGGCTACCGTAGCGCTCCTGGCCGGCTACATCCCGGCCCGCCGCGCCATGGCAGTCGATCCCATGCTCGCGTTGCGTCACGAATAGGCGAAAAATCAGCCGACGAAGCGCCATCAACTAAACAGTTTTGTCTTTGGCGTAGCAGAGGTGCTCGAGCTTGCATTCGGCGCAGCGCGGTTTGCGGGCTACGCATAGGCGGCGGCCGTGCCAGATGAGCTGGTGCGAGAATTGGACCCACTTGTCCTGCGGGAGAATCTTCATCAGGTCCACTTCGATCTTCTTCGGGTCTTGGTGTTTCGTCAGGTCGAGGCGGTTTGAGAGGCGGATCACGTGCGTATCCACCACCACGCCGGACGCGATCCCGAATCCCGAGCCCAGCACCACGTTCCCGGTTTTCCGCGCGACGCCAGGCAGCGTCAGCAGCTCGTCCATGGTCTGCGGCACCTGGCCCTTAAACGTTTCGACGATGGCCATCGACGCACCCATGATCGACTTCGTTTTATTGCGGAAAAATCCCGTCGGCCGGATGTCCTGCTCGAGTTCACTCGGGTTCGCATAGGCGAAATGCTCGGGCGTCGGATACTTCACATACAAAGTTTTCGCTACTTCGTTCACGCGCACGTCGGTGCATTGCGCGGACATGATCGTCGAAATGAGCAGCTGAAAGGGATTGTCGTGCTTCAGCTCGCACGATGCGGCGGGATACATTTCGTCCAGGCCTTCGAGAATCGCCTTTACGCGAAGGGGATTGGTGCCGCGCAGCCGCATGCGAGCGGTGCCAGCAGCCACCGCCGGCGCACCCTTCGACACACGCGCGGCCGCTTTCGCCGCAGATTTCTTTTTTATGGTTTTCATCCCGCGAAGAATATCACAGCGGGATACACATACATCCCGACCGGCGCGAGCTTACTCGGTCCGCGCCGCCAGTTACACAGCGAAGAACAGGCTCTGCGCGAACGGCCACTCCTGATCGATCCACTGCGCTGCGCAGCGATAACCGGTGCGTTCACCCATCGCCACGACTTCACAAGGGTTGTATTTGTGCGAGCTTTCCGTCCAGATCGTCTCGCCCTCGCGCATGTAGAAGCGGAATCCGGCCGCGCCGATGGTCACGCGCTGCCACGCCTTCGACCGCAAATGCATCTCCACGCGGCGTTCCGCCATGTCATAGCGCGCCAGGTGCTCGAACTGGTCCAAATCGAAATCCGCGCCCAGCTCGCGATTCAGTCGCGCCAAGATATTCTTGTTGAACGCGGCAGTCACGCCCGCCGGATCGGCGTAGGCCGTCACCAGTTGCGGTATAGACTTTTCAAGGTCCGTCGCCAGCAGCAGCGCATCGCCCTCGCCGAGAATCGCACGGACTTCCCGCAAAAATTGATCGCCCGCAGGGCGGTCGAAATTTCCGATCGTGCTGCCCAGGAACAGCACAAAAATTTTCTCGCCCTCGCGACGCCGCGCCGCCACTTCGCGCAACCCTTCAATATAGGCTCGCTCGAAACCGACGATGCTCACCTGGTCGATCTGGCCGATCTCTCGCTCGCAGCGGCTCAACGCCGTGCCGGAAATATCGATGGGGTAGTAATTTACGCGCTGGCGCTTCGCGAGCGCCTCCAGAATCACGCGGGTCTTTTGCCCGCTGCCGCTGCCCAGCTCGGCCACGATCACCGGCGTCGGCAACGCAGCAACAATCTCCGGCGCGTTTCGCACCAGAGAACGCATGCCCGCGCGGCTCAAACCGTATTCAGGCAGCACGCAAATCACATCGAACAGCGCCGAGCCCACCTCGTCGTACAAATATTTCGACGGCAGCTCTTTCTGCCCCGGCTGACTTAAGCCGAGCACAACGTCGCTGCAGAATTCCGCGATTTCCGCGGGGGGAGGAACCGCCGACGGAACCATTCTCGGTGCTGAAGCCATTTCTATTCCTCCACGCAGCGGAAGCTGCTGAAGACGTAAGGGTAGTGTGGCTGGAACCAGTTGCGGAACGATCGCCTGAGCATGCACACGTCCGTGCGCGAAGACCCGCCCTTCATCACAAAATGTTTCCCATCAAAAAAATCCGCCGAGTATCCCTTATAGAAAGGATGCGGCTCGAATCCGGGGAGCGGCGCAAACGGCGTCGAGGTCCATTCCCATCCGTTGCCGAGCAAGTCGTAAACGCCAAAGGCGCTCGCGCCTTCCGGATGCGCATCCACGGCCGTGGGATCCCACCGCTGGTGATGGAAATTGCCGTGCGTCGATTCCGGCTCGTCATCGCCCCACGGATATAAACGTTCCCGGGACTCATTCGTTCCATACGCCGCGCGCTGCCATTGCTCCTCGGTCGGCAATTTTTTGCCGGCCCATCGCGCATACGCGGACGCTTCCGCATGGCTCACATACACCGGCCAGGAAAGCGGCAGCGGCACCGCTCCAAACATCACACGCTGAACCCAACGAAGCTCCGGTTCCGATGCGTCCGGAGTTTCAGACGCGCTCCAGTAGTGCGGATGCGTAATGTTTTGTTCCTTGCGCCACGCCCAATCCTCCGGCTTCCAGAAGCGCTGCGTCTCGTAGCCGCCATCTTCCATGAAAACGAGAAAGTCCGCGTTGGTCACCGGGTACGCATCGATCGAAAATCCGGGCACGATCACTTGCTGCGCTTCGAATTCATTGTCCCAGCCGAAATTTGCGGGCGCGCGTTTTTGGCCCAGTGTGGTGAACCCGGCGGGAATCGCCACACTGTGGGTCACCGGCGCGCGGTGCGCATCGGCTACGGGTGCCGGCTGCGGAATCTTGCGATCCACTTGAACGTTGTGAATCAAATACGCGAGCGTCTCGGCGTGCATCAACCGGTGTTCGATCGCCACATTCAACAGCGTGCCGTCCGCGAGCCCAGCATCGTGCGACGCGGAAAGATCCTGCAGGCGCAGCGCTTCATCGATGCGATCGCGCACTTGCCGCCTGTACTGCTCGACGCGTGCAATCGAAGGCCAATCGCCCGATTGGTCGGTCGGCAATCCGCCATCCACAGGATCGATTCCAAACGCGAAAAGCTTGTCGAAATCCGCCTCGCGCGACGTCAGCCCCAGCGGGCCGCTCAACAAATTCCAGTCAAACGCTTCCAAATGGCCGAAATAAAAAATCAACCGGTGCCGCTCGGGAATCGGCCGGTCGTAATACGCATTCGGAGTCAGCACAGCGAAAATCGCGTCGGTTCGCTCGCGCGCTTCGGCCAAGCGCTCCAGCAATATTTCCGATTCTTTTTTCAGCGTGGCGCTAGAGGCAGCCATATTTCACCTCTCTGCAATGTGTGGCGATTTTTCGCGCTCCCCGCTCGGGACGCGGGGCAGGTCGTTTCGGATCGACCCTTTTTTAGATGTCTGACTGGTCAGAAGGTAACAGCTTTTGTGGAAGAAAGGACATACATCGTTTTACGGAAGGCCTTGCCCCGGTGGCTGAGCCTGTTTTTCTCGCTATTCGAGGCTTCGGCGTAGGTTTTAGCGATTTCAGGGAACAAGAACACGGGGTCATACCCGAAGCCGTTCGTCCCGCGCGGCGCAGCCACGATTGCGCCTTCGCACGCATCGGAGACCACAGAAAGCGCGCGGCCCTGCTTGGCGATCACGATCACGCATACAAACCGTGCTCGCCGCGCATCTCCTGTGATGTCCTTCATTTCGCCGAGCAATTTGGCCACGCGATCGGCGTCGCTCGCCCCCGGCCCGGCATAGCGCGCCGAATGAACGCCCGGCGCGCCACCCAGGGCAGGTACTACCAGTCCCGAATCGTCCGCGAGAATCGCGTCGCTCGTGAATTGGCTGTAGTGAAGCGCTTTTCCCGCGGCGTTCTCTGCAAATGTCGAAGCGGTTTCGTCATATAGCGGGAATTCTGAAAATTCCGGAAGCGCGGCGATTTCGAATCCCTGCGTGGGAGATTCAGCGGCGAGCTCGGTGAACTCGCGCAATTTTCCGGCGTTGGATGAGGCGAGGTAAAGTTTCAGGTTCGTGCCCTTCGCGCGTTGCGCGGTCTTAAACTATGCCGAGCGCGCGACGAATTTCATCTGCAGCAATTCGCGCTGTTTGTCGATCAATTGCCGGATGCCGCCCGCAGCAAGATGCAGCAAGTCTTGCAGCTCGATGTCGGAGTATGGCCGGCCTTCGGCGCTCGCCTGCACCTCAACGAACGAGCCCGCGCCGGTCATCACCACATTCATGTCCACTTGAGCGGCAGAATCTTCCTCGTACGCGAGGTCGAGCAGCAACTCGTCGTTCACGATGCCTACGCTCGTGGCCGCCAGATAATCCATCAGCGGATTCTTGCGCATGATACCCGCTGCGACCATCCGCTCAAGCGCGAGTGCGAGCGCTACGTACGCGCCCGTCACAGAAGCCGTGCGCGTGCCGCCGTCGGCCTGAATCACGTCACAATCGAGCCATACCGTACGTTCTCCGAGCGCCTTCAAATCCGTCACGGCTCGCAACGCGCGTCCGATCATGCGCTGAATTTCCAGCGTGCGGCCAGACTGTTTGCCGCGGCTCGATTCGCGCGGCGTGCGGCTTTCCGTCGAGCGCGGCAGCATGCCGTACTCGCCCGTCACCCAGCCTTTGCCCGTGCCTTTCAGAAATCCCGGAACGCCGTCTTCCACCGTCGCGGTGACGATCACGCGCGTGTGCCCGGCCTCGATCAGCGCGCTGCCTTCTGCGTGCGGAATAAAATCCGGCGTAATGCGCACCGGCCGCATCTGGTCAAACGCCCGCCCGTCGATTCTCAGTCCCAAGTCTCCGTTGTCGCTCACCACGCCGCTCCCCATCGCATCGCCGAACAGTTTGACGACTGCCACAGAAACTGTCAACGATTCGCAGCCGTGCACACTTCACCAAGAGAACGCCACAGACTCCGTGCTCTGCAGCGTTATGGCTCAGCGGTTTGATCTTCGCCCAACTTCAGCGTGCTGTAATCCTTGCCGAGATGCGCGCACAATCCCTCGACCACGGTTTCATGGTCCATGCGCTGAGGCAGACCGGAGATTGTGACGCTGCCGATAATCCCCGCGCCGCGAACGTTCAGCGGAAAACTTCCGCCCGCTTCCGCGTAATCCGCCGGCGGCAGCGCGTACTTGTCCGCGAGGCTCGTGTTCTTGCGTTGTTGCTCGAGCGTCACGCGATACGAGCTCTTGTGAAGCATCTCCACCACATTGCTTTTGCGCCGGACCCATTCAGCGTTCGTCGGCGCTGTACCCGTGAGCGTGGTGAAAAAAAGCGGTTGCCCGCCGAAGCGGCGGATATCGATCGCGATTGGAAATTTGCGCGTCACTGCCAGCGCCCGCAGCTTCGAGCCCAGTTCCCACGCCACATCGAAATCGAATGTGGCGAACACCAATTCCTTTTCCTGCAGCGCGATCCTGGCTATGTCTTCGTTTGCGCCCACGCGGCACGCTCCTCATTGGTCAACAGGAAGTCCAGCATGCGGCCTTCCTTCGCGGATTGAATCGCAGTCTCGATCACAGCCATCACGGCCACAGCTTGCGCGGGCGGCACGGGATTCGCGCCTTTGCCCAGAATCGCGTCGCGCACGCCGGAGTAAAATAAAGTCTGGTTGCCGTCAGGCACCGCCATCTCTGTTTGCGTGCCCGCGGCGCCGTCATAATAAGTTGCGCGCAGAGGATCGACGCCCCAGCCCGGCCCGCCCGGCTTTTCGCCCGCCATCAGCCCCTTTTCCTGTACGTCGAGTCCGTACTTCACCCAGCTTCCGCGTATGCCGTGAATGATAAAGTTCGGCACGCCGCCGGCCACCAGCACCGACGTGTGCAGAATCGCGCGCGCTTTGGGGTAGATCAGCTCCACGTGCGCCCAATCTTCGGTCTGCGCGCCGTCGCGCTGCATCGCGAAATTCGCCAACACCGCGTCTGGCAGCCCCATCAACAGCAGCGCCTGATCGACAAGGTGCGGCGCGAGGTCATACCAAAGCCCGCCGCCCGGCCCCGGCAACTCGCGCCATCTCACCCGCACATTCGGACGATATCGGTCGTAGTGCGATTCGTAGTGCGAAATTTCGCCGAGCAGCCCTTCGTGCAGGACTTTCTTCGCCCCGAGAAAGCTGCTATCCCACCTGCGGTTCTGAAACACGGCGAGCAGCTTGCCCTGCTTTTCCGCCAGCGCGGCCAGCTCGCGTGCATCTGCAAGCGTGATCGTGAACGGCTTATCGACCACCACGTCTTTTCCGGCGAGCAGCGCTGCTTTCGCCAGCGGCAAATGTGTCTCGTTCGTGCTCGCGATCACCACCAGATCCACATCGGGGTGCGTCGCCACCGAATCGCGATCGGCGATCACCGTCGCGCCGGGAATATCAGCGTGAACTTTATCCGGCTGCGTCGAGCCCACGAACGCGAGCTTCAATCCCGGCACGGCCTGAATCAACGGCACGTGAAACGTCTTCCCAACAAAGCCGTATCCGATCATTCCCACGCGAATTGGATCGTGCGGTCCGCTCATAAGTCCCTTTTCAACTTGGTCGCAACCTCAACGTCTCATCGCATCCCGACCGTTGCCGTTGCCTTCGGTTTTTAGCGCGGCTTGCCTTTAAGCCGCGTCATCCTGAGCGAAGCGAAGGACCTCTCTTCGCTTTCGACCTAGTGCGCCGGCGCAGCCGATGTGGTCGCCCCAACGCTCGGCGTCACCACCGTCGCCGGCGCAGCGACCGGCGGATTCAACTCAAAAAATCCAGTGAGGTCCACGTGCCCGGCCAGCGTATCGACCTCCTGCCCGTGAATCAGAATTTTTAGCCGCCGCGCCGTAGGCAAATTGCTCTTGAGCGTCTGCACGATCGAATCCACCGCCAACCGCTCGCTCAAAATTCCAGACGGCGTTTCCGACGACAGCGAATCCGAAAAATCCGCCACCGCCGTGCCATCCGGCAACAAATAAAAGCCCATCAACGACGTATCTTCGGGCAGCGTGCGTTGCTCCGGCGTCGGCGCTTCGGTGATCAGCGTATCCATCACCTGCCGCGCGCGCTGTGCAGGTTCGGCCGAAAGCGACAGCTCCACTTCCGTCGGCGCCGTTGAGTCCGTTCCGTCCGCCCAATAAATCTTCGCCCGCGAGAGCACGTCGGTAGGCGTTGAAACTTTCGGCGTGAGCAGTGCGCGGCGCGCCTGTTCTTCGCTGGTGGGATTTTCCTGCAGCCGCGCGATGCGATTGCTGAGTCCGCGCAAACTGAGCAAACCGATCACCACCGCCACCATGAGTATCGCGATCGTGATTTTTAGGTTTCGCGTCACGGCTGCGCCCCGCCTGGAGCCGAAGCCCCGCCGGAAACCTGTGCGGGTGCAGTCGCAGCCGGCGCCGGCCGGAACAGCTGCAAGCTGCGCACCACCGCTAGCGACAGCGGGCTACCCAGCGCCAGCAGCGAATTCGCATCGGGGACGGCCACCGATGAGACTTCCACTGCCACCGCCGGCGCATTCACCGAACGCAAATCCCGCACCGCATACTGAGCCGCCGACTGTGGCGACCCCGAAAATTTGATCGCAAATTGCGATTGCAGCAGGTCGGCCAGTTTCCTGCTCGCGTCCACATGCGGTTGCTGCGCCTGCTCCCACGGCACCAGCCCATTCGGCAGCCGCGGAGCCGCGGGATTGTCATCCTCGGCCGTCGCATCCGGCGCCACAGCCTCGTAGCTGTAAGCGCGCACGGTCCCGAATTTCCCGGTCGATGCCACGTGCAGGCTCACAAAAATTGCGTCGCGATACGCGTTCGCCACGCCCGCACGGTCCTCATACGAGGGATTCGAATCGTCGTTGCGCGTCAAGATCGCGTGGAATCCGTTGCGCTCCAGGTCGCTGCGCAGCATCCGCGCCAGAATCAGCACCTGCTCCTTTTCGGTGAGCCCGTTTTCGCCGCGCGCGCCGGTATCCGTTCCGCCATGCGCGGGATTGATCACGATCATCGGGCCGTAATGCACAGGTTCCGTTGCGGGTGTTTGAGGGAGAGGCAAACTCTGCGTCGCCGCGCCGGCCAGCGGCGTCGCGCCCGACGCGGGAGCCTGCTGCGAAACGCCGCCGGATTGCTGGTCGGCCGGCTGTTGGGGAGAGGCAGGTGCGTTCTGCTGCGATATTCCCGGTGTCGCGAACACGGCGAGACACGCCGCGAAAGCGAGAATCAGGGGAACGAGCGATCGTCGCACGCCGAAAAGCATATCAGAATTGCCCGAACGCGCAGCCGCCAACCAGCGCCGTGCGTTCGTCCCGATCCGGAACGGTCCAAGTACACTTCGCCGCCTGCCCACGAAGCGCGTCCAAAATTTATTCGGAGAATTCTCGCGAAAGCGCGATTACGCCGCGCGCTGCAGTCCCGTCGTCGGCGCGCTGCCACTCGAAGAACGCCCCTTCTCGATCAGCGTCTTCACGCCCCACGTCGCAAATCCGCCCGCGATCAGGATCATTCCAAACGTGAGCCCGCTCATTCCGAGAATCCGCTCCTCTTCGCCATGGACCACCGAAATCACCAGCAGCGCCAGCGGAAACAAGCCGAGCAGCACCGCGCCAATCATTCCGCCCGGCACCTTGAACGGTCGCTTCAGCTCCGGCTCCTTAATCCGCAGCGCCACCAGCGCCACGAATTCGAGCATCAAACTCATGCCATATAGAAGGACGTCCAGCGACACGAGCCGCTCGAACCCAAGCAGCAAGCACGGCGCCCAGCACACCGCCAGCACCACGATCGAAACCCAAGGCGCATCGGTGCGCTTGGTCATCTTCGCAAAAACTTTCGGCAGCATCCCGTCTTGCGCCATCGCCAGCGGCACGCGCGAATAGCTCATCACTAGCGCGTTAAACATCCCGAACGCGCTCATCATTCCGCCCAGCACCAGCGCCACTCGAAACGCGCGCGCCATCATCGGCCCGCCGATGAGGCCGCCCATCAGTCCCGCGATGTCCGCCCACGATCCGGTTTCAAACGCCGACGCCTTGATGCCCGTCAGCCACATCGCCGCAAACGGCAGCACGTATGTGACCGCCACCACGACCACCGCCACCATCATCGCGCGCGGGTACGTGCGCTGCGGCCGCTTCACTTCCTTCGCGATCGTCGAAGCGTTGTCCCAGCCCATGTAATTCCACATGCAGATCAGCAATCCGCCGATCAGACCAACGTCCGTCTTCGCCGGCGCCACCGCCGCTCCCGCCAGCGCGCCGATTTTCAGCGGCGCGATCAGCACGATCGCCACGAAGGGAAGCGACAGCAAAAAGAAAAGCCACAGTGAGCTGATCGCTACCACGCGAATGCCCGCGATATTCATCAGCGCGCAAACGCCGACTACGCCGAGCCCGACCATCAGTCCGCGATGCCCGACCGCGAACCACGGAATCAAACGCGTCAAATACGCGACGAAAAGCGTCGGATAAATCGCCATATCAAAGATGCTGGCTACGATCGAAAGCCACGCTTCCTGAAATCCCCAGAAATTTCCGAGTCCGCGGCGCACCCACGCGTAGTAGCCGCCCTCTTCGGGCAGCGCGCTCGAAAGTTCGCCGATCATGAACGCCGTCGGCAAGCTCCACAGAATCGGCGTGACGAGCAGCAGCAAAATTCCGCGGCCGTAACCCGCGCCGCTAATAATGTCTTCGGTGCCGTAGGTTCCGCCGGACACCATAAAAAAAGTCGCGGCAACCAGAGGCCACAGTGTGAGCTTCGCAGTTTTCTTTTTTGTGGAAGGAATCGCCCCGGCGGGAAATTGGGCTGGCAGGGAAAGGGTACTCAATTTTTTGTCGCGTCCTCCGTCTGCGATCCTCGCTCTCTCAAGTCGTTTGGTTGGAGCGAGTTCGCGAAAAACAGAATACGGCGAATCGTGCGCGATGCAAGCAGAATATGCACACACCTGCATATTTTTTCACGGCCATCCTCGCCTCTTTCGCGCACGCGAAAACTAAACATTTTTTGCCGCTGCCGTTCCGGGTCTAGCGTCCTTTTCTTCTTAAACGGGTGCGTCGCGCCGAAGCCACCATTTCGTACGAACCAGCACCCCAAATACAAAAATGCCGGCCAGGTGTGCGACCCAGCCGGCATTCAAGCCTTGCCGTAAAAGTATTTTAGAGCATCTACTACTGCGGCGCTCCGCCCGACTTCCTCGCTTCCCGCTGAGCCCGAGCGTCCGCCATCCAGGTTTTCTGCTGATCCGGCGTCAGAATTGCCCACACTTGCGCCCGCGAAGTCTTCCGCAGCTGCTTCACCTTCGCTTCCTTATCGGTGTCGCTCAGCGTGGTGTCCTTATTGATGGCCTTCATCTGATCTTTCGTATCCGCGCGTATCGCATCGATTTTGGATTTCTGGTCGTCGGTCAAGTTGAGCGCCGGGTCGTCTTCCGGAGTGTCTGCGCTCATCTTCCCGTGGTGTCCGCCGGTGTGCGATCCCGAAGGTGCAGCGGATGGCGGAGGCGTTTGCGGAGTGGATGCGTCCTGCCGCGCGCCTGCGATCGGAGCGAGGCCGACGAGAATCGCGAAACCAAATGCGATGGTGAGCAACTTCGATGTCTTCATTGTGGTCCCCTCAGTGGTCGATGGTAGCCGGTGGAGATTGTCGCACCACTGCAAGTTGGATGAGCAAGAAATGTCAGCGGGCTCGTTAAGGGAAACGCCGGGCCGGCCACGCCGCCACTCCCCCCAAAAAAAGCGAGGGCTAACCGCGCCCCCGCTCGAAAATCACCGCGAAACAGAATCGCGGGCTACTTGCTTCCGGCCTGTGCCTGCAGCGCCGCGAGATCTTTCAGCACTTCCGTGCTGTGCTCGCCCGGCTTCACATCCAGATATTCCTTTACGATCACTCCCTCGGGATTAATGATGAACGTGTGCCGCGCCGAAAGCTTCTTCACGCCTAGATCCATGATCGACCCGTATTCCTCGCTCACCTTGTGGTCCGTGTCCGCCAACAGCTTGAAATTCAGCCCTTCCTTCGTGCAGAACTTCTGGTGCGAATCGGCCGAATCGACGCTCACGCCTACAATCGCCGTGTTCAGCTTGTCGTATTGCGCCTGGTCGCGCTGGAAATTGTGCGCCTCGATCGTGCAGCCGCTCGAAAAATCCTTGGGATAGAAGTAGAGCACCACCCACTTGCCCTTGAAATCGCTCAGGCTCACCGGCGCGCCCGTCTGCGAGGGCAGCGTGAACGCCGGCGCTGCTGTTCCTACCGCCGGCGCATTATCCGAAGCGTTTGCAATCCGAAAACCCACCACTGCCACAAGAACCAGCAGCACGATTACGATCACGATTCCGCGAATCACCCCAAATGCCGAATTCATATAATTCCTCCCGTCGAGTCGCGCTTAAGCGCGATGTAGCTTACACTTTCGAGTCTGAGCGCGAACCACTCTCAGTTGGTCCCGGGTTGAGCCAATTCCCCAAAAACCTCCCGGCAGCCACCCGAAAGCAGCCTACCCGGAACCAGTCTAGCTCCGATAGCCCCACCCACACTCACCGCAGCGGAAGGTTTTACAAATCGAAATCGTCAGATTCTCACCACCTCGCCGACCAAGGCCCCAAAACGCAAAAAGGCCGGCACAAGTTATGTGCCAGCCTTTTCAAAACCGCTCGAGTTCCGTCAGCGGCTCCACATTTTCGAGCCAGGAGCTACGCGTCTATCGCCCGCGAGTCCCGCGACGCTTTAACTAAACGCGGACCATCAGCGGCTTGGTGCTCTCGATTTTCTTCGCCGCCTTCAACTTCTTTGCCTGCGGCTTCGACTTCGTTGCCACGGTGGTTCCTCCTGGAAGCTCTTTACAGAATCAAACCCGACAGATGTTGCTAAGGAATCCGCTCTTAGCCGCGGGCGATCATCAACGGCTTGGTGTTCTCGATCTTCTTTCCCGCATTCAGCTTCTTGGCTTGCGGCTTTACGGTCTTCTTGGCTTCCATGGTGGTTCCTCCCATTTAGCTTCGATCACGTACGCTCATGCATAGTGCACGCTGCGTGCCAATCCGCCGGCACCGCGAATCCCGTAAAATCCCCACAAATTCGCGATTCGGCTCCGCTCAAGCTACCAATTCGCGTTGAAAAACTCAACGCCTGCTCGAAATTTCACCACCGGCAGCACCATCCCGGGCGGACAACGGCGCCACCGCCGCCCGCCTTAGCCCATACGCCTGCGCCGCCAGGTTCAATATTGACGTGTACACGATGATCTTCTGCGCCACTACCTGAAACTCCAGCCCACTATCCGTCTTCAGACTCGGCCCATAGAAAAGGATCCAAACGTAGCCGACCAGCAGAACGATGTACACCCAGTTGCACGCCACATACGAGCCCGGCCACCCGTTCCGCATCTGCAGCCACACCATGCTCGCCATCAGCCCCAGCAGCAGCGAAAATCCCAGCTTCACGAAGAACATGTGCGGCGGCCCCAGGATGTTCCACGGCGTAGCCGAAATTCCCACAAAGCACAGCCCCGCCAGCACCGCGAACACCTGCGCCGCCGAGCCCAGCGCCGAAGCGCTCCGCCCAATCCAGCGCCACACTCCAGACGTCGCCGCCAGCCCAAATCCGATCGACGCGAGCGCGACGATAAAAATCACCTCGCACAGCAGATTCGATTTGCCGGAGTAGGTCTGCGTGGCGCCCAGGTCGCTGAAGAAATTCCGCGTAAAGAGGTAACGCGTCGCATCGGGCGAGTTGTGCGTCCCGCCCGGATAAAGCGCCATCGCGACGAGCGTCAGCACAAAAAACTGCAACGAAACGTACAGCAGCACCGCCGCGCCACGCGCTGCCGCCCGCGAATCGCCTCGCGTCACAGCCGCCGTAGCGCTCAAACCGGTTCCACCTCAGGCTGCCCGGGCGCCTGTGGAGATTGCGGCGGCGTCTCCGGAGGCGGAAAGAAAAAGTCGCCCGGATGGGAGCGCAAGTGCCGCCAAAAAGTCCGCCAGATCGCCAGGTGATCCGCACGCGAAACGTCCTGCGCTCGCAACGCCAGCTTCAGCGCCAGATAAAAACTCACGCCCAGGTTCATCACGAAGATCGTCCCGATCCCGATGAACGCCCAGGCCAGCGCCCGCAGCCCGACCGCCGCGAATCCCAGCGAACCGACTCCGAGCATCAGTGTCCCGCTCGAGAGCGTCACGTGCCGCACATCCAGAGGCAATCCGAAAAAGTGCCCGATCACCGGCGTCATCCCAAGCATGAAGCCCAGGGTGATCGACCCGCCCCAGCCCGCGATATTCTTCGAAAAAGACTCCGAAAACCGCGCCAGCCGCTCCGGCTTAAATCGCGCACCCCACCTGTGCTGCGCAATCGCCTCCGGCAATTCGTGATACACCGCCCAGTTCTCGATCCATCCGCCCGCCAGGCTCGAAAGCCACAAAATAATCCCGGTCACGATCGCGAAGAAAATCGTGCCCGTCCGCACCGGGTTCAGCGAATGCACCGCATATTCCGCCAGTTCCTCGGACAGATACGGCGAACCGAAAATCGCCTTCCACAGGAAGCTGAAGGCCAGGCATCCCGCGCCCACCGCCAGAATATTCCCCAGCGCCGCCGCAAGCTGCGTCCTCATGATTCGCGCCGCGTACGTCACCAGTTCGTCGCTTCGTTCCTGATCCCTGCAGTTGTGGATGATTTTCGCCAGCGCGGCGCCCGTCATCGACGGCTGTTTCGTCGCCAGCGCCAGGTGAAAATTCTGCAGCAGCACGAAGCTCACCGCGTAGTTCAGCCCGGCCAGAAATCCTTCCACGAAAAGCGGCAGCCCGTGGTGCGTCACCATCAACTTGATCGCCGCCGTGCCCACCGTCAGCAGACCGCCGCCCAGCGCCGCCTTCCACATTTGAAAATATTCTTCGCGATTGTTTGCGATGTAGTGCTCGCCGGTTTTCCCGGCCCATTCCACGATCTTCCGCGCCAGCAGTCGGAAGCTGTTATGAAACAGATTGCGAAGGCTGCGGTCGCCCAGCCTACCGCGAATCACTTCGCGCATCAGCCGCTCGGCGGTGATCCGCTTCGCAGGGCCAGCGGGCGACACCAGCACGCCCGAAATAATCTCCATCCGCCACAGGCTTTTTTCGATCACGTCCATCGCGTACACCACATCGAGATTCACGCCCTTGTTCTCGAGGTGCTTCACGATTACTTCGAGTTCGCCGCGGCACTCGCTCGCTACGGCCTTCCAGTTTTGCGCTGCTTCATGAATGCCTTCGCCCCACCGGATCGCCTCGATCAGCTGGTCGCCCGCCCGAGGCAATCGGTAAAAAGGCGACTCCTGCACCGGGCACACCTGGCTGCGCACCAGCAGCTTTTCCGAAAGCCCCAGCCCCTGCACGCGCGCGCCCAGCAAACAGAACGCTTCGAGCATCGCTTCGATCGGACCTTTCCACACTTCCGCATCGCCCGCGGGCGCGGAGAGCGTCACGATCCGGTCAAACAGTTCCGGTGGAATATCGAAGAAGCGGTCCACTTCCTGTTGCGTGGGAAACATCCGCAGCAGCAGCTTTGACAGGTCCGAATCGCTGCGCGGCGTCGGCAGCACGATCCGGAAAAAACGGTCCATCGCCTCCGAAAAAAGACCGCGGTCGTTCGGCATGCCCGACTGGGCAAAAAGGGAAGTGCCGCCGGTTTCTTTCAGCAGCGTCCCGATCGCTTCGCGGTAGCGGTCGCGCACTTCGTCGGACGATTCGAGCACCGATACCCACACACGCTCGCGCTTCCACACTGCGCTGTGCCACTGCTTGCTCTCCACGCCCGGCCCCGCCAGCTCGTGGATTTTCTGGTCGGGCATGCGCAGCCAATTGAAGAAATCGATGAAGCAGTCGATCTTGTGCGGCACGTATGCAGCGCGCGTGAACGCATCCACACGCTCCGCCAGCTCGACCACCGAAGGATTATTCCGGTGCGCCGGCGGAAACAGCTCCGAGATCAACGCCGCAGTCGTTTCCAATTTTCCTCGCGCAATACGAACAAACAATCGAACCGAAACGTGCCCGGAATTCTACACCCGTAAGCCCCGAAGCGAGCGCAGCGAGCTGTAACCTGGACCGTCAGTCTGTACCGCTCTGGCCATTTCGATAACAATCGCGCCCGCAATCTTCGCCTGGTTTCATCTCAACGCCTCGGCCCCCGGTTTCCCCACCGCGGTGGCTCCCTCATAGCGAGGCCAATCGGTCGTTGAAGTACCTGACGCCAAAGTGGGGTAAATGTAAGAAACTACAGGAAGGCACCCATTCTAATCGGCACCAAACGGCAAATCGCACCGATCGCCGCTCCGCTCGCCCCCATCCGGCGTCGCGGTAGAAAAGAACGCGAAACCCGACGTGGCCGTTGACACCAACGTTCCTTGCGGGTAACGTGGCCCGCATCACATACCTTGAGAACCGGGCCCCCACTGCGCGCGCTCCCATCCGTACGCCGCGCTCCATGAGTGCCGGTTACTTTCGCGAAACGGAGAGGCTTACGCTCATGAATCGATCCCAGCGATTCATTTTCTGCGCTTTTGCTCTGGTTCTTGTTGCCGCTATCACGCCCATCCGGATCATCCACGCCGGCGATGAGTGGCAGCCCATCCTGCCTGCCGATCTCGCACTGAAAGATAATCCCGCCAGTCCCGGCGCCAACGCGATGATCCTGTATCGCTCCAGCGACGTGAACGAGAAATACGCCGTCACGGACGGATCTTATATTCAAGACTACGTCCGTAAGAAGATCTTCACCCAGGAAGGCACCGAACTTGCGAATGTTGAAATTCCTTTCCGCAAGGATAGCTCGGATGTGAAGGACATTCGCGCGCGGACGATCCATCCGGATGGCTCAATCATCAATTTCGAAGGCAAGCCGTTCGAGAAAATCATCGCGAAGCGGAGCGGCGAGAAAATCCTGGCGAAGACGTTTACGCTGCCCGACGTGAAGCCGGGTTCGATCATCGAGTACAAGTACCGAGTTCAGTTCAAACCCCAGTCGCTGTACGACGAAGAATGGGTCCTCTCGAGCGACTTATACACGCGCGAAGGCCATTTCTCCATCCTGCCGTATAACTCTTCGTATCAGAATTTTCCGCTGTATTTCCGGCAGTTTGGTCTGGCGGACACTGTCACGCCCACCAAACAGGGCGACGGCAGCTACGCCCTCACGGTGCACGACATTCCGGGCATCTGGGATGAAGCCAATATGCCGCCGGAGCGGACGCTCGAGGCTCGAATCGAGTTCTATCACCGCGACGAAGGTTCGCCGCCCAACGAAACGCAGGATCAATTCTGGGCGCGCACGGGGAAGAAGTGGAACGATGAATACGAGCATTTCATCGGAAAGAAAAACGTGCTGGCGCCGGAAGTCGCGAAAGTGACCGCGCAGAGCGATACGCCGGAGCAGAAACTTCGCAAGCTCTACGATCGCACGCAGCAAATCCGCAACTTAAGCATGGAAGACTTCAAGAGCGACCAGGAAAACAAGCAGGAAAATCTGAAGAAGAACAACAACGCCTCGGACGTGGTGCAGCACGGCTACGGGAATGCCCGCGAGATCAATCTCACATTCGTCGCGTTCGCGAGAGCGGCCGGCTTCGAAGCCAACTCCGTCCTCCTCGCCGCGCGAAACTCCAGCGTCTTCTTCCCGCAGCTGCAGGACACCAGCCAGCTGGAGGCGGACGTAGTGTGGGTTCGCGCCGACGGCAAGGAATATTGGCTCGATCCGGCCGCGCGCTACTTTCCGTTCGGCATTCTGCCCTGGTATGAGACGGACACGAAAGGCGTGCGAATAAGCGGCAAGCCCTCCGACTTCGTCACTTCACCCGCGCCGAAACCGGAAGACGCGCTTCTGGCGCGTCAGGCGGAAATCGCGATCGACGCGGACGGCAACGCGACCGGCAAGATCTCTATAGACTTCGGCGGACAGTTCGCTGCTTTGCGGCGCGAGGAAGAGCGCAAAAGCGACGAAACCGGCCGCAAGAAATCGATAGAAGACAGCATTCATGAGTGGCTGCCGGCCGACGCTTCCTTCGAACTGACCAAGCTCGACAACTGGGACAAGACCGACCAGCCCATTCACGTGGAAGGGACCGTAAAGATTCCGAATTTCTGCAGCGCGGCCGGGCACCGGCTGCTCATGCCCGCGGCACTGTTTGTTGCGCCGCAACCGAAAGCGTTTCACACCTCGTTGCGGCACAACGCCGTGTATTTCCACTTTCCCTATCTGGAGTCGGACGACATCAAATTCGCCGGCCCGGCCGGATTCAAGGTGGAAACGGTGCCCGCTCACGTGGGAACCAGTCCCGATTCCATCGTCGTGTATCAGTTCACACCGACGAAAGACGCCAATACGGCGGAGGTCAAGCGGACGCTCACAGTGAACGCTCTGCTCGTGGAAAAGCAGCACTACGCAGCGCTGCGCAATTTCTTCAACACGGTGAAAAGCAATGACGAAAGCCAGATCGTGCTGCAAGCTTCGGAATCCGCGAAGAATTAGTGCGGCGGTTGCCGGGGCGGCGATGTTGGCCTTCGTCGCGGCAGCCGTGTGGCCGGCGCCGGCGCGTGCGTCGGACAACGTCCCGGAGTGGTTTCGCAGCGCCGCGCAGCAGACGCTTCCCGAATATTCCAAAGAAACATCCGCCGTGGTGCTGTACGACGAAGAAATCATCACCGTGAAAGACAACGGCGAGATCGACGTCACGCACCGTCACGCGTGCAAATTGTTGCGGCCGGACGGTCGTGAGGAATGCGGCTACGCCGCCGTTCGATTCGACAACCAGACCAAAGTCGCTGGCTTCCAAGCCTGGACGCTGATGCCCGGCGGCGGGCAGATTCAGATTAAACAGAAGGAAGCGATCGAGGTGAGCCTCGTTGACTTCGAGGTCTTCAGCGACGATCGCGCCAAGGTGATCAAGTTTCCCGAGGCGAATGTCGGCAGCGTCGTCGGATATGAATACACGCAGCGCCAGCGGCCGTTCGTTTTCGAGGATGACTGGGAAATTCAACGCATGATTCCCGTGAAATTTGCGCGCTTATCGTTGACGCTGCCGCAAGGTTGGGAATTTTCCACTTTCTGGGCGAATTTTGCCGAGCAAAAACCGATTTCCTCAAGCGGCAATACGAGCGTGTGGGAAGTGCGCGACGTGCCTGCGATAGAAGACGAACCAGAGATGCCGCCGTTTCGCGCGATTGCCGCGCGAATGGGTTTGAAATATTTTCCGAGCAATCCCGCGATGCGCGCGAAGACCACCGGATCCTGGGACGATATCGCGACGTGGTACAACACCCTGACTGTGAACAGCCGGGTTCCTTCGCCCGCCATGCAGCAGAAGGTGGCCGAACTAACCGCGGGCGTCACCGATCCGCTCGCCCAGATGAAGTTGCTCACCGCGTACATGCAGCTCAATATTCGTTACGCGGCGATCGAAATCGGAATCGGAGGATGGCAGCCTCACGCCGCAGCGGACGTCTTCGCGCATCAGTATGGCGATTGCAAAGACAAAGCGACGCTGCTGAGTGCGATGTTGAAGCAACTCGGCATCGATTCTTACTACGTACCGATCTACACCGACCGCGGCATCGTGAATCCGAAATTTCCATCGATCAGTTTCAACCATGTGATTCTGGCGATCAAGTTGCCGGACTCGGTGCCCGATAACGGCCTGTTCGCGACGATGAAAAACGACCGCACCGGCCGGATACTGTTTTTCGATCCTACGAACGAGTACGTTCCGCTCGGCTATCTGCCAAGTTATTTGCAGGACAACTACGGGCTAGTGGTGATGCCGGCCGGCGGAGAGCTGGTGAAGCTTCCACTGGCCCCGCCGGCATCGAATCGTTTGCTGCGCACTGCCTCGCTGAATTTGCAGCCGACCGGGGCGCTTACCGGCGAAGTTCGCGAGCTTCGATATGGCGGGCCTGCGGAAGATGCGCGCGGCGTGTTTCTGCGCGCGAAGCCCGCCGATCGCCAGAAAGTGGTGGAACGGTTTCTGGGCGATTCGCTTTCCAGTTTTACCCTGAATACGGCCTCGATCGGCAATCTCGACAAGGCCGATCAAAATCTTCTGGTGACGTATAAATTCACGTCCGACGGCTACGCCAAAAATGCAGGCGACCTGCTGATCATCCGCCCGCGTGTTGTAGGTGAAAAAGGCTCGAGCATCTTGAGCGGCAAGCCGCGCAAATATCCGATCGAGTTCCGCGAAGCCACGCGGCAAGACGATGTGTTCGACATCACGTTGCCGCAAGGCTACGTGGTGGACGAGCTGCCGAAGCCGGTGGCGGCGCAATGCCCCTACGGCACGTACAAAAGCGAAGTGGTGGTGGACGGAAACGTCCTTCACTACAAGCGGACGTATGAAATCACTGACATCGTGGTGCCGACGCAGCACCTCGATGAGGTGCGCGACTTCTTCCATCAAATCGCCGCCGACGAAAAAGCCAGCGCCGTGCTGCGGCGTTCCAACCCTTAAAATAAACATTTTGACGGGTGACTGCGTGCTACCTTCACCGCGCCACGGTGCGCTGCGCCGCTGGCGGAGAAATTCCTTCATGACGAAAAATTTGCCGCTGGCCGCGAGAGCGGCCTTCGCGTTACTCGCGCTGCAGATTGCGCCGCCGCGCGCTGCGTTCGCGCAGCAATCGAGCACTCCACCTCCGGTGACGTTCACCGCCGAGCAAGACCACCAGAACATGATGGACCAGCTCGGCATCAAGAAGCTTCGCCCCGGCGCGAACGGCGACGAGAAAGCTCCCGACCACGCGAACTACGACGAGTCACTCGCGAATCCGTATCCGAATCTCCCCGATCCGCTGACGCTTGCAAATGGCCAGAAGGTGACGACGCCCGCGATGTGGTGGACTGAGCGGCGCCCGCAGATCGCGGAAGACCTCAAACGCGAGATGTACGGCAGACTGCCCGCGAACATTCCTCACGTCACGTGGACCGTTCTCGTGACCGATCGCGAGTACCTCGGCTTCACGCCGGTAATCGCGAAGAAGCTTGTAGGGCACGTTGACAACGCCTCGTACCCGGCGATCAGCGTGGATATTCAGATGACGGTGGTTGTGCCGGCTAACGCGAAAGGTCCCGTGCCAGTGCTGATGATGTATGGCCCGAGCGTGCTGCCAAATCCCACGCAGCCGCCGCAGGAAGATCTCGACAAGATTAACGCAGCCCTGAAGAAGCTGCTCGAGCAGCAAGACCCGTCGCTGAAGGCGATCTTCGAGCAGTATCCCGGCTACAGTCCCGTGCCGTCCCAGGTGCGGCCGTTCACTCCTCGCACGCCGGGCGCGCCGGTGCCGGAGCCGCCATCGACGCAAGTGCTGATCGAGCACGGGTGGGGCTACGCCGCGATCAATCCCGCGAGCATTCAGGCGGACAACGGCGCGGGCCTCACGCGCGGCATCATCGGCCTGGTAAATAAAGGACAGCCGCGCAAGCCCGACGACTGGGGAGCGTTGCGGGCGTGGTCGTGGGGAGCGGCGCGCGGTCTCGATTATTTGGAGACCGATCCGGCTGTGGATGCGAAACACGTTGGGATTGAAGGAGTCTCGCGCTACGGAAAAGCGGCGCTCGTGACGCTGGCGTTCGAGCAGCGCTTCTACATGGGGCTGATCGGTTCGTCGGGAGAGGGCGGAGCGAAGCTGAGCCGGCGTAACTGGGGCGAGGCAGTCGAGAACCTGACCGGCCCGGGCGAATATCACTGGATGGCCGGGAATTTTCTGAAGTACGGCGCGTCTGAGGCGACATTTGGCGCGAAGCATCCCGGCGATCTGCCTGTGGATGCGCACGATTTGATCGCGCTGTGCGCGCCGCGGCTTACTTTTATCAGCTACGGCGTGCCGGAGATGGGCGACGCGAAGTGGCTTGACCATCAGGGTAGCTACATGGCGGCGATCGCGGCGGAGCCGGTGTTTCGTCTGCTGGGCGCGAAGGATTTGGGCGTGATGGAGGACTACCACACCGCGAAGATGCCGGGCGTGAATGTCGGGCTGCTGGATGGGCAGCTCGCGTGGCGGCAGCATGACGGCGGACACACCGACGCGCCGAACATGAAATGGTTCATCGAGTGGGCGGACAAGTTCATCGACGCCAAGTACGTGCCGGAGGCGCCGTCGCGCTGAACATTTTCAAGTAGTAGGCGCCTGTTGGGCGCCGCGCTTCAGGATATTCGGTTCAGCGCGTCGCGCGCAGGAATGCCAGCCGCGCGTTTTCGCTTTTTGTCCGTCCCTTCAGTGTGACCGCATAGGCAATAGCCCGCCGGGCACCTCAGCCCCACGCCGCCGTCTTGACCCGTTGCCACAGTGCTAACTTGTAAGCAGGCGAACCCTGGAAAGCTTCGTTTAGGGGAAGTGTCTCGATGCGTAATCGCTTGCTGGCACTGTGCGTGGTGATTCTGACGATCGCGTCCGTGGCATTCGGCACGGATTTCGCGGTGGTCGTGAATCCGTCGAACCCCGTGCGCCAGATGACGCTCGCCGACCTTTCCAAGATATTCAAAGCGAAAACAGTAAGCTGGCCTGGCGGCAAGAACATCACCATCGTTCTTCGCGACGCCGACGCGCCGGGCACCAAATTCATCATCGAGAAAGTGTTGGGCGGCTCGGCGGACGAAGGCAAAGCGCTGCTGAGCGACCCGTCGCGCAAGACTTCTGTGCCGGTGGTGTTCGCGCAGAGCGACGAAGAAATTCTGAAGATTGTGGAAGGGAACGCCGGCGCGATAGGCGTAATCGACGTTTACAACATCACTGGCGGCGTGAAAGTGGTGAAGATCGACGACAAGCAGCCGTTCGATCCCGGTTACGCGCTGAAGGGACACTAGACCAATGGGCTCAACCATGCGAGGAAACGTGAAAAGTCGAGCTGCGTCACCTTTGATGGCGGTCGCGATTCTGCTCGCAGGATTTGGAATTGGAACGGGAGCGCAGGCGCAGGACAACGGCGCGGCTGCGATGACTGCTCCGGCGGCGAGCGAGGCTTCGGGCTCTGCGGCGGACGCGGCGAAGGCGCCGGCGTCGGCGTCGGACACGGTTCCTATTACGACTTCGTCTGCGATTGCCCGCCAGGCCTACGAAATGGGCATGGTGCAGCGCGAGGACCGGCTGTTCGTGGATGAAGGGCTCGAATTTTTCAGGGAATCTGTGAAGGCCGATCCGCAGTTTGCACTGGGGCATGCGGCGCTTGGATATTTCGCGATCGATCCGAAGGAAGCGAAGCGCGAAAGCGCGCTGGCGGTGAAGTATCAATCAACGGCGTCGCCGGACGAGCAACTGCTGATCACTTTCCTGAACGGCACGAAGAACGGCGATTTGGTGGCCGCGATTTCCGCGATGAACGACCTCGCCGCGAAATATCCCAACGACAAGCGGCTCGCAAATCTTTACGGCGAGTGGCTCTGCTCGGTGCAGGGCGGGTTTGATCCGGGCGAAGCGGTGCTGCAGCGTTTGCTGAAAGCCGATCCACGCTATTTCCCGGCGCTGAACAATCTTGCGTACTGCTACGCGCTGAGCGGACAGGCAAAGCTTGCGCCGCCGCTAATGGAGCGCTACGTGGTGCTGATGCCGAATGAGCCGAACCCGCAGGACTCCTACGGCGAAATCATGCGCTACCTGGGCGACTATCACGCGGCGCTCGACCATTACCAGAAGGCGCTGGCGATCAATCCGAATTTCAATCCGTCGCAGGTAGGCGTCGCGTCCACGTACGCGCTGATGGGTGAAGAAGACGAAGCGCGCGATCAATATCTGGTGGCGATCAAGGGCACGAAGGAACTTGGCACACAGATGGATTACCGGATTCTGTGGGCGATGACCTATTACCGCGAGAGCAGCGACAAAAAAGCGCGGCAGGAGATGTTGCGGCTGGCGGCGCAAGCGCACGCGGAAGGCTTGCCGGCGCAGGAAGCGGAAATTCATCGGACGATGGCGATCTTCAACGAGGACGCTATTGGCGCGTTGCGCGATCTGGATGCGGCGAGCGCGGTGCTGGTCGAAACGCACCACATGATGCCGGGCGATCGAGACAACGAAATGGCGACGATTCTATCAACGCGCGCGCTGATCGCGGCGAGCGCGGGCAAGACGGCCGCCGCGGAAGCTGCCGCGAAGCCTCTGGCGACGATGGCCAAAACCAGCCGCAGCGCCACGGTGCAGAAGGCGTATCACGCAGCGAACGGCGCGGCTCTCTACGCGAAGGGCGATTATTCCGGCGCGATTCCGGAGCTGCAGGAAGATTCTCTCAACCCGCTCACGCTTCGCTTGCTCGTGCAGGCTCAGAACAAAGCGGGCCAGCCTGCCGAAGCAGCGAAAACGCAGGAAGCACTCGCGGCGATCAACGACGAGCGCGCGGAAACTGCGTTTGCGGCAACGGAAGCTCGCGCGGCGCTTAAAACCGCGCCGGCGCAGTCGGCGCAGGGTGGCGCGAATTAGGCGCAGGCGGCGCGCGGCCGGCTGAATCCTAAAATGAGGTTCGGTTGGGGAGCGCGCGGTGCGAACGCCACTCATCGAGTTGTGGGCAGAGTTGCGCGGTCACGAATGCCTACCCCACACCCCACTATTCGGCGGTGAGGCTTACCGGTCCTTCCATTCCAGATGCGTCGATGTTCGCGAGGATGTTGTGAGATGAGCCTACGGCGCGAGCGTTGGCTTCTGTATTCGTGACGCGAACTTCGACCTGATTCTCGCCTGACTTCAGCATTTTTGTGATGTCCAGGCGATAGGGAAGCCAGACCAGCGTGCCGGCGTGCTGCCCATTCACTTTCACAACCGCCACCGAACTGACTTTGCCGAGATCGAGCACGATGCGCTTGCCCGCGAAGTTGGCGGGCAGCGTGAACGATTTTTCGTAGATCGCGGTGCCTGAAAAATTCGCGAGGCCGGTTTTGGTCCACGGTTGTAGATCGAAGGGTTGCGTGCCGGTTGTAAATTCGAGCGGGGCGGCGATGCGATCGGATTTCGGACAGACGAGCGCCAGGGCGCTGTCTGTGAATCTGAGGTCCGAGTGAAACTCGATGTTACCGTTCGTGCCGGGGTTTGCGGGCTGGCCGTTCACAAAGTAGCTGCACGACTCTGGCAGAGCGGCAGCTTCCAGCGCCACTGTACCTGGTGGAATCGCTACGCGGTAGATGCGTTGCGTGGCGGAGCTACTCGATCGCGGCGCGGCGTCACCGGTGTCTGGAGCGAGTTGTGCGACGACGTTCGAAAGCGTCTTGCCCTCCAAGTCCGCAACGCTGAACGTGAAACCGAACTGGCCTGTGGCGGCACCGCGGCCGACGCCCGCCTTCACGAGGACGGCGTTCCATCCCTTATGTAACGTGACGGGCACGCGGTCGGCCCAGTTGTCATTGGTTTCGTACCAGAAGGGATGGCGCAGCTGCGCGAAAACCGGCTTGCCGTCGAGCCAGATTTTTGCCCAGTTGTCCGCGGAAACGACAAACACCGCGGGCTGGTCGCTCGGCGAATACAGATACGTGCGCGCGTAGGCGCAGATCCATGGTTTGTCGGCCAGCTGAAACGCGCGGAAGAAATCGACGACAGGAGCATCGTCGTCGAACGGCCCGCCGCTGGTCTCCATCCAAATCACATCTTTCGACAGATACGGCTCATCGCCGTAGTATTGCTTCCATTGGACCAACTGGCCGTCGGACCCTGCATATCGCGCTGTTTCGTCGAGAGGCTTCCACTCAGGCGGATATGCTTCCGCGAAGCCTGCATCTTTTTCGTTTGGGAAAGGGCCGATCACATTCCAGCTGCGAATTGTATTCTGCGCTTCGCTGAGCCAGAGCAATGGCCAGCTTGAATCGTCAGGACCGGCCCCGACGTACTGAGAGTCGCGGGAATCGTTCGCGATTATGACGTCGTGCACTTTTGCGTAAGGCACTTCGACACGATCCGGCTCCGGACGAAACGTCCACGGATCTCCAAGCACGACGGGAGGAATCTTCTCGGTGACAATCGCCTTCATCGTGCTGACTGTGGGTCCGGCGTCGGCCGCGCGTGGCGACACCACTACGTAGTAGGCGTCCCACGGTTCGAACGTCAGGGATGTCGTCGTGCTGTCGCCGTCGCGCCGGAAGGGAAGCGGCGTCCGCCGGCCGTCGAGCGCGCTCCACTTTTCGGGAATGCCGCTCGCGCCAAGTTGCACGTCAACGGTGCGAACGCGCGCGGAATCGTTGACGAACCAGTAGTAGGAGACGCCGTTCTTTTCGCGGTGCTCCGCGTAAAGATGGTCGGGCGAGCCGCTTACGACGCGAACGTCTTTCGGCGTGTTAGCGTCAAGAAGATCAACGAGCGTTTCGACATTTTCAGAAACGTAGAACGCTTTGCCTCCGCCCGCGCTCTTGTTCGCGACGTAAGGCTGCGGCGTCGCACTCGCCGAACTGCCGAAAAGCTCGTCGATGCCTGCGCCGATCGCCGCACGCTGGTCTTCCGTTTGATCCGCTGCGTCGGGCAACATGCGAATACCAATCACGGTGCCGCCCGCGCGATAAAAGTCGAGAATCTTCGCAAGAGTCCGAGGCGCGATCGTCGTGATCGGTGGCAGCACGATGGCGCTGAAGCGCTGACGCCCGATCACGAGTTCGTTTCCTTCCACGCGCGCCTGATCGAAATAAAAATCGTCGGCGATGTTGTAGTCCCACTGCCGCTCGGAAAGCCGCAGGATCATGCGCGTGTAGTAGTCGTTGATCAGCGTGGTGCGATTGCGCCAGTACTGAGGTTCGGCGAGCTTGGAGTAGTCCGTGTCATTTGAAAATTTCGGATTCGCCTCAGCCCACACGGACAGCATCGGGTAATAGAGCAGTACGTTCGTCACGTGGTGGCTGTCTTCCGAATTCATCCAACTGATCCGGCGCGTGTAATCGGCGTAGTAATGAAAATAGGGCCAGTAGGGCTGATGCAGCCAGTCGGGGGCGTAGTTCGCGCGTTTCACGTCGTAGTCAAACGCGTGTGGAATGAAGAGGTTCACACCCCAAGCGCCGATCGAATTCGTGGCTTTGCGCAGCCCCTGCATATCGAGATACGAATCGGTGCCTTGGACGCCCTGATTTTCGCAAGCGAAGCGGCGGCCTTCGAAATCGGCGACGGATTGCGCGACTTTGAAATTCAGAGGCTGGCGGCCGAAATCGCCGAGCGAATCGACGCCGACGGGATTGAGGCCGCGCTCCATCGCGAAAAGGCTGCCTTCGAAGCTCGCGCCGGTCTGCAAAGTTTCTTCCCAGGCGTGGCCGGAGCGGTGGATCCCGAGTTTGGCGGCGGCGTCTGTGACTCCATTCCAATACGACGCCTGATAAATCGCAGTGACCGTCGCGAGATAGTCCTCGCGCACTTTTCGTGCCTGCGCGCCGCCGTCAAAAACGAGCAGCGGCAACACGCCGCGAAGATCGTAGCCGTTGCGCTTTGCGAATGTGTCGAACAGCGCGGGCGTCCAGCCGATGCGATAGCCAAAGTCTCCTTCGTGATCGGAGAAGGAGTAGCGGATCGTCGTGCCGAAGTAGGGCGCGAAGCGGCGGTAGTATTCGCCGTAAGAAAGGTCGAAGTAGAGCTTGATGGCGTCAGGATTCATTAAGTCCACTACGCCGCCGTCGAGGCCCATCGACTCCTCGAGATGGAATTGCATCACGACCCAATCGCCGTCCGGCGCATTCCAGTGAATGGAATCGGAAGCGCTTGCGGGCAGCGCGATCGATACGATTGAGGCAGGCTCGATTCGCCCGCCGCCGAGCCACTTTGCGGCTACGACGGCTTGAGTGTCGCTCGCGGGTGGCAACGTGATGGCGAGCGGACCGTGAACGATCTGTTGCGTGTACGCGAGACTCTTCATGTGGAAGTCGGGCCGGCGCGCGAGCACTTCGCTCTGGTGATTTCCGGCCATCCAGATGTTGCGGACTTCGCCGGAGGGCCAATCGTATTCATCCACAAAATTGAACGCGAAGCCCACGCGCTTGGCCTCTTCGAGGCCGGCTTTGATCGCCGCGAACCAATCTTCGGAAAGATACGGGGTGAGCAAGCCGTCGCGCGCGTGCAGGAACGCGCCGTACACGTGTTGGTCGGCCATCCGCCGGACTTGCTCCTGGACTTTCGCGGGGTCGAGCTTGCCGTTCCAAAACCAGAAGGGCATTGGCGAGTAGTCGCGCGGCGGATCGAGGAATTGCGAATGGAGCGCGTCAACTTCCTCAGGCGCGGCTTCAGGGGCGGCCTCAGGCGCGGCGGAATTTTGCTGCGCCGTTGCGGCGAGGTGCGGGACAAAGCCAAAGACCAGGATCAATCCAGCGGCAGCCGCACGCAAACCTACGCAAAAGCGCTTAAGCATCGCGCACCCCAGACGCAGCAGTGTGAAAACGATTTATTAAAACTCGCAGGAGTGTACATCACGCGCCGCGGTCGGGCGTAGCTCAGTGAACCGGTTGACGGAGCGAAAGAAATTCAGTCGCTCGACCGTGCGAGCTTTGCCGCGAGCCAGGTCAGGTAGTTGCGATCTTTCACGTTCATTTTCGCGAAGCGCTTTTGGAGTATCGCGATCTGGTCGGTGTCCTTTTGCGGCTTGGAACCGGGGCGCGTCTCGCCATCGGTGTGAACGAGCAGTGGCCGGGGCTTACCGCTGCCTTCGAAAAAAAGCAAATACATCGGAATTTCAAACGCGCGCGCCATTTTCTCGAGGGTCTGCAGGCTGGGGATGGTGTGGCCGTTTTCCACGCGCGACGTGTAGCAGCGCAGCAGGCCGGTCTTTTCCTCGATTACTTCTTGCGACCAGCCGCGTTCCTCCCGCAGTTCGCGAATCTTTTTTCCAATGTCCAAGACGGCCCTCCGGCGCTGAAGGTACAGGTTAGAATTGCAAAAGAATAACGGTCCGAATTAAGCAACAGGATCCTATCAACAAACGCGGAGCGAGTCCTTAAGAATCGTGCAGAATCGTAGAAATCACCAAGCGTGAAGAAGGAAGGAAGGAATGGTGGAGGCGGTTTGCCTCTCAGTTTTATTCTGGCGTTGCCGGATTAATTGCCAGAATATTGCCAGATTAAAGAGGGCGCGCGCGTGATGTTCATCCACAATCTATCGAACTGGCCGAAACTTACCTGGGACACAGCGAAGATCTCGCCACTGGTCGCACACGTCTGCCGCCAACAGGGCGTACTCACCGGCAGGATGAGCGCATACGGATTCAGTTCCCAGCAAGAAGCGATGCTGAAAGCTCTGACGGAGGAAACCGTCAAGTCGTCTGCGATCGAGGGCGAAGTCCTAAATTCCGACGCCGTTCGATCGTCGATTGCACGCAGACTGAATCTGCGCGTCGCCGGCGTATCCCAGAAACAAGACCGTAAAGTGGACCGCATCGTCGCCATGATGATCGACGCCACGAGCCACTACGAACGCCCTCTAACTGAGGAGCGTCTATTCCAATGGCATGCCGATCTTTTCCCAGGCGCCCGCAGTAGTGCGGATAGCTTCAGAGTTGGTGCGTGGCGTGACGACAAGCAGGGAAAGATGAAGGTCATCTTCGGAGCGGTGGGACAAGAAAAAGTCCACTACGAGGCGCCGGCCGCGAACAAAATCACCGTCGAAATGAAGAAGTTTTTCGCCTGGTTCAACGAAACGACCGATGAAGAATGGTTTCTGCGCGCCGGTGTCGCTCACTTGTGGTTCGTTACGATCCACCCGTTCGCGGACGGCAACGGCCGGATCACGCGCGCGATCACGGAAATGGCGCTGGCGCGTTCGGACAAGCGATCGCAGCGGTTCTACAGCATGTCGTCGCAAATTCTCGAAGAGCGCGCGACCTACTACCAAACGCTCGAGCAGACTCAGCGCGGAACGCTCGACATCACCGCGTGGCTCTCGTGGTTTCTAGAGTGCCTCGGCCGGGCGATCTCAAAAGCAGGATCACTGACCGAAGGCGCGCTTGAGCAGGAGAAATTCTGGCGCGCAATCGACGCGCGGGGAATCACTCTCAACGCGCGGCAGCGCAAGATGCTGAAGAAAATGCTGGGCGGACTGAAAGGCAATGTCACGACGTCAAAGTGGTCCGACATCGTGGATTGTTCGCAGAGGACCGCTTACACAGACATTGAAGCGCTTGTGAAGGCGGGCATCCTGAAAGACAACGAAGCCGGCGGGCGAAGTACGTCCTACTCGCTCGCGGATATTGCATAAGCCGATAAAAAATGGTGGAGGCGGGGGGAGTTGAACCCCCGTCCGAGAAGCCTTGCAACGCGAAGACTACATGCTTATCCCGATCCGAAGGTTTCGCTGGAGGAACTCAGAGCGGGCAAGACGCGCCTCCAACTAGTCCGATGATCTCGCCGCCGCAATGCGGACCGAATCACGGCAACCAGCCTACTGTGTGACGCCCGACCCCAAACGCGTAGGTAACGCCTGGGCGAGCGCGTAGCCTAATTTAAGTTAGGCTGCGAGTGCCAACTGTGAGTTGCCAGTTGTTTTGTTTCACTCGATTACGGGCGAGTGAAGCCCGGCATGCCTTCGAGCCGCGACAACTTCCGTCGAAACCGTGTCGCCCCCAATGGAAGACTTATTTTATCACCTGGAGGCGCACAGGAGCAAAACGCACGACGGCGCGTGGCGCACGGTGCTTAACTCTCTTCGGCAATCGGCTTGCCGCAGATCTCCGCGATGCGGTCGGCGATGCGCTTCGGCCTTATATAAGTGAGCGAAGTGAAAGTGAAGCTGCCGCCGTCGTTGCCGTGCACTTTGTACACATCAGTATTCGCGATGCGCTTGTGCGTCACGTGATCCACCGAGCTGCGCAGCATTTTGAAGTCGCTGACGGCGCCGTCTTGGTAGTAGTGGAAATTCAGCGCGTCGGCCTCGATCACGACGCGGTTGTTCCACGGGCGCACGCCGCGCTGCCAAAAAAATCGCCCAGCGTAGAAGAAACACAGCGACGCCAGCGCCCATTGCGCGCCGCCGAGCACGCTCCAAAACGGCGACGCGTGAAATTTCATGACGGACGACACCACCATCAACAGCGCGCAAATTCCAAGGAACCAACTCACCAGCGCGAAGAGGATGAAAATTACGAGCACCTCGCGGGCGTTGTGGAACGTCTCGGGATGCTCACCTGGCACTTGGACCGTCGCGCTCATCGCACTCCTCGATACACACACAGTTATGCGAGCAACCTTAGCAGTGAAAATTTGTGCGTCCTAGCGACACGACGGGACAGCACGGGGCAATTCAGGACAACGGGTGCGCGGGCGGGCGGCGATACGCGCGGATTATTCGGTGGTGCGTGCGCGGATCAGTTCCGCAAACGCAGGATACTCGGCGACGAGCTTGGCGCGGTCGCCAGTTTCGTAGTCGTCGTACTCAAAGCCGGGTGCCATCGTCGTGCCGAGGAGCGCGAGCTTGCCGCCTTCGCGCAGCCGCGAACCCTGCCACACGCCGCCGGGCACAATGTGCTGAAGCTTCTCGCGCGCAAGAATGTCTTGACCGAGAATCACCACGTCGCCCGCGCCGCCGGGGTGAAGCTGCAGCATCTCCACCGGATCTCCTAAGTAAAAGTGGAACATCTCGTCGCCGCGAACCCGATGCATCGCGGACATCGTGTCCACCGTGAGCATGTAGAAGATCGCCGTCGAGAGTGACCGCGCCGCGGGATAGCCCGGCAGCACCTCGCGCGGCGCGCCCACCGCGGACCTGTATGTCTCAGCGAAGTATCCGCCTTCCACCGGATGCGGCTGCATGTTCAACGCTTTCATGATCTGTTCGGCAGTGATCGGCATTTCGAGAGGGCACTCCCTAATTTCGCGCGTAGCGTAGTGCGACGCGTCGCGGCAGTTTGCAACGGCGTTCAGGCTACTTCGCGGCCAACGCTGAGTAAAGGTTGCTGTTGGCAGGGTCCCGTTTCACGCCGTCTGCGCTGGAACCGGCGCGGGACTCGCGCCTCCGTCGTTCGGACGGGGCTCGCGGTAGATCCAGAAGGGCAGAAGCAACACGATCTGCGTGATCCACATGGTGAGGATCACGTACGCAAAAACGAGGCCGTTCGAATTTGCCGCCGCGGCGTCTGTTTCCAGCGCGCCGATCCGAAAACCAAAGAGCGTCGCCAACGAGGCCCCTACGAAGCAATCCAGCCAAATCATGCGGATCATGATCGCCACTCGCGCTACGGATTTTGGCGAATGGCTCGTCACCGCACCGAATTTTGCGCGACCAACTTCACGAGCTGCGAACTCGCCAAGAGCCACGCCATGAATCGTGCCTTCAGCCTTACGCCAGGTTTCAAGTTGAGCGAACAATTCCTTCGTCAGCCGGCCATTTTCGCTGAGTGAAGCTCCGTGCCACGTGCGCACGCCGAACACTTCGCCGTTGTCCGCCCCGGTCGTTGTTGCAATGTAAAGCGTCGGGCTCTGGATCCAGTCCACCGGCCCTTTTCCCAAGTAGGCTGCCGTGATTTCGTCGCGGCGGAGCGCGAACTTTGTTTCTTCGCCGCGATAGACGAGCAGGTTATTTTCAAACGTAAGGATGCCCAGGTCCCACGCCCAGCTGGAGTCAAAAAGCCGCGGCGACGCGCCGGGCGACACGCTCACAAAATTTCCGTCGCGCGGAGTCTCCCGCCCATCCTCGCGGGAGAATTTCGCGCGCAGCGGCGCCTCCAGTTTGCGTTCGCCGCGCCAACACAGAAAATTCTGGAACGTGATCGCAGCGGCGATCGCCAGAATCAAACCGAGTGCGTAGCAAATCATCTGCGGCCAGCCAGAGAGATGCATGTGCTCCGCGGCAAATGCAGCGATCGTAGGGGGAAGTCCGGCCGCCACAGGGCCGAACCACGCGTTGCGTCGGGCGCGTGCAGCTTTGTATTGCGTGGAATAAATCCGATTTGCGCCCAGCGCGCCGGGCGGGATCTTGTACACATCCGATGGCGGCTCGGTGGCGTGCGCGAGGAGCTGCGGAATCTCGCCCTCGGGAATGCCGCCCAGCTTCGCGAGGCGTTTGATTCGACCCAGCGTAGATGGATGCGTCAGCATCTTTTCGTCCAGCTTGCCCCAGTGAATCGGCATGGTGTTGAGGGCTGAAACCTTGGCGAGGCCTGTGATCAGGCTCGCGGCATCACCCGTGATCTTCATCGCGCCCGCGTCCGCCGAAAATTCGTTGCGGCGCGATACGAAAAAGACGACCAGATAGAACCCGGCATATGCCACGGGGCCGGTCGGAAAATTCGACGGTACTAGGTTGGACCCCGCAATAGCGCCAAAACCGACCACGGCCCCCACAACCGCAAAAATGAGCAGCCGCCACAGCGTATGCCGGCTTTTTAAATGCGACACTTCGTGCGCGACGATGGCATCGACTTCACTCTTGTTCAGGTTTCTGAGCAGGTAGTCGGTAAGGAAAATGTTCTTCCCAGCGTGGGCGAATGCGTTCGCCATGCGCATCTGTTCGGCGGGCATCAAGTAGATCTGGCCGAGCTTCGCTTTGGCTTTTGCAGCGATCTCAAAAATCCGGTCCCGCAATTCACCGGCACTGAGCGATTGCAGCACCATCCCCGTCGCAGCAGCGTAACGCCGCTGCACCCACCCCAGCACAATCACGAATCCGAGCAGCAGAAACACCGCCAGGATTGGATTCTTAATCACCATCGGCACCGCGACCACCGCGAACGCTACCGGCAAAAAGAAACGCGCCACCGACCATACTGACTGCCACACAACCTGCGAGCGTGTTTGCCTGATTCCTCGCAATCGCGCGATCGGCGCGGAAAGTACCGAACACGCGAACAAAATCACGAACGGAGCCGCGAGCCACAAGGAAGTAAGCCCGGTCACGAGATTGGGCCACCGCCTCAAGTGCGGAAAAATTTGCTCCACGAGTAAACGGCACGCATCGTCGAAATGCAGCAGATCCACCGCGGTCCACCACATTAACAACCCGCCTATCGTGAGCACCCACATGAATCGCCGGTGCGCAAACACCAGGGATGGAATGTCTGCCTCTTTCACTTGCGCGGCACGCATTCGAAACCAGAAAATCACCACGAACGGTACTGCCACCAGTGCGCTGAACACAACCGCGATGAGCGCCAGAGCCAACCCACCGAACCCATAGCCAAATTCGAGCGTGCGCGGCAGTTCCCGGTCCAGCGCGCTTGCGTCCGAGTAGGAGTAGGAGCATTCGCCGTTTGACTCGCTCTTGGCGCCGGCCGGGCAGTTGTGATTTACGTCGGCTGGAAGATCGAGATAAATGTCGAGCGATTCGACACCGGCATCGCGCAGCACGGTCCGAAGCCCGCTACCATCGACAGTCCCGCTCCACCATAGCCCTCGACGCGTGAGATTCGACACGCATGTGATCGAAAGCCCCTGAGCACCGGCGCCTTCCTTCTGCTCGACGTCGGTTTCATCGGGAACACACCCGATCGCACGAGGAGCGAGTTCGCGCACCGCATCGCCGTACTTAGCGCGGTCGAAGCACACCTCCAAGTCGGGGTAAGCGTACGGATGATCGCTAGCGTTGATATATAGGACGGCTCGATTGGCGGCGGAGCAATCGGACGGGCTTTCGTCGCTCGTGGCTGCGTCGCTCCCCGCGCCTTGGGCTTGAGCGACGCCCGCGTGTGCCAGCGAGATGCAGATCAGCGTGAAGAACAGCAGCCGGGAACCGCGAAACGCCATCGAAACCGCCCCGAAAGAGGAATGACTCCCAGGGAAAGTATCACAGATATAGCCAAGTCCCGCGCCTTCTGGTCGGTCGCAAAGTGCCGTAAACGTAACATCTGGCTTGGTTTAGGTGTTGCGCGTCCGACAGCGCGTTCCCAAAGTACAGCTAACTCGTTGGTACGCCTCCGGCTCGTCTGCGTTGACACCCCCCTGTACCGTTTTCATAATCAAATCGAGGCATAGTCCCTGTGACCGCTCGCAAAACTCCGCAGGATAACGGGCTGGAAGACGCCGTTTCGCGCGCCCTTCGCGACAACTTGGCGCCGCTGCAGCGCACGGCTGACGAGCTGCACCACGCTTACGCGGACCTGGTGGCCGCGTGCGCTTCGAGCCGTCCTACGAACGCGCTGCCGTCTTTGCTGCGTGCCCAGACCGCCGCTTCCGCGCTGGCCGCCGGACTCTCTGTACTTTCCAATTTTGTCGCTGTCGCACTCAGCCCGCGCGAGCAGCACAGCGTTGCGGGTGCAGCCGTAGCTGCTGTCGCCGCTGCCACCCAGCACGAAGATTCCGATGTGGCCGTCGAAGACGCCGAGCCGGAAGCCGACGAACCGGTCGAATCGCACGACGTTCATTCGCACGCCGTCACCGCTGAAGACGAAATCGCCACCGAAGCTCACCTCGAGGCGCACAGTTCCGTCGAAGTACCAGACGAGGCTCTGGTCGCCGAGACGGTTGTCGAGCAGGCTACCGAGGAATCGAGATCCAAGGCGTTCGATGTGGCCGCGCTCTCGTCCGAAATGCAGGACATGCACAAGCGCGCCAATCGAGTCGCCAAAGTCGCCATGCAGGACATCAAGCTGCTGCAGCCCAAGGAAGTCCGCGCCGGCCGCGAGCACAAAGACATCTGCACGCGCCTGAAAGTCGATATCGATAAAGCGCGCAAGGAATACGATCGCCGTTTCGCCGCGATTCACGATCACCCCGTCGATTATTTCCATCACTGGATGGTCGAAATTCTCGCCGGAGGAGATAGCAACGCGCTCGGCGAGTATCCTTATCCGTCGCCCGTCCTGCATCGCTAAATACGGTCGTGCTAAAATTGCGTGTGCGCTTTACCTTCGCTCTGGCATTCGTGTTTTTGTTCGCGCTCGGCGCCGCTGCGGCCCCGATATCAGTGTCTCGTCCCGCGCGCTCGCACGCGCCGCGCCCGCAAGCGACAAGCGCAAAGACCTCCAAGACCGCGAAGACCGCGAAGAAGAAAACTCCCGCCGCTGCGTCAACTGCTTCCACCCCACAATCGAAAAACCTCGAAGACTTGTGCCGCGGCTTGAAGCTGAAGAACGCGACGCCGTACTACACAAAATTGAGCGCGCTCGCGAATCAGAAAGGAAGCGGCGTCACAGGCACGCGCGCCGCGCTCGCTCTTGGTTACTACGATCTGGGCAAGGAGCATTACGCGCCGGCAGCGCAATGGTTTTCTCGCGCCATGAGCGATCCGCTGCTCCATGATTACGCGCAACTCTACGGCGCGCAGGCGAATAGTGAACTCGGCAAGCACGCCGAAGCGGTCGCGCAGCTGCAGCAGTATCGGAAAGAGAATCCCGACTCAGTGTTGATGGACCAGGCCGTGCAGCTTCTCGCCACGGCCGCGATCTCCGCAGGGCAACCGGGAGAAGCGGTCGCCGCGCTCGATCAATACCCCGACACGAAAGAAAAGCCCGCGCTGCTGCTCCTGCGCGGCGACGCGCACGCAGCGTTCTCCCAGCCGCTGCAAGCCGCAATCGACTACCAAACGATCTACCTGAAATTTCCGACCAGCGACGTGGCAGGCAAAGCCGGCGAAAAACTCGACAGCCTCCGCGGCACGCTCGGCGGAAAATTCCCGACGATTTCGATCCAGCACCAGATCGAGCACGCCAACGCAATTTACGGCGCGCATCAGTGGAGCAACGCGCGCAACGAATATTCGCGCCTTGTGACCGAAGCCACCGGCGCCGAAAAAGAGCGCGCGGAGCTGCGCGTTCTCGCGTGCGGCGTTGCGCTCGGCGGCAGCCCCGTGTCGATGGTCGCGATGAGCATCTCCGACCCCGACGTCGATGCCGAGCGCTACTACGACCTCGCGAATCATTACCGGCTGCGTGACAAACAGTCCGACATGCTAGCCGCAATCGAATCCGCCGCTGCGCGCGCGCCTCAAAGCAGCTGGACCGAGTCCGCGCTCTTCATGGGCGGAAATTATTTTTGGGTGCAGCTCGATCGCGACAAGGCTGCGGGATATTACCGGCGCCTTGCGGATAGCTTTCCATCTTCGCCGGATGCGAACAATGCCGACTGGCGCGCCACGTGGGCCGCGATCATCAAGCGCCAGCAGGGTGCCGCGGACCTTACCGTCAAGCACCTAACAAAATTTCCCGGCTCGCCGTACACTTCCGACGCGCTCTACTGGCTCGGCCGCCTCGCGGAAGAATCGGACAACACCGCGCTCGCCCGAGCCTACTATTCGAAATTGCAGGAGCGCTTCCCGCAAAATTATTTCACGCAGCTCGCCACCGCGCGTTTTCGCGTGATCGGCCACGGCCCAGGCGCGCCGGCTCCGATACTCGCAACGATTCCTCCCGTGCCGCCTGCGAAACGCCTCGGCGACACAATTCCCGCCGCGGCAGGCACGCGCGTCACGCGCGCCGAAGCGCTGCGCTCCATCGCTTTTGACGCGTCCGCCGAACTCGAACTGCGCGCTGCCTACGCCGCCACCGGCGAGCCGCGCCTGCTCCTCGAAGCCGCGAAGGAAGCCGTGAACGCTGGCCACGTCGGCGTCGCAATCGTCACCATCCGCCAAATGTATCCGCAGCTTGAGTCGCGGCCGTGGGCCGAAGTGCCTCGCGAGGTGTGGTCCGCATCCTACGCGATGCCGTACCAGCAATCGATTCGCGCGCACGCCGCGCAAGTCGGCGTCGATCCGATGCTCACCGCCGGATTAATCCGCCAGGAATCCGCCTTCACGCCCGATGCACATTCGAACGCCAACGCTTACGGCCTGATGCAGCTCGAGCCGAAGACCGCGCGCATCCTCGCGCAGCGCAATCGCGTTCGCTACTCCTCTTCGCTCCTCGTCGATCCCGATTTCAACATCCGCATCGGCACGATTTATTACGCCGGCCTCCGCAAAAGTTATGGCACGGACGAATCGGCGCTGGCCGCGTACAATGCTGGAGAAACCCGCGTGTCGCAGTGGACCGCCGGCCAGTCGTATCGCGAACCGGCCGAGTTCGTCGATTCGATTCCGTTCACGGAAACGCGCGAGTACGTGGAACTGGTTTCGCGCAACGCCGAAATTTACCGGAAGCTCTACGGGGACACGAATGAAACCCGCAAATCCGCAGCCAACCGAGGCGGCAACTAAGTTCGAGCTGTCGCACAAAGTCGCGCTCTTCACCGAATCCGTGATTCGTGAAATGACGCGCCTCGCCATCGCGAATAAAGCCGTCAATCTCTCGCAAGGTTTTCCGGATTTTCCCGCCCCCGCCGAAATCAAGCGCGCCGCGCAGGATGCCGTCGCTGCGGACATCAATCAATACGCGATTACCTGGGGTGCGAAGAATTTTCGCGATGCGATCACCGCGAAATGGGGCGAGCGCACGGGCATCACTATCGATCCGGAGCGCGAGATCACCGTGTGCTGCGGTTCCACCGAATCGCTCATGTCCACGATGATGGCCATCATCAATCCGGGCGATGAAGTCGTGATCTTCGAGCCTTTTTACGAAAATTACGGCCCGGACGGAATCATCTCCGGCGCCACGCCGCGTTTCGTAAAACTTCACGCGCCCGATTGGCGCTTCGATCCCGACGAACTCGCCGCTGCATTTGGCCCGAAGACCAAAGCGATCATCTTAAATTCCCCGAATAATCCAACGGGCAAGGTTTTCGAGCGCGCCGAACTCGAGCTGATCCGCGATCTTTGCGTGAAATGGAATTGCCTCGCCATCACTGACGAGATTTACGAGTACATGCTATATGACAATGCCGAGCACATCTCGCTCGCGACGCTCGATGGCATGCGCGACCGCACCGTCACCATCAACGCGCTCTCAAAGACGTACGGTGTGACCGGCTGGCGCGTGGGCTGGGCGATCGCGCCGCCGGAAGTCACGTTTGCGATTCGCAAATGCCACGATTTCCTTACCGTCGGCGCCGCCGCGCCGTTGCAGGATGCGGGCGCCGTCGCGATGTGTTTTCCAGACGATTACTACACGAAGCTTGCTACCGATTACGCGGCGCGCCGCGAACGCCTGCTCGGCATTCTCGAAAAGTCCGGCTTCAAATGTTTCAAGCCGCGCGGCGCGTACTACATCATGACGGACATTTCCGCGTTCGGCTTTCCTGACGATGTAGCGTTCGCACGGCACCTCGTCACTGAAATCGGCGTCGCGGCCGTACCGGGATCGAGTTTTTACCGCAACCCGGCGCACGGCCGCGCGCAGCTTCGTTTCACGTTCTGCAAAACGGAGAAAACGTTTCAAGCCGCCGAAGAGCGCCTCGCGAAGCTGAAACCGCTCGCCGCACAAGCGCGGTAGTCGCGCGTGCGCACAATCCAATGAGCGCAACACTCGATTTCATCCCGGCCGGCACGTGCCTCACCCACGATGGTGAGAGCGCGTCGCACGACATCGCGGCAAGCGCAACGCGCACGTTCCTCTGCAAAATGGAGATCACCGCGCAGATCGAGCAGGAGTCCGTGGAAATTTCCGTGTGGGGCTCCGAAGACGGCGCATCGTGGGGGAAAACGCCGCTGCTCATCATGCCGCAACGTTTTTACAAAGGTGAGACCAGCCAAATCCTCGATCTCTCGCAGCGTCCCGAAATCCGCCACATTCGTGCGCGGTGGAAACTCGCGCTTTGGGGCCGCGTAACGCCGCATGCGATGTTCGAGTTGAGTTTCACGGCAACGGAAATTCCCGCGTTCGCCCGGCAATTCGCCTGACGCCCGGGACATCGCGCGATCACCACACGCGACGCTACTGAAGATGAGGGGCGGACGCGCCCGTCGCCGGCTGCGGTTGCGAGTCAACCTTCTCCGCCACCTGATCGCGCAGCTGCTTCGCGCGTCGCCCCGCAGCGCTGTCTGGATCGAGCTTCACATACTGGTCGATGTCAGCCTGGGCCGAACGATAGTCGTGCTGCCTCAGATGAATGTTCGCGAGCAATTTGTAAACGATCGCGTTGTCCGGCGCGAGCGAGCGCGCTTGTTCAGCGGAAGTTCGGGCGTCATCGATGCGGCCCTCGAGAAACAGCGTGCGTCCCAGCTCATAATGTCCGAGCCAGAAATCCGGGCTCAACGTCACGCCCTGGCGCAACAATTTCTCACCGCTCGCATAGTCTTTCCGGTCCACCGCCAGCGTGCCCAGCCCCACAAACCCGGCTCCGTATTTGCCACCGCTCATGTCCACCGACTTCTGAAAGCTTTGCGCGGCCTCTTCACGCTTTCCCTGCGTGAGATATGCCATCGCGATTAAATATTCCGCCTCGTAGTAATCGGGAGCGGCCGTAACGGCCTGTTTGAAATCTTCCAGCGCTCCGGCGGCATCATGCTGGTCGTTCAATTTCATTCTTCCGGACGCGACCAGATCACGCGCCTTCTTGGGCATCGAGAGTTCGTGTGTCGAAACCGAAGCGGCGTGGTGTGTCGTCTCCGCACTCTCTGTGGGCTGCAGAACGATCTGAATTCCTTTGCTCGACGCGAACGAAAGATCAACCGGCACGTTCGCTTGCTGATAGCCCTGCACACTGATCGTCAGCGAATACACGGCGGGCTTCAAATCGTAGATCACGAATCCGCCGGATTCGTTCGTCGCCGCATCCCAGCGGTCCGCGCCCTCGGTGCCCTGCAGTTGCACGATCACGTTGATCGCGGGATGGCTCGTGTCCTGGAAATATACGTTTCCTGCGATAGTGAGGCGGTGTTCAGCTGGACCGGCCGATTCGAGCTGGAAGGCGCGTAGCGAGCAGGGAACTGCGAGGAGGGATAACGCAAAAAGAATTGCGAGACGGCGCATGGGCCACCTCCAAACGCGGTACGCCGCCGAGTATAGCACCCGGGCTGCGCATGAGGCGCCGCGCGGCCGCGATTTTACAATTTCGCGGTGAGAGTGGTTTTGAGGTCGCGGCCCACGCGATCGACGAGCGTTTCGTCTTCTTCGTCGCCGACCCATTGCTTGACGATGTGTCCATCTTTGCCGATGAGTACGTAGGTCGGCAGCGCCGTAGCGCCATACTCGTGCATCATCTGGTGGCTGGCGTCGAATTTCTGCGTCCAGTTCATTCCGTTGCTCGCAATGAACGAGCGCCACTCGTCTTGATCTTCATCTTCGCTGACGCTCACCACTTCCATCTGGTCGCTGCCGTAGATCGCTTGCAGCTGTTTCAGGCCGGGCAGAGCGTGGCGGCACGGTCCGCACCAAGTCGCCCAGAAATCGATGAGCGTCACGCGCCCGCCCGACGAACCCTTCGCGTAGCCAGGCGCCTGCTGCCCCTCGGCGAGAGGAGCGTGCGGCATGTTCTGTTCGTCGAAAAGTTTCACTGAATTTGCCTGCGACGCTTTTCTGGCGCGCGACGCGCGGGCAAGATCTGCCACGGAAGCGGGCTGGTCGGGCTGGATGTAAGTCGTGCCGCTCTGCGCGAAGGCGTTTGCGCCAGGCGTGGCCGAAGTTTGCGCGGCGGGCGTAGTTGCCGCAATCGTGCCCGGCTCAGCGGGCGCCTGCGCTGCCGCTGCGGGTTGAGCACCCGACGCAGAAGTGGCTTGTGCAGTGGATTGCGCGCTCGTTGCGCCCGCCAACAACGACGCCGCTAGCGCTACGGCGAATGTGAATGCATGTTTACCCATGGTCGCAGCCCTCCCGCACGCTGCCGCATCGGAAACCGCTCCGGTCAGTGCGTGTTCATCACCACGTCGGGCTTCGTGAAGAGCGACTCATCCACCGCGCCGTTGTTTTCGAGCTTCGTCACGCGGATGGTGAACACGTTGCCTTTCTCGACGTGCCGGATTTTGTACGGGAAATACGCGCCATCCACGGGGCGGTAGTCATCGAAAAATGTTTGCACCACGTAATCGCCGCCGGTCTGGTGCACCGTGTCGTCCACTCTCACCACGAATCCGCTCGCGCTGTCGAAATAGACCTTCGACGAAATGGTTTTTGACGGCTGGTAGTCGAGCACGTAAGTCGAAAACTTGCCGACCTGCGCGACGCCGACCGTTTTGCCCGGCGGCAGATCGAGCAGCAGCGTCGTGCCGCGGTTGAATTCCGATTCGTGCATCCATGCGACACGCGCCGCTCCCGAAAATTCGAGCATGTCTCCTCGCGGTCCCTCGAGCCACGCCGTCTTGCCGTTGCAGGTTTCGCGCACCGCCGCGCCGTTCGGGAATGCGATTTTCATGTAGCGCGAGTCCGGCGCTTCGGAATAAATTTCGATGGTCGCGAAGCCGGACTGGTCTTCGGTCTGGTAAATGCCTTTCATGTAGCGGGTCTTGAAATGCGTCCACACTTCGCGTCCGCCCATCGCCACTTCGTATTTCTTCAGGATGTCCGCGGGAGCGGGCGTGGTTTTCGCTTCGTCCGCCGCGCTTCCGCTCGTCGAGGTACTGAAAGTTGTAGCCGCCGGCTGTGAATTTGGCTGCGGTTCGGCGAACGACGACTGCGCGCGCGCCACCGAAGCGCTAAACATCCCAATCCCAATGAGCAAACACAGAACACCCGGCGTTTTCATGAGTCCCTCCCGAATCGACCTTGGCCTATTGCTTCCAGTATGAGCGCAGCTCAAAGACGAAACGGCTCAGCGGAGTAGGGGCGACGCGAAGAGGGAACTGTACCTGCGAACAGGCGAAGATGAGGAAAAGCGACAGCAGGGAGTACGCGCAAAAATAAAACGCGGCGGCTCGCCAGATTTCACGATGCCGCCGCGCGTATGAATGGAAAGATCCCGAAGTTGGTTCGGTTGCTCGGCACTCAGTCCGGGTGCGAGTGACGCCATTCCCAGTACTGTTCTTGTTCGTGCTTGTTGGCCTTGGCCCATTCGTGATGCTTCCAGTGCTTCTCATCCTCGAAACGGATCCATGCGGCGTTCTCGTGATCGTCCCAGTTGTGATAGTCGTTGTGCTTTTGGTCGTACACGCGGACTTGCACCGCGTCCTGCGAAATCGGGACGGCAAACGCAGCCATCGGCGCAAGCAGAGCAGCGCCCAAAATGAACGAGCCGGCCAAACGGTGTGTGCGATGCATGAAGTGTTCCTCCATGCCTTTAGGAGAACAAATCAGACGTACAGCGGCCATACGAGGAATAGGGTAGGTGTAGTGGATGAATTCCCGACTTGCTATCTGTAGTGAAATGGAACTCGTTTATTCGAGCAGCGTCACGGTGCCGTTACCGAGGTCGTAGTATGCGCCGACGATCTTGATTTTTCCCTCTTTCGACATTTCGGAAAGCACTGTCGAAGACTCGCGCAACAATTTCGCTTGATGCTTGGCGTTTTCCTTGGTCGTGGCCTCGGTGTCCGGCCCGGCCGCGTCCACCGCAGCCTGAATGTGCGGAAAGAGTGAACTAATCTGCCCCGGCACGCCTTTCCCTGCGATCGCCGCCTTCACCGCGCCGCATCCGCGGTGCCCGAGCACCACGATCACTTTGGTGCCGAGCACTGCGGCGCCGTATTCGAGGCTACCGATGATTTCCGGCGTGGCCACGTTGCCCGCGACGCGCGTCACGAATACGTGCCCGATCGTCTGGTCAAACAAAATTTCCACTGGCACGCGCGAATCGGCGCACGAGAGCACCGCTGCAAACGGCTCCTGCTTATCCACCGTTTTCGACTTCAACATGTCGAGGTCGTGCTCGAACGAAGTCATTTTGTTCGAGGCGTAGCGCGCGTTGCCGTCCATCAATTCCTTTAGCGCCGCGTCAGGAGAAAGGTCGCTCTGCGCTTCGGCACGCCTCGGCGCCCCCACTTCCGCAGCCGCAGCGCCGATCATCCCCGCCACGGCGCCGCCGATGCTCATCTGCAAAAAGCCGCGCCGGCTGCGGAGTTCGTCGGCCGAATCGAGTCCGGAATTTTTCGTATTCTCGCCGCTCATCGTCATCTCCTTCTGCTGCGTTCGCCTTAAACCGTATCGAGATCAACCGTTTCCAGGTAACTCGGAATAGTGACGTTCCAATGCATCCGCGAAGTGATCGCGCCCTCGAACGATTCGAGCGCGTTCGGCTCGCCATGCACCAGAAACGTTTTGCGCGGCGGCGCCTGAAAGCCCGAAAGCCAGCGCAGCAATTCGTTGCGCCCCGCGTGCGCCGAAAGCTGGCCGATCGTCACCACTTCGGCCCGCACTGGAATTTCCTGCCCGTGGATGTGCAGATATTGCGCGCCATCCTGCAGCGCGCGTCCACCTGTACCGTCGCCCTGATAACCAACGAGCATCACGCAATTTTTAGCATCGGGTAAACGATTTGCCAGATGATGCAACACGCGCCCGCCGTTGGCCATTCCGCTCGCCGACAAAATAATGCACGACGCCACGTTGTTGATCGCCTTCGACTCATCCACCGTGCGCGTCATCTTCACGTCTTTCAGGTTGAGCGGGTCGCGATCGCCCTGCTGCTCGGCCTGCGTGAAATCCATGTCGTGATCTTCTTTGTGCTTCGCGTAGAGGCCGGTCACGCTGATCGCCATCGGGCTATCGACGAACACCGGCACCTTCGGAATCCGTCCCGCGTCGCTCAGCTGCCGCAGGTAATACATCAGCGTTTGCGTGCGGCCCACCGCGAACGACGGCACCACCACCGCGCCGCCGCGCTTCACCACTCGATTGATCACGTCCGCCAGCTCGTCCGTCACCGAGCCCGGCGGATGGTCGCGGTCGCCATACGTCGATTCGCACAGAAGAATGTCCGAGCGCGTCGGCGAAACGGGATCGTTGAGGATCGGCTGGTCGTAGCGGCCGAGGTCGCCCGAAAAGGTCACGACCGTTTTCTTTCCGTTTTCGGTGATCGTCAGTTCGAACCACGTCGAGCCGAGAATGTGGCCCGCGTCGTGCGGCGAGAATGAAAATTCCGGGCTGAGCGTCCACGGCGCCGAACGCGGCACTTCTTTGAAAAGCGTCAGAACTTTCTGCGCTTCTTCGACGGTGTAAAGCGGCAGGGGAGGCTTGTAGTTCGTGTAGCCTTTTTTCGCGGCGAACTTCGCGTCTTCTTCCTGCAGGTGCGCCGAATCGAGCAGCAGAATGTTGCAGAGCTCAATCGTCGCGGAGTCGGCGTAGATCGGCCCGTTGTATCCGGCCTGCACCAGTTTCGGCAGGTAGCCCGAGTGATCGATGTGCGCGTGCGTGAGCACCACCCAATCGATCGTTTTCGGATCCACGGTCAGCGGGTTCCAGTTGCGCTTCTGCAATTCGCGCGAACCCTGAAACAACCCGCAATCCACCAGCAGCTTTTTCCCGCCAGCCTCGACCAGATATTTTGAGCCGGTAACGGTTCCTGCAGCACCCAGAAAAGTTATTTTTGGCATGGGCGGGTATTCTAGACCAGTCGCGCTACAAAAATCTCAACGCGATTTTACAGCGTTGCGCCGCTCGGCCGAGAGCGGGGAATTGCGCTTGACCCGCATCCTTCGCCGCTTTACTCTGCCGTCTCGCACCCGCTCGACACCCAGCTTCGAGGAAAACTTTGACGAATCTCCGCGCCGCCCGCTTGCCTTTTCTGCTTCCGACAATCTGTAGGGTCGCCATCGCAGTCGCGGCTCTAGCGGCATCGGCGTCATACGCCGCCGCGCAAATGGCTCCTGTAGCCGCCCCCGTGGCCGCGTCGGACGACTACGTCCACTCCACGTTCGACTTTGGCAGAATCAACGTCGGCTTCCTCGCAGGTGGCGGGACCGGCCTCGGAAAATCGGACACCACGCAATTCATGTACGCCGGCGGCCGCATTGGCATCGTGCTTACCCGCGATCATTTGCCGGGACTATTGCGTGGAAATTTCGAGTGGGACTTCGACGTTCTGCCGATGTACCCCGTATTTCCGCCGAACGGCGGCGTGTGGGGCGGCAGCATACGGCCGCTGATTTGGAAATGGAATTTCACGCATGGCAAAAAAATCGCGCCGTACTTCGCTGCTGAAGGCGGCATCGTCTTCACGCGCGACAACATTCCGCCTGGCGACACCTCGCAGGTTAACTTCACGCCCGGCGCGGCCTTTGGCGCTAACTTCTTCCTGAAGAACCGCCGCAGCTTTTTCTTCGAAGGGAATCTCGGCCATCTCTCGAGCGCGAGCCTCGGCAATCACAACCCGGGCTACAACGTCACGTTTACGGTCACCGCCGGCTTCAGCTTCTTCAAGCACTAGCAGTCGCGCGAGGGCACGCGAATGAAACGTTCGGCTGGCATCACCATTACGGCCGTCATCGATTTCGCCGGCTGCGCATTCACGCTTTTCAGCGCGCTCGCCTCGGTGCTCGTGCTGGTCGTGCAATCGATCATTCCTCCGTCTTCGCCCGGCGCCGCAGCCATGCATGCTCCGCCGATGCTGCGCGCCTTCCAGCTCATCGCCGTTCTGTTTTTTTTCCTCGCCGTCGTGTGGGGAGTCTCGACCGGCGTCGGCCTGCTCCGCCTTCGCGACTGGGCCCGCGTGTCTCAGCTGATTTTCGCAGGATTGATCACGCTCGTCGGCGTCTGCTCCGCGCTACTGCTTCTGCTCATTCAGTTGCCGATACCCGCCACCGATCCAAACCCGGAAACGACGCAGACCGTCCTGCATTTCACGCGCATTTTCATCGCGCTGATGTACGGCGGACTCGCCGCACTCGGCATCTGGTGGCTCTATTACTTCACGCGCCGTCCGATCCGCGACGAGTTCGGTTCCGCCGCGCGCCACGCCGTGACGATTCCCTCTAGCATTCCGGCGGGGCTACCCAGTGGCGTTCCTCTTCAAGGCGTTGAACCGTTCGCCGGGCCAATGCACCAAGGCCGACCCGTTAGCATCACGATCATCGCGGCACTTCTACTCTTGGGCGTCGCGAATCTCATCGTCGTCCCGCTTTACCACGGTCCCTTGCTTTTCTTCGGTGAACTGGTGTCCGGAGCGACCGGTCTGGCCATCTTATTGATTCTGGCGACAACGCAGGCGCTCGCCGGCTACGGTCTGCTGAAGATGAAAATGTGGGGCCGCAATCTGGCGATTGGTGTGGAGCTTTTTGCGACTGCGAATTTACTCGGTAGCAGCTTGAGGCCGGGAAGCCAAGCTCACTTCGATGAGTTCATGCAGAAGATGTACGCGCAGTGGAATTTGCCGGCAAACTTTCCGACCATTCACTTTCCGGTCGCGGTGATGCTGCTGCCTGCGATTCCCGTTGTGCTGGTGATCCTCTATTTCCTGTTCAAAGAAAAGCCCGCATTCATCGAAGCAGAACGCAAAGCCGCGCTCAGGTCCGCGTAGGTCCCGGGCCTTCGTTCCGCGAAGCGGTATGTAACATAAACCGTCAGTCTGTGCGTCTCAGCTGAGGCACCGCGCACCGCAGCCCGCGTTATGCGTGCTTCGACCCTCGAAAACCAAAGAATGCAATGTAGAGGTAGCAAATGACCGGCAGGAAGAACGCGTGGTGAATTCCAATGCGGTCTGCAATCGCGCCCTGCGCCAGCGGAATAATCGCGCCGCCCACAATCGCGGCCACTAGCATCGCCGATCCGTCCGCCGTCAGCGGGCCCAGCCCTTCAATCGACAGCGTGAAGATTGTCGGGAACATGATCGAGTTGAAGAGTCCGACCGCAATAATTGTCCACATCGCAACGTGGCCAAAGGTCAGCATGGAAACGCAAACGAGCGCCCCCGCCACTAATGCGAACAGACCAAGCAAGAGATTCGCCGGAACGATCTGCTGCAACCCGGAGCCGAGCAATCGTCCAAGCATCGCACCACCCCAGTAATAGGCGACATACCCCGCTGCAACCTGCAACGAGAGATTCGCGATAAACGGCTGATTGAAATAATTGATCAGGAAACTACCAATCGAGACTTCTGCGCCGACATATACGAAGATTGCAATCACTCCCAGCAGCAGGTGCGAATGTTTCCAAACCGTGTCGCGGGTCGCCGTTCCCTTCGAAGCCTCGGCGGACCGGATCGTCGGCAGCTTGAACAATGCCATGATCGCCGCGAGCACAATCAGCGCGACTCCAAAAATCAAATAAGGTGACTTAACTGTTGCCGCCTGACCCAGGCGATAAGCCTGCAGCGCTGCGGGAGACAGTTTCTTCATTTCCTCCAGGGCCATAGGAGCGGCCGCTCCGAGAATTAGCAGTCCGCCGACTTTCGGAGCGACGGTCGTTCCGAAAGAATTAAAAAACTGCGCTAGGTTCAGGCGGCTGGCCGCCGTGCGTTCGGGCCCCAACAACGCGACGTAAGGATTGGCCGAGACTTGCAATACCGTCATACCAGCCGCCAGTACGATGAGCGCTGTAAGAAAAAACGGGAACGACGGAACCATTGCCGCGGGTATGAAAAGAAATGCCCCGGCGGCCATGATTAGCAACCCGCCAACCATCGCTTTCTTGTAACCAATTGCGTCGATCAGCTTTCCGGCCGGCAGCGCGAAAACGCAGTATGACGAGAAAAACGCAAACTGCACCAGCATCACCTCAGCGTAGTTCAAATCGAAAATGGACTTCAGATGAGGAATGAGTATGTCATTCAGGCTGGTAAGAAATCCCCAGACGAAAAACAGCGTAGTCAACATCGTGAAGGCTGCGTAATCGGTTTTTGTCTGCGAGGATGCTGTTGCGTTATTCGATTGGTTCGAGCTGGCGATGGCCATTAGGTTGGTTGTCTCCTGCGATTCTGACGGGATTGTATCCTGAATCGAAAATGCTGCAATGCGTCGTGTTGGAAGCCTTCCCTATTGCCATGCTGCGCAAATCGTTGAAGCTGGCTCATCGGTGAATGGCCTCGCGCTCTACGAAATCGGCCAGTGCGCGAGCGGCGCCTACGCTGTGGCGTTCACCGCGGACGGCGCCCTGGTGTGGGTCCACAAAGTCGGCTCAGCCACCCCGCCGCAAATGCCAACAGGGACCGTCGTCAGGCCGGAAACACCAGCAGCGTGCATGAATCCGTATTTCGTATCGATTTGTGAATCCGTGACGATGGGGACAGAACAGTGGAAAGTCCACGATTCGCTCAACGCTTCTCATTTCTCTTTCAATGAAGGTGCGGCCATCTCGCGCGAGTGGATCATCGACAGCGGGGGCATCCAGTGCGTCACCTGGTTCAAGGTATCGCTCCACGTCAAAAAAAACGGGAGACGCTCACCGGACAGTAGCCGCATCCATAGGTTAGCCTGCCGCCCTGGTTGTTGTAGGTTGTCGCGCTTCCAACCTACGCGGAAATTTCCTTCGCCGTAATCTCGTACACAAAATGTTCCTGATCGTACGGATCGATCTTCGCCCCGCCCGTCTCGCCCTGCGTGTACATCAAAAACGGCAGCGTCGCACCATCCTCGCCCGGCAGAGCAATATCGTTCGCGAAGTTGTACGCAATCCAGTTCATGTCCCACGAACCGAAAAGCCGCTTGCGCGCCTTCACCACCATTTCGTTGTCGAGCGTCAGATTCCCCGGGCCTTCCTCGAGGACCACTTTGCGCACGTCAGCCGGATCCATCGGCACCCAGCCGTAGCCGCTCAGAAACACTTCCGCGCGGCAATGCTGCGCGTGCGTGATGTTGTCCGTGGCGGTCCCCAGGCTCTTGTAACCAAGATCCGATTTGGCCACGCGAATTCCGTAGGCATGCCGTGCGGGCACGTCCGCCGCGCGGCTCAGTCCCACAAACAGCGCGTTCAAATCCGCGCACTTGCCGCCCAGGTCGCCGCTTTCGAGCATGAATCGGATGTCGCCCAGGCCGCAGCCGCGCGTCTTTGGATTGCGAAACGTGTTCTCGACGATCCACTCGTAGATCGTGCGCGTCTTCTCCACATCGGTTGTCGCGCCCTTCGTAATTCGCAACGCCGTGTCGCGCACGATTCCGTCCGTCGGTTGCAGCTTCGTCGCGCGCAAATAATAGGCACGCTCGGCGTCGCTCAGCGGTGGCGCGCTGCCCGGCAAATTCAAATCCACAAAATAGGCCCGGGTCGCCACGCGGCTCGTCACCGTCATCACCGGCGCCACGCCCGCAGAAAATTCGCCATACGCAATCGCCAGCCAATTTTCTGCGCTCACGTCCACCGTGCCCGTGCCGCCCACCGTAGCAATCGTATTCGCGAGGCTCTTCTGGAAGGGAAGCGTGTTCGGCAGCACCGCCGGAACCCACACGCGTGTCAAACCATTCGGCTTCAGCACCGAAACTTTCGTCGTCAGTTCAAACGTGCGCCAGCCGGCCGCCGCATCCGCCGCGATGCCCGCGCCTTCTCGCTCGGGCCGCGCGCTGCCAACGAACCCAGCAGCGTTCGCAAGCCGCGAGATTCCAGGCGTCATCGCGCCCACCGTAGCCACACCCGCAACTCGAATCAACGAACGTCGGCTAATGCTCATGTCCCAGGCTCCGGAGTTGGAATTGGCGCGACCTACCAGCGTGAACGCCGCTGCCTGCTCGCGGCCGGCAGCGCGTTGAAAGCCTAGTACAACGCAGGACAGAAAACAAAACGGAGCGGCAGCGCCCATGGCGCGACGCCCCGCTCCGTTTTGTCGAAGCTAATCGACGCTGCGAAGACCTTAGTTCACGGTCAGCGTCAGCGACGCGCCGTGAGTGGTCGCGCCCGACGTTCCGGTCACCGTTACGGCGTAAGTGCCTTTGCCGGTGTCGTTGCCGCCGGCCATGTTCGAGCACGCAGTGATCGATAGCGCGGGCAGAATCAGCAGCACCATCGCCAGCGCCAGCCGCCACACCCGGTTCCGCGAAGTGCGAATCAGCACGAGCGAGCCGATCGCCGCGAACAGCGACGCTACGAGTTGCCACGACGCCGGTAGCGGCGCTTGTCTCGGCGAGTCTGACGTCGCACCACCCGGCCCGAGCAGCATTCCGGAGCTCGACTTGGTGTTGATCGTCGCCATCACCGTCGCCGTGTGCGTGCCATCCAGCGTGACGGTCGGAGATGCAAACGAGCACGTCGCGTTCGCCGGCAGTTGCGAACATCCCAGCGTCACCGTTTCCGTCGAGCCCTTCAGCGGCGCGATGCTCACTGCCACAGTTCCCGAGGAGCCTTGTTTCACCGTCAGCGAAGTCGGCGCGATGCTCACGCTGAAATCGCCGGCGCTCGCCGCGTTCACCACTTGCGAAACGGGCGGAGACGTCGAAGCCGCGTAATTCGTGTCGCCGCTGTACTGCGCGGTGATCGAATGCGTCGCTTGCGTCAGCGTACTGGTGGTGTATGCCGCCATGCCGCCGGAAATCGTCACCGGCGTGCCGAGCTGCGTCGCGCCATCGAAGAACGTTGCCGTTCCCGTGATCGTTCCCGCCGTGGCGGACGTCACCGTCGCCGAAAACGTAACGCTCGCGCCGGCCGTTGAGGGGTTCAGCGACGAAGTCACCGCAGTGGTCGTAGCCGCTTTGCCGCTCGCGTTCACCACTTGCGAAACGGCGGGCGAGGTCGAGACCGCGAAATTCGTGTTGCCGTTGTACCGCGCCGTGATCGTATGCGTGCCCTGTGCGAACTTTGTATTCGTGTACGTCGCCACGTTGCCGGTCATCGTGATCGGAGTGTCCAGCAGTTGCGCGCCGTCGTAGAACGATATGGACCCGCTGATCGTCCCCGCGGTCGATGACGTTACTGTCGCGGTTAGAGTCACGCCGGCGCCTACCGTCGATGGGTTGGGCGATGTCGTCAGTGTTGTCGTGGTGGCTGCCGTGCCTGCCGCATTTACCACCTGCGATACCGCCGGCGACGTGGAGGTCGAGTAATTCGTATCGCCGCCATACACCGCCGTGATCGCGTGCGTGCCTTGCGCCAGCGATGACGTGGAGAAAAGCGCTGTGCCTGACGCTAGCGTCACCGGAGCGCCAAGGGCCGTCCCGCCGTCGTAGAACGTGACGCTGCCCGTGATCGTTCCCGCCGTCGCCGAACTCACCGCCGCCGTGAACGTCACACTCGCGCCCACAGTGGACGGATTAAGATTCGACGTGAGCATTGTCGTCGTACCCGCTTTGATTCCCGCATTCACCACCTGCGAGACGATTGGCGACGTGGATGTCGAGTAATTCGTATCGCCGCTATACACCGCGGTGATGGAATGCGTTCCTTGCGCGAGCGCCGAAGTGGTGTAAGCCGCCGCGCCGCCCGAGAGCGTCACCGGCGAACCAATCTGCGTCGAACCGTCGAAGAACGACACGGTCCCTGTGATCGTTCCCGCCGTCGAAGAACTGACGGAAGCGGTAAACGTCACGCTGGCGCCCGTCGTCGATGGATTCAGCGACGACTTCAGCGTTGTCGTCGAGGTCGCTTTGCCGGAAGCATTGATGGTCTGCGTCACCGCCGGCGAAGTGCTCGTGGTGTAATTCGAATCGCCGCTGTACACCGCCGTGATCGAGTGCGTTCCCTGCGACAGCGTCGTGGTGGAATATTGGGCCTCGGACCCGGACAGCGTGACGGGCGTTCCCAACTGGGCCGCGCCGTCGTAGAACGTAACAGTGCCCGTGATGGTTCCCGCCACAGTGGAATCCACCGTCGCCGTAAACGTCACCTTCTGCCCAGTTGTGGCCGGATTCGGCGATGCCGATACAGACGTCAGCGTCGATGCCTTGCCCGAAGCATTCACCGTCTGCAAGATGCCGGACGAGTTGGTCAGGCCGTAATTCGAATCGCCGCTGTACTGCACGTAGAGAGAATGATTGCCCTGGGTGAGCGTGGAGATCATGATCACGCCAACGCCGCCGGACAGTGCGACCGGCGACCCGGTAGGATTTCCGTTGTCGTTCAGCTGCACCGTTCCCGTCGGCGTCGGTCCTCCCGGCGCGGCCGACGTTACCGTCGCCGTGATCGATACGGACTGTCCCACGGTTGACGGATTCGGCGAAGACGCGAGCGCGATATTCACCGTGCCAGCGGAATTTGTCGGATTGCCGGTCGTTTCGATCGTTAGCGGACTGCCCTTGGTCCCCGTCGCCACATAGACGCCGCCGTTCGCCGGGAAGTTCGGGATCGTGTTATTTGTAGGTGCGAACTGCACGCTGATCGTGCAGCTGCTTCCCGGATTGATCGCGCCGGAGCACGTGGAAGTCGCCTGGTAGTTCCCGGAAGGCTGCACGCCGCCGAAAGTAAACGGCGCGGTACCCGGGTTCGACAGCGTCACGATCTGCGCCTTGCTCACCGTTCCGATCGCCTGATTGCCAAACGTCAAGCTGCTCGGCGTCAATTGCGGGAACGCGCCCGACGCTCCGCTTCCGCTGAGTCCCACTGCAAAAGTTCCGCCAGACGCGTTGCCGGTGAACGTCATCACGCCGCTTGCAGGTCCCGGCGCCGTCGGCGTGTACACCACGTTCAATGTGCAAGTGCCGCCGGCTGCCACCGTCGATCCACAGGAATTCGTCTGCGAGAATGGCGCGGGAATTGCGATGCCGGAAAAATTGAAGGGGCCTTTGCCGGTGTTCGCGATCGTCACCTGCTGCGCGGCGCTCGGCGTGTTCAGAGCCTGATTGCCAAACGCGAGGTTCGACGGCGTCACGCTCACAATTGCCGTATTGACGCCGTTGCCCGCGAGGGGAATCGTGAACGTTTGTGGCCCCGGGGCGCTCGTCGTGATCACCATCGATCCCGTACGCGGTCCCGTCGCTGTGGGCGTGAACGAAATCTGGTAGATGCAGGATCCGCCGACAGGAAACGTTGCCGGGCACGTGCCGCTCGGGCTGTAGCTGAAGTCGCCGTTCGTCACGATCGACGCCGTGCCCGGAGCGTTGCCTTCGTTCAGCAGCGACACAAACACGACGTTGATTCCCGTGGTTCCCACCACAGTGTCCGGAAAATAATCGATGCCATTCGGTGCAGGCGAGTTGATGATTTCAAACGCGGCATCGTTTGCATTCACACCCATCGCCGAAAATGTTACCGACGCAGGCTTCGACTCGTTGTCCACCAGCGTGATCGTCGCGGTTCGCGGGCCGTTGGCTGATGGCGTGAAGAGGATGTTGAGCGCGCAACTCGCCTGGCTGGCCAAAGTGAATGCAGGGTAGCTGCAATTCGCGCCGCTGATGGTGAAGTCGCTCGCGTTCGCGCCGCTCACAGTTACGCCGGTTACGTTCAGCGTTTGCCCGCCGGTGTTCGTCACCAGAAAGGCCGCGTTCTGCCCTTGACCTACGCTCGTCGGCTGAATGCTCGGCGTCTGCATCACCGCGTAGGGTCCGGCCGAAACCGTGCCGGAAAGCTGCAGCACCTGCGGCGTGTTCGGCGCATTAGTCCCCACTGTCACAGTCGCCGTGCGCGTCCCGGTTGCCGTCGAGGACGGAGAAAACTCAGCGTTCACCTGGCAGTAGTGCGTTCCAACCACGCAGCCCGAAAGGTCGAGCGTGAAGTCCGAAGCATTCGGTCCACCGACCACGGGCGCGCTTGTTACGTTCGGCTCGCTCGGATTTGCTCCGCTCGCGGGAGTGGTTGTCACCGAGGATTGTGATGCACTTACCGTCCCAGGTCCTTGACCCGGAAACGTCAGCGTCGCCGGAACGAACGATACAGAATCGATCGTTCCGGAATTGCCCGGTGAGAGCAGTTGGATCTGGTGCGGCGCGCTCGGGGCATTACTTACGATCAGGATCGTCCCATCACTCGGTGCCGCTGTAGTCGGCTGAAACACAGCGTTGATCGTGCACGAAGCGCCTGCTGCGACCGTGGTTCCGCAGTTGTCGTATTCGGAAAACGGAACAGGCCCGCTAAATGATTGCTCCACGCTGATCGTCAGGTTCAGGGGCGCAGTGCCGGTGTTCGTCAGCGTCGTGCTTTCCGGCGCGCTGCTGCTTCCGATCGGAATGCTCAACGTGCTGAAATCTATCGTCGCCGACGAGAGTGAAAGAGTCGGATGCGCCGTGCCCAGCGTGTACTTCGCTACGAATACCGCCGGCCCGCTGCCAGACGTGAATTGCCCTGGCGTTGTCAGCATCGTTGTCGCCTGGCCCGCCACATAAATATCGCCTGCCGCGTCGAGCGTCAGTCCTAACGCGAGCGATTGGCTGGTCGTGCCTTGCCCCAGGGGCGTTGCGTACGGCAACTTCGTTCCGTCGGCGCTGAGCTCCATCAGCGCGATGTTGTCTCCCGTCGATTGGTAGTAAGCGTCCGCGCTGTATGGAAAATCCGTCGAGCCTGTGTTCGCCAGCAACCACAGATTGTTGCTCGAATCGAGCGCGCCTCGAAACGCAATATCCGACGACGAACCGCCGACGTACGTGGAATACACCAGCGCCGTGCCGGCCGCATTCAGCTTCGAAACAAATACGTCGCCGCACGAAGGTTGAAGCAACAGGTCGGAATCGATGAACGTGTCGCAGAACGTCTCGTTTGCCGGTCCCGCGTACGTCGTCTGAAACGCGCCGCTCGTTGTCGGAAAGTCACTCGACGCCGTGCTGCCCCAGGTGTACGCCGCGCCCGTGGAATCCACCACCAATCCGAGTCCGATATCGAAGCTCGTGCCACCGATGTAGGTGGAATATACAAACGACTTAAAATCCGGCGTAATTTTCGAAATGAAAACGTCGCCCTGGTCGGCGCCCGTGCTGTGTGCTGTTTGATACGCGCCGCTCGTCGTCGGATAGTTCGTTGAGTACGCCGTCCCGCCCACATAAATGTTGCCGCTCGCGTCCAACGCCACTCCCGAAGCGAAATCGTCGTCGTTTCCGCCCAGGTACGCCGCCGCAGTGAGCGTCGATCCGTCCCCCGACATTTTCGCGACAAATCCGTCGTAGCACGGGTACAAACCGCTCTGGCACATTCCGCCGCCCACAGACGGTCCCACGGAACCGGCCGTCATCGGGAAATTGGGCGAGTTGGTTGCGCCCACCAGATACAAATTGCCGGTCGCATCGGTCGCCACGCTCGTGATCATCGTAGAGAGCGTTCCGCCCAGGTAAGTCGAGTACACCAGCGTGCTGCCGTCCGTATTCAGCTTCAGCACTACGCCCGAGCTGCAAGGATAGTTGTGGAGATTGGGCCCGTACTGGCAGGTGCCACCCGCCGAGGTCTTTTGAAACGCGTTTGCGGTCGTCGGGAAATTCGTCGCCGTCGTTACGCCCACCACCACTTCGCCGTCGGTCTCCGGCACGATCCGGATTCCGGCCGTCACGCTGTTCTGCGGTCCGAAGTACGTGGAAAAAATCAGCGAACTTGCAGTCGGGTCCAGTTCCGTCACGATACCCGTGTCGCACAGCGCGTTGGCAATCGAGCCGCCGCTGGTCTGATACGCGCCTGGCGTGACCGGATAATCCACGTCGCAGGAGCGGCCCGTAACAAAAATATTTCCGCTGGCATCCAGCTCCACGTCCGCAAGAATGTTCGCGTTCGAGTTCCCGCCGAAGCTCGACGAAAACGCCAGCACCGGATCGATCACCAGCGGCGACGAGTGGTCGTAGTCGCCGAGGGCGAAATGCGCTTCATGCGATTTCGCCAGAGCGAACTTCACGTCCACATCTTTCCGGGCGCCGTGAATCGTCTGGTAGGCGACCGGCTTTTCCAGGCGAATCGTGTCGCCGTCCGCCATCACCTGCAGCTGTCCGTCATCCGTGAGGCTCACCATGCTCGGCGCCGAAATGCCAAGGCGAATCGCCGCGGGATCGGCGCCGGCCTTCACGATGTAATCGAATTCCAGCGCCGAATTGTCGCCGTGAAATCGCAGATCGATGCCCTTGTAAATTTCGGGGAGGCGCACGCCGCCGTAGTGCTGCACGCGCGTTCGCCATGTCTTCCGATCGGAGGTAGGGAAGTAGTTGCTGTAGCCGCGCTGCCGTTCCTCGCCCACGGGAACGCTCGCGGGATTCGCGCCCAGCCACGAAAACTGCACGTTGCTCACTGCCGTCACGCCCATGCCGGTCAGCGCCGCCTCAGGATTCATCAGGTTCGCCGCTTGGTCGCCCATGTGAAAGCGCCGTTTCAGCGTCGCGCCGCCCTTCGAAATTCCGAGCGCGTAGCCAAAGCCGCTCGAAACGAAACGCGGCCCTTCGCCCTTGTCCCAGTCGCGCCGTTCGAAGCTCAATGGCAGTTGCTCGAGCGTCTGCTTCAGCCGCGGATTCGCGGCGCCATTCGGCTGCGGCGCGGGCTTCGCGGTCGCGCGATTCGCAGCGATCTGTGAATGCGAATTGCGGGTGCCGGCGTGGCGACGATGCAGCGTGTACGCACCGAGCGCTACCATCAGACACACGGAGAGGCATACGAGCAGAATTCGAGTGAAGCGTTGGGACATGGGCGGGCTCCTGTTCCGTTCAACGCAAAGCCGGCTCGCTGAGCTGTTCCGCCGCGCGCCGTTCCGCCGCAATCTCCCGCGCCTCACACACGCACGCGCAGAATTTTGTTTCAGACGGTCGGGGCGGCAGAACTTTGCTTCGTTCCAGGAAGTTACGAAGGCAAGCCGTTCAAAAAGACGCGGGAGTGTAGCCCTACTGCAAATTCAAAATCAAGATAATCTTCCATAACGACGGGAATTTTGTACGCTACCGGACAAAACCGGGTACTAGACACCACCTGTTCACACTAGACAAACCCAGCCGCACGGCCGTCGGTCAGCCCGTCGTCGCCGTTTCCACCGGCAGCTTCGCCGCTTCCCATCCCGCGATGCCGCCCGCAATCTCGCCCACGCTCGCGAATCCCGCGCGCTGCAGCAGGCTCGCCGCGATCGACGAGCGATAGCCGCCCGCGCAATGTACCAGCAACGCGCGATCGTTCGGCAGCGTCGCCGCCTTCTCCAGCAGATGGTTCAGCGGCATCGACACGCTTCGCGCGATGAATTTCTGCTCGCGCTCGCCAGGGTTGCGCACGTCCACAACAAGGGGAGCTGCGTCGCCCGCCAGCAACTCCGCTGCGTACTTCGCGTTTAAGCTTTCCGTCCACCCCACGCGCTCCGGCTGCGCCTTTAGGCTATACAAGCCGTCCTTTAAATAGCCCGCTACGTGATCGAATCCGATTCGCCCCAGCCGCAGTGCCGATTCTTTCTCGCGCCCCGGGTCGGCGATGATCACGATCGGATGCCCGCGATCCAAAATCGTTCCCGCCCACGTCGCGAACTGCCCCGCAAGCCCGATGTTAATGCTCCCGAGCAAATGCGCCGACGCAAATTCCGCCGGGTCGCGCGTGTCCAGCACCTGCGCGCCCTTCGCTTGCAATGCGATCACTTCGTCGAGCGTCAGAGGATTCATCTCGCGCGCCAGCGCCTGATCCAGCGTTGGACGCTCTTCGCTGTTGAGCACCGCGTCGTACGTGAAATAGTTCGGCGCGTCCGGTTGATCCGCCGTTACCACGCGGATGAACGCTTCCTTCGTCATCGGCTGCAGCGCGTAATTCGTCCGCCGCTGTTCGCCCAGCGTTGATACCGTTTCCTTGCTGATCGCTTTGCCGCACAGCGATCCCGCTCCGTGCGCTGGATACACCAGGCTCGCGTCCGGCAGCCCCAGCAATTTCTCGTGCAGCGAATCGAATAGCATCCCGCCCAGATCCGTCGCCGACCATCCCAACGCCACGCGCAAGTCCGGCCGCCCCACGTCCCCGATGAAAAGCGTGTCGCCCGTCAACACGGCGTAAGGCTCCGTCTCGCTCGCGCTCCGGTCGTACACCACGATCGATACGGACTCCGGCGTGTGTCCCGGCGTTTCGAGAGCCTTCAGCCGCACGCCGCCCATCTCGATCGTCGCGCCATCCGCGAGCGGCGTGAACGCGTAGCGCGCCTTCGCCTTCGCGCCCAAATAAATCGCTGCACCCGCGCGGTCGCGCAACTCAAGATGTCCCGCCACAAAGTCCGCGTGCAGATGCGTCAGGATCACGTGTTTGATTTCCAGCGAATGTTCCGCCGCAAACTCCACGTACTGATCCACGTCGCGCTGCGGATCAATCACCGCCGCAGCGTGCGTCTTCTCATCGCCCACGATGTACGACGCGTGCGCCAGGCACGGCAGATAAAATTGTTTGAAAATCACTGAGTACCCGGCCTCTCTCGCCGATTGCGAGCAATCTGAAATTTCCAAATCATAACTCGCGCGATGCGCATTGTATTCAAAGCTTCACGTACGCCGGCAGTCTCGACGTCTATTAACTGTATGTTATCGCGGAACGTAAATAGTTGCGGCCCGCATCTCATGCGCAGTGCGCCCTTCTAAACAAGGATCCTACGGTGAATATGAAATGGTTCGTGGCCGCGCTCGTCGTACTTTCGCTAACCTCCGTGGCTCTGGTTCGCGCGCGCCAGGCGCAGGACGCCAGTGTCTCCTTCCAACGGAGGCAAAACCGGCCCACCAACGTTGACGCTCAAATCGACAATCCGCTGACCGTCGATGAAGCGCTCATTCTCAAACCATTCGGCGACTACCAGCCCGGCGGGCCAACACAGCGATCGGAATTCGTCTCGCACGAGAAGGGCGCCCAGTCGCCCGGCGGGTATCGATTCGCCGTTCAGTACACCAGGTCACTATCCGACGGCCACGCCATTCAACACTCAAACACGCCGGCGCAAAGTGCCACCGCGTTCGTGCGCCAATATCCCGACAAAGCGTGGGCTCAATATTTCGCGGAGTTTCCTTCGAACATTGCCATTTCGCCCGACAGGCCCAAGCAACACGTGATCGGCACTCAATTCGATTCGAAAGAGTGGAGCGACCAGCTCGACCGCACGCCCGAGCAAACCTGGTATCCGCTCTATTACATCTGGCCCAGCGGCAGCAATCTCATCCGAATCGAGTACGCCGGCCTCGATCCAAACCTCGACATCCTGCGCGCCTAGCTCCAAAGATATCCAAGCTCGATTCCGTGAAGCTCAACGTAATCCCGCGAGCTTCAACGTTCAGTCGTGCCAAGAAATCAACCGGAGCGCAATCCGCAGAGCAGCTCACGACAATCCTTTTCAGCACGATTAGTCTATGGAAGTGAGTCGGATGCCACCGGTGGGCGGCGGCTCGCGGACGGCGTTATTCTTATCCTTTGTGCCGATTAGAAGAGATTAAGAAAGTGACTTACTCGGACATCCAGAAGTATCTCTCGGCTGAAATCGGCATGCCCGACCCCATCACGTCGGACGAACAGAATGCCCGCTACACGGCCTTCTTGTTCAGGCTCGAAAAACAGAAGTCACGAACGAAGGCCGAAGAAAAACTCGCGGAAGTTTTAACCGTTCTAATCGAAGCTTACGAAGCGGAACACTACGAACTTCCGAAGGCTAGCCCTCTGGAAGTTCTCAAAGCTCTCATCGATACAAACGGCCTCAAACAAAAAGACCTCGCTCCGATTTTCGGCTCCGAAAGCCTCGTCTCAGAAGTGCTGAACGAGCGCAGGGAACTGAATCTCGAGCAAATTAAAGGCCTGGCGAAACGCTTCAACGTCTCTCCAAGCGTCTTCATCGCGATCTAATCTGGATTGGGAATTTTGGTGGAGCCGGCGGGGTTCGAACCCGCGACCTCCTCGATGCCATCGAGGCGCGCTCCCAACTGCGCTACGGCCCCACTTCGTGGGAAGGAGCATCTTTTATAACATCCACTCCGCCCACCGTCAAACCTCGCCCACGCCACCGACGCGTCACACGCCAGTCCAGCTCTCCCCCGCCCAACCATTCCGCCCCACGCGCCATCCTATTGCACGGGCGGCCTTTAGCTGGCGTCATAGGCCGTACCCGGCCCAGTACCTTCGGGCCATCGGTACGCGGCGCATTTTCTGCTATTCTTTGCCTTAGGCGGGGCACAATCCGGGCGCACCGGTGTCTAAGTATTCAGGGACGCGCCTTTGAGGAGACAAGCCGGCGGCATGTCCAACTTCGTACAATCTCTGTCGTGGGGCCGCGACGAAGCCGAACTCGTCACCGAGTTGCAGGCCGGCTCAGACGCCGCTTTCGACTGGCTCGTCACTTATTACCATCAGGGTGTGTATAACCTCGCTTACGGCATTCTTTCGGACGCTGCCGATGCCGCCGACGTCACCCAGGAAGTTTTCCTCCACGCCTTCAAAGGCATTCGCGGCTTCCGGCAGGGAAGCTCGCTGAAGACCTGGCTCTACCGAATCTCCGTGAGACAAGCGCTCAATCATCGCCGCTGGTGCTGGCGTCATCATCGCCAACAGGTTTCGATCGACGTTGAAGAGGAAGGCCGCACTGCCGCCATGGATCTTCCCGGCGCAGACGCCTCGCCCTTCGAACAGCTCGAAACCGCCGAGATGCAAGCCAGCGTCCGTCAGGCGCTCGATCAGGTGCCGACCGTTTTCCGCAGCGCCGTGATCCTGCGCGATCTCGAAGGTCTCTCGTACGAAGAGGTCGCTGAAGTTCTTGAAGTTTCCGTCGGCACCGTGAAATCCCGCATCCTTCGCGGCCGCCGCCTGCTCCGCGAAATTCTCGATCCGCTCATTCATCCGGCGCACTCATCCGCGCAAACTTCTCATGCGCCGGCGCACACCACATCGCATCACGAAAATTCTGCCGAAGCATCCGCCGCACACTCGTTCGCGCCGCAGGCCGCTGTGCCTGCTGTTTCTGCTTCGGCCGTCGGGCCCGCGTTCTTCGTCGCAAAAGCGCACGGAGGTCGGAAATGAATTGCGTACAGGCCAAACGCCAGCTTGCCGGTTACCTCGACGGGGCGATTTCCTCGTCGGCGCACCAGCGCGTGCGTGAGCACTTGGCCGATTGCCGTGAATGCCTCGGCGAACTGGAAACGTATCGCCGGCTCGCGGTGAGTCTTGCCAACGTTACTCCCGCTCCCGTGCCTTCCGATCTCGCGCTGCGCATCCGGCTTGCGGCTTCGCGCGCTCAGTCGCGCGTCACCATTCCTCAGCGCATCTGGTCGCGCGCCGTTCTCACGTTTGAAAATATTCTGCGTCCCATCGCCGTTCCCGCCACGGGCGGCGTGCTCACGGCTCTGGTCGCGTTCGTCCTGATCGTCCAGAACATTCTGGTCGGCATCCCGATGGGCGGCATTGTTCCCAACGATCTCGCGCTCAATATCGTCCGCCCCGCGCGCCTCGAAAGCCTCGCCACCTTCCAGGTGCCCGGCATCGACAACGGCTCGCTCACCAATTCCGGCGTCATGACCGTCGAAGCCACCTTGAACGCCGAAGGCCAAGTCGTCTCCTACACCATTCTCGCCGGCCCCGATGACGCCGCCATCCATCACCAGCTCGACCAGGTGATGATGTTCTCCCGCTTTACTCCCGAAATGAACTTCGGCTCCCCCCAAGCCGGCGGCAAAGTCCTAATCAGCTTCAGCGAAGTCCGCGTCCACGGCTAATCCGCCATGCGCCCCGGCGCTTCTTTGCTTTCCGCGCGTCGGTGTAGTGCGGCTTTCTATTCCAAATATCCGTATTCCTTCAGTCGTTTTTCACACAAATCCAGTTCGTCTTTCGTAAAGAGTCTGTGCCACTTCGTGTTGTCGTGAATCACAGCCTCGACCGACAAGTCGAGCCGACCACGTTCCCATAGCGCGCCGTAGCCTTCAGATACGCTTGCTGAATGCAACAGCCTCTGCGCCGTACCGAGCCCTCCGTGATCGGTCAGCATCTGCATAAATCGGCTCGCCTTATAGTTCGCCTCATTGAGCGCTCGAAGGTAAACGTTCAACATCTCTGTGTGGAAAGACTCAGTGAGTTGCGCAATATCCAGTTCGGAAGTCACGGGCTCGAAGCCTCCCTTGGTTCACAACAGAAGCAACTACGTGTGTAACCTGCCGCGCGGCAACGGTACAACAGTCGCTAGCGGGTCCGACATTTTAGCGTAGCGCACGTCAACAAGTTGCTACCATGTAGGACATGGATCTGAAAGCGTTCTTAATTGCAATTGGCACCGACATGGTCGCTCTACTGAGTGGAATCGGCTCAGTGATACTTCTATTTTTAGAGATCGCAGTCTTTCACAAAAAAGGTTTGCCGCGCTGGATCGTCCTTTTCGTTGCAGCGGCGTGTTTCTTCTTCGCTTCGGCGAGAGTGTGGACTACCGAACACCGAGCGCTATTGGCCGAACAAATCGCAAACGGCGAGCCCTCGTTGTCGGGCACCATAGATCAAGACGGCATTGCGCCCGGTCGAACACCTGACGAAAGCATCGTCACGGTGATCGCAACCATTCGGAACACCGGGGCGGAAAGCATCGCTCAGAATTTCGCGTTAAAGGTGGAAACCGCAAGCGGCATCATCGTGGACGGATTTCTGCTTCCCGCACCGGATCGAAACCAAAAAATCCACCTCGCGGAACACGATCATTCGGATCGAGGAATTGAACTCACGCGGGCCGACTCCCTACGGACGAACGCAAGTTATGCGCCTATCCCTCACAATGGCGCGGCGGGCGGATTTGAAATGTTTTATGTAAAGGTTCCATTCGAAGAATTGAAGCAGCCCGGTTGGACTATAAAGCTCAATTTCACGGATATAAAAAATCACCCGTACTCCGCCGTTCACACCAGGACGACGAACGACGTCGATATCAGCGATCTCAGCCATTTACAGAAATAAAGCGGATCCTCGCCAAGTTCTCGCTAAGCAGTTCAAAAATCGTACCGTTTCTCCCTTCTGTCTCGCACAGGTGCCCGATCTGTCGCGTGCAGCCCCGCGCATTTCTTGACTACCACAAAGCTGCCAATTACAGTTTTCGTGCATCCTTTATTCGCATCACGCAGTGTGTCCGCGCGCCTCGCGCGCCGAAAGGGAAGCGCAACGCATTGAACTTGAATAACCCCTCGACCCCACAGGCAATCCAGCATCACGAAACACTGAGCCCGCGCCTCTCCCGCTCCTCCTCCGCTAAAGCAGCCGCCGCTCTCGTCGCTGCGCTGATCGTCAGCGCCGCCGCGCTCTCCGCGCTCGCTCCAGCGTTCACGGCGTCCGCGCGCCTCAACGCCGCAAACACCAACGCCGCGCACTCGAACGCCGCACCCGCGCGAATCCGCCTTGCGCCCGCTCCACAACTGCCGGGCGGCAGCTCCGGCGTCAGCGTCGAACCCAGCCAACAACTCTTCGCCGTGATGTGCGCGCTAGACGCCGCCGGCTTCGACGCCGACGAAAGCACCCTCGCCGAAATGCCCTCCCGCCTCAAGCTCCGGGAAGATCTCCTGAAGCTGCAAGGCCCGTCGGTCGATGCGTTGCGCCAGTTCTACCACGACCACCGCCTCGCCGATTCCAGCGAGACTCTCTCTCGCTTCATCACCTTCGCCGTCGTCGTCGGCGAGCCGCCCCGTTTCGAATTCGAAGTCGATCGCGACGTCCTGCCCCCTGACGCTCTCGCGCTCGAAGGCTTCCAGGAAATCCTCGCGAACTTCTATCGCGAAGCCGGCCTCGCGCGCCGCTGGACGCAAGTGCTGCCCGAGTACGAGCGCCTGGTCGAACGCGATCAATCGCCCGTCCGCCACATCGTCACCACCGCCGACGGCTACCTCCGCGAAATCTACCAGCCCAAGTTCGGCCACAGCTTCACCGTGTACGTCGAGCCTCTGGTCGGCGGCCGCACGAATTTCCGCAACACCGGCGATCATTACTCGATCGTCATCGGCGCCAGCTCCAGCTTTCCCTACGACGACGTCCAACACGCCTACCTTCATTTCCTCCTCGACCCGCTCCCGCTCAAATTCCGCAAAGAGACGCTCGCCAAGCAGCCGCTTCTCAACATCGGCGCAAAATCTCCTCGCCTGCCCGCCGAATATAGGTCCGACTTCCTCGCCTACGCCGACGAGTGCCTCATCAAAGCCGTCGAGATCCGTCTCGACCGCCTGAAAGACGCCGCGCTCGAAGCCCGCCTCGCACAGGAAGATCAGAACGGTTTCGTCATGGTTCGTCCGCTCGTCACTCAACTGCTAAAGTTCGAAAAGTCCGAGCCGTCGATGAGCCTCTATTACCCCGACCTACTGAACGGCATTAACCTCGCCGATGAACAGAAGCGCCTCTCGACCTTCGTCTTCAAATCCGACGCCGAACTTTCCATCTCCACCCCCAAGAAAGCCGCGATGATCGAGCCCGCTTCCGAACTCGACCGCTGGCTCGCCGAAGGCGACCGCCAGATCGCCATTCAGGACGCCACGGCCGCCACCGCCACCTTCGAAAAAGTCCTCGAGAAATATCCCGGCGATGCGCGCGCGTATTACGGCCTGGCCGTCGCGTCGCTGATGAATCAAGACGCCGATCGCGCCCAGCAAATTTTCGAGACCATCGTCGAAGCCTCCTCGCCCACTTCCTCGAGCGCAAACAGCACCGCCAGCGCCACTGCCCCCGGCGCACAAAAAATTAATCCGCCGAATCCGAGCGTGCTCGCCTGGTCGCACGTGTATCTCGGCCGCCTCCACGATGTCGCGGACGAACGGGACCAGGCGGTGATAGAGTATCGGGCGGCGCTTGCCGTCTCCGGCGCGCCGGAGGCAGCCCTGGTTGCCGCGCAGCGCGGGATCGACAAGGCGTACGCTCCCGCCGCCGAGCCGGGTGCCGGCGCAAAGCCTCCGAGTTCGCAGCAAAAATAACCATTCGACGCCCTCAGCCCGCGTCCGTGGCATCCCAAACAGGAAGGGACCCAAATGAAGTCGTCATCGCTCCGATTCATCGCGGCAGCCGCCGCTCTTCTGCTCGCTCCAATGTTCGCCGCATCCACGCGCGTCGCTGCCCAGCAGACGCCGGCCACTGCGCCCGCAAGCTCCACTCCCGCGCAGCAACAGACTCAACCGGGACAGACCACTCCGTCCACCACGACTGTTCCCAGCGGGCTTCCTTCCGCCACCATCGATCCCGCCGAGGAAACCGACTACAAAGCCTTCGCCGCACTGAAGCCCGAAGACACCGACAAGCGCATCGCCGCGGGCGACGCCTTCGTCGCCAAATATCCCAACGGCCACTACACCGGCGCCGTGTACTCCGCGCTCACTTCCGCTGAATACGCCAAGCAAGACATTCCGAAGGTCGAGGCCGACGGCGAAAAAGCCATCGCCGCCAACCCCGACGACCTCAGCACGCTGATCATCATCGCCACGCTGATCCCGCGCGATAAGAACACCGCGAGCGACCCCAAGCAACTCGACAAGGCCGAAGCCTACGCCAAGCACGCGCTCACCATGATTCCCGCGTTGCAGAAGCCCGCAACCCTCACCGACGATCAGTTCGCCACCATGAAAACCAACGCCGAAGTGCAGTCGCACAGCGCGCTCGGCCTGATTTATTTCCGCAAGCAGAATGTCGAAGGTTGCGTCACCGAACTTAAAGCCTCCACTGCCGACGCCAAGAATCCCGACGCCACCGACTACTATGTCCTCGGCATTTGCCAGAACGCACAGTCGAACTACGCGGACGCCGCCGATTCCTTCACCAAGTGCGCGAACCTCCAGAGCGCGCTCAGTGCCGGCTGCAAACAGAAAGCCGACGAAGCCAAAGCCAAAGGCGGGAATGCAAAGTCTAGCCTTTCCAAGTAAGCTCTCGGAGGTACCCGTCTCCGATGGCTCATACCGGCAAACGTTCGGTTCAGGAAAATAGTTCGGCGCTCGAAGCGGTGCTCGGTCACCGCTTCGAGCATCCCGAGCATCTCGACCTCGCCCTCACGCACCGCTCCCATCGCCAGGCCGTTCACGACGCAGACAACGAGCGCCTGGAATTTCTCGGCGATCGCGTCCTCGGCCTCATCGCCTCCGAACGCCTCTGCCGCGCTTTTCCTACGTGGGATTCCGGACAGCTCTCGAAGGGTCTCGCGCGACTAGTTAACGCCTCGTCTATTTCGGAAGCCGCGAAAAAGCTCGGCCTCGGCGCCTTCTTGCGACTCGGTCCCGGCGAAGAAAAGACCGGCGGCCGCGATAAGAAACGGCTCCTTGCCGACGCGTACGAGGCTGTTCTCGGCGCGATTTATCTCGATGCCGGGCTTGCGGCCGCCGCGTCTTTTGTCGAACGCACGCTGCTCGATCCCGCGCTCGCCGCGCATGCCGACGCGCTTGAGTGCGCCGATCACAAATCTTTGCTGCAGGAGTGGGTGCAGAAACGCGCGCTGGCCGCCGTGGAATACCGCATCCGCAGCGAATCCGGCCCGCAGCACCAGAAAACTTTCGAAGTCGAAGTCTGGCACGCGAATCTCCGTCTCGCCGCGTCGCACGGCCGCAGCAAAAAAGAAGCGGAGCAGGATGCCGCTCGCGCCGCGCTCGAGCTGCTTCGCACGCGCGACGGATCCGGAAATGGGCCGGGCGCGGCCTAGGGCCCAGCTGAAATCGGAATGACGATCGACAACACTCCACTCGACAACACCACCGTTGCGCCATCCGCCACGCCGCCGCTCGTGGCCACGCACAGTGAAACCGAGCCGCCCCCTGCGGCCGAGACTTTCACGCCGCAGCAGCCGCGCCGCGTTCGCGTGCGTCACCGCACCTACCTTTCCGAATTCGCAGAATCGCTGCTCGTCACGATTTTGATCGCTCTCTTCGGCACCACCTTCATCCTCCAGGCTTTCAAAATTCCGTCCGAATCGATGCAGCCCACGCTCTTGATCGGCGACTACCTGCTCGTCAACAAATTTATCTTCGAAGGCCGCGGCGCCTGGTACGAACGCTTTCTCCCATACCGTCCCATCCAGCGCGGCGACATCATCGTTTTCAAATTCCCGTTCGACGATCACCAGCACTACGTCAAGCGCGTCATCGGCCTGCCCGGCGACCGCGTCCGCATCTTCGAGCAACGCGTGTACGTCAACGGCCAGCCGATCACCGAGCCGTACGTCGTACACGACCCCGCGTTCGAGGATCCCTTCGGCGATAATTTTCCGCCGGTGAATTCGGATTTTTTCCGTATGGGAGTTCGCCCGGAGTGGGCCGATCAGATTCTCGATCACGTCGTGCGCGGCGAACTCGTCGTCCCGCCCGGCCACTACTTCGCCCTCGGCGACAATCGCGACCACTCGCTCGACAGCCGCTACTGGGGCTTCGTTAGCGCCGACTCCATCATGGGCCGACCCATGCTCGTCTATTGGTCCGTCCGCGCCACCGGCTCCGACTACGCCGACCGCGACCTTTCAAGCGCCCTCTACCGCATGATCGACACCGCCCGCCACCTGGGTGCCCGCACCCGCTGGCACCGCCTCTTCCACACCGTTCACTAGCACGCCCCGCCGTGGGGTAGGCATTCGTGCCTGCGCAACGTAGTCCACACCGCAATGAATCGTGCGACCACCTGTAGAGGCCGGTTCCGCGCAGCGGAAGCGGGCGCACTTCGTACCCACCACCGCGCCGGCTTGCCGAAGCACACCAAGCCGCCCCCCACGCGCCTTAGGCGAGCGCAGCGAGTTGTGGCTTAGGCTTTCGTGCCTGAGCGCGACCAACTCTCAGTTGGTCGCGGGTTCAGCCTTTTCAGCTACGCCGAGCATCAACCACAATCGACCAGCTCCCGTCGAAGAATGGCTATAGGCCGGAATTAGCCTGTGTACCGTTACGTCCTTGTAGCGGCATTTAGTTACCTAAGTCCTCCAGTACTTCCCGTATTTGTCCCCGCACCATCCTCTGTTAGCGTATTCTTCGGACCTCGGAGGAAAAGCATGGGCTGCATAGTCCTGATCATCTTTCTAGCCTTTCCAAGAATCGCCCTGATCCTGCTTTTTCTGTTCACGAACTACTTGCAGCGCGCCTACCAAGGGCTTCTAATCCCGCTGATCGGTTTTATCTTCCTCCCACTCACGACACTCGTTTACGCCTGGATCGTGAACTCGCACCTGCCACTCTCAGGCCTCAACCTGATCTTCCTGGTCATCGCCGTTTTGGTTGACCTGGGCAGCCTGGGCGGAGGGGCCTCCCGCCGTCGCGGCGACTAGCGTCGCACCGCATTAGGCGAGCGAAACGAGCTGTAACATAGACTGTCAGTCTGTGACCTCATTCCCATTTTGAAACTCACCCTTAGTCCTTGACAATTAGATAACTCTCTGGTAATCTCCCTAAGACGAATCGCGCAGGGGCGAGGAGCACAATGCCTATCCCTGCGCGCGCCACACAACCCGCCGCCGATTCCCATCGCACCAGCCCCGCAGTCCCACCCGTTCCCCGATTCGAATTCCACATTTCTAATCGCAACTCGAAATTTTTAGAAATCTCCGTAACTCCAACAAAACACTCACTCGAGGCACTTTCTAATCGCAACAAAAACAGTGGAATAGCCTGCCGCGCAGGCTGTTCTCCGACGACCCCCAAAATCCGCCGATCGCCAGAAACAGTAGCCGGACCACTCATCCAGCGACGCCTACCTGTAGAGGCCGGTTCGCCGCCTGCGCGAAGCGGGCGCCTTCTGTCCGCACACCGCCGCACCCGCAACTGCGCCAGCTTGCGGTTAACCCACGCGCAACCCGCCCCTACAGGTAGCCCGCTCCAAATACTCAATCCGGGATCACTTCGCCCACTCGTTAGGTTTTTCGCTCGCCTGCGAACAGCCTGCGCGGCAGGCTATTCCACGGCCCGCGCCTGCCAACCCGCGCGCCTTCACGTGGCGCGTGTAACGGCCGGTCAGCGAAGCGCCCCGACCCGGCAGCCTCTGACGTCCCTAGCGATCAGCAACATTTCTAATCGCAACAAAAACACAATCCTCAGCCCAGACTGCACGGGCGTTCTCGCCCGCGCGCGCAGCGCCTTAGACTGCGGTCGCTCTGCTACCGCCTTGCTCACGTCAACCCAATCTCCCACTCACCACGCGCCTAGCGGGCACGCCTCTATGTCTGTAACGGCGGGTCAGCGCAGCGCTTTGACCCGGCAGCCTTTGACTTACCTGCTCACACCCACAATTTCTAATCGACAATGGAAGGGATTAGAAACCGCCGTAACCCACAGAAAACAAACACCCGATTCATTTCTAATCGACAATGAAAACGCAGTTCTCCGAATCAAGCGATCGAGACCTCCGTCGCGCTCAACCTCATCCTCCAAATCCAGCTTTTATGAGAAAGTGTGAGCGTGTCTGACGTCGCAACAATTCCTGCCAGCGCCACTGATGCGGATTCTCCGCGCCGGGGCTGGCCTCGCTGGCCGCTCTACATCGCCGCGTTCATAGTATTTCTGTGGCTCGCCGGGATCCTGATCACATTCCTGATCCACCACACCCGCCTCCAGCAAAAGCTGACGCACCGGCTCGAATCCGTCTTCGGCCGCCACGTGGAAGTCGAAAATTACGAATTTTCTTTGTGGACCGGGCCGACCCTCGTCGCCCAATCCGTCACTTTCAGCGAAGACCCGCGCTTCGGCCACGAATATTTTCTCCACGCCGAATCGGTCGCGGTGCGGCTGCACTGGCAGAGCCTGTTTCGCGGCCACATGGACCTCGGCACGGTCACGCTCGAGCGCCCCAGTTTGAATTTAGTCCGCGACGCAGCGGGGGACTGGAACGTCGCCGAATGGCTGCCGCGCATCGCCAACGAATCGTCCTTCGCGAAGCCAGCGGGGCCCGGCGCAGGCACGACGGCCGCGACGCCGCCGACCGAGCCGCAGCCCTACGTCCGCTTCGACCGCATTCTCTTCAACGAAGGCCGCATCAATTTCAAGCGCGTGGAAGAAAAAATTCCCTTCGCGCTCACCGGCGTCACCGGTTCCGTCGAACCCGACGCACCGGGCCGTTGGCGCATCGACCTCGAAGCGATTCCCACGCGCGCCGCCGTGCCGCTGCAGCAGCCGGGAACGATTCACGTTGCCGCGCAAGTCGGCGGCACGTCGTCGCGCTTTCGTCCCGCGACTCTCGCTGTCACCTGGCAGGAAGGTTCGGTGCCGGACCTTCTGCGCCTTGCGCGCGGGCACGACTTCGGCGTCCGCGGCGATTTTTCGTTCGCTGCCAATGCCCACGCCGAGGCGGACGATTGGCAGGTGGAAACCACCACGCGATTCCGCAGCATCCATCGCTGGGATCTCACGCTGCGCCCGGACGATCCTGATTTCAACGTGGTGGCGAAGTTCACGGTGCACCCACAGGCGCCGGGTTTCGACGTCGAGCATGCCACGATCGAAGCGCCGCACTCGCGCGCCGAAGCCTCGGCCCACATTTCTTGGGATCTCGCACCGTTCACCTCGCGCGCGATCACGCTCGTCGCCGGCGCGCCCGCCGTTGCGGATCCGCCGACCACCGTGGAAATCACGCAATCGCAAATCGATTTTCGCGATGTGATCGGCTGGATTCGCGCGTTTCATCCCGAAGTTCCCGCGGACACCGCGCTCACTGGTTCGGCCACGGCTACGGCGACGCTCGCGGCTACTCCCGCGCGGCTCGTGGCTGCGGACATCCATACAAACGGCGCCGAGCTTTCAGGTTCGGCGTTGCGCGCGCCGGCCGAACTTTCGCCAATCGATTTTCATTACGATCACGGAGCGGTGACGCTCGCGCCTGTGACGGCAACGTTCAGCGATCCCGCAAACGCGCTGCGTATCGACGCCGCTTCATCGAAAATCGCCGGCCGAGAGAGCGGCGGATATCACGTCGCTGGATCGGTCGCGCAAGTGCGTGACCTTGTCACCGCCGCCTCGCTGCTCGGCTGGCACATTTCGCGCGGATGGGACGTCGCCGGTCCTGCGCGGATCGATCTGCGCTGGCCTGCGGCGGATTGGCCGTGGAAATCGCAGCCCGCTGGCACGATTGATTTCGGCGGCGAAGCCGGTCCACCGCTCCTATCAGTGTCAGCGAATTCCGGCGCCGATCGCGATGCCACTTTGCTCGCGCCGTTTATCAACGAACCGGTGCGCGGGATCAAAGCGCACGTGGACGTGCGGCCAGACGATCGCCGCATCACGCTCGCTTCCGCGGACGCATTCGGCGCGCGGTGGACCGGCACGCTGGAGCGCCATGAGGCCGTGCCCGGCTGGCAATTCGCGCTGAACGCCGATCATCTCTCCACCGCAGAAGTGGATCGCTGGCTCAATCCGCGCTGGCGGCAAAGCCTGCTCGTGCGCGTACTTCCGTTTCTCGGCTCCGCCGCGCCGTCCGCCACGCCGGAAGATCTTTACGCGGACGGCCGTATCACGATTGATCAACTGAGCGTCGCGCCGTTCGTCGCGCATCACGTGCAGGGCAATTTGAAATTGAATGGACGCGAGGTGGAGTTCGCGGATGCGTCGGCGCAGCTCGCATCGGGAAATTTGAGTGGTCGAGCGCACGCGTCGCTAAACGCGGTGCCGGATTACGGCATAAAGCTAGACTTCAGCGGCGTGGATTTGTCGGAGCTGACGGCGGAGATGCCGTCACTTGCGGGGCAGTTTGATGGCTCGGCGACGGGGGAACTAACCCTCATGTCGAAGGGTGGAACGCGCGCCGATTTGATCCGGTCGTTGGGAATTATCGGTTCAGCGCGCATCGCGAACGCGCAACTCCGGCAGCTGAATCTGGAGCAGTCACTGCGGCAAGGTGAAATTCGCGTGGGGTCGGAAACTTTTCGCGAGGCGGTATTGGAGTTCGATCTCAGCGATGGAGTCATCGACTTCAACAAGTTGACGCTAGGCACGTTGGCAGGACGGCTCGAAGGCACAGGAACGATCGATGTCTCGCGAGGAATGAATTTGACGTTTGTGGATACCGCGCCGCCGGACACAGGCAGCTATTTGCTGACCGGCCCATTGGCATCGCCGGAGATAAAAAAAGTAGCTGCACTGAAACCGTGAGAGATCATGCCGCCGACTGGATGAGTTTTGAACTACGGGCCTTGCCTCGCAAGGCCCGTCATCCAGAGGCCGATTCATCGGCCGAAGGATCTCTCTTCGATTTGGGAGTTACGGCTGAGTGGTGCTCAGGTTGCGGTTCTGGCCGGGCGTAAGTTTGCGGATCAAAAATTCCTGCAACACATTCGCCGCCGCAGTGGTGCCAATGTCGATCAATGTATTTTCAAAAACCAGCGCCGCGCCGCGATCGCTCGCCGGATAATACGCATTCGAAATTCCGCCCGACGCGAGATCTCCGAGAATCGCGGAGTACGCCGGCTGCCACTTACGATTGTCGCCCTTGCAGATCACCGCGTTCGAGATCGCGTATAGGAAGCGCGAGCGCACCGTGCCGGTGCCTTTGTAGAAGTAGCGTGGATCCTGCTTGAAGAGCGACGGAAACACCGCGCCGCCGAGAAATGTGCTGGTCACGGTGTCCGCGTAAACCGCGCCGTAGCGCTTGCCGTAACCCTGCGCGCCCTGGCCGTATCCGCTGAAATCATTCTGCCACTGCTGCACGCCGGCCACCGCGCCGGTGAGCGCGAACGTGACGGGATCGATCGTCGAGCGCCACGCGAGTTCGAATTTCTGTTTCGAGGTGAGCGCGACGGCGTCAGGATCGTAGCTCACGTAGAAATTGGGAAACACGCCGAGCACGCGCTGCTTTTCCTCCACCTTGAGTTCGTATTCCGCGAGTTCCACCTGGCTGACGCTCACTTGCACCTGCGTCGATGTGCTGGCGACGGCGAGAGTGATCTGCGGAACGAGGCCGGCTTCATTCGCGGCGAGCGTGCCGCTGTAGGTCTGCGAAGCAAAACCCTGCGCGGCGATGAGCAGGTGATACGGGCCGGCGGCGAGATTGGTGAAGGAAAATTGTCCGTTGCCGTCGGCGGTGGTGGTGCGCGCGGACGAGGCGTCGTCGCGGGTGAGCGTGACCTGGGCGCCCACCACAGCGGCGCTTGTGGAATCAACGATCGTGCCGCTCACGGTTCCGGCGGACTGCTGTTGCTGTGGCGCGGTCGCCGTTGCTGCCGCCGCAGGAGCCGGGGATGCGGGCGCTGATGACTGGGTTTGAGCCGTGGCGGACCACGCGTTAAGCGCGAATGCGGTGATGAGCAGGGAACATTGAGCGAGTGAGACCGCAACGGAGCGGACAGCGGCGGTCCGGCGTGCACTCGAGGAGATTGGGCGCGCCGTAGGTAAATTCACAGAACTAGTTTAAACGGATTCCTTTCGCGCGCGAAGCGTAGCGTCGAGAGTGGGTTTCCTGGGCGCACCTTCCGCCCGCATGCGTGCTGAAAGTTTGAGGTGGTTCAGGGGGAAAGTGTTGCATTGCGGCAGCGGGTTTTTATTGGGGCACTACGCACTGCAGATTCGGCCGCGACTAGCTGCCGCGCGCTTTTGCGCGCCTTGCAGGCGCCAGCAACGCGGCGAGGTTAGTTGTGGCGCGCTGGCATTTCAAAGCGGATGCCGAGCGCGAGTTCCACTTCGCGTTCGCATTCCGGCCCCCAGTGCCGCGTCACTTCAGTGAGCACGCGGTTCACGGCGGACTGATGTTCGGCGCCCATCTCTTCGAGCCGCGCGAGGTTGGTCTCGGCCCAGCGAATGGCTCGGTCCCGCATCATTTCGTAAAACTCCGACGGGACCGTCTCGTTTGAGTTCAGTGTGGTCGTTCGGTTTGCGTCCATGTGTACAGCCTAACTGGCGGGGAGACGAAGGCAAATCCGAGATTCGCTGTAAAGCTCACGGCTTTATCGCTGTAGCGTCTAAGTTGCTGTAGGGCTTGGAGATTGCCGCGCCAGAGGCCGTGTGTTAGCGTCCCGACGATGACACGAGAGCCGCACAAATCGAACCAGATGACGAGTGTGATGCGCCTGATCGGGGGGAGTGTGTTTGGAGCGATTATCGTTGCCGCGTGCTGGTCCCCAGCCACGCGCGCCGCGGCTCGCATCCGGATCGTGCCGCGATTTACGGCCGGGCAAATTTTGCGCTACCAAGTGGAAACGCGCACGAACACGTCGGGCAAAGCGACCTCGCCGATTGCCGATCCCGAAGCTGCGACGAAATTTTCCGAGACGGCGACGCTGATCGTGCGGCTCGACGTGCTGGACGTGAAGCCGAACCCCGACGGCTCGACGGCGCGAGTGCGGCTGCGCGCGACATACGAAAAGTCAGACGCGGTGCTGGAAAGCGACGCGTACGATCCGGGCGCTGCCGCACTGCAAGACCAGTACGAAAAGCTGCAGGGCCGAGCGTTTCAATTCACGATCGAGCCAGACGGCAAGGTCACGAATGTGTCGGGCATCGACGACCTACTTTCGAATCCGGCGGCTTCGGGAGTGGCACAGGGATGGATGGAGGGCGTGGCATCGGCAGCGAAGTTTCCGGTGGGAGGAATCGCGGTTGGTCAAAAGTGGTCGCACGAACAGCTGATCGAGAATGCGCCGCTCGCGAAACTTAAGATCCGCACCGAATCGACGTATGCGCGGGATGAAGATTGCCGGTCCGGCGGGATGGATGCGCATGCAGCGAGCACGTCGCCGCCGGCTGCGCCCGAGGGCAGCATGGGCGTGTGCGCGGTGATCCTCACGCAGTTTAAAATTTTCCGTCCGGGGTTCGTCGGTCCGGACGACGACGCGACGCCCGAAAGCTACGTGAAGAATCACCTTCGCACGTCGGGTACCTGGACTGGAAGCGGGGAGAGCCTCGACGACATTTCGCTCGCGACGGGGATGATCGTGCGCTCCACGCAGACTTCTCATCAGGACATGGACTTTGAAATCACGAGCGCCTCGTCCAATTCTCGAATGCAGTACAAGGGCCAAGTCGATAGCCAATCCTTGATCTCCCTGCTGCCCAACACTCCGGAAGACACAGCCGGTCCCGCCGTAAAATAAGCGCTAAAACGCATCGCTGGTGTCCTCGTGCCGTCGCGCTTGCGTGATGCGTTATAATAGAAGGTTCAGGACACCGCATTTTTCGATCCTGAGGAGCGCGCCATGAAATTCGAGCTAGCCAGCAGTTACGAACCTCGCGGCGACCAGCCCCAGGCGATTGACCAGCTTGTGCGCGGCGTGAACGATGGCGACCGGCACCAGGTGCTGCTCGGCGTTACCGGGTCGGGCAAGACGTTCACGATGGCGAAGGTGATCGACGCGGTGAACCGGCCGTCGATTGTGCTGGCACACAATAAGACGCTCGCGGCACAGCTTTTCCACGAATTCAAGTCGTTCTTCCCGCGCAACGCGGTGGAATATTTCGTCAGCTACTACGACTACTACCAGCCGGAGGCGTACGTCCCCGCCAGCGACACCTATATTGAGAAGGAATCGACGATCAACGACGAACTGGACAAGCTGCGGATGAGCGCGACGCGTTCGCTGCTGGAGCGGCGCGACGTGATCATCATCGCGTCGGTTTCGTGTATTTACGGCCTGGGCTCGCCCGAAGCGTATTACGGCATGATGCTGATGTTGGAGAAAGGCCAGTCGATCGCGCGCGAATCGATTTTGCGGAAGCTGGTGGAGATTCAGTACGACCGGTCCGAGGCGCTCGGCCGCGGAAGTTTTCGCGTGCGCGGCGACATGATCGAGATTTACCCACCGTACGAAGATTTCGGGTATCGCGTGGAAATGTGGGGCAGCCAGATCGAGGCGATCCGCAAGATCGATCCGATCACGGGTGTGATTTTGGTCGATCCGGGTGGAGAGGAAATCACGCGCGTGCCGATTTATCCGAAGTCGCACTACGTGATGCCGGCGGAGCAGCGCGAGCGCGCGATCCAATCGATTTACGAAGAGCTGGAATGGTGGAAGGCGGAGCTCGATAAGCAGGGAAAAATCGTGGAGTCGCAGCGCATCGTGCAGCGCACGCATTTCGATATCGAAATGATGCGCACGATCGGCTATTGCCACGGCATCGAGAATTATTCGCGGCACATGTCCGGCCGGTTGCCGGGCGAAGCGCCGCCGACGCTGCTCGATTACATTCCCGCGGATTATTTGCTTTTCATCGACGAGTCGCACCAAACCATGCCGCAGCTGCACGCGATGTATGCGGGCGACCGTTCGCGCAAGCAGACGCTGGTGAATTACGGTTTTCGTATGCCGTCGGCGCTGGATAACCGGCCGCTGACGTTTGAAGAGTTCGAGCACCGGACCAATCAGGTGATCTACGTTTCGGCGACGCCGGGGCCGGCCGAGCTGACGAAAGTCGGCGGCGTGGTGGCGGAGCAGGTGATTCGCCCCACGGGCCTCGTTGATCCGGAGGTGGAAATTCGCCCGGTGAAGGGGCAAGTCGATGACTTGCTCGAACAGATTCGCATCCGCACCGAGCGCAACGAGCGCGTGCTGGTGACGACGCTGACGAAGCGCATGGCCGAAGACCTCGCCGAGTATTTTGGCGAAGTGGGCGTGCGCTGCCGCTACCTGCACTCCGAGGTCGAGACGCTCGAGCGCGTGAAAATTCTTCGCGATCTGCGACGCGGCGAGTTTGACGTGCTGATCGGCATCAACCTGCTGCGCGAAGGACTCGACCTGCCGGAAGTTTCGCTCGTCGCGATTCTCGACGCGGACAAGGAAGGCTACCTACGCAGTGCGACGTCGCTGATTCAGACGATTGGGCGTTGCGCGCGCCATATCGAAGGCCGCGCGATTCTCTACGCCGACCGTATGACGGACTCGATGAAGCAGGCGATTGGCGAGACCAGCCGCCGCCGCGCGAAACAGGAAGCCTACAACCGCGAGCACAACATCACGCCGATGAGCATCGTGAAATCGCTGGACATGGAACTGGCGAAGATCGTCAACGCGGATTACCTGCCGGTACCGGACGACGTTCCCGCAGCCGCGGATATCCAGAACTCGGCGCAACTCGCAGCCGCGATCACGCAACTCGAAACGCAGATGCGCGCCGCCGCGAAGAATTTCGAATTCGAGAAAGCCGCGGCCCTGCGCGACCGCATTCGCGCGATGAAGCAGCGCGACATGTTTGCAATTTTCGGCTCAGCCGATCCGATTGCGACGGCGACGGACGTGACTCCGGCTGTCGACGCAAACGACAACGCTGCCGCGAGCGCAGCGGGGCACGAAGCAACAGCTACCGCCATTGCCGCTGAAGTCTCGGACGCGAACGCCGAGTCCGCGCCAGCTGCCGTCCCTCGGAAACCGCGCGCGCCCGCCAAAAAGGCCGCGAAGAAGTAAAGCGCGGTACACTCCCTCACAAAGCAGCTTCCCGGGAGAATTCGATGTCTCACCTTCAGACTCTGTTGTGGTTGTGTGTGGCGGCGTACGGCGTACACGTGCTGGAAGAATTTATTTTTAACTGGCGAAGTTGGGCCCACCAAGTGCTACATCTTCCGGCCCGGTGGGACGATTTCTACATCACGAATTGCCTGGTGATCGTCGTCGGCATCGTTGCCGCGATGATCGCGCCGGAATATCCGTCCGTAGCGCTGGGATTTCCGGGGCTGATGCTGATCAACGGCGTGTGCATGCACGTGTTTCCGTTTGTGTTGAAGCGCGGCCGGTTTTCGCCCGGGCTGATCACGGCGGTAGCGCTATTCGTGCCGTTGGGAATCTGCACGATGATGGCGGCGAATCCCGACGGGCGCATGGTGGTCATCGCGCTTGTGGTCGGCGCGGCGCTGCTGGCCACTCCAATCGGTTTCCTGGTGATCAAACAGAATCCATATTTTGATCAGACGCGGCCCTACTGACGCGCGGCTCGGGATCGAACAGGCTGCTTACTTCGCCGGCGTTGCGGCGGGAGCGTTCACGCCGCCGGGCTTCCAGTTTTTCACGTAGGTGTCCATCCAGCGATTCATTTCCCAGAACATATCGAGTATGGATTCGCGCGCGGCGTAGCCGTGGGCTTCGAGCGGGAGCAGCACGAATCGTACCGTCGCGCCTTGACCTTTGAGCGCGGCGAACAGGCGTTCGCTCTGGATCGGGAACGTTCCAGAATTGTTGTCCGCCTCGCCGTGAATCAGAAGCAGCGGCGTTTTGATCAGGTCCGCATGCATGAAAGGCGACATCGCGTTGTACACGGCAGGCGCTTGCCAGTAGGTGCGGTCTTCGTTCTGAAAGCCGAACGGCGTGAGCGTGCGATTGTACGCGCCGCTGCGTGCGATGCCGGCTTTGAAAAAATCGCTGTGCGCGAGCAGGTTGACCGTCATGAATGCGCCATAGGAGTGGCCCATCACCGCAACGCGATTGCGGTCAACGACTCCGAGGCGCACGCCTTCATCGATCGCAGCTTTTGCGCTGGCGACGAGCTGCTCAACGTACGTGTCGTTCGGCTCGGCTGTGCCCTCGCCGACGATCGGAATGCTTGCGTTCTCCATTACGGCATAACCCGTGGCGACGAAAGGCACGGGCGAGCCTGGATAGAGGAACACGAATTCGTACGGTGAGCCGGTGATCTGCCCGGCGGAGGCGCGCGTCTTGAATTCGGCCGGATACGCTTCGATCAACGTTGGCAGCGGGCCGTCTTCTTTTTTGTAACCTGGCGGCAGATATAAATTCGCGCTCAACTCCACGCCGTCCGCGCGCGTGTACTTGAGCACTTGTTTCACGGGCAGCGGGGATTTGCCGTAGGGGTTCGGGAATTGTGTCACTTGGGTCTCTTGCGTACCGCCGCTCCACAGAAAATAATTGGGGCTCTGAGCGGGAGTTTCGCGGCGGATGAGCAATTGCATTTTGGCTGGATCGACGGCGGCGAACGGAAGTTCGTAAGCACCGGCCTCGGACTCCCAAACTTTGTGCGCTGCGCCGTTCGCGAGCGAACGCACGGCAACAAACGGGACGTCGCCCTTCGGCGAGGCACCGTCGCCGCGAAACACGGCGGCACCGTCTTGGGTGACGAGGCCGACGGATTTTCCCGCGGCATTGGCCTGCGAGAACGGATTTCCTGGATCGTTGTAGCGGTCTTCGAACGAACCTTCGTACATCGTGACGGGCTTCGCGCCCGGCGTATCGGCGATGGCGAGAATGATGCGCTTGCGGTCTTTCCAGCGGCGTTCATCGACAAGCGTTGTGTGCGCGTCGGTCCACGTGACGCTCTCGAAGCGCAGCGGAAGTTCGACGAGCTTCGCCGCTGATGCGCCGGTGAACGGCGCGGCCAATGTGTAAATCGTGTCGCGCACGGGCACGTCTTTGCGCGGATCTCCGCCGTCGCCTGCTTCCACCCATGCGAGCGTCGCCGGTGCGTCGCTGCGCCACTCGTATTCGCGAGGGCCTGCGACTTCCGCGTCATGAATATTGGGCACGCTGTCTTGTAATGGGCGATCGTTCAGTTCTTTTGTTTCGCCGGTCGCGATGTTCGTAACCGACGTGCGCTCGGGAAACATCGGGTAGGGCAGCAGGTAGGTGTACGGCCGGTGCTTCTCCGTGATGAGCGCGTAGGTCGCGTCAGGCGACGCGGACGCCGTAGCGATTACGCCGGGCTTGCCGACGTTTTTCATCGTGCCGTCGAGCGAGACAACGGCGACTTGCGACGTTGCGTAGTAATCGAAAATTGTTTCGTCGGTCGAGTCCTTCAACAGGTCTTCGTAGGTCGCGCCGGGAGTGACGCGACCGAGATTTTCCTGAACGATGGGGCCATCAGGGACTTCGCTGCGCACGGGCGTCGCGCCGCGTCCCGTCGGAATCGTCTGGCAGAGCAGGCGCGCGCTGTCGCTCATCCACTCGCACGGGGCTGTGCCGAAGACGGCGTTGAGCAGCACTCCGGGTACGCGCTGCGCTTTTGCGGTGGCGACGTGCACGATCCACAGGCTGAGGCCGGCGTCGCCCGTGGCATCGCTAATGTTTGCGAAGGCGATTTTCGTGGCGTCGGGCGACCACGCGGCGAATCGGATTTTCGGCGCCGGCGGAAGGCCCGTGATGGGGATGTCGTTTCCGTCGGGCAGGGATTGGAGACTCAGGCCCGTGGAGTAGCGGCCGCGGCTGGGGCCGTTCGTTTTCGGATTGAAGCGCAGGCCAGCGAGGCGTAGTTCAGGTTGTGCGAGATCTGAAATGGGAGGCAGTCCTGAAATTTGTTGGATCAGCAGCCATCGCGTGGCGCCTGACTTTCCCGCGGGAGAGAGCATCACGGCGGGCGTCGGCGTTACGTCCACCAGATCCACGATGCCCTTCGGGGGCACTTGATATTTTTCTTGCGCGCGCGCGGCACCTGCGAAACTCGCTACAAACAGTGCCGTGATAGCGAAAGCTCGCGATGCTGCCGACGCAGAGTGCATTTTCATCGAAACCTCTTCGGGACTGGCTGGACGTTGTGACCCCGCGCATTCTCTTGCGAATTAGCCACGCAATCAAACGATTTCGGCGCGGCGGCGCTGCACGCGATGCGACAATGGTGCTGCGATACTGTCTTCATACGAGATGGACGGAAGGAATCGATGCGAAAGTTTCATGCCATGGCAATCATCACTATGTTTTGCGCGGGAATTCTGGCGTGCGGTGGTGTAGCGAGGGCGCAGTCGTACAGCGCGACGAATCCGTACCCGCCGAATAATGAATTCGGCGCTTGGGGCGCGTACTCGTTCAGCAACGATCAGGCGATTGGGAAGACGCTCGACCGGCAGGTGGGCGTGATTGCGCTGCGATACAGCCGGACGATTCACGATTGGAAGAACGTGGGCCTGCTCTACACGCTGGACATCGTGCCAATGACGCTCGTGCGCCAGCCGACGTACGCGAATTGCGGCGGATCGGGTCAGTACGGCTCCTACTGCCAGACTGGGCGCGAGACGGTGTACGGCGGCGGAATCAATCCGGTTGGGCTGAAGCTGAATTTCCGGCGCACGCACGCGCTGCAGCCGTTTCTCGGATCGCTCGGAGGATTCGTCGCGTCCGTGCGGCCCGTGCCGGTGGATATTCCGGGCGGGACGCAATACAACTACACATTCGATTTTCAGGCGGGCGTGCAACTCTTCAATTCGAATCGCACGCGGGCATGGACGTTTGGCGCGAAGTACGCGCACATCTCGAACGCATACCGGCACAACTTAAATCCGGGGCTCGATGTGAACGAGCTGTTCGTCGGCTATTCGTTTTTCAGGTAATCGCTTCGGTCTCGCCAAGATTTGAATGTAGCGCCGCGGCCTTTAGCGCGGCAGCCCACTTCACACCGAGCCGCGTTTTAATTCATCGAGCGGGTAAAAAGTATCGCGCCAGGTGACGCCGCCGTTTTTAAGTGTCACGTATGTAGAGCGAATCAGCATCCATCCCAGTAGCAAAGCTCCAATCGGCTGCGTCAACGCGTAAAGCGGCGAAATTTCAAAGCCGATGGCGACAGCGCTTTCCATCAGCACGGGAATTCCGATCGCGATCGCGGCGAGCGTGAGAGTTAGTGTGCGCGCCAGGCTGTGTTCCCACGGGAGGGCAAAGATCAGCGCTAACCATGGCAGTTCGATGCCCGCGAGCAGCGAGAGTAGCTGTGCGATGGTGACCGCCAGATTGTATTGTGCGGCGGCAAAGAAATTCTTTTCGGTGCCACGGACGATGGCGGCGACGCCGTGATGCCAGTACACGCTGACCATTTTTCCGCAGAAGGCGGCCTGCGAGCGGAAGCCATCGTTCTGCATCAACTTTCCGAGTTTGATGTCGTCCACCACCTCCATTGCCAGGCGCTTGTGCTCGCCCATAGTCATGTACGCGCTGCGCCGCACCATTTGAAACGCGCCTACGCCAACGTAAAAATGCGAGCCGGGCTTGCTCTTGCGCCAAGGCTTGGTGCCGATCGCGAAGCCCATGCCAAAGAAGCTCATCAGGATTTTTTCGCCGAACGAACTCGTCTCGGAGAAGCCGAGCAGGGGCAGGTGGTCGATTTTCCGCGAGGTTGCGAGCGCAACGGCGCGGCGGAGTAAGTCTTTCGAGAATTTTACGTCCGCATCGGTGAATACGATCCATTCGCCGGTGGAATGTTCGAATGCAGTCTGCAGGCCATGCGTTTTGCCAAGCCAACCGGACGGCAGGTCCGTGATGTGAACGACTTTCAGCCGCGGGTCCCTTACCGCAGCGGCGTCGAGAACCTGCCGCGTGGCATCTTCAGATCGGTCGTTGACGGCGATCACTTCGAGATTCGGGTAATCGACAGCGAGGAACGACGCGAGTGCGGCAGAGAGCTTCGCGGCTTCATCGCGCGCGGAGAAGAGAATCGAGACGCGCGGGCACTCGCGACCAGGCAGAGGCTCGACCTTAGCGAGGTTCGGCACGTTGGGCAGGCCGACCGCCGCTTCGATGAACGTGGCGATCCAGCCCAGCGCCGCACACCCGATCAGCGCCGTGATTGTCCAATGCCACCACATCTGCTCAGCTCCTGAATGCGAGGCGAATTTCTGATGCTAACACGCACGCGAACATCACACGCGCCGCGAGTTGCACGCGATGCGCCGATGGCCGATAATTTCAATCTGCACATAGACACGCACTCGTAACGAGCACATCGAGGTGCCACTTTGAAGCGTCTGCACATTCCTGTTGAGCACACTACTCTTGCGAATGGCTTGAGAGTGGTTGTGTCGCCAGACCGCACCGCGCCGTTCGTCACCGTCGGCGTTTACTACCAGATCGGTTTCCGCCTCGAGCCGTTTGGCCGCAGCGGATTCGCGCACCTTTTCGAGCACATGATGTTCCAGGGCTCGGAAAACGCCGGAAAGATGGAGCACATTCGCCTCATCAATTCTTCCGGCGGCCTGCTCAACGGTACGACGAACTACGACATCACAAACTATTTCGAGTCGGTTCCTTCGAACGCGCTCGAGCGCGTCCTGTGGCTCGAAGCCGACCGCATGCGCGCGCTGAAAGTGGACGACGAAAATCTGCGCAACCAGCGCGACGTGGTGAAAGAAGAAGTCCGCGTGAACGTGATGAACCAGCCCTACGGCGGTTTCCCGTGGCTCGATCTTCCGCCGGTCGCGTTCCGAAATTGGCCCAACGCGCACAATTTTTACGGCGATTTTGTCGATCTCGATGCGGCGACGCTCGAAGACGTTCAAACTTTCTTCCGCACCTACTACGCGCCGAACAACGCAGTGCTCCTAATCATGGGCGACTTCGACGTGAAGGAAGCCTTCGAACTCGCGAAGAAATATTTTGAGGACATTCCGAAGGCGCCGCTTCCGCCGCATGCCGACGTTACCGAGAAGCCGCAAGTGGAGGAGCGCCGCGGCGAAGTGCTCGAAAAGTTTGGCCCGCTACCGGCGATGGCCATCGGTTACACGTTTCCGGAGCGCAATACGGAAGATTGGTTTGCGATGTCCATGCTGGATGGCGTGCTGCACGGTGGCCGCGCGGGCCGCATTCATCGCGAGATGGTGCTGGAAAAGCAGATCGCCGTGGAAGCGAGTGGCGGCGGCGACCCCATCGATACGAATGGGCCCACGCAGATGGTGACGCGGATTTTTCACCGGCCGGACGTGAAGTCCGGCGACGTGATTGCCGCGTTCGATTCGATCATTCGCGATTTGCAGGAGAAGGGCATCGACGACGAAGAACTTGCGCCGGTGAAGGTGAAGTTGCGCTCCGATTTCTACTCGATGCTCGAAGGCGGAATGGGCTCGCACATGCCACGATTCGGCCTGATGCACTATCTTGCGTGCTTCACGCTTTTTGACGGCGACCCGAATCGCATCAACACGATTCTCGATGGTTTCGAAGCCGTCACGCCGGCGCAAATCCAAGCCGCCGCCAAAAAATATCTCGTGCCGAAAAATCGCGCGATCGTCTTGCGCATGCCGGTCGCGAAAGACGCGGCTTCTCAAGCTACCGAAAAGGAAGTGGTCCAGTGAGCCAGCCCGTGAAGAATTCCGCCGCCACGATCGACGCGCCGAAGCCGCACAAATCCGCGGTGCCCGCGCTGCGCGAAGAGCGCCCGGTCGCGTGGCCGAAGCGCACTGTGCGTACGCTCGCGAATGGCTTGCAGGTGGTGCTCGCCGAATCGCGCACGTTTCCGAAAATTAACGCGCAGCTTTTCTTCCGTTCCGGCAACGCGTCCGTGGCGCTTACGAATCCCGGCCTCGGCGACATGACGGCGAAAGTGGTCCGCACCGGCACCGCATCGCGCCCGAGCCGCCGCATCGAAGAGGATCTGCGCCGCATGGGCGGCGACCTGGGCACCAGCGCCGGCGCCGACAACACGGCGATTTCCATCTCGGGTCTCGCGGAATTTTCAGATGGCCTGCTCGAACTGATGGCCGATCTTGCGCGCAACGCATCGTTTCCCGTAGAGGAATTCGAGCGCGAACGCCGCCAGAAAATCGAAGGCCTGCGCGTCGAGCGCACCACGCCCGGCTTCCTCGCCGGTGAACGCCTCCGCCGCGTGCTCTTCGGCAAGCATCCCTACGCGATCATTTCGCCCACGGAAAAGCAGCTCGCCGCTTACACGCCTGCGCTTCTCAAAGATTTCTACACGAAAACTTTCTCGCCTTCGAACGCGCTGCTCCTCGTAGTCGGCGATTTCGCGGGCGACGACATGCTCAAGCTCGTCGAAAAACACTTTGGCAATTGGAACGCGCCGGCTCCCGCGCCGCTCACGAGCGAAGCGCCGCCAAAATACGTTGGCCGCCACGTTCACCTGGTCCATTTGCCGGGCGCGGTGCAGACCCAAATTATCGCCGGCAACATGGCCATCACGCGGCGCGATCCGGATTGGTTTCGCGTCCTGCTCGCCAACGCGATTTACGGCGGTGCGTTTCACTCGCGCCTCGTGATCAATATTCGCGAGCAGAAGGGCTACACGTACAGCCCCCGCAGCGGCGTCAATTCTCTCCGCGAAGCCGGCTACTTTACGGTGAGCGCGGCGGTGCGCAATGAAGTGGTAGGCGCGTCGCTGACCGAAATTTTCTACGAGCTCGACAAAATGCGTTCGCTGCCGGTGACGAATGAAGAACTCGAATCGGCGCGCTCGTATTTGTCGGGTGTGTTTTCGCTCGGCGTCGCGACTCAGGACGGCGTGCTCGGCCAGCTTTCGAGCGTGTATCTCGATCGCATGCCGGACGATTACCTCGAAACGTATCGCGAGCGCATTCAGCTGCTCACGGCGGAAGATGTGCTTGTCGCGGCGCGCCGCCACTTTGACACGGCGAATTCGCAAATCATCCTCGTCGGCGACCGCGATCAGATCGCCGAGCAAGCTGCGCTTTTCGGCCCGGTTACGAACTACGACGCCGACGGAACTCAGCAGTAGCCTTGCCTTCGCGGGGGTACGATGATTCGCGAACCGCGCGATGATGAAGACGACGCCGCGCCGGGAAGGCCCGACGATCTTGTAATCGAGCCCGGCGTCCGCGGATGGTTCCAGGAAAACTGGCCGGCCATCTCTGTGCTTTGGATGGTGCTGATTTACGCTACGGTCCTGCTTTGTTTTGTGTCCTACGCCCTGGCGTGGCGAGTGCCGGCGCAAGCGCTGGTATGGGCGCTCGGCATAGAAGCAATGGCCGTCCTCGTCGCGATTCGAGTTCGTCAAGAGCAGCCAGTTCGCCGAAGCAAACGCGTTGAGCGGGTCGAGGTACGAGTTGCGATTGGGCTTTGGAGCGCAATCGGTTTGGCGATTCTCGCAATCGTGGCCTTCAACCTTCACTGGTGGCCCGCGCGATGAAAGTCGCCGCTCGGATTTCCTTCGTGCTGCTATTGGTGGCGCTGTTCCAAGCGTCCGCAGTAGCGCAGAAAAAATCCCCTCCCGCATCGCCCATCGATCTGAACACAGCGACGGCTGCGCAGCTCCAACAAGTCCCAGGCATCGGGCCATCGACCGCCGCATCCATCGTAAAAATGCGCGAAAAGAGCGGCCGCTTCCACCGTGTGGAAGATTTGCTCGCAATCCACGGCATTTCGCCCGCGCGCCTCGACAAAATTCGCCCCTACGTTTACGTCGCCTCTTCGCCCCCGCCAAAATAACGATGAATCCTGGGCGGTGATAAACTTATCCAATAGTCGTAGTAGAGGTATGTCAGCTATGACCAAACGAGAAGCCCCATTCGTCACCGTCGAGGAAGCGCTCGACGAAATCCGCGCCGGCCGGATGATCGTCCTGGTGGACGATGAAGACCGCGAAAACGAAGGCGACCTGACCATTGCCGCCGAAAAAGTCACGCCGGAAGTGATCAACTTCATGGCGAAATTCGGCCGCGGATTGATCTGCCTTGCCATGACCGAAGCTCGTTGCGACGCACTCGCGCTCGCGCCGATCACGCCGCGCAATACGTCGATGTTCGGCACGCCGTTCTGTGAGCCGATCGACGCGCGCATCGGCACCACCACGGGCACGAGCGCGTCCGATCGCGCCATCACGATTCTGAAAGCCACCAGCCCCGATACGCGCCCCGAAGACCTCGCGCGGCCCGGCCACGTTTATACGCTGCGCGCGCGCAACGGCGGCGTGCTGGTTCGCGCCGGTCAGACGGAAGCGTCCGTGGACCTCGCGCGTCTGGCGGGGCTCGATCCCTCGGGCGTGATTTGCGAAGTGATGAACGACGACGGCACGATGGCGCGCATCCCGCAGCTCAAGGAATTTTGCACGCTGCACGGCCTCAAGCTGCTCACCGTCGCCGACCTGATTCGCTACCGCATGCAGCACGAGCGCCACATCCGGCGCATCGCGGAATCGACGCTGCCCACGCGCCACGGAAATTTCCAGATGATCGCGTACGCCAGCGAAGCCGATCACGAAATTCACGTCGCTTTGGTTCGCGGCGATGTGTCGCAGGGCGAAGCGGCAAACGATAAGAATGGTCCGCCGCTGGTGCGCGTGCATTCGCACTGTCTCACCGGCGATGTGTTTGGTTCTACGGCGTGCGACTGCCACGACATTGTGGAAGCGTCACTTGCTGCGATCAACGAAGCCAATCGCGGCGTGTTCGTTTACCTGCATCATACTGGGCGCGGCTTTCAGATCGACGCGCGCGACCCGGAATCGAGCGAGCTGCCGCGGATCCATTTTCATAATCGCGAGCAGATCGATCGCGATCTCGACCGGCAGCGCCTCGTGCAGCGTGAAAGCGGCATCGGCGCGCAGATTCTGATCGACCTCGGCCTGAAGCGCATTCGCGTGCTCACGAATCATCCGCGGAAAGTTGTAGCGATCGATGGATTCGGCGTGAAGATCGTCGAGCAGGTCGGCCTGAACATTCGCGACTCGAAGAGTACGCACCAGAATCACTAAGCTTAACGCCTGTAAAAGCGGGTCGATGCGACCAGCATCGACCCGGCAGCAGTTGACGTTTCAGTTGTAGTGTTACTGCGCCGTGCAGGCTGCATGGCTCAACCCGCGACCAACTGAGAGTTGGTCGCGCTCAGACTCGAAAGTCTAAGCTACATCGCGCTCCGCGCGACGGAAGCCAATACACAAAGCGATTTTCCATCGATGATGAAACTAGTCTCCGTCAACGTAGGCCTTCCACGGGAAGTCGATTACCACGGCATCCACGTCACTACGGGAATCTTCAAGGAATCCATCGGCGCGCAGCGCGTGATGGCTCGTACGCTCGATCTCGACGGCGACCGCCAGGCCGACCTAACAGTTCACGGCGGCGAACTGAAAGCCGTGTATGGCTACCCGCTCGAGCATTACGACTTCTGGAAGCGACAAGTTCCGCGCGACGATTGGCAACACGGCATGTTCGGCGAAAATTTCACCACCGAAGGCCTGCTCGAAAAGAACCTTTGCATCGGGGACCACGTCGCGATCGGCTCGGCGCTGTTCGTGGCGGCGCAGCCGAGGCTGCCTTGCTACAAGCTCAACGTGCGCTTCCAAGATCCGATGATGGTGAAGCGTTTCGTTGAAAGCGGGCGATCAGGATTTTATTTCGCGGTGTTGCGCGAAGGGGAAGTGGGAGCGGGCGATGAGATTCGCATCACGCACCGCGATCCGCGCGCCGTGTCGGTGTGGGACGTAGCTCGGCTCTTTGTGGCGAAGGAAAACGACGACCAAGATCGCGACACGATGGAGCGCGCGCTGGAAATTCCGATCCTGCCGCACATGTGGCGCGAACACTTCATGGAGCGTCTCTCCGCGATGCAGTGGTAGCGTGGTGGAGTCCCACTTCGCGGGGCTGCGCAATCGAGAAAATAAAAAAGGCGCCTGGATTGTGAGATTCGGGCGCCTTTTTTTTGCGCGGCGGGCGTGGGGCGCCGCCGCGCGTCGAGCTGTGCTGCTTACTTGTGATGACCTCCGCCGCCGTGGCCCCCGCCATTGTGGCCGCCGCCACCGCCATGCGATCCGCCGCCGCTATGCCCCCCGCTCGAATGGCTGCTCTGCTTCGGAGCCGAGTAGTGCGAAGACTGGCGGCTTGAGCCCATGGAGCGCGACGTATTCTGCCGTGCCGAGCTTGAGCTGTAGCCGCGGTTTTGCGAGCCGAACGAGCCGCGCGACATGCTGCTTTCGTTGCGCGCCGTGTTGCCACGGTTGAAATCGTTCGAGCGCGTCGCCGTTGAGTTCGTGCGTGAATTGTTCTCGAAGCCGCGGTTCGTGTTGCGCGCGGTCTCGGTGTTGTTTGAACGGTTGAATTCGTTCGAGCGGTTGTTTTGCGCGCCACGATTCAACTCGCTGCCGCCGTTTGCCGCGACGTTATTCCGGTTGTTTTCGGCACCCCGGTTGAACTCGCCGCCACGGTTTGCCGCCTCGTTGCCGCGATTACTCTCGGCACCGCGATTGGCCTCCGCGCCTCGATTGAACTCACCGCCACGATTCGCCGCTTCATTGCCGCGGCCGAATTCGCCTGCACGGCTCGTAGCAGCGGTTTGTGGCCGGCCGTGATTGTTCGAGGCGAATTGTGCGCGGTTCTCGCTCGCCGCACGCTCGCCGCGAGACTGTTCCGACGTCTCGGACATGTGACGCTCGCGGCCCGCCGCCAACTCATCGCGTGAAGCTCGCGCATCGATGCCGCCGCGTCCACCATTGAAGCTGGTGTGGTTGTTGTTGAACGCGACGCTGCGGTTGTAGCTGTTGAAGCGGCCTTCGCCGAGATGGTTCACCGCGCGGTTGTAATTGAACTGGCCGTGATTCCAGTAGCCGCCATCGTAGCCGTGGCCGCCGTAGCCGAAGCCGTAGTTAATGCCGCCGTAGAATCCGACGTGCGGTCCCCAGTAGCCCGGATGCCAGAAATATCCGCCGATGCCGAAGCCCCAGTAGCCGGGCGTCCAGAGCGAACCGACAAGTGGAGGAAGAACCCACGTGCCGGGAACCCAGTAATATCCCGCGTCACCGTAGGCCCAGTAGCCCGGCGTAAAAATATAGCCCTGGCCGGGGCAGATGGGCTGCGCGTAAACCGGAATGGGAGGCGGACCGAAATGAACGTAGAAGCCGAAGCCGAACGCGTCCGCGGCTGGCGCGGTAGCGGCCGAACCACCGACGGCCAACATGGCCGAAAGGACCGCTGAGCGGATGAATTTTGCATAGCGCATATAAGCCCCCTTGCAACGTAAGCCAGCGTGGCGCCGCTGGATGGCGAGTTGGCTTACAGCACATCGAACACCAAAGGGGAGCGAAAGTCGTGGTATGCGCAACTCTACAAACACACGCCATTTAGCAGGAAATTCGCGCCACCTTCGCCGGCTCCACTACAGAAATCGCTGGAGGGTAAAACTTGCAGCGCCGCGCGTTTACGCGCCGCGGCGTTTCGCCCGCGGCACCGCGCCCACAAAAACAAAAAGGGCGCCCCGCATCGCAGCGGAGCGCCCTTGTATTGCGAATCGCTTGAATTGTGCGCGACTCGACGTTTCTCTTAGTACATGCCGCCCATGCCGCCGGGAGCGCCGCCACCATGCGCGCCGCCGCCCGCCGCAGCCTTGTCCTCTTCCTTGACGTCCGCCACGAGTGCTTCCGTGGTGAGCATCAGGCCCGCGATCGACGCCGCATTCTGCAGCGCGAGGCGCGAAACCTTCGCAGGGTCGATGACGCCGGCCTTAACCATGTCGCCGTACTCGCCCGAGTCCGCGTTGAATCCGAAGGTATCGTCCTTCGATTCGCGGATCTTGCCGAGCACCACAGCGCCTTCGAATCCGGCGTTGTGCGCGATCTGCCGAAGCGGCTCTTCCAGCGCGCGCTTGATGATGTTCACGCCGATGGCCTCATCGTCTTGCAGCTTCAGCTTTTCCAGCGCCGGGATGCAACGGACCAGCGCCACGCCGCCGCCGGGAACGATGCCTTCTTCCACGGCCGCACGGGTTGCGTGCATCGCGTCTTCCACACGCGCCTTCTTTTCCTTCAGTTCGGTTTCGGTAGCCGCGCCGACCTTGATCACCGCGACGCCGCCAACCAACTTCGCCAAACGCTCCTGCAGCTTTTCCTTGTCGTAGTCCGACGAGGTGTCGTCGATCTGCGCACGGATCTGGCGAACACGTCCTTCGATTTCCGACGACTTGCCGGCGCCTTCCACGATCGTGGTGTTGTCCTTATCGATCGTGATCTTCTTGGCGCGGCCGAGGTCTTCAGCCTTCACGTTCTCGAGCTTAATGCCGAGGTCTTCCGTGATGGCCTTTCCGCCGGTGAGGGTCGCGATGTCTTCGAGCATAGCCTTGCGGCGATCGCCGAAGCCGGGAGCCTTCACAGCCGCCACTTGCAGCGTGCCACGGAGCTTGTTCACCACGAGAGTCGCGAGGGCTTCGCCTTCGACGTCTTCCGCGATGATCAAGAGGGGCTTGCCTTGCTTGGCGATCTGCTCGAGCAACGGGAGCAGGTCCTTCATCGACGAGATCTTCTTCTCGTGAATCAGGATGCGCACGTCTTCGAGGGTGCATTCCATGCGTTCCGGGTCCGTAACGAAGTACGGCGACAGGTAGCCGCGGTCAAACTGCATACCTTCCACGACTTCCAGCGCGGTTTCCATGGTCTTCGATTCTTCCACGGTGATCACGCCGTCTTTGCCGACCTTGTTCATCGCTTCCGCGATGATCGAGCCGATCTGCTTGTCATTGTTCGCGGAGATCGTGCCGACCTGCGCGATCATTCCACCCTTCACGTCTTTGTGCTGCTTCTTCACTTCTTCCACGGCCACTGCCACGGCCTTCTCGATGCCGCGCTTCAGCGCCGTCGGGCTCGCGCCCGCTGCCACGGCCTTCACGCCTTCCTTGAAGATGGCCTGCGCCAGCACGGTCGCGGTGGTGGTGCCGTCGCCGGCGACGTCAGACGTCTTCGACGCGACTTCGCGCACCATCTGCGCTCCCATGTTCTCCAGGGGGTCCTTCAACTCGATTTCCTTCGCCACGGTCACGCCGTCCTTGGTGATGATCGGCGAGCCGAACTTCTTCTCGATGACCGCGTTGCGGCCCTTCGGTCCGAGGGTGATCTTCACCGCGTCAGCCAGCTGGTTGACGCCGCGGAGAATCGCCTGGCGGGATGCTTCACCCGTCACGATTTGCTTTGCCATTTTCTCTTTCTCCTGTTCGATTCGTGCAATCTCGCCTTACGCGAGAGAATTGACCGAGTAATTTAATTTAGGCGCGGCCTGGGTTCCGTCCGCGCGGTTTGCTGCGGTTGCGGAAGTTACTTCTTGCCCGCTGCTTTCGCGGCCGAGCCGATCTTCGCGAGGATTTCGTCTTCCTTCAGGATCATGTATTCCTCGTCGTCGATCTTGATGTCGCTGCCCGAATACTTTCCGAAAAGAATGCGGTCGCCGGGCTTCACATCCAGGGGAATCAATTCGCCCTTTTCACGGCGGCCCGAGCCCACGGCGATCACTTCGCCTTCCTGCGGTTTCTCTTTTGCCGAGTCGGGGATGATGATGCCGCCCTTCACGGTTTCCTTCTCTTCCAGGCGCCGTACGAGCACGCGATCGTGCAACGGCGTGATGTTCACTGCCATTTTTGACTTTCCTCCAATTCAGTTGTGGGGTGAGTCCGTCAGCTAGGAGGGTAAGAGAGGCCGGCTGGCCAATTAGCACTCCTCGTTGACGAGCGCTAATATAGCATTTACTGATTGGATGTCAAGAAAAAACCTATCAATGCCACACTCATATCTGCGAATTTAATCCCCCCGTAACACGCTCATACCGCTGGTGTTAACGTGTCGGAAATTCCCGACACTTTCACGTTGAGCTTAACCGTTTCAAGGCGCTAATATGCCCTCACTTAGGAGGGGCCTCTGCCAGCGCTGTTCTATTTCCGGTTGATCGCGCTCACCGTCGGCACGCTGGTGTACCTCTTTCTTCTGGCGCTGATCGTCGGGCACCGCAAGCCGCGCCTCTTCGAACGGCTGCTCTTCTTCGTCTGCCTCGCCGCGTTTTTCATTTACGCGGGCAAGCTGCTTGAGATCAACTCCTTCATTGAGTACGGCACGCCGCCGCTCAGCACCCAATTTTTCTACACCACGCTCGTCAACGTAGGGATCATCCTGCTCCCCGGGCTGCTCGTCGCAACGCAGCTCGCTTACCTGCAATCGATCGGAGGCCGCCGCGCACGCGCGTACGAGTGGGCGCTGGTTGCGCTACTCGGTTTCTTCGCGCCGCTTGCGTGGGTGCTCGCGACCGGGCACGACGGAGTGATTTTCACCGGCGTGGACTGGCTGGTCGATTTCCAGACGATCGCATTCCGACTTGCATTGGCAGTCGGCGCGTGGGTGATGATTCCGGCTATCGCCGTCGCGGGCGCGCTGCAATTGTGGACGTCGCGCACGGCGCGGGAAGGGAACGAACGCAGTTTCTTCCGCGCGCTGTGCGGTGTCTCCTGCGTTTGTGTCGTCGCGCTGATCGCGCTGGTCGCCTTCGAGCGCCGCTCGCCAGACGTCGTCGAGGTCATCGGCGATGTGCTGGTCCTCGTCGGCATGGCGCCCGGTCTGCTGCTTCTCTACTACGCTGTCCGGCGCAATTTTCTGCAGTACGGCGCGCAGCGCAATCTTGTGTACGCGCTGCCCGCAACGTTTCTCGCCGTGGTGTACCTCGCGCTCGTTCGCCGCGTCGGCCAATGGCTCGAGCCGGTGATGCCGCCGGAGGCGACGGCGAGCGTGCTTCTATTCGTGTTGCTTTTTCTTTTCGAGCCGCTCGAGCGCGTGATCGGTCCCTTCCTTCAGCAGCGCTTCAAAGAGCACCTCGGCGGCGTGCAGAAACTCACTCTCGAATTGCACGGCGTCGCGCGCGAGGGTGATGTCGCTGAGCTGGTCAATCAAGCCGAGCGCCGCATCCGCGAATCGTTCAGCCTCGCAGCGGTGCGCATCTCGGTGCCACTCGATCCAGCGCTCACGCCGCTGCAGTCGCCGGGCCGCCTCGGCCACGTGGTGCAGATCCCGCTGAAAAAAGGCAATCAGGAGTTCGGCGCGATCGAAGCCGCGTCCACCGGGTCCTACCTCACCGGCGAAACCACGGCGTCGCTGCAAATCATCGCCGATCAGTTTCCGTCGATGCTCGACCTCGCGCGCCTGATCGAAGAAAAAATCGGCCTCGAGCGCGAACTCGCCGAGCGCGAACGCCTCGCGTCCCTCGGCCAGATGGCCGCGAGCGTGTCGCACAATCTGCGCAACCCGCTCAGCTCCATGAAAACTGTCCTGCAGGTGCAGCTCGAAAATCCGGAGATGCCTGTGGATGTACGCCGCGATTGCGCGTTGGTGGTCGATGAAATCGACCGCATGAGCGCCAAGCTCACGCAGCTCCTCCGTTACGCCAAGCCCTCCGTGAATGGCGAACGCGTCGCCGCCGTGAATCTCGCGCGCCAGACGGCCGTGCTTTTCCGCCACGACGCCGAACGCCGCAATGTGCGCCTGGAATTCGAGCAACCGGCGAGCGAAATTTACGCACTCGCGTCCGAGCAAGCGCTCAGCGAAATTCTCTCGAACCTGATCGTCAACTCGATCGAAGCACAGCCCGACGGCGGCCGCGTGCGCGTGAGCCTCGCCGAGCGCGGCGAACGGATCGAAATTCTCGTGGAAGACGACGGCCCGGGCATTTCGCCCGAGTTGCGCGCGAAAATTTTCCAGCCGTATTTCACAACGAAGCCTACCGGCACCGGCCTTGGTCTTTCGATTGTCGCGCGCCGCGTGGACGAAATGGGCGGCACGCTGGCGTGCGAAAGCCCGCTGCGCAACGGGAAGGGAACTCGCTTCCGCATGAGCCTGCCGGCCGCGTCCGCCGTTCCCATAGTGAACGGCAAGCCGCCGGCCGGCGCTGCGAGGTACGAATGAGCGCGCGCACCATTCTGCTTGTCGATGACGAGCCCACCGCGCGTTACGGCACGCGCCGCGCGCTCGAATCGAAATACAAAATTGTCGAAGCGAGTTCGGCCGCCGAAGCGCGCGCAGGGCTCAACGCCATGCGGCCTGATCTGATCCTGCTCGATATGGTGATGCCGGATGAAGACGGCCTCACTTTCTTGCGCTCGCTCCGCGCCGCCGGGAATCAGACGCCCGTGCTCGTCGTTTCCGCGCTCGACACTGCCTCCACCGCGATCGACGCGCTTCGCGCCGGCGCGCAGGATTACATCGTCAAGGGCTTCGACATCGAAGAGCTGCGTCACCGCGTCGCCGCGATTCTGCAGGCTTCGTCGCTCGGCGAAGAAAACGCGCGCCTTCGTCGCGAGCTTGTGGGCGATGGCCAGTTTGGCCGCATGATCGGCGCGTCACCGGAAATGCGCCGCGTTTTTGAGATGGCCGAGCGCGTCGCCGCTACGGATGCTACGGTTGTCGTGCTCGGCGAAAGCGGCACCGGCAAGGATTTGCTCGCGCAGGAAATTCACAATCGCTCGCCGCGCGCCGCGAAGCCGTTCGTCGCCGTGAATTGCGCTGCGCTGCCCGAAAACTTGATCGAATCCGAGCTTTTCGGCTTCGAACGCGGCGCGTTCACCGGCGCGGCGCAGCAGCGCAAAGGAAAATTCGAACTCGCCTCCGGCGGCACGTTGTTTCTCGACGAAATCGGCGACATGAATCCCGTCACACAGGCCAAGGTGCTGCGCGCGCTGGAAAATCGGAAGATCGAGCGGATCGGCGGTTCGGAATCGATTGATGTGGACGTCCGCGTGATCAGCGCCACGCATCGCGACCTGCCTGCGGAAATCGCCGCTGGAAAATTTCGCGAAGACCTTTTTTATCGTATTCGCGTCGTCACGCTCACGCTTCCTGCGTTGCGCCTGCATCCAACCGACATTCCACTCCTCGCATCGAGCTTCCTCAAGCAGCTTGGTTCGCGCCACGGCCGCGACGCACGCCTCACGCGCGACGCGATCGACGCACTCACCGCATACCCTTGGCCGGGGAACGCGCGCGAACTGCGCAACGCGCTCGAAACCGCGCTGGTGCTTTCGAGCGGCGCGGAAATTTCCGTCGCCGACCTGCCCGACGAAATCCGCGACGGCAGGTCCGCATCGCATCCGGGTGCTGCGGCATCAACCGCCGCCGCGGCACAAGCGAACGGCGAAAGTGCGTTTCTCGGCGAAGCCGATTTCCGCGAAGCGAAGCGACAGTTTGAAATCACATTTCTCAAACGAAAACTCGAGGCACATCGCTGGAACGTCTCGAAAACCGCCGAAGAAATCGGCCTCCACCGCCAAAGTCTCCAGGAAAAATTACGCGAGCTCGGAATCCAGAGGCCCGTGAAGTGAACAATCCGCCCATCGCGGGCGCTGGCCTCGCCGCATTTGTGCTAGCGGGCGGCAAGAGTTCCCGCATGGGCAGAGACAAAGCTCTTCTCGAACTCGCCGGTGAACCACTGATCGTCCGCACAGTGCGCACAGCGAGCGCCGTCGCAAGCGATAACGTCCGCGTCGTCGGCGGTGCGCAACGCTTCGTGCACCTCGCTCTCAGGACGATCGAAGACGACGCTCCCGATCGAGGCCCGCTCGGCGGCATCGCCACAGCTTTGCGCGCCACTGCCGCCGAATGGAATCTTATCCTCGCGTGCGATCTGCCGTATCTCACGAGGGATTGGCTCGAATTTCTCGCCACCCGCGCCGGCAAAGCTGTAGACGCGACAGACGCCGTCGTCCCCGCGACGCGCCACCAAAATTACGAGCCGCTTTGCGCGGTGTACCGCAAGAGCTGCGCGGCAGAAGCCGCCTCCGCCGTTGCTGCCGGCCGGTTGCGCGTGCAGGATTTCGTCGCTGCTCTGCACACTGCCGGACGCATGGAACCCGTGGAACCCGCCGAATGGAAACGCTTTGATTCCACAGGCCGCCTATTCAAGAATATGAACGAGCCGGGCGACTATGACGAAGCCAGGCGGGCGCTGCGCGAACGCGCGGCGCCGTAAGCGACACGTACGTGAAACCGTGAGCGACCACTACTTCGAATTCCAGCACGTCTTCAAATCCTTCGGCGACAACGCCGTCCTGAAAGACGTGAGCTTCTTTGTGAATCAAGGTGAAACCGCCGTGATCATGGGCCGCAGCGGCGTGGGGAAATCCGTTTCGCTCAAGTTGCTTCTTGGTTTCCTCAAGCCCGACTCCGGAAGGATTATCGTCGCCGGCCACGATGTCACGGATTTCTCCGAGGCGCAGTTCAACGAGATTCGCGCGAAAGTAACGATGGTTTTTCAGTCCGGTGCGCTTTTCGATTCGCTCACGATTTCCGAAAACGTGGCGTTTCCATTTGAAGTGCGCGGCGACCGGCACGATCCGGCCGAGATCGAAAAAATCGTGAACGACCTGATGAAGGACCTCGAGGTTTCAGACGTCGCGGATCGCTTGCCGGCGGACCTCAGCACCGGTTCGAAGCGCGCCGTCGCCATAGCCCGCGCTCTGGCGGAAGAACCGGAAGCGATTTTGTACGACGAGCCAACCACGATGGTCGATCCGATCATGGCCGCGCACGTGGGCGATTTGATCGCGAAGCTGAAGGCTAAGCTGCACAAGACATCGATCGTGGTGACGCACGATACGCATCTCGCCAAGAAACTCGCCGACCGTCTAATTTTTCTGCACGAAGCCGGTGTCGCGTTTTTCGGCACCTGGGCCGAACTCGAAAATTCCAACGACCCATTTCTCAAGAACTTTCTCGCGCAGGACGAAATGATTCCCGCGCTGGATGAGTCCGAGTGACCTCTCCCGGCAGCGGCACCGGCGCCGACGCACCGAGCGCCGCAGCCAATCCGCCAGCTAATCCAAAAGGCCAGCTCCGCCGCGTATTGGGTTTCTGGGACTTGCTGCTCTTCAACGTTGCGGCCGTGCTCGGCCCGCGATGGATCGCGGCCGCGGGACACAACGGCGCTTCATCGATCACGCTTTGGGTTCTCGCCGCCGTCGGATTTTTTCTGCCCACGGCGATGGTGATCGTCGAACTCACCTCGCGCTATCCCGAAGAGGGCGGCCTTTACGTTTGGACGAAGATGGCTTTCGGCGATTTTCACGGCTTCGTCGCCGGCTGGACTTACTGGATCTACACAATTTTTTATTTTCCGGCGCTGCTGCTCGCCAGCACGGCGATGAGTGCGTACGTGATCGGCCCGCGCGGCGTGGAACTCACTCAGAACAAGCATTTCCTTCTCGCCGGCTCATTCATCCTGCTCGCGGTCGCGGTTTTTTTGAACATCATCGGCTCGAACATCGGGAAGTGGCTACAGAATGCTGGCGGAATCTCCACTTACCTGCCGCTCTTGATTCTTGCGGTCGTCGCGTTTGCGTATCTACGTGCCACGGGACAGCACTCCGCCACTGTGTTTTCGCGTGCGACCATCATTCCGCACTGGGATTGGGGTACGGTGAATTTCTGGCCGCAGCTCGCCTTCGGCTTAACGGGCCTCGAAATCTGCACGATGATGAGCGAGGAAGTGAAGGATCCGCGTCGCAATTTTCCTCGCGCGATTTTCGGTTCGGGCGCGCTGATCGCGGTGATTTACGTGATTGGCACGATCGCCGTTCTCTCGATGGTTCCGGCGGATCAAGTCGATCCGAAGTCCGGGGTGTTTCAAGCGATCACGATGGGGTCGGTCGCGCTGAAGATCGGTTTTGTGGGCGTTCTCGCGGCGATTCTCGTGTCGATCGGCAACGCGGGAGGTGTCGGCACCACAGTCGCGGGGGTGTCGCGGCTGCCGTTCGTCGCGGGTATCGATCACTACATGCCGGCGGCCTTCGGAAAAATTCATCCGAAGTGGCGCACGCCGTACGTCGCGATCATGGTGCAAGCGATTGTTTCGGCGTTCGTGCTCGTCGCTACGCAGATCAACGAAACCGCCAACAGCGCGTACCAAATTCTCGTGGACGCGACGACGATCGTTTATTTTATCTCCCTGATTTACATGTACGCGGCGGCGATTCGCCTCGCTTACCGCAAAGACCGCACCACCACGCCCAACGCCGTGCTGATTCCCGGTGGCGTCGTTGGCGTGTGGATCGCTAGCCTGCTCGGCTTGCTCGTAGTCATCGCAGGCATCGTGCTCTCGTTCATCCCGCCCGCCGAGTCCGCGGACAAAGTTCTCTTCGTCGCCAAACTCGTCATCGGCACAGTGGCTTCCGTCGCGCTCGGTCTCATCCTTTACTACCGCGGCGTTCGCTCCAAATCCCGCGCCGCCGCTTCGAAGTAGCGACGCAGCGCTACTTGTATCCACTCGCGCTAACAATCCTGCACTCCCAATAATCCGCGCCCGGCACGAAATCCGACGCGGCCTGCACGTCCGCCGCTGCGTCTGGCGCCAACCTCATATCGAATCGTATCTGCCGGTCGTAGGTGAAATCGTACTCAACCGGCTTCGTCACAGGATCGAACGTGCATCGACTCGAAGTGATCCGCCACCCGTCCGTCTGCGCCGCGTCCCCGCCACGCTCCTTCGGTCGAAGCGCAAACACGCGCACCGTCACGTGGCGCAAGTTGTAGCGCGATCCGCCGTACACGCGCGCGCTCAGGAATCCCGCGCCTGGCGCCAGCTGCACTCCAATTTGTGAGATTTCTGCCGCAGGAAGGGGCTGCGCTCGCCGCAGCCAAAGAAACATTCCGCACACGACGAGCGCCGCGCCGAACATAATCACCGCGGCCAATCCGATCACTCGTCGTCGCGTCACGCTGCCGCCTCAGTGCACCGATCGCTGCTGCGTCTCCGCTTTCGTCGCGAACGAAAAGCGCGGCTCCGCGGCCGTCTCCGGCGTCACGCGGCCGCGCACATGCGCCGACACGTACTCGCCCACGCTCGGCCCGTGCTTGAACCCGTGCCCCGACCCGCCGCCCACAAGCCACACGTTTTCCATCTCCGGGTGCCGGTCGATCAGAAAGTCGCCGTTCGACGTGTTCTCGTACTGGCACACTCGCGTCTCCACGATCGGTGCATTGGCTAGAGAGGGGAAGCGCCGCGCCACAAACGCGCGCGCTGCATCGATCGCCTCCGGCGTCGCGATGCGCGATTGCGTGTCCGGATCGACGCGCGCGCCGTGCCGGTCGTTCGCCACTTTCAGCCCGCGATTCTCGATGTCCGGCATTCCGTAAAATTCGTCGGCGAGGTACAGCCACGTCGGCAGGTGCGTTTCGTCGAATTGCGTGACGCCCGCGGGCAATCCGAAAAAGAAAATCTCCGCCCGCGACGGGAAAATCCGCGAGCCCAGCAATGCCGGGAAAATTTTCCCAAGCCACGAGCCGCACGCGAAAACGAATTGGCCCGCCGTAATCGTGTGCCGGTCCGAAGTTTTGATCGCTTCGAGCACCTTGCCGTCAGCCTGCGCGGACGTCGGCGCCTCCACCGCGGCTTGCCGGTACTCGCCGCCGAGCCGCACAAATTCATCCACCACCGTCGCCACCGCGCGCCGCGCCAGCAGCACGCCGCTTTCAGGCTCCAGCACGCCCCACGCATCATCCTCAAACGCAATCTGCGGGTAGCGGTGCAGCAAATCTGTGGTCGAAAGTTTTTCCGCCGGAATGCCCAGCGCGTGCATCGCCGCCAGCGAATCGATCGCATACTTGTATTCCGGCGGCGCGATCCACAGCACGCCGGTGCGGCGAAACAGTTCCGGCCGCCGCATCCGCGCGAAAAGTTGCTGCCACTTCAGCAGCGCGTGCGCCGACCAGCGCGTGTAAATATCGTCCGCGCCGTATCCCATGCGGATGATGCGCGATTCGCCGCCCGAACTCGCCCTCGCATGCGCCGGGCCGTACGCGTCCAGCAAAATCACGCTCGCACCCGCGTGACGCAGATCGTGCGCCACCCATGCGCCGAAAACGCCCGCGCCCACCACGGCCACATCGAAATGATTCGGCGCCGCCATCGCTCGCTTAGAAACCTTCCTCCACTAATTTCTTCACCGTGATCGGCGACGCAGTCTCGTCCGGCTTCGAAGCAGCCTTCCCTAGCAGGCTCTCCACGTACTTCGCCAGAATATCCGTCTCGAGATTCACCGCGTCGTTCTCCGCCATCTTGCCCACGTTCGTGTGCGCGTGTGTGAACGGAATCACCGCGATATCCACCACGCCGTCGTGCCATCGCGCCACAGTCAAGCTGATCCCATCGATCGCGATCGATCCCTTCTCCGCCACGTAACGCCGCAAATTCTCAGGCACGCGCACCGAAAGCCAGAAGTTATCACCCTCGGGCACGAGCGCAACCACACGCCCCACGCCGTCCACGTGCCCCTGCATGAAATGTCCGCCGAGCCGCGCGCCCGCCGCGAGTGGGCGCTCTAGATTCACGAGGTCCCCGGCTTTTTTCTCGCCGAAATTCGTGCGCCGCAGCGTCTCGCCCGAAAGATCCGCGGCGAATCGCGCCTTATCGAATTCCACCACCGTCAGGCAGCACCCGTTCACCGCGATCGAATCGCCAAGCTTCGTCCCGCACGCAATTTCCTGCGCTGCGTCGCCCGCGCCAAACGCAACCACGAGCCGTCCGCCGTCCGCCCCGCGCTCCAGCGACTCAATTTTTCCGACGTGTTCCGTGATTCCCGTAAACATCGTGCAGCCATCCTTCGATCACAATGTCCGAACCGTACTCGATGCTCCGCACATTCCGCAGCTCCGGCACGCGCCCCGCAGCTTTCCCGCGCAGCGCTGCGAACGGCACTCCCTCCACTCCAATCACGCGCGGAGCGTAGTACAACACCAGCTTGTCCACGATTCCAGCTCCAAGCGCCGCAGCGTTCATCTCCGCGCCCGACTCGAGCAACACATTTAGAATTTCGCGCCGTCCCAACTCGGCCACGAGCGCTTCCAAGTCCACGCGCCCGCGCCGCGCCTTCACGCGCACGACTTCCACGCCCTCTCGCGTCAAAGCTCGTGCCTTCGCAGACGCAACGTTAAGTGTAGTCGCGACCACCACGTCGCCATCCGCGGACTTCACGAGCCTCGACTTCAGCGGAATCCGCAGCTTCGAATCCGCCACCACGCGCAACAATTTCCGTCGCCGCAGCTCGCCCGTGCGATCCGTCAACAGGGGATCGTCCACCAGCACCGTGCCAACGCCAGTCAGCACCGCGTCGGCCTCATGCCTCAACTGCTGCACGGACTCGCGCGACTGCTCCCCAGAAATCGCCGTCGTCACTCCACGCCGCGCCGCAATTCGTCCGTCCAGCGTCAACGCGCTCTTCAGCGTCACCAGCGGCCGCCGAGTCAGAATCCACCGCGCAAAATCCGCGTTCGCCTCGCGTGCCGTTTCAGACGCTACGCCCACGCTCACGCGAACGCCCGCGCGCCGCAACTCCTCGACGCCGTTGCCCGCCACGCGCGGATTCGGATCGAGCATCGCCACCACCACATGTGCCACGCCCGCATCTATAATCGCGCGCGTGCACGGTCCCGTCCGCCCCTTGTGGCAGCACGGTTCGAGCGTCACAAACATCGTCGCGCCGCGCGCCTGCTCGCCCGCATCCTTCAGCGCCACAATTTCCGCGTGATCCAGTTTGTCGTACTGGTGGAATCCCTCGCCGACGATGACGTCATTCTTCTCGATCACCGCACCGACGATGGGATTGGGATGCGCCAGCGCCACGCCTTTCTCGGCGAGCGCTAACGCGCGTTGCATTCGCTGAAAATCTCGTTCGCGAACGCCGTCAGTCGAAGAGGGAATTGACATAAGTCTGCGCGTCGAACGGCACCAGATCGTCGATCTGCTCGCCCGTTCCCACAAATCGCACCGGCAAATTCAGCTCGCGCGTAATGGCGATCACGATTCCGCCTTTCGCCGTGCCGTCGAGCTTGGTGAGTACAATGCCCGTCACGCCGGCCTGGCTCCAGAATTCGCGCGCCTGATTCAACCCGTTCTGCCCTGTGGTCGCGTCGAGCACGAGGAACACGTCGTGCGGCGCGCCCGGCACCACTTTCGCCGCCGTGCGTTTCATCTTTTCCAGCTCGGCCATCAAATTGGATTTCGTGTGCAACCGCCCCGCCGTGTCCACCAGCACCACGTCGGCCTTGCGCGCCACAGCCGCCGCAAGCGCGTCGTACACCACAGCCGACGGGTCCGCGCCCGGCTTCTGCTTGATCATCTCCACATCCGCGCGCCGCGCCCAAATCTCCAATTGCTCGATCGCCGCCGCGCGAAACGTATCTGCCGCGCAAAGCACCACGCTCGCGCCCTCTTTGCGGAAGCGGTTCGTCAGCTTGCCGGTCGTCGTGGTTTTCCCCGTGCCGTTCACGCCCACGATGAAAATCACGCGCGGCGACGTCTTCAGCGAAGCGCTCGGATCGCCGCCCGCGAGCGGCGCGTTCAGCACCCGGAGAATCTCGCTCTTCAGCTCACGCTTCAGGTCCTTCGCCTCCACCAGCTTGTGCTCGTTCACCTTCTGCCGCATCGCCGCGAGGATTTCTTTCGTCGTGCGCACGCCGATGTCCGCGCTCAGCAGCGCCGTCTCCAGCTCCTTCAGCAGCGCCTGATCCACGGGCCGGTCGCCCGTCAGAATCTGTTCGACGCGCGCGGAAAGTTCGGTCTTCGTCTTCTGTACCGACTCTTTCAGGCGCTCCAGTAGCGTCGGTTCAGGTTTTCCAAAAAGTGAAATCATAGGGTGTAGCTTTCAGGCTAGCACATTGGCGGGGAATTTCTGAGGGAGGGGAAGCGGCGCTAAATCGCAGCGCGCAACGAAGCACTTACAGAAACTAAACTTCGACCAGCGTCGCCGAGAGCCGCAGCTTGCCCGATTCGATCGCCGTCACCAGCGCCTTCACCACATCCGGATCGAATTTTGACATCGACAGCGACTTGATGCGCTCCACCGCGAACTCCACTTCCATCGCCGTCTGATACGGCCGGTTCGTGGTCATCGCGTCAAACGTGTCGGCCACCGCAATGATGCGCGCCATCATCGGAATCTTTTCCGCCGTAAGCCCAAATGGATATCCGGCGCCGTCCATGCGCTCGTGGTGCAGCTCGATGCCCGGCAGCATTTCCTTCAGCTGCGTTACAGGACGCATGATGTTCGCGCCCTTCGTCGGATGCTGCTTCATCAGGTCGAATTCTTCGTCCGTCAACTTGCCCGGCTTCTTCAGTACGCGGTCATCCACGCCGATCTTGCCCACGTCATGCAGTAGCGCGGAAATTTTCAAGCGGTCCAGCTCATCAGCGGGCAGGCTCATGCCCTCGCCGATCAGCATCGAGTATTTCGCCACGCGGCCGGAATGGCCTCGCGTGTACGGGTCCTTTTCGTCAACCGCCGCCGCGATCATGCGGATCGAGCCGAGGAACAGCTCGCGATTCTCCTCCGCGGCCTGCTTCAGCCGCTCGATGTAGCGCTCGATGTCGCCGGCCATCGTATTGAATTGCTCGGCCAGCTCCGCGATTTCCGCCGCGCCCTCCACTTCCACACGTTCGTGGAATTCCGCGCGGCTCATCGCTCGCACCGATTTCGCCAGGCTGCTAATCGGTCGCGTGATTCGCAGCGCAAAAAGATAACCGAAAAGCAGCGCGATCAAGCTCACGCCCAGCACGAAGCGCAGCGCTGCGCTCGTCAGTTCGCTCACGCCCGCGTCGGACCGCGCGTCGTCCATGCTACGCTGCGCGATCACACTCCAGTGCAGTTCGGGAATTGTGCTGTACGTCCCGATCATCTCGACTGGATGCCGCGGCGTCGCGCCCGGCACGTTGAAATGCATCGTCTCGGTCGCGCGCAATTCCTGCGGCAATTCTTTCAGGTGCGTCACCACCGGCGAGCTTGAAGTCAAATCGCGCCCCGGCACCATCTGGCTGTCTGGATGCGCAACGATGTGCCCGTGGCCGTCCACGATGAACACCACGCGGTCGCGCACGCTCGCATCGCGAATGCGCTCGAGCAGGCTATCGATCGAAACCACCGCCGCCAGCATTCCCGTGAATTGGTTGTCCTGCGAGAGCGGCACCGAAACGATCAGCGCCGGGCGATTGTCTTTCCCTAGCGCGATCGGCTCGCTCACGAAATTCAATCCCTGAATACTCGCCGTGAACGCGCGCTTCAGCGCCACCTGCACGAACGGGTCGAGGTCCGCCGCAAAACTTCCAGCCGACTGACCCTTGGCCTGCTGGTTCACCGCGGTCACGTACAAAATGTTCGGATTGTTTTCGACGAAGCTCTGCAGCAATCGCGCGAGTTGCGGCGCTTGCTTCGCGTCATCGACGTCTTGAATCCAGCCCGTCAGCGCAAAAACTTGGCGCTCGCTCAGAAGTTGTTCGCGGAAATTTTGTTCGAATTGAAGCGTTTCGCTCGCCAGCGACCGCGTGATTTCGCTCTGCTGCAAACGCTCGGTGTCTTGCAGTTTCTGTTCGCTGAGGCGCAGCACTTGCCGGTGGTAAAGCCACAGCGGCGTCGCGCTGACGAGCAGCAACGCGCCCAGCACGATCCAGAGGATGCGCCAGCGTCGAAAATCCCAATTGTGTTCAGGCCGGGTGGACACAGTTGTTCCTGTCCCGAGAGTATTCAAGGCGAAGGATCGGCACAACGGAACCAAAGTACTAGGGGTATCGGATAAGCCACAGAGAACGTTAGGCTTAGAGTGTGGTACAGGTGGGCCGAAAGTACTGGAAATACTGCACTTGCGGGCAATCGGGGCCGGAAATGACGCGCGGGCAGAGGGTCGCCCGATTCGGCACTATTTAGAGAATTTAATCTTCGGCTCCTCGCCAACCAGCAGTCGCTGGATGTTGGGGATGTGTTTGATCAGCACCAGGCACGAGATGAACGTGACTCCAAACGTCACGATGTCCGGAGGCGCGAAGCCGCGCTGGTACATCACGTACACAAAGACGGGAAGTCCGGCTGCCGCCGCGATCGATCCCAGCGACGCATAGTGCCAGAAGAAAACCACGATGATCCACAGCGCGATCGCCAGCACCGCGGCGTGCCAGGAGATCGGAATAATCACTCCGAGCCCGGTCGCCACGCCTTTTCCGCCGCGCAGCTTCAGCCACACCGGGAAAATGTGGCCCACCACCGCGCACATCGCCGCGATCATCATCCAGCGGATGCTCGAACCGGTGAAATGCCCAGCGAGCCATACCGCGAAGTATCCTTTCGCCGCGTCGAGCAGCAGCGTCGCCACGCCCGCGAATTTTCCCGCGTTGCGCGCCACGTTCGCGGCGCCGATGTTGCCGCTGCCCACTTCGCGAATGTCGCGGCCCGCAGTGAGCTTCACGATCACGAGGCCGAAGGGAATCGAGCCAAGCAAGTACGACACAACCGGAATCAGATATACGAGATTCACTGCGTAGGTTCCTTTTCACTCACGAAACGAATTTTTTCGATCGACGCGTATTCCGCGCCGGATGGTTTCAGTGCGCTGCTGAAAAGTTCGAATTCGGCGGCTTGCATCGCCCCGAAATCATACGACGCGTAGTCCGCCGCCGCACGCACCAGATTGTCCAAGCGTTCGCGCGAGTTGATTCGCGCTAGCGTGATGTGAGGAGAGAAGTCGCGCTCCTCGCGCCGGAACCCGAGCGGCTCGAATCGTGTCGCGAGCGCTTCTGCCACCGCCGCGAGCGCGCCGTTATCCTCGACGCCGGCCCAGATCACTCGCGGGCGGTCGTGCTTCGGAAACGATCCGACGCCACGAAATCTCAGCTCGAGCGATTTCGATGCGCGGATGTCTTTCATCGCGGCTTTCACCTGCGGCAGCTGCAACTCGTCCACCTCGCCGAGAAACTTCAGCGTGAGGTGCAATCCTTCCGGCCGCACCCATCGCGGCGCGCGCGAAAGCGGCTTCAGCTCTTCGATCACCTGCGTCATTCGCTCGCGGAAATCGTTCGGCGGAGTAATGGCGATGAACAATCGCATTTTCGTCTGTCAGCGCGGTGCAGCAGGGAAGAGAAAATGCCGGCGAATCGTGTCGAGTGCGGTTTGCGTGGCAAATGTACGAATCCGGTCGCGGTCGCCCGTGAATCGAAATGCGCGTTCGCGTGGTCCGCGCTCGTCCGCGATGCCGATGTGAACGAGGCCCACGGGCTTTTCCGCGGTGCCGCCGCCCGGTCCCGCAATTCCGGTGATGCCCACGCCGAGCGTTGCGCCCGTCCGCCTGCGAATCCCATCGGCGAGCGCGAGCGCCACTTCGGAACTCACCGCGCCCTTTGCTTCGATAATCTCGGACGGTACGCCGACCATCGACGTCTTCAGCTCGTTGCTGTAGCAAACTACGCCGCCCAGAAAATACGCGGAGCTGCCCGCGATGTTCGTCAGCTTCTCGGCGACCATTCCGCCCGTGCAGCTTTCCGCCACGGCCACCGTCGCGCGGTGTTCCGTAAGGAGCCGCGCCACCACCTCTTCCAGCGTTTCGCCGCGCGTCGAAAAAAGATGTTCGCCGAGCGCGAGCGCCATGCGGCCCGTGATTTCGTTCAGCACCGCGTCAGCCTTTGCTGGATCGCTCGACCAAATTCGGGGGTGAAGTTGAATTCCGGTGATCGCCGAAAGAATCGTCGTTTCCGTGTCGGGATAAAGTTCGTACAGCGGCCGGACGCGAGTTTCTACGTCCGACTCCGGCAATCCCCAAATCCGCAACTCGCGCGTGTAGAGCCGTTCCGACGGCGCGATGCGCGAAAGCCGCGGCGCCACTTCGTTCTCGAAGAGAGCCTTTAACTCGTGAGGCACGCCCGGAAGCATCACGACGATGCGGCCGCTCGATTCGAGCCACAGACCCGGCGCCGTGCCTCGCGCATTCGGCAGAATCGTCGCGCCCTCGGGGACCATCGCCTGCCGCGCGTTGATATCCGGCATCGTGCGAGCGAACCGGCGGAAGCGCTCCTGAATGCCGCGCAGAATTTCTTCGTCGAGCTTCAGTTTGCGGCCCAGCAAGTCCGCCACGGTTTCGCGGGTACGGTCGTCGTCGGTCGGACCAAGCCCGCCGCACGAAATGATCACGTCTGCACGCTCGAGCGCGTACCCGAAAGACGAACGCATCTCGTCCGGCGCGTCGCCCACGATCGCTTTGTGGACCACGCGGATGCCGAGGCGATTCAGTTCATTCGTGAGCCAGAGGGAATTCGTATCCTGACGGAACGGAGTGAGAAGTTCAGAACCAACTGCGATGATCTCGGCGCGCATCGATGGCGTCTATCCGACGAGGGGCGCGCCCTCGACGTTCCAATCGAGCGAGTAGAGTGAATTTGTAGTCGCGATGTAAGCGCGTCGCGACGGAAGCAGCGCGAGCCCGACGATGTTGCTGCCGCTCAGCGCCAGCTCCGCTTTCCCGTCCGGCGAAATTTTAGCGATGCCGCGCTTGCCCGCCAGCGACCCGGCCACGTAAAGATTTCCGTGCTTATCGAACGCCATGCCCTGCGGCCGCCCGAGCCCGCGATAGAAAGTGCTAACCTCGCCGCCCGGATTAATTCGGTAGACACGATCAAAGCTCGACGTCGTGGGCCCCGTCACATACAGTTCGCCCGCCGGACTGAACGCCAGGTGGTACGCCGCCACCGACGGCTCAAGCGTCGCGAAAACGAAAATCTCGCGCTCCGGCCCGATCTTGAAAATCGTGCCGCTGCGGTCGCCGACGTACAAATTTCCCAGCGGATCAAACGCGATGCCCGTCGCGATGCCCATCCCCTCGATCCACTGCATCGCTTCGCCGCCCGGCGCCACGCGGTGAATCGTCCCGTCGTTGCGCGACGAAACGAAAAGAAATCCCTCGCGATCGATCGCCAGGCCTGACGGATTCATCAGCTCGGTGAGAAACGGCTTGATCGTCTGCCCCGGCGTCACGCGATAGAGCGACACGGGAACTTTCTGCCCGCGTTGCCCGCTGAAGGTTACGTACACATTTCCGTCGGCATCCACCGCGGGATTCGAAACCGGGTGCAGGTTGTCTGCGATTTGCGTCGCGAGCGCAATCGGATACGGCGCGCTCTGCGCACCGGCGAGCGAAATTCTCACCGTGCCGCCCGCCGCGCCTTCCGGCACGCGCGCGATCACGAAATCGTCCGACGCGACCATCAACGTCGCATCCGCCGTCCCAAACTGCACCTGCGGCCGCGCGTGATTGCGCGAGCTGAATCCCGCGCCGTGGATCGACACTTCGCCCGTCGGCAGCGCCGCTGCGGGCTTTACGCTTTCAATTCGGGGCGTGCCGTCCAGTTTCAAACTCGGAGTCCTCGGTGCAGCAGTGTTGCGGCGCAGCTTGAATTTCGTTTACAGGCCGGCCGACCGCGCCAGCCACAACCCGATCGCCGCGTAAATTCCGGCGATCCAGTCGTCTGCCATGATGCCCCAACCGCCCGGCAGCGATTCGGCTTGCCGCGCTGGGAACGGCTTCCAAATATCAAACAGTCGAAAAAGTATAAAACCCACCAGCAAATATTTCCACCCGAGTGGCGCGTGCCAACTCATCCATCCTAGCGCTCCATCCGTTTGTTGCGCTTGCGCGTGGAATAGGGCGGGCAGCGTGCAGCCGACGAGTAGCGCGATGTGTTGCCCCGAGACTTCGTCGATCACCACTCGCTGCGGATCCTTCATTCCCCAGTAATATGCCGCGCGGCTGGCTGACCAGACGCCGATCAACGCCACCGCTATCGTGATCACAATCTGCACCAAGAGAATCGGCTCTATGAGCCGCGGTTGCCACATGACGAAAATGCTGCCGTCACGATTCTGCGTCAACATGTACAGCCACAGTGACAACCAGAGAATCCACGCTGGAATTACCGCCAGAACGAGTCCTGCGATGGAACCAAACGTCCCGGGAGCTTTCGGCGCGTAGCCGAGTCCCGCGGCGGTCGCGACAAAAAGAGCGAAGCGCGGTTTCTTCACCGAGGCCGAAGCGGAATTTCCTGGCGTCGCGGGCGCGTCAGTTTTTGCGGTCATCTTTATGATCGCGTGATTCGCCGAGCTGCGGCTGCGAGCCAGACTCGTCGAACAACCCGTCGTCAAACGCCGGCTCGCTGATCGTGTACTTCTCCGTCGCCCAGTTTCCCAGGTCGTGCAGCCTGCACCTCTCGCTGCAGAACGGAAACTCCGGATGCGTCTCCGTCGCCGTCGGCTTCTTGCAAATCGGGCACTTGTGCGTCATCAGAAGTTCAGCCTAACACGAACGCCGCGTCTAAATTGCACCGTGGCTCGACGTCTCGTCTCGATCCAACTTTTGCAGTGCGCGATCCGCAGCGAACGCAATCGCGGCTTGAACATCGGACTCTGTTAACGACGGAAATCCCGCGAGGATTTCGCGACAATCTTCGCCCGCCCGCGATCCCGCGAGCACAGTCTTCAGCGGAATCCGCGTCCCTCGAAAAACCGGAACGCCCCCGCAAATTTTGGCGTCAGTAACGATGCGCTCGCTGAAATTCACGATGAACTCACTATTGCAGGATGAGGAAGGGCGAGTCGGGCGACGTGGGGCGGAGGCGCGGGGCGCCGGGGCGCGGTTTTTCGAAGCTCGTCACGCGGCCGATCAAATCGTACGCTTTCGCTTCGGTGATCTCGATCGTCGCCATCGTGCCGGGCGCTGGCAACTCGGCGGCGTCATTCACGCCTTCAAATTCCGTGACGTACACTTTTCCGTCGATGTCCGGCGCCATCCCTTCCAGGCGCGCTTCCCACACAAGATCCGTTTCCTTCGACGGCCCGTCCAGCATCACCTGCAGCGTCTCGCCGACGCGCTTCTTCAGCTTCTGCGTCGAAATTCTCTTCTGCAGCGCCATTAGTGCGTTGCGCCGGTGCTCGATCGTTCTCGCGTCGATCTTCCCGTCCAGCGCGTAGCTCTTCGACGAGTCCTCGTCCGAATACTTGAATACGCCCAACCAATCCAGCTGCGCCGCGCGCACAAAGTTGCACAGCTCTTCAAAATCGCGCTCGGTCTCACCGGGAAAGCCCACGATGAACGAAGTGCGAATCGAAACACCCGGAATCACCTTCCGCGCGCGCTCGAGCATTTTCAAAAACGCGTCGCCGTGCGACCCGCGTTTCATGCGCTTCAGCACGTCGCGGCTCGCATGCTGCAGCGGTACGTCGAGATATTTCGCCAGGCGTGGATGCGCCGCGATCGTATCGAGCAGTCTCGGCGTAATGCGATTCGGGTAGCAGTACAAAAACCGAACCCAGTTCAAATCCTCGATACCCGCCAGGCGCTCGAGTAGAGTCGCGAGCCCATCGCGCAATCCCAAATCTTCGCCGTAAAAAGTGGTGTCCTGCCCGATCAGCGAAATTTCGCGCACGCCCGTCGCCGCGAGATTTTCCGCCTCGCGAATCACACTCTCAAATCGCCGGCTGCGGAATTTTCCGCGCAGCTGCGGAATCACGCAGAAAGTGCACGGGTGATCGCAGCCCTCGTTGATCTTGATGTACGCCGTGTGCCGCGGCGTCGCCAGCACGCGCGGCGTAGCGTCGTGATAAAGGTACGCGGGCAGCTCGCCCCCGCCCGCAGCGCCCTCGCGCACTTCGCCTTCGCAAACTTCCAGAATCTTTTCGACCTCGCCGGTGCCGATCACCGCGTCCACTTCCGGGATCTGCTCGCGAATCTCGTTGCGGTAGCGCTCCACCATGCAGCCCGCGACGATCAGCTTCTGTGCGCGCCCGAATTTCTTGTACTCCGCCATCTCCAGAATCGAATCCACCGATTCTTTCTGCGCGGGCTCGATGAAGCTGCACGTATTCACCACCAGCACATCGGCTTCGGCGGCGCGCGGCGTCAGCTCGTAGCCAGCCTGATTCAAAATACCCATCATCACCTCGCTATCGACGAGGTTCTTCGGGCATCCGAGGCTGACGAATCCGACTTTAGGCATGAGCGTACGGTTCCTTCGGCAAACAGCGCGGAAACCACGATTCTACCATGTTTAGCAAGGGAATGCGGTCCGCTCGACGGAGCGGCAAGAGCGCGCGGCCGGCGAAGTTCATTTTCCGGCGTGTGCGCCGCGCTTTACGGCGTCGCGAATCGCTGCGACCAGCGCGGACATTTGCTCCACGCGCGCGGGATGCTCACCGAAGCGCGCAGCTTGATACAGATTCGTAAGCTGCGAAACGGGACCGGCCAGCTCGAGCCGCGTGAATTGCGCGGCGAATTCTTCAGCAGTTTGCGATTCGGCTTTGCGCCAGCCGGCTTTTTCGAGCAAGCGCAGCATCTCGCGATACTCAAAAACCACCAGCGACGCCTTCGCATCACCGCTCCGCATCAAGAGCGCCCAGCGCGTCATCAGCGAAGTGAGCAGCTCGCGGCCGCGCAGTATCATCAGCAAGATGATCAGCACCACCAGCAAGCCCGGCAAAAAGTACGGCGAAGCTTCAGTGGCCTTATCGAGCTTGATGATTTCCGCCATCGCGGCGTCGCGCCGGGCCTGATACCACTTCTTCAGGCTATCGGTGAAATTTTTCGAGCTTTGCCCCAGGTTGTGAACCAGCGAAATCTGGTGGACGAAGTCGTAGTTGATCACCCACTCGCCCCACGCGAACTGAAACCAGTCCCAGTATTTTGCGAGCTGCGCGAAAAGGCCGGTCGATTTCGGGCCGCCGCTCGGCGTGGGATCGAACGTCATCCAGCCGTATTCCGGAAAATAGACTTCCACCCAGGTGTGCGCGTCGCTCGATCGGACGATCCAGTCGCCGCCCACTTCGTTGTACTCGCCGGAAACGAACCCGCCCACATACCGCGCCGGCACTCCGATCGAGCGCAGCATCACCGTCATCGCCGCGGCGAAATATTCGCAGTTGCCGGACTTGCGCACAAAAATAAAATTCGCGAGCGGATCCTTCACCGCCGGCCCGGAAAGATCGAGCGTGTAGTTCAAGTGGGTTTTCAGATACAGCTCGATGTTCGCGGCTTTGTCGTAGTCGTTGGTCATGCCGCGGGTGATGTCTTCGGCGAGCTGCTTAATGCGCGGATCGATCTCCGGCAGTTGCAGATTATTTCGCGTGATTTCGTCTGGCAACTTCGCGCCCGCTTTCCGCAGCACCGACGGCGGAATCACGGGAATTTCAGACGTGCCTTCGTAACGGATTTTCGAATCGTTGTGCGAAGGATTGGTGAGCGATCCGGTGTGATCGATCAGCAGGAATCCAGGACGGAACTGCGCGCCTGGGCGTTCCGCTCCCGCTCCGAAATGTCCGCGCAACGCCGTGACGCGCGGTGCGATGAAGATCGCGTCCGAAGCGTTGGGCTCCATTAGCACGGTGTAATGAATGTGGCGCGATTGGCCGGGCACAAGATATCGCGGAGGAAATACGTAGTCGCCGCCCGCTCCCGGCGTCACCACGATATCGTCGCGCTTCGGCGTAAACCACCGGCGGCCGTCGAAATTCGTGAAGACGAGGCCGCGCCAGTGAATGTCCACGCCTTCGCTCGCAGCATTTTGATCGAAGCTGATCCGCATCACCACGGCGCTCGATTGATTGATCACGCCGATCTGGCCGAGCGTTACCGAATCGCCGAAGCCGGTCATTAGGCTAGGCTGCAGGCTCAGCGCACTCAAGTAGCCGGAGGTATAGCGGGGAATCAGGAAGAAAATCAGCGTGCCGATGGCCAGCGCCCCGGCAGCGACGAAGACCGATGTGATGCCGAGCGCGCGATTCAGATCGCTCGCTAGCGGCGAGCCGGGATCGAGCGCGGGAGAAATTGCGCCGGTGGCGGCGCGGCGCATCTCGAGCGCGACGAATGTGGAAACCGCGAGCACCAAAAACACGGCGAGCGCGACGAGGAAGCTGGTTTCAACGGTGAGAATCGCCGACGCGAGCATGCACGTCACCGAGAGGACCGAGAGAAATGCGTAGTCGCGATTCGTTCGCGCGGAATAGAGGCGGACGAGCGATGCGAACAGCAACAAGTGGATCGTGGCGAGCAGCGCGGCGTAGAGCGCCGGGTTCGGTGCGTTGTCCGCGAGATTGCGCGAGAGGAAAAAAAGATCGAGCGGGAAGAAAAGGAAGTAGGCGAGTACGAGTTCAGTGGCGAAGCGTACGGTGATTTCCGGGCCTTTGTTGCGCCAGATCCGGTAGCCCTTGTAGAAAATCGCGATGGGCGGAATGGCGGCCGCGATCGGGTCGAGCTTGCCGGTGGAAACGATGGCCAGAATGCCGGTCGAGACCAGCAGGAAGAGCGAAATTTCGAAGTAGCGCTGGACTGCCGGCACCGGCTGCGACGCAGGGGGCGGTGCGCCCTGCGACGAGGCCAAAGACACGGGTTGCGCGGCGGCGGACATTGCGTCTCCCGATCCTAACATTCGGGCAAAAGGGCGGACCCGAAGGCCCTCCGCCTTAGACGCCTATCGTGCAATGCGGTTTTTGCCACGCCCCGGCTGTCGTCCCCCAAAGCCACCCTTGGGCAGGCAAGGTCGATGGCCAGCCTCCGCCACATTCATAGCGTACGTAAGTGGCACAGGCTGGAGTTCGCCTGTGTGCCTTTGAAGTTGCCGTTGCGGCTGCCGTCTTCTTTACCTATGCCTCTCAGCGCGGCTAGCTTTCAGCCGCGTCATCCTGAGCGCAGCGAAGGACCCCTCTTCGCATTTGCCGTTGCCGTTGCCTTCGTCGTTGCCGTTGCCTTCGCCGTTGCCTTTGAATTTGACGTCATCCAGAGGCCCGTTCACGGGCCGAAGGATCCCTCTTCGCCTTCTTCAACTTCGCCGCACCCGTCACACCAAGCACCTCCCCCGCCCGCTCCGCAATCTTCCGCGTAGCCCCAGAAACCGGCACCACCCCCAATTTCCCCAACGGCAACACCCGCGTCCGCCCAACCTTCGGCAACTCCGCCACCCTCACCAAAAACGGCTCCAACGTAATGTCTCTAAAAGTGACCCCATGCTTCGCCACCGCCAATTTCTCCAGCCGCAAGCCCCCGTCGAGCCCCAACGTTGCGCACAAATGCGCAAGCATCTCCGCCCGCGCATTCCGCTTCACCGCGACCGCCGGAAACTGCCACATCCTCGAGAAAACCACATCGTCATGCGCCCCCGGATCCCGCACCAAAAGCGTCCTCCCGGCAGGATCAACAAGCACCGCCGCCGCAATCCTCACCTCAACCGTCGCCCGCTTCCTCCGCGGCTCCGGTATCTCGCCCCTCAACCCAAGCGCATACGCGCGACACTCATGCACCACCGGACACACGAGACACATCGGACTCTTCGGCGTGCAGCAAACTTCACCTAACTCCATCAGTGCCTGATTCCAATCCCCAGCCCGATCCGCCACCAGGTACTCATCCGCAGTTTCCTGCAGCGCCGTCCAATTCTCCGACGCACGCAACTCGCCGCGCACAGCGCCAATCCGCGCCAGCACCCGCGCCACATTCCCGTCGAGCACCGCAAGCGGCACGTCGTACGCAATGCTCAGTACCGCCGCTGCCGTGTAAACCCCAATCCCCGGCAAATCCAGCGCCGCTCCCAACTCCCGCGGAAAAATTCCGCCATGCTCCGCCACAATTTTCTTCGCCGCCGCATGCAGATTCCGCGCCCGGCTGTAATACCCAAGCCCCGACCACAGCTTCAACACCTCGCGCTCCGGCGCGCGCGCCAGCGCTGAGACTTCCGGAAACCGCGCCAAAAATCTCTCGTAGTAAGGAATCACCGCCGCAATCCGCGTCTGCTGCAGCATCACCTCCGCAATCCACACCCGATACGGATCGCGCGACGCACGCCAAGGCAATTCGCGCCGGTGCCGGTCAAACCACTCCAGCAAATCGCGCCGCAATTTTTTCAGCCCCGCCCCGCTCAATCGCTCGTTCATCCGATGTAGTGTCCCACGAACCCGCATGGAGAAATCGCGCGCGCATAAGAGTACAGTCCTAGGACTGTCCAAATTTTCCGTACCGCAGTACAGGTCATTTCGTTCCACCAAACTGTTAACATCCGCAATATGTATCGCGCAGAACAATGGGCGCTCGACGACGCGGCGCAAAAAACGCTTACCGTAAACTTCGGTCTGCGCCTGCGAGCGCAGCCAGCTCCCATCCCAAGCCCCGAGCCGAAGCGAGCCGGAGGCCGCGTCCGTTCCCTGGCAAGAACGCCCGCCCCGACGCACCTCCCGCCTCACGCGCTTTTCCCGGAGTGCGGTAGCGAAGCCACCGCTCCGCCACGCACCACAACCCAAATCCAACGTATCCTCGCCAAGCACCCGGTGACTCAGCGCGCCGCGGTGTTCACCGTCGCCACGACAGGTTGCGCAGCAGGCTGTCTCACGCACCCACCCACCATTTCTAATCGGAGTGCTCCGCGATTAGAAATGCCCGAAAGTTGTTGAAAACAAAGGACGGCGACCCGTTCTAATCGACACAAATTTACCCACCAACTTGATCGAATTAGAGGCGGTCGATGAAGAGGAAGTAGGAGCTGGACCAGAGCGCGCTGGGGATGCTGGATTGGGGGCGGGCGGTGATGATGATTTTGAAGAAGTCTTGTTCGAAGGCCAGGGCGTCGAGGAAGGCGCCGCCTACGCTCGAGGTGTTGGGCTGGATGCGGGCTAGTTCGCGCAGGGCGTCGTAGATGATTTGGCTGGCGGGGGCCATGGGCGTTGAGAATTTGTCGGTGCGGAATTGCAGGCCGGAGTCGAGTTTGTTGAAGTGCCAGGCGATGCAGGCGGCCATCGAGACGGCGCGTTCGAAGCGGTCGGTGTAGGTGGCTGCTGCTTTTTCGTCCGCAGCTTCGTCGTCGGAGCCAGAGGGCGCGGGGCCTACATAGGGATCGAAGACGAGCAGGACGCGGCGTTCATCTTCGCGCGCGAATTCGCGGACCATCAAGTGGCCAGTGCGCGCGGTCACTTTCCAATCGACAAAACGGGCGCTGTCTGTGGGCGTGTAGGCGCGCAGCGAGTGAAGCTCGTGGCCGCGTCCGCGAAACTGCGACGCCATTTCGCCGCTGATGAGCGGGAGGACGTCGTAGAACGGCTCGGCTTCGGTGACGCGCGGGTACACGACGATTTCGAGATTCGAATCGACGATGCGAGTCTTCTCGAAAAATCCAAAAGGGAAGCGCGTGCGGATGCCGAACGAATCCTGGCGATAGACGCCGCGATGCGGAAAGGTGACTTCGACTTTCTGGCGCGAGGAACTGAGACGCGGAATGTAGGGGAAGAAAACGGGTTTGGAGAGAATGTCGCTGCGTCGCGGTGCGATCGAGGGCGTCTGCTTCGTTGCGGTGGATTTCGGATCGCCGACAACGCGCAGCGAGAACGACGGCAGCATCTGCTTTTCGTTCTGCAGCTCGACTTCGGCGAGTACGGGCTGCTCGGCGAAAATGTGCTCCGGCATATCGAAATGAAGATCGACGCCGGTAAGCACGGCACGCGAAAGAACGCCGGAGATCAGGATTCCCGCGAGCGCGCAGGCGAGAATCATGAAGAGCATGTTGTTGCCGGTATTAACGGCGGCGAGCACGAGAATGAAAACCGCGCCGAGGTAGATGATGCCTTCGCGCGTGAGCTTGTAATCGACTTGATAGACGAGCCAGCGGAGGCTGGTGCGTTTCGCGAGGCGCGGGACGATGGTGATCGCGACCCAGCCGGCGAGGCCGAGCGCGACCGCTGTGGTGACGGCGGCGAGTACGATCCGGCCCTGCTGTGCAACGGCGGCGGAGAAAAGCGCGATCACCAGCGCTGCGGAGAGAACGGCGATGGCGAGCGCGAAATTGCGCCAGCCGCTGCGGTCACGCTGTTCCCAAAGGCGATGGAGAGTGGAGGTGGCTTCGGCCATCAGGCGCGGCTCCGTGGGCGCGGCACTACACCGGAACGCGAGTGGATTCGACGATCTCGCCGAGGATGGCTTCGGCTTGCTCCGATTTCTTTTGCGTGGAGACGTAGCGCGAGCTGACCACGACGCGATGCGCGAAAACGGGAACGATGAGGCGCTTGAAATCGTCGGGCAGGCAGAAATCGCGGCCTTCGACGAAAGCGCGGGCCTGCGCAGCGCGATGGAGCATGACGGCGCCACGAGGGCTGACGCCAAGGCTCAAGAGTTCGGTCTGGCGCGTGCGGTCCACGATTTCGAGCGCGTAATCGAGCAGGCTGTCGTGCACTTTCACGCGGGAGACGGCTTCCTGCATGGCGACGACGTCGGCTGCGTCCATCACCGGAGTGATGGAATCGACAGGGGCGTGGCCGGCGTTATTGCGCAGAATTTCTTTTTCGCTTTCGCGGCCGGGATAGCCCATGCGGATGCGCATCAGGAAACGGTCGAGTTGCGATTCAGGCAGCGGGTAGGTGCCGTGGTGCTCGATGGGATTTTGTGTGGCGAGCACGAGAAACGGATTCGGAAGGGCGTGCGTGTGATTATCGACGGTGATCTGCGCTTCGTTCATCGCTTCGAGAAGCGAGGATTGAGTCTTCGGCGTGGTGCGGTTGATTTCGTCGGCGACGATGATATTGGCGAAGATCGGGCCGGGCTTGAATTCGAATTCGTGCGAGACGGGATTGAAAACGCTGATGCCGATCACGTCGCCGGGCAAAAGGTCAGATGTGAACTGGATGCGCTGGAACGAGCAACGGAAGGAACGGGCGAGCGCGTGAGCGAGAGTGGTCTTGCCGACGCCGGGAACGTCTTCAATGAGCAGGTGGCCGCGCGCGAAAAGGGTGGTGAGGGCGGCTTTGATGACCTCTTCCTTGCCCTTGACGGCCTTGGAGATGTTGCGGACGAGTTCCGCCAGGCGCGCAGAGGTGGGGGATGAGTTCGCCGGAGTCACAGTGGTGGTTTGCAATTCCCAAGGCCTTCTGCTACAAATTTAAGTTCTGCTACGGTTTACGCGGGCGACTAGCTCAGTTGGTTAGAGCGCTCCCCTCACACGGGAGAGGTCAAAGGTTCAAGTCCTTTGTCGCCCACCACTTCCTTTTCGAGACTCGGATACAAGATAAGTTTGCCATCACCGCTTGGACGCGGCGCGTGGCAATTTGTGTGTGTGTGCTCAGCCAGTAGCTGTACTTTCGACGGGTGCTGAGGTGGAGAGGCGGGCTTGGCGGATTACACCCAGCAATGGATGCGGTACAGAATATGGCGGAATGCAGTGTTCGGCGCGGTTTTGCTGATGTTTCCGTGGATGATGTTGGTCAGTTTACTTCCCACGGGAGGCGCTTACGGCGTATACCCGCAGGATGCGCTGATGGTGATTTGGTTCGTCGGGATCATATGCCTCGCTATAAAGTGGCAGTCGTTTCGGTGCCCAAGATGCGGAGAGCCTTATTTCCGCAAGCTCTTGTATGGGAATGCCTTCGCGCAGAAATGCATGCACTGCAAGCTGGAGAAATTTTCGAACGGTTGAGCTGAGCATGGCGGATCGGAGCGCGAAATGGGACGACTTCCGGAAGCGGCGGATTTGCACTGATTCTGCTGGTGGTTACGGTGCCGTTGATCGTGAGCGCGGTGCTGCTGCCGAGCTCGATGCCATGTCACGACGCGCTGGTGGGCGCGTTTCCGGCGGTGTGGTTTGTGGCGTGGGTCTTTTAGATGGCGAGGTTGCTGCTGACTCGATGCCTGCGGTGCCGCGCGTATTTTTCGGGGACGAGGGTGATCAGCCTGATGTTCCTGGCGGAACGGTGTGTGAAGTGCGGGATTCAAAAACATGCAAACTGATGAGTTGAGCGTGGCGGACTACGGGCTGGCGTGGCGAGATTATCGGAAGAGGCGGAACTTGGCGATCGCCGGGTTGGTGTGGTTTGTGCTCACGCCCGTTTTAATTCCGCGAGTGCCGGGATTCGCGTCGTTGCCGATGGGGTGGGCGTACATCGTTGTGATGGTGTCGAGCGCAATCGCGATACTGCCGCTTTTGTGGCTTCTGCTATTCCGGTGTCCGCGATGTGGCGAGGTTTTTACGCACAGGGGGCCGTGGGCGAACAACGTGTTGGCGCGAAAGTGCCGGAACTGTAGGCTGGCGAAGTATGCGAATGGGTGAGGCAGGCGGCGCATGCGCGGTGAGAGATTTTACTGGAAAACATTCATAGTGGAAGAGGAGAACGGCGTGAGCTCCACGGAGCTGTTAGCGACTGTCGCTGATTCTCGGTGGAACTCAGATTTTCTCGTCCCTCTCGCTGAATGTTTGCCTGCGGAATGCGGAACCGCGAGAATGAGACGGGCGTCTAACCGTACGGTGAGAGGCTCATGACCAACTTTTTGAGATTTTTGCAGGTGCTGGCGCTGGGCGCGTGGCTCGGAGCGATTTTTTATTTCAGCGCGGTGGTGGCGCCGTCGGCGTTTGCGGTGCTGCCGACGAAGGATCTGGCGGGGACGCTCGTCGGGCAATCGCTTTCGCGGCTGCATGCGATGGGGTTAATCGCGGCGATTGTTTTTCTGGTTGCGGGCGGCGCGATTGCGGGATCGATTCGCGTTTTCTCGAAGCCGGCGATGATTGGCGTTGTGGTGATGGTATTGCTGACGGCGATTTCGCAGAACACCGTGACGCACCGGATGAACGCGTTGCGGACGGCGATGGGGTCGGTGGAGAAGACGCCGGGCGACGATCCGCGGCGCGCGGAGTTTGACCGGTTGCACTCGCTGTCGGTGGGGTTGGAGGGGGCGGTGCTGTTGATTGGGTTGGCGTCGCTTTATTTCACGGTACGAAGTCCGATTGAATAGACGTGGTGGCTATTTGCGCGCGCGGCGTTTTGATTTCGTAGCGCGAGACTTTTTAGTTCGCTTCGGCGCGGGCTTCTTGACTTTGCGTTTCTTTGTGGGGGCTTTGGTGACTTTGCGTTTGTGGCCGTAGTGCTCTACGGCGCGCCACATGTACCAGCTGGCGATGCTGCGGTACGGACGCCAGCGTTCGCCAAACTCGGCGAGTTCGCGCGGCTTGGGGATGAACGGGCGGTTGTAGGTGAGCGCGAAACCTTTTTGCACACCGTAGTCGTGAATCGGGAACACGTCCGGGCGCCCGAGACGGAAAATCAAAAACATTTCCACGGTCCAGGCGCCGATTCCGCGTACGGAGCTGAGGCGGGTGACGAGTTCTTCGTCGCTGAGCGCGTGTGCCGCTTCAAGGGTCGGCACCACACCGTCGAGTGTTTTCTGCGCGAGGTCGTGCATGGCTGCTGCTTTCGCGTTGGAGAGGCCGGCTTCGCGGAGTTGCTTTGTGGTGGCGGCAAGGATTTCTTGCGGCGTGGGGCAGAGGCCGTTGGTGCCGAACGCTCGAATGCGCGAGAAAATTTTGGCGGCAGCTTTGCCGCTGATGCTCTGATACGCGATCGATTCGAGCAGCGATTCGTACACCGAATCGCAGGTGTCGAGCGCGAATTTGAATTCGCCGTTTTTGGCGATCAGGCGGGCGAGGCGTTTGTCTTTGGCGGAGAGGTGCGCGTGCGCCGCGACGTGGTCGTAGGGGAGTTTGATATCGGTGGGCATGGCGAGCGTGAAGAATATCGCGGGGTGAGCTGCGATTGCAAAACGCCTCGTGCCGCGCTGAAGGCCGCGGCGCTACATTTAAATCTTGTCAGCTGAATTTGATGGTTTCTTCGATGCTGGGAACGGGGGCTTGGCGGAGCCAGAAGGGATTCTGGGAGGGCTTGAAGCCAACGGTGTCGTCGGCGGGAAGAGGGTCGATCAGGGAAACGCTGGGGTGCGCGGGATCGTAGCGGACGCTGATTTGTTTGCGGGTGAAGCGGTCTTTGATGGTTTTGAGTTGCATGTTGCTGCCTCCACTCAGCAAGAAGAGGCCGGTGTAGTTGCGGTCGCCAACGGTGTAGCGGTAATTGAAATAGACGGCGGGAATTTTTACGCCGATGCCGCGGCTGACGAAGCCGATGGTGGCGCCTTCGACGGAGGCTGGCGCTGCGGGCCAGGCGAGGCTTTTGCTGCGTTGGGAGACGTAGCGGAGCCAGGTGGAGAGGATGTAGGCCGCGAAGATTAAGGCGGCGACGACGATTGTGTAGCCCCAGTATTTCATCGGTGGTTGGCGAAGACTCTGTGCGTCGTGTGTGGCGCATGCAGACGATTGCGGGCGAGGCACAGACTGACAGGCTATGTTACAGCTCGCTGCGCTCGCCTGTTCGCATGTTACTATTTTGGGCTTATGAAAACGGGAATTATTGGACTGCCGCAAGTAGGAAAGTCGAGTTTGTTCCGCATTCTCACCAAGGCAAAGGTGGAGGGGCGGAGCGCGCCGAACCAGGCGCACATCGGCATCGCGAAGGTGCCCGATCAGCGCGTGCTGGCGTTGGCGGAGCTTTACAAGCCGAAGAAAAATACGTTCGCGACGATTGAATACGTGGACGTCGGCGGCTTGCAGAAGGATCGCGAGAAAAATTCGGCGTCGCTGGTGCCGCTGCGCGAAGCCGACGCGCTGGCGAATGTGATTCGACTGTTCGAGGATCCGGCGATTCCGCATCCGGGCGACAAGCTGGACGCGATGCGCGACATCGAATCGGTGGAAGTGGAGCTGATGCTCTACGACCTCGAGCAGATTGGAAAGCGCATCGAGCGCGTCGAGAAGGATTTGAAGAAAAAGAAAGAGCCGGCGCTGGAAGCCGAGCTTGCGGTGTTGACGAAGTGCCGCCTGGCGCTGGAATCCGAGCAGCCACTGCGCGAAATCGAACTGAAGCCGGAAGAAGCGAAGCGGCTGAGCAGCTTTGAATTGCTGTCGCGCAAGCCGATGCTCTTCGTGCTGAATCTGGGCGACGACGAAGCGCCGGAAATCGATAAGGCGATCGAGAAATACAAACTCGAGAAGCTGATGTCGAAGCCGAAAACACTAATCGTGCCGTTCTGCGGAAAGATCGAAGCGGAACTTTCGGAACTGCCGGACGCGGAAGCTGCGGAGATGTTGGGCGCGTATGGTCTGAAGACTTCGGGGCGCGATCGATTGATTCAGGCGAGCTATCAGCTGCTTGGATTGATTTCGTTTCTTACGGCGGGCGAGCCGGAATGCCGCGCGTGGACGATCAAGAAGGGAATGAATGCGCAGGAAGCGGCGGGCGCGATTCATAGCGACATCGAGCGCGGATTCATCAAGGCGGAAGTGGTGAATTGGGAAAACCTGGTGAGTGCGGGGAGCCTTGCGGCGGCGCGGGAGAAGGCGCAGGTGCGGCTCGAGGGCAAAGAGTACATCGTGCAGGATGGCGATGTGATTTCGTTCCGGCACTCGGGGTAACGGCGGACTCCGCGCAGACTGAAGTCTGCGATACGGAAGGCGGGGAGAGATCCTTCGGGCCTGTAGGCCCGTCAGACCAAGGCAAAAGAAAAGGCGAAGGCACAGGCCAACTCCAGCCTGTGCCACTCTTAGGCCATGCAGGCTGTTTGAAGTTTAGTCGGCTCGACCCGATGGACCTCAATTCAAACCGGATCTTGCTGGGGGCGTTGCTCGGCGCGGCGGCGGCGGGCGGCAACGTGCTGGGCGGTGTGCTGGTGGCACACCGGCGGTGGTCGGATCGGTACCTGAAATATTTCATCGCGGTGGGCGCGGGATTCATGCTCGCGACGGCCGTGCTGGAAATGATTCCCGAGTCGCTGGCGCTCGCTAGCGATTCGAACGGCGCGCCGCGCATGATCGGCGAGACGCCGGTGGTTTTTTTGTGGGTCCTCGCGGGATATTTCCTGGTTCATTTTTTCGAGCACACGCTCGCGCCGCATTTCCATTTTGGCGAGGAAGAGCATCATGAGGCGGTGGCGCACTCGCATGCGAGTTACGCGGCGTTGCTCGGCTTGGGAATCCACACTTTTTTTGACGGCGTGGCGATTGCGGCGGGGCTGCTGGTTTCGAGTTGGCTCGGCGGCGTGATTTTCGTAGCGATCCTGCTGCATAAGCTACCGGAGGGGTTCACGGTGGCTTCGCTGATGCTGGCCAGCGGGAAGAGTCCGAGGGCGGCGGCGCTGTCGTCGGCGCTGTTGGGGGCAATGACGCTGGCGGGGATGGCGTTCATGTTTGTGGTGCACGGAACGGTCAGCTATGCGCTACCGCTCTCGGCGGGGGTGACGCTCTATGTGGCGGCTACGGATCTGGTGCCTGAGTCGAACAAGGAACATGGTGTTGGGATGGGGGCGCTGGTCTTCCTTGGCGTGGCGGTGATGATCGTGGCGAAGCTTCTTTTCCATTTCTAGATCTGGAACTGATTGCGGGATTCGACGGAACTGAGGTCGAAGTAGGCCTTGGTAGACAGGTCTCGTGGTGTGTGCGGACGCGTGTTTGGCAAGCCTAACCGAATCAGCGGGTTATGCGAGACCGCCTATAAAAGCGTCAGGCCGTAAAAGGCCACGCTACAGGGCAACTTTTGTGGCGGGGGTGGGTTGCATAGGTAGGGTCGGACGGGCCCTTGTATGGAACACGCGCAGGCCTTGCAACTTTATGGTGCGATGGGTGTTAGATACAATGCGGAGGCTATGACTCGGTCCGACGTCCAATTGATGCTGGACGTGAAGGCGGGCGACGAAGCATCCTTCGGCGTTCTGCTGCAGAAGTATCGCTCGCCGCTGGTGAATTTCCTATTCCGGATGGTGCGGGACCGGGCGACGGCCGAGGATCTGGCGCAGGAAGTTTTCCTCCGTGTGTACAAAGCTCGCGCTCAATATTCTCCCAGTGCGAAATTCACGACCTGGCTGTTCCGTATCGCAACGAATTTGGCGTTGAACTCGGTGCGCGATAACCGGCACCACCAGATGGACGTTTCGATCGACGCGCCCGTTGAAGAAGACGAAGCGCCGCCGATGCAGCTGCCGTCGCGCGACATGCGCATCGACGAGTACATGGTGGAGCGCGACCGCGCGGAATTTATCCGGCAGAAAATTTCAGCGCTGCCGGAAAAGCAGCGGGTAGCAGTGCTGCTGCATAAGTACGAAGAAATGGACTACGCGGATATCGCGAAAATTTTGGAATGTTCGGAGAGCGCGCTCAAGTCACTTTTGTTCCGCGCCTACGAAACCCTGCGAGTTCAATTGGCCCCTCTGGTGTCCCAGCCAGGCGAGGGTGGCAGGGAAGGACGGTCGTAATGAACAACAATTTGAAGAAATGCGACGACGTATCGAAGCAGCTGATCGCGTATCTGGATCGGCGCGCGAATTCGGCGGACCGCGCCGAGGTGGAAGACCACCTGGCGTCGTGCGCGAGCTGCCGCACCCGTGCGGAAGAATTCCGGATGATGTTTGGCGCGCTGGACCAGATCGAGACGATCGAGCCGTCGGCGTCGTTTGATGCGCGAGTGCGCGAACGGATCGCGCAGGAAGCGCGGCCGCGTTGGTTTTCGTGGCTCGTGCCGCAACCGCGCCTCGCGTTTGCGATGGCGTTGCTGCTGGTGTTGAGCGTGTGGATGGCTAAGCTGCCACGCGAGAATTCGACGGCGATGACGGCGCAGACCGAACAGCAGGACTTCGAAGCGATCAAGGATTTGGATGTGCTGGAAAACTACGACGTGCTGAGCAAATTCGACGCGTTGGATGAGGTGCCTGAGGATCAGGCGGCGCCGAGCCAGCCGACGGTGCAGCCAGCGGATCAGCCGGCGTCGCAACCGAAGGCGACTGAAGAATAATTAGAAGGGCGACGGAGAATTGAGATGCGTGGCGGGCGGACACTGGGAGCGATTGCGCTAGCCCTGCTGGTGGGGCTCGCGACGCCGTGTGTTCAAGCGCAGCATCATGGTGGCGGCGGGGGCGGAGGAGCGCATGCGGCGCCTCACGCGAGTGCTCCGCGACAGAATTACGGGCATCCGAACGGCGGCAATCGTGCGAACGCGCGAGCCCAGGCGCGGGCACAACAGGGCAACGTCGGCGCAGGCGGTTCGGCGCGCGGAGCCGGTGGCGCGAACTCCTATCACGCACCTGCCGGTGCGAACGCCTATCATCCGCCTGCTGGTGCGGAGCCGAATCGTGAAGCAAATATAGAGCGGCCGGCGGGTGATCCGCAGCAGGGCGGCGCCGGAGCGGCGGGAGGAAACGAACGCTCGATGCAGAAGTTGCCGCCGAAGTGGGCGGACAATCTGAGGGATCGTTCGCCGGAAGAGCAGCAGCGCTTCATGCAGAACAACGAGCGGTTCAAAAGTTTGCCGCCGGCGCAACAGCAACAGATCCGGCAGAACTTGCAGAAGTGGAACAGCCTATCGCCCACAGAGCGCAACGCGATTCGCGACCGGCAGGAAACCTGGAATCGGATGTCGCCGGAGCAGCGCAGCTACGTTCAACGGTCGCTTTTGCCAAAGTGGCAGGGAATGTCACCGGATCGGAAGGCGCTCGTGACGGGGCGGCTGCACACGCTGCAGCAAATGAATCCGGATCAGCGAGCAGCGGCGCTGAACGATCCACGGTTTATGCAGGGCTTGTCGCCGGATGAGCAGTCCGTGCTGCGCGGGCTTGATTCCGTGCGGAACCCCTAATTTCTAAGGCGTTTTCTCACCTCTCGCAATTTTTCCCGAATTGAAACTTGAGCCAAATTCTGCGCGTCCGTTCGCACCTCGATCGGCGGAGGTGCGGGCGGCGCGGTGATTTCGCGAAGCTACGCTTCGCGTGGATCGTGCGAGATACGGGCGGCGTTTCGTGAAAGCGGTAGCTTCGCTCCCGCAGTCCAAAGCGGTACAGCCATGCGCGAGACGCCGCGATGGATGGGGAGCGGCGTCGGTCTCAACATGCGAAAGCAAGCAAGAGATGCAAAAAAGTTTGGGCACTGTTGACTGATACGAAACAAAAAAACGGCGGCGTGGCAATGCTGTATCCATCGCTACGTAGAAGGGAAACGCGTTCTACAACTAATTGTGGTTTTGAGTACGGGCGAGCACTAGAGAAGTTTTTCCGCGAAAAAATAATTTTCACAAGAAAAGTCGAAGAGGGCACGAATAGGCCTTGACATGTTTTGCAGCGCATCTACAATCAGGGTCCAAAGTGGCAAGAAGTGGCGCGAAGTGGTTGTAAGTGCAATTCGGTGGTCGGGCGGCCAACGAGTGAAGCAACGAGCGCACACGCACGGCGGGCGGGAATCAGTCCTAAATGCTTCGGGGAAGCCATCAAGCGACTGTGGACGAGAAGGGCCGCATGAAAATTCCGGCGGACTTCCTGGCGGAGCTGCGCAAATCGGGAAACCGGTACTACGTGACGAGCGAGAACGGCGTTTACGCGAAAGTTTTCCCGCTCAAGGCGTGGGAAGAGATCGAGAAGAAACTCGCGAAGGTTTCGTCGCTCAACGTCGCGAAGCAAAAGTTTTTGGCGCGCACCAGCTACTTCGGCCAGCAGGTGGATGTGGATGGGCAGGGAAGAATCCTGATGCCCCCGGTGCTGCGTGAGGAAGCGGATTTGAAGGGCGAAGTGAACGTGCAGGGGCGGCTGACATATTTGGAAATCTGGAACAACGCGCGATTCCTGAACGAGATGAAGCAGAACCCGATCACTCCGGAAGACGCGAAGGCTTTGGAGCAGCTGGGAATTTAGTTTGTGAGCGTGCTGCACACGCCGGTCCTGTTGGCAGAGGTTTTGGACTGGTTGCGAATTCGGCCTGACGGGACGTACGCGGATGTGACCGTCGGGACCGCGGGCCATATTTTAGAAATTGCGAAGCGGCTGACCACGGGGCGGGTGCTGGGGTTGGATCGCGATCCGCAGGCTTTAGCGATCGCGACAGACAGGCTGGAGCCGTATAACGAACGGGTGATTCTGGTGCATCGAGAGTTCTCACAAATCGGCGAAGTGGCGGGCGAGCAAAACCTCGCAGGCTTCGATGGAGTGATCGCCGATCTGGGGATTTCGACGCTCGAGCTCGACAGCCCTGAACGCGGATTTTCTTTCCGCTGGGCCGCCGACCTCGACATGAGGATGAACCCGGACAATCCGCTGACGGCGGACGAAATTGTGAATCAGTGGTCAGAGAAAGAGCTGGCCAATCTTCTCTACAACAATGCAGAGGAGAGGGATTCCTACAGAATCGCCAGGGCAATCGTGCGTGCGCGGCCGATCCGCGATACCGAGCACCTGGCAGCGGTTGTGGCAGGGGGCCGAAAAGCAAGGGGAAGGCAGAGACTGCATCCCGCGACAAAAACGTTTCTGGCGCTGCGGACAGCGGTGAATCGAGAAGAGGAGGAACTCGGGCAGTTTCTTTCGCGGACCCCTGCCACATTAAATCCAGGAGGACGGATGATCGTCCTCAGCTATCACTCGCTGGAGGATCGAGCGGTGAAGCATTCGTTTCAGGACCTGGCTCGCACGGGCGAGTACACGGTGCTGACGAAAAAAGTAATCGTACCGAGCGAGGCGGAGACGCGGGAAAACCCGCGAGCACGCAGCGCGAAGATGCGAGTGATCGAAAGAGCGGCGACGGCGGAAAGCCAGGCGCCCGAGGTGCGCGGATGACGGAGTATTACACAGTAAAACGAATCGATAACTCGCGGTTGGTGCGTCCGATGGCGCCGGCGCGGCTGAAGGATTACTGGCGGCGCGTAGCGGTAGGGGCGGCGATGGCCGCGTGCCTGCTGATGTACACGTGGCAACACTTTGAATGCATCCGGCTGCGCTATGAGGTGCAACAGCTACAGGCGGATCGCGCGCAAGCGTCGGAACTGAATAAGCGGCTACATGCGACGGTGTCGTCGCTTGGCTCGGCTGGGCGCGTGGATACGATCGCGCAGAACACTTTGGGATTGACGGTACACGCACCGGGCGAAGCGGTGGGTTCGGAAGGCACGGCGGAGCCAGTGCTGGCGCAAGCGCGACTGGTGACGGCGCAGCGCCAGTAAAGCGCGAGACGGCCGGAGCGCTCTGGAAGATTCCTGGAAAAGATTTGCGCGGTGGGTAGGAAGCACAGCGGCTCGCGAGTGGCGAGCCGTTTGCGCTTGAGGGAACAGAGCCGCGAAGCATTCATCCGAACGTTAGGCGGAATCGATGGAGCAGCGCAGGCCGCGTCTCCGCTGGTTGTTGATCTGGGCCGTGGCACTGGTTTGGATGGTGGCGGTGGTCGGCCGCCTCGCGTATCTCCAGCTCTACTGCTACGGCGATTACTTCGCAAAAGCCCAGCGTCAACAACAGCGCACAGTCGAAACCAGTCCCACCCGCGGCGAGATTTTTGACCGCAAGGGCCGGGAGCTGGCGATCAGCATTCCGATGGATTCGGTTTTCGCCGACCCCACAGACATAACGGATGCGGGCATGGTGGCGCGGCTTTTGTCGCGCGCCCTCGATTTACCGGCTGCGGACATCGAACAGAAAATCCGCGAAGCGAGCAAGCCGGTGCGGCTCGCGAAAAAACTCTCCCCCGAAACCGTCGAGCGCATCGACGAAATGAATTTGAAAGGCGTGTTCTTCCAGAAAGAAAACCGGCGCGTGTATCCGCTGCATGAGATCGCCGCGCACGTGCTGGGGTTCGTCGATACCGACGAGAAAGGCATCGGAGGGATCGAGCACTCGCTGGATAAATGGATTCGCGGCAAGCCGGGGCACGGCGTGGTGATGAGCGACGGCAAACAGCGGCACTACGATCCGCACGAGGCCGCGGCCGACCCGGGCGGCAACGTGACGTTGACGATAGACGAGACGCTTCAGACCATCGCTGAAAAAGAACTCGCTACGGGAATGCAGGAGACGCACGCGAAGAATGGCGTGGTGGTGATTCAAGACCCGAACACGGGCGAGCTGCTGGCCGTTGCGAACTATCCGGTTTTCGATCCCAATGATGCGGGGAAATATCCGGACATGGCGCGGATGGATCGCGTGGTGACGGCGGCGTACGAGCCGGGATCGACATTCAAGATGATCACGCTGGCGGGCGCGATCGAGCGGCACCTGACGAATCCCGCGGAAATGATTGATTGCCAGATGGGCAGCATCATGGTGGCGGGGCGGCTGATTCACGATCACAAACCGTTTGGCGTGCTCAGCGTGACCGACATTCTGGCGAACTCGAGCGACGTGGGAACGATCAAGGTGGCGGAGCGGCTGGGGCCGGAGCGTTTCTACGAGACGATTCACGATTTTGGGTTTGGCGCGCTGACGGGAATTGAGTTGCCGGGCGAGCAGCGTGGGTTGCTGCGGCCGGCGCGAAATTGGGGACCGAGCTCGATCGGTTCCGTGGCGATGGGGCAGGAAGTGAGCGCGACGCCGGTGCAGATTATTTCGGCGATTTCGGCGCTGGCGAATGGCGGAACGTATTATCCGCCGAAAATTGTGGAGAAGGTGGAAGGCGGATTTGGCGGGCCGTTGCCCGTGCGCGCGGAGCCGCATCAGGCGACGGATGAAAAGACGGCGGCGACGCTGCGCGAAATGATGGAGACGGTGATTCTGAAGGGGACAGGCAAGCCGGCGAAATTGGATGGATGGACGGCGGCGGGAAAATCCGGAACGGCACAGGAAATCGATACGAACACCGGGCGGTATTCGCCGACGGCGTATGTGGCGTCGTTCATCGGATTCGCGCCGGTGAATTCGCCGGCGATCACGGTGCTGGTGATGTTCGATACGCCGCAGGGCGAGCACATGGGCGGGAATGTGGGCGGTCCGGTGTTTAAGCGCGTGACGGAACAGGCGCTGGCGTATCTGGGAGTGCCGCACGATGTGCCGGGCGTTTCGGACGAGCAGTTCGCGACCAATGTGAAGAAGAACGGCGACGCTGCGCACGCGGCGGATGCTGCGGCGGAGAACGCGAGCGAGGCGAAGTATCAGGCGGTTGTGTCGAAGTCGGCGAGCGGCGTGGCGGCGCTGAATGCGGTGGAAGGGGTTGAGATGCCGAATTTCACCGGGCAGACGGTCCGCAACGTGATTGAAGAGTGCTCGCGCCTGGGCGTGACGCCGAATTTGATTGGCAATGGTCTTGCGGTTGAGCAGTCACCGGACGCGGGCACCGTTGTTCCGCATGGAAGCAGCGTGACGGTGCGATTTGGGCGGGCGGCGAAATTGGTGCCGGCGTCGGCGAAGTCGTTGCTTGGTGCGCCGGGTGCGAGGACTGCGCGTTGAAAATGATGATGGAAGGGGAGACCGAAGTGGGGACCGCGGGAACACGGACGGCTCGCAAAGCTGCGGGGACGATGAGACTGAGCGAAGTGTTGGCGGGAATCGACGTAATGCGCGTTGCTGGGAACGGCGACGCGCGTGTGACGGGAGTGGTGTGCGACAGCCGCGTGGTGACGCCGGGAAGTTTATTTTTTGCGTTGCCGGGCGCGAAGGCGGACGGAAACGAATTTGTGAGCGCGGCGATTGCGGCGGGAGCCACGGTGGTGGCGAGCGCGTTGCCGCGTCCGGCAGAGCTTCCGGCGGATGTGGCGTCGCACATTGCTTGGGTTGCGCTTGCGCCGGGCACGGAGCGGAAAGCGCTGGCGCTGGCGGCGGCAAACTTTTTCGGGCATCCAGCCGATGCGTTGAAGCTGGTGGGCGTGACCGGAACGAATGGGAAGACGACGATCACGTTCATCGTCGATTCGATTTTGCATGCGGCAGGATATACGACGGGGCGAATCGGGACGACGGGATACCAGACGCCTGCGGGAAGCCGCAAGGCGAAGAACACGACGCCGGAGTCGGTCGATTTGCAGGAAATGTTTTCTGAGATTCGCGATGCGGGCGGAACACATGCGGTGATGGAAGTGAGTTCACACGCGCTGGCGATGGATCGCGTGTGGGGCTGCCATTTCGCGGCGGCGATTTTTACGAATTTGACGCGCGACCATCTGAATTTTCACAAGACGTTTGACGATTATTTCGCGGCGAAGCGAATTTTGTTCGAGGGGACGGGCGGCGGCGCGCCGGAGCTCGCGATTGTGAATGCGGATGATTTGTACGGACCGCGGCTCGAGGGCCTGGCGAAGCGAACGCTGACGTACGGGCTTTCGGATTCGGCGGATTTGTGCGCGAAGAAAGTGGCGCTGAGTTTTGAGGGGCTGGAATTCACGGCACATACGCCGGTCGGAAAAATTGAGGTACACGCGCCGCTGGTAGGCCGAATCAACGTTTACAACATTCTGGCGGCGATGGGCGCGGCGATCGCGCTCGACGTGCCGGTGGCGAAGATCGAAGAGGGCATCGCGAATCTGGAGCAGGTGCCGGGACGGTTTCAGCGGATCGATGAAGGGCAGCCGTTTTTAGTGGTGGTTGACTATGCGCATGCGGACGATGCGATGCGGAATCTGATTTCGACGGCGCGCGAGCTGAATCCTTCGGGGCGGATCATCACGCTGTTTGGAGCGGGTGGCGAGCGCGACCGCTCGACGCGGCCGCCGATGGGCGAGGCGGCGGGCGCGTTGAGCGACCTTGTGATTCTGACCAGCGACAATCCGCGAACGGAAGATCCGCTACGGATCATCAACGATTTGATCGTGGGCCTGCAGAAGGTGAACGGAAATTACAAAATCGAGCCGGACCGTGAGACGGCGATTGAAATGGCGATCGACGAGGCGCGCAAGGGCGACATCGTGCTGCTGGCGGGCAAGGGCCACGAGAATTATCAGATTTATCGCGACAGGACGTTTGAGTTTGACGACCGCGACGTGGCGCGGAAGATTTTGCGGCGCAAGGGCTACGCGAAAACGCGGTAGCGATTGAGCGGGAGCCGCTCGCGCGCGCTTCGCAAACATTTCGGAAGTGGCAGTCCAATCGAGCGCTTCCGAAAGTGAGCGTGCGAATGAGACCAAGCCTCGGGGAGAAGAACGATTGCGGTGGACGGCCGGCCAAGTCGCGGAAGCTCTGGGTGTCGCGCGCCCGGAGGGCCTTACCGCTGTGGCCGGGGTGGCCGGCGTCTCGATTGATTCTCGAACGGTCGCGGCCGGCGAACTGTTCGTTGCGATACACGGAGCGAGTCACGACGGACACAGTTTTGTGGCAGGCGCTTTCGATCGCGGCGCGGTGGCCGCAGTGGTGGCGCGGAATCGCGCGGCTGAAGTCGGTTCAACGATCGGCCCTGAACTCGCAAAGAAGCTCTACGTTGTGGACGACACGCTCGACGGGCTGCACCGGTTGGCCGCCCGCGCCTGCGAGATTTGGCGCGCGGCGAAACCGGGGCGGCGGATCGGCGGCGTGGCCGGGTCCGTGGGAAAGACCACAACAAAAGAAATCTTTGCGGCGCTTTTGGGCTCGCGGATGCGCGTTCTGAAAACGCTGGGAAATTTGAACAATGAGTACGGCTTGCCGTTGACGCTGCTGAAACTCGACGACGAGCACGACGCAGCAGTGATCGAGATGGGCATGTCGCATCCGGGTGAGCTGGCGCGGCTGACGAAGATCGCAAAGCCCGACGTAGGCGTGATCACGCGGATCGCCGTGGAGCATCTGGAATTTTTTGCGTCGATCGATGAGATCGCGCTGGCCGAGCGCGAACTGATCGAGCATTTGCCGTGGCCGAAGGCGACGGCGGTGCTGAACGCGGGCGACGAGCGCGTGGTGAAAATGAAAGAAGTCGCTCACGGCGAGGTGCTGTGGTTTGACGGCACGGGCGGAGCGCCCGCGAGTGCGAAGCCCGCCGCGTTTCGTGCGGAGAACATCGAAGAGGGCGGGCTTGCGGGAACGAGTTTCGATTTTGTTTGGCCAGAGGGGCGAAGGCGGCTCGACCTGGCGTTGATCGGGAGGCACAACGTGATGAACGCGGTGGCGGCGCTGGCGGCGGCGAGCGTGTGGGGCATCGGCGCGGCGGAGGCGGCGGAGGTTTTTCCGGAGATGGCTCCGGCCGACAAGCGCGGCGAAGTGGTCGCGTTCGAAACGGGATTCACGGTGATCAACGACAGTTACAACTCCAGCCCGACGGCGCTCGATTCTGTGGCGCAACTTCTGGCGGCGACTCCGGGTTTCAAGCGGCGGATTCTTGCAGCGGGCGAGATGCGCGAGCTGGGCGGAAGCTCGGCGGAACTGCATCGCGACTGCGGGCGGGTGATCGCGGCGCTCGGGAAAATCGATTGGCTGGTGGGAGTGAATGGCTACGCGGCGGAGCTGCTGCGCGCGGCGGTAGAAGCCGGCTTTCCAAAAGAGCGGACGAAATTTTTTATGGATTCGAAGGAAGCGGCGGCGTATCTGGCGGGATTTGTGGCCCCGGGCGACGTGCTGCTGCTGAAAGGTTCGCGCGGCGTGAAGATGGAAAAAATTCTGGAAGCGATTGATGCGACGCACGCGCGTGCGGCGGCGACGGCGGGGCCGAAATCGAAACCGCCTGTCGAGCCCACGGTGAAAAAAGGCTGAGATGCTCTACTGGCTGCTTTTTTACGCGCTCAAGCCGCACTTCAGCCCGCTGAATGTGTTCCGCTACATCACGGTACGGACGGCGGTGGCGAGCCTGACGGCGTTTTTGCTGTCGCTGATTTTGGGGCCGTGGGTGATCGACCGGCTGCGGAATTTGCAGGTGAAGCAGTACATCCGCGAAGAGGGGCCGAAGGGGCACCAGAAGAAGGCGGGAACGCCGACGATGGGCGGCGTCCTGATTGTCGCGTCGATTGTGGTGCCGACGCTGCTCTGGGCGGATTTGCGGAACGCGTACGTGCTGCTGGCGATGGGCGCGACGCTGGCGTTTGGTGCGATTGGATTTGTGGACGATTACAACAAAGTCGTACGCAAGCGGAACATGGGGCTTACACCGCGCGGTAAATTTTCGTTGCAGGTGTTGACCTGCGCCGTGGTCGGCATTGTGCTGCTCGCCCTGCAGACGCATGGACACTACTCGACGACGCTCACGGTGCCGTTTTTGAAGACGCTGCATCCGGACCTGGTGGTCGATCGGCTGCTGGACATCAAGTACATCTGGGCGCTGGCGTATGTGCCGATGCTGCTGTTTTTGGTGCTGGTCATTGTGGGCAGCTCGAACGCCGTGAATTTGACGGACGGCTTGGATGGCTTGGCGATTGGATGCGTGCTGGTTTCAGCAGTGGCGCTGACAGTGCTGGCGTACATCACAAGCAACGCGCGGTTCGCGGACTATCTGGACATTCAGAAAATTCCGGATGCCGGCGAAGTCGTAATTTTTTGTGGGTCGCTGGTGGGCGCGTCGCTGGGATTCCTTTGGTACAACGCGCATCCGGCGGAAATGTTCATGGGCGACGTGGGATCACTGGCGTTGGGCGGAGCAATCGGCACGGTTGCCGTGATCATCAAGCAGGAATTCTTGCTGCTGTCGATCGGCGGCGTGTTCGTGCTCGAAGCGCTGAGCGTAATTCTGCAGGTTAGCTCGTTCAAGCTAACCGGCAAACGGATTTTCAAAATGGCGCCGCTTCATCACCATTTTGAGCTGATGGGATGGAGTGAATCGAAAATTATTGTGCGATTCTGGATTGTGGCGCTGGTGTTCGCGCTGTTTTCGCTGACGACTTTGAAATTGCGGTAGCTCCAATGCGGTAGCTCGACAAGGGTAGAAAGCGGGAAGGTGGAGCGGTGAGGCCGGGTTTCGATCTGGAAGGAAAGCGCGTAATGGTGGTCGGTCTTGCGCGCACGGGTATGGTGTCCGCGCTGTTCACCTCAGCGTACGGCGCGCATGTGACGGCGACTGATGATCGCACGGAGGCAGATCTGGGCGAATCGGCGGTGCGGCTCAGGGATGCCGGCGTTGCGTTGGAGTTGGGCGGGATTCGCGAGGTGAGCGTGCTTTCCCAGGATTTGATTGTGGTGAGTCCGGGCGTTCCGGCCAACATTCCGGCGCTAGTGGCGGCGCGCAAAAAAGAAATTCCGGTGTGGAGCGAGATCGAGCTGGCGTGGCGTTACCTGCGCGGGAAACTCGTTGCGATTACAGGCTCGAACGGAAAGACCACGACGACTTCACTCGTGGCGCACATCTTGAGGACTTCGAACATTCCGGCGCATGTGGGCGGAAATATCGGGACGCCGCTGCTGTCGTTTGTGGAGCGGTCGTCAGATACCGATGTGACGGTGGCGGAAGTAAGCAGCTTTCAGCTGGAGACGATCGATGCGTTCCGGCCCGAAATCGGAGTGCTGCTGAACTTGACGCCGGACCATTTGGACCGGCACTCGACGTTTGAAGAGTACGCGGCCGCGAAGATGCGGATGTTTGCAAATCAGCTGGAGCGCGACTGGGCGGTGCTGAACGCGGACGATCCGGAAGTGACGAAGCGGACTCCTGCGAAATCGAAGCTGTGCTGGTTCAGCCGGCAGAAACGTGTGGCGGTGGGAGCGTTTTTGCTGAACGACAACATCATGTTCCGCAATGAAGGGTTTGAAGTGGAACTCGCCAAGCGCAGCCAGATTCCGCTGCGCGGCGAGCACAATTTGGAGAATGTGCTGGCGGCGTGCGCGGCTTCGTATCTGGCGGGAGCGACTCCGGCGGCGATTGCGGAGGGAGTGAAGACGTTCCAGGCGGTCGAGCACCGGCTGGAATTTGTGGCGAACATTGCGGGCGTGGAATTTTTCAACGACTCGAAAGCGACGAATGTGGATGCGGCGGCGAAAGCGATTGAAGCGTTTCCGTCGGGCTTGCGGGTGATCTTGGGTGGAAAAGACAAAGGCGCGCCATACACGCCGCTTGTGCCGTTGCTTAAGGAGCGCGCGCGGCAGATTTTGCTGATTGGAGCGGCGGCGCCAAAGATCGCGGACGATCTGGCGGAGCTGGGAATGGCGATGCCGATTGAGCGCGCGGATACGCTGGAGCGTGCGATTCATCTGGCGTACCGGTCGGCGGAGGCGGGCGATACGGTGCTGCTCGCGCCGGCGTGTTCGAGCTTCGACCAGTTTGAAAATTACGAGCACCGCGGAAGGATGTTCAAGCAGATCGTGCAGCAGCTGGCGGAGGAATCGCAGGCCGGGGCGACGGCTTCGGCGGCGCCGCAGCCGGAAAAGGGATAGCAGGGCGGGTCCTTATATAAGGACCGGGAGACTCGCAGGACGTTTAAGCGGGAACGAAGGATATCGATGCCGAGAAGCTTACAACCGGACAAGAAGCTATTTGGCGTGACGCTCGCGCTGTGCCTGCTGGGCGCGGTGATGGTGTTTAGCGCGTCGGCGATCACGGCGAGCGAACAATTCGGCATGGGCTACATTTTCCTGCTGCGCCAGATGGTGTACGTGGTGCTGGGGATCGCCGGGATGTTCTGGCTGGTGAACACGGATTACCGGAAGCTGCGGAATCCGCAGGTGGTGTTCACGTTCCTTTCGATTTCGCTCGTGCTGCTCGTGCTCGTATTTTTTCTCGACCGGTCGCACAAGGTGCATCGATGGGTGCGGCTTGGGCCGCTGAGTTTGCAGCCTTCGGAGCTGGCAAAGCTGGCGGTGATTTTGTATCTGGCGTGGTTCCTCGAGAACCGGCGCGCGCCGGGCGCACCGGGCATGAACGATATTAAGAGGACGCTTTTGCCCGCGCTGGGCACGGTGATGATGGTCGTGCTGCTGGTGCTGGAAGAGCCTGACATGGGTACGGCGTTCATGATCTGCCTGATCGCGTTTGCGATGCTGTGGGTGGGCGATCTTTCGCTGAAGTATATCGGCGTTTCGATTGCGGCGGCGATTCCGGCGGTTTTTGTGCTGATCGTAAGTTCGCCGTATCGCCTGGAGCGCGTGAAGACGTTCTTCGGATTGAGCGCCGATCCGCAGGGACACGGGTTTCAGCTGGCGCAGTCGCTGATTGCGGTGGGCTCAGGTGGAATGACGGGCGTTGGATTGATGGAGAGCCGGCAAAAGCTGTTCTTTTTGCCCGAGGCGCATACGGATTTTATTTTTTCGATTATTTGCGAGGAACTGGGATTTATCGGCGCGGTCGTCGTGCTGGTGCTGTTTGCGATTTACGGCTGGCGCGGATTCGTGGCGGCGATGAAGGCTCCCGATGATTTCGGGAAATTTCTGGCGCTGGGAATTACGACGATGATCGTCGGGCAGGCGCTGATCAATCTGAGCGTGGTGATGGGGATGCTGCCGACGAAAGGAATACCGTTACCGTTCATCAGTTACGGCGGCTCGAGCCTCTTTGGCATGCTTCTTGCAACTGGAGTCTTACTGAACATCAGCCAGCACGCGGAAGAGTTGTGACGCGCGCCTGCGACACGAACAGTGGCGCGCAGTTTTTCACGGGGGACGACACGCGGCGGCAGGATCGGCGACGGAAAACAAAATGAGCGCCGGGGCGGATCGGTCGAAGCGATTGTTGATTGCCGGAGGCGGCACGGGCGGCCATGTGATTCCGGCGATTGCAGTGGCAAAAGAGTGGCTCCGGCGCGAACCGGAGGGAGTGCGCAGCGTGGTGATCGTTGGAACCGAGCGCGGGATGGAAACGCGGCTGGTGCCCCAGGCGGGGTTGCCGCTGGAAACGATCCGAGCTGCGGGCCTGAAGGGCATCGGCGGCATGAAGCTGGTGAAGAACGCCGCGAAAGTCCCGATGGGCATGATCGATTCCTTCCGCATTCTCAGCAAACACAAATTTGGAGTGGCGTTTGGCGTGGGCGGCTACGCGTCCGGCCCGATGATTCTCGCCGCGCGCCTCAGCGGTGTGCCCTCGGTGGTGTTTGAGCCAAATGTCGAGCCAGGATTCACGAACCGCGTGCTGGCGAGAATTTCGACGCAGATCGCAGTGGGATTCAAAGAGACAGCGGAGCGGCTCGGGCGCAAAGCGGTGGTGACGGGAATTCCCGTCCGCAAAGAATTTTTCACGATTCCGGACCGCACGCGCGATGCGGGGGCGCCGTTCAACATTCTGATCACCGGCGGATCGAGTGGCGCGTTGCCGATCAATCGCGCAGTGATCGATTCGCTGGACATACTTTCGTCCCGAAAAAATCAGCTTTTCATCGTGCACCAGACCGGTGAACGCGACTATAATGCGGTTCGCGTGGCTTATGCGCGACGTGAATTCCGAGCGGAGGTCGTACCCTTCATCGAGAATATGGCGGAGCGGTTTGCCCAGGCAGACCTGATCGTCTGCCGTTCGGGCGCGATCACGGTGGCAGAAGTCGCAGCCGCCGGGCGTGCCGCCATCTTCATCCCCTTCGGCGCCGCGACAGACGCGCACCAGATGCTGAATGCGTCGGCGATGCGCGATGCGGGCGCTTCACGAGTGATTCCGCAGCCGGAATTGACGCCGGAGCGGTTGACGACCGAGATTTTCTCTCTGCTGGACCAGCCCAGTCTGACAAGCGAGATGTCGCAGAATGCGCGGAAGCTTGCGCGGCCGCGCGCTGTGGAAGACATGGTGGACATGCTTGAAGGGTTGGTGCGGCGATGAACGGCGCATTCCGAAATTTCCAGAGAATCCATTTGGTGGGAATCGGCGGCAGCGGCATGAGCGGAATCGCCGAAGTGCTGCTGACCAGCGGCTATGCCGTTTCTGGCTCCGATACGAAACTTTCTCCGGTGACCGAACGCCTAACGAAGTTGGGCGCGAAGATTTTTGAAGGCCACGCCGCGGCGCATGTGCAGGGCGCGCATGTGGTGGTCATCTCGTCGGCAGTGGTCGGCTCGAACGTGGAGCTGGTGGAAGCGAGCCGGCTGAAAATTCCGATTATTCCACGCGCGGAGATGCTGGCCGAGTTGATGCGGCTGAAGTACGGCATCGCGGTGGCTGGCGCGCACGGAAAGACGACCACGACTTCTTTGGTTGCGGCTGTACTGGATGCGGCGGGGCTCGATCCCACCTTTGTGGTGGGCGGGCGCGTGAACCACGCCGGGTCGCATGCAGGTGTGGGCAAGAGCGAGTACATGGTCGTGGAGGCGGACGAGAGCGACCGATCCTTCTTGCTGCTCGCTCCGGTGGTGGCGGTGATCACGACGATCGACCGCGAGCACCTCGACCAGTACAAGTCGCTCGAAGAAATTCAGGATGTGTTTGTACAGTTTGCGAATCGCGTGCCGTTTTACGGTTCGGTGGTGATGTGCCTCGATGAACCGAACGTGCAGGCGATTCTGGCGCGGATTAAGCGGCCAGTGGTGACCTACGGTACGTCGAAACAGGCGGACCTGGTGATCAGCGACGTGGCGTTGCACGGCATTGCGAGCGAGTTCCGTTTGACGTTCAAGGGCGAAGATCTCGGGATTTTTAATCTTTCCTCGCCTCCAGGAATTCACAACGTGCGCAACGCGGCGGCTGCAGCGGCTGTGGCACTCACGTTGAATGTGCCGCCTGAGCTGATTCGCAAAGGCTTTGAAAAGTTTGCAGGCGTGGGACGGCGATTCGAAATCAAAGGCGTGCATGCTGGCGTCACGCTAGTGGACGACTACGGCCATCACCCGGCGGAAATTCGCGCGACACTTTCTGCGGCGCGTGGATGCGGCTTCCGGCGCTTGCTCGTGCTTTTTCAACCACACCGCTACTCGCGGACGAAGCAGCTGTGGGACGAATTTTGCAATTCGTTTAACGACGCCGACGTGCTGGTCGTGCTCGACGTGTATCCGGCGGGCGAGCAGCCGATTGCGAGCGCGAATGGCGAACGGCTATCGGAATCGATCAGCTTCGCGGGCCACAAGAACGTGGTGTACGCGAACTCGATCGATGCGGGGATGGAATTCATGCTGCGGGAGGCGCGGCCGGGCGATGTGGTGCTCGCAATCGGAGCAGGCAACGTGAATCGCGCGCTGGATGCGTTGGCAGTGAAATTAGACGCGAAATTCGCGGCGAGCCATGCGAATTAGCGGCCTGCCCATCGCTGAGCAGCTGAAGGAGCTGGGCGTCGAGCTGGTTCCGGCCGTCTCAATGGTCGAAAAGACGTATCTGGGAATCGGCGGGACTACGGATCTGCTGAATTTGCGGAAGTACGAGACGATTCCGGATGTGATTCGTCTTTTGAAGCAGGAAGGCATCGCGTACCGTTTGCTGGGCGGCGGCTCGAACCTGCTGGTTGCGGACGGCGAGTTGAGTTTTGTGGCACTGCATCTGCCGCCCTCGCAGCCGGGAATGCGCGTGGAAGGCAGCGTCGCGTATGTGGATGCGGCGGCGGATCTGGGCACCACGGTCACGTTCTGCGCGAAGCGCGATTTGGGCGGCATGGAAGGGCTGATCGGCGTGCCGGGCAGCATCGGAGGCGCGCTGCGCATGAACGCAGGCGCGTACGGCACGCAGATCGGCACGCACGTTCGCGAAGTGGAGATGTATCGCGCGGCGACGGGCAAGATCGAGAAGCTGGAAGGCAGCGACATCCGGTTCGATTACCGGCACACGTCGTTTGCGCCGGACGATTTGATGTTGCGGGTGAAATTGGAGCTGCCGTCGAAGCCGTTCAAGGAAATTTTGGCGGGAATCAAGGTGTGCAACGAGAAGCGCCGGTCGAGCCAGCCGCTGAATCAGAAGAGCGCGGGCTGCATTTTCAAAAACCCGCAGGGCGGGTCGGCTGGAAGGATGATTGATGAACTCGGATTAAAGGGTCATCATGTGGGCGACGCAACGGTGAGCGACCGGCACGCCAACTTTTTCGTGAACAAGGGAACGGCGAGCGCGGCCGAGATGTTGCAGCTGATCGACGACGTGCGCGAGCGGGTGCAGAAGGCGTACGGAGTGGAACTCGAAACCGAAGTAATCGTGTGGAAAAATTGAAAGCCATGAACGCCGACGCATATCCGCAGGAAGTGCTGGCCGACGAAGAGCCGAAATATCTCCGGCGGCAGAAGCCGCTGGAGATCAAGAGGCGGAAGTTCGGCAGGAAAGCCTGGAAGACGTACGCGCGCGTGGCGGTGTGGGGTGTGGCAGGCGTGGCGCTGGCAGGTACGTGCTACGCGATGGGCAATTTCCTTTTCTCGTCGCGGCACATGTCGCTGCTGGGGCGCGATCAGATCCAAATCAAGAACGCGAACTACGTTTCGCAGGCCGCCGTGCTGGAAATTTTCCGCGCGGACCGGTATCACAGCGTGCTGCGGATTCCGTTAGACGAGCGGCGCAAGCAGCTGGAGCAGCTTCCGTGGGTGGAGCATGCGACGGTGATGCGCGCGCTGCCGAATCGCGTGGAAGTGGATATCAAGGAGCGGACGCCGATCGCATTTTTGCGCGAAGGCAATACGCTGGCGCTGGTGGACGTTCACGGCGTGATTCTCGAGCGACCGGTGAAGGCCAATTTTCATTTCCCTGTGGTGACCGGAATCAGCGAAGACATGCCGCTCGAAGACCGCGAGATGCGCATGCAGATGTTCTCAAGTTTTACGCAGCAGGTCGAGGCCGCAAAGCCCGGCGCGATGGATCAGGTGAATGAAGTGGATCTTACCGAGGCGAAAAATCTGACGGCGACGATCATGGGCCTGCAGGCGGGTGTGGCGAGCGCAACGGCGCCGGCAGGCGATGCGTCTGGACCGTATGGCGGAGACCCCGCGCCGCTGGTCGTACATTTTGGCGATACGGACTTCAAAGACCGCTACATGGCTTTGATTACGGACATCGGCAAGTGGAACACGGCGAAGGGCCGGTTGAAGTCCGTCGATCTGCGTTTCACGGGTGAAGCGGTGGCGGTGCCGGAAACGAATCTGGTGGCGCAGAATATCGAACCGGTTGCGCCGCGCGCAGCAGCGCCGATCGTCGCGGCAAAGCACACGCACTCGGCAGCGAAACAGAAGCGCGCGCGGTAACGCCGGTCGGGCTCCGGCGGCAGCAACGGATTTGGCGAGTATTGGGGGGAAGCGAATTTGACGAAGAAGGAACGGCATATTGTTGCGCTCGACATCGGCAGCACGAAGACGTGCGCGCTGATCGGCGAGATGGACGACGACGGCGGCGTGAAGTTTGCGGCGCTGGGCGCGGCGGAATCGAAAGGCTGGCGCAAAGGCCAGATCGTGAATCTGGATCTTGCGGTGAGCTCGATCCGGCGCGCGGTGGAAGAAGCCGAATCGATCACGAGCGTGCCGGTGGAATCGGCGTTGATCGGCGTGGCAGGCGTGCACGTGCGCGGCGTGAACAGCCGGGGCGGAATGACGATCGGCGCGCGGCCTCGCGATGTACAGCGTGACGACGTGCGGCGGGCCATCGAAGCGGCGCGCGGCATCCAACTGCCGGAAGATCGCGAAGTGCTGCACGTATTGCCGCAGGAATTTTTCCTCGACTCACACGACAATATCCGCGACGCGATTGGAATGGTCGGCCAGCGCCTCGAAGCGAACGTTCACATCGTGACGGCTTCAGGCTCAGCGACGCAGAATATCGTCACAGCTGTGAATCGCGCGGGCGTGCGCGTGGACGACACGGTTCTCGAACCGCTCGCGTCCGCAGAAGCGAGCCTGACGCAGGACGAACGCGAGCTGGGCTCGTGCCTGCTTGACATCGGCGGCGGAACGACGGAACTGATCGCATTTTCCGGCGGCGTGGTCCGGCACACGGCGGCGATTCCCGTAGGCGGCGATCACTTCACAAACGATCTTGCGGTAGGATTGCGTACGCCGATTCCGGAAGCCGAAAAAATCAAGCGCGAGTACGCGTGCGTCGAGCGTTCGCTCGTCACGTCCGACGATCCGATTGAAATTGCTAGCGTAGGCGACCGGCCGCCACGAACTGTATATTCGCGGATGCTCGCGGATATCGCCGAGCCGCGCGCGCAGGAACTCTTGATGCTGGTGCGCGACGAACTTCGCCGCGGCGGCGTGGAGAAACAAATTCCGGCAGGCCTGGTGCTTACCGGTGGCGGCGCGCAATTGCGCGGCCTGTGTGAGCTTGCTGAAAAGATTTTCAATCTGCCCGTGCGCGTGGCGATTCCGCGCGGACTAGCGGGCATGACTGAAGAAGTTTCCCGGCCCGAGTACGCAACAGCTGTTGGACTGGTCCTGTATGGCGCCCGCACCCGGCGAAGCTCAGGAGCGAGGCCCAACGGCTGGGTAGGAAAGTTGAAGAGCATGTTTGCAGGGGCCTAGCCAGAGCGGTTGGCGAGGAAAAATATTCGTAGTAAGCAAAAGACCGGAGGAAGCATGACGCCAAAAGAATCGGGGTTTCGAGTCTCGTTCGCAGATGAAACGCACAACGGCGCAAAAATAAAAGTGATCGGCGTGGGCGGCGGAGGTTCGAACGCCGTCAACCGCATGATCCGCGCCAAAGTGGAAGGCGTGGAATTTATCGCGGCCAATTCAGACTTGCAGGCGCTGAAGCTTTCGCAAGCGCCGGTGAAGCTGCAGCTGGGCGCGAAGCTCACCAAAGGTTTGGGCGCCGGCGCGAACCCGGAGATCGGGCGCAAAGCCGCGCTGGAAGATACGGAAAAAATTCTCGAGGCTCTGGACGGCGCGGACATGGTGTTCGTGACGGGCGGCCTCGGTGGCGGCACGGGCAGCGGCGCGGCGCCGGTGGTGGCAAACCTCGCGAGCGAATTGGGCGCGCTGACGGTTGCTGTGGTGACGAAGCCGTTCGCATTCGAAGGCAAGCGCCGCATGGAGCAGGCCGAGCAGGCGCTGGCGGAATTGGTCGGCTGCGTCGATACCGTCATCGTGATCCCTAACGAGAAATTGATGGAGTGCGTCGAACCCGGGACAAGCTTCTTTGAAGCGTTCCGCATTGCCGACGACATTTTGCGACAAGCCGTGCAGGGCATTTCGGACATCATCACGATTCCGGGCATCATCAACCGCGACTTTGCCGACGTGAAAACCATCATGAGCGGCCAGGGCTACGCGGTGATGGGCACCGCTATTGCAAATGGGCCGAACCGCGCCGTGGAAGCGGCCGAACGCGCAATCAACAGCCCGCTGCTCGAAGACAATTGCATTCAGGGCGCGCAAGGCATCCTGATCAACATCACCGGATCGACGACGCTGAGCCTGCAGGAAGTGCACGAGGCGTCCAGCGTGATTCAAAAGGCGGCGCACGAAAACGCGAACATTATTTTCGGTGCGGTGATGGACGACAATATGAAGGAATCGGTAAAGATCACGGTGATCGCCGCCGGCTTCCGCGAAGTGGCGGCGAAGAAGACTCAAGGCGCGCGGCCGTCGTACGTGCCGAAGACGTGGAAGGCTGCGACGCGCGAAGAGCCGGCTCCGGTGACCGTGGCACCGCAGCAAACTAATGTCGTGCAGCAGGTGTCGCGCAACGTGAACGAAGTGATGCACGACGTTCCGGCGGACGATCTGGATGTGCCGACGTTCTTGCGGCGTGCGGCTCAGAAGGCGTAACGGTTAAGAGCGGCGCGATTGCGCTGATTAGACTCTAGTTGGATTGGGGCGGGAGCGGATGCGAATTCGCTCCCGCTTTTTTATTGTGCGCGAGTTACACTTTGGCCGTGGCGGGCACACTTAAAATTCGCGGCGACGCTTTGCGCGTGATCGAGAAGCACGCGCAACAATTTCCCGATGAGGAAGTGTGCGGCCTGTTGGCGGGGAAAGGCGGCGTGGTGGAGTTGGCGCTGCGTACTCTGAATGCGTCGGAGAATCCTGCGACGGAGTATCAGATCGATCCGAAGGAACTGTTCGCGGCAATGCGCGCGATCCGCGGCTCCGGAGCGACGCTGATGGGGATTTATCACTCGCACCCGAACGGCAGCGGGGAGCCGTCCGCGCGAGACATCGCGGATGCGTATTACCCGGACGTGGCGTATGTGATTGCCGCGCCAAGTGCGGGCGGTGAAACAAAGGTCCGCGCGTTTTCGATTCGCGACGGCGCGGCGCGCGAGATTCCCGTGGAAGTGGCCGCCGGCGGCGCGCCTAGCCCAAAATCTTCAAAGCAATCGCGGTGATATCGTCGTTGCGCTGGCCCTCTCCAGCGTAAGGACGGATCGCTTCGAAAAGACGGTCGAGAGCTTCGTCGGCGCCGATGCGGCGCGCTGGCTTCCAGAATTCCCCCAGCATATTCCAGCTGATGTCTTCGCCTTTCGCATTCTGCAATTCGTGAATGCCATCGGAAGAAAAAAGTATTGCGTCGCCGGGCTGGAGAGTGAATCGGTAGGTGTCGTAGGCGACTTCTTTGAATAGACCGGAGGGAATGCCGCCTTCGCCGATCGAGCAGCAGCCGGCTTGCGAAGAGAGCAGCGGAAACGGCTCGCCGGCGTTCGAGAAAGCGAGCAGCCGCGTTTGCGGATCGTAGTCGGCGTAGAGCGTGCAGCAGTAGCGATCGGGGACGGGGCGGACGAGCAGGCGCTTATTGAGCAGCGCGAGCACGGCTGAGGGATCTTCGCCCGTTTTATTCGTGCCGCGCATTGTGCCCATTACCAGCGCGGCGTACATCGCGGCGGTGAGGCCCTTACCGACGACGTCGCCAAGGTAGAGACCGAGGTGGCCATTCGGGAGCAGGAAGAAATCGGCGAAATCGCCGCCAACGTCGCCCAGCGGCGAATATCGGAAGGCGACTTCGAAATAGGGGCTGCGCAAAGTCGCTTTCGGCAGGAGCGATTCCTGGATCACTTGGGCTTCGGTGCGCGAATCGTCGCGCGTGACGAGATTTGGATTGAGCTCCAAGTTGATTATGGTAGCCATCGGTGGAATTGACCTCGCCCGTACAGGCATCAGAGTTGCCAAATTCGGAAGGGAAGCGAGCGGGCGAACGAGGGTAGGAAAAGACTTAGGCGACAAGTTGAGTCGGTGCGGAAGCTGCAGCGTTCCAACGCGGAACGCTCGTTCGCGGATGGAACATTGGGGGCGACGGCGCCAATAATCCAAAGGTGCCGCCGGGGCTAATGCTAGCGCGTGGCGTGCGTGTGCTGTGCAGCGTCAGCCGCTTCAAGGCGCGTGCCGTAGAGCGGAAACTGCGACGCCAGAGCCGCGACCTCGGCGCGAACGCGCTGCTCGGTCGCGGCGTCCCCGAGGTTCGAGAGAATTTCCGCGATCCAGCCCGCGATTTTGTCCATTTCCGGTTCGCGCATGCCGCGCGTGGTGACGGCCGGAGTTCCCATGCGAACGCCGCCTGCCTTCATCGGAGGCAGAGGATCGAAGGGAATTGAATTTTTGTTGATGGTGATGCCCGCGCGGTCGAATGCGGGCTGCGCTGCGCTGCCTGTAAGGCCGCGCGAGTGGACATCCACGAGGAGCAGATGATTGTCCGTGCCGCCGCTGACGATGCGGAAGCCGCGCTTGGTGAGGCCGGCGGCGAGCGCTTTTGCGTTAGCAACAACTTGCTGCTGATACGCGCGGAATTCCGGCTCCGCGGCTTCTTTCAAGCACACCGCTTTCGCCGCGATCACGTGCATCAGCGGACCGCCCTGGTCGCCTGGGAACACGGTGCGGTCGAGATCCTTCGCGTATTTTTCGCGGCACAGCACGAGGCCGCCGCGCGGGCCGCGAAGCGTCTTGTGCGTGGTGGTGCTCACAAAATCGGCGTGCGGCACAGGCGACGGATGCACGCCTGCAGCGATCAGTCCGGCGATGTGCGCCATGTCCACGAAGAAAATCGCGCCTACGGCGGCGGCGGTCTTTGCCATGCGTTCGAAATCGATGATGCGCGAGTAGGCGCTGGCGCCTGCGACGATCATTTTCGGTTTGTGTTCTTGCGCGAGGCGGTCGAGTTCGTCGTAATCGATGCGCTCGGTTTCCTTCGACACGCCGTACGGCACGAACTTGTACATCTTCCCTGAAAAATTGAGCGGGTGGCCGTGCGTGAGGTGGCCGCCGTGGGCGAGATTCATGCCGAGCACGGTGTCGCCGGGCTGAAGTGCGGTCATATAGACGGCGATGTTGGCCTGTGTGCCGGAGTGCGGCTGGACGTTGGCGTGTTCGGCGCCGAAGAGAGCTTTGGCGCGATCGATGGCGAGTTGCTCGGCCACATCCACAAATTCGCACCCTCCGTAATAGCGCTTGCCGGGATAGCCTTCTGCGTATTTGTTGGTGAGCACGGAGCCCGCGGCTTCGAGCACCGCTTCCGACACGAAATTTTCGGAGGGGATCAGCTCGATCCCGGTGGCTTGGCGGCGTACTTCATCGCGCAGCACCTCGGCGATTTGCGGATCGACGGCGTCCAGCGGGCGGGACATTCTGGCGAATTCAGCGGACTTCACGGTCATCGAATTTTTCCTCGATACGATGCAAGCGCGGGAATTTTAGGGTGTTGCCCGTATGGGGTTTTCAGGGCGCTTGCACAAAACTTCCCCGTGCAGCCCGTGTTTTTAATTCCGTGGAAAGTTTAGCGGAGCGAGCAAGGCATTGCAAACGCTCCGGCTTATCTATCAAACGGGAGGAACAGCTTTATGTGTTTTCGAACGAGGTGCTTGAGCGTGGTGCTCGCGGGCGCGGCGTTGAGCGCCCCGATGTTGCTGGGCGGATGCGCCAGCCACGCCACGGTGCGCGTGTACGACCCGTATTACTCGGACTATCACATGTGGGACAACGGCGAACTCGTCTATTACCGGCAGTGGGTGAACGAAACGCACCGGCCGTACGTGGAGTACAGAAAGCTTCCGCCCGACGAACAGCACGCGTATTGGAATTGGCGGCACTCGCATCACTAGAGTTTCTGCGACGCGAGTTCTCCGCCGCGTGAATGCGTGAGCGACCCCGCCCCGTGTGTCTAGCTCTTGGGAATTTGAGGAGAGAATTGATGGAAATTCGAACCCGCCACTTTGGCGGAATGCTGGCGGGCGCGGTATTGTCTGCGGCGCTGCTTTTAGGCGGATGCTCGACGACAACGGACAATGTTTACGACCCGGGACACGCGGACTACCACAAGTGGGATAGTGCGGAGGACGCGCACTACCATCAATGGATTAGCGACACGCATCACGACAATGTGGACTACAAACACCTTCCGCCAAATGATCAGAAGTCGTACTGGGACTGGCGGCATTCGGGGCACTAAAAATTCTCGTCGCGCGTTTAGTCTAAATAGGCCGCGCTGAATACAAAAACGCCGGCGATTCAGGTCGCCGGCGTTTTTATTCGAAGGCGTAAATTCGCGCCAGTTACGGCTTGTCCTGCGTTTCCTTGGTAGTCGAGCCGGTCACGTTGGAAATCACCGGCACGTGTACTTTGTTGAGCAGCGTGTGTGGACCGCCCCAGATGAATTCGAGGCCAAGGTTCATGCCAGCCTGATCGAGGAAGCCCCAGTTGCCCATGCGGAAGCCGTCCTTCGGACCGAAGCGCGAGGGATACCAGAGCAGGGCAGCCGCTTCGCCGCCCGCGTAAGGCGCGATGATCGCGGGAATCGAAATCACGCGATGTCCATCGTTGCCGGCGCGCGCGGTGACGGTGGAAATCAACGCGTGCTTGGCGCGCGGCCAGATGCCTGTGCATTCGCAACGGTAATAAAGTGTGTCCTGGCGGAGCGCTTCAGACGCCACGTAGCGCGTGGTCTGCGTGATCACGCTGATGCCGTAGCTCGATCCCACACGCGAGCCCCAACCCTGCATGCCTCCGCCCCATTCCGGTGGCGCATTCGTCGCCTGGTGAACCGTGCCTGCGATGATCGCTCCGGCGATCGAGTACGGCCCGAAAGCGTCGAAAATGTAGTTGTGGAATTTCTCGCTCTCGGTCGGCTTGTGGTAGCTGCTGTAAACCATGCCCGGTTGCGCGTGGCGTGCCGGAGTATTGCCGGTATTCACATCCTCCTGAGGCTGGGTCGTAGAGCTGCTCTGGCTGCTCGACGTGGTGGCGGGCGAACCCGCCGCGCTTTGCCCCTGCGTGGGCATCGTGGACGCCGCGACCAAGGCGGCAAACGCACACGAAGCTAGAAGCTTACGGCCAATCGTCATTCCACTTCTCCTTAGCTGTATTGCCCGCGGGTGGGGCGCCAACGGTGGCAGACAGGCTACACGTTTTCGTTCTATTGTTCACGCGAAAACTCGATTTTTGCGGCGCTTGGCGGGGCGAATTGACTTAGCGCGGCGCATCCCCTAACCTTTTAGCGCTCGCCTTGCGAAACGTTACGCAGTGCGGCTCGCCGAGCGGGCAAAAGCCGCGGCGCACCCAACCTGACGAGGAAGAATCCTAAGAAATGGCTGAACAGAAGCTACCCACGCGCGCGGAAGACTTTTCAGAGTGGTACAACCAGCTCGTTTTGAAGGCGGAGCTTGCGGACTACGCGCCGGTGCGCGGCTGCATGATCGTCCGCCCGTACGGCTGGGCGCTGTGGGAAAACATTACAGCCGCGTTGGATTCGCGGTTCAAAGCGACAGGGCACGTGAACGCGGCGTTTCCGCTGCTGATTCCGCGCAGCTTCATCGATAAAGAAAAGTCGCACGTGGCGGGATTTTCGCCCGAGCTGGCCGTGGTGACCCATGGCGGCGGCGAAGAACTGGAAGAGCCGCTGGTGATCCGCCCCACCAGTGAAACGATTATCGGCCACGCCTATTCGAAATGGATTCAGTCGTATCGCGACTTGCCGGTGCTGATCAACCAGTGGAACAGCGTGGTCCGCTGGGAATTGCGCACGAAACTTTTCCTGCGCACGCTGGAATTTTTCTGGCAGGAAGGGCACACCGCGCACGCCACGCACGACGAAGCGGAAGCTGAGACGCGGCAGATGCTCGACATCTACACGGATTTTGCGATGAACGAAGCGGCTGTGCCGGTGATTCCCGGCCGCAAGTCGGCTTCTGAGCGCTTCGCCGGCGCGGACCAGACCTACTCGATCGAAGCGATGATGGGCGACGGCAAGGCGCTGCAAGCCGGCACGTCGCATAATCTTGGCCAGAATTTCGCGAAGGCGTTTGAGATTCAGTATCTCGATAAAACGGGCGTGCTGCAGCACTGCTGGACCACATCGTGGGGCCTATCGACGCGTTTCGTTGGCGCGATCATCATGGTGCATGGCGACGATCAAGGCTTGATCCTGCCGCCGCGCCTGGCGCCCTTCCAGCTGGTGATCGTTCCCATCTTCAAGAGCGACGAAGAAAAGGCCACGGTGATGGAGACGGCGCACAAGCTGCGCAAGGAACTGATCGCCACCGGCATTCGCGTGAAGATGGACGAGCGCGAAGGCCAAAGCCCCGGCTTCAAGTTCAACGATTGGGAAATGCGCGGCGTTCCGCTGCGCATGGAACTCGGCCCGAAGGACGTGGCGAAGGGAACGGTGGTGCTCGCGCGGCGCGACCGGCCCGGCAAAGAAGGTAAGGCGTTTGTGCCGCAGCAGGGAATCGCGGCGATTGTCGCCCAGACGCTCACCGAAATTCAGCAGGCGCTTTTCGATCGCGCGCTCGCCTTCCGCAAAGCCAATACTTCGGAGCCTACCGATTTCGAGGAATTCAAGAAGGCCGTCGAGAAGGGCTTCGCGTTTGCGTGGTGGTGTGGAGACGAGGCTTGTGAGGCGTCGATTAAGGAATCCACCAAGGCCACGATGCGATGCATTCCGCTCGATCAGCCCGGCGGCAGCGGATACTGCATTCACTGCGCCAAGCCGGCAAAAGAAAAAGGCATCTTCGCGAAGGCGTACTGAGATACGGGCTACGAGCGGCAGCTCACTGGCTCGGTGCGTCGCCCAGAGTTTCCGTAAGCGCAACATTCCGCTCGAAATACGTTTACTCATACAGGACAGCGTTTTCACGTTGCCGGTGCGCCGTCCGCGACGGATGTTACGATTCCTCCAGTAGCATCATCCTTCCGTCCTATTTTGGAGGAGTCCCGTGCAAGGCGCGCGCCCGCAAAGAAATCCCGAGCATGGCGGTTCTAGTCTGAAATCGGTGCTCGTCATTGCGTTTATCGCCTGCCTGGGATTTATCGCCTTCAAGGTCGCGCCGCCGCTGATGGACAAGTACCAGCTCCAGGACGCTGTAACCACCGAAGCCCGCTTCGCCATCGCGACGCACAAGAATGAAGAACAGATGCGCGCCGACGTGATGAAGAAAATCAAGGACTTGGGCATCCCTGCCACCGATCAGGACCTGACGATCGTGTCTTCGCAAGAGACGCTCTCGATCACCGTGAAGTACTCCGTGCCGGTCGATCTGATTCTCTATAAGTTCGACATGGACTGCACCGTCTCAGCAGACAGCCACTCACTGTAATCCGACATTCCTATATAGTTGAAGGAGGGAAGCTCCTCTCGCTGCAGCGTCGTCGCGTTTGACGTTGCGGCCCGGCCTGCGTCTAACCAACCAGGACCATCCCGGCTTCCCGGAGTGCAGGCTTGCGAATTCGACTGGCCCCAGGATTTTGGACATCGAAAATTGGACTGGCGATCCTGGGCACAATTCTCTTTCTATTCGTTCTCTCCGCGTCTTTCTTCGCCTATTACTACATCCAGTTCGGCAAGCTGATCAATCAGCGTCTCACCGGGCAGATTTACCAGAATACTTCGCGCGTGTATTCCGAGCCGGGCCACGTTTTTACTTCCCAAGTGCTGAAGGCGAACGATCTTGCGTCGTATCTTTTGCGCGCGGGCTATCAGGAAGGCCCGGTTGAGGGTGCGCCGGGCGAATTCAAGGTCACATCGAACAGCGTCGAGATCCATCCCAGTCAGGCGTCTTATTTCCGCGGCGGCAATGCGCTCGAGATTCATTTCGCGGGTGGCAAAGTCTCGAGCATCACGGAAATCCCCAGCGGTTCGGCGCGCGATTTTGTGGATATCGAGCCGGAGTTGATCACGAACCTCTTCGATAGTTCCCGAGAGAAGAGGCGCATCGTGCGCTTCGACGACCTGCCGAAGAATATGGTGAACGCCGTGCTTGCGGCGGAAGACAAGCGCTTCTTCGAGCACGGCGGCCTCGACGTGATCCGCGTATTCGGCGCGGCGCTTGCCGACGTACGCCGCGGCGCCAAAGCGCAGGGCGCCAGCACGCTCGATATGCAAGTGGCGCGCAGCTTCTTCTTTGACACCAACCGAAACTGGATGCGCAAGATCAAAGAAGTGCTGATGGCCACCGAGATCGATCAGCGCTTCACCAAACAGCAAATCTTTGAGATGTACGCAAACGAGATTTACATCGGCAATCGCGGCAGCTTCGCGATTCGCGGATTCGGAGAGGCGGCGCCCGCCTACTTCGGCAAAGACGTTCGCGATCTCACGCTGGGCGAATCAGCGTTTCTCGCCGGAATTATCCGCAAGCCGAACTACTACGCGAGTGGTGAACGCCATCCGGACCGCGCTGAAGAAGCGCGCGACCGCGTGCTGACGCAAATGGTGGAAGACGGCTACGTGACACAGGAAGACGCGGACGTCGCAAAAAAGCAGAAGCTGAGATTCGTCAATGGCGGCGTGAGCGGCGCGGCTGCTCCGTATTTCGTGGACATGGTGAAGGACCACCTGCTCGAGCATTACTCCGAAGCCGATCTCGAGTCGCAGAGCTTCCGCATTTACACCACGCTCGATCCTGACCTGCAGAAGGCCGCCGAAGCGGCGATTTCCACCGGCGCCGTGAATGTGGATAAGCTGCTCGCCAAAAAATACGCGGCGTGGAAGAAGAAGGGCGAAAACGTACCGCAAGTGCAGCTGGCGTTGATCGCGATGGACCCCACTACGGGCGAGATTCGCGCGCTGGTCGGCGGGCGGAACTACGGCGAGAGCCAGCTGAACCACGCGATTGCGCGGCGGCAGCCGGGATCGGTGTTCAAGCCGTTTGTGTATGCGGCGGCGTTTGATAACGCCGTGAAGGGATTAACGCCGGTGGTCACTCCTGCGACGACTGTGGACGACGTACCGACGACATTCGAATTCGACGGCAAGGAATACACGCCGGACAACTACGGCGAGGAATTCTACGGCACGGTGACCGTGCGCGACGCCCTCATGCATTCGCTCAACGTCGCAACCGTAAAAGTGGCGGAGATGATCGGCTACCACCGTGTGGTGGATATCGCGCGGCAGATGGGCCTGGGCAACAACATCATGGCAACGCCCTCGGCGGCGCTCGGGTCGTATGAAATGACGCCCGTGGACGTCGCGGCCGGCTACACCGCCTTTGCGACGAACGGCACCCGCGCCGAGCCGCTGTTTTTGCGGAGCGTGTTTGCGGCGGATGGATCGGTTGAAGAAACGCTGGGGCCGCGTACGCGCCCGGTGCTCGATCCGCGCGTGGCGTATCTGACGACCAGCCTGATGGAAGACGTGATCAATCGCGGCACCGGCGCATCGGTGCGCTCGATGGGATTTGCGGCGCCCGCCGCGGGCAAGACAGGAACGTCGCGCGACGGCTGGTTCGCAGGCTTTACCTCGAATTTGATCTGTGTGGTCTGGGTCGGTTTTGACGACAACCGCGACCTCGGCCTGTCCGGTAGCGCGGCGGCCGCGCCGATCTGGGGCGACTTCATGAAGCGCGCCGTGGCGCTGCCGCAGTATCACAACACGCAGGATTTCCAGATGCCCGACGGCGTGCTGCAGGAAACGATCGATCCGCAGTCCGGCCAGCTCGCCACGGCGAAGTGTCCTCAGACCGTGCAGGAGTATTTCGTTTCCGGCAGCGAACCCACGCAAGTATGCGCTTTACACGGCGGCCAGGGTGGCGGCAATCCCGCGGCTTGGCTAGGCCACCTCTTCGGAAAGGGCGGCGATACGGCCCAAACGCAGCCTGGCGCGAACGGCCAACCCGGCGCGAGTCCCAACGGGGCGAACGGGACGGGAACCGCTCCGGGCGATCCAGCACCCGCCGAAAAGAAAAAGGGGCTCTTAGACAAGGTTTTTGGTATCTTTGGCTCAAGCAAGAAGCAGCCACAGCCTGCGGACCCGCCAAAACCGCCTCCGCAGTAAGTAGTTAAGGAGTTGGCAATGAGTCGAGCGACTCGGTTTGCCGTCCCTCTCGTAGCAGCAGTCGTATTTTTCTCTCTCTCGCAATCGTAAGCAAAGCGGAAACCCCCAACGCCAAGCATGACGCCAAACACGGAGTGCGGCAAAGTGCGCAAGCTGCGCCGGACACGCCGACCGATCCTTCGAAGATGACGCCGCGACAGCTCGCCGAGCTGAAGGACGACATCCTGATGGCGCGCAAGGAATACACGCAAGCCATCGACGGATATTCGAAGATTCTAGCCAATGAGACCAAGAACGCCGCGATCATGAATAAGATGGGCGTGGCCTACCAACAACTCGACGACATGATTCGCGCCGAGCGTTATTACAAAAAGGCGATGCACGCCGACAAGCGCTTCGCGAGCCCCCTGAACAATTACGGCACGGTGGAATACAGCAAGAAGCATTACGGTAAAGCCATCGATGCATACAAGAAGGCGCTGAACCTCACGCCGGACTCGGCGACGGTATTCGGCAACCTGGGCTACGCGTACTTCGCGAACAAAGAGTATCCGCGCGCGATGGATTCATTTGCGTCGGCGCTGAAACTCGATCCGATGATCTTCGACCACAAGGGCGGGTATGGCTCGGTGATTCAGCAGCGTTCGAGCACTGACCCTGGAATGTTCTACTACTTCGTGGCCGAGTCGTTCGCCAAGACCGGCGATGCGATCCACGCCGCGCACTACCTGAAGCTGGCGCGCGACGATGGCTACGCGGACTTCGCGAAGGCTGAGACCGATCCGGCGTTCGTGAAAGTGATCAAAGACCCGGCCGTGCAGGAAGTGCTGGTGGTGTTGCCGGTGTTCACGACCACGGCGAGCAAGCAATTCCATAACTGAGCAGCGCGCACGTCGTGGCGCGGTTTTTCCGTTTTGCTTTTGACGTCATCCAGAGACCGCTTTAGCGGGCGAAGGATCTCTCCCCGGCTTCTTCGTGCGCGATAGCTGCTCGCTATCCGCGCGCCCAAACCGTGCGGTAAACACGCAGTTTCCACCGCATTTTGCGCGCAACTTGCTATACTACCGCCCACGATGCATTTGCATTCACGCCTCGCCGTGCGGGTCCTGTTTTTTCTCCTCGTAGCTTTCACCTTCGGCGGACAGGTGTGCGCGGCCCGCGACGACGCGCCCGCAAAATCCGCTCCCGTTTCGACTACGACGATTACGAATGTCGTCGAGCTGCGTCTTGATGGTGAAGTCGAGCCCTTGGTGGCGGAGTACATCGTCAACGGCATCGCACAGGCTAACGCGCAGAATGCGGGCCTCATATTGATCACCGTGAATACGCCAGGCGGACTCGATACGTCGATGCGCGAAATCGTTCAAGCAGTTCTCGCGTCGCGCGCGCCGGTCGTGATTTTTGTTTCTCCCACCGGCTCGCGCGCCGCTTCTGCGGGATTTTTTATTTTGATGTCCGCGGATGTAGCGGCGATGTCTCCCGGAACCGAGACGGGCGCGGCGTCGCCGATTATGGAAATCGGCGGCTCGCCGGTGAAGATCGACGACACGCTCTCGCGCAAGATCACCAACGACGCGACGGCGTACCTGCGCAGCTACACCAGCCAGCGCGGCCGCAACGTGGATCTCGCGGCGACGGCGGTGACCGACGCGAAAGCGTTCAGCGCCGACGAAGCCTTGAAGGGCAACCTGATCGACGCGATCGCGACCTCGAAAGAAGATTTGTTTGCGAAGCTCGAGGGCCGCACCATCACGCGCTTCGACGGCGCGAAAGTGCAGCTGCATTTCGACCATCCAGCCGTAGCGCCGGTGGAAATGACCGGCCGGCAGAAATTCCTGATGCGTATCGTGCAGCCGGATGTGTTTTTCGTTCTGCTGATTCTCGGCGTGCTGGGGCTTTACACCGAGTTCACGCATCCAGGCGTGTTTGCGCCGGGAGTGATCGGCGGGATCGCGCTGGTGCTGGCGCTGTTCGCGATGCACTTGCTGCCCGTGAGTCTCGCGGGCTTGCTGCTGATCGCCGTCGCATTCGCGTTATTTATTCTGGAAGCGAAATTCCCGACGCACGGCGTGTTGGGTGTGGGCGGCGTGGTGGCGATGGTGCTGGGCGCGGTGTTTCTGGTGAAGTCGCCGCTGACCGGAATGGGCGTGAGCCTTTTCACGGCGGTCTGCGTGGCGATTCCTTTTGGTCTGATCGTGATCTTCCTGATGCGGCTTGTATTGAAGTCGCGCGGCTGGAAGCTGGCGACGGGCAAGGAAGAATTGATCGGCGAAGTGGGCGAAGTGCGCGAAGAGGTACGTGAGAAAACGCACACGCACGCCGACGCGCCGGAATCGTTCGGGTCTGTTTTCGTGCACGGTGAATTGTGGCGCGCGGCGGCGCGGGCGGGCGAAGCGATTCCCGTGGGCGCGCGAGTGCGTGTGAAAAAAGTGAACGGGTTGACGCTCGAAGTCGAGCCGCTCGAGCCGCGCGGTTAATCGCGCGACGGTTGTGGGGCAGGGAAGGAGCACGTCATGGAAATCGGAGTGCTTGGGTTCGGCATCATCGTCGTCATCGCGCTGTTCTGGCTCTTCAACTCCGTTTACGTGATCAAGGAGTGGGAGCGCGGCGTGGTGCTGCGGCTGGGGCGCATGTTGCCGGAAGCGAAAGGCGCGGGCTTGCAGCTGGTGTTCTTCCCGATCGATAAGCTCACGCGCATCTCGCTGCGAATCGAAACGCTGGACGTGCCGCCGCAGGACGTGATCACCAAAGACAACGTGTCCGTGAAAGTGAACGCGGTGTGCTACTTCCGCGTGGTGGATGCGAATCTCGCGCTGTCGCAGGTACAAAACTATCTGTACGCCACTTCGCAGCTGGCGCAGACTACGCTTCGCAGCCTGGTCGGCCAGTTCGAGCTCGACTCGATCCTGAGCGAGCGCGAAAAGGTTAACGCCAAGCTGCAACAAATCCTTGACCAGGATACCGAGCCTTGGGGTATCAAAGTTACGAAGGTTGAGGTCAAACAAGTCGATATTCCGGAAAATATGCAGCGTGCGATCGCGCGCCAGGCCGAGGCCGAGCGCGAGCGGCGTGCGAAGATTATTCACGCGGAAGGCGAGTTCGAAGCCTCAACCAAGCTGGCGGATGCTGCGCAAGTGCTGGAAAAACAGCCCGCTTCCATTCAGCTGCGATATTTGCAGACGCTGACGGAGATCGGCGTCGAGAAAAACACGACCATCGTATTTCCGCTGCCGATCGATTTGATTTCACAGTGGGTGAAATCGTTGGGCGGAAAGTCTTAAGATGGGAAAGCATGGCAGGAGTGCATGAATAAAGGCGGAAAACGCGGCGGCGGCGACCGGGTCCTGGAAAGCAGGCACCTGGTGCTCCTGTTTTTGAGCGTCGTTCTATTGTGCGGCGTGTTCTTCACGCTCGGCTACGTGATGGGGCACACGCAGTACGGCGGCTCGGTGCAAGCGTCCGATAAGCCCTCGCATCCGCAGCCGTTGACGCCCTTGGCGAAGGCAAAACAGCCCAGCGCGCCGCCGTCTTCCGCGTCAGGCGATCGCGGCAGCTGGGACGAGCCTGCGACGCCCGACAACAACGTGTCAACGCCCGTCGCCGAGCCTCCGGCGGCGCAGCCGAAGAACTCGCCGAAAAATGCTCCGAAGCTCGTACCTGCGGCGACGCCGTCGAACTCGAACGCCAAAACGGTCAACACCGTCGAGAAGCAGCCGGCTCGATACAATCCGCCTGCAAGCGTTGGCAAGAATTCCATTGTGTTGCAAGTCGCGGCTGTGAAGCAGCAGCGCGACGCGCTCGAAATGGCCGACGAACTTCAGAAGAAAAAATTCCCAGCCTTCGTCTTGAACGCGCAAGCCGACGGCTACTATCGCGTGCAAGTCGGCCCCTATAACGACAAATCATCGGCCGACGCCGCTCGCCATGCGCTCGAACAAGCTGGCTTTAAAGCTATAATCAAACACTAGATGAATCTTCCCCGGTATGCGCGAGTTCTGCTCGCCATCGGTAGCGGAGCAGCGCTCGGCTTCAGCTTCCCGAACTACAATTTGTGGCCTCTGGCATGGATCGCGCTCGCGATGCTGATCGTCGCGTCGTACGGTGTGCGTATGCGCGAAGCTCCGCTCTACGGATTCCTGCATGGGCAATTTTTCTATCCGGTGGTGCTGCCGTGGGTCGATACGGTGATGCGGCAGTACGGCAATATTTCCCCGTGGGTTTCGGCGGCGTTCGTATGCGCGATCGGCACGTTCGGCGGCCTGTTCTGCATGATTTTTTCCACGGGCATCGCGGCAGTGTCGCGACGGGGCAAGCTATTCACATGCGTTGCCGCGCCATTTATCTGGACGGCCGTGGAATACATCCGCTCGAATTTCTGGATTTTCGGCTCGTCGTGGGATTTGTCGGGCTATCCGCTCACGCGCAACCTGGCGTTTCTGCAGCTCACTTCGATCACGGGCATCTACGGTTTGTGCTTCGTGGTTGCTGCGTACAGCGCGCTCGTTGCGTACGCTTTGATGACGCCTGCGAGACGACGTTGGAGCCTCGTCGGAGGCGTCACCGCCGCTGTGATTCTCGTCGGCGCCATCGGGCCGAAATTTGTTCCGCAAGCGCCGCAGCAATACGTCGCACACCTGGTCCAAACAAATTTCCCGCAGTCCGAAAGCTATCCCGCCGATTGGATGACGATCCACGCGAACGATCTGAAGCAGCTCAGCGACATCAGCGTCACGGCGGCGAAAGCTCAGCCCGGCTTGATCGTATGGCCCGAAGTTCCAGCGCCATTCTCGCTGCAAGATCAAAGCTTCCGCACGTTCGCCGCGGGCGTTGCGCAAAACTCGAACGAATATTTTCTCGTGGGCGTGCTCGATTGGAAGCAGGATGCGAATCGCAAATGGCTGGCGTTCAATACCGCCGCGCTGCTCGACCCCGCCGGCCGGCGCATCTACTCGTACGACAAAATCCATCTTCTGCCTTTCGGCGAATATGTTCCTCTGCGCGGCTGGCTCACCTTTGCCAAGCGCCTCACGGCGGATATATCCGATTTCACGCCGGGCGCCGTCGAGAGCGTCGGCGAGCTACCGCAAGGCCAATTCGGCGTATTCATTTGCTACGAAGCCATTTTCCCCAGCGAAGTTCGCCTGTTCACCGCGAACGGTGCGCAATTTCTGATCACCATCTCGAATGACGGCTGGTTCGGCCGATCCTCGGCACCCGAGCAGAGCATGATGATGGCGCGTGTCCGCGCCGTGGAGAATCGCCGCTGGCTTTTGCGCGACACCAACAACGGGTACACTGAATCCATCGATCCATACGGCCGCACCATCGCGCAGCTCGCACTCGATATTCGCGGCCAGCTCGACGCGCCTTACGGCGTGCGCAGCGACCTGACGCCTTACGTCCGATTCGGCGACTGGCTCGTCTGGCTCTCAATGTTCATTTCCGCGGCGCTGATAGTGTTCGCGCTCGTGAAACCGCAAGGAAAAGCAGCGAATGGCTGAACACATCGAAGACCTCCAGCACCGCTTCGCCGAGCTTCGGAAACGCATCGAGCTCGTGCGGAGCTTTCTTTGACGCTGAAAACGCCCGCAAACAATTAGTCGATCTCGAAGCCAAGACGAACGACCCGAAATTCTGGGACGATCAGACGAAGGCGCAGTCCGTCTTGCAGGAACGCAAGAAGATCGAAGATCGCGTGAACGCGGAAAATACGCTCGACCGCAAAGTCGGCGACATCGAGACCTACATCAGCCTGGCGCAGGAAGAGAAGAACGACGCCGAGCGAAACACGCTTCTCGACGGCCTGAAGTCCGAACTCGACTCGACCGACACGTATCTTTCCGACCTCGAAACCAAGACGCTGCTCGCCGGCGAGACCGATGGGATGAACGCGATCCTGACGATCAAGCCCGGCGCGGGCGGCACCGAATCCCAGGATTGGGCGGAAATTTTGCTGCGAATGTATTTGCGATGGGCGGAGCAGAAGGGCTTTCGCGCGAACGTGCTCGAATCGACGCCCGGTGAAGAAGCGGGCATCAAGTCCGCCACCGTGCAGATCGAAGGCGACAACGCCTACGGCCTGCTCTCCGGCGAAAACGGAGTGCATCGCCTGGTGCGCATCTCGCCGTTCGATCAGGCGGCGAGGCGCCATACCTCGTTCGCGTCGGTATTCGCGATTCCCGAGATCGACGACCGCATCGAAATCAATATCAAGCCCGAAGACCTGAAGCTCGACACCTACCGCTCCGGCGGCAAGGGCGGGCAGAACGTCAACAAAGTCGAAACCGCCGTGCGCATCACACACATCCCCAGCGGCATCATCGTTCAGTGCCAGGCCGAACGCAGCCAGCACAAGAACCGCGAAATGGCGATGAAGCTCCTGCGCTCGAACCTTTACGAAAGGGAACTCGAAAAGCGCCGCGAAGCGCTTCAGAAGCTCGACGCTTCGAAACCGGAGATTAGCTTTGGCAGCCAGATCCGTTCGTACACGATGCAACCCTACCAGCTGATCAAGGACCACCGCACCAAGGTTGAGCGCGGCGACGTGCAAAAAGTTCTCGACGGCGATCTCGATATTTTTATCCGCTCGTATCTCTTATATCGCCGCGATCACGGCGCGGCCGCGTAGCCGTCTCAAATTGAGGCGCGAGCCGCGCAGATCGCACCGTGAACGGCGCACTTCCAAGCCCAAAATCGCAGTTCAACCAGCCTTTAAGGCCTTTCGATGCATCAGATTGACAGTCTGAAAAAACGCGTGATAGCCTTGATCTTCTTGATTACACGCAAAATGTTGCATGTAGGCCCCGTTTTCACCCGATATTCCGCTGGAGGATAGCGTTTTGGCCCATTCTGAAGAGAAGTTTCTGTTTACCTCGGAGTCCGTCACCGAGGGCCATCCCGACAAAATTGCCGACCAAATTTCTGACGCGGTGCTGGACGCCGTGATGAAAGACGACCCGAAGGGCCGTGTGGCGTGCGAAACGCTCGTCACCACCGGCTTGATCGTGGTCGCCGGCGAAATCACCACCACCACGTACGTTCCGTTTGCCGAGCTTGCCCGCGAAGTAATCAAAGACGTCGGCTACACGCGCGCCAAGTATGGCTTTGATTCCGAAACCTGCGGCGTGATCTGCGCGATCAATAAGCAATCGCCAGACATCGCCATGGGCGTGGACACCGGGGGTGCCGGCGACCAGGGCCTGATGTTCGGCTTTGCGTGCGACGAGACGCCGGAGCTGATGCCGCTGCCGATTCAGCTCGCGCACCAGCTCACCCACAAGCTCGCTGAAGTTCGCAAGGCCGGGAAGGTCGATTACCTCCGCCCGGACGGCAAGTCGCAAGTCACGGTGGAATACGCCGACGGCAAGCCGAAGCGCATCGACGCCGTTGTGATTTCCAGCCAGCACAGCGACAAGGTCTCGCTCGACACACTCGCGGATTTCGTAAAGAAAGAGGTTATCAAGCCCGTTCTGCCGGCCGCGATGGTCGATAAGGACACGAAGTACTACATCAATCCGACTGGACGCTTCGTCACCGGCGGCCCGATGGGCGATTGCGGCCTCACCGGACGCAAGATCATCGTCGATACCTACGGCGGCTACAGCCGTCACGGCGGCGGCGCTCTTTCCGGTAAGGACGCGACCAAGGTTGACCGCTCCGCGTGCTACATGGCGCGCTACGTTGCCAAGAATATCGTCGCTGCGGGTCTCGCTTCGAAGGTTGAGGTTCAGCTGGCCTACGCGATCGGCGTGGCCGAGCCGGTTTCCGTGATGGTCGATACATTCGGAACGGGCACGATTCCCAACGCGCAGCTCACCGAGCTGGTCCGCGCGAATTTCAAACTCACGCCCAAGGGCATCATCGAAACGCTCGACCTTCGCCGGCCGATTTACCGCCCCACCGCCGCTTATGGCCACTTCGGCCGCAAGGGCGCGGGCTTCACGTGGGAAAAGACGGACAAGGCCGAGACGCTCAAGAAAGAAGCGGCTTCGCGCGGCGCCGTCGCAGCTACGCGTAATTAATTCATACCGGCGCACCGCTATGGCGGGCGCAGCACTCAATCGAGGGGGAAAGTTTCGTGGAAACAGCAACCAAGCTCGCAGGAGATGTGAAAGACATCGCGCTCGCCGAGAAGGGCAAGCGCAAGATCGAATGGGCCAACCAGCAAATGCCGGTGCTCCAATTGATCCGCAAGCAGTTCATCAAAGACCAGCCGCTGAAGGGCATTCGCATGGCGGCTTGTCTGCACGTCACCAGCGAAACCGCGAACCTGGCGATCACGCTGCGTGACGGCGGCGCGGACCTCGTCCTGTGCGGCTCGAATCCGCTCTCGACGCAGGATGAAGTGGCCGCTTCGCTCGTGAAGGATTACGGCATCCCGACGTACGCGATCAAGGGCGAAGACAACGCTACGTATTACGCGCACATCGCTGCGGCGCTCGATCACAAGCCGCAAATCACGATGGACGACGGCGCGGACCTCGTTACCCAGCTGCTCACCAAGCGCACCGACCTTTTGAGCAACGTCATTGGCGGCACCGAAGAAACCACCACCGGCGTGATTCGCCTGCGCGCGATGGCCAAGGACGGCACTTTGAAGTTCCCAGTGATCGCGGTGAACGACGCGCTCACCAAGCACATGTTTGACAACCGCTACGGCACGGGCCAATCGACGCTCGACGGCGTGATCCGCGCGACGAACCTGCTGCTCGCGGGCATGCGTGTGGTGATCGCCGGCTACGGCTGGTGCGGACGCGGCGTCGCGATGCGTGCCAAGGGCCTTGGCGCGGACGTGATCGTCACCGAAATCAACCCGACGCGCGCGCTCGAAGCCATCATGGACGGCTTCCGCGTGATGCCGATGCACGATGCAGCGAAGCTCGGCGAGATTTTCATCACCGTCACCGGCAACAAGTCGGTGCTCGCGCACGACCACTTCGAAAATATGAACGACGGCGCAGTGATCTGCAATTCGGGCCACTTCAACGTTGAGATCGACATTCCGGCGCTTGAGAAGCTTTCGAGCGGCAAGAAGGAAGCGCGTCCTTTCGTTGACGAATACTCGATGAAAGATGGCCGCAAGATTTATCTCCTCGGTGAAGGCCGCTTGATCAACCTCGCCGCTGCCGAAGGCCACCCTGCGGTGGTGATGGATATGAGTTTTGCGAACCAGGCGCTCGCGTCTGAATACATGGTGAAAAACGCGAAGAACCTGAAGCCGCAGGTTTATGCCGTGCCCGAGCACATCGATCAGGAGATCGCCAAGCTGAAACTGGCCTCCATGAACGTTAGCGTCGATAAGCTCACCGCCGAGCAGGAGCACTACCTCGCTTCGTGGTCCGAAGGCACTTAAGAATCACGTACCACTCCACGCTTTAAGCAAACGCCCGACTCGGCCTCGTCCGCGTCGGGCGTTTTGTTTTTTTCTCGTCTTTTTTAATCCTTTGACGTCATCCAGAGGCCGATTCATCGGCCGAAGGCTCTCTCTTCGCTTTTCGGCACAGCGCGCACCATCGCGCCTCGCCTGCATGCTAAAATTTCCCTCGATGCAACGCTCTGTCTCCCCGGGCCACCCGCGCGCATGATGCAAGACTGGGCAAACTGGTCAATCGAGACCGCGCTCCGCCGCGGCGCCACGTACGCCGACGCGCGTGTGATGGATATCCGCCAGCGCGACCTGAGCACCAAAAATGGGGAAGTGGGCACGCTCGTCGAAGGCGAAACGCTCGGCATCGGCATCCGCGTAATCGTGAACGGCTCTTGGGGCTTCGCGTCCACCGATCTGCTCACGCGCGAAGGCGTGCAAGCCTGCGCTGCGCAGGCTGTGGCGATCGCGAAAGCATCTTCACTGGCGAAAAAAGAAGACGTCGCGCTTGCCCCCGAAAAATCCTACGTCGATACCTGGCAGAACCCATTCCTCAAGGACCCGTTCAAGATTCCCGTCGAAAAGCAGATCGGCCTGCTGCTCGCCGCCGACGCAGAAATGCAGCGCGTGAAGGGAATCACGCTCGCCGAAGGCTCGATGACCTTCAAACGCATCGAGCAGCTTTTCGTTTCCAGCATTGGCTCATTGATCCATCAGGTGAAGATGCATTCCGGTGCGGGCATCGTCGCGACGAGCTTTGCGGGCAGCGAAATTCAGAAACGCTCGTATCCGAATAGTTTTGGAGGCCAGCACGCGCTGCAAGGCTACGAACTCGTCGAATCGTTCGATCTCGTTGGCAACGCTGGGCGCGTCGCCGAAGAAGCCGTCGAGCTGCACTCCGCGCTTCAGTGCCCGGAGCAGACCGGCACGATCATCCTTGGCGGATCGCAACTCGGCCTGCAGATTCACGAGTCCGTCGGGCACCCAATCGAACTCGATCGCGTACTCGGGCAGGAAGCGAACTTCGCCGGCATGAGTTTTCTCACCATCGAAAAATTGCGCAAGCTCAAATACGGATCGGACATCGTCAACGTCGTCGCCGACGCGCGCCTCGAACACGGCCCCGGCCTCGGCACTTTCGCATACGACGACGAAGGCGTGCCAGCGCAGTGCACGCCGATTATCACGAACGGCCTTTTCACCGGCTACTTGAGTAGCCGCGAGACTGCTTCGGCAATCGGCGAAACGCGCTCCGGTGGCACGATGCGCACCGAAAGCTGGAACCGCCTGCCGATGATTCGCATGACCAACATCAGCATCAACCCCGGCACGTGGAGCTACGACGACTTGATCGCCGACACCGACGAAGCGGTTCTCATGGAGACGAATCGTTCGTGGTCGATCGACGATCGCCGCTACCATTTTCAATTTTCCACCGAGATCGGCTGGGAGATTAAAGGCGGCAAGCGCGGGCGCATGATCAAAAATCCGAGCTACAGCGGCATCACCACCGAATTTTGGAATAGCTGCGATGCGATCTGCTCGCGCGAGCACTGGACGCTATGGGGCACGCCGAACTGCGGCAAGGGCCAGCCGATGCAGACGATGGGCACCGGCCACGGCGCATCTCCCGCGCGTTTTCGCAATATCAAGACAGGAGTGGCGTCCTCCAAGTGATGGCTAAGAGCGCGAAATCCGCCAAACCGAATCCGCGTACGAACTCGAAGCGATCGCCGAGTGCCGGCGCAAGCGGCGCTCGCGTGAGCAAGCACGTTGCCGGCGCGCACTATTCCGCCGCCGATATCGAGCATATCGCGGCGCGCATTCTGAAACTCAGCGAAGCCGACGAGACCGAAGTCGAAATCGATTCGTCCGTCGATGCGCTCACGCGCTTTGCGAACAACACAATTCACCAGAACGTTGCCGAGCAGACGCTCGTGATCAGCGTCCGCGCCAATGTGGACGGTCGCACCGCCCGCGCCACCACCAACAAGACCGACGAAGAATCGCTCCGCCGCGTCGCAGCCGCCGCCGTGCGCCTCGCGCGCAACGAGCCCAGGAATCCCGACCTGCTGCCAATGCTGAAGCGGCAAAAATACCAGCCTGTAAATCGCTTTTACGCCGCGACCGCCGCTGCCACGCCTGAAACCCGCGCGCGCGCCGTCACACGCGTCTGCAAAATGGCTGACGCCGCGAAGCAAACCGCTGCCGGTATTTTCTCCACAGGCTTCGCTCAATCGCTGCTGGTCAATTCCAAAGGGCTGCTGGCGCGCTACGACCACACCGACTCCGAATTTTCCATTACGATCCTCGAGGATAAATCGTCGGGCTGGGCGAAAGCCAGTTCGCCCAATGTGTCGGACATCGATCCCGAAGCGCTAGCCCGCAGCGCGAGTCACAAAGCCGCCGCGTCACGCGAGCCGCGCGAATTGGAACCGGGCCACTACACCGCGATCCTCGAGCCGTCCGCTGCGCTCGACATGGTCGGCTCGCTCTTTTTCGATTTCTCCGCCACGGCTGTGGCTGACAAGCGCTCCTGCCTCAACGACCGCATGGGCCGCAAAGTCGTCGGCGATAACATCACGCTGCACGACGACGCATTCCACCCGCTGCAGGTGGGTGCGCCGTGGGATGGGGAAGGCGTGCCGCGCGAAAAAGTGGTGCTAATCGAAAAAGGCGTGCCGAAAAATCTGGTGTACTCGCGCGCCACGGCGAAGAAGCTGAAGAAAAAGCCCACAGGCCACGGCTTCACGCTGCCGAATGAATACGGCGAAGCGCCCGTGAATCTTGTTTTCAAGGGCGGCGATTCTTCGGTGGAGAAAATGATCGCGTCCACCGAACGCGGAATTCTGGTCACGCGGCTCTGGTACATCCGCGAAGTGGATCCCTACGAAAAGACAATCACCGGGATGACGCGCGACGGCACATTCCTTGTCGAGGACGGGAAAATTTCAGGCGGGGTTCGCAACTTCCGCTTCAATCAGAGCATTCTCGCGGCGCTTTCGAATGTGGAGGCGCTCGGCCCCGCCGTTCGCGCCGCCGGCGAGGAATCGTTCGAGATGGTCGTCCCCGCGATGAAAATCTCGAACTTTCACTTCAGCGAAGTCACAAAGTTTTAGCGCCTTTCCGGGTACCGCACCCTTTTCATCTCAAAAGGGTGCGCGCTATCCAAGCCCACGCCACGAGAGACCTTCCTCGCCGCTAGCGCTTCATCCGCTCGAAGTACTTCCACTTATCCGTGCTCGGATCCACAGCCACATCGAAAAATCCCACCATCATTTCGTCTTCGGTCTGATCGCCCCAACGCACTGCCGCATCCGGATCGGGATTGTGCGGATTGTTTTTCGAATTGTCGTAAATGGCGACCGCCTGCAGCTCCGTTCCCGCCTTCAGTGCGAGCGGCGTCGCCAGCCGATAGCTCAGCTGCCAATAAAAATCCCAATCAACGCGCAGCAGCGGCTCGATCTCTCCGTTCGCGTGAACGATGTTGTAGTCGAACTGTTTCCCGCGCAGATGCATGTGCGGCAGAAAACTCAGCAGAAGCGCATCATTGGGCAGCGTGCCTCGTGCCTCCACGCGAAAATTATCCGCGCCTGGCGGAATCACAAACCGGTCGTTCGTCAGCTGCAGCGTCAGCACGCGTTTTGCGGGCGGAGCCTTCGCGAACACCAGCCCGACTCTCGTTTGATCCGTCGCTGGCTTTCCGTGTGTCGTGTAGTGCATCTGAAAAACGAAGTCCGATCCCCCCGGCACAAATTTCGCGAATCCCGCCGGCCATTGATCGGGTGCACTGCCCGGCGCGTAAACGAGCAGCACGTCGCTGTCGGTCCAGTGCGCGTCGTGGCGATCGGATTCGTCGGTCATGTCCGAAGCGGTGAAGGGAACTCCCACCGGCGCGTTGCGCAGCCACTTCGATCCAGGCGGCCGCACGTACACCACCGCGTGATGCACATTCTCGCGGCTCGAAGGGCGCACCTCGCTCATCTGTATCCACGTATCTTTCGCCAATCCCGACGGCACGATCTCGTACGTGTATTCCACTTCGCCGTCCGCCGGAAGCGCGACGGGCTTTGGCATCGTCACCACCAGGTCCGGCTTCGGAATATTCCAGCCATGAGTCCATTCGCGCGGGGGAGGCGCGTCGTGCGGATCGCCCGCCATGGCGCCGGACCCAGCCCACGCGACGAGGGTCGCGATCTCGCGCTCGGTGAGCGACGGATCGTTCGAGAAATGTCCGATGTGGGGATCGGCGAACCACGGCGGCATCACGCGATTCCTCGCCGCGATCGCAATCGCCGCAGCCTGCGCTTTCGTCTCGTCGTACGTCTCAAGCGACGTCGGCGCGATTTCGCCCGCACGGTGGCAACTCTGGCAGTGCCCCTGCAGGATCGGCACCACATCGCGATAAAACGTCGGCGCCGCTCCCGCATCCGGCTGCGGGCAAACCCGCGGCGCCACGCCCGCTGCTCCTGCTGCAACGGCCAGCACGCACACGCCGATCGCACCGGTAACCTTCAAGCCTCGATTGCTCACGCTATTTAGTTACGCTGAACGAAAGGAAAGTTGCAAGCTGGGAAGCTCTACTTCGTAAATTTCAGGCTGGAAATCGCGCGCGCGATCACGTTTTCCTGAATCTGCACCAGGTCCGTATCCGCCAGCGTCATCCCAAAAATCGTGTACACGCGCGTGTCTTTCGCGAAATATACCACCACTCCCGACCAGTCCTTCTGATCGACGGATCCGCGAAAGTGCCGCTCAATCGCGGGCAGCCCCGCCACGGTGACGTGTTTGTCGTCTATTGGCCGGAAATTATCCAGAATCTCCCGCAGCCGCTTCTCGGTCGCGTCCATGTCGCTCGCGAGCGATTTTCCCGCCGGGTCCTGCCCGATCAGCAAGTAGGTCGTCTGGTCGTTCGTCCCCATCGCCGTGATCGATCCCGGCAAAATCGATTGCGCGCCCTCAATCAATTCCCAGGCAGGCGGCTTGTACATTTGAAAGCCGTACGTGTCGTTTTTGTACATGGTGCCCACCACCGATTCGCGATTCGGCTCGGGATCGGCCGGTTTTGGTTTTGGCGGAGGCCCGGCAGCGGCTGGCGCTGCAACCGCGGGCGCCGGCACAGATGCAGTGTTCGCTGCCAGATTCGGCGTCGCAGATACTCTCGCCGCAGGTCTTGCAGACGCCGTCGCTGCAGCCGGTGCCGATGCGGGAGTCGCCGGCGGCTTAGGTGCATCTGGCTTCGCCGGTTTTGCAGGCGGCGTATCAGCATTCGCGCTCGCACTCGCCGCCGCGTCCACCGCCTTCGGCGGATCGGAAATCGTAATCGACGCGACTTGGTCGCGCATCACCACCGCGTACCCGTAGCTCGTCTTCACCTTAAAAGAGTTCGCTTCGAATCCGACGATCGTCCCGACCAGCGTCGATCCGTCCTTCAGCTTGATCTCATCGCCGCGCGCCCCACTAGCAAACACAAGTGCCGCCGCGAACGCCATCGCGCCCACGCCGCATCGGAACTTGTTCGTGCCGACCATGCTCACAGAGTATCCCGCTCGCGCACAATCGAAACAAGCTCCGCACGCGCGCGTGCCAAATCAGATAGCCGTCGCGCCAAAGGCAACACCATAGCAATCGTCACGCCGAGAAGTGCGCAACGCTCCTTCGATGTACAATCCGCGCGTGGCCGTCCTCATCGTCTTGTTCGGATCGATGCTCGCATTCCGCGCTGCCGGAGTGCTCGGCGTCTCAGCCTTCGCCACCTGGGTCGCCTGCGTTCGCTGGGCGGTCGCCGCGATGTTCGTTTTCACCGGAGTCGCGCATTTCACAAAATTCCGCCACGAGATGGCCGCCATGGTTCCGAAATTTTTCCCCGCGCCGATGGCGATTGTCTATTTCACGGGCGTGTGCGAAATCGCCGGTGCCATCGGACTCCTCGTTCCCCAAACGCGCGACATCGCGGGCTTCTGCATCATTGTGCTGCTCGTCTGCTTGTTTCCCGCGAACGCAAAGGCCGCGCGCGAGTACCTCAACGTCGCAGGGAGGCCCGCCACACCGCTCTGGCTTCGCCTGCCGATTCAAATTATGTTTATCGGTCTTACGTGGTGGGCAAGTCGCACTTGAAGTCGTCTGGCGCGGGCGGGGCAGTCCGGGAGAGCGGGGCGCTCATCAATCGAACGCCCTGAATGGCAATGGGACCGTCGCGCCGCGCGCCAATGACCCAAGTGTGCACAACCAAATTATAGGCGAACAAAAGACGAAAGTCAAGCGGCACGCGGGCGGCGTAGATTCTTAGCGCCGCACTTTCTTGGGAGCTTTTTTCTTCACCGATTCCGCAGGAGGGAACGCTTTCGTCAATTCGGTTGCGAGTGCTTCGTACGATTTCTTCAGCGCGCTTAGCTCGTCAGGCGCCGACGCAAGCTTGCCCGCACGGCCCATGTTCTGCAGGTTGCGTGCGGCTGCCACGGCTTCCGGCGCGCCGAAAATCGCGAGCGAGCCTTTTAGTAAGTGCGCCGCACTCGCAAGCTGCGCCGCTTTCTTCCCGCGCACAGCGCTTTCGATCTGCGCGATCGTCTTCGGCGCATCCGCGAGCAGCGTCTGCACGAGCGACCGTGCTAGCTTTTCGTTCCCCCCGGTCATTTTGTCGAGCTGCTCGCGCACACTCACAGCGTCGGCCGCCGCGTAAGGCTCGGAAAATGCCGACGCTGAAACCACCGCGGGCGTCACCACATTCACCGCCATCGGGGCTTCCACCGGCGGCGTTCCGCGTCCCGCGCCCTGCATCGTCTCGTCCCACTTCAAGCCCGCCAGCGCCACGGTCTGAAAAAGTTTTTGCATCTGAATCGGCTTCGTCAAAAACGCGTCCATGCCCGCCTCAAGCAGCCGCCGCTCGTCCTCCGCTGTCGCGTTCCCCGTGAGCCCGATGATGAACTGGTGCTTCGTGCCGCCTTTTTCTTTCGCGCGAATCGCGAGCGTCGCTTCCACGCCCGTCATGTTCGGCATCTCTTCGTCCATCAGCACCGCGTCGAACGCCTCGCGTTCGAGCGCCGCGATCGCTTCTTTCCCGTCGCCGACGCCCACCGACGTGTAGCCCTGCTTGTGCAGCAGCTCGATCACCAGTTCGCGATTCAGCTCCGCGTCGTCGGCCACCAGCACGCGCAGCGGCTTCGTCGTCTTCGCAGCCGCGACAGGCGCGCTCTTCTCCACGGCCTTCGAGTTCGCACTAGATCCAGCCTTCGACGACGTAGCCGCGTCCGCAGCCGCCTGCGCCTCGCCACTTGCGCGCGGAATCCGAAACCAGAATCGCGACCCGCCTTCAACCCGTGTCTCCGCTCCGATCGTTCCGCCCCAGCGCTCCACCGTAATCTTGCAAAAATAAAGTCCCAGCCCCGCCTTGCCCGCGTGCGCCTTGCCACGCGCGAAAAGTTGGAACATCTGCGACTGCGGCTTGTCCGTCGGAAGTCCCGGCCCCTGATCGTTCACCGACGCGCGCACAAACTCGCCCTGATCCTCCACGTTGATCGTGACCGTCGTGCCCTTCGGGCTGTATCGCAGCGCATTCTCGAGTAAATTGCCGAAGATGCGCTCCAGGCGCGTCGATTCGCCATTCACGCGCCAGTTCGCCGAAGCTTTCACCGAGGGGTCGAGCCGCAGCTTGATCCCACGATCGCGATACGCATTCTCAAATGCTTCGATGGACCGCTTCGCCGACGCCACGATGTCCGGCGCTTCCGTTGGCTCGGTGCTCACGGCCTGCTGCGCGGCCAGGTCCGACGAGAATGCTTCGAGGATCCCGCGAATCATCATTTCCTGCCGCTGCGCCTCGCGCTCGCCGCTCTTCACAAACTTCTTCATCTGCGACGACAGCGGCTCCATGCTCAGCAAGTGAAACGTCCCGCTCATCGCACTCAACGGCTGCGAAAGGTCGTGCACGATGCAGTGCAGCAGAATTTCTTTCTTCAGGATTTCGCGCAGAAGTTTTTCATGGGAGAGCAGGGAATCGCGCGCCGTCTGATACATCTCCTGCTGGTCGGCATACGCTTTCCCCAAATTGCGGATAATCAGTACGTGGCGGCCATCGATCTGTACTGCCGAAGCTTCCAGCGGCATCGACTCACCCGATTCGCCGGCCTCAATCCAGTTTCCCGAGCTGACCGATCCCGTCTGCTTCGTTTTCCAAAAATCTTCGGCGTCGTAGAGAAAATTGTCGAGGAATGCGGATTTCTCGCCCAGCCGCAGCGTCGCGCCCTCAGCCGCCGCTTCGCCCCACATTTTCTTGCACCACTCCGGCCAGGCGCCTACGAGCTTGAACTCGCCTTCGCCCACGGCCTCGAACAACACGTAGCCCTGGCTCGAAACGAAGCTCTCGTAAATGGACATCGCCGCCATCGTCTGAACTCAGCCCGCAGCGATCATTGCTTCAGCAAGCTGCATGTAAGCCTTCTCGACGCCGTCGCCCGTCTTCGCGCTGGTCTTCAGCACGATCCATCCGTCTTTCACCAGTTTTGCCTGCTGGCCGTCGTCGATTTCCCACTGATCCATCAAGTCGCTTTTATTCATCACCAGCAGCGCCGGCACGCGCCCGATTTCTTTCGTCACCGTTTCTGCGAGGGACAGCGCATCGATCAGCGTCTGCCGCCGCGTGCCGTCAATCACCAGCAGGTAGCCCATCATTCCGCGAAGATAATTCATCGGAACGCGCTGATACATGTCGTCGCCGTGAATATCCCAGATCACCAGCGATACATCCTGCCCAGCGGCCCGCACCACTTTCTTTTCAATCTTCACGCCGATCGTTGTGAGGTACTTATCGTCGAAGATCGTCGAGACGAACCGCCGCATCAGGCTCGATTTGCCTACCGAGAACGATCCTAGCATGCAGATTTTTTTCGTTAACACGTGCGCGGCTCTCTAATTGCCCGCTCCCGCGATGGGGCTCGCGCCTTGCGAGGCAGTGTTGGCTTGGGGAGCGAAGCTCAGCTTGAACGTGACGCTGCGATTCAGGTGGCGATCTTCTTCAGTGGCTTCCGAACGCAGCGGCTCGGACGTCCCCACGCCCACCACGCGCAAATTCGCCGGGTGAATGCCGCTTTCCTGCAGCATGCCGCGAATCAGATTCGCGCGCTGCTGGCTGAGAGGCAAGTTCGTACCTTCAATACCGGTTGTGTCGGTATGGCCGGTCACGTTTACCGTCACCGCCTCGCCCATGTGCGCGGCCTGCGTCATCAGCTCGTGGAATGTCCGCTGAAATTGCGCGATTTTTTCACCCTGACCCGGATCGAGTGTGGAGCTGCCAACGGGGAAGGTAAACACCGTCGATTCCAATGCTGTGCGCAGTGGCTTGAGCGTATTCAGGTCTGAATTCTCGAGCTTGGAGTCGTCCACGTGCGTCACGCCCGCAATCCAGGGCGCGCGCTGCTCGAATTGGTCGATCCAGCGAAATGGTGCCGAGCCTTCGGCGATCAAATCGCCGTTGTGCGCCGCGAGCGTCACTCCCGCGGGCGGCCGCAGCATCTCGGTCGAACGCCGCGCGATCATCGCGTCATCCAGCGAAAAATACGGAGCAAGATCGAACTGCGCCCTTTCCGGCGCGAGGCCCGCGTCTCTCACGAGTTTCGCCGGATCGGCAGACATCGGATCGCGGAAGCCCGTAATGTGGAATTTGCCGTTCTCGCGGTCGTGCGCCACCACCACGATTCCGGGCTGGTGATTCAGCGCGTGCAGAAATTTCGACCACTCCACGAGCAAATAGGTCGAATAGATGATCCAACCGAGCACGATCGCTCCAACCACCGCGCCCACCACAATCGCCGCGACCGGCTTTTTCTTATCCGCTTCCGAATGCTTGTAGTGCGTCTCAAGCAACGGCAGCAGCTTTTCGTCCACCACGCGAAACGGCGCCGCATCGCCTTTGAATTGCGCCAGCTTCGTCCCGAAATGCCGCTGAATGTCTTCGAGCGTTTCGCTCATCGCTACGCGATAGTCCGGTGGCGCATGCCCGCGAATCACGCACGCCAGCACCGCTTCGGGCCCTTGCTCGGTCCAGATTTCGAGATTGCCGAAATTCAGCCGGTCCAGCGCGTCGCCGTCTTTCGATTCAAACGAGTCGCGCACAAATTGCTGAATCGCCGTCAGCATCCCGGCGACCATGTCCGCGTCCTGCGTCGCCACCGCGGGCGCCGTCACGTGATTCAGCACCAGCCCCGTCTGCTTGTGGATCAGGAAAATCTGCTCCACGCGGTAGAGCAGGCTGTGCATCATCACGATTTCCGCGAACGGCTTGCCCGTCCGCATCGCTTCGACTCGCCACCGCATTCCTTGCCACGACAAACTATTTTCGAGCGCCTCGTTGAACGATTCGAGCATCGACCGCAGCGTCTCGGTGATCGACTTCCGAATCGCGGGACCCATCACGGGGAAAAGGGCATCGGCGAGCACGTGCGGATCGCGACGGACCGATTCGCGCAGCGTCGCTTGAATGGTAGGGGCGAGCGCCTGAGACAGCGCTTCGTCGTCGCCCTGCTCGCGGCGAAATTGAATCGCTTCAGCGACAACCTGGCCCACATCGGCCGTGCGCCGCTCCACGTTGTCCAGCCTGTCTTGTATTCCGGAAATTTCGCCTTGCTCAGGAACATCTAGCAGGCGACGCAGCTCGACGTAATCGCGCGCATCGTGCGCGCGTTTTTCCTCCGCATCCGTTGGTTCATTGGGAGCGGCCCCCGCAACAGGGGCGCGGCGTTGCGCTTGCTCGGCCATGTTGGAAGGTGGAATGTCTCGCCCGGCGGTGTGGGTCGTTTCTGCCACCGTCTTCTCGTCGTTCGGCCCTCGCAGCGATCTACTCGTCGGGCAACTCGAACTTGTTCTTCAAGCGCAGGCTGAATTCCGCGAACAAATCCGCCAGCCCGGCGCGGTCCGTCTTTTCGTCGCGCAGCTGTTCAACCTCTCGATTCAGTGCAGACGTGCCGTCGCGGCGCAGCTTGTCGATCTCCGCCGAAACGCTCTTCGAATGTTCCAGCATCTTCGCGCGAGTCTCGCTCTGCGCGTCCGACAACCCCTCTTCCAGCTGCGAGAGTTTCTTCTCGAATCCCTTGTGCGCGTCTTTCACTTCCCGCGCGAATTCCTTCTGGGTCTCGACGCGCTCGCCCTTCTCGGTCTTGATGCGCTGGCTCAGCGAGTCCACTTCCTGCTGGACGAAATTCGAAAGCGTATCCAGCCGTTTGGTCATGTCCTCGCGCATCGTCTCCATCTGCTTCGCCACGGTTTCTTCGAGGCGCGAGAAGCGCTTCTCAAAATCCCGCATCTGCGTGCCAAACAATATGTCGCGAATCTTATCTACGTTCGCGCCTTCGTCTTTGCCTGATGTGTTGGGGATCTTTGCGTCCGCCGGGGATGCCATGCGCTTACCTCTCCTTCGAATGTCCAGGACCTTTTTCGACTTGCTGTCGTTGCGAGGGGGCCGTCGCCGTTGGGGTCGAGGCATGCGGGGGACGTTACTACGAAACCGCGCGCACCCGCAATAAGCAGATGGTTACGGTCGAGTGAAACGGGAGTAGTGGGAGTTCTAGAACAGGCCCGTGTATCAAATTGCGACTCGGTAGTACTCGCTCGCGGGTGTGAGTCTCTGCGCTGAGACTACTTGTCCAAAATTTCCTTCAGTCTCGCGTAACCCGACCGGCTCACAGGAATTTGCGACCCGTTCGACAGCACCGCCACATGGCTGTCCTTCGCAAACGGCTCCACGCGCACCACGCGCTCCAGGTTCACGATGTACGACCGGTGGACTCGCAAGAATTTCCCCGGGTCGAGCGCCTGCTCCAGGCTCGAGATCGTCTGCTGCTTCAGGTGCTTCTTACCCTCAGACGCCAGCGCCAGATAATCGTCCTGCGCCTCGGCGTAATCGAGTTTCGCCACCGGTATGATGAACACCTTCGTTCCGTCGCGCACCGCGATACGGTCCAGGTATTGCAGCGGCGCCCGCGCCGACGCCGACAAATCCGCCGGCAGCGGCAAATCCTGCGCGTTCTTGCCTGCCTTGCCGCTCAGCCGTTCCTTCGCTCGCTCCAGCGCGCCATTAAAGCGGTCCGCGCCATACGGCTTCAGCAAATAATCCACGGCATGTACGCCAAACGCTTTGATCGCATAACTGTCGTACGCCGTGACGAAAATCACCGCGGTCTCGTTGCCGATCAGTTCGAGTACTTCAAAGCCGTCCAGCTTCGGCATCTGAATGTCGAGGAACAGCAGGTCCGGCTTCAACTCCATCACAGACTTCACCGCTTCGAATCCGTTCGCGCACTCGGCGATGATCTCTACATCGGCGTGCTTCGAGACGAACTCGCGCAACACCTGCCGCGCCAGGTCCTCGTCATCCACCAGAATCGTCCGAATTTTCTTCCCGTCACTCATCGCATCGCCTTTGCCATTGCCTTAGCGCGACCGCGCTTTTCGCGGCCGCGTAATCCTGAGCGCAGCGAAGGACCCCTCTTCGCTTTTGCTGTTGCCTTTGCCCACGCCTTTGACGTCATCCAGAGGCCGATTCATCGGCCGAAGGATCTCTCTTCGCTTTTCCACTCCGCAGCACGCCGAGCCGCGCGGCTCACGCCGCCTGCTGCTCCCTCTCCGCCGGAAACTTCAGATTCACCCGAAACGTCTCCCCATCCGGCGCGCAAGCAAACGTAGCCTGATTCCCGTACCGCGCCTTTAGCCGCATCCTCACGTTCACGAGGCCCACGCCGCTCTTGCGCCGCGGCGGCGCGTCCGGATCAAATTTATTTTCCACCGCAATCGAAACTGTGTCGGCGGTCGAATCGATCTTCAGCCGGATCCATCCACCTTCCACCAAATTCGCAATCCCGTGCGACACCGCGTTTTCCACCAGCGGCTGCAGCAACAGCGGCAGCACCATCGCGTTCAGCGCCTTCGGATCCACGCTCTCTTCCATCTGGATGCGCGGCCCAAACCGCACCTTCTCCACCGAAAGAAACGCATGAATCAGCGACAACTCTTCTTCGAGCCGGATCGCTGGCTTCTCGCCCAGGCCGAGCGTCCGCCGCAAAAAATCCCCCAGCAGGATGCACATCTCGCGCGCCTTCGCCGGATCGGATGTCGTCAACGCGCTAATCGAATTCAAACTGTTGAACAGAAAGTGCGGATTCACCTGCGCTTTCAGCGCTTTCAACTCCGCCTCGCGCGCCAGCACGCTGGCCTTCATCATCCGCGCTTCCGATTCCTTCGAAGCTTCGAACGTCAAATACACGTAGTAGAAAGCCACCGACAGCAAGTAGAGCAGTATGCCCGTCACCGCCAGCAACGGAATTTCCGGCCAGAACCGCTCGTCGAGTCCAGGAAAGGCGCCCGACCGCGTGAGCGCATGCGAATACCACCGCGCTGCCACCACCCACAATCCCGTGGCCACCATCGCGCCGCCGCCGTGCGCCAGCAGCACTTTGGAAAGCGTCGATTTATCCAGCGGCGTGACGCGGCACGTGTACCACGCGCTCAGGCACACGAACGCGTAAAGCAAACACAGCGGAAACGCCAGAACACTGGCTTCGCGTCCGGAAATATTTCCCGTCGCGGTGAAGAGGTACGCTACGACGGCTGTGATCGCTTCCCATACCACCAGGTAGAGCAGCAGCCGTCGTATGTGAGAGAGCAGCGGGTGCATTGTTATGCGCGCTCTAGTTTTTCACTTCCACGCCGCCGAAGAGCGCGACGCCGCGGATGATCAGTTTCTTCGCGTTCGGGGGCAGCTCGCTATCCAGCACGTGCCGGTCGTCCGAATATCCGCCGAAAATTCCGGTCGCTTCGATCACCACATTCCAGGTTTCCGGCACGCGAATCTCACCGCCGCCGAAAACGGACGTCGCTTCCAGAATCGCCTGCGGTTCCGAAATGTCGGCGTTGCGCAGGTCGAGCTGGTAACCGCCAAACATCGCCATCACGCGCCCGCCGCGGAATTGCTTAGTTTGCAGCTTGCGCTTGAAGCCGCCGAACACCGCGAAGGCGTCCACATCCACGTCTTCCATTTTTGTCGTCCACTTGGAGAAACCCTCTTTCAGGCTTCCACCAAAGTTCAGACCGCCGCCCATCGCCTGGTAGATCATCACGATGCCTACGGCAATGATGATCACCGGCCAGATCATGTCCCAACGAACGCGCAGCAGGCCCAGCTCGTTGGCCATGAGCAGCAAGCCGGAGCAGAGCATCACGATGCCCCACACGTGCCGCCCGCCTCGTCCGTCTTCAAAAAGGTTCGCGATGCCGAAGACCACCAGAATCAGCGGCCAGAAGTCGAACACAACCCGGCTCACCAATCCCATCTGGTGAAGCAAAATCGCCACGCCCCAGCCCAGGAATACGATTCCAATCAGCAGGGCAGAGCTGAACCGCCTGGTTCCGCTTCTATATTCAGAGCCCATAGCGAACTCCCTTGCGAGCAGGCGCGACGCGCTTCAGCCGGTTCTCCTGGGTTGCCAGCATAATGGAGAACCCCAACCCTACCAGAAGCAGCGGCCAGTAGCGCAACACTTGCGTCACCGTGGGGCCGCCGAGGCGCGTGGCCATCAGGTTCCACAGGTCAGACGCCACCACAGACACCAGCCAGAGGTTATCGAGGCGAATGTGGCTCAGGCCCAGCTCGCCCACCTGAAACACCACCCCCACCAGAATCAGCATGGCTGCGGTGACCCAAAGGAAGCTCGAACCCGCCATTGTCGTCGTGATTGCTGCCGGTCGCGCCGTGGTAGCCATCTGCGTCACTCCTGTCGCTTTGCGGATGCCGTTCATGAGCGCAGGATAGACGGGGACTGGAATGGCGTCAGTTCCTATTCGGCGAACGGCGGCTGGTTACCGGCGAACGGCGGTCCTAGGGAGAGGAGTAGAGGTGGGCTAACCGGCCAAACTAGAGAACTTTCGGTGAGATTGGTGCGGCGGGAGGGCCGGCTTACATCGCCATGCCCATCCAAAACGCGACGGTCAAAACGCCGGTCAGGATGAGCATCAGCTTCAAACGCTTCGTCCTCAATCCGTAAATAATCACGCCCAGCGCGAAGGCGGCGAAGGCTAGCTCCGGCCAAAACACGCTCGAACTAAGGGGATCATTCATTTCGCTGGCTGCGTCGCCGATCCAGTAGGAGGCAAACGAGGCTGCGCCCGTCAGCGAGGCCGCTACCGCGCCCGCCAGCGCCATGCCCTTTGCCCAGTCGGGGACTACCCATTTACGGTTCGTGTCGCGCCAGTCCATCCAAGTCTGCGCCACGACCACTGCCACGATCGCCAGAACGAACAGCGCCACGCTCGCCTCCCCAGGCGGTTGCCGTCCCGCTCGGCCTTTCTGGGCTCGGCGCCTGCGTGCGCCGCATCAGCCCTCCGGCCGTGCCTTGGAACGGCTGTGAAGCCGCTGCCGTCGAATCACATCCTCAAGACGCTGTTCGTTTCACCAGCGCCGTCATTGTGCCGACAGTTCCTGCTGTTCCTTGCGCCCTGTTACTGCGTTCCTCTTGTTCGAGACGCTTCAGCATCGTCTGGATCACGTTGCTGCCTTTTGGTGCTGACATCGCCCCGAACTCCTTGTCTCCATCTTGGCAATCGAGCTGGCTCTGAAGGGAGTTCGCTCGAGGCGTCCGAGAGGGACGCGGTGGACTTCGCAATCCTTGCGCCAAAAGTTAAGGCTGCGCTAAGAATTTCTCCGTCCTCGTAAGCCGCCTATTTGCATAAATATGCCGGGAGGTGGAATTCGCACTATTTCCGCTGTACCAAATCGGGTCGCGAATCGCGTCGCCCGTGCCACAGGAGTTCGCGAAATTAGGAAAGCTTTTGCACTTCGAGGCTTCGCCCAGCTTCGCGCTGTGTTCGTGCCAGTACCGCGCTCGAACTGCATCGGGTGTCGTCGATTTTTCCGCGTGCGCGGGCGGCGAATGAGGGTTTAGTACTTCGAGCCATGGCGTCACGCCGGTCCACAGGCCGCTTGCTTTTTCCTGCTACCATCGCTCCCATATGCGAAAGCCCTGGGTGATTGCGCACCGCGGAGCGTCGGGTCACGCGCCTGAAAACACCATGGCTGCGTTTGAACGCGCCGTGCAACTGGGCTGCGGCTTCATCGAGACCGACCTGCAACTGACGCGCGACGCTCGCTTCGTCGCGATGCACGATTCCACACTCGACCGCACGACCAACGGCCGCGGCCCGGTCCACGATTTCACACTTGCGGAGCTGAAGCAGCTCGACGCGGGCAAGTGGTTCGATCGCGAGTTCATGGACCAGAAAATTCCCACGCTCGAAGATATTCTGGAATTCAGCCGCAGGCACGACGTGATTTTCTACCTCGAAGTGAAGTACGACTCCGCGCTCGGGATGCATCATTCGCTCGTAGGCGCGCTGAATAAGATGGGCGACGCGGCGCGCAGCATTGTGCTGTCGTTTGACCAGTGCACGCTCGCAGCGCTGAGGCAGGTGGATACCTCGCTGATGATGGGATTGCTCGTCGAAGATGAGTCGATGGACCAGCCGAAAGCCGCGATCGAGCTGGGAGTGCGCCAGCTTTGCCCGAAGATTGATTTGATTACCACCGAGCTTGTTGATGCGGCGCACCGGCTCGATTTGCAGGTTGCGACCTGGACCGTCGATGAACCGCAGCAGATTCGCAACGCCGTCGCTGCCGGCGTGGACGGCATCATTTCAAATTTCCCCGATCGCGTGCAGGCCATCCTCGAAGACATGAAGTAGAAGTTTCGACGCGCCATTTCAGCTGTAAATCGATTTGAAAATTGTTGCGAATTGAGTGAGTGTCAATTGCTCGCCGCGCGCATCGCTTCGCACGCCCGCGTTTTCGAGCGCTTGGTGGATCTGTTCATCGCTCGACGTGGCGACGAGATTGTTCCGCAGCGTTTTCCGCTTCTGTGCAAATGACGCGCCCAGGAATTCGAAGAAGTTTTCCGGCGCCGCGATGCCGAGTGAAGCGCCTTCGCCCGGCAAAGTCATCTTGACGAGCGCCGATTGCACCTTTGGCGGAGGCCGGAATGCCCCCGGCGGAATCCGGAACGCGATTTTCGGATGCGTGTAGTACTGGCAGATTGTCGAGAGGTAGCCGTAGTCACGGCTGCCCGGATTCGCGGCGATGCGCTCGGCCACTTCGAGCTGGATCACGATGTCGATCGAAGCGATGCGGTCGGCCCACTGGAAGAGGTGGTGCAGAATCGGCGAGGTGATGTAGTAGGGCAGGCTGCCATACACGCGGAATGTTTTTGTCGCGTCGCCAGTCGCCGGACCGATGATTGCGCCGATGTCGGCTTTGAGAACGTCGTTTGTGACGATCTCGACGCCACGCCACTCGTCTGGATGCGACTCGATCTCTGAGTTCAGTGCCGCGGCGAGGGCTGTGTCTGCCTCGATTGCGATTACGCGGCGGCCGTCACCGGCAAGGTGGCGCGTCATCTCGCCGTGGCCCGGCCCAATCTCCACCCACGTCTCATTGGGCTTGGGGTTGAGCGAATCGAGGATGCGTTTGCGCCAGCCGGCGTCGCCGAGGAAGTGCTGGCCCATTTTTTGGCGGGACATGAGCGGGGAGTTTAGCAAAGCGGCGAATTGGTGGGTAAATTTGTGTCGATTAGAAAGGGTGCCGGTCCTTTGTTTTGTGTAAGTTTCGGGCATTTCTAATCGGCGAGCACTCCGATTAGAAATTGTGAGTCGGGTTGCAACTGGCGCGAGACACGCAGGCAAAGGCTGCCGGGTCAGGGCGCTTCGCTGACCCGCCGTTACAGGTGCCGCGTGGGTGGTTGGATGGTGGACGAGGAGAGAGCAAAACCGAAGAGAGATCCTTCGGCCCGCGAACGGGCCTCTGGATGACGTCAAAGGAGGAAGAGCAGAGGCGGAGGCAACGGCACACAAGCCAACTCCGGCCTGTGCCACCCTTCGCGAGGGCGTGGTGCGTACGCAGTGCGAGGAGGCGCGGGCTTCGTTGCGCAGCCAAAACTGGCTACCCCACTTGGGGAGAGCAGCGCGAAAAAGTGCGTTTTTATTGTCGATTAGAAATGGATCGGGTGTTTGTTTTGTTCGGGTTACGGCGAATTCTAATCCCTTCCAGTGTCGATTAGAAATTGCGATGGAGGGCGGGGTGAAGCCGGTGGGAGTGCGTCCGGCGCCTGGAGAGTTGCGGGCGCGTGACATGCGAGTGCAACGTTGGGCGTCGATTTAAGCCCAGCCGATATTACCATATCGGCACTACTTTTGTAAAGTACTAAGCGGCGCCGAGATGAGCGGGGGACGGGGTGGTGCCGACGGGTGGACGAGGGGATACAGCCTGCGCGGCAGGCTATTCCACGGGTAGCACGCGTCTATAGCCGCGGCGGGGCCAGCTTTCTAATTGACAATGGAGGGGATTAGAAACCGCCGCAACTCACACAAAACAAAGCACCGATTCATTTCTAATCGACAATAAAAACGGGAGGAGACAGCCTGCGCAGCACGCTATCTTACGTACTGCGCATCGGAGACGTGCTCGAGCCAATCGACGACTTTGCCATCCTTCTTCTCCTGGATGGCGATGTGGCTCATGCCTGTCACGGTGGTGGCGCCGTGCCAGTGCTTTTCGCCCGGGGCAAACCACACCACGTCGCCGGGCCGGATTTCTTCCACGGGGCCGCCGTGGTGCTGCGCCCAGCCGAGGCCGCTGGTGACGATGAGCGTCTGGCCCAGAGGGTGAGTGTGCCACGCCGTGCGCGCGCCGGGCTCGAAAGTGACGTGCGCGCCCTGCACAAATGCCGGATCGGGGGCCTGGAACAGCGGATCGATTCGCACAGCGCCTGTGAACCAATCCGCCGGACCTTTGCCGCTGGGCTGCGATCCTGCTCGTTTAATCTCCATGGATCGAATTCCTCCCTGATGCGTTTAGCGATCCACTAGTTTCGCAAACTGCTCGGGATAACGCTCGCCCTGTACTGGAATTTTCGCGGCGGCGTCATCGAGCTTGCGGATGTCGGCGCTGGAAAGTGCGAGCTTCGCAGCGTCGAGATTTTCTTCGAGGCGATGCAACTTGGTGGTGCCAGGGATGGGAACAATCCACGGCTTCTGCGCGAGCAGCCACGCAAGAGCGACCTGCGCGGGCGTCGCGTGTTTTCCGGCTCCAAATTCCGTCAAGAGATCGACGAGCGCCTGGTTCGCGTTGCGATTTTCCTCCGAGAAGCGTGGGACGATATTGCGGAAATCATTCGCGGCGAATTTTGTTTCCTTGTTGATCGTGCCGGTGAGGAAGCCTTTGCCCAGCGGGCTGAAGGGAACAAAGCCGATGCCGAGTTCTTCGAGTGTGGGAATAATTTCCGCTTCGGGTTCGCGGTGCCACAGCGAGTATTCGCTTTGAAGCGCGGCGACGGGCTGCACGGCGTGGGCGCGGCGAATCGTCTTCGGACTCGCTTCGGAAAGGCCGAAGTGCTTCACCTTTCCTTCCTTGATGAGATCTTTCACGGCGGCCGCGACGTCTTCAATGGGCACTGCGGGATCGACGCGGTGCTGGTAGAAGAGGTCGATGACATCGGTGCGCAGGCGCTTGAGCGAAGCTTCGGCGACTTCTTTAATGTGCGCGGGACGGCTGTCAACGGCGACCGTCTTTCCGGGCTCGAGCGGAAGCTTGAAACCGAATTTCGTGGCTATCACAACTTTCGAGCGGCGGCCTTCCAAAGCTTCGCCGACGAGTTCTTCGTTGATGAATGGGCCGTAGGACTCGGCCGTGTCGAAGAATGTGACGCCGAGTTCGATCGACTTGTGAATCAGCGCGATCATTTCCTTTTTGTCGGCCGCGGGGCCGAAGCCGAAGCTCATGCCCATGCACCCGAGGCCGAGCGCGGAGACTTCCAAACCATTTTTGCCGAGTTCGCGTTTTTCCATGTGGAGCTCCTGTGCCTGCTGCGTTTTGGATGCAGAGGTTAGACCGGCGGATTGTTGTGCGGAGGCGAATGGCGGGTATGGCTAGCACATAGCATGGCGGCTGACACGACGCGCAATGTCGGCGGCAAGTGGGTGAGTGGCTACATCGATGTTGGAGCTGAGCCACGCACCCTTTTGAGAGGAAAAGGGTGCGGCACCCGGAAAGGCTTGTGCGAGGCGCGGTGTGATTTCTGCTCGCACAATTTCTCGGGGTGCGGCTAATGTTGCGCACTCCCGCGAAGCGGGACGACGCCACACGGAGGGCTCAGACTGAAGTCTACGCTACGAGTTGGCGGTATGATTTCACGTGACGGATGGAGGAGCGACGACGATGAGGCCGAAAAACATCATTTGCCTTTGGTATGAGAAGGATGCGGAGGCGGCGGCGCGATTTTATGCGACTACGTTTCCGGATAGCGCGGTGACGGGGGTTCATCGGGCGCCGGGCGATTATCCCGGAGGAAAAAAGGGCGACGCGCTGACGGTGGAGTTCACGGTGCTGGGGATTCCGTGTCTCGGGCTCAACGGTGGGCCTTACCAGAAGCACACGGAGGCGTTTTCGTTTCAGGTGGCGACGGACACGCAGGAAGAGACGGACCGGTATTGGAATGCGATTGTGGGAAATGGCGGCGCGGAGAGCCAGTGCGGTTGGTGTAAGGATCGGTGGGGACTTTCGTGGCAGATTACGCCGCGGGTGCTGATGGATGCGCTCTCTGCGGGTGGGGATGAGGCGAAGCGCGCGTTTGAGGCGATGATGCCGATGAAGAAGATCGACGTTGCGAGGATTGAGGCGGCGAGGCGAGGATGATGTCAGAGCTGTGCCGCGCACCCTTTTGAGATGAAAAGGGTGCGGCACCCGGAAAGGCGAGAATCGTTGCGGGCTGCTTGTTACTCACACAATTTTTCGGGGTGCGGAGGATGTTGCGCAGGCAGGAGTGCCTACCCCACGCTGCGGGAGAGGCAATAGCGGGGCGGGTGATTGGTGGTGCGGTGCGCTTGACGCGACGGGCGGGGTCCGGTAGCGTTTTCTCACATTGAGAAGAATTGTATGAAGATTCTATTCGTAGCTTCGGAAGGGCTTCCTTATTCAAAAACGGGTGGCCTCGCGGACGTCGTTGAGGCGTTGCCGAAGGCGCTCGCGCAGATGGGGAACGAAGTCGCGGTGCTGCTGCCGCGCTACCGCGGGAACCGCATTACGTCCACGATGATTTCCAGCGTGACAGTGACGCTGGGCGACAAGCTGCGATTCCCAGCGATTGCGGAAGCGCCGAGCGTCGGCGGCGTTCGATATTTTCTGGTGGACGATCCGGGCTACTTCGACCGCGAGCAGCTGTACGGCGAGGCGGGCGTCGATTATCCGGACAACGCGGCGCGTTTCTGCGAATTTTCGCGCGTGGCGATCGAATTCATGAAGCGGGTGTGGCTGCCGGACGTGGTGCACTGCCACGACTGGCAAGCGGCGCTGATTCCCGTGCTGATTCGCACGCAGCATCAGGACGATCCGGTGATGCGGTCGCTGCCGGTGGTGCTGACGATTCACAATCAGGCATATCAAGGCGTGTTCCCGAAGAGCGTGCTGCGCGAGTTGAGTTTGCCGGACTCGCTGTTTGCGTTTGACCGGCTGGAATTTTGGGGACAGATCAATTACCTGAAGGGCGGAATCCTTTTTGCCGATTACGTGACCACGGTAAGCCGCAAATACGCCGAGGAAATTCAGACGGCGGAATTTGGCGCGGGCCTCGAGGGCGTGATCCGGCAGCGTGGCGACCGCGTGATGGGAATCGTCAACGGCGTGGACTACACGGTGTGGAGCCCGGAAATCGATACGTTCATCGCGCGGACATATTCGGCGCACAATTTCGACGGTAAAAAGGTGTGCAAGCGGGATCTGCTGCAGCAGTTCAAGCTGCCCGCGGATAAGCCGGAGCACATGGAGCGGCCGCTGGTTGGAATCGTTTCGCGATTTGTGGATCAGAAGGGATTCGACCTGATCGCGCGAATCGCGGGCGAGCTGATGTACGAAAATCTTTCGCTGGTGGCGCTGGGGACAGGGCAGCCGGAGTATGAGAGACTGTTTCGAGAGCTGGCCGATCGTTATCCGGGGCGCGTTGGAGTAAAACTTGGATACGACAATCAGCTCGCGCACAAGATCGAAGCGGGCGCGGACATTTTTCTGATGCCTTCGCGCTACGAACCCTGCGGGCTGAACCAAATTTACAGCCTGCGGTACGGAACGGTGCCGGTGGTGCGAGCCACGGGCGGGCTGGACGATACGATCCAGGCCTTCGATCACCAAACGAACCAGGGAACGGGGTTTAAGTTTTATCCGTACGAAGGCGCGGCGCTGCTGGATTCGATTCGCGAAGCGCTGCGCACGTATCGCGACGCGAAGGTGTGGCAGACTCTGCAGAAGAACGGCATGGCCAAGGACTTTTCCTGGAAGGCTTCGGCTGCGTCGTATGTCATGCTGTATGAAGCAGCTAAGAGGTCTCGAATCCCGAAGGCCGTTACAACATCTAAAGCCTAGTGCCGATATAAGCCGTTAGCCGAAGCAGGATGCGGCGACGACGCAGCGGCGGCGTAGGGCGGAAAAAGGAAAGCCATGTCAGACATTTTGTCAGCTGTAACGGATGCGAATTTCGAGAAGGACGTAATCGAGGCCAGCAAGACTCAGCCGGTGATGGTGGATTTCTGGGCGGACTGGTGCCGTCCTTGCCACATGCTCACTCCGACGGTGGAGGAGATTGCGCGAGAGAATGCGGGGAAGTTGAAAGTGGTGAAGCTCAACGTTGATGAAAATATCAACGCGGCGGGCAAGTTCAACATCCGCGGCATTCCGACGCTGCTTGTGTTCAAGGGCGGGCAGGTGGCGGCGCAGCTGGTGGGCGCGCAACCGAAGGAAACAATTGTGAAGGCGTTGCAGCCGCACTTGTCGTAACGCGGCTTTTTTGAGATCGATGAGTATGAGCGCCGGTGATTCAGGGCCGAATTTGGGTCAGGGGTCATCGGCGCTTCGTTTGTGTGCACGGTGCGGCGTTTCATTTTCGTGCGGAGCTTCAGACGGATCTTGCTGGTGCGAGTCCGAGCATCTGCGCCCGGCGGCGTTGACGCGTTTGCGCGAGCGGTATGCGGACTGTTTGTGCGAGCGCTGGCTGAAACAGGAAGCGGCTTTGTGACGCGAGGCGGGGAATGACGGAAACGGCGAGGACCGTGAGGCGGTGTAATTGGGCGGGAATGAAACCGCTCATGATCGAGTATCACGACAAGGAGTGGGGCAAGCCGGTGCACGACGACCGCGTGCTGTTTGAGTTTTTGATTTTGGAGGGCGCGCAGGCGGGGCTGAGCTGGGAGACGATTCTCAATAAGCGTGAAAATTACCGGAAGGCGTTCAGCGGATTCGACGTTCGGAAGATTGCTCGATATGACAAGGCGAAGCAGAAGGCGCTGCTGAAGAATCCCGGGATTGTGCGGAACCGGCTGAAGATCTCATCGACTGTCGATAACGCGAAGGCGTTCCTGGCGGTGCAGAAAGAATTTGGGACGTTTGATAAGTACATCTGGGGGTTTGTGGGCGGGGCGCCGCGGCGCAACGCGCTGAAGTCGATGAAAGAGATTCAGGCGAAGACCGCGGAATCCGACGCGATGAGCAAGGATTTGAAGAAGCGTGGATTTCGTTTTGTGGGTTCGACGACTTGCTATGCGTTCATGCAGGCAGTCGGCATGGTGAACGACCACATAGCCGATTGCAGCTTCGCGTGATTGCACGCTGTGACTTGCAGGTCTTGCGCTGAACGGAGGGCACGGGTAGGATTGGAGGTCGTTGCACGATAATTTTGCCCACCTGTAGCACTTCTGGAGTGAGAAGCAGCGGCAAAGTGCGGCTTGACGTGAGCAGGAGCGCGAGAATTGACAGATAAGAAGCGAGCGAAGGCCATCGTCGTCGTCGGCGCGCAATGGGGCGACGAGGGCAAGGGAAAGGTGGTGGATTATCTCGCGCAGAGTTTCGACTACACCGCGCGCTACGCCGGCGGACACAACGCCGGACACACCGTCATTTTCGATAATCAGCGATTTGTACTGCAGCTGATCCCGAGCGGCATTTTGCGGCCGGGCAAGAAGGCCGTGATTGGCGCGGGGACGGTGGTCGATCCTGCGGCGCTGGTGGTTGAGCTGGAAAATCTGAAGCGATCGAATATTGATGTACGCGGGCGGCTTTTCCTGAGCGACCGCGCCCATCTGATTTTTCCGTACCACCGAGAAATGGATAAGGCGGCCGAGACGGCGCGGGGAACCGCGAAGATCGGCACCACTTCGCGCGGCATTGGGCCGGCGTACGAAGACAAGATGGCGCGACGCGGAATTCGCGTGATCGATTTGCTGGCGCCGGAGCGGTTTGCGGAGAAGCTGGAGCGCGTGATTGCAGAGAAGGATGCGATCAGCCGCGCCGCGTATGGGCATCCGCTAGATACGACGGGATTGCTCGAACAATATTTGGAGATTGCGGCGCACATTCGCGGACTTGTGACGGATACGTGCGTGCTGCTGAACAAGGCGTTGGATAACGGCGAGAGCGTGCTGTTTGAAGGCGCGCAGGGGACGATGCTGGACATCGATCACGGCACGTATCCGTACGTGACGTCGTCCAACGCGACGAGCGGAGGAGTGGCGACGGGACTGGGCGTGGCGCCAACGTGGATTCAGGGCGTGGTGGGAGTGACGAAGGCGTACACGACGCGCGTGGGCAGCGGACCGTTCCCGACGGAGATGCCCGATCTTGACGCGCAAGCGGTGCGCGAGCGCGGAAATGAATTTGGCGCGGTGACGGGACGTCCGCGGCGCTGCGGCTGGCTGGACCTGGTGGTGCTGAACTACGCGACGATGTTGAGCGGCATCGACACGCTGGTCGTGACGAAGATGGACGTGTTTGATGCGCAGCCGGAAATTAAAATTTGCACCGCGTACACGCACAAGGGCAGGACGATCACGGAAATTCCGGCCGATGTGGAGACGATGTCGGAGCTGGAACCGGTGTACACGACGCTGCCGGGATGGATGGCGCCGACGCCGGGGATCAAAAACGTGAAGGATCTGCCCGAAGCGGCACGGAATTATTTAAAATTTATTTCCGAGCGCATGGACGTTGAAATTGGCATGGTGTCCACGGGGCCCGAGCGCGATGCGACGATTGTGCCGAAGGAAACGAAGCTCGCGGGGTGGTTGTAAACGGAAGTAATCCGCACGGCGAAAACGAAGAGAGATCCTTCGGCCGATGAATCGGCCTCCCTTCGCTACGCTCAGGGCAAGCTGGACGACGCCGAACGCAACGGCAAAAGCGAAGAGGGGTCCTTCGCTGCGCTAGGATGACGCGGCCGCGAAAAACGCGGTCGCGCTGAAAGCAAAGGCAACGTCGAAGGCACAAGCCAAGCGTTCGCAAATGTTGGAGCTGTAACTTCAAGGCTGTAACCTCAGGTTGGTTTGATGCTCTCCTACGAAGACGCCCGCGCAAAAGTTATCGAAATTGTGAAGGAACGACCGTGCCCGACGCCGCCGGAAACCGAGACGATCGACATCGCGGGCGACCCAACGCGAGCGCTCGGACGCGTGCTCGCAGAAAGTATTCTCGCCGATAGAAATTACCCTCCCTTTAATCGATCGACGCGCGATGGTTACGCGGTGCGCGCGGCGGATGCGACGACTCCCGGTGTGAAACTGCGCGTCGTGGGCGAAAGCCGCGCGGGCGTGCCGTACAACGGTATGGTGGAGCCTGGCACCGCGGTGCAGACGATGACGGGCGCACCGATGCCGCGCGGGACGAATTCGATCGTGATGAACGAGCACGTGACGGTGGATGGCGAGTACGTCACGCTGAACGAGGCGGCACGGATCAGCGCGCACTACGTGCTGGAGGGGCAGGAGTCTCGCGTAGGCGAAGCGGTGATCCACCGCGGGAAGCGGCTAGGATTTGCCGAGCTGGCGATGGCGGTGCAGGTGGGACGGTCGTCGGTGCTGGTGGCGAAGAAACCGCGTGTGGCCATTTTGCCGACGGGCGACGAACTGATTCCCCTCGATCGCGCGCCGAACCGATTTCAGATTCGAAATACGAACACCACGTCGCTGGCGGCGCAGGTGACACTGGCAGGTGGCGAGCCGGTGCTGCTTGGCGCGGCGCCGGACGATCACGACGCGCTGCGCGCGCACATCGAGCAGGCGTTGAGAGCGGACATCGTAATCATCACTGGCGGCGTGTCGGTGGGGAAGTACGACCTGGTTGAGCAAGTTCTGAGGGAACTGAAAGCGGATTTTTATTTTGATGGGCTGAAAATCCGGCCGGGCAAGCCGGCGGTGTTTGGATACTGCCACGACCGGCCGGTGTTTGGATTGCCGGGGAATCCGGTTTCGACGATGGTGACCTTTGAGCTGATTGTGGTGCCGGCGATCGATCTGCTGAGCGGGCATGCGGCGGGGCCGATTCCAATTTTTGAGGCGAAGCTTTCGCATCCGTTGGACGAGAAGCCGCCTTTTGCGCATTTTTTGCCAGCGCGGGTGAGCTGGCCAGATGGAGTGCCGACGGTGGAGGCGATTCACTGGGAAGGGTCGGGGGACATCGGATCGGTGGTACGCGGAAATTCGTTTTTGGTCGTGCATGAGTCGAAGTTGCAGTACGCCGCGGGCGAGAATGCACGGGTGTTGTTGAGGCGGGGGACTTTCTAGGCTGGCTTAAGAAACGCACACAGACGATGTCTATGCCACACAAGGCACTCTAACGTTTGTGCGGGGGTGAGTGTGAGTTTTGTAGATTCGTTGTGATGGCTACACTCGCGACCAACTGAGAGTTGGTCGCGCTCAGACTCGAAAGTCTAAGCTACAGCGCGCTGAAGCGCGACCTCACTGATCCTGCCCGGACATATGGCGAGAAAGAGTAATCCGAAGCTGTCCCACTACGACAGGGATGGGCGTGTGGCGATGGTGGACGTGTCTGCGAAGCCGCTCACGGCGCGGACGGCGGTGGCGCGGGCGTTTGTGCGGATGAAGCCTACGACGCTGAAGGCGATCCGGGCGCTGAAATCACCCAAGGGTAGTCCGCTCGAAATCGCGAGAATCGCTGGAATCGCGGCGGCGAAGCGTACTTCGGAGCTGATACCCCTTTGTCATCCTCTGCCTCTAACGCACGTAGATGTGCGTGCCCAGCTATGCCAGAATGGAATTGAGGTCACCTCCGAAGCGACGGTAACCGGCCCAACCGGCGTGGAGATGGAGGCCTTGATGGCCGTTTCGATAGCGGCGCTGACGATCTACGACATGTGTAAATCGATCGAGCGGGGCATCACGATCGAGGACATTTGCGTGGTGAAGAAGGCGGGCGGCCGCAGCGGGACGTACGAGCGCGCAACGCGTGGACGCGGGCAGAAAAAATGACGGGTGTAAAAGACGTCAAAGTTTTGGTGGTCGATGACAATGCGCTGATCCTCGACCTTTTGATGAAGGCATTGCTGCCGCATTGCGATGCGCGGGCCGCGGCGGATGGCGGCGACGCGCTGCTGAAGATTGTGGATGACCCCCCTGATTTGATCCTCTGCGATTACCGCATGCCCGGACTCGACGGGCGCCAGCTGTACGACAAAATTCGCGGACGGCAGCAGACGCGGATGATTCCGTTTATTTTCCTGGCGAGCCGCGGCGATATTGAAGAAAAATTGCGGCCGATTACGGAAGGTGTGGAAGAGTTCATCGCGAAGCCGTTTTTCGTGAAGGACCTGGTGAAGCGCGCGAAGATGGTGGTCGATCGCGTGCATCTCGAGAAGCTGCAGAAGCGGCAGGTGCGGCCGGGCGTGGTGCAGGGGCGGCTGGAAGAAATGAGCATCATGGACCTGATGCAGTCGCTCGAGATGGGGCAGAAATCGTGCCAGCTTTCCATCCGGCGCGGCGATGAGACCGCGGACCTTTATTTTTCGGCGGGGCAGTGCAAGGACGCGAAGTTCGGCGCGATCGAAGGCGAAGACGCGGTGTATCAGGCAATTCGCTGGGCCGATGGCGAGTTTGAAATCGATTTCAACCAGGCACCCAAGCGCGACATCATTACGCGCACAACGACCGGTCTTCTGATGGAAGGGCTTCGTCTGATGGACGAGGGCCAGCGCGATAGCGCCGACGAAGATGCAGCCGTCACAGAAAGTTAATCCCGCACAACCATTGCGCGTCGCCGTGCTGACGGTGAGCGATTCAGTGTCGGCCGGAACGGTTGAGGATCGATCCGGGCCGGCTGTGGTGGCACAGTGCGTCCATTTGGGATGGACGATCGCGCAGACGGCGGTCGTGGCGGACGAGCGCACCGTGATTGAGCAGTATTTGAAGGCAACGGCGGACGCGGGCGGCGTGGATGTGATTTTGACGACGGGCGGGACGGGCGTGAGTCCGCGCGATTTGACGCCGGAAGCGACTATGACGGTGTGCGAGCGGCTGGTGCCAGGATTTGCGGAGCAGATGCGCGCGGAAGGATTGAAGAAGAATCATCGCGCCACGCTTTCGCGCGCGGTGGCCGGGATTCGCGGGAAGACGTTTGTTATTAATTTGCCGGGGAGTCCGCGCGGGGCGGTGGAATCGCTGGATGTGATTGCGTATTTGTTGCCGCATGCGGTGTCAGTGCTGCATGGGGCGAGGCATGATTGAAAGCAGACTGTGCCGAAACAATGCCTACTGAAATGCAAATGTCACTGAGAATGGGTCCTACTTTTTCTTCGCCTTACAATCGCGCACACTGGGTGGAATTCCGGATAGTGCGCCCTATATCGCTGTGCTAGCATTCGCCGTGGAACGACAATGCCGGCACAGTACATTCCGATACTGATATTCGCCGTTCTCGCCGCTGCGTTTCCCATCGTTACCTTGATTGCGGCGAAGTACGTGAGGCCGGAATCGAGGAACGTAGGCGCGAAGCTGGAAGCGTACGAATCGGGCAATCCGATCGAGGGCAGCGCCCGCGGGCGGTATTCCACACGGTTCTACATCATCGCCATCCTGTTTGTAATTTTCGACGTCGAGACAGTATTTCTTTTTCCGTGGGCGATCCGGTTCGGGCAGATGGGTTTGTATGGGCTGGAGACGATGCTCGTGTTTCTGGGAATTTTGCTGGTGGGATACATTTGGCTGTACCGGAACGGTGCGCTGGACTGGCTGTAACTTTGTGCGCGTGTGCTTCGCGCGCGGCGGTACTGAGGTGCGGCCCCGACGATGGTGATGCGCAACGGCAGCGAAGAAGATCCTCCCGGAAAGCGGCCGAGCGACGAGAGCGCGCCGGACGGGAGCAGCGGCGCGTCAAACGTTCTGCAATTTCCCGTTCAAAAAAAAGGGGAAGTAGAGGCGGAAGCCGCGGCAGCGAAGCCTGCGCGGCGAGTGCCGGGGTCTGCGCCGACTCGTGAGGCGCCTCCCGCGCCTGCGCCGTTCGATAGTGAACTGGTGCAGCGGCTGCGCGGGAAATTCGGCGACGCGATTGGCGAAGCGACGATCGATCGGAAGCAGGTGATTGTGATCGTTGAGCCGTCGCGCGTGCGCGAGATTGCTTTGGCGTGTCGCGACGAAGAAAAATTCGAAATGTTGGTGGATGTGACGGCGGTGGACTGGCCGAAGCGCGAACGGCGGTTTGATGTGGTGTGGAATTTATATTCGCTGACGAAGAGCGAGCGTCTGCGGCTGAAGGCGCACGTGGCGGCGGGCGCGCCGGTGCCGAGCGTGACGAGCGTGTGGGTGGGCGCGGATTGGCCGGAGCGCGAGTGCTTCGATCTATTTGGAATTGTGTTTCAGGGGCATCCGGATTTGCGGCGGATTTTGTTGCCGGAGGAGTGGCAAGGGCATCCGCTGCGCAAGGACTACGACATTCTGAAGCAGGACACCGAGTGGGTGCGCGAGCATCTCGGAATCGAGAGCGGGCAATGAACGCCGGCGGCGAAGCGGCGGGATTCGGAACGGCGCGCGGGATCGACACGACTGCGCTCGGCGAAAACGAAATCATTTTGAATATGGGGCCGCAGCACCCTTCGACGCATGGCGTGCTGCGGATCAAGCTGCGACTCGATGGTGAGCGCGTAGTCGATTCGGAATGCATCATCGGCTACCTGCATCGCGGCGTGGAGAAGATCGCCGAGCATCGGAGCTATCCGCAGTTTGCGCCGTACGTGGACCGGATGGACTACGTGGCGGCCGTTTCGAACGGACTGGGATATTGCGAGGCTGTGGAGAAACTACTGGGCGCCGAGGCGCCGCCGCGAGCGCGTGTGGTGCGGACGATTCTCGCGGAGTTGCAGCGGATCGCGAGCCATTTGCTGTGGCTTGGCACGCATGCGCTGGACATCGGTGCGCTGACGCCGATTTTTTATTCGATGCGCGAGCGCGAAGAGATTCTGAAGATTTTTGAGAAGTATTGCGGCGCGCGGCTCACGACGCACGCGTTTCGCATTGGCGGATTGCAGTACGAGACGTACGACACGTTCGAGCATGACGTGTCACGATTCTGCGAAGCTCTCGCCGCCCGGATCGATGAGTACGAAACGCTGCTCACGGAGAACCGCATTTGGGTGGGGCGGACGAAGGGCGTGGGCGTGCTGAGCTCGGACGATGCGATTGCGCTGGGCGTAACGGGGCCGGTGCTGCGTGCGAGCGGCGTTCAATGGGATTTGCGGAAGGCGCAGCCGTACGCGGCGTACGACCAATATCAGTTTGAAGTGCCAACGCGAGAGAACGGCGATGCGTACGACCGGTATCTGGTGCGGATCGCGGAGATGCGGCAGTCGCGGCTGATTGTTTTACAAGCTGTCGAGCAGATACCGGAAGGGCCGATCATGGCGCGCATCGGAAAAGTGCTGAAGCCGCCGCCGGGTGAGGTGTATCACTCGATTGAGGGGCCAAAAGGCGAGCTGGGCTACTACATCGTGAGCGACGGAACGATTCAGCCGTATCGCGTGCGGGTGAGGCCGCCGTCGTTTTTTAATTTGCAGGCGTTTCACCGGATGGCGCGCGGCGCGATGGTGGCGGACGTGGTGGCGATTATAGGGTCGATCGATATTGTGCTGGGCGAGGTGGACCGGTAGTGCGTGGTCTGCTCATTCCGGTGCTATGCGCGGTGGTGATCGTGGCGCTGTTGCCGCTGATCGCGGGCTACATCGTGCTGGTCGAGCGGAAAGTGATGGCGCACATGCAGGCGCGGCTTGGGCCGATGCGGGTGGGGCCACACGGACTGCTGCAGCCGATCGCGGACGCGTTGAAATTGATGTTGAAAGAGGATGTGATTCCGACAAACGCGGACCGGCTGATTTTCTGGTTCGCGCCGGTGGCAAGCGTAGCGGCGGCGCTGGTGGCGTATTCGGCGTTGCCGATTGGGCCGGTGTTTCAGATCGCGGATTTAAATGTAGGACTGCTTTTTATTGTGGCGGTGAGCTCGCTGGGAATTTACGGAGTGGTGCTGGGCGGGTGGGCGTCAAACAGCCACTACTCCCTGCTGGGCGCGATGCGGAGCGCGGCACAGCTGGTGAGCTATGAAGTGGCGGCGGGGCTCGCGCTCGTGTCTGTGTTGTTGCTGGCGGGCTCTCTATCGATGAAGGAGATCGTGCAGGCGCAGCTGGATCAGGGTGTGTGGTTCGTGTTCTACGTGCCGTTTGGATTTTTTATTTATTTGGTGGCGTCGATTGCGGAGACGAATCGCGCGCCGTTTGATTTGCCGGAGGCGGATTCGGAAATCGTGGCGGGATACATGACGGAGTACAGCGGGTTCCGCTGGGCGCTGTACTTTCTGGCGGAGTACGCGAATGTAATCGTTGTGGCGGGCGTGGCGACGACGTTGTTTTTCGGCGGATGGCTCAGGCCGCTCACGCGGTATCACGATCATTTTCCGGGGACGCACGTGGAGTTGCTGGACGTCGTGCCGGCGCTCGCGATGATCGCGCTGGCTCTCTATTGCTTTCGTCTGGCACCGAAGCAGCCGGTGCGGGTGCAGAAGCGCGTGATGGCTGCGGCGGGAGTGAAGTGCGTGCTGTTCGCGGCGATTTTATTTGCTGCGCTGTTTGGATCGGATGCGGTGCGCGAGGGAGTACATGGCGGGTTTTGGTTTTTGGTGAAGGTGGGTGCGTACATTTACTGCTTCATGTGGATCCGGTTTACGTTTCCGCGCTACCGGTTCGATCAGCTGATGCGGCTGAGCTGGCAGTTTTTGATTCCGCTCGGGTTGGTGAATGTGATCGGAGTGGGCGTGGCGATCGTGCTGCGGGAGCGATGGGATTGGAATCCGCTTTTCTCGTTGGTTCCGACGACGCTTGTGACGCTGGGGTTTGCGGCGTGGCTGACGGCGGAGAAGCTGGAGTCGAGCGCGGCGGATGACGACGCAGCCGCGGAAAACGCTGCAGCGTTGCACGGGAGAGGCGAGTAGATGGTGCTCGCGAACATACTCTTTTATTTTTTCGCGCTGCTGGCGGTGGGATCGGCGGCGCTGATGATCACGCGGCGGAACATCGTGCACGCCGCGGTGTTTCTGGTGACGACGCTGCTGGCGACGGCGGGAATTTTTCTCCAGCTCGAGGCGGAATTCCTGTTTGTGGTGCAGCTGCTCGTGTATGCGGGCGGGATCATGGTGCTGTTTGTTTTCGTGATCATGCTCGTGAACCTCGACATCGAAATGCGCGCGGTGCGATTCAATAAGCAGTGGACTGTGGCCGGAGCGCTGGCGATTGTACTGGCAATGCAGGTGCTGACGGCGTTGACCGCCGGGCGGAGGACGTTTCATTTGCCGGCGGCGCCGGCGGCGCTCGCAGAGCGGAATACGGAGACGGTGGCGGACGCGCTGTTCAGCCATTTCGTGCTCGCATTCGAGGTAGCGTCGATTCTGCTGCTGGTCGCGATGATCGGCGCGGTAGTGATGGGGAAGCGGAGAGCGGAATGATTCCAGTGAGCCACTATTTATTTTTGAGCCTCGCGCTATTTGCGGTGGGCGTGGTGGGCGTGCTGACGCGGCGGAACGTGATCATCATGCTGATGTCGATCGAGCTGATCCTGAACGCAGTGAACATCAATTTGGTGGCGTTTTCGCGGCTATATGGGTCGGTGGATGGGCAGGTGTTTGCGATTTTCGTGATTGCGGATGCGGCGGCGGAAGCGGCGGTAGGGCTGGGGATTATTTTGGCGTTCTTCCGCAACCGGAAGACGATTCATGCGGATGAGATGGATTTGCTGAAGTGGTAGCGGCCCGACGTGGCAGCTGAGAGCGAATGACTACCGAAGCTCCATTTTTCTTGCGCGATGCGTGGCTTGTGCCGATGTTTCCACTGGCTACGGCGATCGCGATGTTGCTCGTTGGGCGTCGGCTTTCGCGACGCGCGATCGAGTACGCGTGCGCTGTGAGTGTACTGGTGGCGTTTTTATTTTCGGTGGAGACGTTTGCGCAACTGATCGCGCTGCCTGAAGGTCACCGAACGATTGTCGCAACGGTGTTTGATTGGCTGCCACGCGTGCCGATGCACGTTGTTGGTGCCGGTGGTAGGCCCGCGCCGTTTGGCGCGGAGTGGGCGTTTCAGGTCGATCCGCTTTCTGTGGTGATGTTGCTGGTCGTTACGGGTGTGGGATTTCTGGTGCACGTTTATTCGATCGGGTACATGGACGGCGAGAGCGGGCTGTATCGCTACTTCGGCTGTATGAATTTGTTTGTGTTCGCGATGATTACGCTGGTGATGGCGGCGAATCTGGCGGTTCTGTTTGTGGGATGGGAAGGCGTGGGGCTGTGCAGCTACCTACTGATCGGATTTCATTTCAAGAAGCGCGCGGCGGTGGACGCGGCGAATAAAGCGTTCGTGGTGAATCGTGTGGGCGACGCGGCGTTTTTGCTCGGGATATTTGCCACATCGGCGACGCTCGGGACGATTCGATTTGAGGAGATGGCGCCGGCGCTCGCAGCGGGGCATTTTGCGGTGGGGAACGGCGCGCTGACGGCCATTGCGCTGCTGCTGTTTGCAGGCGCGACGGGAAAATCAGCGCAGATTCCGCTTTTTGTGTGGCTGCCGGATGCGATGGAGGGGCCGACGCCGGTGAGCGCGCTGATTCATGCGGCGACGATGGTGACGGCGGGCGTGTACATCGTGGCGCGGACGAGCGTGATTTTTGCGATGGCGCCGGCGGCGCTGCTGGTGGTGGCGCTGGTCGGTGCGCTCACGGCGCTCGCGGCCGCGTCGATGGCGGTGGTGCAGACGGACATCAAGAAGGTGCTGGCTTACTCGACGATTTCGCAGCTGGGATACATGTTTCTCGCGTGCGGAGTGGGCGCGTTTGCGGCGGGAATATTCCATTTGATGACGCACGCGTTTTTCAAGAGCTTGCTGTTTCTTGCGGCGGGCAGCGTGATTCATGCGCTCGGGGGCGAGCAGGATTTGCGGAAGATGGGCGGGCTCGCGAAGAAATTGCCGGTGACGTACTGGGTGTCGCTGATTGCGGCGCTGGCGCTTTCGGGCGTGTTTCCGTTCGCGGGATTTCTGAGCAAGGATTTGATTTTGGGCGAGGCGTACCGGCAGAACGTGCTGGTGTGGGTGATCGGATATTTCACGGCGGGGATGACGGCGTTCTACACATTCCGGATGATTTTTCTGGTGTTTCGCGGCGAGCCGCGCGGGCACAAAGATATGCCGGTGCCGTCGCACGCGAAGCACAGGACGATGCTAGTGCCGATGATTTTGCTCGCGGTGCTGGCGGTGACGGGCGGGTGGATCGGTTGGCCTTCGGCGCTGGGCGGAAGCGACCGGCTGGTGCATTTTCTCGAGCCGGTAATCGGAACGCCGAATGCCGTGCGCGTGGCGCCGGTGCATGGGGCAGGATCGGTGAGTGGGCAGCTGCGGCTGATGGTGCTGTCTGAGTTGTTTGTGGCGCTGGGAATTTTTCTCGCGTGGTATTTGTACGTGAAGCGTGCGGATTTGCCGGGTGTGGTCGCACAGCGGCTCGGGAAGTTTCACCAGGTGGTGTTGCACGGCTACTACGTGAACGCGTTTTACAACGCAGTGTTTGTGAGTGGAGTGAAGAAGCTGGCGTTGGAGCTGGGTGCGTTGGACCGGCACGTGATCGACGGAGTTGGCGTGCGCGGGACGGCGTGGGCGGTGAGAGCTGCGTCGCGTGCGGCAGGATGGTGGGACAAGTGGGGGATCGACGGCACGGTGCGCGCTGGGGCGGTGGGAGCGCAGGTTGTTGGCGCGATTACGCGGTACGTGCAGACGGGGCGGGTGCAGGCGTACATGCTTTTCATTGTGGTGGGGCTGGTGGGATTGTTTGGGTACTACTTTTATCTGGCGCATCATTTGGCGGCGCATGCGATGCGGTGATGTCGCGGCGTTTTGTTTGCGTGTGAAGTTTGGCGGCCTCGGAGAGAGATTTGGAGACTAGCAGTTCGCACATTTTGAATGTGGTGCTGTTCACGCCGTTGGTGGGCGCGCTGGTGATCTTGTTGATTCCGCGCGCGAGAGCGGAGATGCAGCGCCTCGTAGCGAATGCGTTCGGCGTGCTGGGCGTGGTGGTGGCGCTGCCGTTGATTTGGCGGTATCGCGCGGGAGCGGATGAGTCGCGGTTTCAATTCGTGAGCGACCACAGCTGGATTCCGTCGCTTGGCGTGCGGTACACGCTGGGAATCGACGGGCTCAGCCTGGTGCTGGTGCTGCTGACGACGGTGCTTGGTGCAGTGGCGATTTTGTCGTCATGGAATGCGATCCGCGAGCGCGAGAAAGAATTTTATATGGCGATGCTCGTACTGCAGACGGGCATGCTGGGCGTTTTTCTCTCACTCGACTTCGTTTTGTTTTACGTGTTCTGGGAAGCGATGCTCGTTCCGATGTATTTCCTGATCGGATTGTGGGGCAGCGAGCGGCGGATTTCGGCGGCGATCAAATTCTTCCTCTACACACTGGCGGGATCCGTGGTGATGCTGCTCGGGATTCTGGCGGTATATCACTCGCGCGGGACTTTTGACATGCGCACGATTCTGGATGCGCCGTTTGGCGCGGATGCGCTGCGAGCGCAGAAGTGGCTGTTCTGGGGATTTTTTGTAGCGTTTGCGGTGAAGGTGCCGATGTTCCCGTTTCACACGTGGCTGCCGGACGCGCACACGGAGGCGCCGACCGCGGCGTCCGTGCTGTTGGCGGGCGTGCTGCTGAAGATGGGGACGTACGGATTCATGCGGATTTCGGTGCCGATGTTTCCGAATGCGGCGAATGCGTATCGCGGCGCGATGGTGGTGCTGTCGCTGATCGCGATCGTGTACGGCGCGCTGGTGTGCCTGATGCAGAAGGACATGAAGAGGTTGATCGCATATTCGTCGGTGAGCCACATGGGTTTGTGCACGCTGGGAATTTTCGCGCTGACGCCGCTGGGACTTTCGGGGAGCGTGCTGCAACAGCTGAATCACGGGCTCGCGACGAGCGGACTATTTTTGCTGGCTGGGATTTTGTACGAGCGCCGACACACGCGAGTGATTTCGGAGTTTGGCGGGCTCGCGACGCCGATGCCGAACTTCGCGGCGATCTACATGATTGTGACGCTGAGCTCGCTGGGGCTGCCGCTGCTGGGTGGATTTGTGGGCGAGTTTACGGTGCTGCGCGGAGCGTTTGAAGTGCGGTGGCAGTGGGCGGCGTGGGGATTGGTGGGCGTAATTCTCGCAGCGGCGTATCTGCTGTGGCTGTATCAGCGCGTGATGCTCGGCGAGATTACGAATTCGGCGAACGAAACGTTGCGCGATCTGAGCGCGCGTGAGTTTGCGACGCTGGTACCGCTTGTGCTGCTGTCATTCTGGATTGGTGTGTATCCGACGCCGGTGTTTCGCGCGATCGAACAGCCGGTGCACAAGATCGTAGAGGCTGTGAATCCAGGATACTACGCGGTGCCTCCCGCGCAGCTTGCGCCGCCGGCTACGGGCACGCCGGCGAAGGCGCAATAGATGAATTGGCAGCTCATCTTCGACCAGGCCAGGAACGATTTCATTTTCGTTTTCCCCGAAGCGATGCTGGTGTTCTTCGGCCTGGCAATTCTCCTGACGGATTTTCTACTCACCAAAGCGCAGAAATCGTGGAACGCGTACACGGCCCTGGTGGGCGTGCTGTTCAGCGCTGCGTCACTATTTCTGATTCGGACGCCGGCGCACGATGTGGCGACAGCCTTTGACGGCGCGATCGTGATCGATCCATTTTTCATTTTCTTTGGGCTGATATTTCTCACGGCCGCTGCGGCGGTGGTATTGCTTTCGATCGGGTACATGGATGCGGTGGAAGAGCAGCGCGGGGAATACTACGCTCTGATTCTGTTTGCGACGGCGGCGATGATGCTGCTGGCGTGCGGAAACGATTTGGCGGTGCTGTTCCTGGCGCTGGAGACGATGAGCATCAGCTTCTACGTGCTGACGGGATTCTTGGTGAGGCGGCGAAACTCGAACGAGGCCGCGCTGAAATACATGCTGATCGGCGCGTTCAGCTCGGGCGTGCTGGCGTACGGTTTTTCCATTTTGTATGGGCTGTCGGGTTCGACGAACCTCGTGAAGATCGAGCTGCACATCGCGGATCGCGCGACGCAATTTGCGCATGCGGATGCGCTGTCGTTCTTAGCGCTGGCTACGGTGGCGGCGGGAGTTTTCTTCAAAGTGGCGGCTGTGCCGTTTCACCAGTGGGCGCCGGATGTGTATGAAGGTGCGCCGACGACAATCACGGCGTACATCAGCGTGGCATCGAAAGCTGCCGCGTTTGCGTTGCTGCTGCGGCTATTCCTGACGGTGTACTGGCCGGTGCGGCTCGACTGGATTGCGATTTTTGCGGCGGCGGCGGTGCTATCGATGACGCTGGGAACCTTTGCAGCGCTGACGCAGACGAACATCAAGAGGCTGCTCGCGTACTCGTCGATTGCGCAGGTGGGTTACATGCTGCTGGGGCTTGTGGCGTCGGTGGATAAGGATGGCGCGCTGAACCAACGTGGGCTGCGCGCGACGGCATTTTATTTGTTCGCGTATGCGTTCTTCAATCTGGGCGCGTTTGCTGTGGTGGTGGCGCTGCAGAAGCGCGGGATGATCGGCGATTCGATCGACGACCTTCGCGGACTCGGGCGAGGATGCCCGGTGGCGGCGGTACTGATGCTGCTGTTTTTGCTGTCGCTTGCGGGAGTGCCGCCGACGGCAGGATTTGTGGCGAAACTTCTTATCTTTAGTGCATTGATTGGGACGGGGCATCCGGTACTTGCGCTCGTTGGCGTGGCGTACATTGTGCCGGCGGTGTATTACTATTTTCGCGTGGTGGCTACGATGTGGAGTGGCGATGGGACGGAGGCGCATGCGACTCCGGTGATACCGGCGGCGCAGCAGTTTGCGCTGGGGGTGCTGGCGGTGGTGACGATTGTGGCGGGAGTTTTTCCGGAGCAATTTTTGCGGCTGGCGAACTATGGGTTGCAGGTGGCTTCGCTCAGATAAGAGGGCATCAAAGTCTCAGGGGATTCGCGCGCGGTGTTCGAGGCTTCGTTTGTAGTGCGGATTCAGTTTGTGGCAAAGCGGTAGCTTCGCTCCCGCAGTCCAAATGGAGCGGCGATGTTGCATTGGCTGTTGCTTGAGGGTGTGGGGGTGACCGTGCGGGAATGCGCCCGCTTCGTCCCAAGTGCGGAACGAACCGGCCTCTACAGGTAGCGGTGGCTGACTTGCGCGGATATAGATGAGCGGCGAAAACCCGGAAACGAAATCGAAGGTGGGCGGGATGGCGCGGCAGTTCGCGCTGGCTACCGAGTTGCCGTTTCTGGTGGCGGCGGGCGCGCTGGGCGGCGGATTCATTGGCTGGCTGCTGGACCGGTGGCTGCACACCGCCCCGTGGCTGATGCTGGTGGTGGGCGCGGTTGGTTTTTTCGCGGCGGTTCGCGATATGCTGAGGCGACTCGATAAACATGACCGAGACGCCGCTCCCAAACCCTGAACATTCTGATGTCGACGCAGCGCCTCCGGCGCGTCCTGCACTGCCGGCCCCGAGCGCGGAAGAGCAGCAGCGAGTGCACGAGCAGTATTCCCGACGAATCCAGACCTACACGATCGCGAGCGGCGTGATTGCGGTGGTCGTGGCTGCCGCGATGCAGAAGTTCCTCTGGAGCGCTGGACTGGCGGTCGGCACAACGCTGGCATGCCTGAATTACCGGTGGATGGACCAGGCACTCGGTGCGCTTGTGATAGCCGCGCGGGCCCAGGAAGGCGCTCCAAAGCCGGTCGTGCCGGTGAGCTTATACGCGAAGTTCATGGGCCGTTACCTATTGATAGGACTCGTCTTATGTGTTATGGTGAAGTACTTCCGAGTGCCAATTCTGGCCTGCCTGATAGGACTTCTGGCGTTGGGGTCTGGCACAATCGCGGCAGCACTTCAAGACGTCTTTTCGGGGAATAAGTAGAGGCATGGAACACATCAACTGGTTTACCGCGCTGCTGAACAAATACTTCGGCGCGCTGGCATTGAAGCTCCTCGCGGCGATCCACGTACAGCCGGACAATCCGAATTTGCCGATTCCGAATTTTGTGGCGGCTTCGCTGCTGGTTTGCCTGATCGCGTCGCTGTTCTTCCTGTGGCTGCGGCCTCGGATCCGGGCGGACCGTCCGGGCGCAACGCAGCAGGTGATGGAGATGCTGCTGACCAATTCGATGGGCGTGGGCATCCGCGACCTGCTGGATGAGAATATCGAACACGACAGCCGCAAGTACCTGCCGATGGTCGGCGCGATGAGTATCTTCATTCTTTTTTCAAATGCGATCAGCGTGGTGCCGGGATTTCAGTCGCCTACGGGGCACCCGAGCGTGCCGCTGGCGTGCGCGATTCTGACTTTCGTTTACTACAATTTTTCAGGCGTGCGGGCGCTAGGTCCGGTGGGATACGCGAAAACATTTGCGGGCCCTGTACCATGGCTGGCCTGGCTGATTTTCCCGGTGGAAGTGATCAGCCACACGGCGCGGCTGCTCTCGCTGACGGTTCGTCTATGGGCGAACATTTTTGCGAGCGAGCTGATTTACCTGATCTTCCTGGGATTGACAATGGCGCCGCGGCAGGCGCTGATGGTTACGCACCCGGGCATCGCCACCGCACTGGACATTTTTCCGGCGGTGATACCGGTGGCGTTTATCCTGCTGCACCTTTTTGTGGCTGTGGTGCAGGCGTTCGTCTTCACGATTTTGCCGGCGCTATATCTGGGCATGGCAACGTCGGCAGAGCACTAAAACCTCGTCGGGCTGCAAATTCATAACGCTGTGGGATCCATACGTAGTGGGCATGTTCGCCGTTTCAGTGTGAGACCGGCTGCTTGAGGATGACGGGAACCACCTCCTGACGGCACATTCATAAAGGAGAAACACCGATGAAGAAGTTGATTCAGTTTGCGACTGTGATGTTTGCGGCCGGAATGGCGGCTCTGCCTGCGCTCGCGCAGGGTGCAGAAGCCACGGCTCCCGGGAAGCCGCCCGAGCACGTTGCGGTCGGCATTGTATTTGCCGCGGGTATTTCGATGGCGATCGCCGCGGCTTTTTGCGGACTGGGCCAGGGACGCGTGGCCGCGGCTGCGTGCGAAGGCATTGCGCGCAATCCGGGAGCGGCGGGCGCGATTCGTACGGCTATGATTCTGGGTCTGGTGTTCATCGAGACGCTGGTGCTGTTCACGCTGGCGGTGGTGTTCGTGAAGGTCGGATACTAACTACACGAACGACAGACGAAGATTGGATTTGGTTTGGAAGGCCCGGGGGCTCGAAGGAGCTTCCGGGCTTTTTGTCTTTTGGGGTGTGTGATGTTGTTGCGGGAGTGCGGTCAGTAGGCCACGCCGAAGACCGCGGCGCTACACAGAAATCTTGAACAGGAGGTTCGTCGCGACAGAGTTTGAATGTTGCGCCGCGGTCTCTAGCGCGACACTTGGGGTGGGTGCGCGCGTCGATCGGCGAGGTGAGGCTGGCGTGCTTACGAGGACATGGTAGACATTTTAGACCGGGGACATCCCTGGCGCTGCCGGCGGTGAGGCGGTGTCGCGCTTCAACGTGCCGTGCATCCGCTCGTGCCGTCCGTTCTGCTCCGGACCGCGGGCTTCAATCCGTTCCGGCACGATCCCCAGTTTGATCCACCAGACCGCGAGCCGCGATAATTCCGCTACCGCTCGCGCTGCGAACGACGCTCCACTGTCTCGCCGAATCGCCTCGGGCAGTCCGCGTTCGCGAAGCACCGCTTCGAAAACGGCACGGACCTGCTCGTAGTCGGTCTCATCCACTGCCGGGCATTGCAAAAAACGGCTCCAGCCATCTCCGATCGTCACGGGATCGATCCGCGTTCCATCGCGCGTCCTTAACCACCTTTGAAATCGCAGCACCACACTCGGTTCGCCCGGTCGACCGCCGAAAACGGGTGTGTGTACGGCGGCACGCGCCGGCGCTTCTTACGTCCGACCATCAATCCTTCCCGCTGCTACAAGGCCCCGATCGTACTGGCCGCCGGCCAGAACCGTTGCGGCTGGCGTCGCGCGAGCGCGTGCTTCAACTTGCGCGGCCCCCAACTCGTTCGCTGGCGCCCGCTGCTACAGCGCGGCTTGCCCGATCTGTCCCGGCGCCTAGTTGGGATGGCGCGCGGGCGCTCGGCTCCCGTGCTCCAGCCCTTCTCGCCCTGTTCCCGGCTAATTAGCGAAGCGGCTCGGAGAAAAACTGACGCGCTTCTTCAGACTGCGCTGGAATGATGCGAATCAAATCGGTGGGTGACAAAGATTCAGCTGGGGCGATTTTTGACCGCCACCGTCCCAAATTCATGCGGCAGTACCAATCGCGAATGCGAGTGAATCGCTCACTCGGCACGACGTAGGCTAGGGCCGTGACGAAACTTTTGAACAGCAAGTAAAGAAGACTCGCTTTGGCGACTTTGGCGCGAAAATCGCGAAGTTCAAATATTGCATTGTCGCGATGGCTTACCGCTCCGCAACTGGATCTGAAACGATCGGCTAGAATCTGATATTGGTCCGTCATAGCCGAGGCAATCTCATCTGCCACGCCCATTAGTTTTAGTCGTTCTCGCACATTTACCGCGATTAACGATAGCATATCGGCTTTACGGAGGATTTTCGCTTTGTCGCGGGCCGAATGCGTGAACAAACTCCCGGAGTGCACCCGGTAATAGCAAAGTGGGCGGTCCAGAAGAATCGCTCCACCCAGAGCGACAGAGAGAGAGAGCAATGGACCATCCGCGCAGAAAATAAGCGATTCGTGGACAGGGCCAATGATATCCAGGATGGCACGACGAATAGCTAGCCGACTTGTTGCAAGTAGGTTGCCTGCGAGGCAGGAGAAGGCGGCGGTCTCTTTCGTTGTGGCGTCAACTTTGCACATCTTGTAGGGAATGAACACCGAGGTCGGCGCGCTCTGATCCGGAACCTCGAAATAGCCGTGACCGACTGCCGCGACGTCTGGATTTCCGTCAAAGGCCTCGACTACGGCGCTCAATTTCGATTTGTGCCACCAATCGTCACCGTCAAGGAACGCGACGATCTCGCCGTTCGTCGCCGGAATTCCAACGTTGAATGCGGAGGCTTGCCCTCCGTTAGACTTGCGAATCACGCGAACCCGCGGTTCATACTGGCGCAAGATTTCCGAGGTCCTGTCGGTCGATCCGTCGTCAACTACGACTATCTCCGTTTCGAAAGAAGGAAAGTCTTGCTCCAAAATGCTATCGATAGCCTGTTCGATGTAGCGTTCGTGGTTGTAAGTATTCACAAGAACGCTGATGCGAGGATGTTTCATGAGGTAGGCGTTTTCAACCGAGCGATGACGTCGCAGCCCCTGTACGAACCGATGCTCGCCTCGACGCGAGCTTTCAGCTGATCACGCCCAATCCATTTCGGCGATACGAAGCGGGCCTCAAAACCATCCAGGAAATTGAATTCGTAATCCGCGCGAAGGACTGGGGTCTCGAAGTAGCGCCAAGTGACATGCGGCACCATGCGATTGATTGCCAACGACAGAAGGGTGGGCGTGAAAGACATGCCGAATATCACGCGATCGCTCAAACCTTTGACATCGATTTTGACGGAATTCGCGACGCCGTGGCTTTGAGCGAGTTGGTCGAGGGAAAGGGGCCGGCTGCGCCCGTTTTCCTTTGGGAGCGGGTCAAGTCCTTTAACGTGGGAATAAATAAAAAGCGGCGATGCGAAACCGAGAGCAACGCCTTCGGGGACGTTAAGAGTGTCGCAATTCCAGGAGGAGAAGCCGATGGCGTTATGCATGGTTTCGGTGGTGGGGGAGACGCTTTGTATACGAGTAGAAAACATCATCGTTAGCGTAGACGGCAACTGCTACGAGTGTCAAGGGCAATCGCTTTCCGGGTGTCGGGCACACGCACAAAACTTGCCCGGTACAAACCCGAGACCGGCGTGTACAGAACAAGTGCAAACCAACCACGAATTGGGTGCGGCTACGCCGACCTGGTCGAAGCTCCTGAGCGGCGGTTTGAGTTTTTCGCGCAAGAAGTGCCATGTGCCGCTTTCTATAAATTACGTCGAACAAGCTACACACCCCTTTTGAGAGGAAAAGGGTTGATTGAATAAGAACGAAGGCTCCGATCTAAGGCGGAGTGAACTTCTGACTGAAGGACCGAAGCAAGTCGGTCAACGAAGGAGCCGTCGATGAAGACCATAGGGTGTAATTACCATCGAAGTTGGCGGCAGATTTGTCGGATACAGACCGAAACGGCGGCGAGACGGGAGAGTGCAGGCTGCAGCATGCCATCGGCGAAGCCGAGCGGCTCTTCCTGCAGACAAGTCAGCCGGCGTTGACGCCTTCGCTCATGCTGGGCGGCACCCGGAAAGCGGGGACCGTGTCGTGGCGCGGATTGTGCGAGCAGGTATGGGGCGAGGCGTTGCTGGCGTTGCGCAGCCAGAACCGGCTACCCCACTAGTGGCTAACGGGGCAGCAGGGATTGGGCGGCGGTGTGGGCGAAATCCAGGATGCGGCCTGGGAGTAAGCCTAGGTAGAGCGTGCCGGCGGCGGCTAGGACCAACGCAAAGACCAAAGCAGCGGGGACTTTGGTGGGAGTGTATTCGCTGCTAGGCTCCCAGAAGTACATCGAGATGACTACGCGCAGGTAATAGTAGGCGCCGATGACGCTGTTAATGGCGGCGAAGATGACCAGCCAGACGAGCGGCCTCGTGTGGCCGTCGAGCGCGGACTGGAACGCGAAGAACTTGCCGACGAATCCGCCGGTGGCGGGCAGGCCGAGCAGCGCGAGCAGGAACAGCGTGAATGTGGCGGCGAGAACGGGCTGGCGGACGCCGAGACCGGCGTAGTCCTTGATATCGAGGTGGCGCTCGTCCTGCTGGCCGAGGTGCGTGACCACTAGGAACGCGCCAACTTTCATGAGCGCGTAGGCGCTGAGGTAGAAGAGCACGGCGGTGATGCCGGCTTCGCTGGAGGCGGCGAACGCAACCAGGATGTAGCCAGCATGCGCGATCGAGGAGTAGGCCAGCATGCGCTTTACGTTGGTCTGCACGAGCGCCGCGAAATTGCCGACGAACATCGTGAGAATCGCGCAGCCCCAGATGGCCCAGAACCAGTAGGGCTGCGCGGCGCCGAATGCGACGTAGAACACGCGAAGCATGATTGCGAAGGTGGCGGTCTTGGGCGCGGAAGCGAGCAGCGCGGTGACGGGCGTGGGCGCGCCTTCGTAAACGTCTGGCCCATAAACCTGGAACGGCGCCGCGACGACTTTGAAGCCGAGGCCGACGAACATCATGGCAAGGCCCAGGACCGCGAGCGACGGGACGACCTGACCGCCGGCGACGACGCCCGCGAGCGCGTCACCGATGAGGCTGATCTTCGTGGTGCCGGTGGCGCCGTAGGTCATGGCGATGCCGTACAGGAAGAAGGCCGTGGCAAACGAGCCGAGAATGAAATATTTCAGCGAGGCTTCGTTGGACTTCATGGCGCGGCGGCGGAAGCCGGCGAGGATGTAGCTCGAGATGGAACTGAGTTCGAGACCGATGAAGGCGGTGACGAGCTCGTTGGCGCCGGCGAGGATGCCCATGCCGGCGGAGGCGAACAAGACGAGCGCGTAGTATTCGCCCTTCTGGATGTTTTCTTCCTGGAGATAGTCGATCGAGCCGAGGATCGAGAGCGCGGCGGCGACGAGAATTACCAGGTGGAAAAACATGCTGAAGCTGTCGGCGCGGATCACGTCGCTGAACGCGCCGGTGGGGCCGCCCGCGGGGGTAACGAAGTCCATCAGGTGGACGCCGAAGATGGCAACGAGCGTGCAGATGAAGGCCAGCCAGCCGAGCGCGCGCTGGCGCGTGGGGCCGACCAGCGGGTCGAGCAACATGATGACGATGCCGAAGAAGCAGAGAATCACTTCCGGGGCAATGCGGTGCAGGTCGATGAGGTACTGCGGCGAAAAGTGCATTAGCGCGCCACCTGCCCGGAGTTCGACGTGACCGGCTGCGCAACAGCAACAGCAGGCAGCAGCGTGACCTGCGCCTGCGCGTTCGCCGAAGGCGATGCCGCGCGATCAACGCCGGTGCGCGGCGTATAAACCGGCGGACGCACGCCGTACTCGATCGTGCCGGTACGCGTGGTTTCTTTCAGAAGACGATCCGCGGAGGGTTCCATGCGGCTGGTGAGCAGCGTGGAGCCGACGCCCATGACGATGATGGCGAGCGAGATGGTGACGAGGATCAGGCGCTCGCGCGGTGATGCGTCGGGCAGCTCGCGATTCTTTTCCACAGTGACTTCGCCGAGCGCGACGCGCTGATACGACCAAAGCAGGTAAATGGCCGAGAGCACCGCGCCGGAAGCCGCCCATGAAGCCCAGAAGTGGTGGTGCTCGAATACGCCGATGAGGATCAGGAATTCACCGACGAAACCATTCAGCGGCGGAAGAGCGAGCGACGAAAGACAGATGAACAGGAAGAACGCCATCAGGACCGGCATCGGGTTGACGAGGCCGCCGAACTGCTTCATCTCGTAAGTGTGACGGCGATCGTAAATCATGCCGAGGCCGAGGAACAGGCCGCCGGTGGAAATGCCGTGAGCGACCATCTGATACACGGCGCCCTGCACGGAAATCGTGGTGAATGCGAAGATCGCGAGGACGACGAAGCCCAAGTGGCTGATCGAGGTGTAGGCGATGAGGCGCTTGTAGTTTGTTTGTACGGTGGCGACGAGCGCGCCGTACACGATGCCGATAATGGCGAGCACGGCGATCCATCGGGAGCAACGGTGCGCCGAGTACGGGAACAGCGTGGTGCAGAAGCGGAGCATCCCGTAGGTGCCGAGCTTCAGCATTACTCCCGCGAGGATCACAGAGCCGGCTGTGGGAGCTTCGGTGTGAGCGTCTGGCAGCCAGGTGTGCAGTGGGAAGAGCGGCACCTTGATCGCGAAGGCCAGGAAAAATGCGAGGAACAGCCAAAGTTCGGTCTGCGGCGCGATGTGCAGCGTGCCGTTGCGCAGCTGCGCGAGGATCGCGGGGTAGTCGAACGTGCCGCTCAGATTGTAGAGCCAGAGAATCGCGACCAGCATCAGGATCGAACCGAACATCGTGTACAGAATGAATTTCACGGCGGCGTAGATCCGGCGGTCGTGTCCCCAGATGCCGATCATGAAGTACATCGGAATCAGCGTGATTTCCCAGAACAAGAAGAAGAGGAACAGGTCGAGCGAGACGAAGACGCCGATCATCGCGGTTTCGATGATGACGATGGCGACGAAGAAGCCTTTCACGTTTTCGTGAATTGAATTCCAGGAGCAGAGAATCGCGATCGGCGTGAGGAACGTGGTGAGCAGGACGAGGAAGAGCGTAATGCCATCGAGCCCGATGTGATAGTGGATGGCCTGGCCGATCCAGCTGCGGTATTCCTCAAACTGGTAGCCGGGATTCGCCATGTCAAAGCCGCGGAGCAGCCAGAGCGAGATGACGAACTCGACGAGCGAGACGGTGAGCGCGATGCGGCGGATCCAAGTGTGGTCTTCCGAGCGCAGAATCAATAGCGCCGGAACGCCCAAGAGCGGGAACAGCGTGATCAGGGTAAGTAGGTAGGATTGGGTCACGTTAGCGCACCATCCCCCAGAGTCCGAGCATCAACACCGTCACGCCGGCTCCTCCAATCACTACCCAGGTTGCATAGCTGCGCGTATTACCGGACTGCAATTCGCGCACGTGGCTGCCGGTCTCGCGAGCGACACGAGCGGTGCCATTTACAGTGCCATCGATCACACCTTCATCGATGAAGTGCCAGAGCACGTGCGTCGAGATCCAGAGCAGCGGCTGGATGATCAGGAAGTTATAGATTTCGTCCACGTAGTATTTGTTGTGGATCAGCTTGTAGGGGCCGCTGAGCGACTGCGCAAGCTTCTTGGGTGTGTCTGGGCTCTTGATGTAGAACCACCACGCGAGCGCGAGGCCCAGCAGGCCGACGATCACGGGCCAGCCGGTGAGCGCGTGAAGCAGAATGATGGCGGGCGAGCCAACCTCCCCCGCGGCTTCAGAGACCGAGGCACCGGACTCAGGCGCGTATTGGGCGAAAACCGGGTGCAGGAAATTCGTGAAGTGGTCCGGGCCGCCGACCAGCTTCGGAGCGGCGAACCAACCGCCGATCGTCGAAAGAATCGCGAGGACAATGAGCGGCCCCGTCATGCTTGCGGGCGATTCGTGCACATGAACTTTGTGCTCGTCGTAGCGCGGCTTGCCGAAGAAGGTGAGGAAGATCAGGCGGAACATGTAAAAGGAAGTCATGCCCGCGGCGACAACGCCGAGCAGCCAGAGCCAGACATTCGCGTTCGGGCCGTCTTTCACGGCTTCGAGAATCGCGTCCTTCGAGAAGAAGCCCGCAAAGCCGGGGATTCCGGCGATGGCGAAGGTGGCGATGAACATCGTCCAGAAAGTGATGGGAATCTTGGTGCGCAGGCCGCCCATGTGCGGCATTTCCTGGTCGCCACCCATGGCGTGAATTACGCTGCCGGCTGCGAGGAAGAGCAGACCTTTAAAGAAAGCGTGAGTCATCAGGTGGGACACGCCGGAAGCATAAGCACCGACGCCGCAGGCCAGGAACATGTAGCCGAGCTGCGAGACGGTGGAGTAGGCGAGGACTTTCTTGATGTCCGTCTGCAGCAAACCGATCGTCGCCGCGAAGAATGCCGTGAGAGCGCCGATGAGCGCGACGATGAACATCGCGAGAGGAGCACGCGAGAACAGCGGATTCATGCGCGCGACCATGTAAACGCCCGCGGTGACCATCGTAGCCGCGTGGATTAACGCGCTGACCGGCGTGGGGCCTTCCATCGCGTCCGGCAGCCAGACGTACAAGGGAAGCTGCGCGGATTTTCCGACAGCGCCGGTGAAGAGCAGCAGGCAGATTACGGTGATCGTGCCAAGGCCCCAGGGTTCGATGGACATCGTGGCGGCCTTCTTGAAAATCTCCGCGTAATCGACGGACTTAAACGTCCAGAACAGCAGCATGATACCGACGGTGAAGCCGAAGTCGCCGATGCGCGTGGTGATGAATGCTTTCTTGCCCGCGCTGATGGCCGACTGCTTCAGGAACCAGAAACCGATCAGCAAGTAACTGCAGAGGCCCACGCCTTCCCAACCGACGAACATCACGATCACGTTCGCGGCGAGGACGAGGTTGAGCATGAAGAAGACGAACAAATTCAGATACGAGAAGAAGCGGTAGTAGCCTTCCTCGTGAGCCATGTAGCCGGCGGAGTAAATGTGGACGAGAAGGCCGACTCCCGTGACCACGAGCAACATCACGACGGTGAGCTGATCGACTTGCAGGCGATAGTCCACCTGAAAAATGCCGGCGTGAATCCAGGTGAAGAAGGTTTTTGCAAAAAGGCCCTGGCCGTTCGCGAGGTATTCGCGGACGGCTTCGATGGCGCAGAGAAACGACAGCGTGAGCGCTCCGATGGCGACAGCGTTGACGACCGGCTTCGAGAATTTCTTGCCGAGCAGGCCGTTGATCGCGGAGCCGATGAGGGGCAGCGCGATGATGATCCAGAGATGTTCGAGTATAGGCATTAGAATTTCAAAAGATTGATGCGCTCGATGTTGAGCGTCTGGCGATTGATATAGACGCTGATCACGATTGCCAGGCCCACCGCCGCTTCCGCCGCAGCCACGACGATCACGAAGAAGACGAAGACCAGGCCGTCGAGCTGGTTGTGCGCGCGGGCGAAAGCCACGAACGCAAGGTTCACGGCGTTGAGCATCAGCTCGATGGCCATGAAGATGGTGATGATGTTGCGCTTGAAAACAAACGCGAGTATCCCCAGGCCGAACAGCACGGCGCTGAGCACGAGATAATACGAAATCGGGATCACGCTAAAGTTCATTCGCCCTTCTTCGCCAAAACCAGCGCGCCGATGATCGCGATAAGGATCAGGATCGACGTCGCTTCAAACGGAAGCAGGTACTGCTGGAAAATCATCTTCGAAAGGCCAATGGTGGAGGCGGCGGTGCCGCTGTCCGGCCCATTGGCGACGGTGCGGCCGATGGCCGACCGCGAGAACCAGACGCCGAGCTCGACGATCATGAAGAACGCCAGGACCGGGCCGACCCACTTCGCCAGCTTCGAGAAATCGGTGCGCTCCTCGACGCCTGCGTTCAGCAGCATGATGACGAAAACGAATAAGACCATCACGGCGCCGGCGTACACGATGATCTGAACGGCAGAGATAAATTCAGCGCCGAGCAGAAGGTAGAGCACGGCGAGCGAGATCATCACGAGGATCAGCGACAGGGCGCTGTGAATCGGCTCACGCGCGACGATCAGAGTGATCGCGGCGCCGACGGCCAGCGCGGCCAGCAAGAAAAACAGGATGAAGGGAAGCGAGATCATCCGTGCCTCAAGATAATCACCAGAGCAGTGATCACCAGATTCGCGAGCGAAACCGGCAACAAGAACTTCCAGCCGAACGACATAAGCTGGTCGTAACGGAAACGCGGCAATGTGCCGCGAACGATCACGTAAAAGAACATGAAGACCAGAAGTTTTGCGACGAACCAGAATACGCCAATGATGTACGGGTGAATGGCAGGAATCAGGCAGAGCACCCCGCCGCCAAGCGCGCCGAGCGTGACGACGGTGAGCTGGATGCGCGCGATGCCCTTCATGTACACGATGCTGTCGTAAGCGCAGTATGCGCCGAGAAGCAGCAGTCCGGCCGACGGCAGATAATTCTGCCAGGTCCAAGTGTCTGGAAAGGGCGACTGCCAGCCACCGAAGAAGAGGATCGTGGCAAGGCACGAGACGGTGATCATGTTCGCGTATTCAGCCATGAAGAACATCGCGAACTTGAAGGACGAATACTCGGTGTGGAATCCGGCGACGAGTTCGGTTTCGGCTTCAGGAAGGTCGAACGGGACGCGGTTGGTTTCCGCGACGGCGGCCGTGAGGTAACACAAGAAGCCGACGATCTGCGGCCAAACGTTCCAGTGCAGGATCGACCCGCCCTGCTTGGCAATGATGTCGTTGAATCCGAAGGAACTCGTGAGAAGCAGCACGCCGACGACGGAGAGCGTCATCGATACTTCGTAGCTGATCATTTGCGCCGAGCTGCGGACGCCGCCGAGCAGCGGGTATTTACTGTTGGACGACCAGCCGGCGAGAGCGACTCCGTAAACGCCGATCGAAGTGATCGCGAAAAGGAAAACCAGCGAGATGCTGACGTTGGCGATGACGAAAATCGGCTGGCCCATGACGGTGAGCGTCGGGGGGCCAAAGGGAATCAGCGCGATCGCGGTGAGCGCCAGAGCCAGAGCCATGAACGGCGCGAGGATATAGACGAACTTGTCGGCCATCGGAGGCGTGACGTCTTCTTTGAAAAGGAATTTCACGCCGTCAGCGAGCGGCTGCAAAAGGCCGTGCGCTCCGACATAGTACGGGCCCCATCGCGACTGGATGTGGGCGACGACTTTCCGTTCAAACCAGGTGAGATACGCCAGCGCCGTCATTACAACGAAAAGCAGAACGGCAATTTTAACTAGCGAGACCACCAGGAATGCAACGTCTGGGTGCTGGTTGAAGAACTCCACGGCCTGTCTTTTGCCTCTTTGGTCGATTCGAGCTTGGAACAGTAACGGCCAAGTGTGCCGCTCGTAAAGAGAAAATCGTTGGAAGAAAAAATATTTCCGAGCGGCACGTCGTAGGCCGCGTCGCGCGTGCGTGATGTGGCGCTATTTTGGAGCGCCGCGCCGGAAAGAAGCGCCGCGATTGAGACGTCGTAACCAGGAACGTTCGAGCGAATTTCCTCAAGTGCCGCTTCGGCGGTGCGCAGCTTGATCGGCGTACCGAGGCCGAGCATGCCGAGCTGGTGGGAGAGGATGCGGATCAAGTCGAAATCGCTGCGCGGGCCCTGCGGATCGATGGAGCGGTGCGTCATCTGCACCTGGCCGGCGGTGTTGGTGAGCGTGCCGTCCTTTTCGTAGGAGGACGCGGCCGGCAATACCACATCGGCGCGAAGCGCCGTTTCCGTGAGGAACATATCGTGTACGACGAGCAGGTCGAGGCCGCCGAGCTTATCGGCTTGCGGGACTTTGAACGTCTTCACCGGATTTGACCCGACGACGTATAGAGCTTTCAGTTTGCCGGAAGCCGCGGCTTCAAGCATCTGGCCGGCAGTGAGGCCGGGCTTATCGGAAATTTCGCCGCCCCAGATTTTGCCGTAGCGTTCCCGTTCGGCGCGATCGGAGAGCGGAGCGTAGCCGGGCAAGTAATTCGGCAGGACGCCCATGTCCGCAGCGCCGCGCGAGTTCGAGTAATCGCCAAGGGCCATATACTTGGTTTTGCCGCCGAGGCGCGAGGAGAAGGAGATGAGGTCGCGCAACGCTGCGCCCTGAATGTCGGCGCCGAAGATGACCACGACGTCGGTCTCTTTTTCGAGTTCGGCTTTGAGCTTGGTGAGCGCTTCGGTGGTCGGCGCGTCGAAATTGCCTTCGACATTGGCGAGCCACTTCACGGCGGCTCGTTCCTGGCCGTCCGGAACGCGAGCGAGATAGGCGGCTTTGCGGTGAATGTTGCTATCGCGACCGTTGACGACGTAGAGGCGCGTGCCGTGGTGGCGGAAGCCGGTGCGAATCTGCCAGGCGACGAAAGGATTCTGCTGCGTAACGTCGTTGCCAATGAGAAGAACGGTCTGCGCGTTGTACACGTCGGCCATTGTCGCGAGCGAGTCCTTTGCGGCAGGACCGAGCAGGGAAGCGAGGCCGACGTAATCGGCGGTGCGGTGATGATCGAGGTTGTTGGTGCCGAGCGTGACGCGCGCGAAACGGTTGAGCAGGTAGTTTTCTTCGTTGGTGGTGTGATTCGAGCCGATCACGCCAATCGAATTCGCACCGTGCGTATCGCGGACCTGTTTCAAGCGGCGCGCAACTTCTTCGAGAGCGTCTTCCCATGTGGCTGGCTCGAGCTTGCCGTTCCTGCGAACCAGCGGCTGGCGGACGCGCGCGGGGTTCGAGGTGAAGTCGAAACCGAAACGGCCCTTGCCGCAGAGGAATTCGTCGTTGATGCCGGAGTGGTCGCGATTGTTGGCGCGGAGAATCTCGTTGTTACGGACGCTGAGCGTCGTCTTGCAGCCGTTTGAGCAGTGGGTGCAGGGATTCGAGACGTACTGCATTTCCCAGGGGCGTGTTTGGTAGCGATAGGTGCCGCTGGTGAGCGCGCCAACCGGGCAGATGTCGATGCACATGCCGCACTCTTCGCAGGCAAGCTGGCCGGGTTCGTTGGGGATGATGACGGAGTTCACGCCGCGCGCGCCGACGCCCAGAGCTTTCACGTCCATGCCGTCGTCGCAGATGCGGACGCAGCGGAAGCACATGATGCAGCGCGGGGCATCGTAATAAACCAGCGGCGACCACTTTTCTTCGGGGTAGTGCAGCTTTTCTTCGGCGAACCGGCTGTGGTCGAGGCCGTAGCGGAACGTCATGTCCTGCAATTCGCACTCGCCGCCCTTATCGCAGACCGGGCAATCCAGCGGGTGATTGGAGAGGAGGAATTCGATCATGTTCTTGCGGGCGCCGTGAACTTGCTCGGTGTCGGTCTTAACGACCATGCCTTCGGTCGCGACCAGCGTGCATGCGGTCTGCAGCTTCGGCATCTTTTCAACTTCGATCAGGCACATGCGGCAAGCGCCCTGAGGGGCGAGGCCCGGGTAGTAGCAGAACGAAGGAACTTCGACGCCCTGCGCCTTCGCGGCTTCGATCACCAGCGTGCCTTCGGTGGTAGAGACCGCGGCGCCGTTGATCGTGAATTTAATTTGCTTCGGCTCAGCCATTCTTGTCCTAGTGCGCCCCGAGAATTTCTTCAGCGGGTTTGTAGGCGCATTTTCCGTGGAGATGGTCTTCGAACTCGTTCCGCCACTTCTTGACGATGCTGATCGTGGGCATGGCGGCCGCGTCGCCGAGCGCGCAGAAAGTGCGGCCGAGCATATTCTTTGACAGGTCGTCAATCAATGGAATGTCTTCCGCGCGGCCGCCGCCATCGTGGAAGCGGTCGAGCATTTTGCGCAGCCAGGTGGTGCCTTCGCGGCAGGGGATGCACCAGCCGCAGGATTCGTGCGCGTAGAAATGCATGATGCGGCGCGCGAAATCGACCATGCAGGTGTCTTCGTCGAGAATTACGGTGCCGCCGGATCCCAGCATGGAGCCGATTTTCGCGACGGAGTCATAGTCCATCGCGACGTCAATTTCGTCTGCGGAAAGCAGCGGACAGGAGCTGCCGCCGGGAACGACGGCCTTGAGTTTTTTGCCGTTGCGTACGCCACCGGCGACTTCCTCGATCAGGCGGCGAAGCGGGAAGCCGAGCGGAAGTTCGTAAATGCCAGGGCGATTCACGTGGCCGGAAATCGAATAGAGGCGCGTGCCGCCGTTTTTTGGAGTGCCGAGGCTGGCGTACCAGTCGCCGCCCTTGCGGATCACAGCGGGGACGGTGCTGAGCGTCTCTACGTTGTTGATCACCGTGGGACAGCCGTACAGGCCGACGACGGCGGGGAACGGCGGCTTGATGCGCGGGTAGCCGCGCTTGCCTTCAAGCGATTCCATCAGCGCGGATTCTTCGCCGCATTCGTACGCGCCTGCGCCGGTGTGGGTGTAGAGATCGAAGTCGAAACCCGAGCCGAGAATATTTTTGCCGAGGTAGCCGCGGTCGTAGGCTTCCTTGATGGCGATATCGACGATGTCGATGATGTAGCGGTATTCGCCGCGAATGTAGATGTAGCCCTGATTGGAGCCGATGGAGCGGCCGGCGATGATCGTGCCTTCGATCAGCTGGTGCGGATCCATTTCAAGTAAGGGGCGGTCTTTCGAGGTGCCCGGCTCGCTTTCGTCGCCGTTGGCGAGGATGTAGCGCGGCTTATTGATGTTCTTGGGAACGAAGCTCCACTTCATGCCCGTGGGGAATCCGGCGCCGCCGCGGCCTCGCAAATTCGACTTTTTCATTTCGTCGATAATCTGGTCGGGCGTCATTTCCTTCAGCGCCTTTTCGAGGGCCTTGTAGCCGTCGGTGGCGAGGTAGGTGTCAATGGAGCGCGAATTCTTCATGCCGAAGCGCTGGCTGATCACCGGAATTTCGGCTGGGTTGCGTTCGTGAATGCCACCGGTGATCACGGGTACCGGAGGCGGCACTTTACCGTCTTGGAGCTGTTCGAAGATGGCGTCGATCTTGTCGGGATCGAGATTTTCGTAGAAGTCGTAATTGACCTGAATGGCGGGTGCGCCGGTGCAGGCGCCAATGCATTCCACCTCTTCAAGGGAGAACGTGCCGGTCTGAGAGACTTGCTTATTGCCTATGCCGAGGCGCTTCTGGACGTGCTCGTACAGTTCCTGGCCGCCGCGCAGCATGCAGGAAATGTTGGTGCAGACTTGAATGTGAAATTTTCCTGCCGGCTTGCGGCGCAGCATCGAGTAGTAGGCGAGGGTCTCGGTGACCTGGGTCATGTTCAGGTCGAGACGCTCGGCAATGTCCGCGAGAACGTCATCGGGCAGCGAGCCGAAGGCATCTTGCGCGTACATCATCATCGGGATCAGCGCCGAGCGCTTTACCGGGTAACGGCTGATCAGCTGGTTATACTTCGCTTCCAGTGTCGGAGGTACTTGCATAAATCCTTTTCGCCGCGCGCCTGCCGCGTCTGGAGCTTGCGCGATGCGTGAAGATTACAGCCGCGCCTTTTTACCGCGCGATACTGCTAGCGAAATTTCTAGCGATCCACTTCGCCCAATACGATGTCTGTGGTTCCGATGCAAGCAACAACGTCTGAAATCAGCCGGCCCAAGGCCAGAGTCGGAAGAATCTGCAGATTCACGAATGACGGCGTGCGCATCTTCACGCGATAGGGCTTTTGGGAGCCGTCGCTCTTCACGAAGTAGCCGAGTTCGCCGCGCGGCGATTCGATGGCTTGATATACCTCGCCGATCGGCGGCGCAAAACCTTCGGTGAAAATCTTGAAGTGGTAGATCAGGCCCTCAATGGAGGCCTTCATCTCTTCCCGCGACGGCGGGATGATGCCCGGCAACTCGGCGCGGAACGGGCCATCGGGGGTGATTTTCGCCATGGCCTGCTTGACGATCTTGATGCTCTCGCGGATTTCGGCCACTCGGACCTGGTAACGCGCGTAGCAGTCGCCGGCGGTCTGGGTCTGTACGTTGAAATCGAACTCGTCATAGCTGGAGTACGGGAATGCCTTGCGGACGTCATACGCGACGCCGCTCGCACGGAGCAGCGGACCGGTACAGCCCCAGGCAATCGCGTCATTCGCGGATAGATTGCCGACGCCGACGGTGCGCGCGAGCCAGATTTTGTTCTTCGTGAGAAGGGTCTCGTATTCGTCGATGTGAGCCGGGAGGTAATCGACGACGCGCTGGACGCGTTCGAGCCAGTCAGGGGGTGGTTCGAGGGCCAGGCCGCCGATCCGGAAGTAGCTGGTCATCATGCGCTGGCCGGAAAGATACTCGAAAATCTTCAGGATCTCTTCGCGCTCGCGAAAGCTATAGAGGAAGACGGTCATCGCGCCAAGGTCGATGGCGTGGGTACCGAGCCACACAAGGTGCGAGGCGCAGCGGGTCAACTCGGCGAGCAATACGCGGATGTACTGAGCGCGCTTGGGGACTTCGATCCCCAGTATCTTCTCGACCGCCAGGCAGTAAGCCAGGTTGTTCGAAAGGGGAGCGAGGTAATCCACGCGGTCTGTGAGGGTGATGCCTTGGGAGTAAGTCTTTGATTCTAATGACTTTTCAATTCCCGTATGGAGGTAGCCGATGACCGATTCAGCCTTGACGACCACTTCGCCGTCAAGTTCGATGACCACGCGCAGCACCCCGTGCGTGGACGGGTGCTGGGGCCCCATATTGAGGACCATCGTTTGCTGCGTGCCGATCGGTGTTTCGATTGTGGTACTCATCGTTGCGTGCTCCCCAAAACCCTGCTACCGGTAACCTTCGGTCGGATAATCCTTCCGAAGAGGAAAACCCTCCCAATCATCAGGCATCAGAATGCGTTTCAAGTCGGGATGGCCTTCAAAGCGGATCCCGAAAAGGTCAAAACCCTCGCGCTCGTGCCAATTGGCGGTCGGCCAGATCGGGGTAACCGAGGCAATCGAGGGGTCTTTGCCCGCCAGACGGACCTTCAGGCGGAGCCGGTCGCGGCGGTCTATCGAAACAAGGTGGTAGTTGATCTCGAAGCGTGGCTCGAGGGGGAACTTATCGACCGGGGTGATGTCCGAAAGCAAGGAAAACCGCAGGGCGGGCTCGGTGGCCAGATACTGGGCGACGCTGAAAAGCGCCTCTTTCGGAACGACAACCGTGATTTCACCGCGGAATTCGAGGACTTCGGCCACAGCCGACGCGTTCCATTCCTTCAGTTTATGCACTACGGGCAGTTTCTCGATGTCCTGTGGTTCCAAGAGATCTCGTATCCCGAGGGGCGGCGCTATCGATCCCAGCTAAGCGCGCCCTTCTTCCAGAGGAAGATGTAGCCAGCCAGAAGGATGGCTATGTAGAGCATCATTTCGATGAAGCCAAACATGTGCAGATCGCCGTACACCAGCGCCCACGGATACAAGAAAATCGCTTCAATGTCGAACAGGATGAAGAGCAGGGCCACCATGTAAAACTGTACCGAAATCGGTTCGCGGGCGTCGCCGGTGGGGCGTATGCCACATTCGTAAGGCGTGTCTTTCTCGCGTGTACGTTTGTGCCGGCCGACGATTTGGGAGGCGATAACCAGTACGCCCGCCAAACCGCAGGCGAGTATAAACATCAGCAACAACGGCGCATAGTTATCTAGGTAGCTCGGATTCATTTTCGGCGCGCTGGTATAATAGCGGCAGCGGTGCGACTGGTCAAATGAACTCTCGCATGTTTCATTTTTTTAAATTTGACCGGCCGGCGCGGCGCCGCTCCCGTGCTACGACGCAACGAATCCGGCCGCGAAACCACAGCCGATGAGCTCTGGATTCAATACCGACGTCAAACTGGGCGACCGGGTTCTTCACGTGCAAACGGAGGACCGCGGTCCGAACCACCCGTCGATCGACACCGTGGTGTATCAGAACGGCCGAATTTTCCATCGCAAAGCTTCCAATTACGAACAATTCGCGGCTTCCGCTGAATTTTCCTCGGAAGAACTTCATAAACGCGTCGCAGAGCAGCACAAAGCTGTAATCGAATCGATACGCGCCGGCGAACTCGACGCCGAGATCGCTACTGCGGCGGCTGAAGCCAACGCTGCGGCGGCTGCGGCCGTAAAAGCCGCGGGAATTCAGGTGCAGCTGCTGAATCCGGGATCGTGGCTATCGGCGGGGCACGTGGCGCTGGACGTGGAAGTTTCACGGCGCGCCGATAAACAGCCTCAATCTGGAGCGCAAGTGGAAGCGCTGATCGAAGGTTCGCTCACGGGGGAACGGCACGCGGGTGTGTGTGACGATCAGGGACGAGTGAAAATCAAATTTCCGTTGCCGCAGCTGGGCAAAGACGATCTTGCACTGGTGATCCATGCCAGGGCAGATGCAGCGAAAGACGAAATTCGATTCGCGATGCGCACGCGCGCAAAGAACACGCCGCCGGCTAATCCTCAATGAAGGTAAAAATCAACGGAGATGTGCAAGATGTTCCGGATGGGCTCAACGTGAGCGCGCTGCTTGAACACCTCGGCATGCCCCAGAATCGCGTGGCCGTGGAGCGCAACCTCGATATTCTGCCACGCGCAAATTGGGCTGATACAAGGGTCGCCGCAAACGACAGCTTCGAGATCGTGCATTTTGTGGGTGGCGGCGCCGCTGGCGCGGTCTAACTCGGTCGAACATTTTAAATCCCTTATCTGCCACTCTGCAGGCCTCCCCCAGTGAAGTAGTACTTTGCAAACTGTTCGCTCGGACACCCGTTCAGATCACCAGTACTCGCGGACAGGCACGAAATCTGTTCCCACGCCCAGTTTCATTAGGGTTCATCGCACTGCTAGCCTCGACTTAACTGTTGGTGGAGCTTAGGTGCGACGCACCAAGCCCTATCTGCATAAGCCCCTGTGGTCGTAACTGAATTCGAGTTTTATGCCGATGGACTCATTTTCTGCGCTCCGGGTTCATTGAGGAGGATTTGTGCGCCGCTGGAATGTAGTCCCACTGATCCTGGTAGCGATCACCACGGCGAGCTGCGCGATGTCGCCGACCGGTACCACGAGCGCTCCTCCGCCCGATAAGACGACGCTGACGATTTCTCCCACGACGGCCGACGTACGCATCGGCAATACTCAGACATTCGTGCCTTCGATCACGACCGAGCCGCTGACGTGGTCCGTGAACGGTGTGGCCGGCGGAAACTCCACGCTGGGAACAATTTCATCGAGCGGCGTGTACACCGCGCCTTCGACTCTGCCGACGCCAGACACCATTACAGTTTCAGCGGCGGAAACTTCGAAGACGAGCGTGAGCGGATCAAGTTCGGTGGCGATCTGGAATCCGATTCCGCAGATCAGCAGCGTGAGCCCGGCGCAAATGCCGGTGGGCGCATTCACACTGACGATTTCAGGCGCGAATTTTGTGAGCGGCGCAACGGTGTCGTTTGGCTCGATGACGTTGACGGTGACTTCGATTTCGGCGACGAAGATCGTGGCGACTGGAACTTCGACGACCGCGCAGATCGGAACTGTGACGGTGACGGTGGAAAATCCCGATCCCGGCGCGGCAGGTTCTAATAGTTCCAGCGCAAACGTGCTAGGCAACACGACGCCGCAAGCTTCGACGGCGGCGGCAGCGCGATTCCTTGAGCAGACCACCTTCGGCCCCACTCCCGCGTTGATCACGCAAGTCGAATACAGCGGCTTGCAACCTTTTCTAACGAGCCAGCTGAATGCGCCAGTGACGCCGTGGCCGCAGCCAGCGACCGGCGAAATGGGTTACGGCATCGTGCAACAGAGATTTTATGTGCTGTCGCTCAACGCGCAGGATCAGTTGAGGCAACGCGTGGCGTTCGCGCTCGCGCAAATCTTTGTGGTGGGCGCGCAGAAGATCGGCGACCCCAACGGCCCCACGCAGTACATGCAGATGCTCGACAAGGACGCTTTCACCAACTACCGGACGATCATGGGCGACGTCACCACGTCTCCGGCGATGGGCGATTGGCTGGACATGGTGAACAACGGCAAGCCCACCGGCACCGAGGATCATGCGAACGAGAATTTCGCGCGCGAGAATATGCAGCTCTTCACGATCGGGACCGCGATGCTGAATCCCGATGGCTCGATGCAGCTGGACGGCAGCGGGAATCCGATTCCGACCTACACGCAGGCGCAGGTGCAGGAATTCGCGCTCGCGTTCACGGGATGGACCTATCCGGCGACGCCGGGATCGACGTCGAAAACATACAATCCGGCGTATTGGATCGGGCCGATGGTGGCGTTCGATTCCAATCACGACCAGACCGCGAAGCAGCTGCTCACGTATCCGGGCGTCGCGAACGGCGGGTTGCTGCCGGCCGGGCAGACTGCGGTGGAAGACCTGAACGGCGCGCTCGACAACATTTTCAATCACCCGAACGTTGGTCCGTTCGTGTGCCGCAATTTAATCGAGCATTTGGTGACCAGCAACCCAAGCCCTCAATACATCCAGCGCGTTGCGGCCGTCTTTGACAACAACGGACAGAACGTTCGCGGCGACATGAAGGCTGTGATTACTGCGATCCTGATGGATCCGGAAGCGCGCCGCGGCGACGATCCCACAACCGCCGTTGGAACGGACGGCCATCTGCAGGAACCGGTCCTTTATATGGTCGGCCTGCTGCGCGCGCTCGGAGCGCAGAGTGGTGCGTCAAGCCTCTCGTATGAAGGGCTCACGATGGGGGAGGAAGCGCTGAATTCACCCAGCGTTTTCAATTTTTACTCGCCGGACTACGTGATCCCGCAAACGTCGATGTACGGACCGGAATTTCAAATTCTCACCACGTCCACCGCGCTTTTCCGGGCGAACTGGACGAATAACCTGGTCTTCAACCAGATCAACGCGGATACGACCGTCGATTATTCGCCGTGGGCGGCAATGGCGTCGAACCCGTCGTCGATGCTGGACTCGCTGAACGGGCTGATGCTGCACGGCAGCATGTCGGCGGATATGAAGACATCGATCATGAACGCGCTGCAGGCGGTGCCGGCGGGAACGAAACAACAGCTGACGGAAGCGCAGACGGCGATCTACTTGATCGCGACGTCGTCGCAGTACCAGGTGCGGCACTAAGGTACGACGAATCTTTGCAGGAGTAAGGAGCGTGAAGATGGTCCGCAAATCGAAAGTTTCGCGCAGGGATTTTATGCGGGCCGGATGCTGCACGGCTGCGTCGTTTGCGTTGGGCGCGACGCTCGGGCGCCTGAACATGATCCACGCGATGGCGGCCGCGCCGTCGAGCTACCAGTCGCTGGTGTGCATTTTCCTTTTCGGCGGCAACGACTCGAACAACATGTTCATTCCGTTCGACAACGCCGGTTATCAGAATTACGCGACGATCCGGCAGAACCTGGCGCTGGCGCAGAACACTTTGCTGCCGGTAACGACGAAAACCACGCAATCCGCCTACGCGTTTCATCCCCAGCTCCCGAACACGCAGGCCCTTTTCAATTCGGGGAATCTTGCGGTGGTGGCAAACGTGGGCACGCTTTCCACACCGCTCACGCGCGCCCAGTACACTGCGGGCGGCGACAGCATTCCTTCGAACCTTTACTCGCACTCGGACCAGCAGGGCCAGTGGCAGACGGCGCAGTTTGATGGTTTCGGCACGACGGGATGGGCGGGGCGCACGGCCGACGTGCTGCAGTCGATGAATTCGGGCGCGCAGTTCCCGCCGATCACTTCCGTGGCGGGCGGCGCCGTGTTGCTCAACGGCGCGCAGACCGAGCCGTACGCGATGAGCCCCGGATCGTCACCGCAACTGAACGGTTACTACGGCAACGCAGCGGAAAACGCGCGGCTGGTTTCATTTCAGCAGCTGCTCACTCTCGATTCGGGCATTTCCCTCGTGCAGGATACAAGCGCGGTGATGACGCAGACGCTCGCGCAGAGCAAGGTTTTGGCCGGCGCACTTTCGAGCGTGCCGACGATGCAGACGCAGTTTCCGGCGACGGGCCTGGGCAACCAATTGAAGCAGGTTGCGCAGATCATGCAGGTGCGTTCGACGCTGGGGCTGCAGCGTCAGATTTTCTTCTGCTCGCTCGGCGGATTCGATACGCACAGCGCGCAGCTCGCCACGCAACAGTCGTTGTACACGCAGCTCGACGGCGCGATCTCGGCTTTTTACAACGCAACGGTGGAGCTGGGCCTTGCGCAGCAGGTGACGACTTTCACGCTTTCGGATTTCAGCCGCACGCTGCAGCCGGGCTCGAACGGCGGAACCGACCACGCCTGGGGCAGCCATCACATGGTGATGGGTGGCGCGGTGCAGGGAGGCGATCTGTACGGTACGTTCCCGACGCTGGCGCTGGGCGGACCGGACGACACCGGCACCAACGGGCGGTGGATTCCGTCAACCTCGGTGGATCAGTACGGAGCGACGGTGGCGAAGTGGTTCGGAGTGCAGTCAAGCGACTTGCCCACAATTTTCCCGAACATTTCGAATTTCTCGGCGCCGACGCTGGGATTTATGGGATAGTGCGGAAGCTTCGACTCCGCCGCTACCCGTACCATTCCGTTTCTGAGACGAGCCGCAAGAACTCCCTGCAATCCGCTTCAAGCACCAGTTCGCAGAACCCAATAATCTCGAACTGTTTTGTGGTATCGGTTGTCTTTCGAAGCTCACTCCGAAGCCATTCGAGCGAATCAAGCGTGGATTTGTGGCGTGCGGCGGTGCGCTCAAATTCGTGAGCCGCGCGATGAGTTCGAATCGCGGTGGCGATAATCGGCAAGAAAATCGCAAGTATCGCGAACAGGTCGCCCCAAGTCAGCTCCTTGATGACTTCAGACTTGATGGCTACGGTATCGAGCAGGCGCTGCAAGCGCAGCCGGTCGCTCAGCTTTGCTACCGGTGATTGGGCGGCGGCTTGAGCCGGCGATGGATTGGAAGATGAGTCCGGGTGAGACTGCGGGCTCGATCTCGGGAGGATCGTCTGCGTTTGAAGGTCGGCATGGCTCGCGTCTTCCGCTTTGCCGCGGTTCGGATAGCCAAGCACCAAATGAACCAGCACAAACGCAAAACTTCCAAAAAATACCCAACGCACCCAGGTGGCGGTGCTCGTCCCGCGCTCTTCCACCGTCTCAGATTTACGTTCGAGGTAGTCGGTCTGCACGTCGAGCCGTTTCGGAATGTAATACTGCACCAGACGTTTCAGCGCCACCGGGCACCGGTCGTCGCAGGGAGGACCAGTAACGCGCGGGTGAACGCCATGCTGCGCCCAGGACTCGGCGCCGACGTGATCCTCGTCGCGGATTTGGCGCACCTTATCTTTGATCTCGCCGATTGAGATCGGCAAATCCTTGGGATCGCACCACAGGCTCGGATCGGTGAGGCGCTCGAATTTCAGTAGTCGCAGCCTTTCAGCCTTGTACCTTGAGAGAATCCAATTATTCTTGAAATTTCGCGCGGTTCCGATCGCGATGAAAAGCAGCGTTAACGACGCGGTGAGAAACTCGCCCCACCAGACCGGAATTTCGCCCGGTCCGCTGATCTTGATCATCTCCATCACGGCGAAAAATACCGAAGTCGTTCCGGACACGACCGCGAGGATAGACACCCGGTTGTACCACTTCTGATTCCAAACGGCTTTCCCGTCGAGCTTCAGATAGGTATCGAAGATTTCGTCCTGAACGATCCTGACCGCGTCGCGAAACGGCTTGCAATCTACATTGCCGTCGAGGATCTCTTTGTCGAGATGAGCGAGATCGGTGCTGTCGTCCATATCGTCCGAATAAGGCGCCGTGGAACCGTCAGGATTCGGGACGATCGGCGATGAAGTGTTGTGGACGTCGCTTTTAGAAGGCAATGCCATGTCTTAGCTCTTCTTCTCGATCGTGTAGCCGAGAGACAGGATGGATTTCAGCGCTTCGTTGACGAGCGCGCGATCGTAGCTTTTCTCGGAATCGGAAAGCTCTTCGTACGGGACGAGCGAAGGATGCGTTTTGAGCTTGTCGTTGCGTTCGTTGCCGTAGGTCCATCCGTCGGCGATGCGCTTTTGCGCCCACATTTCGTGCGCGTTGCGAGCCAGGTCTTCGAGCAGCGGTTCGAGATGCGCCAGGCTGATTTGCGAAGTATCGAGCGGGTGAGGAACGTAAGTGGCTTCTGCCATGAAAACTCCTGCTCACGCGAGCGGGGTTTGGTCGCGCCCAATATATCAGAATTATCAGAGATGCCCAGATTCGGCGTGGTTTCGCGCCAGTAGGCGAGTCGGCTTATCAAGGATGGCTGGGAATACCAAAGGGGAACCGGGGCGATTTGTAAAAATCGCGTTTCACCCATTAGAATACGGTCCAGGTGATCTGCCGCGCTCCCCGCACGGCCCGCCCGGGAGAGGGAATGGACTCGCCACGCAGGTTGGTTTTCCTTAGTTATGTGGAAGAAGACGGCGACGTAGCGCACTCGATTGCCGAGGGGCTGGAAGCGCAGAATTATTCCACGTGGTATTACGAGCGCGATTGTCCTACCGGCTCGGACTATTTCGAAGAAACCCACAAAGCCATCACCGATTGCGACGCGATGATCGTGTTGATTTCGCCGCGTTCGGTGGCGTCTGACCAGATCACGCGCGAGATCGTGCGCGCGGTGGAAAGTTCCAAGGCCACCCTGCCGTTGCTGCTGGAGCTTTCGCACGATGAGTACGCGAAGCGCCGGCCGGGATGGAAACAGGCGATGGCTGCTTCGAACGCGACGCGCGTGGTGAAGGAACGCGTCCCGACGATCATTCCGGCGCTTGTGGCAGGGCTGAAGGCGAAGGGCATACAAGCGTCGAGTGGATTGAGTACCGCGCATTTGCAGGCGCCGCCTGCGGATTTGCCGCCGATTGATACGGGGCACGTCACGGCGAAGCCCGAGACGGGAAGTTACACCGCGACGCAACCGAGCGCGACGCAGACTTCGGCTGGCCCGACGACAGGGATTGTTGCCGGTAGCGGATCGGGTTCGGCCGTTTACATTCCGCCGCAGACTTTGAGTTCGGACACCGGCGCGTACACAGCGCAGACGGCGCAAAGCACATCGCAAATCACGCCACCGCAAATTACGCCGCAGACGACGCCGAGACCATCCGGCGCAGGCATGTCGCCGATGCTGATCATCGGCGGCCTCGTGGGCTTGGCGATTGCGGGATTCGTGATTTTCAAAGTGACGCGCAAACCGGATGCGCCGCCTCCACCGCCGCCTGCGGCTGTGACGGCGACCGTTGTGTTGCAGTATGCGGCAGACCGGCACAATTGCACGCCGGACGTGAACGTGACACTTGGCGGAAAGTCCGTGCATCCGACGACGAATTCTTTCGCGGTGTCGGGGCTTGCGCCGGGGCCGGCGGATTATTCGGTGGTCGGCGTGGTGTCATGTCCGGGCCGGCCTGCGTCGAAAGTGGCCGGCAGCGGGTCGCTTGCGGTGAAAGAAGGCGCGGTATTTGCGATTGGCTGGCAGGGGCATCCCGGCAATTTCACGGCGATCGACATTCACGATGCGAGCGCGCCGCCGGCGGGGGACTCAGACGAGCCGGTGAAGCATGAGGCTTCGAACACGGCGACTAAGCCGCCGGTGACGCACACCGACGCTGCGCCGGTGAACAACAACGTGCAGCGGGCATCTGGTGCGGCGGGGCAGCAGATGTTTTTGAATTCCGAAGCTGCGCTGAAACAGGGGCACGTATTTTCGCCGCCGGTGGGATCGGCGCTCTACTGGGCGATTCAATCGCGTGCTGCGGGAAACGAAGGCGGCAAGGAAATGGAAGCGCAGCTGGTGAAGCTCTACAGCCAGCAAGTGTCACAATTTTACGTGGCGCGGAATTATCCCGCGGCGATGCAGCTGGTCCGGGAGTTGCTGGTTTACTACCCGAATTCCACCGGGCTACAGCAGGATCAAGCGCGCATTCAGGCGGCGATGAATGGCGGCCCGCTTCCACCGAATGGCGGTGCAAATCCCGGCCAGCTCTTCCACCAGCAGCTGCAGCAACTGCAGCAGATGATTCCACAGCAGCCGGGGCCGCGCTAGTAGCGCGGTCTGTCTACCTGAGTTTTCCAAAGATCTCACGATGTGAAATGGGGCGCTTTGCGCGAATCGGTAGTTGTGTGCGCGGTGGCTGAGGGAGCAGAATCTGCGCGGTTGGCTGAGGTGACTGACTGTGAAGATAAAACACTCCGCTGCGATTGCTGGTGCGTTTGCCGTGCTGTTGCTTACTGCGACGGCGGCGATTGAGACCGCGCAGTACAAATACTCGTTTCAGAATCCGAATGTGCCGATTGAGGCGCGCGTGAACAACATTCTTTCGCTGATGACGGTGGAGGAAAAAATCGCGGCGCTGAGCACCGATCCGGATGTGCCGCGGCTTGGCATCGTCGGTTCCGGGCATCTGGAAGGATTGCACGGCGTGGCGCTGGGCGGGCCGGGCGGGTGGGAAGGGCACGGACTGAAGCCGCTCGCGACGACGCAATTTCCGCAGGCCGTCGGCCTTGGTGAAACTTGGGATCCCGATCTGTTGCAAAAAGCGGCGGCGCTGGAAGGATGGGAAGCGCGGTATGTGTTCAACACCGATACGGAGGTGACGACGAGCCGGCGAGGAGAGAAACATCGCCGCGCGTCGATCGTGATGCGCGCGCCGAATGCGGATCTCGCGCGCGATCCGCGATGGGGGCGCAGCGAAGAATCTTACGGTGAAGATCCGTATTTGACCGGCACGATGGCGACGGCATTCGTGAAGGGATTGCAGGGCGACAATCCGAAATATTGGCTGAGCGCGTCGCTGATGAAGCATTTTCTCGCGAACAGCAACGAGGATGGGCGCGGAGGCTCGTCTTCCGATTTCGACGAGCGCCTGCTGCGCGAATATTACTCGGTGCCGTTTCGCATGGGCGTGACGGAGGGCGGATCGCGCGCGTACATGGCGGCGTACAACGCGTGGAACGGAATTCCGATGACAGTTCAGCCGATCCTGAAAGACATCACGATGCGCGAGTGGGGACTCGACGGAATTATCTGCACGGACGCGGGCGCGCTGACGAACATGACGACGCTGCACAAATATTATCCGGACATCGATCAGGCGTCGGCGGGCGCGATTCATGCGGGCATCAATCAATTTCTCGATCGCTACGCGGATGGCGTGCACGCGGCGATGGACAAGAAGCTGGTGAATCTGGCGGAGATCGACGACAACCTGCGCGGCGTGTATCGCGTGATGATCCGGCTGGGGTTGCTCGATCCGCCGGACATGGTGCCGTACAACAAAATCAAAGGCGACGGCGCGGTGTGGGATGTGGCGGACCATAAGGCGCTGGCACGCAAGGTGACGCAGGAATCGATCGTGCTGCTGAAGAACAGCGCGAACACGCTGCCTCTGGATCGCTCGAAACTTAAAACGGTCGCGGTGGTCGGTCCATACGCGGACATCGTCGCGCTCGATTGGTACAGCGGTACGCCGCCCTACGCGGTGAGCCCGCTGGAAGGAATCAAAAACAAACTCGGGCCAAACGTGCAGGTGAATTTTGCGAAGGACAACACCGACGATGCGGCGGTGAAGATTGCGAAGACGGCGGATGTGGTGATCGCGGTGGTTGGCAATCATCCGACGTGCAATGCGGGTTGGGCGAAGTGCCCGCTGCCGAGTGACGGGAAGGAAGCCATCGATCGGAAGTCGATCACGCTCGAGCAGGAAGATTTGGTGAAAGCCGTGTACGCGGCGAATCCGCACACGGTGGTGGTGCTGATCGCGAGCTTCCCGTTTGCGATTCAGTGGACGCAAGACAATGTTCCCGCGATTCTGCATATGGCGCACAACGGCCAGGAAGAAGGGAATGCTCTCGCGGACGCGCTGTTTGGCGATGTGAATCCCGGCGGACGACTCGTTACGACGTGGCCTGCGTCGCTCGATCAGCTGCCGCCGATGATGGACTACAACATCCGCAACGGGCACACGTACATGTATTTCAAAGGGAAGCCGCTGTATCCGTTCGGATACGGGTTGAGCTATACGACGTTTGAATACTCGGGGCTGAAGACGAGCGCGGATCGGATCGCGCGCGACGGGCAAATGGTCGTGAGCGTGGAGGTGAAGAATACCGGCGCGCGTGCGGGTGACGAGGTGGTGCAACTTTACGTTTCGCATGTGGGATCGAAAGTGGATCGCGCCGTAGAGGAGTTGAAAGGATTTCGACGCGTGACGCTCGCGCCGGGGAAGAAGACGACGGTGCAATTTGTGCTGAAGGCGAGCGACCTGGCGTATTGGAGCGTGGAGAAGGGCGCGTGGGACGTGGAGGCCGATCAGATCAACGTGCAGATCGGCGCGTCGTCGGCGGACATCAAACTGAAGAAGACGCTCGCCGTGGAGTAGCATCGCGCTTTTGCTTCAGCGGAGGTTGGGTTCGCCGGGAGTGGGGTGGGCGGCGTCCCAGGTTTGGCGGCCGCCTGTCCATGTGGCGGTGACGGTGACGTCGCGGATTTTTTCTGGGGCGATGGAGAAGATGTCGTCGCTGAGGAGCACGAAGTCGGCGAGTTTGCCTACGGTGATGGAGCCTTTTTCTTTTTCCTGAAATTCAGCGTAGGCGGAGCCTTGCGTGTAGGCCTCGACGGCTTCGGCGACGGTGAGTTTTTGCTCGGGGATCCAGCCGCCGGGATTTTTTCCATCCAGAGTGGCGCGCGTGACGGCGGCGTAAATGCCGAGCAGTGGATTGAGCGGCGCGACGTCCCAATCCGTGCCGAAAGCGAGATGCACGCCGTGATTCAAAAATGTGCGGAAGGCGTAGGTGCGCGTGGCGCGGTCATGACCGATGCGCGCTTCGGCCCAGCGGCCGTCGTCGATGGCGTGATAGGGCTGCACGGACGCGATGACGCCGAGCGAGGCGTAACGACCGAAATCTTTTGCGGCGACGTGTTGCGAGTGCTCGATCCGCCAGCGGCGGTCGGCGGGGCCGTGCGCTTTTTCGACGTCTGAATAAATGTCGAGCGTGGTGGAGATGCCGGCGTCGCCGATGGCGTGGGTGCAGATCTGAATGCCGTTCGCGTCGGCGAGCATCATGCGAACGCGCATCTTCGAGATCGGGTGCATGCCGGAGGACAGCAGGCCGCGGTTGCCGGGCTCGTCTGAGTAAGGATCGAAAAAGTAAGCGGTGCGAGAGCCGAGGGAGCCATCGGCGAAAGCTTTTACGGCGCCGATGCGAAGCCACGGCCCGCCGAAGGCGTGGTGCACGCCGATCTTCGCGATGTCCTCGACATTTTCAATCACGTGCGCGGCGTAGATGCGCGTCGTGAGTTCACCTTTTTCGAGTAGCTCGCCATAGACGGAGACGTCGGCGTATTCGGGAGTCATGTCCTGCACGCTCGTGACGCCAACGGCGGCGGCGTGAGCGAGCGCGCGTTTCACGGCGCGGACGCGCTGATCGTGCGGCATATCGGGAATCACTTTGAAGACGGCGTCCATGGCGGCGTCTTTCAGTGCGCCGGTGGGCTCGCCATGCGCGTCGCGGACGATCACGCCGCCCGGCGGATCAGGCGTCTGCGCGGTGATGCCGGCGGCGCGAAGAGCGGCGGAATTTGCGAGACCCATATGACCGTCGTAGCGCTGCACAAATACGGGCGTGTCGCCGGTGACGGGATCGATGATTTGTTTTGTGGGGAGCGCGATCGGCGTCCACTTGGTGTCGTCCCAATCGCCGCCGAGGATCCACTCGCCTTTGGGCGTGGATTTCGCGCGGTCGCCGATGCGGCGCGCGAATTCGGCGGCGCTTGTGGCGTCGGTGAGTTGGACGGCGTCGAGCTGCGTGCCGCCGCTGACGAAGTGGACGTGCGCGTCGTTGAAGCCGGGGAGGAGGAGTTTGCCGCGAGCGTCGATGACCTGCGTTTGTGAGCCGCGCCAGGCGGCGACTTCAGTTGCTGAGCCGACTGCGACGATGCGGTCGCCTAGAACGGCTACGGCTTGAGCGGTAGGTGTGGCGGGATCTACGGTCCAGATTTTTGCGTTGGTGATGATCAGGTCGGCGGCGGGTTGCGGGCCATGCGTCGCGTCGTGGCTCGCGTGAGCGTGGAGAGTGAGCGCCAACAGAGCCAGCGCTAGAAATCCGGCGGCGCAGCACGCAAGGACCTTTTTGAAACGGACACGCGAGTGGGCGCTGGGCATCATGTATGACTATTGCCTCGTGCGGAAAATTTGCGGTTCTGCGTGCTGCCGGAATGCCTCGCCAAACTTCAATCGGCCCCAGGATTTTTTGTAGGGATAAATTACCGTTGCGCAAAAGCCGTCGGAGTGTTCGAGAGATGCCTGGACGGCGTCGGTGACCTTGCCTGTTTCCGGGAACGTGATGCGCGCATCGTGAAAGATCGCGGTCGCGGAACAGCTCCCTGAATCCGCCATTTTTACGAACGCGCCTCGCAACATATCGATGGATTGAGCCGGCGCGATGGGGCGCGCTGGATCACCCGGCGCGGCGGCAATCGCGACTTTACCGTCTGGCTGGATAAAGCCGCCAACCGGATAGAACCGGCCGTCGGACCGGAGAGATTTTTCGATCATGGGCATCAACGCGGCGAGGATGCGCTCACATTCGGATTTTCCGTTGGGCACGATTTCGGCTCCGGCTGCGAGCGACCTGATTTCTTCGTGATGCGGATTCACGGGCGGATTGTAGCAGTTCGCGAGACGAAAATAGGAGCGTGGACGAGAGTTCGCGCTGAGCGCGCGCGTACTTCGATCGAGGTGGCTCAACCCGGGACCAACTGAGAGTTGGCCCCGCTCAGACTCGAAAGTCTAAGCTACAGGTCGCGGCGCTCGCCTAAACGTTACGCTTTTTTCGGCGGCGGTGGATCGGCGATCGAGAGGTCGAAGCCGAAAGGTTCAAGTGCGTTTTTCACTTGCGTGTAGATCGGCAGCTTGACCGCAGCGGGATCAGTTAACCAGAGCGTCTGGTTGAGCGGTATACCGCCCGGCCCTGGGGCGGTGGAGTTCTGTGGCTGCGAGGGCGACGACGCTGCGCCGGGAGCTCCGGGCTGCTGGGGTTGTTGCAGAGTAATGTTCAGATCGACGGGAACTGCCGGCTTGTCGCCGATTGTGACCTCGAGTTTCGCGGGCGAGGCTGTTGGGGCGGCGACGGGCGGAACCAGCGGAGTGCGGAATGAACTGGAGACGATGTGGTAGCCGAGTGAGCGATAGCTTTCGAATTGCGTTTCGGTGAACCACTGATCGACGGTGGATTCGTGAGGGAAGGCGGGGCAGGTCTTGCTGTAATTTTTCACGTCGGTGGGTTCGTCGCCGACGAGCGAGGCCTTCACGTAAATGATGGCGCCGGATGGTGCGCCGGGATCGGCGTTTTCGTAGTGGATGGTGCCGACGGCGCAGTGAGCTTTGCTGAGATTGGTGAGTCTATCGGGGACGATCGGAGTGATGTCGAGCTGAATGTCGATACCGAGATCGATCCTGCATTTGCGGATGGCGTTGCCAATGCCGGCGAATTTGTACTCTGGGTCGGCTTCGGCGTCGCAGACGACGATGAGGCCGCAACGGCGCTTGACCATTTCATAAAGCGCCATGTTTTCGAAGTGGCCACCGTCGGATAGATAGACGTACTTCGCTTCGTCGTCAGTGCCTCCGATCAGTTCTTGCAGAAGATAGTTGAGGCCGAAGAAAGGCGTCGGCCGCATCCAAGTTTTGTGGTGACGCGGATTTCCGAGCCACTGTCCGAGGCGGACGTCGAAAATCGTCATGAGAAAACCAACCGCGGGTGTCGAGTAAAAACCCATGTTCGGGCTCGCAGCTGCGCCGGAGATCGCCATGGCGAGGCCGAGTTTAGGGCCGACGAACCTCGGTGGAGGGAAGGCGTAACAAGGGGTGGGGCGGAAACCGAATCGGTCCAGGCCGTCGTCGCCCGTGATTCTGGGTTGTCCTGCGTTCGGAACGGTGCGCGCAATTTCTGCGCTGCGAGTGGGGGGGATGGCACACTTTGTTTCGGTTGCGTCGCTGAAATCGTCTTTCGGAGTGTCGTCTCGTTCCTGGATGGAAACTGGACTGTCTTGTTCCTCGAGCCACACATCGTAGCCGCAGAATTGCGGAGTCATGACAAAGGATTCCGCTTTACGCTGCTGCCAGGCGAGATCTTTGCCTTTGACGAGATTCAGCGACGCGTTCAGGACCGGGTACGGGCCGTCGTAACCGCACTTCATATCAACAGCGAAGTCAGGCGTGTCTGGCGGCGGGGGAGACGGGGGCGGCTGGTTGCAAATCGACCTGGGGGGAGCAGGTTTATTGGAAGGATTCGCGACCAGATCCTTCAACGCAACATCGTCGCTCTCGCAGAATCCAGTGAACAGGCTGGGAACTCGCGACAAGTTCGACGCGCCCAGGTAGCAGCGGACGAGCCTGTTTCTATAAAACATGTGCATGGAGAATTGATTGATGTCGACGCGCCAGGACATCAAAGCTCCGACGACCGCGCAAATTAGCAGCAGCACGACGGTGTAGGTGAAAGGTGCGTCCGACTGGCGCAACGAAGAAAGCGCACAATCGAACTGCACGTCGCGGGAGTGTAAGACGGCATCGATGGTCCAAGAGATCCAACAGAGAAGCCCGACGATGAAGACGTAGGGTGCGACTTGCGCGACGATATCGCGCCAGCCTTCCGAGCCCTGCGTGCCGGTAGCGCTGGACTTGCCGGCGAAAACGCCGCCGATGGTGGTGACGAGCCACGCAGGCGTTAAAATTTTCCAGGAAAGAATGAGCTTCCAGGCATCGCCGAGTTCGGTGGAGTTGACATAGCCGGGAGCGATCAGGGCCATGGCGAACAGAACGCACCAGCATATGCCGGAGAGCATGAGCAGACCACCGGCGCGGGCCCACCATTCGCGCTTGGCTTCGCGAAATGCGATGCCCATCAACCCGATGTGCAGCGTGCCACCAGCCAGCAGGATCAAAATCATGATGGGCATTCCGAACGCGAGCGCACCTGGACCTCGCCAAGTGGAAATCCACGTCCCGGCGATAGTGTAGAGGGCACCTGCCGCGCCCCCGGCGATCAAGGCACCGACGACTGTCCAGAACAAAGCGCCGGTCCACTTCCACCACCATTCCGAGGAATAGACTTTGGGAAGCGCACCGGGGTCCGGCTTGCCGAAGATATAGCCGAGCAGCAGAGCGAATAGAAGCGCGAGAAGCCAAATGCCGGCGAACGCGAATGCGCCGAGTAGCGGCCACGTCTTGAAATCGAAATGCTCCTGGGAATGCCAAGCCCAAAGCGTTGCAATGAAACAAAGGCCGAGCAGGGGAACGCAAACGCCGAAGTAGATGGCGCGAGAGGAGGTGAACCGCTCACGTTGCTCCGTGGCGTTGCCGGTCTGTGGATCAGGCGTCTTGGGCTGTTCCGTCAGATTGAGGCGTTGCTGATCCGAAGTGAGGCTCTGTCCTGTTGGGGTGTCAGCCTTTTTACCCGGCTGTATAGGTTGGGCGGTCCAGCTACCGTCGATCAGTCCCATATTGCGAAAAGTGATCAAGCTGGCTAGCAGGACGCAGCCGAGTGCGGCGATGGCCCAGTAGAGCGAGGACAGATCCTGCGTCAGAGTCAGGTCGAGCGTGCCGATCAAAAGCCGGGGAATCAGCATCACTACTGAAAAAACCGCGAGAAGGACGACGAGGTTCAAGAGCATGTTGCGCAGGTAAACGGCGATCATGGCCCAAGTGTCCGCGCTGAAGGCGCCGATTTTGGGCGTGAGGTAATTACTGAAAATGCGGAGGAATCGGATCTGGGTAGGCTCTTTATTTTCGTGCTGGTACACGCGGCTGTGGCCCAGGCGGTGCTGGACGTGCGCGAAAGACTTAGCGCGCGCGATCCAAGCGGCGAGCCAGCCGCCGATGTAGCCGCCGCCGGAGACGGTCGAGAGATAGTCGAGGCGGTGAAGGAGTTTGAGTTCGGCGAGGGCTTGCAGCACGCCGAGATTGAAAGTGGCGCTGCGGATACCGCCGCCAGAGAAGCAGAGAGCGGTGAGATTCGCGCGATGCGCGGCTTCGATCGTTTTCACCCAAGGATCGTCGGTATTTTCAGTGGGGTAGCCGAGATCCGCGCCGACTTGAGGAGCTGCTTTCGCGACGGCCGCCGGCCGTGGTTTCGAGTCGATAATATTCAGCTTTTGTGTGCCGTTTTCGTTGCGTTGGCGGCGGAGCTTGCGGACGCGGAGAATTTCGGCAAGCTCGGCATCGAGAACCTGCTTGAGCTCGAAGGATGTGTCTTGTTGCTTTGCCATTTGGGTGCGACCTCTGCGATGCGCGTGGGGTGCGTGGGGCGGGCCTCTGGAACTTGAGGTGGAGGCTATCTCCAGCGTTACGTGGCTGTCAAATACTTTTAGGGCCAAGAAAATGGAAAGCAGAGGGGGACGGCGTATGCGTTTCTGTGAGGGGGAGATGAGGAAACTACGGTTAGGAAAGAGTGGAGCCGAGTCCCGGACTTGAACCGGGGACCTGCCGATTACGAATCGGCTGCTCTACCAACTGAGCTAACTCGGCGCCGGTTGGAACGACGCGAACGGCCTCGAAAACGTTTGATACGGGGAGTCGAAGGGCGTTGCGGCTGCCGTTCGACCGAAAATAGTTTAGCACAATCCGGCGCGGCCCAAAGCGGGCTACGCGCCGGATATTTCGGATTTGGCAACGGGATGTGCTGATGCGACTGCTGCGTCGATTTAACGATTAGGCGTTGGTGCCGCCATCGACGGTGAGATTTGCGCCGGTGATGTAGGAGGCGTCGGGGCCGGCGACGAAGGCTACAAGCGCGGCGACCTCATCGACTGTGCCGAAGCGGTTGAGCGCGGTGTTGGCTTTTTGTGGGACGGCCCAGTCGCCGGCGGCGGGATTGAGGTCGGTGTCGATCGGGCCGGGTTGAATGTTGTTTACGGTGATGCCGCGTTCGCCGACTTCACGCGCGAGACCCTGCGTGAACATTTTCACGGCACCCTTGGTGGCGGAGTAGGCGGTGAGGCCGGGCGTCATCATGCGTTCTCCGACGCAGGAGCCGATGTTGATCACGCGACCGTTCTTGCGCAGGTGCTTCAGAGCGGCTTGCGTAGTGACGAAGACGCCACGGAGATTCAGCTGGATCATCTGGTCGAGTTCTTCGATGGTGGTGTCTTCAAATTTTTTGGCGACGGCGGTGCCGGCGTTGTTGACGAGGATGTCGAGGCCGCCGAATGCGGAGAGGGTCTTTTCGATGGCGGCGGCGACGGCTTTGGGTTCGGTGGCGTCGGCCTGGATGGCGATGGCTTTGCCGCCGGCGGATTCGATGGCGTTGACTACTCTTGCGGCTGCGTCCGCGCCTTTTGTGTAAGTGATGGCGACCTTTGCGCCGTCTGACGCGAGGCGCTTTGCGATTGCGGCGCCGATGCCGCGCGATGCGCCGGTGACGAGCGCCGATTTTCCTGCGAGTTGCTGGGCCATGTGAGTCTCCTGTGGTTGTGTGGGAACTGGAACGTGTTTAGATGCCGGCGCGTGGCTGACGATTCGGATGAAGAGCGAGCCGAGGCTGGGATCGACTTGATAAGCGTACCGGAGTGGGCGCACTGGCAGAAAAAAAAACGAAGAGAGATCCCTCCGCCTGTAGGGCCTCAGGATGACGGATGTCTGGTTGGGGCCGCGAACAACACGGGCGATAACGCCCCGCTACTCGCGGGTATCGTGCGTACACGCTGCGCGCTGGCGCGATGGGCAGCGGTATAATCGCGCCGATGATCGCTAAAACTGTGCTGCTGCAAGATGTGCGCTACTCGGAGTGGGCTACGCGGAGGCTGCTCGAGGCTTCGTTGGGGCTGACGGAGGAAGAGCGGCTTCGCGATTTGGGGCAATCGCATCGCAGTGTGGTGGGGACGCTGAACCATTATTTTTTGTCGGAGAGGCTGTGGACCGATTCGCTGGTGACGCACACGCTTCCGGCGCTATACACGCTGGGGCGGTCGGCGCCGCCGGCGAATCTTTCGATCGCGGAGCTGTCGCGGGTGTGGCCGCCGATCTGGAAGCGGCTTGACGAGTGGTTGAGCGGCCTCAGTGACGAGGAACTCGCGCGAGTGATCGCGTGTGAGACGCTCAAAAGCGAGTTTCGCGACTTCCCACGCTGGGAAATCATCCGGCATAGCGTGAATCACTCGACGCTGCATCGCGGGCAAGTGGTGGGCATGCTGCGGCAGCTGGGGAAACAACCGCCGAACGTGGACATTATGACGTTCTACTTAGGCGGGTGATTCGCAACGAACACATTGCGACAAGAACAAAAGCGCCGGCGAGCATCGCACGGGCTGCCGCGCGCCGCTCGCCCATTGGCGGGATTGACTGTGCTACCTAAACGGCGAAGTACGATCCGGGCCGTGTGCGCCGCCGTACTTTCAATCCTGAAAAATCGTGTTAAAGTTCGGGAAGTATCATTCCCCAGGGGAGTTCATGTCGGCGAATTTTTCCCGGTCCCGGATGATTTGTATGTTTGCGATTTGCGTCTCGCTGCTTTCCTGCGCGTCCCAAAAACCGCCGTTTAAGGTGGCGGTGGCTGCGGCGGCGGGTTTTCACGGGCCAGTTCATATCCGCTTGTGCCAGCCGGGAGCACCGGCGACGGCGCAGCTGGACGCGAGCGGAAATGGGGTGACGTCCGCGTGCCCAGAGCCCGGCGACAACATGGAAATCCATGGGATGTGCGGCGCGGAACCGGTGGACCTGACGCGGGAGGATATTCGCGTGGTTAAGACCGGTGACGCGATTCCCATCGCTCTGGACGCCGACCTGAAGTAGATTGCTGCGCGAGGAGTGCCGATGCCCGCGCTTCGCAAAATCGAAAAGGCTCAACCCGGCGAGTACGCCGCTTACGCTTCGATCTACGTCGATCTGACGCCCGACGACGGCCCCATCCTGACTTTTCTAGAGCGCAACGCCGAAATTCTGACGAACCTTTATCGCAGCTTGCCGGAGGAGCGACTGCTTTACCGCTACGCGCCGGGGAAGTGGACGATGAAGGAGATTTTGGGCCACTTGATCGACGACGAGCGCGTTTATGCGTATCGCGCTTTGCGATTTGCGCGCAACGATCGCGCGGATTTGCCGGGATTCGATCAGGATTTGTACGTGGGCGAGTCCAACGCGAATGCGCGGGACATCGATGACATGCTCGACGAGTACGCCTATACGCGTCGCTCGTCGCTCGCGCTGTTCAACAGTTTTTCAGATGAGATGCTGCTGCGGCGGGGAATTGCGGACGGCAACTCGGTGACGGTGCGCGGGCTGATTTATCACACGGCGGGGCACGAGCAGCGGCACCTGAAGATCATTCGCGAGCGGTACCTATCGAGCCTGCACCGAGACGATTCGTAGCTTACCGTTTGCGGCCGCCGACCCACATCATCGGCGTCCATTCACCAGCGGTATTTTCCACTTTTAATCCTGCCGATTCGAGTTCGCGCGCCGCTTCGTCGGGGCGGATCGCGCGGCCCTGCCACGTGTCGAGATAGCGAAAGCGGATGAAGGGAGCGCCGCGTTTCTGCGACGGTTCTTCGCGGCCGACGTCCTTGAAGCCGGCTTCGACCATCAGGCGGCCGATTGGGAGCGTCCAGACGCCTTTCATGTGCAGGCGGAAAAGTCCGCCGGGCCTGAGGACACGCGCGGTTTCCCGGAAATAGTTGAAGATCGCTTCTTTGCTGCCAACGTGCTGGAAAACCGCAAACGAGAAGGCGAAGTCGATGCTCGCGTCTGGGACGCCGTTCAGGTCGCCGCCGGAGACAGCGAGGAAGCGCGCGTTGGGCAGATTGTACGAGGATGCCTTGCGCACCATTTCGGGCGAGACATCGACGCCGGTGTAGGAAGCAAAGTCCTGGGACATCCATCGCGCGATGCGTCCCAAGCCGCAGCCGATTTCGAGCGCGGCTTTGCCCGCGGGCTCGAAATTCATTTTTTTCAGATAGGGAGAGACGTAGCGCGAGTAGTCCACTTTTCCGGACGCGAAGAAGGCGTCTTCTTCGTCGGGCTCGCCGGGCCAGTTTATGTAGGCGCGAGGATTTTCGCGGGCGCGGGTATCCCAATCGCGGCGCGCGGCTTCGAGATACGTTGTGTCGGGTGAAGTTTTCTCGGTCATGATTCGATCGGTGCTAAATTGTGCCGTGATGCCGGCACGTGAGACGGCTTAAGAAAATAGCATAGCGAAGCGGGGCATTGGACGCGAGCGATGGATTTCCATTCAGAAAATTGTCCGGTGAGCGGAAAGCGCAAATACGATTCCGAGCGCGAGGCGCTGGCGACGGCAGCGCACCAGATATCCACGAACAACGCGCCGAAGGATTTGAAGGCTTACCAATGCCAGTGGTGCGAAGGCTGGCACCTGACCAAACGCGCCGCTTCGGTTACGAAAAATAAACGGTGACGCTGCGTGCGCCGGAGCGCGGCGAGCGCGCTAATCGCGCTTGGCGGCTTCGCGCGTGGGGCTCTTGGTGCCCTTCACGAAGCAGGAGTCGCACACGCGAGTGCCGTCTTTCAGAGTGAAGTCCACGCGCCGAGTGGAATCGATTTCGGCTCCACAGCGCCCACAAAGATCTGCGTTCGAATCGGTCACTGAATTCTCTCCCGCGCTGAATTTGCCGAGCCGCTCAGCGCGACAACGGATACATCAACCAGGCGATGCTTACTCCCACGATGATGAAAAGCGAAAAGGTGATGGCCGCGTAGCGTACACGTTCCGCAGGAGTGCGCGTGGTGAGGCAGGCGAGCGCTCCCGCGACCAGCGCGGCATAAAGCACCATCGCGGCGAAGTGGCTCAGGCCTGCAAAGTGGCCGGTCATGCTGGTCGCGCTCCCGCTGCACGGTTTGATGTGCGAATCACGCGCGGCGACCCATGGCGATTTCGTACGCGTCAAACACTCCCAATATATTCACCACGCCGGCGGCGGCGATCAGGCGAGTGCCATAGTCGCCCGCGGCCTTCGAGACGTCGGGTCCGGCGGTTTCCACGAAGCGCGAAAGAAAATAGAAAACGCCCGAACCGGCGTCGGCAAGAAAGCCGAGCGTGCCGAACGGGTCCGCGGAATGTTGCGCGAAAACATTGCCCCGTAGCAATAGGCCGGCGATGGCGAGGCCGCCCGCGCAAAGAAAAAATACAAAACCACGCACCCAACGCCGGGCGATCACGTGACCGAGGCCGGGCACAGCCCATGCGGCGACGGCGACCAGCGCGGCGATGACGCGAATACCGATTTCGGCTGAAAGCGTGCGCGCGGAAGCGTCGCTGTCAGCGAATTCCAGTTCGCGCGCGTCATCGGGAGCGGATGTGATGACGGCAGCGACCTCGGGATCGACAGGTTCGGGAACAGTAGGAATTTCGCCGGGGGTGCCGCGAACTTCCTCCGGCGGCAAGCCCGTGGTGGCGAGCTGGCGCGCGGCATCGAGTTCTGCGACGTCGTGCGCGTGTTCGGGGCTTGCGTGGGGAAGAGGTTCGTTCACTTTTGCCTAGGCCAGAAGCGGCAGGATCTCTTCCTGAATGGCGCCGGTGACGCGCGCTTCGCGATCGCTGACGTGGACGTTCACTTCGCTGCGAATGCCGAACTCGGGAAGGTAAATGCCGGGCTCGACCGAAAAGCAGGTGTGCGGAGCGATTTTGCGGTCGTCGCGCGTTTCCAGGCTGTCCATGTTGGCGCCGTTGCCGTGCGTTTCCTCGCCGATGCTGTGGCCGGTGCGGTGCACGAAATATTTCTCGTAGCCCGCTTTGCGAATCACGTCGCGGGCGGCGCGGTCCACTTCCCAGCCGTGGATGGGCTTGCCCTTAGCGATGGCGTTTTTCACCAGCTCGACGGCGGCGTTGCGCGCGGCTTTCACGATCCTGAATATCTTCGCGTAGGAATCGGGAACGCGCGCGCCCAAATATCCGACCCAGGTGATGTCGTAGTACACGCTGCCGGGTTTTGCGAGTTTGCCCCAGATGTCGAGAAGCAGCAGGTCGCCGGCGCGGATCGGGCGGGCAGTTTCGATTGAAGGCTCGTAGTGTGGGTTGCCGTTGTTGGGTTGCACGGCGACGATGGGCGGCTCGCTGGTGGTGATGCCCCGGAGGCGGAATTGCTCGAGAATCCACTCCTGAAGCTGAAACTCGGTGAGCGGCTTGCCGTCGCGTACGAATTCAGCGGCGCGCGCGAAAGCTTCGTGGGTGATTTTGTCGATGATGCGTCCGGCCTCAAGGTGGCCGTCGAACTGGGTGGCCGACCAGGAGGCTTCGAATTTCTGGACGAGGTCGGCGGAGCTGACGACTTTTTTCTTGAGTTTGCGGATCAACTCGATCGTTCCGGCATCGACCAGGCCGATGTAGGGAATGTTGTTATCGGGCGAGTACTGCATCGCGACGGTTTTCGCGCCGGAGAGGATTTTCTTTACGCCTTTGTGCAGCTCTTCCCACCCGGAATATTCGATTTTCTTGCCGGGAACAGCGTCGAGCGCGCCCGCTTCGATGCGGTGGACGAGCTTGAGGGGTTCACCTTTGCGGGGGATGAAATAGAACCAGCGGCGCGTGGCCATGCCGTTGCCGAGCTGGAGAATTTTTGCGGCGATCGGGTCGCGGCGGTGATGATCGAAGAACAGCCAGCCGTCGAGCTTGAGCTTCTTGAGTTCGTCCTGAATGGCTCTCACATCCAGCATGTCTCGGTCCTCACGAATGTCTGTGGTGCGAAGCTTATCTGGCGGCGCGGTCGGCCAGCGCCACGAACTGTTTGAGCGCGGCGCCTGCGATGGCGACGCGCCTGAAGCGATTTTTACCGCGCGCGACGATTCTAACAGCCGCGATTGGCACCTTCAAACGAGCGGCGAGGATGCGGCGCAGACTCTCGTTGGCGCGGTCTTCGGGCGCCGGAGCCTTGAGGCGGACCTTGAGCGCGCCGGCGTGTTCGCGGGCCATTGAATCGCGGCTTGAGCGAGGCCAGAGGCAGACCGAGAGGATCAAAGTTACGTCGCGCCCGTTGGCGTCGATCACTGTTGCGCCATCAACGATGCCGGTTCAGCGGGCCAGCTCGCCGTTGTACTGGCGAATGAGCTGATAGCATTCGCACGAAGAGCGTTCGAGACCCTTACGATTGATTACGCGCACCGATCCGCGGGTGTATTCGATCACGCGCTTGCGCTGCAGCACGCCGGCGGCCTCGGTGACGCTGCTGCGGTCCGTGCCGAGCATCACGGCGAGAAAATCGTGCGTCATGGGGATCAGGCCGGCATCGACGCGGTCTTGGGTCATGAGCAGCCAGCGCGACAGGCGCTGTACGACTTCGTGAAGCCGATTGCACGCGGCGGTCTGCGAGATTTGCATGCGGTTGACGATCACGAAGCGGCTGAGGCGCACCGGCAATTCGGGGTACGCGTGAAAAAGTTTTTCGAGGTGGGCCGTGGCGATCGAATACGCCATGCCGGAAATCTGGACGATCTCGCGCAGAGGGCTGCGGTGGATGCCGAAGAGCCCTTCGAGACCAACGACGCCTTCGTTGCCGACGACGCCGGCTTCGGCCGTTTTGCCGTTGGACATTACGACGACGAGCGAGATCAGGCCGCTATTGGGGAAATAGACACGTTCGACCTTGCGATTGGCCTCGTGAAGGATCGAGTGGTGATCGAGTTCTACGAGCTTGAGGCGCGGGCGCATCGCACGGAATTCGCGATTGCCGAGCAGGAGCAGAATTCGATTCGAAACCGGCTTACCTTCCGGACCAGTGCGCTCGCCGGGCTGGAGCAGCTGCGACATTTCAGACTCCTGAAATATTTCCGTGTGAAGCGGTGAAACAGGTGACGGCAGCATCGCCCATAAACCTCTACGAATCAAGTCTATGTGGGTAATGCCACAGAACAGGGAGAGCGTGGGGATCGGTGGACATACGGCTAACAGTGTATTTCGTTCCGATTTGAAACGGAGTAATTTCCTCTGATGTGGTTTTGTGGGTTATCCCACATAAGGTACTAGGACGGGGACCGCCCGAGATTGTGGCATCGACACAGGATTAACCGAGCCCGTGCATAAAATTCTGATCGCAGACGACAGCGAAATAATCCGCGGTTTCTTCAGGGGCCTCGCCGCTCAATACAAGGATTGGACGATCGTTGGCGAAGCTGTGAACGGCCGGCAGGCGGTGCTGATGGCGGCATCCCTGAAACCGGACCTGGTGATTGTGGATCTGGCGATGCCGATGCTGGACGGCATACGCGCGGCGGTGGAAATTCTGAAGGGCGCGCCTGCCATGCCGATCATTCTCTACACGCTGCACGATATGCCGCACCTTTATCTCGAGGCGAAAAAAGCCGGGATCCGGGAAGTGGTGTTCAAGACTTCGGATGCGACGGCGCTGGCCGAGGCGATCCAGAGAGTTTTTGAGGCACCGGCGGGCGGAGCGTCTGTGCAGGGAGGGGTGGCGGCGCCGCCGCTTTTTATGGATGGCGGCTCCGCTGAGGGGAACACAACGCCGCCTTCGACCGGAACGGAAGTGAGTCCGGCCACGAGTTCGGCTACGAATGCGGCCGAAGCGGTGATGGAAAATCCCGCGGCCGCGAGACCTCCTTCCGAAGAACCCACGGGCGCGAACTAGAGCCGTTTCTTTTTGCTGGTCAGGTTTTTTTCGGGCGTTCGCCGAAAAGCGCGCTGCCGACGCGCACTTCCGTTGCACCCTCTTCGATCGCCACTTCGAAATCGTGGCTCATCCCCATGGAAAGCACCGGAAGGGTAAGACCTGTTCGTGCGCGGAGCTTTTCGATCAGTTCGCGAAGGCGGCGGAAGTACGGGCGGACATTCTCGGCGTCGTCAAAGTAGGGCGGAACGGTCATCAAGCCTTCGAGCTTGAGATTGGTGAAGCCGCGGACGGCGTTTGTAAGAGCGTCGAGATCGGATTCGGCGACCCCGGATTTCGATTGCTCGCCGCTGAGGTGGACTTCGATCAGCACGCCGAGGCGCTTTGATTCTTCGCCGGCTGCTGCGTCTAGCTTGTTTGCGAGCGCGATGCTGTCGAGCGAATCGACGCGGTCGAAAATTGAGGCGGCTTTGCGGGCTTTGTTGCTTTGGAGGTGGCCGATCAGGTGACATCGCACGCCGCCGTTTGTGAATTCTCCGCGTTTGGATTCCCATTCCTGAACGCGGTTCTCACCGAGAATCGTGAGTCCGGCGGAGACGGCGCCGCGAATGGTTTCCAGCGGCTGGGTCTTGGTGACGGCGACGAGCGTGACATCGGCTACGTCGCGTTGGACGCGAGCGGCGGCGCGAGCGATGCGTTCGCGAACGGCGGCGAGGCGGTCTGAGATTTCCGTTGCGGTCATTGGTCCCATTTGTATTTGCGGCAGAGATTTTATCACGCGCGACGGTGCTAACTTGCAACGTGCCAGTGTCGTCCAAAATGATGCAAACGATTCAACAATTCGATGGACCGGAGGTGGCCCACCTGCATGTTAAACTCCCGATTGCACCCGGGGAGGAATCGTCGTGACTAAGCCCTCGTCGCGCGCAATCCATCCAGGCGTTCGACTCGCCAAGCACATTCAGGCATCCGGCCTGACGCAGACCGAACTGGCGCGAGCGATACGCGTGCCGGTGAACCGGATCACGCGCATTCTGAACGGCACGCGCAATATCACGGCCGAAACCGCAGTGCGGCTCGGACATTTCTTTGGGCATGCGCCCGAGTTCTGGCTGAATTTGCAGGGTCTCTACGACATTCAAGTGGTGGAAGAGAAGGAAGGGAAGGCGATTCGCGCGCTTCCCAAGTTCAAGCGGAGCTGACGCCCGAGAGGCGGGGGTTTGACGTGTCGTTGACGCGTGATGCAACTCTGGAGCAAGGCTGCGCCTTGCGTGTTCGACTCCTGCAGCAGTTCGCTCGAAGTTTGGTGTGCTAAACTCCCGTCCGACGCCATGCCCCCGCGCGGAAAATTTATCGTTCTTGAAGGAATAGACGGATCGGGCAAGCACACGCAGATCGATCTGCTGGTTCGCGCGCTGGTGTCGCGCGGCGTGGACTTCGCGCAGCTGGGCTTTCCGAATTACGAAGGATTCTTCGGCAAACTGGTAGCGGGGTTTCTGAACGGCGATTTCGGAGGACTCGACGCCGTGGATCCGCATTTTTCGGCGCTGCTGTACGCGGGAGACCGGTTGGAATCGAAGCCGCTGCTGGATCGCGACCTAGCGGAGGGCAAGACGCTGGTCGCCGACCGTTATGTGGCGTCGAATCTGGCGCATCAGGGCGCGAGGACGACGCCTGAGAAGCGCGCGAAATTTCTGCGCTGGCTGAAACAACTCGAATACGAAATCTACGGGCTGCCTCACGAGGATTTGGTGGTGTATCTGCGCGTGCCGCCGGCCGAGGCACAGCAACTGGTGGCGAAGAAAGGGAAGCGCGAATACACGCAGATGGAGCGCGACATTCAAGAGGCGAACATCGCGCATCTGGAAGCCGCTTCGGCGGTGTATGACGAGCTGGCCAAGCAGCCGGAGTGGGTGACGATCGAATGTTACGACGCGCAGGCGAAAAAGCTCCGCACCCCGATGGCGATTCATAAAGATGTGGTGGCGGCGGTGGAATCGCGCGTACTGCGTATGCACTACGTGAACTAAACGCTTACGGAACCTTCGACGACGATGGGTTTTGACGAATTCCTCGGAAACACGCGCGCCGTGTCCGCTCTACGCGGCATGCTTCGACGCGACCGCGCGCCCAGCGCGATGCTATTTTCCGGGGCGCAGGGAGTGGGGAAGTACACGCTGGCGCGGATGTTTGCGCAGGCGGCCAATTGCGAACGCCTGAAGGACGATTTCTGCGGCGAGTGCGACTCCTGCTTGCGAATGGCGCCATACGCGGAGCCCTTGCCGCTGATCGCTGCGGGGCTTTCGGAGCGAGGGGAAAGCCCGGACGCGTCCGCCGTGGAGCGGATGCCGCTGATCCTTCAACCGCACCCGGACGTGTGGCTGCTGGTGCCCGATCCAGTGCGGAAGAATTCTCCCGTGGCGAGGCCGCTGATTCGTGTGGGGCAGCTTCGGGCGGTGCAACGCGCGGCTTACTTCAAGCCTGAGGGCCGCCGGCGTATCTTCATTCTAGATGGCGCCGATACGATGCGCTGGACCGACGCCGATATCTTCCTGAAGATTCTGGAGGAGCCGCCCGAGTACGCGACGTTAATATTGCTGGCGCCGAAGCCGGATTCGATGCTGCCGACGATCCGGTCGAGGTGCCTGCAGTTTCAATTCGCGCCCGTTCCAACGCAGGATGTCGTCCAGTTCCTGAAATCACGAAAAGACGTGAAAGTGGCCGACCCGCAACTCGCCGCGCAGCTTTCCGCAGGCAGCCCGGGGTTCGCGCTGGCTCTCGATTTAAAGGAATCGCAGCGGTTGCGCCGCAATGTGCTGGGCCTGCTGGATCAGGCGGCGACGGGCGGAAATTATTCCGAACTTTTCGCGCAAACCGCGCAAATAGCGAAGCAAGAAAAGGAATCGTTTGAAAACATATTGCCGCTGTTTTATAGTTTGCTTACAGACCTTCTCGAAATATCCCAAGGTCCCAAAAGCCGTCTTCCTCGAAATCCCGATTTGAGCCGTGAACTGGAAGCGCTCAGCAAGAAGGTCAACTGGGAATGGGTGGTCCGCGCCACACAGGGCCTGGACCGCCTGGAAAAGCGCCTGCGGCGCAATGTGGGCCGCCAGTTGGGCCTGGACTCGCTGCTAATCTCGCTGGGGACCCGGTAGTCCCAATTTTCTGTAAACTTTTTGAAAATCATCGCAACCGAATCCCCGCTTCAACAGTCATAACCTTTATCACCGGCAAGGAGCAGTCATGGTAAACCGCAAGCTTTTTCGTCCCGCTTTGACGGATATGAAGGAACCCCCGCAATTTCAGCAAGCGCGCCCCACGGCCGTGGCTGCCGTTCCAGCGAACAGCCGCAAGAAACCGGCGCCGCCAGAGCAGACGCACGCTGAAAGTTTTTATTACGTGAAGCAGATGCAGGCGCGGACCGTGGTCTCCGTTGTACTGACGGACGGGGAAGTGCTGCATGGATCGGTGGAATGGTACGACCGCGATTGCATCAAGCTGACGCGCGTTGGAAACCCGAACCTGCTGATCTACAAGCACTGCATCAAGTACGTGTTCAAGGATGGCGAAGAAGCCGCGCACGGCGGTAGCGCCAACTCGAACGGGCACTCGCACGAAGATTAAAGTTGGTTGCAGCATGGATCGCGGGTACGCCGACGCCGCGGTCCATCGGAACCCGCGTTTCTATTTTCCAGCCGGAAACGGACCCACAAAGAAAGTCATCAGCGCCTTGCCGACCAGGCGCTTCTTGCTGTCCGTAATATCGCAATCGACCACGGAAGTGTGCCTGCCGATGCGGACGACTTCGGCGACGGCCTTCACGGTGCCTGCGCTGATTGCTTCGAGGAAATTGATCTTCATTTCGATGGTTGCGACGCGAGTGCCCGGCGGACAGGCCATGTAGGACGCGAGGCCGCCGGCCGTATCCGCCAGCACCGCTATAACCCCGCCATGCATTACGCCATGCACTTGCAGCAGCTTTTTCTGGACGCGCAGTGAGATCACGACGCGGCCGCGCGTCGCTTCGTCGAGCGTAAATCCCAGGAAATTGGTGATCCCGATGTTGCGAAGCCGGGAGCGAAGCTCGGTGGCGAGCCTAAGTTCGACGGCGGTGGGTCGTTTCGGCATGTGGGCTGGCCTTGAATTCCTCGGAAACGAGGGGAATTTACGCAAACTTCATGCATCGAAGGCCCGGAGCCATCGTCTAATCCGGAACTGCGCGCGCACGCGGAATCTAGCATCGGTGCGTGGCGTGCGCAACCGGCACGCAAGCTCGGGGGCTTGCTGGTGCGCGCGAGCGGCTAGTACAGTCTCACGGAGACCCATGAAAATCGGAATCACCTGCTACCCGACGTACGGCGGGTCGGGCGTAGTCGCCACCGAACTCGGCATCGAGCTGGCCGCGCGCGGGCACGAGATACACTTCATTAGCTACGCGATGCCGATCCGGCTGAGCGAGACGCACGACCGTATCCATTTTCATGAGGTGGAGGTTACGTCGTACCCGCTATTTGACCATCCGCCGTACACGCTGGCGCTGGCGACGAAAATGTACGAGGTGGCCGAGCAGGCGAGGCTGGACCTGCTGCACGTGCACTACGCGATCCCGCACTCGGTGAGCGCGATGCTGGCGCAAATGATGGCCAAGCCGAGGCGGCTGCCGTTTATCACCACGCTGCACGGAACGGACATCACGCTGGTGGGCAGCGACCGAAGCTACCTGCCGATCACGCGATTTTCGATCGAGCAGAGCGACGGCGTGACGTCAATCTCAGCGTATCTGCGCGATCTGACCTACCGTGAATTTGACGTGAAGCGAAAGATTCAGGTGGTGCCCAACTTCGTGAACTGCGACGTGTACACGCGGCCGCAGGACCAGAGCGGGCGCGAGCGGTGGGCCAAGCAAGGCGAGCCGATCCTGATGCATCTTTCGAATTTTCGTCCCGTGAAGCGGGTCACCGATGTGGTGGAGATTTTCGCGCGAGTGCGCGAGCAAATTCCCGCGAAACTGGTGATGATGGGCGACGGGCCGGATCGCGGCGCGGCGGAATATCTGGTGCGCCAGAAACATCTCACCAAGGATGTGTTCTTCCTCGGCAAGCAGGATGTGGTGCAGGAGAAGCTGGGACTGGGCGACCTGTTTTTGCTGCCGAGCGAGAGCGAATCGTTCGGACTTGCGGCGCTCGAGGCGATGGCGTGCGAGGTGCCGGTGATCGCGACGGAAGTAGGCGGGCTGCCGGAAGTGGTGACGCACGGCGTGGACGGATACTTGATTCCGGTGCGCGATGTGGAGGCTGGCGCGAAATTCGCGCTGGAAATTCTGACCAGCCCCGACCACGGACGCGCGATGGGGAAGCGCGCGCGCGTGAACGCGAAAGCGAAATACTGCGCGAACGATGTGATCCCGCAATACGAGGCGTATTACCGGAAAGTCCTGGAAGAGAAAGCTTAGCGCTTAGGCGGACGGCTTAGCGTTCTTCGAACGGAACAGGCTTCAGCGAGCGCACGGCCGAATCGATCTGACCCTGCGTAATCTCGGCGTCCGTGGTTGCGCCTGGAATGAAGATATAGCGGAACTGCCGGTTGCGGTCGTCGAACGCACGAACGGCAACGGGATGTCCGCTCGACGGATCTCCGAACTGAAACCCTTTGATCGTGCCCCAATCGAATGAGTGGAACACGCCGCCGGCGTAGAGGTCTGGACCGAAGGCGAGCTTCCACATCAGCAGCGTGTGTTCGCGCTGGGCGTCAGCGCCGTTCATGAAAGGCGAGAGCGAGGCTGGAGCCGCGCTGTAAACCTGCTGATAGAGCGAGTAGTTCGATTCGATCGGCGCGCCGGAAAATACGGCCGCGAATTTTTGGTAGTTCGCGGGATCGGCGGTTTTCAGCGTGCCGACGGTGTCTTTCTGCGTGGTGGGATCGTAGAAGACCAGGATTTGACCGGAGTCGAACCGCGCAACCGTATGGGTGAGATGCGGTTCGGCTTTATTTTTTCCCGGCCACGGCGAATTGAATTCGAACTCGTAGAATTTCAGCTGGTCGATCTTGCCGGTTGGCTCGGCGGTTTGCGGCAGCGGCTGAGGCACGACGGCGGCCCAGGGGTCGGAACTCGGTAGCGACCGCGCTTCCAGCCATGCCATCGTGCCAAGCCCGTACTTCACCAGGAAAATTCCAACGAGTATGGCGAACACGGCTAGAGCGATTGCGGGCCAGGCGCTGGTCTTTTCGCCAGAATCGTCGGTCATCAATGTATCTTCGGCGGTAAGCACGGTTTCATTCTACGCCAACGGCGCAAGGCGCAAATGTAAATTGCGCGGCGGCCTATCCCGGGAGCAGCTTGCGGACGCGGCCGCGCAACTTCACCAGCCCCCTGGCGGCGGAGGGCGGCAGGTGCTGAAATTCCTGGAAAAGCGCGTCCATTCCGACGACGAATTCGAGCATTTCGCCGATGCGTTTGCGGGCGTAGGCCTCGGAAGGACCGGCCTTGCCGGCTTCGTCCACGCATTCGTGGAGCACGCGGACGGTGGGATCGATTTCGCGCTTCTTGCGCTCGTCGAGAATCACGCGAAACATTTCCCAGACGTCCTTCATGGATTCGAAATGCTGGCGGCGGTCGCCGAGGACGGGGGCGACCCGGACGATGCGCCAGCCTTGAAGCTCGCGGAGGCTGGTGCTGACGTTGGAACGGGCGACGGACAGAGTGGTGGCGATCTCGTCCGCGGGCATGGGGCGATGGGAGAGGAAGAGCAGGGCGTGGACCTGGGCGACGGTGCGGTTGACGCCCCAGCGGGTGCCCATTTCGCCCCAGTGGAGGATGAATTTCTGCGCAACGGGGGAGAGTGGAGCTACAGTACGTTCACTCATTTCTGTCATGACTGAAAATACCGCCGCGCGAGTAGCGATGTCAAGCGAACAGACGGCGAACTTGAGGTTTGAATGTATCGCCGTGGGCTTCAGCACGGCATTGCCCGGAGGCGCGGAATGTCGTTTTTGAGGGATGCGTGCCGCGCTGAAGTCCGCGGCGCTACATTGAAGTCTTAGCGGCGGGGAGCGCGTCCGGCGGGACCTCGAAGTCGAAGTCCACGCGGATGATGTCTGCGACTTTGTTGAAGGGCATGTTGTGGGTCATGCCGAAGTCGCGGCGGTTGAATGTGAATGTGCCGTTGATCAGGTGCGTACCGGCGGGTTGCGTGGCGGTGACGAGTGCGATGGTCACCGGGCGCGTGATGCCGCGCAGGGTGAGTTTTCCGGTCATGGTGAATTTGTGCGGATCGGGATCGGGCAGCACGCCGTCGGAGACGAACTTGATTTCCGGAAATTGCGTGACGTTGAAGAAATTCTTGCCCTTTACTTCTCTGTCTTTGAAGCCGCTGCCGGTGTGCACGCTGGCGGCGACGATGTCGAGCAGGAGGGAGGCGTTTTCGAGCGTGTCGGAGTTCAGCTTGAAGTCGGCGTCCCAGTCGTTGAATTCGCCGACGACCTTCGCAAAGGTGGAGCTGGCGCGAAATTCGATCTTACTGTGGTCTTTCACGATGACGATCACGCGGTCTGGGGCGGCGGACGCCGTGGGAAGCGTTAGCGCCGGCGTACCGAAGAGGCCCAGAGAAACCAGTAGCGCGGCGGCTTGGCGGATCATCGACTCTCCTTGAATCTTTCACGATGCCGGCGTTACGGCGGGGAATAAGCCGGGCCGGCTGCGGCGGCTGAAAGAAAAGTAACAGAATCGCCCTGCGGACGCAGCCCAAAACGCCCCGGCGCGAGCCGGAAACGCCGCTTGCGCACACCGGGCGAATTTCCGCGATGCGAGGCTGCGGAGTTCAGCGTTAAAATTGCCGCGCGATAGCGAGACGAAATATGAAATTGATGGAGAGAGCGGACAAGGCGGCGCAGTATCGGTACCTGTTTTTGTTTTTGATCCTGCTCGGCGAGCTGCTCCTGCTGCCGTACGCGGGCGAAAATGATGTGCGGTACCACTGGTTTCGCGCGTTTGGGCTCGCACTGACCGTACTAAGCGTTTATGCGGTGAGCTTCCGGCGTACGACGCTGGTAGCCGCGTTGATTTTGGCCATACCTGCGGTGCTGAGCCGCGTGATTCTTTCGAAGCAGGACGCCAGCGTGCTGAGCCTGGTGACGGTGATGTTGACGTTTGGGTTCGACGTGTTCGTGCTGGTGACGATATTCCGGCGAATCTTCCGGTTCGAGCGGGTTACGTCTTCCACGATTTACGGGGCGCTATGCATTTATCTGCTGATCGGCTTCAGCTTCTCGAATTTGTACATGTTTGCGGACAAGGTGGATCCGCGGAGCTTCTATCTTGTGCCCGCCGTAAATCTGCACAGCACCATGCAATATTCGGACATCACGTACTACAGCTTCGGAGCGATGACTTCGCTGGGCGCGTCAGGAATCATTCCTGTCACGGCACAGGTGCGTTCGCTGAGCGTGGTGGAAGCGATTCTGGGACTCTTATATTTGGCGGTATTGGTGTCGCGGCTGGTGGGGATGTATCAGATGAGACTGAGCGACCACACGAGCGGCGCCGAGTCTGCCGCTACAGATCAATAAAGGGATCGGCGGTGGCGAGTTCTGGAATTTCGATGTGAATCTGCGTGCCGTGGCCTTCCTGGCTGCGGATGTCCATTTTAAATTGATCGCCGTAGAGCAGGCGGAGGCGTTCGTGCACGTTGCTGATGCCGATGCCGCCGCCATAGACCTCGGCGAGCCGCTCAGTGGAAATTCCCACGCCGTTGTCTTCGATCTCGATGTAGAGGCGGCCATCGAACTGGCGCGTTCGCAGGTGAATCTCGCCGCCGTCCACTTTTGGCGCGAGGCCGTGCTTGATGGAGTTCTCAATCATCGGCTGGAGCAGCATGCTCGGCACGAAACGCTCGAGTGTGCCCGCGTCGATTTCCTTGAAAATTTGCAGCTTGTCGCGGCCGAAGCGGATCACCTCGATATCGAGGTAGTCGTCGATGAAGTCGATCTCTTCGCGCAGCGGGACGAATGCTTCATGCTTGCGGAGCAGGCGCCGCAAAATATTGGAAAGTTTCAGCACCACGCCGCGAGCCATGTCTGGGTCGAAGCGAATCAGCGACGAGACGGTATTGAGCGTGTTGAAGAGGAAGTGGGGATTGATCTGGCTGGTGAGCGCGTCCATGCGGGCGCGGAGCAGAAGCTGCTGATTCTGCTCGAGGTTCATCTGGATGCGCGTGTTGTTCCAGATTTTGATCATCATCGCGACGCACATCAGCGAGGAGAGAACGATGAGCATCGCGTACCACCACGTCTGCGGGTGATAAGTGAAGAGCCAGCGCGCGGGGACAACTTGCGCGAGTTCGATCTCGACGACGTTGAAGAAGGTGCACGCAAGCAGCGGAAGCATGGCCCAATTGCCCTTCTGATAGCGAATGCCGCGCCAGATCCAGCCGGGGATACTGAGAAAAAGGAACGGACCGAAGTGCCAGACGTCTTCCTTTTCCGGCATCGATTCGCGGACGACTCCGGCGAGAAGGCCGATCAACGCCGCCGCGGGGCTCGAAATCCATTCGTGATTGCCAAACGCTGGGAGGCTAATCAGCGAGCCGCCAAGCAGGCCGACGATGCGTCCGCCGATAAGGCCGAGCAGGAATGAGCCTTCGAGAGTGAGGTCGAAGAATTTGTAGCCGACGAGACGCAGCAGCACGCCGATGGCGAGGGGTGGGGCGAGAAACAGAAGCAGCATGACCTTCTGATCGGAATCGCGAATCTCGGTGAAGAGCAGTTTGCGGAAGTGATTGAAACGAACCAGGAGCGCGGCGAGCGAGGCGGCGAAGCCGACCTTCAGCAGCAGAATGAAAATGAGATCTTGTCCGGTCGGAAACTGTCCCATTCGCGTCGAAAACCCGCCTCAAAAAGCCGGGTTTCGCTTTTACGTTAGCCAAAGCGGCGGGGGATGTAAAGGGAACTGCATCAATCTCTTGCGCGGTGCGACTCAAAATGGCCTGTGGCGGCGCGATGGGCTAGCACGAGTAACCTTGACTCTGCCCGAAGGCACCTTTATACAGGAAAGATGGCGCATGACTTTCTGATCTACGAATTTGGCTCGGATGAAGAGAAAGCCCAGTTGGCCCGGCAGAAGGTGGAGCGGTGGGCGCAGGGATTCCGGCTGGGTAAGAAGCTGACGTTGAAGTTCGATCGAAGCGAACCGACGGCCGAAGCCGGCAGCTCGGATGGCGAAAGAGGCGCGAAGGGCACTCCGAAAAAGAAAGCCGGCGCTCACGCGGATGGCAGTGTGGCGGCGATCGTTCGCCTGGATTTTTCGGCGCACGAAAAGTTGTCGCACCAGCGATGGCTCGACCGGATTCCCACCGAGGAACCGTTCAAATCCGCGAAGGGAAAAGTGGTGCGCTCGAACGACGCGGCGCATCGCGAGACTTCAGACCGGTTCGACGCGCTGGACTGAGCGAGTGAACGCAACGCGACGCGACGACGGGCGATTCCGGCGCGACGCATCAAATCTTGGACCACCGGTTCGCGGGCTCAGCTATACTGGGCGGCGGTAACGCGACCGGCGATCTCAGCAGCACCAGGGAGCCGATGGCTACACAGGCGAAAGTAAAACCCGCCGCTTTTGATTCCTCGAAGTTTCACGGTCTCGATCGAGACACGCTGATCCGGCTGTATCGAACGATGTTCCTTTCTCGCCGGCTCGACGACCGCGAAATCCAGCTGAAGCGCCAAAACAAAATTTTCTTCCAGATCAGCGGAGCGGGGCACGAAGCTGTGCTGGCCGCGGCGGGCCTGGTGATGAAACGTTCGCACGATTGGCTGTTTCCGCACTACCGCGATCGCGCGCTGATGTTGATGATGGGAGTGACGCCGTACGAGATGCTGCTGCAAGGCGTCGGCGCGAAAGACGATCCCGCATCGGGCGGACGGCAGATGCCGTCGCACTGGGGCCATCAGGATCACCACATCGTTTCGCGTTCATCGCCGACGGGTACGCAATTCCTGCAAGCTGTTGGCGCGGCGGAAGCGGGAGTTTATTTCCAGCAATTTCCCAAAGCGTACGATCAAGCGCGCAAGGCGCCGCTGGGCGGCAGCGTGTCTTTCTACAAAGACGAAATCGTTTACGTTTCGTCGGGCGACGGCACGACGAGCGAAGGCGAATTCTACGAATCGCTGAACACGGCGACGAACCACAAGCTGCCGATGCTGTTCCTCATTGAGGACAACGGCTACGCGATTTCTGTGCCGGTGGAAGTGCAAACGCCCGGCGGCAGCATTTCGAAACTTCTCACCGGCTACCCCAACCTGCACATTGAAGAGTGCGACGGCACGGACGTGCTCGCGAGCTACGTAGCGCTGCAAAAGGCCGCAGACTTTGCTCGTTCGAGGAAAGGCCCGGCGCTGGTGCACGCGCACGTGGTTCGTCCGTACTCACACTCGCTTTCGGACGACGAAAAGCTCTACCGGTCCGAAGCCGAACGCTCCGAAGAAGCGCAGCGCGATCCGCTGCCCAAGTTCGCCGTGTTGCTTGTGCGCGAAGGCGTGCTGGACGAAGAAGAGATCGAAGCGCTCGAAGCGGAAGTGGAACGCGAAGTGATCGAAGCCACCGACCGGGCGCTCGCAGCCGAGGTGCCTTCGACGGATTCGATCTACAAATGGGTGTACTCGCCCGACGTGGATCCCACGTCGAAAGATTTCGACGTTCAGCCCAAGCGCGAAGGCCATCCGAAGACGATGGTCGAAATGGTTTCCGCCACGCTGCTCGACGAGATGAAGCACGACGAGCGAATCGTGGTGCTCGGCGAAGACGTGGCCGATTGCAGCCGCGAAGAAGCATTGCCGCACGTGAAGGGGAAGGGCGGCGTCTTCAAAGCGACTTCCGGTTTACAGCGCAAATTCGGCGGGCTCCGCGTGTTCAATTCGCCGCTCGCGGAAGCGAATATTATCGGCCGTTCGATTGGAATGGCTGTGCGCGGCTTGAAGCCGGTGCCGGAGATTCAGTTTTTCGATTACATCTGGCCGGCGATGATGCAGTTGCGCAACGAACTTGCGACGCTGCGGTGGCGTTCGGCGGGAAATTTTAAGTGCCCGGTGGTCGTGCGCGTCGCGATTGGCGGCTACCTGACGGGCGGCGCGATTTATCACAGCCAGTGCGGCGAAGTGACGTTCACGCACATTCCGGGTTTGCGCGTGGTGATGCCATCCACGGCGCTCGATGTGTGCGGCCTGCTGCGCACTGCGATCCGCTCTGACGATCCAGTGCTTTTCCTCGAGCACAAGCACCTTTACCGCCAGCCGTACAACCGCTCCGAATACCCCGGGCACGATTTCACGATTCCATTTGGGAAGGCGCGCGTGGTTCGCGAAGGCACCGACGCCAGCATCATCACCTACGGCGCCGTAGTGCATCGCGCGGAAGTCGCCGCTGCGGAACTCGCGCGGCAGGGAATTTCCACCGAAATTATCGACCTACGCTCGCTGAGCCCGTACGACTGGGAAGCGATCGCCGCGACGGTGTCGAAGACCAATCGCGTGCTGGTCGCTTACGAGGACACGCGCTCGTGGGGTTACGGCGCCGAAATTGCCGCGCGCATCGGCGACGAGCTATTCGACCAGCTCGACGCGCCGGTCCGCCGCGTGGCCGCCACCGACACGTTCGTGGCCTACCAGCCAAAGCTGGAAGACGCGATTCTGCCGCAGACCGAAGACATCGTGAACGCGGTGCGCGACCTGACGCAGTACTAACGGCTCCGGCGGATCCGCCTCCATATCAAATGCATTCAAGACCCGGGCCCCGCTGCGCGTGTACAAGTGCTGAAGCGGCAGGGAAGCATTCACCCACATCGATCCGCGGATTCCAATGGCGCACAACTTATGACCGGCGTAGGTCGTCGAGAATTCCTCAAAATGGCGGTTGCAACCGGCGCGTCGGGCGCGTGGTGTTCAACGTCCGCATTTGCTTCGCGGATGACGTGGAAAGAATCGCGGGCGCTCTTTCCCGAAGGCGTTGCCTCGGGCGATCCCGATAGCTCAAGTGTTCTCCTCTGGACCCGCTATCCGCGAGTCTCAGGCTCTCACGCAAGCTTGCGTCTGGAGGTGGCAGAGGACGATGCGTTTAGCCGCGTCGTCTCCGAGACGCGAGTTTCGGTCTCCGCTGCCGCAGATTGGACGTGCCGCGTGCTGGTGGGCGGACTCAAACCAGCGCGCGTTTACTGGTATCGATTCGCGGACCATGAGGGAAACGGCAGCCGCATCGGACGAACCATCACGGCTCCTCTGGACAACGATCCACGTCCCGTCAGATTCGTGTTCGTGAGTTGCCAGAACGCCAATCAGGGCGCCCAAAACGCCTATCGCCGCATGATCTTCGAAGACGAGCGCACGCCTGAGGCCGAGCGGCTCGGTTTCATTCTCCACTTGGGTGATTTTATTTACGAGCTTGTCTGGTATCCCGAGGATTCGCCCAATGGCGTTGACGGCCGGCGTCTGCGCGACGTGGTGCGCTACCCGCACGGAGAAAAAATCGACGATGTGCATATCCCCACCACGCTCGACGACTACCGAGCCGCCTACAAGGGCTACCTGCACGACCCGGATCTGCAGGACGCCCGAGCGCGCTGGCCCTTCGTGAATATGTGGGACAACCACGAGTTCAGCTGGAAGGGATGGCAATCTCTGCAGAAATACACCGACAAGACGCTCCCCGAGCAAACACGCAAAGTTGCCGCGAATCAGGCGTTTTTCGAATTCCAGCCCGCACGCTTGCAGCGGCCCAATTCCGCTTCGCTCGAAGAGTTTCATCCTCCTGCGGTGATGGAGGCGCCGATCACTAAGTTCGACGAGCACGGCTTGGGTCTCGAGCCGAACAACCTTGCTGCCATCGCCTCGCTGAAGGGCTATCGCGCGCTGCGTTGGGGAGCGAACGTCGAACTTCTCATTACGGATCAACGATCCTACCGTTCCGAAGAACCCGTCGATATGCAGGAAGCCGCGCCGCTTTCGAGCCGCGATTTTCCCGACTTGGTCGCACAGGAAGCCCTGGAGATTCTCGACGCCGGCCGCACTTACAACGGTGGCCATCCGCCAACGGCAATCACCTCCACGGATGGCCGCGTCAAGGTCCCGAATATCTGGGCATCACGGCCGCCGCAGACGATTCTCGGCGAGGAGCAGAAAATCTGGTTCCTCGATCGACTCAAGCGGTCCACCGCTCCGTGGAAATTGTGGGGCAACACCACTGCAACTTTGGAAATGCGCGTCGATCCGCAAAATCTGCCCGTTGGCCGCACCGTTCCGTGGCCGTGGAAGGGATATGCGGGGCTCGCGATTCAAGATTGGAGCACGGCGTACACAGAGAAAGGCGAAATCTACGATTTCGTTGCGCAGCACAAGATCACCGGCTTCACCACGATCGCTGGAGACCGCCACGCTTTTTGGGCCGGCCTCGCATCGAAGTCGCTGCCTCCATCCGCACCGCTCAACCCTGTCGGCCTCGCCTTCGTCACCGGTTCAATCTCTGCGCCCACGTTCATCGAAGCGTATGAGCACGGCATGGCGGCAGACCAGCCGTTGCGCGATCTGTACGTCGGCAAAGGTCCCGACGACCGCAATCCGCAACCGATCTTCAACATGTGGTTGCGCCACGGCACGGCCTCCTGCCTCGAATATTTGAAAAGTGGAGACATCGCGAAGGCGCGCGCGCTATCGAATATCGAGCTGTCGCCGCACGCTTCGTTTATCGACATGGGTGGCAACGGCTATTCCGTGGTTCGCTGCACGCCGAACACTCTCGAGACCGAGTTCGTTTGCATCCCTCGCCCGCTCGAGCGCAGCGACCGGCCCGATGGTGGCCCTCTGAATTATCGCGTGCGCTTCCATGCTTCTCTCTGGCAAAACGACGAAAAGCCGGGCTACACGATGGAGATTCTCGAGGGGGATCCGAAGTTCTCCGTTTGACGCTCAGCGAGTCTCTTCTTCGGCTGTCACGTTCTAGCCCATTAGGACCGATTGGCTTGATAGAATCGCGGTGTGTCCGCACCGGAACAGCGCGCCAAATTCAGGAGCATCCGGACTGGATTCGAACTCATGGCGTCGAACTTTTCGCTGCCCAGGCATCGGCATCTGCGTCCGTACGCCACCGTGATGCTGGCAGGGACACTCGAAGAATCCGGGTATAACGGACGTATCCGCGCCCGCGCGGGAGACGTGCTGATTCATCCCGCTCTCGACTGTCACGGGAACACACTGGTTTCCGCGGGTGCAAAGTTGATCCGCTTGGAATGGCATGACGAAACAGGAGTAGGCGGCTACTACCACCTGGACCAGATCGACTTAGTCGCGCGCGCGGCGGAGAGAAGTCATGAAGATGCGGCGCATCTGCTGCGGACTCTGCTTCGTGAAAAAGTGATCCGTTCGCACCACATGACTGAGGATTGGCCGGACATGCTAGCCTCCAACTTGAAAGACGACCCTTCGATCGAGATTGGCTGGTGGGCTCAGCGGCACGGTCTGGCTCAGGCCACAGTATCGCGGGGATTTCAGTCTGCGTATGGCGTCTCGCCCGCAATTTATCGCGCGGAAGTCCGGGCCAGAAACGCTTGGTTGCACATCACCCGGCGCAACGACAGTCTCTCCGCGATTGCCTACCAGGCCGGGTTCTCCGATCAGGCTCACATGACGCGCTGGGTACATCGGATCACGGGCGCGCCTCCCGGAGCGTGGCGCGAGGCGTACTGCGCCCAGCCTCCGTATCCCGCGGAATCACCGGGTACCAATCGCGGATTCTAACGACTCTACAACGTGGAACAATTTGGCGGCTTGAGACGTATCATATGTAGGTTCGCGGAAAGCTTTGCAAACTAGTGCAGCTTTCCAGTAGGGAAGGAGCGGCAATGACCTGTTCGACGTGCCAGAAGGAACTCACGAACTACTCGAATTATTGTTACTACTGCGGAGCGCGCCAGCCCAGCGCCCCGGCCACGCCGTACGTGCAGAAGCGGCTGATGCGCTCGGCCGATCAGAAACTGGGCGGCGTCTGCGGCGGCCTCGCGGAATATCTCGACGTCGATCCCACCGTCGTGCGCCTGGTGTGGTGCTTGATTACGTTTTTCAGCGGAATCGTTCCCGGCGTGATTGCGTATCTCGTCGCCTGGGCCGTGCTGCCTGCGCCGCTAAAGCCGGGCATCGAAGTGATTCCCGCGCCGCCTGCGCCGACGCAGCCCTACACGCCGCCCGCGCAACCCGCGGCCAACATCAGCTAATCGCGATCTCGACCGCCTCCACCGCCGCCCTTCGCTTTCTTTGAGGGGCGGCGTGCACCACCCCCACCGCCGCCTCGCCCGCCAGTCAGCGCGTGATCAATCGAGATCAGCCCTCCGCCTACAGCCGCGAGTGCCAGCGATCCTGCAGCTAGCGCGAGCGGGAACTGATAATTCTCCACCGCCCTCGGATTCGCGAAGATCTGGTGCACCATCACCAGCGCGATCGCCATCTCCACGAACAAGAACAGCCCAGCCACGCGCGTAAAGAGCCCGACGATCAACATGCATCCGCCGAAGAACTCAATCACGCCGGCGAGGTACGCGAAGTATCCAGGAAAGCCCATCCTGCCGAACGCGTTCATCGCGTCACGCGTGTGCGTAAATAGCTTCGGATACCCGTGATACACAAAAATCACGCCCAGCGCGACGCGCAACAGCAGCAATGCGACTGGTTTCAACTTCTCGAGCCCGTCCATCCCGTACCGCCTCCCGGACATAAATATTTCATAAGAATGCGCGCCGCATTGTAGCAGAACGCGTCATCCCGTCTTTTCACTGGCCTTGGAAACTTTTGTGCTCGCGCGTTTCAAAATGCCGAGACGGTTAGTGTAAAATCTTGCCGCACACAGGGAGCCCTACTAGAAATGACACAACCCAGTCGTACGATCGGCATCGTCAACGGAGGCGGAGATTGCCCCGGACTGAATGCCGTGATTCGCGCGGTGGTTCGCACCGCGAAACTGGAGCACGACTGGCGCGTGATCGGCGTCACGAACGGATTTAACGGCCTGATTTGGCCGGAGCAGTCGTTCGAGTTGACGATTGAGTCGATCCGCGGAATCCTGCCGCGCGGCGGCACGATTCTGGGCACCACCAATCGCGGCAACCCGCATTCCTTCCCGGTGGAACAAGACGGCAAGATCGTGATGACAGATTTCTCCGGCCGCGTGATTGAAAACATGAAAGAGATGGGGATGGAGGGGCTGGTCGTGATCGGCGGCGACGGCACTCTCACCATCGCGCACCAGTTTGCGAAGCTGGGCGTGAAAGTCGTCGGCGTGCCGAAGACAATCGACAACGATTTGCTGGCGACTGAATTTACGTTTGGATTCGATACGGCGCTGCACGTCGCCACCGACGCGATCGATCGCCTGCACACCACGGCCGAAAGCCACCAGCGCGTGATGGTGGTGGAAGTGATGGGCCGCGATGCGGGCTGGATCGCGCTGCACTCCGGCCTTGCGGGCGGCGCGGACGTGATATTGATTCCGGAGATTCCTTTCACGATCGAGACGGTATGCGAAGCGATTAATCGCCGCCAGGCGCTGGGGCGTTCGTTCTGCCTCGTCGTGGTGGCCGAAGGCGTGAAGCTTCCCGAAAAGGATGCCATGGGCAAGCCGTTCCCGAAGCCGGTGCCCGGCCAGGTGGGCAACGCGATTGGATTTGCGATCCGCGAATATTTGAAGCGCGAAGTGCGCGTCACCGTGCTGGGCCACGTGCAGCGCGGCGGATCGCCAAGCCCGTTTGACCGCACGCTCGCCACGCGCTTTGGTGTACATGCTGTCGATTTGATTGCCAAGGGCCAGTACGACCGCATGGTCTGCCTGCGCTCGTCGAAGATCGAATCCGTGCCGCTCACCGAAGCGATCGGCGCCAACAAGCTGGTTGATCCCTCCAGTGACTATGTGCGCGCGGCGCGCGCCGTGGGCATCACGTTTGGGGATCACCCGTAAATGAGGAAGCTGCTTCTCGGCTTCGCCGTTGTACTCGTCATCGCGGTTGCGTTGTACGTCAGATATCGCCCGAGCTCCAAGCCCGTTGAGTACGCCTACTCGGGCAATCGCCACGCCACGCTGTGGAGCACTTCCGCGCAGGTACGCGAACCAATCGGTACTCTCAATTTCGGCGAACGCCTAGCCATCCTTCAGCGCTTCGAAGATCAAGTAAAAGTGAAAACGGACGGAGGCCTGACCGGCTGGATTCAGGAGCGCGACCTGATGACGGCGGACGTGTGGGAAACGGTAAAGGATTTGGGCAAGGCGGCAGCAGCCATGCCTGCCGAAGCTGCGGGACATACGCGAGCGATTGCGAATCTGCACGTGGGGCCCGGACGCGATACTCCCCGGATTCGACAGCTCGGAAAGGATGTGCACGTGGAGATGCTTGAGCGGCGCGTGCCGGAAATTCCGTCATCTTCGAGCGTGAACGCCGATGAGGCAGGCGAGACGACTCCCGGTGCGAAGAAAGAGGATTGGTGGCTGATTCGCGCGAACACGCCGGATGAAGGTCCGCTCGCGGGATGGGTCTTGGGGCGGTTCGTCGAACTGGATGTGCCTGCGCCGCTGCCGGATTACGCGAATGCGGCGGGGATGCGTATCGTAGGGTGGTTCGAACTCAACCACGTAAACGACCAGAATGGCGCCGCGAAGCCGCAGTACCTGCTGGTCGGCACGCACGGACCGGAAGGTCAGCCCTGCGACTTTAGCTTGATGCGCGTTTACACATTTGCCGCGAGGAAGGATCGCTACGAGACGGCATTCATCGATAGCGACGTGTGCGGGCGGTTGCCCATCACCGTCTCAAAGCCGACGACACCCGGTGGCGACGTGGAGTTTGAGTTTCAAGACATCACGACGAGCGGCCTGGAAGATCGCAAGTACAAGCTGATCCAGACGGTCGTCCGGCGCGTGGACGACAATCGGAAAGCGGCGACGCAGAAGCACAAGCGTTAATTTCCGGGCACTAACGTCCTTCAAGCCTATCTACAGGCGCGACGCGTTGCGCTAGATTCGGAACATGCCTCGCGCTTCCCAGCTCGCGCTTGCGTTTGCACTGGTTTCGACGCTTGCGACCGCGGCTTGCACCGAGCGCGCCTCGGGGCTACCCGCCGCACCGCATCCTCAACCACCCACAGTTACCTACGTGAACGAGTGGGGCGTGAAGGGCACGGCACCTGGCCAGCTGCAGGATCCCTCCGCCATCGCGGCGGATCCGGTCGGCGACGTCTTCATCACCAATTCCGGCAACGCTTATGTGAATAAGTTCGGCGGCTCGACGGGTACCCCGCTGCTGTCGCTGCAAGAAGACGGCATGAATCATCCCGACGCCGTGACGGTGGACGATGGCGGCGCGTTCTACGTGGGCGATCCGGTGCGCGACAGCGTTTTCATCTTTAAGCCTGAGGGCGATAAGTTGAAGGAGCTGCGGCTGAAGACGAAGCCGAGCGACGAGAACCGGATCAGCGTAGCCGTCGGCACAGACGGCCTGATTCACGTGCTCGATTCGAACGCCGCGAAAGTTTTTACGTTTACGCCGCGCGCGAAGCTGGTGCAGACGTGGCTGCCCGGCGCCGGTGCTACATTCACTGGCCGTTTCGCCCCGCTGGTTGGCGGGAGCGACGGATTTCTCTATGTTGGCACCACGGGCGGCTCGATCCTGAAATTCACGCGAGAAGGCCAGCGCGTGACGGAAATCCGCCCTGCTGCGACTGGCGTGCGATGGGATCCCGAAGCGGGGTTCGCAATGTGGAGCAATCACCTGTTCGTGATGGATGCTGACGGACACACGCTGCACGTCGCCACGCTCGACGGCGCTTCGACGCTCGACGCTGATCTCGCGCCGCAGCTCGGTCAAGGCCGCCGCAACGCGCCGATGCTCGCCGTTAGCGCGCAGGGCGACCTACTCGTTCTCGATCCGCTCGAATGCCGCATCCTGCGCTATCGCGTTAAGCTCTAAGAACCACCCGCCGCCCGCGTTATCATTCCTACGCATTGCAACCCCGGGGGAATCGCCGTGCCTCTGCTCATTAGCGAAGCCGAAGTGAAGTCGCTGCTCACGATGCAAATCGCGCTCGATGCTGTAGAAACGTCGTTCAAGCGGCTCGCGGATCACTCGGCCGAAAATCATTCGCGGCACCGGCTGCATGCCGACAAGACGTTTCTGCACTACATGGCGGCGGCCGACACTGCCGGCGGCTACATGGGCATGAAGATTTACACCAGCGTGAATCGCGTGCTGCGGTTCATGATCCCGCTCTACCGCATCGAGACGGGAGAATTTCTGGCGCTGATCGAAGCCGACTACGCGGGCCAGATGCGCACCGGAGCGGCCAGCGGCATCGCGACGAAATATCTCGCGCGCGCGGACGCTAAACACGTGGGCATCATCGGCACCGGACTGCAGTCGCGGACGCAGCTCGAAGCGATGGTGGCTGTACGCAATATCACGAGCGCGAAAGCGTGCGGACGCGATCCAGAGCGCCGCGAAAAATTCGCGCGTGAAATGAGCGATAAGCTGAAAATTCCCGTCACACCGGCGGCGAATGCCGAAGAGGCCGTCAGCAGCGCGGACATCGTGATCGCCTCGACGACCTCCAGCAATCCTGTGTTGGAAGGCCGATGGCTGAAGCCCGGCACGCACATCAACGCCATCGGCGCGAATTTTCCGCAGAAGCGCGAACTCGACGCCGAAGCCATTCGCCGCAGCAACGTGATCACCGCCGATTCGCGCGAGCAATCGAAGGTCGAATCCGGCGACCTGATTCAGATGTACGCGGATGATGAGCGCCGCTGGCGGGAAGTGGTCGAAATTGCGGATGTGGTGAGCGGAAAAGTGGCGGGCCGGCGGTCGGAATCCGACATCACGCTATTCAAATCGAACGGCATCGCAATCGAAGACGTTGTGACGGCTGGAAAAATCTACGAGCTGGCGAAGGAAAAGGGAATTGGGCGCGACGTGCCGATGTGGCAAGACGCGGGCTATTAGGAAATCTTCAGAGTGGAATTGGTACAGTGCGCGGGTGTTACGCGCGGGGTTGGGTGCGCAACCGGTTCAACTGCTTAAACAGCGCATCGCGCAGCCTCGTCTTCGTCTCTTCCGGCAGCGGCGCAGGCTCCGAGTTGCAGTAAATCTGAATGGTCTTCTTCGTCGTATCGACGACGACGCGGCAGTCTTCGCAGCCTTCCAGATGCTTTTCGATGGACGTTTTCAGGACGGGATCGAGGGCTTCGTCCAGATAATTGGCCAGCTCTTTGATGATGCTTCTGCAGTTCACTGATTATCGCTCCGCCGGAAATACTTATTCAATTTTTGCCGCAACTTGAGCCGCGCGCGCAGCAACCTCGATTTCACTGCGGGTACAGACAAGCCCAGTACTTCCGCCGTTTCTTCGGTCGATAATTCTTCGATGTCGCGAAGTTGAAAAACGATTCGGAAAGCTGGATCGAGGTCGGCGATGGTGTCGCCCAGAATTTTGCCGAGTTCGCTTTGCTCGTACTTGTCTTCGGGCGAAGGTCCCCAGTCTTCCACTTCGCGCGGCATGCTCTCTTCGCCGGTTTCGATTTCTTCGTCGAGAGACACCTGATTGGGGCGGCGCTTGCGGAGCTTCATCAGCGCCTGGTTTACGGCGATGCGAACCAGCCAGGTGTAGAAGCGGGAATTGCCCTGAAATTCGTTGAGATGCTGGTAGGCCTTGAGGAACGCCTCCTGCATTGTGTCTTCCGCATCTTCGCGGTTTTGGGTGATGTTTTGGGCCAAGCGGAAAATCTTGCGTTCGTAGCGGCCTACGAGTGTTTCAAAGGCCGTCATATCGCCGGCCTGTGCCGCGGCTACCAGGATCGGCTCGTCTTCCTTAACGACGGTGGACGGCAGAGGCTGGCGCGGCTCAACCGGATTGATTTTAGGAGCGCTCATGAGTGTTGGATACTCAATCTTAACACAGTAGCTCGAACCCGCGATTCTCGAGCCCATTCGGCCCGAATTGTCGAGGCCGCCACCCCTATGACGGGTTGGCAACGAGCGGCGAGGTAGGCTTTGCGAGTCTTGCGCGGGCTGGCCATAATTACTGTGGGGAACGTTGGCCCTGCCGCCTGGGCGGGGTTGCCGCACGTCTCGTAATTCGCTGCCGCTCCGAAGGATAAATGCGTACTCTTCCGGATTATCTACGCAAGGGAATGAAAATGATTCTCGTCGGGTCGAATCCCGGCGACCGTTCCGCGCGCGTGGGCCACTACTACGCGGGGCGCGGCAATCAATTTTGGCCGGTGATGTACGAATCCGGCGTGATTCCTGAGCCGATCGGCTATGAAGACGACCGCCGCATCCTGGAATTCGGAATCGGCATGACCGACCTTTGCAAGCGCCCCACACGCAGCGCCGATGAACTCGAGCGCCAGGAATTCGCCGAAGGCCGCGTGCTGCTCGCGCAGAAACTCGAAGACCTGCGCCCGCGCGTGATCGCCTTCAACGGCAAAATGGTTTACGAGAAATTCACCGGAGGCGAGTGCAAGCTCGGCCTTCAGAAAGAAAAACTGTACGGCGCCCACGTTTTCGTTCTTCCCTCCACCAGTGGGCAACACACGGGCAATGACCGCGGCGTGAAAATGCGCTATTTTAAGAAACTCGCCGTGCTCCTGAAGAGTCTAAAAGACTAGGAGATTCGCCCGATTATGAGTTCTTCCGATCCCGTCCGGGACATCGATCCCGGGCTGCCGCTCAACGAACCCGACAATCCGCAGAAAAATGAAGATCCGAAAACGCTTGTGCTCGAGACGCGTGAAGACGCCGTCGTGTATCTTCGCCTGAATCGTCCCGAAAGGCTCAACGCGCTGAATATTGAACTGGGTGACGCGCTGGTTCACGCGATCCTGCGCGCTGTGGAAGATCGCTCGGTACGGTGCTTGGTGATCACAGGTGCAGGCCGCGCGTTCTGTGCCGGCGGCGATATTGAATTGCTGCGCGCTCTGCGCAAGCGCAAGGCGAACAAGGAACTTGAGCGGCTGTTGAAGGCCGGCAAAGAAATTGTGCTAGCGATGGCGACGATGCCGAAGATCGTGATCGCCGCGGTGAACGGACCGGCTGCGGGCGGCGGCATGAACCTTGCGCTCGCCGGCGACATTCGCATCGCGTCCGATCAGGCGAAATTTGCAGAATCGTTCTCGCAGATTGGCCTGTTCCCGGATTTTGGCGGTACATACTTCTTGCCGCGGATCGTGGGGCCGGCGCGCGCCTCGGAACTTTTTTACACGGCGCAGATGCTATCGGCGGACGATGCGCTGAGGCTCGGCATCGTCACGCGCGTGATCCCGCATGCCGAGTTCGAAGCGGAAACAAAGAAACTCGCGCAACAGATCGCTACTTCAGCTTCGATGGCGCATCGCGACGTGAAGCACCGCATGAGTTCGGAGAACCGCAAGGAAATCGAAGCGGCGCTCGAAGAGGAAATTCGACTGCAGCTCCACTGCTTCGACTCTGAAGATTGCATGGAAGGCCTCAACGCCTTCGCTGAGAAGCGCAAACCGAACTTCAAGGGCCACTGAACGCTGGTTCACTTCACACGTCTGGGCGGGCGTTGGCGCCCGTGGCGATTTCCTTTTCCAATCGAATTGAGCGATGATTTTGTGGTGGTGCGCGTTTTCGAAATGCGCCGCGCCGGATCGGGAGAGCAATGAACGACGACGTGTTTGCCAATATCGAAATCACTCCGCGAGAGGCGGAGGCTGCGCTCGCGGCGGATAAGTCGATCCTGCTGCTCGATGTGCGCGAGCCGTGGGAGCACCAACAGGCGCGCATCGAAGGCTCGAAGCTGATTCCATTGCGCGAAATCCCGGCGAATTTGCAGCAGATCGAGAACTCCGAGAACATCATTGTGTATTGCCACCACGGCATGCGCAGCCTGGATGCCGCTGCCTGGCTCCGCCAACAGGGAGTGACGGGCGTGCGCTCGATGACCGGCGGTATCGACCGTTGGACAACGGAAGTCGATCCGCTCGTTCCGCGTTACTAACGTCTGCATCTCTGGCCGCGCAAGCTCGCAGCGAAGACCGCAGCCTGCGGAGTAGCCGCCACTGAAAGGAAACTCTCAATGCCGAAAAAATCCGCCGCGAAGCCCCGCAAGAAGGCTGCCGCCGCAAAACGAAAGCCCGGCACCGCTGCTGCGTCAAAGTCCGCACGCGGTAAGTCCATTCAGTTTCTCCAGAAGCCGACGTGTACCTCATGCCGCAACGCGCGGGCCTACATGGAAAAGAAAGGCTTCGAGCTGCACTTCCGCGATCTCGACAAGCAGCGCCTCAGCGCCGCTGAACTCGAAGCGTTGATCGGCGGCCGCGACCACAAGGATTTCCTGAACACGCGCAACGAACTCTATCGCGCGAAAAACATGAAGCAGAATCCGCCGAGCCGGGCCGAAGCGATTCGGCTGATGGCCGAGACGCCGAACTTAATTCGCCGCCCCGTGATCATCGCCGGCGGCCGCATCGTGCTCGGCTTCGATCAAAACGGCATTGACAGTATTTAGCGGCACACAAAATTCCGGCGTGTCACGGATTCAGGAGCTACCTGCCGTCGTGGAAGTGAAGACCATCGGCATCATCGGTGCGCGTACGCCCGGCAAAGAACTCGCGGCCGCTGCGCTGGAAGCCGGTTACACCGTAATTCTTGAGGACGTGTCGCCCGAAATGCTAGCCGAAGGCATCGAATCGATCCACGCAGGCCTTGCACCGGCCCAGCGCGACTCGCTCCTGCAGCGCCTGCAAACATGCCGCTCCGTGGAAGACGTGACTCGCATCGCCGACATGCTGATCGAAGCGCTGCCCGAAGAACTCGAAGCGAAGCTCGAAATTTTTACCATATTCGACAAGTTTGCGAGGCCGGGCGCGATTCTCGCCAGCACCTCGCGCGAGACGCCGATCTTCGACCTTGCCGATATGACCTACCGCGCCGAAGAATGCATCGGCTTCCGTTTGTCCACCAACGCATCGTCCACGCCGTCGATCGAAATCACGCGCGCGCACGCGACTTCAAAGCCAACGGTGGCCACCTGCGAGGACGTTGCCCGCAAAATGAAATTCGCCGCAATCGTGCTAGAGGAGCCCCACGCGTGACCGCACCCGCACCCACAGCTCCTCCTCCGCTCGTCGAAATCCTCGCCAAACGGATCGCCGCGAGCGGCCCCATCCCGTTCGCCGACTACATGGAGAACGCGCTCTACCATGCGCAGTTTGGCTACTACACGAAACCCGCCACGCCTCCACGCCGCGACTACTTCACAAACGTGGACGTGAGCCCGATCTTCGGGCGCCTGCTCGCGCGTCAGCTCGAAGAAATGTGGCACAAGCTCGGCAAGCCTAAGCCGTTCACTATCGTTGAAGCCGGCGCCGGATCGGGCGCGCTCGCGCGCAGCATTCTCGATTTCACCGCTACGCAATTTCGAAACCTCTACGACGCGCTCGACTACATCGCCGTTGAACGCTCCGACGCGCGCCGGGCCTCGCAGCATCGGCTCTTCGCCGCGCATACCTCGCGCGGAAAATTCACGGCTGCCGCCGACCTGCCCGCGGAAATCGCGAACGGCGTGATCCTATCGAACGAATTTTTCGACGCGCTGCCGGTCCACCGCGTAATCGGCTCAACCAATGGCCTGCGCGAACTTTACGTCGGCCACGGCCCGAACGGCTTCTTCGAGCAGTCCGGCGCGCTTTCCAATCCCGCGCTGGGAATTTATTTCGAGCGCCACGGCATCACGCTGCTGCCTGACCAGCAGGCTGAAGTGAATTTGAGGGGCTGCACCTGGATTCGCGAAGCAGGGAAGCGTCTCGCGCGCGGCTTCGTACTCACCGTCGATTACGGCTTTGAAGCGCCCGAACTTTTCAGCGACCGCCACATGCGCGGCACGCTGCTTGCGTACGAACGGCACCGCGCCACCGAACGTTACTTCCGCGCGCCCGGCGAACAAGACCTTACCTCGCACGTCGATTTCACCGCCATCGACCGCGCCGGCCAGCGCGGCGGGCTCGTCCGAACCGGCTACACCACGCAGGCAAATTTCCTGCTGGCCATCGCGCAGGAAAGCCGGCTCGCCGATCTCGAAGGCGCAGGGCTCTCCGAAGTGGAGCAAGCGAAAGCGCGCAACGCTTTCAAAATGTTGATTCATCCGGAAGGAATGGGCGAGACGTTCAAACTGCTCGTGCAGCACAAGGGCATCGACGCACCCGTGCTCACCGGACTCGCGGTCCTCTAAGAATTCACTCCAAAAGTTAGTTGGAACTGGAAGGCCGCTTCAGCACCGGTTTGCTTGGATCAGCCGCTGCTGGCGGTGGTGGAGCGTTCGCGGGTTGCGCGCCGCCCGCTGTTGCAGCTGGAGCGGACTCGTCGCCGTTGTAGGGATGCTGCAGGTAGCGGCCTGCTTCGGCCTGCGCGCCCGCCGTATCGTCATTCAGGTGCTGCGCGAGCGAGTATTCGTTCACGGCGCGCTCGCGCTGCCCGAGCAGGTCGTAAATCTTGCCGATGTAAATGTGGCTCCAGACGTCGGTCCACTTCGGCTGCATGTCTCCGCCGAGCGCCGCGCGGAAGGCATTCGCCGCCGACTGATAATTTTTCTGGTAGAACATCGCCTCGCCCTCGCGGAAGTGCGCGAGCGAGCTGTTTGGCTGTGCGTCCAGAGCCTTCTGGTATTCCTGAATCGCTTCGTAATATTTGCCCTGCTCGGCGTTGCCCTCGCCGCGTGCGATCAGCGCGCGGACGCGAAGGTTCGCGCTCGACTTCAACATGTTGTTGTTCGGATCGATCGTGATTCCGTTCGGCTTGGGCCGGCCGAACGTATCGATTACGAACGCCTGGCTCGTGCCGGTCACGAGCACTTTCGTGACCACCGGGTTGCCTTCGGTATCGATGCGCACGTCCACAGGCATGCGGAAAGTGTCGAGGTCCTGGTGGATCTTGCCGACAACCTTGAACCCCTGTCTCGTCCGGTACACGATGTACTCGAGCCTGAATTCCGGCACGCCAGTCGAGTTTAGCCACTCGGAGAAAAACGCGACCAGATTCACCGGCGGCTGACCCTTCACCGGCGGCGGCACCTTCGACGTTGCCATTTTTTCGAAGTCGGCGATCGTCGCGTTTTTGCCGTCGTACTTCTTGAAGAAGTCGCGCATCAGCGCGGTGAACGCGTCGTCGCCGATTTCGGTGCGCAGCATGTGGAAGACCAGCGCGCCTTTATCCGCCACGATTGACTGATATTCGTTGGAGTAAGTCGCGAGCCGCGCGGCCTGTGAAATCGGCGCTGTGTCTTCGTACATCAACGCGCCCACGGCGAAATCCTCGAGCGCCTTGTGCAATCCAGCGGCACCATCGGCCTGCTCGGCGTAAAGCGCCTCGCCGTAGCGCGACAAACCGTCGGTGAGCCACACGTCAGACGGCGAAGTGGGCATCACGCGATTGCCCCACCACTGTTGCGCCGCAAGCTCGGAAAGCAGGCGCTCGTTCACGCGCTGCTGCCACTGCCGCGCGCTGATCAGCAATAGGCCGGGCGCAGCGAAGCCACTTACGCTTCCGTCGGGCATTTGCGCGATCGTCATCGACGAGTCTTCCTGCGGCAGCGGCCCGAACGCGTCGGAAAAATACGTGAGAATGTGCGACAGGGAAGTCGCGTAGTTGTTCGCGGTGTTGGCCTGCACGGGCGGGGTGTACACCGCGACGTTGAATCCCTCTACGGATGCGGGCGTCAGCTGCAACGGGCCGGCGACGAAAGTCCCGTTCTGCGCAGCCTGCTTGCAGTGGAATGTGTAAGAAGCCATGCCAGCCGCGTTGCGTCCGATTCCCGGCAGCATCGAAGGGGGATCGGCTTTGCCCGTTCCCACCACGGCCATCGTGTCGGGCACCGTCACCTTGAACGTGCCGGTGTAACGGTTGGTGGGGAAATTCGTCATCGGAAACCAGCGCGCGGGTACGAGCAAGAACGCCGATTTTGTGTCGATGTTGGCGAAGCGAACGCCGCGCGTGGGGCTGTCGTCTTCACTGCCGACGGGACCGGTGTAGTCGAACGTCAGATTGACCACGTGACCCGGGGGCACAGCATCCGGCAAGCCGACGGTAAGGAGCAGCGGATAATTTACGTCACGCTCAAACTCCAGCGCCTTGCCGCCCATCGTCACCGTATTGATTTTGAGGTCTGGATGCAGCTCGACGACCAGCGTGCGCGAAACGGATTGCGCGATGAAATCCACCTTGGCCAGCGCCGAAATCGTTTGGTCCTGCGGATGGATCAGCACTTCCACTTCGTAATTGTTCGCGCGGAAGGGAAATCCGTGCACGGTCTGCGCGGCCGCGGGGCGTGGCGCGATTGCGGCGAACAGGAAAAGGGCAGCGAGGTTTACGGCGATAAGAGCGGGCAGCCGGTGGAGCATGCGAGAGAAGGTCAGCAAGAATGAATACCTCTTGAGCGCTAGAATCCCTACCCGTTCAGATACATAAAACGGGCCGCCAGTTGCCCCGTAGTCGCCCAATGCAAAAAGGTTACAACATCCCCACAAAAATGTCCGCCGCACGCTCGATGGCTCCGCCGGGCCCAAGTTTCTTGCGCACTTCGGCGAGGCCGGCCACCGCTTCGGCGTGCGCGTCAGGCGAATCGAGCAGAGTCCGGACGGCCTTTGCAACGGCTCCCGGCGTGAATGCGTCCTGGATGAATTCCGGCGCCACCAGGCGGCCGGCGATCAGGTTCACCATGCCGATGAAGGGCGTGCGGATCAGGTGTTTTACGATGGCGGCGGTCGAAGCCTTGACGCGGTAGATCACCACCATGGGCGTCCCAAGAAGGGATGTTTCCACCGTAGCGGTGCCGCTAGCGACGATGGCGCAGTCGGCGGCGGCGATGGTGTCGTAGGTTTCGCCTTCGACGCGCGTGATGGGGAAGCCCGGCTTCGCGTATTGGGCGAAGACTTCCGGCGGCAGGCCCGGCGCGGCGGCATGTACAAACTGCACGCTTGAGTTCGCCGCGAGGCGCTCGCAGGCGCCAATCACGCCTGCGTAGTTCTGTGCGATTTCACTGCGCCGGCTGCCTGGCAGGATCGTCACGATTTTGCGGCTCGCGTCGAGACCGTGTTTCGCACAGAATTCCTCGCGCGTCATCGTCCGCCGCACAGTATCCACCAGCGGATGCCCCACGAACGTGCAGGGGACGCCCGCCGCCCGGTAAATCGGCTCCTCGAACGGAAAAATCACCACCATGTGCGCCACGCGCCGCTTCACGATTCGCACGCGGCCGGCGCGCCACGCCCAAATTTGCGGCCCGATGAAGTAGCCCACCGGCACGTGAATATTATTCATGCGCCGCGCGACGCCCAGATGGGTTCCCGGCGAATCCACGAGCACGGCGAGCTTTGCGCCGCGCTGCTGCGCCGCGCGTTTCAGCCGGTTCTGTACGCCGATCACCGTGGGAATCTTGTGTAGCACTTCGGAAATGCCCACCACGGCCACTTCGTGGTAGTCGGCGACGAGATCGACGCCCGCCGCGGCCATTTGCGCACCGCCCATGCCGAAAAATTTCGCGTGCCTGCGCGCGTACATCGCCCGCGCAAGCTGCGCCGCGTACATATCCGACGAAGCTTCCCCGGCGGACAGCAGAATTTGTGGTTCATTCATACAGGACGGGAAATAGTGGCAGGAATCGCGAAGCGCAACAAGCGCATCACGAGAACAAGGTCTCCCAACTCATAACCTTGCAACACAAAAAGTTATGGTGCCTTTCGTGGCATAGACATTGTCTGTGTGGGTTGCGCCGCTGAAGCGGCGCCACGGCGAATTCAGACACGAGCACCATTCGGCGCCGTGAAATTCTCGTCATGCACGTTCCCAGTGTTCCGCACATCCTTCGGCTCAAAAATAAGAACTTCCGCCTCAGCGTCTGCGCAGGTGCGATGTTCGATGCCGCGCGGCACCACGACGCACTCACCCGGTCCGAGCGAGACGATGTGGTCGCGAAACTCCACGCGAAACGCGCCCTTCCAGACCAGGAAAAATTCATCCTCGTGGTCGTGGTGATGCCACGGAAACTCGCCCTGCACCTTCACCACTTTGACTTCCTGGCCGTTGAGGCCGGCAATCACCTTCGGCCGCCAATGCTCCGCAAATGCGGCAAATTTCTCGTTGAGCTTGATCGCTTCAGGCATGGCAAACACTCCAAATTCGAAGCGCTGGGAAATGCGTCAGTCGTTGGCCGAAACTGTTTCTGAAAATCCGCTGAGGCGGCCGGGAAGCCCCGCGATGATTTCCTGTTCTTTGTATTGAAGCTGGTAGAGCCGGTAGTAAATCCCGCGCATCGCGAGCAGCTCTTGATGCGAGCCTTGCTCTCGCAGCCGGCCCTTGTGGAATACGAGGATGCGGTCCGCGTGCTGAATGGTACTCAGCCGGTGCGCGATCACCACGGCGGTGCGGCCTTTGAGCAGCCGGTCGAGCGCTTCGCGAATCATCAGTTCGGTCTTGGTATCCACCGAAGACGTGGCCTCATCGAGAATCAGGAATCGCGGATCGTGTGCGAGCGCGCGCGCAAAGCTCACCAGCTGTCGCTGTCCGACGGAGAGCGTCGAACCGCGCTCGCTCACTTCCGATTCCACTCCGCGCGGCTGCGCCTCGAGATACGGCCCGAGGCCCACTTCGCGCAGCGCCTTCTCCGCGCCCGCGCGGTCAATCCAGGCGGTGCCGAGTTTTACGTTCGATTCCAGCGTGCCCGTAAAGAGGAAAGGATCCTGCAGCACGATGCCGAACATTTTGCGCAGGTCGGTGAGCCCCAGCTCGCGAATGTTCACGCCATCGAGCAGAATTTCGCCGCGCTGAATATCGTAGAAGCGCAGCAGCAATTGAATGATCGTGGTCTTGCCCGCGCCGGTGTGGCCGACGATCGCCAGCGTCTGGCCCGGCGCCACGTGAAATGAGACGTCGCGCAGCACCCATTCGTCGTCCTTCGGCTCGGCGCCGCCGGTATAAGAAAACCACACGTTGCGGAACTCGATCTCGCCGCGTGGAGACTCGATCGTTTTCACGCTGGGGGCGGACGTAATCGTCACCGGCTCGTCGAGCAGCTTGAAAATGCGCTCCGAAGCGGCCATCGCGCTCTGCAGAATGTTAAACTTTTCGCTGAGGTCCTGAATCGGGCGGAAGAAGCGCTGCCCGTACATCATGAACGCGACAACCACCCCGATGCTCAGCGTGCCGGCGATCACGCGCGTGCCGCCCACCCACGAAAGCAACGCGATGCCGGCCATGCTCAAAAATTCCACACCGGGGTAAAAGAGCGAAAACGCGTCGATCGCATCTTTGTACGCGATCATATGCGTCTTATTCAGCCCTTCGAACTGCGCGCGCGATTTTTTCTCGCGGTTGAAGAGCTGTACGACGGACATGCCGCTCACGTGCTCCTGCAGAAACGCGTTGATCCGCGCGATCGCCGTGCGAATTCGCCGGTTTGCGTCGCGCACGCGATTGCGGAAGAAATACGTGAGCAGGATCATGAACGGCAGCGGCGACAGGGTCGCCAGCGCCAGCATGTGGTGCCACTTGAACAGCACGAACGCCATCGCAAAGAGCAGCACGAAATCGTTAAGCATCGCCGCGACGCCCGATGCGAAGAGGTCGTTCAACGCGTCCACATCCGTCGTAGAGCGCGTAACCAGACGCCCGATGGGGCTGCGATCGAAGAAGCTCATCGGCAGGCGCTGCAAGTGCGAGAAAATTTCCTTGCGCAGGTCGTACATCGTCTGCTGGCCGACCCACTGCATGATCCGGACCTGCACGTACTGCAATCCGAAGCTCGCGAAAATGGATCCCGCGTAAGCCACAACCACCCAGAGCAATCCCATCAGGGCCACGCCGCGGGGAATGGCTTTGTCGTAGCCGGGAACGATGTATTTATCGATGCCCAGGTAGAAAAGATACGGCCCGAGCAGCTCCATACCCGTGATCGCGAGCGTAAACGAGACCGCACCGACGACGTGCCAGCGGTACGGGCGCAAGTACTTCAAGAGCCGGTGCGTCAGCTGCGAGTCGTAAAGCTTGCCGAGCTTCTCTTCTTCGCGGAAATCGCTCATTCGCGCGCCAACTCTTCCTCGAGCAACTGTTTCTGGTTCAGGTCGGCGTAGTAGCCGTTCAACGCCAGCAATTCGTCATGAGTGCCGCGCTCGGCAATTCTCCCCTCGCGCAGCACAATGATCTGGTCCGCGTTTTTCACGGTCGAGACGCGGTGCGAAATCAAAATGGCCGTGCGCTGCCTCATTACTTCGCGCAACCGCGCCAGGATGCGCTCTTCGGTGTCGGTATCGACGCTCGAAAGGGCATCGTCCAGTATCAGAATCTTCGGCTGCCGCACCACCGCGCGTGCGATCGAGGTGCGCTGCTTCTGGCCGCCGGAAAGCGTGATGCCGCGCTCGCCGACCATCGTTTCGTAATTCTTCGGGAAGCTGCTGATCTCGCCCGAGAGGCTCGCGATCTCCGCCGCTTCGTACACCTGATTTTCGAGAGCGGTTTCGACGCCGAACGCGATGTTCTCCTTCAGCGTGTCGCTAAAAAGAAAAGTGTCCTGCGGGACGTAGCCGATGGCGCGCCGCAAATCCGCCAGCGGATATTCGCGAATCGAGCGCCCATCAACAAGGAGCGAGCCTTCCGGCGCTTCCCAGAGCCGGGCGATCAGCGCCGCCAGCGTCGATTTCCCGCTCCCGGTGGGGCCCACAATTGCGAGCGTCGAGCCCGCGGGCACGTGCAGGTTGATGTCGCGCAATACCGCCGACTGGCCGACGGGCGCCGTCTCGCCTTTCTTCGCCTCGGGCGCCGTGGGATATGTAAACGTCAAATGTTTGAATTCGACGTCGCCCCGAATCGCAGCGGCCACGGAAACCGGCGCGGCGGCAGGCGCGGAAGCCGCCGATTTCGCGCCATCGCCATTCACTGGCGCGCAAATCACCGAACCCGAATCGCAAATCCCGGGCTTCGCGTGCAGCACGAAATTCAGCCGGCCCATCGAAGCGGCGCCGCGCTGAAAAATATTCGTCACCCACCCGAGCGCGATCATCGGGAACACCAGCTGCCCGAGGAACCAGTAAAACGCCCACATCGTACCGACCGCGAAACGGTGGTCGATCACGTCCTTGCCGCCCTTGCCGAGCAGAATCACAAACGTGACGCCGATCAGCGCCGTCAAAAACGGGAAGAACAAACTCCAGGTGGAAATCAGCTTGATGTTCGTATCCACGTAATCTCGGTTCGCGTTGTCAAACGCGGCGATTTCCTGTTCTTCCTGCGCGTAGGCGCGAATCACGCGAATGCCCGTGAGATTTTCCTGAGCGCGCGTGGAAAGCGTGCCGAGCGCCGCCTGAATCTTCTCGGAAAGCCGGTGAATCGTCTCGCCGAAATACCGCACTGAGAACGCCACCACCGGTACCGGCAGAAAGACCCACCACGCGAGGCCCGGCGCCAGCTTGAACATGAAATACACGGCCGGGACCATGGTCACGACGGTCGTGGCGCTGTACATGATCCCCGGCCCGAGCACCATGCGCACCGCGTTCAAATCGTTTGTGGCGCGCGACATCAAATCGCCCGTGCGGTTCCGCACGTAGAATTCCGGCTCGAGCGCAACAAGGCGCTCAAGCATGTCGTTGCGCAAGTCGTACTCGATCTCGCGCGACACGCCGATCAGGATCCAGCGCGTCCAGAACGAGAAGAATCCCTTCACGAACATCACGCTCACAAGAACGATGCAGAACCAGCCGAGCGCGTGCCGGTTGAGCGGAGCGTACATTCCGATCAGCGGTGTAAGCAAATAGCGCGCGTAGCCGTGCAGCGTCGTAAGGGTCCGCGGCGCACCCTGCAGGCAGTCCGTGATCATGCCGATCAAGAGCTGCGGCAGAGCGCCCACGATGCCCATCAGCGTGAGCGTGATCAGCCCAATCGTCGTCATGCCCTTATATTTGCGAAGGTAGGGAATCAGCGTCTTCAGGTCGTTCCAGCCCGAAGACTTCTTCTTCGGCTTCGCGGCGGCGGAAGTGGAAGCTGCAACGGTTTGTGCGGCGGCGCTCATTAGTGGACTTGCGACTCCGGCGTTTCCAGCTGCGGCACTTCTCCCATGAATTGCGTGAAGCTGGGATCCATCGATTGGAATCGTCCGGCCTTCGGATTCCAGCGCACCTCGAGCGCGGTAATGTGCCCACCCTTCGGTGCGATGATCGGCGAAAAATAAAGCATGATTCCCTTCGCCGCCTCCGCCTGGTCCAGCTGCAGCCGCCAGCCGTTCACCGGCGCCAGCGGAATGCCGCCGAGATATCCCTTTTCGTTTTGCAGGTGCTCGTCGCCGCGCAACACTTCTTTCCACACTCCGCCGTTTTTTTGAAGCACTACGAGCCGGTTAAACAAAATTCCGGGAGCAACGCCCGGCGGGGTGGTTTTAAGCGCATTGATCGCGAGGATCTGCTGCTTGCCGTTGGGTGCCAGATCGCCGTAAGCGAGCACGGTCGTGTCGTCGCCCAGCGATTTCGCGGCTACGGTCTGAATGTCGTCTGGAATTTGAAGCGGCTTGTCGGGAGTTCCGCCGGGAGTGGTTCCCGGCGCTGTGGGAGCGGCTGTTGCGGCGGTGGGTTTCGCGGCAGGCGCGCTCGCGGAGGCGGAAGCGTCCGCCGGCTTGGGCGAGCTGCTACACGAAACCAGCGCAAGCGCTGCCATGCCCGCAAAAGCCATCAGTCTGAATTCCCTGGTCGAAGTCACTGAGAAGGACGCTCCGGAACGGATCATGAGACGAAACGAATGAGTGCCGTGCTCTATCAGACCGCCCGTAGCGCGAAACGTAAGCGGTCCGTCCGTCAATTCTAACGTGCGCACAGCCGCCGCGAAAGTAAAGTCTCGGCGATGCGTCGCGCGACCTCCGCTTCTGAGTTAACGCGCCGCGATGATCTCTTCCATCCGCGCTTCGAGATTTTCCTCGCCTTCCGACCACAGCTTCAGGCGCTCCACCGGCAAGTCCGTCTCGATGCGCCGCACCCAGTCAAACAGCTTCTTGATGTTCTCGCGCGTCTTGTCCTTATACGTCTGTAGATTCGCGGGCAGCTTCATGGATTCGAGAAATTGCGCCTCTTCGGCCGTTTGCGGCGCCGGACGCGCCTGCCGGATGCCGAGCAGGCCGCCGTGGCCGGTGAAGAAGTGCTCGAGGCCCAGATCGACTTCGAAGTGCCCGTTTTCTTTCCAGATACCGTCGTCGAAGCCTTCCGTGTTGCACGTGATGGTCATTTGCTCCGGCGTGTCGTTCCATTTCGGCGGCTCGCCGGTGCGCTCCCACAATTCCCAGTTCGCGCGCACGCTATAGCTCGAATCGTCGTGCAGATGCGGCGTCACCAGGTCCACGATTCCCGCCGGATCGAGCGGCGTCGCCCGAAGGTCAAGCTCCAGCACCGGCGATTCCGAGGAATCGACCGCGCGCACCTCGATGTACCGGAATCCGGGCAGTTTTTTCGAGTAGGGAACTGTCGCCAGAAACGCCGTAAAACGCTCCAGCACCACATCTTCAGGAAATTCCTTCAGCCACACGTTCAGAAAAGCTTGGTTCGCCATGCTCTATTATAACGTTTGGAGGTGGCGTGAGGTAACGGCGGCCGCATCGAGTAGCATGGGCAATCCTGCCGGTGTGCCTTTGTACCATCGGACGACTGCTACTCCGTGGTGTATCGGACTTCGTAATGCGTGGCGTAATTCTCCATCCGAATCAGCAGCGCCTTCGCTTCCGGCTCAAACACTGGCACCAAATAATTCGCGCCCGCGAACTGCTTAACCGCCTCCAGCGTGTCGAAATAATTGATCACCGCGAATTCCGATTCCGTGGCTTCGTCTTTGCGCAGAATGGATCCGCCGACGTACCCGTCGATGCCCTTAAGGCCGGGAATCACTTTGGTCTTCAGCAAATCTTCGTATGCATCCGCGTCCGCGCGTTTCGTCCGGCCGCGCCAGTGTCGTGCGATCAAGTTTCGCCCCCGGTTGAAAGTCTCACCGCTCTTAGATGCGCAAACAAAACCTTTTGAGCGCCCGCATTTCGCGGCCGCTGCGCTCAAATCGCTTTGTGTCGCCGGGGAACGGGAAAGGAGATGAGGCCGGAGACGAATTCGTTCTGCCTACTTCTTGTGTCCGCTTGTTCCGTGGCCGCCATGGCCACCATGACTCGCGCCGCCCGAGCCGGGCAGTGGCAAATCGCTGTCGTCCGTTTTGTACGCGTCGGAAAGCCCCATCAGCCGCTGTTTCAGCGTATCGCCTACGCCGCCCAGCACTTCAGCGCAAGTATCGCGGATGCGCTTTTCGGCTGCTTTCGCGACTGTGTCCAGTACCGATTGCGAGTGTTGCCCCAGGGACGTGGCGGATGCGAGCAGCCACTGGTTCGAAGCCGCCTCAAGCCGCGTCTTGTAGCTTTCGATCGATTCCTGAGTCGAACGCTGAAGCTGATCCATCCACTGCTTCTTCTCGGCTTCGCGCTGCGCGTCCCACTGCTCCATCATCGGCACGAGGTGCGATTGGAGGAACTGTTTGGCCTGGTCCACGCCGCTGGTCATCTGCTCGTCGAGCATCTTCTGGAATTCGGCGAGCGAGGTCTCGCGGTTAAACTCCATGTCGGACCGCGACTTTTCGAGCGTCGATTCCGCCGCGCTTTCAAAGCGCTTCAGCGAATCGGTGGTCGCGCGATACACCTGATCCGAGAAGCCGGCCGTGACCATCTGCGCCGTCTCGGACATTTTCTCGCGCTCGCGCCCGATCACTTCTTTCGCGGCGTCTTCGATCTGCGCCGTGCTGTGCTCCACGTATGTGCGTCGGTAATGGTCGAGTTCCGAAGCCAGCAGGCTGGAAACTTCCGCGGCGCGGTCGCGCAGCGTGGTGGTCGATTGCTCCACCGATTTTTCCAGCGACGCCTGCATCGACGTCTGCGCCTTCTTCTGATACCACTCGGCGGTCTTCAGCATCGCGTCGTAGTGCTGGTGCTGAATCTCGCTGCCGCGCTGGCCCAGTTCTTCTTCGATCTTCGCGACGATCTCGCGCCGCGCCGCGTCCAGCTGCTCGGGAACTTTCGCGGTTTCCTCGCGCACCCGCGCCAGCGCCGCCTGGATCGCTTCTTCCGAAGCGATCTGCGCCTGCTCGCGAATCGTGTCCTGAATGCTGTCTGCGCGGTCGGTGGCTTCCTGCAGCTGCTGCCGGATGCCGGTCTGCAGCAGCGTCAATTCTTCCGCTGCGTGTTTAACCTGAGTCAGCGCGCCGGCTTGAATCTCGTTGATCTGGCCTGCCGCGCCTTGCACGTGCAGGTTCGCTGTCGCTTCGAGCTGTGCGAATTGATCCGAGATATTCTTGTTGTGCGCTTCCGCTGTCTTGTTGAGTTGCGCGGCTTGGTCGGCGATGCTCTTGCCGTGTGCTTCCGCTACTTTGTTCAGGTGCTCCGCGGCGGACTGCGCGTGCGTATTCAGCGCTACCTGGGAAAGGGCGAGCTCATCGGCAACGTTCTTGGCGTGCAGCTCGGCAGTTTTGGTGAGATGGTCGGCGGCGGCCTGCGTCTGCGAAGCGAGCGAAGTCTGCGACCGCGCGATTTCGTCCGCGGCGTACTGCAGGTGATTCTTGATGTGGGTGTGCGCTTCGGCTGCGCGATTTTCCGCTGCGGCGAGGTCTCCCAGCGCGCGCTGCACCTGATCGAGTTTTGGCGCGAGCTTCTGGTCGAGGTCGGTCGATGCGCGCTCGATTACTTTCTTGGCCGATGCTTCGAGCTCCGGTTCGATCTGCTTGGCGCGCTCCTGAATCAGCTGGTCGGCGCGAAGCGAAACTTCCTGATATTGCGACTTGAGGTATTCGTCGAGCTGCTGCTGGGTACGCTGCAGCGCCGTTTGCGTGGCTTCGAAAAGTTGAGCTTTGGCTTCTTCGGCGCGTTGCCGCTCCTGCTGCAAACCGGAGCCGGCGGCTTCGATTCGCGACGCCGCATCCGCGATCGCCTGATCGAGCGACGCGCGTAAACCTTCAGCGCGCTTGGCCACATCCTGCTCGGCCTGCTGCACCGCTGCCTGTGAAATCTCACTGGCCCGTGCTGAAATGCGTTCCTGCGCGGACTGGAGCGTTTTCTCAAATTCGGCGTTCCAGCGCTCTCGCGCCGCGGTCGCGTCCTCTTCGGTGCGCTCGAGCGCCTGCGAACGGATCGTTCCCGCTGTGTTCTCGAGATTCCTGCGCCAATTTTCCAGATGCTGCTCGGCGGCTTCCGGCGAATTCAAAATCGAAAGCGACGGCGTCGCCGCTTCGCGATCGCGCAGCGCGCGGTCCACGGCCTCGGCCACCGACTGCGACAGGTGCATCGCTGTGGTCTGTTCGGCGGCGCGCTTGGCGGCTTCGCTCGCCGCGGTGGTCACGGCGGATTGCACGGCCTGCCGTACTTTATCGTCCAGCGAGGCAGCGGATGCTTCGTTCGATTTCCGTGCTTCTTCGACGATTGCCGCGGCGCGTTCGCTGGCCTGCTGCGTCACCGACTTCAGCGCGGCATCCGAGACGCGCTGCATTTGTTCTTTGATCGCTTTGTCCACAGCGTCATGCAGCTGCGCGTCGAGTTGCGCGCGCACGGCGGTCATCTTCTCGCTCACCGCCAGCGCCGCGTCGTGACGCAAGGTCTTGTCGAGGTTTTCCTTCGCCTCGGTCACCATTCGCGCCATCTGCCGCGCCAGAATCGCTTGCTGATCCGCAGCCGGGGGCGCGGGCACCACGTGAATTTTGTTGTCACCGGCAGTGGGCGGCAGAGTGTGGTTCGTCAAACTCGACGGCGCGCCTGAAACGGGTGCTGCGGGAGGCGCAGGCGGCTTCGGCGGTGCCACGGCAATCGGCGGGGCAGACGCGATTGGCGCAAACGGCGGCGCGGGCGGTGCACTAATCTTTGCGGCCGGCGGTTGCGGCACTGGCGAATGTGCAGCGGTCGGCGGAGGCACGCTCGATTTCGACGGCGCCGGAATCATCTCCGTAGCGATCGGTTTTGCTGACGGCGGCGCAGGAACTTTTGACGCCGACGGAGGTGCCGCAGGCGCAATCTTGAATTCCGGCACGCCGCCGGTCACATCTTCGGCGGCATAGAAATTCGTTTGTGGCGGCGGCTCATGTGCAGGTCGACCGGGTGTTGCCGGCACAGCGGCGGCTGGTGCGGGGATAACGGCCGCGGGACCAGCGGCTGGCGTCGCCGGTGGAGCAGCCGTTTCACCCGCCGCTTCGGCCGGAGCAGGCGCCCAATCTTCCGGCGGAAACGCGATGCCCCACACGTTTGCCGCGGTATCGAACTCAAGCCCAATCTGGAAAAGCTCGCGCACTGTGCGCGGCCGCTGCACCCAAACCACGCGCCCCTGAATCTGCCGTGCTTTCGAATTCGCCTCCGGCCGCGGCACTTCCAGGTTCACGATCGAATTTTTGGGAACGTAATGCTTCGATTGGTATTTGCAGCCGTGACAGTTCACCATCACGGTGGTGGTGCGCTCTTTGAAAGGCTGCCCGAGCGCATCGGTACCCGAGACCGTGATCGGCACGGCCTGCACGATTCGCGTGCTCCGCCGCTTCTGCGGTACGGGATCGTTGGACAGGGAAGACTCGGACACCCCGGCGCCTCCAGAGGCTGATTTCCAAGGGTAGCACCTCCAAGCGCGCCCGGGGGGCCGTCAACCGATACCGTGCGTAAAGGTACTTAACTCTATAGAACCACTCAAACAGGCCCGTAAACAGCCCATTTCAGCGAGATTTAGCTTTGGTTGGAAGCTTTCGTTTTAGGGCCTTTTCGGCCTTTCTCCGGACTTGAAATTCGACTACCTGTAGAGGCCGGTTTCGCCCGCCCCAGCGGTCGGAATCGGGCGCAGTCGGGAGCAGTCGTCGCCGGTTTATCGGGGCTGCGTAGTCCCAGCCCCGTCGCTGTGCGCCTTCCCCGTCACAAAATCCTTAAGCTCTTTGGCCACCCAGATCGGCCCAATCAGAAAGTAAATCACACCCTGGAAAAACGCCGGCTTATTCCCCTCAATCCGGTGCCCGGCGAGCAGCAGCACCCATCCACCCACAAACAGCGCGAGCCCAATCTTCCAGTGCGTGAACACCGCGAGCATCAGCCCGATGATAATGATCGGAATCCCGATGCCGTGGAGCATCTTGTTCCAGCCGTTGGTGTGTTCGTGATCGTACTGCGCCATGTACTTTTCGATTGTGGCCATCGAGCTCTCCAGCGCGAATGCGGACCTTCCGTTCGCATGGTTATACGCCCGGCTGATTGCGCGCGCAAGCGCACTTGAAACTTAAGTCCAGTGGTCACTTCGTTGCATCTCAATTGCATGCTTTAACCGCGGCGCAGTTTGGTGGCGTTCTCGTCGCGGCCTTAAACTTGTCATACGCTCGAATTGAGGGCCTGGCGGGAGCGAGGAGCGTCCTTCTCTGCATGCGGACATTTTTGAAATGGTTCGGGATTTCAGCGGCCGTGATCGCTGTGCTGGCGATCGCCGCGCTGACAATTTTCGCGTCACGGCTGAAGGCCGAAGCCAAAGCGCGCATTCAGGAATACCTGGGCCAGCACTTCGAGAGTGACGTCGAGTTCACCGATTTCGACGTCTCGCTGTACCCGCTCCACGGCGCCACCATCGACGGCCTTGCGCTGTATCATCACGGCCACCGCGATCTACCGCCGTTGTTCAAGATCCGTCGCGTGATCCTCCACACTGGCATGTTCGGACTGTTTGAGAAGCACATTCACATCCGCAGCGTAGATCTTGAGGGGCTGGTCATTACGATGCCGCCGAAAGGCAGTGGCGCGCGCCCCGATATTCGCGCGACAAATACCGACCTCGCCCGGAAATATCCGGTGATGATCGACCGCATCGAAGCCGACAACGCGCTCATCTCCATTCAACGCGCCGACACCTCAAAACCTCCGCGCGAATTTCCCATCCAACATCTCCACATTCAGAAATTCAGCTTCGACGGTCCCGCCAACTTTGAGGCACAGCTCACCAATGCCGTCCCCACAGGCGAGATCGACGCTGCCGGCCAGTTCGGCCCGTGGATTCCCGACAATCCGCGCGAGCTTCCCGTCAGCGCGCACTACACATTCAAGAATGCGGACATGGGCACGTTGCGTGGCCTGACCGGCACTCTGCAATCCAACGGCGAGTTCAGCGGCCCACTCGACTATCTCAGCGTGAAGGGCGAATGCGATGTTTCGAACTTCGCGCTGCGCGTCGCTGCGCATCCCGTGAATCTCCATACCGAATACACCGCCACGGTCGATGGCACGAACGGCAACGTGCTGCTCCATCCCGTGATCGCGCATTTCCGCCACACCACCTTCGTCGTGAATGGTGAGGTCGTCGATCTGAATAAATCCGCGAAGGGCCGCACGATCCAGATGGACGTGAACGCAAAGCAGGCCCGCATCGAAGACTTGCTCTACCTCACCGTGAAAAACGATCCGCCGATCATGACTGGCGACACGCAGTTCGTGGGCAAAATGGAAATCCGCGAAGGCGATCAGGACCTGATGGACAAGCTCACGGTGAGCGGGACGTTCGACGTTGCCGAGTCGCATTTCACCAGTCCCACCGTGCAGGAGAAGATCGATTCGCTCAGCCGCCGCGGGCAAGGGCATCCGCAGGATACGCAGATCGACGACGTGGTCTCCGATCTCAAAGGGAATTTCAATCTTGCCGACGGCGTGATCAATTTCTCGAGCCTGAATTTCAGCGTGACGGGCGCGGCGGTGGCGCTGCAAGGCAGCTACGGGATGGAAAACGGCAATCTGGATTTCCACGGCCACTTGCTGCTGCAAGCAAAACTCTCGCAGACGATGACCGGCGCGAAATCGTTCTTCCTGAAGGCCGCCGATCCTTTCTTCAAAGGGAAAAACGGCGGTTCAAGCGTCCCAATCAAGATCACCGGAACGCGCGGACATCCGGAATACGGTCTGAATTTGGGCGGAAAGAAAAAGTAGGGAAGGGAGGAGCTTCAGCTCCTCCAAAATCGCCTCACGACAAACACGGCTTTAGCCGCTGAAGCCACCGCCGATCTAAAGCTCGCGCCGGCCTTCCATCGCCTTCGACATCGTCACTTCATCCGCGTACTCAAGATCCGAGCCCACAGGAATTCCCATTGCGATGCGCGTCACGCGCACTCCAAGCGGTTTGATCAGCTTCGACAAATACACCGCCGTCGCCTCGCCCTCCGCCGTCGGCGAAGTCGCCACCACAATTTCTTCCACGCCTCCGCCCTTCAGGCGCTCAATCAAGCTTTTGATCTTCAGCTGATCCGGGCCAACGCCTTGCAGCGGCGAAAGCGCGCCGCCGAGCACGTGATAGAGGCCGTCGAACTGCCGCGTCTTTTCCACGGCCTGAATGTTCGTCGCTTCTTCCACCACGCAGATCGTGCGCTTCGATCGCGACGCGCTCGAGCAGAAGATGCACGGGTCCATGTCCGTGATGTTGTTGCACACCGAGCACTCGCGAATCTTTTCCTTCGCTTCGCGGATCGCATCGGACAGCGCGAACGCCTGGTCGCGATCGACGCGCAGCAAGTGGAACGCAAGTCGCTGAGCCGTCTTCTGGCCGATGCCGGGCAGGTGCTTCAATTCGTCGATAAGCCGCGTAATGGAAGGGGCGAAATCAGGCATGGAACTCCAATCGATTCTGAAATTCGGAAAGAGAAGGGAATCGGGACTTCACGGAATCTGCGCGACAACAACGAATTCGGAAATCTGCGGAACGCCCGGCCTGCGCAAAAATCCGCGCGAAAATTTAGAACAGGCCCGGAATCTTCAGCCCCGCCAAACCCGGCATTCCGCCGGAAAGTTCCTTCACTTGCTTGGAAAGCTCTTCGTCCACCCGGCGCGCCGCTTCGTTCACCGCCGCCAAGGTCAGCTCCTGCAACATTTCCTGATCTTTGCTCTTGAACACGTCGGGTTCGATTTTCACCTCGGTGAGCTGCTTTTGTCCGTTCATCTTCACGGACACCATTCCACCGCCCGCCGTTGCTTCCACGGAAATTTCGCCGATCTGCTTTTCCAGCGTTTCCTGCACTTGCCGGAACTGCGCCAGCATTTGTTGAAGAGCTTTAACTTCCATGGGTCACTCCTCGCCCGGGTAACGAACGCTCGATATTTTGCCGCCGAACTTTGCGAGCATCGCCCTAACGATAGGATCCTGTTCGAACTTCGCTCGCAACTCCGATTGCTTCGACACGGCGTTGCGACTTGCGTCCAGTTTAACACACACACGTAACGGTTGCCCGAGCACTTGCGCCAATACTGTGCGCAATTTCTCCATCGGCTCTTTCGCCTGCAACATTTCGGCGATGCTGCGGCTCTCCGCCGGGAAAACCAGATGCAGCTCGCCGCTTTGCGTTTGCCACGCAGCGACGGAATCGAGCATCGACGCCAGAAATCTGGAACTCGCAGCGCCGGCGAGAATCGCGCACACTTGCTCGTCGGTGAGATCGGTCATCGCTTCGGCCGGCGTGAACTCCACGGCCTTTGGAGCTTTGACCTCGGGCGCTTTCGCTTCAGCAGGTTTAGATTCCGCTGCGGCCGGCGTGGATTCTTTCGGCGCCTCCGATTTTTCTTCGTTCACGCGCGGTGCGCTCACCGCTTCGGATTTTGCGGCGGTTGCAAACGGATTCGCGGCGGGCGCGGGAGGCTGCGGAATCGGTGCTCCGAATCCACTTGGCTTGTTGAACGCCGGCGCAGTCATCGACGCATTCGCCGTTGGTGGAGCAACATTCGCAGGCGCCATCGGTGGCGGGGGAACGCTTGCCGTTCCAAATCCAATCGACTTTGAGGTGAACGGTGATGCCGCTGGAGCTACAGTCGGCGCGACGCTCTCGTCCGGTGCTGAAACCGGCGCCATCCGCACCGCTGCGCCGCCGTACGAAACCGGTTGTGCTGCGGGCGATGCGTTCACAGCCTCTGAAAATTTACGGCCGCCCGCACCGGACGATCCCGATCCAGGTACTCCGCCACCGAAGCTCGATCCGCTCCCGCCAGAACCGGGAGCCGATCCGCCGCTCGAGCCTTTCGCTGCGACGCGGACATCGCCGCCGCGCATCTCCGCGAGCAACTCTTCCAGCGGAGCGAGGCGCTTCGCATTGATCATTTTCAGCAAGCCGAGTTCGAGATGCAGGCGCGGATCGGGCGCGTGGCGCAGGTCGCTGTCGGTGGACATCAGCAAATTAAAAAAGCGAGTGAGATCTTCCTCGCTGAACCGCGACGCCTGCTCTTGCAGCCGCGCACGTTCGTCTTTCGGCGCGGCGACGAGATCGGAATCCGCCCCGCAAACTTTTGCGACCAGCAAATTCCTGAAATGCCGGATCGACTCGCGGCAGAAGTGCTGCAGGTTTTGCCCGTCGGCGATCAGCTTGTGGACGAGCGTCAGAGCTTTCTCCGTCGATTGCTCGGAGATCGCGTTCACCAGATCGTCGAGAACGCTTTCGGCCACAACGCCAAGCAGATCGCGCACATTCGCGTCGGTGATCGTGTCTTCGCTGTAGGCGATCGCTTGCTCCAATAGCGAAAGGCCGTCGCGGACGCTGCCCTGCGCTGCGCGCGCAAGCACCGCCACGGCGCCCGGCTCGATCTGCAGCTTTTCCTGCTTTGCGATTTTTTCGATCTGCGCGGCGATCTGCTTGAATTCCAGCGCATGAAAATTGAAAACCTGCGCGCGCGACTTGATCGTTTCCACCAAATCTTCCGCGCGCGTCGTAGCCAGAATAAAAATCACGCCCGGCGGAGGCTCTTCAAGGGTTTTGAGCAGCGCGTTCGAAGCTTCGTCGGTGAGCTGGTGCGCTTCGTCCAGAATCACGACCTTGTAGCGGCCGCTCGCCGGAGCGTAGCGGACCATCTCACGCAGCTCGCGAATCTGGTCGATGCCGCGGTTGGAGGCGGCGTCGATTTCGAGTACGTCGAGGGAGCGGCCTTCAGTAATCTCGCGGCAGGAGTCGCAGGTGTTGTCCGGCTCGGCCGTTGCGCCCTTCGCGCAATTCAATGCCTTCGCCAGAATTCGAGCTGTCGTGGTTTTGCCCACGCCGCGAACGCCGGCAAAGATGTAGGCATGCGCGACGCGGCCGGACGAGATCGCGTTCGCAAGCGTTCGCGTGACGTGCTCCTGCCCGACGACTTCTTCAAAGAGGTTCGGCCGGTATTTGCGCGCTATGACTTTGTAGCTCATCAGTTCGGTGCCTTCTCGCGTGCGGCGGCTTGGGTGTCGCTTGTCGCGGGTATCATCTCAGATTTTCTTGCGTGGGAGGAGGTTCGGTCGAGCGTTGGGTGAATCGGGGCCGCGAGCGCGGCGTTGGGAAGGGCGAAAAGTACAAACGGTCGGATCGTTTTGGCCTCAAGTCGATGAGACGGACGATGAGAGGAACTTCGGGTACTCCGCGGCACACGAGACTGACCCGCTACCGTTGCTCCCTTCCGGGCCTGGCGGGGTTTGCGGGGAATCGTTGCACAGAGCCCGAAGTTCCACTCTTCGGCAGTCGGAATCGCGCCAACTGCAGACAAAAATCTTAGCACACGCGCGGGTGAGCGCCAGTGCCCAATCGACGCGAGGCGTGCGAGCGCAGAAAATGCGGCGGTGAGGCAGGTAAATTTGTGTCGATTAGAAAGGGCGCCGTCGTTTAGTTGCCATAACTTTCGGCCATTTCATCGCGGAGCGCTCCGATTAGAAATCGAGTGCTGCGGACTGGACTCGGTTGCCGCGTACCTTTTTGCGGAGGAAAGGTGCGGCACCCGGAAAGCCGACGGACTAAGCGGGTTGGGGCTCGGCGATTTGTGTGTGCGCGGCGCTGGGGATGTGGCGCTGGGTGCGGTGTGCGGCATGGGTGGCGCGCCACTCGCCGGGCGTGGTGCCTTCCCACTGGTGAAAGGCACGGAAAAATGAGTTCGCGTCCTCGTAGCCGAGCAGGTAGGCGGTTTCGTTCAGTTCGAGTGACGAGTGCCGCAGATAGTGTTGCGCGAGTTCGCGGCGCGCTTCGGCGATCAGCTGCTGAAAGGTGACTTGCTCGCCGGTAAGGCGGCGCTGCAGCGTTCGCGTGCTGACGCGGAGTTCGCGCGCGACGGCGCGAAGCTCGGGGCGGCGGCCCGCGAGAATTTTCTTGAGCGTGGCTTTCACCTGCTCGCGGAAAGTGCGCTGCGCGAGCTGCTGCGTGAGTTCGGCTTCGAGCTGCGGCGCGACGATGGCGAGCAGGTCGGCGTTGTGCGTCACAAAGGCGCGTTCAAGATCGGCTTTGTCGAAGACGAGCACGTTAGCGCGTGAATCGAATTTCACCGGGCACGCGAAATGCTGCTCGTACATCGGGCGCAGCGCTTCGGGCCGCTTGAATTCCACGCGCTTGGGGCTGAGCGCAACGCCGGTGCCGCGCCGCGCAATCGCCACAACCCACGCAAAACATAAATCGATGAGCATTGCCGGCTCGTCACCTTCGGCCAGCAGCCATTCAAACTGCACGCGGCATTCGTTGCCGCGCTCGACGACGTGAATTTCCTCGGGGCAGGTGAGCTGCTTGTAACGCGCCATGCGTTGCAGCGCGTCCCGGAAAGAACGCGCGTAGAGCGCGGCAATCGAAATCGGATCGTAGCGCTCCACTCGATCTTCTGTGCCGATCTTGAGTCCGAACGCGGGATCCTTCGCCTCTTCCGCGATGCCGCGGTAGAGCGCGAAGAGTTCGTCGGTGGAAACGTAAGATTTGTCCTGATCGAACAGCGTCGCCGGCAGGCCGGCCTGACTGAGCACGGCCTGCGGCGAGACGCCAAGATCCTGCAGCCTGCGGACGAGCACGTTCGCGATCCGGAATCGGTTAGCCAAGTGCGCTGCTCCAGCGGCTTCGCGTTTATTGTTGCTTGAGCGAAGCCATGTCGATCACGAAGCGGTACTTCACGTCCTGTTTCAACAGGCGCTCCCACGCTTCGTTGATTTTCTGAATTGGGGTGATTTCAATGTCGGAAACGACATTGTGCTTTCCGCAGAAATCCAGCATCTCCTGCGTTTCGCGGATGCCGCCAATGGCGCTTCCCGCGAGGCTCCTGCGTCCGAAGAGTAGGCTGAACGCGGCGACGGGCTGCGGCTTTTCCGGGGCCCCCACCTGGCAGAGCGTGCCATTGAGCTTGAGCAGCGCGAGGTATTGGTTCAGATCGTGTTCGCCGGACGCGGTGTCCAGAATGAAGTCGAACGTGCCCGCGTGCTTTGCCATTTCGTCGGCGTTCTTGGAGATCACGACTTCGTTCGCGCCAAGACGCTTGCCGTCAGCGACTTTGCCTTCGGAGGTGGTGAAGAGCACGGTATGCGCGCCGAGCGCGTGCGAGAACTTCACGCCCATGTGGCCCAGACCACCGAGGCCGATGACGCCGACTTTCTTGCCGGGGCCAACTTTCCAGTGGTGCAGCGGCGAGTAGGTGGTGATACCGGCGCACAGCAGTGGAGCGGTGGCAGCCGGGTCGAGATTCTTCGGAATGTGCAGCACGAAATGTTCATCGACGACGATCGAATCGGAGTAGCCGCCGTAGGTGACGCCGCCCAGATGGATGTCGGGCGAGTTGTAGGTGAGCGTCGAGCCGCCCGTGCAGTACTGCTCCTCGCCGGCTTTGCAGTTCGGGCAGACGCGATCGGAATCGACCATGCAGCCGACTCCGGCCAGATCGCCGACCTTGAACTTGGTGACTTTGTCGCCGACTTTGGTGACGCGGCCGACGATTTCGTGCCCCGGGACGACCGGATAGACGGGCGGCATCACGGCGCTCCACTCATTGCGGGAAAGATGGAGGTCGGAGTGACAGACACCGCAGAACAGGATTTCGATTTGCACGTCGGTCGGCTGAGGTTCACGGCGCGCGATGGTGTGCGGGCCGAGCGCTCCGGTGGCGCTGGGCGCGGCGAAGCTCTTCGCAGGATGGGACTTTGGCTGGGCGGCAGTGACAGGCTGTGTTCCCTGGCTCATTTCGGGCAGTCTCCTTATCGATCGAACGACGCTACTTTAGACGACGACGCGCGGCGCAAGCACTAGCATAACGCGCCATTGTACTTGCAGAACCCGCCAGTTGGGAATGGCGCGACCTGCCAGTCGGGCATTGGACGGCTCAGGCAGCTCCGGCGATATGCCAGAAATATGGCATTAACACTTGGAGCACCTTTCGCCATTTCGCCGCCCGGAGCATGGCCGCCAGCGGATATGCTTTCGCCCGGGTGAATTCCTCCTCACCCATCCGCTGCGCCAGCGGTAAGCCCCACGTAACGGGGCTAGCTCAGGTGTGTCTTCAAGTAAAGAGCCTGTGCGAGCGGCGGAGACGGCCAACGTCTCCGTCGCGAACCGGAGGAATTCATGAGACGTGCAGTTGTATTTTCGTTTTGGCTGGTAGTTCTTCTTTCGATCCCGCCCGTCGTCCACGCACAATCCCAACCCATTTCCATTCAGCAGGGGACGCAAGTCCGCCTGAGCATGGTGAGCGGACTTTCCACGTCAGTTGCGCGCGACGGAGATCCATTCACGGCGGTGGTAGCCGAGCCGGTGTTCATCGGCAATCAGCTGCTGCTTCCGGCGGGCGCGAAGGTTCACGGCACGGTCACCAGCGTACAGCGGCCGAAGTGGTTCGCGATGGAGCGCGGCGGTGCAACGCTGAACCTGGTCTTTAATACGGTGGAAGTGGAGAGCCGCATCTTCCCGGTGCAGATGAGCATTCTTTCGATCTATTCGGGCAGCGCGGACGATACGAAAAAGCGCAAAGACCTGAAGACCACCGAAGGCGTGCAGGTGGAACAGAAACGCGACCTAAAGGGCGATTTGATGACCGGTGGGCTGGGCACGGGCGCGGGCGCGGTGGTTGGACTGGTCTTCAGCAACGTGGCGCGCGGCACGGTGATCGGATTGGTAGGCACGTCGGCGTACATCTGCACGAAGAAGGGCAAGGACGTGGACCTACCGGCGCAGACAGGAATGCTGGTGCGGCTCGACTCGTCGCTCTCGCTCCCGCAGAATCTAGTGCGCAGCGCGGCGACGGAAACGATGCCTTCGACGATGCCGGCTCCGGTTTCAGCGACGAGCGCGGAAGCGGCGTTGAACGGCGGCAACTAGCCACTCTGATTTGAAACGTTGATTTGAGATTCGGAACGCGGCGTCGTGGGGCGGCGCCGCATTCGCGAATCCCGTGTGGTATGGCTGTGTTGTCTCTCGTGAGTTTCGAAGTTACAAGCCGCGTGCAGCCTTCGGCTGGGATTACTCCCGAGCCGAAGGGCTGACGGCAGCGGCGGCGCGAGAATTAGCTGCCTGTTGCACGAAGTGCGGGTGACTCACCGCTCCCTCGATCGCAATTCCCACGCCGATGCGTTCACGCTTCGGCTTGTAGTCCGTGCACTCCTTCACCTTGAACACGATGAACTGCGGCGGGAAGGAGTACGCGCAAGTGACCATTTGTTCGCCGGGGTTGAATCCGGTGATCGTGTGCGCGAACTGGCACGTCGCACACAGCGAATCCAGATTGAGCGTCCGCGAAGCAGGCGGCTGCGGTAGCGCCAGCAGATCGAGGCCGATGAACGGCGATTTCTTCTCCACCGCAGAACCGGAAAGCCCGCGACGAATCCACCGCACCAGTTCGAGCGGCAGAAAAACGCCCCACCGCACTGCGAAGCCCACCGTGATCCAGATCGGAAGCATGGCGAGCTGAAGCAGAGCTTCGACTTCACCGTCGGAGAGGTGTGCCACTGTGAGTTCGAGCATCTTCCGTATGCCTCCTTTCCGCCGTTCGCGGCGCTTCGATTTCGCTGACGAATTGAACGTTCGACCGGTCACACCCGTAACGCTGCCGCGAGACGCGCTCTTTACGCGCGCGTGGCAATGGCAAATGCGCTTCTACGAAAGTTGAGCGGCTCGGCTCGCGCGATTTGTACGCGTCTTCGTTGAACGAAAGAACGCGAACTACACGTGTGCCGGTTGCCAGGTTCGGTTTAGAAACGATTCGTGCAGGGTGGAAACGAAAGGCTTAACGGACGGGACTGAACTGCATTCGGCCACAATCCCGGCGCAAAGCCAGCGTGTCCTGCCATGTGCGCGAATTGTGTCGATCGAGCGTCATTCGAGGTGTTCTCCAGCATCGCCATAGTAAGGGAAGTTATATGCAAACGCAACAGTAAACTTGCGAAATGGTGAAAAATGCCAGCGAGTGGCGCGAATTCGCGCGTGAAGTGCGCGGCGGCGTGAGCGAGCGAGGAGCTCTGTGGCCCGCACCGGCGATGGGGGTTGCGGCGCAAATTTCAGGTCTGCCAGACGTTGCCGCAGTGGCCGCAGCGCGTTGGTTCGCGGCCGACGAGCAGCGCGAGCAGGCCGACGGGAAAGAAGCAGATCGCGACGACGATCGTCCAGACCGGGAAGCCGCCCTGGCCTGTGAGGTTTCCGCACTTCGGGCACGAGACTTGAGCCATTCGATTCGCTCCTTTTAATTTGCGATCAACCTGAACAGCCAAACTGCCACGAGAGCCAGGATTGTGATAGTGCTGCCCCGGCGCGAGAGGCGCGTGATGGCTTGCCCGGTGCGGTCTGCGAACAGTGCCACGGGCCGCGTGATGAGCTGCGATATGAACAATGCCGCGACGATAATGCCTGCCGGGTTCGCGCGCCATGCGGCCGCCAGGTCGAGCCGGGCCAGCGCGAAGATCGCGTGCGTGACGCCGCAGCCGGGGCACGGGATGTGGAGAAAATATTGGAACAGGCAGATGTGCGGGAGTCTTACCGCGAGCGGGGCCGCTATAACGGCGAGGAGCATCGACGCGAAAGCGTTGAGGTGGACGCGCTGCGCGGGCGTGAGCGCGAGGCGCGCGAGCATCCAGTTGGGCAGGATGAAAATTTCCATGGGTGTGTTGGGCAAGTATCCAACGGAGCGGCGCCAGACAAAAGACGAAATTCAATTCGGTGTGCTCGTGGTGAGTAGCATGGGCAATCCTGCCGGTGTGCGGTTTTGGGTAGAAGCACACACGCATTTCGACGACTGTGTTCGTGTCGAGGGCGCCTGTGGTTGCCAAGATCAGGCATGGCTCAACCCGCGACTCACTGAGAGTGGGTCGCGCTCAAACACGAAAGTCTAAGCTACATCCCGCTTCGCTCGACTTAAGGCACCCGGGCGATAACGGCCATACTACTGATTGCGGTACGTGGCGCCGGCAATCTTGCCTGTGGGCGAACGAAGCGGGTAAATCACGCGTTGTTCGCCGGGTTCGAATCGCGCGCCGTGGATAAGACTTCAACGGCAACGGCTGTATCCGCTGCGTTACCGCGGCGGAGCAGCGGAGGCGCGGTCCAGTGCGGCGAAATCGACGGCCCAGATGTCGCCGGGTTGAAGTGTGGATGCGCCGGCGTGCCAGCCTTCGCGGGCAGGGGTGGTGTGCGCGACTTGAAAGAGCGATGGAGGCGCGGGGCTTTCGGGTGTGTTACCGCGCAGGACGCGGATGGCGACCACGCTTTCCGGCGCGACTTCGGTTTTCAGTGCGAACTTGCAGCCGTGGCGGCTGACGTTCGTTGTTTCGGAGCGCTCGGTGAAGAACTTTCCCGCTCGATCGAAGCCGCAGACTTCGATCAGGAAACGCAGCGAGATGCGGCTTTCGCGTTGTTTGGGGCGGACGGCCCCGTGAAGCCTGTCGATTCCGCCGCGAAACGTTGTTTTATCCATGGCCTGACCTCTTGGGAAATTTGCTGAGTGCTCATCATGATCAGCACTACAAATTTCTGAACTGGCAGTGATCCTAAGTAAATGCGGGGGCGCACTCAACTTCCAAGGCACACAGGCCAACTCCAGCCTGTGCCACTCTTCCTATGGCACTAAGTCACATCGGCAAAGAGGCGGTGCGAATTAGCCCCTGCATTAATTTGGAGCACCGGATTTGGCGGCTGCGGCCTTTTGTTTGGCTGAACGTTTGAGGAAGCGGTACAGGCTCGTACGGCCGATGCCGAGCACTTGGGCGGTGCGGACGCGGTTGCCGTTGCACAGATCGAGAACGCGCTGAATATGCGCGCTGCGCACTTCGTCGAGAGGCAGCGGGCGCCAGTGCTCTTCGGCGGCTCCGGCGTGGCCGTGCGCGCGCTGCAGGTGCGGTGGCAGGTCGGAGAGATCGATGAAGTCGGTGGTGGCGGTAATCGCGGCGCTGGCGACGACGTTTTCCAGTTCGCGGACGTTGCCCGGCCAATCGTGCTGCAGCAACGCAATATGCGCGCGGCGGGTGAGCCCTTGAAACGGCTTGCCGTAGGTCTGACTGTACTTTTTCAGGAAATGCTGGAGAAGAATCGGAATATCTTCCGCGCGCTCGCCCAGTCCCGGGACGCGGACTTCAATACTGCTAAGCCTGTAGAAAAGATCTTCGCGGAATCGGCCTGCGAGAACCTCGGCGCGCAGGTCGCGGTTGGTGGCGGCGATTAATCTCACATCTACTTTCTTCACTTCCGGCGAGCCGACGCGCTGAATCTCGCGATTCTGAATCACGCGCAGCAGCTTGGCCTGCATCGGAAGGCTCGTTTCGCCGACTTCATCGAGAAACACCGTGCCGTTGTGCGCGTACTCGAAAAGTCCGGCGCGCGTATCGGTGGCGCCGGTGAACGCGCCGCGCACGTGACCGAAGAGCTGGCTTTCGAGCAGCGTATCGACCAGCGCCGAGCAGTTGCACACAGCGAATCGATTTTGCGCGACGGGGCTCATGTGGTGGAGCGCGCGAGCGACGAGTTCTTTGCCCGATCCGGTGGGGCCGGTGATCAGCACGTTCGTGTAGTGGCGCGCGATCTTCTTGGTCATGTCGAACATTTCGAGCATGGCCGGGCTGCGTCCCACGATGCCGTGGAACAGCAGATTATCGAGCAACTTGTCTTCGAGGTCGCGAATCTGGAGATTGCGTGAGAACGAGTCGGCGAGATCGTCGAGCGTGCGAATCAGGCGCACGTAATCGACCGGCTTGCACAGGTAGTCGTACGCGCCGCGCTTGATCGCCTCGATCGCCGAATCCACGGAATAAAATCCCGTCACCAGGATCACGTACGTCGAGGGATCGCACTGCAGCGCCTTTTCGAGGAACGCCAGGCCGTCCATTGCCGGCATTTTGAAATCGGCGATCACCACGCGGCAATCGCCGCTGCGGATTTTCTGCAGCACGTCTTGCGCGTTGGTGGTGCCGAAGGCGGGAAAGCCCGCTTTGTCCAGGCGGATGCGAGTGAGTTCGACCTGATCGATTTCGTCGTCGAGAATGCAAACCTGTAAATTCTTGCGAGCAACTTCGGTGTTGGGACGTTCAGTAAGTGTCGGCATGCGGAACATAAATGCAACCGACGTGCCAGATTGAGCGGGCGAGGCCGCGAGTGTACTGCAGCGAAGCAGCGGCGCTAATCCGTTTAGAAATTGTGATTTGCGGACGTGACAGGAGAAATTGGTTCAGAGACGCGCCCCGGGAGCGCACAGGCGCGATTGATTTTCCCTCCCGAATTGGTTCGCTGTTCCGAATTGGTCGGCACGCGACGGTGCGTGCGCTCAATTCAGGCCAGATCCTGGGGATTGAGCGTCCACGACCCGACTGTTTCCTGGAATGCCATGCGCGGCTGAAGCTGCTGTACGACAACGGTGGTCGCGCCATCGCGCCGCGCGGAGATTTCTACGGCGCGGTAGGGGATCGGAAAGCCGTTGCTGCCGCCCATTTGCTGCGCCAGCCTTACGAATACAACGGCCTGCGGCGCTACGCGCGCGCGTAGCTCAATCTTCTTGCCGGAGCCTTCGCTCCAATCGAGCGTGGTTTTTTCGACGAAGAAATTTTCCTTCTCGTCCCATCCCGAAACTTCCACGCGGTAGCTGGTCGCGTCGCCGGCAAGGTTGTCCGTGGGCGTTTGCATCAGGCGCCTCCACATGTACGAAATGCAGAAGCGGGGCCAAAGCCGGAGCGTGCGCCAGCGTTCTACGAAAAGGAGTTAGGAGGAGTTGTGAGGCAAAGGCACGCGAGCGAACTGTACCTTAACAGGCGTGTGTTCGGAGTTGAACCACGCGGAAGAAAAAGACGACGCAGCGCAAGCAGCTAATACAGCGGAGTGCCATGGAATAGAATGCCGAGTCCGAAGTGCAGCACGTACGGGAAAATGCGATCAAACGCGTACCACGCCAGGATCAGGCCGATCATCGCGAAGCCGCCGGTGCGCACCCAGTTCATATAGCCCAGCGCCGTCCGCTCGGGCATGAGCAACGTCACCGCGTTGCTCCCGTCGAGCGGCGGCACGGGCAATAGGTTAAACGTGAAAAGCAGCAGGTTCAGCACGAACATTATGCTCAAAAAAGTGGCCGCAAAGCCCGCGATGCCGGGATTCACCGCTTCCACCAAATGAGTGATGCTCTGTCGCATGGGCAAAGTGAACACTTGCAGGAGCATTCCGATGCGAATTCCGATGCCCGACAAAATCACGAGCGCCAGATTCGCCGACGGACCTGCGAGAGCCATCCACGCCGCGCGCCGCGGGTAGCGTTCTTGCCAGTTGGGATCGTAAGGAGCGCTGGCCCAGCCGATCATCCAGCCCGCGAGGAAGTAGGAAATGATCGGCACGATCACCATGCCAAAGATTTCGCGGCGGATGTGCGGCAGGGGATTGAGCGTCACCTGGCCGCCGTGGAAGGCGGTGTTGTCGCCGCCGATTTTTGCGGCGAGGGCGTGTGCGCCTTCGTGGCAGGTGGTGGAGAAAAGGAAAACGATGTACCAGATCAATCCGACGAGCAGGTATTCCGGCGTGATGTTTTCGAAATTCATGCGTGCTAAGACTATTAATTCCGCGCGGCTGGCGCAAGCGAAGACGTGCGCGGCGCTCGAGGAATTCGGCGCGGCGCGAATTTCTCAATTCGAGACTTTGCGCGCTCGCGAAAATTGGCGGCGAGCGCTAAATTTCTTGACACGTTCGCGGAGGCGGGACTACCCTCGCCGCACCAGTAGTGGCTCCATCGGCCCATGTCAGGTCCCAGTCACATCCCGGGTGGGATGAGGGTGGTAATCATGGCGTCATCGAAGAAATCCAACGCGGGCTCCGTTCGCGCTTGCTCGCCTCGTGAATTCGAAAATCTGCTTCGCCGGACTTTGAGTAAGACCTGTGTGCAGCGGCCAACGTCGCTGCGCGTGGTGTGGTCGCGGCCGCGGCCGGCGACGGAAGTGGATCCGTACGAGGGCGAGAACGGCGGCGAGTACGACGACGAATTCCGGAAGTAAGCTCGAGCCAGCCGCAGTCGCGACGGCGTAAATCTTCCTGGAGTTGTAGTGCGTTCACGCGAACTGCGCTTGTGCGCGTGATGCGCGCTCGATATGAGTGAATTGCGCCGCGTTTAGCGGAACCAGCCGGAATCGGCGCCGGCCTTGCGGCCTTCTTCAGCGAGTTGATCGAGAGAGTTTTGCAAGTCGGCTTTACGGTCTTCGAGTTTCTTGATGTCCGCGTTGCGGTCTTCCACCATGATCACGCCTTGGCGCGCGCCAGACTGCGGATCGATGCTCACCGCGCCGTTCTTCGCAATGTCATCCTGAATGCGCAAAATCTGGCGGTCGATGTCCGCCATCTGGCTGCGGATCTGTTGCGCCTGGCCGCGCCAGTAGGATTCGCCGCTCTTGTCGCCGGCGGCGCCCTTTCCATTGCTCGTCGCATTGTTTGCGCTGTTTCCGTTGGCGGCGGATTGTGTCGTTGCAGCGTCGCCGCTGTTGTTCGCGATGTCGCCGCCGACGTACGAGACGCCGTGGCTCGAAAGGCTGCCGAGATTTTCGTTGCTGTAAACCTTGGGCGCTGCGGAAGACGCGGACGGCGCGGTCGATGCGGAGCCGTCGGCGCTTTTCGCTCGGGCGGCTTTCGCTTTGCGCGCGGCTTCGCCGAGCGAATCGGCGGCGGGCGCGGATTGATCGACCATCTGCGGATCGTTCGACGCGCTCGTTTGCGTGGAGGACTGCGCGGACGATTGCGACGCGCTCTGAGATTGCGCGGCTTGTGACGACTGCGCGGGCGTGGACGGCGCGCTTACCAGCGAGATGACCAGTGCGAGCACCGCGGCGACGGCGAAGGCTTGCGCGACCGTGCGCGTGCGGAGCCCAGCAAGATTCGTAGTCGTCAGTTCCATGGCGTCGTTCTCCTGACTTATTGAGGATGCCGAAGTCCAAGGATGGAAGTCGTGCGCGGTACGGTCAATGGTACGCGGCCCGCGCGCGGCGCGCGGATTACACCTGTACGGACGGGCAAGTTGCGGAGGGTGGGGAACCGGCGGCTTGAGCGTTTCGCCGGCGGCAGTGCGTCGTCAGAAGCAGAAATTTGGCTCCGGGGCTTGGACTCGAACCAAGATTCTAGGCTCCAAAGGCCCATGTGCTACCAATTGCACCACCCCGGAATGGAACGAAGATTGTAGCAGACACCGCGGAATCTTCGCGAACGGCGCGGCGCGTCATAACTCACCGGCGTTTGCCGGGCCGCACTCAATTTGCTACGCTGCTTATCCCCTACCGCGGAGAGATGTCCGAGCGGTTTAAGGAGCACGCTTGGAAAGCGTGTGTAGGTTAACCCCTACCGTGGGTTCGAATCCCACTCTCTCCGCCATTTACTTTAATCTTCGAAAATATAGCCGCCGGGAACAGCGAAGCTAGGGTTCGCGAATATTCGTGTCTTCGCGTTCGAATCCGAGCGGGGAGGCATGCCGGAAATATCGGCCGGCAAAAAAGTTCCCTACCGGCAGCTCCTTTACAATGACGGCGCATTGAATGCTTACCTGGGCTTTTGCCTCGATCCGGTATTTTGCTAACCATCCGCAGCGGAAAACGTCTCTCTGGTGCGGCGGCGCGCGCGGTCGTGGCGATACGGTGTTACTTCATTCCACTTAAATGGGATTGCGGTTCGACGTCCGCTGCTGCGCGCATTCTCGAACCGATCTAGGAGAGAGACATTGAAAATGACGAATTCGTTTCGTGTGGTGGCGCTCGTTGTTGCAGCCTTTACGGCGGCTTGCACCGGCGCACAGGAAAGCGCAGCGGTGCCGCCGGTGAAAATTTTTGCGCCGGGCGTGATTTCAGGGCCGGGCAACGACGGCAGCCCGGCGTTTTCGCCGGATGGCTCGACGCTGCTTTTCACGCGCAGCGCCACGCACTGGACGGTGATTCTGGAATCGCACCTCGCTAACGGCAAGTGGAGCGCGCCGAGGATCGCCGCATTTTCGGGCGCGTGGCCCGATTCGTCGCCTGCGTGGTCACCGGATGGCAAGTACGTCGTGTTCCAATCGACGCGCCCGAAAGACGGCGCGAGCGGCACTTCGGCGAACGGAGCGACGCCGGTTGGAGTCGTCTCGAATTTATGGCGCGTCAATCGCACTGCGAACGGCTGGTCGGCGCCCGTTCGATTGCCGGATGCGGTGAATATTAGCGGATCGATCTGGAAGCCCAGCATCGCGGCGAGCGGTAATTTGTATATCACCGTAATCGGCCCGGGAGCGGCGAAGTCGATTTACATGTCGGAATTCCACGACGGCGAATACCAGCCGGCGAAGCTGCTTCCGTTCAGCGATGCAGCGAAGCTAGACGTTGATCCTGAGGTGGCTCCGGACGAATCGTTTCTGGTGTTCAGTTCGGGCGGGCGCATCGAAGGCGATCAGCACGAACGCCTGTACCTTGTGAAGCGGCAAGGCGGCGCATGGGGAACACCGACGCTCATTCGTTACCAGGACGACGTGACGAAATACGGCCCTTCCACCGACAACGAACCAAAGCTCGGCCGCGACGGTTATACACTTTATTTTTCGAGCGATCGCACGCCGGTGACGCATTTCCCACGCACGCATCAGCAGGCCGAAGCGGACCTCGAGCGCCTGAATCTGTGGGACAACAGCAACTCCAACGTGTGGAGCATTAGTTTGAAGGCGCTGCTTTAGCGGCCTCGCGGTCGGCGTTTGCGGCGTGGGCTGCGACGCGGTCGATCGCGTCGAGGACGATCTCCGGCTGCTGCCGCATGATCCAGTGATTGCTGCCGTCGACGTTGATGTGCTCGCCCATCGGCAGGCGCGCGGCCATCGCAGCGTGCTCGGCGCGGCGGCGATCGGATGATGTGCGCGCGGAGAGAATAATCACGGGTCCTTCGCAGAAGACAGGGTGCGCAGCGACGCTTGAAGCGCTTAGCGGCAGGTTCTCAAGCTGGCTCGCAATTGTGAGGGGAAATTTCGGCTGCACCCAGAAGATCGCCGCCATTTTTTGTTCTTCCGGCGGCAGCGCGGCAAACCACGGGCTCTTCACCGTGCCCGCGTCTTCGGGCGTGCCGCGGCTGAGCAGCTTGACGAGTCGTCCAGCAAACCCCTTCGCGCCCGTCGTGAGCAGAAACGCGACGAGCCGTATCACGCCGATGCGCGCAAATATCGCCGAGCGCCGGCACACTTTCGCGCCGATGCCGCTCAACTTCGAGTCGCTCTCGCTCGGCGGATTCCATTCGCCCGCCGCGACCGCGTCGATAAGCACCAGCCCTGCCACTTCGTTCGGATAGCGCGCCGCGAAATTCGGCGCCATTAGCCCGCCGAACGAGTGGCCTACGAGAACGTACGGCGGCGCGATCGTGGTGCGCGCGAGCAGCGTGTGCAATTCATCCGCGATGCGATTGGCGTCGCGAGGCATCGGGCCGATGTCGCTCCAGCCGAGGCCGGCGCGGTCGTAACTCACCACCCGATATTTTTCGGCGAGCCGCTGTTGCAGGCCGGTCCAACTCATCACGGTGGACATCAAGCCCGCTTCAAGAATCACTGTAGGAGCACCGGCGCGCGCCGTCCCCATTTCTAAAATGTGCAGGCGGCGCCCTCCAATATCGATCATGCGCCCCGGCGGAGGATGCGTGCGTTCGTCTCGCCGCGTCGCGATCGCTTGATAGAGAGCGCCGAGTGCACCGAGCGCGACCATCGCCGCAAGCAACCACAACAAAACGTGAATCAACGATTCCGCTCCTGTGACTGTCCGGTCGCGCTGCGGCCGATACGCGCGGCGATTCCGTCCGCGACGCGCAGCGCGGCATCCACACACTCGCCAATCGAACGCCCGCCGAGATAATTTCCTGTTAGGTGAAGACCGGACGTCGAATCGAGTGCGAGGCGGATTCGCGCCACACGCGCCGCGTGCCCCACGTTGTATTGAGGCATCGCGCGTTCGCTGTGCCAACTTTCGCAAGCTACAGGCTCGCCGGAAATTCCAAGAAGCCGCGCATTTTCGGCGGCGAGGCTCGACACATCGCTCTCAGCGCCGCGCGCGAAGCTCGTGATTAACACTTTGCCCGCTGGTGCGCGGCCCGGAAAAAGCGACGAATTCCAGAAGGTCGCGATCGTCCGCATCTTTTCCTTAGACGGCACCATAAATCCAAATCCTTCGCGCGAGTTCGTAACCTGCGTGCGTTCGTAGACGAACGCCGCGACCGTCATTGGCGCGTACTCGATGCCCTTTAGTTCTTCCGCGACGGTAGGCACCGCGGCGCGGAGTGCCGCACCCGCTGCGAAGGCCGGCGTTGAAAAGACGACCGCATCGCAGCCTGCTCGCTCGCCGTCATGCGTAGAGACCGCCCATCCGCCGCCATCGAGGCGCGCAACCGACGCCACACTCGCGCCATATCTCACGCACTCGCCAAGCGAACGTTCGATCGCATCGGTGAGCGTCGCCATTCCTTCGCGAAATGATCCGAGCGACGGAAGAGCGTCGGTGACTTTCAATTTTTCACCGCCGCCACCGCGCCGCGCTCCAGACGACGAATCATCGCCACTGCGGCGGCGCTTCGATCTCGCGCGCAGTGCGCCCCGCGCGAGGCTGCCGCTCGTGCGCTCCCACTCGACGAGCGCCGGAAACGCGCTGGCCATGCCCATTTTTTCTGCGTCACCTAAAAATACGGTCGAGATGATCGGATCCGCCAGGTAGTCAAGCACCTCGTCGCCGAATTTCCGGCGCATGAACGCAGCAACACTCTCGTCGTCCACCGGCGGCCGTGTCGAGAGAAACGGTTCGGACAGCACGCGGAGCTTGGAGCGCCATCCCACCAATCCCGTTGCGAGCATCGCGCCGGGAGAGAATGGCGCGCGTTCGAGTTTGCCACCGCGCACGATGTAGCGCGCTGCTTTCGGATCGCCCTCCACAAAATTGTGTTCGAGTCCGAGTTCGCGGACGATCTGCCGCGCCGACGCAGCGAAGCGCGGCGCCTGCGGCCCCATTTCGAAGATGTAGCCGTCGCGGCGGACTGTACGAATTGCGCCGCCTGCGCGATGGCTCGCCTCGAGCACGAGCGGCCGGACGCCAAGTTGCTTGAGCCGGTACGCGCATGCGAGGCCCGAAATTCCGGCGCCGATCACCGCCACTTTGTGCGAGCTGTCCACGAAGTATCGAGCTTACCAAAATCCACGGACCTATCGGCACACGCGGACTTGCGCGAGCCGCGCGCCTTTCCGTAAGGTATTCGCGGGGCTCGCCGCTGGATTCACTGGTCCAATTCGTCCAGAGTTATGCCGCGCGCGGAAACGAAATCGCCGTCCGCCAACGCATTGGCTATCGAATGATCGGCTGGACATACGCGCAGATCGCGGCGACCGCCAACCGCGTGGCGCGGGAGCTGGAGGCGCGCGGTATCGCGAAGGGCGACGCGGTGCTGCTGTGGGGCGAGAATTCAGCGGAGTGGATCGCCGCGTTCTTTGGCTGCCTGCTGCGCGGGGCGGTGATCGTGCCGATCGATCACGCCGGCGCACCCGACTTTGCGGCGCGCGTGGCGCAAGACGTGGAAGCCAGGCTCGCCTTCAAATCGCGCTCGATGGCACCCATCGCGAATGCGCCGTCGATCGATCTCGAATCGCTCACCGACGCCGTCGCGCAACGCGACGCGTCGCCGTACGACGCGCCAACCTTCACGCGCCAGGACACGCTCGAAATCATCTACACGTCAGGCACCACGGCCGAACCGCGGGGCGTGGTGATCTCACACGGCAACGTACTCGCGAACCTCTCGCCCATCGAACAAGGCATCCAGGAATACATCCGCTACGAAAAGATCGTGCACCCGATTCGCTTCCTGAATCTGCTGCCGCTTAGCCACGTGTTTGGGCAAATGCTCGGTGTTTTTATTCCGCCTCTTCTCACCGGTGCCGTGATTTTCCTGGAAGCGTCGCCCAAGCCCGCGGACCTCGCCACCACAATCCGGCGCGAGCGAGTCTCTGTGCTTGTTTCTGTGCCGCGGTTTATGGAATCGCTGCAGCGCGAAATTGAACGCGACTACGAAAACGCCGGCCGCGGCGAGCAATTTCAAAAAGACTTTTCGTCGAGTGAAGGTCAACACTTTCTGAAGCGCTGGTGGCGTTTCCGGTGGGCGCACCAGCGGCTCGGCTGGAAATTCTGGGCGTTCATCGCAGGCGGTGCGGCGTTGCCCGAGCAGACGGAAACTTTCTGGAATCGGCTTGGCTATGCGGTGATTCAGGGCTATGGCATGACGGAAACCACGTCGCTGATCAGCCTCAACCATCCGTTCCGCTCATCGAAAGGTTCGATCGGCAAAGTGTTTCCGGGGATGGAAGTACGCGTCGATGACAATGGCGAGATTCTCGTGCGCGGCGAGAATGTCGCCACCTCGTACCGCCAGCACGGCGAAACAAAGTCCATCGCTGCCGGTGACGGCTGGTTCCGCACCGGCGACGTCGCCGAAAAAGACGCCGAAGGCAGGCTCTTCTTCAAAGGCCGCAGCAAAAACGTGATCGTCACGCCCGCGGGGATGAATATTTATCCCGAGGACCTCGAAAAAGCGCTGCGCGCGCAGCCGGAGATTCGCGATTGCGTGGTAATCGGCGTCGAGCAGGATGGCAACGCTGAGCCATGCGCAGTTGTGTTGATGCGCGATGCCAACGCAAATCCCGCGCCGGCGATCGATCGCGCCAATCAGTCGCTGGCGGAATTCCAGAAGATTCGACGGTGGTTCGTGTGGCCGGAGTCCGATTTTCCGCGTACCGGCACGCAAAAGCCGATCCTGCCGGCGATCCGGGCCGCGGTTCAAGCCTCAACAGCCGCGAGCTCCACGGCCAGCCCCACTTCGGCGGCCTCGCGTGATTCCCTGAGCGGCCTGATCTCGCGCATCACGAATCGATCGGTCATGGCGGACGGCGCGACGAACCTCGACACCGACCTGCATCTCACCTCGCTCGATCGCGTCGAACTGATGAGCGCGCTCGAGCAACGCTACCAGGTGGAGCTGAGCGACGCTCAGTTCGCGAAAGTCTCCACCGTGAGCCAACTCGAAAGCCTAATCGCGCGGGGAAATCGACAACCTGTCCAGCACGTGTACCCCACGTGGCCGCAAAATCGAGTCACCACTGCAATTCGACTCTTTGTCTATTACACGCTCGCGTGGCCCGCGACTTACATCATGGCTGCTCCGCGCGTCACCGGCCGCGAAAATCTGCAGGGCCTTGAGGGTCCAGTGCTGGTGATCGCCAATCACGTCACCTACCTCGACATCGCGTGGGTTCTGCCCGCGCTTCCCGCGAGGCTGCGCCATGGCCTTGCCACCGCGATGCGCGGCGAACGCCTGGCCGAGATGCGCCGCCCCGCGAAAACGCAAAACCTCTTCGAACGCTTCATGGAGCACCTTCGCTACTACCTTGTGCTCTCGCTGTTCAACGTGTTCCCGCTGCCGCAGCGCTCCGGCTTTCTTGAAAGCTTCAACTTCGCCGGCAACCTCGCCGACCGCCGCTGGAATATTCTGGTTTTCCCCGAAGGAGTCACCACAGACGGCGTGATTCAGGAATTTCGCGGCGGCATCGGCCTGCTCGCGAAGCATCTCAACCTGCCCGTGGTGCCGATGTATCTCAGCGGCCTCGCCGACCTCAAAGAAAAACACCAACTTTTCTCGCGCCCCGGCCACGTGCGCGTTGCCATCGGCCAGCCAATCACGATTGCCGCAGACCAAGATCCGGCCGAAATCACGCGCAAACTCGAACGCGCAATTCGCGAACTCAGCCAACAGCAATAATTCTTGAAAGGGAATTGAAGCGCGCTAAAGCGAAATCTGGAATTTAGGCGCAGGTGCGGGTGCAGGTGTCGTCGAAGGTGCCGGCGTAGCGGTTTGCGCGGGCGCCGTCGCCGCGGGCGCATCAGCACCCGGCGCAGGCGCGGCGTCAATCGTCGTGCTGTCACCGGCCGTGCCGCGATGCTTGCTGTAATGCTTGCGCAGGTCCGGCCAGAACTCTTTCAGGATGTACGTGCCCACGTCCCATCCCACCTGCGTACCCCACACGGAAATCACGGCGCCAAATCCGCGATCGCTCTCCGGGTGATAGCTGTACGTCGAGATAGCAGCAGCCGCCAGCGCACCGCCCACTTCGGAAATGTTGAACTCGTGCCGATCGCCCGAATCCGAGCGCGTGATGAACGCGCGGCTGAAGGCATGCCACACGCGCGCCTTCGCGCTGCCGTGGCCGAGTTGATAGTAGCGAGGATCCTGGTGAAAGATGGTGGGGAAGATCGCGCTGGCCATGAAGTTTTCGATCACATTGTCGCCGTACGTCGTAGCGTAGCGCTTCGCATATCCCTTCAATCCCTGCCCGTACGAGGGGTCGCTGTTGCTCGCTTGGCCCAGCAGCGCCACGATCGCGGTCAGCCCAAATTCCGCCGGGTCGTAGATGCCGCGCGCCGTCACCGCGAACTTTTCCTTGGCGGTCAGCGGCGGCAGCTTTTCGGATTCCTCGATCGTCAGAAAATTGGGCAGTACATAAAACAGCCGGTCGTTCGACGTACCTTGCGGAGCCGCTTTTTTCTGTTTCGCCGGGCCAGTCTGCGGAGGCGCAGCCGCGGCCGTCTGCGGCGCGCCAGTTTGCGGAGTTCCCGTCGAATTCTGGGATGTCGCCGGGTTCTGCGTGGGGTCCTGATCCCAGTCCGGCGATGAGTTGGCGTCCGCCTCGAAATCGTCAAACGGAGAGTCCATTAACGATTTGTCGGCGAAGGTGTAGTGATCGACCGGCAGCATCGAAATATCCAAAATCATTGGGGAAGGAGATGCCTGCGCCTGCGCCGTCTGCGCGCACAGGAACACAGCTCCAGCCAATAGGCCGAGCCCGACAAATTTTGAGGGGAGGGAACCCTGCTGTAGGACGCCGGAAAGCTTCATTCCAAGGAAACCATCTTACCTCAGATGCAGCCAAACCGGTCCCCGCTGCTCGCAACTGTTTCTTGAATTTTTTTAATCGATTTGTGTATCTTTGCGGAAAGTCGCCGTATCTAAGAAAAAAGGTGGAGCTTTACCGGGCCCCGGCGGCAACCCCTGTGGAATTTCTGCCGGCCGGACGTTCCCTTTTTATGCTCGGCTACGTCGAAACATTGGCCGGGACATTTGCGTAGTTCCTAAGGAGGAATCGCTTCTATGTCCACGTTGGAACCACAGCTTCCGACAATGCCGTCGCAGCCTTTCCGGCTCGACGTCCCGCTGCACACGCTGCTGCAGCAGGCTCCTGAACACGTTGATGTTGCGGAGCCGCCGGAAGCTTTCCCATTGCCCGAACCCGTATTCCCGCAGCACCCAGAACTGATCCACGAACTCGACGCGTTCGACATCGCCGAGCACAACCACGTGCTTGAGCATGGTAAGCGCAACTGGCCGGCTTCGAAAATCTGGACATCTATGAAGGGCTGGATGATCCCGTACTTTAAATCGATCGCGAAGCCCGGCGATTTTCAGCCAATCATTTCGTACCTGTTCACCGAGTGGAAGTGCAACCTGGATTGCCACTACTGCTGGTCCTACGACAATCGCATCAAGGGTATGACGGAAACGAATGCCCGTCGTGCGATTGACTGGCTGGAAACCACGCCCTGCCGCGTGCTGGCGCCCACGGGCGGCGAGCCGCTGCTGCGTCCCGACTTTGTGCACAAAGTGATGTACTACGCCGCGAAGAAAGATTTCTGGATCTATCTCGCGACGAACGCGCGCTTGCTGCGCCCCGAAGTCACCGACCGCCTGGCCGACGCCGGCATCGCCACCGTTAACTTCGCCGTGGACGCCATCAAAGAAAAGCCCGGCCTGCCCAAGGCCCTCGAACACGTCCGCAACAACTTCGATTACCTCGTGCGCCGTCAGTACCGCTACGGCTACACGGTCTTCTTCAACGTGAACATTTGCCGCACCAACATCGCCGACGTGAAGGAACTGGTCGAGATCGCGCACGACAACGGCATCTCGCTCACCTTCCACATCAACGAAGCGCCGATGATGGAGCAGACCCACTTCAAGCATTTGCACGAAAACGATACTTATATTCGTCCGCAGGATTTCCCGATGATCGATGACGTGCTCGACTACCTCATCGACAAACAGCGCCAGGGCTACAAGATGGTCGATTCGATTCCGCGGCTACAAAATATGAAGGGATTTATGCGCGGCGTCGGCGAGCACTGGGGCTGCCGCGCGGGGCAAAACTGGCTGATCATTCGCACCGACGGGACGATCGCGCCGTGCTTCCCGATGTACAACGCGAAATACGACTGGGGCAGCATCGGCAAACAGAAGTTCGACTCGAAACAGCTTGCCGAAATGAAACACGGCTGCGAGCCCAACTGTTTCTCCACGCTCGGTTACAACGTCGCGTACTGCTACGACGTGTCGCGCGTGATGAAGTGGCTGTGGAAGCAGGCCAAGAACGGCTTCCAGGGCGTCACGGGAAGCTTCGAGTAGTCTGGGTAGTCTTCCAACAATTAGACGTATGGGATGCCGCACTTCGTTTCATCGAAGTGCGGCATTTGTTTTACGAACATATACATCCCGCATGTGTAACCGTCCGCGCAAAATTCGCGTCCCATCGGTTGGAGGTTCCCATGCGCCTTCTACTTTCATTCGCAGCAGCCGCAGTTCTACTCACACCTTTTGTAGCCTCAGCGCAAGATGCCGCATCGATGGCCGCGCAACAGGCTCAGATCACTCAGCAGTTCAACATCCAAGCTCAACAAGCCGCACAGCAAGCCAATGACGCGATGATGCAGGCTCAGCAAGCGGCCCAATTGCAATCGCAGGCCGCTGCCGATGCAGCAGCAGCCGCCGCAACGCCGTGTTGCAACGGCATCACACCTGCTCCCAAATTTTCCGTGAAGCAGGGCGTGTACGCAGCACCGCAAACCGTGCGCATTACAGACGGCGGCCGCGGCGCGGTGATTTATTACACCACCGATGGTTGGACGCCCACACCGGCCTCGCATCGCTACGTGGGGCCCATCACGATTGACGAGAACACCACGCTTCAGGCAGTCGCCTTCTCGCCTTACTTCGCGCGCAGCGTCGTGGCCGGCGCGCGATACGAGATTTCCACCACTCCCGCGAACGCGCAGCTTGCGCCGAATGCGCCGCTCGCGCCGGGCCAGGTCGCTCCTGTCGAACTTGAATTCGCGGCAGACGTCAGCTCGCAAACCGCGCAAATCGGCGACGAGATTCCGATGACGCTTGCTCAAGATTTCGTCGTTGGAAATACCGTCGTGAAAAAGGGCGCGCACGCCAATGTCACGATCACCGCAGTGGATAAGAAAGCCATCGGCGGATTGCCGGGCGTTCTCACGTTCGCCGCAGGCACGCTGCAAACCCCGGGCGGCCCGATCCCGATGCTCGGCGGCGCCACGCGCGAAGGTGCAGCCAAGTTCCCCAACGCGACCGCGATGATTCCGGTTTACGGCTCGTTTACCGTATTCAAGCATGGCGATCCGGCGCTCATCGCGAAGGGAACTCCGTTCACCGCCTACATCGACCCGAACGTTCTTACCGCCGCGGCTCAGCCGCCGGCGCAACCGCAACCTTCGGCGCAACAGCAATAGCGCTCGTTCTAAGATTTTCCGGGTGCCGCACCCTTTTCTTCGCAAAAGGGTGCGTGCCCCGCATTCCAATTCAGCTGCGTAGTGAACTCCCAACCGATTTGTTTCTTCGTACTACTTTCGCCGCGTAAAGTTATCGAACCGCCCCGAACTGTCCGGCCAGCTGTCCCAGCGTTCCATTTGTGCGAACGTCCTCGGGCTCTACCCTCGCTTCATTCACTTGCACACACGCTAAGAATCACACACGAGGGAGCGGCTCATGCACTCGAACTCTACCCGCACGTCGCGCACGCGAATCGCGTCCGTCGCGCTAATTTCAATCGCCGGCGCCGCGATCCTCATGACACCGCGCCCCACGCGCGCACAATCCGCCACGCCTACGCTCACCGTGGACGCAGCCGGCAATCCGCACCCGATCAATCCCGATATTTACGGCATCGCGAACTACAATCTCGACGCGGCCTTCGCCAAAGAAATCCAAGTGCCCAACATCCGCTGGGGTGGCGACGGCACCACACGCTACAACTGGCAGGTCGATTCCAGCAACGCCGGCTTCGACTGGTATTTCATGGGCGGCAACGGGCAATCGACTCCCGTACCGAGCGCGTCCGCCGACCTGATGATCAATACCTACAAAACCGCGTCGAACGCGCACACGCTGCTCACGATTCCCATCATTCCTTACGTAAATAAATCCGCCGCGTGGAACTGCAGCTTTCCCGTTTCCATCTACGGCGCGCAGCAATCGACGAATCCTTACGTTCATCCGAATGGCGACAATTGCGGCAACAGCATCGCCGCCAACGGCACCCAGCTCACCGACAACAATATCTACGCGAATCACATCGACAACACCGTCGCGCTTCAGCAAGGCTGGATTCAGCACCTGATCAGCACGTTTGGCACGGCGGCCAACGGCGGCGTCCCGTACTACCAGCTCGACAACGAGCCCGGCGGCTGGTCTAACACCCATCGCGACGTGGAGCCCACGCAGCCCGACTACGACACGATCATTTCGCTCGGCCAGCAATACGCAGCGATGATCAAGCAGACCGATCCATCGGCGAAAGTTTTCGGCCCCGTGGATTTCACTCTTGGCGGATGGATTGGCACCCCCAGCCAGCAGAACAATCTGTACGCGGGTCAATATTATTTGCAGCAGATGGCCGCTTACGACGCCGCGCACCAGCAGCGCATCCTCGATTATTTCGACGAGCATTATTACGGCGGCGGCTCCACAGATGCCGCCGAACTCGAATCCACACGCGCGCTGTGGGATCCCACTTTTAATTCGGGCAGTTGGGTCGAGCAGTATTATTTCGACGCACCGATGCAACTGATCCCACGCTTCCAAAACTGGATTCAGACTTACTATCCCGGCACAAAGCTCGCGCTCTCCGAATACAGTTTTTCGAGCGGGACCAACCCTCTGGTTGACGCGCTTACCGAAGCCGACGTGCTCGGCATCTACGGCCGCCAGGGCCTCGACTTCGCGAATCTCTGGACGGTCCCTGCGCCCACCGACGCCGTCGCATATAGCTTCCGCGCGTATCGCAATTTCGATGGCGCGGGCGGACAGTTTGGCGACACGGCCGTGAATTCCGCGAGCACCGACCAGAGCCAGCTTTCCGTGTACGGCGCGGTCCGTTCGAGCGATGGCGCGCTCACCGTGGTCGCCATCAATAAAACCACCTCCGCGATTCAGACGTCGCTCGCGCTGGCGAATTTCAATTCGGCGTCCACTGCGGCCGTCTATACCTACAGCAACGCGAATCTTACGCAGATCGTCGCCGGCTCGCCGGTTGCCGTCTCGCAGAACGCGATCAACTACAATTTCCCGGCGTACTCGATCACCGTTTTCGTTTTCACGACTGGCGCTGCTTCCACGCTAGCAGCGTCCGCCACATCGCTCACCGCTTCCACTACGCAGCCGACGCAAGGGCAGAGCGTAACGCTCACCGCTTCAGTCGCGCCTGCATCCGGTAGCGGCACGCCGACTGGCACCGTGACTTTCTTCGACGGCGCGACGCAGCTTGGCACCGGCACTCTCTCGAGCGGCCAGGCGACCTACTCCACCACTGCGCTCGCGATCGGCTCGCACTCGATCACCGCTGCCTTCGCTGGTGACTCGAATTTCTCGGCGTCCACCTCCACTGCGCTCTCCATCACTGTCGTGGCGTCGTCGCAGATTGCGAGCACCACTACGCTGCTCGCATCCGCAACGCAACTCACCCCGGGACAGACGCTCACTCTGAGCATCGGCGTCGCGCCGCAGTCTGGCAGCGGCACGCCCACCGGAAGCGTCACGATTCTCGACGGTCAATCGCAACTTATCACGATGGCGCTCAAGGCTTCGTCCGCATCGTTCACCACCAGCACTCTGGCGCTCGGTTCGCACGCGCTCAGCGTCGCCTATGCGGGTGATGCCACCTACGCCGCGTCCACATCGAATTCAATCACGGTGACCGTTGCCGCGCCTTCCAAAGTCGCCACTATCACGTCGCTCAACGCGTCGGCAACGCAAGTCTCATCCGGCGCGAGCGTCAGCTTCACCGCGAACATTGCACCGGCTTCAGGCTCCGCCTCGCCCACCGGCAGCGTCACATTCCTTGACGGGCAAACGCAAATCGGGACCGCCGGAGTCGCAAACAAATCCGCGCAATTCAGCACGTCGAATCTCGCCGCCGGGACGCACAGCATCACTGCGGCGTACGGCGGCGACGGGAACTTCACTGGCTCCACTTCTTCCGCTGTATCGGTCACCGTTTCCGCTACGCCGCAAGCCGACTACACGCTCACGTCCGCCTCATCGCTCACCGTCGCGGCAGGGAAAAGCGGCTCGCTCGCGCTGACTGTCACGCCGCAAAACGGATTCAAATCCACGCTCACATTTGCCTGCTCGAATTTGCCCACTGGCGCAGCGTGCACATTCAATCCGCAGTCCCTCACGCCCGCAGGCGCAGCCGTCTCCTCCACGCTCATCGTCAGCGTTCCAAAGATCGCAGCGGCGCTCGAGCCGCCGTCCGACGGCCTGCCAGGCGGTCGGACGCCTTTGTCGCGCACACTGTTCGCGTTTGCGTTCATCACATCGCTAGGAATTTTCAGATTTGCAGCAACAGGAAAGGGACAACAGGTAAAACAACTCAGGTTCGCGCCAGTTCTCGCCAGCGCGTTCGCGTTCGCCGCGCTCGTCGTAGGCGTAAGCTGCGCTGGCTACACCGGCAGCGGCTCGCAGGCCCCGCCGTCACAGACTTATTCCATCACCGTTACCTCATCCGGTGCCGGAGCGCCGACGCACTCAGAGAGCATCGCGCTCACTGTGCCGTAAAAATCAGGCGCCGCGGTCGAACAGCAGCCAAATAATCAGGATCACCAAAATCAAACCAAGGCCGCCCGACGGGTAGTAGCCCCAGCCCGTGCTATACGGAAAAACAGGCAACGCACCAATAATCAGCAGAACGACCAGGATCAGCAGGATAGTTCGCAGCATTCAGGTTAACCTCGCGCGCCCAAACTACGCGAGCCGCAGCACCCGCACCATCAGGCCTTCTACTCAATCCCGCCGCGCCAAACCCTCAGGTTCATCCATTGCCTTGCAGCACAATTCGACTACCTGTAGAGGCCGGTTTCGCACAGCGGAAGCGGGCGCCGTTCGTCCCGCCAATGCGCCGGCTTGCGAACAGCGCGCAACCCGCCCCTACAGGTACCCACACGCGACGCTTCTACGGCATCACCTTCACCATCACCACGCCGTGCGAATCCACCTTCGCTGTGTAGCTGCCAGTAGTTTTCCCAAAGTCTTTGCGCGCCCACAAATCGCGCACGTTCGCCGGGAGGTGCGCCGGGTATCCGATGTCCACCCAATTCACGGTCACATCCGCCGCCGCGCCGCCGCGATTGAAAAGCACCACCGCGCGCGAACCGTCGCCAAGCTGCTTCGACCAAACTTCACGATCGCCGTCTTTCCACACGCGCGCTCCTTCCTTCCCGAGCGCATCTTGATTCACCGCGATCACTTCCGGCGCGGTCAGAATGTCGCGAATCTCCGGCGTCATCGTGCGCAGATCGTTCCCGGCGATCAGCGGCGCGGCCAGCAGCGCCCACAGGCTGAAATGCGAGCGATACTCCGTCGTCGTCATTCCGCCGTTGCCCACTTCCAGCATGTCCGGATCGTTCCAGTGGCCCGGCCCCGCGAAAGATTCCAGGCCCACCTGCAAATCGAGATTCGTCAAGAATCCGTGCTCGTACTGGGCTTTGCAATCCCAGCAGTCCTTGATGTCGCCGGTCGTACGCCACAAATTCCCGATGTCTTTCGCCCACAACCAGGGTTTCGCCGTTCCCCATTCGCACATGCTGAATACAATTGGACGACCTGTCGCCTTGATCGCCGCGCTCATCAATCCATACGCCGCCTGCGCGTTCGTCGTGTCCGTGTTGCACCAGTCGTACTTCAGATAATCCACGCCCCACGCCGCGTACTGCGCCGCATCCTGAAATTCGTGACCCATGCTGCCCGGCCGGCCCGCGCACGTCTTCCAGCCCGCATCCGAATACAATCCAAACTTCAACCCCTTCGAGTGAACGTAATCCGCCAGCGCCTTGATGCCGGAAGGGAAGCGCTGCGGATCGGCCACGATATTTCCCTGCGCGTCGCGGCTCACTTGCCAGCAATCGTCGATCACCACGTATTGATAGCCCGCGTCCTTCATCCCGCTCGACACCATCGCGTCGGCCATGCCCTTGATCAGTTCTTCGCTCACGTTGCATCCAAACTTGTTCCAGCTGTTCCACCCCATCGGCGGCGTCCGCGCCACGCCGTTGTCGAGCGCGCTAACCCGAGCCGGCTCCACAGTCATGAACGCGCCCGCGAGCGCCGCACAACACATCGCCACCACAAAAACTCTCTTCAACATTCGCGCCTCCCCTCAACGCGCGCCATTCTATGCAATCCGCCCACGCCGCACCAACAATTCCGCGCGAGCACAACCGTGCCACGAAGAGTGGCACAGGCTGGAGTTGGCCTGTGTGCTTTCGCATTCGTCTCACGGGCGTTTGAAAACCGCCCGTCATCCAGAGGCCCGTTTACGGGCCGAAGGATCTCTCTTCGCTTCTCCAACCACCACGCGCACTCACTTCGCAAAAAAAAACGGCGGACAGCGCTCTCGCGCCACCCGCCGTTTCAAGCTGTCAGTTTTCTAATCCGCGCGTTACTTGTGCGCCGCCTGATGCTCCATCAATTCCGCATTCAAGATCGCCGCACCAGCCGCCCCGCGAATCGTGTTGTGCCCCAGCAGCACAAATTTGTGCCCCAAGATCGTGCACGCCCGCAAACGCCCCACGTGCACAGACATCCCACCATCCTTCTCCACATCGAGCCTAGGCTGCGGCCTGTTTTGCTGAGTCATGTAAACGATCGGATGCGGCGGCGCGCTTGGCAGTCCGAGCTTCTGCGGCTCGCCGCAGAATTTCTCAAACGCCGCCAGAATTTCCTCGTGCGACACCGGCTTCTCAAATCCCACAGACACAGACTCCGTATGCCCGTTGATCACCGGCACACGCGTCGCCGTGGCGCTCACCGTCATCGGGTGAAACTCGACGCCGCCATTCACGTAAGTGCCCAGCAGCTTCTTCGTTTCCTTCTCGATTTTTTCTTCTTCGCCATCGATGAAGGGAATCACGTTCGCCGTCGCATCCAGCGAAGGTACTCCCGGATAGCCCGCGCCGGAAAGCGCCTGAAGCGTCGTCACCATCACGCGAGTCGGATGGAATTTCTTCAGCGCCGCGAGCGTCATCGCCAGCGGAATCGCGCAGCAATTCGGATTGGTAACGATCGCGCCCTTCCAACCCTTTTTCTCGCGTTGCAAGGGAAGCAGCGCCAGGTGATCGGAGTTCACTTCAGGAATCAGCAGCGGCACCAGCGGATCCATGCGGTGATTTTTCGAATTGCTCACCACCGTGTGCCCGGCTTGTGCGAATTCGATTTCCGCCTCACCCGCCACAGACGAATCGAGCGCCGAGAAAACCAGCTCCGGGCCTACGCCTGCTTTCAGCGTATCGACGGTCAACGACGCGACGTCTTCATCGAGCGGTGCAGACAGCCGCCACGGCAAATCGCCATAGCGCTTGCCCGACGAACGCTCGCTCGCCGCCAGCCACGACACGCGAAACCACGGATGCCCCGAGAGCAGCGCGACAAACTGCTGCCCCACGGCGCCCGTCGCGCCAAGGATGCCCACTTCGATTTTCTGCCCGCCTCGCGCGGGCGACGATTCTCCCTTTTTACCGGACACCGACGGCTACCACCTTTTTCCCAGACCGCGATTTCGACCGGCTCTCGGCCACTTCTTCCAGGCCTTCCAGCAGATCGTTCACAAGGTCCTTCGAATTTTCACATCCCGGCGACAGACGGATCAGCGTGTCACTCAGGCCCACATCCGCTCGCGCCTCCGCTGGAATCGACGCGTGCGTCATCGTTGCGGGATGACACAGCAGCGCCTTCACTCCACCCAAACTTTCCGCCAGCGTGAAGTACGTCCGCGACGAAACAAACTCAACAACTTCTTCGATCGTGCCATCGAGCTCGAACGAAACCATTCCACCAAAACCGGTCATCTGTTTCTTCGCGATCTCGTGCCCCGGGTGATCGACCAGTCCGGGGAAGTACACCGTCTTTACCAGCGGGTGGCCCTTCAACGCATTCGCCACCGCAATCGCGTTCTTCTCGTGCCGCTCCATCCGCAGCTCAAGCGTCTTCAAGCCTCGAAGCGTGAGCCAACAGTCCATCGGGGACGGAACGGCGCCCGTCGCGTTCTGCAGGAACTTGATCGGCTCGAACACCGACGCTTCCTTGCACAACACCGCGCCCTGAATCGTGTCTGAGTGGCCGCCGAGGTACTTCGTCACGCTGTGAACCACGATGTCCGCACCCAGCTGGAACGGCTGCTGGAAATAAGGAGTCGCAAACGTATTATCCACCACAAGCAGCGCGCCCTTGGCGTGTGCCGCGTCCGCGATTTCCAAAATGTCATGTACGATCAGGCGCGGATTGGTGGGCGATTCCACCCAAACCAGCCGCGTTTTGGTCGTCACGGCCTTTTTGGTAGCGGCAGTATCCGCGAAATCGACCTGCTTGACCGTAACGCCGATCGGCTGGAACACTTTGTTGAGGATGCGGTACGTCCCGCCGTACACGTCCGTGCCGATCACCACTTCGTCGCCCGGCCGGAGATACGCCTGCAGGATCGCGTTTTCCGCCGCGAGGCCCGACGCGAACGCCGCGCCGAACTTCACGCCTTCCAGTTCCGCGAGCACCGTTTCGAGCCGCTGCCGCGTCGGGTTATTCGTCCGCGAATAATTGAAGCCCTTGTCCTGCCCGGGGCCCTCCTGTTCGTACGTGGACGTCTGAAAAATCGGCGGCATCAGCGAGCCGGTCGTGCCTTCCGACGGCTGCCCCGCGTGAATCGCCTTCGTCCCAAATTCAATTTTGCCTTTGTGCTTCGACGCTCGGTCCTTCTTCGACATACACTTTCTCCCTGTGGCGGTATGGCTCCGCCTGTGCGCCATCATCACCAACGCAGCCTCGAATAGATGGAGACCCACGCTAGCGCGCTGTGCGCTGCTATGGACAAGTAAGCCGCCGCAAATACAAATGCAGCTGCCGCACTCGCCTGGACTTCAGTTTGGGAGTTGAATCTTCAACGACCGTTGGAGCGGTCTATCGAGGATCTTATCTCTCCCCACTGGGCAGGAATTAGCACCTTGGCGGTTGCACCAGGTTGCTGTGGCTTCATAGGGCCTGTCCCCTCTGCCACTCTGGATAAGCGCTGGTGGTTAGCCAGCGAGCAAATCTTATCAAATCTGCCAACGTCGTCAAGCCGTTTCATTAAACTTTCGCGAGTCGAGCGTGGGGTAGTAATTCCTGACTGCGCAACGCCGCCCACACCCCAGCTGATTTGTGCGCGCACCCACCGTGCCACAACTCAACCCCGCTGTTCCGTGTACACCCAGCGCGCCAGTTCGACCAACGCAGCCATCCGCCCCGACATAAACCGGTGCACCGGTTCTCCCGGACTGCGGTGGCCCCCGTCGCGACGGGGACCACCGCCCAGCCACGGACTCACGCCTCGCCGATCCGGCCGCTTGAACGCCTGCAGTGCACCCCTACGCTCCGCCTCTCAGCCACCCCGCGAAAACCCGCGTCCATCTCCCCAAAACTGTCCTATCGAACAGGGTGTTTTCCTCGCACCATCCCGCATAGTAGGCCATAGACACTTCGCCGCCCCTTCGTTCAAAGTGGGGTAGTACCCATAGTACTGCTTATGTATTCCGCTCATCTCGGGGGAGATAGTCCGATGAAATTCATTCCCGCGCTGTTCCTTGGTTTCCTAGTCGCGGCTTCTGGCGCCAGCGCCCAGTCCAATTTTGGGAGCTCGGTTTCGCTGGTCCCTTCGCCCTTCGTGGCTGCCGCCTCGGCGCCCAATGTGTCCTTCGCTCCCGCTGCTAGCTCTTCAATTTCAGCTGACCTTGCAGCTCCCATCGCTTCACCCGAACCTGTGCCGTCGCCCGCTCCCATGCCCCAATCCGTCCAAGGCGTGTTTGAGCGCTACCAGTCCGACGTCGCGGTCGGTTACACCTTCTTCCGCTTTTATGAAACTCCCAGCGACCAGCTCAACGGCAACGGCTTCAACGTCAGCGGCACCTACTGGTATCACGACTGGTGGGGGCCCGACGCTGAGTTCTTCGCGACCTACTCGCGGCAGCCCGGCGTCGATTCGTGGGTCGGCCTCGGCGCAGGCGGCCTTCGCGTCCGCAAAGTGATGGAGCGCGGCCTCGACGTCTGGGCTCACGGCCTAATCGGCGTCGCTTATCTCGCGCCGAAAGCTCCGTACGGGAGCGAATGGGCTGGCGCAGCCGTGCTCGGCGTCGGAGCCGATCTCAACGCTCACCATCGCCACGTCGCTTACCGCCTGGCCGTTGATGCGGTCGGCACGCACTTTTTCGGTGTGTATCAGCTCAGTCCGAAAGTCTCGGTCGGCGTCGTCTTCAAGTTCTAGGTTTCGGCGCGCGCAAAACAAATCAGGAGTAGGACAGGCTCTCTGCGGGGTGTACCTTAGGCGAGCACAGCGAGATGTAGCTCAGACTTTCGAGTCTGAGCGCGACCAACTCTCAGTTGGTCGCGGGTTGAGCCATTTCCACAAGGTCGCAGCCTGAACCGTTTCCACAACTAATCGTTACGGTGCATTGTGTGGCTGAGTCCCGCTCCGCGAGACTGTTTGCCTTTATGTAGCTTTTGACGTCATCCGGAGGCCCGTTCACGGGCCGAAGCACCTGTCTTCGCTTTTGTGGCACGGCGCGGCGCGCCCAGCCCCGCGCGCACGCCCCCTCAAAACGTCCCCAACCCCTTCAACGCCCTAACACAATCCTCATCAATCTGGTTCGGCGCCATCTTCCCCATCACATGGTGCGCCATCTCCACCGGCATCCCGTCGCGATACGGCCGCTTCGCCGTCATCGCCTCAAAAATATCCGCCACCGTAATCGCCCTCGAAGAAAGCGGCAGTTGCGTAGCCCTCAAATTCCGGTAGTAGCCCGTCCCGTCCAGCTTCTCGTGGTGCGTGCTCGCGATAAACGCGAGGTGTTTGAACCCCTCGATCCGTTCCAAGATTCTCTGCGTGTAGTAGGGATGTAGCCGCATCGTCTCCCACTCTTGCGCGGTTAGCTTGCCGGGTTTGTCCAGCACGCTGTTCGGCACGCTCAATTTGCCGATATCGTGCAGAAGCGCCGCGCGCCGAATCTGCGTCACGTCCTTCTCGCTCATCTCCAGCGCCTTCGCGATGCCCACCGCGATCGACGAGACTCGGGTCGAATGCGCGTGGGTGTAGGGCGACTTGATGTCGATCACCTCTGCGAACGCCTCGCACACGCTGTCGATTCGCGCCTCGTCCGCGTACAGCACCACGCTGATCGGCTCGGACTGCATCACCGTCTCGCGAAAATCCTCCGCCTCGATCGTTTCCCAGAGCGAGTCGTCCTGCTCCATCGGCATACACGCCTGCACGATCTCCGGATCGAACCACGATCCCGTTCGCTCGCGCATCACCTGGAATGCGTCACGCGGCCCGTTGAGCGAAACGAACACCTCCAGCGTTTGGCACACGTTGATGATTCGCGAAAGCAGCGGAATTTTGCAGCCGGCGATTCCGTGTGGGAATCCGTTGCCGTCCCAGTGTTCGTCCAGGCTGTAAATTGCGTCGCAGCTGCCGCGGGAAAGCCCGATGCGGCGCGCAATGTCTTCGCCGCGCTCGCAGCGCAGTTGAAAAAGCTCGTTGGTCACCTTGCGGCGGTTGATCGCGATGTTCGCCAGCGCCACGATCCGCTCGAGCTTGGACCGGCCCGGCATCACGTTGCGCATCAGGTATTCCAGGCCCTCCACCGTCACCTGGCTCGAATCCTGCGTTTTCACTTCTCGCTTGGCGCGCCGCTCGTCGCCGCCGAAGATTTCGTACATCCGCGCCGCGTTGCTGCTGCACCCCGCGTCCTTCACCAGTGTTGCGTAGTAGATGTCGGACTGTTCCTCCACCTTTAGCCCCAGAATCTTCGCCACGCGCATCGCCAGCACGCATGTCTTGATCGAGTGGCCCATCGGTTGGCCTTCGGTAAGGTCCAGCGCAAAGGAAAGCGCGGAGATCAGGTCGGACATACGGAGCAGTGCGTCCGCACCCGTAGCGGGCAGGCCCGGCGCCGAGGACACCAAGGGTTCCATATGGGAAACATATCGGCGCAAACGGGCACAAAATCACCGCGAATAGGGGCTTTGTTACGTTGCGGATAACGACGCCTCGCGCCTGCCTTTATGGAACGTACGAGCTTCCGCGCGTACATGGTGCGCCTTTCGGCGCGCGGCGTTAGCCGCCGAAGCCGTTTCGCCCCGCGTTTCGCCTGTGTCGTATTTGGAACTCCCGCGTCTAAACAAATAGAAACTCGCCACTCCTAATTGGGTTTTATGGATATCCGCGTGCTTTATGACTCGAATCGCAGCCGCGCCGCATCTGACTAACCAAGCGTCGCGGGCCGCGTATTAAGAGGAAGCAGGAACGATCGGATTTCGTGCAATTGCAATAGCAGCCGAACAGCATTCCGGCAGACCCGGAGCAGGGCCAAGAGTCGAGATGATTAAGTCGCTCCAACAAGCCAAACGCTTCCTTACGATTCTGTTTGGCTTCACGCTGCTCGTTCTCGGCGTCGCCATGCTGGCGCTGCCCGGCCCCGGCATGCTCACCATCCTGCTCGGCCTTGGCATCCTCGCCGCCGAATACGTCTGGGCCCGCCGTCTGCTCGACCGCCTAAAGCAGCAGGGTGACCGCCTGCGTAACTCGATCTTCCAGCGCGACAAAACCCCCGCGCCCGAACCGCCGCCAACGAACCCCGCCCCCGTCGATCCTTTCGCCGCTAAAGCCGTCCCCGTCGAAACCAGCCTCACCGTCGAACCCCTCGACGAAGTCTCAAAAACCTCCGCGTAACGTCCGCGCTAGTGGCGTCTTTCCGGGTGCCGCACCCTTTTCATTTCAAAAGGGTGCGTGGCACAACTCCAACCACAACCTCGCCCCACACCCCACGACCGTGTATCCTCTTTTTCACCCATCGCCCCGGAGGCACTGTGATCGACAAATGGCGCGGCAAATGGTCGCTGGTAACCGGCGCAAGCGCGGGCATCGGCCTCGAACTCGCAAAACTTCTCGCGCAGAACGGCTCGCACCTCGTCCTAACCGCGCGCCGCACCGACCGGCTCCAGCAACTTGCCGCCGAACTCTCCTCACAGTACAAAATAAAAACGGAAGTGCTGTCCGTCGATCTCACGCGCCCCGAAGCTCCCGCCGAGATTTTTGCGGCCACCGAGCAGAAGGGGATCGAGATCGAGCTTCTCGTCAACAACGCAGGCTTCGGCGCCTTCGGCTACGCCTGGGAAATCCCCGCCGAAAAAATGACCGAGATGGTACAGGTGAACTGCTCCGCCGTCGTCCATCTCACGCGGCTTTACATGCCGCCGATGATCGCGCGCGGCCACGGCGACATTCTGATCGTCGCATCGGTCGCGGGCTTTCAAGCCGTCCCGTACAACGCCGTGTACGCCGCAACCAAAGCCTTCGACTTTCTTTTCTCAATGGGAATCGCGGAAGAAGCGCGGGGAAAGGGAGTGAACGTCAGTGCTCTGTGCCCCGGTTCAACCGACACAGAATTCCAAAAAGTGGCCGAGCAGCCCGACCGCAAAATTCGCAGCGCCGAGACCGCCGAAAAAGTCGCGCGCGTCGGCCTGGAAGCCTTGGCCGCCGGCAAACCCTACGTAATCTCCGGTTTCAAAAATAACTTGATGACCGAATTTCAGCGCATCGCACCCAGAAACTTCGTAGTCCGCATGGCCGGCAAAATGATGCGCCACCAACCCAAGTAGCCGTCGGACAGCCAACCTAGCGGTCCTCGGACTACCGCCGCGCCCACTACCGGCACCAACCACGCCCCTCCACAAATCTCCGTAGCGCGGAAACGCAAGTGGCACAGGCTGAAGTTCGCCTGTGTGCCGTCGCCGTTGCTTTCGGTTTCAGCGCGGCTGCCTTTGAGCCGCGTCATCCTGAGCGCAGCGAAGGACCCCTCCCCGCTCCCGCTTTTGACTTTCTCTACTTCGAAACCGCCCCCGCCACCACATCCGCATCAAACACGCCGGTCTCAATCACACCACCGCGCTTCATCTGCGCGAAAATCCTGTACCGCCCCGCCTTCGGAAACCCATACGGAAAACTCACCTCGGCCGACGGCTGTCCCGTCATGATGTCCATCGGCATCTTCATCGTAGGATCCATCCCCGCCGGCATCGCGGACGCGCTACTCGTGTTTGTGTTGGGCGCGTTCGCCAACTCCACCGCTGCCATCGCCGCCGACCCATCCGGGTGGATGTGCGCAAACACGCCCCGGTCCGCGCTCACAATTTCCGCGTGTCCCGCCATCCCCATGTACGGCTCCGCGTCCGTCACCGGCTTGCCCTGCGGATCCTCGAGCCGGAACTTCAGCCACACAAACTGATTTGCCACCAGTGGCGCCGACCCGCGCACCCAAACCATCTTGTAGCCATCCGGAAGCGTCGCCACCGGCCCGTCCGCGCTGTCCGTCGCCTTTGCAGCGCTCTCGCCGGAATTTCCAATCGCCTCAGCGCGCGCCTCCGAGTTGTCGCCTGTCATCGGAGCGCCCGTCGTTTCCGGAATCGTGATCTCCGCCGTCATCGTGTCGGGAAATCCCGAAGCACGCACCACGTCTGCATACACCTGATACTTTCCCGCTGGCAGTGACGGAAGTGCCACCTCAAAGGTGTTGCTCACCTCGGCGCGCCGCGAATCGGGCGCCGCTCCGCCAAACTCTTCGCCGCCAGCGTCCGGCTTCGGCTGCACAGCCTTCACCATCTTCGGATGTAAATGGTAGAACGCGTCCAGCCCGGGCTCGCGCACCAGAAACAAATGCATCAGGTAGCCGTGATCGGGAATCAGCTCGGTCATCACCGTTTCCGGCCGCCCCGAATGCCAACTCGAATCCAACATCTCGAGTCGCATCGTCCGTCCACCGTCACCCAACTTCACGTCGATCACCGGCGCGCGGTAAACCATGCTCCGCGCTTTCGCCACTGCCTCATCGTTCCACCACAGATTCCCGCCAACCAGCAGCGCCACCACGAGCGCCGTCGCCACGCCCATCGCAATCCGCGCTCGCGTCCGATTCCGCGCGGGCACCGGCGCACCGGGCTCGACAGCCGATTCCCGCGTCGCCGCCCCCATAATCGCAATGAACGCCGCCACCAGCAGTGCCATCAACGCCAGCAGCAGCACCCCCAGCCCGCGCGCCATCGGCAGCGTCGCGCGCGCAGCCGCCGGCACCGGTACCGCCAACTCACCCGGACCCTGCGCGCCTTCCACTTTCAAGCGCACCTGCCACGAGCCCGACGCCATCAGCCAAATTTTCCCGGAGAAATATTGGGGATCGTCTTTGCCCTGCGCGAGTACGTCGCCTTCCGGCGGATACTTTGCGCCCGGCCCGACGATATACGTCGGCACCACCGAAATTTTCGTGATCCCCGGCGTTGCGCTCAACACCTCAACGCTCGCGACGCCCGGGATCATCTGCGGCGTTCGCACCGTCACGATCAGGTGATACGGCCCCGCCGCACCCTGAAAGTAAACGTCCGGACTGCCGACGTGCGCGAATGAGGGAACTGCACCCAGAAAAATTACCAGCGCGAGCAGCGCTGCCACCCAACTCCGCGTTCGCCGGCCGCCCCTACGCATCCTCGCCCTCGCTATCAAGCCACTAGCGCCGCAACCGCGCGATTCCGTCGCCCGCCGCCAATCCCACAAACGACGTAACCATCGCGATCACCGTCGCAATCCCCATTCCGCGTAAGAATTCAAGCGCCGTTGCGGGAACGCCGCCGAAGTCCCACTGCAGGTGATATTGCGACGGCGGCATCGCATACGGAAAATATCCCTGCCCAAACATCCAGTTCCTCGCCGCGGGCGTCACCAGAAAATCCGCGAACGGCCAGCTGACGCCAAACATCGCCCACACATAAACCACGCCCAGCGCTATCGCCAGCACCCACCTGCTTTTCGATCGCCAGCGGTCCAGGATCATGTCGATCAGCACCGCCGGCACGATCACCAGTATCGGAAAATCCAGCGGCACCATGTGCGTGACGTTCGTGAATACCGGCCCCAGCTTTGGCGTCGCCGGAAAGAGCGGCATCACCCACAGCTGCCCGAGCTCCCACACCGTGTAAATCGCCGCTACGGTCGTCGCGCCCCATCGGTATCCGCTCGCGCGCGCCATCGTCACCAGAAATATCGGCACGCCTAGCGACACCACCTTATAAAACAGCGGGGAGTGCATATCCGATGCGCCCGTGTACTCCGAAATCAGCAGCGCATGCAGCGCCAGCATCACGCCGCCCAGATACAAGAAAAGCCGCCGCAATTTCGCGCGCCGCTCGCCCTCCGCACGATTCATCACGCTTGCGAGCATCAGCAGCGCGCCGATATTCACGCCCATGATTCCCAGCGCGAGCACCATGTGCGGCGGGCTCACAATCTCCACGTCGAGTCCGAACGAGTTGTGCCACCAATTGTCGAACGGCGCCGACGTCACCATCGTCACGCCGCCCCAGCACGCCAGAAACGCGCCAAACGGCCCGCGAAATCCCCACACCCGCACGCCCGCGTCTTTCGCCGCCTGGTTATGCCCAAATGTGGTGGAAAAAATCAGGTAAGCACTTACGGCCGCCACTAAAATCCCGCCGAACTGAATCGCAAGGTGTGCTGGCGTCCAAAACGTGTCGCGCCCGATCGTCATGTGCCACGACACATCCCAAAATAATCCGAACACCACAGCCGTCACGCCCACAACGCCACACCACACATACCAAGGTGCCGCCGCACGCGATTCTTCGGCTGCGAGGAAGGGAATTGCTGGATGCGCGCTCTGTGCCATGTCCTTATTACTCCCGGGTTCAGCCCAACGTTACATCTAACCCAATCGGCGACAGACTCGCCTTAATTTGGACTGCGGGAGCGAAGCTACCGCTTTGCCGCCGACCTGAACACACAGCACAACGACGCCTCGAACAAAGTTCAGCTTCCGCACGCTACTCTTCGTCTTTCCCCTGCGCCTTCGCCAATCTCTCAATTGTGCCGAGATCTTCGAGTGTCGTTGTATCCCCGCTAATATTTCCTTTCGTAGCGAGTTCCCGCAGCAGCCGCCGCATAATCTTCCCACTCCGCGTCTTCGGCAGCCCATCCGCAAATCTCACATCCGCCGGCCGCGCAATCGACCCAATCGTATTCGCGACATGATCCATCAAATCGGTCCGGAGCTTCGGCGACGGCTCGTGGCCCACCGCCAGCGTCACAAAACAAACAATCGCCTCACCCTTGATCTCATCGGGTCGCGCCACCACTGCCGCCTCCGCCACCGCCGCATACCCAACCAGCGCGCTCTCAATTTCCATCGAGCTCAGCCGGTGTCCCGCCACCTTGATCACGTCATCGACGCGCCCAAGCACCCAAAAATATCCGTCCTTGTCGCACTGCGCCGCGTCGCCCGCAAAATAAACTCCCGGAATTTTGTTCCAGTAGTCGTTCGCGTAACGCTGATCGTCGCCGTAAATCGTCCGCATCATTGAAGGCCACGGTTTCTGTATCGTCAAGTAGCCCGTCTCGCCCGGCCCGACCGGCTCGTTCTTCATGTTCACCACTTTCGCTTCGATCCCCGGCAGCGGCAGCGTCGCCGAACCCGCTTTGGTCGCCGTCGCGCCCGGCAGCGGCGAAATCATGATCGACCCCGTCTCGGTCTGCCACCACGTATCCACAATCGGGCAGCGATTTTTTCCAATCGTCTCGTAATACCATTTCCACGCCGCCGGATTGATCGGCTCTCCCACCGTTCCCAGCAATCGCAAACTTTCCAGGCTGTGCGCCTTGATCCACTCGTCGCCCCACGCCATGAATGCGCGCACCGCCGTCGCCGAGCTGTAGAAAATCGTTACCTTGTAGCGATCGACTACTTCCCAGAACCGGTCGCGCTTCGGAAAATCCGGCGCGCCTTCATACATCACGATGCTCGCGCCATTCGATAGCGGCCCGTACACCACGTAGCTGTGCCCGGTCACCCAGCCCACATCCGCCGTGCACCAATACACATCGTCTTCTCGCAGGTCGAACACCATACGCGTGCTCCATGTCGCCTGCGTCAAATATCCGCCGCTCGTGTGCAGCACGCCCTTCGGCTTTCCCGTCGTCCCACTGGTGTACAGGATGTAAAGCGGATGCTCGGCGTCAAACGGCACCGCGACGCAATCTTTGTCCGCATCCTTCTCCAGTTCGTGCCACCACAAATCGCGGCCTTCTTTCCACGCCACTTCTTCTTTCGTACGCTGCACCACGATCGTCTTCTGAATCGACGGACATTTCACCAGCGCCTCGTCCGCCGTCGCCTTCAGCGGCACCACTTTCCCGCGCCGGTATCCGCCGTCCGCCGTCACCAGCACCTTCGCTTGCGCGTCCGCGATCCGGTCCGCCAGCGCCGTCGCGCTGAATCCGCCAAAAACCACCGAATGCACCGCGCCAATCCGCGCGCACCCCAACATCGCGATCACCGCCTCGGGCACCATCGGCATGTAAATCGCAACGCAGTCGCCCGGCTTCACTCCCAGGCTCGCGAGCACATTCGCAAATTTACAGACTTTTTCGTGCAGCTCCAAAAACGTAAACTGAATCGCCGATCCGTCCTCGGCCTCCCACATCAGCGCCGGCTTGTTCCCGTTATTCTCCAAGTGCCGGTCCAGGCAGTTGTGCGCCACATTCAGCTTTCCGCCCACAAACCATTTCGCGTGCGGCAAATTCCATTCCAGCGTTTTTACCGGCGGCTCGAACCACTCGATCAACTTCGCCTGTTCGGCCCAGAATTCCTCCGGGTTCTCCCGCGCCGCATCCACCAGCTTCTGGTATTCCTCCATCGAATCGACGCGCGCCTTCCTGCTGAACTCCTCCGGCGGCGCAACCGCCTTTTCCTCCAGTACATGTGGATCGAATTCCTGCATCATTCCTCCCGGGTCGATTCAAGCGCGCGCGGCCGTGCGACAAGCGAAACTACGGTATTGAATCGCCCTGCATTGGTCAAGAACTCGCAGCCGGACGGCCAGCCCGGAGTCCTCCGGCGTCGCCCGATCAGCGCCGCCCACGCCCGCGGTAGCCATTGGCTGGAGGGCAGCGTTAACTGTTCCTTAGGCTCCGCGACCTAGCCGTTCGTCTTACCTTTTCTACACCTGTCTTGACACTCTAGTTAGTTAGTGTACGATCCACTTACCTCAGGAGCGTCTTGTGTCGACTAAATTTGCCTTCGCTTGCGCCTTTTTTCTAGGGGTGTGTTCGCTTTCGAGTTGCGGTGGCGGTGGAAACGGCGGCGGTGGCACAGGTCCACAACCAGGATTCTCGCTCTCGGTTCAGCCCTCCACAATCTCCGTGGCTCCAGGTACATCGACGGTGGTGCAAGTTGGAGTCCTCCCGGTAAATTCCTTCACCGGCGAAGTGAGTGTCTCGGTCTCAGGTTTGCCAACCGGCGTTACCACTTCGCCGACCACTGCGATTACGATTTCGTCGGGTCAAACGCAGAGCATCACCTTCAACGCAGCCAGTTCCGCGCAAACTACGACTACCTCGGTCACGTTTCAGGGAACAAGTGGCAGCCAGACGCAGAATGCGAGCGCTGCATTCGACGTGGCCGCTCCGGCGAACGTAGCGTTCGATATTTTGCCCCTGAATCCGACTCTTTACATAGGTTCCGCCGAAAGCGAGACGATCACTCCTGAGTTGCAGGGAACAGGATCATCCAACTTCACTCTGAACTTTTCAGCAACAGGGCTACCGAGCGGGGTGACGGCGCAATTTCAGCCGAACAATAGCGGACCCGCCACGAACGTCACACTCACCCTTTCATCCACGGCTGGCACGATTTCGAATCCGGACGTTCCCGTCACCATCGTCGCTACCCGCTCTACCGATTCCGAGCAATTCACTGAGAACTTTCCACTGGCAATCTACCCCGCGCCGGGAACGCTCCAAGGCAATCGCACCAAGACAATTCGGACTGACGCCTCTCCATCGAGCGGTGTTTTCGACCCGGCGCACGGAAACTATTTCGTCTCGCTGACCAGCCTGGACCGCGTTGACGTGATCTCGGCCGCAACGCAGTCCATCAGCAAGGAAATCTCTGTGCCGGGCGCCACAAGCTTGGCGATCACCCCGGACGGCAGTCGAATCCTGGCCGGCACCATGGGACAGAATCTCTACTGGATCGATACGACGAGCCTTTCAGTCGTACGGCAAGATACTTTGCCGATGGTGACGCCCAGCGGCTCCACTCCTCAGTTCCTCACACCGCAGATCGCGATTCCGGTCGCGAATGGGAAAGTCCTGATCCTCGCGTGGCTTGACTCCACCTTTACGGCCCTAGTCGAGTGGGATCCCTCAACCAACGCCGCTCGAATTCGTACGGAAGAAGAGGTCGGCTTCGGCGATCCCCCAACGCTTGTCGCATTCGCCGCCAACGGCTCTGCCGTGCTGTTCGACGGTGCAAGCAGCCCAGTTATCTACAATGCCGCGACCGACAATTTCGTTCCCGGCGGCGCTGGCGGTTACGTCGAACCCGCTGTGAATTCCACGGGCACAGAATTTGCACTAGCGTCAGGCGAAACCGTCTATTTCTACAACGCGAGTTTCGGCCAGATTGGGCAGACCGCGCTGAATATCAATCAGCGCCCGACGAACGCCGTTTTCAGCGCCGACGGTAGATACCTCTACGTCGTTACGCCCGGAACGCAGCCACTGCTCTCGGTGATTGACGCGGCGACGTTTGCCCTCGTTGGCCAGGCTCCGGCGTACGTCTCGTTTTATCCCGATTCGGGCGGCAGCACCATCGAAACGCCGATGGCCGCGGACTCGACAGGACTCGTTTTTGGGTGGTTCGATCACGGCGTAGTCTTCGACGACGCTAAAAACCTCCAGCCGCTACTGAGTTCTCCGATTTACGCCGGTTCGCCGGAGGGCGTGATCATTGCCACCCCGGACGAGGGCCCGGTTGCCTCGTCCACCAACATTGAGGTTACGACGCAAACTTTTCCTATTATTCCGGACGTTTGGTTTGGAGCCGTTCGAGCCGCGAGCGCGTCATTGAACGATCTCCATGACCTTCAGGCGACCGCACCGCCGGCGCAAGTCGTTGGGACCGTGGACTTGAAAGTCGTTGAACCGACCGGGCAGCTCTCCGTAATTCCTCAGGGATTCTCGTACGGCATCACCGCGATTCCTTACGCGACTCTCGCGGCTCCGCCGTCGGGCGGCGAGCCGGCTGACCTATTCGGTTTCGGTTTCACTGCCGACTCGCAGAATCCTGACCTCAGCATTTCGATCGGTTCGTCGGCAGCGGCTAACGTGTCGAACAAGCTGGTTCAGTCTCAGATTTTGAGCGGATATCCTTATCCAATTCAGCATGCCGTGGTAACCGTGCCTGCCGGAACACCCGGACTACACGACATCAGCATTTCGTCATCGGCAGGGAAAGCCACGATTGCGAACGGGTTCCGCTACATCACTGGCGTTTCCGATTATTCCTCCAGCGACACGCTTACCGGAGTGTTATTCGATAAATCCCGGAACCAGCTGTATCTGATGGCCGGGGATCATCTCGATGTTTTTAACATTGCGACCAATTCGTTCGGTTCGCCCATCGCGCTGCCATCCCTGAGTGGGAAAAAACAGGCGTCAGGCATCTCGCTCACGCCCGACAGCTCGAAGCTTTTGGTCTCCAATCTCACCGACGCCTCTGTCGCCGTCATTAATCCTGACAGCTCTTCAGGTGCTTACGCCGTTGCTGTGCCCACTGCGAACGGATCGACGATGACGCCCGGCCAACTGGCCGCCACGAGTCTTGGGACTGCGTTTATCAACGTTGGCTCCACGATGCCTGGACCAGGCAGCAACTTTGGCCTCTACGTGATGAACATCGCCTCCAAGCAGGTCGCGTACAGCGGCGCCATCGGGCCATATTTCGGCGGCGGCTATCTGGCCGGTTCTGCCGACGGAACCGTAATCTACGCGACCGTTCCTAACGATAGCGGAGGCAACATGTTCTCCTGGAACGCGTCCACCAACACTTGGACCAATCAGGAAATCCAGCAATTCACCGCCGACGCTGCGGTCTCCGCCGACGGTAATCTTCTCGCGACGATTCCGGTCGATGCGAATTCGGGGATCGGTCTGCCGCCTTATCTACTCGATCCGTTCACCAATGTCCGTTGCCAGGTGGGCGTCCTCGATCTCGCGTTTCCCGGCTACGGATCCGGCGCCCGGCCCGACGATACGGGTGCCATTCTTTTCGTGCCCAGCGGCACGGGCATCGATGTGTTCGACACTCATCATTGCGATCTCCGCGAGCGAATCTTGTTGAAGGAACAGGTGAACACTCAAGCGATTCCTTCAACGGCTATCGATCCCACCGGCCAACACCTCTACTTCGTTACGGCTAACGGGCTCACGGTCGTCACTCTGGACGCCGTACCGCTCTCAATCGGTCATCTTACGCCCTCCGCCGGTGCGGCCGGTACACAGGTCACGATTCGTGGCACCGGCTTCGTTCAAGGCACCGCAGCTGCGCTGAATGGAACTTCCTCGACCGTCACGCTGGTGGATTCCAGCACGATTCAGCTCTCTGTCCCGCCGTCGCTGGCGGCCGGCGCGGTTTCGATCGTTCTTACGAATCCCGATGGGACGTCGTATTCCTTAGACGACGCCTTCACCGTGAACTAATCAGTCCGCGCACAGTGCGCCACCGCGCATCTACTCGTTGCAACTCTCGCGTAAGTTTTTCCGCGTGCTCGCGTAGTTAAAGGTGATGTCCTTCGCGCACACCAAATCTCACAACCGCGGCCTCTCGATCGGCGCGGCCATCCTCACCGCCTTCGGCCTCTTCTGGGCGCTAGCCGCCATTCACGCCAGCGCCTCGCTCACGCCTGCCGCCGCCTACGCAGCAATCGCCATCGCGCTCATCCTGATTATCGCGAGTCTCTGGTGTGCCGCCCGCGCCCAAGGCCGCGAAGCTCAAAATCCAGAAGCGGCCGAACGAGACGGCCGCCGCGCTGGCATGTGGTTTGGCATCATCTTCACTCTCGAAGGTGCCTTCATCGCCGCAGCCGCCGTCCTGCTGTCCCGCCAGCATCTCGCTGACTGGATCCCCATCGCCACCGCTGCGATCGTTGGCCTCCACTTCCTCCCGCTGGCCCGCCTCTTCCGCGCGCGGATCTACTACCTCACCGGTACGCTCGCCGCGGCCGCCGCCTTAGCCTCGATCGCTATTTCAGACGCTGCATCGCGCATCGCCTTCGTCTGCGTCGCCATGACGGCGATTCTCTGGCTCACCGCCATCGCGGCACTCCTGCAATCCCGCCGCTCCACCTAGCGCCGCGATTCCACTTCCGTGATTGGAAATTTCCCGAATTGGCCCGTCATGTCCCGCATTGTCGTTTGCGCCCACTCACATTTCGCGCGACCATCCGCCCAGTAGCCGTATCCAAGCCGTACCAGCCCTCACACAAGAGGCGCGGGCCACACCTCCCGCGCCTTTTTTTCCGCGCTCACGCGTGGGCTAGGCATTCCTGCCTAGGCAACGTAGCCCGCACGGCTCTGAACTGTGCGCACACCCACGCAGCCCCGTCCACTGATTTGAAACTCCCGTAACTCAAACAAAACAAAGCCCGTCACCACCCTTCGTTGACACGAAAACACCCTCCTCCCCCCGACCTCAAGCCAGGAATTTTCTGGAACTCCAGTCCCGTCCAAACCGAATATGTAACGAGAGTTACGCCGCGCCGTCCAATTGAGGCGATGATAAAAGGCCACGCTTTGAACGACGACGTTCAGCTGCTCCAGCGGATCATCGGCGGCGAGCAAGAGGCGTTCACGCTCCTCTACCGCCGCAAGCACCCGGCGATCTATCGCTTCGCTTTGCACATGAGCGGGAACTCCGCGCTTGCCGAAGACGTCACGCAGGAAGTCTTCATGACCCTGATTCGTGACGCCAGCCGCTTCGATCCCGAGCGCGGCACGCTGGGCGGTTTCCTCTACGGCATCGCGCGCAATCACCTGCGCCGCCGTTGGGAACAGGAGCGCAACTCGGTTCCTCTGCCGGAAAGCGCCGACGAGCTGGACGTGATTCTCGCGAGCGGCCCGGCGGCCCGCCAGAATTCACCGGCCGCCAACGTCACTGCGTTTCCCGCTCCGCGCGACGAGTTTGCGGCAGGCGAGTGTGTGGCGCGGGTGCGTCAGGCGATTTCGACGCTTCCGGAGAATTACAGAGAAGTCGTCGTGCTCTGCGAGCTGGATGAACTGAGCTACGAAGCTACCGCGGAACTGCTCGAATGCCCGGTCGGCACCGTGCGCTCCCGATTGCACCGAGCGAAATTGATCTTGATGGAGAAGCTGCGCGAACCACGCCCTATTCGCAAAATCTCGGCGATGGGGCGTCGCTAACGCGGCGGGCAAGAAGGAAAGACCATGAATGACCCGAATGATATGAGTGAAAAATTGAATCCAGTCGATTGCATCGAATTCGGCGAGCTGCTTCCGGACATCGATCGCCCGGGAACACGCGGTCACGAACTGAGCGAAGAAATCATCGCTCACGCCGAAATCTGCGCGCCTTGCTCGGCGATGATGATGGAATCCGAATCGCTCAGCTTCAGCCTGCGCCGGCTCGCGGCGACCACCGATGGCATCGAAGCTCCCGCACGCGTGGAAGCGGCTCTGCTCAACGAATTGCGCCGCACGAAATCGATTGGTGCCCGCGTGAAATTTCAGCGCGAACTCGCCGCACTCGCCATCGCCGCGATCATTCTGCTCGCAGTCGGAATCGGATTTTACCGTCACCAACTCAAAGCGACTGGCGCCGGAAACGTTGCAACCGCGCAAAATACCACTCAGCCCGCAACCACCGCTGCGAATTCAGGAGCGAACTCAGCAGAGCCCGCCGCAGCGGACGCCGACGAGAGCGAGTACGCGTCTTCCTTTGTGCCGCTGCCTTACGCCGACGACCCCTCGGAGTCACAGGGCGGGGCAGTGGTTCGCGTCGATCTTCCGCGCGCCAGCCTGGTCTCGATGGGCGTTCCCGTCGCCGGCCTCAATGCCAATGGCCACGTCGTCGCGGACCTCATGCTCAGCGAAGACGGAACCCCGCAGGCGATTCGCCTGGTCTCGCAGTCGAATTCCGTGCAGGAGTTTTAGTTCGTCCATTTTTGAAACAATCCATAACCAATGACCATCAAGCTCAATGAAGGACGAAAACCGATGACGCTTAAAACCGGGTGTTTCGCAGCTGCGATTCTTCTCGGCGCTGGAATTCTTACGGCGGGCTCGGCGCTCGCGCAGAGTGGTCCGCCTCCGGGGGGCCCCGGGCCGGGCGGCTTTGGCCGCATGGGCGGACCCGAAGACGAAATGCGCTTCATCGGCATCGAAGCCGGCGCGGGCGAAAAGAAAGTCACCGGCTCGCCGTTCAGTGCTTCGTTCACCGCGACCACCACGCAGACCCTCGCCGACGGCAACAGAATCTCACGCAGCTCGAGCGGCACTCTCGCTCGCGACAATGACGGCCGCGTCCGCCGAGAAACCACGCTTCCCGCCGGGCCATGGAGCAACTCCTCGAACGCCGCAACGCGCGTCGTCTTCATCAGCGATCCGGTGGCGGGAGTAAATTATGTTCTTCGCCCCGAGGCAAAAACCGCGGAGAAATTCACTCCGCCGGGGAACGGCGATCGTCCGAATCGCGATGCGAATTGGCAGCGTCGCGACAATAACGACGACACCACCATGTCTCTCGGCACGCAGACCATCAGCGGCGTGCAGGCTGAAGGTACGCGCATCACGCGCACCATTCCAGCCGGCGCCATCGGCAATCAGAATCCGATCCAAATTGTGATCGAGAAGTGGTACGCACCCAGCTTGCAAATGGACGTGATGAGCAAGCGCACCGACCCGCGCTTCGGCGAGACTACCTATCAGCTGGCGAACATTCAGACCGCCCCTCCGGCCGCCTCGCTCTTTCAGGTGCCATCGGATTACGCGGTTACCGCCGGGCGCCCGCGCGGCCCTCGCGGAGGCGGTCCGGCTCCGGCGCCGCCGCAACCGTAACGTTCATCGCTCTATATTAGACATGTTGTAAAGATATTAGCGATCTCCGTGCCAAAAGCTGTACTTGCGGGTGGCGGCGTCCCACCACGCTCCGCCCGCAAGCCCACCTCTTCCTGGCTCCCGCCGTTGTCCGCTACAATTTTCCGATCATCGACGCATGAAAACCGAAGCCCAACTCCGCGAAGATCTTCAAGCCGAAGGTTTCGGCCACACCTACGTCTGGCAGGATCGCCCCAACGCACACTATTCCGATCACACCCACGCGATGCTCACCGCGCACATCATCCTCGAGGGTGAAATGGAATTGACCTCAGGCGGTGTTACCTCGGTGTACCGGAAAGGCGAACGCTGCGATGTAGCACCCGGCACCGTTCACTCGGCGCGCATGGGACCGCACGGCTGTCGGTACCTGATCGGCGAGAAGTAGTTTGCGCGCCTAGCTCGATTGCATCGCGCGATCCATCAGCTCCACAACGTGCATCACTTCCTGTCCCGTCTTTCGTTTCGCCACGCCCGCGCGGAGCTGCAAGATGCAGCCGGGATTCGCAGTGACGATCATGTCGGCCTTGGTCGTCGCGACGTTGTCCATCTTATGATCGAGCAGTTCCATCGACGTCTTCGTCTCCGTCACGTTGTAAACGCCGGCCGACCCGCAGCACAGCTCCGACATCGGCATTTCAACGAAGGTGACGCCCGGGATCGCGCGCAGCAGCGCTCGCGGCGCCTCGCGGATCTTCTGCCCGTGAACCAGGTGGCACGAATCCTGGTACGTCACGCGCACCGGCGTCTCGCGCATCCGCGCCGTCACGCCAAGTTCCGCCAGAAACTCGGTAACGTCCCGCACTTTCGCGGTGAACTTCTCAGCTCTGCCGTAGACGGTCGTGCGCGGCTCGAACAGGTGCGTGTACTCCTTGAGCGTCGATCCGCACCCCGCGGCATTTGTGATGATCGCGTCGAATTCGCCGGCGCGGAACGCTTCGAAGTTTTTCTCCGCGAGTCCTCGCGCCGTGTCGCGCACTCCGGCGTGCGCCGCGAGCGCACCGCAGCAAACCTGCGCGTCCGGTGTCACCACTTCGCATCCATTCGCTTGCAGCACGCGAATCGTCGCGCGATTCAGCTCGCTGAAAGTGACCTGGGCGACGCATCCAGCAAAAAACGCCACGCGCGCCCGCTTCACCCCCGCGGCGGGATACGCGCGGCCCAGTTCGCTGAAGAAGAATTGCGAGTCGATCTTCGGCAGCAATCGCTCGCGATCGCTCAAGCCGAGCAGCGAAAGCACGCCAGTTCCACGCGCCAAAGCCGCAAGCCCTGAACGCTGGTACAAACGCAATACGCCCGCCAGCGAAGCGATGCGTCTCGGGTAGGGAAGCAGCTTGCGGTACACGAAATCCCGCACCACGCGCGACGCCAGCGGCCGTTTGTATTTCTGCTCGATCTGCGCTCGCGCCAGCTCCAGAATCTTTCCGTACTCAACGCCGGAGGGGCAGACCGTCTCGCAGTTGCGGCAATTCAGGCAGCGGTCGATGTGCGTCACGAACGCGTCGCCCAGTTCAAGCCGGCCCTGATCGACAAGCTGAATCTGCCGTATGCGTCCGCGCGGCGAATCCGCTTCGCGCCCCCATAGCCGGTACGTCGGGCAGTTGTTCGCGCACAGCCCGCAGTGAACGCAACGCGAGTAGTCTTCGTATTCGGGCTTGTCCGTCGCGCTGAAGCCGCTCAGCGTCAGCTGGAATTCGCGCTGCGCCTCGTCGTGCGTTTGCACGGCAGCCGCCGGCGCAGAAGCTGCGGTCAGGCTGGATGGGTTGTTCGGCGTGTTGTCCATCGCCGGCTACAGGCCTCCCACAAAACGTCCAGGGCTGAGAACCGCGCCAGGATCGAATGCGTTTTTTACTTTGCGCATCTCCGCCCAGTCGGCCGTTTCCGTGCCCCACATGTTCAGGTCCGGCTTCCACGCATCAGGGCACCACGGCACAGTGGCGTGTCCACCCAACTGCGTAGCGGCAGCTTGAATTTCGCTCACGCACTTCGCGACGCGCTGCTTCGATCCGTCGCCAGCATCGGGCGGAAGCAGCGCTAAATATATGACGCCGACCCCGCGCACCATCACCACGCCCGGCACGTCGTGCTTCTCAACAGCGCCGGCGACTGCGCTCAGAACAAGCGTCAACTTCGACGGAAGCACGCCAATCTTCAAGATCGTCGTCGCTCGGGATGCTGCGAGCGCGATGGGAATGAATTCCCGCTTTCGCGCCCATGCAGCCGGAAGCGTGTCGCTGGCGATCGTTACGCCCGTTGCGCCGCGATCCGCAGCCATCTTTTTGAGGTCCGCTTCGTACCGCGCGCGCGTGCTTTCGTCTCCCGAGTAGCCGGTCGTCAGCGCCCATTGATCTCCGGCCACCATGCCGGCAGGCATCGGCTCGCGCGTAGCAATCGCGACTGCGGGCCCAGTGAAAAGGCTCGCGACCCCGGGGCTGAAAATCTCGAGCGCCGACGGCAAAAGCGGCGAGCGGGCGATGCGGTCCCGCATCTCGAGCGCGGACTCCATTGACCGAAACAGCGCGCTGAAGCCGCGCATATTGGTGGGAAGCGGGAATGTTTTGAAATTGAGCTTGGTGATGATGCCGAGCGTGCCGAGCGATCCGATCAGCAATTTGTGTAGGTCGTAGCCGGTGACGTTTTTCACCACGCGTCCGCCGCTTTTCGCCAGCACCCCGTCTCCGGTCACAAATTCCGCGCCGAGCAGGAAATCGCGCGCCGTTCCGTAGAGTTGTCGCTGTGGCGCATCGACGCCGGACGCGATCGTGCCCCCAATCGTCGAATGCGCGCTGAAGGGAACGCCGAGCGGCAGCATCTGTCCGTGCTCGGCGAGCGTGCGCGAGAGCGCAGCGAACGTGATGCCAGGCTCGACGCTCAGCGTCAGATCGCCGGGATCGTAGGCGACCACACGATTCATTCGCGACATATCGACGGCAAGGTCATATCGCGATGGCGCCAGCCCCATAGACAGCTTCGTGCGCGCGCCGCACGCAACGATCGCGCGTTTCGCCGACGCGGCATGACGCACGATTTCGACAACCTCAGCTGCGCTCGATGGTTCGACGGCTTCCGAGGGCGTCCTACCAGCGATCGCGTAGGCGGCAATCGATTCCATATCCGTCTTTACGTTTTCGATGCCCAGAATGTTCGCGATTTGCGAGGAGCCCTTCATGCGTGGGAACGTGCCGGCGCGGGAAGCGGAGCGGAGCGAATTTCGCCGCAACCTTTCTTCGAGGGGAAGATTTTCTCGGGATTCAGCAGACCCGTGGGGTTGAACGCCTTGCGCATGCGCGCCATCACCTCCAGCTCGGCCTCGGAGAAGAGCAGCGGCATCAGGCGATCCTTTTCCATGCCCACGCCGTGCTCGCCGGTGATCGAGCCGCCCTGGTCGATGCAGAATTGGATGATTTCGTCGGACGCGGCGAGGACCCGGCGAAACTGGTCCGCGTCGCGCTGGTCGAAAAGAATCAACGGGTGCAGATTGCCGTCACCGGCGTGAAAAATGTTGCCGATCTGGAAACCGTACTTTTTCCCGATGACGTCGATCTGCCGCAGCGTAGCGGGCAGCTTCGTTCGCGGAATCACGCCGTCCTGCACGTAGTAGCTTGACGAAATCCGGCCCACCGCACCAAACGCATTCTTGCGGCCCTTCCACAGCAGGTCGCGCTCGCGCGAATCTTTTGCGACGCGAACTTCGCGCGCGTGATGCGCCCGGCAAATGTCGGCGATCTCGATGGCGTGTTGCTCGGCTGCTTCGCGCGGGCCATCCACTTCGAGCAGCAGCACAGCGGCGCAGTCGCGAGGGAATCCGGCGTGAACGTAATCTTCGACGGCGCGCAGCGTCCAGCCATCGAGCATCTCGCAGGCGGCCGGCGTTATGCCGCGAGCGGTGATGTCGGCGACGGTCTCCATCGAATCGTCGATGGTGTCGAAAATCGCGAGCAGCGTTTTCACGCACTCGGGAATGCGCGTGAGCTTCACCGTAATTTCAGTCACGAGCGCGAGCGTGCCTTCGGAGCCGACGACGAGGCCGGTGAGGTCGTACCCGGGCGCATCAACCGCGGAAGATCCAATGCGTACGAGTTCGCCGGAAGGAAGTACGAGTTGCAGCGCGAGGACGTGATTCGTTGTGACGCCGTAGGCCAGCGTGTGCGGTCCTCCGGAATTTTCGGCGACATTGCCGCCGATGGTGCAGGCCTTCTGGCTCGATGGATCGGGCGCAAAATGCAGCCCGGCGTGCGCAACGGCGGCGCTGAGATCGGAATTCACCACGCCCGGCTCGACCACTGCGCACTGGTTTTCTACATCTAATGAAAGGATGTGATTCATCTTTGAGAAAACGACGACGATGCCGCCCTTACGCGCAAGCGCTCCACCAGAAAGCCCGGTGCCGGCGCCGCGTCCGACGATCGGCGTGTCGTGTTTCTTCGCAAGGCGCATCAAATGGACGACTTGTTCGGTGGTGGTGGGGAATACGACGCAGGTCGGACGCGCGGTTTCCACCGAGCCGTCGTATTCGTAGAGAAGCAAATCCTCGGGGCGGTGCAGTACCGCGTCCGCACCGACCAGAGATTTGAGATCGCGAAGTAGCGGGGAATCCATGGGCCTCGCACGCGCTGCTCAAGCGCGAATGCAACCTCACTATAGTCGCCCGCGCGACGGGGCGTCAACGCACCGCGATGGCGCGCGTTTCGACAAATGTTTCCCCGCGCGTTTCACCGGGCGAACGCCGGTGCCACGGCCTTGGTGCGGGTGTATGCTTTTCGAGGTTTGCTGTACCTACCTGACGTAACCGAGGCGCGAGAGTGAGCAAGCCGAAAATTCTGGTGACGCGGACGTTGCCTGAGCCCGCCGAGAAAATCCTGAACGATAGTTTCGAAGTGGACTACGCGCGCGACCCGCTCGGCATCGCACGCGATGCGATGTTGCGGCGCGTGGCGGACAAAGAAGCGCTTGTTTGCCAGCTCAACGAGACGATCGACGAACAGATGCTCAACGCCGCGCCGCACCTGAGGGCCGTAGCGACGGTGTCGGTGGGATACAACAACATCGACCTCGCCGCGTGCACGCGCCGCAAAATCCTCGCGACAAACACGCCGGGAGTCCTGGACGACACGACAGCCGATTTTGCCTTCGCGTTGATCCTCGCAGTGGCGCGTCGCGTCGTCGAGGGCGATAAATTTCTACGCGCAGGCGAATGGACCGGCTGGAATGTGAGCCAGTTTCTCGGCGCTGACGTATGGGGCAAGTCGCTCGGCATCCTCGGCTTTGGCCGCATCGGAAAAGAAGTCGCTCGCCGCGCGCACGGATTCAAGATGCGCGTGATTTACCACAACCGCACGCGCGCAGACGCGGCCTCCGAAAAAGAAGTGAACGCTGAGTACGTCGATATGGAAACGCTACTGCGCGAATCGGATTTTCTTTCGATCCACACACCGCTTACGCCGGATACGAAGCACCTGCTCTCGACGGCCGCGTTCGCGAAAATGAAGCCGTCGGCGTACCTCATCAATACCTCGCGCGGTCCGGTGGTGGACGAAGTGGCGCTGAACGATGCACTCGAACGCAAAGTCATCGCCGGCGCGGGGCTCGACGTGTACGAACGCGAGCCGGAAGTTGTGTCCGGGGCTGATTCCGCGTCATAACGTAGTGCTCGCGCCGCACCTCGGCAGCGCTTCAATGGAAACGCGCGCGAAGATGGCCGTGCTTGCGGCGACCAACGTCGCAGAATTTTTCGCCGGGCGGCGTCCGCCGACTCCGCTCAATCCCGAAGTGCTCTCCGATGACTACCGCAGTCCCACTGAAACGTGCCGCCGAAGAAATTTTCCGCCACACACTCGCAGCGATCGATATCCACGACGCGCTCGAGCGCCGTCTCGACCGTCGCGGCCACGTGATCGCTGCGGCCGGGCGCGGATCTAGACCTTCGCGACTACAATGAGATCGTCGCGATCGCGTTTGGCAAAGCGGCATTCTCCATGGCTCAGGCACTGTCTGCGATTCTCTCGCCGGATTTCAAGGTGCAGGGAATCGTCGTCGGTCCGGACGCGCAGCGGCGTCCGCTCGCTGGGCTGGGAAGCATTTTCCGGCAGCCATCCGCTACCGACTGAAACAAGCTTCGCAGCGGGCCGCGCGATTCTCGACCGCCTCGCGCGATGCCGCGAGAAATCACTCGTGATTTTTCTAATTTCGGGCGGCGGCTCGGCGATGGTGGAGTCTTCGCTCGACCCATCGATGAAGCTCGAAGATTTTCGCGCGTTGCATTCGGCGTTGGTCGGTTGCGGCGCGCCGATCGAAGAAATCAACGTGATCCGCAAACATCTCTCCGCGTCGAAAGGCGGGCGCCTTGCAGCTGCAGCGCCGCGCTCCGTCCGTCTGACGTACGCGATCAGCGACGTGCCACAGGGCCATGAATCGGCGCTCGCCTCAGGTCCGACTCTGCCCGACCCAACGACGGTGGCTGATGCAGACGCAATCGTCGCGCGTCACGGCTTGCTTGCGAGATTTCCGCCGGCCGTGCGCGCGATATTCGAAGCGGGCAGATTGCGCGAGACGCCAAAACACGGCGACGCGGCATTCGCGACCAATCATTTTTATCGCATCCTCGGCGAGCACGAGCTGCTTCACGCTGCGCACCACGCATCTGAGGGTGCGGGATTTCACTGCATGGTCGATCAAGTCACCGACAGCTGGCCCCTCGAAAAGGCCGCGGACCATCTGCTCGAAACGCTGGAAAATGTGCGCGCAGACAATCCAGGCAAGCGTGTCGCGCTCTTTGCCGGAGGCGAGCTGAGCAGTCCTGTTACGGGCGATGGCGCCGGCGGACGGAATTCCGCGTTTGTGCTCACCTGCGTGCCGAAGATTGCGGGCAAAAAAATCGCCGTGCTCAGCGCAGGCACGGATGGGATCGACGGCAATAGTCCAGCCGCAGGTGCCGTAGCCGATGGAGAAACGCTTTCTCGCGCGCAGGCAGCCGGACTCGACGCCTCGTCTTACTTGGCTCGCAGTGACGCTTATACTTTTTTTGAGCGACTCAACGATGCGATCGTAACGGGGCCTACCGGAAATAATCTGCGCGACCTGCGAATCCTGCTCGCTGAATAAAAAAGCCCGCTGGAAACGCGAGACGCGTCGCGTCTGCCAGCGGGCCGTTCAAAACCATTCTCCAGTTGTCTAGTTCTGCGGCGCAGCGTTCGGCAGCGGTTGCTCACCACTCGCCTTAGCCTTCAACGCCTTCAGCTGCGCTTCGACGAACGGCTGGATGCCAGTGCCGCTCAATGCGCCGGACTTCACAATGTCCTCGAGCGGTTGAATCGCGGCAGGATCGCCGCGACGAGCAAGCGCGAAGATCGTCGTGAACTTGATATCGAAGTGCGGCTCCTTCAAATACGAAATCAGCGTTTGCGTGATCGCTGGGTTCTTTAGATCGAGCCCCGCGACGGAGGGTATCGCCGCTCCGCGCGCATCCATGTCCTTTCCGGTGGCGGACCACGAAAGCAGCAGCGGAACGGCGCGGTCGTCGCCGAGTTCGCCAAGGCCTTCCAGAGCGGCGTTGCGCAGCGTGCCGTCCGGCGACGTGCCGCTCACGGCGGCGGTAAGCACGTCGTAGGCGTTCGGAGCTTTCACCGATCCCAGCGCGATGAGCGCGGCGGCGCGCACGCGATACGCTTTGTCGTTCGCCGCAAGCTCGGTGAGCTTCGGCCCGAGCGACGAATCGTCTTTGAACCCTCCCAGCTCCTCCACGGCCACCGAGCGCACCCATGGCTCAGAATTGCTATCGACCGCCGCCAGAATCGCTTTTTCGGCCACGGCGTTTTCCAGTTTTCCCAGCGAGTGCAGCGCCTGCACGCGGACGCCCCAGAACGGATCGTGCGACGCGGCGTACGCGAGCGCAGCCACGCCGTCCGGATAATCCTTTGCCGAGCCGAGCGCGACAGCCGCATCGGCGCGGTCTGGCACATCCGTTGCGTTTTTCAGCTGATAGACGTACTGCGCCGGCTCTTTTTTGAATTCGAGCGACTTCAAGACCTTGTCGCCCTTATCGAACAGCACCATCTGCGGCGCCGAGTCGGCCGGAATTGTGAAAATCTGCTCGGCTTCGCTCACATCGATCGCGGTGGTCTTGCGTCCCGACACCGTCGTGACTTCCACATCGACTGGCATGTCGAACAGGCCGACCATCCCTTCCACTTTCTGCGTTTGCTTCACGTCCAGTTTGATCTGCTTCGCGGCGGGGTCGTACGTGTAGCTCACTTCGTACTTCGGCGCGCCCGCGCGCCAAACCCACTGATGAAAAAATTGGTCCACGTTGATATTGGTTTGCTGCTCGATGGCTTTCTGCAGGTCGGCCGTAACAACGTTCTGTCCGCGATTCGCTTCGAGGTAGTGATGAAGCGCGGCGAAGAAATAGTCGTCGCCCACCTTGGTGCGCAGCATCGAAAGCACCCACCCGCCCTTGGTGTACTCGTTTCCGGCGAATTCGATCGCGTCGCCGGTCTTGCGTTCGACGATTGGGTGCGTGTACAGCTGTTTCTGCCGGAACCACTGCGTCTGATCGCGCCAGAATTCGTACGCGGCTTCGTCGGCGCCGTAATGCTGCTCGGCCCAGAAATGTTCGAAGTACGTGGCGAAGCCTTCGTTGAGCCACACATTCGACCAGTCTTTGCAGGTGACCAGGTCGCCGAACCACTGGTGCGCCAGTTCGTGCGAATCCAGGTCGTCCGAACCGCGCTTTTCTTCCGGTGCCAGCACGGGATTCAGCAGGCCGCGCGTGGTGAGTGTCGTCGCGCTCGTATTTTCCATGCCGCCTTCCACGAAATCATCCACCGACGACTGCGCGTACTGCGCCCACGCATACTTCACGCCGAGCTTGTCGGAGAAAACGTCGAGCATGCCCTTGGTCCGCTCAAACGTCGGATCGATCGTGTCTTCTTTGCCCCTCGGCACGACGTAACGCACCGGAATGCCGCGCCAAGTGTCCGTCTTCTCCACGAATTCACCGGCGACGGCGGTGATCAGGTACGTGGAAAGCGTCTGGTCCTGCTTCCAGGTCCAGGTTTTCGTGCCGTCGCCCTCGTCTTTGGTGCCGGCAAGCTGGCCGTTCGAAATCGTGAGCCACGCGGCGGGCACGGTGAGGCTCATTTCAGACGTAGTGCGATCGTTCGGGTAGTCGTAGATCGGAATGTAGTAGCGTGTGTCTTCGGATTCGCCCTGCGTCCACACTTCCTTTGGGCGGTTCGGATAATTCTTGTCGGGGCCAACGAAGTACAGTCCCTTCTTCGGGCCTGTACCTTCATAGCGAATGAAAATTTCGTGCTTATCGCCTTTTTTCGATGGCGCATTCAGCGGCACCACCACGTCGGTCGCGGTGACGTTAAACTTCGCGTCTTTCCCATCGAGCGTCACAGAGTTGATTTTCAGAGCGATCGAGTCGAACTGAATCTGGCTCAGGTTGTCCTGCAGCATGGCAATCGAGTGCGTCACCTCGCCGCGAAAGCTTTTGTGGTCGAAGTCGATCCAAAGGTGCGTCTTCACGTGCTGAAGATCGTAGTCGCGACTGCGCGCGTAAGGCTCGTCGGCGCGTCCCTTTGCGGGGAGCAGAAGAATCGCAGCAAAAGCCGCGGCGGCGCTCAGTACCGCACACAGGGCGGCGCGCTGCCAGGTTGAACGGGGCATCTTTCCTCCAGAGAATGGGCCTTCGAGACGGGGAAGGCGGGCAACCAGATTGAAAAATCGTCGTCGCACAAACCTCTAGTATAGACGGATTTGCGGCCCGTTCGTTTCGCGTTCATGGGTGTGGAGCGATTGCAGTTAGAACAGGCCGCGTAGCATCCCGCCATCGACGGCGATCGTCACGCCATTCACGGCGCTCGCGCGCTCCGAGGCAAGGAACGTCACAACGGCGGCAAACTCGTCAGGCCGGGCGATGCGTCCGATGGGAATTTGTGCGGCGGACTGCTTTTCGATCTGCTCGACCGAAACGCCCGCATCCTTCGCGCGTTTCTCAAAAAGCTCTTCCAGGCGCGCGGTGGCCGTGAAGCCCGGGCACACATTATTGACGGTGATGCCGAATTGCCCGAACTCGCCGGCGAGCGTCTTCGCCATGCCGGTGACGCCCGCTCGAATCGAATTCGAGAGCATCAGTCCGTCGATGGGCTGTTTCACCGACGTGGATGTGATAGTGATTAGCCGGCCCCACTTATTGCGCTGCATGCGCGGCAGCGCTTCGCGCGCAAACGTAACCGCGGAAAACAGCGTGGACTCGACCGCGTCCTGCCAGTCTTTCGCGGTGACGTCGAGAAACTTCTTCGGCGGAGGCCCGCCGCCGTTGGTCACGCAGATGTCGATGCGCCCAAATTTCTTGTCGGTGGCCTCCACAAAAGCCGTCACGTCGGCCGGTTTCGACACATCCACCGCGCGCCAGAAAACTTCGCGTCCGGTAAGTTTCGAGATTTCGTTAGCAGCTTTTTCGATCTTCGCCGGATTCGACGAGCAGATCGCCAGCTCGCAGCCCTCTTTCGCCAGCTCTTCGGCCACCGCGCGGCCGAGTCCCGTGCTGGCCGCCGCCACGATTGCAACCCGCCCCTTGAGTCCGAGGTCCATCGCTATTCCTTTTCCGCACTCTGGCGGAAATACGAGTCGGTTTTGTTGATCCAGTCTTCGCGGCGCGGCGCGAAAAAATCGAGATCCACGGTGTCTTCCATTGCCACGGCCGAATGCGGCAAGTGCGCGGGAATGATGAAGAATTCGCCGGCGTGCAGTGTCACTTCATCGCCATCGTCGAAGATAAACTTCAGCGCGCCCGAGACGATCAGCGACACCTGTTCGCTGCGATGCGAGTGGCGCGGCACGATTCCGCCCTTCTTGATCAGAATCTGAGCGAACGTACAGTCTTCGCCGCTTTGCATCTGTCGCGTGATTTCCGGGTTGAGCTGTTCCTTTTCGATTTGCTCGAACTTGATCGCTTTCAACTTTGGCATCGACGCTCCGCTCAGCGCGCGAAAAATTGCGCGCCGGTATGGTCCATCGAAAGCCTGCGCCGCGTCAACGGCCCGCCTCGAAACCATTTATCGAAGCCGTGCAAACGTGCCAATTCAGTCGCGGAAAAAAGTGATTGCGTCGGCTGCCGTCGAACTGCCCGGACCGCATGCAGCACTTTTTGAAACCTGCGTGCGGAGCCGCACGGGCACAGGTCGTTGCGACCGAGCTTCTCGATTAATTCTTTATCACCGTGAACGATGCGTGGACCGCGCTTGACGCGCGTTTCGGACGGGAAACCGCGGCGGCGCTTACTGCTTCGCTCGAAAGCAGGAGTGGTGAAGTTCGTCGTTTCGCATGGGACACCTCCTGAAGTGACCTCGATTTTACCGCGGCACGCTCATCCGCACTCGCCTTGAGTCTTTAAAGCGGCGCCGCGCAAATAGTTCATCTCGCAAAATCGTTTGGCTGGCGCGCGCGCGTTCGTCTAAGATTCCCGGCATGTTTAATAAAACTTTTCGTGGTGCGCGATTCGCGCGTTGGTGTGCGTGCACGGCATTTATCGCCGCTTCTGTTGGCGCTGCTGGCGCTCAGACAATTCATGTGGACACTTCCAAGCCGTCGAACACGATCGATCCCGCCGTCGCGCTAGGCGCGGGCATCGACCGCATCGGCTACGGCGCGGCCGACAAGCTCTTCGTCCAGCCGACGATCGATCAGGTGCTCGCCGCGGGCTGGCAAATGGTCTCGTACCGGCAGAACACCGAGCTCCATATGGAAGCTTGGCACTGGAATCCCACGGGCACCTGGAGCGTCCCCGCGTCTCAAGGCGGACAGGGTGCAGGCTACTTCACCGGCAGCACCGATCTCGGCGATCCGATCCGCCACTCCTACGGCTACCCGCTGCCGCACCGCGGCGTCACCCGCGACGACGGCACAGACACCGAAGGCTACTCGCGCCTCGACGACGGCGACCTCGACACCTACTGGAAGAGCAATCCGTATCTCACCCAAAAATACACCGGCGAGAGCGACGCGCTGCACCCGCAATGGGTGTTCATGGATTTTCAAACCAATCAGGACATCAACGCGATCCGCATCGCCTGGGCCGAGCCGTACGCGACGAACTACGTCGTTCAGTATTGGACCGGCGACGATCCGATCAAGCATCCGACGATTGGCGTGTGGCAAAGTTTTCCGCAGGGCATCGTGACGAACGGCAAAGGCGGCACTGCCGTGCTGAAACTTTCAGACATGCCGATGACGGTGCGCTGGGTGCGCATCCTGATGACCGCGTCGTCGAACACCTGCGACACTCACGGCTCAAGCGATCCACGCAACTGCGTGGGCTATGCGATCCGCGAGTTGTACGCGGGCACCGTCTCGCCTAATGGAAATTTCCACGACTTGATGCGCCACGTGCCGGAGCAGGATCAGACTCCCACATATTGTTCCTCAGTTGACCCCTGGCACACCGCCGGCGACCTCGACGAACACGCAGGCGATCAAGTCGGCTTCGATCTTTTTTACACCGGCGGCTACACGCGCGGGCTGCCCGCGATGATTCCCATCGCGATGATTTACGCCACGCCCGAAGACTCCGCCGCGGAGATTGCCTACATCGAGAAACGCGGCTATCCGATCGCGTACGTGGAAATGGGCGAAGAGCCGGACGGGCACTACATGCCGCCGGAAGATTACGCCGCGATGTACGTCCAGTGGGCCGCGGCGTTGCACAAAGTCGATCCGAAATTGAAACTCGGCGGCCCGATTTTCACCGGGCAGAATAAAGATATCGAAACGTGGGCCGACGCCGACGGCCGCACGTCATGGACCGGCCGCTTCATCGACTACCTGAAATCGCACGGCAAGCTCAACGATCTGGCGTTCTTCTCGTTCGAGCACTATCCGTTCGAGCCGTGCAAAGTCGAATGGAGCAGCCTGTACGACGAAGCGACGCTGGTCACGCACATCGCCGACGTCTGGCATCAGGACGGCGTGCCCGCCGACGTACCGCTCTTCATCACCGAATCGAATTTGTCTTGGAATCAGTCCGAGGCGTTCGTCGATACCTTTGGCGCGCTGTGGCTGGCGGATTACGTTGGCGCGTTTTTGTCGCATGGCGGCGCCGGCGTTTCTTACTTCCATTACTTGCCCCTCGGCGTCGGGCGCGGTTGCAACGGCTCCGAGGGCACCTTCGGAATGTTTTCCGCCGATCACGATCTGAAGATTCAGCAGAACCTTTCGCAGTATTTCGCGAGCCAGCTGATCAATCTCGAGTGGATCCAGCCCGGCAACAAACCGCACAAGCTGTTTCTCTCGAAGAGCGATCTGTCGGACCCGGCGGGGCACAATCTCGTCACGTCCTACGCGACGCTGCGGCCCGACGGACAATGGGCCTTGATGATCGTGAATAAAGATCAGGAGAACGCGCACACGGTGAAGATTCAATTCGACGACAGCGCTGCAAGCGTCGGCGGTGCGAAGTTTTTCAGCGGCGCGGTCGATCGCATCACTTTCGGCAGCGACCAGTATCAGTGGCATCCCGGCGGCCCATTCGGGGGCAAGGCTGACCCAGACGGCCCGGCCGCGAAATCGACGCTAACCGGCGCTGGCGCAGCGACCGAATACACTCTGCCGAAGGCATCGGTGACGGTGCTACGCGGAAATATTTCTGCGGCAAGCTCGGCAGGGAAGAAGTAAACCGCGCTTAAACGACGAACCGGTAGCCAAGGCCGCGCACGGTGAGCAAGTGCTTCGGCTTCGAAGGATTTTCTTCGAGGTAGCGGCGCAAGCGCACGATGAAGTTGTCGATCGCGCGCGTGTCCGTGTCTTCGCGCAAGCCCCACACATCTTCGAGGATCGATTTGCGCGTCACAGTCCGCCCGTTCGCGTGAATCAGGTGGCGCAGCAGCTTCGCTTCCATCAGCGTGAGCTGAATGGTGTTCTTCTTGGTCTTGAGTTCAAGGTTGCCGAAGTCGATCGACTTTCCACCAAACGAAAAAACGTCGTAGTCCTCAACGGCCGTTGACGCTGCGCTTTTTTCCCGCGCCGCCGATTTCGCAGGCGCCGCCTTTGCGCCGCCGCGCATCCACTCATGCCGGCGCAGCAGCCCCTGCAAACGCGCCAGAAAAATCGGCAGCTCGAACGGTTTCGCGAGATAGTCGTCCGCACCCGCAGCAAAGCCTTGCAGCACGTCTTCAGGGCGGCCCCGCGCCGTGAGGATCAGCACCAGCACGTAGTTCTTCGCCTTGCGAAGTTCCTCGACGACTTCGAAACCGGCCTTGCCCGGCAACATCACGTCGAGCACCACGGCGTCGAACTCTTCCTTCTTCTTAATCAGCCGGTCCGTCGCGGCTTCTCCATCGCCGACTACAGCGACACTGTAGCCCTCAGCTTCCAGGTTGAAGCGCAGCCCGTCCGCCAAATGAACTTCGTCTTCGACAATAAGGATCCGGTTCATGCGCGCTTCTGGCAGCCTTTAGGCATTGGATCGCGGCAACTCCAACGTGACCGTGGTGCCCAGGCCCTCGCCCGCGCTCTCCGCGTACACGCGTCCGTCGTGCGCCTTGGCAATCGCGCGCACAATGAAAAGCCCAAGGCCCGTGCCTTTCACTTTTGCAAGTGCACGATTCCTTACGCGGTAGAATCGCCGGAAAATCCGTTTCAATTCGTCGGCCGGAATTCCCACTCCACGGTCGCGAATATTGAGCTTCACTTTCTTTTCCACGGCAGGCTCAAGGCTCACCGTCACTTCCACCTTGTTGCCGGAATACTTGATCGCATTGTCGAGCAGGTTGGAAACGGCCGTGCGCAAATCCTCCACATCGCCATTCACTTTGAAAGGCGTGCCCTTCGACGACTCCTCGTAGCGCATCGCGCCGCTCTCGAGGTGGTGGCGCGCTTTAGCCAGCTCGATCGACTCGCGCACCAGCTCCCCGAAATCGAGTTCCACCTTCTGCGGTTTGTGCGATTTGTGCCGCGCCTCGCCCGCCTTCAGCACTTGATTCACCGTGCCGAGCAGGCGATCGGTATCGTGCAGCATCAACCGGTAGAATTTCTGGCGCTGCTTCTCGTCCAGCTCGCGCCGCTGCATCGTTTCCAAATACAAGCGAATCGACGCGATCGGCGTCTTCAATTCGTGTGTCACCGCGTTCACAAAGCTATCGTGCTGTTCGTTCAGCCGGATCTCGCGCACCAGAAAGCTGGTATTGATCACCACTCCCGCGATTAACAACGCGAAGAAAATCACGCCAAAAAACAGCAGCACCGTCTCGCGCCAATTGAGAATGATCCATCCAACCTGCAGCGCAATAGCCACCGCCACCAGGCAGCTGCCCAGCACGATGAAGAACGCCATGGTTTTGCGGCGGCCCGAGATGTTCATGGGTGTAGGGTGAATTGTACCGCGCACGGGCGAGCAAGCGTGCGCCGATGTGTCCAGACGCAAAAAGAGCCGCACACTCAAAAGAATGTGCGGCTCAAGAACTTCAAGCGCGAGCCCCTCGAAAGGGAAGTGAAACGTTTACGCGGAAACCATATCGTCAGCCGCAACGACAGGCGCGACGCTAGCTGCAACTTCGGCCGCAACATTCTTTTCGGCTTCCGATGCCGGCAACTGCGCCACGCGAATGTCCTTCGCGAGCCCCACGGCTTTCATAAAGCGAATGACGTACCAGTTCGTATCGATCTCATACCACGCAAGTCCATGGCGCGCAGACGTCGGATGCGCATGATGATTGTTGTGCCAGCCCTCGCCCCAGGTAACCAGCGCCACCCACCAGCTGTTTGTTGAAAGGTCGCGCGTCTGAAAGCGGCGCGAACCCCACGAGTGCGTCGCCGAGTTCACCAGCCACGTCGCGTGCAGGCCGATCACGGTGCGGAAGAAAATTCCCCACAGAACGTACGGGATGCCGCCAAACGTAAGCAGGATCAAGCCAACAACGATCATCGGGATGTAATGAAACTTCGTAATCCAAACGTGAAATTTGTCTTTCGCAAGGTCCGGCGCGTACTTGCCCAGCGTCTTCGTCTCGTGGTGCATCGCCTTGCCCATCAAAATCCAGCCCATGTGCGCCCACCACTTTCCGTCCACGGGTGAGTGCGGGTCGCCTTCTTTATCGGAGTGCTGATGATGGATGCGGTGCGTTGCTACCCAGAAAATCGGGCCGCCTTCGAGCGCGAGCGTCGCGCAGACCGTGAGGAAATATTCCATCCACTTCGGAGTCTTATAGCCGCGGTGCGTCAGCAGACGGTGGTAGCACACGCCGATGCCCAGGCTCGTCGCCACCCACCACAGCAGCACGGCCACCATTACCGGCTTCCAGCTGAAAAAGAACAGCGCCGCAATCGCCCCGATGTGGAAGAGGCCCATGAAAATCGCGGTCACCCAGTTCACTTCGTTCTGGGCTTTTTGCTTCTTGGTGAGTATCTCGATGTCCGGAAGAGCCGTGGCCACGTGGTTCCCTCAGTGCGGGATAAGGTCGCGCAGGCTGCGGGCCGGCGCATGTAACAGCTTCAGAGTATCAGGACGGGCGGAAATGCATTGTAAGACTTCTGTAATACCCCTCTAACGGGCACCTGTACGGATGCCACGTAAAGAATTGAAAACAGGCCGCTTGTGGGCTTGCCAGCCGCACGGAACGGTACTTTGTGCGGGTATTTTCGCCTGCCGGCTTGCACGTCGCGCCAACGCCCAAATTTAGAGGGTTTCGCCGATTCGAGCTGCTGGTGCGCGGTGCTAGCGTGTAGGCGGGCAGTTGTTAGCGATAGCCGGCGGCCTCGTCCCGCAAGGGAGTGACTGCACACGGTGGCCCGGCCGGGCCTTTGCAGTTTGACCGGCTGGAAGCCGCCCCACCGTCGGCATCGCACCTTCCGCTTCCAATCTCCTCGCTTGAAACTTACGCGCGTCGCACGCATCTTCTATCTTCGGCTGCGCTGCGCCTCTTCGCACATGTCCGTACAGCAGGCTGCTCGCGACCTAAGTTCGAGGTTCGCACATGAAAAAGCAGAAGCACCACCGTTCCCACGATGTGCACATGGAAAATTTGCGCCAGAAAAAATTGGAGCGCGGGATCATGCGCGACGGTCTGCGTCCGAATGGCGAACGCGACCTCGCGTTTCGTCGCGTGATCCTCTCCATTCCACCGGGGAAGGTGAGCACCTACGGTCGCGTCGCCGCCGCAGCCGGTTATCCGCTGTATCACCGCGCCGTCGCGAATCTGCTTCATCGCGATCCCGTGGACTCGCTGCCGTGGCACCGCGTAGTCGGCGCAGGCGGCGCAATTAAGCTGAAATATTCCGCCGCAAAAGAACAACGCGCCCGCCTAAAACTAGAAGGCGCGAAATTCCGCGGCAAGCTCGTCGATATGGCCGAGTCCGAGCACCAATTCCGCATGTGGGAGCTGGAGTAGCGTCGCGTCCGACAGGGCCCCAGCCCTGTCGGCGTTTCACACGCATGGATGCGTGTGGCCCGAGGCGAGCGCAGCGAGCTGTAATATAGACTGTCAGTCTGTGCTGGTCTTCAGCCGCGCACAGCGCGATGTAGCTTAGACTTTCGAGTCTGAGCGGGACCAACTCTCAGTTGGTCCCGGGTGCAGCCATCCCACCCCAAGCAATCCGCTATGATCCCGGCACACACAAACTCGAACGTTCACCGTCACGCGTGTTGTGACCTCGCCCAGCCTTTGCTAAACTTTTTATGCCGCACTCGCCGGAGAGGTGTCTGAGCGGTTGAAAGAGCTCGCCTCGAAAGCGAGTGTCGGGGAAACTCGACCGTGGGTTCAAATCCCACCCTCTCCGCCACTCAACCTGCCGGGTTACCAAGTAATATATTCTGCGCGAGCTTTCCAGCTTGCTCCTTTATCCCCTCAAGCATTTGATGGAACACAATGCCGTGAAACGGTAGCACTGCGTACCAATACAAAATACCCCACAGACCTTTTGGCCGGAATCGCGCAATCTGTCTTAGGACGCACGTTCCAGGCCCTGTGGGCGTAATGCAAAATTCGAGCACCGCCGTGCCCGGCAACCGCATTTCTGCCCGCAAGATCAGTGAACGGTCCTGCTCAATCCCTGCAACCCGCCAAAAATCCACAGCATCCCCGTAACTCAGACGGTCAGGGTTCACGCGGCCTCTCCGCAAGCCCGGGCCACCGACCAGCCTGTCCATCCCGCCTCGGATCCTCCATAGCAACTTAGAAGAGTTCCAACCGTGCGCTCCCCCAAGCAAGCACACGGCTTGGAACGCCGCATGTGCTGGAGCATCCACGCTAACTTCGCGCTCGTCCTTGAATACCGTGCCGCCCGCCCAGTCCGGATCGCCGGGAATCGGGCCGGCCATCGACCAGCTGGTTTCGACTTCGCCCTCCACAGTTTTGCTGCGTGCTGCGGCGATCGCCTCGCGAAAGGGCAGCAACTTCTGTGGAATGATATTCGCTATCCGCGCATCCCTCGCGACCACCGGATTCCGCAGCCCTTCCGCCAACGGCCGCGCGATATCCTTATCGAGCGGAGTGACAAGATGGATCCAGTAGGAGCTTAGAGCTGGCGTGAGAATCGGAAGTGGAATGATCAAGCGTTTCGGAAGTTGCAGCTCCTCGGCCATGATCTCCATCATCCGGCGATACGTCAGCACCTCGGGCCCGCCGATGTCGTACGTCTCGCCACTCGTCTCGGGCGTCTCCAGCAGTCCAACGAGGTACCCCAAGACGTTCCGCACAGCAATCGGCTGGCATTGAGTTTTCACCCACTTCGGCGTAACCATCACCGGCAGGCGTTGCACCAGATACCTAAGAATCTCGAATGACGCCGAACCGGAACCGATGATCATTGCAGCGCGCAGCGTCGTTACCGGCACGCCGGACGAGGCGAGCGCCTTTTCGACTTCACGTCGCGACGTTAAGTGCTCGCTTAGGCCCTCCCCCAACTCGCCAAGTCCGCCCAGGTACACGATGCGTCTGACGCCGGCTTGCTTGCAGGCGCTCGCAAAATCCGTCGCAATCTTCAGGTCTGTCTCTGCGTACTTAGCGCCCGCGGAGATCATCGAATGGACTAAAAAGTAAGCCGCCTCACACCCCGACAGCGCCTCTGTCAGCGCGTCCGAGTTACTCAGATCGACCTGCACCGTTTCGACGCGGGCATGCTTTGCCCAAGGCCGGTCACTCAACTTGCGAGGCGAACGCACCAGGCACCGGACCGCATAGCCGGCTTCGAGTAGCCGAGGCACCAGACGCCCGCCGATGTATCCAGTTGCTCCCGTGATTGCGATGCGCTGCATCTTTGGTGTTTATTCGATGCGCTCGTCGGAGGCAGCGACGCACCGGGCTTCGTTTCCAGCGGGGCGAACTCATCCCAGGATACGGGGCCTTCCATGTATTCCTTGCTCTACCGGTCATCTGTACTCTCACGCTATGACATTAGCTAGCTTGGAGCGTTTTTTGCCGGCTTGCTCGGACTCTTGCATTTCGTTTCCCTTAAATTGAAACAGATCGAGCGGCGAAAGGCGGATCGCTCAGTCGCACTCGGGTAGTCAAATACACGCACCGCGCGGGGAATCGTGGAGAAAGCAAACGAAAATCAGAAGGCACTGTTGTGGGTGCAGCTGACGCTGAAAGACCTGCTGGACAACGGTCGCGAACGCCAGGAGGCCATTAACGAAGTGCTGATTACCTGCGCCCAAATATTTGGCGCGGAAGCGTTGGGCTACGCTGAGTGGAATCTCGGAATCAAGTTTGTCATGACGCTGCCTAACTAATGCGACGTCAGGAATCGGCTCGGCGGAGCCTGCATCTAACTCGACGCCCTTCCGTTACTTTTGGATCGCCGCGCTGCCGCGGACGCGCGATCGGCCTTGGCCGCGTCAGCCTCCGCCACGCGCATCAACCAGAGTATCAAGCACAAGATAACCAGTGTCGCCATTAATCCGTAACCGTAAAGCATGGGGGCCTCCAGCCGAACAGTCCTAAGCATCGCACCCAGTTGTTCTTCGGCTGAATACCCACAACTGCGTAATTCGAGGAATGGAATCCGACAAAATAAGTTTCGCGCCTGATGAGGTACGTGTCTATGGCGCTGCAGCGGCCACCATCTGCACCAGCTGCGCGATTTCGCGCTTCTTCACGGCATGCCGTGTGAGCTTGTCGTCCACTCGGTTCACCACGATCAGATCGAGCGATGGCACCACCACCGCATACTGCCCAAGATTCCCCTCCGCCCAGAAGCTCCCTTTGGGAAACGCGATCTCGCCCGGGGCGCCTGTTGTCGAATCGCCCGTCCACCACAGATACCCGTAGCCGCCGGAGATGTTGTCCGAATACGGATGCGTGCTCGCTTTCACCCAATCGGCGGGAACGATCTGCTTGTCTCCCCAGCGCCCGCTGTGCAGATACAGCAGCGCGAAGCGCGCAAAGTCTCTTGCACTCATGTCGAACAGGTACGCGGGATATTTCGAGTCGGGGCTGGAAACGTAACGCCCGTCGCGATCCTTGAAGTCCTGCATACCGATGGGCTGGCCAATCTCGCGCTCGAACGCCTCGAAAATCTTCGAGCCCGTCGCCGTCTCGTAAATGTGCCCCAGCGTGTTGAAGTCCCAGTTGTTGTAATACCAAAAAGTTCCGTGAGGGTGCGAACCGCGAGCGGGGCGTTTCTCCTGCATACCCGCTGTCTCATAGGCGGCTTCGTGATAGACGCCGGACCGCGCTTCCAGCAGATCGCGCACGGTCGCTTGTTTTTCCTCGGCGCTCAGCGACGGCTTCTTGTCGTCGATCTGGAGTTTTTCGAGCGTGTCGTCGAGATTGATCTTGCCGTCCGCCACCGCGATTCCGATCAGCGCGTCCAGCAGACTTTTCCGGCAGGAATGAAGATTTGATTTCTGCTGGATATCGCCCCACGCCGCCACCACCACGCCGTGCTGCACGATCATCACGGACGTCGAGCCGATCTGCTCGATGTAGTCGCGAATCTCCGCCAACTTTTTCGTGGACCAGCCCGCCTGCTCCGGCGACGCCAGTCGCATCCACTCCGCGCCTGGAGTCCTGCTAACACTGCTCGCCTGCGGCCGCCCATCGACCGTCAGCCCCTCAGCCAGCAACGCGAGCCCCACGAGTCCGACGATCATCGGCACAAACTGCCGAGGCCAGACTCGCGGCGGAAGTCTCATCGCACTCACTCCATTTCAAACGTGATGTACTGCAGCTTGCCATCACGCTCGATTTGAAGGACGCCCGGCGCGTTCACCGGCATGGCGGCGAGCCCGGCGCGCAGCCCATCCACCGTGCGAATCGGTTTGCCGTTGAGCGCGTGGATCACGTCCCCGGGCTGGAGATCGACTTCCACGCCCGCGCCATCCGCAGCAAGCGCCGCGACGATCACGCCCGAAGGGTCGCGCAAATCCTCGAGTTCCTTTTCGAGCCGGCTGTCGATCTCCACGCCGAAAAAGCCAAGCTTCACCACCAGATCTTTCTCCGGGTTCACGAGGTCCGAGAGCTGGTCGATGTCGTTCTTCTGCTCGGTCACCGGAATCGTCATCGTCAATTTCTCTGTGCCGCGCTGTACTTCCACTTTCACCACGGCATCCACCGGCCGCGTCGAGACAATCATCTCGGCCAGCGGCACGCTGCCGATTGAGCGTCCATCGAGTGAAAGCAAGATGTCCTGAATTTGTAGGCCGGCCTTGTCGGCAGGGCCGTCGGGCACCACGTCCGCAACGATCACGCCGTGTTGAGTTTTCAACCCGAGGCCCGCCGCAAGGTCCGGTGTGATTTCCTGCAGCGTCGCGCCGATCACGCTGCGATGCACGCGGCCGTATTTGCGCAGCTCGTGATACACAAACTCCACCACGCTGCTCGGAATCGCAAAGCCCAACCCTTGGCTTCCGCCCGAGACAGTAAGAATGAACGTGTTGATTCCAACGAGGTCGCCGTTGATATCGACCAGCGGCCCCCCGCTCGATCCGGGATTGATCGGCGCATCGGTCTGAATGTAAATCGAGGCCGACGCAGGATCGGCCTGTCGCGCGACGGCGCTGACAATGCCCATCGTCACGCTATTCTCGAGCCCTTCCGGATTGCCAAATGCCAGCACCAGCTGGCCCTTTTTCAATTTCGTGTAATCGGCGAAACGAATGTACGGCAGATCTTTGCCTTCGATTTTCAGCACCGCAAGATCGATCAGCGGCGCGACGCCCACGACTTTCGCATCCACCGCAGGAAGGTGATAGCCAACGCCGAGGCTCGCGCGCACTTGCGAATCGGAGCCATCGGTTGGCGCGGTGAGTTGCACTCGCACCCGCTGCGCGCCTTTCACCACATGAGCGTTGGTGATGATGTAGCCTTCAGGATCGACGATCACGCCCGAGCCCATACTGCGCTGACGGCCAATTGTGCTGGCGCCGCTGTCGTCGTCGCTGTCGTCCGAATCTTTGTCCTTGCTGGCGACGGCGCGATAGCCCGTTACCTGTACCTGCACGATCGCGGGCGAAACACGGCTGGTGAGCTCCTGCAGGGAATCGTTGAATTCGGCGAGCATGTCGCGCCGCGAGGTGACCTGCGCTGGATTCGGCGCCGGAGTTTTCGCCGGCGCTGCCACGTCCGCGGGACTCGTTTGCGCCGCCACATTCGAAGCGCACAGAAGCGCCGCCGCACCCAAAGCGCCCATCAACGCCGCGCGCCGCACGTATCCTTTATAAGTCCACGCCATCCGAGCCCTACCTCCGCGAAGCAAAAAATTCCCGCAGCAGCGCCGCCGCGTCCGCCGCCAATATATTGTTGACCACTTCCATCCGGTGATTCACCGCCGGATGCTCGAAAATCGCAAAGCACGAACGCACCGCGCCGCCCTTCGGTTCCTCGGCGCCATACACCAGCCGCGCCGCTCGCGACTGCACCAGCGCACCCGCACACATCGCGCACGGTTCCACCGTCACATACACCGTCGCGCCCACAAGCCGGTGATTGCCGATCTTCCGCGCCGCCTCGCGCAGCGCCACCATCTCCGCGTGCGCCGTGGGATCGCAATCGCCAATCGTGCGATTGCCGCCGCGCGCAATCATCAAGCCATCGATTGCCACCACCGCGCCGATCGGGACCTCGCCGCGCTCTGCAGCGAGCCGCGCTTCATCCAGCGCCATGCCCATGAACTTCAAATCCGTCTCCGTCGCTTCCGCCATTCCGTAAAGAATAACATTCCCGCGCAGCGCTTCACCGCACCCGCGCACAATCCGCCACGCCTTCGCGCATGGCCGTCATCCCGAGGCCCGTTCACGGGCCGAGGGATCTCTCTTCGATTTTTCTCGCACTCGGCAGCGCCTAGACGTCAACGCGCCCCCCGCCCTTCACCAAGCGCGCGCAACATTCTTGACTTCACGTCACGCCGCGCTCACACTCGCGCTGTAATCGGCAAAAAGGCGCGCGATGCGAAACCTCTGGCGCAAAGTCTTCCTCCTCGATCTGCTGAAGGGCATGTGGCTCACCTTCCGCTACCAGTCGCCGAAGAACGTCGTCACCGAGCAATATCCGCTCGAGCGTCCAATGGTCGCCGAGCGCTACCGCGGCGCCCCACGCCTCAACAACAATCCCGAAACCGGCGAGACGCTCTGCATCTCCTGCAATTTGTGCGCGCTCGCGTGTCCCGAAAACTTGATCGTCGTCGGCTGGCTCCGCGATGAGCCCACCCGCCGCAAAGTTCTCACCACGTTTACATACGATCTTTCGCGCTGCATGTTCTGCGGCTTGTGCGAAGACGCATGCCCCACCGACTGCCTCGAACTCACCCAGGACTTCGAAATGGCCACCTACAGCCGCGAAGGCGCGATTTGGGACCGTCACCGCCTCGAACACGGCCCCACGCCCACACACTACGTCCGTTAGAATTGCGCGCCCACGCGGCAAAAGACGGTATAAGATGCAGCGCGTGTTTTTTCGCCCCGGAGCAGACGGTAATTATTGATGGAACTTCGTAAGGATCCGATCACGCGCAGTTGGGTCGTCGTAGGCCATCCCGAACGGCAAAAAGTCCGCCCCGATCCCTGTCCGCTGTGCTCCGCCAACCGTCCTGAGACGCGCGCGCTTCTCGACCTGCCGCCGCAAGGCGATTGGAAAGTCCGCGTTTATCCTCATTTCCGCCCGCTCTATCGCATCGAAGGCGATCCAACGCGCACCGCAGAGGGAATTTTCGACCGCATGGAAGCCGTGGGCGCGCACGAAATTATCGTCGAGTCGCCCGAGCACGACCGCCTGCTCGCGGACATGAGCGACGAAGAAATCGAACGCATCCTCGACGCCTACGCGATCCGCATCGCCGACCTCAAGCGCGACGCCCGATTTAAGTACATCGCCGTCTTCAAGAATCAAGGCGCCAATTCCGGCGAAGAGTGGTCGCACGCGCATTCGCAGCTCACCGCGACGACGTTCGTCCCGCGCCGCATCCTCTACGAACTTCGCGCCGCTCGCGAATGGTATCGCGCCCACGAGCGCTGCGTTTTCTGCGACATTCTCCGCCAGGAAATTCGCCAGAAGAAACGCATCATCGACGCCGTCGGCGACGTCCACGCCTTCTGCCCCTACGCCTCGCGCGTCCCCTACGAAATCTGGATCATGTCCAAGACGCACAATCACCAGTTCGAAGCGCCCGCCGCTGGCGAATCGCGCCGCCATCTCGCCGCGCTACTCGGCCGCACGCTGCGCCGCCTGCGCCAGATCACGCCAAACTTTCACATGGTGCTGCACACCGCGCCCAACACGCTCCAAACCAAAGGCGAGTTGAGCGAATACTGGCGCACCATCGCCGGCGATTACCACTGGCACTTCGAAATTCTTCCGATCGTCGAGCAGCGCAGCAAGTCCTACAGCATTAAAGAGGTTTATTTCAACGGCACCCTTCCCGAAGCCGCCGCCGAAAAATTGCGCAATATCGATCCGGATGCCGCGCAACCGGCCGCCGAATCCGTACCCGACCGCTCGAAGGTTGAAATAAACGGATGATGCACCTCGCCGCTGGCATCCTCGACGGCACGCACTCCCAACGCGGCGGCATCATCTTGAAATTTATCTTCCTGATTTTCCTCGCGTGCTTTCTTTTCGTTGTGTACATCGCGCGGCATCCGCTGCTGCGCCTCGCCGGAAATTTCTGGGTCGTCGATGAAACGCCGGAAACCTCCGACGTGATCCTCGTCCTCAGCGGCGACAATTTCGACGCCGACCGCGCCACCCGCGCCGCCGCGCTCTACAAATCCGGCCTCGCGCCGCGCGTCCTCGCCACGGGCCGCACGCTCAGACCCTACGCCAGCTCCACCGACCTGATGAAGCGCGACCTCACCGAAAAAGGCGTCGTCGCCGGCTCGATCGACGAGTTCACGCACGATGAAGACGACACGCGCGAAGAAGCTCTCGCGCTGAGCGGCTTCGTGAAGCAACACCACTGGAAAAAAGTGATCCTCGTCACTTCGAATTACCATACGCGCCGCGCCGAATATATTTACGAGCGAACGCTTCCGCCCGGAACGCAGCTCCGCGTCGTCTCCGCGCCCGATTCGCAATACGATCCCAATAGCTGGTGGCAGACGCGCCGCGGCATGAAACTCTTCTTCCACGAAGCGATCGGCAGCATCGTCGCCGCCTGGGAACTTCGTCACAACGACGTCCAGACCGACTAACCGCGCTCCACGAGCGCACGCATTCGCACGCCCGTGCCCGAATCATCACAAATGTGCGCAAAAGCGCACCACTCGCCCTTTTTTGATTTGCATGCGTGTAATATAGTTTGCGAGGTCGCTGCAGACACCCGTCACCCCGGCGCCGGAGCCGCAGCACAATCCTGAGGAGGATTTTATGTGGGGCAAGAACCCGGAGCCGAAAACCAACACACCCGCCGCGAAAGCGCCTGAACCTGTGGCCGCCGTGCCGCCAAAGCCGCCGGTAGCAGCCGCTCCCGTACCGCCGACGCCGGCACCCGTTGCTGCAACGCCCGCACCAGTCGCGACGCCCGCTTACAGCGCGCCCGTCACCGCGTCCGTCACACCGATGAGCGCCGACGCTTCGCGCATTGGACCTGGCCTGAAAATCCACGGCGTAATTTCCGGCGAGTCCGATCTGATCGTCGAAGGCGAGACCAATGGAAAAATTTATCTCTCCGGCGCGCGCGTCACTGTTGCGAAGTCTGGCCGCGTGCAGGCCGATATCGAAGGCCTCGAGATCAATATCGAAGGCACGGTGCAGGGCAATCTGAAGGCGAGCGATCGCATCCGCCTCGGTGCCGCGAGCAACGTGCAAGGCAGCCTTATCACACCGCGCTTCGCGATTGAAGACGGCGCGCGTCTCCGCGGCAAAGTGGAAATGTCGCGCCCCGGCGAGATCGCAAGCAACGCCGCGAACCAAAATAAAATTACGGAGAACAAGCCCGTCGCGAAAGCGGCCGAAGCGAAACCAATGGAATCGAAGCCCGCGGCTGACTCCAAACCCGCGGCCACGGTTCCCGCTGCAACGCCCGTTCCCGCCGACGCGAATCTTCGCGCCGCGGCCGCACGTCCACAGGGCAACTAATCGATGGCCATGGATTGGATGAACAAGGCCAAGTCGGCGGTGAAGACCGCGGACGCCATTCCGTCCCGGTCCGGCCCGTCGTTCGGATCGTCATCCGCTCCGCCGCCTACCGCTTCGAACGTTCGCATCTCGAACGGCCTCAAGGAATTCTTGTGGCTGATCAGCGATAAGAAAGGCGGCCGGCTGCTCGACCTCGGCCCCGCGTTTCAGACCACGATCATGTTTTTCATCGAGAAAGGTTTCAAGCTCTCCACCGAAGACATGCTCCGTTCGTGGAAAGAATTCCTCACCGAAGAAGAGGAAAATTTCCGCAAAGCTTCGGTCGGCTCGGAAGCGGTTCGCGTTTCGCAGGCGTCGCTCGCCGAAAAATTCCTGAAGACTTCGGTCGTCTATCCCGAGTCGAGCTTCGACGGAATTCTGGCGTGGGACCTCTTCGACTATCTCGATACCGAACTTCTCACGCGCGTGATGGATCGTCTCTACAATCTGCTCGCGCCGGGTGGCTCGGTTCTCTCGATCTTTCATAGCAAAACGCCGGAACGCTATCACCGCTACAAAATTGTGGACGGGCAAAATATCGAGCTCGTCCCCGCGCCCTCGATCGCCGTTCACCAGCGGATTTTTCAGAACCGGGAAATTCTCGACATCTTCGGAAAATTCCGTTCCTCGAAGACGTTTGTGGGGCGCGATCAGGTTCGCGAAGGTTTGTTTCTGAAGTAGCTCAACACAAAATTCAAATGCACACGTAAGGCCGCGCGCTAAACCCGCGCGGCCTTATTTCTTTTCCACTCCTGCCGCGCGTGCAGCCCCGCGGGAATCAGCGACACAAAAATCACGCCGAGAACCAGCAGGTCGATGTGTCTGCCCAGCGCCGGAAACGACCGTACGACCCCATAGCCGAACAGCACCATGCCCCACACCCACGCAAAGCCGCCGACAATATCGAACGTCAGATACTTCGCGTAGCTCATCTTGGCGGCCCCAGCCACCGGCGGACAGAACGTCCGGATAATCGGCACAAAGCGCGCCATGATCACCGTCTTGCCGCCATTGCGCTCGTAAAATTCGTGCGCGCGCTCCAGGTGGCTGCGCTTGAAGAATCGCGAATCCTGCCGCTGGAACAGCGTCGCACCGGTGCGCCAGCCGATGAAGTAGCCCAGCTGGTCGCCTGCGATCGCGCACAGCGTCACGAGCCCCAGCAGCCAGTAGAGATTCAGGAAGCCCTTGTAGGCCAGCACGCCCGCGATCACCAGCAGGGAATCGCCCGGCAGAAAAAAGCCCACGAACATACCTGTTTCCACGAATATGATCGCGCAAACCAGGCCAATGCCCCCCGCCTTCACCGTCTCAGCAAGGTTGCCCTGCTGTAGATGCGCCAGTAGCGCCTTTAAAAATTCCACCATGTATCTTGTTTTCCTCGGAGTTCGGCGCGCGAGATGGACGTTCAGGACCGCTCAGACAGAATAGCAGAAAAGCGCGAACCACCCTCCCCGAAACGGCTCGCCGCGCCGCCGCCCGCAACGGCCTAACTACCTCAAAAACGGCCTCGTATCACCGCCAAAACCGACTGGTACCAACCGCCTAGCGCTTCTAGCTCTCTGTACCATTGGCCCCCGCGGCCCCATCCCCGAAACTCGCATTGTTCGAGATGGGGTTCGTGACCAGGGGGCTTTATGGAAGGGCGTTACACAGACTGGATGGGGCAAGCCATTATTCTTCGCGTAGTTGCAGGCAATCTTCGGGTTCCGCTGCGCGGCCGGCTGGTGTCTGAAACCGATGACGTGATCCGCCTCCGGATCGCCGAAAGTTGGGATGTGGACATCTTCAAGTCGATGGTCTTGGCCGTCGAGCACGACAATCCGGTTTACGTCGTCAACTGAAACCGGCAAAGCAGGGAAATGGGCCTAGCAAGGCGCAGACGAACAGCAATCGAAGGAGTTTTGCATGGATTCCGTGTCGCGGCCGCTGCCAATCCAGGCTCCCGTTGAGGGGCTGGCCTTCCGAGCGAAGCTGGCCGACTTTCGAGACACTGCGATCGTCCTATCGATTCATCTCGCGTTTCGAGTGGCCATGATTCTTCGCCGCTGGAATTACTAGACCTCCTGAGCGCCCATCCTCGCACCACCCCCCAAAATCCCGGGCCTGCACCCCCAGGCCCGGGGCCTCTTTTTCTCATCCAAATAGCGGCAAAACAACGTACTCTATTCGCACGGCATTTCCGTCTATAGGGCGCTCGTAACCGTCCCTTGCGCGCGCCGGAACGCTTTTTGTTCGACATATGTAAAATCGAAGAATTCTTGAAAACGGCATGGGAGAATCCTCATGCTTGCGATACTATGCACAGCGCAGATTTAAGCCACTTACCAGGAGCCCCCTTTAATGAGGATTGCTAGCGTTGGCAGTGCGTTTCCAGAGCATTACTACAAGCAGGAAGTGCTTACGGAAGCGCTGAAGCAGGACTGGGCCGGACGCTTGCCCAATACGGGAATCCTGGATCGCCTCGATGAAAGCATGCAGGTCGAAGGCCGATACTTGGTCGAACCGGTCGAGTACTACTTGAATATGAACAGCTGGGGCGACGCCAATAACACCTGGATCAAGCACGCGCTTGACCTGGGTGAAAAGGCGCTCTGCAAGGCCGTCCACGGCGCGGGCATCAAGGCGCGCGACCTGAGCGCAATTTTTGTCACCTCTGTCACCGGTATCGCAGCGCCCTCGTTGGATGCGCGACTGGTGAATCGCATCGGTCTTTCGCCAAACATCAAGCGCATCCCCATCTTCGGCCTGGGCTGCGTCGCGGGTGCCGCCGGCATTTCGCGCGCCGCGGATTACGTTCGCGGCTACCCTGACCAGGCTGCCGCTTTGCTGTCCGTCGAGCTTTGTTCCTTGACTCTACAGCGCGACGACCTCTCGATGGCGCACTTGATCTCCGCGTTGCTCTTCGGTGACGGCGCCGCCGCCACTATCGTCTTCGGCGATAACCGCAAGACCGACGGCCCCGAAATTCTGGCCACCAAATCCATTCTCTATCCCCACACCGAACGAGTGATGGGATGGGACATCTCTGAAAAAGGATTCAAGATTGTGCTGTCGCCCGAAGTTCCCGCGACCGTAACCAAGCACCTGGGCAAAGACGTTGATGCGTTCCTCGCTGAACAGGGCCACAAGCGCTCAGACATCGACAGCTGGATCATGCACACCGGCGGCCCGAAGGTTCTGGAATCCACCGCGGAAGCGCTCGGCATCACCGCGAACGATCTCTCGGCTTCGTGGGCTTGCTTGCGCAAAGTAGGAAACCTTTCGTCCACCTCCGTGCTTCTCGTTCTCGAGGAGTTCATGAAGGAACGCCGTCCCGCCCCAGGCAAGCTGAGCATCCTGGCCGCCATGGGCCCAGGGTTCTGCTCCGAACTCCTGCTTCTGCGCTGGTAAGTTCCGTATCGCGCAGTAAGCTAAAAAATTAAGGCGTAGCCGCGATTCACTCGCAGCTACGCCTTTTGTATTTTGGTGCGGCGATGCTCTTGGCAGTTGACGTCATCCAGAGGCCGATTTATCGGCCGAAGGATCTCTCTTCGCTTTTTGCGTTCCCGCGCGCGCTACGCCTTATCGTCGGTGAACATCAACTCCTTCGCCCGCTGCGAAGCCTTCACCACAGCTTTGATGAGCGTCACCCGCAACTTGCCTTCCTCGAGCTCGAGTATCCCGTCAATCGTGCAACCTGCCGGAGTTGTGACTGTGTCCTTCAGCATCGCCGGATGATTCCCCGTCTCCAGCACCACCTTCGCCGCGCCCGCCATCGTCTGCGCCGCGAGCAGCGTCGCCAGCTCGCGCGACAAGCCCATCTTCACGCCGCCCTCAGCCAACGCCTCAAGGATGATGTAGAGAAACGCTGGACCGCTGCCCGAGAGCCCAGTAATTGCGTCCATGTGCTTCTCATCCACGACCACGGTGCGTCCCACGGAGTCGAACAGCGTCCGTGCAATATCCACGTGCTTCTGCGTCGCGTGCTTGCCCTTGCAGATCGCGGTGATGCCTTCGCCTACCATCGACGGCGTATTCGGCATCGCGCGAATCACCGGTACATTCGCACCCGCGCGCTTCTCGATATAATCCGTCGTCACCGACGCCGCGATCGAAATCACCAGCGTGTCCGCGCTCAGCTCGTCGCGAACTTCGTCCAGCACCGTTCCTACCGTCATGGGCTTCAGGCACACCAGCACCACGTCCGCGCCCGCCACCGCCGCGCGATTGTCCGTGCCGAGCGCGATCTTCGCGGAAGCGACCGGCTTGCGGTCCGGCGATGCGTGCTGCACCGTCGCGCGCACCTTTTCCGCGCCAACGATCCCGCGCTTCAGGAACGCTTCGATTAAAATGCCGCCCATCTTGCCCGTGCCCAGCACGGCAATCGCTTTTTGTATGGATGTGGTTGGAGAAGCCGCTGTAGAAGGGTTTGCCATGCAGAATCATACCGTAGCGCGCGTTGTTCTCGAAGCGCTTCGGCGCCAGCGCGACGCTGAGTAGCACAGGCTGGCTCCCTCCTCCGAGCTAAAGGCGCTCGGAGGAGGGAGCCAGCCTGTGCTACCTACGCGCGTTTATTTCGGCTTGGCGGATGACGCCGGAGGAGGCGTCGATTTTTGTTGCGGCGGAGGAGTGGCGCGTTCTTGCGTCGCCGGCTTCGCCTGCTGGCGCTCTTGCTGTTGCTGTTCTTTGAGCGGTGGGTGAACGTCGTACATCTGATCGTTCGCCCGGGTCGGAGGCGTGTACCTCACGGCGGGATGTTGCTGCTGATCCGACGGCGTTCCATTGCCGTTCGCGGTCCGCTGGCGCTGGCCGTTGGCGGAAGTTCCGTGTGCACTGGTCTGTGTGTCATTTGCGTGTGCTGACGGAGGATTCTGCTCTTCGAACACTTCGGGCTTGTAGGTCTGTGGCTGCGCCGCGCGCTGTTGAGCGGCCGCCGCGGCTGCCTGTGCCGGTGACATCGATGATTCATAAGACGTCGCAGGCTGCGGTCGATCGGGAAGCGCAGCGCGATTTGTTTCCACGGTCGCGGTGGGCCGCTCGTTCACTCGAGCCGGCGCAGCGTCCGCATTCACCACGTGCGGTGCGTTATGGCTTTCCTGCGGCATCGGCGGAGGCAGCTTCGCCACCACTTTGCGCTGGTTGAAGGGAAACGGCGGCTGCGCCGTGCGTGCCGCGGGCTTCGCATTCGACGCAACGTAGCTCGAACGCGTCGGCTGAAGCGGCGCCGCATCCACCACGCGCGCGGAGGCAAGCTGCGTCTCGTTGATCTTCACGGTTGCCTGTTGCACAGGCCGAGCATTCACAAACGTCTCGCGCGAAACAGCCGTCACCGCCGCGGCGTTGTGCTCGTATGTGTAGTGAACGTTCGTCACGTTCGTGACGTTGTTGACGCGCACCGTGTTGTAGATGTTCGTCACCTGCGTTGCATTCAACGCGCGCGAGTTGGTCACATTGATGTTCTGCCAGTAGCGCTGGCTGGCGCGGTAGCTCGGAATGAACATGTCGCGCGGCCCCAGAGGGAACCACGCCACGCCCGCGAATCCTTCGCCGAATCCGATCGAAACGCCGAAACCGCCGCCTCCCACAAAACCGACCAGAGCCGGCGCATATACCGGCCGCACAACCAGCGGTCCCGGCACCCAGCCCCACGCGTTGCGCCCATACACCCAGCGGCCGTAGTGAAATGGCGCGAAGCCCCACGGCTGCGCGTCCACCCACGTCCAGCCCCACGGATTGATCCACACCCAATGCCCATCCTGATACGGAGCCCAGCCGACGAACATGCTGCGCGGATACCACACGGCGCCGTAATCGGGATCGTTCTGCCAATCGCCGTAATCATCTAAATCGTAGTAGCCGTCGATGTCGCGCGAAACATACTGCGCGGACGCTGCGCGGTTCTCGCGGTCGTCGCGTTGCTCGCTGAAATTTTCCAGATCGTCGAAATCCGGCGCGGGCTGCGCGTCGTAGGTCACCTGATCGCTGCCATTGAAGGTGTACTGGCGCCCGGCGGGCAGGTCGAACGAATCGCCGCCGCTATTCACTTCGCCATCGCCTTCGCGCACGGTCACGGCGGTCGATGTCCCGCTGGGATCCGCGAAGATCACGTACTCGCCCATCGTCGAAGGCGTGAACGCCAGGTTCGGAGTATCGATTTCCACGGCATTGCCCGGTTCGAGGCGGCGGAGGTGAACTTCAATCTCACCCTGCGCGAGCTGGATCTGAATCGTTCGGTCGTCGAGATTCAAAAATGAAATGCCAGTCTGGGGAGCGAGCCGGATGGCCGTGCTGCCAATGTGAATTTCGCCGAGGGAATTCTGATCGACCCACACATTGTCGCCGATGGTGAGCGGGCGGTTTGGATCGGCGACAACCCAATCGTCTTCGCCAGCCAGTTGATAGGAGATCGAACCCTGCACGTAGTTGAGCCGCGCGACGCGGGTGGGAGGATCTTGGTCTTGTGCGACCGCTGCCGGTGCCGTTCCAAAGATTGCGACCAGGGCCAGGAGCGTGAACGCAAGCGCGCACCACGACTTCTTCATCGAACGGTCTCCTTGTGGGGTCTCGTTGAAAGGAGGATAGCATCCCGCGGAAGCGAGCTGAGGTGCGGTTTTGCAGAGTGTTCGGAGGGTAACAACAGAAGCGGGAAAAGTGCGTATTCGTACTGATTAGAGAGAGTCCCGGGGTTTTGTTTTCTTAGAGTTACATCGATTTCGAATCGCATCGAGTACACATTAGAAATTGCGGATTCGGGCCGCCCGGGCGGCCCGTAGAATAGCCTGCGCATGCAGGTTCGGAATGCCATCGGCATTCCTCAGTACGAATTTGGGATTTCCCGAATTCGCAGGCTATTCCACGGCACACATGCTGCGCCTCGAGTGGCATTGTATTGATCCCCGACTCACGATAGCACGTCAGTACACAAAAAGCAAGTGCATAGCGAGTACTAGGACCGCAAATGGTGTGGAGCGGGGCCGACTAGTGGCCCCACCCGACGAGCTTATCCGCGCCGTACACCAAGCCCAGCGTAAGCACCGCAATCACAATCTCGCCTACCGCGCCGACGGCAAACGGCCGCCAGCCCTGCTTACCCAGTTCGCGAATGTTTGTCCGCAACCCGACGCCAGCGAAAGTGAGAAGGAACGCCCACCGGGAAAGATTCGCGAGGCTCGTGAGCTGGTCTTTGCCAAACACGCCCGCCGTGGCGATCGCCGAAAGCAATAGGAAGCCGAGGACGAACTTCGGAAACTTCTGCCACAGAAACGACGCCTTGTTTTCCACTTCCTGCGAGTGCGTCTTGCGCGCCCAATGAATCGCGTAGCCGAGCACCACGAAGCCGATCATCGCGTTGCGCGCCGTCTTCGCCAGCACCGCTACTTTCCCCGCCGCATCCGAATACAAATTGCCGGCAGCGGTGACTTCCGCCGTGTTGTCGATGCCCAGCCCGGCCCACAGGCCGTAACTCTGATCGCTCAAGTGCAGCCAGTGGCCAATCAGCGGAAAGGTGAAGAGGCTGATCGCGCCCAGCGACAGAATCGCCGCGATCGCGTACGACGCATCTTCATCGTCTGCATCGATCGCGCCCTGCGTGGCGATAATCGCGGACACGCCGCAGATCGATGAGCCCACTGCGAGCAGCGTCGTCAGCTTCGGACTCAACCCGAACGCTTTTCCTAGCGCCGTCATGAAAAGCAGCGAGATCACAATCTCGATCGCAACGAGCACCAGGCTTACGCCGCCAAGCTTCAGTACGTCGCCCAGTAGGAATCGCGAACCGAGCAGCACGATGCCCGCCTTCAACCAAAATTCATACGTGGCGAGGCCGGGCTGAAAAATCTTCGGCACGCCCACGGTGTTCGCGATCAGAAGTCCGATCACGATCGCCCACAGCACGTATTCGATATTCGGCAGCGCCAGATGATGCGCCTTGCCGTAATTCGCGATGCCGCGCTCGATCAGCTTGCCGCCGTAGCCCACCGCAAAAAGCAGCACGACGCCCGGGAGCAGCCCTCCAAATTTTCTGAATACATTCTCCGACGATGTCGGAACCGCTAACGCGCTAGTCGCCATCAGCATCATCCTCCAGGAATTTGAGCGTTCGTCCGCGCAGCGCGCCTACCACGGCACTTTCTTGATCCATCCGATCCACACCAGCGCAGACAGCCCGAGCGCCAGCAGCACGGCCCAGGTATCGAGCGACAAAAATCCCGCCGCTTTCAAGTTCGGAGGATTCGCCTTTTCACTCACTGTGAAATTCTCCTCTCCGCAGGTTTGCCAAGCAGTTCGTCAAACACATTGAAATCGATCAGCCGCATCAGCGACTGCACGTACTCATCGGAATCCGGCCTAATCGACTCGTGCGCCACGCGCAATCGCGCCGCTGCTGCAGCGAGTGAATGCCCGATCAGCAGAATCGACGGGGGAGCGAGCGCCGGCGCGTGGCGCAGCGACGCGAGCGTCGTCCAGTGCGCTTCCTGATCGCGGCGTCCAGCTTTCGACACGATCGCGCACGGCGTATCCAGCGCGATGCCCGCTGCCGCAAGCTGCGCGCTCAATTTCTCAAGCGCTCCGCCCGGCATGTAAACAACCACCGTCTCGTTGTTGCGCGAAAGCGCGGACCAGTCATACGGCTCATCCGTTCCGTTTACGTGCGCGTGGTGCCCGCTCACAATCACCACGCGCGAACTCGACCGCCGGTCCGTCATCGAAACGCCCAGCGACGCAGCCGCCGCCGCGCCAGCCGTGATTCCCGGCACCACTTCGAACCCGACCTCTGCGGCTGCGAGCGCGTCGATCTCTTCGTTGAGCCGCCCGAAAATTGTGGGGTCGCCGCTCTTCAGACGCAGCACCTGCAGCCCGCGCCGCGCCGATTCGATCATCAGTACGTCGATGTCAGGCTGCGTGATTTTCTTCGCGCCGCAGCGCTTGCCCACGTTGTGCACCATCGCTTGCGGCCCCGCGAGCGTCACGATTTCCGCGGACACCAGATCGTCGTGCAGCACCACATTCGATTCGCGCAAGAGGCGGTGCACTTTCAGCGTCAGCAACTCCGGATCGCCCGGTCCCGCGCCCGCGAGAAACACTTTGCCCTTCGCACCGTGCACGCGCGGGCTCATCGCACAGCCTCGGCGGGAATCAGTCGCAGCTGCTTCGGCGAGCCAGCGTCCGCAATCGCGCTCAGATCGCCGCCAGCCGCTTGCAAGTGCGCCGCGCGACGAGCAGGGCAGTCGTGCGCGTCGCAAACCTCAACCTGCGCAAGCCGGTGCAGCGCCTGCTTCCGCGCCTCAGTCGCCGGATACGCCGCCAAAATTTCGCGCCGCAGCTCGCCCACCACGCGCAGCCACTCGCCCGTGCCCGCATCGAGCCGCGCATCGATCTCACGCCGCAGCCGCTGCACCAGAGCCGGACTTTCTCCCGCCGACGAGATCGCCACCTGCAGCGCGCCTCGCTTCACCACCGCGCCAAAATAAAAATCGCAATTCGGCGGATCGTCCACCGCGTTGCACAAAATTCCGCGCTCCTGCGCATCGGCAAACACGCGCCCATTCACCTGCGCGTCCGCCGTCGCCGCAATCGCCAGAAACGCGCCATCGAGATCCGCCACGCCGGCATATTCGCGCCCGTGCCACTCAATCGAGCCGCGCCGCGCAAGTTCTCGCGTCTCACCCAGCGCACGCGGCGCCACCACCGTCACGCGCGCGCCCGCGTCCAGCAGGGAAGCGATCTTCGCCGTCGCGATTTCTCCCGCGCCCACCACGACGCACCTCCGCCCGGCGAGCTTCAAGAACATCGGAAATAGACCCGGCGCACTCATCTCACTCGGCCGCTCCATGCGGCACAGGGCCGGCCGGCAAATCGCGAGACTCCGCCAGCACCTCGCGTCCGGCGAGCTGCCCGCGCAACTCGTCATTCGTGTAACGCGCGAAATACTGCCGCAAATTCTCGCCGCCACTGCGATTCGCGATGTACGCGCGCAGCAGGCGTTCAATCGACTCCGGCACGTCGCTCGCCGGGCAGCGGTAACCGCTCAGCCGCGCGATGCTTTGATTCGCGCCCACCGCGCCGCCGAGGCAGAAGTAATACGCGTCCACGAGCTCGCCTCCCTGTTTTACTTTCTTGCCTTCGAGGCCGATGTCCGCGATCCAGTGCTGGCCGCACGAATTTGGGCAGCCGGTGACGTGCAGCTTGAGCTGCTGGTCGAAATTCGGAATGCGCTGTTCGAGTTCCTCCACCACCCACCGCGAAAATCCCTTTGTCTCGGTGATTGCCAGCTTGCAGAATTCGGTTCCCGTGCACGCAATCGCTCCCCGCCAGAAGAATGACGCCTCCACGCGCAACTCAATCGCGTTCAGCTCACGCGCCAACTCTGCCGCTCGCGACGACGGCACATTCACGACGATCAAGTTCTGCATGTTCGTGGTGCGCAGCTCGCCGCCCGCAAACCGCTCCGCGAGTTCCGCCGCCTGCCGCAGCTGATCCGCCGAAATTCGCCCCCGCAGCACCGCCGCGCCCACTGCTACTAGCCCGTGCTGTTTCTGCGGCTGAATGCCAACGTGGTCGCGATACACGTCCACGGGCGCGCTCTCTTCGGCCGCCGGCTCGTACACAAATCCAGTCCGCGTCCGCAGCTCGTCGAGAAGCCGCTCCGCGGTCCAGCCCTGCTTCGTAAACAAATGCTTCAGCCGCGCGCGGTCGCGGCTCTCGCGCAACGCGTGTTGATCGCGGAAAATTTCTACGACGGCCTGGATCGTGCGCAGCGCCTGCTCGGGCTGAACGAATGCGTCGAGCTTCACGCTCAGGTGCGGATCAGCCGATAGGCCGCCGCCGACGCGCACGGTGTAGCCCACCTCGCGCCGTCCGCGCAGCGTGCGCGCCACAGCCGTGAGGCCAATATCATTGATCTCGGGATACGAGCACCACACCGAGCAGCCCGTCACAGACGACTTAAATTTTCGCGGCAAGTTGTAGAAATCGCCGTTGGCGGTGAGAAGCCGCGCCGTCTCGATCGCCAGCGGCGAAGCGTCGATGATTTCATCGGCCGCCACGCCCGCGAGTGGGCAGCCGGTCACGTTGCGTACCACATCGCCGCACGCGCCTTTCGGCGAGAGTCCCGCGGCGCCGAGCTTTTCGATAATTTCCGGCAGCGATTCGATCGTCAGCCAGTGCAGCTGAATGTTTTGCCGCACGGTGATATCCGCGATCGACCGCGCGTGCTTTTCGCAAATGTCTGCGATCGTGCGCAATTGCGCCGAAGTTAGAAATCCGTTCGGGATCCCAACGCGAAGCATGAAGTACTTCGAAGCTTTGCCTTCGCCGCCCACGCCGCCTGTCGCGCCCGCGCCATCGCCCTGCGTGTAAATCCCCCACCATTTGAAGTACGTGCCCGCCCACTCCGGCAGCACCGAATCGCGGCCATCGCGCGCGAACGCCTTGATCCTCTCGAACTCGATCCACGGGTTCGTTTCGCGCTTCAGGCGCTCGACCTTCTGCGCCTTGGTTTCTTTCGGTGCTATCTCGCCCGGAATGCTCAAAATGTGCTCCCTAAAAACAAAAAACCCGCTGCCAGCCGATGCGCTGGTAAGCGGGTATTCGAATCCGGTTATAGAATTACGCTATCGCTATTCGGATCGCACTCCCGCGCCAGCCGTGGCTGTACAACAACACGGGCAACACATCGCGGCGCAGAAATTGCGATTCATCGGTTTCATCCTACCTTGCTGGCCTTGAATTACCAAGTGAAAGCTGCGAAAAAAAACGGCGCCGGGTGCCAACTGCCGCCCGGCGCCGCCGTCAACCAGTTTCCCGCCGTTACTTCGTGGCAGGGAAGGTGAAGAGTTCGAACAGGTCGCTGATCGCGGGGCTGTTCGTCGGAACGTACGCGCTGCCGCCCGGCGCAGTCACCGGGTTCGGGAAGTTATCGCGGCTGCGCGAGGTAACCGGCGGCAAGCTCCAGTTGCGCTCGATGAACTTCAGGATCGAGACGTGATCGGAGTAGTTGTGCGTGATGGTGCCCGCCGTGGTGAAAGGCGAGACCACAATGCACGGAATGCGCGTGCCGTCGCCGAAGAAGTCCAGCGGCTGAATGTAACCGGAATCATAGTAGCCGCCGCCTTCGTCTTCGGTGATGATGATTGCCGTGGAGGCCCACAGCGCCGGGTTCGCCTGCACTGCGTCGATGATCTTCTTGGTGAAACCTTCGAAGAGATCGAGCTTCGACGACGCCGGGTGGCCATCGACGAAACCGCTGGGCTTCACGAACGAAACAGCCGGAAGCGCGCCGCTTGCGATGTCCGCGTACAGATTGGCGGTGTCCTGAATGTGGGCAGTGCGGACGGCTTCGTTCGCCATGATCGACGTATCGTACTGGAACGGGTTGCAAATGTTGCAGTACTCGTCGCTCTGCGCGCCGAAGTCGCCGTAGTTCAGTTGGTATTTATCGCCAACGTAGTTGTTCCACTGATCGCCGTAGTACTTCCAGGAAACGCCCTTCGCGAGCATCACGTCGCCGATGCTCGGAACGGAGGAGGGAGGAATCGTGAACACCGTGTTGTTCGAGTTCGTGTCGGTGTAGGCGTTCGATCCGTCGCCGAAGTAGCCCGGGTTGTAGTTGTTCAAGAGGTAGTAGTGTCCGGGTTCGCAGCGCGAAGGAATGTTGAACGACTGGAGGTAGTTCAAAACCGCCTGCGATCCAGGCTGGTTCGCATCGCCGCAGTCGCTGTACGAGCCGCCGCCGTAGGAAGGCGAACCGTACGAACCACCGCCGTATCCGTCTTCGGTGTACCAGTTGTTGGTGCCGGGAGCCGGGTTCGGGTTTTCGATTTCATCCACTTTGCCCGCGTTTGCCGAGCCTGGATCAACCACCACGTTGTGCGGCGGCATCAGCGGGTTGCCCTTGCCATCGCTGAAGTAGATCGCATCGCCGTGTCCGAGCATGATGTGGTTCGCGCCCGTTCCGCCGGCAACCGACTGGTGAAAGTTGTCGCTCATCGCGTAGGTGTCGGCCAGGTACTTGAAGTACGGCACGTCGCCCTGCTGCACGTTGTAGAAACCCATCGACGTCGAACCTTCACCGGTCGTCTTGCTGGTCGGCGAGTAGCTCGTGCTGAAGTTCGATGGAGGCAGAATTCCGTTGGCACCCGCGCCTTCGGTCACTTCAACCCAGGCAAACAGGGAGTTGGTGCACTGGTGAGCCAGCGCGCAGTCCATCTGCTCCCACATCTGGTAGAAGCGGTGGACCGGGCTGGCCGCGTAATCGTCATACGACATGCCGTGCGTCAGCTGAAACGGTCCTGAGGGAAGCGCGTTGACGTTGTCGATACGCGCATCGGGAACGTGTGAGGGAAGACCCGTTCCGCCCGTCACCAGGTATTGATAGTAGGTGGAGTCCAAGCCGTTTTCGTCCAGCTTCGCTTCGGACACGTTCGGCACGTACGGGTTCGTCGGTCCGCCCGTCAACGGCGCGGGCAGCTGGTCCTTCGGAAAATACTGCTGATTCGCGGGATACATCTTGAACAAATCTCCCGAGGTGGTCGCTTGCCACTGCCGCGCCTTGTGGAAGTTCGGGCCCGGCGTTCCATCCGCGTTCACGATGCCTTCGGACAAAAGATTGAATGTCGTTTGACCCGCCTTCGGCTGGTACGTCGCGAAGACGTGGTCATAGCTGCGGTTTTCTCCGATAATCACGATCACGTGCTTGATCGGAGTCGTCGTGTTGGTGCTTGCGCTTTGTGCCTGAACCGAATTGGCGAGAGGTCCGCCAACCGTGAACTGGAACAGCGCGATCGCTGCAACGCCGATCTTCAGGCTGTGCAGGGATTGTGAGACGAACTGCTTCAGCTTCATCGAAGCTCCTTGGTGACGTTTGGAATTCGACTGCGTCTAAGGTGATAACCGCGGCAGTTTGCCGTCATGTTTTTCTTGTGTGAATGAACGGAGACTTTCGAAGATTTTTGTTCGCACGCCCCGCAAGATTTTTTCCCGATGAATTCCGCGCGACCTGCACGAGAAAATTGCACAATATTTCGTCCCAGAAAAAGTCCTAGTACTTTTCGCGCGGATTTCGCCGTCGATCGGCTGTAAATTTCTGCGCTCGCGGATTTGCGCGCATCCATTCGCTGGACGTTTCCAAGTTGGGACAAACAAAAAAGCCTGCCGCACCCGAAGGCACGGCAGGCTCAAGGACGGGAACTGCGTTAATTCAGTTGCGCGTTAGCTGCTCAGGCTTAGCTGGTCGGCCCGGCGATGTGGCTGAAGAGCCAGAACAATCCCGCCGAAAGGCAGATCGACGCCGGCAGCGTCAGCACCCACGCCAGCAGCAAGTTGCGCACCGTGGCCATCTGCAAGCCCGATTTATTCGCAGCCATCGTGCCCGCAACGCCCGAAGATAAGACGTGCGTCGTACTCACCGGTAATCCGAACCAGTCCGCCGCGCCGATCGTCGCCATCGCCGTGATTTCCGCCGCGGCGCCCTGCGCGTAGGTCAGGTGGTCCTTTCCGATTTTTTCGCCGACGGTCACCACGATGCGCTTCCATCCGATCATCGTGCCCATGCCGAGCGCGATCGCCACCGCCACCTTCACCCACGTGGGGATGAACTTCGTCGCGTTGTCGATGTGCTTCTTGTAGTTCGCCACCACGTCCGCGTCGGCCGCGGAGAGTTGCGGATTTTTCGTCTTCGCCATCAGCCGCAGCGCCTCTGCCACCACGTACATATCGTTGCGGAAGTTGCGCACCTTGTCCTGCGGCACGTCCTTCAGCTGCTTGTACTGCGCCATCTCGGTGCCGATGCCGTTTACCAAGGTGCGGAGCGCCAGCATCGTGTTCGGCGTGAACTGCTTGGTGCGAACGTAGTCCGTCACTTCTTCGCGCGCGTCGCCCACCACCGCTGTGGGCGACACGTAGTGATCGAGAGTGTTTGCTGTCTGCGTTGAGACGGCTACGAAATCCTGCGTCTGTTGGTAGGTCACTGCGTGGTTTACCGCGTAAGCCGTCGGCACCGTCCCGATCAGAATCAACATGATCAGGCCCATGCCCTTCTGTCCGTCGTTCGATCCGTGGAAGAAACTCACGCCCGTGCAGGTGAGCACCAGCAGGCAGCGAATCCAGAACGGCGGCGGCTCGTTGCCCTTCGGCGCTTCGTACAATTCCTTGTTCGGGATCAGCTTCTTGCAAGCGAGGAAGAGCAGCGCCGCGAAAACGAATCCGACGATCGGCGAAAGGATCAGCGACTTTCCAATGTTCGTCGCCTGGCCCCAATCGACGCCGCTCGTGCCCGTCCTGGTGGCCATGAACTGGTTCGCCAGTCCCACGCCTATCACCGACCCGATCAACGTGTGCGAGCTCGACGCCGGCAGCCCGAACCACCACGTTCCGATATTCCAGATGATCGCGGCGACCAGCAGCGCGAACACCATCGCGAATCCCGCGCGCCCGCCGACCTGCAAAATCAGTTCCACGGGCAGCAGCGACACGATCGTGAACGCCACCGCGCCCGACGAAACCATCACGCCGAGGAAATTCCAGAAACCCGACCAGACCACCGCGACGTGCGGCTCGAGCGTGTGCGTATAGATGACCGTCGCCACCGCGTTCGCCGTGTCGTGGAAACCGTTCACGAATTCGAAGGCCAGCGCCGTGAGCAGCGCGATGCCCAGCAAAACGAAGGGAACCCAGCTGGTCGGGTGCACGTCGCGCAAGTCGCCCAGCAGGTGTGCCGCCGCGTAGGCCACGCCGATCACCATCGCGCAAAGCGCAATGAGCATTCCAATCCGCCCGGGACCGGACGACGACATCTTCTTATCGAGGATCGACTTGTGTCCGTCTTCAGGCGCTGGTTTTTCGAGCGCTCTCGCAGCCGTAGCCATTCATCACCTCACAAAAGGGGGGGAAGTTGCTTGGGCCGCGAAGGTACCGGGCCGATGTTACGGAATCATGACACGCGCGTTAACACTCTCACGCGCTCTTGCAGGCCGCCCGCGAGCCCTCGGTCAGCCTCGCCACGATCCGCTTCGCTCGCAATTTTCGGCGTAGTTCTAGCACGCTTTCAGTCTGGAAGTCGCCTGGCAATTTCTCTGGCTGTCGATCGCGCCGACTGGTCGCGCCGCGCAGGCTACTCAACTCGCAGGGAATGGGTTACTCAAACCATACTAAGCCTGCATACAAATACCCGCGCGCCACCACTCGGTGCTAAATATAAAAATATCCACGGTGTTCAAGAAACTCAAAATCGTCGCCGCCCTCGCGCTGATCGCTGCAGTCGCGATTCCGCTCTGGCAGTACGCCGCCTGGGAATACACCAGCCGCGAACTCGAAAGCGACGTCCACTACCAGACCGCGCAGATCGCCGCGAGCATCGGCCTCGGCACTCCGAAGACCGACGAGGACATCCGCGACACACTCATCCACGAATTCAAAGAAGAGGGCGTTGAACTCGATCCGCAGCGCGTCACCATCCGCCGCTCCGGCGACGAAGACACTCCCATCTTCGACATCGACGCCGACTACGACGTCCCCATCCACTTCTTCGGCATCACCCAACTTCTCCACTACCACGCCACAGGCCACACGACGGTGCGTTGGCCCCACTACGTCGCCCCTCACGGCTAGTGAGGCAGGCTCTCAGCATGTCTGCGCCCCGCTCTCAGCAGGGCGTGCTCTCCATTTTCAAGATGCACGAGCTTGAGCAGCGCAAACTCTGCGCATCCGAGGCTGTTGAACAATTTCAACGCGTGTCGTATTCTATTTGGACCGCACTCGCACGTCGGGGCGCCCGTAGCTCAGCTGGATAGAGCGTTTGGCTACGAACCAAAAGGTCGGGAGTTCGACTCTCTCCGGGCGCACCACTTTTCCCAATAAAACGAAGGTTTCTAAAATCTGGGTTCCTCGTGCGTCCCTTCGTTTACCCAGTTTTACCAGAAGTCCCCACAAAACTCCCCACAGCGTTCTATGAATTCGGCCTCGGCGATTCTCCGACACTTATACGGAGGAATCGCGATCGACGTGTTGGGCGAGTACCGCGAACTGAAAGATCGTAGCCGTAAGAACCGACGAAACAAGTATGCGCGGCGTTATACTGCCCTCATGCCCGACCAGCCCGAGCAACCAAAACAAAGTCCGCCAATAACACCCAATCCTCCGCCTCCGGTTCTACCTCCAACAACACCAGCAATCGAAGGTGCGAAACCTGACGGCGATTCGAACAAGGACGTGCCGTTACTCGTGCGTCTCGATTCGAAGCAACTTTCCCCTTTCGAAGTTGCCTCGCTAAAGTTCGCGCGCCGAAGTTTCCTCGTTTCGGTAGGCGGCTTGATCGTTTCGGCGCTCGCACTTGGCACAGCGTGCATCGCTGCGTGGTATGTTGCGCGCCAGCTGTGCGAGATGCGGCTGCAATCGCAATCCCTTGACCAACAACTCGGCTTAATGAAGGACAGTATCGAGTTGACGGATCGGCCTTGGGTGTCGGTAGAAGTGACGCCAAACACAGAATACGTGCCGGGCGCGATAATCGGCGGCCCTCTTACGTTTGACGCTGACGGAAACGGTGGGCTGACATACCGAGTGAAAATGACGAATGCTGGTCACTCCGTTGCGGCCAACGTCGAGCTAAGAGCTAAAGTGTTTCCAATGGCGGCGACAGATCGATTTGATTTACCGGAGAAGGAGCAATCGAAGGTCTGCGAAGAAAATAAACCTCAAGAAAATTCAATCCACGCTGGACCTGGGCACTACGCCATTTTCCCCAACAATGACTACCGTATCGAATTCGGTCGAGAGGTGTTTTCCACGAAAGATATTTTTGTAAACCCGCAGCTGTTTCCCAATCTCAAAAGTGGAAAGCCACTTTTCCTTTTCGTTCTTGGCTGCGTTCGATATACATACAAGAACGCCACACACCCACACGCGACAGGATTTATTTTTGAAGTCAAAGGCGCGAGGGGACAGGCGATCCAAACAAAACGAAACGTGGCAGTGAAAGACTTGGAGTTCGAGAAGTACTTCACTGGAGATTTCGCGTACTGATATGAAATCCGAAATTCTGATCGCGGCAACGCTAGAGTTGACAAAGCATATCTGGCTTACGAGACGTCGGATGTTAAGCGCGTGCGTTGCGCTCGCAGCTCTATGTCTGCCCATTCGGGCACAACTTACCTCGACCAAAGGTACGAGCATTGCTATTTATGTCGCGCGGGAGAGAATCATCATTGCTGCGGATAGTCGCGATACGTTGCCAGGCGGAAAATTCCAAGACGACGCATGCAAGATTAGCTCATTCGCGGACAAGGTTGTGTTCACCGGGACCGGCAACCACCATGTCGTGGGAGGTACGGGAAAGCAATCCGTCGTGTGGGATGCCTATGACACGGCGCTCGCGTCTTTCCGAATGGTCTCGGCGAAACCAAAGGGAAAAAACAGGGAGCTAGTTGAGGCCGTAGCGCAGGAATGGGAATCGCGAGCGCGACAATATTCGAACCGATGATTCAGGCCCACCCGAAAGAAGTCCTTCAACTCGTGGACGCGAAAACCAAAATCATCGTAGAGGGAGTCTTTGCTGGTAAGAGTTCAGACGAAAGTATGAAGGCAGTCCACGTGGTAATCCGCATTGATGACACCGCTTCGACGATCAAGACGACGAACGATGATTGGAATCGACCATCGACGTCTTTCATGGGCAGCGAAATTCCTGTAGCGGCTGAGTTAATCAGCGGAACGTCCGCCCGTGCTGAAGCCGCGAACGATGAGTTCAACCGTGACTCAGTGGGAAAGTCCGAGGCGGAGACTGAACAAATGCGAATTACACAGATCGTTCGATGGACGGTGATTAACGGTTCGAAGAACGTCGGCGGGGTGGTGGACACTTTGGTGTTCGACTCCAACGGAGTCCACTGGATCAGCTTGAAGAAAAATTGTCAGGCCAGCGCAAAATGAGAGTCGTGCGTAAGATGCTATCGCAGCGTGGTTTGAAATCGCCCGCCCATCAGCCGCCAAAAACTACGAACCAAAAGTTTGGGAGTTCTGCTCTGTCCGATCGCACTATCCTTCGGCTCGTTGTGATCCTTATTATTTTTGTTTTTGTGTCCGTGCGTGGGGCTGAGGCGCAGGCCACGCCAGGAGCGCAGCTGCCGGCGGCGTCACAGGCGGCGGGGGCGGCGGCTCAGGCGCCTGCGCAGTCTCAAGCGTGCGGGGCGCACGGCGTTGCCGTGCAGGTGCTCGGGTCCGGTGGCCCCGAGCTGGCCGACAAGCGCGCGATGACCAGTTACCTCATCTGGCAGGACGGCCGCTCGCGCGTCCTCATCAACGCCGGCGGCGGCTCCGCCCTCCGCTTCGGCGAATCCGGCGCGCGCATGTCGCAGCTCGACGCGATCCTGTTCTCCCACTTCCACGTCGATCACTCCGGCGACTTCGCCGCGCTGATCAAATCCTCGTGGTTTGGCGACCGCACGCGCGCGCTGCCCGTGTACGGCCCCGAGGGCAACAACTTCATGCCCTCCACCACCGAATTCGTCGCCGATTTTTTCAGCGAAAAAGGCGTGTACCGCTACCTGAGCGAACTCTACGAGCCCGCCGAAGACGGCGCCTACAAAATTCAGCCGCACAACGTCGCAGGCACCGACAAGCCGGTGCTCCAACTCACGACGCCAGACTTCACCGCGACTTCCGTCCGCGTGATCCACGGAGGTTTCCCGGCGCTCGCGTGGCGCATCGACATCGCCGGCAAATCCATCGTCTTCAGCGGCGACACCAACGGCGCGGGCGGCCTCACCGCGCTCGCCACAGGCGCCGACCTTTTCATCGCGCACAACGCCGTGCCCGAAGGCGCCACCGGCGTCGAACGCAACCTCCACATGCCGCCGTCGGTGATCGGCAGATCCCGCCGACGCGCATGTGAAGCGCCTCGTCCTCTCGCACCGCATGCTGCGCACGCTCGGCAAAGAGGCGGCCACAGAAGCCGAGATTCGCAAGCGCTACGGGCCCGCTCGACTTCGCCAACGACCTCGACTGCTACGCGGTGAATTAAAAGCTACTCCCACAGACTGAAAGTCTGTGCCACACGATTTATGCGCTCGCCTGGAGGTGCAGCACCTTGTTCACATCCGCCATGATCGCAAACGCCGTCGGCTCGGTGAGCCCCCGGCCAGCGTCGTCGGTACGCCGCGCGCCTCCGCATCCACTCGATACGAAATCGGACCCAGCTTCTGCACCGCCCAGTTCATCCCCGCGACGGTGTTTTGCTGGCCGCTGTTGGGGTGCGGGTCGGCTACGACGATCACGTCGCCCGCGGCCTTCAGCACGTGGTTGCGGACGATCACCCGGTGAATCGCGTCGCGCGGGATCGCCGTCCCGTTCACATTGATGCCGCTGTCGGTCACCGTGAATTTCGACGGCGTGCGGTACTGCGTCGCTTGCTTGGAATGCGTCAGCAGGTACATCGCGCCGTAGCAGAAGCGGCGGCGATGAGCCCCGCGAAAATGCTGATCGATAGCGCGATCAGGCACAGCAGCACGCCCGGAATCGCGATCAACAGCCACGGTTGCGGCACCGTTTCCGGCACCGTGGAAATTTCTGTGGAACCGCCCATCTGTTGCACGTTGTAGCCAGCCATCCGCGCCCTCCTTGAGCAGGGAAGTCGTACCTTACTTCCCAATGCGACAAAGAGCCGCGAAAACCGTCACTGCTAGGGGAAGACCCGTATCGTCGTCAATCCCACTGGGATTCCTCAGGGTCATTTCGCGGTCCTCGCGAAATGAGCGAAAGAAAGGCAAAAACGTGAGTGGGTAAATTTGTGTCGAATAGAAAGGGGTGCCGTCGTTTGTTTTCTATAAGTTTCGGGCATTTCTAATCGGCGAGCACTCCGATTAGCAAACGTTTTCTCGGTTGGGATCCGGGTTGAGATTTTGGGGAAAAGAACGGTGCGTACCGCTAAGTTGCGCGAGTTCTCTGTCGTCCAGAGGGCTCGCGCACGCCTTTGGTTTTGACTTGAGTGGAGGTTGAGTGTTCTGGCCCGAGTGCGCGTTTGATCGGCGTTCGCTCGATGTGCCATCTAGTGCCGATTAGAACGTGGCCCCTTCGTTTGTTTTCTTGAAGTTACATCACATTCTAATCGTACGAGATGTCGATTAGAAATTCGGGTTGGGGCGGATTTGCGGGGAATACTTACGTAGAAGTACGGATGAAAGGGTGGGGCGAGGTGGGGTTTCATGCCGGTGGAGTTGCGTCCGGCGCCGAGGAGTGAAGCGGCGCGGTGCATTAGAATTTGTTTCTGTTAAATCTCCTTTCAAAATATCACACTGATTAACAAAAGTCAATAAAGGTGGGTGCATGGCGAGTCGCGTAGAAGGTCAAAAAAACCGAGCTTATTGGGCTACGGGTTGACCAAACTGAAACCCATTCGACGTTTGGACTGGAGTTGTGCCCGCTCTCGAACTACGCTGCTGCTCATGTATTTCACGAAAGTTAATTTAAAGGAAGCTAACACATTCTTTGAGAACTATGAACATTTGGGAAACTGTGGGCTCGGAGTGTGGCATTGGGCGGCAAGTGAAGACACCGAGGTGCTCGGCGTGGTGTCGTTCGGTACGACATGCTTTGCACCGTCGCGAGGAATAATCGCGCGCCTTGCCGCCGAATTTGCTCTGCCCGTATACCAACTTTGTCGAGGCGGCACGGTTCCAACGGCGACTATGAATACGCCGAGCAGAATTGTCAGTGGTGCGATGCGTGCGTTTCGAAGCGATCGAGGCGATTGCGTAATCGTTGCGTATTCCGATCGTGAGTACAATGAAGTTGGAACAATCTATCAAGCTTGTAATGCGCTTTACACGGGCGTGACGGCGCCGAAGAATCAATCGAATTATGTGATCAATGGGAAATCGATGAGTGGCTGGATGGTGCGCAAACGGTTCGGCACGCGGGCTATGTCTGTTCTTCGGAGAATCGATCCGAAAGTCGTAAAAAGGCCACTTTCATCCAAATATCGATATATTTTTGTTCAGGCGCCGCGAAAAGTGAAGGCGAGATTTGCAGATAGGTTGCAAGCTCTCATACGCCCCTATCCGCGGCGCGACGCGGAGAAAATCGCACCGATGGTGATTTCAGATCTGGTTCGTGTTCGGTCAACAGGTAGGAGCTGCCTGGAAGGAATCGGACGAACGTACAACTGACATAAGATTTGGCCGTGTCCGCACTGAACGGCTTCTTGGACTCGCAATCGCGGTGTCGGCTCGAGGTGAAGATGCTCTATATATTCAATTCGGCCTTTCGTCGTTTGTATACCACCAACACCCTTAACACGATCTACCTCCCGAACGGTTACAACAACGAATATCGGTATCGCTCTAGCGGCGAACCGCTTCACGTGCCGGCTGATACGCGAAAGAAAGTGCTGAAACTTCGGAAGGGGACGGAGGCAATTATTTGTTTCATTGATCGTTTCGCCGCAGGTGGATACGTTTACCATCCCATTCGCCGAGGAACGTATTTGACGAGTCGCGAAAACGACGAGTATTTATATTTAGACCTCAAACTTGGCGAGTTTCTTTACCCACAGGACTCGCTCGCGTTCAGTGCCGAGCTATTCCGAGCGTTAACAGTTAAGAACATTCCGAGGTTAACTGGCGGCGATCCGGAGAACAGAAACGATGGGTCGTATGTAATTTTGACTGATTCCGAAGTCAAACCCGACGGTGGGTACAAGAATGGCGAGCAGGCATGGACCGCGCTCGTCGAACGTTTGTCTGATGTCCGGGCGTTCGCTTCGAACCCACTGCAAGAGCCAGTTTTTATCCGGCTCGACGTATACGGGCCTTCGGACCTTACTCGCCAAGCTCCTGTTGTTGTCCGCAAAGGCGAAGCTTCTTACAAATTCCGACGAAACAAGAACTATCGACTTCGGCTTACTTATCGTTTCCCAGCCCAACGCACCGATCAGAGCGCGAAGGTTCAAGCTGAAATCACGCTCGGTGACAGCCTTCGTTCGCAGGGAACAACAACGGTCAGCGTCGACTCACGTGCGAATAGCGTTCTACATCCATTTATCGCTGAGCGTTACGCCGAAGACGATACCGGAGTGATTCAGTTGTCTCCGGTCGACGTAGCAGGCAAGCCTCCGATACTCATAGCGGATGGAACGGTCCGGTATCACATGACCGAATCATTCTTGTTCTGGCCAGTAGTGGTCGTTGCGCTCCTTGTTTCGTCTGTTGCCGGAACGTTTATAGGTATGGATTTGTCCAAGGTCGCTTCGCTAACGGTTCGCTCAATTTTCTCGGTTGCGTGGCCGAAGTTCACGGCGAGCATCATCCAGACATGTGCGCTGTTGGCGGTGTTTCGAATGATGGGGAAGAAGATCCTCTAGCGACCCTCTCTGCGTGAAAAAGTCCTGGGAGTTGCAGGGCTTCTGTCGATTGACTTAAACTCTAAGTGTGACGCTCTCGGATGGTTGGCACACTCGGTCGGTATCAACCGACAGGGTGGCTTGCCAGACGGCGTCGAGGCGAAAGTCTCGTACGAGCGGCTCGGGCCGAAAGGTACCGCCGCTGAGAGTTCGCCCGACTCGTCCGAATTTGAAGCAGCCGTAACCCTTTCACTCACGTGGAACTGCAGGGCGGCTGATCGACATTCTTTTCGGGTGAGGCTGGGAGGTACGAGGCCAAAATCAGTTGCGCGCGACCTCGAAAAAGTTACGCTAGGGGAGCGACAGAATGACTAGGCATCGTAAAAAGTTGGTGTTCGACGTAGCTGCAAATCTAAGCGCGTAAGCGCCTCGATTGTGGCGATCTTTCTCGGATGGTTGGCACACTCGGTCGGTATCAACCGACAGGGTGGCTTGCCAGACGGCGTCGAGGCGAAAGTCTCGTACGAGCGGCTCGGGCCGAAAGGTACCGCCGCTGAGGGGTAAAGTTTACCGGACGGGTTGGGTGCACCTGCAGGCCCTCCAAGCAACCATGCCCCGTTCTCTTCTCAAACTACTGCGCTCTAAACCTACGCTTGCCAAAGCGTGGCGGGTGGTTCTCGCCAACGCGCGTAGTTCGCAATCTGCCGAAACTCGAAGCCAGATCGCAAAGTTCGCAGAAGACGCGGATGCTCATTTGGATCGTATTCAGCGTCAGTTGAACTTGGGGAAATTTAAGTTCGGTCCCGCGAAGGGAGTTGCGATTCCAAAACGCGATAAGGACGCGATCCGTCCGATCATCGTCGCCCCGATTGATTCCCGCATCGTACAACGTGCCGTTCACGATGTATTGCTCACCGTTCCGACGATTTCCGCGCTATCCAATAATCCGTTCAGTTTTGGCGGAGTGAAAAAGGAGTCCGGCAGCCAGTTGGCGGCTGTGCCTGCCGCAATCGCCGAGGTGTTAAGGGGAATCGAATACGGCGCGAAATTCGTGATCCGATCAGACATTTCCTCGTTTTTTGACAACATTCCGAAACGCGAAATTCTCGCCGTCGTTGAAGACGCTGTGCGTGAGCCCTCGTTTTTTAGGATTTTCGAGCAAGCGATCACGGTGGAATTAGAAAACCTTACAGCGCTTGGGAGCCGGGCGTCGGATTTTCCACTCGAGGACATCGGGGTAGCTCAAGGCAGCTCGCTTTCGCCTCTTCTCGGAAACATCCTTTTATCTGAATTTGATAAGGAGATGAATTCGGGAGACGTACTCTGCATACGTTACATCGACGATTTTGCAATTCTTTCAACTAATCCAGATACGGCCGAACGAGCCTTTTCTGAGGCGTGCAAGATCTTGAGGCGGCATGGATTAAGCGCCTCTGCGAAGAAGACGTTCAAAGGTTTTATGGAGAAACGGTTTGAGTTTCTCGGAATCGAGATTGGAAATGGCCACCTGACGCCATCCCGTGGGTCGAGAAAGAAACTTCTGGAAAAGATTCGTAGCGAACTTGCGGTTACTGACGCGGACTTTCGTCTCGCCGCTGACAGCCCGAAGGCGAATTCCACATTCAGCTTCCTCCGAACCTTATTGAATACATCGGGAATGGTCAACGGCTGGGGACATAGCTACTCGTTTTGCAACGACAAACAAGCCTTCGCTAATTTGGACGCAGAGATCGACAGGATGTTGCGCGAGTACTTCGTAAAGTACTCGACTGCGAAAAAAGGCGCGAACGCGGCCGCTTCGCGTCGACTTTTGGGAGTACCGTTGTTGAGCGATCTGGCCTCAGAGCCTTTCGCTTGGCCCAAAGTGGAGCGAACGACGACCGTTCGATTTATACAATCAATTGCCGCCCGTGGAAAGTCGTAGCACCCGCCTCTTCGGGGCATGCAATTTTTGGAATGAAAACCTGAAAATTGCGCGAGCCCTCTGGAGGGCAGAGAACTCGCGCGCCTTAGTGGATCGCGGATCGCGAGGATTTATTCTCACGGCTAAAGCCGTGAGCTGCGAAGAGAGTCGGTTTGTCGTGATGCATGGGAGGCAGCCGGAGGCTAGACACACAAATCCAGTGGATAGGGGGAACGGAGAGAGAGCCTTCGATCCGTTCACGGGTCTCTGATCGCGCGGCTCTGGGCAAGCAGGTTGGCTACGTATAGGCGAGCGCTTGGAGGTCCGGCGGAGGCGCGTTCTAATCGGCACTAGATGGCACATCTAGCGAACGCCGACCAAAAGCGCTCCCGTCGCAGAGCAGTCGATTTCCAGCCAAGACAAAATCAAAGGCGTGCGCGAGCGCGGGACGAACGGAACACGATAACGGGGAATACACGTTCGAAAGCCCACTGGGCTCTCTCAGTGTGAATTCGCGCTGTGGGGCGAATTCAGATGACGCGGCTGCTGCGCGAGTGCGCCGGGCGAAGGGCGAAATCGGGGAACGAGGACAAGAAGGCGGGGAGAGATCCTTCGACCTGTGAATAGGTCTCTGGATGACGGCGCAAGGTGGGGGCGGGGACGACAGGGCTTGGGCCGTGTCGGACGTGTGCTTGCGCTGCTTTGTACGGTGGCGTACATTGGGGGCGTCTCTTCACACAATCCTCGCCGGCCAGCTCTCCTTCCTACGGCGTCCACTGTGTAAACCGACAAGCGGGGACACAGGATGGATCTGTCCACACTTTCCGACCGAGCGCCGGGACAACCCAGGGCGAAGTGCGTTTGCGCGCGCCCGCCCGACTGCGCCGGTGTGGTGTGGAACTGGACGCCGCCATGGCGAAAACAGTTCTGTTTGCAGACGACGATGTAATGATGCGGCGGATGCTGGGCGAGCTGTTCCGGTGCGAGCCTGGCTACGAGCTGTGCGCACAGGCGACGAACGGGCAAGAAGCCGTGGAGTTCGCGAAGCGGTACAAACCCGATGTGATCATTCTGGATTTTGTGATGCCGGTGATGGGCGGCGTTGCGGCGGCGCGCGCGTTGAAGCAGCTGATGCCCAACGTGCCGATCATTTTATTTTGCTGGCACGGCGAGATGCTGTTTCGCAAGGCGCGGTTTTTGGACGCGGTGGTCGATGGGATTGTGAGGAAGACGAACACGGCGGGGTTGATCGAGTTGGTGCGGGAGTTGAGCCCGGTGCTGGAGGTGGGGAGGGTGAATTTTTATCGGCAGTGAAGCGAAGCGGGAAGGGGGAACAGGAAAGCGGGGGCGGGGAGAGATCCTTCGACCCGTGAACGGGTCTCTGGATGACGTCAACTGCAAGAGAGACGGGGAGGGGCACGTTCGTCATGCCACCCCTCCTGTGTCGGGGCAAGCAGGCATTCCTCAGTGTGAATTCGCGCTGTGGCGCGAATTCAGATGACGCGGCTGCTGCGCAAAGCGCCGCGCGAGAAGCGAAAGCGGGGAGAGATCCTTCGACCTGTGAACGGGTCTCTGGATGACGTCAACGGGGCGAGCGGCGTGTAAGGTACGAGCTTTAGCTCGTACGCATGTGGGGCGCCAATCGAACCGCTTCAGCGGCTGAAGCCGGGTTTGTAGCGTGTGGGAGAGTACGAGCTAAAGCTCGTGAGACGCCGACAGGGCTTGGGCCCTGTCGGACGTGCTACGACTGGATTTGGACTAGGTTGTCGTCGGTCGAGGGCGGTTTGGGGACGACGCCGGACCAACGCTGCGGCGCGAATTTGTTGGACTTGACGCGATTCATCACCGAGCCGATGGCGACCGAGCCGCGAACGAAGTGGCCGATGCGGGCGGGGCCGGCGATTTTTCGGTTGAGCAGGGCTTCGAGGCCGATGCTGGCGGCGCAACCGCAGTTGGAGCAGTCGGGCGTGCCGCCGAAGACGCAGGGCTCGACGCGGCTTTTGAAGTCCGCGGAATAATTAGTGGACATCTTGGCAAATATACAAGCGTCCGGGCTGGCGGGTGGATGGAGAACGGCTTCCGCCATCGCTTCGTTGAAGAGGAATTTTTTGTAGGTCTTGGCGAGCGCGGGAAGTTCGGCGGCGAGTTGCGCGCGATTTTCCGGCGTGAGTTTCTCGGAGGACTCTTCGCCGATCTGCGGCGAGTACAGGCTGCACCAGACGAGATTGACCTCGGGACGCGCGGTCCAGAACGCGACGTACTCCTCGAGATAGCCGGGCGTGGAGAGCATCTGGCGCGTGATGGTCCAGTGAATATTGACCTGTCGGCCGGCGATGTTCTTGAGGATGCGTTCGTAGGTGGCGGGCTTGCGGCGGACGTCGTGATCCTGGGGCAAGCCGTCGATGGAGACGGCGATGCGGACGCGCGGCAGCTTCATCCAGTCGGCAGGGATGGGGATCACGGCGCTGGTGACGACCATGGTGAAGACGCCCATTTCGGAGAGCACGGGGAGGATGCGGCTGAGTTCTTTGTGGCGGACGAGCGGTTCGCCGCCGACGAGAGAGACTTGCAAGGGCTTGTGCTTTTTGACGAGGGCGATGACGCCGTTGACGAGATCGTCGCCGCGTTTGTCGTTGAGTTCGCTGAGCGTGATGCCGCCGCCGAGGTGCTGTTCGCCGTATGCGTAACAGCCGGGGCAGGAGAGCGGGCACTCGCGTGTAATTTCAATCGAGAGCATAGGCGCGTGGCCGGATAGGATGCGGCCCCATGCGCCGAGAATTTCGCCTGCGCCGATGCTGGGGCGCGGGCTTTTTTGTGTGTGCGCGGACGGCGCGAGCGCTGCGTTCGTTTCGAGCGCGGATTCGGTTTGCGCGGCGACTGGTTCTTGCGCGATGGTCATATCTTATTGTGATGCAAATTGAAGATGGATGGGTGCTTTGTTTTTGGATGGGAGACAGAAGCGTAAAGAGAGGGGCGCGGCATTAGGAAATTTTTAGGGAGGGATGTGAGTGTGAGGTTGCGGGTTGGTGTGTGTGGAAGCGGAGGGGAAAGCGAAGACAGATCCTTCGACCCGTGAACGGGTCTCTGGATGACGGCCCTCAAGGGCCGTTCGCACGAACCAAAGCGGGGAGGGGTCCTTCGCTGCGCTCAGGATGACGCGGGCGTTTGAGAAACAACGCCCGCGCGAAAAGCGGGAAGTCGCCAGCTGAAGCGTGTGAGACGCCGACAGGGCTTGGGCCTTATCGGACGCGTTAGCGCTGCTGCGCGGATTCGCGGGTGGCGCCTGTGGTTTCGATCCAGGTCAGGGCGTCCATCACAGTGCGGAAGCCGCCGTGGGAGCCGAGCAAGTTGGTTTCGTCTTTCGAGAAGAGCGGCTTGCGGCGCGCGGAGAATGCGGACGGATCGTAGGTGCCGCGGCGCGCGTGGAAGACGAACACGTATTCGTGATGGCTCTTGTTCGCGTCGGAGGGGGACATGACGGCGGAGTCCACGGTTTCGAGCGGCGCCCAGTCGGAGAAGCCGTTGGCTTCGTGATGAACTTGCGTGGGCATGGTGACGCTGTAGAAATCAACGTCGTGCGTGAAGATGACGATGTAATCGACCATCGCTTGCGTGGGAGCCGGGCAAACGGTGGGAAACGCTTTTTTGCGATTCTGCTCGATCCATTTGTACTGGTTGGGTGAGAGGCCGTAGGCGACGAAGAACGAGTTGCAATTGGCGGTGGACTCGACGTGCGGCGCGTAGGTTTCTTCTTCGGTGTCGGGATCGACGGGAGGTTTCGCGGCGACGGGCTGCACGGCGGGCTGGACGATGGGTTGCGGCGCAGGAGCGGGCGCGGCGTAGGCGACAGCCGGAGCCGGCGGAGATGCGACGGAGCTCGCGGGGCGCGGAGCAGGTTGCGGTTGAGGCGCTGGCGTGGCGGTGGAGAGCGTGACTTCGACTTCCTGCGCTGCCGGAGCTGGCGTTGACGCGGCGACAGCCGGCGCCGGCTGGGGAGCGGGCGCGGGAGCTGCGGCTGGTTTCGGAGCAACGGTGGGAGGCGCGGGACGCGTGACTGGCGCGGGTTGCGGTTGAGGCGCCGGCGTTGAGGCTGCGACGATAACTGGTTGCGCAACGGGTTGAGGAGCGGGCGCTGGCTTGGGAGCGGGCGCGGCTAGAGCTACGGCCGGAGCAGACGTTGGTTGTGCGACAGGCTGAGGTGCCGGCTGTGGAGCAGGAACTGCGGCTGCGACGGTTGGAGCTGGAGCGGGAGTCGGTTTTGTCACGGCGGCTACGCTTGGCGTCGGCGCGGGCTGCGGGTGGGGAGCGGGCGCGGCGGTGACGGCGGACGCGCTGATCGCCGGAGCGGTGGTGACGTAAGAGGATGCGTCAACGGTGGGCGCTGGATGATTGCGCTGGTTGGCCAGCATATGTTGCGAGACAGCTTGTAAATCATGAGAGTGATCTTCGGGCTCGGGCGGAATGGCGGATTTCGGGAACGCGGTATCGGCGACGAAGCCTTCATCGCCGGCACTGGTGCGAACTTTTACATAGCCCTTTACGCGGTCGAGGATTTCGACCTGGTCGCCGCACTTGAGTTTGGTTTCGACGTTGAAATCGACGAGAGATTCATAGACCCAGACGCGATCGTCGTTGGGTGCGCAGCGCACGCCGATGGTGGGTGCGGCGCCGGCTTGCGGAGCGGCGGCGGCTGCGGCGGCGGAGAGAATGGCGGTGGCGAAAAGGAGTCTGTGAGTCATTGGGACCTCCTGCGAATCTCAGCGTGCATTGCGGCACACGGCGCGAGCGGCGAAGTGAGCGAGCGCGCTAGTTCAGAACGGACGGCGGTGAAATGAAAAGATTGAGACGCGCGGATGCGCGCGAAGCGTCGCGAGACACGAAGAGCGAAAGCGCGGAACGGTGGGACTGCGGTCGAGAGGTTTGGCACTGTTTTCCCAAGAACAGCGGTGAAACAAGGCCCTGAGAGGAGGGCCGAATCCCGAGTTCAGTATGACGAGAGGCGAAAGGGTGGGACAACTGGACGGGAGGGCAGATTTGGGGCTGCTCCGTACAGTTCGCCTGAGTATCGCCTGGGGGAGGGGGAGAAAAAAGGAAAGACAACAGCAAAGGCAAAGGCAAAGGCAAAGGCAAAGGCAAAGGCAAAGGCAAAGGCAAAGGCAAAGGCAAAGGCAAAGGCAAAGGCAAAGGCAAAGGCAAAGGCACACAGACAATGTCTATGCCACACAGAGCACGGTAACTCGTGGTGGTGCTTGGTTGGAGGGCGCGTAAATTTGGTGAGGTGGCTGCTGCGACAGAAGCACACAGACAATGTCTATGCCACACAGAGCACGGTAACTCGTGGTGGTGCTTGGTTGGAGGGCACGTAAATTTGGTGAGGTGGCTGCTGCGACAGAAGCACACAGACAATGTCTATGCCACACAGAGCACTGTAACGTTTGGCGGTAATTGAGTGGAGGGTTGGTGGATTTGGGGGGATGGCTCAACCCGGGACCAACTGAGAGTTGGTCCCGCTCAGACTCGAAAGTCTAAGCTACATCTCGCTGCGCTCGATTAGTGGGGCCAGCGCTTGTCGATGGTCAGGCTTAGTTGGCGGATTTCGGGGCGGTCGGCGGTAGGGCCGCAGCGATGTTGAAGGGCTACGGCGTAGTCGCGGGCGTTGCCGGGATCGTTATTTTTATTGGCGGCTACGGCGGCGCCGAACTGCGAGTCGAAGCGGTTGGGCGCGACGCTTTTGAGAGTGGCGAGATATTCCTTCACGGCCAGGTCGGGGCGATTCAGTTCGAGGTAGAGGTCGCCTAGCATTTCGCGGGCGGGGATGACGACGTCTTCGAAGTCTTCGCTTTCCTGACGTTCGGCAGCGGCGCGCATTGCGGTGACGGCGTCGTCGCCGCGTTTTTCGGCGAACGCGACCCATGCTTCGGCTTCGAGTTGATCGACGGGCTTGCCGTCTTTCACTTCGTTGCCGTCTTTTTTGTCGCGCTCATTGCGAGCGGCGACAGCGACGACAAGCTTATCGAGATTGGCTTTTGCAGCGGTCGCGTCGCCAGTACGCGCCGAGCCGATGGATTTCGCCCAATAGGTGGGAACGAGATCCGCTTGTTCGACATCGAGGACCGGAAGATCGGCGGCATCTTTCCAACGGTGAAGGTCGAGCGCGTTGCGCGCGTCGAGGTAGGACTGGCGCGTGGCGATATGGTGAGCGCTGGCGCCGGAAACGTTTTTCAAGTCGGCGAGGACAGCGTCGGCTTTGGCGGCTTGTCCCATCTGCACGTAACTGTAAGCGAGGTAGTCCATCGCGTGAAATTGATAGTGGTCTTCGCCTCCGTGCGCTTTCTCGGCTTCGGCGGCTGCGTTGGAAGCGGCGATATTCGAATCGACGGATTCCTGCCAGAGGCCAAGGCGGACGAAGATGTGCGACGGCATGTGCAGAGCGTGCGCGGAATCGGGCGCGATTTTGGCGTAGGCGCGTGCGGCGTCGAGCCCCTGCGGGGCAAGCTGTGGCGTGTCTGCGGCGTGAATGATGTAATGCGCGACGCCGGGATGATTCGGGTGCAACGCGAATAGCGGCTGGAGAATGGCGAGAGCTTGTTTGCGCAGGTCGTTGGCGCTCTTTTCGTCTTTGTAGGCGAGCGAGACCAGGGAGAGCGCGTAGAAGGTGGAAGCGTCAACGTCGTTGGGATTCGCGGCGTGGACCTTGGCCATCGCTTCGGAGTAGGCGCGAGTGCGGTCGGCGTAGGTGAGCTTCGGATCGTCTTTGAAATAAATTGCGGCGGCATCAATGTAGCCGCGTTCGAGCGGAGTGCCGGTGTGGAGTTTTTGCGCGGCGGCGAGTTCAGCGCGGCCCTTTGCGAGAGCGTCGGCGTCGGGATTGTCCCAAAGCTGGTGGTAGCGGGCCATCGCCTCGCCCCACAGAGCGATGGCGCAGTTGGGATCGGCTTTTGCGGCTTGTTCGAACGCTTCCTCGGATTGCTGGTATTGGAAGGAGTGCATGAACGCGACGCCGGAGATGATCGAGGGCTTCGCGGCGGCGGCGCAGGTGTTGGGGAATTCGACGGTGCCGAGTTGATCGGCGGGCGAGGCTGCGCGCGTGATGATGGTGGAGGGGGCGCACGCGAAGGCGACGCACAATGCTGCACGGACGAATCGGTTCATGGCTTGATCCTTTCGGGCCGCGTGATTTTCTCGTGCGGCAGATGCGATTGGCTTCAGGGGCTAAAGCCCTGAGTTTCTCATCCCGGTTACGGAGGACCTAAAGGTCCGCCCGCCCGAATCGGCGGGGCTAAACTACGCCCTTACGATTAGTGCTTTTTGTGGTGGCCGGCGCGGCGTTTTTTGTCGTAGCGCGCGAGCGATTGCTCGATCACGGGATACGCAACCGCGGCGGGCTGGATGTCTTCGACTTCGACGATTTTGCCTTCGAGCTTTTTGTAATCCTGGAAGAAGCGCTTCACCATGGCGAGCTTGTGCGGCGGAAGCTCGCTGGCTTCGTGATAGGAGTTGTATTCAGGATCGGCGGTGGCGACGGCGATGACTTTGTAATCCTTCGTGCCGGAATCGATCATGGCCATCAGGCCGATGGTGCGGGCGTGCATGATGGTGAGAGGCACGACGGGAACCTGGCAGAGGACGAGCACGTCAAGCGGATCGTGATCTTCGGCGAGCGTCTGCGGGATGAAGCCGTAGTTCGCCGGGTAGTACACGGCGGAATAGAGGACGCGGTCCATTTTGATAATGCCGCTGCCTTTATCGAGTTCGTATTTTACGCTCGAGCCGAGCGGAATTTCGATGACGGAGAGGAACTCGTGCGGGATGTGTTCGCCGGGACTTAGATCGTGCCATGGGTGCATCGTGTGTCCTCCGAGTGCAAGTATAAATTAATTGGTGCGAAGATCGGCGCGGCCCGCGGACGGCGGCGGGAGAGCGTGCGCGCTGAAGTTTTCTGGTGCATGAGAACGGATCGAGCCGGGCTCGGTGGCGCTCGAAGCTGAGTTTATTGGGCGATTGGTGTACACGACTTTACCGCCGCGGCGCGTGAGAACGTAAACGGTGGACGGGTCGAGATTCTTGAGCGCGCGATCCTTTAGATATTCGGGCGTGAAGAGATAGACGCGATTCGGACCGTTCCAGAGTTTTACGAACGAGTCATCGGTTTCGTAAACGTGAGGCGCATCGGGCCAAAATGAGCCGAACCAGAGATCTCCGGCGACGCCGTTGAGCACGTGGACCTGGATGCCGGTGTAGAAATTCAGGTCAGAACCGGTTTCGTACACGCCATTGATGACGATGGTTTCGCCGGGCTGATAGAGCTTTTTGATTTCGAGCGCGATTTCCTTCGATTCGAGTTCCGGCGAGAAAATCCTGTAACCCTGCCACACGCAGAACAAGATCGCGATGGACATGGCGAGCAGGGCAAAGTTTGCGGCGATGGCGCGATTGCGGCGGCGGAAGAACCAGCTGAGAAGCGAGCCGAGGAGCATGCCGACGCCGATTTCCCAGAGCGGCGCGCGGAACAGGCCGAAGGATTCGACGGAAAGGTCGCCCATGTGGCCGAGCGAGAGTTTGTAGCGCGAAGGATGCGGAGTGAGGACGGCGCCGATGTCTGTGCCCGGCGGAAACGGATGCGTTTGGGAGATGAGCCACATTGTGGCGGCGAAGGCGGCAATGCCGATGGCGACGAGAACGAGGGAGGCGGCGCGGCCGGCGCGGCGTTCTCGGCTACCCGGTGCGGATTCGCTTTCGCGCTGCATCCATCCGCCGATCAGCAGAGCAAGCGCGGGAATGGCGGGAAGCGAATAGTATTCCTGGCGGCTCGAGAAGCTGAAGAACAGCATGATCATCACGGCCCAGATCGCGCAGAAGAGATTGGCGCGCGAGCGTGAATCCAGATTCGAACGCCAGGTTTTCATTTTGGCGGGAATTTCGCGGAGCGCCGGAATCAGGAAGACAATCCAGGGAATCAGGAAGATCAGCAGCATTCCCCAGAACAGGCCGAGATCGACTTTGTCGTAGTCGTAGGGGACGCGCTTGCCGATGTAGCGCATCAGGTGTTCGTTGATGAAGTAAGACCAGAAGAAACCTTTGGCGCCGGTGCCGGGAATGGCGGGATTGCGGAGCGTGGCGAGGATGTGCCACGGCGCGGCGATGATGAAGAAAATGATGGCGCTGGAGATGAGGTGGAGCTTGAAGATTTTTTTCAGGTCGCCAATCAGGAATAAATAGACCGGAATGATCAGGCAGGGAAAGGCGATGGCGATGAGGCCTTTGGCGAGGACGTTGAGCGCGATTGCCGCTGCGATGCCCCAGCAGAGCCAACGCGAAGGCTGTGCTTCTTCCGACGCGCGGAGGAAGAGATAAAGACACGCGGTGAGAAACATCGCGATGAGGACGTCTGAAATCAGAAAACGCGTGAAGACGAATACACCGAGCGAAGTGCCGGCGATGACGGCGGAGTAGAAACCGCCTTCGCGGCCAAAATAACGGCGGCCGAATATAAAGGTTGCGGCGATGAGGCCAAAGACGCAGAGGGCGAGGGGAAGGCGCGTTTGCCATTCGCCAACGCCGAAGAGTTTGTAGGAGATAGTGACGGCCCAGTAGAGAAGCGGCGGCTTTTGGAGGTAGCGGAGGCCGTCGGTGTAGAGCGTGACCCAATCGTGGTTGAAGAGCATTTCACGCGAGGCTTCGGCGTGGACGGAGTCGGCATCGTCGAGAAGCGGCGGGCGGAACAGGCCAGGAAGATAAACGATGGCCCAAGTGAGGATGAGAAGAAGCCAGCAGCGCGCGTCGGTGAAAAACGACGATGGAGAGGGTGGGCGCTGAAGCGTTGATTGGTCAGACTTCAAGTAAGCGAGTGCTCCGTGGCGGCAGGATGTGCCGGATGTTGTCGGACAACGGGACGGCTGTGCGTGCGGACGCTTGACGGGCGTTGGCGCTCCGGACGCGCAGTGCAGCTATAAATTTTAGCTGATGTGGGCGGGTTTGTCAGTGAGACGCGGACTTCTGGGCGGGCTTTGCGTCGAGTTTGGACGCGGGCGCGGCTGTTGCGGTCGGTGCGGGCGTTGCTGCTGCGGGTGTGGAGGTTGGGGCCGGTGATGCGACGTGCGGGCCGGTGCCGCAGAGATTGTCGATTTGGGCGGCGAGCGCGTCGTCGAACTGCGCGCCGTTGCGCGATTTCGTGGTGCAGACTTGAGCGGCACTGAGCTGGAGCGCGCCGCGGACATCGGCGTTGTCGAGAATAGCGTCATGGAGATTCGCGTCATTGAGGACGGTGCCGTTGAATTGAGCGCCGGAAAGATCCGCGTGAGAAAGATCGGCGTCGATGAAGATGGCGGTGGCGAGTTGCGCGTTGCGAAGATTCGCGCCGGGCAGCTTGGCGGACCAGAAGTAGGCTTCGCGCAGATCGGAGTGCTCGAGATTGGCGTTGTCGAGATGCGCGTCGCGAAGGTCGGCTTTGTTCATATTGGCGCGGATGGCGGAGGCGTTTTCAAGGTGCGCGCCGTAGAGGCTGGCGCCGTCCATGCGGGCGTCAATGAGCGTGGCGCCGGTGAGCGTGGCGTGAGAGAGATTCGCGTTGCGCAGGTCGGTGCGAGATAGAGTGGCGCCGGCGAGCGAAGCGCGATCGAGATTGACGCGGCTCATGCGGGCCATGTCGAGATTGGTGGCCTCGAGAGTGGACTGGCTGAGATCGGCGCCGCGCATGTCAGCTTGGGACATGAAGGCGCCATCGAAGTTTGAGCGGAACAGATGCGCGTTGGCGAGGAAGCCGCCGTAGAGCTGAGCGAAACGGAAGTTCGAGCCGACGAGATGCGCGCCGGAGACACCGGCGAGGGCAGCTTCGGAGCCGTCGAAACCTTCTGGGCGGCGCGAGATGCCGGCTTCGGTGAGTTCGGCGTAAGGATCGACGCCGAAGGCCCAGAGAACGGTGGGCGCCCAGCGGCGGATGTTGGCGGCGCCGTATTGTGGGGCGCGTTCGGTATCGCGCGGAACGCCGTAGATGGTGCCGAGCGAGAGAAACGTGAGAGCGGCGGCGAGCGCGGCGAGTCCGTGCTCAGGCTTGATGAGTTTGAGCTTGTCGAGGATCGGGTGGCGATCTTCGGGCGCGGAGAGCCAGGATTCGGATTGGCGGCCGGTGCGCGTGGTGCAGTAGAAGGCGACGGACGCGGAGAGCAGGATCAGGAGTTCGTGAAGCAGAGTGCCGTGAATGTCCTGCACGGTGAGGTAGCGCGCCCAGAAGCAGAGGATGACGAGGGGCACGGTCCAGTATGCGAGTGCGACGGAAATGGTTTTTTCGATGCGGCGTGTTGACGGAGCGTGCGCGTTCATCCAGTGAAAGTGGGTGCGAAGCAGGCCGGAGATGATGCGCGAGCCGTCGGTATTGAGAGTGCGGCCGTCGGGGAAGACGGCGGGGAGTTCGAGGACGGCGTCCCAAACGCGCTGGAGGTTGTAAAGGAACCAGAGATAGATGACGAACAGAACGATCGGCGCGACGAGGTAGAGCTGGTCGGAGGGCAGCGCGCTGGCGAGAGCGCGTGAGGGGAGGAAGGAGAGAATGCCGGAGTCGGCGAGGAGTTGAACGTCGCGCGTTTTGAAAATCATGAGCAGCGCGATGACGGAGAGGACGATGGTGGTGGTGAACAGGCGGACGGCGATTTTTGCCGAGCGCACGAAGTCAATGAGGGCGCGGAATTCGAGAACGGGAGCGGGAAGCGAGGCTTCGTGAACGTTGGCGCCGGCGATTTGGCGGGCGACGAGGCCCATGGAATCTTCGAGCGAGGCGCCTTCGAGGTTCGCGCCTTCGAGGTTAGTGCCGACCAGGCAGGCTTCGCTGAAATCGGCGCGGACCAGGCACGTGTCGCGAAGATCGGCGAGGAGCAAGTCGGCGGCGCGGAGATTGACGTCCTGCAGATCGGCGTAGCGGAGATTGACGCTGATCAGTTCGGTGCTTTCGTAGCTGCCTTTGCGTAGATCGGCGCGCGTGCCGGCTGTGCCGTGCGAATCGAGCCACTCGCGGTGTGCGGCGAGAGTTTCTTCGAGGGCCCATTCGCCGGGATCGACGCGGGGCTTGAGGACGTAGGCGTCGGGGGCGACGTCTGCGAGAGCGGGAACGGTTTGGGCTTGAGCTTCGAAGAGTTCGCCGGTCGGCTCGTTGAGTTGGGGCGCGGAGACGGAGCCGAGGGTGGCGAGGATTTGGTCGATGTCGGTGGGGGTGGCGATGGCGCGCGGGTCGAGTACGGGTTCGGGGGCGATGTCTGCTGCCTGCTCGGTTTCCGGATTTGTTTCGCGCGTCGCCTTTTCGGTTAAGGAGATTTCGGTGAGTGATTCGATTTCGTCGAGTTCATCTCCGTCGAGTTCAGGAGAGGGGGACGAAGCGACGGAAGTCGATGTGTGGGCGAGGGCTTCGACGGGCGGCTGAACTGGGGCGCTTTTTGCGGGATCGACGGGTGCGCTGAGCTTCGACTCGATTTTCGGCTCGAGCTTGGCTTCGGGCTCGAGGGTCGCCTCTGCTTTGGCTTCAAACTTGGGCGCGGGCTCGGGTTTGGGATTTGATTCGAGCTTTGGTTCGGGCGCCGATTCGAGCTCGCTTTCGGGAGCGAGGTCAGCCTTGGATTCGGCCACCGGGACGGAGGCTTCAATTTTCTTGCTGAAGGCTGAGGAGTAGAAATTGGGTTGCGCGGTTTTTGGTTTTGTCACGGGCACGCCGACTAATTCGTGAGCAGCTGGCGCGATGGGATCAAAAAGTTTTGGAGTGGGAGCGGAGGCAGCCGGAGGCTGCGATCCGACGGGCGTTGGATCGGCGACGTGGGGTTCGGCGAGCTTTTCGTCGAGAGCGGGAGAGACGACGGCGTCGGAGGGCGCTGGCTGCTGCTGTTGAACGAGAAATTCCTGCGCGAGGAATTCGCGGAGGAGGGCTTGCTGGAGCGGGTCGGCGTTCGGATTCGCGGCGAGCGGGGTGGCGGAATCAACGGACAGAACGTTGTCCTGAGCGTCGGTGGTTTCTGGGGTTGCGGCGCTCTCGGTGACTTCAGGCGCGGGAGCGTCTTCGCGCGGGGCGGTATCGAGAGTGAGCGTGCTGCCGCGACTGCCGGAAAACAGAGACTTGAACGAGAACGGCATAATTCGAAACTCATCCCCCGATGAGGACTGCTGCGCGCACTACGCCGGACGAGCGCAGAAGCTATGGACCCAAGTTCCCAAGATGCGGGCGGCCTGAATCCATGTTAATTCGGAAAAGGCGAGCCGCACGGGAGACTAACCCGGCGGTTTCTGAAACGATTCCTGTACAGAAGTACAGCTGAGGGACGGCTGTACGCCGGCTTTGGCGGGCGGGGAGAGAGCAGGTGGAGGTCCGGTTGGCCGCTGGGCTGCGTGGGTGCTGGATTCGCAGTATCCTTATATATGCGTGGCGGGGGGCGCGAGGTGGCCGGCGCCGGTCGCGAGATTTCAGGAGGGGATTGTGGAATCGAAGGCGGCGGTTGTGGCGGATGCGAATCACCGGGTCGAATCGGACAGCATGGGGAAGATTTTGGTGCCGAACGACCGCTATTACGGGGCGCAGACGGCGCGTTCGCTGATTCATTTCGACATCGGCCGCGACACGATGCCGCCGGAGCTGATTCGCGCATTTGGCGTGTTGAAGAAGGCTGCGGCGCTGGTGAATCGAGATTTGGGGAAACTCTCGGATGAAAAGACGAAGCTGATATCGCAGGCGGCGGATGAAGTGATCGCGGGAAAGCTCGACGCGCATTTTCCGTTGCACGTGTGGCAGACGGGAAGCGGGACGCAGACGAACATGAACGCGAACGAGGTGATCTCGAATCGCGCGATTGAGATCGCGGGGGGAGTCCTGGGGTCGAAGAAGCCGGTGCATCCGAACGACGATGTGAACATGTCGCAGTCGTCGAACGATACGTTTCCGACGGCGATGCACATTGCGGCGGCGAGCCGGGTGGCGGAGGCGCTGATTCCGTCGGTGAAAAAGCTGCGCGACGCGCTGGATGCGAAGGCGAAAGAATTTGCGGGTGTGGTGAAGATTGGGCGGACGCACCTGATGGATGCGACGCCGCTGACGGTGGGGCAGGAATTTTCGGGCTGGGTGAATTTGATTGATCGTGACATCGAACGGCTGAACGACGTGCTGCCGGGGCTTTACGATTTGGCGATTGGCGGAACGGCAGTGGGAACGGGGCTGAACGCGCATCCCGAGTTTGCCGAGCGCGCGGCGAGGAAGATCGAGGAGTTGACGGGATTGCCGTTCCGTTCGCACGCGAATAAATTTGCAGCACTTTCGGCGCATGACGAGATTGTGTTTGCGAGCGGGGCGCTGAAGACGCTGGCTGCGTCGTTGATGAAGATCGCGAACGATGTGCGGTGGCTGGCGTCGGGTCCACGCGCGGGGTTGGGCGAGTTGATGTTGCCGGAGAATGAGCCAGGCTCGTCAATCATGCCGGGGAAGGTGAATCCGACGCAGTCCGAAGCGATGACGATGGTGGCAGTGCAGGTGTTTGGCAACGACGCGGCGATTGGATTCGCGGGTTCGCAGGGCAATTTCGAGTTGAACGTTTTTAAGCCTGTGTTGATTCACAACTTTTTGAATTCAGTGCGATTGCTGACCGATGCGTGCCGGTCGTTCCGCGAGCATTGCGTGGAGGGAATGCAGATCGACGCGGAGCGGATCGAATTGAACGTGAAGAATTCGCTGATGCTGGTGACGGCGCTGAGCCCAAAGATCGGTTACGACAAGTCGGCGGAGATTGCGCACAAGGCACATCACGAGAGGCTGAGTTTGCGGGAAGCGGCGCTGAAGCTGGGGTATTTAACGGCGGCGGAATTTGACGCGCTGCTGAAGCCAGAGGACATGACGCATCCGTAGGCGGGGCGGCAAACAGTGCCGTGAGTGGTGAGGAATCGCCGGGTACGGCGGCCGGAAATCGTTCCACTTCGAAACACAATTTGCTGTTTTGAAAAAATCTTAGCTATTGTTTCGCTTTTCATTTGACACCTGAATCAACCTTCATTAGATTCTTCTCCCCTTCTAAAAAATCTTGAGGCCCTCCCCTTCCTCAGGAGCAATTCCATGCGTTTGCTATTAGCAGAGAGTGATCCAGCGCTGGCGGCATTTCTGCAGCGCAGTTTCGATACAGAACACTATGCGGTGGAAGTGACGAAGCAAGGCGACGAAGCCGAGTCGCTGATTAAGGACCAGGAATTCGATCTGGTGATCCTCGATTTGAATGTGGCGCGGCCGGATGGGCTTGAGGTGTTGAAGCACATCCGCGAAGCGCGAAACCAGCTGCCCATCCTCGTACTAAGCAATCGAAATAAACCCGAAGACCGCGTGGAAGCGCTCGATATGGGCGCGGACGATCTGGTGATGAAGCCATTTTCGTCAAACGAGCTTTCGGCTCGGGTGCGTGCCCTTTTGCGGAGGGGCGGGCGATCGCCGGAAGGGTATTTGCGGATCGACGACCTGGAGCTGAACCGTGTGGAGCATTCGGTGAAGCGCGCAGGGAGGTTGATCGAGCTGACGCCGAAGGAATTTTCGCTGCTGGAATACCTGATGCGCAATTCGGGACAGAACGTGACGCGCGCACAGATTATCGAGCACGTGTGGAATTTGTCGTTCGACACGATGACGAACGTGGTGGACGTGTACATCAATTACCTCCGGAAAAAAGTGGATGCCTCGAGCGAGCGGAAGCTGATTCATACCGTGCGCGGCGTGGGGTATCAGCTCGCGGCGGCGGATCGTACGATGTCGCGGGCGGCGGGGGCATAGAAATTGTCGAGGATCTGAGCGCCGCTCGTTCGCAGACGAGGTGGGGCGGGCCATGTACGGGCAGCTCGCGGCAGAGGCGAGCGCCCTCGATGGAGCCTGACGTGGGCAGCAAGCCGCGGCGGGAAAAAGGGGAATGGCGATGGCGGCAAGCGCCCAATGGTCCACACGGAATGAAGGAAGGATGCTGGTGGTGAGTCCTCGCGCGGAGGTGCGCGAGCAGGTGTTGAAATGTTTATCGGCGGAGCCGGCGGCGACGATCGAGGCTGCGGGCGGCGCGGATGCGCTGATGAAGCTGGAAGGAAGCGAGTTCGGAACGATGGTGCTCGATCCTCAAATCGATGATCTGGACGTGACGGAATTGGTGTCCACGATTCGAGGAAGGTATCCGCGGCTGAACGTGGTGATGATGAAGCCGGGCGAGGATGCGGGGCAGATGTCGCTGGAACTGGCGAGTGAGCCGACGGTGCGGCTGGATCAACCGCCCAGCGTCGCCGCGAGTGTGGGAACGAGCGACATCGACGAGCGAATTACGCGAGCGGAGCGGGCGAACGGTTCTGTGGGGCACAGGCGAGCGCCGCTGGCGTGGAGCGAGCCTTTGCCGGGAATGATTGGAACCAGTAAACGGATGCAGAAGCTGTATCGCCTCGCGCGGCTCGTGGCGCCGCGAGACACGGTGGTATTGATTCAAGGGGCGACGGGAACGGGGAAGGAACTTGTGGCGCGGGGAATTCATGAAGTGAGCCGGAGGAGCCGCGGGCCGTTTGTGGTGGTGAATTGCGCGGCGATACCGGAAAGTCTGCTGGAGGCCGAGCTTTTCGGATTTACGCGCGGAGCGTTTACAGGAGCGGTGCAATCGAGGCTGGGACGAATTCACGCGGCGCACGGCGGGACGCTGTTGCTCGACGAGATTGGCGAGTTGCCGCTGAGCATGCAGGCAAAGCTGCTGCGATTCGTTCAAGAGGGCGAAGTGCAGCGGCTGGGGAGCGCGGATTTATTCCGCGTGGACACGCGCCTTGTGGCGGCGACGAACGTGGATCTGCTGCAGCGGGTGCGAGAAAAACAGTTCCGCGAGGATCTGTATTACCGGCTGGCTGTGTTTCCGGTAGAGCTGCCGCCGCTGAAGCAGAGGCAGGAGGATATTTTGCCGCTGGCTCAGAGTTTTCTTACTTTGCTGGCACGCCAGGCGAGCTGCAGGGAGAAAGTGTTCTCAGCCGGGGCGATCAACTTGTTGAGGCGGTATTCGTGGCCGGGAAATGTTCGCGAGCTGCAACATTGGGTGGAGCGGGCCTTTGTGCTGGCGGAGCAGAACGAAGAGATTGAAGTGGAAGACCTGGAAATCCCGGAAGAAGCCAACTGAAATAACGATTTCTAATGCGGCGCGCAATCCGCTGGCACGCTTCGTGCAATGGATTGCCCGCCATGGCTTCCATTCCAACAATTCGTAAAAAGTATCGGCCAAGACGGCGTCGGACTTCACGGCGAGCGAAAAGTTCTCTCGAGCGGGCGTTCCAGTCGTTTACGACGGCGGCCGGGTCGCTTGAGAAATCCTACGGGCAGCTTCATGCGGAAGTGGAGCGGCTGCGCTACGAACTCGAGCGCAAGAACCGGGACCTGGCGGCAAGCCTGGAAGAAAACGGTGAGATGCGGCGGTATCTTTCGCGCGTGCTGGAAAGTTTACCGTGCGGCGTGATTGTGGCGGAGCGGCGCGGCGAAGTGCGGATGACGAATCCGGCGGCGCGGGCGCTGCTCGATTCTGCGGCGCAGCCGGATTCGAATTTGTATCCCACCTTTAGCGCAAGTGCGCGGCTTCCTGAACCCATTCAAAAGTTTCTCGATGCAGTGCATGCGGGCGATCCAGCGCGTGAAATTGAGTGTGAGTGGCGGACGGCTGAGGGCTTGCGGACGATGAGCCTTGCGTGCGCGGTGATGAGCGAAGGTGGAGGACAGGGTTCGCGCGGGTCGGTTTTTATTTTGAGGGATGTGACGGAAGAGAAGAAGCAGGCGGCGGAGCGGGAAGTGGCGCGGCGGCGCGAGTCGTTGGCGGAGCTGGCGACGCTGCTGGCGCACGAGATCCGGAATCCGCTGGGAAGCCTGGAGCTTTTTGCGGGATTGCTCGCGGATGCGGCGGCGGAGCAGCCGGATTTGCGGCGATGGACCGATCATGTTCAGGCGGGGCTGCGGTCGCTTTCGGCGACGGTGAACAACGTACTGCAATTCCACAGCGAGCCGAAGCCGCGATTGACGGCGGTGAATTTGGGGCGGCTGATGCGCGAGTCCGTCGAATTCCTGAGGCCGCTGGCGCGGCAGGGCGGGCTGCGAATCGATTTCCAGAATGGGCTGGGAGAGCTGGAGATCGCTCTCGATGCGCACCGTCTGCAGCAGGTGTTTTTCAATCTGGCGCTGAATGCATTTCGAGCGATGAGCGTGGGCGGAACGCTGACGGTGCGAGTGAGGTGGGAGGATCTCGACCGGTTTTCTTCGGTGCGGATTGAATTTGAGGATACGGGCAGGGGCATCGCGCCGGAGCATCAGCAGCGGATTTTCGAGCCGGGATTTACGACGCATGCGGGCAATCCGGGAATTGGCCTTGCGGTGTGCAGGACCGTGGTGACGCAGCACGAAGGAAAGCTTTCGGTGGCTAGCGAGCCGGGGCGGGGAACGACCTTTGCGATTGTGCTGCCGCGTGCGGGGGGCCTTCAGTGAATCACGTGATGGTGGTCGATGATGAGGCATCGATGCGCGCGGCGCTCGAGGCGCATTTCGTGCGCGATGGGTGGGACGTTTCGACGGCGTACGGAGTGAACGACGCGCTGGCAAAATTTCAGAAGAACCCGTGTCCGCTGGTGGTGACCGATATGCGGATGCCGGACGGCGACGGGTTGAAGGTGATGCGCGGGCTGAGGGCGATGGCGCCGAATGTGGGAGTGGTGTTTTTGACGGCGTTTGGGTCGGTGCCGGAAGCGGTGAGCGCGATGCGGGAAGGCGCTTGGGATTATTTGGTGAAGCCGGTGTGCTTCGACCAACTGAAAAAAGTGGCGGAGCGGGTGCTGGCGCGCGCAGTTTCGGGTGAGCCGAGAGAGGGAGAGCACCGGATTGTGGGCGAATCGCCGGCGGTGACGGATTTGGTGGAGCGGGCGCGGCAGGTGGCGCGAACGGAAATGGATGTGTTGATCGCTGCGGAGAGTGGAACGGGGAAGGAATTGCTGGCGCGGTTGATTCATCACGAAAGCCACAGGCATAAGCGGCCGTTTGTGGCCGTGAATTGCGCGGCGTTCCCGGAGACGCTGCTCGAAAGCGAATTGTTTGGGTATGCGCGAGGCGCGTTTACGGGTGCGGCGCAGCCGAAGCCGGGAAAGTTTGAGCTCGCGAATACGGGAACGATTCTGCTCGATGAGATTGGAGAGATGCCGCTGCAGTTACAGCCGAAATTGTTGCGCGCGTTGCAGGAGCGGGAAGTGGACCGGTTGGGCGATACGAAACCGGTGCAGCTGGATGTGCGGGTGATTGCGACGACGAACCAGCCGCTGCTGCGGCTGGTGGAGGCGGGAAAATTCCGCGCGGATTTGTATTACCGGTTGAATGTGGTGCCGCTGACGATTCCCCCGTTGAGGGAGCGGCGCGAGGATGTGCCGCGGTTGATCGAGCATTTTGTGAGGAAGAACGCGGCGGCGGCGAAGGTGGCGGCGCCGGAGTTTTCGCCGGAATTGATCGCGATGCTGTGCGGGTACGGTTGGCCGGGAAACATCCGGGAGCTGGAGAATTTGTGCCGGCGGGCAGTGGCGCTGCATCCGGGGGAGCGGGTGGAGACGTCATTTTTCGGGGACGGCGCGCCGATAGAGACGCGCGCGGCGTATGCGATTGCGGCGGGAGCGGCAGCCGGAATCGGCGGGACTGCGGCGGCGAGTTCGACTTCAACTTCGACTTCAAGTTCTGCGAAAGGCAAATCGCTGCGCGAGATGGAGCGGGCGCTTTTGGAGTCGACGCTTGAGGCGAATGGCGGGAACCGGACGCGTGCGGCGCGGATTTTGGGGATTTGCCCGCGAACAATGCGCAACAAGATTCGCGAGTACGGTCTGCCGCCGAGGAGGTACGCATGAATTCGAGTTTGGTGGATACGCCAAACGAAGCATTTCTCGAGCGGTATCTGGATCTGGCGACATACCGTCAAACACTGGTCGCATCGAATTTGGCGAATATCGATACGCCGGGATATCAGACGCGGGACATTTCGTTTCAATCGGAATTGGCGTTTGCTGCGACGGAGGATTTCAAGAACGAGCTGCATCCGGCGGTGAGAAAAGTGGATGGATTGATCGAGCGGCCGGATGGAAATAACGTGAGCCTCGATCGCGAGGGTTTGCTGCTGAGCGAGACGCAATTGCAGTACAAGGCAGCGATTGAATTCATCCGCGTGGAATTCCGGATGATGCGCGGCGCAATCAACGATGGAGCCGAAACATGAACCTGTTTGGAGTGCTTACGATCAGCGGGACGGCGCTTTTGGCCGAGCGCGAGCGCGCCGAAGTGGTGGCGTCGAATCTGGCGAATGCGGATACGACCAGAACGCCGGAGGGCGGGCCGTACGTGCGGCAGCACGTTCTGTTTGCGGCGGACCGGCCGATGAGCATGCCGTTTGGCGAGCAGCTGGCGAATATGGTCGATTTCAGCGCGCGGGGAGTGGAGGTGGGCGAAGTGATTCCCGATCCGACGCCGCCGATGCGCCGGTTCGATCCCGGGCATCCGGATGCGGATGCGGATGGGTATGTGGAGTCCCCGGCGATCAATCCGGTTGAGGAGCAGGTGAACTTGATGGGCGCGGCGCGATCGTATCAGGCAAATATTTCGGCGGTGCAGGCGACCAAGAACATGATCGCGTCGTCGCTGGAGATTTTGTCGTAGAGCGGCGTGACTCGATTTTGAGTTGAAGGAACGGAGTGATTGACTGCGGCGAGCGCCGAGGTGAACCAGCGATGGCATATACGATTCCGAATGTGACAAGTGCGCCGGCGGCATCTGCTCCCCGTGCTGTAGGTCCGGCGGGAGCAGGTGCAGGCGCGGGAAACGACGGCTCGGACTTCATGAGCACGCTCGATGGCGTGATGAATCAGGTGAGCGATGCATCGAGCGATGCGGCGACGAAGGTGCGGGAGCTCTTGCAGGGGAACGGGCAGGATTTGCACACGGCGATGATTGCGGTGGAGAAGGCGGATCTTTCGTTCCAGCTGATGATGCAGGTGCGCAACAAAATCATTCAGGCGTATCAGACCATTTCGCAAATGCAGTTCTAGGGAATCGCGCGCCGGATTCGCGCGGATTTTTCGAAGCGCGGGCAAGCGGGCGGCAAGGCCAGCGTCCCATTTTCGCGGTGCGTGAGCGGGGGATGCGGAGGCATACGTGTCGGTTGAGAAATATCTGAAGCAAGGGCAAGACCTGGCGAAGACGCTGACGCTGAAGCAGAAGATTTGGCTGGGAATCGCGGCGGCGGTGGTTGTAGCGACGCTGGGCGCATTTGTGAAACTGACCGAGAAAGCGGAGTACAAACCGCTCTATTCGGGCCTGGCTGCAACCGATGCGCAACAGCTGGGTGCGCGGCTTGCAGCGAAGAATATTCCCTACGAAATTTCCGCGGATGGAACGAGTGTGAGCGTTCCCGCCGATCAGCTCGATAAAACGCGGCTTGATTTGGCGGCTGAGGGGTTGCCGCAGACGGGACGAATGGGGTTTGAGCTATTTGATAAACCGAACTGGGCGGGCAGCGACTTTTCCGAGCAAGTGAATTATCAGCGCGCTCTCGAAGGAGAACTGGAGCGAACGATTCAGACATTGGGAAACGTCGAGTCGGTGCGAGTGCATCTGGTGCTGCCGCACGAATCGCTATTCAGCGAAAAAGAGCGGGTCGCGAAAGCGGCGGTCGCTTTGAAATTGCGCGGCGGCGGCCTTACGGATGATCAGATCAACGCGGTGACGCATCTGGTGGCGAGCGCCGTCGATGATCTGTCGCCAGAGAATGTGACGCTGATCGGCGCCGATGGCCGGACTCCCATCGTGGCGAAGGGCCGCGACGCGTCGCGCGGAAATGGACAACCTGTCGAAATGGAAGCGGCGATGGCGGAAAAACTGGTGGCCGTGCTGGCTCCGGTGGTGGGACCGGACCATGTGAAGGCGAGTGTGACGGTGGCCTACGATCCGGCGTCGGGCGAGACGACCGAGGAGATTTACGATCCGAACGGAACGGTTCTGGTGACGGATCAAGTGCAGGAAGAAAAATTTGGCGGGTCGGCGCCGGCGGGAATTCCCGGAACGGCGAGCAACGTTCCGACGGGGACAACGACGCAAGGCGGCGCGCCGGGCGGCGCGGCGGGTGGGGCTGCGGCGACCGATCCGAAGACCGGTGGAACCGGTGCGGCGGGAAATGCAGGGTCGGCGGCGGCGAATGTGGCGCAGGCGCGGCAGCTGAATCCGATTTTGCAGACATCGGGCGAGAGCGAAGGGCAGCACAGCGAGAGCCGGACGTTTGCGGTGAGCAAGACGCTGAAGCATATCAACGAGCCTTCGGGGAAAATCCAGAAGATCGCGGCGGCGGTGCTGGTGGATGACGCCGTTGAGGTAAAGGATGAGGGCGGAAAAAAGAGCGAGACGCGGCGGAAACGCACTTCCGAAGAGATGAAGCAGCTGGAGGCGATTGCGAAGGCGGCCATCGGGTTTGACGGCACGCGCGGCGACAATTTGAGCGTCGAAAATGTGTCCTTTGTGGAAGCGCCGTATGAAGAGCCGAAACCACCGGCGGCGATCGAGCGTGTGCGTGTGGTCGCCGAGAAATGGATTTCGCTGGTGCGGTATGCGGTGGTGCTGATTGTTTTTGCGATGGTGTATTTGCTGGTGCTGAAGCCGGTGAAAAACGAAGTTGTGCGGGCGCTAAGCGGCACGGCAGCGGCGGGGGCACTGTCGGGAGCGCCAGGCGAAGCAGGCGCAGGTGCAGGCGGAGCCGGAGGCGCGGCAGCGGAAAACATTCAGTTAAGCGAAGCGCAGATTTTGGAGGAGATCGGTTCGACGACTTCGAACGTGCAGCGCGTGGTGAAACTGAAAAAGCATCTCGCGGAAAAGGTGAAGCGCGAGCCGGCCCAGGCCAGCATTTTGATCCGGCAATGGATGAATGAAGACGGCGGAAAGGAGCCGGCATGACGGAAGCGATCATGCGGCCGCTGACGGGCCTGGAAAAATCGGCGATTCTGCTGGTGCTGTTGGGCGAAGAGGCGGCGACGGCGGTTTATCGCAACATGTCCGAGGACGATTTGCGAGTTTTGACGCAGCAGATCGCTTCGCTCCAGAACGTGCCGCCGGAAGTCGCAGACATGGTGCTCACCGAATACAACCGGCTGACGATGACGCAGGAATACTTGGTGGAAGGCGGCCCAGACGTTGCGGCGAAGATGCTGTCGAAGGCATTTGGCGACAAGATGGCGAAAAGTTTGATCGGGCAGGTGATGCAGGCGCGGGAAGAGATGTCCAAGACGTTCGATGTGCTGCAGAAGGCGGATCCGCAGACGCTCGCAAAGTTTGTGCAGGGCGAGCATCCACAAACGATTGCAATGGTGCTGGCGCAGCTGGGTGGAAAGGCCGCGGCGGGATTGCTGGTTTTGCTGCCGGATGCGTTGCGGGGAAAAACGGTGCGACGACTGGCGGAGATGCAGCAATTCTCGCCGGAAATGGCGCAAAAGATTTCGTACGTGCTGAACAAAAAAGTGCAGGGACTCGGCGAGCAGAGCAGACGGTCGTATGGCGGGGTAAAGACGGCGGCTGAACTTTTGAACCGGATCGATTCGACGACGAGCAAAGAGATTTTGCAGATCGTCGAATCCGAAGATGCCAAGCTCGCGCTGACGATTCGAAACAACATGTTTACGTTTGAGGATTTGATCAGCTTGCCGGAAACGGGGATTCGCGATCTGTTAACGGTGGTGGATAAAAAGAGCCTTGCGACTTCGCTGAAGGGCGCGGCCGAGGATTTGAAGAACCATATCTTCAAGACGATGTCTTCGCGCGCGGTGGAGATGTTGAAGGAAGACATGGAAGCGATGGGACCGGTGCGGTCGCAGGCTGTGATTCAAGCGCAGCAGGAAGTGGTGGCGGCGGCGCGGCAATTGGAAGCACAGGGAAAACTGGTTCTTAACAACGAGGCGGAAGAAGCATTTATTGTCTGAGCGCGAGCACGAGGAGAACCGATGTCGGTAACGCCGATGATTTATCCCGCAGTGCCGGGTTGGGATGTGCGGATACCGCCGGGCGTGGAAGCGATGGCGCAGGCGGTGGAGACGGCGCCGGAGACAAACGCTTCAGCGGCTCAAGCGGCAAGCGACGTGTCGGCCCGAGTTTACCGCGAAGAAGATTTGAGGGCAGCCGAGCGGAGCGGCCGGCAAAAAGGAATTGAAGAAGGCCGCGCGCAGGCGGCGAAAGAAGCCGAGGTTGCAGTGGCTGCGGAGCGCGACGCGATTGGCAGCGCGCTCCGGGAATTTAGCCGCGACCGGGAAGTGTATTTCCACAACGTGGAAGGCGAAGTGGTGTCCTTGGCGCTGGCGATTGTGCGCAAGATCTTGAAGCGGGAGTCGCAAGTCGATCCCATGCTGCTCGCCGGTCTTGTGCGAGTCGCGCTGGAACGGATTGGCGTAGCGCAAACGATCCGGATGCGGGTTCATCCCTCGCAGATTGGAGCGTGGCGCGCGTATTTCGACAGCCAAAAAGATTTAGCGCAGCAGCCGGAGCTGAGCGGCGATCCATCGCTGGATGCGAATGCATGCGAGCTGGAAACCGAAATGGGCACGACCGAACTGAATTTGGAAACGCAGCTGAAGGAGATTGAGGTGGGGCTGTTCGATCTTCTGGCGCAGCGCCCTTCACCGAAATGAGCCGCGGCGTATTGCTCGAACCATTTTTTTCGCGGCTGGGCCACATTTCGACGTGGCGTTCGTGGGGCAGGGTAACGAAATCGGTTGGCTATCTGATCGAATCGGAAGGACCGGTATGTTCGGTGGGCGAAGCCTGCGACATCGTCACGGCGGACGGCCCGCCGCGCGCGGGGGAAGTGGTGGGATTCCGCGGGCGGGTCGTGCTGTCGATGCCGCTCGATCGCACGGAAGGAATCCGGTACGGGGATTTAGTGGTGACGCATGGAACGGCACCGCTTTTGCCGGTTGGCGAAGACTTGCTCGGACGGGTGATCGATGCGACGGGGCAGCCACTCGATGCGGGAGGGTTTGTACGCGCGCCGGATTATCGTGCGGTGTATGGAGCGCCGCCGCAGCCGATGCGAAGGACTCCGATTCACGAGCCGCTGGGATGCGGAGTTCGCGCAATCGACGGGATGTTGACGTGCGGGCGGGGACAGAGGCTGGGAATTTTCGGCGGAAGCGGCGTGGGGAAATCGACGCTGGTGGGAATGATGTCGCGCGGGACGGCGGCGGATTTAACGGTAGTGGCGCTGGTGGGTGAGCGTGGACGCGAGGTGCGCGAATTTATCGAAGAGTCTTTGGGTGAACAGGGAATGAAGCGCGCGGTGGTGGTGGTGGCGACATCGGACCAGTCGCCGCTTTTAAGATTGCGTGCGGCGCTGGCGGCAACGGCGGTGGCGGAATATTTTGCGTCGAAAAATAGGCATGTGCTGCTGGTGATCGATTCGCTGACGCGGGTGGCGATGGCGCAGCGCGAAATTGGTTTGGCGGCCGGTGAACCGCCAACGGCAAAAGGCTACACGCCGTCGGTCTTTTCGCTCTTGGCGCAGCTGGTCGAGCGGACGGGACATTTCGGGGCGGGCAGCATTACGGCTTTTTACAGTTTGCTGATGGAGGGCGACGACCAGCAGGACCCGTTGGTGGACGCAGTACGGGCGCTGCTCGATGGGCACATCGTGCTTGACCGGAAGCTCGCGGCACAGAATCACTATCCGCCGATTTCGATTCTGGACAGTTTGAGTAGGCTTTTACCGGCGGTATGCGTGCCGGATCAACTGAAGAAAATTCAGCGGCTCCGGCAGATGCTGGCGTCTTATGCGGCTTCGGAGGATTTGATCCGCGTGGGTGCATACCAAAAGGGGACAGACGCGGTGCTGGATAAGGCGATGGAGACGTTGCCGGCTTTAATGCAGTACTTGCGGCAGGGGAAGGATGAGCGGTCAACATTTGCCGATGCGCGGGAAAAGCTTTTGGCACTGGCGGGGTAGGTAAGATGCCGTTCCGCTACACGCTTGAGCCGGTGCTGAAGTTACGGGCAAGCTTTGAGCGCCTGGAGCGGAACCGGCTGCTATTGATTTCGGCGGCGATTGCGCGGGTGCGTGACGCGCTCGAGCTGCTGGGGAAAGATATGACGCGCGCGCACGATGCGCTGCTCGCAAAGCTGGCGTCTGGCGTACCCGTGGCGGAGCTCGAGCTTGATCGATTGTTACAGGCGTCGATGCGTGACCGGCATCGCGCGCTGAAGCGGCGCGAAGAAGAATTGCAGTCCAAGCGGCAGATACAGCAGCTTGCGTATCTGGCGGCGAAGGATCGCCGTGAGATTCTGGACCGGCTGCGTGAGCGCCGGTATGCGCAGTACAGCGCCGAACAACTGAGGCGTGAACAGCGGCGCCTTGATGAGCTTTTCCTGCTTCGGCGTGCCGCACTCCAGCAAAACGATTCCGAATAAAGTTGCCGGGTTGGACGGCAGTTCTTGCCGCCACGCGTGAGAGTTGCGATCGGACTGGCGATCGCGTGTGCGGGAGTGTGGGCGCAAAAGGTTGACCTGACGGCATTAATGCAAACTGCGTTTGCTGAAGGCGGCGGCTCAGCGTTGGTCCGCCTCGTGCAGTAGCCGGTGTGCAGCGACGGGATTTTGGGTAGCACGTCCGACGAAACTCAATGAACCTTTCTGAATCAGCGTTCGAGATAACTCCACGCACGGGGATTAGCGCGCCGGGAAGTGCGGCTGCACCAGCGAGTGCAGGCGCGGCGAGTAGCGGGGAGTCGTTTGCGAGTACGCTTGCGAAAGCGGCGAACGATGCGGGGGTGGCGCCGGGAGGACGTGGGGTGGCTCCGTTGATTCCGGCGAAGAAGGCGCCGGGTTGGCGAACGCTTCATCCGACGACGATTCCGATTGGGCCGGATACGCCGTTGAATCCGCTGGTGGCGAGTGCAGCGGCGGGTGCGGCAGCGAATGCGGCGGGACAGATTACGGCGACGGCATCGAGTGGCGCGACCGCGGGAAGTGCGTCGAGTGCGGTGGGAGCTGGCGGTGGAAGTTCACCGCGCGCAGGCGATAGCGAGATGGCGGGTGCGGGAGCGAGCGCGTCGAAAGCGTACCAGTCGATTGATGATGCGATTTCGAGTGCGATGAATGCGGATGGCGCGACCGCGACGGATTCGATTCCGGGTGTGGCGCCGCAGATGACAGCGGTGAGTTCGAACGTGAGCGCTGCAGAAAACGGCGGCGTGAGTGCTTCGGCGAGTGGCGTTGGCGGGGCGGCGGCGTCGGTGGGAGCGAAGCTGCTGGGGAGGGTGTTGCAGAACGTCCCGCTGGTGGGGAGTGTGTTCCGGTTGATGCAGGGGAGCGAGTCGCATATCAGCCCGAGTGCGATTGCGTTTGCGAATTCGGGGCCGGATGCAAAGGGCGGGGATGCACAGAGCGGAGCGGGGAGCGGGACGCCTGGGCAAAATAGCGCGACGCAGCAAGAATCGGTAACGGGGAATGGGGTTGCGGGTCCGTCGATCGCGGCGCGCGAGTTTTTGCGCGGTGTACAGGCGGCCGGCGCTGCGGTGACTGGCGGGCTGGATTCTCATGTGGCGGCGCGAGACGCGTCGTCGGGTGTGGAGCCGAAATCCGAGGCGATGCACGCGGCGCGAGATGCGCAGGCACAGGGCGCTGCGGGGGGCGCTCAAGGTGCGAGTGCGGCGGCACCACAGGAACAGGTCACAAGCGACGCACGACCCTCGCTCGCCGAGAAATTCGGTTCGGAGCTGCAGGCGGCGTTTGTGCAGGCGAAGCCGGAGATGGGCGATGCGGGATCGTCGCTGGGCGGTGAGGCGCAGGCGGATGCGAATGCAAATTCAGCGATGAATCAGGCGGCAGCGGCGCAGACGACGGCGGTGGGAACGGTGGGCGATGGAAATGAGGCGGCGGCGATTGAAGCAACGCCGTTGAGTGCGGACGCAGGCGCGGCATTACCGCGAGCTGTGGTGGAAGGCGTTGCGCTGGCGGCGAAGGCGCAGGGGGCGAGTGGTTCGGATGCGGTCGGAGCAGACGGTACGAATACAGGCGCGTTTGCGCAAGCGGTGAGCGCGGCCGGTACAGGAGCGGGTGAGGGTGCTTCCACACAAGCGGCGAATTCAGCTGCGGTTGCGGCCGAGTCCCGCGCGTTTACGCAAGCTGAGTCATCGCCGGCGGCACAACAATTTCCGCAGGCGACGACTACATTCCAGGCAAATGCGAATTCGGAAATGCGCGTGGCGATGCAGACGGATTTACTGGGGGCGATCGACCTTCGTGCGGCGATGCATCAGAGTACGTTGACAGCGACGATTGGGGTGCAGCGGGCGGATGTGCAGACGCTGCTCGCGAATGAGCTTCCGGCGCTGCAGCACGCGCTGGCGGAGAAAAATCTTCAGGTCGGGCAAATTTCGGTGCTGAACAACCATACGGGCGGCGCGCTTGATTCGAGGAGTTCGGGCCACGATCCGCGGCACGGACAGATGGGCGGAGGAGCGGGCGGCCATACAGGTGGACACGGCGGCGGAGAGTCGGCGTACACGATGCCGTACGTGCAGGCGATCGGGCAGGCGCTTGGTGAAGAGGCGAGCATGGTGGCCGGTGAGTTTTACGGCGGAGTGACGCCGGGCCGCGTGAACGTGGTGGTGTGAAAGTTTTGAGGAACAGCGAGCGGAGGAGATGAGCATGGTCTCAATGAATTCAGTGAATCCATTTCAGTCGCAGCCGAACCCATCGCCATACGGGACGACGAGCGGAGCGAACGGAAGTTCGGGATCGTCGGGAAGTTCGAGCAGCTCGAGCTCGAGCGGAAGCAACGAGCTGAACGGCAACGATTTCATCACGCTTTTGACGGCGCAGCTGCAGGCGCAAGATCCGCTGAATCCGATCGATCCGACGACGTTTGTCACACAACTTGTCGAATTCAACCAGCTGCAGCAGCTGATCGACATTAATTCGACGCTGGGCGGAGTGGCGGGCGGAGGCGCGTCGAGCGATGCAGCGGTGGCGAATGCGGCGGGCGCGGCGGCATCGAGCACGGCGCAAGCGGCGAGCGCGCTGAGCGGTTTGGGCGCGATGGCCGCATCAGATACAACGAGGTCGTCAGACAGTTCGAATTCGAATCCGTTCCAAAATTCCTAGGAGGGAAAGATGGCATCGTTCTATACATCGCTGTCGGGTTTGTTGGCCAATTCGCAGGATTTGTCGGTGATTTCGAACAACCTCGCCAATTTAAACACGGTGGGATTCAAGAGCGCGGCGGCATCGTTCCAGGATTTGTTTTACCAGCAGTATGGAACGAGCGGCGACGGGAATCCGATTGAGATCGGCGTTGGCACGAAGGTGGGATCGGTGCCGACGAATTTCACTGAAGGAAACGTGCAGACGACCGGCGTGCCGACCGACGTTGCGATCCAGGGCAACGGGTTTTTCGTGGCGAACGATGGCGGGCAGCAAGTGTATCTGCGTGCGGGAGATTTTTCGGTGCAGTCGGATGGGAGCCTGGTTTCGTCGGACGGGGCGAACATCATCGGCTATCAGGCGGTGAACGGAGTGATTAATACGAATGCGACGCCGGGAAATTTGAGCATTCCGACGGGACTCAACAGTCCGCCGCAGGCGACGCAGAATACGGAGCTTTCGATCAACCTCGATTCGGGGACGGCGGTGGGCGGCACATTCAGCACTCCGATAACTGTGTATGACTCGCTGGGCGACGCGCACGTGCTGACCTACAACTTTACGAACACAGCGGCTGGGCAGTGGAACTACAACATTACGATTCCGGCGGCGGATGTGGGGCAGACGGGAAATCCGGTGTCGATTCAGGCGGGGACGCTGACGTTCAACGGTGCAGGGCAGTTGACGGCGCCGGCGGCGGACGTGACGGGAATCACGGTGAACAATATGGCGGATGGCGCGAACCCGCTGGTGTTCAACTGGAATTTGTTCGATGCGAATGGGAACAGTTTGTTGACGCAGTTCTCGGGCACATCGACGAATTCGGGTACGAATCAGGACGGATTTGCGTCGGGGTCGTTGACCAGCTATTCGATCAATTCGGATGGAACGATTGAGGGTAGCTTCAGCAACGGTGAGACGCAGGCGCTGGGACAGATTCTGCTCGCGAATTTTTCGAATGTGCAGGGTCTGGACCGCAACGGAGCGAATGAATATGTTGCGACACTGTCGTCGGGTCAGGCGGACATCGGAATTCCGGGAAGCGGCGGGCGAGGAACGTTGACGGGCGGATCGCTCGAGCAATCGAATGTGGATATTTCGACCGAGTTCGCAAACCTGATTGTGGCCGAGAGCGGGTATCAGGCGAATGCGAAAGTGGTGACGACGCTCGATACGGTGGTGCAGGACACGATCAATCTGATTCAGTAAGCGGGACGAGAAGTAGCCCTGGCGATGGATCAAATGGGATGGCAGCCTGCTTGCGCGGCGATGGTCGAGCGAGCGGGCTGCATCCAACTTCCGCAAACTCTCCGCTCTAAACCTTCCTCATTAATCTTTTCCAATTTGGAACGCGAGCCGGCGTGGTGACGCGACGTTTTGGGGCGAATTGGAGTGGGTGTGTAGGCGCGCTCGCGACAATTTCTTGCGAATTGCCGGGATTTCGAGCGAGTTAACGGCGGCGAACGGCCAGGCGACCCATCCCTCACATCGGCTCCGCAATTGCATGAGTCCACCACGCCATGTCAGACGACAAAGCACCAGCAGCGCCGGCCGGCGGCAAAAAATCCGGGATGGGGATTGTAGTGATTCTGCTCGCGGTCGTAATTGTGATGCTGGCCGCGGGGGGCGCCTTCTTCGTGTTCCATTCCAAGAAATCGGCAGAAGCGGCTCCGGCTCAAGCGGCGCCATCGAGCGTGAAGAGCCTGATGCACCTGGAAAGCTTCGTGATCAATCTCGAAGACAGCCAGGGGAGCGGATACCTGCGCGTGGGAATCGATCTGGGCCTGGAGGGAGAAGTGAAGGAAGGCGCCGAGTCGAAGGCGTACGAGTCGAAAGTGCGCGACACGATTTTAGAAGTGCTTGGCAAACGGTCCGCGGATGAGCTGCTGGCGCCGGATGGGAAAGCAAAACTGAAAGACGATTTGCTGAAGGCGATTCAGCAGAACGTTCCCGAGATTCATTGCCACGAAATTTATTTCACGGAGTTTCTGGTTCAGCGGTGAGCGATGGACCAACTGGCGACAACAACGGCGGCAACGGGCGGAGCAGGGCAGCCGCTTTCGGCGCGCGAGCCGGCGGGAAGCGAATCCTGGGGCGAGTTGCTTTTGGTGAAGGCGACGGTGGCCGCGGATTTGGCGATCGCGAATTTGACGGTCGGCGACCTGTTCCGTTTGGACAAGGGATCGATTCTCGCGACTTCGCATCTTTCGGGAACGAATGTGCCGCTCCTGGTGGGTGGACGGGTGTTGGCATGGGGCGAATTCCAAGTGAATGGCGACACGCTGGGTGTGCGCGTAGCGGAGATGGCGTGAACGGCGTGGCGGCAGCGCTGCGGGTGGGAATGGCGCGGATTCGGGCGCTGGCGTGGCCGCGATTTTGGAGGCCGGAGCGGCGGAAGCTGCGCGTGCGGGAAACGCTGTCCCTCGGGAACCGCGGATTTTTGGCGGTGATCGAATGCGAAAGCGAGCAGCTGTTGATTGGCGGCACGGCAAATTCGCTCGCGCTTTTGACCAAGCTGCCGCGAACAAGCGTCGGCGAGTGGGCGACGGCAAATTCCGAGACGCGGGATGAGGAGCGATAGAGAAGTGCGATGGGAACCAAAGCGCGCGAAACGATGGCTCGTTGGGCTCGTCTGGCTGATCCGGCTTGAAGCGGCTGGCGCCGTGAGCATCGCGTTTTTGTACGCGTCGGCTGCAAATGCCGCGCCGCAAAAGGCAGCAGCGTTGCCGTTCAAACTGCCGGGAACGAACGATTCGTCCACATGGACGATTGTGCTGGTGCTGACGCTTCTCACGGTGCTGCCGGCGCTGCTGCTTTCGATGACGCCGTTCGTGCGGATCATCATCGTGTTCCATTTCCTGCGGCAGGCGCTGGGCACGCAGACATCGCCAAGCAACCAGACGCTGCTCGGCCTGGGCTTGTTCCTGACGTACTTCATCATGCAGCCGGTGGGCGCACAGATTGCGCAGGTGGCGATCGATCCGCTGGAGCATCACGCGATCGGTCCAGTGGAAGCGCTGGAGCGGGGATCTGTGCCGCTGCGCGATTTCATGCTGCATTACGCGCGCGAAAAGGACCTGGCGCTTTTGACCGAGATTGCAAAGATTCCGCGGCCGCGTGAGGCAACGGATTTGCCGATGCGCGTGGTGGTGCCGGCTTACATCCTTTCGGAAATGAAAGCGGGGTTCCAGATTGGGGCGGTGCTGTTTTTGCCGTTCATGGTGGTGGATATGGTGGTGGCGGCGGTAACGACGTCGATTGGCATGCTGCAGCTGCCGCCGGTAATTATTTCAACGCCGCTGAAGATTCTGCTGTTCGTGGTGGCGGACGGATGGAACTTGGTGACGGGATCGCTGTTAAAAAGTTTTTATTGAGGCGCGTCTGATGCCATTTGGAGAAGTGATCGAGCTGGTGCGGCGAACGCTGGAAGTTGCGTTCCTTGTGGCTGCACCGATTTTGGCGGTGGCGATGGTGGTGAGTTCGCTGATCAGTCTGGCGCAGGTGCTGACCTCGATGCAGGACATGACGCTATCGACAGTGCCGCGGCTGGCGGCGGTGGGAACATTCGTTTTCTGGCTGATGCCGTGGATGACAAGGAAACTGGTGATGTTTACCGTGGCGCTGTTCAGCGACTTTCATCGCTTTGCGCAGTGAGGACCGCGAGTGGAGACGTTTGCGAGTTATGCAGTGCTAGTGGCGATCCGGATCGGCGGGCTGATGAGCTTTGCGCCGTTTTTCGGAAACGCGGCGCTGCCGAATACGGTGAAAGCGGCGCTGACGTCGGCGCTGACGCTTCTGCTTTTGCCGGTGTATTCGACTGTGCCAAGGCCGCCAGCGGCGAGTGTGGGCGCATGGACGGCGATGGCCGTGGGTGAAGCAGTGGTTGGGTTAGGCATGGGCCTTGCGACGCAGTTTGTTTTCGATGGGATGGAGATGGCCGGGCAGTTGATTGGCTTTCAATTCGGATTTTCCCTGGTGAATGTGATCGACCCGAATTCGAACGTCGAGACGACGGTGCTATCGACGTATCACGTGTTTGTGACGCTGCTGATTTTCATGGAACTGGGAGTGCAGCGGTGGCTTTTGCGCGCGACCGCAATGAGCTTCGAAATGTTGCCGGTCGGGAAGATGGCGACGATGCGCGTGGGGGCGCCGGACATGCTGCGTGCGGCGGGAGCGATCTGGCTGGTTGGAGCGGAGATTGCATTGCCGGTGCTGGCGGCAACCATGTTCGTCGATATCGTGATCGGATTTTTGACCAAAGCGTCGCCGCAGTTTCCAGCGCTGTTTGCGGGGATCTCGATCAAGGTGCTGCTGGGCCTGGCGATTTTGTATGGGACGGTGGAGTTCTGGCCGCGCGCGCTGGAGCACTATTTCCGCAACGCGCTGCTCGTGATTGAACACTTTCTATCGATCGCGAAATAGGCGCCGCGCGGCGTTGGTGCCAGAGGCGGACTGAGGCGGCATGGCGGATGAGGATCGAAGCCAACGAGCAACTCCGAGGCGGCGCGAAAAGGCGCGTGAACGCGGGCAAGTGGTTCGAAGCCGGGACTTGCCGTCGGCGATGGCGCTTTTGGCGGTGGCCGGGCTTTTACGGTGGGGAAACCAAGGCTGGATTCCGGTGTGGCGCGATTTGTTCCGGCATTTGTTGGACGTTTCGTCTCGAGGCGACATGACGGCGATCGATCCGCTGATTCATTTGACGGCCTGGAATGTGCTGCGATGGGCGGCGCCGCCGCTGGTGCTGGCGTGGTCGATTTCGATGCTCTTCTATTTGGCGCAGGGTGGATTTGTGTTTGCGCCGCAGGCGCTGGAGCTTTCCGGTGCGCGGCTGAATGTGGCGAACAATCTGGGGCGGATATTTTCGGCGGCGGGCCTGAGTCCGCTTTTGAAGTCGCTCGTGCCGTTGGGAGTGCTGGTTTATTTGGGCGTGTCGATCTTGTCGCGCGAGTGGTACGAGCTGTTGCATTCGCTCGAAATGGGGCTGCAGGGGCAGACGCATTGGCTGGCGAGCCTGGCGTACGAGTTTTCATGGAAAGCGGGATTGGTGCTGCTGGTGTGGTCGGGCGCGGATTATGGATTGCAGAAGTGGAGTTATGAGAAGTCGTTGCGGATGTCGAAGCAGGAAGTGCGCGACGAGAGCAAGGACATGGAAGGCAATCCGCAGACCCGGACGAGAATCCGGAAGCGCCGCCGCGAGATGCGGCGAAGGCAGATGCTGCAACAGGTATCGCGCGCAACGGTTTTGATTACGAACCCGGATGAGTATGCGGTGGCGCTGGAGTACAAGCCGGAAACGATGGTAGCGCCGCTGGTGGTGGCCAAGGGCCGGGGCCTTTTGGCGCAAAAGATCAAACGCGAAGCGCGATGGTACGAGATTCCGATTGTCGAGAATGTGCCGCTGGCGCGGGCGCTGTACCGGACGGTTGAGATTGGGGGAACGATTCCATCGAAGTTGTACACGGCTGTAGCGGAAGTGTTGGCGTTTATTTACCGCGCGCAGGCAAGAGCGAAAGCCGAGCGGGAAGCGCGCGAGAAGAAGTCGGCAGGCACGGCAACGGCTTCCACGGCCGTTCGGAAATAGGGTAGCGGGGCGGAACTTTCAATATGGCGGGACCGGCAAAAACGGCGGCTGCGGCGCTAGGCGGACGAGGCGACTGGATGTTGCCCGTTGCGGCGGTAGCGATCGTGATGGTGATGATCGTTCCGGTGCCGGCGTTGCTGCTGGATCTGTTGCTGGCAGCGAGTATCACGCTGGCGGTGATTGTGCTGCTGGCGGCGCTGCAGATTTTGCGTCCCGTTCAATTTTCGGTTTTTCCGACGCTTTTGCTTTTGCTGACGCTCTACCGGCTGTCTCTGAATCTGGCGAGCACGCGTCGGATTTTATTGCACGGAAACGAAGGGACGGCGGCTGCAGGGCATGTGATCGAGTCGTTTGGTCAATTTGTAGTGGGTGGGAATTACGTTGTGGGGTTTGTGATTTTCCTCGCGCTGATCGCGATTCAGTATCTGGTGATCAATCACGGCGCGGTGCGTACGGCGGAGGTGTCGGCCAGGTTCGCGCTCGATGCGCTGCCCGGAAAGCAGATGGCGATCGACGCGGACTTAAATGCCGGTGCGATCGATGAAAAGACGGCGCGGGCGAGGCGCGAGCAGATTACGCGGGAAGCCGAGTTTTACGGCGCGATGGATGGTGCGGCGCGATTCAGCCAGCGCGACGCTCTGGCGACGATTCTGATTACGGCGATCAACATTTTCGCCGGATTTTTGATCGGCGTCTTTCAGCTGGGCATGCAGTTTAAGGACGCGTTGACGACGTACACGATTCTGACGGTGGGCGACGGCCTGGTGACGTTGATTCCTTCGCTCTTGGTTTCCGTAGCGGGCGGAATCGTGGTTACGCGCGCTTCGTCGGACGATGGAATTAGCACGCAGCTGACCAAGCAGCTTTTTTCGCAGCGGCGTCCGCTGTTTATAGCGTCGGGCGTGATGGCGACGCTGGTTTTTGTGCCGGGCTTGCCGAAGCTGTCGTTTGTAGTTCTTTCCGGTGGTCTTGCCCTACTGGCATCGCGAATTAAAGAAGCTCCGGCGGTAGCGGCAAAGGATGCGGAACTCGAACGCAAGCCGGGCGTGCAGGAGCAACTCGAATCGCTTTTGAAGCTGGATGAGATCAGCGTCGAAGTCGGGTACGGGCTGATTCCCCTGGTCGATCAAAAACAGGGCGGACAGATGTTGCCGCGCATTCGCGCGCTCAGAAGGCATCTGGCGACCGAGCTGGGGTTCATCGTCCCTTCGATTCATATCACCGACAACATGCGGCTGAAGCCGCGCGAGTATTTGTTGCGTTTGCGCGGCGTTGAGATCGCAAGGGGTGAAACATTTCAGGACTGGCTGCTGGCGATCAGTTCGGAATCGCCGGCACCGCCGCTGGAGGGCATTGAAACGCGCGAGCCGGCTTTTGGCGTGCCGGCGAGATGGATTCAGGCATCGATGCGCGACCAGGCATTGAGCGCAGGGTATGCGGTGGTGGAGCAGACCTCGGTGATAGCGACGCATTTAGCCGAAGTGATTCGTAGGCATGCGCATGAGGTGTTGACGCGGCAGGAGACCAAGCGGCTGCTCGATGCGCTTTCCGAGTCACAACCAAAGCTTGTGGAAGAGCTGGTACCGCGCGTGCTTAGTCTTGGCGAAGTCGAAAAAATTCTTCAGCAACTCCTGCGCGAGCAAGTATCGATTCGGAACATGCCGATGATTTTAGAGACGCTGATCGATGCATCGGCGGTGAGCCGCAACATTGTCGCGCTGGTGGAAGCGGTGAGGCAGTCGCTGGGGCGGGCGCTGGTACAGCCGCTTTTGCAAGAGGACGGGAAATTGAAAGTGCTGGCCGTGGACCCGCAGCTAGAAGAGGAGATCGCGCGAGCGTACGACCCGCAAGGCGCCGCGGCGGGAAAGAGCGCGCAGCTGCAGACCGGATTTCTGCGCCGGATTCTGGAGGGGCTGAAGCGGTTTGCAGGGGACCAGATCAACGTGGCCGCGCCGGTCCTACTGTGTGGCAGCCCAGCGAGATTTCATTTGCGGCGGCTGCTGGAACCGTTCGTTCCGCGGATTGTGGTGATTTCACCGGCTGAGATTCCGCCGGTCGTATCGGTGCAGTCGATGGGTGTGCTGCAGTAAGCGGAAAGCGGGCAACGCAGCGCAAGCGAACAGGCGAGGAGAGTGCGGGTGAGTTCGACCGGTCATAAATTCGAGCCAAAGCCGGAATCGAAGCCGGGTATGCGTGTCGATGCCGCTTTAGACCACAAAGCCGGCCAACCGGCCGAGCAAAAACTCGAGCCGCGCATGTCGGATTTGACCGAGGCGCAACGAGAGCAGTTGCTTCTCGATCATTTGCCCCAGGTGCATTACATCGCGCGGCGCATCCACGAGCGCGTGCCGCCGCAAGTGTTGTTGGAGGACCTGATTCACGCGGGAATTCTGGGATTGATGGATGCGGTAAAGAAATACGATCCCGCGAAAAATGTGCGGTTAAAGCATTACGCCGAGTTCCGGATTCGCGGCGCGATTTTGGATAGTTTGCGGCAAGTGGATTGGAGCCCGCGAACATTGAGGCGCCAGGCACGCAGGCTCGAGCAGGCAATTTCGGCGTGTAAAGCGCGGTTCCGGCGCGATCCCACGGAACCAGAGATTGCCGCGGAACTGAAAATGGGGCTTGAGGATTTGCAGCATCTGCTTGGGGATTTGCGAGCGCTCGATATCGGAAGTTTGCAGGCGGAAACGGGCGAGCCGGGATATGGCGAAGAGACGCTGCAAAACCGGGTGGCGAGCGAGACGGAAGATCCGTTCCATCAAACGCTGCGATCGGAGATGACGGGATTTTTGTCGCGGGCGATTGGCGAATTGCCGCCGCGGGAGAGGGAAGTGCTGGCGCTGTACCACTACGAAGAGCTGACGATGAAAGAAGTGGGCGCGGTGCTGGGAATCGGCGAGTCGCGGGTTTCGCAGATTCATACGACGGCGCTTTTGCGGCTGAGGGTTCGGTTGCGCGAACTGCTGGACGAGCCGGAAGAGACTGCGGCAGGGGTCGAGCGCGATAAGCCAGCGGTGCGTGCGCCTGCGGCGGTGAAACCGGATGCGGCGGCAGGCGGGCGGGTGCGGGCTGCAGGGGAGGGTCCGGCATGGAAAAAATACTGAGCCAGGACGAAATCGACCAGCTATTCAAGGCGTCGCAGGGACAAGCGGCGCCGAAGCCGGCCGCGACATCGCGTGCGGTACGAAACTGCGATTTTAGGCAAGCCGGGCAACTCGATCAGGATCAGGTGCGGCAAATTACCCTGCTGCACGAAACGTTTGCGCCGAATATGGCGAATTCGCTGGGTGCGTATTTGCGGGTCGGGATGACGGCGAATCTGGTGGCGGTCGAGCAGATCACCTTTGGCGAATTTCTGACGCGCATGGCGGACCTCACTTATTTTTCGACGCTGACAACGTCGCCGCTGGAGGATACCTCGGGAATTCAGATTGAGCTGCAGCTGCTGTTCCCGATGATCGACATTTTGCTGGGCGGCGCGGGGCAGCCGATGAGCGAGCTGCGCGATTTAACCGAGATTGAGGAACAGATTCTGGAAACGGTGGTGGGTCTGATTTGCAATCAGATGCAGAGCACTTGGGCGCCCACGTTTCCGCTGGAATTCCGGTTGGGCGAGCGGCAGAAACAGTCGCAAGTGGTGGCGATGATGAGGCCGGGCGAGCGGGTGTTGTATTTGAGTTTCGAGGTGGTGTTGAACGAGACGCATGGGCTGATGAACTTTGTTTTTCCCGCGCTGGTTTCAAACATGCTGCTGCGAAAGCTTGCGCTGCAGGGCTATGCGAGACGGCGCGTCTATACGACGCCTCCGAGCGAGCGGTCGCGCGAGATGCTGATGGATTGCGCGTTTGACGTCGATTTGCGGATCAAAGATGTCCCGGTGCGGATCGAGGACCTGCTGAATCTCGAGCCGGGCGTGGTGTTGCCGCTGCGGCGGCCGGTGAAGGAGCCGATGGCGGTGTGCGTGAATGAGCGCGCGATTTTTTCGGGCGTTCCAGTGAGTTGCGGCGCAAGGCGCGGAGGCCTGGTGCAGGGAAAAATCGTTGAGCCGCCGGGGCGGGAAGGAGCGCGCGGATGAGCGGCGCGGATCGAATCGCCGGAAGCGGAGCCAGCTCACGCGAAGCGGAATTTGCGCAGCTATGGGCGGAGGCAACGGCGAAGGTACTTGGACAGCTAGGCGGAGCGCCGTTTGCGGCGGCACTGAGCAAATCATCCGGCGATTCCGCGTCTGCTGAAGCCGGACCCGCGGCAGGCGCGATCGCGATCTTATGCAAAGCGACGGGACGCGTCGCCGGAGCGTTTGTGTTTGAGGTTCGAACGTCCAGTGCCGTGCGGCTAGCGCAGATGTTGATGGCCGAGCCTGCGAATGCAGCGGCGGAGCTGACCGACGGGTACAAGGATGCGCTGGGTGAAGTGTTCCGCCAGTTTGGTGGAATTGCAGCGACAGCGGCAAAGTCAAAGTACGGAGCAGCGGTTGAATTCGAAATCGCTCCCGGCGCGCTGCCGGAGTGGAAAGCGGCGGCGAGTGCGGAGTGGACATTTTCGGCGCCGTCCGCGGACGCTCTTGCGTGGCAGGTCCGGCTGAGCGAGGAATTGACGGCGTCACTCGAAACAGCGGCAGCGAGCGCAGCGAACGCCGTGGCGGCAGCAGCCTCAAACGCCAGCGCTACGAATTCAGCCGGTGCGGCGCAGGCTGCCATTAGCTCGCCCAGTGCCGCAACGCCAGAAAATCTGAATCTGCTGCTCGATGTGACGCTCGATGCGCATCTGCGATTTGGGCAGCGGCAAATGTTGCTGCGCGAAATTCTGGATTTGCGTGCAGGGTCGGTGGTGGAGCTCGACAAGCGGCTGCAAGAGCCGGCTGAGTTGTTGGTGAGCGGACGAGTGGTTGCGCGCGGAGAAGTGGTGATCGTGGATGGCAGTTATGGGATCCGGATCACCGATATCGTTCAGCCAATGCAGCGGCTTGCGTCGGTGAGGGCCTGAAATCCGATTCGATTGGACCTGAAGTCCGGCGAGCGATGCGCCGATAGCGCTAGCGACGAAGGAGAGTGCCGTGGAGTGCAGTCACCTGGCGTGCAGGATGAACACCCGCTGGAAGCGGCTGTTCCGCAAAGATACCGAAGGTGTATCGGTTCAGGGCCGGTGGTATTGCAGCCTGGACTGTTTCGAATCGGCGGCAACACAGCTTTTTGCGCAGATGATGCGCGTGCCGGATGAACCGCTGAAGCGCGAGCATCGGATTCCGCTGGGCCTGGTGCTGTTGGGGCGCGGCGTGATCAGCAACGAGCAGTTGAAATCGGCGCTTGCGGCACAGCGGGATAGCGGCGGCGAAAAAATCGGAAAGTGGCTGGTGCGGTTGGGAGTCGCGTCGCCCAGGGACGTGTCATTGGCGCTGGCATCGCAGTGGGGGTGCAGCGTATTTCCACTGGATCGCGACCGGCGCTTCCGCGACTGTTCGAACCTTTTGCCGCTGGTGATTCTGGAATCCTACAAGATGTTGCCGGTGTTTTTCCTGAACGAGACGAATCTGTTGTTTCTCGCATTTTCAGACGACATCGACCATACCGCGCTGTATGCGACCGAACAGTTGCTGGGGAGCCGCACACAGGCTTGCGTGGTGGCGGAAGGAGAAATGGAAACGGCGCTGCAGGAAGTGCGAGCGACGGCGCGGTCAAGCGAGATGGTATTCGATACGGTTTGGGAACCGTCGGAGATGGCGCATGCCGTGCGGGATTATGCGCTGGTGTTCAAAGCGGAGGATCTGACGATTGTGCGGCCACGCGGATTTGTGTGGGCGCGACTCAAATCAGCGGACAGCCGGTGCGACATGATATTCCGCATGCCGGGGGCACACGCTCCGGTTCAAGCGGCGGTTGCCGGCGCGGCACGCGGCACCGTACTGGCGTGATTTCGCGGCGATGAATCCGGTCCGGGCCCGCAATTCGAACCCGCCGAGACATAAAGCGCGAATTTTGCTGGCCGATACGTTAACCGGGCGACGAAGTGATGTGGCGGATCGCGGCGCCCGAGGCCAGCATGATGATCGAGCTAGCGATTGCGGAAACGGGGACTCAAGGATCGGCGGAATCGCGCATCCGGGCGCTGTTGGAATCAGACGCAATCGATCTGGCGGGGATCAGCGCAGCGATCCGAGAGCGGCCGGGCCTGCAAAGACTTGTGCTGACGATGAGCGAATCGCTCGCGCTAGCACCGCCGAGGCCCGAGCGCACGGTGGAGGAAGCGGCCGTGGTGCTCGGGAAAAACCGGTTGCGCGTGCTGGTGCAAGCCTGGTCCGTAATGCACGGAGGCGGCCGCGCGTCGATTGCGGATGGAGCGAGAGCAGGAAAGGTGACGCCGGAGGTGCTGTATCTTTCGAGTTTTTTCCGGTGGCTGGGCCTCGATTCTGGGAACGGATCGCGCGAGCAGAAACCGGCAGCTTGCGAAGCGGCGTTTGACGGTGGAGAAGAAGTGGCGGGACTGACCGACCTATTGATGCGCGACATCGTTTCGTTGATTCCGTATGTGGATCCGATTTTGCCGGAGCACCAGCTAAATGCGGGGACGGCAGCAGCAGCTGCGCGGAGCCGCGAAGAGAGCGCTGAATGAAACCGATACGCGTGCTGATCGTGGACGATTCCGCGGTGATGCGGAAGATCGTGGAGCGGTGCTTGCGGCAGGCGGGCATCGAGCTAAAGGAAGTGATCGAAGCCGGCAACGGCGCGGAAGGGCTTGCCGCGGTGCAAGGCGGGAGCATGGACTTGATTTTGAGCGACATCAACATGCCGACGATGGATGGCCTGGAATTTCTACACGGGCTGAAGAATCTCGACAACGGGAAAAACACGCCGGTGGTGATGATTACGACGGAGGGAAGCGAATCGCGGGTGGTGGAGGCGCTGTCGGCGGGCGCGCGCGGCTACATTCGCAAGCCGTTCACTCCCGACAATATCAAGGAAAGAGTTGCGCCGCTTCTGGAGGCTCAATCGTGAATCCTGCGCTCACTGAGAAAAAACAGGGGCTGGTCTCTTCCGATGCGAGCTGGTCGATTCTGATGGCGAGTTCGACGCGGGAAGTATTTCAGCGGATGGTGGGAATCGACGTCGAGCACATTGTGCGTCCCGAGCGCGGGCCGTCGGGCAGTGTGTCGGCGCTGGTGGGTATGGCGGGCGCGATCACCTCGATCGTTCGCGTGCGCTGCACGCCGGAAACGGCGCGGCGGATCGCAACGAAGATGCTGGGCGGTGCGGCGGGCCCGGAACCATCGGCGTGGGCGGATGCAATGGGTGAGATCGCGAATATGGTGGCGGGCAATTTCAAATCGAAAGTGACGGAGTTGACGGACGGGTGTGTGCTGTCAGTTCCCACGATTGTGACGGGTGAAGATTACGAAGTGCATCAGATGGGCCGCGGCGAGCGGATTGAAGTGTGCATCGACTATGAAGGCGCTCCCGTGTGGATCACGATGGATATCGCGAATTAGAAGCGCACTAAACCTTCCGCCCTTCAATTCTCCGGTGAAATTCTAAATGTGCTTGTACGTGTGCGCGCTGTGCAGCTCTTGCGCGGAACGATTTGCCGCGTTGCGCGTGCGCCTACCCGGCAAAAAGCATCAGCGTGGTGGCTTTCGATCGAGGTAAGTCCTGCGTTCGACGCGATCTCCCCCGCTTTCACGTTGGCCCTCCTATTGCAGTGAACCCGCCACATGAACAGCGGCTACTACGCAGCATTCACAGGACTGGTGGCGCGCCTCGATGCGCTCGACGTGATCGCAAATAATTTGGCGAACGTGAATACGACGGGGTTTCGCGGGCAGCGCGAGTTTTATAACGCCGTGACGGCGAACCTGGACAATCAGCCGCTTACGCCGCTGAACCGCGCGATCAACAATTTTGGGGTGCTCGGCGGCGCGACGCTGGATATGCGGCAGGGCAGCATGCAGTCCACGGGCAATCCACTGGATTTGGGAATCAATGGAGCGGCATTTTTTGCGGTGCAAACGCCGCGTGGAGTTCGATACACGCGCAACGGCGCGTTTCATATCAACCCGCTGGGGCAGCTTCTCGATGCGGACGAAAATAAAGTGCTTGGCGAGAACGGGCCGTTGACGTTGCCGCCGGGCGAGATTGCGGTGGGATCGGACGGATCGATTTCGGTTGGTGGCGCGTTGGTAGGGAAATTGCAGCTGACCGAGTTCGCTTCGGGATCGGAGCTGGTGCAGGAAGGATCGAATTACGTGACGACGGCCGGCGGCGCAGGGCAGGCTTCGACAAGCGCAAAGGTCGAACAGGGAATGCTGGAGTCCGCGAATCTGAATACCGTGTCGCTCACGGTGACGATGATGGATCTGCAGCGGCACGCGGAGATGCTGGAGCGGACGCTATCGGTTTTCCAAAACGATTTGAACAAGTCGGCGATTGAAGACTTGGCGCGCGTTTCCTAGCGTGCACGCAGCGAAAGGGAGAGACCAAGATGGTTCGTTCGCTCTATACGGCAGCCAGCGGGATGGAAGCGCAGGAATTGAATCTGGACAACATCGCAAACAATCTGGCGAACTCGAATACGGTGGGATTCCGCGCCCGTCGGCTCCAATTCGAGGATTTGCTGTACCAAAATATTGTGGTGCCCGGCTCGCCGAACACGCAGCAGACGGTAAATCCGTCCGGCTTGCAGATCGGCCTGGGCACGCGGCCATCGACGACGGAAATCATCCAGCAGGAAGGCAGTTTCGATACGACGGGCAATCCACTCGACCTTGCGATCCAGGGAACCGGATTTTTTCAGATTTTATTGCCGAGCGGCGAGATTGCGTACACGCGAGCGGGAAATTTCAGCCTCGACAATGTGGGGAACATTGTGACGGCCGATGGAAACCCTCTGCAGCCGGGAATCACGATTCCACCCGATGCGTTGACGATTACGGTGGGCAACGACGGAACGGTGAGTGTGACGATTCCCGGACAACAGCAGCCGGCCCAGGTGGGAACGATTCAGCTGGCGACGTTTCAAAATCCGGGCGGGCTGAACAGCATTGGGCAAAACATGTTCACCGCGTCGGGATCTTCAGGCGACCCGATTGTGGGTACGCCGGGCGGCGCCGAGGGGCTGGGGAGCATTCAACAGGGCGAGCAGGAAGAATCGAATGTGAATGTGGTGACCGAATTTATCAATTTGATTATGGCTCAGCGTTCGTATGAAGCGAATTCGCGCGTGGTGAAAGCGGCGGATGAGATGTACCAGACACTGAATGGCCTTACGACGTAGCGGGAGCGTGACCATGGCGACGCGGAGACGGCAAATCGCGATGTTCGTTGGGTTCGTACTCACGGTAGCTTCGCTCGCGCTTTTGGCATGCGAGGCGTTTGGAGAGGCGCGAGCGCGAATCGTGGTGGCCGAGTACGCGGTGGCGCGCGGGAGCGTGGTGCGCGTATCGGATTTGCTGCCGCGGAACGTGGACGAATTGACGCTTGAGCATGCGCAAGCGGTGATAGTGGGCGATGCGCCGTTGCCGGGCGGCGTGCGCGACTTTTCACGCGAACGGATCGAAAAAGTTTTGAGGAACGATTCCCAGCTGCTTGGCGCACTCGAGGTGCCGGCGGTGGTGCATGTAAGCCGCTGGGCGAGAGTGCTTTCGCCGGACGAAGTGCTGCATGCCGTCGAGCGATCGCTCGAGGCGAGCAAGCTGCCGGAGGCGGCGATGATTGCGGGTGCGACGGTGAAGCTGGGCGCGCCGGTGTATTTGGCAAGCGAGGATGCTGAGCCCGAAGCGACGAGTGTGGATCTTTCCGGCGGCGATGGAGTGATTCGCGCGCGAATCTGGATTCCTTCCGAGCCGCGGGTTACGCCGTTTTGGGTGGAACTGCGGATGGCGCGAGGCAGCGGCGCTGCGGGCAATTCCGCGTCACAGCCGTCGTCGCTGGTTTACGCATCGAGCCGGCCGGTGCATGCGAACAAAGCGATTGTGCTGGTGCAGAGCGGAAAAACGGTGACGCTGATTTTGAATGCGCCGGGAATGCAGATTTCGACGAATGCGGCGGCAATGCAATCGGGCGGCCCGGGCGATGAGATACGGGTTCGCGTGTTGCCGTCGGGAAAACAGTTTGTGGCGAAAGTGGTGGGGCCATCGGAAGTGGAAACGAATTACTAAGCGGAGCGCAAACGTGTCGAACCTGTTCCGGTTTGTTTTCCTCGCGGCGATGGCCGCCGGATTTTGCCCGGCGCGGGCGGTGGCGCAATCGACGGACACAAAAGTGCAGCGGGTGAAGAATTTGGTGAATCCACAGCGCCCCGATGCCTTGGACGAATACCTGAAAGCGGCCCGCGTTTCTCCGTTGCCGGCGGGTCAGACGACCGGCAGCCTTTGGGTTGCGAACGGAAGATTTTCCGAGATTGCATCGGACGACAAAGCGCGCTGGGTGGGCGACGCGATCACGATTCAGCTGGCGGAATCGACCACGTCGGCGCAGCAGGGCAGCGTGCAGACGGCGCGCACGTTTTCAGCTTCGTCGAGCTTGACGGCATTTTTCGGGCTGACCGGCAGCCACACCGCAGTACAAAACCTTTTCTCGCCAAATTCGGCGCAGGCGTTGAACGGAAAAGGGCAGACGGCTTTGACGACGTCACTTGCGACGACGCTGGGTGCGACGGTGATTGAGGTGTTGCCCAACGGGTTGCTGGTGATCGAGGCGCAGCGGCAGGTGCGCGCGACCGATCAGACGGAAACCATGACGCTGCGCGGCATCGTGAGGATGGACGATATTTCGCCGACGAATACGATCTTGTCTTCGCAGATCAGCCATCTTGAGGTGAAGCTGGAAGGAAGCGGCGTAATCACCGAAGGAACGCATCCGCCAAACGCTCTGGTAAGAATTCTGCTGCGCGTGTTGGCATTCTGATTTATGAAAAACTTTTTCAAGCTCTCACGAACGATTCTGTGCGCGGCGATGTCGGCTTCGGTCGCATTCACGCCGTGTGCGTCCGTATCGAGCGGGCGCGGACCCGGCGACGATACCAAATCGTCGAAACATGGAGATGAGCCGAAGGCGCCGCGCCAGGTGCAACTTCGGGATATTTCGACGTTTGAAGGCGTGCGCGACAACATGCTGATCGGGTACGGCCTGGTAGCGGGACTGAAGCGAACGGGCGACAGCCAGCAGACTCAATTTTCGACGCAGACGCTCGCGAACATTTTGGAGCGGATGGGCGTACAGATTCCGGTTGCGTCGGTGCAAATCCGGAACGTGGCGGCGGTGTTTGTGACGGCGACGTTGCCGCCGTTTGCGCGGCCGGGGACGAGAATCGATGTGACGGTCTCGTCGGTGGGCGACGCGAAAAGCATCGAAGGCGGATTGCTGTTGCTGACGCCGCTGCATGCAAGCGACGGGCAAGTGTACGCCGCGGCGCAAGGGCCGCTGGTGCTGGCCGGATATACGGCAGGCGCACATGGAAATACGACGACGCTCAACCATCCGACGGTCGGGCGGATTCCGGATGGCGCGATTGTGGAGCGCGACGTTTCGGTGGACCTTTCGCATCAGACCAGCATTGCGGTGCTGTTGCGCGAGCCGGATTTTGGAGTGGCGCGCGATGCGGCGCAGGCGATCAATAAGGCGTTCAGCCGGCCGATTGCGAAAGCGGTGGATGCGTCGAGGATCGAGGTGAACGGATCGGGCGTGATGCCGGACGGAATTTCGTCGCTGCTGGCGCGGATTGGGGAGATTCCGGTGGCGATTCCTTCGATTGCGCGCGTGGTGGTGAATGAGCGGACAGGAACGGTGGTGCTGGGCAGCGATGTGAGTTTGGGTGCGTGTTCGATTTTGCAGGGAAGCCTGGCGGTGAATATCACCACGATTTATGAAGTGTCGCAGCCGGCGCCGTTCAGCCAGGGAAATACGGTGGTGGTGCCGCAGACGACGGTGGAAACGCATGAGCCGCCGGCGCAGACGGTGCGGTTGAAAGAAGGCGCGACGGTGGAGGATTTGATTCGCGGTTTGCAGGCGATTGGCGCGACGGCCAGGGACATTGTGGCGATTCTGCAGGCGATTAAAGCGGCGGGTGCGCTGCAGGCTGAGCTGGAGGTGATTTAGATGGACGTTAAGCAGGTTGCGGCGGATCAGCTGGTGGCGATGGCGCAAGCGCGGCATTCCGGCATGACGCGGATCGAGGCGCTCGAGATCAAGAAGGTGAAGAAGGCCGCGTCGGAGTTCGAATCGATGCTGATTTCAAATTGGTGGAACACGATGAAACACAGTGGCCTCGATGGCGGCGAGGACGATAGCGATCCGGGAAAGGACACGCTCGACCAGATGGGGATCCAGGCGCTGTCCGCTGCGATTGCGAATGGGAAAGGAGGGTTGGGGCTCGGAAATATGCTGGCCCACAGCTTGATGGAACGGATGGACCAGGCAAAGTTGCACGCCGGAGCGAACGCGGCCCAGGGGCCAGGTGAAGCGGGCGGCCGGGGGACGAGGTAAGGGATTCGATTTCAGCAGCATGCACGGAAAAAGAGCATGAAGTTTCTGTCCGATCCGCCGATTTCTTCCTGTAAATCGATCAGGAAGCGGCCAGGCGATTAAAGCTTTCTCACGTTTGGCCGATTCTTCCGGCGTAGGGCGCGATGCGTCCACGCGGAGGAGTGAGTATGCGGATTGTATCGAACGGCGAGTTGCCGGAAGGGAAGTCGCCTGAGCGCGCAAGCGGGCAGAACGCGGCAGCGGGCGGAGTTGCGGCGAACGTTGCGGTGAACGAAGCAGCGCCGGCGGCGGCAGGAGCGGGGAGTCAGCAGCGGATTGCATCGGACACCACCCAGATTTCGAAGTTGGGCTCAAAGATTTCGTCGGTGCCGGAAATCCGGCAAGACAGAGTTGCGGCGTTGAGCGCCCAGGTGCAGTCGGGAAAATATCAGGTGAGCGACCAGCAGATTGCGGATTCGATGCTACGGGATTTCCGGATGACCGGAGGATCGGCGCAGTAGGTAAGGCGAGTGTAGCGGGCGGGGTGGGGAATGGCGGAAGCGTCCACAACGCGGATTGAGGCGGCGCACGGATACGGCGAGACGGACCGGGGGCCGACGCGCGGGAATGCGAAAGAGAAATCCCGTCCGAAAGCGGCGGCGCGTGAAGCGCGCGAGGATTTCGGCGCAGAGGATGCGAGCGATGCGGAAGAGACTGAGAAGCATGCGCTCGACACGATTGCGTGAGTCGCACGGCACGAATTGGTTGACGTGAATTGCACGGATGGATGTGACCGATGAACGAACGAATGAACGCTGCAATGAACGTGACGGTGACCGTGCCAACGAACGTTTCTGTTCAAGGACCGGGAACGAAGCTGGTTCAAACGCTCGAGCGGAAGCTGGACGTGCTGAAAGAGCTGCACGCCGAGCTTTCATCGTGCCGCGACGCGTTCGTAGGGATGAACCTCGATTCGATCTACGCGCACGTGGCGGCGCAGACCATGATTTGCGAAAAGCTGAAAGCGATCGACCTCGAGCAGAACGCGGAGTGGCAGGCGCTGCATCCGGACCTCGCGAATGCGGATTCGCCGACGGGCGATGAGCTTCGGGCCTGGCTTGAATCGCTCGATCCGGCGCTGGCGCTTCGGATGTCACGCACGCTTACGAGCCTTGCGATCGCCGAAGCCGATGTGCGCCACATGAATCATGCGCATTCGGTGCTGCTGCAGGGAACGTGCAGGACGCTGAAAGTGATGAGCAACGCGTTTGCGGGGATGGCGCCAACGTATTTGCCGCCGCGCGCGGCCCGCGAGGTGCGATTCACAGGAGCGCACTCGTGAGCCTTTCAGGAAGCCTGTTCACGGCGGTGAATGCGCTGGACGTCGAACAGGGCGCGCTGCAGGTAACGAGCAACAACATCGCAAACGCGAACACGCCTGGATATTCGCGCGAAGTGGCAAACCTGGAAGCGGCTCCGGCCGTCACCTACGGCAACATTCAATACGGCACGGGAGTCGAACTGGCGGGTGTGCAAGGCATCCGGGACAACGTGCTGCAGCTTCGCCTGAATCAGGAAACGCAGACCGAGGGCAAGCTGAACACGTTTGTAAACGGGATGAATCAGGTGCAGACCGTTTTCAACGAGACTGCCGGCTCGGGTTTGCAGAGCTTGATCAGCCAGTTTTTCGACGCGTTTCAAACTCTGTCATCCGATCCAACGAACACGGGCGACCGGCAAGCGGTGATTGCCGACGGACAGGATCTGGCCTCCGGTTTCAACCAGACCGCGCAGGCGCTTGTGACGCAGGGACAATCGGCCGATCAGGGCGTCACCGATACCGTACAGCAAATCAATACGCTGACGACGCAAATCGCACAGCTGAACCAGCAAATTTTCAACGCATCGACGGGCGGCGTGACGCCAAATTCGCTGATCGACCAGCGCAGCCAGCTGATCAATCAGCTTTCGGGCGATGTGGATCTTCAAACCATCAACGCCGGGTCAAATAGCATCACGCTGACGACCAGCGCGGGCACGGCGCTGGTTGCCGGCAATCAGAGCTTTGCGCTTTCCACACAAACCAACCCTACAACCGGATATCAGAACGTGTACGCGCAAGGGTCGGACATCACTTCGACGATTACGTCTGGAAATCTGGGCGGATATCTCCAGATGCGGGACACCGAAGTGCCGGGGCTGCAATCGAGCCTCGATACGCTCGCCGCGGGAATCGCAAGTGCAGTCAACACGCAATCGGCGGCGGGCTACGACGGCAACGGCAACGCCGGCGTCAATTTCTTCAAGCCGCTTTCGGGCACGGCCGGCGCGGCATTGAATCTTTCCGTTGCGATCACGAATCCATCGCAAGTGGCGGCCAGCTCCGACGGCACACCCGGCGATAACGGCAACGCGACCGCGCTCGCAAACCTTCAAAACCAGAACATTACCGGCGGCGAAACGCCGATCAATTACTACGCGGGCATCGTCGCGAAAGTGGGAAACGACGCAGCGAACGCTTCCTCGTCGCTTTCCGGCGAGCAGGCGCTGATTCAACAGCTGCAAGACCAGCAAAATTCGGTTTCCGGCGTGTCGCTCAACGAAGAAGGCGCAAACCTGGTTCTCTTTGAAAACGCGTATAACGCGGCAGCGCGCGTTGCGACAACCGTTGAAGGATTGATGCAGACCGCAATCAATATGGGACTGGTGACCACCGCATAGCCATGAGCGCACTGAGCGTACGGCCCAATCCGAACCTTTTGCCCGATCTCCAATCGAATCTCGCAACCGTGGAGCAGCAGCTCAACGAAGCGAACGTGGAACTAGGCTCGGGGCAGAGCATCAACAAGCCCTCGGACGATCCCGCCGGCACGCTTGCGCTGATCCTGAATCACGCGGCGCAAGCGCAGAACGACACCTATCAGTCGAACGTGAGCGATTTGACGACGCGGCTTCAGACGGCGGACTCGGCGCTCAATTCCGCCGTGAATGTGATCAATCAGGCGATCTCGGTGGGCGTCGAAGCCGGCAACTCGGATCTTTCGAATTCGCAGCGCGCGGCCATCGCGCAGGAACTGGAAGGAGTGCAGCAGGATCTGGTGGGCATCGCGAACACCAGTGTGAGCGGCACTTATCTTTTCGGCGGGACGCTCAGCGAAACGCAGCCATTCACGCTCGACACTTCCACGAATCCGCCGACGGTGACCTACGCGGGGAATTCCTCGACGACATCGGTACAGATCTCGACGGGCGATACGGTCAGCGTGAACGTGCCCGGCAATCAACTGTTCATGAATTCAGCGGGCGACCTGTTCGGCGCGCTTTCGCAATTGATTGGCGCAGTGCAATCGAATACCGGTATCGCCGCCGCGAATACAGCGTTCGGCACCGCCGCGTCGGAATTTGAGACGCAGAAAACCAGCTACGGAACGACGCTCGATCAGCTTCAATCGGCCGACACCTTCCTGAGTGCCGCACAGACCCAACTGCAAACTCAGGAAACGAATATCGACGGTGCCAATCTCGACCAGGTGACGACGACGTTCAGCCAGGCCGACGTTGCGTATCAGACGCTGCTCGCCGCGCAGTCGCGTATCCTGAATTTGCCCACGCTGCTCAGCTACCTCCAATAGCTGGCGCGCGCCCTCCGTCGTGGCGAAATTCTGATTCTCGTCAAGGCGCCGCCTAGCGTGCACTCTCGCCGCGTGGCGATCAGTCCGCCCGACCGTTGATATAAACTCAATCGCCATGAAAGATAACGTGAGGCAGCTGGTGAACCAGATTCAGGCGGAGATGCGCGAATCGGGCAAGGAAGTCCTGGACGATCGCGACTGGGAAAACTTGCGCGCGACGATTCGGATCACCGTCGAGTTCGAAGACTATCTAAAGCACGGAAGCACCGAGATGGCGCGTGGGATATACGAATCGCCGGGCACCGCTGTCGTCGAAAGAATGGAGCCTGGATATGCGGCGCGGCTCAAAGCGGCCGGCGAGGATCCCTTTAATCGGTACGACATCGAGTACGCTTGCGAGACTAGTATTTCGGGAGTGGACTGCTTCAGAGCGCTGCATCCCGACACAAACGCCATATCCACCGAAGTCAGAAGCAGAATCGACTGGGGATGCGTCACTTCGCTCGAATCGTTCAAGTCGCAGTTTTTTGTGTTGTTCGATGAATTTGTGGCCGAGCGGGAATATGAAAAGAAGTTTCGACTGCTGCTGGATCTGTTCAAGCTGCAGATGATCTTTGTGGGCGTGTCTTACTGATTGGCGAGGGCTGCGAATGTTGCGGTGGGCCGGGCCGTTCGGAAGGCAGACGGACTGCCGGGTCGGCTGTCGGACGCTACTGAATATTGCGTGTGAGGTTGGCCCAGGAGCGGAGGGCGTCGATTTTGGAGCGACGGCGTTTGAGGCTGGTGACTCGCATGCGGAGAATGATTTCGATGTGCTCGAGCTGGGATTTCAGCGCGGCGAGGGACGAGCGGTAGCCGCCGTATTCTTTTTCCCATTCGTCGGTTGCAGCGTTTGCTTCGCGAATTGTGGCGATGGCGGTGGCGCCGCGTTTCAGTGCAGCGCTGAGAATTTTCGATGAGGACTGAAGCGTGCCGGCAGGATCGGCGCTCGATTTCGCGACGGCAAGCCACGCAGAAATGGCGGATTGGGCGAGGCGCAGATCGTCGATGGGCTGCGCGTTCATTCCGTGCCGGCAAAGCCGGCTGTGCCATCCGCCGCGGTATTGGCGCTGGAGGTAAATTTCACGGCAGCGGCAAGCTGCATGGTGTCAACGTCGCTATTGCCGCCGCCACTCACATCGCGATCGACGGTCTGCCAGGTTTCTTTCACCGTGGTGAATGCGGCGATCAAGGTTTCGAAGGCGGCGTCGGCCGGCGCGATATTCGCTGCGAGAATCTGCGCCTGCATCAAGTCGTAGAAGACGGCGAGTTGGGAAGCGACGCGTCCGCCTTTTTCGAAGTTCAGCACTCCCCGCAAGTGCCCAATCACGTTGATGGCATGCGTTAAAGCGTTGGTGCGTTCTTCGACCTGGCCGGCGTGCATGGCGCGCTGCGCGCGGCGAAGCGAGCGGATAATTTCTTCATAGAGAATGACGATTAAGCCGACGGGGCTGGCCCCGCGCACGGCAGACTCGCGATAGATGCGTACGGGATCAGTCATGGGTTATCTCGCGGCTCACGAAAGCGACGCCAGTTGCGAATTCACTTGCTGGAGCAGCAGCGGCAGCTCTTGAAGCGTAGTGTCCACCGTGTCGTACTCCGAGGTAAGTTGCGTTTGCTGCGTGTCGATTTGATTTTGAAAATCGGAAATTTCCTGCGTGATCGTGCTCTGCGATTGGGTCAAGCCGTTAGCGTCGGTGGTAAGCGCGCCGGTGACGGGATCGGCCAGTGTGGTGAGGGCATTTGTGACGTTGGTACCCCAGCTTCCCGATGCGGTGGAATCGAAGAACGATTGCACGGCCGCTGGATCGCTTTGAAGCGCGCTTTGCAGCGTGGTGGAATTGACCGAGAGCGTGCCGTCGTTGTTCATCGTGATGCCGAGATCGGAAAGTTCAGAGATCGCGCCATTGTTGGACATGGCATAGGAGGTGGAGGCAAGGACGAGGCTCTGGGTGAGCGAGACGGTGCTGTCCGACGCGAGCGGCCCAGCACTTCCGGTGCTGGCATCGACGGCTTCCTGCGTGTTGATGTCGCCGATGACTTTGTTGTACGCGCTGACATAGTTGTTGATTGCCGTGGATTGGCCGGTGACGTCTGGACCGAGCGTGATCGTCGTCGCGGTGTTTGGCGAGGCCGCGGAAAGATTCAGAGTGACGCCGTTGATCGCGCCGGTGACGGTGTTCGTGGTGCTGGAGATCGGTATGCCATCCACGGTGAGTGAGGCGTTGGTGCCGGCGACGGCTTGCGTGAAAGTGGGAAGGCCGGCAGAGCTGGTGATGGTCAAGTTGCCTGGCGCGCCGGAAGTTTCGCTTTCGATCGCAAGACGCGAACCGGTAGCGTCGTTGATCACGCTGGCGGAGACTCCAATGTTGGAATTGTTGATGGCCTGCGCCAGGCCGTCGAGAGTGTTGTCGCTGCTATCGACAGTGATCGTTTGCGCGGCGTTCGTTCCGATCTGAATGGTGAGTGTGCCGGCAGCGAGAGCGGTGGAACTGCTGGCAACCGCACTCGAGTACGCCGACGATGTGGTGGCAAGGCTATTGACGACGACGGAGTGCGTGCCGGTGGCGGTCCCGGCGGTGGCTGTCGCGGAAACGACGCCGGAATTCGAGGATGTGGCGGAGACGTCCGCGATCAAGCCTGCAGGATCGGTGAGTGCCTGTGCTGCGGCCTGCAGTGCGTCAACGTCGCTGGTGAAACTGGTGAGAGCGGTTTGTTGGGTGGTTATGGCCGTCTGCTGATTTTGCATGACGGTGAGTTCGGCGTACTGGTTGGCGAGTGCGTCTTGTACAAGTGCCGAGACGTCGATGCCGGATCCGAGGCCGCCGCTTGATGAAGTGGACTGCGACCCGTCGATTAGCGTGGTGCCTACGCTTTGCGTCGTGCTCATTGGTTCGTTCGCTCCAAATCCCAGCGGCGGGTTTCATCAGGCCGCGATGCGCCCCAAAATCAAAAACCCAAAAGGAGCGCCGCGCGGCACGCGGCGCCCTCCCAGGCTGCTCCGAATTAGTGGAGCAAGTTCAAGACTTGCTGCTGCGCCGTATTCGCCTGCGACAGCGCCGAAATGCCGGTCTGCTCGAGGATGGAATACTTCGACAGGTTGGCCACGACGGTGGGAATGTCCGCCGCGGTGATTTGATCTTCAGCCGAGGTGAGGTTCTGCACCTCGTTGTTCAATACGTTGCTGGCGGCTTGCAGCCGGTTGATACCGGCTCCGACGGCGCCTCGATCGTTTGCGATGGTATTGATCGCGGTGTTGATCAGCGTCAGCGTTGCTTCCGGATCGGTTGCACCGCCCGAGCCCGGCGTTCCGGTGAGCGAGGTGCCGTTCAGCGCCAGCGCCGTGGTGGAAAGCGCGCTGACGTTCACACCGATCGTCGTGGTGCCGGAAGTGGTCGAATCGCTCAGGAAGACCGAAGTGGTGGTCGTACCCGAGGCGGCGAACACGGTGGTGCCGTTGAACGTGGTGTTTGTGCCGATGCTGTTGATTTCGGAAAGAATCTGCTGATATTCCGCGTCGAGTGCACCGCGCTGCGACGAAGATACGGTGCCTGTCGAAGCTTCGGTGGCCAGCGTTACAGCGCGGTTCAGAAGCGTGGTGACTTGACCCAGCGCTCCGTCGGCCACTTGCAGGCTGCCGACGCCGTCGTTCGCGTTGGCGACCGACTGCGTGAGGGCGGTTACGTTGGCTTCCAATCCGTTTGCGATCGCCAGGCCAGCCGCATCGTCCGCGCCGCTATTGATGCGCGATCCGGACGAGAGCTGGTACAGCGTGTTTTGCAGGTTGGTCTGCGTCGTGGCGAGTTGGTTTTCCGCGACAAGCGACGGAATGTTGTTAAGTACGCTAAGCGCCATGTGAATGGCTCCTTACGGCTACGGCAAATATCCGTTCTAAGGGCGGCACCTTTCTCAACGGCTGGCAAATCCCCCACGCCGAAGGCGATTCGACCACGGAACGGACTTCGATGATTGTTCTGGTACTAAATCGGCAGAGGTCGTGCGCGGATTAGAGCGTGGGGCTAGACGCGTGCTTTTTCGGTTAAGGCCTGCGTGGCGGAGTTGAGCAATGTTTCAATTTTGGACAGGTTGGCATGGAGTTGTTCCGATTCGGGAAACTTGCGAAGGCCGTGACTCAGTATGGTGGCGGCGTGCGGCCAGTCTTTCATCTGTGCGCGAATGCTGGCGGCGCGGAGGAAATCTTCGGGGCGAGTGGCGACGGCGCCGAGCTTTTGTTCCGCGGCAAGGGCGGCGCCGGGAAGATTTTTGAGCCACACCTGCGCGGAGATCAGGCGGTCGTAGAGGTCCGGATTGGCAGGCTGTTTGTCGATGGCTTGATGAATCGCGCGGAGTCCGGCACGGTCGTTGCCGGCGCGCACTTCGGCCAGGCCCAACTTGCTTTCGAGTGAGGCGGAAAGTTCAGTGCGTTTCAGGGCGCGGCGGTAGCAGGTGCCGGCGGCGGGGAAGTCGCCGAGGTTGTAGTAGGTGTCTCCGGTGAGCTCGGCGTTCAGGGCAGTCGTGTGCGAGAACCGTTCGGCGCGCTGAAAGCAATCGAGAGCGTGCGGAAATTCGCCGAGCTTGAAGTGACAGACGCCGAGGAAGAACCACGCAACGCCGAATTTCGGATTGAGCTGGCAGGCCTTTTCGAACGAGGCGAGCGCTTCGCGAATGTTGCCGAAATTTTCAAGTTCGGAGACGCCGAGTTCGAAATGAGCCTGCGCGTTTGCGGGCATGTCGGCGACTTTCAGTTTGCCGAGGTCGCGGTAAAACTTGATTTTGCGGGCGCGTTCTTGCGCGTCGCGCACCATGCCCATGTGGTGGATCAAGAGCGGCGAAGTCGCAATCGTGCCGCCGGTGTCTTGAATGCGCCAGCCGACAGTTTCATGCACGCGGCCGGTGAAATAGATGGCGGGGTTGCGGCGGAACAGGCGGACGTTTTCGTGGTCGATGAAGCCGGGGAAGGCGCGTGCGGCGTCGTAGCTGCCGTCATTGGCGCGCGCGGAGCGATCCCAGAGTGTGGTCGAGAGGCTTGCGACCCAATTTCGAATGGCGACTTGGTAGCCGGCGACGCGCTTGTTTGCGAGAAGCGCGGCGAGATGTTCTTTGGCAGAGGCGTCGAGTCGCTCGTCGGCGTCGAGGATCAGGACCCAATCGGATTGCACCTGAGAGAGAGAGAGATTTCTCGCGCGGGAAAAATCGTCTTCCCACGGGATTGAGAAAACGCGCGCGCCGAACTGGCGGGCGATTTCGGGCGAACCATCGCCCGAGCCGGTATCGGCGATGACGATTTCGTTGGCAATGCCGTGTACGCTCGCCAGGCAGTAGGCGAGGTCCGAGGCGCCGTTTTTGACGATCATCGAGAGCGCCAGCGTGTCCATCGGGTTCGGATGCGCGCGACACACATCCGCGCGATTCGGAAGCTGGAGAAGTTATCGGCAGGAGGCTTGGCGTCTTCATGATTTGCAGGTGCGCGCGCTGCGTAAGAGGTATGAGTGGCGGTGACGAAATCTGTGAGACGACTTGGCCCGGCTATTGCATGTGAATTGATCGAACGGGACCGTCTGGATAAGCGAGTTTCTAATGATTCATCTCACGCGACTCAATGACCGGCCGTTTGTATTGAATGCGGACCTGATCAAGGTGATCGAAACCGCGCCGGACACAGTGATTACGCTGCTAACGGGTGAAAAGCTGGTGGTGAAGGAGACGATCGCGGAGATTTTGGCGCGCGTCGCCGCATTTCATCGCACGTCGGCGAGACGGATTCATACGCAATCGTTCGAGGAAGACGACGCTTCGGCGAACGCTGATGAAGCTGGCGGCGCTGTTGCGAGTGCCCGAAGGGGAAGCTGAGCCGCCGATGGCTACGGGGATCGACAAAGCGAGCGTGCTTGGACCGGCTGTGGCTGTTGGCGGAATTATCGTGGGCCTGTCGCTTGAGGGCGGCAAGATCATGCAGATCATTCAGCCAACCGCTGCGTTGATTGTGTTTGGCGGGACGCTTGGAGCGGTGTTGCTGCAGTTTCCTTTGGCGGTGGTAATGGCGGCGATGGCGAGCCTTGCGAGCGTGTTTGTTCCGCGGGTGGAAGATCCGGTGGAAGCGGTCCGCGAAATGGTGGCGATCGCGGTGAAAGCGCGCAAAGAGGGGATCATCGCGCTCGATCGAGGCCTCGAGAAAATCGGCGACTCGTTCCTGCGAAAATCGTTGATGCTCGCGATCGACGGCACGGAACCAGCCGAGCTCCGGAAAATCATGGAGCTCGAAATCGCCAACCGCAGCGACCGCGACGAGGACGTGCCGCAGGTGTTCGAAGCGGCGGGCGGATTTTCGCCGACGGTTGGAATCATCGGCGCGGTGCTTGGATTGATTCAGGTGATGCAGCATCTCGACAACATCAATGAAGTCGGCCGCGGCATTGCCGTTGCTTTCGTCGCAACGATATACGGGGTAGGGTCTGCGAATCTTTTTTTTCTCCCCGTCGCGGGAAAACTGAAAGCGCGCTGCCGCGACGCGCAGCTGCGCCGCGAAATTGTGCTCGAAGGCGTGATTTCTGTGCTCGAAGGCATGAATCCGCGCATGCTTGAAACCAAGCTGCTGAGTTTCATCGCTGAAGATCGTGTTGGCTCCTTTGCGGCAAAAGCTGCGGGCCCGGTCGCGGTGGGCCTCGGCGCGCGGCGCGCGGCATCCCGGTGAAACGCAAACGCCATCGTCCGCCCGCCAATCACGAGCGGTGGCTGGTTTCCTATGCGGACTTCATCACTTTGCTCTTCGCGTTTTTCGTCGTGATGTATTCCACCGCGCAAGTCGATCAGCGGCGCGTCGGCAAACTCGCGAAAGCCATTCAGGCCGGATTCCAGCAAATGGGCGTATTCGATTCGTCGGCGTCGAAGCCGGCCATGCTGTTGAGCCAGCCGATATCGTCGCTCCCGAGCCCGTCCGTAGAGGACGCAGAGCCGGCCGACAAACCCGATCTTGACGTCGTGCAGAAAAAATTGGAAAGCGCGCTCTCGGAGCAACTGGCGAACGGCTTTGTCGCGGTGACGCCGACGAAAGAGGGAATCGTGGTGAGTCTTCGCGAGGCTGGATTTTTCGATAGCGGCTCGACGCGTCTCCGCCCCCAAGCGCTGCCCACGCTTGCGCAATTCGTCGGCGTCGTGGGACCCGAACGCATGAAAATCCGCATCGAAGGGCACACGGATGACGTTCCGATTCACAATCGGAAATTCGATTCGAACTGGGAACTCTCGACGTCGCGCGCAACGGAGATCGCGAAACTGTTCATCACACGGTTCGCGATGGATCCCGCGCGGCTCGCGGCTTCCGGGTACGGCCAGTATTATCCGACTGCTCCAAACGACACCGCGGAGAATCGCGCGAAGAATCGCCGCGTCGATCTGGTGATTCTCAACGCGAATGCACCCGCGAGCCCGGTGAGCGCGCCGGATCCCACGCCCACTCAGGAACTGACGCCAGCGCCAGACAAAACCAAACCCGCAGTGAACGAAAACGCCCGACCTTAAACCGGGATTCGCCGGCTCGGCTCGAAAGTCTTCCCGCGCAGACTAGCGTTGTATTTGTGATTCGCTGAATTGCGGCGCTGCTTGGTCGGTGCGGGGTGCGAGGCGCGACGCCGCGAGTTTCGCGATACTTTCCGTGCGACACTCGCTCAGCCGATGAAACCACGCAAGGCCGGGAAGCTTCGCGATGGCGCCGTCGATTCGTTGTGCCACTTCTTCTCCATCCGAGCCGCGAAGAATGTAGTCGAGAATCCAGTTTACTTCGGCATCCGGCTTCACGCCTCCGCCCACTGGCAGCCAGAAATGCTTGATGATAAATGTGGTGAGGCGCTGCGCGTTCGGATGCTGCAGTTCGATTTTGGCTTTGTTGTAGTAGAAGGAAAAATGCCGGCGCTCGTCTTTCGCGAGGCGCGAGAGAATTTCTGCGAGAATTGGATTGTTCGTTCGCCGCGCCAGCACGCCGTAGCCTTCCAGCGTCGAAAGCTCGGAGATCGCGCCATACGTCAAATACGCGCCGTGAAAATGCGGTGAGAATTGGCACACCATTGACGCGCCCATGTCCTTCATCCACTCGGTCCAGGCCGTGCCGCGCTGCACTTCGAGCGCGCGATTCTCGCCGAACTTAATTCCCAAAGCAGAGAGAAACTGGCCGATCGTGCGACCGTGGAAGAACTCTTCGTAAGCCCAGCAGCTCAAGAACGCGGTGGTGTCCGGGTCTTCGATCGCGCAAGTGGAAAGAATACTGCGCAGGTACACGACGGTGTGCGATTCGATATCCATCATGTAGGTGAGGCAGTGAATCTCGTCTTCACTGAGCGGATATTTCTGAGCCTGGGAGAGGTCGATGTCGCTGATATCGACCTTCTTCGAATTTTTCAGGTAGCGTTCCAGGTCGAATGTCCCGACCATCTGCGTTTCCATTCGCGTGCCTCTGAAAGGTGTATCGGCTGCTCGAAGTACGCCGTGAGACGGGAATCGGATTGGTGGTTCGAGAGTTCGCGGTGTGAACTAGGCAAGAAGTTACAATGTGGAAAGCCGGTTCGCGTGCGGTCCGGGTGCGCGAATTGGAACTAAAATCGGAAGACGCGCGGCGCGGGCGTTATTGCGGTTTGGTCACTTGCGCCGGATTTGCATTTGCCGGCGCCGCATCAGGTGTCTTGGACATCGCTGGAGCCGCGTTTGCCGGTGCGGCTGCGTCGTCAGAATCAGCAGCGGGGGCACGCACGGGCTTACCGGAAATTTCTGCGACGATTTGCGCGCAAATCTTTTTGCTCACGGGGCATCCGGAGTCGTTGATGCGGCACTGCGCGAGCGTCAGCGTGCAGCCGCACGAGCAAGTTTCCGAATTCATGCGCTTCAGCGCTGCGGTTCGCTGTTCGGCTGTCAGGCCGGTAAAGTCAACGTCGGGCAGTTCCGTCGCGCGATCCGCGTTCTTCAGGAAAATCTGCCCGGTGTCTTCGAATGTCTCGACAGTGGCATCCACAGGCAAGCCGAGCAACGCGCGAATTTCGCTTTCATAGACGTAGCTGCGGAAAAGCCCGATGTGCTTTTGCACCACTTTTCCGTCTGAGTTGATCACGAAAGTGGTGGGAAGCGCGGGTACGCCGCCGTATTCCTTAATCAATTCGCGAGTGGCCATGATCACTGGATAGTTGAATCGGTTCGCCGCCGCGAATTTCTTCACGTCTTCGGCCGGATCGTCGTCGAGCGATACGCCCACCACCACGATCCGGTCTTTGTATAGGTCCTTGAGCTGGATCAGCATCGGAATTTCCGCGCGGCATGGGGGACACCACGTCGCCCAGAAATTCAGCAGAACCACTTTGCCTTTCCAGTCGTTGGTGGAAACCGGCTGGCCATCGAGATCGGTTGCCTTAAATGCGGGGGCGTCCTGAGGGTTCGATGCGAATCGTACGATTCGTTCCTGACCAGGCTCGGGCGCAGAAGACATCGGCGGCGCGGGAGGATTTGAGTGCGCGAGGTGTTCGTTGAGATGTTCGCGGGCAGGGCGAACTTTGGCAATGCCTAGCGCCAATCCTGCGAGCGCAAGAACGATGGCAAGAACAAAAATGAACGAACGTCGCATCCAGTTGTTGTTAAGGGCGACTTCATTATGCGCGAGAGGGGCAAGTCGAACAAGATGCGAAGCCGCAAATGTGCGGCGAAGTTAAGAAGCGGGGTGCCGGAACACCGGTGGATTGGGAGCAGCGGGGAGGGGCGATTCCATTTCGGGAAGGTTCCGGAGCGGCGGTTCCAGATTGGCCCGAAATTACAGCGCATCAGCTCGCCGCCTGTGGCTAAACTACTGAAAATAAGGGACGAATGCCGCCGAGGAAGGCTTGGAGGCGTTGGGCACCGGCGTGCATGAGCTGTGGCGTGGGTCGCGTTCCAACGATCCGCACCGTTTGCAAACGGGGAGGAAGGGGCCCGAATGCGAATGGGACGGGTCGTTCCCACCTGCCTCTGAGAGGGAAGCTAGGATGGATGACCCCATGGTCCGGTCACGCCTAGACCGGGCCAAATGGAACGCGATCTAAGGGGGCCGCTGATCCCAAGCAGCGGTCCCCACTTTTTTTGTGCAGAACGCTCCCCGTATTTCTTCGCCGCTTGTTTAAACTCGCGAACCCTACCCCGTCGGCAGAAGGGTGGACCTCCAACTCCTACTTTCGGATGATTCGTTGTGGGATGTTTGTGTGATAGCTTCCGCGACATGACACCTACAACTCTTGTACTTGCTCTTGCGTTTTTCATCGGCGTGATTGCCGGCCTCCGAGCGATGACGGCGCCTGCAGTCACTTGCTGGGCCGCTTATCTCGGTTGGATCAACCTCACTGGGTCGCATCTGGCGTGGATGGCATCGATCATCGCCGTCGGAATCTTCACGCTCGCCGCGATTGGCGAAATTATTAACGACAAGCTGCCGAAGACGGGGCCGCGCACGGCTCCGCCGTCTGTGGTGATTCGGTGTGTGATGGGCGGCTGGTGCGGAGCGGCGCTGGCGATTGCCGGAGGGCAGGGCTGGATTATCGGCGTCGTCCTTGGAATCGTTGGAGCGCTGGTGGGAACTTTCGGCGGCTATCAGGCGCGCCACCAGATCGTGACCGGCCTGAAAATCAAGGACCTGCCGATCGCGCTGATTGAGGACGTGATTGCGGTGGGCGGCGGACTGCTAATTGTTTCCCGGTTCTAGGCGGCGAACTACGGGGATACGCGCGCTGCGCAGCACGCTTTCGACGACGGAGTCGCGGAGGCGCGATGCGTCGTAGTTGAGGTGCAGGTGGTTGGTCTTCTCGTCGAGATTGAAGCTGTGGATGCCGTAAGTGTTGGCGAACTGGCCGAGCGCGCGGAATTGCTCGGGGGTGAGGCGCGTCTGCAATTCGTAGGATGCGGTCATCAATGTCATGCGCGGCATTATAGCAAAGGAATCGCGCGGCGGGCGGGCGGCCGCGGCTGATTCATAAGATTCGGCGCTCGAGCTACTTCTCATTCTTCGCGGTTGCCCTGCGGTACGCGCTCGACCACTGGAAACCTTCGGGCTTCGCGGCGAGTTTTGCCCACACTGGATTTTTCGCGATGTAGTTTTGCATCTTGGCGAAATTTTCCGGGCCGCGGCTGAAGTGGTCGTACGACCATGTCGCCCAGAAGCGCTCGCCGGTCCGTCCTAAAATGAGGTTCGCGTTTCTCGCCGAAACCCCTTTTACCTTCGCCATGAAGGGACTCACGTCGCCTTGCGGCGTGACGAGCAGGTGCACATGGTTTGGCATCACGACGTAGGAGTGCAGCTGGTAATTGCGAAATTCGGTGTCGCCCTGCTCGATCGTCTCGCAGACCATTGCGGCGACGCGCTCGTCGGCGAGCCATTTCGGGCCGTGCTTGGCGGCGTCGAGCAGTTTCTCGATGCGCACGAGTCGTTCGCGGCCGCTGAGTTTCTCGACTTCGTTGAGTACGCCGGGAGACATGGGCGGCAACACGCCGTGGATCCACCAGGTGAGGAAGAGTGGAGTGCCGGGAGGGAATTGCGGGCGCTTCGGACGAGCCTTATGTGCGGGTTTCGAAACGGCGAACGCGGATTGTGCAGTGTTTGTGGCCATGCGCGATTGTCGGCTCGGGTGGAGGCGGATGGATAGTCGCAAAACTACGGAAAATTTACGTACGTAGTTTCGCTCCGTAGAAATACGGATAAGCGCGCCGCTGCGGCGAACGGTGACCGGGAGTTAGAGTCGGACACGGCGGAGGCGGAGGGCGTTGGCGATGACGCTTAGAGAACTGAAAGTCATCGCGGCGCTGGCGAAGATCGGGCTGAGGAGAAGGTGGAAGAAGGGGTAGAGCAGGCCCGCAGCGATGGGAATTCCCACCGAGTTGTATGCAAACGCGAAAAATAAGTTCTGGCGGATGTTGCGCATCGTCGCTTCGCTCAGATGGCGAGCGCGAGCGATGCCGCCGAGGTCGCCTTTGAGCAACGTGATGCCGGCGCTTTCGAGCGCGACGTCGGTACCGGTGCCCATGGCGATGCCGACGTCGGCTTGCGTGAGAGCGGGAGCGTCGTTCACGCCGTCGCCGGCCATGGCGACGATGCGGCCTTCGGATTGGAGTTTTTTCACGACGGCGGCTTTTTGATCGGGCAGAACCTCGGCTTGAAAATCATCGATGCCGAGTTTGCGCGCGAGGGCTTGCGCGGTGGAGCGGCTGTCGCCGGTGAGCATCACGACGCGGACGTTGTCTTTGCGGAGCGCGGCGATCGCGGGGACGGTCGATTCTTTTACAGGATCGGCGACGGCGATGAGGCCGAGCGCTGTGCCGCCGAACGCGACGAAGATTACAGTCTGTCCGTCGGATTCGAGAGCAGCGGCTTTTGAATCCAGGTCGCCGAGCGCGATGCCGAGCTGCGCGAAGAGCGCGCGATTGCCGAGAGCAGCGTCGCGCGCATCCAGAGTCGCAGTGATTCCTTTGCCGGTGACTGCACGGAAATTCGCGACCGGCTGCGGCGTGATTTTTTTTCCGGCCGCGGCGCGCAATATGGCGGCGGCGAGTGGATGCTCGCTCGCATTTTCGAGTGCGGCGGCTACACGCAGCACTTCGTCTTCGTTGGCAGCGCTTGCGGCGACGATCGACGCGACTTGTGGTTTGCCTTCAGTGAGCGTGCCAGTTTTATCGACGACAACGGTATCGACTTTTTCGAGGCGCTCGAGCGCTTCGGCGTTTTTCAGGAGGATGCCGGACTGGGCACCGCGACCGGTGCCGACCATGATGGCCATCGGCGTGGCGAGGCCAAGCGCGCAGGGGCAGGCGATGATCAGGACGGCGACGGCGTTGATCAGGCCGTGCGGGATGCCGGGCGCGGGGCCGAACACGGCCCACAAGATAAAGGTGATGACCGCGACGACGAGGACGGCTGGCACGAAGTAGCCTGCGACTTTGTCGGCGAGTTGCTGCACGGGAGCGCGGCTGCGTTGCGCTTGGCTGACCATGCGGACGATTTGCGCGAGCGTGGTTTCGCTGCCGACGCGTTCGGCGCGCATCACGAAGGTGCCGGTGCCGTTCACGGTGGCGCCGGTGACTTTGCTGCCTGCGGTTTTTTCGACGGGGATCGGTTCGCCGGACATGAGCGATTCGTCGATCGAGCTTTCGCCGTCGAGAACGACTCCATCGACAGGAACCTTTTCGCCGGGGCGGACGCGGAGACTGTCGCCGATTTGCACGTGCTCGAGAGGGACGTCAATTTCGGTGCCGTCGGTCCGGACCAGGCGCGCGGTTTTGGGAGAAAGGTTGAGCAGCGCGCGAATCGCGTTGGAAGTTTGGCTGCGAGCGCGCAGCTCTAAATATTGGCCGAGCAGGACGAGAGTCGTGATGGCTGCGGCGGCTTCGAAGTAAACAGGAAGCGTCCCTTCTGCGGTGCGGAACGCGGGAGGGAAGAGCTGTGGCACGAAGATCGCTGCGACGCTGAAGAGATAGGCGGCGCCGGTGCCGATGGCTATCAGCGTGAACATATTCAGGTTGCGCGTGATGATCGAACGCCAGCCTCGTTCGAAGAACGGCCATGCTCCCCAAAGGACGACCGGAGTTGCCAGGACGAATTCGATCCACTGCGCCGCCTGTGGCGAGAGCAGGCGCATAAGCGGCATGCCAGGGAGCATGTCGGCCATGCCGAGAATCAGCACGGGAACTGTAAGGGCGGCGCAGACCCAAAAGCGGCGAGACATCAGGGCGAGTTCGGGATTGGGTGGCTCGGCAGTGGTGACGGCGCGCAGCTCGAGCGCCATTCCGCAGATCGGGCACGCGCCGGGGCCGGGGCGCACGATTTCGGGATGCATTGGGCAGGTGTATTCGACGCGGGAGGCCGGAGCGAGCGGGACCTCGGCTTCGAGAGCCATGCCGCACTTTGGACACGCGCCGGGATGGTCCTGGCGGATTTCGGGATCCATTGGGCAGGTATAGATTGCGGAGGGCGCGTTTGCCGCGGCTGGCTTGGCCGCGGATGTGGACGAGCCGAGTTGGACGAGACCGGGAGAGCCATGGGACTGTACGGCAGCCGTGGGGGCGGCGGCCTTGGCGGCGATTCGCTCGCGGTCGCGGGCGAGCATGGCTTCGGGCGCGGCGCGGAATTTTTCGGCGCAGCCTTTGCCGCAAAAGAAATAGTTTTTGTCATCGTGTTCGACCTGTGCGGCGGCGCGCAGAGGATCGACGGACATTCCACAGACTGGGTCGCGTTCCATTGTTATTGAGATTGGATGAGCAGAAGTGTCATACGGATGAAGACTTTATGCTGAGCTAGCGAAAGTGGCCAGTGGGGATTGAAGGGGGACGTGTGGGCAGCGGGATGGTGCGCGAAGCTTCGCTTCGCGTGGGGTAACGTGAGGTGTGGGCGGCATCGCTTGAAAGCGGTAGCTTCGCTCCCGCAGTCCATAGGGTGCGAGGCTGGCGGAAAATTATGGCCGCTAGGCGCGTGATCGAGTGGTGGTGTGGCGGTGGGTAATGCACGTTCGTCATGCCGCTGGCATTCCTCAGTGTGAATTCGCGTGTCCGCGAATTCAGCGGTGGCAAGCGACCGCAGTCTAAGGCGCTCCGCGCCGCAGACTGAAGTCTATGCTACGGCTTGGGGACGATTGGCGAGTCGCGCATGTCATTGAGGGGGGGCGGCGTTGCGCAGGCAGGAATGCCTACCCCACGTTAGTGTTGGGCTAGGATGGCGTCGATGCTGGCGGTCATTTGGGGGCTGGTCCAGTCCTGGGCACCGATGATTTTGCGGACGAGTTTGCCCTGGCGATCGATGATGTAGGTGTCTGGATACATGACGGTACCGTAGGTGAGGGGGATCTTTTTTGTGGTGTCGCGGAAGGTGGGGTAGGTGAGGCCATACTGTTTGAGGAAGTCTTCGTAGGCGGTTTGGCTGTCGTCGATGCTGACGCCGAGAACGGTGCCGCCTAACGGGGAGATGTGCTTTTGCAGGGCTTCGAGCGAGGCGGCTTCTTCGACACAGGGTGGGCACCAGGTGGCCCAGAAATTCAGGAAGACGACTTTGCCGCGGAGGTCGGAGAGGTGTGCGGGCTTGCCGTCGAGGGTGAGCGCGAAATTGGGGGCGGGCTTGCCGGTGGGGCTGGGTTCGCCCTGGCGGTAGTCGGGGGTGATGAAGAGGTACAGAAGGCCGGCGATGAAGAGGACGGCGACGGTGGTGGAGAGGTTGCGTTTCGCGGAGGCGTTCAAGCGGACTATGATACGAAAGTTTGCGGGGGAAGGCGAACGCGCGGCGAGGCGGGAGTGAGGGGGCGTTGAGGTAGAAGAGAAAGCGGGGAGAGATCCTTCGGCCCGTGAACGGGCCTCTGGATGACGGGCGTTTTTTTTAAACGCCTGTGAGGCAAAGGCAACGGCAAAGGCAAGGGCAAAGGCACACAGGCGAAATCCAGCCTGTGCCACTGACTGGCTTCGCTAATGAGATTGGGGCAAGAAGATGGAGGGGTGCCTGGAGTGGGAATGGTTGAACCCGGGACCAACTGAGAGTTGGTCCCGCTCAGGCACGAAAGCCTAAGCTACATCGCGCTGGCGCGACTGAAACCGGCACAGACTGACAGTCTATGTTACAGCTCGCTGCGCTCGCCTAGGGCATCGAACGTTAGGGGATAGGGGATTCGTGATATCTGCGATTATACCGGCGCGGAATGAAGAGGAGGCGATCGCGCGGGCGGTGGAGTCTGTGGCGGGGCAGGCGGAGGTTGGGGAAGTGATTGTGGTGAACGATCAGTCGTCGGATGGGACGGCTGGGATCTTGGAGGAGTTGGCGGCGCGCTTACCGAAGGTGAAGGTGCTGAATACGGCGGAGTTGCCGGCGGGATGGGTGGGGAAGAATCATGCGGTGGCGTTTGGTGCGGCGGCTGCGACCGGAGATTGGCTGCTTTTCACGGATGCGGATACGTACCACTTGATGGGGTCGGCGCGGCGGGCGTTGAACGATGCGGCGGAGCAGAATGCGGTGCTGGTTTCGTACTCGCCGGAGCAGGAGCTTGGATCGTTCTGGGAGCGGGCGCTGATTCCGTTTGTGTACTGCCGGCTCGGCGCGCATTTTTCGTTTGCGCGAGTGAATCGGGCGGATACGAAGGACGCGGCGGCGAACGGGCAGTACTTGATGATTCTGCGCGATGTGTACGAGGCGGTGGGCGGACACGCGGCGATTCGCGGAGAAATTTTGGAAGATGTGGCGCTGGCGCGGCGGGTGAAAAGCGCGGGATACGGGATTTATTTTACGGCCCCGGTGGGGACGGTGCGGACCCGGATGTACCGCAGCCTGGGCGCGATGTGGCAGGGGTGGACGAAGAATCTGTATCCGCTGATGGGTGGAAGCGTAGGCGCGGTGTTGCGCGAGTTCGCGGAAGTGGTGCCGTGGTTTGAGTGTTTGCTGATCGGATTGTGTATCGGGTACGGGGTGCAGCGTCACCGGATGGATTGGGAATTGTTGGGCGCGATTGTCGTGCTGACAGTGGTGACGCGCCTGGTGCGATACGGACTCGACCTTTACAGGAATCTCTACCCGGTCGGGTACATCCAATATTACTTTCCGGCGGTGGTCCTTTATTCGGCGGCGCTGGTGGTTTCGTGGTGGAAGAACACGCACGGGCGCGTAATCTGGAAGGGCCGAGAGTACGCAAGCGGCGGCAAGATTTAAAACGGAGTTGGCGCCAGAAGGCCGGTGGAATCGATGATTCGAATCACGCGCAAAGTGGAATTTTCAGCGTCCCACGTTTACCACAACGCCGCGTTTTCGGCGGAAGAGAACCGGCGCGTCTTTGGGAAGTGCAATAACCCGCACGGCCACGGACACAACTACACGCTCGAGGTGACGATTGCGGGCGAGCCTGATCCGCAGACGGGCATGGTGCTCGACCTGAAAGAACTGAAAGAGATTTTGCAGCGTGAGGTGGTGGATCGGATGGATCACCGCCACCTGAATAAAGAGGTGCCGGAGCTGGCGGGGAAAATCCCGACGTGCGAGGTTGTGGCGCAGGTGATCTGGAATTTGCTGGAGCCGAAGATTACGACGGGGAAGCTGGATCGGGTGCGGCTGTATGAGTCGGCGGATTTGTACGCGGACGTGACGAATTCCGTGGGCGAGGACCGCTCGTGAAAGTTTCGCTGACGCGGCGGTATAAGTTTGCGGCGTCGCACCGGTTGCATGCGGCGACGTTGAGCGAGGCGGAGAATCAGCGGATTTATGGGAAGTGCAACAACCCTTACGGGCACGGGCACAATTACGAGGTGCTGGTGACGTTGACGGGCCCTGTGGATCCGGCGACGGGGATGATCGCGAATCTTGGGGAGCTTGACCCGTTTGTGGAGAGGTATGTGGTGGAAGCGTTCGACCACAAAAATCTGAACGAAGAGATTGCGGAATTTCGCGACGAGGTGCCGACGACGGAGAATTTGTGCGCGGAGATTTTTCGGCGCTTGAAGAGTTTTCAGCCGGCGCGGCTCGAGCGGGTGAAAGTGGAAGAGACGAGCAAGAACAGTTTTGAAATTGTGGCAGAGCCAGGCGCGAGTGTGCGGGCGTAGGAGCAGCTTCAAGGAGTACGACAGCGATGAGCGATACAACGACAATCGTGGCGCCTCCACCGGCGGACACGGACAAAATCGCGGGACTGGTGAAGCAGATCCTGCGCGAGCTGGGTGAAGACCCGGAGCGCGAGGGATTGCAGCGGACGCCGGAGCGGTTTGCGAAGGCACTTCGATTTCTAACCAGTGGTTACCAGCAGGACCCGACCAAACTTTTGAACGGCGCGATGTTCAGCGTTTGCTACGACGAGATGGTGGTGGTGCGGGACATCGAGCTGTACAGCTTGTGCGAGCACCACATGTTGCCGTTTTTTGGCGTGTGCCACGTCGCGTACATTCCGACGAAAAAGGTGGTGGGTCTGAGCAAGATCGCGCGGCTCGTGAATATGTACGCGCGGCGGCTGCAGATTCAGGAGCGGTTGACGAGCCAGATCGCGAATGCGATTCAGGAAGAGCTGCACCCGGCGGGAGTGGGCGTGATCATCGAGGCACGGCATCTTTGTATGGTGATGCGCGGGGTGGAGAAGCAGAACTCGACGACGACGACCAGCGCGATGCTGGGCGACTTCCGTGAGCGGGTACAAACGCGGGATGAGTTTTTGTCGTTGATACGCACGCAGAAGCGGTAAGACTGCAAAATCAAAGTCAAAGACCTGGAACATTCCACAGAGTGGGGGAGGAGAAAGGCTCTGAGGACACGGAGACGTGTGTAGCGACGAAGAATTGGTGCACATCGTGACGCGGGAGGAGTGAATTGATTGCGCGGAAGAGGGAATTCGTCCCGGGAGCGGGCGACTTTCGGATTCAAATCTCCGCTTGGACGCGTCTGTCTCGCTGTGTTAATCTGGTTTGGTCGAAGAAGAGATAAAGAGCGCATAGGTAATCCCGGCGTTCCGATTTGAGGAGGGGTGGCGTTGAGCGAAGCCAAGGCAGCAATGATCGAGCAGTTCCGTGTACACACAAAAGATACAGGTTCCCCGGAAGTGCAGATCGCACTGCTGAGCGAGCGCATCAGCTACCTCACGAACCACCTCAAGAGCCACGCGAAGGACCACGCATCGCGTCGCGGGTTGATCATGATGGTCAACAAGCGCCGTCGTCTGCTGGACTATTTGAACCGTCGCGACCCGGATCGCTACCGCGGGATTGTGGAACGACTCAGCTTGCGGAAGTAACGCGGATTCCTTCAGGAATTTCCTGCCGCAGTTATTCAGTCCGCACCAACCAGTCTGAATCAGGCGACGTGCGGGCGGCAGCCCCCGCGTCGCGCAAGTGTTTTTGTTGACGTCGGACATTCCTCCCTCCGCATTTACTCCTTCGAATTACGAAGCAAACTCCGAGAGAAGGCTCTCGCATCCGAACGAACGAGCGTGCCCGGTGATCCGGGACCAAAGGAAGAGCAAGAATGTTTGAACAGGTAAGCCTGGAAGTGGGCGGGCGCAAGCTGACATTTGAGACAGGCAAGATGGCGCGGCAGGCGCATGGCGCGGTGGTGGCGCGTTACGGCGACACGATGGTGCTGGCGACGGCCTGCATGGATTCGAAGGCGACCGAGAAGGATTTTCTTCCGCTGACGGTGGACTACCGCGAGTTTACGTACTCGGCGGGCAAGATTCCCGGCGGATTCTTCAAGCGCGAAGGGCGCCCGTCGGAAAAGGAAGTGCTGACGTCGCGTCTGATTGATCGTCCGCTGCGGCCGCTGTTCCCGGAAGGGTGGTCGAGCGAGACGCAGATCGTGGCGAGCGTGCTGTCGGCGGACCCGGACAACGATCCGGACGTGATTGGCGTGACCGCGGCTTCGGCGGCGCTGTACATCTCGAAGATTCCGTTTACCACTCCGATCGCTGCGGTGCGCATCGGCTCGCTCGAGGGCAAGCTGGTGGTGAATCCCTCGTACGCGGATCAGAAGGTGAGCGCGCTGAATTTGATCGTGGCGGGCTCGGAAGAAGCGATCGTGATGGTCGAATCCGGCGCGCTGGAAGTTTCGGAAGACCAGATGGTAGAGGCGCTGGATTTCGCGCACACCGAGATTAAGAAGATCATCGCGGCGATCAAAGATTTGCAACGCAAGGTTAACCCGACGAAGGTTGCGGTGACGCCGCCGGCGTTTGACGAAGCGCTCTACAAGGAATTGCAGACGAAGTACGCCGACAAGCTGCGCGATGCGCTCGATACGCAGAAGCATCCGAAGATCGAGAGTTACGGTCTTGTGGATGAAGTGAAGAAAGCGATTATGGAAGGCATCCCGGCGGAAGACGCGGAGAAGAAAAAGCTGGCGGGTCGCGCGTTTGAGCGCCTGCGCGAGCGGATTTTCCGCGACGACATGCTGCTGCGCCGGCGCCGTCCCGATGGACGCGCGTTCGACCAGGTACGGCAGATTACGTGCGAAATCGGCGTGCTGCCACGCGCGCACGGCTCGGCGCTGTTTACGCGCGGCGAGACGCAGTCGCTTTCGACCGCCACGCTGGGCACGAAGGAAGACATGCAGCGCCTCGACCTTCTTTTTGAGAAGGACACGTACAAGCGCTTCATGCTGCACTACAACTTCCCGCCGTTCTCGGTGGGCGAAGTGAAGTTCCTGCGCGGGCCGGGCCGTCGTGAAATCGGCCACGGTGCGTTGGCAGAGCGCGCGTTGGCGAGCTTGATCCCGCCGGTTGAGGATTTCCCGTACGCGTTGCGTTCGGTGAGCGACATTCTGGAGTCGAACGGTTCCTCGTCGATGGCGACGGTGTGCGGCGGCTCTTTGGCGTTGATGGACGCGGGCGTGCCGATGAAGGCGGCGTGCGCGGGCATCGCGATGGGCTTGGTGATCGAAGACAACAAGTACGCGATTTTGACGGACATCGCGGGCGCGGAAGACCACTACGGCGACATGGACTTCAAGGTTGCCGGCACGCGGCAGGGCATCACCGCGCTGCAGATGGATATCAAGGTGGGCGGCGTGAGCATTCCGATGATGCGCGAGGCTCTGGCGCAGGCGAAGAAAGCGCGCCTGGAGATTCTCGACATCATGGACAAGACGATTTCGACGGCGAAGCCGGAGATTTCGCACTACGCACCGCACCTCTTCATGTTGAACATCCCGACGGACAAGATTCGCGACTTGATCGGACCCGGCGGCAAGAAGATCCGGTCGATCGTCGAGAGCACCGGCGTGAAGATCGACGTGATGGATGACGGCAAGGTTCACGTGTTTGCGTCGAGCGGCAAGTCGGCCGAAGATGCGCTGCGGCAGATTCGCGAAGTGACGGCGACGGCGGAGATCGGCAAGACCTATCTCGGCACCGTGGTGCGCATCGCGGAGTTTGGCGCGTTCGTGGAAATTTTCCCGGGCACCGATGGATTGCTGCACATCAGCGAAATCGCGGAACAGCGGATCAAGAGCGTGCGCGACGAGTTGAAGGAAGGCGACCAGATTCTAGTGAAGGTGCTGGCGATTGAGGGCAACAAGATTAGACTTAGCCGCAAGGCGGTGCTGCGAGATAAGCAGCAGGCTGCTGCGGCGGGTGGAGCGGCGCCGGCTGCTGCGCCGAGTTCGGGTTCGACGGAGAATTCGGGGCAGTAACGCAAGGCAACCGAAGGTGATTGAATTGGAGAAGGGAGGCGACGTGGTCGCCTCCCTTTTTTATTTGCGCGATCGTTGTTTTCTGGTGCCGAATGTGCCGCGCTGAAGGCCGCGGCGCTACATTTAAATCTTAAGGCTGCGCCGGCTTGCGCGGAGGGCGCGCAACCCGCCCCTACAGGTAGTTTAACTTTGCGCGGTGGTACGGCGGTGATTCCAGATACGGAATGGGTTTGGTGGTCGTCGGAGGACCGCCAGGGTGGCTGTCCGACTACTGGTCGTCGTAGCTGGTTAGGCGCTGGATGTCGGCGCCTACGGCTACTAGTTTGTCCTCGATGCGTTCGTAGCCGCGATCGATGTGATAGACGCGGTCGATGATGGTGGTGTTGTCGGCGACCAGGGCGGCCAGGACTAAGCCGGCGCTGGCGCGGAGGTCGCTCGCAGTGACGGGCGCGCCGCTGAGAGGCGTGGGGCCTTTCACGATGGCGAGGTTGCCGTCGATTTCGATATTGGCGCCCATGCGCATCATTTCGCTGGCGTGCATGTAGCGATTTTCGAAAATGGTCTCGCGGACTTTTGAGGTGCCTTCGGCTTGTGTGGCGAGCGCCATGAACTGCGCCTGCATATCGGTGGCGAAGCCGGGATATTCCTCGGTGGTGACGTCGTGCGCGACGAGTTTCTTCGCGGCGCGGACGCGCATGTTGCCATTGCCTTCACATTTAATTTCGACGCCGCAAGCGCGAAGCGTTTCGATCACGGCGCCGAGGTGCTTGGGTTCGGAATTGGTGAGAAGCAATTCGCCGCCCGTGATGGCGCCCGCGACGAGAAATGTGCCGGCTTCGATGCGGTCGGGGATGATGGCGTGCGTTGCGCCATGCAAGGATTTGACGCCCTGAATTTTCAGCGTGCTGGTACCGAGGCCTTCGATCTTCGCGCCCATCTTGATGAGCATCTCGGCGAGGTCGGTGACTTCGGGCTCCATCGCGGCGTTTTCAAGAATCGTTTCGCCGTCGGCAAGGACTGCGGCGGTGAGAATATTTTCCGTGCCGGTGACGGTGATTTTCGGGAAGCGGAACGTGGCGCCGCGAAGCCGCTTGGCGCGAGCTTCGACGTAGCCGTGTTCGACTTTGGTTTCCGCGCCGAGAGCTTCAAGCGCCTGAATGTGCAAGTCCACAGGACGCGCGCCGATGGCGCAGCCGCCGGGAAGAGAAACGCGAGCGTGGCCGAAGCGCGCGACGAGCGGGCCGAGCGTGAGAATCGAGGCGCGCATCGTCTTTACGAGTTCATAGGGAGCCTCGTGCATCGAAACGTTCTGCGCCTGAATGATGAATTGGCTGGGCGGCAGGTCTGGACTTTCCACGCGGCAGCGCATGTGCGCGAGCAGCTTGGCCATGGTGATGATGTCGCGCACGCGCGGAATATTCTGCAGCACCACGGGATCGGCGGTGAGCAGCGCCGCAGCCATCGCGGGAAGCGCGGCATTTTTCGCGCCGCTGATTTGTACCGAGCCGTTGAGTTTTCGGCCGCCGTGAATTTGGAACCGGTCCATGTTATTTACCCCGACCTTTCTTGGGATGCTGGGAATTCGTGAGCGATTCAATGGCCAAACGCGCATTGCCGCGCGAAGCTGTGAGCGCACGCCGTGAGGCTGCGGCATTTACACCGGCCTTGAGCATGACGATCGCTGCGGGCAAGTCGTGTCCGGTCTGACGCAGCGTGTGTGCCGCAGTGGACGCAGAGGCGCCCGTCGCTTCGCGAAGGATGCGAGTGCCGCGCTTCTCTAACTTCTGGTTTGTCAGCGTCAGGTGAATCATCCAGTTCTCGTAAACCCTGCCGAGCCGCACCATCGTGGCTGTGGAGAGCAAATTCAAGACCATCTTCTGCGACGTGCCGGCTTTGAGCCGGGTTGAACCGGCGACGGCTTCCTGGCCCGTGTTCGGCGCGATCGCGATGTCTGCTACGCGCGCGAGCGGAGCTTTTTTATTCGACGTGATGCCGACCGTGACGGCGCCCGCTTTTTTTGCGGCGTCGAGCGCGCCGAGAACGTAGGGCGTCGTGCCGCTGGCTGCGATACCGACGACCACGTCGCGACCTGTCATGCCCGCTTTCAACAAATCTTTCGCACCGTTTGCAACCGAATCTTCAGCGCCTTCCACGGCGCCTTGCAAAGCTTTGCGGCCGCCTGCGATCAGCGCGCGAACCAGGGAGCGCTTCACTCCAAACGTTGGCGGAACTTCCGCTGCGTCGAGCACGGCGAGCCTGCCGCTCGTTCCGGCGCCGACGTAGTAGAGTCGCCCCCCATTTTCGAGCGCCGCGACAATTGCATCCACGGCACGGGCGATCGCGGGCAGCTCGCGCCGCACGGCGAGGGCGACAGTTGCGTCCTCATGATTCAGCGCGCGAACGATGCCAAGCGAATTCTTCAGATCCAGCCCACGCGTCCGCGGGTTCCGCTGCTCGGTCTTCAGGTGTTTCAACGGCCGCCTCAAACAGTCTTTCAATTATACCGGGAGGGATTGGGCGAAGTCTGCGGAAGGGCCGGATTTACAGGGGATTGTGCCGCGAAAGTTATCGAGCAGTTGGCGCGGCGGTGAGGCCGAGCGAGGTGACGACGGCGTCTGCAACGGCGGGGCGAACCTGGCGGATTTTTTCGTTGGCGCGCGTGGGATTTACGCGATTGGTGAGCAGGATAATGAAAAGCTGGCGCTCTGGATCGATCCAAATGGAGGTGCCGGTGAAGCCGGTGTGGCCGAAAGCGCTGGCCGATAAAAGGTGCCCTGCGGAAGAGTTCGGGCCGGTGGGCACGTCCCAGCCGACGGTACGGGCGGATTTGCCGATCTCCACGCGCGAGGTGAACTGATCGATGGTTGCGCGGGTGAGCAGGCGCTTGTAGTTGTAGATGCCGCCGTTGAGCAGAAACTGACAGAAGATCGCGACGTCGTGGACGCTGCTGAAAAGGCCGGCATTTCCGGAGACGCCGCCCATCGCAAAGGCGTTTTCGTCGTGAACTTCGCCTTGCAGCAGGCGCTTGCGGTAGGTCGTGTCGTTTTCGGTGGGCGCGATATTCGCGCGCATGGATTTCGGCGGGTTGTAGAGCGTCTCGGTCATGCCGAGCGGCTCGAAGATATTTTGGTCGGCGAACTCGTCGAGCGGATCGCCGGTGAGGCGGCTGACGATTTCGCCGAGGGTGATGAAGTTGAGGTCGCTGTATTCGACTTCCGCGCCGGGCGCGTGGATGAGCGGCTCGGCGATCACGAGCGAGACGACCGATTCGTAGTCGTCGCCGACTTTGTAGAAATCCCGATGCGCTGGCCAGCCGGAATTGTGAAGCATCAGCATGCGCACGGTGATGCGCGAGCGCCACGACGGGTCAGGATCGGATTTGGCGTACTCGGCGAATTCGGGAATGTAGCGCGCGACGGGAAGATCGAGATTCAGGCGGCCCTGCTGCACGAGAAGCATCACGGATGTGGTGGTGGCGACGACTTTAGTGAGCGACGCCATGTCATACATCGTGTCTTCTGTGACAGCGGGCGAGCCGGCATCGCGCGTGAGATGGCCGGAAGCGTGAATTGCGAGTTGCGATTTGTAGCCGATGGCGACGACGGCGCCGGGGAATGCATCGTCGGCGACGCCTTTATCGACTACGTCAAAGGCTGGTTTGAGCTTCGCGATCATCGCGTCCGGCGCGGGCTGAAGCGTCATCGCACTGGCTGGGAGTTGAATTCCGTCGCCGCGTTTGGCGGTGCCAGGAACGGTGACGGGAATCGTGCCTTGAATCGGAACTTGCCCGAACATGGCGCGGACGGCGGCGCGTTGCGAAACGTCGTTGGTGGAAAATTCGGCGAGCCACGTGGGCGCATCGGGAAAGCTGGAAATCAGATACGGGCTGCCGAATGCGGCGACGACGACCGGTTTTCCCGCGGCGAACATTTGCGTAACGACGGCGCGCTGTTCGGCGGGGAAGGCGATGTCGCCTTTGCGATCGGCAACGCGAACGAAGAGAGCCGCAACGGCGACGTCATACGTGTCAGGCGGCGGTAGCTTCAAGCACGACGCACTGACGAATTTTGTATCGGCGCGCAATGCGGTGAGCGAGCTGACGCGTCCGCGGATTTCCGGCTCGATCGTTTCACCGGGATACGGATCGGGATCGGCTGAAAGCGAAACGAGAAGGACGCGCAGAGGTTGCGTTGCGGTAAGCGGCAGAGCTTTCGGCGTGTCGCGCAGGAGCGTGACGCCGCGATCTGCGATTTTCTGCGCTTCTTCGGCGAACTTCGGAGTTCCGAATTTCTGATCGATCTGCTCGACATTCGTGAAGCGCGATTTATCGAGGCCGACGCGCGCTTTCGCGGCGAGGATGCGGCGAACGGATTCGTCGATGCGTTTTTCAGAGAGGCGGCCTTTTTTCACGGCTCTGAGAAGCCCGGCCATCGCAGCGTCGGGAACCGGCGGCATGAGCAGCACATCGGCGCCTGCGAGAACGGAGCGAACGGCGGCTTCGCCCGGCGGATACATGGAGGTGACGCCGCCCATGTCCATCGCGTCTGTGATAATCAGGCCTTTAAATTGCATTTCATCGCGCAAGAGGCCGGTGAGCACGGCGTGCGATGTGGTGGCCGGCGTATCGGGATCGGGTTCGAACGCGGGAATCGCGAGATGGCCCGGCATGATCGAGCTGGTTCCAGCGGCGATGGCGGCGCGGAAGGGAACGAGTTCGTTGCCTTCGAGTTCGTCTTTCGAGCCGGGAACGGTAGCGAGCGAGAGATGCGAATCCACGCTCACATCGCCGTGGCCGGGGAAATGTTTCGGCGTGGCGATGGCACCGTTGTCTTCGATGCCCTTCACTTCCTGCGAAACGAATTCGGCGACGAGCAGCGGATCTTCGCCGAAGCTGCGGATGTTGATGATCGGGTTGTCGGGATTGTCGTTGACGTCTGCATCGGGCGCGAAAATCCACTGAATGCCAGCGGCGCGCGCTTCGAGTGCGGTGATTTTTCCGGCGGTGTATGCGAGCTTCGGGTCGCCGGTGGCGCCGATGGCCATCGCGGAGGGCATTGAAGTGCCGGCGTCGAGTCGCATGCGCGTGCCGCTTTCGAAGTCCGCGCCGATGAGCAAGGGAACTTTTGCGCGGCGCTGGAGTTCGTTGGTGAGGACGGCGGTGGAATAGACGCCGCCGCGCTGGATTCCGAGCGGTCCGCGCGACGTGCCGGCGATGAATCCTCCGACGGAATTCACGGTGACCTGGTGAACGAGATTCTTGTATTCGTCGCTCTCCGCCGAAGTGAAGCCGCCGAAATAGACCGGCATGAGCATCTGGCCGAGCTTTTCGCGCAGAGTGAGTTTGCGCAGCGTGGATTCCACCCACGGATTGGTGCGCGGGGTGGCTGCGGCGGGCTTGCGGGCGGATTTTTTTTGAGAACGAGCGGTCGAAGTCATAAGCAGTAAAAGGGCCAGTAAAATCAGCCCAAATTTGCGCATCGAAACCATCCGGGGCGTTGCATAATTGCGCTGATGAAGCCGCACTTTTGTATAACACACGGTCTTGGGCGCAACAACGAGAGTGGCGTGGGTGTGTGGCGTATTCGTTCTCTTTTTGTGGCGGTTTTTGTGGTGATTTTGGCGGCGGGGGGTGCGCGGGCACAGTCTTCGGGTGCGGCGCGAGTGAAGACGGGGATCGATGTGCTGGAGGAGCAGAATTTTGCGCCGCTGCGGGGGAAGCGCGTTGGGCTGATTACGAATCAGACGGGCGTTGATTCGCGAGGGCGGCGGACGATTGACGTGCTGGCTGGTGCGGAGGGCGTGAAGCTGGTGGCGCTGTTTAGCCCGGAGCACGGCATTGCGGGGAAGCTCGATCAGGAGCACGTCGATAATTCGAAGGATGCGGCGACGGGGCTTCCAGTTTACAGCTTGTATGGTAATTCGCGGCGGCCTGCGGACGAGGATCTGAAGGGGCTCGACGCGTTGGTGTTCGATATCCAGGATGCGGGAGTTCGGTTCTATACATACACGGCGACGATGGGCTACTCGATGGAAGCGGCGGCGAAGAATCATCTCGCGTTTTTTGTGCTGGACCGGCCGAATCCGCTGGGAGGCGAGCGGATCGAGGGGCCGATGCTCGATGAGGACAAGACGGCGTTCGTCGCGTATTTTCCGATGCCGATTGTGTATGGGATGACGCTGGGAGAGCTGGCGGGATTTTTTAACGTGGAGGCGCGGATCGGAGCGGACTTGCATGTGGTGCGGATGAGCGGGTGGAAGCGCGCGATGACGTATGGCGAGACGGGGCTCGCGTGGATTCCGCCGTCGCCGAACTTGAGGACGGTGGCGGAGACGGTGCCATATCCGGGCGTGGAAATTTTGCAGGCGGGCGGCGTTTCGGTGGGGCGGGGGACGGAGACGCCGTTTGAGGTGCTGGGCGCGCCGTGGATCGATGGCGCTGGGTTGGCTGCGGAGCTTTTGAAACGGCACGTGGCGGGGGTGGCGTATCGCGCGGTTTCGTTTACGCCGGCGTCGGATTTGTACAAGGGCGTTTCGTGCGGGGGCGTGGCGCTGACGGTGACGGATGCGGCGGCGTTTGATTCGGTGCGGAATGGGATGGAGGTGGCGGCGGCGCTTCGTGCGTTGTATCCGGAGAAATTTCTCGTGGCGAAGATGATCGTGCTGGTGGGGAATACGGAGACGATTGCTGCGCTGGAGAAGGGCGTTGGCGTGAGCGAGATTGTGGCTTCGTGGAAGCCTGGGCTGGCGGCGTTTCGTGCTACGCGCGAAAAATATTTAATTTATGAGTGACGCGGCGCTGAATTCGGTGGGCGGCGCGGGGCCGATGCGGATTTGTTCGTTGCTGCCGTCGGCGACGGAGACGCTGTTTGAGCTGGGGTGCGGCGAGCGGGTGGTGGGTGTGACGCACGAGTGCGATTTTCCTCTTGAGGCGCGTCGCGTGGCGCGAGTGATTCGTGCGCGGGTGGATTCATCGGCGACGGCGGGCGAGATTGATCGTCAGGTGCGGGAGCTTGTGGATGCGGGGCAGAGTTTGTACGGCGTGGATGCGGAGTTGCTTGTGCGGCTCGCGCCGGATTTGATCGTCACGCAGGATTTGTGTCACGTGTGCGCGGCGTCGCCGGAGGATTTGGGCGCGGTGTTGGCGCGGATGGACGAGCCGCCGGCGGTGCTCACGCTTACCCCGCATACGCTTGAGGATGTGTGGCGGGATGTGGAGCGCGTCGGCGAGGCAGTCGGTTGCGCGGAGCGTGGCGTTGAACTGGCGCGCGCGTTGCGCTCGCGCGTTGGTGCCGTGGCGTCGCGATTTGCGGCGAGTGGCGAGCGGCGCGTGCGGGTGTTGTGTCTCGAGTGGCTAGAGCCGTTTTACGTGGCGGGGCACTGGGTGCCGGAGATGGTGGAGGCGGCGGGAGGCGTGGATGTGTTCGCGCGGCCGGGGGAGGCGTCGGTGCGCGTTACGGATGAGCAAATTCGCGCGTGCGGTGCTGACGTGATGCTGGTGATGCCGTGTGGCTACGATGCGGAGCGAGCGGAGCGCGAGTTTGGCGAGATGCGGCTCGCGGAACGTTGGCCGGACTTGCCGGCTGTGCGCGACGGGCGCGTGTATGCGATCGATGCGAATTCATACACTTCGCGGCCGGGCCCGCGATTGGTGGACGGCGTAGAGATGATGCTTGAAATGTTGCGTCCGGACTTGAGTGCGCGGAATTTCGGCGCGGAGCAGTTTCGACGGATCGAGACGGGGCGGTCGGCTGCGGGGCGCTGACGAGCGCGTTGAAGGCTCGTCGGCCCTGAAGGGCCGGCGTTCACACAGGCAGGATTGCCTATGCTACTGCGACGGATTTGCGGTGGAGTTGGCCCAGGCGCGGTAGAAGAAGAGGCCGCTTAGGATTAGGGCTAGGCCGATGCTCGATCGGATGGGGCGCTCAATCAGGATATTAATGGTGAGGGCTAGCGCGCCGGCTACGAAGAGCGCGGGGACGACCGGGTAGCCCCAGGTTTTGTAGGGGCGCGGCATATCGGGCGCGATGCGGCGCAGGCGGAACATCGCTACGACCGAGAGGGCGTAGAAAATCCAGGCGGCGAAGACGAAGAGTGACGTGAGTTCTTCGAACGTTCCGGTGAGCGCCATTAGGCTCGCGAGCACGCCTTGAAACACGAGCGCGCCGGACGGCGTGCGGAATTTTGGGTGGACGACGCCGGTGACGCGGAAGAAAAGTCCGTCGCGTGCCATGGCATACGGGACGCGCGCGCCGCTGAGCAGCGACGAATTCAGCGTGCCGAGCGCGGAGACGACCATCGCGAGCGTAATCCATTTTGCGGCGCCGCTGCCGGCGAAGCTCACCACCACATCTGACGCAACGTGCGACGAGGCCGCTACGGCCGAGAACGGCAGAACGTAGAAGCACGCTGCGTTGAACAGCACGTAAATTCCCATCACGAGCAGCGTGCCACCGATCAGCGCGCGCGGAATGTTGCGCTGCGGGTCGGCGATTTCCGAGCCGACGCGATTGAGATCTTCCCATCCGTCGTAGGCCCACAGCGCTGCAGCGAGCGCAGTGAGAAATGCTAGAAACGTGGAAGAAGAAGTTTGCGCGGGCCACCACGGGTGGAATCGGTCAGGATTCGCGTGGCTGAAGGCGAATCCGGCGGCGACGATGGCGAGGACGGCGGTAATTTTGATGAACGTGAGCGCGACTTGCACGCGGCCGCCGAGTTTGACGCCGAGATAGTTGATGAACGTGAAGAGCGCGAGCGCGCCGACGGCGAACGGTTGCGCCCAGGTGAAAACGAAGTTGTAGGGCGTTTGTGAAAAGGGAACTGCGATTTTCCAGGTGAAGATCGGTGCGGCGACGGCGGGAACCAGAAAACTTGTGAAGCGCGCGAGACCGGCAGCGATCGATGCGGCGGAACTCGATTCGCCGACGGTGGAGTGCATCCAGCCGAAAAGAAAACCGTAAACGGGGCCGAGGCCTTGACGAAGATACGCGTACTGTCCGCCGGCTTTGGGGAGTGCGGCGCCGAGTTCGGCGAACGAGAGCGCGCCAAAGAGTGACAGAATGCCGCCCGCGATCCACGCCGCGTACACGACGCTGACCGAGCCGCCCACCGCCGCCATCTCGCTCGGCTTCAGAAAAATGCCGGTACCGACCATCGTGCCGACCACAATCGCGCCTGCGGCCCACGGACCGAGCGCGCGCACGAGGTCGAGGCGGTGTTGCGGCTGCGTCGGTTGCGGCGTGTTATCGATCGCGGAATCCTCTTCGGTGACGTTCGTGCGCGACTAGCTTGCCATGATTGCGGCGTTTAGGCCGCTAGCGTTTGTTTTATGCGTTCGATCGCGCGCGAGAATTCGCAGCGAAGGTGCTCACGAGGGTGCCGATGGCGAAGGTGATTGCGCTGCCGACCAGGACGTACCAGGTGAAGGCCAGGGGCGTGCTGTAGCGGACTACGATCATGGAGATGAGGGCGACTACGAAGCCCGTTAGGGCGCCGGTTTCGTTGGCGCGTTTGTTCCACATGCCGAGCAGGAAGACGCCTAGCATGGCGCCGTAGGTGATGGCGGCGATGGTGAGGCCGGCGACGAGCACCGGGCCCCAGTTCACGAGGCCTAGCGCGCCAAGAACGACGCCCCAGAAGAGTGTGGTGACGCGTGAGCGGCTCAGGGAGCGCGCGTCAGCGGCAGCGTCGGTGACGGTGGTGCGGCGGCGGCCGAGGTCGATGATGCTGGAGGAAGCGAGAGAATTGAGGGAGCCGCTGGCGTTGGACATCGCGATCGCGAAGATCGACGCGAGCAGCAGACCGACCGCGACGACTGGCATGCGATGCACAATAAACCACGGGTAGATGCGATCCGGGTCGCCGCCGGGCACGACGAGTGTCTCGTGCATGCCGTAAACGTAAAGCATCACGCCGATCAGCAGGAACAGCGTGAACTGGAAGAAGACGATCACGCCGCTGACGACGAGCGCTTTTTTTGCGTCGCGTTCGTTGCGCGCGGAGAGCAGGCGCTGCACCATCGTCTGATCCACGCCGTGGCTGGCCATGGTCAGGAAGGTGCCGCCGATCAAGCCGGACCAAAACGTGTAACTTTTCGTGAGGCTGAACGCAAAATCGAAAATCCGCAGCTTGCCGCCAGCGGCCGCCGCGACTTGCGTGATTTCCGGCCAGCCGCCGGGAATTTTGTGCAGCAAGAGGAAAAATGCGCCGAGCGAGCCGAGAATATAAAGGACGAACTGAATCACGTCGGTCCAGATCACGGCGCGCATTCCGCCCTCGAACGTGTAAAACATCGTAAGGACGGTGATAATCGCAATCGAAGTGCGATTGCCGGTGCCGAACGCGACGCTGACGACCTTTCCAATCGCGGCGATGCGCACGCCTTCGGCGAGGGCACGTGTGCAGAGAAAAACGACCGCGGCCGCCTTCTTCATGCGCGACCCAAAGCGCTGTTCCAGAAGCTGGTAAGCAGTATAGAATTCGCCTTTGAAATACTGCGGGACCAGAGTGATGCATAGAATCACCCGCGCCACGACGTAGCCGAGCACCAGCTGCAGGAATCCCAGATTGCCGCCGTACGCGATGCCGGGTGTGCTGATGATTGTAAGGGTGGAAGTTTCGGTGGCGACGATTGAGCAGGAAAGCGCCCACCACGGCGCGGTGCGGCCGCCGAGAAAATAATCGCGGAGATTTTGCTGGCCTTTGCGGAAACGCGCGCCGAATGCAGTGATGCCGACGAGGTAGAGAATCAGAATCGCGAAGTCGAGATAGCTGATGTTCATTGCGCCGGTGGCTGCGAACGCGAATGCTAACCGCGCGGCGGAAACAGTGTCAAGCAAAGTGAGAGTGCATGGCTGAAAAAAAGGCACACGCAAGCGAAGGTTATTTCCTGGGATTCGACGGCGGCGGCACGAAAACGGACTGCGTGCTGGCGAATGCCGAGGGCGAAATGCTGGAGCGCGCGACGGCGGGCCCTTCCAATCCGCTGCGGGCCGGGTATGCGAAGGCGTGGTTCACGATGAGCGACGCGGCGGACCTGGTGCTGGAGCGCGCGAAGCTGAAGTCGATCGACATTCGCGGCGTGTGCGCGGGGATCGGCGGCGCGGGGCGAGACAGCGTGGCGCGGCGCATGGCGACTTTTCTTGAGAAGTCGTTTCCCAACGCGGCGGTTTCGGTGACGACGGACCTGGCGATCACGCTAACGGCCGGAGTGGGTGAGGGCGAAGGCGTGATTTTGGTGGTGGGCACGGGTTCGGCGGCGCTGGGGCGCGACGCGAAGGGAAAAATCGCGCGCGCGGGTGGACGCGGGCCGTGGTTCAGCGATGAAGGGAGCGCGTTTGATATCGGTCGGCTGGCTGTGGCGGCTGTGGTTCGCGCAGACGAAAAGCGCGGGCCGAAGACTGAACTATCGGAGCAGCTGCTGAAGTGGCTCGGGATGAAGGATTGGACCCGCATGATGGATTGGGTGATCAAAAATCCGGATGATGTGTTCCCGCGGATTTTTCCACTGGTGGGTGAGCTGGCGGACAAGGGCGACGCGGTCTCGCGCGACCTGTTGAATAACGCCGCTTGCTCGCTGGGCGCGCTGGTGAAGAGCGTAGTGACGCAGCTGAAATTCGAAGAGCGCGCGATTCCGATCGCCAAGGCTGGCGGGACGACGGGGCGCAGCAAATTTTTCGATGCGGCGATCGATACGGAACTGCACAAGGTAGCGCCACACGCGCAGATTATTCCGTTGCCGATGAAGCCCGCCGAGGCGGCGGCGCGAATGGCAATCAAGTTGGGGAAGCGCAAAGGCCATGGCTGAAGATGCGGCCTTGCGAGCCGAAGCGGCGCGTATGGCGGCGGACGAAGAACTAAAGCCGTTTCTGCACGCAGCGGAAGAGGGCGTCCTGGCTGCGCTGCTGGAAAATCCTCACCTGGAAGAAGACCACCTCGTCGTTTTGCTGGGCCGGCTCGACCTGCCCGCGAAAATTCTCTCCACGATTGCCGCGAAACCGGAATGGACCGCGAGTGAAGCGATTCGCATAGGACTGGTGCGCCATCCCAAGACGCCACGCCGTCCGGCGCTGAATCTGCTACGGCAACTTTTTCTTTTCGATTTGGTACGCGTCGCGCTGATGCCCTCGACTCCCGCGGAAGTGAAACGCGTGGCTGAGGACGTGATGGTGCAGCGCGTGCCGCAAATTCCGATCGGCGAGAAGCTCACGCTGGCGCGTCGTGGGCCTGCGCGAGTGGCGGGGGCGATTCTGGCGGAAGGGCATCCGCAGGCGATGAAGCTTGCGCTCGACAATAATTTTCTGAACGAGAGCCAGGTGCTGAGAGTGGTGGCGAACTCGGCGGTGCCGGAGCGCGTGATCGCGGCGATCGCGCAACACTCGAAATGGTCGGTCCAGTACAATGTGAGAGTTGGATTGATTCGCAACGCGCACACGCCGGTGCCGGCGGTGATGGCGTTTCTGCCGAATCTCACGATGCGCGATTTGAAAGATGTGGCGGCGCTCGAAACGATTCCGGGCCACGTGCGGCGGTGCATTGAGAAAGAAGTGCAGCGGCGGGCGGGGAAGCGCGACGCGTGAGATTGCGGGCGAGGCGAGGATAGAGCGGCGATGGCTGTAAGCAAAATCAGAATGCGGCTGATCATGGTGATTGGCGCGATGGTGCTGTTCGGCGTGCTGGCGTATTCCACGATGCAGCAAAATCAGAATGAATATGAAGTGTGCGTGAATTTTAAGGGGTACGTGCACTGCGCGAAGGCCAAGGGCGCGACGGTGCAAGATGCGACGCACGCGGCGCAGGCGATCGATTGCGAAATGCTGGCGAATGGGCGCGACGAGAATATGGTTTGCAATTCGAGCCAGCCGGCGAAAGTGACGAAGGTCAACTGACGGGCGGCGTGATGAGGCTTGGAACGTTTTGGCGCTCGGCGGTGTCTAATCTGTGAGAACGCAATACTTCATGTGAGCGGCGGCTCGATGCAAATGACGCGGTGCATGAATTGCGGCGCGGAGCGCGACGAGGACAAGTGTGACGTGTGCGGCCTCACGTCCACAGCCGCGGAATTTTCGCTGCGCAGCAAGCTGCTGAATCGGACCGCGATTTTCCTGCTGGGCGCGGTGACATTCGTTGTGGCGAGCGGGCGTTACCCGGCGCTCGAACTCGACGGCATACTGATTTTCATCGGCGTGGTTTTCTTCATTACGCTGGGCATTGCGATCTGGCTGGAGCGCCGCGCGGTGGCGCACCAGGACGTGGATATTTTGAAGCGGCTCTACTACGGCTTGATTCCGCTGCCGTGGCTCCTCGCCGGACTGCTCTTCATGAATGGGGCGCTCGACACGTCCAAGATGCACAGCGAGCAGGCGCGCGTGATCAGCAAATTTTCGATGCCGGGTCCGATGGCGAGCCGGCGCTTGATCGTCACGTCGTGGCGCGAGGGCCATCACCTGGAGCGCATCCCCGTGGACCGCGTGGATTTTGACCGGTTTACGAAGGGCGATTTGGTGGACGTGCAGGTAAAAGACGGCCTGGTGAGCATCCCGTGGGTGACCGGCGTTTCGATGCGCTAGGCGCCACTGGCGAATAGAGCAACGTTTTTCACACTTCTCGTGCGTGCGCGCAGCCCGGATGGTTCAATCGTGGTAACGGGCTGCGCATGGATCTCCCCGATTCACTCACCGATCGCTTTCCGTTTCTCGAAGAGCTGGCCGAGCCGTGGCAGCCGATGCCGCGGGTGGCGCTGGCGGCGTGGATCTTTTTCTACGCGTTCTTTTTGTGGTCGCTCGTAAGTCACGGCATGTTTCCCGGGCTGATGGATGGCGTTTTCGTGCCGATTCACGAGGGCGGACACTTGCTGTTCCGTTTTTTTGGCGAATTCATCAGCGTTGCGGGTGGTACGTTTTTGCAGCTGTTTACGCCGTTTGCGCTGGCGATGTATTTTGTGTTCAAGCGGCAGACGCAGGGCGTAGCGTTCTGTTTGTTTTTTATGTTCGACCAATTTTTGCCGACGGCGACGTACATGGCGGATGCGCGCAGGCTCGAGCTGCCGTTGCTGACGGTGGGCGACGCGGAGTATGTGATTCACGACTGGGAGTATCTTTTCGGCAAGCTTGGTGTGCTGCAGTACGACACGCAGATTGCGGCGATGGTGCGCGCCGCCGGATGGATCGGAATGATCGGCGTATGCGTGTGGCTGGTGTGGCGCGGCGTGAACGATGTGCCTGCGGCGAAGACGATTGCGCAGCCCGGCGCGACGGCAGATAGGGGCTTCGGTGCGAAAAGCTAGTAGAGGCCGCGAAGGTCAACGGGGTGGGGAATTTCGATCTGCAGAAGGCGGTTGTAGTCCTTCAGCGTGAGCTTGATGATTTCCGCGGGGCCTGCGTCGCGCAGCGTCCAATTTTCCGAAGGCAAGATTTTCGATTGAATGAAAAGGTCGCCGCTCGTCCAATTCTCTCCGCTGGCGGTGAGGTCGCTGGGCGCCACGTTGTAAACCTGCTTGGCGTGCAGATCCATCGCCAGGTAACGGCGGCCGAGCAGAATCAGCACCAGGTGCTGCTGCTTTTTGTTGTCCGTCTGATAGACGTTCCACGCGAGGGGAATTTTGTCGTCGAGTTTGCACTGCGCGGCGGGTACGGACTTCCACAGATAGTGATCTGGATCGGATGCGTGCGCTGAGTGGCTGTGCGTCGCGCAAACGGCGGCGATGAGCACCACAAGTGCAACGCAGCGTAGAGCGTGCGACGTGCCCGCCTGCGAATGCCTGCGAATTAATCCCATTGGACGACGATTTGCCGTTGCGACACCATGATGAAGCCTTTCACGCGGCCATGCTCGTGGACGTCGCGGAGAATCGTGACGTCCTGCTCGCAGTATTTCACGACGCGCTCTTTTTCACCGGCGCGCCACCATTCCACGGCTTTGATGCCGTCGCCGGACTTGGTGGTGCCTAGCGTTTCGGTGGCGACTTGATCGAGCTTCACGCGATGGCCGAGCAGCTTGTGGAGTTCTTCGAGCAGGTCGAGCGAGGATTTGCGGACGTTATCGACGGGAGCGTAGGCGCGCAGGACTTCGATGTCGAAGCGGTTGCCATTGTAGGTGATGACCTTGGTGAACTGCTCGAGTTCGTTGATCAGCTTTCGCGCGTCTTCCTCGAACCAGCGGCGGAAGCCGTTTTCTTTGTCCCAGGTGACGGCGACGGCCATGCCGAAGCCGCGGATGTTGCTCCAGCCGCCGTCCACTTCGTGTGAGAGTCTCAGCGTTTCAATGTCGAGATAAATTTCGCGGTCGAACAATCCTCGCAAGTCAGGTCCCCGTTTTGCGCGCCGTTGTGGCGCTAGATGTGAATGCAGCCGCGGTGCGCGCGCCGGTGAAGATTGTCTTAGCGATTGCGCCCGCTGAAATCGATATAGACAACCTTCGTTTCGGTGTAGAAATCGATCACGCCTGCGTGACCTACCTCGTGCGGGCCGATGCTGCTGGCTTTTGCGCCGCCGAAGGGGACGTGCGCTTCGCCGCCGACGGTGGGCTGGTTCACGTGGGTCATGCCGGTTTCGATTTTATCGACGAACTCGAAGATTTTGTTGGCGTCGGTGGAGTAGATCGAGCTGGACAGGCCAAACTTCACGCCGTTTGCGGCGGCGAGAGCTTCGTCGAAATCTTTTACGCGAATCACGCTCAGGACCGGGCCGAAGATTTCTTCCTGCGCGATGCGCGAGTCTTTGGCGACGTGGTCGAAGACGGTGGGCGCGACGAAATTGCCGTCGTTGAGCGCCGGGCTGGTGAGGCGGTCACCCCCGGCTACGAGTTTGCCTTCGGTGCGGCCAATGTCGATGTATTTCAGCACGGTGGAGAGCTGCGATTCGTCCACGGACGGGCCCATGTCGTTTTGCGTGTCGAGAGGATCGCCGACGCGGAATTTCTTTGCGCGCTCGACGAGCTGCGCGACGAATTCATCGGCGACGGCTTCTTCGATGATCACGCGGCTGGTGGCTGTGCAGCGCTGGCCGGTGGAAGCGAACGCGCCGGAGACGACGGCGTCGAGCGCGAGCTGCAGGTCGGCGTCTTTAAGAATCACGACGGCATTCTTGCCGCCCATTTCGCACTGGACTTTCTTTTGGGTGGCGGCGCCAGTGGCGTAAATCTTCTGGCCTACGGCCGTTGAGCCGGTGAACGAGATGGCTTGCACGTGCGGATTGGTGACGAGTTCGTCGCCCACGGATTCGCCGGTGCCGAGCACGACGTTGAGTACACCCTTCGGCAAGCCGGCCTCCGTGAAAATTTCGGCGAGGCGGAGCGCGCAGAGCGGCGTGAGTTCAGCGGGCTTCAACACGACGGTGTTGCCGCAGACAAGCGCCGGCGCCATTTTCCAGATGGGAATCGCGACAGGGAAGTTCCACGGCGTGATGAGGCCGACGACGCCGAGTGGCTGCTTCACGGTGTAGGAAAAATTCTTCGGCGATTCGCTCGGCATGGTTTCGCCTGTAAGGCGGCGCGCTTCGCCAGCGGAGAATTCGAGAATGTTGATGGCGCGTTGAACTTCGCCGAGCGCGTCTTTTAGTGCTTTGCCTTCTTCGCGGGTGAGCAGGCGCGCCAGCGATTCCTTTTCGTCCTGCATGATGCGCGCTGCGGTGAAGAGGATTTTGCCGCGAGCGGGCGCCGGAGTTTCGCGCCACGCCGGATAGGCGGCCTTGGCGGCGACGATCGCTTCCTTCATTTCCTGGCGCGTCGAGAGGGCGATGCGCGCGACTACGTCTTCACGATTGGCGGGGTTGCGGCGTTCGAGGATCTGGGTCGATTTCGATTCGACCCACTCGCCGCCGACGAAATTCTTGCAGAGCTGGATTGCTGCTGTGGTTGTAGCCATTCTTAAATTATAACCAATTCAGCAAACTTCGCGTTACTTCGGGCCTGCTAATCAGGCTTCAGGGGCTTAAGCCCGTGCTTCGCTTGCGGAGTTACGGCGGAGCTGAAGCTCCGCCCTTCCGGCTGCGGCCTCTGGTGCCGTGCTACGTCGGAGCTAAAGCTCCGACCTTCCGGCTCACACGCGCACTTCGCCAAAGCTTTTGTCGAGCAGGCGGACGCCTTCGTCCACGTCGGCTTTTGAGATGTTCATCGGCGGCGCCATGCGGATCACGTTTCCGTACATGCCGCCCTTGCCGACCAGTAGGCCGTTGTTGCGCGTCGCTTCGAGCACCTGGTTCGTCTCTTGCGGCGCAGGCTCTTTGGTCTGGCGGTCTTTCACCAGCTCGAGCGCCTGCATCATGCCCATGCCGCGGACTTCGCCGATCAGCGGATACTTCTGCTGCAACTCTTCGAGCTTCTGGCGGAAGTAGCCGCCGACGACGTGGGTGTTCTCCATCAAGTTGTCTTCTTCGATCACTTCGATCACGGCGCGCGCTGCGACGGAAGTGACGGGGTTGCCGCCGAACGTCGCAATGTTCAGCCCCTGAAATTTGTCGGCGAGTTCGGCAGTGGCGATCGTCAGTCCGACGGGCACGCCATTGGCCATGCTCTTCGCGGACGTGATGATGTCCGGCGTGACTTCCCACTGCTCGATGCCCCACCATTTTTTGCCGGTGCGGCCCCAGCCTGTCTGCACTTCGTCGGAAATGTACGTGCCGCCGTACTGCTTCACGATGCGGTGGACGATCTTGAAATATTCCTTGGGCGGGGTGATGAAGCCGCCCACGCCCTGAATCGGTTCGGCGATGAACGCGGCGATCTGGCCGCTGGTGGTGGTCTGAATCACGTTCTCAACGTCTTGCGCACACGCGACGCCGCACGAAGGGTAGGTGAGGTGCAGCGGGCAGCGGTAGCAGTACGGATTGATCGCATGCGAGATGCCGACGCTGATCACTCCGCCTTTGCGCCAGGCGGACTGGGCGGTCACAGACTTCGCAAGGGCCGAGCCGCCGGAGTAAGCGTGGCGCAGCGCGACGATGTCATACGAAGGCGACGCCATCCGCGACAGCATGATCGCCGCTTCGTTGGCTTCGGTGCCAGAGCTGGTAAAGAAGCTCTTCTGCAATTTGCCTGGGGTGATTTGCGCGAGCTTTTCGGCGAGAGCGACGATGGCCTCGTTGGGGAAGAGCGTAGAGGTGTGCTGGAGCTTGGTGACCTGCGCGTTGATCTTCGAGGTGACCTTCGGATTGCAGTGGCCGACGCCGATGGTGACGATGCCGCCGAAGAAGTCGAGGTACTTATTGCCCTCGATGTCCCACAGGTATTGCATCGAGGCGTGATCGGCGACCAGCGGCTTCTGAAAATAGTTGGTCACCGACGGCCAGATGAATTCCTTGTGCTTGCGGACCACTTCCTCGCTGCGCGGATCGGAGCCTTTTGTCGAAGCAGTCATATGGTTTTCCCCGTGTTCAAGCGAAATTCAATCGCACAGCTTTACGGCAGACGCCTTGTCGCCGCGAAATTCAGATTCGTAGTGATTTCGGTACGGCGAAGTGTAACGCGGCGTGTGCGCTTCATCAAGACTTCGCATAGCTGGCGACGCGCTTGGCAGCCGACGTGCGGCACGGGTCGCGCCGCGAAATTGTGGGCGTGCGCGAAAGTATTTCTTGTATGATGCGTTCGCGAACGCGCGATGGATCGCCTGATCACAAACATTCTCCGCAGCGTCGGACGCATTTTCCCGGATTGCCAGACGCTCGCGCAGGCCATCGCGTTCAACATGTTCCTCGCGTTTTTCCCCATGCTGCTGCTCGCGCTGGGCGTGCTGAGCAGCCAAAGCCTCTTCCACACCGCACTGCGCGAACTCCCGGACCGCCTAAGAGTGATCGTCCCGCCAGGGAGCGAAGACATCGTCGCGCAGTATTTTGTGCGCAAAGTGCCGCACCCGTGGAAATGGTCGCTGATCGGCTTGGGCGGGACGCTGATCGCCGGCTCGCAAGTGATGGCGGGGTTTCTCGAAGGCTTCCGCGTGATCGAGGAGGACCCGCTGCGGTTGAGCTATTGGAGAATTCAGCTGCGCTCGCTGATTCTGCTGAGCCTCACGACGATACCCACACTCACGTTCGTCACGCTCACGGTATTTGGGCGGCAGATGCGCGGCTGGATCGTTCGCCGGCTGGCCGATCCGGCGTTGTCGAACGTGGCGATCTTCCTGGTGCAAGTCGCGATTGTGTTCGTGCTTTCGATGCTGGTGCTTGTACTGCTCTACAGAATCGGGCGGCCGGAGCACAAGGGCATCCTGTGCCTGTTCCCGGGCGCTGCGGTGGCGACGGTGCTCTGGTGGGTCACGGACGTCTGCTTTGGCTTCTACGTGCGCAAAATGCCCTACGACGCGGTTTACGGCGGCCTGGCGGCGGCGATCGGCTTGATCCTCTGGATGTACCTCACCGCGATGGTGATCCTGCTCGGCGCAGCGTACAACGTGGAGCGGAGCGCCACCGACCCTGAGCCCTCGCACCTGTTTGGATTTGGACGCCGAACAGCGCGCTAACGCTCGTACGCGATCTCGGTATCTATATGTAAATGATGGTTTTAGCCTCCACTGTGCGCGCCGCATCGCGTGCCGGTTAGGCTACGTCGCCCTCACCCAACCGCAACTTTTCGGGTCCCTGAGGGTTAAAATGAGCGGAACGGGTGGAGATTCGTTTCAGCCATCCCAACGCGTTTGTGCAGGGATCTGACGCTCGTGAAACCTCAAAAGCCTCGCAAGTCTTCGCACCTCGAGCAGGCACTGGCCGCCGGCCTCGTCGTTGCCGGAGTGGTCGGAGCGCTTTTCATGTCATCGCCGCGCGCCGTCGCGGGCGATGACGAAGCCGCGACTGATCTCGCGTCACTCTACGACGCGTCGGCGCAACAGTCGTCCGCGATGCCGCCGGACGGCGCTCCTCAGACCTACAAGCTCGACAAAAAATTCAAGGGTAAGCTGCCCATTACGCAGCTTTCCGAAGACGAAGCAATCTCGCACGCGCTGAATCGTCTGGCGTACGGAGCGCGCCCCGGCGACATCGACCACATCCGCGACATTGGCCTCGAAAAATGGATCGACCAGCAGCTGCATCCCGAATCGCTGGAAGACGCCGATCTCGATGCGCGGCTGAAGCGCTATCCGACGCTGACCATGTCTCCGAAGGATCTGGTCGATAACTATCCGGAAGCCAATCAAGTGGCGAAAAAAGAAGGGATCACCAAAGACCAGGCGCAAGAACAGCAGCAGATGAAGCGCCAGGAAGCCGAATCGCAGGTGATCATCACCGGCAACGACAATCTGGACAAAGCGCAACAGCAGCTGGCGAAACTCGTCGGCCCAAATCGCATCACCGCCGAACTTCAGATGGCCAAGCTCGATCGCGCTGTTTACTCCAATCGCCAGCTTCAGGCCGTGATGGAAGATTTCTGGTTCAACCACTTCAACGTGTTCGCGAATAAAGGCGCGGACAAGTGGATGCTCACTTCGTACGTGCGCGACACGATCCGCCCGCATGCGATGGGGAAATTTCCGGACCTGCTGATGGCGACGGCGAAAAGCCCCGCGATGCTGTTCTACCTCGACAATTATCTGAGCGCCGATCCCGCCGCCGTTGCGCGCATGGAAGCCGAGAAGGCGATGCGGCGCGCGCGGAACGGCGGATTTGTGCCGCCCACTCCGGGAACATTCCCTGGGCCGGTGAGCAATCCTCCGCCGGGAGCCGCCGTTCAGGTGGGTGCGAAGAAACCGGAGCGCGGCCTGAACGAAAATTATGGCCGCGAAGTAATGGAGTTGCACACCGTCGGCGTCGATGCGGGCTACACGCAGCAGGATGTGATCCAGATGGCCGAGACGCTCACCGGCTGGACGATCAAGGAGCCGCGCAAAGATCCCACCTACAACTTTGACGAGAAGATTCACGCCGAAGGCAAGAAAGTAGTGATGGGCAAGACGTTCAACTACGGCGGCGAGAAGGACGGAGAAGAAGCGCTGAAAATGCTGGCGTCCAAGCCTGCGACGGCGAAATTTATTTCCACCAAACTCGCGCGTCATTTTGTCTCGGACAATCCGCCGCCAGAGCTTGTGGCCCGAATGGCCAAGGAATACGAATCGACGGGCGGCGACATTCGCGCGGTGCTGCGCACGATGATTTATTCGCCGGAATTCTGGTCGCGCGATGCGTACCGCGCAAAGATGAAGACACCGTTTGAGCTGGTGGCGAGCACGGCGCGCGCGCTGAATGCCGAAGTGACCGTGACGCTGCCGCTCACGAACTGGGTGAGCCGCATGGGCGAGCCGCTCTATTTGTGCCAGCCGCCGACGGGTTACTCGGATAAAGCCGAGACCTGGGTGAACACAGGCGCGCTGCTGAACCGGCTGAATTTTGCGCTGGCGTTCGCGGGAGACAAGATGGGAGGCGCGACCAACGACCTTGCGAACATGCTCGGTGAAGACGCCGCTCACGATGCGAATCTCGCGCTCGAACGGTCGATCCAGCTTTTCCTGGACGGGCAAATTGCGGACACGACGCGTTCGACGCTCGAAGCTCGCTTGAACGACCCGCAGATTCGCAAAGTGAGCCTCGACGACAAGGCGCAAAACGTAAACGAAGGTCTAATTGCGGGCCTTGTGCTCGGCACGCCGGAATTTCAGCGGCGGTAGGTTTTGTAGGCGCGCGTCTGTGCGAGCGCGGAAGGGAGGACGACATGGCCATTTCACGGCGATATTTTCTGAAGAGCGGCGGCATCGCGATGCTGGGGATGGCTGCGCTGCCGTCGTTCCTGCAGCGCGCCGTCGCGGACACGCCCTCCACGAATAAAAAGAAGATGGTCGTGCTGTTTCAGCGCGGCGCGATGGACGGGTTGAATGTGGTCGTCCCATTCGGCGAGCCGAACTACTACCGGATGCGCCCCACAATCGCGATTCCGCAGCCTTCGCGCAACGCTGCGGATGGCGCAGCTGCAATCGATCTCGACGGCTTCTTTGGGTTGCATCCAAGCCTCTCGCCGATGCTGCCGCTTTTTCGCAACGGCCAACTTGCCATCGTTCAGGCTGTGGGCTCGCCTGATCCCACGCGCTCGCACTTCGATGCGCAGGATTTCATGGAGTCTGGCACGCCGGGACTGAAAGCAACCGACGACGGCTGGCTGAATCGCGCGATGCAGTCGATTCCTGACCCGCAGGCGACGCCGTTTCGTGCCGTGGCGTTCGGGCCTTATCTGCCGCGCACGCTGCAAGGCTCTGCGTCGGCGATCGCGATTCCAGATCTGAAGCAGTTCAAGATGAATGGGCCGCAGCAGACCGTCGAGGGCGGCTTCGAGGCAATGTACTCGCAGACGGTGGATCAGGCGATGCGGGGCGCGGGCAACGAAACGTTCGCCGCGATCGATCAGCTTAAGAAAATTAACCCGGACAAATATACGCCCGCGAACGGCGCCGTGTATCCGAAGGGGCGCTTCGGCCAGAGCCTTCAGGAAATCGCGGAGCTGTTCAAAGCGGATGTCGGGCTCGAGGTCGCGTTTCTCGATAGCGGTGGCTGGGACAATCATGTGAACGAAGGCGGCGCGACCGGCCAACTCGCGAACCTGCTGAAGGATTTGGGGCAGGGAGTTGCGGCGTTTCACCAGGACATGGGCGACCAGATGCAGGACATCGTGTTCGTGAGCATGTCTGAATTCGGGCGCACGGCGCGAGAGAACGGCAATCGCGGCACGGATCACGGCCACGCGAATTGCATGTTTGTGATGGGCGGCGCGGTGAAGGGCGGGCGCGTGTATTCGAAGTGGCCGGGGCTCGACGATGCGCAGCTGAATCAGGGCAGGGACTTGGCGGTGACGACGGACTACCGCAGCGTGCTCGGCGAAATTATTTACAAGCACCTCGGCGATCGCGACCTTGCGAAAGTATTTCCCGGCTACGCGAACGACCCGAAGCATTTCACGGGATTGGTGAACGCGTAGCGCGGAATTTACCCGTGCTACCTGTAGGGGCCGGTTCGCAGGTTTGTGCGAAGCGGGCGCAGTTGAATTTGTGCGCGTGGCAAAATCTGAATGCGCCGGCTTGCCCAAAGTCGGGGCAACCCGCCCCTACAGGTAGTTGTGGCCTAGTTCGAGGTAGGGCCAACGGAAAAATAAAACGGCCGCTCGATTCGCATCGAGCGGCCGTTCTTCATTTCTGATGTGAGTTAAGCGCTCAGGAGCCCTTGATCCGCATTCCGTAGAACGACCGGTACACGAAAAAGAACGACACCACGAAGAACGCCGCGGCGAGCGCATGTGTGATCGTTGCGCCTTGATCGGCCGTCAGCTGAACGGCCAGCTCAACCGCGAGCAAGCCAAACAGCGTGGTGAACTTGATGACCGGGTTCAGCGCCACAGACGACGTATCCTTGAACGGATCGCCGACCGTATCGCCTACGACCGTCGCATCGTGCAGCGGAGTGCCTTTCTGCTTCAGCTCGGTCTCCACGATTTTCTTGGCGTTGTCCCACGCGCCGCCGGCATTGGCCATGAAGATAGCCTGGTACAAGCCGAAGATCGCGATCGAAATCAGGTAGCCGATGAAGAAAAACGGCTCGACGAACGCGAAAGCCAGAGTGCCGAAGAACACCGCGATGAAGATGTTCAGCATGCCGCGCTGCGCATACTTGGTGCAGATCGCGACGACGGCCTTCGAATCCTGCACCGACGCCTTTACGACGCCGTCCAGCTTGATGTTGGCCTTGATGTATTCCACTGCGCGGTAAGCGCCGGTGGTCACAGCCTGCGTGGAAGCGCCGGTGAACCAGTAAATCATGGCGCCGCCGGTGACGAGGCCGAGGAAGAACGGAGCGTAGAGAAGCGAGAGCTTGTCCACGTTGGTGGTGGTGCCGTTGGTGAGCGCCATGATGATGGAGAAAATCATCGTGGTCGCGCCGACGACGGCCGTACCGATCAGCACGGGTTTTGCGGTCGCTTTGAACGTGTTGCCCGCACCGTCGTTTTCTTCGAGCAGTTCTTTCGCGCGCTCGAAGTCGGCGTCGATGCCGAAGTCAGCCTTGAGTTCCTGCTTCACGTTGGGCACCGCTTCAATCAGCGAAAGCTCGTACACCGATTGCGCGTTGTCTGTCACCGGGCCGTAGGAATCGACGGCGATCGTGACGGGACCCATGCCGAGGAATCCGAATGCCACGAGGCCGAAGGAGAAAACCGGCGCCGCGAGCATCAGGTTCTGCAATCCCATCAAGCTAAAGAGATACGCGATCGTCATGAGCAACACCATGGCGAGGCCGATGTAGTACGCCGAGAAGTTGCCCGCGACGAAGCCCGACAAGATGCCGAGCGACGCGCCGCCTTCTTCCGCGGACGCCACGACTTCGCGTACGTGCCGCGACTCGGTGGAGGTGAACACTTTCACCAGTTCCGGGATCACCGCGCCCGCAAGGGTGCCGCAGGAGATGATCGCGCTCAGTTTCCACCACAGCGTCGTATCGCCATCGAGCGACGGCACAATGAAGTAGGAGATGATGAAGGTCACAATGATCGAAATGATCGAGGTGATCCACACCAGCGAAGTGAGGGGCGATTCGAAGTTCATGTGGCTCGCGTTCGCGTAGCGCGCGCGGGCGATCAGGTCGTTGACGAAGTACGCGATCGCGCTGGCGAAGAGCATCGCGATGCGCATCACGAAGATCCACACCAGCAGCTGCACCTGAACCACCGGCGAGTGAACGGCGAGCAGGATGAAGGTGATGAGCGCGACGCCCGTCACGCCATAGGTTTCAAAGCCGTCCGCGCTGGGGCCCACGGAGTCGCCGGCGTTGTCGCCGGTGCAGTCCGCGATTACGCCGGGGTTGCGTGCGTCGTCTTCCTTGATTTTGAAAACGATCTTCATCAAGTCCGAACCGATGTCCGCGATCTTGGTGAAGATGCCGCCCGCGATGCGCAGCGCCGCCGCACCGAGCGATTCGCCGATGGCGAAGCCGATGAAGCACGGGCCGGCGTAGTCGCCCGGGATGAAGAGCAGGATGAAAAGCATCATGAGCAGCTCGACGCTGATTAGCATCATGCCGATGCTCATGCCCGCCTGCAGGGGAATCGCGTAAATCGGGAACGGTTTGCCGCGCAGGCCCGCGAACGCGGTTCGCGAGTTCGCAAACGTGTTTACGCGGATGCCGAACCAGGCGACGCCGAAGCTGCCCACAATGCCCAGCACGCTGAACGCGAGGATCACGATCACGCGGATCGCTTCCATGTGAAGCAGAAACCCGAAGTAAAGAATGATCACCACAGCGATGAACGCCTCGAGCAGCATCAGGAACTTGCCCTGGGTGATCAGGTAAGTCTTGCAGGTCTCATAGATCAGCTCGGAGATTTCGCGCATCGCGCGGTGCACCGGCAGATTCTTGAGCTTCATAAAGCTCACCAAGCCAAACACCAAGCCGAACACGCAGGCCAGAATGCCCATGAGCAGCAGGTTGTGGCCGTTGATACTGCCGTTCAAAAAGGGAACCGAAGACAGGTCGGGCAGCTTCAGGCTCGCTTCACCGCCGGCTTCCGGGGCCGCATGTGCGGTGAGAGCCGTGAGGAGTACGGCCGCCAAACTCATTACCGCTACTTTCGCCGCGCCGATCGTGGCGGGCACAAATCCTGAGAGTTTCGAGCGCATCATTTGCACCCCGCGGCCACTGTGGCCACACACAAACCGCAGCACAATTCAGACTTCATTCTTCCTCCGGGTGATGACTCCCTGAGCGGGAGCCCGCCTAACTGTAGAAACAGCGCAAACAGAACGGACTTTTTTAACAGGATTCAGAGCCTTGGTCAAGAAAAGACGGGGCTTGCGGGCGCTTGACGCCGCCCAAAGTGGCCCGATCCGCAGCTTTTGGATGATTGCCAGGCGCGTTTGGTGCGGCGGCGGGCGAGCTAGTTCGGGCTGGGAGCGGGCGCATCCGCCGCAGCCGGCGGTGCCTGCGCGTCGGCCTTTTTCTTCCCGATGGGCGCTTCAAAGAACATCAGCGGCCTATTGGACGGCATCGAGTACACGTTGGGGATGTAGATGGACGCACCGTCGGCGAGCTTCATTTGATGGCTCACGTTGAAGTACAGATAGCCGTGCAGCATGCCCATCGGCGGCACCACTTCTCCGTCGAGGGTGAGAGGCCGCAGTTGCGCGGCGATTTTGTCAGCCTTTTTGTCGTTGGACGGTAGTGGTATGCCTGCCACGCGCCTCGGCTGCGACGGCACCACGCCTTCCGGATGCACGATGAGCGATGCGACTTCGTTCGCGCCGAGCCAGTCGAGATCCTGGCGGCCGTTGCGCGGGTGCACGGTAAGTTGAATTGTGTCGATGTCCACGCGGATGGGCTGCTGCGAATCGTTCTTCAGGAAGATTTCGACGGGCATGATGCCCAGCGGCATCGGGTCGGCTTTACCGAAGATGTCTTTCGATTGGGCTGCGTCGGTGAGCGGGCGGGCCATCACGGTGAGGCCGTCGTGGGTGTCGCGTGCGAGGTCGGCGGTGGGATCGGCCGCTGCCGCTGCGGGCTTCGATTGCGCATAAAGTTGAGCCGCGACTGTAAGGAGGAGAAGTGTTGCCGCCAGCGTGCGCAGGGATCTCATCGTCAACCTTTGCGATGCCGCAAATCGGGTGGAAGTTGTGCGCGTTTCCGAGTTCGCTGCCACTATAATACCGAGCTTGTACGCGCCGGGCTCGGTGCGCCGGCGCCGTGCGCACTTTTACACCGCGAGATGTACTTTTTCTATCGAATTCTGACGGCTGTGGGCATGCTGGTGCTCGCGCCGTATTTTTTCCTGCGTGGATGGCGGCGCGGCCGGCCCGCCAGCACGTTCTGGGAACGCATGGGCCGCGTGCCTGCGAATATTTCTGCGCGCGCACTCGGCTACGGGAGCGGTGCGGGCGCGGATGGCGGCGCGATCTGGATTCATGCGGTATCGGTGGGTGAAGTTCTCGCCGCGAAGCCGCTGCTCGACGGCCTGAAGCGCAACAATCCCGCGCGGCCTGTGTTCGTTTCCACCACCACCGACACCGGTCAGGCGCTCGCGCGCGAACGTCTCGTCGGCGCCGACGGCATCTTCTACTTTCCGCTCGATTGGGTTGTCGCGGTCCGGCGCGCACTGCGCGCGATTCGCCCCGCCGCCGTGATCGTGATGGAGACGGAAATCTGGCCGAACTTTCTGCGCGAAGCGCACCGCGCCGGCATCCCGGTGCTTTTCGCCAACGCGCGCATCTCCGAAAAATCCTTCGCGCGATTCAAGCAGTGGGAGTGGCTGATCGGGCCAATGTTCCGGCGTACGATGGAAGACGCGACGATTTTTCTCACGCAGTCGCCGGAGGATTCGGAGCGCCTGGTCGCGATGGGAGCGATGGAAAACGAAGTGCTCGTCACGGGCAATTTGAAGTACGACGCGTTGCCCGCCGCGCCCGGTGAATTTGCGAAGTGGCTCGCGGCGCAGATCGCGCAGCAGGAGCGCTGGCCGGTGCTCGTCGCCGGAAGCGTTGTCGCGGGCGAAGAAGAGGCCGTGCTGGGCGCTTATGACACCGTGCAACGCCAGTGGCGCCGCACGCTCTTTATTCTCGCGCCGCGCAAGCCGGACCGTTTTGATTTCGTCGCGCGCCTCGTCGCGGAAGGCGGCTGGCACGTGATTCGCCGCAGCGAGATCGACCTCTCCAAGCCGCTCGACGAAAATGCCGACGTGTTGATTCTCGATTCGATCGGCGAACTTGCCGCCCTCTACGCACTTGCCGACGCAACTTTTGTCGGCGGCTCACTCGTCGCATCGGGCGGCCACAATATTCTGGAGCCTGCGCAGTTCGGCCGCCCGCCCGTCTTCGGCCCGCACATGGAGAATTTCAAGCAGATGGCCGACGCGTTTCTCGACGCGAAGGCCGGAGCGCAAGTCACGTCCGGCAACGCGCTCGGCACGGTGTGGATGCAGCTGATCGAGAATACCGAGACGCGAGAACACGTCGGAGCCGCCGCGAAAGCGCTCGCCGAACGCAATCGCGGCGCCACGGCGCGCACGCTCGAAAAAATCGAAGCCGTGCTTGCACCACTCGCGCTGCCCGCGAAGGACCGAGGCCAGTGAACTGGCAGCAAACGCTACTCACGCCGCTGTCGCCGATCTACGAAGCGGTCTCGCGACTGCGCGTCCGAGCCTATCGCGCGAAAATTTTTGCGACACGTAAACTTCCGGGTCGCGTCGTAAGCGTTGGCAATCTTACCGTCGGCGGCACCGGCAAAACTCCAATGGTGCTCTGGATTACGGAGCGTCTTGCCGCGTCCGGTAAAGCCGTGGGAATCCTCACGCGCGGATACCGCGGCTCGGGTTCAACCAGCGACGAAGTCCGGCTGCTCCAGTCGCGGCTCCCGCTCACGGTGAAATTTGGCGTGGGCGCAAATCGTTTTGAGCAGGGAAGCGTGCTCGCCGGCGAAGGCGTCGATTGGTTCGTGCTCGACGACGGCTTTCAACATCTCAAGCTCGCGCGCGACGTGAACGTGCTGCTCATCGACGCCGCGAATCCGTTCGGCGGCGGCAAACTTCTGCCTGCCGGACGACTGCGCGAGCCGCGCAGCGCAATGTCTCGCGCAGACGCGATCGTCATCACGCGCAGTGAGCACGCGCCCGCCATCGAATCGGCGATTCGCCACGATTCGCACGCGCCGATTTTCTATTCGCAGGCGAAGCTCGACGGCCTGTTTAGCGCAGATGGCGACGCAGCCAATACATCAACGCCCTCGCGTGACGCGAAATGGTTCTCGTTCTGCGGCGTTGGCAATCCCGATGCTTTCGCCGCGGACCTGAAGCAGTGGGGCTTCAACGTGGCAGGGAAGCGCGCGTTTGAAGATCACCATGCCTACACGCAGGCTGAACTCGATGCACTTGCGTTAGCCGCCGAGCGCGCTGGGGCAGCGCACCTGATCTGCACCGAGAAGGACAAATTCAACCTGCCGCCAGGCGCGCGCAGGCGGCTGCCCATTTTCTATTGCCGCATTTCGATGCGCGTCGATCGCGAAGCCGAACTGATGCGCCTCATCGTCGGCGACGTGCCAGGAGCGGTGAAATGATTCGAGCTCGCTTCGGGCGCGAATTGCTCGCGCCCTGCCCGTGTGATACGTTTCCGCAAGTGAGTTTCGCTTCAGGAAGCCCAGCTCGAAATCGCAGGGAGCGCGCGTGAAGAAGTCTCGCAAAAAAGTGAGCCGCAAGGCCGCGCCTCGTCATCACGCCGGGCCGTCGTCATCGCGGAAGTCCGACTCCGTCGATCTTTCACGATTGCTCACGCTCGTCGCATCGTTTCCGAAGCAAAGGATCTGTGTCGTGGGCGACTTTGTGCTCGACGAATTCGTCACTGGCGATATTTCCCGAGTCTCACGCGAAGCGCCGATCCTGATCCTGCGCCACCGCAAAACCGAAAATTATCCCGGCGGCGCGGCAAACGCGATCAATAACCTCGCCGACCTCGGCGCAAAAGTGCTCGCCGTTGGCGTTGTGGGCGCCGATCACGGCGGCCGTGCGCTGCTCGAGGAATTCCGCCGCAAGAAAGTGAACATCTCCGGCGTCGTCCGCAGCAGCGCTTGGGTCACTACCACAAAGACGCGCTACCTCGCCGGCTGGACGCACACCACCGAGCAGCAAGTTCTGCGCGTCGATCGCGAGCCGCACTCCTCACTCGACGCCGCCACACAATCTCAAATCCGCCGCAACGCTCAAGCCGCCGCGAAGAAAGCCGGTGCCATTCTCGTCTCGGACTACGGCCTCGGCGCCGCGACGCCGGATCTGGTGCGCTCGCTGAAATCGAAACGCATCACACTCGATTCGCGCTACCGCCTGCTCGAATATCGCGGCACGGGCGTCACCGCCGCCACGCCCAACGAACCGGAAGTGGAAACCGCGCACGACGCCGCGATTGGCACCAACACCGCGAGCCTCGAATCACTCGGGCGCAAAACGCTGCAGCATCTCGGCCTCGAAGCTCTCGTGATCACTCGCGGCAAAGACGGCCTCGCCGTTTTCGAGCGCGGCGCAGTGCACCATGTTGGAATTTACGGCTCGGACGCGCCCGTCGATGTCTCCGGCGCGGGAGACACGGTAATAGCCGTTTTCACGCTCGCGCTCGCCGCGGGCGCCACCTATCTCGAAGCCGCGCATCTCGCCAATTACGCCGGCGGTATCGTGGTGATGAAGCGCCGCACCGCGACTGTGACGCGCGCCGAACTGGAAACCGCGCTGCGCGCCGAGGCCACCAGCACCCGCTAATCGCCGAATGGACACCCGCGAAAAAATTGTCACGCGCGACGGCCTCGCTGCAATTCTCGACGAGCATCGCCGCTCCGGCAGCAAGATCGCATTCGCGAATGGCATTTTCGACCTGCTCCACGTTGGCCACGTTCGCTATCTCGCCGCCGCGCGAGCCGAAGCCGATGTTCTCGTCGTTGGCGTGAATTCCGACTCGAGTGCGCGAACATTGAAGGGACCGGGCCGCCCCATTCTCACCGAGCGCGCACGCGCTACACTCGTCGCCGCTCTCAAATCGGTGGACTACGTCGTCGTGTTCGACGAACTCGACGTGCGCGCGCTGCTGCGGCAGCTGCATCCCGACGTCCACGCGAAAGGCACGGACTACACCGCGGACACCGTGCCCGAGCGCGACCTGGCCGAGATGCTCGGCATCCGCATCGCGATTGTCGGCGATCCGAAAGATCATTCGACGCGCGATTTGCTGGCGCGGCTTCGGACGAATTCCGATGGCTGACGATCGTTTTTTGCTCGTGCGGCTCGGCTCGCTCGGCGATATCGTGCACGCGCTGCCGGCCGCTTCCGCGCTGCGCGATGCGTATCCCAGCGCGGAGATCGACTGGCTTGTGGAACCCAAGTGGGAGCGCATCCTGGAATCGAATCGCGATTTGAACGAAGTGATCACTCTCGACCGCGCCAGCCTCGGCACGATTCGCGACACGGTGAAAAATCTGCGTGCTCGCGGGTACTCGTGCGCGATCGACTTTCAGGGACTCTACAAATCCGCGCTGATGCCATTCACCGCGCGCATCCCGCGCCGCATCGGTTTTCCGGAAGGCTACGCGCGCGAAGGGCTCGCGGCGAGGTTCTACACCGAGAGATACAATCCCGCGGGCGCACACAAAGTGGATCACAATCTCACTCTCGTGCGCGCCGCCGGCGCCCGGGTTGGCACGGCCCGATTTCCACTCGCCATTTTTGACGAAGATCAAGACGCCGCATCCACAGCGCTCGCGGCGCAAAACCTTTCCGACTACTTCGTGTTGAATCCCGGCGGCGGGTGGAAATCGAAATGCTGGCCAGCGGAACGCTACGGCGAACTTTCGGCGCTCGTCGCGCACAAATACGGCTGGCGCGGCGTCGTTACTTACGGTCCCGGCGAAGAAAATCTCGCGCAGCAAGCGCTCAGCACCGCGCGCGGCACGGCGGTGGCGATTCCACTCGCGCTCGGCCCTCTGATGGCCGTTTTCAATCGCGCGAAGTTCGTTGTGTCTGCGGATACGGGACCGCTGCACGTCGCAAGCGCGCTGGGCGTCCCGTGCGTCGGCCTCTACGGCCCCACCGATCCCGCGCGCAACGGTCCGTATTCGCGAGAAGATGTGACGGTGCGCAATCTCAGTGGCGTGGAAACGACGTACGACCGCGGCGCGTCGTATTCTCCATCGATGCTTTCGATCAGCGTGGAGCAAGTCGCGGCCGCCGTGGATGAACGCCTGAGGCGAATCGCGTGAGCCTGAATCAACCTCGCAAATTCTGGATGCGCTGGCGCGTGCGCGTCGGATACCCAGTCGCGGTGCTGTACTGGGTGCTCGCGCGGCCGACGCTGCGCACCATCGTGTTCGGCATCGGACTCGCACTTATCGGCCTCGTGATTCGCGCACTCGCCGCCGGCCACCTCAAAAAAGATCGCGAACTCGCCGTCACTGGCCCCTACGCCGCCACGCGAAATCCGCTTTATCTCGGCAGCGCGTTTCTCGCTGTCGCATTCGCGATTGCGGGGAACTCCTACGTGGCCGGCGCGCTCGTGGTGATTTATTTCGCGGTCTTCTATTCCTTCGTAATGCGTAATGAAGCGAGCGACCTGAAAGAGCGCTTCGGTAGCACGTACGAGTTGTACGCCGAGCGCGTGCCGCTCTTTCTGCCGAAATTCTGGGGAGCCACCTATGGAGCGCAGCCGCCGGTGCCGGGCGCACAGCCGCAAGCCTTCTCGCTGGATCAATACAAAAAGAATCGCGAATATCGCGCGCTGCTCGGCACGATCGTAGGATTCGCGGTAGTGTTGCTCAGGATGTGGATTCGCACGCGGTTCGGTTACTGAGCGGTACGACGCGTTACTGCAGCCGGTACACGGCGTGCATCATTCGCTGAAACTGCGGCCTGTAGATCAAATCGAATGCGCCTTCTTTTCCGGGAAACATTTCCAGCGCGAGGTTTCGCGTGGCGGCCACCATTTCCGCGGCCTGTTCGAGGGGAAGTCCGCCGCTTGCGATCTCCGCGAGCGTCAGGTTGACTACGATCCGCAGGCGGCGGATGCGTCGCGATTCATCGTCGATTTCCGCCTGCGTGGGTGCGAAAGGATTCGCGTTTTCCATCTCCACCCCGCGTGTACAACGAAACGAGTATGGACTTCGGCGGCTAGCCGCGCAATAGTACTGGCCCATCCGTTGCACAATGTTGCAGCAACTATTTTTCTGAGGGGGAGCGAGCGAATGCCTGAAGCTGAAGATAACGCAGCCTACGATTCCGAACCGGTGGTGATCGCCTACATGGCGGGTAGCCCTGCCGAGGCGATGGTGATTCGCGGGCTGCTCGAAAGCGCCGGCATCGCCACGCCCAAGGGCGCGTCCGCCGATCCGTTTCCGCTGCCGGAAAGCTCGGAGAATCCAAGCGGTGTGGAAATTGTGGTCCTTGAATCGCAGGCGGAAGACGCCCGCGCCATCATCGCGCAATTTCAGAAAGGCGGAGCTGCCGCGACGGGCCCGGACGCGTAGCCGCTTTTGGGGAGCGGCGCTAGCGCGGCTGTTGCGCCGGTGGATGCTGCTCGGCGTACGTCGTTACGGTGAGCGTCTTGCCGTCCGTCGTAGCCGTCACCGCGCCGTCGTGATCGGTGCGTAGGAATCGGGTGCCGGTGGCCCGGTAGCGCTCCACCACGGCTTCCACCGGGTGTCCGAACGGATTATCCTCGCCAACTGAAACGACCGCGACCTTCGGTGCGACAGCTGCGACGAACGCATCGGTCGAAGACGTTTTGCTCCCGTGGTGTGGCACCTTCAGAAAATCGGCGGCGAGCGGCGAGCCGTCGTCCACCAGATCGTTTTCCACGCGCCGTTCAATATCGCCTGGCAACAAAAACTTTTCAGCGCCGTCTTGAACTTTTAGAACGAGCGAATTGTCGTTCGCGGCTTTGGTCACAGTGGAAACGTCCACGGGCCACAGCACCGAGCCCTCGACGCCGTCGAAGTCGAATTGTGTGCCCTGCGTTTCGGTGACGATGCGGACGCCGCGGGCGTGCGCTTCATCGAGCAGGGATTCGAATGCTGGCGTCGCTTCGTCGCGGCCCACCCACAATTCACCCACGCGGAAATTTTGCAGAATGGCGTGCAGGCCGTCGAGATGGTCGTGATGCGCGTGGCTGAGTGCGACCACATCAAGCCGCTTCAGGCCCAGCGACCACAGAAATGGAGATACGACTTCCTCTCCAACGTCTGCGCCCGACCTCGTGCCGTGAACATATTCCGAACCGGCGAGACCTCCGCCATCGATCAGCATCGTGTGTCCGGTAGGGAATGAGAGAAACAGCGAGTCGCCCTGGCCGACGTCGAGCACCGTCACCTGGAACTGTCCGCGCGGTAGATTTGGCCGGAACGGATGCGTTGCAATCAACGCGGCGAGCAGCATGACCGCTGCCATCGCCGACCATTCCGCTGCGTGGATCGGCGCAGCCGGTTGCCTGCGCGCGATGGCGTCGCGGCGGCGCGTCACCACGGCGCGTGCACAAATCCCGAGCGCAACAATCGCCACGAAGAATGCTGCGACGAGCCAAGCCGGCGGATCCGGCGCGCGGTAGGTGAGTCGCGGAAACTTCGAGAACCATTCGACCAGCCCCAGCAGCCACCCAACAAAGACGCTGAGTAGCTTTGCGAGTGCGACGGCGAGGTTCGCCCACACGTACGTCGCGAGGAGCATTAGAAAACCAAGCGGGACGATCACGGCTGTGAGCAGCACCGCTGGCACGTTGCTGATCGGGCCGGAAATGCTGATGCGGTGAAAATCCATGGTCATCAGGGGCAGCATCCCCAGCTGGATCACCACGGACAGCAGCACAATTTCCCACAGCCGCAGCCCTACGCGCACCGGCGCGGCGAGCAGAGGCTCTAGCCGCGCGCCCAGCCATGCCGGTGAGCGCGTGCTGATCCACGCCGCCACAGCGCGTAGTTCGATGCGGAATTGCGCGACGCGCGGCGCGTGCGCGGTGTCGCGCGTCACGTCGCCGAGGTGATCGAGGCCGATGCGATACGGCGCGCTGGTGCGTTCGATCCAGGGAATCGCGAGGCCCGCAATCACCGCCGCAGCGAGAAACGAAAGCTGAAAGCTAGAGTCGGTGAGCGATGATGGTTTCCAAATGAGGATCGCCAGCGCCGCGAGCGCGATCGTATTCAGCAAATCGATCCGCCGGAAAAGTGGCCGTGCGCACAAATAAAATGCCGCGATCAACGCCGCGCGCAAAATCGGCGTGCGGTCCTGCACGATTGCCACGTACGCTGCGAGCGCGCTGAGCGTCACGAGTGCCGTCGCCAGACGGCCGATGCGCAGCCCGCGCCCGAGCCACAGCAAAAATACGATTAATGCGCCAACGTGCAGCCCCGCGATCACCAGCACGTGATACGCGCTCGTTTTCTGAAACGCCTGCACGATGCCGTTATCGACGAAGCTGCGATCGCCGAGGAGCATCGCTCGCAGCACAGCCGCGCGATCTGGATGATCGGGGAAGAGCGCATCGATGCGCGTGAGCAGTTCGCCGCGAAGTATCGCGGGCCGGTAGCGCCACGGCACGGGAGCGTCACCCAGATATTCGAGCAGTTCGCCGCTGCGCAACGCGCCCGTCAGATCGATTCGCTGACGCGCCAGGTATCCGCGTACGTCGAACGCGCCGGGATCCATGAAATCGCGAGGCTCCCGTGCCTTGAGCAGCACCTGCACCGGATCGCCGGCGAGTAAATCGTCGAAGATGTCTTCGGTGTGGCCGTTCAGATAAAGGTTCGCGCGGAGGCCGCCGCTGACGGGCAGCATCTGATCCGCCACTTGCACGTGATCGAGGTCGATCTCAACGCGCCGGCCCCACGGCAGCTCCATCGGCGTCTCGCGCAGCCGGCCACGCCAGCGCAACGGCTCGCTCAGATCAATCGTGCCGTCGGCGATCAACCGCGTCACATGATCGTGCGGCACAATCGCGCGCTCCACGCTCGACGCGAATCCGCCGAGCGCCGCCCACGCGGCGAGCACAGCCATCCACGCAATCCCGTGAGCCCTTCGCCACAGCGCCAGCGCGCACACGCAGAGCAAGGCCCCGGCGAGGAGCGCGAGCCGCCCCGGCCCCGCGGCCCATCGAGACGCGAGTCCGATGCCTGCGCCGAACGCCGCCGCAAGCCAGACCGCGGGCAATTTCATTTTCGTCTTTGGAGCCGGACCAGCGATTCGATGTGGTAGGTCTGTGGGAATAGGTCGAAGAGATCGACGCTCGCAATGTCGTAGCCGCCTTGCTGAAGAGCGGCCAAGTCGCGCGCCAGCGTCGGCGGATCGCACGAAACGTAACTGATGCGCTGAGGTTCCAAGCGCGCGATGTGCTGCGCGTCGCCGGGTTCGAGTCCCGCGCGCGGCGGGTCCAGCACCACAAGCTCCGGCTTCACCTTATTTTTCTCGAGAAAGCGCGATACGTCCATCGTGCGCACTTCGATTTTTGCACCGTCGCCGTTTCGGACCAGCAATTCGAGATCGCGTGTCGCCGCAGGATTCGATTCCACCGAAATCACCTTCTCGAAGCGCTGTGCCAGCGGCAGGCTGAAAAGACCGACACCGCTGAAAAGGTCAAATGCGAGCCGCCCACCTTGGTCCTTTTCTACAACTTCGCGGGCCATCTCGTCCACTAATGATTTGTTAACTTGAAAGAAAGAGAACTGGCCAAGCCGGTACGCGATGCCGTTCGCTTGATATTCCAGAAAGCCCGGCCCGAAAAGTTCCATGCGGTCGTGGCTCGGATCGTGGAACACCAGGCTCGCCAGCTCCGGCACGACTTCGCGAAATGTCTCGGCATGCTCCGCGGCCTTCGCGGGGAATCCAGCGAACGTCGCGGTGATCATCACCTTCGTGTCGGTCTCGTTCACCACGGCTTCGATTTCGCGCAGCCCGCGCGGCATTCGAGCCGCCGCGAGCGCTTCGCGCAAAGCGAGCAGCGTCTTTTCAAGCAACGGCGAAATGATCGGGCACTCGGTCACCGCGCAAAGGGAAGTGGAGCCCGCGCGAAAGTACCCGATGCGCAGCGCTTCCTTGCCGTCCACGGAGCGTTGCGCGCCTGCCGTGCGTTCTTCGCGCTCCACGGTCCGTACTTTCCATTGCGTGCGGTTGCGGTACTGCCACGGCTGCGAGACGTGCGCCGCGATCGGCCCCGTCCAGTCCACGCGGCCAAGCCGCCGCAGCGTTTCGCGCAGAATTTCCGTTTTGTATTCGACTTGCCGCTCGTAGGGAATGTGCTGGTAGTCGCACCCGCCGCAATCTCCGAAGTGGCGACACTTCGGTGCGATGCGTTCCGGCGACGGCTCGACGATCGCATCGAGCTTCGCGCGAATGAATTTCTTCTTCTGTTCAACGGGCGTTACACGCGCGAGCTCGCCCGGCAGCACCAGCGGCGCAAACACCGTCGCGCCCTCGTGATGCCCGAGCCCTTCGCCGCCGTACACTAGCTTTTCAATTTTTACGTCGATGGAGGCCATGAATCCTTCGAGCCCAGGTTCGAGCCTATGTGAGGTAAAACAAACTCAATCGCGGCACGCCGAAATGTTCAAATGTCCGCTTCTGCAAATATTGCCGCTCGAGCTGCGCAAGTTGCTCCGCGTTCATCTTCCTGCGGTACGGCGCAAGCGAACGATCCATCTCTCGCCGGATCGATAGCATCGCTTCGTCGTCCGCATCCGCCACCAGCGCCGCCGAAAGTTTTTCTTCGAGCACCGTCATTCGCCGCTCGAGGTCTTCCAGGTCGAGCGCGCCCGGCGAATCCACCAGCGGCAGCGCCTCATCGAGCTTCGCCGCCGCATCGGCGAGCCGGCCCGCAAGCGCCGCGTGCTTGGCGCGTTGCTTTTCCGCAGCCGTGCGCAGCCGCGTGGCGTTCCGCTCGATGTACTTGCGCAACTCGATGCGTGAAAATGGTTCCGCGGCTGGTGCGCGTGCAGACGAAACATCCGGTCCCGTGCCCGCCGCCGCTTCCTGCGCCTCACTCGCCGCATCGAGCACGGCGTCCACGCAGTACGCCAAACTTTTCAGCTGTCGTCCGCCCGCCGCGCGCTTGGATCGGTTCCAACTCTCAAACGCGCGGTCGATTCCTTTTAAGACGGCTGTGATCGGGATGCCAGCCTTCTGCCAGGTCTCCACGATCGCCCAATCGAGCGGCGACACCAGCAGATGCGCGCCTCGCTTCTGCCAGAAGTATTCTTCGATTTCAGTGAAGTAATTGAAGTAGTTGAAAGTTTCCATCGCGCACGACGCCAAGGAAATTGTAGCCGATGCCGCGCGATTATTTCTTGCCGCGCTTCCCAGCCGCCGGAGGTTTCCCAGCGGAGGCGCCCTTTGCGCTCGATGGTCGATTCCGTTCCCACAAAATCCGCAACCCCTCGAGCGTCAAAAACTCATCGATCTTCTGAATGTGCCGCGACGCGCCGCCAATCAGCGATGCTTGGCCGCCCGTGGCGATCACCGTCGTCCCATCGCCGAGAACTTTCTTCATCCGGGCGAGAATCCCGTCCACCAAATCCGTGTAGCCGTAAAACAATCCCGACTGCATCGACGCCACCGTATTCGTCCCGATTACTTTGCCGGGGTCCTTAATCTCCACGCGAAAAAGCCGCGCCGCGCGCGCGAAAAGCGCCTCCGATGAAATTCCAATCCCAGGGCAGAGAACTCCGCCCAGATACTCGCCCTCGGCAGACACCGCGTCGAAATTAATCGCGGTTCCAAAATCGACGATGATGCACGGCCCGCCGTATTTCGCGAGCCCCGCCACGCTGTTCACAATACGGTCCGCGCCTACTTCATTGGGGTTGTCGTACTTCACAGGCATTCCGGTCTTGATTTCCGGATTCACAAACACGGCCTCACGTCCAAAGTAGCGCTCCGCCATACCCGCAAGCGTCGCGTTCAGCGGCGGCACCACCGAGCTGATGATCACGCCGTCGATGTCTTTCGACTTCATGTTCGCCAGGGTGAAAAGATCCCGTGTCAGGATGCCGTACTCGTCGATGGTCTGGTCGCGCGCCGTCGTGAGCCGCCAGTTCGCCACCAATTCCGTGCCGCGAAAAACGCCCAGCACCGTATTCGTGTTGCCCACATCCAAAGTCAGCAGCATTACCTCGCCTCCGACACATCGCCTGTGATTACCGGCTCGATTCCACCGCCGTCGTCGCGCAGAACGCGCAGCACCCCGCTCGATTCCAGTCCCGCCGTCACGCCCGTAAAGGTCTCATGCGCCGTGGTGATTCGCACGCGCTTGCCCTGAAAGTAGCTCGAAACTTCCGCGAATCGCCGGAGAATCGGCGGCGCGCCACTCGAAAGGAAAAGATTGTAGTAGCGGTCGAAGTGGCGCAGCAACCGCACCAGCACATCGTTGCGCGAATGCACCTTGCCGGTTTCGAGGCGCAGCGATGTCGCGAGGCCCGTCAATTCCGTCGGCATCTTCGATTGATTCACGTTGATGCCAATACCGACGACGGCGTAGCGCACGCGGTCCGGTTCGGCGTGCATTTCCGTGAGGATGCCGCAGAATTTTCGTCCGCTCACGAGAACGTCATTCGGCCAACGAATGTCCGGCACTGCATCGAGTTCTTCCGCTGCCGCGTCGCGCGCTGCGAGCCCCGCGACGATCGTAAGGAGCGGCGCTTGCGACGGCGCAATTTGCGGCCGCAGGAGCAGCGAACACGCAATCCCTGCGGATTTTTCGCTCAGCCACTTGCGACCCGCGCGGCCTTTGCCGGCCGTCTGCATTTCCGCCAGTACCGCGGTGCCGTGCGGCTCACCCGCTGCGCCGAGTTGCATGGCAACAGTGTTCGTCGATCCGATTTTGAAGTAGTGGTAGATCGGCTTGCCGAACATCGTGCCGTAGAGCCGCGGCGCGAGCATCTGCGGCGCCAGAATGTCCGGCACTTGCTGCACGTGATAGCCGCTGCGCGCGTGGCCTTTCACTTTCACGCCGAGCTCGCGCAGCGTTTCAATCCAGCGCCACACGCTCTGCCGCGAAACGCCGATTTCCTCCGCGATTTTCGCGCCGCTGATCACGATGGTCGCGTTCTCAGCGAGCAGCGCCACGAGCGCGTCGATGCGGCGGTCGGTTACGCCGGGCAGGTCTTCGGCGAGGCGTTTTTTGGACATGGCGTGAGCCGGCATGAAGCGCAAGAATACGCGGACGGGAGTTTCACTACAAGCGAACGGCCGCTCAAGATTTTAATGTAGCGCTGCGGACTTTGGCGCGGCATCGTGATCAGCCACGAGAGCCGCTCCACGTGTTGATTCGTGCTCGAAGACTGGTGCCGCGCTGAAGGCCGCGGCGCTACATTTAGGTCTTAAGAGAGCTGCTTGCGGCGCTCGATTAGCTTGGACAATTCGATTTCGCGGGCCTCGAGCGTCGATCTGAACTGATCGAGGACTTTCGCCGGGGCTTTACTGGTAAACCCTTCGTCGGCGAGGCGTGCGCGCTTCGAGTCGATGTCTTTGGTTAGGCGGTCGATTTCCTTGTCGATCTTCGCGATCTCCGCGCCTTTGTCGATCGCGTCGCCATACGCGATGCGCAGATCAAAATCTGCTGTGGAACGCACGGCCGCGCCGGCAGGGTCGAGCTTGTCGGACGAAACTTTCAGCTCGGATAGCACTGCGAGACGAGTGATCGGCTCGACGTTCTGCTCCACCAGCGCGCGCAGCCGAGCATCCGCGCTCGAAAAAACCGCGGCCACCTTCTTCTTTTGATCGACCTTCATCTCCGCGCGAATATTCCGCGCTGCGGTGATGATTTCCTGCAGCACCGCCATGTCCTTCTCGATTTCCGCGCTCGCCCACTCGGCACGAGCCTCAGGAAACGCATCCAGGGCGATCGACGTCGCGCCCTCCGGCTGCGGCAGCTTGTGCCACAGCTCTTCGGTGAGGAACGGCATCACCGGATGCAGCAGGCGGATCGACGCATCGAGCAGCGCGAAAATATTCCGCCACGCGGCGACTGCCGCATCGCGATTGGTGGCGCTCAGCTCAGGCTTCACCCACTCGATGTACCAGTCGCAAAAATCGCCCCAGAAAAATTGGTACATGTGCCGGCACGCTTCATGGAAACGGAATTCGTCGAGCGCCTTGCTCGTCTCCGCCGCAACCGACGACAGCCGCGAGAACATCCACTTGTGCACAAGGCCCGTCGCGCCGCCCGTTTCGTACGGCGCCTTTGCGCGAATCTCCGGCGCTGCGAGTTCCTCGAGCGTGAAACCGAACGCGGCCTGCGCCTTCTCCAAATTCAAAAACAAAAACCGCGCCGCATTCCAGATCTTGTTCGCAAACGCGCGCGCGCCGAGGATGCGATCCTCGCTCAAAATGATGTCCGTGCCCGGCGCGGCCATGCTGGCCAGCATGTAACGCAGCGCGTCGGTGCCGAATTTCTGCGTCAGCTCGAGCGGATCCACGCCCGTGCCCTTCGTCTTCGACATCTTTGCGCCTTCGGCTGTGCGCACGAGCGAATGTAGGTAAAGCCGTCGGAAGGGAATTCGCGCTGCTGCGTTCGCCGCAGTGACGGACGGATTTGCCGCGCCCTCGCCCGTTGCGCCCGAGAGGTGCAGCCCCATCATGATCATCCGCGCGTCCCAGAAGAAAATGATGTCGTAGCCGCTGATCAGCAGGTTCGTCGGATAAAAATCGCGCAGGTCTTGCGTGTTGTCAGGCCAGCCGAGCGTGGAAAATGGCCACAGCGCGGAGCTGAACCACGTATCGAGTACATCCTTATCTTGAACAAGCTTCGCGCTGCCGCACTTCGGGCACTTCGCCGGCGCGCTCGCCGCCCGCGCGTGTCCATCGACGATTTCGACTTGCGAATCTTCGGCCGGAACCATCTCGCTGCATCCCGCGCAATGCCAGATCGGAATCCGATGCCCCCACCAAAGCTGCCGCGAAATACACCAGTCGCGAATGTTTTCAAACCACTGCAGTAAAATCGTCCGCTGGTTGTCGGGGACCACTTCAATTTCCGCGTCGCCGCCAAGCCCGCCCGTCACCGCCTTGTATGCATCTTCGGCGAGCGGCTTCATCTTCATGAACCACTGCGTCGAAACGCGCGGCTCCACGATCGACTTGCACCGGTCGCACGTGCCCACCGAGTGCGTGTGCTCGGTGATCTTCTCGATCAGCCCCTGTTCTTCAAGGTCTTTGATCACGCGCCCACGCGCCGCAAACCGCTCGAGACCCGCGTACGCGCCTGCGTTTTCGTTCATGTGCGCGGTGTCCGTCATCACGTCGATCTGCGGCAGGTTGTGGCGCTTGCCCATTTCGAAGTCGTTCGGGTCGTGCGCTGGAGTGATTTTCACCGCGCCCGTTCCGAATTCGCGATCGACCGACGAATCGGCGATGATCGGAATCTCGCGCTTGGTGAGCGGCAGCGCGATGTTCTTGCCGATCAATCCCGCGTAGCGCTTGTCATCGGGGTGAACCGCCACGGCCGTGTCGCCCAGCATCGTTTCCGGCCGCGTCGTTGCGACCACAATGTGCTGCGGGCCACCTGCGGGTGCTCCAACGATCGGATACCGCAAATACCAGAGATTCCCCGTGCGCTCGTTGTGGATGACTTCGAGGTCGCTGATGGCCGTCTGGCAGCGCGGGCACCAATTCACCATGTACCGCCCGCGATAGATCAGGCCTTCTTTATAGAGGCGCAAAAACGCTTCGAGCACCGAGCGATAGAGCGCCGGCTCGAGCGTGAATTTCTCGCGCGTCCAATCGCAAGAAGCGCCCAGTCGAATCATCTGCTGCTTGATCGCGCCGCCGGACTCCGCCTTCCACTTCCACACGCGCTTCTCGAATTCTTCGCGACCGAGGTCCTGGCGCTTGATGCCTTCCTTATCGAGCATCCGCTCCACAACGAATTGCGTCGCGATTCCCGCGTGATCCATGCCGGGCAGCCACAGCGTCCGCTCGCCGCGCATGCGGTGCCAGCGCACCAGCATGTCGATCTGCGTGTGCTCCAGCATGTGGCCGATGTGGATCGAGCCGGTCACGTTGGGCGGCGGCAGTGCAATCGAAAAGCGTTTCGTCGGATTCCCCGGCGTCCCGGAATTCTCCGCGCGAAACAGTTTTTCGTCGAACCAGGCTTGCGCCCAGCGCTCCTCGATCTCCTGCGGCTCGTACGCCTTCGGAATTTCCAGTGACATGGCTTCCTTACATGCGGAATTTCAACGGGACGGTAATTTATAAATATAAACGGCGGGGAACTGCGGCGTCAATTCGCGCGCCGGACAGGTCCAAAGGGCGGCCCTCTCCGGCACGGCGGCGATGTGGCGCGCGAAAAAAATAGCGCGATCGGGGCGGAAATTAGTCCGCGATCGCGCTATGGAGAGCGTTGAAATCTAGCGATCTTTTTTCTGGAGTTCGTTCTGGACCAAATTTTCGAGCAGCGGCTTCATCCCCTGCGAAAGCATTTCCTGCAACTGCGGCTGAAGCTTCTCGAGAACTTTGCGCACCACGTCATCAACCACTTGATCTGAACCGTTCGATGAATGGTCCGAATGCCCGTTCGTCGCGTGCGTTTCGTGCGAGGCCGGCGGCACCAGGAACGGAATATCAGAAAGCGACTCGCGGCTGGTCGGCGGCAGCGTCGGGATGCGCTCTGCGTAGTCTTCCTCCACCGTGGCCACCGATTCCGAAGCGGCAAAGAACGACGGCGGCGGATCGAGCAATCCTTCTTTGGATTCTGCGGAATCCGCGAACGCCGGCACCGGATCTTCGACTGCCAGCGGCTCGGGCTGCGCCACTTCACCTTCCGGAGCGGGAACTTGCTCGCTCACGTAGAGCGGCTCGGTCGGCTCGTGCTCGCTTTCGTCGATTGCCGCGTCGGCCGGCGAAACCTCCAAATCGGACGGCGACTCGACTGCCGCAAATTCTTCCTTCTCGGCCGTTGCGAAGTTTTCGTGCCCGGATGCGGTTTCGTTCGACGCGAAGTGATACGACGTGCTGCCAAACTGCGGTATCGATTCGCCGAAGCTGCGCGGCTCGGTGTTGAAGTTCCCACCCAAATCGATCGCAGGCGCCGCGGGAAGCTGATCGCTCCAGTCGCTCGAACTTGCGTGTGCCGCAGGCGCTTCCGGCTCGAACACGGGCGCGGCAGCAGTAACTTCCTCGGCCTGCGCAGAAATCTCAGACGGCGTCTCGGTCACCGCTTCCGGCTCGGCATCGTAGCTCGCCGCGACGGGCGCGGTCTCCACGGCGGCCGACTCCAAAGAATGCGCGGTGGCCTCCACTTCCAGCGGCTTTTCTGAGGCTTGCGTGCGCGGCTCGCTCGTTCCAAGCGATTCCATCCAGTGTGACGACGCAGCGGGCTGCGAGGGAACGGGCGACATCATGTCCATCCATCCGCCGCGGCTGGTCGATTCCTGTGAGTCGTTCTTGTGCTCCGCTTCTGCAGTCGGCGCTTCGATCGAAGCTGCAACAGCCGGTGACGATTCAAATTCACGCGGCGCGTCGAAAACGCGTTCCGGCAGCGATTTCTGCGCGACGACGATCGATGCTTCCTCGACCACCGGCTCGGAGAATTTCGGAGCGAACGAGAACGGCGCGGGCGCCTCGTCCTGCGCGACTTCCGCGGAAATCAATTCCACCGGCTTGGTTTCTTCCGCGGGCGCCGCTGCAACCGGCACTTCCGTGTATGCAGGATTCTCAGACGCGACTTCCGACGCCGGACGTATATCCCAATCCGACGATTCTTCCTGCTCCGCCACAACCGCAGGTACTGCAGATTCCACAAATTCTTCGGCCTTCGCAGCGGCGGCCGGCTCTTCCGGCGAAACGGAAACTGCATCCGGATCGGCGGCGTTTTCCTTCACATGCTTCGGCGGAACATCCTTCTCCGAAGGGAACGTGATCGGCTCGAAATCGCGGCCGTACGAATAGATCGGATCGGAGCCCGTGTTCTCGGGAATCTCGAAATCGGTGTTGGCCCGGCGGCGATCGGTGGCGGTTTCCATGCCGTCCATGTCGTCGTCGCCGAAATCCATTCCGGTGACGGTGTTCTTCGCTGGAGCGGCGATCTTGTGCGATTCTTCTTCCGACTTCGCGGCAACCTTTGGAGCAGCCGGCGCGGGCGCTTCCTCGCGCGCTTCCGGCTCTTCCGCATCCATTCCACGAAGGCCCTTGCCGAATCCGTAGATCACAGCAGCTTCTTCAGCGGTCGGCTCTGGGAAGTGCGGCAGCGGTTTCGGTTCAGCTTTGGCGGGACTCTCTAGCGCAGGCATCGGCGGCGCGGCTGCGGCAGCAGCAGCTTCTTTCTGCTTCGCCCATTCGGCCATTACCTTCGGATTCTTTTCCAGCGCCGACATTACCATCGCGATCAGCGGGTCGGGCGGAACAAACGGCTTCTTGAGCACGCCATCGGCGCCCACGCGGCGCGCCTCTTTTTCGTCCAGAGGATCGAATGCTCCCACCAGCAAAATCACGGGGACGTGCGCGAAGCGGGAATCTTTCTTTACGAACTCACAGACTTCGTAGCCGTTGCGCACCGGCATGAACACGTCGGCCAGCACCAGGTCGGGATTCGCGTCGGGAATCTTGCGCACCGCGGCTTCGCCATTGCCCACCGCCACGACGTCAACGCCGCGTTCTTGAAACGCCAGCGTCACCATCTTCTGAATGTTTGTGTTGTCGTCTGCGACCAGAATCCTGGGCACTGTGATCCCCTTGCGTGGCACCCCAATGCGACACGCCTACTATGGCACGCAGTCTATTCCAGCACCCTAAAAAGGTGAGGTCAATAAACTCGAGGTACAGGAGTGCTGCTGGTGTTAGCAGGGAGTTAACAGGATTTCTACTGGCCCTTGGACCACGGCAAGATTTTCTTCACGCCTTTCTTTTTCTTGCTCGTGGATTCGCCGGAGGAATCGGCGGCGCTGGAGGCCTTGGCCGAGTTCGCGTCGGGCGAGGCTGTGCTCTCGGCCGGAGCCTGCTGCAAGCTGCTCGACGACGTGGATCCCGCACCCGCCGGAGTTCCGGAACTGCTTTCCGTTGTTGCGTTTGCAGGAGTTGCAGAGGCCGCCGGACCCGGCGTGCCAGCGGCGCCTGCCGCGCTGCCTGCGCCTTCTGCTGCCGCGTTGGTATCGGGCGTCGAAGGTGTTGCGGCCGGTGGCGCGCTCGTCGCCGGGGTTTCCGCTTTCGGCTGTCCTGGAGTTTCCGACGTCGGCTGGAACCGGTCATTGACGGGGGTAATGATTTCAGCACCAACACCGGTCTGCGCGTCCGCGTTCGGGTCAACTGTGTGTCCGACGGAGGTGGCGTCTTCCACCTTCACATCGGTCCCGCCCGTTCCGGAATCCTCCGCGCCGCGACCGCCGCCAGAACCCGTGACCGTGAACGACGGTCCCGACGCTCCCGGCTTCAAAACTTCCGTTGCTGAAACGGCGTCATCCGGAGGCTCCATCTGCGGCGTGCCGTAACGCGCCGCCATGGTCATATCCGGATTGCCCTTGATCATGCCCATGCCGTTCTGCATCAGCTTGTTTTGCTTGTGCTCTTTCTCGTAAGCCAGCTGCTGCTCTTCGCGCGCCTTTGCGTCCGGGTCGGGCGCGGGCACCGGCTTGTTCATCGCCTTCAGGCGAGACGCTGCGTCGCCGGCTTCCTTCGAAAGCGGATATTCGGTGACGATGCGGTCGTAGCACTTCGAAGCCAGATCGGCCCAGTGATTCTTGTCGTCTTCGTTCTTGGAGATTTGGCGCGCGCGATCGTAAATGTCGCCGAGCATCCACAGCGCCTGATCGTTCTGGCTGTACAGAGGGTAGCGGTCTGAAAGTTCCACCAGGCGGGCAGCCGATGCACGGTAGTCCTGCTTGGTGTAGTAGTAGTAATACGCGATCTTGAATTCGCCGTCGGCCAACACTTCCTGCGTGTCGCGCAGATATTGCTGGGCCTTCGGCACCAGCGGGCTCTGCGGATACTTGATCAGGAACGCCTGGAACTCATCTTCCGCCTGTTGCGCTTGTGTGGTGTCGCGGTCAGACTTCTCCATCATGTGGTAATGCGCCAAGCCCACTTGCATCTGCGCGTACGACGCTTCGTTCTCGAGGAACGGGAAGAACGTCTGAAAGTCTTTGTACTCCTGAATGGCCTGCGTCATGTTGCCGGTGCCGCCCTCTTTGTAGAAAGAGTCGGCGACCATTAATTTCGCCTTTGCGAGATATTCGCTGTCCGGGTAGGTGTTCACCAGGGTCTGCAGCGCAAGGCGGCCTTCGGTGAAGCGGCCGTGCTTCAAATCGTCGTTCGCGCGGTCGTACAGAACTTTGTCGGGTTCGGCACCGCCGTTCACATCCGAGGGACCTTTCTTCGGGGGAGTGTCCTTCGTCTTGATAATCTCGGGCTTTTTCTTCGAATCGGCGTCGGACTTGGTAAGTTTGTCTTTCAGCGGAATCTTGCTGTGCTTCTTGGCCGCCGTGCCACTTGAGCTGGAGTTGGCGGATGCGGGAGTCGCAGCGGGCGCTGTCGTAGTGCCGTCGGCCGGCTTTGCGGCGTTGTCTGCGGGCTTGGCGGTATCGGCAGGCTTCGCGTCTGTCGCTTTATCTTCGGCAGGCGCCGGCGGAGGAGTATCCGCATCGCTCTGGCCGCTGCCACCGGTCTGCGCCTGAGGAACCTGCGCGTGCGCGACGGGTGCGACTACGAAGATAAGGGAAAATGCGGCGAACGGCAAAAACCAACCACGGGGTGCAGCCAATTTCGAAGAAATCATCTTGTCGTATCCAGCCCTTTAGTTCGCTGAGGTTAAGTCTTCAGGCTCACTGCGTCGGTTGCGAGCCTCTTCAGGTTCCGCGTTGCAGCCGCTGGATCGGCCGTGTGAAAGATCGAAGTCCCCGCTACGAAGGAGTTTGCGCCAGCCTGGGCCAGCTGCGCGATGTTCTGCGCATCGACGCCCCCATCCACTTCAATGCGGAAAGATCGATTATACCGCCTGCGTAGCTCGTTCAACTGCCGAATTTTCTCGTAAGAATTGGCCAGAAACGCTTGTCCGCCGAAGCCGGGATTCACGCTCATCACCAGCACCGTATCTATCTTATCCAGCACTTCGGACAGCATGCCCACCGGCGTGGCGGGATTGATCACGGCACCCGCTTCCGCGCCTAGCTCCCGAACCATCGCCAGCGCCCGGTCGAGGTGAACCGTGGCTTCTTCGTGGACCAGAATGCGGTTGCCACCGGCCTTCACGAAGTCTGGAATGAACTCTTCGGGCTGCTCGATCATCAGATGCACATCCAGCGGGAGGCGGGTTGCTTTGCGAAGCGACTCGACCACCGGAATTCCCAGCGAGAGATTGGGTACGAAGTGCCCGTCCATGATGTCCACGTGGAGGGCGTCGGCGCCAGCAGCTTCGACGATGGCCACTTGCTCGCCGAGCTTCGCGAAGTCCGATGCGAGGATGGAGGGCAGGATTTCGATGCGCGCGTAAGCCATAAACGCCGTGGATTTTAGCACAGCCCACGTCCGACGGAGCCCAAGCCCTGTCGGCGTCGCACTGCCGCAGTAGGACAGTCCCGCTCTCAGCGAGGCGTGCCTTAGGCGAGCGCCGCGAGCCGTAACATAGACTGTCAGTCTGTGGCGGTCTTTTAGTCGCGCGCAGCACGATGTAGCTTAGACTTTCGAGTCTGAGCGGGACCAACTCTCAGTTGGTCCTGGGTTTAACCATCGGTCCAACGCCCCAACTTCCACCAAAAAACCCCGCCCCCACCCAATTCCCATTTTGAAACTAACACTCATCGAGTGACATTGTGGTATACGTATGGTAATCTAACCAGCCTGTAATCGACGCGTATGCAGGTGCACCGGCACTTTACACCTGCCGCCGGACGCTTCCAACCCGGCTTCACCCAGCCTCCTACCTGAAATTTCTAATCGACACTGGATGAGATTAGAAATCGCCGTAACCCACACAAAACAAAGACCCGATTCATTTCTAATCGACATTGAAAACGCACTCTGTCCAAACGATTTTCGGGGCGTCAGCTGTGCATTTGGAAACAGTGCAAGCTGCGGTGGAGATCGTCCAACCCGGGACCAACTGAGAGTTGGTCCCGCTCAGACTCGAAAGTCTAAGCTACATCTCGCTGCGCTCGCCCAAGGCACGAACCGCTACTCGGCCACTTGGAGATCGACCGGGGAGCCTAACTCGACTCGGCCGCCGTGGAGGGGATTCTGGCCGAGGATGGTGCCGTGGGCGGCGCCGGGTTCGGCGGTTACGTTGATTTTGCCGATGTGGAGGCCGCTGGCGGTAAGGCGCTGCTCGGCTTCGGCGAGGTTCATGCCCATCAGGTCTGGCATCACGAATGCGAGCGGGCGCGCGCCGAGCGAGACGAGCATATCCACATGAGGAGAACTGACGTCACTTTTGCCCGGCGCGGGATCCTGCTGGATTACTGCGTCCTGCTCGTAGCCCGGCAGGTAGGCGCTGGAAATTTCGCCGGCTTGGAGGCCGGAGCGGAGCAACTCGATGCGCGCGGCGCGGACGCTGCGTTCGGTGAGCGAGGGAATCGTCGCTTTCTGCGGGCCCAGAGAGACGACTACGTGATCGAACTGGCCGATCTTCACGCGAGAACCGCTCGCGGGACTTTGTCTGACGATCGTATCGACGGGCGCTGCGTTGTAGAGGCGGTCTTCGACTTTCATGCCGAGGCCGCGGCCCTGAAGGATTCCTTGTGCCTCTTCGCTCTTTTTACCGACAACGTCGGGGACGCTGACTTCGCGGCCTTGAATCGCGAAACGCATTGCGGTGATCGCGCTCAGAAAGGCGACGGACGTGAGGATGAACGCCAGGAGCGCCATCCGGAAAATCCATTGGAGTCTGTCGCGAAGAGTCATGGCTCAGGTGGGAAAAAGGCTAGCACGGCCGCCGATGTGGCTACCGGCTTCTTTCGAGGACTGCTGCGAAAAATCCATCGGTGCCGAACTGGCCGGGTAGGGTGTGGAATTGACCATCGGAATCGAAGAGTGTGGCGGAGTTGATGTCCTCGGCAAGTTTGCCGGCGAGCGGAGCGGCAGCGTCGGCTTGCGCGACGCGCTTGAGTTTCGGATTGGCGGCGAGAGCGGCAGCGACGACGGCTTCGTTTTCTTCGCGCTCGATCGAGCAAGTCGAATAGACAAGTCGTCCACCAATTCGGAGGTTGTCGGCGGCGAAATTGAGGAGCGAGGACTGCAGAGGCTTCAGCGCGGCGATCTGTTCGAGAGTGACGCGCCAGCGGATTTCTGGATGGCGCGCGAGCGTGCCGGTGCCGGAGCAGGGAGCATCGACCAGGATGCGGTCGAACTCGTGGGTGAAGGGAAGCGGTTTTGCGGCGTCAAGCTGGACCACGCGGACATTTTTTGCGCCGATGCGCGCGAGTTGGTCGCGGGTTGCGCGGAGGCGGTGCGCGTGAATGTCGGAGGCGACGATGAGTCCATTTTCGCCGGCGGCGTGGGCGAGGATGGCCGTCTTGCCTCCGGGCGCGCAGCAGAGGTCGAGAACTTTTTGGCCGGCGGTGACGCCGAGGAGCAGCGGAACGGCTTGCGAAGCTTCGTCTTGAATGGAGACGGCGCCGGATTTGAAGGCGTCTGAGCGCGACACGCTGCCGCCGCTTAGGGAGAACGCATTGCGGAGCAGGGTGCCTAGTTCGACGCGGAGACCGGCGTCGCGCAGCGCTGCGATCACCGTGTTCGTTTGCGATTGGTCGCCTGCGTGACAGGATACGCGCGGGGCGCGATTGTTGGCTTCGAGGATCGCGATGGTTTTCGCTTCACCGTATTGCCCGAGCCAGCGTTCGACGATCCAAGTCGGGTGAGAGTGGAGCACGGCGAGCCACGTTGCACGCGTGGCTTCGCGCGCGGCGGCTGCGAGCAAACTTTCTGGCGGAATTTTCGCTTCGTCGGCGGACCGGCGAAGAACGGCGTTGACTAGTGTGGCGGCGGAGGTTTTGCGCGCGAATTTTACGAGTTCGACCGATTCGCTTACGGCGGCGCGATGAGGAACGCGTTCGAGGAAGCGGATTTGGTAGAGGCCGATGCGCAGCGCGATGGCGACGGGGACATCGAGGCGCTGAATCGGTTTTTTGGTGTGGCGCGCGAGCAGGGTATCGAGAAGGCGCTGCGAGCGCAGCACGCCGAGGGTGATTTCTGTGGCGAGCGCGGCGTCTTCCGGTTTGACGGAAGCGTCGAGGCGCGCGTGAAGAAGTTCGGAGGCGTAGGCGTCTTCCGCGGCGACGCGCGAGAGAACTTCAAATGCGATTTTGCGCGCCGCGCTAACGGCCAAAGGATTCACCTGCGGCGATGCGCTCGCCGTTTGAGAATTCGCGCGCGCTGATTCGCTTGCGGCCTTCGCGCTGCACAAATTCCAGGTGGAGCAAGGTGCCGCCGCCGCACGCGACGAATATTTCGCGGTCGCGCACGGAAATCGAGCCGGGTTCGCCGATGGTAGCGATGTCGTCGAACGAGGGCTTTCCCCACAGCGAGCACTGCGTGCCGCGAAACGTGGTGAACGCGCCGGGCCAGGGCTGGAAGCCGCGCATGCGGTTGTAAATTTCGGTGGAAGTGCGCGACCAGTCGATGCGGCCGTCTTCTTTCTTCATCATCGGCGCGAGCGTCGCGTGCGCGTTGTCCTGCGGTGTGGCGGCGAGGACGCCTGCGGCGAGGCCGGTGAGCGTTTCGACGATGAGAGGCGCGGCGGCTTGCGCGAGGCGCTCGTAGAGTTCGAGCGATGTCTCGTCGGCGCCAATCGAGGTGTTGTATTTCAAAAGCATCGGCCCGGTGTCGAGTCCGGCTTCGACTTGCATAGTGGTGAGGCCGGTTTCGGTTTCACCGTTGGCGACGGCCCAATGAATCGGCGCCGCGCCGCGATATTTGGGGAGAAGAGAGCCGTGCACGTTGACCCAGCCGAGTCGCGGGATCGCGAGTAGTTGCGTGGAGATAATTTGTCCGTACGCGATGATCACGACGACGTCAGGCTTCGCATTCTGAATGTAGGCGAGGCCTTCGGGCGTTTTGATTTTTGCCGGTTGAAAAACGGGGATGCCGCGCTCTTCGGCGGCGACCTTTACCGGAGATTTTGTGAGCGACTGGCCGCGACCAGACGGGCGGTCGGGCTGCGTGACGACGCCTTCGACTTTAAATTCGGGCCGGGATGCGAGCGCGATCAGCGCGGGAACTGCGAACGCTGGCGTGCCGCAAAAGATAATTCTGAGCGGCGCCGTCACAGCGTCTTTACCACTCGCCCGCTTTCTTCATTTTGCGGATCTTGCGCTTGATGATGTCGCGCTTGAGCATGCCGAGGTGGCTAATGAAAAGAACGCCGTCGAGATGATCGATCTCGTGGCAAAAGGCGCGCGCGAGCAAACCCTCGCCTTTCATTTCGAATTCTTTGCCAGTGGCGTCTTGCGCGCGGATGGTGACGTACTGCGGGCGCGCGACGTAGCCGCGAAAGCCGGGGAGCGAGAGGCAGCCCTCTTCTTCGCGCTGTTCGCCTTCGGTGTAAATAATTTTCGGATTCGCGCACACGAGCTTGGCTTCGGGATTCTTGCCGTTCGAAACGTCGATCACGGTGACGCGGAGGCCGATGCCAACTTGCGGTGCGGCGAGGCCGACGCCCTGCGCGGCGTACATCGATTCGAACATGTCGGCGATCAGCGCCTGAAAATCGTCGTCGAATTTCTCGACGGACTTGGTGGGCGTCTCGAGGATCGGGTCGCCGTACTTCACAATCGGGTGAATCATCTTTCTAAGTTACCTCTTCGGGAATCGCGTGAACCTATTTTAGAACGCGTCGAGCTGTTTTTGGTAGCCGTCGTAGTTGCGGCGCGTCTCGGTGAGCGAGTCGCCGCCGAATTTCTCGAGGAACGCCGACGCGATTTCGAATGCGACCATGTGCTCGCCGACGACTCCGCCTGCGGGGACGACGCAGACGTCCGAGCGTTCGTAAGCGGCTTTGATTTCTTCTTTGGTGTTCAGGTCGGCTGTCATCAACGCGCGGCGCAGCGTGGAGATGGGTTTCAAGTAGCCGCGGACGACGATGTCGCTGCCATTGGAGATTCCGCCTTCGAGGCCGCCTGCGCGATTCGAGGTGTGGTCGAAGCGGTGGCGGGCGGCGTCGTAGGTGATTTCGTCCTGCACCGTGGAGCCGTAGCTTCCGGCGTTTGCGACGCCGCTGCCGAGTTCGACGGCCTTCACGGCTTGAATGGACATCACGGCGCGGGCGATGCGGGCGTCGAGCTTCTCGTCCCACTGGACGTGAGTGCCAAGACCGGGAGGAACGCCGCGCGCGATCACTTCGAAGACGCCGCCGACGGAATCGCCTGCACGGAGGACGTGATCGACTTCGGCTTTCATTTTTTCCTGCGTGGCGGGATCGACGCAGCGAAGAGGCGATTCGAGATCGTCGCAGACTTTCGCGATTTCCTGCCAGGTAGCTTCGCGTTCGAGCCGCACGTGACCGACGGCGATGGAGTGGCTCAGAATCTCGATGCCGAATTCTTTGAGCAGGAGCTTTGCGAACGAGCCTGCGGCCACGCGTGCGGCGGTTTCGCGTGCGGAAGCGCGCTCGAGGATATAACGCGCGTCGTGAAGATTGTATTTCAGCGCGCCGGGCAGGTCGGCGTGGCCGGGGCGCGGCGCGGTGAGCGGTCGCGCGGGATTTTTTTCGCCCGCGGCGAGTGGCGCGTCTTCGGTCTCTTCGACGGGGAGAGTTTTCTCCCAATTTTTCCAGTCGCGATTCTCGATGCGGACGGCGATGGGCGCGCCGATGGTTCTTCCGTGACGAACGCCGGCGAGGATGTCGGCGGCATCTTTCTCAATGCGCTGGCGGCCGCCGCGGCCGAAGCCGAGCTGGCGGCGGTGGAGTTCGCGGTTGATGAAGGCGAGATCGACCGGGACGCCGGCGGGGAAACCGGAGATCCAGGAGATCAGCGCCTGGCCGTGGGATTCACCCGCGGTCACGAATCGGAGCATCGTCAGTTGGCCTTTGGAGCGTGAGACAAAGCGTAGATTCTAACTGAAGCGGGGCGAGCGGGCTAGACGCACATACACAGCGAAACTCGCCCCGCTGGGCGGAACATCTAGACTTAGCTCAGGGGGCGCGTAGAACTTTTAACAACGATTCCGAGAAAGTAGCATAGTGTGCTACGCATTTTAGAGGGTAGCTTCATGAGTCAATGCCAACATTCAACGGGAGACGATACGATGACTTCATCGCGGAAAGCGCCGACCAAAAAGCCTAGCGCCAAGCTGCGCCCACCGAAACGTAGCGCGCAAAGAGAGCCCGCGCTGAGTAACACGGCCGGCGCGACACGTACTGGGGAGCACGAACTTCAGCGTCGAAGCGCAGTTATCGCCCATAAGACGCAGATCGCCCTGGAGAAAGCCTTGCCCAACGTAGACACTGAGACAATTGGAAGCTTTGTTGCAAATATCGATTCCATTTGGGACACCGGTCAGAAACTGGATAGGGAACTCAATCGTCTTTTTCGAATGCAGTTTCCGCGCGATCGCGAGCAACTCCGCGAGTTCTTTTCGTTTGTTGAAGCGATTCAAATCGAAATGACACTGTTTTGGATTGGAAAACTCAAAAGAACGGTACCGGCCCTTCGTGATGCGCTCCGCGGTCACGAAATTGAATAACACACCGAACAGGGGCGGGGCGGTGGTCCCCGTCGCGACGGGGAGCCACCGCAGTCCTGGAGAACCGTGGAATGCTAGGCGCGCGGACGTTGCGGCGTAGGGCTGAATACACGATGAACGCGATGGGATTCTTTTGCGGAGGCCGCTATAATCGCGGCCATGTTGCCTGCCGCTTCGCCGGCTGAAAATCAGCGGTCTCCTGTGAAACTTGCCCCCGGCGAACCGCTCATTCGATTCAACAATATTCGTCTCAGCTCCGAGGGGCAGGAAGTGCTCCGCGGCGTGTCGCTCGAGGTGCAACCGGGCGAAACGAAGATTCTGCTTGGAGAAACCGGCACCGGGAAAACCGTGCTGATGAAGATGGCCGCGGGCTTGATCCATCCGGACGAGGGCAACGTCCTCGTGATGGGCCAGGACGTGACGGCGATGAGCGAGAAGGATCTGCTGCAATTCCGGCGGCAGATGGGATTCGTGTTTCAGGAAGGGGCGCTGTTTGATTCGATGGATGTGGCGGACAACGTGTCATTCCGGCTGCGCGAGGAAAATACGGAAGAGGCGGAGATTTACCAGCGCGTGGTGGAGTCGTTGAAGTTCGTGGAGATGGAACACGCGATCGACCGTTTTCCCGCCGAGCTTTCGGGCGGCATGCGGCGGCGCGTCTCGATTGCGCGTGCGCTTATCGACAAACCGCCGATAGTCTTTTACGATTCGCCCACAGCCGGCCTGGACCCAGTGACCTCGCAAACCATCATTAACTTGATTCTCCGCGGGCGGGACTTGCAGGACGTGACGTCGATGCTGGCGACGCACCGCGTACAGGACGCGTTTGGTCTTGCGAACTACAGCTACGATAAGGCCACGGGAAAAGTGGTGCATTCGGGCACGATGGAGATGAATGCAGACGGCACGCGCGCGATTCCGGCGAAGCCGAAGGGTGCAGCGGGCGCCGCGGATGCGCAGGGGCGCAAAGATCGTCCGACGAACGTGGTAGTGCTGCACGAAGGCGTGATTTATTTCGAAGGCGACATGGACGACTTGCTGAAAACGGACGATCCGTACTTGAAGAAATTTCTCGCATCGGCGGAATAGAAATCTTCGAACCGTTCACGTGCAGTGGTTGGCGGCTGAAGCTCAGGAGGCAACTCGATGGCGCAGAGCAAGCAGATCACCTGGAGCGAACTTCGCGTCGGGGTGTTTGTGCTCGCGGGGTTGGTGACTCTGGCGGTGGGAATTTTCTGGGTCACCGGCGCAGGAAGCCTCGGGCCGAAGTACCGCCTCTACACGTATCTGCCGGAAGTGGAGGGCGTACAGGCAGGCGCGCCGGTGCGGCTGGATGGCGTGGACGTGGGCACGGTGGAGGCGATCCGCATCAATCCGAAGCCGACCGGACGCGACGACAGCATCCAGCTGACGCTGCGAATCGATTCGCGATTTAAGGATGAAATCCGTACGACGTCGCAGGCCAGCCTGATCACCGAAGGGCTGCTTGGCAATCGTTATGTGACGATCACCCGCGGCCTCACAGGGGCAGTCCTCAACGCGAATGACACTGTGGCCGGCGCGAGTGAGGTGGGTATCACGGCAATGGTGACTCGCGGCACGGCGCTGATGGACAAACTGTCTCTGCTATCCGACGACCTGACCGATATCACCGGCGAAATTCACGAGGGTACGGGAACGGTGGGCAAGCTGATCAAGGATCCGGCGCTATATAACAATTTGAACCAGACGGCGGCGAATCTGAATTCGATGTCGGGCACGCTTGCGAAGGGGAATGGAAGCCTGGGCAAGCTCCTGACCTCGGACGAGCTCTACAATCAGGCGCACGAGACGGTGTCGAATTTGAACGATGTGCTAGGAGCTGTGAAGGACCAGAAGGGGACGGTGGGAAAACTGGTGTACGACCCGGCCGCTTACAACGAGGCGAAGAATTTCCTGGAGAACGGGAACGCGGTGCTGGCGGATGTGCGCGCGGGCAAAGGTTCGCTGGGGAAGTTCGCGCAGGACGACAGCCTGTTCAACAATTTGCGGGACGCGTCGGCGAATTTTAGAGACGCGTCGGCGAAGCTGGATTCGAATACGGGGACGGCGGGGAAGCTGTTCAGCGATCCCGCGCTGTATGACAACTTGACGGGACTGACGGGCGACTTGCGGTTGCTCGTGAGCGACTTCCGGAATGAGCCGAAGAAATATTTGCGGATCCGCGTGACGGTGTTCTAGGCGGAGTTTCGCCGCGCAACACACGCACAGACTGACAGTCTGTGTTACAGCTCGCTGCGCTCGCCTTTGGCGCGGCTAGTCTTGGGAGGGTACAGCGGGTTCGGGAGTTTCGGCGGGGGCCGGGGATTTCTTGGAGAGTTCGGCGGCGACTTCGCGGATTTTGCGCAGGTCGAGTTTGCCCGTTCCGAGGTGGGGGATTTCGTCGATGTGGAAGTATTGGTTGGCGCGGGGAAGCCACAGATTTGGCAAGCCCGAGGCGGACATTTTTTCGATGACGGGTTGAACTTCTTCGGGCGAGAGAATGTGAAGGACCACGATGCGCTCGCCTTTTTTCTCGTCGGGAACGGCAGTGACGACGAAACGTTTCTCGACCGAGTCGGATAGCTCCTGCAATTTGTCTTCGATCTTAATGTGCGGCACCATTTCGCCGCCGATTTTGCTGAAGCGGCTGAGGCGGTCGGTGATGGTGATGAAGCCGTCTTCGTCCATCGCGGCGATGTCGCCGGTGATGTACCAGCCGTCCTGCAGCACTTCCGCAGTTTTAGCCGGATTATTCAGATAGCCCTTCATCACGTTCGGGCCGCGAACTTTCATCAAGCCCGGTTTATCGACGCCGAGGCGTACGCCAGTTTCAGGATCGACGATTCGAACACTGACGCCGGGCAATGGATGGCCGATGTGGCCGCGCTTGGCGCCGACCTGCATGAAGCCGGGCGCGCGATAGTCGCGCGTATTGACGGCGACGACCGGCGAGCACTCGGTGGTGCCGTAGCCTTCAAGCGGGCGGATGCCGAAGCGGTCTTCGAAGGCGAGAGCGAGCGAGTCCGGAAGTTTTTCCGCGCCGACTACGACAAATTGCAGGCTGCCGAAATCTTCGGGCAGGCAGCGGCGCGTGTAGGCTTGCAGGAACGTTGGCGTAGCGAGAAGGAATGTGACTTTATAATCGCGAACAATTTCGCTCACGGCGACGAGATCGAGAGGGCTGGGATGAAACGCGACGCCGATGCCCATCACCGCGGGCAGCCAGAGCGTGACGGTGAAACCGAAGGAGTGGAAAAAGGGCAGCACGCCAAGAAGAACGTCGCCATTTTCGAGCATGAACGTCTGGCCCATCTGCTCGATGTTGGAGGCGATGTTGTAGTGCGTGAGCATTACGCCTTTCGGCTCACCGGTGCTGCCGCTGGAGAAAATGATCGTGGCGAGATCGTCGAGCGTGGTGACTTTGCCGCCGCTGAGCTGACGCTCAAGAAGCGGAGCAGGGAGAAGCCACATCAATAGGGCGGTGAGACGTTCCCCGAGGCCGGGCTTGGCGGCGACTTCTTCGAGCAAAACTTTCTGGCCAGGAATCTCGATCGGCAATTTTTCAAGCAGCAAGCCGGTGGTGATAACCGTTTTCAGATTGCACTGCTTGGCGCACGAGGCGATGGTCTCGTTGGACGCGGTGTAATTCAGATTCACCGGAATTTTTCCGCTGAGCATCGCGGCAAAATTCACGAGCGCGCCGGGAACGGACGGCGGCAACAGAATGCCGACCATTTCCTGGCCTTCCCACGTCTTGCGCAGTCGGCGCGCGAGGAAAATCGAGCTGAGCAGCGCGGCTCCCCATTTCATGCGCGGGCGGCGCTTGTCCCCCATTGCGAAACGGAAACCGTGTGTGTGCGCGCTGCGAATGAACGAGCGCGTCAGCGTCTTCATGCGCGCGCGATGGTGCATGAACGAATCGCTCTGCAATTCCTGTACGGCTTCGCGAACTTCGAATGCGCTCGCGGTCGCGGGCATCGGCTTTCCGAAGCTGACGGTGATTGGATACGGAATGCGGCGCGGGAGCTTCCAAAGGAAGCGACCGCGTTCGTAGCTGAAGATGCTGCCCCACACACCGTCGAGATAAACTGGAATGATGGGCGCATCGACGCCTTTCATGATGCGTTCGAGGCCGCGGCGGAAGGGAAGCAGCTGGCCGATGCGGGTGATCTGGCCTTCGGCAAAGATGCAGACGATTTCGCCGTTTTTGACGGCGTCGCTGGCGGCGCGGAGGGATGTGATCATGTCGCGCGGGCGAAGCTGCGAGGAAATCGGAATCGCGTCCACCATTTTCGCGAATGGCTTGATGTACGGCAGGTCGTAGATGTCCTTGAACATCATGAAGCGGACGGGACGATCGACGGAGCCGAGCAGCAGCAGCGCATCGACGAGCGACATGTGATTCGCGACGAGCAGCGCGCCGCCGTGAACGGGGAAATTTTCGCGGTTCACCACGCGCAGGCGATAGAGCGAGTGCGTGACGATCCAGAGGGCGAGACGGATCAGCGTGTCCGGCACGAGATAGACGGCGAAGCACGTCATGATGCCGGTGAGGATGGCGCCGTCGAGAAAAATTGTGCCTGGTGCGTGGTGCAAAACGGATTTGCAGAAGTAATAGGCGCCCGCTGCGATGAAGATGCCGACGAACGACCAGAAATTCGCGGCGGCGATTACGCCGCCTTTGTCGGCGGGCTTGGGGCGGTGCTGGATGAGCGCGCCAATGGGCACGACGAAGAAGCCGGCAAAGAATCCGAGAAGCGAGAGCAGGACCGAGGCGCTTTTCAATGTGTGACCTTCGCCGTAGAGAAGGCCGCCGAAAATGGTCATGCCGACGGCGCCGAGCGGGATGAGGCCGACTTCGATTTTTCCGCCGGAGAGATAGCCTGCAGCCACGCTGCCGAGGCCGATACCGATGGCGAGCGCGGCCTGGATGTAGCTGGTCTTGGTGTCGTCCACTTTCAGTACGTCGTGCGCGTACACGATGATCACGAATTGGACGAACGCGGCGAGGAAAAATAGAAACGCGTTGCCGGCGACGGCCCACTTGAGCACCCGATCGGCTTTGATCGTCTTCATCTGAATGCGGAGGTCGCCGATGGGGTCGAGCTTGAGCTTCTTCGCAGGATCGGCGGCGGGTACTTTCGTGATGAAGATGCTTGTGGTTAGGCCGAAGAGCGTGCAACCGAGCAGAAGAACGCCGGCAATGTACTCACGGTGGTGGAACGTATCCACCATGTATCCGGCGGCCATAACGGCGACGATGCTGGCGAGGAAGGTGCCGAGCTCGATGATGCCGTTGGCCCAGGAAAGTTTGCGGTCGGGCACGAGTTCGGGTAGCAGGCCGTACTTTGACGGGCCGAAAAGCGCGGACTGCGCGCTAATCAGGAAGACGGCGACGCATTCGATCGGGAGGCTGTGGAGGTAAAGGCCGACGATGGTGACGGCCATGACTCCGATTTCCATGAACTTCGTGCCGATGACGACGGTGCGCTTGCTGTAACGGTCGGCGAAATTGCCGCCAAGCATGGAGAAAAGGATGAACGGGACGGCGAACAGAGCGCCGACCACGAGCATGAGCTTGTCGCGCGTCGCGTCGGAATAATTCGTGGCGACGATGATGTAGATGACCACCCATTTCACGCCGTTGTCGTTGAAGGCGTTCTGAAATTGGGTGACGATCAAGCTCCAGAAGCCTAATTGCCAGCGGCTGGTTTCAGACGGAGACCCGGCGTGCGGGTTGGAATGAGAGGACATGAGATCGAGAACGTGTGCCAAGACGAAGCTAGCACCAATCGGGCGCAGAGCCAATTTCTGACTCGGACACACTTCGCAAACTAATTACTTGAAGCGAGAGCGTGCGGGGCGTCGCACGCCGGACATTGATTGTGGTGGCGTGGATGAGTTCGGCGGGTAAGGCGCGGAGATGTGCGGGTTGCGGTGCGGTGCGGTGTGGTGGCAAGGATCGTGCAGATGGGCGTAGGGGCGCTCTACAACGTGAACCCGGCGGATTTTGTGACGTTTGCGGCGGTGACGGCGCTGCTGGTGTGCGTGTCGGCGGCAGCGAGTTATTTGCCGGCGCGGCGGGCGATGCAGACGGATCCGCTGGTGGCGCTGCGGCACGATTGAGAGCGCGCGCCGCAGAGCGCCGCTACGCTTCGTGGGCTTCGCAGGCGGCGAGGCGCGATGGCGAGCGTGGTTTCGCGTCCGTTGGTGATGAGGGTGACGGCGTGCGCGCCGTTCATGTTTGAAACTTTTGCGGAGATATTCATCGTTGTGCCTTGTTTGGTGTAGGCCGCACGGACTGACGGTCTATGTTACAGCTCGCTGCGCTCGCCTAGGCTAGGACGCGGAGGGCGGGGGCGCGCGCGGGCACGGAGGCGCCTGCGGGTAATGGGGTGTCGCGCTTCGTGTATTTGGTGGAGATGTAGTCGTCCACCAATTTTTGGAAGGCGGCGCTCAGTTCGTCGTAGGTGCCTTCCAGTGTGTTGAAGTGCTTGCCGTCGATGTACACGGGGCAGCGCGGCGATTCGCCGGTGCCCGGCAAGCTGATGCCGATGTTGGCGGCTTTCGATTCGCCGGGGCCGTTGACGATGCAGCCCATCACGGCGAGCTTCATTTCTTCCACGCCTTCGTAGTGGCGCTTCCATTCGGGCATCTGTTCGCGAATGTAGCCCTGAATGCTTTCGGCGAGTTCCTGGAACGTGGTGCTGGTGGTGCGGCCGCAGCCGGGGCACGCGGTGACGCTCGGCGAGAACGTGCGCAGGCCCAGAGCCTGCAGCAACTCGCACGCGGCGTAAACTTCGTCGCGGCGATCGCCGCCGGGGCGCGGCGTGAGCGAAACGCGAATCGTGTCGCCGATGCCTTCGTTCAGCAAAATTCCCATCGACGCCGAAGACCAGACGTAACCCTTCGCGCCCATGCCGGCTTCGGTGAGGCCGAGGTGCAGCGGCTGGTCGGTCTTGCTGGCGAGGTCGCGATAAATTTCGATCAGGTCCTGAGGGCGTGACACTTTGCAGCTGATGATGATTTGATCCTTGCGCAGACCGTTTTCGAGCGCGAGTTCAGTGGACTGCAGCGCGGAAAGCACCATGCACTCGTTTATGATTTCTTCGGAAGTGAGGCCGAGGTCTTTGTCGGTGTTCTCCTGCATCTTGCGCATCACGAGTTCTTGATTGAGGGAGCCGCCGTTGACGCCGATGCGGACGGGCTTGCCGTTGTCGCGCGCGACTTTGCAGATGGTGGAGAACTGTTCGTCGCGGCGCTGGCCGGCGCCGACGTTGCCGGGATTGATGCGGTATTTATCGAGCGCCGTGGCGCAGTCGGGATACTTCGTGAGCAGGACGTGGCCGTTGTAATGGAAGTCTCCGATGATGGGCACGTCGCAGCCTGCATCGAGCAGGCGCTTCTTGATTTCGGGCACAGCTGCGGCGGCTTCGGGAATATTTACGGTGAGGCGGACGATTTCCGAGCCGGCCTGCGCGAGTTCGAGGGTCTGCTGGACGGTGGACTGGATGTCCACGGTGTCGGTGTTGGTCATCGACTGGACGACGACGGGCGCGCCGCCACCGACCTGAATTTTGCCGACCTTGACGCCGACTGTGTTGTGCCGCTTGCGAGTCATTCGACTTCTATTCTATCGAATAGGCGCACCGGTACGCTACCCGGTGCACCACTCGATGAGTTGGTACGGAATTTAGAATTCGGCGCGGCGAGCGACGGCGGCTGCAGGGACGGGCTTGTGGTTCGCGCGACCCGGCGGCGGAATGATCGTCGCCATCTTGCGAATCATCGCGAGCACGAGCTTCTTGTCGTCGTCCGACAAAGTGGTGGAGTACTTCTTGATGTCCGCCAGGAAACGAATTTCTTCGTCCGAGAGTTCGCCCAGGATCTTGCGGGTCTCACGGTCTCCGGCGGTGTCGCTGCCCGGGAAGAAATCGGCGAGCGAAATCTCCATCGCTTCAGCGATCTTCGCCAGCGTCTCGAGCGAGGGAACGGTGTGGCCGTTCTCGACGCGAGACAGGTAGCAGCGCAGCAAACCGGTGCGGCGCTCGATATCGCCCTGCGACAAACCGCGGTCGCTGCGATAAGACTTGATGACTTCTCCGATGTTCACTTTCGGCTTTTCTTTTGGCATGGTTACTTTCCCCTAACTGGCCCTTAGCTTACGAGTAACTAAAAAAGCAGCGCAACATAAATCTCAAAAATTGTGTCCGAAATGTTCCTGTCAGGAACATTCGGGGTTGAAGGTGGCAGATTTCAGGTCTGCGCCTGGTGAACGGGCACGGGAACTGGGTCGAGTAGGCCGCGTTTGTCCGCTCTTTTGTTGACGTACAGCGCTTTGTCGGCGCGCTCGATGAATTCGGTTTGCGCCTCGCCAGCTTTGTAATCGGTCCAGCCACAGGAGAAAGTTGGGCGAAGTTTACCGCCTTCGACGAGGACTTCGAGACCGCGGACACGATCGAGAACGCGGTGAACTTCTTCCGAGCGACACTCCGGCAAAATCGCCATGAACTCGTCACCACCGAGACGGACAGCGAGGTCTGAGCCGCGAATGGCGCGCTGGATACGATCTGCGAAGCCTTTCAGCACGGCATCTCCGGCGGCGTGGCCGTAGGTGTCGTTCACTTTTTTGAGGCCGTCTAGGTCGATGAGAAGAACTGTGAGCGGGCGGCCGTGGCGTTGCGCGCGGCTGATTTCCTGCGCCATGCGCTGCTCGCCGGAGCGGCGATTGTATAGGCCGGTGAGCTGGTCGAGCGCGGCGAGTTTGTAAACCTCAGAGGCCAGCGTTTCGACTTTCGCTAGGCAGTCAATCTGCGTGGCGATTTGGTCGCGCATGCGGCCGATCTGCATCTGCTGGTAGATCACGTAAACGCTAAAAACAAGCACGAACCCGACGAGCGCGCGAATGCCTTGATTGAGATAGAAGCCGTAGTCGGGATCGATTTTGAGTAGGCCAGGGAACGCGAATGACGCGACGCCGATCGTAAGCAGTAGGACGACGGCGACGGTGGTCGAGCCGAGCCAGAGTTGCCGCCGAGCCAGGGACTTCAGGTGCTGGCGGATCAGTTCGGGATGAATGTTTCCGACGGGCGGTACGCTGCTGCCGTCGTGATCGTGAGTAGTGTCGGTCATATGCACAAAGGTGCCGTCTGACGCCAAGGATGGCAGAACAGCGGGGCGCCACTCTATCCGTATTGTCCGCAAGAGTTCCAACTTAGTAATGAGATAACCCGCCTCTAACCGACGGTCATTCTTCGGTTCCAACTCCAAAAGACTCCGAAAACAACCCATTTGGGAGGGCGTTGGGGCGCCGGTGGGCGGCGCCGTCGGATCCGCATTGCACGGCGAAAAACGCGATTTAGGGGTGCGTTGCTTCGTTTTCTAAGCAGGTTGGGGCGGAAACGCGCGATTTCCGCCGGCTTCTTTACCTTGCGCGAACGCCCTGAGGGGCCAACGCCAGGAAAAGGAGCCTTTCATGAATGGGAAGCTGACGGGATTGCTGTTGTGCGCGACTTTTGTAGGATTTGCAGGCCCCGGAGCCGGAACGACCGAGGCGGCCGTGCGGCAGAACATTGTGGTGGTGGAAGACGGGACGCAGCCAGTGCCGCCACCGATCATTCCGCCGCACGCCGTTGCTTCAATGCTAGAAGACGGCACGCAACCTGTACCTCCACCGATCATCCCGCCTCATGCCGTCGCGGTGGCATTTGAGGACGGCACGCAGCCAGTGCCGCCGCCGATCATTCCGCCACACGTTTAAACGACATTTGAACATGTTTTGAACATGGGGGGAACGCTTGGGAGGTGAGTTCGGGGTAACGTGATTGGGGAGAGAATCTTTGCCGGGTTTTCTCCCCAACTTATGCTAGGATTTCGCTTGAAATGGGGTTTCTTGGGAAGTTCATTTGGTATGGCGGAATTGGTTTCGAGGCGGCGATCCTACTTCGCTCGCTGTGGACCCGGAACTATCAGCGGTTTCCGATCTTTTACACCTACATGGCGTGCGTGCTGGCGAATTCGGTGACGCTGCTTGCAATCAATCCGAACTCAATCGCGTATCGGAACGCCTATTGGTATTGGAATGCGGTGACGGTTTTGCTCGGGTACGGCGTTTTGGTCGAAATCATGCACCGCACTCTCATTGAATATCCGGGCGCCGATCGGGTGGCGCGAGCAATGGCATTGATCGTGTTTGCCACGTGCATTGGCGGACTTTTGGTCTCCTCGGCCCTTCATCACAATCCGATCACGATCCCTGACTGGACGATGCACGTCAACGCGCTCGAACGCGACTTGAGGATCGTGCAGGCCGTGTTTCTCACAATTACTTTGGCCGTCGCGCTTCATTACCGCATCGAATTGGGGCGAGCCCTGGGCGGATTGACGCTGGGTTTCGGGAGTTTTGTGGCGGTCAGCATAATTTCGACGGCGCTCGGCTATCAGATTGGACCGCGATTTCAGCCAATCGCCGAGGAGCTTCAGCCGATCGGGTACTTGTTCGCGCTGAGCGTTTGGTTGATCGCGTTTTGGGGGACTGTGAAAGTTCAAAGCAAGCCACCCAATCCGAAGCTTGAGGACGACTACCGGAAGATTTTGGCGATGACGCGGGAGAAGCTCCGGGAAGTTCGTTCGCGATTCATTCCCCTTGAGAGTCGATGATAGGACTAATTATTTCGCTGCTGGTTGTCGTAGGGCTGGTCGTGGTTCTCGCCCTATCAGCGAGGCGACGAACAGCGCCCACGGCGGTGGGAAGCGCGCAGGACATTGTGGGTGCGCGCGAGGCGCTCGATCATTTGCAGAAGGGATTATTGCCGGCGGAGTTTGTGGAGCGGCTGTACGACCGCGAAGACGCCGAGTATGTAATGAAGGTTGCGCCGCGCGAGGTGCAGCAGCAGTTCATGGCGGAGCGGAAGCGGATTGCAATCGCGTGGATCGAGCGCGTGCGAGAAGAAATCCGCGAACTGTGGCATTTCCACCTGCGTGAGTCGCGGCATCACGAGGCGATGAGCATCCGGTCGGAAATGGCGTTGGCGTTTGATTTTTACTCGCTGCTGATGGCTTGCTGGGTTTTGCAGCTGGCCGTGCGGGTTCGCGGGCCTTACGAGGTGGCGGGAGCGGTGCGGACGACGATGGCGGCAGCCGCGCGGGTATGCGCGGCGTCGGAGCGTTCGCTGGGAATGCTTACGCCGCCAGCCCAGATTGCGCAGGAAACCGACGATGCGCGGGTGGCAGGATAACGAATCGTGCAAACGAACATTCCAAAGCGGATGGAGGTGGTGCGAGCCGCGGAAGATTTGCGGCGGCGCACGCTTTCGGGGATTGCCGATCCGCTGGACCGCTTGATTTATCTGGCGTCGATGCGCGACTACAACACGGGGCTCTACCATCACGCGGGCCTGGCGATGAAGTTTGGCGACGATGTGGCGTGCGAAGCGCTCGCGGATTGCCACCGGGAAGCGTACCGGCAGTTGCTGGGGTCTTCGCTGGAATCGATGGTCGCGCAGCTGGAATCGTACGCGTCGCGATCGGGGACGGCTCCGAAAGAAATGATTGCGACGTGGAAGGGCCTGGAGCCCTACCGCGTGGCAGTACCGGCCAAGAGCGACTCGCTCGCGACGGATTTCGTGTGCTCGAACGTTAAAATTGCCTTGTCAATTTTGGAGTCGCGTCTTCGCTAGCAGCCTCGGCCGCCGCGCTAAGGCGCATCGCGACTCCGGTGACCTGCCCGATAATCTCCGCGTCGTCTGGGAAGGCGTATTGGCGGATCGCGCAGCCGGAGAGCGGATGGGGAATCAGCGTAAGGCGCCCGCCATTCACTTCACACCAGGAACAGGCATAACTGTCGCGTAATTCCACAAAATAGATAGGCCGGTCCAATTCTGTGCGCCAAGCGGAGGACGGAACGCGGCGTATCTGCGGATCGATCTGCACGAACGAGCCGGGGCGGAGCAGAGGCGACATCGAATAATCGTCGAGTCCGACGTAACCGTACTGGCAGTGGCGGACATCGAGGCGCTGAATCAGCGAAATCGGAACCTCGCCCCAGATTTCCACCATTCGAGAGAGCAGGTTGGTTTTGTCCACGCTGAAGCCGCGATCGAAGCGGACCGGGAAGTTGATGACTTTGTCCGGATCGGGAGCTTCCATCTCGGCGAGATGGGTATTTTGGAGAGGCATGTCCATCTGGTAGCGCACCACTTCGCTGAGGTCGATATCAAAGATAGAGAACAAGTCAGCAATTTTGGTTCGGTAAATAACGGCCAAGCTAAAAAGCTTATAGATGCTGGGGACCGAGTCCTTGTTCTCGAGTTGAGTGAGCCAGGCGTTAGAGATGTAGAACTCGGAGTTGCCGCGATCCAGGGCGATCTTGCGGCTCAACTCTTCAACGGCGCGCGTGGTGACGCCCAGCCGATTCCTCAACTCGCGCAGGTGATCCCCGGGGCGCATTCGCGGGCTCATGTGCCTCGATTCAAAACGCTAGAGCGAATAGGAAGCGAAGTACAGGGAGGGTAAGGCGGGAGGCTGTGGATTCGCAACGTATTTGTACTTATGGCGAAAATAAAAGAATGTTTCCGGTACATAAAGTAATCCACGAAAAAACCTCAGGCCGCTGCTTTCAAAGCCGAGCAAGTGAAAGAATTCCGTAAAAGTTTAGGCAATAGGATTCCAGGAATAGCTGGAGCTCACGACCGGGAGTCACGCACCCAGCGGGCCGGTGCTTAACACCGCTTAGATGGGAAAATTGAGGCAGGGAGCCGGGTTGGCGGGCTGCCATCTAGGAATTATTTGGCGTGCGTAAAACTACGGACTTCGTCCGTATTTCTACGATGTTAATTAAGTAGTTCTATGAAGGGCGAACCGTGAAATCGGACCTGGCTGCGGCGGGGTTCCCAGCGGCGTAACGGTGCGCTAGAGTGTTTGGCGGCGATTCCTTGGAGGATTTCTTGGGTTTCAGTGCGAGCACACGTCAGCTGAACGACGTGACGTTAGTGGATGTGCGGGGCCGGTTTACCCTAATCGAAGGCGAGGCGGTGCACGATTTGCTGGTCGATTTGTTTCATGAGGGGCGGAAACGCGTGGTGCTGAACTTTCGCGACGTGACGTACCTGGATAGCTCCGGGATCGGGCAACTGGTTCGCGCGATTTACACCGCTCGCAGGAGCAACGCGGAATTGCGCGCCGTGGAACTGAGTCCGCAGGCAGCGGAGATTTTGAAGCTGACGAACCTGCACACGGTGATCAGCGACTACGCGACGGAATCGGCGGCGATCGGAAGTTTTACCGAGCAGTAGAGTTAATTTCGGAATTTATTATACGCGCGGCTCGCGTCCGGCTTCGGCTTGGACGCAAGCCGCGTGCTTTTTTGTAGGTAGCTACTGTTCGATCACGCCGCAGGCGATCCGCGCGCCGGAGTTCCCAGCGGGGTCGGTCTTGTAGTCGTCAGGCCCGGCGTGAATTACGATCGCTGTGCCTCCCGGTTGAAAGAGGGAATTGGCGCCGTTACCGAGAGTTACGTTGGCGTCCAGAAAGCTCGCGGTGGCCTTGCCGTCGCTGCCGGCGGTGAGGTTCAGCAGGTCGCCGTTGTGTGGCCCGTCAGGGCTGTCCTTGCCATGTTTCTTGTTCGCGGGATTGAAATGTCCGCCGGCAGTCTTGAAGTCGGGACCTTCACATTTTCCGACGGCGTGGATGTGGATGCCGTGCGTGCCTGGCGCGAGCTGCGATACTTCCACTTTGATCTGAACTCCATCCGCAGAAGACGTGAATGTTGCGGTGCCGATTTTTTCACCGGCGGCATTGACGATGTTAGCGTGCGCTGACGTTTGCGCGAATGTGGCGGCGGCACAGCCGAACCAGCCGAGCGCGACGACAAAGGAAAGAAGCGTTTTGAATTTCATGAGATGTCTCCGTAGGAACCGATGGATGTACACATCATAGATGCGCGTGGTCGGGAAAACAGCCGCCGGCAGCCGAATTAACGAGAATTTAACTTTCCGGCGACAGCGTAATGCGTTATCCGGCGGAAACGCGGGCCACGACGAGTGTCATATCGTCGTGTTGAGGCGCGCCGGCGGCGAAAGCATCGGCGGCGGACATGATCGCCGCGATCAATTCAGGCGCGGTGTGCGTGGTGGATTTGCGGACGGTCTCAGCGAGACGCGTTTCGCCCCATTCCTCCAAGTCGCGGTTCATTGCTTCGCTCACGCCGTCAGTGAAAATCACAAGTTCATCGCCCGGCGACACTGTCACCACGGCCTGTTCGAAAATGCAGTCGGGAATCAGGCCGATCACGGGGCCGCCGACGTCGAGGCGATCGGCGGTAGCGAAGCCCCCGGCGGCGCGAAATAGCATTGGCGCGCAATGGCCTGCGTTCACGTACGTGAGTTCCGAGGTGGCGGGATCGTATTGGCCGTAGAAGAAAGTGGCGTAGCGGTCTTCGGAGGACGCATCGAAGAGCGCCTGATTGACGCGCGCGATAAGGCCGGCAATGTCTGACCCCGCGCGAGCAGCCTCGGCGCGAAGCGACGCCTGAAGGCTAGCCATCATTAGAGCAGCCGGAATGCCTTTGCCGGAAATATCGCCGAGCGCGATGCCGAGTTTGCCACCGGGCAAAGCGAGGAAATCGTAGTAGTCGCCGCCGACGCCGAGCGCGGTGCGGCACGCTCCGAAGTAATCGACTCCGGCGACGGGCTGCAGGCGTTGAGGAAAGAGCCGCTCCTGCACTTCGCGCGCGATTTCGATTTCGCGGCTCATCTTTTCGCGGCGGCCCACTTCTTCGGCGATCGCGGTGGTGAGTTGCGCGTTAGCCAGAGCGAGTCCGGTTTGCGTGGCGACGGATTTGAGCAAGTTGAGATCCGAGCCGGAATACGGCGCCTCGGATTTTTTCTCCCCGAGGCTGATCACGCCGAGCAACTTTTCCTTGACCGTGAGCGGCAAGAGCAACTGCGAGCCGACAGCGGCGAGATTGTGCCGGTCGTCGTTCGACACGTCCGGGGCGTTCACCCAGGATTTTTCGTCATCGAGATAGACGCGCACCGGATTCGTTTCATGCTCGAGCTTGCGTATCGTTGCACCGGAGGAGGCGAAATAGGCTTCGGGTTGGGCGGGGAAACCAAGCGCATAGGCGGGCTTGAACCACCCACCGTCGCTCGTGAACACGACGACGCGCGTGACGTGCAGCGATTCGGCGATCCGCTGGCTGACGCGCTCCAGCAGCGGCCGCGTCTCGACGATCGTGCGAACTTCGTCGCTGAGGCCCGAAAGAATCTGGTCGGCGTTGTACGCGTCGCGAAAGAATCGCTTGTCGATCCACGCGCGGACGCGTCCGGCGAGATTCCGCAGAAACAGGATCGCGCCGAAGCCAATCGCGATAATGGCGAAGACTTCGGGAAGGCTGCGCCGCTTTTCGATTTCGTTCGCCGCGACGGTAATGATCACAACGTAAAGCGCGATTTGAAGAAGCAGAGCCCCACGCCGGGCCAGGGCGTACTGCAAACCCTGGCGCAAGACCATGCGAACTTCCATGGCGCGCTGAACGACGATCACGTAAGCCAGCGTGATCGGAAATACCAACAGCATTGCGAAAGCGAACAAGACCACCCATTCCGGAAATATCTCTTCGAGTTCGCCCTGCTTGAAAAGTTGGACGACGACGAGAATCAGGAGGGGGAGCAAGCCGACGGTTGCGCCGAAGTAGACAAGATTGAAGCGGCGTTTTACGTCTGGCGAGGCAGCGGCATGGTATTTCACGCGCATGAACATGAAGAAACCGCTCGCTGCGACAATGCTGAGAAGGAACGGAATCCATGAAAAGCGAGTCACCAGCGCGTCGAGCCGCGCGACGGACTGAAAGTTCTCGACGCTTCCCACGTCATGGACTGAGACGACCAAGAAACTGATAAGCAGACCGATAGAAACAACCCAGATCGGTATGCGCATCCATGACGGCGCTTTGTACTCGAAGCTCTCTGGAAAATAGAGGCCGAAGAAAAGCATCGAAAGCGGCCAGAAGAAATTCATAAAGACGCGAAATACCTGAGCGAAATCCCGAACTACCGGCCCCCAAGTTTCGATGCCGACGCTGTACACCGTGCAAATTCCAAACAAAACTGGAATCAGGAGCCATGCAGAGACATCGCGAGGTCGAACGCTGGCGACCCAGAACCCAAGAAGCAGACAGAAAACCGGAAGGAAGATCTTGATCGTACCCAAAACGAGTATATTGCCCAGCGTGGTCTGCGCGGTACCGCCGAACCGGTGAGGCTCGAGGACGAATGTTGCAGCCCGGGCGGATGAATCGCCAGGAGCCCGGTATCCGATCGTCATCGTGTCGCCGGGATGCGACTTTGAGATTTCCTCACCCCAAACGGCGAGGCCGGTAAACGGCCTTCCGTTTACGGAAATAATCCGGTCGTTGTTGCTGATCCCTTTGCTGCTTGCCACGGAGGTGACGAACCTGAGGATCGGCACGCCATCGCGGTAATCCGGAACGAACGGCCACGCGGCTGCGTTTTCGTGAAAGAGTTCGGGGAACGCGAATTTGATCGCGCGGAGCTGAAACGCGCATGTCACCAGGAACAAAGCGGCGAGACAGATGTACTGAAACGTGGCGGGTTTGCGCGCCGGCATGAGCGTCAAGATGTGTCAGTGTAGCACTGAAGTAAGTGGGAGGGAGCGGAGCTGCGGGTGCCGGGTATTTAGTGAGGTGATGTTCGGGATCTGTCCGGAGACGGAGTGCGGCGCTTCACCGCACTCCGCATCTCGGGATGAGGCGCTAGTGGGTCGGTGCAGCGTTAGACGAAGTTGACGCCACCGTTTTCGTTGCCGGCTTGGCGAGAACGCATGCTGCGGCTTTTCTGGGCAACGAAACGCCGGCTTTGAATTGTGTAGTCTCTTTTACGCGGGTGCGAACGCCGTCGTAGCTGGCCGGAACGAATTCGTGCGGTTGCCCTTTCAACACATAGACGATGATGGCCGCTTCGCCCGGAGCGTCGAGGCTGGCGGCAACTCCGACGCCTTGAACGGCCGAGTGCGACGAAAGTTCCTGTTTGTGCGCGTCTTTCACAGTCATCGCGTGAGAGATCGCATCGCTGCCGACAGGAACACTCGATTGCACTGCCTCGGCCATCACTTGAGCGGTTTGCGCGCCACTGAGTGAGCCGCGAACGTTGGAATTGGATTCAACGACGCGAGTGCGAATCCCGTTGATTTCCGGCGGCACAGACGCGGTGGACGCACCGCTGGGCAGGAACACGAGCATCGCCGCTTCACCGGGCGAATCGAGGCTGGCGCCGGTGCCGACGGCCGAAACGCCTTCCACGTTGAGCAGGTCCGCGGCGTTGCGATCCTGCGCGCCGAGCGCAGCCTGCTTCACACTTGCGGAAAGAGATGCGGTGGCGGCGGGAACGTTTGCGCCTTTGGCAACCACTCCGTCCGCGGATGGCGCGGGCAAACTGCAGCCCGGAATTCCGTGGGGAGTGTTCGTGCCGACGAAAGTGGGAGCCGAGCCGGTGGTGAGCGCTGACAAAACCGCGCCGATTGGATTCGCAATGGCGGTTCCACTGCTGCCCGCGAATAGCAAGCCAACGGGAGTAGCGGTAGCTTCATCCACCATCAGCGATCCGGAATCGCCCTCGGCGATAAAGTCGTTGCCGATGGACGTGAGGCCGACTGTGACTTGTTTGTTGTACGTCACAGAAAATGAAGTCGTAGTCGAGCAACCCTTCTCGTAGTCCACCAGGATATTATCGACAGCGATTGCCTCCACCGAAGCGCAGGTCAAGCCAGTGGTGCGACCGCTCTTGGCGACGGCTTCGCCGATGGTTGCGGCCATGCCAGAGCCGGCAACGACTTGCCCGGGTTGTGGGATGCCATTGGAAACGGTTCCGAGTTCGAGAATATTTCCGCCGGTATCGACTTTGCCGCTTACGACCTGCGCGATGGCCACGTCCACGGGTACGGCGGGAGTCGGGTTGGCCAGTTGAAGCCAATAGCTCAGATTCGCGACCGTGGTGGTGCCTGTGGTCGAGCAATTGGTTTCAATTTCACCAGGCTGCGTCACCGCCTGGCCCACGACGCCGCCGTCGGATAGGCCGAGAACGTGATTGTTAGACATGATGTAGTCCGTACCGCCCCGCGTGAGCAGCGAGCCGAGCGTGCCGCCGAAGCAGAACCCGCCGCCGCCGCTGAGGCAGGTGGCGTTGACGTTGGAGCCGGAAGAACCGAGTTGGACGGGCGCGGTGAGGGCGTTCTGGTTGAGCGGCTTCACGTAAACGGAGCTCGTGCCGGATGCGCTTGGGCTCGCAACGGAGGTTGCGGTAACGACGACGATATCATTCGTCACACCACTCTCGCTTTCATTCGTAGGGACGGAGTTGGGCGCGACATAAAGTCCGGTGCTGCTGATTGCGCCGCAGGCGGAGGAGCCGACCTGGCAGCTGATTTTCCACGTGACAGCGCTGCTCGTTGCGCCGGTGACTGTGGCAGAGAACTGTTGCGTGGCGAATGTCTCCACTTCGACTGGAGTGGTTGCACTGCCCGAGGGCGTGACCTGAACGGTGACGCCACCGCCCGAGCCCGTAATCGTGATCTGGAGGCCGGCCGTCTTCGTGGTATCGGCTTGGGACGTGGCGATGAGCGTAACTGCGCCTGTTGCGGGCACGGTGGCGGGCGCGGTGTACGTTGCGACGTCCGTATCGCCCAACGACGTCTGAATCGTCCCGACGGTGCTGTTACCGTTGGTGACGCCGTTGACAGTCCATATAACGGCCGTATTGCTGGTCCCGGAGACGGTGGCTGTGAATGTTAACTGTCCACCCACCGCTACGGTGTTTGTGGTTCCGTTGAGGGTAATCGAGACCGTTTGGTTCGAGCCGCCGCCACCACCGCAAGCAACCATCCCTACCATCAGGCCCAGTACGGCGAAACAGTGCGCGACGCGCTTGATCATCTGTCTTCCCTCGTTCTTACGAATATGAGTTCGGCAAATCTGGCTGTGATGATGAGAAAGATTCTACTCGAAACCTAACGGGTACGAGTGCCAGCGACGGATCATTATGGCACGAGCACTGACTGATGCAGTGATGATGCACCGTCCCGGTAAGGGGTTTGCCGTAGATCTGTAGTTGCGTAACGACATTCGCGCCCGCTGCGGACAAGGCTAGACAACGATCGTGAAAAAAGGACGCGGTGCGCGCGCATTTTCCACAAGGCGGGCGGGTCGGACGGTTGCCGGGTTGGGGTGAATCTGCGAGGTAAGTCGTGTAGCTCCAGCGTTTTGCGAATTAGCATCGGGCATGGCCATCAGCGTGCGATTTAGCACTGTGTCATGCTGCTGACCTGGAAAAAATCGGACCTGAAAAACCTCTCCGAGGCGCTGACCAGAATTTATTGCAAGGAGGAACCCCACAATGAACTGGGATCAAATCGAAGGGAAGTGGAGACAGTACAAAGGCCAAGTGCGGGAAAGGTGGGGAGCACTGACCGATAACGACGTGCATGTGATCGCAGGCAAGCGCGACGAACTGATCGGCAAAATTCAGGAGCGCTACGGCTGCGAAAAAGAGCGCGCGGCGAAAGAAGTGGATTCGTTCGTGAAAACGCTCAAAGAACAATCTGAGGAAGACGTAAGGCAGCCGCGGTGGTACGTGGTGGATTCGCGGAGTCTTTCGGAACACATCGAAGATCCGCGCACGGCGAACCACGGGGTGAGCGAGTGGTACGAGGAAGCGGTGCATTCGGGACGCTAGAAATGTGAAACGGGGAGTCGCCTGATTTGTTGCGGCGGCTCCCCGGAAGTTACACCTCAGAGTTTCCGGCCTGATCCCGAATCAAACGGAAATACAAATTAGTCATCGTCGGTTTCTTTCTCGTCCTGATATTCCTCGGGGACGTCGTCCTCGGGGACTTCGTGCGTGCGAAGCGGGCCGCGCTCGGGATCGGGCGCGTTTTCGATCGCATCCACCGTCTCGGCTTCGAAGTATTGCCCTTCTTCCTCGAGTTCGGTCACGGATTCGGAGTCGGCGCGTTCGCGGGTGGAAAGGCCCTGCGTGTCGCCGGACTGGCCGCCGGAGCCGGAACCCAAGCCGCGGCGCGTCGGTTCGAACACTGAGTCGGTTTGAAGCTGATTACCGCGCGAGCGCTTTGCGGCTTTCTTTGGAGAGGACTTCTTCGGTGCCGGTTTTTTTGACTTTGGAGCGGCCTTTTTCGCGGCGACCGGTTTCTTCTTCACCACGACCTTCTTCTTCGGTTTCGGTGCGGCTTTCTTTTTCGGGGCTGCCTTCTTCTTTTTCGCCATTTCGTCGTGACCTTTGTCGGTTTTCAATTTCGATGCGCGAGGGAGCATAACATCCGCGTTTGGGGGCCACAATACAGCGGTGCCCCGGCGCGAGGCGGGGGAATTTGAACAGCGGTATAATCGACAGATGCGGGTAAGCCGAAGCTCTGGCATGGATCGTATGGAGAAGCAGGTCGCGCGGCAGGAAAAGAAAGGCGCGGCGGGCGACGCGGGAAAAAAGAAGCAGAAGTTCGATTGGGCGCAGCTGCCGGATGTGATTGAGCTGCTGAAGCCGCGGCGAACGCTGTTGGCACTGGGCTTCCTGCTGATGGTCGTGAACCGGTTGTGCGGCTTAGTGCTTCCAGCCTCGACGAAGTACCTACTCGACGATGTGATGCTGAAGAAGCAGACGCATCTGCTGTATCCCATCATTGGCGCGGTGCTGGCCGCGACGATTATTCAGGGCATCACCTCCTACACGCTGACGCAACTCCTTTCAAAATCCTCATGGCGGATGATCGCCGAGCTGCGCGAGAAAATTCAGGCGCATATCGGGCGGTTGCCGGTCGCGTTTTACGACGAAAACAAAACCGGTGTGCTGATTTCACGGATCATGAGCGACGTGGAAGGCATCCGGAACCTGGTGGGAACGGGGTTAATCGAGTTTGCCGGCGGAATCATGACGGCGGTATTCGCGCTGGTGTATTTGCTGCACACGAGTTTGCTCATGACGTGCGTGGCGGCCACGGTGCTGCTGGTGTTTGGGGTGGCGTTGAGCTTTGCATTCAAGCGGATCCGGCCCATTTTCCGCGAGCGGCCGAAGATTAACGCGGAAGTGACGGGGCGCCTGGCGGAATCGCTGGGCGGCGTGCGCGTGGTGAAGGGCTATCACGCGGAGGATCGCGAAGAGCAAGTGTTCGCGACCGGCGCCAACCGGCTGCTTGAAAACGTGCTGAAGACGCTGACTGCTACGTCGCTAATGAGCCTTTCGGCGACCAGCCTGATGGGCGTTGTGAGCGCAATGATCATGTTTCTGGGCGCGCGGCAGATTCTCGCCGGCACGATGACGCCTGGCACGTTTTTCTCGTTCACATTTTTCCTGGGATTGCTGATTGCGCCGGTGTTTCAGATCGTGGGTATCGGGCCGCAGATCACCGAGGCGCTGGCGGGCCTTGAGCGGACGCGCGAAGTGCTGAACGAGAAAATGGAAGACGAGGATCCGAGCCGCACGGAAAAGCTGGGGCGGATTCGCGGCGAAGTGCAATTCGAAAATGTGAGCTTCGCGTACGACACCGGCAAAACCGTGCTGCACGAAATTGAATTCGATTCGCAGCCAGGAACGGTGACGGCCCTGGTTGGCCCTTCGGGCGCGGGGAAGTCCACGGTGATTGGATTGATCGCCGCGTTTTACACACCGGTAAGCGGGCGCGTGCTCGTGGATGGCGTGGATCTCGCGACGGTGAAAATCGACTCGTACCGGACGCAGCTGGGCGTGGTGCTGCAGGAGACGTTTCTGTTCGATGGATCGATCCGCGAGAACGTGGCGTTTTCACGGCCGCATGCCACGGATGCGGAAGTGCTGGCCGCGTGCCGCATCGCGCGCGTGGATGAGTTTGCTGAGGGATTCGAGAAGGGCTACGACACCGTGGTTGGGGAGCGCGGCGTGAAGCTGAGCGGCGGACAGCGCCAGCGCGTCTCGATCGCGCGCGCGATTCTGGCCGATCCGCGCATCCTGATTCTGGACGAGGCGACCTCGAGTTTGGACTCGGAATCCGAGGCGTTCATTCAGGAAGGCCTGCGCTACTTGATGAAGGGGCGGACGACATTTGTGATCGCGCACCGGCTATCGACGGTGCGGCGCGCGGACCAGATATTAGTTTTCGAGGCGGGGCGGATTATTGAGCGCGGGACGCATGAGACGCTGTATGCGATGAACCGACGCTACTTCGACCTGTACACCAAGCAGCACGGCCTCGAGACGAATTTGTTTTTGGCGCCGGGTGAGGGGGAAGGGAATCAGGTGCCCACGGACGACAAGGGCGAAAGCGGAAATGGTCGGCAGACGGCGGCGTTGCCGGAAGCGGTGCGATTAATTCGCGGGGGCACGAGCTGAGCTAGGCGACAAACAACTTCAAAGGCACACAGAAAATATTTCTATGCCGCACAAAGCACTGTAACGATTGGCGCTGCCGATGGAGACGCATTCGGCTTTTCAAGGTCCCGAGCCGAAATTTTTGCTAGAATCTTTCCAGTGCCCGGATGGCGGAACTGGCAGACGCAGGAGACTCAAAATCTCCCGGTCGCAAGGCCGTGGGGGTTCGATTCCCTCTCCGGGCACCACTCACCGAGACATTCCCCGCTGATCTGAAGATGAACCCACTCGTGCGGACACACGTGTGTTCGCTTCGCAGTGCGTTACGGGAAGCCCTTCCGAGGAGTGAACCCGCCCACTCTCGCTGCGCCTGAATCGTCGTATATCGAACTCGATCCCGGCGCCCCACCCACTGTACCCGTGCCACCAACACCGACCGACCCACTAACCGCGTCCGCTACCATTGACCCGGCGCCCATCCTGCGAGCGCCGGAGTGCACTGCCCGCGGTTAGTTGCCGCCCTGGTTCTGGTGCGTGATCAGCGCCGTCTCGCCTGCCGCGTCCTGCGGATTCACCAGCGACAGGTTGGCCTTCTCTTTCAGGAAGCCCACTGAAACGTCCCAACGAACGTCGTAGGTTTCGCCAGCTTTCGCGTCCACGAAGATATTGACCGGGTTGCCCTGCGAATGAATCACGTGCTGGCCGGGGGTAACGTACACGCTCAGGCTTTCGCCGTTATGCAGGCGTCCGGCTTTCTGCCCGTCCACATACACCTCGGGGTTCGTCGCCGAGCCTTCAAACCGGTTGGGGCGGTAGAAGTACACCAGGGCCTTCTGCTGGGCCGTACGGACCGGCTGGACTTCCGATACGGTCTGCACGCTGGGGGCCTGTTCTGCGTACTTGCAGGCCATGCCGTTCACGTACGTCTCGTTGGAATTAATGAAGTTACCGGTCTTGGCGAGGTCCCGGCATTCCAGGCGCGGGGGCTGTCCCTGTTGGGCGCCTGCCGCTGAAGCTGTGAGTAACACCGCAAATCCAAGTGCTAGGTTGCGCATCTGAGTCTCCCTCCACCTGCTCAGGTTAGGGGGGGCCAATGCGTAGCACAATGGTACATCCGTACTTCTCAGGACAGGTATGTTTGTTAGCGAAAGCGACACATGCGGGGCAGTGTACTAAAGTGGAACATTCGCGAGCGGCCTGCTGTGCGGCTCGAGCGTGCTATTCCGTGTGCCTGCCGCGCACATCGGCGCGTGCGCTGAATGACTTGGGCTCCACGATGGCGCGGAACACGCGGCCACGGCCTAGGGTGACTTTCGCGGTACGCGCTTCCACATCGAAAATCAGGAAGCGTCCCTCGTATCGAGCCAGGCGTGCGGTGGCGTACACGAGCGTGCCCGCCGGCACGGCTTTCAGGTGATCGACTTCAATGCGCGTGCCGACTGTGATCGATCCCTCTGGCAGGAGCGGCTGCACGGCCTTCGCTGCGGCGACTTCCATCATTCCGATCATCGCGGGAGTGGAAAGAACCGGCGGTAGATGAGGATCGAAAGCGGCGAGCGTCCACTCGTGCGGGATCACTTTCTCGACGGTGGCTTCGGCGCCAACGAGCGGTTTGCCGCGTTCGACGGAATCGGCTGGGCTGGACATTGGACTTGGCGCGCGGCTCAACGCGCCGTCGCGCGACGGCGTTCGTCAGAGGCGCGCGTGGCCGCGGCGATGCGGCGTGGGTCGATGAAATTGCGCGTGAACTCGGTGGCCGTGATTCCCAGCTGCGCCCACAGGCGACGCTTCATGGTGCGGTAATCCTGCGAGCCGCTAAACACGTCGCGAATCAGGCCGCGAAACGCCGGCGAATAATTGAGCAGCTGGACCATGCGCGTGGTGATCGCGCCGCCAAGAAACGTGCCGCGGAAGATGCGCGAAGCGATGTGCGCTGCGAATTCGAGGTCAGCGGAGAAAGCGGAGCGCAGGCGCGACGGATATTCCTGCGGCACGCCGTCGGCGATCGACTGCGCGAGCAAGTCGCCGGAGCGCAAAGCGTAGTACAGACCTTCGCCGGTGATGGGATCGACTGTCGCGGCAGCGTCACCGGCCATCGCCCAATTGCGGCCGGAAATTTTGCGCGAACGGATCGTGCAGGCGCCGGGCGAGGGAAGCACGTGGCTGTAGAACTGCGCGCCGTCCGTGGGAATATTTTCTTCGCGCACGAAATCGTCGAGATGCTGCCGCAGCGTGGAGGTCGCGCTCTGGCCCATCTTCGCGCAAATGCCGACGGAAAGATGATCGGCGCGCGGGAACGACCACAAGTAACCCTCGAACTGGTTAAGGAACTTCACTTTAATCGAGTCTTCTTCGGTGGGGATGAAGTATCCGAGAGTGACCTCGAGATCTTTTGAGCCGAGAGCCGTGGTTTCAGGTGCGAGCTGGTTGCGCGCGCCGGAAGCGACCACGATGAAATCGACGCTGCGCTCTTCGCCGCCAACCGTGAGCCTCACACGCTCGCCGTCTGTGTTCACGCTCGTCACGCGCGTGCGGACGGCGGTGCAGCCCGCTTCGACGGCGCGGTCAAGTAGCAGGCCGTTCAGAACTTTGCGGGAGTAGATGACGATGGGCTTGGTCATCTCGAGCGTGGCGCGATGGCCTTTGCTCGAAATCAGCTCAGCGGTGCGGACGATTTTCTTGGGGTGCGGCGCGTCGAGAAGGAATGGATAGGCCTCGATGGCCTTGTGGGTGAGGCCGCCGCCGCAGGGCTTTTCCCATGCGAGGCGCTCGTCGTAGATGGTTACGTTGTAGCCGGCGCGCGCGAGGCGTTCTCCGCAGAGAGAACCGGCCGGACCGCCGCCAACGATCGCAATTTCCTTCATTCAGGGCCCCTAACCGAGCATTACGTCAACGGAAATATCGTGGCGACGAACCAAGCCGCGAGTATAGCACCAAACAATGCAGCGGCCGTGGCGGAGCCGGTGTGGGCGCGAACGGCGTCGGTAGCGAGTCGCTGGAGGATCGAAAACACTGCAAAGAACACCGCGAGCAGCACGAGCAGGATTTGGCCGTTACCGAGGCTGTAGTAGCCGACGATACATGCAATTAGGAGTTCGATCCGCAGTACGCCGAATAACGCGAACCGCGCGACGCGTGGCCAGCCGTGTTTCACGGGGCCGAGCACCACTTCTTCCGCGAAGCCGTATAGATAAAGGAAGGGAAGAATGCCGACGAAGCGGAACCAGCGCGGCGCGTTTGGCAGGCCGTCGGTAAGTTGCCAGTTCATCCATGCACCCATCGCGAGAATCGTGGCGATGCCGAGCAGCGCGGCGGCGAGCAGCTTCGCGGATTTGAACCACGCGTACTCCATCAAGTAGCCGAGGTTCAGCGAGAGCAGCGCGACTCCGGCGATGGTGAGCATCGACATGAGGTAGTCCGCCGAGTACATGTGCAGGAAGCGGAGCGGCACGCCGATGCGCAGGATCAGAATCGCGACGAGAACGGAGACGAGCATTTCGACGATGACGAGCGTGGGCGCAGGCCGTGTGCCGGGCATTTCCATCAGCGCGAGTCCGGAAAGTTTTCCCGCGAGGAATACTGCGAACGGGAAAATCAGCAGGATTCCGATTTGACCGAGAATCGCTCCGGCGAGGCGGCGGCGTCCGTTGCCGTAGCTTTCGTAGGTGCCAAGGTCGAGGTTGAGCGTGAGCGTTTTGGGATCGACCTGCGGGAAGACGGTCTGCATCATCCACTGTTCGGAACGATGGGCGACGCGGCGGTCGCTGATGAGCGATGTGTGCGTCGAGTGCGGCACGAATTCCAGATCGAAAGCGCGCTTCTGCACGAAATCATCGGGCGCGGTGCGATCGCCTTGCGCCGCTTCTTCGAGGTGCGCGGCGGCTTGTTTCAGTGGAGCGAGGTCGGCGCTCGCGCTGAAGACCAGCAAGTTCGCAGGGATGCGCGTTTGTGCGCCGGTGGGGGCGGGCGAAATGGCGATGGTCGCAGCGACGGGTTCAACGTCTGCCATGCGAATGGCGATCGCGCCGCCGAGCGAGTGGCCGACGATCGTGGTCTTCGCGGGATCAATTTTGTCCTGGCGCGTGAGCCAATCGACGGCCATCGTGGCGCAGAATTGCGCGCGCGAGAGTGTGAACGCGTCGGAATTATCGCCGTGGCCGGGCAGGTCGATCGAATAGGAGCGGAAACCGTGGCCCGCAAAATCTTCGGCGAGATACGTCATCAGTTTTCTATTTGCCGAGAGGCCGTGAATCAGCACCACGCTGCCGGCGGGCGAAACGTCTGGCGCGGGGTCGGTCAGCGTGACGGGGATATGGCAGTCGCCGGTATCGATCACGAAATCTTCGTGCGGAAGATCGGCTCGGCGAATCCAAAAAGCGCCCACGATGAGCATCACGGCGCCGATTGCGGCGAGCAGGATGCGCCAGTACTTCACGCTGTGCGCCGATCGCTGCTGCACGCCGCGCGGAAAGCTGCGCGTGAGCTGCGTGATAGAATGGTTCGTGGGTGAATTTCACGGGTGGTGAGCGCCCGGCGTGAGCGAGAGGACGCGAAGATTTGGCCGTCGTATCGCAAGAGGACCTGATTCTCCATCGGCAGGCGTGGAAACGCAACGGGCTGTCCGTGGTGTGTGTGGCCGGCAGCTTTGACCTGCTTCATCCCGGGCACATTCGCATTCTTGAACAGGCGCGCGCTCTGGGCGACCGGCTCGTTGTTGTGGTGCAAAGCGATCATCGCGTGCGCGAAGTCTGCGAGAAAGTGAAGCCGGGGAGTTCGGCTGGGCGTCCGGTGAATCCGGAACAGGAGCGCGCCGAAGTTGTCGCCGCGGTTTCGGTGGTCGATGCTGTTGCAATGACCGGTTGGGAGCTAAGCATTTACTTGTCGGAGCTGAAGCCCGATGTGTACGCGGTTGGAATTGCGCATCCAGAACGTCCCACTAAGGCCGCTGCTCCGGTAGATCCGCATGCGCCCACAGTTTCGAAAGTTGTAAAGATTCCACTTGAGCCTGGGTATTCGACCGCGCTGTTGATCGAGAAAATCAAACAAACTCACGCATGATTTTGCCTCCGGTTAGCGAGCTTCTCGGCCGTGTTGCGCGCCATCCTGCGCTCGAAGAGTCGTTCGATGCGCTGAAGCGCAAGGGCGGCGAGGTGCGCGTGTCGGGCCTGACCGATCCGGCGAAGGCGCTCGCGGCGGCGCTGGCGTTCGCGGAGATGGGTCGGCCGATCGTGCTGGTGGTGGATTCGAATCAGCGCGCCGAAGCGCTGGTTGAGCCGCTGCGCTATTTCTATCGCGCCGTGACGGGCAAGCCGGGCGAGCGCGTGGTCCATTTGCCGTCGTACCAAGTACTTCCTTACGACGCGCGTTCTCCGCACGCGGAAATTTCCGAGGATCGCGCCGTTGCGCTCTGGCGGTTTGCGACGGGCGACGCCGACGTGATGATCACGCCGATCCACGCGGCCACATGGCGGATGCGCGACCGCGATTTTTATTCGAAGCTGGCGCTGACGATTGCACGCGACCAGACCATAGAGCACGAGGCGCTGCTCGAATTTCTTTCCAGCGCCGGCTACGACAAGCAGGTGACGTGCGAGATGCCGGGGCAGTACGCCGTCCGCGGCGGCATCATCGACATTTTTTCGCCCGAAACAACGCAGCCGGTGCGCGTCGAACTGCTCGGCGACACGATCGAATCGATTCGCACGTACGACGCGAACACGCAGCGCTCGACCAGTCCTGTGGAACGCGCGACGCTAATGCCACTGACGGAATTTCCGCTGCGCGAGGAATTGATCGCGAAGATGCGCGCGACGGCGATTGCAAGTGCAGCGGATCACGACGGGGAAGCGCCGCTCGCGCTGTTTCCGGGCTGGGAGTTTCGCGAGGCGCTTCGCGTGGGGCGCAACGGGACGATTTTCGATCTCGCGGCCGACCCGGTAATCGTGCTGGACGAGCCGGAGCTGATTGCTGAAGCGCTCGTGAAATATCGGACGCAGCTTGCCGAGGGTTTTGAGTCTTCGCAGGACCCGCTCGCCGAGCCGCCGAACAAATTTATTTTCGACGACGAGGAGTGGGGACTCGCGCTTGAGATGGCGCCGCGTCTGGTGATCGAGCGGCTCGGACTTCTCGACGCGACGGCCGATGCCGCGGCGAAGTCGCGCGTGCTGCAAACGCATCCGACGACGAAGTTTCACGGCAACGTGCCCGGATTCATCGCCGAAGCGCGCACGCGTATCGCCGCGGGCGAAAACATCATGGTGTCCGCCGCGAGCACCGGTGAGATGGAGCGCCTAGCGGATATTTGCCACGAATTCGAAGTGCCGTACCGCATGGGCGAGATGGAAGACAGCGCCACACTGTCGCGCCTCGCCGAGGAATCGAGCGGTGCACCGGGCTCTGCAATAGTGCTGACGAAAGCGCCGCTCACGGAAGGCGTGATTTTCGACGAGTCGAAAGTCGCGCTCTACGGCAATGCAGATTTGTTCGAGACGCTGCCCGCGCCCTCTCAGCGTTCGTCGCGTCCGCGCCCGAAAACATCGAGCTTCTTCAGCGACTTCAGCGACCTGAAACCAGGCGACTACGTGGTGCACGTCGATCACGGCATCGGCCAGTTCGAAGGGCTGCGGCAGATTGCGGCGGAAGGCGCGAACGGCGAATTCATGCTGCTGCGCTACGCGGACGACGCGAAAGTTTACGTGCCGCTCGCGCGCATCGACCTGGTGCAGAAGTATCAATCGCTCGGCGGCGTGGAACCGCAGCTCGACCGGCTGGGCACTACCGTCTGGGAAGCGCGGAAGACGCGCGTCAAGAAATCCGTTGCGGACATGGCGGACCAGCTTCTCGCGCTCTACGCCGAGAGAAAGCTTTCCGTAGGCCACGCGTTTCCGGCGGAGACGAATTTCACTCGTGAATTCGACGACGCCTTCGAATTTGAAGAGACCGTCGATCAGCACAAAGCCATTGCAGACGTAAAGCGCGACATGGAATCGACGCTGCCGATGGATCGCCTCGTGTGCGGCGACGTCGGTTACGGGAAGACGGAAGTGGCGATGCGCGCGGCGTTCAAAGCGATCGCGGATTCAAAGCAAGTTGCGGTGCTTGCGCCGACGACGGTACTCGCGTTCCAACATTTTCAAACGTTCAAGCGGCGCTTCGCCGCGTTTCCGGTGAAGATCGAAATGATCAGCCGGTTCCGCTCCGAGAAGGAGCAGAAGAAAGTCGTCGCGGATGTGGAAGCCGGCAAAGTGGACATTTTGATCGGCACGCACCGGCTGCTTTCGAAGGACGTGAAATTCGCCGACCTTGGCCTGCTCGTCGTGGACGAAGAGCAGCGCTTCGGCGTGGCGCACAAAGAGCGGCTGAAAGAGATGCGCAAAAATGTGGACGTGCTGACGATGTCCGCGACGCCGATTCCGCGCACCCTGCACATGTCGCTCGTCGGCCTGCGCGACATGAGCGTGATCGAGACGCCGCCGAAGGACCGTCTCGCGATACAGACTTCGGTGTCGCCGTTCAGCGAAGCGCTGGTGCAACGCGCGATCGAAGAAGAAATGGCACGCGATGGTCAGATTTTCTTCGTGCACAATCGTGTCGAATCGATTGTGTCGCTGGCGGCGATGATCAAGCGCCTGGTGCCGCAGGCGCGGGTGATCGTCGGCCACGGCCAGATGAAAGAAAGCGAACTCGAAAAAGTGATGCTGCAGTTTGTGCGCAACGAGGCAGACGTGCTGGTTTCCACCACAATCGTCGAGAACGGCCTGGACATCCCGCGAGCCAACACCATCATCATTAATCGTGCGGATCGGATGGGGCTTTCTGAGTTGTACCAGCTGCGCGGGAGAGTCGGCCGTTCCGACCGTCGCGCTTACGCGTATTTACTCGTGCCGCAGGATACGCCGCTCAGCACGATTGCGCGGCAACGGCTTGCGGCGTTGAAAGAATTCAGCGACCTGGGTGCGGGTTTCCGAATCGCGGCGCTCGATCTCGAATTGCGCGGAGCAGGGAACTTGCTGGGGCGCGAGCAGCACGGGCACATCGAAGCGGTCGGCTTCGACATGTACTGCCAGATGATGGAGCGCGCCGTTTCCGAGCGCAAAGGCCAGGCCGTTGCGCCGGAGCGGCGTGCGACGCTCAACCTCGGCCAGGAGATTCGCATTCCGCCCGAGTACATCGACAGCGAGAATTTGCGGCTGCGGATTTACAAGCGCATCTCAAGCGTCACGACAGACACCGAGCGCGCCGAAGTTCGCCGCGAACTCGAAGACCGCTTCGGGCCGCCTCCGCCGTCGGTGGAGAATTTGCTCGACTACGCGGTCCTCAAGGCGCTCGCGGAGAAGCTTTTCGTTTCGAATGTCGATCGCCGCGGCGATCAGGTCGCGATCAAGTTCTACGAGGACACGCCGCTGGGCCCTGAAGTGCTCGTGAAGCTGCTGCGGAAGCGGAAGGGCATGCGGCTCGATCCTACGGGCGTGCTGTGGATCGATTGGAAGGGCTATCAGGGCGGGCCGATGGGCGCGGTTAGAAACGTATTGCAGCAACTACAAGCGTAGCGATAGACTGAAAACGCAGGGGATACTCATGAAAATTATCGATTTTCGGAATACTTTGCGACTCGCAACGGCTACGGGGCTAATTCTCACGGCTGTCGCGGTGGCACCGGCGAGCCACGCGCAGGAAAAGGCGTCGGTGGTGGAAGAAATCATCGCGCGCGTGAACAACGACGTGATCACCACGTCGGACTACCAGAAGGCCGACCAGCAGCTGCGCGACGAAATCCAGCACGACTGCCAAGGCTGCCCCGCGGACAAAACCGAAGCGGAATACAAAGACCAGTCGAAGGATTTGCTGCGCGGCTTAATCGACCAGTCTCTGCTGGTGCAGCGCGCGAAAGACATGGGGATCAGCGTCGAGACCGATTTGGTGAAAAAGCTCGACCAGGTGCGCGCGCAGAACAACCTCGCCACGATCGACGACCTGGAAAAGGAAGTGGAAAAGTCCGGCCTCGCGTGGGAAGACTACAAATCGCAAATCCGCAACAACCTGCTTACGCAGGAAGTGATCCGCAAGGAAGTAGGGCAGCGCATCAACATCGGCAACGACGAGGTGAAGAAATATTACGACGCGCACCAGAACGAATTCACGCGCCCCGAGCAAGTGGTACTTTCGGAAATTTTCCTCAGCACCGACGGCAAGAGCCCTGAAGAAATGGCTGCGATTCAGCGCAAGGCGGAAGATCTTCACGCGCGTCTCGACAAGGGCCAGGATTTCTCCGAACTCGCGAAGCGCTATTCGGAGGGCTCGACGGCGAAGGATCAGGCGGGCGAACTGGGTACGTTTGGCAAGGGAGAACTCGCGCCGGCGCTCGAAGACGTGGTGTTCAAGCTCGACAAAGGCCAGTACACCGGCGTGATCCAGACCAAGACCGGCTTCGAAATTCTGAAAGTCGATGCGAAGTACCAGGCCGGCCTGCAGCCGATGGACAAAGTCGAAAACGAAATCATGAACAAGATTTACATGGAGCGTATGACGCCCGCGATGCGCGACTATCTCGCGGAGCTTCGCGAAGAAAGCTACGTGATGGTGAAGCCGGGATACATTGACTCCGCAGCGGTTCCGGGCGCGAGCGTGATCACCGAAGTGGCTCCGACGCCCGACACCGCCGACAAGAAAAAGAAAGACAAGAAGAAAGTTCCGTTCCCCAAAGTGAATGGATAATGAAGGCAGTTTACGTTTGTGATCTGCAGGACGGGCAAGCCGTGACCTGCACGTTCCTCGTGCGCAGCAAGGAAGTCCGCAACTCTCCCCGCACCGGAAAATCCTGGCTCGAACTTGCGCTCGCTGACCGCACCGGCTCGATCAGCGGAAAAATGTGGGACGGGTTCGACGCGATCGCGAAAACATTCGAGCGCGACGACGTGGTGCAGGTGCGCGCGCGCGTGAAGCTCTACAACGCGCAGAAGGAGCTGACGATCGAGCAGATCGTTTCGGTGCGCGACGGCGAATACGATCTCGCGGATTATCTGGCGCACACGAAATACGATGTCGAAAAGTTGTACGCGGATCTGCGTGCGTCTATAACCGCGATGAAGAATCCATGGCTGCGGAAGCTCCTCGAGAGTTTCATCGACGATCCTGCGATCGCGCCGAAGCTAAAGCGTGCGCCGGCTGCGATGACGATGCATCACGCGTTTGCGGGTGGATTGCTTGAGCACATTGTGGGGCTGATCGGTCTTTCGCGCGCCGTGGTGGCGCACTATCCGGAGCTCGACGGCGATCTGCTGCTCGCGGGAATCGTGCTGCACGACATTGGCAAGATCGATGAACTCGCGTATGGCCGCGGCATTTCGTACACGACGGAAGGCCGCTTGCTTGGGCACATCAGCATCGGCGCGCGGCGGGTGCGCGAAAAAATCGCGGCGATTCAGGGATTTCCCTCGGAACTCGCGGTTCTGGTCGAGCATTTGATCCTAAGCCATCACGGCTCACTCGAATTTGGCTCGCCGGCGCTTCCGCAGACGCGCGAGGCGATCGCGCTGCATTTCCTGGACGACATGGATTCAAAAATGGCCGCGATGCGCGCGTCGATCGAAGCAGCTGCGGGTGGCGGCGACTGGACCGAACGCAATCCGGCGCTGCGTCGCGAGATTCTGCGCACGGAACAATATCTCGGCTCGAACGGGACTGGCGAAGCCGCTGCGCCTGCGATAGTTCCTGAGCCTAAGAAGTCAGCGTGATGGAAGCGTGCTATGCAGGATGAAATTCTAAAAGCGGCGTCTCCGCGGCGGTCGGTGCTCGATCTGGCTCCGTTGGAGCTGGATTGCATGAATACGCTCTGGCCGCTCGGCGAAGCCACGGTGCGCGAGATTCGCGATGGCCTTGCAGCAAGACGACCCCGCGCCTACTCCACGATCATGACGATCATGGATCGACTCGCGCGGAAAGGCGTCGTAGAGCGTCGCAAAGTTGGCCGCGCATACAAGTACGCGCCGAATTTGAGCGAAGACGATGCGCGAGCGCAAGCCTTGGGCCAAGTGGTGGAGAGTTTCTTTGGCGGATCGCGCGAAGCTGTGATGGCGCATCTCACGCGGCCGCTGATTGCGGCAACTGTGCCGGCGAAGGCGCCGATTCCGTTTTTGGTGCGACGCGCAACAAAGGACGGCGGGCCGGGCAATCCCGCACTTTAACTTCGAGGACTTTTACGAAACTGAAATGGCCGCCACGTTTCCAACCGAACTGAAGATTCGGGACACACTGATCCGTCCGGCGACCGTGCTCGCGCCGATGGCCGGGGTCACGGATACGGTATTCCGTCGCGTAATCCGTGGGCTCGGCGCGTGTGGTCTGATCATGACGGAATTTACTAGCGCCGAGGGGCTCACGCGCAACTCGGCGCGAACGCTTCATTATTTGTATTTCGACAACGACGAGCATCCGATCGCGGCGCAAATTTTTGGTTCAGAGCCAAAAGTGATGGCGAAGGCCGCCGCGCTGACGGAAGACCTCGGCTTCGACCAGATCGATATCAACTGCGGCTGCCCCGTAAAAAAAGTGGTGAAGTGCGGCGGCTCGGGTCTGTTGAAAGACCTCGTCCACCTGGAAAAGCTTTTCGGCACAGTGCGCGACGCGGTGAAAATTCCGCTCACAATCAAAATCCGCTCCGGCTGGGACGAGAATCACATCGTCGCCGTGGAAGTGGCGCGCATGGCGGAGCGCATCGGCGTGGAAGCCATCGCCGTCCATCCGCGCACGCGCATGCAGGGCTACGCAGGTTCGGCGGACTGGAACGTAATCCGCGACGTGAAGTCCGCGGTGAAAATTCCGGTGATCGGCAATGGCGACATTCGCGTGCCACAGGACGCGGTACGCATGGTGGAAACCACCGGCTGCGATGCGGTGATGATTGGCCGCGCGGCGTCGTTCAATCCATGGATCTTCCGACAGATCGCCGACTATCTCGCGACGGGCGCGTACACCGAGCCGACCGAAGCGGACCGCTACCACTTGCTCGCAGGTTACTTCCGCAATTTGATGGATTCGGGAATGCCGGACGCGGTGGGAAAGATGAAGCAGTTCGCCAGCTTATTTACTCACGGCGTTCGCAACGGTGGGGAACTGCGCCACGCGGTGCACCACTCCGGCACGGGCGAGGAAATTCTAGGAAAAGTGGACGCGTTCTTCACGCAGTCCACGGCCTCTTCGGGCGACTAACGTCTCAACGCCGCGCCCCCCATGGCACTATTCTTCGCGAGTAATCAGGAGTTGTTTATAAGCTTCGCGCCGCGTGATTCCGCGTTCGCGTGCAACATGCTTTAGCGCCGCTTTATTGTCGAGGCTGCGTTCTTTCATGATCTGTGCCACGCGGGAAGCGAGCGGCATCTTGGCATGTGCGTCCTGCTCGGCGGCGTGCAGCGCTTCACCATCCGACTGGCCAATCAGCAGCGTGATTTCGCCGCGCGGCGGCTTGGCGCGGACGGCCGCGAGCAAATCTTCCAGGTGGCCGCGCGTAAATTCCTCGTACATCTTCGTCACTTCGCGCGCGATCATGCCGGGCCGGTTGCCGAGCAGGTCGAGCGCGTCTTCAAGCGTGTCCACCAATCGATGCGGCGCTTCGTAGAGAGCGAGAGTGCGCGGTTCATCGGCGAGCGTGCGGAGTTTTTTGCGGCGCTCGGTCGGCCGTGCGGGTAGGAATCCGACGAACGTGAACTCTTCGATGGGCATCGCCGACGCCGCCAACGCCGTGACGAATGCCGACGGGCCGGGAAGCGGCACAACTTTCACGCCGTGGCGGACGCACAGGCTGACGAGCCGGTGGCCCGGATCGGAAATCGCCGGAGTCCCTGCGTCGCTCACAAGAGCGACCTGCGCGCCCTGCTCCAGCTCGATGATGATCTCGGGCGCGCGCGTGATTTCGTTGTGTTCGTGGTAGCTCACGGTGCGAGTGGAAATTTCGAAGTGCGAGAGCAGCTTGCTGGTTTGGCGCGTGTCTTCGCAGGCGACCAGATCGACGGTTTTCAGCGTTTGCAGCGCGCGCAGCGTGATGTCGTCCAGGTTCCCGATCGGTGTCGCGACGATGTAGAGGCAGCCCGCGGTGGGCTCGGCAGGTTTCGTTTTTGGCATTTTTGGCTCGACGGCCAGTCTAACACAGGGTTCGCGGACGCTAGTTTACTGGGAATCGCGTGGCGCAGTTCTCCGGGTCTGCTTCACGCGCAAAACGGCACCCGTGCTATGATTTTTTGAGGCCTTACCGTCAGGAGGTTGTTCCGTTTGCCGCTCTACGAATACAAGTGTGAGAAGTGTGGTCACCGTTTCGAAAAGATTGAGCCGTTTTCCGCATCCACGGTCAAGAAGTGCCCGAAGTGCGGCGCCAAGGCCGAGCGCCAGATTTCGGCTGCGGGAATTCAGTTCAAGGGATCAGGCTGGTATGTGACGGACTACAAGGGCAAGAGCCCTGCCTCGGGCACGAGCGAATCGGGCTCAAGCTCTGAAGGCGGATCGTCGGAATCCAAATCGGACGACAGCAAAAGCTCCGAGTCGAAATCCGAGGCGAAGGGCGACTCGAAGTCCGATTCGAAGCCCGATTCGAAGTCGGAATCGAAGAACGCTTCCTCCAAGCCGTCGAACGAGAAATCCAGCAGCAGGAAGAAAAAATAAAAAACGGACGGCTCATCGCGAACCGCCCGGTTTTGCAAAACCGCTGCCGTAAATCCCCGCTCTTAAAACTTCTGTTCGCGCAGGTATTTCCGGAAGTCAGCGCCTAGCTTTTTGTCCTGCAGCGCGAGTTCCACGGTCGCTTTCAGGAAGCCCATTTTGTCGCCCGCGTCGTGCGTCTTGCCGTCGTGAACGTGCGCATACAGACCTTCATTCTTCGCGAGCTGCTGCAGCGCGTCGGTGAGCTGAATTTCGCCGCCCGCACCCGGCTTAGTGTGTTCGAGGTATCCAAAAATTTCAGCGGGCAGGACGTAACGGCCGGAAACGCCGAGGTTCGACGGCGCAACGTCCGCCTTCGGCTTTTCGACCATGCCTTTTACGCGCAGCAGGGAATCGCCCCATTTTGTTTCTTTCGCCGGCTCGGGATCCACCACGCCGTAGAAATGAATCTGCTCGCGCGGCACTTCCTGCACGGTGATCGCGCCTTTGCCGGTCTGCCCGAAAATCTCAACGAGAGACTTCGTCGCCGCCACTTTGCTTTCCATGATCACGTCGCCCAGCAGCACGGCAAACGGCTCGTTGCCCACCAGTTCGCGCGCGGTGAGCACGGCGTGGCCGAGGCCCAGCGCTTCATTCTGGCGCGTGTAGCTGAAATGGGCGTCGCCGCTGATGTTGTGCACCATCTCGGCCATTTCCGTTTTGCCTTTTCCTTTCAGGAAGGCCTCCAGCTCGGGCGCGAAATCGAAGTGGTCTTCGATCGCGGCTTTGCGGCGGCCCGTGACGAAAATAATGCTTTCGATCCCCGCGGCCATGCACTCTTCCACCGCGTATTGAATCAGCGGCTTATCGACCACAGTCAGCATTTCCTTCGGAATCGCTTTGGTCGCGGGCAGGAATCGTGTGCCCAGTCCCGCTACTGGAAGTACGGCTTTGCGCACGCGTGGGTATTTTTCGGTCATTGCCGGTGCAATCTCCGGGCGGACGTTCGCGCTTGATCGCGGAAACCGCCTCAAAATTGGATTTAAACTGCGGAAGCCGGAGCCGGGTTTTAACGGCGACGAGGGCGTTTATAAATTGCAGCGAAACGCTGCACCCGGAAGGCCCACCGCATGGCTATGCTACCATAGTCATTTTGGCGCCCATCGCTCTGATGCGCCGGAGTGTTCCTTGAGCTTGGCTGAACCGAACATCCTGGGAATCGAATCGTCCTGCGACGAAACTGCCGCGGCCGTGGTGCAAAGCGGCAAGCGTGTGCTTTCGAGCGTGGTCGCGTCGCAGGTGGACATTCACCGCAAGTACGGCGGCGTGGTGCCCGAACTCGCATCGCGCGAGCATTTGCGGCAGATCGTTCCTGTGGTGCGCGAGGCGGTTTCACAGGCGGGAATCGCGCTCAAGGATGTTGACGCGGTTGCGGTCACGCAGGGGCCCGGTCTCGTGGGCGCGCTGCTGGTCGGCATGACCTACGGCAAGGCGCTCGCGATGTCGCTGGGCAAACCGCTGATCGGTGTGAATCACTTGGCGGGACACGTCCACGCTGTGTTTCTTGAGGCGAGTATGACGGGCACTGCAATTCCGGAGCTGCCTGCGCTGTGCCTGATTGTTTCCGGCGGCCATACGATGCTGTATCGCGTAGCGGGAGACGGCTCGCGGCCGTTCACGTACACGCGCGTCGGCGGCACGCGTGACGATGCTGCGGGCGAAGCGTACGACAAAGTGGCGCGCATGCTCGCGCTCGGATATCCCGGCGGACCGGTGGTCGATCAACTCGCCGCGCACGGCGATTCGAAAGCGATTCGCTTCGCGACGCCGAAAATGACGGGCAACCAGCACGACTTCAGTTTCAGCGGGATCAAGACGGCCGTGCTGTACCACCTGCAGCGCCACAAAGAACTTGAGCCGGAGATTGCGACGCGACGAGAAGCGCTAACGCGCGGCGAGCGAACTGCAGCGGCGCTTAAGCCGCTGTGTACGCAACCGACACTCGATTTGATCGCGAGTTTTCAGCGCGCGGTGGTGGAGGATTTGGTAACGCGCACGCTTGCTGCCGCCGCGGAGACCGGTGCGAACTCGATCCTGGTGACGGGCGGCGTGGCGGCGAACAGCGCTTTGCGAAAGCGCTTCGAGGAAGAAGCTAAGGGCGCTGGTCGCGTGGCATTTTTCCCCAGCCGCGCGCTTTCCACGGACAACGCCGCGATGATTGCCGCCGCCGGCTACGCAAGCTACGCCGCAGGGATTCACTCGGACTCGACGCTGAACGCCGATCCGAATCTGCCACTGGCCGCGCGCCTCTACGGCACTGCATCGTAATTTTTTATGGGAATGAACTACAGAAAGTCCGGCTCGTAGATGTACGCCATGCCGTCTTTGGAAACGGCGTAGGCCTTCGCGCCGTCCTCGCTCCACCGAATTTCCACCACACCATCGGCTTCGCACTCGTCGTATCGCGTGTTGGTGCGTGGGTCGGCGATGAAGAGATGACCCTTCGCCGAATCCTGGTGCCACGAGGTGTAGCACGCGAGCAGCGGCAGCGTCGGATGCGCGACGCAGAATTCCGCGTCAAAGGGAAGCTGCTGCGATTCGAGTGGATCGAAATCGAGGCGATACGCGCGCGACGCTGCGCAATAGACGAGCGCGTCGCCGCCCGCAAGCCACGTGAGATCGCTCACGTGACCCTGCGCTTGAAACGATTGCACTCGCTTCAGCGACGGCACTTCCGCGATGAGGATTGCGTCGTCCGCCCACTCCCCCTGGATTTCCACCACGCTTGCGATTCGCTTTCCGTCGGGGCTGAAGACCGTATTGCCGTAGCCGTGGAACGCGCCCTCTTCGCCAAACTCCGCTTCGTAGGTCTGTCGCTCGAGCCAGTCGGGCAGCCCCGCTACCGCGAGCGGCGCATCCTGCATCGGCGGTGCGCCGCGCAAGCCCGACGCCCACAGGCGCAGCGAAGCTGACTTGCCGCCGATTGTCGCCGCCGCAATGTACGCCGAGTTCGGCGACCACGCGACGTGCGACGGCAGCTTCTGGAATTTTCCAAACGCGCCGGTGAATTCTTTCCCTTCGAGATCGAACACATGAATCGCAGGCTGCCACGCCGCCCACGCGCCGGCCAAATAACTTCCCGTGCGCGACCACGCGAAGCTGGCGGGCAAGTGTTTCGCGAGCGCCGGCGTTTCACCGGGAACGGCGAGCGCCATCTGCCCGAAGCTATTGTGCAGATCGTAGATTGTGACGCGCGGCGCGGTGCCGCGAGTCTCCGCGGAAATCGCACACACCGAGCCGTGCGACGATAGCGCCACCTTCGAAGCCCTTCCTACGAACGCCGGCTTGCGCGTCCAATTCGATTCGCGGGAAAGATCTTCGATGCCGCGCCGGACCAGCGCTGCCGAACGAATGGCAAGCCCCTGCGCGCCGTTCTTGCGAACGACCAGCCCGCCCGCCGCCGGTTTTTCGATCGTTTCCATGAGTTCTCGGCGCACGCCGGCCACAGATCCCGTCAGCGCGTGGATGCCGCCTTGTCCAACTGCGACTTCGCTCGCGAAATTTGCTCGGCCACTTTTGCCGCCATCTCGCTCAGCACGTCGCGCCCCAGCGCCTTCGCTTCATCGAGGTGCGATTTCAGCTTGTACAAATCGGACTGCACCAGCTTCGCCGTCTCGTCATCCAGCTCCACCACGCGAGCCTGCGCCTGGCTAATCCGCCGGATCACGCGAACCAGATCGGCGCCTGCGCCGTCTCCCTTCACGGCCTCAGGGCTGTGTTCGTAACCCGTTAGAATTTTCGTCAGCCGCGTCTCGTCGCCGGATTCGTAGGCGCCATTCGCTTCGGCCATCAGTACTTCGCGCCGCGAACGGTCCGCGGCCTCGGACGCCAGGTCCGGATGAATTCGCTTGGCCACTTCGCGATACAGCCGCTTCATCTCCGGCGTCGCCTCAAAACTTCTCGGCGCGACGTCGCTTTTTTCACCCGCGCTGGCTTTGGTTTCTTCCGCGCGCGTCCGCGCATCGCAAGCAAATGACTTCGCCTTCTGATCCGCTGGATTCGCCTCGGCACGCCGCGCAGCAATCTGGGCCTTCAATTCGTCGAGTTCGGCGTACAAGGTCCCGACGTGGTGCAGATACTGCTTCTCAAACGCACCCAGCTCCGCGCGCAAATCCTCGGCCTTCAATTCGCGCTCGGCCAGTTCCGCCTGAATCGCGGCGTGCTCTTCGAGCTTCAGCGCCAGTTCGCGCTCTTCGGGCTTCGCGATGGCGCTAAGAGGCGCGCTGAGCGGTTTCAGGTCTGTGGACTTTTGCGTCATTCGTCGCCCATCCGCCGGTTCCACTCGCACCGAGTCTGCCAGCGGGGCAAAAGGCTTCGCCGCTCAAGTCTCTGGCGAAGCTAGCTCTTCACTGTAAATTGTAAGTCGCCCTGCGCGGCGCAGCGGGCCTTCGCGTCCCCCTGTTTCCATAAACTCTAATAGCGCGTTTAGACAGGACGGTACTGAAGCTTCATCGGCGGAACTTCAGGCAACTTCTCTCGGCAGGCGGCGTCTAACAAAAGTGTAGGCACAAAAAAAAGAACGGCGCCGAAGCGCCGTTCTCTCAAAACTTTTCAGCTGCTGGGAGAGGCTATTCCGCTGCGGGTGCCGATTCCGGCATCGTCAGCTTCGCTTTCGCCAATGCGCGGATCAGGTTCGCTTCAATCGCCGACTCGGAGGTATTCCGCACGGTGGCCAGTTCGCTCACCAGCAGATATTTGGCGCGTTCCAGCATTTTCTTCTCGCGGAACGAAAGCGGCTTGGTGCGGCTCAGGGCCACAAGGCCCTTTAAAACCGCCGCCACTTCCATCAGCGATCCGGTGCGCATTTTGTCGGAGTTTTCTTTGAATCTGTGCTTCCAGTCGTGGTGAGAGGAGGAGCGGCCATTCTCAAGAAACGTTAGTACGGCGCCGGCTTGCCCGCTGCGAATCACAGGGCGCAATCCAACGGATTCAACGTTTGCCTGCGGGACAGACACCTTCAGTCCGCTGGAGTGAATCTTGAGCATGTAAAAACGCTCGGAGCGGCCGTTCAGGTAGCTATAGCTGATCTGTTCGATGATCCCAACGCCATGGTTCGGGTACACGACTTTTTCGCCTAGCTTAAATTCCATAGGTGGAACTCCCCTCCGCGGAAAGCATATTGAAAGTTTAGGCACACGGTAAGTAAAGGTCAAGGGAATCCCGCCTGGAAGCGGGGAGATTCGGGTAGCCCGAAATCGAATGTTTTCAGTAACTTTGGCCCCCAAATTGCCCTATACTGGGGCGGTGTTAAGCCTCTCACTCGACACCTCTTCCCGCGGCGGAAGCGTTGCTGTTTTGCGCGATCAAGCCGTCCTGGGTGTCGTTTCCACGTGGGGCGAAGAGGCGTATTCCTCCCGGATTTTCCGCCAACTTGAGTTTCTGCTGGCCGAACTGGGCCTCAAACTCGACCAATTTGAGCTATTCGCCGTCGCTGCCGGACCTGGTTCGTTCACAGGGCTGCGGGTGGGGCTGGCGTCCGCAAAGGCATGGTCAGAGGCCTATGCGAAGCCTGTGGTCGGCGTGAGTGTTCTAGAGGCCGTCGCGGCGCAGTGCGCGTACCCGGCGGCGTGGGTGGTCCCTGTGGTGGACGCGCGGCGCGGGCAGTTCTATGCGGCGGCGTATCGACGCGTGATCGACGGCCTTCACCTTGAGGGCGACGAGTGCGTCGTGAGCGGCGAGGAACTTCTCGCGCTGATCCATTCACACTCCGGTGGCGGGGAAGTCGCCGTGGTCGCCACAGAACCGGAACTTGTGACTCATCTTCTCGATCCCGCCGGCGTGAAAGTGTTCCGCGCCTCCAACGTGCTTGCGCCGTGGATCGGGCAACTCGCCGTCACGCGCGCGCAGCAAGGAAAATTTTCCGACGCGCTCACGCTCGACGCCAACTACGTCCGCCGTAGTGACGCCGAAACCGGCACGAAGGCTCGGTAGCCCGTGGCCGTTCGCGAACTTCAGCCTCAAGACGTCGAAGCCGTGCTCGCCATTCAACGCGCCTGTCCGGAGATCGCGCAGTGGAGCCGCCTCGATTACGAACGCGTCGAAGCCGGCGAAATGGTCGGCTGGGTCGCCGAGCGTATCGCCGGTGAAAGCGCGCTAGGGCCGTCCGTCGTCGGCTTCGTTGTGGCGCGCAACATCCCGCCGGAAGTGGAAATTCTAAACATCGCCGTCGCACCCGAGTCGCGCAAGCACGGCGTCGGCAGCGATCTCTTCGATCGCGCGCTTGCTTGGGCGCGCGCCGAGGGCGCCACACAAGCCATCCTCGAAGTCCGTGCCGCCAACGACGACGCGCTCCGCCTTTACCACCGCCGCGAATTCCACATCGTAGGTCGCCGCCCCCGGTACTACTCGAATCCCGTTGACGACGCGCTGCTCCTCACTGCCACGCTCTAAATTCTTGCTGGCCCAATGAATTTCCGCCACGTACACTCTCGCGGCGCTGTGACGCGCAACGCGCGCGCCCGTCCGACAGGGCCCAAGCCCTGTCGGCGTCTCACAGGCGCCAGCGCCCGTGCCTCTGAGGCGAGCGCAGCGCGCTGTAACATAGACTGTCCGTCTTCTATGAAAACAGGCATGCGTGTGCATAGGGCATTTGCGTGCGATGCGACAAGCTTCTATTCGTGCTCAAAGGAACATCAGGATTGTCCGGATCACGGTTCGCCCCACCTGTGCATGGTCCTGGACGGACAAGACGGACACCGGGCTGAGCCGAGGTTCCTTACACCGCCGCAAAGATCGATTCGTCGAAGCACACGCCGTCGCGCAACATCGCGAAGGCGGTTCCCAGGGGAACTCCAGCCTGTACCACAGACTTACTTCTCTCATGTGTACCTTTGAACTTGCCCCAAAGTTGCGCGATCCACAGTGCTGGCAAATCGTCCAGTCCGAGCACAATCACATTTGGTAAGAACGCAAGTGGCACAGGCCGCTGTTGCCTGTGTACCTTTGCCTTTCTCACCACCCACGCACAAAAAAAAGGCGCCCCGCCCGACGCACAAACCCGCGCCGGACGAAACGCCCTCACTCTCTTCTCAAATCGTGTGTCAGTCCGGCTTCGTAGCCGTATCCGCCGGCTTCTGATCGTCGCCAGTCGCCTTCTTCGCCGTCTTCTTCACCGCGCTCCCCGTCTTCTTCGCGCCCGTCTTCGTCGCATCCGCCGTCTTGGTTGCAGCCTTGTCGGTCGCGTGCGCCGTGTCCTTCGCGCCCGTCTTGGTGGCATCGGCCGTCTTGTCCGCCGCGGTCTTGGTGGCATCCTTTGTCTTGGTCGCCGCTTTCTTCGTCGCGTGACCCGTATCTTTCGTCGCCGTCTTCGTCGCGTCGCCCGTCTTGTCCGCCGCCGCCTTCACATCATCGCCCGCAGACTGCGCCTTCGCCGCGCTGAAGCATCCCACCGCCGCCACAAAAAACGCCGCCAGCACAAACTTCTTCGCAAATCGCATTTCCGTTGCTCCTTGAAGTTCCCTCAGAGATGAAACCGCTGCGCGCAATTATACAACGCGCCTCCCACGTCAAATATGAGTCGCGTGCGAACTGTGAAACGTTGCCCACCGCTACGGCGTTCGCGATTATTGTTTGTCGATTCCGCGTTGAGCCGCTTCCGCTTCTTGGATTTCCTTGTCGACGTCGAGCCAACACAGCTGGTCGATCGCTGCATCGAACTGTTTCGCAAGTTCGGGCCTCGCACCCTCGTAACGCATAGAGATCCAGTTCGTCCGAAACGCCCGCCACGCCAGTCCGTCTTTGACGCCGCTCGCATCCGCTCCGGTCAGAACGCCATGCTCGGTGAATATCGCGTGCTCTGCGAATTCGCTCGAATCGCGGTACCAGGCGTCCGGCGCGTCATCGCTGCAGCCTGCCGGGCAGAAATAGATGACTCGTGCGCGCGCCGCATCGTCGTGCTTCCAGATGCTTATCTCGATCAAGTCGATCCCAGCCGACTGATACAACTTGAACCCATCGGGAAGCTTGAACCACAGATCGTCGCCCTTCACGGCCGGGAATTTCACGTCATTGCAGGAGTGCACGGTTTTAGTTTTGTCCACGCGTTGCATCACCGCCCGGTGCGGGACCTTGTGATTGCGATCGACGATCGTCAACGGCTGATAGCCTTCCTTTGAAAAATGGAACACCGAAGTCTGCAGGTCCCACGAGAATTGTCCGTGCGCGTCCGTCTTGATGTGATTGTAGGTACAGCACTCCGCCGCGAAACCTGTGACGCTCACTCCATCGAGCGCTTGACCGTCCGCTCCAACCACGCGGCCGCGCTGGATGCGCGTAACCGCGCCCGCTCCGCTCAAAGCGAGCAGTAGAAGGCCGAAGATCACAGCAGCCGCTTGGTAGCGATTCATTTTCTGCATCACTGCGTCGGGGGAGGGAAGTCCGTCGCCTTCTTCTTCACTTTTTCCTGCTGTGGCTCCAGATCACCGCACGCCGTCGCGATAATCCCGTCAAACACTTTCGCCTCGACATCCGTCGCATTCTGGTAAAACGCGCCGCCGCGCCCCGAAATCGACCAGTGCCGCCACCGCTTCCCGGCGCGCGTTCCCGTCGTATCGATTCCGACCGTGCCTTTTCCCTGCGCCAGAATATTCCGCGCGCCAAAACTTTCCGCCAGGATCAGCAGCTCGTCCTCCGGCTCGATGTCCATCGCGAAATGCCCGAGCCAGATTTCCAGCGCGTTCGTATCGCCCTTGGGCTGCAAGCCGAATTTCAAAAAATCCGTATCCGGCACCGCGCTCGCCGAAACAAATTCCTTCGGATTGCCGCTGAACCGCAGATCGTTGTCGCCAAACGCTTTCTCGTGCGGCGCAAGTTTGTCGCACGGCCGCAAAGTGAAATCGTCGCTCGCCGTTTCCAGCATGTACTGCTGCGGCGTGGCGCGCGGCGTGATCACCACCATCTTCGGCTCGTACCCAACTTTCAAAAAATGCATCACCTTGCCGGGGAAGGTCAGCGTGAAATTTCCCTGGGTGTCCGTCTTCGCGATCGACGTCGATCCTTGCCCCGACGGATCGCGGCTCCCCGAAATAATCACGTCCGCTATCGGCGCCCCCTTCGAATCCACCACCTTCCCATGCACGGCCGACACGCCCTGCGCCCCCACAAAACACACCACCTCCAGCGCCAGCATCACAGCGCCACCACAAACTTTCACTCGAGTCCGCATCAACCTCGAAGGTATCACGCCACGCCTACTTCCGCGCGGAGCCAAGAGTGGCACAGGCTGGACTTGGCCTGTGTGCCTTTGCCGTTGTCGCCCGGGGGCCGCGCTCCTCAGCGGCCCCGTCATCCTGAGCGCAGCGAAGGACCCCTCTCCGCTTTTCTTCGAGCGCGGCCTCGCGTTCGCGTCGATCTTCCGCTCAGACCTCGTCGCGCCAGCCCTGAAAAAATTTCCCTTGACACATATTCCCATACAAGAATATGATGCTCTCATGCCTCGAGCCTCCACCACCTCCGACGCCTTCAACGCCGTCGCCGAACCCCGCCGCCGCGACATCCTCAATTACCTCGCGGCCTCGGAAAAGCCCGTCGGCGAAATCGTCCTCGCGCTCGGCATGGAGCAGCCGTCCGTCTCGAAGCACCTGAAAGTGCTGCGCGATGTCGGTCTGGTCTCATCGCGCCGCGAAGGCAAGCAAATGTTCTACCGAACGAACGGAGAAGCGCTTCGCCCGCTCCACGAGTGGACGAAGACTTTCGAGCATTTCTGGTCGCATCAACTCGCGCGCGTGAAGATACGCGCCGAAGCAAAAATGAAACAGAACTAATTCGTGGCGATTTTTTGTCGAAGCATCACAAAGCCGCCGCAGCGCCTGCAATCGCGGCAGCAAATGCACCAACGCCGCGTCTAATCTGCAAACGAATCGGACGCTGCGAATTCCTAGGAGGGAATCACGATCATGCTACCGGCCATCGCACCGCAGTCCATCGAAAGCTGCACCATCACAATCGAACAAGTTGTCAAAGTGAATGCGCCGATCGACGTCACCTTCGAATCGCTGCTCGAAGAGCTGCAGCACCTCGATTCGCCCAACGGCCCCATGGATTTCAAGCTCGAAGCGTGGCCCGGCGGCCGCTGGTATCGCGACCTCGGCAACGGCAACGGCCATTTCTGGGCCAACGTGCAGGCAATCAAGCGCCCCACGCTGCTGGAATTCTCCGGCCCGCTGATGCTTTCGTTTCCCGTCGTCAATAACGTCCAGTACCGCTTGAAGGAAGAAAACGGCGTCACCGTCATCACCTTCCATCACCACGGTTTCGGCTTGGTCGAAGACGAAGTGAAAAAAGGCATGGGCGAAGGCTGGCCCAGCATCAACAACAAAGCCCGCGACCGCGCCGAAGCCAAAGTCGCAAAAAAGAAGCACGTGGGATAGCCGACCCGGCTGTCGTCCGACGAGCGACGATCGCGATTCTGGCAACCATCGCCGTCGGACCACAGCCACCGTCGGCGAGCCAGTAAGTGGCACAGGCCGCTGTTGCCTGTGTGCTCTTGGCGAGCGCAGCAAGCTGCAGCTCAGTCCCGCTCTGCGGCCCTGAGCGGGACCAACTCTCAGTTGGTCCCGGGTTGAGCCATCTCAACAACCCCACAGCTCGCGCCACAAGCCGCAGCTTTTGCGGCCCGATTCACAAGGCCCAGGATGTTGTTGTCGATTTTTTATTTGTCGCGCGTCGTACCAGCAGGAGCCTGGAATGTGCCCATTCTGCCTAACCACCGCCGCCATCGTAGCCGCCAGCGCTATCTCCGCCGGCAGCGGCGCCGCCATCGCCGCGAAACTGTTCCACTCGCGCAAACTTTCCGCACTCAACGCACCGCAATCGCCTAATCAAAAGGAGAAGCACTCATGAGCGCAGCCACACAAATAAAAGTCACCGACTCCATAAACGAACCCCGCATCGCCACGCACCGCGAGTGGCTCGCCGCTCGCAAAGATTTCCTCACCAAAGAAAAGCAGCTCGCGCGCCTCCGCGACGATCTTGCCCGCCAGCGCCGCGACCTCCCGTGGGAGCGCGTCGAACAAAACTACACCTTCGACGCGCCGCACAGCCGCGTCACGCTCGCTGAACTTTTCCGCGGCAAGAGCCAGCTCGCCATCTACCACTTCATGCTCGGCCCCGACTGGCCCGAAGGCTGCCCCGGCTGCTCGCTGGCGGCCGACGGCTTCACCGGCTCGATCCCGCACCTCGAGCAGCGCGACGTCGCGTTCGCAGCCGTCTCGCGCGCGCCGATCGCGCAGATCGAAGAATTCCGCAAACGCATGGGCTGGAATTTCAATTGGGTGTCGTCGCTTTCGTGCGATTTCAATTTCGACTACGGCGTTTCGTTCACGCCCGAGCAAACCACCGCGAAAATTCCAAATTACAATTACGAAACCGCCGTCTTCACCCAGCCCGAAGCGCCCGGCCTGAGCGTCTTCGCGCGCAAAGGCGCCGAGATCTTTCACACGTACTCGACCTACGGCCGCGGCCTGGAACCGCTTCTCGGCGTGTACCACATCCTCGATTGGACGCCCGTCGGCCGCGGCGAAGAAGGCCTCTCGATGCCCATGAGCTGGGTCCGCCACCACGACAAATACGAAAACGCCCCCGCAGGCCTCCCTGCCTGCTGCGACCACCACGTCCGACAGGGCCAAAGCCCTGTCGGCGCCGACGCACCAAGGCGATCGTAAACTGAGCGCACCAATCGCCCGGTTCTCCCGGACTGCGGTGGCTCCCGCTTCAGCGGGACCACCGCCCGTCCTTGGTATATACTCGGCCCACAAAGCGTCCCGGCCAATTCATCTCAGCGCATAACCAAAAACTCTCGTTCCCGTTTTAGTTTTAAGACCACCAATTCCAACTCGCGCGCACAAAAAGGAGATACGCATGTCGCAAGCCACCGCCGCCACCCCAGCCCTAGAACCGATCCTCGCCGAATTTCGCCAGGAATCCGCCACCACGCGCAAACTTCTCGATCGCGTCCCCACCGGCAAGCTCAGCTGGAAGCCCAGCGAAAAGTCCATGTCTCTCGGCCAGCTCGCGCTCCACACCGCCAGCATCAACGGCAACTTCGCGCGCATTCTCACCCAGGATCTCTTCGAGCCGACCGCGAACGGATTCAATCAACGCCAGGCCGATTCCACAAAGGAAATTTTGGAAATTTTCGACAGTGGAACCGCAGCCGCCGACGCCTACATCGCCGGCCTCACTCCCGAAGCCGCACAAAAAGTGTGGACCGTTGTTTTCAACGGCAAGCCGGGACTCGCGATGCCGCGCGCCGCCGCCGTCCGCTTTCTGATCCTCAATCACTCGATCCACCACCGCGGCCAGCTAAGCGTTTACCTCCGCGAACTAAACGTCCCCATCCCCAGCATCTACGGTCCCAGCGCCGACGAAAACCCCTTCGCCTAAAGTCCGGCAGCCAACCTGGCGGTCGCCGCACCCACGGGCTAAGCTGGTGGCACAGGCCGTCCTTCGCTTGTGCGCACCCCACATTCTGTGAGGTGCGGGTTTAGCCATCGCCAGTGCACGCACCGCACCACAACCTTGCACGATCACATTAGGTAAGAAAGCAAGTGGCACAGGCTGGAGTTCGCCCGTGTGATGCGCGCGCTTCGCGCGCGCGTGTGCCCCGTCTCATTTCTGCGCCGCATACCCATCCTCATACGCCGCCAGCGGCGACACTCTCTGGTCCAGCGCCGCCCCGGCCCGCGCCGCCGTCAAATTCCTCGGCGTCGAAAGCACCACGCCGCACACATTCGCTCGCACCGGCGCATCCGGCGCGTCGCCCTCAGGCCGGTCAAACATCACGATCACTCGATCGCCCACATTAATCGCCGGCGTGTCCGGCGCCAAATCCACCAGCTCGCGATTAAGCCCGAGCTTCCGCGTGGTGCCCACATCCCAAGATTCCGCGCGCTTGATTCGCGCCTCCAGCTGAATGTCGAGCGTCTCCCACGAACTCTTGGCCGGCTTTTTCCCGCCCTTGCCACGCGCCGTCCGCGGCGCCTTCGCCGGCGTCACTTTTTTCACGATGAAAATCCCCACGCTATCCGCATCCCGGCTCATCAATGGCAAATCTTTCGGATCGCACACCGGCGTTTCCAGCGGATCGGCTTTCACCGCCGTCTCGATCTCATGCGCCGCCACGGGCAGCAAATCCTCCGCCGTCGTGCACACCGATTCCGCCGTCAAGCATTCGTAGTTGTAGCGCGACAGCCTCTCCATTTGCGCGCGCGAAGCGTACGGTGAAAAATCCACCGTCAGCGAAACGCACTGCGTGCAATTTTCAGACGACTGGTCGATCCCATACTCCGCGCCGCTTGCCGGATACGAGTATTGGTCCACGCCCCAGTGGCGGCTCCACGGCAGCGTCCTCACCGTGCCCACAATAAAATATCCATCCGGCCAGTGCGCGTCGCCCGGCTTCGCATACACGTACGACGTCAGCGCGAACGACGCGCCCCACACGTACCCGTTGCGCACGTAGATCCGTCCGTCCGCGCTCGCCGGCCGCCCGCCCAAAAATTTGAAAACGCGCAGCCCGCGCGGCACCGTCGCCACCAGCAGCGCCTGCAGCGCGTCGGTGAACGGCCGCTCCACCACGATGCGAATGTCGCAGAAGTTTTTGTCGCAGGGAGTCGACCGTGTCACGCTGTCCGTCCAACTGGAAAGCATCGCGTCTTCCGAAGCGAGCGTGGTCTGCCGGGGAGTGATCCCAATAATATCGTTGCGCAGCCGCTCCGCGCGTTCGCGAAAAATGTGCTGGTCCACGTGCACCAGCACGGCCACGAGCAGCATCGCCAGCGCGCACGCAAACGCGCACGCCGCGATGATCATCGCCACTCGTATCAAAATGTCTTTCATGGTCGAATGCTGGCGCCGGGATCAGCACTCGAGCGGTTGGCGCCACTACCTCTTAGATGCCATGAAGCATACCTCCGCGCTCCTAGGTAGCACAGGCAATCTTGCCTGTGGGCGACCAGCGCGGGTCAATCCCGCGATGTTCGCCGGTTTTCGTTGCGAGCAGAGAGCCACAAAGCAAAATTCGTCGCTGCTCGCGCAGCGACACAGGCAAGATTGCCTGTGCTACTGACACGTGCCACTTGCCCCACTTTCAAACGCATTGACACACACCACGCCCCTCCGTTACCGTGCCCACGTCACCAGGCCCCGCTCTCATCTTTCACAAAAAAGTACTCAAAAGGACACGCCATGAATCGACGCAAACTTGCTCTACCCGCAGTCGCCGCCGCGCTTCTCCTCATTGTCACCGCCGCCTGCGGCAACGGTGAAAAAGTTTCCGCCCAAGCCGCCATCAGCGCCGCGCAAACTGCTTTCGGTCCCGTGAAGTCGCTCTCCGAAAAATACGTTCCCGACCAAACCGCCGCCGTCGAAGCCTCGATCAATTCCGCGCAAACCGCCTACAACAACGGCGACTACTCCGGAGCGCTCACGGCCGCAAAAGCTTTGCCCGGCCAGATCACCGATCTCGCCACCGCCGCCAGAGCCAAGAAAGACGAATTCACCAAACAGTGGAACGACCTTTCATCTTCGCTGCCTCCGCTCCTTTCGTCCGTGAGCACAAAAGTCAGCCAGCTCTCCGCCGCGCACAAACTTCCCGCTGCCACCAACGATCAATTCACCAGCGCGAAGTCTCTGTGGGACGCAGCCACCGCCGCCTTCAGCTCCGGCGATCTGCCCACGGCAGTTACCGACGGCAACTCCGTAAAAGAAAAATTGCTGGCGCTGGCACAAATGCTTCACATCAAAGTCCCCGCGCCCGCCGCATCCTAACAAGCGCGTGCAACAAGCTCAGCCCGTGCCGCAGGCTTCAGCCTGTGGCACAGGCTTTCGAGCCTGTGCGTACCTCACATTCTGTGAGGTACAGGTTGAACCATTCACAGTCCCGGCAATCACCAGCCGCGCGCGCCCCTCGAATGGCCCGATGGTTCGTTGATTCGCCACTCAATTTCGCACCGGCAGGATTGCCCATGCTACTCGCCGTAAGTAGCATGGGCGTTCTCGCCCGTGTGCGCGCCGTGGCAAAGCCACAGGCGACGTCCGCCAAATCACGCCCTCGATCCCTTCGCCTCACATTCTCGCCATCACTGAAAAATTCAACACATTGTGTTGAATCAACGCACTACAGCATCTCCCCGATAGCCCGTTTCTCCTTTTTGGTACATGCTCATCAACGGAAGGGAACGCAGCTTCGGGAATCCTTTATTCATTTAGAGGGCTGGGCCCTGAGCCGCGCATCCCTTCCATTTTTATTTTCCGCCGCCGCTCGACGCCACCTCTTCAAGTCGCACAGGCAATCCTGCCTGTGTCCCTGCGAAGCAGCGACAGCCTTTGCCTCTAGGTTTTCCACCGCACCAAACCAACGTAGCGAGCAACGCGGGATTCACCCGCGACACTCGCCCACAGGCACGATTGCCTGTGCTACCTAGCCACTTGCCACTAGTCACTAGCCACTATCTCCGTGCTATCTTTTCCCATCCGCGCCCGGCGCGAAAAAAAACATGCCCATCGCCAAAGGTCCACTCACCCTAGCCACCCTAACCGCCTCCATCCTCGCCGCCACCGTTAGCACCCACCACGCGCCACAAGCACAAGCCACCTCGCAATCCACTCACGCCATCACCATCGACGGCTCCCAATTCACGCGCGACGGCAAGCCCTACGAAATCCTCTCCGGCGAAATTCATTACGCGCGCGTCCCACGCGATTACTGGCGCGACCGCCTCCGCAAAATCCGCGCCATGGGCCTCAACACCATCCAGGTTTATTCCTTCTGGAACGCGCACGAGCCCCAGCCCGGCGTCTTCGATTTCTCCGGCAATCTCGACGTCGCCGCCTTCCTCCAAGCCGCCAAAGAAGAAAATCTCAACGTGCTCATGCGCCTCGGCCCGTACGTCTGCGCCGAGTGGGACGCTGGCGGATTCCCAGCCTGGCTCTTCGACGGCAACACGATAAAAGTCCGCACAACGGATCCTCAATTCCTGCAAGCTGCCGGCGCCTACCTCGATCGCATGGGCCAGGAAATCGCGCCGTACCTCGCCTCAAAAGGCGGCCCGGTCATCGGCTTTCAAATTGAAAATGAGTACGGCTCTTACGGCCCGCGCGCCGGGCGCGGCCTCGGCCCCGATCCCGAAACCACGCGCCGCCAGGCCCACGAATACATGCAGGCCATCAAGGCGCTCTTCGTTCACGCCGGACTCGGCAGCGAAATGTTTTACACCGCCGACGGCACCGATCCCGGCCAAATGGAAATGGGCGAACTCGACGGCGTTCTCGCCGCCGCAAATTTCGGCCCGGGAGAAGGGAAGAGCTCCATCGCGAAAATCCACGCGCGGCGCCCGAATCAGCCCGTCATGGTCGGCGAATATTGGGATGGCTGGTTTGACGCGTGGGGCGAAGAACATCAAGTCACAAACACGCAGCAGCAGCTCGACGAGGTGAAGTGGTTCCTCTCGAACAACTTCAGCTTCAACCTTTATATGGTGCACGGCGGCACCACCTGGGGTTTCTGGAACGGCGCGAATCTCGGCGACGGCCCCGACGATCACTACGCGCCCGAAACCACCAGCTACGATTACGACGCTCCCATCGACGAAGCCGGCCGCCCCACCAAAAAATATTTCGCGTTTCGCGACGCCATCGCCGCGCATACCGGCGCCACGCTGCCGGAGGTGCCGCAGAATCTCCCGATCGTCGCGATTCCGGATTTCAAGCTCGAAGAAAACGCGCCGCTCTCGAAAAATCTATCCGCGCCGCAATCCGTCAGGACGCCCGAATCGATGGAAGCCTTCGGCCAGGGTTACGGCTACATTCTCTATCGCACCGTCATCCGCCGCGGCGGCGTGAACATGCCCATTGGTCCGCTCGACGCTTCGAAAAATTCAGGGATGGACGCGTCGCAAGGTGCCGGGAACGGCGGCGCCGATAGCCACAACTCGCATCTCGGCGGCGACAACTCCTCAAATGGACAAGATGCCAACCAATCCGGCGGTAGCGATATTCCCAGCTCCGCCAGCGGCGACGGCGTCCATATCGGCGCCGACGGCTCGCTCACGCCGCGCAAAACTTTCGCCGCCGACTCGCTCACCATCCACAATCTTCGCGATTTCGCCGCCATCTACATCAACGGCAAGCTCGTCGGCACGCTCGATCGCCGCATGAAGGAAGACACGCTGAATTTCGCGTTCACCGAAGTTTCCGCCACACTCGACATCCTGGTCGAGAATTCCGGCCGCGTGAATTTCGGCCGCGCGCTGCCCGATGGCCGCGCCGGAATCACAGACTCCGTCGTCTTCAACGGCGCGCCTCTCCAAAACTGGAAAATCTATACGCTCCCGATGCGCGCGCCCACAGACATCGCCGCAAAATCCGCCAAGCCCGGCGCCGCGCCGCAGCCCGATCCCATCCTCGGCTGGAGCAAACACAAACCCGAAGGCCCCGCCTTCTACCGCGGCCACTTCCAAATGGACAGCCCCGCAGACACATTCCTGGACGTCTCGTCCATCCAAAAAGGTTTTGTCTGGGTGAATGGCCACAACGCTGGCCGTGTCTGGTCCATCGGCCCCACCAGAACGCTCTACATCCCCGCGCCCTGGCTCCTCAAAGGCGACAACGAAGTCGTAGTCTTCGACATTTTTCCCGGCGCCACTCCCCAGAGCGGCACCGCCATCGGCATCGGCTCCGCCAGCGTCCCCTCCCCCAAAACTCTCCGCGGCGTCACCGACCCCATCATCATTAAGCCCCCAAGCGACTAACTCTCGCGACACACACTCCAGGCACCACTCCAATTTCTTGCCACAATCACAATCGGGATGAAAGCAAGTGGCACAGGCTGGAGTTCGCCTGTGTGACCCGCGCGCTTCAGCGCGCGACAGCACCGCCAAGATTGCCCATGCTACTCCACGCGCAACGGGCGCTCGCCCGTGCGCGCAGCGCGTTAGACTGCGGTTGCTCTCCACCGCCTTGCGCAGCCGGCCCCACCACAATCGAAACACGCGCCTGGCAGCCGCAATCCCCACGGAACAAACTCCCCGCCGGCAACGTACCTCCCTCCGATGCCCCACAAATCAGAGCACCCTCACGAAACGAATGCCCGCATCCCTCGTCCAACGCACCAAGCTAGGCCAGCATCCGAGGTGTATCCATGGACTCGCTGATCCAAAATACAAAGTACGGCCTCCGCTCACTCCTGAAATCCCCGGGCTTCACCATCGTCGCCGTCCTCACGCTGGCCCTCGGCATCGGCGCCAACACCGCCATCTTCTCCGTGGTGAATGCCGTCCTGCTTCAGCCACTTTCGTATCCCGATCCCGACCGCATCGTCTCGCTCCAGCTCACCGGCGAAGACGGCAACAGCAACGTCACCTCGATCCCGAAATTCAACACTTGGCGCGACCAGACGCAGGCCTTCGAAGCCGTCACCGCTTACGATTTTCGCGGGCCCGGCGCCAACCTGATCGGCGGCGACCGCCCCGTCCAACTGGAAGGCATCCGCGTCAGTGCCGGCTATTTCCGCGTCTTCGGCGTGCCCATCATCGCCGGCCGCACTTTCACCGACGATGAGGATCGCCCGAGCGGCCCGAACCTCGCCGTCATCTCAAATGGCCTGTGGCACTCACAATTCGGCGGCGATCCCAGCGTCATCGGCAAGACGCTGAATCTCGGCGGTGACGCGTACACCGTCGTTGGCGTGATGGGTCCCGGTTTTAAAAACGATCCTCCCAGCGACATCCTTCTTCCGCTGAAAGCCGATCCCAACAGCATCGACCAGGGACACTATCTCCGTTCCGCCGCGCGCTTGAAACCCGGCGTCACTCTCGCGCAAGCCAAAGCCGCGATGAACGCCGCCGCCGGCGAATTCCGCCGCAAATTTCCCAACTCTCCCGAACTCGGCCCCAAAGACGGCTTCACCGCGATTCCGTATCGCGACTCCGTAATCGGCGACGTCCGCTTCGGCCTGCTGCTTCTTTTCGGAGCCGTCGGATTCGTGCTGCTCATCGCCTGCGCCAACGTCGCCAATCTTCTGCTCGCTCGCGCCACCATCCGCAAACGCGAAATCGCCATTCGCTCCGCACTCGGCGCCGGTCGCGCGCGCCTGATCTGGCAGCTGCTCACCGAATCCGTGATGCTCTCGCTCGCCGGCGGCGTTCTCGGCTTGCTTCTTGGCTGGCTCGGCGTCCGCGCTCTTCTGAGCCTCAATCCCGGCGACATTCCGCGCATCGGCGAGCACGGCTCCGCCGTCGGCATCGACTGGCGCGTGCTGCTCTTCACGATCCTCGCGTCCATCGTCACCGGAATTTTGTTCGGCCTCGTGCCCGCGTTCGCCTCGTCGCGCTCCGACCTCAGTGTCACGCTCCGCGAAAGCGGCTCGCGCACCGGCACCGGCGTTCGCCACAATAAAGCGCGCTCGATTCTCGTCGTGGTCGAAATGGCGCTCGCTCTGATTCTTCTGGTCGGCGCGGCGCTCCTGATCCGCACTTTCAGCAACCTGCGCGGCGTCGATCCCGGCTTCAGCGCGAAAAACGTTCTCACCATGAGCATGTCGCTCAACGGCGCGCGCTTCGAAAAAAGCGCCAACATCGAACTGCTCGCCCGCGATGGACGCCAGCGCCTCGCCGCCATTCCCGGCGTCGAGTCCGCCACCCTTACGTGCTGTCTGCCGCTCGAAGGCGGCTACGGTTTGCCCTTCAATATCGTCGGCGAAGCGCCAAAGGAAGGCCCGTACACCGGCGGAGGTGGCTGGCTCACCGCATCGCCGGGATATTTCGACGTGTTCAAGATTCCTGTGCAGAAGGGAAGAGTCTTTGACGACCGCGACGCGCACGGTGCCGCAGGCGTAGTGGTGATCAACCAAACTTTGGAAAAGAAATTTTTCCCGAAGGGCAATGCGGTCGGCTCGTCGATCATCATCGGCAAAGGCGTCGGCCCTGAATTCGAAGAGCCCGCGCGCGAGGTGATCGGCGTCGTCTCCGACGTGCGCGAAGGCGGCCTCGCCAACGATCCCTTCCCGATCATGTACGTTCCGATCGGCCAGGTGAACGATGGCGTCGTGAAACTCAACAACAGCATCGGCGCCATGCAGTGGGTCGTTCGCACCAAAGTTCCGCCGTTCACGCTCAGCCAGGATATTCAGCGCGAGCTTCGCGACGCCAGCGGCGGCCTGCCCGTCGCGCACATCCGCTCCATGGAGCAAGTCGTCGGCGAATCCACCGCGCGCAACGATTTCTACATGACGCTGCTCACCATCTTCGCCGGCGTAGCGCTAGCGCTGGCCGCCATCGGCGTGTACGGCCTAATGGCTTACACAGTCCAGCAGCGCACGCCCGAACTGGGCCTCCGCATGGCGCTCGGCGCCAGCCCTAACCAGGTAAGAAAAATGGTAGTCGGGCAGGGAATGCTCCTAGCCCTAATCGGCGTCGTCATCGGCGTAGCCGCAAGCTTGGGGCTAGCCCGCCTAATGTCCAGCCTCCTCTTCGGCGTAAAGCCCTACGACCCCACTGCCATCATCGTAGTCGCAGCGGTTCTCAGCGCGGTCGTCTTCCTCGCGACTTACCTCCCCGCACGCCGCGCCAGCAAAGTCGATCCCATGATCGCCCTCCGCTACGAGTAGCATGGGCGTTTCCGCCCGTGTGCCTTCGCCCCAGGCGAGCGCAGCGAGCTGTAACATAGACTGTCAGTCTGTGCGGTTTAGTCGCGCGCAGCGATGTGGTTTATACTTTCGAGCCTGAGCGCAACCAACTCTCAGTTGGTCCCGGGTTCAGCCATCGCTACAAATCCACAACATTCCAAAATCATTCACCGACACAAGTTATAGTGCCCTGTGTGGCATAGAAATATTTTCTGTGTGCTTCGCTTTGCATTCCTACTTTGAATTTATGAAAAGAGGAGAGGAGGCGCGAAACCAACTTCAGGTCCCGCGCCCATTAGGAAGTGCGTTGAAAGTGTCCCCATCCTACCGCCGCGCCCGATGTCTGCCCATCGGTGACTTACCCTAGACCGGCCAAGCAAAACGTGTAGCGTCTCGCCAGCCACTTGCGCCTCGCCCCCCGGCCTCGCCCTCCACTCCAGGCACCATCTTTCACGTTCCTTCCAACAAATGAAGGGAGCAACGCAGGTGGCACAGGCTGGCCTTCGCCTGTGTACTGGTGAATTCGTATTTGAAGGAATGCAACCAGGAAGGGAACCGCAAACTCACCACAACGACCGCACCAAACCGCGCGTCAATCCCCGCGCCCGCACCGCGCCTTATACTCGTCCCGAATCTTCACCAGCATCTTCTCCGTCTCGCGCGCCTCGGTCGTAATCGCGCCGCTCATCTCCGCCCGCACCTCCGTACTAAAAACATTCACCACATTCCGCACAAACTCGTACACATCATCCTGATCGCTCAAATCCACGCCGACATCCATCTTCGGCTCCATACCCGCATAATACGCGCACAACGCGCCCGATCTCTAGCCACTCGCCACTTCTTTTCACACTAGCCACTTCTTTCAATCTGGTGTATCAAATTCATTCACCCTCAGGGAGCACAAATGCTCGGCACCATCGCCAAGACTTTCGCCAAAGACATCGCCGTCCACACCTACACCGCGCCCGAAGAGGGCTGGGTCGTCAACACGCAGATCATCGAGCTGCCCACTGAACTTTTCATCGTCGATACGCAGTACATGCTGCCGTTCGCAGAAGAAGTCGCCGCCTACGCCGCCAAGCTGAACAAGCCCATCTCGCGCCTCTATGTAACCCACTTCCATCCCGATCACATTCTCGGCGCGCAGGTTTTCAATATGCCTGTCACCGCGCTCGCTGAAGTGAAAGCGAAAATCGAAGCCGCCGGTGATCGCGTCGCCGCCGAAGAGCACGAAAAGCACGGCGACCGCATCGCGAAGACCGCCGTCAAGCCCACCATCGTCGTCGCGCCCGGCCGCGAAACCATCGGTGACATCCAGATCGATTTCATCCGCATGCAGAATGCGGAAACCGCCGACGCGCTGATGATTGCCTTTCCCGGACGCGGCGTCTTAGTCGCGCAGGATTTTCTCTACAACCGCGTCCACTCGTTCCTTGGCGAACGATCTTTCGACACCTGGGCCGCCGCCCTTCGCGACTACCAGCTCAACGCCACAAAATATCGCATCCTGCTCCCTGGCCACGGCCAACCCGCAGGCGTCGAACTCTACGGCGAAAATCTCGCCTACCTCAGCTTCACCAAACGCCTTCTCCAAGACGTCCGCGACCCCGCCATCTTCAAATCCCGCCTGGTCAGCGCCTTCCCCAATTACGCCGGCCGCACCCTACTCGACCACGAATCCCGCTTCCTCTTTCCCCCAAAATCCGCCACCGCCTAGCTTTGCCTCAGTCGCGCGCAGCGCGCTGTAGCTTAGACTTTCGAGTCTGAGCGGGACCAACTCTCAGTTGGTCCCGGGTTTATCCATCCCCAGTGCTGGCAAGTCACGCAGTCCTAGCACGATCACATTAGGTAAGAACGCAAGTGGCACAGGCCGCTGCTGCCTGTGTGACACGCGCGCTTCAGCGCGCGCCCCCTCCCAATAGCCAGACACCTCGTCTAATTCGTGCGCCCAACCAATTATGGACTGCGGGAGCGAAGCTACCGGTTTGCCGCAAACTCTCGCGTCATCACCACGTCGCCTCGCTCACCACCTCTTCACGCCGTCAACCTAACCGTAGCAAACGAATCCGCCTCCAAATCCACCATCGCCGCATTGTCTCCCACCTGAATCGCCACCCGCTGCGCACTCCCACGCCCGTTGTGCATCAACACCACCACATCCCCGCCCGGATTCACGAATGCCAGCGCATCATCACAAGTACCACTCGTCTCAAGCCGTCGCGCCCCCACATCCACAAAATGTGAGAGGTGCTTCATCAAGTAGTAGTCGTGGTTGTACGTAAACGTCTTCGCCGCAGTATCCACACTCACCAGCGAATTCTGCGGCCATCCCCAGGTGCTCATCCCACCCTTCGCGGTCGCGAGGTTCCAATAAAAATACGCCCGCGCCCCGCGCCGGAAATATTCCTTCATCAACTGCCAGCAGTACGTCGTGTACGCCCACGTGTTCGTCCCAAACCCGCACTCCTGCTCCGACTGAAAAATCGGCAGCTGCGGATACTTCCAGTCAATGTCGGCCAGCGCATTTTTGCCCGCCCACTGCACGCCCACGCCTTTCACGTAGCGCGACGCCTTCGCGTCGTCCATCGTCGCGTCCAGCAATTTCACGTCGCCGCGCTCGAGCGTCCCGAAAAACACCTCCACGCCGATCTTCTGCATCGCCGGGCCGAGATACTCGATAAACCGCGCGAGCCCCGCCGCCGTCCACGTGCAACTCGGAAAATTCTGCGCCGAATTGAATTCGTTCTGCGGCATCACCATGCCCACCTGAATTCCTTCCGCGCGATACGCCTCGATAAATTTCTGGAAGTAGAGCGCGTACGCCTCGAAATACCGCGGCTCCTGGATGAACATGTCCTCGCCTTCGTGCCCAATCTGCTCCGGCTTGATCCCGTTGTCCTTGAATCCCGGATACGCCTTCGCCTCCGCGTAAAAATGATTGCGCTTCATCCACGTCGGCGGGCTCCACGGCGACGCCCACAGCTTCAGCCCCGGCTGATATTTCTTCGCCGCCTGAATGAACGGCACCAGCGTGTCTTTGTCATGCGCGATGGAAAAATTCTTCATCGCAAAGTCCCCGTCCGTCTCGTCGTAGCTGTACGCCTCGCGCGCAAAATCATTTGCGCCAATCGGCATCCTGCAATAACTAAACCGCGCGCCCGCCGTGGGATCGAACAGCTCCTTCATCACCGAGTCTCGATCCGCATCCGACAGCGCCGAAAGGGAAGTCCACCCCAGCTCGTTGAAGCACGCCCCAAACCCACGAATCGGGCCCATCACGGGCGCATCCGTAACGCCATCCTTCTTGACAATCGGGCTCGTGTACACGCGCGCTGCCGGATCGAGTGCCTTTACATTTAAATTCAGCGCCTCAAACGAAAACGCCGGCTTGTACATTTGGCCCGCCTGCCAAGCCGCCGCCTCCGTGGTAGTAACGCAAGCCCACCGCGGATCATCGAGCGGCACAGGCGCCGGAAACTGCTCGGTCGCGGAAGACACGAGTTCGGGCTCGCCCACTCCCGACTCGGAACGGACGCGTTTTAACTCGTCCAATCGGTCGCCACGAGGCGCGGCATTAGCCGCTGAAGCCACCTCACCCACACCAAGCGCAGCCGCCCCCGCCACCGCCGCCCCCGCCTTCAACGCATCCCGCCGCGTCCACTTCTTCACAGTCATTCAGCACCCTCCCCACAAAACTGCCACATCATACGCCCAGCCAAGGCGAGCGCAGCGAGCCGTAACATAGACTGTCCGTCTTCTATGAAAACAGGCATGCGTGTCGATACGGCATTTGCGTGCGATGCGACAAGCTTCTATCCGTGCTCAAAGGCACATCAGGATTGTCCGGATGACGGGTCGCCCCACCTGTGCATGGTCCTGGACGGACAAGACGGACACCGGGCTGAGCCGAGGTTCCTTACACCGCCGCAAAGATCGATTCGTCGAAGCACACGCCGTCGCGCAACATCGCGAAGGCGGCTCCCAACAGTTTCCGCGCCAGCGCCACACAGGCCACGTGCCGGTGTTTGCGCTGGCCGGCTCGTTCCTCACCGGCCCTGCCTTCAAACTTCGTGCCGTTGAATCCAGCGCCGTCATGTAACAAAATGATGGGTGAAGGTCCACTCCTACGTGAATCATCGCGTGCCTCCTTCAGGGTCTGTGCTTCGAGCACGATCGTACCCTTGAAGGCACGGCTGTTTTCATACCATCTGTGCGCATTCGCCCTAAGATGCGCTCACCACAAAGGGACTTCATGCTCCTGGAAAACGCCAGCCTCGAACTTCTAAAACGCGCGCTCCCCGAACTCGACAGCGGCTTCGAAGAATTACCCGCGCTCGCACGCCCGTCGATGGCCAGCGCGCGCCAATTCGAAGTGATGGCGGAAGTCGCGGCGCTCTTGCAGAATAATTTCCCATACTTCCATCCGCTCTATGCCGGCCAGATGCTCAATCCGCCCCACCCGATCGCGCGCGCCGCGTACGCACTCGCCACGTGGATCAATCCAAATAATCACGCTCTCGACGGCGGCCGCGCCAGCTCGGCGATGGAAAAAGAATCCGTCGCGGAAATCGCAGCGATGTTCGGATGGAAAGAACACCTAGGCCACTTGTGCGGCGGCGGGACGATGGCGAATCTCGAAGCGCTGTGGGTCGCCGGTCAATTGCATGCCGGAAAGAAGATCGTCGCGTCAGACCAAGCGCACTACACACACCAGCGCATCACGTCCGTCTTGAAATTGCCGTTCGCAGCCGTCGCCTCCGATTCGCGCGGCCGCATGGATCTCGCAGCGCTTGAAAAAACGCTCGAGGCCGGCGACGTCGGTACAATTGTCGCGACGATTGGCACCACGGGAACCGGTTCTGTCGATCCGCTTTCCGAAATTCTGCAGCTCGCGCGAACCTACGGAGTCAGGGTCCACGCTGACTGCGCCTATGGCGGGTACTTTAAGCTCGCGACGAACCTTCCGCCCGAAGCGAGCGCCGCCTACGAGCAGATCGCGAAAGTCGATTCGATCGTGATCGATCCGCACAAGCACGGCCTGCAGCCTTACGGTTGCGGCTGCGTGCTCTTCAAAGAACCAAGCGTCGGCTCGCACTACAAGCACGAATCTCCGTACACCTATTTCACCGCAGCGGATCTTCACCTTGGCGAAATCAGTCTTGAATGTTCGCGCCCCGGCGCCGCCGCCGTCGCGTTATGGGCCACCCAGCGCCTGTTGCCGCTTACGCAGGGCGGGGAATTCGCGAAGATGCTCGAATCCTCGCGCCAGGCCGCTACCACATTTTCCGAGCTGCTCTCCGGCGATCAGCGCTGGGTCGTGCCGTTCGCGCCGGAACTCGACATCGTCGTATGGGCGCCTCGCGCGCGAACCGCTGAAGCGACCAGCGCTCTCTCGCAAAAAATATTCGATCAAGCCGCGCGGCAAAATCTTCACCTCGCGCTAATCCACCTTCCCGCACGGTTTTTCACTTCGGCTGCACTCCCAAAGCCGATGTGGGCCAACGCGGATGGGAAAGTACTCTGCCTCCGCTCATGCCTGATGAAACCGGAGCACCGCGACTGGCTGCCGCGCATCTGGGAAATTCTTGGCACGGCCGCTGATGGCGTGCTGAATCGCTGAAACCGGCCCTCGGGTAGAAAGTCTATTTATTTCAGGCGCCGGGTTGTGATACTTCTCTCCCGTCAGGCCCGATTCCGAACTTCGGAGGATTCGATGCCAGCCACGACGAACGATGTGCGCCAACTGCTTCTCGAAACAAATCAGGAATATCGGCGGCTCGCGGAGGAACATCTGCGCTGCGAATCGCTGCTGAATAATTTGGTGACGCAGACGTACTGGAAGCAGGAAGATCTGGAGCAGGAAATTCTGCTGAAGAAGACCAAGCTCCGCATCAAGGATCAGATGGAGATGCTGGTCGTCACGCAGTACCGCAATCTGCCGCACTAGCGCGGTCCCGCGACACAGGCTGTTCTGTCGTACAATAGAAGTGCATCTACGGCGATCGATTCGCACTCTCAGGCGCAGTGAACCGCACTCGCAACCGTTCCGCGGACGAAGGAAATCACACTTAGATATGGTGAAGGACGCTTACAAGTTTGCCTTGCCGCTGCTCGCGGCGACGGTGCTGCTTTTCTTGGCTGGGACGAAGTGGCCGATCGCGATCTGGCTTGGCGCGATCTTTCTCGTGCTGTTGCTTTTCGTCTGCTACTTTTTTCGCGACCCGCAGCGCACGATTCCCACTGATCCAAACGTGATTGTGTCGCCGGCTGACGGCAAAGTTGTGGAGATCGTGGACGAGCTGCTCGATTCGCGCATGGGGCATCGCATCAGCATTTTTCTGAATATTTTCAACGTGCACGTGCAGCGTTCGCCGGTCGCGGCCCGCGTGGCGGATGTGGTGTACCAGCCGGGCAAATTTTATGCGGCTTTCCGCTCCGATGCGTCCGTGGAGAATGAGCAAAACATCATTTACTTACACGCGTCGCGCGGCACCGTGGTCTTCAAACAAATCGCCGGAGCCATCGCGCGCCGCGTGATATGCTGGAAAACCGAAGGCGAAAATGTCGCCATCGGCGAGCACGTGGGACTGATTCGGTTCGGCTCTCGCGTCGATGTCTGGCTGCCGATGGATACCGAGGTAAAAGTAAAACGCGGTGACACCGTAAAGGGCGGCGAAAGCATACTCGCAAGATGGAATTGAACGAAATGGTCATCACCGCGCCCGAAGAGGACCGCCGCGCTCCGAACCGCAGCCGCAAACTCCGTCGCGGAATTTACATCCTTCCCAGCGCATTCACCGTCGCGAACTTGCTGTGCGGTTACTACGCGATTCTCGCCACGCTTGACGGACGCTTCCTGGATTTCGATCGCGCGGCCTGCGCGATTGGCTTCGCCTACCTTTTTGATTCGATGGACGGCCGCGTCGCGCGCATGATGGGCACCGAAAGCGCGTTCGGCAGGGAATTCGATTCGCTCGCCGACGTAGTGAGTTTCGGTATCGCTCCGGCGATATTGATGTACGCTTGGGCCATCCGCGGTCTCTCGGTGGGTTCGCTCCCCGAGATTGGTGTGCTGCCGGCGATCTCGCCCGAATGGCTGCACCTGAAAGAACTCGGCTGGCTAATCGGCTTCTCGTTCGCGGTGTGCTGCGCGTGGCGTCTCGCGCGATTCAACATCCAAGGCATGGCGCCCGGCGGCAATCGCTACTTCGTCGGAATGCCCACTCCCGCAGCGGCGGGCATGCTCGCCGCGATCGTGCACTTTTTTAAGGGCGAGCCCGTGGAGAGCGTCACGTTCTCCCTATTCCTGCTGGGGCTGATGATTGTGCTCGGCGCGCTGATGTCCAGTACGATTCGCTTTTTCAGCTTCAAAGACATTCCGCTTACCAAACGTATGCCTTCGCTTTCCGTGATCGTGCTGGCGATTCTGGTCGGCGCGGTCATCTTTTTCTCGCGGCAGACTTTATTGATCGTCACCGCCGTTTACACCATTCACGGTCCAATCCTGCAACTCATCCGCTCCGCTCGTTTGAAGGCGCGTCCCGCCTAACCATGCCATCGGGCGCTTCTAAATCGCCGCGCATCGCCATCGTCGGCGCCAGCTCGCTTCGCGGCAAGGAACTCAAGCTCGTTCTCGAAGACCGCAATTTTCCTGCGAGCGAGATGGTGTTGCTCGACGAACCGACCGCCGCAGGCACGCTCACCGAAGCTGCTGGAGAGCCTGCCTTCATTCGCGCGCTCGACGAAAATAGTTTCGAAGGCGCGCAGATCGCGTTTTTCACCGGCTCGATGGCCGACGCCGAACAGAATTGGGAAGCAGCACAACGCTCCGGCGCGACGGTGATTGACATGACCGGCGCGTTGCTCGCGGCCGGGAAGGCGACTTCCTGGATTCCGTCGCTCGATTCCGTTTTGCTTCCGCGTCCCGGCACTTCTGCTGCCGCGAAAGGAAAGGGCGCTGCGATGGCGTATTCCTCGCCCAGCCCTGCGACGATCATCGCGTGCACCGTCGCTGCAGGCCTCGCGAAATTTTCTCCGTTGCGCGTGGCCATCGTGCTGAATCTTCCGGTTTCCGAGCGCGATCAAGCTGGCGTGGACGAGCTCGAAAGCCAAACCACAAATTTGCTCTCGTTCCGCCCGATCGAGCAGGCCGTGTTCGATACGCAGGTCGCGTTCAACATGCTCGCGGCCTTCGGTGAGAACGCCAGGCCCACGCTTGCCGACGTCCGCTCCGCCATCGCGCGCAACGTGGCGCATTGCCTCACCGGTCGCGCCGCGGCGCCCGCGATTCAGATCGTGCAAGCGCCTGTTTTTTACGGTTGTGCGTTCAACGCGTTCGCGGAATTTGCGGCTCCGGTTCCTGGCGAGCAGCTGGCCGCGTCGCTCTTGCCGCTCGGAATGCGCGTGGCCTCGGGCGACGATCTCACTCCGTCGAATGTAAGCGTCGTCGGCGAAGCGGACATTCATATCGGGCGCATCGAACCCGATCCTTCGGTTCCATCGGGCGTTTGGCTCTGGGGCGTCGCCGATAATTTGCGCCTGGCGGCTGTGAACGCGGTCCGCATTGCGGAGGCTTTGGTTGCGGAGCCTAAAATTCAGTAGTCGTTCGGCCTTATCGCACGCGGCGCTCGCGCTCTGCGCAGCCGCGTCAATCTTGATCGCCGGTTGCGGTTACCACGTCGCTGGAACTTCGCCGGGCCTTCCCGAAGATTGGAAGTCGATTGCGATCCCCGCGTTTAAAAACGACACGACCAGCTACCGCATCGAGCAGCGCTTCACCGCCGCCGTGATCCGCCAGTTCATCGAGCGCACGAAATATCACATCACGCAGGACCCGCAGAACGCGGACGCCGTCTTGCACGGCGAAGTCGTCTCCATCGAATCGAGCCCCGTAATTTTCGACGCGGCCACCGGCCAAGTGACCTCCATGGTCGTAACCATCCACACCAAAGTCAGCCTCGTCGAAAATAAAACCGAGAAAGTGATCTACCACAACGACGACGTCGTATTCCGCGACGAATACCAAATCTCCACCGACGTACGAAGTTTCTTCCAGGAAGAGGGGCCGGCCATCGAACGCATGTCGCGTGAGTTTGCCGCCCAGCTGGTCTCGAACGTGACGGAGAATTTCTAGTGCCCGAAGCCACCGCAGAACGTCTGTTCGCGCTGCTCGCCAAGGCGAAGCCCGTCGGCGCGATCGTTCTGATTGGCACCGATCCTTACCTTCGCGATTTGTGCCGCAACAAAATCATCGACGCCTACGTTCCCGACGCGATGCGCGGCTGGGCCCTCGGCCGCGTCGATCTTGACGGCAGCGACTGGGGCGAACTTTTTCAGCGCGCCGATACTTTGCCGATGATGGCCAGTTGCCAGGTGATCGTCGCAGCGGGTGCCGAGTCCATCGAAATTCGTTCGAAGGGTGGCGCGGCCGCTGATGAAGACGACGAGGAAGAGGACGCAGCCTCAGGCGAAGGCGACGAGCGCCAGGAAACGCTGAAGGCTCTCGCGAAGTATCTCGCCTCGCCCGCGCCATTCACCGTGCTTCTCTTTGAAGTCCCGAAGCTCGACCGACGCCAGCGTCTATACAAAATTCTCGCTGAACACGCGCTGCTCGTCGAACTCACCCTCGATTCGGCCGCCGCGCGAACACTCGCGGCGAACATGGCCGTCGAACTCGGCACAAAAATCGAGCCGCTCGCGGCCGCGATTCTCGCCGAGATGGTCGATAGCGAACCTGCGCGCATGCGCCTCGAGATCGAGAAGCTCGCGGCCTACACGCTGGGCAAGCCGTCGATCACTGAAGACGACGTGCGAGTCGTCTGTGTGACCGACAAGAAAAATACGGTGTGGGAACTGTCGGAGATGCTCTCCACCGGTCGTTGCGCCGAAGCACTTGCGTTTCTCAGCAATTTGCTCCGCGATGGCGACGAGCCCGTCGCGATGATTGGCGCGCTTGCCTGGAGCTATCGCAAAATGATTGAAGCGCGCGCGCTGTCTCCCAGCACCAACGGCTTCAACGCGGCGCGCGTGCTGAAAATCAATCCCGCCGCCGCCGAAGCCGCCGTGCGCAACGCTCACCGCTTCTCGAAAGCCGACCTGCTCAACGGCCTGGTCGCGCTAGGCGAAGCCGACTCGCAACTCAAATCGCGCAATCCCGACACGCAGGCCTACATGCAGTTCCTCGTCGCGCGTCTAGCCTCCGCCCCCGGCAAAAAATCCGCCGCCTACTAACGTCCGACAGGGCCCAAGCCCTGTCGGCGACTCACACGCATGAATGCGTGTGTCCTCAGTCGCGCGAAGCGCGATGTAACATAGACTGTCAGTCTGTGCCGCCTTCAGTCGCGCCGAACCGCACCCCCACAAAAAAAAGGCACCTCGGAGACAACTCCGAAGCGCCCTCGTAGTCCGCCAGGTTAAAAAATCCGTTACTTCTTCTTCGCCTTCAGCGCGTTGATCGCCAGCGAGAGCCGAGACTTGTAGCGGTTCGCCGTATTTTCCGAAAGCGTGCGCTTCCGGATCGCGCGGTCCAATTCCGAGAAAGTCGCCGACGCCAGCTTTTCCGCCCCCGCGAGATCGCCCGCGGTGAGCGTGGCGCGCATCCGCCGGATCGACGAACGCACACGCGTGCGGTTCATCTTGTTGATCGCCGCGCGCCGCGCAGCCTGGCGGATATTCTTCAATACCGACTTGGTCTTCTTCTTATGCTTTACCGCTGCTCCCTGAGCCATTCAATACTCCTTGCGTATTCAATTCCGAACTTAAGAGTTTATCCGCCACGCCATTTTCTGTCAATTTGCGCGCGCGAACCGGCGCGGTACAATCGGCCCGTCCACCAACGCCACCGAGGTAGAAATGCCCGCACAGCAAGCGCCCTTTAAACGCATCTTCTGGGTCGTCCTCGATAGCGTCGGAATCGGCGAACTCCCCGACGCAGCCGATTACGGCGACGTCGGACGCGACACGCTCGGCCACATCGCCGCCTCGCGCCCTCTCGCGCTGCCGAATCTCACGCGCCTCGGCCTCGCGAACATCAAGCCGCTCGCGCATCTCGTGCCGCCCGCGCGCCCGTCAGGGAATTACGGCAAAGGCGCTACCGTCTCTCCCGGCAAAGACACTACCACCGGCCACTGGGAGATGGCAGGCATCCGGCTCAAGCAGGCTTTTCCCGTGTATCCGAACGGATTTCCGCCCGAGATCATCGAGGAATTCCAGGAGCGCATCTGCCTCGAAGTGATCGGCAATAAAGCCGCTTCCGGCACTGAAATTCTCAAGGAACTCGGCGAAGAAAGCATGCGCACCGCCAGTCCCATCGTTTACACCTCGGGCGACAGCGTGTTCCAAATCGCCGCGCACGAAGACGTTTTCCCCGTCGAAGAGCTCTACGACATGTGCAAGATTGCGCGCGAACTGCTCGACGGTCCCCACAGAGTGGGCCGCGTGATCGCCCGCCCGTTCACCGGCGAGCCCGGAAATTTCCGCCGCACCGAACGCCGCCACGACTACGCCGTCGAGCCTCCCAAGCCGATGCTCCTCGATGTGCTCGGCCTCACGACTACGCCCGTCTTCGGCATCGGAAAAATTCACGACATTTACAACGGCCGCGGCGTCGATGATTACGTCACCACGAAAAACAATGCCGACGGAATGCAGAAACTCACCGAAGCTATCGCCGCGCGGCCCGACGGACTCATTTTCGCGAACCTCGTCGATTTCGACATGCTCTACGGCCACCGCAAAGATGTCGAAGGATTCGCCCGCTCGCTCGAAGAGTTCGACCGGCTGCTCGGCCCGTTCCTCGCCGCCATGCAGCCCGCTGACCTGCTGCTCATCACCGCGGATCACGGCTGCGATCCGAGTCCCGTCAATCCCACGACGGACCACTCACGTGAATACGTCCCGATCCTCGCTTACGGTCCCGGCGCAGCCAAAGGGACGAACCTCGGCACGCGCTCGACCCTTGCGGACATGGGGCAGACGGTCGCGGAAAACTTCGGCGCCAAAATCCCGCACGGCACAAGTTTCCTGAGTGAATTAGGCGGATCGAAAGATTAGTGTGAAGCCGTCGAAGGCGCAGTGCCACGCGGCGCGTAGTATCCGGTTCGCGTACGCAGGCTCAACTTCGTGCGTCCCTTCGGTGGAATCAGATCGACCTTCACAGATCGAAATGTGCCGTCGCGTGCCTGGTTGGTTGGATAGTAGCCCAGCGTGTACTGATTTCGAATGTCGCGTGCGATTTCCTGGCACACGGAGTCCACTTCGGCGAGCGTGTCGGGGAACATCGCGAGGCCGCCCGTCGCTTCCGCGAGAGTGGTCAAGTCTTTCTTCGAGTGCCGCACCATCTTCTTGTCGTTCTTTCGGTCGTAGTCACTGAAAACGCCGATCGCGTAAATCACCGCATTCGATTCGATCGCCGCCTTCACCGTGTAGTCGAAGGATTTCGAACTCGCGTCGTCGTCGCCGTCGGTGATCACCAGCAGCACGCGCTTGTCTTTGTGGCCCTTCTTCAGATGGTCGAGCGAGCCGATCACCGCGTCGTACAGCGCCGTGCTGCCGCGCGTATCGATCTTCTCCAGGGCTTCGTGCAATTCGTCCTGGTTGCTCGTGAAGTCTTCATCGAGGTCCAGATAGTATTCGTCGTTGAAATTCACGACGAACACTTCGTCTTGCGGATTGCTGGTCTTCACAAACGAAAGCGCCGCCGTGTTCACCTGCGGCCGCTTTTCTTTCATGCTGCCGCTGTTGTCGATCACCAGACCCATCGTCACAGGAATATCCTGCGCCGAGAAAATCGAAATCTTCTGCTCGACCTTGTCTTCGTACACTTTGAAATTGTCGCGCTCGAGCCCCGTCACGAACTCGCCCTTCTCATCCACCACGGTTGCGTGCAACACCACCAGCTCCGTTGTCGTGGTGATCGCCTGGCCGGGCTTGGATTGTTGTCCCTGCGTCCCACCCGCCGGCGTCGCGCCCGGAGGCGGAGGAATGTTCGGCGGCAAATTCTGAGCGCCCGCACTCGCGCCGATGCCGAGGCACACTATCAGCGCTAGAAGCGCGCCAAATTTACGCAATTTCAAATCAGTGTCCCGGCGCGTAATACCCGGTCTTGGCGTAAACAGTGAGAGGAGGAAGTCCCTTCGGTGGCCGCAGCTTGATTTTGATCTTGCGCCACTTGCCGTCCTGTAAGTGATCGCTCGGTCGGTAGCCCACGACATATTGATTCCGCAACTCCATGCTGATTTTTGTGGCGATGTCCGGCAATTCCTTCAGGTCTCGCACCGCGAATGCCCGGCCACCCGTTTCCTGCGTCAGGTCTGCCAGCAGGGAAGGCCCGCTGCGCTCTTCAGGAGTGGGCCCGCCGTCTTCCTCAAAAAGCCCGATCGCGTAAATCTGCACGTCGGCTTCGCGCGCGTACTTTCGAATGTCGTCCTGAGAGTACCGGCTATGATTATCACCACCATCGGAGATGATGAGCAATGCTTTCTTGGTGTTATGTGCCCCTTTCATTTGGCTCAGGCCCAGGTAGATGCCGTCGAGCAGCGCGGTTTGCCCCTTCGCGGCGGTGAACATCAGCCGGCTCTGCAAATCCTCCACGCTTCCCGTGAAGTTGCTGGCCAGCTCGGCGCGATCGTTGAAATTGATCAGCAGGAATTCGTCCTGCGGGTTCGCGGTGCGGAAAAATTGCATGGCCGACATGCGCGACTTTTCGATCTTGTCGGTCATGCTGCCGCTCATATCGAAAATCACGCCGATCGAAATCGGCACGTCTTCGCTCGAAAACTTGACGATTTCTTGCTCCACGTTGTCCTCAAAAACGCGAAAATTGTTCTGCTCGAGGCCGGTTACCAGGCGCCCGTACGGATCGGTGACCGACACGTTCACCAGCGTGATTTCCGTCTGGGTCTTCAGCGATTTGCCTTTCTCGATTTTCTGCTGTGAGGCTTCCGGGTGCGTGGGACCTGTTACTTGAGCGGGCGTGCGCACCGGCGCGCAAATCAACAGCGCGGACGCAGCAAGGCACATCGATGTGTACTGGATTCTCGAACGGACAAAAGCCGCAGGCGGATCGCGGTGTATCACTGTATTTCCACCTTACAACCGCGAGACTCGGGCAGCTCCGGGCGAACTGCCGAACCTAGTGGAGCGATAGTAGCACTCGACTTTCTAAATGCAAGCCCGCTTTGATCCCGTTCGCGTCAATTTTTTGTCAACGCATCAAAAACGCGCCCGACAGGGCCCAAGCCCTGTCGGCGTCGCATTCACGGCCGCAGTACTAGGTAGCTCGGGCGAAGTCCGCCGCGCGAAGCGCCTTAGACTTCGGTCCGTCGCCCGAGCGACGCACCGCCTTGCCCACTTCAACGCCGCCACTCACCGCCCCCGCGCCTAGCGGGCAATATTCACGCCTCGCTTCTCTCACTCCAGGCGAAGTTGTAAGATACCCCCGCCATGTCGAACCTAAGCAGCACCAAAGTCTTGATCGTAATCCCCGCCCGCTACGCTTCCTCGCGATTCCCGGGCAAGCCGCTCGCCCCCATAGCCGGTAAGCCCATGATTCAGCACGTGGTTAACCGCGTCCGCCAAGCCCAGCAACAGGTCAACGTCGTCGTCGCCACAGAAGACGACCGCATCATGGAAGCTGCCATCGCCTTCGGCGCCGAAGCCATCATGACCCGCCCCGACCACAAGACCGGCACCGACCGCGTCGCCGAAGTCGCGACCCATCTTCAGGCGGACATCTATATCAACGTGCAGGGCGACGAGCCCCTCATCGACGCCGGCACCATCGACGCCGTAATCGAAACGATGGCCGAGGACGATTCGATTCAGCTGGCGACTCCGTGTTCGGCGATCACCCACCAGCCGGACATCATGGATCCCAACGTCGTGAAAGCCGTGATGGATTTCGACGGCAACGCGCTCTATTTCAGCCGCGCACCGATTCCGTGGGTGCGCGACACCGGCGCACACGTCGCCGCCCGCCACACCAAACACATCGGCCTATACGGCTATCGCCGTGATGCGCTGCTCGAATTTCCCACGCTGCCCCCCGGCGAACTCGAGCGCATCGAGCAACTGGAACAGCTGCGCTGGCTCGAGAATGGCTTCAAGATTCGCGTCGTCGAGACCGAATACGACGCGGTCAGCGTCGATGTCCCTGCCGACATCGCCAAAGTGGAAAAAATTCTAGCCTCCGCCTCCGACCCCGAGAACTAACCTCGCCGCCTCACGCGGAGCCAAGGGTGGCACAGGCATGAGTTGGCCTGTGTGCCGTTGACTTGGCTTTTGTAGAAACGGGCCATTTGAAAAATGGCCCGTCATCCAGAGCCTGCTTCAGCAGGCGAAGGATCTCTCTTCGCCTTTGTCGCGTACCCACAGAAGCCACTCCGCATCGAATCACGCACCCGCACAAGTTACGGTGCCTCTGGCATAGAAATATTTTCTGTGTGCCTTCGTCTCCGCTCCTCTTTCAAATTTCAAATTTTCCAAATCTCAATTCGCAATTTGACACACGCGCACTTTCACTCCATAATCGTCCGTACCCAGTTCATTCAGGAGATTCGCGAGCAACCTTGCGGACTGCCCCAAAATATATCTTCGTCACGGGCGGCGTGGTTTCTTCTCTCGGAAAGGGCGTAGCAGCAGCTTCAATCGGTTGCCTCCTCGAAAGCCGCGGCCTGAAAGTCACCCTCCAGAAGTGCGATCCTTACCTGAACGTCGATCCCGGAACAATGTCTCCGTATCAACACGGGGAAGTGTTCGTCACCGACGACGGCGCTGAAACCGATCTCGACCTCGGCCACTACGAACGGTTCACTTCCGCGCATCTCACGCGCGACCACAATTGGACCACCGGCCGATTCTACGAATCCATCATCACCAAAGAGCGTCGCGGCGATTATCTCGGCAAGACGGTGCAGGTAATCCCTCACGTCACCGACGAAATTAAATCTGCATTCCGCAAAGTCGCGGAAGGCTCGGACATCGCTCTGATCGAAATCGGCGGCACGGTCGGCGACATCGAGTCGCTCCCGTTCCTCGAAGCCATCCGCCAGATGCGGCTTGAGCACGGCGCCGATCGCGTGATCTTCGTTCACCTCACGCTCGTGCCGTTTATCCCGACCGCCGGCGAACTGAAGACCAAGCCCACGCAGCACAGCGTAAAAGAGCTGCTCAGCATCGGCATTCAGCCCGACATTTTGATTTGCCGCAGCGATCGCCAGCTCGGCAACGACCTGAAAGCGAAGATCGCGCTCTTCTGCAACATGAACGAAGCCTGCGTGATTTCCGCGCCCGACGTTCCAAACATTTACGAAGTTCCGATGTCGTTCGCATCCGAGCGCCTCGACGAGCAGGTGTTGCGCCTGCTGCACATCGAAGCGCAACCTCGCGACCTGAGCATGTGGCTCGCGATGCTTGAAACGCTCGAGCACCCGCAGGGCGAAATTCGAATTGGCGTGGTAGGGAAGTACGTCCAGCTCGAAGACGCTTACAAAAGCTTACGCGAAGCCCTCGGCCACGGCGGCCTTGCGAATCGGCAGCGCGTCGTAGTCGAATGGATTGAGGCTGAAGAACTCGATTCACCTGCTACCGCCGAACGCCGCTTGCGCCACGTGGACGGAATTCTCGTTCCCGGCGGCTTCGGCAAGCGTGGCATCGACGGCATGGTGCACGCCATCACCTACGCGCGCGAGAAGAAGGTTCCGTTCTTCGGCATCTGCCTAGGCATGCAGTGCGCGACGATCGAATACGCGCGGCAGGTTTCGCGCATCGATAAGGCGGACAGCACCGAATTCGATCCCGCCACGCCGAATCGCGTGATTTACAAGCTCCGCGAACTGCTCGGCGTGGATGAAATGGGCGGCACGATGCGCCTCGGCGCGTGGCCCTGCAAGCTCACGCCGGGTTCGAACGCGCACAAAGCGTACGGCCAGCTCGAAATTTCCGAGCGCCACCGCCATCGCTACGAATTCAATTGCGAGTACGACGAGACACTCACTAAGGCCGGCTTCCGCATCACCGGCCGCACCCCTGATGGCGTTTACGTGGAAATTGTCGAAGTGCCCGACCATCCGTGGTTCGTCGGCTGCCAGTTCCATCCCGAATTCAAATCGAAGCCCTTGGCTCCGCATCCGCTATTCGCCGCCTTCATCCGCGCCAGCGTAGAGAATCGCCAGAAGCGCCTGGGCCAATCCCCAACCCTAGCCGCCGACTCGGCCTCCGCCGACTGATTTCGCTTTCGTCGCGCGAAGCGCGATGTAGCTTAGACTTTCGAGTCTGAGCGGGACCAACTCTCAGTTGGTCCCGGGTTGAGCCATCTCCACCACGCCCCGCGCACAACCACAACTGCCTGTAGAGGCCGGTTCGCCGCCGTTGCGAAGCGGGCGCCTTGCCTTTCCGGGTGCCGCATCCTTTTCCTCTCAAAAGGGTGCGCGCCTCGGCTTCAACCGCCATCCTCGCATCCGCATTTCCGACATTCATGATTTAATGGTGCAGCTTTTCGCACACACAACTTCGGAGGCGTTCGCGCCAGTATGTCCGTGCCGCACAGTTTTCAGCTCGGCAAAATTAAATTCGGCGCCGGCGCGCCCCTCTTTCTCATCGCCGGCCCCTGCGTAATCGAAAGCGAAGCCCACGCCACGAAAATGGCCGAGGCCCTAGCAAAAATCACGTCGGACCTCGGCATCCCGTACATCTTCAAAGCGTCTTACGACAAAGCGAACCGTTCCTCGCTATCGTCCTATCGCGGTCCCGGCCTGCACACAGGCCTCCGCATCCTCCAGGCAATCAAAAAAAACGTCGGCGTTCCCGTCCTCACCGACGTGCACGACGTCTCGCAAGTCACGCCCGTTGCCGAAGTCTGTGACATCCTGCAAATCCCGGCGTTCCTCTGCCGCCAAACCGACTTGCTCGAAGCCGTCGGCCGATCCGGCCGCATCGCCAATCTCAAAAAAGGCCAGTTCCTTTCGCCGTGGGATATCGGCAACGCCGCCGAAAAAATCGCCTCCACCGGAAATCAAAAAATTATTCTCACCGAGCGTGGCGTTTCGTTCGGCTATCAAAATCTCGTTGTCGATATGCGCTCGTTTCCCATCATGCGCAAGCTCGGCTATCCCGTCGTCTTTGACGTCACGCACTCAGTGCAGTTGCCTGGCGGGAAGGGAAATGCCAGCGGCGGCCAACCCGAATTCATCGAGACGCTCGCGCGCGCCGGAGCTGCCGCGGGCATCGACGGAATGTTCCTCGAAGTGCACGACAATCCCGCAGAGGCGCTTTCCGACGGCGCGAACGCGCTGCCGCTCGATCAATTCCGCGGCCTCATCGAGAAAGTGCAGCACCTCGCGTCACTCGCGCGCGAGTGGGATACGCAATGACCGCTCCGACCAAACCCACGAAAGCCTCGCTGAACATCGAGACGGCGAAGCGCGTGCTGCGCATCGAGTCCGAGGCCATCGCCGATCTCGTCGCGCGTATCGATTCGCGGTTCGTTGAGGCCGTCGAGTTGCTCCTCGCGTGCCAAGGACGCGTCGTCATTGCCGGTCTCGGCAAGTCCGGTCTCATCGGCCGCAAAATCGCCGCCACTTTCGCGAGCACGGGTTCGCCGGCACTCTTCCTTCACGCAGCCGAGGCGCTTCACGGCGACTTGGGCATGTTGATCTCAAACGACGTGCTGATCGTCGTCACCGCCAGCGGCGAAACGCCAGAACTCGTCGAACTGATCGAGTCCGCAAAAATGCGCGGCATCAAACTCATTGCGCTAACCGCGTCCGCGAAATCCACCATCGCGGCCTCCGCTGACGTCGTCCTCGACATCAGCGTGAAAGAAGAAGCCTGTTCCCTGAATCTCGCGCCGACTGCGTCCACCGCGGCTGCGATGGCTATGGGCGATGCGCTTGCCGTCGCGCTCTACGAACGCCGCGGCTTCAAGGAAGAAGACTTCGCCGCTCTGCACCCGCGCGGCCGCCTGGGCGCCAAGCTCCGCCGCATCGAATCGATCATGCATGCCGGCGACGCGCTTCCTCGCGTTGCACTCGAAACGAAAATGCCGGACGTAATTTACGAAATGAGCCGCAAAGGCCTTGGCCTTGCCGCCGTCGTGGACGCGAGTGGCAAGCTGCTCGGCATCATCACCGACGGCGACCTGCGCCGCATGATGGAGTCGCGCAAGCAAGGCGTCTTCGAATTGAGCGCGCGCGACTGCATGAAGAAAAATCCCATCACGCTGCCGAAGACCGAACTCGCCGCGCGCGCGCTGCGACTGATGGAAGAAAAGAAAATCACTTCGGTGCTCGTCACAGCCGCCGACGGCACTCTCGAAGGCGTCCTGCACGTGCACGATCTCTGGTCGATGTAACTGACTCGCGAGGTTTCCGTCGCAATGACCATCAAAGAAATCAAGTTTCCCGCCGCCGCCCTCAAACGCGCCAAGCCCATCAAAGTTTTCCTCATGGACGTTGACGGCACACTCACGCCCGGCTACGTGTGCCTCCAAACTTTCCCTGACGGGTCGGTGTGCGAGATGAAAATGTTCAACGCGCACGACGGCGCGGGCATCAAGCTCGCGTCGATCATGGGCATCCGGACCGGCGTGATCACGGGACGCGATTCGCCTGCCGTCACACGCCGCGCCAAAGAGTCTTCGATGGAGTTTGTGTATCAAGGGCAGCCGCGCAAGACGGAGTCTTACGAAAAAGTTCTCGCCGCGGCCGGCGTCACGGATAAAGAAGTCGCCTACCTCGGCGACGATATTCCGGATCTTCCAATTTTACAACGTGTCGGCTTGGCGGTCGCCGTGGGCAATGCCGTCGTCGAAGTGAAGCGCGCAGCTCACTACATCACGAAGGCAAACGGAGGGGAAGGCGCGGCCCGCGAAGTCGTCGAGCTGATCCTTAAAGCCCAGGGCCGCTGGAAACAAGCGATCCCGCAGGCGATTGCGTAGCTGCGGACAGGTCGTACGTGTTGCCGCGCACCCTTTTGGAATGAGAAGGGTGCGGCACCCGTAAAAGCTGCGCGGTGCGCTTACTCCAATTTGTTGTGCCGCACCTGATCGAAAATCTTCTGCGCCCACTCCGCCGGCTCGGGCCCCGCGTTGGGATCGATCTTCTGCCCCTTGGCCAGCTTCCACCGCTCGAGCCACGAAATCCCGCCGCTTCCGACGTACAAATTCTCAGTCGCATACGCCGGATCGGCCAGCGCATCGTCGAGCGTCACGAATTTGTACCCGCGCCTCTCCAGCCGGTCCAGCAGCGCGTCGAGATTTTCCGCGTTCAACGCGTCGTCGTGCAGCAGCAGCACCTGCGGAATCTCGCGCCCGAATAAAGTCCGCGCCGCCGCCTCCTCATAATCGAACGACGCGTCAAAGTAATCGAAGTACGCCTCGCGCGCCTTCTCCGCCATCTTGCGGTCTTTCTTCTCGCGCGCGTACGCCAGCACATCATTGAACAAATAATCCGCGTCCTCCACCGTCACCGGCGCCACCGTGTACCCGCGGTCCTTCAAAAACGCATCGAACGCCGTCTTCGCATCGAGAGTCGGCCCCGTGTCGAGATACGGATGCCGGAAATATTTCTCCGTCTGCCCAACGGCCGCCATCATCGGCCGCGTAATCGTGTCGCCGCGCACCGTGTCGTCCTCGTACGCCATCAGCGACACGTCGTGAAAATCGAGATGCGTGTAGGTGTGGTTGCCGAGCGTCAGTCCGCTGTCGAGCCACAGTTGCAAAATCGCAGCGCGCGCGTCGCGTTCACCCTTCACCTGCACTTTGCGCTCGTTCACAAATCCGATTGCCCATGCGTGGTGCTTTTTCAGCGCTTCGATCACGCCGCGATTGACGGTGCGAACCGTCTCCAACGTACCAACGTCGTAATCGTTGTAGGGAATCGCGCCCGGCACATCGTCGATCGTCAGCACAACGCGACGCTCCACAGGCGACGGCTCCTGCACACGCGCGCGCGTCGCAGCCGTCCGCGCCGGTATCACTGCCGTAGCTACCACCGCAACGCCACAAATCAATCCCGCTGTCCGCGCCGTCAAGAAAGTCATTTCGTCTGCGGCCCCACAAAATCAAAATACGCAAAATTGCTGCCGTGATTGTAGTGCAGCGTTAGCAGTTGCGTGCCCGCCTCCGGAAAATGAATCTCCCCGCACTCCGCCTTGTTCCACACGTGCCACACCACCCAATCCGGCAGTCCCTTCATATCCACTTTCGTCGAAGGATCGACGGGCAGCTTGCACTCCGCCGCCGGCGCGCCATTCACGGAAAAATCCAGCGTCTGCGGCGTGTGCGAATACATCGCCACGATTTTATACACGCCCGGCTGCTTCACGTTCACCGTGTAGTTCGTCCACTCGCCGTCTTCGGTCCAACCGATATAAAGCTGCTGCCACTCCGGCGTCACCATGTTCGCGTGATTCAGGTCCGCGCCCTTCTTCACGTACGAAATGTCCATGCCGTCGTCTTCTCGGAAGCGGCACGTGGCAAACGGCACGCTCTTCTCGCAGTGATCCGGCTTGTGATTCAACTCTCCGCTGCCGTGATTCACCGGGTCCACGTCGTGATACGCCACGCCCTCGCCGCCCAAATCAAAAAAAGCCGCTTCCACGCGCCCGGGAATCACCTGCGCGCCGCCGGTGTGCGTTGCGTCCGCGTAGGGTTTGCCCTTGTAATCGGCAGGCACATCCACGCGCGCCGCGCCCGCAATGAAAATTGCTCCCGCGCCCATCGCCAAAATCGAAGCCGCTATTTTCATCATCTCCGCCCGCATACCAGCGCCCAGAACGCAACAAACGTGGAAAACGCCGCGCGACGGCTCATGAGTCTATCGCACGCCCGCATCAGAGCGAAGGCGTCTCGCACCGTGAAATCCCGCCCGTCGCACATTTAACAATTTCGCCCCGCAATTCGTGTACAATCCGCCCAATCGGAGTCCGGCAATGGAACGCCGTCGCCTGGTCGTCTCACAACCGCCGCCTCGCCAAAGAATCAGAACGCGCGTCTCCACGCTCGCAATCGCCACCGCCGCGATCGCATTTCTTTCCGCATCGTCCGAGCCTGCAATTCGCGCGCAGGCGCAGATCCAACCGCAAGACACCGCGTCCATCTGGACCTCGCACGACCAACCGCGCACAGGAGAAGTCTCCCCCAGCCTGCCGTTCACGATTCAGCCCGAAGACTCCTGCCTGCAGTGGACCGAAGGCAAGACCGACGCAGCCATCGTGAGCGCGGCGAACCTGAAAGCGCCGCCCGCCGCGCACGACGAATACAAAAAAGCCTGCGGCGAAGTGAAGGCCAAGCGTCTCGACGGCGCCGAAGCGCACGTCCGCAAAGCCATCGATCTTTCGCCGGACTATCCCGGCGCGTGGGCGCTGCTCGGCCAGGTGCTCGAAGCCAACCAGAAATTTGACGACGCAAAATACGCCTGCTCGCGCGCCGCCACGGTCGATGCGTCCTACGCGCCCGCGTATCTGTGCCTCTCCGATCTCGCCGCGCAGAAAAATGATTGGCAGGCCAGCCTCGCGTTTGCCGGCCGCTCGCTCTCGCTCGATCCGATTCAAAATCCCTACGGACATTTTTATTTCGCCGTCGCGCAAATGCATCTCGGCAAAGTTTCCCAGGCCGAATCGAGCGCGCACGACGCGGTGGACGCGGACCGCCAGCATCGCGTCCCGCAAGTGCACCTCTTGCTCGCGCAGATTTACGGCTCACAAGGCGACCTGAAAAGCGCCGCCGACCAGCTGCGCACCTACCTCAAAGTCGCGCACAACGCCCCCGACGCCGCCGACGTGAAAAAGAGCCTCGCGCAGCTCAACTCCCAGATTCAGAAGTAGGTTTCCTCCACTCCGCTCCGCCATTCATTCGGAAACGTCTCAGACTCAACGTTTTCTCGCGCGGAACGCCGGTTCTGTATAATGCCGTCACAACATGGCGCTTTCTCCCGGAACAAAACTAGGGCCTTATGAAATCGTGGCGTCGATCGGCGCCGGCGGCATGGGCGAAGTGTATCGTGCGAAGGATGGGCGGCTCGGCCGCGAAGTCGCGATCAAAGTTCTGCCCGCCTCGCTGACTAAAGATCCCGACCGGTTGCGCCGATTCGAGCAGGAAGCCCGAGCCGTCGCCGCGCTCAATCACCCCAATATCCTCGGTATTCATGACATCGGAGAGCAGGACGGTTCTCCCTACATCGTGTCCGAACTTCTGGAAGGCGCCAGCCTGCGCGCCGAACTGGAGCAAGGCCGCCTCTCGGCCCGAAAAGCCGTGGACTACGCCGTGCAAACGGCGCAGGGGCTTTCCGCCGCCCACGAAAAGAACATCGTTCACCGGGATTTGAAACCGGAGAACGTCTTCATTACGCGCGAAGGCCGCGTGAAGATTCTTGATTTCGGCCTCGCGAAGCTGGCGCCAAACGCGGCCGGATCCGATGCGGAGGGCGCCGACGCGACGATGGCCACCATGGCCGCCGTTCAGAACGTGCCTACCGAGGCGGGCACCGTGATGGGCACCGCGGGCTACATGGCGCCGGAGCAGGTGCGCGGCGGCGCGGTTGATTCGCGAACGGACATATTTGCCTACGGTTCGGTGCTGTACGAAATGGTTTCAGGTCAGCGCGCGTTCCGCCGTGACACCGCCGCGGAAACCATGACGGCCATTCTGAAGGAGGATCCCCCGGAATTCGACGACATGACCACTCCGGTTTCGCCGGCGCTGGAGCGAATTGTCCGGCGCTGCCTGGAAAAGAAGCCGGAGCAACGCTTCCAATCGGCGAAAGATCTGGCATTCGCTCTGGAAGCTATCAGCGGAACCACGTCCACTTCAAAAGTCGCGGCAGCTTCGGTGGCCGCCGCGGATGCCGCTGCGAAAGAGAGGGAACGCGAACAGGATAAATCGCGCCGCTGGCTGAATTACGCCGCAGGCGCGCTCGCCGGAATTGCCCTTGCTGCAGCAGTGGCTTTTCTGCTGCGACCGAAACCTCCCGAACCGCCGAGCTTCACGCGAGTGCTTTACGATCGCGCGCGGGTGGAGCAGGCGCGCTTCGCGCAAGACGGAAAAGCAGTGGTTTACACCGGCTCGCTCGGCGGCGCCGCGCCGGACACTTACATCGTCCGCGACGACTATCCGGAATCTGTTTCCGCGGGGTTGAACGGCGCGATTCTGCTCTCGGTTTCCCGCGGCGACCAGCTCGCGGTGCTGGTTCGCGCGCAGCATTTCATCCACCGGGAATATGTCGGCACGCTGGCTACCGTCTCGATGGGAGGAGGCGCTCCGCGCGAAATCCTGGAGAACGTCGAAGAAGCTGACTGGTCGCCCGACGGCAGCGAAATGGCGGTGATCACGGGCAATGCTCGCGAGCAAACGATGCAGTTGGAATATCCGATTGGCAAAGTGCTCGTCGCAAAGACAAGCCACTGGCTTAGCGGGATGCGGATTTCCCCAGACGGAAAACGCGTCGCCTTCTTCTGGCATCCGGAGAATGACGATGATCGCGGCGATGTGGTGGTGATGGACCGGGACGGCAAGCAGACCACCGTTTCCTCCGGGTGGGAATCGCTCGAAGGGCTGGCGTGGGCTCCTTCGGGAAACGAAGTATGGTTTTCCGGCGCCACTTCGGGCGAGGAGTATTGCATTCGCGCGGCGACGCTCTCCGGAAAAGCGCGCACGATGTACTGCGGTACGTCTCCCACCATGATTCAGGACGCTCTGCCGAACGGCAGGTCGCTCGTGAGTTCGGAAGACACCCGCGCTTCCATGGAATTCGTGGAGCACGGGCAGACCGAAGGCCGCGATTTGAGCTGGCTCGACAACGTTTACAATCCGCGCCTCTCGGCCGACGGCACCTTGGTCGCCTTCACCGACCAGTCCTCGCGAGGCGGCAACGATTATTCCGTGTATGTCCGCAAGACCGATGGCTCGCCGGCCGTGAAAATTGGCGGCGGAGAATTCGCGTCGGACATCTCGCCCAACGGAGAATGGGTGCTGCTTTTCCGAGCCGACGACCCGCAACAGCGCATCCAGATTGTCCCGGTCGGGCCGGGCCAGCCCACTGTCCTGCGTTGGGACGGGATCGCTCCGAACTGGGGAACGTGGTTCGCTGACGGACAGCACATTTTGTTCGCGGGCGACAAGAAAGGCGAGGGTTTCGGAGTCTATATGACCGACCGCAACGGCTCGGCTCCTACGCTGATCACCAAGGATTCTTTTGGCTGGCCGGTGGTGTCCCCTGACGGACTTTTCACCGTGATCATCCATGGAGGCAAACTAGAGTTGCTAAGAATTGGCGATAACTCGCCGCGCGAAATTCCTGGACTGGCCCCCGAGGAATTAGTGATCGCGTGGTCGAACGATCCTAAAGTGGTCTTCGTGAGCAAACGAAACCCCACGGTCCGCGAAATCGATAAATTGAACGTTGAAACCGGCAAGCGTGAGGTCTGGCAGATGTGGAAACCGAAAGATCCCTCCGGTCTCGCTGCGCCCACCGTACCGCCGGCGATCACGCCAGACGGCAGCAAGATGATGTTCTCGCAAAGACGCCAGATCTCCACGCTCTACCGAACGGACTCTCTGAAGTAGTCTGCACGCGTCTGTCGCGTTTCCGCACTCCCAGAGACCGGCTTCGCGCAGCTGCCAAACCTCGCAGTTCAGCATCCGAAACTCTGAAGAACGATTGAATTCCTGGCGACGCCGCGACTAAGATGAGGCTTGAGCGGAATCCCGTCCCCGGCTGCGCTGCCAGCCGCCCGCTCGAAGCCGAGGTGACTTGTGGCTGACTATTCCCGTCGTGACATCCTGAAGACCGGGCTTGCCGCCGGCGCTCTTGCCGCCACCGGCACGCTTCCGCTCAAAGCCGCCACCGTTCAGACAGCCACCGACTGGGTGACGCTCGGCAAATCGAAAATGCAGGTGACGCGGCTCGCGTTCGGCACGGGGAGCTACAGCGGCGCGATCCAGCGTGGGCTTGGGCAGACGCAATTCACGGCGCTGGTCCGGCACGCGTACGATCGCGGCATTCGTTTTTTTGAAACCGCGGAATCCTACGGCGACATGCACCGCATGCTCGGCGTTGCGCTCGAGGGCGTGCCGCGCGACAGCTACAAGTTAATGTCGAAGGTCACCACGCGGGACGGCGTCGATCCGCAGCAGAAATTCGACGAGCTGCGCAAACTCGCGAACACCGAATATTTCGACATCATGCTGCTGCACTGGCAGCACACGGACACATGGCCGCGAGACACGCGCCGCTGGCAGGAAGGCGTCGAGCAGGCGCAATCGAAGGGCGTGATTCTCACGCGCGGCGCTTCGGTTCACGGCTTGCCCGCGCTGCGCCAGGTGCCGGAATTCGACTGGCTGCAAATCGCGATGGTCCGCGTGAATCACAAAGGCACGGACATGGACGGCGAGGATTATGCGACCGAGAGCCAGGGCAATGTGCCCGAGGTGCTGACGCATGTGGCGCAGGCGCACCAGAAAAATCTCGGCGTGATCGGAATGAAACTCACAGGGCAGGGAACTTTCAATCGCGACGATCGTCGCGCCGCGATGCGCTTCGCGTTCCGCAACGCCGGAGTGCACAGCGTCACGGTCGGCTACAAAAATACCGGCGAGGTGGATGAAGCGATCGACAACGTCAACGCCGCACTCGCCTAGCGCCGTCGGCGCGTGGCGCCACATTAATTGACAACGTGTCTATTGGTGGGCGCAAAGAATCGAAACATCTTTGCCGTTCTGAAGTTTTGCGCCTGCCGCGCACGCTTGCTGCGGGTTCAATCGAGTGGCTGCGCGCGGGAATCGTAAGCGGCATTAGGGGCGCGCCGTGCCGGCTGGAAACGTCCGCGGGGCAAAGCCGCGAAGCAGCGGCTGCGCGCCCCGCGGCATTTCCGCTTCAGACTACGCGCTCGCGCCCTTTCCCTTTTTATTGCCGTACTCTTCGGCGTGCGCCTTCGCAGCCTCTGCTCCGTGCTGCGTGGCCTGATGAAGATGGCCGGTTGCAGTGTGAGCGTGGTGAGCCGCCGCCTCGTGATTACCCGCTTCGTGTTGCTTACCGGCTTCGCGATGATGCCGAGCTGCGTGCTCGTGATGCTCCGCGGCTGAATTGTGGTGTTGCGCTGCTTTCTTCGACATTTGGATCTCCTCTATAAATTGCTTGTGGGATCGTTGGCGGTGAGCGGCCGTTGAATGCCCGGCGAACACGAACCAACTCCCTTTACGTTCTCGCACAGTGTCGGCGCGGTCTCTCTCCCCATATCACCCTACGGGGACGGATTTGATTACTGAGACTGGCCTGGACCGGCGATCAGGGAAGGCCGCGATCGGGGCGCGCGCATCAGAAAAAAGATGAAGCCGGCCAGGAGGATCGAATGTCAGCGATTGAATACGGCAGCTACTACTGGGGCGTGGTGTTGCGCGCGGAAGGGCAGCAGGGCATCGGGCAGACGGTTCATCTCCACGCCGATCAAATGAAAATTGATCCCGTGGGCGCGCTGGTGTTCACGAGCGCCGGACGTCGCGCGGCTGGAACTACGGCGGGGCACGACCCAGCGGCGGACAAGGACGGCAAGGATTCGAAGACGGCGCCTGCGCACGATGCAAAAGACTCGACGGAAGCGAAGAAGGGCGACGATGAGAAAGCCGGTGGCGCGGAACTGATCTACGTCGCCTTCGCGCCTGGTACGTGGACGACGGTGTATGCCGCGAAACTGCAGGACGGTTTGCCCGCATCGATCGAGCATTGGACCTCGTTCGACGGGAAGGACCAGATCACCGAAACCGTTGGCGCTAACGCGGGAGCTGCAGCCGTAGCTCGCTAGTTGATGACGCGACGGCGACGCTGCTGCGTTGGACGCTCAGAAATTTGCAGTGGAGTGGAGCGGGCGATGGGAATCGAACCCACGTCTAAAGCTTGGGAAGCTTCTATTCTGCCATTGAACTACGCCCGCTCGGAGGAGCAGGGGCAGAATAGCATCGGGCGCGCGATGGTGGCAAGGAGAGTGGACGGCGCGGCGCGCGATTAAAAAAATCTTAGCGTTGTGGTGTTCGGGTGCGCAGAGCAAGAGTGGATTGAAGTTAGGCGCGGTGTAAGGTCGGCGATTTCACCTTCCAGTTCGGCAATGGAGATGCACGGAGTTACGGGCGGGGGTGAAGTCCGCGCAGACGGCTCTACTGCTTGAGTCGGCGGTGCTGTTGAAAATTACGCGGCGGCGCGCGTGCGAGGCGAGTGAGGGGCGGAACGAGTGGCAGAAAGAGTGATCATCGCAGTCGGAGCGAAGGGCGGCGTTGGGACATCGACGATCGCGCTGAATCTGGCGGTGCAGGCCGCGCAGCTTACGAAGAAGCGCGTCGCGCTGCTGGAATTCGCGCGGCCGTTCGGGCAGATCGCGTTGATGCTCGACGTGAGGCCGCGCTTCACGCTGATGGATGCGCTTGAACGCGCGGCGCGGCTCGATGAACGGCTGCTTGCGAGTCTCACGGAGAAGCACAAAACGGGAATCGACATTCTGGCCGGACCGGTGCATGCGGCGTTGCGTGATGAGCAGCGGCCGCACGTGACGCTCGAAAATTTCGTGAAGATCGCCGAGCTTGCGCGCGAGGCGTACGACTTTGTGGTGATCGATCTTGGATTCGTCAACGCGGCGGAGTGGGCGCGCCTGCTGCAGCTTGCGCAAGATCTTTTGCTCGTTACCGAGCCGAGTGCGCTTGCGCTCGGAATGCTGGAGCGATATTTGCAAGCCGCGACATCGGCGGGGCTCGAGGCGTCGCGATTTCAGATTGTGGTGAACCGCTGGCGGCAGAACGATGAGGATTTTGCGGCGCGAAGGCTCGCTACGCTCGGACAACCAATTCTCGCGAAACTTCCTAACGATTATCGTCAGGTAAGCGAAGCCGTCTCGTTCGGCACGCCGCTCGCGGCTAGCTCGAATAATCTGCTCCACTCGCGTTACCGCAAGATGGCGAGCGACCTGCTTGGGAGTCGCGCTGGTGAGTCGGTGCGCACGGTTGAGGTTGGGTCCGCGTAGGAACGCGTTGCCGCAGGTGAAGTCGCTGCCCGGTCCCGTTCGTAAAGCGAACGAGACCGGCCTTACAGGTGCACGCACAATTCATTGAGGGGCGGGCGGGGTTGCGCAGGCACGAATGCCTGCCCCACGCTGCGCGCCTTACTGCGGCGTGCCGTCGCCGTGGACGGTTTGCTGCTCAGTCCAATTGCCTGGGAGCACTCCGTTCGGATTCGCTCCGGAATAATTCGTTTGGTAGCTCATCTTGCCGGTGCTGTCCACCCAGGTGTGCGTGTAGGAATTTGAAACTTTGCTGATCTGCCCGGTATTGGGATCGGCTACGGTCTTTTGATCGAGCGAATAATCGACCCAGTCCGAAGCAGCCGTGCCGCGCGCGTTCATGGCTTGCTGAGTGCGCGCCATCGAAGCATCGGTGCTGCGCTGCATCGATGCGAGAAATTGTTCGTGCATCTGCTGGCGAACGGCCTGGTCGTGATTGAACTGTTGTTGCTGCGCCGCCATGTGGTTTTTTTGCGCTTGGATATTGTTCGCGTTTTCGCGGAGCTGCTGATCGTTGCGGCGTTCGTAGAACGCTTGCGCCCACGCTTGGTTCACCTTGCCGCCCATGCCGTCGGCCGCCCACAAGCTTTGTACGGCCGAGAACTGAGCTTCGGGCGCGACCATATAACGAACGCCGGCGGTGCAGACGTGAACATAAGAGTCCGGCTGGTTGGGCAGCGTGGAACCGTTGCCCCTGATTCCCTGGATCGTGTGGAAATTGCAGTCCACAATCGCCTCGAACCAACCCTTCATCGCAAACGTGCCGTTCTTGCTGCGAATGTAGGCGGCCGCGATGTCCATCGATTTCACGGAATTGATCCGGCCCACCGCGGTTCGCGCGTTCGCGTCATCCTGCAGCTTTTTTACGGCGGCGCGCCGGTCGTCGGCGACGGGTGCGTCGGAAACGTACTCAACGTTCATCGTGCGGGCGAGGTATTTCAGAAAATCCTTCGCGCTCATCTCGCCGGTCACGGGGAAGCAGTCTCTCGTGTCTTTTTCCGCGACCGGGCCGGTGCCCCAGGTCCATGCAAGCGCGGGCAGCCGCTCGAAGTAGCTCAGGCCGTCCGGACTGGTTGCGCGGAACACGATGTAGGGACTGTTGTTGCAGTCGCCGCCGTTGAACAGCGTGCCTTGGCCGTGCCATTTCGGCGGCATCGTCACGGCGGCGGCGTTCATTCCGAGCGACGGGTCGGGAATATAGAAAATGTTGGCGCTGGAATTCTGTGCGCGGGCGGGCGAGCCGCTCAACGCGACGCCAAGGGCGCCTAAGGCGAGCGCCGGGGCCAGCCCAAATCTCCTTGCGGCTTTCCACGTCGTCCAAGCCCAGCTTGTCCCGTTGCGCATTTCGTCCTCCGCCCGACAGTTCGTGCAATTTGCAGTAGCGTATCGGCGAGTAGCTTAACTTCTTTGAAATCCGAATGCGCGGGGCACGAAGGGACATGGCGGGACAGTTCGGGGCGCTGCTGGGACGGATGCGCGCGCGCGGCTGCGTGATAGAGTTGTGAAATTGAATTGGTGCTCGCGAAAGTGCCGGGAGGCGAAGTGGCGTACAAGGATCTGGGCGATTTTCTCCGCAAGCTGGAAAAGAACGGCGAACTCGAACGGGTAACGGTCGAGGTCGATCCGGTTTACGAGATCACGGAGATTACCGATCGCACCACAAAGGCAGGCGGCCCGGCGCTGCTGTTCGAAAAGCCGCGCGGCCATCGCATCCCCGTGGTCACGAACCTGGTAGGGACCGAAAAGCGGATGTGCATGGCGCTGGAGGTGGATGCTCTCGACGACGTCGCCAAGCGCATCAGCTCCTACCTCGACATGCAGTCCGGCCCGCAGGGCTTCCTTGAAAAAGTGAAGATGCTGCCGAAGCTCGCGGAGATCGGATCGTTCTTCCCAAAGTCGGTGCGCTCCGGCGACTGCCAGCAAGTGGTGAAGACCGAAAATTTCTCGCTCGATGAGTTTCCGATCCTGAAGCACTGGCCGCTCGACGGCGGCCGGTTTATCACCTGGCCGATGGTGCTCACGAAGAATCCTGAAACGGGGAAGCGGAACGTGGGTTGTTACCGCATGCAGGTGTTCGACGGCCGCACCACCGGCATGCATTGGCAGACACAGAAGCACGGCGCCGATCACTACCGCAGCAGCCGCGCGAAAAACCCGAACGGCCGGCTCGAAGTCGCCGTCGCGATCGGTTCCGATCCCGCCACGGCGCTCGCGGGAATTCTCCCGGTCCCGCCCGACATGGACGAATTTCTCTTCTCAGGATTTCTGCGCCGCGATCCAGTGGAGCTCGTGCAATGCAAGACGGTGGATCTGGAAGTTCCGGCGAATGCGGAGATGGTGCTGGAAGGATACGTCGAGATCGGCGAGATGCGTACCGAGGGCCCCTTCGGCGACCACCAGGGTTTCTATTCGTTGGAAGGGCAGTACCCGGTGTTCCACATTCAGTGCATCACGCACAAGAAAGATCCGCTGTATCTCACCACGGTGGTGGGCACGCCGCCGCAGGAAGATTACTTCATGGGCCACGCAATCGAGCGAATTTTCATGCCCGTGATGCGGATGCAGTATCCGGAAATTATCGACGTGTCGATGCCGGCCGAAGGCGTTTTTCAAAATCTGATGATCGTCTCGATCAAGAAATCGTACCCCGGCCATGCGCGGAAAATCATGAACGCGATTTGGTCTCTCGGCCAGGCGATGTTTACGAAGGTGGTGCTGGTGGTCGATCACGATGTGAACGTGCAAGACCCGCGCGAAGTGGTTTGGAAATCTCTGTGCGCGATCGATCCCGAGCGCGATATTCAGTTTACGATGGGGCCCGTGGATTCGCTGGACCACGCCGCGCGGCGCCAGGATTACTCCTCGAAGATGGGAATTGATGCCACCCGGAAGTGGCCCGCCGAAGGTTTTTCGGGGCAGTGGCCGGACGAAATCAAGTCCACCGACGAGACAAAGAAAAGAGTGGACGTTCTCTGGAAGCAACTCCGGTTTGTCCAATCATCAAACAAAAAGTGAACTTCGAGCGAATCGGGCGATCTTCGCCGCATTAGCCATTTTGCCCATGTTTTCAGTGTTTTAGAGCGCTCCAACCTGTCCTTCTACCTGTCCTTTTCGCCATCCTGTCCTTCGGTACCGGCGTTTTACCATTAGCACACTCGCCTGAAACCTTGGTTGACACTCCCGTCAGCGGATGCAATAAACAGACAAAGAGGAAGTCGTACCGTGAGTGCCAGTACTAGGTGCTTTCCGGGGAGCAGTCGCGGACGGGCTGGGGCGACACAAGCAATCTAAGCAGCGAAAAATTTTCAAAGATCGTTCAGGTAGCTGGCACTAAAGCCGTGCCCGCCTCGGGAAGCGAGGCGAGTTGAGGAGTGAGGGGCCGCACGATGTTCAATCTGGGTAAAACCAAATCCTTAATCGGCCTGGACATCGGCTCGAGTTCGGTGAAAGCCGTCGAGCTGAAGAAGACCAAGGCCGGCTACGAGCTGGTGAGCTACGGACTCGAGACTTTGCCGCCGGACACGGTTGTTGACGGCGCGATCATGGACGCACCGTCGGTCGCCGAAAAAATCATCGCGATTTTCGACGGGCAGAAAATCAAGACGAAAGATGTGGCCACTTCGGTTTCCGGCCACTCGGTGATTGTGAAGCCGGTGAGCATGCCGTTGATGACCGAAGAAGAGCTCTATGACCGGGTGCAGTCCGAAGCCAGCCAGCACATCCCGTTCGACATCGCGGACGTGAACCTGAGCCACCAGCTTCTGGAAGCGACCGAAAACCAGATGGACGTCCTGCTGGTCGCCGTGAAGAAAGACAAAATTCTAAACCACACCAACGTACTGGCGCAGGCGGGCAAGACGCCGGTGGTTGTGGACATCGACGCGTTCGCTCTGCAGAACGCCTTCGAAGTGAACTACGACCCGGATCCTTCGCAAGTGGTCGCGCTGCTCAACGTGGGCGCGAGCGTGATGAACATCAACATCGTCCGCGGATGGACGCCGCTGTTTACGCGCGACGTTTCCGTCGGCGGCAACCAGTACACCGACGCTCTGCAGAAGGAATTGGACCTGAGCTTCGAGGATGCGGAAAAGCTGAAGATGGGCGGAACGCTGGCGGGTGTGAGCGAAGAGCAGCGCACCGCAATCCTGCGCTCGGTTTCCGACATTCTGATTCTCGAGATCCAGAAGACGTTCGACTTCTTCCGTGCGACCAAGGCGGGCGAGAACATCCGCCGCATTTACGTCGCCGGCGGCACAGCGCGCGTCCCCGGCCTTCTCGATTTGCTGAACGAAGAATTCGCAATGCCGGTGGAAGAGCTCTATCCGTTCCGGAAGATTGCAATCAACCCTGGGCGTCATGACGAGAGTCAGATTCGCGAGTTGGCGCCGCGTCTGGCCATCGCTGTGGGCCTGGCGCTGAGGAGCTTTGACACGCCATGATTCGGATCAACTTACTAGGGCAGGCTCGTCCGAAGGCCGCCAAGCAATCGGTTCCTCTGGAATCGACGCTGCAGATCATCCTGGGCATCGCGGCCGTAGCGATCGCGGCGATCATTCTCTTCGTGATGTACAGCTCGGAGAAGCGCGACCTGGATGCCACGACCGCACGCATCGCTCAATTGAAAGCCGAACGCACTCAACTGCAGCAGATCAAGCAGGAAGTGGAGTCGTTCGAGGCGCAAAAGAAAATCCTCCAGACCCAGATCGACGTGATCGAGGGCCTGCAGAAGAACCGCACCGGCGCGCAGGAACTGCTCCAGATGGTGGCGAACACGGTGGTCCGCGTCGATCAGCTCTGGCTCACTTCGCTTGAACGCAAGGGCGACAACCTGACGATTCAGGGCGAAGCCGGAAACATCGACTCGGTTGCCAACTTCATCACGCAGCTGAAGCGCTCCGGTTACTTCGACAAGATCGAGATTCAAGAGGCAAAGGAAGACGACGTTGTGAAGAATGTCACCACTTACAACTTCTCCATGACGGCCTCGGTCGCTGCTCCCGCTCCAGCCTCACAGGCTGCGGCGCCGCAGACCAAGACCGCTACGGCTCCGGCGCCCGCCCCGCAACCTGCCGCGAAGGGGAGGAGCTAGCGATGGCATCGTTCCGTGAATGGCCCTGGCCGCTGCAAGCACTGTTTTTCGCCGGACTCGCGATTATTTTGATCGCCGCCGGATTGTTTATCCCGGGCTTGCCCAATAGCACTGTCCGCCAACAGCTGGAAGACGCGCAGAAGGAAGAAAAGCCGCTGCAGACCGAAGTGGCGAGCCTGCGCGTTTACAAGCAACGTCGCGCCGAGCTGCAATCGGAAATGGACGCGCTGCAGAAACAGCTGGCCACGCTACAGACGATCGTACCGGCCGACAAGCGCGTGGATGAATTCATCATCATGATCCAGACCGCCGCGACGACTTCGGGCGTCTCAATCCGCCACCTGAAAGCCGAGACGGTAAACCAGAAACAGGATTACTTCGAAATGCCGTTCACCGTGGAAGCCGACGGACCGTATTTCTCGGTGCTGGACTTTTTCGCCAAGCTGGGCCGGCTGTCGCGCATCGTCAACGTGGGTGACATGAAGCTCAGCAGCATTACCACGAAAAACGGAGTTAATACGAATTACCGGCTGACACCGGGAACGTCGGTGACCGGCTCGATCACGATCACAACGTTCTTCTCGAAGAACGGCGACACGCCCGCGGCTGGCACCAAGACCGCGGCGGCTGCAGCAGCTGCAGCGCCGGCGAAGAAATAAGGCTATGACGACGATGAAACACTCACACAAAGCGTTGGCTGTTTCCAGTCTGCTGGCCCTGTCGCTGGCCGTGATTCCCGCGGCTCACGCACAGGCGACCGCACCTGCAACTGCGCCGGCAGCGAAGAAGTCCGGGCATCACGCGAAAGGGGCCGCGTCCCAAGCGGGAGCAGCAGCGCCCGCCGGTACAACCGGCGCCAAGCCGGCCGAGTCGGGCAAGCGCGATCCGTTCCTGCCGCTGGTCAACGAAAAGCAGGTCAGCGGTCCTCCGCTGCCTCCGGGCAAAGCGGGATTGGTCGTCGCTACGGTCCGGATCGACGGGACGGTTCGTTCGCCGGAAGGGATGATGGCGGTGGTTTCGAATCCCGATCAGCGTGTTTATTTCCTCCGCGAGGGGGACCGTCTGTACGACGGCGATGTGGAAAAGATTGGCCTGGACGGCGTTACGTTCAAGGAAAACTCAAAAGATGCATTCGGGAAGCCGGTCGAACGTTTGGTGACCAAGCGAATCTACCCGAGCGCAGGAGAGCAGCAATGAGGATCATGCGGAGCGCATTAGGGCGTACCACGTTTGTTGCGGCGTCCCTAATTCTGTCGAGTGGAGCACTCCGGGCAAGCGACGCGCCCGTGGTGCATGTGAAGGCGGTGGTGAAAGACGGCGCCGTGAACCTGGAAGCGCAGGCCAACGGTCCGTTTAACTACACCACGTATCGTCCGAGCCAGAGCCTTCTGGTGCTCGACCTGAGCGGCGTCTCGGCGGGCGATTCGGCCGGAGCGCGCGTGATTCCCTCGGAGCTTGTGAAGAGCTACCGCGTGAGCACGTACTCGGCGGGCGCCAAGCCTGTGGTGCGCCTGGAAATTCTGCTGCGCGCCGGCGTTGAGCCGAAGATCGCGCGAACGGGCGAAGACGAGCTTTCATTGTCGGTCTCCTCGAACGGCAACGCGGGCGACGGTTCTTCGGCGGCAGCGCCGGCGACGGCTGCTCCTGCCGTCACGCCGATCGCAGCGAAGGCATCCGACACCAAGCTTTCGATCCCTTCGACCGGCACGCCGGCGATTGAAAACGTGAAACTCGGCCAGAACGGCGAGCAGACCGAAGTGAATGTGCTCGGCAGCGGCAAGCTCACCTATCACGTGACGCGCCTGCAGAATCCGGATCGCATCGTTCTGGATTTCTCGGGAGCGCACCTGAAGACTTCCGAAAAGAGCATCGCCAGCAATCTGGACCCGGTCCGCGACATCCGAATCGCGCAATTTTCGCCTGAAGTTTCGCGCGTTGTGATCGACCTCCGTTCGCCGGCGCACTACAGCGTCAACGCTGCCGGCAACGCGGTCACTGTCGCCTTCACTCCGGCGGCAACTTCGGCTCCGGCGCCTTCGGCGGACCAGCCGTCGAACGTGATGACGACCAAGGCTGATGTGCAGCCCTCGCCCGCGGCTCCTGTGATTTCGCCCGCACCAGTCGCGGTGGCAAAGTCTGTGACTCCGGCACCGGCGCAGGTTCCGGCTCCGGTGACGGCTCTGCCCGCGTCACTCACGGGTTCCGGTTCCGCTCTTGCGACGCCTGCAGTGGCTACCGATCCTTCGATCGCCGCGGCAGCGCCTCAGCAGCCCGCGCCCGCTCCGGCCGGCCGCTACTCCGGTGAACCGATTTCGGTGAACCTGAAGGACGTCGATCTGCGCGACTTCTTCCGCCTGATTCACGAAATCAGCGGCTTGAACGTTGTGGTTGACCCGGCGGTCCACGGCAACCTGACGATCGTGCTCGACGATGTACCGTGGGACCAGGCGCTGGACATCGTGCTGCACAACAACGACCTCGATAAGCAGGTGGACGGCAACGTCCTCCGCATCGCGACCAAGGATACGCTCAAGAAAGAAGCCGAACAGAACCGCGAACTCGCCAAGGCTCAGGCCGAAGCCGCCGACGTGGTCACCACGACGCGCGTGCTCAGCTACGCCAAGGCCGCGGACCTGGTTCCGACGATGAAGAAGTTCCTTTCTTCGCGCGGCGACGTTTTGGCAGACAGCCGTTCGAACACCTTGATCATCCGCGACATCCCCAGCGTCCTGCCGGTGATGGACAACCTGATTCGCCAGCTGGACCGCAAGAGCCAGCAGGTAGAAATCGAAGCGCGCGTCGTGGCGGCCAACCGCTCGTTCTCGCGTGAAATCGGTACGGAACTCGGCATGGGCTTTGGTTCGCTCAACAGCCAGGGTTATGGCAACGCCGTCGGCGGCGCGTCCGCGGTCGGCACCAGCCCCGTAGTTCACACTCCGACTCCGCCACTCGCGGTCGGTGCGACCCCGACCTCTACGAACGGCTCGGTTCCTCTGTTGACCGCTCTTGGCGCGGCGACTCCGACCAGCGGCTTGACCTACGCGTTCGCTTCCGCGAACTTCGCACTCGACGCCATCATCACGGCGGCCGAAGAACGCGGCGTCGGTAAACTGATCTCGAAGCCGAAGGTCATCACGCAGAACAACCAGAAAGCCACCGTGAAGCAGGGTACCAAGATCCCGGTGCAGACCATCGTGAACAACACCGTGTCGGTGCAGTTCGTGGACGCCGTGCTTGAACTCGACGTGACGCCGCAAATCACGTCCGAAGGCACGATCTATATGGACATCACCGTCACCAACGACCAGATCGACTCGTCGATCCCGCGTGTGCAGGGCATCCCGGCTATCGATACGCAGTCTGCGGAAACGAAGGTCCTCATCGGCGACGGCAACACCGTCGTGATCGGCGGCATCATCGTCACGCAGCTCCGTACCGACATCCAGCAGGTTCCGTTCTTCGGCAGCCTGCCGGTGGTGGGCAACCTGTTCAAGCACACCACGGTCAGCTCCACCGCTCAGGAACTTCTGTTCTTCATCACCCCGCGCATTCTGCCGGGATAACCGGACTGAAGAAAGAAGGGTCGGCGGTTGGCAACACGGGCTAGTTCCAATCAAACCAAATCAAACCGGAGCCGGATGGATCGGCTCCGGTCTTTTTTTTCGGCGGGTGATGCCGGCCAGCGTGCGGACGCGCTGCTCGTCACGCACCTGCCGAACGTCGCCTACCTTTGCGGATTCACGGGCAGCTCTGGTGTGCTGCTTGTCGAATCTTCCAGCGCAACTCTATTCACCGACAGCCGCTACACGTTCCAAACGCGAGAGCAAGTTCACGACGCGCGCACAACCATCGTCGCAGGAAGCCTTCTGAAGGCTGTTGCTGAGGCTCTGAAGCGCCACCGCGGGAGTGTGCGGCTCGGCTACTCACCGGCGCAGGTCACCGTCGCGCAGCGTGCCACGCTGGACTCGCTGGTGGGTAAGCGCCTGTGCTGGGTGGACGCGACGAATGCCGTCGAGCGGCTGCGTTCCATAAAAGAACACTCCGAGCTGGCCATCCTGCGTGACGCGGCTCACCTGATCGACGCTGTGTGGACTAGCGTGCTCCGCGCGGTCAAGCCGGGCGTCTCGGAACTGGACGTCGCCGCCGAAATCGAATACGGGATGAAGCGGCGCGGCGCCTCCGGGCCGTCATTTGAAACCATCGTCGCTTCCGGCGCGCGCTCGGCCTGGGCGCACGCGCGGCCCACGTCCAAGCTGCTCAGGAAAAACGAGTTGGTCGTCATGGACCAGGGTGCTATACTCCGCGGCTACTGCAGCGATATGACTCGAACGGTCTTCCTGGGGCGCGCTTCGAGCCGGATTCGCTCGATGTACCACGCTGTCTTAAGTTCCCAGGAAGCCGCGAAAGCCGCCATTCGGGCCGGGGTTCGTGCCGGGTCGGTGGATGCCGCCGCGCGTGATACGCTTAAAAAGCATCGTCTGGACCGCTTCTTCACCCACAGCACCGGCCACGGCCTCGGCACGGAAGTGCACGAGATGCCCCGGCTGGGTCGCGGGGAGGAAACGATCCTTGAAAAGGGAATGGTAATCACCGTCGAGCCCGGGGTATATGTGGAGGGGCTCGGGGGCATCCGAATCGAAGACGACGTGGTCGTCACAGCCTCAGGCTGCGAGAGCCTGACCAAAGCAAACCGGGAACTCATCGAACTGTAATGGCGAAAAAGACAGCTTCTGGAACGTCGCAGCAAACGGGCGGCGTGAATCTGCCCGAATTGGAAAAGATCCTGGAGACCATGCAGAAGCATGGCCTCGAAGAGTTTGAATACGAACGCAGCGGACTGCGCATCCGGCTGAAGAAGCCCTCGAGCGCGCCTGCGGGCGGCTACCGCGCCGTACCGGCGCCGGAATTCGTGGTGGCAACGCCTATGGCGCCGGCTCCGGTTGCGGCTGGGAGTGCGCCCGGTCCGGCTCCTGTCCGCGAACCGTCATCCGAGGCCACGCGGGCGGAAGACCTGCACATCGTGAAGTCGCCGATCGTCGGCACCTTTTACGCATCGGCCAGCCCTGGCGCCGAACCCTTTGTTGCTATCGGCAGCAAGGTCGATTCCGGCCAGGCGCTTTGCATCATCGAAGCAATGAAGCTGATGAACGAAATCGAATCCGACGTGGCGGGCGAAATCGTCCGCATCTTTGTCGAGAACGGCCAGCCGGTGGAATACGGCGAGTCGCTGTTCGGCATTCGCACGCATCGCAAGAAGTAAGCCGGAAACCATGTTCAGAAAGATCCTGATCGCCAATCGCGGTGAAATTGCCCTGCGCATCATGTCTGCCTGCAGGGAACTCGACATCAAGACCGTCGCCGTTTATTCCGAAGCCGACCGTAACTCGCTTCACGTGCGCTTCGCCGACGAAGCCATCTGCATCGGGCCGCCGCGCTCCGGCGACAGCTACCTGAATATCCCGCAGGTGATCAGCGCCGCGGAAATCGCGGACGTGGATGCGATTCATCCCGGTTACGGCTTCCTTTCCGAGAACGCGAACTTTGCCGAAGTGTGCGAAGCCTCGCACATTACTTTCATCGGACCGACGCCGGACGCGATCCGCCTGATGGGCGAAAAAGATAAAGCGCGCGAAGCGATGGGCGCCGCCGGACTGCCGATTATTCCAGGCAGCCCCGGCGTCGTTCCTGACGAAGAAACCGCCAAGCGCCTCGCCGACGAAATCGGCTACCCGATCATGATTAAAGCCGCCGAAGGCGGCGGTGGACGCGGGATGCGCGTGGTGCGCACCAGCCGCGAGTTGATTCCGATGTTCCAGACGGCGCGCACCGAAGCGCAGGGCGCGTTTGGCAGTCCCAACGTTTACATGGAGAAGTTGATCGAGAATCCGCGCCACATCGAATTTCAGGTTCTCGGCGATAAGCACGGCAATGTGGTGCACCTCGGCGAGCGCGAATGCTCGATCCAGCGCCGCCACCAGAAAGTTCTGGAAGAGTCGCCTTCGATGGCGCTCGACGCCGCGACGCGCAACAAAATCGGGAAGCAGGTGGTCGATGCGCTCACGAATCTTGGCTACTCCAGCGCAGGCACCGTGGAATTTTTGCGCGAAGAGTCCGGCAACCTTTACTTCATCGAGATGAATGCGCGCATTCAGGTGGAACATCCGGTCACCGAAATGGTCACCGGGATCGACCTCGTGAAGTCTCAGATTCGCGTCGCCGCCGGCGAGGAATTGAAAACGATTCTGCCGCCGATCGAGTTCCGTGGCCATGCGATCGAGTGCCGCATCAACGCTGAAGATCCTGAAACTTTCGTTCCTTCCGCGGGCCGCATCACGGCGTTCCGCGTTCCGGGTGGCCCTGGCATTCGCGTCGATACCGCTGCTTACGCGGATGGCGTGATTCCGCCTTACTACGACTCGCTTATTGCGAAGCTCATCGCCTACGGCAAAGACCGCGCTGAATCGATTGCGCGCATGAAGTGCGCGCTCGAAGGCTTCGTGGTAGAGGGCATTAAGACCACAATTCCGCTGCACAAGCGAATCCTGAACGATCCGGCGTTCGTTGCGGGCAAGTTCGATACGCATTTTCTCGATCGTGCGCTGGCCGAGACTGCACCTGTGAATACGCCGACCAAGCCACCGGCCAAATCCGGCCCGGCGCTGGTGCCGTCGAGCGGAAAACATAAAACGCGTTTAGCCAAGTAGCTCGGAGGCAGCGGTTGTTTCCGGCTCTCTACGCCATCCTCGACGTCAGCCCCAGCCATTCTCCGGAGTCCGCAATCCATCTCGCCGGCCAACTTGCGTCCGCGGGCGTCACGCTCATGCAGGTCCGCGCAAAAAATCTCGCGCCGGGAAAATATGTCGAAGTTTCGCGCCGGGCGATTGATGCCACGTCCCGATACGGCGTGCGTATCGTGGTGAACGACCGGCCTGACGTTGCCGCGTTGTGCGGTGCTGCGGGGGTGCATGTGGGGCAGGAAGATTTGCCCGTCGAAGCTGCGCGCGCTACGTGCAAGGCGCCGCTCTGGGTTGGCGTCTCCACGCACGATGTCGCGCAGCTCGAAGCGGCGTGCGCTAGTTCGGCGGACTACATCGCTGTCGGACCAATTTTTGCGACGCAATCCAAAGAGAACCCCTATCCCGTCGTCGGGCTTGACCTTGTGCGCCGCGCACGTGCGCTCACCAAGAAACCGATCGTCGCGATTGGCGGCATCACCGTCGAAACGGCTGGCGATGTGTTCGCCGCTGGTGCAAACTCCGTCGCGGTAATCAGCGACCTGGCTCGCGCCGCCGATCCTGCAGCACGCGCCGCGCAATATCTCGAGATCGCGTCGCGTTCGTTCGCCGCTCACAACTGAACATGTCCACCACCAACGCCACACCGCCGAAGCTCGAACTCGTAAAAGGCCTCGGCCTTTTCGACGCGACGATGATCGTCTGCGGCTCGATGATCGGCTCCGGCATCTTCATCGTCTCGGCCGACATCGCGCACCAGGTGAAAAGCCCAGCGCTGTTGCTGATCGTCTGGATCGTTACCGGCGTGATGACTGTGATCGGCGCGCTCACCTACGGCGAACTTGCGGCGGCCATGCCCAACGCGGGTGGCCAGTACGTCTTTCTGCGCGAGTCGCTCTCGCCGCTGTGGGGATTTCTTTACGGCTGGACGATGCTTCTCGTGATTCAAACCGCGACCATCGCCGCCGTCGCCATTGCATTTGCGAAATTCACGGCCGTGATGATTCCGTGGTTTTCCGGTACGGCGTGGATCTGGAAACTCGGCACCATGGGCCCGTGGCATTTTTGGTTTGGAGCGCTCGGCCCGTACAACGTGGGTCTCAACCACCAGAACCTGCTCGCGATTTTGTCGATCGTCTTCATCACGTGGCTTAATACGCGCGGCCTGAGCGTCGGTAAGACGGTGCAGAACGTTTTCACCGTTGCGAAAGTCGGCTCTCTCGCGGCGCTGGTGCTGCTGGGATTCGCGTACTCGACAGCCATCGCGCGCACAGCGAACTTTACAGACTTCTGGCGCGGCGCCGGACTCAGCACGATGCATCCGTATCCGCCGGACGGCTCGATTTGGAGCATCGGGACGCTCACGCTGATCGGCGTCGCGATGGTGGGCGCGCTGTTCTCCGCCGACGCGTGGAACAACGTCACCTTCACGGCCGCCGAAGTGCGCAATCCGAGCCGCAACCTGCCGCTTTCGCTGGCGCTCGGCACGGGAATCGTAATCACGCTGTACGTTCTCGCGAACGTCGCCTACTTGCGCGTTCTTCCCATCGGCGGCGATCCGAACGGCACGACCATTCTCGCGCGCGGCATCGAATTCGCCACGGACGGGCGCGTCGGCACAGCCGTGACAGAGGTTGCATTTGGCCCGGCTGGCGCGATCATCATCGCGATCGCCATCATGATTTCCGGCTTCGGCTGCAACAACGGCCTGATCTTGAGCGGCGCGCGCATTTACTACGCGATGTCGAAGGACGGCCTATTTTTCAAATCCGTCGGCACCGTGAATAAGCACCACTGCCCGTCGGTTGCGCTGATCATTCAGTGCGTGTGGGCCGCGATTCTTTGCCTCTCCGGCACGTACAGCCAGCTGCTCGACTTCCTGATTTTTGCCGTACTGATCTTCTATATCCTAACGTTTTGCGGTCTGTTCATCCTCCGCTGGAAACGTCCGGACATGCCGCGGCCCTATCGCGCCTTTGGCTATCCCGTGCTGCCGATTCTTTATCTCGTGATGGCCGTCTTTATCGAGATCCAGTTGCTGCGCTACAAGCCGCAGTACACCTGGCCGGGGCTGATCATCGTGCTGCTCGGCGTGCCCGTGTACCTATTGTGGAAGACGGTAGGTAAGACGGCGGCGGCTAGAGAGTAGCCAAAAAAACCGTTCCGCGGCGATACGCACCGCGCGCGTTTTCGTGTAGATTCGTGCCAGACCAAAATGGCTGCGGAGGGGTTCCGCGGCCAGCCTCTGATTTCCCGTGGGAGGGAATCGCGAATGAGCAATCCGCTTTTCAGAAAGAAACCGATGGACGTGCTGCTGCGGGAGGCCGCTGAAACCGGCGAGCACACGCTGAAGCGCACGCTCGGTCCGCTTTCGCTTACGGCTCTTGGAGTCGGCGCCGTGATCGGCGCGGGAATTTTCGTGATGACCGGTCTTGGAGCCACCTACGCGGGCCCGGCTCTCACGGTTTCATTCATCGTCGCGGGCATCGGATGCGTTTTCGCGGGACTGTGCTACGCAGAATTCGCGGCCATGATTCCGCTCGCCGGCAGCGCTTACACATATGCCTACGCGGCGCTTGGCGAGCTACTTGCTTGGATCATCGGCTGGGACCTAACGCTGGAATACGCAATGGGCGCGAGCACGGTGTCGTCGGGCTGGTCCAACCATTTTGTCGAATTGCTGAACATCTTTCACTTGAGAATACCGCTGTGGCTTGCGTACGACCACTGGACCGCGCTTGCCACCGCCGAAAATATCGTCGCTCGAGCTCAAGTCCACGCCGCCAACCCCACGCTCTCGCTTACATCGAAAGCGTTCTCCGATATGGTGCATGGCCTAATTGACGTGCCCTCGCCCGGGTTGCTTCAGCAGGCTCACGATCTCGTCAACGCACCTCACATTCTTGGATTCGATTTCGGCTTCAACCTTCCGGCGTTCATAATCGCGCTGATCATCACGTGTGTATTGGCTGTAGGGATCAAGGAAAGCGCGAACTTTAACGCAGCGATCGTGATCGTTAAGGTCGCGGTGGTTTTGTTCGTCATCATGCTCGGCTTGAAATATGTGGACAGCACCAATATCGGCCACAGCTGGGCAGAATTCGCGCCGAACGGTTTCCCCGGAATCTGGAAAGCCGCAGCGTACATATTCTTCGCTTACATCGGTTTCGACGCCGTCTCCACCACCGCGCAGGAGGCCAAAAACCCTCAACGCGATTTGCCTATCGGCATAATCGCCTCGCTGGTGGCCTGCACCATTCTTTATATCCTTGTGGCATTCGTACTCACCGGCATGGTGCCCTGGCGGTCCATCAACATCCAGGCCCCCTTGGCCGTGGCCTTCCTCGACCACGGCTTGAGCACGGCCTCGACTGTGATCACGGCGGGCGCGCTGGCCGGCCTCACGAGCGTGATGCTCGTGATGTTACTTGGCCAGACTCGCGTGCTCTACTCGATGGCCAACGACGGGCTGCTTCCGCGCAAATTCTTCGCCGCCATTCACCCCAAATTCCGGACACCGTACAAAACCACGCTCCTGGTCGGGTTTGTCGCCGCGATCGTCGGAAGCATTACACCGATCGACAAGTTGGGCGACATGGTCAATATCGGAACGCTGTTGGCTTTCGCAATCGTTTGCGTCGCCGTTATCGTCTTGCGGCATACCAATCCCAACCAGCCTCGCCCGTTCCGGACGCCGCTGGTGCCTCTGATTCCCGCGCTCGGGGTGGCCATCAATGTGTACTTGATGATTAATCTGGGCAGGTGGAACTGGATCCGCCTGGTGAGTTGGCTGATCATCGGGCTGGTCGTCTATTTCGGGTACAGCCGGCACCACAGCCGCGTGCAGAACAATTATTCCCGGGACTAGTTGCATAGCCTGCGAATTGGGGACATCCCGGAATCGTGCGGAGGAATGCCAGTGGCATTTCGGGTCTGCAGGTGCAGGCCATTCTCGCAGGATGAACCGCCGCCACCGGGCACAGCCGCACGTCGGAGCCGCGCAATCTGTAGCTGCGACCAGAATCCATTTTCACGATAAAATACCAGGCGCGATCACGCTTGGTGTGCGTCCAAGCGTGAGATAGTTCGTCGCCGGCTCGCGCTGAGAGACGCGCGCCGGAATCTCAAGCGTTCGGCCACGATTCGAGTGCCCACTTCCACATTTCGGCGCGTCGCCATTTTCCTTCGCCGGGCCACGGTGCTCGATAAGATTGCGGGCGCGCTCGTCCTGATGGGCGCTCTGGAGCGCATTCTCCATCTTCTGAAAATCGATCTGCCATACACGGGCGGCATTCTCGTCGCGGCGTTTTTCGCGGTCATCTACTTGCTGTTGCGCATCATTCCGATCGTCCGGGCACAGATGCTCTGGCGCCTGCGCAATCGATTGATCGTGGCGTACATCCTGGTCGCGCTCGTGCCGCTGATTTTGATTTTGGCAATGGCGGCCATTGGCGCCTACGGCCTTTACCTCCAGCTTGGCGCGCACATGCTGCATGACGATTTGCAGGAGCGCATCGGCACGATCCAGGCCGAGACCGAAGCCATCGCCGGCGCCATCGAGTTGGAAGCGCTGCAGGGCACTTCGCCGTCCGATGAGGCCGTTCTCCAACGGCCCAACGTGGTCCGCGTGATTTCCCTCGCCCGTAACGAGTGGCCCGAATTGAAAGTATTCCCGAATCGCGGCGAATATCTGGTCCAGAAGCATGGCGGCAAGGATTTCGGCGGCATCGTCGATTTCGAAAATAAAATCTGGATCGCCGCTGCAGCCTGCAAAAGCGAACGCACCGCGCCGTTTTGCATCCTTGCCGGCACTCCGCTCAACTCGGCTTTTCTCGATGGCCTGTCCTCGGAGATCGGGCCCATCGAAATCACGCCGTTGCGCAAGGTCGGCACCGCGGAGGTCGCCGCGGATCCCGCGAAACCGAAGAGTTCAACCACCACGTTCAACGATCGGGTGTTCGTAGCCAGCGAACAGATTCGCAGCCGCCGCCGCGTGCTCAATTCCGCCGCCAATCTCCTGGACATTCAAGTGAATGGCGCCTCGACAATCGAGCTGAATCACACCGGCGCCGACCAGGCCTCCGACCCCGACGCTCTGCTCGCGTCGTTCAGCGTTCGCCCGTCGAACATGAACAGCCACCTGTTCCAGTCGGTCGGCGACGTTGGCCCGCTGCTCGTAATCGCGCTCGCGGTCGCAGCGATCGTCTTCCTGCTGCTCGAGATCGCAGCTCTCGCCACCGGCATTGTCCTCACCCGCACGATCACCACTGCCATCGGCGATTTGTACGAAGCCACGCTCTTTGTCAGGCGCGGCGATTTTTCCAAACGCGTCCGCGTCCACCAGCGCGACCAGCTCGGCGCGCTGGGCGAGTCGTTCAACGAGATGACCAGCTCGGTTTCCGAGCTGATCGACGAGCAGGGCAAGCGCGAGCGGCTGGAAAACGAAATCGAAATCGCGCGCCAGGTGCAATCGCAGCTTTTCCCGCAGACGCTCCCCCAGGTTCCGGGCCTGGAACTTGCCGCGATCTGCCGTCCCGCGCGCAGCGTCAGCGGCGACTACTACGACTTCATCACCACCGACAACAATTGCGTCGGCATCGCGCTTGCGGACATCAGCGGCAAAGGGATTTTCGCGTCGCTGCTGATGGCCAGTCTGCAGGCCGCGCTGCGCAGCCTGTCCGGGCTCGACGGCAATTGTGGCACAGCCGAACTCGTCACGCGCATCAACCGCCATCTGTTCCGCAACACTTCAGACGATCGCTACGCCACATTTTTTTACGGCATTTACGACAGCGAAGCCAAGACGTTCACCTACACGAACGCCGGCCACCTTGCTCCGTATTTCATTCACGGCTCGCAGGTGGAAGAATTGGGCGACGGAGGCACGGTCGTTGGGCTCTTCGAAGACTTTCCGTACACCCAGCGCACCATTAAGGTCGAGCCGGGAAGCCTGTTCGTCTTATTCAGCGACGGCCTCACCGAACCCGAAAACGTCTATGGCGAAGAATTCGGCAACGCGCGCCTTCGCGAGGAAGTGCTGCGCAACCGCACGATGCCCACGCAGCGCCTCGCTGAAAATCTGATCGCTGCCGCCGAGCTGTGGGCCGGCTCGCCGGAGCAGGCGGACGACATGACCGTCGTCGTCGCGCGCATGGGCTAGCGCAACGCGCCAACGTGCGGCGGGCATGTGTCGCGCGTCTCGAAAACTCGCGCGCGTCGAGCTATAGTGATGCACGCAAATCCTTAAGGAGCGAACGTCTTGCCTCTACGCGGAAGAGTGGCACTGATCACCGGCGGCAGCCGCGGCATCGGCCGTGGCATCGCCGAGGGCCTCGCGCGCGAGGGCGTGCGCATCGCAATTTCTTACCGCACCAATAAATCCGCCGCGCAGACCACGCTGAAGCACCTGCAGGAGGCGGGCGTCGAGAGCCTCGCCGTCGAAGCCGACGCTACCGAAGAAGCACAAGTGAACGTGATGATCGGCAAAGTGCAGGAGCGCTTCGGCCGGCTGGACATCCTTGTGAACAACGTCGGCGAGTTCAATTGGAAGCCGGTGCTCGAATCTTCGCGCGAGGAATGGCAAGACATCATCGAGTCTAATCTTTACAGCGTTTTTTACACCAGCAAGGCCGCGCTGCCTGTGATGCGCCGCCAGCGCTGGGGACGCATCGTCAATCTCGGCGCGGTTGGCGCGGAGCGCGCTTTCGGCCAGGGAACCATCTCGGCTTACGCCGCAGCGAAGGCCGCCGTCGTTTCCTTCACGCGTTCGCTCGCGATTGAAGAAGCCAAATACGGCATCACCGTCAATGTCGTCAATCCGTCGAATGTGGACGAGCGCGGCCTCACGGCCGACGAAGCTCGCCGCATCCGCGACGCTCGCGCACCTATCGGCCGCCCGCCCTCCACCGACGACGTCACCTGCGCCGTCAGCTTCTTCGCGTCGGACGCCGCCGACTACATCACCGGACAGGTGCTCAACGTCACCGGCGGGTGGATGATTTAGCCGGCCGCCGCATCCAATTCGTGCCATGAAAATCCTCACCGCAGCGGAGATGAATCAGGTCGATCGGCTCACCACCGAACGCCACAATATTTCCGCGGCCACGTTGATGGAGAACGCCGGCAAAGGCGTCGCCGACTTCATCGCGCACCGCTTCTCGCATTGCACCGCTAAAAATATCGTCGTCCTCTGCGGCAAGGGAAATAACGGCGGTGACGGATTCGTCGTCGCGCGGTACCTCCTTCGCCGGGGCGCTGCGCCCAACGTGCTGCTCTTCGGGTCGCTCGAAGAAATGAAAGGCGAAGCCGCGGACAATGCCGTCACGTGGCGCGATGGGGACGACCGTTTTCAAATGGTCCACTCGATTCAGGGCTGGTCCGCCGCGAAAGAGGCTGTGCTTCGCGCGGACCTGATCGTCGATGCGCTGCTCGGGACCGGCGTGAAAGGCGCAGTCGAAGGTCTCTACGCCGAAGTAATCAACGATGTGAACACTGCGGCTGCCTCGCAAACAGGTCCGGTCGTCGTCGCCGTCGATATTCCGTCCGGATTGCCAGCCGACACGGGCGTTCCGCTCGGCCCTGCGATCAAGGCGGGCTACACCGTTACGTTCACGGCACCGAAGCTCGGCCTCGTGCAAGCCAGAGCCGCGGACTATACCGGCGAATTGCTCGTGCACAAAATCGGATCGCCCTACGATCTGATTGAAGAGGTCGGCACGCAAAATCTTCACTGGGTCGATGCGGAAGAAATGAAGATGTACGCCGCGGCGCGCAAGCCCGGAGGCAATAAAGGCGACTATGGCCACGCGCTGATCGTCGCCGGCTCGTACGGCAAAAGCGGCGCCGCCGTGATGGCTTCGTGGGCCGCGCTTCGCGCCGGCGCGGGCCTCGCTACAGTTGCGATCCCCGATTCGATCCTGCCGATGATCGCCGCGCACACCCCTGAAATCATGACCGAGCCGCTACCCGCCACGACTGCCGGCACGCTGGCGCTCGCCGCGTACGACGGTGGCCGCCTGCCAAAACTCGTGGAGAAAAAACGCGCGCTCGCGATCGGCCCCGGCCTTTCCACCAACGACGAAACCGTGAAGGTCGTTCACAAACTTCTCGCCAGCCGCGCAGTTCCCATCATCCTCGACGCCGACGGCCTAAACGCCTTCGACGGCCGCGCGAAAGAACTCAAAAACGACGCCGGCAATCTCGCGCTTACGCCTCATCCCGGCGAAATGTCGCGTCTCGCGAATTGTTCCATCGCCGATGTGCAATCGCGCCGCCTGCCGCTCGCACTCGAATCCGCGAAAGCCTGGAACGCGCACGTCGTGTTGAAAGGGCAGGGAACCATCGTCGCCGCGCCCGATGGCCACGCGTTCATCAACTCCACCGGAAATCCCGGCATGGGCACTGCGGGCACAGGCGACGTTCTCACCGGCATCCTCGCTGGACTCACGGCGCAGTTTGCGCCCAAGGCCGGGTCCAAGGACTGGGCGCGGACTCTCGCCTTCGGCGTGTATCTCCACGGCCTCGCAGGTGACATCGCCTACGAAGATTTCTCGCGCGCCCCGCTTCTCGCCACGGATTTGATTCGCGCCCTTCCGCGTGCCTACCAGCGCTTCTACGAGGATTGCGCGCGTGTCTAAACTCGAAATTGAATCCCACTCGAGTGACGACACGATCGCCCGCGGCCGCGAAATCGGCGCGCAACTCTCCGCGCCGCTGCTGATTCTGCTTTCAGGCGACCTCGGCGCGGGGAAGACGACGCTCACCAAGGGCCTCGCGAGCGGTTTTGGCGCCGCGACCGAAGAAGAAATCACCAGCCCCACATTCACGCTCGTCCACCGCTACAGCGGTGCCAGCGTGCCCGTCTATCACGTGGATCTGTATCGCATTGAAGGGACGCGCGATCTGCATACGCTCGGCCTCGAAGACGTATTCGCCGAGAATGCCATCGTCATCGTCGAGTGGCCCGACCGCCTCAAGATTCACCACAATTGGCCGGTGCTCCGCGTTCACCTCGAACACGTTGCCGAAGACGCGCGCAGAATCCTGATCGACGCGCCGTTCGACCTAGCCAATAGCCAAGCCTGCTAAAGCGCACCCGCACAACTGCAACTTTTCAGTCTGAATTTACTGCTTGGGAGGAGCCGGATCGGCGGGCTTGTCGTTGGGCGGAGCAGAGGCTGGAGTGGTAGCAGGCGCAGTGCCGGTCGGCGGAGCGAGAACTGAACTGGACTGTGTGCCGGGCATTTTTGGCCTTTCGATCACCTGCTGCGTTCCCACGGAGAAGAGCTTGAAGTCTGAATAGCTATGCTTCTTCACCAGCGTAAATTTGTTGTACTGCGAATACGCAACCGCAACCACAGGAAGCCAAAGTTTTACGTTTGCCGATTGAAACTGCACGGGGGCGTAATCGATCGAAATCGCGTTCGACATCAATTCAATCAGCCCGATTGGATCGATCAAGTTGGTTTCCAGATGAACGATCTGGCCGGAGTCCTGGGCGATCCACGCGCGGCCTTTCAATTTCGCGGCGATGCTTCCGGTGTCAGAGCGAAACGCCATCAGGCGAGATGGCTTCCCTTTGAGCTGCCGGAAAGCCACCACCCACGAGGGTTGCCCGTCCCACTTCGCCGCGCCCAAGCATTGGAAACTGAAATCGTCTGAGAAATCCGGATGAAAAATCAGCGCTAGCGCCGGTAATCCCACATCCTCGAGCCACGAGCCGTTTGGGTCGTCGTGATCGAGTTCCTGGCGGGATTCGTGCAGCTGCAGGCGGCCATTCACGGTCGTAAACTCCGCCGTGAAATCGAACCGGGCATCGCCCCAGCTGACCTCCTGGGTTTCGGTCCGGGTCTGCGTCAGTTGCGAATGTTCGACGGCATCGAATTTTTGGAGGTTATCGACGAATTCGATCGCGCGGCCGGACGTTTGCTTCATCACGTCTTGCAGCGAGCAGGCGGGAGTATCGGAAAGATCGGCGACCTTGGAGTCTGTATTCGGAGGAGCCCAAAGAAGTCCGGAATCGTGACTTTTGTTTTTCTGCGCCGCAGCTGTGCCCGCGAACAGCAGGCAGAACGACGCAAAAGAACATGCCAAGAAGCGCTTTCGCGCAATGAGGGAAAACGGTCGCATTACAGAAGGCCTAACTACGGCAGCTACAAACCCATAATTTGGAAGCCGGCATCCACGTAAATCACGTTGCCCGTCACGCCGCGCCCCATATCGCTTCCAAGGAAGACAGCTGTGTCCGCCACTTCATTGATATCGGTGTTGCGCTTGAGCGGCGCGTTCTGTTGCACGAAATCCAGCACCTTCGAAAAATCCTTGATGCCGCGCGCGGAAATCGTCTTGATCGGGCCGGCGGAAATCGCATTCACGCGAATTTTCTGCGCGCCCAGCTCGCTGGAAAGATAACGCATTTCCGCTTCGAGCGCCGCTTTCGCCACGCCCATGATGTTGTAGTTCCTCACCACGCGCGTCGAACCCAAGTAGGTCATTGTCATTATGGAGCCGCCTTCGGTCATCAGCGGCGCGAGAGCGTGTGAAAGCGATACGAGGGAATACGCGCTGATCTCCAGCGCCGTGCGGAAGCCGTCGCGCGACGTTTTCACAAACGGCTGATTCAGGTCTTCGTGATTTGCGCCGGCCAGGCTGTGCACCATCACGTCCAATTTGTATTTGTGTTCGCGAAGCAGCGCCGCGAGGTTGGCGATATCGCCTTCCACCTGCACGTCGCACGGGAAAAATCCGGTCGCGCCCAGTTCTTTACCGAGTTCTTCCACGGTCGGCTTCGCGCGTTCGTTCTGATACGTGAGCAGCAGGTTCGCGCCTTCGCGCGCAAACGCCGCCGCGATCGCATACGCGATGCTCCACTTATTCCACACGCCGAGTACGATCGCTGTCTTGCCTTCCAGTAGTTTGGACATAGCCCGTTATCTTAGCGAACTCCGGAACGCCTCGCCAGAGCGCCGAGTCAGCTTCAGTGGTCTCCCATCATTGCCAGCAGCGCGCGAAACGCGTCCGCGATCATCGGTCCCAGAAGAAACGCCAACCCCAAAAGTGAGATCACCACCTTCAGCGCCTTCTTTCGTCTGTCCTCAAGAGGCGCCTCTGAATCACGCGCAAGAACCGGCGAAATCTCCGCCCGCGTGGCGTCACCGACACCCCCATGCCGCGCACAGAATCCAGACGGCAGCGCCTTGCGCGAGCAGCGTTCGCCGCGGTCGCCAAGATACAGGCACGTCCCTTAAGAGCCTCCAGAGAGCGATTCAGCCTTATTGGCGGGCTCTGTGGGCGTATCTGAGGCGTCGTAGTCCGGCGGCCTCAAATCCACTGTCCCGGTGGGGTGCATGGCGATTGTGCCCTTACCGCCGTTGACGGTTTGGAATCGTTCCATTGCGCGTTCGATTCTAGCCCCTTACAGTGGAAATTCGACGCGCCTCGGCCCATGCCCGATCTCCGCACTATCTCTCCCACTGCCCATCCAGCCCGGATGAAGCTGGAGCCGTACTCCGCCGAAATTCGCCTCACGACGCTCAATGTTGGCGTGGACAATATTCATTACGACGTCTTCCTCAGCCAGCGCTTTTCCGAATTCAGCAAGAAATACATCGGCGACCTGATTCGCCAGGCCGTCAACATCAACCTTTTCTACGGAAAAGACCGCAAGCACTCCGGTGTGCCCGAGCACGCGGCGTTTCGCAAGCTGCTCACCGAAATTTTGCAAGAGTCACTCACGCGCGCGAAGTTTGGCCAATCGATCGAGCCCGACATTCTGAATCAGCTCGCGCTGCTCAAGCACTTCACGCTCGAAACCAACAGCCAGTTCGCGAGCATCATCGTCGAATGCAAAGATTGGATTCGCGCGCGCGGCCAGCATTTCGAACACAGCGAACAGGCGCACGTGATGCGCGCCAAGATCGCCGACATTCAAGCCGACAAGAAAAGCTCCTTCCGCCAGGTCGGCGAAACGCTCTGCAAAATCTGGCGTGAAGTGGAAGAGGGGACTCTCGCGAAATCGCGGCGCGCTCTTTTCGGCGACGAGTACCGCGACGTTTACGACTTGCTTCAGAATCGCTTGCTCTTCGTAGAGAACGGCAACGACGAATACCTTTTCCTCGAACACTACGTCCTGCTCGGCAATTTCGTAAACGATCCCGACCGCTTCGACATTTTCGATTCGATGCTGCTCGAATTCATCCGTGAGTTCGTGTTGATGGGGACGGACACCGACGACCTCGGCAAAGCCCGCAAGCAGCACGAACGCCTCGTCGAGCAGGGCAAGCTGCTTCGCTCGAACCTTGCGCGCCTTGAAGAGGAAATCGAAGACGCTTCCGGCAAGGGTGGCGACGACAGCCTGTTCCCAACTTTCTTCAAGCGCAAAGGGCCTGCGACGCCGCTCAGTCCCGTCGAGCTCGGCGACCTGCGCCGCAAATATTCCGCGATTGAAAAGAGCCTCGAAGACCTGAGCCCTCAGATCGACAACGCCAAGCGCCGCATGGATTTTCTGAACGAAGAAACGCAAGGGCGCCTCGGGGACTACCTGAATCAACCGTCGAACGCGCGCCGGCTTTTCGATCCCGAGGCTCCCACTACGGAAGACGAAGCTAGCCCGCAAGTCCGCGCCGAGCTGCTCGAAGAATTCGTACACCGCCTTGAAGAGCGCGAGCTACTGCTTCATGCGATTGCCGGATATGAGCTGCGCAAAATTCACGCCGATTACTGCCCGCCGATTCACTTGCAGGCGCTCAAGAAGGCCCTTGTCAATAAAGAGGACGCGCGCCGCGTGGAGCAGCTTCTCGAAAAAGTTCCCGCGCGGAAAATTTCCGCCAAGCGCATGCTCGATACCTCGCGCAACATGCGCCGCAAGACGCGCGAAGAGCAGCGCGCCATCGGCCTGCGCTTCGTCGAAGACTTCATGCGCCTCCGCCGCGACCGCCGTAACTACCAGCAGGTGGCCGCGTGGATGGAGCGCATTAACCTGGTCCGCTCCGAACAGGCCCGCACGCTTTCGCGCGTCAATAAGAGCCTCTACGAATTGCTGATGCCGGAAGAGAATCGTCCGGTCGAAGACGCCGTCATCAATCACACCGTCATCAAAGCCGACGTTCGCGGCTCTACCGGAATCACCAAAGATCTCCTGGCGAAGGGGCTGAATCCCGCGTCGCACTTCAGCATGAACCTTCACGAGCCCGTGAAGCGCATGCTCGAGCGCTACGGCGCAGCCACTGTATTCATCGAAGGCGACGCTATCATTCTCGCGATCGACGAAACCGAAGCTTCGCGCACTACGATGCGCGGCGTCTCTCGCGCCTGCGTGCTCGCCCGCGAAATTCTTGCCGTCACGCAGGCTTACAACGGCCGCGCCAAATCAACGGACCTGCCGCCGCTCGAAATCGGCGTCGGCGTCGCATTCCAGGATTCAGCGCCGTCGCTCTGGATGGACGGCACCTCGAAAATCATGATCTCGAAGGCGCTGAATCTTTCTGACCGCCTTTCCGGCTGTACGAAAATCGCGAAGCGCATCTTCAAAGACAACGTTTCGCCCTTCAACGTGTTTCTGCTCCAGCCGCTTATGGAAGACGCCGAAGCTGAAGAAGGCGAAGAGCTGCTGGTGCGTTTCAATCAGAATGGAATCGAGTTGAACGAGGAAGGCTTCCAAAAACTCAGCACTGAAATTGCTCTCGCGCCGTTCGCGGGAACTTTTCCGATGCCTTGGGGCAAAGAGCGCGCGGAAGTTTTCGTCGGCGAAGTTCCGCTCGGCGAGTCCATCGAGCCGATCGTGGTTCGCAAAGGCTACGTCCGACAGTTGCTCCCCGGCGCGAAAATCGGAGCGCAGGGAACTCGCGCTTACTACGAAGTCTGCACCGACCCCAAACTCATCGAAATCGCACGCAAACAATTCGCCGCCGGCTCGCCTAAACCGGAACCGCGCTAGTCGCGCCGCAGCGCCGCTCCACATCGAATTGCGCAGCACCGTCGCTGCGTTCATCGCCCACCCAACGTATAATCCAGCGTCGCCCGCGCGAGCGTTTGCTAGCGCGGCGTTACAGCGGAGGCGAAAAGGGTCCGGTGATCCTCGTGGCCTTCAAAGCCATTGATCCTGTCCTTCGCGGCCAGGATGGTCGGTTCGACTCCGACACGCTTCCGCCAATTCCCGACCCGGCGCCGCACAGAGGACCATGAAACCAGCCGATTCCCACGCCCGCTTCAAGCTCGCTGCAATCGCGGCGCAGTTTCCCGATACAGCCGAGACGATGCTGCTCGACACCTACCTCACGAACGAGCCCGATTCGAGCGCGCGCCTGTTCCGCGTTTATAAGGGCACGCCGCCGCACTACCACGTGCAGTGCGACGAGTATCTCTACGTGCTCTCCGGACGCGGCACATTCTGGATGGGCGACGCCTCAAACAGCGGGGAATTCGCCCCCGGCGACTTCCTCTACTTCAAGCGACGCACCGTCCACGCCCTCCCAACCATCCTCGAAGGTCCGGTCGTCTTTCTATCGGTGGACGCCCCGCGCCGCGCGCCGTCCGACATCGTATTCGTGGACCCAGCCGACGGTACTCCCGCCACTTTTATAAAGGCCGTTTGATCCGGCGCCATCTGCCGACAACGTCCAGAAAAGCCCCGACGCATCCGAAATTCGCCCTAGCCGGGCGCTTTTTAGAATTTCGTCCCAACTAAAAACGCCCGGTTCAACATTCAAACAGTTAACGTTACAGTAGGCTGACCTGCCTCTAGTTAGCCAATTTTTGACCTGTTATAGGCATCGCTGATGCGACGAATCGCCCCTGTTTATCGATGCAATCTCGACCTTCCCGTTTTGGTACGTTACTCGCACCGATTTGTACCGTAATCGGATACGAAAATCGCCCATTTTGCCCAAAGAATATCGTTATTTTGTCTTGACAAAGATTCGCCCATGCCGCTAAATCGGGTCCAACAGCCAGTAGTCTGAATATACTAGCTGCGCTAAGAAATAACGATATTCCAAAGCTCCCTCCACCCGGGAGCGTCGCGTCCTGGCAGCGAGGTTTTTCCCCTCGTTGCCCTGGATGGTTGCGGTGCGTTCTGAGTCCGAAGCAGTCGCCTGACGAGGCGTGGATTCGAGCCCCCAGCCGCTCCAGCAGTGCCGGAAGCAGTTCAACCCCCGGCCCGCGATTCACGGAGTCGCCTTGCAGGTCATCCTGCGCCCAGGTCTGGCGCAGGGTCAGCGCGGACAATTGAGCTTTTGTTGGTGCAACAAATTAGCGCCGGAGGAACTCCATGAAGAGTTGTATGCGCTGCCTGGTCGCAGCGTGCCTGCTTTTGTTTATCGCTTTCCCCGCTTTCTCCCAGAGCCGTAACACGGGCGAAATCCGCGGTACGGTCACGGACCCTTCGGGCGCCGCCATTGCGAACGCCACCGTCACCGTAACCAACATTGACACCGGCGTTACGACCGTCTTTACCACTAACGATGCCGGCCTGTATGACACCGTTTCCACCCAAGCCGGAAACTACAATATTACGATCACGGCCCCGGGCTTCAAGAAGCTCGTCCGCGGTCCCTTTACGCTGCAAGTCGACGTGATCACCGAAGACGGTCAACTCCAGGTTGGAGCGCAGACCGACACCGTGACCGTTGAATCGCAGGGCGTGCCTTTGCTCGAGACCGAAACCGGCCATCTCGGCACCGTGTTCGAGGCGAAGACGATTGGCGTTCTCCCGCAGGTCGGCGCCGGCATCACGGGTAACGACTGGGCGAACTTCAACGTCCTGCTTCCTGGCGCCACTGGTGCTCCGTCTCAGCCCATGTCTGAGGGCAGCGGTTCTTACAACGCGGGCGACGCAATTTCGATCAACGGCAACCTGCCAAACTACGCGAACTACTTGCTTGACGGCGCGGTCGTTCAGTTGCCTGTCTCGAACAACGTTGACAACCTGGTTTTCTCGGCCGTTCAGGAAGTTCAGATCACCACTTCGTCGTTCTCGGCCGAATACGGCATTGGCGGCGCGGTCTTCAACCAAATCTCCAAGAGCGGCTCGAATCAGTTCCATGGCTCGGTGTACGAGTTCTGGCAGAATACGGTCTTGAACGCGGCACCATACTTTCCCTCGGCTTCCGGCGCGGCTCAACCAGCACCGTTTTTCCGCTACGACGAGTGGGGCGGTTCGGTCGGCGGCCCGATCATCAAGAACAAGTTGTTCTTCTTCTTCGTCCGCGACAAGATTTACTCCAACGGCGGCGCCTCGGCGCAAACCAGCACGGTTCCGACGCTGGCCGAACGCGGCATGGGAACGGCTTTTCCCGGCGAATACGACTTCTCGGGCACGCCGACGATCTATCAACCCAATACCCGCAGCGTCGCCGGTGGTCCGTCTGCTGCGTTTCCGAATAACGTAATCCCCGCATCCGCTGCGGACCCAGTCGCTCTGAAGTTGCTTTCGTACTACCCGCTTCCGAACGCTCCTGGCGTCGTCAACAATCCGGCGTTTCCTGGCGTAGTCACGAACAACTACACGATCACCAATGTGGCTCCGAACCCAAACCTGCGCTACTTCGGCCGGATCGATTACTCAATGTCCGAAAAGAACCACATGTCGTTCTCGCTCGCGCAGAAGAATAACCCTGCTGTGAACGTCAATGCCTCGCCTTGCCCGCTGAACTGCTTCTCGGGTGACATCGATGGCTACAACGTGCAGTATTCCGACACCTACACGATCTCTCCGAACCTGGTGAACGAATTCCGCATGGGCTTTACGCGCCAAGGCAACTATTTCGTTCCGCAAACACTCGGCTTCGACGCCGCGGGCACCCTGGGCTTGCAGTACTCCAAGGCCGATGTGTTCCCGAACATCAACATCATCGCTGGAGCTGGCGGTTGCTGCTCGCAGTTGTTGCAGCCCGGAACCAACGCGGTGTACATCGAGAACCTGTACGATCCTTCCGATACGATTACGTTAGTCAAGGGCCGTCACGTTCTGCACTTCGGTGTGGAAGTACTGATGGGCCAAGGCAACACGACCCCGTGGGGCAACATTACGGCGGGTAACTTCACGTTCAACGGCTCTTACACCGCGCTCAATACGGCGGGTGGCGGGCAGACGGGCGGTAACGCGTTGGCCGACTTTATTCTCGGTGACGTCGAATCCTGGAACGCAACCAACCAAGCGAAAACCTACACCCGGCTCAAGAGCCCTCAGTTGTTCGTTCAAGACGACTATAAGTTGCGTCCGAATTTGACGATCAACCTCGGACTGCGCTATGTCGCCACGACGGGCTTCAGCGAAATCAATAACGCGTTGGGCGGATTTGATCCGAACCTGGTCAATCCGGCCAACGGTTCGCTCGGCTCGATGTGGTTCGCCGGACAAGACAACCGCAACACGGTCGAGAAGCCGATTTACGACATCTTCCTACCCCGCGTCGGTTTTGCGTACTCGTGGCGTCCAGACACCGTCATTCGCGGCGGTTTCGGCATGTACTCCTACAACTTTAGCCAGGACACCTACCTGGTTGGTGGCATCAACGGCGCTGGTTCTCTGTACACCAGCACTGGCAGCACCACCGATAGCACCGGTGGCACGGGCCCGAATCCTCTGATTAATTTGGACGCGACCGCCGCGACAGCCGCTTCGGTCCTGACCTACGTACAGGGTTCAGCGGCCGCTCGCGAGCCGCTAACCTACTGCTGCACTCCGGGCGTTTACTCGAACCAGACCTACGCGCCTTACGACACTCGTCCCGGGCAGATCAACCAGTGGCAATTGAGCATCGAGCACCAGCTTGGGCACGACTACATGTTGTCGGTCGCTTACGTTGGCAGCCACGGCTCTCACTTGGAATACATCAACGACCTCAACCAAACGACTTCACCGACGCTGCTTGCCGAGAACGCGGCGGCGGGATCGGCCCTTCAGGCCAACCGTCCGTTTCCAGATTGGGGCACGCTCACTGGTGCGATTTACAGCGGCAAGTCGAACTACAACGCGGTCCAGTTCGAGCTTAACAAGCACTACTCGAACGGCTTGCTGTTCAGCTTCAACTACGTTTACTCCCACTTCCTCGACGATCAGGATTCGTCCGGATGGGGCAGCCGTGGCGGAACGCAGGACTACCAGATCTCCAACAACCCGGCTTCCAACTACGCCAATTCGAACTTTGACATCCCGCAAGCCGTCAAGGGTTACGTGGCGTACGATCTGCCGTTCGGTACCGGCAAGCAGTTCGCAAATAGCGTCAGCAAACCGGTTGATGCTGCAATCGGCGGCTGGCGTGTTTCGATGACGGGTATCACGCAGAGCGGCAATCCGTTCACGATTACGGAAAGCTCGAACTCGTCCTTGTACTCCGCTTGCGGAAACTGCAGCTGGTATGTGAATCGTAACGGCAACCCTTACTCGGGCGCGTCGGGCATCAGTGGCGTCGGAGTACAGAGTGCGATTGGCTGGATCAACCCCGCAGCTTTCCTCGATCCGACGCCGGGCACGTTTGGCAACAACGGTCGCAACAATCTCTTTGGGCCGCGCCTTACCGTGTTCAACTTCTCGATCGCTAAGCAGTTCTCGATCACCGAACGCATCAAGCTCGAGCTCCGGTCAGACTGGGTCAACATCTTCAACCACCCCAGCTTTGGTCCTCCGACGAGCGTGTTGCCGTACAACGTTGCGGGAACCGTCGCCGGCGGTACTCCGAACGGAAGCTTCGGTAACTTCGGCTTGATCAATAGCTCGGCTCCCAACGGCGGTATCGCCGTGGCGCCGCGGAGCGGTCAGCTGAGCGCGATGATCACGTTCTAACTTTTCACTCAACCCCATACGGAGGACGGCGGAGCAGCGCCGTCCTCCGATTTTTTTTGCCGCAATGGTTCGAAATCCTGCAAGGCCGGTCGTACAATCGTTCCGATGGGAAAAATCGTATCCGGCGCGCTCTTTCTAGTTTTGTTGCTCGCTGGCGTTCCCGTTTCTTCGGCTCAATCCTCGACCACCCACGCGAATCAAAGCCGCCCGCAGGAAATCCAGGAGCACTTCCAGAAAGCCGCCGCCGCTCTCAAATCGAATCAGCCCGCGCTCGCCATTCCCGAATTCAAAGCCATCGTTGCGCTCGATCCGAAGAACGTCGATGCGCTCGGCAATCTTGGCGTCCTCTATTTCTTTCAGGGCGACTACGCAGACGCCATTCCGAATCTCCGCGCCGCTTTCGCCCTTAAACCTGAACTCTGGAAAATCCAGGCGCTCCTCGGCATCGCTGAGCATCGAACCGGCGACTCTGCCGCCGCGCGCACCGATCTCGAAAAAGCCTTTCCGAACCTCACCGAGAAAAACGTTCAGATTCAGACCGGTATGGAGATGATCGACCTGTATTCCTCCGCGGGTGAGCTCGACAAAGCCGCCACCGTCGTCAGCACGCTGCGCGAAATCGAACCCGAAGACGAGGCGCTTCTATACACCGCCTACCGCCTCTACTCCGATCTGGCTCAGGAAGCGATCCTCAGTCTCACCATCGTGAATCCGAATTCCGCGCGACTCCATCAGGCCATCGCGCACGAACTCGCGAAGCGCGGCGACACCGCCGGCGCCATCGAAAATTATCGCGAGGCGTTGAAGATCGATCCGAATCTTCCCGGCCTGCATTTTGAATTGGCCGAAATGCTCAGCACGCAGAAGGAAACGCAGGCCGAAGCTGTGGCGGAATACAAAGCCGCGCTCGTCGTGAATCCGTCCGATGCGCAAGCCGAAGTTCGCCTCGGCGATATCGCCACCAAAGACAACGAACTCGACGCAGCGCAGGGCCACTATTCGAAGGCTCTGGAAATCCAGCCCAACAATGCCGACGCTGCCATCGGCCTCGCCAAAGTTTATAGTTCAGCCGGCGCTCCAGAAAAGGCCGCGCCGCTGCTGGAGCACGCCGTCCAGATCGATCCGACCAGTTCGCTCGCGCATTACCGCCTGAGCGCCGTCTATCGTCAGCTCGGCCGCACCTCGGACGCGCAGCACGAACTCGAGGAATATCAGAAGTACAAAGCGATGAAGGAAAAGTTGCGCACCGTCTATCACGGCATGGGCGTCGGCCAGGACCCGGACGAAAAATCTGCCGACGATAAACGGCAGTAGCGGGGGAGAGCACTCCAAAATCTCCCGCCTTTTGCGCAAGGCACGCAATCTCCGTGCCCTCATGTTTTTCTCGTCTTTCTCTGTGAAATGTTTCGCTTTTGAATTTGTAATACCTAAAAGGTGCCCCGTGAGCTTCCGTCCCAGCTACAAAGCGTTCGTCGCCGCAGCCGCTTCCATCATTTTCATCACAGGCGCCGCCGCGCAGTCGCCATCCAAATCTTTTTATCCGCAGCGCGTCGACGACGCTCGCGCGATCTACCTCACGCCCGATAATTTCCCGGTGAAAGGCGACGGCGCTGCCGACGACACCGACGCAATTCAGAAAGCCATCAACACAGTTCAGGAGACGCACAACCAGGGCATCGTCTTCATCCCGTCCGGCCGCTACCGCCTCACGCACACTATTTACGTTTGGCCCGGCATCCGCATCATCGGCTTCGGCGCCACGCGTCCTGTTTTCTACCTCGCGCCGCACACGCCCGGTTTCGACGGCGACGAAAATAATCCGCAGAACATGGTCTTCTTCGCTGGCGGCCGTCCGCAGGGCAATGAGCCTCCGCGCGACGCCACGCCCGGCACCTTCTACTCCGCGATGAGTAATATCGACATCGAAATCGGCGACGGCAATCCCGGCGCCGTCGGCATCCGCTCGCGCTTCGCGCAGCACTGCTATCTGGCGCACATCGATTTCCAACTCGGCTCGGGCCTGGCAGGCATTCACGACGGCGGAAATTTTGCCGACGATCTCCACTTTCATGGCGGCCGCTACGGCATCTGGACGCGGAAGCCGTCGCCTGGCTGGCAGCTCACCATCATCGACTCCACCTTTGAGGGCCAGCGCGAAGCCGCCATCCGCGAGCACGAAGCCGGTCTAACGCTCATCCGCCCGATCATCAGCGACGTACCGACCGCCATCGAAATCGATCCAAAATACGCTGAAGAACTGTGGGTGAAAGACGCGAGGCTCTCGAATATTTCAGGCCCAGCCCTCATCATCAGCAACGAATACAATCCGCGCACTGAAATCAACATGGAAGGCGTTGACTGCGATGTCGTCCCGACGTTCGCGCTGTTCCGCGAAAGCAACAAACAAATCACGCGGCCCCGTCAGTCCGCTTACCACGTAAAAGTGTTTTCGCACGGGTTGCACTACAAGGATCTTGGAGATGCTGGCGAAATTGCCGACGTATTCGACGCCGAGAACCTGCAGAGCCCTGCCGTGCGCATCGATTCCGATATCCGTCCGCTGCCCGCGATGGACACTTGGTTTAACGTCCGCACCGCCGGCGCCACCGGCGACGGCACCACAGACGACACAGCCGCGCTGCAGAAAGCCATCGCCGAACACAAAACGCTGTACTTTCCAGCCGGGCAGTACCGGATCACAGATACTCTCGCGCTCAAGCCCGACACAGTGCTGATCGGCCTTCACCCCAGCGTCACGCGCATTATTCTTGCCGACGGTACCGCGGCGTTTCAAGGCGTCGGCAACGCCAAGCCCATGATCGACGCGCCGAGCGGTGGCACGAACATCGTCACCGGCATCGGGCTTTACACCAACGGCATCAATCCTCGCGCCGTCGCCGTGAAATGGGCCGCGGGCAGCGACTCGATGCTTTACGACGTGCGTTTCCTGGGCGGCCACGGCACGATCGATCCCAACGCATCCGCCGCCGATGCGCGCAAAGCCTGGTCGATGATTTACAACAACACGCACACTGCCGATCCCGACATGAATCGCCGCTGGGACGGCCAGTATCCAAGCTTGTGGGTCACCGGCGGCGGCACTTTCGTGGGCCTCTGGACGCCGAGCACGTTCGCGCAAGCCGGACTTTATGTTTCAAACACCTCGACGCCGGGCCGGGTTTACGAGTTGTCCAGCGAGCATCACGTCCGCAACGAAGTCGTGCTCGACCACGTTTCGAATTGGCAGCTCTACGCGCTTCAGACCGAAGAAGAACGCGGCGAAAGCGGCTTCTGTCTCCCGGTCGATATTCGCAACTCCTCCAACATCACGCTCGCGAACCTGCATATGTACCGCGTCGTCAGCAGCTACCAGCCGTATCCCTACGCAATTCGCGTCTTCGCCTCGCACGACATCCGCTTCCGCAATACGCACGTGTACAGCGACGCGAAAGTTTCCTTCGACAATTCGATCTACGACATGACGCACGACTTCAATCTCCGCCAGCGCGAATTCTCGTGGCTCACCGTTTCCGGCGATGCTCCGCGGCCGGTGCCCGCGCAAAACCCGTCGATCGTCGATCCGCGCGCGAGAGTAGAAAAACTTTCCACCGGCTTCTTCAACATTTCCGGCGGCGCGGTCGATGCCGGCGGCAATCTCTACTTCGTGGATGCCCGCAAGCAGACTATCTACGAATGGGACGTCGCGTCCGCGCAGCTTTCGATCGTTCGCGATAATCCGCTCGACCCGGTGAATCTTTTCTTCGACCAAGCGGGCAATCTCAACGTCGTCTCCTACGCCGGCAATGGCACCGTGTACGCCTTCGATCCGAAATCCACGAGCGACGAGATCACGCTGTTGAAGGCCCAACCCGCGGAGGCGCGCCCGGGACTCACGGCGATTCTGCCCGTCGATTACTGGCGCAACGAAAACGATTTCCTCGAAGCCGTCGCCACCAAGAAACCCAATCAATTCGTCTCGCTCGACGGAACCACGTTTCTTCCCGCCGGCAATGACTTCGTCAACGGCGACCTCTACTACGGCTCGAAAATGCACGATGTGATTCGCGCCTTCGGCCTCGCACCCGCGCCCGCTGCCGGCCAGCGCCTCTTCATCACCAACGAAGACGAGCAGAACACTTACTCCGCCACGATCGATTCCACCGGCGCGCTCAGCGACGTGAAGCTTTTCCTCCATCGCGGCGGGGAAGGCCTCGCCACGGACGCCGACGGCAACGTCTATCTCGCAGCCGGCCAGATTTACGTTTACAATCCGGCGGGCGAATTGATCGATACGATCGACGTCCCCGAGCGCCCGTCGCAAATTCTCTTTGGTGGCGCCGACCACTCGACGCTTTTCATTCTCGCGCGCAGCTCGCTCTATGCTGTTCACACGCGCCACAAAGGCCGCTAAGCTAGACCCAACACGCAACGTGCCGGCCCTACACAAACTCAACTCGCGCGCGACGCGCACCACGCGACCGCTGATCGCCGCCGCAATCGCAGCAGCGCTCGCGATCATCATCTCCGCGGGCGCAGCAACCGGCATCGCCGCGCCGCCGCAACAAGCATCCGCATCCAGCGCCGCTTCGCAAACGCCCGCAGTAAACGCGGCCGCATATCCGCAACTCGTCGACATCACCGAATCCACCGGCATCAAATTCGAGCACCTCTCGAGCCCCGACCAGCGCTACATCGTCGAATCCATGGGCGGCGGCGTCGCCCTCATCGACTACGATCGCGACGGCTGGCCCGACATCTACTTCACCAACGCCCAAAGCGTCGAGATGGCGCTCGCGAATAAAAAGTCCACTGGCGCGCTGTACCACAATAATCACGACGGAACATTCACGGACGTCACCGCCAAAGCCGGCGTTGGCCAACCGTGCTGGGCGCAAGGCGTCGCCGTCGCCGATTACAACAACGACGGCTGGCCCGACCTGCTCGTCACATGCTTCGGCGGCACCGTGCTCTACAAAAATAATGGCGACGGCACATTCACCGACGTCACTAAAGCAGCCGGCCTTTCCGCCGACACGATGTGGGCCACCGGCGCCACCTTCGGCGATTACGATCACGACGGTTTCGTCGATCTCTTTGTCACACACTACGTCGATTTCAGCCTGAAGGATCTGCCGCAGTTCGGCTCGAGTCCCACGTGCAAATATCGCGGCATCGCCGTCCAGTGCGGCCCGCGCGGGCTGAAAGGTTCGCCGTCGAGCCTGTACCACAATAATGGCGACGGCACGTTCACCGACGTCTCCACAATCTCCGGCGTCCGCGAAGCTCCTCCCGCCTTCGGCCTCACGCCCGTCTTCGCGCATTTCGATGAGGACGCGGCCCTCGACCTCTGGGTCGCGAACGACGCCGGCCGCAACTACCTCTATCAGGGCGACAACACGGGTCACTTTAAGGAAATCGGATTCGATGCAGGCGTCGCCGTGAATCAAGACGGCGCCGAGCAAGCCAACATGGGCGTCGCCGTCGGCGATTACAACAATTCCGGTCGCAACTCGACCGCCGTCACGCACTTCAGCGACGAGTACACTGCGCTTTACCGCAACGACGGCAAGCTCAACTTCACCGACGTCTCTTACGTCGCCGGAATCGCCCCACCCACCGCTCCCTATGTCGGCTGGGGTGACGCGTTCTTCGACTTCGACAACGACGGCTGGCTGGATTTCATCATGGTCAACGGCCACGTGTACCCGCAGGTCGATTCGCTCCCCAGCGGCGCGCGTTTTCGCGAGCCAGCGCTACTGTTCCTCAATCAGCACAACGGAAAATTTCTAAACATCACCGCGAACGTCGGCCCGGCGTTCCAGGTGAATCGCGTGAGCCGCGGCCTCGCGGTCGGCGATCTCTTCAATGACGGCCATCTCGACATCGTCATCGAAAATCTCACCGGCTCGCCTCTCGTCCTGCGTAACACGCCGGGTGCGACCGACGGCGTGCCGAATCATTGGCTCAGCCTCGAACTCGCCGGGACAAAGTCGAATCGCCTCGGCATCAACGCGCGCGTGAAGATCACCGCCGGCGACCTGGTGCAAACGCGCGAAGTCTTGAGCGGCGGCAGCTACATCTCGCAAAGCGATCTCCGCCTCCACATCGGCCTCGGTGCACACGACCACGCCGACAAAATCGAAATCACCTGGCCCAGCGGCGCGAACGAAACGCTTATAAACGTCGCCGCCGATCATTTCCTTGGAGTAAAAGAAGGGGAGGGAATCGTGCCGCTGGAGAAAGTCCGCCCCGCCAAGAAATAGCCAGGCGCTAGACGAGCGCAGCGGGCTGTAACATAGACTGTCAGTCTGTGCGGGACCAACTCTCACTTGGTTCCGGATTTAGCAATCTATCCAAATCCACACCCTCTCGAACCAAGTATCGCCAACCGTTACCGTGCATTGTGTGGTGGAGAAATATTTTCAGTGTGCCTTCGACTACCTAGCAAGACGCCAACTTCACCTGCGCCGTCGATTTCCTCACCACCAGCTCCGGCTCAATAAAAATCTCCTGCTCGTGCTTGTCGTTTCCTTCCAACTTCTCGATCAACGTCCGCGCCGCGGTCTCACCCATCTTCAACAGCGGCTGCCGCACCGTGCTCAAGCTCGGCGTGTAGTGCACCGCGATCTCAATATCGTCGAGCCCCACCACCGACACATCTTCCGGCACGCGCAGCCCGCTTTCCTGCAGCGCGTGGATCGCTCCAATCGCCGAAATGTCGTTGTACGCAAAGACTGCCGTAAACGGACGCTTCTGCGCGAGCAATTTGCGCGTCGGCGGATACCCAAGCTGCGGCGTGGGGTCGAAACCTTCAAGCTGCACGATCAGCTCCGGCCGCATCTTCAGCCCCAGATCGCGCGCGACCTCACACACAGCCTTCCACCGCGATTCCGCGTCCGAGCTGTACGTCGATCCCCGCATGAACGCGATCTCGCGGTGTCCGAGTTCCACCAGATGCCTCAACGCCAGCTCGGCCGCGCGACGTTGATCGAGCACGACGTTCGTCACGCCCTCGGTGTGCCCGTGTCCCGCGATTGCGACGGTCGGCAGCCGCGGCGCATCGCCGATTTGCGTATCGATCGAGATAATTCCTTCCACGCCGCGCTGGATCAGTAGCTGCGAATAGGTCTCCAGCAGTTTTTTGTCGTGGCGGTGCGCCACCGTCAAAAAGAAGAAATTGTTTTTGCGCAAATACTGCTCGATTCCGCTGATGAGCATCGATCCATACGCGTCGCCGATTTCGACTGCGATCACGCCGATTGTAAACGTCCGCCGCACACGCAGTGATCGCGCGAAATGGTTCGGCCGGTAATCCAGCGCGCGTGCAGCCGCCACGATCCGTTTCTTCGTGTGCTCGGGTACGGAACGCGCCGCGGCGGAATTATTCAGCACCGCCGACACAGTTCCAGCCGTAAGCCCCACTCGGGCGGCTACAGCCTTCAGCGTCACAGCTTTGCTCGTGGATTCGGCCGAAGCCGCTCCACCGTGTATGCGGGTTTTCAAGACGCGCTCACTTTCTGCCACTTGATCGTCCCGGGCGAGGGAGCCTGGGCACCGCAAGAAAGCCGCCGAATTACGGTGAGAATGGGCGCATTCTACTCCAAGGTCGCGTCAAAACGCATGTAAAATTTCAACACCCCTCGGCTAATCTACTAGAATAACGTTATTTTATGTTGACGCGGTCTCCGCTTAAGTGCCTAATGGGGATGGGGCGCCGCCCTTTTGAGGCGTCCTTCATCGCACCCGCGGAAGCTTCACCTCCGCTCCTCGTACCCGCGACCCAGCCTCGGGAGGTTGTTATGGCTCGTCCTATCACCGTTTACGACATCGCCGCCGCGCTGGATGTTTCCACCGGCACGGTGCATCGCGCACTCCGCAATGGCGACGGTATAAATCCGCTCACCAAGAAAAAAGTCCTCAGCATGGCGAAGTCGCTTGGCTATCGCCCGAATCTTGCCGCGCGCTATCTCTCACAGAAGAAGAAAACCAAAATCTCCATCAATACTTTGCAGGGCACCACGTCCTTCTGGGACGACGTTCGCGACGGCATCGAAGAGGAAGCGAAAGCCCAGGGCATCGACAACGTTGAGCTTGAATTCCGCACGTTTCCGAATCTGAACGAAGGCGACGAAGTTGCGTTCCAAGCGGCCATGAAAAACGGCTCCGATGCCGTCATCCTGTTTCCTTCGAGGCCCAATTTGTTGCGCGGCTGGCTTCACAATAGCGGCCGATCCGGAATTCCTGTCGTGTGCGTCGCCACGGATGCTCCCGATTCCGGCCGCCTCGCACTGGTCTCTGTCGATACCAACGTCAGCGGTTCGCTCGCGGCGGATCTTATCGGGCGTTTCTGCCACGGCGCTGGCTCCGTCGCCGTTACGCTCAGCGATCGCGGCATCACTGAGCACGCTGAAAAGCGCGACTCCTTCCAATCGACGCTCGAAGCTTTGCATCCGGGCATGAAACTCGTAGCCACCGTGGAAGATCACGACGACGAAGCGGAAACCTACACGAAGAGCCGTGAACTCTTTGCCTCGTACCCGGACTTGGCCGGCATTTACATCACCACGGAAGATTCCATGCCGGTGATCCGCGCCGCTCGCGACATGGGAGTTCTCGGAAAGCTCACCATCATCACCACGGACCTGTTTCCCGCGCTCGTCCATGAAATTCGCAACGGCGCAGTCGCGGCCACCATCTTCCAGCGCCCGCGCACGCAAGGACGCATGGCTTTCCGCCTGCTCCACGAGTACCTCGTCGAAGGCCAGGTCTCGTCGCAGAAGCTCACCCTGTCGCCGCACCTCATCACGCGCGGCAATCTGGAATATTTCCTGAAAGGGCAGAGCACCGCCACCGATCGCGGTTCGAATCGTCATGGGAGTCACGCTATCGACGACTCCGCCTCCGCCACCGCGTAACGTCCGACAGGGCCCAAGCCCTGTCGGCGTTTCACACGCGTTCACGCGTGCCCGAACAAGCCGCGCGCAGCGTGATGCAACTTTGTCTCGCTTTGCGTGACTGAGCGGGATCAACCCTCAGTTGGTCTCGGGTCGGGCTCTCGGAAAAACGCCGCACTTTCCTCAGTCATGCATTGGCGCAAGTTACAGTGCTTTGTGTGGCACAGACATTGTCTGTGTGACGAGCGTGCTTAAGCACGCGACCCACGCCGGCGCGAACGCCCATGCTACTGCACGCGCTTGTGCACACTCGTCCCTCATGACACACTCTGCTCGCGCTCGTCCGAGCCCAGGATGTCCACCACGGCCCCGTCCACTCCCGCCGCAACTTCCGATTCCACGAGCGGGCTCACCGCCTTTGTTCACGCCGGTTTTGTGGTCGCCGGTGCCGTCACCATTCTTCTCGGCCCCATTCTGCCGATGCTCGCCGCACGCTGGTCGCTCAAAGACGCCGAAACCGGGTATTTTTTCCTGGCGCAATTTCTCACCGCGATTCTCGGGTCCGCGATTTCCAGTTTCGCCATTCCGCGCTGGGGTTACAAAAAATCGTTCCTCGCGAGTTTCTGCCTGATCGGTATCGGCGTTGGAGCGTTAGGCCATTTCGAATGGATCGGAACTCTCGCGGCAATCTCCATCTACGGTGCAGGTCTCGGATTCCTGAGCCCCGCCACCAACCTCTGGATCGGCGAAGCCGCAAAGACGGGCCGCGCCGGAGCTCTGAACCTGATCAACTTTTCCTGGACCGCGGGCGCGATGCTCTGTCCGTTCCTCGTCGCGCTCACCTCCAGCACGGGCCACCTCAACTATCTTCTTTACGGCTTCACCGTTGCCGCGGCCGCACTGGCCATCGCTTCCGTTTTTCTTCCGCTCGATCTGCCCATCATCGTGGAACAACCGGCGCAGGAATCGGCGGCATCGGCCTCACGCGCGCACACTTCCTATTTCGCGCTCACCGTTCTCTTTGGAGTCGTCTTCTTCCTTCACCTCGGGTCCGAGAACGCCATTGGCGGCTGGGTCGCTTCCTATTCGCATCGTATTCTCGATCCGAACTCGCGCGCCTGGATCATCACGCCCTCACTTTTCTGGGGAGGTCTGCTCGCGGGCCGTGCCGTCGCGCCTTCGATTCTCCGGCGCGTCTCTGAAATTCGCGTCGTGCAATTCGCGCTCGGTATCGCGATTGTCGGCGTCGCCATCCTCATTTCCGCAAATGGATTCGGTGGCATCGCAGCCGGCACTTTCATCGCCGGTGCCGGTGTCGCGCCCGTATTCGCCTCGCTGATGTCGTGGATGGTGCGCGCCTATGGCCTCGCCGCTCGTGCGCTGGCGGGCCAGCTTCTCGGCGTCGGCATCCTCGGCGGTGCATGCATCCCATGGGGAGTTGGCGTCCTTTCCACGCACTTCGGCAGCCTGAAATATGGCCTCGGTCTCGTGCTGATCACGCTGGTCTGCACGCTGTCGCTAAGTTCGCTCCTCAATCGCCTCTCCGATTCGCCCGTGGCATCTGCTCATCGCGACGCGCGCTGAACCAAGCCCGTCCATTCACGTTGACCGTGTGACGCTCACCGCCTCCTATCGTGACGTACATCACACTTCCGCTTGCACTTGGCAGACACTTGATGCCATCATGCGTCGTCTCGCCTTAAGACTCGTACGGCATCTCAGGGGCAATGTTGGGAATCTCCGGACTGAGACGACTGAGCACACGAGGCGCCCGTTCTGGGGCTTGCTTACCTAAACCCGTCCCTATCCGTTCGGCTTTCCGTTTTCATCTCCTTACAGCTCGCCAATCGACATCTCAAACCGCATTCGCGCAGCCTGCTTGCGCGTCTGTGAAACCTAACCGGCATCGCTTTGTTCTGCCCGGCCTCTGATCGAGGCCGCGCCCTGGGGGAGAAAACACGATGGCATCCGCGCAGCTGGTCAATATCAGCCCTTCTTCGCAGCAACCGGCAAATCATTACAAGGCCTACAAGCCAAAGCCATTTCTCCGCGAAGAACGCGATAAGGTCACCATCCTGTACGGCGGCCTCACCTATAAACACGAGCGCCTGATTCAGGGCACCCTCCACAATCTGAATTACAAAGCCGAGCCGCTTCCCAACATCAAGCGTGACGATCTCGACGCCGGCAAAGAACTCATCGACGTCGGCGCCTGTTGCCCCACCATCTTCACCACCGGCAGCCTCGTCAACACTCTCAAAGACAAAGTCGCGACCATGGGCAAGGAGGCTGTGAAGAAGGACTTTGTATTCCTCACCGCCGGCGCTTGCGGTCCCTGCCGCTTCGGCCAGTATCACGAATCCTATTCAATGGCTCTCGAAGGCCTCGGCCTCAAAGATTTCCGCATGTTTCTGATGGCGCAGGACAATCTTGATCAAGACGATTCCGAAGGCGGCGGCCTCCAGGTCAATCTGCCGTTCACGCTGGGAACGATCTGGGCCATCCTCGTCGGCGACGTGCTGATGGACCTCGAATACATGACGCGACCCTACGAGGTCGTGCCCGGCGAGACGGACAAAGTTCTCGCCGAAAGCGTCGAGTATCTCTACGGCGTCTTCAAGAATCGTCCGCTGCAAAAACACAAAGCCGGCACGCTCGCCTGGCACATCATGGGCGACTACTTCACCAAGGCGCTCCGCCACGTGTACAAAATGTGGTCGAAGATTGAAGTCGATCACCTGCGCGTGAAAGCCAAGGTGAAAATCACCGGCGAATTCTGGCTGCAGACGCACGAAGGGGAAGGGAACTACAACATCAAGCGCTGGCTCGAATCCGAAGAAGGTGAAGTGATTCCGCCACCCGTCGCCGTCTGGCTCGATTACCTCGTGCACCCGACGATTCGAAAGCTCGAAAATCGCCACTCAAAATCGAAGCACCCGCGCCTCGAACACTACGCTCTCGCCGGCGCGGAAAAAGCTTTCCGCGGCACCTACAATCGCTTCCGCAAGGCGCTCGGCAATCTGCCGTACGAATTGCCGGACCAGGAAGAGCTGCGCGAACTCGCCGCACCCTTCTATCACTTCGAGCTGCGGGGCGGCGAAGGCCACATGCTCATCGGCAAAGCGCTCTACGCCTATCACCACAAAAAAGCGCACATGACCTGCGAGCTGTCGCCCTACTCCTGCATGCCCAATACGATGTCCATCGGCTCGATGGCCAACGTTCTCGGAAAATATCCCGACCTGCTCTACGCGCCGATCGAAATCAAGGGCGATTCCGAAATTCACGCGCTCTCGCGCTGCCAGATGATCCTCACCGAAGCGAAGAAACGCGCGAAGTCCGAATTCGAAGCCGCTCTCACGAAGTCGGGCCTCACCGTCGAGCAAATTCGCGCCTACGAGGCCAAGCATCCCGAGCTTCGCAGCGCCACCTACAAAGTCCCGCACAAGGACAATGTCGGTACCGCCGCGAACTACGTGCTGCACCTCGTCCAGGATCTCGGACTCAAACCCGCCGCGATGGCGGCGCACGCGTAATTCAGCTCATACCGTGAGGGCCATCGATGGCGTCTGCTGAGTCACTGATTCAGATCGCACCGAACGCGGGCTTTGCGAATCTCGCTGCAGAATCGCTTCGTGCAGCAAATATCGAGGCGAACACGGGCAAAATTTGCGGCATCGACGTTGGCAGCACGACCTGCAAATACTCCCTCGTCACCGCAGACGGCCGCACCGTTGCGCAATCCTACGAGCGCCACAACACCAAGCAGGCCGAGAAAGTTCTCGAGTTCCTGCAGCGCCTCGAGAAAGAGCACGGCCTCATCCCCGGTGAAGATCGCGTTTTCCTCACCGGATCCGGCGCAGGCCTGATCGCTCCGCTCATCGGCGGCAAGACGATTCAAGAAGTCGTCGCCGTCGCCGCCTCCGTCGAGCGGAATCATCCTTCCGTGCGCTTCGTCAGCGAAATCGGCGGCGAAGACATGAAGACGATTTTCTTCAACGGCAACGAAGGCGCGAAGAGCAAGCAAGTCCTGATGCAAGCCGCATGCTCCGGCGGCACCGGAACGTTCATCGAGAAGACTGCGCGTAAACTTGAAATCTCGTCCGAGTCGCTGTCGAAGATGGGCTACAACGGCTACACGCTGCACAAAGTTTCCAGCAAGTGCGGCATCTTCGCCGAGGCCGACGCCAACACGCTGCTGAAAGCCGGCGTACCCGTAGAAGAAATCATCGCGTCGCTTTTCGAAGCTGTCGTGTACCAGAATCTTTCGACTCTCACGCGCGGCAATACGCCCTCGCCTGAAATTCTGCTGCTCGGTGGTCCGAATCTTTTCTTCACCGGCCTCCAGGAAGCGTGGCGCCATCACCTCCAGAAAGTGTGGAAAGAACGCAAAGTCGAAGTCCCAGGCGACGTGGATCCCGCGTCGATGATCGTCGTTCCGAAAGACGCACTCTACTACGCCGCGCAAGGCTGCGTTGAAATCGGCCGCGGTGAGCCGCCTGCTGTGGGCGTTTATCTCGGCTTCGAAAAATTGAAATACTGGATCGAAGTCGGCCAGCACGAAGAAAAGAAAAAGCTCGGCCGCGGCGGCCTCTGGAAAGATCCCAACGATCTCTCCGATTTCAAATTGCACTACTCCGAGCCCGGCAAAAATGACGCAGCCGCGCAGCCGCAAGCCACAAGTGCCACCGCGGAAGCCAGTGGGGAAGCCTGCGGAGCCGTCACGGTTCTCGAAATTCCAGCGAAGCCGGCACCCGCATCTGCACCCGTCACCGTCGAACCCGCGAAAGCCAAGCTCGGCGCACTCGGCCGTGTGCTAGTCGGCTGCGACTTCGGTTCCACCACGGCGAAAGCCGTTTGCCTCTCGCCTGAAAAAGAATTGCTCTTCTCGTGTTACGCGCTCAGCAAGGGCAACCCGATCGAAGATGCGAAATCCCTTTTCCGCCAGATCCGCGAAGCCATCGGCGCCGGCGAAATCGCCGGGCTCGGCATCACGGGCTACGGCAAAGACCTGCTCAAGGGAATTCTTGGCGCCGATTGTCCCGTCGTCGAAACCATCGCTCACGCCAGCGCCGGCCTCCACTTTTTCCCGGATGCCGATTGCATCTGCGACGTCGGCGGTGTTGACGTGAAGATCATGCTGCTCACCAATGGCGCCGTCACCGACTTCCGCCTGAACTCGCAGTGCTCCTCCGGCAACGGCGCGTTCCTGCAAGGCGTCGCCGAGCGCTTCAACATCCCGATGAGCGAGATGGCCGACCGCGCCTTCAACGCCGAATCCATGCCGCAACTTTCGATGGGCTGCGGCGTGTTCCTCCAGTCCGATATCGTGAACCAGCAGCGCAAAGGATGGCAGGCCGACGAAATTCTCGCCGCGCTCTGCGCCATTCTGCCGCTCAACGTGTGGATCTACGCCGGCGGCATGAGCAATCTGCGCAGCGCCGGACACAAATTCATCCTCCAGGGCGGCACGCACAAAAATCTCGCCGTCGTGAAGACTCAAGTCGATTTCATCAAGGCCAAAGTTCCCGACGCCGACATCGTGGTGCATCCCTACTCCGGCGAAGCAGGTGCGATCGGCGCCGCTCTCGTCGCGCTCGACTGGCAAGCCGCCGGCGGGCGCTCGAGCTTCCGCGGCTTCGACCAGATCGAAAAGCTCACCTACAAAACCGTCACCGCCACCGAAACCATTTGTCACTGGTGCCCGGTGAATTGCCAGCGCAGCTTTATCGACGTTGAACTCCTCGGCGGCAAAGGCCGCAAATGGAGCAAAGTTCCGCTCGGCGAAGGTTGGGAGCGCGTCATCGTCAACAACTCCTGCCCCAAAGGCCTCGTCGAAGACATCAGTGAAATGAAAGTAATCAAGTCCGACATGGAAAGGACCCGTGATGCGTTTCCCAACGTTGCCGACATGGTTCGCAAAGAAGCCTTCCTCCGCGCCGGAACTTAGCGCGCAGCAGCCGCCGAAGGACCGTTCCAAGCTGCGCGTCGGCATCCCGAAGGTGCTCAACGTCTGGACGACGCACCAGTTCTGGGTCGGCTATCTGAAGGCTCTCGGCATCTCGTCCGAAAATATTGTTTTCAGCTCGGATACGTCCGAGGAGCAGGGCCGCGAGTTCGGCAAAGGCCGCGGCACTGTCGATTGCTGCTACCCCGTGAAAGCGATGAGCGGCCACTACGGCGAGCTCGTCTTCGGCCAAAAAAATAAAATTCAGATCATCCTCAGCCCGATGATTCACTCGCTGCCCTCGATTCTCCAGGGCCACGTCGTCGATACCGTCACATGCACGCGCGTGATGGCCGGCCCCGAAAATATCAAAGCCGGCTTCCTGAAAGAGCGCGACATCTTCGGCGAAAATAACATCGTCTATACCTCGCCCTTCGTCTCGCTCGGCGACCGTCACATGGTCCCCGATCAGATGTTCTCCGGCCTGAAAGACGTCTTCGACCTCACGGCTGAAGAAAACGTCCGCGCCTGCGACGCCGGTTTCGCCGCGCTCGATAAATTCACCGATAAAGCCCGCAAGCACTCGCGCGACATTCTCGAGTGGTGCGCGAAAAATCAGAAGCCGTGCATCCTCGTCCTCGCGCGCCCGTATCACATGGACACCGGCATCGGCCACGAGATCGAAGCCGAACTCCAGGCTCACGGCTACCCGGTCCTCTGGCTCCAATATCTTCCCGGCGACGACGATCTGATGAACTGGCTCTTCGCCGAAGATCTCGCCGCGAAATCCATCAAGAGCCCCTTCGACATCATCGACGTGTGGACCAGCTCGTACAGCAGCAACACCAACGAAATTATGTGGGGCGCAAAATTCGCCGCGCGCTGCCCGTGGATCACCTGCGTCGTCCGCCTCTCCAGCTACGAGTGCGGCATGGACCAGCCCACCTACACGCCCACGCAGAAAATCGTCGAAGCCACCGGCACGCTTTTCTTCAAATTCGGCGATCTCGACTCCACCAAGCCCGCAGGCAGCATCAAGATCCGCGTAGAGACCATCGCTCACTACATGGCCAAATATTCTCAAGAAATCATGCAACGCAAGATGGCCTGGCTTCCCCCCAACGAACCCGCTCCTAGCCCAAGAGCCAGCCGCACCCGCCATCGCTAACGCCACCACCGCGCCGCCACCAAGCCCGCAATCCGACTCGCACTCAAAATCCGCCTCCTTCTGAGGCGAGCGCAGCGAGATGTAGCTTAGACTTTCGAGTCTGAGCGGGACCAACTTTAAATTGGTCCCGGGTTGAGCCATCCCCGATCCTGGCACTCAGATATCTTCTTGGCACAAACACAGTCGCCGAGAGCATTGAGTGGCACAGGCTGGAGCTTGCCTGTGTGCCTTCCTCTTCACCAGCACCCAGTCCACCACCCACGTACCATTACGGTCACAGCTCATCCCTCCACTCAGTAGCCTCATCCTAAAAAATCTTCTCCTCACAGGAAACATTTCCCCTGCATCGGGCCTCTAACCAAACCAGCGACAAGTAGCACGGAAGCACGTCCACAACCGCTTCACACATCATCACCCTGGGGGACACATGCGCTCAGCCCGCACGTTTGCCGTCTTCGCCACAGCCTTCGCACTTCCCGTCGTCACGCTGGCGCAGTCCAATCCCACGCAATCCAAACCAAAACCCGCCGCGCAAATCACCGCGCCTCCGCCTTTCACCAAGAATCCTCCGCCTTCAGCATCCGCCGCACCCGCCTCCAGCGACGCCGCAAAACTCCCCGTCCGCCGCGTCGTGCTCTACAAAACCGGCGTCGGCTACTTCGAGCACCAGGGCGCCGTCCACGGCGACCAGCAAGTCGGCATCGACTTCACCAGCGGCCAGCTCAACGACGTTCTCCAATCCCTCACCATCCTCGATCTCAACGGTGGCCGCATCGCCGGCGTCGATTACAACTCGGAAGCCCCGCTCAGCCAGCGCCTCGGCACCCTCCGCCTCCCGCTCGGCGAGAAAACGGACCTCGCGCAGTTCTACGGAGCCCTTCGTGGAGCGCGACTCGAGATCCGCAGCAGCACCACGGAAATTACCGGACGCCTATTGAGCGTCGAACGAAAGACGCGCGTCAGCGGCGGCACCACTCTCGAAGTCGATCTCGCCACTCTCGTCACCGATTCCGGCGAAGTTCGCAGCGTCGAACTCACGCCCGCCGTCACCGTTAAGCTCGCCGAAAAAGACGTCAACGGCGAAGTCGGCCGCTACCTCTCGCTCCTGTCTTCCGTCCGCCAGCAAGACATTCGCCGCATGACCGTTTCCGCCAACGGCACCGGCGAGCGCCAGCTCTACGTCAGCTACATCAGCGAAGTCCCCGTCTGGAAGACCACATACCGCATCGTCCTCCCCGCGAAAGATGAATCTCAGCCGCTGCTGCAAGGCTGGGCCATCGTCGATAACACCGTCGGCGAAGACTGGACCAACGTCGAACTCTCCCTCGTCGCTGGCGCGCCGCAATCCTTCATTCAGCAGCTCTCGCAGCCCTACTACTCGCGCCGTCCCGTGATCCCTTTGCCAGAATCCGCGCAACTCACTCCGCAAACTCACGAAAGCTCAATGATGGGGGGAACGGGTTTGCTCTCCGGCGTAGTTACCGATCCCAGCGGCGCCGTCGTTCCTAACGCTACGATCAAGCTCGTCGGTCCGACGGGTGAGACCGTCGCGACCACGTTAACGGACGGATAGGGAGCATACTCATTCTCCGATCTGCCCGCGGGTGTGTATCGCGCCGAATATTCTCTGCCCGGATTCAAGAACATGGTCGTCCAAGGTCTTTCGCTCGGCGGCGGCCGCGAAATCACGCAGAACCAATCGCTTCAGCTCGGGGCGTCCGCTGAATCAGTCACGGTCACGGCTTCTTCGCCGATACTCAACGCGGATAGCGGGGAGATCTCGGCTAGCACTGGCGGCGTGCGTGGCGGAAACGGCTCGCATCTCGGCAGTGGCCGAGGCGTTGGAGGCGGGAATGGTCCGGGTGTCGGATATGGAGTTGCTGGCGGCGTCGCCAGCGGAACTGCCGGCGGCGTTCTGGCCAACGTGTCGACGCTGAATTCTGCGCGTAACGGATTGGCCGCAGCCGCGGAAGGTACCGACCTCGGAGACCTCTTCGAGTACAAGCTGAAGGACCGCGTTACGATTCACAAAAATGAATCGGCGCTCGTGCCCATCGTCAACGTTCACGTCTCGAGCGAAAAAGTTTCGCTCTGGAGTCAATCGCTCGGCTCCACGCGCCCGCTGCGTGCGCTCTGGCTGACCAATTCCAGCCCGCTCACACTCGATGGCGGGAGCCTTTCGATCCTCGAAAACGAGACCTTCGCCGGGGAGGGAATCACCGACGCGATCAAACCGGGCGAGAAGCGGCTCCTTTCTTACGCCGCCGATCTCGGCGTTCGCGTCACGAAGGAATCGAGCGGCGAGCCGCAGCACATCACTCGTGTGATCGTGAACCGGGGCACGATGCATCAGATTTCAGAGACTTGGTTGGACACCAAGTACGTCGTCCGCAATGACGACACTACGCCCCGCACCATGCTCATTGAGCACCCTCATCAACCGGGCTGGCAGCTCGCGAGCGACGGGCCGAAACCTGACGAAACTACAGCTGACGTTTATCGATTCCGTGAGAATGTCGAGCCGAAAAGCACCTTTAGCTTCACTGTGCGCCAGACGCAGCCCGCGGATGTCTCTTACGCGCTAACAAACATCGATGACAATCAGATCGCCGTCTTTCAGCGCCAGAAATCGATCAACCCGGCGCTCGAAGCCGCTTTCCGTAAAATCGTCGAACAAAAAAATAAGATTGCCGAAGTCGCCGCGCAGATCCAGAGCCTCGACGACGAGAAAACCGGCATCTACGACGACCAGCAGCGCCTCCGCGAAAACCTGAAAGCTCTAAAGGGCAGCCAGGAAGAACGCGCCCTGACGCAGCGCTACACCCAACAACTCAACGATCAGGAAAACCGCCTAGCCGAAATCGACAAACAATCCAAAGATCTCCAATCCAAACGCGACGCCCTGCAATCCGACCTGGACAAAATGATCCAAGACCTAACCTTCGACATCACCATGTAGAATGCAGGCGCCAGCGCCTGTCCGCCTCAGGCGAGCGCAGCGAGCTGTAACATAGACTGTCAGTCTGTGCGGCCTTTCGTGCGCAGCGCGGCGCAAAAAATCCGCAGTGGGACAGGCTCTCAGTGTTCTGTAGCAGGACATGCTTTACAAAGTGTTGCAGGACATCCTTTACAGGTGCTGGGTTGATCGGACCCAACGGTCCACCATGGTGGACCGTTGGGTTGGCGCGTCGAGTTCGCCGACCAGGCTGCGGCGGTAGAACACCAACACCCGCTGATCGATGCGTTCGACCTGCACCCATTCTCCGGCCAGCGCCAGACTGATTTCCCAGCGCCGTCCTTTCAGTTGCAGCTGGCCCGCGCTCGACAGCTTATACACTTCCGCTCCCGGTTCGTACTGCCACTCACGCGCGGCGTTTGGACTCCAGCTCCGCGCGCTTTTCTTCCACACTTCAGCCGGCGTTTTCATTCCCAACGCTTGGTGCGGCCTCTCCTGATTATATTCATTCCGAAATTCGTCCAGCCAGCTCTGGGCTGGGACAGCGTCGGCACGCCGCGCCGCCGGATCGCTCGATCCAGCGCGCCATGAAAGCGTTCCACTTTCCCTTGTGTCTGCGGATGACGATATCCGCTGAAGTGCAGCCGGATCCCTTGCTTCATCATCCACACCGTCAACCAGGTCCAGCCGGTCGCCGACTTCATGTTCCACCACGGCGTACCGTGATCCATCAACATCTCTTCCGGCATTCCGCAGCGCTGGAACGCTTCGATCAGACCCTGTTTTACGGGCTCGGCTTTCGTCGTCCAGGTTCCTTTCAGCGCGATCGCGTAGCGGCTGTGATCGTCCAGCAGCGTCAACGGTCCCACCGGCGCGTTCCACCCCGGCGGACTTTTGAAATCCATCTGCCACAGCTGGTTCGGTTCCTGACGCTCAAATCGTTTTACTGCTGGCCGCACTTGATCGCTCACCGCGATCATCCCGTGGCGTTTTAAAATCCGGTGCACCGTAAACGGCTTAAGCTCGATCCCCTGATCGCGCCCGAGCACCGTGCTCAACTTACGCGCACCCCAGTCCGGCTTCTTCACTCGCTCCTGGATCACGCGCTGTTCCAGCTCCGGCGCCGTGCGCGTCGGACTTTTTTCCGGACGCCGGCTCTTCTCGCTGATCCCGGCGATCCCGCTGGCTCGATAGCGCGCCAACCAGTGATAACCCGTTGGCCGCGAGATCTCAAACTCGCGGCACAACGCCGTCATGGTCTGCTCCCCCCGGCTCGCCGCCACTACAAAACGCACCCGCTGCTCTTGAACGTTCATCGCTCCCCAGGCCATCCCTGCCCCCATCGCGAGGGCTCTCGCAGCTCTCTTCCCCCGGCGCCACCTGCTCGCCGAGTGTAAAGGATGTCCTGCAACACTCTGTAAGGGATGTCCTGCTACCGAACACTCTCAGCCTGTCTGCACCCCGCTCTCAGCGGAGTGTGCCTTAGTCGCACCCAGCGAGGAGTACCCCCTACATCCAACTCTGCGTAGATCCCCCCCTCAAAATTCACACAGGCGAACTCCAGCCTGTGCCACTCTCCCTTCAACCACCCGTACCCGCCATCCAAATTCCCATTTTGAACCCCACCTTATTGAGTGACAATAACGTACCGGTATGGTAATATCGTGTCTCCGAGTCGCGCAGGGGCAAGGAGCATCATGGCTACCCGTGCGCGCCGCACCCAGCCTTACGCCGTCATCCAGAGGCCGATTGATCTGCCGAAGGGTCTCTCCCCGCTTTTGTGCGGCTCATCGAGCCCGCGCGTCGGTAGCCCCCATCCAACCACAGCCCCCGCTCTTACGAAACCCGCTTCTCGGAAAACGTTTTCTAATCGGAGTGCTCGCCGATTAGAAATGCCCGAAAGTGATTGAAAACAAACGATGGCACCCCTTTCTAATCGACACAAATTTACCCAGTCGCCGACCTCGTTTTTCGCGGCTCTAAATCGAGACACTCGACCCAACGCGTCCTCGCTCTCACCATCCCTCCGCGTGATAGCATCTCGCGTCTTCCCCGGGAGCACTTCGATGCGCATCGCCACCGTCGCACTAATTCTGTTCGCAGCCACCTCAGCCACCACCGCCCTCGCCCAATCGACTCCCGCGCCGTCCGCTGCGGCGACCGAGCCGGCCGTCGTCCACATCGACACCACCAAACCGGTCAACTCCTTCGACCCCGACGCGGCGCTGGGCAGCACGCTGGACGTGCTGTCGCACGCGATGATCGATCGCACGTTCACGCCGCATATCATTCAAGAATCTTTGTCGGCCGGTTATGGGCCGATCAGCTACCGCAACAACTCCGAGCTGCGCATGGCCGCGTGGCATTGGACCGAGAACGGGACGTGGAGCGACGCCGCGCACGAGAGCGGCTACTTCACCGGGAGCGCGGATACCAACGTGAAGCCGACGCGCTACATCATTTCGTACGCGCTGCCGCATCGCGGATTTGCCACCAGCGGCGACCGTCCGCTGCAAGGCCCGAATCTCACGTACTGGAAATCGAATCCGTATCTCACGTCGAAATTCACGGGCGAAAGCGATGCGCTGCATCCGCAGTGGGTGATCGTCGATCTGCAGTCGGAGAAACAGATCAACGCGGTGAGGATCCAGTGGCAAAGCCCCTACGCCATAAAGTACGAAGTGCAATATTGGCAGGGAACGGACGCGCTGGATTTCGACAAAGGACCAAAGGGAACGTGGAACACGTTCACGAGCGGCGCGATCGGCAGTGGGAAAGGCGGGACGGTCACGCTGAAGCTCGCCGATGCGCCTGTGAGCGCGCGGTGGATTCGGGTGCTGATGACGGAGTCGTCCAACACTTGCGACGATCACGACCCTTCTGACATTCGCAACTGCGTCGGCTACGCAATGCAGGAAGTGCGAATTGGAACGATCGAGTCCAGCGGCGCGTTTGGGGAGGCGCCGCGTGCGGCGGCGGATAAGGCTATCGAGTATGAAGCATCGTCGATCGACCCGTGGCATTCCTCGGAAGACGGCCGGATGGGCGGGGACTACCAGCACACCGGCTTCGATCTCTTCTTCCAGAGCGGCATTACCAACAATTTGCCCGCGATGATTCCGGTGACGATGCTGTACGGCACGCCGGACGATGCCGCGAGTGAAATCGCGTACATCGAAAAGCGCGGCTACAAAATCAGCTATGTGGAAATGGGCGAAGAGCCGGACGGCAAGCACGCCATGCCGGAAGATTACGCCGCGCTTTATCTACAGTGGGCCGCGGCCATTCATAAAGTGGATCCCACACTGAAGCTCGGTGGCCCCATTTTCGAAGGTGTGAATGAGGACATCACTTTGTGGCCCGACGCGCAGGGCCGCATTTCGTGGCTCGGCCGGTTCGTCGATTATTTGAAATCGCACAACCGCCTCGGCGATCTCGCTTTCGTTTCCTTCGAGCACTATCCGTTTGAGCCGTGCACGATCACCTGGAAGACGCTCTACACCGAACCGCAGGTGATGAAGCACATTTTGCAGGTGTGGCGCGCGGACGGAGTTCCTGCCGATGTGCCGCTGATGGTCACCGAGAGCCATCTCGCTGCGCAGCTCACTGGACCGATGTCCACGATTTTTTCGGGGCTGTGGCTTGCGGACAACGTCGGCTCATTCTTCGAAGGCGGCGGCGCAGCCTTTTACCATTCGCCGATTCAGCCGCAGGTGGTGCAGCCGAGCTGTCTTGGGTGGGCGTCGTGGTCGAATTTCGTATCGGACGATATGTACAACATCAAGGGATACACGGCCCTGTATTTTTCGGCGCACATGCTGAACGACGAGTGGCTGCTGCATCGTTCCGGAGTGCACAAAATGTTTTCGGCGACGGTCGATCTCAAAGACGTGGACGGCAATCAGATGGTCACGACGTATGCGGTGCTGCGGCCGGACGGGAATTGGTCGGTGATGCTGGTGAATCGGGACGAGACGAATCCGCACACGGTGCGAGTTGCGTTTGAGGGAGCGAAGGAAAAGCGCGGCGCGACGTTTGCGGGCCCGGTGACGTTGACTTCGTTTGGCAGCGAGCAGTATGTGTGGGTTCAGGATGGAGCGAACAGCCATGCTGATCCGGATCATCCGCCGGTAGGAACAACGATTACCGCAGACGCTACGACGACGTACACACTGCCGAAAGCGTCGGTCACAGTGATTCGCGGGAAAATCACGGAGCCGGGAAAGTAGAGTTGTGAGACTAAGGATGCGATTCCATCCACTTGCCGAGGGCTTTGGCGGCGTGTTCGCAGAGGAGGCGGTCTTCGGCACCGAAGGCGGCGGGGAAGTGAGAGTCGATGTCGAGTTCGCCGACGACTTTGCCCTTCACGAAAACGGGGACTACGATTTCGGATTTGGTTTCGACGGAACAGGCGAGATAGCGCGAGTCGGCGCTGACGTCGTCCACGACGACGGTCTTGCCGCTCGATGCGGCGGCACCGCAGATTCCCTGGTTCAGCGGGATGCGCGTATGCGGCGTCATCGAACCTTTGAACGGGCCGAGGACGAGCATTGGCTCTTTGCCGCTGTTGTCGATCATGTAGAAGCCGACCCAGTTGTATTTCAGCAGATTTTTGTGCAGTAGCGCGACGATTTCGGACATGAAGTCGGTGGAGGAGGCGGCGCGCGTACCGGCTGCGTCAATCAGTGGAACCAAATCTTTGGGTTTCGAAGGGGCTGTGAACATAGTCGAATTACATCACGTCGCGGAACGAGCGTCCATGTAACGAACGTCCTAGTGGTGCGTGGATGGAAACACCGCCGCCTGCTACTTTCGCGGGGTTGCGGCTTCGAGGTCGGCGGCGGCTTTGTCGATCCCGCCCGCAACCTTCACCAGCACCGCAGCGACCATCGGGATCTGCGCTTCGGCGTCGGACCACTTTTTCTCGTCCATATATTCACGGACGGCAGCGATGGGCTTGGCGCCGTAGCCGGTGTAGGCGCCGGGCGCGTACACCTGATTTTTGAACCACGGCCGATCGGGCAAGCCCTTCTCGTTGAGGAAGAGCCGCGAGACGTGAAGGACGTCGGTATTCACCGCCGCGAGCGCTTGCGCCGACGTCGGCTGCGAGCCGGCCGCCTGATACGCGGCGAGCGCCTTCGCGTAGTGGTCGGCGGCAAGCTTCAGCGCTGCGACGGCGTTTTTCATGGGCGTAAAGTTCATGTACGGCGGCACGGGTTCGGTGGGGGGCGGGACGAAAGTTTTCTTCGGGTCGGCCGTCGCGATGAAGACGCCTTCTTTCAACTCGAGATTGCGCTCGGCGATTTCTTCCTGTTTGTCCTTGAGCAAGGACTCGAGTTCGCCTTCGTATTTCGAGATCGCTTCCACCTGCTGCACGTAGCTCACGGGCACGAGGTCGGCGTCAGCCATACGCAGGACGGTCGAGCCTTCGGTTTGTGCCAGCGCGCGGCCGTAGGCGAAGTCAGTATCGACGAAGTGCGTGTACCAGTAGAAGTCGTCGTAGATCGAGTGGTATTGATCGGCGTCATCCTCGCCGCCAAAGCTCATATCGGCGGTGGAGACGCCGGCGAAATCCTGAAACGCGGTGTAGTCGGAGCCGTCGCCGAGCGCGGACATTTCGAGATCGTTGCTGGAGCGAACGGCGGAACGTTCTTCCGCTGTCTTCGCATCGCCGATCGCACTGAGGCGGGTGCGTTCGAAGACGGTCATGTGGGTTTCCGGATCGTCGATGTCGCGCGCTACGGCGCTGATTACATTCTGCAGATCCTGCGTGCCACCGATGCCGAAGTGGCCGCGCTCGGTGCTGTCAGAGTTGAGATAGACGATCGCGTGCTCGCGCAATTCGGCGAGATGCGTTTCGACCCACTCGACCGAGCCGAGCAGGCCGGGCTCTTCACCGTCCCACGCGCAATAGATGATGGTGCGCTTGGGCGTCCAACCCTGTTTGTGCAGCACGCCGAGTTCGCGCGCTTCTTCGAGCATGGCGGACTGGCCGGAGATCGGATCGTCGGCGCCGTTGACCCACGCGTCGTGATGGTTGCCGCGAATCACCCACTGGGCGGCGGAGTCGCTGCCGTGGAGGGTGGCGATCACGTCGTAGATGGGCTTGATGTCCCAATTTGAGGCGACTTTCAGGTGCACGCGCGCGGGGCCGGGGCCGATGTGGTACGTCTGGCCGAGGGCACCGCGCCATTCGCTGGGTGCGACCGGACCTTCGAGAGCTTTCAGCAGGGGCTGCGCATCGGCCCACGAAATCGGCAGCACCGGAACTTTGGTGATCGTTTTCGCGTCAGCAATAGCGAGGCGCTTTGCGTCCGGTGTGGCACCGACGCCGGGAGTGAGCGGGTCGCCCGGATAATCGGTGTCCATGACGCTGCCGCGTTGCACGCCTTCGGAGGGACGCCAGCCGCCCTTCGGATATTCCTCGCCCTGATAGTAGCCGTCGCCGCGCGGATCGGAATAAATGATGCAGCCGATGGCGCCGTGCTCTCCGGCAACTTTCGGCTTGATGCCACGCCAGCCCGCACCGTAGCGCGCGATCACGATTGCGCCTTTCACGGAGATGCCGAGGCGGTCGAGCTGCTCGTAATCTTCGCGATTGCCGTAATTCACATAGACGAGTGGGGCGGTGACGTCGCCATCGATCGAGTACGCGTTGTAAGTGGGAAGCTGCTCGGCGGCTTGATTCGACGTGGGATCGATCGCGATCGCCGGCTCTTGCAGCTTGGCTTGGTATTGCGTGGGCGAGACGAGTTCGACGATGCGCTCCTTGGGAGTGGGGAAGAGGACGTTGAACGTTTCGATGTGCGCGTCGAAGCCCCAATCCTTGAAGCGGGCGAGCATCCATTCGGCGTTGTCTTTGTCGTAGGGTGAGCCGACGTTGTGCGGACGCGCGCTCAAGCGCTGCATGTTGTCGCGGATGTTGGAGGCGACGATGCCGTCGCGGAAGGATTTTTCGGTGGCGCGTTCAGCGGCGGAGGATTGCGCGTTGTATCCGGCGAGCGGCGCGGACGATTGCTGTGCGGCGGTGGCTGAGCTTTGTTGACTTTGCGCTGCTTGCGCGAAGCTCGGAGGCGGGACGATAAGAGCCGCGATCGTCAGCAGGGAACCACTGCGCAACCACATCGACATGGAGACTTCTCCTTGGGCGATACGCCAAACCGCGGCGAGCATTTTCGTCTCGATGCGAGACGAAAGCTAGCGCGAAGTCACGGGCAATCAACGAAATGGGACGGCGGTCGCGACAGAACCGAAATTGCTTCGGCTCAGCGCTCGCGCACCAAGGAAAGTATTCGCCTGGCATTCGCCATTTGCGGCACGGAAAAGTACTAGCGGGGGGTTACGAACAGGCTATAGCCCCCTTCGAGCAGAATTCCTATCTTCTTATTAGCGCGAGGTGGGGAATGCGAGACCGCGCGAACCGTGATGGCTGGACAAATTACAACTCGGCCCGACTTTTCCGCCCAAGTGGAGCAACCCGCTAAGCCCATTCCGATGGGACCCGCGGTATTGTGCCTGGAAGTGACTGAGGCGACTGTATTTGTGCGGCCCGGCAGCGCGCCGCTGAGCGTGGAACGGGCGTGCGAGATGGCGGCCGAGGCAGTGCGCACCCACGAGGGCAGCGTGCTGAATATCGTGCCGGAAATGGTGATCGCCGAGTTCCCGCAGTCTGCGCAAGCGGTGCGTACGGCGCTGGAAATTCAGCGGCGGATTTCGGGCGAGAATGAAAACGCGCCCAGATATGCGGGGCTCGAGCTGCGAATTGGGATTTACGCGCCGGCGGAGGCGGATGCGCCGCGGGAGCTGGATGGCGCGCATGTGAATTTGAGCACGAAGTTTGCGCGGCGCGCGGGGCCGGGACAGATTCTGATTTCGCGCGGAGTGTACGCGGCGGTGAGCGACGATTCCGACTTGCAATGCCAGTGGGCGACGAGCCTGAAGGCGGAGACGGAGGCGCAGCCGATCGATGTGTTCGAGGTGAGTTATTCGGAGGCTCCGGCGTGCGTGCCGGCGCGGTACGAAGTGCTGTCGCGCGTGGGCACGGGCGGGATGGGCATCGTTTACAAGGTGCGCGATCTGGACGCGAGGGAAGTGATCGCGCTGAAGATTTTGAAGCCGGAAGCGGCGTCGAACGAAGGGATGCAGGAAAATTTGCGGCGCGAAGTGTTTCTGGCGCGCAAGGTGACGCACAAGAACGTCTGCCGCATTCACGAGTTCAACCGGTCAAAGGGCACGGCGTACATCTCGATGGAGTTCATCGAGGGCGAAAGTTTGCTGCGGCGGCTGCGGCGTGTTTGCTCGATTCCGCCGGCCGAAGCGGTGGCCATGGTCCGGCAGACTTGCGCGGGGTTGCGCGAAGCGCACGTGCAGGGAATCATCCACCGCGACCTGAAACCAGCGAACATCATGATCGACGGCGCAGGCAACGTGAAGATCATGGACTTCGGCATCGCTCGGCTGGCGCAGGAGAATGCGCAGCATACGGGGACGATCGCGGGCACGCCGTCTTACATGGCACCGGAACAGGTGCAGCTGCAGCCAGTGGGGCCGCGCACCGATATTTATTCGATGGGATTGCTGCTGTACGAGATGGTGGTGGGCAAGCAGGCGTTCGAGGGAGAAAACTCGATCGTCATTGCGCTGAAGCAGTTGAATGAATCGCCGAGGCGGCCGCGAGAGATTGCGCCGGAGATTCCGGTACGGCTGGAAGAGGTGATCCTGAAATGCCTGGAAAAGGATCCCGCGAAGCGGTTTCAGTCGGTGGATGAGTTTGACGCGGCGTTGGCGGCGAGCATCGCGCCGGCAAAGGCAGCGACGCTGGCCGACGCGATGGAAACGGATCTGCGGCGCGCGGGACACAATCTGAACGCCCTGGTGCATCGCGGAGTGGAGAAGGCGCGGCCAGCGGTGCCTGTGGTGGTGAGTGCGGCGCACAAGGCGGCGAAGGCGGCGCAGCGGGCGGAATTGAAGGCGCGAGATGGAGCGGTCGATGCGTTTCAATATTGCGGTGCGTATTACCGGCGCTGGCTGGGATTTTCGCGGAAGACGCAGGCGGTGACGGCGTCGGCGCTGGCGGGGTTTTTGCTGCTGGGCGTGGTGGCGTTTGCGCGCAGCTCGAAGAAGACGTACGCGAGCAACGCGCCGGTGACCGCGGCGTCAGCGGCGCCGAGCGAAGGTACGAACGAAGCTTTGGCGCCGACGGGCGCGCCGATGGTGCCGGGCGATGCGGAGACGGTGAAGGCGCAGCCGGTGGATTTCAGCGAGAAGCTTGGCGTCGGGCCGGCGGCGGGCGACGTGAGCGGCGATGGCTCGATGACTGCTCTGACGGATGTGAAGCCGAGCGAAACTTCGCTGGCGACGAAATCGACTTCGAGCGATGTGAATTCTAACGCTGCGCACGTACGCGGTGCGCGAGCGGCAGCGCACAATGCGAAGAACGCGTCGGGCGCGCACCCTGTGCTTGCGGCGATGAACACGCCGCTGCCGGTGGAAGATCCGGCGAAGACGCGCGCTGTGGAAGATGCGGCCAAGCTGGCACCGGCTCCTGCGCCAGCGGCCGACGCTAGCGCGGTGAAAGCGGCGCAGCCGGTAGTGAGCGAGAGCGCGGCGAAATCAGAATTGGCTGAGCCATACTTGGATGTGACGTCGTACAAAGACCAACTGGTTGCGGACGAGACGGTCGCGAATATTTCGAAGATGGGAATGCATGCGTTCTCGGTGCAGAAGTCTCACCTGTGGATGGAGACTTTTCACGTGGAAGTTGGGCCGTTCGCGAATTCGACGGATATGGCTGAGGCGCAGAAGCAGCTCGCGGCTAAGGGTTTTAAGCCGCACCCGTCGAAGTAAATTTCCACGACAATTCAATCGACATTTAGTCCACTTGGCGTTCGTGCCGAGAGGGGCTTCGCCCCCGCACTTTAAAACGGCGCAGTGGTGCGCGTGAGTTGTGGTCGCTCGGCGCCTGAGCGATGCATGCTGTGGATTACGCTGTGAAAGCGGTGCGTCGCTTTGCGACGGACCGAACTCCCATAGTGGCCGTGGTACGCGTGAGTTGTGGAGGCGGATCGGTTTTGAGTGCCGGGGCGTGTTGCCCTGACGGGCAAAGGCAAAGACGCGACGGGTCGGAATTATTGGGGCTTCATCTGCATGCCGGAGGCGTCGGGAGTGGAAAGGAAATTCTTCAGCTCGTTGGGATCGTAGAAAAAGATGTAGGAATCGTGTTCGGCGATTTTGTCGGGATTGGTTTCGCCGGCGATCAGTGCGTCGCCGATGAGGGCAGTGCGGCGCTGAAGTTCGGCCATGTAGTCTTTGTCGAGCAGGGCATCGGTGGGTGCTGGTTCGTTGAGCAGGAGATCGCGAGGGCCGAGATAAAGGTAGGCGTCGGCCATGGTGGAGAATTTTGCCTCAGCGTCGGGCGGCGCTTCGGTGAAGGTGCCTCTCGGATGCGCGGGAGCTGCGGGCAACTTGCCGTTGTCGGCGACGCCGAAGACGATGTTGCCGGTGGAGTAGGTTTGATCGAGCAGGTCGGCGAGCCAGGTGCCCGAAAGATTCACGGCGAGCGAAGGAACGGGCCATGCGGCGAGTCGCGCCTCGAAGTCTCCATTATATTTTGCGAACGGAGACCAATTGCCAAAGCCGTTGTGATCGGCAACGACCAGTGTGACGCCCGGATAATTTTTCTCATACAAGCCGACGGCGGAATCGCGGACGTGAAAAAGATGCGCCGTGCCGAAAAGCATGAGCGCCCTGCGATGTTTCGAGAGAACTTCTTTCTCCATCACGGCGGCGATGGTCGCGTCGCGCTGCATCAGGAACTGGCCTTGGCCGAAATCGCGGCGCGTTTTGATTTTGGACCAGTCGATGGGCGGGTCAGCGGCGAGCACTCGCAGCTTTTTGGCGGGCGGCAGGCTGAGGTTGATTCTGCGAACGAGGGGGAACAGCTCCTCGTAGAAAGCCGAGACGCCGCACATGGGTTGCGTGGTTTTACGCCAGACGTTGCGAGCCTCGGCTAACTCGACATCTTGTCCAGCAATGTAACGGTCCAGAGTTGGCTGATACAGCGAATTGCCGCACTCCACAACGATATCGTTGACTTTGGCTGGAAACGCGGGATTGCGGAGAAGCCGGAGCACAAAGTCATCGAGATCCTTATTGCCGTGTGCCGCGCTCATGCCGACGACCTCGTAGCGATCGAAAGCGGCGAGAAGAGCGGCCTCTGCATTTGCTGGTAGGGGATCGGTGCCATGCGGCATGGGCTCTGGAACGTTGGGCGTCATTTGGCCGGGCAGTTGGCCAGGAAGAGCGCGTTTCGCAGGCTGCTGCGCACAAACGCCGGCGGCGAAAAGCGCGCTTGCGGCCACTAACGAGAGTAGAACAAGCTTCGACGACGACCCCATCATCTAAAAATCTCCCGGCACGAAGTGAGCTCGACTGAATGTAGGTTCGCGGTATAGACGCAAGATGCGCGGCTTTCGTTGCCAGAGACTGGCGGCATTCGATGCGCGGGGGAACCAGCTATGGAGTGCGTTCGTGGACGGCGACGAGCTGGGTTGCTACGGGGACGCCGCGCTCGATTTTTTCGCGGAGGACGGCCTCGAAGGGTTTTATGTCGCCGGTGGTCGATGACGAAAGACGCAGAAGAAGATTCGCGACGTCTTGATCGCGGCAGACGAATTCGACGGCGCCCTGGGTGCCGAACGTGGTGGTGCCGGCGAGAATCAGAACGGACTGCGAAGGGTTAATGCCGGGCATGAAAGCGACCACGGCGTAGTCTTCGGTGATTCCATCGCCGGAAGGCGACGCAAGGAACTTCGAGGCTTCGCCGGACTGAGGATGTTCGTTGATGATGGCGAGGTCGCCTTTGCGCGGGCCCGAGGATTCGCGTTCGAAGACGAATTCCTTGGTGCCGGGAATTTCCTGCAACGTGAGGTTCTCGGAAGGCGAGCCGACGAAAATCAGATTGTTGCTTTTGGCGTCGTCGAGAGAAAAAAGGCTGCCGCGCTTCACGCGAATCTGGCGATTCTGCTCGGAGAAAACCTGGTCGAGGTCGTGAACGGCGAGGACTTCGCCGACGCCGGTGTAGTGGTCGAAGATGACATCGCGCGAATCGCGCTTCGAATCGTAGTACCGCATGCCGACTTCAGGGCGGCCGACGAAAGCCGCGTTACTGAAGATCACCCAAGGCTCGTCCCTGCCATCGACAAACGGCTTCCAAAAATGCTGAAGGGCAGCCGGAGCCGCGACGGTGCTCGAAGCAGCCGCGCTGCCCGCGCTGGCCTTGCGTGAGGCAAGCAGTGCGGCGATCGCAATCGCGGCGACGATGAGCACCGCAGCCATCAAGAAGGTGGCGATCATCCAAGAGCGCGAGCGCGCCGGCGGTTCAGTGGGAAGCCGGTCAGGATCGACGACGTCGTGGTTTTTGGACGGAATGACGCGATGGTGAAACGCCACGACGTAACTGCCCTTGGGAAGCTCGACGACAATTGGATCTTCGGAGCCCTCCGAGGCGTAGTACTCGGTGAGTTTCACACGCAGACGACCGGCTTGCACGCGGATGGTGGAATCGACCTGAGGGTCGAAGTTCGCTGGGCGACCGAAGACCTCGGTAGCAATCTGGTATTCCTTTACGGGCACGCCGGGCTGCTCTACGGCATGAGTGGCCAGGTACCGGAGGAGTTTGCAGAGCGATTCCGAGCCGTGGAGCGTCTGGCTGGTGACGAGGCGGTCGATCTGCCGGAGGTTGCGTTCACGCTCGACCATGACCAGCCGATGTTACATGAATGTAACGGCGAGTAACAACTTTCAGAAGTTGTTGCAGGGCTTGGGTTTCGCGAAGTAACGGTATCAAACCCATTGAAACTTTCTATTCGGAGCATCAGCGATTCAGTATCCGTCATATTTTTATGGGGTGGCGGCCGGTGAGTTTCAGAATCTCAAACAATACATAAACGCCACCCGCACGGATGCGCGTGGAGTGTGATGCGCGGTGCGAGTGGCGCGTGGTGGTTCGGCTCAGGGGTGGCGGACCGATGTGGAATGGCGCGCGGCTGGAGCCGTGTTTCAGAGGGTGAAATGGTTGGCAGAGCTGGACCGGGGTGAGGGTTTTTGGGGTGGGCTTTGCGGTGCTCGTCCGAGAATGAAAAACAAAGCGAGGCAATCATGAAGAACCGAATTTGGGTGCCGCTTCTTGCGTTGTTGCTGGTGTTGGTGACGGCGGGTGCCGGGTTTGCGCAGACGGAAACCGCGCGATTGGAAGGCACGGTGACCGATCCGAGCGGCGCGCCTGTGGCGGGTGCCGGGGTGACGGTGACAAGTTTGGGGACAGGCCGGGTGAGCACGGCGCAAACGAACGAAAGTGGGTTTTACGTGGTGAGCGCGCTGCCGCCGGGCCACTATCAAGAAGACATTGGGAAGGACGGATTTGAAAAGGTCTCGCGCACGTTTGAATTAACGATTTCGCAGATCGCGGTGGTGGATTTCCAACTGACGGTCGGGGCGATCAGCCAGACCGTGTCTGTAGAGGGCGGGTCGCCGGTGCTGGACGCAGCGGATTCCTCGCTGAGCACGGTGATTCAAGGGCAGCAGATTACCGAGCTGCCGCTCAATGGACGAAATTTCACGCAGCTGGCGACGCTGGTTCCCGGCGTGAACCGCGGCGTTCCCACGGGCGCGGCAACGGGAACGTCGAATAACACGGAAACGTTCCGATACAGTGAAAGCGGCGGAGGATCGCTGGCGGTGAATGGACTGCCGCCGGAAGCGAACAATTTCATTTTCGACGGCATCGACAACAACGAGACGCTGGTGAATACGATCATCTTCTTCACGCCGGCGGACGCGCTGCAGGAATTTAACGTGATCACGAACGTTGCACCGGCGGAATACGGACGCGCGGGCGGCGGCGTGATTTCCTCGACGCTGCGTTCGGGCAGCAACGACTTTCACGGCAGCGCATTCTGGTTCCACCGCGACGAAAATCTGGACTCGGTGTACTTCTTCGACGCGGGCATTCCGAAGCCGGTATTCGCGCGCAACCAGTTTGGCGGCACACTGGGCGGGCCGGTGATCAAGAACAAGCTTTTCTTTTTTATCGACTACCAAGGACTACGGTTGAATCAGCCTCAGGGAACTTCGGTGGGTACGGTACCGACGGACCTGATGCGTACGGGTGATTTTTCTGAATTGCTTTGTGGCGGCGCGCCGACATGCCCGGCGAGCACGATGCTGGGGACGCCTGTTCCAATCATCGATCCGTTGACCGGCACGCAGTTCATGGGAAGCGGAGCGCAGCCGAACGTGATCCCGGTGAACCGGCAGAACACTGTTGGACTCGCATACCTGAACGCGTTTCCGCAACCGAACTGCTCACCTTCGGTGGACGTCCGGTGCGGAACGATCATCAATAACTACCGGAACGCTTCGAATCTGGTGGAAGACTGGAACGACATGGACGCGCGCGCCGATTTCACGCTGAGCGCGTCGGATTCGTTGTTCGCGCGGTATAGCTGGGGCAAGGACGACAACGTGGAGGCGCCGTTCCTGACGACGCTGCCGTCGGGCTTCGGGACTGGCACGACGTTCAATCATCCGAACGGTGCGTCTGTAGGCTGGACGCACATCTTCAGCCCAGAACTGATCAACGAAATGCACTACGGATACGTGCGCACGACGTACGGTTACACGCCGCCGTTTGCAAACGTACCCATTTGCCAAAATCTCGGGATTCCGAACTGCAACAACAGCCCAGATTTGGGCGGCATCGCGCTGATTGGCGGCAACGGCAGCCAGATCGAGTACACGGGCGACTACGGCCCGTACCTGGTGCCGCAGACCAGCTTCGAATGGAACGATTCGGTGACGAAGAGCATGGGCAAGCACACGATTAAATTCGGTGCGAACCTGATTCGCCGGCAACTCAACCTGTACCGCCCGACGGAAGGTAAAGGTTTTTTCAACCTTTGCGGCAACGGCGGGAGCAACGGCTCGGGATCGAGCGCGACGCACTACGAAACGTCCGACATTCTAGCCGGCTTCGTGTGCTCGTACGGCGACGGCGTGCCCTACGGAGTGGTGGGAACGCGGAGCTGGGAGAACGGCGTATTCGTGCAGGACGATTATCGCGTGACGAACCGGTTGACGCTGAACCTCGGCATGCGGTGGGACATCTTCACGCAGCCGGTGGAAGTGGACAACCGGCAGGCGAACTTCGATGTGACCACCGGCGCGCTGATCATCGCGGGATCGAACGGCGCGTCGCGGGGCCTGGTGCCGAACGACTGGAATAACTTTGGGCCGCGCGCCGGCTTTGCGTATCAGCTGACGGGCGACGGGAAGACGGTAGTCCGGGGCGGCATCGGCGTGTTTTATTTCGTCGATCGCGGCGGCATCGACAACCAGCTGGCGCAGAACCCGCCGTTCAGCGGCGCTGCGAACTTCCAGCAGAACCAGGGCTATGAGATTACGTTGTCCGGTTCGCTGCCTTGCTCGCCAACGTGCAGTCCTTCGCAACTGAATTCGACGCAGGCGACGGCGCCTGTGCCGACGGGCGCGGCGGCGTTTGCGAATCTGAATCTCACGGCACCACAGAATGTGAGCGTGGTTTCGTACTTGAATACAAACGTGACGCCGCAGGTGACCGAGTGGAACCTGCAACTCCAGCGGCAGGTGGGCACGAACACCGTGGTGAGCCTGGGTTACGTGGGCGATCACGGCGCGCACATGCCGGGCTACTACAACCAGAACGAATACGAGTTCGGCGTGGATACGAACCTCGCGGACACGCGGGAATTTCCGCTGCTGAACACGGTGAGCGTTTACAACACGTACGGCAAATCGAATTATCACTCGCTGCAGGCAGAGGTGGAACGCCGGATGACGAATGGCCTGCAGGTGACGGGCTCGTTTACGTGGGAAAAGGAAACGGACAATTCGTGCGGCGCGTACGATTGCCAGCAGCCGCAGGATTTCCGGAACCTGGGGCTCGAAGAAGGACTTTCGAACCTGGACGTGCCGTACCGCCTGGTGATCAGCGCGCTGTATGACCTGCCGTTTGGACGCGGGAAGAAGTGGGGCAGCAACTGGAATCGCGTGGAGGAGCTGGCGCTGGGCGGCTGGCAGTTAAACGGTATCTACACGCTGCAATCGGGCATGCCGTTTGATTTGAGCGAAGGCGGCGGCGCGCAGGGCACGATCCGGCCGGACATCGCCTCGAAACCGAGCACGCATCCGGGCAACATCCTCAACTACTTCGACACCACGGCGTACACGCCTTCGCCGGCGACGCTGTACATCGACGGCGCGAACAACAGCATCAGCTTCGACCGGCCTGGAACGGCGGGACGCAACGAGATGCTGGGGCCCGGGCTTTCGAACCTGGACTTCGCGATCTTCAAGAATTTTCATGTGAGTGATCGGGTGAACGTTTCGTTCCGCGCTCAGTTCTACAACATCACCAACACACCGCACTTCGGCCAGCCGGTGGCGAACATCGGAAGCTACTTCAACAATTCCGGTGTGCTCGCATTTAATCCGACGGCCGACTTCGGGCAGATCACATCGGTATTGCCAAACAGCAACCGCGAAGGGGAATTGGGACTTCGCGTAACGTTCTAGTTTGGCCGGATCGGGAGGCGGTCCACCCCCGCCTCCCGGTTCGAATTTCCCTCTGAGCACTCCAGGACTTGTCCGTGGACTTGAGTCTCATACCTCGCTCGATCGTGCTTTCCGCATCCGCGCTGATGTTCATTTTTTGTAGCGGGCAGGTTGGGCCACGGGCGGCGCTGTCCTCGCAGGATTCGTTGGCGATGGTTGGTGCGGCGCACGTCTTGGCTGGAGAAGCGGCCCGCGTGACGAAAGTGGAGCCGCCGAACTGGTGGGTCGGCCTAACCCCGTCTGTCCAGCTGCTCATCTCCGGCGAAAATCTGGATGGCGCCACGGTGAAGTGCAAAGCTCCGGGCGTGCGTGTGGGCGAAGTTCGCGCCTCTGCGCAAGGCCACTACCTGTTCGTCACACTTTTGTTCGATTCGGCCGCGCAGGCGGGTACGGCGGCGTGCGCGGTGCACACTGACGCAGACACGATCGTGCCGTTCGATTTTTCTGTCAGCGATCGACCGGGCAAACTAGGCCGCTACCAGGGCTTCGGAACGGACGACGTGATGTACCTGATCATGCCGGACCGATTTGCGGATGGTGACACGTCGAACGACAAGCCGGCGGCCGTTGTGAATCGAGCCGATCCGCGTGCGTATCACGGCGGGGACTTGCGCGGCATCGAGCAGCACCTTGACTATTTGCGCGACCTCGGAGTTACGACGATTTGGCTGACACCGATCGTGGATAACACCGACGCGACCGGACGCGATTACCACGGATACGGAGCGGTGGACGAGTACGCGGTGGAAGAACACCTTGGCACGTTGGCCGATTTGCAGGCGTTGGTCGAAGCTGCGCACAAAGACGGCTTAAAATTGATCTTGGATTTCGTGCCGAATCACGTGGGACCGACGCATCCGTGGGCGTCGCTGCCGCCGGAGCCGGACTGGTTCAACGGGACGCGCGAGCATCACACGACGGCGAGCAGCGATTTCCAGTACGTGGTGGATCCACATGCGCCGGAAAAATACTGGCACGACGTGCTGGACGGCTGGTTCGCGAACGTGCTGCCGGATTTGAATCAGGACAATCCGGACGTGGCGCGCTACTACATTCAGAACGCGCTGTGGTGGGCGGAAGCGACGGGCATTGACGGCTACCGGCTCGATACTTTCCCTTATGTGGCGAGGAAATTCTGGAGCGAGTGGCACGCGGCGCTGCGAGCGGCGTACCCGCGGATGACGACGGTGGGCGAAGTGTTCAACGGCGAGCCCCCGATCGTTTCGTTTTTCGCGGGAGGGCGCGCGCAAGACGACGGGATCGATTCGGGCGTGACGTCGGTGTTCGACTACCCGATGTATTTCGCGGAGCGTGAGGGAGTGGTGGGGAAGAAGAGCGCGAAGCGGGTGGTTGAGACGCTGGCGGCCGACCATTTGTATCCGCATGCGGATGAGCTGGTGACGATCGTGGGGAATCACGACGTGCCGCGGCTTGCGGGGATGGCGGGGATCACGCCGGAGCAGGTGAAGCTGGTGTTTTCCGTGGTGCTGACGCTGCGCGGAATTCCGCAGCTTTACTACGGCGATGAAATTGGAATGACGGGCGGCGGCGATCCGGATAACCGGCGTGATTTTCCCGGAGGCTTTCCCGGCGATGCGGCGAACGCGTTTATCGCGGCGGGCCGGACGCCGGAACAGCAGGCGATTTTTGCGCACGTGCAGGCGCTACTGAAGCTGAGGCGCGAACACGATGCGCTGCGCGAGGGCGAGCTGTCGCATTTGTATTGGGATGATTCGTCGTATGCGTTTGCGCGCGTGACGAGCGGCGAAAAGCTAATCGTCATTTTCAACGCAGGGATGAAGGCCGATACGATGCGGTTTTCGCTGGAGCAAACACCGGTGGAGGGCGCGGCGCGATTGACGCGATTGCTTGGGGATGAGGAAGCGACGATCGACGGACACGAGCTTGTGGTGACGATGAAGCCACAGGACCTCGCGGTGTACTCGGTGCAGTGATTGTTCGAAGTTCAGGACGATGAAGCGAGCGAGAAACAAATTCGGAGGCAGTCCGGCGCGGCTTGCGCGGGTTGGCATCGCCTGTGTGCTTGCGGCGATCGCGTGGTTGGGCGCGGCGAGTGGTGCTGAGGCGCAGTTGGCGCCGGGAGCGCCGGGCGCGCTGCCGACGTGGACGACGGGCGCGAAGGACGGCGTGGGAACTGCGACGAACGCGCAATCGAAGGTGTGGTACACGCTGGCGAGCGGAGTGATGACGGAGGTGTATTATCCGCGGCTCGATGTGGCGAATGTGCGTACGCTGGAATTCGCGGTGAGCGACGGGAAGCGGGTGTGGCTCGAAAGCAAGGACATGGAGCACGCGACCGCGCGAGTGAGCGGCGATGCGCTGGTCTACCGGCAGACGAATACGAGCCGCGACGGAAAAATAAAAATTGTGAAGACGTACGCGAGCGATCCTGAGCGCGACACGGTGCTGATCGATGTGGAGTTCGACGCGCCGGCGGGAAATTCGCTCTATGTACTGTTCGATCCGGCGCTGAAGAATCTGGGGACCGGCGATACGGGATCGACGCGCGAGGGCGCGCTCGTGACGGAGAAGGACGGCGCGGCGTGCGCGCTGGTGAGCAGCGCGCCGTACGAGCACGCCTCGAGCGGATTCGCGGCAGCGAGCGACGGATACACCGATTTGCTGCTGCACAAGAAGCTGGAGTGGAGCTACGCGCGCGCGGAAAACGGGAACGTGGTGCAGGCGGCGCAGGTGAGCGCGAAGCACTTTACCCTCGCGCTGGGATTTGGCTCCGATGCGGGCGCGGCGATCGCGAATGCGCGGGGGAGTTTGCAAACGGGATTCACCGCAGTGCGCGCGGTGTATGAGAAGGGGTGGGCGGATTACGCGAAAACGCTGCGGCCGGTGAGCGGCCGGCACGCGCAAGAGTATCAGCTATCGGCGATGGTGCTGAAGGCGCATGAAGATAAAACTTATCCGGGCGCGATTATCGCGTCGATGAGCATCCCGTGGGGATTTGCGGTGAAGGCCGACGCGGTGGGCGTGGGTGGTTATCACCTGATTTGGGGGCGAGACCTGTACGAGATTGCCACGGCGATGCTGCTCGCGGGAGATCGCGCGGCGGCGGGACGCGCGCTCGACTACATGTTCAACGTGCAGCAAAAACAGGACGGCAGCTTTCCGCAAAATAATTGGCTCGACGGGCGGCCGTACTGGACGGCGCTACAGATCGATGAAGTTGGCTACCCCCTAGTGCTGGCGTGGCAGCTTGAGCGTAACGACGCCGGCACTTGGTCGAAGCACGTGAAGCCCGCGGCGGATTTTATCGTTGCGCATGGCCCGGCGACGCAGGAAGAGCGTTGGGAGGAAGTAGCGGGTTACTCGCCATCGACGATTGCGGCGGAGATTGCGGGTCTAATTTGCGCTGCCGATATCGCGCGCAAGAATGGCGCGAGCGAAGATGCGGCGCGTTACACGAAGACGGCGGACGATTGGGCGTCGAACATCGAAAACTGGCTGGTGACGAAGACCGGACATCTGGGCGGCGCGGATCGGGCGCAGGGTTATTTTATCCGCATCGACAACAACACGGACCCGAACGACGGGTACCAGCTGGATGTGCGCAATGGCGGCGGCGTATATGACGAGCGCGACGTGATGGACGCGGGCTTTCTGGAATTTGTGCGGCTGGGAATTCGGCGCGCGGACGATCCGGTGATCGTGCGTTCGCTTCAAATCATCGATCAGACGATCCGGACCGAGACGCCGAATGGACCGAGCTTCAATCGCTACAGCCACGATGGTTACGGAGAGACGTACTTCGGCGGGCCGTGGTTGGGCGAAGGAATCGGGCGGCTGTGGCCGATTTTTACAGGCGAGCGCGGCGAATACGAGGTTGCGGTGGGGCACGACGCGTCGCTCTACCTCGATTCGATGGAGCGATTCGCGAACGACGGCGGAATGATCCCCGAGCAGGTGTGGGATCGCGCGCAACCGACGCCGTCGGAATTTATTTTTGGCGAAGGGACGGGAAGCGCCACGCCACTGGCGTGGAGCATGGCGCAATTCATCCGGCTGGTGGTGGATTCAGACGAAAAGCGGGTGGTCGAGCAGCCAAGTATCGTTGCCGATCATTTTCTCGGACACTCGCACTAACGCGCCGCGCTTCGGTGCCGGTGCGACGCTGCGGCTAGAATTTGCGCGACCATTCCTTCGGCCAGCGTTCCACCACCACTTTTTTATCCGTGTAGAACTCGACCGCGTCACGCCCCTGGCCGTGCAGCACGCCGAGGAAACTATCGCGCCATCCGCTGAAAGGGAAGTAGGCCATCGGAGCGGCGACGCCGATGTTGATGCCGATGTTGCCCGCCTGCACTTCGTAGCGGAATTTCCGAGCCGCAGCGCCGCTCGTCGTGAAAATCGAAGCCATATTGCCGTAAGGGCTGCGGGAAAGAATGTCGATGCCTTCGTCGATGTTCTTCGCGTGAACGAGGCTGAGCACCGGGCCGAAGATCTCCGTGGTAGAGAGAGCGCTCGACGCCGGAACGTTATCGAGAATCGTCGGCTTCAGGAAATTTCCTTTGGCGGAGGAGCCATTGGTCTGGCGGCCATCGAGAAGCAGATTCGCGCCGTCCTTCGCGCCTTGCGCGATCAGGCCTGCGATGCGCGTCTTGCTCTCAGCGGTGATCACGGGGCCCATTTGCACGTCGGATTCGAGGCCGTTGCCGACTTTGAGCGCGCCTGCGACTTTCGTGAGCTGTTCGGTGAATTCTTTCTGCGCGTCGCCAACCGTGACGGCAACGGAGACCGCGAGGCAGCGTTGGCCGGCGCAGCCGAACGCGCTGTCGCTAACGATGCGCGTGGACGTTTCCATGTCAGCGTCAGGAAGGATCAATACGTGATTTTTCGCGCCGCCCTGGCACTGGACGCGCTTGCCGTGCTGCGCGGCTTCGGAATAAATGTATTTAGCGACGGGCGTTGAGCCGACGAAGCTGATCGCGCGAACGTCGGGGTGCTTGAGCAGCGCATCGACCGAAGCTTTGCCGCCGTGAACCAGATTCAGGACGCCGGGAGGGAGCTTCAGCGACTCCATCAATTCGAAGGCGCGGACGGCGGTGAGGGGCACGCGGTCGGACGGCTTCAGGATGAACGTGTTGCCGCAGGCGATCGCGTACGGGAGAAACCAGAAGGGGATCATCGCCGGGAAATTGAACGGCGTGATCGCAGCGGTGACGCCAAGCGGCTGGCGAATCATCATTTCGTCGATGCCGGAGGCGACGTCTTCGAGATTGTAACCCTGCATGAGCGTCGGGATACCGCAGGCGACTTCGACGTTTTCAATGGCGCGACGGAGTTCTGCGCGCGACTCACCGAAGGTCTTGCCGTTTTCCTCGGTGCAGACTTTTGCGAGCTCGTCGATGTGTTCTTCGAGGAGATTTTTCAGCTTGAAGAGATATTGGATGCGATCTTCGGGCGGAGTGCGGCGCCAGGCGGGGTAGGCATCGGCGGCGGTCTTCACGGCGGCGGCGACGTCGTCGATCTGCGCTTGAGGGACGCGAGCGAGCGTCTCCCCTGTGGCTGGATTGACGACGGGCAAATAATCCATGCGCGCGGCGGACTGCCACCCGCCGCCGTAGTAGTGCTTCAGTTCACGAACGCTCATGGTGCGATCTCCTGGCGTGGGCGCGACGGCGATGCGCCGCGGCAGAATTCAAACACGAAACGGTCCAGTTAGGCGGGAGAAATATACCACGAACGAGCCTGCGCGAGATAAGCGCTTATCTATATGAAGCACGCCGCAGCGGGTAGGCTCGCATCGTTTAGTTTGGTGAGCAGGGAAGGCTCGAACAGCGGGGCGGCCCAGGCGCTGACAATAACCGCTTAGGCGGAATGTGTCAGCCGTCCGTAATCCGGACGGCGAGCCGAAATGGTGCTGGCGGCCCGCGCGATTGCAGCTATTATGGCGGGCGGCGCGGGCTTGAAGGACTCGTGGGAGAACGAATGAAACTGAACTCCGTACTTTTAAAGAGCAGCTTCGTGGGAGCGCTGGGCGGGCTGCTATTTGGATTCGATACTGCGGTGATCTCCGGCACGCAGAGTTCGCTGACGACGCAATTCAATCTCACTCCGAACGAACTTGCAATCACGGTGTCGATCGCGCTTTGGGGCACGGTGATTGGGGCGATGACGGCCGGCGCGCCGGGGCAGCGGTTCGGCCCGCGAGACACGCTGCGAGTGCTGGCGATGTTCTACCTTGTGTCGGCGCTGGGATGCGCGTTTGCGGCGAACTTGCCGATGCTGCTCGTGTTCCGGTTTCTGGTGGGATTGGCTGTGGGCGGTTCGTCGGTGTTAAGCCCGGTGTATATCGCGGAGATCGCGCCGGCGGAGTGGCGCGGGAGGCTGGTTGGCTCGTTTCAGATCAGCGTGGTGGTTGGAATTCTCGTTGCGTATCTCTCGAATTATTTTATTGGGACGCTGGGACTCGGGCTGGCCGACTGGCGGTGGATGTTCGGGGTCGCCGCGGCGCCCGCACTGCTGTTCTTTGCGCTGCTCTTCACGATTCCGAATAGTCCGCGATGGCTGGCGACGAAGGGGCGCGCCACGGAGGCACGCCAGGTGCTGCAGCAGATCGGAGCCGCCGATCCGGAAAGCGAGATGCGCAACATCGAGCACTCGATTCACCTGGAAAAGCAGGGCGCAACGGAATCGTTACTCTCTGCGAAATACAAGTTTCCGATTTTCCTGGCGATCTCGATCGGGATTTTCAACCAACTGTCTGGAATCAACGCGATTCTGTACTACCTGAACCCGATATTCACGGCCGCGGGGTTCAGCCGCGTTTCCGGCGACCAGCAAACTGTGATTATCGCCTCGGTGAATCTGATCGCGACGTTGATCGGGATGACGCTGATCGACAAGCTGGGGCGGAAGACGCTGTTGCTGATCGGTTCGGTGGGGATGGCGCTGAGCCTTTCGGGTGTGGCGACGGTTTTCTTCACGCATACGCATCCGGAACGTTTGCTCTGGTTTCTGGTGGGATTCATCGCGTTCTTTGCCGTTTCGCAAGGAGCGGTGATCTGGGTTTACATCGGGGAGGTGTTTCCCAATGCGGTGCGGGCGAAAGGGCAGTCGGTGGGAAGCTCGGCGCACTGGATTACGAACGCGATTATTTCGTATGTGTTTCCGCTGATGGCGGAGAAATCGGGCGCGTATCCGTTTGTTTTTTTTGCGGCGATGATGGTGGTGCAGCTTATGGTGGTTGGCGCCTTTTATCCGGAGACGAAGGGAGTTTCGCTCGAGGAAATGCAGGCGAAGCTGGGCATTCAGTAAGGCAAGTCAAAATAAAAACGGCGAGGGCTCGATTGAAATCGAGGGCCTCGCCATTTTTCTTTATGGATTGTTCGTGTTGCGCGGTGCGACTACCGCGGCTTTCCGCCGTGAGAAGCCGGCGCGTGGCTTTGTTCAAAGTGCGTCTGCTCGGTTTGGTGACGTTGCTGCATCTGCTGCGCTTGTTGAGCGTGACGCTGTTCGGTCTGCTGCTGGCGTTCCTGAGCGACGTGGCGCTGCTGATTGCGCTGGTCTTCCTTTTCCTGATTCGCCTGCAGCTTGGCGCGTTCCTGCTCCTGGCGTTGCGCCAGCTTGTCCTGTTGCTGCTGGTATTTCGTATCGACTTTAGGACTGCCGGTCGGCGTGTAGGGCGCGCGCTTCGCCGGAGTTACTTCCTTTGCGTGGGAAGGCTTTGCTTCAGCGGTATTCGCGGCGTGTTCCTCACCGCCGTGATATTCGCCGCCAGCTTCGCGAGCGGGCACTGCATCGTGCCCGGTGAAGTCGCCAGGGCGGGAAGTGGCCGCAATCGGGGGCTTGCCGTGATTTTCGCTCGCGCGCAACTGAGGATTGCCGCGGGCCTCGTCAAAGTGTTTCGTCTGTGCCTCCACCGCGCCGACGTGCCGTTCGTTCGCGTAACGCTCTTCTTCAGCCGAGGGACGCGCGTTGATACCACCGTTGCCGCCGTTGTAGCTGACGCGTGATTCGTTGCGGTTGATGACCGTCGTGTTGTAGGTGTTGTGGATGACGTTGACGTTGATGTTCGTCACGGAGCGGTTGTAGAAAAAGTGACCGCCATCCCAGCGACCGCCTTCGAAACCGTTGCCGAAGTAGCCAAAGCCATAGTTCACGCCGCCATAGAAGCCGATGTGCGGGCCCCAGTATCCGGCGTGGAACGCGTAGAAGCCGCCGCCCCAACCCCAGTACGGGGGTGTCCAAAGAAAGCCAACTTCGGGCGCGAGCACCCAGGTTCCCGGCACCCAGAAATATCCGCCGTCATTCCACGCCCAATAGCCGGGCGTCCACAGGTAGCCGTCGCCGGGGCAAATAGGCTGCTCGTAAACCGGCAGCGCGGGCGGAGCAATGGTGATCTGAACGCCGATTTGCGCGGATGCCGCCGGCGCCATGGCGATGCCGATCGCCGCGAGCACCAAAGCCGCGAAGATCGATCGAACTACAGCGTTACGCATTTGTTTCCTCCTAGAATTCCATCCCGCGGCGGCCGGTTGTCGTGGGTCCGCAAGCGCGTGGATGCTTTGCTGAGCTGAAGCCCAACTTCTACAAACTCTCCAAACTGACAGCGAATAACTTTGCGCAGCGGGAGCGCGGCGCCTGGTGAGGACTTGGCTGCGGTCTCGGAAACCGCTGGCGCCATCCTACCAATAAGATGAATCGGCTCAATACGGTTTTCCTTGTAAGAGTTTCAGGGAATCCCCCTGCACGAATCGGCGTGGGAAAGCCACATTTTCAAACACTTGCGGGATTGGAAGGTTGCATTTGTGCCGTGATGGGGCGATGGCGACGTGCGCGGCGTTTCGCTTTGCGCGTGAGTTGGCGGGGCGTTGGCTGTGGTTCGGTGGGTGCGGTGCGTGATCTTGCTTGTAGCGTTTGGACTATTGAGAGGATCGCGACCGCGGTGAGAAGCATCAGGATCGGGTCGATGGGCAAGCGGTAGCGGGGCAACGCGAGCGTGAGGTAGTAGGCCCAGGGGAAAATCGCGGGGAAGGCGGCGCAGGGGATAGCGTAGGCGTTGCGCTGCACGAAGAGAAGGATCGCGCCAGCGAGCGTGCCGAGCGCGACGAGAATGTTGAACGCGAGTACGAAGCGGAACCACGGATCGGAAGTGCCGATGAAGTCGTCGATGGGGTGGAGGGCGCCGCCGGCCCAGATGGCGACGAAGCGCAGCCATGAGAGGTGCAGCTCGCGGGCGGGATGGGTGAGCATGTAGCGGATGGCGAGGTTTTGTTTTTCGCGCATGTAGGCGATTTCGCCGACGTCGATATAATGACGGCGCTCGGCCTCGTTGTAGATGGGATGCAGATTGCCGCGAAAGATGTCTTCGGTTTGATCATTATTGCCGAGCCAGAGTTGGAGGCCGAGCACGGAGCGCAGTGGAACGAAGGTGTGGAAGGCGCGGTAGTTGCGAATCGTCCAGGGGACACAGCAAATGGTGGCGATGGCAATTGTGAGGGCGACGCGCGGGATGACGTTGCGATTCTGCTTCCTTGCGCGCCACCAAAGCCAGGCCAGCATGACTGGGAGCAGGGCGCCGAGCGTAGCGTTGGTCATGAGCGTCGCGCCCCAGAGCAGTCCGTAGGCGGACCAAGCGAGTGCGTCGCGGCGTTCGTCGAGAGCGAGCGTGGCCCATAGCAGCGCGGCACCGAGAAGCGCGGCGAGTGAAGCTTCCCACATACTCTCGACGGGCATCAGGATTGCGTTTGGAAAAATGGCCCAGAGCCATGCGGCGAGGGCGCCGAGCGCGACGCCGTTCGCTTCTCCGCCGATGCGGCGGCCTGCGTAATAGATCGGGATGCAGGCGAGCGTGACGCAGAGGATATTGAAGGCGACCGAGGCGTACCAAGATTGGACCGTATAAACGCCGAAGAGTTTGAAAATCGCACCGAGAATCAGCGGATAAACGGGCGTCATCCACGCTGTGGGGCCGGTATCAACGCGAAATGGCGAACTGAATCCTTTTCCTGCTGAGACCGAATGCGCGATGTTGCCCGATTCGAAAAGGAAGGGAATCACACTGACGGCGCGATCGGAATTGTGCGACTTGTAGTCGAGGAGGAAGCCGACGCGGATGGCGAGCGCGACCAGGACGATGAGGACGAGCGACGTCGCGGCTTTCTTTATGATGTCAGGCATGCCGTGTGTAAGCGAACGCGAGCTTTCGTGCGCGTTGACCGTGCATTATGATGCTTTTTTGAGGAATTGCGATGGCACGCTCGGGCCGGAAGAAAAAAGACAAACTGCGGGCGCACAAAGAGGCGAAGCGCCGGGCGCGCATCGGTGTGGGCATGCCTCCGCCCGAGCGAGTGATCGTCGATAAGCGACTGAAGCCCGAGAAACACAAAAAGCGAATCGACGGAACGGACGCGGCGTGAGTTTGTCGTGAACGCTTTCGCGCGGCGCAAGAGTTAGTGGATGTTCCGCGTTTTCCCGCCGACGTAATCCATCAGCAGGTATTGGCCGAGAGTGTAGGGAGTGGTGAAGTACGCCTTCCCGCGGCACAGCTCGGTGACTTTCTGGACGAAGTGGACCAGGCTGTAGTCGCTCGCCAGCATGAACGTGTTGATCAGGATGCCGGCACGCTTGCACTTGGCCACTTCTTCGAGCGTCTGGGTGACGACGAGCGGATCGAGGCCGAAGGCGTTTTTGTAAATGCGGCCGTCTTCGAGCGTCAGAGCCGAGGGCTTGCCGTCGGTGATCATGATGATCTGCTTCATGTCTTTCTTCTGGCGAGCCAGAACGCGTTGCGCGAGCTTCAGGCCTTCGCGGGTGTTGGTGTAATACGGACCGACTTGCACACGCGCTAGTTTGCCCAGAGGAATTTCCTCGGCGCTGTCATGGAAGAGGACGCAGTGGAGCGAGTCGCCCGGATATTGCGTGCGAATCAAGTGAGACAGCGCGAGAGCAACGCGCTTGGCGGGCGTGAAGCGGTCTTCGCCGTAGAGAATCATGCTGTGGCTGCAGTCGAGCATCAGCACGGTGGCGCAGGAGCTTTGATACTCGCACTGGTGAACCATGAGGTCGGGATAGTCGATGTCGATGGGAATGCCCGGCCCGTTGCGGCGGACGGCGTTGAACAGGGTGGAGCTGATGTCCATGTTCAGCGTATCGCCGAATTCATATTCTTTCGAGAGTCCGCCGGATTCGACGCCTGTGGCGAGGTCGCGCGTATCGTGGCGGCCGAAGCTGCTCTTGCCGAGCGATGCGAGCAGATCCTTCAGCGTTTTGAATCCGAGAAAATCGAGCGCCTTGTCGGTGATTTCAAATCGCGCTTCGGCGTTCGGCCCGGCTTGGCCCGCTTGTCCGCCTGGAGTTTGCGAAGGCGGCGGAGTGACCTGAGCCTGCTGGCCGCTCTCGGATTGCGAAATGAAACCTTCATTTTCCATGCGCTGGATGAGCTGATCGACCATCTCGCGCAAATCCTGGTTCTGGCTAAGGTCGGGATTTTCGAGGAGCTTTTCCATCAGCTCGGGCGGAACAAGGTCGCCCTCTTGCAGCGCGCGAAGTATAGCTTCGCGGAGATGATCCATCATCCGCTCGCGCGAACGATTGGGATCCATTTCGTAAATGCCGTATTGATCTTCGAAGCCGCTCTGCAGGAAAAAATCGGAGAGCCGGCTCATCAGCTCGTCGAGATCGATATCGTCGGCGGCGCTGGGTGCGTAGCGGGAATACTTTGTGTACTTCATGGCCCTCCGGTAAAGCGAAGCCGGAAGAGACGGCTCCAGGAGCTAAAGCCCCCGAGAATTCTCACGAGAGTTGCGGCGGAGCTAAAGCTACGCCCTGCCTAATTAAACTGGCGGCGTGGGCCGCGCCCACCGCCACCGGACGGTTCGCGCGGCTCGCGAGGCTCCTGTGTGCGGCGCGCGTCGGCAAAGTAACCGCGCTCTTCGCTGCGGCTGATGCGCTTATGCGCCCACAAGCCCTCGAGGATAAATTCGGCCGCGCTAGTGACGATGCCGGCGTCATCCTTCGGGCTGACGTCAAGAACGCTCAGATGGTCAAAAAGGCCCTGAATCGTCTTGAGCTGCGCCATCACTTCTTCGTTGGATGCGTTCGCCGGAACCTTCAATTCGCCGCCCAGCTCGAACCATTGCGTGACGGGTTGGAAATTCGCGCCGGTAAAATATTGCGTGAATGTCTTGCCGACGGCCGCGCGAATCAACTCGCGTGCAATCGTGTCCGCGCCCTTCAATTCGCCTTCGTATTCGAGTTCGAACTTGCCGGTCATCGAAGGAATTGCGGCGTAAATGTCGGCGACGCGCGCTACGACTGCGCCATCGCGGCTGCGAATGGCGCGCTGTTCGGCGTTGCTCATCACATTTTCGAGCGTGCTGATGGGCAAGCGCTGGCTGACGCCCGAGCGCCGATCGACGCGTTTATCGTCGCGGGCCTGGAACGCGATTTCTTCCACGACTTCGCGCACGTACTGCGGCATGTGGACCCGCTTTTTATTTTCGCGCTCGATCCACGATTCCTGCGCCGTGATGGCCATGCCTTCGCCGACGGTGGCAGGATAGTGGGTTCGAATTTCCGAGCCGATGCGGTCTTTTAGCGGAGTGACGATTTTCCCGCGCGCCGTGTAGTCCTCCGGGTTCGCGGTGAAGACCAGCATCACGTCCAGCGCCATGCGGATCGGATAGCCTTTAATCTGGATGTCGCCTTCCTGCATGATGTTGAACAGGCCGACCTGAATTTTGCCGGAAAGATCGGGGAGCTCGTTGATGCCGAAGATGCCGCGATTCGAGCGCGGCAGCAGGCCGTAGTGGATGGTCAGCTCGTCGGAAAGATTCGTTCCGGTGCGCGCAGCTTTGATGGGATCGACGTCGCCGATCATATCGGCAATGGTCACGTCGGGCGTGGCGAGCTTTTCCACGTAGCGCTCGGTGCGCGCGAGCCAGGCGATCGGGGTCGCGTCACCCTCGGAGGCGATGCGCTGCCTGCAGGAGCGGCAAAGCGGCGCGTAGGGATTATCGTGAATTTCGCATCCCGCAACGGCCGGGACGTGCGGATCCAGGAAGTTCGTCAGCCCGCGCAGGATGCGGGTCTTGGCTTGTCCGCGAAGCCCGAGAAGTATGAAGTGGTGCTTGGAAAGGATTGCGTTGATGACTTGCGGGACGACGGTATCGTCGTAGCCGTGCACTCCGGCAAAGAGCGTGTCGCCCTTTTCCATCTTGCACAGAAGATTCTCACGCATTTCCTGCCGTACTGAGCGCTGTGCGTATTTCTCTGCGGTCCAGCTGCTGCGGCGAAGCTCACCGAGGGTCTTCGGCAACGAAGTCATGAGGGCCCCACTTCGTTATGACGCGGCGCACGTGCAGGAGGCGCCTGAAGGCATTATAAGGGAACGGAGTCCGCGAACATAATCGCGATTCGGAAGGTCAATTTGGCGAGTTGCCATTCGCGCCAGCTTTATGGCGGGCGCGGTCGCGCTTTTCGATCTGCGGCAGCGCCGCGCTGAGCCACGCGTGGAGGAATTCCTGCCTCGCGGGCTCTGCGCGCATCTCGAGCAGCGCCTGTTTTTCATCCAGCGCGAGTGGCAGCCGGCTGGCCATGCGGTAGGAGAGGGGCCAAATCGAGTCTTTGGCGCTGGGCGACCAAAACTCGCTATACATCATGGAGTGGCACTGCTGGAACATGCCCATCAGCGAATCTTCTTTGTGCGATTCGGCGTCCTGGCCGGAATCGGTGAGGTATTGGACGATCGCTTCGTGGTAATCCTTTTCGGAGAGCAGGTCGAGAGCGCGGAAAACGGCGCGGCCTTCGGTGAGAATGTCGAACTCGCCGGTGGGATATTCGCGCAGGACGTTGACGATTTGCGTGGTGCAGCCGATTGCAGCGACGCTCGATTCCTGCGCGAGGATCATTCCGAATTCGAGCTTATGGCGCAGGCAGTGGCGGACCATCTGCCGGTAGCGCGGCTCGAAAATGTGGAGGGGAAGCGAGGCTCCGGGGAGCAAAACCACGTTCAGCGGAAACAGCGGAATGCGCGTGTCTCTCATGGCCCAATCCTACGGAGTGCCGCGCCTTGTGGGGAGCGACGCTTGTGAGTCTAGCGCAACAGGGCGAGAGCGGCGTGCATTTCGTCGCGCGCGTGAGTGTCGCCCGCTTTCTGCGCGACCAGGATGCCGTCGGACAGGAGCTTGCGCGCCTGTTCGAGTTTGCCGACGCGACCGAGGTGCTGGCCGAACTGGAAATAGCCGGCGACGTAGTCCGGATTGGATTCGAGGAGCTTCTGAAAATTGGAGGTGGCGGCGTCGTTGTCGCCGAGCTTCGCGCATTCGAGTGCGAGCCCGTAGAGCGCAAAGGCGTCGGTAGGCTTTTGGGCGACGAACTGCTCGAGCATTTCACGGCGTGACTTCTGCGTTTGGGTCATGGCGTTCGTGCGATAGTATAGCGGTACGTTCCACGCGCGCCAAGTTTGTGCGAGGCGCGATTCGATTCACCGAACAAAAACCATGACCATCCACGAAATCAAACATGCAGGACCGCACATGCCAGGGCGCAAGGTGGAAATGCCGTCGCCGGAATCGCTGAAGGACGGCAAGCCGGTGAGCGTTTCGCGATCGGAGATTACCGAGATCGTGCTGCCGAACGACGCGAATTTACTGGGCAACATGCTCGGCGGCCGCGTGATGCATTTGATCGACATTGCCGGGGCGCTGGCGGCGACGCGGCATGCGAACTTGCCCGTTGTGACGGCGTCGGTGGACTATCTCGACTTCCGGTTTCCAATCCACCTGGGCGAGTGGATTGTGCTGCAGTCGCAGGTGAACCGCGTATTCAACACCTCGATGGAAGTGGGCGTTAAGGTCTATGCGGAAAATGTGCTCACCGGCGAGCGCCGCCACACCAGCAGTGCGTACTTGACGTTTGTTGCCGTGGACATGGATCAGAAGGCGCATCCGGTGCGGCCGTTGATTCTGGAGACGCCGGAAGATAAGCGGCGCTATGAAGACGCAGGTGAGCGGCGGCGCGTGCGGTTGAATATGCGCAACAAAAAGCCTCTCGACGACTAACGCGCGCCGCGACTTAGGTAGGATTCCACTTCGTCAGCGGTTTTGTAGCCGGTTTCCACGCACTTTCCCACGGCCGGGCCTTCCAGATAATTCCCAGCGAGGAAAATTCCGGGCGTTTCGCGCAGCACCGCGCGAAGCGATTCCACGATGTGTCCGTGGCCGAGATTGTATTGCGGCAGCGCGCGATTCCATTTCCACATTTGCGTGACCATCGGCGAGCCCGAAATTTTCAGAATTTGCGCGTTGTCGCGATGCGCGATGTTGGCGATTTCGGATTCAGCGAGGTTTGCGATTTCCAGGTCGGTGGCGCCGCCGATGAAGCTGGTTAGAGTGACGCTGTTTTCAGGTGCGCGGCCGGGGAAGAGTGACGAATTGTAGATCGTGCCGAGCGTCCGGATTTTTTCCGCGCGCGGCACAAGGAATCCGAAGCCGTAGAGCGCATCGCTGATCTGCATGCGACGATAGCCCGCCGCGACCACCGCGACCGGCGCGTAAGCGATCGCGCCGAGAATCGTCGCGAGCTTCGGCGAGAACGGGCGCACGATGTCGAGCGCTGCATACGCGGGCGTGGCGAATACGACTGCCGCCGCGTTTAGGGAAGTCGCGGAGTCGCCGTGTGCAGCGTGGATGGCGAAGCCGCCGTCTGCAGCTGAGACGGCGGTGGCCTTTACGTTTGCACCAAATCGCTCGCCGAGTCTGGCAGCGAGGGCGCGGGGAAGTGCGGCGACTCCCGTGGCGAATGAGCAAAGCGACGGGCGCGACGCAGACGGCTCCGCGCCGGCTGCTGCTGCGCGGGATTTTTTCGCGCCGCGAATCACGCTGCCATACCGGCGTTCCCATTCATCGAGGGTGGGGAACGCAGCCTTCAGGCTGAGCTTTTCCGGATCCCCCGCGTACACGCCGGAGACAAACGGCGAAACCAGATACTCCAGAATTTCGTGGCCGAATTTGCGTCGGACGAAGGCCGCAACGGACTCTTCTTCGGCGGGCGGCTTGCTGCGTCGAAACGGTTCCGATGCAACTTTGAAACGCGAACCGAGCGAAAGGAATTGCGAAGTGAGCATCGCTTGCGGCGACATCGGAATCTGTTCAAGCCGGCCGTGCTTCAGGATGTAACGCGGCGCTTTGTTGTCGGCGGTCTGCAGTCCGGATTCGAGGTTCAGTTCGCGCACGAGGGCTGAGAGCGCGCCTGTGAGTTGGAAGCTCTGTGGGCCGGATTCGAAGACAAAGCCGTCCGTGGTTACGCTGCCGATCAAACCGCCAGGTTTAGGGCCGGCGTCGAGCAGCGTTACGTCCATGCCGCGCTGTTTCAAGCGGTACGAGCACGCCAAGCCGGAAATGCCGGCGCCAACGACGATGACGGATTTGCTGGAGGGCATGAGCGGCTAGAGAGTTTTCGAAAACAGCGGCTTCGCGTCCATTTGCTGGTCGCGCAGGTAGCGGTCAAACGGCATGGCGAGCGTGCGGATGAAGAGCCGGCCTAGCGGTGTCACGCGAATTTCGTTGCGTGATAGGTCCACGAGCCCTTCTGCTTGAGCGTCCGCGAGCGCCGCCAATTCCGGCGCGAAGTATTCGTCGAATGAAATTGCGAACTCGCGTTCGACTTCGCTCTTCGGCACAACGGTGTGGCAGAGCAGGCGGCCGATGACGGCGCGGCGAAGCACGTCGTCGTCGGAGAGACGATATCCACGCACCGTGGCGATTCCGCGCAATGCGGCTGTCGATTGGTAGCCGGGCACGTCTTTTTTATTCTGCGAATACGCCCGGCCGACGGCGCTGATCGCGCTGACGCCCATGCCGTAAAGGTCGGCGCCCGCCTTCGTGGTGTAACCCTGAAAATTACGGTGCAGCGTGCGATTCTGCTGCGCGATGGCCAGCTCGTCGGTGGGCTTAGCGAAGTGGTCCATTCCTATATAGAGGTAGCCGGCGTCGAGAAATCCTTCGAGGCCCGCGCGCAGGATGCGGAATTTCTCCATGCTCGGCGGTAAATATTGCTGAAACGCGCCCTGCTGCTTCTTCATCCAGGGCACGTGCGCGTAGCTGAACATCGCGACGCGATCGGGATCAAGCGTGAGAGTCTTCGCGACCGTGTCGCGGAAACTTTCGGCGGTTTGGTGAGGCAGGCCGTAGATCAGGTCGACGTTGAGGCTCGCGAAGCCGAGCGAGCGAGCGGCGGCGATCAGGTCGCGCGTCATTTCGTAGGGCTGCACGCGGTGAATCGCCTGTTGCACGATGCCGGTGAAATCCTGAATGCCGAGGCTGAGGCGGTTGAATCCGAGGCGGCGCAGCGTTTCGAGGTGCGAGACGCTGGTGACGCGCGGATCGATTTCGACGCCGATCTCCGCGTCTGGCGCGAAATGAAAATTCGCAGCGGCGTGCGCGAAAAGGTCTTCCATCTGCAGAGGCGTCAGATATGTCGGCGTGCCGCCGCCCCAGTGAAATTGAAGCACCGGGCGAGTGGGCGAGACAAACCCGCCGACGTGGGTGATTTCGTTTTTGAGCGCGTCGAGGTAGGGAGCCGCGACGTCCTTATTTTTCTGAATCGAAACGTTGCACGCGCAGAAGATGCACAGGCTCTCGCAAAACGGAATGTGCATGTAGAGAGACACAGGCGTCCGTTGCGCTTCGGCCGTCGCGTAGAAGCTTTCGAGATCGTCGGGGCCGAAGTCGTCTTTCCACACCGGCGCGGTGGGGTAGCTCGTGTAGCGCGGTCCCGGGCGATTGTGCTTTTCCAGGAACGCGTCGGAGACGTTCGTGATTTCGAGTTTATGGTGGTGACTGGTCACAAATTTATCCGTGGGGCTGTCACGCCTGCGCGGCCGGCACGCGCGCAGGAAATCTCACTGCCTGACCCGCCTCGACGAACGCGTGCGCATTGGCGACCGGCGTCGCCGGCAAAATGCCGTGGCCGAGATTCAGAATGTGCCCGAATCCGCCGGTCTGCGCCACAGCCGCTCGAGCCGCATCGCGCACGGCGTCTTCGGAAGTCAGCAGCAGCGACGGATCGACATTCCCTTGAATCGCAATGGAATCGCCAAGCACGGCGCGCGCTTTCGCGAGATCGGTGCGCCAATCCACGCTCACCACGTCGGAGCCGGCCTTGCCGAGCGGCTCGAGCAAGTGCGACGAGCCCTTCGCATACAAGATTTTCGCGACGCCGGAGCCCGCGATCGCGCGGAAGATTTTCTGCGTCGCTGGAAGCTCAAACGCGGCGTATTGCTCGGCGCGCAATTCGCCGGCCCACGTGTCGAAGAGTTGAATGACTGACGCGCCCGCCTCGATCTGCGATTGCAGGTAGCCGATTGTCGCGTCGGCGATACGGTCGAGCAGCTCGCGGACGAGAGCCGGCTCGCTGGCGATCATTTTCTTGGCGAGCGAGATGTCGCCGCGCGTGCGGCCTTCGATCATGTAACAAGCCAGCGTCCAAGGCGCCGCGGCGAAGCCAATTACCGGCACGGTCGGCCCGGCCTCGCGGCAGATCGAGCGGATCGCGTCGCCAACGAAGCGAGTCTCGCCGTTCGGGTCGAAAGAGCGCAGCGCGCGGATCGCGGCGACGTCGCGAATCGGATTCGAGAGCACCGGTCCGTCATCGGGAACGGCGAGCGGCAGCCCCATCGCCTCAGCGACGATCAAAATATCCGAAAAGACGATGACCGCATCGACGCCGACGATGCGGAACGGCTGCATTGAAACTTCCGTGGCCAGTTCAGGCGTTTTGCAAATTTCAAGGAAAGAGTGGTGCGCGCGGATGGCCTGATACTCGGGCAGGTAACGCCCGGCCTGGCGCATGATCCATACGGGGACGCGTTCGACGGGTTGGCACCGGCAGGCGCGCAGAAAGAGCTCTTTGCGGTTCGTCACGAGGGAAACGGCGTCCTTTTCGGATACGAATTCCATGATAACAGACGGGACGCTGCGCGCGCCTCCTCCGGCGAGCCGAGCCTGAGCGCGAACCGAGCCTGCCCACAGCCTCAATTTTGGGCGCTATAATAAGAAGTTGCGCGATTGCCGCGCACCGTCAACGAATGGTTCGCCAACTCGCATTTGTGATGCTGGCTCTCTACGCGGGCAGCTTTGTCTGCTACGCGCTGAATTTGCGCGCGCCGTCGGCGTGGGTTGGGCGCGGCGCGTCGTTTTTGCTAGCCGGCGGCATCGTGGCGCAGTATTTTGCGCTGTACGAGCGGTCGGTGGCGTTGCACGCGCTGCCGTACGACGATCTTTACGGTTCGATGTCACTTTTCGCGTGGTTGCTCGCTCTAACGTACCTGGGGCTTGAATTCTTTCATCGAGAGCGAGCGGTCGGAGCGTTCGTGACGGCTGTGTTGCTGGCTTGGGTTTCCGCGGTGTGGCTGTGGATTCCCGATCCGGTGGCGGTGCCGACGCAGATTCGCGGGCCAATTTTCGCGTTTCACGTAACGCTAAATACGTGGGCCTACGCGGCGTTCGCGCTTTCGTTCATTCTGAGCGCGATTTATGTGGGGCAGAACCGGTTGCTTCGGTCGCGCCAGCTGAGCGCGGCGTTCTGGCGGCTGCCGTCGCTCGATGTGCTGGAGCGGATGTCGCGCAGCAGCGTGATGATTGGGCTCGTGGCGCTCGCGGTGGGTGTGGCGTTCGGGCTGATCTGGCAGCGTCGCCTGAGCGGCAGGCTTTCGCTTGGCGATCCGAAGGTGGTGATCACGCTCGCGATCGCCGGAGTGTACGTCGCGTATCTCGCGCTGAGCCGGAACGCCACATGGCGCGGCGCGCGTGCGGCGATGCTGTGCGTGGCAAATTTCCTCGTCGTGCTTTTCAGCTACACGTTCGTGAATCTTTATCTCACGAGGTTTCATCGGTTTCTGTAATGGCCACGATTGCCAATTCGGAGCGCGTCGATAAAATCCGCGTGCAACTGGCGCTGATCGGATGCAGCCATCGCACAGCGCCGGTAGAGCTGCGCGAGCGGATCGTATTCAGCCGCGAACAGGCTTTGACCGCCGCTGACGATCTGCGGCGCGAAGGAATTCTCGAAGAGGCCGTTGTCGTCTCGACGTGCAATCGCAGCGAGCTATACGGCGTGCCATCGGACGCAATCGAATCGCCCGCGTCAGCGATGGAGGAATATTTCACTTCGTTTCACGGCATTCCGCGGCGCGAACTCGATGGCCGGATTTACCGCGAGCAGGGTGGCGACGCGGTAAGGCATCTTTTTCGCGTGGCGGCGGGACTTGATTCGATGCTGCTCGGCGAGGCGGAAATTCTCGGCCAGCTTCGCAGCGCGTATAACCAGGCGCTCGATCACGGTGCTACGGGTCCGGTGCTCAATCGCGTGTTCCAAGGCGCGCTCGAAGTGGGGAAGCGCGTGCGGAGCGAGACGGAAGTGGGCGCGCGGCCGATGTCAGTCGCGTTTGCGGGTGTGAAACTTGCGGAACGCGTATTCGGCAGCCTGAAGGGGCATTCGGCGTTGATTGTCGGCGCGGGGGCGATGGCGGAGCAGGTTGTGGAGCACATGCAGAGCCGGGGCGTGCGGGAGTTGCGTGTGGTGAATCGTTCCCTCGAAAACGCCGCGGAACTCGCAAGCCGCTTTGGTGGGGAAGCGCTGCCGTGGGAGGCGCTTGGCTCGGCGCTCGGCGCATCGGACGTGATTGTGACATCGGTGGCGTCATCGACTCCCGTGCTGACGCGCGCCGCGCTCGAACGCGCGATCGCAAAACGCTCCGGCAAGCCGGTGTTTGCCGTCGATCTCGGCGTGCCGCGCAACGTGGAAATCGAGGCCGCCGGACTTTACAACTTCTACCTCTATAACATCGACGACCTCGGCGCGATCGTGGAGCAGAACCGCAAAGCGCGAGAGTCCGAGATTCCGCGCGCGGAAACGATCATCGACGAGCATGTGCGGAAATTCGAAGCGTGGCGCGCCGCGCTCGAAGCCGGATCCATCGTGAGCGACCTTCGCGGACGATTTCACGCGCAACGCGAAGCACTGATTCGCGAAATGCTTGCCGAGCGTTCGGACGTTTCGCCCGACGAGCGCGATCGCATTGCGCACATCACCGAGGAGCTGGTCGAACGGCTCATGACGCAGCCGTCGGAGACACTCCGCAAAGGACCGGGAATGCGCGGACGGATGGCGGGTCTCGAAGCGCTGCGTCATCTGTTTGGATTGGGCGGAGAGAAAGAGTGAAGCCGCTACGGATCGGCACGCGCGGCAGCAAGCTCGCGCTGTGGCAGGCGAATCATCTGCGCGATGCGCTCCGCGAAAAATGCGGCGTCGAATCGGAAATCGTCGTGATCAAGACATCGGGTGACGTGCACGCGACTGCGCCGGTGGAGCAGCTGGGCATTAAGGGCGTTTTTACGGCGGAACTCGAACACGCGTTGTACGACGGTCGCGCTGACGTCGCGGTGCACAGCATGAAAGATGTCCCAAGCGATTTTTCAGACGTTTGCCGGATCGCTGCGATTTTCGAGCGTGCGGATCCGCGAGAAGTGCTGATCTCGCGAGACGGCGCGCCGCTGGACGGGCTACCGCAACGAGCGCGTGTAGGCACCAGCAGCTCGCGCCGCGCCGCGCAATTGCGAAGAGCGCGACCCGACCTTGAGATTCTCGAGATTCGGGGGAATGTCGATACCCGAATTCGGAAGCTCGAGGAAGGTGAATACGACGCGATTGTGCTCGCGAAGGCGGGCGTAACGCGACTTGGGCTGGCGGAACGAATTACGCAGGTGATCGAGCCCGAGATGGTGCTACCGGCGGTGGGGCAAGGAGCACTGGCCGTGGAATACATGGAGCCCAACGATCACTTCTACATGAACTATTTCAGCCAACTGGAGCACCGTGAGACGGTGCTTGCCGTAGCCGCCGAACGCGCGGTGATGAGCACGCTACACGGAGGTTGCAGCTTGCCGCTCGGAGCGTACGCGCGATTCCAAGGCGGGACGATGGTGCTTGATGCGTGTGTTTTCTCGGTGGATGGGACGCAGGCTATTGGCGCGCACGGAACCGCGGTATGCGGAAGCTCAATCGACGCGCGGAAACTGGGTGAGCGCGTCGCAAATGAGATGCTCGTGAACGGTGCGGACAAAGTGCTCGCCGCAACGTCGCGCGCGACGGTACGCTGAAAAAACATTTCATGAGCAAGCCGCTCGAGCAGAAACGGATTGTCGTGACGCGGGCGCCGGATCAGGCGCACGAACTTGTGCGGGCGCTCGAAGCGCTCGGCGCGACGGTGCGCCTGATGCCGACCGTGAGCTTCGCCGCCTCCGAGCATACGGCGCCGCTCGATGCAGCGCTTGCGCGTATGTCCGAGTTCGACTGGATCGTTTTCACGAGCCAGAACGCCGTTCGGTATTTCTGCGAGCGCGCGAAAGCGACCGGCATCGATCCGGCGCGATTTCAGCGCCCGACACTCAGCATCGCCGCCGTCGGCCCTGCCACATCCGGCGCCGCCGGCGATGCGGGCCTTCGAGTGACATACCTCGCGCGCAATCCTTCCGGAGAAGCCCTGGCGAGCGAACTCACGCGCTTCGTTCGAGGAAAATCCGTTCTGCTGCCGCGCAGTAATCGCGCCGACGTGCGCTTGCAGCAGGTGCTCGCCGAAGGCGGAGCGAGAGTTGAGGATGTGATAGCGTATCGAACGCTTAGCGCGGCGGAGGTGAACGCTGAGGCGCTCGGAGAGTTTCGCGCAGGCGCGGTGGACGCGATATTGTTCGCCAGCCCCTCGGCATTTCACAACTTGAGCGACGCGATACCTGTGCCCGAACTCGCGCTACTTTCCATGCGCGTGAATTTCGCGGCGATCGGTCCGACGACGGCCAAGGCGATGCGCGAAGCGGGCGTGAGGGTTGCGATTCAGCCGGCGCACGCGTCGGCGATTCTGCTCGCCGATGAAGTGGGGAAATTTTACGCGCGAGCGCACGAGCCGCTCGCCAAAGAGGCCCAGACGCAATGAGTTTCCCGGTTCACCGCCCGCGAAGGCTGCGCCGCACGGGCGCTATCCGCAACTTGGTGCGCGAGACGCGAGTTACCACGGACGGACTCGTCTATCCGATGTTTGCCGCGCCGGGAACAAAGGTGCGTAATGAGATTTCGTCGATGCCGGGCGTGTATCAGCAGTCCGTCGATCAAATCGTGGATGAATGCCGGGAAGTGGCGGACCTCGGCATCCCGGCTGTGATTTTGTTCGGCTTGCCGGAGAAGAAAGACGAAATTGCGAGCGAAGCCTCTAATCCCGAAGGCAGCGTGCAGCGTGCGGTCCGCGCGATTCGCAAAGCGAAGCTCGATCTGATCGTCATCACCGATGTTTGTTTGTGCGAATACACTAGCCACGGCCATTGCGGCATGATCAAAGACGGCGAAGTCGTTAACGACACGAGCCTGAAAATTCTCGCCGATGCTGCGCAATCGCACGCCGAGGCCGGCGCGGATCTCGTAGCTCCGTCGGACATGATGGACGGCCGCGTCGCCGCGATTCGCACGCGACTCGACGCGAAGGGATTTCAGAACGTTGCGATCATGTCGTACGCGGCGAAGTACAGCTCCGCTTTCTACGGCCCGTTTCGCGAAGCCGCGCAATCGACGCCGCAATTCGGCGATCGACGCAGCTACCAGATGGACCCGGCCAACGCGCGCGAGGCGCTCAAAGAAGTGGCGCACGATCTCGACGAAGGCGCGGACATCATCATGGTGAAGCCCGCGCTGCCAAATCTCGACATCATTCACCGAGTGCATGAGCGATTCAACGTGCCCGTCGCGGCCTACAACGTGAGCGGGGAATATTCGATGGTGAAAGCCGCCGCGCGCAATGGATGGATCGACGAACGGCGCGCGGTGATGGAAGTCGTGACTTCGATCGCACGGGCCGGCGCCTCGATTGTGCTGACGTATCACGCGAAAGACATTGCGAAATGGTTGAAGGACCCAGAATGAGCAGCGGCCCCGTGAAAAAGCCGGAGCACACAGCGCACGCGCGCCCGAAGTCGGCGGCAATTTTCGATCGCGGCATGCGCACGCTGGTGGGCGGTGTGAACAGTCCGGTTCGCGCATTTCGCGCCGTCGGCGGCAGTCCACTGGTGATCGATCGCGCCGTCGGCGCGCGCCTGTGGGATGTGGACGGGCGCGAGTACATCGACTACGTTTGCTCGTGGGGCGCGCTGATTTTGGGGCACGCGAATCCCGATGTGGTGGCCGCGATTGCCGACCAGGCTGCGCGCGGCACGAGCTATGGAATGACGTCGCCTCTCGAGATCGAGCTGGGCGAAAAAATCTCCGCCGCGCTGCCGTCGATTGAAATGGTGCGGTTCGTCAGCAGCGGAACGGAAGCGACGATGTCTGCCGCGCGCCTGGCACGCGCGTTCACCAAGCGCGACCTGATTGTGAAATTCGAAGGTTGTTACCACGGCCACTCCGACGCGTTTCTCTCCGAGGCCGGCTCGGGCCTTGCGACGCTCGGCATCGCAGCGTGCCCCGGCGTGCCCGAAGCGTTCGCGAATCTCACGCTGAACACGCCGTTTAACGATCTGCCCGCGCTCGAAAAATTATTTAAAGCACACTCCGGGAAAATTGCGGCGATAATCGTCGAGCCTGTCGTGGCGAACATGGGCGTCGTCCCGCCGGTCACTGGATTCCTGGAGTCGCTGCGCGAGATTGCTGAGCGCGACGGTGCGCTGCTGATATTCGACGAGGTGATTACCGGATTCCGGCTCGCGCCCGGCGGCGCGCAGGGTGCGTACAAAGTTCGGCCTGATCTCACGACGCTGGGAAAGATAATCGGAGGCGGCTTGCCCGTTGCGGCGTACGGGGGGCGCCGCGAGATCATGCAGAATCTTGCGCCGCTCGGACCGGTTTACCAAGCTGGGACGCTTTCGGGCAATCCGCTCGCGATGCGCGCCGGCCTCGCCACACTTCCAAAACTCGAAGCGCCCAATTTTTATCAGGCGATCGACCGCCGGACGGCGCGCCTAGCCGAAGGCCTGCGCAAAGCCATCCACGACTATTCCATCTCCGCACGCGTAAACGTCGCCGGGTCGCTGCTCACTCTATTTTTTTCTTTACGAGCGGTGGGGAATTACGACGACGCAAAACAATCGGACACAATGAAATTCGCATCGTTCTTCCAGGCCATGCTCAATCGCGGCATCTTCCTGCCGCCGTCGCAATTTGAAGCGCTTTTCATTTCCGCCGCGCACACCGAGCAAGACATCGACCACACCATCGAAGCCGCGCGCGAATCGCTGAAGTCGATCGCATAGCTTGCGCATCGACGCGTCACAGCGTGTCGTGTGATGCCGAGCCGATTTGCAGAGCGAATGGCGAAAACGCGGTGAAACGAATCGCCGTTTTTGCGCTTTATCTCGCGGTGAAGCGAGCGGAACTCACCGGCCATTCGACGGAAAAGCCACGCCGCAAAGTCCCCTGAATTGGCCCCGCGCCACGCCGTCGCAGCCTCCGCAAATCACGTAAGTCCATTGTATGCCGTAGGGGGCGCCCGGGGTACGGATGGTACCGGCGTTGCAAACCTATGCCTCGTCCAGCGGAAAACGAGGCAGACAGAATGTTCCTGGCGATCACAACCCTGATCCTGAGCGCAGCGAGCGCGACGCCGATTTCGGCGCCGTCAACCGATGCGAGTACCGGGGCGACGGCCGCCGCCAACTCATCGCTATTCGCGGAGGCTTCGCGCGAGGCAAATACCACGATCACTTTCGCCTCCGAGGACGGCGTGGCTCGTCTCGACACGAGCAAGGTGAATTTCGATCGCAACGCCGGCCCGGTGATGACCGCGCAGCTCGCCGAGCGCGAAACATTTCTCGAGGAAGCGCACGCGGCGACGCTATCGAGCGCGACGGTGCCCGATCCGGAGCCGGCTCGCGAGCATCGCGTCACGCCTGGAATATCGACTCCTGCTCGCCGGGCATGGCTCGCGCTTGCGTTTGCGGAGCACGGCGCCGCGGCCTTCGATGCATACTCGACGCGAATTTCCATCGGCCACGGCAACGTGGAAGACGATCCGTTGATGCGGCCGTTCGCGCACTCGCCTGCGATTTATCTGGCGACGCAAGTCACGCCGATCCTTTTCGACTACGTGGCGTGGCGCATGCAGCGCAGCGAATATGGTATGCTGCGGCGCACGTGGTGGCTGCCGCAGTCGCTGAGTACTGTGAGTTCGATTCTGGCAGGCATGCACAATTTGAACTTGGCATCGGAACACTAAAATATTCTGGAACCGTATTTTCTCATCCTGGCGGGGAGAAGATGCGCAGGGCGCCCGGCACTCTCCTCGGGCGCCCTTTTTGTTTGTGCGCGCTAGGCGCGAATGCCGACCGAGGCAGCCAGTCGCGCGGAGCTCGCAGTGGAATTGGCCAGGCGCTTGATCGACCAATCCGCGCCGCGATGGCCCGCGACAACCGCCTGCGAGATGTCCGACACCGGTCCCATCGAATCCGTGTTGGCGAAAAAGACGCGATCCATCGGTTTGTTCGCGACGGGAATGCGCCTGGTGAAATTTCCGGGAACGGGCAAGTACATGGGATGGCCACGCCGGAAGAGATGCACCTCGACCGGCTCGGCCTCGCGAAACTCACGCTGCTGCAGCCGGAAATGTTTCAAAATAGTTTCCGCGAGCGACTGGCAGGATTCGTCCTGCAGCAGCAGAGGGCGCTGCTGCTCGGTGAGCGGAGCGTAAAAAGTTAGGATGTTGTTCTTCTGTTTGTAATCCTTGTCGTTTTTTTGAAGCACCCAATCCGCAACGATGAAATCGGTGAACGAATATCCCGGGCACCAGGTGTCGTACGCTTTGTTCCAGACGGTCTTATCGAAGATCATATTCACCACCGGGTAGGGGCAGTAGCGATAGGCGCGCATGGCAGACAGTTGTTCGTCCGGCAAACCGGCGACGAGCCGCGAGGTGATAAATTTTGGCGTCGCCATGATCACCGCTTTCGCGGCGACGGTATGTAATTCACGCTCGTGGAAATAGGTCACGTTCACTTCCGTCTTTTGCGGGTCCACTGAAACGATCGTCGCACCGCCCAGCATTCGCTCGCCGTGCTTCGCAGTGAGATCCTTCGCGAGCGCCGCGGCCAGCGCGCCATTGCCGCCGGGCAGCGTGACGCGCACGTCCGGCTCTTCGCTTGCGCTGAAATGCATGTCTTCCACCACGCAGAGCGCCGCCGTGTCGCGGGCCTTTGCGCCCCAGTTTGAAGGACCGTACGCATCCCACCACTCGGTGAGTTCCGGCGGATACGAGCGCAAAATGTCGCTGATCGGAAAGCTGTCGAGGTGCGCTGCGTCTTTTTCGGGATCCATCTGAAGCAGCGTCGCACGGAATTTTTTAAACGCGGTGCGGACCGAGAGCGGGTAGGGAAGGCGGTCGAGGCCTTTGTGCCACATGTCCTCCACATATTCGCCGCGAAGAATCGCAGGATCAGGATTATCGATCGGCAGCAGCGTAATGCCGAGTTCCTTAGCGAGTTGATAGCTCTCGGTGTCCTTCTCATCGAACGCGGAGCCGGTCGCGAAGCCCTGGTTCTGATATTCCTCGCGGTAGGCGTTGCCGCCGAAGTGCGGCTCCTTTTCGAGCAGCAGGAAATTGTGGTCGCGCAGGAAATACGCAGCCGACATTCCACTGACTCCGCCGCCGACAACGATTACGTCGTAACGCTTCGAGACCGGAGGTTTGTCGAACGCCGTGCCGTCGCGCACTTCGTGGCAGATGGCGAAATGATCGCCGTCCACCTGCGCCGCCGGGCCGTTGTCCGCCGGGCGCAGCGAATGGGGAAATGGGCAACCGGCGCTGACGCTGCCGGCGACCACGAATTTTAAAAAATCACGGCGCGACGTGGTCACGAAAGTTCTCCTTGAGGGTCCAGGGCAGCAAGCTGCGGCGCCGGCCCGGCGGCGCGGATTTCGCGAGTGCGCAGCCGGTACCAAACCAGAATAATGCCGATCGAAAAGCACAGAATCAGCGTGGAAATCGCGTTGATCTCGGGGGTGATGCCGCGGCGCAGCCGCGACCAGATTTCCAGCGGCAGCGTGTTGTCGCGCCCGATCAGGAAAAAACTCACGGCAATTTCATCGAACGAGAGCGTGAAGATCAGCAAGCCCGCCGCGATGAGCGATACGCGCAAATGTGGCAGCGTGATTTTCCAGAAGGTGATCCACGGATTCGCGCCGAGATCGAGGGATGCTTCCTCCTCCGCGCGATCGAGCTTTTGCAATCCCGCGAAGATCTCCGTGGTGGCGACAGAAATCAATGCCGTCCCGTGGCCCAGCGTCACGGTGACGAGGCTCAGTTTCATTCGCACCGCAACGAACAGCATCAGCAGCGAGAGCCCGGTGATGATCCCCGGCAGAATCAGCGGCAACAGCACCAGCCTCCGGAAAAGCGCTTTGCCGGGGAAGTCAGCGCGGTCCAGCGCGAGCGCCGCCGGCAGGCCGAGGCCGAGCGCGATCGCCACGGCGCAGATCGCTACAATCGCCGAGTTCAGGACCGCATCCCACAGAGCGCCGTCTTGAAAGAGTTTGCGGTACCAGTCGAGCGTCCAGCTCGCGGGAGGGAAGCCGCCGACACCGCCGCCGTTGAATGAATACACGACGAGTACGAGGATCGGGAAGTACAAGAACGCGTACACGGCGAACGCATACGCGGAGAGCAGCGGGTTTCGCGCGAATTTGGCTTCGCCGCTCACGATGCGCTCAACCTTTTTTCGAGGCGTTCGGTGCCGTAAAGAATCGCTACGACCACCACAAGCATGCATAGCGAAATTGCCGCGCCGAGCGGCCAGTTGTACGCCGCGCCAAACAAACTGACCACCACATTCGAGATCATGATCCCGCTCGATCCGCCTACCAGCAGCGGCGCCAGGAAATCGCCCAACGTCAATACGAATGCAAATGTTGATCCGGCAATCACGCCCGGAAGTGACAATGGGAGGATCACGCGCCGAAACGTCTGCCACGGCGAGCAGCCGAGATCCTGCGACGCTTCCACCAGATTTCGCGGGATGTGCTCGAGTGACGCGTAAATCGGCAGAAACACAAATGGAGTGTAAATGTGCGTTAGGGTAAGGATCACGGCGAACGGGCTGTAAAGCAAAAATTCCAACGGCGCATGCGTGATGTGCAGATATTGGAGCAGCCCGTTCAGCACGCCGTCGCTGCCGAGAATCGTTTTCCACGCGTAGCCACGCACCAGATAACTTGCCCAGAGCGGAATGATCACCAGCTGATACGCAAGTTCCTTGCGCGCGCGCGTGTAGAACGAAACGTAGTACGCGAGGGGATAACCAAGAAGCAGCGCGAGCAGCGTGACCGAGGCGGCGATGCGCACCGAGCGCAGAAACACCTCGGCGTAGAGGGGCTTCGCCAGAAGTTGCCGGTAATTGTCGAGCGTCCAGCTATGAACGATGGTTTGGAGCGGCGAGACCGACCAGAAGCTGTAGCAGAAGAGCATCGCGTACGGGATCAGCAAAAGCGCGACCACCCACGCGAGCGGCGGAATGGTCACAGTCGCTTTGTAAGCGCGCGAATACAAGATTAGTCGCCGCCTTCAGCCACGCGAATCGCGTCGTTTGCGTCGAATTCAAATTCGCGCTCGCCGCTCAGGGGGCCCGGCGCCGCAATGCGGGCACGCACCAGGTGCGAGTTGCCGCAGTCGATTTCGAGTGCGTCCATCGCGCCGCCAAAGGACTGGTTGCGAATCGTTCCTCGAAAGCGAGCGACGGAAACATCGGGAGCGGTGGCAGTCCCGCCAGGCGGCACGAGCCGGATTGTTTCCTGGCGGAGTGAGAAGGTCGCTTTGCCCGGCGCCGCAAACGTGCGCCACACGATCGGCCCGGCGCTCGCGATTCCGTCGCGCACATCTGCGCGCAGCAGATTGGTCTGCCCGATAAACTGCGCGGCGTACGCGGTTGCCGGCCTGCCGTAGATTTCACGGGGGCTGGCGATCTGCTCCAGGTGTCCTGCGCGCAAAAGCGCCACTCGATCGGAAAGCGCCATCGCCTCTTCCTGGTCGTGCGTGACGAAAATAAACGTGATGCCCACTTCGCGCTGCAGCGATTTCAGCTCGACCTGCATCTGGCGCCGCAGGTTCGCGTCGAGCGCGGAGAGCGGCTCATCGAGCAGCAGCACGCGGGGCCGGTTCACCAGTGCACGCGCCAGAGCGACCCGTTGTTGCTGCCCGCCGCTCAGCCGCGAAGGAGCCGACTTTGCGAAGTCTCCCATCTTCACCATGTCCAGCGCCCTGGCGACGCGCCCCGGAATCTCAGACGCGGCGGTGTGCGAAGCGCGCAGGCCGTATGCGACATTGTCGAAAACGGAAAGATGCGGAAACAGCGCGTAGCTCTGAAAGACGGTGTTCACCTGGCGCTTGTGCGCCGGAACGGTATCGATTCGCGCACCCGACATTGAAATCGAGCCGGCGTCGAGCTGTTCGAACCCCGCGATTAATCGAAGCAGAGTCGTTTTGCCTGAGCCGCTTTCGCCGAGAATCGTCAGAAATTCGCCGCTCGCGACGTTGAGCGAAATGCCGCGCAGCACCGGGCGCACGCCGTAGCGCTTGGTTACGTCGCGGATTTCGAGCAACACGTCGTGAGCGCCAGGGGTAGAAGGGGATTTTTCGACGGATGCAGGTGTGGACATTAGTGATCTCGTCCGCAGCCGAGCCAGGTGCGGCAGGCACACAACAACGCAAGGCGCGTCACTGCGCCGCCTTCACTTCGTTCAAAATTTCGTTGTATTTATCGCGCCGAGGAACCTGCTGCCAGAAATAAATATGGTTCATGTAGTTGTTCACGTCGTCCAGATGAAGCGAAGCGCGCTGGTCCTGCGTCATCAAGGTGCCGGCCTCCGGATTTGCCGGATCGTAACCGGTCACGTCGCTCACGGCTTTCTGCGTTTTCGCCTGGATCATGTATTCGAGAAACTGCGTCGCCAGTTCTTTATTTTCGCTGGCCTGGGTGATCATCAGGTGATCGATCCATCCCGTTGTGTTTTCTTTGGGAATCGTTTCACCAATCGGGAAGTTGGCCTTGCGAAGCTGGTTCGTCATCAGCGGCCAGCCCATCGCCGCCACCACTTCGTGATTCTGAAAGAGATTGGTCAACTCGCCGCCCGTCGTCCAAAATTTGCGGATGTTCGGCTTTAGCGCGATCAATTTTGCTTTCACCGCATCCAGTTCAGCGTCGGTGAGGTTGTAAATGTGATTTGGGTCGGGTTTGTCGTAGCCGAGCACCTGAGCGGCCATGTAGATCGTCGAAAGCTCATCCCACACGGAGATTTTATTTTTGAGCGCGGGATCCCACAGCGCGGCCCAGCTGTCCGGCGCTTTTGGAAATGCCTTCGTATCGTAGAGCAGGGGATTGGGGCCCCAGGTGAAGGGTACGCCGTAGGTTTGCCCGTTTACTTTCACCAGCGGCATCGAACGGAGGCGTTCCGAGAGTTGCGGGTACGAGGGAAGTTCCGAGAGATCGAGCGGCGCGGCAAGCCCGGACGACGCGATCATCGTGGCGACGTCGCTCGATGGCGAGATAACGTCATAGTTCGAAGCGCTGCCGCCGCGCAATTTCGCCACAAGCTCGTCGCTCGAGCCCATGTACGCCGCGCTGATCTTGCAGTTGTGCGATTGCTCGAACGCTTGAATGTAAGAAGGATCGGCGTATCCCTCCCAAACGAGCAGGCTCAGCGACGGCGTCTTCTTCGCGCAACCTGCCGCGACCAGAACCACGGTCATCGCCACGCATCCAAGCATTAGCCATCGCGACTTCCCAACTCGCTGCATGCAGTCTCGCTTTCCCGCGTGCGCCACTCGCAGGCTGAAACTCTAGAACGTCGGCGGCGTATTCACCCACAGCACCAGCGTTTCCGTCCTGCCCGGATTTCTCCAGTGGTGCGCGTTGCTGCTCTCGAAATAAAAACTGTCGCCTTCTCGCAGCTTCGCGGTCTCGCCGTTGTCGAGCGAGATCTCCAGCGTTCCGCGGAGTATATACAGAAATTCCTCGCCCTCGTGCGCGTAGGATTCGCCGCTGCTCGCCGACGGAGCGATCCGGAAAAGGTGCGGCTCCATCATCGTATTGCCCCACGCGAGCAATTCCATCCGGACGCCCGGACCGGCATTCAGCACCTTGCGTTCGTTCGGCTGCACGCGTCCGGGATTCGCTTCCGACGGGTTGAAGAGGGAGAGAATATTCAGCTGGTAGAAACGCGCGAGCTTGCGCAAGGTGGAAACCGACGCGCTCATCTGTTCGCGCTCGACGGCGCTGAGAAAACCCACGGACACACCCGCTTCGCGCGCGACTTGCGCCAGGGAATAGCCGTAGTGAATTCGCATGCGACGCAGACGCGCGCCCACCGAACTGGACCGAGGCTGCGGCGCGGCATTCGTCAGCAGACCCTGCGTTTTCATCAGGTGGACGATCGCCGGCGCGTTCATTTTGCGAGCGCGGCGCAAAAATTGCGCGCGCTTGAGGATGCGAATGTCGTCCTGTGTGTAGAGGCGGTATTTGCTCTGCGTTCGTTTCGGGGAGACCAGGCCGAGGTTTTCCCACAATCGCAGGACCGTGGGAGAAATTCCGACCAGCCGAGACACGTCGCTGATTCGTAGGTAACCGTGCGCCGGCGATTTCTGTTTGGACGTCTTGCGCGCGCTGGACAAAATCAAAATCCCCTTGACATCACTCGGGGCTTCTTCTAACGTTCGCGGATTATAGTAAGGTTTTTTCGCAGCCTGCAACTGAAAAACTGGGTTGAGCGTCTCGGGGGTGCGTGGCGCCAGCTATATCCAAAGGAGCGGCTATGAAAGCGACGGGGTGGTTACGGGTGTGTCTATTGGTGTTTCTGGGCCTGGTCGCCACCGGCTCCGCCTGGGGACAGACCAACGGTTCGATCCGCGGAACGATTAACGATCCATCGGGCGCGGTCGTGCCAAAAGCCACCGTCACCGTCACGCTTAACGGAACGGATACCACACGTACCGTCACTTCAGATGTAAATGGCGCGTTCGAAATTCCCGAGCTGGTAGTCGGAAGCTACGATGTCACCGTCGATGCGACAGGGTTCAAGAAATCAATCACCAAAGACGTCGTGGTGACGATAGGCCACGTGAACTTTATCACGGTGGCGCTGCAGGTCGGGGGCGGGAACGATACGGTGACCGTTGAGGCCAACGTCGCTCAAGTGGAAACCACCAGCACCCAACTTGGCGCTGTGATGACCGACACTGCGATTCGCGAGCTTCCCCTCAATACCCGCAACGCGTACGCGTTACTCCAACTGCAGGCCGGCGTTCAGTCTCAAGTCGGCGCAGACCTTTTCTACGGAAGCGACAACCCTGGCGTAGTGTCGGTTAACGGTGGCCGCGGCCGTTCCAACAATTACATGGTGAACGGCGGAGATGCGAACGACATATTCGTGAACGCGCCCGCGATCGAGCCGTCGCCCGACGCAATCGAAGAGTTCCGAGTGCTCACAAACACGTTTGATGCGGAGTTCGGCCGCAACTCGGGTTCCGTCGTCAACGTAGTCACGAAGTCCGGCACCAATGAGTTCCACGGAGATGTTTACGAATTCTTTCGGAACAACGTCTTGAACACTCGTGGATATTTCGATCCTGACGTTGCGCCTTACCATCAGAATCAGTTTGGCGTTACCGCCGGTGGCCCGATTAAGAAAGACCACAGTTTTATATTCGGGTCGTATGAAGGGAATCGACTGATTCAGGGGATTTCATCGGGGCAAGTGTTTCTCCCGAGTCCCGCCGAGGCGGCGGGAGACTTTTCTGGTAATCCTCAGCTTTTTTCGGGGACGCTTAGCGATCCGACATTCGCGAATCAATTGGCCGCCCGGTCGACTGGTGGCGGCGGGGTAACTTGTGCTCAAGCGGTAGCAACGGCGGGCGGCGCGCCGATTGCAGCCGGCACCCCATATTCACAAATCTTTCCTGGCAATAAGGTTCCGTTGCCTTGCCTGGATCCCACGGCTTTGGCTCTCTATAACAATTACGTTGCAGGGTTCCAGAACAACGTGAATCCGAATACAGGTGCGCTGAGCCTTACACCGTCCCAATCGCAGTACGTCAATCAATTCACGATCCGGTTTGACCAGAAGCTGAATGCCAATCAACAGTTGTCGGTCTACTACTACTTCCAAAACGATTCCCAGACTGTGCCGTTTTCCACGTTTCAAGCAGCGGGCGCGAATGTGCCGGGGTTTCCGGCGCTGACGTCCACGCGTGGCCAACAGTGGAACATCTCGCACACCTGGACGCTCGGCTCTACGGCGGTGAATGAAGCGCGATTCAGCTATTTCCGCGAGGGCCAGGGCGATTTGAACCACCCGATCAACACGTTACCCGCCGTTCAAGATGCATGTGGGACTTACGTACCTTCGTCGAATTGCTTCGCGGATCCTTCGAATCCGAGTCTGGGAATCACAACCGACCTGCCCGGTCATATGGGAGCTCCCTTCGTCAGCGTGGCGGGTGGCTTTGCCATCGGAAACAACTTTGAAGGCGAACTGCCGCAGGTGGGCAACTCGTTTCAATGGACGGACACTTTCACGAAAACGTACTCGAATCACACGCTGAAGTTTGGTGGTGATGTACGGCGCGCCCAGTTCAATCAATTTCTCTACTACAACGTCAACGGAGACTTCTCTTTCCAGACCGACTCCAACCTATGCTCGCCCGCAAATCCGAATCCGAACTGCGATACTCCCACAGGAAATGACCTCGGTGGTTCAGATGCATATGCGAACTATTTCCTCGGCGTTCCCAATTCGTACTCCCAGGGCGCGGCTCAAGGCGAGTACGTCCGGAACACTGCGCTGTACTTGTTTGCGCAGGACAGTTGGAAGATCAAACAAAACCTAACTCTGAACTACGGCTTGAGATGGGAACTCAACACTCCGTATTACGACACCGAGAACCGGCTGCAGACCTTCCGGCCGGGCGAGATCACCACCAAGTATCCGTGCTGGATTTACACCGCAGGTTCACAAACTGCCGGCTATAGCCCGGGCGACTGCAGCCAGAACAGTGCCCAAAACTCGGTTAATCCCGTTGGGCTGGTTTTCCCCGGCGATCCCGGTGTTCCTCGCGGTCTGACGTCAACGTATTACAAAGCATTTGCGCCGAGAATTGGTATCGCGTGGGCGCCTTCTCAGACCGATGGAATTCTGGGCAAGATGTTCGGTGGTCCTGGAAAGACCAGCATTCGCGCGGGTTTTGGTATCTTTTACAATCCGATCGAGCAATTGGTGCTGGAGCAATTCAGCGCTGAACCTCCATTTGGCGGCAGCGCCTTCAACAGCTTTCCGAATTTCAACTTACCTTTTCTCCCGCAGTCGAGTGATCCCGCCGCGGGACCGTTTTCACCCAACCCGTTCCAGGGAATCATCCACCAGACCCCAAACACGCCCTGTCCGGATCCCGCCGGTCCAAAGGGATGCGTGGACTGGGCTTCTTTCCGCCCCATCCTTCTGTACGGAGAATTCGCTCCGCACCTGAAGAGCCAATATGCCGAGCAATACAACCTCACGTTAGAACGCCAGTTGACGAAGGATATGCTGCTCCGCGTCTCGTACGTGGGTACCCAGGCGCATCACTTGCTCGCTTCCCACGATTTGAACTACGGCAACCCGGAGACTTGTTTACAGCTCAACAATATTCTGGGCGCCGGAACGTGTGGACCGTTTGGCGCCGATAGCCAATACACCATTCCCGCAGGAACCACCATCCCAACATATACGCCGCCTCCTGGCGCTGCCGTAGTCACGGGTTGCAACGGCCTCTATCTCCCGTACAACGCAGGGACCGGGGGGAATTGTGTTCAGGCCGGAACCACGCTGGCGTCCCCGGTCGACTTGGTGGGGCTACGCAAATACTCTTCCCCCAATTGCCAGCCGCTCACCGGTGGTACCGGTTGCCCGATCGACGGTGTCCCAGTGTTTAGCAACATCTTTGCCGAAGATACGATAGCGAACTCAAACTACAACGGCCTTCAGATCTCGTTGGAAAAGAGTTATTCGCATGGCCTGCTGTTTCAGGCGTCATACACCTTTAGCAAGGCGATCGACCAGGGCGCGTCATTCGAGAACGAGTTGAACCCAATCAACTACAGCTTCACGCGCGGCGACTCTCTGCTCGATGCGAAGCACAGGTTCGTCTTCAGTCCAGTGTGGATGCTCCCGATTCGGAAGTATGACGGCTTTAAGGGTAAAGCAGCCGATGGCTGGGGAGTATCCGCGATCATTACGTATCAGAGCGGGTTCCCGATTCGTGTGCAAGATCAGAACGATACCGAGTTGATGAGCAGCTTTTTCTTCGAGGACGCGAATACTCCGTTCGCCTCAGGCAAGGTTGCATTTACGAATCCCAAGACAAATGGCGGCCAATATTTCGATTCGTCGAACATCACCGATTCGAATCTCGGGACGTTCGGCAATTTGCCGCACGCTCTGTGCTGCGGTCCTGCGATCAGCAACACGGACCTTGTAATTTCGAAGAAGACTCCGATCAACGAGCGGTTTAACACCGAGTTCCGAGCCGAGTTCTATAACGCGTGGAATCACACCCAATTCGCAAATCCCGACGGCAACTTTACAGATGGAACTCCTTCGAATGGCGGAACGTTTGGCGTGATTCTGAAGACCCGGGAAGATCCCCGAGTAATGCAGTTCGCGCTCAAGCTGATGTTCTAGTGCGAAAGAAAGATTTTCTGAAAGCGAGGGAGCTTCGAAGCCGAAGCCCCTCGCTTTGTTGCGTAGCGCAAATCTATGGATACACGGGGCCACGGGACATTTATGAAACTCTTCGTACTGGGAGCCGGTCTGATGGGCCGCGCGGTGGTGTACGACCTCGCGGGTGCACGGGAGGTGCGCGAGATCGTCGTAGCGGATTTTGACAAGGCGCGAGCGGCCGAAGTGGCCAAGAAATTCGGCAAAGGAAAAGCGCGCGCTGCTTTCGCCGACGTCCGCGACTCGAAACATCTGGCGAAATTGCTGAAAGGCTCGTCGATCGTTCTGAATTGTACGCAGTACAACTGGAACATGGACGTCATGCGCGCCGCCCTCGCCGCCAACGTTCATTACATGGATCTCGGCGGTCTGTATCACATGACGAAGAAGCAGTTCGCGCTCGATAGAGATTTCCGCCGCATCGGCAAGCTCGCCATCCCCGGCATGGGCGGCGCGCCCGGCATCACCAACGTGATGGCTCGCGCTCTCGCGAATCCGATGGATCGCGTCGATGCAATCAAAGTTTTCAACGCCGGTGCCGATGTTCAGAAATACGACGGTCCCATCGCTTACTCCTTTTCTATTGCGACCATCCTCGACGAGCTGACGATGGCGCCGATTCACTTCGTCGGCGGAAAGTATGTCGCAAAGCCCATGCTGTCCGAGCCAGAACCCGGCACATTCCCTGCGCCCATCGGGAATATCCAGCTGCGCCACTCGATTCACTCCGAACTCGGCACGCTCGCCGAAAGCTTCCGCACAAAAGGCGTGAAGGAAGTTTTCTTCAAAATTAATTACGACCCGCAGCTTGTCGCGCTCGTGCGCAACCTGGCCGAAGCCGGATTCACGTCCAGCGAGCCGATTGAGGTGCGCGGCGTGAAGGTCGCGCCGAAAGACGTGCTGCTCGCGCTGATGCAGCAGAAAGCGCCGCGCAAGCCGCCGCTCGATGTGGAAGCCCTCCGCGTCGTCGTCACCGGCCGCGCTGGTAAAAAGCGCGTTGGCTCCGCGATGGAAATGTGGGCAGACAATACGAAGCGCCCGCTGCTTTCCGCCGTCGCGCGCGACACCGGGTTTCCATTGGCCATCGCCGCGGTGATGCACGGCCGCGGCGAAATTCCCGGCACCGGAGTACAGGCGCCGGAAGAGGTTGTGCCGCCCGATCCATTTTTCCGCGAGTTGAAGAAGCGAGGATTTACGTTTAAGCGTTGGAGTGTGAAACCATAGTTGGCGGGTACCAGCAGCAAATCTCAGGGCCGTGCGTCGGCCACAGGAACAGCGTTCGGAGGCAGTTATGCACGCAGGACTCCAGAAAGAAATCGAAAACTACGAGAAGCGCACGCCGCGTTCGAAAGACGCGCACAAGCGCGCCGAGGCGCGGTTGCCGCTCGGCGTGGCGAGCAACTATCGCGCTTACGATCCCTATCCTATTTTCGTCCGCGACGGAAAGGGCGGACGCATTCACGACATCGACGGCAACGAATACCTCGACTTCAATCTTTGCTTTGGCGCGATCATGGCGGGGCACTGCCACCCCGCCGTTGTGAAGGCCGTGCAGCAGAAACTCGGCACCGGCACGATGTTCGGCATGCCGCACGATCTCGAATGGGAACTCGCCGAGGAAATTTGTAAGCGCTTTCCGGTAGAGATGGTCCGCTTCAGCAATAGCGGTACTGAATGCACCATGCACGCTGTGCGCCTCGCGCGAGCCGCAACCGGCCGCGACAAAATCATCAAGATGGAAGGCGGTTACCACGGATTGCACGATTCCGTTCTCGTTTCGCTGAAACCGAAAGAGAGCGAAGTCGGCGGCACCGATTTCCCGACTTCAGTTCCCGGCGGCCAGGGAGTTCCGAAGGCTACCGTCGCGAATACGCTCATTGCGCAATTCAACGATTTCGACGGCGTGAAGCGGCTCTTCGACAAATACCCCAACGAAATTGCGGCCATCATCGTCGAGCCGATCATGATGAACGTCGGCATACTGATGCCCGAAGCGGGGTATCACAAAGCGTTGCTCGAACTCGCGCACGCCAACGGCGCTTTGCTCATCTTCGACGAAGTGAAGACCGGTGCGAAGCTCGCCTACGGCGGTGCATGCCAGTTCTTTGACATCAAGCCCGACATTGTCTGCCTCGCAAAATCGATCGGCGGCGGTTTCTCGCTTGCGGCGTTTGCATCCACGCGAAAAGTGATGAACCAGATCTCCGATCACAAAGTTTTTCACGGCGGCACGTACAACACGAACCCGGTCGCGATGGCTGCGGGCCTTGCGACGTTCCGCGAAGTGCTCACTCCGGCCGCGTACGAGCACGTCACCTCGCTTAATAAAAAACTGCTCGATGGCTACCAAGCGCAGCTCGATAAGACGGGGCTCGAAGCCTATGTCGTCGGCGCAGGCTGCAACGGCTCGCTGATGTTCTGCGCGAAGCCGATCAAGAATTACCGCGACTGGCTGAAGATCGATAGCGATCTGTGGCGCCACTACTGGTTCGCGATGGTGAATCGTGGCGTGATGGCTCAGCCGTACTGGTGGGACGAGCAGTGGACCATCTCCGTAGCGCACACCGAGGCGGACATCGATCAGCACCTCGCGGCGTTCGCGGAAGTTGCACCGCAGCTTGCCGCGGCACAGAAAGAGCCGCGTGAAATTTCCACCGCGGCTCACTGAGCGGCTCGACGTTGTAGGGAAGCGGGCCAGCTTCAGGTCCTGGCTGTGGCCGGCCCGCTTCGCAGTTCTGTAATCGCTCCCGAAGTCCACGGAGGCAATTCTGTCTGGCACCGAGAATTCGACGACACCCGCCGTGCATTTGAAGCGAGCGCTCGGGATGTGGGATCTCGTGTTGTTGTTCGTCGTCGCGGTCGCGAATCTCAACGTCGTGCCGGTAATCGCAGCCGACGGACCTGTCACGATCTGGCTCTGGACGCTCGCGCTGCTCTTCTTCTTCTGGCCGCAGGGCATCGCAGTCGTCGAGCTTTCCAATCGCTACCCGCAGGAAGGCGGCATCTACCTCTGGACCAAAAAATTCTTCGGCGACTTCCACGGATTCATTTCCGGCTGGTGCTACTGGACGAACAACATCTTCTATATTCCGACACTCCTCGTGATCGTCGTCGGAATTTCCGTGTACGTCGGCGGCGCGCGCGCCCAACATCTCGGCGCCAATTCCGCCTACGTTTCCGCGGCGTCCGTGATTTTGCTGTGGGTGATGATCGCGCTGAATATTCGCGGCCTGAGCGTAGGGAAGTGGATCAACAATCTCGGCGGCATCGGGACCGCCATCACCAGCATCGTTCTCGTCGGCTTGGCGGTTGGCGTTCTTCGGATCCACGGCGGCAGCATCCACCCGAGCGATTTCAGCATTCGCGGCGCGGACTGGCATCTCATCAATTCGTTCGGCTTCATTTGCTTTGGCCTCGTTGGCCTCGAACTCGCGTCGGTGATGGGTGACGAAATTCAGGAGCCGCAGCGCAACGTGCCGCGTGCCGTTCTGTGGGGTGGTCTCCTCTCCGGAGTTCTTTACATCGCGGCCACGCTTTCTCTTTTGCTCGCGGTCCCAAAATCCGAGATCGGCGCGGTCACAGGAATTCTGCAAGCCGTTCAGAGCATGGCCGGCAAACTTTCCGTGATGTGGCTTGTGCCGCTTGTCGCGCTCGTTCTCACGTTCGCGATCGCTGGCACCACATCCGCTTGGCTATCCGGCTCCGCGCGCATTCCGTTCGTCGCCGGTCTCGACAGCTACCTGCCCAGCGGCCTCGGCAAAATCCACCCAAAGTTCGATACGCCTTACGTCGCGCTGATTGTACAGGGCGTGATGACCACGCTGTTCCTGCTGATGAGCTTCGTCGGCTCGTCCGTCGAACAGGCTTACAAGCTTCTGCTCTCGCTCGCCGTCGTGCTTCAGCTCGTCCCGTTCCTGTATATGTACGGAGCAATCATTCTAATCGCCGCGCGTGAAGAGAAGCCTAGCGGCCATTACAGCCGCGCGACGCTCTGGATTTCGGGTCTATCGGGCTTCATCACCACGGCCATCGGGATGTGCGTCGCGTTCGTGCCGCCGTCCGATCAACCCACCTGGCTTTTCGAAACAAAAATGGCGCTCGGATGTCTCGGGCTGCTCGGAGTCGGCGCTTTCTTTTTCGTCATCAACTCGCGCCGCGCTCCCGCACTGGCGGCGGTTCCGTCCGCCGAAGTTCGCACACAAGGGGAAGCACGATGAAGCGGTACAAGCTGTTCATCAACGGAGAATTCGTAGAGGGCCACAGCGGCAAGTTTCTTCCAGTTTACGACCCGTCCACTGAATCGGTGATCGCCGAAGTTCCCGACGGCGACGAATCGGACGTGAATCGCGCCGTAGCCGCCGCGCGCGCCGCATTCGATTCCGGCCGCTGGGCGCAGTCCACAGCGCAGGAGCGCGGCCGCATCCTATTCCGACTCGCAGAGCGCATTCGCAAAGAAACGCCGCAGCTCGCCGAACTCGAAGCGCGCAATTCCGGCAAGCCCATCGTCGAAGCCGAATACGATCTCGCCGACGCCGCGACCTGCTTCGAGTATTACGCCGGCATGGCCACAAAAGTCGTCGGCCACGTGAATCCCGTTCCAGATAACGCGCTCAGCCTTTCGTTGAAAGAACCCGTCGGCGTCGCCGGCCAAATTATTCCGTGGAATTATCCGCTGCTGATGGCCGCGTGGAAGCTCGCGCCGGCCATCGCCGCAGGCGCCACGTGCGTGCTGAAGCCCGCAGAACAAACACCGCTCACCGTCCTCGAATTTGCGTCTTATCTCAACGAAGCGGGCCTGCCTCCAGGCGTCGTCAACATCGTTACCGGCCTTGGCGAAACCACTGGCGCACCTCTGGTCCGCCATCCCGACGTGAATAAAATCGCGTTCACCGGCAGCGCCGCCGTAGGCAAAGCCATCGTGAAGGCCGCCGCGGATACGGTGAAGCGCGTCACGCTCGAACTCGGCGGCAAGTCCCCGAATATTTTCTTCGCGGACGCCGACTTCGAAGCCGCCATCGACGGCGCGCTCTTTGGCGTCTTCATCAACCAAGGCGAAGTCTGCTCCGCGGGCAGCCGCATTCTTGTTGAAAAATCGATTTACTCAAAATTTGTGGAAGCGATGGCCGCCAAAGCGAAAACCATCAAGCTCGGCGCCCCGCTCGAACGCGAAACCAAAATGGGCCCGCTCGTCAGCAAAGAGCAGTATGACCGCGTGCGTTCGTACGTTGAAATAGGGAAGGGTGAAGCAAAACTCGCCTCAGGTGGAGGCCGTCCCGCCGGATTCGCGAAGGGCTATTACGTGGAGCCCACGATTTTTTACGACGTCGATAATTCCGCGCGCATCTCACGAGAGGAGATCTTTGGACCCGTCGCCACCGTTATTCCTTTTAAAGACGAAGCCGACGCGATCAAGATCGCCAACGATTCGCCGTACGGTCTCGCTGCCGCCGTGTGGTCGCGCGATATTTTTCGCGCGTTCCGCACCGTGAAAGCGCTACGCGCCGGAATCGTCTGGGTGAATCACATGCAGCCCACTTACGTGGAAGCGCCGTGGGGCGGCTTCAAGCAATCCGGATTCGGGCGCGAACTCGGCCCCTGGGGAATCGAAGAGTATCTGGAAACCAAGCAAGTGCACATCAATCTCAACGAGCAGCCGATCGGCTGGTACTGATATGCCTACAATACAAATTCGCACCGCCATTCCGGGCCCAAAGTCGCAGGAACTCATGCGTCGCCGCGAAGCCGCTGTGTCTCGCGGAGTCTCTCACGCCACACCAATCTTCGCCGCGCGCGCCGAAGGCGCCGTGCTCGAAGACGTCGATGGAAATCGCTTTCTCGATTTTGCCGGCGGCATCGGCGTGCTGAACGTGGGCCATCGCGCGCCTCGCGTTGTTGCTGCGTTGCGCGATCAGATCGATCAGTTCCTGCACACGTGTTTCAGCGTCTCGCCCTACGCGAAATACATCGAGCTGGCCGAAAAACTAAACTCGCTCACTCCCGGCAATTTCCCGAAGAAAACGATTCTCGTGAATAGCGGCGCCGAAGCGATCGAAAACGCCGTAAAGATCGCTCGCGCCTATACCAAGCGCCCGGCGATCATCTGCTTCGAAGACGCATTCCACGGCCGCACCATGATGGCCATGTCGCTCACGAGCAAAACGCATCCGTACAAGGCCGGGTTCGAGCCTTTCTCCTCCGAGGTGTATCGCATCCCGTACGCGTATTGTTACCGCTGCGCGTACTCCTTGAAATTTCCGTCGTGCAATGTTTTCTGCGCGCATCATCTCGAGGACACATTTAAGCGCGTCGTCGCGTCGGAAACGGTCGCCGCCGTCGTCGTGGAGCCCGTACTCGGCGAAGGTGGCTTCGTCGCACCTCCACGTGACTTCTACCAGGTGATCCAGCAGATTTGCCGCAAGCACGGCATCCTTTTCGTCGCCGATGAAGTGCAGACCGGATTCGGCCGCACCGGCTCGATGTTTGCGTGCGGGTACTACGGCATCGTGCCCGACCTGCTCATCAGCGCGAAGTCCATCGCCGCGGGGCTGCCGCTCGCCGGCGTCACCGGCCGCGCGGAGGTGATGGACGCGCCAGGAGTCGGCGGCCTCGGCGGCACTTACGGCGGCAATCCGCTTTCGTGCGCCGCGGCGCTCGCTTCGATCGAGACGATGGAGAAGGAAGATCTCCCGGCGCGCGCCATCAAACTCGGCGACGTTTTCGAATCGCGCGCCCGAGAATGGAAGAAGAAGTGGCCGCTGATCGGTGAAGCACGCGGCCTCGGTGCGATGCGCGCTCTGGAACTGGTAAAGTCGCAAGAGACGCGCGAGCCGGCGAAGGAAGAAACGGAGCAGGTTCTAAAATTCTGCCGGGATAAGGGCCTCATCGTCCTTTCGGCGGGCAGCTACGGCAATGTGATTCGCTTGCTCGTACCACTCGTCGTCACAGACGATCAATTCGACGAAGGCCTGAACATTCTCGAAGCCGCGCTTGCGCAGGTCGCCGAATCGCACGCCGTCGCCGAGCCGCGCCTCGCATAAGCATCAGCGAGCGTCACAGTTTTCATACAGCACGCGAAGCACTCATCTGAGGTCGTCATCGTGTCGATTGTTGCGAAGCTCCCCGTAAAAGACTGGCCATACCTCATCGACGGCAAGTGCGTGTCGGAAGGCGAGCGCGTCGAATTGAAAGCGCCGTTCGACGGCTCCGTCGTCGGGCGCACGTGGCGCGGCACGCAAGCTCATGCTGATGCGGCTGTAGCTTCCGCCGTTCGCGGCTTCCAACTCACGCGCAAGCTTCCAGGCTTTGAGAAACAGCGAATCCTGCGCTCAATCTCGGACGGCATCCGCGAACGCCGCGACGAATTCGCCACGCTTATCGCCCAGGAAGCAGGGAAGCCGATCAAGACCGCACGAGGAGAAGTCGATCGCGGAATCTTTACTTTCGCCGTGGCTGCCGAAGAAGCCATACGCATTGGTGGTGAGTGGCTGCCGCTCGATTGGCAAGCCTCGACCGCGGACCGCGCCGGAATCGTGCGCCGCTTTCCACTCGGCCCCATCCTCGCGATCACCCCGTTCAATTTCCCGCTGAATCTTGTGGCGCACAAAGTCGCGCCCGCCATCGCCGCCGGGTGTTCGATCGTCCTGAAGCCCGCGCCGCAAACTCCGCTCACCTCGCTGCTTCTCGCCGAAGTGATCGAGAAGTCCGGCTTTCCCGCGGGAGGCTTCAACGTCATACCGCTCGCGAACGCCGAAGCAGAAAACCTCGTCGCAAACGACGCGCTGAAAATGCTTTCCTTTACCGGCAGCGTTCCCGTCGGCTGGGCGCTCAAGGAGAAATCCGGGAAGAAAAAGGTCACGCTCGAATTGGGCGGAAACGCGGCGGTAATCGTGCACTCGGACACAAACGTGGAAGAAGCCGCGGACCGCTGCGTCGCCGGCGGTTTCGCGTATGCGGGCCAGAGCTGCATCTCGGTGCAGCGGATTCTCGTCCAAAGTTCGGTTCGAGATCGGTTCACAGCTCGTCTCTTAGAGGGCGTGGCAAAACTCAAAACGGGCGACCCACTCGACGATGCAACCGACGTTGGCCCGATGATCAGCGAAGATGCGGCCAAGCGCGCCGAAGCCTGGATCAAAGAAGCGCTGAACGCAGGCGCAAAGCTTGTTACCGGCGGCCATCGCAGAGGAGCGACGCTGGAGCCAACCGTGCTCGCGAACACCAATCCGACAATGAGAGTCAGTTGCCAGGAAGTTTTTGCGCCGGTGGTAAACGTGGACGCTTACGAGTCGTTCGACAACGCCATCAAAATCGTCAACGATTCCGCGTTCGGGCTGCAGGCCGCCGTTTTCAGCGAAAGCAAGACCAACATCTTCAAAGCGTTCGCCGAACTTGAAGTGGGCGGCGTAATAGCAGACGACATGTCTTCCTTTCGCATCGACCACATGCCCTATGGCGGCGTGAAAGATTCGGGCATCGGCCGCGAAGGCCTGCGTTACGCCATTGAAGAAATGACGGAGCCTCGGATTCTGGTCGTGCGCCTGCCGTCTTAAGCAACACAGATCAGTTGATCAAGCGGCGGCCGTCGATCCATCTCCGCCGTTGCGAGCCGGAAACAACAGCGACGCCACCACCGTCACGAGCAAAATCCCCGCGATCACGCTCAGCGAAATCATTGCAGGCACTGGCCGCCACTCGCTCGCGATCATCTTCGATCCCACAAACACCAAAATCGCCGCCAGCCCCTGATGCAGGAACCGGAATCGCGGCAGCAAATCCGCCAGCGCAAAATAAAGCGCGCGCAGCCCCAGAATTGCGAACGCGTTCGACGAATACACGATGAAAGGATTTCGCGTGATCGCCAGCACCGCCGGCACCGAATCCACCGCGAAAATCAAATCCATGGCTTCCACCGCGATCAGCGCCAGAAACAGGTGCGTCGCGCAGCGCTTCCCGTCGCGCTTCACGAAAAATGTCGTCCCTTCCGGGTCGTCTTCCACGCGCATCACGCGCCGCGCTGCGCGCACCAGCCAGTTGCCCTGCGGATCGATTTTGCGTTCGCTGGAAAAGAACATCCTCAGCCCGGTGAGCAGCAGAAACGCGCCGAACACATACAGCACCGAATGAAATACCGCCAGCAATTCCACGCCGGCCAGTACAAATACCGCCCGCATCACCAGCGCGCCTGCCACGCCGTAAAACAGCACGGTGTGCTGCGCCTCCGCCTTGACTCGAAACGCCTGAAAGATCAAAAGAAAGACGAAAATGTTGTCCACGCTCAGGGATTTTTCGACCAGATAACCGGTAAGAAATTCCAGGCCCGCCGCGCGCCCCAGCGTGTAATAAATCCACACATTGAAGGCCAGTGACACCGCGATCCAGCAGGCGCTCTCGATCAGCGCCTCGCGCACCTTCACCCGATGCGCCTTGCGGTGAAATACACCCAGATCGATGGCGAGCGAGGCAGCCGTCACCGCCAAAAATACGACCCAGAGATGTATCGGAGTTCCCAGCATGGTCCACCCGCAAAACGGTAGCTAAACTGTGCGGTTGAAGGAGTGTAACCGCCGCAGTTCTATTTCGGAACTCCTCATTACGCCCGTAAGACATAGTCCTTGCGGACGTTGCGCCAATGCCCGATAATTCACCCTTGGACTGCGCCCACGCCGGGTTTCCGGCGGGTTCTGCATGAATTGCCCTCACTGCACAACAGTTAACCCGGATTTCGCCGAATCCTGCTCGCACTGCGGCACCCCGATGCCGATGGGCGACGACGTCACTATCCAGGCCGTCGATGCCACCGTTATCACTCCCGGCAGTGATTTCGGTCCCCGCTACCGTATCGAGCAGCTTCTCGGACAGGGCGGCATGGGCCGCGTATATAAGGCCTATGACAAAGAACTCGATCGCAACGTTGCCATTAAGGTGGTTCGCGAAGGCGCCATCAGCCAGGGCGACGCGCTAAAGCGATTCAAACAGGAACTCGTTCTCGCCAGTAAGATCTCGCATCGCAACATCCTCCGCATTCACGACATGGGTCTGGTCGGTACGTTGCGCTTCATTTCCATGGCGTACGTGGAGGGTTCGGACCTACAGCACATCATCAAAGACAACCCGAAGATGCCGCTGGAGCGCGTGCTGAATTTCTCAAAACAGATCGCCGAGGCTCTGGCGGCCGCGCACGCCGAAGGCGTCGTTCATCGCGACTTGAAGCCGCAAAACGTCCTGGTCGATAAAAACGATCAGATTTATATCTGTGACTTCGGCCTCGCGAAATCCTTCGAAGAAGGCGCGATCGGCATGACGCGCACCGGCGCATTCCTCGGCACACCGCGTTACATGTCGCCGGAACAAGTGGAAGGGAAGCCTGCCGACAATCGAGCCGACCTCTACGCATTCGGCTTGATCATGTACGAAATGGTGGTCGGCGATGTGCCGTTCACGGGCGATTCCACGCTGAAGGTGATGTACCAGCGCATTCAGGAAAAGCCGAAAAGCCCGAAGACGATCAAGCCCGACCTGCCGAACTGGATCGTGCGCATTATCATGCGCTGCCTGGAGCGCGATCCCGCCGACCGTTACCAGAACGCCTATGAAATTATCTCGGACATCCAGGGATCTACATCGACCGGCAGCAGCAGCGGTTCGCGTGCAGGAATTTCGCGCATAGGCGGCGACACGCAGTCCGTCATCATTCAGCTTCCGCGCTTCACCGAACGCAAATGGATCCCGATCACCGCTGGAGTCGTCCTGCTTCTCGCGATTCTGTTTGCCATTCCTCCGATTCGCCATCTCATTCCCGGCTTCAAGCCCAGCGGAATCGGCGGCGGAAGCGACAGCGGAGGAGGCGTCGCTGGCATTCCGCCGATCATGAGCGGCAAATACGTCGCCGTGTTGCCATTCAAGGTTCTTGGAGACGAGCAGGCCCTCGGCTACATCGCTGAAGGCCTCAACGAATCGCTCACCGCCAAACTTTTCCAGATCAAAGACCTGAAACTCGCGCCCGATTCGCAGATGTCAAAAATTTTGCCGAAAGACACGCCGCAAGAGATCGGCCGCCGGCTTGGCTCGAACCTGCTGGTTACGGGAACAGTGCAAGGCACGCCGGAAAAAATGTCCGTGATTGTGACGCTTGAAAACGTCGCCGACGGAAAGCGCGTGTGGACCAACCAGTTCACCGGCGTCCCAAGCGAAATTCTTACGCTGGAAGATCAGATTTCGGGGCAGATCGTCACGGCGCTCGACGTGAAAGCCACGAACGAGGAACTCGCGCTTTCGAACGCGCACCCGACGGACAACGTCGATGCGTACGACCTCTACCTGCGCGGCAAAAACGCGCTACGCGGCCAGCAGGACGAGAAGAACGAAGAAACCGCAGCTGCATTCTTCCAGCAGGCCATCGCCAAGGATCCGTCGTTCGGCCTTGCGTACTCGGGCCTTGCCAATGCGAGCCTCGCGCTGTACGCCGTAAAGAAAGACCCTCTGTGGTCTGACCGCGCGACCTCTGCAGCTCAACAAGCGTTGCGTCTGAATGACAACGCTGCAGAAGTCCACTTCACGATGGGCCGGGTGTATCTGGCGACCGGCAAAACGCAGGAAGCGGTGGCCGAAATTCAGCGCGCGCTGAAGCTCGAGCCCAATTCCGACGAAGGCTACCTTACCCTCGGCGGCTCGTATCTCGCTTTAGGTCGCGGCGAGGAAGCGATCGCTGCGTACCAGAAGGCGATCCAACTCAACGAATATTATTGGCTCAATTACAACCGGCTCGGCGAAGCGTATCAGCGACTCGGGCAGTACGACAAAGCTCTGGCGGCGTATCAAAAGATCACACAGCTCGAGCCGGACAACGCTGCGGGCTACGACAACGTCGGCTTCGTGCTCATGCAGCAAGGCAAAGCCGCAGAAAGCATTCCTTATTTTCAGAAGGCGATCGGCTTGGTGCCAGACTACGCCACGACGCACTCGAACCTCGCCACAGCGTACTTTGACCTCAAGCGCTACGACGAGGCAATTAAGGAATTTCAAAAAGCCGTCGAACTCAATCCGAATAACGACCTCCTAGTCGGCAATTTGGGCGACGCCTACCGGATGGCAGGCCAGAAAGACAAGGCCGACGCTGCGTACGACGAGGCGATCAAGCTTGCGTACAAGGGCCTGCAGGTGAATCCGCATAGCTCCGAAGCGATGACGAGCCTGGCGATCTACTACGCCCACAAGGGCGACGCCAAGCAGTCGGTCTCGTTCATCGACCGTGCGCGAGCCATCGACAAGGAAAGCATCGACATTCTCTACGCGGATGCGGAAGTGAAAGCCCTTGCCGGCAGACCGGATGACGCGCTGAAATCGCTCAGGCTCGCTCTGCAGAAGGGAACTGCGTTCAGCGACGCTGCGAGCGATCCTGACTTGGCCAGCCTTAAGAACCGCCCAGAGTGGGCTCAACTCGAAAAACAATACGGCGGCAAGGCTCAGTAAGCCAAGGCGAGTGGTCGAACAGTCCCGCCAAGCGGGACCGCGCGCTTCCCTCGACTGCGGTCCGCAGCGTGTTGGTCAGGGCGCGATGGAATGATCTCATCGACGCGATGTTCTTCACGACGATCTGGCAGGCACAGCCGATATCGGAGTGCGGCGGGTCCTAACGCCGCTTTCACCGAACTCAACACACAAGCAAGTCGATCACGCGCCAAGCGCCCGCCGCGCCACGCCTCGTGAGTAGCATAGGCGTTCTCGCCTGTGTGCCGTTCCCGTCGTATGCGCGGAATCCGCAACGGGCCGTCGGACTAGCGGGCGCGACTAGATATGCCGAATGCGGGAATGCGGCGTTAGGACCCGCCGCACTCCGATAGGCGTTTTCGAAGGTGCGCGGCCGTGCACATGAGTGTGCAAGGGGGTGGTGAGGACGGCCCGGCCACACCAACAAAGCCAACGGCGTGCATCACCACGCATTAGTGGCACTCTTGTTCTCGCCTGTGTTCTTCCGCCATCGTCCGCCTAAAAAAAAACGGGCCGATCTTTAATCGGCCCGTCTAAAACTTTGTTTACTGCGAGAGCGAAGTTAGTTCTTTACGGTCTTGAAGCGGCTGCCAACGAACACCATGGCCAGCAAGCCCAGCACCAAGAGCGAAATCGCTCGCGGTTCCGGAGCCACTACCGAGAACGTGGTGCCGATCGGCCAGTTGCCCGAGCCATCGCCATAAAACGAGAACTCAACGTCGCAGCCCGCCATCACGCCCGGCGTGCCGCCCGTGTTACCCGATGCCGTCGAACCGCAAAGCGGGAGGTACGCAGTCTCGCCCGGCTGGTTCGTAAGGAGCTCCTGCTGGACGACTGGTCCGGACAGGCCGCCCGCAGCGCCGATTGCCGCCGCAGTTGAGATGAAGTTCTGCGCACCCGCCGAGTACTGAACGCCGGCGAACACCAGCGTAGCCGCACCCTGAATCACCTGGCAGCTCGAGTTAAGGAACAGGTCCGACGATGCCGTGATGCCGCTGCAGCTCGATTCGCCGCCCAGGGTGATGCCGATTTCTGTCCAGTTCGCGCCGCTCATGTTCTTGAGCGTGCAGTCTTCCTCACCGGCCGATGCCGAGTACGAGCAGACGCCCGTCGGATCGACTGAGCCGAACGGCGCCAAGCTGAACACATTGCTGGTCTCGTACGGCGTGCCGGGGTCACCCGGCGTGTGCGTCGCACCGCGCGGGTCGCCGTCAGCCTTTGCCATTCCCGAAGACATCCCCATCGCCAGGATCGCAACGGCCATACCACCAAGAATTCTGGTAAATCTCATTCGCGCACCTCCGCGCAGTTATAACTGTTGTGTGCTACTGCAACTGCATGCCCAAACTACCTTAGTACGCAGCCTTTAAGTCCTTTAGTTCTATCGCACATTCTCGCCAAAAAACAAGTTCTTTCTCAATATGCAACACTTTTCACTTCCATCCCCTAACCTTTCCCTTTGGTCCCTTTCCCGCCCATTCAGAAGCGCCAGCCGCGACTCCCAAACCGACGCCGCACCGGCCGATTTTCCGTACGACAGCCCCCGCCCTCATTCTTTTCGGCCCGGCGCGAATTTAAGTTAGAGTGTCGCCGCACGTCGATCGTCGGCCATGCGGAAATGTACCGCTGAGCCTCACAACGATGTTCCATTTCAGCCGCCCAGACTATCGCCACGCCGTCCGCACCGCCGTCGCTGGCACCGCCGCGATGTTTTTTGCGAAATACCTACGCCTGCCGGAAGCCTACTGGGCTGCCATTAGCGCCATCATCGTTCTGCAGGCCAACCTGGGCGCCGCCCTGCGCGAATCCACGAACCGCATCGCCGCCACCGCCATCGGCGCGACCGTGGCCATCCCATTCCTGGCGTATTTCGGCACAAATCTTGTGGGCTTTGCACTCGCGGTGTTTATTACGGTCGTTCTTTGCTCGCTGCTTAGCCTTCAGAGCGGCATGCGCTTAGGCGCCGTCACGGTTGCCGTCATCCTGCTGCTCGAGCATCACAGCAAGCCGTGGACGCCGGCGCTCCACCGCTTCCTCGAAGTTTCCTTCGGCATTGTCGTGGCGCTAATTGTCGCGAATCTCGTTTTTCCCACCACCGCCACGGCGAAGCTCCGCGAAACCGTCGGCCGTGGCTATGCCGTGATGGCCACACTCCTTATCGCCATCCTTAACAAATACCGCGGCACGCCCGACGCCGAAATCGGCGCGCTGCGTGCAAAAATGCAATCGCTCCTCCGCGCCGCCGAAGAGCTTCGGGCACAAAGCAAATACGAATCCACGCTCGTGACGGCCGATTACGAACTGATCGACCGCATGATCGACTGCCAGACCATCATGTTCTACGAAGTGAGCACGCTGGACCTTGCGGCGCGCCGCGGCGGCGAAAATAATTTCTACCGCGAGCTGCTTCCGGAAATCGATTCGCTTGTGACCGGGATCGAGACCACGCTCAATCGTTTCGCGAACGTGCTCACGATCAAGGGCACCGAGTATCAACGGTTCGATTTCACTTTCGCACTCGCGGCGCTCGGCGACAAAAATCTCGCCGTGCGCGAGCTTCGGCTCTCGCAGAAATTCGAACTCGAGGAGATCCTCCATTTCCACACGCTGCTGGTGGGCCTGGAAAATCTTGCCACCGAAGCCGACAGCGCGCAGGCCGCCGTGGCCGCCATCGCTTCGGGCGCACAACGCCGGTCGAAACGGCTAACGCCTGCCGCTCCCACCCGGACCAGTCGTTAATATCGACAGGCGCCTCGCATTCCACACGCCGAGTTTTTGCTTGCGCGCATTCGCATTCCTCGCCGAATATGTTCCGGCAATGAACGTCAAATTCGCCACGTACCGCGCACGCATCTTATCGGGCGCGCTCATCGCTGCGGTGTCCACGTCCGCCGCGGCGCTCGTGTTCGCGCAATCTGCCCCACGTTGGGTCGGCACCTGGGCCGCGTCGCAGCAGCTCGTTGAGTGGGCCAACTCGCTCCCGCCCGCCAGCATGCGCGACGGCACGCTCCGCCAGATCGTTCACCTCTCGATCGGCGGCACGAAAATCCGCCTGCACCTTTCCAATCGCTACGGCGACGCGCCCCTTCACATCGACTCTGTTCACATCGCCCACAGCGCCGATCCAGCCAGCGCGCGAATCGATGCCAGCACAGATTCGGTCGTCACGTTCTTCGGTTCGCGCGACGTCACCATCCCTCCCAACTCCGACTACGTTTCCGATCCCATCGCGCTCAGCGTCGCGCCCGCCGGCGATCTCGCCATATCGATTCATCTCGATGATCAACCGCCGCTCGAAACCGGTCATCCCGGCTCGCGCGCCACCAGTTACATCGAGGCCGGAAATCACGTCGCGGACGACGACTTCGCTACGCCCGCCAAATTCGATCACTGGTATTTCATCTCCGGCATTGACGTCGCGGCATCGGCCGACGCGCGCAGCGTGGTAACCCTCGGCGATTCCATTACCGACGGCCACGGTTCCACCACTAATGGGAACGACCGCTGGCCCGACCTGCTCGCCAAGCGCCTCATCGCAAATGGACGGGCTACGTCAGATGTCGGTGTGCTCAACCAGGGCATCGGCGGCAATCGCATCCTGCTCAATGGCGTTGGCCCTAACGCCATCGCGCGCTTTAACGACGACGTGGTCGCCCAACCCGGCGTCCGCTACTTGATTGTGCTCGAAGGAGTGAATGATATCGGCGTCTTCGCGCGCCTGGAAGATCCGCCTCCGGCCGAACACGAAGCTCTGGTCGTGCGCATCGAATTTGCCTACCAGCAAATCGTCGCGCGCGCCCATCAGAAGGGAATTAGAGCGTACGGTGCCACCATCACGCCGTTCGCCGGCTCCGATTACTACCATCCCGGCCCGCGCACGGAAGCCGACCGCCAAAAAATCAACGGCTGGATCCGCGCGAAGGGGAACTTCGACGCTGTCATCGACTTCGACGCCATCCTGCGCGATCCGCAAAACCGCGAGCACCTGCTCCCCGCCTACGACTCCGGAGACCACCTGCACCCTTCGCCCGCAGGGTACGCCGCCATGGCCGACGGCGTGCCGCTCACACTCTTCATCGACGCAAACGCTCCACAATAAAAACGGCTCAACGGCCGCATCACCGAAGGCGCTGAGCCGCAACACTCTCCGACCAACAGCGCTACTTATTCGGAACCTTCGGGAATTCCTCGACGTGAATCTCGCCCTTGCGCCCGAGGTACACAACGCGCTCACCGGTCAGATAGGCCCAATACGCAGCTACTCCGGCTGCCGTTGCGCGCTTCACAAATTCCGGGTACCGGATCTCGTCGCGCTGCGCGGCGCGAATCGCCGCCACCACGCCTTCGTTCGAAAACGTCTTCGCGACCGGCGTGGCAGGCAACGACATCTTCATGGTGTGTGTTTCGCCCTTCACGCCATAGCTCGACTTCTCCATCCTCGCGAAATCCACGAAGTACGACTCCACGCCCACCGCCAGCAGCGCCTTCACGCACTCCGGAAAAGTCTTCCGCCCCGCTTCGGTCTCGCGCAGCGTCTCTTCGATCACCTGGATATCCATCCGCGTTTCCCGTTATCTCGCCCTGAAATGTCTGCGGCCCATCATCGCATGGACATTTTCTCCCACTCCGGACGTATATATAGTCGGGAAGGGGATCTCAATGACCGTGTTGCCTGCGCCCACCAAAATGTCTATTGCGCCGTGGCTCAACGTCCGCGGCGGTAAACGCGCCATCGAGTTCTACAAAACCGCGTTTGGTGCCGTTGAGGTCTATCACATCGAAAACCCCGCGGGCGATCCAGTCTCGCGCCTCTCCGTAGGTGGCTCCGAATTCTGGGTGAGCGACGAATCACTCGAATACCAACACCCCAGCCCCGAAACAATCGGCGGTTGCTCGGTCCGCCTCATCCTCACCGTACCCGATCCGGACGCAACTTTTGCCCGTGCGATTGCAGCCGGTGCAAAACAAGTCTCTCCTGTCGGTGAGGGGCACGGCTGGCGCATCGGACGCGTCGTCGATCCCTTCGGCCATCAGTGGGAAATTGGCCGGCTGATTCATCCCGAACCCGAAAGCTCGAAGCCAAAAGGTGGGTCAATCGATGGTTAAAAACTCATCCGTCCCCGCGAGCGTGATGCTCGCGCATGTCCACTATCGCAGCGTCCTCGAAGCCGTCGATTGGCTCAGCAGCGCCTTCGGCTTCGAAGAATATTTCCGCTACGGCAATCCCGCCGCACCCAGCGGCTCGCTCATTCACCTCGGCGACGCGTGGCTCATGATTCGTGCCGCCGCAGCAATTGAGAAAACTCCCGGAGAACTCGGCTTCGGGACGCAAAGCCTCTCGATTTTTGTGGAAGATGTGGAAGGGCGTTACCAGCGCGCAAAATCCGCCGGCGCGAAAATCACTGAAGATCCGCATGAAACCGAATACGGCGAATTTCAATTCGCCGCGCTCGACTACGCAGGCCACCACTGGATCTTCGCGCGCCATGCTCGCGACGCCGCGCCGGCCTCTTGGGGAGCCACCGTCGTGAATCCCCTCCGCCTCTAGACGGGCGCTTGGCACAAGCCGGGCTTCGCCCGTGTGCCGTTGCCTCATACGCTTTTCCCGGAGTGCGGCAGCGAAGCCACCGGTCTGCCTTCAGATTGATTCCGTCGCGACGCAGCCTCGAATCATCAGAGACGCGCCTTTGCGGGTGCCGCACTCTTTTCGTCCCAAAAGGGCGCGCGGCGACCACTTCGCCGCTATGTCAAAATGTGTCTGTCAGGAGCCCCGCGAGAATGCGTCCGAACCACCACGCCGAGCCTAAAATCGAAATCGCCAAGCAATCGCAGTTCACTTACCTCGTGACCATCACCGAAGGCGATTCAACGACAACTCACTCCGTCACCATCACGGCCGCCGAGCACGCCAAGTATGCCTCGACCGCAACGCCCGAATCTCTTCTCCGCGCCTCGTTCAAATACCTGCTGGAACGCGAACCCAAAGAATCGATCATGTGCCAGTTCAGTCTGTCCACGATCGAGAGCTACTTCCCGGACTACCCGGCCGAAATCCGCGCGCGCCTCTAATCTCCGGCCTTCTGCGCCACTCCCAGTTCGATCGCCTTCACAGCGCCAAACAGCACATTCAGCGTCTCTGACATCGTGGGGTGCGTCATGATCGCATCACGCAGCGCCGTGTACGGAAGTCCGGCCATCATCGCCACCTGCACCGCCGCCACCACCTCGCCCGCCTCCGGCCCCACCATCGTGAATCCCAAAATCTTGTCGCCCGTCAGTTCGATCAACGCCTTCGCAAACCCGCGCGTCTCGGCAATCGTGCGCGTTCGCAGCACCGCCGCCATCGGAATTCGCGCCACGCGCACCGGAATTCCAGTCCGCTCCGCCTCAAGCTCCGAAAGGCCGATGTGTGCGACCTGAGGATCGGTGAACAAACAGGAAGGCACAAACCGTCCACGCGTCGTCCGCGACCCGCCCGCGAGGTTCGTGCTCACCACGCGAAAATCGTCCATCGAGATGTGCGTGAACTGCGGACTCCCAGCGCACTCGCCCAGGGCCCACACATTTTGTACCGTGGTCTCCAGGCGATCGTTCACGCGAACGTAGCCGTTCGGTTCAAGCGCCACGCCTGCAACGTCCAGCCCCATTCCGCTCGTGTTCGGAATGCGGCCCGTCGCCACCAGAATGTCGCTCGCTTCAATCACGAGCGTACCCGAAGGCGTATCGACGCGAATCTTCACGCGATTGCCGGATTGACCTTCTACGCTCTTGATATCGGCGGACGTGATCACTTCCACGCCCTCGTCCTTCATCAAGTTCGTAATTTCCGTCACAACGTCGGGATCGGCGTCCGACAGCAGTTGCGGCCCAAGCTGCAGAATCGTCACTTTGCTGCCCAGCCTCCGGTACGCCTGCGCAAATTCCAAGCCTACGTATCCGCCGCCGATTACCACGAGGTACTCCGGCAGGCGATCCAATTCCAGGATCTGCACGTGCGTCAGTGGTGCGGACTCCGCAAGCCCCGGCACAGCCGGAATCGCCGCACGCGTGCCCAGATTCAGAAACACGCGCTCGCCTTCGATTGTCCTGGTCCCGCCGTCATTCAATTTCACTTCCACGATGCGCGGGCCGATGAATGTCGCTGTACCCATCGTCAGCTCCGCGCCAGTTCTTTTGTATCGATCGAGGTGCATCTGGATCAGACCGTCCACCATCTCGCGCTTCCGTCTCAGGACAGCCGCCATGTCCGTCGTCACCGGGCCGGTCACCGAGCCAAACTTCGCCGCGTGATGCGCTAAGTCCGCGACCTTTGCGCTCCACACTTCATTCTTGCTGGGCAGGCAATTCGTATTCGGACACGAGCCGCCAACGTAGCGTCGCTCCACCACCACCGTCTTTTCGCCCTTCGGCGCGAGCGTCCACGCCATGAACTTTCCCGCTTCGCCGCTACCGATAATCAAGTTCTTGTATTGTTCCGCCGCCATAAAAGTCTCCTCTGCACGGGATTATGCAGGTTCGAATATCAATTCTGTGTTAGAAGTTTTTGAGGGACCGGTCTCGGAGCGACTGAGAGATGCAGCGAACACCGCGCGCAAACCACATTCAATCACGAAGCCGAGGCGCGCGCCAACTCGCCGCGCTATGCGGAGCCATCGTGCTTCTGGCCGCGTGGGCGCAGTCCGCAAAATCCATCACCGTAAAAATCATCGCCTTCAACGATTTTCACGGCTATCTGCAATCGCCCGGCAAAATGCCGGCTGACGCGCAATCTCCCGCCGTGCCCGCCGGTGGCGCAGACGCACTCGCCTCCTACGTGAAATCTCTCACAGCTGAAAATCCGAATCACGTTGTCGTCGCCGCAGGCGATCTGATCGGCGCGAGCCCGCTCGTCTCCGCGCTCTTCCACGACGAGCCCACCATCGAAGCCATGAACCTCATCGGCCTCGACTTCTCCTCAGTAGGGAATCACGAGTTCGATAAGGGCAGCGCCGAGCTGCTCCGCAAACAGACGGGCGGCTGCTTCAAAGACGACGCCAACACCTGCGAAGGCGCGAAGGTCGGCACACCCGCTCCGTTCGAGGGCGCGAAGTTTCAATATCTCTCGGCCAACGTGCTCGACAAGAGCACCGGCAAAACTCTTTTCCCTGCGTACGGGATCAAGACGTTCGACGGCGTCCCGATCGCGTTCATCGGTCTCACGCTTGAAGCTACGCCGACGATCGTCACGCCTTCCGGCGTCGCCGGCCTGAAATTCACCGCCGAAGCCGCCACCATTAATAACGTCGTACAGGATCTCGAAAAGCGGCAGGGAATTTACAGCTTCGTGGTTCTTATTCATCAGGGCGGCCAGCAGGTCGCAGCTGGTCCCGTCGATATCAACGCCTGCGAAGGCGGACTCGCTGGGTCGCCTATCGCGGATATCGTCGCGCATCTCGATCCCGCCGTCGGTCTAGTCGTCTCCGGCCACACGCATGCCGCATATATCTGCGAGCTGCCCGATTCCGCGGGACGCAAAATCCCCGTCACCAGCGCTTCATCCTTCGGCCGCTTGGTCACGGACATCAACGTCACGCTCGACGCCGCCACCAAACAAATCACCGGCGTCACGGCGCGCAATATCGTCGTCGATCGCACGAATCCGAAGGTTCCACCGGATCCCGCCGTCACGAAACTCGTCGATGCCTACGCCGCGATCGCCGCGCCGCTCACGACACGCAAAGCTGGCTCCATCACTGCCGACATCACCAACAAACTCAACGACGCCGGAGAATCCCCTCTCGGAGATCTCGTCGCCGACGCGCAACTCGCCGCGACGCGAAAATCTGCCGGCGCTCAAATCGCGTTCATGAATCGCGGCGGCATCCGCGCCCCTCTGAATTTCGGCGCCGACGGCACCGTCACCTACGGCGAAATCTTCACCGTGCAACCCTTCAGCAACACGCTCGTCACCATGACGCTCACCGGCGCGCAAATTAAAACGCTCCTCGAGCAACAATTCCAAGGCTGCGCGCTCGATTTTCGGCCAGGCCAGTCCGGAAGCCGGTCGGGCAGCCAATCCGACGCCCGGGTTCTGCAGGTTTCCGCCAGCTTCAGTTACTACTACAATCCCACCGGCCCCACCTGCAATAAAGTGGACAGCGCGTCTATCCAACTCGACGGCAGGCGCATCTCGCCCGAGGCAAAGTACCGCGTTACTGTGAACAGCTTCCTCGCCGACGGCGGCGACAACATGTTCGAACTTCAGCGCGGCACCGATCGCGTGGTTGGCCCCAACGACGCCGACGCCCTCGCCGACTACTTCAGCTCGCATCCACAGATCGCGCCGCCGTCGGCGAATCGCATTCACCTCGGCGGCACATCCACCGCGCCGTAGCGTCGGGCAGCCGGAAGGATCCATAGCCAACCGAGATCAAGCCGCCGGAACCCCATGCCCCGAGCAACGTTGCCGCCGCCAAGCACCGCGCATCATTGGCCGCCCGCGCTGCACGCGAGCACCGTCTCCGGTTTCGAGATGTAGAGTTTCCCGTTTGCGTCCTTTACCGGATCTGCGGCCAGTGGAGTCGCGTCGGCCTGCAGAGCTTTCAGCGTGTCCGCGATCGACGCTTTGCCGCCTTTTCGCGGCACGCGCATGTAGGTGATCGTCCCGTCGTACGCTTTGGTCTGCACCGCATTCAGCATGTCGTTGCCGAGCGAAGGCGCCGCCCTCTTCTTTGCCTCGAGCTCCTCCGCAGCGTCCTCCGAAGTAAGCTTCTTCCGCTGCGAATCGCACAGTGACGCGCCGATGGACTTCAGGGCCTTCAGGCGGACCATGCGCCGCTGCATCATGCTTTCGATTTGCTTGGGTCCACCCCACGTGGAGCCGTCGGCGAAAATCACTGCCTCGGGCTTCACGTCCACCACAATTCCGGGTTGTCCTTCTCGAATCGTTGCGTGCGGCTTCAACGGCCGGTCCATCAGCGTCGCCGAATCGTAAATGTGCGAGCGTGTTTGGCCGGCGCCCCACATCTCCACAAAAATCGTGTACGCGGAAATTACTTTGTCGGTGCGGTTTGTCACCGCCGATTCGTAATCATTTCCGTGCCGCTCGTTCGCCGCCGCGATCGGCGCTTCGGCGAGACGCTTGTCCTGCTCTATTTGCTTCGCCGTCTTCGGCGCGGCGCAATCGTCGCGGATAAATGTGCCCGTGACCGTGGAAGTCGTCGTGGCCGGCTGATCGCCCAGATTCACGGTCCGGGCCGTCAGCCTGAAATTCTCGGAGTCGATCCGTTCGAGCACCGTGCTCGCCTCGGCGGTGTAAGAACCTGATTTCTTGGGACACGCGTACTCGATCGAAATTTTCTGCGAGGTTGAAGTGACGGTCCGCCTGCATTCAGCATCCTGCGCGTTGAACTTCAGCAGCTCGTTGGTTTGGATATCCTTCAGCGCCACGCAGCGATTGCTTTTACCGCCGCTGCCTTTGGCGGAAAGCTCGCGCGATTGGTCCGCCGATAATTGGGCGTTCGCGATCGCGCGCTTTCGATCCTCGGCAGGGAGCGTTTCAAGCTTCTTCTCGAGTTCCGGGGTATCGATGATCGTGCGCGGCCTGAGCGTGCTGGTGTGCACCGCAAATTCCCAGAGGCCGGGCTTCAGGTCGAGGTGCGGCAAGGCGCTGAGCGCCACATCCTGCGGAGCGGCGGCAGCGGTGCGGTGGAGCGTCACTACGATCGCGCACGCAATCGTGGCAAGGAGAACTCCTGCAACGGGTGCGTTCTTCCTGGGCTGCGGCATCAGTCGCCTCTCCGGAATAGCAATCCGCGCAGATGCAAGATGCGTTGTGCGTGCATTTGCGCCCTGAAATTGTAGGGCCCCGGATGCTCGGTGCTTCTGTGGGATGGCCCACAAATCATACAACGTGCCCGCGCGTAAAATTCCACACGCCCCTTCAATGTTGAGCCTTGCCGAGGCGCGCCGCGTTCATCGAAACTCCCGGTTGGCGCGAGAGGCCGCACCGCTATACTCGAATTTCGCAACACGCTGGCCGCACCTCACGGAGAAACGAATGGCCGATACCGTAAGTGATCTCGAACGTCTTCAAGGAACCTGGACCGTCACGAACTCCAGCTCGACGGCAACGCGTTCCCGCCTCACGTTTTCGCCGCGATGCGTCTAATCATCGAGGGCGACCGCTTCACCACGCTTGGCATGGAGACCGCGTGCGCCGGCACGCTCAAGCTCGATTCGTCCGCAAACCCTCGCACTCTGGACATGCTTTTCGATGAAGGCCCCGAGAAGGGCAACACCAATCGCGGCATTTACGAGTTCACTCCCGGCGAATTCGAAGACGACGACACGTGGCGGCTGTGCCTTGCCACAAGCGGAGACGCGCGACCAAAAACGTTCGTGTCGCCGGCGGCTAGCGGCATCGCTCTTGAAACTTTCGAGCGCGATCACAATTCCACGGAATAGTTCCGCGCGGGTTCGACAGCCTCGCAGGCGGAACTGTTGGTTCCAAAATAGGAATGGATGGCGATGGGGGTGGTTGTGAGGTTGGCAGTTCGGTTAGGCGCGATGCGGCGGAAGACAGAAACTGAGGTGAAGGTCGCGACTGGAACGGCTCGTGGGGGTGCGATACTGGGGGCCACGATGCCGGCCGTCCGACAAAGCGCGGGGATCCTGTTGTTCCGGCACCGGCACGAGCGCCTGGAAGTGTTTTTGGCGCACCCCGGCGGACCATTCTGGTCACGTAAGGATGCCGCCTCATGGACCATCCCCAAAGGCGAGTTCGAGAAGGGCGAAGAGCCACTCGCCGCGGCGATCCGCGAATTCCAGGAAGAGACCAGCTTTCCGGCTAAGGGCGAGTTCATCGACCTCGGCATGGTCAAGCAAAAGAGCGGCAAACTGGTGTACGCGTGGGCGCTGGAAGGGGATTGCGACCCGTCGAAGCTTTCGAGCAACACGTGCGAAATTGAGTGGCCGCCGCGCTCGGGTAAGAAACTCGAGATTCCTGAAGTCGATCGCGGCGGGTGGTTCTCCCTCGACGAAGCGCGCGAGAAATTGATGACCGGGCAGCTGCCATTCCTTGATGCACTCACGGAACGGCTGAAAGAATAAATCTTGGAGTAGCCGCTTTGCGCGCTGGGCGCGTGATTAAGCCGAGCTGAGGTATGGCTGCAAAGCGGCGTTAGGACCCGCCGCACTCCGATAGAGTGCGAGCCTGCGGACGAGCGGACAAGTAGTGAACGCCGGAGAGGGGTGAACGTGGTGCCTCTGACCGGCAACGGCGAGTGGGGACTTCGTTGACATGAATTTGCGGGCAAAACTAAGATGGGCGCCGTGACGGATACCCCTTCTTCCTCCAGCTCGAGCGGCGGCTCGCGTTATCGGATTCTTACCAAGCTGGGCGACGGCGGCATGGGCGTCGTATATAAAGCCGAAGACACGCGGCTGGGCCGCATGGTCGCGCTGAAATTCCTTCCGCCTGAAGTGGAGCAGGACGCGCACGCGCTCGAACATTTTCAGCGCGAAGCGCAAGCCGCGTCCGCGTTGAACAACCGGCACATCTGCACTGTGTACGACATTGGGGAGCAGGACGGCCGCGCGTTCATCGCGATGGAATTGATCGACGGCAAGACGCTCAAGGCGCGCATGGCCGGCGGTGCGATACCGATCGAAGCGGCGATCGCATACGGGATGCAGATCGCTGAGGGCCTGGACGCGGCGCATAAAAAGGGAATCGTTCATCGGGATATCAAGCCTTCAAATGTGTTCGTCACGGGCGACGACGAGATCAAGCTCGCCGACTTTGGCCTTGCGAAGCGCGTGCGCGCGCAGGGCGCGCCGGGGGACGAATCGATCACGCTCACGGCGGGCAACGAGCCCCTCGCCGGACCTCTCACAGGTTCGATTGTCGGAACCGTGGCGTACATGTCGCCAGAGCAGGCGCAGGGGCTCGACGTGGACGCGCGGAGCGATATTTTTTCGCTGGGCGTGGTGATGCAGGAAATGATCACGGGCCGGCGGCCATTTCGCGGCGATTCCAGCGCGGCGCTGGTGGGCGATATTCTACGCGGCGAACCGAAGCCGCTGCGCGAATTCAATTCCGAGACGCCTGAGGAGTTGCAGCGCATCGTTTCGAAGGCTCTGGAGAAAAATCGCGCGGACCGCTATCAAACCGCAGCGGATTTGATGGTGGATTTGCGGCGGTTGAAGCGCCACAGTTCCAGCGCGACGCACACGGCACAAACGTTGGGTACGGCGACGCAATTGGCGAGTGGGTCCGGCGCGGGTGCGGGTAGTGGCGCGTCGCAGCGCCGCAAATTTCCCGTGTGGGCGTGGATCGGTGCTGCCGCACTCGCGCTCATCGCGGTGCTTGGCGTTGCCGTGGTCGTCACCGCGCCGCCCGCGCCACCCGAACTCGAGGTGGATCAACTTACTTTTTCGAGCAATTTGAAATCGCCGCCGCTTTTCACAGACGGGACGCGACTGTATTTCAACGAGCTAGGCAAGCCCGTGGAAATGTCGGTCACCGGCGGAGCCGTGGAGCCTTCGCGCTCGACGCTCGGGGATTTGCTATTCCTGGATATTTCACCTGACGGCTCCCAGTGGCTCGCGCTGAAGCCTGACCTGAACGATGAGAACCACCGGGGAACGCTGTGGACCACGCCCGTGATCGGAGGCGCTCCGCGCCGGCTGAGCAGCGAGCTGGTGAACAACGGTGCTTTCTCTCCGGACGGCGCGTCGATCGCATACGACGGGTTGTACTCGCTTGGAGTGATGGCGAGCGACGGAGCGAACTCGCACGAACTCTGGAAATCCAGGAACGGGTTTGACGATCCTCCGCGATTCTCACCCGACTCAAAAACGCTCCGCTTCACGATGGACAACGACGGCAAGCACAAAGGTGTTTATTACGCGCTCTGGGAAATCGGCACGGACGGCAAAAATGCCCACCCTATCGATTTTGGTCTGAAGCAAGGCAGTACGTCACGCAATGGAATGTGGACGCCCGACGGAAAGCGCTTCGTTTTTATCGGAGGAGACGGCGACACCAGCGTCGTGTTCGAGTCCGTCGAGCCGCGCTGGTTCGAGTTCTGGAAAAAGCTCTCGGCCACGCGCATTTCGCCGCAAAAAATCGATGTGATGGACATGGTGCCGAGCCGCGACAGCAAACGGCTCTTCGCCGTCGGACGGCTGCCGCAAGCGGCGATCATGGCTTACGATTCGAATGCGAAGCACTGGTCTCCGTATCTCGGCGGACTGAGCGCGAGCGAGATCACACTTTCTCCGGATAAAAAGTGGATTGCGTACGTGGCGTTTCCGCGTTCCGAGCTGTGGCGGGCGCGAGCGGACGGGAGTGAACGTCTGAAACTGGCTGATGCTATCGCGTCGATGCCGGCATGGTCGCCTGATAGCACGCAGATCGCGTTCTCAGATTGGAGCGAGCTCTACAAGGTGAGCGTCGATGGCGGGCCGGTGGAAAAAATCACCACCGAAGGCCACACGGAAGTTGGTCCCTCGTGGTCGCCTGATGGTAAGTCGATCTACTTCTCTGATTACCCTTACCCAGGGGGCGAATACAATCTGGGCCTGAAAATTCTGGACCTGGCTACGCGGAAAGTGACGCTCATGCCGGACACGAAGACCTTCCACGTGGCCTCGTGGTCTCCGGACGGGAAGTGGCTGGTCGCGGTCGCCACGCCGCCAAAGCGTTTGGTGATTTACTCCGAGGAAAGCGGGAAGTGGGCTGATCTTCTGGAATTTCATGGCGACTGGGGATTCTGGGTCTGGGCGCCTGATTCGAAAGCGATCTACATCGCGAACATCCAGCCGGGTCCGCGTGCCGTTCCGGGAGTGTACAAACTCCCCGTTCCCGAGGGTAAACCGCAACTCGCGGCGAGCTTCGACGGCATCAACATATGGTTGAATTTTCCGCCACCCACGCTCGGGCTTTCACCCGAAGGGCAGTTCCTGTTTATGAACGACGCGAGCGCGGTGCAAATTTATTCGATGAAGTGGCCGGAGAAGGCGAAATGATTTTTCGCGCCGATTCTGGCGCGGCGGATTCGCGATGAGCGAGAGAGTGGATAATTTTATTTTGGATTTGATCGAGTGGGTGGGGACGAAGGAACACACCTACCAAGAGACGCTGGATGTGTGGAGAACTTCGTGCTCGCGACTTACGGTGTGGGAAGACGCGACGGACAAGGGCTTGGTGGAGACGGTGGACGCGACGGGAACTGTGCTGGTGAGCGTGACGCGATCGGCTTCGGCGCTGCTGCGGGAAAAGCGAGCGCGAAGGTGCTAGGCGGGGACAACGTAGGACATTTCGATTTCAGGCTCGCCGGTGACTGGGTTTACACCGCGTAAACCAGTGGGGCGAAAACCGAGGCGCTCGTAGCAGCGGCGTGCGACGGGATTCGATTCGTTGACCTGGAGATGCACTTCCCGCAGCTTTAGTTCAGCAGCCCAGCGTTGAACCGATGTAATGAGTCCCGAAGCGGCACCCGTTCCGCGCTGCGACGGATGGACCCACATCGACATCAAGTTCGCCACAGATAAATCAGATGGTTCCAGTGCGCCCGCGACGATTCCGCATGGATTATTGTCCGCGGACCCGAGGATGAACGTGACACTCGGCGGCGTGAGCCACTTGCGCCAGTTGTCCGCGGTGCGATTGATCTCGCGCTCGAGCGTGGAGCTGAAGGCCTTGGGCGAGTCTGTGAGCGCGGCGATGCGAAGCTCGCGGAGAGTGGGTTCGTCGCCGGGCTGCGCGCGGCGGATGGTGAAAGTGGTGGTCACGTTGGTTCGCGGCGGCTAGAAGAGTCGCGTGACGCGCGACTCGTGTTCGAGCAGCCACTTCTTGCGTTCGAGGCCGCCGCCGTAACCGGTGAGCGAACCGTCAGCGCCGATCACACGATGGCACGGCACGACGACGCCGATGGGATTCGAACCGTTGGCGAGGCCGACGGCGCGAACGGCTTTGGGGCGGCGAATCTGTTTGGCGAGCTGACCGTAAGAGATCGTTGAGCCGCAGGGAATTGCGCGAAGCGCGCGCCAGACCTCCTGCTGAAAGTCGGTGCCGCCGGTCTTCACGGGGATCGAGTCGATGGCCGTGAGTTTGCCGGTGAAGTAGCGTTCGATTGCGCTGGCGACGGCGGTTCGCCGCGGAGCGCGCGCGAGTTTAAGGCAGTTTTTGCCGTAGCGGATTTCCATGTAGTTGTACATACGGTCTTCGTGATCGGTCCAGTCGGTGGTGTGGAGGTTGCCGTCGGCATCGGTGATCACGATCATCACGCCGATGGGTGTCTTGAGGCGCTCGATGAAGAGGTGCAATTGGGCGGCGTCGTTCATCGCTACATCTATATTAACGCGGAGCGGGCGCGGGAGTTACGCCGCGAACGGAGGGAGCGGCGCTTGCGCGATTGGCATTTTGAGGAGCGGCGCGACATTCTGCACGACGACGGCGGTGTCGGCTTCGTGATAGTTCATCAGGATCAGGCCGATCATGATGAAGCAGACGGGCCAGACCCAGGCGAGATAGCGGCGCGCGTGATTGGACTCGGGCAGGCGAATTTCGAGCCAGCGGGACCAGCCGGCGACGACGGCGAAAATGGCGAGTGGAGCGTGGCTGAGCTCGACGAGAAGTTCTTCCTTAACGTTGCTGAGCGCATGCGTGTGAGTGAGCAGCAGCGCGCCGCCTAGCGCGCAGACGGCGGGGAAGACGAGCGCGGCGGCTTGCGATTTCACGCGATTGGTTTCGACTCCGTACTGAAATATTGCGAACGCGATGATGAGCAGCACGGCGATGCGATGTTGCAGCACGTCTGAACTGGAGAAGCTCGCCCAAAAGCCGTAGGGGCCGAGGGGCCAGTTTTCGGGGTCGGCGCGTAAGAAGAGAAAGACGGCGAGTCCTAAAAACATTAGCGGCCAGATGCGGGCCCAGCGGAAATATCGATTGCGCGAGAGCAGGGCGAGAATTCCCATCAGGAAAACTACGACGCCGGCCCACGCATGGTTGTACTCAGACCAGGCGATGTCTCCGGGTGTGTCGATGTGCAGCATCGAGCCGCCGGGGACGAAGGCGGGAGGAAGTTTGCGGCCCGCGAGTTTAGCTTTGCGGCGCATTTCCTTCGAAGACGGTGAGAGGGAATCGAGACTCGGGCTTTGAAAGCGCGGCATGCGCGGCGCGAAGCGAACGGCGATTTCGTGGAGCGTGACGCGGTCCTGCGTGAGATCGACGCCGGGTGGCTGCGAAGTGAGCGAGGCGGCGGTGAGGATGACGGTGAGTCCGATACCGATTTCGGCTTCGGCGAAACGGATGAGGCTAATCTTCGTATCCGGATCGTTTGAGTCTGTGCCCATTGCGCGGACGAGAAAAAAATTTGCGGCGCCGAGAGCGAGGAGGCAGAGGAAGAAAATCGCTTTGGTGGTGACCATCACGCCGTAGGCGGTGCCGTACACGGCGCTCCAGGAGCCGATGTAATAGATGCTCATCACGATGCCAGCGGCGAGAAGGAACAGGACGCTGAATTGCGCGAGGCGCGAGAAACGGCTGCTGACGCGCGAGAGGATGTCGAGGTCGGAAGTATTGTTCATCAAGATCGCGAGGCAGGGCAGGCCGCCGAGCCATGCGGCGGTGGCGAGGTAGTGGAGCGCGGTCATGGTGACGAGGGTGGCGCGATCGTCCATGCGCGAGGCGGCATGGCTGGTGAGGACGGTGGCGGCGATCATGAGCGCGGCGGGGACGAGTGTGAGGTAGCTGGCGGGACCGCGAAGGCCTCCGGGCCAGAAAAAAAGCGTGCATCCGGCGACGACGCCGAGAAATCCAGCGAGGACGAAGTTCGCGCCAATGACTTCGCGCATCGAGAGACCGATGGAGGAGGTGAGGACCAGGCTATTCACGACGACGAAGAAGATGTGAGCGAAGGCGAGAGTGAGCGCGCTCCAGCGGACGAGGCGCGTGGCGGGACGGACCCAAGCGTCGTTGCGCATCCAGGGCTGGCGGGCGACGAAACAGAGGAAGATCACGCCGCCGACGGCAAACGTCTGCGCGCAGAGGATTACGGCGCGAAGAATGACGGTGAGAAATCCAAAAACGCCGAGAAGCTCAGTGACCATCAGGCGACTTTACGGTGAACGGAATTTCCCCTCGCGAGATGTGGCCGTCAGGCGCGAGCACTTGCCAGCGTATGGAGTACGCGCCGGGTTTGAGGGATTTGGCGGTGGTGGTAAGCGTGTCGGCCGAAGGCTGTGTGCCGGACGGAAGATCGGCAATTTCATCGCCGGGCAAAAGAAGCTGGAGTTTGGAGCGGCCGGCATCGACGCGGACGTTGAATGTGAGCGAGATGGGCACGTCTGGGCCAGTGACGGTGGAACCGGCGGCGGGACTGGAAGATTTCAGGACCGCGTGCGCGTCAACACGCGTGGTGACGATGACGAACACGGCGAGAATGAACGCGGCAGCGAGGGCGATGCGGATCGGACGAATCACGGGGAATGCCTCCGGCACAAGGTGTTTTCACTATAACGCGTGAGGCGCGCTCGGAGCAAAATTCTGCGAGTGTGCGCGCGACTGGCTGTGACCGGATTTAACGACGCGGGCGTAGCGGTCGAGAGCGGCGAGGTGGTCGCGATCGGCACGAAGGCCGATGTAAGCGTCAGGCCGGAGGACGAAGAGCGTGATGCCGTCGATACCCAGGAGTGCGGCAGCGTCTGCGCTGATGTGGCCGATGTTTGACACGTTGGACGACGGTGGCGTTGTGCTTGTGGAGAAGGCGGCGACGGATTCGAAGATCGGATGAGCGGCGAGGGCCTGGGAGAGATCGGCGTGAAGCTTGGCGAGAGATTCGTGACTAGCGGCGGGGCCGCCGAGAAGAATTAGTGAGTGATCCGCGCGGTGCCCGTGCGTGTGGAGTTTTGCTTTGTGGCCGCTGGCGTCGCGTACGTCGATCGTGTCGGGCAGGCGGAAGCCGGGGGCGAGTTGAGGATTCGGGTCGCCAAAAATTATGGGCGAGTGCGAGTATTCGATGAAGAGTTCGGTTTCGGCGTGTCTTAGCTCCATAATTCTGTCACCCCTTAACGGCAACGTGAAAATGTCACCCTATGAGACAGGAGACATGCACGTTGAGTCAGAAGGAATTGCAACGAGTGCTGGTCCTTTCGCAATGTGTGCAGGGAACCCTGACGTGTGCCAGAGCCGCGGAGCTGCTCGACCGATCTCTTCGACACATCAAACGGCTCAAATCGCGCTATCGGCAAGGCGGCGCAGCGGCTCTGGCACACGTCAGCCGCGGTCGGCCCAGCCACCGGCGCACCCCAGAATCCACACGCAACCGCATCCTCGCTCTGGCGCGTACACGCTATGCGGGCTTCAATGATCACCATCTCCAGGAGAAGCTTGTCGAAAAAGAAGGCTTCTCGCTCAGCCGCGAAACGCTGCGCCGTCTGCTGCGGGCCGCCGGCATTGGCCCGCCACGCAAACGCCGCCCGCCCGCTCATCGCCAGCGCCGTCCGCGTGCGGCTCGCGAAGGCGAACTGGTTCAACTCGACGGTTCTCCGCACGATTGGCTCGAAGGTCGCGGCCCACGGCTCACCGCTCTCGGCTTTCAGGACGATGCCAACAACAAAATTCTCGCCGCCCAGTTCTTCCCCTCGGAAACCTCCGAAGGCTATTTCCGCCTGCTTCACAGCCTGCTGCGCCGCTGCGGTGTCCCGCTCGCTTTCTACGGTGATCGCAACGGTATCTTCGTTCGCCATGACGATCACTGGTCCGTCGAAGAACAACTCGCGGGGAAGAGGCAACCGACCCAATTCGGCCGTGCTCTCCAACAACTCGGCATTACTTTCATTGCCGCTCAAAGTCCCCAAGCCAAAGGCCGCATCGAACGCCTCTGGGGCGTCCTGCAAGATCGCCTCACCAGCGAGCTTCGCCTGGCGGGCGCCTGCGATCTCGACTCGGCCAATCGTGTTCTGCGCCGCTTTGCCGCCGACTACAACCGCCGCTTCGCCCGCTCCCCGCGCGAAGCGGCCAAAGCTTGGCGCCCGGCCCCGGAAAATCTCGAACGCATCTGCTGCTTCACCCACGATCGCATCGTCAGCAACGACAACGTCGTGCAGTGGGAAGGCCAGCGCTTTCAAATCGCCCCACAGCCCCGACGTTTCAGCTTCGCCGGCGCCAAAGTCCAGCTTCACCAGGCTCTCAACGGTCGAGTGGCTCTCTATTACCAAAACACTCGGTTGGAGCACACGAATCTTTCAGGAGGGTGACATTCTTACCTTGCCGTTCGGGTGACATTTTCACGTTGCTACAACAGAGTTCGGTTTCGGCGACCATGTCTGCCTGGAGAGATTTGGGATCGGAGATGCGCGCGCGGATTGCGGCGTCGCGCTTGTCGCGGTCGGCGGGATCGACCAGAGTGTGCGCGTGTTCGGTATTGTCGCCGGAGACCGTGATGGCGGCGGCGACGGGGCGGCGCTCGATTTCGTAGCTATCGAGAAGCGCGGGATCGGCTACGCCTTGGTGGACGAGCGCGAGTTTCCACGCGAGATTGTAGGCGTCTTGCAGGCCGCAATTCATGCCGTGACCTTCGGCGGGCGAGCAGAGGTGCGCGGCATCCCCGGCGAGGAAAACGGGGCCGGCGCGGAAATGTGCGGCGACCTTTGTGTGGCAGTGGAAGCGCGTGGGATTTTCGACGTTGGTGAAGCTGGCCTGCGGCTCGTAGCGATGAAGCGTGGCGGTGGCGTCTGCGACGAGGTCGGATTCCGGAGACGACGGTCGCAGATAAACGCGGAAGCGGTTGCCGGGAAGAGCGGTGAGGATGATGGGCAGCTGGTCGAGATAGCCGAAGTTTCCTTCGTGAGTGTGCGGCCAGCGGGAGAGCGAGGCGTCGAACACGGCCCAGGGCTTTTCGATGTCGTGACCTTCGAAGGCGATGCCGGTGAGTTCGCGCGTGGGGCTGTGAATGCCGTCGCAGCCGGCGATAAAGCTCGCGTCGATCGCGTAGGTCTGACCGTTGCGCTCGATGGTGGCGTGGACGCCGGGTTCGGTCGATTTGAGACGGACAAGGCGCGAGGCGCGATGGACTTCACCGCCGAATTTGCGAAGCTGTGCGGTGAGGATGCGTTCGGTGACTTCTTCGGAGACGCCAATGTTGAAATTGTAGGTGCTGCCGCAATTGGCGAGGTCGATGGTGCCGAGCTTCGCGCCAGCCGAATAGAGGTGAATTGTTTTTTGTTTGCAGCCGATTTTGAGAAATTCGTCCACGATGCCCATGGCTTCGAAGATTTGGAGCGAGCGGGAGTGGACGACGGTGGCACGGTCCCAGTGCTGAGGAGCGGGAAGAGCGTCGATCAGGTGGATTGGGACGTTGCGGCGGGCGAGCTCGGCGGCGAGGAGGAGGCCGGTTGGCCCGGCGCCTACGATTAGGACGGAGGTTTGGAGGTCTCGCATTGAGTTTGGGATCGAAGACTGCGTGGAGGGTATTGCGGGTTTGGGGTGCGCGTCAACTGAGGAAAAAGTGAAAAAGCGTGAAACATTTCACTGAGGGGGAGGCGAAAGGCGCACATTCGTCATGCCACTGGCATTCCTCAGTGTGAATTCGCGTGTGCGCGAATTCAAGGGCACGGAGAGTGCGGAGTTGGCGAGGCTGCATTGTGGTGGAAGTGGGCGCAAACCGGTGGCGAGCGCCTGCAGTTCCATAGGCGCGGTGGTTTGCGTGAGCGGAGGTTGGGGGCGAATCGTGGTGACGAGGCGCGGTGTCTTGACAGGCAAAGACGGAATTCCTGGGGGATGTGAAGTAGAGTGCTGGGCGGAAGAGGGTGACGGTGAGAGGGGAGGGCGATGAGCATGAATGGGAAGAATGCTGTGATTTATGGCGGGGGCGGATCGCTGGGCGGTGCGATTGGGAAGGCTATGGCGCGGGCCGGGACGCATGTGAGGTTGGCCGGAAGAAATCTCGCGCGAGTGAAGAAAGTCGCAGATGAAATTATGGCGGCGGGAGGGAAAGCGGACGCGGTGGTGGCGGACGCGACGAGGGTGGACGATGTGGAAAAGTTGGTCGAAGGAGTGGTGCGGGAGCGCGGTACGATCGATGTTTCATTTTGCGCGATCGACTATCAGGTGGTGCAGAACATTCCGCTGGTACGGATGAGGGCGGAGGATTTTACGCGGCCTGTCGGGCTCGCGATGCAGAGCCATTTTGTGACGGCGACGGCGGCGGGGCGAGCGATGACGAAGCAAGGCGCGGGCGTAATTCTTTCGTTGACGGCGACTCCGGGCGGGATCGGATATCCGTTCACGTGCGGATTTGGAGTGGCGTGCGCGGCGATTGAAAGTTTTGCGCGGCTGCTCGCGTCGGAACTGGGGCCGCACGGAGTGCGCGTGGTGAATATTCGTTCGGGCGGATCGCCGGATTCGGCGGTGTTTGTGGAGGCACGCGAGAAATTTCCGCGGGAGATGGAAGAGGTGCTGCGGGGGATTGAGAACGACACGATGATGAAGCGGATGCCATTGATGGAGGATGTGGCGGCGACGGCGGTTTTTTTGGCGTCAGACGCCGCGCGGAGCATCACGGGAGTGACGGTGGATGTGACGGCGGGGACGACGGCGGCGTTGAATTACAGAGTGGCGAGGAAGAATGAGGAGGAGAAGCGGTGGGTCGGGCCGAATGAAGTGGAATGAACTGGCCGGGCGGTGATGCGGTCGCGAGAAAGTCGCGACGAGAATTTTTTGGGGCCATGCGGTGCGGCATTCGTGTCCCGTCGCTAGGTGCGCTTGATGATGAAGACGGTTTTGTCGTCGATGCGGTCGGATTCGCCGGATTGGCGGTGCAGGTCGTCTTGTTTCAGGGCGAAGTCCATTAGGGCGGTGCAGATCTCTTTGGCGGATTTCTGGTAGCAGCCGCGCACGACTTCTTCGAGCTTGGCGCGGTCATCTTTGTCGGTGCCGTCGTAAACGCCGTCGGTGTAGAGGAAGAGAATATCGCCGGGGCTCATGAGATTAATTTCGGAGACGTCGCTGGGGGAGACGCGGCGCTGGCGCGTGTCGAGCGAGAGATAGCGGTTGCGGTCGGGATGATCTTCGGGAATCTGCACGCCGAGGGGGAGAAACTGGACCATGCGGTTGCGATCGATGTCCATGAATTTGCGGAACTCGGCGGAATAGACGAGCGGCGCCGGGTGGCCGAAATTCACGAAGCGGAAAGTACCGTAGGGTTGAACCTCGCCGTAGAGCATGGTGGCGATTTCCTGTGCGGCTTCTTTTTCGATGCGGCCCAGAGCGTTGCGCGCGGTGACGGACTGCGCGAGGCGGAGATTGAGGCGTTCGAAAAATTCGGGCGTCGTGCGGCCGCGCTGGTCGAGTTCGGCGAGCATCAGGGCATGGAACGTATCGTGAACGGTGGAGGCAATTTTGGCGGCGATGATGCCGTGACCCTGCGCGTCAACGAGCAGAACGCCGGCGGTGGTGTAGAGCGCTTTGAGAACCTCGGCGACGCGGATTTGTTCGGAGCTGCGAGATTCGCGGTAGGCAGCCTCGAGAAGCGGGTCGTAATTGGGGCGCGATTTCAGCCAGAGGACGTGATCGTCCACGGAATTGCGCGGGGGAGCGCCGGCGGGGAGCGGCTCGAGATAGTCTTTGGAAAGTTTTAGGGCGCGCTGGATGCGGGCGTCAATGTCGTAGCGCTGCTGAAAATTTATGTATTCGAAAAGATCGCCGCCGACGGTACCTGCGGGAATCGAATTGCCGTACATTTCGATTCCCTGGACGTGCGGAATCGCGCCTTCGACAGGCATGAGCCGCTTGCGGAGATAATCGTCGATGCTGGGTGCGACGTAGTTGCTGGACACTTTGCAATCCCGCGGTGCTTTGGTGGCGACCATTGTACTTTGTTGGAGCGCGGGGCGGATGACAACATGTGCGGGGCGTGAACGTCGTGATCGAGGGGGCGAAGGCATTGCGATTTATTGGGCGAGAGGAAGTGGCGCGGCGGTTGACGTACGACGTGGCGATCCCGATTGTGCGCGAGGCGATGATCGCGTTTTCGCGCGGCGAGACGAAGCAGATGCTGCGGTCGATATTGCCGCTTTCGGAGGGAAGGCTTTTTGGAGTGATGCCGGGGGCGCTGGGAGAGCGAAGCGCGTTTGGCGCGAAAATTATTTCTGTATTTGCCGGGAACGCGGCTACTGGCAGGCAGTCGCATCAGGGCGTGGTGGTGCTGTTTGAGGCGAAGACGGGCGCGCCGGTGTGCGTGGTGGATGCGGGCGAGATCACGGCGATACGGACGGCGGCAGCGAGCGCGGTGGCGACGAATGCGCTCGCGCGAGCCGATGCGCGGCGACTGGCGCTGCTTGGTTGTGGGGAGCAGGCGGCGACTCATCTGCGGGCGATTGCGAAGGTGAGACGGATTGAGCGAGTGACGGTCTGGGGAAGATCGCGCGAGAAGGCGGAGACGTTTGCGGAGCGCAATAGCGGAGCGATCTCTGGAGTGATGGTGGATGTGAGTGCGACTGTGCAGGATGCGGTGGCGGACGCGGACATTATATGTACGCTGACGGCGGCGACGGAGCCGATATTGCGCGGCGCGTGGGTGAAGGCGGGGACGCACGTGAATGTGGTTGGGTCGAGCTATGCGGGGCCGGTGGAAATCGACAATGAGTTGGTGGCGCGGTCGAGATTCATCGTGGATAGCCGCGAGGGGATTTTGCGGCAGGGCGCGGAATTTTTGCGCGCAAAGGAAGCGGGAGTGATCGGCGACGAGCACATCGCGGGAGAAATTGGGGAGGTGCTCGCGGGTACGATGGAGGGGCGAAGGTCGGCGGAGGAAGTGACGGTGTACAAGTCGATCGGGCACATCGTGCAGGACTTGGCGACTGCGTGGTGGTTGTATTCGAACGACGAGGCGCGGAGTTGATTGTCGTGCGTGCCCTGGAATTCAAGATTTTGCGCGATGGAGGGAAGATGAACCGGTGGGTGACGCACGTGTTGGTGGCGGTGGGTGCGACCGTTGTGGTGACGCGGTCGCAGCAGGCGGCGACGACGCAGCGCTTTCCGCAATTTGAAAATGAAGAGGTGAAGGTTTGGAGGTCGGTGATTTATCCGAATCAGCCGCTCACGATGCACCGGCACGAGCATCCGCGCGTGATCATCGCTTTGAAGGGCGGGACGATGAAGATTGCGGAGGACAGCGGGAAATCCGAGGAGCATCCGTGGGAGACGGGGCACGCGTACTGGCTGCCGGCGAACCCGCCGGGCAAGCAGCATGCGGATGTGAATGAGGGGACAGAGCCGATCGAGGTGATGGTGGTGGAGCTCGAGAAGGAGAAGTGAGCGATTGCTGCGTTTGCGCTCATCTCCAACCTTGCAGGCGCAAGAGAGACGTGAACGATATGCAGCGTTCCGTTACGATTTGCGACGCTCGGTGATGTGCCAGAGGACGCCTGTTGGATCGCTTATATAAACGACGCGAAGTCCCCACGGCTGCAGCGCGGGCGGCTTGCACATGATGCCCGGGTATTTTTTTGCGATTTCCTGTTTCGTGATGTGAGCCCACCATGCGTCGGCGTCTTCCACGTTGAGGCTCATCATGAAGTTGCCGGCGTGCTGCTCCACATAGAAGGTCTGGAGTAGGAAGCGGAACGAGCCGATCTGCAGCTCCGCGATGTCGTCGTTGCTGAAGTTGATGGTGAAGCCGAGATCGACGTAGAACTGGCGCGCGAGAGCGGAATCTCTCGCGGGGACGAAAGCTTTGAGGTCTGTGACGGTGCTGGGCAGCATGATCCTCTCCTGAAGCGCAGATCGAAATATCGCGGCGAAAAGGATATGAGGCTGTTCTATTCGGAGCAAGTGGCGGGATGGACTGCTAGCGGTGCAAGCTGACGCCGCGGCCGAGCACGAAGATATACGCGAACGCAATAACTGCGGCGATCGCGATCCAAGAATACGATTTCGAGATGCGGTCGTCAGCGCGCGCAGACGTGGCGCCCTTCGGAATGGCGTATTGCAGCCACATGAGGGCGGAGTGGCCGCCGAGAGTGGCGGGAAGCGCGGATTGCCAGAGCAGCTGGATGCCAAATGGGTTGAGCAGCGCTCCGGCGCAGGCGAGAACAATCGAGGTGATGTAGGCGAGCAACGTCAACTTTCGCAGCCTGGGCTGGTCGCCTCGCGGGATGCCGACGAAGCGAACGAGCCCGATCCCGACGAGCAGGGCAGATGCGTAGTAGGCCGCAGTTCCGCCAATGGCTAACAGGCTTCGCCACAACCAACCGGGCGTAAGCCCCGCGATAACAGTGGCCCAATCGCCGAAGTTTGCGACGCCGGAGAATAAGAAATAGCCGGTGCCGTCTAGCAAATTGAACGCAAAGGTGAGCAGCAGGAAAAGGCGGACATGAACGCCCGTCCTCTTTAGGCTGCGGAGCGCGATCCAAAACAAAATGGCGGCTGCGAGATTCGCGAGTGTTCCGGCTGCGGCGATAAGGCGCGAATCGAAACCGCTGGTCCACGCGACGGTGGTGAGGACGCCCGATTGTGCGCCGGTGAGCAAGGCGGTTGCGGCGTGGCCCAGGCCTTCGTGGATCACATTTGCGCAGATTGCGGCGAGTACGCTGATGGCGACGACGGTGAACGCGTCGTCGCTAACGCGGGCTGCGGACGAATTGGGTGGCGTTGTGGCCATGGCGCGCCGGGCCGAAACGAATGTGCGAAATGCGTTGAGTGAAGGCCGGTTCAGAGTATCCGACACGGCTTCAGTACATGAGGAATTCTTTGAGCGGGGTATGGGCGCGGACGGAATATACTTCGGAGATGGAAGACGACGACAGCAAAGATTCATCGCGCGACTCGAAGATGGAGCCGAGTGCGGACGACAGCGGTAAATCGAGCGTGCCGGATGCGCCGTGGTACGTGAAGCGTGGCCGCCTTAGCGGGCGATAAGCGGCTCGAGAGACTTGGGTTCGACACCGAGAATCTTTCGGCGGTGGAAATTGCGTTCGAGCTTAGGCGGCGGCTGGCTGAGATCAAGGCGAACAAAAAGCGCCCGCAAGAGTGAGCGTTACGTCTGCGGCACACCTGGCCGCTACAATTTCGGATTAGGATTTCATGCCACACGCATCCTCGCGAATCAGAAAACCTCGAGCCACAAGTGACTATGCGCAACGGATCGACCGGGTGATCGATTTTCTGCGCGAGAATCTGGACCGCCCAGTGAAGCTGGCTGAGCTGGCGCGGGTGGCGTGCTTTTCGGAGTACCACTTTCACAGGATATTCACGGCGGTCTCTGGAGAGACGCTGAATCACTTTACGAACCGGCTGCGGCTAGAGAAGGCGGCACGGCTGCTTCGCTATTCGGGTACAAGCGTGACGCAGGTGGCGATGGAGTGCGGATTTTCGTCGTCGGCTACGTTTTCGCGCGCGTTCCGCGCTGGATATGGAACATCGCCGAGTGGATTCCGGAGAAGCGGCGGAAAAATTAAAAATAGCAAGATCCGCAAAGCGCTCGCGCCAGAAGACGAATATGGTGTGGCGATGAGCGCGGAGGAAAAGAAGGCCGCGTTTCCGGTGAAGCTGGTGGATTTTCCGGAGAGGCACGTCGCGTACATCCGCGTCACGAACGCGTTCGACTTTGACAAAGTGCTCGCGGCGATGAAGACCGTGATCGACTGGGCGAAGCGCGAGAATTGTTTCTCGGATGGGACGCTGTTCGGAATGACGGTGGACGATCCACATGTGACGCCGAAGCATCTGTATCGATACGAGATTTGTTTTGCGCCAACGTCGCGATTTGCGTGCGGGCCGGGGATGTCGAAAATGACGATGCCGGCTCGGCGGTACGCGGTGGTGAAGGTCGCCGGCAATTTGGATCTGATCGCGACGGCGTGGGACTACCTTTATAGAGATTGGCTGGTGCGGAGTGAGTACGAGCCTGAGCATGCGCCGGCGCTGGAAGTATTTTTGAATAAAGAGCAGGCGATGGATTGGTCGCACTGCGTACTGGATTTATGCCTGCCGGTGCGGAAGCCGGCGGACCTAAGCGGAGGACGGGACTGATGATCGATGGAATTGGCGGCGCGTTTCTATTTTCGAATGACGTGAAGAAATTGGCGGGGTGGTACCGCGACGTGCTCGGAATCGCGTTTCAAGAGGCGGACGCGCAGTGCAGTTCGGTGTACGCCGCGTTCGATTACCGGCAAATCGATGATCCGAAGATGAAGCGGACGATCGCGTGGTCGATTCTGGCGGCCAAGGACGACATTGCCGGGAAGCCTCGGACGGGGAAGATCAATTACACGGTTAAGAACATGGCGGAGTTCCTTGGCCAATTGAAGAGCAAGGGCGCGACGGTGGACAAGACCGAGGAATACGAGGGCATCGGGAAGTTTGCGTGGATGAAGGATCCGGAGGGGAATTCAATTGAGCTATGGGAGCCGGTTCCGGAACAGGCTTAGATCGCTCGCAGAATTCGACGACGGACTCTTCCAATACCGCCATCGTTCCATCCGCCATCACCCGTGCCTGTTGTCCCGGTGCATCTTCGTCCGGGAAAAGCCTGCGCGTCAGGCTATTCCACGGCCTACGGAGACAGCCTCGCGGGCACCCATCTGGCGGCGCCTCAGCCGACGCGTAGAAGCGGAGCTGGCTACTTGATGGCGGCGTAGCGGTCGTCGATCCCTTGAAGCTCCCGGGCGAGTTCGGGTTGATCCACGATTGGATCACAGCGGTGAGCGTCGGCTTGGCGGTCGTCATACGGCGTGGAGTGTCCACGCGGAGCGCAATTGGAAGGTTTCGTTGGCGGGTGTTGAATCAAGTCGTCGCGTTCTTTCTGCCTCTGAATTTCGAGATCATCGGAGTCGATCAAGGCATACATTGTCTGGGCATCATCACTTAGCAAGGACGAGGTCTCAATTTGGCCGGCCCACTTGGTGCTTGCGGCGACTCCGATTCCTTCCCTGTAGCACCGGTCGAGGAAATAGGCCGCCCAAGGATTGCCACTTCGGTACACGTCCATGAAGAATTTAAATGCCCCTTTTTCGTCTTTCGGGCTGCCCCATCCCATTAGATGAATTACCCCGAGAAGCACCTCGCCATCTTTGCTGCCTAAGTAAGCGCTGTGATTCAGCCAGCAGTGCCCGCGGGCAAACTCGCCTCTGCGCAGAGCGTATCTTCCGATTTCAAGCGCGACGTTTGGATCCTTGATGCTGAGACCGTCATCGTCTTTTGTGTCGTCGCAGGGGAGTAGCGCGTCCTGGGATGGCAGAGGATGCTGCTGCATGAGAATCGCGCGGACGTCGCTGGGATACGTTGCGTACACTTCGGACGCGCCGCCGGGCAGCAGAATGTTCGGGTGAGTCTTGGAGCGATGTGGCGCTTCGATTGGGCCCACGTCAGCCATCGCCGCTTTCGCCGCAGCGGCAGTCCACGTCAAAGTGAAATGGCCGGAACCCGAACCGGCGGTTGCAACGTGCCAATCGAAATTGCCGTCCGCGATGCTAAGACCGTCTGGCGCGATCTTGCCGGTGTAGCTGGCTTGGGCGGGGAAGCCGTTGGCGACGGCCGTGGCCGTTTTCCCAACGAACTCCACATGATCGCTGTGCCATGTGGTGATCCAATATCGCGTTGCGATTGCGGTCTGTCCGTCTTTGCGGCCTTCGTAGTGGTCGTCAACCCACGTCAGGTTGTCGCACTCGTTTCCGACGCAAAGACGCATTGTTTTTGGCGGAGCGACCGCGGTCTGACTGAATTTATTGGCGACGCTGGCGGGCGCGACCGATTGGCGGGGCTGAGCGCGCCTGGAGGAATCGGACGAGTCGCCGCTGGGTGGAGTGGATGCGTCAGAGTGATGGACAGGAGGATGCAACGGAGGTGGCGGGGCCTGAGTCCCGGCCGGAGCTGGTTGGGCGACGGGAACTGCGTTCGATGGGTCAGTGGACCAAGTGAGCGTGAAATCTAGGTTGCCCGAAAAGCCGGCTGCGGTTCGCCACTGATCGACGGCGTCAACCAGGCTGCCGCCACTGGGCGAAATCCTGCCGTGAAATGTGCCTTCGACGTAGCCAGAACTGGTGTTTGCCTTGCCCGTCAGCTCCACTCGATCGGCTGACCACACGGTGACGGTGTACGTGGATGATGGCTGGGATTCGTTGTCGCGGCGCCCATCGTAGTGGTCGCGGGCCCAGGTGAGGTTCGCGCAGTCGGTGGGGTTGGGGCCGATGCAAAGCCGCATGATCTTCGGCTGAGCACTCGTCGCGTTCGACTGCGCTGGAGCGGCGAACGCCACGAGCAGAGGCAGAGCGGGCAAAAATAGCAGACTGGTTAGGCGGCTCAAGGGATAACTCCAATGAAGAAATCGATTCGCGAAGGGAGGATAGCACGGCAGCCGGGGCGTATTCGCGCGCAGCAATGCCGCCCGCAACAGCTTTCGCCGCCGCACGTCACATACCTCGCTTTCTCACATCTCGATCACAGAACGTTCGAAACCCGGGAATTCCTCACGGAGGGCACAATATTTTTACGGCCGCGACGATGGACATCTGTTTCGCCTCGACGAGATGCTACTCAATGATCCCGGCTTCGCGAGTGCGCAACAAGCTTTCGAGTCTCTCTTTTCTCGCGCGAATCTCGTCGGACGGATGTCCATGCCATCCGATCAGTTCACCCATCACACGCAGCGGCTCGCGGCTTCGATAGGAGTTCGTCGGATTCCCTGGGAATTTCTTGTCCGTCACATTCGGATCGTTCTCATGCGCACCTATCGGCTCCACTACGTAGATCCGTCCACGCCGATCTTCGCTCGACAATTCCGCTGCCCACACCGCCACATTCAAATTCGAGGTGAAGTAAACGAACTGCGATCGCAGGCCCTCCGCGTAGTTTGATTCGAAGCCTGCGCGAATCAGGTCGCCGCAATTCAGTGCGGCTTTGCACCCATGAAAGTAGCTCTGCACCAACTCGCGAGGCTGATCCGGCATGCGCAGCCCTCCCTGAAGTTAAGAGGCGTGAAACTTGATTTTGGAGGGAACTCCAATGTTTGTGCTAGGAATGGCGGGGACGACGGGACTCGAACCCGCGACCTCTGCCGTGACAGGGCAGCGTTCTAACCAACTGAACTACGTCCCCCCGCTTGGGGTGATGCGGGGCAAGCCTGCACAGCGCTGAGCTGAGTGCCTTCCCGAATCGTTGACAACCGTAAAAGTGTAACACACGTGAGGCGGAGCGTTAAGCGAAAGGCTTGACGGCACGGAAATTTTTTTGAGTGCCGCGGAGAGAGCGACGTGAAGCGCGTGAAAAGATTCCCTCGCGGTCCGCACAGACTGACAATCTATGTTACACGCGCTGCGAGCGTTATTTTGCGGGGCGACCGAGATGGTCGGTGAAAAATTTAGCCATGAGTTCAAGGCACTGGTGGGATTCGGGGAAATCGAAGTGGTACCAAAAGGCGTGGGGCATGGCTTCGAAGACGACGAGTTGTGCGTCCACGCCGGCGCGGAGCAGAGCCAGCTCGTAGATGCTGGTGCTGCTGAGCAGCGCGTCGCGCGTGCCGGTGACGAGAAGCGTGGGCGGCATGCCGTGGAGATCGGCGAACAGCGGCGACAAGACGGGATCCCTGCGATCGGTTTTGCCGACGTAGCCGTCGTCGGTGCCGCTGGCAGGATAGGTAGGCTCGAGCGGGCCGGGAAAACCGTCGAGGGTGAAAAGCTGGCGCGAATCGCCGGGCCGCGAAAAATCGGCGAGACCGGTGAAGAATCCGATGGCCGCGGGGAGCGGGAGATCCAGTTGCTTGAGTTTGACGGAAACTTCCGCGCTGAGGATTGCACCGGCGGAGGTGCCGAATATGCCGATATTTTTCGGCTTGTGGGTTTTCAAAAGCTCTTTGTAAACCGCGACGACGTCATCGACGGCGGCGGGAAAGGGGTTTTCTGGCGCGAGGCGGTAGTACACGCCGACGACTTCGATTTTTGCGAGGTTGGCGATGGGCGCACCTTCGATCACCGAGCCAGAATCCGAGTTGAAGCCGCCGCCGTGGAGATTAATGAGTATCAGGTCTTTGTGGGCGGCGGGCGTTTCGAGCGGAGTGACGATGTCCACGGGCACGCCGGCGAGAGTTTGCTGTGCGATGTTGACGGGGAAGATGCGGCGAGCCTCGGCGGAACCTCGGGCGCGCCAGGCGTCGGTGCCGGCGCGGCGCTCGGCGAGCGTCTGCGGCTTGCGGTCGATGTGATTCAAGGAATCGAGCCACCTCTGTGCTTCGGGGCTGACGGTGGGCGGCGGCGGGATCGTGCGCGTGATGTGAACGGTGCCGTCGGGTTCGGAGGTGAAGGTGTCTTGCGGCGCGGCCGCGTTGCCGGGCGACGATGGCGCGGGAGAACCCTGCGCGTGGGCAAACGATGCGGAAAGCGCGAGCGCAAGCAGCGGAAGGGATGCGGTGCGAGTGAGATTCACGGTGGACCTCGATCGGTTGCGAAGGTACTCGTCGTACTAAAACACAATCGGGACGGTTTCGGGCGAGCGTTTACGAAATGAAATGCCGGAGAGACCGCGGTGGAGGCGCCGGTGGCGGACTTATTTCGTGATGGATTGCTTCGTGGCGAAGCGCGTGAAGGAAATCGCCAGCCAGGCGCTGCCAATGGCGACGAAGGCGTACGCAGCATGCGGTTGCCCGGTGAAAAAAAGAGCGAGGCCGAGAGCGGCGTAACCGGCGGCTATGATGCGGTGCATGAGGCGAGGATTTTTCACGTCGGCGAAACTTACTCCCTAGGCAATCAGGCTAGCAAATACTTGACGGAGTGTCTATCGCGCCGTAGCATCAGCGCATGAAACAAAAACTCTTCACCACCACGCAAGCAGCGGCAAAAGTTCGAGTTACCAGACAAACTCTCTACAACTGGGCGGAGATGGGGCTGATCGACGCGCCCGACGCGATTGCGCCGCATGTGAGGCTTTGGACGGCGGCACAGATCGATGAAGCCGCGAAGATGAAGGGCCGATTGCCACGCGGTCGCGCAGCGGAAGCGGCAATCAAGAAACTGAAGAAAGAGCGGAAGCGCAAGTAGGGTTGGTGGGCGGTCAGGGATTTGAACCCCGGACCTTCCCGGTGTAAGCGGGACGCTCTAACCGCTGAGCTAACCGCCCGACGAGCGAATTTCATCGTAGCAGAGGACTCGCCGAGGGGCTACGAAGAAGTGCAGTTCGGTGCGTCGATCAGCGAAAAACGGCGCGAAAAGCCGATCGAAAAGCGGACCGGATTTACGGGAAAAGTGGGCCATTCGCGAGAATCGCTAGCGGGATGTAAGTCGTTCAGAGTGAAACACCTGTACGCCAGTACAGGGGTATCAAAAAGCCTGTTCGGCGGAACAGGTTCCTATGCGGCCAATCGAGTGTTAGCAGATTCACCACGAGGGCTTGAGCCGGCAACGCGGCGCTACGAACCGACATGCTACGCTGCGACATCGGGCGGAAATCTAACCGCTCTCACGGATATCCATGTCTTCACGGCTCGGCGAAATTCTGGTCAAAGACAGTCTGATCTCAGCGGATCAGCTTAAGCAGGCGCTCGAGCACCAGAAGAAAACGGGCGGACGGCTGGGCACGACGCTGGTGAAGCTGGGTCTGGTGAGTGACGACGACATCACGGCAGTGCTGTCGCGGCAGTACGGCGTACCCTCCATCAATCTGAAATTCTACGAAGTGGATCCGGCGGTGATCAAGCTGGTGCCGCAGGAAACCGCGATCCGTTACCAGATCGTGCCGCTGTCGCGCGTCGGTTCGACGCTGACGATCGCGATGACCGATCCGACGAACGTGTTCGCGATGGACGACATCAAGTTCATGACCGGTTTCAATGTGGAGCCGGTGGTGGCGTCGGAGACGGCGATTGCGGAGGCGATTCACAAGTTTTACGGCGAAGTGGAAAGCGTGGAAGAACTCGACAAGGTGATGAAGGACCTTGCGGGGGAAGAGGCGCAGGTGGAGCTATCGGCGGAAGAAGCCGAGATGGACCTGGCGACTCTGGAGAAGGCGGCCGAAGAGGCGCCGATCATCAAGCTCGTCAACTTGATCTTGACCGACGCGGTGAAGCGCGGCGCGAGCGACATTCACGTTGAGCCTTACGAGAAGGAATTGCGAGTGCGGTTCCGCATCGACGGCATGTTGCAGAACGTGATGGCGCCACCGTTGAAGCTGAAGGACGCGATCACCAGCCGCGTGAAGATCATGTCGAAGCTGGATATCAGCGAAAAGCGGCTGCCGCAAGACGGCCGCATCATGATCAAGTACCTGAAAGACGGGAAGAAGAAGGAGCTGGACTTCCGCGTCTCGACGGTGCCGACGCTGTTTGGCGAAAAGATCGTCATGCGGCTTCTCGATAAAGAGAACCTTCGCCTCGATATGACGAAGCTGGGTTTCGAGGCCGAGTCGCTGGCGAAATTCGAGCGGCAGATTCTGAGGCCCTACGGCATGGTCCTGGTGACCGGGCCGACGGGATCGGGCAAGACGAACACGTTGTACTCGTCGGTGGCGAAGCTGAACGTCGTCGATACGAACATTATGACGGCGGAAGACCCCGTTGAATTCCAGCTGCCCGGAATCAACCAGGTCCAGATGAAAGAGCAGATCGGATTGAACTTCGCGTCCGCGCTGCGCGCCTTCCTGCGGCAAGACCCGAACATCATTCTGGTCGGCGAAATTCGAGACTTTGAGACTGCGGAAATCGCGGTGAAAGCTGCGCTGACGGGTCACTTGGTGCTTTCCACGCTGCACACGAACGACGCGCCATCGACGATCAGCCGTTTGATGAACATGGGTATTGAGCCGTTCCTTGTGGCGACTTCCGTGAACTTGATTTGCGCGCAGCGCCTGGTCCGGCGCGTGTGCGTCGGCTGCAAAGAGCCGATGCCGATCCAGCCTCAAGCGCTGGTGGATGCGGGATATACGGAAGCCGAGGCGCAGACGACGACGGTGTACCACGGACGAGGCTGCGCGACGTGCAACAACTCGGGCTACAAGGGCCGCGCCGGACTTTATGAAGTGATGGAAATTACGGACGAGCTTCGCGAATTGATTTTGGTGGGTGCTTCGGCGCTGGAATTGAAGAAGAAGGCGCTGGAAGGCGGAATGATCACGCTGCGCCGCAGCGGATTGATTAAGGCGGCGGCGGGGATGACGACGCTCGAAGAAGTCGTGCGCGAAACGGTTCTCTAATTTCTTAGCCGAAGGTTTTGGAGGAAGAGATGGCAGGCATCACGCTTAGCGAACTACTGAAGAAGATGATCGAAATGGGCGGCAGCGACTTGCACCTTTCGACCAACACAGCGCCGCGCATCCGCGTTCACGGCAAGCTGCGGCCGCTCGACATGCCCCCCTTGACGGCGGCGGACACCAAGGCCCTGGCCTACAGCGTATTGACCGACGTGCAGAAGCATCGGCTGGAAGAGAGCCTCGAGCTGGACTTTTCGTTCGGATTGAAGAGCCTGGCGCGTTTCCGCGGCAACATTTTCCATCAGCGCGGCGCGGTGGCGGCTGTCTTCCGTACGATTCCGTGGGAAATCAAGAGCTTCGACCAGCTGGCCCTGCCGCCGGTGGTGAAGGGGCTGTGCGACAAGCCGCGCGGACTGGTCCTGGTAACCGGCCCGACGGGTTCGGGCAAGTCCACGACGTTGGCTGCGATGCTCGACAAGATCAACAACGAGCACGAAGAGCACATGATTACGATCGAAGACCCGATCGAATTCCTGCACAACCACAAAAAGTGCCTGGTGAACCAGCGCGAAGTGCACTCGGACACGCACTCGTTTTCGAATTCGCTGCGCGCCGCGCTTCGTGAAGATCCGGACGTTGTGCTGATCGGCGAAATGCGCGACCTCGAGACGATCGAATCGGCGCTGCGCATCGCGGAAACCGGCCACTTGACGTTCGCCACGCTGCACACGAACTCGGCGGCTTCGACGATCAACCGTATCGTGGACGTTTTCCCCGCGCACCAACAGCCGCAGGTACGCGCGCAACTTTCGATGGTGCTGGAAGGAATTCTTTGCCAATCGCTGCTGCCGAGAATCGATGGACGCGGACGTTCGATGATCATGGAAATCCTGATTCCGACCGCCGCGATCCGCAACCTGATTCGCGAAGACAAAATTCACCAGGTCTATTCGGCGATGCAGACCGGCACGGGTACGACGGGCATGCAGACGTTCAACCAGGGCTTGGCGAATGCGTATTTCAAGAAAGAGATTTCGCTGGATGTGGCGCTCGCGCGTTCTTCCAACCAAGACGAATTGCAGGATTTGATCAACCGCGGCGTCGCAACATCGGCGCAGGGCGGGGCGGGCAAGGCGCCGGTTCGGCGCTAACGGGATAAAGGGATAGAGGAGGCGAGCGATGCCGGTTTTTACATATAAGGGCACCAACAAAGCGGGGACGAGCGTGACGGGCGAGCGCACCGCCACGAACAAGGCGGAGCTGCAGGCGTCGTTGAAGCGGGAAAACATCAGCGTCAGCAAAGTCTCCGAGAAGGGGAAGGAATTCAATATTCCGTCCTTCGGCGGCAACAAAGTGAAGGACAAGGAAATCGCCATCTTCACACGCCAGTTCTCGGTCATGATCGACGCCGGCTTGCCGCTGGTGCAGTGCCTGGAGATTCTTGCGGGACAGCAGGAGAACATCGCCTTCAAGAAGATCCTGACTGGCGTGCGCAGCTCGGTGGAAGGCGGCGCGACGCTGTCTGCCTCGATGAAGCAGTACGAAAAGGTATTCGACGCGCTTTACTACAACATGGTGGAAGCGGGCGAGACGGGCGGTATTCTCGATACGATTCTGCAGCGGCTGTCGGCGTACATCGAAAAGAACGTGAAGCTGAAGCGCGCCGTGCAGTCCGCGTCGATCTATCCGATCGCGGTGCTGAGCATTGCGGCGGGCGTGATCATCCTGCTGTTGTGGAAAGTGGTTCCGATTTTCACCGAGTTGTTCGCGGGCCTCGGCGTCGATTTGCCGCTGCCGACGCGCATCGTGATCGGGCTGAGCAGCTTCATCGGAAGCATCTACGGTTTCATGATTCTGGCGGCCTGCGTGGGCGCGTTCTTTGCCGCTAAAGCGTATTACGCGACGCCGCAAGGACGAATGGTAGGCGACACGCTGGTGCTGAAGATTCCGTTGGTCGGCTCGCTGCTGCGCAAGATCGGTGTGGCGCGGTTCACGCGCACGCTGGGCACGCTGATTTCTTCCGGTGTTCCCATTCTGGAAGGCTTGGACATCACGGCGCGCACTTCGGGTAACGCAGTGATCGAGAAGGCCATCATTCAGACGCGCAAAGCGGTGGAAGCCGGACGATCGCTGGTCGATCCTTTGAAGGAAACCGACGTGTTTCCGGGCATGGTGACGCAGATGATCGGCGTCGGCGAACAGACCGGCGCGATGGACGCGATGCTGCAGAAGATCGCGGACTTCTACGAAGACGAAGTGGACGCGGCGGTGAAGGACCTTTTGACGGCGATGGAACCGATCATGATCGTCGTACTGGGCGTCGTCGTCGGCGGCATCGTTATCTCGATGTATTTGCCGCTGTTCTCGCTGATCGGCAAGCTGGCCGGCGGCGGAAAGTAAACGCAAATTCGAAATCCGGGCGGCGCGGAAATGCGCTGGCCAGGATGGACTTCTGAAAATCCAATGCGCCATTCGGCGCAACCGTCCGGAGAACAGATCCGCCGGGGCAGAGAAACGGAATGATATTCACACCCGGTGCCGATGAGTGGTTGCCCTGGCTGGGACGAGTCCGGTTCCTGGCGATCACGTTTCTTGTGGCGGTGGTGGTTGCCGCGCGTCAAGTTGCGGCTACGCCCGCTCCGGTCCGCTCGTTCGTCTCGCTGATCGCGCTCTGGTACACCATCGCGGTTTTCTGCGTCATCCTGCAGAAATGGATTCCGAAAGCTCGCTGGCAAGCACCTTTGCAGATCGCATGCGATTTGCTGATGGTGACCGGCGTCGTTTATACGACCGGTTCGCAGGACAGCTATTTCATTTCGCTGTACCTGCTGACGATTTTGATGGCGAGCATTATGTTCACGCGCCGCGTGGTGTTTTTGGTGGCGGGCGTGAGTTTTGGTTTGTTGTGCGCGGTGCTGGGGCTGACGTTCTACGGATTCATTCCGCGGACCAGCGCTTCGGTGCCCATGCTTTCGACGCTGGATTCGTGGCTGGCGAGCAACTGTTTCGCGTTTTTCGCGGTGGCGTACCTGGGAAGCCTGCTTTCGCAGACGCTCAGCCGAAAAGGCGTGGAGCTGCAGGCCAAGAATGAAGAGCTGCGCGACCTGCAGGCTTTCAACCAGGACATCATCGAATCGATGCGCGGCGGATTGCTGACCACCGACGCCGAGGGACGGATTCTGGTGTTGAACCGGGCGGGAGCGGAAATCGCGGGTTCGGGATTCGGGCTGTTGCGTGGCGAAAAGGTGGATACGGTTTTTCCCGGTTTCTGGCCGGTCGAGACGGACGAGCAGGGTACGCCGCTGGCTTCGCGCAAGGAAGTGGAATTCAAGACCGCGGCTGGATCGACGCGGTATCTGGGACTTTCGATTTCGCCGCTGCGGTCGGTGGGAAATGTGAACAGCGGCTTTGTTTACAACTTTCAAGACCTGACGGAGCTGAAGCGCCTTGAGCGCGAAGTGGTGACGAAGGAGCGCATGGCAGCGCTGGGGCGCCTCTCGGCAGCGATCGCGCACGAGATCCGGCAACCGTTGACGGCGATGACCGGCGCTTTGAAGGAGCTGGCCCGTTTTGCGCCGCTCGATGAAGACGATAAGAAACTGGTGCACATCGTGAGTCGGGAATCGCAGCGGCTGAACCAGATCATTTCCGATTTCCTGAATTACTCGCGGGAGAAGACGTACGCGTTCGGCGATTGCGACGTAGTGGCGCTGATCGAGGAGACGCTGCTTTTGATCGAGCGCGACGCCATCGCGCAGGGAAAATTCCAGGTCGAGCGGCATTTTGCAGTGCGTCACGTACGGGCGCGGGCCGACCGCGACGCCTTGAAGCAGGTGCTGTGGAATCTGTGCAACAACGCGCTGCGCGCGATGCCGAAAGGCGGAACACTGTCGGTCGGTGTGACCGCGGATGATACTTGGCTGCGCGTGACGATCGGTGATACGGGGATGGGAATCGATTCGCGCGAAGCGTCGAGAATTTTTGAGCCGTTCCAGTCGGGCTTCACGGGTGGAACGGGATTGGGCCTGGCGATTGTGTATCAGATTTTGCAAGCGCATCGCGGCCGGGTGCGGCTGGCGACGGAAAAGAAGGAAGGGGCCGAATTCATCGTGGAACTGCCGATTTCAACACAACGAACGCAAAATACTGCTGCGCCGCTCAAGCCGATGCGCGGAGAACTTCATCCTGCGGGGAAGGGCTAAATCCGAGATGGCACACCTTCTCGTAGTCGATGACGAACCATCCATCTCCGAACTGCTGGAGATCAGCTTCCGCAAGGAAGGGCACAAGGTCGAAGTAGCGTCCAATGGACAGGCGGCAAAGCGCAAGCTCGCCTCGGCGATATTCGATATCGTGATTTCGGATATTTGCATGCCGGACATGGATGGCGTTTCGCTGCTGCAATATTCGAAAGAAGTTTCCCCGCAGACGATTTTCATTCTGATCACCGGCGTTCCCACGATCGATACGGCGATTGACGCCGTGAATTTCGGCGCAGACCGTTACGTGGTGAAAGGCGACCGTTTGCTCGATGAGTTGCGGCCGGCGGTTCAACGCATCGCTGAAACCGTGAAGGTGAAGAAAGAAGCGGGCGAGTTGCGGCGGCAGCTTCGGCGGTTGACGGGCTTCGATCACATCATCGGCGCCAGCGACAAGATGCGCAGCTTGTTCGAGTTGATTGAAACGATTGCGCCGCAGTCGAGCCGCGTGCTGATCACCGGAGAAAGTGGAACGGGTAAAGAGCTGGTCGCGCGCGCGATTCACGAAAACAGCAGCCGCGCGAAGGCGCCGTTTGTGACCATCAATTGCGGCGCGTTTCCCGAGACGCTGCTCGAATCCGAGCTGTTTGGTTACATGAAAGGCGCGTTCACGGGCGCGAATGAAAACCGGCGCGGCCTGTTTCAAGCGGCCGACGGCGGAACGCTGTTCATGGACGAGATTGGCAACATGAGCCTCACGATGCAGGTGAAGCTCTACCGCGTGCTACAGGAAGGCAAAATCCGTCCGCTCGGGAGCACGGAAGAAACGGACGTGGACGTCCGCGTGATTGCTGCGACGAACAAGGATTTCGCGGAAGAAATCGCGGAAGGCCGCTTCCGGGAAGATTTGTACTACCGGTTAAGCGTGATTCCGATTCATTTACCGCCGCTGCGCGAGCGTCCGGAGGATATTCCGCTGCTGGTGCGCGCGTTTCTCGACCGGTTTTCGAAGTCGATGAATAAGAAGATCGACGGGATCGATCCGGAAGCGATGCGGCGCCTTGAAGTGTACGAGTGGCCGGGAAACGTCCGCGAGCTGGAGAACACGATCGAACGCGCGATTGCGCTCGAGGCAGGCACGCGGATTTCCGTGGACGCGCTGCCGCCGAAGATCCGCGATCACTTTCAAGCGACGGTAGATCAGAAAGCGACGAATGGAAACGGCAACGGCCACGCGGCGTCGATCCTGCCGGATGAGGGCCTTGACCTCGAGCAGCACATCCAGAAGCTGGAGCGGTCGTTCCTGCTGGCGGCGATGGAGCGTTCCGGCGGCGTTCGGACGCGAGCGGCGGAGACGCTGAAGATGTCGTACCGGTCGTTCCGGCATTACGCGAAGAAATACAGCATCTGACCCCGCACCGGCTGGGCGCTGAGCCGGTACGTTGCGGGGCACCAACAGCAGCTGGACACGTTCTGAGGGGCTTAAGGGCGCAGCTGGTGGCGCCGATGTATAAGGATCGAGACTCCGTATGAAACGAGTGCCGATCAAAGCTCAGATCATCCGAAGCGAACCTCACGAAACCATGTTGAATCCCGTCCAACTCGAGTGCCGCGAAGAAGTGCGGCAGAGCCGTTTGGCTGCTGTTTTGGACGGGGCGAAGAGTGGCCAGCCAAGCGGTTTGCGGCACGCTGGAACGACAAATAACGTCACAATTCCGGGTGGCGTGCGACAATCGGGACGGGGGCGTCAGGTCGGTTGGTCATTGAGTGCCTGTAAGTTGTTGACTGGTAAGATGATGGGTGAATGTGCTGCGAGAGTTACGCCCGGCAGCGAGTGTGGCACGCGCCGTGCAATTTACTGGTCTGTACCCCGCCAGGGATACGGCAGAAATTAGCGGTACCAGTTCTCAAGGAGAGAATAGAAATGAAGAAGAACCAGAAGGGTTTCTCACTTATCGAATTGCTGATCGTCGTGGCGATCATTTTGATCATCGCGGCTATCGCGATCCCGAACTTGCTCCGCGCTCAGATGGCGGCGCATGAATCTTCGGCGGTCGGCTCGGTTCGCACGATCGTTACCTCGCAGGTTACGTTCCAGTCCACCTGGGGTATCGGCTACGCGAACGGCTTGACGACTCTGGGAACGCCGGCTGCAGGTTGCACCGCGGCTTCGTCCACGAGCGCTTGCTTGATCGACCCGGTTCTGACGACCGGTATCAAGAGCGGTTACAACGTTAACACCGGTGCGGCGGGCGGCGGCGGCACGGCGTCGAACCCCTACACCACGTTCGGTGTGGATGCATGGCCGATCACGGTTGGTTCGACGGGTCAGCGCGGTTTCTGCGCCGACGAGTCGGGTGTGATCCGCTACGTTACCACTGGCGCGGCGATCGGCACGACCGATACGGCTTGCCAGGCCATCACGAACGTTCTGCAGTAAGCTCGGCAGTCTTGGCGGGAAGGAAGCTCAGCTTCCTTCCCGCTTTTTCTTAAGTAAGGGGCCCACGGGGAATAAAAATCCAGCGGAAGAAATAAAAGCGAATCCTGCACTGCGAACCAGCGAACGAACATGCGCACAACACTCCAATCCGGAATGCGGCCCGAACCAAATCGCCGCGACGCGGGCTTCTCGCTGATCGAATTACTCGTAGTGGTCGCGATCATCCTGATTCTGGCGGCCATCGCAATACCGAACTTGTTGAGAGCGCGGATGGCGGCGAACGAATCGTCGGCTGCGACAACGGTTCGCACCTTTACAACGGCGGCTGTGATTTACAACACGACCTGGGGCAACGGATATCCTCCGAATATCGGCGTGCTGGCCGGCCCGAGCACGGGGGCGGCATCCTGCAACCTAGCGGCGCTGATGGATCCCACGGTGGTTACGGCGCCCTATCAGAAGAGCGGATACACGTTTGGGTTTAACGCGCAGGGTTCGGTGGTGTTGCCGACGCCATCCGATTGCGGAGCGCCGGGATCGACCGGTTTTCTGGCCACTGCGACGCCGAACATTCCATTCATCACCGGCACGCGTAGCTTCTGCGCGGACGAAAACGGAACGCTGCACTACGATACGACGGGAGCGACGGCGGCTTCGGAGACGACTTGCAACGGTCTTACCACGTTGCAATAAACCGGAATCGAGCGACCGCCATATTGCTGGCGTATGAATCGAATCGGTAAGGCCGATCCCGCGATGTCGCGGGATTTTGGCTGTTAGGGCAAAGTGATTGGGAGCATTTCCTCCCGAGGGCGCCAGGGGCGGGCGCGAGTACGACGTGGCGACAACGGACACTGGTGCGAATTCGCTTGGAGGCGCGACGACAGAACGCGCGCCGGCTGAGTCGCGTGCGTTTTCCGACGCTTCACGATGGACCTCCTCTGCACGATTCCTCGTTGTGTGGATGTTTCCTGCCGCGCTCGCGATCTACCTAAAGTGGTATTTGATGACGGAGCAGCAGGGGTTCACACGCGTGGCGCAGTCGATGGGGCTGCGTACGTTGAGCGTATTCGACAAGCTCGCGTTTTTCCGCGGCGAGATATTGGTTGGATTGTTTGCGGTGCCGGCGGCGCTGCTGGTGGCGAACCGGTTCGCGCGACCTGCGATTGCAGCTGTGGTAACGTCGCTCGCGAGTTTCGTCGCGACGGTGATTCTCGGCACGCAGATCTTATCGTTGAAAGAGCTGGGGCGGTTCAGCTCGGTGAAGATGCTGGAAGTGGCGGCGAGCTGGGGAAGGCACGAGCCGGGATCGAGCGTGAAGTATTTGCTGTCCGGGCAGGCGCTGCTCGTTGTGGGCGCGCTCGTGGGAATTTTAGCCGGAGCTGTGTGGGCGGCGCGGAGCGCGCGACATCCGGCTTCGGACCGGACGCTTGCCGCGACGAAGGCGTCGATCGAGGTGGTGCTGTTTGTTGCCGCTGCGGCGGTGTTGCTCTCGCTGCGGTCGGAATTGCCTGCGTCGCCTTACAACGAGAATAGTTACATGCGAGCCGCGAGTTCGCTCTGGAACGAGAGTACGGTTGAGAGCGCCACGGACGACGCGCTGAATCTTCACCGGAACTCAGGTCTCGAGACGGCGGACCTCTCGAACCGTTCGAGCGCCGAGCTGATCGACAGTTATAGGTCGCTCGCGCACATGCCGACGTCTGACACTGATGCGCAGTATTTCGGTAAAGCCGCTGGCGCGAACATCTTGTTCGTTGTGCTCGAGACCACGCCCGAAAAATATCTGCCGGCGGGCACGGACATGAAACAGTTTCCCAATCTCAACGCACTGCAGCAGGATGCGTTTGTGGGGACGCGGCACTACACGACGTTTCCCATTACACGCAGCGCGATTTTTTCCGTGTTTAGCGGGTGGTATCCGATCGACGATCCGACGAGCGCTTTTGAATCGCCGAAGTGGGATACGACGGACGGATTTCTGAAGCGGCTGGGCGCTGGCGGCTATAAGACGGCGGTGTTTTCTCCGTTGAAAGAGGCGGGAATTCCCGACGCGGCACTGTACAGCGCCGTCGGGTTCGCGCAGCAGTTTTATCCCGACTCAGCGGTGGCGGATTACGACAAATCGCCGAGCTGGCAGAAGCAGCGCGTGCAGGCGGACCTCGATACGCTGCATTTGCTCGAGACCCAGATCGATCAATGGACCAGGCACGGGGACAAATTCGTTGCCGCTTTTCTGCCGCAAATCGCGCACTGGCCTTACCCGGACGATGGCCAAGGCGAAACGGCGTCGGATCTGCAGCGGCGCGGGCAGGCGATTCTGGAGCAGGAAGACGCGTGGCTGGGCGAGCTGATGGCCGAGCTCGAGCGCGAGGGAGCGCAGAAGAACACGATCGTCGTAGTACTCGGCGATCACGGACTACGCGCGCTAACCGAAAATCCGGATTTGCGGCGGGGGACGATCGACGAAACGGCGTTCCACGTGCCGCTGATTGTTCACGCGCCGCAAGCGCTCGACCACACAGAAAATATCCGGTGGCTAACGTCTCATGTCGATATCGTTCCGACGCTGCTCGATCTGCTGGGAGTTAAGGGTGGGCGCGAATCCGAGCAGGGAACGGCGATCTGGAATCCGGCGCTGGCCCAGCGCACGACATTCTTTTTCGCGAAGCCGATGTTTGGCGCGGACGGGTACACGGACGGCGGAGACGAATTTTTCATGTGGCACTACTTCTCGGGAACGGTTTACGAAAAGACGAGCGCTGAATTCGACCCCAGCGACATCGTGCCGCGGCGGTCGCCGGTGGCAGAGACGGTAACGTCGCAGATCACGTCGATGGTGGCACTCGAAAAGGCGTGGCACAAAAAATTCTCCGCCGACTCCGCGGGCCGGCCGGCGGCATCAGACGTTTCCGCAAGAGCTACGGTCTCGAACTAAGGTCGCGCCTTCCGGCAGAGCGCGTCCGCGCTCTGATAGACTGGATGGGTGAAGTCATTCGCGCTCACGTTAGTCGCTGTCCTGGGCATTTCCCCTTCCTTCGCGCCTGCAGCGGATAGGTCCGCCCGTGAGGTGGCGCGCGAAATCGAAGTGCGCTACCACCGGGCGCAAACTTTGAAGGCATCGTTCTTCCAGCGTTATTCGGACGGAAACGGCGGAATCTCAGCGGAATCGGGGACGGTGTACTTTTCGCGGCCCTCGCGGATGCGATGGGAATATCAGTCGCCTGAGAAGAAGCTGTTTCTGGTGGACGGAACGAACGTGTGGTTCTACGTCCCCGCGGACAAGACGGCCAGCCGAGCGCAGGTAAAAGAAAGCTCGGACTGGAGAACGCCGCTGGCGCTACTGACGGGCAAAGCGGACTTTGCGCGACTCTGCAAAACGGTTGAAATCGTTGATCCGTCCAGAGCCGCGAGTGCGACCGAAAAGCCCTACGCGCCGGAGAACACGGTTTTGAGGTGTGTACCGCAGCAGGCCGCAGTCGATCAGGTAAAGGACGTGCTGCTCGAAAGCGATCCCGAAGCGCATTTGGTGCGAGTGGTGATCCGCCAACCGGGAAATTTGGAGACGGAATTTCGATTCGGGAACTGGGAAGAGAATGTGCCGATCTCCGAGGTGAAATTCCATTTTGACCCACCGTCTGGAGTGGCGATTGTGGATGAGCAGTCGCTGGCCGATTCGATACACTGACGCCGCAAAAACTGCGCTGTTTGTTACTACAGCATAAATTTGCCCTACCCGTTCCCGCAGCCGATTGGCTTTTCGCGGGTATGCTAAACTTTAAACAAGACGTTGCCGCAAATGGCCCGTCTATAACCATATGGCGCAGTACGTTTGCAAAGTCGGCGACGCTAGCGGCCGTATTTTCCAGCAGTTAGAGACGGCTCAGACCGAGGGCGAGGTGCGCCAGAAGCTCTCGGACCGCGGCTTGATGGTGCTTTCCATCAAGAACGACCTGAACCTCGCGGGACTCTGGGGACGCGCGAAGGGGCAGAAGAAGCTCAAGCCCAACGACTTCCTGATTTTCAATCAACAGTTCAACACGCTGATCAAGGCCGGTCTGCCGATTCTCAAGTCTCTCGATCTGCTCGCTGAACGCGCGGCGGCGCCGAGTTTGCGGCCCGTGCTTTCGGATGTGAGGCAGCGAGTGAGGGAAGGAGCGCTGCTGTCTGAAGCGCTGACTGCGCAGGGATCGTTTCCGCCGGTGTATGTGACGTCGATTACGGCGGGCGAGCGGAGCGGCAGCCTTTCGAGCGTAATCGATCAGTACGTTGCGTACCTGCGCGTGACGGCTGGCTTTCGGAAATCGTTGATCACCGCGCTGATTTATCCATGCATTCTGGTGGTGGCGGTGATCTTGATATTGAGCTACCTGGTCACGTTTGTGATGCCGCAGTTTGCGCATCTGTATTCTGACTTGGGAGTGAAGCTGCCAGCCACGACGCAGCTGATGCTGGACCTTGCGGGTCCGGCGCGATCTTATTTTCTGGTCGGGCTGGTTTGTATCGCGATATTGGGCGCGGCCATTTACGTGTGGACGCGGACCGATCGCGGCGCACTGGCCATCGATCGACTGAGGCCCAAGGTTCCCGTCTTTGGCGACATCTGGCTGAAAACGCAGATCGCGCGGTTCGTGCGTACGCTTTCCACCTTGCTGGCCGGCGGCACGCCGCTGGTGACGGGCCTCGAAACGGCGTCGCAGTCGATCGGAAGCAAACTGATTTCGACTTCGATTCAAAAGGCAGCGGGGCGGGTGCGCGAAGGAAAGACGCTGCACGAAAGCCTGGCAGAGACACGGCTTGTGCCGCCCCTGGCTCTCGAAATGATTGAAGTAGGCGAAGCATCGGGTGCGCTGGCGGCAATGCTCTCCAGCGTGGCTGAATTTTACGAGGAAGACGTGGCAACCCGGCTTCAGAGGACGTTGATCTGGGTTTCACCGGTCATACTTATGTTTATGGCCGTTGTGATAGGCTTCATTCTGATTTCGCTTTATCTGCCGCTGTTCTCCCTCCAGGTCGGTACATAAGCACCGGGGGCAATATTCAATGGCAACTTCCACGAACAGTCCGGTCATTCCTGGGATTCCCGACGATAGCGGGGAACGCGACGCGGCGCGCAAGCTGGCGGAGCGGTACCGCTGTCCGTTCATCGACCTGAAAGAGCAGCGCATTGACCCGGAACTTTTTCGAAGCATCCCGGCGGAAATGATGTTCCGGTACAAGTTTGTCCCGCTGGAGGCGCGCGAAAACACGCTGATCGTTGCGATGGCCGATCCGAGCCAGCTGCAGCTGACCGACGAGCTGTCGCTGCTGCTGGGAAAGCGCTTGCAAATAAAGGTGGCGACCGCGCGGCAGATCGACGATTTGCTGAAGCGCACCGAGCAGTCGCAGCGCGTGCTGGATCAGGCCACTGAAGGCTTCACGCTGCAAGTGGTGGACGACGAAGACGACAGCGAAGAAAACATATCGATGGACAAGCTCACGCGCGACAGCGGCGTGAGCCCGGTGGTGAGGCTGGTCGATACGGTGATCTTCACGTCGCTCGAGCGGCGAGCAAGCGACATTCACATCGAGACGCGCAACTCGGAAGTGGTGGTGAAGTACCGGATTGACGGCGTGCTGCAGTATGCGATGCAGCCGCTGGCCAAGGAATGGCACGCTACGATTCTTTCGCGCATCAAAGTGATGAGCGAGCTGGATATTGCCGAACGCCGCGTGCCGCAAGACGGCCGTTTCCGCGTGCGGTACAAGGGCCGCTTCGTCGATTTCCGCGTGTCGATCATGCCCTCGGTGCATGGCGAAGACGCTGTGCTTCGCGTGCTCGACAAAGAAACGCTGAGCGAGAAATTCCGCAACCTGACGCTCGATGTGACGGGTCTCGACGAGGAAAACAAGGCCCGGTTCCGCCGGTACATCCACGAACCGTACGGCATGGTGCTGGTCACGGGGCCGACCGGATCGGGCAAGACCACGACGCTGTACGCCGCGATCAACGAAATCAAGAACGACGAAGACAAGATCATTACGATTGAGGACCCGGTCGAATATCAGGTCCGCGGAATCACGCAGATTCCGGTGAACGAGAAAAAGGGGCTGACGTTCGCGCGGGGATTGCGGTCGATTCTGCGGCACGACCCGGACAAAATCATGGTCGGCGAAATTCGCGACATGGAAACGGCACAAATTGCGATTAACTCGGCGCTGACGGGGCACCTGGTGTTCACCACGGTGCACGCGAACAACGTGACTGACGTGATCGGCCGCTTCATCAATATGGGCGTAGAGCCGTACAACTTCGTTTCGGCGCTGAACTGCATCATGGCGCAGCGCTTGGTGCGTACGATCTGCGAGAATTGCAAGAAGCAGGTGCAGTACTCTGCCGACGTGCTGAAAGAGTCCGCGCTCGATCCGGACGTTTGGTCGAAAGTGGCGTTCTACGAAGGCACCGGGTGCCTGGAGTGCTCGGGCAGTGGCTATCGCGGCCGGTCCGCGATCACTGAGCTGCTGGACCTTTCCGATCGCATCCGCGAAATGATTATCAATCGCCGGCCCACGTCTGAAATCAAGCGCGCTGCGCGTGAAGAGGGAATGCTGTTCCTTCGCGACGCGGGCCTTTCGAAAATCCGCGCCGGCGTCACGACGCTGCGCGAGATCAACAAGGTGACGTTCCTTGACTAGCAGTACAAGCCTGGCATCGCAATTCTTCGAACTCGCACCGGTAAAGCGCTTCGAGCGCTGGATGAATGCCATGCCGCATCCATCGCTGGTGGTGGAGATTGCGCCGGCGCACGTCGCCGTTGCTGGTTGGTCGAAGAGCGGCCGCAATTTGGAAAATTACGCGGTAGAACCGTTGCCGCTGGGCGCGGTGATGGCTTCGCCGGTGGATGCGAACGTGGTGCAGCCGGAAGCGGTGAAGGCCGCGCTGCGCAAAGCTTTGGGACGCGTTCCGATACGCGGTGGCGCGCCGGTGGCGCTGCTGATTCCGGATCCTGTGGTTCGCGTGTTCATTCTGCCGTTCGAGACATTTCCGCGGCGCACGGATGAAGCGCTCGGGATGCTGCGTTGGCGTCTCAAAAAAAGCGTGCCGTTTGATGTGGACGAGACGGCGGTTTCGTGGATGCGCCAGATCGGCAAGGATGGCGCGCTGGAAATCGTGGCTGCGGTGGCGCGGCAGAGAATCGTGCGCGAGTACGAAGAGGTTTTGGCGTCGTTCGAGACGAACGCGGGCGTGGTGCTGAGTTCCACGCTGACCACGCTTCCGCTGCTGGAAGACGAAGGCGCGACGCTGCTCGTGAGGATGAGCGGCAAGACGATGATCACCGTGATCACGCAGCGCGGAGGATTGTCAGTGTATCGTTCGACGGAGATGGCGGCCGAAGCGGGAGCGCTCGATCCGCAGGCGATGCTCGATGAAATTTTCCCGGCGATCGCGTATTTCCAGGACACGTTTGACGTGACGCCGGACCGTGCGCGTATGGCGGGATTCGGTTCGCGAAGCGGAGTGTTCCGGCAGGCGCTGTCTGCGGAATTGAAGTGCCCAATCGCGCCGCTTTCGGAATCGGCGATCGCGTTGACGCTGGATGAAAGTTCGAAGGACCTGATGAATCAGGATCTCGACGCGCTGGTGGGCTGGGCGCTGAATGGAGCATCCTGAGCGCCGCGTGCGTTCACTCAAATCATGAAGGTTCAACTCAATTTATCCACCGCAGCGCTCGAGAATAAGCGGCCGTTCCTTGTGGCGGCCGGAGTTCTGGGCGGAATCGGCGTGATCACGCTGCTGCTCTACGGGCACGCGGCATTTTCCAGCTGGCGCTCGAACCGGCAGATCCGCGGTGAAATCGCCGCCTGGCAATCGAAGGTAAGGGAATATCAGCAACGCCAGACCGCGCTTCAATCGTATTTCCAAAGCACCCAGGCAAAGGAAGTGCTGGATCGCGCGAAATTCCTGAATGGCCTGATCGGGGAGCGCAGCTTCCCGTGGACCAAGATCTTCATGGACCTGGAGCCGACGCTGCCGGCGGGCGTGCGCGTGGTGAATATCGCGCCGAAGTGGCAGGACGGAAGCGTGCTGATCGATCTGACCGTCGGTGCGGACACCGACGAGCAAAAATTGAAATTTATTGAGGCGCTCGAAAAGTCGAAAGCGTTTTCGAACATTCGATTGATCGACGATCGCCACACCGAAGAGCCGGGCAAAGACAAAATCGAGCTGAAACTATCGGCCGTGTTTTCGACGATCTAATATGAACCAACCCTGGAGCGTACTGAAAAAGTGGATCACGGGAGCGATCGTCGCGCTCTTCCTGCTGGACTTTGGCCTGGTTTACATCTCGTTGCAGTCGTCGCCCGAGGCCGTGCAGTCTTTGCGGGAGCAACGCGACCGGCTCGAAACGCAGTATAAGAAATTGAAGGGCGACGTGGAGCGCGGCGACCGGATCAAAGCGACCGTGTCACAGGGGCAGAAAGAGTACGACTCATTCTACAAAGCGACGTTCTTGAGTTCGCAGGACGGCTACTCGTCGATCGAAGCCGATTTGACGCAGCTTGCCTCGAAGGCGGGACTGCGCACCGTCGGTATCCAGTTCGAGCAGAAGGAAGTAAAGGGACGCGGCGTTACCGACGTGGGAATCACCGAATCCGTGGAAGGGAACTACAACTCGGTCGTGCAGTTCATCAATGGACTGGAACGGTCGAAGTATTTCTATCTTTTGAAGGATTTGAAGCTGGACTTGGCGAACGGCGGACAAGGCGTGAACAACGGAATGTTGCGGCTGCACCTTGAGCTGCACACGTATTTCCGGACCTAGCGAATGAGCAAGCAAGTTCAAATTTATCTTCTCGCCGGGCTGCTGGTCGTGCTGGCGTACGTGCTTGGGCATGCGTATCTCGGAGGATCGGGACCGAGCGGAGTGCAGGCGTCCGACACGAATTTCACGCCGCTGAACGTGGAAGAGCCCGAACTGCGGCTCGATCTGATTGAGGGATTGCAGAAGCTGGAGTATTCCGGAACGCACCGCGACATTTTCAGCGCCGTAGCGCCTCCGCCGGCTCCCACGGCGGCCGCCGTCGCAGCAGCCAAAAGAGCGCAGCACCCCGATTACAGTGTTCACCCACTGCCGCCACCGCCGCCCGTGCAAGTGCCTGGAACTCTATATGGTTTCGCGGCGATGAAAGATAGCGGCAAGAAGGTGGCATTTTTCCAGGAAGGCGACGACATTCTCGTCGTGGAAGAGGGCACGGAATTTCTGCATAACTACCGGCTCATCAAAGTGGGGCCGGATTCCGCGGACGTCGTCGAAATCTCCTCGAGTCGCCATGCGAGCGTGCCGATGACGCAGCCGCCGGCCGCCGGCGCCGGACCGGGAGGCGATAACGGCGGAGGGCCGCAGTGATGTTGCCATGCGCGCGCGAAAGAATCTGGCGCAGGCTGAATGCGCCCGTGTTGGGCACCTCGCCGCGGCTGCCACGCGCGCCGCGCGACCGACAGCAAGGATTCGCCTACATCATGGCGCTGATCGCCGTGATGGTGATGTTGGTCGCGACGCTCGCCATCTTCGAACAGGGCGCGACTTTGGCGCGGCGCGATCGCGAAGAAGAAATGATCTGGCGCGGCAATCAGTACAAGCGCGCGATCCGGCTTTACTATCACAAGACCGGAAAGTATCCGCAGACGATCGACGATCTCACGAAAGGCCTGCCGCAACTCCATTTCCTTCGGCAGGAATACAAAGATCCTACCAATCCAGCCGACGGCGCGTGGCGCTTCATTTATGTGAATGCGGCGGGCAGCATCATCGGCAGCACGAAATACGCGACGCTGCAGCAGATGCAGCTGCTCGATATGAACGGCGGTGTGATGCCGACGATACCGGGCCAGCCGGGCGTGCCTGCGTCGTCGCTCGCCACCGGGTCACAGCCGTCCGGTATCAACGGTACGAGCGGCAGCAGCAGCGATTCAACTGGGCAATCTTCTGGGTTCGAGTCCGGTTCCAGTTCCAGTTCCAGTTCCGGCTCCGGCTCCGCATCCGGCTCCAGCTCTGGTTCGACGGGTAGCAGCGGCGGACAAAACGGCTTGCCTCCGGGAGTGCCGCCGGGCGTTGCAGCAATGTTGCCTGACGGCGCGAATTCCACACCCGAGCAGATCGCTGCGGCGCTTGCCGCGAATGGCATCGACCCTTCGCAGGCGGCACAGTTCTTGCAGAACGCACAAAACTCTCAGAATACGTCGCAGAGTGGCCCTAGCACCGGCTCCAGCGGATTCGGACAGAATCCCGGCGGCCCGGGCTCGTCTAGCATTTTGGGGCCTGGCGGTTCGAATCCGACGGGAAGCAATCTGAGTTCGCCGAACATGCCCGGCGCCGCCGGCGGCGTACCGGGCATGGCGAATCTTGCGGCGCTCGCCCAATTGAAGCCGACTGGGCCCGTTGATGGACCCGTGTTGGGCGGATTCCTGACGGGAGTGGGCGGCAAGGTGGACGCGAAATCGGTGAAGAGCTACCACGGCGCGAAGAAACTGAATCAATTTGAGTTCATCTGGAACCCGCTCGAAGACGCAGCGGCTGCCTTGCAGAATCAGATGAACAATATGCAGAGCAGCGGGATCGGAACGGGAATGGCCGGCACGAACGGTCCGAGCTCCAATGGCACGAGCGGATCGTCGGGATTTGGTTCCGCGTTTGGCAGCAGCGGCTCGAATACGAGTTCAAGTCCGCAGCCCACGCAACAGCCCACAACGCCGCCGAACCAGTAGCGCCAATTCAGCAGACAATTAATTTTTCAGGGTGATCGCGGCGAGGGCGGGAACGGCACTGTCGCGTGAAAGCCTTTCGGTGATTGCGCGGACATACTTTTGCGTTTCGGGGAAGGGCGGAACGCCGCCGTAGCGCGTGACCATGTCCGGCCCGGCGTTGTACGCGGCGAGCGCGAGCTTCACATCGCCGCTGTATTTCTCGAGCAGGTCTTTCAGGTAGTGCGTTCCACCGTCGATATTTTGCGCGGGATCGAAAACGTTGCCGACGGAATATTCCGCGGCAGTCGTTGGGAGAAGCTGCATCAGTCCCTGGGCGCGCTTGCGCGATACGGCTTTGGGATTGAAATTCGATTCCTGTGCGATCACGCGCGTGATGAGCTTTTCGTCCACGCCGTGTTTTTGCGCGGCGGCGTGAATCAGGTCGCCGAATGGCGCGGTCGAGTCCGAAGGTTTCGCCGCGACGGGCGCGAATTGATCTTCCGGCTCGACGCTGACGAGTTCATCCGCGGCGATTTCCACCGAGCCTCCCTGAACGGTGAGGACGATGTGCTCGCCGACGTGTTCGTAACCGGTGATGTGCAGCCGGGCGCCGGAGCGGAGCACAGCGTAATCGGCCCGTACGGAGGGCGACACAAAGGCGCTAACAGCGCAAACCGACGCGAAAGCCACAAATTGTGAAATGCGAATTTTGCTCATCGAAAACCGTCGCGCCGGCCACAAGTCCGGTGCGCTAAAGCAATTATACCTCAGACGAGTGCATAGCGGCGGATCGCATCGGCCAGGCCGGATTGATCGTTTGGACCCGTTATAGGCCAGCCCTTCGCTTTTAGTTCGTCCACGGCGTTGCCCATCACTACCGGCGTGCCCGCGTATTCGAGCATCTCGAGATCGTTGAAGTTATCGCCGACGGCCATCACCTGTTCGCGCGCAACGCCGCGCAGCGCGGCCCATTCCTCGAGCGCCATGCCTTTGGTCACGCCCGCCCGCAGCACATCCAGAATACTTAGATCGCGCTCGGCGTATTCGGTGAGCGAGAGCGCGTAACGGTGTGACTCGGCGTGCATGGCGAGCTGCTGCATCGCGCGGCGCATCGGCGCGCAATTGCCGGTGAAGCCCACCTGAATCGGGTCTTCGCCATTGAGGCATTTTTCGAGCGGCGCTTCCTCGGAGAGGAACATGCTGTTTTTGCGGAAGTACGCGGCGCGGAGCGGGTGCGACCAGTCGATTTTCTCGAGGATCAGCTGGCGCTCGCCCGGTCGGTCAAACATCACGGAGGCGCAGTCGCGAAATTCGCGCGTCGCCGCGAGCGCAAGCCGCGCCGTATCGACGGGCAACAGATGCCGCGCAAGCGTCTCGCCGCCGCGGGATTTTGTGAGCGCGCCGTTATTTACGATGAGATGCAGGTCGCAGGGGAGCATTTCGGCAATCGGCAGCGCAAAGTGGAATCGGCGACCGGTGACCAGAACGATTTCGATGCCGCGCGCGGCGGCCTGGCTGACTGCGTCGGCGTTGGCGGGGGAAAGCCGGCCCTGAGCGTCGAGCAGGGTGCCATCGATGTCCATGGCGAGAAGGCGAATCGGCACGACACAGTCTAACGCGGGAGGCGCTTTGGGCCGCCTCCCACATTGGACCGTAATGCCGGGTGGTGCTGTGCGTGCCGGTTACTGCTTCGGCGGTTGAGTGACGGTGAGCGTGAGCGGGAGCGTGTGGGTCACGGTGCCCGACGTCGTGGTTACAGTGAGAGTGTAGCTTCCCGGCGCGGTGCCGCCCGTGCTGCTACCGCCGCCCGATCCGTTGCCCGCGCATCCGACAGCGATCATCGCGATCAGAATCGCTACGCCCGCGAGGGGCAGTACGAGTCGCATTTCACTCGCGCCGCGGAACAGCGCCGTTCCCAGAATCACGACCAGACAGCCCATCGCGAAAATCACAACTTTTACGGGCGGTTGCGGTGTGCCGGTAGTTCCCGGAATTGCCGCTTCTTGTTTCGTGGTGCTCGTCGGAGCATCTGTGGTCGCGGTGATCGTGAACACACCTGGCGTCGAACCCGTGACGGAGACCGCGGATGCAGGTCCGCTGCAAGTGATCGTCGCGGTGCTCGAGGCGCACGATACCGTCACGCTGAGTTTGTCGGTTGGAAGTCCGCCGAGCATCGACGCCTCAAGCGAATACGTGGCCGTGCCGCCCGGCGCGACGGTCGCGGTGGTGGCGCCGGTGGGCGCTGCCGTGTCGGAATAGTCGATGCCGTTGCCGGAAAGGCCCGCAGTTTGCGGGCTGCCGGTGGCGTTGTCCGCGATCGAAAGAGTCGCAGTGCGCGCGCCGGTGGCGCCGGGCTTAAACGTCACGGAGATGGAGCAAGTGGAATTCGCCGCGACGCCCTTGACGCAATTGTCCGTCTCGGTGAAATCGGAAGCGTTCGCGCCTGTGAATGTGATGCCGCTCACGGTGAGCGCGGCGCTGCTGGAGTTCGTGACAGTGATGGTTTGCGACGTGCTCGCGCTGCCTACGAGCTGGCTTGCGAACGTGAGAGTCGTCGGCGAAAGCGTAGCCGTCGGTGTCGCAGCGGGTCCGCCGGTTCCAGTTATCGTAACGGTCTGCGGGCTGCTCTTCGCGTCGTCGGCGACGGAAAGAGTTGCCGAACGCGCCCCGCTCGCCGCGGGCTTGAAGACGACGCTGATGGTGCACTGCGAAGTTGCCGCGACGCCCTTGCCGCAAGTGTCCGTCTCGGAGAAATCCGAGGCGTTTGCCCCGGTGAAAGTGATGCCGCTAATCGTGAGCGCGGAGTTGCTGGAGTTCGAGAGGTTTACGGTTTGGGCCACGCTCGCCGTATTGATGGCTTGGCTCGCGAACGCCAGGGTGGTGGGCGAGAGCGAGGCAGTCGGCGTGCCGGCCGCTGCGCCTGTACCGCTAAGCGTAATGCTCTGCGGGCTGCCGGTAGCGTTGTCTGTGATTGTCACGGAAGCGCTACGAGCGCCCGGTGCGGTCGGCTTGAATGTGACGCTGACGGTGCACATCGACGACACCGCAACGCTGCCGTTGCAATTATTCGAGACGCTGAAGTCGCCTGCGTTTGTGCCGGTAGCCGCGATGCTGGAGATCGTCACGGCGCCGGAGCCGGTGTTCGTGATCGTCGCGGTCTGGGCGGTGCTTGTAGTGTTCAGCGCTTGGCTTGCGAAGGTGAGCGAGGTGGGGGACACCGAAATGGTAGTCGCCGCAGCCGCTCCCGTGCCGGTCAGCGTGATCGTTTGCGGGCTGCCGGTGGCGTTGTCTGTGATCGTCACCGCTGCGCTGCGAGCGCCCGAGGCCGTCGGTTTGAACGTGACGCTGACGGTGCACATCGACGACACCGCAACGCTGCCGTTGCAATTATTCGAGACGCTGAAGTCGCCTGCGTTTGTGCCGGTAGCCGCGATGCTGGAGATCGTCACGGCGCCGGAGCCAGTGTTCGTAATCGTCGCGGTCTGAGCCGTACTTGTGGTGTTCAAGGTCTGGCTCGCGAACGTCAGCGAGGTGGGGGCGACGGTTACGGTCGTGGTCGCCGCAGCGCCGGTGCCTGTGAGCGCGACGGTTTGCGGGCTGCCGCTGGCGTTGTCCGCAATCGAAAGCGTGGCTGAACGCGAGCCGCTTGCCGACGGCTTGAACGTCACGCTGATCGTGCAACTCGTGTTGCCCGCGATGCCGCTACCGCAGGTGTTAGTTTGCGCGAAGTCGCCTGCATTCGCACCGGTGAACGAAATGCTGCTGATCGTCAGTGCCGTCGCGTTGGTGTCGGAAAGCGTGATGCTTTGCGCCGAGCTTTGCGTGTTCAAGCCCTGGCTCGAAAACGTGAGCGAAGTTGGAGACAGCGTGGTGGTCGGCACGGTGGTGTTGGAAATTGTGATGGTCAGCGTGTCCGACGACGAAATCGTGAAGCTTGCGTCGCCGTTGTACGTGGCAACGATCGAGTGGGTGCCGAGCGCGAGCGCCGTTGTGGTGTAGGTCGCGACGCCGGATCCGTTCAATGTTCCAGTTCCGAGTTCCGTGCCGCCGTCAAAGAAGCCGACGGTACCTGTGGGAACCTTCGTGCCCGACGCGGGCGTCACCGTGGCTGTAAATGTGATCGACGCTCCTGGCGCTGCTTGGGATGCGGACGACGTGAGCGCCGTTGAGGTATCTATCGTGGTGCCAAGCAGCGGAACCGCCGGCACATTCAGCGCGGGAGAGATTCCGCCGCCGATCGTCACGAGGTCGGGGTAGCCGTCGCCATTGAGGTCCGCGAGCGCGATTTCGTCCGGCTCGCCGGGCACTTGAATCAAACTCGGCGAACCCAACGTCCCGTCGCCGTTTCCTTCGAAAAGAATCAAGTCGGTATCGAGCGAAACTAAAAGATCGACTTTGCCGTCGCGATTGATGTCGGCCGAGACGATTTGGCCATTGAGCCCGACCGCCGGAGTCACAACCGTTTGCTTTTGAAACGTTCCGTCGCCATTGCCCAGGAACACTTGGTAGAACCCCTCGTATGGGTTCAATTCGTCGGTGTTCGGTCCGCTCTGTTCGTCTCCGCCGGCGACGATGTCGAGATGGCCGTTGCCGCGAAGATCGGCCACTGCAAGTCCGATTTCGCCGTCCGCGGAACCGTATTGATTCACGTCGAGAGTGAATACCACGGGAGTCTTGAATGTACCGTCTCCGTTGCCGATGTAAATCTTGATGATCGGATTCGGGAAGTCGAAGTCGCTATTGGGCGTGCCGGCATCGGCGACCACCAGGTCGAGCTTTCCATCCCCGTTGAAGTCCGCAGCGATCAGGTATGCGGGCGTGATGAGCGTCGCGTCGATTGCGACCGGAGCCGCGAACGTCCCGTCGCCATTACCCGGCGCGAATTCGAGTGTGGAATTCGAATCGTTCACGTCGTGGCCGATGAAGATGGCGTCGGGTTTGGTGTCGGCATTAAACTGCCCGACGACCATCGATTCGAACACGCTGCCGGCGTCATACGACGTGGTATTGGACAGGCTGGTGTCTTTTTCCGATCCAAACGTTCCGTCGCCATTGCCGTGAAGGGTCACGAGGTCTGCGCCCGAGTCTGATAGCTCATTCGTCAGATAAACCAAATCCGGTTTGCCGTCGCCATCGACATCGGAAAGGCTGACGGTACCCCCTGACGGCAGCGCGAAAGTGGGGGCGCTGTCAATCTGTGCTCCGTACAGCACATCGCCGTCCGAGAGGCCGTTGTACGGCCGCGTCACGGCGAACCAGTGGCCGTTACCGGACTCGAAGCTAACTAAGTCGGGTTTGCCGTCGCCGGTCACGTCCCCGACGAGAACACCCGCACCGGAGACTTGGGCATCGCCTGCGGCGAGATCGGCTGCGCTGGGTTGATAAGCGAGCGGGCCGGCGAATGTTCCGTCGGACCTTCCGAGCAGAAAATAACCACTGAGCGTGGAAAGTCCGTCGGGCAAGTACAGCCCGCCGCTGCAAACGCCTACCACAATGTCGAAATTGCCGTCGCCGTCGATCTCGGAGGCGGTAAGGTCCGTCGAATTGTAGGGCGCGGCATAGACGTTGCCGGGCCTGAAGCTTCCGTCGCCGTTGCCGAAGAAAATATTGATCGTTCCGGGATAGACAGCCACTGCGAGGTCAGGCTTGCCGTCGTGATTAAAATCCGCCGTAGTAATTCCGTTGCCGGCGTTACCAACAATTCCCAGCGTCGTGGGGGCCACGGTGAATGTGCCGTCGCCTTTGCCGAGCAGAATGTCTCCGGTCGAGGCGATGATGTCCACATTGCCGTCGCCATTAAAGTCGCGTGCGATTACGTGGACGAGCGAATCCAGCGGGAGCTGCGAAGTACTCGCATCGACGCTGGGGAATCCCATCGGGCCTTCAATGGCCTGCTGGAAGGTGCCATCCCCTTTGCCCAGGAAAATTTCCATGCCCTGCTGTCCGCCCGCGGTGGCCGGGTCGCCGATCACGATGATGTCCAGAAAGCCGTCTTTATTCAGGTCTGCGAGCGTGACGCTGACGGGGAACACATTCAGAGAGAGGTAAGTCGGTGTGCCGACTGCGCCATTGCCGGTGTTCAGCAAGATCGCGAGAGCGTTGTTCGTGCTGGTGCCGCCCGAGCCATTGCTTCGATCAAGCAGCGGCACCACGATATCGAGATTCTTGTCGCCGTTGAGGTCGCCCACCACCAGGTCGCCTTCGACCGTGACGGCCGAATTGGGGTCGAGCGTTACCGTGGTCATCAGCGACGCCTGCGAGCTGACAGGATTTCCTTGCGTGTGTACGAGAGTCAGCTGGTTGGTGTACTGAAGTGTTGTCGCGTCGGGTTCCGCCACCGCCGCATAGAAATTCCCGCCGCTGTCCTTGCCGTAAACGACGCCCGGTTGAGACGGCACGCCCGTCACAGGGTCGGTACAGCCGTTCGGATAGACATCGACGGGCGTCGTGAGCAGCGCCACTTGGTGCAGGCGGTCCTCGTACCGCTCAATGCGCTGCGAAGTCTGGAAAGTGTTGGTGTCTGAGATTCCCGCTTCCAGGGTGCAGTCGGAAAGGCGCCGGAGTAGAGGCGACTGCGACACGAGCGGCACCAGGCTTTCGATCAGCACGCCGTCAGTGGTGCCGCCATAGAAGGGATCGCCGAACGAGAGCCCGTCGCCCACGGGCGAGAAATTGGCGGCGGATGATTCCTTGTGCGCGTTCAGGCGATTCGCAAAAGTCTGCGCCGCCTTTTTACGGCTGGCTTGCATCGCCGCCTTCGCGTTCGTTGCCGACGTCGCCGCGGAAGCGGAGGTCTTTGCCGTGGCATTTCCGCGAGCTTGCGCGCAAGCGGAGCCAGGGTTTGACAGCCCGGCGCCGAGTACTAGAACACCCACTCCGGCAGAAAAAACAGCTTCTCGCACAAACGAACGCACCAGCTCGGGTACACGAAGCATCAAGGAGTCCTCTGCCCGATGGCCGGGCAACTAGATAGAAACGGGGCTGACTGCCACCCCGCGGCCCAGGAAGACCGCAGGGACCTGCACAAATAGGTGAGTGGAGTTTCGCGTTCCGAGAGATTTCAAGCAAATGGCATCATCCGACATGAAGGGACATCGCGTGACATTTTCGTGGATGTCCTGCTGATTGATGCAGTTCAGGATGGGTTTTAGGAGAGCCGCACGGGGGCGGCGGCGAATCCAAGTTGGTGGGTCCGAAATTAGGCTGTCAGATGGAGGAGGCTACGATGGCGAAACTCACAACGAAGAAGCGCAAAAAACTCCCCGCGAAGTCGTTCGTTTTTCCAAAAGCGCGCAAGTTTCCGATCGAAGATAAGGCCCACGCGCGAGATGCGCTATCGCGAGCGGCGGCCAAGGGCGGCTCGGTGGAAGCCAAAGTCCGCGCGGCTGTGAAGAAGAAATACCCCTCCATCGGCAAGAGGAAGACGGCCAGCGCGGTGCGTAGGGCCAAGAAGCAGTAGGACTTCGCACTCGGGCATCCTTGGCCGCCGAATGCGTGCGTCGGGCAGCAGAGCGCTGCTGTGATACTCTCGGCGTCCCAAATCAATAAAGGATGTCGCCGTGACCGAGCGCCTCTACTACCACGACTCATTCCTGAAGAACTTCGACGCTAATGTGGTTCGCTGCGAGCCGGATGGCCACCGCTGGAAGGTTACGCTCGACCGCACCGGCTTCTACCCGACCTCGGGTGGCCAGCCACACGATCTCGGCACCCTCGGCGGCGCGCAGGTGGTCGAAGTTGCTGACGCTGAAGAGCATGTGGTTCACTACACCTCCGCCGAAGTCCCGGCTGGGCCCGTGAAGGGTACCGTCGACTGGGCGCGCCGCTTCGACCATATGCAACAGCACACCGGCCAACATTTGCTTTCGGCCGCGTTTATCGAGCTCTTCCAGATGCAAACCGTTTCGTTTCACCTCGGCGAAGAAATTTGCACGATCGACTTGAAGACTCAGTCGCTTACGCAGCAGCAACTTGACGAAGCCGAGCGGCGAACGAACGCGATCATTTTCGAGGACCGCGTCGTAGAGATCCGGTTTGGCACCGCCGCGGAACTAGCCGCGGAGGGCGTGCGCAAATCGGTGGAGCGCGAAGGAATGCTGCGCGCGATTCGCGTGGAAGGCTACGACTTTCAGCCGTGCGGCGGCACGCACCTCGCGCGCACAGGGCAGGCCGGACTGATTCTCATTCGAAAAATGGAAAGGCGGCGCGATTCGATTCGCGTGGAGTTTGTGGCCGGCGGCCGCGCTCTCGCTGCGGCGAAGCGCGATTTCGCAGCGCTGACGGAAGCCGCGGCGACCCTTACGTGCGGATTGCCAGAGGTCCCGGCGAGCGTCGCGAAGCTCAATGAGGAGCGCCGCGAACGCCAATCGGCGCTGAAGAAACTCGAAGACCGGCTCGCCGATCTTGAGGCCGCGAAACTCTTGACCGATAGCGCGGCGCAGAATGGGAACGGCGTGAAAATTGCCACGAGCAGTGTTGACGATTCGTCTCCGTCTTATCTCGCGCTCCTCGCTGCCAAGACGGTCGCCCACGGTGAACCAAATTCTCCCGTCGTCGCGGTGCTGGTCGGCTCCGCGGGGCACGTGACGCTCGCCCAGACCAAAGGCGGTCCGCATCACATGGGCGTGGCGCTGCGCAAGATTCTGGAAAATTGCCCGGGGAAGGGCGGAGGCGCGAAGGATTTTGCGCAGGCCACTCTCGCCAGTCCGTCGCAAGGGACAGATTTCTTAAAGCTCGCAACACAAGCCGTAGCGGATTCGCACTGACGGGCGTGTGCGGCCCGGTCGTGTCGTCATCCCTACACGTTAACAGTGCGTTCTCCGTGATTTGCTCCTTGTTCGTTTATAATCCTTCATCGGATACGCGCTCCCGAAAATTGCTCCGCGCCTGCCAAGTCGGCGCCGCGTTCGTAACCGGAGTTCACGGTTCTGGTGCCGTCTGTCTGTAAGCTTCATGCGGTTTGGGCTCAGCTAGCAGATCTTCCAGCAAGATGAGGAGTGCGATGAGATTTCTGGGGACGGAGCGCGTGGCCGTTGCGCTGGCCCTATGCGCGGCGTTTGGCGCTTCCGGTTGTGGCGAGAAAGGGGCGAGCGACCCATCGGCGGGCGCGCCGCCGCCGGCGCAAGTGGAAAACGTCGCGAATGCCAACCTGGTGCAGGTGGACGATCCCAGGCAATTTCCTCTGGCCACCGCCGCCGCTTATCAATCTCCATCACAGCTCGTTGCGAATGGCGTCGTCAGTCCAGACGTGGCGCGCACCGTGCCGGTGATTTCCATCGCGACAGGGCGCGTCGTCGAGATCAAGGCGCGCCTGGGCGACACGGTGAAGAAGGGCCAAGTGCTGCTGCGCGTGCAAAGCGCGGATATCGCCTCGGCATTTTCAGATTACAAAAAGGCGGTTGCGGACGAGGCGCTCGCATCCAAACAGCTCGATCGCGCGAAGGGCCTCTACGACCACGGCGCGATCGCACTGAATGATTTGCAAGTGGCACAGGATACGGCCGCGAAGGCGCAGGTTGACGTTGAGACCGCGACCGATCATTTGCGTGTGCTCGGCGCGGATCCCAACAGCCCGTCGCCAGTGATTAATATTGTCGCGCCGATCAGTGGCGTAATTACCGACCAGCAGGTGACGAACGCGGGAGGCGTCGCCGGACTTGGTTCCGCGAACCCGTTTACGATTTCCGATCTCTCTGATGTGTGGATCGTCTGCGACGTGTATGAGAACGACTTGCCCTCGATCAAAGTGGGCGACACGGCAGACATTCGCGTAAACGGCTATCCCGACAAAGTGCTGAAAGGGCGCGTGAGTAATATCGGCGCGGTCCTAGATCCGACGCTGCGTTCGGCGAAAGTACGCGTAGAAGTTCAGAATCCGGGGTTCTTGAAAGTCGGAATGTTCGTGTCGGCGACGTTCATCGGGCAGAAGAGCGAGACGCACGCTTCAATCCCTGCGACCGCGATTTTGCATTTGCACGATCGCGATTGGGTTTACGAGCCGGCGGGCGACAAGAAATTCAAGCGCGTATCGGTTACGGCCGGCCGCTCATTGCCCGGCAATATGCAGGAAATCATTTCTGGCGTGAAAGCGGGCGACCAGGTGGTCAGCAACGCGCTGGTTCTTCAGAATACCGTGGAGCAATAGCCAAACCTTGAACGCCACAGAGCAAAATCGGTAATGCAGAAGCTCATTGATTTTGCGCTGAATAATCGCTTCATGGTGATTGCACTGGCGCTTTTGCTTCTGGTTTGGGGCGGAATTTCCTTTCACAACCTGCCCGTCGAGGCGTATCCCGACGTCGCGAACAATTACGTTCAGATCATCACGCAGTGGCCCGGCCGCGCCGCCGAAGAGGTGGAGCAGCAAGTCACGATTCCCATTGAAATTCAGATGAACGGTTTGCCGCACCTGGCGCACTTGCGTTCGGATTCGCTGTTTGGGCTTTCGAGCGTGATGCTGATCTTCGACGACAGTTCGGACAACGATTGGAATCGCGTGAAAGTGCTTGAACGGCTTTCTCAAGTAACGCTGCCCAATAACCTGCAGCCGCAGATGGGCACCGACTGGAGCCCGGTCGGGCAAATTTACTGGTACACGCTGACCAGCACGAATCCGAAGTACGACTTGATGGATTTGAAATCGATCGAGGACTGGACGCTCGAAAAGCAGTTCAAGTCCGTCACGAACGTGGTGGACGTTTCGAGCTTCGGCGGAATCACGCGAGAGTATCAGGTGCGGCTAAACCCAGACGCTCTCGTGGCGCATGGCCTGAGCCTCGCGCAAGTGGAGCAGCAGCTCGCGGCGAACAACGCCAACGCCGGCGGCAGCTTCGTTGAGGCGGGGCTTCAACAAATAAATGTGCGCGTGGTAGGCCTCTTCACCAGCATCGACGACATCGAGCAGACACCCGTGTCGGTGAAGAATGGCGCCGTGGTTCGCGTGAAAGATATCGCGACTGTAACGCAAGGCTCGCGTATCCGCCTCGGCCAGATCGGAAAGGCCATTCGCCGCAGCGACGGAAAGATCATCGATGATCCTGACGTGGTGGAGGGCATCGTTCTGCTCCGCAAAGGCGCGAACGCCGATGAAACGTTGGCTGCGATTCACAAAAAAGTGGACGAGCTCAATGAGCACATTCTGCCACCAGGAGTGAAGATCGTTCCGTTCCTCGACCGCAGCAACCTTCTGCACCTGACCACAGGCACTGTGATGGAGAACCTGATCACCGGCGTTTTCCTGGTTTCCATCATTTTGTTCTTCTTCCTGGGAAATACGCGTGGCGCGCTGATTGTGGCGCTCACGATTCCGTTTTCATTGTTGTTCGCGTCGATTTGCCTGGACTTGAACAAAATTCCTGCGAACCTTTTGTCGCTTGGCGCGCTCGATTTCGGAATGGTGGTCGATGGCACGGTCGTGATCATTGAAAACATCGTGCGCCATTTCGGGTTGCCGTCGAACGCGCAGAAGACGCCGCTCGAAAGGGTCCGCGACGCCGTGATGGAGGTGATCCGTCCCGTGTTCTACGCGCGCGCGATCATCATCGCGGCGTACCTGCCGATCTTCACGCTCCAGAGCGTGGAGGGCCGGCTGTTCAAGCCGATGGCCTGGACGGTTTCGTTCGCGCTGCTCGGTGCACTGATATTCGCGGTGGTGATTGCGCCGGTGCTGGCACTGATGGTGTTTCGTCGCGGCGTGAACGAGTGGCACAACCCGGTGATGGCGTTTTTGACGGTGAAATACCGATCCGCAGTTCGCCGGGCAATCGAACATCGAAAAATCACGCTATTGTCGGGAGCGGCCGCCTTCGCGCTCGCGGTTTTCTTTATGGTCAGCGGTGTGATTGGCTCGGAGTTTTTGCCGCACCTCGATGAAGGCGCGGTCTGGGTGCGCGGCACGCTTGCGCCGAGCACGGGGCCCACGGAAGGCGTTCGCGTTGCCAATCAAGCGCGCGTAACACTGGCATCGTTTCCCGAAGTGAACGTAGTCACGAGCCAGGTGGGCCGGCCCGACGACGGCACGGACACGACCGGTTTCTTCAACACTGAGTATTTCGTGGATCTGAAGCCAAAGAAGGAATGGCGCCCGATCTTTCATCAGGATAAAGACGCGCTTATTCAAGCCATGGATTTCGAGCTGAGCAAGATGCCCGGCATTTTGTGGAATTTCTCGCAGCCAATCGCCGACAACATGGAAGAAGCTGTCAGCGGCGTAAAAGGTGAACTGGCCATCAAGCTTTACGGCGACGACTTGCAGACGCTGGAAGAAAAAGGCGACGAGATCGTAAACGTGATGCGCGGCGTTCGCGGCGTCGAAGATCTTGGCCTTTTTCGCGTACTCGGCCAGCCAAATTTGAACATTACAATCGACCGCCCTCAAGCGGCGCGGTATGGCCTCAATGTGACGGATATCCAAGACGCGGTGGAAACGGCCGTTGGCGGCAAGGCTGTGAGCCAGGTGCTGCAGGGCGAGCAGCGCTACGACACGGTCGTGCGGTACCAGCAGTCGTACCGGGACACGAAAGAAGCGATTGAAAATGTGCGGCTGCTCGCGCCCACGGGCGAGCGCGTTTCACTCGCGCAGCTCGCTCACATCGACGTGAAAGACGGGGCGTCGGAGATCTATCGCGAAGAAAATTCGCGCTACGTTGCGATCAAGTACGGCGTGCGCGGTCGCGACCTGGGCAGCACGGTTGAAGAAGCGATGAAGTCCGTGAAAGAGCGCGTGAAGCTGCCCGTCGGCTATCACATCGATTGGGCGGGCGAGTACGAAAGCCAGAAACGCTCGCAGCGCCGGCTGATGATCGTGGTGCCGATCACACTGCTGGTGATTTTCATCATCCTTTACACGATGTTTAGTTCGGGGAAGTGGGCCGGACTGATCCTCGCTAACGTGGCGATCGCTCCGATCGGCGGATTTCTCGCGCTGCTCATCACGGGGACGCATCTGAGCGTTTCGTCCGGTATCGGGTTTCTGGCACTGTTTGGCGTGTCGGTGGAAACGGGCGTGATCATGCTGGAGTACATCAACCAGCTCCGCGTGCGCGGCCATTCCATCGAGGATTCGGCGATCGAGGGCGCGGTGTTGCGCCTCCGCCCGATCATGATGACGATGCTGGTGGCGATTCTAGGCTTGTTGCCCGCGGCGCTCTCGCGCGCGATTGGCTCGGATTCGCAGCGGCCCTTTGCAATCGTGATCGTCGGCGGCCTGATCTCCGCGCTCATTATGGGCATTTTCCTCTTGCCCGCGATGTACGTGTGGGTCGCGCGCGACGGTGACAAATTGCCCGAACTCGAAGGCTCGTTCGAGTCCTAGGCCTTCGCCGTACTATTACTGCGCTCTCCGCGCCCGATTTTCTCCGTGCATTCATCGGCGTTTCCGCTAGAATCCCCGTAGATTCGGCCCGGGCGCCTCGCCGATTCGCGGAAGGGAACCGTGACAAAGGACAACGTTCGAGCCCGCATCGAGGAAGTCGGAATTATTCCCGCCGTGCGCGTCTCATCCGCCGAAGACGCAATCTTTGCCTCTGAAGCTGTTTCTCGCGGCGGCATCCCGATCGTTGAAATTACGATGACGGTTCCCGGCGCTACCGAGGTGATCGCGCGCCTCGTGAAACATGCGCCGCAAATGATCGTTGGCGCGGGCGACGTGTTTGACATGGAGATCGCGCGCGAGTGCCGCGATGCAGGCGCTGTGTTCCTGACGAGCCCGGGGCTCGACGCAAAAATCGTGGAATTCGCCGGCCGCGAAAATCTCGTGGTGATGCCCGGAGCGCTTACGCCCACCGAAGTGATTGCCGCATGGAAAGCGGGCGCGGACTTCGTGAAAGTGTTTCCATGCGCGCAGGTGGGCGGCGATGGATACATTCGCGCGTTGAAGGGGCCGTTTCCAAGCTTGCCGTTGATTGCGGCGGGCGGAGTGAACCAGCAGACAGCTTCGAAATTCATTCTAGCGGGTGCCGCGGCGCTCGGCGTCGGCGGCGACTTAATTCCCAAGGAAGCGATCCGGTTGCGCCAGGCTGACCGCATCTTTACATTGGCGCACCGCTTCGTCAGCTTCGTCAAGCAAGCTCGCGCGCAACTCGAGCCGCAAAAATTCGCTCCGCCAAAACGGCTTTGGCAGAAGGCGATCTAGCGCAGGCGCCCCCGCGCGGATCGCGCTACGTCCGCACAATTCCGGGTATCCGTCGTCACACTACGTGCAAATTTGCGCCGAAGAGGATTTGCGCGGCCTAAACTATTTGCTAGAATTGTTAGCGCAGTGGGCGTGTAGCTCAGCTGGGAGAGCGCGTCGTTCGCAACGACGAGGTCAGGGGTTCGATCCCCCTCACGTCCACCAAAAATCCCCGCAAACAGACGTCTTTCTCGATCTCAGGCCTATTTTGCAGAATTTGTTTTACAAGGATTTTACAGTCAGAGATCGATGTGCGACTTGTGCTTTCCGAACTCGCCGACCGCGTGTCTGCTGCTTTGAAAGATAACGCGGAGTTAGAAGGAGCCGTGCAAGCTCTCGCGAATCGCCACGCCGAACGGGCGACGAAAGCGCAAGAGAAGACTCGCGTGAAGCCCGCGATAACAAATCAAACAGTCTGAGGAGGAGCCGTGACAAAAAAGACGGAAGACAATTTTCCGGTGGGCACAAAAGTGAAGTTGGTCGCGGGAGGACCCGTGATGGTAGTGAGCAAGCCTGATGACGCATTTAAAAATGGGCTGCGGTGTCAGTGGTTTTCGGGCAAGAAGCTCGAACAGGGCTATTTTCCGCCGGAGACGTTGATTGTGGTAACGGACGATGACCAAAACCAAGCTTCCTGAAGGAACGCAAGTCAATCCAGAAACCGTGGCAGCATGGATGCTCAAAGAGCTGGAAGAACATGATGGCGTACTATATCAAGATGACGCCGTTTCACAGATCGCTGACCTGTTTGGTGAACAATTCGCTTACGTAAATGACGAGGGAAGCAACTGCATCGACAAGCGAGTTCTAACCGCCTTTCGAAAGATAACTGAGCAATCTGTTATATGGAGCCGAGGAGATCGCATGTGGCGTAAGCGCGAGCCGGGCGACGGGGCTGCTCGGCAACAGGAATAGCTGACGTTCTTAACTCGCGGCCGCTTCCCACATCGCGGCGCGCTGCTTTTCGTGGAAGTCTTTCAGCGCGAGACGTACATCGACGACGGATCGCACAGCGTGGAAATATAGCGACAGGACGTCGCCGTCTGGTGTCGCTTTGAATTGCACCACGCTACGATCGCAGCCTACGAAAATTCCGCCTGCCTGTTCGACCAACTCGCGAACTTTTTCGACCGTCACGATTCGTCAGCCTCCGCATTCTCTTCGTGTGCCGCAACTGTCCCTCCGGGCTTCACTGGCGTAAACAAAAAATCCAAAACGGCTGCGTACGGCAATTTCAATTTGTGCGCGATGCCCAACGCGCTCGCTCCGCAAAGTTTGAGCCGGCCGATTTTCGCGCGAACTTTCGCAGGGAGTCGAGACTTCGACGCGAACGACAGCGCGTATCGATTGGCGTTCCGCCCACCGATGGTGACACCCTTCATCGCTTCGCCTTTGCTTTACGACGCCCCACCAACCGAAGGAACTGCATTTCCACGCCGCGACGAAATCGAATGTATCCGCGCGCGGCCGCGTCGCCCAGCTCTGCCCGCATCAACTCCTCGTCGCGCGCCGATATGCGAATCAGTTGGAGCAGATTTTCCACAGGTTGACGTGTTCGACGATGTTCGCGGGCCAGCCATCGCGCCTCGGCGCGAATCGCTGCGACCGCATGGTCGAGTGGGTTTGTCTGCATCGGCAACTTTTTAGGTAGCGCGCCGCGGACCAGCAGAGACTAATCGTGATCCGCGGCTGCGCTGGGGTCAGGCCGGAATCGCGACCGGCCATTTGTTGCGCCCGGAGGCTGAAGCGCAACAAACTCGTAACATTGCCCGGTGTGCGGCGAAACGATGATGTGTCCGAAAGACATTTCCGGTTTCTCCTAATCGAAGATTTTCGTTAAGTCGCCCGAGTCTTCGGTTTTCTGTTCGCGATGCGAGAGAGCGGTGCGCGCGTTGAGGTGGTGTTCGGCGTGAACGATGTTGGCGTCCGCGATGTCGCGGTGAGCCTGCGCCGCGTCGAGGTGCAGTTCTTCGCCGTCTTCGCCCTGCGCTGTGTCAGCGAGTTTTTTGTGCAGGTCGCTGAGTGCAAAATGCGCCTTCGCGCAATCGCGGCAGTGCGTTTCCGCCGACTGATGAAACTCCGTCAGATGCTCGCGCACGGTTTTCATTGCGCGTCCACCAGCGGAATCCGGGGAATGTCAAAACAAACCGGGTCAGGGCCAAGGCTGCGATGCCACGCTTTGAGAACATTCCCAGCGTCATCAGTGATCTTGTACCAATCGCCGGTGAGCGTGGCGACTCCTGCGGGCGCACGCTTTGCGAACGTTGCGGGCGCTGAGGTGATCGGTTCGTCCCAAAGATTTGGAGCGGCCGACTTAGCCACGCTCGCGGGTCGCATCGCGAGCTGGTTTTCGTGAATCAATTTGTCGAGGTAAACGTCGTTCGGATCGTGGCGCAGTGTGCCGGATGGCGGCGCCGCCTTCGTGATAGTTCCACCTTTTTGGATTCCCGTTGCCGGATCGCCACCAAAGATTTGTCTCCGGTCGCTTGCGTCTAACATTTCGTGTGCCTCCAGCGAGAACGTTTTCAGAAAAACTTTCGGTTGAAAAACGTGCGTGCCCAATTGAGAACCTGGGTTTACGCGGTCATTTCGCGTCGGACCATCGCTTCTGTGCGCCGTGAAAATCTTGACGTGCTGCATCCAGCGCGCGCCGCAATTCCAAATGCTTTGCGTCGTATTCGGCGCGTGTGATGCCAACCAAAGCCTCGCCGCCGTCCGATATGACGACGTATTTGCGTTTCAACTCCGCGAGACGTTCCCCGACTTCCGAAAGAGTCTTTTCCGCCGTGACGACTTGCTGTTCGAGAATTTCGATGTTCATGTGAGTCTCCTTTGTAATTTCATTTCAGAACAGGCCTTGATCGCGACATGTACAAACTCTTTGGCCGACCTTCCGGCCACGTCTGTTCGCCGCATTGCGAGCATCGATAGCAGAGCCCGCCTCCGCCGATTCGAACGCGGACACCACCGCAATGGCACGCAGCAACGGGCTCGTCCGAATACGCGGCGCGAGTCGGTGCCTGATACGGTCGTCGGACGCTGCGCCGCATGGCTTCGATTTCGATTTGCCGTTTCGTTCGCGCCGCGCGCTTGTCGTCGGCGGGTGCTTCAGGCGTGAGCGAGATTTCTCCTGCCTGAATTTTTTTCGTCAGATCCAGAAAACCGAAAACCGGAATTCCACCAGAGAGCAAATACAAGAGCCCGCTCACAACGTTGCAAACGTCGTCATGCGAGTGCGCGCCTGGTCCGTGATCGACCGTATCGCGGCCGCCGCGCCCCGCGCGTCTCTCCAATCCCAAAAACTGAGCGCGCATTTTCGGGTGGTCCAGCAGTTCCGCGCCGCCCGAAGTCAAAACCGGCAACGCTTCCATATACAAATCGCTTTTCGGTTTTTCCGACTGGCGATAAATCAAACCGTTGCGTTCAAATGAATCCGATGTCCACGAACTGCCGTAGCGGTCGCCGTGCACTTCGAAGCATTGGTACAGATGCGCGACGTCCGCCATTTCTTTTGCCACGACGGCCGGGCTGTAGGGTGCTTCGCGTTCCAGAATCAAATCGACGATTGCTTTGTCGCGGTCGCGGTGTCCAATCGCCATGCAAAACGAATCCGATTTGCCGCCTCCTGCGTCCACGAAGCAGGAATATTGAAACCGCGTCGAATACGCGATGAGTTTTCGATTCGGGATCGTGCAGGCATCCAGAATTTCTTCGGACAGAAAATTGTCGATCCCTTCGCGCCATTCGGCGTTGAATTCCGTCCGAGCAGCAACGGGATCGCGCAAGAACGCCGCCTTGATCGCGAGCGAACTCAAACTCGGGTTCATGGTCAAGCTGCTCGCGCGAAATACCAGCGTCTCCGCATCGTCGCGCCCGTAGAATTTCTGAAATGCTTCGTAAGCCGGTCCGCGTTTCGAATATGGCGAGGTCAGCGCAACCAGAATCGAGTCCGGAATCGAAATGAGAGCCGGTCTCAGCGCCGACAAAAGTTCGCCCGCGTCGCCGGTTTGAAGAAAAGCGATTTCATCCACCAACACGGCCGCCAGAGTTCTGCCGCGAACCGAGCGATAGTCCGCCGTCAGCACTTCAATCGTGACGCCGGATTTGAGCGTGATCGTCTCTTTCAAATCTGAGTGCAGCATGGCCCGCAGCACAGGCGACGCTTGAAAAAATCCGCGGATGTACCGCAGCAAAATCTGCGCCTGGTCGCGGTCTGCCGCAACGATTGCGACGGTCGCAGTTTCGCCGGGGGCGAGATACGGCGAATAATCTCGAAACGCGGCGAGGTAAGTTCCAATCGCCGCCGTCAAATAAGTTTTTCCGCTTCTTCTGCCGCAAACCAGAAACGATTCACGGAACGCCGCTGATGGGATTGTGGTGCGCCCGGTGCACGCCAAGAATGTCGCCCGCTGTTCGTCACTCTCGAACGGCAGGTGGAAAAGTCCGCACAAATATCCGCGCCAATTTCGCCACGTATCGCCGCGCAGCCACTTGCGTTTGAATCCGTGCCCGAGCAAACGTTCGTCGCGGATCGCTTCAAGGATGTTCGGTTGTGGCTTCACTGTTCGCTCCATGGTGTTCGTCGGCTGGCGGATCGCGGTCCGGTTCGGATTCGATGGGCGCGTTGCGACTACGCTGGAATTCTTCGCTCTCTAGGTAGGCTTCCAGTGACGGTGGCGGCGCTTCCTGCTTTTGAATGCCGAGCCGGTCTAGCATTCGTGCGAGGCTTTCCTGTAGCTGCATCCTCTGCGTCAACGCGGGCAGCACGGCGCGCCTGCGCTTGTTGACCAGCGACGGCAAGCCCATCAGGTACACGTCGAGGCTGTCCAAAAACAATTTCGTCCTGCACGCCAGCTCCACCAGCGTGCGCTGCTGTTCGCTCAGAGCGTCACGCCCGCCTAGATCGCGCTCCAGTCCAGCGCGCCACTCTGCCAGCGCACGATAGCCAGCAGACCGCTTGTCGAGCGCAGTGAGACCGTGGGTCGATACCCGGGCCATCAGGCCGCGCAGCCCGTGCTTTGGTGGCCTTCGTGGTCTCACTGTGCAGGCTCCTGTCCGTAAAGCGGGCGTAAAACACGTGCCGTCGTGCTATTCGCAAATCCATTTGCGGCAATGACTTCGGCACAAAAGACCCCATCGTAGTGAGGGACGCGGTCAACTCGCACGTCGCCGGATCGGAGCAGGGAAGCCGCGTTCGATGATCGGCGTGCTGTCACGTTTCCTCCGGTGAAAGCCGTTCGCGCAGAACGTCTGTCGCAGTACGGCCGGTCGCTGTGGCGTGTTCTACGGTTTGGTGGACTAAATCGAGTTTTAGAAACGTATGCCAGTCTTCGAACGATTCAGAATCGAAGGCCGTGACGTAGTAGTGCGGCGATACAGGCGCGGTGCGCGCGCGTTTCTGGATCAGGTTCAAAACTCTGCTTATGAATTCAGGATCGTGACCACGTTTTCCGAGGATCGACCGTGCTTGGGTTTTGATTTGTTCGTCTCGACGTGATGATTTCGAGTTGGCGCTGACGTAAGGCGGACGATGATTTTGGGTTCGTGTATGTCCAAGCTCTGCGTCAGAAGAGCCGCGATTTGCAGCGGCGATGGATGCTTCTTCTTTTTCATATTTGGAAGCTGTTGGGGTTGCCTTTGCCGTTGGTGTTGGTGTTGGTGTTGGTGTTGCTGTTGCAGGTGGCGAACCAGCGATAGCGACGTTCGGCCCCATGCTTTTATTGGTACTTCCTGTGGCACGGGTGCAACGTGTTCGTTTGCGATTTGCAACGTGTTCCGAATCTGACACATGTTGCACGGGTGCAACGTGTTCTGTGTTTGTCGTTCCGACATCCTGTAGCACGGGTGCAACGTGTTTCGCTCTGGGGAGGCGTTGATGTTCGCGCATCTTCTCCGGTATGAGGTTGTATTCGTTGTGCTGGTCCTGCGGTCTTTTCCCGTGCCGCACCGACTCGATTCGGATCACGCCCATGGCTTCGGCCTGAGCAAAAGCACGCATTACGGTGAAGCGAGACACGCACATATCCCATGCGAGTTGTTCTTGTGAGGCCCACGCGACACCCTTCCGGGCATTCGTGTAACGACGAACGCGTTCAAGCAAATACTTCACGCTCGCGGGAGCGTCGAGGCCAGCGATGAGGTCGGAAATTTCGTACCACTTCAGAGACGGGGATGCCGGATGATCGGCAGAATACCGGGCCGGGCGTAGTTTTTTCTTCGGCAATTCTGCTCTCCGGCCTACTACGTTTCAGGTTCCATGTCGTCTTTGCTCCTTTGGGGTGTGCTGCCATTTCGTTTCGGTCCGTCGTCAATGGATCTTCACGATTACCGAGCTCTCACCTTCGACCGCGAACGTCACCGGATTGCCGAACTCATCGTGCAACTTGATCGTCTTAGTCAGTTCTGGAAGGAACTCTTTTGCGAACATGAGCGCGCCTTGGTGAGCGAGTCGGCGATGGAGCAGGGGCCCGTTGAGCTTCCCTCTAATCAGAATGGCAATCGTTCGCCGTGGGGGCGTGTCGGTGGACGGCGACCGGGAAACCGGTTTCCCACTTGGGACATCCTTGACGTCGGTGATCGCTTGCGAAACCTCTGTTTTCAGCGTTGAGAGGTGTTCGATAGCCCGGACGGTGTTCGCCCTCGTCGCATCGGACGGAACACTCGCCGGCGCGAACCGCCGCTCTGTTACGGGCGTCGGTGGTACCGGCACTTCGACCCCGTGCGTTCTGTCAACCACGGTGGGTATGGGAACATCGGTGCCCGCTCGCAGTACCCGTGTAGATGGTTTCCCCTTTCGCATAGCTCTCGGGTTTCCGCCTGCAATGAAGTAGTTGACAGCGCGACGCGTCTTCCCGATGACCGTCTCGCAGTACTCATCCCACGTACGGCATCCTGCGAGACGTTCACCGCGTGGCTTGCGCGCGAACCGGTTTCGTAGTTCGTCGTAGTACGGCTGAAGAGCGGCAGCCTCACGGCACACGGACTGGAAGCCGCTGCGAACGCGCTCGGCCAGCTCCGCGTCTGTCATTTCCTTCGGACGCTTTTCTTCAACGGCAGCGAACATCTGCTTTTGGGGTTGTGTTACGATGGCGGTGTTCATGAATTTCCTTTAGGCCCGGCTCACGACCGGGCCTTTTTTATTTCAGCAACTACTTCGCGCGGCTGCGCTTTCTGCGCGGTGCCAACGACCGTGACGGTCCGGGTCTTCCTGAATGGGTTTGGGCCTGCAGGAATTGCTCGACATCATCCTCGCGATACCGAATTAGATTGCTGCCGTTAAGTCGGATGTATTTCAGGTCAACCCGCTCGTGGAATCGCCACTGCGCGAGAGTGGCGACGTTGATGCCCAGATACTCCGCCGTTTGTCGTGGTGTCAGAATTTTCGTCATGGGGCTGTCTCCTGAACGCACGATAAATGACGCGCAATTCGAAACACAAGAACACTCGTGCCGATAAAGAGAAAAAGCGTTTCCAGTTAGGCGCGGTTTTTAGCGATCTAGGAAGGAAGGGAAACCGGGGCAGGGAGTCACAAGCAGTGCGGCGATATTCTTGGCGCGTTTGTGAATTAAGACTCTAAGTCGAGTCACAGCAGCGTTTGCGGGTAAATTTGGCCACAGACACTGGGCGACCATGAATTTTTGGTCCGCTCGTGTGTGACCGCGCTTCGGCGGATAGCGAAGCACCTCCGCAATGAACAAAATTCGCTGTTGAGTGAGCTTCGTGATGCGTGGGCCGGGACGATGTTTCTTATTCGGGCGACCGACGGTAGCGATTTCGGCGCTCCGCAAATACCGCTGATACACCTGCTCGAATTCGCGCGGCGTGTAATCGATGTAGAGCGGACCCATCGTCGAGCCATCGGCCGAGATCGCCGCGTGCATCGAAGCGCGGTACCGTTCGATTTCTTTGAAGATGTCCCTGCTCACGGCTGTGCCACCTTCACAGGCGAGAGCAGCTTGTTCTGCGTCATCTTCGCCGCGTTCAACATGCGTGTGGTCGCGCCGGTCATCGCTTCCTTGACGGGGTCAACCATCAGGTGAGCGTAACGCGCGCTGCTCGCGTGGGACGCGTGGCCCAGAGCGCCACCAACCATGTGCAGGCTCACTTTGCCGCTCGCCAACCATGAGGCCAGGGAGTGCCGAAGATCGTGCAGCCGGAAATCCTCAAGCTTCGCCGCTTTGCGAATCCGAGCCCACTGCTTCTTGTAATTATCGATGTGCTGTCCCGGCTTCACGGTGGATGGAAATACCCACTCGCTGCTAAGAGCGCGAGCCTTCCTGCGACGTAGAATCTCTACGGCGATCGGATCGAGCGCGGCGGTGTGCGGCTTCCGGTTTTTCGGGTCGGGAATAAACCAAGTGCCTTTGTCGAGGTTGATGTTGGCCCATCGCGCCGCCAGCAGATTGCCTTTCCTCTTTCCAGTGAGAAGGAGCAGCAGGACAAAATCGGCGACGTCTCGATTTTGTTCGCGCCGAACAGCTTCAAAAAACGGCTTGATCTCTTCCTCTTTCAGATAGCGTTGACGCTCGACTTTCTCGTTGAGGTCAACCTTCACGGCCGGATTGGGACCGTCGAAGATTTCGTTTTTGATGGCCCAGCCGAATTCCGCGCGGATGTTTTGGATGAGCCGGTTCGCCGCATGGGGACCTCCAGATTTTCTTTTGCGGAGACCCGTACTCTTCGTCACCCTGTCGTGAAGGTTGTTCATGTCGCGAAGCGTGATCCCCGATATCGCCCGGGACTTGAGATTCTTGCAGTGCTTGCTAAAGAGAGCATCGCTGTTGTACTGGGCGGAGGCTTTATTTTTGGCGTGCTTCAGCAGGTGGCGTTCCACGTACATCGCGTGCAGCTCGCCGTAGGTCATCGATTCGGGCTGAGGGTTAAGCCACTTCGCCGTGTAGCCTTCAAATTTCGCGCGCTTCCAATCGCTCAGTTCGTCATTTATTTCGTGTGCAGCAGATCGCGCGCTATCTAGCGACGGGGACCCTGTGAAGTCCCCAAGGCTATGCCACTGAGCTTTTTTGTCGGCGCCGCAGCGGCGGAACCAGAAGAAGGATTTTTTTCCGTTCGGCTTGACCGTGAGACCGAGGCCATCCTCTTTAATGTCGTGAACGTTGTAGCGAGTGGCGCGGGGTTCCTGTTTTCTGAGTGATGCTTCGGTGAAAATAAATTTTCCGGCTGCCACGGCAACTCACCCCCGATTTGCTTTACACCTGATTTACTTTTTCCTGTAAAGCAGAATAATAACCCATAACGGGCGATGTAAAACAATGAAGGAGGGTAGGCCTCAAAGGCCCATTCTGTCAACGCAGAATAATAATGCCTAACGACGAGTCCACGGCGGGATTGCCGTTCGCAACGACGAGGTCAGGGGTTCGATCCCCCTCACGTCCACCAAAAATCCCCGCTTACCTTGCGTTGACCCTCAGTCGTCCAGCCCAATTTCTTCCTCGAGTGCTACTTTATAAAATACTGACACGCGCCAGGGAATCTAGGGTGTTCGCTGTATCCCCTATATAGACAGAAAAGCCGACTATGGCGGAATCGGCATGTGCTGTCTCGTACCAAGAAACTGCACGAAATCAATGGGCTCTGGGGTTTCCGCATGGAAGAATCTCGTCTGCGAATTTTGATCGTTGACGATCACGAAATTTTCCGCCGTGGATTGCGTACGGTCCTGGAGACCCGACCAGATTTCGAAATCTGCGGCGAGGCCACCGATGGCCTGGACGCAATCGAGAAGGCCAAGGCGCTCGATCCCGACATCATCGTGATGGACGTGAGCATGCCGCGCGTGGACGGATTGCAGGCGATGCGCATTATTCGCGACCAATCGCCGCGGAGCAAAGTGCTGATTCTGAGCCAGCACGACTCTACATTCATGCTCGACGCCGCAGTGAAGGCCGGTGCCGGCGGGTATGTAACGAAGTCGCAAGTCGCGCGATGTCTGTTAAGCGCGATCGACAACCTCAGCCACGGCAAGCCCTTCAGCTGGAATTCCGAAGAACTTCCCTCCGTCGCCGCGAATGGAATCGAAGGCGGCCTCGCGAAATGACCCAGAGCCCGAAATGAAAAAGACCGTCGAAGAAACTCGACCCGATCCCGGCGCTGAGTCGCTGAAGCTCGGCCTGAAGAAAAACGGCCACCGGCAGGTGGCCGAGCTGGGGAGCGACGAACTTAGACTGATTTTGAGCACGCTCCAGACGATGCGCGACGGCGATTTCTCGACGCGCCTGCCGGGCTCGTGGACCGGACTCGCTGGGAAAATTGCCGACACCTTCAACGACATTGCCGCGGCCAACGAGCACATCGCCAACGACCTGAAGCGTGTGGGGCAAGTGGTGGGAAAAGAAGGCAAGACGCGCGAGCGCGCACGCTTCCGTGCGCATCGCGGCGCCTGGGGCGAGATGGAAGTGTCCGTAAATAATCTCGTCGAAGACTTGCTGCGCCCCACCGCGGAGGTAACCGGCGCGATCGCTGCCGTCGCGCAAGGCAACCTCACTCAAATTGTGCGTCTCGATGTGGATGGCCGTCCGCTCGAAGGCGAATTTTTACGCTCCGCAAAAATCGTCAACACGATGATTCAGCAGCTCAGCGTGTTCACAGCGGAGGTAACGCGCGTGGCGCGCGAAGTGGGCACCGACGGCAAGCTCGGCGGCCAGGCGCAAGTCCCGGGCGTCGCCGGCACGTGGAAGGACCTCACAGACTCTGTGAACTCGATGGCCTCGAACCTGACCAACCAGGTGCGCAACATCGCGGAAGTCGCGACGGCCGTCGCGAGCGGCGATCTCTCGCGCAAGATCACCGTCGATGTGCGCGGCGAAATTTTGCAGCTGAAAGAAGCCATTAACACGATGGTGGACCAGCTGCGGTCGTTCGCTTCAGAAGTGACGCGCGTGGCGCGTGAAGTGGGCACTGAAGGCCGCCTCGGCGGACAGGCCGTGGTACCGGGCGTCGCGGGCACGTGGAAGGACTTGACCGACTCGGTAAACGCGATGGCCGGAAACCTCACCGCACAGGTGCGCAACATCGCCGAAGTCACCACGGCCGTTGCGCGCGGCGACCTCTCACGCAAGATCACCGTGGACGTGAAGGGTGAAATTCTCGAACTGAAAGACACCATCAACACGATGGTGGACCAGCTCAACGCCTTCGCAGGCGAAGTAACGCGCGTGGCGCGCGAAGTTGGCACCGATGGAAAGCTGGGCGGCCAGGCGCAGGTTCCCGGCGTCGCAGGCACCTGGAAAGACCTCACAGACAACGTCAACTTCATGGCGAGCAACCTGACTGACCAGGTTCGCAACATCGCCGAAGTTTCCACGGCGATCGCGTCGGGCAATCTCTCGAAGAAAATCACCGTGAACGTGAGCGGTGAAATTCTTTTCCTCAAAGAAACCATCAACACGATGGTGGACCAGCTCAACCGCTTCGCGGGTGAAGTGACGCGCGTGGCACGCGAAGTGGGCACCGAAGGCCGGCTCGGCGGCCAGGCCAACGTGCCGGGTGTGGCGGGCACGTGGAAGGACCTCACGGACTCCGTGAACTCGATGGCCGGAAACCTCACGGGTCAAGTGCGCAACATCGCCGAAGTTACGACGGCCGTCGCGCGCGGCGACCTCTCACGCAAAATCACGGTGGACGTAAAAGGTGAAATTCTCGAACTGAAGAACACCATTAACACGATGGTGGACCAGCTGAACGCGTTCGCCGGCGAAGTGACGCGCGTGGCGCGCGAGGTCGGCACCGACGGCAAACTCGGCGGTCAGGCGCAAGTGTCCGGCGTCGCGGGCACATGGAAAGACCTCACCGACAACGTGAACTTCATGGCCAGCAACTTGACGGGCCAGGTGCGCAACATCGCCGAAGTCGCGACGGCCGTCGCGCGCGGCGACCTCTCCCGAAAAATCACGGTGGACGTAAAAGGTGAAATTCTCGAACTGAAAGACACGATCAACACGATGGTGGACCAGCTCAACGCCTTCGCCGGCGAAGTGACACGCGTCGCGCGCGAAGTCGGAACGGAAGGAAAGCTCGGCGGCCAGGCGCAAGTGCCCGGCGTGGCGGGTACGTGGAAGGACCTCACGGACTCCGTGAACTCGATGGCCTCGAACCTCACCAACCAGGTTCGCAATATCGCTGAGGTCTCCACCGCGATCGCTACGGGAAATCTTTCGAAGAAAATTACGGTGAACGTGAGCGGAGAAATTCTGCTGCTCAAAGAAACCATCAACACGATGGTGGACCAGCTCAACGCGTTCGCCGGCGAAGTGACGCGCGTGGCTCGCGAGGTAGGCACCGAAGGCCGTCTCGGCGGCCAGGCCAACGTTCCCGGCGTCGGCGGCACTTGGAAAGACTTGACCGACTCCGTGAACTCGATGGCCGGAAACCTCACCGGCCAGGTTCGAAACATCGCGGAAGTCACCACCGCAGTAGCCCGCGGTGACCTCTCTCGCAAAATTACAGTGGACGTGAAGGGTGAAATTCTCGAGCTGAAGAACACGATCAACACGATGGTGGACCAGCTCAACGGCTTCGCGGGCGAAGTCACGCGCGTCGCCCGTGAAGTCGGCACCGACGGCAAGCTCGGCGGCCAGGCGCAAGTTCCCGGCGTTGCAGGCACGTGGAAGGACCTAACCGACAACGTGAACTTCATGGCCAGCAACCTGACGGGCCAGGTGCGCAACATCGCGGAAGTGGCGACGGCCATCGCGACCGGCGACCTGTCCAAGAAGATTACCGTGGACGTGCGCGGCGAAATTCTGCAGCTGAAAGAAACACTGAACACGATGGTCGAGCAGCTTCGCTCCTTCGCATCGGAAGTTACGCGCGTGGCTCGCGAAGTCGGCACCGAAGGCCGTCTCGGCGGTCAGGCCGTCGTGCCCGGAGTCGCGGGCACGTGGAAAGATTTGACCGACTCGGTGAACGCCATGGCGCGCAACCTCACCGACCAGGTCCGCAACATCGCCGAAGTCACTACGGCCGTCGCGCGCGGCGACCTCTCACGCAAAATTACGGTGGACGTGAAGGGTGAAATTCTCGAACTCAAGGACACCATCAACACGATGGTGGACCAGTTGAACGCATTCGCAGCGGAAGTGACGCGCGTGGCTCGCGAAGTGGGCACCGGCGGAAAACTTGGCGGACAGGCGCAAGTCCCAGGCGTCGCGGGTACGTGGCGCGACCTTACCGACAACGTAAACGTGATGGCCGCGAACCTCACCGAGCAGGTCCGCGGCATCGTGAAAGTCGTGACGGCCGTCGCGAACGGCCAGCTGACGCAAAAGCTTACCGTGAACGCGAAGGGCGAAGTCGCGGCTCTCGCCGAAACGATCAACAACATGACCGACACGCTCGCGACATTCGCTGACCAAGTGACAACCGTCGCCCGCGAAGTCGGCGTGGAAGGCCGCCTCGGCGGCCAGGCGAACGTGCCCGGCGCGTCCGGCACTTGGAAAGACCTCACCGGCAACGTAAACCTATTGGCAGACAACTTGACAAACCAAGTCCGCGCGATCGCAGAAGTTGCGACCGCCGTCACGAAGGGCGACCTGACGCGATCCATTCAAGTGGAAGCGCGCGGCGAAGTGGCGGATCTAAAAGACAACATCAACACGATGATCGACAACCTGCGCCTGACGACCGACCGCAACAACGAACAAGACTGGTTGAAGACGAACCTGGCGCGATTTACCGGCATGCTTCAAGGGCAGCGCGACCTTGCCACCGTGGGCCGATTGTTGCTGTCCGAGCTTGCGCCGCTCGTCAACGCGCAGCATGGCGTGATTTATCAGATGGAGAGTGAAGATTCCGGCGCGCTTGTACTACTTGCTGTGTTTGCCGACGACGACGAGGATGGCCATCGGCGCCGCTTGCGCGTTGGATCGGGACTGATCGGCCAGTGCGCGGCCGAACGCAAACGCATTCTGATTACTGAACTTCCGCTCGACACGATGCCGATCAAGTCCGGCCTATTCTTCGCCGCTCCGCGCAACGTGATCGTCCTGCCGGTGCTCTTCGAAGACCGCGTCAAGGCTGTGATTGAGCTGGCGTCGCTCGGCAGCTTTACGCAATCTCAGATCGCGTTCCTCGAGCAACTCACTTCCAGCATCGGAATCGTGCTCAACAGTATCGAAGCCACGATGCAGACCGAGGGCTTGCTCTCCCAGTCGCAGCAGCTCGCAATCGAATTGCAGACGCAGCAAAAAGAATTGCAGCAGACCAACGAGCAGCTCGCGCAAAAAGCTCAGCAGTTGGCCGAGCAAAACGCCGAAGTCGAACGCAAGAACCAGGAAATCGAGCAGGCTCGCGGGGCACTGGAAGAAAAGGCCAAAGAGCTGGCGCTCACCTCGAAATACAAATCAGAATTCCTTGCGAACATGTCGCACGAGCTGCGCACGCCGCTGAACAGCATTCTCGTTCTCGGCCAGCAGCTTAGCGACAACCACGATAGCAACCTGACGCCCAAGCAAGTCGAATTCGCCCGCACCATTCACGGCGCGGGCACCGATCTGCTTAACCTGATCACAGACATTCTCGACCTTTCGAAGATCGAGTCGGGAACCGTCTCGGTGGAAGCCGAAGAAGTCTTCTTCGGCAGCTTGATCGACATGATCGCGCGGCCGTTCCGCCACGAGGCGGAAAACCGCCGCGTCAATTTCGACATCAAGGTCGATCCGTTGCTTCCACGCAGCCTGGTTACCGACTCGAAGCGCTTGCAGCAGGTGCTCAAGAACCTTCTGTCAAACGCCTTCAAGTTCACCGACCAGGGCGGCGTATCCCTCGCCGTCACGGCCGCGCAATCCGGTTGGAGCCCGGATCACCCGATTCTTTCCGGCGCCGCCGGCGTCGTGAGTTTTCAGGTGCGAGACACTGGCATCGGTATTCCCGCCGAGAAGCAGCGCATCATCTTCGAAGCGTTCCAACAGGCCGACGCTGGTACGAGCCGCAAGTATGGCGGCACCGGTCTTGGTCTTGCGATTAGCCGCGAACTCGCGAGCTTGCTCGGCGGCGAAATTCAGCTGCAGAGCGTGCCTGGCAAAGGCAGCACGTTCACGTTGTATCTGCCGCAAACCTACGTCGGCCCCACCGCCGCAGCGAGTCCTTCGGATAGGACTTCTCCCGCGATGCACGCGAAACAAAAATCAATCGCAGTGGAACCGATTGAGCGTATCGAGGACGACCGCGATTCGCTGCAGTCCGGCGATGCTTCGCTTCTTATCGTCGAAGACGATCCTCACTATGCGCGCGTGCTGCGCGACCTTTCGCGTGACAAGGGTTTCAAGGTGCTCGTCGCGACGCGCGGCGCGGAGGCGCTGTCGCTCGCGCGCGAATTTCATCCTACGGCGGTCTCGCTCGACGTGTTCTTGCCGGACATGCTTGGCTGGACGGTACTGAATCACCTGAAGCAGGATCCTGCGACGCGGCACATTCCGGTCCAGATGCTGACGCTCGATGAGGACCGCCGCCACGGACTTTCGCGCGGCGCCTTCTCATTCGTGACAAAACCAACGACTGCCGAGGGCCTTCACGCAGCTCTCACGCGCGTTCGCGAGTACGTAACACCGCGCCGCAAGAAGCTGCTCGTCGTGGAAGACAATCCGGCCGAACAGCTCAGCATTCGCGAACTGCTCGGCGATAAGGACATTGACGTTTCGATCGCCGCTACCGGCATGGAAGCGCTCGAAGCGATTGAGACCGAACCGTTCGATTGCGCGGTTCTTGATCTCAGGTTGCCGGACATGACCGGCTTCGAGGTTCTCGAGAAGCTCGGCGAGAGTGCCGCTGCGGCTGATTTGCCGGTTGTCGTGTTCACGGGCAAGGAGCTTTCTCCGGAGGAAGACGCGCGACTGCACATTTTCGCGCGTTCAGTCGTCGTGAAGGGGGTCGAGTCTCCGGAGCGTCTGCTCGACGAGACCGCATTGTTTCTGCACCGCGTGGTCGGCGATTTGCCGGTCGAAAAGCAGCGCATGCTCGATCGCTTGCACCGTTCCGACGAAGCGCTCGTAGGACGGAAAGTACTCGTCGTCGATGACGACGTGCGCAACATCTTCGCGTTGAGCAGTGTGCTGGAGCGCCGCGGCATGACCGTGCTTTCCGCCGGTACTGGCTATGAGGCCATTTCGACGCTCGAAACCACGCCCGACGTCGCGATTGTGCTTATGGACATCATGATGCCGGAAATGGACGGCTACGAAACCATGCAAGTGATCCGGCAAAATCCGGGTTTCCGCCGCTTGCCGATCATCGCGCTTACTGCGAAAGCCATGAAAGGCGACCGCGAAAAGTGCCTGGAAGCCGGCGCGTCCGAATATCTTGCAAAGCCGGTGAACACCGATCAGCTGCTTTCAGCATTGCGGATGTGGCTGCACCGGTGAAGTGTTGACAAAAGGCCCTGAACAGATAAAAGAATCGCAGGAGAAGTTCGAATTCGTGAGCACGACGCACAAAGTCAACATCCTGATGGTCGATGACCAGCCCTCGAAGCTGATGAGCTACGAGGCGATCCTCGGCGATTTGGGCGACAACTTGATCAAGGCGACTTCCGGCCGGGAGGCGCTCGAACATCTGCTTAAGTCGGACATCGCCGTCGTGCTGATGGACGTCAGCATGCCGGAACTGGACGGTTTCGAACTCGCCGAGATGATCCGCCAACATCCGCGCTATCAGAACACCGCGATCATCTTCATCTCCGCGATTCACATGTCGGATATCGACCGTCTTCGCGGCTACGCACAAGGAGCAGTCGATTACATTTCCGTTCCCGTCGTTCCGGAGCTTTTGCGGGCAAAAGTGTCCGTCTTCGCGGAATTGCACCGGCGCACCCGGCAACTCGGCGCGTTGAACGACGAATTGCGCGTGCTGTCCCAGAAGTTGATCAATATGCAGGACGAGGAACGGCGCAGGATCGCCCGCGAACTCCACGACAGCCTTGGCCAGGAACTCTCCGCGGTGAAAATGATGTCGGATTCGATCTGCGCCGACACCGGCCTGCCGCCCAGCTCAAAAAAAGCGGCGCTCGAAATGAGTTCGCTGGTCGACCACGCGATCCAACAGGTGCGCAGTATTTCTTATTTGTTGCATCCACCGTTGCTCGACGAAATCGGTTTAACGTCCGCTCTCGAGTGGTACGCCGAAGGCCTGACAAAGCGCAGCGGAATCGACATCTCGATTCGCCTCGACCCGCCTGAATTTCCCCGGCTGGCGCCGGAAGTCGAGGTCGCCGTTTTTCGCATCGTGCAGGAAGCGCTCACCAATGTGTTCCGCCACTCCGAAGCGCATCGCGCTGAAGTGCTGGTGACGCTGCGGGACAACGAAGTGCGCACGAGAATTTGCGACGACGGGAAGGGAATCGAGCCGCTGGTCTCCGAGCTGCAGCCTCAGGGCCTGGGAGTCGGAATCGCAGGCATGAAGCAGCGCGTGAAAGAGTTTGGTGGCACGCTCAAGCTTGTGCGAAATGAGCCCGGAACCGCCGTCGAAGCGTCGATCCCGCTTGCACCCGTCGTCGCTCGTGCAGGAACCTGAGCCTCGCGGCCTCGCATCGTGTTGTCTGGTGTACCTAAGAATCCGCCGATTTCGCGAGCACCGTAAGAATCAATTCGGCTTGCGCGTTTGCTCGTGCTCCTCTTCCGCAATCTGCAGAATTTCGTCCCGCGTAAATAGTGCGCCGTCCATCGAAACGCGAATGGTTCCCACCGCGCCTTGATAGACGATAACCGTCTCGCCCACGTCATGCCCCATCTGCCTCAAGTGTTCTTTAGCATGGATCAGATCTTCGTCTGCTGTGTTCATGGCAACCTCCGTCAGGAACTACTCTCGAAATAATTTCAGGCCGCGGTTTGCGCTTCGTGTTCCGTTGAGCATTCAGCGCGGTGCCGTCCAGCCGCGACGGTGAGTGCGGCCAGTCGATCGGCCAGCGCGGGCGTGAGCTGGCGGGGCTCGAATCTCCACGTCCAATTGCCGTCTGACGTGCCCGGCACGTTCATGCGCGCCTCACTGCCAAGTCCAAGCACATCCTGCAGCGGAACAATCGCGAGCTGCGCGATCGAGTTCATCACCGAGCGAATCATCGCCCAATGAATGGCATGGCCATTCGATTGAAAATATGCCTGCGCTTCATGCAATTTGCCGCGCGCACCTATATCGCTCTGGGCGGCGGCGTGGAGACCTGCCCACCAACCTTCCGTAGTGTTGTTGTCGTGCGTTCCGGTAAACGCTACGGTGTTGCGCGTAAAATTGTGTGGACGATGCGCGTTATCCGAGTCGAACGCAAATTGCAGAACCGCCATTCCCGGCAACCCGACCGATTCGCGTAAGCTCTCCACCTCTTCGGTGATGACTCCGAGATTTTCCGCAACGAGAGGCAAGTCGCCGAGCTGATTCCGCGCCGCTCTGAATAACTCCGCACCTGGCGATGCAACCCAAGCGCCTCCGCGGGCCGTGGCGCTGGTCGCCGGAATCTTCCAGTAAGCTTCGAATCCTCGAAAGTGATCGAGCCGTAAAATATCGACCCGATCGAGCGCCGCTTGCAGCCTCGCGATCCACCAAACGAATCCGTCGCGTTTCATTCGATCCCAACGGTACGTGGGATTGCCCCAGTACTGACCGTCTTCTGTGAAGAGATCGGGTGGCACGCCGCCGACGCTGCGCGGCTCGCCGTTGCTCGCAAGATCGAATAGCTTGGGATCGGTCCATACATCAGCACTGTCGTGCTGCACATAAAAAGGCAAATCGCCGAGGATCCGGATTCCCCGCCCGCGGCAGTACCCCCGCAGCGAGTCCCACTGCCGGTGAAATTCAAATTGCACGAATTTGTGAAACGCAATGCAGTCTTTCGATGGCTGGCTGCCCGGCTTGAACTGCGTCCAACTCGCGCCGCCGTTCGACTCACGCAAGGCCATGAACGTTGCGTACTGCTCGAGCCAGTGAGCGCTTACCATTTCGAAGCGATCGAATGCCTCATCCCGTTCGAAGTTCATAAACGCCGACCGCAGCAGCGCCAGCTTGAATCGACGCACTTCCGCGAAGCTCACTCTGTCGTTGCTGAATCTCGGAGTTCGGCGCAATTCCGTCTTCGCGATGTAGCCTCGATCCGCGAGTAATTCAGGACTGATCAGCAACGGGTTGCCGGCAAACGACGAGCGGCATTCGTACGGCGAATTGGAATCGCCGGTGGGGCCGAGCGGCAAAATGTGCCACACGCGCTGGCGCGATGCTTGCAGAAAATCAGCGAACTCTCTGGCACTCGAGCCAAAGTCGCCGATTCCGAAGCGCGACGGCAGCGACGTGGGATGCAGAAGCAAGCCGCTGGCCCGCTTAATCTGCGCGCGACCCAAGTTTTCGAGAGCCTTCCGGTCTGTCGATTTCCGCTTATTTCGCATCGTCGGCCAGAAAATCTAATTGTGGCGTGTTGAGCGTGCGCCATCCATACGGCACACGCTGTAGGAATCGCAGTTCGTTTGAGCATCCTTCGCGAGAACATCTCGTTTCATTTGTTCAATATCGAAGCGTCAGGACGTTTACAAGTTTTGCTGTATAGCCCCAGTAATGAGTTCTGCGTACTCTTCGTGCATCGGGGTGATGTCGATTCATCGCAGAGAATCACTGACACGAACAACTTACGTGAGCGCCACATCCATTTCGACGCCGGCGTGCTGCGTTCAGAAGTCGCGGCCTCAGAATCAGACCGCCGGCGCAGACGGTGCACCCACCCCGGCCCCAGTCATGAAATACCCCGGCGCACAGGTTTTTTCGGATGGTCGCGCTGCTTTTCGCGTGTGGGCGCCCACCGCTGCGAAAGTCACTGTGGTTCTGGACCAAACGAACGTCCGAATTCCGCTCGCTGCATGTGGAAATGGTTATTTCGAGGCAGTTGCCGAAGCCGCGCCGGGAGCGCGCTATCGAATCGCGCTCGACTCGGGAGAATTGCTGCCCGATCCAGCGTCGCGTTTTCAACCGGACGGAGTTCACGGTCCATCGGAAATTGTCGATTGGGCGAGCTTCAAATGGAGCGACTCGGCGTGGCGTGGCCTGGAACTGCGTGACCTGATTATTTACGAAATTCACGTCGGTACGTTCACCGAAGCGGGCAGCCTCGATGCGGCAATCGCGCACCTCGATCGGCTGCGTGAATTGGGCGTCACCGTGATCGAGTTGATGCCGCTTTCGCAATTTCCTGGCGCGCACAACTGGGGCTACGACGGCGTATTCCCTTTCGCCGTACAGAATTCGTACGGCGGCGCGCTTGCGCTCCAGCGATTTGTTGACGCTGCCCACGCTCGCGGGCTCGCCGTGATTCTCGACGTCGTGTACAACCATCTCGGCCCGGAAGGGAACCGCCTTGACGCGTTCGGCCCCTACTTCACGGATCGCTACCGCACTCCGTGGGGACTCGCCGTGAATTTCGACGGCCCAGACAGCGACGCTGTTCGCGAGTTCTTCATTTCAAACGCGCTGTACTGGCTCAACGAGTTTCATCTCGATGGGTTGCGGCTTGACGCGGTCCACGGCATTTTCGACTTCGGCGCCCGCCACTTTCTAGCCGAATTGCAATCGCGGGTTTCAGAAATCGAACAGCACGCGCGGCGCACGATCCACCTGATCGCGGAGAGCGATTTGAATGACGCGAAGCTCCTTCGTCCCGCCGCTCAAGGCGGGTATGCACTCGCCGCGCAGTGGAGTGACGACTTCCATCACTCGCTGCACGTACTGGTCACCGGTGAGCACAACGGCTACTACTCCGACTTCAACGGCGTCGAAGACCTTGCCCGGGTGTTTCGCGAAGGCTGGAGATATTCAGGCGATTACTCCTCGTTTCGCCGACGTCACCACGGCAACTCCCCAGAAGGCTTGCAGCCCGAGCAATTCGTCGTCTTTAGCCAGAATCACGATCAGGTTGGCAATCGAGCGGCTGGAGATCGTCTCTCATCCTCGCTCAGCCCCGATCAACTCAAGCTCACCGCCGCCGCCGTCTTGCTGAGCCCGTTTGTTCCGCTGTTATTCATGGGTGAAGAATACGGAGAGCGCGCGCCGTTTCCTTATTTCACGAGCCATTCCGATCCGGCCCTCGCTGAGGCAGTGCGACGCGGACGGCGCGAGGAGTTCGGGACCTTTGATCACGCCGGCGAAGTTCCCGACCCACAGGCTGGCCCGACGTTTCAATCTGCGAGGCTGGATCGCAGCCTTTCTGCGACAGCGGACGGCGCCGGGATCAACGATTTCTATAGCGCATTAATCCGCCTGCGGAACGCCGCGGGCATCGCCGGAGTCTGGCCCTCTGTGAGTGCGGACGAACACTCGAAAACTCTGCGCCTCGACTATCGAGTTTCGGGCGCGCCGCTGATCGCCATGTTCAATTTCGGCGGCCATCCAGCCGATATGAACCTCGGTCCCGATGCATCCCGTCTCAAGGCGGTTTTAGATTGGGCCAGCGTACCGCAAAAAGAACGCGCAGCATCCGCACCCGGATTCATCACGGTACCGCCACACTCGGTGATTGTTCTCGCCACTTCTGACGCCGCGAAAGCCATGGGAGCTTCATGAAATACGTTTGCATTCACGGGCATTTCTATCAGCCGCCGCGTGAGAATCCATTTCTCGAGGCAGTCGAAGTCCAGGACTCAGCCGAGCCGTACCACGACTGGAACGAGCGCATCACTGCCGAGTGCTACGCACCCAATGCGCAGTCCCGCTTGCTGGACGAAAGTCAACGCATCGTCCGCCTCGTGAATAACTACGGCCAGATCAGTTTTAATTTCGGACCGACGCTCTTGCTTTGGATGGAGGCCCAGGCGCCGACCGTTCTCAAGGATATTCAAACGGCTGACCAATACAGCCGTGGCCGTTTCGGTGGTCACGGCTCGGCAATCGCGCAGGCATATAACCACATGATTCTTCCGCTGGCGAACACGCGCGACAAGACGACGCAAGTGAAGTGGGGAATTGCCGATTTCGAAAAGCGTTTTGGACGAAAGCCCGAAGGCATGTGGCTTCCTGAAACGGCGGTGGACACCGCCTCCCTGGAAGCGTTGGCCGCCGAAGGTGTGAAGTTCACGATCCTTGCGCCGCGGCAAGCCGGACGCGTCCGGGACGAAAATGAAAAGCAGTGGCGTGACGTCACTGGAGAACAAATCGATCCGCGCCAGCCGTACAAAGTCGCGTTGCCGTCCGGCAAGCAGATCGCCGTCTTTTTTTACGACGGACGCATCTCGCAAGGCGTCGCCTTTGAAGGTCTGCTCGACGACGGCAAGCGCTTTGCGGATCGTCTTCGCTCTGGTTTCGGTGATGCGCAGGGCGCGCCCCAGCTCGTGCACATCGCCACGGACGGCGAATCCTACGGCCACCATCACACGCACGGAGAAATGGCGCTCACCTATGCATTGAACGATATCGAGCGCAGCGGTGATGTGAAGCTAACCAACTACGCCGAATATCTCGAACTGTTTCCGCCGAAAGAGGTTGTGGAGATCGTTGAGAACACATCGTGGAGCTGCATACACGGCGTCGAACGTTGGCGCTCAGACTGCGGTTGTAACGCTGGCCAGCGTCCCGGTTGGACGCAAGCCTGGCGCGAACCGCTTCGCAACGCGCTCGATGCGCTTCGAGATGAGCTCGCGATGCTCTTTGAGCTTCACGCCAAGGTGCTGCTGCGAGACCCGTGGCGCGCGCGCGATGAATACATCCGCGTGATCCTCGATCGCTCAGACGAAAACGTCGATAAATTCCTGCTCGAACAAGCCGGTCGAGAATTGAATTCCGGCGAAGTGGTGCGAGCGTTGAATCTCTTGGAAATGCAGCGTCACGCCATGCTGATGTACACCAGCTGCGGCTGGTTTTTCGACGAAATCTCCGGCCTCGAATCGGTACAGGTTCTGCAATACGCCGGCCGCGCGATCCAGCTGGCGCGCGAGATCCTCGATGACTCATCGCTTGAAGAGCGCTTCGTTTCGCGTTTGAGCGCAGCGAAGAGCAACATGCCCGAGCATCGCGACGCCGGGCATATTTACCAAAAGTGGGTCAAGCCGGCGGCGGTCAAGCTGGAGACTGTGGCGGGCCACTACGCCGTTAGCTCGCTCTTTGAAAATTACAGCGATCACACGCAAATTTATTGCTACCAAGTCGATCGCCAGGAATATACGCACGAGGCCGAAGGGCGTTCCCGTCTGGCGATCGGCCGCGGCGTATTCACGTCGCGAATCACCCGCGAATCGAAGTCCCTGAGCTTCGCCGTCCTTTATCTTGGCGATCACAATATCGCGGGCGGCGTCCGCGTGTTCCAGGACGCTGCGCTCTTTAAGCAGCTTCGCGAAAGCCTTACGACCTCCTTCGAGCGCGCGGACACGGCCGCGGTAATTCGCGCGATCGACGATCAGTTCCGCGAACTTACATTTTCTCTTCGCACTCTTTTCCGCGACGAACAGCGCCGGATTATTAAGCTGGTTTTGCAGGACCGGCAGAACGCGGTGTCCGCGTCGTTCCAGGGCGTGTACGAAAATCACGCTTCGCTGATTCGATTCCTCAATGCGCTGGATATGCCCGTTCCGCCCGCTTTCCTGGCCGCCACGAACATCGCGCTCAACGAGCAACTTCGCAAAGCCCTTGAACAACCCGTGATCGATCTCGAAGCGGTAAAGAGTTCGCTTCGCGAGGCGGAAGCGAGCCACGCGACCCTCAACGCCACGGCGCTCGAATTTATCCTCCGTAAGCGCATCGAAGATTCGGCGCACGCATTCGCCGCGAAGCCCGACAGCTCTGAAGCGCTCAAGAGTCTGCACCTGCTGCTCGATCTCAGCTCGCAGCTCCCGTTCCGCGTGAACTTGTCCGAAGTGCAGAACGTCAGTTTCAAACCTCTGATCGACGCGGCGACCCATCTGAACGGCAATGGCAACGGAAACGCGAACGGTAGCTCCGCCTCGCGCCGCGAAGAGATCGTCGCCGTGATGGAGCGGCTGCAGATTCACAAGCCGGAGCTGAAATGAGCCGGATTCCGTGCGCGACGTACCGCCTCCAGCTGAATCGGAATTTCACGTTCGCGGATGCGGGAAGCGTGCTCGATTATCTCGTCGCGCTCGGCATCTCCCACGTTTATCTTTCTCCCATTCGCACCAGCCGGACGGGCAGCACGCACGGCTACGACGTCACCGATCCCACGCAGGTCGATCCGGAGCTCGGCGGCGAAGCGGCGCTCGAACAGTTTCAAGCCGAGCTTCGTGCGCGCGGCCTCGGCCTGATCGTCGATGTTGTGCCCAACCACATGGCCGCCAGCAGTGAAAATCGCTGGTGGATGGACGTCCTCGAAAACGGTCCTGCCTCGGCCTACGCGTCTTACTTCGACGTGGCGTGGCGCCGCTCCGATGGGTCCGAAGGGAAGGTGATGCTTCCTTTCCTGGCTGAGACGTTTGGCGAAGCGCTCGATCGAGGTCTGCTGAAGCTCTCGTTCCAGGGTTCGCAACTTTCTGTAGCTTACAACGGCCAATCGTTTCCACTTTCGCCGTCAACGTATGCCGAGGTGCTTGGCCGCAACCTGGAAGTGCTGAAAGGCGCGCTGCCGCAGGAATCTTCTGAACTATCGGAGTTTCAGGGCATCGTAGCTGCTGCGCGTGCGATTCAGTCTGCGCCTGCTTCCTCCAACGGTTCTCTGCGTGCGCAATTCCACGCTTTGGGCGGTCGCATTCAGAAGCTTGCGTCCAATTCGCCGATGATTGCGGCTTTCATCGAAAAGAATGTTGAGGAACTGAATGGCGCGCGTGGCGATGCAGTAAGTGTTTCCGCGCTCGAACGCATTCTCGCGGCACAGCACTATTCGCTCGCCTATTGGCGCACGTCGGGCGACGAAATCAACTATCGCCGTTTTTTCTCGATCGACGACCTCGTCGGCGTCCGCGTGGAAGATCCGGAAGTGTTCGAAGCCACTCACGCAGTTCTCGCCCGCCTCCGTACCCACGAGCCGCATGCCGGCCTTCGCGTGGACCATATCGACGGACTCCACGACCCGCTCGCGTACCTGCAAAAGCTCTCGCGGTTCACCCGCAACGGAGGCGAGCCGGGGTATCTCGTCGTTGAGAAAATCCTTGCGCAGGGTGAGTCGATGCCGCGAGACTGGCCGGTCGATGGCACCACGGGTTACGACTTTCTCAACGAATCCACCCGCCTATTTGTCGATGACTCCAACGCGGAATTTCTGGAGCGGCTCTACAAGACGTGGACCGGCGAGCAGGAAAGTTTTGACGACGTGGCCTACGCCAAAAAGATGTTCGTGATCCGTGAACTCTTTCGAGTGGAGATGCGGTCGCTCGGTCGCGAACTCGCCAATCTCGCTCGCGACGATCGCTACGCTCGCGAGACCGACTCCGCATCGCTGCGCGAAGCGCTTATCGAAATCACGGCCTGCCTCAAGCAGTACCGCACTTACGTCCGCAGTGTTGACGTCTCCGCAAGCGACCACGCGGCCATTGAAGCCGCCGTCCGCGACGCGCGCAATCGAAACAAAACCATCGAGCGCAAGGCAATCGACTTTGCACGCGACGTGTTGCTGCTGTCGCCGTTGCCGCACGTGCGGCCTGAGCAGCGTGAGGCGTGGCTTGCGTTCGTAATGCGTTGGCAACAGTTCACTGGCCCCATCACGGCCAAAGGACTCGAAGACACGGCTCTCTACAATTACTTTCCTTTGTCCGCGCTGAATGAAGTCGGCGGCGATCCAATAATTAAGCGCACGGAGTCGCCCTCATTTGCGCACTTCGTGGAAGAGCGCCGCAAACATTGGCCCCACTCGATGAACGCCTCCACAACGCATGACACCAAGCGCTCCGAAGACGCACGCGCGCGAATCGCGGTCCTTTCGGAGATTCCGTCTGACTGGCGGGCCGCCCTGGATCGTTGGTCGGAGATGAATCGCAAGTGGGCGGTTACCATCGGCGGCGAAGAAACCCCGGACCGCAACGAAGAGTATCTTTTCTATCAGACGCTCATCGGCACTTGGCCGCTCGACACCCGCAAGTGGGAGGATCTGGTGTTCCGGCTCCAGGAATACGTCGTAAAGGCCGGCAGGGAAGCGAAGGTCCACACGCGTTGGGTGAAGCCCAACCTCTCGCGCGAAGCAGCCCTGCGAAATTTCGTGGCGCGGGTCCTGGACCGCACCTCAAACGCGGACTTCGTCAACGACTTCGCGGGATTTCAGCGCGTAACCGCCGATTACGGGATGCTGAACGGCCTCAGCCAAACGCTCTTAAAGCTCACTTGCCCCGGCGTGCCCGATTTCTATCAAGGTTCGGAGGCGTGGGATTTTCGACTCGTCGATCCGGACAACCGCGCTCCCGTCTGCTTTCAGTCACTGCGGACGCAGCTCGAGCAAGTGAAAGAAATCGGGCGTCATACCGATACGGCCGGGTTCGAATCGATGCTCGCGCGTTGGCATGACGGACGCATCAAGCTTCACCTGATCGCATCCGCGCTGGCATTCCGCCAGGCGCACTCCGCGCTCTTTGACACCGGCTCATTTCAAGAAATCACCGCGACGGGAGAACACGCCCGCCGGACGTTCACGTTTCAACGCTCAACTGCAACCGAGTCGGCCGTCATCGTCATTCCGCGGTGCGTTGCGTCGCTGAAAGCCCCGCTCGACCGCGCAGGCCGCGCTAAATTCTGGGCCGGGACCACGATCCAAATTCCCAATCGAGCAGCGAAGTGGGCAAACGTGTTGGCGCCCGGAGCCAAAGCACTACGCGCGGAGTCCGGGCGACTTTCCCTCGGCGATGTGTTCGAGCAGTTTCCGGTCGCGCTTCTCACGCCCGCCGTTTAACTCCGCCCCCGGATTACGTTGTTGCCGTTACGCGATTCAGTGGGGCGTTTGCGTCCGCGGCTGCGCCTTCGCTCGGAGTTGGCGATCCTACCGCCTTCACCTGCGGCGCCGTGTGCATCACGTCCAGCAGCGCTCGCGTGATCTGGTCGTCGATTTCCGTGGCTTTCTCGCGCGTCACCGGATAACGAATGATCACTTCCGGTCCAGACTGCGTGAATCTCATCCGCAGTTGCGGTTGCGGCAACTCCACGGGTAGATTCAGCGAACTTTCCATCCGGCGGTGCTGCTGTTCGAAATTGTCTCTGTATTTCGCATAGATGCCGTTTACCACGGCCATCATCCGGTCTTGCGACGCTCGAAAATCGCTGTCCGCCGAAAGCGTAAGTATCACCTCATGCCACAGGAAATTCGCGCCGGGGATCTGCTTGAACAGGCCGGCCGTTGGCTGAAACACGATCGCATTCGGAAACTCCACCGTTCGTCCCGTAGGCACCAGGTCACCGCTCGTCCCGCTCGGTCCCAGTTCCATCAACGAGAGCCGCATCAGGTCGATATCCACCACGTTCCCGGTTACGCCTGAAATTTCGATTCGATCTCCGACGCGAATGCCATATTTCCCCAGCAACACGAAATAGCCCACGCCCGAAAGGATCACGTTTTGCAGGCACACCGCGATACCGGCGGCCAGCAAGCCGGCGAAAGTTGTGAACGAGCGCAAATCCGTCGAGAAGCTGATCGCGATCACTGTCGCAAACGCCACAAACATGAAGATTCGCCGCAGCAGCAAAATCAAATTGCGCCGCCGCAGGTCGTGAACGTAGTGGTAGATCAACCGGCGCAGCACTTCAAAAACCGTAAACGTCGCCAGCAGCGCAATTCCGAGACTCGCAAGACGTATCGCCAGTCCGCGCACATCGCGCGCGCGTTGGCCGTCCAACGTCTGCTTCCAGTTCGTGAGATTGGCTTTGTACCGGTCGAGCAGAATGTTTTGCTTTGCGAGCGGCAGCGCTGCCACCGAAATCGATTTGAACTGCGCCTCCAGCGCCTCAATCTGCTGCCTCCGCTGCTCAATTTCCTTCGGTGTGGTCGAATCCGGCAAGTTCGAGAGGTCTTCGCCCTGCGTCGCAGCGTCGCGCAGCGCGGAGCTGAGCGGCGTGATCAGTGTCTTGGTCGATTGCTGCAGCGCGCCCGTCATTGCAAGGCTCGCGTCCAGCGTGTGAGTCTTCGACCGGATTGACCACAGATCAGACGCGATCCCGAGTATGCCAGTCGGTGCGGGTCTCGCCGCGGTCTGCAGCGGGGCATTCGAACCAAAGTTCGTGCTGCTGGAAGTCTTTGTCGAACCACCCGCCGTCTGCGCCGGCGAATGCACCCCCGGCACAGACTGCTCCAGCTCGTTAATTTGCGCCAGTAAGCTGTTTCCCTTGGCCGAGCTGTCCGCGCCGGCGCTGAATTGCACCAGACTGTTCAGCGCGTCGCTGCGCGTTTGCGCCAGTTCCAGTGCGCTCTGCGTTTCATCGATTTCAGACTGCAGTGTTGCGCGGGCTTTGGTCCTGGCGGTCTGAAGTTGCTGCTTCAGCGCGTCGAGCTTTTGCTTCTTCTGCTGAATGCTGCCCTGTGCGCGAGCGGCGAGCTGAGCGAGATTCTGATACTGCGTCGGCGCGCCCTGCGTCGTCTCCGCATTGGTCTGACCATTCGCAGCGGCCAGTATCTGCGCATTCGCGCGCGCGAAATCGAACGAAAGGCTCAGCACCTGGCTCGCGATATCACGATCGTTATAGACGAAAAGGACGTCCGTCGGTTGGTCCGCGAGTTGTTCTTCCGACCCCAGATGGCGGTACCAATCGATCGTCTGGTTCAAAAATCCCAGGGTCTGGTGCGCGTCGGGCGAGGTGACCGCCACACACTGAATCGCCGCTCCACAAACGCCGATAAAGCACAACAGCGCAGCTGCGAACAACCTCCGGACATTTCCCGTCATCATTCCCCCTAAAGTGATTTGGATGTCACGCAGTCGGCCAGGGTCACCCGCGCCTCCGCGCGGGTGACTCACATCGGGGAAATTACCGAGGCACATACCGTGAACCCCCTATGAACTACCCGCTCCGAACGCGCGAATATACAAGCTGGACACGATCACTCGTAATTGCTCTCCGAAGCTCCCTGGACGTAGCGCGCGCACCCAGCGTGCGCATGAGTTGAATACCGCAAAGGATGCCTCAGCGAGGCGAACCGAATGGACCTGGAAGATCTGGGCATCATCGGCAACTGTCAGTTTTCCGCGATTGTGAGGAACTCGGGCGAAATCGTCTGGTCCTGTATGCCGCGATTTGATTCCGATCCCGTCTTCTCCACCTTGCTTGACGCTGCCGACGGCGGAAAATTTGTCATCGGCCCCGCCGACGGCGAAGCTGGCGTGCAGAGTTACGTCGAAAACACCAACATCCTCCGCACCGTATTCGAGACTTCGTCGGGCCGCTTCCAGGTGCTCGATTTCGCGCCGCGCTTCATCGAACACGGCCAGACGTTCATGCCCACCCAGATTTTCCGCATCGTCGAGCCGCTCGATGGCGCCCCGCGCGTTCGCGTGCTCTGCGATCCGAAACTCGGCTGGACCAAGCGAACTCCCGTCCGCTCCAACGGCTCGAATCATGTCACGTTCGAAGGATTCGGCAATGAACTTCGCCTCTCATCTGACGTTCCCGTTTCGTATCTCGCGGGCCAGCCATTCACGCTCACTGGCCGCCGCCACCTCGCGCTCAGCTGGGGAACTCCGGTGCAAGGCCAGCTTGAGCCGCTCGCCGATCATTTTTTGAAAGAAACGGCGGCGTATTGGTCTCACTGGGTGAAGCAGTGCAACATCCCGCCGCTCTATCAAGCCGCGGTGATTCGTTCGGCGCTTGCGCTAAAGCTCCACTGTTTCGAAGACACCGGCGCGATCGTCGCAGCGATGACCACTTCGATCCCTGAAGCCCCTGGCAGCGGCCGCACCTGGGACTATCGCTACTGCTGGCTGCGCGACGCGTACTACTGCCTCGGCGCATTTCGCCTTCTGGGTCAGTTCGAAGAGCGCGAAAGTTTCATCCACTACCTGCTCAACATCGCCGGCGGCACCAAGGATCTGAATCTCGCGCCGCTCTACAGCGTCGATGGTTCTCTCGGTCCTCCCGAGCAAATTCTCGACAATTGGCCCGGCTACTGCGGCGACGGCCCCGTCCGCATCGGCAACGGAGCGTCACTCCACACCCAGAACGATGTCTTCGGCGAAATGGTGCTCTCGCTCGTCCCGATTTTTCTCGATGATCGCTACCGCAACGACCGCTCCAAGGAAACTCTCAAGCTCATTCAAGATCTTTCGCGCAAAGCGATCTCCGTCGCTGGCGCGCCCGACGCAGGTATCTGGGAATACCGCACGGAGTGGAAGCCGCAAACGTTCTCAGCGATGATGTGTTGGGCCGCGGCCGATCGCATGGCGCGCGTCGCCGCGCGTCATTCCAGCGGCCAGGAAGAGGAATTCCGCAGTGCAGCCGCGCGTATCCATAGCGAAATTCTCTCGAACGCCTGGCAACCCGGGCTGAAAGCCTTCGCTGGCGCATACGGGGGCGCCGACCTCGACGCGTCCGTGCTCCAGATGGCGCACCTCCGCTTCCTGCCGCTCGACGATCCGCGCCTCCGCAGCACCATCGAAGCGATTCGCTCTACGCTTTCGCACGACGGCTGGCTTTTTCGCTACAAGCTCGACGACGGCTTTGGCTCGCCCGTCGTCGCGTTCACCATCTGCACATTCTGGCTGGTCGAAGCTCTCGCCGAATCAGGACGCAAGGCCGAAGCTAAACTCGCGCTGGACCGCCTGCTCTCCACGGCGTCTCCGCTCGGACTCATCTCGGAAGATTTCCAGACGCACAATTTGAAAATGTCGGGGAATTTCCCGCAAGCCTACTCGCATGTCGGACTGATTCACGCCGCATTCGCCACGTCGCCCACTTGGGCAGATTACTTGTAAAACGGTCGCGCATCGATCCCGTGGAATCGCTTCGTCCTGAGTAGTTTGTGCATAGAAGTGAGCAACCTACAAAACAGCTGCCCTCCAGCGCTAGCGCTCGATCGTTTCTTCTTCCACGGCGTGCGATCCAGCTTCGGCAGATGCCTCGCTCTCGGCCTCCGCCTCGGATTCGTGCATCAGCGCAGACGGCGTCTCCGGTTCCGGATGCAGCAGATCGCCCAGCTGGAGCCGCAAGTTGCCTTCGTTCGAAGCGTAGGAAAGTCCCGTCTCGAGATCCACCACGCCTTCGCGGATCAGCCGTTCAATCTCGCCGTCAAAGTGGCGCATCCCGTCGGTGTCGCCATCTTTCATCGCGTCCAGCAGGGACTTGCCCTCGCCCTCACCCTTCTGGATGTAGTCGCGCGTGCGCAGCGTCGATTTCAGAATCTCGAATGCCGCCACGCGTCCGCTTCCGTCCGCGCGTGGCAAGAGCCTCTGCGAAACGATGAATCGGAAGCATTTCGATAGCCGGCTCCGCACCGACTGTTGATCCGGCACAGGGAACACGCCGATCACGCGCTCGATCGTCTTCGACGCATCGATCGTATGCAGCGTCGAGAAAACCAGGTGCCCGGTCTCCGCCGCTTCCAGCGCTACCTCAATCGTCTCCTTATCCCGCATCTCGCCCACCAAAATCAGCTTGGGGGCCTGCCGCATCGCCGATCGCAACGCCACGGCGAACGTCGGCGTATCCGTGTAAAGCTCGCGTTGATGAATTGTCGCGCGCTTGTGCGGGTGAATGAATTCGATCGGATCTTCGATTGTGACGATATGGATCGCCTTCTCCTCATTGATCTTGTTGACGATTGCAGCCAGCGTGGATGACTTGCCGGTCCCCGTCGGCCCAGTCACGAGCACGATGCCCGGCTTCACGTCCGCCGCTTCGCCGAGTGACTCCGGCAAGTTTAGCGATTTGAAGTCCGGAATGTGCGTCGCGATCACGCGCATCACGATTGCGCAGCTCCCGCGCTGCGTGAAAATATTCACGCGAAAGCGCGACACTTTCGGCAGGCTGTAGGAAATGTCGCAGGAGCCGTCCTGCTTGAGCTTGTCCACGGCGTGCTGGTTCCGGCCGATTAGGTCTGCCGCGATACGAGCCGTGTCTTCCGCCGAAAGCACTCCCACGCCTTTGATCTTCAGTTGGACGAGTTGTCCCTGCATCTCCACTTGTGGCGCCCGGCCGGGCGAGAAAATCAAATCGCTCGTCTTCGGCGCAGCCGCCAGCATGGACGCGATGATGTTCGCTGTCGGCGCGGACGTCTGTGCGTCCGTAACGGAGACGGTCTTCTGCAGATCGGATGCGCTGCTCATGGCACTTGCGGAAAGCTTCGCGGCAGGAAGGGCTGGGACATTCCGGCAAAGCTCCGGCAAGTTAAAGTATGGCCTCCAGCCACCCCGCATGCTCACCTGGCTCAACCCCCTGTACTCAAACGATTCATAGGACTGAAGTACTAGATACTCTTTGTCGCCACTGCGACCCTCGACCAGTAGAAAACGCGGCGAAACCCCTCCTATCCTGAAAAGGAAAATGGCCGATCCGCACAATTCGGATAGGGACCGTTCTGCCTCCCCGCGCCCGTCACCCGGCAGCGTTGGCCGCGAAACCGTGCTGCTGAGCGAATTGCCGGGCTCCAGCCCCGATTCTGTCCGCGAGAGCACCGCAGCCGCCTCGAGTCCCGCTCTGCGCCACGTCAACATCAGCCCAGACACGCTCGCGTCGCTTTCTGTCCGCTACGAAATCCTCGCTGACGCCGGCAGCGGCAGCATGGGCAACGTGTACAAAGCCCGCGACCGCGAAACCGGCGGCATCGTCGCTCTTAAGCTTTTAAAGCCCGAAATCGCCACCGACCAGTTGATGATGGACCGCTTCAAACGCGAACTCCTCTTCGCGCGGAAAATCACCCACAAGAATGTGTGCCGCGTTTACGACTTTAATCGGGTCAACGGCGTCGCCTACACATCCATGGAGTTTGTCGAGGGAGAAAGCCTGCGCGCGCTGCTCAATCGCGCGGGAAAACTGCCGGCTGAACGTGCGACTCAAATCGCGCTGCAGATGTGCTCCGGCCTCAAGGAAGCGCACGCGCAGGGCATCGTCCATCGCGACCTGAAGCCCGAAAACGTGATGATTGATTCCGCCGGCAGCGTCAAAATTATGGATTTTGGCATCGCGCGCTCGATGGACGCAGCGACGCGCCTCACCGGCTCTCTCGCCGGCACTCCCGCTTACATGGCGCCCGAGCAGGTTAGCGGCAAGCCCGTCGATTACCGCACGGACATCTATTCACTCGGTCTGGTCTTCTACGAAATGTTCACCGGCTCGCCCGCATTCAAGGCCGAAAACTCGGTCGCCGTCGCGCTGAAGCAGATGAGCGAGGAAGTCGTTCCTCCACACTTCGTCGAGCCGCGAATTCCAGTTTCGATCGAGCGAATCATTCTCAAGTGCCTCGAGAAGGAGCCGGAGCGCCGCTTCCTTTCCGTCGCTGAGCTGGAAACCGCTCTCGCGGCGCCGCACACGGCACGCCTGGCCGCTTCACCTTCAGTGACCTTCGCGGCCGCCGCGAGTGCACCTGTTCCGAAACCTGTTCCGTCCGTCGCTCGGGTCCCTGCGCGCGGAGTCTTGCCGCCGCCCGCTGCATCGAGCAAAGCGTCGCCCGTCTTGTGGGTATTGGTCGGCGTTGGTTTGGCGTTTGTCGTTTTCGGCGGGTTGCGCGCCGCCGCCGTGCAGAAATCTGCCAATCAAATCGTGTTCGACGAAAAGATCAAAGCACCGGTGCCGCCCGCATTCGCATACGAAATTCCCAAACCCGCGCCCGCCACAAACGACGAAGACGCCGCCCGCGAAAACAGCGCGTCCGGATCCTCGGCGAAGCCTTCCAAGATTGAAACCGTCTCTTCCGAACGGAAACCAGCTTCCGAGACGCCGAAATCGACACAGCCACCCGCAGCGACCGCTGCAGCGAATAAGGCGGTTCCAACTCCAGAGGTCTTTCCCCGCATGGAGACGCCGCTGCGCCGCAGGCTGCAGTCCGGCATCGCGCCGGTTTTTTCCGTTCCCACGGAAATGATTCTGGCCGGTCACTATTCGTCGCAGATCAAGGCTCGCGAAAAACAGAAAATCGTCGCCATGATGCTTTTCCCTTCGAAAATAATCTTCCACCACGGCTCGAAGGGCGACACCTGGGTACTGTACGTCGGTCCCATTAAGATTTCCCGCGGTCCTCTCGACGTAGAAACGCTGGAAGCCAAAGGTTTCTCAGGCGCGAAAGAAGTCTCTATGGCCGAGTACCAGAAGGCACAGAAATGATCACCGTGCGCACCGACGATAAATCCACCACCAACGCCGCAACCACTGCGAATGGACGCGATTCAAACGCAGTGATGTCCTTCGAACTGAAGTCGCTCGAGTTCGCTATTTATAGCGATGCCGGACGCGTCCGCCACAACAATGAAGACCGCGCCGCCGCCGCTCCCGAAATCAATCTCTTCGTACTTTGCGACGGCATGGGCGGCCTCGAAGCCGGCGAACGCGCCAGTCAACTCGGCGTCGAAACCGTGCTCAAGCACTGCCGCCAGGCGTCCACGAAGTCCGTGCCGTCCGCCGAATCCCTCAACGGCGCGATCGAACTCGCCAACGAGAAAATCTTCAAAGCCTCGCAGGAGCTAGGCTCGAAAGCCGCCATGGGCTCCACAATTGTAGCCATTCAATTTCATAACGAGCGCGCCCTCATCGCACACGTAGGCGATAGCCGCCTCTATCGGCTCCGCCACAATGAGTTCTGCCAGCTCACTGACGACCACTCGTTCGTTGCCGAGCAAGTCCGCCGCGGCGCTCTTACCGCCGAAGAAGCGAGCAGCAGCCAGCTTCACAACGTGCTGATCCGCGCGCTCGGCGTCGAGCCGCAGGTGAAAGTGGAGTCCACCGAAGAGCTGCTCCTCGATGGCGACACGTTTTTGCTTTGTTCCGACGGTCTCACGCGCGAACTCACCGACGATCAGATCGCCGGCGTCCTCGCAGAATCGCAGGCTGCGAACGAGGCCGCCGCGCGCCTGGTGCGCCTCGCGAACGACGCAGGCGGCGAAGACAACGTGACCGTAGTTGTCATTCGCAACGCAAGGAGATCTGCAACAGCCAGTGTGCGCAAGCGCATCGGCCGCTGGTTCAAAAGCTCGGAAGAATCGCACTAAACGGAACGATCACAGGAGACGTCGATGGCTAAGCTGGTTCTGAAATTTGAAAACGCGATCTTGAAGGAAGTTGCCGTCGGCTCGAGCGAGGTCAGCATCGGCCGTTCGCCCGAAAACTCGATCGTCATCGACAACCCCGCCGTCTCGAACCACCACGCGCGCGTGTTCCTGGAAGAAGGCCGTCTGATGCTGCAGGATTTCGGCAGCCTCAACGGGACCTTCGTGAACGGACAGCGCGTAAAGATGGCTCAGTTGAAGGCTACAGATTCAATTGCCGTCGGCAAGCACACCTTGATCGTTACGGATGCCTCTCAGCACGTCGGCACAGTCGAGTATCAGGCTCCTAAACCCGTTGTCCCGAAGATCAACGAGACCGTGATGCTCGATACGCGAGAACGCCGTGAATTCATGGAGAAAGTCGCCGCCGGCGGCGAAAGCGCGCAGCCCTCGCCTTCGCGCGTGAAAATTCCCACGCTCATCGTTCGCAGCGGCCGGACTGACCGCCCCGAGTATTCGCTGAACGACAAACTCGCCGTGGTAGGGAAGTCCGCGATGGCCACCGTAAAGTTGACCGGATGGTTCAAGCCCAAAGCCGCAGCGCAAATTAATCGCCGCGACGACAATTCTTACTACGTCGGCGCCGCTGACCGCGTCCCCAGCGTCAATGGCGCGCCCATCACGCACCCTACCAAGCTCGCCTCTGGCGACTTGATCGAGGTCGCGGGCGTGGAACTCGAATTCGTCGTACGCGACTAGCGCGTCGCCGCCCAATTCGCCACCGGCAACGGCTGCGCCGCCTGCGGCACATCCGCGTTGTAGTTCTGCCCCAGCAGTGCCGCAATCGTCGCCGCGATCTGGCTTTGTGTCACGCGCCCCACGTTCGTCATCTCGCCCTTTGCCGGTGTGTCCGGCCCGATTACCGCAATCCAGATGTTCTCCGCGCCGTCCACATTTTTGTCGTGGTTTCGCCACTCCTTCAGCCCGCTTCCGCGCCCGTGATCCGTCGTGATGATAAACGTCACACGGTCGTGATACTCCGGCTTGGCCTGCATTGTGTTCCACAGTTCGGCGATGTGCGCGTCGTCTTGATGCGCCGCCTGCAGCACCAGGTCGTACTTTCCCTCGTGCGCCCAGTCGTCCGTCCCGCCATAGCCCACGAAAAGCACGCGCGGCGAATTCGTCGCGAGGTAATCCAACAGATCCTCATGCGTGAACGAATCAAACGTATCGTCGTCCTCGATCTGCGTCGTCGTCTCGTAAAGTTTCTTCAGCCTCGAAGCCTGCGGCGTGAGATCGGAACCCCACGGCAAATTCCACCCGGCGCGCACCAGTAGCCCGCTCGTCTTCACCCGGAAAATATCGTTGAACGCATCCCACGTCGCGAACACGCCCACTTTCCCCTGAAATTCCGGCTTCCGGTTCAGCCACTCAAACACACTTGCGTTCGGATTCGGTCCAAACTCATTGCTGTTGATCGCGTGATTCGCGTATCCGGTGCTCATCTCGTTATATCCGGGATACGAAAACTTATACCCGTTCGTGACCTGCGCCACCGAACCCTTGCGCTGGTTGCCGTAAATCTGTCCCTGCTTCGCCACCGTACCCCACAGGAACGGCATCATCGCCGCGCGCCCTTCTTCCGGCGTATCGCGCCAAAAATCCTTTCGAAGCTGCTTCTCGTCCTGCACCGAACCGTACTTCGAATTCATCAGTGCGTGGTCCGGCCCGTCGAACATTTCCTGCCACCGGAAACCGTCCATCACGATCAGCACCACGGCACTCGTCTTGAACGCAGATCCTGCCGCCTGGGGCCGCTCTCCGCGCAATCGCAACGCCACCGGCCCGCTCACCGCCAACAGCGATGCCACTGCCGCCGCGGCCACACGCACACGAATTCGCACAGTCCACCTCACCGGAAAACGAACGAGATGATACCGCAGGCAGGCCAACGAAAATTAAATTCACGCGCGGGAAGGGAACTGCTAAGCCCTCTGATTGTGCGCCGCTAAATCGCTTTCGTACACGTACCCCGAATTCGACGCCGTCGGGAATCCCACGCGAAACGTCGCGCCGCCCTCCGGCCGGTTGAAGCACTCAATATGCCCGCGATGCTCCTGCACGATGCCGTAGCAAATGCTCAGGCCGAGTCCTGTCCCTTTGCCCACAGGCTTCGTCGTGAAAAACGGGTCGAACACCTGCCCCGGCGACTTGATCCCCGGTCCCGTGTCGGCAAACTCCAGCACCACCTTGCCGTCGAACTCGCTCCCGCGAATCACCAGTTTCCCGCCGCCCACTTCCTCCAGCGCGTCCACGGCGTTGCTGATCAAATTGAAGAACACCTGCAAAATCTGGTTCGCGTCGCCAATTACCGGCGAGAGCGATTCGCCCACCAGATTCTCCACCGTAATCTGCGTGCCGCGCAGATCCAGGTTGCTCAAATGCAGTGCCGACGACACCACATGATGCAAATCCAGTTCAGCCTTCTCCGTCGGCACCTGCCGCGCGAAGCTCAGCAAACTTGAAACCAGAGTCTTGATCCGGCGCGCCAGAATCCGGATCTTCTCCGCAATTGCTTTCTGCCGGTCCGTCAGCGATCCATCGTCGATCAGCAAATCCGAATACCCGATCACGCCCGTTAGCGGATTATTGATCTCGTGTGCCGCTCCCGCCGCCAGCTGCCCCAGCGAAACCAGCTTCTCGGACTGCACCATCTGCGCCTGAAACAATCTCAAATGCTCGATCGACCGCCGCGACTCGTTCAGCAGGCGCAGCCGGTCTCGGTCCACCAACCGTTGCCGCACCGCGATCAAAATCGCCGCCACGATCAGCGTCACCTGCGTCACCGCCACGCGAAACGCCGAAACCTCGCGCGGAATCGCCGTGGACCACAAGCTCCATAGCGCCATCATCGGAATTGAAAACACTGCCACCATTGCCACGATCGACATCCAACGCCGTGTTTCTTCCGTGTAGGGAAGCGTTTCACGTTGAGGTTTCGTCTGGAATGCGATGATCCCCGCCGTCCCAAACCACACGAACGATGCTACCAACAGCAAATCGTACGGACTGCCGGTGTAGTAGCCGTTGTAATCGATGGCTACGTTAATCAGCACTGAACTGGCGCCGTACGCGAGCGCCGCTCCGAAAAGGTGCATGTACACTTTCCGCCACGGGCCGGTCGTCCGCGACAGCAACACAGCAAAACCCGCCACCAGTACCGCGTTCTCAATGCCCGACAAGTAGTCGTACGTCACACCGTAGCTATGCACGTCAGGCGCGACGAACTGCCAGGGAATCACGGCGAACAGGTACAGGTACACCCACCAGACCAGCAGAAGTGAAAAGTCGATGTAGCCGATGTGAACGTTCAGGTCGTCTCGTTGATCGTGCGGCTTCAGCGCCAGCGCACCGATCATCGACACCGGATGCAGAAACAGAATCACGTCGCCCACAAACGGATTCGGCACGTCCTGCCGCAGCATCACTTCAAAGTACGTCCACACCGCCTGCCCGATCAGCCAGATACCGCAGCCCGCCCCCAGAAGCACCCAGAAAGCGCGCGATCGCTTCTGCGGCACTGTCGCGTTCATGAACAGACCCGCGCAGGCAAACCCCGCTGCAACCAGTTGTGCGATGTCACCGAAAGCTGTGAGGCGGAAGCCGTGCGGCAGGATCAGCGGCATTACGAAGTAGGACCCTACAATGCCAACCCACGCCGCTATCACGACAAGCGTAAGCGGCGACAACGATTTCAAGGCGCCCCGTGTGGGCGTCGATGGTTCTGGCGTCTGCATGCAGCGAGAGGGACCGGGTACCAGCCCAGAATACGCCGCACTTTAGGGGGCAAGCTGTGTGCGATTAGGAGGGGGTGCCAAGACGGCAATATTTACTAATAGGCGCTAACGTTTACTCGAAGGTTATTACGTATCTGAGTGAAACTAAGTGACTTACGAGGACGTAAAAGGGCCTCCCCGGCATCGGAAAGGCCCTTAGAAACTCCCACTTAAAATTCGGATCGGCGGGCGTTTATGGTCTTGTCGGTGAGTTGCCCTCGCGTTCCGCCAGCACCTCGCGCGCGTTCGAATAAAGCGCCTTGGCCTGCGGAATCGATTCGATCGCCTTGTCCAGCTGCGGGTCGTCCTGCAGCTCCACCTTGTAGCCGTCCGTCAAACCAAACACGCTGGTAAACGTCTCGCGTTTGATCTGCCACTTCAGCCACGTCAGGTTTGCCTGGATATCCTGCTCGGTGAACTTGATCTTTTCCTTGTCGAGATATTTCCGGAACTCGCGGATCACGTCGTCGTTCACCACGAAATCCTTCGTGACATCCGGCTTCTCGCCGAGGTAAAAGCGCGTGAAGTCGCCCACGCCCTGAGGGTCGGAATAGAACACGCCGCGGCGCAGCAAATTCTGCTGAAAGTCGTCCGGCTTCGGTGCGGCCACCACCACGTCCGGCGTGATGCCTCCTCCGCCAAACACCTGCCGTCCGCTGTCCGTGTTTTTCACTTCCGGTTTGGTCGGCGGCTGTGGATTGTAGTGGTAGTCATAAAGTGAAACGTTTTTGTAGTCGCGCTGAATCAAGCGTCCGCTCGGCGTGTAGTAGCGCGCCGTCGTCAAAAGCAGCGCCGTTTCCTCGCTCAGCGGATACTGCGTCTGCACTAGGCCCTTGCCGAAGCTCGTCTCGCCCACCACCAGGCCGCGATCGTGATCCTGAATCGCACCCGATACGATTTCCGAGGCCGACGCGCTCTGCCCATTGATCAGCACCACGAGCGGTAGCTCCACACCCTGATTGCCGCGCAGCGCCACGTAGTGCCGTTCCTGCGAATTGCGGCCGCGGTGCGATACCACAATCTCGCCCTTATCGAGAAACATGTCCGCCATGCCCACGGCTTGGTTCAGCAATCCGCCGCCGTTGTTCCGCAGGTCGATGATCAATCCATCCAGCTTCGACGCATCGAGGCTCTTCAGCGCATCCGCCAGGTCAGAATCCGTCGTCTCGTTGAACGTCTTCACGTGCACGTAGCCGACGCCCGGCTTCACCATCGTATAGAACTCCACGCCCGGCCGCGGAATCTCGTCGCGCGTCACCGTCACTTCGATCGGCTTTTCCCAGCCCTCGCGAACCAGCGTGATGTGAACCACCGTGCCCTTGGCGCCCTTCAGTAGGTCCGCCACTTCCGTTGTGGTCAGGCCTTCGCACGGCTTGTTATCGACTTTCTGAATGATGTCGCCCGGGCGAATGCCGGCCTTGTAAGCAGGGGATCCAACGAACGGCGAAAGCACCACGGTCTGGTTGTCGCGCGATTGCACGGTCATACCGACACCGTAATACTTGCCCTGTTGTTCTTCCTTGAAGAGTGCGTACTGCTTGGGGTCAAAAAAGTTCGAGTGGGGGTCGAGAACGCGGAGCATTCCAGGAATCGCGCCCTCGTAGATCACCTTGTCGGTGTCCACCGGCTCGGCGTAATTCCGCTCCACTACGGATAGGACCTTCGTGAAGCTCTTCACCGAGTCTTGTAGATCGTTTGTATCGGCTGCCGTGGCACGCACGGAGGGGCCCCACAAGCCTCCCAAAAGCGCCGACACCGCCAAAACGACCACCAAAACCACGATTCCTCGGGCTGAAGATTGCCTCGCTTCCATGCGTCCTCACTTATCCCTAAAATCCGAGTATAACATACCGATTGCACCCGTTTGACACGCTAACACGCCTCTTCTATGATGCCAAAACGCCCGAAAAATGCCTCGAAACGCGAGACTCTCCGGCGCCGGGTGCACAGAACTCTTTCATGTTTAGCATTCCCCACATCGCCATCCTCTTCGTCGTAGTCTTAGTCGTTTTTGGGCCCGAAAAGTTGCCTGAGCTTGCCCGAAACTTCGGAAAAATCATGGGCGAGTTCCGAAAGGCTACCGGCGACCTGCGAAACACCTTCGAAGGCCACATGCGCGACCTCGAACGCGAGACCGAACTTCGAGCCGCCCGGGAACGCGCCGGGAATTCCGCTGTGATGACGCCGCTGCCCAACAATTCATCCGACCCATCCGCCAACCCGCAGCCGCCTGTCCCGGCCGCCACAGCCGACCCAACATTTGTCCCGGCAGACGGGATCGTCTCCGCGAAAGCACCCTATTCGACCGCCGCTGGCACCACCGAAGCGGACAACGCGCCCACAGCCTCCGACGCGCAGCCCAATCTATTTGATCCACCCGCTCGTACTGACAATGCTCCGGCCGGCGATCACGATGCGCTGCCCGAAAAAGTGACCGATGGCCGATCCGGTTCCGCCCACTGACAATCTAGCCACCACCGCCGAGGACGAACTCGGCGGACGCATGTCTTTCTTCGACCACTTGGTCGATCTGCGCAAGCGCCTGATCAATTCCGCCATAGCGATCGCCATTGGCGCCGGTGTCGGGCTCGCCGTCTCGAAGCGCTTCATCGTTTTCATCACCCAGCCCATGCTCAACGCGCTCCACGCGTCGCATCTCGACGAGAGCCTCTATTACACCAGCCCCGCCGGCTACGTCAGCATGGTCATCAACCTCGGCCTGTACATCGGTGTCGCGCTCGCCATGCCGTTCGTGCTTTACCAGATTTGGCTCTTCGTCGCGCCCGGCCTCTTCAAACACGAGCGCAAAGCCGTCGCCGGCTTCATCATCTCGTCGATGTTTCTGTTCATCTGCGGTCTGGTGTTCGGCTACTACGTGATGCTGCCGCAAACGCTGAAATTTCTGATCGGCTTCGCCACCGGCGGCCCGATCAAGCCGCTGATCAGCATCAACGAGTATTTCGATCTCACGCTGCTCGTGCTGCTCGGGCTTGGTCTGATTTTCGAAATGCCGGTCCTGATTTTCATCCTGTCCCTGTTCGGCATCGTCACGCCGCAATTCCTCATCAAGAATTTCCGCTACGCGCTCGTGATCATCACCATCGTCGCCGCCGTCGTCACGCCGTCGCCTGACGCCACCACTATGCTCATCTTCATGGCGCCCATGATCCTGCTCTATTTCATCGGAGTGTACGTTTCGTACTTGGTGCTGCGCAGTAAGAATAAGAAAGAGAAGCTCGAAAATGCTGGAGGCGCAGCCTAGCATGCCGCTCGTGACGTCAAAACTTCACCTTCTCTGCGCCTTGTTCGTGCTGTCGCTCGCTGCTTCGTGCAGTGGCTCGAGCCAACCCACCGCTGCTCCGGCCAACGCCACAGCCTCCTCCGCTCAGCAGTCCGCCCAACCCGCGCCGCAAATCAAGCCCACCGAATCCGCGCCGCCCGCCGATCAAACCGGCGGATTCGACGGCGAAAAAGCCTATGAGCAAGTCGCCAAGATCGTCTCCTTTGGCCCGCGCCCTCCCGATTCGCCCGCTATCCATCAGGTGCAGGACTATCTGATTTCGCAACTCAAAAGTTCCGGCTGCGAAATCGACACGGACGACTTCCACGCCAGCACGCCCGTCGGCTCAGTCGCGATGAAGAACATCATCGCCAAAGCGCCCGGCACCGGCCAGGGCATCATTCTGCTTCTCACGCACTACGACACGCTCAGCAGCGTGAAGAATTTCGTCGGCGCCGAAGACAGCGCCTCCTCCACCGGCCTGATGCTCGAACTCGCGCGCCGGCTCTGCACCCAAAAAGGCCAGAACTCCGTCTGGTTCGCGTTCCTCGACGGCGAAGAATCTTTCGTCGATTGGAACAAAGACAACGACCACACCTACGGCAGCCGCGAGCTCGCAGCTCGCATGGGCCTCGCCGGCGATCTCAAGCGCGTGAAAGCCGTGATCCTGGCGGATATGATCGGCCAGTATCGCCTCCGCATCCCGCGCCAGTCCGATTCCACCAAATGGCTCGTCGATCTCGTCTGGAAAACCGCCGCGCGCCTCGGCTACGGCGATATCTTCGTATCGTCCGAAGTTCAGACCAGCGACGACCACGATTCTTTCCTCGACCGCAAAGTCCCGGCCATCGACGTGATCGACCTGGACGACTTCATCACCGCCGGCACCTGGCACACCGAAAAAGACACCATGGACCAGATCAGTCCGCGCAGCATCGCCATAGTCGGCCACGTCCTCCTCGAATCCGTCGCCGAACTCCAAACCAAATTCAAATAGCGCAGCGTCGGACAGCCACCCTGGCCGTCCTCTTGCGATCCATCAATTCCGAAACAACCTCGCGTTAACCCGAACCGAGTCGTCCAGTCACGCTACCTGTAGGGGCCGGTTCGCGCCTTTCGCGAAGCGGGCGCTTTGGTCTCCGTGCCTGTGTTAAATTTCTAAAACCAAATGTCAAAGATTCGCATCCGCTCCAGCGCCGGCCCCTACGACGTGTACTGCGCCTCCGGCATCCTAAAACGCGCCGGCACGCTAGCCGCCTCACTCCCGCACGCCAGCATCGTCATCGTCCTCTCCTCACCCAATGTCTGGCAAAACTGGGGCCGCTCCATCTCGCGAGTCCTCCGCCGCGGCGCCAAAAAACTCCGCATCACCACGATCCTCTTCGACGACGCAGAATCCTCCAAAGACCTCCACACCATCGAACTGATCGTCCGCGAACTCGCGCGCTCCGGCGCCGACCGCCGCTCGGTAATCGTCGCCGTAGGTGGCGGCGTAGTGGGTGACGTTGCCGGTTTCGCCGCAGCCTCCTACCTTCGCGGCGTACGCCTGATCCACGTCCCAACCACGCTGGTCGCGCAAGTCGATAGCGCCGTCGGCGGCAAAACCGGTGTAAATCTTCCAGAAGGGAAGAACCTTGTTGGCGCCTTCTACCCGCCGCGGATCGTCGTCGCCGACCCCGCCACGCTCGCAACGCTCCCGCACCGCGAATATCGCTCTGGCCTCTACGAAGTCGTGAAGTACGGCGTAATCGCCGATCCCGATCTCTTTCAATTTCTCGAACGCCGCATGCTCGCTCTCCTCCGCCGCGATCCCGCCGCTCTCGCCTGGGTGATTGCGCGATGCATCCGCATCAAAGCCGACGTGGTGATGCGCGATGAGCGCGAAAGCGGTCTCCGCGAAATCCTCAACTTCGGCCACACGCTAGGCCACGGCTTCGAAGCCGCCACCGCCTACAAAAAATTCCTCCACGGCGAAGCCGTCGCCTGGGGTATGTACGCTGCCACGCTTTTCGCGCACGCCACCGGCCGCCTCGGCGAACGAGACGCGCTCCGAATCCTCAAACTCATCGGCTCCGTCGGCCCGATTCCGTCGCTCGCTGGCATTCGCCTACCAGCCTTGCGTAAACTGTTACTCGCCGATAAGAAAGCCCGCGCCGGCCAAGTCCGCTGGGTGCTGCCGCTCCGCATCGGAAAAGTGGAGTGGGGCATCGATCTGCCTTGGAAACTTGTCGTCACTGCAATGAAAGAGCTGCCGTCCATCGCCGCAAGGGCCATGCTGTAGCACAACAAAATGACCGCAACCGAACTCACCGAAAAATCCGTCACGCTGCCTGGTACGCGCCCCGCCGGCGCCACTACCGAGCGCGAAGCCTCCGCGAAAGTGCAGGGAATGTTCAGCGGCATCGCGCCGACGTACGACTTCCTCAATCACGCGCTCACGCTGAACATCGATCACTACTGGCGCCGCAGAACTGCCCTTAAATTCAAATCCATCCTCTCTCGCCCTGATGCCCGCGCTCTCGATCTCTGTTGCGGCACCGGCGACCTCACCTTCGCCCTCGAAAAAGTCCGCCGCCAGGCCGCGGCCAAATCCGCGGCTTCGCAAGTCCGGCAGACATGGCACCCCGTCGTGGGCTCGGACTTTGCGCAACCCATGCTCGACCGTGCGCAACGAAAAGGCCGCAACGCCAGATCGACCTCCCTCTTCGCCAACGCCGACGCGATGCACATGCCGTTCGCCGACGCCACGTTCGACCTCGTCACTTCCGCCTTCGGCTTTCGCAACCTCGTCAATTACGAAGCGGGCCTCCGCGAAATCGCGCGCGTCCTTAAACCCGGGGGGGCGCTCGGCCTGCTCGAGTGCACCGAACCGCCCACAGGCATCACCGCCACAATGTTCCGCTTTTATTTCCGCCGCATCCTTCCCGTCGTCGGCGGAGCAGTCTCCGGCAACCGTGAGGCGTACACCTACCTGCCCACGTCGGTTCAGCACTTTTTTTCCAGGGAAGGTTTGGCAAAACTACTGAGGGACGTCGGCTACCAGGAAGTCGAATCGATATCCTGGAATCTTGGCAGCATCATTCTGCACTGCGCGCGTCCACCAGCCGCGCCGCCGCGCTAATCTTCGATTCCCAGCGCCTTGATCTTGTGGAGCAGCGTCTTGTAGGAAACTCCCAGCTTCTCCGCCGCCCGCGTCTTGTTCCACTTCGATTCCCGCAAAGCTTCCTGAATCTTGAACCGCTCCACGTGCGCCACCGCCCGCTGCGACACTTCCTCCAGCGGCCCGTCCCACGCGAACGCCTGGTTCAACATCCCCGACGGTAGCTCTTCGCTCGTCGGCTTCGCCGTCGGTAACTGCAGCGACTCCGCATCGATGTACGGACCGTTCGACAAAATCGCCGCACGCTCAATCGCATTCTGTAACTCGCGCACATTCCCCGGCCACGCGTACGACTGCAGCCGCGCCCGCGCGTCGTCGCTGAACTGCAACGCAGGCTTTCGAAATTCCCTCCGGAAGCGGTCGAGGAAATGATCCGCTAGCAGCAACACGTCGTCTCCACGCTCGCGCAGCGGCGGAATTGTGATCGGCACCGCCGAAATCCGGAAATACAAATCCTCGCGAAACTGCTTCTCCGCCACCGCGGTCGCCAGATCTTTATTCGTCGCGGTGAGGATCCGCACGTCCACTTCAATTTCCTGCGTCCCGCCGACGCGCTCGAATCGCCGCTCTTCCAGCACGCGCAAGAGCTTGCTCTGAATCGACAGCGGCAGCTCACCAATTTCATCGAGGAATAGCGTCCCGCGGTGCGCCAGCTCCAGCTTCCCAATCTTGCGCGCGCCGGCCCCCGTATACGCGCCGCGTTCGTGCCCGAAAAGTTCGTTTTCGACCAGCCCTTCCGGAATCGCCGCGCAGTTCACGGCCACAAACGGATGCTTCGCGCGAGAGCTGAGGTGGTGTACTGCGCGTGCGAAAACTTCCTTGCCCGTCCCGCTCTCGCCCAGCAGCAGCACCGTCGAATCCGTCGCCGCCACGCGCTGGATCATGTTTCCAGCGTCCGTCATCGACGGATGTTCGCCCACGATCCGCGGGAATCCGTAGCGCGCGGAATATTCCTCGCGAAGCAGCAAATTCTCGCGCAGCAATTCCTGCTGCCTCGCCGCCCGCTCCAGCAAGAGTTTCAAATGATCCAGATCGATCGGTTTCTGGATGAAGTCGTACGCACCCTCTTTCATCGCCGTCACGGCCTCTTCCACCGAGCCGTACGCTGTCATCAGGATCACCGGGAGCGTCGATTCCGCTTTGCGCGACTCGCGCAGCACGTCGAGCCCTGAGCTTCCCGGCAATTTCAGGTCGGACAAAACCAGTTGGTACCGCCGCGAACGCACCTTCTCCACTGCGCTCGATCCATCCGGCGCCTCTTCTACCGCATATCCATTTTTTTCGAGCGCCTTCCGCAGCATGGCGCGCAGTTCGGGTTTGTCTTCTACCAGGAGGAGGGGTTCCATATTTCCGTCAAACGTTCAAGCTGGCAAGCTGTCTAGCCAATCGGAACTCGGTCCCGCGCCTAACGCGACCAGCCGATGTCGCCGCCCGCCGCACGCAGTTGCTGCTCAGCGTCGTCAATCGCTTGCTTGTCAGCATCGACTCGCTTTTTCAACTCGTCGATCTTCGCGGTCTTGTCGTTGATGTCGCTGCGCGTCAGCCCTTGCTGCATGCCTTTCACCGGGTCGGTGTAGAACTGCACGTCATCCACGCCCAGTTCGCGCTGGCTCAGATCCAAATCCTCTTGATCCTGATCGAGCTTCTTGTGCAGCTCTTTGAACTTCTGCCGCCACGATTTTTCATCGTTGCCGGAGGGAAGCGCGCTGCCGTTAGTGGCAGCCTGATCGCCACTCCCGCTCTTGTTCACATCCGCGGAAGGCTCCGAGCCAACCGCCGAAATTCCGCCAGTCCTGGGAATGTTGTCGTTGTCGAATACGCGCGGGGTGGAAGGAGTTGAAGCCGTCGCGGACTGGGAAGCCGTCGCACTCGACGACGGGGTAGTCGCTGAGCCCGCCGTCTGTCCTTGCGCAGCCTTTTGAGCTTTAGCCTGCCGCGCCGCATCCGCCACAGACTGTTGCTTCTGCGCCGGGGGAGGATTCATCGTCTGCGGCGCGCCAGAACCTGCGCCTGCAGCTTGCTGCGCGCGCCCGATCCCAGGCACCAGCAGCGCCGAAACGGCCGCTAATCCAATCAGAGTCTTACGCATGATTCAGGCCTCCTGCGAGGCGAAACTGCGGAATCGCAAAACAGACTATTACCCTTGTTTAGTTTATACGGGCTGCGCGCGAGGCAATTGGCGAAGGTAGTGGGTCCTGCCGCAAAGGTAACCATAGGAGAAACTCGGCCCCGCCGCCCTCGCGGTTTCGCGCCTCGATGCTGCCGCCATGCTGGAGCGCCACTTTCTGCACCACAGCCAGGCCCAGCCCGGTCCCCTCAGACTTGGTCGTGTAGAAGGGTAGAAAGATCTTGGGCAAGTCGTTTTCGTTGATTCCGCCGCCGTTGTCCGCCACACAGACGCGCTGCCACTTCCGCCCGCCCAAATCTTCGAGCGAACCCGTGATCGTCACCTTCGCGGGCGCAGCGCTTGCCGCCGTCGCCGCCTGCACGCCGTTGCGCACCAGATTTACCAGAGCCTGCCGGATCAACGCCTCATCTCCCGGCAACTCGTGGAACGATCCTTCCGTTTCCACCAGGCAGTTCGGCACAGTCTCGCGCAATTCCTCGGCGACCTTGTCCACCACGTTCTGCATCGGCACCGTCTCGTAGCAAATCTCGAGCGGCTTTGCGAATCGCAGGAATTCGGTCACCACGTGCGTCAGCGCGCGCGTCTGATCCAGAATCCGCTCCGACGAATCGCGCGTATCGCCCGGCTTCGACTCGCTGCGAATCATTTGCGCGTATCCCGAGATGGTCGCCAGCGAATTCTTGAATTCGTGGGCGATACCGGCGGACATTTCGCCCAAAGCTGCGAGGTTTTCCTTCCAGCGAATTTGCTTCTGCAGCGCCGTCAATTCCGTCAGGTCGCTCATCAGGCACAGCGCCCCGCTCACGCGCATTTCCGTCGGCGGAATCGTGCCGGCCTCGGCTGCCACTCGCGTGGCGGCCCGCGCTGAACGGAAGATCGGCGAAATCGTCACGCCCAGGTGCCGTATTTCACCCTCCGGCGTCATATGTTCCACTTCGCCGCGCTGGAAAGTTTTACCGTCGCGCAGCACCGCCGTCAGCATGTTCGCCAGTTCAGACTCTGCACCTAAGATCTCTTTGTACGAACGGTAGCGCAGCGTCCGCAGCCCCAGCGCTTCTTCCGCCGCCGGATTCGTCGAGCTGATAGCTCCCGTCGCGCTCACCAGCAGCAGCCCGGTGGGCATATTCCGCGTCACTTCTTCCGTCAGCCGCTCCGACTCCTGGGCCCGCTCCTGCGCCAGTAAATGCAGCCGCGCGAGTTCTTTCTCCTGTGCGCGCAGCCGCTCGATGACGCCCTGCATCGACGCCGCCATGAACGCCGACGAATTCTCCGCGCTTGGAGCATCCGGCTCCCAGCTCTCCTCCTTACCTTCCCCTCGATGTTTGTGCAGAACTTTCCGCGCAAATGCGATCATCGCGATCACAAACACGGCAATGACTATGAAGAATCCGATCAGGTAGGCCAGGCTCGTCGGCGGAAGCCCGGGGTGCAGCGGGTTCGTGGGCGTCATTGTGTTGGGCAGGATCATCGGAAATACACCCGCGACTATCGCCCCGTCAAAAGCGATTGATACCAGTTTACGACCGGCGTCCCGAAGAACACCACGATCAGCGCCCCGGCGCCGAGGAACGTTCCAAACGGAAGCTCGTAATCCGAATCCTTGCGCTTCGCGGCGATAATTGCAATCCCCAGCACGCTGCCCAGAAGCGACCCGGCGAGGATCGTCAGCAGCGTCCGCTTCGCGCCCAGAAACGCGCCGACCATCAGCATCATCTTCACGTCGCCAAGGCCCATTCCTTCGCGGCCGCGCAGCTTGAAGTACGCTTCACTCACGAGCCACAGCAGGCCGGCGCCTACCGCCGCGCCGATCAGCGCGTCAATCAGCGAAAGCACTGGCACGGGCGGAGGGAAGTCGAAGAACTTATTGGCGATCCAAAGCGACGTGCCGTCGGTTGGCTTCATGAACAGGCTTAACGCCAGACCAATCGCAAAGCCAATGTAGTTCACCACGTCGGGCAGGATGCGTTCGCGAGCGTCGGTGAATACCAGCACCACCAGAATGGCGGAGAAGGCGCACCACTTCAGCGTGTCGAAGGAGAACCCGAAGACCAGGTAGCTGCCGAGAAAGAGCAATCCAGTGAGGAACTCAACCAGCGGATACATCCAGGAGATCGGTGTTTTGCAGTTGCGGCATTTTCCGCGGAGGATCAGCCAGCTGATCACCGGGATGTTGTCGTACGCCTTGATCTCTTTGCCGCAATTCGGGCAGGCCGACGCGGGCAGGACGATCGATTTTCCGCCGGGAATGCGCAGGATGCAGACGTTCAGAAAGCTGCCGATTACCAGCCCGAAAACGAAAACGAACGCCGCGATGAGAGGTTCAGGGAGCACATATCCATTGTGCACCTCTGGTCAGGCCCCCTCAAGCAAACGCCCGTGGCACAGTGCCCGACTTCTAACGAAATTGAGCTTCGGCGTTTACCTTTTCGCGGCTTTCGCGGGCGCCGCGGAGGCCGTGATCTTGCCGATGTAGGCCGAAAACGGCTGCATCTTCACCGCTGAAAGCGAAGTGGCCGACGCGCCGGAAGCCGCGAGCGTCGCGAGCGTGGGTTTCGCGAAGCCCTGCGCCTTCAGGTCGAATTTCACGGTCTGCGGCTGGGCCGACATATTCAGCGCCACCAGCACGGCCTCGCCCCTGTATTTCCGAATGTAAGAAAATACGTTCGGGTCGTCGGTGTTCAGCGCGGTGAAGTCGCCATATTTCAGCGCCACCTCGGATTTTCGCAGCCGCAGCACGGTCCGATAGAAATTCAGCACCGAGTCCGGCACCTTCAATTCGGCTGCGACGTTCCGTGTCTGGTAATTTTCCGCCACAGGCAGCCAAGGCGCCGCCTTTGAGAATCCCGCGTTCGCCGACGAATTCCACTGCATCGGAGTGCGCTCGCCGTCGCGGCCTTTTTCCTTCGGCCAGCCCAGCTTGCCGATGGGATCCTTCACTTCGTCGCGCGTCTTCGGATCGGTGTTCTGCATGCCGAGTTCTTCGCCGTAGTACATGATCGGCGTGCCGCGCAACGTCAGATACATTCCCGCCAGCACTTTGGCGATCTGGTCGTTGTGCGTGCCGTCGCCGTAGCGGACCCAGGACCGCACGATGTCGTGATTGCTGATCACATAGACCGGCCACTGCCCGGTGTCTTCCACGGCCTGCACCTGCTTGCGGAAATCGGGAGCGGACATCTTGTTCACCATGGTGAACAGAAAATCCATCGGCAGCTGGATCTCGTCGTTGTTCGCGCCGTAATAGAGCTTTAATTCTTCGGTGTCGGTGGTCCAGGTTTCGCCGATCAGCACGGCGTCCGACTGGTCCGCCACTTTGCGCAGCCGCCGCAACACTTCGTGATTTTCGGGCAACTCCGAGTTGTACTGATTTTTCATGTTCGGATCGCCGTAGGCGTTCTTGCCCGGCAGCAATGGGTTGTCGGTCAGCTTTGGATCTTCGAAGAGCGCGTTCACCGCGTCGAGCCGGAAACCAGCAACGCCGCGCTTGTACCAGAATCGCGTTGCATCAAACATGGCCTTCTCGACGGCCGGGTTTCTCCAGTTCAGATCCGGCTGCTGCGGGTAGAAGAAATGGTAGTAATACTGGCCGGTTGTTGGATCGAGCGTCCACGCAGGTCCGCCGAAGATCGACTGCCAGTTGTTTGGCGGGCCGCCATCTTTTCCGTCGCGCCACACGTACCAGTCGCGCTTCGCCGCCGTCTTTGACGATTTCGAATCCTGAAACCACGGATGCTGGTCCGAGGAGTGATTGATCACGAAATCCAGAATGATGCGGATGTTCCGCTTCTTCGCTTCCTTAACGAGCCTGTCGAAATCTTTCAGCGTGCCGTACATCGGATCGATGTCCACGTAGTTCGAGACGTCGTAACCGAAATCGACCTGAGGAGAAGGGAAGCAAGGCGTGATCCAGATCGCATCGATGCCGAGGTCACGCAGATAATCGAGCTTCGAGGTGATGCCGTTGAGGTCGCCAATGCCGTCGTTGTTGCTGTCCGCAAAGCTGCGAGGATACACCTCGTAAAATACGGCGTGCTTCCACCACGGATCGCTCGGCCCCGACGCGGGCGCGGTCTGCTTCGCGCGTGCCGCCGCGGAGGATTTCGTGGTCGCCTTCCTGCCGTCTTTCTTCGCGGAAGACTTCGCGGCGGACTTCGATGTGGACTTCGGCGCCGATTTCGCCGCGGCCAGTCCGAAGATCAAGCTCGATGCCAGAAGAATCGAAAAAGTCATAGAAATGGTTGTGACGCGCCCTTTCGGGTTAAGTTTCATTCGCATGGCCTTGGTTCGCGCGCGATTTAGAATAACATTTCCGTTTTCGCGCGCTATTCGTAAAACCGCTCCGGTTTCCCGCTTCATTTCACTGTTTCGCACCCAATAGTTCCCGGCGTTTGCCCTTCGATTGTTTGATTGCCCGGTCGCCGCTGAGCTATATTTTTAAATTCACCTTCATGTCCTGGATCGAACAGAGAGTCCGCGCGTACGAAGAGATGCGCTTCGCGCAGGAGCCCAACCGCCGCATCATGCCGTTTGAGTGGGGGATCGAGCACGTCGGCCTCAACCCGAACGATCCGGATCCGCGCGGCTCGTTGATGAAATTCGCGCGCGAGACGCTCGCGCACAGCGCCCAATGGTATGCCACTGGCCCGGCGAGCGACTATGAATTCCGAGACAACACTCTCACCTTCACGAGCGCGATCGCTTCGCCGTGGCCGGAAAACAATCGCGTGTACGCGCAGGTTTTTCCCGCCGCCGGTGCGTCTGCATCGAAAGGCCCTGCTGTCGTTGTGCTGGCGCAGTGGAATTCAAAGTGGCATGAGCAGCAGAACGTGTGCCGATGGCTGAATCAGCTCGGCATCACCGCCGTGAAAATCAGTCTGCCGTATCACGACCGCCGCGCCATCCCCGACTATCCCCGGGCCGATCACCTGATCAGCCCAAACGTAGGGCTCACGCTGCAGGCGAACCGGCAGGCTGTGCTCGATACGCGGCGCACGCTGCGCTGGCTCGAGCAGCAGGGCTACGACCGCCTCGGCATCCTTGGCACCAGCATCGGCTCCTGCCTCGCATACCTCACGCTCGCGCACGAACCCTCGCTGCGAGCCGGAGCGTTTCTCCACGTCTCCACCTACTTCGCGGATGTGGTCGCCGCGGGACTCACCACGTCGAACGTGTGGCAGTCGCTCGAGCCGCACGTCACGCTGGAGGAGTTGCGGGAATTCTGGTCGCCGATCAGCCCGCGGCCGTACATCGCGGCTCGCCACGATGCGCTCGCCGGGAAGAAAGTCCTCACCATTACCGCGCGCTACGACCCTACTTTCCCGTTCGCGCTCTCACAGGAGTTCGTCCGTGCCGTTCGCGCTGAAGGGCTGCCCATCGAATCGACCGTTTTGCCGTGCGGGCACTACTCGCTCGGCGTGGCGCCTTTCAGCTACATTGCGGGCTATCGGTTCGGTACTTTTCTCCGCCGCACGCTGCGGTAGCGGCAGTCCCTCGACGTGGTTCCGGCTGGCAAACATAAACAGAGTGGGATGAGAGAACCGTGAGGTCCACGGAGGAGTTGCGGTTTGTTGGGTAAAGTTGTGTCGATTAGAAAGGGTGTCGGTCCTTTGTTTTGTGTAACTTTCGGGCATTTCTAATCGCGGAGCACTCCGATTAGAAATGGGGTTCGTGAGATAGCCTCCTGCGTAGACTATCGTGGGAGCGACTGTCCCGGCGGCGAACCCGATCGCTGGGCGCATCGCGAGGCTGCGTTGGAGTTGGGTTGTGTTGGGTAGCGGGGCGGTGGCTTCGCTACCGCACTCCGGGAACGGCGTGTGAAGCGTGCCGTGGGCGACCCGGGTGCGTCCACAGTTCACCGTGCCTGAGTTGTGGTTGCGCAGCCAAAACTGGCTACCCCACGTGCGCCACGCGTGCCGCGAAATTGTGCTGCGAAAGTTGCGATTAGAGTTGGAGGCGGGTGAGTGTTTTCTATGAGTTACGCGAGTTTCTAATCGCGAAAAGTTGCGATTAGGAATTGGGAATTTCGGGGCGGGGAATCGCGAGTTGCCGGTGGGAGTGCGTCCGGCGCCTTGAAGTGAGGCGGCACGGTGCATGTGGGTGCGTTGTGGGTTGATCGTTCAGCCTCGACGCATGATAACACAGTAGTTAGGGGCTGTAAAGGTAAAAGATTGGGGGGCGCGCCAGTTCCAAAACGGGAATTTGCGCCGATTTGGGAATTGGCGGCGCGGGCCGGCATGGATGGGGTAAAGGTTGCGGCAAATCTTGCCGATGTTGTGGGGCAGAGGGAACCCACAATGGCGCAACCGGTTAAGGGCGTTAGCAATCCTCCGCAGTCGGAATCGCAGGGTGTACAGCACGCGACTATCGCTAGGAAGCCGGCGCAGAAGCCGGCGACGGCTGCGTCGCAGGATACGGTGAGGATTAGTTCGCAGGGACGGGCGGCTAGTGAGAGTGGCGGGGCGAGTAAGACGAAGAAGTAGAAGCCGCCGCACAGAGTGACAGTCTATGTTACAGCTCGCTGCGCTCGCCTAACTGCACACCGCGCTGAGATCGGGGTGCAGACAGGCTGAGAGCCCTTCCTACCGCAGGATTTCGGCGAAGGAGCCTTTGGCTACGTGTTTGGATACGGAGTCGATGTCGGTGGCCAGCGAGCGGTCTTCGTTCACGGTTTTCGAAACGGAGCGGACGATGTCGTAAGCGCGCTGTGCGGACTGTCCGGTTTTCAGCGGCGCGAGCAGGTCGATCCCCTGGCAGCTTGCGAGTAATTCCACGGCTAGAACATTCCGTAGATTCGCGAGCATCGGCGCCAGGCGACGCGCGCCGGACATTCCCATCGAAACGTAATCTTCCTGATTCGCCGACGTCGGAATCGAATCCACCGAATGCGGATGCGACTGCGCCTTCATCTCGCTCGCAAGCGCGGCGGCGGTGACCTGCAGAATCATAAATCCGGAATTTAAGCCCGCGTCGCGCACCAAAAACGCAGGGAGCAGGCTGGTCTGGGGATTGGTCATCTGCTCGATGCGGCGCTCGGAAATTCCGGCGAGCGTGGTGAGCGCAACGGCGAGTTGATCGGCAGCAATCGCGAGCGGCTGGCCGTGAAAATTTCCACCGCTGATCACTTCGCCCGCGCCTTTCGCGTCCGTCGCAAAAACCAGCGGATTGTCCGTCGCGCTGTTGAGTTCTACGCTCAGCGTCGCGTCCACCTGATCGAGCACATCGCGTACGCTGCCGTGCACCTGCGGCGTGCAGCGCAGGCTGTAAGCGTCTTGCACGCGGGGATCGACGTCCGCGGATTTGTGCGAATCGCGAATGGCACTGCCCGCATTCAGCTTCTCGAGATTTTTTGCGGTGGTCGCGTGGCCCAGGTACGGGCGAACGCGCGCGATGCGTTCATCGAAGGCGGCGGGACTGCCGCGCAGCGCGTCGAGCGACAGAGCAGCGGCAACGTCGGCGGTGTCCGCCGCAATTTCCGCCTCGCGCAGCGCAAGGGAAAGAAGAGACAGCATGCCCTGCGTGCCATTCAGCATCGCGAGGCCTTCTTTGGCCTGGAGCGCGAGCGGCGCGATTCCCGCGGACTTCATCGCGTCGCCGCCCGCCATGCGCTGCCCGTCGTAAATCGCATCGCCCTCGCCAATCGCAACCATCGCGAGATGCGCAAGCGGCGCAAGATCGCCCGACGCACCCACCGAGCCCTGCCCCGGAATCACGGGATGGACGCTGTGATTGAGCATTGCGCACAGAGTTTCGGCGACGACAGGCCGCACGCCGGAAAATCCCTTGGCGATGGCGTTGGCGCGCAGCACGAGCATGGCGCGCGTTTCGGCTTCGCTGAGCGGCGCGCCCACTCCGCACGCGTGGCTGCGAACCAGATTCACCTGGAGCGTCCCAATCTGCTCGCGCGAGATGCGCACCGACGCCATTTTGCCAAAGCCGGTATTCACGCCGTACACGGCGGCGTTTGATTCGACGAGCCTCTCGATCACCGCGCGAGACGCTTTCATTTTTTCCACGGCGGCGGGCGCGAGCGCGACTTCTTCGCCTTCGAATACGATTTGGTAGAGCGCGTCGCGGGTGAGCGATTCGCCGTCGAGCAGGATCTTCGTCATGATTTCTGGTGTCCTGAATGTTTCCGCGCACCGTTCGCGCTGATGGAAAAATAGCCGTGATATTTTTCGGGCAGCGAACGCGGCCGGCCCTCGCGATCGCAAATCACGTGAACCGTGTCGCCTGTCGCCAGCAATTCCTGATCGGCGGCCCGCAAAACTTCATAGCCGAATTTGATCGTGCGCTTGGTGGCTTCTTCGACGCGCGTGCGAACGATCAACTCATCGTCGAAACGAGCCGAGCGTTTGTAGCGGCAGTGCGCGTCGGCCACCACGATGAAGCAGTCGTCCTCGGATTCCATCCGCTTGTACTCGAAGCCGAGGGCGCGGCACAGCTCCACGCGGCCCACTTCAAACCACGTGAAATAGTTGCCGTGATAGACCACGCCCATCTGGTCGGTCTCGGCGTAGCGCACACGAACTTTGGCGTCGGCGAATTCAGTCATGGGTGAGGGTCCGACAGGGCCCAAGCCCGGTCGTCGTGGACGGCACTAGCGCCCCGTCCAATTCGGCACGCGCTTTTCCAGAAACGCGGCCAGGCCTTCGCGAAAATCCGCGGTCGAGCGAATCTGCGCGTTGGCCTGCGTGGCGAGTTCGATTTCCTGCCGGATGTTTTCGTCGTCGTAGTGGAGCAGCAGGCGCTTGGTGTGCTCAAGGCTCGTCGGGCTGTTCGCCACGAAGATCTGCGCGTACTCCTGAGCCTTCTCCAGCAATTGTTCCGGCGCGACGATTTCGGTGACGAGGCCGAGGCGGTAGCCTTCCGCCGCGTCGAAAATGCGCCCGGTGAGCAACAATTCACGCGAGCGTTTTTCGCCAATCTGCCGGCGCAGTAGCACGGAAACCAGCGCGGGGATAAATCCGATGCGCACCTCGGTGTAGCCGAACTTCGCTTCCGGAACGGCGAGCGTGATGTCTGTAAACGTAGCGAAGCCGCAGCCACCCGCGATGGCGGGGCCGTTCACGGCGGCGATCACCGGTTTTGGGAAGCTGTACAACCGGTGAAACATGCGGGCCATCAGGCGCGAATCGCCGAGGTTTTCGTCAGGGGTTTGTTTGGCGATGGCGTTGAGCGAGTCCAGGTCCATGCCGGAGCAGAATGCCTTGCCGGCGCCGGTCAGCACAACGGCGCGGACGTACACATCGTTCTGCGCGAGGTTCAGGGCCTCGAGCAGGTCTTCGATCATCTGCGTGGAAATCGCGTTGCGCTTGTCGGGACGATTCATGGTGATCGTCGCGACCAGGCCATCGGTTGCGTACAAGATCGTTTTGAATGTGTGCGCCGGAGATTCTTGTGCTTTGGTCATTGCAGTTTGTCCATTCTGAATCGCGTATCGAAATCGTATCGCGAATCGAGCCTGCGGAAGCGCGGGAAATTGCCTGGCGCACGCGGCCCTGATTCGAGCTAGTTCGGCTTGGTGGCCTCGGGCACATAGGTATATTTTTCGCGCATCTCGCCGGATAGGGCGCAGGCAATCGCGAGCGATTTTGTGTCGATGCCGGTGGAAACGCCGCGCGCGGCAAGCGTGGTGAGGATCGCCTCGGTGGGAATATTGCCAACCAATTCATCGCCGGCGAACGGACATCCGCCCATGCCGGTAAGCGCGCCATCGAACCGGCGGCAACCGGATTCATACGCCGCGAGAACTTTTGCCGCGGCGTGCTCGGGCCGGCTGTGCAGATGGACGCCAATCTCGACTCCTGCGACGCAATTCTTTACGTCGTTGTAGAGCGCGGCGACGTCTTCAGGTGAAGCGGTGCCAACGGTATCGGCAAGCGACACGGTGCGCACGCCAACATCTTTCAGCCACACGAGAGCGTCTTCCACAATTTCCGAGCCCCACGGCTCGTCATACGGATTGCCGAAGGCCATCGAAATGTAAACGACGAGCTTGCGGCCGGCGGCTTTGGTGTCGCGGTGCAACTTTTCCACCAGGTCGCGCGACTCCTGCTTCGACATGTTTGCGTTGGCGCGGCGGAAATATGCGGAGATCGAATATGGGTAGCCGATGGTGGTGACGCCGGGCGCGGCGAGCGCGCGTTCGAGGCCCTGCGCATTTACAACGATGCCGATAATTTCCGGCGACGCGCCCTGCGGAGTTTTCACCTGGCTGAGCTGCGCCATCACCGCGTCGCTATCGGCCATTTGCGGCACGTGCTTGGGCGAAACGAAGCTGACGGCGTCAATGTGCGTGAAGCCGAGCGAGACGAGCTTCGAGAGGTAAGAAATTTTTTCTGCTGTGGGGATTACGTGGGGCAGGCCCTGCCACGCGTCGCGCGGGCACTCCACAATCGTCACGCTGTCGGTCATAGCTCCCTAAAACCACGGGCTCTTATAGATGTGGATACCGAGCCACACCAAGTATATAGCGCCGAGGACGCTTGCGGCCATGAGCGATGCGGCCACGCGCGAGGTGTGCTCGTCATAGAAGGCGACCACGCAAATGCCGATGCCGACGAGGATGCAGACGACGGAAAGGTATTGAGCGCCTTCGAAGATGAACCAGAGCGCGGAGCGGGTGTAGTCGCTGCCGTTGCTGAACTGCGCGGAGGCCACCGCGCAGAAAATCGCGGGAAGTGTGAGAAGGATGGTGAAGCCGAATTGCTTCCAACCGTCGGTGCGAGTGGAATCGGACATGTGCGCCCCTCTTTGCGGTGGCCGCGGCATGGGCGATGGCGATGTGTGTGACGATCGCGTCGGCGCCGGCGTTGGCCAGAGCACACTGCAGCCAGACTACGTTTGCAACACTCCGGTTTTGAACTCGGCTACGTCCGGGTTAAGCGATGCCGCTTCAAGCGCGTGGATCAAGGCTTCGCGCGTGTGCGCCGGATCGATAATCGCGTCCACCCAGAGCCGGGCTGCAGCGTAGCGTGCGTCTGTCTGCCTTTCATACGTCTGGCGGATGGATTCGTGCAACTCTTTCTTTTCGGCGTCGCTCAATCGTTTACCTGCCCGTTCGAGCTGCTTGATCTTGATTTCGACCAGAGTATTGGCCGCGGAGCCGCCGCTCATTACGGCGTATTGGGCGGTGGGCCAGGCGAAGACGAAGCGCGGATCGTAGGCTTTGCCGCACATGGCGTAGTGGCCGGCGCCGAAGCTGCCGCCACAGATCACGGAAATTTTGGGGACTACGGAGTTGGCGACGGCATTGACCATTTTGGCGCCCGCGCGGATGATGCCGCTCCACTCGGCTTCTTTGCCGACCATGAAGCCGTTCACGTCGTGGAGGAAGATCAGCGGGATCAGGTTCTGGTTGCAGTCGAGGATGAAGCGCGCGGCTTTCTCGGCGGACTCGGTGTAAATCACGCCGCCGAATTCGATGCGCTTTTCGCCGGTGCCGGGCGCGGCGACGTTGACGTGTTTCTTTTGGTTCGCGACGATGCCCACGGCCCAGCCGCCGATGCGAGCGTAGCCGCAGGTGAGCGTCTGGCCGTACTCGGCGCGGTATTCGTCGTACAGGCTGCCATCCACGATGCGGGCGATTACTTCGCGCATGTCGTACTGCTTGGCGGGATTCGTCGAGAAGACGCCGTAGATGCTGTCTTCGGGGTAGGCGGGCGGCTTTGCTTGTTTGTGATCGAAAGGCGCGCCGGGTTTTTTGCCGAGCTTATCGACGAGCGAGCGGATGCGCTTGATGCAGGCTTCGTCGTCGGGCTCTTTGAAGTCCACCGTGCCGCTGATCGTTGCGTGCATCGTCGCGCCACCCAGCTCTTCAGCGGAAGTTTTCTGTCCGATGGCGGCTTGCACCAGCGCTGGGCCGGCGAGGAAAAGACCGCTGCCTTCGGTCATGAGGATTTTGTCGCACATCACCGGCAGGTAGGCGCCGCCGGCGACGCACATGCCCATGATCGCGGTGATTTGCGGGATGCCCATGGCGCTCATCACGGCGTTGTTGCGGAACACGCGGCCGAAGTCGTCGGTGTCGGGGAAGACGTCTTCCTGGAGCGGCAGAAACACGCCGGCGGAATCGACAAGGTAAATCGTGGGAATGTGATTTTCGATGGCGATGTTCTGCGCGCGGATTACTTTTTTGGCCGTCATCGGAAAAAATGCACCGGCTTTCACCGTGGCGTCGTTCGCGATGATCATCACTTGCCGGCCCGAGACGGTCGCAAGGCCGGTGACGGTACCCGCCGCAGGTGCGCCGCCCCATTCTTCGTACATTTCGAACGCGGCGTAGAGGCTCAGCTCGAAGAATTCGGTTTTTGGGTCGATGAGCTTCGCGATGCGTTCGCGCGCGGTGAGGCGGCCCTTTTTGTGTTGCGCCTCGATGGCTTTCTCGCCGCCCCCTTGGCGGATTTCTTCTTCCTGCGTTTTCAGCGCGGCGAGCTTATCGATGATGGCGCGCGTGTTCTTCTGGAAGTCGGCGGACTTGGAATCGACTTGCGATTCGATCTTCGATTGGTCTTTCGTTTGTTTGTTTTCGGCGTTCTTGGTTTCGCTCACCCAATGCTCCCGTACGATGGCCGGCTCGTTACGCGTGGCTTATAAGCACGCGAGCCGGAGCGGATTCTATCACTCAGGTTCTATTTTGACGCGGTCGCAGCCTGCGCTACAATCGCGGCTGTTCGCATCGGTACTGCCATTTCGGCACGCTGCGAACCACTTCACGCCTGGAGGCGCCTATGTCCTGCAATTTCCTCGGACGCTACTGGTCTGCCTCCGGCTCGTCGCGCTAACCGTTTACTCGCTTAAGCGCTCGGGCTACTCCACTTTTTAATTCGCGGCGCTAAATCGTCGCTTACCGCTGCGCGGATACGCGCGTACAGGAGAAACCCACTTGAAATTTATCGATTTGGATTTTGCTCGCCGTGTGGAAATGGCGGAGGCCAATGCCGCGAAGGGCTGCGCTGCGGCGCTGAATTTTCTGCACCCCGAGTTTCCCGTCGCTATCGAAAATATCGGCGGTGGCATCGCGCTTTTCGCGGGGCCCGACTCACCGGTCACGCAGGCCATCGGCGTGGGTCTGCACGGAGAAGTTTCCGACGCTGAGCTCGACCGGCTGACCGACTTCTTTCTCTCGCGAGGCGCTCCGGCTGCGGCGGAGATCTGTCCGCTCGTCGATATGAAGCTCTACGAACGCCTCGCCGCTCGCGATTACCGGCTGCTCGAAGTTTCCGACATGATGTACCTCGAGCTAGAGAGCAGTGGACCGGCGGCTGCGAGCGAGCGGCCCGCGGGCGTAACGGTTCGCGTTGCGGAGCCGAGTGAGCTGAAACTCTGGACCGCGACCGTGGCGCAGGGATTCGCGGAACATTATCCCGTGACTCCTGAGCTGCTCGACGTGATGGAGGGCTTCGCGCATCGCGCCGACGCGGCGAGCTTGCTCGCGTACATCGACGGAGAAGTGGCGGGTGGCGGCGCGGTGTCGGCGTTCGAGGGCGTCGGCGGATTGTTCGGAGCAAGCACGCTTCCGGAGTACAGGCGGCGTGGAGTGCAAAGCGCGTTGCTGAAGGCGCGCATCGAATGGGCGTTCGAACGCGGATGCGATCTGATGGTGACGATCGCGCAGCCCGCCAGCACGTCGCATCGCAACATGGAACGGTTTGGCTTTCGCGTTGCGTACACGCGGACAAAGCTCATGAAGGCGGTGGCTGGCACAAACGCGCCGGGTTGCTGACGCAACCCGGCTCTACAGGGAGTTGTGGATTACGGTTCCACGTTTCGGCGGAGCGGTGGTGTCCGCTGCTGCGGACAGCCACCGCAGTCCGGGAGAACCGATCACCCGCGGCGTAACTGTGCGTTCGATTCGATACGTCGAGCGGCGACTACTGCGAAGTTGGAATAACGCGTTTGTGCGAACGGCGTTGCGAACTTGAGCGTCGTGATGTATCACTTTCGCGAGACAGAAGGTGAACCAAATGTCGTCTTACCCCCCGCCACCGCAGCCCGTGCCGCCGCAATCGCCAGGAACGCCGGATCATTTCCCGCCGCTGCCGCCGCAGTACGCGCGGCCGAAGACTTGGTATCAGCGCAACTGGAAATGGTTCGTCCCGCTGCTCTTGGTGGTGGTGGCGACACTCTTCTTGGGTTTCATCGCCACAGTTTACTTCGGTGTCACGCACATGATGCGCGGTTCGGTTCCGTACCAGGTTGCCGTCGAACATGCGATGAAAAACCCGAACGTGCAAGCCAAACTCGGCGCGCCGATCCGGATCGGCCAGTTCATCAGCGGAAGTCTGAACACCAGTGACTCGTCCGGTTCCGCGATTTTGTCCATCCCGATGGAGGGGCCAACTGGCAGCGGCCGCGTGTACGTGCGCGCCGAAAAGAGCGCAGGGAACTGGCGCTACGAAGTTCTTGAGTTTCTGTCCGACGACGGCGCGGCGGTCAACCTTCTGGATTCGACACTGCCGCAGGTACCCGGTAAGCCGTCACTCATGCCCGACGAACAACAGAGCGACGACGGACGCACCTAGCGGTCACCGGCGCCGCGCGCGATTGAAATCGCAGCGTCGAACAGTGCGCCTGTGGATACGACCGTGCGCACGAGGCCGAACTCGCGCGCTTCGCGCGCATCGACGCGGCGGCCGGTGATGAACATTTCAATCGCGCGGGCTTCGCCGATCAATCGTGGCAAGCGTTGCGTGCCGCCCCAGCCGGTGATGATTCCGAGCGCGCCTCCAGGATGTGCGAACACCGCGTCTTCCGTCGCGATGCGCGCGTCGCACGCGAGCGCCAGATCGAGCCCTCCGCCAAAACAGTAGCCGCGAATCGCCGCCACAACGGGCTTCGGAGAATCTGCGACGGCATTCATCGCCCGTTGCCCTCGCCGCGCGAACGCAAATCCTTCCTCACGCCCAAGCGCCGCAAGCTCGGAAATTTCCGCGCCGGCGGCGAATGCGCGCTCGCTTCCCGTAATCACGCAGCCCACGAGCGCCCGCTCATCGCTCAGCCGTCGCATCTCGCCCTCGATCGCCGCCAGCACTGCGCGTTCGAGGCGCGGATATCCGTCGTCCCCGTCGAGAGTGAGCAATAAAATGTCTTCGTGAATTTGTGAGACGAGCCGCGTGGCCACGGCGTGCTAGACGCCGCGCGGTGCGGTGGGAATGCGCTGGCGGATGAAATCGACAATCGTTGGCATGGTCGTACCGGGCAGGAAAACTTCCGCGATGCCGGCTTTCTTTAGGCCCGGAATGTCGGCTTCGGGAATGATGCCGCCGATCAGCACGGTCACGTCGTTCATTCCTTTTTCGCGGAGCAGCTCGATCAGGCGAGGGCAGAGTGTATTGTGCGCGCCGGAGAGAATCGAGAGGCCGATCACGTCCACGTCTTCCTGAATTGCCGCCGACGCGATCATCTCGGGCGTCTGGCGCAGGCCGGTGTAGATCACTTCCATTCCGGCGTCGCGCAGCGCGCGGGCGATGATTTTCGCGCCGCGGTCGTGGCCGTCGAGGCCCGGCTTCGCGATTAGGACGCGGATTTTTCTCTCGGACATATGCGCAAGAATACTTGAATTTGCGGGGGCGGGCTACACGGGCGTGACTGCAGAGTTCTAGCGTAAGGCGTGCCAATTTGTCTGGTGGGGTGGTGAACAAAGGCAAAGGCACACAGGCGAACTCCAGCCTGTGCCACAGACTTACTTCGCTAATTTGATTGTGGCAAGAAGTTGGGGCGGTGCCTGGAGTTCGCGTGGCTAAACCTGAGGCACACCGGCGAGAACGCCCATGCTACTCGCTTGTGGCGCTAGTTGAGGTCGAGCAGAAAATCTTCCATGGCGTCGTTGAATTGTTTTGGGTCGTCCACGAAGAGGGCGTGGCCGTCGTTTTCGAAGTCTACTAGTTGAGAGTTCTTGATGGCTTTTTGCATGGCGGAAACTTGGTCGTATGCTTGGCTGGGTTTCGCGGCGCAGACCATCACCGGGACGTCGATCTTCGCGAGAGTGGGCCGGTAGTCCGCCGCGAACGCGCCCACCAGCAGCGTCACCGCGTCGCTCGTCGGCACCGTTAGCGCGGACGCGATCACTTTCAGCACAAAATCTTCCGGCTGTGGCTTGTGGAACTGAATCTTCCGCACGAAATAATCGGTCGTCTCTGCGCGCTGTTCGAGCACGCGTTTTAGCATGTCGAACTGAAATTGCTCTTCGCCCGGCTGCTTGCCGCCCGCAGGGTTATCGATCAGCACGAGGCCCGCGACGCCGTTCGTGCCGAACTGATCGACGTACGCAAGCGTCTCGATCACGGCCATCGACCAGCCGACGATTACGACCGGCGCAAGATGCAGCTGCTCGATCACCGAATGAATGTCGCGCGCCATCTGCGCGGGGTAGAGGCCTTCGGTGGTCTTCGTCGATTCGCCCTGCGAACGCGGGTCCATCGCCACCACGCGCCGCGCTTTTGACAAGCCGTCCAGTTGTTGTTGGTAGATCCACGCCGGCATCGTCCAGCCGGGCACAAAAAGAATCGACACGCCGTGATGTGGAGCCGTGCGCGCCACTTCGCCTTTCGTGGCTTTGGTGCCGGTGGGAAGCGGAGCGCCCACTTCGGCGGCCTGCGTTTCAAATGTTTGGCCTTCTTCGATGTAGTGGATCTTCGCGCCGTCGGTAGCGGTCACGAATCCACTTTTCGTCCCAGCAGGAGTTTTGTCAGCAGCGAATACCGAATTGCAACTCGCAGTGGCAAAAATGATTAGTGCAAATAAGCTGACTCGTTTCATGTGAACAATTGTACCTGCGATACGCAAGTCAAAAGCGTGGAACATTTCACGGAGAAAATCGAGAAAGACGGAGGACACGGAGAGTACGTGCTTGTGCAGCAATTGTGGTAAGTTCTTGCGATTATGCCGATACAAGAAACGGCACTTACTGGCGCAGTAATCGGCGCAGCCATCGAAGTGCATAGAATGCTCGGACCTGGGCTCCTGGAATCTTGCTGCGAGGAGTGTTTGGCTCACGAGTTCACGCTGCGGCAGATTCCTTACGAACGACAGAAACCGTCTCCCGTGATCTACAAGGCGGTCAAACTGGAGGCTGGATATCGAACGGATTTTGTCGTCAGAAGGGAATTAATTGTCGAGTTGAAAGCGGTCGATGTGCTTGGTGCCGTTCATGACGCAATCTTGTTGACGTATCTGCGGATGACGGGATGCTCGATCGGCCTCCTAATTAATTTCAACGTAGTCGTCCTAAAAGACGGAATCCGCCGACTCCGGCTCTAACACGGCCTCAACATCTCCGTGCCCTCCGCTCTTCTCGGTTTTCTCCGTGAAATGTTCCAGGTTTTTGATTTGGTTTACGTAAAGGCGACTTCGTCGTAGGTGCCGAAAACGTCGCGGAGAGCGTCGCAGATTTCGCCTACCGTCGCGTAGGCTTTTACCGCGTCGTAGATGAAGGGCATCGTGTTGTCCGAGCCCTGTGCGGCTTTGCGCAGCGCAGCGAGTGAGCGCGTCACCGCGTCGTTCGAGCGCGACGCGCGCAGCTTCGCCAAGTTCTCCGCCTGCCGCGTCGCGACCGTCTCGTCGATCTGCAAAATATCGAGCGGCTTTTCCTCGGCGACGTACTCGTTCACGCCCACGATAATCTTTTCTTTGCGATCGACAGCCATCTGGTAGTTGTACGCCGCGTCCGCGATTTCGCGTTGCGGGTACGCGCGCTCGATCGCCGCCACCATGCCGCCTAGCGCGTCGATCTTTCCGATGTAGTCCCACGCGCCGCGCTCCACTTCGTTGGTCAGCGCTTCCACAAAATACGAACCACCCAGCGGGTCCGCCGTATTCGTCACGCCGCTTTCGTGCGCGATGATCTGCTGGGTGCGCAGCGCCAGCGTCGCCGCAAATTCGGTCGGCAGCGCCCAGGCTTCGTCGAGCGAATTGGTATGCAAGGACTGCGTGCCGCCCATCACGGCCGCGAGCGCCTGCAGCGCCGTGCGCACCACGTTGTTCATCGGCTGCTGCGCAGTCAACGAGCAGCCCGCCGTCTGCGTGTGGAAACGCAGCGCCCACGCGCGCGGATTCTTCGCGCCAAAACGCTCGACCATCGTCTTGTGCCAGATGCGCCGCGCCGCGCGGTACTTCGCGATCTCTTCAAAAAAGTCACTGTGCGCATTGAAGAAGAACGAAAGCCGCGGAGCGAATTCATCCACATCGAGGCCGCGTTTCACGCCCCACTCCACATATTCGATTCCATCGCGCAAAGTGAACGCGAGCTCCTGAATCGCCGTCGAGCCCGCTTCGCGAATGTGGTAGCCGCTCACCGAAATTGGATTGAACTTCGGCGTGTGCTTCGCGCTGAACTCGAACGTATCCACCACAAGCCGCATCGACGGCTCGGGCGGGAAGATGTATTCCTTCTGCGCGATGTATTCCTTCAGGATGTCGTTCTGCAGCGTGCCGGAAATTTTCTTCCAGTCCGCGCCCTGCTTTTCGGCGACGGCCAGATACATGGCCCAAATGATCGACGCGGGCGAATTGATCGTCATCGATGTGGTCACATCGGCAAGGGGAATCTTGTCGAACAGGATTTCCATGTCGGCGAGCGAGCTGATCGCCACACCGCATTTTCCGACCTCACCCTCTGATAGCGGATGGTCGGCGTCGTAGCCCATCAGCGTTGGCAAATCAAACGCCACCGACAATCCGGTCTGCCCTTGCGAGAGCAGGTAACGGAATCGCGCGTTGGTATCCTGCGCGGTGCCGAAGCCGGCAAATTGACGCATGGTCCAGAGTTTGCCGCGGTACATCGTGGAGTGAATGCCGCGCGTGTAGGGAGGCTGGCCGGGAAAATTCAGGTCGCGATCGGGATTCCAATCGGGAAGATCGGCTTGGGTGTAAAGCCGGCGAATCGGATAGCTGGAAACGGTGGTGAAGTCGGCGTCGCGCTCGGGAGATTTCGCGAGCGTTGGATCGAGAGTGTTCGCCTCCCAGGCTTTTTCGGCGGCGGAGGGATGGCGTTCCGATGCTAGCGCCGCTTCGGTGGGAGCAACGCGCTTCGCCTTCGGCGCCGGCGTTTCAACCGACTTTTCAGCCATTCGAGTGCTCCTCTGCGATGCTAGCGCTCATTCTAGGTCCGCGCCGCTACCGCCGCAAGCTGCGCTGCGAATCCCTATGCTTCGCAGCATACCCTCCAAACGCGCAAACGCGGCTCGCACATTCGATCGATGCGAGCCGCGCTGAAATGCCAAATTGGTGCCTGGCGTTTACTTCTTGCCGTAAGTCGGCGTTGGATCGGGCGTGCCGGGGATCAACGGTATGTGCGACGCGTTCGGCCTCTGATTGAACGACACCTGAATGTTGTTCACTTCCAAGGTGCGGCCCATCGCCTGATTGAAGTTCACGAGCGCTTCCGCCAGGTTGGCCTGGGCGCGCAGCGCGGTCCCCTGAGCTTGCGTCAAGTCTCTCGATCGCAGAACCACCTGGTAGCTGGTGGAGGAGCCGAGCTGATAGCGTTTCTGCTCGGAATCGAGCGTCTGCTGCGCGAGCTGGCGCGCCTTTTCCGCGGACATCACCGAGGCGCGTCCCTGCTGCAGAGCGATCATTGTGTTGCGGACGTTAAGCACGATCGTGTTTTCGGTCTGGCGCTTTTGCACTTCTTCCTGGCGCTCGTCGAGCTGCGCCCGCGCGTTGTTGGCCTGCGCGGCGCGGTTTCGAAGGAACATCGTCAGGTTCACGCCGACCGAGTAGGTGGGGAAGTTGTTCTCAAACAGGCTGGTCAGCGCGCCACCGAGGCCGCCTTTGGTGACCGTTTCGGTGGTGTTATAGGCGGTGGGCTCGCCGCCGTACACGGGCAAACCGCCAACGAGCACAGCCGATCCATCGCCGTACAGCAGCGGGGCATTCAGATCCGGGGCGAAGGCGGTTGCCGTTTGGTTCAGGTTTATAGCGTTTCCGTTCAAGCCCTGCGCCTGGTACTGCACGTACGCGTTGAGCGAAGGCAACAGAGCGTTCTTCGAGACTTTTTCTTCGATTTTCGCGTTCTGGAGGTTCAGTTCGGCTTGGTACAGCTCAGGCCGCTTGTGCCACGCCTCTTGCACCGCGTCCTGCAGCGGAATGTTTTCCACCACTTCCGGAGTGGTGATCGGTGTGGTCGGAACGATTTCAATGCCGGCCAGGTCCTTTGCCAGCAGGTTCTTCGCGATGTCGTTCAGGAGCGTCGTTTCCTGCTGCAGCTTGGTGGTTTGCGCGACGATCAAGGCTTGCTGGTCGGAGGCGAGCTGCGATTCGGCGGTGAGCACGTCAAGCGGGGCCATGGTGCCGATTTCGAGCTGCTTTTTATTATCCTCATAAAGTTTCTGCGAGACCGCAACGGCTGCTTCTTCCACGCCTACGTTGCCGCGGTCGTACACCAGTTCCCAGTAATCGATCGAGGTCTGCGTCACGGTGGTGATGATCTGTTGCGCGAAAACCGAATTTGACGCCTTGATCGAATTCTTGGCTTCGATGATGTAGCGCGTGTTCGGCAGGGTACCGAATCCGTTGAGCAGCGGTTGAGACAGCGTGGCCGTCAAAACAGGATTCAGCGCAGGGTTGAAGAACACTTGCGGCGAATTCGTGGTCGTCCTTGGCAGATATAACGACACCGAGAGGTTTGTGCCGGTGTGAAATCCCTGCGAGTAGCCGAAGTCGCAACCCGAGGAGTTCTCGGTCAGGCCAAGAATTGACGCCGAACCGGTTCCCGAGATGTACGGATTGTTTACGGGAATATTTCCGTGCGACCAGCCGCACTGCGTGGCGGTGATGACGGGATCGAACGAAACAGCCGGACTCGAACCGAGGACGACTTGCTCGGTGCTGCTGGTCTGCGGAATGCCGCCCGCCTTGGCGAGCAACAGTTGGGTCTCAGCGATCCACGGGGTGTAACGGGAAACGCCGATGTTCAGATTGTTTTCGAGCGCGAGCGAAATGGCATCGTCGAGGCTCAGCATCAGCTTGCCGTCTTTGATGAGTTGGTCGAGCTTCGGAGTGTTCGTCAGCATCGGCGCCGGGACGTAGCGCTGGGTGTAGGGAGAGATCAGATTGGGGAACGCGCGCTTGCCCGTCGAGTAGTCGGTACCGTCGGTCAATCGCATGTCGTGCCCCGGCGCGCTGGTGGCGGCGCTGGCTGCGGCACCGGGCGAGCTGGGCGGCTGGGCCTGCTGCGGCGACGATGCGGCCTGCTGCTGCGTGCTCTGTGACGATTGCGTCTGGGGCGCGTTGCTCTGCGATTGCTGCGCGCCCTGAGTCTCGGCAAAAACCGGCGTGACAATGAGCGAAGCGATCGTCATCATCGCTGCCGCCGCGTGCATCAGCCTTCCATTCATCGCGTATCCCTCTCCCTCTTACGGTTACGAGCGCCAAAGGCGCAAAGTGTTGCGTTCGCTTACCTGTCAAAACGCACGAGCAGGTACTTTTGTTTCAGATGGCGCAAAATGATGCACAGGAAAGACCACCCTATCCGGTTGAAATTAGACGATTAAACTGGAATTTCGTTTCGCGGGCTGTCCGCTTTCGGACATTGCCGCTCGTATCCGAACATCCGCCCCACGCTCTGAATGCCCTTGCGTGGCAGAAGTTTAGCACCGGATTTGCGCCGCTGACAATTGATTGAGGCTCGGTGCGTATCAGTAGCATGGGCATTCCTGCCGGTGTGCTGTGGTTTTTGCGGTTGCCTCTCGCTACCGCCCTTCATTTCGATGAACCGCGTTCTGCGTTGACACTCCGCACAGAGGCCACTACCATGCCGCCGACGGTATGAGACGCGATTTGTCGCCCCGCCCGCTCCGCGCCCCGCGCAGGTTTCCTACCGCGGCTCGATTTCTCGCGTTCGCCGGTCTGGTCGCGCTCCTACTCCTCGCTTCCTACCCGGTTTTCGCGCAGGCGACACAGATTCCCGCCAAGCCTGCCGGCTACGTAAACGACTACGCCGGGGTCCTCAGCGCCTCGACAGTCAGCCAACTCACCGCCCTTTGCACCGAAATTAATCGGAAAGCGAACGCCCAGATCTTCGTCGTCACGATCAAGTCCACAGGCGATACGCCGATCGAGGAGTACTCGATTGCGCTGGCTACCAAGTGGGGCGTCGGGCCGAAGGCAAGCAGCAGCGGAGTGTTGATTCTCTATGCCATCGACGACCGGAAAATTGTGATTCAGGTCGGCTACGGTCTGGAAGGGATTCTGAACGACGGTAAAGTCGGCACGATCATGCGCGAAGCCGATGCCGAATATGACGAGCCGGCGACTACAGCGGCGCGATCATGCTGGTCACGCGCCGCATTGCCGATGTGATCGCGCAAGATCGCGGCATTACGCTCACCGGCGCCGCGCCTCCCGTACGTCAACCTGTTGCGCAGGATCAGGGCGGCGGCTGGGGCGCGATCATCGTGCTGATCATCATCGTCGTGGTGTTTTTCATGATGATGAAAAATAGCGGCGGCGGTGGTGGTCGATCCGGTCGCGGCGGTGGTTCAGGCTGGTGGATCGGGCCGATGATCGGCGGAATGATGGGCGGCGGCGGTGGTGGAGGGGCTGGAGCGGCGGAGGCGGTGGTGGCGGCTTCGGCGGAGGATTTGGCGGTGGCGGCGGAGGCTCATTCGGTGGCGGCGGCGCCACGGGTAGCTGGTAGTCGTGCGAATTTAATTGAGCTTCAACGGAGCGAAGGTCGAATCATGGAAGCCAAGCTCACAGATCTGGTCAACCGGCTGAAATCTACGGCGCGCGAAAATTTGCGTGCGGTGATCCTCTACGGCTCGGCCGTCAGCGGCGAATTTCGCGAAGGGCACTCGGACCTCAACGTCCTGTGCCTCGTGAACACGGCGACTGCGAACGACCTCGAGCATCTTCACCCAGTAGCGGAATGGTGGACGCGCCAAGGCAACGCCGCACCCCTGATTTTCACGCTCGACGAACTTCATCGCGCGTCCGACGTCTTCTCGATCGAACTGCTCGACATGAAAGCGCACCATCGCGTGCTTCACGGCGACGACTTCCTGGCCACGTTCGAAGTGCCGCTCCGTCTGCATCGCATTCAAGTCGAACGCGAGCTGCGTTCGAGCGTAATCCGCCTGCGGCAGGGAATCGTCGCTGCTCCGCTCAGCAATCGCGATCACATGGGCCTGATGACGCAATCGGTGTCCGTGTTCTGTTCGCTCTTCCGCCACGCCGTGATCGCCTTGGGCGGCGCAGCGCCGAAATCAAAGCGCGAAGCTGTCACCGCCGTTGCCGCACTCACCGGCGCCGACCCGTCCGCCTTCCACGCCGTACTCGATTTGCGCGAAGGCAAACGCAAAGCCGGAGCCATCGACGTGGAAGCTTCGCTGCACTCGTATCTGGAATTCGTCGAAGTCGTCACCAACGAAGTCGATCGCCGCCTGGACGCGATTTGATTTCTCAACGTCTCTCAACGTTCGCATTCACGATGGAATTCGGTCCCGTACTGCATATAATCCATCCTCCCGGAGGCATCGCATGAAAGGCGCTGTAGGCTGCATCGTAGGAATCGTTATCGTCGCGCTCGTCGGAGCGCTCGCAATCGGTGGCATGTATGTGAGCCACAAGAATCAAATGGTCACTTTGAACGAGCAGGTGAAGGCGGCCTGGGCCGACGTTGACGTCCAGCTCCAGCGCCGCGCGGATTTGATCCCGAACCTTGTCGCCACCGTGAAGGGCTTTGCAGCGCACGAAGAAAAAGTTTTTGGCGACATCGCCGCGGCGCGGTCCGCTTTGCTGAACGCACAGACGCCCGCCGATAAGATCGCCGCGAACCAGCAAGTGACCGGCGCCCTGGGTCGCTTGCTCGCCATCAGCGAAAATTACCCGCAGTTGAAGTCGAACGAGAATTTCCTGAAGCTGCAGGACGAGCTGGCGGGAACGGAAAATCGCATCAACGTGGCGCGCACGCGCTACAACGATCAAGTAAAGACCTACAACACCTACATCCAAATGTTTCCAAACAGCATTTTCGCGAAATGGGCGGGCTTCGGAATGAACAACGCCTACTTCCAGGCCGACGCTGGTTCGAAGGAAGTCCCCAAGGTCCAGTTCTAGCGCCTGCGACCAACAACGAGTGTCAGGGAGAGGCCCCGACACGCAGCCGAAGCCGCCCGCGTCACTTACGCCCGGGCACTGAAGTGACCGGCAACGGCTTCGGCGCCACTCGCGGCGCCTCTCCCGGACGTTTCCGCTCGGACGCGTCCCAGTTGTCCGGCGGAAACGCGATCCGCCAGAATTTCGGCGACGGCTGGTTGAATTCGAAACCCATCTGCGTCTTGCCCGCTTCCGCCGCCTGCAGGAACACCACTTTGCAGTCCTGCTGCTCGCCCGTTTTCTTGTGGGCGAGCGTGAACGCCTGGCCCATTTGCAGACCGATCGCCGTCAGCAGCAGCCCGCCCGCGCCGTTCACGACGGACGTGGTGGTCTCTTCTTCAAAAACCTGGTCGCCGCGCTTGCCTTTCAAGATCACCGGAATTGCGATGTGCACGCGGTGCGACCGCCGCCCTTCTCCGAATCTAACGCTTGAACTCATCCTCGCATCCCCGCAGAGCCCCCAATCGTCCCCATCTGCATCATCGGCGCGCCATTCGCAAACTTTAGCCCGTTCTCATCCCAATTCGGCGTGGAACTCTCTGGCGCGCCTCAATTAAGCTTCTAGCGTGATCACTTCGGACGCACAGAACCGCGAGTATCTCGCGCGTCTATCCGAACTGACCGGGCGAAACAGTCACACGGCCGAGGAGCTTGGCTACATCAAGCTTCTCGCGACGCTGATTGAAAACTTCGAACGCAACCGCTACGGCTTCGACGATCCCGATCCGGTCGCCGTCATCCGCGAGCTAATGGAAGCGAACGGGCTAAAGCAGAAAGACATGCTGGAGATTTTGGGCGGCCACGAAAGCGTAGTCTCCGAAATTCTCAGCAAGAAACGCTCGCTCACGCGGAATCACATTATGCGACTGAGCGAAAAGTTTGGAGTTTCACCCGCGGCGTTTTTCCCCGCGTTCGATTAGCCTTGCGCGTCACGAGGCCTCGTTTGAACGACGAAGCTGGCAGCGCGCGACCCTTCATCCCGCCGTAACATTCCCGGTGCACCATCTTTGCGCGGCGCGGCGCCGCGCCGCGCCGCCTTGACCCTTGTCCATCTCCGCGCTACGCTCATCTAACGGTTGGTTGAATGTGTGCCCTTGGAGGCCTCGCCTTAGCGAGACTTGATGAAACAAACCGTACGACTGATCGGCGGCATTAACGAGCTGTTCGGCACCCTCGACGAAAACCTGAAGTTGTTCGAGTCCGCCCTCCACGTCACCACGCATCTCCGCGACCACGACCTTGAAATTGAAGGCGCGCAAGCGCAAGTGGAACGCGCCGCCCAAATCCTCGACGAATACAATCAACGCATCCGCGAAGGCCGCATCCCCAATTCCCAGGAAGTGAAGTCCCTGTTGCGCATCGCTACATCGGAACCCGCGTCCGGCGCGAAGCCCGCCTTCTCTCCGAGCCACACGCGCACCTTCGGCAAAAAAGTGGTCGCTCCGAAAAGCGCGAACCAAAAACGCTACCTTGAAGAGCTGGAAACGCACGACATGTGCTTCGCGATCGGCCCGGCTGGCACTGGCAAAACGTACCTTGCCGTCGCCATGGCCGTCACCGCACTGCTCTCGAAGCAAGTGAGCCGCATCATTCTCGCGCGCCCGGCCGTCGAAGCCGGCGAACGCCTCGGCTTTCTGCCCGGCACTCTCCAGGAAAAAGTCGATCCTTACATGCGCCCGCTTTACGACGCGCTGCACGACCTGCTCGAAGCCGACAAGCTGGAAAATTATTTGCTGAAGGGAATTATCGAAGTCGCGCCGCTCGCCTTCATGCGCGGTCGCACGCTGAATGAAGCGTTCGTGATCCTCGACGAAGCGCAGAACACCACCAGCGAACAGATGAAAATGTTCCTCACGCGCCTCGGCTTCGGCTCGAAGGCCGTGATCACCGGCGACGTGACGCAGATCGATTTGCCCGACTCGCGCCGCTCCGGCCTGCTCGAAGCGATCGAAATTCTCGCCAAGGTGCAGGAAATTTCGTTCACCTACTTCGACGAGCATGACGTGGTGCGCCACAGCCTGGTGCAACGCATCATCAAGGCTTACGACGAGCATTCCGCCACTCACCCGCATCACGGCCGCGGCACCGGCTTCGGCGCTCTACGCGACAAGCAGCCGCGCGAATAATCGCGCCCTTATGATCCTCAATCGCCAGCGCGAGGTGCGCGTTTCAATTTCACCGCTTGAGAAATTTCTCAAGCGCGCGCAGTCGCGGCTTCGTCTGCCGGCGGGTTCGCTCACTGTCGCGCTCGTGTCGAACGCAGACATCGCCGGCTGGAACCGCAGCTATCGTGGAAAAAATCGCCCCACCGATGTATTGTCCTTTCCAGTGAAACGCTCATCGCCCAAGCGCAGCGTTCGCAAATCCGCCGCCGCGAAAGCTGCGGCTGCCGCTGCTCCGTCTGCCGACTCCGGCGACGGGCCCTACCTCGGCGACATCGCCATCGCGCCCGCCGTCGCGCGCGAAAATGCAGCGCGATTCGGCCGCACCTTCGACACCGAAATGCGCATCCTGATTCTCCACGGCATCCTTCACCTGATGGGCTACGACCACGAGACTGACACCGGCCAGATGGAGCGCCGCGAACGCACGCTGCGTCGCGAGATGGGGATCGCCTGACGTATGGCGTCGTTCCTTTACACCATCGGCGTTCTTGCTCTCACGGCCGGCCTCGTAATTTTTTCTTATCTCGACCGCGTGTACCGCGAGCTGGGGCGCGTCGTGTCCGGCCGCGTCCGCGAGCATCTCGAAACTTTCGAAGCGGAGATCGAGCCGCGGCTTCACGTCGAACGCAAGCGCGGCCCGCTGACGTTCAGTTTGCTGGCACGGCTGTGGCTCGTTCTCGTCGCAGCGCTCACCGCGCGCGGCGTTTTATTTTTTGTGCCGGGCACGTGGGAAGCGGCCGTCGAAATGATTTTCTTTCTCGCCGCGGAAGTTGTGGTCGCGATGCAGTTTTTGCCGGCGCTGCTGATCGCGCGGGCGTCGGGTGGATGGATCCGGCCGTTCGTTCCGCTGGTACGCGCGCTGCAAATCCTGATCTGGCCCGTGCAGGCGATTCTCGAGCTGCTGATTTCGATCCTGCATCTCTCCGATGAAGCGGAATCGGAATCTTCCAAGGAAGAGGAGCAGCAACAGGCGATTGAGGCTTTGGTGGACGCCGCAACGGAAGAGGGGATCATCGAGCAGGATGAAGCGAGGCTCATCGAATCGGTGGTCGAATTTGGCGATAAGCGCGTGCGCGACGTGATGACGCCGCGGCCGGACGTCGTCGCCGTCCGCGCTGACGCGACGCTCGAGGAAGTGGGCGAGCTGATCGTCGATACAAAATTCTCGCGCGTGCCGGTGTACGACAAATCGCTCGACGATATCGTCGGCATCGTCTTTGCTCGCGACATGTTGGAAGTGCCCGACCGCGACGCTTCGCACCGCGTGGTGCGCGAACTGATGCGGCCCGCGCTCTTCGTGCCGGAAACCAAGTTCGGTTCCGCGCTGCTGAAGGAATTGCAGCGCAAGAACCAGCAGATGGCAATCGTGATCGACGAGTACGGCCTGATGGCGGGCGTGGTGACGGTCGAAGACCTGGTGGAAGAAATCGTCGGGGAAATCGGCGAAGAAGATCGCGTGCCTGCGCCGGACGTGGTCCGCGAACCGAGCGGTGCGCTGGTGATTCGCGGCAGCGTGCCCGTCGATAAAGTGGGCGAGCTTTTCGGAGTGCAGCTCGACGCCGACGCGCAGCACTCCGCCGCTACAACTATCGCCGGCCTTCTGAACAGCGTCGCCGGCCACGTCCCACGAAACGGCGAGGTGGTTGAAACCGACGGCGTCCGCTTCGAAGTCGTCGAATCGAATCAGCGCAAAGTGTTGCGCGTCCGCGCCCGCCCCGTGGCCGGACCCGCCGCCCCCACATCCTAGCCTTCGCAACGCGCCCAGCGTCATGCTCTGCCGCCGCATCTTCGTGTACTGACGCCTTTCTCGGTTTTCTCCGTGAAATGTTTTGCCTTTGACTTTGTCGCCCCGCACGCGTCCGCCGCTTTTCGCGTACAATCTGTTGCGCATGCCTTTCAAATCCGGCTTCGTCGCCATCATCGGCCGCCCCAACGCGGGCAAATCCACGCTCGTCAACCGGCTCGTCGGCCAGAAAGTTTCCATCGTCACCAATAAGCCGCAAACCACGCGCAATCGCGTTCAAGGCATCGTGAATCGTGAAGACGCTCAAATCGTACTGATCGATACGCCCGGCATCCACAAACCCGAAAACGTGCTGAGCCGCATGATGATGGACGAGCTGCAACACACGCTCGAGGGCCTCGACATTCTTTGCCTGATCGTCGATGCGTCGGCGAAATTCGGCAAGGGAGACGAATTCGCGCTGCAGTGGATCAAGCGTTTCAAGGGAACGACGTACCTGATCCTGAACAAAATCGACATGGTCGCGAAGCATCTGCTGCTGCCGCTGATCGCGCGCTACAACGAGGAATTTCAGTTTACTGAGACGTTTCCGATCTCGGCTGCCAAGGGAAAAGGCCTCGACGAACTTGTCGCTTCGATAATTGCGCGCCTGCCCGAGGGGCCGAAATATTTTCCGGACGACCAAGTTACCGACCAGCCCGAGCGCTTTCTCGCCGCGGAAGTGATTCGCGAGAAGGCCATTTTCGCAACGCGACAGGAAGTTCCACACGCACTTGCCGTGCTCGTCGATAAATACGAAGAAAGGCCGAAGCTGCTTCGCATCAGCGCGACGATTTACGTCGAACGCGAAGGACAGAAGGGAATTCTGATCGGCGCGGGCGGCGCGACTCTGAAACAAATCGGTACGGATGCGCGCAAAGAACTCGAATCGCTGCTCGGCTCGAAGATTTTCATGGAGCTATTCGTAAAGGTCCAGGCCAACTGGCGCCAGAATTCCCAAATGGTGAAAATGCTGGACTGGCACCGCCAGCTCGAAGAAATGCAAGAGCGCCAATCCCCCGAAGACGACGACGCTCCGGAACTCACCGACGATTTGGCCGCCTACGAATCGGAAGAGTCGGAAGAGGAAGAGTAGTCTGCGTTACCTGTAAGAGGCACGCACGCTCGACGAGAACGCGCAAACTACGCCTCGCAACGCTCGCAGGCGACCAATCCTATCGGAGTGCGGCGGGTCCTAACGCCGCTTTCCCACAGCACAGAAACACTAGAAGACCCGACACGGCCGAAGGCCGCGCACGCATTCAGCCCCCGAACGGGACGCTAAGCTCGCTAGGCGCGCGATCGAACGTGCTCGAAGCTAAATTGAGTGAAAGCGGCGTTAGGACCCGCCGCACTCCATAGACGCTTGCGCCTGCGAGAAATCCTGCATGGCGGCGTTGCGCCGCGAAGGCCGGAGCGCCGTACCCCGACCGGCCAAAAAAGGCACCTTTGCGGCGACGTGCGTGGACTACTGGGTCACCTTCGTAGTAGCAATACCCAGCGTCCGCATCTTGCGGTAAAGGTGCGAGCGCTCCAGTCCCAGCGCCTGCGCCGCCTTCGTCATATTCCACCGGCTCTCTTCGAGTTTTCGCAGCACAAATTCGCGCTCATACGCCGATCGCGCTTCCTGCAAACTCTCATAAGGTTTGTGGGGACTTTTCGACGCGCCGCGGAACACTTCCGGCGGCAAATGCTGCGGCTCGATTTCTTCGGACGGACAAACGATCACCAGGCGCTCCACGAGATTTTTCAGCTCGCGCACGTTTCCCGGCCAAGGGTACTGCCGCAACACCTCCATCGCCGGGGCCGTGAACTCTTTCTGCTTCCGCCCGTACTCCTCGCAGAATTCCGCCAGAAAATGCGCCGCGATGATCGGAATGTCTTCGGTGCGCTCGCGCAGCGCGGGCACGTAGAAGGGAATCACGTTCAGCCGGTAAAAAAGATCTTCGCGAAACGTATTGCGCGTGATTTCTTCGTCGAGCTGCTTGTTTGTAGCCGCGATCACGCGCACGTCCACTTTCACCGGATGATTTGACCCGATGGGCTGGACGCGATTCTCGTCGAGCAGGCGGAGCACTTTCGACTGCGTCTTGAGGCTCATGTCGCCGACTTCATCGAGAAATAGCGTCCCGCCGTTGGCTTTCTCGAATTTTCCAGCTTTATCTTCGTTCGCGCCCGCAAAGCTGCCCTTGCGATGGCCAAACAGTTCCGACTCGATCAGCTCTTCGGGAATCGCCGCGCAGTTCACTTCCACAAACGGCGCGTCGCGCCGCGGGCTGCTGCCGTGCAGAGCACGCGCGACCAATTCCTTGCCCGTGCCGCTTTCGCCGTAGATCAGCACGCGCCCCGTCGTCGGACCGGTCAACGCGATTTGCTGCCGGAGCGCTTTCATCGGCACGCTGTTGCCGAGGATTTGGTTGCGCTCGTCCTGCTCGGCGCGCAGCCGCTTATTTTCCGATTCGAGCCGCGCGTATTCCACCGCGTTGCGCACCACGAGCACAACTTTTTGCAGCGTCAACGGCTTCTCGATGAAGTCAAACGCGCCCAGTTTCGTCGCGCGCACCGCCGTTTCGATGTTTCCGTGGCCGGAAATCATCACCACAGCCGGAGGCGTTTCCATTTTCTGAATGCGTTCGAGCGTCTCGAGGCCGTCGAGCTTGGGCAGCCACACGTCGAGCAGAATCGCGTCGTAGCTAGCGGCTTCCAGCCGTTCGAGGCACTCCTCGCCCGTTGCTACCGACGCGACCGAGTAGCCTTCGTCCATCAGAATCGCGCTCAGCGATTCACGAATTCCGCCTTCGTCATCGACAATCAGTACGCTTCCCACCATGGTTCGCGACCCAATCTCCTCAAATAATCTGGTCAATCCGCCTGATCCGATGCTGTCTCTATCGTTGATGCCGCCGCCGGCACTTCCGCCACCGGAAACCGAATCACAAATTTCGCGCCGGTCGGCAAGTTGTCTTCCACGTGAATCGTGCCGTTGTGCTCCGCGATAATCCGGCTTGCGATCGCGAGGCCCAGCCCCGTACCGCGGTCCTTCGTCGAAAAATGTGGCAGGAAAAGTTTCTCTTTGTCCTCGGGCGAAATGCCATGCCCGCTGTCCGCCACTTCGATTTCCACCGTTTCGCGCTCGGCGTCGATCCTCGTCGCTACCCGCAGGCGGCGAATCTTCGCGCCTTCCATGGACTCCGCGGCGTTGTCGATCAGGTTGGCCACCACGCGCCGCAGCAGCTCGCGGTCGGCGCGCACCGGAGGCAGCGATGCGGCGAGGTCAGTCTTCAGCGCGATGCCTTCCAGTCGGTCGCGAAACAGATCGACGGCGCCGGCCACAATCGTATTCAAATCCTCGGCCGCCAGCCGCGCGGACGGGAATCGAGCGAATTGCGAGAACGCATCCACCAGCGACTCGAGCGTCCGCACCTCGCGCTCGATCAATCCGGCGCAGTCCGCCACCATTTTCTCCATCTCGGTGCGGTTGCCGTTCGCGCCGTTCGTCGCCGCAGCCCCCGCTCCACCACCCGTTCCGGCGTGCGATTTATCGAGGTGCCGCAAAAGTCTCTGCGCGGAGAGTTGAATCGGGGTGAGCGGATTTTTAATTTCGTGCGCGATGCGCTGCGCCACTTCCTGCCACGCGGCAGCCTTCTGCGCGCGCAGCAAATCCGTCAGGTCGTCCACCACCACCACAAATCCCGGATTGGATTTACGCGGCCCCAGCGAACTCACCGTCACCGCCGCGCGCACCAATTTTCCCGACGCCGACACTTCGATTTCGCGCGACGCCGTCGCCATCCGCAGCGACCGCCGCATCAAATGCATCACGCCGCGCGCGCCGTCCTCTCCCAGCAATTCCACCAGCGTCTTTGCGCCGCGCACGTGCTCGCCCAGAATGGCCGGGATCGCCGAATTCATCCGCGAAATTTCGCCGGCCGCCGTCAGCGACACCACGCCCGTCGGAATATTTTCGAGAATCGCCTCCATCAATTTCCGCCGGCCCTCGCGCTCCTCGATCGCGTGCTCGAGGCTCAGCGTGAACTCGTTGATCTGCCTGCGGCCCTCGCCCAGCTGCTCGGTCATCCGATTGAACGACCGAACCAGCGTCCCCAGCTCGTCCTGCGCCTTCACGTCAATCTGGTGATCGAAATTTCCGCGCGCGATTTCGCGCGTCGCTTCAGCCAACGCCTGAATCGGTACCGTCACTTGCTTCGACAAAAACAGCGCGACCCACGTAGTCGCAAACACCAGCAGCACCGTCACGAAAAACAGCGCCAGCAAAATTTCACGTTTGTACGCGCGCAAATTCTGTTTTTGCTGCAAATAGGTCGCGGTCTGCATTTCGATGTCGTCGTAATGCTCGAGAAAATCGTTCGGTAGTTCGCGGCCCACATACAGCTTTCCGCCCTTCGATGGCGCCGATCCCGTGATGTAAATCTGTCCGCCGGCGCGCCAAATCTCGGCTCCACTCTGCAGCGCGCGCACAAACACGGGCTGCGTCGCGAGCTTCGTCGGCGTCACCAAATCGCCCGGCTTCGACTTTGCCTGCGCGCCCGCCGAGGGCAGATTCAGAAACGCCACGCCGTCCTGCGCCACGCCGCTCAACTTCGTGTGCCAAGTCGCGTCCACCGCCCAGTCCAGCTCTTCGAGCGTCTTACCGGAGTCCGCCGTGGATGCCGCGCGCTCCGCGATGCGGTTCAAATGCTCTTGGCTCGACCGCGCAATGTCTTCCATCTGCTGCTGCGTCTGTTCGTTCGCCAGCTCCAGCGGCCGCGGGAACCACGTGTTCAGCGTCCGGTTCACCAGCGCGTAGCTCACGAAGAAGAGGAAGATGATCGGCAGCAGCGAGATGCTCATAGCGCCCAGCACCATCTTGACCTTGAATCGCGACCCCAGCTGCCGGCTTCGCCGCTCCGCCCACACCCGGATCAGGCTGCGCGTCAGAATTAAGCTGAAGACCAGCAGCGCCGCCGCCAGCAGGATCGACAACGCGAAGAAAGTGAAGAACTCGTTGCCGCGCTCAGGGCTGAAGGGCAGCGTCAGCGACCCAAGCGTGAACACCATCGCGGCCAGAATCACCACCACCACGCCGCCGATGAGCACCCAAGTCCGGCGTCGCGGACGCAGCAGCGCAGTCTTCATCGCGCCGCCTCGCACACTAAAACGTCACAAAAGCGTGACGCTCGCACCGAACGTTCCAGGGAGAAAACCGCGCTTTGGAGGGGGAAACGCATCGCAAACCCGACTTTATCACCCAATTTGAGGCTGTCAAGCGATGTGTTGCGCAGTTACCACACTAGGTGTGGTTGAAATGCAAGCGAGGCGTCCGCGAAAAAAAAAGGCGAATGACGCGGGTTCGACCCGCGCCACTCGCCCACAGGCAAGATTGCCTGTGCTACCTAAATCCGACTACCCGTTCTTGCGCTTGAACTCCGCCATAAAGCTCACCAGCGCATCCACCGCGTCCTGCCCCACAGCGTTGTACAGCGACGCGCGCATGCCGCCCACCGAACGGTGCCCGGCCAGCCCGACCAGCTTCGCCGCGCCCGCTTCCTTGGCAAACTGCTTCTCGATCTCCTCATTCCCGCCGGCCACGCGGAACGTCACGTTCATCTTCGACCGCGACGCCTTCTCGATCGGCCCCGTGTAGTAGCCGCCGCTGCCATCGATCGCGTCGTACAGCGCCTTAGCCTTCGCGTCATTCCGCTTAGCCATCGCCACAGCGCCGCCCTCGGCCGAAATCCAGTCCAGCACCAGCCCAATGATGTACACCGCAAACGTCGGCGGCGTGTGGTACAGCGACTTCTCCTTGATGTGCGTCCTGTACTGCGTCGTGGTCGGCAAATTCTTGTCCGCGCGCTCCGCCAGATCCTTGCGCACGATCACCACCGTCGCGCCGCTCGGCCCCAGGTTCTTCTGCGCGCCCGCGAAAATCAGCCCAAACTTCGACACATCCATCGGCTTCGACAAAATATTCGACGACGCGTCGGCCACCAGCGGCACCGCGCCCGTCTCTGGCAGCTCATTCCACTCCGAGCCTTCGATCGTGTTGTTCGTGCAGATGTGCACGTACGACGCGTCCGGCGACAACTGAATCTCGTCCTTCCGCGGCAGCCGCGTGAACTTCTCCGCCTCCATGGATGCCGCCAGCCTGTACGGCGTGCCCTTTTTTAGTTCCGTGATCGCCTTCGCGGTCCACATGCCCGTGTGCAGCACGTCCACCGGCTTGCCCGCGATGAATAGGTTCGCAGGCACCATTGTGAACTGGCCGCTGCCGCCGCCCTGCACGAAGATCACCGCGTAATCCTCAGGGATCGCCATCAGCTTCCGCAGCTTCGCTTCCGCGCTCGCGATAATCTCTTCGAATTCCGCCGAGCGGTGGCTCATCTCCATCACGGACATGCCCGTCCCGCGATAGTCCGTCAGCTCATGATTGATGCGCTCGAGCACTGCGAGCGGCAACGCGCCCGGGCCGGCGTTAAAGTTGTGGGCTCGCCCGGTCTGGGTGGCCGTCAATGTGGATGAAGTCACGTCGTAAGATCCCTCGCTCTAAGGATTTCGAATCTTCAAATGAATCGACACAATTTTATCAGGTTTTGGCGAAGCTGCGCGACGGAGTACGTGCGAGGGGTGAGACAAATTTGGCATTGCTTCCAGCCAAAATGGAATTGGCCTTCTGTCGTGCCAAATTGGGGTTGGCAGTCCGCCGAGCCGAAGAGCACGACCTGCTAATACTCTTCGGTCTTGGGGCGGTGAAACATGCTGCGCTTCGGTGGGGTGTGCTTCTCGCGGTAATCGTCCAGCTCCGCCGTGGTGATGTGGAAATGCGACTCCGTTGGGCGATTCGCGGTCGAGATCAGCTCCCGCCGCAGCCGCGCCGAGCATACATCCGGCCCATCCTGAATCTTCAATAATTTGGTGTTGAACGCGGCCTGATCGATCGTCACTTTGAATTCGCGCGGCTCTTGCGACATCTCGCGCACTTCAAACCGGTACTCACGGCCGCTTTCTTTCGATTGGAATCCGACGAACTGCACCAGGATTTCGTGGCTCATTTCTTGCCCGCGGGTTTGAGCACGGCTACGGCGGCGACACCAGCTACGGTGCCAGCAGCAGCGACTACAGGCTTTTTGCGCGCGCGGCGCTTTCGGGGAGGGGGAGTGCCTTCGGCGCGCTCCAGAACTACGATCGCGGTCCGAAACTTCTTCATGCCGTGCGTATCAAAATCGATGTCTGTGTATTCCGAATCCGCTTGCGTGATTACACCGAGGCCGTACTGAAAATGCTGAATGTACGCGCCTTTTTCGAGAGCTTTCATCCTGCTCCTAGGACCACAACCACCAAAACCGGATCAAAAAAACGGGGCGAGCCCGCCCAGCTAATCACCGTTGCAGGCTCGCTCGTTGGCTATTTAGAGGGCGGTGACGTTCGACGCCTGCAGACCCTTGGGGCCCTTGGTGACTTCGAATTCCACTGCTTGTCCTTCGTTCAGCGATTTGTAGCCTTCCGACTGAATCGCCGAAAAATGGACGAACACATCCTCGCCGTTCTGGCGCTGGATGAATCCGAATCCCTTGCTGGCGTTAAACCACTTCACTGTTCCTTGTTCTCTCAATGTGTTTCTCTCTTGTTTTTTAAGCTATTTGGTTGCTACTTCCCACGGCCCTCAGCCAACAAACAAAAAGGGCTGCAAGTGTGGACTTGCAGCCCTTAAACATTTCTAAAGGTTTTACAAGAGCAACAAACGCAGCACGAGTGTGTCATGTTACCGACACAATGTACAGATAATTCGGTGACGGAGCATGGCGGAGGCGTTCGTAAGATAGCTTGCTGCGCAAGCAGTCTAGTTGTCGAGGTGCATTTGGAGTGGGTAATGGCGGGGAGGGATCCGTTCGTCATCCCACTGGGATACCTCAGGATTACCTCGCGGTTTCGCGAGGTAAATTTGTGTCGATTAGAAAGGGTGCCGGTCCTTTGTTTTGTGTAAGTTTCGGGCAATTCTAATCGGCGAGCACTCCGATTAGAAATTATCAACTGGGGTGCGACTGGGAGGGAGGCGCCGGTAAGTAGCACAGGCAATCGTGCCTGTGTGGCCGCGCGAGCGGGCACGGCATTGCGATCTTCGGCGTGAAGTTCGACGCAAGCCACGCCGGCGAGCATCGCGGGATTAACCCGCGCCGTTCGCCCACAGGCAGGATTGCCTGTGCTGCCTAGATTGTTGATCGAATGTGCCATCTAGTGCCGATTAGAAAGGGCGGCCTCCGTTTGTTTTCTGGAAGTTACGTCACATTCTAATCGTACGAGATGTCGATTAGAAATTTGCGGTGGGTGAGATTTGCGGGGAATACGTACGTAAAAGTGCGGATGAAAGGTTGGGGTGAGGAGCGGCGTTAAGCCGGTGGAAGAGCGTCCGGCGCCGAAAAGTGAGACGGCGCGTCGCATGTGCTTAGTTGTTTCTAAGGCACTAGAATACCATATGAATATGATTAAATTCAAGATGATTTAAGATCTCCTGGTCAGTGGTCCGTAAATTGTGAGGAGCATCTATGGATTCAGAAGATTCGAAACCTGCCGTAAAGCCCTCAGGATTTTCATTCCTTGAGCCATCTCACGAGGCGTTGGCGAAACGGCTCGGAGGTGGGAAGAACCGCAAATACATCCGATTCCTGATCGCTGCACTGAGCAGCATACCCTGGATTGGAGGGGTCCTAGCTGCATCCGCCAGTCTTAGTTCAGAACGGGAGCAGCAGGCCGTCAATGATCTGCAGCACGTATGGCTCGATGAACATAAGCAGAAGATCGCTGAATTAGGGAGGACTCTGGAGGAGATAACAGATAGGTTCGAGAACTTTGGCGACGAGATTAAAGACCGAATTGAATCCAAGGAATACCTCGATCTTGTGAAAACTGCATTTCGCGCTTGGGATGAAGCTGACTCGCGCGAGAAACGCGAGATGTTGAAGCGTCTGGTTTTGAATGCAGGGGCTATTAAGCTATGCGACGACGATCTCATCCGCCTCTTTCTGCATTGGATCAACCTCTACCACGAGACCCATTTCTTGGTTGCAAAGGCCGTTTACAAACAAAAAGGCATAACCCGGGGCGAAATGTGGACATTGATTAAAGGGACTGCGAGGCCTCGGGAGAATTCGGCCGAAGCGGATCTTTTCAAGTATTTGATTCGAGACTTGAGCATCGGTGGTGTGCTTCGGCAAGAGCGCGACACGGACACTGCTGGGAACTTCATCAAAAAGCCTCACCGCCAGCATCGTCCAGGTACGGGAATGATGGTTTCGGCATTCGATGACTCGGAGGGGTACGAAATGACTGATCTCGGAACGAAATTCATCCACTACGTTATGGAAGATGTCGCGCCTCAGCTCGGCGGAAGCGCCTCCCCTAGGTAGTTTCCGCTGTTAGTCGCGCCTGATTGGGACCCCCCTTTAGACGCCTTACGTCCTGACGAATCCGACCTTTTACGACGCAGGGCCGCCTCGGCTCGAAGTCGAGTTTTTAACAGACCTCGAAGAAACGTGTTAACGCCCAGGATGTCGGTGTGGAACGAATCAAACCCGACTCGCGTGAAAACGCTTTGATCCTTCCACAAAGCTTGCGACCGCTTCACATTCTCCGGAAAAAAGGCGTGGGCCATCGCGTTTCGGATCGCATTAAGGCGTTCGATGTCGGCGGCGATCGGCTTCGGGATAGTTTTCAGCGCTTTCACGTACTTCAACTTTGGAACCAAACTGACCTCGTCAATGAAGCAAGCATTGAAAACTTGAAACTTCTTGGTCTTCCAAAGGGCCTGATAGCTTCTCTTCGTTCCAAAAAAATGGTCGCAAATCACACAGGAGAGGATTTCGTCCACGTACGTGTACGCGGTCACTATTTCTTCGCGTACGATATCTCGCCACATTACCTCTAGCCGAGCAGTGCGCCACTCCTTCGGGTATTGGCGGATGTCGTAGAAATCTAGATTTACCAGGGAATATAAATACCGCAGGTCTCTTACGAGTCTCTTCTGCTTAGCCGTGAGTTGGTCCGTCGGTGACAAATCACTCCTCCGCCTCAAACCGAATGCGATATTTTTTTATTGTCATGTATCGGACCTTAATTCCTAACGCTGTTAGTCTGCGTGTAATCTCCGCTTTTTGTTCGCTACCTACTCTGGCCCCAACTCTTACGCTCCGTACACAATTCACGTTGGTGTATTCGTTGCGCTCCATCCTCGAGAACATGCGCCATTCGCGTTCGTAAAGCCATTTGTAATTCTTGTACGACAGCACCATCTTTGCGAGATCTTCAGGGACTCGGTCGGCAGTATGAATGGTGGGTTGATAGTCATTATAAAACATGCGCACAAAACAAATTGGCGGAGAGAAATTGCGCATGAGAGTTGAAAAGCTGTAGGAGATGCAGATGCCTCGGAACTGATTCGCGTAGTGCGCCCACATAAGCTCATTATTGGGAACTTCGCTGAATGAGGACAGACGAAGGCCGCGCTTTCTATCGAGAATCTCGTCGCGGATGCGGTGATACTCGGGCAACTGCCGGAATCTCTTGCCAGATGTAAATCCGCCTTCCATTGGATCATTTAAATCGCGAAACGACGCCGCATGGATGTACGCGTCTTCGATAGCGCCAAGCTCGCGCTCAAAGTTCTTGAGCGACCGGTAGCGGTATAACGAAACAGGCTGCACGTACGATTTAATTAGATTGTCGTGCTCATTTTGAGCGTTCAAGGATTCGCGCCTCGTCCGGCGAGGATACCACAAATAGTACTTGCCACTAACGTGACTGGTATTCGCCTACGGCGAATCGATCTGGGGACGATGGGCGAACGCGGTATTCGAGGGCATCAGAGCGAGACTGTCGAAAAGGACCACAATGGCGCTTGGCGGGGAGGAGCGTTTCCCGCATAGATGGGGGGCGGTTGGGAGGAGTGTCGATGGCGGAGGCGTGGGAGCGGGGCCCGTACCGGATCACGACGGATCCGGGGGAGTTTGATGTGGAGGCGATTCATGCGTATCTGGTGCGGTGTTACTGGTCGGAGGGGATACCGCGCGGGACGGTGGAGAGGGCGGTGGCGAATTCACTCGGGTTTGCGGTGCTACATCGAGGCGGCCCCTTCGTGCCTCAGGGTGGGCCCTTCGTTCCTCAGGGCAAGCCGTTCGTGCCTCAGGGCAAGCAGGTGGGGTTTGCGCGGGTGGTGACGGACTCGGCTACGTTTGGGTATTTGTGCGACGTGTATGTGCTGGAGGAGCATAGGGGCAAGGGGCTGTCAAAGTGGTTGATGGAGTGTGTGGTGGGGCATCCGGCGCTACAGGGGTTGAGGAGGTTTTGTTTGGCGACTCGGGATGCGCATGGGCTCTACAAACAATTTGGATTTAAAGCGCTCGCGAATCCGGATGTGATGATGGAGATTTTGGTGGCGGACATCTACACAAAGGCAAGGTCAGAGGCTTAAACATTCCACAGAGAGGGAGGAGAAAGGCTGGAGTTCCACAGAGGAAGAAAAAGCGGGGAGGGGTCCTTCGCTGCGCTCAGGATGACACGGCCTTGAGGCTGGCGGCGCTGGGCAGGCACGAGCTTTAGCTCGTGCCTTCCAGAAGAACACAGACAATGTCTATGCCACACAGATCACTCCAACGTTTGGTTGAGGTGGAGCGGGAGTCCTGGTCTTGGAGTGTTGGTGGTTGAGAGGATTGACCACATGAATTTACAGAATTGAGGACCAAGCACGGGCGAGTGTTAGAGAGACCTGTGTGGCATAGAAATATTTTCTGTGTGGTTTGTAGGTGGTGAGCTGGGAGCTGACAGTCCCGCGGTGCGGGACTGTGCTACAGAAAGAACACAGACAATGTCTATGCCACACAGAGTACTCCAACGTTTGGTTGAGGTGAGGAGAAGTTGGTGGCTTCGTGTGGGCTATGGTGGTGGGGAGATCAATTCGAAGGCTCACACTGGAGAATCAAGCATGGGCAATTGTTAGGGTGCTTTGTGTGGCATAGACATGGTCTGTGTGGTTTGTGGTGAGATGACGCTGAGGGAAGTACACAGGCAGGTCTGCCTATTTTACTAGCGTTCGCTCCTGATTGTGGCTGTGGGACGGCCTAGGTGGTTGCCAGGATTTTTGTGGGGAGGTCGTAGGACGACCGCCAGGTTGGCTGTCGGACGCGCACGCGGCGCGCGATTCGGAAACTTGTTGTGCGTGAGCGCTGGAGCGAGGCAAAGCTGCGGTGTAAGTTGGGGGCATGAGGCTAGGAGAACAGTTTTTTAAGGTGGTGAGGTGCGGTGTCGCGCTTGCTGCGCTCGCGCTGGGCGCTGGTGTGGTGGGGGCGCAGGAGTCTCATTGCACTGTGAAGCCGAGCGCGATTGCGTTGGGGCAGACGGTGCGGCTGCGGTGCGATGTGGAGGTTGGGTCGGCGAAGCTTTGGCAGCATATCAGCGCAGGAGTGGCAGTTGGCGCGACGCCTAAGAGCGATACGTCTTCGAAGCCTAGCGCGACTGCAGTCGCTCCCGACGGCAGCACGCGAACGGTGCGAATGTTCAAGCAGGCGGATGGTTCGTGGGAAGGATTGATGCCGGTGGCAGTGATGGACGCGACGGGCGGATACTGGATTTCATTTCTGCGCGAGGACGGGACGCGTATCGAGTACGAAAATCTTACGGTCAAAAAAACAATTTTCCCTACGCAGAATGTGACGTTGGCGCCGTCGATCGAGGCGCTGCATTCGACGCCGGATGAGATGAAGACGCTGGTTACGTTTCGCGACGCGGTAAGCGATACGAAATACTGGGAGGAGCCGCTGGTGGCGCCGCTGCCGGGGTGCGTGATTTCGCCGTTTGGCGTGGCGCGGCTGCACAACGGGAAGCCGACGGGGGAATTTCACGGAGGCATCGACCAGCGCGGGGCGCTGGGCACTCCGATTCACGCGGCGGCGGCGGGCGTGGTGAAGATCGTGCAGCCGTTCAATGTGCTGGGCGGGACTGTGGCGATCGATCACGGGCAGGGACTGGAGACGATGTACCTGCACATGTCGAAACTGAATGTGGCGGTGGGCGACCACGTGGCGAAAGGCGACGTGATTGGGTATGTGGGCGCGACGGGGCGGGCGAATGGGCCGCACTTGCACTGGGTGGTTTACGTGAATGGCGTGCCGCAGAATCCGCAGCAGTGGGTGACCGGGTTGAAGGCGTGCGGGGCGGGGACGACGGCTGCGAAGAGCGCGGCGAAGAAAAAATGACTGGCGGTAATTTTGCGCCCTGGTGTACGTATTTATTTATGCGGAGGGCGCGATGACGAACGAGACGGTGAATCAGGCGGTGGACTTGACGAAGGCGGCGATTGCGGCGAATGGTCCGAAGTGGGGGCAGAACGTGGCGCAGGTGATTATTTTTCTGGGGGCTGTGGCGAAGAAGTTGGAGGAGATGAAGGATGGGAAGTAGTCAGGTGCACAGCCATTTTTGGCTGTGGCACAGGCTTTCGAGCCTGTGCGGCTCCGACGTTCTCGTCGGGGCCGGGTTTGTGCGATGTTGTGGGAAGAGATGGCTTGGGGTGGAAATGGCTACACCCGTACCTCACGGAACGTGAGGTACGCACAGGCGCGAACGCCTGTGCCACGGACTGAAGGTCCGTGCTACTTGGACCGGCGCCAGCGTTTTTTGGCGTTGAGGGCTTTGGCGCTGGTGGCGGCGCTTGGCGCGGGTGGGGCTTTTTCTTTTTTGAAGGTGCTCTCCTTCGGAGAGCGGTCGGGTTGAAGGCCGAGGAAGCGGGGCTGGCGGAGTTGGCGGTCACTGGTCCACTCGGCGTAACCGACGCGCGCGACGAGAGACGGCTTCACCCAGTGGGCTTCTTCTTTTGTGCGCGGCTCGGGCGTGAAGGGGCAGCGCGGCGTCGCGAGTTTTTTGAGTTTTTCGTAAATGGATTTTTCGGATTCGCGCGTGAAGCCGGTGCCGACGCCGCCGGTGAATTTTAATTCCGCGCCGTCGTAAAGACCGACGAGCAGGCTGCCGAAAAATTCGCGCGAGCCGCGGGGCGATGTCCAGCCGCCGATCACGCCGTCAATTTCCTGAACACCTTTAAATTTGAGCCACTCGGTGCTGCGGCCGCCGGGATAGGCGGATTGCGCGCGCTTGCCGATGATTCCTTCGAGGCCTTTTTTCATGGCGACGGCGAACAGCGCGCGGCCTTCGCCGGCGTGATGTTCGGAGACGCGAATTGCGTCGCTGGTGCGCACGATTTGAGTGAGGAGCTTTTTGCGTTCGACGAGCGGCGTGCGGCGGAGATCATAGCCGTCGCAATAGAGAAGATCGAAGAGGTAGAGCGTGGGCGGGGCCTGGTGCTGGAGTTCACGTGATGGATCCTGGACGCCGAAGCGGGCTTGGAGGCGTTGGAAGCTGCTGCGGCCGTCGGGATCGAGAACGACGATTTCGCCGTCGAGGATGGCGTGTCGTGCTTTCAGGCGTTTCGCGAGCGCGGCGAATTCGGGATATTCGCGCGAGATGTCGCGGCCGGAGCGGGCGAAGAGTCTGGTAGTGCCGGCGTCGATGAAAGCGAGGGTGCGGATGCCGTCGAATTTTATTTCGTAGAGGACGTCGGGCGAGTCGGTGGGCGGATCTTGGCTGAGTGTGGCGAGGGCGGGGCGGATGGCGGTGGGCATGGGGGATTTCGTGGCGTTGGTGAGTTTGGCGGCGGTGAGTTTCGGTGGCATGGTGAAGTGCGAGTATTGGCGCGTTTGCGTGCGGATTCAAGCGGGTGTTTGTTGAGTACGGCGAATCACCGCGCGTGGTAGGGGGATGCGTGTATATTGCGGTGAATCGGAGGGCCGGAAAATGAAAGGTGAGGTGAAAAATATGGCTTCGTCGGTGTGGCGCGGATCGATTGTGTTGAGCCTGGTGACGATTCCCGTGAAATTGTACGCGGCGGCGCGCGCGGAGCGGACGCACTTGCACCAGATTCACAACGTGTGCCACTCGCGGCTCAAGCAGCCGCTGTACTGCCCGGTGTGCGACAGGCAGGTGGAGCGCAGCGAGGTGATCAAGGGGTATGAGTTTGATGAGGGGCAGTACGTGTTGATGGACGGGAAGGAGATGAAGAAAATTCAGGCGGCATCGTCGAAGAATTTGGAGTTGGTGGCGTTCACGAAGATGAGCGAGATCGATCCGATCTTTTTTGACGCGTCGTATTTTTGCCTGCCGGATGAAGATGGGAAGAAGGCGTACTACCTGCTCGAGAAGGCGATGGAGGACACGCGGACGGTGGGGATTGGGAAGCTCTCGATGCATCAGCGCGACTACACGGTTTTCTTGCGGCCATACCAACATGGGATTGTGGTGCACACGATGTATTTCGCGAACGAGATTCGTTCGCTGCCGCAGTATGGCGTGCTGGAGCCGCAGAATTTTAAGCCGCAGGAAGTGAAGCTGACCGAGCAGCTGATTGGGTCGCTGACCGAGCCGTTTAAGCCGAAGCAGTATCACAACGAGTTTCAGGAGCGGCTGAAGGAATTGATTGAGGCGAAGAGCGGCGGGAAGCATATTGAGATTGGAGAGACGACGGCGAAGGCTCCGGTGATCGACATGATGACGGCGCTGAAGAAGAGTTTGGCGGCGAGTAGTGCTGGAGCTGCGAAGAAGGGTGGCCCTGCGGCGGCGGGTTCGAAATCGAGTGCGCCGGCGAAGGCGAGGAAGATGCTGACGGCGAAGAGGGCGAGTTAGAGTTTCACGCCGGCGAGGCGTCGGGAACGAAAGCGGGGAGAGATCCTTCGGCCGATGAATCGGCCTCTGGATGACGTCAACGGCGAGAGGCAGGCGCACAGGCAGAGGCACACAGGCGAACTCCAGCCTGTGTCACTTAAGGCCGCCGGGATCGTGGTCGAGGGAAGGCAGCGATTGTTGCCAGTATTCAGGCGGGTGAGCGATCACAAGCGTTAGTCGCGGATGATCGAGGCGACGTTGTAATCGGGAGGACGCGGTGGCAAAGCGGTAGCTTCGCTCCCGCAGTCCATAGTGATGCTCGGTGAGGCGCGGTCGCGGTCACCGGTAAAATCCAAGAAAAGAGAGAAAAGCTGGGAAATCTCGCGGAAATGGCGCGACTTCGACGGGGAAGTGTGCGTGTGCAAAACGTTACGGGGAGGTTACGACGTGAACACGACGACGTGTGTGTGAGGTTTCACGGATGTACCCGTGTGGCACACTCGGCTCAAGGGTAGAGAACTTGGGAATTTCAATTGTGCGGATTTGATTCGGGGCCGGGGGCATCCATGCAGAAAGCGAAAGTGGGAATTGGCGCGATGGTAAGTTTCGCGGTGGGATTCGTGGGCGGGTATCTATTCCTGGCGGAGATTTGGACGCATGTGTTTACGCGGGCTGAGAATGTGACGGCGACGGACTTCTACCTGGTGGTGGGACTGGCGGCGCTGGTGGGGATCGTTGCGGCGACGGCTTTGGTGAAGTTGCTGGGGCGGAAGGCGGGCGCGGCGCGACCGGTGCACAGAGCAGCACACGCGTAAAGTTCAGGCGCGATACGAACGATATTCGAGTAGAGTGGCAGCGAGACGTCGGGTTCCATCGGCACACTCTGTACTGGCGGGGTGAACGAATGAGCGACGAGACAGGCGCCGCAGGTTCGGCGCAGCGGTTGACGGAACTGGCACAGCGGTTGAATCAGCTGAATGCCACGCGCTTCACGGCGATGGCCGCGGAACACTCCACGCAACTCCCTCCACACTTAGTTGAAGAAATCTCCGAGAAGAAAAATTCAATAGGGAATTCGGCGGCGAGTTCGAAGTAACGCTTGCGTCGTGGTGTGCGTGCGCAGCGGGCGCGGACTGAAGTGTTCGGGTAGGGGTGCGCGAGCCGTCTGTACGGCAGACAACTCGCGCGACGCCGAGCTTGTTTGCCCGCGGGCTAGTACAGATTCGCCAGTATCAAGTCGCTGCGGATGGAGTGGCATGTGCGATAACGCTACCTAACCGGAGCGGGAAGGAGAGGCGGTAGGAGGCATTTCGATATAGGGTCCGGACTTATCGACTGCATTCTGGACCGCTTGAAGTTCATCCGCGATGACGGACAGCATGACACGGGCGCGCGAAGGTTCCGACTCGACGTCACTGATCTGAAATTTGGCCAGCCTCAGTAGCTGTTCGCGCACCTTCGAGTCCACAATAGTCCACTCGAGTTTCGCGGCCCACGCTTTCAAATTCTCAAGCGTCCTGACATTTTGCATTGTTTCTATCCTTTTTACGCCGGCGGGCACCAAGTTAAGAAACCGCAACTCCTGTTTCCACGACGACGGTCCCGCCCAACAGCCGGCCAGGATTCGCGGCGAGCAGTTCCTGAGCGGAAGCGCCCGTTTTTTCGGAATACAAAACGCCGTCCGATTGAATGTGACGCGATTGGGCGCTGACGCTCAGGTACGGGATTCCGAGGAACCATTTCGGTTCGATTCGAGTGATCTCCAAAGAGTTGAAGGCTTTCGATCCCGGATTCGCGAGGATACGAGTGATTGCCCGCCGAACGGCGGACGCTCTGTGAAAACCAAACGCGTCCGACTGGATTGGGCCCGCGAGACAGAAAAATGTCCATCCTTCTTGTTGGATCCTACGATCCATCGCATCGCTATGCAGATCTCTAAACAACTTCCAACCGCGCACGTACGACTCACTTTGGATATTTTGGAGGCTAAGGGGCAAGAGCGCGTTGTCCTTGACGAGGACCGTGCCTCCCCTGACCGTTTCTGAATTCTGCTTTTCGTTCATTGCTCTCCGTGTTCGGTTCACTTGTTGAGGGCGGTTTCGTTAACGTACGAAGTCAGGCGACGGCCAGTGCAGCATCGTCGCCTTCAGGTGCAGCAGCTTTTCGCTCGCAAGCTCCATCGCGGCCCGCTCGACGGCTGCTGCGTGTTTATGGGTATCAGACGAAAGCTCAATGCCCCGTGTGAACAGGAGCGCTTCCGCGTCTAAGATGGCTCCGTGCAATTTGGTCGTTTGCGTCTCACTGATGGCAAGCTGAACTGCGCGTTCCCATGTGTACATTCCGTCTCCCGATGAAACGTAGATCGAGCGAAATCATTGATCCATTTCGCGTGTCTTGAGTCGCAGGACTGCCTTTGAGGCAAGGTTCATCGCGATTCGCTCGTCGCGGTGATTCGCGCTTGTGACGAGTTCGGTTTGGCGCAAGAGTATGGCGTCTTCCAAACGAGAAACCAAGTTTGGAAGCTCTTTGGAATTGGTTTCTGAGCACATCCGCTGATAGAGGTGCTGCCAAGAATTGCAAAGCGGATCGACGGCTGAAGCCATTGTTGCCTCCAGTGTTTCCTCGCGCGCGGGGATGGTGCCGGCGCGGAATAGACAACGAGATGTCAGACTCGTTGAAGCAGCGGCCTGTCCGTAACCGCTACGGACGGGCCGGCTGGATACCCGCCGCACGGTTCGTTACGCCTTCGCCGCTTTGGCCTTGTCATCCGTTCTATCTTTCGCCGCGCCGTGATCGGCAATGTGAGCCTTTGCGGCCTCGCCGGCGTGGTGGTTTGCAAACTGTGTGTGACCGTGGGCGAGATGTGCGTGGTGCGCCCCAGTCTCTGCGTTGCCGGACTCGTGATGCTTTGCAGCTTCCTTATGATGCTTGGCTGCGTGCTCGTAATGCTCGGCCGCTTTCGTGTGGTGTTCTGCTGATTGCTTTGACATAAGTCTCCTTTTCTTATAGCTCTCATCGTTCCCAACGGATTCTTAGGCGGTTTCCGAAGTGCTAGGACGTTTTGCCCTTACAGACCGCATGGCTGCACGAGCAGTCGATGTCGGGCGTTTTTTGCATGGTTTCGCAGACGGTGCTGCAATACTTGCCGGAAGTGACCAAGCACGAACAGACCGGGTGTGCGCACTGTTGCGATTTGGCATCTTTCATTCGTTAGCTCCTGTGGCGCGATGAAACCACGTTTGCGTTCGAGCCGCACGTTGGGAGGCTGGCGCGGGTTGGACGTTCAAAGCGATAGGTAGATGATGAGGCCGGCGACGCGGTTATCGCTGCGCGGGCCTAGTTATAGACGGGTAGAGGTGATGGCGAGGGGTGGATCAGGAAACCTTAAGGGGCTAAGGCAAAGTGAAGCGTCCCAGGTCAGGAACCACTGTGTTCTTCTGAATGTATATTGTCAATGAAATTACTTCAGGTTCCGAGCGGCCGTGGCGCCGTTAGCTGGAACGGCTTTTAGGCGCCAGCGGCGTCAAATCCCCCGGCGATCGCCGTAACTCGAATCGCCGATACCTCCGCATGGTGGCGCCGCATTCGTTGTGAGTGCGACATGTGTGGGACGAGTAAAATCAAGGTTGTGACGCAAAGGCCCCGCTTGTAAGGCGACGGTAGGCCCGCGGCGATGTTATTGGAACAGGCGCGGAGCGAAGTCCTTTAAGTCGCGGCGCCAGGTTTGCCACTCGTGGTCGGTGCCCGGCGATTCATAAAAAACGTGTTGGATGCCGGCTTCGTTGAGCGAGGCGTGCAACTGCTGGAGGCCGGTGCGGAGGCGCTCGGGTTCCGCTGTGCCGACGCCGAGCCAGAGCAGATGCACGCGTTTCGAAAACGCGGCGGGATCGGCGAAGGCGCCGTTGTAATCGGTTTTTGGATCGAGCTTGTGATTGCCGAGCACGAGCATCCCTCCTGCGCCGCTGAATCCTCCGATGTACGAGAAGAGGTCGAGATGGTCTAGCGTGATCTGATACGTCTGCATGCCACCCATCGAGAGACCGGCCATGGCGCGGTGGTCGCGGTCGGAGAGCGTCCTGAAATTCGAGTCGATGAATGGAATGAGTACCTGAGTTACGTCGTCCTCAAAAGTGGAAGCCATGTCCTGCATGCCCTTCAGCATTTCAGGCGATCCCCATCCTTTGCTCATAAAATCCGGAAAAGGCTGTCCGGCACGAGCGGCGTAGCCGTAGGCCATTACGACAATCATCGGCTTGCAGTTTCCCGCAGCGAGCAAATTGTCGAGGATGAAATTCGCGCGGCCCTGGCGCGTCCACCCCGTTTCGTCTTCGCCGGCACCGTGCTGCAAATAAAGCACCGGGAAGCGCGCGGAAGGCTGGTCGTCATATTTCGGCGGCGTATAGACAAGAGCGTGGCGCCAGCTGCCGGTGACTTTCGAAAAGTACCAAACCTCGCGCACCTGGCCGTGGGGCACATCCTGGGCGGAATAATATGTGGAGCCGGGCTCGGGGACTTCAACACCACTGGCCGGGCGGCCGCCGCCAAAATACGCGTGCGTGTTTGGATCGCTCACGTCGGCGCCGTCGATTTGAAGCGTGTAGTAGTGAAAGCCGGGTACGAGCGGGGGCGTGGTGACGAGCCATGTGCCGTCGGGCTGCTTGACCATGTCAATTTTGGGACCGCTCCAAAAATTGAGCTTCACGGCGGAGGCGTTCGGCGCATTCACGCGCACCTGCACTTTGCCTGTGCTATCGACGCGCGGGTATTGTGCGCCCCAGACATTGGTGTCGGACGGGTGGAAGGTATCCGTTTCCTGTGCGTGGCTGAAAAGTGAGGACAAGAAGAACAGCGCGAAAATCGCGAGTAGTTTCATGTGCATTCTCCGTCGCAATCCGAGACGCGCTCGCCGAGAGCCCGGCGCGCGTCGGTCGCCGACGCGGCGGGATAAGCGAGTAGGTCGAAGTGAAGCCGCGGAATGCTATCGCATCGAGTAAACGTTTGCCATCGTATTTCGATATTCAAACCTGAGGGACTGCCGTTTGGAAGCGAGTTCCGGCATGAGTGTAGTTGGGCCCGGCGGCTGTCTGTGAGCCATTTCTGCGCGGACAGATCCTGAGGTGTGGGCGGCGTTGCGCAGCCAAAACCGGCTACCCCTCGCAAGGCTCGACTGCGCAGACGTGGGTGGACGCTCCGGCTTGTATCGTAGCCTTGCGCCGATGGAATTTCGGAGTGGCAATTCGGTTGTCTTGACCTCTGCCGGAGCAGACATTAAACTGGATTGCTCAACTGGTGCTGGGAGACGAACTGGATGCTTTTGTCGCGGGATTACGTCGGATACATGGCGAAAGAAGTGGTGAAGCGCCTGATCGCGGCGAAGATGATCGAGGTGAAGAACGCGGAAACCACGACGCAGCAGGTGCGCGCGGTGATGGCCGAAGAGATCACGATTGAAGACCGGTTGAACGAAGAGGTCCGCGAAATTCTAGCCAAGCACCAGGACGAAATGAAGAATACCGGCGTTTCGTACCAGGAAATGTTCAAGAAGGCCAAAGCCCAGCTAGCCCGCCAAAGGAAACTGATCCTCCGCTAATGCGACTGACTCGAGAAAAAATCGTAAGACTATCGCACAAGGTAATCGATTTTCTGGTGTCGAGCCCCGATGTGGATTTCGTCGAGGACCGCGACACGATCCGCACGGAAATTGTGAACATTTATACGGCGCTGCTGAAGGTGGAAGAGCAGGTCGATACGGAAGTGCGGGCGAAGATCGCGGGGCAGAAGAAGGAAATTCTGGAAGGCAGCGAGGAGTGGGACATTCTTTTCCGGAAGTATTACGCGGAGAGTTTGAAGAGGATGGGAGTGGTGGAAGTGGTGGAGAAGCATGAGGTGAAGGGCGGGATTCGGTAGCGAGACTACGGAAGACGGAAGCGGATTTGGTGCGGCGAGCGTGGGCGGCTCGCCGTTTTTGTTTTGCGGCGAGGAAAGCGGGGAGAGATCCTTCGGGCCGTGAACGGCCCTCTGGATGACGTCAAAGGATTGAGAAATGGAAACGGCGCCGGGGATGTTGACCGGCGCCTTTTTGATTTTGTGCACGTGTTGCGCGATTACGGTTGCTGGTTCGGGTCGGGGCGGCGCTGGAGCGTTGGGCGGTCCGGGTCGCTCGCGTTCGGGTCGTTCGGGTCCGAGCTGGTCGCGTTGGGATTGTTGCCGCCGTTCGGGTTCTGGCCGCCGGTTTGCGTGCCGCCGCCCTGCTGCGTTTTCTTGCGCAGAGTCGGCTTGTTGGGATTCTTGTCGTTCACCTTCATATTGTTTTCGATCATGCCGAGGCGAGCCTTCACTTGATCGAACTCGGAGGTGGTGACGATGTACTCGTCGCGGGCAGGCAGAATCGTGGCGATTTCTTTCTGCGACGCTTCGATGCGATCGGGCGTCGGCGGGTGCGTGGAGAAAATCTTCGGGATCGTGCCGGGCTGCTTCTTTTCGTCGGCGGCGACTTTTTCGAAGAAAGCGACGAAGGCGTTCGGATCGTAGCCGGCCTTGTACATGTACTGGAGGCCGAGGTAGTCGGCTTCGCGTTCATCGACGCGCGTGAATTGCAGGAACGCCATCGGAATCGCGAACTGCATACCTTGATAGATCGCGTATCCGGCCCAGGTGTACGGAATGAAAATCATCGCGGGAATCATGGCGAGCTGCACCATGTCCTGCTTGGTGGCTTGCTTTGTGCCGTGGCGCGCGCACACGTGAGCGATTTCGTGAGCCATCACGCCGGCGAGTTCGGACTCTTCATCGGCGTGGAGGATCAGGCCGCTATTGACGTAGAAGAATCCGCCGGGCAGCGCGAAAGCGTTCACGACGTCCGAGTCGATCACTTTGATGGTGAAGGGCACTTGCGCGTCGGAGTTGCGGACCAGGTTTTGGCCGACGCGGTTGACGTATTCGTTGACGACCGGGTCGTTGATGAATTTGGCCTGGCGCTCGACTTCGGCCGAGAGCTGTTTGCCGAGTGCGATTTCGTGTTCGAGCGAGTAGAAATTCACGCCGTGGCCGACGCTGCGGTTGCCGATGGCGTCAACGTCCTGCTTGGAGCCGGCTTTGACGCTGGGGTTGTCGGCTTGCTGGACGGTTTGGCTCGAGCTCGCTGGAGACTGAGTCGCGGGCGGCGGTGGCTGCTGCGACTGCGATTGCGGAGCGCTGGAAGATTGCTGGCCGTCTTGCGTCGAGTTGGGCGAAGTGGAGCTCGATTGGGTGCTGGACGGCTGGGTGCTGGGGGATTGCGTCGAGCCCTGCTGGCTTTGCGGGGCGGGCGCAGTGGAGCCGGCTTGCTGGGAGCTGGCGGTGAAGGGGAAGGCCGTTATGAGGGAGGCGGCGACGATCATCGCGCCTAGTTGGAAGCCTAAAGTATTCTTCATAGGTACCTCCGGCGGGTAAGCCCGGATTATACACCCCGAGCAAACGGCTTCGCGGTCAAGTTCTTATGATGTGGGGCCGGGGATAAGAGTTTGCTGGGGACGAAAAAATGACAACTGCCTGCGGGCGGTGGGTGGACGGTCGGCGCGGGGTTGGTTGGGAGGTAGCGTTAGGACCCGCCGCACTCCGATAGGGCGCTCGGTGCGAGTGAGTTTGAGGTGGCGGATTGTCGGGAGAGGGCGGGTGGTTACCTCTGGACCTGCCAGAGCAAAGGCGACGGCACACAGGCCAACTCCAGCCTGTGCCACTCTTCGGGCGACGGGCGGAAGCAATTAGTGAGCGCGGGTGGTAACGAAGTGGAAAGTTGGGCTTGGTGGCGGGTTGACCCGAGATAAGAAGGTCATTAGAGTCGGAGTGTGGCTGCGAATCGAATTAAAGTCGGCGAGATTTGGAAGCAGGATAGCTCGGGCGACTCTTACCTGATTACGAAGGTTTATACCGAAGCGCTGGCGACGTATGCGGTGCTGCGGAAGGCTGGATCGGAGAATGATCCGCCGCTCAAGGTGAAAGTGAACCGGCAGGCTACTGCTGGGGCGCTGCCGGGATTTACGCATGCGCAGGAAACGGACGAGTTTTAGATTTTTTGTGCGCCTACCTCTGGCTTCACGCTTCTAACTCCTAAGGACATCTCAAAGAATCACATCGACGCGACGGGCATTTTTACTACGTCGTCGATTTGGAGGGTTTCTTTCACTACGTAGGCTTCGGCGTATTTGACGCCGATCATGCGGCCGAAGTGGAGGGCCTGGATGCTCATGCGTTCTTCGAGGGCGTCGAGGGGAATTTTAATTTTGCCGTCGGGAACTTTGCTCGCGGGATTGAATTGCGATTCGTAGGCGAGGATGGCTTGTTTGCGCTGCTCGTAGTAGGGCGTGATGTCCACGGCGAAGGTGGGATGGACGAACTCTTCGTAGGCGGCTGCATAGAGAACTTTATGCGGGCGGTGCGCGGCGCCTTGCATGCCGGGATAATTTTTTAAGCCGGCGAGAAAGCTGGCTTCGTAGCCGATGTGCGCGGCGTGGTAGTGATCGGGATGGCGGCCTTCCCAGTAAGGGACGATCACGGTGTGAGGCTCGAGCTCGCGGATAATTTCGGCGACGCGGCGCTTTTGTTCTTCGTTGGCGGCGAGGCGCGCGTCGGGGAGGCCGGCGTTGCGGCGGATCGAGACGTTGAGAAGCTTTGCAGCGGCTTGGGCCTCTTTTTCGCGGATCTCGGGAGTGCCGCGAGTGCCGGTTTCGCCGCGCGTGAGGTCGAGGATGCCGGTTTTGTAGCCGTCGGCGGCGGCTTTGAGGAGAGTGCCGCCGCTCGTGAGTTCGGCGTCGTCGGGATGCGCGGCGATTACGAGAAGATCGAGTTTCACGAGGCCTCCGGAGATGAAGGAAGATTCTACAACAGTGATATGGTTGCGGCGGCGAGGCTGCGGTACGGCGACAAACTAAAGTCTATGCCACGCAGAGCACAGCAACGTATGGCGTAGCACGACTCGAAACTCGCGAGGCTTTTTGGGGAATAGCTAGACCCGTACCTCGCGGAACGTGAGGTACGCACAGGCACGAATGCCTGTGCCACGGACTGAAGTCCGTGGGACGCACAGACTGACAGTCTATGTTACATCGCCGCTTCGCGGCGACGAAGGCGGAGGGCGAGATGAAGCTGAGCGGGCAAGTGGCGGTGGTGACGGGGGCGGCGAAGAGGATTGGGCGGAGCATCGCGCTCGCATTTGCGCGCGATGGCGCAGATGTGGTGATCAACTACGAGTCGTCGAAGAGCGAGGCGGACGCGGTGGTGGCGGAAATTGTGGCGATGGGGCGGCGCGCGGTGGCGGTGCAGGGAAATGTGGCGCGGCGCGACGATGTGCAGCGCCTCTTTCGCACGGTAGAGGCGCAGTTCGGGCGGCTCGACATTTTGGTGAACAACGCGGGGATGTTTTTCGCGGCAAAATTTGAGGAGCTGACCGAAGAGCAGTGGGACCAGATCATGAACACGAATCTGAAGTCGCAATTTTTGTGTTCGCAGGTGGCGGCGCCGCTGCTGAAGCGGAGCGGGCGAGGGCGGATTATTAATTTGTCGTCGCTGGGCGGGCTGCTGCCGTGGCCGGGGTACACGCATTACTGCGTTTCGAAGGCGGGATCGATCATGCTGACGAAGTGCCTGGCGCGGGCGCTGGGGCCGGAGATTACGGTGAATAGCATTGCGCCGGGGACGATTCAGTTTGAGGGCGAGGCGCCGGATGAGGATTTCATCAAGCGGGTGCCGCTGCATAAGACGGGGACGGGAGACGATATTGCGGAGGCGGCGGTCTATTTGGCTACGGCGCCGTTTGTCACGGGGCAGATTTTGGCGGTGGATGGGGGAAGACTGTTGGTGTGATCGCGGCTACTACCGCTGCGGCTCTTTGCAGCGGGTGTGCCCCCTAGGCGCGTGCGCGAGTTGTGACGGGACTGCAGTGGGTAAGGCGGTGGCAAGCGACCGCAGTCTAAGGCGCTTCGCGCGGCGCAGCCTGAAGTGTACGCTACGGTTTACCAGTGGTGGTGGGTGGTTTCGAGCGTGCGTTCTTCGGGTTCGGGGGATTTTAGGCGGATGTTGAGGTTGAGGCCGACGAAGTCGGGGAGGCCGAGTTGGAGTTTGGGTGGGAAGACAACTTGTAAAATTAGCATGACGCTGAAGAAAGCGGGGAGCGCGGAGAGGAACGCGACCCAGAATGTTTTCTCGTGGCGGCCGAGCAGCGGAATCAGCGCGAAGAAAAGTGCGGCGGTGAGCGCCCACTGAATGAACATGCCGCCCCAGCGGAACAGGGATGCGCGCGAATCGCGCGGGCTAAGCAGCGCGCGGCAACGCTTGCAGCGCAGCGGCTCGGGGTGAACGTTGAGATAGACTGGGCCGCGGCAATTTGGGCAGCGGCGGCGAACCGAGCCGTAGCCGAAGCCGTCACCCGGCGCAAAAGACGGCGCGGAGGCCCACAAAATCGCGGCGTATTGAAATTGCAGCACGAGACGCGCGACGACGACCAGCACGAAAGATCCCGACCACAAATAGAGCGCGGCGAACACGGCGCCGACGAACGTCTCGGTGATGCCGCCCGAAAGGCCAGAGTACGCGAAGGCGATGCCGTAGGCGAGCGAGACGGCGACGAGTGCGAATTCGTTCGAGTGACCGTCTGCGATGACTGAGCGAAGACACATCACGCGCCAGTATTCCTGAATCAGCACGGTGACCGCGAGCGCGCCGGATTGAAACCAGACCGAGCCGCCGAGCGCGATCAGCGTCTGCATGCGGAAACGCTTTTCTTTGGGAAGGATCTGACGGATGAGCGGCATCACGCCGCCGATCGCGAGGCCGCAAATCAATCCAGCGATAATTTGTCGCGGGACAGGCCATGGAATTTTCGCGGCGGGTGAATAGTGATGATGAAAGCCGGGGAGAAAAATTACGGCCGCTAGAACAGCGAGATGAATCGCGACGCTGCCGAGCGCCCAACTTTGCGCGGCGGATTCGGCGCCGCGTTTGGTGGAAGCGGTGAGGCCGGGGCGCAGGGATTTTGCCAGCCGGTTCGAAACATGCGATGAGAAGAGAGAAAGACCCCACGCGCCGACCGGAAGCGAAATCAGCGCTGTGAGGCTGGCAGGGTTCATCGTTGCGCGTTACGAGCTACGAAATCGCCGGGTTTGGTTTCTCCGCGTCGATACCGAGATCTTTGATGGCTTTATCGACCACACCGGCTTCCACCTTACCGTCCAGGTACAGCTCGTTGAGCGTGGCGACGGTGATGAAGCGAGCATCGACTTCGAAGAATTCGCGGAGCGAGGTGCGGCCTTCGCTGCGTCCGAAGCCGTCGGTGCCGAGGGATGCCATGCGATTGGGCACCCACTTCGAAATTACGTTGGGCAGCGTCTTCAAATAGTCGCTGGCGGCAACGACGACGCCCTTCGCGCCTTTCAGTTGCTGGGTGACGTAGGGAACGCGCGGAGTCTCTTTGGGGTGGAGGCGGTTCCAGCGTTCGACTTCGTTGCCGTCCATGTAGAGTTCTTTGTAGCTGGTGACGCTCCACACGTCGGCGGCGACGCCGTATTTTTCCGCGAGAATCGTTTGCGCTTTGAGAGCTTCGTTGAGAATCGCGCCGCTGCCGAAGAGCTGCGCGTTGAGCTTGGCATCGGGATTCGATGCGGCGCGGAATTTGTACAGGCCGCGCAGAATTCCCTCGCGCGCGCCCGCCGGCATGGGCGGCATCGCGTAGTTCTCGTTCATCACGGTGATGTAGTAGAAGACGCTTTCTTCGTTGTGATACATGCGGCGAATGCCGTCTTCGATGATCACGGCGAGTTCGTAGGCGTAGGCGGGATCGTAGGCTTTCAGGTTCGGAACGGGCAACGCGAGGATGTGGCTGTTGCCGTCCTGGTGCTGAAGGCCTTCGCCGGAAAGAGTGGTGCGTCCGGCGGTGCCGCCGAGCAGGAATCCGCGAACGCGCATGTCCGCCGCCGCCCAGATGAAATCGGCGATGCGCTGGAAGCCGAACATCGAGTAATAAATAAAGAAGGGAATCATGTTGATTCCCTGCGTGGCGTAGGCCGTGCCTGCCGCAATGAACGAACCCATCGACCCGGCTTCGGTGATTCCTTCTTCGAGAATCTGGCCGTCTTTCTTTTCGTGATAGTAGAGCAGCGTATTCACATCGACGGGCTCGTACTTCTGGCCGACGCTGGAATAAATGCCGATGGTGCGGAACAGCGACTCCATGCCGAAGGTGCGCGCTTCGTCCGGGACGATGGGGACGATGAGCTTGCCGATTTCGGGATCGCGCAGCATCTTTTTCAGGATGCCGACGAAGGCCATGGTGGTCGAAACTTCGCGGCCATCGCTGCCGGCTTCGAATTCCTTGAAGAGTTCGGCGTTGTCTGCTGCGAGAGCTTTCGCGCGAATGCTGCGGGCGGGCATGTAGCCGCCGAGTTCCTTGCGGCGCGCGTGGAGGTACTGCAACTCTTCCGACTTTTCTTCCGGGCGGTAGAAGGTGATGTGCGCGACCTGCTCGTCGGAAAGAGGAATGTCGAAGCGCGTGCGGAATTCCTTCAGCTCGTCTTCGTTGAGCTTTTTCTGCTGGTGCGTAACGTTCTTGCCTTCGCCTGCTTCACCGAGGCCGTAGCCTTTGATGGTGCGTGCGAGAATCACGGTGGGCTGGCCCTTGTGTTCGGTGGCCGCTTTGTACGCCGCGTAAACTTTGCGCGGGTCGTGACCTCCGAGGCGCAGGCGTCGCAGCTCTTCGTCAGAGAACGGTTCGACGAGTTCGAGCAGGCGCGGGTCGGAGCCGAAGAAATGTTCGCGGACGTAAGCGCCGGATTCGACGACGAGTTTCTGGTATTCGCCGTCCACGAGTTCGCCCATACGCTTGACGAGCAGGCCTTCGGTGTCGCGATCGAGAATCTGATCCCACTCGGTGCCCCAGAGAACTTTTATGACATTCCATCCGGCGCCGCGGAATGCAGATTCGAGTTCCTGAATGATCTGGCCGTTGCCGCGTACGGGGCCGTCGAGGCGCTGCAGGTTGCAGTTGATGACGAAGATGAGATTGTCGAGCTTTTCCCGCGCGGCGAGAGTGATCGCGCCGAGCGATTCGGGCTCGTCGGTTTCACCGTCGCCGAGGAACGCCCAGACTTTCGCGTCAGTTGCGGGCTTGAGGCCGCGATGTTCGAGGTAGCGATTGAAGCGCGCCTGGTAAATCGCCATCAGCGGCGAAAGGCCCATCGAGACGGTGGGGAATTCCCAGAAATCCGGCATCAGCCACGGGTGCGGGTAGGACGAAAGGCCCCCGCCAGCTTTCAGTTCGCGGCGGAAATTTTCGAGCTTCTCGGTGGACAGGCGGCCCTCGAGAAACGCGCGCGAGTAAATGCCGGGCGCGGCGTGGCCCTGGAAATAGACCGTGTCGCCCTCGAATTCCGGCGAGCGTGCGCGGAAGAAATGGTTGAAGCCGACTTCGTAGAGAGTGGCTGAAGATGCGAAGGTGGAAATGTGGCCGCCGATGTTGTGTTCTTCTTTATTGGCGCGGACGACCATCGCGGCGGCGTTCCAGCGGACGAGCGACTTGATGCGGCGCTCGAGCGGCTGATCGCCGGGAAAATCGGGCTGCAACTGGTGAGGAATGGTGTTGACGTACGGCGTGTTGGCGCTGAAAGGGATTTCGACGCCGATCATTTTGGCGTGCGCGCGGAGGCGCTCAAGAATGTAGGAGGCGACTTCGGGGCCGCTCGATTGCAGCACTGCGTCGAGCGATTCGAGCCACTCCTGAATCTCGGCTCCATCCAGACCTTGCAACGGCACGCTTAGTTCGTTCTCCATATCCTGGTTCGGTCCTCTCGCCCGCGGGCGCGGCGGCTTGCGCGGCGCAAACTGCGACAGGTTTAGAATACACCGGACGTGAGCCTGTGCACACAGGCAACCGAAGGCTCCATCAAATAGCTTTATCACCCGGATAAGGAAAATCTTTCAGATTTTGAAACGAGGTTGGGGCGCTGCGGACGTGAGTGCCGCAATCAGCCCGGCGAGGAGATTATCGAGGATCGAAGCGGTTGACATTCTCGAAGCAAGGAATCGTGGTGAGAAAGAAACACGCGGCGGGATGAAATAAAACGAGGCGGAGACGGTCTAGAATAACGTCAATTTCTTTTGGGCGACGCGATCGGGGGAGAAATGGATGCACAAAATACGGCGCGGCTATCGGCTGCGCCGGTACTGGACACGAATCGATTGAGGCTGCGCCCGCATACGGTGTCGGATTATGAAGCGAGCGCGGCGATGTGGGGGAATCCGGAGGTGACGCGATTCATTGGGGGGAGACCGTTTACGCGAGAAGAGTGCTGGACGCGGCTGCTGCGCTGCGCCGGGCACTGGTCGCTGATGGGATTCGGATTTTGGGCGGTGGAAGAGCGCGCGACGGGAAAATTTATCGGCGAAGCGGGCTTCATGGATTTCCGGCGAGACATCGAGCCGCCGGTGGTGGATCTTCCGGAGGCGGGTTGGGCGTTTGCGCCCGAGGCGCACGGGCGCGGCATCGCGACGGAGACGACGCAAGCTCTGATGGCGTGGGGCGACGCGCATTTTGGAGCGCGAGCGACGACGTGCCTGATCGATAAGGGGCACGAAGCGTCGATTCGCGTGGCGGAAAAGTGCGGATACCGCGAGTGGCGGCGCGTGAAGTATCACGGGCAGGACGAGATTTTATTTTTGCGCGAGGGGCGTGAGGAGCGGTGACGCTGCGGCTTGGTGGTTAGAGGGTTGCGATCAGGATTATGGCGAGTGCGATCAGGTGGCGGAGTCTCATGCGGGCATCATCGCGCCGCGGCGGGGCGAAATGGCAGGTACATTTTTGGATGGAACCTTCGTACTGGAACTGGTGGGAGTGGCTGAGCGAAGGCACACAGACGATGTCTATGCCACACGAGGCGCTCTAACGATTGATTGAGGGGAGTGAGCAATTTTGTGGGTTCGGAGCGATGGTTAAACCCGCACCTCACAAAATGTGAGGTGCGCACAGACACTAATGTCTGTGCCACAGACTGAAGTCTGTGGCACGTTGCGCGCGGCGCGCGACTCTACGACGGACTAGAGCTTGAGTTTGCCGGTGGCTAGTTGATGGATCAGGTCGCGGTCGGCGGGGAGGAAGTTGAGTTCGGGCAAAGTGTGCGGTTCGCGCCATTCGATGGTTTCGAAGACGCGATTTTCTGGCGTGCCTGCGCTGATATGGGCTCGGAGGAAAATCAGTTCGATAGGTTCGCTCACCTGGGCGTACTGATGGCGGGCGCGCAGGACTTCGGCGCCGATTTCTGAAGTGACGCCGAGCTCTTCTTCGAGTTCGCGCGCGAGAGCTTGCGCGGGCGATTCGCCGTGCTTCAGTTTTCCCCCCGGAAATTCCCACATTAATTCGAACGTGTCGCCGCGTTTCCGCTGGCAGACGAGGATTTTGCCGTTCGATTCGATCAGTGCAGCGACGACGACTAGCATGCGCTGCGGCCTCTCGATCGTTTTGACGGACGCACGGCGCGGGGCGGTGCGGGTTCATTCCAAATTGCGCGGTAAAGGGCGGCAGAGCCTTCGATAAGCGGCGGGCCGGGCGTGTTGAGCAGTTCGTCGCGGATCACGTGGACGCGGGCCGACTTCACGGCAGGGACTTCTTTCCATTTCGGATTGTTGAGTGCGGAATCGGGCTTGGCGCGATCGCCGGTGGCGGTCCAGGCGAGGATGATCACATCCGGGTTCGCACGCGCGATTTCGTCGTCGCTGACTTGTGCGCCTGCAGGGACGGCGGGCTGGGCGCCGCACGCTTCAATCAGTTCGGCGACCCACGGAGGGCTGCTGATGCGCGGGTGGGACCATGCTTCGGAGTAAACGATGGGCGTCGCTGCGCCTGCCCTTACTCGTGCGGTCGATTTCTTGCGGATCGAGCCGAAGCCGCGGCGCATGCCTGTGATCAGGCGTTCGGCGGCTGCGGCGCGTGAGGCTAGGCGGCCTAGTGTGCGGATGTCGCGTTCGATGTCGGCGAGGGTGCGCGGGTTGATGGCGAGGAAGGTTACGGGCTGGGCGAGGATTTCTTCGACGGTTTCGAGGGCGAAGGGGACAGAGCCGACGACGAGTGTCGGGTTGTGGCGCATGAGCTCGGGGATCGAGAGTTTCCAGCAGTCGCCGACGGTGGGCAACGACGCGACAGGGGCGACGTCTTTGCACCAGCGCGACACGGCTACTACATTTTGCATGGCGCCCAGGGCGTGGAGGATGGAGGTGATGTTGGGAGCGAGCGAGACGATGCGGGTGGTGTCGCGGGGCATTGGCGGACGTTCGCAGTTTAGCGCGGGTAGGGCGTGAAGGCGAGGAGGTGTTGAGTGCTCGGCGCGCACGCTTTTGAGAAGAAAAGGGGTGCAGCAATCGGAAGGTCAAAGGCACACAGACGATGTCTATGCCACACGAGGCACTCTAACCGTTGGTTGAGGTGAGCGTAGATTTTTGTGGGTTCGTTGGGATGGTGAAACCCGTAACTCACGGAACTTGAGGTACGCACAGACACGAATGTCTGTGCCACGGACTGAAGTCCGTGACGCGAAGCAACGAGCAACTATCGCGCAAAAAAAAACGCGCCGGCTGAATGCTCCGGCGCGTCTTGAGGTGCCGCGTTGGCGCGGCTGATTTTTGTAGAGCTTACTGAGCGGCTTCGACCTTCTTCAGGGCTGGCTTCGGGATCTGCCAGATCAGGCCGGAGTCATCCGCGTTGTTGGGGAAGAACATCGCCGACTTCTGGCCCGAGGGCAGAAGGATGATGTCCGCGCGGCGGTTGTAAGCGTACCAGTTGCCCGTGAGGTTCTTGGCGCGAGCCTTGGGGGCCGCGTTCGGGTTGGTGTCTTCCAGGTCCTTCACTTCCTTCTTGTCGAGCAAGCGATCCTTACCGTAAGCAGCGGTCTGGATCTTGTCGGCGGAGATGCCCTGGTCAACCAAGAACTGCTTGATGCGTTCGACGCGGCGTTCGCTGAGGTCCTGGTTGAATTCCTTGCCACCGCGGACGTCGGCGTGCGCTTCGACGGAGAGCTTGGCATCCGGATCGTATTCGAGATACTTCTTGAAGCCGTCGGCCAGCGTGGCGAGTTCGAGCTGTTGGCTCTTCACCAAGCCGACTTGCGGGTTCTTCTTATCCGGGTAGTCCGTCGGGTAGAACACGGACTGAAGCACAACGGTCGGGATCGGTTCGATCGAACCGGTCACGTGAACCGCGGCCGTCTGATCGCTGGAGCCGCCGCAAACGTTCGTCGCGTGCAGAACGTAGTTGCGGTTCTCGTCCACGGGACCGATGTCGGTCTTCGAGGGATCGGCCTTGATAGCCTGCGAACCGTTGAGGTCCACCTTGCCGATCGGGTCGAGCGTGGTGCTGTCGGCGTTGCTGGTGGTCCAGGTGAGCGTGCCGTTATCGTCGGTGATGACCTTGTCGCCGATCTTGCGATAGTGCAGCTCGGTCGGGTTGGCGGTGAGCGTGGCATCCACCTTCGTGTTGACGTTCAAGGAGGTTGAAGCAGTCGCGGTGCCGCCCGGGCCAGTGCCGGTCAGGTTGTAAGTGGTGGTGGCGTGCGGCGAGACAGTCTGCGAGCCGCTCGGGCCACCGGCGGTGACGCCGTTGTCAATCGTGGTGTCCACGACGTCGGCGGTCTGCCAGGCGAGCTGCGAAGGCTGGCTGCAATTGATCTGCGCCGGCGTAGCGGTGAAGCTGCCGATTTTCGGCGGAGCGACAACGACTTGAGCCGAGGCGATGCCCGCTTCGAAGCGCGGAAGCGGAGCCTTGGAGTTAACGTGATCGGCGTGCGGCCAGGTCTTGGTTTCGACTTTGCCGTTGTTGGTGACGTGGATGATGGTCTTCTTGTTGGCTTCCACGGTCACAGTGCCGGTGTAGAGTTCCTTGTCGTCACGCATGATGGTGACTTTGTGCTGGCCCGGGGGAAGGAGCAATTCCTGGTGCCAGTCCCAGTCGTGGTTGAATTCGTCCACGTTTCCGACGAAGTAGTCCACTTTTTTGCCGTTCAAAAGGACGGCAGCCTTGCCCTGGGGCTTAAATTCGATCATCAGGTACCCGTACGGCCCGGGAACCTTGTCACCGTAGGCCTCGAGGTTCACGACGAGGTCGGTGGACTTGCCGGCGGTAATGGTGACGTTCTGCGAAAAGATCTTGTAGCCGTAGTTCACGACAACCACGGTGTGATTGCCGGCGGGGAGGGAATAGGAATGGCTGCCTTCTTTAATAGCCTTGCCATCCACAAAAAGGTAGCCCTGCGGCGGGGTAACCTTCAGTTTAAGTTTCCCGTCCTGCGCGAAACTCGCGTGTGCGCACAGCGCGAAAGCGGTCGCGAGACCGAGAATCTTTGCAATTCGTAGCATCTTTCTATCTCCTGATACTGCTGTAGGCGTATTAGTTGTTTGCGCTCCCCGTGCCCGTCGGGGATGCATAGGCTTGGACGGCATACGTTACTTTCGTAAGCCTACTTCTGTCAACGCTTTTCAGAGAAAAAGCAATGGATGATGCAACACGATTCCAAGACAGGAAGCAAGATCGAGTCTCAGTCTGGGCAACGCGGAGGCGATGAACAATCGGGTAAAAACCTGATACGGCGATTGTGACATTGGAAGCGCTCAGGCAAATAGGTAGCGAAGATTTCGACGGCCGTTACGGAGGCGGAAGCGATTCTGCGAAGCTGGGCGAGCGAGCGAAAAGTTTAGCTGGTTGGACGAACTGCGGCGCGCGATTTGTGATTTAATCGGGCGCGCGTCCGCGAGGCGTGCGGCGAATTTCAATTTGGGAAACCGGTACGAGCAGGCCCTCAGGACGATTTGGGAAAACGATGAAAGCGATCCTCTATAACGAGCACGGCGGGCCGGAAGTCTTGCAGTACACGGAAGCGCCGAAACCAGCGATTGGCGCGAAGGAAGTTCTAGTACGGGTGCGGGCATGCGCGCTGAATCATCTCGATCTGTGGATTCGGAAGGGCATACCGGGGCAGAAGACGCCGATGCCGCACATTCCGGGGAGCGACATCGCGGGCGAAGTGGCGGAGATCGGCGCGGGAGTGGTGAATGTGAAGGTGGGCGACCACGTGATACTGCAGCCGGGAATCTCGTGCGGCGTGTGCGACAAGTGCCTGGCGGGTGCGGACAATTTCTGCCGGGCGTACACGTTGTTTGGGCAGGGAGTCGATGGCGGTTGCGCGGAGTATGTGAAGTCGCCGGCGGTGAACTGCGTACCGATCGCAGCCGAGATTCCGTTTGAGGAGGTTGCGGCGTTTCCGCTGGTGTCGATCACGGCCTGGCACATGTTGGTGACGCGAGCGCAGCTGCGTGCCGCGGAGACGGTGCTGGTGCTTGGCGCGGGCAGCGGTGTGGGAACGGCGGCGATTCAGATTGCGAAGGCCGCCGGTGCGCGAGTGATCGCGACGGCGGGTAGTGAGGCGAAGCTGGCGAAGGCTCGCGAGTTGGGCGCGGACGAAGTGATAAACCACTCGACGCAGAAAATCGCGGATGAAGTGAAAAAGTTTACGGGGCGGCGCGGAGTGCAGGTGGTGTTCGAGCATACGGGCGAGGCGACGTGGGACGACAGTATTCGCTCGCTGGAACCGGGCGGCAGGCTCGTGACGTGCGGCGCGACGACTGGATTTAATGGCGCGCTGGACATTCGGTACCTTTTCACGAGGCAACTTTCAGTGCTCGGATCGTTCATGGGCGGCAAGGCGGAACTTTTTCCGGCGCTGGAGCTCTACCGGCGGGGAAAGTTGAAGCCGGTGATCGACATGGTGCTGCCGCTGGAAAAGTGCCGCGAGGCGCACGAGCGGCTGGAGCATCGCGAGCAGTTTGGGAAGATCGTGCTGCGCGTGGCGTGAGGCGGCGCGTGTGCGCTGCCGCTGGAAAGCATTCCCAGAGGGAGATGAGAACGGCTTGAGATCCAAACAGGAGAAGCGAGAATGTTGACGAACCCGCCGCCGTCTAAGGGGACGATGCCCGCTGAGCCGCCGCCGGACCCGAAAAGAGCGGCCAAGCGGCGATGGTCGATTTTTGGAATCGTGGTGCTGATTCTGGCGGGATATATCTTTTTTGTGTTTTGGACGCGGCGGCAGGACAACGAGCTGATCCAGCGGGAGCAGGCGGAGAAAGCGGCGGCGGAGCAGCGCGAGGCAGATCAGAAGTCGATCGACGCGCTGGGCGGATCGGATTTCAAAATTTTGTCGTTCTACGCGTCGCCGGGATATGTGGCTAAGGGCGACACGGTGGATTTGTGTTACGGCGTTTCGAATGCGAAGAGCGTGACGATCGATCCGCCGGTGGGGAATATTTGGGTTTCGACCAATCACTGCGTGCAGATTCATCCGACGAAGACCACGAAGTATGTGTTTACCGCGGACGATGGCAAGGGCAATAAGCTGACGGCGGATCTGACGCTGACTGTGAAGTAAGCGCAAGACGAGTATTAAAGGGCGAGGCGAGCGAACGTGGACGAGAAAAGGTCGAGCGGGCGGCGGGATTTCATCAAGCGCGGAGCTGTAGGAGCGCTGGTGGCTGCGGCAGGTGCGGCGGCGCGTGCGGGTGCTTCGGTAACGCCGCGCGCTGCGGGAGCGGTTCACGCTCCAGTGAGCGCGTTTGAACTCGACGAGATTACGTTTGGCGAGTTGCAGGAGGGGATGAAGTCCGGGAAGTGGACGGCGCGGTCGATCACGGAAAAATATCTCGCGCGAATCGCGGAGATCGATGCGAGTGGGCCGACGCTGAAGGCTGTGATCGAGACGAATCCGGACGCGGTGGCTATCGCCGACGCGCTGGATAAAGAACGCGGAGCGAAGGGCGCGCGCGGGCCGCTTCACGGGGTTCCGATTCTGATTAAGGACAACATCGACACTGCGGACAAGATGATGACGACGGCTGGTTCGCTGGCGCTTGTGGGTGCGAAGCCGCCGAAGGACTCGATGGTGGCGCAGAAGCTGCGCGCGGCTGGCGCGGTGATTCTCGGCAAAACGAATCCGAGCGAATGGGCCAACATTCGATCGAGCCATGCGACGAGCGGATGGAGCGGCCGCGGCGGGCTGACCAAGAATCCCTACGCGCTGGATCGCAATCCGTGCGGCTCGAGTTCGGGGTCGGGTGCTGCCGCGTCGGCGAATCTTGCGGCGGGGACGATCGGCACCGAGACGGACGGTTCGATTGTGTGCCCGTCGTCGGCGAACGGAATTGTGGGTATCAAGCCGACCGTTGGGCTGATCAGCCGCGCGGGCATTATTCCGATTTCGCATTCGCAGGATAGCGCCGGTCCGATGTGCCGCACCGTCACCGACGCGGCGATTCTGCTGGGCGCGTTGACCGGTGTGGACCCGGACGATCAAGCCACAGCGGCGAGCGCAGGGAAATCGCTCACGGATTACACGAAGTTTCTCGATCCGAACGGGCTGAAAGGCGCGCGCATCGGCGTGTGCCGGAAGTTTTTCGGATTCAGCGATCTTGTGGATGCGTTGATGGAAAATGCGCTCGATGCGATACGGCGCGCGGGCGCCGTTCTGGTGGATCCTGCGGACGTGAATCTGGCGTCGAACGCAGGCGCGCTGGAATTCACGGTGCTGCTCTATGAATTGAAGGCCGATTTGAATGCGTATCTCGCGCGGCTCGGGCCGGGGGCGCCGGTGAAGTCGCTGGCGGACGTGATCGCGTTTAACGACGCGCACAAAGACCAGGAGATGCCGTACTTCGGGCAGGACACTTTTCTCAAGGCGCAGGCGAAGGGATCGCTGGCGACGCCGGAGTACGTGGATGCGGTGAGGGATTTGCTGAAGGCGGGCCGCGACGAAGGCATCGACAATACGATGGATGTGAACAAGCTGGACGCATTGGTCGCGCCGACGGGTGGGCCCGCGTGGGTGACCGACCTTATTAACGGAGACAATGGCGCGGGGCAGACATCTTCGGCGGCGGCGATTGCGCGGTATCCGAGTATCAGCTTGCCGGCTGGGACGGTGTTTGGATTGCCGGTGGGCATTTCGTTTTTTGGGCGTGCCTGGAGTGAGCCGACGCTGATTAAGCTTGCGTACGGCTTCGAGCAGATCACCAAAGTGCGGAAGCCGCCGCATTTTCTGGCGACGGCGGATCTCTCCGTAAAATAGCCTGCTGAGCAGGCTGTTTGCCGACGACCACAAACTACAGGCAGCGCGCGAATCGATCCCGGCGCGAGCGTCTGGCGAGAACTGCCTGTAGAGGCGGGTTGCGCGTGAATTCAGCGCAAGCCGGCGCAGTTGTGGGTGCGTTCGTTCGCGAACGGAAAAGCGCCCGCTTCGCAAAAAGCTGCGAACCGGCCCCTACAGGCAGATGTTCCTGAGTGCGTGGTACGGTTTTTGTTTGTGGCGTGGGGTGGATTTTGCGGTGCGTCGGAGAACAGCCTGCGCGGCAGGCTATTCCACGCACCCGTTTCGGGCGTTTGCCTTTTTCGGGGAGCGTGCGAAACTATTTTTATGACTTCAACGACCAAACACATTGCATTGGCGGTTCTTGTTGGAATTTTTGCGACGGTAGGGACGTTGCGCGCGCAGGATCCATCGGCGACTCCGCCGGCATCGAGTGCATCATCGGGCAGCGGCTCGGCTAGCACCGCGGCGAAAAAGCCGGCTGCGCAGACTGGCACGACCAAATCCGGCACTGGCGCTTCTTCCACCGGCACGAAAACCGGCACGGGCACGACGGCGGCGCATAGGACGGGCACCGCCGCTGCGCCTCTGGTGCTGAAAACGGACAAACAGAAGCAGAGCTACGCGCTCGGCCAGAACATGGCGAAGAGCCTGACGCGAGGCGGACTGACGACCGAGGATGTGGACACGGCTATCCTCGCGCGTGGCATTCGCGACGCGCTTTCTGGCGCGAAGCCCGCCATGACCGAAGACGAGCAGCATGCCGCGCTGACGACGCTATCGACGTCTGCGCGCACGAAAATGGAGGCGAAGAAAACGATTATGGGTGCGGAAAATAAGAAAGCCGGCGATGCGTTTCTGGCGGCGAACAAATCGAAGGACGGCGTAGTGACGCTGCCGAGCGGATTGCAGTACAAAATCCTCATCGCGGGCACCGGGCCAAAGCCGGCGGCGACGGATACGGTGGTGTGCAACTACCGCGGAACGCTGATCGACGGCAAGGAATTCGACGCGTCGGCCAAGCACGGCGGACCGGCGTCGTTCCCGGTGAACGGCGTAATTAAAGGCTGGACCGAAGCGCTGCAGCTGATGCCGGTCGGTTCGAAGTGGCAACTCTTTATTCCGCCGGACCTGGCGTACGGCGCGCAGGGTGCGGGCCCGGACATTGGGCCGGACGCGACACTGGTATTCGACGTCGAACTGGTCTCGATCAAGGGCAAGGACGCGAAGCCCGCCGGCGGCACGAACTAGCCGCTGAACGGAACGGAGGAGCTTTAGCTCCTCCAATTCGGCTGCAGCACAAGGGCTTTAGCCCCTGGAGTCGCGAGGCTTTAGCGGCTAAAGCCGATGAGGTTGCGACTACTGGGCGGAGCTAAAGCTCCGCCCTTCCGTAGCACACGCCGATTGCTTTCCGCGTGGCGGGCGTGCAGAATGTTTAAAGGAGCACACCAGAGGCCATGTCCGTCGAACTCGCAAAGGGCGTAACGCTCGAACAGCCGGGACAGGACGCAAATTTTCTGAAAGACGAGGGAATTCTTTTTGCGTCGCTCGACAAAGTCGTGAACTGGGCGCGCCGCAGCTCGATCTGGCCGATGTCGTTTGGCTTGGCGTGCTGTGCGATTGAAATGATGTCGATGGCGTCGTCAAGATATGACATTGCAAGGTTTGGCGCCGAAGTGTTCCGCGGTTCGCCGCGCCAGTCGGATTTGATGATTATTGCCGGCCGCGTGTCTGTGAAGATGGCGCCGGTGATCAAGCAGCTGTACGCGCAAATGCCTGAGCCGAAGTGGGCGATCTCTATGGGGGCGTGCGCGACGTCCGGCGGCGTGTTCAACAACTACGCCGTGGTGCAGGGCGTGAACCAGGTGATTCCGATCGATGTGTATGTCCCGGGCTGCCCGCCGCGGCCTGAAGCGCTGCTCTACGCGATCTTTCAGCTACAGAAGAAGATCGATCGCGACAAGGGCAGCTTCATGCGATCGATGAACTTCGGCGACAACAATCGCGCGCGCCTCTGATTCCTTAGCGCGGCGATTTTCCTTCAGTACCTGCGATTGAGCCTGAGTGGATTTTCTCGCCTGGAAGTGTAATTCCAACCGGTGAAGTGAGTTCAAAACTCGCGTTGCAATTTGATTTCCGTTCGAGTCGCGTAGCGAGGGCGGGAAATTCACGCCTACTCGATGATTTCGGCGGTGGAGCCGTCGTCCACTTCCAGGACGGTGCCGGGGGCGTCGTGCTCGCGGCGAGAGTAGCCCATGCCGATGGCGGTCTTGTCGCGCGGAGAATAAGCGGCGCTGGTGACGAGGCCGACTTCGCGGCCGTCGGCGCGGAGGCGCGTGCCGTAGGCAGGCGGCTCGGCGCTGGAAAATTTCAGGCGCACGCGGATGCGATTCACCTGGCCGCGCGAGCGCACGCGTTCAACGATTTCCTGGCCCGTGTAACAGCCCTTATTGAAATTAATGTGCGTATCTTCCACGCGCGCTTCGTGCGGGATCACCGTGTCGTTAAAGTCGGCGGGGTAGAAGGGAATGCCGGACTCAAGGCGCAGTGCTTCGAAAGTGGTGGTGCCGATGGCCGCGCCGCCGCGGGAAACGACCAGTTTCGACAAATTTTCCCAAAGCTCAGGTAGCAATTTGCGCGAGGCGAGGATTTCGACACCGGGGGATTTGTCGCGCGGGCCGAATCGCGAGCGGCGGACGATTTCGCACGGGATGCTGTCGATGTGCACGGCGCGGATGGCGAGCTCGGGCATGTCCGCGATGCCAAGATTGTAGGCGTGGTCCAGGTCGCGCGCGGCTTGCGGGCCTTCGATGGCGAAGCTGCCCAGTTTGTCGGTGGCGTCGTTGAGCGTGACGTCGTCCATGATGATGTATTTGTCAAGAGTTTGAACGGTGCGCTCGCGCAGCGATGCGTGTGAAAGCGTGATGAGGCGCTCGGCCAGAGCGTAGATTTCGAGTTCGGCGAGGATGCGGCCCTGCGGATTGAGCAGCAACGCGTAGCGGCCCTCGCCTTCTTTCAGATTTTTTACGTCGTTCGAGACGATGGCGTTCAGGTAGCGCAGGCGGTCGGGGCCGCTGAGTTCGATGATGGCGTGCCAGTTGGTGTCGAAGATGGCGAGCGTTTCGCGCGCGGCGCGGTGCTCGGTGTCTAGGTCGGAGAAATGCTCGGGCAGCGTGCAGCCGTGGTAATCGGCGAAGGTAGCTTTGGCGGCGCGTTCGAGTTCGATGAGCGGCGTTTCCATTTTCAGGTCTATCTTAACAGAGCGACGAAATCTCCGCCGGGTGTGCGGCGGGCACAAAAGCGGTGCCGGCCGTTGACTTTGCGGGTGCCGCACCCTTTTCTTCTCAAAAGGGTGCGTACCGTGAAGTCAGAGACGGAGACGTCTCAATCGGCCATCGGGATTCCCGTTGCATGCGTACGGAGCAGCGCGAGTCGACGCCAGAACCGATCGGTACAAGGTGAAGTTTCCCCGCGCACCCTTTTGAAGAGAAAAGGGTGCGGCACCCGGAAAACCGGCCGTCACAGGCAGTCCCGCGTTGCACGGCGACGTGCGCGTGCGTAGTATTTGGGAGCTATGAACTTGATTCCGCACATTGTGGTGCTGGCACTGATCTTCGTTATGCCGGTATGGGATTACCTCGAAGCGCGCCGGCTGAAAACCAGCGCCGACCCGCAGCGGCGCGTTAGGTGGTACGCGAAACTCCTCGTGGTGGGTGCGGTGCTCGCTGCGGCGGTCGTGTGGGCTTATGGCTTCCACGCAGTGGCCACGATTGATGTGCGGGCGCCGTGGGTCGCGGATAGCGCGGCGCTTCGCGATGCGATTATTGGACTGATTGCCGGCTTGATCCTGCTGCAAGTGGTGGTGATGCTGCAGATTCGCAATAAGCCCGAGGCGCGCGCGAAAATTCAGAAGCAGCTCGAGACGCTGGCGTTCATGTTGCCGGTGACGCGTGTGGAGCGCGTTTGGTTTTTCGTGGTGAGCGTGTTCGTCGGCGGAATTTGTGAGGAAATCGTCTATCGCGGATTTTTGATTCACTACCTGATGCGCGCGCCGCTGAGTATGAATGTGACCGTCGCGGTTGTCGTGTCGAGCCTGATTTTCGGTATCGCGCATATTTATCAGGGCGTGGGCGGCGCGATCGGGAGCACGGTTCTCGGGATCGTGTTTGCGGTCCTGTTTGTCATGACTGGCAATCTCGCGCTGCCGATTTTTCTGCACGCGCTGATCGACGTTCGCGTGCTGCTCTTAATCCCCGAAGGCAAGAGTTTCGCGCCGGCTGCTCAAGCTTAAATCGCGGCGCGGAAGTTACCGCGCTGGCGCGTTTCGTGTTCCACTAATCCCATGGCGACGACAGAACTGATTCACGAAATAATTCCGGTGGGGATGCTGCAGTGTAATTGCTCGATTCTGGGCGACGCGGTGACGCGCGAAGCGTTGGTCGTGGATCCCGGCGACGACGTGGACCGCATTCTCGCGATTCTGCGGAAGCACAATCTCACTGTGCGCGCGATCATCAGCACGCACACGCATATCGATCATGTGGGCGGGCTCGCGCAGCTTCATGCCGTGACGGGCGCGCCGGTGCTGATTCACGAAGCGGATATGCCGCTGTACGAAAATCTCGAGGAGCAGGCGCGGTTTCTCGGCGGACCGACGCCGCCATCGACGAAGATCGACGAGTATGTGAAGGATGGCGACACGTTGCGATGGGGGCGTTACACGGCGCGCGTGATTCATACCCCGGGGCACACGCCCGGCAGCATTACTCTTTTTTCGGATGCGGCGCGGACGACCGAGCGGTCGGAGCGTGAAAGTGGCGGGCCACTCACGCGTGCGCATGCTGCGCACCTGGGCAAAAGCGACGCGATCGTTGCGCCTGTATCGCCGCTGTTAATTGCGGGCGATACGTTATTTCGGGGCAGCATTGGGCGCACGGATTTGTGGGGCGGGTCGATGAAGGATATTTTGAGGTCGATTCACGAGAAGCTGCTGGTACTGCCGGAGGCCACGCGCGTGATTGCGGGTCATGGCGACGAGACCACCATCGGCGCGGAGCGGGAAGAGAATCCGTTTTTGAATCGGCGGTAGATTTGTGGCTGGTAAGGAGGCACGGCGGTGCCACAGCCACCAATTTTTGTGTGTCTCGGATTCTTCACTGCCGATCAACTCTATGGAGTGCGGCGCGTCCTAACGCCGCTTTCCCGCACAGCAGAAACACTGCAAAAGCCCACACGGCCGAAGGCCGGCTGCCACTCCATCTCATCGATGCAGTCGAGGTCGCTAGGCACGTGACCGATCGTGATCGCGGCAAACGTGCGCGAAAGCGGCGTTAGGACCCGCCGCACTCCGATAGGAGCTTTTAGCGGTGAGCGAGCGTGCTTGGCGGTTTTGTGCGGCGAAGGACTTGGCGTTGTGCTCTGACCAGCGAGACCCGCGCGCGGCGCTGGCTTACGGGTGCACGTCTTTGATGTGCGTGGCCAGGGACCAGAGGTTGCCGTAGGGGTCGAGGACCGTGGCGGTGCGGTCGCCGTAGGGCGCGTCTTCCAGACCGCGGACGCTGGTGGCGCCTGCCGCCAGCGCGCTTGCGTACACCGCGTCCACATCGGGGATGTACATGTGCATCAGGAACGGAATTTCTACGCGCTCGTGAGGGCCACCGGGAACGATGTCGCCGCCGCCGAGCTGTGAGTTTCCGATGCGGACGCGGCTGTGCATCACAACACCATCGGGCGTGCGGTGCGTGAAAACCTCTTCGGCACCAAACGCGCGCTTCAAGAATTCGATGTAGGCGGGCGCACCTTTCACATTGAAACCGGTCACGAGGGGCGGAGTGTCTGCCGTGATGTGATCGCCGGGACCGCGTGTCGTGAGGCACCAGATGATCCCGCCCGGGCTGACCACAACGCCATCACGGTCGCCCCAGGGCTTTGTGCTCACGGGGTACATGCTCGTGCCACCGGCGGCGAGGGCGCGCGCGTACGCGGCATCCGCATCCGCGACGTAAAACATGTTCATCATCGCGCGAGCGGGGAATTCGGCGTTCGCGTCGGAAAGCTCCACGACGGCGTCGCCGACTTGCATTTGCGCGTGCATGATGCGGTCGCCCATCGGCACGCGGAATTTTTCCGTTGCGCCGAGACCGTTCTTCATGAATTCGATTTCTTTCTCGGCGCCGTTGACGAGCAGGTAGGGTGTAAGCGTGCGGAAGCCGGGACGGATGTAGCTCACTTTTGATTCGGACTTCGATGCGCGCGCGGGGCGGTGCGCGCGCGTGGGGGAAGCCATGTACCAGCGGTTGCCGAAGGGATCGGCGACGCTTCCCACGTAATCCCCGTAGGGCATCACGGCCGGCGCGGCGACGGAGGTTGCTCCTGCGCCCACCGCCCGGTCGTACGCCGCGTCCACATCATTCACGTACGTGTAGAGCATCGCCGGCAACGGCGCCTGCCCGGCGTGCAAATCGCTCATTTCGATCACAGAGTCGCCCACGCGCATTTTCGCGTGATGCACCGAGCCGCCAGCTTCGAAACGGATAATTTCCTCGGCGCCCAACGCTTGCTTCGCGAAAGCCAGCATCTCTGCGGCGCTCGTCGGCAGCAAATAGACGGTCACGTCAGACATATCCGCGGTCCAGTGCGTTTTGCCCGCGTGAGGCGTCGCGATGTACCAGTTGTTGCCGCTCGCATCGATCACGGCCGCAGCGCGTTCGCCGTAATTCATATCCTGCGGCGGGTGAAGCGACTTTGCTCCAGCCGCAAGCGCGCGCTCGTACACTTCGTCGGAGTTATCGACGCGGACGTGAAGCGCAGCGGGGAACCACGGGCCTTCGGGCGAGCTGCCCATCATCAATTGCGAATTGCCGATGCGCACTTCGGCGTGGAGCCGGCCGGCGGGGCCTTTTACTTCTTCGGTGACCGTTGCGTGGAAGGTCTGCTTCACAAATTCCAGGAGTTGCGCCGCGTCTTTCACAGTGAGGTAGGGAGTGACGGTGCGGTAACCCTCGGGGCGCGGGAACGAATCGCGGGCAGGCTGCTTCGTGCTTGAAGCCGAAGTTTGTGTCGCGGTCGATGGGCTGCCCATTTTCGCTGTCCTCTCCAAATCTGCTTTCAATCGAAGCTTGAAATCATTCGTAGGCAGGCCGCGCAACTGATCCGCGATGGGAATGAGCGGCGCGACCTCCGCGTCCGGCGCAGCGCCATCGCCGCGCAGCAGGAGCGAATCCCTTGCGAGTACGGCGTCGATCGCCCGATCGAGTTGTTCGAAAAGAATGGGGTTATCCATGGGCCTCACCTGACTTCCTCGGCGTCTGCTTCGACACCTCGGCCCTCAATGCAGCGAGTCCGCGAAACTGCAACTGTTTTACCGCTCCTTCCGTTTTGCCCAATTCGTGCGCGATTTCCTTCACGCTTTTTTCGTGCGCGAAGCGGAGCTGCACCACGCGCTTCTGATCTTCCGGCAGGCAGTCCACGAGCCGGAAAAGCTGCGCGCGCACTTCGAGCTCCTCGGGATTCGGCTCGGAGCTCGTGGCTTCGGCGGACTCGGTGCCGAACTCGCGCGAGAGGCGGCGCCAACGGTCAGCCAGGGCGTTCGAGGCGATTCGCATCAGCCACGCGCCGAAAGGAGCGCCGCGCCACTCGAACTTCGATAGATTGGCCAGAGCGTGATGAAATACCTCGGACGTAACGTCTTCGGCAGCGGCCCGGTCGCGCACACGCCTGGAGACGTAGGCGTACACGCGCTCGAAGTGGCGCTCATAGAGCTCGCCGAAACGGCCAGGGTCCAGCTTGGCCGCGTCGATCAGCTCCCGTTCTTCGGTTTCGGTGAAAACCTTCAACGGGGACTCCGAAATCTCGATCTCGATATGGTAAACCGGCGAGACTGCGAAAGGTTACGCGGCGTTGACACAAAATTAACGGCTGCCGGGAATCCCCGAAGGTGGTCGCGGCTCCGATTGAGTCGATGATGCGGCAGGTCCGATGTGATTTGGGAGAGGCGCTAAGCGATGACGAATCACGTGTATTCGACGCTACAGTTGCTCAACGGGCTGAAGCCTTTGCGCGGAGCGCCTTAGACTGCGGTCGCTTGCTACCGCCTTGCGAAAGTAGAGTCCATCGGGGATCGTTCGCGCGCCTCGCGGGCGAGACGTTCCGGCCTACGTGTTGCGTTCGTGCCCGCTAGGCGCGCGGCAGATGAGTGCTGATGTTTACGTGAGTAAGGCGGTGGCACGCGACCGCAGTCTAAGGTGCTGCGCACTCCGTCGAGCGACGGTCAGCCCGAAGCGGAATCGCGCTCTGCGCGGATGCCTTCCATCACGGTTTGGATGAGTTGTTTGGCTTTGGTCAGCTCGGCGGTGATGACGCGAATGTCCATGACGGGGACGTCGGCGTCTCGGTTGGTGTGGCAATACACGCCGTGCTGGCCGACGAGCACTAGAGCGTTCGTCACCATGTCGAGCGCGACGGCCAGCTTGCCGCGATGCGGCCCCAACATCGTTTCATAGTGGTCCAGTTCGTCGGCGTGTTGGTCCAGGTCGGACATCGGTCGATCTCCTCGGTCGGCCACAGAATAGCGCAAATCGGGCGGGTCGTGAGTTCGATGCATTTCGACTACGTTTCAGGCAGCTCGGATGCGTTTTGCATATTGCGCCCTAGGGAACACCGCGCGGTGGGACCGCTTTACTCCCGGAAAACGTGGCCGGATAATCGCCACTGGTGGCTTGCGAGGCCCCGAGCAGCCTGGTGGGACTCGGAATTGGCTCGCCCGGACCACGCGCCAACCGGACAGATTTGCATCGCTTAAGGGACCGCGCATTCCGTGCGTCGCTCGGGGGCACGCCGCGGATCGCGCCGCACGATCATCGAACACATTCACGAGCCGCCTTGGGAAGTGCCTGAGGCTCGCGGCATTCATGGGGTGATGGGTTTATGCGACGTTCAGACTTGGTACGGGACGCGGCGAAAGGGAAGACCATTCGCACGAGCCAGATCGTTTTCGGCGAGCGGCAGCACCTGCTGCGCGTGCTCGATTCGGTGGAGCGCAGCGCACTGCCGGCGCCGCGCATGGAGCAGGAACGCCGCGTGATCGAGCAACTCATTCACGCGCGGACGCAGGAGCTGAACCGCATCAACGCGGGCTGGGACGAAAAGGTTGGCGTGGTGCTTGGCGCGGAGGTTCGGCCGGAGACGCTCGAGTCGCTGTCGAAGCAGGCGCCCAAAGAGGATTTCTACTTGCTGCGCTTGATCAGCGAGCACCCGAAAGTTGCCTCGAAGACGCTGGCGCGCCTCTCTCACCATCCGTACTCGGCGATTCGCGAGAATATTGCGCGTCACCCGAACAGCGACGCGGCCACCTTGGCGCGCCTGAGCAAAGATCGCACGCAGCCACTGTGGTACTTGGTCGCGTTTAATCCCAACGCCCCCGCTCCTCTGCGCAAAAAGCTCCAAGAGCGCATGCGCCGCCTCGGCGAGAAGACCGCCACGCAGTAGCTTTCAGCGCTGCATCCTTGAATATTGAGACGCGGGTCGCATTCGATGCGATCCGCGTTTTTTATTTGGCGGGCTGCGCTTCGAGGACGACGACCTGGTCGATCTCGGCGTCTCCGCGTGCGGGGAGCTTCAGCACCACCCCGTCGGCGGACTGAGTGAAGGTGACGGCGGCGGAGCCGGCGAGCAAGTGCGCGGCGGAGATTTTTTGGGCGATGGGGCCGATGGCGAGCTGGGGGGCGTTCCAATCGAGGATGTGGACGTAGATTTTGCCTTCCTTCTGCGTGGTGACGCCCCAAGGAGCGGGTGCGAGCGGGCCGCCGCGTGTGCCGTAGATCGATTCGCCATACTTTGAAGTCCAGTCGCCGACTTCGTGGAGGCGCGAGACAAATTCAGGCTGCACTTCGCCATTCGGCATCGGGCCGATGTTGAGCAGCAGGTTCGCGTTGTTGCCCGCGGCCTTCACGAGGTAGCGCACCAGTTCCGGCACGGATTTGTATTTGTCATCGGTGACGTTGAAGCCCCACGCGCCGTTCATCGTGTCGCAGGTCTCAAGCGGCAGCTGGCTGATGGTTTCGGCGTTGTTCCACTCGGCGTTCTTGCCGCCAGGAATGTCGCGTTCAAACATCTGAAAATCTTCGCCGGCATACGGCTTGTGGTGATGATTTGAGCCGATCAACGCGGCGGGCTGCAGCTGGTGAATCAGCTGGTAGGTGGTGAAGAGTTCCCAGTTGGCGTTGGGCTTGTCCCACATTCCGTCGAACCAGATGCCGCCGACCTCGCCGTAATTCGTGAGCAGCTCACGAAGCTGCGCGTTCATGTATTCGAGATACGCGTTCCAATCGCCGGAGTCCGGCCGGCCGGTGGAATTTCCCGTGGTGCCGCGCGGGTAGTAGTCGTCGCTGTGCCAGTCGAGCTGCGAATAGTAGAAGAAAATTTTCAGGCCCTGCTTGTGGCATTCGTCGGCGAGCTGCTTGATCACGTCTTTGCCGTAAGGAGTGCGCTTGACGATGCTCCAGTCGTTTTGCTTGGTGTCCCACATCGCGAAGCCGTCGTGATGCTTTGTGGTGACGGTGATGTATTTCATGCCGGCGGCTTTCGCGAGGCTCACAACGGCGGCGGCGTCAAATTTCTGCGGATTGAAGAAGGCGGGGAGTTTTTCGTAGTCGTGCTTCGAGATTGGGCGAAGCTGTTCGACCCATTCGCCGTCGGCGAGCACGCTGTACACGCCCCAGTGGATGAACATCCCGAATTTGGCGTCTTGAAACCATTTGCGGGCGTCGAGATTCGATTGCGAGGTTACGTAGGCAGCTTGCGAGTGCGCCAACGGCACTGGCGACGCAGCAAAGGCAAACGCTGCCGCTAAGGTGCCTGTCGCCATCGCACGCCAAGTCGTTCGCATCGTCGAGCCTCCGCAATTGTGGCGGATTGTAGCGAAAATCGCGGCGCGAACAACGGCAATTCAAAACATTTCACAGAGAAAACCGAGAACTGCGGAGGGCACCGAGAAGCTTTGCCCTTTGCAGAATTCTCCGTGTCCTCATGCCTTTCTCGGTGTTCTCCGTGGAATGTTTCGCCTTTCGTAGGCCTTGGTGACAGTCGCAGACATTTTGGCTCTTTACTGATACAATTTCTCCTGTAGATTGGCCCGTAGAGACGAACCAATGCTCCCACTTCATCTCCAGCCCGAAAGCCACATTCCACTGTATGTGCAGTTGCGCGACCAGCTGCGTTCGCTGGTTCACACCGGCGAGCTTCGCACCGGCGACCGCATTCCTGCGAGCCGCGAATTGGCCGCACAGCTTGGCGTTCACCGCACGACTGTGGCGAACGCGTACGCCGAACTCGAATCCGAAGGCCTGATTCAGGGCCACGTCGGCCGAGGAACTTACATTTGTGGCTCGCCCATCCGCCAGTTTTCGCCTCCGCCGCGCACCAACGGCAATGGCGGCGCCACGCGCTGGGAATCGCTTTTTGCCGATGAGCGCGCAGAAGATGGCATTAGCCGCTTGATGCCCGATATTCCTGCCGACGCGATTGGTTTTGTCACCGCGCGCCCGCCTGAAGAATTTTTCCCTGTGGAAGAATTCCGCAAGTGCGCGAACACGGTGCTGAAAGAGTCCGCCCGAAAAGTTTTGCAGCTCGGCTCGTCCGACGGCTACGAGCCGCTGAAGCGCGTGATGATCGATTTCTTCCGCGGAGAAGGCCTCACAGTCCGCGACGACGAACTGCTGATCACCGACGGCTGCCAGCAGGCCATCGATCTCGTTTGCAAAGCGTTTCTGCGGCCGGGCGATTCCGTCGCGCTCGAAAATCCTGCGTATCCCGGCGCGCTGGCGATTTTTTCCGGCGCGCGTGTGCGCACGCTCGCGGTTGGCGTTGAAACCGATTCGAAGCGCAACGGCTACGTTGGCCTCGATCTGAACGCGCTCGAATCCGTGCTGACGCAGAATCGCGTGAAGTTTATTTTTGTCACTCCGGACTTTCATAATCCGACGGGCACAGCGCTTCCAGTTGCTGCGCGTCGCCGCCTGCTCGAAATCGCGGCGCACTACCAAGTTCCGATCATTGAGGACGCGATTTATAGCCGCCTGCGCCTGCGCGGCACGGCAGAGCCATCGCTGAAATCGCTCGATCGTCACGGCAATGTGATTCAGATCGACAGCTTTTCGAAGATCGCGTTTCCCGGCGTGCGCGTCGGATGGTGCATTGGCCCGAAGAGCGCGATTGAGCGCCTGCGCTTGATCAAGCAGTCCACCGACCTGCACACCGACCAGCTTTCGCAGGCAACGCTCGCCGAATTTGTGAAGCGCGGCTACCTTGCGAAGCACATCGCAAGAATCAAAAAGTCATACCGCGCGCGCCTCGAAGCGGTGGAGGAAGCGCTGCGAAAGTTCATGCCGGAAGAAACCACGTGGACGCGGCCGGACGGCGGTATGTCCGTGTGGGTCACGCTCCCGCCGGGATTCGATGCGGGTGAGTTGCTGATTCACGCGCGCGAACGCGGCGTGCTGTACGTTCCAGGTCGCCATTTTTATTTCCAGAATCCGCAGCCGAACACGCTGCGGCTCGGCTTTGCGAGTGTGGATGAAGCTCGAATCATGCGCGGCGCTGAGACGCTCGGTGAGATACTCAGAACCGAGCTGCGCAAACGCCGCCGCGGAGCGCGCTCTGAGTGGCATTCGCGCGTGGCGCTGGTCTAACGGGATACGACGCGTGCTGCTGCCTCCCAATCCGAAGAACAATTGCTTCGGCTGCGGCGATCGCAACGCGCGCGGCATGAAGTTGACGTTCGAACAGGACGACGTGGCGCGGCACATTCGCGGCGTCTTCAGCCTTGGCGCCGAGTACGAAGGTGGGCCGGGATTTATACACGGCGGAATTATCGCCACGGTGCTCGACGAAGCGATGGGCAAGGTTTCGCGCTTTCGCAATGTGCGCGCGGTGACGGCGGAGCTGAACGTCGAATACTTGCGGCCGGTGCCGGTGGATCGGATGTTGCGCGTGGAAGGCTTTGAGCTGGAGATGAAGGGCCGCAGCCTGTTGATCCAGGGCGAAATTTGGGACGCGGAAACGAGCCACCTGCTTGCGCGAGCGAAGGGGCGTTTCGTTACGCTGCTCGAATCGGATGTGAGAAATCTCGAAGCGAAAGCAAGGCGCGAGAAAGCGGCATCGGAAGCGCCGCAAGGTTAGGCAAGACGGGATTCGCAGCACATTTCAAACGGCAGTGCCGGGAGAACAGAAATGGAATCGCTGAACAACAACGAGTGGCGCGTAAAAGTCGGCCTGGCGGAAATGCTGAAGGGCGGCGTGATCATGGACGTGACCAACGCCGAGCAGGCCAAGATCGCCGAAGATGCGGGCGCCTGCGCCGTGATGGCGCTCGAGCGCGTGCCGAGCGACATTCGCAAAGAAGGCGGTGTGGCGCGCATGGCCGCTCCGAAAATTATTCGCGACATCATGGACGTGGTTTCGATTCCGGTGATGGCCAAGGTGCGCATCGGCCACTTCGCCGAAGCGCAAGTGCTCGAAGCGCTCGAAGTGGATTTCATCGACGAGAGCGAAGTGCTCACGCCGGCCGACGAAGAGCATCATGTGTGGAAGCATGCCTACAAAGTTCCGTTCGTCTGCGGCGCGCGCAATCTGGGTGAAGCGCTGCGACGCATCGCGGAAGGCGCGGCGATGGTTCGCACCAAGGGCGAGGCGGGCTCGGGCAACATCGTCGAAGCCGTCCGCCACATGCGCACCATCGTGAGCCAGATGAAGCGGCTCACCACGCTCGGCCAGGAAGAACTCGTGCGCGAATCGAAGGAACTCGGCTCGCCGCTCGAACTGGTGAGCTGGGTGGCGAAGAACGGAAAGCTGCCCGTGCCGAATTTCTCTGCGGGCGGCGTTGCGACTCCCGCCGATGCCGCGCTCGTAATGCAGCTCGGCGCAGAAGCCGTATTCGTCGGCTCCGGCATTTTCAAGTCGAGCGATCCGGCGCAGCGTGCACGCGCCATCGTGAAAGCCACCACGCACTTTAAGGATCCGAAGGCGGTGCTCGAAGCGTCCGCCGAACTCGGTGAGCCGATGAAGGGCCTCGACGTCCGCCAGATGGACGAAAAAGATCTGATGCAGACCCGCGGCTGGTAAGCCGCACCCCGTACACGGCAACAGGGCACGGCGGATCGTTCATTATAAAATTCTCCGTGCCCTCCGTTTTTCTCGGTTTTCTCTGTGACATGTTCCACGATTCTGAATTTGTATGACCACCACCGCTAGAGCCGACATCGGCATCGTCGCGATTCAAGGCGACTACGAGGCGCACGCAAAATCGCTGAAGCGCTTGGGCGAGCATCCCGTGTTCGTCCGCACTCCTGAAGATCTCGAAGGCCTAAAGGGCGTGATCCTCCCCGGCGGCGAATCCACCACGCACCTGAAAGTGATGAAAGAAGAAGGCCTGTTCGACGCGCTGAAGAATTTCGGGGCGAAGGACGGCGGCGCGCTTTTCGGCACCTGCGCCGGCGCGATCATGCTCGCGCGAGAAGTTCACGGCCCGAAGCAAGACTCGCTCGGCCTACTCGACGTGAGCGTGCTGCGCAACGGCTACGGGCGCCAGATCGCCAGCGACGTCCACTGCGGACGCACGAAGCTCAGCGAAGCGCCGATCGAAATGGTTTTCATCCGCGCGCCGATTATCGAATCGATCGGGCAAGACGTTGAAGTGCTCGGCGAATACGAAGGGCACCCGGTTTTCGTGAAGCAGGGTAAAATCCTGGCATCGACGTTTCATCCGGAGCTGACCGACGACTCGTCGATCCACAAATATTTCGTGGACATCGTCTCGGGGAAAGTGAAGTGACCTCAAACAGCCACAAACCGGCGCACAAGTCCGACGCCAACGCAGCGCCCGGCGCCTCGCAGAAAAAAGTACTCTTCGTGTGCATGGGGAATTGCGTGCGCAGCCAGATGGCCGAAGCGATCGCGCGCCACGTTGCAGGTGACATCATCATCGCCGAGAGCGCAGGGCTCAATCCGCTGGGGTTCATCGACAAAACTGTCTGCGCCGTGCTCACCCAGCGCAAAATTTCCTACGAAGGGCAGTACTCGAAGGGCCTGCACAGCCACAAACTCGGCAAGCCGGACCTGGTGATCAATATGTCCGGCGTCTCCGGGCAGAAGTACTTCGCCGGGCATGAATTTGAGGACTGGTCGATCCGCGATCCATTCGGCGAGGACGTTCCCTCACACGAAGAAGTCTTCACAGACATCCTGCGCCGCATCGAAGACCTTGCCTGGCGCCTCCGTTCTCCCGAACTTGCGGGCGAATAGCGCTCCCATTCGTTCCTCCCACGCCGCTCCCACCCATAACCGGCGCTTATCCGTCCTATTGCCAATTCAACTGCTACGCGCATATCATCAGCCGATAGACGGAGGTACAAAATGGCCACAGCAACCGCCGCGGTAACACCCGATTCGAAAGTCACGCAGTACGTCGCCAAGCAGCAGAAAATGCTGATCAACGGCAAGTGGGTCGATGCGCAGTCCGGCAAAACTTTTCCGACTTACAATCCGGCCACCGGCGAAGTGCTTTCGCGCGTAGCCGAAGGGGATAAGGCCGACATCGACCTCGCCGTGAAAGCCGCGCGCGCCGCGTTTGAAACCGGCCCGTGGTCCACAATGTCCGCGAGCGAACGCGGCAAGCTGATCTGGCGCCTCGCCGACGCGCTCGAAAAGAACGCCGAAGAATTCGCGCAGCTCGAATCGCTCGACAACGGCAAGCCGCTGAAGGTCGCGCGCGCCGGAGACATTCCGCTTTCGATCGACAATTTCCGCTACTTCGCCGGATGGGCGACGAAGATCGAAGGCAACACGATCCCGCTCGGCCTGCGCCAGCCCGGAAAATTTTTCGCCTACACGCTGCGTGAGCCCGTCGGCGTCGTCGGCCAGATCATCCCGTGGAACTTCCCGCTGCTGATGGCCGTGTGGAAGCTCTCTCCGGCGCTCGCAGCCGGCTGCACGATCGTGCTGAAGCCCGCGGAGCAAACGCCGCTCACCGCGCTGCGACTCGGCGAACTGATCACCGAAGTCGGCTTCCCCGATGGCGTGGTGAATATCGTTCCCGGCTACGGCGAAACGGCCGGTGCCGCGCTTGCTGCGCACCCCGATGTAGATAAGGTTGCGTTCACCGGCTCCACCGAAGTGGGCAAGCTCATCATCAAAGCCTCGGTCGGCAACCTGAAAAAAGTCTCGCTAGAACTCGGTGGCAAGTCGCCTAACGTAGTCCTCGGCGACGCCGACATCGACGCCACGATTCCCGGCGCCGCAGCGGCCATCTTCTATAACCAAGGCCAAGTCTGCTCGGCCGGCTCGCGTCTCTTCATCGAGAAGAGCATTTTCGATAAGGTCGTCGATGGCGTCGCGCAAAAGGCCGAATCGATTCGCGTGCGGCAGGGCTTCGATCCCGAGTCCGACATGGGCCCGCTGGTTTCCGAAGAACAGATGCACCGCGTGCTCGGCTACATGGAAGAGGGGAAGAAGGAAGGCGCGAAATCCCTCGGCGGCGGCGAACGAATCGGCGACAAGGGCTACTTCGTGAAGCCCTCGGTGCTCGTAAACACCAACCCAAACATGAAAGTGGTGAAGGAAGAAATTTTCGGGCCGGTGGTCACCGCGATTCCATTCAGCGATCCGAACGAGCTGGTCACGCAGGCCAACGATTCGATGTACGGCCTGGCGGCGGGCATTTGGACACGCGACATCAAGAAGGCCCACGCTCTCGCCGCGAAGTTGCGAGCGGGGACCGTGTGGATCAACTGCTACAACGTGTTTGACGCGGCGCTTCCTTTTGGCGGCTACAAGCAGTCCGGATGGGGCCGCGAGATGGGGCACGAAGCGCTCGAGCACTACACCGAAGTGAAGTCGGTGTGCGCCGCGCTGTAGCCGGCAGCAGAGTTTGCATCTCCGCAGGGTAGTCGAGGCCGGGAGACATTACAGTTTCCCGGTCTTTTTTTGTGCGCGTCGCAGTCCGTCGCGCCAAGTTGGCCGCTTCCAAGCTCATCTCTGCATTTCAATCTTTCGGTCGTTTTGTGGCACTATCTTTTGCTGCGAGGAGCTACTGAATGCTGATTGAAGTCGCACTAAACGGAAACCGTTCACGCAAAGACCACGCCGGAGTGCCGCAGTCCCCGGCCGAACTAGCCGCCGCCGCGAGCGCCGCAGTTGCCGCCGGAGCAGGCGCGGTCCATCTCCACGTTTACAACGCCGCAGGCGTCGAGAGTCTCGAATCCAGCGACGTCGCCACGGCGGTGGAAGCCGTCCGCAAAGCGATCCCCAAGACCGGCTTTGGCATCAGCACCGGCGCGTGGATCGTGAAGGGCACCGACGCGCGCCTGAAAAAAGTGATGAGCTGGGCCATTCCGCCGCCGTTCGTCTCGATCAATTTCGGCGAAGAGGGCGCGGTGGATTTGGCGCGCTGGTGCGTATCGCAGGGTGTTCATATCGAAGCGGGACTCGGCACCGAGCAGGCGGCGAAAAATTTCACGCGCGCCGGCGTGGCGAACATTTGCGATCGCGCGATGTTTGAGCCCGAGCACGAGACCGTGGCGGAAGCGCTGGAAGTGGTGGAGAAGATGGACGCGCTGCTGACGCGCGTGTGGATTGAGACTCCGCGCCTGCTTCACGGCCACAACGCGACCGTGTGGCCCTTGCTGCGCGAAGCGAAGAAACGCGGCTGGCAAACACGCATCGGCCTCGAAGACACCGTGCTGCTGCCCGATGGCAAGCCCGCGAAAGACAATGCCGACCTGGTCGCGGCGGCCGTAAAAATCGCGAACGAATAATTCGATTCCGCGCGCGAACGAGATTCTGCTTCGCCGATAAGGAGCGTCCCAGCATGTTCCGCAAATCCGTCGCGGCAGCCGTCGCCATCGTTTTCACCTGCACTCCGATTCTTCCGGTGGTGGCGCAAGCACCCGCGCCATCGCAATCGGCCGCGCCGCCGCTGGATTCCGCAACGTTGGAATCGCTCGCGGCGGTCGCCGGCCAGGCCATGATGCAGCCGACGGCCTACACGTACCTCGAGCAGATCAGCGACGACATCGGCGCGCGCGTCACCGGCTCGCCCGAAGGCCAGCGCGCCATCGACTGGGGCGTCGCGACGATGAAATCGATCGGCCTTGAAAACGTTCACACCGAGTCGTATCAGGTGTTTCGCGGCTGGACGCGAGGCACTGCGTCCGCCGAACTCGTCGCGCCGATTCACCGCAGCCTGATGGTGGACGCGATGGGTTGGGTCGGCTCGACGCCTGCGGGCGGAGTAGAAGCCGCGCTGGCCGGCGTCAACACGTTTGACATCGACAGCGAGATCAAAAACAACGCCGCGAGCTGGCGCGGAAAGATTCTGCTGGCGTACCAGCAAGGCCAGCCGCCCGCAAATCGCATGATGGGTTTTCTGAAGTTCGGCGACCTGCTGAAAGCTGCGCAAGCGAATGGCGCTGTCGCCGTGATCGGCGGCCAGGGTGGTCGTCCGTCCGCGGGCATGCACCTCACGCACACCGGCGCGCTGGGCTTCAACGTTTCGTACGACATTCCCGTGGTCAGCATGTCCGCCGAGGATCAGGCGCAGCTGCAGCGCTATGTGGAGCGCGGCGTACCGGTGCGAATCAAGATCAATGTACAAAATAAGTTCAGCGACGGGCCCGTGCAGTCGGCGAACGTGATCGGCGAAATTCGCGGCACCGAGCATCCGGAGCAGGTGATCGTCGTTGGCGGGCACCTCGATTCATGGGATCTCGCCTCGGGCGCGACGGACAACGGTGCCGGCACATCCACCACGCTTGGCGCGGCTTCAGCGATCATGAAGTCCGGTCTCAAGCCGAAGCGCACGATACGCTTCGTGCTTTTCACCGGAGAAGAGGAAGGGTTGCTCGGTTCGCTTGCCTACGTGAAGCAGCACAAAGCCGAGCTGCCGAATCATCTCGGTGCGATTATTCTCGATGCGGGGCAAGGAGCCGTCACCGGCTTGCAGCTCGGCGGACGCAACGATCTGATTCAAGCCACCGAGCCATTCGCAAAATCGCTGCAGGCATTTGGCAAGATGAGCGTCGATGACGAAGTGGAATTCGGCACCGATACGCTTTCCTTCACGCTGCAGGGCCTGCCGGGCATCAACCTGAATCAGGACACGACGGACTATAAATACACCCACCACTCCGCCGTCGATACGCTTGACCACGTCTCGGCGGATGTGCTCGACCGCAACGCCGCGATCATGGCGCTCACGGCATTCTGGATTGCGAATCGCACCGATCGCTTCGCCGCGCCGTGGTCGCCCGAGAAAACCGCGCGCATGCTCGTCGATAAGCACGACGACGACGTGCTGAAAGCGCTCGGCCTGTGGCCGTTCGGCGACCTTGGCACCAATCCCAACGGTCCCGCCGATTAAGGTTGTAAAAGGCACGCACGTTCGACCGAGGAATTGTGCTTCATAGCCTTGCGTCGAGTGGGCGATGGCGCTGTGCCGTGACAATCGAAGGCTTGCGTCCCGCATTACGACTGCGGCTTAGCGAGCTTGTTTTGTTCGCGTAACTGAATCTTCCATCCGAGGACGCGCGCTTTATTGCCCGCAGCTTCCGCCTCAGGCACCATGCCTTTGCGTTGATAGGCGCGCGAAATCGTGGTCCACGCCAGCACGTCTTCGGCGTCGAGCGCCAAAATGCGGTGCGCGGTCGCGATCGTGCGGTCAAAATCCTGTTGAGCGTGATAGGCTTGCGCCAGGCCATGCAGCGCGTCGGCAAATCCAGGATCGATCTCCAGCGCTGTTTGATATTCCGTGACGGCTTCGGCCAGCTTTCCGGCGCCGAAAAAATCGATTCCTGCGTAGTAATGTTCTTCCGCGGCGGGATTCGATGGGGAACTCACCAAACAATTCTAGCATCAGCGCGACGGCGGCTCGCCCGAGCATGTTGAACGCGCTGCGCTACTACTGGATTACCGCGAAGGGCCACCGTCTGCGTCCCTGGGCCTCGCCGTATTTACAGTGGCGCTTCGAAACTTACTTCGGCAAAGATGCCGCGCACCTCGATCGCGCCGCGTTCATCAGCCTGATGTGGCGTGAACGAGCGCGCATGCGCACGTTTCTCGAATGGGTCGCCGCCCAGCGTGCCCGGCAGAATTCCTGACAACGACTGCATGCAGGCAAGATTGCCTATGCTACTGACCTACAACCTCGCTGACATGCGCGAAAGCAGCTTCCCGCGGTCCGTCGTTACCGACACAATCAGATGGTCCGTGAGCGGCACATCCTGATTCTTGATGCGCAGCACGAAGAGGAGCCGGTTGTCGCCTTCTTCCAAATTCAGCGGCACCTTCTCAATCGTAAAATCCGCAGGGCGCATGTCGAGATTGCGTTTCCACTGCGCGCGAATCTTCATCCCCGCCACAAAATCCGGAGACGCCGCCGGCGTGTACAGGTTTGTGTCGCACTCATGGATGTTCACGTACATCTCGATCGTCAGGTAGGTGGGGAAGTGCGTCACGGGCGACGCGTTCTTGCGATAAACCGGCCCGGACGGCAGATCGAGGCGCTGCAGACCCTCGAAAAAATCGTCCGCCGAAAGGTACGGCTCAAAGGTGACGCAGACCTCGCCGCGCCGCACCTCGCCGATCGAGAGCGGTACTTTTTCTTTGTACTCCCAGATCGGGCCGGGCGGCTCATTCGCTTGCGCTCGCGCGGCACGCCATGGGCACGCGACCGCGAACACCACCGCCAACACGGCAAACAGCCGCGAACGTGCGCGAGATCGGTAGCTTGGACGAGCGATTAAGCTAGACACGGGACCAGAAAGCTTCGAGACCGTTTCAGCCGCCACCGCACGGCTATAACAAAAGATAACGCGCCGACGCACACCCCGCAACCGCCCGCTGGAGCCTCCGTTCGAACCCAGCGGCGCGCCCGCAAACTCCTAATTCGCGGTAACTCGCCATCGCATCTAAGCGTATTACCATAGAGAGGACGATGCCCGAAGCCACAGGAAGCCACGCCATCCGCACCGAGCACGTGATGCGGATCTACCAGATGGGCGATAGCCAGGTTCCCGCTGTAAATGGAGTGACGATCACGGTCGAGGCCGGCGAGTTTGTCGCTCTGCTCGGCAGTTCCGGCTCCGGCAAATCCACGCTGCTCAATCTGCTTGCCGGGCTTGACCGGCCCACGTCCGGCGCGATCTACGCGCACGGGAAAAATCTAGCGGAGATGTCGTCTGGCGAGCTGGCGCACCACCGCAGCCATACGATCGGCATGGTGTTTCAGGCGTTCAATCTGCTGCCGCGCATGACGCTCGAGGAGAACGTTGAACTGCCGCTGCGCCTCGCTGAGGTTGAGCGCGGCGAACGTCCAGCGCGCGTCCGCGAAGCAGTGGACCGCGTACGGCTCACAGCGCGCCTTTCGCACCGGCCGACGGAACTTTCCGGCGGCGAGCAGCAGCGTGCTTCCCTTGCTCGCGCTCTGGTGAATCGCCCGACGATTCTGCTGGCCGACGAGCCTACGGGAAACCTCGATAGCCACACGGGCGACGCGATTATGGACCTGCTCACCGAAATTAATCGCACACTCGGGATGACAATTGTGATGGTCACTCACGATCGCGCGCGCGCCGAACGCTACGCGGGGCGGATCATCACCATGGGCGACGGCAAACTCATCAGCGACGGGGTGCGCGTATGAAGCTCGGCGATCTCACCGAACTCGCAGCCCGCAATCTTCGAGAAGCGATGCTTCGCAATTCGCTCACGACGCTTGGCATCGCCGTTGGCGTTGCGTCGCTGGTTGCGATGCTGTCGCTCGGAGTCGGCCTGCAGGAACTGGCCAGCTCGCGGCTCACGCACTCCGGCCTGTTCGACGCCGTGATCGTGATGTCGAAATCCACGATGCGCGGCTTTGGCGGCCCGATGCAGAATGAAGCCGCTGACGCCACACCTCCACGCCGCATCGACGATCCTGCGCGCAAGGAACTGAGCGAGCTGCCCAACGTCGTCGAGGTCTATCCCGAAGTTCGGTTTCCGACGGAAATTGCGTTCGAAGGTAAATCGTTCAGCACCACGGCCGCCGGCATTCCGGTGTCTGCGCGCGACGATGGCGCCTACGATGGCATGAACGGAAAATTCTTCAGCGCGCCCGACGCGCCCGAAGCGATTCTGCAGATTGAATTCGCCAAGCAGCTTTCCGACAACCCCAGTTCGCTGATCGGCAAGGAACTCTCGCTGCGTTACGGCGAGCGCCAGGCGCTGCCGCCAGACAATTCGGAGAAATCCGGATCGAAGGGTTCCGGCGCGAGCGCGGATGCCCCGGCAGAGGATGACGAAGGCGCCGGCTTTTCGGTGGTGACGCGCGAGAAAAAATTGAAAATTGTCGGCGTCGTGGAGACCGAGCCGGCAGCTGGCTTCGGTGGTTTTGGTCGGGGACGCTTGCTCATTCCGCTTGCGATCGCGCAGGCTCTAAAAATCGCGCAGCCCACGGACATGCGCGAGATGCTCCGCGGCCAGAACGGCAAAGTCAGTTACGACAGCCTTACCGTCCGTGTGAAAAATCCGGCCGCGGTGCAGTCCGTGGAAGACGCGATCAAAAAAATGGGATTTGGCACGTTTTCAATTCTCGACGCCACGAAAAATCTCCGGCTCGTCTTCATCGTGTTCGACTCGCTGCTCGGGATCTTTGGCAGCCTCGCGCTCACCGTCGCTTCGCTGGGCATCATCAACACGCTGGTGATGGCGATTCTTGAGCGCCGGCGCGAGATCGGCATCTTGAAAGCACTGGGCGCGGCCGATCGCGACGTGCGCCGTCTGTTTTTCGCGGAAGCGGGAGCGATGGGGCTCCTCGGCGGAATCGCTGGCGTATTCCTCGGCTGGACCATCGGACGGGCGCTGAATTTCGCCACGAATGCTTACCTGAAGAAGCAAGGATTGCCGCCGATCGACCTGTCGTCCGTGCCGCTGTGGCTCGTCGGTTCGGCGATCGGTTTTTCATTTTTCGTGAGCCTGATCGCGGGTATGTATCCGGCCTCGCGTGCGGCGAAGCTCGATCCCGTCGAGGCGCTGCGGTATGAGTAGGGAAGTGTCGCGCAAGGTCCGGGCGTTCATTGGCGCGTCCGTTTTAGCGCTGCTCACGCTGGCGTTCATGCCTGCGGCTCATGCGCAAGTCCGCGCGGAGTGCCGGTCGGTGCCCAGCAAGATTCTCGGCCATCCGGTGAAGTACTGCGCGTTTCTGCCGCCGAGCTACGACGCAAGCACGGCCGCCAAATTTCCCGTTCTCTACTATCTTCACGGCCTCGGTGGCAACGAGCAGGTGTTGCTCCGCGCAGGCGGCATGAATATTTTGCAGGACCTGGTCGATCAGAAAAAAATCGGCGAGTTCATCGTGATCGCCCCCGACGGCGGCCGCTCGTTCTACATCAACTCGAAAGACGGCAAGGTCCACTACGAAGACTTCTTTATGCGCGAATTTCTCCCGGCAATGGAATCGCGTTACCGCATTAAGCCAGGACGCGCCAACCGCGGCATCACCGGCATGTCCATGGGCGGCTACGGCGCGCTGCGTTTCGGCTTTAAGTATCCAAATGAATTTGGCTCGGTAAGCGCGCACAGCCCGGCGCTGGCCGACAAGCTACCCGACATCGAAATCACAGACGAGCAGAGCGAACGCGTCTCCGCCGAGCTGGGCGGCACATTCGGCGATCCTATCGACCGCGGATTCTGGCAGCGCCAAAGTCCGTTCGCAATAGTGAAATCGATGCCCCGCCCCACCGGCCTTGCGATTTATTTCGATTGCGGTACCGATGACGACTTCGGATTCTACAAAGGCGCGCAGGAGTTCCACGAGCTGCTCGTTGCGAAGAAAATCCCACACGAATTCCATCTCTACCCCGGCGGCCACGATTGGGACTATTTCGCGCGCCACTTTCCCGCGTCGCTGGCCTTCCACTCGCACGCGTTCGATCAGGCAAACGCGACCGCCAAATAGTCCACGCTCACGTAACGCGGCGTATAACCAACCCTACCTAAGCCGCGGTACAATCCGTTCTATTCTGTGGCCACACCCAGAGGCTGCCATGCTCACACGCGTCCACTCGCGGCTTACGACCGCCGCGGCATTCATACTGGTTCTCGCCTGCGTCGCCCCTGCGCTTGCGGCGTACGTCTATCCTCTTTCCTCCACCGACATCCGCGACGCCTACTTCATCGGCCACCGCAACGACGAAATCACGTCCGAATTTCTGGCGAAGTACTCACGCCATTTCGACAAGCCGTCGCGCGGCGCCTACATTTCCGACGTCAGCATCGATACACCGTTCTCGCAGATCGTCCTTCACGCTTCGAAACTCATGAACTACAACGCGCCGACGGCCGTGCAAGACTTTCAAGACAAGCCGATGAAGGTTTACGCCCACGTCACGATCTACGTCGCGAATGATTTCACCATTGAGCAAACCAATCCCGCGGACTCGGTGACGCCGACGTACGCGCCGTTCTGGCAGGACTTCAAAATCAAACTCACACAGGGCGAAGGCCGCGTGATTCTTCCGGCCAGCTCCGGCGGGAATTTCATTTTTGCGAACAACGGCCCCAACGACATGGGACCTTTCAGTCCAGTCGGCGCTACAGTTGACCTCGAATACTCCGCCAAAAAAATCGAAGCCGATTCCACCACGCTCAGCGTCGATTCGCCGGACGGCCAGCATCTCGAAGCGAGTTTCGACTTGGCTAGCCTGCGCTAAGTTTGTCCGCCCATGCCATCGCGAGTCCCACGAGCGGACACTGCTTTGCCGCGGTGCCGCACTCGCGCGCTGCAACTTGAGTGTGCACAGCCACTTACGCCGCGCGACTCTGGCCGCCGACGTGCGACCATATGAGGAGCGAGTAGCTTGTAGAAAGGACGCCGATGAACGCAGTTCGCCTGTGGCTGGCCGCACTCAAAGAATTCTTCACCACGTCGCCGCGCGACCAGTGGGACATTCTGACGCAGGACGTGAGCTACGCCGTGCGCACGCTGCGGAAATCGCCCGGCTTCGCGCTCACGGCGATTCTCACACTCGCGCTCGGGATCGGCGCCAACACCGCGATCTATAGCGTCGTCCACGCCGTGCTGCTTAGTCCGCTTCCGTACCGCGACGGCGCAAGCCTCGTGATGCTTCGCCACCCCGCGGAGAAGATGTCGGTCCGCGACATTCAATTCTCTGTGCCGGAAATCAACGACTACCGCTCACAGAACCAGACGTTCACCGACATCGCCGAATATCACGGCATGTCGTTCACACTGTTCGGTCACGGCGATCCCGACCGCGTCCGCACCGGCGTCGTCTCCGCGAATTATTTCCCGATGCTCGGCGTCTCGCCGGTTCTCGGCCGCACGTTTACCTCCGACGATGAAAAACACGGCGCGCCCGCCGTCCTCGTCCTCAGCCACGAGTACTGGCGTGACAAATTCGGCGGCGATCCGGACATCGTCGGCAAGACTTTTGAAATGAACGACAAGGTTCACACCGTCGTCGGCGTCCTGCCGCCGCTTCCGCAGTATCCTGACGAGGACGACGTGTACATGCCCACGTCCGCGTGTCCCTACCGCTCAAGCGACGACATGATTCAAGGCCGCGACGAGCGCATGATGGAGCTTTTCGGCCGCATCAAGCCGGGCGTCACGCAGGATCAAGCGCGCGCCGACCTCGCCACCATCACCAGCCGCCTGGCCGCTGCATATCCCGCGTCCTACAAGCCGGAAAACGGAATCGCCGTCACGGCCACGCCGTTGAAGTCCGAACTCACCAGTGGCGCGCGCACGATTCTGCTTGCGCTGCTCGCCGCCGCCGGATTCGTCTTGCTGATCGTCTGCGCGAACGTCGCGAACCTCACGCTTTCGCGCGTCGCTCGCCGCGAACGGGAACTCGCCGTCCGGTCCGCGCTGGGCGCTGGAAAGATTCGCCTGCTGCGCCAGCTATTTACCGAGAGTTTTATTCTCGCCGCGATTGGCGGCGGCCTGGGATTGCTGCTGGCGAATTCAAGCCTCGAACTCTTCACCGCGTTTGCCGCGCGACTCACGCCTCGCGCACGAGAGATTCAGATTGACTCCGGCGTTCTGTTCTTCACTTTCGCAGCGGCGTTTGCCACAAGCCTGATCTTCGGCACCGTCTCCGCGCTTTTCTCTGGGGCGGATATTTCGAGCGGCCTGAAACAGGGCAGCGCCGGCGCGGGCCTGGGCCGTTCGCGCAACCGGCTGCGCAGCGCATTGATCGTTTGCCAGGTCGCGTTTTCGTTCGTGTTGCTCGTTGGCGCGGGACTGATGCTGCGCAGCCTTTTGAATATCCAGCGCGTCAGCCCCGGCTTTGTCCCCGAACACGTTCTTGCGATGAAGCTCAATTTCAACTGGTCGAAGTATGCTGGTCAGGAGCAGTACGCCGCAGCGGCCAAAAAGCTGACCGATCGCGTTCAGGCTGAACCCGGCGTCACGGCCGCAGCCACCGCTTCGAATTATCCTTTGGAGGCCGAGCTGGTCGCCGTTGGGCCTGGCGTGATTCCTTTCATGGTCGAAGGCCGCGCACCCGAGCCTGGCGCGAAACCTCCCGTGACGGCCGCCACGGCCGTATCGCCCGATTATTTCAAGGCTTTGGGCATTCCTCTGCAAAGCGGTCGCGTTTTCGAAGAGACGGACAATCGGAAGCACCCCTCGGTGGCCATCATCAATCAGGAGTTGCGCCGGCTCCTTTGGCCTACGGAGGATCCGCTGGGCAAGCGCGTCTCGTTCAATCAGGGCAAGAGCTGGATCGAAATTGTCGGCGTGGTGGGCAACGTAAAAGATTTCGGACTCAACCACGCAGCCACGGCGGAGATTTACGCGCCGATGGCGCAGGAGCCGGATCCAGCGACACTGATCGTTCGTACGGCGGCGGATCCTTCGGCAATGTCTCAGCGAATCCGCAACGTGATCCGCGAAGTCGATTCGCAAACCGCTGTTACGCATGAAATGTCGATCGAGCAAGCGCGCCGCGATTCGCTCGAGTCGCCGCGTCTCACGGCGAGTCTGCTCGGCGTGTTCGCGCTGCTCGCCCTGGTGATCGCGGCCACGGGCATCGGCGGCATCATGGCGCTCGCCGTTGGCCAGCGCATTCGAGAGCTCGGCATCCGCATGGCGCTCGGCGCGCAGCCGCGCGAAATTTTGCAGATGGTGGTTCGGGAAGGCGTCGGCATGGCGCTGATCGGTGCAGCGATTGGTGCCGCCGGCGCGCTGGTGCTCACTTCACTGATCAGGTCGATGCTGTTTCGGGTGAGTCCATTTGACCCTGCGACGTTCATCGCCGTTGGCATCGTGCTCGTGGCGAGCGCTTTCGCCGCCAGCTACATTCCCGCGCGCCGCGCGGCCAACGCCAGCCCTCTCGAAGCCCTGCGCGCCGAGTAGGGGGTAGCCAGTTTTGGCCGCGCAACGCCAGCACGTGTACCGTAAACGGTGCGCGCAACCCGTGGCATAGCCTGCCGCGCAGGCCGTGCTCCTACGCTCTCAATTTCTCCCACGCGCACGCATCGCACCCGGCCCACGCTACATCCATCACCGCGCCGCTAACAATTTCTCGACAGCCTCCTCCACCGATGCGCCGTTGCCATCGAAGTATGTCTCCAACTCTAAATCCGGAAACCCGGCGCGTGTAGCCAATCCAATCAACGATTCGCGGCTCGCCGGTGTCCCGCAGCCCGCGCACGCGCTAATCGCTCCGAACACCACAGCGCGATCGGCGTCTCCCCACTCATACGCACGCACCCGCTCCACCGCGTCGCGCAACCGCTGCAAGTCGCAACAGCCGCACAACGCCCGCAAGACGCGCACCTCAAGCGCAGCACGATCGGAATTCACGGCGAGAGTTTACAGCAGGAGGAGTCGAGAGACACGCCGACACCAATCACTTCAGGTAGGAAGCAAAAACAGGACAGCCGCGCGTTACGCCGCGTGCGCCGACACCGGCCGCACAAAATCGAGCCGGTCAATGGTCGCCGCAACAGCGTACAGAGGCGAGGCTTCACCTTCAAACTGCGACATCCGCAGCGCCTTCGCCGTAGCCCGCACCAGCACGGAAGTGCCGCTGCCGCGCTCGGCTGGCAACGAGAACGTCAAATCGATTGGCGTACCCGCGTCGATCGGGACCTGCGAATGAAAGAAGATGCCAGTGCGCGACACGTCCCTCAGTTGAGCGGTGTGAAAACTCGCCGGCCGCTTGCCCGTGAAGCATACCTGCACCGGCAAGAAAACTTCGTAGCGGCGAGCCTTTCGTCGTTCACCCATAAAGCACCCCCGCTTATTTGGATGCAATGCATAGGCCAGACGACGTATTGAATCGTCTATTGAAAATAGGAGGGTTAGCTTGCAGGGTAGTACGGCATTTTTGCGGTAACCCTGCAAAATTTGCCCGGTTTGGGAAATTGATGCAGGGTTCGCCCCGTTTCGCCGTTCTGTTTTGCAACGGTTTTCGAGGCCCGCCGAATCGATATTCTATGACTCCGACTCACTACAGAACAAACCGGACTGCTACGCCGGCGCATCCGTTCGCGCGATCTTCAACGCGCACCACTGATCCTAGAAATTTCTTGTGAGCCGAGACTTTTTCGCCAAAGGGAAACGTGACCAGCACGCGCATGCCTACAAAGTAGTGTGGCATGCAGCTTGTGAAAAACAGGCCATCTCTCGTGAAATCAATCACTTCGCCCACGTCGCGCACGTCCGCAAATCGCGCGTCAAACGGCCGAACCTCCAGCGGCAGCGACATTTTCAGCCGGACCCGCCGCCGCGTCGTGTTCGCGCCTGTCACCGCCGGGCCCTGGCCTACCGATCCCTGGATAGGACTGGACGTTGCCATAAATTTCTCCATGCCGAGCTGGGAAAGCTCTGGTTGATTCGAGATTGAGGTTTGGCGAAGGCGGGCGCTATAGAACGGCGGTACTAGTGGGAACGGGGCGAAAGTTTAAGACGTTTGCACACACTTGGGTGCAGCCGCGTTCCATTTCGGCACCAGAATTCCCGAATTGGGAAGAGGTCCGACAGCCGACCCGGCGGTCGGGTCGTAGCCTTGGTATTGAAGACACGGACTGCCAGGTTGGCTGTCCGACGTGCAATGCCGTATCGTGTTTCTCGCCCATGCCGCTCACCGCACCGCCGCCATCCATCCACCGGCTCACCCGCGCCGCCCTGCCGAAAGGCACCGTCGCCCTGGCGCGTTACCTAATCGGCAAAACTCTGGTTCATGACACACGCGCCGGCCGCATCGCAGGGCGCATCGTCGAAACCGAAGCGTATCTCGTCGGCGACGCGGCATCGCACGGCTTCCGCGGCATGACGGAACGGAACCGGCCGCTGTTCCTCGAGCGAGGCCACTCGTACGTGTATTTCATTTACGGCAATCACTTCATGCTCAATGTTTCCGGGAATCGCGACGGCGTGGGGGAAGGCGTTTTGTTTCGCGGCGCTGAGCCGATTGAGGGAATCGATTTGATGCGCCGCCACCGCGCCTTACCTGCATCCACGAAGCTCGAAGATCTCGCGCGCGGACCGGGGCGTCTCGCGGAAGCTTTTGCGATCGACCGCAGCGTCGATGCGATCGACATGGTGGACGGGAAGTCCGCGCTCTGGCTCGGCACCGCCGTCCGCAAACGCGGCGCGCTCGGCGAAAGCGTTCGCATCGGCATCACGAAGGAAGCCGAGCGCGTGCTGCGCTACTACGAGCGCAACAGCAAATTCGTAAGCGGCACCAAAAAACTCAACGCCTGAAATCCCGCTTCGCCACGCCCGCGAATTCTCTGTGCTCTGCAAGCCTTTCTCCTCTTTCTTTGTGAAATGTTCGACGTTTTTGAATTTGATTTCAGCCCGCGTCACTTCGTCAGCGTCAACTTTCCATCCACCACGTTGATGGTGAATGGCTGCCAAGGGCTCGCTGTCCACGTCTTCAAATTCAGCGTGGCGCCCGACGCCGCAACGAACCCTTTCACGTTGCGCACTGTGAGCGGCTTTCCATCGACGCACGTCTCCGCGGGCGCATTCATCTCGAAAATGTGCGCCGCACCTTTGCCGACCACGCGCGCCGAGCTGTCCGCCTCCACCAGCACGGCCGTCGTCTCGTCGATGCCCATTACGTGAACGCGCTTGGCCCAGCCGTCTTTCACGATTCGCGCGGCGAATACGACGGACCGGCCCATACGAGATCGCGCCGAGTAGTGACTGTCCGTAATCACGCCATGTAACTGCGGGATATCGAGAAAATCTTTTTCGAGCGTCACGTGTACATCATAGGGATTCGCAAGAGCTTGCTCGGTCGTCACGGTGTCGATCATCGACGCGAAAATGAATTCGCCTTCCACCGCCAGTCCCGCGCTGATCCCCGCAATTGGGACGCCGCGCGTGATGGCTGCGTTCATTTCCTTTTGTACAGAAGTGCCTTTCCAAAACTTAATGTAATTCGACTGGTCGCCGCCGGCGATGAAGATCGCGTGCGCCTCGCGTAGTTGCTGAGTCACCCACGGCTGCTCGCTCGCCTCGCGCGAGCTGAAGACGATCGTGGTCGTCGAGTTCGCCGGGCACTTCTGGTGGAATTCCTGGTTGTAGTCATCGTCGCCAGACGCGCGCAGGATGACGATTTTACCTCCGCCGGAGTGTTCGCAGAAAAACGAGGTCGCTTCGTCCACGTCGCCGTGGCCGCCCAGCATCACCACGCCAAATCGCGGCGGATGCGTTTGCTTCGGCGCGCTCGCCACGAGCGAGTATTCCACGTAGCCCGTCCCGGTCGAAGTTGGCTTTGGCGGGGGAGCGTCCTGCGCAACGGCAGCCGTCGCCATCATCACCGCGCCAAACACCGCCATTAGCGTCACCATTCTCGTCGCCACGTGTACCCTCCGATTCGAATTTCTGCCAAACTCAAGCCGCCCCGCGTAAATCCTGCTATTCTGGCCGCATAGAGCACTCGCGCGCGTGCTGCAGCCGGCTACCGCTCGCGCGCCATCGCGCATCTAACCCATATGCCTCGCCGACCGAAATCGAAAGTTGAGCCGAACCCGTCAGTGCTTGCGCGGCTGCTGCAGAGTGGGCTGCGCAAAGGCCTCACGCGCGCCTACCACGGCGTGCAACTCGATCCCGCAAAGTATCTCGAGACCATGCGTCGCGCCCACCGGCTGCCGATCAGCACGTGGAGCGACATGTTCCGCGTGGAAGAGGCTGTCGTCAAGCATCATGCGGACCGCATCATCCGTTCCGCATCGCGCGCGGCGGCACTCGAAGGTACGGGACTCGGACTCGGCGGGATGTTGACGATTCTGCCCGACGCTGGAATTCTCTCGGCGATCACCGTTCGGATGTTGCACCGGCTGAGCCTGATCTACGGCTTCGAGTACAACACCGAAGATGAAACGCAGGAGCTGTGGCTCGCCGCTGCGAGCGCGGCCGGCCTCGACATGGGCCGCGAGTTTATCGGCAAGCAGGCCGCGACGCATCTGGTTCCCGCGATCATCGATCGCATGGCCGTGAAGCTCGGCGCCGAAGTGGCGGAGAAGTGGACCGGGCGGGTGATCCCGCTGATCAGCGCCGCCGCGGCGGGCACGCTTAATTATTATTTCGTGCGTAGCTGGGGCCGCCGCGCGCAAAAACATTTCCACGACCGGCACATGGCCGTGCGCAAGCGCAGCCTGCGCGAGCCGCGCTACCTCTCGATGGCCCATGCTACGCATCTGAATCGTGCGAACTAGTCGCAACGCATGACAGGACGAACGAGCTGACGACATGAATGCCGCTCCCATCCCGGCGCCACCCGAACGCGACGAGCCGATGTTCTGCATGGTTCTCGCGCCTCGTCCTTCATTCGAACGCCCCGCAAAATTGTCCGAGCCGATCGACTTCGCCCGTCGCCTGGTCGCCGACCTGTTTACGGGATCGCTGCTCAGCGACGTCCTCGATCCCGCGACGCTGCGCGTCATCATCGGCGAAGGGAACTGGATCTCGTACGAGTGCAGCTTCTGGGAATACCTCCAGTGCGACCGGGAATCGTTGAAACCGTGCGTGAAGCCAGCGGCGTTGCGGAAGATTCTGCGCCTTGCGGACGCGCCGCATCGCCACGCATGGTTCCGATCGAGCACAAAACCGTCGCTTCATTACTTCATCTATCTTGAAGACGGCCGGCTCAAACTGAAAGGTCACGTTGACGCGGCCGCGCCGCGCAAAAACCTGTTCGTTCATCTGCTGCATGACTACTTGCCCGCGCGCGGAATCGGCACGCATCCCGCAGCCGAACAGCTTTGGACCGCCTTCAAAGCGCGCTGACCGCTGATTTAGCCTTCAGCAATAGCACAACAAGTCCTCGCGAAATGCTTGCCCGCTTGCCGCAGCCCGTGCGATGCTTTCGCGTCGCATTCCGCCCCGTGGAGGCTGTGAAATGCCCGTCTGTGACGGTTGCGGTACGCGTGCGGACGATGCCCATATCCGCGGCCGCAATCAGCGGGTCGAGCTCGCGCTGCGCTATCGCCCCACACAAATTAAGGTTTTGATTTTGGATGGTTCGCCGCCGGCGCGCTTCGAGGATTCTTTTTATCAGGCGACACGGGACCGGAGCTCGCGGTCCGTCGCGTCTCGAGTGTATTTCGACGAGATCGTGAAGGCCTCGGGCGGTGCGGTGTCGCCAGCGATGCTCGAAGATTCCGCGCTGGTCGATTTCCGAAAGAAGGGATTTTTTCTCGCGCACGCTGTGGAATGTCCATCGGAAAATGAGGGCGACCTACAAGCTGCGATGAGGCGCTTTGCACCCACGGTGCTGAAGCGCGTGCAGTACACGCTGCAGCCGAATTACATCGTGCCCATCGGAGTTGCGACCGCGGAACTGATTCGCTTGTTCGGCATGATCGGCTGGGGCGACCGCCTCGTACTGGATAAAGCCGGGCCGTTCGTCGATCCCTACCTCGCCGACCCGAAAAAGCAGGCCAGCTTCAACTCGGGATTCGGCAGCCGGATCTCAAAAGCGCTCGAAGGCCTGCTGTAAACCGGCTTCAGCGATTACGCCGTTATTGTCCACTTTGTCAGGATTGTCATTTAGTGCCGATTAGAAAGTACCTCCTTCTTTTGTTTTCTTATATTTACATCGGTTTCTAATCGTACGAGATGTCGATTAGAAATCGTTTTCGAGCGCCGATTGCGGGAAATACGTACGTGCTTACGGAGGCGCGGAACGCGTGTAGAATGCGGACCTCGATGTACGGACCTGGGGTACGGCGGGGAGCAACGATGAGAGTGGCGAAGTGCTTTGCGGCCGGATTAATGCTAGTTGGCGCATTGGCGGCGCGAGGGCAAGCGAATGATCCGGCGCAGGATCCGAGCGGAGCCGTAACGGCGATCCGGGCGGGCCATCTGGTGGATACGGATGCGGGCCGGGTGCTGAACGATCAGGTGGTGCTGGTTGCCGGTGGGAAGATCACGGCGGTGGGGCCAGCGACGGGCGCTGGGGCAATAGCGGTGCCGGTCGCGGCGAAGGTGATCGATTTGTCGCACCAGACGGTGCTGCCCGGGCTGATCGACTGCCACACGCATCTCGCCGACGGCGCGCGCGATCCGAGCGGCGACCCGCTCGGCTATCTGAAGAAGACGGCGGCGGAAGTGGCGCTGGAATCCGTGCCCAACGCGAAAGTGACGCTGCTTGCTGGATTCACGACGGTACGCGATGTGGGCGTGTATCGCGCGCTGAACGATATTGCGTTGCGTGACGCGATCGCCCGCGGCGACATTGTGGGTCCGCGCATGTACGTGGTCGGCGCATACGTGACGATCACCGGCGGCGCGGGAGCGTTGACGGGCGCCGCGCCGGACGTGACGCTGCCGTGGGACATGCACTACGGGCAGGCCGACAGCCCGTGGGAAGTGCGCGCCGTGATCCGCAAACTCGCCAATCAAGGCGTGGACGCGATCAAGATTCTTTCGTCAGGAGCGGTGCTCGAGCACGGCAGCAATCCGAATTCGCGCGAGTTCACCGAGGAAGAACTCAAAGCCGCGGTGGACGAAGCCGCGAGCTTTGGGCTTCGCGTGGCGGCGCACGCGCACTCGGCGCAGGGAATCAAGAATGCGATCAACGCCGGCGTTGCGTCTGTGGAGCACGCCACGATGATCGACGATGAGGGGCTACGGCTTGCGAAGGGGCACGGCACCTACCTCGACATGGACATCTACGACGAAGAGTGCATCGAGGCGGACGCGCGGGCTGGCAAGATTCCGATGGATTTTGTGGCGCACGATCACGACCTCGGCCAGGTGCAGCGTGACAACTTCAGCAAAGCCGTGGCGATGGGCGAGAAGATGTCGTTTGGCACCGACGCGGGCGTGTGCCCGTACGGAATGAACGCGAAGCAGTTCGCTTTCATGGTGAAGTACGGCATGACGCCGATGCAGGCCATCCAGGCCGCGACGCACAACTCCGCGGACCTGCTGGGCCACAGCGATCTGATCGGATCGATTAAGCCGGGAAAGTCCGCCGACATCATCGCGGTCGCGGGAGATCCAACGACCGACGTGAGCGTGCTGGAGAACGTTGGCTTCGTGATGAAAGAGGGCGTGGTGTACAAGTCGAACTGACGACACCGAGCTCGCAACAGTTGCACTTCAGGAGTTTGCGCATTGGGCAAAACGGCGTGGCCGCGTCCAGCGCGCTATTGTATGATTCTGACGCGGAACAGAAACGACGCCGCGCAGTGAGCCGGCGAATCCATTGAAATTCGAGGCGAGACGTCCGATGCAATCGTTCATGCGAGTTTTCGTGTGCGCTACGTTGTTGGTAGGAGGGGCCGCGGTCGCGTCCACTGCGATGCACCGGGTTGCCGGAGCGCAGGCCGCGAAGGCGCAAACTTCGAAGGCACCCGCATCGGCGCCGGCGGCGACAGATCGGGGAAAGAACGTGGCGCGCGGAAAATATCTGGTCACCGAAGTGGCGAAGTGCCAGGAATGCCACACGCCGCGCGACGCGAACGGGAACGAAGACGACTCGCGCTGGCTGCAAGGCGCGCCGGTGTGGATCATGCCGGTGCATCACAATTCGAACTGGGCGATGAACGCGCCCGCGATTGCCGGCTTCCTCGGCTTCACCGATCAGGACGGATACAAGATCTTCGAGCAGGGCATGGGGCCGAATGGAATTGCAATTCGCCCGCCGATGCACATCTACCACATGAACCACGAAGACGCGGTGGCGATCATCGCGTACTTGCGCTCGCTGCCCGCGCCTCCGCAGTAAACGTGGGAGCTGTGCGCTATTGCGGCAGCTTCGCGGCGAGCACGTCCACTTTGCTAATCGAAGGCGGCTTCGAGAACAGGTCGCCCGCTTTGGCCATGAGCGCTGCGGCGACCTGGCCGTTGAGGTGCGCGTTGCGGCCGGCTTCGTCCGGGAAGGCGTCGAAGATTCCGAAGGTCGAAGGCCCCATCTGGATTCCGAACCACGCCGTTGTGGCCGGCTCGTTGTTTACGAGCGCCAGGCCGCCCTTCAGAAACTCCGCGACTTCTTTTTCCTTTCCCGGTTTCGCTTCCAGATGAACGTACAAAGCTGTCTTCACCATCGCGTATTCTCCTTTGAATAAGTTGTGATTGTTTGATGCGGCGAACGGGTTCAGGGCTGCGCGCCGAAGCGTGCGGCGGAGCGGGCCTTTAGGCGTGAGGCTTCTTGTTCGCGGTTCTTGGGCGGCGCGCTGGTTTGGAGCGTGTGAAGAAAGCGGGACGAGGCCGCGGCGATTTCTTCCAGCGCGGCGTTGAATGCGGCTTCGTTGGCCTTCGAGGGCTTGTTGAAGCCGCTGATCTTTCTCACGAACTGAAGGGATGCGTCGCGAATCTCGGCCTCGGTGACAGGCGGCTCAAAATTAAAAAGGTTCCTGATGTTGCGGCACACGGTGAACTCCTGGAAATCGAAGCTATTTCGCGGATGCGGAGTCGTGCAACAGAATCGCGTTGGAGGTGATGTGGCCGCGGACACAGCCGAGGTGCTGCTTGTCGGGAGAATAGACGCAGTTGCCGTTGGACTCGTCGTTGAAATGGGTGAGGAATTTTCCGGGCGCGCTTTTCGACTCGGTGGAACCTTCGATCGGCTGAAGGTACTCGTTCGTGGTTCCGTTGATTCGCACCGAGTACATCAGCGATTTTCCGTCCGGCGAAAATTGCGGGCCGCTGGAGATGCGCGGGTCGGGCGCGATTAAAACCGGCTTTGCGTCCGGCGCGTCCAGCCGGAAAAGAGCGATGCGTTGCAGCGGCGTGGCGTTTTCCGGTGTGAGGGTGGCGTGGGTGGCAACCGTTGATCCATCGTCTGAAATGGACAAGGTGTCCACCAGAATGGCGTTCGGAATGCGCAGGCTCGCGAGCGCTTCGGGTTTCCCGCCGTCCACGGCCATCTTAAAATATTGCCGCGTGGACTGGTCCTGATAGATGAAGAACTTTCCGTCGGGCGCACAGGCCAGCACAGCGTCATTGGTCCCCGGCGAGAGCGCCGTGAGATCGGCGCCGTCGGCGTTCACTCGCCACACGGCTTGCCGGTTCTGGTGGCCAGCCCACGTGAACAGCACGTAATTGGTGCCGAAACAGGGAACCACGTTGCCGATGGTCGCGTGCGGGTCGCCGACCAAAGTTTTTTTCGAGCCATCGAGTGCGAAGTGCTGAAGTTCACCGGCGATCACCTGATAGGTGCCGCCGTCCTGCGCCCAGGAACCGGTGGTGGATTCGAGGTCCGCGAAGATCGGAGCCGCTTCGGTCGCGGGCTGGCCGGCGATCGGGTAGAGATAGATCGAGGCGCTGGATCGGGAGGTGACGGTAGCGATCGTAGAGCCGTCCTGCGTGACAGTGGGGAATGCGTAATTTTCGGTGTCGCGGGTGATTTGGTGAAACGCGCCGGTTTTTTGCTCGACGTAAGCCAACTGTTGCCGGCGGAATGCGGTGGTTTTCGCGATCAGGGAGGCGATGAATCCTTTTGCGCCCGGATACACCGCCAAGGTAATGGCGAAGGCGTCGCTCATCGAGCTGGTGGACCCGGACTTGCCGGTGGCAGGATCGTACGGAATCAGGTCCGTGACGGCGCCGACGACGCTGATCATGCCGAGTGTAATGTTGGATGGCGAGACCCAGGTGATCGTATTGGGATTGCCTTTGCTGAGGGCGTCGCTGGCGATGGTGTGTTCGCTGCTGCCATCGGCGTTGGCTATGAGCAGGCGCCAGCGGCCAACTTCGGGATCGTTTTCGCGGACGTAGGCGAGTTGTTTGCCGTCGGGAGAGATGGCGGGTCCTCGGTCCACATCATGGGCGATGCGCTGCGGTTGGCCGCCGAGTGCCGGCGCGCGCAGCAGGTCATACACGTCGCCGGAAGGATCGGTGGCCTGGCGGTAGTAGAAAAAATTGCCGTCGGGTGAGAATGCAAGATCCTGAAACTGGTGATCGACGGGGGCGACGATCTGGGTGTCGCTTGAGGTGGCCAGATGATGCAGCCACACACTCTCGAGGCCTTTGATCTTTTGAAGCGTGACGAGGTATTTCCCATCTGGAGAAATCGCCGCGCCCACGACGGCGCCGTTGTGCGTGACTTCGGTGACTGTGTATTCCTGGAAGGGAATCGGGCCGGGGCGGTTTAGGTAGGTGTACGCGCCGTAGGCTGCGAGAGCGATCAGCGCGAGCACGATGACGAGCGTGGCGGCGAGTTTGCCTTTGTTGGCTTTTGCGGCGGCGACCACGACGGAACTGCCCGATTGCGTGAGTGCTGCGGGAGTCGTCGCGGCGTTCGAGGCTGCGGAGCTTTGTGGAATGTAGTGCGCGCCGGTTTGTGACGCGGCAGAGGTCGCGGAGCTGGAGGCAGTGGCTACGGCCGCGGCGTCGTACTGCGGCTGCGTCTGCATGGCTTGCGCACCCTGCGAACCGGAGGGCGTGCCCCAGCCGCTGGCGATCGTGCCGCTCGATGAATCGGAAAGCACGGACTGGCGGCTGGAGTGCGATTGCAGATCGCGCTTTACGCGCTGCAAGTCGGCGGACATGTCGCGCGCCGTCTGATAGCGCAGCTTCAGGTTCTTCTCGAGCGCCTTGCCGATGATCTCCTCAAACTTCAGCGGCATTTGCGGATTCATCTGCGTCGGGCGCACCGGATCGCGTTCCAGAATCTGGCCGAAGATCACACCGCTGGTATTGCCACTGAAGGCCTGGCGACTGGTGGCGAGTTCGTAAAGCACGAGGCCAAAGCTGAAAAGATCCGTGCGCGTATCGAGCTTCTCGCCTCGGACTTGTTCGGGAGACATGTAAGCGATGGTGCCGGGTGTGGTGCCGGGGCCGGTGAGGTCGGCGCCGGAGTTTTTCGGCTTATCTTGCGTGACCGTATTGCTCGACGCGCCGCGCTGCTCGATTTGCTTCGCGAGGCCGAAGTCGAGAATTTTGGCCTGGCCGCGCTCGGTGAGGAAAATGTTCGCGGGCTTGATGTCGCGATGAATGATGCCTTCGGAATGCGCGGCGTCGAGCGCGTCGGCGATCTGGATGCCGATCTCGAGTTGCTGTTCGGTGTTGAGCACAGTGTTCGCGGGATCGAGGCGGTGCTTGAGGGTCATGCCGCGGAGCAGCTCCATCGCGATGAAGGGAGCGCCGTCGGCTTCGCCGATGTCGTAGATCGTGCAGATGTTCGGGTGATTGAGCGCCGAGGCGGCTTGGGCTTCGCGCTGGAAGCGTTCTAGCGTCGCCGCATCATGCGTCACATCGAGCGGCAGGAATTTCAGCGCGACTTTGCGCTTAAGGCGAGTGTCTTCGGCCACGTAAACGACGCCCATTCCGCCGCCGCCGAGTTTTTCGAGGATCGTGTAGTGAGAGACCGTCTTCCCAATTAGCGACGAAGGGTCAGGCACGGGCGCACCACTTTGCCGCGGATAAAGACGGGGTTGCCACGACGGAAGGTACTTCGATGACGGAGGCCCAGCCCAAGTGGTGCGTCACACCGAAATGGTAAGCGATGGGGCCAGTCGCGTCAACGAAAGCGAGATGGAGGCCATTTGGCTGGGAGTGGGTCGGCTTGGGTGGGTGCGGGGCGAGGCGACGTTTGAGGGAGGATGTGGGTATGGATGTGGTTTTGCGCTGGGTAAATTTGTGTCGATTAGAAAGGGTGCCTGTCCTTTGTTTTGTGTAAGTTTCGGGCATTTCTAATCGGCTGGCACTCCGATTAGAAATTATCAACTGGATTGCAACTGGCGATGGTCGGTGAACGCGGGGGGATCCGGAAAGAAACCGAAGAGAGATGCTTCGGCCCGTGAACGGGCCTCTGGATGACGTCAAAGGCGGAAGAGCAGAGGTAAAGCCACACGGGCCTACTCCAGCCTGTGCGACTCTTCGAATTTGCGAGTTTTTCGCAAATTCACAGGAATGCCTGCCCCACGCTGCGAGCAACAGTGCGTTTTCATTGTCGATTAGAAACGGATCTGGCGTTTGTTTTGTGTGAGTTGCGGCGATTTCTAATCCCTTCCATTGTCGATTAGAAATTGCGGGTGGGGCGGTGGGCGAAGCCGGGTGGAGTGCGTCCGGCGGCGACTGCGAAGTGCCGCTTCGGGTCTGCATGCGGAGGTCGCTTGCTAGTACTGCAACGCATAGATTACCACGGAGTTAATTAAAAGTCAAGCCGGGGGTGTGGTCGACGTGTAGTGCGCGAGTCCAGGATCAAGGCTCGGTGGATGGTTGCGCAAGCAGAACTGGGCAGCCCACTCACACCCCGCGCTTGCTACATCTTGCGCGCGACGCGAAGGAACGACGAGATTTTGCGGTTGGAGGCGGCGACGCTAGGTCGCAGGTTTTGTTCCACGCAGGCGCCGTGGAAGAACGTCATAACCAGGGTGGCAACTTCGGCGGCGGGGCGTTTCGTGCGGGCGGCTTTGAGGTTTCTGATCAGCAACCGACGAAGTACCGCCTCGTGAGAAGTAATTTCCGCGATAGCGCGACGGGGAACCACGGCGGCTTCACGCGCCGAATTAACCGCGAAGCACCCGGTCTTGCCGCACATCCGCACCTGCACGATTTTCAGAAACGTCTCGATGTTGTCCCAGCCCATCGGCTTGCGCGAGAGCGCAACGATGCCGCCACGATGCGCGTAATAGTGTCGAAGACAGGCGAGAAAGATCGCGTCCTTGTCTCGAAACTCGGTGTAGAGGCCGGATTTATTTACGCCGGTGACGCGCTCGAGATCCTGAATGCTGGTGTCGGTGTAGCCTCGCGTCCAAAAAAGCGGCAACGCTTTTTCGATCACGGATTCTCGGCTGAATTGTTTCGGGCGTCCCATGTGTTCATCTTCCAATAATGAACCGAACGTTTCAATACTCTTGCGCCGCGAGCGTCGCCGTGTGCATACTTGCCTCTCGCTTGTTGCAATTGCGCTCGGACCGGAGGCCATCATGACTGTAACGCTTTTTACGCCCGTCGACATTGGAGAGATTTCCCTGAAGCATCGCTTGGTGATGGCGCCACTGACGCGATCGCGCGCCGTGCAGCCGGGCGACGTGCCGGGCGCGCTGATGAAGGAGTATTACGGTCAGCGCGCGAATGACGGCGGCCTGATTATTTCCGAGGCGACCACGATCGGCGTGAACGCCAAAGGTTGGTATGGCGCGCCGGGAATGTACACGGACGAGCAGGTAGAGGGGTGGAAGGCGATCGTCGATGTAGTGCACGCTAAGGGCGGGAAGATGATCTCGCAGCTGTGGCACACCGGGCGCGCGTCGCATGTGGAGACGACGGGCGGCCTGACGCCGGTGTCGGCATCGGCCGGAACGTTTGACGGCGGTATCGTTTCGACGCCGGCGGGATGGAAACCGCCCTCTCCGGCGCGAGCGCTCGAACTCTCGGAGATTCCGCAGATCGTGGAGGATTACCGGCACGCGGCGGAACGGGCAAAGTCGGCGGGCTTCGATGGAGTGGAATTGCACGGCGCGAATGGATATTTGATCGATCAGTTTTTGCAGGACGGCAGCAATCACCGGACGGATGCGTACGGCGGATCGATTCCGAATCGCGCTCGGCTGCTGCTGGAAGTGATGGAGGCGCTGGTCTCGGTGTGGGGCACGGGGCGTGTGGCGGTGCGCATCGGGCCGGGCGGAACATTCAACGGAATGGGCGACAGCAACTCGGATGCGCTGTTCGATCACGTCGCCGCGGAGTTGAAGCGTTTTGATCTCGCGTATCTGCACGTGATTGAGCCGCGAGTGAAGGGCAACACGGTGATTAAGGAAGGGCAGGGCGCGATTGCGTCGGAGCGGCTGCGCGGAATTTTTGGCGGCAAGATTCTTGCGGCAGGCGGCTTCGAGCCGGAGACGGCGGAAGAGACCGTCGAGGCGGGGATCGCAGATCTGGTGGCATTTGGGCGGCACTTCGTGGCGAATCCGGATTTGGTGCGCCGCATCCGCGAGCGGCTGCCGCTGAATGCGTACGACCGCGATACGTTTTACACGTTTGAGGCAAAGGGCTACATCGACTATCCATTTTACGACGACGCGGCGAAGGCGGAGGACAAGCAATCCGGCGCCTCGGCAGGGTAAGATGGAGGGGCGCGGCTGAGATGTTCGCCGGTCTGTTGCGCGGCAGATGGGGGATTCGATTTCATGACGCATGAAGAATTGTTGGTCGCGAACGCGATGGCATTTTGGAACCTGGCGATTACGCGCGCGGACAAATTGTTCTTGAACCTTTCGGAGAAAGAACTCGACCACGCTGTGGCGCCGGGAAAAAACCGGCTGATCTACATTTGGGGACATCTGATGGCGGTGAACGATTCGCTTTTTTCGCTGATGGGAATCGGGCAGCGGCTGCATCCTGAATTAGACGAGGTGTTCATTACGGCGCCCGACCGGACGGCAGTGAACGAAATCTCCGCGGCGGATGTGAAGAAGGCGTGGACGGAAATCAACGCGAAGCTGAGTGCGGAATTTGCAAAGATGACGCCGGCGGACTGGCTGCACAAGCATACGGCGGTGTCCGATGCGGATTTTGTAAAGGAGCCGCTGCGGAATCGGATGGCGATTCTGCTGACGCGCACGGCGCACATGGCGTATCACATGGGGCAGGCGGCGCTGATTGAGAAGCAGTAATTTTTGGTTGAACGGAAATTTTCGCTGAGTGGTTTGAAGCTTGTCGGTTACGAATCCCACTTCCAATCTGAGAAGCGTTCGCGCAGCTCGGTTTTTTTGAATTTGCCGACACTGGTGCGCGGAATCGCGTCGATGAAGACGATCGCGTCCGGGAGTTGCCACTTCGCGAAGGTCTTCGCGAGGAAGGCGCGCAACTCTTCGGGCGTAGCGGCGGCGCCTTCTTTTAAGACGACGGCGGCGATCGGCCGCTCCTGCCACTTCGGGTGCGGCAGGCCGACGACGCAGGCTTCTTTCACGGCGGGGTGCGCCATCAGACTATTTTCGAGATCGACCGAGCTGATCCACTCGCCGCCGGATTTGACGAGATCTTTGGTGCGATCGACGAGCTTCATGATGCCGTCTTCGTCGATGGTGGCAACGTCGCCGGTGCGGAACCAGCCGTCGGCGGTCCAGCGGTCGGAAGCTTCGGGCAGCTCGTAATATTTCCCAGCGACCCAGGGGCCGCGGATTTCGAGTTCGCCGGGAGTTTCGCCATCCCACGGAGTCTCCTGCGCAGGATTGTCTGGATTCGCGACCCGAAGATCGATGAGTGGGAGCGGCCAGCCCTGCTTGGAGCGCGCGGCGTACTGCTTATCGGCTGATGCTTCGAGCGTATTGCGTTTCAGGCGGCCGGTGGTGGCAAGCGGCGAAGTTTCCGTCATGCCCCAAAAGTGGTCGATGTGGATGCCGAGTTCGTCGAGGCGGCGCAGGATCGCGACGGGCGGAGCCGAGCCGCCGCAGACGACGCGAATCGAGTTCGGAAACTTCCAGCGGCCGGGGTTTTTTTCGAGCGCATCGAGCACGCCGATCCAGATGGTGGGAACGGCGTTGGCGAGCGTAACTTTTTCCGAGACAAGCAGGTCGAGAATGCTTTCGGGATCGAGCGTCGGGCCGGGAAGAACAAGCTTGGCGCCGACCATGACGCACGAGTAGGGGACGCCCCAGGCGTTGGCGTGAAACATGGGGGCGATGGGAAGTACGGTGTCGTGATGGCTGATGGCCATCGAATCGGCCATCGCTTCGGACATGGAGTGAAGGACGAGCGAGCGGTGCGTGTACACGACGCCTTTGGCGTTGCCCGTGGTGCCGGAGGTGAAGCACATCGCTGCGCCGTCGGTTTCGTCGATCGGCGGGTATTTGTAGGAGCCGGATGCGCTGGCGAGGAGCTCTTCGTAGTTGAGCGTGCCGGGAGGAATCGTCCCGCAGCCGTAGGGGACGACAATGATTTTTTCGAAGGCGGAGTCGTCGCGGAATTTTTCGAGGAGCGGGAGGGCGATGTCGTCGATGATGAGGAAACGGTCCTGGGCTTTATTGGCGATGGCGGCGATTTCGTGCGCGTGCAGGCGAAGATTCAGGGTGTGAAGAATCGCGCCGGTGGCGGGGACGCCGAAGAAAGCTTCGAGATGCGCGTCGTGATTCCAGAGCATGGTGGCGACGCGATCGCCGCGCTTGACGCCGAGAGTGGTGAGAGCTTCGGCGAGGCGACGGGCGCGATCGTGGAAAGCGCCGTAGCAGGTGCGGGTGAGAGTTTTATCGGGATGCCGTGAAACGATTTCGACGTTGGGGAAAAGTTTGCCGGCGCGTTCGAGGAACGAGGTGAGCAGGAGCGGGTGATGCATCATGGTCCCGTGCATTGTGCCTCCGGAACTTTCGCCGCCGCGGATAGTACCACTTTAGACGGCGGAGCGCGGGAATTGGCGCGTGCGGCGAGTGGACGGCCCGTGGCGCGGTGAGTCCGGGCCGGATGTAAATGCATCGGATGCTGAAGCCGATTATTTCAGAGTGAGGAGACACGATGAAGATCACGGGGAATACGATTTTTATTACGGGCGGTGGGTCGGGGATCGGGCGCGGGCTCGCGGAGGCGCTGCATAAGGCGGGGAATCAGGTGATTATCTCCGGGAGGCGCAAGGGACACCTCGAGGAGGTGACGAAGGCGAATCCCGGGATGAAGTCGATCGAACTGAATGTGGACGATCCGGCGAGCATCGCGGCGGTGGCGAAGAAATTGATTGCGGAATATCCGAAGCTGAATGTGGTGGTGAACAACGCGGGCATCATGTCTGTGGATTTGGTCGGCGGCGCGGTGGCTGACAAAGCGGTGGCGTCGATCGTGACGACAAATTTTCTGGGGCCGATTCGCGTGACGTCGGCGTTCATCGAGCATTTGAAGAAGCAGCCGTCGGCGACGCTGGTAACGGTGTCGTCGGGGCTGGCGTTTGTACCGCTGGCGGTGACGGCGACGTATTCGGCGACGAAGGCTGCGATTCATTCGTACTCGATGTCGCTGCGGCACCAGCTGAAGGGTACTTCGGTGAAGGTGGTGGAGATCGCGCCGCCGTGGGTGAAGACGGAACTAATGGGAAACAGCGACGATCCGCGGCAGATGCCGCTGGACGAATTCATCGCGGAGACGATGAACCTGCTCGCGACGGATGCGGATGAAGTGGTGGTGGAGCGCGCGCAGTTCTTCCGCAAGAACCCTGGGCCGAACGAGCATCAGCTGGTGAACGGATTCAACGACCAGATGGCGCAGGCGGCGACTCACTAATTTACAAGCTGGGTGATTGTGAAAACGCGCCGAGGCTTTTGCGAGCTTCGGCGCGTTTTTTATTTTGTGGGCGCGTTACCAGATTTTGCAGACTTTGTCGGCGGGCTTGACCATGGGCTGGCCGGCTTTGCAGGCGAAGGCTTGGCCGAATTCGGGCATGTTCACGACAACGCCGTTGACGCGATATTTCTCCGGCGAGTGCGGGTCGGTGATGACATTGGCGCGCAAATCTTCGGGGCGCGTGTTGGCGCAGGCCCACTGCGCCATGCCGATGAAGAAGCGCTGGTCGGGCGAGAGGCCGTCGCGCTCTTGGAGCGTCATTTCCTTCGTCGCGTCCTTCCACGCGATGTACGCGAGGATTGTGCCGCCGAGATCGGCGACGTTCTCGCCCTCGGTGAGTTTCCCGTTAAGGTGAATGTCATCGACGACGACGTAGCCGGAGTATTGATCGACGATGCAATCGGCGCGTTTCGTGAACTGCTCGGCATCTTCCTTGGTCCACCAATCCTTTAGATTGCCATTGGAATCGTACTGGCGACCTTCGTCGTCGAAGCCGTGCGTGAGTTCGTGGCCGATGGTGCTGCCGGTGTTGCCGTAGTTCGGAGCGGCGTCCATCTTGGGATCGTACAGCGGAGGCTGCAGAACGCCGGCGGGGAAGTTGATGTCGTTCATCGCCGGATTGAAATACGCGTCCACGGTGGGCGGAGTCATGCCCCACTCGCCGCGATCGACGGGCTTGCCGATTTTGTTGATGCGACGGTGAACTTCGAATGCGGTGGCGCGCGCATCATCGCCGAAGTAGTCGTCGGGCAGGATTTTCACGCTGCTGTAGTCGCGCCACACGTCGGGATAGCCGATCTTGTTGCGAATTTTGTGGAGCTTTTCGATGGCCTGCAGCTTGGTTTGAGGGCTCATCCAATCGAGGGCTGCGATGCGAAGCGCCATAGCGTCTTCGATGCGACGCGTCATTTCGAGAGTTGCGGCCTTCATTTCGGGAGGGAAGGTTTCGCGGACGTATACCTGGCCGAGGGCTTCGCCGAGATCGCCGTCGGTGGAGCGGACGCAGCGCTTCCAACGCGGCTGGAGCTCCTTCACGCCGAGAAGATACTGCGAGTTGAAGGCGAAATTTGCGTTGACGAAGGCGGCAGGAAGCTCGGGCGACTCGGCGCTGACGAGGTGGAAGCGGAGATAGGTTTTGAGGTCGTCGAGTGAAGTGGCGTCGATTTGTGCGTTGAGGTCTGAGAAGAAGTCAGGCCAGGTGACATTGATCGTGCTGAGCGGCGGCGCGGCGAGAGCTGCGAAGTATTCCGTCCAGTCGAAGCCGGGCGCGAGTTTGGCGAGGTCGGCCGGAGACATTTTGTGTTTGATTTTGTAGGGATCGCGGAATTCAACGCGAGTGAGTGAAGCCTTCGCGAGGCGCGTTTCGATGCGCATCACGGTGGCGGCGTTTTTCGCGGCAACGGCGGGCGTATCGCCGAGAAGCTCGAACATCTTCTGAACGTGCTGGACGTAGCGTTCGCGGGTCTCTTTGGATTTGGCGTCGTCGGTGACGTAGTAGTCGCGATCGGGAAGACCGAGGCCGCCTTGATAGAGCGTCATGATGACGGAATAGGAGTCGTCGGGATCCTGATTTGGAAAAACGCCGAAGAGGACGTCCACGCCGATGAGGTGGAGGTTGGCGATCACCGGCGCGAGACTCTTCTTATCTTGGAGATCGGAGATGGCCTTCAACGTGGGAGCGAGAGGCTTGGTGCCGAGCTTTTCGACTTCCGCTTCGTTCATGCAGGCGGCGTAGAAATCGCCGATTTCCTGCGTGACGGTGTCGCGATTCGTAGCGGTGGCGGCCTTTTCGAGAATGGTGCGAAGGTAATTGAGGTTGTCCTGATAGAGCTTCGAGTAAACGTCCCAGCGCGCCTGATCGGACGGGATTGGATTATTTTTGCGCCAGCCTCCGCAGGAATATTCGTAGAAATCAACGCAGGGATCGACGGTGCGATCCATCGACGGAATGTCGAGGCTCGGGGTGTAAGGAACTACCGGCGCGGCGTTGGGATTCTGCGCGAGACAAGGTGCGGAGAAGATGGCGGTCGCCAGAAGTGCGGCTGCTAGAAACCGCATGATGCGCCTCCAGAAATTGGAACTCTTGGTGTGAAGCGGGCCGAGTTGGATGAGGACCGGCGAAAAGCGTACACCTTTGCTCAAGGCGGAGACAACGGGCGAATCGAAGGCTAGATTGGGTAGAGAGTCTCGTCGGCGACGGTCGGCAACGTGGTGTCATGGATGGACGGGCTGCCGAAGACGCGGAAGTTCGAGACATTTTTCAGCGAGAAGGCCGCGGGCGTTGGAGATGTGGCGCTCGATGCTTGAGGAACGCGGACGCGGAAGAAATCGGCGCCGTCAACATTTGCGAGGGCGAAGGCGGGGCGCGCGTCGGGGGTAAGTGTTGCGATTTCGACGTTGGACATTTCGATGTTGCGCGCGTGGCGGATGTAGAAGCCTGTCGCAGGTAGCGCACCGTACATGTTGGGCTCGGGATATTCCTTGTCGCGAACCGGCGGCACGATCTGCGCCATGGCGGTGTCAGCACCACCGACTTGTTCGAGGTAGATGTCGCTGAACTTGATGTCTTCTACGGGGAAGTCGGCCATGCCGGTGATGCTCGAGGGAAGTTGGACGGCGGCGGAGCTGGTGACGTTGGAGATCAGAATGCGCTTGAGCGTGCCGACTTTTGTGCCGGCGGGTCCGCGAAGGCGAGCTCCGAGGCGGAGGAAGAACGGCGAGGTGAATGAGTTGCGCATGGTGATGTTTGTGATGGTGACGTCTTCCAGCAGCGCGCCATCGACGGACTCGAGCGCGAAGCCGCGGGAATTATCGAAGACGCAGCCGGTGACTGTGATGTTCCTGAAGCCGCCGTTCGATTCGGTGCCGAATTTGATGCGGCCGGTGGCGTAGGGACGGTAAGACTCGGGAATCGGTTTCCATGTGTCGTCGAGCACGGAGCCGATTTGATAGCCGGCAGTCACGAAGCAATTCGAGATGGTGACGCCTTCGGTGGCGCGCGCGTAGCCCAGAGCGTAGGAACTTTTCGGACAGATGGCGTCGTCGATCGGCGCGTTAACGGTGCAATTCGAGACGCGAACGTTGCGGCAGCAGTCGAGATCGATGCCGTCACGATTGGTATCGATGGTGAGATTTTCGATGATGAAATTATCGACTCCGGTGGCGAGGATGGCGAACCAGCCTGCTTCGAGGACGCTGAAATCGCGGAGCTGAACGTTGCGACAATTTTTCAGCGCGATGGATTTGTTGCCGACGCCGGGTTTTTTTGTGTCGGGAAGAGTTTTGTCGTCGTCATGGCCGCGGCTGAGGCCTTTGCCCCAGAGCAACCCGGGGCCGGTGATGGAAATGTTGTGGAGGTCTTCGCCCCAGATGAGGCTGTTGTGCCAGTGGTTGTGGCCGAAGTCTTGGAATGATTCCCACGCAGGATTTTGCGGCTCGGCTGCGTCGTAGCCGGTCGTCGTGCCTTCGAGCGGGACGCTGGCGGCCAGAATTGTGGCGCCGTGGTCAAGGTAGAGGCCGATGTTGGATTTCAGGCGGATGGAGTAGCTGGCGTAGGTGCCGGCGGGGAAATAAATGGTGCCGCCGCCCTTTCCGGATGCGGCTTCGATCGCGCGATTGATGGCGGGGGAGTCGATGATGGTGCCGTCACCAGTGGCGCCGTAGGTGCGGACGTTGAAGGAGCCGGCTGGTTGTTGCGCGGGAGCCGATTGTTTTGGGCGCGTGGCGCCGACTGCGGTGGGGCGCGACGACGGGCGGAGGAGATTTGGTGCGGCGGCGATGGCGGCGCTGAGGGAAGTGAGTTCTAGAAATTTTCGGCGGTCGAGCATTTGTGAGTGTGGGCCTCAGTGATGTGATGGCGGGAGAATAATTTCATAGACGTGGGGTGGTAGCTATGAGTTTCGGTGGCCGCAGTGCGAAAGGCAACGGCAACGACAACGGCAAAACCGAAGAGGGGTCCTTCGCTGCGCTCAGGATGACGCGGCCGCTGGGAATGCGCGGCCGCGCTAGAGGCAACTGCAACGGCAACTGCAAAGGCACACAGGCTAACTCAGGCCTGTGCCACCCACCGGCTTCCCTATTGTGAGCGAGGCAAGAAGTTTCGACGTTGTCTGGAGTGTGCATTGCAGAACCCGGGACCAACTGAGAGTTGGTCCCGCTCAGACTCGAAAGTCTAATCTACATCGCGCTGCGCGCGACTAGAGGCGGCACAGACGGACAGACTTGGTTACAGCTCGCAGGGCTCGCGTGTTATTTGCCGGCGTTGGGATCGACCTGGAAGATGCCGAAGGTGCGGAGAGATCGTACAGCGAGCAGCTGCGTCGCGAGTGGGTACGTGACGAGATGTGGGAGGCGAGGGACGGTGGGTAGGAGAAAGGTTTGGAACATTTCACGGAGAAAACCGAGAAAGGTGCACGTGCGTCATGCCCCGGCATTCCTCAGTCTGAATTCGCGTGGAAGCGAATTCAAGGGCACGGAGAGTGTCGAACCGAGGGCAGAGGCGGGAGTGTGCGAGCGTACTGGGCGGTGCCGGAGCGTTGGTGGCAAAGCGGTAGCTTCGCTAGCGCAGTCCATAGGCTGTGAAGCTGTGGCGGAGGTTGTCCGGTGACGGACGGTGGGAGTTGCGGGGGCGGACAGGATATGAGGAATCGGAGGGGCACGAAAAATGTAAGGTGAAGAATCTTGTGCGGTTAGTGCGCTGCGGGAAATGGAATGCGGCGTGCAGCGTGGAGGGCTGAGGCAGTCCGTTCGCGGGATGCAGGCGAGGAGGCGCGATGGCGCAATTCGAGCGTGTGCGGGAGGCGGTAACGGGAAAGATTGAAGCGCCACAGATCGAGGCGCGGGAGCAGGCGGGGTGGCGCTTGGTGGCGCTGGAGTGGGAGCGCGGCGACGCGGCGGCAGGGCGTGCTGCGGGATCGGCGCTGAGAGCGTCTGAAGTGATGCACGCGGTGCCTTATGGCGCGAAGGTAGCGGGCGATTGCGAGCGGCTGGAAGACGATGCGGACGAGATGCAGTTCCTGCTCGCGTTGATGGAGCTGATCATTCAGGACATTTCGATCAGCAAGGTGGCGGAGGAATTGAACCGCAAAGGATTCCGGACGCGCGGCGGGACGGAGTGGGGGCCGGTGTCGGTGTTTAATTTGTTGCCGCGGCTGATTGAATTGACGCCGAAGATTTTCGCGAGCCAGGAGTGGGTAGAGCGGCGGCGGAAATTGACGCTGGTTTACTGAACGTCGCGCGTCAGTAGCCGCGCATGCGGGCGAGATTCACGGCGAACTCGACGAGCGAGACGAGACACATCAGAAAAACGTAGAGCGGAATTCTGTCGGACTTCCAATCGGCTCGAGCGCGCACGCTTTCCACGAGGCCGTAACCCACAAGCAACAGATACGGTATGAGGAAGTAGGGTCTCAGCAAGAGGCTGACGAACACGGTTCTCCGCTGATCCACGCTCACGTCCGGCCCGATGCCGGATTTGGAGATCGCAACGCTCAACGCTACCGCGAGCGCGATTCCGAGTCCGCACCAAATCCCCAGGCGTTTGTGCCGTGCGGCGATTCGTTGTTCGTCGATGCCGCTCACGCGTGTGGCGCCGTTTTCGGCGGAAGGATGCCGATCTGCGCCAAGTGATGCAGCAGGTGCGTTAGATAGTCGTTGGCTAGATATTCGAGGGTGACGGGTTCGAAGGGGATGATGCGGCAGGGGACTTCGTACTTTTCCGGTGGGATTTGCGCGACGACGTGTGCGAGGTAGCAGTTGTAGCTGGTGAAGAGGTCGATGAGCAGCGGCCACGCGACTTCGTGGGGCGTTTGGATCTTGATGTTTCCATTCTGGTTGTAACGATTCATCTCCAATTCGGAATTGAGCTGCGCTGCGAGGAAGCGGACGTGATTGTTTGCCGCTGAGTCGATGAGGTGCGCGAGGAGATCGCGGTGCGACCAGCCGCTGGGAAGCGCGGGTTCGAGCGATTCGGCGTCGGAGACGGCGCGGAGCTTTGGCTCGGCGAAGTCGATCGCGTTCCGGACGGCGTCGCTTAATTCTTTCACGGCCAACCTCGTATCGTCGTGCGTGCGCCATCAGTGTTACACAGTTTGCGTGGGTTGTTGGGCGATTGACTTGGGTTGGCGCGCAACCTAAGATGGCGCCGATGGCCGACGACGCCGGTCGCGACGCGACTTCCGCAGCTGTTCCCGCGCAGAAAGAACCGCCGCCCGTCATCTCGAAAGAGCGGACGCCGAACGATCCTCCTCCGCGAAGCCCACTCGACATTTTCAAATCGCTGCGGCCACTGACCGCGAGCGGAGCTGTGCGCGACATTGTGGCGGGAGTGCAGCTCGCCGCGATGAACATTCCGCAGGCGCTCGGCTACACGAAGATCGCGGGAACGCCGATCGTGACGGGTTTCTACACGCTGCTGTTTCCGCTGATCGCGTTTGCGGCGTTTGGTTCGTCGCGATATTTGGTGGTGGCGGCGGATTCGGCGACGGCGGCGATTTTGGCGGGTGGAGTTTCAACGCTCGCGCCGCTGGGATCGGCGCACTACGTCGAGTTGGCGGGAATGGTGGCCTTGATGACGGCGGGGCTGCTGCTGATTGCGCGGCTACTGCGGCTGGGATTTCTTGCGGACTTCATGTCGCAGACGGCGCTGGTAGGATTTCTGACGGGCGTGGGATTTCAGGTGGCGATCGCGGTGATGCCGCAAATGCTGGGAGTGGAGACGACGTCGCGGCGAAGCGTGGTGCAGCTATATCAAGTGGTGAAGCAGCTTGGGAGCGTGAACACAATTGCGCTGGGAATGTCTGCAGGGGTGGTGGCGCTGATTTTTGGGATGCGGTGGATTTCGCCGCGGCTACCGGGATCGCTGGTGGCGGTGGTTGGCGCGATTGCGGCGAGTGTGATGTGGCATTTGGCGGAGCGAGGCGTGGCGGTGATCGGGCACGTGGAGGGAGGGCTGCCGCACTTTGGGATTCCGCATGCGACGTGGAGCGAGTTTGAGGTGCTGGTGCCGATCGCGGGCTCGTGTTTCGTGATGATCGTGGCGCAGAGCGCGGCGACGGCGCGCGTGTACGCACAGCGGAATCACGAAGAGCTGGACGAGGACGCGGACATTGTGGGGCTGGCGGCGGCAAACGCGTCGGCGGCGTTGAGTGGCACGTTTGTGGTGAACGGCAGCCCGACGCAGACAGCGATGGTGGAATCGTGCGGAGCGCGCAGCCAGATGGCGCAGATCTCGACGGCGGTGTGTGTGGCGCTGGTGCTGCTGTTCCTGACGAAGCCGATCGAGTATTTACCGCGGTGCGCGCTGGGCGCGATGGTGTTTGTGATCGCGGTGCGGCTGATCGATATTCGCGCGCTGCGGAAAATTGGAATTGAGAGTCCCGGCGAGATGCGGCTGGCGGTGGCGACGGCGGCGGTGGTGGTGCTGGTTGGAGTGGAGCAGGGCATCGTGTTTGCGATGATGGTGTCGCTGTTGCGGGTGGTACGGCACAGCTACAACCCGCACACGGCGGTGTTGACGGAAGATTCGAGGGGCATCTGGTGCTTGAATCGGGTGCGGCGAGGAGCAGTAACCGAGCCGGGAATTGTGATTTACCGGTTCAGCGCGACGCTCTTCTATGCGAATTCGGGGTTTTTCGCGGAGCAGATTCGATTGCTGTGCGAGCCGGCCTCGACGCGCGTCCAATGGGTGGTGGTGGACTGCGGCGCAATCACGCACGTGGATTATTCGGCGGCGCGAATGTTGATATCGCTGCGGAAGGATCTCGAGAAGGAATGCGTGGAACTGGTGCTGGCGCACGTGGATTCGAATCTGGAAGCGGATCTGGACCGGCACCGGGTTAGCGAGTGCATCGGCCGCGGTCACATTTACGGGACGCTGCGAAGCGCGCTGGCTGCGTTCCGCGCGACGCGCCCGGCGACGGCATAGCCCGTTTGCAATCGACGAAAAGCGAGTTTGAGATGTATTCACCGGCTGTTCTCACAGTGGCGCGGCCGTGTATGGTAGAACAAGAACTGGCGGGACACTTGGTTGGGAGGACTTTCATGAGCCGATTTACAACGAAAGACGGAGTTGAGATTTATTACAACGATTGGGGGAAAGGGCAGCCGGTGGTGTTCAGCCACGGTTGGCCGCTTTCGGCGGATGCGTTTGAAGATCAGATGCTGTTTCTGGCGGAGCGCGGATACCGGTGCATCGCGCACGACCGGCGCGGGCATGGGCGCTCGAGCCAGCCGTTTGACGGCAACGACATGGACCACTACGCGGACGATCTCGCGGAATTGGTTGCGCATCTGGATTTGAAGGACGCGATTCATGTGGGACATTCGACGGGCGGCGGCGAAGTGGCGCGGTACATCGGGAGACACGGAACGGCGCGCGTGGCGAAGGCGGTGCTGATTTCGGCGGTGCCGCCGGTGATGATCAAGTCCGAGAAGAATCCGGGCGGGCTGCCGATGGAGGCGTTCGATCAGCTGCGGACCGGGGTGCACGCGGATCGTTCGCAATTTTTCAAGGACCTCTCGATGCCGTTCTACGGCTACAACAAGCCGGGCGCGAAGGTGTCGGAGGGAGTGCGCGAGTCGTTCTGGATGCAGAGCATGATGTGCGGCATGCCGGGCGCGTACTACTGCATCAAAGCGTTCTCGGAGACGGACATGACGGAGGATTTGAAGAAGTTCGATATTCCTACGCTGATTCTGCACGGCGATGCGGACCAGATTGTGCCGTACGCGGATGCGGGAGTGCTGTCGGCAAAGATCGTGCCGGGAGCGATCCTGAAAGTGATTCCGGGGGCGCCGCATGGGATGTGCACGACGCTGAAGGATCAGATCAATGCCGAGCTGCTTGCGTTTATCAAGGGCAGCATGACGGCGAGCGCGCGGTAACGCTTTCGAGATGGATGGATCTTTGAATCGCGGTGGCCTGAGCGGTGAATGAGCGCCTGGGCCGTCGCGATTTTTTATTTGTGTGTGGCGCGAGTGTGTTTTTGGGAGGACGGGAGATGGCGGCTGTAACGGACGGCGTAAATGGATTTGCGAGCAAGCCGAGTGCGCATTCGGTGGATGAGACTGTGGCGAAGCTGCGAGGACTGCTCGATGCGAAGGGCGTGACGGTGTTTGCGGTGGTGGATCACAGCGGCGAGGCGGCGAAGGCGGGGCTCACGATGCGGCCGACGAAGCTGGTGATTTTTGGGAATCCAAAGGGCGGGACGCCGGTGATGGTGGCCGCGCCTTCTATCGCGATCGATCTGCCGCTGAAGATCTTGGTGTGGGAAGACGCGGACGGGAAAGTTTGGTGCTCGTACAACACGCCGCAGTATTTGCAGGAGCGGCATCATGTGCCGCAGGAATTGGTGGCGAATATTTCCGTGGCGGAGATGTTTGCGACGAAGGCGGGGGAGTAGATTTCGCGGCGTTAATTCCAGCGGCCCCAAAACCACCAGCCGGTGGGACGGACGATACGCCAGAAACGGTCGCCGCCGAAGCCGGAGGCCAAACCGCAGACGAGCGGAAGAATAATTGCTGCGGCGATCGCGCCGCGGGCTGAATTGACATTGGATTTGGCGATGGCGCCGAAGGCAAGTACGACGCCGAGGCCAGCGCCGCAACTGAACCGGACGATGAAGCCGATGCGGTCGAAAGGGCGGGCGGCGTCGTCTTTGGCGCCTGCCTGTTGAGCGTAATTCAGAACGCGAAAGAAAGATGCGTCTGTTATTGGTGGGTCGCGCTCGACGTATTCCTCACGAGACCAATTCACATCGTCTGATCGCGCGTCTTCACCGGAGCTTTCGTCGGTACTCGCGTTTCGCGGAGTCGAGAAGGGTGTGGCGAAGCCGGGGCGGAGAGGTGCGTCCCCGATCCGCGCGTAAGCTGCGTTGATCAGCGTGGTCATTTGTGTGGCTTCGGCGTGTTCTTCGGAGCCGGGACGGTAGCGGTCGGGGTGCCATCGTTTGACGAGTTTGCGGTAACTGGATTTGATGGCGCGCGCGGAGGCGTTGTGGGGGACGTCGAGTACGCGATAAGCGTGCGCTAGATTTTCGATTTGGCCTTCGCGCGGGGGCATGACAGGAGTTTAGCGTTAGGAGAGTGTTGGCGGTGGGTTAGCGTGAGCCTACTGTGCCAGTTCGTTACTGTACTGTTGGAGGTTCGAAGGCAAAGGCACACAGAAAATATTTCTATGCCACACACGGCACTCTAGCGGCGTTGGGTGCCACGGGCGGGCCGTGCGGATTCGTTATGGCTTTAGACGGGACGAGGAGTGGACCACATCGTGTGCTACGGTTTGCGTTCGGCCAGGAAGTAGAGATTGCAGACGGAGAAGACGATGTGGGTCGCGTCGCGGAGGAGAACGGAGTCGCCGGGGATTTCACTGGTGCTGCCGGCGACGGTGGCGTCGGGGTGTTCGATGGTGATTTGTGTGGCGCGGGCGGCGGTGATGCCTAGCTGTTTGAAGGAGACGTTGGAGTCGTTGGCGCCTCCGCCGGAGTTGTTGAGGGCGAAGTTGCGCGCGGTGATGACGTTCCTGGTGACTTTGGGGGTTTTGGCGACGGCGTCTTTCCACTGGAGGGAGTCGGCGGTGTAGACAATTTGAGTGCCGATCAGGGTTTTGGCTTCTGCCTCGCCCCAGCAGGAAATTGTTTTCGTTGGGAGCGTGCGGAGAACGGTCCAGCGGCCGACGAGTTCGTGTGGGATCGCGCCGGCTGCGTCGTTGGAAGCCATTGCCGACGGCGAGAGTTGGGCGCCGGTGGCGGCTGCACCCGAAGCGGGCGCGGCCGCAGCAGCCTGCGCGGTGAGCAGGTCAGCGCGGTTGGCGGTTTCCTTCAGCAGGCAGGCGCTGTCGGTTTTGCATTTCGAGTCGCGGGTGCGGATCCATTTGCGTTCGTCGGCGCGGAGGGCTGTGGTCGCGGCGGGATCGGCGGAGATTTGCGACATTCGTTTGCGGTAGCTGTGGTTGAGGCGCGCGTCCTGGCGATTGAGTTCGGTTTGGGCGCAGACGGTGAGATTGGCGGCGTCGCTACCGGCGGCGTTGACGCAGGTGGTGTAAGCGGCGGAGTACTGTGCGCGAGAAGGCGGCGCAGAGAATAGTGCGGCCGCAGCGGCGGCGAGAAGCATGATGGATGCGTGTGAGGCGGTCGCGTTCACGGCTGTCTCTCGAGATTCGTACGATCCCAGTTGGCGAGATTCGCCGCGGCTTCGTAGGTGGATTGGCAGAAATCGAGCAGCGCCGCGCGGGGATCGGCGGATTGGCACGCGTCGTTGTACATCCAACGGAAACCCTGGCCTTGCGCGCTGTAATAGGCCTCCGCGGGCGAAACTTTGGCATCGCGATAGCCGGCGGGCTCGGGCGCGGCGTACGAATAGAACGCGGCATCGGTGACATCACCACCGCCCGGCCACCAACCGACGCTGCTGACTTCGTGGGAGTAGGCTTCGCGCGTGACGGCGTCTGCACCGGGACGGTCTGGTGCGCGCCGGCCGGAGAAACGCGTGACGCAGAGATCGAAACTTCCCCAGAAAAAATGGACCGGGCTGCATTTGCCGAGGAAGCGTCCGCGGAATTCCTTGAAGACGGGATCAATCGCGACGAGCACGTGCCAGAAACGGTGCGCGTATGCGCGATCGTAGGATGCGTGCGCGGTGTCCTGATTGAAGCGGATGGGATTGGGAACTTCGACTGGCATGTCCCAAATATCGACGGCGATGCCCATGCCGCGGACGGTCTCCATGACTTCACGATAGAAATTCGCTACGGTGCGAGGCTCGAGCTCGAGAGTTTCCGTCGAGCCGTTGCTGGTCTCGATGCGGAGAAGGTGCTCGATGAAGTCGAACTCGATTTCGAAATTGCCATGTTCGTAGGGGATCGGCGAAGTGGTGAGGCCGCGCGAGGAAACATAGAGGGGAACTTCCCACCAGTGATTCACCATCGGCGTGAGCGCCAGGCGGATTTTTCCGACAATTTGCGTCCACATATGGAGCGTGGCGCAGGTATCCTTCCATTCGGCGAATGGCAGCGCAGGCCAGGGATCGGCGCCATAATTGATGGCGACGTGGGTTGGGGATGTCATGGAGCGCCTCCCGAGCGAGCGCGTTGGTTCGTTTGGTCGAGTGAACGGCTTACGGACGCAGCTTGCAGATGCGCATTATGGTAGGCAATCCACAGGTGAAGTCAATTCCGATATAACCTATTGCGGTACAGCGTTTACCTTAGCTGCGTACACGATGCGCTTTATGGCGTGAGCGGTACGGTAGCGCGAGGATCAAATATCAGCGCCTTGCGTATTGGAAACACCTTTCATTCGGATTCAGGTGTGAAGTAGTTCCCGAATTGCATGCGCCCGTCTTACTCCAATACGAACACGTCCGCGGTGCTGCTGGCGATCGCCATCATTGGCGCGTTGTATCTGGGACGCGTCGTATTTATTCCGCTGGCGCTGGCCGGGCTGTTCGCGATTTTGCTTTCCCCCGTAATTGCGTTCCTCGAACGAATTCACATTCCGCGGTTTCTGGCGATTTTGCTCGTGGTGATGTTTATGCTCGGCGGCGTGGGATTCGGCGCGTGGAAGACTTCGCAGCAGTTCGCCGACCTCACGGACCAGCTTCCCACTTACAAGAAAACGCTCGAAGACAAGATTCACATTTTGCGCGGATTTCGCAGCGAGAGCCTGACGAAGGCGACGTCCACGGTGGTCGAACTGGAAAAGGAAGTGGCGGCGACGAACCCTGTGGCTCCGGCGGACGAAGGCAAGAAGAGCGTGGCGCTCGGATCGTCGCCCTCGAAGCCGCTCACCGTGCAGGTGGTGCCGCCGACGAACCCGCTCGAATCGCTGGAAACGATGCTGGGGCCAATCGCGAATGCGTTTGTGGTCGCGGTGTTTACCGTTTTTATTCTGATGGGCCGGGAAGACCTGCGGAACCGGATCGTGCGGCTGGCGGGTGGGGGGCGGCTGAATGCGATCACGCAGGCGCTCGACGACGCGACGCACCGGATTGACCGCTATTTGCTGCTGCAGCTCATTGTGAATGCGTGCTACGGAGCGGCGATTGCCGTGGCGCTGCATTTCATCGGGATCCCGCACGCGTCGCTTTGGGGAATCAGCGCGGGGATTTTGAGGTTCCTGCCGTATCTTGGACCGCCGCTGGCGAGCGTGATTCCGATTCTGCTGTCGCTGGCGGTGTTTCCGGGATGGGAGCACACGCTGGCGACAATGGGAGTGTTCTTTTTTCTGGAAGTGACGGTTGCGAACTTCGTCGAGCCCTACCTGTACGGCGCGCATGTGGGACTTTCGCCGCTGGCGATTTTGGTGGCTGCAATTTTCTGGACGCTCATCTGGGGATTCCCAGGGCTGGTGCTCTCGACGCCGATTACGGTGTGCCTGGTGGTGATGGGACGTTACCTGCCGGGGCTGAACTTTTTGAATATTTTGCTGGGCGACGAGCAGACGCTTGCGCCGGACGTGGAGTATTACCAGCGGCTTCTGGCGAGCGACCATGAGGAGGCGCGCAGGATTTTGGAGCGCTGCCGGAAGACGCGCGGCCTGGAAGAGTTGTACAGCTCGGTGGTGATTCCGGCGCTGAGCCTGGCGGAAAACGACCGGCACAATAATGAGCTGGATCAGCCCACACAGGAATTCATCTACCAGAGCACGCGCGAGATCGTTGAAGAGTTGGGCGAGTCCGAGCCGAAGCGAAGAGTGGGTGAGGGATTTGCGCCGGTGCGGGACCTGCGCGGAGCGCCGGTGGACGCACGGACTGCGCGCGAATTCCTATGCGTTCCGGCGCGCGACGAAGCGGACGCCGTGGTGGGCTTGCTGCTGGCGCAACTGCTCGAACAGCAGGGCCGGGACTGCGTGCCCCTCGACGTGGGCGCGGTGGACGAGTTGGTGAAGGAAGTGGAGAGCGCGCGTCCGCAGGTGATTTTCATTTCGGCGCTCCCGCCGTTTGCGGTGGAAAGTGCGAGGGCGCTGTACGCGAAACTGCGCGCAGCGGTACACGAGACGCGGATTGTGATTTGCTTCTGGCATTTCGAGGGCGATCGGGAGCGGCTCGCGCGGCGATTACGGATCGCTGCTGGAGATACGATCGTTGTCACGCTTCCGGCTGCGCTCGCGATAGCGAATCCGGACGCGGAGCCAAGTGCGGAGGCGAAGCGGGATACGCCGCCCGACGCGGAGGCGCCAGACAAGCCGCCCGTGCTGGTAGCCGAGCCTTCGGCGCCGGGCAAGGAGTAGGCTCGCTTGCAAGTTATCGTGATGAGCGCCGTTTTTTGCGGCGGCGCGAGCAACGGTGAGCGCCAACGCTGCGAGTGCGGGTTCCGCACGTCGGGCGCGGACTAAGGCGTACGACTCCCGTTGCGTTTCCTTGCGCGAAGACTACAACGGCCCCGGAGCGAGTGACTAAAGGTGCCGACGAACGTGAAGGTCACTTTATACGCTGCTTGGTGTCACCACGTGGGTTGCACTCGACAGGCGTTCCCGGCGGCCGGCCAGGATGCCGGGCGCAAAATTATCGATCAATTGAAGTCCGCGGAATGGGCGGAAGGATACTAAGATGGGCGACGTACGCGAAGGATCGCGTAGCGCGAAACGGGAAAAAGGAGCGACTGTGCGAACGGATTGGATGACGGTGAGCGCAACTGTGATTGGCGGAGTGTTGATGTGCAGTGCCGCGCTGTGCGTTGGGGCAGCGACTGGAGTTGCGGTGGCGCAGCAGTCGGCGAGCGCGACCGGTACTCCGGGAGCGTCTGGCTACCACATTACGAAGAAGGTGAAGCTTGGTGGCGCGGGAGGCTGGGATTATCTCGAGGTCGATCCTGCGACGCACCGGGTGTTCATTTCGCGGAGCACGCATGTAATGGTGTTCGATCCAGAGGGCGAGAAAGTTGTCGGCGACATTCCGGGCACCGAGGGAGTACACGGCGTTGCGCTAGCGGCTGATTTGAACAAAGGATTTACGAGCAACGGGCGCGCGGCGAGTTCGACGATATTCGATCTCGCGTCTTTGAAACAGTTAGGGAGCGCGACGACGGCGAAGGACCCGGACGCGATCATTTACGACCCGTATTCGAAGCGCGCGTTTACGATGAACGGCGACGCAAACTCAGCGACGGCGATTGACGGTGCGACGGGCAGCGTGGCGGGGACGGTGGACCTGGGCGGCGGACCGGAGTTTGCGGCGACGGACGCGAAGGGAAACATTTTCGTCAACCTCGAAGACAAGAGCGAGCTGGTGAAATTCGATGCGAAGACGCTGAAGCTGGAGAACACCTGGCCGCTGGCGCCGTGCGAATCGCCATCGGGGCTGGCGATCGACGCCGCGCACGAAATTCTGGTGGTGGGATGCCACAACAAGTTGATGGCGTTTGTGGACGGCAACACCGGCAAAGTGATTGGCACGGTGCCGATCGGACAGGGAGTGGATGCGAACCGCTTCGACCCTGGCACGGGTTATGCGTTTGCGTCGTGCGGAGATGGCACGCTGACGATCGCGCACGAGGATTCGCCGACGCATTTCTCGCTGGTGGAATCGGTGGCGACGCAGCGGGGCGCGCGGACGATGGCGCTCGACCCAACCACACACAACGTCTATTTGGTGACCGCGGAGTTCGGCGCGACTCCCGCAGCGACCACGCAGAATCCACGGCCGCGACCGGCAATGGTACCGGACACGTTTACGGTGCTGGTCCTCAGTAAGTAGCCGAAAAGCTTACGCGACTCGCCTTGCGTTACCAGAGGCGGCAGCGCAGCGTATCGCTGCGAACCATCGGCGAATCCGGGGCGCATCCCCAAGCCTTCGCGAAGACCGGCATGTTGGAGAGCGGCGCGTTGGTGCGGAAGACGCCGAGCGGATGAGGATCGGTAGCGACCAGTACGCGTGCGTACTCCGGCCGCGCACCGCCTGCCCAGATCTGCGCCCAGGCGAGGAAGAAGCGCTGATCCGGCGTAAAGCCGTCGATTTCCGCGAGAGCGGGCTTTGCGGCGAGCGCTTTTTCGAGAGCGGCGTGCGAGATGGTGAGGCCGCCGAGGTCGGCGATGCTCTCACCTTCGACGAGCTTGCCGTTTTCGTGCAGTCCGGCTTCGACTTCGAATGAGTCGAACTGTTTCTGAATGCAATCTCCGCGCTCGGTAAAGTTCTTCAGGTCCTCCGGCGTCCACCAGTTGCGCAGATTGCCTTGCGCGTCGAACTTCGCGCCTTTGTCGTCGAAACCGTGAGTGAGCTCGTGGCCGATGACGGCGCCCATGCCGCCGTAGTTCATCGCATCGTCGCGTTTGAAATCGTAGAAGGGCGGCTGCATGATGCCGGCGGGGAAGACGATCTCGTTCATCGAGGAGCTGTAGTAGGCGTTGACGGTGGGCGGCGTCATGCCGAAGAGCGTGCGATCGACGGGTTTGCCGATCTGCGACATTTCGAAAGCGTTGGCGAAGGTGCCGCCGCGGACGATGTTGGTGACGTAGCTGTCGCGAACGACGTTGTAGGTGGAATAGTCGCGCCATTTATCGGGGTAGCCGACTTTGATCTGAATGGCGTCGAGTTTCACGAGAGCTTGCTTGCGGGTCTCGGGGCTCATCCAATCGAGCGTGGCGATGTCTTCGCGCAGAGCGGCGATCAGATTGTGGACCATCTGCGTGGCGGCGGCTTTCGCTTCGGGCGGGAAGGCGCGCTCGACATAGAACTGTCCGAGGTCTTCGCCGAGGTAGCGGTCGGTGGCCTGAACGCAGCGGCGCCAGCGCGGAAGAATTTCCTGAGTGCCGGAAAGAGTTTTGCCGTAAAAGTTGAAATTTTCATTCACGAACGCGCTGGAGAGCGAGGGCGCGGCTGCGTGAATCATGTGCCAGCGGAAGTAGCTCTTCCAGGAATCGAGCGGCGTGGAGACGAGCGTACTATCGAGGACTTTGAAGAAATCAGGCTGCGCAACGTTGAGCGAAGCGACGTCCGGTGCGCCGGCGCCTTCGAAGAAACGCGCCCACTGGATGTGCGGCGTGATGGCGTTGAAATCGGCGACGGACATTTTGTGATAGGTGGCTTCCGGGTCGCGGCGCTGTACGCGCGTCATCGAAGCTTTCGCAAGCGCGGTTTCGATTTCGAGCACGGCTTTGGCTTCGGCGGCGGCCTTGGCGTCGTCGTCGCCGACGAGCTTGAACATCGCCGCGACGTGCTGCTGGTAGGCGGCGCGCATCTTTACGGATTTTTCGTCGTCCTTGATGTAGTAGTCGCGATCCGGGAGGCCTAGTCCGCCCTGACTCGCGGCGGCGATTACCTGCGTGCTGTCTTTCGCGTCCTGGTCGGCGCTGAAAGCAAACAGCACGGGGAAGCCAGCGTGATGCGAGAGCGCGACCCAGTCTTGAAGCGCGGCGAAGTCATGGATGGCGGCGATCTTTTCGAAGTCGGGATCGAGAGGCTTCGATCCGGCGGCTTCGATGGCGGGCTCGTTCATGCAGCTGGCGTAGAAATCGGCAATCTTCTGGAGATTGGAGCCGGGCGTGACGTTCTTGTCCGCGGCGGCGTCTTCGAGGATCTGGTGGAGGATGGCTTCGTTCGCGGCGCGCAGCTCGTCGAACGTGCCCCAGCGTGGATAGGCCGCGGGAATCGGATGAGCTTTCACCCAGCCGCCGTCGGCAAATTTGAAGAAGTCGTCGCAGGGCTTCACGGAGCGGTCGAGATTATCGAGATTGAAGCCGTGGCCTGCGCCGGCCTGTGTGGCCGACGCGGCTTGAGCGGGCGATGCGACGCAATCGCTGGCGGTGGCTGCGCCGGCGGCGGGAAGAAACGTTGAAACTTGCGCGGGGTTCGGCGCTTGGGCTTCAGCGAGCGGCGCCAATGCGAGGGTGGCCGCGACGAATGCGGCGAGGAGAAAATGGCGAATCATGCGAGTCTCCGGTGGAAGAGTGTGCGACGGCAACGCTGTGAGCGAATTTCGAATTCGAGAGGGGCCGACAAAACGCACGTATTCTGCTGGCGTCGTGGCGCGAAGTCAAATTCGAGGCCACTCGCTTGCGCGGGCAAACGCAGTGTAAAACTTGGGCGGTGGTGTGGTGGAGTGCCCGGTGCGTGAAGCTTTGCTTCGCGTGGATCGAAAGGAGCCGCGGGCTGCGGGTAGTGAAAGCGCTAGCTACGCTCCCGCAGCCCAAAATGAGGCGCCGACGATGCGGCGGGCGAGCGGCGTGGCGCGCTGAAAACCAGTTCGACAATTATTTTCGGGTGCGCGAGAATTGTGGTTTGGGGTAAGGCATTGGCATTCACACGGCAGTTGGGGCCTGCGGAGGAGACGCGCTGGTGAAGGTGGAACACGGCGAAGCACAGCCGCGGAAGTTCGCGGCGATGCTGGGGCTCGCGGTACTCATCGTTGTACTTCTAACGACATTTTCCGAATTCAGTGAGGCGAAGGGGACGGCGGCCGTCGAGGGGATCGAAGTGAGCACGATGGCCGGAAAGCTCCAGGGGGTTCCGCGTTTGAGCGGAGGCGCGGAGTTTTTGGGAGTTCCGTACGCGCAGCCGCCGCTGGGCGAACTGCGCTGGCGCGAGCCGCTGCCGGTGAAACCGTGGGGCGGGGTGCGCGACGCGACACACTTTGGGGCGCCGTGCGCGCAGCCGGTGCTGGGAGACTGGAATAAGCATGACGCCGCGGGAGGGATGGAGGACTGCCTCTACCTGAACGTGATAACTCCAGTGTGGCCGCCGAAGAAGGTGCTGCCGGTGATGTTCTGGATTCACGGCGGGTCGAATACGGGCGGCACCGCGTCTGGACGCCTATATAAGGATGGGACGCTGATTAACCACGGCGTTTTGCTGGTGACGGTGAACTACCGGTTGGGCGTGTTTGGGTTTCTGGCGCATCCGGAGCTTTCGAAGGAGACCCCGAGGCACGCCTCGGGGAACTACGGGTTGATGGACCAGATCGCGGCGCTGCACTGGGTGCGCGCGAATATTTCGCGATTTGGCGGAGATCCTTCGAATATCACGGTGTTTGGGCAGTCGGCGGGAGCGGAAGACACGAGCTTGCTGATGGCGTCGCCGCTGACGCGCGGATTTTTTCAGCGTGCCATTACGCAGAGCGGTTCGGCGATGATCGGGCCGATGCCGACGCTGACCGAAGCGCAAAATCAAGGAGTGAATCTTGCGGGCAGTTTGCACGCGCCGGTGAATGGGAGCGCGATCGCATTTATGCGAGGGCTCACGACGCAGCAGTTGATCGACGGCATTCCGAAGTCGGAAGTGGAAGGTCTCGAGGGATTTGTGCCGAATATCGACGGCTACGTGATCCCGAGAAAGCCGCTCGAAGTTTTCGAGGAAGGGCAACAAGCGGGCGTACCACTGCTGATCGGCACCACGACGAAGGAATTCACGTTTGACGGGACGCCGGACGATGCGCGGAAGATGATTCGCGAGACGACTGGAGCGTCGGCGGATCGCGCGCTGGCTCTGTACGGGTTGGACGCCGCAGGCGATGGGAAGAAAGATCCGCTGTACGGATCGGCGAGCGACCAGTGGTTTGCGGATTTGCTCTTCCGGTGCCCGGCGACGACGCAGGCGATGTGGCAGACGGCGACGAAACATTCCGTCTATCAGTACGAATTGCAGCACGCGATTCCCGGGCAGGAAAAGCAGGGCGCGATTCATTCGACGGATTTGCCGTTTGTGTTTGGATTTTATCCGGCGACTGGGAACCTGGGCGGCACGTATGGACCGCTCGACAACGACATCACGGCGTTGATCGAAACGTACTGGACGAATTTTGCGAAGAAGGGAAACCCGAACGGGTTCGGAGTGCCGAGCTGGCCGGAGTTTGGCGACACGCAGGCGTACATCGAGATCACGCAGGCGGGGAAAGTGGTGCAGAAGACCGAGCTGCGAAAGAAACAGTGCGAGCTGTTTCGCGATGTGCTGAAGCAGCGTCAGACGGTGGCACACTGACGCTGACCTGCGATCGCTTATGCGGCTAGCGAATGAAGTCGCGGATGGCCGCGCTTACGGCGGCGGGCTGCTCTTGTCCAACCCAGTGGGTCGCGTTGGGGAACCGTTCGATTTTAAGATTACTCACGTAGTCGCTTATTCCATCGAGATTTTCGGGCACTAGCGCGTGGTCCTGCATTCCCCACAGCACAAGAGTCGGCACACTCAGAATTTTCCCGAGATATTCGGTGCGCGCGGCGTCGGCGATGAATTGCGGGACTGGCGACTGCAGCGCTGCAGCGCGGTAGTAGTTGAGTGCTCCCGTTAGCCCACGTCGCCAGCATTCTAGGTACTTATGTTTATCCTCCGCAGTTGCCCAGCTTTGCAGAACGCTTTGCTGGAGGAGCGCGAAATCGTTAGCGGAGAGCGTGGCTTCCGCGACCGGCGAGATGAAAAGATTGAAATACTGCGAAGCTTGCTGCTGAGCGGGATTCCCGGCGAGCAGCGTCGCGAGCACCGCGGGATGCGGAGCGTTCAGAATTACCAGCTTTTCGATCAAGGCTGCGTGCGTATAGGCCACTTGCCATGCGACGGCACCGCCCCAGTCGTGCCCGACTAGGACGAAGTTATTTTGTGCGCTCGCACCGAAATGGGCTGCCACTGCGCGCACATCTTCAACGAGCGTTGGCATTTTGTAACGATCGGGGGACTCGGGCGCGGACGAGAGGTTGTAGCCGCGCATGTCGAACGCGACGACATGATGGTCTTTCGTGAGGTCGGGCAGCACATCTTTCCAGGCATACCAAAATTCCGGGAAGCCGTGCAGCAGTAGCACGAGTTTGCCTTCTCCCGCTTCGACGTAGTGGAGGTTGACGCCATTCACTTCGACGAAGCCTTCGTGTTGGGCCGCGACAGTCATTCGGCAGTCCTGTTCGTTATCGACACGCGAAATTGCGGCAGCGCCTTTTCGGCGGAATCGATCGTGAAAGTCTCCGATGTTTTTGCTGGGTCGTAACCTCTCCATAGCCAGATCATTTCTTCGGGGAATTCGGTGGCGCCGTGGGCGGAGCTGTGCGAGCCGGTGCCGAAGCTGAGATGGAAATCGTAATCGTGCATCTTCAGCGCGTTGGCCATGCGGATGTTATTGAGCGCCCAGCTGCCGTAATTCGGATTTTCGAGATCGTTCGAGCCGTCTTCGAGCCAGACGCGAACGTTGTGATGCGGCTCGCGCAGGATTTTGTCCGGGTAGTCCTGCCCGCCGTCGGGATTCGACGGATCTTCCTTCCACTGAATGCTGTCGTAGCTTCCGATCCAGCTAATCACGCGCGAGAAAAGTTCGGGCATCTGCCAGGCGGCGTTGAACGAGCAGATCGCGCCGGAGGAAAGTCCGGTGATGGCGTGGCTGTACGCGTCTTTGCGCAGGTTGTACTTGGCTGCGACGTCGGCGAGGATTTCGTCGCGAAGAAAACGATCGTAGCGGTCGCTGACAGTGTCGTAGAGCGTGCTGCGCATCGAATCGTCGAGCGTGCGGTGCCATTTGTCTGAGTAGGCTTTGACGAAATTGTAGGTGGGCGTGCCGGGCGCGCCTTCGACGCTGCCAGGCTTGATGAAGACGACGATCATCACGGGGATTTTCTTTTGCGCGATGAGATTGTCGATCACGTTGAGCGCGGGATTTTCGCCGTCGCGGCCGGTGTACCACTCGCCATCCTGAAAGACCATCAGCGCGGCGGGAGTTTTTGGATCGTATTGCGCGGGGACGTAGATCCAATAGTCGCTCTTCATGCCGTCGTAAATGTTGCTGGTGTGGGTGAATTTGTCGGAGAGCGTGCCGGTGGGGACGCCGGGTTGGAGGTAGGAGAGCGGACCGAGTGCGGGGAGATTTACGCTGCCGCCAACTTTTTCGTTGTTGATGAGGTAGTCGAAGGAGTGGAGTTTGCTGACGGGCTCGACGTGCGCGACGGCGTACCAGAGCGTGGTGCTTGGAATATTTTGCATCGCGGGGGCGGCCTTGTCGTCGATGCGGAGCGTGGGTTGCGAGGCGGCGTCGATGGCGAAGAAGAAATCGGGGCCGTGGCCGGATTGGGCGGTGCCGGCTTTGAGGTCTTTCGTGTCGAATGTCGCGGTGATCGCAGCGGCGAGCGATGGGTCGTGTGTGTTAGCGAGGGCGATGAGTTCGAGAGCGGTGGATTTTTTCGGTGCGGTGGCTTGCACGGATTGCGGCGCGGCATTCGTTGGCTGCGCACAGGCGGACGCGACGGCTAGCAGAGCTGAAGCGAGTGTGCGGAAGACGCGATGGCGCATGGAACGGACTCCTGGGAATGACGAAATGGTGATTCGAGCGTCCGCACGATAGCACCGTCGGGGATGGTGATGCGACGCAGAACTGGGGAGCGGCGGAGGACAGCCTGCGCGGCAGGCTATCCCACCTCCGTATGCGCCGATAATGTGTGCCAGCGCGAGCCTGAGGCGCGCCGATCTAGTCCACGACGAGCGTGAATGACGTGGTGGCTGTGGGCGAACCTGTGGAAGTGGCGCCCGTTACGGTGACAGTGTAGCTCGTCGTGACGCCACCGCCGCCTGTACCTCCGCCACCGGAGCTGCTGCTGCCTCCGCCTCCGCACGCGGACGTGATGATCAGCAGCGAGCCGAGAGCGAGGAGCGCGAAGCCAGGCGCTGCGATCTGGCGGCGCGGTTTGGCGTAGAGCGCAAAGAATGCTCCGAACGCGAGGAACCCGATGAACGCCGGCGCGAATGCGTTTGCGCGCGCGAGCGACGCGACGCTCGAGGGACGATTCGACGACGGCGTCACGAGCGGCTGCAGATGGCTCGCGGCTGAAGCGAGCGTGATGGTCAGCGTCGTCGATCCGGTGGTTCCCGCGCCGGTAAGGCTGATTGCGCCGGATGCGCCGCACGTCGCGCCGGAAGGAAGGCCGGTGCAAGTGAACGTGGCGACGTTGCCGGTGAAAGCTCCGAGAGCCGATGCGTCGATCGTGACCGTGGCTGTGCTGCTGCCGGACGGAATTGTGATCGAGCTCGTGCCTGCCGCGAGAGTGAAGCTGGGAGTGCCGATGGCTGTTGCGAGGTTAGCGAAGTTCAGAGTGCCTAGACCCGTTGCGAGGTCGAAGCCCGTTCCGGCCGCGTAGCCGCTCAAAACGCCGATAGGATCGCTGGTCGTCGATCCCGAGCAGTTTAGACTGTCCTGGGCGCACGGCATTGCATTCGTGCCGACGGTGACGTCGTGGAAAATGCAGGAGCTCGCGGGCGAGGCCGAGGAGCAACTTGACGCGGATTCCGAATTCGCCAGCGCATAGAGGGTCGGGTTGAAATTGCCGAGGCGGCCGTTCGATTGAACGAGCAGCGCGACGCCGCCCGCGAATACCTGCGCGGAAGCGGAGGTGCCGCCGACACCTTCGAGGACGACATACATGTTGCCAACGGGGCCTTGCACCGTGGTGCTGCACGCCTGGCCGCTTACGCCCACTTCTTCAGACTCGAGGTCGGCTTCGCACTCGGCGTAATAGGTGCTTGAGATTTCTCCGTCGGCGGCGAATAAGGAAACGTCAGGAATGTCGCGAACGCCGTCGCTCGGAACGCCAGTGCCGGTTTGCCATGCCGGTTTTTTATAGCCGCCTGAGCAACCGACCGGTCCCTTTGGGTTGTCGTCGGTCTGTGCCGAGATGCAATTGCTTGCGCCGCCGGAACTGCCGACGGTTCCGACCACGTCGGAATTCTGATACTCGACGTTGTTGCACGCCGCGACCGCGCTGCCTGGATCGGGCAGTCCCGAGATCAGCCCCTGATACAGGACGAAGCTTGTGCAGCTGTCGTTCCAGACCATTTCCGGGATGTATCCGAGCGCGGAGAGCGTGGTGGTGGTACCGCTGCCGGAATTGGTGGCAGACCAGTATTGCGACGGATTGTTGAAATTCGCGTAGTCGAAATCGGTGCCGCCGACAGCAATATTATATGGAGTGGATGCGGTGCCGTTGACGGCCAAGCCGTCCTCGGCGGGCTGAACGTCGTCGGAACCCGACTCTTCATAGAAGTCGCATCCGGCGGCGCCGCTATCGCCCGATGCGACGGAAACGGTGATGCCTTCGCCGGCGGCTTGCTGCCAAAGGCTGTTGTAGAAAGCGTTTTCGGCGGTGCCGAGGCTGTATTCGCACTCGCCGTAGCTATCGCTCAGAATCGGCGCGGTATTATTATCCACCACGTACTGAGCGGAATAATCGCCGCCGAAATCGAAACCGGACTCGCCGGCGATGTTGTTGCAGTTCATTCCGCCCGTGGGAGAAATGACGAGGTCGATTGTCGCGCCGGGAGCCACGGCGCCGGCCCATTCGACGTCGAGGATGGCTTCCTGTTCGTCGCTATTCGCGTTGCAATTCTGCACGCCGGGATTCGTGTTGGTCGGAAGCACGCGATTCATCGTGAGCGCCGGCAATCCGAAAAGGGAACGGAACTGGGTGTAGTCCGAGGTGACTACGTCGCTGTCGCTGACGATCGCGATGGTCTGGCCCGTGCCGGTGGTGCCGGCGCTCCACAGTGGCGTGACGTTGTAAATTTTCGCGAAGTCGTAGGGGCCGACCACGTAGCAATTCTGGTTGCCGTCGTAGCAATCGTCCACGCCCGCTTCCGTGAATTGGCCTTTTTGTCCCGCGGCGTGAACTTTGTTGCTGGCCAATTCCTTGTAGAACGTTCCGTTGTGGTGAGACATGGCCTTGGGACGGAAATCGTTCAGGCTGTTCACGCCGACGATGGCGGAGGCCAGCGCCGCAGGGATTTGCGGATCGGTCGAATTGGCCCAGTGCTCTCTACCGTTGGGATAGAGGTATTTGTGAATGGTGGTGTGAAACGCGGCCTGGATCGAACCGGCGTTGCCGGAAAAATCGATCATCGTGCGGCCGTGCGAGACGCCGTTCACGGTGAAGCCCTGCGACGAGAGCCACGCTTCAATTTTTTGGACGTCGGCTTCGGACGCGCCGAACTGAGCGCCGTAGTCCTCGGGCGTGAGCCACTTGTGATAGTTCGGGGATTTTTTGTCCTGCTGCTCATCGAGCAGAGCATCGAGCGCCGATTCCTGCAAGGGGCTGCGCTTGAGCACGAGGAACAGATGATTCATCGCCAGCGAAGAAGGCGCGGCGCCCTGATCGTATTTCGCGATCGCAAGCGGGTGAGTGTTACCCGCGAGGCGCGTCAGGTGCGTAAGATCGATCGGTTGCGTAATCTGCGAGCGCGCTTCCTGCGCGGGCGTGGAGCAGGCACACGCGAAAATCGCAGCAAGGATGGCGGGTGCGGCGAGGAAGCGATGAAAAAAGCGAATCATAAAATTCAGGCTCCGGTGATTAGAGTCCGCGGAAACGCACTTCTGTGATTTGATTCGCGGCCTGAGGGGCGAAAGTTCCGTAGAGTTCCGGTTGGATTCAAGAGTGTGCGAAGTTCTGGCCCGCTGGAAGGGCAGACACGTGCCGCATTTCTAAGATGCGGCGACTGGCCGTGGGGTGGCCAGCCTAATTTAGATTACGCGCGGCCGATGCGGTGCTGGCCGGTGGTTCACGCGAACGGATCGCGAAGACTATTCGTAGCGCAGCGCGATGATCGCATCCACTCGCATGGCGCGGCGAGCGGGAACGTACACGGCGATGAGAGCGACGACGAGAAGCAGGCCGCCGACGCCGATGTAGGTGAGCGGATCGTTGGGATGCACGCCGAAAAGAAGCCCGGCCATCAAGCGCGAGAGGGGCAAGGCGCCGATGAGTCCGACAGCGAGACCGATTCCGGCGAGCGTAAGACCCTGGCGAAGCACGAGCAGAAGCACTTGCGAGCGGCTCGCGCCGAGAGACATGCGAACGCCGATTTCGTGCGTGCGGCGCGTGACGGAATAGCTCATCACGCCGTAAATGCCGATTGCCGCAAGCGCGAGCGCAACGGCCGCAAAAACACCGAGCAGCAACATTTCGAAGCGCGGTTGTGCGTTGGCTTCGGCCACCACGCCGTCCATCGTCACGACTTCCGAGATGGGCAGGTTGTGGTCGAAGCTCCACACCGCGGATTTCACGGCGTTCGTCAGCGCCGCAGGATCGCCCTTCACTCGCACGACGAGCGTGATGTACGAGACGGCGGAATTCTCTTCACCGAGAAATTTCGAATCCTGCAGAGCGGCCCTGTAGATCTCGGGCTCGATTCGCGCGGTCCAGTCTGCCTGCGCGGCATTTTTGGAAACGCCGATGACGGTGAGCCAGTCTTTGTCCGCACGGTCCGTGTCGAATGTGAGGCGCTTACCGATGGGGTCGTCATTCGGCCAGACGTCGTGTGCAAATCGTTCGTTCACAACGACAACGTGCGGCATCGTCATCGTATCCGTAGCTTCAATCGCGCGGCCTTTCAGAATGGGGAGCCGCATTGTTTCGAAGTAGCCGGGTGCTGCTTCGCGATAAATCGTGGACGGCATATCCTGCGGCGCAGGCACCGGACGGCCACCAACCAGGTAACCGACGCCCCACTCATCACCGTCGAGCGGCAAATGATTGATTGCGCCAGCGGATTCGACGCCTGGGAGCGCCCGAACGCGTTCGAGAACATTGCGGTAGAAAGTTTCGCGTGCGGCCATTGGTGACTCTGCCGAACCGGCGACGGAGACGACCATGGAGAGGACGTTGTTTGGGTTGAAGCCGGGATCGACAGAGCGCAGAGCCGCGAAGCTGCGCGTGAGGAGGCCGGCGCCAACGAGAAGCAGCAGCGCGAGCGCGAATTCAGAAATCACGAGCAGGCTTCGCAGGCGATTTCTCGCGATGCCGTCGCTCGTGCCGCGGCCGGATTCCTTTAGCGTTTCAGCGAGGTTCACCGAGGAAGCTTGCAAGGCCGGAGCCAAGCCGAATGCGACATTGCAGATTACGGTGATCGCAACCAGAAAGCCGATCACGCGCGCGTCAATGGCGACGGAATCGAGGCGCGGAAGTTCGGGCGGGCCGAGTGCGACAAGCGCGCGCGTACCCCAGATCGAGAGGCACAGCCCGAGTGCACCGCCCAGCGATGAGAGCAACAGATTTTCGGTGAGGAACTGGCGGACCAGCCGGCCGCGGCTCGCGCCGATCGCGGTGCGCACGGCGAGTTCCTTTTGGCGTGCTGCAGAGCGTGCCAGGAGCATGTGCGCTACGTTGGCGCAGGCGATCAGAAGAACGAGACCGACGGCAGCAAGCAGAATCAACAGTGGAGCTTCAACCCTGCCGACGACTTTTTCTTTCAGCGGCGTCACGGTGATTCCGCTGTTCGTGCCGGGAAATTGCGCTTCAAGACGGCCGGTGATGCCGGCGAATTCGGCGCGAGCCTGCTGAATCGTCACGCCGGGAGCGAGCCGCGCGAAAACGCGAGCCGAATTGAAGCCGTGGTCCGAGAGGTGATGAAGGACAAACGGCATCCAGAGCTCGGACTTCGTCGCCCAGAAAGGCGCGAACCGAAAACCTTGTGGCATCACGCCGACGATGGTGAAAGATTCGCCGTCGAGGGTGAGAGGCTTGCCGATTAAGTTGGGATCGCCGCCGAAATGCCGTTGCCAGAATGCGTAGCTCAGGATTACTTCGTGATCTGCGCCTTCCTTATCTTCTCCGGTCGCAAACCAGCGGCCGAGGAGCGGCGGCACGCCCAGCATCGGCAAAATACTCTGCGAAATCCGCAGGCCCTCGACGTGCTCCGGCGCAGAAACGTTCGAGAGATTCACCGAACGCATCTCGGCTGCACCCATCGATGCGAAAGATTTCGACTGCGCCTGCCATTCAGCGAAGTTTGCGGGCGAGACCGGACCGGTTTCGTTGTGCAGGATGGTGACGAGTCGATCGGAATCGTTGTAGGCCAGCGGGCGCAGCAGCACGGCGTTGACCACGCTGAAGATGGCGCCGTTTGCACCGATGCCGAGCGCGAGCGCCAGCACGGCGACCACGGTGAAGCCGGGCGCGCGGAGCATCGAACGGGCACCGAAGCGCAAATCCTGAAGAAAGGTCTCGCCGAGGTTGGCTCCGCTCGCTTCGAGGCATTCTTCCTTGGTTTTGTCGACGCCGCCGAATTCGATGCGCGCGCGGCGGATCGCTTCTTCGCGCGGAACTCCGCTCTGCACGAGATCTTCAACGTAAGCGTCGATGTGAAAGCGCAACTCGGCGTCCATGCCGACGGCGAATTCATCGCGACGGGCTGACGAGTGAAACAGCGAGCGCAGGCGATGCCAGAACGTCATGGTTTCTCCATTTTTACGACGTGGTTTGCACTTGCTCGTCGATCATTCGTAGCGCAACGCCACAATTGGATCGACGCGCATCGCTCGGCGCGCGGGAACGTACGACGCGAGCATCGCGACGGCGGCGAGCAGCAGTGCGACGGCCGCGAACGTGAGCGGGTCGTAAGACTTCACGTTGAAAAGCATCGCGCTGAGGAATCGCGTCAGAGCAAACGCACCAGCGAGACCGGCGACAACGCCGATCAGTACGAGACGGAATCCCTGGCCGAGCACCAGGTTCATGATGTTCGAGCGTTGTGCGCCGAGCGCGACTCGCACGCCGATCTCCTGCGTGCGCTGGGTTACGGCGTAAGCAATCGCGCCGTAAATGCCGACGGCTGCGATCAGTAGTGCGGTTGCGGCGAAAACGGCGAGGAGCATCAGCATGAATCTGCGGTCGGCGTACCAATTCGAGACTTCTTCACTCACGGTGGAGAATTCGACGGGAAGCGTGGGATCGAGATCGTGGAGCAGCCCGCGCGCGGTGGAGATGATTGCATCGGGCGGCTGCTCGGTGCGGACCAGGAGGTTGTATGTGTCCGCGCCCTGCGGCCGCTGCCGATAATTCGTGTAAATCAGCGCTGTGGGCGGGCTCGTGGGGCCGTCTATGCGCACGTCGCCGGCAATGCCGACGATAGTCATTAAGCGAGTGTCGCCGTCCATATTGCCGAATTCGATCGGCTGGCCGATGGGATTGGCGTGCGGCCACTTGAGACGCGCGAGTGCTTCGCTGATAACGGCGACGTGCGGCGCATCGATCGTGTCTGAATCCTGGAAGAGGCGGCCGCGCACGAGCGGAATCTGGAGCGCGCGGAAATATCCTTCGCTGACGACGCAATATTCCGCGTCGCCGACGCGAGTGGCGTCCTGCGCGAGCGCGCCGAATTCCTCCATCGATTCCGGTGGCGCGATGCCGTTCATCACGATGAACGTTCCGTTGGAAGTTTGTCCCGACGGCGGCACGCTGCCCGTAAGGCCGACTTCGGTGACGCCGGGCACGCGGCGGAGTTTAGCGAGAGTGTTATCGAGGAACTGCACTTCGCGAAGCTTGTCTGCGCCGGTTGCCGATGGCGACGGAGAGAAGCGTGCGGCCACGACGTTCTCAGGGTGAAAGCCGCCTTGCACGTCGAGCAGCTGGAGAAAACTGCGGCCGAGCAGGCCCGCGCCTGCGAGCAGGATCAGCGTGATTGCGACCTGAGCGACGACCAGAACGCGGCGGGTGCGTTGGCCGGAGGCGGAGGGAGACCCCGTGCGGCCGCCCTCGGCGAGCGCCGATTGCGGATTTGCGCCGGACGCGCGCACGGCAGCCACGAGGCCGAGCGCGACGGCCACGAGCATTGCTACGCCGAGTGCGAACGCGAGCACCGTCCAGTTCACGCCGATGTTTTCTTTCAGCGCGAGCGTTGGCGGCGCGAGGCGCGGCAGGATTGCGACGCCCCACAGTGCGAGCGGAATTCCAGCGGCGGCGCCGAGAAGCGAGAGCAGGAGAGTCTCGACCAAGAATTGAGAGACGAGGCGCGAGCGCCCCGCGCCGAGTGCCACGCGAACGGCGAGTTCACGCCGGCGCGCGGCGATTTGTGCGAGCAATAGGCTGGCAACATTGGCGCAACCAACGAGCAGCAGAAATCCTGCCGCTCCGGAAATGGCCAGAAGGGCGGGCCTGATCGACCCGACCATCGATTCCTGTAAGGTGCGCACTTCCGCGCCGGACATCCACGTGGCATCGCCATACTGTTTTTTTTGTGCGGCTGCGATCGATTGCAGGTCAGTCTGCGCTCGCGCGAGCGTGATGCCATCGCGGAGGCGTCCGAGTCCGTGCCAGTTGAGCGCGGTGCGGCTGGTGAGCGGCGCGTCGAGTTCGCGAGGAATCCATGCGGATGCGTCAGGAGGGAAGTTGAAGCCTGAAGGCATCACGCCGATCACCGAGTAGTCATCACCTTCGATGTGAAGGCGCATGCGCGAAAAATCGGTACTCGCGCCGAGGTAGCGTTGCCAGTAGCCGTAACTCATGATCGCGGTGCGAGCCGCGCCGACGTGCTGCTCGTCTTGCGCGAAGCTTCGGCCGATGAACGGCTCAACGCGCATCGTGGAGAAAAAATCTTTTGAGACTATGGCGGCCGTCGCGCGGGTTGGCTCCGCGGCGCCCGATATGGACGCTGGATAGGCGGCGTACTCGGCCATCGACTGCAGCGAACGATTTTGCTGCTGCAGGTCGGTAAAGTCCGGATCGGAGAGATTGCTGAGGTGGCCTTTGTCGTCGGTCTGCCAGATGCGGACGATGCGATCCGGCTGCGGGTAGGCCAGAGGACGAAGCAATACGCCGTCGATGACGCTGAAGATGGCGGTGTTGGCGCCGATGCCGGCGGCAAGAGTGATCACGGCGGCCGCGGTGAACCCGGGATTTTTGCGCAGCGTGCGAACTGCGTAGCATAAGTCCTGCGAGGCGTTTTCAAGGAAGCTCACGCCGCGGGCTTCGCGGCATTCTTCCTTGGCTTTATCGATGGCGCCGAATTCGAGACGAGCGCGGCGCAGCGCATCTTCGTGCGATGCGCCATCGCGCATGAAATGTTCGGCACGCGCTTCGATGTGGAAGCGCAGCTCGGAGTCCATCTCGTTTTCAGACGCCGAGCGTTGCATCGTATTGCGGATCCACGAACTGAACCTGCTCCAGGCGGACATCTGGCTCTCCCTATCTTTACGAATTACTCGTAGCGTAGCGCCACCATCGGATCGACGTTCGCCGCACGCTGCGCCGGCAGATAGGCCGAAAACACGGTGAGGATTGCGACCGCGCCGATTGAAACGGCCAAGGTAAGCGGGTCGCGCGGCGTGAAGTCCATCTCGCCTTCGTAGGCGCCGCGATGGTTGAGCGCTCGCAGCCGGGTTCGCAGCTTCGATCGCGCGCTCATTCGTGCCTCAGTGCAATCAGCGGATCGGTTTTCATGGCGCGGCGTGTGGGGATGTAGCAGGCCGCCAGGGTGACGGTGCCCATTACGAGCGCCGCGAACGCAAAGGTGAGTGGATCGAAGGGCGAGACGCCGTAGAGTTCGCTGGCGAGAATGCCCGTGGCGAGCAGCGCGAATACGAGGCCCGCCGAGATGCCGATCAGCGCGTACTTCAGGCCTTCGCGCATGACCATCCACAACACGTCTCGTTTTTGCGCGCCAAGCGCCATGCGAATGCCAATTTCTCGCGTGCGTTTTGCGACGAGGAACGACAGCACGCCATAGATGCCGATCACGCCGAGCAGCAGTGCAACTCCCGCGAACGCCACGAAGAGCCATGCAGTGGATGCCGGTGTCGCTTCGGAGTCGGCGACGACGCGGGTCATCGAGCGAACGTCGCTGGCGGGAACTTCGGGATTCAGCTGCGCGACGGTGGTGCGCAGCATGTCCTGCACCTGGCGATCGTCGAGGCGGGTGTCGATCGCGAGCGTCATATCGGAAGGAATGCCGCCCTGTTCCATGGTTGCTTTGGTGGTGTAGGGAACGTAGATCACACCGTCGAAAAGATCGGGAGCGTTTTGCGAGAAAGAGTAGGCGCGCGTGTCGGGAACGACGCCGACGACGGTGCGCCATTCCTGTTCGCCGCTGAAGCGGAAGTGCTTGCCGACGGCCGGCTCCGTGGGCCACAGGCGGTGAGCGGTGGCGGCGCTCATCATTGCCACGGGCGCGCTCGATTCGTCTTGCGTGCTGAAGGCGCGGCCGGAACTGACGGGCATCGACATCACCCGGAAATATTCGGGCGTCACAACGTTGAGCCAGACGAGGGGCAGCGGCGCGCTGCCGTCGGGTGGATGGCCTTCGATTTCAAGCGAGCGTTTCGCGACGCGGCCGTCGAGCGGCAGCGTGTTGACGAGCGCCGCGCCGTTCACGCCGGGGTGCGCTTCAATGCGCGCGAGAAGTTCGCGGTAGAACGCGATGCAGCGGTGCGCGTCGCTGCAGAATTCTTCATTCGGCGTTATGCGGGCCGTGGCGGTGGTGGCGACGCGAAAGCCGAGATTCGCGTGCGAGACGCTCCAGAAACTGCGAATCAGAAGACCGGCTGCGATGACGAGCAGCACGGCGAGCGCGATTTCCGCTGTGGCGAGCGTGCCGCGTAGCGCCTGCGAAACGGATTTTGCCGCGCCGCGGCTGGCCGAGCCGAGCGACTCAGCAATCGCGGTGCGCGAGCAGTGCAGCGCGGGCGCGAGACCAAAAAGAAATCCGGTGACGATGGCGAGCGCGCCGGTGAAGAGCATCACGCGCCAGTCGATGTGTGCTTCAGCTAGACGCGGCGTGTCGGGCGGCAGCGCGATTTTCAGAATCTGCAGGCCCTCCGTCGCAAGGACGATACCGACGATGCCGCCGATCCCGGCGAGCAGCACGCTTTCGGTGAGAAGCTGGCGCACCAGCCGGGTGCGGCCTGCGCCCATGGCGGTGCGAACCGCGATTTCCTTTTCGCGGGTGGCCGCGCGGGAAAGGGCGAGATTCGCGACGTTGACGCACGCGATCAGCAGGATCAACCCTACCGCGCCGAGCAAGAGCACGAGCCGTCCGCGTACATCGGAGACGAGCCCCACAGCGAGAGGCACGACCGTAATATTTGCGTTCCAGCTTTGCGGCATGGGCCACGGGAAAAGCTCGCCGACATGCGACTGGAACATGCGAATCTCAGTTCGCGCGCGGCCGATGGTCTCGCCGTCGCGCAGGCGGCCAAAAATATTCAGAAAGTCGCCCGCCCAGTAAGAGTGGGTGTCGCCCGGGTCGTTGCGGAGCGGAATCCAGACTTCGGTCTTCGGGGAGGGGAAACGGAAATCGGGCGGCATCACGCCGACCACGGTGCGATTCACGCCCTCGAGCGAAATCGGATGGCCGATGATCGAGGGATCGGCGCCGAAGCGGCGCTGCCACAACGAGTTACTGAGCACGACGAAGTTGTCTTGCCCGACGCGGTCTTGGCCCGATTGGAAGACGCTGCCAAGCGCGGGCTTTGCGCCAAGCACGGAAAAGAATTCCGCGCTCACTAGAGTGCCGGTGAGGCGTTCGGGGTCGCCATGGCCGGTTAGATTGAATTCGTGGCCCTCGACGAACGCGGCGGGCGCGATCGCGGTGACGCGCTCGCGCATGGCGACGAATGCGCCTTTGGGATACGTGCCGGTGACATCGACGAGTTTCTCGGGCTGGGGAAAGGGAAGCGGCCGCAGCAGAATGCCATCGACGAGGCTGAAAATCGCGGTGTTTGCGCCGATACCGAGAGCGAGCGTCAGCACGGCGACGACAGTGAAGCCGGGATTCTTGCGCAGCACGCGCGCGCCGTATTTCAAGTCTTGCGCTAGAGTTTCGAGCGTGCCGACGGCGCGCGATTCGCGGCATTCCTCCTTGGCTTTATCGACGGCGCCGAATTCGAGCCGCGCTCGCCGGAGCGCTTCTTCGCGCGTGAACGCAGCGTGGCCGGGCTCGCGAAGCAAATCCTCGGCGCGAGCTTCGATGTGGAAGCGCAGCTCCGCATCCATTTCCGATTCGATGGCTGTGCGGCCGCTGATGCCGCGAGCCCAAGAACGCAGCTGGCTCCACATCGCTACACCTCCTCCGGCTTGGTGCTCAAAATTCCGGCGATGAGATTCGCCATGCGATTCCACTTTTCGGTTTCTGCGAGCAGGCGGCGCTTTCCGGCGGCGGTGAGCCGGTAATACTTCGCCTTGCGCTTATTTTCGGATTCGCCCCATTCGCTCGCGATCCAGCCCTGATGCTCGAGGCGATAGAGCGCGGGGTAGAGGGAGCCCTGCTGGATCTCGAGGCGTTCTTTCGAGATTTGCTGGATGCGCAACAGCACGCCGTAACCGTGAAGCGGGCCGAGCGAAACGGCTTTCAGGATCAGCATGTCGAGCGTTCCCTGCAGCAACTCCATATTTTTGTCCAAAGCAGGTCTCTCCTAGATGCACTAGGAATGTAAGGCGGAGTCTCCTAGACTGTCAAGGAGAGATACGCTCTGGGCGAGAGAAAAGTTCACGGAAAGTCCGGCGCGGGAATAAATCCTGCTGGTCCTTATATGGGAGCTTGGAGCGGGGCAGCTTACGGCGCCGTCGGAGCGTTATCGACGTTCACGACGGCACAAGCGTTGGCGTCCGAAACGGCATGTTTGCAATTGTCGAGCGCCGCTTTGCGCGCGTCGTCGGCGCTGAGTTTCGCCGTTGCGTAGCCATACCCGTGCGCCGATTTCGCAAATGCCTTGTGCGGGCCGAGCAGAAGGTAGGCGCGGAAGGCCTCGGTGCCGCTCTCGCTCAGACCGTCGGGCGTCGCCACGTCGGGCGCACGAACTTCCGGATACGGCTCAGCCAAGGGCACGAGCGAATGCGCGCTGAGCCACTGGCTCACCGTATCGCTCCAAGCGTCCGGATGCCGGAAGAGCGAGTGCCCGTCGTCGCCGATCGCGGGAGCGATGACGAGATGGTCTTGGCCGCCCTGCGAACGAAATGCGTCGTCAAACTTGTGCGCGAGTTCAGGCCAGAAAAATTTGTCGTTTTCGGCGTAGAGCCAGAGCATGGGCACGCGAGAGGTCTTGCCGAAATCCTTGAAGGCGTGGATCAAATTGCCGGGATCGCAAACGTCGTGATCGGACTTCGATCCGCGTCCGCCGGCGAAGCTAATGGCGGCGATCAGTCCTGCCGGCGCTTTTGCAGTGAGCGCAACGGTGGCAAGGCCGCCCGTTGAAACGCCTACGGCCATCACTCGCGAAGAATCTACCTGCGGGACTTCACGCGCATACTCGATGGCTCGCGCCAAATCGTCCGCGGACTCTTCGGCCACGGTGCGATAGTCGCGGGCTTCGCACGGCCCGATTCGCTGGCCTTCCTGCTGGCCGCCGGAATGGCCGTAGCCGCGCCGCACCACGACGATCACAAACCAACCGCGCCGCGCGAACCACATCGCTTGAGGCAGAAAGGACCAGGGCGTCACGGTGAGATGTTCCTCGGGTTTGCGCGACGAGCCGTGAGTCATCACGACGAGAGGGTGCTTGCCGGGTGCGTCGTAGTAAACCTGGAGTGCATCCAGGCCCGTTGGCGCGGCCTGCACCCAGGGAATCGTGACCTCGCGTTCGACGTAGCCTTGCGCGCGAGCGGCAGGCGCTACAAACGACGCCAGAGCGCAGCAGAACGCGGCGAGCGTGAGTTTGTGTAAACGCATGACGGTGATTGTCGTTGCGGGATTCATCGAATGCAAGCTGCGCGAGCGTGGCGAAGTCAATTTAGTGGAAGGGAGTTTCGCGTTGCGGCACTTCCTCGGTCACCACCACAAATTTTTTCAAGTTCGCCATACCGAACGAAGTGGTGATCGCGACGTCCGAGGCATCGCGGCCCGCGGCCATCAGCACGCGTCCGATACGCGGAGTGTTGTGCCGCGCGTCGAATGTCCACCAGCGATCGTCGAGGTAGGCTTCAAACCACGCGCTGAAATCCATGGGCTCGGGCGCGGCGGGCACGCCGATGTCGCCGAGATAGCCGGTTACATAACGCGCCGGAATGTTCAGCGCGCGGCACATCGTCACGGCGAGATGCTGATAGTCACGGCAGACCCCAAACCGCTCGGTGTACACGTCGAGTGCGCTCTTTGAAGGACGCGCGTGCCGGTAGCCAAAGGTGACGCGGGTGTGAACCCAATCGCAAACCGCCTGCACGCGCTGCCATCCCGGCGGCACGGCGCCGAAGAGTTCGAGCGCGATCATCGAGAAACGATCCACTTCGCAGTAGCGGCTGTTATAGAGGTAGCGCAGCACGTCCGGTGGGAGTTTATGTACCGGCACTTCGCGGGCGCCAGGCGCTACCGGATCGTGCAATCCGGAATCGGCGATGAGCGTGGAATTGGTGAGTCGAAGCGTGCCCTGCGGCGCGAGAAAGCGCGTGCAGAGGTTGCCGAAACTGTCGAGGAACGAATCGGATGGGGTGTCCGGCTCGATGCGCAGCTCGTCCGGGGCGCGCAGGTCGCCTTTGCGCGATGGGTGAACGTTCAGCAGCGTGACGATTGCTGTAGGCGCGGGCAACTCGAATTCGATTTCGTAGCCGAGGCGCAGCAGCATCGGCGACGGCACGTGCAATCCGTGTACGCTCAATTCGCCTCCACAACGGGAAAGAGGCCGTCATTGTGCATCATGCGAGCGTGCGGCGTTATACAGCGAACTTCTGATGATTTGCATCAGCGTTCGCGTATTGCTGCCGCTCGCGGCGGAGTTGCCGGGTTCCAGCTGCCGCGCACTTCGCGTGCAAAAAAACGGCGCGCACCCTGCGATGCGCGCCGCGTGATACCAAACGGCGTACGCTTAGTGGTGGTGATGCTCTTCGTGGACCGCGCGACCTTCATGCGCGGCTTGACGTTCAGCCTGGCTGCGCGCCACGGCTTCGTGATGTTCGTCATAGTGGACCGCGGCGTGGTTGTAGGGCCCCGGCGCCGGACGGTGATAAGCGACGCCCGGATACGGGTGCACGTACACGTTGCGGTTCACCCAGGTACGGTGCCACGCGACGTTATTCACAAACATTTCGTGCGTGCTCCAGCCGAAATGCGTGTAGCCCCAGCCCCACGGGCGGAAAAATCCGCCGATGCCGACTCCGAAGCCAAAACCGATCGCACCGCCGATGAAGAATCCAGGGCGCGGCGCGGCGTACACCACGTATGGGTTGTACACCGGCACCACGACGTAGCCCGGATCGACGTCTGCGATTGTCACATATGGACCCGGCGTGACGACGATCTGCTGATTCGAGCGCAGGTATCCGTAGCTATACGCCTTCTGCCGTTCGCGTTGCACGGCGTCCATCACAGCGTTTTGATCGGCGAGCACGGCGTTGCCAAGGTCGGTGGTCCACCCCATGTCACTCGCCATCGTATCCAGCACGCTCGGGAAGGGAATCAGCGCCTGCACGCTGGGATCGAACGGCAGTTGGTCCGCCTGGATCGCGTCGGCGAGCGCCTGGCCGGTGAGGTAGTGATGGTCGTCGGCGTATTTCGCGGCGTCGGGAATTTGGTCACTGTAGGTGGATGCTGTGAGAACTTGCGCGAGCAGCGAATCGGGGTAGAGCGCGATGCGGCCGACGATCTGGTCGAGCTGAGCGGGCGAAAATTGCGGTGGCGGAGCTTGATTGTCTTGCGGAGGAGGCGCCTGCGTGTTCGGGTCTTGCTGCTGATCGGGCTGCGGCTGTTGCGCCTGCGTAGCAATTGGCGCGGCGATCATGGCAACGCACAGAATCATCGCGACGACCGTACCGGTTGCGTCTTTGATGAATCGGGCGGGGTTCATTGATTTCTCCTTCGTAATCACTAACGGCGTCTCTCACATTGTGAGGTATAGCGCCACGTTCCGGGCGCGTGGACTTGCGTGCTGTGCGCATGTACGATGCGCATCGCCACACTGCATGAAACACGGGTGGCCGTGGAGAGTTTCGCCGATGCACGTTCGCAATCTACTGATTTGGTGCGGGATACTGACTTGCGCATTGGGCGCGGCAAATGGTCCTGTGCTGCACGTTCTCGCCGGAGGACCGCAACAAGCCGCGGCCGCCTCAGAATTGCCGCCTCCGGAATTGCTGAAACTTTCTGAGGATTTTTGGAAGTGGCGCGCGGCTACTCAGCCGTTTACAACGGACGACATTCCGCGGCTTGACCGGCCTTACACCAAGCGCGACTGGTCCAGTGCCGGCATCGCGAAGCAGCGCGCCGCGCTCGCGCAGTTCGAGCAACGCTACAAAGCCATCGACGCGTCGCGCTGGCCCGTCGCCGCGCAAGTGGATTATCGCCTCGTCGGCTCCGCGCTCGCGCGCGTCCATTGGGAACTCGACGTGAATCCGCGCTGGCAGCGCGACCCTACCTTTTATGTGGATCAAACCGTTGGCGCGATTACGGACGCGATGCTGGCTCCGAGCCCGGCTGAAGAGGCGAATGCGAACGTGATTCGGCTTCGAATGGATGAAGTTCCGGTGCTGCTGCGCGCTGCAAAGGCGAATCTGCATCCTGTGAAGCCATTCGCCGAACTCGCGATCGCATCTCTCACCGACATTCGGCGCAATCTCTCGCAGGCTACCGACGTTGTTGCGAAGTATTCGCCATTTCAAGGCGGGATAGACAACGCGAGTACTTTTGCGTCGTCCGTCCAGGCGGCAATTACCGCGCTCGAGGATTACCGCGCGTGGCTGCAAGCGAATCTCGCGGCAATGCCGACGGACACCGCCATCGGCCGCGGCAAGTACGAATATTTCCTCAACAACGTCGCGCTGATCCCGTACACGCCGGAACAGATGCTCGAGCTGAGCCGGCAGGAGTGGGCGCGATCGGTCGCGTTTGAAACCTACGAGAAGCAGCGCGACCGCAACGTGCAAGAACTCACCATGGCCGGCAGCACCGACGAAGAAATCGCGCGCGGCAAGCGCGACGAAGCCGCCATCCGCAAATTCCTCGCCGACAATCAAATCCTCACCGTGCCGGCCGACATTCCGCACTACGAGTTGCGCGCCATCCCCGATTACCTCGCGCCGCTCGAAGATTTCACCGAGATGGACGATTTCACGAGCCTCTCGCGCCTCAATGATCCCGGCATTCGCTGGATCGATCCGCCGTCGCCGAACCTCGGCTACTTCTGGCTCGCGGAAACGAAAGATGCGCGGCCGGACGTAGTTCACGAGGGCGTGCCAGGTCACTTTTTCCAGATGTCGATCTCGCGACGCAACCCCGATCCGATCCGCCGCCAGTATTACGATTCCGGCGCCAACGAAGGCATCGGCTTCTACTCCGAAGAAATGATGCTGCAGCAGGGCCTCTTCGACGACAGCCCGCACACCCGCGAAATCATTTACAACTTTATGCGGCTTCGCGCGCTGCGCGTGGAAGTGGACGTGAAGCTCGCGCTCGGGCAATTCACGATTGCGGAGGCGGCGGATTATCTTGCCTCGCACGTTCCGATGGACGCGAAGACCGCGCACGAAGAAGCTTCGTTCTTTGCGTCAGTGCCCGGGCAGGCGATCACGTATCAGGTAGGGAAGAGCCAGATTCTCGCGTTCCTCGCCGACGCGCGCACCGCCCAAGGCGAGAAATTCGATTTACTCCAGTTCAATGACACGCTCTGGCGCAATGGTAACGTGCCGATCGTGCTGCAACGCTGGGAGTATCTCGGAGACGACACCGAACTGCGCGGGATCGACGCGCGACGCGCGGCGTCACGCCCGAACTAGTTCGCCACTTCCGATGAGCCTGCGGTGCACAAGTGCGCAGAGCAAACACGCGATTATCAGTACACCGAAATACCAGGAATAGAACCAAATGCCGTAAGCAGCCTGCGAACTCTTGAGGCCTAGCACGTGATCGACGCCTGCGCGGTAGAGGATAAGTCCCCCGACCTCGAGCGCCGTCAACACGAGCCACAGCCCCACCAGCGCGGCCAGGCTGCGACGACCGCTCGCCGACCACATCGCAGCGCCGATAATCGCGGCAATCGACACAGCAGCGAGCGCCGGCACTGCCGGCACAAACCAGAACCAGCCCATCACTCCGCCAATGACGCCGAAGCCGAGCGACAATCTCGTGAGACGGTCTCGAGTGCCAAAGCGGATTACGGAAAACAGAAAGATGAAGCACGACAGAGCACCGAGTCCGGTGAGGGTTGAGGCAAAGAACGCCTTTGAGATTCCGTACACAACTGGGTCGGGAAGGATGGACGGTCCGTAGTAGAAATATCGTGGCGCCCACCAGCAGCCTGCCGCCGCAAGCAGAAATCCGCCGACCGGGCGCCATGCGAATGACGCGAGCACTCCGGCATACGCGCGCCAGAACCACGCGCCGCCTTTCTCGCCGGCCTCCTCCGCTAAATCGCCGAAGACAGACGCAGCGCGCGCACGATCCATGAACAGAGCCAGCAGCCCTTCGGCAAGTTTCTGATTACGCATACACTCCTCCTCGCAACTTGAGTCCATGCAGTAGCCGTTGATAAGCACGTTGTGCGCGCGCGACGGCCGCTTCACCCGAGCGCGTCACTTTGAAATATCGTTTCGCTCGTCCGCCGCGCTCCGGCGTTGGGTCGCCCATGCGCGAGGTGAGCATGCCTTTGGCTTCGAGGCGATCGAGCGTGGTGTACATCGCGCCGGGCGTTGGGCCGCGGCGAGTGCACTTTTCGATTTCGGCGCGGATCGATGCGCCGTAAGCCGCGTCGCCCAGCCGCAGGATGGCCAGCAGCACGATTTGTTCGAACTCCCCAAGCTGGTCGGTCATAATGACTGCAAAGTAGAATAAACAGTCCGCGATGTCAATAGTACAAATTCGTAAAAGTGCAATGAGTGCTTGCGAGGCTAACGGTTGAGGCGGGAAGGTCCTGAGTGGCTGGCGCTGCTGAGACGGAAGTGTGGACGGGGAGATGATTATGCGCCGGAGGCGTCGGCGCTCGTGTCACTGTCGTCCACCGGCTCAAACTGCGGCTCTTCGAATCCGAGGATGACCCAGACTTCCTTGGGCGAGCGCACCACGTGAAGATTCGGCCGCGTCTCCTGCCCGAGCAGCTCAAACATGCGCGCGAGACCAAAGATCACAGGCGACGGCGCGATGATGAACCGCAGCGCCTCGCGGTCTTGAATCGCCGGAGGCAGGATTGCGAGCTCGCGTACGTCCTGCGGTGAAAGGTTGAGCGTGGCGACGTTGCTAAAGTCGATGATGCCGATCAGCGAGCCGTGGCCTCGCTCGAGGACAAACTTCGAAATCTTGTCGAGGAATTCGCGGAGCGTGTCGAACGAGACTTCACCTTCAAATCGGGATCTGAGGATCCGCCGCGCGGACGCGAATTCGAGAGAGTAGGGCATGGGCCTGTCGGGGCGCCGGTCGGATGTCTCGATACTGGCACTTGGCTGCGTGAATCGCAATGGTTTACGGAATCACTGCGGCACCCGCTTGAGTCAGTCTGGCTCAGTGGACGTAAAGATTGAATAAAGAGCCCGTGACGATTTGTCGCGATCCGGAGGTTTATCGGGCCTGGCTGATCGCACCTAAAAGGCTGGGCTTCGGCGTCAATGGCGGCTGGTTCCGGTTTGGTGAGCACGAACATTCAGATGAGCTCTTGGAGGTGATACTCGCCGTTACTTTCCGAGCGCCGCGGTGACGTCGCGCAGCGGCGGCGCATCGCCACTATACGCGAAGCTGCCATGCTCGCTCATGGCGCGGCCCGCGCGCAGCAACGCTCCGTAAGCCACGCGTGCGAGCAGGCTGCCGACGCTCACCCGCTTCACTCCCATCGCGGAAAAATCTGCGAGTGTAAACGTCATGCCCGGAATTCCCGCCAGCACATTCACCGGCCGATCGACGGCGCGCACCACAGTCTCGATCTGTTCGCGCGTGCTGAGGCCGGGCGCGTAAAGCACGTCCGCACCGGCTTCTTGAAAAGCTTGCAGCCGCGCGATCGTGTCCTTGAGGTCTGGCCGGCCAACGATGAAATTCTCCGCGCGCGCCGTCAGCGTAAACGGGTAGGGAATCGCGCGCGCCGCCGCAACCGCCGCACGGACTCGGTCCGCTGCGTGAGCAATCTCGTACGGCGCACGCGTCTCACCACCTGACGGCACGTCTTCCACCGAACCGCCCACCGACCTTGAAACTCCCGCTCGTCGAATTGTTTCCGCCACCGCCTCGGCGTTGTCGCCAAAGCAATCGCCGAAATCGACGCTCACCGGCAGATTCGTCGCTGCGGCGAGCTGTTCTGAGTGCGTCAAAGCCTCTTCACGAGTCACCGCACCGTCGTGGCGCCCCGCACTGAACGCGAACCCAGCCGAGGTCGTCGCCAGAGCCTTGAATCCCATGTGCGCCAGCATCCGCGCCGAGCCGAGATCCCACGGATTCGGAATGATGAATGCACGGTCTTGCGCGTGCAGATCCCGGAACGCCGCGCCCTTCTCCTGCATGGTCCTCATATTCTCCTCATTCACTCATGACTCTCGCCGCCGGCCAGTCGCATTGGTGGAATTTCAAAGGTCCCGTCCACGATCGCGACGAAATTGCGTTCTTCGCGCAGAATGAGCCGCTTCGCCTGCGCCATCTCGAAATTCTCCTGCCCTTCGGCATCCGATTTGATGCGAGCTCGATAGGCCTCATACAACGAAAGATTGTCGAACGCGATCAGCCCCCACGCAATGTCGTTGGTGCCTTCATCGGGAAGAAAATATCCAATCAGGTGGCCGCCGCAGCGGGGAATGATGCGCCCCCAGTTTTTGGCGTACTGCTCAAAAGCTGCCTTCTGAAACGGATCAATCTGGTACCGGATCACACAGACCGTCTTCATCGCAGACTCCTGATTGGGCGCACCGGAATTTCCTCGCCATATCGTCGCAATACACAGGCGGAGACGATTCGTCCGCCGTAAAAGCATGCCTGTTGCATCCCACGCACACTTCGTCCACAATTAAAATGTGAATGCAAAGAAAGCCGCCGAAGTGGAAGTGTCCGAAATTGCCGCCGCGATCGGTGAACCCTCTCGCGCGCGAATTCTTTACTGCCTGTCGGACGGCCGCGCTCGCACCAGCACGGAACTCGCAATCATCGCGGGCGTTTCGCCCTCCACTGCGAGTGTTCACCTCAATACTTTGAAGTCCCGCCGCCTGGTGAAAGTCTTCGCGCAAGGCAAGCACCGCTACTACAGCCTGGACGGCGAAGATGTCGCCGCCGCGCTCGAGTCGTTGAGCGTTCTCGCGGGGGGCTCCCGCGCCGGCTTTGTGCCGAACACGCCGCACGAACTCCGCGCAGCGCGTACCTGCTACGACCACATCGCCGGCACGCTTGGCGTTGCGCTGCACGATCGCATGAAGTCGCTACGCTGGCTCGTCGCCGATGAAAACGCAGGCGCCGCCGCGTACCGGCTCTCTACCGCCGGTGAAAAAGACCTCGCAACGCTCGGCCTCGACATCCAAGCAGCATCGAGCTCGCGCCGCCGTTTTGCGTACGCGTGCGTCGATTGGAGCGAGCGCCGGCCGCACCTCGGCGGCGCGATTGGCGCCGCTCTGCTTCACACCGCGCTCAGAAAACGTTGGGTCGTGCAAGATCCCTATAGTCGCGCTCTGGAAGTCACGCGCTCGGGCCGCCGCGAATTCAACACCCGATTCGGCCTCGCCGCCTACTAGCCCAGCGTGGCCACCCGCGCCATCTCGTTCGAATTATTTGAAACAGACAGTCCGGCCAGCCTGCTCCGACGCTTCGTAAACCGAATCCTTTTGCTTTTCGCCACGCTCGCACGCTATACGTGAAGTCGCACACACTCGACACGCGGCCCGGAGATTCAAATGCTTGCCATCTTGCGGCAGTTGTTCGGGAACTTAGACGTCCCGCTGAAGCGCACCCGCTACGCGGCGTGGGGATTCTGCCTAGCGGTCCTGAAATACTGCGGCGATGCGTCGCTAATTCATTACGCCACTGGCCGCCTCTGGAGCCCCGCTGACTACCTCACGAGTTTGCCTCTCCGCCAGATCGTTCATCACGCCCGGCCTCACTTCAACATCACCTTCGCGCTGCTGCTCTGGCTAGTCCCATTTGTTTGGATCGGTGTGGTTTATACGATGCGCCGTGCGCTCGACGCCGGCTGGTCGCCCTGGTGGGCGCTGGCTTTTTTCGTGCCGTACCTGAACTACTTTGTGATGGTCATGTTCTGCCTGCTGCCGTCCTCGGGGAAATACGCTGTCGTCAGACGCGACCGCGATCCCATCGGTCGCCGTTTCGGAGAAAGTGCTGCTCTCGGTCTCGCCGCCGGTGTCTGCCTCGGACTGTTGATGGTGGGCCTTGTCGTGATTCTTAAAGGGAATTACGGCTACGGTTTGTTCATTGGCACTCCGGTGGCGATGGGGATGACGACGGGATATGGAATGTCGCGGCGTTCCGAATCGACAAAATTCGATCTGTTTCTCGGGGCGCTGGCAGTGAATTTCGCGGTGGCGGCAGTGCTGCTTGTGATCGCATTCGAAGGCGCGGGCTGTCTTCTTATGGCGTTACCGATTGGGGTGTTGCTCAGCTTCATTGGCGCGCTCGCCGGCCACGAGATTGCGATTGGCGGACGCGCGATTCGCAGGCCCGCCGCGTCGGCGATGCTCCTGATCCCTCTGCTTGCTCTGATCGAGCCCGCGCACATCGGCGCGCACCAGCTTCACGTGGTGAATTCATCGATCGAAATCAACGCTTCGCCCACCGCGATCTGGCCTCACCTGATCGAATTTCAACCGATCGCGCCGCCGCAGGAATTCATGTTCCGCGCCGGAATTGCGTATCCAACGTGGTCGCACACCGACGGTGCCGGCGTTGGCTCCACGCGTTACTGCGAATTTTCAACCGGATCGGTGGTAGAACGAATCTCGGCGTGGGATCCCGGGAAGCGCCTCGCGTTCAACGTGGAAAGCCAGCCCGCGCCGATGGTGGAACTGACGCCCTACAAGAACGTGGAACCGCGGCACCTGCACGGCTACGTCCGCTCCAAGCAAGGAGAATTCCGCCTCGTCGCTTTGGCCGATGGACGCACGCGCCTGGAAGGAACCAGCTCTTACGAACTGGACATCGAGCCCGAGGCCTATTGGAGCCTCTGGGTCAACTCCTCGGTCCACGCGATTCATATGCGCGTCTTCGAGCACATCAAGCACGAAGTGGAATCGCAGGCGTCGCACGCGAACGCCGCGCCATGACGCCGATGTGAACGGCCTCCGGGGAATCACCCACAAAATCCACGGCCGCTATGCCGGGTGCTTCAGAAAATCCTTACGCCCAGAATTCATGTACCGAATAATACGCAGTTTTGGGTCAACACGCGAAAACGCGCGGCCGATGTTCAGACGGCGGGGGAGCACGATCGATCGAGGGAATGTAAATTCGGCGGTTACGCGGGGCAGCGAAAGTTTTGAGACAGCACACGCGCTGGTCGGGCGCATCATAGTGGGTGACGAGCAATGATGCGCGCACAGGAAACGGACGTCTTTGTTATTGGCGGCGGGCCCGCGGGCCTTGCGGCGGCGATCGCCGCGCGCGAGCGCGGATTCGGCGTGGTTGTCGCGGATGGCAACGCGCCGCCGATCGAGAAGCCCTGCGGCGAAGGGATGTCGCCCGAGACTCTCGCCGCGCTCGCCGGACTCGGCGTTCACGCCGCGAACGCTGGTGGCATCGCGCTGAAGGGAATTGCGTTCGTTCAGCGCACAGCGCGCGTTGAAGGTGCGTTTCCGCAAGGGCCAGGCCTCGGCTTGCGTCGCACCGCGCTGCACGCGCAACTTGTCTCGCGCGCGGAAGAGTGTGGCGTCGAGCTGCTCTGGAATACACCCGTCACCGCAATTGCGCGCGACGAAGTGCATCTTGCGAGCGGCGACCGCATCCCGGCCCGCTGGATCGTCGGTGCCGACGGTCCGAACTCGCGCGTCCGCCAATGGCTGAAAATTCCGACGCGCGCGTTCCGCCAACGCTTCGCCACGCGCCGTCACTTCCAGATCGCGCCGTGGTCCAGCTACGTGGAAGTGCATTGGGGCAGTCGCGCGCAAGCCTATGTCACTCCCGTGTCGTCCACCGAAACCAGCGTCGTGATCCTAGCCACTCGCCGCGAAAACACTGCGTTCGATCACGCCGTCGCGGAATTTCCGGAAATTGCGTCGCGCGTCGCGGGCGCGCAACTTGCCAGCCGCGAACGTGGAGCCGTGACCGCGCAGCATCGGCTCGCCGCAGTCACGCGCGGTAACGTCGCTCTGGTCGGCGACGCCTCCGGCACGGTTGACGCCATCACCGGCGACGGAATCCGACTCGCTCTACGACACGCGCAGGCCTTCGCCGACGCCATCACTAAGAATGACCTCGCGCTTTACGAGCGCGCTCATCGCACATTTGCCGCCGCTCCCACGCGCGCCGGCGCCGCCCTGCTACTCCTCGATCGCTACCCGCGCCTCCGCGAACGCGTTCTCACCACGCTCGCTGACAATCCGGAACTGTTCGAAAGTTTGCTCGGCGCTCACGTTGGCCAGGGCAATCGTCGCGACCTGGTCGCCGCCAGCGCGGAACTTAGTTGGCGACTGGTCGCCACATAAAGGGAGGGAACTCTCGCAACGCGCGAGGTGCTGCACCAGCCAATCCGTACCCTGCTACAGCACGCCTGAGGCCAGCGCGTCCGCCTCCGGCTCACCCTCGGGCACAGGAAAGGTAAACTTCACGGTCGTGCCTGAGGCCGTCGATAGCACGTTCATCTCGCCGTCGAATGGCCTAATTCTTTCGCGCATCCCCTGCATCCCCACACCCGAACCCTCGCGCTGAATCTCACGCAACTTTTGCGGCGCAATTCCGCGCCCGTCATCCGCCACGTCCAGATGAATTCGCCGGTCGCGCACGTCGATCCGGATCGTCGCCGTGCGGCTCGACGAGTGCCGGTACACGTTCGTAAGGCACTCTTGAATCAACCGGAACAGCACCAGATCGAGCCCGCGAGCGAACCTTCCCAGATTGTCCGGCATCGCGAGCGAAACCGTCAGCCCGCCTCGATCGTTCAGCCCACTCACGTACCACTGCAGCGCCGCGGAAAGACCAATTTCATCGAGCATCGGCGGATGCAGCAGGTACGACATCGTCCGTATATCGCGCGAAAGCTGATGTAGCAGCGTGTCGCATGCTTCCACGCCGCTGGAAACTTTCGGCGGCAGACCGTCGTGCTGGCGAATCGTCTGCAAACTCAAGGTGAGTGCAGTGACGATCTGCCCAGCGCTGTCATGCAGTTCGCGCGCCACGCGCCGCCGTTCCTCATCCTGGGCCATCAGCAGTCGCTGCGAAAGCGATCGCAGCATCGCGGCCTGCTCGATCACTTCATTGTTGCGAACTTCGAGTTCCTGCGTTCGCTCGCGCACCTGCAGTTCAAGAGCTTCCGCCAGGCGACGGTAGCTGTCCTCGATCCGTTTCAACTCGGTCACGTCCGATCCCGTCGCGTGAATCAGAAAAACGCTTCCGTGATCGTCCAGAATCGGATGCACCGAAAGATCTGCGATGTGCTCGGTTCCGTCCGCCCACCAGTACGGCGTCACCCGGCGGAACGATCGCCCGCTGGCCGCGTTTTCGCACGCCGCGCGAATCGCTTTTCTCGTTTCGTCCGCCGTGCCCCAAAGCGGCGTTTCCCAAAAAGGCCTGCCCGCCACATCTCCGGTTTTGTAGCCGCACAGTTCCAGATTGAGCCGGTTCACTTCCTGCACCGTGCCATCCAGCGCCAAAATTCCCGCGAACACCGTCGATTGGTTAAACACCGCTTTGAATTTCGATGTCGCCTCGCTCTTCTCCGCTGCGAGCGCGCGCTCGTTCAGTTCGCGGGTCCTCGCGAGCGCGCCCATCGCGATAATGATCGACGACATCACCAGAAAGGCTGCGAGCCCCACTCCGGTGTTCGTCACCGCCGCCCCATCGACGAAGAGCGGCACGGTCGGCACGATCCACAGCCACACGCCCGCCGCGCCCATCACCATCGAAACGAGCCCCGGGCCCGGCCCGCAATACCAAGCTGAAAATGCAATCGCCGGCCACAACATCAAATACGGCGCGTTGTTATGCAGGACGGGACCGAGTGCGCGACGAATCGTCAGCGCGATCGCCGTCGCCAGTATCGCCAGCCCGTATCGCCGCAAAGCCGAATTGTGCCGAGGGTTTGTGTAAGCCGCGGAACTCACTTCGACTCCAGTTCGCGAATCACCGCACGCACTTCACGCTTGGCGCGAGAAATTGACATCGAGAAATTTCAAAACTGGTCGTTGCGTTTCGTTCGTGTGCAATGCGGATCTCCGGGTCGTGCCCGTTATAAATCCCCGATGCAGCAGAAGCAATGAAAAACGCGCCACAGCGCAACGAATCGCGGCTGAGGCGCGCGGCAAAAAGCGCGCTACTGCTGTGGCGCGGGCTGCGGTGCTGCTGAAACATCGCTGGATGCATCTGCCGCCGCTCGATGACTCCTGCCGGAACGCCGCTTTTCGCCGGCGTCGATGTGGTTATAAATCATCCTTTTGCCGAAATTCTTCACTCAATCACTCTGGCCGTTTTGCATCGCGAGCTGCCCCAGTTTCACTTCGGCCTCGCCGCCCTGCGACGCTTCCCTGGCAAAGTCCGCGTCGGTCTTCGGCTTCGCGGCCGCGCGCGAGTGGCGCCGCATCGGCTGATTCGCGGTCGTCTCCCGCGACTCGTTGGGCGGCATCGATTCGGATGCCGTGTTTGGCGCGGAGTTCGGCGCGGGCGGCTGAGGCGTGCCATCCTGCGCGAGCACCGTCCGCGCCCCCAATGAAAATGCAAAGGCCGGATTCAGCGCGGCGCACATCCCGAACTTATTCGGTTTGCGCAAGGCGATTTCCCCCACGACTTACGGCCAGAGTGTGGCCCAGCGGGAATTCGCGGGCCATCGGGCGGTGTCTGTAACGGTGCGAGGAATTTTTGGTAGGTAAAAATCTGTACGCCGCGGCCGCGCGCCGGCTTAGCTCTCAGAGCCTTAAGCCGCCGCAACTTCGCGCACACTTCCGAGTTGTATTAAACTCACTCGCTGGCCCATTCAGCCACGGAGCGCGCTTGCCCTCGACCGCAACTCCTAAATTAAAAATTGTCCGCGAACCGCGCTGGCCCGCCTTCGTCGCCATGATCGCCGCGGGATGCATGTACTGGGCGATGCCCGAGCCATTTTCGGTCGGTCCCGGCTGGGCGCTGCTCGTTGTGGTGATCCTCCTGCTGATTCCGCTCAGCGCCTCGTATAGGCTCGGCCGCTTCGACATTTCGCGCAACCTGACGTTCTTCGTGAACGGCGTTCTTACCGCCGCGATGATTATCTCGCTCGGCATCCTGATCTGGGGCATCGCGCAGCATAAATACCAGCCCACGGCGCTGTTGCGCTGCTCGGTGGCGCTTTGGGTCACCAACGTTCTGGTGTTCGCGCTCTGGTACTGGAAACTCGATGCAGGCGGGCCGCTCGGCCGCGAAACGGCCCAGAAGCGGAGGATCGACAGCTCGTTTTTATTTCCGCAGATGACTCAGCAGGCGGAAGATTGCGCGCCCGAAGACCGCTGGCGCCCGCACTTCATGGACTATCTATTTCTCGCGTTCAATACGAGCACGGCATTTTCACCCACAGACACCGCTGTGCTCTCGCGATGGGCCAAGGCCGGCATGATGCTCCAGGCGCTGATCTCGCTCACCATAGTTGCGCTGATCGCCGCCCGCGCCGTCAATATTCTTTAGTCGCACGTCATTTCTTGGCGAGCGTTGCGAGCTTCGCGCGCGCCGCGCCGGCCCAGTCCTTTGAAAAATCTGGCTGCACCGTTTCCGCGATGTGTTGCGCCTTCTGGTAGTAGGGAATCGCCTCGTCCGGCCGCCCGGCGGCTTCGAGCGCGTAACCCATCGTCAGGTTCTCGTACGCCGCGTCCGGCGCCAGCTCCACTGCTTCGCGCGCATTCGCCAGCGCTTCATCGAATTTCTTCTGCCGCATCAAACGCGACGCCTCGTACGCGCGCTCATGTGCCGCCGCGAGCGGAATATCGAATTTCCCCTCGTACACGTTCACGCCATAGCCGATCACGTCCTTCGGCTTGATGTAGTTGAATTGCTCATACGGATTGAGCGGCGGAGGACCAAACTCAAATCCGGCCACGTCGCTCGCGCTCACCAGAACGGTGCCTTCGACGGTCTTCGGCGTATCCAGCGGAATGTCCAGCCACCAGATCGTCTCGATGATTGGCAGCGGCTTGCACGGAATTCCGTAGGACGCCGGATCGATCGCGCCCTGTGCGAAAAAGACGAACCAGCAGTCCTTGATCCCGCGCTGGTCGAGATACGACTTTACTTCAATCAGCTGCTGCGCCCAGTCCGTGTTCGAATCGCTCAAATATTTATGCGTCGCGGCCGGGCCGCCCCAGGCTTCGTTCGCGTAAGCCATATAATCGGGATAGACGCGCAACGATCCTACTGCCTGCCACGCGAGCAGCGAGCAAATCACGACGGCCCACACGCGGCTCGACCGCCAGAGCAGAGCAGCGCCTCCGGCTATCAACACGTACAGAAACGCGTACATCGGTAAAATGTGCCGCACGCCGATGTTCATGTGCGACGCCATCGCGATCAGCAGGTAAAAGAGCGGGGGAATCGTCAGAAATAAGATCTCGCGCCGCCCTCGGAGTTTCCCGCGAGCCATCAGCACCAACGCGCATATCAGCAAAATCAGAAACGGCAGGGTCGATTTGATCAGCAGCACCCACAGGAAATACCAGTGCGACCCGTGCGGGTACACTCTCCCAAAAAGGTAGGCGGTGTAGAAATCGTTCACGCCGGAAATATCCGCGATGCCGTAGAGGTACGATTCAGGCAGAAGGCGGAACCTTGAAAACGTCAACAGTGTTTCTGAAAGCGCGTGATTCGAAACGTGAGTCGCAGTCTCTTCAAACGGCGGATCGATCGCCAGGCCCGCGGGACGCGCGCTGTACCGGAATCCGTAGAACGACCACAGGATGATCACGGCCGCCACAGTTACAATTCCGAGCGCGAGGGCCAGCTTGCCGAACCCGATTCGCTTGGCCGGCTCGCGTTCCGCTTCAGCGGCCGTGCTGTCAAGTATGGGCGTGGGCCAAGCCAGTTCGCACAACCCCAAAATTCCGATCATGAATAGCGCGAGCAGTCCCGTGTGCTTTGATCCCAGCGCCAGCCCGGCCGCCACGCACACCGCCGCGAGCCGCCAACCCGTCGGCCGCTTCACCCACCTGTAGAACGCGTACACCGTCGCAAAAATAAAACACGAGACTCCCGTATCCGTCGTTACGAGCGCGCCGTGTGCCAGAAAGCTCGGATCGAATACGTACAGCGTGAGCGCGATGAAGCCCGCCTTCGTTCCAAACATTTCGCGCGCCGCGAGAAAGATCAGCAGGCCAAGCAGCATTGGGAAAATCGACACCGCGGTCCGCATCCGCCCCAAAATATCCTTCGAAATATTGCGCGCGTTGAATTCCGCGCCGTCCAGCGCCGTTGACACTTTGAACGTCCGCCCTTCGAGGCCCGGAATGTCCTTTGCATTGGCACCCTGCTGCGGAACGTAAAGGTCCATCCCCAAAATCGGCAAAGTCGCCACAGCTTTCACCAGCGGGGGATGCTCAGGGTTCAATCCGAAATCGTGGTGCTTCCATCCCATGTATCCCGCGAAACTGTGATCCGGCTCATCCCAACTGATGGACTCGTGCCGTACTGACCACATCAACTGAAGCCACATCACCAGCAGCAGCGCGAATACGCCGAGCGCGACGAGTCCGCGATTTCGCGGTGAGGATTGTTCAGTCATCAGTGTGCAGGCTCGGAAGGGATGGAAACAGGAACGTGTTCGGAACCGGGAAAAGATTCATACAAAGGAAACTGAACGCGCGGAAATCGAAAATGAATGTACAGCGCCGAGATCGCCAGCACCACGAGCGAAAGAACGCTGCCTTCCGGTCCGCCCGTACCACCGGCGATCCAGCTCGGTCCGTTCGCCGACGAGTTCAGATAATGTCCTACGCCGACGAGTCCGCTGTCTGGAGTGCCGTAAAAATAGGTCTGTGCCCAGTCCCACGCAGCGTGATATCCGATTGCGAACCACAAGCTCCCCGTCCGGCGCAGCACGAAACAGCAGAAAAATCCGAACACGATCACCTGTATGATTCCCAGTGCGTTCTCTCCACTGTTACCCAGATGCGCCAGGCCGAATGCAAATGACATGGCCGCGGCCGCCGACCAAAACCCCATCCGCGTCGAGAGCCGGTACATCAAATAGCCGCGAAAGAAAAACTCCTCAAACATTCCCAGGACTATGAACGTGACACCCCATCCGAGCGCGTAAACGAGCGCCGTCGATCCCGTGAGAGCCACCGACTCGATCCGGAAATATTTTAATGCGATCAGTGCGCCCACCACGCCGGAGAGCGCCGCGAATCCCCCAATCGCTCCTTCCCAGAATTTCCCGCCGAACGCGCCGCGACCCGGCAGTCCGTACTCGCCAAGCCCCACGCCCTCGCGCCTCGCCACCACCCACGACCCGAACAGCAGTCCCACGAGTTGAATTGCCTCTCGCGGCAACCACTGGGCGATATTTAGGTTCTCGGGGTTCGCCGGACTCCAATGGTGTAGAAGCCTGAGCACCAGCGCCGGCGCCACTATCGCGATCAACAGCCACAGAAAAATGTTGCCAACGATCCTCTGCCGTTGCTCCTGCGTCAGCTGCCGCCCGAATGTGCTCAAGTTTGCTGCTCCTGAATTTGCTTCGCCCATAGCTCCGCTGCCCGCCGATTTGCAAGAACGAGTATTGAACCACAATTTTGCCCGGCACTCGTGGCGTAGCCAGGTTTGGCTTTGCAAGGCCCGTGTGCACAGAATCGAATGTGCAGACAGCAGGGGAAATTCAGTCCGGCGGGGAACTGCGCGGAAACCAGGAGCCAACCGTCAGGGAGCTTCTTCGCCGCCCTCGGCGTCGTACTGATCGCCCCAGAATTCCGGGACGGCCTTTTGGAATTCAACGCCGAGCTTGTAGGTGCCGCTTTCGGTCCGGCTGCCGGCCCACACCACGCGCGCCTCGGTCTCCGCACCAGTGTGGCGATTCGTGATATGCAGCACCGTCTGGGGCGACCAATTCTTCGGCGAAAGAATTAGCGCTCCGTTCAAATTGATCACCGCGCTCAAGACGATGCAGCTTTCCCCGCCCGCCCGTACTTCCAGCGGCACCGAGGCCAGGATTCTCCGGCTGCGTCGATTTTCCTTGAGGGGGTTGTAATCCATGCACGGGTCTCCACATCAATTTTGGGCAGAACTGGCAGGCGATGTACAGGCGAACTCGATAGGCAGGTGCTTACATGCGTAACGTTTCGTGAGTTACTTTTGCGCTTTTCTGTTCCTTTTTGGTGCATCCGCGCGCATCACTGGACCCAACGCCGCCACGCTCCTCCTTGCAAATGTGCCTATCAATGCGCGCCTCTCCGCCGCAAACTCGCGCACTCCGTCCCGCGTGAGTTTTCCGAGATGATGCAGCGCGATCAATTCCTCATCCGTCATTGTGGTTTCACCGTCGATCGCAAACACGCACGCGCGATTCAACGTATCGGCGGGATCGTTCGCAAAAAACTTGCGAAGATTCAAAACGTCCAGGGCCCACCGCACGTTCGTCGGCGGCGCCTTCGAGTACACGGGGCGCATAGAGGGACTCCATGTTGCTATCTAGGCGGGATGGTCATTCGAAAAGGCGTTGAAGTTGGCGGCCGCGCAGCCGGTAACATTGCGAACGCGCTAGATTCCTACAGCGTTTTCCCCGTGTAAATACAGCGAATACCCTAAGCGGATACAGCGTCGTGGACGTCACCTCCTTCCAATAGGAAGCACCACGTTCTGCCGCAGCACCAAAGAACCACCACCTCCACCTCCGCCGGGTCGCTGCGGGCCCCTACTTCCCGTTTGACTGAATCTCCGCTCGGATATACATTCCGCACCACTGTAGGCCGGAAACTCAGTTCGCTCGTGTGGTTAGGAGGGAAGAATGGCGAAACTCATCATGCGCATCAGCTACATGCTTTGCTTGCTCTGCGGCGTTGTGGCTCTGATCATGCGCATCCTCAATGCCATTAACGGCAATACTCTGTTGTTCGCAGGTCGCGCTCTTCCCATCGGCTACCACTCCTTCATGGACGGCGTTCTACTTTTCTTTACGATCACCCTTGCCAGTGCCGCCGTCGCGTTCATCGACCAGCGCAGCTAGCCGCGCCTGGGATGCTGCGTCCATGCCCGCACAACGGCACCGGCCCGGTTAACCAGCCGTAAACTCATGCTTTTACGGGCAAGTACCTAGCCAAGAATGCGGTGCTATTGCAGACACACGCCCACCATCTGCCGGTACCCGCCGAACCCAAAAATGCTAAAGTTTTTCTAATAGTGGGGTCGGTCCGTCGTTCCCGAATCTCAAAATTGCTCGCGACCGGAACTTCATGAACTTTGATCCGAAACACGCTAATTCGTGCTCCGAAGGCTTTAAAGTCCTCGTCGTTGACGACTCTGCGGTCAGCCGCAAGTTCGTCGAGCAGACTCTCAAAGACCGTTGCGAGCTGATCTTCGCCGCCGACGGCCAGCGCGGCCTCGCGCTTTTCACCGAGCATCAGCCCAATCTCGTCATCGCCGACTGGAACATGCCCGATCCCAACGGCATCGAACTTTGCCAGCGCATTCGCAACGATTTTCAGGACCCCATCGGCGCGCCGTACACCTACCTGATCCTTCTTACGAGCAATTCCGATAAAGAGCACGTCGTTCAGGGTCTCACCGCTGGAGCCGACGACTACATCACCAAGCCGTGCCATCCCGAAGAACTCGTCGCCCGCGTTGAAGTCGCTCGCCGCTTCGTCAGCATGCATCAGCAGATCGAAGCCAAGAATCGCTTGCTCGAGGAACTCGCGCTCACCGATTCGCTCACCGGCCTCGCCAATCGCCGCGCCATAGACGACTGGGCCAGCCGCCAGATCAGCGGAGCCGCGCGTCACAATTTCGCGTTCTGGGTCGTCCTGGCGGATATCGACAATTTCAAAGCCGTGAACGACACTTACGGCCACGCGGCCGGCGATGCCGTGATCAAGCAGTTCGCAGCGATTCTGCGCCGCAATACGCGGCGCTCGAATGTCTGCGGACGCGTCGGTGGGGAAGAGTTCATGCTCGTGGTCACACATGCCGAGCACGACGACGTCTTCACCATCACCGAACGCATCCGCCGGCAGTGCGAAGAAAACGAATTCGTGTACGGCGCCGCCAAGATTCGCATTACGGCCAGCTTCGGCATGGCCGGTTTTCACAGCCCCGCTGCGCCCGCGTTCGAAGATCTCGTAAATCACGCGGACGGCGCCCTGTACGCCGCCAAGCGCGAAGGCCGCAACCGCGTCTCCTCCGCCGAAATCGTCAACGCCAAATAAGCCGCACTCCGCCTGAAGAATTAAGTTCAGTCCCACGGAACAAAATACCGGTTGCCTGCGTATTTCCCCTTGTACTTCGACAAGAGCGCTTGTACCCTCTTGTCGAAGTACAGGGGGAAGCGCATGACCGCCAGCTCCATCGATCTTCCGCAGGGCACTCTCGACCTGCTCATCCTTCGCACTCTCGCCCTCGGCCCGGAACACGGCTGGGCCATTTCCGAGCGCATCCATCAAGTCTCGAGCAAAGTTTTGCAGGTCCACCAAGGCTCGCTCTATCCCGCGCTCCACCGCCTCGAACGCCGCGGCTGGATCTCCGCCAAGTGGGGCACGTCCGACAACAATCGCCGCGCCAAGTTTTACGACCTTACCAAAGCGGGCCGCAAGCAGCTCGAAACCGAGCAGTCCGAATGGAAAAAATTGGCCGCTGCGGTCGCCCAAGTCCTGGAGACCGTCTGAACACTCCACAATGTTCTCCACATCCACAACTCGTCGCGATGTCCGTGGAATAGCCTGCCGCGCAGGCTCTTTTCCAGGGACCGCCCAAATTCACCAGGATCCGCGACTCTCACCCGGACCGCGCCCGCCAGTTGCACTTGGCTTCTGCGTGTGTGCGCCACGCGTCATCGCGGGAGGTGCTCATGTTCTCTGATCTAATTTCTCGCCTCCGCTCACTCTTCCATCGCCACGAAGTCGAACGCGAGCTCGACGACGAGCTCCGCTTCCACTTCGACGAGCAGGTCGCGAAGCTGGAACGCGATGGCTTGCCCCATGCCGAAGCTCTTCGCCACGCGCGGCTCGCCATCGGCACGGCCGACTCCGTGAAGGAGGAGCACCGCGACGCGCGCGGCACGCGGCTCATCGAAAATCTCGCCCAAGACATCCGGTATGCGCTCCGCATGCTCTCCAAGTCTCCCGGCTTTGCGATCGTCGCCATTCTCACGCTCGCGCTTGGCATCGGTGCGAATACCGCCATCTTCAGCGTCGTCAATTCCGTCTTATTGCGTCCGCTCCCGTATCCAGACGCCGCGCGCATCGTCACTACTGACAGCAACGAATCGATGCCCGACCTCGACGATATCCGCGCGGCGGCGCAATCGTTCGACGGCATCGGAGGCCGCTCGATGCAGCGCCTCGACTACACCGGCGGCGCAAGCCCGATGCAGGTTTTCGTGATTGCCGGTGACGCCGGCCTGTACAAGGTGCTCGGCGCGCGACCCGAACTCGGACGCATGGTCGGCCCGTTCGACGATATGTTTGGCGCCGCGCCGGTCGTCGTCCTGAGCCACGCCTTCTGGATAAGCCAGTTCGGGGGCGACCCGGCCGCGGTGGGGAAGCAAATCACGCTCAGTGGGAATCTCTACACGATCGTCGGGGTGATGGCGCCGGACTTCTGGCTCCCGCATCATCCCGCCGACGCGTACTCCACCCTTCGCATTGTCTATCCCGTCGAAGCGAAAGAGCGCGGGGTTCACGTGCTCAGTTCGGTTTTCCATTTGAAGCCCGGCGTTACGCTCGCCGAGGCGCAAGCCGAAATGTCCGCCATCGACGCGTCGCTCGCAAAAGCGCATCCCGATCACGACGCCAATGTTCACCGCACGCTCGTGCCGCTGCTCGATTCCATAGTCGGCGATACGCGAGCGGTAATCCTGATTTTCTTCGGCGCGGTCGGCCTGGTGCTCCTGATCGCCTGCGTCAACTTCGCGAACCTTCTGCTCGCCCGCGCCGCTTCACGCCAGCGCGAAATCGCGATCCGTTCCGCGCTCGGCGCCGCAACTGGACGACTTGTCTCGCAGCTGCTCACCGAAAGCATCATCCTTTCCCTCGCCGGTGGCGCAGCGGGGATTGCGCTCGCCTATGCCGGTCTGAAAGGATTGCTCGCGCTCGCACCGGAAGATCTCCCGCGCCTGAGTACCACCGCGATCGACGGACGCGTCCTCGCTTTTACCGTCGGAGTCTCGCTCTTCACCGGACTGATCTTTGGCTTGCTTCCAGCCTTCAGCGCCACTCGTGCCAACGCCGGTGACGCGTTGAAAGAAGTCGGCCGCACCGTCGCCGGCAGCCGCGCCAGTCTCCGCCTTCGCCGCCTGCTTGTCGTCAGCGAAACGGCGCTGGCTCTGGTGCTGCTGGTTGGCGCGGGCCTTTTGATCCGCAGCTTCATTCGCATCGCTTCGGTGCAGCCCGGCTTCCGTACAGACAACATCCTGACGCTCGATCTGACTCTGCCAGCCTCGCGCTACAACGATCTGCCTGAACAAGTTCGCTTCCGCACGCAGCTTCTCGATTCGCTCAACGCTTCACCCGGGGTGCAAGCCGCGATGATTAGCGAACTCCCGCTCGGTGGCGACCAGATTGACCATGAAGTCGCCATCGAAGGTCGCCCCATCGACCCTGGCAAAAATCCCGAAGTGCAGACCCGCACGGTTCTCGGCGACTACCTCGGCATTATGGGAATCCCGCTGCTCCAAGGGCGGACGTTCAACGCCGAAGACCGCACCGATTCGCCGGAAGTCGTGGTGGTGAACCAGGCCTTCGTCCGAAAGTTTTTCGCGAATCAAAATCCCATCGGTGCGCGCATGGGGTGGGCTCTCGATAAGCCGATCGAGTGGAAGACGATCGTCGGTGTCGTTGGCGACGTGAGACATTTCGGCCTCGACCAGCCCGATTCGCCAGCCGCGTACGGCCTCTATTCGCAATCCGACGAATCCTGGAAGCGCTGGATGACGCTCACGATTCGCAGCCCTCGCGATCCGTCGTCTCTCACGCGCGAAGCACAACGAAAAATCTGGGCCATCGACAGCGCGCTGCCTACCACCTCCGTGATGAGCATGAACGCCGTGGTCGAGAAAACGCTCTCGCCGCAGCACTTCAATTTGGCGCTGCTCGGAATTTTTGCGGCGGTCGCGCTCGTCCTTGCGGCCATCGGGATCTATGGCGTCATCGCATATTCGGTGACGCAGCGCACCCACGAAATCGGCGTGCGCGTCGCCGTGGGCGCGCAACCGCATCACGTCATCGAATTGATTCTCGGCGAATCCGGCCGTCTCGTTGCCGCCGGCACGCTGATCGGCCTTGGGGGCGCCGCCGTGCTCACGGGATTCATGTCCAGCATGCTTTTCGGCATCACCGCTCGCGACCCGCTCACCTTCATCGCCGTCGCAGCATTGCTCGCTGCCGTCGCGCTCGTAGCAAGTTACATCCCGGCCCGCCGCGCGCTGCGCGTCGATCCCATGATCGCCCTGAGGCACGAATGATTTGGCACGAAGGAGTCGCCCATGTTCTCTGATATAAAAGCTCGCCTTACGTCGCTATTTCGTCGCGCCAAAGTCGAAGACGATCTCGACGCCGAGCTGCGCTTCCACTTCGACGAACAGGTCGCCAAGCTTGAGCACGAAGGGTTGCCACGCGCAGAAGCGCTTAGGCAAGCGCGTCTCGCCGTCGGTACGCCCGACTCCGTGAAAGAAGAACACCGGGACGCCCGTGGCACGCGCCCACTGGAAAATCTCGCGCAGGATCTCGCCTATGGCGCGCGCATCCTGCGCAAATCTCCCGGCTACGCCATCATCGCGATCCTCACGCTCGCCCTCGGCATCGGCGCCAACGCCGCCATCTTCAGCTTCATCGAAGCCTGGGTCATCAAACCGCTGCCGTATCCGCAGGCCGACCGCCTCATGGTCATCGAATCTCTCAACACCCGAAAGGGTTCGACCAGTACGCAGGTTTCGTCCTCGGGCGACTTTTTCGACTACGGAAAGCAAAACACCTCGTTTGAGCAAGTCACGCCCTGGACCTCATGGCAGTTCAACTTGACTGGCGACGGCCGTCCGGATCGCATCGATGGCGGCTTGGTGGGCTGGAATTTTTTCCAGACACTCGGAGTGCAGCCGATGATGGGCCGCGCGTTTATCGAACAGGAAGGGCAGCCGGCGAGCAGCCACGTTGCGATCATCAGCCGGGGACTCTGGCAGAGCCGCTTCGCTGCCGATCCGAAAATCATCGGCCGGGAAATCACGCTACAGGGCGAAACCTATACCGTCGTGGGTGTACTGCCCGCGAAATTCCAGCTGCCGACTATGGGTATTGCAAATGTCTGGACTCCGCTTGCTCTCGACGACAAAGCTCGCGCGGATCGCGACAGTTCATGGTTCTCGGCGATCGGCCGTTTGAAGGCGGGCGTCACCGAGCAGCAGGCCGGCGCCGAGGCCGCTGCGATCTCCTCGCGATTTGAAAAGCAGTATCCCAATTCCAACACTGACATTCAGATGCAGGTTCGCTCCCTCTCGAAACGGATCGGCGAAAACGAGGGCACACCGCAGCTCGAGGTTGCGTTTTGGGTCGTGGGCCTCGTGCTGTTGATCGCTTGTGCGAACGTCGCAAATCTAATGCTGGCGCGCGCTTCGCGCCGCACGAAGGAGTTTGCCGTTCGCGGAGCGCTGGGCGCGACGCGCGGCAGGCTCATTCGCCAGTTGCTCACCGAATCGGCACTGCTGTTTCTCGTTGGCGGCGCCGCCGGCGCGTTCGTGGCCCACGCCATTCTAAATACAATCGAGCGCGGCTTTACGGACAAGATTCGCGGCTACCTGCTGAATTACGGACACGTCGAACTGGATATCACGGCGTTGCTCTACACGTTTGGAATCGCCGCGTTGTGCGGCATTGTCTTCGGCCTGATTCCCGCTTTTCAAAGCTCCGGTCTCGATGTGGGCCGCACTTTGAAAGAGGCTTCCGGCCAACTGGCTGGGAATCGCCGCGTCGCTCGCACGCGCCGCATCTTCGTCGGCGCGCAAATCGCGCTCGCCGTCGTGGTCATGATTTGTACCGCGCTGCTGGTTGAAAGCTTTATTCATATGACTTTCGATCGCGTCGGATTCAACCCGGCGAACGTGATGACGACGCAACTGGCCATCCCGAAATCGCGCTACGCCGCTGACTCCGACATCCGCAACTTCTACGACCGCACCGTCGCGAGAATTCAAGCCTTGCCGGAGGTCGCTTCGGCGGCAGCCGGGGAGGACATTCCCTTCGGCGACGGAGGACAGTCGAAAATGGTTCACGTTGTGGGGCGTCCTCCCGCCCAGCCCGGCGAGCAGACCGGCGCGGTTTATTCCGCCATCACGCCCACGTATCTCTCCACAATGCAGATTGCGCTGCTGCGCGGACGCGGTATCGATTCGAGCGACGGACCAGAGGCGCCTAAAGTCATGGTCGTCAGCGAGACTTTCGCGCGCCAGGTATTTCACGGCGAAAACCCAATCGGCCAAAAAGTGGAAATCGGCGAGGACAAGGAGCAGTTCACCATTGTCGGCGTCGCTGCGGACGTGAAGCGTTGGGCCATGAGTGCCGAGCCTGAGCGTCAGATGTATGTACCCGCGGCACAGGATCCTTCGCCCTACATGGGCATCGTGGTTCGCGCGAAACGCGACGCTCCGACGCTCCCCACCGCCATCCGCGAAGCCATTTGGGCCGTCGATCCCGATCAACCCGTCGCGATTGTCCGCTCCGTCGAGGATTTGATCAGCGAGCAGAATACGGGCTACCGGACGCTGAGCGCGCTATTCGCGTTTTTCGGAGTGCTCTCGCTGCTGCTCGGCGCAATCGGAATTTACGGCGTGATGGCCAGCGCCGTGGAACAGCGCCTGCACGAAATAGGAATCCGCATGGCGCTCGGCGCGACGCCGCACAGCGTGATTCGCATGATGCTGCGCTTCGGGCTCACCATCGCCGCGTTTGGTGTCATCATCGGTCTGGTGGTGGCGGCCGGCGCGAGCAAAGGTCTCACCGTGATCCTATATAAGGTGAACGGTCTCGACCCGCTCACGTTTCTCTCCGTCGGGGTTCTATTCACACTCGTCACCGCGCTCGCGTGTTACATCCCCGCGCGCCGCGGCGCGAACGTCGATCCGATGGAGGCGCTCCGCTGTGACTAAGCTCGGCCGAAAGTCGAAGCCGCCTTCGGTCGCTCTTCCGCCGCGAGCGACCCCGACACTGAACTCCGGTTACACTTCGAGCAGCACGTCGCAAAGCTGGTTGCGGGCGGCGTGTCGCGATGAGGCCGAACGGCAGGCGTAATTGGCTTTCGGGTCGATCGGCTCCGTAAAAGAAGAGCATCGCGACGCCCGCGGCATCCACCGATTCGATGTCGTCGCGCAAGACGTCCGCTTCTCGTTCCGCATACTCGCCAAAAACTGGAAGCTCGCCGTCGCGACGGCGCTCGCGACCGTCGATCTCGGCGTCGCCAATGGCGTTCTGTTCGCCCGTTCGTCGCTACGGCGGTGATGGCCGTGGCCCTACGATCTCCTACGCTGCTGCTCGTCCCTGGATCAACGTTAGCCCCTGAATTCTGTTCGTCACTCATAACGTCCGGTCGTCCCGTCTGTCCTCCAATTCCGCCCGCCAAGCTCGCGTAGGCGACGCCGCGAGAGAAAAATGTCGCCGGGGGCAACGCAGCCGGCTCCAAACGTCCTCAAACCTACCGGGCCGATCCATTCCATTTAGGGAATCGGCCGTTGCGGAAGAATAGGGAACTCATCCCCCTTTTTCCGGGAATTCATGGGCAGCGGTGGAAACTTTTTCCTGAAGCGGGGTTACATACCCGTACACGCCGGGGATAATTCCGTTGCGCCCGGTGTTTGCAGAAACTATATTTTTTGCGTCCGTAAAATCTCATAGCGTTGCAACCCGCTGTTCAACTTTTACCGGCAGACTTTCGAAGTCTTTAGAGGAGAGACCGTGAAATCGATTCGTCCCGTACTTTGCACACTCGCTGTCAGCCTGCTAGCCGTTCTCACCGCCTGCGGTGGCGGTGGGGGCTCCAATCCAAACGTTCCCACGGTTTCCATCAGCGGACAAACGTCCACGGTCGCCCCTTCGGGGACAATGAGCCTGACCGCAACGGTGGTCGGCGACTCCACAAATGCGGGCGTAAACTGGACGGTCTCCGGCGGCGGCACGTTGTCCGCACAGACCACTACCAGCGTCACTTACACAGCTCCGGATTCGCCTGTGAATGCGGGCGTCACCGTCACCGCAACTTCGGTGGCGAACTCCCAAGGCTCAGCGCAGGTGTTTTTCCTGGTCGCCAACCCGCCGTCGCAAGTTCTCAATTCGTTGAATGGCCAGTACGCTTTCGTGATGACCGGCTTTGACGGCACCTACGCGCCGCTATCGGTTGCAGGAAGCATCAAGGCAGACGGCGCCGGCCATATTACGGCGGGCGCGATCGACGTGAACGACAACGCCAGCAACACGAACGTGAGCAGCGTCACCGGCACTTACACGCTCGATACGAACGGCCGCGGCACGATCACCATCGCGAATGCGCTGCCGGGCTTCAGCTCGACTCCCACTTTTTCCTTCACCATCGACACAGCGACCAACACCGGCGCGATCATCTCGCTCGATTCGTCGGACGCGATGACCTCGGGCACGATCGACCAGCAGAACGCAGCCGTCTTCGGCGAACTTCCGAGTGGCTCGTTCATTTTCCGCGCTTCCACCGATAATCCGCAGCGCGGCAGCGAAGTCGGCCGGCTTTCAATCGTGGGCGGCGGCGCCATCAGCAACGGTTTGATCGACATGCAGGACATCTATAACGGCAACGATTTCACGGACCAGACGTTCACCGGGAACAGCTTTACGATTCCCGATTCGAATGGCCGCGGAACGTTTTCGATCTCGCTGGGAAGCGGAAGCAATTCGAACTATGTTTTCTACGCCGTCAGCGCCACCAAGCTTTACATCTTCGAAAACGGCAACGAAACCACCAGCTCGAACACGCAGTGGGTCGGGCAACTTCGCACCCAGAGCCTCGGTTCGCTCACTTCCACATCGCCGAACGGCTCCGGGATCTTCGGCACGATCGGCGGCGACTACTACGTGTCGAACGGAGTGACCTATCTGCTCTCGAGCGTGGCGGTGGGAAACTTGAACGTCAGCGGCACCAGCGTCAGCGCCAACTGGGATCTGAACGACGCCTCGCAGGTCACCAGCTCCAATGGCGGGAGCCCCGCTACCGGCACCGTTGCTTTCGATCCCACCACGGGCCGCGGAACCATGACGTTCAACAACGGATTCTCGAATGGCTTCCTCGATTCGGTCGCGTTCTACCTGGAGTCCGCTGGCACCGGCGTCGTGATGGATACCACCGACAATAACTCCGATTATCCCGAGGCTTTGGTCGGCGACCTGACGCCACAGAACACAACGGTGACGGCGATTGCCGGCAACGCGCAATCGGTGGAACTTAGCTCGGAGTGCGACGTGGCCGTATTCGATACGGCCGGAAGCATTACGTCCGGCAACTTGGCCGCCCTGCAGGATGGTGCACTCACCACCTGCGGCGGATCGGGCGGCACTATCTCCGGCCAGGCGTTTCTCGGCACGTTCAGCAGCCTGAGCTCGATTGGCCGCTCCACCGTGGCGGAGAGCAGCGACTACCTTGGCGGAGATTATCCGGCGGTGGCTTACGCCATCGACGCGACGCACTTCTACGTGATCCAGACGCTGGGGACCACCTCGAACACCACCGGCTTCGATTCGAGCCTGGCGGTCGCCTGGACACAAACGCTGCCAGTCGAGACAGGCTCGGCAGTGGTACCAGCGGCAGCCAAGCGCGGCAATCTGGTTCACATGCGGCGTGAAAACGTAGTCCGCAAGAGCCGTACTGAATCGCAGCCCGCACGTACGGCTGACGCCAAGCACAAGCTGACCCGAAACTAACAACTAAACGCGAGGCGGCCCCGGTAGAGACAATCTGCCGGGGCCGTTGCCTTTTCAGCGGGCGCTACGAACTCTCGATGCCTTGCTCGCTTCTCGACTTCCCCGTGAAATGTTTTGCCGCCGCTTTCTCTTTACGAAGCTGACAGTCGCCGCGATGTAAATTCTTGCGTAGGCGATTGTGCAAAAGCCTGAGTGGTGTACAATCGCCGCACTCTTGAGCAGGCCTTCCGCCGAGATGCCGGCGCAGAGCTTGCCAAAAGCGTCGCGCTCCCGAACGAGTCGAACACCTGGATCGAATCCTTCGAGACACATTGAGCCGCGTAAATTTGGAGGAACCGATGAAGTCCGCGATCATGCGTATCAGCACAGCCGCTGCGCTGCTGCTCTCATTCAGTTTGGCCCCAGCCGTAAAGGCACAGGATAAGGATGCCGCGGGCGCTGCCACGGCGCACGTCGTGGTCACCGCCGAAGCCGTCAAGGGCGACGGCGCGCCCGGCGCACTCACCGCGAAAGACGTTCAATTGAAGTCGGGGAAAACCGCGCTGAAGGTCAGCGCCTTGTTGCCCGCACAGGGCGACAACGCCGGCCTCCAGCTTTTTATCGCGATTGACGATACCTGCACTACCGATCTAGGTTCGCTCCTCGGAGACATCCGCGCGTTCGTGCAGGCGCAGCCGAAGACCACCACGGTAGGCATCGGCTACATGTCTAACGCCCAGACTCAGATCGTCCAGAATTTCACCGAAGATAAGGAGGCGGCCGCGAAGGCCATCCGCCTTCCGCTCGGACAGCTCAGCTCGATGGACAGCCCGTACCTATCGCTGCAGGATTTGGTGAAGCGCTGGCCGGTTTCGAAACTGCGCCGCGAAGTGATTTTCATTACCGACGGTATTGACCGGCTGCGCAATTTCGGCGGCGGCGGATTTGGCGGTGGGCCGGAACGCGGCGTCAACAACTTTCAGAATCAGACCCCGGATGTGGATTCAGCCAGCCGCGCGGCACAACGCTCCGGAGTAATCGTTTATTCGATCTACGCGCAGGGCGTTGGGTACGCGGGACGCAGCTTCTGGGCCGCAACCACCGGCCAATCCGGCATTTCGCAGATCTCGGAAGAGACCGGCGGAGAATCGTTTATTCTCAGCGTGCAGAATGTGCCGAGCTTCGCGCCGTATTTCAATACGATTCAGCGGATGCTCAACAATCAGTACTTCTTGATTTTCCAGGTGACGCCGCTGAAGAAAGCGGACCTGCGACCGATCAAGGCGACGACTGAAATTGCGAACACGGAAATCGTCTCCGCCAAGAACGCATTGTTCCCTGGTGAAGGCGACAAGAAGTAGAGTTCGCTTTTATCGGACGCTGCACAAAATCAAAACGGCCGGAAGCTCACACGAGCCTCCGGCCGTTCTCTTTTGTGCTGGAGAATCGAGGCGGCGGCTCGCTGCGCATGCTGGAGACTGCTTTGGACTGGAACTATTGCCGCGCACCCTTTTGGAGCACGAGGGCGCGGCACCCGGAAAGGCACACTCTCCCAGGATCGCCTTATTGCGGGGCCTGAGTGTTCTTCACGGGTGTGCCGGGTGCGGCGTTTGATTTTGCGGCGTTCCCGCTAGCGGCAGTCGCGGCAAACGACTGCGAATTTTGCTGCGTCGCATCGGGCGTCGTCGTTGATTGCGTCGTGGTTGCCACGCGATGTGCGGCGCGATCGGCTTTGTCGGGGCGCGCAAAATCGTAAATTCCGGTGGGATCGCCGACGAGGAGCAGTCGATTTGGCTCGACAAGAATGCCGACCGGCGAAAGCGGCGCGCCTGTATTCGTGGTGACGACGTAGGAATCTTCGCGGTTGCCGGATGAATCGAAGTGCATCAGCACGTCGCCGATGGTTACCCACACGTCGCTCGACGCAGGATCGGACGCGATGGCGTGAATCACGGGTTTGGCGCGCAAATCTCTATCCACCTGATTGAAGCGCACGACGGCCGAATACGTGTGCGGGTCGAAATTGTGGCCGTACCCGTGCGCGTAGTCGCCGTGGCCGCCTCCGTAAGATCGTCCTCCGCTTTCTGCTGTAGCAGCGCCGCCGGGTTTGGGCGGGGCAGTCGGCGTCGCTGCGCCGCCGCCGGCGATATTCGCGCCGCCTTTTGCTTCTGCGCCGGTGGCGGGAGCTGTGGGAATCGAGGCTTCGGTGGTGCCGATCACTCCTTCATTCCCTGCGCCTCCGGGCCCGCCGGGTCCCCCAAATCCGCCGCCACCATGGAATCCGCCGGGGCCGCCGCCCGGACCGCCGATCAAGAATCCGCCCGGACCGCCGGGCCCTCCGAATCCACCGGGACCGCCGATGCCGCCGTAGCCGGGAGTTCCGGCTCCCGGAGGCCCGCCGACTCCGCCTGTGCCGCCCGGCTCAAACACAAGATTCGATCCACTCGCACCGTACAAGCCGGCCATGCCGCCGACGCCAAGCAGCGCGGAAGCGTCGTTCGGATCAATAGAAGCAGTGGAGGAATCGAAACTGAGGTTCCCGTTGTTGCCGAGCGTAGTGGAATCGCTCGACCCGGAGAAAAGCCCGGACGAGTCGGTTGCGTAGGTGCCTGAGTCGGTGGTGGAATAACCCGAGGATGTGAACTTGCTGCCGCCCGAGCCGCCGTTACTGGCGCTCGAGCTGCTGCCCGAACCACCTGAGCCGCCACTACCAGAACTGCCGGCGCCGTTACCGCCTCCAATGCCGCCGTGACGTCCACCGCCGCCGCCATTCCCGCCGCGCACGGTGAAGTCGGCGTTGCCGCCCACCGAGTACATCGTGCCGAACGAAAAGAAATTGCCCATGCCGGCCATGCCGGAAACGTTCATGCCGACTTGCACGTGAGCGTCGCCTCGGTCGATATCCGGAATCAGCGACTGCGCGGGTACGGTGGTTTCAAATACAGAGTAGCCATACGGGTCGTACTTGCGGAACGTGGGATCGTCGAGCAGGGTGAATGCGAAAAAAATGTGGCCCGTCTGGTCGCCATACAGCCGGCCGATATTCATCGCAAAAGTTTCGGGCGTGTGCGCGGCGTACTGCGCGTTGTAGCCCGCGGAGTAGCCTTGGGGCTCGTTGTCCACCGTGCTGATTGGGGTTTTTGTGCCGAGCGCGTCATTCACATCGCCGAAGGTCCGTACGAGCTTGCCGTGGATATCCATTACGCGCACCAGGTGGTCGCTGCGCAGCGTGACCACCGCGAACTGATCGTTCGGCAACGCCACCACGGACATTGGCGCGTTCACGTACACGCTCGCTTCCAACGATCCGTCGGGCGCGAAAACCTTTACCCGATTGTCGCCGCGGTCGGCCACGTACACGCGGCCCTTGGCGTCGAGGTCGAAATCGACGGCGTAATTTAGCTCGCCTGCGGCGCCGGAAGTCTCGCTGGGCAGTTGGCCGATTCGCTTTCCGTCCGGGCTGTAAATGGCCAGGATCGTTTCGGGCTTAGCGAGCACGTAGTAGTGTCCGTTGATCGGGTCGCGGGCGATTTTCGCGGCACCGGCGCCGACGTCTGGAAACACTCGTGAGCGGGCGTGGAGCACGGTCTGCACTCCCTGCGCGCCTGCGGCCGGTACCAAAGCCAAAGGCCACAGCGACAGGGCGACCAGCGCCAACGGAAGCCGCACGGAAAGGCGGGGAGTGCGCATTGCGGCCGCGCGCGAAGCACGCGGTGACTTTGCGCTCGATGTGCGCTCAACAAAACTTGCTGGACCGGACCCCAATCGCTCAATCTTCATAGTTCTATCGCGCGCCCCAACGCCGCTTTCAAAATCAAAATGAAAGATGCCGCCATCGAGCCTAGCAGTTGCCCTAAACCGTTGAAAAGGCTGCGGTAGGTTTCGCTGACCACCGTCGCTCGCTTACGCCACGGTTCACAGCAGGAGGGAGAAAAGTTCCAATTTCTCAAAGAGGTAGAGTGCCGTGACGCGTTTCAGGATGGCGAAAAGTTGGCGGGTGCGCAAGCCCAAAAATGCCCTTCAGAATGTCGGGAGATTTGCCCGTAGAAATGGAGAAGGGGAGCGGTCGATCGCAGTGGGCGCCCCAGCCCTTCAGCTCTCAACCGCTCCCCGTCTTTTTCTGCCAAATCGGTCTGGGCCGTTTCCAGCATCAGACCAGAATGTGCAGCCATCCCTAACCTAAGCGGAGGCGAGAAAATGAGCAAATGGCAAGAGCGGACACGAAAGGACATTTCGTGACATTGATGAAATTGGAGCGAACTTGTTACAAACGAGAGGTTTGGCGGTGCGTTCCATTGTGGAACAGATTCGGCACCGCTTCAACTACTCTGCAAACCTTTGCGCACTTGTTCCGCCCCGCCTTCCTAAATTTACCCAAAATCGCATCTACTCACGCGCGAAATACGCGCAAAACCGCGTTGGGCGATTTGCGCCGCTTCGCCGCCCATCGACATGCCGGTTCGCGCAGGCCGCGATCAGTACCCGCCGTCGCCCCGCGCGCCGAAGCCCTTTGTTCGCTTGGGCTTAGCAACCAGAACCTCGGTACTAAGGGTGTACCCCACCTCGGTACTCTCCGAATGTGACTTTCCCCCTATCGCACGCCCCACTTCGCGCTCGTAAATTGACACTGCAAGAAGTATCTCCAACGAGGCCTAGACTGAATGAGCGACGCGACCGGTTTCCCTTTGTTCGATCCGAATGCCATGCAGCACAACTCCAACCAGCGCAGCGCTGAACGGTTCACGAATTCCTGCCTCGATCCGGATGCGCGCGAACGCCTTGCGGCGATGTATCGCGAACATGAAGGCCTTGAGGGAACCCAGGCAGAGGGCCAAGTCGATGGGCAGACTGACGTTCACGCGCCGGCCGGCGTGGCGAACTCCGCGCCGGAAGGCCTGGACTCGTTGTTGAGCCGCGCGAGCTCCGAAGCTGCTGCGCAATCGGTGCGAGAGCCGGCGGAAGAATCGGTATCCGGGTCGAGTGAGGCGGCGCCCGAGGATCTGGTGGCTGACGCCTTGGCTGCGGTCACCGCCGGAAATGGCGCGGCGGTCGAAACGCCGGCCGAGGCTGAAGCGGACGTCCGCGAATTGGTGCACGAAATCCAGCAGGAACAGTCGTTGAACGAAATCGCCGAGGTTGCCGAGACGTTCGTTGCAGAACAGACGGGCGAACCCATGTCCGCATCCGGCACGCCGGCCGCGCCGACCTGCGGCTCAACCGCGGAAGCGGAATCAGTTGCCGAAGTGGCGGCGCTCGCAGAAGTGGAAGTGTCAACGCTGCCTGTTGAATCTCCCGCACTTCCACAAGCGTCGCTCGCCTCCGATGTGCCGTGGGAACCGATCGCCGAAGCGGCGAAGAAATTCGACCTTGAACCCTCGGCGGCGGAAGTCGCGCCCGCGCCTGTGGTCGAAACTCCTGCACCCGAACCGGTGAAAGCCGCGGCACCCGCAATCACCGAACGCCGCCGCAAGCGCCGCGCGCTGATTTCGGCGCCGCTTCGCGTGCGCACGAAAAATCTCACGGGACAGGGTCTCGACGAAGTAGCGAACACCGTTGACGTGTCGCGCCTCGGCGTCCTTTTCCAAACGGACCTTGATTGCTACCAGCGCGGCATGGAATTGATGGTCACCTTTCCGTACAGCAAGGTGCCGCATGGCATCCAGGCCGAACAGCCCGGTGTTGTGGCCCGCGTGCAGGATATGGGCAACGGCAAGCGCCGCGTCGCGATCGTGCTTGGAGTCGTCACCGGCGCGGGCGAGCACTGCGTGGATGCGTACGGCCGCAAGCTCGGCCACACACCCGTCCATTTGAAACTAGACAACGCGTCAAACGGAATGCTCGGCGAAAAACTGAGCAAGGTGGATGTGAAGAAGCCGCTCGTGCTGGCCGTCGATGCCAGCGCCGGCACCCGCGAAGCTCTCAAGGCTTGCCTGGAAAAAGAAGGCTACGAAGTGCTCGCGCTTTCCACCGCCAGCGAAGGACGCGACGTGCTCAATGTTGTGACGCCGGCGCTCATTTTCGCTGAAGTGGAAGGCGAAGGGCTACCGGGCTACGACCTGTGCGCGCACGTGAAGCAGCTTCCGCGCCTGCGCCACATTCCGGTAGTGCTCACCACCAGCTCCGCGTATCCGAGCGACTATTCCAGCGCGCATTCGCTGGGCGCTGTGGTCTGCATGGCAAAGCCGTACAAAATGGAACGCATCGCCAACATCGCGCGCCTGCTTGCGCCGCCGCCCGTATCCGGGAAGAACGAGTTTGTGCCGCGTCCTGCCGATCCCTCGCGAATTCCGGGCCGCGACTGCAACGTCTCCACTCGCAACGGTGCGGGATCAGCAAAGTCCGCGGCTGCAAAGAACGGCAAGAAGTCCGCGCTCGATGGGAAGAGCATCTTCAAGCTTCCGTCGTTCCGCACCTTCTCGAAATAACCCCGGCCCGCTCAGTCAGCGCTGCCGGGCACTCGATTTGCACGAGCTTGCGAAGAGCGTGTCTGCTCGCGCGCAGCCCGCACCTGTGTTTTCTTCATCAAAGCGACAATCCTGCTGAAGGGCGGTGGCGATGTGGTGTGAACGGTCCGTGCGAACGGCTGGACTCGTAATGTGTGTGGTCTCGTGCGCTGGCGCGGTTGCGCTGGCGGCGACCCGCGCGAAAGCGCAGACTGCTGCAACGGCTCCGTCTCCTTCCTCGGCCAACATCGCCGCGCTCGCTGAGATCTCAATTGTGCACGGCAACGCAGAACCGTTTGCAGCGGCGGGATACCGGATCGGCGAACGAGCGCTGAAGGAATTCAAACTCGAGCGCGGATCTTTCCTGTTCGAAGTGGTGCACAACACTCCGGAAGAAGTGCAGTGGAGCTGCATTGCCGATGGCGTGCAGGCGGCCACAGGTGCGAGCGAAGGGAAGCTCAATTTGAAAGTGAACGTGACCAAGCCGGGCGACGTATTCACTTCGATTCGCGACCGCCGCGACGGCAAGACGCTTGTGTTTCGCCTGAAACCGGAATTCGTCGCTGAATATTCCAATGTTTCCCGCGACAAATTCGACAGCGCGGGCGCCGAAGTGCTCGCGCTGCCCGATGAGCGGATTTTCACGATGGCGTCCGCGCAGTAAGCACAGAATGAAACTCTTCCCACCCTTGTGATGGCCTCAAACCCAGCCAATAAAACGGTGAGTGACGCCCGCGACCAAGGCTTTCTCGAAAGCCTTGGTCCGGGCCTGATTACCGGGGCGGCCGACGACGATCCCAGCGGAATCGCGACGTATTCGCAAGTGGGCGCGCAATTCGGTTTCTCGCTACTGTGGACGATGATCGTCACCTACCCACTGATGGTCGCGATCCAGGAAGTTTGCGGGCGTCTTGGCCGCATCACCGGATCGGGTGTGGCGACGAGCCTCGGCAAGCGCTATCCGAAGCCATTCGTGGTGGTGATCGTGCTGGCTCTGTGCATCGCGAATATCTTCAATCTCGGTGCGGACCTTGCGGCGATGGGCGACGCGGCGACCACGGTGGTGGGAGGGAAGGCGCTTGTGTTTGCCGTGGTGTTCGGCGCGATCTCACTCGGACTGCAGATTTTCGTGCCCTACCGGCTGTACGTGAATTATCTGCGCTGGCTCACTTTGGTGCTGTTCGCGTATGTAGCCACGGTTTTTGTAGTTCATGTGCCGTGGGGTGAGGCGCTGCACTCGGCGGTGCTGCCGCGCTTCCGGCATTCCAGCGAATACTGGATGGCGCTGGTCGCCGTGCTGGGCACAACGCTGAGTCCATATCTGTTTTTCTGGCAGACGGCGCAGGAAGCCGAAGAAGTGCGATTGCGGTCGAGCGAACAGCCGTTAAAGAGGAAGCCCGCGCAGGCAGTCGCCGCGTTTCGCCGGATCGCGATGGACACGCGCACCGGCATGGCGTTTTCCAATATCGTGGCGTTGGCGATTATTATCACTACAGCCGTGACGCTGCACTCGCACGACGGAGGGCAGAGCAACACGATTCAGACAGCCGCCGACGCGGCCCGCGCGCTGAAGCCGCTCGCCGGGCGATTTGCGTTTTTGCTTTTCGCGCTCGGCATTGTTGGCACGGGGCTGCTGGCGATTCCGGTGCTCGCGGGTTCGGCGGGGTACGCGGTGGCCGGCTTATTCAACTGGCGCGGCTCGCTCGAGAAAAAGCCGGAGCAGGCGCCGCGATTTTACGGAGTGATCGTTGCGGCGACGGTCGTGGGAATCGCGCTCGATTTTTTTGGGCTGAATCCAATTCGCGCGCTGTACCTGTCGGCGGTGGTGAATGGGCTGGTGGCGGCGCCGGTGATGTTCGCGGTGATGCGGCTGGCGGACGATCGCAAAATCGTCGGGGAATTCAGGCTGACCGCGTTCCTGCGCTGGGGTGGATGGCTTGCCACGGCTGTGATGGCGTTGGCTTCGGTGGCGTTTCTACTTAGTTCGATTCTCGTTCATAAAAAATGACGTGCGCGCACATTTCATCGTGCGTGAGTTGTGCCAATCCCCACGCCGACCGCCTGGTAGGCTGTCGGACGCGCGCTTAGCGAGACGGCGCTGCCGCGCGCACCAGCGTCGGCACTTCGACGACGGGCTTTTGGATTTCTTGAACGAGAGTGGGGCGCTTCGTGACGTGCTCATCCGTCGCGGAAATGGAGATCGGGCGGCCGTTGGCAGCGGATTGCTGCAGCGCGGCGATGATGCGGACGTCGGTGAGGCCTTCCACGCCGCCCGGTTCGGGCTGCTTGTTGTTCAGAATGCAGTCCGAGAAATACACCAGCTCGGGGCCGAACTGGTCGCGGCGCTTGTATGTCGCTTTGCGCGTTTTGCCGCCGACGGTGATCTCGCACTTGATATCGCTGGACATCGCGTATCCCGGGTCCATTTTCAGCACGCCCTTGGTGCCGATCACTTCGTAGTTGTCGCGATCGGTGGCGCCGAAGCTGCAGGTGAAAACGGCGAGTCGATCGTTGGGGAAGCGCAACACAGCGCTGGACATTTCGGCGACGCCGTCGAAGCGCCGATCTTTTCCGGCGGCGTTGTAGCAGAAAACTTCGTCAGGCTCGGCGCGAAAAAGGTAGCGCGCGGCATTTACGCAATACACGCCGAGATCGTACAGCGGGCCGCCGCCGTCTTCAGCGGTAAGACGGATGTTGCCAGCGGGAACTTGCTGCGTGAAGGCCGAGCGGAAAATGCGCGGCTCGCCGATTTCTCCGTTGCGCAGCGCGGCGATGGCCGAGAGGTTGCCGCGTTCGAAATGCAGCCGGTAGGCAATCATCAGCTTCACGTTCGATTCGCGCGCCGCGTCGATCATCGCTTCGCAGTCTTCGGGATGCACGGCCATGGGCTTTTCGCACAGCACGTTCACGCCGGCGCGCGCCGCAGCTTCGGAATACGCGCGGTGCATGTGGTTGGGCAGGCCGATGTACACGGCGTCGATGCCGCCGCGCATCAGGCATTCGCCGAATTGGTCGTAACCGTAGAGCTGGTTCGGTGATTTTTTGACGCGATTGTTTGCGCGGCGTTGCGGAGCGAGTCATTCGGGCCTCCTCAGTCTGGAACGTGAGCGAATTACTGAGCGGGTGGGCGCTGAGGGGAGTATGGCGAAAACCACGAAAACACGGAATGCAGTAGTTGCTGTAAAGCGGGGCGGTGAATTCACGCACGCTCGATGCGCCCCGAACGCCCATTTTAGGGTGCGGGAAGCTGAAGTCGGCTTACCGCTTTGCTGGGCGACGAGCGCGCTCGTCGCGGTTCTGTGGCGGTTTCGGGGGCGGGCAGCAACACGACATCACGGCGACTCGCGTCGCCGCAAGGCAAAGCGGTAAGCCTCGTTGCGGCTTCCCGCTCTCTAAAAAGTGCGTGCTTGTCGAGTGCGTGGAGCTTGCTATTTTCGCTGTTCGAGTTTCACTGAGGCGGTGAGGGACTTGCCGTCGCGCAGGACGGTTACATCGACGGCATCGCCGATTTTGTGGGAGCGCAGTGCGTCGGTGAAGTCGTAGAGGTTGTGGATGGGCTTGTCGCCGAATTTGACCAGCACGTCGCCGGCTTTGAATCCGGCTTTCGCGGCGGGAGAGCCAGGCTTCACGTCGCTGAATTTCACGCCGTCGGATTCCTGGCCGAAGTCGGGAATCGAACCGAAGTAGGGACCGTAGCCCTGGCCGCCGCCTGAGCTGCTGCCTGCATGCGGCTCTACGACTTCTACGAATTGCGGACGCGCGGCGGAGTCGTCGATTTCGATCGCGCTTTGCGCGACGATGGCCAGAAGTTTTGTGGCCTCGGCCGAGTCGATCTTGTCCCACGTGTCAGACGGCTTGTGATAGTCCGCGTGGAGTCCGGAGAAGAAAAACAGCGACGGAATTTTCGCCGTGACAAACGAAGTGTGGTCGCTCGACGAGAATCCGCTGGCGGAAGATTCAAACTTCAAAGAGGCGTCGCCGGATTTTTCGGCGGAGGCGAGATCGTCTTTGAAGGTGGAGCCGGTGCCGACGCCGCCGACAAAAACCTGGCCGTCCTTGATGCGGCCGATCATGTCCATATTGATCATGGCGACGGCTTTGTCGATGGGCTTGGTTGGGTGCGCGACCCAGTAGGCCGAACCGAGCAACCCAAGTTCTTCGCCCGCGAATGAAGTGAAGAGGATGCCGCGCTTCAATTCGCTTCTGTGCGGCGCAAGAACCGAGGCGAGCGCGATCACGCCTGCGGTGCCGGAGGCGTTGTCGTCCGCGCCGGGATAAATCTTGCCGATCTGCGAAGGCGCGAGCGAATCGAAATTGCCGTAGCCGAGATGATCGTAGTGCGCGCCGATGATCACGTATTCGTCGGTCTGGCCGGGAAGGTAGGCGACCACGTTGTTCACCGTCGCGCGCGTCACGGTGATGCCGACGGTGACGCCGACGCGTACGTTTTCGGGGAATGCAAAGGATGCGGGTTTGGCGTCGGTGTCGATCGAGGACTGCGTGCCGGCGAGAGACTTTCCGGCGGATTTGAACCAATCGCCGGCGACGGAGTTCTTCACCTGCACCATCACGATGCCGGCGTTTTCCGGGCCGCTGACGCTGCCAAAGCGCGTGAGCAAATCTTGATCGCCGTCGCCGAGTTTGCCGTTGACGACGACGAGCGCTTTCGCGCCGTGATTGCGCGCGTTGATGGCTTTCGAGACGAGCTGCGAGTAGCGGGTCATGCCCTGATTGCCGGACTTTGCGGCGAAGCCCGGTGGCTCATAGCGCAGCACGACGACGACTTTGTCCTTAACGTCGAGCCCGGCGTAATCGTCGTAGGAAAATTCCGGCGCGCTGATTCCATACCCCGCGAAGACGACGCCGGAGCCTCCCGCCTCGCCCGGCGAGGAAAAGCTGAACGGGACATAGTCTTCGTTGATCTTCAGGTCTTTGCGCGCGTCGTTGATGTTTTCCGTTAGGACGTTAGTGCCGGAAAGTTTCGCGCCGGTGATCACGCTGAACGGTTGGAAGAAGCCGTTCGTGCCTGCAGGTTGGAGGCCGAGGGCCTTGTAGCGCTTCGCGAGAAAGTGCGCGGCGCGATCGATGCCTTTGGTGCCGGCGCCGCGGCCTTCCATGTCGGGCGCACTGAGAGTTTTTACGTCGGCGAGATATTTGGAGGAATCGACCTGCGTGTTCCACGTGACTTGGGCGTTCCCGGCGATCGAGTCGGCGGCGACGGTAGCGAAAGTCACGAACACGGCGAGCGCTACCGCGACGAACGTGTGGAGATGAACGAATGACCGGGGCTTCGTGGCGGCGAGCATGCCGTGCATCGTAGGTATTTGAGCGCGGGCTGTCAACCCGTGGCGCCCGCGGCACGTGGCGCGTATCTGATTGATGGCAAGCCACTTGCCGGGCGAGAATTAGTCCCGGTACTGGCGCAACCTTCCGCGCGCGAGCGTGTTTATTAGGGCAGGTGGCTCGCTGCGTCCCCCCAAGCCTTGGCGGCGAGAGCAATACTTAAATCAAAAATCAGGTGAGAGAGGAAGAAGAATGAGAACACTTCTCAGGCTGTCGCTCGTCGCTTTGGCATTGGCGTTTCTGATGCCGCTGGCAACGTCCAACGTCAGCGCGCAGGGTAAACATCCGGCGTATTTGCATGCGCTTTCTGACTTGCGTGACGCCCGCGCGCATTTGCAGCGTCCCGACGGTGGCGCACTGCACGCGGAGGAAGACGCGGCAATCCGGGATATCGACAGGGCCATCGCTGAGATCAAGAAAGCGGCGATTGACGACGGAAAGAACATCGACGACCACGTCGCGGTCGATAGCCACATGGACTGGAAGGGCCGCTTGCACCGCGCACGCGAATTGCTGGACAAGGCGCATAGCGACGTGGCGCGGGAAGAAGACGATCCGATGACGCGCGGCTTGCAGGCGCGCGTGATCGAGCACATCGACAAGGCGCATCACCACGTGGATGAGGCGATCGCGATCGTGGAAACGCACTAGCTTCGAGCGAACTACAAATGAAGCGTTGGAAAAGCCGGAGGCGGCGCGGTGTCGCTTCCGGCTTTTTTTTGCGGTGGAGAGGCCGCAAGATGGGGCGGTGGATGCGGGGTGGAACTTTAACCGCGCGGAAACAGAACCGTAATGTGGTCCCGCGCGTCTCTGCTAGCATCGGGAGCGACACGCAACGGGCCGCCCCGCCGCCCAAAGGACCGAGAAAACCCATGCAAGCGCCGAAGCGCATTCTGGTTCCTGTTGATTTCAGCCCGCTTTCCGACGCCGCATTGTCCGAGGCGACCGATCTGGCCAAGATATTTGGGTCGGAACTCGTGCTGGTCAACGTCGTCGCAGTGATCGCGGATCTGCCGAACGACGTCTCGCTATTGAAGGAAGGCGCATACGAAGATCAGCGGGATCACGACGCGCTTGCGAAGGTGCAAGCCGCGGCGGCCAAGGCTGCGGCGACCGGTGTGAAAGCGCGAGGCGTGATCGGCCGTTCGAATGTGCCGGCGAAAGAAATTCTGCTCACGGCCGAGCACGAGAATGCAGATCTGATCGTAATCGCGACGCACGGAATGACGGGCTGGCGCGAGATTGCGTTTGGATCGGTGGCCGAGAAAGTCGTGCAGAACGCGGCGATTCCCGTGCTGGTGCTTCGCCCGAAGGCCGCCGCGGCGGCGAAATAAGATTCGTCACGCGCGCTTCGTCACCCGTGGAGGCACGCGGCTCTTTTCTTTCCACGCGAACCGTATAAACTCGTTTTCGCATGCCCCTTAGCGCAGGAACGCGCCTCGGCCCCTACGAGATTCTCGCGCCGCTGGGCGCCGGCGGAATGGGCGAAGTGTATCGCGCGCGCGATACGCGGCTCGATCGCACCGTCGCCGTAAAAGTTCTTCCCACACATCTCTCGGCGAATCCTGAAGCGCGCCAGCGTTTTGATCGCGAAGCGCGTTCGATCTCGTCGCTTTCCCATCCCAACATTTGCCAGCTCTACGACGTCGGCCATCAGGACGGAATCGACTACCTGGTGATGGAGTTTCTCGAGGGCGAGACGCTCGCGGCGCGGATTTCGCGCGGCGCGGTGCTGACGGATCAGCTGCTGAAAATTGGCAGCGACGTGTGCGATGGCCTCGAGCGCGCGCACCGCGCAGGCGTGGTGCATCGCGATTTGAAGCCCGCGAACATCATGTTGACCAAGTCCGGCGCGAAGCTGATGGACTTTGGCCTGGCCAAGGCGATCGAGGAGCCATCTGCGAATACGGGAGGGGTGACTCAGACGATGGGCGTGACGCCGTCGTCGCCGATCACGCAGGCGGGCGTGGTGGTTGGCACGTTTCAATACATGTCGCCCGAGCAGGTGGAGGGAAAGCCTGCGGATGCGCGCACCGATATTTTCTCGCTGGGCAGCGTGCTGTATGAAATGGCGACGGGGAAGCGGGCGTTCGAGGGGCAGACTTCGGCGAGCGTAATCGCCGCGATTCTGGAACGCGAGCCTGCGCCGATCTCAACGACGCAACCGGCGTCTCCACCGGCGCTCGATCGGATCGTGAAGTCGTGCCTGGCGAAGGATCCCGACGAGCGCTGGCAGACGGCGCACGACGTGCGGCTGCAGCTTCAGAATCTGCGGGAGACCGGTTCGCAAACGGCGATGGCGCCTGCGGCGTCTGCCGCTGTAGAAGCGGAACGAACGCGCACGAATCGCAACACTGCGATTCCCGTGCTCGCGACAATGGCGATCTCGGCGATCGTGTTCGGCTTGCTGGGATACATGGCGCGACGGCCGCAGCACGCTCTTAATCTCCAGACGTCCATTAATCTCCCTTCCGGTGTACATCTGGATGCGCGAATGGTGGCGTTCGCGCTATCGCCGGACGCGAAACAATTGGCGTTCGTAGCATCGAGAGGCGACTCCGAGCCGCAGCTTTGGATTCGCTCGCTCGGTGAACCCGCCGCGCAGCCGCTCGAAGGCACCGCCGGCGCTGACTCTCCGTTCTGGTCGCCGAATTCGAAAGCTATTGGATTTTTTGCGCACGGGAAGCTTGAAAAGATCGATTTGAGTTCGGGCACAGTGACGACGCTCGCCGACGCTCCCTACGGCCGCGGCGGAACGTGGAACTCGATCGGCACCATTTTGTACGCGCCGACCAACGTAGGCGGCCTATTCATCGTTTCCGAGCAAGGCGGCACGCCCCGGCAGGTAACGAGTGGGGGCGACGTCAGCGGGACCGACCGGCTTCCCGCATTTCTTCCCGATGGTCAGCACGCAATTTTTGTCCGCGGCCCGGCGGGAGCGTATACCGGCAACGTGGCGATGCTGCTGAATATTCGGAACGGTGAAACGAGGCGGTTATTTGGCACCGACAGCCAGGTGATCTTCGCCGATCCCGGCTATATCTTCTTCATGCGCGGACGCGATCTCTATTCGCAAGCATTCGATCCGGCGAAGCTTTTGACAACGGGCGAGCCATTCCGACTTGTACAGGGTTTGCTGGTGTATGACGCGCGTCGCGCGGGACAATTTGCGGTTTCGAGTTCAGGTTTGTTGCTGTATCAACTCGACCCGGGCCAACCAATGCGGCAATTCTCTTGGTTCGATCTCGCCAGCGGAAAACTGATCGGCACAATCGGTGAACCGGCACGAATCACAGGCTACGAGCTCTCGCCGGACGATCGACGTGTCGCGGCGACGGTGGAATCGGAAGTGAACTCGTCTCACGACGCTCCTGCTTCGCTATGGATTTACGACGTTGCGAAGGATTCCGAGTCACGCGCGACGTTCGACGAAAGTCCATTGCGAGGCGTGGTCTGGGCCCCGGACAATCGCTCGGTGATCTATTCGGTCATGACGGAGCCGGTCAAAGTTTTTCGCCAGCCGCTGGATGGCCACCAGGCGGCCACGGCTCTCGACCCGGAAGGAGTGGAAGAGAGCGAAATAGAGGCAGTTTCACCCGACGGCAAGTGGGTCGGTGTTTCGCGTCAGCGGCCTCGAACCTTCCAGATCGACCTTATTCCTCTCGAGGGGAGTTCCCACAGCCAGGTTTTGATTGCTCCTAAGGCGGATGCATTTGAGTTAACTTTTTCACAAAATGGCAGATGGATCGCTTACGTTTCGAACGAGACGGGACGTTACGAGATCTACGTTGGGCTATTCGCGGACACTGCTGCGCGCTGGCAAATTTCAAAGGAAGGCGCAAATGGCGGTGGATGGATGAAGCAGCCGGGGAAAATACTTTTAGTTCATCCAAGCCTAACGGCAGCGGTGGCAGACGTCCAGGAGAGTGGGCAGGCGCTCGAGGTCACAAAAATCGCGCCTGTGTTCGGAGGAAAGGTCATCCCCGATTTTTCTGCCCGCGATGAAGGCTTCATTACGAACCTGAGTAGAAATGTTACGAACGACGGAAAGCGGATTCTGCTCGCGCCGTCCGTCGAACTGGGCACACCGGACACGGTGAATATTGTGACAGACTGGCACACACTCGCCGAGAAGCCCTGAGCCCGTTTACGCAGGGTGCGGAGGAGTGGCGAACCAAGTGCCGCCGTGGAGAACTTCGCTGATCGCGGAGATCAGGTCCGACGGTATCCGTTCCTTCGAAACAAAGCCTCTTACGCCGATCAGCCGAAGTTCCGAAAAATATTCCGATTGTGCGTGAACGCTGTCTGCGATCACCAGAGTATTCGGGCACTTTTCAGCGAGAACTTTGGCGGCGTCGATGCCGTTCATCACGGGCATGCGGATGTCCATCACGACGACGTCCGGTCGAGATTCAATCGTCTTGGCGACGGCGTCGGCTCCGTCAACAGCTTCCGCACACACGACGAAGCCCTCGCGGGCTTCAACGATGCGGCGAATGGCGGCGCGAATCATTTTGGCGTCGTCGGCTACGAGGATTCGAGTGTCCATGGTTCGAGTGTAGCGGTGCTGCGGAATGCAGCAATACACGCATGGCTGTATCAATGCGTTGTAGCCTCGGTATTCGTCCCTACGACACAAATTGGCGAACGTGGGCGAGCGGGCAGCACGGCAGGATGGCCGTCGGTAGAATCGATGTGCGTCGCGCGAATCCGCTGCCGAGCGACCGCTGGCGCTACTCGATCCAATCGGCGATGAAAATGTTGGTTTCGTGAGGAGCGGTGCCGTTGCGATTCGAGGCCCAGACGAGTTTCTTGCCGTCGGAGCTGAACATGGGGAACGCATCGAAGCCGGGATACAGGGTGATGCGCTCCGCGTGCGTTCCATCTTCGTTGATGATGTAGAGGTCGAAGCCGGAAGGATCGCTCTGGTTATCGACGTTGGACGCAAAAACGATGCGCTTGCCATCGGGCAGCCAGTAGGGCGCGAAGTTGGCGGCGCCGTTGTGCGTCACTTGATGTTTATTCGAGCCGTCTGCATCCATCACCCAGATTTCCAGATTGCCGGGGCGGATCAGGCCACGAGCGAGCAGGTCCTTGTAGTCGGCGACGTCGGCGGGCGTTTGCGGATGCTGCGCGCGATAGACGATTTTCTTCCCATCGTAGGACCAGAACGGGCCGCCGTCGTAGCCGAGTTCGTGCGTGAGCTGCTTCACGTTCGAGCCGTCGGCGTTCATGGTGTAAATGTCGATGTCGCCATTGCGCGTGGAGGTGAATACGATGTGTTTGCCATCTCGCGAAATGGTGGATTCGGCGTTGTAGCCGGGAGCGTGCGAGAGCGGCTCGATGCCGGAGCCGTCGGCGTTGGCGCGGTAAATCGTGTACGTGTCATAGATTGGCCACACGTAGCCGCGCGAATAATCGGGTTTCGGCGGGCATGCGGGATTTCCTGCGAACGTCGATGAGTAGAGGATGTGATTGCCGCCGGGGAAGAAATAGCTGCACGTGGTGCGGCCCTGGCCGTTGCTGACGCGCTTGGCGGGCTGCGGCATCTTGGAGCTTGGCGAATCGGGATTGGGCGTGGCGATCGTGTAGATCTGATCGCAGGGCACGTTGTCGCCAAGCGTGGGCGCGTAAAACTGGCCCTGATGCTGAAAGACGAGCTGCTTGTCGTCGCCGGAGAAGTAGGCTTCGGCGTTTTGGCCGCCGAAGGTGACCTGGCGGATATCGCGGAGGTGAATTTCGCCGATGGTGCCGAGCGTACCGTCTGAGGCGCTCTTTAGCGCCGCAGCGCGGGCCGCGGCGGGGTCTTGTGCCGCGGTGGGCTGCTGTTGTGGCTGTTGTCCGCTCGCTTGCGCGGCGTGAAGGTGCGTGAGTGGCGCGGCGGCGACCGCCACTATGGCGAGCCCGGCGAGTTTTGAAAGCGTTGCAAGTTTGCGGTGCGTCATCGAGAAATTCGTCCTCTCGGAATATGTTACGACAGGCGAAGCGCGCTTGCGTTGATGATATATTTTGCCGGAGAAGCATGACGAAGCATGACTAAGACGCCGCGCATTTTTCTGGGGACATCGTCGTTCACCGCGCCGGGGTGGGAGAAGGCTTTCTATCCGCCGGGGCTCGCGACGCGGGAATACCTTTCCTTCTATGCACGGCACTACCAAACCCTCGAAATCGATTCCACGTTCTACAGCAAGCCGTCGTCGGCGGCCGTGGCCGGCTGGAACGCCAAAACGCCTGACAATTTTATTTTTGCGGCGAAGGTGCCGCAAGCGGTCACGCACGAGAAAGTGCTGGTGGCGTGCCAGCCGGAGATGGACGAATTTATCGGCGTGATGTCGCTGCTGGGCGACAAGCTGGGGCCGATGGTGCTGCAATTTCCGTATTTCAACCGCGGCGCGTTTAAGTCCGCGGATGAATTTGTGGCGAGGCTCTCGGCGTTCTTGAAATGCCTGCCGCGCGACAAGATGTTCGCGGTGGAGATCCGCAATAAGGCGTGGTTGACGCCGCAGTTCGCGGATTTGCTGCGTGAGCACAACGTGGCTCTGGTGTTGCAGGATCAGTCGTGGATGCCGGGCTACGGTGAGCTCGAGGCAAAATTCGATCCGATCACCGCGGATTGGACTTATATTCGGTGGCTCGGCGACCGCAAAGGCATCGAGCAACTCACCACCACGTGGGAAAAGACGGTGATCGATCGCAGCGATGCGCTGCGCAACTGGGTGGACGTTTGCTTTAAGGTGCAGAAGCGCGGCGTCACGATTTTTGCGTACGCCAACAATCATTACAGCGGCTTTGCGCCTGCGACGCTGGAGATGTTTCTGAATTTCTGGAACGAGAAGCAGCTTCCGCCGATCGAGATGCCTGATCCGGGTGAGAATGTTCAGACGCTCGCGAGTGCTGCTGCTGCGCCAGACGCGATCGCGGCGCCGAGTACGGCGCGTGAACCGCGCGCACGCAAATCCGCGCGACCCGAGCCGGAACGCACCAAGACGTTGTTTGACTAGCCGAGAAATCGAGGACACGCAGACCTCAATGGAAGACTGGCAGAGACGAGAAAAGCGGCCGCTGCGAGGGCCGATTCGTGACGCGCCCGGGCCCCCGCTAAAAAATTACATCACGCCTGCGGGTTTGCAGCGATTGAAGGACGAGTACACATTTCTGCTGACGCGGGAGCGGCCGGCGGTGGTGGACGTGGTGGCGTGGGCGGCCAGCAACGGCGACCGCAGCGAAAACGCCGACTACCAGTACGGTAAGCGGCGGCTCGGCCAGATCGATTCGCGGATTCGCTTTCTTACGAAGCGGATTGACGCAGCTGTAGTGGTCGATCCTGCCGCGCGCCGGCCGGCGGCAGCTGCGTCGCGGGTTTTCTTTGGCGCGACGGTGACGTACAGAGACGCGGCTGACAAGAAACACGTCGTCTCGATCGTGGGCCTCGATGAAGTGGACACCAACCGCGGCTACATCAGCTGGCGGTCGCCGCTCGCGAATGCGCTGATGAAGGCAAGCCCTGGCGACAGTGTGGAGTTGCGCGCGCCGTCAAAGACGGAGCAGCTCGAGATTATTGACGTGGAGTACGCGCCGATTCCGATCGATGCGTTCCGCGAGCCGCCTGGGGCGCAGTCGGCGCCGAAGGTTCGGAGTTCGTAGCGCTTACTATCTGCGTCCGCCGGAATCGTTCTTTGTACTGTTCGGCCCGCGCGGCGGCCGTTTCAGAACTCTCGCCGCTCGCTTCGGCTCACCACGCGACCGCGTAGTCGTCAAACTCGCTTAGACGCAAGCGGGCACTACGAATTTCAAATCAAGCGCGGGAACCAATGCTCAAACAAAAATGGATTAGCGCCATCGCGATCGTGATCGCGTTCAGCTGTTATGCGGCCGCCGCCGGAACTGAGCCTGTGGCCACACTTTTTCCTGGCGAGCTGGATTGGGCTGCTTCGTCTCCGGATTGGGGCGCCGGATCGGACATCGCGCCGGCTTTCACCTCGGACGGCAAGACGGTTTTCTTCGGTCGATGGCAGAGCGGCACAGGCACGATCATGGTTTCGCATCTCGCTGGCGGGCACTGGTCGAAGCCTAAGCCTGCGCCCTTTTCCGGGCAGTGGCGCGACATTGAGCCGACGATGGCGCCTGACGATTCGTACCTTGTTTTCAGTTCGAACCGGCCGGCGGCGGCAGGTGGACAGGCCATCGACGGATTTTTTCAGGGGAAGGAACAGCCGGGGAAAGGCGGAAATTTGTGGCGCGTCGATCAGGCGAGTGGTTGGAGCAAGGCGGTGCGCTATACCGACGAAGTGAACGACAACAACGCAATCTATTCGCCGTCTGTTGCGTCGAGCGGCAATCTTTACTTCAACCGGTCAGACCCCGAGACGAAGCGGGAGCGGCTGTGCTGGTCACAATTCATTGGCGGCCACTACACCAAGCCGGAGCCGGTTTCTTTCGACGACGAGACGACCCGGAATTTTACGGCGGCGGTTGCGCCGGACGAGTCGTTCATTATTTTCTCAGGCCATCGCCCGCCGAGCCCGGACCACATGGCCGTCGTCTTTGTGTCCTTCGCGAAGGATCACAAATGGCAGACGCCCATCCCATTCCAGCCGTACCTGCTGGGCGAGCAGACTCGCTTCAGCCCCGACATGAAGACGCTGTATTTCACCACCGACCACCCGTATCAGGCGGCGACGGCCGACGCCACTCCTTCCTCGAAAGCGTCGTATCGAATCTGGCAGATTTCGCTGGAAGGTTGGAAAGTGCTGGGTAAGCAGGACTAGAAGGAAGGAATGGTGCCGAGGGCCAGAATCGAACTGGCTACGCCGGCCTTTTCAGGGCCGCGCTCTACCAATGAGCTACCTCGGCACAAACACAGCTCATAATTTTACGGAAAATTGGGCCGGGTGACAAACGAAAACCGTCTTCGGCTGCTGGGGAGTTGGCGGCAGAACTTTGGGAGAGGCGCACAGACTGGCAGTCTATGTTACAGCACGCGTTGCGCGCTCAAGGCCTACAGCGGAGAGATCTTGTTGGCGCGTAGCGGCGCTGGTTCAGTGAGCCAGTAGAGCGCGGCGGAGAGAGCTAGGGCGACGCCGATGATGATGACGGCGTTCCAGCCGATGCGGTCGTAGGCCCATGAGGCGATGGCGGAGCCTGCTGCGCCGCCTACGAAGAATGCGGCGATGAAGAGGGTGTTGAGTCGGCTGCGCTGCTCGGGATGGAGGTTGTAGATCAGTTGCTGGCCGCAGACGAGCGTGGTTTGTACGGCGGCGTCGATCACGATGGCGGCTACGACTAGCACCCACCAGTGCGCGGCGTGAAACGTGATGAGGTAACCCGCGATGGCAACGACGAACGCTGTGCCGGTGGCGGGGCGTTGGTAGCCGCGATCGCCGAGGCGGCCTGCGAGAGGCGCGATGATTGCTCCGGCGGCTCCGGCGAGCGCGAAGAAACCGATCTGCGTTTGCGTGAAATGGAACGTGGGACCGGCGAGCAGAAACGTGATCGTGGTCCAGAACGAGCTGAAGCTCGCGAACATGGCCGTTTGGTACGCGGCGCGGCGGCGTAGGACCGGCTCATTGCGGAAGATGTGGTAAAGCGAGCGGAGCAATTCGCCGTAGGTGCCGCCGAATGCCGGCGTGCGCGCAGGGAGCGTCTTGGCCAGCACGGCGATGAGCACGAGCAGAAGAGCCGCTGACGCGAAATAGACAGTGCGCCAACCAAAGGCGCCGGCTACGAAGCCCGACAACGCGCGCGCGAAGAGAATGCCGAGCAAGAGTCCGCTCATAATCTGGCCGACAACGTGACCCCGGCGCTCCTTCGGCGTGAGCGCGGCCGCCAGCGGGACCAGCACCTGCGCCACCACCGACGTGATGCCGATCAAAAGCGACGCGACGAAGAAGATGCGGATGCCGGGCGCGAAAGCCGCGAGCAGGAGGGAAGCGATCGTGCCGCAGAAGACCAGCATCACGAGCTTTTTGTTTTCGATTAGGTCGCCGAGAGGGACGATGAGGAGCAGTCCGGTGGCGTAGCCGATCTGGGTTATGGTGACGATTAGGCCGACGAGGGAGTGGCTGGCGCGGAAGTCGCGGCCGAGCGTTTCGAGGAGCGGCTGCGCGTAGTAAATGTTGCCGACGGCTAAGCCGCAGGAAATTGCGAAGATCAGCACGAGGCCGGGACTGATGCCGCTCGCTGTAGACGATTCGGAAGAGGTTTCAGTCATGAGGTGCGTTGAGCTTGAGCTGAATCATACCGGCGAGGCATGACTTGAGATGGTACAACCCGGCCCCGCCGGGAAGGGCGGGGCCGCACAGGCAAGAATTCCTGTGCCACTGATCATTTCATCGAGTCGTCGTATTCCTTCATCCAGCCGCGGCTCTTGAGCACTTCGCGAGGCTTCGAGCCATCGGGCGGCCCGACGATGCCGTCTTTCTCCATGAGGTCAATCAGGCGCGCGGCGCGGCCGTAGCCAACGCGCAGGCGGCGCTGCAAAGTGGAAGTGGAAGCGCGGCCCATCTCGCAGACCACGCGCACGGCATCCTGATAGAGTTCGTCGTCAACTTCCTCGCCGCCCTCTCCATCGCCTTCGGCATCCGAGCCACCGCGACGCGTTCCGTCGCCTTTCGGCGGCTTTAGCAATTCTTCGTTGTAAACAGCCTTGGCCTGCTCGCGCCAGAAGTCGCACACGCCCTCGACTTCACGTTCGTTCACGTACGGGCCGTGCACGCGATGCAGACGCGACGAGCCGGCCGGCAAGTACAGCATGTCGCCTTTGCCGAGCAGCGATTCCGAGCCGTTGGCATCGAGAATCGTGCGCGAATCGACTTTGCTCGCGACGCGGAAGCTGATGCGCGCGGGGAAGTTCGCCTTGATGAGGCCGGTGATCACGTCCACTGACGGGCGCTGCGTGGCGAGAATCAGGTGAATGCCCACGGCGCGCGCCATCTGCGCGAGACGCGTGATCGATTCTTCCACGCCGTTGGTATCGACCATCATCAGGTCGGCCAATTCGTCGATGACGATCACGAGGTAGGGAAGCGGCTTGTGTTCGTCAGCGCCGTCGGCGCCATCGAAGAGCGAAAGCGACTGGCCTTTCTCGAACGTCCGGTTGTACTGGTCGATGTTGCGTACGCCGCGCGCCGCGAGCAGTTTCAAGCGACGCTCCATTTCGCGCACGGAGTTGCGCATCACGTTGGCCGCGACTTTTGCGTCTGTGACCACGGGCGTGAAAAGGTGCGGGATGTCGGCGTAGAGACCGAGTTCGAGTTGCTTCGGGTCGATCAGCACCAGCTTCAATTCGTCCGGCGTGGCTTTGTACAGCATGCTGAGCAGGAGCGAATTGACGAACACGCTCTTACCGGTGCCGGTGGAACCGGCGATCAGCAAGTGCGGCATCTGCGTCAAGTCGCCGGCGCGGATGCGTCCGATCAGGTCTTTACCAAAGGCCAGCGTAAGTTTCGAGGGCGAGTGGCTGAATTCCGGCGACTCGACCACGTCGCGCAGCGCGATCGTCTCGCGCTTCACGTTGGGCACTTCGATGCCGACGGTGGATTTGCCCGGGATGCGCTCGATCAGGATCGATTCGGCCTGCAGCGCCAGGCACAGGTCGTCGCCAAGCCCCTGAATGCGGCTGTACTTGATGCCCGCCTCGGGCTTGAATTCGAACGTGGTGACGACCGGGCCGGGGTTGATCTGCGTCACGTGGCCGCCGATGTCAAATTCCATGCACTTCTGCTCGATGGCGCGAGCGCGATCTTTCAGCTCGTCCTCGTCCATCTTTTCGCTGCGTTCGGCTACAGTGAGCAAGCTTGCGGGAGGTAGCTTGTAGTTCGTGCGGCCGACGGCAATTTTCGGGGGTTCGGGCGCTTTTTTCTTTGGCGCAGGCGCGGGTTCATCGTCACGGAATTTGATGATCGTGGGCATGCGCCGCGATTCCTTCGCGGGCGCGTCGCGCTCCTCTTCGTCCACGTCTTCTTCGGGTTCAGCCACGGCGACGGCGGATTTCGTGACGCGCTGCTCGGCCACAGGAGGCCGGCCGGCAATCTTAATTTCTTCCACGCGCTTTTTGAGCTTCTGGGATTCTTTTTCTTCGCGCCAATCCTTCATGCGCGCCATCCACTGGCCCACGAAACCTTCGGAAGCCATCGGCTTCTTCATCCACGTTGCGGCTTTGCTGATGGAAAAGCTGGTGGTGAGAAACAGCGCGGTGAGCAGCGTCGCGATGGAAATGATGTTTGCGCCGAGAGGATTGAACGCGGCTCGCAGCCCTTCCGCGAGGAGCGTTCCGAGCAGACCGCCCGGTGGCAGCGCGCCGCGCACTTCCCAAACGTGAACCAGGGAAAGCTCGGACGCAAACGCCGCGACCAGCACCGTGCCGCCTACCACTTTCGTGATGGGCGCTTCGAGCGTCTGGCTGCGGAACCAGCGCATCGCCACCACAAACATCCCGATGGGGAAGAGAAACGCGGCGTAGCCGAAGATCTGGAAAAATGCGTCGGCCATATGCGCGCCAACCGGACCGATCCAGTTCCGCGCGGGCAACGAGCTTGAGCCTGCCGACACGTTGAACGAAGCATCGTGTGGTGAATACGAAAGCAAACTGAGAGTGAGCAGCACGGCCAAGCTGAGACCGACGAAGCCGATCATCTCGTTGAGTCGCTTATTTTCTGTGGGCGTGAGAATCCGCACGACGTTTCTTCTCCTTAGTCTGTGCGCACGATGGCCCGCCGTGAATGCTAGGCGAAAATGGCCACTGCGCGGCCCGAGACGAAATGCACCGGCGCCGAAAGACAGTTATACGCCTTTCGCGGATCGAATTTCACTTCGTTCGGGCACAAATAGGGGAAGGCGATCGCGTAAGAAACCTCGGGGGCGCGGGCGCTATCGCGCGAAACCGAGTGGGAGGAACGCGAGCAATAGGATGACTATACCAAACGCGATTCGGTAGTAAATGAAGATTTTAAGTGTGCGTGTTTGTAAATACTGCAACAGGAAGGCGATGACGGCGAATCCGACGACGGCGGAGACGGCGATGCTGATGGCAAGCGTGGACATCGAGATGTCGATCGCGCCCGCCACGTGATGGGCCTTGATGAGCTTGGGAAGTTCCTTGGCGGCGGCTCCGGCGATCAGCGGAGTCGAGAGCAGGAACGAGAATCGGGCTGCAGCTTCGCGAGTCATTCCGCGAAAGAGGCCCGCCGAAATCGTCGCGCCCGATCGCGAGACGCCGGGAAACAGAGCGAAGGCTTGCGCCGATCCGATTACAACGGCGTCTGACAGATTTGTCTGATCGACATGCCGGTCCAGCCGCGAGGAGTATTCGGCGTACCACATGATCAGCGCGACGACGATCATCAGGCAGGCGATGGGGACAGGGCTGCGCATGTGCTCGTCAATGTAGTGTTCGAATAGAAATCCCACGATGCCGCCGGGAATCGTGCCGATTACGAGGTACCAGAAGAGGCGCTTGTGCATCTGGATTTCGTTTTCGCTGGCGCCCGAAGGGAAACGGAATCCGAGGCCGCACAGAATCAGTTGCACCCAATCGCGAATGAAATAGAGGACCACGGCGATCAATGTACCGACGTGCAGTGCGACGTCAAACGCCATGCCCGGCTCTGGGAACGGGTGGCCAAATCGCCCGGCCAGCCACGGAATCAGAATCAGGTGCGCGGAGCTGCTGATGGGCAGAAATTCGGCGAGGCCTTGGACCACGGCCAGTACGATCGCTTGCCAGAGAAGCATGTGTGATGAGTTCTCCTGTGTGGGTTAAAAGTATAGCGGAAGATTTGGCGACGCGGACAGAGAGAAGCGAAAAGCGAAACATTCCACAGCGAAAATCGAGAAAGTCACGAGATCACAGAGAATTCTCCGTGCCCTCCGCAGTCCTCGGTTTTCTCTGCGAAATGTTCTACGTCTTTGACTTCCGTTTCGCGGTGCGGAAATTGGGGTCGAGCGTTTTCGTCATCGCGTAGGCGTCGCGGTTCTTGGGGTAGTAGCCCTTCTTCACTCCGCGCTCCACATAGCCGTGTTTGCGCCAGAAACCGACGGCAGCCGGATCGTCCACAGCCGTTTCGAGTACGACGAGCTTCACGCCGAACGCGACAAGCCGCTTTTCGATTTCATCGATCAGCGCAGAGCCGATTTTCGCGCGCCGGAATTTCTCCAGCACATCGAGCGTGACGATGTAACCCTGTTCGCCCTGGTGGCGGCTCACGCAGAAGCCCGCAATTTCAGCGGGCGGGCCGCTGCCGTCATCGAACGTCGCGACGACGCAGTCGGAATCCTTGAGTCCGAGGTACGCGCGCATCTCGCCCTTCGAGTACGCGATTTCCTCGTCGTAGCACACCTGGTCGATGGCCCAGAGGGTTTCGAAGTCCTCAGGCTTGTAGCTGCGAAGATGAACGCTCACGGCTTTTTAGACTTCCAGAATGACGGGCAGAATCAGCGGCCGCTTGGATGTTTGTTTGTTGAGGAAGCGTTTCAGGTCCTGGCGAATCTTTTCCTTGATTACGCCCCAGTCGGTTTTTTCTTCGGGCGTGGCTTGCTCGATCGTCCGGATGGTGATTTGCCGCGCCTGCTCGATGATCTCGCCGTTGTTTTCTTCAGCGGGCAGGAAGCCGCGGGTGACGATCTCGGGCGCCGCTTCGATCAGTCCGGTGTGCTTATTGATCGCCACGATGGGGACGAGCACGCCGTCTTCCGACAAGTGGCGGCGGTCGCGAATCACTACTTCTTCGATTTCCTCGAGCGAGCCGGAATCGACCAGCACGCGTCCGGCGGTGACCGGCTCGCGGCGGTACGCGCGGCCATCGGCCGTGAACTCGATCGGCTGGCCGCTTTCCAGCAGGAAAATTTCGCTGCCGACGGCGCCGAGCTGTTCGGCGAGCGCGGCGTGCTGGAAAAGCTGGCGGTATTCGCCGTGCATCGGCACGAAAAACTTCGGCTTCACGAGTTGCAGCAGGATTTTCATTTCTTCCTGGCTGGCGTGGCCGGAAACATGAATCGGCGCGGAGCGGCCGCTTTCGTAGTAGACCAGCACACGGCGGCGGAAGAAGTGGTCGATCATCCGGAAGATTTGCTTCTCGTTTCCAGGGATGATGCGCGACGAAAGAATTACCGTGTCGCTTTCGGCGATGCTCATCAGCCGGTGGTTATCCACCGAAATGCGCGAAAGCGCCGACATCGGCTCGGCTTGCGTGCCGCTGGCGAGCACGACCAATTTGCGCGGGTCGTAGCTGCGAATGTCCTGCGGGCGGACCATGCTGCCGTCTGGAATGCGAATCTTGCCGAGCGTGTGCGCGATTTCGAGGTTATCGACCATGCTGCGGCCGACGACGCCGACTTTGCGGCCCGTGGTGCGGGCGATGTCGATCACTTGCTGCACGCGATGCACGGAACTCGAGAAACACGAGACGACCACGCGAGCGGGCGCGGCGCGGAAAAGTTCTTCGAGACGCACGACGACCGCTTTTTCTGACGGCGTGAAGCCGGGGCGCTCGACGTTGGTGCTGTCGCTGAAAAGCGCGAGCACGCCTTCCTGGCCGTACTTTGCGAACGCGTGCAGGTCGAACGGCTTACCGTCCACGGGTGTGGGATCGATCTTGAAGTCGCCGGTGTGAATGATCACGCCCACGGGAGTGCGAACGGCGAGTGCGACGCAATCGATCGTGCTGTGCGTAACGTGCAGATATTCGATGGAGAATGCGCCGAGCTGCGTGGTTTGTCCCGCGTGCACTTCGTTGAGCTTCGCGTTTTCCAGTTGGCCGTGTTCTTCGAGCTTCTTGCGGACCAGCGCGAGCGTGAACTCGGTGCCGTAAATCGGCACGTTCAATTCCGGCAGGATGTAAGGGATCGCGCCGATGTGATCTTCGTGCGCGTGGGTGAGGACGATCGCGCGAATTTTGCTGCGGTTCTGCTTCAGGTAGGTAATGTCGGGGATGACGATGTCCACGCCGAGCAATTCCTGCTCGGGGAACATCAGCCCCGCGTCGATGACGATGATGTCGTCACCGGTGCGCAGGACCATCATATTCATTCCAAATTCGCCGAGACCTCCCAGCGGTATCGCCCAAACTGATTGTTGGCTCAAGTGTTCCTTCCGATTCGGATGCCTGATGCGTTTGACAAGGTTCGCAATGGGGCTTGTTAACTGCGGCTCAAAACATTATCGCACAAAGATTGCTGCGCGCCGTTGGACCGCCATCGTATCACAATGCGCGGCGGGCGCCGGAATTGCGCCTTTGCAGCGGCGGAGGGAGCAAAAGCAACAGGCGCGGCTGGCAGCTCCGCGCCTCGAAACTCGCGTTCAGTGCCGCGCGCGTTAGTTCGAATCGCCGCCCGCGAATAGCCGCGCGACTGCCACGAGCAAAATGGCGCCGACGGTGGCGGCGGCCAGGCTGCCGAGCGTGCCGAACGCGATGATGTTGAGCTTCTGGAAAATCCAGCCGCCGATCACCGCTCCCACCAGACCGAGCAAAACGTTCGTGATGCAGCCAAACCCTCGGCCGCGCGAAACTTTGCCCGCGATCCAGCCGGCGATGAGCCCGATCACGATCCACCAGGCGATCCGGTGCGTCTGGACGAATAAGACGACTTCGTTCCCGTCCTGCATCATCAAGGCCAAACCCGCCATCAACGAATCCTCCTAATATTTATGACTGGCAGAATACAAATCCCAGCGTTTTGTAGATCAACTTCGCGACCAAAAAGTCCGAAGCGTGGTCTCGCGGGCGCGGCGAAAGTTCGGCCACGTCCATCGCGACGATTTTCTTGTGATCGGCCACCGCGCGAATTAAAGACGTCACTTCATACCAATCAAGGCCGCCCGGTTCAGGCGCGCCCGTGGCGGAAATGATCGCCGAATCGAAGCCGTCCACATTCACGGTGAGATAGACGTGCGGCGAAAGGTCTTCGAGCACCTTCGCGATCCAGGCTTTCACCGGAGCGCGCACGATGTCCTTCGCCCAATACACTTTCGTTTTCAGCTTCGGCAAAATTTTCGATTCTTCCTCGGAGAGTGACCGAACGCCGACCTGCACCGCCGGGCAAATCTCGGTGACGCGGCGCATCGTGCACACGTGGCTGCCGGGATTGCCCTGATACTCGTTGCGCATCTCGGCGTGCGCTCCGATATGTAGTACGCACAGATCCTTATATTTTTTCGCGGTGGCGGAAACGAGAGGAGGGGTGAGCGAGTGCTCGCCGCCCAGCGCAACGGGGAATTTCTTGTCCTCCAGCAGTTGTAACTGTGCCGTAAAGAGTTCGTGCAACACTTCCTCGAACGTGCCGTCCATCGTATCGATCGCGGGCCAGGTGTGGATTCCGATTTCGCGCGCTGGTTCGGTCTGCAGCTCTTCGTCGTAGAGTTCCATGTGGCGGCTGGCTTCCAGAATCGCGCCGGGGCCGTTGCGCGTGCCGCGTTCGTAGGTCGCCGTGCGCTCCAGCGGCACCGGAAAAATCACGGCGCGCGAAGTTTCGTACGACGAGAACTCTTCGGGCAAGCCGCCGAAATTCTGCGGAGGCGTGGGCGTGTATCGGGACATGGATTCGAGGCTCCTGCGCTTCGGTGGTGGATTTTTGTTTCGCGCGCGCCGCGTTCTGTACTACTAATAGTGCGCCGTCAAAACATTTTTTCGATTCCCGGGCCGTTTGGGAAATTACATTACCTGCGAGGCCGCTGAATGGCAAAGAAAAAGGGCGTCACTGGACGTGTCCTGCACGATCCGATCGAGGACCGTCTCACACCGATTTATCCGCTGGACCTTTCGCGGATCAGGACGATCGACGATCTGGTGCGCGCGATGGGGCAGACCGCGTACACCGCGCGGCAAATCGGCGACGCTGCCGACGTGCTGGAGTCCATGGCGCGCGACAAAGACTGCTTCATCGTGATGACGCTGTCGGGCGCGCTCACTGTGGGCAAGATGGGCCTCGTGTTTTGCGACCTCGTTGACGCAGGCATCGTGAAGGCCATCGTTTCCACGGGCGCGCTGATGGCGCACGGGCTCGTGGAAGCGACGGGACGCTCGCACTTCCGTTACGACCCGTCGGTGGGCGACGAAGAACTTTTTCTGAACGGCTACAACCGCGTGTACGACTCGCTCGAGCCGGAAGTGAACCTCGACGCGGTGGAAGAAGTGGTCGATCATGTTCTGGAGCAGTGGGACGAGAAGGAAACTCTGTGCAGCTACAAGCTGAATGAAGCCATCGGAAAATATCTCGCGAAGAACGCGCCGGGGCGGGGAATCCTGAAATCGTGCGTTGAGAAGGGCGTGCCGGTGTTTGTGCCGGCGTTCACCGACTCTGAACTCGGCATCGATCTGGCGCTTCACAATCGCGCGCGCAAAATCGCTGGGAAGCCGCCGCTGCGCTTCGATCCCTATCTGGATTTCGAGCACTACGCGCGCACGATGCTGGCCACGAAGCGCATGGGCATCTTCACGATCGGCGGCGGCGTGCCGCGCAACTGGGCGCAGCAGTTTGGCGTTTACGCCGAGCTGCTCGCGCGACGCGGCTACGAAAAAATTCCACTGAAGCGCTACAACTACGGATTGCGCATCTGTCCGGAGCCGGTGAACTGGGGCGGCCTCTCGGGCAGCACGTACACCGAAGCGGTGAGCTGGGGCAAATTTGTACCGGAAGCCGAAGGCGGCAAGTTTGCTGAAGTTCTCGACGACGCCACGGTCGCGTTGCCGCTGATCGTTGGCGCGGTGCTCGAGCGCGTTGGCTACAAGGCGAGTGCGGGAAATGCAGGGCCGTCACATTACGCACCGGCGAGCACCGCGCACGCGTCCGCGCATCACAAACATGGCGGACACGCGATGCACGGCAGTTCGCACAAGCCGGGTAAGGCGCCGAAGAAGAAAAAGTAGCAGGCCCGACGTGGCTGAGGGTGCAGGAACGCATGGCAAAGAGTAAGAAAAGCGCGGAAGTGAGCAAGCGGATCGAGGGCGCGAAGAAGTGGCGCAACGAGCTGCTTGAGCTGCACACGCTGCTCGTCGATGAAGGCCTCTCGGACGAGATGAAGTGGGGCAAACCGGCGTTCACGCTCGATGGCGGCATTGTCGCCGTCATCATGGGAACGAAGGACAGTTGCCGGCTGATGTTCTTCAAAGGTGTGCTGATGAAGGATCCGGCACGCATTCTCTCCGCGCCGGGGCCGAATTCGCGCTCCGGGCGCTGGGCGAAGTTCAAAAGCGTGGACGAGATCGACGAGCGCGCGGAGACGTTGCGGGACTACATCCGCGAAGCGATCGATCTCGAGCGGTCCGGCGCATTCGTGGATAAGCAAGCCTTCGACACGCTGAAGCCGCCGCCTGAGCTGAAGAAAAAATTGGCGACCGACCCCGAATTCAAAAAAGCCTTCCAGGCGCTAACGCCCGGCAGACAGCGTGCGTACACGATCCATTTTGCCGGCGCGAAGCAATCCGCCACGCGTGAGTCACGCATCGCGAAACATGAAAAGCGCATCCTCGCCGGCAAGGGCATGCTCGACAAGTAGTACAACCCCAACGACAACTACCTGTAGGGGCGCGTTGCGCTGATTTTTGCGCAAGGCGGCGCAGTTGTTTCCACGGGGGCGCATACGACGAACCCCCAATATGCCCGCTTCGCGAAAAGCTGCGAACCGGCCCCTACAGGTAAGCGCACCACAGTCTGTGCTGAAAAAGAAAAAGGGCACGAAGCCTGCGCTCCGTGCCCTTGAAATTCAAATTGCGAGTTGCTGATTAGTCGTCTTCGCCGATCAGAATCGCCGCTGCGAGCACCGTGGTCCACAGGCCGCGCTTGTCGCCGACGGCGGTCTGGGTGATGTTCATGGTGCGGACGATCCGGTTTGAGATTCGGTACACTTCTTTCTTCTCGTCCCACGAAAGATCCGGATCGAATTCCACGTTCAGAGTCGTCGCGAGCATCTCGGCCGCGAGTTCTTCGGTGTATTCGCCGCAGATTTCTTCGCTCTCGCCGAAAGAGTGGTGCTCAGACAAGTATCCGTAGCTCGACTTATCGGCCGGCAACGCGAGGCCGACGCCCGCTGCGATCAACCGGTGCGGTTCGCGCGTTTGGTTCTCAGAAATTACGGTGAACGCCACCTGGCCCGGCTTGATGTGCTTCAAACCTTCGCTGCGGGAAATCAGCTTGCAGTGGGGAGGGAAGATCGACGAGACGCGAACGATGTTGCACGCCGCGATCCCTGCGTTGCGCAGCGCCAGTTCGAAGCTCGAAAGGCGTTCGCGGTGCTTGCCAACTCCCTTGGTGAGGAAAATTTTCTTCGCGACGAACGCCATGTTAGGCCTGAGCCTCGTGCCTCCAGAAAAAATTTCGCGATTTTTTCGCGCCACGAAAAACTAACAAGCACCCCCTGCGATGTCAATGTATTTCAACGATGTAACCGTCTTTTCGCATTCAACTTCTGTCGCGTGACGTCCGCCGCCTCTGCACACAAAAAAAGAGGGAGCCGTTTTTGAAGTCGGCTCCCTCGAATCCAACGTTTAGTTTTCGTTCAGCTGCTTACCAGCCCCAGCCCCAACCGTATCGGTAGTAGCCGCCGTAGTAACCAATCGCCACCGGCGGAGGAGCGTAGCCATATCCGTACGGGTAGTAGCCGTAGGGTCCCGGCGGCGGAGGATAGCCGTACGCATAAGGGTAAGGCCGCGGACGCGGCTGCGGCGGCCGCACCGGTTGATAGTCCTGCGGCGTCGCTGGAAGAAACGCGTGCGGTCCGTGCACCGTCGAGAAGCTGATCGGATTTTCCACTTTGAAGGTCAGCACGTCTTCCGGCGGAATGATCGTCGGTTTTCCGCGCGTGAGCAGCACGCCCGCGACGCTCGCGACGAGTCCCGCGCCGGCGCCGATGCCGGCGCCTACGCCGCCGCCCGCAGCAGCGCCGATTGCCGCGCCGGTTCCGGTCGTCACGGCAATTGCCGTGGCGTCACGCCCCTTCGAGGTGCCGGCGCTCGCGTTGAGCAAAGTGGTCTGAACGGGAATCAGCTGACCATCCACGAGCGTGAGTTGCCCGAGGTCGAGCTGCAATTTCGAGACGCCCTTCACACGTCCGGCTCGCACCGCGTCCGTCACGGTGCCAGTCACCGATTGTCCGCGACGCGCGACAACCCAACCGTTCACGATGATCGGAGCCGCAAGCGTGCCGATGAACTGGTCGCCCTTGTGATTCTTGTCGCTCGAAAGCCAATCCGTCGTCCGGATCTGAATCACAGTGCCCGCCGGAATCGTAAGCGGATCGGGCAGGATCGAATTTGAATATTGGCGCGGCGCGTAGTTCGGCTGCCCGTTTGAATTTGGCGCCGTGCCGTTCGTCGTACCGTTCGTCTGGCCATTCATTGGGCCAGGCGTCGTCGAGTCGTTTGACGGCGGCGGCGGAGCCGCATTCGGATCGTTGTCCGGAGGAGGCGGCACGGCACTTTGGTCTTGCTGCTGCGATTGCGGATCCGCCGTCGCCTGAGATTGGTTCTGCTGCGTGTCCTGGTCCGGCGGGTTTTGTGGCGCTGCCTGCGACTGATCTTGTGTTTGAGCGGGGGGTTGAGAGGGAGCCTGCTGCTGAACCTGTGGATTGGTCTGCGGCTGTTGTGCAAACGCAGCGCCGCCACCGCACAAAAGCGCCAACGCGCAGGCCGCCGTGGTCGCGCCGCGCTGAAAGCGTTGAGTGAAGTTTCTGGTTTCCTGCATTTCTGCTCCTTCATTGGATAGAACGCGCGTTCCACCCAAATTCCACATCGAAGTTGCCAGCCTACCCAGTTCGGCCGGCGCAAATCGGCTGGAACCCAGGGCAAATGGCCCTACTGTAAAGATGGCGCAGGGTTTCCGCCGGTTGCACTGATTTTAACACTCGCACACAACGAAAGTTGCGGCCGTAAGGCCTTGGGATTGAGGCAATTGGGATGAGATTCGGGAACTTCCGCGCCACGGCGCCGGAACTACTGGGCTTCCACGGGCACCTGCGAAAGCAGCGGCGCCAGCGTGTCGCCGATTGCCTTGAGTTCGCGCAGCTGTCCGTGCGTGAAATCCGGCCCAGCTTCCGCCGCTGAGCGTCCTTTGCGCGACACCTGAATCACGCCCCAAACCTTGCGGTCGTGAATAATCGGCGCGCTCATGATCTTCTGAATGGCTTCGGAGCGTTGTTCTTCAGCAATGGGAACAGCTTCGAATACAGATGAATGGGGAACCGACGCAAAATGATTGATCACTTCCGGCCGGCGCTCGCGCACCGTGCGCGCAGCAAGGGCATTCGTGCTGGTCAGCGGAATTTGGCCTACCTCCCGCAGCATGGGAGGCAGGACGAAGCGCAAAAAGCGGTCGTCTGGCGTGACCACCATCACGGCCACTTCATGTGGCTGGACGTTGAAATTCTTGCTCACCAGATCGGCCACGCGGTTTAGCCGGACAGACTCTTCGCCGCCACCCTGGCGAACCAGCTCAGCCACCCACTTTTTCAGCTCGGCAACATGGTCTGCGGACACGGAAAGGCACCTACCTTATGAAAACCTTAACATGCCCCTTTTCGGGCCAAAACCCATGTTTCCGGGTCCTGTATCCAATCGGGAACTTGGCCCCTCGTCCTACCCAATTTGCTCTAATCTCGGTAAGAACGTCCCGTCCAAACCTTTCAAACTTAAAAACATGCACGCGGGTTCTTGCAATGCCGCCAGCGCGCCAATATACTGACTCACGGTCCGTACGCGTGAACCACCTTCGGAGCGTGCATGGCGGTCGCTGCTTCCAACTCTAGAACCAGTTACATCCTCGATAAGCTGCAATCCCTCAGTGGAATCGTTCCAATCGGCGCATTCTTGGCGGAACACATCTGGTCGAATAGCTACGCGCTGGTGAGCCCGGCAAAGTACAACGACGTCTCGCGCGAGCTTCAGCAGGTGCCCTGGCGAATCTTTGTCGAAACCGCCGTACTCTGGCTGCCGCTTTTATTCCACAGCCTCTATGGCTTCTACATTTGGTGGAAGGGGAAGTCGAACATCACTTCGCACCCGTGGATGTCGAACTGGATGTACACGCTGCAGCGCTGGACCGGCCTGATCGCGTTCGTCTTTATCGCGTGGCACCTCTACACGCAGCGCTACGAGGGCCACGGAGTCACGAGCTACGCGGACGTGCAGCAGTTCCTCACCAATCCCTGGAACCTTACGTTCTACATCGTCGGTCTGCTCGCTGCCTCTTTCCATCTGGGCAATGGCGTGTGGAATTTCGCCTGTAAGTGGGGCATCGCGGTGAGCGTGCGCTCGCAGCGAGCGTTCGGGTTGCTCGGCGCGGCTGTGGGTGTGAGCTTCGCGCTCGCCGGAATCGCAATCGTCATCGGCTTGCACTACGCCGCCTTCCCACTCGGCGGATATGTCGCGGGGGGCGGACAATGAGCGCTCCTAAAATTATCGTCGTCGGTGGCGGCCTCGCAGGATTGATGGCCACGATTCGTGTGGCGGAATCGGGCGTGCCGGTTGAACTTTTCTCCATCGTTCCTGTGAAACGGTCGCATTCGGTGTGCGCGCAGGGCGGCATCAACGCCGCAAAAAACCTGAAGGGCGAGGGCGACTCCACCTTCAAACATTTTGACGACACGATTTACGGCGGCGACTTCCTCGCGAACCAGCCGCTCGTGAAGCAAATGTGCGAAGCGGCGCCGTCGATCATCGACTTGCTCGATCGCATGGGCGTGATGTTCAACCGCACGCCGGAAGGTTTGCTCGATTTCCGTCGATTCGGTGGCACGCTCTATCACCGCACCGCATTCGCCGGCGCAACCACTGGCCAACAGCTTCTGTACGCTCTCGACGAACAGGTCCGCCGCCACGAATCGGAAGGCCGCGTAAAGAAATTCGAAGGCTGGACGTTCCTTTCCGCCGTGCTCGATGACGCTGGCGTGTGCCGCGGCATTTGCGCGATGGATTTGAAGACTATGGAGATCAAGACGTTCCCGTGCGACGCTGCGATTTTTTGCACGGGCGGCATCGGCTCGATCTTTGGAAGGTCAACCAACTCGGTGGTCTGCACCGGATCTGCACAGTCGGCACTGTTTCAGCAGGGCGCGTACTACGCGAATGGGGAATTCATTCAAGTGCACCCCACCGCAATTCCGGGCGAAGACAAGAACCGCCTGATGAGCGAATCGGCGCGCGGTGAAGGCGGCCGCGTGTGGGTTCCGAAAAAGCCGCAGGATCCTCGCCCGCCGCGCACAATTCCTGAAAACGAGCGCTTCTACTTCCTCGAAGAATGGTATCCGAAGTACGGCAACCTGGTGCCGCGCGACGTCGCAACGCGCGCGATTCACAAAATCGTTTACGAGATGAAGATGGGATTGGCCGGCGATCCGGCCGTCTATCTCGATGTGACGCACATTCCGCGCGAAGTGCTCGAACGCAAGCTTGAAGGTATTCTCGAGATTTACCAGAAGTTTGTCGGCGTCGATCCGCACGTCGAGCCGATGAAAGTTTTCCCCGCGATGCATTACACAATGGGGGGGCTGTGGGTCGATAATGAGAACCAGGCGACGAACCTGCCCGGTGTATTTGCGGCAGGCGAGTGCGAATACCAGTATCACGGCGCGAATCGCCTCGGCGCGAACTCGCTGGTGTCGTGCATTTTTGGCGGCGGCATCGCTGGTCCGGCGGCGGTTCGTTACGCGAAGGGCCTCGATCAGAAATGCGAATCGACGCCTGCGGCTGTGTACGAGCGCGAGCGCGTCCGCCAGCAGGATATTTCGGACACTCTGCTGAACGCGCACACCGGCACGGAAAATCCGATGACGATTTGGCGCGAGCTGGGCGACGTGATGACCGAGAACGTCACCGTGATCCGCTACAACGCGAACCTGCAGAAGACACTCGTGAAGCTCGACGAACTGAGCGACCGCTTCACCCGCGTGAACGTGCAGGACCGCACGCAGTGGTCGAACCAGTCGCTGAATTTCGTCCGCGAACTGGGCAACATGCTCGTGCTCGCGAAAGTGATAACGATGGGTGCGCTCGCACGCAACGAAACGCGCGGTGCACACTACAAGCCGGAATTTCCGAATCGCGACGACGCGAATTGGCTGAAGACGACGATTGCACGGTACAACGGCGGCAACATCGAATTGGCGTACGAGGCGGTGGATACATCGCTGCTTCCGCTGCGCGAACGCAAGTACACCGCGGCGAAGTAAAGAGGGCGGAACTTTAGTTCCGCCGTACGCGGCGCAACATCCACGGCCTTCAGGCCCTGAAGCGCTGCGGGATTTGGTGGGTGGTTTACGAGGATCGAATGGCAGACAAAACATTCATCGTGAAGATCAAGCGGCAGCAGCGGCCGGACGAAGCGGTCCGCTGGGAAGAATTCGAGCTGCGCTGGCGCCCGCACATGAACGTGATCATCTGCCTGCGCGACATCGCCGAGCGCCCGTTCACGCGCGAAGGCAAGGAATCCTCGGCCGTCAGTTACGAAGCGAACTGCCTGGAAGAAGTTTGCGGCGCATGCGCGATGGTGATCAACGGCAAGCCGCGCCAGGCGTGCACGGCGCTCGTCGATGATCTCGAGAAACCGATTCGCCTCGAACCTCTCACGAAGTTTCCGCTGATTCGCGACCTGCAAGTCGATCGCAGCAAAATGTTTGAGGATTTGAAGCGCACCAAGTGCTGGATCCCGATCGATGGCACGTACGACATCGGGCCTGGCCCCCGCATGGCGCCCGAAAAACAGGAAGAGGCGTATCCGCTTTCACGCTGCATCACGTGCGGCAACTGCCTGGAAATTTGCCCGAAAGTCAACGCGAACGATCAGTTCGTCGGCGCGGCCATCGTCAGCCAGGTGCGCCTCTTCAACATGCATCCAACGGGCGCGATGCACTCCGCCGCGCGCCTCGACGCGCTGATGGGCCCCGGCGGCATCGAAGATTGCGACAACGCCCAGAACTGCGTGAAAATCTGCCCAAAGGGCATCCCGCTCACCGAATCGCTAGCCAGCGTGAATGGTCAAGTCCTCCGCCACGCCATCAAAAGTTTCTTCACGGCACCCAAGGCCATCGGCTCCGCCGCGCCCGAAGGATGAGCTCGGATAAGGCGTCGACGATCTCCTTAGGCCCCTGGGTTGTAAGTTTGACAGATTACGAGATCTGGCCTAGACTGAATTTCGACGACTCCCCGGCCGCAAGGCCGGTTTGGGCAATCTATATGATTGCCCTTTTTTTATGCACGAATCCGCAGTTCCGCACTCGCGACCTCGCACAATCGTTTACATCGACGGTTTCAATCTGTACTACGGAGCCGTGCGCAGCACGCCTTCGCTAAAGTGGTTGAACATCGCCAGGTTCTGTCAGCTGCTGAGGCCACACGACGACATTCGCTTGATTCGATATTTCACGGCGCTCGTCGAAGGGCCCACGAAGGTCAACCAGGAAACCTACCTCAAGGCGCTAGCCACGACGCCAGTCGTTGACGTCGTTTTGGGTAAGTTCAAGCGGAAGACGTTGAAATGCAGAGTTTCGACTTGCGGCCACACCGGCGACCGCCACTACGACACCCAAGAAGAGAAACGGACCGACGTGAACATCGCGATTTTTATGCTCGATGACGCGTATCGAAACCAGTGCGACCAGCTTGTTCTGTTTAGCGGTGATTCCGATCTGGTGCCGGCTGTAAACATGGTCCGGCTTCGTTTTCCAGAGAAGCGAATATTCGTTTACGTCCCGACCCGAAATCCCACTCGCGGAGCGGCGGTCGAGCTTCGGACCGCTGCGCATGCTCACCGAAGCCTGCCACTGCAACTCTTGTCGAAAGCACAATTCGCAAATCAGCTTCCCGACGGTTCGGGTGGCGTCTTGCGGCGGCCTGCCGATTGGGTCTAGGCATCAGTGCCAATAAGTCTGGCTCCATTCAGTCTTGCCTGTCGTAGAATCCCAAAGGCATTTCACACAATCGCATGCAACGTATCTCACTCGCAGCGCTCAGCATCGTCGTAGGAGGGCTCGCTCTACCCTTGGTACTCGCGCAGCAATCCAGCACCACCATTACTCCGCAAGCGAAAGAGCTGCACGCCAAATCCATCGTCGTCGATACGCATGACGACACGACGCAGCGCCTGCTCGATCCCAAATTCGACCTGAGCGCGCGCCACTCCGACGGCAACGTGGACATCCCGCGCATGCGCGAAGGCGGCCTCGACGCGATTTTCTTCTCGATCTGGATTCCCGGCACTGTGACGGGCCAACCGGCCGTCGATCGCGCCATGGCGCAGATTGAAGCCGTGCGCCGAGCCGTCGCCGCCAATCCGAAAGATCTCGTGCTGTGCACCACTGCCGACCAAATCCGCGCCGCGAAAGGCTCCGGCAAAATCTGCGCGCTAATGGGCGTCGAGGGTGGCCACATGATGAACAACTCCCTCGAGACGCTCGACAAGTTCTACTCGCTCGGCGTGCGTTACATGACGCTCACGCACACCGTGAACACCGACTGGGCCGACTCCGCCAACGACAAAGCCGCGCACGATGGCCTAACGCCGTTCGGCAAGCAAGTGATCGCCGAGATGAACAAGCTCGGCATGATGGTGGATATCTCGCACGTCGCGGACAAAACTTTTTACGACGTGCTGGCCGCCAGCAAAGCGCCGGTGATCGCCTCGCATTCGAGCTGCCGCGCCATCTGCACCGCGGGACGCAACATGACCGACCAGATGATCAAAGATCTCGCGGCGCACGGAGGCGTGATCCAGATCAACTATCACATCGGCTTCCTCAGCCAGGAATTTGCCGACGCGATGAAAGCGCACCCGGAATACGGCAAGGAAATCGAAGTGGAAGCGAAAAAACGCTGCGGCGCGAACGAAGCCTGCGAGCTGATCGAAGCTGATAACGTCACGCGCGAATATGTGGCAGCCGGAAAATTGCCGCGCGTCGAGTGGACGAAGATCATCGAGCACATCGACCACGCTGTTAAACTGGTGGGCGCCGATCACGTCGGCCTCGGCTCCGATTTTGACGGCGCCGACATGCCTTACGGCATGGACGACGTCTCGAAGCTGCCCGAAATTACGAATGCGCTGCTCGCGAAAGGCTACTCCCCGGCCGATGTGCAGAAAATCCTCGGCGGCAACACCCTCCGCCTGATGCAGGACGTCGAAAACACCGCAAAGAAACTAGGAGGCAAGTCGTGAAACGTTCTCTGATCCGTCTCGCTGTCTGTTCGTCGCTCGCTCTGATTCCAGCTGTTGCGCGCGCGCAAGCAACCGGTTCGTCGGCATCATCGTCGGCCAAAGCGCCGGCCCACAAGCCCGCCGCTGCATCCTCCGCGACGCACACCGATCCCGCGCTGCTTCACCCCGCGACGCTCAAGGCGCAAGCGCCTGCCGAATACGACGTGAAGTTTGTCACCACGGCCGGCGACTTCGTGGTGCACGTGAAGCGGGACTCCGCTCCGCTCGGCGCTGACCGCTTCTGGAATCTCGTAAAGCACGGTTTCTTCAACAACGCCGCGTTTTTCCGCGTCGTGCCCGGCTTCGTCGTGCAGTTCGGCTTGAGCGCGAATCCCGCCGTGAATAAGGCCTGGGAGAAGGCCAACATTCAGGACGATCCCGTCAAGGAATCGAATCACGCCGGTACGCTTACTTTTGCAACAGCGGGCGCGAACACGCGCACCACGCAACTTTTCATTAACCTCGCGGAAAATCCGCGGCTCGATCAGATGGGCTTCGCGCCGTTCGGCACGATCACTTCCGGCATGGATGTGGTGCAGAAGATCTACGCGGCTTACGGAGAGACGCCCGATCAGAACGAAATCACAGAGAAGGGCAAGCCGTACCTCGATAAGAATTTTCCGAAGCTCGATGTGATCAAGGCGACGATCATCACTTCGCCCGTGCAGACCGCGGCTCCGGTGCATCACTCGACGACTGCGCCTGCGGCAAAGAAGCCCGCGACGTCCACATCTCCGTCGAATCAGTAAGTCGAAACGTAAACTTTAGTCTGCGCATTCTAGAAAAGCGATCGATCCTCTGAGGAGAATAATTGAATGTCTGATTTGAAAAATCCGGATTCGCTCATCGAACAGGCTCCCGCTACCTTTGACGCCAAGTTCAGTACCACTGCGGGCGATTTCACGATCAAGGTCACGCGCGCATGGGCTCCGCTCGGTGCGGACCGCTTCTACAATCTTGCCAAGCACGGCTATTTCAACGACGCCCATTTCTTCCGGGTCATTCCCGGCTTCGTCGTTCAGTTCGGACTGCATGCCGATCCCGCGATCACCGGCGCGTGGCGCAACAAGCGCCTCACCGACGATCCGGTCACGCAATCCAACAAGCCCGGCACGATTTCTTTTGCCACCGCCGGCCCCGGTACGCGCACCACGCAGCTTTTCATCAACACCGGCAACAACGCGCAGCTCGATAAAATGGGCTTCTCGCCCTTCGGCGAAGTCACCAGCGGCCTCGACGTAGTGAAAAAGATTCACAGCGGCTACGGCGAACAGCCGGACCAGGGCAGCATCACCGCGCTCGGCAAGCCGTATCTCGAGAAACATTTCCCCAAACTCGACCGCATCACCAGCATCACTATCTCGTAGTGCTTTAGCATTTCCGGGTGCCGCACCCTTCGCGTTCAGAAGGGTGCGTGCCACCCAACTAAAATCCCAGTCTATGTCCTCCAGCCCCGCACCCACCTATAACGCTCCTACCGGCGTCCGCTCCGCCAACCTGTTGCTCGTCGCGCTCGCCGTCCTGAAAATCGTCATTCAGTTCTGCGGCATCAATCGTTATGGCTTCTTCCGCGACGAGTTTTACTACATGGCCTGCGGCGACCACCTCGCGTGGGGCTACGTCGATCAGCCGCCGTTCATCGCGTTCGTATCGTGGTGCGTGAAGCACACGCTCGGCGATTCAATGTTCGCGATTCGCCTGCTGCCTGTTCTTGCCGGCGCGGCCGTCGTCTATCTCACGGGCCGTGTGGCGCGCGAACTCGGCGGCGGCATGTTCGCGCAAGCTCTCGCCGCGGTCGCGATTCTTTTCGCGCCGATTTACCTCGCCTTCGACAGCTTCTTCTCGATGAATGCCTTTGAGCCGCTCTTCTGGCTCCTGTGCGTGTGGATCGCGATTCGCATCGCAAACGGCGCGTCGCCCAAACTCTGGATCGCTTTCGGCGTCGTCGCCGGGATCGGCCTCCAGAACAAACACACCATGCTCGCGTTCGGCGCAGCACTTGTCGCCGGCCTGCTGCTCACCCCGCAGCGTAAACTTCTCGCCAGCAAATGGATCTGGATCGGCGGCGCGATTGCGCTCGCCATCTTTCTGCCGAATTTGATCTGGGAAGCGACGCATGGTTGGCCGCAGGTAGAAGTCGTACGCAATGGCCAGGCCTTCAAAATCGTACGCCTCACACCGGGCCAATTTCTTTTCGAACAAGTCTTATTCATGAACCCGGTCGCGCTCCCGCTGTGGCTCGCGGGTCTCGGCTGGTATTTCTTCGGCAAAGAAGGGAAGCGCTACCGCTTTCTCGGCTGGACGTACATTTTCATTCTGCTGATCGTGATGTTGCTCGACGGCAAGACCTACTACGTCGTCCCCATTTACGCGATGCTGATGGCCGCTGGCGGCGTCGCCGCGGAGAAATACGTCGCCGCGCCGAAATTCAATTGGGCTCGCGTCGCTTACGCCGCGGTTCTAATCATCGCGGGCCTCGTCACCGTTCCATTCGGCGTCCCCGTCTTCAGCGTGAATAATTTCATCTGGTACTCGTCGAAATTGCCGTACGCACGCTCGGTGAAAACCGAAGTCGATACACCCGTTGAGCTGCCGCAACTCTACGCGGACATGTTCGGCTGGCCTGAAGTCGCGAAGACCATCTCGCACGTGTATTACTCGATTCCGGGTGACGAGCGTCCGAGCTGCGCAATCTTGGCAGGGAATTACGGCGAGGCGGGCGCGATCGATTACTACGGCAAAAAATACGGCCTTCCAAAAGCCATCAGCGGTCACAACAGCCACTACTACTGGGGACCGGGCGACTACACCGGCTCATGCATGATTATTTTCGGCGACAATTCGTCGGACTACATCAAGCTTTTCGGCGACGTCCGCGAAGCCGCCACAATTTATTCACCGCACGCCGCGCCCAGCGAACAGGGCGTCAAAGTGTACATTTGCCGCAAGCCCGTCGCGCCGCTCAGCGAACTCTGGCCTCACTTCAAAATGATTATTTAGTGGAATAGCCTGCCGCGCAGGCTGTTCTCCGACGACTTCCCGCGCGCTCGGCGTAGGATCTCACTCCCGTCGCGCGGCGTTAATTAGTCGCGCCGGGAGTGATTCACATCCTCGCACGCTTGTGTAATCGTCGGACGACCGCCTGTGAGGCTGTGGGACGCTGTCTGACGCTACCGCGGCGCGTGCCTCGGCCGCCGCGCTTCCTCTTCCAGTTCGCCCAGCTTGAGCCCTGCCGCCACGAGCCTGTGCCCAATCTCCGAATTCGTGCGGCTCGCAATCGCAAACAGCACGCATTCAAGCGTCAACACAGGAATCACACGCCCATCTACCATGTCAGTCGTAGGCGCCGCCGCTTCCGCCGCAGCCCACACGGCTTGCAACTCCGCCGAATGCGTGAGCTTCGGCACTCCAACTTCGTCTTTCTTCGGGCCTACCGGCAATTTCCATTTCTTGGGTTCAGCTTCGGCCGTCAGCTGCCGGTGATGAAATTCGATCCAGTAATGCCAGCGCGGCGGGCTGATCCGGCAGATTTGCTGCAAGTACGATTCGACCTTCTCTTCCTCGTCCCAATATTTCGCCAGGCGATCCCACTCGTAGATGTACATTCCCGCGAGCAGATCGGCCACTTCCACCACGGTCGCCGCGCGGCTGTGCGCCATCATCGCCGCGAGCGATTCCGCGCGCGCCATATCCATCGTCAGGCGGTGCGAAGGGACCGCGCCGTCGCCGTCCACCAGCGCCAAATCGCCCGCGCGGCGCTTGGGAGTTTTCTCTCCGTCTCCATCTTTGCGGTTGAATAGGTTCATGTCCGTGGCTGGGCCTCGCGCACCATGTGAACACACGTCGAGCGCACGAATTTCCACGTAATCCCGGCGACTAGCTTCGCGCGCAATTCAATTTTACCAAGCGCATACTCACCGGCTTCGCTACACCAATCGCCTGTGTTTCGCCTTCGCTACTGTTCTGCGCCCGCCGAAAAACCTGTCCGGACGTACAGGCCGCCGTTTGTAAACTTCGCGCAAGGCGGCGTTCACGCCGTTGACTCGTCACACTCGCGATGTCAGAATTTTGTCGCCCGAATTCACGAGGTCGCCTGAATGTCCGTCCCCTCATCTGTCGCACCGCAATCCAATCCCTTCGTCGGCACCTGGCGCCTGGTCTCGATCGATTCCGGCGAGCCGCGCATTTTTGGCGATAGCCCCGTCGGGTTGCTGATGTACGACGCGGCCGGCAACGTGGCCGTGCAAATCATGCGCAACCCGCGCCCCGAATTTGCGAATTACGTGACGAGCTTTCCGCTGCCGAAAGATGTTCAGCTGGCCTACCGCAGCTACTACGCGTACTACGGCACCTATACGATCGACACTGCGAAGGAAATCATCACGCACCACTTGAAGGGAAGTCTTCGCCCCGGAGACGTTGGGAAGGATTTCATTCGCGCGTACACGTTCGGCGAGAAGTCGCTCTCGCTTCGCCCGGTGGACGACGCGCAAGCCAAAGACGCTCAGCTGAATTGGGAGCGCGCCTAAAACAAACGGCCCACGCACCGCGCGAGTCGCGCGTCACGTGAGCCGTCATTCTGAGGCCGTACATCGCCGAAGAATCTCTCTTCGGTATCCTTCCACACTCACAAACCCCAGCCCCGACTACCTGTAGAGGCCGGTTTCGTTCTCGCAGCGAACGGAAGCGGGCGCCTTTGTGTGTGCCGCGACTCGCGCAGCTTTTAAATCCCCAGCACGTTCACCAGTTCACGCACCGAGGCCGCGGATTTGTTCAATTCCGCCTGCTCCTCGGCCGTGAGCTTCACCTGAACGATTTCTTCCGCGCCCTTTTCGCCGAGCTTCACCGGCACGCCTACGAACAGGCCCTTGATGCCGTACTCGCCCTCGAGGTACACCGCGCACGGCAGGATTTTCTTCTTATCGTGCAGGATCGCTTCCACCATTTCCACGGTCGCGGCAGACGGCGCGTAGTACGCCGAACCGGTCTTCAGCAGGTTCACGATTTCCGCGCCGCCCTTTCGCGTGCGCGCAACGATCGCGTCGAGCTTTTCCTTCGAGATCAGTTCCGGCAGGGGAATGCCTGCCACGGTCGAGTAGCGCGTCAGCGGCACCATGTCGTCGCCATGCCCGCCGAGCACAAAGCAATTGATGTTCTCCACCGATACATTCAATTCCATCGCCACGAAGCGGCTCATGCGCGCCGAGTCCAGCACGCCCGCCATCCCGAGCACGCGGTTCTTCGGAAACTTACTCACGTGCAGCGCCGCCTGCGCCATCGCGTCGAGCGGGTTCGTCACCATAATCAGAATCGCATTCGGCGAGTGCTTTACGATCTGCTCGACGACCGTCTTCACGACGTCATAGTTCAGCTTCAAAAGATCATCGCGGCTCATACCCGGCTTGCGCGGAAATCCTGCCGTGATCACCACGATGTCGCTATTCGCAGTGGCGGAGTAGTCGCCCTTCGCGGTCGAGATGCCCATCACGCTCGAGTTGGAACCGAAAATCGTCGCCGACTGCGCCATGTCCAGCGCTTTTCCCGCCGGAACGTCTTCGAGAATGTCCGTGAGCACCACGTCCGCCAAACCGTCGTCATGAATCCGCTGCGCCGTCGTCGATCCCACAAAACCGCCGCCAACTACCGTCACCTTCTTACGCATTCCTTCTCCTTGTACCGCCTCGCAATGAGGCAATTATGATTTAGAAATTCTTCGCAGCGCTAGTCGCCGCGCGCTCTACATATTCTCGATGATCGCCGCCGCAAACTCAGACGTCTTCAGCTTCTTCGCGCCTTCCATCATGCGCTCCAGGTCGTACGTGACCTTCTTCTGCTGAATCGTCTTCGCAATCGCACTCTCGATCATCTGCCCGACCTCTTTCCAGCCCATGAAATCAAACATCATCGCGCCCGACAGCATCACCGACCCGGGGTTGATAACGTCCTTATCGGCATACTTCGGCGCAGTTCCATGGGTCGCTTCGAAAACGCCGTAGCCGTCGCCCACGTTTGCGCCCGGGGCCAGGCCGAGCCCGCCCACCTGCGCCGCGCAAGCGTCGCTCAGGTAGTCGCCGTTCAGGTTCGGCGTCGCGAACACCTGATACTCATCCGCGCGCGTCAGCACCTGCTGGAACACCGAGTCCGCAATGCGATCGTTGATCAGGATTTTCGACTTCCACTTGCCGCCGCCGTGCGTCGCGTAAATCGCGGCCAGCGTATCCGAGACTTCCTTGTAAAGCTCCTTCTTGAAATTTTCCGGCGCTGCATCCAGGCCCGGCTCGATCTGCGCCGCGTTCTGCTCCACGCTGATCGCTGGATTCGCGTCTTTATTACCGACGATCCAGCTCTCGCGCTCGGTGATCACGTGATCGCGAAATTCCGCGACGGCGATTTCGTATCCCCAATCGCGAAACGCGCCTTCGGTGAACTTCTGAATGTTGCCCTTGTGCACCAGCGTCACAACGCTGCGCTTATTTTCGATTGCGTGCTGAATCGCGCGTTTCACGAGGCGTTTTGTGCCAAACGGCGAGATCGGTTTGATGCCAACGCCGGAATCCTCGCGGATCCTTTTCTTGCCGCCCTTCAGCATGTCGTCGTTCAGGAAAGAAATCAGCTTCTTCACTTCCGGTGAGCCGCTCTTCCACTCAATGCCCGCATAGACGTCTTCGGTATTCTCGCGGAAGATCACCACGTTCATTCGCTCCGGGCCGCGCACTGGGGAGGGAACGCCGGCAAAATAGCGCACTGGCCGCACGCACGCATAGAGATCCAGAACCTGGCGCAGCGTCACGTTCAGCGAACGGATGCCACCGCCCACCGGAGTCGTCAGGGGCCCTTTGATCGCAATGCGAAACGCCTGAATCGCTTCGACCGACTCGTCCGGCAGCCACTCTTTGAATTTCTGGTAAGCCTTTTCACCCGCGTAAATTTCCAGCCACGCCACTTTGCGCTTGCCGCCGTACGACTTCGCCACAGCCGCGTCGAAGACCGCCTGGGACGCTTTCCAGATGTCGCGCCCCGTTCCATCGCCCTCGATGAACGGAATAATCGGTGCGTCGGGCACTTGAAATGCACCGTTGTGAAATTCGATGGCTTTGCCGTGCGCGGGTACAGCAACGCCGTTGTACGAAGCCTTCATAGGTCGGGAACTCCCTGAGTAGCAGCAATTTCCGGCTGTGTTCGCCGCAGCGGGTCCGCCGCGACGCCTTTCGCAAACGCCCAACAGTAGCACAGGAGGCACGCCGCTTTCAGCCCCCTTCCACGCCGCAAAACGTCCACTTTGGCGTGGAATAGCCTGTCGCACAGGCTGCTCTCCTGCGACCGCCGCCGCAAAATATGAGCAACACCGCTGCCGGCCCTCGCAGCCTACGTGTCCTCCGCCTTTCTCGGTTTTCTCCGTGAAATGTTCCGCCGTTGACTTTGTAGTTGGCAGTCCACACACCCCTCCCGCGAATCTAATGATTACGATCCAAGTTCCGTCAGGAGCCGATGAATGTCACCGCTCATCCACTCAAGGCTCGCCCAACTCGCAACACTCTGCTGCCTCACGCTGGCGAGCGCGATCCCCGCGCTCGCGCAGAGCACGCAATCGCCGGCCTCCAATGCGAAATTCGAACTCACCAGCTCCTCCTTCGAAGCCGATGGCACCATCCCCACAAAATATTCCTGCTCCGGAGACAACGTCTCGCCCGAACTTTCCTGGAAGAACGCGCCCAAAGAAACGCAGTCGCTCGTGCTGATCGTCGATGATCCCGACAATCCAAAGAAAGTGATCGTCCACTGGCTCGTGTACGATTTGCCTCCCGCCACTCACGGACTCGCCGAAGCCACACCCGACAAAGCGATGCTCCCCGACGGCTCAAAACAAGGCAAGAACGAAGACGGCAAGACGCGCTGGCGCGGCCCGTGCCCATCACAAGGCGCCGCGCATCATTACTTCTTCAAGCTATACGCGCTCGATCAGCCCACAGGCCTAAAACCGAAAGCCACGCGCGCGCAAATCGACGCCGCGATCAAAGGTCACGTCCTGGCCGAAGCCGAACTCATCGGCCGCTACCAGAAAGCCCCTCAACCATAAAAATCAGCGACGGCAACGTATCCCTACGGACTGCGGGAGCGAAGCTACCGCTTTGCCGCAAACTTCAGCCCAGCCTCGGCGAAGCCTCGAACACCTCCACATCCCAAGTCGCTGGCGAGCTTCGTCCCCGATAAACAAAACAAATCGAAGCCATAACTTTTTCCGCGCTGAAATTTCCACAATGGCGTTTGACGCTCCGTGTGCCCCGCGTTAGGCTTTCGAGTCGTTGAGCGGCTGCCGCTGCCCGTATCGCGGGCGCGCGCCGCTCGCGGCTGCGCGAAATCCCAAGGAGGACCATGTCCACCGAATTGCGATCGTTTTTGACGCTCTCTTACGATGAGTTGGAAGAGTTGAATCTGGAAGCCAAGGAACAAAGAAAGAATCGAGTTTCCGCCGATACGATCCAGGAAGGCCGTCTCCGCTACCTCACCGACGAAAAGCGCATCAAGGCCGTCACCGTGCTGTTCACCGACCTCGAAGGCCGGCTGCACATGCTCGACTACGACAAAAAATTCCTGATCAAGAGCTGGGACAACCTCACATTCGACGGCTCGTCGATCCGCGGCTTCACCGCGCAGCGCGAAAGCGATCTGCGACTCGCGATGGACTGGTCCGCGTTCTATTGGGGTCCGTCCGACATTTTCGGCTCGGGCAAGGTTCTCGTCTTCGGTCAGGTGATCGATAAGGACGGCTCGCCGTACGCGGCTGACATTCGCGGCGTGCTCAAGGGCTACTCCGAAGCGCTCTACAAAAAAGAAAATTACACTTTGAACGCGGCGAACGAAATCGAAGGCTTCCTTTTCCGTGGCGCCGACGCCGAACGCCGCTACAACGAAACCGGCAAGTTCGAATACGTGAATACCGGCGGCTACTACCACTCGCTGCCCGGCGATCACCTCCGCACGTTCATCGACACCACGGCCGAAGTGCAGCGCGCCATGGGCTTCCAGAACGAAAAGGATCACCCGGAAGTTGCGCCGTCGCAGTTCGAAATCAATTACGGCTACGGGGAAGTGGTCGCCGCGGCCGACCAGATTCAGCTCTACAAGCTGATCTGCCGTCAGGTCGCCACGAAGATGGACCTCACCGCGAGCTTCCTGCCGAAGCCGGTCGTCGGCGTGAACGGCAACGGCATGCACACCAACGTTTCCATCAGCAAAGGCGGCAAGAATCTTTTCTGGGACGCGAAGGGCGAGGAAAAACTCAGCAAAACCGGTTGGAGCTTCATCGATCGCATTCTCACCCACGCGAACGACATCTGCCTGATCCTGAATTCGAGCGTCAATTCCTACCGCCGCCTCGACCCGCACTTCGAAGCGCCGAACCAGATCAAAGCGTCGCCCGTCGATCGCGGCTCGATGATTCGCGTTCCCATCGGCAACGAGAAAAGCTCGCGCGTCGAGGTTCGCTCGGTGGCGCCGGATGCGAATCCGTACCTCGCACTCTACTCGATCTTCAAAACCGGAATCGACGGCGAAACTTCGAAGCTGAAGAATCTCCGCCAGGCCGAGCGCTACCTGCCGGACAACATTTACACCGCGCTCGAGAATTTCTCGAAGGCCGATTGGACCACCAAGCTGCTCACCGAAGACGTGAAGCATCGATTTGCGGACTTGAAGCAGGCGTCCGCAGACCGTTGCGCGCGCTTGCTCGGCACATTCGTGAAGGCGCCCGAGGTGCAATACCACCACGAGGTGTACAACCAGTACTTGTGGAATCAGTTCTAGCTTCGGCCGGACCTACAATCGAGAATCGGAAAACGCCTTGGTGCTGAGCCAAGGCGTTTTCATTTCTGCACCGGGCTCTTTGTCCGCGCACAGTTCACGTGGACTGCGGGAGCGAAGCTACCGCTTTGCCGCAAGCCCCAACTCAACCACGCCGTCGCCTCGAAACGCTCAGCAACTTGTCCTGGCACTATCCGATATGCGACTGTGAGACGATTCGAAGCGCGCCGCATCTTAGCCACGAGGCCTTCATGAACGACTCAAAAGATCTCGACCAGATCGTACGCGAACTCAACGACGCATCCGAAGCGCGCAAAAAAGAGCTCGGTGACTCGCTCCAGGTGGACCGCTGGCTTACGCGCCTTCTCGCCGACGGCGGCAGCGACCTGCTTCTCGTCCCCGGCGCGCCCGCATCGATGCTCGTCGAAGGCTCCGTCAAAACGATCGACAGCACCCCGCTCGAAGGTGCCGAAATCGAAGACTACGTTCTCCCCGTGCTTACCTCCCGCGCGCTCCAGCAATTCCGCGAACACCAAATCTCCGATTCGTCGTACCGCATCGAAGGGCAGGGAAGATTCCGCATCAACATGCACCGCGAACGCGGCCACGCCGCCGCGTCCATTCGCGCATTGCCCTCGAAAGTGCCGCATCTCGCGGAGTTGCGCCTGCCCGCTTCGGTGGAAGCTCTCTCGCACCTCCGCCGCGGTCTCGTCCTGATCGGTGGGCCCGCCGGCTCGGGCAAATCCACCACGCTCGCCGCGCTGGTGAATGAAATCAACCGCCGCGAAGCGCGCCACATCGTCACGATCGAAGACCCGATCGAATACGAGCATTCGCATCACCGCAGCATCGTGGAACAAATCGAAATCGGCACCGACGCGCCTGACTTTCCCACCGCATTGCGCGCGGCACTACGGCAGGCGCCCGACGTGATCGTCGTCGGCGAAATGCGCGACACCGAAACGATGCAGATCGCCGTCGCCGCCGCTGAAACGGGACACCTTGTCTTCTCGACGATTCACACCACAGACGTCGCGTCCAGCGTCTCTCGCATTTCCGATTCGTTTCCGCTCGAACGCCAGAACACCATCCGCCAGGAACTCGCCATGGCGCTCAGCGCCGTGCTGACGCAGATCCTTCTGCCCGCGAAAGGCGGCGGCCGCGTACCAGCCACCGAACTGCTCATGCTGACCTATGGAGCGCGCCAGCACATCCGCCTGAACCAGCTACAGCACCTGCATCAGGAAATCACAATTTCGAAAAAGAAGGGGTCTTACGCCATGGAGGAATCTCTGGTACGTCTGGTGAGTCAGGGACTGATCGATCAGGAAGACGCGACGCTCACCGCCATCCATCCCGACGATTTGGAAATCCTTCTAAAACAAGAAGGCCGCGCCTCGCAGCGCGGCGTCTAGCGCGTCCGACAGCCGACCCGGCGGTCGGCGTCCGCGAGAATCCCTCAAAAGCAAATCGCCGCCGACGAACCAACGAAGCCTCGGTTCATCGGCGGCGTAAAATCAATCAACTACAACTTCGTAAGAGGACCGCCAGGTTGGCTGTCCGACTAGTCGTAGTATTCCTGTCCCAGGTGCGTGATCAGCTCTTCGCCCATCATCCACCGCAGCGTGTTCTTCAGCTTCATCAACTGAATGAACAAATCGTGCTCCGGGTAAAGTTCTGCCGCGCACATCGGCGATTTGAAGTAGAAGCTGAGCCACTCCTGAATGCCGCGCATTCCCGCGCGATGCGCCAAATCGAAAAACAGCGCAAGGTCGAGAACGATCGGCGCCGCAAGAATCGAGTCGCGGCACAGGAAGTCCACCTTGATCTGCATCGGATATCCCAGCCACCCGAAGATGTCGATGTTGTCCCAGCCTTCTTTGTTGTCGCCGCGCGGCGGGTAATAGTTGATGCGCACTTTGTGGTAGAACTTGCCGTACAGCTCCGGGTACAGCTTCGGCTGCAAAATATATTCGAGCGCGCCGAGCTTCGATTCTTCCTTCGTCTTGAACGAACCGGGATCGTCGAGCACTTCGCCGTCGCGGTTGCCCAAAATATTCGTCGAGAACCAACCGTCCATGCCCAGCATGCGCGCTTTGAATCCCGGCGCGAGCACCGTCTTCATGAACGTCTGACCCGTTTTGAAATCCTTGCCGCCGATCGGCACATTCTTCTGCTGTGCGAATTCCTGAATCGCCGGAATATCCACAGTCAGGTTCGGCGCGCCATTCGCAAAGGGAACACCTTCCGCAATCGCCGCGTATGCATACAGCATTGAGGGCGCGATCGACGGATGGTTTTCCTTCATGCCTTTCTCGAACGACGCCAGCGTCTTGTGAACGTCTTCAGCCTTCAGGAAAATTTCCGTTGAGCCGCACCACACGATCACCACGCGGTCCAGCTTGTTGGTCTTCTTGAACGAGCGGATGTCTTCGCGCAGCTGATTCGCGAGGTCGAATTTGTTCTTGCCCTTCTTGACGTGCGGGCCGTTCAGCTTCTTCACGTAATTTTGGTCAAACGCGGCCTTCATCGGCTTGATCTTCGAAAGGAACGTCTTCACCTTGTCGAGATCTTTCGATTCCAGCACGCCGGCCTTCACCGCAGCTTGATACGCGTTGTCAGGGAATACGTCCCAGCCGCCAAAAACGATGTCGTTCAGCGACGCCAGCTTCACAAAGTCGGAAATCTTCGGTGACTTGCCTTCGGTGCGCTTGCCAAGCCGGATCGTCCCCAGTTGCGTCAGCGAACCCACCGGTTTCGAGTGGCCGCGGCGCACTAGTTCCACACCCGCCATGAAAGTGGTCGCCACAGCGCCCATTCCCGGCGTCAAGATTCCCAGCTTGCCTTTCGGCGGAGCAATATTCACGGGCCTACGCATTCATTTCCCCCCAAGTTTTTGACAACGTAGTAAAAACCCATCGAAAACGAAATTGTGCCGAGCAAATTCCGGCGAGTCGGCTCGAACGTCCGCGCTCGGTTCGGTCAAAATTGCATTTGCAGTGTGTCAAGCAGGCCGAACGCTTCAGACAGGCGCGCCCATTGCGGGGAACGTCTTCAAGCAAACGATTAATTATGAGGGATGCGACGCGGATTTTCAAACTGAATGCGGGGAAGATCGCGAAGCGCAGCGCATTTCAAATCGCAAAGCAGAACGCGTGACGTCCATCACTTGTTCGGGCGCTCCATTTTGTTTGGCTACCTGTAGGGGCCGGTTCGTTCGTCAGAACGAAGCGGGCGCAGTTTGCACGTCGCAAACCACGCCCGTTCGCACCGTACCGGTTAAATCTTCTCGATGTGAATCGAACCGTCGCCCGTCGAAACCGACAGCGTGCCACCGCCGTTATTCATTTTGCCGCGCAGCGCCTGGTGGCTGATCGTGCCGCTCACCGTCACCGGCACATCCGCCGAAATACTGCCGTCGCCCGTGTGTACGTCGAGGTTCGCATCCAAATTGCCAGGAATCCGCAGCGTCACGCGACCATCGCCCGAGCTCACTTTCCAGTTCGACGCGACTTTCGAGCCTGTGTTCGCCTGCGCGTCGATGTTGCCGTCGCCCGACTTCACGTCGAGTGTGTCGAAGCGTCCTTCGACGTGTACGTTTCCGTCGCCCGTGGATGCTTCCAGCGAGCCGTCAAATCCCGTGCCCGTCATGTTGCCGTCGCCGGTGCGCATCTTCACCGTGCCGCGGACCTGCGTCGCATCCACGTTTCCATCGCCGGTGTCGAAGTTCATGTTGCCCGAAACCGACTTCGCGGTGACGTTCCCGTCACTCGTGTGCAGATTCATGTCCAGGTCGCTCGGCACCTGAAGTTCAACCTTCAAGCTGTGGTGTCCGCCCCAGTTCCAGTTCATGTGCGGGAATTTGATTTCGATGTTTACGCTGTTGCCGTTCTGGCTCTCGACGATCTGCACGTCGTTCGGCCCGAGCTTGTAGCCGGTGGTCGTCACGTGCGCGTCGATCGTGCTCTTGTTCGAGCCGGTCACGATCACATCGCCGTCGCCGGTGGAAACGGTCAGGTTGGCGCGGCCGTTAATCGGGTAGGACTTGCTCCATTCGTCCGCGCGCAGCGGCGAAGCGGCGAGCGTGAGAGCAGCGATGCCAGTCAGGGCCAGTCCCGCGATAAGGTGTCGGATCATGTGTTGGTAACTCCTAGTAAGTCGTCGTCTAGTTCGGCGCGAACGCCGTTCGTCGCAGCGCGTCAGCGGTTGCTCCCCCCGCCCGCGCCGTCACCCTAAGTAACGCATTCCCACCCCCAAAAGTTCAATTCCGGTCAGTAGCACAGCCGTTCCCGCCGGTGTGCCTTAGCCGGTCAAGGCACACCGCATCGGTGGCACGCCTCGTACCGCCGCCAACAACTCACGCGCACCCCGCATCCTATCGGAGTGCGGCGGGTCCTAACGCCGCTTTCACCTAATCCAACACGAGCACCCCACGATCACGCGCCGAGCGCGCAATCCGTAACGACCTACCTACGCCGACTTAGCCTTTGTAGGCTTCTTCCTCGCTGCAGCCATAGTCGTGGGATCTGACGCCGGTTTGGCCGTCGTAGCCGCACCCGGCTTCGGCCGCAGCGCCGCCAAAAATTGCTCCACCGGCAACGTATTCACCACATCGTCCTTCGTCAGCCACCCACGCCGCGCCGTGGTCACTCCATACTTCATGTATTTCAGGTTCGCGGCCGTGTGCGAGTCGGTGGAGATGACGATCTTCACACCACGATCCTTGGCCATCCGCAGGTGAACATCTTTGAGATCGAGCCTGTCGGGATACGCATTGCACTCCATCACCACGCCGTACTTCTTCGCCGCGTCCAGAATTTTCTCCATGTCGTAGTCAAACGGCTCCCGTCGCAGCACAAGTCGTCCCGTCGGATGCGCGATGATCTGCGTGTACGGATTTTCAATCGCCTTGAGGATCCGCTCCGTCATCGCCTCGCGCGGCATGTTCATGTTGTTGTGCACCGACGCGACCACGACGTCCAGCTGCGCAAGCACCTCGTCCGCGAGGTCCAGCGTGCCGTCCTTCATTATGTCCACTTCAATTCCCGCAAGGAGCCGTATCCCCGGCACCTTCGATTGCGCCGCGCGAATCTTCGCGATCTGCTCGATCGTGCGCTTTTCGTCCATGCCGTTGGCCACGGTCACGGCCTTCGAGTGATCGGTCAGCGCGATGTACTCGTATCCGAGTTCCTTCGCCGCCTGTCCCATCTCCTCGATCGTGTTGCGCCCGTCAGACGCCGTCGTGTGCATCTGCAGGTCGCCGCGAATATCCGCCAGTGTCACCAGTTTTGGCAGCTTCTGTTTCTCTACCGCATCGATCTCGCCGACGTTTTCGCGCAGCTCCGGCTCGATGTACGCGAGCTTCAACTTTTTGTAGATCTCTTCTTCCGTTTTTCCCGCGACGAACTTTCCATCCTTCAGCGTCGTCAGCGCGTATTCATTGAGCGTCCAACCCATATCCCGCGCGCGACCGCGGAGCACCACGTTGTGCTCCTTCGATCCCGTGAAGTACATCAGCGCCGCGCCAAAGCTCGCCTTCTCGAGCAGCCGCACATCGACTTGCAGCCCGTTGCCGAGCAGCACGCTCACTTTATTTTCGCCGTGCGCGAGCACTTGATCGATACCGGGGTATTTCAAAATGTGCTCGCTCACCTGATCGACGTGCTTCTGCTTGTCGCTGCCCGGACGCATCGTCACCAGCAGATCGAGATCGCCCACCGACTCGCGCCCGCGACGCAGCGAACCCGCCGGCGTCACCTCTTCCACCGCGTCGCCCGCCTTCTTGATGTACGTCGAAAGTTTTTCCGCCTCTTCGTTCGCCAGGTTCAGCAGAAAACGCCCGGTCGATCGCTTCGCGAGGTCGGTCGCCTTCAAAATATTTTCTTCGCTCTTCTCACCGAACCCCGCGATATCGCGCAGTTTGCCTTCGCGCGCCAACTTCTCCAGGTCCGCAACCGTCGCGCACTTAAACGTCTTCCACAGCAGCGCGACCTTCTTCGGCCCCAGCGACTGCAAATTCATCAACTCCAGCAGTGTGATCGGGAATTTCTTCAGCAGGCGCGCGCGCAGCTCGTAATCGCCTGTGGCGAGAATTTCGCGGATGTGTGCCGCCATTCCGTCGCCGATGCCGGGCAGCGCTTTGATTTTCGCGTCGTCCTTTGCGAGTTCCTCGATGCGATCGGGGATGCTGTAGAGGAGTTCGGCGGCTTTCTCGTACGTGCGGTAGCGCCCGACGATCGCGCCGTCGATCTCCAGCAGCTGCGCCGTCTCGCGCAAAATTCTGGCGACTTCTTTATTTTCCATGTGAGTGTCCAGCCTGCCCGTTGAAACGCTACTTCGCCTGCAATTCGGAATAGAGGTTCTGCGCGCGCTCGATGTCCACGAGCACCTGCGCCTTCAACGCTTCGGGTCCAGCGAACTTCTGCTCGTCGCGCAGCCGCGCGAGGAATTTTACTTCGAGCGGCCCGCTCGTCACAAAGTCGGAATATCCGAACAAATACGATTCAATCGCAAGCCGCGACCCGTCAAAGGTCGGCCGCACGCCGATGTTCGTCACTGACCCGTATGTGGCGCCGCCCATCATCGACGACGTCACATACACGCCGTTCTTCGGAAGCGTCTCCTGCGAAGTCTTCAGATTCAGCGTCGGCACAATCAATTTGCGCCCCATGCCCGTGCCCGAAACAATCTCGCCCACCAGCGCAAACGGCCGCCCCAGCATCCGTTCCGCTTCGTCCACGCGCCCTTCGCTCAACGCCTTGCGGATATGCGAACTCGAGACAATCTCGCCATCGAGCGTTTTCGGTTCGACGATGTTCACCTCGAAGTCAGCCTCAGCGCCGAGCTGCTGCAGCATCGCCACGTCGCCGCGCTTTTTCTGCCCAAATCGAAAATTCCCGCCGACAAAAATCTCTCGCGCTCGCAGCGTCTCCACCAGATATCTTCGAACAAAATCCTCTGCGCTCACCGCCGCAAGTTCGGCGTCGAATTTCAGGATCAGCACAGCATCGATGCCCAGCTCCGCAAAATGGTCGCACCGCTGCACGATCGTTTCGAGCATCGTCGGCGCCACTTCCGGCTTCAACACCTTCGCCGGATGCGGATCAAACGTAATCACCGCGCTTTTCAGGCGTTGCGCGTGCGCCTTCTCTACCACCGCGCGCAAAATCTTCTGATGCCCGAGATGCACCCCGTCGAAATTTCCCACCGTCACGGACGTCCCTGCGCGCTCCGCGCCAAACTGCGCGATCCACTCCTCCGGCGAATGAAGAATCGCGAGCGGCGAGCGCATCAGATCGCCACCTCAAGCTTCAATCCGTCGTACGCCAGCGCCACGCCAGCCGGCAGCTTCGCGTTCGCCTCTTCGTGCCCCAGGTCGTGGCAGATGTGCGTGAAATACGCCTGCTTCGGCTTCACGTCCGCCACCAGCGCCAGCGACTGCTCGACGTTCGAGTGCGTCGGGTGCGGCCGGTAACGCAGCGCATCTAAAATAAAAAGATCGAGTCGGCGCAGGTGTGGCTTCGATGCGTCGGGCACCGTGCTGAAATCCGTTAGGTACGCAGCCTTACCGAATCGGAACCCGAGCACCGGCGACGAGCCGTGATTCGCGGGGATCGGCGTGAACGTCAATCCAAAAAGCTCAAACGGTCCATCGATCGTGCGCAGCTCGACGCCCGGCAGGGAACTCTCCGTCGGCGTCTCGTCAAAAATGTACGCGAATTGGCGACGCAGCGTTTCCTGCGTTCGCTCCGTGGAATAAATCGGAATCAGCGAGCGCTGCTTCAAATTGAAGGGTCGGATGTCGTCGAGGCCCAGGATGTGGTCGGCGTGGCTGTGCGTGTAGATCACCGCGTCGAGGCGGTCGATCTTTTCGCGCATGGCCTGCGCACGAAAATCGGGAGTCGTGTCGATCACCACGTTGCGCCCGTTGTAGGAGAGCAGCACACTCGGCCGCGTGCGCTTATCGTTCGGATCGCTGGAATCGCAAACCGCGCAGTGGCACCCGAGCGTGGGAACGCCCATGGATGTGCCGGACCCCAAGACCGTCAGTGTGAGTGAATCCATCTCGTGGTGGGATGCCTGTGCGACCCGAGCGTCAGGCGCGCCCGACCAGCAGCGCGCCGGAATTTCAGAATCAGCCACGGCGACGGCCGCCGCGTCGGCTTACGGCTTCACCTTCGCGGCAGCCTTCTTCATCATCGCTTCGGCCGCCGCGCGCTGAATGTCCATGAACGTCAGCTTCAGGCTGCCGAGCACTTCGGAAAGCAGCGATTCTTCGTCCTTCGAAAGGTTGCCGGCGGTTTTTTCCTTCAGCGCGTCGATCATGTCGATCATTTCGCGCGCGCCTTCGAGGTCCACGAACGGCTGCCCGGTGCGCGGGTCGGCCATTCCGCCCAGCATCGCCGCGGCGTTGCGCGTGAGAAAGTCGATCAACAATTGAAAGCTGCGCGACGACGGGCTCAGCGGCTCGGCTGTCTCGGGTGCTTCGGTTTCCGTCTCCGCGAGCGCAGCATCAGGGGAGGGAACCAGCGTCGGCCCAGCGGACTTCTCCGCAGGGGCTGCGGCGGCCGCTCCGGCCTGTGGCTGCGGCTTGGGTGCAGGAGCAGCCGCGGCACGCTTGGCCGCCTCTTCCTGTTCGCGGCGGTCGAGTTCTGCGGCTTCGGGCCGCACCTCGCCTTGTCCGGTGAAATGCCGGCGATCGATTACCTTGTACGTCTCTTCCTGTTTAGGGTCAGACACAGCGTTCCTCGCGTCTCAATGTGGGATGGATGCTCATTCTATCACGCAGCTGCCTTTCCGGGTGCCGCACCCTTTTCCTCTCAAAAAGGTGCGCGGCACAGTTTTCACAAACCTCACGGATTTCCGCGCTCACATTTCTTCTTGACACTCGTCTGAGCTACTGTTACAACGTGTAGCGTTACAATGACAAACACACCACAATCCAGATCCAAGCTGAAACCAAAGAACCTCGGCGAAGTCGAACAAGCCGTCATGGACTACGTCTGGTCGCATGGCCCGGTCTCCGCTGAACAGTGCCGCGAAGCGCTAGCCGCCGAGCGGCCCATGAAGGAATCGACCATCCGCACCGTCCTCCGGCGCCTCGAAGAAAAAAACTACGTCCAGCACGAAGTCGAAGGCCGCACATTTATCTATCGCGCCTCCGAGCCCGCGCAGAACGTCGCCGTCCGCGCCGTGAAGCACATCATCGACCGCTTCTGCGGCGGCTCGGTGGAGCAACTCATGCTCGGCATGGTGGACAACGAAGTGATCGACAAAAAAGACCTCGACCGGCTGGCGCGCAAAATCGCCGCGCGCAAGGAAGGGAAGGCATGAACGTGCACCTGGATTTCGCACCGGCGGCGTCCTATCTCTCTCGCGTCGCGGAGCCGGCGCTGCGCACGCTGATCGTCGCAGGCGCGGCGGGCGCGTCGCTCGCGGCTCTGAAAATTTCCGGCACCAAAGCAAAGCTCGCCGTGTGGCGCGGAGTTCTCGGCGTCGCCGTCGCGATGCCGCTTCTCAGTTTCCTTTTGCCGTCGCTTCCAGTCGCCGTGCCGCTGATTCAGAAGTCGCCGGTCGCGCGCGAAGCCGAAACGCCCGTTCTGCCGCCGGTCTTCACGGGTAAATTCGATTTGACACAAGCGGCGCAGATGGCCGCGGTGCGTGACGGAGTGCGTGACGATGTGCGTGCCAGCGAATACAAACTCGAAGCGGAAGCGCGAGCCAGCCGTACCACTCGCTCGACGCGAGCATTCACCGCGTCTGCGAACACTCACAATGCCGCGAACGTCCTGAACACTAGCGAGCACGCTTCTGCAAAGTCTGGGCTCATCACGCGATTCGTGGATGGCTTGGTCGATCGCGCAAAGCGCGAACTGACGTTCACGCGCGCGATGGCCATCGTGTATCTCGCGGGACTCGTATGCCTTGGCGCGCGCATGTTCACCGGAATCGTCCTCGGCTCGCGTCTCGCCAGAAAAGCAAAAACGATTCGCAATCCGCGCGCGATCCAGCATCTCGATCATTGCGCCGACGCTCTCGACTTGCGCCTGAACGGGCGCGAATCGCCGCGTCTGGCGGAAAGCGATGCTCTCACTGTGCCGGTCACGTTCGGCGTAGTGGATCCCGCGATTCTGCTTCCCGTGAACTGGTCCACGTGGACTGACGCGCAACTCGACTCCGTACTGCTGCACGAGCTTTCGCACGTCGAGCGACGCGACGCGCTGTCAGAACGCGTCTCGCTCGTCCATCGCGCGATCTTCTGGTTCAGCCCGCTCAGCTGGTGGCTCGATCGCGAACTCGCCAAGCTCGCCGAGCAAGCCAGCGACGAAGCGGCGCTCGCCTCCGGCATCAACCGCGAGCAGTACGCCGAAACTCTTCTCGGATTTTTGACGGCGCTTCATTCCGCGCCGGGTCGTGTGCGGTGGCAGGGCGTTTCCATGGCGGCTTCGGGGCAGGCCGAAAAAAGAATGGAACGAATACTTCGCTGGAAGGGAGAGTCGGAAATGACTTTGAAGAAATCCGCCGTAGCGGCACTCATCGCGGGCTGCGTGCCGGTGGTGTGCCTCGCATCGGCATTCTCGCCCCGCTTTGAACGAATTTATATCGATCAGGATGCGAAGGCTGCTCCACAAGCGCAGGCTCAGTCTCAATCGCAGGCGTCCGGCACCGGCGCCAGCGCAGCTCCGTCGAGTTCGCCCGATAATTCCGCGAGCCCGAATCCTTCGACATCTGCAGCTCCGGACGCATCGAAGACTCGCGTGTATATTCACGGCGACCAAGGCGCCGGAATAATGCTGGCCCCGATGCCCCCAATTAAGCCGATGACGCCGCCCGCAGCGGACCGCGTGTTCGTCACGCGGGACAACGTGATCGAAGCGCCGCCCGCAATCGTCGTGACGCCGTACCCGGGCGCTCCCGCGCCTCGCGTTTATTCCTATGCCGTGCCCGCTCCGCATGAGCCCGGCGCCCCGGTCACCGTGTACGCCGCGCCGAATGTCCACGTGACGGCGCCGGTGGCGATCAAAGTGATGCCGATCCCGCGCGTGACGGTCGATCCGCACGTCACCGTTGATGCCAAGTCCGCTACGCGAATCTACATGCGGCCCGACATTCAGCAGCGATCGACAATGGTGATCCGCACCGACGAACGTTCGGACTCCTACGTGATCGTCAACGGCAAGGCGTCCTATAGCGTAATCGCCGGCCCTGACGACATCGAGATCATCAACGATGGCGAGAACTCCCAGGTGCAGGAGCTGCGCGCCAAGCACGGCGATCATTTCATCTGGTTCCGGCTCAACGGTAAGGAATACGTGATCACCGATGCGGCGACGGTGCAGCGCGCGATGGCGTCGTTCGACAAGATGAACGAGCTCGGCAAGCAGCAGGAAGCCTTGGGCGCGCAGCAGGAAGCGCTCGGCAAGCAGCAGGAACAGCTGGGGCAACTGCAGAGCCAGGCGTACGTCAACATGCCGGACCTGACGAAACAAATGGACGAGCTGAACGCCGAAATGAAGAAGCTCGACACGCCGGAAAATCGCGCAGCCATGGCGCAGGCGCAAGCGAATCTCGATAAGGCCATCTCGCAGCTCAATGTGAACTCGCCCGACATGGAGCAGCAACTGTCGAAGCTCCAGGCGGAAGCGAACGCGATGAGCGCGAAGATCAACGGCGAAGCGCTTGCGCATATTCAGGAGCAGATGGGTGCGCTTCAGGAAAAACTCGGCGAGGCGCAGGGGCAGGCTGGGGAATCGCAGGGCAGGCTCGGGGAACTCCAGGGCAAACTCGGCGAGAAGCAGGGCGAGCTGGGCGAGAAGCAAGGCGAACTCGGCCAGCAGCAGGAGCAAGCCGAACGCGAGGCCCAGCGCACACTTCGCAAGCTGTTCCAGGACTCTGTGACCAACGGCACGGCGAAGCCACAGTAGCCAGCTTCGAAAAAGTGAAGTACAACGGGCGAGCCCGTCCACCGGGCTCGCTTGTTTTTGTGCGTGGGGTAGTTCCGCTTCGCGGGACTGCGCAACGATGCCCTCACCCCAACGACGCGTGTGCGCACCGCTCCTTCTCTTTTTTACCTTTACACCCCGTAACTAGCGTGTTATCATACGTCGGGGATCAATAAACGCCCCGCGACAAACACTCATGCACCGCGCCGCTTCACCCACAGGCGCCGGACGCACGACCACCGGCTTACCGCCCCACCTCGCCCTCCAAACCACAATTTCTAATCGCAACTTTTCGCGATTAGAAACTCGCGTAAGTCGTAGAAAACACTCACCCGCACTCAGTTCTAATCGCAACTTTCGCAGCACAATTTCGCGCATGCGCGAAGCGTGGGGTAGCCAGTTTTGGCTGCGCAACGTCGCCCACACCTCGTTGAGCTGTGCGCGCACCACCACAACCCTAAGAGTGGCACAGGCTGGAGTTGGCCTGTGTGCCTTCGCTGTTGGCTTTCCGTCTCTGACGTCATCCAGAGGCCCGTTCACGGGCCGAAGGATCCCTCTTCGCTTTCACGCCCCCACCACGACAGCCTGCACAGCGGGCCATCTTACGCACCCATCCCTCATTTCTAATCGGAGTGCTTGCCGATTAGAAATGCCCGAAAGTTACTCAAAACAAAGGACAGGCACCCTTTCTAATCGACTCAAATTTACCCAGCAGCTCGCCTCTTCCGACTCGCACTTGTGCCGTGCGCAAACCAACGCTAGATTGCTTCCCCAATGAAAAAGACGACGAAGAGACGGAAAGCAGCCAAGAAGCGCGGGGCGGAGAAACGGAACACGCGCGGGGCGAAGATCACGGTGACGCGGAGCGACCGGGCGGCTGGAGCTTGGTTCGCGAAGCTGGTGGGGCTGCAGGCGCGGCTGCGGGGACCGAAAGGATGTCCCTGGGATGCAGAGCAGACGCACGAGTCGCTGCGGCGATTTTTAATTGAGGAGACGTACGAAACGCTGGACGCGATGGAGGGGACGGACTCGGAGCATTTCGCGTCGGAGTTGGGCGACTTGCTGTTGCAGGTGGTGTTCCACGCGATTCTTGCGGAGGAGACGGGCGCGTTCACCATCGCGGACGTGATCGAGGCGGTGCACTCGAAGATGGTCCGGCGGCATCCTCACGTGTTTGGCGATGCGAGGGCGAAGGATTCGAACGCGGTGCTGAAGAATTGGGAGCAGATCAAGTCGGAAGAGCGCGCGGAAAAGAACATCGACGAGAAAACAGTGGACTCGGTCCTCTCGGGCGTTTCGAGATCGTTGCCGGCGCTGATAGAAGCGGATCACCTCACGCGCAAAGCGGCACGTATTCGATTCGATTGGGAGCGAGCGCGCGACATCACGGCGAAGATTCGCGAGGAGCTTAGTGAGATCGAAGAGGTGTTGCCGGACAACCTCGACACTCCGACGTCGAAGGGCGGCACGGCGAATGCGAAGCGCGTTGAAGAAGAAGTGGGCGACCTGCTTTTTTCGGCGGTGAATCTGGCGCGGTTCCTCGAAATCGATCCGGAAGTGAGTCTCAAGAGGGCCAACGCGAAATTCAAGAAGCGGTTTGAGTGGATGGAAGAGGCCGCGCGGAAGAGCGGCTCGCGACTGGCGGATGTGCCGCGGGATGAGATGGAGGAGTTGTGGGATCGAGCGAAAGCCAAAGGTGGGCAATAGTATTGGGTGTTAAGGCTGACTCAGACGCCAGTCACAGACTGACAGTCTATGTTGCACGCGCTGCGCGCGCTGATGCGAAACGGCGCTAGGTTTGCACGCAACTCAAAATTACAATGATGCGAGTTTCTTCGGAGTGTTTGGTGGCCACGACCTCGGATATTTCCACGGACGAAATCGAAATCCGGCACTGCGACAATCTGGCTGAGTACGAAGACTGCGTGAATCTGCAGCTGGCGCTATGGGGCGAAGACCTCACGGTGCCGTCTGCGCTCTTCGTCGTCGTGCATCACACCGGCGGCCAGGCTCTCGGCGCATTCCACAACGGCAAAATGGTCGGATTCACTCTCGCCATCGTCGGTGAACGCGGCGGCAAGCCCTTCCTCCATTCGCACTTGACCGGCGTGGTGCCGGAATATCAGAACAAGGGTGTCGGGCGGCGGCTCAAATTGTTTCAGCGGCAAGATGCCTTGAAACGCGACTTCAAGTTGGTCGAATGGACGTTCGATCCGCTCCAGCTGCGCAACGCGCACTTCAATCTCGTCAGGCTCGGTGCCGTGGTGCGACGATTCATACCGAACTGCTATGGCATCACCGAAAGCCCGTTGGACGCAAAGATGCCCACCGATCGCCTCGTCGCCGAGTGGTGGATCGATTCGGACCGCGTGAAAAATATTCTGGCCGACGATCCTCCGCCGGCGAATCATCCGTTTCGCACCGTGCCAGTGCCGACCGAAGTAGGAATCATGCGCAACATCGACAGACTCGGCGCGATCGAATTGCAGCGCGACATTCGCGGCCAATTCGAAAAACATCTGCACGCCGGATATGTAGTGACCGGCCTCGAGAAGCGGCCCGTGACGACGGACTACATCCTCGAGCCGGCGGCGTCGATCACCGGGCTGAGGCTGCCGGAATACCGGCCGGAACAATTCGAAGATTAGTTTGAGGACCTGGACAACGACCGAATGAAACTGAATCGAGTGACGCTTCGCGAAGTTCACATGCCGCTGATCGCGCCGTTCCAGACGAGTTTTGGAACGACGACGCTGCGGCGGATCATGCTCATCGAAGCCGATGTGGATGGCGTGATCGGCTGGGGCGAGTGCACCGCGGGCGAAGACCCGTACTACTGCTACGAGACGGTGGAGACCGCGTGGCACATCCTGCGCGATCACGCGTGGCAATTGATCAAGGGCAAGGATTTTGGCAGCGCGCGCGACGTAGGAGCGATCCTTTCGCAAATTCGCGGGCACAACATGGCGAAGGCTGGACTGGAAATCGCGGTGTGGGATGCCGAGGCGAAGCAGCAGAACATGCCGCTGTGGAATCTGCTCGGCGGCACGCGGCCGGAAATTGCCTGCGGCGTTTCGATTGGAATTCAGCCGACGATCGAGATGCTGCTCGAAAAAGTGGAGAAGGAACTGCGCGCCGGATACCAACGAATCAAAATCAAGATCAAGCCGGGGCAGGACATCGAGCCGACCAAGGCGCTGCGCGAAAAATTCCCACGGATCCGGCTGATGGACGACGCGAATTCGGCATACACGCTGGAAGATGCGGCGCAGTTAAAGAAACTCGACCAGTTTTATTTGATCATGATCGAGCAGCCGCTCGGGCACGACGACATCTATTCGCACGCTCTGCTGCAAAAGCAGATCGAAACGCCGATTTGCCTCGACGAATGCATTCACGACCTCGAGCACGCGCGAGCGGCGATCGAAATCGGCGCATGCAAAATCATCAACATCAAGCTGGGCCGCGTGGGCGGGCACCGCGAAGCGAAAGCAATTCACGATTTGTGCCAGGCGAAGCAAGTGCCGGTGTGGTGCGGCGGAATGCTGGAATCGGGCATCGGCCGCGCGCACAACATCGCGATGTCCACGCTTCCGAATTTCACGCTCCCGGGCGACGTCTCTGCGAGCAAACGTTACTGGACGGAAGACATCATCGAGCCGGAAGTGGAAGTCACTGCGCGTGGGACAATCGTGGTGCCGACGACTCCGGGAATCGGCTACACGCCGCGAATCGACAGAATCGAAAAGCTCACGAAGCGAATCGAAGTCCTTCAGTAGAAGCCATCGAATTCAAGTTTTCGGGCAAAAAATTGAGCACAACCAACGCCGTCACTCCTCCCGACGCCGCCGCGCCCGCGCGGAGGCCCAGCCACGCACTGCTGATTGCGTCGCTGGTCTTCATGCTTTTTTTGTGGTCGCTGAATTACATCGCCGGAAAAGTGGCGCTGCGGACGATGGATCCGTGGTCGCTAGCGAGCTTCCGTCTCGAAGTGGCCGCGCTGATCATGCTGGCGATGTACTGGGCGCAGCCGAATCGCACGCCGCTCGCGCGCAAAGACCGGTGGCCGATTGCGGTGCTGGGATTTTACGGCGTGGTGCTGAACCAGGGCCTGTTCACGGTGGGACTGAATTACACGACGTCCGCTCATTCGGCGGTGATCATCGCCATCGGGCCGGTGATCATTCTGATTCTGGCGCGAATGATGGGGCAGGAAGAGTTGACGGTGGCGAAGGTGGTGGGCATGGCGCTGTCTTTCGCGGGCGTCATCATGCTGGAGACAGAGCAGGGTGCGCCGCAGCATTCGCCGCTTCTGATGGGCGACCTGATCACGTTTGGCGGGACGATCGGATTTGCGGCGTACACGGTGCTGGGGAAGAAGCTGGCTGCCGCATACGACGCCGTGGCGATGAATACGTTCATCTGCGTGGCGGCTGGTCTGATGCTGCTGCCGCTGGCGGCGTGGCAGATGCTGCATATCCATTGGGGCGCGATCGGTTGGCAGGGTTGGGTGGGGATGTTTTATATGGCGGCGGGAAGTTCGGTGGGGGCGTACACGATATTTTATTGGGCGCTGCGGTATATGTCGGCGTCGCGCGTAGCGGTGATTAGTTATTTTCAGCCGGTGGTGGTGATTGTGCTCGCGGCGATCTTCTTGGGCGATCATCCGTCTCGGTACCTGCTGATTGGGACGGTGCTGGTGATGATCGGCGTAGTGTTGGCTGAGCGCGGACAAAAATGAGAGCGCCGGGTGCCTTGTGCCAGCACAGCTCATTTTAGAGTGCGGGAGGCCGCCAAGCGGCCTACCGCTTTGCTTGGCGACGAGCGCGCTCGTCGTGCTTTCGGTTCTCGTGTTTTCAGAGCGAACAGTCAAGGCACGGCGACTGGCGTCGCCGCGAGGCAAAGCGGTAGGCCGCTTTGCGGCCTACCGCACTCTAAAATTGGCGGCCGTTGTTGCGTGACGCCCTCGTACGGTCATGGGGACAGGGGAGTTAGCTGGACGTGGGTACAAACGAAACTTTGTCGAAGATTGCGGGTTACTAATTGGTGGAAACGTGCAGTTCACGGCGGACGTGTTGGAAACGGACGGCTTAGGCAGTTGAAACCAGAGGCGGCCTGGGCGAGTCAAATGGTATAGAATCCGTTTCGGGACGATCCAGCCGCCCTGGGGTTCTGCAGGTTGGAGGTAGTGAAAATGAAATCCTCCTTTTTGAAAGGATTTTTGGTGGTTAGCGCGGCGTTCGCGCTGATGGTGATACCGGCTCCTGCGTTTGCTCAACATGGTGGTGGCGGCCATGGCGGCGGAGGAGGCGGTGGCTTTCACGGCGGTGGTGGTGGCGGCGGTTTTCACGGTGGTGGCGGCGGTGGGTACCACGGAGGCGGCGGTGGCGGAGCGCACTACGGTGCGCCGAGCAGCGGATATCGCGGCGGCAGTGGGAGCTACAGCGGGAACCACTACAGCAGCTCTCCCAATACTTATCGCTCAGCCCCTTCCAACGCGGGCAATCGCGGCGCCTACGGCGGAAACGCTTACGGCGGCAATCGATACTCGTCTTCGGCCAACGCCGGCAATCGCTATTCGAGCGGAGCAAATTCCGCGAATGGTTCACGCGGGTTCGGCTATGGTTTTAGCGCAGGACGCGGCGCCACGGGCAATTCCTACGCGGCTCGCGGCGGCGTAAACGCGGGTTCGACCGGCTCGCGCGGCACGAACAATTCCGCGTTGCCGAACAGCGGACGCGCATCTCCGGCCGTTGGCGGCAACAGCTCTTACGCGCGAAATTCCTCGCCGAACTTGAATTCTTCGACGGCGCGATCGGCGACCGGCAGCGGCACGCGGCTCGAAGGCCAGGGCAATTCGTTCTACTCGGCTTCGCGCGGCGCGAGTAGCTCGGCGGTCTCGACGAACCACGCGCTCAACAGCATCAACTCCTCACATTTTGGCAGCAGCACCAGCGGCTCGAGCTTCTCGGCGCGGTCGGGACTTTCGTCGTCGCACAGCACCGGCTTCGGCTCGATGGGCGGCACTCACTTCGCGGCAACCAGCACCGTTTCGCCGCGACTCGGTGGATCGCTGCAGACGCACGGCTTTTCATCCACAAGCGGCGGCTTTGGTTCCCACGGCTTCGCTAGCACCGGCTATCACGGCGGCACCTCGTTTGGGGCTCGCAGCGGCTACTACGGCGGCGGGTATGGCTACCATGGTGGCGGTTATGGTTGGCACGGCGGTGGCTACGGCTGGCATGGAGGCTGGGGCTGGGGCGGATATGGCTGGCGCGGCGGGTGGGGCTGGGGAGGCGGATGGGGATGGGGCTACCCGGGTTGGGGTCTTGGCTGGGGTTGGGGCTGGGGACTCGGCTTTGGCTGGGGCTGGCCGGGTTATTACGGCTACTCGTCCTTCTATAACCCGTGGTGGTATGGCTATCCCTACGGTTACGGCTACGGCTACCCAGGTTACGGCTACGGCGTGACTTATTCGGATCCGGGTGATTCGAGTTCAAATCTGGCGCCGAACGACAACTCTTCCTACGCCGACAATGGCAGCTACAACGACAACTCGTACGCGAGCAACAACAACGGCGGGTATAACGACAACGCTACCGCCGACAACAGCAGCGATTTTGCGAGCCGTGGGTACTCGCTCGCGCCGGACATGAATACGCAGACGGCGCCTTCGACGCAAGCGGCACCGGCTCCTCAGCCGACGCCGGCATACTCGAACCGCAACACGCCGAACGTGGCTTCGTCCACGCCGAGCGTGCTGATCTACTTAAAGGACGGTTCGACGTTTGTGGCAAGCGACTACTGGTTGAAGGGCGGCGTGGTGTACTACGACGTGAACTACGGTGGGCCGGGCAACGTCAACATGGACGATGTGGACTTGCAGCGCACGGTGGATGAAAACGCGCGCCGCGGAGTAACGTTCCAGCTGAAGCCCGATCCGGACCCGTCGAACACGACTCCAAGCGGCTCCTACGATCAGCAGAACTCGGCCCCGCAATCGACGTCGATGAGCACCGCTTCGCAGACGTAATTCAACGACACAACTCGTATCGAAAAGAAAAAAGCCCCGCGGGCTGGACGGCCGCGGGGCTCTTTTTTTGGGACTGAGAAAATTGTTGAGTGAGACCGTTAGTTGGCGCCGACGGTTTCGAGTTCGAGCTTATCGGACGACGACGACCCGTGATTCTTGCCGCGTTCGATTTCGATCTGGCCCTTCAGGTACGCGCCGTCTTCGATCAGGACGCGGCCGCCGGTGATGTTGCCGATCACCGAGCCGTCGTTCTTCACTTCGACGCGATCCGAGGCGTGCAGATTGCCGCGAACTTTGCCGTACACGACGACTTCCTTGGCGTGAACGTCGGAGACCACTTCGCCGGTCTTCCCGATGGTGAGGCGTTGGCCCTTCAGCGTGATCGGGCCTTCGACCTTGCCTTCGATGTGGAGATCTTCGTCGCCCAGGATCTGGCCCTTGATGGTGAGGCCGGGTCCGAGGATGGCGGCTGCCTTCGCGCCGGGAACGCTCGAGCGAACGGGAGCGGGAGCCGGGGCGGAGTTGGAGCCGAAGTTCGGTTGTGCCGGGGCGGGCTGGAAGGCCGGCGACGGCGTGGTGCTGCTGGGTGAATCGTTCTGCGATTGCTTGTTATTGCTCCACATGGTCCCCTCCGGAGTCGTTGCGGAAAATCTAGCGCGATGCGCTGTGATGAATGAACTTTAAAGGTTTGCTTGAGGGCGCGGCAAACGGATTCACGGTGGGAGTTGTCGGGGAAGGGACTGTACGTTTGGACAGTGGGCGAAAGTCGCCCGCTAAAGCTTCAGTGGAGGTTGAAGAAATTCAAAGGCGTGGAACATTTCACAGAGAAAGCCGAGAACCGCGGAGGGCACGGAGATATTTTGCTTGATCGAGAGGTCTCCGTGAATTCTGGTTCTCTCGAGGCACTCTGCCGGTTGTTTTGACGTTGGTTTTGTGCGCTTTGGCATTCGAGCGTCCCAAATGCGGACATGGCGTTGGGGCATACCAGGTCATGATTGCGCGTAAGGTACGTGGATGGAGTTTGTTAGCATAGCGGCGGATTTGGTGGGGGCGTTGCAACGTTGAAGGCGGGCATCTGGCGGAGGTTCACGATGGGGACGGTCGGGCAAGACATCCGGTACGCAGCGCGGGCACTGGCCGCGGCGCCGGGGTTTGCGTTGCTGGCGATTATCACGCTGGCGCTGGGGATCGGCGCGAACAGCACGATCTTCAGCTGGATCGATGGGACACTGCTGAATCCAGTGCCGGGCGTTTCGAATACGTCGCAGCTGGTGACGCTGAGCCGGTCGAATTCGCCGCGCGCGCCGAAGGAATTTTCGTACGAGGACTATCTCGACCTGCGCGACCAGAACACCACTCTGACGGGATTAGCAGCGGCGTCGATGCATCCGGTGGACATCACCGGCGGCGCGCATCCGGAGCACACGTGGGGCGCGCTGGCGTCCGCGAATTATTTCGACGTGCTGGAAGCGAAGCCGATGATCGGCCGCACGTTTTTACCCGCGGAAGGGAAAGCGCCGGGCGCGGATCCGGTGGTGGTGCTGGGGTACCGGCTGTGGAAGCAGCGCTACGGCGGCGACAAAAATATTCTGGGCAAGACCGTGCAGATCAACCAGCACGCCTATTCGGTGATCGGCGTCATGCCGCAAGATTTCGTGGGCAGCAACGCGGGACTGCAACTCGACCTGTGGGTTCTGACCACGATGCAGAACCAGATCATCTCGAGCTACGACAGGCTGAAAGATCGCGGCGCGAATTGGCTCGTGCTGCAGGGCCGGCGGAAACCCGGCGTGACGGACGAGCAGGCGCAGGCGGACCTGAACACCGTGATGGCGCGCATCGCGAAGGATTATCCCAACGAACACCGAGGCGACACGGAGATCACGGCGTTTCCGCTGTGGCGCGGGCCGTTTGGCGCCAATGGATATTTGTACGTGCTGTTGCCGATGCTGATGGCGATTGCCGGCTTCGTGCTGTTGCTGGCGTGCGCGAACGTGGCGAATCTGATCTTGGTGCGTTCGGTCGGACGTAGGCGCGAGATTGCGATTCGGCTGTCTGTGGGCGCGACCAGGTGGCGGCTTGTGCGGCAGTTTCTCGTGGAAAGCTTGCTGCTCGCCGTGCTGGCTGGCGCGGTGGCGATGATGATCACGGCGTGGACGGCGGGATCGCTCTCGCGGTTCATTCCTCCTTCAGGTGTACCGATTGCGATGAACATTTCGGCGAACGGCACGGTGCTGCTGGTGACGTTTTTGATTTCTCTGGTGGCAGGCGTGCTGTTTGGAGCGTTGCCGGCGCTGCGCGCATCGGACATGTCGCCGATGGCGGTGCTGAAAGAGGATTCGGGTTCGAGCACGGGTAGCGTGAAGAAGGCGCGGCTTTCGAGCGCGCTTGTGGTGACGCAAATCGCTCTGTCGCTGCTTCTGCTGGTGTGTTCGGGGCTGTTTGTGAAAAGTTTTCGCGCGGCGCAGCAGACCGATCCCGGGTTCAATCCGAAGGGTGTGTTCGTGGCGTCGTACAACTTGTTCCCACTAGGCTACACGCGCGATAGCGGCGTGGAATTCCATCGGCAAGTTCTTGAGCGAGTGAAACAGGTGCCGGGCGTGGTGGACGCGACGCTGGCGGACTGGGTGCCGCTCGGTTACTCGACGAACTCAGCCGTCGTGCAGCCCGAAGGCTATGTGCCGCAGCCGCACGAATCGATGGACGTGTCGGTGGCGGTGGTGGGGCCGGACTACTTGAAGACGCTTGAGATTCCGCTGGTGGCGGGGCGCGATATTTCCCAGAGCGACACGCTGAAGACGCAGACGGTGGCAGTCGTGAACGAGAAATTCGCGTCGCTCTATTGGCCGGGCCAGAGTGCCATCGGGAAAAAGATCGATGGGGACGGAATGACGTTCACGGTGGTGGGCGTTGCGAAGCAGGCGAAGTACGACGCGATCGGCGAAGACCCGAAGCCGATGTTGTACATGCCGATGCTGCAGGACTACTCGCAATCGGCCACGCTGCACGTGCGCGTGAATGGAGATCCCGCGGCGTTTGCGCGCGCGATTGAAAAAGCGGTTCACACGCAGAATGCGGACTTGCTAATTTTCGATGAGGCGACGCTCGAGCAGCGAGTGGGCACGGCAACTTCGGGGCAGAGAATTGCGGGGACATTTGTGGGGACGTTTGGAATTTTGGCGCTGGTGTTGGCGGCGGTGGGAATCTATGGGCTGATTTCGTACACCACGCGGCAGCGAACGCATGAGATTGGGATACGGCTCGCGCTCGGCGCACAGCGGGGCGATGTGTTTCGGTTGGTGATTGGGAACGGCGTGAAACTGGTGGTGGTGGGACTCTTGATTGGATTTGGATTGTCGGTGGCGCTGACGCGGTTTTTGAGTTCGATACTTTTTAAGACGGGTGCGACGGATTTGGTTACGTTTGCGGCGGTGGGATTGCTGTTGGCGGTGGTGGCGCTGGTGGCGTGTTATTTGCCGGCGCGGCGGGCTATGAAGGTGGATCCGATGGTGGCGTTGAGATATCAGTGAGGACAGGTAACAGAAATAGAAAGGCAAAAGAACTACTGAGGCACACAGGCCAACTCCAGCCTGTGCCACTCCTTGCTTCGACTGTTGTGCTTCAGGGATTGGGCATGATGCGGTTGAAATGGTTCAACCCGGGACCAACTGAGAGTTGGTCCCGCTCAGACTCGAAAGTCTAAGCTACATCTCGCTGCGCTCGACCAAGGCGTGCGATACTTCTGACGTTTTCTCTGCTGGGTTATTTCTGAAATTCACGTGCGGGCCGAGAGTTGCAACCGGTTCCGGCGAGGAGCGTGTTTGTGAACCGGTCTTTCACTCCAGCGGGCATTCGTGCGGTCCCCCTCGCCGCGATCCTTGTTTTCACCGTCGTCGGCGGATATTCGCTTCTGGCGCAAGCCCAGCAATCTACGACGCAGCCCTCGAGCGTGGAGCAGCCGGATAAGTACACGTGGCTGGAAGATGTGCACGGCGAGAAGCCGATGGCCTGGGTGAAAGCGGAGGACGCGCGGACGGCAGCGGTGCTGGACAAGAATCCGAATTTCGCGCAGCTCGACGCGGAGGCGCTGAAGGTGCTGGATTCGCCGGACCGGCTGCCGGCGCCGTCGTTTCGCGGCGGAATGATTTACAACACGTGGCATGACGCCGACCATTTGCGCGGAATCGTGCGGCGCACCACGGTGGCGGACTACCTGACAACCGATCCGAAGTGGGAGACGGTGCTGGACTACGACGCGCTGTCGAAGACCGACAAGCAGAGCTGGGTAGGCCACGGATTTTCGTGCCTGGAGCCCGAGAATTTGCTGTGTATGACGTCACTATCGGCTGGAGGCGAGGACGCGGACACGCTGCGCGAGATCGATCTATCGACGGGAAAATTTGTGCCGAACGGATTTCAGTTGGCGCGCGGCAAGCAGAATGCGTCCTGGCTCGATAAGGTCACACTGCTGATCGGCCGCGATTGGGGACCCGGAACGGTGAGCGAGGCCGGCTATCCGATCACGGTGAGGATCTGGAAGCGCGGCGAGCCGCTGGATAGCGCGAAGGAGGTGTTTCGCGGTGACGTGAAGGACAACGGCTACGGCGACGGTGCGTACGTGCTGCGCGACGGGCAGGGAAATCAGGCGATTATCATCCAGCGGAATTTGACGACGTTCGAATCGGAGAGCTATCTGCTGCTGCCCGACGGGCCGAAAAAATTAGCGCTGCCGAAGAAGTCGAGCGTGCAGGACATGCTCAACGGCCAGCTACTGGTGAAGCTCGAGGAAGACTGGACGCCCGAGGGGTCGACCACGAAATACGTGCAAGGTTCGGTGCTGGCGCTGGACATGGATGCGGTGAGGAGAGATCAGACGAAGCTTGTGCCGACGGTGGTGTTTGCGCCGACGGCGCAGGAATTTGAGGAGTGGTTCACGACGACGAAGAACCACGTGCTGATGGCCACGCTCGAGAATGTGCAGCAGCGCGTGTACGTTTACAGCGTGGAGACGGACGGCAAGTGGACGCGCACGAAGCTGCCGGTGCCGGAAAATGTGAGCGTCGATTCCGTGGCGGCGAACCGTCTCGATGACCGGCTGTTTCTGGGGATTGCGGGATTTTTGACGCCGCCGTCGCTTTCGTTTGGCGATGCCTCGAAGGGAACGCTTGCGCCGGCAAAATCGCAGAAGCCGCAGTTCGATGCGAGCGGCAAAGTGGTGGAGCAGCTTTTCGCGACGTCAAAGGACGGAACGAAGGTGCCGTACTTCGTGGTGCGTCCTGCGAACATCAAGTACGACGGATCGAATCCGACGCTGCTGAATGCGTACGGCGGATTTTTGTCGTCGAGCACTCCGTTTTACTGGCCGGTGATGGGCAAGCTGTGGCTGGAAAAGGGCGGTGTGTTTGTGCTCGCGAATATTCGCGGCGGCGGGGAATTTGGTCCGGCGTGGCATGAAGCGGGACTCAAGACGCACCGGCAGCGGATCTATGACGACTTTTACGCGGTGGCGCAGGATCTGGTGGCGCGGAAAATTACATCGACGCCGAAGCTGGGGATTATCGGCGGATCGAACGGCGGCCTGTTGATGGGCGTCGAGTTCACGCAGCATCCGGAGATGTGGGGCGCGGTGGTGATTCAGGTGCCGCTGCTGGACATGCTGTCGTACGAGCATTTGTCGGCGGGTGCGTCGTGGGTGGGCGAGTACGGGTCGGTGTCGGTACCGGAGGAGCGCGCGTTCCTCGCGTCGATCTCGCCGTATAACCAATTGAAGGCGGATGTGAAGTATCCGGAGCCGCTGATTCAGACGACGACGGCGGACGATCGCGTGGGGCCAGTGCATGCGCGGAAGTTCGCGGCGAAGATGGAGGAATTCAATAAGCCATTTTTCTTCGATGAGATTACCGAGGGCGGACACGGGTCGGGCGCGGACCACAAGCAGCAGGCGCGGACTGAGGCGGAGACTTTTACCTACTTGATGATGAAGCTGATGGAGCCGAGTGGGGCTGCGGCGGCTCAGTAGCGAACCCGAATTCAACGGCAACAGCAACGGCGAAACATTTCACAGAGAAAACCGAGAAAGGCATGAGGACACGGAGAATTCTTGCTTTTTCTGTGCTCTCCGCCTTTCTCGGTGTTCTCTGTGCATTGTTTAGATTTTGACGTTGTGGTCCCTGCGTGCTAGTTTTCAAACCTCCTATGACAAATGAAACGAAGAACGTGAAGCGCATCGCTGTGATTCCGGGCGACGGCATTGGCAAGGAAGTGATTCCGGAAGCGGTGAAGGTGATGAAGGCCGCGGCGGCTGTTGGCGGCAAAGAAGTGAAACTCACGGATTTTGACTGGGGCGCGGACCGGTATCTTCGCGACGGAACCACGCTGCCCGCCGATGCCGTTGAGATGTTTCATCGCGATTTCGACGCGATTTTGATGGGTGCGATGGGCGATCCGCGCGTGCCGTCGAACATCCATGCGGCGGACATACTGCTTGGGCTGCGATTCAAGCTGGATTTGTACGTGAATGCGCGGCCGTGCGTGATGTTTGACAAGAAATTTTCGCCGCTGAAGGACCGGACGGAGAAGGACGTGAACTTCATCGTGTTCCGCGAGAACACGGAGGGCGAATACGTCGGCGTCGGAGGGAATTTTAAGAAGGGCACTCCGGACGAGCTGGCGATTCAGGAAGACATCAACACGCGGAAGGGCGTGGAGCGGATTATCCGGTACGCGTTCGAGTATGCGCGCGCGAAAGGGCTGAAGCGCGTGTGCATGTCGGACAAGTCGAACGCGCTGACGTTTGGCCACGACCTGTGGCAGCGCGTGTACAAGATCGTGAAGGCGGATTACCCGGAGATCGAGGCGACGCACCAATACATCGACAATTTGCTGATGCAGATGGTGCGCGACCCGCGGCAGTTCGACGTGATCGTGACGACGAACCTTTTTGGAGACATCGCGAGCGACGTGGGCGCGCAACTGGCGGGCGGGCTGGGCCTGGCGCCTTCGGGGAACATTCATCCGGGGCAGGTGTCGCTGTTTGAGCCGGTGCATGGGTCGGCGCCGACGATTGCGGGGAAAAACATCGCGAATCCGATGGGCGCGATTCTGACGGTGGCGATGATGTTCGAATATTTTGGGTGGGTGGACGATGCGCGGCGGATCGACGGCGCGGTGAAGGCGGCGTTGCGTGAGGGCAAGACGGCGGCGGAGTTGGGTGGGACGCTGGGCACGCGGGAAGTGGGTGAGTGGGTGACGGAGTATGTCACGAAAGGGAATTGAAGTAGCGGTTGAATACGGTCAACTCCGCGAATGATGAATGTTCAACTACCTGTAGAGGCGGGTTGCCGGGTTTTGGCAAGCCGGGGCATTGGTGGCGGACACAAAGTCGCCCGCTTCCGCTGCGCGGAACCGGCCTCTACAGGTAGTTGAGGTTAAAGTTGAAGATGTGATTTGAGAGTGATCCTGCCTGAAGTGAATTTCCACAGCATGTAAAGGGATGGAGGCGATGTCGGCAGACCGACGTTTCTTGTCGGCCGACATGGCGAAAGGCGGCGGAGGACCGCCAGGGTGGCTGTCCTCCGGCTGAACTAAAGTTCGCGGAGGGCTGAGGCTACGGGACGATTGGCGGCGCGCATGGCTGGGGGAACTCCGCCCAAGACGCCCATGAGCAGCGCGAAGATCAGGCCCACGCCGAGCAGGATCGGTGTGACCTGAAACGCGAAGGCCATATGCGAGAACGTCTGCATGTTCATCGTGCCGGTGGTGTAGCCGTTGAGCTTCAGCACGCAGATGCAGCCGATCAGTCCTCCGATGAAGGCGATCACCAGCGCTTCGAAGACGAACGAAACGACAATGCTGAAGCGGGGGAAGCCGATGGCGCGCATGGTGGCGATTTCGCGGCCACGCTCGGAGACCATCGCATACATGGTATTGAGGGCGCCGATTACGGCACCGATGCCCATGATCACGGCGACCAGGCCGCCGAGAACTGTGATGAGCGTCGTAAGTACTTTGGATTGTCGCGCGTAGTATTCGACTTCATGGTCCACTTGAACTGTGAGCTTCGGGTCGGCGGTGACGGCATCCTTAAATTGATTGAAGGAATCGACTGAATTCAGCCGCACGGTGACGGATTGCGAGAGATTTTCTGGACGCTTATAGACGCCGTTGAGCACACGGCTATCCGCCCACACCTCGGAGTCGAAGGCGCTGCCGCCTGCGTCGAAGACGCCGACCACTTTCCACGTTTGCCCGCCGAGCGGAACGGAGCTTCCGAGGTCCAAGCCCTCGTAAGTCGAAGTGACGTTCTTGCCGATCAAGAGCTCCGCCACACCCGGCGTAAAGAAGCGGCCTTCTATGATCTTGATGTTAGGGCGAACCTCGAGAACGATCGGCGAGACGCCGCGAACCTGCACGTTGGCGTTTGTGTGCGTTTCTTTGAGGTTGAAGCCTGCGATCATCACGGCTTCGGGGCTGATCAGCGGTTTGCCTGCGGCGTTGTGCGCCACACCGGGTTCATCGGCAAGCGCATTCACTTGATCGAGCGCGACCGAGCCGTCGAGTTCGGCGGAAGACCCGGCGCGGCGAATCAGCACGTTTTCAGGCGAGCCGGAATTCACGAGCGTGGCCTGGAAGCCGTGCGCAAGCGCGAGCATGGCGACGAACACGCCGACGGTGCCGGCGATGCCAAGCACGGCCGCGAGAGCCGTGAGCCAGCGCACCTTCATGCTGCGCAAATTATAGACAATGGGAATCGCCATGTTTTAGGCCCTCCGCAGGGCATCGACGACGCGCAAGCGCATTGCGTTGGTGGCCGGAATAATCCCGGAAAGAAAACCGATGCCCAGAGCGGCGAGAATTCCGAGCAGCACGGCGCCGATTGGCAGCACGAACGAAAACAAGATGCCGCCCGTGGGGTCGCCGCCGAGCGTCATCAGTTTCGCGAGGCCAAGACCGAGCAAACCGCCGATCAACGCGACGGTGAGTGATTCGGCCAGCACGATAACGAGCACGAAGCGATCGGAGAACCCCACGGCCTTCATCACGGCCAGTTCGCCCATGCGCTCGCGCACCGATAGAGCCATCGTGTTGCCGGTGACCAGCAGCAGCGTGAAGAACACGATGCCGCCGATGGCCATGATCAGGAATTCCACGTTGCCGGCCTGCTTCACCCAGCTTGCGGTCATCGCGGCGAGCGTTTCGCTCTTGGTTTCGAAGGGCGAGTTTGCAAATTGCGTGTCGATGGCCTTGATGATCCTTGGCGCGCTGTCTGGATCGGTGAGCGAGACGGTGTACCAGCCGATCTGGCCCTTGCCGAACGTGCGCCGCTCTTCCAGATATTTGTCGTGCAGCCAGAATTGCGTCAGGTCGATGCCGTCTTTCGGATTGTCGTAGATGCCGTCGATATTGAATTCCCACACGCCGCCGTAGATCGGAGCCTGCAGCGGGACGCGGTCGCCGATTTTCCAGCCGAAGCGCTTCGCGGTCTTCGAGCCGACGATGGCGCCCTCACGATCGCCAAGGAATTTATTCCACTCGTCATCGGGGACGGTCAGTTCAGGGAATACTTGACGTTGCGTTTCCGGATCGATCGCAAACGTGGGGAAGAAGTTCTTCGGGTCCTGGTAGATTCCGCCGAACCACGTCTGAGCGGTAACGAGCTTCACGCCGGGAATTCGCTCGATCTGCGCTTTGTAGGACTGCGGCAGCGGCTGAATGATTGAAACCTTATTTATGACCATCAGGCGATCCACGCCCACCACGTCCAGGTTGCCGCTGAACGCCTTGTGAATCACCGCAAGGAATCCGAAGAGGAACAGTGCGACCGCGAACGAGCCGACTGTAAGTACTGTGCGAAGTTTCTTGCGCCGGAGATTCGCGAAAATCAGATGCATATACTTCATGCAACACCTCCAGCATGGATCGCCGAAGCTTCCACCAGCACTCCCTTGTTCAAGTGAAGTGTTGCTTGAGCTTTGTCGGCGGCCATCGGGTCGTGCGTCACCATCAGGATCGTCTTGTTGTATTCCTTGCAGAGCCGGTGCAAAAGTTCAAGCACTTCATCCGCACTCTTGCGGTCCAGGTCGCCGGTCGGCTCGTCGCACAGGAGGTAGGTGGGATCTGCAACAATCGCTCGAGCTATAGCCACGCGCTGCTCCTGACCACCGGATAGTTGGCGCGGGTAGTGATGCATGCGGTCGCTGAGGCCAACGACGCCGAGAGCCGTCTCAACGTGCGTCTTGCGGTCGGCCTTCGAGAGTTTGGTAAGGAGCAAGGGAAGCTCGACGTTCTGAAAGGCGTCCAGCACCGGGATCAGGTTATACATTTGAAAAATGAAGCCGACGTGCCGCGCGCGCCATTCGGTGAGCTTGCCGCTGGACATGTTAGTCACTTCGTCGCCGGCGACGGTGATCGAGCCGCGCGTCGGCACGTCGAGGCCGCCGAGCAGGTTGAGCAGCGTCGTCTTGCCCGATCCGCTGGGGCCCATGAACGCGACGAAGTCGCCGCGATCGACGTCGAGGTTCAAGCCTTGCAGCACGTCGATGTTCTCTCCGCCGCGCTTGTACTGCTTATCCAGCCCGCGAATCTTGATGAGGCTGTCGGAATTGCCTTTGCCGTCCACGCGAACCATCGAGTGTCCTCCGCGCCGTCATGAGCGCTGAATGCGAGTTAACGTTGAACTTGAACTTCCTCGCCATCCTTAAGAGGCGAAGGGCTCTTTGTGACGACCACGTCGCCGGGCCTAAGGCCGGCAAGAATCTCGGTTTGATCGCCGCGTGTGGCTCCGAGCGTGATGGCGCGGCGTTCGAGCTTGCCATCCTTTAATAGATAAACGATGGATTTGCCGCCGTCGTCACGAATTGCGTCGCTGGAAACCAAAGCGGCGGCCGGAGCCGCGCCGGTTTTCTCCTTCGGTTCGTCGCCGAGGAACGTGACCTTCACGCCCATGTCCGGCAGGATTTTCGGATCGAGCTTAATGAACGAGATGCGCACCTTCACCGTGGCCTTCTGGCGGTCGGCCGTGGGAATCACGGTGCGAACTTTGGCCGGAATCTGCCAGTCCGGATACGCGTCGAGAACGGCGGTGACGGGCATCTCGGGCACCACGCGCGCGATGTAGGCCTCGTTCACGTCCACTTCGATTTCGTTGGAGTTCATATCGACCAGCGTCGCGATGCCGGTGCGCGTGAAGCCGCCGCCCGCGGAAATCGGCGAGACCATTTCGCCGACCTGAGCGTCTTTCGAGACGATGATGCCGTCGAACGGCGCGCGGATTACGGTGTTATCCACGGCTTGTTGTGCCTCGGCGATGCGCGCCTCGTAGGTCTGCACTTGAGACTTTGCGAGGTCGATCTTGGCGCGAAGGCTGTCCGCGTTCATCGTTGCGGTGTCCAGCGATTCCTGGCTGGAGACGCCTTGCGCGACGAGTTTTTGTGCGCGTGCCAATTCGATTTCGGAATTCTTAAGCTGTACCTGGAGGTCGCGAATCGCGGCGCGGCTCGAATCGCGATCGGCGATGGCGGAGTTAAGGCTCTTCACGGCGTCAGAGTCGTCCAGCTTGGCGAGGACCTGGCCCTCTTTCACGTGCAGGCCTTCGTCGAAATAAACGCCGACCACGCGGCCCGTGATTTTCGCGGCGACTGTGGCGCGACGGCGCGGCGTCACGTACCCGCTCGCGTTGAGCAGGGCAGGACGCGTGCCCACCGTGGCTTTATCGACGATCGCCGTCTGAACGAGCGGTTTCTGATTGCGAAATGCGAACACGGCGCCGGTGGCAATCACCGCCACGCCGAGCAGCGCGGCAAAAATACCAAGCTTTTTGCCCACGCCGGAACCCTTGCGCTGAGTGTGGTCAATGCGCAGAGAGCCGAGATCGTGCTTAGGTGCAGCTGGACTGGATGACATTGCGAGCGGTGGCTCCTCAACAGTGTCTAAACGCGCCGTCATGCACACTGTTACGGATGGGATTGCTGAAAGTTACACTTCGGCTCGGGCGGCGTCGTTTCGAATGGCAACATTCTATATCGGGTGACGCGCGAAGGCACGCGATTTGGACAAGCCGGGGCGAATTTGGGGCGAACGATTTGGGGGTGAATGTGAAGGTTGAAGATTGTGGGATGCGTACACAGTGGGGCGGTGGTTCGCGTTTTAGTTGAGTTGTCGGCAATACGACGGAAATCCTGGGTTGGAGCATGCGGAAGAAGTGGTTGAGGTGTTGAGATGGCTCCGCCCGGGACCAACTGAGAGTTGGTCCCGCTCAGACTCGAAAGTCCGGGCTACATTGCGCTGCGCGCGACTAAGAGTAAGCCGGGCGGCGCTGGGTGGATTCGAAAAACTTTGCAAGAGTGATGCCCAGCAGGAAGCCGCCGACATGGGCCCACCAGGCCACGCCGCCCACGCTTTTGACTCCGAGCGAGCTGACGCCGCTGAGGAATTGCACAAGAAACCAGAGGCCGATGAAGATCCACGCGGGAATGCGCGCCATGAACCAGATGATGAAGAGGGGTACCAGCGTGAGGATGCGCGACTCTGGCGTGAAGACGATATATGCGCCCAGGACTCCGGCGATCGCGCCGCTCGCTCCGAGCGCGGGAATGTGCGAGCCCCACGAAAAGAAAGTCTGTGCGACGCCGGAGCCGATGCCGCAGATCAGATAGAAGATGAGATAGTTGAAACTGCCCATGCGGTCTTCCACGTTTGCGCCGAAGATCCACAGAAACCACATGTTGCCGATGATGTGCAGCCAGCCGCCGTGGAGAAACATCGACGTGAACAGGGGAATCAGAGCATCGGCGAGCGTGTAGTGATGGCCGGCGAGGGCGAGCGAGATTTTTGCGGGGACTACGGCGTAGTGACCTACGAAGGCGTCGCCGGCGCGGGGCGGGAGCGAGATTTGGTGGAGGAATACTGCGACGTTCGCCAGGATCAGCGAGAGCGTGACGACGGGAGTGGAGCGGCGGGGCTGGAGGTCTTTTAGGGGAATCACGCTTGCGGACTCTTCGCGGCGGACGACTTCGGCATCCGTCGAGTATGCCATTGAGAATCGAAATGGAAAATTCGGAATCTGAAGGCGGACTGGGATTTTTGAGTATGAGGTGCTTGAAGTCGGATGACTCGATGTTCGAGGAGAACGCGAAGAGAGATCCTTCGGCTCTGTAGGGCCTGAGGATGACGGGTTATTTTATTTAAGTGCAATTTGAGGTCGAGACGCGGTGCGGGATGACGCCATACTGCTCGAGTTTTTGTTGAGGTTGTGCTGGGTCGGGCGCCCCGCAGTCCATAATTCGAGCGATGCTTGAATGTAGGAGTTGTGCTGAGGAACCGCCTGAGATTTTTCCACGTAGCTCGGATTATGACGCGCTTGCGATTGAGATTGAATGTGGTGAGAAGATTCAAGTAGATCCGCAAGACGGCTGCGAAATTCTTCATGTTGGTTCGAGGCGCGTTTCGGGAATTGCATGAGTTGAATTCGTGCTATAAGAAAATTTGTTGAGTGATTCAATGTTGAAGCGTTGCGCAAAGGGGCGTTGAAGTGTTGCGCGAAGTGTCGGCGCGGTGACAAAAACTTAAAGACCAAATGCCTACTCACGAATCCGAAGCGATCATTCTTCAAACTTATCCTTTAGGCGAGGCAGACCGCCTGGTGAGTTTCTTCACACGGTCGATGGGACGCGTGCGCGGCGTAGCATCCGGTGCGCGAAAGACGAAGAGCAAGTTCGGCTCGACGCTCGAGCGGCTGTCGTACATCAAGATTTGGTTTTACGAGAAAGAAAACCGCGACCTGGTGCGCGTGAATCAGTGCGACCTGATCGAATCGTTCATGGACGCGTTCCGCGACTACGCGAACGGCGTGGCGTTGGCGATCCTGAGCGAAGTTACCGAAACCGTGCTGCCGGACCACGAAGCGGCGGATGCGAATTTCCGGCTGCTGCTGCTCACGGCTCGTGCCATTAAGACGCGAGGGAAGTTCGAGCTTCCGCTGGCGTATTTTTCGATCTGGACTGTGAAGCTGGGAGGCTGGCTGCCGTCGCTCGAATCGTGCGCGCGCTGCGGGCGGTTGCTGGTGGCGGAGCCGGCAAATCCGCTTGCGGCGTATTTTGCGCCGAGCGCTTCGGCCTTGGTGTGCGAAAAATGCAGGCGGCCGGGCATGCGCGCGCTCGCGCCGGAGACGATGGCGGCCGCGCGAAAAATTCTCGGCGAAAAATTGGATGGAATCACCGAAGAAATGGTGCCTTCGCGAATTGCGCGAGACTTGACTGATGTTATGCTGGACGTGATTGAACACCAAATCGACCGCAAGTTGACCTCGCGGGAAATGCTGGAGCCGCCTGAGTGAAAACCTCATCGAAAAAGGCCGCCGGTCGCGCAGCTGCGCCCAAACCGAAAGGCCTGACGTTTCAGGAAATCCTTCTCAAGCTGGAAGAATACTGGATTCGCCGCGGATGCATTCTGCAGCAGCCCTACGATATAGAGGTTGGCGCGGGCACGATGCATCCGGAAACATTTTTGCGCGTGCTTGGGCCCGATCCGTATCGCGTGGTGTACGCGCAGCCGAGCCGGCGTCCGGCGGATGGACGCTACGGCGAGAATCCCAAGCGGCTCTACAAGCACACACAACTTCAAGTGATACTTAAGCCCGCGCCGGCTGATGTTCAGGACCTTTATCTGGAGAGCCTGGCTGCGGTGGGCATCAACTTGAAGGATCACGACGTTCGATTTGAAGAGGACAACTGGGAAGCGCCGACGCTGGGCGCGTGGGGAATTGGTTGGCAAGTGCTACTTGATGGACTGGAGATCAGCCAGTTCACCTATTTCCAGCAGAGCGGCGGATTGAATCTCGATCCAATCACGGTGGAGTTGACGTACGGGCTCGATCGCATCGCGGCGTATTTGCAGAATGTGGACAACGTGTTCGACGTGCGGTGGTCGGACACGGTGACGTACCGGCAAGTGCGGCTGGCGGATGAGCAGCAGATGTCGTCTTACAGTTTTGATTATGCGGATGCGGCGGCGATCCGGAAACAGTTTGAGCTGAACGAGGCGGAAGCGCAGAGAATTCTGGCGGCGTGGCCGAAGAAGCCGGACGCGACGATTGCTCGGTTTCCTGTGCTGGCGGCGTACGAGACGACGCTGAAGTGTTCGCACCTTTTCAATGTGCTGGATGCGCGTGGCGCAATCTCGGTGACGGAGCGCGCGGCTTTGATCGCGCGGATTCGCAAGCTGGCGGTGAAGGGGGCGGAATTGTGGTTGAGGCAGCGGGAGCTGGTGGCCGCGCCGACATCTCAGGTGGCGCCTGAGGTGCACGCATGATCACGAAGGTCGCGAAGTTGAAGAAAGAAACCAAGGCGGCTGGGAAGAAGTTTGGCGATCTGCTTTTTGAAATTGGCGCAGAGGAAATTCCCGCGGGGATGATTGAGAAGGCGGCGACGGAAGTTAAGGCGCTGCTTGAAGCGAAGTTGGTGGAGCACGGGCTGATCGCCAAGGATGCGGCGGCTCGTGCCGTGGCGGCTTACGGCGCGCCGCGTCGATTGACCGCGATGGTGCGCGGCGTGCTGCTTCAGCAGCCGGACGTGACGAAGGAAGTGATGGGGCCGCCGAAGTCGGTGGCGTTTGACGCCGCAGGACAGCCGACGCGCGCAGCGACGAGTTTCGCGGAGAAGCAGGGTGTGACGGTCGCGCAACTGAGCGTCGTGCCGACGCCGAAGGGCGATTATCTCGCAGCGACGCAGACGGTGCTCGGGAGGCCGACGGCGAAAATTTTGGCTGAAATTCTTCCTCAAGTAATACACGAGATCTCCTGGCCGAAGTCGATGTACTGGACGGGAGCGCAAGGGCCGCGGTTTATCCGGCCGGTGCGATGGATCGTCGCACTTCTGGATGGGCGAGTGGTGCCGTTCAGTTTCGCGGATGTCGCGTCGGGCAGTCACACCGACGGGCATCGGTTCCTCGGGAAGAAACATATTCCGATTTCGGGCGTCGATGACTACGAGCCGAAGTTAAAGAAGAACTTTGTATTGGCGAATCCTGAAGCACGACGTAAGAAAATTTCGGAAGAGATCCATGCGGTGACGCGGAAGAAAAAACTTCAACTACATGATGACGCGGGGCTCGCGAACCTCGTGACTTACTTGAACGAATATCCTTCGGTGATTGTTGGAGATTTTGACGAGAAATATCTTCGACTGCCGGATGAGATTCTGATCACGGTGATGCGCGACCACCAGAAATACTTCGGGTTGGAGTCGAAGGACGGGGAATTGGTGCCGCATTTTCTGGCGGTGATTAATTTGCCGAACGACCCCAAGGGATTGGTTCAAGCGGGACATGAAAGTGTGTTGCGCGCGCGGTTTGACGATGCGGTTTTCTTTTGGGATATCGATCAGAAGCGTCGGCTCGCCGACTATTTGCCGAAGCTCTCGGCGGTCACCTATGAATCGCGTCTCGGGAGTTACGGCGACAAAGTCGAGCGCATGCGTTCGATCGCGCGATGGATTTCCGAGCAGTGGTTCTCCGGAGGGAATTCGCACGCGGACGTTGCGGGCGCGGATCGCGCGGCGGAACTGGCGAAATGCGACCTTGTGACGGACATGGTGAAGGAGTTCACCGAGCTGCAGGGCATCGTAGGTGGCTTATACGCGCATGCGCAGGGCGAGCCCGAAGAAATTGCGTGGGCGGTGTACGACCACTATAATCCGGTGGGCGTGGACGATCCTCTGCCTCGGAATTTGACCGGCTGCACTGTGGCACTCGCAGACAAGCTGGATTCGATCGTCGCCTGCTTCGCCGTAGGCGCGATTCCCACGGGATCGAGCGATCCCTTCGCGTTGCGGCGCGCGGCACTGGGCATCGTGAAGATTATTCTGGACCTGAAGCTTCCGCTCTCGCTTGGTGCGGCGATTTCAGCGGCGGCGAAGGCGCTGCATGAGTATGGCCCGAGGATCGAGGTAAGCGCCGACGTGCAGAAGCAGGTGCTCGACTTTCTTCTCGAGAGGGCGCGATTCATTCTGCGCGAGAAGGAAGGGTTCGCGGCGGATGAGGTGAACGCGGCGTTTGCGGCAAACTCGGACGACTTGGTGGACGCGGTGGAGCGCGTGCGTGCGGTGAAGCGTATTCGTTCTACGAAAGACTTCGCGCCACTGGCCGCGTCCTTCAAGCGTATTCGAAATATTCTCGAAAAGAATGGTGGCGGCGTTCAAGCAAACAGACCTCAAGTACAGCCTCAACTATTTACCGAGGCCGCGGAGCGGGAATTGTTCGAAGCCTACACGAAGATTGGGCGAGAAGCGGCGCTCAGTAAGCGCGCACGGCAATATCAAGAAGCGCTTGAAGTGATTTCTCGCATGCGACCGAGCGTGGACGGGTTCTTTGACAAGGTTATGGTGATGGTTGAAGATCCCGCTGTTCGCGCGAACCGGCTCTCGCTTCTAGGATCGCTTTACAAGGAATTCTCGACGATCGCGGATTTCTCCGAATTGGTGACCGATGATGCGAAGTAGTTTCCAGCTTCGCCATTCAAGTAAGAGATGAGCGTGTAAGCGAGGCACCGATTGCGCATCGAGCCGTTGGTCATCGGAATCTGCGGCGGAACGGGGTCGGGCAAGACCACGATCACGCGCCGGATCATCGAAGCGCTTTCTGAATCGAGCGTCGTCGTACTCCAGCAGGACAACTACTACAAAGACTATCCGACGCTTTCCTACGAAGAGCGCGTCCAGGTGAATTTCGATCACCCGAATTCCATGGACACGGCGCTGCTCACCGAGCACGTCCGGCTGTTGCGGTCGGGCCAGGCGATTGAGAGGCCCACTTACGACTTCCCAAACTTCCGCCGGCTCGCGGGAACGGTGCGGATCGAGCCCCGGACGGCGATTATTGTGGAGGGCATTCTGATTTTTGAGAATAAGCCGCTCTGCGACCTGATGGACATCAAGATTTTCGTCGATACCGACGCGGATTTGCGGTTTATCCGGCGCCTGGTGCGCGATTTGCGCGAGCGCGGCCGCACCACGGAGATGGTCGTCGATCAATATATGAAGACGGTGCGGCCGATGCATATGGAATTTGTGGAGCCGTCAAAGCGCAACGCGGACGTGATCATCCCCGAGGGCGGGCACAACGAAGTGGGAATTGACCTCGTGATACAGAAGATTCGCTCGCTGATTCCGCGGTAGTGCGCTCGAAACGCGGCGATACACGTTCGAGAGCCCACCGGGCTCTCTCAGTGTGAATTTGCGGATTTGCCGCAAATTCAGCGGTGGATTCGCTACCGCACTCCGGGAAGGAAATGTGAGGCAATGGCCTTCACGAAACATCTGTGGCGCGAAATGCGTACCTTTTATAGGATGCTATGAGACGGAGCGCACCCGATGCTGAAATTTCTGCTGTGGCTTCTGCTTCTGTTTGTTTGCTGGCCGCTGGCGCTGATTGCGCTAATCCTGTATCCGATTGTATGGCTGCTTCTGCTGCCGTTCCGGATCGTGGGCATCACTGTCGATGGAGTGTTGGAACTACTGAAGGCGATCTTCATGCTACCCGCGCGCGTTTTACGCGGCCCGTCTCACGCTTGAAGTTTCATCTGAACCATCGAAACGTCGGACTGCCGACAAGTGAAGTAATTTCGATACCCTGACGCATGCCGAGAAATTACTTGAAGTGTGTCGAGCGCAGATCAAAACGGACGCTTCGGGCGTTACTTTAAGAAATTTCGCGCTACGTCGGCATCCTCAAAAAGAAGTACACGCCGAGAAATCCGAAAATCGCATCCGGCGCCCAGCCCGCGAGCAGCGGCGGCAGCTGCCCAACCGAACCCATCGCCTCAAATAGCGCCGCCGTCGCCCAGTACACAATCCCAATTCCCACCGCCACGGCCACACCGCCGATCGCACCGCGCGTCCCGGTAAGAAACGCGAACGGCGCCCCAAGAAAAACAATCACGGCGGCGATCAGCGGGAATGCGAATTTCTTCTGCCACTGTACCGACAGCCGCGACGTGTCGAATCCCGCCTGCTTGAGGCTCTGAATGTACTCGCTGAGCTGCCTCCAATTCATTTGGTAGGACTGCCGCACTTCGCGCCGGAAATAGCTCGGCGGCTCGGTGAGTTCCGCGAGCGAAAACACCTTAAAAGGCTCGTATTTCGTCTCTTTACCGTTGGCGTCGAAGTCGCGCACCCACCCGCCGGTGAGCACCCAGGTGTTTTGCGTCGGCTCCCAGCTCGCGCGCGAAGCAAACACGCGGCGCTTCAATTGAAACGTGCCGGGATCGAGTTCAAAAACGCTGAGTCCGCCAAACAATTGCTGGTCGGGATCGAAGAGTCCGTAGTTATAGATTTTGCTGTTTTCGCCGAAGATCCACTGGTGCGCCGGCTGAAAATAGGTCTGCGCGGGCCGGCCTTTGATTTCGTTGCGCAGTGCGTCCTGGCGCTGGTTGGCGTAGGGAAGAAAGCTATCGTCGAGCAGGAACATGCCACCGGCCACTACGCATCCAGCGAGCGTGAGCGGAAGCACGATGCGATACAGGCTGATGCCGCTCGCCTTGAACGCGATCACCTCGTTATTTTTCGCCAGCACCGCGAGCGTCACGAGCGTCGCCACCAGCGTCGCCAGCGGCGCCAGCTGATACACCATCAGCGGCACCAGATACCGGAAATAGTTCAGCACCATCGACACGGGTATGTGGTTCCGCGAGATGTCCGCGAGCAAATCGAACAGCGTAAATGCGTCGAAAATCAGCACGAATCCCGCGAGCAGCACGAGGAAGTAATAGAAGAACGTCTCGAGCAAATAAATATCGATCAGCATCGGGAAGCTTGCCGCGCTGCCAGACCGCGCCGCTGCGCGCGCCGCAATTGCGCTCGAGTCGTCTCCCGCTTTCGCGGCGCCGCCGTTTCCATTCTTAAGCCCGGCCGCCGCTGGAATCGGAGCCGCGTCGATCTCGCGCCGCTGCTCGGGCCGCTTCCGTGTGAAGAGCGCTTCAATCCACGCCCACACCGCGTTGGGCTTGCGAATCGATTCGATGCTCCGCAGAAAAATAAATCCAGCCACCAGTGCCGCGATATTGGCCGACCAAATGCCGAGCCACGGGGCGACCTGCCCCTGCTGCGCCATGTGCGCGCCCGTCACAAAGAGGAAGTAGTACCCGCCGATCAGGACCAAAGTGAGGATCAGCCCCGCCGCTCGTCCGCCGCGGCGCGGCCGCACCCCAATCGGAACGCCAAGCAGCGCGAACACCAGGCACGCCGCTGGAAACGCGATGCGCCGGTGAAACTCAACACGGGCGTCGCGCCAGTGAGGCCCGCGATCCGCGAGCAGCGACGACACCGACCGCTCCGCGTCGATCACGTTCTGGTTTTTCGGCGTAACCGCGGCCGAGACAATGTCGATCGGAATTTCGCTCTCGCCGAATGTGGTGACGTTGTAGTGGTTCGGCTCGTTGGGGTCGTATTCGTGCGTGCTGCCGGCGCCGAGATGCAATTCGATCTGATGTTGGTCCGGGGATTGAACCACTTGCGCGCTGTTCGCGAGCGTCACGTCGGTCGTCGTCGTGTTGGCAGCGTTCGATGCAAGGAAAACGCCCGTCCAGCGCGTCGCGGCCGCCTCCACGTCCTGAACGTAAAGTATTACGTGAGGAAATCTCTCGTCGAACACACGCGGCTGGATCGCAAACGGCGCCTGTGAAGACAACACTTGAGCTTCCAGGCTGCGCAACGTGCGCACTGCGGCGGGGCTCAACCAAAACGTTAAGATTAATGTTCCGAATCCAGCTCCGAGCGCGACGAGACCGATCGGCACCAAAAGACGCCGGAGGCTGATCCCGCACGCATGAATCGCCACAATTTCGCTGTCCGCCGACAGCCGGCCCAGCCCGATGAGCACTCCCACCAGCACAGCCATCGGAATTGTGAAGGCGAGCACGGGCGTGAGCGAGCACAGGAAAATCAGCAGCACCGTGCCGAATCCACCCGAATGGCGCACCACGATGTCCATCAGGCGAACGAGCTGCGGAACAAAAAATACGAAGGTAAAGACGGCGAGGCCCAGCGCGGCGTGCGAGGCAACTTCGCGACCGATATATTTATCGAGCAAGCGCATGAGCGCGAACTGGATTCTAGCATGTTGACCCGGCGGTTCCGTGGTGCGTGAAAGCTGTTTAGCTCGCGCGGGGAAGATGCGAAGATTGGGAGACCGACCGTGTCCGTTGGAGCGCCCAGCCGTACATTCACGCCGTGCCGCGATGAATGTCACGCCGCGCCCAGCCGCTTGATCGCCCGGCGATCGAGTGGCGTGAATCCACCGAAGAGGAGTTTGCGATTTGGCTCGGGTGAATCTGGTTTTGATGTGGCACATGCACCAGCCGCAGTATCGCGACCCGTCCACGGGCCGGTACATGCTGCCGTGGACGCGGCTCCACGCGCTGAAAGACTACTGGGGCATGGTGAAAGTCCTCAGCGAATTTCCCACCGTACACGCGACGTTCAATTTCGTTCCGCTACTCGCCGCGCAGATTGAGGAGTACGCGAGCGGCTCGTTCAAAGAGCCGTGGTTCGACCTCGCGTTCGCGCCCGCCGACACGCTGAAGCCCGAAGCGAAGCGCGAGATTCTCGAGCGCGCATTTCAGGTAAACGACAGCTTCATTCAGCGCTGGCCGCGTTTCGCGGAGCTGCAGGGCCAGGTGCGCCTTGCGGGCGCGCAGGCTTGCGCTTCCACATTCGACGCGCAGGCGTGGCGCGACTTGCAGTTGCTTTCGCAGCTGGCGTGGATGGACGAGGAATTTATCGCGAAAGATCCGGTGATCAATGCGCTTTCGGCTCGCGGCCGCGGATTCACCGAAGAAGACAAAATCGCGCTGAAGCAGAAGCAGCACGAGCTGCTCGGCGCCGTGCTGCCCGCCTATCGAATCGCGGCGGAGCAGGGACAAATCGAAATTTCGACGACGCCCTACTACCACCCGATCCTGCCGCTGCTTTGCGATACGGACATCGCGCGCGTCTCGAATCCTCACACCCCGCTGCCGAAGCCGCCGTTTCGATTTCCCGAAGATGCGCGCGAGCAGCTCGTGCGCGCGCGGGCGTACCACGAGCGCGTGTTTGGAAAGCCGCCGGCGGGATTGTGGCCGTCGGAAGGATCGGTGAGCGATCAAGCGCTGGGAATCGCGGCGGAGTTGGGCTTCCAGTGGTTCGCAACGGACGAAGGCGTACTGGGGCGCACGCGCAATATCGGCTTCTGGCGCGACGCGGCGGGATATCCGGAAAATGGGCCGGACCTTTATACGCCGTGGAAGCTGGCGCGGCCGAGCGGCGAGATGTACGGATTTTTCCGCGACCACTACGTCTCGGACCTGGTGGGATTCGTTTACAGCCGCATGGGCGCGCAGGCAGCCGCCGACGATTTTCACCGGCGCATCCGCGCGATTGGCGATCGCGAGCCGGCGGGCCGCACGGCGACGGTGAGCGTGATTCTCGATGGCGAGAACGCGTGGGAATACTATCCGGGCAACGGCCGCCAATTTCTGCGCGAATTCTACCGCAAGATTCAGGACGATCCCGAAATTCACGCGCTAACGGTGACCGAAGCCATCGCGGCGAATTCCGACGCGCCGAAGATGGACGGAATTTTTCCTGCCTCATGGATCAATGCGAATTTTGACGTGTGGATTGGCCACGCCGAAGACGTGCGCTCGTGGGACTTGCTCAGGGATGCGCGCCACACCTACGCGCGGGTGGCGGAGCGCGCGGCTGCCACCGGCACACCGGGCAAGGAACAGCTGGCGCGTGCGTACGAATCGATTCTCGCGGCCGAAGGCAGCGACTGGAATTGGTGGTACGGGCCGGAGCATGGTTCGGCGAACGACGCCGAATTCGACCAGCTTTACCGCAAGCAGCTTACGGAAATTTACACCGCGCTCGGCGAACCTTCGCCGCAGGTGCTCGCCCATCCGATAAAGAAAGCGCCGGAGCGCGCGCACCGTGAAGCGCCGGAATCGTTTCTCGATGTGGTGGTCGATGGGCGCGAGACGAACTACTTCGAGTGGATCGGCGCGGGGCTTTATTCCACCGATCCGCGCGGCGGCACGATGCATGGCCGTTCGCGCGTGCTGGGCGACGTGCGCTACGGATTCGGCGCGGATTATTTTTATTTGCGCGTTGATCCCGTGCAGGAATCGATCGCGGAGATTAAGGACTTTCAGCTGCGCGTGATGGTCTGGGACTCCCGCGAGACGCGAATCACAATCCGCGTCGTGGACGGCAAGATCGTCCGGTTCGGCATGGAGCAGGGCGGAGCGTGTCTGCTCCACGTGGAAGAGGTGCTGAAGGTCGCGTACGGGAAAATTATCGAGTTGAGTTTGCCGCGCGAGCTGTTTGATCTGACGGGCAGGGACGTCTTGATGGTCAGCGTATCGCTGTGGGAGAAAGGGCTGCCGATCGAAGTGCTGCCCGTCGATGGCATGCTCGACGTTGCGCTCGGTGAAGAGAATTTTGCGTGGGATTCCGTCAAGCCTGCGCCCGTGCCAGCCGACCCGCCCAGCGTGGGGTAGGCATTTCTGCCTGCGCAACGCTGCCCACAACACCATGAACTGTGCATGGAGCGCCCTGTGCAACTCGGCCCGCCCAATCATTTTCTGAATCGTCTTCCAGGTTGTTTTCTGTCGTTGACACGTATTGACATTTACACGGATTCGCGACATAGTCCGCCTACCCCCTAGCAGCAACCTCCCGGAGCGAGAGCAAGCCGGCGCGTGGCCGTGTCTTGAAAAGTCTCCGGGGCGGATCCCAAAAAGATGTCCGGTGGAGGGCGCGATGCGCTCGTCGGGGACGTGTGTCCGCGTGGCTGCCGCGGCGGTGGTAATTTCTGTCTTTTTCCTTGCATCAACTCTAATGCCGGATCGCGCGGCTGTCAGGCACCGTGACCTGCGTGTTGCCGACGACGTCGCGCGAAGATCTGTGCGTGGTGGCGCAGACGCGAAGGCGACGACTCCGGTTTTGGCTCCGCTTATTTCGAAGCCGCTGAACCGAGCGACAGAGCCCCTTGCCCAGACTGCGTTGGACGTGGCGCCACGACCCGTCCCGCGGCAAGCCGACTTTTCGCTGCCAATCATGTTTGAGCAAAGCGCGGCGCAGCCTGGCGGTGCCGCACAATTCACAGCGCGGGCGCGCGGTGCGCTGTACCAGCTAACGGCGCAAGGGGTCGAGATTGAGTCGAGCGACGCGGGCGCTACGCATCGCGTTGAGATTGGATTTGTCGATGCCGATGCGAATGGCGATGGCGCGAAGCCGCGAAAGCATCGCAAAAGTTCGAAGGGACGGACCGGGAAGTCTCGCAAACGCCGAAAAAGCGGTGGTCGCGGCAAATCGTCGCGCGCGGCCGGGGCTTCGGCTGCGCGGCCCTTCGACGGGACTCGTCCGTCGCGGAGCGACCGGAATCAGGGTGCAGCGCAGGAACTCGCGCCGCTGCAGTGGCAGGGCGAGGAGAAATTGACAGCGGAAACCAATTATTTTTTGGGCAGCGATACTTCGAAGTGGCGGACGCACGTTGCAAACTTCACCGCCGTGCGCGCGAAGGAAGTGGTGCCGGGCATCGACGTGGTGTTGCGCAGCACGAATGGGGCAGCGGAATACGACTTGGACGTAGCGGCGGGCGTGGATTCCTCACGGATTGCGCTGCAGCTATCGCCGGATGATTTGAAGTGGCGCGTGGAATCGGGCGGCGACCTGGTTGCGCGCGACGCTCTCGGCGAATTCCGAATGCGAAAGCCGGTGTCGTACGAAATCGAGCGCGCGGGAACCAGAACGCGCCGCAAGTATCTCGCGAGCGGGTATGTGATGGCCGCGGACGGCACGGTCGGATTCAGCGTCGAGGGCCGCGATGCGGCCGACGAACTGGTGATCGATCCGGCAATCGAGGTGACGTATTTCAGTTTTCTCGGCGGCACCGGCACCGATTCCGCATCGAGCGTCGCGGTGGACAGCGCGGGAAATGTTTACGTTGGCGGAACCACGACTTCGGCTCAGACATTTCCTGACTCGTTCAATCTCAGCTACGCGAATGGAGCGCGGCAGTCGGACTTCTTTGTGGCGAAAATTATTCCGGGGAAATCGGGCCCGGCCTCGCTGGCGTTCCTCACATTTATCGGCGGCAGCGGAACGCAGGCGGGCGGAAATATCGCGGTCAATGCGGCAGGGAATTTGGCGATTGCTGGGACCACCACCTCGGGCGATTATCCGGTGACCGACGGCAGCACGTATCCAGTGAATGGCGGCAGCACGATTACCGTAAATGACGTCGCTGTGTCGGAATTGAGCCAGGCCGATGGTTCGCTGACGTTTTCCACGCTTTTCGGCGGCAACGGCAACGAAGCGAAGCTCTCGAATGGCGGCGTCGCGTTCGGTCCCGCCGGACAGATTTTCGTGGGCATGGACACGACCTCGACGAATCTTCCCATCTGTCCGTCCTCCATGGCGAATGCCAATTGCTCGACGACGGGCACGGCGTTTCAGCCGGTTTATGAAGCTGGGCAGACAGCCGGCGAAAGCGGCGGAAGTTTCACAGACGGTTTTTTCGTTGAGTTCGCCGCGCCGGTACACGGAAAAAGCTCAATCCTCTATTGCACATACCTCGGCATCTACGGCATTGCGACGGTGAGTGGAATCGCGGTGGATTCCGAGAGCAATGTATATCTCGCGGGCAGCTCGTCCAATCCCCAGAACTCGCAGGGCTTTCCGTTTCTCAATACGATTCAGCCTCCGCAGCAGCCCACATACGGAGGAGGCGACTTCGACGGTTTCGTGATCAAGATTCGGCCGTCGGGCACGGGCACGGCCGACGAGTCTTACGGCACGATGCTGGGAGGTTCGGGAACCGACAAAATCACCGGCATCGCCATCAATGCCGCGCCGCCTCAAATGGTGTACGTCACCGGCTCCACCTCGTCAGTAAATTTTCCGCAGAACGCGGCGGTACCGGCCTTTCAGCCCGCGCTCGGATCGGGCGCCGCGGCCAACGCGTTTCTCGCGGTGATTTCGCAGAACGTCAATTTCGGGACTTCTCTCGCGTACGCCACGTATCTTGGCGGCGGTGGTAGCGACTCCGGGAATGCAATCTTTTACGGGGCGGACAAAAACATTTACATCGCGGGCACCACAACTTCGCCCACGTTTCCTTGGCTCTACAACCTGAAACCGTTCGAAGGCAGTTCGAGCGCGTTTGTCGCAGAGATCGATCCAACGGCGAACGGCGCGGGGCTGCTGTTCGCGACGCCACTCGGTGGACAGCTCAGCTCGGGCTCGAGCGTCGCCCACGGAAACGCTGTGGCCGCCGATGCCAACGGAAACGTTTATGTGGTGGGCGATACAACTTCATCGGACTTCGCGCCGCCAGGAAATCCGGCCAATGGATTTCAGCAGGTTTGCGTGAGTTGCAGCCAATCGCCTGCGCTGCCGGACGCGTTCGTCGAGGGTCTTACGCTCTCGCAATCGTTGTCATCGCCGAGCGTGGTATTCAATCGCGCGTCACTGACGTTCGGCACGTCGCCAATCGGTGTGCAGACCAGCGAACCGATCGCGGTTTATAACTCCGGCGATCAGGCGCTCGTGATCCCTGCGGACGGCATTGAAATCAGCGGCCCGAACCAGGACGATTTCACGTTGCTGGGCACCTCAAGTTGTTTGCCGGCATCGGTTCCTCCCGTCGGGCCGATGGGAGTGGAGTCGAAGTGTTCGTTTGCAATTGGATTCACACCGTCAATCGCCGGCACCGAAACGGCCTTTATCACCATCACTGACAACGCGCCCGGCGGCGCACAAGTGATTCCGGCCGTCGGCGTCGGGCAGAGCCTGCTCACCGCCACTCCCGCCGCGCTGGTCTTCGCGAGCATTCCGCCCAACACCACCGAGGCGGAACAGACCATCCAACTCGTGAATACGTCGGACGCCACTCTGTCCCTCGCTTACGCCGTCCAGAATTCGAACGCGTTCAACGTGGTGCCGGGAAGCTGCCAGACCATGGCGCCAACTTCAACCTGCATCGCGGCCGTCACGTTTACGCCCGCTGCAAGCGGAACCTTCGCGGCCCAGCTGCTTGTGAGCTATTCCTCGCAGGGCACTCCGTCAGGCCAGGCTTCGGTCGCCCTCAGCGGATCCAGCGCCGCCAACGCGCCCAACGTGGAACTTGTGCCGCCAAGCATCTCGTTTCCGCCTACCGGCGTTGGCACCACCAGCGTCACCGAAACGGTGCTGGTGGAAAACGCCGGAACTGCCGCCGGAACGTTGTCGGGCGTTTCGCTGACCGGCGGCAACGCGGGCAGCTTTACAATTTCGCCCGGCGCTGCCGGAGGATGTCCACTCTCAGGCGGCACGATCCCCGCGGCAACTTCATGCACGATCGCGGTCACCTTCAGCGCCTCGACCACCGGCAATTTTTCCGCGACGCTTAACGTCTCAGACAACGCCCCCGGCAGCCCTCAAGTCGTGCCGCTCCAAGCGACGGCCGTGACGATCGGCGCCACGCTCTCGACAGCCAGCGTGGGATTCGGTACCAGCACAATCGGCCTCACGAGCGCGCCGGTCAACGTCACACTTACAAACTCCGGCTCATCGCCTCTCGCGATTTCTTCGATTGCAGTCAGCGGCGCCGACGCCGCGGACTTCACGGCGCCGAATAATTGCCCGGCGACCCTCGCTGTGAAGGCGTCCTGCGCGTTGAGCATCGCTTTCAACCCGACGCAACCGGGCAACCGCACGGCTGTGGTGCAAATATTCGACAGCGCGCCGCAAAGCCCGCAGTCGATTGCCGTGAGCGGCAACGCGGTGATGGCGCAGATGAGCGTCTCACCCACCACCGCCAATTTCGGCAGCCAACTCGCCGGTGGTGGAGGCGCGACACAAGCGATCACGGTGACGAACACAGCTTCGAGCCCGGCGATGCTCGTCGTGTCGGCGATATCTCTAAGCGATACATCCGATTTTTCCTTGCCGAACAATCCGTGTCCGACTCCTTTGGCGTCAGGGTCAACGTGCACATTTAAGGTGTCATTCAATCCGGTGAGCGGAGTGGCCTCATCGACGAGAACCGGAACGCTTACGATTCAGTCCAACGCGCAAACCGCCCCGGCCAGCGTGGCGCTCACCGGCAGCGCCGACGATTTCGAGTTAGGCCCGGCGTCGAGCGGCGGCGCGAGCATTTCGGTCGCGGCGGGAACCACCGCCAGTTTTAGCCTCGACCTCACCTCGATCGGAGGATTCACCGGGACCGTGACTCTCTCGTGTAGCGGCACGTCGCTGCCGGGGACGTGCACCGTCGCGCCTACCTCCATCATCGCCTCAGCGAACGCGCAGCAAGCCTTCGCCGTGTCGATCCCCACCGCCACCGCCGACGCGCATCGCGCCGCCCTGGTTGCGCGCTGGCTCGACCACCGGCCGAGCAACGCGAAATATGCTTGGCCGTTGCTTGCGATTGCAGCTTTCGGATGCGCGTTCGCGTTTGGCTCGACGCGCGCCCGTGCCATCGCGGGCAATGTGCGCGCCGCCACAGCATTCGCCATATTGATGTGCCTGCTTGTGTTTGGATTTACGGCCTGCGGCGGCGGAAGCGCGGCAAGCGATCCGCCAAATCCGCCGTCGTCGCAGAGCTATTCGCTCACAGTGACGGCCAGCTATCAGACGGCAGCCTCCACCACGGTGACGCGCTCGCTGCCACTCACCTTGACGGTGACCACCGACTAGCGCACCGGCGTGCAGTCTAAAAAATTTTCACCGCCACTTCGCGCGGCTGCGCGCCCACCGGCTCGATCGTGATCAGCGCGCTCGTCTTCGGCCGGATCACCGCCAGGTCGTTCGAGCCCGAATTCACCACCAGCAGCAGATCGCCGCCGGGCGTCGTGATGCAGTCGCGCGGGTTCTGGCCCACCTGAATCGGCGTCCCCACGTGCCGCGTCTCCACATTGATCGGCACCACGTGCCCGGCCGCCGAATCCGTCACGTACAGCATATTTTCCGCCGCATCAAACGCGCCCGACGACGGCGACATCCCCACCAGCAGAAAATCGCCCGCCTCGATCGTCCTCGTATTCACGATGATTACGCCGTGCGCATTCGCAGACGGAATGTAAAGTTCGCCGCCATCCGGCTTCAGCACCAGATCGCTCGGCGTGCCGCCCAGCGCGAGGTTCGCGAGCAGCACGTGCTGCACCAGGTCGATCGCTGAAACTTGATCCACATCGCCCGACGTTACAAACGCCCGCGAGCTGTCCGGCAGAATTTCGATTTGCTCAGGCGAGGGCGCGGTCGCGATCGTCGCCACGGGCGCAAGCGTCAGCGCATTGAGCAGCGATACCGTCGCATCGTCGCGGTTCGAAACAACCACCAGCTTTCCGTTGGGCGTGGCGCGCGCGATCCACGGCCGCCGCCCCGCGCTCCCGTGCGCCACCACTTGCCTCGTCGCCGTGTCGATTGCCACCACGGTATTCGCGCCGGAGGCCGCCACGTATGCACGCGATCCGTCAGGCGAGAAATCGATCGCGTAGGGCAGCGCGCCTACCGGAATTTTTGCCGTCAGGTGCCCGCTCGCGGCGTCGATCACCCACGCGTAACCGCCGTCCGTGCTCACGCCCCACACTTCCGCGCGTTTCGGATGCGCGCGCAGCCCGCTCGGCGATGGGCCCGTGGCGATCGTGGTCGGCCGCGACAATGAAACCAGATCGATTGCTGAAACTGTGCCGTCGCCCGAATTTCCCACATATGCGAGCATGTGCAGCCCCGGACGTAAAAACGACGGCCGCAGCTCCAGCGCGACTTCGCGAACGGCGAGGCCCGCGAGCAGCAGCAACAAAAAAACGAGGCGGTAGTTCAGTCGGCGCGTCATCGATCGAGTCGTCGAAATCCTTGGCGTCGTTGGCTGTGAAGTATAGGTTCGGCGGGGAAGAATGCCACGGTTTTCGCGCGGCGCGCGCAACGGCACGCACCGATGCACCCTGAGATCAATTCAGCGTGCGGCCCACCACGGCGGCGATCTGCTTCACTTCCGCGTACAGCCGCGTGTAGTCCTCGGGGCGTATTGACTGCGGCCCATCCGAAAGCGCGCGATCCGGATCGTGATGCACTTCCACCAGCAGGCCGTCTGCGCCCACGGCCACCGACGCGCGCGAAAGCGGCAGCACTTTGTTGCGCCGCCCGGTGCCGTGCGAAGGATCCACCACGATCGGCAAATGGCTCAGCCGCTGCACGGCGGGTACGATGCTCAGGTCCAGCGTGTTGCGCGTGTGGTCCGAAAACGTGCGGACGCCACGCTCGCACAGAATCACCGCGTAATTTCCCTCGGACATGATGTATTCGGCCGCGAGCAGTAAATCCTCCAGCGTCGCGCTCATGCCGCGCTTCAGCAGCACGGGCTTACGCGCCTGTCCGGCATGCTTCAGCAGCGAGAAGTTCTGCATGTTGCGCGCCCCGATCTGGATCACGTCCGCGTACTTCTCTACGAGGTCCAGTGATTCGTTGTCGATCGCCTCGGTGATCACGCCGAGACCAAATTCATTCCGCACGTCCGCGAGAATTTGCAGACCTTTTTCGCCGAGTCCTTGAAAGCTGTAGGGCGAAGTGCGCGGTTTGTACGCGCCGCCGCGGAAAAGGTGCGCGCCCGCCGCCTTGGTAAGTTTGGCCACAGTGAACGCCTGCTCGCGCGTCTCGATCGCGCACGGTCCAGCCACCATGCCCACGTATTCACCGCCGAAAAGCACGTCCCCGAGCGGCGTCGGCACCTTCACCACGCTGGTTTCCGGCTTGATGTCGCGGCTCACGAGCTTGTAGGGCTTGGTGACGGCGATGCACTCGCCCACGCCCGGCATCGACTCCAGCGCCACCAGGTCCGACGTTCCGGTGTTGCCCGTGATGCCGATCGCCGTCCGTCCCGCGCCCGGCATCGGGTGCGCTTTGTAGCCGAGCGATTCGATCACGCCACAAACGGCGCGAACCTGTTCCTCGGTGGCTTGGGACTGCATCACGACCAGCATCGGCGTCTCTCCAGACTGAGTGCGAAACTTCGAGTTTACTGTAGGCGCCCTACGCAGGCAAACGACGTGAATGATTGGATCAGGTTTTGCGGCGCGAGGAGGGAATTGGAGGCGCGGGGCGGAATCGAACCGCCGATAAAGGTTTTGCAGACCTTTGCCTTACCACTTGGCGACCGCGCCGGAACGCTGCGACGACGAGAAGTTGCTGCGACGGAGAACATCGTATCATCGAGCCTCGGAGCGCGGAAAGTTGCCTTTCCGATGCGGTGTATCGGTAAAATAACGCCGTAGCGTGGACTTCAGTCTGCGTCCGGTTTGGGGGAGGCCAGCGAACGGTGAAAAGCTCTGTATCGCCACGGAAGCGCCTCATCTTAACCATCCGCACTTCCCGCCGCACGCAACTGGTCAACATCACGGACGAGGTTGCCGACGCCGTGCGCGAGTCCGGCTGCCAGAGCGGCGTCTGCCATCTTTACGTGCCCCACACGACGGCCGGTATCCTGATTAACGAAGGCTACGATCCCGCCGTCGCTCAGGAGATCGAATCCGAATTCAATCGCCTCGTCCCCATCCTGAAGAAGTCCGCGCACGATGAAGGCAACTCCGATTCCCACGTAAGAACCGCGCTAGCCGGCACCTCCCAAACCATCTTCATCGAAAACGGAAAACTCGCGCTCGGGCAATGGCAAGTCATCTACTTCGCCGACTTCGACGGGCCCCGCCATCGCGAGCTGTGGCTCAAAATCGTCCCCGACGCCCAATAGCGCCGCTTCGAGTTGGCCTGTCACAAGCACAACGCCGACCTCGCTCCGCAGCAAATTTTTCCTCCACCGATCGAAAGCACCCAACTCCACGGCACCTCCACGTCGTCTCGAACAGCACCCACCCGCTTATGCGGTAGAATTACTCCTCCCATGAAACCGCTGGGTATCTACATCCAGGTGCCGTTCTGCCAGACGCGCTGCACCTACTGCAATTTCCACACCGGCGTGGTCGCGCGCGACCGCTATAAGCCCTACGCAGACGCCGTTGTACGCGAAATCCGCGAGACATTTGCGTCGAAGCCGAGAGCGGCGATCGATTCCGTCTATTTCGGCGGCGGCACGCCCAGCCTTCTCGACCCGGACGATCTGAACCGAATCATTGACGCGATGCGAGAGTCCTCGACGTTCGCCACGAGTGACGCCGGCCTCGAAGTGACTCTGGAAGCCGATCCCGAGACAATCACACTCGAAAAAGCGCGCGAGTGGCGCGCCGCTGGATTCAAGCGCATCAGCCTCGGCGTGCAGTCGTTCGTCGATCGAGAGTTGCAAGCTGCCGGCCGCATGCACCGCCGCGAACATATCGCCACTGCGAACGACGCGCTTCGCGCCGCCGGCTTTGCGAACGTCAGCATGGACCTGATCGCCGGCCTCGCGCATCAGGCCGCTGCCTCGTGGTCGCAGTCCCTCGATGAATTGATCGCGATCGCGCCCGAGCACGTATCGATTTACATGCTCGAAGTCGACGAAGGCAGTCGCCTCGGCAAAGAAATTCTCTCGAGTGGCTCGCGCTACAGCGCGGATTCGGTGCCAACGCCCGACGAATCGTGCGACTTTTACGAGACCGCGTGCGCGCGCCTCGCGGCTGCCGGGTACGAACATTACGAAATTTCAAATTGGGCGAAGCCGGGCTTCCGCTCGCGCCACAATTTGAAATATTGGCAGCGCGCGCCGTATTTCGGCTTTGGCGCGGGCGCGCATTCGTTTGATGGCGCGGAGCGCTGGGCGAACGTGCATGACTCGGCGGACTACGTCGCGCGCATCGAACGTGGCGAGAGTACCCGCGAGCAGATCGAGCCCGTCACGCAGGAGCAAGCGCTCGAAGAGGAAATTTTCCTAGGCCTGCGCCAGCTCGATGGCATCGACTTCGCGCGCATCGAGCGCCAATACAGCGCGGCGGACCTTCGCAAACGAATCGACGCGCTCGCGACGCAAGGTCTTCTCCAGCTCGACGGTGCTAACGTGCGCCTGGCCCCCGATCGGCTGGCCGTATCGAACGAAATTTTCTCCGAACTTCTCGCTTGAAGGACCAGACGAATGACCCACGACACAGTTAACGGAAAGCCCGGCCCGATTGACCTCCGAAGCGACACCGTCACCAGGCCCACGCCCGCCATGCGTGAGGCGATGGCGCGCGCCGAGGTAGGCGACGACGTGTACGGCGAAGATCCCACGGTCAATCGCCTCCAGGAACGCGCCGCAGAAATTTTCGGCCGAGAAGCCGCGCTCTTTGTGCCGGCCGGATGCATGGGCAATCTGCTCGCGATTCGCGGCTGGACGCGCCCGACGAACGAAGTGATCTGCGAAGAGCGCGCCCACGTGAACCTGTACGAGATGGCCTCGATGTGCGCGGTCGCCGGCGTCACCCCCCGGCCAATTCCCGCGCGGAAGGGATTTCTCACCTGGGAGCTGATCGAGGCGCAGATCCGCGAAAAGATTTACTACGATTCGCAAACCGCGCTCATCACGCTCGAAAATACGCATAACATGCACGGCGGCACCGTGTATCCGCTCGCGACGATGGAAGACGTCTGCGACAAGGCGCACGCCGCCGGTCTGCGCGTTCATCTCGACGGTGCGCGCATCTTCAATGCGAGCGTCGCGTCGGGGAAAAGCGTCGCGGCGCTGACGAAGAAATTCGACTCCATCATGTTCTGCCTGTCCAAGGGGCTCGGAGCGCCGGTTGGCTCGATGCTGCTCGGCTCGCCCGAATTCATCGGCGAAGCTCGCATCGGACGCAAGATGCTCGGCGGGGGCATGCGTCAGGTGGGTGTGTTGGCTGCAGCGGGGCTCATCGCGCTGGAGGAGTCGCCAAAGCGGCTCCACATCGACCACGAAAACGCCAAGCATCTCGCTCAAGCGCTGGCGCCGGTAAGCGGAATCGCGATCGATCCGAATGCCGTCGAGACGAACATCGTGATCTTCGACGTGGCCTCGACCGGAAAAACCGCCGGTGACATCTGCGCGCTCCTCGAAAAGAACGGCGTGCTGGCGGGCACTACGGGGAAGTACACGGTGCGATTCGTCACGCACTGCGACGTCGATCGCGCGGACATCGATGCAGCCGTCGCCGCAACGAAAGGTGTTTTTGCGGCGCTCGCTCCGCACGCCGCAAAAGCCTAGCGTCGCCGGACCGTAATGAATAGCCACCTGTAGGGGCTGGTTCGCCGCCTTTGCGAAGGGGGATTTTGTCTTTCTCTAGGCATCGGCATCCCCGGAAACAAATTGATGCACCGTGACGTACTGTCTGGCAGGAGAAACGATGAACCAGCAGCCCGCAACCCGTGCCGCCGTTGCGCTCGCAGCAACAATCTTCACGTGCGCACTCCTGGCCCCGCACTCGACCACCGCGCAGGACAACTGGCCCGCCTACGGCCACGACGCAGGCGGCACGCGCTACTCTCCCCTCGCGCAAATCAATCGCGACAACGTATCGAAGCTTCAAGTGGCATGGACCTTCCACTTGGAAGACATCTCCGACGGCAGCGACGGCCGCAAGCGCACTGGGCTTGAGACCACGCCGATCCTCGTCGACGGCACGCTCTATCTCACCTCGGGCTACAACCGCGTCTTCGCAATCGATCCGGAAACTGGAAAAAAGAAGTGGGTGTATGACCCGATGATCGACACGACGGTGGAATACGGCGACGGCCTGATCAATCGCGGCGTGGCCACATGGCTCGACACAACCGCGACGGCGAAAGGGAAGCCGTGCCGCCGCCGCATTTTCGAACTCACCCTCGACGCGCGTCTGATCGCGCTCGACAGTGCGACCGGCGAGCCGTGCGCGGGCTTCGGCAATTACGGACAAGTGAGCCTACGCGACGTGCCTCGTTACAACACGGGCTGGTATCACATGACCTCCGCGCCGACGGTGATTGGCGACGTGATCGTTGTCGGCTCGGCGATCGACGACAACGCTCGCGTCGATATGGCCGACGGCGTGGTGCGCGGCTACAACGTCCGCACCGGCGCGCTAGTTTGGAGATGGGAGCCGCTGCCGCCCAATAACACCACGCGCTCCAAAGCCGCGCAGATCACCGATCCCGCCGAGGCGAAGAAGCTCTGGCTCACGGGCGCGGGTAACGCGTGGTCGGGAATTGTGGCCGATCCGGAACGCGATCTGGTGTTCGTGCCAACGGGAAGCGCGAGCCCGGATTATTACGGAGGGAAACGGCCGGGTGACGACAAGTGGGCGAACTCCATCGTCGCGCTCAAAGGCAAAACGGGCGAGTTCGTATGGGGCTTCCAGCTCGTCCATCACGATCTATGGGACTACGACTCGGCTGCGCCGCCGCTGCTCGCGACGATTCAGCACGAGGGCAAAACTGTGCCCGTCGTGGTCATTGGCAATAAGACGGGATTTGTGTTCGTGCTGAACCGCGAGACAGGCGCGCCGATCTTTCCGGTGACGGAAACTCCCGTGCCGCAATCGGACGTTCCGGGTGAATTCACTTCGCGCACTCAGCCCATACCGGCCGCGCCGCCGGCGCTGGTGCCGCAGAAGCTCGACGTGAACGACGCTTACGGAATCACGCCCGAGGATCGCGACTACTGCAAACAGTTTTTGTCGGGCTTGCGCAACCAGGGGATTTTCACGCCGCCCAGTCTCAAAGGATCGCTCATTATTCCCGGAAATATCGGCGGCATGAACTGGAGTGGCTCGGCGCTCGATCCGGTGCGAGGACTGCTGCTGGTGAACACGAACAACATCGCTGCCAAAGTCCGCGTGATTCCGGCGGATAAATTCGATGCGGAAGAAGACGGGCACGGCGACGAGGGGCAGTTCACTGAACAGCGCGGCTCGGGCTACGGAATGTTTCGCACATTTATTTTCGCCAAGGCGCACCATCTGCCGTGCAATCCCGCACCCTGGGGCACGCTTGCAGCCGTCGATCTCGCGAAGGGAGCGATTGCGTGGCAGGTTCCCCTCGGTTCGCTTGCGCCGGCGATACCGCGGGTGCCGGTGGGCGACGTGAGCCTCGGCGGCCCGATTGTCACAGCGGGTGGCCTGGTCTTCATTGCAGGCACGGTTCTCGATCCGGAATTTCGCGCCTTCGACGTCGAGACGGGGAAGGAGTTGTGGAAGGCTCCGCTGCCTGCTTCGGGCGCCGCTGTCCCGATGACCTACCAGCTCAAGCCCGGCGGTAAGCAATTCGTGGTGATCGCCGCCGGCGGGCACGGCAACGTGAGCGAAGAAAACCTTAGTGACCAAATCGTCGCATACACCCTGCCCTAGCCTCGCAATACGCCTCTCCTGTGATATAAAGGAAAGCGACATAGCGCTATAACTTTTCCTTATACACGCCGCGCCGTTAGAGCCGAGGAGACGCCACGTGGAATTCGCACTCACCGATGAACAGCAGCAGCTTCGCCGCACCGTCCGCGAGTTCGCGGAATGCGAAATCGCTCCCCATGTGATGGAGTGGGACGAAGCTTCGAAATTTCCCTCCGAGCTGATCCCCAAGCTCGCTGAGATGGGCTTCCTCGGCGTGATTTTTCCCGAGAAGTACGGCGGCGCCGGCATGGGCTACCAGGAATACGCCATCATCATCGAAGAACTCTCGCGCGTGGACGGCTCGATCGGCATCATCGTCGCCGCGCACAATTCGCTGTGCACCAATCACCTATATAAATTCGGCACTGAGGAGCAGAAGCAGAAATACGTCGAGCCCCTCGCGCAGGGCAAAAAACTCGGCTGCTGGTCGCTCACCGAACCCGAAGCTGGTTCTGACGCTGGCGGCACGCGCACCAAAGCCGTCCGCTCTGGCGATACCTGGACGATCAACGGCTCAAAAACTTTCACGACCAACGGCCACTACGCCGACGTCTGCGTGGGCATGGCCGTTACCGACGCCACCAAGAAGAGCCACGGCATCTCCGCGTTCGTCATCGAGAAGGGCACTCCCGGCTTCAAGCCCGGCAAAAAAGAAAATAAGCTCGGCCTCCGCGCCAGCGACACCAGCGAAGTGATCTTCACCGACTGCAAAGTGCCCGCCGCGAATCTTGTCGGCAAAGAAGGCGAAGGCTTCGTCAACTCGCTCCAGATCCTCGACGGCGGCCGCATCTCCATCGCCTCACTCGGCCTCGGCATGGCGCAAGGCGCCTACGAAGCCGCCGTGAAATATGCCAAGCAGCGCAAGCAATTCGGCAAAGCCATCGCCGAATTTCAGGCCATCCAGTTCAAGCTCGCGGACATGGCCATGGAAATCGAAGCCGCGCGCCTGCTCACCTACAAAGCCGCGTATCTCGCCGACAAAGCCATCGCCGCCGGCAATCTGGATTTCCGCATCACGCAGGAATCCAGCATGGCCAAGCTCTACGCCGGCGAAGTCGCCGTGCGCGTGGCGAACGAGTGCGTGCAGATTCACGGCGGCTACGGGTTCATCAAGGATTACCCGGCCGAAAAGTTTTATCGCGACGTGAAGCTGTGCACCATCGGCGAAGGCACCAGCGAAATTCAACGCATGGTGATCGCCCGCCAGATTCTTGGCACCGGCAAGTAGCCTACGCAAGTCGCAGCCCGCAGCGGCCACCGATCCAGCCGCGGCACCGCGTCTCCGTGCCCTCATGCCTTTCTCGGTGTTCTCTGTGTAATGTTCCACGCTTTTGACTTGGCAGTCCTGCTGCTATGATTTGTCCGGCGACTCCGCCACGAGAAAGCCCCCGCATATAAATGACGGCCTCGGTCGAAAACTGGGCACAGCAGGTCCGCGCGGGCGACGTTCGCGCCATCTCCCGAGCCGTTTCCGCCATCGAAAATCGCGACGGCGACGCCGAAAATATTCTCCGCCAGCTCTTCCCGCACACCGGCAGCGCCTATCGCGTAGGAATCACCGGCGCGCCGGGCACAGGCAAAAGCACGCTCGTCGATCGCATGGCGGCGCACTATCGCGCGCAACAAAAAACCGTCGGCATCATCGCCGTCGATCCCTCCAGCCCGTTCACCGGCGGCTCCATCCTCGGCGACCGGATCCGCATGCAGGGCCACGCCAACGACTCCGGCGTTTTCATCCGCTCGATGGCCACGCGCGGTTTTCTCGGCGGCCTCTCGCAAGCCACGCGTGACACTGCGCTCCTGCTCGACGCGGCCGGCAAGCAGATGATCCTCATCGAGACGGTCGGCGTCGGCCAGGGCGAAATTGAAATCGTCCGCCTCGCCGATTGCACGATCGTCGTGCTCATGCCCGGCATGGGTGACGATGTACAAAACCTCAAAGCCGGCCTGATGGAAATCGGCGACATCTTCGTCCTGAATAAATCCGATCGCGAAGGCGCAGACCGGTACGAGCAGCAGCTCAAGGCCGTCCTCCAACTCGTCCCCGAGCGCGAAGGGTGGAAGCCGCCCGTCGTGAAAACCATCGCCACGGACAACAAAGGCATCGCCGAACTCTGCAACGAGATCGACCGTTTCCGCGCGCACTTCGAGCAGGCGCACGAGCGCCGCCAGCGCGAAATCACGCACTGGAAAGAATGGATTCTGCAGCTGCTCGAGGCGCGGCTTCTGGAACGCGTCGCGAGCCGCCACCTGGCCGAGCGCGAACTCGATCGCATCAGCGCGCTTGTGGCAGACCGCAAACTCGACCCGTACGGAGCCGTCAACGACATCATCGAGCGCGCAGGCCTGGGGGATCCGCGTTGAAACTCGGGGAACTGGAATTCCACATTCTTTCCGACGGCGATGTGTGGCTCGACGGCGGAGCTATGTTCGGCGTGGTGCCCAAGCCGCTTTGGGAAAAGAAAATGGCGCCGGATGCCAGGAATCGCATTCAGCTCGCGATGAACTGCCTGCTGGTGCGCGCTCCGGGAAAGACGGTGCTCGTGGAAACCGGCGTCGGCACCAAAATGCCGCCGAAGCTGCGCGAGATTTACGGCCTCGGCGAATCCACGCTGCTCAAGCAGCTTCTCAAGTACGACCTGCACCCGAGCGAGATCGATATCGTCATCAATACTCACCTGCACTTCGATCACTGCGGCGGCAACACGCGCCACGACGGCGACAGGGCCGTTGCGACTTTCCCCAATGCAAAGTACGTCGTCCAGCGCGGCGAGTACGAACACGCACTGCACGCCAACGAACGCGATCAGGCCAGCTACTTTCTGGAAAATTACGTTCCCCTCGAAAAGGCCGGAAAACTCGCGCTGCTCTCGAGCGACCGGGCGATCGCGCCGGGCGTCGAGCTGGTCCGCGTCCCGGGACACACGGCAAATATGCAATGTGTAAAATTGAGCGGCGGCGGGAAGTCGGCGTTCTTTTTCGCGGACCTGGTTCCTACAGCGGCGCACTTGCCGCTTCCGTGGATCATGGGATACGACCTCTTCCCCATGACCACGCTCGAAAATAAGAAGAAGTGGATTCCGGAAGTCGTGAAGGAAGGCTGGATCGCGCTGTTCGGCCACGACGCGCGCACGCCCGCGGGATACTTGAAAGAAAACGACGGCCGATTTGACGTCGAGCCGGTCACGATCGGCTGATTGGGCGCCAGTCGCGAAAGATTCAAAAACGGACGGAGACCAGGAATGGCGAAGAAGGCGGCAGGGAAATCCCAGGGGAAGTCGAAGGCACGCGGCAACAAAGAGCCGGTAACAATTGGAATCATCGGCGGCAGCGGCCTCTATCATATGCAGGGCCTCACCAACACGCGCGAGGTTCGCGTCAAGACGCCCTTCGGCGACCCATCGGACGCCATCGTCGTCGGCACGCTCGAAGGCAAGCGCGTCGCGTTTCTTTCGCGCCACGGCCGCGGGCACCTCTATTCGCCGAGCGAGATCAATTACCGCGCCAACATCTACGCGCTGAAAACTCTTGGCGTCGAACGCATTCTTTCCGTCAGCGCCGTCGGTTCGCTGCGCGACGATATGCCGCCGCTCGACTTCGTGATCGTCGATCAGTTTTTCGATCGCACCAAAAACCGTGCCGCCACATTTTTCAGCGACGGCATCGTCGCCCACGTCGGCTTCGATAAGCCCACCTGCACGCATCTTTCCGCATATATCGCCGACGCGTGCGAGCGCGCGCACGTGAAGGCGCATCGCGGCGGCACGTACGTGTGCATGGAAGGACCGCAATTTTCCACGCTGGCCGAGTCGCGCACCTACCGGCAGCTGCAATTCGATGTGATCGGCATGACCAACCTCACCGAAGCCAAGCTGGCTCGCGAAGCGGAGATCTGCTACGCGACGATTGCCATGGTCACCGATTACGATTGCTGGCACCCGCAACACGATTCGGTCACCGTGAAAGAAATCATCGAAAATCTCACGCGCAACACCGCGAACGCCGAAAAAGTGCTGCATGAAGTGGTGCGCGAACTTGGCAGCGACCGCACCTGCAAGTGCGGTTCGGCCTCGGCGAGCGCCATCCTTACCGATCGTAAGAAAATCCCGGCGGCCGCGAAGAAACGCCTCGCGCCGATCGTTGGAAAATATCTTTCATAAAATTGGAGACATCATGTCCTTGCTCGTAGTCGGTTCGGTTGCATTCGACGGCATCGAGACACCTTTTGGAAAAGTGGAGAAGACCCTCGGCGGCGCGGCCAGTTACTTCGCCTTGGCGGCCAGCTATTTCGCGCCGGTGCGGCTGGTGGGAATCGTCGGCGACGATTTTACTGCGAAGGACGCCGCAGTTTTCAAGGGCCGCAAGATCGATCTCGCGGGCCTCGAGCGCGCGACGGGTAAAACGTTTTTCTGGGCGGGGAAGTACAGCCAGAACATGAATGAGCGCACCACGCTCGTCACCGAACTCAACGTCTTCGGCGGATTCAAGCCCGTGCTGCCGCCCGCGTATCTCGATTCGCAGTTCATCTTCCTCGGCAATATCGATCCCACGCTGCAGCGCTCCGTGCTCCAGCAAATGAAGCGCGCGCCGAAAATCGTCGGCCTCGATACGATGAACTACTGGATCGAGCGCACCCCCGCCGAACTCAAAGAAACGCTGAAGCACACGCAAGTGTTGATGATTAACGACGACGAAACCCGCCAACTCACAGGCGAGCACAACCTGATGCGCGCAGCGAAGCAGGTGTTCAAGCTCGGCCCGAAGACGCTGATCATCAAGCGCGGCGAACACGGCGCGCTGATGGTTCACAAGGATTTTCTGTTTTCGGTGCCGGCGTTTCCGCTGGAGGAAGTCCACGATCCCACGGGCGCGGGCGACAGCTTTGCCGGCGGATTTATGGGTTATCTCGCTGGGGCGGGGAAGGTCAACGAGCGCACATTGCGCAACGCGATGGTGTACGGCTCTGTGCTCGGCAGCTTCTGTGTGGAGAAATTCGGCGTCGATCGCTTTCGCACGCTGAAGCGCGCCGAAATCGTAAAGCGCGCCAAAGAATTCTCGAAGCTTACATCCTTCAAACTCTAGCTTCCGCGGCGGTGGTGGGACATTCGCGGAGTCCCCGAGCGTGCAATTTTGCCCGCGCCGGGTGGCGGAGCTTATCTGCTCGCGTCCAATGTGCCATCTAGTGCCGATTAGAATGGGTGCCCTCCTTTTGTTTTCTTACACTTACGTCACTTTCTAATCGCACGAGGTGTCGATTAGAAATGCGTTCGCAACCGAGGAAACGCGAGACTGTGGACTCGAGTGCGAGCCGGGCGGTTTCATTCACCACGTTAAAAGGGTGACCGCTAGGCGCGCGATCAGTGGGAGGAGGCACTGGGATTGGCAAGGCGGTGGCAAGCGACCGCAGTCTAAGATGCGCTATGCGCGCAGGGAGTGAGGCAAAGCTCGGGCGAGGTGTGAAGTGGGTAAATTTGTGTCGATTAGAAAGGGGGTCGGTCCTTTGTTTTGTGTAACTTTCGGGCATTTCTAATCGCGGATCACTCCGATTAGAAGTGGGGACGAAGGTCTTGGTTGGGGGATGGTGAGGTGAGATTTTGCGCGCACGGGTGGTCATGGTGCTCCTCGCCCCTGCGCGATTCGAACGACGCTATCTTATTATAAAAGTACTGCATTGTCAATAGGAGGCGAGGTGCTTGAGGAGGACTGAGTGGCAGCTCGCTGCGCTCGCCGGAGGCAGACAGGCAACAGCGGCCTGTGCCACGTGCGTTCTTACCTAAGGTGATGTTGCAAGGACTGGGTGTTTTGCCAGCGCTGAGGATGCTTAAACCCGGGACCAACTGAGAGTTGGTCCCGCTAAGTCCCGCGAGGTGGGACTAAGCTACATCGCGCTGCGCGCGACTCGATGACTGGATTGCACACACGCTAATTGTTTGCGTTGAAACCTAGGGCGGGTGGGGACAGAATGCGGGGCAAGGAGTGCCCCCTGATGAAAACTCTGGTGTCGTTGAGCATGGTGGCTTTTCTGTGGGCGTGTGCGGTGATGCCGCTGCCGGCGCAGAAGGAATCGGAAGCGGCGAAGATTACGGCGCTCGAAAACAAGTGGAACGCTTCGTACAAGGCGCGCGACGTGAGCGCGATGAACGCGTTACTGGCTGACGATTTTCTGATCACGATCGAGGACGGAACCACGTACAGCAAGACGGGATACATCGCGCGCTGCAGCGACAAGGGTACGAAGGTGGACATCTCTGAGTTTGTGGAAATGAAAGTGCGGGTGCGCGGGAATACGGCGATTGTGACGGGGCAGTATCACGAAGAGGGAACTTCGGGCGGGAAGCCTTACGTTTATCACGACCGGATGACGGATGTGTGGATGATGATCGACGGGCGGTGGCAGGTGGTGGCGTCGCACTACAGTATTCCGGTGAAGGGGGCTAGTGCGTGAGATGAGGCCTCTAGGCTCTCGCGAAGACGAGAGGTGCGCCCGCTAGGCGCGTGGATATGTCGAGGTGGCATCTCAGTGAGCAAGGCGGTGGCAAGCGACCGCAGTCTAAGGCGCTTGGCGCTCGCGCGGGTCGCGCGACAGACGCAATGCGGATGGCGTATAGCGTCGGGCAACCGAACGGGCGAAAGCCGAATCCGAGTTGACGCGCTGTTGGGCGGGATGTTATCAACTTTGTTCCGAGTTTTCTTGCAGTTGCAGCGTCCGCGCGGAAAACTTCTGTATCATCAATCGTAAGTTTTGCGCACTGCGGTGGTCGCGAGCCGCCGCGTTTACGGCACATCGCGCGAGTTGCGCCGCGCAACATACACGTTGGGAGGACTGAGTTTGATTCGACTGCGTTCGTGGGGACTGAGCATTTTAATGGCGGGAGCGATGGCCGCGCTCACCAGCTGCGGGGGCACGCCCATCTTCAATCCGACGCCATCGATCAGCGGGATCTTCCCGCCCAACGTCACCGCAGGCACTCAGGCTTTCACGCTCAATCTGGTAGGCCAAAATTTCCTGAACGGCAAGATCGCCGGTACCACCGGCGTCTCGACCGTGTATTGGAACGGCCAGGTTCGCGCTTCGGTCTATAATGTGGACACCACTCAGCTCGCGGTAAGTATCACGGCGGCAGACGTCGCCACGGCGGGAACCGCGCAAGTCACAGTCCAGAATCCGTCGCCCGGAGGCGGTCCTTCGGCCGCTGCCACGTTCACAATTTTGCCGGTGCAGCCCAATACGCCGTTGATTTCTTCGATTTCACCTACGTCCACCCCGATTGGCAATCAGCCGGTCACCATCACAGTGAACGGCACGAACTTTCAGCCCAGTTCGGTGATCGCGTTCAACGGCGCGCCGCTGTGCCCAACGCAGGTCGTCAGCAGCACCCAGCTCGTAGCGCAGATCGGCGCCGATTATCTGACGACGGCGTCTCTTGCGAGCATTTCGGTTTATACGCCAACGGGCGGCGGCGGGAATCTGTTTTCGCCCGGCGTCGCGTTCACGGTCGGCACGGTCAGCGGGAACAACATGTCGTTTCCGCAGGTGGTCTCGGTCAGCGCGGTGGGTGGCGCGTCGGATGGGCCGAGCGAATCGCCGGCCATGAGCTGGGACGGGCGTTACGTCGCGTTCTACTCGCAGGCTCGGAATTTGGTTTCAGAGGGCGCGAGCGGCAATGTGTTTGTGCGTGACACCTGTCTGAACGAATCGTCGTGCGTGCCGCAGACCACGGCGGTGGATTTGTCGCCCGAAGGCGCCGCGCCCAACGGAAAAGTAGGCAGGCAAGTGGCGCTGAGCGGCGATGGGCGCTACGTGGCATTTATTTCACGCGCGACGAATATGGTCGCAGGTGGCGCTGCGAGTTCTGGGTTCAGCGCGCTCTATGTCCGCGACCTGTGCACCAACGCAGCGGGTTGCACGCCGCACACCGAACTTGTTTCGGTCGCGGCGGACGGCACGGTTGCGAATGGGCCCACGACGCGCGCGTCCCTGAGCGGTGACGGCCGGTTCTTGGCGTTCGAGTCGGCGGCGACGAATTTGGTGTCCGGCTCGCCGGCATCGGCCGAATCGAAGATTTATGTACGCGATTTGTGCACGGGTGTAACCGCTTCGAAATCCTGTGTGGCACAGAATTACGCGGTAGCGATGGACGAGCAGGACCGCGCGGCTTTCGCGCAGGGTGCGCGGCCGGTAATTTCGGCCACCGGCCGTTACGTCGCATTTGAGGCGTGGATTGGTGAAGAAGCTGCGCAAGCCGGCGTGCCCGGAGCGAATGAATCGGCGTCGGTCGTAATCGCCGATACGTGCTTGGGAGCTCAAGTTCCCGGCGGCTGCAAACCGGCCAGCACGCGCGCATCGTTGAACGCCGATGGTTTGGCGATGGCTGGGTCGAACTTCTCGCCGGCGATCAGCGCCAGCGGACGCTACGTCACCTTCGAGTCGCAGCCTGCAACATCCGGCAGTGCGTCATTAACAGGCTCAACCGTCAGCCACGTTTACGTGCGCGACACCTGCTTTGGCGCCACGTCTGGTTGCACGCCGAACACATTTGCCGTCTCGGCGGATCCGTTGACGATCGCCGCGGGCCGCACCGAAGCCTACTCGCCCTCGATCAGCGCCAGTGGCCGCTACCTTTCGTTCATCGCCGGTTCCAGCGCCGCAGACACCAGCACTGAAGGCACCATTGAAGTCCGCGATATGTGCTTTGGCGCGGGGAAGGGCTGTGTAGTGCACTCCTACGCTGCCAACGACACTGGCTCTGGATGCCCCTCGCTTGGCTGCAATCCTGATCCCTCGACCATACCGCCGGGCTGCCCAGGCGCAACGTCTAGTTCCACCGGCGTCACCGCCGACAAATACACGGCCGTTCCTCTCAGCTCCAACGGCCGTTTCGCGGCGTTTTTCGCTCCGCAGTCGATGCCGGCTCAGCCGTCCAACGGCATCGGCGACATCTTCATGACCATCACTCCGTTCTGACGTGCTTGCCTTTTTCGGGTCGCGCGCGGCTTGACGGCCACCGACCGGCACCTGCTGGGATGTAAACCCCGGCGCGGTGCGGTATAGACCGGCCCTCTGAAATTTCTTATCCTCGATTTCTATCGATGTCTCAAGTTCTCAAACCGGTTTCGCTCAGGCCCGGCGACGCCGTGCGCGTGGTCTCGCTTTCGAGCCCCGTGCACGAGGACCGCGTTCGCAAAGGCGCAGCCGAACTCGAACGGCTCGGCTACCGGATTCTCTGGGACCCGTCACAAGTGCTGGCGAAGGATGGTTTCTTTGCAGGCAGCGTCGCGGAGCGTTCTGCTGCGTTGAAATCAGCGCTGCATGAAGGTGGCACGCGCGCGGTGATCTGCTCGCGGGGCGGTTACGGTGTGAATTACCTGCTCGATTCACTGCACGTCGCGCTGGAGTCGCCGAAGCTGTTCATCGGGTACAGCGACCTGACGTCGCTGCAGATTCTTCTGTGGCAGCGTTTCCGCTGGGTCACGCTATACGGTCCGATGGTTGCGGCCGGGCTGGATGGCGGCGCGAACGGTGCGCATGGATACGAACCGGAAAGTCTTCGTCACGCGACAACGGTGACGAAGCACGGCTGGACTGTGCAGCTCGACGGTGCGGAGAGCGTGGTGGGCGGCACGGCAGAGGGCACGTTGCTTGGCGGGTGCTTGACACTGATCTACACGTCGATCGGTACGCCGTGGGAGCTCGAGACCGCAGGCGCGCTGCTGGTGCTGGAAGATCGCGGGATGAAGCCGTGGCAAGTGGATCGCGCGCTCACGCATTTGCGGCAGGCGGGAAAGTTTCGCGGCGTGACCGGAATTGTGCTCGGCGATTTTCCGGAGTGTGAAGGCCCCGCGGGGACAGAGACGGTTCGCGACGTGGTGGCCAGAATTCTTGGGCCGCTCGGCATTCCGGTGGTTTACGGCGCGGCGATCGGGCACACGGCGCGGGCGATGTTGACGCTGCCGCTGGGCGTGCGCGCGAAGCTCGACGCCGGTGCGTCGCCGTGGCTGGAGATTTTGGAGCCGGCGTGCAAGGAGTGAAGCGGTTTTGTTGCGTGATGACACTCAAAGGCGAGGATCGATTTCATGCTTGAGGGACGCATTAAGCATATCCATCTGATTGGCGTGGCGGGCGCGGCGATGGCGCCGGTGGCGGGAATGCTAAAGGAGCGCGGCTTTCACGTGACGGGCTCGGACGTGAATGTGTATCCGCCGGCATCGACGCTGCTCGATTCGCTCGGAATCGTTTGGAACGACGGCTATCGCGCAGAGAACTTGCAGCCGGCGCCGGATCTGGTGGTGGCGGGAAACATCGTCGCGCGCGGCAACCCGGAAATTGAATATGTGCTGAACGAGCGGTTGCCGTATTGCTCGATGCCGCAGCTCCTTGAGCGAGAATTCATCCCCGGTCACACTTCGATCGTGATCGCGGGGACGCACGGAAAGACGACGACCACAGCGATGCTGGCGTGGATATTTCATACCGCGGGACGCAAGCCGGACTTTTTGATTGGCGGCGTAGCGCCGAATTTTGGAGATTGCAGCTACGGGATCGGCGGCGGCGCGGAATTTATCGTGGAAGGCGACGAGTACGAGTCGGCCTTCTTCGATCGCGTACCGAAATTTCTTCACTATCACCCCGATGAACTGGTGCTCACATCGCTTGAATATGACCACGCAGACATTTATCCGGACTTGGCGTCGATCGTGGAGCAGTTTAAGCGCGTGGTGAATCTGGTGCCGTCGCGCGGCAAGATTTTGATGCTGGCGGGGTCGGCGGAACTGAAAACGGTGACGGCGAAGGCGTTCTGCCCCGTGGAAACGTTTGGATTGGGTGCTGAAGCGGATTGGCACGCAGGCGATGTGCAATGGCATGACAACGCGACGGAATTTCGAGTGGCACACAAAGGCCGCGAGGTGGCGCGAATCCGCATGTCGCTGGTGGGGCAGCACAACGTGCTGAATGCGCTGGCGGCGACGGCGATTGCGACGGGCCGCGGAATTCCCGCCGACGCGATCGAGCGGGCGCTGAGCACGTTTGTGAGCGTGCGAAAGCGGATGGAGATCAAGGGCGAGGAGCGCGGCGTGCTGGTCGTGGAGGATTTCGCGCATCATCCGACGGCAATTCGACTGACGCTGGAGGCGACGCGAACGCGTTGGCCGGGGCAAAGAGTTTGGGCGGTGGTTGAGCCGCGGACCAATACGATGCGGCGCAAAGTTTTTCAGGACGTGCTGCCTGATGCGCTGGCGCTGGCCGATGCGGTACTGATTGGGCCTGTGAATCGCGCGAATCTGCTTGGCGAAGAAGAACGGCTGTCGCCTGAAAAAATTGCGAGCCTGATTCAAGAACGCGGGCGGCCGGCGAAGGCATTTGCAGCCACGGACGAAATCGCGGAATATCTATTCGAACATGCGAAGCCGAAGGACGTGGTAATGGTCATGTCGAACGGAAGTTTTGATGGATTGAGCGGCAAGCTTCTAGCAGCGCTGAAGGCGCAACCCGCAGGACGCGGATGAAGCGAGCGATAGCCGTTGGAATTTTTGCGCTGGTTTGTGCAGGCCCCGCCGCTGCGACGATCGATTACCGGATCTCGCTGAAAAATCCCGAAGCTCATCGATTTCAGGTGCGGATGTCGATTCCGAGTCCCGCGCCCGACGCGCAGGTGGCGATGCCGGCGTGGAATGCGCTGTATCAGATTCGAGACTTTTCGTATCGCGTGCGCGACGTCAGCAGTGTGTACTCCGCGGGCGGTTCCGGCGACTCGAGTGGCGCGACGCTGGTGTTGCCGCTCGAAAAAATCGACAAGCAGACCTGGAAGCTAGGCATGACGGGCAAGGGCACGGCTGAGGTGGCGTATTCGATTGAATGGGACGACGCAGGCCCCTTCAATTCACAGCTGAATGAGCATCACGCCTTTGTAAATTTCGCGGAAGTGTTGATGTACATACCGAACCGGCGAGACGAAGCTGTGACGGTGGAGTTTGAGGACGTGCCGGCGGGCTGGCAAGCGATCGCGGAGTTGCCGGCGGGCGCGAAAGCGAATTCGTTTACGGCGGAGAGTTACGACAAGCTGGCCGATGCGCCTACAGAGATCGGGAAGGCGGAGCAGTTTACATTTGACCAGAGCGGCGCGCATTTTCGCGTGGTGGTGGACGGAAAAGACTGGAAGAAAGACCGCCTCGAAGAATACTTGAAGCGCATTACGAAATCGGAATTGGAAACGATGGGCGGCGCGCCGTTTCAGGAGTACACGTTTTTCTATCACATTGGGACGATTCCTGAAGTCGGCGGCGGTGGGATGGAGCATTCCAACTGCACCGCGATTTCCGGGAATTCGGCGGAGGGCGTTGCGACAACGAGCGCGCATGAATTTTTTCATTTGTGGAACGTGAAGCGCATCCGGCCGCAGACGCTCGAGCCGGTGGACTTCACGAAAGAGCAGTACACGCGGGCGCTGTGGTTTGCCGAGGGCGTGACGAGCACCTACGGTGCGTACACGCTGGAGCGCACGGGAATGTGGGACAACGGACAGTTTTACGCCGATCTTGCGGGGCAAATCAGTGAACTCGAATCGCGGCCGGCGCACACGTGGCAGAGCGTGGAAGATTCGAGCGTGGACGCGTGGCTTGAGAAATACGACGAGTACCGCCAACCGAATCGCAGCATTTCGTATTACAACAAGGGGCAGATCGTCGGGGAAATGCTCGATCTGAAAATTCGCGCGCTCACTGACGATCACAAGTCACTCGACGACGTGATGCGAGCGATGTACGCCGACTATCCGGCGAAGGGGAAATTTTACGACGACACGCACGGTATTCAGACCGTGGCGGAAGAAGTGGCCGGCGCGAAGCTGGACGATTTTTTCCAGAACTACGTCGCGGGCGTGACGGAGATTCCGTACGACGATTTTCTGTCAGCCGCTGGATTAAGACTGAGAATCGACGATCACGTATCGGCGTCTCTTGGATTTGTGACAATGGGGCGCGGCCCCGGGGTGCCTGTGCGCGTCTCGATCGTAGAAGATGGAAGCGCGGCGCAGGCGGCAGGACTTCGCACAGGAGACGTGCTGCTGGCCCTGAACGGAGGCGCGCTGCCGCGTTTCCTTCCGGCGTGGCTGCGCGATCAGGCTCCGGGCCAACAGATTACGCTGCACGTACATCGCGATGATAAGGAACTCGATGTGACGTACGCGCTCGGCGAGACGGAAGACAAGCACTACGCGATCGTTGAGATTCACGACGCCACCGAAAAGCAGAAACGGCTGCGCAATGCATGGCTCGCCGGCAAGACCGAGTAACGCCGGCCGCGCGATACGATCCTCGCGATGATTCGCACTCTCATCACTTTTATATTCGGCGCGGTCGCTTCGGTGGTGATCATGCCGCCGCTGATCGTGTGGACGATGATCTCGGGCGACGTGCAGCTGATGTACGACGTTTTCATCAGCGCGTTGCGCGTTGTGCTGAAGGTCGCGGGGATTCGAGTGCGCGCTGAGGGCCTCGAGAATATTCCGGCCGGTACGTGCGTATTCGCGTCGAACCACTGCTCGAATCTGGATCCGGTGGCGATGGTGCCGCAGCTTCCGCGGCGCATTTCGATCCTGGCGAAGACGGACGTTTTTAAGATTCCGATTCTCTCGAAGGCGTTCCGGCAGGGCGGAGTGATTCCTGTGGATCGCAGCAACCGAGAAGCGGCAGCGGATAGCGTGGATCAAGCTGTCGAGTCGTTGAAGACGGGATTGTCGTTCGTGATTTTCGCCGAGGGCACCCGAAGCCGCGACGGTAGGCTGCAGCCTTTCAAGCGCGGCGCGTTCGTGATGGCGATTCGCGCTGGCGTGCCGGTGGTGCCTGTTGCGCTTGCCGGGACGCAGAAGCTGATGCGAAAAGGCGACTGGAAGCTCTACCCCGGCGAAGTAGTCGTGAAATTTGCGCCTGCGATTGACGCGTCGCGCTTCACGCCCGAGCAGCGGCAGCAACTGCTCGAACAAGCGCACTCCGCCGTCGCCGCCAACCTGCCTCCAGACCAGCAACCTAACGAAAAGCCGGAATGCTAGGCGACGTTCGCAAATGCATCCGTGGCCAAGTTGAGTCTTTTCGCTACGCTTTCCTCGTCAGCGGTGGCTTTGGCCGCGACGGCCAAGAAGTCCGTATCGCGGATCAATTCGAAATAGCTCTGGCTCAGAGCAGAAAGATTGTGCACCGGTCCCTTTTGAAGTCGCCGCGCTACCCCGACCATTACCGAGTCAAATACAGCTGCGTTGAGAACTCGGGAAAGCCTGAACGCTTTGTCTCCGATATTTTTCTGGATAACTGTGATTGCTTCGGTAAACCGTTTGGTCATCTCAATTCCCGAGATCTGATCGAGGTTTCGATGCTTTCCCATGAAATTGTTCAGAAATCCTTTCATTGGGCGTGAATACTCGTGAGCGTCGAAGAGCAGCGATAGGAACCGCAGGATCAATTCTTGGTCACGCATCAGTTTGTTTGCGGGACCGTAAACGGATCGCCAAGCTGGGATAGTGTTTAGTTTTTTCAATAGGTCGCTGAAGGGGCCGTGGTATATCGCAGTCCGAATTTCTTGAGGTGTTAGCGAGACGCCACTCGTGTTTAGACGCTCGAATATGTGGTAGATGCTGCTGTCGTCATCTGACGGCTCCTCTTGCCTGATTACGATTGCATGGATAATTGAGTCGTTTAACCGTCGTTGATCATCTTTGCTTAAGCTTTTATACGTAGAGGCCTCGAATCTGGTGTTTACTCCTTTCAGAGCAAATTCCTTTCGCGTTATCGGCCAGAGCCCGTCGTAGAAATACCTGAGCGTCAAAAGTCTCTGCTGACCATCAATTACGAGAAGCTTCTGAGAATCCTTTTCTTTCGAAAGAAAGATGCTCGGTACGGGAAGTCCCAGCAGCAAAGATTCAACGAAGCGGGATGCTTCCTTAAGTGACCAAACGTACCCCCGCTGGAAGCGGGGGATGATGATATCGCCACCCGCAATGCGTTTCACAAGGCCATCAACCGGATAATCAGCCCCGTAACTTGTGATCGCGTACTTGAACGGCACAACTTCGTCGTTGTCGCGGATTACTTCGTCAATCTCTTGCTCGCCTTGCAGCAGCAAGTCTTGTTCGTATTGTGTCAACATCGTCGAGTCGCGTGAGGTACCGTGCTTCCGACTGAGTGAAGTAGTCAAAGCCGTAGCCGAAAGTGGCAGCCCACCATTCTTCAAGTTCCTCGCCATGCTTCTCCCTCAATCCTGCTAGCGTTTCAGCGTTCGGTCTTAAGTCTGCCGAGTACGGCTTTCCGCAAAGGACCGCAGCGCCCACGACACGGGCACCTTTACTTTCTACAAAACCTTTTAGATTTGCGAGAGTGCCGCCTTGGCCGATAAAGTCGTCAACCAGGAAATAGTCTCCACGCTCAATATTGCCATCAAACACCGCCGGAAATGCTAAGCGGTGAAAACCATCTGCGCCCGTATGAACAACGCGGTTGATCTGAATCACGCCACTCGTCGCAGCGACGCCAAAACGTTGCGACAGCAACAGAGCAAAAGCCCTGGGTATTGCGTTCATTCCCAAACTTTCTGCGGCATGCACCGGCAGCACGCGTAGTTGCGGCTGTTCCAGGACAGGCCGCAGACGCTCCATAAGGTCAATCGCCAACACGTCGTCGATCAGAGATTCAGCTGCGATCGCGTCACCCGATTTCGCCGCCGAAAACTGGGGATGTGATTTTACTTCGAGTTCGCTCATCAGGATGTCCGCTCGAGCGAAATCTACCCAAGGCGTACGCACGAGGTGATGTCGGATTGTTGAGAGATCCATCTCCGGCATAATAAGGTGTTTCGAGTCCGGTTGAGCAAGTGCAGATTGTAGAACGCACTTACGCAAAGCAGCCGATCTCGATTAATCCCGTTTCTCTAAATTAGCGATCCGCACGACTTCGGCGCGGAGTTTTTGGAGTTCGCGTTGGAGTTCGGGGAGGCGATTGAAGACGGCTACGGATTTGCGCCAGTCGAGATTGTCGATCGCGGGATAGCCGGAGTAGAGCGCGCCGGCGGGAACGTCGGAGTGAACGCCGGATTGCGCGGAGACTGTTGCGCCGTCGTGGATGGTGAGATGGCCGGCGGCGCCGACCTGGCCGGCAAGGATGCACTTGTTGCCGACCTTTGTGGTGCCGGCGAGGCCGACCTGGCCGCAGAGCAGCGTGTCCTCACCAACTTCGCAAGCGTGGCCGACCTGAACGAGATTGTCGAGCTTCACGCCGCGAGCGATCGTGGTTTGGCCGACGGTGGCGCGATCGACGGCGCTGTGCGCCTGAATTTCGACGTCATCGCCAATGACGGTGATGCCCGACTGGCGGATTTTGTACCACGAGCCGTTTGCTTCGCGCGCGAACCCGAAGCCGTCGGAGCCGATCGTGACGCCGTTTTGCAAGAGCACGCGATTGCCGATGCGGCAGCCTTCGCGAACGCGCGCGTGCGAGTGGGCGAAGAAATCGTCACCGATGTGCACGCCGCGATAAATCGAAACGGAACTGTGCAGCACGGCGTTCTTGCCAATCACGACATCTTCATCGACAAAACAGTGTGGGCCGATGTGCGCGCCGGCGCCGATCTGCGCGGACTTTGCTACGACGGCGGTGGGATGCACGCTTGGCGCGTACACCGGAGCGGGGTGGAAAAGTTCGATGGCGCGCGCGAAATCGAGGTAAGGGTTTGCGGAGCGCAGCGCGGCCATGCCAGAAGGCACGGGGTCTTTTGCGGCGACAAGCACCGCGGAGGCTTGTGATTTGTCGAGCGCGGTGCGGTACTTGCGGTTGACGAGGAAGGTTAGGTCGCCGGGCTGGGCTTCTTCGATGCCGGCTACGCCGGTGATTTCGAGTTGAGCGTTGCCTTCAAGGGCTGCGTTTAAGCGCTGGGCGATTTCGGCGAGTTTCATGTGAGGCTCCGGGGTGTGGAGTGGACACGCCAATTTACATCAGCGGGGCGGGAGAGCGAAGCGCGAGAGACGAAGACGAAGACAAGGGCGAAGGCAAATTCAAAGGCGTGGAACATTTCACAGAGAAAACCGAGAAAGGCGGAGGACACAAAGTCCAGGCGGCTGAGTGCGGGGAAGCTTGGGTTAGTCGGTGAAGAGTTTGGACTGGGCGGCGGAGATGATCGGGCGAGACTCGCGGGGGCCGCGGCGGGCTATGCCGACTACGCCGAGGACTTTCATCTCTTCGATGGCGCTGCGGGGAATGAAGAGGCGGATCGTGTTGCCGTGGAGGTCGGGCGGCGTGAGCTGGATGCCGCCGTCGAGCAGCTCGACCAGGTCGTTGGCCACCAGGCCTTCGATTACCTCTTCGTCGCGGAAGTGCAGGCGCACCCAGAGGCCGTTGATCTTTGGGCGGCTGAGGAAGGTTTTGCGCTCGAGCTGGTAGGGCTCGTCGAATTCGCGGACGAAGTAGATGGTGCGGACCGTGGGAAGGGCGATGGACCGGTGCTCGCCGTCGGGAGTGAGCAGGTCGAGCGACTCAGCTTGTGCGAGGCCGGTCGGGTTGACGTAGCCCTTGATCGCGGTGCGGTCCAGAAGCTGGACGACCACTTTCTTGTTGCTGACGGCCGGATTTCGGGTGTCGCGCGCCACTATTTCGCCCTTTTTCGCCGATTTCTTGATAACCGGTCGGGAGTTATGTTATTCTTACGCGAATTTTTCGTCAAGTTGTTGGTGTTTAAAGGGTTAGCGTCGGAGTCACCGCCGATTGACCGAAAAAGGCAAGATCCTAAAATCTGCCTCGATAATAGCCCTACTCACCATTCTCAGCCGAATTTGCGGATATCTACGCGATCAACGGATAGCGCTGCTGCTCGGCACCTCGCCGGTGGCGGATTCGTTCATTCTGGCCTTCCGAATTCCCAATTTGGTGCGGCGGTTTACGGGCGAAGGCGCGCTGGGCGCTTCGTTTATCCCGGTATTCACGAGCTATTTGCGGGGGGAGTCGCGGGAACGGACTTGGACGTTCGCGCGCCGGGCGTTCTGGGACCTGGCGATTATATTGGCGCTGGTCGCGGTGCTCGGGTCGATCTTCTCCCGGCAGGTGGTGAGCGCATTCACGGTTTTTGGCTCGACGCACATTCAGTGGGACCTCGCCGTACTTCTCAATCGGATCATCTTTCCGAGCATTTTGTTTTTGGGCTTGGCGGGAGTCGCGGCGGCGATTCTGAACAGCTTTCACGAATTTGCGCTGCCGGCATCGACGGCGGTGGTGTTCAACCTGACGGTAATCGCGGCGTCGCTGGGGGTTTTCTACCGGCCGTTTTTGCGGTTGTTCCCGGCGCAGTATCAGACGCCTGCGGTGGCGCTGGCAGCGGCTCTGCTGATCGGGTCGGCGGTGCCGCTGGCGATGCAGCTGCCGGCGTTGCGGCGGCTCGGGATGAGTTTGCGGCCGGAGGTGAATTTCAAAGACGCCGGCGTACGCAAGGCGGGGAAGCTGCTGGCGCCGACGCTCTTGGCGACGGGCGTCGTTCAGGTGAATTTTTTCGTCGACACGATCTTTGCGACCTCATCGCGGATGCCGGCGGGCAGCATCACTTCACTCTACGTGGGCGACCGCGTGATGGAGCTGGTGCTGGGCGTTTACGCGATTGCGCTTTCGACGGCGATTTTGCCGGCGATGTCGCACATGGCGGCGGATGGCAAGTTCGCGGAGATGAAGCAGACGTTCGGATTCGCGGTGCGCGTGGTTTCGTTCATCACAATTCCGGCGATGGTGGGGCTAATCGTTCTGCGCGAGCCGATTACGCGCGTCTTGTTTCAGCACGGCGAGTTTGGAGCGTACTCGACGGCGCTGACAGCGAATGCGCTGCTGTACTACTCGATGGGGCTGCCGGCATTTGCGGCGATCAAGTTGATTCAGCCGATGTTCTACGCGACGCACGACACGGCGACGCCGACCAGGGTCGGAATCTACGTGTTGATTTTTCACGTGGCGCTCAATGGCGTCTTGTTGGTGTGGTTCGCGAGGTATCTGTGGAACGGAGGGCCGGCGCTGGCGAGTTCGCTTTCGGCGTATCTGAATTTTGCCGGGTTGTTTTTGATATTCAGGCGCCGGTTCGGGGCGCTGGGTGCGCAGGCAGTGACGCGTTCGATTGCGAAGATGGTGGCGTGCGCGGCAGCGATGGCGGCGGCGTGCGTGTGGGGGCTGCGGCGTTTTCCGTTTGAAGCGGATGCGCACATCGCGTCGCAGGCCGTGAGGCTGGCGGCGATGATCGGAGTGGCGACCGCGATTTATTTCGGGTGCGCGCGTTTGTTGCGATGTGAGGAGCTGCCAGAGATGGGAATGCTGCTCGCAAGGGCGACACCGGATCCGGCGGCGGCGACAGATTTGGATGGTTAGCACAAACTTTTAGCGTCGGAATTTGAAAGCCGGCGAGTGGATGGAATTAGGTTAGGGGCTGATCGAAGTGGAACCGTACATTCGGGCATTTCTCGCATACATTCGCGGCGAAAAGGGATTGGCGGCGAACACGATCGCTGCGTACCGCCGTGACATGGAGAAATTTGGCGCGTTCGTGACGGAAAATAATCGCGCGCTGGAAAATCTCACGCACAGCGATGTGGTGGATTTTCTTCGCACGCTGTACCACAGAGGGCTCGATAGCCGTTCGGTGGCACGGCACCTGGTGACGGTGCGGCATTTTTTCCGGTTCCTCGCGATGGAAAAGGTGATCGCGAAGGATCCTACGGAGAATATCCAGTCGCCCAAATTCGCGCAAACGTTGCCGGAATTTTTGTCGGTGGACGAGGTGAATCGCCTGCTGGCGCAGCCGGATGAATCGACCGTGGCGGGCTTGCGCGATAAGGCCATGATCGAGATTCTTTACTCGTCGGGCTTGCGCGTTTCCGAGCTATGCGGCCTGAAAATCGCGGACATTCAGATGGAGACCGGGTGCCTGCGATGCATCGGAAAAGGCAATAAAGAACGGATTGTGCCGATGGGACGCAAGGCGCTGGACATCGTTAGGAAGTACAACGCGGAATCGCGATCTGCAATTCTGGGAGACAGAACGTCGATCTATCTGTTTCCGAGCAAGCGCGGGCGGCCGGTGAACCGGTTCAATTTCTGGAAGACGCTGAAGATTTACGGCATGAGGGCAGGGATTCAGAAAAAGCTTTCGCCGCATACGCTGCGGCACAGTTTTGCCACGCATCTTCTGGATAACGGAGCGGATTTGCGCTCCGTGCAGATGATGCTTGGGCATGCGGACATTTCCACGACGCAGATTTATACGCACGTCGTGGAAGGACGGCTCAGGCAAGTTTACAAGCAGCATCATCCCCGCGCCTGATGGCGCACGGGTTCGAAATTCAAGGAGGGTAAGCAAGCTATGCCCGATTATATGTACCTGCTGGAAAGCCGGCTGTCGCCCGAACAGCGTGCTGTGATGGAGCGCATTCAAGAACTGGCGCGCGCGCAGGAAATGAACGTGTATCTCACCGGCGGCGCGGTGCGCGATCTGATTTCAGGGATGCCGATCCGCGACCTGGATTTCACGCTGGAAGGGAATCCGGCGAAGATCGTCCGGGAGCTGGAAAAAGGCGGCGCGAAGGTGCTGTGGGAGAGCGAGAAGCTCCGGCACTACGAAATGATTTTCGCGGGCGACGTGGACGGATCGATTTCCGCGGCGCGCGAGGATTATTACGAGCGGCCGGGCACGAAGCCCGAGTACCGCTTCAGCGGGGTGATGGAGGATCTAAGGCGGCGCGACTTCGGGATCAATTCGATCGCGATTTCGCTGAACGTGCAATCTCGCGGGCTGCTGCTCGATCCGATGAATGGACTGGCGGATCTGGAGAAGCAGGAGGTTCGGGCGCTTTCGATCCACGCGTTCACGAACCAGCCGGTGCGGCTGATGCGGACGCTTCGCTACAGCGCGCGCATGGGATTTAAGATGGATTCGCGCACGCAGGAATGGTTCGAGCTGGCGATGGAGCGGAAGCTGAACGAGCATATCGGAGCCCCGGAAGTGGGCCAAGAGCTGCGGGCGCTGATGCGTGAAGACAATCCGGTGTGGACGCTGAAGAAGTGGGAAGAGTTCGAGATGCTGGAATACATCCACCCTTCGCTCCAGAAGCGGAAGCCGGATTACGAGAGCTTGAATAAGCTGTCGAAGGTTCGCGGCAATTTGTTGATGGCTGGGCTTCGGCCGCGTTTGCATGCAGCGGTGGCGTACTACACGCTGGGCAAGTTGAAGGACCGCGAGGTGACGTCCGCCCTGAAGCATCTGGAATTCCGCACGCCGGAGATCACCGAGATCACTGAGCTGGTTTCGAAGGCGCAGCAGGAAGTGAAGAACCTCAAGGGCCGCAAGACCGGCACTCCTAAGGAAGCGCACGCTTACATCGCGGCGATGGCGCCCGAGATGATGGCGTTTATCGAAGTGGAAATGCCGAATCCCGCGGTGATCGGCAAATTCAGAAATTACCTGCAGAAGTGGCGTCCGATTTATTTAAGTTTGCCGACGGCCGAGCTGGATGCGCTGGGCGTACCGCGCGGGCCGAAGTTCGACAAAGTGATCGATCAGTTCTTTGAAGCCGCGCTGCGAGGCAAGGGCAAGACGCCGGAAGACCGGACGAAGCTGCTGAAGAATTTTGCGGGGATTAAGGACGAGCCGAAGAAGCCCGAGAAGGACAAGAAAAAGAAAGCCGCGGATAAAGAGAAGGCGGCCGCGTCTTTCACGGAAGCGGCGGCGGCGAAGGCGAAGTCCGCGGCGGGCAAGGCAGGCGCTCCGGCGTCCGCGCCTGCTGGGAAACCGGCGGCTGCATCGGAGGCCCTCGGGAAGGGCGCGAAACCGGCGGCAGATGCAGGAAAGAAAAAGACCGCGCCGGTGAAAAAAGGAAAGAAGTAGCGAACGAGCGCGACGGCTTGAACGCGCCAGAGGCGTTGTTTAATTTTTGGAACGACACTTTTGCAGGACACTGCGTCGCTTCGCGAGCATTGTGAGTACAAGACTCGCGAAGCTGGGATAAACTGATTTTTCGATGGCTCCTTCTTCGAATTTCGTACACCTTCACGTTCACACGGATTACTCGCTGCTCGACGGCGCCTGTGAAATCGGGGAACTGACCGAGGAGGCACACCGGCAGGGTATGTCCGCTGTAGCGGTGACCGACCACGGAAACCTTTTCGCGGCAGCGAATTTCTACCACAAGGCAACCACGCACGGCGTGAAGCCGATCATCGGCTGCGAGATGTACGTCGCGCCGGACGGGCACAAGAGCCGCGGTTCGGATGCGGAGCGCTCGAATCACCTCGTGCTGCTCTGCGAGAACGACGAGGGCTACCGCAACCTCATCAAGCTCGTTTCCACCGGCTATCTGGATGGTTTTTACTACAAGCCGCGCGTCGATCACGAGCTGCTCGCGAAACATAGCAAGGGGCTGATTGCTCTATCGGCGTGCCTGCGCGGGGAAGTGGCCGACGCGATTCTGAACGACAAATTCGAGATTGCGCGCGCGAATGCGCATCGCCTGCGCGACATTTTTGGTAAGAATAATTTTTTCCTCGAAGTGCAGGATCAGGGCCTCGAGCAGGACATCAAGGTCAACCGCGACCTGGTGCGCCTGTCGAAAGAGTCCGGCATTCCGCTCGTCGCAACAAACGATTGCCACTACCTGACGCAGGCCGATTCGCATGCGCAGGAAGTTTTGATGTGCATCCAGACCGGTAAGACGATGAGCGACACGGCGCGGATGAAATTCGCGACCGACCAGTTCTACTTCAAAACGGCAGAAGAAATGGGCAAGGTGTTTGCGGAGCTGCCGGACGCGCTCGCGCGAACCGTTGCGATCGCGGATCGCTGCAACGTGAAAATTCAGCGCGTTAGCAATCCGTTCCCGGAATTTAAGGTGCCGGATGGGCAGGACACGGATTCGTATTTCGAGCGCGTCGTGCGGCAGAACTTCGTATCGCGCGCGGAAGTGCTGGAGCGGCTGAGCAAACAGGGCCTGCTGCGCCATTCGCTCGCCGATTACGAGCAGCGGCTCTCCGATGAAATCCGCATGATTCAGAAGATGCGGTTCGCGGGCTACTTCCTGATCGTGTGGGATTTCATTCATTACGCGCGAGCGCAGGGCGTGCCGGTGGGGCCGGGCCGTGGTTCGGCGGCGGGAAGTCTGGTGAGTTTTGCGCTGCGCATCACGGATGTCGATCCGCTTCAGTACGACCTGCTCTTTGAGCGCTTCCTGAACCCGGAGCGCATCTCGATGCCGGATATCGATATCGATTTCTGCATGCGGCGTCGCGGCGAAGTGATCGAGTACGTGCGCAAGACCTACGGCAACGACAGCGTGGCGCAGATCATCACGTTTGGAACGATGGCCGCGAAGGCCGTGCTGAAAGACGCGGGCCGCGCGATGAATATGACGTACGGCGATGTGGATCGACTGGCGAAGATGATCCCGCCGACGCTGAACATTTCGCTCGACGACGCGCTGAAGCAATCGCCACAGCTGGAAGCAGCGCGAAAAGATCCGCAGGTGCAGGAGCTGGTGGAAGTTGCACTGCGGCTCGAGGGACTTGCGCGGCACGCATCGACGCACGCGGCCGGGGTGGTGATTTCGCCTCGGCCGCTCACCGAGATCGTGCCGCTTTATAAGTCGAACAAGGAAGAAATCTCGACGCAGTACGACATGAATGCGCTCGAGCGCATTGGCTTGCTGAAGATGGATTTTCTCGGGCTAACGACGCTGACGGTGCTCGACGACGCTGTTCTGCTGATCAAGCAGAATCGCGGTGTGGAGGTGGATCTCGCGTCGCTGGGCCTTGAAGACGAGAAGACGTACCAGCTTTTCTCGCGCGGCGATACGACCGGCATTTTCCAATTTGAATCGCACGGCATGCGCGACATTTTGAAGCGCTACCAGCCGACGCGGCTTGAAGATCTCACCGCGCTGAACGCGCTATATCGCCCGGGGCCAATTCAGGGCGGCATGATCGACGACTTCATCGCGCGCAAGCACGGCAAGAAAAAAGTGAAGTACGACCTGCCCGAGCTGGAAGCGATTCTCTCGGAGACCTGGGGAGTCATCCTGTATCAAGAGCAAGTGATGCAGATCGCGAACCGCCTCGCGGGCTTTTCGCTTGGCGACGCTGACCTCTTGCGTCGAGCCATGGGCAAAAAGAAACACGAAGAGATGGCCGCGCAACGTGAAAAATTTCTAGCGGGTTGCACGGCTCGCAAAGTGCCTGCGGAAAAGGCCGGAAAAATTTTCGACCTGATGGCGGAATTCGCGGGGTATGGGTTTAATAAGTCGCACTCCTGCGCTTACGCGTTGCTCGCTTACCAGACGGCTTATTTGAAGACGCACTATCCTGTGGAATTCGTGGCGGCGATGCTCAGCTCGGAAGCGGGAAACACCGACAAAGTGGTGAAGTACATCAACGAGGCGCGCGGCATGGGAATTCGAGTGCTGCCGCCGGACATCGCGCAGAGCGGCCTCTACTTCACGCCGGTTGCCGACGATATTCGCTTCGGTCTCGCGGCGATCAAGAACGTTGGCGAGAACACCGCGAAGGCGATTTGCGATGCGCGCGCGGCGGGTACGAAATTCGAGAGCCTGTTTAATTTTTGCGATGCGATCGAGCCCAAGTTCATCAACAAGCGCGTGCTCGAAAGCCTCACCAAGGCTGGAGCGCTGGATTGCCTGGGCGGTTCGCGGGGACGGATTTTCGCCGCGATCGACCAAGCAATCTCGATGGGGCAGAAGAAACATCAGGCAGCGGCTGTCGGCCAAGGGGGATTGTTTCTGGGGCGGCCGAACGCGCCCGTCGAAGAAACGCACAAAGAGCTGCCGTACGCGGACGACTGGAGCGAAGAGCAGCAGCTCGCGGGCGAATATTCGGTGCTCGGTTTCTACATCTCCGGCCATCCGCTCGATAAGTTCGCCGGCCGCTTGACCGAGCTGAACGCGACGGAACTCGCGGCGATTGAAAACAAAAAAAACAACGACGACATCGTGGTGGGCGGAATCATAGTGCAGGCTCGGCCGATGCGTTCGAAGCGCGGCGCGCGCTGGGCGATTCTTACGCTACAGGACCGCACCGGCGTGATCGAGGCGCTGGTGTTTCCCGAGGCGTTCCAAAAGCTTGAACCGATACTTAAGACCAACACGCCGCTGCTGGTGAAAGGCCGCGTGGCGGTGGAAGACGTCGGGACGCGACTCGTCGTTTCCGATGCGCGGTCGCTGGATGCGCTGGCCGGGCGCGGACCAACGGCTTTGCGAGTGCGCGTTCCACTCGACCGGTTCGACAATGGCGCCGTTGACCGCTTGTACAAGCTGCTGGCGACGAAGCCGGGGCGTTGCCGCGTGTCGTTTGATATGGTGAAGGCGGACGGTTCGTTGGCGAGTTTTGATTCGCCGAGCGCGGTGCTGGCGGATAAAGAGCTGCTTGACGGCGTGCGCGCGATTTGCGGCACGGACTCCGTGGCGCTGGTGCAATGAGTCCAAACGGCAAAAACGGAAAGAGCGGATCCGGCAAACCCGAACGGAAGGGCGCGGCGCGGCTTCGCGAGAAGCGCAAGGATCGCGTTGCGCGCAAAAAGCGCCTGAAAGAATTGCGCAAGATGCGCGAAGAGACTCGCGACTCGCGAGCGATGGCGCTCGGCATCGGCGCAACGGCGATTGTGAAGGACGCGGCGAACGCGACCTCTGACGACGCGGCGGGGAAGGCGCGCCATCACGGAAAACGAGGAACCAGCACGAGCATGCCGACGACTCCCGGCGACAACGAAAAACAGCGGCGCAAGGTGATCGACGCGCTCGAGCGCGACGTGGAGGAATTGAGCCGCCTCTCCGCGCCCACGGGCGAGCAGACGGCGGAGATCGATCGCGTCCGCGCGGAGATTCAAGAGCTGAAGATGGAGTTTTACAGGCATCTTGGCCCGTGGCAGCGCGTGCAGCTTGCACGCCATCCGCAGCGGCCGTACACCGACGACTACATCCGCCTGCTCTTCGAGGAATTCTCGGAGATTCATGGCGACCGGAATTTTTCCGACGACGCCGCACTGATCACCGGGTTCGCGAAGTTCCACGGTCGTCCTGTGATGATCGTCGGAAGCCAGAAGGGGCGCGACATCAAGCAGCGCCTGGTGCGCAACTTTGGACAGGCGAAGCCGGAAGGCTATCGCAAGGCGCTGCGCGCGATGAAGCTCGCGGCGAAGTTTGGCAAGCCGATTCTTGTGTTCGTCGATACGCCGGGCGCTTACCCCGGTGTGGACGCGGAGGAGCGGGGGCAGGCCGAAGCTATCGCGCGCAATTTGCTCGAGATGTCGCGGCTGCCGGTGCCGATCATCGTGACGATCACCGGTGAAGGCGGCTCGGGCGGCGCGCTGGCTGTGGCTGTGGGCGACAAAATTCTCATGCTCGAAAATTCGGTTTATTCGGTGATTTCGCCGGAAGGCTGCGCGAGCATCATGTGGCGCGACGGCGCGAAGGCCGAAGTCGCCGCGGAAGCTTTGAAGATCACCGCAAACGACCTGATGAATCTGAAACTCATCGACGCAATTATTCCCGAGCCTGAGGGCGGGGCACACTTCAATCACGAAGCGGCAGCCGCAGCGCTCGATCCATTCCTGTCGCTTGCGCTTGACGAATTCTCGAAACTCACTCCGAAGCAGCTTCTGGATCAGCGCTACGAAAAATTCCGGCGCATGGGCCAGTTTTTCAGCTGACATTCCTCTCGTAGGCGCCTCGCACATGCCCGTAGGTCTTTTGCACTCAAAGAGTAAGTACTAATCCAAACCCCGCAGAAATACAGGATTGGCCCTATGGTTCGCGAAATTGGCCCTAGGTCTAATAGCTTTGCGGCGGGGCGTGAGCTTCGCCCGATTCCACGCAGGAGCTGGAATGAAAAATCTGGGAATTCTGTGGATCTTGTACGGGATTCTGAGACTGGCGGGGGCGGCGGCAATCGTGATCTGGGAAGCGATTCTTACTCGAATGTTTGGCGCCGTGATCACGAATACGGCCAACCCGATCGCGTTGATGAGCATGTTCCATGCGGCGCTGCTGTTCGTGGTGGTGCTGGGCGTAATCGCCGGAATTGTGGCGTTGCTGGCCGGATTCGCACTAATGACGGGCGGAGACGCAGCGAAGCCACTATCGTTGCTCGCTTCATTCTTCGGCCTCACGAACGGCCCGCTGGGGATCGCGCTTGGCGCGTTTACGCTTTACTTTCACTCGCTGCGCGGCGCCGACAGCTTCGGGTTCCGTCCCAGCGCATCACCAACGCGTTAGCCTAGTCGGCTGCGCGGTCGGTTTCCTGCCCCGCAAAACCGGAAATTTTGTCTCAAATCGCGACGCTCCGCATTGGAGCATTAGGCACTTTCGCGCCCCGTTTCGATTGCTCGGGCCTTCGTGGTGATTTAGTTTCGTGAGTGAACTCACTGCCATGGCAAACGGGGACGCCCCACTGATGTCGGATATTTTCCGCCCATACGAGAAGCTCGTCGAAATCACGGTCCTCGGTAAGAATTTCATGGTTCCGGATCGGAATTCCGTATTGCGCGCGTTTCAGTTCATCAGCCCAGAGACCGTTCCGTACGGGCGCTTCTGTTGGAATCAGGAATGCCAGTACTGCAAGGTGCATTGCCAGCTTCCCGATGAAGAGACTTCACGGCCGATCCTCAGCTGCAAATTCCTCGTTTCTGAAGGCATGAGCATCACGGACATCTCGCCGGAATTGATGGGCTGCCTGCGCGCCAAGCTCGGTGGAGAAGCCAAGACCGAAAAGGCGCTGATCGACGCAGGCGATGGCGTGATCATCGACACCTCAGCCAATCCCGGCAAGTAAACTCGAGCCTCCCGTTTGGATATTTGGAATTCTCTGCGCTTAAAGCGCGACCACTGAGCTCGTCTCTAAATCTAAACGTCAGCAGAGCATCGGTGGCGAGAGCGGCGGTAAACGCGCCTGCGTGTGCCTTTGCAGTACCGTTGCGTGTGCCGCGGGTGCGTGCGATGCTTTTGAAGTTTCCGAAGGAGAGCGAGGCAAATGACGGTTTGTGACGGATGCGGTCGGCAAGTGGATGCGCAGCACGTGAAGGATCGGATCGCGCGGCTGGAGATGGCGACGCGGTTTCGCCCCATTCGCATCCAGACGCTGGTGATTGATGCGTGTCCGCCGCCCTCGCTCAGCGATTTTTTCTATAATGCGGGGCCGGAAGTAGGTCAGCGTTCGGCGATGGGGCGCACGTATTTCGACGAACTCGCGAAGTGCTCGCCGGATTCGACGGCGAAGGAAGCCGGCGACGAGGTGGTACTGTCTGAATGGCAGCGGCGCGGCTTGTTTCTGGCCTACGTGGTGGAATGCCATTTCGATTCCGCGCCGGACCTGGAGTCGGCGATATCGAAATCCGGGAAGACGACCCTGCTGCGGCTCTCCGCCTCTTACAAACCAAAAACGGTCGCGCTGATCTCCGGCCACACAAGCCTTCTGTTGCCGGTGCTTCGCGATGCCGGGTGGGCCGATAAGTTAATCCTCGATTCGGATGCCCCGTTCCGCGGCGCGGGATTCGGCGCGCACCTCGCTCCACGATTGCTCCGCACTGCGTAGTCACCCAAAGAGCACATACCCAGACTCCTCGAACGGGATGCTACGCGTGCCGGTCGAATGCCACGCCCTGCGTCCGGATGATGCGCGCAACCCGCAACTAGCTGAGAGTGGATCGCGCTCAGTCCCGCCGAACAGGACTACGCCACATCACGCCGACGCGCGACCCTTCCGTGTATGTGGTATAAGGGCGCTGCAATCGAAAGGATTTTCTTCAAGCCAATCGCTCAGGATCGGTGCGGCCATGATGAGTTTCAAACGTCAGCGAACGTTCACTTTCACCTTATTCGCATTCGCAATTTGTGTTGCCGCCGGATTCAGTGCGCGCGCACAACAGCAGCAGAGCGCAAGTGACGACGCTGTGCCGCCCGAGACGGCGAATTTCGCGCGCATCGACAAGCTGCTCGCGCAGATGACGCTGGAAGAGAAAATGCAGCTGATCCGCGGCGACGTGGAACCAGACTCGACCAATCAGGGCCAAGCGGGATATTTGCCCGGCGTTCCGCGGCTGAACGTACCGTCGCTTCGCATGGCTGATGGGCCGCCCGGATTGCTGACGCGCGTACCGGCGCAAGCGGAGACGGCCACGATGGGCGTGGCAGCGACGTTCAGCGTGGAAGATGCGCGCAACAACGGCATCGTGATCGGGCGCGAGGCGCGTTCGCTGGGCATCGACGTGATCCTGCAGCCCTTCATCAACATCGACCGCGACATCACCTTCGATCGCGGATACAACACGTTTGGCGAAGATCCGATGCTGACCGGCGCGATGGGCGCGGCGGAGATCGACGGAGCGCAATCGCAAGACGTGATGGCGATGGCGAAGCACTACGTCGGCTACGATTCGAATTCATTCAGCACGTACATCGACCCGCAGACGCTGCGCGAAGTGTACGTTGCGCCGTTTGCGGAAGCGGTGCGCGTTGGCGTGTCGTCGATCATGTGTTCGTACAACAGGCTCAACGGTGTTTTCGCGTGCGACAACGCTGACGCGCTGAAGACGATCCTGAAGGGCGAGATCGGATTCAAGGGATTCGTGACGTCAGACTGGGGCGCGGTGCACAAGGTGACCTTCATCAACAACGGACTCGACATGGAAATGCCGGGTATCGTGCCGCACGGCCATCCGTTTGAGGCCTTCGTGCACTCGTATTTTGATACGCGGCCGCCTTCGAACGTGGCTCCTCCACAACCGGACGAAGAAGCGCTCGCAGGAATGCTCGGCGGAACGATTCCGGAGGAGCCGAAGCCGGCACAAGGCGTGCTAAGCACGTTTCCGATGGACAGCGATCCAAAAAAGATGGCGGAGGCGTTGAAGGACGGCACGGTAAAAGCGGCGACGATCACGGCCGCCGCGCGACGAGTTCTCTATGAGATGGACCGTTTCGGGTATCTCGACGGCAAGCAGAAGCACGACGTGACAGCGCAGGACATTGACAAGAACGCTGCGGTGATTCGTAAGACTTCGGCGGACGCAGCGGTGCTACTGAAAAACGAGGGTGCGCTGCCGCTAAAGCAGGCCGATGTGGAGTCGCTCGCGATGATCGGGCCGGGCGCAGGGCAAGTGGCGGCGATTGGAACCTTTGGGGAGCGCTCGGGAGGATTAACGTCGCGCCAGGTGAGCCCTGTGGATGCACTCGCGCGGCTCGCACCGGGAGCGAAGATTTCTTACGCGGCTGACGACGACATGACGGGTACTCCGATTCCAGAGTCTGCGCTTTCGCACGACGGGAAGCCGGGACTTGTGCGGACTGACGCTTCGGGGGCGAAGTCTGTGGATGGCCAGATCAACTTCGCGAAGAATTCGACGTCCGGGCCGCTCGCGGCAGACGGCGCGAATAGCTGGAAGGGCACGCTGACGGTTCCTGCGGCAGGCGATTACTGGATCTATTTGCAAGTGCTTGGCGCTCGCGGAAGTTTGACGATCGATGGCAAGCCGATCGCGCGTTCCGGCGCGATGAAGGGGACTGTGCACGGCGACGTGCAACATCCGTCGCAGGACAACGCGTTTCCCACGGTCGATGGCCTCGATAACGTCCGCCGAGCGGTTACGCTCACGGCAGGTGCTCACGAGATTACGGTAAAGACCAGCGGCGACACGTCGGGTGAGCCTGAGCAAATCAGGTTGAGTTGGACGACACCGGAAGATCGCACGCGCAACCATGCCACTGCGATCGACGCCGCGAAGAAAGCTCACACGGCGATTGTGTTCCTGTGGACGCGCGGCAAACCGGTCTTCGGCCTGCCCGGCGATCAAGACAAGCTGGTGGAAGAAGTGGCGGCGGCGAATCCGAACACGATCGTAGTACTGAACGTGAGCCAGCCGATCGCGATGCCGTGGCTCGCAAAAGTGAAGGCTGTGCTGCAGATGTGGTGGCCCGGGGATGAAGGCGGGTGGGCGACGGCGGACGTGCTGCTCGGCCGCGTCGATCCCGGAGGGCGTTTGCCGATTACGTGGGCATCGAAGCTCGCCGACTACCCGGCGACCGATCCGAAATATCCGGAGCGTTCTGCGGCCGGCGTGAACGGCAAGACGACGTTCAGTGAAGGCCTGAATATCGGCTATCGCTGGTTCGACGCACAGAAAATCCAGCCGCTATTTCCGTTTGGCTTCGGACTTTCGTACACGACGTTCAAGTACACGGATCTTACGGCGACTTCCGCGCAGGACGGCGGACTGGATGTGTCCGTGAAGCTGCAGAATACGGGCAGCATGGCAGGCGATGAAGTGCCACAGGTGTATCTCGACGCGCCCAGTGCGCAGCCGAAGGGCGCGCAGTTCGCCCCGCGAACCCTAGCGGCATTTACGCGCGTGACGCTGGGACCGGGTGAGACGCGCGTGGTGAACATGCACGTTGCGCCGCGCGCGCTGCAGTATTGGTCGGTGGAGGAGAATCGGTGGGTGAAGGCTGCGCCGCGCCGCGTCAACGTTGGCGCGTCCGAGCGCGACCTGCGCCTTTCGGTGAATTCGCAATAGCTACTTTCACGATGCTTGGGACGCTGAGCATTTCGCGGGCCCTCACGCCGGTACTGCTTTGCGGTTCGGTGGCGTTGGCGGTTTTTTGTCCATCGCCCGCCGCGGGCGCGCAAGAGAAACCCATCGTCACGTCGCTGTGCGAAATTTCGAAAAATCCCGCGAATTTTGACGGCAAGCTGGTCCAACTCACCGCAAAGGTCCGAACCGGCTTTGAGGTCTTCGCTATCGGCGATCCTTCAGACAGCTCCTGTAAGTCGGCGTGGTTCGTAATTCCGGGCGGCTCAGGCACGACGAGCAAGTCTTTCCAGACGGGCGCGCGAAAAGGCTACCCGCCGGTGGCGCTGCGCGACGACCGCAAGTACAAAAGCTTCTCCGCACGTTTGAAGGCGCAGATGTATTCGCGCGAGGAGAATTCGATGTGCGTCAGCTGCGACCGGTACGAAATCACAGCCATCATGACGGGCCTACTCGAAGTCGCCGGCGCCGGGCGCTTCGGTGGTTTCGGGCACATGAACGGGTACTCGCTTCAATTCGTTCTGCAGTCTGTCGAGAGCTTCGATGCGGCGGACATGGCGAGCAGTTACGATCCGGCAAAGTATTCGACCAAAGCGGTGAGGTTTCCGGCCGGCTTCATCAGTGGGACCGTGCTTGATCCCGATGGAAAGCCCGTCGAGGGCATTACGGTCGCGGCGTTACTGCAATCGGACGGCGAGCCCCGAACCGAGAAGGAACTCGATTTCACAGACACGAAAGGAAAATTCAGACTAAAGCTGAAGCCCGGCTCATACGTGATTGGAATCAATGTGTCCGACCTTCCCAGCGGACGATTCCCGTTTCCCGCGACATACTTTCCGTCCGCCGCAAGTGACACTGGGGCTCGGCGCGTTGCGATATCCGACGGCGAGCAACGTCGGAATCTAACGATTCGTATAGCGCGACGACTGCCTAGGGTGTCGATTCCAGTGCGCGTCGTCTCCGTAGACGGCGAAGGGGTCGAGAAAGCAAATGTGTGGCTGTCGCCTCCCGGGCACCCTTACGAAGTTGTTGGGGGGGGCGGTGAATCATACCGCTATCGACGGAAGTTATATCCTTCAAGCCCTCGCAGGATCCGAGTACATGGTGAATGCCAGCAAGTACGTCGGGGTCGGAAAGATAAAGTGCGCGAAGATCGTTCTGGTCCCGTCTGGACTCGTAGTGAATTCGCCGATCGTATTGAGGCTGGATATTTCCGATCTCGATACATGCACCAATCGGAGTCGCCAGCCGGATTTCGTCTGGTCACCAACAAAATGACAGGCCTGGTTGAAAGAGACTGCTCAGACTAACGAGCGTCACGTCGCACGCGCGACCCTGTCGGCGGCGAGTCGTCAAGACACGGCCAACGATGCTTGTGATAAACTCGCGGCATGCGGATTGATGCGGTTGAGGTGCGTTTGTGAAGGCAAGGAACAAGTTTGCCATCGGATCCGCCATCATTGTGGTGACGCTTTTGGCGCTTGCCTACGTTGGCTTCACGCAAAGCAAGACCTACTACCACACCATCGCGGAGCTTCCGACGCTGAATAGCTCGGCGCTGCATCAGCGGATGCGCGTCGCCGGAGACGTGCAGAAGGGCTCGATCGAGCGGATGCCCGGGCGCATCGATTTTGTGCTGGTGGAGCAGGGCAAGACGCTGCAGGTGAGCTACGCGGGGCGCGATCCGCTGCCTGACACTTTCAAAGACGGTTCGCAGGCGCTCGTGGAAGGCAAGATGATGCCCGACAACCGCTTCGTCGCCGAGCAGGTGCAGGCAAAGTGCGCTTCGAAATACGAAGCCGTCCCAAATGCCGCGCCGGTGACCAACCCTCCGGCCGCACAACCGAACTCGCCCGGCGGCCAGAGCTCGAACGGCGGGGCGACGCAGCCGTCCGGCAGCTAACGGAACACAAGCAAGGGGAGCGGTTTGGATATCCTGGGTTCATTCGCACTGCTGCTGGCGTTTCTCGCGGCGGTGTATGCGTTCGGCGCGGGGATTACGGGCGCCGTAACGCGCAAGCCACTGGTCACGAAAAGCGCGCGCAACGCCGGCATGGCGGTCTTCGCGCTGGTCACGCTGGCTGTCGGCATCCTCGAATATTTCTTCCTCACGAATAATTTTTCGCTCTCGTATGTGGTGATGCACAGCAACAGCGCGCTGCCGTGGTATTACAAAATCGCGGCGCTGTGGGCGGGGCAGGAAGGCTCGCTGCTTTTCTGGAGCTGGCTGCTTTCGATCTACGCGTTCCTCGTGCTGTTCTCCAATCGCGGCAAGCATCCCGAACTGATGCCGTACGTGGGAGTCACGCTCGCCGGCGTGCAGATTTTCTTCCTCACGCTGAATAATTTCGTCGCAAGCCCGTTCGCGGTTATCGCGACGACCGGTGCCGGCGGCACGCAAACGCTCGCGATGCTTTCCGAGGGGCGCGGGCTGAACGCGCTGCTGCAATATCCGGAGATGGTGATTCACCCGCCGATGCTGTATCTCGGCTACACGGGATTCACGGTGCCTTTCGCGTTTGCGATGGCCGCTCTGCTCGGCCACTATCCCGGCGAAAAATGGATTCACATCACGCGGCGCTGGACGATGGTGGCGTGGTGCTTTCAATCCGTCGGCATCTTGCTCGGCGCGCACTGGGCCTATGCGGTGCTCGGCTGGGGCGGCTACTGGGCGTGGGACCCGGTCGAAAACGCGTCGCTGCTGCCGTGGATTACCGGCACGGCGTTTCTGCACTCGGTGATGATGCAGGAAAAGCGCGGCATGATGAAGGTGTGGAACGTGTGGCTGGTGTTCGTCACGTTCATGCTGTGCATTCTGGGGACGTCGCTCACGCGCTCCGGCATCGTGAATTCGGTGCACGCCTTCGCGCAAAGTTCGATTGGCAATTGGTTCGGCGGTTTCCTCGCGCTCATTTTGCTGGTGTGCCTCGCGGCATGGTGGAAAAATCGCGAGTACCTGCGCAGCGACAATCGTCTGGATTCGATGGTTTCGCGCGAATCGAGCTTCCTCTTTAACAATTTGATTCTGCTGGCTGCCTGTTTCGCAGTTTTGTGGGGCACGCTGTTCCCGGTGCTCTCGGAGTGGTTCACCAGCAGCAAGATCAGCGTTGGGCCGCCTTTCTTCAACAAGGTAATCGTACCAATCGCGTTGTTTTTGCTGTTCCTCACCGGCGTGGGACCGCTGCTCGCGTGGCGCAAGACTTCGTATGACTCGCTGAAGCGCAACTTCGCGTGGCCGCTGGGCGGGGGATTCTTGGTGGGCGTGGCTGCGTTCATCGGCGGATTTCACGATATTTACTCGCTGATGTGCTGGACGCTGTCGGCATTCGTCACTCTGACGATTGCGTCGGAATTTCTGCGCGGGGCTCGCGTGATCGCCTCACGCGACGGCACGAATTTGCTCTCGGCCATCGGCGAGCTGACGATGCGCAACACGCGGCGCTACGGCGGCTACATCGTTCACTTCGGCATGGTGCTGATCTTCATCGGCATCGCCGGCCTTCCATTCAATCGCGATATCGAGAAGGAAATGCATCCTGGCGACACGCTGCAAATCGGCCGCTACACGCTGCTGTGCCAGAATTTCGATCACGTCGATACCAACAATTACGGCTCGGACCGCGCCACGATCGAAGTCTTCAAAGATGGCCAGTCCACGATGATGCTGTTCCCCGAGCGTAGGCTATTTACGGCGAGCCAGGTGACGGAAACCAAGGTCGCCATTCAAAGTTCGCCGCTGCGCGATTTGTACGTCGTGTATGCGGGCCAGAGTCCGGAGACTGGCGCGCCGGTGATTCACGCGTACTTGAATCCGCTGGTGAAATGGATATGGTTCGGTGGAATTGTGGTGGTGCTTGGCACGCTGCTGGCGCTCGTGCCAAATCGACGCGCTGTGATCGTGCTGAAGCCGGTTAGGGATAGTGCGTGGGGTGGCGCAATAGCCGACGGACTGCCTGCGGCCGTGCAGTCGGTGGTGCGAAGGGTAGGGTCGAATGAGTAGGCGCGCACGTACGCAACGGAAATTGCGCGTACTCGCAGCGGCTGCGTTGCTGACGGCAGCGATGCCGGCGATTGTGAACGCGCAACAAACCCAGCGCGGCAAAGAAGTGGGCAAGCGCATGATGTGCATGTGCGGCGGCTGCAGCGACTCGGTGACAGGCTGCACGCACACGGGCGGCGCGTTCTCCGGCCCGTGCCAGACCGCCAAGGGCATGCAGAAGGAAGTGGACCAGCACGTCGAGCGCGGCGAATCCGATGACTCGATTCTCGATGCGTTCGTCGCTGAATACGGTCCGACGGTGCTGCTCGAGCCGCCCAAGCGCGGTTTCAATTTGCTGGCGTGGATTTTTCCCGTCGCGATTCCGCTGATCGCGCTGATTCTTGTGTGGGAAGTGGTGCGCCGTTGGCGCCGTAAGACGACACTTTCGCCGGCAGGTGGCCCGTCGATCGACCACGAGTTTCTGGCGCGCGCGCAACGCGAGTCTTCGAGGGATGACGGTGAGTAATGAGGTGGTTGCCGTTCTCTGCGCGGTACTCGCGCTCGCGACCGTGATTTTTATTTTCTATGTGAAGCCCGACGAATCGGATTACGCTCCGCACCGCACACGGCTTGATTCGCTGATGGAACGGCGCGACGCGGTCTACGAGAACCTGCGCGACCTTCGTTTCGAGCATCGCGCGGGCAAATTTTCAGAAGCGGACTTCGAAGAGACCAAGCAGGACCTGGAAGTGGAAGCGGCTCGCGTCCTGGCGCAGATGGACGAGTTGATGGGCGCGACGCCCACGCCTGCCACTCGCCAGGCCGCCAGAGAGAAGGCTCGATAACCTTGAAGCGACACATTCGAATTTCAGCGCTTTTGATGCCGGCGTTTACGTTCGTGCTGCTCACGGCGGCCGCTACAACTACGCACGCCGGCACGCTGAGCGGCACGGTGCAAAACGGGACCACGGGCAAGCCGGCCGCGGGCGTGGATGTGATCCTGATTCAGCTTCAGGGCGGCATGCAGCCCGTCGCCACGACGAAGACTGACGCGTCGGGCCAGTTCAGCTTCAACGATTCGCATCTTGGCGCGGCGCCGATGCTGGTGCGCGTGGTCTATCGCGGCGTGAATTATCACGAGCCGATTCCGCCGGGGAAAGCTTCGGCGAACATCGATGTGTACGAGCCCACGGACAAAGCGTCTGCGTTTACCGTGCCGAATCACGCGGTGATCGTGCAGCCGCGCGGCAATGAACTGGTGATCGGTGAGGAATTCATCATTTCGAACAAGACCACGCCGCCCGTCGCGTTCTACAAAAAAGACGGCTCGTTCGATTTCAACGTGCCTGCGGGTGCGACGTTCGATCAAGCGTCGGCGTGGGGATCCTCGGGCATGCCCGTGATGCAGCAGACGATCGACAAGGGCAAGAATCAGATGGCCGTCGCGTTTCCGTTCCGCCCCGGTGAGAGCGGCGTGCGATTTTCGTACAAGCTGCCGTACGCGAATAATCAGGCGACGATTCGGAACGTGGCGCTTTATCCGTCAGAGAAGCTGATCATCGCCGCGCCGCCGTCCGTACAGATTTCCGGCACTGGAATTGTTGCTGCGGGGCAGGATCAGGGCATGGCGATCTACACGCGCGACAACGTCGCGGCAAACGAGCCGATCAGCATCTCGATTTCGGGGCAGGGTCCGGCGCCTGCGCCGCAGGGTGCGGTGTCCGCTCCGGCTGACGAGTCGCAGAATCCGTCGGTGAATTCGCGCGCCGACTCCGCCGGAACCGATTCGCCAACGGCGACTGCGATCGCCATTCCTGCGCGCATCGACGGGGTCAAGTGGATCCTCGTAGGCGGATTTGCTGCGATTTTTCTTCTCGGATTCGGATATCTTATGCGCAAGCCCGTTCCTGCAGCGGCTGTGGCCGGCGTTGCGCCGGCGGTTTCGTTGGCTGCACCCGTTGTTGCGCCTCCCGTTGTGAACGCCGTGACAAGCCCGGCGATGGCGTCGCTCGAAGAGCAGGCGCGCGGCGGCCTCGATGCGCTGAAGGACAGCCTGTTCCGTCTCGAACTGCGCCGCCAGGCCGGCACGATCAGCGAAGACGAATACGCGCAGGAACGCGCGCGCGTGGAAAAAGTTTTGCACGATTTGGTGAAAGGCTAGGCGCTCGCTTTGTGCGCGCAGGCTGCATCGCAAGAGCCCACTCACGCCGCTCCGGCAGGATGCGGCATCGCATTCCAAAATATTGAGAAACGATTCGGTGGGCTGGCCGCGTTGCGCGGCGTGTCGCTCGAAATTCGCGCGGGTGAGTTCGTAGCGCTGCTTGGCCCCAACGGAGCAGGGAAGACGACTCTGCTACGCATTGCGTCGCTCCTCGCGGCTCCTACGCGCGGCACGGTGCAGTTTCGCGCGAGCGATGGCGCGGCGCTCAGCGACACGGTCGCGGCGAAGTCGCTCATCGGCGTCGTGGGCCACAGCACGCTGCTCTACGACGAACTGAGCGCTGGAGAAAATCTCGAATTTTTCGCGAAATTGTACGGATTGGGTGATGCCTCCGCGCGTGTGGGCGCCGCGCTTGAGGATTGCGGCTTGGGCAACCGCGCGAACGGCGTTGTGCGCACTTTTTCGCGCGGTATGCGTCAACGACTCGCCATCGCCAAGGCGCTTCTCAACGATCCGCGCGTGGTGCTGCTCGACGAGCCTGCGGCGGGCCTCGATCGCCAAGGTCTCCAGTGGTTCAGCGCGCGCCTCGCACGACTTCGCGAAGGCGGCGCGACAGTAGTGATGAGCACACACGCGCGAAACGAGTCGCTCGACCTGGCCACGCGCGTAGTCGCACTGGCTGCCGGAGCGGTGGCGGAAGACAGCGGCTCCGGCGGCGATCCCGCGCCGATTCTTTCGCGGCTGCGAGCGGAGGCATGATGTCCACCGCGCGCGCGACGGCGATCCTGCTTGGGAAGGAGCTGCGTCTCGAGCTGCGCACTCGCGAACTGCTCGGCGCGACGATCGTCTTCGCGCTGATCGTCGAAGTGCTCTTCAGCTTTGCATTCGATCCTTCTCCGGCTGACGCGCGTCGCATCGGGCCGGGCCTGCTATGGATTGCATTTCTCTTCGCTGGGTCGCTGATGCTGAATCCTTCCTTCGCACGCGAGCAATCGAACGACACGCTCGATGCGCTGCGGCTCGCTCCCATTTCGAGTTTCGCGATTCTGCTCGGCAAGCTGCTCGCGAACCTGATCTTCATGCTGGCCGTGGAAGTGATTCTGGTTCCGGTGTTCAGCGTTCTCTACAACGTGCCGATTGCGGGTATCGTGGGGCGCCTCGCGCTCGTCATGCTGCTGGGAACGCTCGGGCTCGTGATCACTGGCACGGTGTTCTCCGCGATTTCTGCGCAGGCACGGATGCGCGAGTTGCTGTTGCCGCTCCTGCTGCTGCCGGTGCTGGCGCCACTATTGATCGCCTCGGTGGAAGCTACGGGCGCGCTCTTCGCGGAAGATCCGGCTATCGATCGAACGTGGGTCGCGTTCCTCGCCGGATTTGATATCGTGTTTATGACGGCAGCTTGGCTGCTATGCGACTATTTGATTTCCGAGTGAGCTATCGTTTCAATATGCGAACTGTAGCGAAGTTGCGAACACAGTGAAGGGCCGCACGCTTGGCACGATCGTCGTGGCGCTGCTGATTTTTGCGGCGGGCTACGCGGCGTTGTTCATCGCTCCCGAAGAGCGCACGATGGGCATGATCCAGCGGATTTTTTACATGCACGTCGCCGCCTGGACGTCGATGTACATCGCGTTCATCACGGTTTTCTACGCGAACGTCCGCTATCTCATCAGCCACGACCGCAAGTACGACGCGCTGGGCGTTTCCGCCGCGGAAGTTGGCGTTGTGTGTTGCACCGTTGGACTTACAACAGGCCCGCTGTGGGCCAAGCCCGTGTGGGGCATCTGGTGGACGTGGGACGCGCGCCTGACGAGCACGTTTGTGCTGTGGCTGCTCTACATTTCGTACCTGATCCTGCGCGGCTTACTCGAGGATCCGGAGAAAAAGGCCACGCTATCGGCCGTGTTTGGAATATTTGCGTCGCTTGATATGCCGCTGGTGTATGTTTCCAATCGGCTCTGGAGGACGCAGCATCCCCAGCCGGTAATCCTCGGCGGCGATAATTCCGGCCTGCAAGCCAAGATGGCCTACACGCTGGTCTTTTGCATGATCGCGGTCTGCGGTGTGATGATTCTGGTGCTGCGCGACCGCTATCAGCTCGAATTGATGCGCAATGAACTAGCTGAGCTTCGTTTCGCAGCCGACCGGCGCGAGGCGGCGGGCTTGGCGGGAAATCTGGGGACAGCACGCGGATGAGCAATTTTCAGTTTCTTCTTACGGCTTGGATCGTGGTTTGGGCCATTTTTTTCGGATACGAATTGTCGGTGGCTTTGCGCATCTCCACGCTCCGGCGAGACATCGAAGATATGAAGAGGCAGCTTGGCGAAAAGTAGGCGTCGCAGCGCGCTGGGCGTACGAGGTGCGGTATGAGCGAGACGAGACGGGTGGCGGTGGTGATGTTTCAGCTCGGCGGGCCCGATAGCCAGGCTGCGGTCGAGCCGTTTCTCTACAATTTATTTTGCGATCCCGACATTATCAACTTTCCCGGCGCTTTTCTTGCGCGCAAGGCGCTCGCCAAGCTGATTTCCACCACACGCTCCCGCACTGCGGGGAAGCACTACGCTGAAATTGGGGGCGGCTCGCCCATTCGGAGGCTCACCGAGCAGCAAGCGCGTGCGCTGCAAGCTGCGCTTCAACCTCACGTTTCGGCGCGAACGATTGTCGCGATGCGCTACTGGCACCCCGATACGTCTGACGCGATTGCGCGCCTCGAAAGCGAACCGTACGACGAACTGGTCCTACTTCCGCTCTACCCGCAATATTCGTTCGCGACGACCAGGAGCAGCGTGAATGAATGGCAGCGGCAGTACGACAAGCGCCTCAGCGGGCATCGCGTTCCGACGCACTTGATCGAACATTTCTACGAGCATCCCGACTATATTGCCGGCATCGTCGAGAGGATCAACAGCGTGCTGCTGAGCCTTCCGAACCCCGAAGAGGTTCACCTGGTTTTCAGCGCGCACGGCTTGCCGCTCACGCTCGTCGAAAAGGGCGACCCGTATCCGCGGCAGATTCAGGAAACCGTGCAGATGGTTCGCGAAATGGGCGCGTGGTCCAATCCTCACGTGCTGTGCTTCCAGAGCAAAGTGGGCCCGCAGAAGTGGCTTCAACCGTCGCTGACCGCAACGATCCAGGAAATGTCGCAGCGCGGCATCAAGCGCATGCTCGTGGTGCCCATCGCGTTTCTCACCGAGCACATCGAAACGCTGCACGAAATCAATATCGAGGCGCGCGAGCAGGCGCACGAATTGGGTATTCGCGAATTTCACATGATGCCGGCGCTGAACGATTCGCCGCTCCTTGTGCGGGCGATGGCGGATCTGGTTCTGCGCGCCGTGGGGATGCGCAGCGGGGTGGCGTCGCTGGCGCTATGATTTTTTTCCGCGCGTGGGATCGGCCGCAGGGACTCGTTTCATTCGTTGTGGCGTGCTTGGCGGGATTCGTACTCATCGGTTGCGGTGGAGCGTCGCAGAAATCGCCCGATGCCGCAAGCAAGGCCGCTCCCACGAAGACAGTGGACCCGGCGACCGCAGGGACGATTTCAGGCCGTGTGTGGCTTTCGGGTAAACCGCCTGAGCTCCATACAATTGACATGAGCGCTGAACCTGCCTGCGCGAAGGCGGCGCCCGTTGTTGCACCTGTGGTTGTCACCGACGCAAATAACAATCTCGCAAACGTCGTCGTGTACATCAAATCAGGTGTGAGCGATTATCGCTTTCAAGCGCCGGCGGATGACGCGAAGCTCACGCAGAAAGGCTGCATGTACGAGCCGCACGTGACGGCGCTGATGACCGGGCAGAAGCTCGACGTTGCGAACGACGATCAGACCACGCACAACGTTTTCATGATGTCGCAGAACAATCAGCCGTCGAATCGATCGTCGCTGCCGGGATCGGCGCCGGTGGTGGAGTCGCTCAACGTGCCCGAACTGGCGATTCCGATGAAGTGCAACGTCCACCCATGGATGAAGGGCTACGTGTTCGTGTTCGACCATCCGTACTTTGCGGTGACGCACGCCGACGGCAAATTCGAACTGAAGGGTGTGCCACCGGGAACGTACACGCTCATCGCGTGGCACGAGCTTTACGGCAGCATGCAGCAGAGCGTCACCGTGACGACTCCGGGAGCTTCCGGCGGGGATTTCGAATTCAAGGCGCAGTAGCGCGCCGCAGGTGTAAGAGGGAATTGCGAAATGAGTTCCAGTCCAGTCACTCAGTCTAGCCGCGCAAAGCAACTGCCTGCAGCGGTGCATCGATTCGCCATCGCAACGGCGGCGTGGATCGTGCTGCTGATCATCGCGGGCGCGCTCGTCACCAGCAACGACGCCGGCCTCGCCGTTCCCGACTGGCCGCTCTCCTACGGATCGTGGATGCCGCCGATGGTGGGCGGAATTTTTTACGAGCACGGCCACCGGATAATCGCAACGGTCGCGGGGTTGCTCACGATCATCCTGGCGGCGTGGCTCCAGCTCCGGGAACCGCGGGCGTGGGTTCGCAAACTCGGATGGGCCGCGCTCGGCCTGGTGATCCTGCAAGGCGTCTTTGGCGGAATAACCGTGTTGATGCGCCTGCCGCCGCCGGTTTCGACCACGCACGCCACTCTCGCCGAGCTCTACTTCGTCACGATCCTGAGCATCGCGCTATTCACAAGCCGGTGGTGGCAGCGCGATTTACCGTCGCTCGAAGATCTCGGCTCGCCGAAACTCCGCACGCTCGCCATGCTCACCTCCGCAGCCGTCTTTCTGCAGTTGATTCTGGGCGCGGCGTTCCGTCATGGGGCGTTCAACTTGATGCCGCACGAAATCGGCGCCGTCGTGGTGTTGGCGATGTCGATTGTCACGGGCCGCGCGGTGCGCAAGCGCTTCGGCAATGTGCCCGACTTGCGTCGCTGGGGCGTTTTGCTCAGCGCCATCGTCGGAACACAGTTCCTGCTGGGGCTCGCGGCGCTGTGGGCTGTTTCGGTGGCGCAGCACGCGGCGCAGCCCACCGTCACTTACGTCTCGATTACAGTGATTCACGTGTTAGTTGGAGCGCTGACGCTAGCGACGAGTTGGATGCTCACGCTGACCTGTTTCAGGCTGCTGCGCCCGGCCGGCGTCCAAGCCGTCACCGCCGCTTCCAATTCCGCTGCTGCGCGAACGGAGACTTCTAAGGCATAATGACCGGCAGACCCGACATGAGCAACGAGCGCGCCGCGTCCATCTCCGCCTTCGATAAACCTTGGGCATTTGTCGTTCTCACCAAGCCTGACGTTACTTTTCTTGTCGTAATCACGACCGTCGCCGGGTATTACCTCGGCTCTACCGGGCCGATGGACCTCACGCGCCTCGCTCACACGCTTTGCGCCACGCTGCTCGTTGCCGGCGGCACGGCGGCCCTCAATCAATACATCGAGCGCGAAATGGACGCCGTGATGCGCCGCACGGCCATGCGCCCGCTGCCCACCGGGACGTTGCAGGTTCGAGAAGTCCTGGTTTTTGGGATCGCAACGATCGTGATCGGCACGCTGTGGCTTGCGCTCGCAGTGAACTGGCTTGCGGCGCTGATCGCTTTCGGCACCAGCGTTTCGTACCTGCTGGCGTACACGCCGCTCAAGACGCGCACGTCGCTCGCCACCGCCGTCGGCGCTATCCCCGGCGCGTTGCCTCCGCTAATCGGGTGGGCCGCGGCGCGCGGCACGATCACGCAGGGCGGGTGGATTCTCTTCGCGATTCTTTTCGTGTGGCAGTTTCCGCACTTCATGGCCATCGCCTGGATGTACCGCGAGGATTACAAGCGCGCCGGCATCCAGATGCTGCCGGTCGTCGATCGCAGCGGCGACATCACGTTCCGCGTGATTCTCAGCATGTCCGCCGTGCTTGTGCCGCTCAGCCTGATGCCGTTCGTGATGGGCATGACTGGCATGAGCTACTTCTTCGGGGCGCTGGTGCTCGGTGTGCTGCTGCTTCAAGTGGGCTTTTGGGCCAATCGCAATCGCACCAACGTGCGTGCCAAATGGCTCATGCACGCCACCGTCGCGCACATCCCGCTGCTGCTGCTCTGGATGACGCTCGATAAAGCGATCCGCTGATCACCGCTCTAATGGCTATCCCTCTTTCCGCGCTTCCCAAAATCAACGCATCGCTCAATACCGCCTGTGCGGGGTTGCTCGTCCTTGGCCTCTACTTCATCAAGTCTGGCAAAGTCGCGTTGCACCGGCTGTGCATGGTGTCCGCATTTCTGTGCTCTTCGGTTTTTCTGGGGTTCTATCTCTTTTTCCACTTTCACGCGGGGATTATTCGTTTTGGCGGTACGGGCTGGATCAGGCCCGTGTACTTCACGCTGCTCACTACGCATACGATCCTCGCGGTCGTAACCCTGCCGCTTGTGATTGTCACGCTAGGTTACGCGCTTAGCGAGCGCTTCAGCTCGCACCGCAAGATCGCGCACTGGACGTATCCGATCTGGATGTACGTATCCGTGACCGGCGTGATCGTCTATTACCTGCTCTACGTCGCCTACAAGCCGATTGGCGCGCCGTGGCTCGCGCGCTAGCCGCGGGGCTCGGTCTAAGGTTGGATTTGCGATAGCTGTAACGGCGTCGCGACGAGGCCAGTCCCTGCGCGCAGCGGCGCTAAGCGCGTGCGCTCCAGGTGATCGCGGTAAAACAGATTGTACGTATCAAAGGGAATCAATCGTCCGTCCGGATGAACGATGTGAATGCACGTTTTCTTCACGGACCGCACGTCGAAGGCGTGCGCATCGATGAACTGCACGATCAGCACCCGAAAAATATTTTTGTAGGTTAGCCCCGCCGGCGCCATCACTCCCGGTAGGCAGCAAAGCAGCTCGCGCAGCGTATTGGCGCCAGATTCCGGCGAGTGATTCGTCGCAAATAGTTTGAACAAGCAATCGCGAACGCCCGGCTCCTCCTCATACACGATCGTGTTGGACGCGGCGTTGACCAGCACGTCCGGCTCGACGAATCGCGTCAGCGGCACCACCTTTCCGTCCAACTTCAACGCATACGCCATCGCGAGCGAATCGGGGTGGCAGGGAACTGGAATTACGTCCTCGTCGCGGAACACCGAACTCTGCTCCAGAATCTTCCGCCGGACTTCCGTCAGCGTCAGGCGGTCCGTGGCAGCGTCAAATTTTGCCAGGCGTCCGGCATCTTGAATCGGCTGCAGCGTCACGCCCCTGACGCACGGCTGCGCGAGCCCGTACTCGATAATTTTCCCGACTTCGTGATCGTTCAGCCCTTTGCGCAGCGTGACCACAAGCGTGGTTGAGATGTTGAACTGGTTCAAACGGTCGATCGCCCGCTCGCGTGTGGAGCGCAAATCCGCGCCGCGCAAATCCTGCAGCGCCGCGCGCTCGAACGAATCGAACTGCAAGTAGATCTCGATGTTCGGCGCCGTCTCGGCCATCCGCCGCACAAACTCCTCGTCCTGCGCGATGCGCAACCCGTTCGTATTCACCATCAAGTGGCGAATTGGCCGCGCAAGGCAAAGCTCGATCACGCCGAAAAAATCCGGATGCAGCGTCGGCTCTCCGCCCGAAATCTGCACCACGTCTGGCCGGCCTTCGTTGCGAACCACCGCATCGAGCATCTTTTCGACTTGCTCGAGCGAACGAAATTCGAGCCGCTCCGGCCCGCTGCCCGCGTAGCAAACCGGGCAGCGCAGGTTGCAGGAGTCCGTGATTTCCACGATCGAAAGGCAGGAGTGTTGCTCGTGATCCGTGCACAGCCCGCAATCGTACGGGCAGCCCCACTTCACCGGCGTGTTGTACACCAGCGGCATTTCCGGCGTCTTGATGAAAACTTCGCGGCAGCGCCGGTAGTACGCGATGTCGTCCGCCACCAGCACCTGCTCGCGGCCGTGAACGGGGCAGTTCTTCAGCAGGAAAACTTTGTCGTTCTGAAAAACGATTTTCCCTTCGAGTTTGCGAAAACACACCGAGCAGATTGTCAGTACGACGTCGTAAAACAGGTAGGGGCGAACGCGCTCAGTCATGTTTGAACCGGCTCACAATCGCGTAGATGACTCCGAAAATTGCGGTGAGCGCAAAAACTCCGATCGCGACCAGCCCGATCACCGCCAGCACGATGGCTACGCTCTGCGCGCCGTGGCCATCCAGCATAAAACTGCCGCCGCATCCGACGATGGCGGTAATCGCCGAAGCCAGTAGAGTGATAACGATCGCTGATGTTTTTCGTGGGGGGCTTTGGGCCGGCTCAGTCATCCGAATTCTCTCCTAACCGGCGCTCACTGAGGACACAGTCGTATCATCGCGCGTGTGCTCCGGTTGCCGGTGGGTCTGCGGCAGAAGCCAGCGCCGGATGTCCGCCGCGTAATAGAGCAGCATCATGACACACGCGAGTTGAATCGACGACAACCCTGCCAAGACGCGAACATCTGGCTTCAGAAAATCGCAGACGAGCCGGAACGCGAAGTACGCCACCATAAACATTTTAAAAATATCGCCGTTCACATGTGGGCGATTCATGCGCCCCAATAAATACATGCCGAGACACACGGCGAAAATCACTTCGTAAAGTTGAGTGGGATGTCTGCGAATTCCATCGCCAAAATCGACGGCCCACGGCAGCGTCGTCGCAATCCCGTACGTGCGGTCCGGCAGTCCGCCCAAAAAACATCCGATCCGTCCCACGACGATCCCCAAGCAAATCGGCAGCGTAAACAAATCTCCGGTTCGCTGCGAAATCCCGAGCCATTTCTTGGTGAGTTCTACGGCGAACAGGCCGCCGATCAGCGCGCCAACAATCGTCTTCCCACCCGACACGAGAAACGAAAAGTCGTGCCATCCCGCGCCGATTGCCGACGGATTCTCCAGCAGATCGAGGAGGCGTCCGCCAATCAGCGAACCAATTGCCGCCGCCGCGATAATCCACCACCGGCTTTCGGAACTCAGCGCATCGCCGTGCACTCGGCGCAGCGCTTTGTAAGCCTGATACGCAAGCGCGTAGGCCATCAGCTCGAATATCAAATGCGCCTGCACGGCGGCAGTTCCGATGCGAATTGTGTAAGGGAATTTCACGCAGTTCTAGCGCGGCTAACCGTGCGCCCGCCCACGTACCGCCCCTAAAACTACTTCCGTGGCGCCATGAATCGCGAATAGTAAAGCACCGCCGCCACAGTCTTCGCGTCGCGAATCTTGCCGCTCTTAATCCACTTTTCCGCTTCTGCGAGCGTTACGATCTTCTGCGTGATCTTCTCGTCGGCTTCCGGTGTCGCTTCGCCTTTCGTCAGCCCCGTCGCGAGAAAAATTACCATGTTCTCTTCCACAAATCCCGGAGTGGGGAATACGTCCATAAGTTGCGTCATCTTCTTCGCCGTATAGCCCGACTCTTCCTTCAGCTCGCGGTGCGCGCCGTGTTCAAACGTCTCGCCGTGATCTTTGCGTCCCGCCACGACTTCCCACAAATATTGCTTCGCGGAATGGCGATACTGGCGGATCAGCACCAGTCGTCCGTCGGCGAGCACAGGCAGCACCACCACCGAACCCGGATGCGTCACGATCGCGCGCGTGGCCCGCACACCGTGCGGCTCGACGACCTTCACTTCCTCCACATTGAATACCGGGCTGCGAAACACCGTCTTGCTACTCAACACCTTCGCCAGCGGCTTTTTCTTCGCCACGTCGCATCCTCCGAATCTCTTCGCGCCAATCATTCTATCGCAACGCGCGCTTGCGCCAGTTTGGTTGCTGGTGATTCCGTGCGCGCATATACTGGCGTCGGCCTGTTCATGACTCTAAAGACCCTCATCGTGGACGACGAGCGACCGGCGCGCGACGAACTCACCTACCTCCTTCGCGACGTGCCTGACGTGAGCGTCATCGCCCACGGCAGGAATGGCCTGGAAGCCGTCACGCTGATCAAGGAACACGAGCCCGACCTGGTTTTTCTCGACGTACAGATGCCCGGTCTCGACGGTTTTGGCGTGATCAAAAAGCTTTTCGAGCGCAAAGTGCGAATCCCGCAGATCGTGTTCGCCACGGCATTCGACAACTACGCTCTCCAGGCATTCGACGTGAACGCTGTCGATTACATTCTGAAGCCATTTGATAAGGCGCGCATCGCGAAAGCGGTGCAACGCGCCAAAAAAATGATTGAGGCAAACACGTCGCCGGTGGAGCGCCTCGAGGAGCTCGTCGGCCAGCTCTCCGTACCGGCCGCGCGCGTGGCGCAACCGGTGAAGCTGCTTGTAAAGTCGCAGTCGCGCATGTTCCTGGTGGATGCCGACGAAATGATTTACGCGTCGATTCAGGACGGCACGATCACGATTTTCGCGCGCGACTTTGAGGGCGTATCGAACTATCGCACCATCGAGGAACTGCAAGCCGCGCTCGATACCGACCGGTTTTGGCGCGCGCACCGCTCGTACCTGGTGAACATGAATCACATCAAGGAAGTGGTGCCGTGGTTCAAGTCAAGCTACATGCTTAAAATGAACGATAAGCGCGCCAGCGAAATTCCCGTGTCGCGTGCGCAAACGCGCCGTCTGCGGGAATTTCTAAAACTGTAGCTTCAGCTGGCCCGTTTACAGACTCACGTGGTTAATCCTCGGAGGATTATGCTCAGTTTGAAATCGGTTCGCGTCGGCACCGTAGCAGTCTTCGCTCTGTTCGTCGCCGCGTCCGCATCTACGGCAGACGCGCAGAAAGCGCCGAAGCCGGCCAAGACGCCGGCAACCGTCGGCTCGATCGGCGGCACGGTCACCGGCGAACACGGTACGCCGCTCTCCGGTGCGCGCGTCACGCTGACCAGCGAAGCTGACAAGACGCAAAAGACGGCGACCACCGACGCCAACGGCGAATATGCGTTCGAGAATCTGACGCCCGGCGAGTACGATCTGCAATTCGACTCCAAAGGTTACGTCTCGAAGGCCGGGCGCGTGCGCGTGAAGGCCGGCAAGCGAGACAACGCTGGCGAACGTATGCATCTGCCGCCGCAGCCGAAGAAACCCGACGACCAATAGGACGGGCAGCAACAGCGGAGCCGGCCGCGCGAGGCCGCGCGCGCTGTGCTAGCATTCCAGCGGCACTTCTGATGGATTTTTCACTCACCAGCGACCAACTCTTGATTCGAGACACCGTCCGCCAGTTCATGGAGGCGGAGGTGCGCGGCGTGATCCGGGAATACGAGCGCGAGGAGAAATTTCCCGCGGCGGAATTGCGGCGTCTGGGCGAACTGGGCTGCTGCGGCATGCTCGTCCCGGAAGAGTGGGGTGGCGCTGGAACTGACACCGTTAGCTACGCGGTGATGCTCGAGGAAGTCGCGCGCGTGGATGCGTCGATCGCAGTCGCGCTCAGCGTCACGAATTCCGTTGTTGGCATGCCGATCCTGCAGTTCGGCACCGCGGAGCAGAAGAAGAAATATCTCACTCGTCTTTCGCGCGGAGAAATTCTCGGCGGTTTCTGCCTCACCGAGCCGCAAGCCGGCTCCGATGCTGCCGGAATTCAGACCCGCGCCACGAAAACCGGCGACTACTACGAACTCAACGGCACGAAAGCGTGGGTTACGAACGGTGGCGTTTCGGGCGTTTACATCGTGTTCGCGAAGACCGACCCAACCGCGGGCTCGCACGGCATCACGGCGTTCCTCGTTGAACCGGACTTTGCCGGCTTTCGCGTGAGCCGATACGAAGACAAGATGGGGCTGCGCCTGTCGCGCTCCGCGGAGATCGTGCTAGAAAATTGCCGCGTGCCCGCCGCAAATCGCTTGGGCGAAGAAGGGCAGGGAATGAAAGTCGCGCTCGGCTCGCTCGACGGCGGCCGCGTCGGGATCGCTGCGCAGGCACTCGGCGTTGCACAGGGCGCGCTGGAAGCGTCGGTGAAGTATGCGAAGCAGCGCAAAACCTTCGGCAAACCCATCGCAGACTATCAGGCGATTCAGTGGATGATCGCAGACATGCAGACCGAGATCGACGCGGCGCGCATGTTGATCTATCAAGCTGCGTGGATGCGCGATTCCGGCGGCAGCAGCCGCGCGGGCGCGCTTGCGTCGCGCGCAAAGCTTTACGCCAGCGAAATGGCGAATCGCGTGGTCGCAAAAGCGGTGCAGATTCACGGCAGCGTCGGCTACTCGCGCGAGACGGATGTAGAACGCTATTACCGCGACGCGCGCGTGCTGACCATTTACGAAGGCACGAGCGAAATGCAACGCACGGTGGTTGCACGCGATTTGCTAAAAGCGGGCGCGTCAAAGTAACTCGCGGCTTACGTTAAACGGAGACAGGACAACTGGTGAGTTTCACAGCCGACGACAGAAGCAATAAGAAGCGCGTGCTAAGCGGCATGCGCCCCACGGGAAAGCTGCACCTTGGCCACTACTTCGGCGCGCTTTCCAACTGGGTAAAGCTCCAGAAAGAGTACGACTGCTTCTTCTTCGTCGCCGACTGGCACGCACTCACCACGCACTACGAAGACACATCCTCGATCGCGGAAAACACGTTGCAAGTCGCGATCGACTGGCTCTCCGTCGGTCTCGACCCGGAAAAGTCCACGCTCTTCGTTCAGTCGCAGGTGCTCGAACACGCCGAGCTGCACGTGCTGCTCTCGATGATCACGCCGCTTTCGTGGCTCGAACGCGTTCCGACCTACAAAGAGCAAATCGAAAACCTGAAAGATCGCGAGCTTGGTACTTATGGGTTTCTAGGATATCCGCTGCTGCAGTCTGCCGACATCGTGATGTACGGCGAACGCGGGCAAGAGCTGTTGGTTCCAGTAGGCGAAGATCAGGTACCGCATGTAGAACTGACGCGCGAGGTGGTACGCAGAACTAATGTCCTATTCGGCGTGAAAGTGAAAGACGAGTTGTTCTTCGGCGGGCGCATCGGACGGCTCGCCCTTCAGCGCATACTCCTACATGTTTGGCAAAAAAAGAATCTCGAAATACCGGAGTTGAACGCGCCGCTAAGCATGGAGGTTCGAACTAACATCAGAACTGACATCCGCCGCCATGCGAGTGAGGTCGGTTTCGACAACTTCAAGAAATCGCTCGGAGACGATGCAAAATATTTGGTCCATCAGGAGCTTCTGCGCGAGCCTGGACATCTTTTGACCGAAACGCCGCGCTTGCCCGGCCTTGATGGCCGTCGCATGGCCAAATCTTACGGTAACGCCATCTGGCTCTCCGACCCCCCCGACGAGATCCGCACCAAAGTGCGCAACATGATGACTGACCCGCAGCGCGTCCGTCGCACCGACCCCGGGCGCCCGGAGATCTGCCCGGTGTTCGCGTGGCACAAGCTGTTCTCGCCGGTCGAAACGATCGCGACCGTCGATCGCGATTGCCGCACCGCAGCCATCGGCTGCGTCCAGTGCAAGGGCATGATGGCCGACAACCTGGTCCGCTGGATCGAGCCCGTCCAAGAGAACCGTAGAAAATGGGAGGCCGATCCAAAGGCAGTTTGGGATATCCTCGATAGCGGCTCGAGTGACGCGCGTCGTGCAGCGATTCGGACCATGTCCCGCCTTAGAAATGCGATTTTTCATTGGGACGATGCGCGAGCGGCAAAGGCGCCACCTATATCCCCGCGATCGGACCGAAAGATTTATCTGCGCGACGAAGACATCGGAAGTTGAGTGCGGTGCGTTTCCCGCGCTCAGGGGAGGGAACCAGAGAGCATGGCATCACCTTATCGTATTAACCTTCCCGTTTATGAAGGCCCGCTCGACCTGCTGCTCGATTTGATTCGCAAGCAGGAGATGGACATCCACAACATTCCCATCGCCAAAATCACCGAGCAGTATCTCGATTACCTGCACCAGATCGAAAAGTTCGACATCGACGTCTCGGCCGACTTTATCTACATGGCCGCCACGCTGATTCACATCAAATCGAAAATGTTGCTGCCCGTCGATCCGCTGCTGGCTGAAATCGAGCAGGGGACCGATCCGCGCGAAGATCTCGTCCACCGGCTACTCGAACACGAAAAATACAAGAACGCAGCGCAGCTCCTCTACCAGAAGCAGCAAGTCGAGGATCACGTCTGGTCGCACCCGGACAAATCGCTCTATGGCACGGACGACACGCAGGGCGAACTCGCCGTCTCGCTGGTCGATCTCGTCAAAACGTTCCAGCAAATCCTTGAACGCAAGAAAAACGCGCCGAAATTCGAACTGAAGCACGAGTCCGTCTCAATCGCGACGATGATGGACCGGATGCGCGTGAAGCTGATGGGCTCGGACGATCCAGTTTCGATGACTCAGTTCTTCGAGACCTGCGAGTCGCGCAACGCCATGATCGTCGCGCTGCTCGCCGTGCTCGAAATGGTCCGCATGCAGGCGATCATCCTGGTGCAATCCGAGCTGTTCGACGACATCCAGATCCGCAAATTCAAAATGTTCGACGCCGTCTTCGCCGGTCCCGACGCGATGGCGAAAATTGAGGAGCAATATCTGTGACGATGACTCCGCCGGAAATTCAGGCGTCGCTCGAGGCGATTATTTACGCGGCCGACGAGCCCGCCTCGCTTGACCAGATCGCTAAGGCCCTCGGCTTGGAAAAGCCGGCCGCTCGCGAAGCGATCGAAGCGCTGATGCTCGCATACCAGACCGACGACCGCGGCATCGAAGTCCGCAAAGTCGCCGGCGGCTGGAAGTTCTACACCAAGGCGCAGCATCACGACGTGGTGCGCAAGTTCATCAAGAGCCTGCAGCCGCCCTTGCGCCTCACGATGCCGGCGCTCGAGACGCTCGCCGTGATCGCCTACAAGCAGCCCGTCACCGTGCCGGAGATCAACGAGATTCGCGGCGTGCACGTCGGCGGCGTGATCAAGACTCTCCTTGAGAAGAAGCTCATCACCACCGCCGGCCGCAAAGACGTGATCGGCCGCCCGATCCTCTACAAGACGTCGAAGCAGTTCATGATGCGCTTCGGCCTCTCCGACCTCGACGAGCTGCCCAGCCTCAAGGAATTCGAAGCGCTCGCGCAAGCTGCGCTCGCTACCGACGAAGGCATCGCTGAAGCCACCACAGACGGCCTGCCGTCAGAAATCGCGGCAGCGGATGAAAACACGCCCGCCGCGGAACTCGTCGTCACCGACGAAGAAGCGGAAATCGAACTGGAACTCGAACAGGCTTCAGCGAACGAAACGCCCGACGAGAAAGACGCAATCTCAGACGCTTCCGGTGAACTCGAAGCACAGGCCGAAGCCACGGCGCATTACGATCAGTTTGCGCCCGAATCCGATGCCGACGCCGACCTCGGCGCCGTAGAAACGATTGATCCCGAAAAATCCCGCGCAGCCTCCGCCGGCACCGGCGCACACGGCTCGTCTGAAACTGAGAGCGAATCCTAGCCATGCAAGAACGTCTTCAGAAAATTATCGCCCGCGCTGGCATCGCCTCGCGCCGCCACGCCGAAGAAATGATCAAGTCCGGCCTGGTCACGGTGAACGGCAAGACCGTCACCGAACTCGGCACCAAGGCCGACGAAACCACCGACCACATCAAAGTTTCCGGCAAACTGTTGCGCCCCGAGACCGACCGCGTTTACATGGTGCTCAATAAGCCCGCCGAAGTCGTCTCCACGATGAGCGATCCGGAAGGCCGCCGCGCCCTCAGCGATTTGCTTCACGGCGTGTCGCAGCGCGTGTTTCCGGTCGGTCGCCTCGAATATCACGCGATGGGCCTGGTCTTCCTCACCAACGACGGCGAACTTGCGAATGGAATGCTCAAGTCGCACCACCTGCCGCAGACCTACGAGCTGAAGCTGAAGTCGCTGCTGACGTTTCAGGAAGTCGAGAATTTCGCACGCGTCACCGGCGCGCACATCTCGCGCCTGAAGGGCCGTGACGCACCCTGGTACGAAGTGACGATCTCGGACGCTCGCCGCGACGCTTTGCGCAACCGCCTTTTCCAGACCGGCCATCCCGTCGAAAAAACGAAGCGAATCAAGATCGGCAACATCGCGCTCGAAGACCTCGGCACCGGCGAGCATCGCGAACTTTCCAGCGGCGAACTCAATGCGTTGCGCAAGTCGCTCGTCGATACCAGCGAACCGGCGCCGCCCGCCGGAGACTTCGAAGACGTCCAAATCCCCGCGCACGCAAGCCACACGCAGACGCAATTCTCCGTGGCGAAGCCGGCGCCTCGAGCAGGCGCGCAGCGTTGGAGCCGTGGCCCGAAACAGTTTGGTCGCCCGTCTGGTCCGCCGCGAACGCAAGGCGGCGATTCGCGTCCGTCTTTCGGCAATCGATCATTTGGCGAAAAGAAGTTCGGCGATAAAAAGTTTGGTGACAAGAAATTCGGAGACAAGAAGTTTGGCGGCGGCAAGAAATTCGGCGCTGGTGGAAAATTTGGCAACGACCGTCCCTCAGGTCCGTCGTCCGGTCCAGCGCGCCCGTTCGATCGCGACCGCTCATTCGGCGGTAGCAGCGACGCTCCGCGCGGAGATCGCCCGCCCAGCTCCGGCCGTCCGTGGGAGCGCAAAGGCGCGCCGCAAGGTGAAGGCCGCGGTGGCTTCGCAAAATCCGGCGGCGGCTCTGGACCGAAAAGCTTCGGCCAAGGTCCGAAGAGCTTTGGTTCCGATCGTCCGCGCCGTGAAGGGCAACCGGTTGGCGGCGACAAACCGTTTCGCGGCAAGAAATCCTTCGGCAGTGGAGGCGGCAACAACCGTCCTTTTAGCGACAAGAAATCGTTCAGTGGCGGGAAGTCTTTCGGCGGCGGCAAGTCATTCGGGCGTCCCGGCCAAGGGGCACCCGGCGGCGAGGGAAGTCGTCCGCCACAACAGGGTGGCTTCAGCAAATCAGGCCGGCCCGGACAAGGCGGCTTCGGAAAATCGAGCCGCCCCGGGCAGGGCGGGCAGGAAAGTCGTCCGCCGCAGCAAGGCGGCTTCGGAAAATCGAGCGGCCCCGGAAAATTTGGAAAGGGAGGGAAGCCTGGCGGTTTCCGCGGCCCCAAGCGCGGCGGACCCAGCGGCCCACGCCCGAATTCGGGCGGCAATCGCGGCGGCGGCCCAAGGCGCTCCAGCTAGGCCAAGACTGAGGCAGATACGATGAGCGACACGAAAGACGCGCCCGCTTGCGCCCTCCGGCTAGAGCCGGACTCCGCGCAAGAAGCAGAAGCGATCACGAAGCTTCTCAAAGCCTCGCGCGTTGTCGCCGTCGTGGGTCTTTCCAGTCGCCCCGATCGTCCGAGCTACAGCGTCGCGCAATACCTTCAATCCAGCGGCTACCGCATTATTCCCGTGAATCCCGCCGAGACGGAAGTCCTCGGCGAACGCGCATACGCTACGCTCGAAGAAGTACCTGACAAAATCGACATCGTCGATATTTTCCGCCGCCCGGAATTCGCGAACGAAATTGTGCAGTCTGCGATTCGCGTCGGAGCAAAAGCGGTGTGGATGCAGGAAGGCGTGGTGAACGAATTCGCTGCCGAAAGCGCGCGTAAAACCGGCCTCGTGGTGGTGATGGACCGGTGCATGCACAAAGAACACGCCAGACGCCGAACGCGCTGAGAGATCAACGCCGGGCCACTCAATCCAGTTTAATGAATGGGATAGAGCGAGAGTGCGCGGCGTCCCGGCTGCGTCACCGCGACTGTGTTCCCGTCCGGCGCCACCTGAAACGAATGGAAGTTCAAACTGTGGAAAAACGGATCGAACTGCCCGCTGTAGAGCCCGACCCACAGTAAATCGCTCGACTGTTGCGGATCGCCGCGCTTGAGCAACACGCTCAACTCGTCCTTGCTCCAGCCAAACTCGCCGATTGCAACCCGCACGGTCGCCGGTTTTTGTTTACTCGTCAGGTCGTGCACCTCGAGCGTGTCGCCGTCGCGAAAGTACGCAATTTTATTTCCTGAAGGCGAGACCGACAAATAACCCGCGAACGCATCTACGTTGAACATCTCGCGAATCGTCTGCGCCTTCAAATCCAGCATGACCATTTTCGGAACGCCCAGCGTCTTCAGGCTCTCCATGATCGCGAAGGCGTGATTGCGCGGCGTATCCCACACAAGTGCGCGAAATGTGATGCCCTCGAAGAGTTTTTTCTCGACGCCGTCATCCGGCTTCATCGTCGTGATCTCGCCGAATGTGCCGCTCGGCTTCGTCATGTAAAGCAGCGTTGAACTATCCGCCGCCCATGCTCCGTTGTACGCATTCTCGATCATCTGGTCTTTGGAGTTTTTGATCGGGATGTTGCGTCCCTCGCGATCCATCAAGTAGAGCACGGTATTTGGCCGGACGGTTTGCTGCGTATCGAGCTGCATCACCACGGTGCCTTGCGGCTGCGCGATCTCCGACGTATCCATCTTCACGATCAGATTCTGCGAATTGGGCGACCAAGTGAGCGATTCAACCTGATAGCTCAGCTGCTTGTCTGTGACCATGAATTTGTCGCCGTCGATGATTTTCTTGCGGCGCCCGCTGGGATCCGCCATCCAAAAATCGTCGTGCTCCACGTAGGCTTTCTTGATGCGCTTGATGCGCTGCGTCGCAAAAGCGATTTGATTGTCCGGCGCGATCGAGAACGCCTGCACGTCTTCCTCGATCGTCATAAGCGCTTTCGTTTGTGCGAGGCCAAGGAAGGGGACCAGCAGCACAGTGCCGGCCGCTGCTGTTATCAGCAATCTTCGCAAAGTCTGCGTCTTCATTACTGTCCTTTTGGCGCCGCAGATTTTTTCTGAATGCGGCGAATTTCTTCCAGTCGCTGGCGAATGCGCTGCTCAAAACCCTGGTCAGTCGGCTTGTAATACGTTCGGCCCGCGAGCGATTCGGGCAAGCAGGTCATGTCCGTCACTTTTTCTTCCGAATCGTGCGCGTACTGATAGCCTTTGCCGTACCCAACGTTCTTCATCAATCCCGTCGCGGCGTTGCGCAGATGCAGCGGCACGGGATCGGCCATCGTCGCCTGCAGATCGCCGCGCACCGCGCCCAGTGCCTTGTACACGGCATTCGATTTCGGCGCGAGCGAAAGATATATGGCGGCCTGCGCGAGCGCAAGATCGCCTTCGGGATGCCCGAGCAGCTCGAAAGCCTGCATCGCCGCGATCGTGACTTGTACCGCGTGTGGCTCGGCAAGCCCGATGTCTTCGCTCGCTATACGTACCAGGCGCCGCGCCAGATACAAAGGATCTTCGCCCGACTCCAGCACGCGCGCGATCCAGTAGAGCGCCGCGTCTGGGTCCGAATTCCGTACGGACTTATGCAGCGCGGAAATTAAATTGAAGTGCTCTTCACCGGATTTGTCGTACGGCATTAGCTTGCGCTGAAGCACGTCTTCGAGGCGCTCCTGCGTGAGCACGCGATTGCCACTCGCATCGGGCTCGGTGCCTAACACCAGCGCTTCAAGCGTTGTATATCCCGCGCGCGCGTCGCCATTCGCGAGGATCGCGATGCGATTCAAAATCTCGACGCTCGCCACCACGTGCTCGTTTCCGAGCCCGCGAACCTTATCCGCCAGCGCGCGCTCCAGCAGCGTGACGATCTGCTCCTGCGTGTGCGCCTTCAGGATGTACACCTTCATCCGCGAAAGCAGGGGCGCGATCACTTCGAATGACGGATTTTCCGTCGTCGCGCCGATCAGCAGAATATTGCCCGCCTCCACATGCGGCAAAAATGCGTCCTGCTGCGCGCGATTGAAGCGGTGCACTTCATCCACGAACACAATCGTGCGCTCGCCGTGCCTACGCGTCGATTCCGCGCGGGCCATCACGTCTTTGATTTCCTTGATGCCGGACATTACCGCGCTGAAGGGAATGAACTCGGATTTGGTGCGCCGCGCGATCACGCGGGCCAGCGTCGTCTTACCACAGCCCGGCGGACCCCAGAAGAGCATCGAGGTGAGATCGTCGCGCTCGATTTGCACGCGCAGCGGCTTACCCGGGCCGAGCAGTTCTTCCTGCCCGATGAATTCATCGAGCGTCTGCGGACGCATTCGGTCCGCGAGTGGACGCCCGGCGAGCGAATCTTCTTCCGGTTGGATGGCGCGAAACAGGCCCATGGCTAGATCTTACCAGCGCGGCGCTGGCGAGCCGCTTCATACAGCAGAATCGACGCCGCCACTCCGGCATTGAGCGATTCGATTGCGCCCGCCATTGGAATCGCAATCGTCGCGTCGGCCGCGGCAATCACTGCCGGAGGCAGTCCGCGACCTTCGCTTCCAATGAAAAGCGCCGTCGCGCCACAGAACAGGCCAGCGAACGCGGCAGCCGCTTCGCTTGAATGCGCGGCAGTCGTGTCCGATGCCGCGGCGATGATCTTCACTTTCGATTTCTTCACTTGAGCGATCGCTTCCGGTGCCGCGAGTTGCCGCAAAATTGGCAACCTGAGCGCCGAACCCGCCGACGCACGCACCGCCTTCGGCGACCACGGATCGGCCGTGCCGCGCACCGCGATCGCGCCCGTCGCGCCAAAAGCTTCGGCCGAGCGGACCGCCGTTCCCACGTTGCCGGGATCCTGCACCCCCACCAGCACCAGCACGAGCGGCGCCACGCCCTCGCCGAGCAAGGCTTTCAGCTGGATTGACGGCTGCCGAAACAGCGCTGCGACGCCTTGAGGGGTTTCCGTTCCCGCCACCGCGCTGAAGATCTTGTCCGTCGTCCGCAGAATCCGGGAAGGGGAGATGCCGTAGTCCGTAGTGCTTGCAGCCAGCAGAATGCGCTGGGCAGCCGCCTCGCCCGACTCGCTAACGAGCAGGGCATCGGCTTCGAGTCCTGCTCGCAGCGCGTCGTCAATCAGTTTTGGGCCTTCAACCGCGATCGCCTCGTCGCCGCTCGGCCCGCTGCCCTGTAGCCCGGCGCGAAACGCCTTAATCCACTTGTTGTCTTTGCTGGTGATCACTCCACTCGCGCCCGCATCACCTTCCGATGCTAGAGACGGCGCCACATCCGAATACGCACGCGCACGCTCGCTATCGAGCGCGTTGCGTCCATCATTCGTTCGAGAAGGCAGTCGTCCTGAATTTCGCCGAGTCACCCTGCAAGCCTAACAAACGCCCTGCGAGCGGTAAACTCAACTCCTGACCGAATCCGGCAGGCGCGAGATCCCGCTGGTGCAATACGAAATAATGGGGACACTATTTCAACGCAGTGACCACCGCATTGATCTTCAACACGCGGCCGCTCAACGGATCCGTTGTCGAACTCTGCTCACCGGGCTGTCCGTCGCGCAGCACGTAATTCACTATGGCGCGAAATTGCCGCAGCATTGGTTGCAGATTATTTGTCGGTAGGTCGCCGGCGGCCCAGTCCTTCGTCTGAGGCGCTCCGTCTTTGTCGCGATAGGGAACGTAGAGAGAAGAGCGATCTACCGTGATCTTCACCGCATAACGCCCGTCCTTCATTGCCTCGGCGCTGACGTCGATATTCGTCCCGATGTCGATGTAATTGATGCCCTCCTGGCCGTCTTTGGCGTTCTCCGTTTTCACAGGCACCCGCGCTCCCACGCGTACGGTGGCAAAGCCGTTCGGCGATCGCGCTACCACGGGAATTGAGTACGGCAAGCTGGAGATCTTTGTGGAACCGTCGTACTCGGTGAGCGTAACCAGAACTTTGATGGGCGCTCGCGAATCTGCGTCGACCCGTTCGGCCGAGGCCGACTCTTGCGCTCGAAGCGTTGGCGCCGCAAGAACGCCGCACAGAGTCAGCGCCGCTATGATAATCATTTGTTTCGTTTTCATTTTCTTTCCTCGGTGATGCTGCATTTTCGCCCGCCAGTAAAGACGCCACTGCGTCCGGTTCGGTTCACGACTTTCCATTGGGTTGAAAAAGTTTCGGAACCACCAACGGTTCGATCATGATGAGTGGTATCGAAATGTCAGCCGTCGGGCGGAGGTTAGTGAAACTCAAACCGTTCGTGTCGATTGTCGTAGCAGAGCGTTGTTCGTAGAGGTCCAAAACCGCATTCAGCTCGGACTTGGAAACCAAGACTTCCGTTTCAGGCGTGACCGGAGCTGCGACGGCGGGTCGAGATTTTCCTCGACGCTTCACTGCTGGTGGATGCGAAATCGCAGACACCTCACCCGCGTTCATCACCGGTTGCGCGCCAGGCGGCGGTTGCTCGGCTACGATTGCTCGCGCGTTGTTGTGGGTACGAGTGAAGTGCGTGGCCACTCCAACGATCGCGATTGCCAGCGCAGCTGTCGCAGCCGTCGCAGCCGCCCAACGATGAAACGCAGCCTGGGCAGGATGCGGCATACGCCAGAAAGAGGGCCGCGGCACAGGTTCCTCTGCAATCCGGGACCGTAAGCGCGCCTGAAAATCACCCGACGGTTGCTGGGAAACAATCTCAGTCAACGTGCGATCGATCGCCGCCGAAAATTCGTGGCGGCTCAATTCGTCGTGCGTCGTATCGCTCTTTTTCACGGTCTTTTTGTCCTCAGCCATTCCAGTTTCTCCGACAAGTGTTTCCGCGCATTGAAGAGCCGCGACTTCACGGTGCCTTCCGGCAGTTCCGTAAGCGCCGCGATTTCCGCCGTGGTGTGCCCCTCAATCGCGGCAAGAATCATCACCACGCGCAACTTCTCGGGAAGTGTGTCCAGCGCGTCTCCCACATGGCGCTGAAACTCCCGCGTGGCCGCAACGTTCTCCACACCAGCTCCGCCGGGCGTCTCTGCCGCCGCTGCGAATTCCCATTTGTCGCGGCGGCTGCTAGTGCGAATGCGGTCCAGCGCCAGCCGCCACGTGGTGCGTACGAGCCACGCGCGGAAACGGTCCTTGTCCCGGAGCTGATGAAAATTCCGGTACGCCCGCAGCGTTGCGTCCTGGGCCACATCTTCGGCGTCGGCCCGATTGCGCAGCACGCCCAGCGCAACGCGGAATGCGAGCGTCGGACACTCGCCGAGCCGCTGCTCGAATTCCTTATCGCATGAGTCGTCACGGCTCAAAACGCGGCCCGCGATGACGATGTCCGGTGCGTTCATTTGGTTCTTGTGCGGCCGGCATAATCTCTACTCAGCAAGACGCCGCCCGGTTCAATTTAGTTCACTGCGAAGCGATCACGGGTGGCCACAGCGATGAAATGGACGTTCGAACTGCGGAAATAGCTCGCAGGGAGAATGAATTCAATCGTCGCTGGGGGTGACGATCACGCGAGCGAAGCCCGGCCGCCTTGCTTGATTCGCCGCGCGCCGTTGTGCTACGGTGCCTACCGGACGATTCATTGTGCGTGCCCGCATTGAGCGGCGCGCGCGACCCCAGAGAGCGAACCATTGCCCGTAGAAGTCCTTAAAATTTCATCCACCGCGCCCGAACATGAATCCATCGAGTACGCCGCAGGTTTCCTGAAGCGCGGCGAAGTCGTCGCCGTCCCTACCGACACGTTCTACGGCCTCGCGGTCGATCCCACGAACCTCGCCTCCATTGAGGCCGTTTTTCGCGCCAAAGGCCGCCCGGAAACCAAAGCGTTGCCGATTCTCGTGAGTTCGGTCGAGCAGGCAATCACAATGATTCGCGACGTTCCGGACGTGTTCCTGAAGCTCGCGCACGAATTTTGGCCCGGAGCGCTGACGCTCGTCGTCACCGCGACCAGCCGCTTACCGCTGAAGGTCACCGGGAACACGGGGCGCGTGGCGCTGCGTTGGGCGAATTCGCCGATCATTACGGCGCTCATCGAGGCCGCTGGCGGTCCGATCACCGGCACCAGTGCGAACCTTTCCGGCTTTCCGTCATGCTCCAACGCTCACCAAATCGTGCAGCAACTCGGCGATCGCATTCCGCTGATTCTGGATGCGGGGGACACCGGCGGCTCGCAGGCGTCCACGATTGTGCGGATTGATGGCGATCAGTGGAGCATCGTGCGCGAAGGCAAGATTCCGAACGCGGAGATCGAGAAAGTCCTCGAGAACTAGCTTCAGCACGACGCGCTTTTATCGAAGCGCGAGCGTTTCCAGGAAGTCGTAGCTTCCATCCGGCGACATTAGAATGTTGGTGAGCCGGTCGCGGTGCACGCAGACGTTGTCCACGTACCAGAGATTCACGTAAGGCTCATCCGTGGCGATAATTTTCTGAATTTCGTAGAGCAACGCCTTCCGCTTCTCGCGGTCCGTCTCCACGCGCGCCTGGTTTAGCAACTCGTCGAGCTGCGGATTTCGATAGCGTCCACGATTGGCGCCATCGGGCGGAATTTTCTTCGAGCTGAAGACGTACTCAAAAATGTCGGGATCGTTGTTCGCGCCGACCCATCGCAGCGAGTAAACCTGGAACACGCCTTTTGTGATGTCCGTATAGAGCGTCGCGAATTCGAGCGGCCGAAGCTCCAGCGCCACGCCTACTTTCTTCCATTGCTCCGCCAGCGCTTCGCTCGTCAGCCGCACGGATTCGTCTGTGGAAGTCTTCAGCGTCAGGTGAACGCGCACGCCATCCGTCCCGCGCTTTAGCCCTGCCCGATCGAGCAGCGCTTCGGCGCGGCGCGGATCGAAATCGTATTGCGGCACATCTGGATCGAACGCCCAGTGATTCGGAGGCAGCAGGCTCGATGCAGGCCGCGCCTGGCCGCGTAGCAGATACTTAATGATCGTCTCGCGATCCGTCGCGTACGCGAGCGCCTGCCGTACTTCGCGCTTCCCGAGAACCGGATCTTCAAAGTTAAATGCGAGGTACGCGAGCGAAGTTCCCGGCTGCTGATCGACACGCACGCCCGGCTCCTTCGCCAGTGTCACGGCCATGTCCGGCGTCAGAGAGTTAATCGTCGCGTCCGCCGAACCTTTCCGCAGCTCCAGCGCGCGGACCAGGGCGTCGGTGACGATCTTCATGTGCAAATCTTGAATTTGCGGCACAACGCCGAAGTAATCTGGATTGCGTGCGAGCACGATCTGCTCGTCAACCGTGTAACTCACAAACTTGAACGGTCCTGTCCCGTTAGGGTGCTGCGCGAAATCGGCGCCCGATCCCGACGGCACAATTCCGATGCCCGGCGTCGTGAGCGTCCAGAGCAGGGAAGCGTACGGTTCCTTCAAATGGAAAATTACCGTGTAGGCGTCCGGCGCTTCGATCGATGCGACCGTCTTCAGTGAGCCGCGTTTCGGCGTCTTCAGCGGCCCGGCGAGAATCGTGTCGAATGTGTACTTCACATCGGCCGACGTGAGCGCACGACCGTCATGGAACCTCACGCCATGCCGCAAATGAAAAATGTAGGTGAGCGGGTCGGGAAGCTCCCACGACTCGGCGAGATCCGGGATCGGATTCATTTTGTCGTCCCGGCCCACCAAGCTCGAGAACAGCAGTCCGTGCACGTGTTCCGAGTAGGCGTCCGCACCGATGCGCGGATCGAGATTCGTGGGCGCCGCGTCCATCAGGAAAGTGACGGTTCCGGGCCTTTCGGGAGCACGCGAGTGAGAACAGCCTCCAAGGTAAACCACGACGAGAGCGACTAGCCCACAGGAAAGGGCAGCGACTGGCGCGCGCCTCATTCTATCGGCGCCCACGGGCCGGCTTCCGGTTTGTGGCGGCGTGAAGCGGCGGACGGGATAATTTCCCCATTATCGCCAAGTGATGTGCGCCCGTGGCGGAAGGCAGGTTGTTCGCGCGGCCATGAAACGATTCGTAAGCCAGCACTGCGAACGCGAACGCTTCCTTCGCCGCCGACGGCACGCCGAACAATGTCGAGTCGAGAATTGTGATTCCCGGCAGCATCGCCACGAGTTGTGCCATCAACAAAGGATTCTGCGCGCCGCCCCCCGCGACAATCAGCTCGCTCACATGCGAGCGCGGAAACACAAATTTGCGAAACGCATCCGCAATCGACAGCGCCGTAAACACGGTGGCCGTCCGGACCACATCCTCGGGCCTTTCGCGCCGCTTCGCAGCCCAGCCCAGGATCTCTGCGGTGAAGGCCGCTCCAAACTGCTCACGCCCGGCCGTCTTCGGCGGGACCTCGCGCAAAAATGGATGCGCGGCAAGTTTCTTCAACAGCTCTTCGATCACATGTCCGCGTAGCCCAAATTTCGCGTCTCGATCGAACGCCGCCCGGCCTCGCGTGTAGTGCTCCATCATCGCATCGACGATCATGTTGCCTGGTCCAGTGTCGAACGCAAGCACGCTTTCGGCAGTCGCCGAAGGCGGAATCAGAGAAAGATTTGCTACGCCGCCAATATTCAGCGCCACGCGCCCACGCCGCTCGTGGCGGTAGAGCAAGTAATCGACAAACGGAACCAGCGGCGCACCGTGTCCGCCTGCCGCCATGTCCGCCGGACGAAAATCAGCCACAACCGGCACGCCCGTCCACGCCGCAACCACACTTGCCTCGCCAATCTGTAGCGTCGATGAAATCCGTGCACCCAAAAACGCTCCCGCTCGCCCCTGGTGATAAATCGTCTGCCCGTGCGACCCGATCAGCCCAACGGAACGCATCGGCACGCGCCACGCTCTGCACGCTTCATGCGCCGCCCGTGCAAATTCCTCACCGATCAGGAAATTGAGCTGACTGATTTCTCCCGTCGTGGTCGCAGCGCCGTTCGCCAGCCGCAAAATCGCTTCGCGCACCCGCCGGGGAAACGCCACGTGATGATGCTTCTCAAATTTCGCTCGCAAGCCGCCGGTGTTTCTCGTTATGCGAACCAGCGCAGCGTCGATTCCGTCCGCCGAGGTGCCCGACATCAATCCCATCACACGCATCGTGTTGTGTGCCGCGCTCATGAAAGTTGCTTCTGCAACTCCGCCAACAAATTCATCGTCTCGATCGGCGTCAGTTTGTTCAGATCCGCCGACCGGATCGCCTTCAGCACCCGCTCATCAATCGCCGTAAAACTCGCCTGCACCGCGGCCGCGCGAGCCACAGCCGGCGCGTCACTCGCGGCACCAGCAGCAGCCGCCGCGGCCACCGCCGACGCGCCCGGCGAAAGCTCCGTCGTCAATTGCTCCTCGCCCTTCTCATGCACGCGCAAAATTTCGCGCGCCCGGGCGATTACCGCGTTGGGCAGTCCCGCGAGCCGCGCTACTTCAATCCCGTAGCTCTTATCCGCGCTACCGGGCGCCACGCGCCGCAGAAAAATAATCTCGTTGCCGGCCTCCTGCACCGCCACGTGAACGTTCTGCACGCCGTCGAGCAGCTGCTCCATCTCCGTCAGCTCATGATAATGCGTCGCAAACAGCGTGCGCGGCTTTTCCCCCGAGTGAAGTGCTTCCACAACAGCCCACGCAATCGACAGCCCGTCAAACGTTGACGTCCCGCGTCCCACTTCATCCAGCAGCACCAGCGACGCGCCCGTCGCCGTATTCAAAATCGCCGCCACCTCGCTCATCTCCACCAAAAATGTGGAACGCCCGCGCGCCAGATTGTCCGATGCTCCGATTCGCGTGAAAATCCGGTCGAGCAGAGGCAGCTTCGCCTGCACCGCCGGCACAAACGATCCCGCCTGCGCCAAAATCGAAATCAGCGCGGCCTGCCGCAAGTACGTGGACTTGCCGCCCATGTTCGGCCCGGTAATCACCAGCAGGAATTGCTTTTCATCGTCGAGATACAGATCGTTCGGAACGAATCGCTCGCCGCGCTCCTCGAGCAGCTTCTCGATCACCGGATGCCGCCCGCCCGCGATCATCAGCAGCCCTCGCGGAGTCTTCCGTGTCACAGCGCGTTCCGTAAATTCCGGCCGCGAATAGCTTCGCGCCGCTGCGATCGACGCGAAATTCACCAGCACATCGAGCTGCGCGATCGCCGCTGCCGTGCGCCTAATCCGCGCCGCTTCACGCGCGATCGACTCGCGAATCTCCGAATACAGCCGCCGCTCGATCTCCAGAATCCGCTCGTCCGCGGACAACACTTTCTGCTCGTGTTCTTTCAATTCCGTCGAGGTAAACCGCTCCGCATTCACCAGCGTCTGCTTCCGCTCGTAATCCGCCGGCGCCTTATCGAGATTCGCTTTCGAAATCTCGATGTAGAAGCCAAACACGCCGTTGTAGCGAATCTTCAGCGAGCCAATCCCGGTGCGCCTCCGCTCGCGCTCTTCCATCGCCGCGATGATCTGCCGCCCTTGCTTGGTGATCGCGTGCAGTTCGTCCAGCTCTCCGTTGAACCCGCGCCGGATCACTCCCGCGTCGCCTATCACCGCCGGCGGCTCGTCCGAAATTCCGCGCGCGATCGTCTCGCGCACATCGGCCAATTCATCGAGCTGCTCTCGAATCTCGCTCAGCCGCGCATCGCCAGCCGTCGCCGAAGACGCCAGCAGCTTCCGAAGCTCCGGCACCTTCTCCAGCGCGTGCCGCAGCGCCAGCAGGTCGCGCGGCGTGGCAATACCGAGCGTCACGCGGCTCGTCACGCGCTCCAGATCCAGCACCGTCGAAAGCGTCGCGCGAATTTCCCCGCGCACCATCGCACGCGACTTCAAATCCGCCACGGCCGCGAGCCGCGCTTCTATTTCGCTCAGCCGGATCTCCGGCCGCAGCAGCCACGACCGCAAAAGCCGCGCGCCCATCCCCGTCGCCGTCTCGTCCATCGCGCGCAGCAGCGTCGCCGACACGTCGTCGCCCATCGACGGCTCCACAATCTCCAGATTGCGCGCCGTCACCGAATCCAGGATCAGCGCCTCTTGCTGCTCGTAGTAGCGAATGCGGTCGAGATGTTCGAGCCCCGTGCCCGCAGGCCGCAGCTCCGGAACCACGGTCGCGTCTTCCGCACTGCGCGCGCCGATCGCCGACGTCTCCCGCAAATAATGAACCAGCGCTCCCGACGCGCGCGTAGCGGCGCTGTGATCGGTTAGCCCAAAGCCTTCGAGGGTGACCACGCGAAATTGCTGCTCGATCGCACGCACCGCGTGATTCGCCTCAAACACCCAGTCATCGAGCCGCGTCTCCACGCCCCCAAGACCATCCAATTCCGCCGTCGCGGCGACAGGGAAGAGCGTCGCCGGCTTCGCGAGTAGCGTTTCGCGCGGCCGCAGGATTCCCAGCTCATCACGCAGTCGCGCCTCGGCCTTTTCGCCCGAAAATTCCGTCGCGCAAAATTCGCCCGTCGATAGGTCCACGTACGCGAGGCCCACCACCGGCACCGCCGCGAGCCGCGCAGCAGATCCTGATCCCGTTCCTCCTGTCGTCCCGCGCGCTACCGCCGCCAAAAAATTGTTTTCCCGCGATTCTACAAGTCCCGACCCAGACGCCGTGCCCGGCGTGAGCACGCGCACCACTTCGCGCCGCACGATTTTTTTGCCCGGCCCAGGAACTTCAAGCTGCTCGCAGATCGCCACCTTGTGCCCGGCGCGAATCAGCCGCGTGATGTAATTTTCCGCAGCGTGGTAGGGCACGCCGCACATCGGGATCGCGTGCGCTTTCTCTTTGTTCCTCGATGTAAGCGTAATTTGCAGCACTTTTGACGCGACCACCGCGTCTTCATAGAAAAGTTCGTAGAAATCGCCAAGCCGGAAGAGCAGAAGGGCAGAGGGGTGCTGTTTTTTGACGGCGTTGTACTGCGCCATCAGCGGGGTAGTGGAGTCAGCCATATGCGATGAAATTTTCAGGTCGCGAACCGATTATGCTGGCCCCCACGCATCTTGGCAACTCTCACAGGACGACCGATCCCGGCGATTCGGTCCTGCGCTACGAATCTCAGCGAACTTGCTGAGCTATACTTCAGTTCATGACGCCCAGTGAAGCGACGAATGTGCGATCGGATGAAGGAGATGTCTCTGCAGTTTTCGACCATTACCGAGCGTCCGCAAGAGCGATATGGAATGCAGCTTTCTGGCCCGGTCCCGACTTTCATAATTGGGATTCCGTGGATCGGTTTCGCGAAATCGAGAGACTGCTTTTTCAGGAGCTGGTTGTGGCGAAACTGGGTAAGGACTGGCCGCTTCAAGACACCCTCCGTGTGCCGATTCCGTTCTTCAAAATTATTCCGTCTATCGCACACGGAACGCCGATCATGATTCAGAGGCCCAGACCGGGCGCGCCAACCGGGTACTGGGATGATCCGGTGACTACCGTGAAGGCCGGTCACGTCGCGCTTGACTTCATGTCCTATTTCGATTGGAACCCGATGGATTACATCGACCTGCAGTATTACCGTGTCAAAATCACTAAGTTCGATCCTCATCCCGAACTTGTTGGTCGCGACGCCCTCATCGAACGCAAGCACGCAGGAGTCCGACTTCTGTAATCGGTCCGGTCAATGCCCCGACGCCCCAAACTCAAATCCGGCAACGAAGTTGAAATTAAACTCGCCGTCAACAACATCGCAGCCCTCCGCCAGCAGCTCGCCCGCGCAAAGGCGAAGTTTCACCGCCGCGTCCACGAGGACAACACGATCTTCGACACTGCCAGCACCTCGCTCCGCCGTTCGGGCCGTGTAATCCGCCTGCGCATCGAAACGCCCGTATCTGAATCGCGCCGCCCCAACGGCAAAATCCGCGCCATCCTCACCTGCAAAGCCCCCGTCGCGAGATCCGCCACCACACCCTCCCGCTACAAAGTCCGCCTCGAACGCGAAATGATCCTCGCCACACACACCACGTTCCGCGCGAAACTCGAGTCGCTCGGCTTCCGCCCACGATTCCGCTATGAAAAATACCGCACCACCTACCTATTGCCAGGCCTTCACATCGAGCTCGACGAAACTCCCGTCGGCACCTATCTCGAACTCGAAGGCACGCCGGAATCGATCGAACGCGGCGCGCGCAAGCTCGGTTTCACTCCCGCCGACTATCGCACCGACACCTACTGGGGCGTTTACGTCGCCGATTGCAAGCGTCGCGGCGTTCGTCCGACAAATATGTTGTTCCGCTGACAAATTCCGGCTCTTCAGTGCACTCTTCGCTTGACAAATTTCTAGCCAGCAATTACTAGTCAACTTGGACAATTTTTTCGATGGAGCAATCGTCCAATTCGGAACCAGGAAGTCGAGTCCGTGCCGGACTCCCAGCCACTGCCCGGCATGGTGACTGCGTCTTCCCGCTCGTAGCCCGCCTTCACGGCCGATTCGCCCGTGAGAGTAGGGAGGCGAGGCCCGGTCTGCAATAACGCTAGGCGATTTGTGCGCGCCCGCGGCCGAGCAGTTCCGGTCACGGGCTTTTTTTTTGCCCCGCCCGTACCGGTTTGGAACAAGGTCCCGAATCTGCCGATTGTGAGGAGTCCTCATGCTGCACGCCACAGAAGTCCTGGGCGCCAATGCCGTTGATTCGCTCGGCAATTTTGTCGGGCGCGTGAAAGAGATGTTCGTCGAGCCGGCTGACCAGCCCAATCGCGTCGCCAAACTCATGCTCTCGCGCGGCCAGTACCGCCCGCTCATCGCCCGTCACGATCAGGTTGCCTTCGTCGCGCCCGGAAAAGTGCGCTTGTGCACCGAAGAATCGGAACTCGAACTCTACAAGCCGAACGAAGCATGGCTCGCCGTCGGCAAGGACCTTCTCGATCAGCAAATTATCGACACCAATGGCCGCAAAGTCGTTCGCGTGAACGATATCGACCTCGACGAAGTTCAGATCAACGGCAACGTGGAACTGCGGATCACACAGGTCGATGTCGGGCTGCCGGGTGCCGTCCGCCGCCTGTTGCAGGGCGTCGTGCCGCCGATGGGCATCCGGCGCATCCAGGAAAAGCTGCCGCCGCGAAAAATCCGCTGGGAATTCGTGAACCTGATCGAAGCCGACCCGCTGCGCCGAGTGAAGCTGCGCCTCACCAGCGAAAGGCTTGCCGCCCTGCACCCGGCCGACCTCGCCGAGATCATCGGTGAGCTTTCGCCCGATGAGCGGCAGGGAATCGTCGCCTCGCTCGATGAAGAGACCGCCGCCGAAACGATCGCCGAACTCGACGATCGCCTTCAAACGCAGGTCGTCGAAGGCCTCGACGTTGACGTTGCCGCCGACATCATTGAGGAAATGAGCCCGGATGCTGCCGCCGACCTGATGTCGCACCTCGAGCCTGAGAAATCGAAAGAAGTCTTCGAGGAAATGGAACACCGCGAAGCCGCAGACGTCCGCGAGCTGCTGCGCTTCGAGTCGGATTCCGCTGGCGGCATGATGAACACCGAAGTTGTCGTCGTGGGCGAAGAGGCCACGCGCGGGGAAGTGGTCGATTACATCCAATTCCACGAAATCGCGCCCGACCAGCTCGACAACGTCGTCCTTCTGAACAAGGACGCGGGTTTCAGTGGAACCGTTCCTATCGGCCGGCTGCTTCTCGCCGATGCGGATCAGCGAATGTCCGAGCTGATCTTCGAGCCGCTGCTTTCCGTCACTCCGGATACCAGCGAGAAGGACGTGTTCGAACTATTCGACAAGTACAACCTGCGGAGCCTTACGGTAGTGAACGCCGAGAAGCATCCCATCGGAACGATCACTGTGGACGACGTGGTGAGCAAGCTGCAGGAGAAACTCGCGTAGAAACGGTTCGATGAACGAGACCAACGCCAATTCGGGAGCGCTCGCCACGTGGTCCGCCCGCGGGAAAGATTTCCTGCGCCGCACGCGCGTCACTCGGCGCCGTCTCGCTGTCTTGCTTGCTGTCATCGGCCCCGGCCTGATCACGTCCAACGTGGACAACGACGCCGGCGGCATCTCCGTTTACACGCAGACCGGCGCGCAATTCGGTTACACCATGCTGTGGTCGTTGATCCCGATGACGATCGCGCTCTATGTGAGCGGCGAGATGTGCGCCCGTATGGGCGTCGTCACCGGTAAAGGTCTCTCCGACCTGATCCGCGAAGAATTCGGCTTCCGCTCCACTTTCTTCGTGATGGTCGCGGCTCTCGCCGTTGACCTCTGCAACACCGTGGCTGAGTTCGCCGGCATCGCCGCCTCGATGCAAATCTTTGGCGTCAGCAAATACATATCTGTACCGGTCGCGGCGATTGCTGTCTGGGTTCTCGTAGTGCGAGGCAGCTACAGCCAGGTGGAGAAGATATTCCTCGTGGCCTGCGGTTTTTATATCACCTATATCGTCTCGGCTGTTCTCGCGAAGCCGGACTGGCTGCTTGCAGCAAAAGAAACCGTCGCGCCCACGCTCCACTTCAGCACCGAATATTTCCTGATGCTTACGGCGCTGGTCGGCACCACAATCGCGCCCTGGCAATTTTTCTATATGCAGGCTGGATTCGTCGAAAAACATGTGGGCGCCAAGCAGTACAAACACGCTCGGCTCGACGTAATCCTCGGCAGCATCAGCTGCATGATCATCGTCTTCTTCATCATCGTGTGCTGCGCCGCCACGCTGAATAAAAACGGCCTCACAAACATCACCGACGCCGCCCAAGCCGCCACGGCGCTCACGCCGCTGGCAGGGAAGTGGGCGTCATACCTTTTCGCTTTCGGCTTGCTCAACGCGTCTCTCTTTGCTGCGTCGATCCTTCCGCTTTCCACCGCGCATGTGATTTGCGAAGGCCTCGGCTTCGAGGCCGGTCTCGACCGCAAAGTGAAGGAAGCCCCGGCGTTCTACGGCCTTTACACCGGACTGCTCGTGGTCGGCGGCGGCATCATTCTGCTGCCGCGCGCGCCGCTCTTTAAAATCCTGATCCTGTCGCAGGTGGCCAACGGCGTCTGGCTCCCGGTCGTACTGATTTTTATCCTTTTGCTCATCAACCGCCGCGACCTCATGGGCGACTACACCAACAGCTGGGGCTTCAATGTGGTCGCGTGGGCCACCAGCATCATCATGATCATCCTCACGCTCATCCTCGTTTACACCGCGATTGCGCAGTCCGGTGGCACCGAACTCAGCGGCGCATGGTTTCACCGGGTGCATTGGCCGTGAGCGCTCCCGGCGTTGCGCGCTACGGACGTTGCGGCTCGCCTATCGCTGTGATAATTTTTTTGTGCACTTTGCGCGGCATCCATAGGCGCGGCTCATTCAAATGCTCATTTCAGTAGCGGTTCCGGAGCTCGAGGGAATCGCATTGCGTCATTTTTAAAGTGAAACTCGCGTGAAAGCCACCGAACTTCTAAAGCCCGCCGATAAGCCTGAAGCTGTGTTGCTGGAAAAAATTGACCTCGAGCACCTTCCGCAACACATTGCTGTAATCATGGACGGCAACGGCCGGTGGGCGCAGTCGCGACATCTTCCGCGCGTCGCTGGGCACCGCGCCGGAGTGCAGGCGGCCCGCGAAATCATCGAGACCTGTGCACGCCTTCACCTTCCGTGCCTTACGCTCTACGCTTTCTCGCTCGAAAATTGGCGGCGCCCGCAGACCGAAGTCGATTTCTTGATGCATCTGCTCCGCGAATATCTCAAGCGCGAGCTTCCTTCGATCCACAAAAACAACATCCGCCTCGTCGTGATCGGCCGCTCCAGCCAGCTTCCTGACGGTGTCCGTAAAGACATCGAGCAAGCGATGAAGCTCACCGAAGGCAACACCGGCATGAAGCTCATTGTCGCGCTCAATTACGGCGCTCGCGCCGAAATCGTGGACGCCTTCAACGCCATGCTCGACCACGCCAAAGCCAACGGCACCGAGCCTTTCCGCGCCGATGAGCAGACGATCTCCGACTATCTCTACACCGCGGGCCTGCCCGATCCCGATCTCTTGATCCGCACCAGCGGCGAGATGCGCGTCAGTAATTTCCTGCTCTGGCAGATCGCTTACGCTGAGATGTATGTGACCGAGACTCTCTGGCCAGATTTTTCCCGCGCGCGCCTTCTCGAAGCACTCATCGACTACCAAAAACGCGAACGCCGCTACGGTGGGCTTGGAAAAGCCGATAAGGCCGGCAAATCTGAAGGCAAGCCTGTCAAAAGTTCCGCTCCAGCCGATAAAAAGCCGGCCACGCGCGGGCGCGGCTAACCGGCATGCTCCAGCGCATCGTTACAGGCGTCATTCTCGCGGTGGTGGTCGTCGCCGCGATTTGGATCAGCCCGCCGATCGTCATCGCCGGACTCGCCGCCATCGTCGCGATCCTCGCGCTCGTTGAATTTTTCGATTTGGGTGATCGCGTCGGCCTGAAGGGCTTCAAGAAGTGGTCGTACATCTGCACGCTGTTGATTTTCTACGCCCAATACTGCACCGGTCACGTTCAGACGCACGAATTCGCTGGCGGCCTCTCCGTCATCCGCGACGCGCAAGGCGGCTTCCTCTCGCTCGAAGCCGCGCTACTGATTTTTATTTTCGGCTGCGTCGGCATCGGCCTCGCCACGCGCCGCCCGCTGCACGAAGTTTTCCCTGCGATCTCCGTCAGCGCAGGCGGCATCTTGTTCGTGGCGTTGCCGTTCAGCTACGTTGTCCGCCTCAACGAGATCGAAGTCACCGGCAAGCAACTCCTCCTCTTTACGCTCGCTCTCGTGTGGGCCGGCGACATTCTCGCCTACTTCGTCGGCAAGTCGCTTGGCCGCGTTCCCATGGCTCCTGCGCTCAGCCCCAAGAAAACCTGGGAAGGCGCGCTCGGCAACGTGTTCGCCTCGATGATCACCGCCGTCTTTTTCGCGCGCTGGATGCAGATCGACGTAATCACGCTCGTCATCATCGCCGCCGTCGCGAATATCGCCGGTCAGTCAGGTGACCTGATCGAATCCGCCTACAAGCGCGGCTCCGGTGTAAAAGATTCAGGCGGGCTTCTGCCCGGCCACGGCGGCATGCTCGACCGCATCGATGGCCTCATCCTCGCCGTTCCCGTCGCCTGGGCGCTCTACCAATGGCTCGGCCACCTGCGTTAGCTCTAAAGCGACGCACGCAGCCGCGCCAGCCGCGTGTGCCCTCTGTGTTACTCTTTTCCTTGGGCTCCGCCATTCGCCATTCCGCGAATCGCCGTTAAACTAATCCGCGCATGAAACGAATCTCCATCTTAGGTTCCACCGGCTCCATCGGCCGGCAATCGCTCGCCGTAGTTGACGCACATCCCGGAAAATTTGAAGTCGTCGCCATCGCCGCCGGCTCAAACGTAGAACTCGCCGCCGAGCAGGCCATCCGCCACCGCCCGAAGCTCGTCTCCGTCAGCACAGCGCAAGGCGCGAAAGAACTCTGCGACCGCCTTAACCAGCACGCCAAAAAGTCCACCGGCAAGCTGCATAAGCACGAGCCGCTGCCCGAAATTCTCCACGGCCCCGAAGGCATCGAACGCGTCGCCACGCATCCCCACGCACAAATGCTTATCTCCGCCGCCGTCGGCGTAGTCGGCCTGCCCGCTACCTACAAAGCCATCGAACAAGGCAAAGAGATCGGCCTCGCCAATAAAGAGGTTTTGGTCGCCGCCGGTGAAGTGGTAATGGCCGCGGTCGCGCGCCACAAAGTCGTCCTGCTACCCATCGACTCCGAACACAACGCCATCCACCAGTGCCTCCGCGCTGGCGAGAGCAGGGAAGTGAAGCGCCTGGTCCTCACCGCCTCAGGCGGCCCGTTCCGCAAAACGCCACTTTCCCAATTCTCCAAAATCAAACCGAAGCAAGCCCTCGCGCATCCAAATTGGAAAATGGGGCAGCGCATCACCATTGACTCCGCCACCATGATGAACAAAGGCTTCGAAGTGATCGAAGCCAAATGGCTCTTCGGCGTCGATCTCGACCGCCTTGAAGTCGTCATCCATCCGCAATCCACAATTCACTCGATGGTCGAATACGTCGATGGTTCAATCCTGGCACAGCTCGGTCCAACCGACATGCGCATGCCCATTCAATATGCGCTAACCTATCCGGAGCGGGTTCCGTCCAAGGAATGTGCCCTGGATTGGGCCAAACTCAGCTCTTTGGACTTCGAGCAGGTTCCCGCCAAGAAATTCCCCTGCCTGACCTTAGCCAAGCACGCGCTTCGGGAAGGCGGCCCGTTGCCCTGCGCTCTGAATGCGGCGGATGAAATCGCCGTATCGGCGTTCTTGGACGAGAAATTAAAATTCACCGGCATCGCGCAGGTCGTTGAAAGCGTGCTGGAGAAAATGCCGCGGTCGTCGATGCGCTCGATTGACGACGTGCTGGCTGCCGATTCCGAAGCACGGCGTCTTGCCCAGCTAGAGGTCGCGCGTAAATCAAGGTAAAATGCTCATGAGGCTTCATGTCCAATATCTCTAGCTTCTTCACGGACGTTATCGCTGTCTCCATCGTCCTCGGCGTGATGATTTTCGTCCATGAATACGGACATTTCATTGCCGCCAAACTTTCCGGCGTTCGCGTGGAAGTTTTCTCGCTCGGTTTCGGCACGCGCCTATTCGGCGTAAAGCGTGGGGATACGGACTATCGCGTCAGCGCGCTCCCGTTTGGCGGCTACGTCCGCATGGCGGGTGACAATCCCGTCGAAGAGCGCACCGGCGCGCCCGACGAATTTCTTTCGAAGCCTCGCTGGGTCCGCGTGCTGATCGCCTGCGCCGGTCCCGCGATGAATATCCTTCTCGCCTTCGTAATTTTCTGGGGCATCTTCTGGATCGTTGGCGCGTCGTCGAGCGTGAACCTTCAGCAGCCGGCGGACGTAATCGCGGTTCCGGACAACGTCCAGCCCGATGCCGTGCGCGCGGGCGACCGAATCGTCGCCGTGAATGGCGTCAAAACCAGCTCGTGGGACAAGGTTTACACCGCGCTGGACGGCCTGAAGCCTGGCGACAAAGTGTCGCTTTTGATTTCGCGCAATGGGGCAGAACAGACGCTCAGCATGCCCGCGCCGGAGCCGCGCTCCATCTCGCAGATCATCGGCTACCCAGCGCTCTCACCCGTGGTGGATGAAGTCGCGATCGGCTTGCCGGCCGAGAAAGCAGGCCTCCGCGCCGGCGACTTGATTCAGAAGGTGGACGGCAAACCCATCGCCGTCTGGAATCAAGTGGTCGATGCGATTCATCAGTCGGACGGAAAGGAAGTCACTTTCGTAGTCTTGCGCGACGGGAAAACCGAGAATCTGTCGATCACACCAGTTCTCAGCATGGACGGCGGCGGCCAGATGGTTTATCAGATTGGCGTCGCGCCCAAGCAACAGGATGCGTACGAACGTCAACCTTTCTTTACGTCCGCGAAGCTCGCGGGCTTTGCCACCTTTCAAGTCAGCAAACAGATCGGCCAGGTTCTCGCCGGCCTATTCACCGGAAAAGTTTCGGTCCGCCAGTTGAGCGGCGTTGTCGGCATCGCGCGCGTCTCTGGACAAGCCGCGAAGCACGGTCCGCTATCGTTCCTCGAGTTCATGGCTGCGATCAGCTTGAACCTCGGGCTTCTCAACTTGCTCCCAATCCCGATTCTCGACGGGGGCCACATTCTGTTGCTCGCCATCGAAGGCTCGCTCCGCCGCGACCTCAGCATCGGCGTGAAAGAGCGCTTCGTGCAGGTCGGCTTGGTGTTCTTGCTCGCCGTTTTAGGATTCGTGATGTATAGCGACATCCTGAAAGTGATTCAGAGCCACCACTAATCGCGTCGCGCGCCCAGCCGCAGCGCTGCTATAATTCCGGAAGACGCCATGGCCACCGAAAATTTTTCTCATCGTGTTTCGTCCGGCGAGCGCATCAATACCGAAGCTCCCGGCGCGCTCACGCAGACGCTCCGGGATCGCCACATCCGCCTCACGCGCCAGCGCGTTGTGATCCTCCAGGTCATGGAGACCGCGCGCCGTCACCTCGACGCCAACGAAATTTTAGAACGCGCGCAGAAGCTTGATCCCCAGGTGACACAGGTCACCGTCTACCGCACTCTAGACCTTCTCAAGCGCCAGGGCCTTATCGACGAACTCGACCTGCTCCATCTTCGCGGCGACCGCCACTATTACGAAAGCCACGGCCCGCGAGACCATATCCACGTGGCCTGTATGCGCTGCGGAAAAGTTCGGGAATTTGAGAGCGAAGTGTACGAGCAGCTGAAAAATCAAATCGCCGAAGACTGCGGCATCGATATCACCGTGATGCGCACCGAGGTCGGCGGCACCTGCAGCGATTGCAGAAAAGGGAAGTCCTCCCCCGAAGCTTCCCGCGCCCACGCGTAGTGGTTTCAGGCGAGCGCAGCGAGCTGTAACATAGACTATCAGTCTGTGCGGTTCTAAGTCGCGCGCAGCGCGATGTAGCTTAGACTTTCGAGTCTGAGCGCGACCAACTCTCAGTTGGTCGCGGGTTGAGCCATCTCCCCAAATCCACGCACACAAGACCCGAAGCTCCGCCAACCGTTACAGAGCCTTTCGTGGCATAGAAATATTTTCTGTGTGTTTTTTGCGGTAGGTCTTTCTTCTCTTGCTTCGTTATCCCGCGACGTTAAAACGCCTGAATCACGGCCTTAGTAAATTCCGCCGTGCTAGACGTCCCACCCACATCCCGCGTCAAAGTCTTCCCCTCGCGATAAACCTTAAACAGCGCATCCTCGATCTTCAGCGCCGCCGACCTCTCCCCGATGTGCCGCAGCATCATGATCGAACTCATCAGCAGGGCAGTGGGATTTGCGATTCCCTTGCCGGCAATATCCGGCGCCGTCCCATGCACTGACTCAAAAATCGCCACGCCCGCGCCGATATTCCCGCTCGGCACCACGCCCAACCCGCCCACAAGCCCAGCCGCCAGATCACTCATGATATCGCCGTAAAGATTGGTGAGCACCAGCATGTCGAACTGATGCGGGTTCAGCACCATCTGCATGCACGCGTTATCGATGATCAGCTCTTTGTACTCGATGTCCGGATATTCCTTGGCCACCGCGCGCACAGACGTCAAAAACAACCCGTCCGAAAGCTTCATGATGTTTGCTTTGTGGATCGCGTGAATTTTCTTGCGGCCGTTCGCGCGCGCGTACTCAAAAGCAAATCGTCCAATCCGCGTTGACGCTTTCTCGGTGATGATTTTCAGGCTCTCCACCACGCCCGGTATCACGGTGTGTTCGAGCCCGGCATACAAGTCTTCGGTGTTCTCGCGGATCAGTACCATGTCCACATTCGTGAACCGCGCCTGCACTCCCTCGAGGTTCCGCACCGGTCGAACGTTCGCGTAAAGCTCCAGTGCCTGCCGCAGCGCCACATTCAAGCTGGGCGCGCCGCCGGCCACCGCCGTCTCAAGGGGCCCCTTCAACGCCACGCGGTTTTTGATCACGGAAGGCATCACGCCGGCCTTCACAAAATCGCGGCCCGTGGACTCGAATTCCTTGCGGTTGGGGATCTCGTCCCAATTCACGCTGACGTTCGCCGCCGCGATGATTTCTTTTACCGCTCCGGAGACTTCCGGCCCGATGCCGTCACCGGGTATAAGTGTGATGGTATGTTTCATGGTCCATTCGATTTTATGAGATTCGCCCAGCCTTGTACACCGCCGCGGCCCTTAAATTTAATCCTCCGTTGCGGTTACCGTTCAGACCCCCGAAACAAAATCGTACGCTTCTGAGTCGATTCACCACCCTGTGGAATCTGATATACTGGCATTCAGAGTGCCGCTTGCGCCTGCGCGAGCAACTCCTGGAGGGATTACAGCATGGTTCAAATGACACCGGTAGCGGTGACCAAAGTAAAAGAGATCCTCACGCAGCAGACTCCTTCGCCGGTTGGTTTGCGCGTAGCCGTCGTCGGCGGCGGCTGTTCGGGTTTCAGCTACCACATGGCATTCGAAAACGCCGTGAACGAAAACAGCGACAACGTGTACGAATTTGACGGCTTGAAAGTCCTGGTCGATCAGATGAGCGAGATGTACCTCGACGGCGTTCAGGTCGATTACATCGAGACCATCGAAGGTTCGGGCTTCAAGTTTAATAACCCGAACGTGAAGAGCACTTGCGGCTGCGGCAGCTCGTTCAGCGTTTAATCGTTCGAGCCGCGCGCCCGCTGAGCGAATCGGTTCGGCCGTTAACTCCGTCGCGATGAGCAAGGCACTCGCGGAAAGCATTCCTTGGGCTCTCGGGGATTTCGTCCCCGGGAGCCTTCTTTTTGTCTCGGGGCTCTGAATTTGCAACCGCCTTACCGGCATCCATGAAGATCGCTCTCGCCCAATTCAATCCCACAATCGGCGACTTTGAAGGGAACTCGAAGCGCATTCTGGAAATGGCGCGCGAGGCGAAATCTCACGGCGCCGAGCTTGCCGTTTTCTCCGAGCTTTGCCTGTGCGGCTATCCTCCGCAAGATCTTGTCGAACGCCCCGTATTCGTCGAGCACAATCAGAAGGCACTGGCTAAGCTGGCCAGAGTCATCGCCATGCCGTCGGTCGTCGGCTTCGTCGGCGACGCCATGGACACCACAGGCAAACCCGTTGCGAATTCCGCAGCCCTCATCGCCAACGGAAAAATTCTCTTCGAGCAGCGCAAAATGCTGCTGCCCACGTACGACGTCTTCGACGAGTCGCGCTACTTCCAGCCCGCGCACACTCAGCACATATTTGAATTCGACAAAGAGCATCTCGGTATCACCATCTGCGAAGATGCCTGGAATGATAAAGCCTTCTGGCCGACGCAGCTCTACGAGCGCGATCCCGTGTCCGAAATCGCCAAGAAGGGAAGTTCGATCCTTCTGAATATCTCCAGTTCCCCTTACACCGTCGATAAGCGTTCGGTCCGCCACGATATGCTCCGCACCATCGCGCGCGAGCATCGCCTGCCCGTCGTTTACGTCAATCAGGTCGGCGGCAACGACAGCTTGCTCTTCGACGGCTCAAGCGTCGCCTTCATGCCCGACGGCCGCCTCGCCGCGCGCGCAAAATCCTTCGAGGAAGATCTGATCTATTTCGACACCGTCACCGGCCTCGGCGACATTCGTCCGGCCGTCGAAGACGAACTAGAAGCCGCCTACCGTGCTCTGGTCCTCGGTACGCGAGACTACGTTCGCAAATGCGGCTTCCGCAATGTCGTCATCGGCCTTAGCGGCGGCGTAGATTCCGCACTCGTCGCAGCCATCGCCGTCGAAGCTCTCGGCCGCGAATCCGTCACCGGCGTCGCCATGCCCGGCCCGTATTCCTCCGAAGGCAGCATCCGTGACGCGAAGAAGCTCGCCGAAAACCTTGGCATCCAGTTTGAGATGATCCCGATTACCGAGACCTTTGAGTCCTACAAAAAAGATTTAGCGCACATATTCCGCGACCGCGGCGTGGACGCCACCGAAGAGAATCTCCAGGCCCGCATCCGCGGCAATCTCCTCATGGCGCTCTCGAACAAATTCGGCTCCATGGTCCTCAGCACCGGTAACAAATCCGAAATGGCGGTTGGCTACTGCACGCTTTACGGAGACATGGCTGGTGGTCTCGCCGTCATCTCCGACGTCCCGAAAACCATGGTGTATAAGCTCTCGAAATTCGTGAACCGCGAAAGGGAACTGATCCCTCGCGAAACCATCGAGAAACCGCCCTCGGCCGAGCTCCGCCCCAATCAGCGCGACCAGGACACTCTGCCCGACTACGACACTCTCGACCGCATCCTCAAAGCCTACGTAGAAGACGTTCGCAGCCCCGAGGAGATCGCCGATCACTTCGGCTACCCCCTCCAACTAGTTCAATCCGTCGCCCTGAAAGTCGACCAAAACGAATACAAACGCAAACAAGCCCCTCCAGGCCTAAAGCTCTCCAGCAAAGCCTTCAGCGTAGGCCGCCGCTTCCCCCTAGCCCAAAAATTCATCGTCTAACTCCCAACTCAAAAACAACTACCTGTAGAGGCCGGTTCGCGATTTTCGCGAAGCGGGCGCCTTTGCCTCAGGCGAGCGCAGCGAGCTGTAACATAGACTGTCAGTCTGTGCGGCTCCAGGCGCGTAAAGCGTTAGGTCCCGGGTTCAACCACGCCCACTCAAGGCACCACCCCAACTTCTTGCCACAATCACACCAGCGAAGTAAGTCTGTGGCACAGGCTGGAGTTCGCCTGTGTGCCTTCGCCTTTGATTCTTCCTTTGTCGCACGAATGCCGCTCCAACTCGGAGAAATGAGCAGGGAACTCGCTCACCCGCGAATCCCCTCTCCGTCGCCCTTGCTATTCACCCTCAACAATCTAAAATGCCTCCGTACCAAACGAGGTGAACGCGCATGCCCAGCGGCCGCAACTCCGCCACACGAATCCTTCTAGCCCTATCCGCGCTGGTCTTCGTGTCCGCGTCCACCGCGTACGCACAATCCGCACCACCTGCGGCAACTACGACCGTGTCTCCCGACCAAGCCGCGCTCCTCAAAAACACCGAAGCCTTCGTCCGCCAGCTTTTCGCCTGGGGTCCATCCTTTAAACTCGACCTAGGACCGCTAGGTCCCTCATCCTCACCCAATTTCTACGCCGTCCCTATAAAGGTCACCCTCAACGGCCAGGGCGACACCGGCGTCTTCTACGTCAGTAAAGACGGGAAGACCTTCCTCCGCGGCGAGATGTACGACACCTCCAAAGACCCCTTCGCCGACAATCGCGCCAAGCTTCACCCCGAAGGCAGCCCCTCGAAGGGCCCCGCGAACGCCGCCGTCACCATCTACGAATTCAGCGACTTCCAATGCCCACACTGCCGGCTTCTCTACCAAGCCATGAAACAAATTGAATCCGAACATCCGGATGTCCGCATCATTTACAAAAGTTTTCCGATCACTCAGATCCACCCGTGGGCCGAGACCGCCGCCATTGGCGCACACTGCGCCTTCGTCCAAAAGCCCGAAGCCTTCTGGTCCGTGCACGACGACATCTTCGATAACCAGGAAGTCATTTCCACCGAAAACATTTGGGACAAGCTAGTCAGCTTCGCTACACAGGCCGGCCTGGATCCCTCAACATTTCAAAGCTGCCTGGCGAGCCCCGAAGCCAAAGCCGCAATCGCCGCCGACCACGCTCTAGGCGAGAGCCTAAGCATCACCAGCACTCCCACCTTATTCATAAACGGCCGCCCCGCAATCGGCGCCGACAAACCCACCCTCGACCAATACATCACCTTCTCATCCTCAGCCCCCATCTCCACCTCAGCCCCCACCTCACCTCCCACTCCAACTCCGACTCCGCATCCAACTCCAACTATCCATTCCGACTAGCCCCACGCCACCCACCCTCCCCAACCACTCCCATACCACATAATATTGATTCTCGGAAAGCAAACGTTAGTTGCGGTTATGTCTTGGTGCGACGGCCGATACCACCAAGCCTGAACCTGCTCCTAGCGCGAACCATTCGACCGCGATCTTCAATCGATGTTTGAGGCTCCCTCCGCGTGATGACTTAACGGCGTCATCGCGCTCGGCTTCGAGCGCCCGGATTTTCTTCGCGTCGTCGATGGCATTTTGGCGCGCGTTATCAAGCTGTAGCGCACAGGCGCGGCAATTTTGCGCATAGTCGTACAACGGGACGAGATCGGCCCTGGGGATCGTCGCCACATTCGGAGGTCGATCCAAGTTCGCCCCTTCCGACGCAGGTGTCGTAGCGGACGCAGCCGATGTTGGCACATCAGGTTCGAAGGTGATTGGTTGTGGCAAGGTCAGCACCTGATTTAGTCCGCGCACCGCCCCCGCAGAGGTTTTCACTTGCCGCTTCAGCGCGTCGATCTGTGCGAGCGCTTTTTGAAGATCGGTGTCACGCTTCCGCTTGTCGGCATCCGCGGCTTCAACGATTTTGTTCTGAGCCGCAATCGTCTGTTTGAGGACCGCTGCGCCGCGATTCGCAGCGATCCACTCCAACACAACAAACGCGACTCCACCGATCAGGGACAGCGCTACAAGAAGCTTCAGAGTTTTCATCGCTCGCGTACTCCTGCCGAGACCATTTTCGGTCAGTGGATCACTACGGTGAGCCCGGTCGGTGCGGTTGGGGTAATCTGCACAGCGGTGGCGAGCGCTGCACTCGAGTAAACGGTATTCCCGTTAGAATCAAGTCCAATTGTCCGCGCGTAGTAAACGATGGAGCCGTACGGCGGGCCTTGAGTGAACGTCGTTGTCACCGCCGTCGCGCCGGACGTGGCCGGAGTTGGGTTCGTGACGGTCCCCAGTTTATTCAGCGTGGTCCCAGAGTCTGGCGTTGTTCCGTATTCAAATCCACTGACACAATTTTTGGTAACCGTCGATGTGCAAGGAGTATCGACAGTGTAGTTGTAGCTCCAACTCAGCGTGACGCTCGCTGCGGAGGCGGGACCGGCCAGACAGAGTTGCAATCCGATCCCGCAGGCTACGACCACCTTCCACAGCGATTTCGAATAGCCAAATTCACCTTTCATAAATTCCTCCGCGTCAAGTGTTGAAAATTCCTTTCACAGTCTTGCTCGTCGTTACCACGCACCAGAAACTCGAACCCATGCAGCCGCCCAGGTCGATTAGCGGTAGCTGGCAACGCGCTGCAAAACTTGTTCGGCGTAGGTCGGGTCGGCGCCGCCGTTCCAAAGCAGCAACCCGCGTCTATACCGTTCCTGCTCAGCCGCATCAGAGTTGGCCTTGGACGAATGACGGTCCGCTTGCCTTGCACACGATGCGTCGAGCGACACACATCCGAGCGAAGCTGTCCTGCACGCCGGGATACATCGAGTAGCCGTTGCGGTGGCCGAATGATTCCCCGCCGTCGTCTCCCGTCCGGCCCGTTCGAATTTACTCGCGAGCACGCTGCAGCCAACCTCGACGCCAACCCCTGGATCGCAAAGCTCGCTCAGAAATTTGCCGGCGAATCCATGTTCACGCGCAACTTGCCCCATAACCTGCATTAAGCCCCAGGAAATCGACCGCGCAATTTCTTCTGTCGGCGGCAATCCCAACGGCGACACATATCTGGCTCGAAACACGCTCTCGTATCGCAATGCGTAACGATTCCACGCCGACTCTTGTTCAATCACGGCGCAGACGATCGTTGGATCAAGTTCATTGCGCGTCGCGGCGTCGCGAGCGAGTGCGATCAGATTAGGATCTGCGTTCACAGAGATGCTCCGTTCGTGAAGGATTAACACCGCGAGGCCGCTGCTGGCATCGCGTAACGCAACGCAGTTGCCGCATCAATGGCCATGCCAATCCACCCATCGAATCGGGGGGAGTGGTGCGCGCTCAATTCCCTTCTGCTCGCAAATCCTTTCCAGCAAGTTATAAATGTGCGGCAGATGGTTCGTGGCCATATCCTCCACGAAGGCGCGCGTCATTTCGTCGTTTCGAACGCGACGATAGAGCCAGCGCAGAAATAATACGAACTGCACAATCGAGGCCGAGCCCACGGTCCACCAATACGGATCGATCAGTGCTCGCATGTGGTTGTAAGCCTGTATGAATTTCACGATGGTTTAGGGGCACTCAAACTACAACTGGTGGGGGAAGCTCGAGCTGTTCTTCACAAATGCCGTTGAGTTTGGACAAACATGCGAGGTTGTTAGTCGCGACGCCGCAAAGTCCTAGCCAAACAGCGACGCCGCGCTCCCAATCGTCCCGGCCAATCCGCCGGCATTCCCAATCGACGACCCATCCGCAGCTCGCTGTCGAACGCCGAGTAACTCGGCCGGCACGCCCATCGCTCGTCCGAGCAGGTTCGTGTCGATGCCGTAGGTTTGGCCCAACGCGCTCAGGCCCGCCAGCTGATTGCTGAGTTTTTGATTCGCAAACGAAATCTGGTTCTGCGCCGTCTGCGATGCATCCGTCTGCGCTTGTTCCCGGCCAAGCTGCGACGTCAGGTCGCCATAACCCGCCGAATTATTCGTCGCCGCCGCCCGGTTCGCCGCTTTCTCGCGCAGTGCGTCGAACGCGGTATTTGCGGCCCCAAGGCTCTGCTGCGTGATGTCGGATTGTTGTTGCGGTGTATAGCCCTGGCTGTTCAGAAGACTCTGAATCGCGGGCAACATCAACGAACGATCGGACGTCGCGCTCTGGTTCGCCTGAGAGATAAGTTGATCCTGCTGGCCTAACTGTTGATCTGTAAGCTGCCGCGTCGAACGTTCCGCGCCTCTAGACATGTTGTCCTCCAGACATTCGTCCTCAAATCGGTTTCAACAGCGCCGCACTGCCATTCACTCACGCAGCCGTCTGCAGTATGGCGTCCACGCATCGTCGCGCACCCATCCCAGCGACTCCAGTCGCCTTCCGAATCGCCGCGCGATCGAAGGCGGCAGCCAGGCGTGAGCGTCCTCCAGCCCTTTCCGCAGCAGATCGCCTTCGCCTGCGTGTTGCAGCGCCAACAACCCTGCGTATCGTTGCGCAGGGCTGGATCGACTGTTCGAACGGCTCACCAGCAGATACGTCTCGCACGTCAACCGCGCGAGCGACGCCATCGCCGGCCGTCCGTCAGGATCGTCAACAATCAGTTTTGAAATGAAGAGCGGATCGTCGAGCTTTGGGAATGCGTACGTGAACCCAGACTCCGCGTGCATCCGCTGCAGCGCAGCCAGATCACGCTCGTCGTATTCGCGAATCAAACAGCCTTCTTGTCTGCGCCACCGGCGCCATTTCACATTTAAAAAACTCGATGCCGTAATAGCGGATGCACGCGGGCCATCGCCTCGGCAACGTCATAGGTATTCGCCCCGGCCGTTACCCCAAAATTAGACAGCGCATTTTGCCCCGCGCCTGAAATTGGCAAGTGCGACAACGGGTGCGGCAGCGCTTCAAATTCCGTGTCGTCTTCCAATGCCGCGTGCGCACCTTCGTCGGCATCAACCACGACGAATATCTTCGACGCTTCACCGAACAAATGCCCCGCCTCCACCGCGACCCAGTGCGAATGCGCAAATCGCGCAGCGTGTCTCCGCCAACCGCCGAGCGTCGTTAAGTAATAGAGCTTCCCTGTCATCAGGCCTCGCAGAACCCACAATCCGCGCCAGCTTCCGAGCTTCAAGAGCTGAACGTATAGTTGTGCGTCAAAACACTCGCCGAATGCCGACCCGCAAAAAACTGATGCACCGGCTCGCAGCTCACCAGCACTTTCTCGCCAGGCTCCACCAGCGTCTCGATTTTCTTCAGCGTCAACCTTCCGAATCGCCCGTTGAACAAATCCGACACGCACAGCCGCTCCGCCCGCATGGGCGATCCGTCCGCCAGCGTGAAAATATGGTGCGGCGTCACGTCCAAGGACTCCGCGTTCGAAAAATGCAGTCGGATGAACGTGTCCGCGTCTCGCACTTCCAATCTCACGATTTTCGTCCACGCTTCTCCAGGCGCAATCCCCGGCGATCTCAGGTGCTCACCCACCGCACACGTTTCGATCTCGACGGTTCCTCGTTCCTTCGTCAGCACCATCGTCCCGGACCGCAGACAGCTTCCGCTGCCTCCTCCCGATCCGCCTCCCACGCCCGATGTCGTCGTCGCTCCCAGCATTGCCCCTTGAGAAAGCGGTATGCGCCCCTGTAAAGCCTGTTGTTGTGCCGCGGCGTTCGTCTTCGCGGTGTAAGCTCCTGCCGGAGTTCCGGCGCTACTCGCGAGCGCCGTCACAAACCCAATCGCCGAAGCACCCTCGTCCCAATACGGATAAAAGTAGTAGCTCGTTCCGCCCGCCAATCCAGACACAGCGTACGAGCCGCTGCCGGCCGCCGTCGCCGTCCCGTCCGCCCGCGCAATCGACATCGAACTCCACGACCACGTCACCGAATTAGTATTCGACATGTATGTGAACGTTCCCGACCACGTCGGCGGCACCGATCCCTTCATCAGCACCCCGTTCTTCGTCGGATCGATTTTGTTGCTCGTCAGCGCAGACGACGCAACGCGCGCGTAGTTTGTCCCATCCGTAATCTGATCATCCAGGCTCCATCCCTGATTCGGCCCCAGTGACGCCTGCGCCAACCGCTTCATCGCCTCGTAAAGTTGAGGATTGGTTTCCCGCAGCGATTCCACCTGCGGCACGTTCAACATTCGCGCGCTCCTTATCCACAGTCAGCTTCTAGTTGAAACCTCTCACCACGGCAAATGGATCGGGCTTAGCCCATGGCACCAGCTTCGTCACACCAAACCACGACCCCACCGCGTTCGTTCCCAGTTGATAAGACACCCGTTCACCCAGCACGTTCGTAAACTGCTCAAGATCGCGCCCCGACGGCGACGTCAGTGCCCACGCCCCGATCGATGTCGTCGTCAAATCTCCCGGAGAAATCGCGCTCACCTGCAGCGTCCCGGCGCCCTGCACGTACGCGGTCAAATATCCAAAAAGATTTCTGCCGCTCAAGCCCGTCGCCGCCAGAAATGCAGTCGAATAAAACGAGTTGATCGCCGCCCCATCGTCCGAATACTGCCCTTCCACCGGCGAATAGATTTTTCCAGTCGCATTGTTCGAGCCTAGAAAAATCTCCGCCACTCCCGTCGGACGTTCAATCAATCCGCACGAGTTCGCCGCGATCGTCCACGGCGCCCACTTCCGCCCCCGCTCCGGAGTACTCAGCACTGCAACCAGCGGATCCTGAAATCCCTCGGTGTAATCCAGCACCAGCACCTGATTCGGCTGCGTGGCGGTGCCCGTCGGAACGCCAACCAGAATGCGCCGGTGTTGCACATCCACCTGCACCCACAGGTTTTGCCCGTACTCCCAGTTGATCGAGTCCCACGTCGGCTGGATTTCTTGGGAAAGCTTCGCGGGATTCCCGCCGTCGAAGTAATAAAGCCCCGAACGCCCCGCAATCACCACCCACTCCTCGCCGATTCCCACTCCATGTGCCGATGGCGTCCCCACTTGGTTCGAAACTTCCTCCACCTGCCACAGTGCCGGCTCGTTCACGCCGTCGTTCGCCGTCACGTAAAGCGAACGCTCTTTCACAATGTACAGATTGTTGCGAATCGTGAACGCCGATCGGATTCCCTGCCCGTTGTTCTCCGCAATGCTCATCAATCCCGTCACGCCGTCGTAGCTCTCCGGCGCCGCACTCGCCGACGCCCGCACCGTCGAAGCGTTCTGCTGCGCATTCGTTTCGTACACCTCGATGTTGTCGATCAGAAATGATTCGCCGCTCGGCCCCGGCGTTCCGTCCGCATAAACCCGCAGTGTCAGATCCGTTGGCAACGAGACCTGCGGAGCGAAAAGCCGCGCTGAAAACTCCGCGTACGATGTCGTCGCCTGCAGCGCCGTGACCGCCAGCCCCACCCCCACCTGTCCCGCAGTCGGGCTGAACGCATTCACGTGAATCGTGCCGGCCGTCAGGTTCGCGGACCGCGCGATTCGCGCGCGCACCGAATAGTCCGTGTTGTTGGCCAAGAGCGGGTCGCCATTCACATCCGTAATTGCGCCCTGCGAGATGTAGCCGCGCTCGATCGTCACCCCATCCGCCGTGATCCGAAACGCATCGCCCCACACGCTCTCCACTGCCTCGCGTGTCGCGCCCGCTCCGAACGACGGATCGAGCGTCCACCCCAACGGCCGCCCGTTCCCGCTCGCGTCCCACCCGCCGTCAAACGTCAAATTCCTGAAGTTGTCGATGTTCGATCGCTCGCCCCACCAGAAAAGCCGCTGCGTGTACGCTGTCACTCCCATTTGCTGCGGCAATTCAATCTGAGAAAACAAATAATCCATGCTCACGCCGCTCAGCAAAATCGAATCCGTGAAATCCAGCGTCAGCGTTGTCGTGGTGTTGTCATTGATCGTCATCGTGGACGGCACTTGGTAAAAAGTCGCCCCACCGCTTGCCGTAAATGCCAGCAGCCGCTGCACCACATTCGCCGGCCCTGTCGGAATATTGGTGAGTTGCACCTGAAATCCGCCGGTCGCCGTCCACGAATTCGGTGGCGAAGGCGCCGTCCAGTAGCCCTGCCTCGTCACGAAAATCACAGCGCACTGATGCACCCCAGGTGACACGTTCCCCGTCGTAGTCGAGTTTGCGCACGTCGCGCTCTCTCCCGGACCCACCTGGCTCACGCGATCGAAATACGTGTCGTCAAATTGCCGCGGCAGGTCGTGCCCCATCAATCCATCGGAAAGTCCGATGTACTCTCGTCCAAATTGCGTCTCGGACCTCATGTACAGGTTCGGAAGCACGCCGGTAGCGGCAATCGTCAGCACGCCCGGCGACGACTCCTTGTACAGATTGCCGATCGAATCCAGCACCAGCAGTCGCTGCACCAGGTTCGCCGTTGCGTAAGTCTTCACCCCGTTGATCGACGGAGTCAGCGTCAGCGGCGCGAACTGCGAAGTCAGCCCCGCCCGCGTCCGCACTCCTCCCGGGAAAAACTCCACGTCCCCGGCAGCCGGCGACATCCCGGCCGGCACATCCGACGGGTCCAGTAGCGTCACCCAGCTTCCAAACACGTTCAGCGGCAACGGCGAAAAGGATTCAATCGACATGTCGTCTCAGTCTCTCGATTCGAGCAGGAGGGTTATCTTCAACAATCGCCATCGCTACTGCAGCTTCTTGAAAATTCCGTAGAACGTGATCGTGTCGCCCGTGATCGCGCCCGGATACGCTCCCGCCGCCAGCTCCGGAAAGGCGCCCGCCGCTGCTGCTTGCTGGAAAATTTTCACCTTGTTCGAATTGATCGCACTCCCGGGCGCGAACACGTAGTCATACCCCGCGAGCCCGTCCATCCAACCGGTCCCCACCGTCGGCGGTTGTTCCGAAGCCACCAAAGGAAATTGCGACAGGTCCAGCGTGTCGCCTCCGGTCGTGTAGTTCCCCGATGCTGCCACCGTGCCGCACACATGGATTCGCTTCCCGTCATCCCACGTATCCACCAAAGAAAATGCCAATGCCATAGCTCCTCCCTTGCGCCAGCCCAGCCAGCGCCATTCGTTTTCGCAAGACTAGTCACCCGTCGCTCATCGCTGCTATCATTGTGTGTTTGCAACACAACCCGAACGCGCTCCGTTGAATCCAACGCTCCGATATCCGGACGTCTCCGGACGCGCCTCGTTTCTCGGCGAAATTTAATCTGCGCAGTCCCTCAGGGGGAAATTGGTGCGGCTATTTAGACTGTTGGGCGTCGTCGCGGCCGTCGGCGCTGTAAGCCTCGTTGGTGTCGGACTTAAATTCCCCGTGCTCCGCGTGCGCGCTCAAAATGCTTCCGCCGCGGCTCCCGCTTCGTCTGCCGTGTCCTCTCGAAATATCGCGGCCACCATCGTCGCCAATTCGATCTCTTCGCGTTCGCTCGCCGTCGCGCCTGCAAACCCGCAGGCCGCCGAAGCAGCTTCCACCACACTCAGCGAGCCTTCGGTCCTTTACCTGAATTCCAGCGTCCACTCGGATCAATTTTTTTCGTTCGCGTCCGCGCCGGCTTCCAGCGCCGCCAAATCCTTCGCAGCGATCATTCCCGAAGGCGTGCCGGCATTCGTCGGCGCGAATATTCCGTCAAACATCACGCAGCTCGCCCTCACCGCGGGATCCGGACCGTCCGGTTTTTCCGGCGACGGCGCCAAAGCCACTTCCGCTGAATTCAATTTCACCGCAGCCTCGCTCTCGCTTCGCAGCGGCATCGCTGTCGCGCCCGACGGCACGATCTACGTCGCGGACACTGCCAATTCCACCGTCCGCTCGATCGCATCTCCCTCGAGCAGCGAACCCGGCATCGTCCGCAGCGTCGCCGGCCGCTTTGCGCCCAGCCAAAACGTGCAATTATCCGAACCCCTCGGCCTCGCGCTCGATCGGAACGGAAACCTCTACATCGCGGATCACACCGCCAATGCCATCGACGTTCTCTACGGCTCGTCCTCTCCGAAAGCGGGCCAGCTCGCGACCCTCGCCTCCGTCAAAGCGCCATCCAGCATTGCCATCACTCCAGACGGCCGCACCCTCTTCGTCGCATCTGCGGATCTCGGCACGGTCGAAGCCATCAACACGCAAACCCGCGCGATTCGCGGCGCGGGCATCATTCCCGCGTCCCTGTTTCCCTCGTCGCTCGTTAGCTCGTCCTCGGTCCGCATCGTCCCGCAGGGCCTCGCAGCCGACGGTGCAGGCAATCTTTTCGTGTCCTACGCGCTCACCGATTCGGCAACCGCGACAAGCTCCGTCCCCAATTCTGATCGCATTCTTCGCCTCGACGCTTTCACCGCGAAAGTCACCCTCGCGGCTCGCGGCCTCTCCGAACCCGGCGAAATCGCCTTCGATTCCTACGGCAATCTCTTCGTCTCGAACCAAAACGCGAATCAGATCCTGAAATTCTCCGCCATGGGCGTTCCCGCCACCGGCGTCACGCTCACTGCGCCCCCGCCGCCTCCGAACGGTCCCACAACCTACACCGACTTTGGCGATGTTCCCGTCGGCGGCTCCACAGACTCCACCGCACTTCAGTCCTTCGAACTTGCTAACAATTCGACCGCCGATCTCACCAACGTCACCGCGGCGATCGCCGGTGGAAACAACAGCGACTTCACCATCGCCAACACTTCCTGCATCTCCACTCTCCCCGTCGGCCAGTCCTGCAATTTCAATATCAGCTTCACGCCCACTCAAAATCAGACCACGGCCTGCGCTTCTCCCACCTCCAGCCAGCAGCGCTGCGCCAACCTTTCGGTCACTTACAACGGCGCCGCCGCGCCGCTTACCTCCGCCCTCGCCGGCACCGCCACCAATTACGACGTCGAGTGCGTGTCCACATCGTCCGTCGTCTGCGTTCCTCCCGCGTCGGGCGGCGGCATTCAGATCACCGTTCCGGTCGGATACGCGGCTACCTTCCCGATGCAGATCGTTCCGGACTCCCTTTTCAACGGTCCGGTCACTGTCGTCTGCCCCACCAACTTGCCCGCATCACCCACAGGCACCACCTCTCAGCCCACCGTCTGCGGCATTTCCGCCGGCACCACGCCCACCACGCCTTTGGTTCCGACGCTTGTCATCGACGTCACCGCTGGCACCCCCGCTCCCTTTAACGTCACCTTCCAAACCACAAACGCTAAGGGCGAGCAGTGCAACGCGAAAGGTTGTGTGACGATCGACAATCCCGTCAACAACGCTCTGCTCTTTCCCGGCGGCGGTAGCGGTCCGTTCGATTCCCTGCACCGCGAATTTCCTGCCAACTTCGCATCGAGCACCGTTTCGCCACGCGCCTTCGTTCTCGCAGCTGCGCTCGCGCTCCTGTTATTCGCAGGATGCGGCGTCCTTCTGGCGCAATTGCGTTCCAGTCCTCGCCGGTCCCTGGGCCCCGTTTTCGGGCTGGTCGCTGTCATTCTCATCGCCGCATCGGTTGTCGGCTGTCACCACAACAATAATGCTGCGATCGCCAGCACGCCGGCCGGCACCTACAATCTCACCGTCACCGGCACCGCCCAGAACGCCTCGCGTGCCTACACCGTCACTCTGATCGTGGAAAATCAGTAACCCGCGCCCTCACAGATAAATAATTCGCGCTCGATAGCCGTACGGCTTCCGGCGCCGCCCTTTCGTCTGCTCCGGTTTCACGTACCGCAAAATCAGGCTCTCGATCGTTGTCTGCGCCGTCCCCAGCAGGTCCGCAGCCAGCGCTCGCGCTCCTCTGGACCGTGCAGCCAGCGCCGCCGTCGCGTACCCCAGCGCGTCGGTCGCCCCTCGTATCTGAATCGGATCGGTTCCCAGCGTCAGCGCGGGCAAGAGTTTTTCGTACCGCACCCTCACCGTGATCGACTGCGTTGCGCCAATTAAATTGATCTTGTCCTCTCGCCATTCCCACAGCTGCAGGTACGAGCTCGGCTGCAGGTTCAGCATCCCGCCCCCGCTCATGAACTTTTCCATCGGCATGAATACGTCCGCCGTATTCGCCGTTGCCCGCTCCCACAGCATGTGCGGCATCATGCAGTCCGTCGGAAGCTGCGGGCTGGAAACGTCGCTGATCTCGGTGCTCGTCACACCCGTCGCCGGATCGGTATCCAGCTCGATGTCCTGCTGCTCCACAAGGACGCTCACGCCGTTCTCAGCCAGCTCTCGCTGCAATCCTCGATACGCCGAATTCAATAGCGGCATCAGCAGCGTATCGGTGAATACCGCCGCCGAAGCGTCGTTCACCAGCGCTCGGGCCAGCGTCAGCGCATCCTCCGCTTGCGAGTACGCCGTCGTTAACACAACCGGCATCTATGCCTCCGTTGACGGCGCTTCCCGCCGTTCCGCACGATTCCCTGCTCGCGTTGCGATAAACTTCCCGTGTTGCCAAATCCGAAGTAAGGGACTTCCCGAATGCCCGCTCCGCAAAAACCACCCACCACGGCCGAAAAGCGAGTCCACATTCCCTATCCCGCGGGCGATCTTCCGTTCAGCGCGGCCGTCATCGTTGGCAACACCGTCTACCTCTGCGGTCATCTCGGCCTCGAACCCGGCACTCGCAACGTCCCCGCCGGCATCGACGACGAAATTCACGCCATGATGTCGTCGCTCCGCGATACGCTCACCCGCGCTTCTCTCACCATGAACGACCTGGTTTCAGTCCAGGTTTTTTGCTCCGATATTTCCCTCTTCGATCGCTTCAACAACATCTACAAGACCTACTTCAAATATCCCCTGCCCGCGCGCGCCTTCATCGGCTCCGGCCCTCTGCTGTACGGCGCGCACTTCGAAATTCAAGGAATCGCAGCCCGCGCCATCGACGCGTAGGCGCTGCGCACTGCCTCACGGATCCGCCAGCGGAATTTCCTTCTGCAACGCCGGCACCTTCGCCGCCGCCCAATCCACCAAGCTGTTCCCCGAAAGCCCAAACATCGCCGCCGTGGCGTGTCCCGGTTCCACTGTGAAATTCGCGCTCAGTCCCAGCGCACTCAGCAAGTGCGTCGCCGCGTCCGGATGCGCCAGCCAGTACGAAAACGCCGCCGCGTTCACAAAGAACCGGATTACCAGGTTCATCGCATTGGTCCGAAGCCACTCCATCCGGCTCTTCGTTCCCGAAATCGACGACTGCACAGACAGTCCCGCTCGCTTCATCACATGCAGCGCGTGCCCGCCCACAAACAATCCCCAGAAGTGCGCTGATTCAGGTATGTGCATACCTATCCGCCGCAAAGCCCCAAAATCCAGCTCCGCGCCCCCACCTACTTTGTCTTTCTGGAAGTCTTAAAGCCTCAGCGTTCGAGCACAGATACACGCCTACCGCGCAGTCTCCGTGTTCTTGAATTCGCGCAACCGCGCGAATTCACACTGAGGAATGCCAGTGGCATTCAGAACGTGCGCCTTTCTCGGTGTTCTCTTTGAAATGTTCCAGGTTTGTTTTTCGCAGCGAATCAGTTCGGATTCCCCACGCACACGTACATGATCGTATCCGTCCCGCTCGATTGCGACACCGTCAGCGTCGTCGCCGTAGTCTGCACTCGCACCGTCGCGATCGCCGACGTATCGTTCGCCACGCACACCGGCGCCGAGTTATACGCCGTCGGAAACGTCACCGTCGCCGTCCCGCCGCTCTCCGCCACCGTCCCCGCAAACGTATTCGCAGCCCCTTGGTTCAAGTGCTGCGAAACTCCCAGCGATCCATACACCTGCGGATTCGCCGAATCTCGCAACGGTGCCAGTCGCAAATCCGGGGTCACCGGCCCTTGCGACAAAATGATGTCGTCGAAATAAACGTAGTTGTTCGCCGCGCTCGTATTCTCCAGCAGGAAAATACGCATCGAGTGAGCCACGGTCGTATTGCTCGAATACCCGTTCGGCACGCGGAAGATCAATCCGAAGTTTCGCGTCGGCGTCCACGCGCTGGCCGTTCCCACCTGCCAATCCGCGCCCGTTACGTTGCATCCGCATGTGATCCCGTTGTTGTACGTCAGCGACGCGTTCGTGGACTGATAATTCCCCGTCGCGCTCGAGGTCCCCGCGTAATTCGCCGGCGATAGCACTCGCGCGTTCGTCGCCACGCTCGAAATCACATCCGCTGTCGTGCAATTCGCGTCGTAGTAGAACCGCATCCCCGGCCGGAAGTTGTTCGTCGTCAATCCCGACGCCACACGGAACATCAGCGTATATTCCTTCGTCGCATCCACCTGAATGCAAGCCGAGTTCACTCCCAGCCCCGCCGTCGCTCCATCCCCAATCCGCAGGTTGTAGCCGCCTTGCGTGTACGAATCCACCGCCGGCGTCGAACTCGACGACGCATTCTGCGCGTAAATCCCGCTGCCCGCCTGATTGATCGTCCCGCCGGCCGCCACTCCGCCCCAGTAATACAGCGTTGTCGAATTCTGCCAGCCCTCAAATCCGCCGTTCCCTAAAAGATTGTCGCCCGCCAGGTCGTTCATCCCGTAATGCATGGACGGCGTCCAGTTATGCCCGTTATTGTCGATCGCCACCATAGACGTCGCCGGCTCATTCGGTTTGATCTGCGTGTTGTTCGTGATCGAAAGGTAAGGGTCCAGCACGTGAATCCCGTCCGACGATCCGTCGCTCGGAAACTGGTAGCAGTTATAAACGTTCTCGCAGCGGTTGTTCGGCCCGAACGTGATCGACGTCACTCCCACAATGTTGAAGCACACCTGGTTGAACGCTTGCGATGCCGTTTCGCAGTCGTTTCCGTACACTTCGTCGTTGTTCGGATAATTCCCGTTCGTATCTTTCGCGAACGTGTACCCGGTTGACGCTCCCGGCGGCAGTACGCACGCGTTCTGCTCCAGCACCACCGCGTTGAACGTCCCCGCAAGATAGAAGCAAGTGTCGCCGGCCGTCTCCGGTTGAAAGTTATTGTGCTTGAAAAGCGTGTTCGACCCGTCGAATCCGCCCACCGACGAGTTCCCGTACACTCCGTACGAATTTCCGCCCGTCCCAAGTTGCAGGTTGTTGTTCTCAATGTCCGAGTGCCCGATCGACGTCATGTCGATCACCTTCGAGCTCGCGCCGTTCGCCTGCAGGTACATTCCGAAAATATGCACGAAGTTGATCTTCGTCGTCGATTGGTTCGGATGCTTGATCACCGTGCATCCCGCGATCCCGCAGCCGATGTATCCAGACATGTCCGGCGACGCCACCGTCCCCAGTCCCGACTCCTGATATCCCACCACCGACGATCCGTCTCCCGCCAACTCGATTGCATCGTTCGTCGTCGAATCGGAAATCACCAGCTGCGCCTGCCCCCACTCCAGCGTCGTCCCGCCCGGAATTGTGATGTGATGCGTCGCCGTCAGCGTCCCCGTCAACCCTCGCGCGTCGCACACACTCGATGTCGCCGCTGCCGCCGTCAGGCACGCATTGATCTGCACGCCCGCGTCAGCTCCCGCGAATCTCTCTGCCTTCTGCACTCCGTTCAGCGAATTCACCGCCGCGGTTCCGTTCACGTCCAGCCCGTACTGCGGATTCAGCTGGTTAATCCCCAGCGAGTTCGCCGTGAACCGGTGCGCCGCGGACATCGCCGAAGTCACCGGCAGCGTCCCGTACCCGGTCGGCAGCGCCGTCACTACCAGGCTCGTCGTGGACGCCCCCGGCGCCGGTGCCGCGTTCACAAAGATCGGTTGCCAATAATTCGCCGGATTCATGTTTGGCGTTGTCGTCAGGTTCACGCAAAACCCGTTCACAGGCACCACCCCGGCCACAGGCGGCGTCCACGCCACGTTGACCGCGTTGTTCGATCCAGACAGTACAATCGGCGCGCTCTGCAGCGACATCGCGGACATGTGTGTGCAGTTGTCCGACGTCGTCGTCACCGCCGCGTAGTATGTCCCCGCCGCAAGTGATCCGCCGGTCGTCGGCGTTCCCGTCACGCCCGTGGGCGGATAAATATTCGCGAACTGCACGTCGATTGATCCCGCCGCATTTTCAAAAAGCGACGCGCCGTATCCAAACGAATTTCCCGTGCCGAATAGATATCCCAGCGCCGGATCGATCGCCACCGTCGCAAATCGATTCCCAGACGCCACCGCCCGAAACGGCGTTCCGTTCACATCTCCAATCGTGAATAGATCGCTTCGCAGCCTGTCCTGATTCGTCGTATCCGCGACGTAGTCGAACCCCGTCGCATTTTGCGTCGAGCAATTCCCTGTCGGGTTTCCGTTCGCGTCCACCACCCAGCTCGAACCAAAGTGGCTCGCACCGATCACATGACACCCTATGATCGCACCCGCATCCATACGGATCGCCGGCCCCTGACCTCCGTTGCCCGCCAGCGAATTAAAAATCAGCACGCCCTGTAGCAACGAAGTCGGTGAATTAAACTCCAGCAACGCCGGCGAAAAAACCGTCCCGTCGGACGTGGACACGTTGTCCATCGTCACGTTCGAGAAAATCGGCAGCGCCACGTTCCCAGGATTTCCCGTCGCGTTCGTCACCGTCAAGAAACTCGTATTCGTATTCTCGAGCGCCGCCACGTTCCGGAACACAAAGTTCCCCGGCCCCGATCCCGACGTGTTCACCCGCTGGATGTACTCCATCCCTCCGCCGCTTCCCTGAATGTTCGAAAAGAAAACCAGCCCCACCAGCGGACTTTCTGCCGCAATCGGAGTTTCTCCCGTGAACATCGCCACCGGAATCGTCATCCCCGTCGTCTGCAAGCATCCGCCGTCCATGAAAAACCAAAACGAGTTCGAAATTTTTAACGCCGTGTTGTCCGTCTGTCCACTCGTTCCCACCGCGAGGCATACATTGCGCAATGAGTTGTCCACCGAAGCGAAGATGCTCAGCGCCTGGTTGTGCCCGTCGATCGTCAGGTTTTCAAACGTGTTCTCGATGCTCGGGCTGATCACCGAAAAAACCGCCGCTGCGTTTGGATTCGATCCAGGGCTCGTCAGAATTCGCGTCTGCGGCGGCCGGTTAAACTGTGCCCCGCCGAGCGCCGTATTCGTACCGTTGCCGCCCTGGAAATGCAGTCCGCTGCATGGCAGATTGAATACCGCCGCCGTCGATGGCAGCTGCGGCTGCGAAACCAAATACACGCCCGGCGGAAAAAAAATCGTCCCTCCGCCCACATTGTGTCCGTAGGTTCCACACACCGCCGTGATCGCCGCCTGAATCGCCGCGGTGTCGTCCGTCACGCCATCGCCCTTCGCGCCATAAGCCGTCACGTCCACCCTCGGCCGCGATCCCTGCACCGTCTCGTTTCCCGCCACACTCAGCGTCGTCGGCGTCAGCGTCCCCGGATTGAATCCCGAACTCGTCAGCGTTCCGCTGATCGTCGCGTTTCCCGCAACGCTCAAATTTCCGCCCAGCGTCAGCCCGAACGCCGAAATGTTGTTGCCCGCTCCCGACGACGACACGTCCGCTGGCAGAATCACATCCGGATAAGTAATCGTCCCCTCGATCTGCGGCCCCGTAATCTGCACCACGTACCGTCCGGCCGGCGCGTAGAAGTGATAGTTCCCGATTCCATCCGCTTGAAACGGATTCGCCGCCGTTGTGCTCAGCGTCGCGTCCGTGTACAGCGTCGCGAGCGGCGTGCATGGAGTTCCCGTTGCCGTCGCCGCGCACACCGTCACTGTCGCGTTCGCGATTGGGTGTCCCGTCGGACCAAATACGATATCGTCCCTCCGCGATCCCTGTGCGTTGGCACTGGGCGCGAACATGCCCGCAATCAGTACGAAAGTCGTCACCGCCGCAATTCCAAAGAATCGAATGCGTCGCTGGTCATGCGCGATCCCAATTCTGTGGTCCACGGCGCGTGTGTTCACCGGCGCTCCTTGGCGCATCTTCGCCTTCGCTTCCAAACTCAGTCTCTTCATTCCGTCCTCGCCGTGCCCTCGTTCCGCAGCGTCACGTCCGTCAATTCTGCTCCCAAACCGCCCTGGGGTAGAAGCCGCACGCAACCAAATACTTGGGAAAACAATTTCCACGCGCCATCCGCACTTCGCGGAAACTGGGTGGAGTCCTATTACTTTCCACCAAAAGCTTTGCAGTACCCAATTCGCTGCCTTTCAGCCCACATCACTTCTTACAGGACTGATATGAATAGACTTACCAGTTTTCCCGCGTTAATTCTCGCCTCGCACCGCCATCCCGCCCACCTCACCCCACCAGCCCTCGACTGGCCAACATCGTGCTGTACCCCTACGGAACATGACGGGCCACCCGCCCGTCCACAGCGAGGATCGATGAACGCCAACACCGCAACACGAACCCACAGCCGCTCCGCCGTCACCCGCGGCCTCATCTTCGCCGCGTTGGCGGCTCTCTTCGCGCTCCTGCCCTCCGCCGTCCGCGCCGATTCCAACACCTCTTACGACATCTCCGGAACCCTCGCAAACGGTTCCACGTTCTCCGGCGTCCTCGACTTTGACACCAACAACAGCGGCGTCACCACTCTCGTCAATTCCACATTTACCGTTGGCGGCGTCGCCTTCACCTGCAACGGCGCTTCGTCCAACAACTGCGTCGTCGAAAACAACGGCCCCTTGCAATACTTCCAGGATCTTAGCGGCGGCTCGCTCGTCGTCATTTTCTGGAACGCCGTGTCGTTCCCGAATCCGCCCGCCGGCCTCACCTTCGACGGCGGCTACTGCATGAATTGCGGCGCGTCCGGATTGATCAACATCACCGGCGGAACTGGCGTCGCCGCTCCTGAACCGTCCACTCTCGCGTTCCTCGTGCTCGGCCTCTTCCTGGCCGGAGTTATAGCTCACACCAAAAAAGCTGGCGTCGTAGCTTAGACCTCAGTCTGAGCATCGCCGCGACGCGGCGACAGCCTTCGCTTTTGAATTTCATCGCGCCGTCGCGCCGCGCATCACGAACGCGCCGTTCTCCGCCCATTCATCTTCGCGCTGAGCGGCTCACTAACATCGCCACTCGCCGCACCCTGCGCCTGCCGCATCCCGAGCCCCAGCCCATGCTTCGCAGCCTTCTCCTCATCCAATATCGCCGAACAGTGTCTGCACACCGCCACTCCCGGCTTTACCTTCTCTCCGCACGCCGGGCAATCGCTCATCTTCACCGGCACATACGCCCACTCCCGCTCCACACCCAGCGCGATCGCCGCCCGCCGGTGCAAATCCGAAATCTCGCGGAACGAATGTCCGCGCGCCCACATCACGTCGCCCTCAGCAACCAGCTTGTGATAAAACGCTTCGCAGCGCGCCCGCGCATCGCGTAGCTCACCCTCACTCGGCTCATCGGCTTCGCACAAAAATACGCCGTGGTCCTGCAAATCCTGCAGCAGATCCCGCGCGATCTCCCGCGCGCCGATCGATAGCGGCAGCCTGCGATTGTCGCCCAGGTCGATCATGTCTCCTCGCGGCTCGATTCGCAGCTTCGAAAATCCCTCGCCCTTCTTGCACGCGGGTATGTGATACACCCCGTGCGTCCGCGATACGTACCAGTCTTGATCGGACACCGACGCGACCGTCACCGTCGCCATGTCACCCGTTCCGCGCGTATCCACGATCACTTCTCTGCGTCCCGTCAGTGCCGCTGCCTGCAACGTGCTCATCTTTCCGTCTCCCTCTTCACAAACTCACAAAATCCGATCCGCCAAACGCCGGCCCGGCATCCGAAAGCAAATCATCCGCGCGCGAATCCCACCGCCGCTCTCGTTCTTCTTCTCGCCCATCCAGCGCGCTTCGTCGCGCTCGCCGCGTTTGTCCAGACGCCCAGCGGATCGCCCGAACCACCCAATCGCACGCCGCGCCATTCAGCGGAATGAACTCGCCCTCCGCATCGCTCAACGTGAAGCAGTGCTCGTACTCGCCCCGCGCCGGATACGGCCCCAGCGACGCGATCCGCACCCCATCCTCAATCTCTGTCGTCGCTTCCCACCACTGTTCCGGTGTTCCGTAGCTCGACGCCGGCATCCATCGCTCGATGTGCCACCGGTTCTCCGGCAGATACTTCGGCACGCGCCTCAGCTCGATCGCCTCGCGAATCAAATTCCCACTCGCGTCGTGATCCACCCACCGTCCGCCGATCCAGCACAACCTCGCTCCGCCCCACACCACTCGAAAATTCGGCTCACCATACAGATTCGTTCCGCCGGCCAGTTCAACGCGCCTCTGAATCTCGTCCGGCGCCTCATGCGTCTCCCGCGTCACACGAATCATCGCTCGCGAATCCGCCCCCCATTCCCAACCAACTCACACACGCTCAAGAAAAAAGGGCGGCCCGCACGAAGCAAGCCGCCCTCACCGCCCATCCCCCGAAACTTAGTAGCCCGTCGGAATCGCCAAATTGTTGATGTACGCTCCGCTTCGCGGCGAGTCATTCCACACCTGGAATCCCGTCACGAAGTAGAAGATGTACGCCGCCGCGATGCCGCCGCTCGTCCCATAAATTGGAAATAGCGTCTGCCCGCCAACGTCGTAGAAATCGATGTCCTGCATCACCGCGCGTCCCCAATGCGATAGATCCAGAAAATCGATTCGCGTCTGGTTCGCATTAATCGACGACTTGATCGGCACGCCCGCCATCGACTTCTCGCCCGTGAACAACAGATCGAGATCGCTCGCTCGTCCGCCCGCGCCTTCTTTGATGATCTGCGAAATCGTCACCCCGAGCTGTTCCCACTGATGTTCTTGCTCGAGTGACGTGTAAGCGATCAGTTTCGACACCTGCTCCGAACCCAACGCCTTCCGCACCTTGTTGATCGCGAGCCGCACCGCTCCCGGTGTGATCGCCGAGTTGTTCCCGTTCACATTCGGCGTCGCCAGTTCCACCGGATACGTCGCGCGATTCAAGTTCAACCACGTTCCCGTCGTCGCGTTCGTTTGGTGATACAGCACCCCAAACAACGACACCGGCTGCGCACCCGTCAGCCCGTCGTGAACGATCAAATCATTCACGCTCGTGCCTGACGGCAGCGAATCCACTTGGATAAACGAGTTGAACGGATCAACCAGCACCACGTTCGCCGACCCGCGATTCGTCGTCAGCGTCGGATCGTAAACCTGAACCGTCTGGTTGTAGTAGAACAGCACCGCGCCCGGTGGCTTCGCCAATCCGAATTGCGCCGCCACGCCCGACGGCAAGCCCGATGTTGTGATCGATCCCACCGTGCCCAGCACGCCGTTCCCGTTCGTCTGCATCACCTTGTCGAGAAACGAGCGGAACTGCGACATCGCGTTCTTCACTTCTCGCTTCGCCGCATTCTCGATCGCCTTCTCCGGTGCGTTTGACGCGTACTCCACCAGCTTCGTCATTTCCACCGCGTGCCGGAAAAACACCGGCGTCACCTGCGCCACGTCGTACGTCGTTCCCGACCCGCGTCCCAGGTCTCCGCCATCCATATTCGCCAGGCCCGCCTTGCCTCCCGGACGAATCTGCAACGGTAGCCGCATATTCCGCGAGCTCACTCGCTCCACGTCGCCGCGTTGCTGGATCATCGTCAATAAAATATCGTCCCGTTCGTAAAGCAGCGGCAGCTTGTCCCGCACCTTCTCAAGCTGCAGCGCAACGGACTGTGCGTTTTGCATCTGCGCCATGTTTTAGCTCTCCTTGAAGTTAATTTCGCCGTCCACGCACACCTGCGCCTGTGCGTTTGAAAACTCCGTCAATACCTGGGGGGTGTCTCGGAAACTGAATGAACTCGTCGAATTCTAGCTACTGTACCTGGTCCAACCCGATGCTGTACCTCTCACCCGTCCCCACTCTGCACCCCGGAACAGTTGAGCGTTTGCTCTCACTCGTCCACTCTGGTCCCGCATTCAACTGTCTCGGAACAGTGAACGTGCGGTAGAAATCAGACTCGTTGTGTGATCGTGCGTCGCAACCCTCCCGCGTCGCCGGATTACAGCACTCGGACCCGGGAGGTTCGGCCATGTCTAGCACCAAATCTTTTTATCTTCCTGCTTCACTTCTCTTCGCCGCACTTCTCGCGTCTCCTGCTGCTCGCGCCCAAACGCCATCTAACTGCGTCGCTTCTCAATCCGCCGCCGTTCAATGCTTCATCGCCCACGGTGTCACCACCGATCTCACGCCCATTCGCCACGGCATGACTCTCGCTCAGTACGAGGCCTACGGCGTCGCCGTCTCCCACATTCTCGAGACCGACCACACCTACCTCGTTCTCGTCGGCCTCTCCAGCGCCATTGCCGATGCCATGCCTCCCACTAACGCCACCGGCACCGCCAACACCGCCGCTCAGACCACCGCCGTCAATGCGATCGTCAGCGCCGCCGCCACCAACAACCTCGCCGGCGTTTCCACCGGAGTCACCACCGAAGATCTCGAATATTTTTCCCAGGACGTCGTCACCGCCATGAACACCAACAACAACTACCTCGCGCTCCTCACTCCCGGCGTCTCGCTCCGCATGATCGATTCCTACATCGTATCGTCCACCACCAACGGCACCGTCAACTGGACCGAGGTCAACAGCGGCCTCACCGCCGCCATTCAGAACTTCATCACCTCCGGCCTGATCAAGCTCCCCGACGGCCTCACCCAAGCCGAACTGCTAGCCTTCACCGAATCCGTAGCCAAGGCCATCTACACCTACAAACAATCCACCGCCCGCTCCAGCCTCTAGTGCCACAGGCATTCGTGCCTGTGCGCACCTCACCTTCTGTGAGGTGCGGGTTGAACAATCATTGCGAGGTTACACGCGCACACTCTTCTCCCCACCACGGTTAGAGTGCCTTGTGTGGCATAGACATTGTCTGTGTGACTTCTGTGGCAACCATCTCAACTCGGCTGGACACCCACCGCTCCCTTTGGACTGCGGGAGCGCAGCTTCCGCTTTGCCACCCAAGCTGCCCATATCACGCGAACGACTCGCGCACTACATACCTCAACATCGCCCGGCACCTGTCGGCTCTCACTCACGCCCACTACAAATTCAAAATATCCCCATCCGACATTCGCCTGTAATCAATATCCCTGGACGTAATCGGCTTCCTCGCACCCCCGCCCGTCCCAGTCCCCGAAATATCCACCCGCCTCTCCGCATTCCTCTGTCTCTCTCTCCGCTCTTGATTCGTCGTTACCACCGCGCTAGTCCACTCATTCAATACCCGCTTCGCCACTCCCGGCAGCGCCTGCTTCGCCCGTGCCGTGATCAACGCCACCAGCGCCCTCTGATGGTCCGAATCCAGCCGCCCCACACGAAACGCATCGTGTATCTGCTGCGTCAGCGCCCGGTTCGCGCGCAACATCCCATCCAGTTCCCGATAAATCTCGCCCACCACTCGATTCTTCGCCGGCTTCGTAATCCCCTCCGGCAGCAGCTTCACCACCTGCGTCTCAATCTCATTCACCACGCTCTCAACCGCCGCCGCATTCGCTCCCTGCATGAATTCCCGCTGCGCCGCGCTCATCGCTCCCGCGTCGCTTTTCGCCGAAGAGTTCGCCAAAGAGTTCGCCGCGGCGTTCACCGGCGATGGAGTAGCACTTGGCTTCGCTCCATCCGCCGGCAAACGCGTCGCGCGCGCCCCAGTGTCCTGCTCCACCAGATCCGTCATCGACTTCGCCAGCATCGCAAACGCATCGCGATCCAGCCCCGCCACCACCTTCGCCAGTTCCGCGTGATCCTCCGGCCTCTTCGAAAAAAACAGCGCATCCAACCGGTTCACGTCCGCCACCAGCTCTCGCGCCTGCCGCGCCGCCGCCGGCGTCTCAAACGATTCCTTGTACTCCGCCACATCCCGCAACGCCCCGCGCACCTCCGGATTTGCATCCGCGATCTGCCTCAGCCTCGCATCATCGCCCGGCAACTCATCGTCCGCACCCGCATCGCGCACGCGGTCCGCGCCATCCGCCGCGTCTCCGATCACATCGTCAACACGCGCCGCATCTCCGCCGTCGTCGCCAAATCCCGTCGCGTCGCTCACCGCCGCTCCCCGCCGCACCACTCGCGTCGGCTCAATTCCCAAAATCTCGTCATCGCTCATCCGCGCTGCCGCAGGAGCAGCCGTCGTAGTCGCCGCGCCCGTCGCACTCCGCGGAACCGCCGTCGTCGTTGTCGCCGCCATCTCGCTCCTCTTCCCTTCTCCGAATTTTCACCAGCGATTTTCTCGCACACCGATCCGTGCTTCGCTTTTCTACTCCGTACCCATTTTGTCAATCCGCAGTCCGGCCTTGTAACTCCATGCCCAGCAGCCACTTACAGCTGCCGGCCGCATCCTGAATCGTTAGTTTCCGAAATTGGACCGGACGTACTATTCCCGCCGCCGCTCACCAAATCTAAATTCAATACAGCGGGGGGAGCTGTTCCGCGGAGCACCATGCAACGGTCAGCCCGCAATACAAAGTTCTGAGGTGCAGTAATGAGTTCTCAACCCAACGTCTCCGCAGAGACGAATCCAGCGCCCGTAAGCGCCCAATCCGAGAAGCCTGCCACCGAGCGTCGTTCGCGCCGCCGCGCGAAAATCACCGCCGCTGTCCACATTCGCGGCATCGATACTCCGGAACCTTTTGAAGAAGTCTGCAAGTCCATCGACGTTTCGCGCGACGGTCTTCTGATCCACGTCGCCCGCGCCGGCTACTGGAAAGGCCAGCGCGTCGAAGTCACGTTCCCCTATTCACCGTCGGCCACCGCATCCACTCCTGGCCAACAGGCCGAAGTCGTGCGCGTCTCCGAAGAATCGAACGGCCACTACAGCATCGCCGTCCACTTCGCGCACTCCAAAATCTCAGGCCCGCGCGCCGACAACGGCAATCGCACCGGCGCATCTGCCGGCTCGGCGATCGCCGCCAACGTCCCGCAATCCGTAGTCCTCGGCGTCGAATCCGACCCGAAGACCGCTGAAATCATGCGCACGATTCTTTCGAACGACGGCTACACCGTCATCATCGTTCCCACCGCGCAGCAAGCTCTCGACGTTCTTCGCACCACGGTTCCGTCGGTCTTCATCGCCGAAGTCGAAGGCCCGGAAATGAGCGGCCACGATCTCTGCCTCATCGTGAAGCGCAACGATCGCTTGAGCCGCGTCCCTGTAATCCTGATCACGTCATCGGCCCAGCCCGCTGACTACACCGCCAGCCATCAAATGGGCGCGGTTGTCTGCATGGCCAAGCCCTTCAAACCCGAACGCCTGCTCCACGTGGTCCGCCTGGTAGCCCCGCCGCCTCAACTTCGCAGCGCCTACCAAACCCCACGCAACGCAAGCAACGCCATCGAACGCTCCATCTAGTCGCACGTGGGGTAGTCTGTGTGCCTTTGTCCCATGCCTTTCCGGGTGCCGCACCCTTTTCTTCCCAAAAGGGTGCGCGGCACTGCGCAAAATCCTACGCGGTAGTCGAACGCACTCAAACGTCCGTCACCTCTTCGGCCGCACACCAGCTGCTCGTCCACCCACCACCGCCGCAGCCGCGCTCACCGCCTGCTGCTTCAACAAATATTCCCTGTGAAACATCGCATGCGCCCTCACATTCGCATACCCCAGCGGCGCCTCAATCTTCGCCGCCTGTCCCGCATCCGACGAAAACCACCTCATGCAAATCTCCAGCTCCACCGCATGGTTATCCGCAAACTCATCCGGTATCACGCTCGGCAAAATCACATCCGCCTCCACGCCCGGCCCACTGTCTCCCGCGCCGCTGGCAACATTCGCCGCCGCTACATCTGGCGCCACCAGATGCGTCACATCCTGCGTCCTCACCACCGGCGCTTCCGCCACCAGCTGCGCAATCTCGCGGTACTGCTTCGTCCGCGACTCCTCATCCGGAATCACAAACTCCTCAAGCCCCAGCAACCGCTTGATCAACCCCATATTCTCCGGATGCGCCAGCACAGACTGCATCTGCGGATCGGGATTCGCCATCATCTGCATCAGCACCGCTCGCTGCTGCGACCACAGCGTCGGATACTGCTCGTCCGTTTCGGGATAACTGAAAAGATTCCCCTTCAAATCCGCGAGCCGGATCCATTTCGATTCGAACGCCGATCCTGCCCCCAGCAGGGTCACTTCCACGTCGTGCGGCCGGTTCCGCCGGAAACAATCCACCGCCAGCAGCATGATGTCCGCGTGGAAAAATTTCATCCTCCGCCACACCAGCCCAATCCGCCCCATCGCCTGCTCGCGCGCCATCGCATAGCCAGACGCGGTGTCGTTGTTTGACATCGCTCCGCCAAACAGCGCCGGAAACGCTCCCGTCAAAAATTGCGAGATCGGTCCCATCAAATCCGCGGCATGCTCCGTCAAATCGCCCGGCACCTCCGCCGCTTCCGGCTGAAAAAATCCACTCGCAAGCGACTGTCCCGGTTTTGCCCTCGCCGGATAGTGCGCGCCCGGTTCCGCCGTCTGATTCTGCAGCGAATCGAAATCCAGCACCTCGCTGTCCGCGTAGATCGGCGGAATTCCATACTCGTACGTTTCCATCTGTAAATTAGACAGCGTGTTAAACCGTTCCTGCACGCTGATCAGCGAATCGCCCAGCGCCGGCCGCCCGCTCGATCCGTCTCCCGGCAACGCATGCAGCACGCGCCAGTGGTCGTCCATGTTCTCGTTCCGCGCCTCGCAGTAAACGTCGCCTGCGAACGCCACATACGCGCCATCCGGAAAAAGTTCCAGCAGCTCGTCGCGCAGCGCCTTATCGTCCAGCGCGAAAAATGCCCACGGCCTCAGCCACGTCCGCTGAAACGTGATCAAGTTGATGTTGAAATCTCCGCCTTCCGTCAGCGGCCCGCCCTGCGACTGCGCCAGTCTCGCCAACCTCTCGTATTCCTGTCCGCCGCTCGCCACCGGCGCGCCAATCCGATCCGCGGCCTGCGGATACGCAGCCTTCAACCGCGCCTGGTGCACTTCCATATTCCATTGAAGATACGGGTACTCATGCATATCGTCGGCCCACGGCGGCGTCTTCAGCGCCAGCCCACCCACGATCGACACCACTTCCTGCCCGTTCGGCACTCGCGCGCGCGTCTGCGCCTCCGGCACCGTCACCACTTCCGCCGCCACAAAATCCTCTTCCGTCAGCACCGCTCCGCAAAAATCGCAGCTCGCCCCCTCTTGCCTTTCCGGGTGCCGCATCCCTTTTCCTTCCAAAAGGGTGCGTTCCGAGCCCTCAACATTCAAATCAGTCTTACTCTCCGCCTCAGTCCCGCCCGCCGTCTCCCGTCCACACTCCGGACAAACATACACATCCGTCCCAACCCTCACTTCCCTCAGCCCAATCTCCGTCTCCGGATGAAATCCAAATCTCTGCCCATCCACCACGTACCTCACGTACGCGCCCACCTTCCCATCCGTCCACAGGTTAAACGCTTCTTCCACAATCAAATTCCCAATCCGATTATTTCTCTCAACGAGCTGCGCCACCTCCGTCGCAGACTTCGCCGCAGCCACATCCTCTTCCGCCTGCGCCGACGAAGGAAAAAACCTCACTCGCGGCACATCCTGCGACAGCACCGCCACCAGCGAAAGCCCAAACGCCTGGTAAATATTCGTCACAAACTCGTACCGCGGCAGATCTTCAATAGACGAGTTGTCCGTTAGCTTCTGCTCAAACGGCAAATGCCAGTTCTGATCCCGCTCGTTCCACCACAAATACTGCAGCCCGCGCCAGAATTGATGCGCCTGCTTGATCCGCCGCACTTCCTGCCGCCGCGTCGATTCCGATTCCGTCGAATATTGCTGCACCAGCTTCCGCAGCCCCGCCTGCAGCCTCTCCGGCAAATCCTCGTGATTCCCGTTCGCACTCGCTGCATCCGGCCACGAATCCGCCTTTGCGCTCACGCCCGCGCTCGCTCGCGGCCCGCTCAAATTCCGCCGCGCTCCCCCCGCGCCCTTCCGCCCCCGCGCAATCTCCGCAAGACTCGGCTCGTGCCCCGCCGGCCCCTCCACTCCAACAATCGCCGGATCAGCCGCCATCGGTTGTTTCTCGCTAGGCATACACACCAATCCCTTAAATTTCGTTTCGCACCCTAAATTTTTTCTTGGAAAACTTCAGACCATCCGTCCCACAGGCTTCAGCCCGTGGCACAGGCTTTCGAGCCTGTGCGTACCTCACATTCTGTGAGGTACGGGTTTAGCTATTTCCAAACCACCTCGGCGTTCCCATCTCTGAATCCCATCAATTTGGACTGCGGGAGGCCGCCACACGGCCTGCCGCTTTCAATCCGCCTCACCCACAGCACCACCGATCTACGCGAAGCAGAGCTTCGCGATTCACCACGCCGCCCACTCCACCGTCGTTCTAACCACCAGCCTCGCATCACGAACCACTATTCCGTCCTCACCACCCGCCCATCACTCACCACCCCAGACTTCGCCACATCCACCGTCCCACCCCCTCGCACCAGCGCCTCAATCAATTTCCTTCCACCCTCATCATCCGTAAACCCAAACGTGCACCGCACGAACTTCACATTCTTCAAACTCGCCGCGCCGCCCTCATACCTCAACCGCGTCCCCACAAACGTCACATCCTTCCAGCTCACGCCATCCAGCGTCTGCGAAGCGCCCTCAATTCTCAATCCACTCACCCGCACCCCGTCTTCCAGCGCTCGCATCGACGGCGGCAAAAACACCTCCGCCGATTCCGGCATCTTCGTAGCATCGATCGCCGTCGCCCCGATCGACGCCGCATTCACCAGCGTATGCGCCGCAATCGCCCGAGGCGCAGCGAAGATCAAGCCCTCACTCCCGCCGCCAGCCGCACTCGCCGCGCCGCCCCATCTCAATTCCGCCAGCGCAATCTTCGCCTGAAACGCGTGGTCCGCCAGCCGCTCATTCTCCGGATGCGTCGCCACCACTCCATCCAGCGCCGCCAGCGCTCCCGTAAAAAAATCCGGCTCCGCGAAAAGTCCCCGCTGCCACGCCGATCCCACTATCGACGCAGCGCGATCGATCTCCATTTCCGCACTCGTCACATCTCCAGATTTTCCCGCAGTCGCCGCCTCCGCCAGCGCGCCATCAAAGTCACGTTCCCATCCACGCGCCGCCGGATCGCTCGGCGCTTCCGCCGCGTAAGGCCGCCCGCCCAAAGCCGCCTCGCCGCTCTGCGCTTTATCCCCAGCTCCAAAATATTTTTCGTAACCCTGCCACGCCAGCGTCCCCGCCAGCACGCATGCCAGCATCACCACCACAATCCTTAGCACCCCGGGCGCACCGACTCGCCCCGGCGAAAACCCTCCCGGCCCCCTCCGCCCTCTCCACCGCGGATCAATCCCACCAGGTCCCCAATCTCCGCCGCCCAAATTTCCTCTCCCCACCGCGCCCAGATTCTACGCTAAGCGTGGGGTAGCCAGTTATGGCTGCGCAACGTTGCCCGCATTTCAATGCAGTGTGCGATTACCTCTCGACCCCCGCACCCGACAATTTTAGAGTGCGGAAGCGAAGCTACCGCTTTGCCACCGACAACACCAAATCTACTCAGTCGCCTCGTCAGGCAAGCACTTTGCCAGTACGTCCGTCGTCAACTCTTCCCCAACTCCCCACCCAAAAATCCCAGCAAATCCCGATGATCCGCAAACACATGCGTCTCCGCACCAGCTCCAGTCGCCGCCGCGTCCGTGCCCGTCACTCCTCGATGCACCCGCGCCACAAACCCTCGCTGCGCCCGGCCCGAAGCCGCCGGTACAATCTCCGTCGCCTCAATCTCAATCCGCCTCACCGGCGAAGCATCATTCAACTCATCGCCCGAGTCGCTCGTGCCGTCCGCCTGATCGCGGTACCGCGGCCCAGCCTCATCCTCCGCATCGCGCGCCCTCTCAATCGCCGCCCCCGCAATCGGATTAATGTAGTATCGCCCTCTTATAAACGGCATCGCTCACTCCTCCGCTTTCGCGCTCTGCTTCCGCGCCGCATCCAGTTCCAACATCCGGTTCACCTGATGCCACGACCTCCGTCTCATCGGCGTAACATTCTTCCGCACTCGCGCATCCGCACTCTTCGCTAACGCCGCACTCACAGCTGCCCGCTCAACCACGCCTACCACAGCGACATCCGCCTCACCCGCATCCGCCACAATCACCGGCGGCACTCCCGCAATCCCCAAGATCGAATTCATCAGCGCGCGATTCTCCGCACGCAACCGCATAACCTCGCCCTCAAGCCCGCTCGTCCGCCCGCCGCCCCAAATCACCCGCCAAATCCCTCTCCAATTCATCCTTCGCCTCTCACGCCTTTCCGGGTGCCGCACCCTTTTCTTCTCAAAAGGGTGCGCAGCTTCGCGCTTCGTCAGCGCAAAAAATCGGCCACAGTGGAACTCGCTTCGGTGATCCCGCGTTCAAGGTTCTCCCGGACTGCGGTGGCTCTCCGCAACGCGGAGACCACCGCCCCGCCACACACTTGAGCTCCGGCACACCCTCTACTCGCGCACCACCACTCGCCACTGGCCACTAGCCACTAACCACTAGCCACTTCTTCTCACCGTCTCCGCCTCAAAAACTTCACCGGCCTAGCCTTCCCACTCTCCGCAATCCGCGCCGCCGTAGCCTGTATCGCCCTCACCGTCGGATCCACCGATGTAACCCGCTCCGCGATCCTCTGCTCGATCGGCGCTCTCACAGCCCCGCTTCGCTCCGCCGAATATCGCGTCTTGATCCCGTACCGCGCCGCGTCCGCCGCATCGTCGCCGTCCATCTTCTCCACGTCCTCAACGCGCGCCGCGTCCCGCACCAGCGTTGGCAGCACCCGCACCAGTTCGGCGCAATTCGAAGTCATCACCCACTCGCCCGCGTCCAGCATCTGGTACATCAACATCCATCCGCCCACCCGATCGTTGTCCGCCGGCGTCGGCCTCGGCCATCCCGCCGCCGCAAACACATCGCCCAGCTGCTCCGCGATCGACGCTTCATCCGTCCGCCGCGCAAACGCATCCGGCGAAAGATAAATCGCATCCACTCGCTCGCGCTCCCCCGCCTCTCCGCCCGCACTCAGCGCGCAACTCCGCGCCACAATCTCCCGCGCCAATTCCCGCGGCGCCATCCGGTGCGTCACAAATTCCCGATAAGTAGCAACGCGTTTCCCTTCTGCGCGCGATTCGCTCCCATCGCCATCGCCACCAACCGCGACGCCGCGATCCCCAATCACCTGCGCGTGCCAGTAAACAGCCGCCGGATGCTCAAATCCCCAGTCGATCGAAATCCACCGTGGCCACCACGGCTGGAACGCAATTTCTTCGGCCCGCCTCACGCTCCGCCGCACATCGAATCGGTCAAAATACTGCCCCGCAAATACGTCCCAGCTCCCATCCAAAAACGCGCGCTTCAAGTCCCCCGGCAGCGCCCCAAGCGTCCGCCGGTACTCCGCGTCATTCGCGTAAATCGGATTGTCCTCGAGCCTCGCCGCCACAAACTCGTAATCCCGCGGATCGTATTCCTCCGGCCGCTCCATTCCCGCCGCTGGCTCCCGCGTCACCCACAGCGACTTCACCCACGCATGCCCGATATTCCCCGGATTCGTCGCACCCGCCATGCACGGCCGCGCACCAGGCAGCGGGCACCGGTTCCGGCTTGTCAAAAATTGCCACTGCCGCAGCGTGAAATGCGTCAGCTCGTCGATCCCGATAAATAAAAACTCCGCGCCTTGGTATTGATAGACATCATGTTCAGCCGCGCAGTACCCGAACCGCGTCGTCGATCCGTTCAACCACGTCACTACGTGTTTCGCTTCGTTATACGACCTGTAAAGTTCACGCGGCACGTCTCGCCGGAAATAATGCAGCAGTGACGTCTCCAGCTCCGGAAACGTCCGCCGCAGCAGCAGCGTATGCGCTCCAGGGTGATTCCACGCCTGCAGCACCGCCTCCATCAACAACGCCTTCGTCTTCCCCGGCCCCGCCGCCCCGCCAAACAGCCGGTACTTCGCCCCAGACTGGTGAAACAAGTTCTGCCGCTCAAACGGCTCATACCCCAGTTCCACGATCCTCTTCACCGAACCTGCTTCGCGCTCTCGCTTCACATGCCTCTTCCTGTCCCACGGACTTCAGTCCGTGGCACAGGCTTTCGAGCCTGTGCGTACCTCACATTTTGTGAGGTACCGGTGTAGCCATCACCAAACCAACCTCGCAGTGTCGCCTCAAGCGCTAATCATTTTGGACCGTGGGAGCGAAGCTACCGCTTTGCCGCAAACTCAAGCCCAGCCACGCAGTAGCCTCGATCACTACAAAACGCCATCTCGATTGCCTGTCTCTACAGCAGCGTCCGAATCTTTTCACCCACGTAATACGCCGCCGCCCCGCCCAGAAACGTCACCGCGATCCCCACATGATGCAAACTCAAAATCCCTCCCACCACAAACGCCCCCAGCCCGCACGCCTGCACGATGTATCCGATCGTCGTCTTGCTCACGCTCATAGCGTCTCCTTTTCGAACTGGAACCCGATCTGCTTCTCTCTCTCTTTCATCTTTCCGCCGCTCTTCTCCCGCGCAGGACGCGCCACTTTGTGCACCAGCTCCACCTGCACCGCTCCGTCGCCTTCCCACTCCTCGTCCCGCTCGCTGGCAGCCACTAAATGCCGCCCGCACTCCTTCAGCGTATCGAGCAGCAGCTTCGAACTTCCTCCCCTCGACCTCAGCCGCACGACCAGCTCCCGCATTTCCGTCGCGAGCGCTCGCTCTCCAAATCCCACCGCGCGCAGCGCTTCGCCCACGGACATCGCATCGCCCGCCCCTCGTTCGCTGCCTGGCGCTTCGTTCTTCATTTCGACGCTCTTCCTTTGACAATCCGTCAATTTGGGAGCAGGACACACTTACGCCGGGTCCGGGCCGAGTCGCAGGGGACGTCAGCTTTGCCGCCGCGGCTTCTCGTGTGTCCTGCACAGGGGAAACAACCTCGTGATCTCGCTCGCCGTTCCGCCTTCGCCTGTTCGCGCTGCAAAATTCCTAGCACTACGCCGTTCAACGCGTCCCGGTGCGTCGCGCACAAAACCTCGCCTTCCATCGCGCTCTTCTTGCATTGCCGCCAGGCCACGCCCGAATTCCTCATCCGCGTGAATCCCACGCACAGCCCCGCAGCCGCACCGCCCCGCTCGCGCAGGCTCGCGCACCAACGCTCGATCTCGAGCGCCCACTTCACATCAATCATTTTTTTGTTCTCTCTACTTCAGGCAGGAGCCACACTCACCGTGGCACAGGCATTCGTGCCTGTGTGCGCCTCACATGCTGTGAGGTGCAGGTTTAACGATCTCTTCAATTAAAACGCCAACGCTCCGTAGATGCCTCGCTCACTATGGACTGCGGGAGCGAAGCTGCCGCTTTGCCGCCAGCGTTAACCACACCACGCCGTTGACTCGGACAGCTCGCACGCGCACCTAAAGAGCCTTCCCAAAAAACAAAAACGGCGGCCCGCATCGCAGCCGCCGTCTCCAATCCTGATTTTTACCCAACCCCTACGTACTAGGCCCCACACTCACAATCGTCGAACACAACGCCGGATCACTCTCCCCACCCTGCGGCGTCACCGCCGATACTCCCAGCCTGTGTCTCCCAACCTCAAATTTCATCCGCGGCCCCGTAGCCTTGATCGGATTCGATTTCCCCGCCGCCCCCGGCGGCACCGCAATCGAAAAAAGTAAAAACTTCCGTCCCGGCATCGAGATGTCGAACACCTGAAACTTCGCCACGCAATCCTGCGTCACTTTCGCGCTGCACGCCGGCGTCTTCGTGAAATCGTAATTAAACGCCACCGAAATCGCGTGAACTCCAGACGTCGGCGGCCCCGGGTGCTCGATCGGAACCTCCAGCTTCTGCGTCGCCGCCTGCGAAGACTGCGCCTCCTGCCCCGCCCCAACCAGCGCGCCACCGCACCACATCGCCAAGCCAACCACTGCCGCGCACGCCGGCGCCATCACCCGCCGGATCTTTCTGGTCTCGCCTCCGCGCAGCATCTCCGGAATCCTCCGTGCGCCGCACAGTATCCCACACTAGCCCAGGATCTGCACCGTAACGCCCGAGCCGCCCGAAATCGCAATCACCTTCGCCCGGATAAAATTCCCCCGCACTCCGGTCACCGTCAGGCTGTCACCCGTTGTCGTCGTCGAGTTCTGCGCCCCCGTGCTCGGCGCCGAATACTGCGCGTCCACATCGTTGATCGCCGTCTGCAGCTGAATCTGCACCGAAGTCGGTGCCGTCGTGTAGCTCGTCTGCCATCGGATCGTTCTTCCGTTCTCCGGAAATCCCGCGTAGCTCGGCAGCGCGTACTGCTGGCTCGCCTGTCCCACGGTTGGACTTTCCGCGTTGAACGCGAGCCCCACGTCCCCCGGGAACAACGAATACGGCGGATTCTGCGCGTTATAGTTCGGCATACGTCTCCCCACTCGAAAATTTTGTCATCGCAAATCGCACACAAAAACAAAAAGCGCGGCAACCTTGCGCCGCGCTCATCCCATTTCGATTTCCGTCCAGACACACCCGTAGCGGGTCTCGATTCACCGCTCAAGAAAACCAACAGGAAGGAACTTCAGACCAGCCGCTCGATTCGTCGGCCACCCTGCTAGCCGCACAAATCGAGCTTACGGAAAGAATTGTACACTAACTCATCTTTCCTGTCAAGTACCTATTTTAACAAGAGATACTCGTCCAAGTCGGTCGAACCCGCTGCGCGCCCAAAATCCCTACTTCTGGGCGCCTGGCGTCCAGTTCTCCGGCGCCGACTTCAACGAAAACGGGTTACCCGTCTTCGCGTTCTCATCCACCGTCTTCTGCAAATCCAATTTTGATACGTCCGTCGAATTCTCACCGCCATACGACGTCACGTAGTGCAACTTCCCGTTCGCCAGCCAGTAGTCCGTCACACCAAAGCTCGATCCATCTCTTAGATACAGCACCGTTGTCGGCTTCGGCGCCGCCGCGGGAGCCTCATCGCTGCGCAACGTCGTCGTCGGCCCACTCGCGCCCAGCGTCGGCATCGCTTCGCCCGAATCCGAATTCGAAAGGTTCGCATTCGCGTCTCCGTTCGAACCCTGCGCATTCACGGTGTAATCGCCGTCCGATCCGCCTCCGCTCGATGAGTAGGTCCAACCGGACATTTCGCCGCCGCCTGCCCCGCCGAACAGTCCTGCGCCAAATCCGCCGTAGCCCAGCCCGAATCCACCGCCGTATCCGTATCCGCCTCCAAATCCGAAACCGCCTCCAAAGCCGTATCCAAACCCGTTGCAGCCCCAGAGCGGATCACACCCAAACGCGCCATATCCGTAATAAGGATAGTAGTAGGGATAGTAGGAATATCCGTAACCGCCTCCCCCGACGGGCGACGGCGTGTGCCGGAAGAACGCCCCGGAAGTCGTCCCAGTATTCATGCCCACAACGTTATGGGTCGCCAATTGCGCCGGAGTTCGTTCAGCCGTGCTCGTCGAACTCTGGGAAGGATTCCACCAGTGTCCGCCGCCGGTCGAATAAGCCGTGTTGCTCGCCGCGCGTCGTGACGCGCCGGAACTCCCGCGATTCGAGTTATTCCCGCCGCCCGCCGCTGCCGGCGCCGATGCCGAATACCGGGCTGGCGCCGACCCGAATCCGCCGCCGAAATGCCCGCCGCCGCCACCGCCCGCGTGGCCACCACCTCCGCCTCCACCGTGCTGCGCAAACACCGCCGTAGGCGCCAGCGTCATCGCGGCGCACACCAATCCGGCGAACAGCAGTTCTCTCGAGGTCTTCATGGCGGTACCCCTTGCAAGCGATCCGAAAGCCGCTCCGCACGCTTGCCGCGGAAACACACGAACCGGCCCTTCCTTCTATTCTACATCTTAAGACGCAAACGGGCTCTCCGCAGTTGCACCCTGTCTCAATAATTACAGTCGGCCTGGCTCTCCGCCTGTCTCCACCCGCTCTCAGTGGGGTCCTCCATTTCACCCGTGGGGTAGGCATTCCTGCCTGCGCCACGCCGCCCACCCCTCAATGCTTGCACGCCCAAATCGACCCGTCCAACCTCGCCCTCGTCTTTCCGGCGGCCGCATCCTTTTCCTCTCAAAAGGGTGCATAGTTCCACTCAATCCTCATCGCGCCATTCCTCTATCTCAACTCCTCCCACTCACCACTCGCCTGCCTCATCACCCACCCAAACATCACCACAAAAAACAGCACATACAAAAACTGCGCCCTCGACACCCCCACCCCAAACGGAAACCATATCCCCGGCACTCCCACCATCGACAACTCCCCAGCGAACTGCCCCGCCATCACCACCACCATCGCCACAATCCCCCACCACTTCCACCTCAACTCACGCCGACCAAGCGCAGCCATCACCACCACCGCAATCGTCAACGCCAGTAGCCCAAGTCTCCCGCCGCGAACCATCCAACCCGCAGCCACACTCACGTCACGATCGAGTCTCCCGACAAACCAGGTCGCCGGCAAAAACTGCCCCGCCGCATAAATCATCGCCAGCACTCCAACGCTCCACCCAAACCACCGCCCGCGCAGCACCCCAAACCAATCCCTCCACCCCATCACCCACGCCCCAAGCGCACTCGGCAGCAATACCACAAGACTCACCGCCTCAAACGTCTGCACCGTCTCCGCGCCCGTCCAGAAAAGCACCGCCTGATTCGCGCGATACAGTCCCGTCAAAATCATCGCCTCGCAAATCCACCCGCACCGCCCTAACTCATCTCCGCGCCCACGAAGTGCCCACACCACCGCCGCCAAAATAAAAAACACCGCCGCTTCCGCCGCCTCCACCACATACCCTCGAATCGTCTGCATCCATTGCGCCCGGTACAATCGCGCAATCGCATCAGCCTCCCCAATCGCCGGCGCCACTCTCATCCCGCCTGAATCGTCCGCCAAATCCCATGGCGCCATCCACGCCCGCACTGCAATCGTCGCTCCGCTCGCGCTCCCCGGCGCAATCGCAAATTTCCGCGGCCGGATCGCTCCCACTCTCGGCCTCGCTCCGCTAAAATCCCCCTCGCCTCCAATAGACAAGTTGTCCACCCACACCTGGTACGCGCTGTCCACCGCCGTCGGCCCCACCATCGCCGCGCACTGAATCCGCTCGCACTCCTCAGGCACGCGCATCCGGTACCACGCGTACCCGCTGTACCCCGCGTGACCTCGCGCCGCCCACCCACTCACGTATCCTGAAATTCCCACATCTCCATCTCGCGCCCCAGCCGCCGCCGTCAAATCCACTCGCTCCCACTCCGAATCATCGAACTTCGCCTCCGCCCACCTCGGATCGTCCCCCACCTTGAATTTCCACGGCCCGTTCAACACCACCACTCCCCGCTCCCTCTCAATCGCCTCCGGCAGCGCCGCATAGTTCGCCCCCGTGGCCAACACCCCCACAGTCCCCACACCGATCACCGCCGCCATCACCGTAGCCACAAAAACCCACACTCGCATCCGCATCCTCATCAGTTTGCGCAGGCCATCAAGCCTGCCCCGGGCGTGGGGTAGGCATTCCTGCCTGCGCCACGCCGCCCACCCCTCGATGTTCCCACGAGCAACTTCGTACATCCCAAATGCCGTACATATGGACTGCGGGAGCGCAGCTACCGCTTTGCCACCGATTCACCACCAGCAACACAAAGCCTCGGACAGCAACGCCCGCACCCTATCACACGTGATCCGCACCTCAGCCTCGATCCACACCATCGCTCCGTCAGTCGTCACATATCGACTCAGAGTCTGTCTCCAATGCCTCACTCATTCGAGCGTCTCAACCCGTTATACTGTCTCCGTGATCCCCTTTCTTCACTTAGGCCCTCTCACCATCCCAACCTATGGCCTCATGGTCGCCACGGGCATGCTCGTCGCCTATTTCGTCCTCCGCGCAGACCTTGCCCGTCGCGGCATCTCCGCCAAGGATTCCGGCGACGCCGAATCTCTGATCGCCTGGCCCTGCCTCACCGGCATCGTCACCTCAAAGATTTATTCCGCGCTCGAATCGCCACACGAATTCTTCGCCGATCCAAAAGGCGTCCTCCTCAGCCAGATGGGATTCACGTGGATCGGCGGCGCGCTCGGCGGCGCAGTCGTCTTCGCTTTTATCGCCACGCGTATCATCCGCCGCGCAAACATCCCCGGCGTCGGCTTCCTCACCTTTATGGACATCGGTGCCACCGCCGCCGCCATCGGTTACGGCTTCGGCCGCATGGGCTGCCTTCTCTCCGGCGACGGCGACTACGGCACTCCCACCAATCTCCCCTGGGGCATGAGCTTCCCCAACGGACTCGTTCCCACCACCGACCGCGTCCACCCCACGCCCATCTATGAATTCATCGGAGCCGTCCTCATCGCCTGGGTTCTCTGGAAAATGGGCGCACACTTCGTTCAGCCCGTCACAAAAGAAAAACGCGGCGCTCAAACCGCAGCCGCCGCGCTCTACCGCCCCGGCCAAATTTTCGCCGCCTACCTGGTCCTCACCGGCCTCGCCCGCTTCCTCGTCGAATTCATCCGCCTCAACCCCCGCGTCCTCTGGATCCTCACCAACGCCCAAATCGCCAGCCTCGTCTGCATCGTAGCCGGCACCATCCTCTGGCTCCGCCTCCGCCCACACTCCTTTCAACCAGCTCACACCTAAGAGTGGAATAGGCACGTCGTGCCTGTGCACTTCGCCCCCTATCGACTGCGGGAGCGAAGCTACCGCTTTGCCACCCAACCTTACTCCAGCACCGCGCAGCCTCGGCCACCACCCGCCTTTCCGGGTGCCGCACCCTTTTCTTCTCAAAAGGGTGCGCGGCACAGCCACACCCGACACCGCCCGTTTTGGCGTCTGGCTCCGCCTCCGCCCACACTCCTTCAACCAGCTCACACCTAAGAGTGGAATAGGCACGTCGTGCCTGTGCGCTTCGCCCCCTATCGATTGCGGGAGCGAAGCTACCGCTTTGCCGCCCAACCTTACTCCAGTACCGCGCAGCCTCGGCCACCACCCAACCACAACCCGCCTTTCCGGGTGCCGCACCCTTTTCTTCTCAAAAGGGTGCGCGGCACACCCACACCCGACACCGCCCGTTTTGGCGTCCACTTTAGCTCTCGTCAATCCCTTTGAACGACCACCCAAAATACCCAATTACCCATCGAGCCACGCGCACCCAACTGTTAGCACCGGCATCCCAATCCACCGCATTCCCGCGTACCACACCAGCATGAAAAGGTCGGCTCACAACGGCGCCCACGGCTCGAAATAATCTGCAACCTCCCCGCCCAACACGCCTCCCACCCCTAACTGCAGGAGCGAACTACCGCTTTGCCACCCAACTCCACATCAGCACCACGTAGCCTCGGCCACCACCCAAGCAGCCCCAAATCTCTGTGGAATTCATTCCCAACTCTTCACTCTCTGTGAATGTTTCCCCGCGCCGGCACTCAGACCGATGCCCTGATCACGCACACCTCGCCATCCAAGCGCGGCCCAAAACGCACACTCCGCCCGAATCAGCCCTGATTTTTCTATGGAATTTTCAGCAACTGGGAATCAGTCACTGCACCTTCGCCAAATCCCGCGCACCCACCCGCGCCATCCGCAGCGCCAGCGTCCCTTCCGCCAACACTCCCACCGTCCTCGCCCGGTCCACTTCCGCCGGCAGCTCCACCAGGCAGAACGGCTGCGATCCCCACCGCATCCTCAAACTCTCCCGCTCCTCCGCCTCCTCACTCCACGGTTCACTCGGAGAATTTTCCCGGCACCCGACCAGCGACCCCATCCACGGCCAATCCCGCGCCGCATCCGCGCGCCCCGCTTCCGAATTCCACTCCATTGCATTCAGCGCGATCGCCGGCACCCCCTGGCACGCAAACTCCTGCGCGTCCAGCACCAGCAGCCACTTCCCTTCGATCGCCACGCACACTTCCGCGCTGTGCTCCCCGCGCAAGCTGATCATCGCGTGCACAAATTTATCGCTCACCGTCACGTCCGCCTTCATCTGCAATCCAAGTTCCTGCTCCGACGCAAGCCAGTCGTCGTTCCCCGCGCCCCGTTTGTATCCGCGCGCCATGTATTTCTGGTGCGCTCGCCTCGCCACGCCGTCGTATGCCTGCAGCAGGCACTCCGCAAAATCGCAAAGCGTCACGCTCTCGCTCGCCGCCGCCGTCTTCGGCCGCACCACGATCAGCCCTTCTTCTCTCTGTACTTCCGTCCTCGTCGAAGCCATCTCCAATTCCTTTCGCGGCGCGGTGCGCTCGCTCTATTGTTTTCCGTGCGTTCCCGTGGCCCTCTCGCTCGCTGCCGCCCCTGCATACTTCCGCACCCCGCGCATCGGCGGCATCAGCGGCTTCGAATCTGTCGCGTTTTTCCGCCTCTCCGCTCCGCTGATCGATTCCCCCTTCAACACCGGTCCCGAACTCGCCTTCATCGGCCGCTCGCGCGCCACATTCACTCGCGCTTCGTCCATTCCGCTCAAAAGCCTCTCGATCTCGCCCTCAAGCATGATCGGATTCAGCGCTCGGCTCCCCAGCGACCTCTCTCCCGCCTCCACCACCGGCAGCCACAGCAGCGTCTCCGTCAATTGCAGTCCCACTATCAGCGTCAATTCCTGCTGCGTCGCCCACTTTGTCAGTTCATACCCCGTTCCGTCGTCCAATTTCTCCGCCGCCAGCACCAGCGGCAATCGGATCGTCTGCAGCACGATCTGCGCTTCGCGCAATGTCGTCACCACATGCGTAGCCCACCCGTGCCTTTCGAGCCGGCGCGACATTTCACCAATTGCTTCTTCCAGGGATCCCACGATGAGGATTCTTACCGCGCTTGCGGACATACGTCCCCTCTCTTGTGGAAGGAGGGGGAGGGTTCCACAACAACTACTACACCTGCAATTCGCCTACCGCTGCTGTTTCGTTCTAAGACGCGCCATTCGCCACTTCTACTCGCCCCTGGCGGCAAACCCACGCCGATTCGGCCCGACTCCGTTCAGATTTTCCCGTTTTGGAACCGGCCCTCTGCCCTTCGCCCTGCCTTCGCACTCACTCTCCCACCCCGCCTCCCGCACCACCTCGGTCACAAACTCTAACTCTCTCCACCTATTACCTTTAATCTATCTCCGGACGAAAGCAGGGCGAGCGGCCCCACCGCTCGCCCTCGCCACCTGTATCGGGCGTTTCCCCCCGATACCTTAGCGCAGTGCCCCTTCCAGCTAGTGGCCTCACCCTACACCTGTGGAAAAACTGTGTAAATTCGCAATACTACGGCTTTTTCACTTGCGGGTTCTACGGATAGCCCAGTACCCCTCAAAAAATCTTCACATCTCCCTTGACACTCTGTTTACGTCGCAGTACCGTCCCGCTGATGTTATACAAGGTCGCACTTTGGACCTTGCGTAGTCCGCGCAGACCGTCCGCCTGCGCGTTTTGATTCTTGGTTCCCTGGGTTCACGAATCTTTTGTGTTTTGGACGGCCGGGTCTTCGATCACCCCGGCCGATCGGGCGCCCCTAGTTGGTTCTACTTGGGTACGGCGGACAGCCGATGAATCGCAAAAAACGAACGCAGCCGCGCTCTGGCCGCACTGCGTGTAACGCCACGAAGTCTTCCGCTCTCGTGTTCCCGAACCGGGAATTGTCCACGAGCAGCATTCTCACCGATCGTTCCTTCACGGGAGCCGTCGCCTCCATCCTGGCCGGGCTGCCCATCGCCACCGCTCCTCTCAGTTCGTTGCGCTCTCATCCCCTGTTTCGCTGTGTCGAAGAACTCGCTAGCCTCGGTATGTGGGAATACAGCATCCCGGACGACACCTTCTGCTATTCCAACGGATTCGCGAAAGTCCTGTCGCTCACTCCTTCCGATCGCGCCTGGCCTTTCCACAGATTGCGCGGCCTGCTTCCCTATGACGACTTCGAAAAGCTCCGCCAGCACTTCGTTACCGTGGCCCGCTCCGGCTCGCCCGCCCTCGCTTACTCGACGGTCGATTGGTTCGGCTCTCGCACCCGCCGCACTCTCTTTGTGCCTGTCCCGGATGCTTCCGGAAAAATCAACTCCATCATCGGCGTCACCCAGGACGTAACCGTAATGACCGCCGCCGAAGAAGAGATGCGCCGCCTCTCCCACCGCTTGATCACCATCCAGAATGACGAACAGCGCCGCCTCTCCCGCATCCTTCATGAAACGGCCGCGCAAACCCTCGCCGCCATCAAACTCACACTCGGCGAGGCCACTCGCCTCGCGAAAACATCTCCCGCCGAATCCGCCGTCATCATTGCGGACGCCCGCAGCTTGGCCGAAGATGCGCTCCGTGAAGTCCGCTCCGTCTCAGCGCTGCTCCACCCGCCGATGCTTGAGGAGGCCGGTCTTGCGGCGGCCCTCGGCGCTTACATCCGCAGCTTCGCCAAACGTTCCCGCCTGCGCATTCGCTTCCATATGTCTGACGGTCATCCGCGCTTGTCGCGCGAACTCGAAATCACTCTGTTTCGCGTCGTCCAGGAATCGCTCACCAACGTTCATCGCCACGCCAAAGCAAAACACTGCATCGTACGCATCCGCCAGAACCTCACATCCGTGTCGCTCGAAATCTCCGACGACGGCATCGGCATTCGCCACTGTCGTATCGGCGCCTCGAACGGCCGCAGTCCCGGAGTCGGAATCTCCAGCATGCGCGAACGGATCGAGCAGCACGGCGGCTCATTTCATCTTCGGGAATCTCGCAGCGGCGGCACTTTGGTCGCTGTGGAACTTCCCATCCAACACCGAACGCTCGCAAGCAACGCACAGGAGGATCCAACATGCCATCCATTCAAACCCAAATCCCGCACCTTCCCGCACTCAAACGGTACCGGATCCAAATCGCCGACGACCATAGCGTCGTTCGCCGCGGCATTCGCGCCGTACTCGAACTCGAGCCGAATCTCGAAATCACTTCGGAAACCGGCACCGGTACGGAAACCGTCGAGCACGTGAGGAAGAACCGCCCGGACCTGCTCCTTCTCGACCTAACCATGCCCGAAATGAACGGGCTCGAAGTCGCCGCCGCCGTCCGCAAGGAATGCCCCGAAACGCAGATCATCATCCTTACCATGCACTTCTCCGAAGCCGTCGCACGAGAGGCTCTCAAGATCGGCGCTCTCGGTTACATGCTCAAGTCCGATGCGGACACCGATCTGATCGCCGCCGTCCGTCACGTGCGTCACAACCGCACCTTCTTCACCGGCTGCCTCGCCAATAAGATGATCGACAGCTTCATCGAAGATCCGCGCGCCACCGTCGCGGACCAGCCCAAAGCACCCGCCGACGACATCCCTCTCACCGAGCGCGAAATCGAAGTCCTCCGCCTGCTCGCCGCCGGTGAAGGCAACAAAAAAGTCGCGCTCGCCATGGGCGTCTCCACGCGCACCGTCGAAAGCCATCGCAACCACATCATGCACAAACTGCAGTTCACCAACTTCAGCGACATGGTGCGCTTCGCCATCCGCCACAACCTGATCACGCCGTAGTCGACGCGCAGCGCGTCGGACAGCCACCCTGGCGGTCCTCCGGCGCGCGCAGCATCCCACAACAAACACCGCTGCAGCCGAAACGACCGGCGATCGCGAAGCTCCGCCTAACGCTTTCAATTTTTCAGGGAAGAATTCACTCTGGAAGGAACATCAACAACCAAAAACTAAACGCGATCCGTACCGCCCACTTTCTGCGTCAAACTCACAACACCGCTCAACGATTTGCTGCTCAGCCTCTTCGTCTTGCGCGAAATCGTCGAGACCGGCTTTGCCGCGGCTTCCGTGTTGCTCTTCGTGGCTTCGTTCGCCAGTCCCAGCGCTTGCTTCAGCGTGTCCAGTGAAACTCCAAACATTCCGCCGTCCCGCGCAGGCCGTCAACGCACCCGTCACCCGGATTCTAAATCACTCCACCGCATCCGTCAATTTCGATTCCACTCCGGATTTTCCGGGTGCGTGCTACAAAATTCAACACCACTCACTCGATCCGGTCGATCCACCCTAACTTTTGCTCGACGCCACCAGCTCATCCGCATTCCTCAGCTGCGGAAACATCGCCGCCCACAACACCGTCACCACCAGCGTCCCTATCCCGCCGATCACCACCGCCGGCACCGTCCCAAAGATCTGCGCCGTGAACCCGCTCTCAAATTGCCCCAGCTCGTTCGACGCGCCGATGAAAATCATGTCCACCGCATTCACTCGCCCGCGCATCTCGTCCGGCGTCGCCACCTGCACCAGCGTCGCGCGAATCACCACGCTCACCATGTCCACCGCGCCAACCAGAATCAACGCAACCAGCGACACGTACATGTTCCGCGAAATTCCAAATACGATTGTGAATACTCCGAACAGCGCTACGCAGGTCAGCATCGTCCAGCCCACGCGCTTCCGCAGCGGCCGGAACGCGATCAGAATCGCCATCGCTCCCGCCCCAATCGCCGGCGCCGCTCGCAGCAGTCCCAGACCTTGCGGACCGATTTTCAGAATGTCCTGCGCATACGCCGGCAAGAGCGCCACCGCTCCGCCCAGCAGCACCGCGAAAAGATCGAGCGAAATCGTGCCGAGCACCACTTTGTGATTCCAGATGTAGTGCATCCCCGCCAGCACCGTTTTCGCGCTGATCCCCCGCGGCCGCGGCGGCGTCACTGTTTTCATCTGTGTGGTCGCGACAATCGCGATGCAGGCAGACGCCAGCGATCCCGCATACACCGGGCTTGGCCCCTTGGCGATTGCGTAAATCAATCCGCCCAGCGACGGCCCCAGAATCGTCGCGCCCTGAAACGCCGTCGAGTGCCACGCCACCGCATTCTGGAAATCCTCCTCGCGCACCAGTTGCGGCAAAATCGCGCGAGACACCGGCCCGTTAAACGACCTCACCACGCCCAGCAGCACCACCACCGCATAAATCGGCGCGATCGACCGCGTGTGGTTCCAGCCTTGATACAGAGTCTCGATCAGCAGCAGCGCCGAGCACGTCGCAAATCCCGCGTAGCACGCGATCAGAAGTTTTTTCCGGTCGTAGCGGTCCGCCGTGTGCCCTGAAACCAGGAACAATAAAATCCCAGGGACAAATTGCGCGAGGCCCACAAGACCAAGATCCAGCGTGCGATGCGTGATCGCATAAATCTGCCAGCCCACCGCCACCGACTGCATCTCCGTCCCCACCACCGTGAAGATGCGCGCCGTCTCGTACCACAAAAACGCCGGGTAGGTGAACGCCGCCCTCCCCGCCGCCACCGCCTTCCTCGGCTCCCCTTCGCCCTTCCCCTCTTCCGCCGTCGCCACCCTAACGCCCCATTCACGCCGCGCACTCTGCATCCGAGCGCCCACATGAGCGCACGATTATAACCGACGCCAGCTCACTCAAGTCGCGTCGCAAGAGTGGAATAGGCACGTCGTGCCTGTGCCCTAGCTTCGTGCGAAGCGCTCCACAAACCACAGCCACAACGTGCCTATTCCACCCCACACCGCCGTTCCTGGCGCCGCAGCCCCCAGCCTTTTTTAGTCAGCCTCCACCACAACGTAACCGATCAACCCTGCCTCAATCACCGCCACGAGTTAGAGTGCCGTGTGTGGCATAGAAATACTTTCTGTGTGCCTTTGTAGCTGCGGCAACTACTGACGAAACCGTAGTTCTACGAATTGCACGCCTGCCCGCAGCATGGTATCGAGTGGTCTATGCCTCCGCATCCCTACCGTCGCGATTTGCCGCACGTCTTCCCGCCAGGAGTGCCAATCTTCCTCACATGGAGATTGCACGGGTCCTTGCCTGCACGAGGATCGCGCAGTACGGACGCAAAAAGAATCAGCGCAGGTGAACGCTTTCGTGACTTTGATCGCCTCCAGGATCGAGCGGCTTCCGGCCCGCTTTGGCTTCGAGTTCCTGAGGTCGCGATTGTTGTCTGCGAGCAGATCGAGTCAGCCGCAAGCTACAAAGACCAATTCGTACTGCACGAATTCGTCGCTATGCCCAATCACGTTCACATGCTGATCTTCCCCAAAGCCGACGTGGCTCAAATCATGCATCACCTTAAATTGCGAACCGCTCAGAAAGCGAATCGGATTTTGAACCGGCTCGGCCACTCCTTCTGGCAATCAGAATCCTTTGATCACTGGTGCAGGAGCGTCGCCGAAATGGCGAAAATAAGGCAATACATCGTCATGAATCCAGTGAAGGCAGGGTTGGTGCGGAAACCGCAGAGCTGGCCATGGTGCAGCTACTCCAGGAATTTGGCGCGCAAGCGAGGCGAATTGCCTCCGATGATTTCAAGCCGCACCTGTGAAACTGAAAGCCACACAGAACATTTTGCTATGCCACACAAATCACCGTAACAAGTGGCGCTGGAAGCGACTCCAGTCTCCAGTCTCTTGTAGTCAACCTCCACCACAGCGAAACAAAACACGGCCTAGCTCAAGCACCGCCACCCGTTAGAGTGCCGTGTGTGGCATAGAAATATTTTCTGTGTGCTCTTCTTTGTGGAGTCGCCCCACACCACATCACCGCCATTCCCCACCGCCATGCGATAATCTCGTCGCTTCACCGGAGCCGACCACCCATGCGCACCCAGAACCGCCGCCTCTTCCTCATCGCAATTTTCGCAGTGATGGCCGCCAGCGCCTCAGCCCGCTTCCAGTCCACCGCCTTCCCCGCCGGCTCCGTCGCCCACGTCGATCGCCTCGTCGCCGACTTCATCGCGCACTCCCACGCCCCCGGCATCGCCGTCTCCGTCGTCCTCGACGGCAAGCCCGCCTTCGCCCGCGGCTACGGCCAAGCCGACACGGCGCATCACCGCCCCGTCACGCCCGACACGCTCTTCCGCCTCGCCTCCGTCTCCAAACCCATCACCGCCACCGGCGCGATGCAGCTCTGGCAAGCCGGCAAGCTCGACCTCGACGCGCCCATTCAAAAATATTGCCCGCAATTTCCCATCAAGCCCTACCCGGTCACCACGCGCGAGCTGCTCGGCCATCTCGGCGGCATCCGCCATTACGGCGATCTCCCCAATGGCGATCCCGAGGATCACAACACCAAACATTTCGACGACCCCATCGCCGGCGGCTTAGGTTTTTTCGCGAACGACGCGCTGGTCAACGTTCCCGGCGAGAAGTTTCACTATTCCACACACGGCTACACGCTGGTCGGTTGCGCGATTCAGGGAGCGTCCGGAGAATCCTACGTTACTTACATTTCGAAGCACGTGCTCGCGCCCGCCGGTATGTCCCACACGGTAGTGGACGACCCGGCCACGATAATCGCCGAGCGCTCTGCGTTCTATACCGTGAAAGACGGCCGCGTCGTCGATGCCAGCGCCATGGACTCCAGCTACAAAATCCCCGGCGGCGGCTGGCTCTCATCCGCCAACGACATGGCCGGATACGCCATCGCGATGCTCGGCGACAAGCTCGTCACTCGCGCCACGCGCGACCTGATGTGGACCCCGCAGAAAACCACCACCGGCTCGCCCGATCGCTACGGCTACGGATTTGGCGTCGGCGAAATCGAGGGCGTGAAAACCGTCTCGCACAACGGCGGCCAGGAAGGCACAGCTACAAACCTCACGATCGCGCCCGACAAAAACGCGGCGGTGATTGTGCTGATCAACGCCGATGGCGTTGACGTCAACGCTCTCGCGAAAGAAATCCTCCACGAAGCACTGCAGACCCAAGCTCAAGTTGTGCCCGCAGGCCAAGCGCACTAGCGCGTCCGACAGCCTCCCAGGCCCTGTCCTCTCACGACTTTCACCTGAACCATTGCAGAGTCTCGCAGACAAACAAAAAGCACCGCTGGAGCCAGTGAGAGTGGCACAGGCTGGAGTTGGCCTGTGTGCCCCTGTAGGCCGTTGAGTGCTGCGCTCGATCAACTCCCACAAAATGCACACAGGCCAATTCCAGCCTGTGCCACTCTATGTCGCTCGACGATCTGGTCCGTCGTTTCACGCGCGATCGACGCGCGTCACGCCTTCGCGAACGTCCCCAGCGCCAGCAGCGGAAAATAATTTCGGTACATGTCGTAGCGAATGTAGAACACGCTCGGAAACCCGGTTCCCGTCGTGATCCGCTCATCCCACGTCCCGTCGGCCTTCTGGTTTTCAACGAGCCACTTCACGCCCTGCTGCGCCGCCGGCGATTCACCGTGTCCCGCTGAAATTAATCCCAGCACCGCCCACGCCGTCTGCGCCGGAGTCGAATCCGCCCGCTCAAATCGCCCCGTGTCGTACCCGCGGCAACTCTCGCCCCATCCGCCGTCAGGATTCTGCACGCTCATCAGCCACCGCGCCCCGCGCTCCATCGCCGTGCCAACTTTCGGCGATCCACTCGCGCGCAATCCGCGAATCGCAAGAAACGTTCCGTACACGTAGTTCACGCCCCAGCGCCCGTACCAGCTTCCGTTCGACTCCTGCTGCTCGAGCAAGTAGCGAACGCCCCGCGCAATCGGCGCGTGGTGGTAATTGAATCCGCGTTTGCACAGCGATTCGATCACGCGTCCCGTGATATCCGCGCACGTGGGATCGAGCATCGCGTTGTGATCCGCAAACGGAACCTTCGTAAGAATCTTCCAGTTGTTGTCCACGTCGAACGCCGCCCAGCCGCCATCCGAACTCTGCATTCCAAGCAGCCACGCCACGGCGCGTTCCTCCGCGCGCGTTTGCTTTTCAGGTTCGCTCGCCTTCGCGTGCAACATCGCAAGCAGCACCATCGCCGTGTCGTCGATGTCTGGATACCACTCGTTCGCAAATTCAAACACCCAGCCGCTCGGCACCAGGTTCGGCCGCTTCGTCGCCCAGTCGCCCTTGCGTCGAATTTCCTTGGTGAGCAGCCAGTCCGCGGATTTCTCCATTTCCGCTCGTGCCGCTTCCGTCTGCCCCGCTTCGCCCAGCGCATACGCTGCAATCGCCGTATCCCACACCGGCGACTTCGCCGGCTGGAAGATCAGGCTCTCCTCGCCCTCGATGATCAGGTCGTCGAATTGTTTCAGCGCCGTCTGCAAATCCGGATGGTCGCGCTCGTACCCCAGCGCATCCATCGCCATGATGGCGTACATCATCGCCGGATAAATCGCGCCCAGCCCTTCGCTGTATTGCAGATGATCCAGCATCCACTTTTCCGCCGAACGAATCGCGAAGCCGCGAATCTTCTTCACGCTCTTGCGTTCCCAGCGCTTGAAAAGCTTGTCGGCCTTCACGAAAAGATTCGCGATTCGATCTTTGCGGTGCAGCGCGAGTTTGCGGTGCGGGTGAAACAGCTCGTTGATCTTCCGGTGCCCCGGCGTGGGCTTCACTCCCCCCAGTGTCTGCACCAATGACAGCGGCACGATGATCGTCCGCGACCAACTGGACATCTCGTACAGTACGTTGCCGGGTATGATCATGATTTCCGGCGGCACGGTCGGCGTGTACTTCTTCGGGAAAAGTCCGAACAGGCAGTAGTTGATCTTCGTGTAGCTGTTGCACTCCTGAATGCCGCCCATTTCCAGAATCAACGCGCGCGCTTTCTTCATCCGCGGGTCGTTCGGGTCCATGCCGGTCATCTTCAGCATGGCGTAGGCGCGCACAGTCGCGTTGATTTCGCTCGCGCCCGGCTCGTAAATATTCCAGCCGCCATCCTCGCGTTGCGAATCCAGAATCGCGCGCACCGCCTTCTTGATCTTCGGCATCGTCGGCGGATTCCACGAGCCGTCAGCCGCCGGCGGGTACAGCCAGATCTGAAGAAGGATGTAGTCGGACTGCAGCGTCGAATCCGCGGTCAGGTCTCCAACCCAGTACCCGTCCCCATGTTGCATTTTGCGCAGCGCTTCCGCCGACCGCGATGCCGCCTGCCGCGCCGCCGCTGCGAGTCCCTCGCGCGTCGCCATCGCGTAACCTTCATTCGAGACTTCGGCAGTGTCCAGTTCGGCGGCTTCCGTAAGCGCCTGGAGGATAGGGTCGTGCGCGCCTTCGGTCTTCGTGTTCCCTTCCGGTTCGGCGGCTTCGCGCTTCATTTCAGCGGCGGCACCCTGGTTCTCAATCATTGTTAACTCCTGTCCTGCCATCGCGCGGCAGCAAAGCCGTCACGTTGCGACAGGCTTTCAAGCCCATCGTAGGAGCCCCACTTTGCACTGTCAAGTGAAAACCGTCACTCTGTGACAGGTTTTGGAAACCGTAAGCACCACGCACGACTCTCCATGGAAAGAGTGGCACAGGCTGGAGTTGGCCTGTGTGCCTTTGAATTTCTAGGACTACAAACTCCACTCAGGCCAACTCCAGCCTGTGCCACTCTATGTGCTACGGGCTCTGCGATGGACGCTCGACCACTCCCAGTCTTCCGGGCGTTTCGCCAGCCCGCACTTGACCGGATTCAGCGCGATGTACTCGCGTATTCGTTCCACTTCCCCTACGTCACGGCACCAACGGTCGAACGATTCATCCTGCCAGAATGGCTGCCCTTTGCGACCGAGGAGCTCATTTGCACGAGTGCCGCTCGAGCTCTTCAGCCATCGCATCAACTGACTCGGCTCTCGAAGAGGTAAGACGAGGAGGTGCACGTGATTCGGCATCACAACGTACTCGAGTATTTCGTAACGATCGAAGCGCGACGCGCCCAATTCAATCTCTTCCGTGACGATATCCGCGACGGCCGGAATGTTGAGCCACTTCGGCCCCGTAGCGGCTTCGTCGAGATGGCGATCCAACCTGCGGAACTTCAAACCGGCTCGCTCGAGTTTATTGGTTGAAGCTGCGTCTCTTGCGGGCAGTGAACCATGTAGGCGCCACGTAAAAAAGATCGGAACACCCTCGGGAAGGATGTGTGGGAGGTTGCGGCGGTAAACGCGAGGACCCACTACACCGGATTAGCATGGGCGGCGGCGCGGGAATAGTCGTAGAAATACGGATTTTGCGCCGTAGGTAGTCTACGCGGGATTCACAACGTCAAAGGCACACAGGCCAACTCCAGCCCACACTTAGGCCACACCTCTGAGTCGAATCGAACTCTGCGTTCCACCATGCCTGCAATCCATAGAGTGGCACAGGCTGGAGTTGGCCTGTGTGCAGTTGTGTCGCGCCTCTACTGTTTGGTCGCGGCCGTTTTGCTTTTCTTCGACGCACCCGTAGCCGCCGCTGTCGGCGGCACCGCTGGCGCAGGCATTCCGCTCACAATGCTCGGCGTCGCGGTTCCAAATTGCTGACCGTTTCCGCCTGCAGGCGGCGGTAGCGGCTTGCGCGGCAGCATGTCCGGACGATTCGCCGTCATGTACACAAACGCGGCCACAATCGTCGCGATCTGCTTCATGTCCGGTTCCTGAATCCGCTCGTACACGTCCATGTTCGAGTGGTGCGTCCGCGTCTCGTAATCGATCTCATCCTGAATGAATTGGAACCCGGGCAGTCCCACCGCATTGAACGAAAGGTGATCCGTCCCGCCCGTGTTCCGAATCGTCAGCGTAGTCATCCCGAGATTGTGGAACGGCTTCATCCACTCCTCGAAAATCGGCGCCACCGCTTCGTTGCCCTGCAAATACACGCCGCGAATCCGGCCCGTGCCGTTGTCGATGTTGTAGTACGCATCGAGCTTCGCGTGCTCAGGCGTCACCTGCATCGTGGTGGGATCGGCGAAGTGCGACTTCACATACGCGCGCGAGCCCAGTAGCCCCTGTTCTTCTCCCGTCCACAGCCCGAGGCGAACCGTGCGGCGCATCGGCAGTCCGCTGGTCTTCAAAATTCGCATCGCTTCCATCATCACCGCCGAGCCTGCGCCATTGTCGGTCGCGCCCGTGCCCGCCTGCCACGAATCGAAGTGCCCGCCGAGCATCACCACTTCATCCGCTTTGTCGGTGCCGGGAATTTCCGCGAGGATGTCGAACGAGTTCGGGTTGTCGTCGTAAAACCTATTCTCGTCGTCGATCAGCAGCGTCACCGGAATTTTCTTGTCGAGCAGCCGGTAGATCCGGCCGTAGCTCTCCACCGCGAGCGTGATGCGCGCAGGCGCGGGCGGCGCTTTTGGATCCTGTGAGCCGCCCTGCTGCACAAACACCGTTCCATCGTCGCCGCCGCGCGAAGGCTCGATCCACGCCGCTGCGCCCTCGTCGATCAGGAACTTCTGAATTTTCTGGTTGAGTTCGCGGCGCGCGCGAAATTGCGCAATCATCGCCGCTCGAGCCGGATCGGGGCCGGCCCCAATCTCCTGCACCGACTCTTCCGCCAGCTCCGCGTCCGTGTAACGGTGCGCGTCGGGCTTATCGAAGTTCGCCTTCACTTCCGGCAGCGGCGCCGTCAGCACGAACTTCCCTTTCAGTTGGCCCTTGTACTGGTCGAGATCCTCCGGCTTATTCACCAGCGCCAGAAAAGCGTCGGCACTCACCGCCGGCGTGCCCACGGCGTTCGTGCCCGGCGTCCACGCCTCGGGATACGCAATCAGAATGTACGGGCGCGGCGTGATCATTTGCGCCGAGAATCGTTCATTCGACCAGCCGCGGCCAAACGGTCCCCACTCTTCCAGGTGAACGTTCGCGAGGCCCCAGTCGCTCAGCGTTTTCGTCGCCCAGTCGGCCGCTTCTCGCGCGCCCGGCGAGCCGGTAAGCCGCGGCCCGTGCACGTCGGTGAGGTACGATTCGATTTCCATCACGTGCGAATGGTTCAGCCCTTCGTCTTTGATTTTATAGATCGCGTCGAGGTCGGGCTTGTCGCCGCTCCAGCGTGCGTGCCCGTCGTCGCTTGCGACGACGGTGTCGGAGTAAACTTTTGGCGATTTCTTCGCAGACTGTTTGGCCGGTGCGGCGGCCGAAGTTGCGGCGGGCGCGCTCGCGTTCTGCTGCGCCCGCGCTTTCAAGGTTACGCTTCCGCTAGCAATGGCTACGAGCGCGACGAGCGCGACGGTCGAGATTCTCTGTTGGGTCACACGATCCTCCTCAGGACGTTTGCTACTGGCTAATCTCTAAGCGCTTGGCGCGGTCACATTAGGGGCGGACGCCTGTGGAATAGACAGACTGTCTGTGGTTTTGTAGGCCACAGAAAGCACAGGCATGACTGCCTATTCCACAATCGTTCGCTGCCATTTCGGCAGTGCAAGGACGAGCGCGTTGCCAGAATCGAACGCGGCGTCGGGCATTCTATGGCCAATGGGAACTTTTGCACTCTGGCACTTGCGTGGTCAGACGCACGCGATAGCCGCAAGGTTACCCTCGCGCCCAAAGAAAAACCCGCGGCGGCACGCTCTGCCACACCGCGGGTCTCCCATTTTGTAACTGCTTAGTCCGGGATCACGAGGTTCATCCCCGGCTTGATCTTGTCCGGATCGCTCAGGATGTTCTTGTTCGCGTCGAAAATTTTCATGTACTCGCTGGCTTTCCCGTAGAAATGCTGCGAGATTTTTCCAAGGCTGTCGCCGGCCTGCACCGTGTACGTCTTCCCTCCCGCCGTGCCTCCGCCCGCGGCCGCTGCCACGGCCGTCGCTTGCACCGCTGCAGGAGCGCTGAGGTCCAGCGTCAAATCCGAAAAGCTGGCATCCACGAGCTTCACCTGGTTCCAGATGTCGTTCTTGATCGCCTCCGACGGCGCCTCGCCTTTGATGTACAGCTTATCGCCCGCCATATTCACATTGTCGAGCCGCACTCCTTTCTGCTGCATCAGGTTCATCACCGACTGATATTTGGCCTTGAGTTGATCGAATTTTGCGTCAGACATGAGCTGCCTCCGGTATGAAGTGATGACGCAGCTGGGAGGGCGCCATACGGGGATGAGGCTACTCCGTTGGCAGGTGTCTGCGCAAGTGAAGGGATTGTGAATCGCGGCGCGCGCGTCCGCCATCCTCCCAGCCGGTCGTCTTACGATCTCGCATCCCACTGCACGCAATTTCTCAGCCGGCTCACCCAACACAGTAGCGGAGACAAGCACGTGGCACCGGCTGGAGTTCGCCTGCGTGCTTTTCCACCGCGCGCCGGCCTCTCTCGTTTTGTGGCGCTGGGCGCCTCGCACCAGAATCGGGGGTTTCACCTATAGACTTCGCGGCGCGGCGGGATTAGCGTTGGAGTGACGCCGAACTGATCTCTATCGCGAAATTGGGAGGAGTTACATGCCGCAATCCGCGCACGCACGAGCCGCTGAATTTCACCTCTTGGCGGCGCACGCACACGAATCCGCCGCCACCCACCACGAAAAGGGCGACCACCTGAGCGGCCACGAGCTGTCTCGCCAGGCGCACGAGCACGCCGCGCAGGCCTGGCAGTGGTCGCAGACCGCCGCGCAAAAATCCGCCGCCGCCGGCTCCGTCGAGCAACCCGGCCAGCTGCCCTTCGGCCTCTCCGCGCCGCATCCGGCTCACGACGAACACGCCGTCGCGCCCGCCGCGTTCAATCCGACGCTGAAGTACAAGAGCGGCGCCAGTGGCAACGCAGGTGCTCCGAAAGGCGCGGCCAAATCCGCTCCCACCAAAGCCGCCTCCACCGCAAAGTCCGCAAAGCTCTCGAAGAAGTCCGCGCCGCCGAAGAGAGCGTCTGCGAAGCCCTCCGCCGCGAAGTCCAAAAAGCCGGCGCCAAAATCCAGGTCACGCAAGTAAACATGCACTCCACAGCGTTGTGAGCAAAGAGTGGCACAGGCTGGACTTCGCCTGTGTGCTTTTGCCGTCGCCATTGAGCGCGGCTTCGATTTGAAGCCGCGTCATCCTGAGCAAAGCGAAGGACCTCTCCGCCGCTTTTGCCTTCGTTGCGTTCGCCGCCACAAATTCAAAGGCACACAGACCTTCTCTATGTCACACAAACCACTCTCAATTCTGTGAGCGCTGAAGGTGAAGGCCTGTTCGATCTTTGAGTCCGCTCCAACCTGCATAAGGCCGCCGCTTCGAGTCCTACGCAGCACATTCGTTACAGTGTCTTGTGTGGCATAGACATAGTCTGTGTGGTTTTGTAGTCCCCCAACCAACCTCACGTTGTAAACTCTCGCCACCATGCCGACACGCCATGCACTACTCGCTTCATCGTTGCTTCTGCTCTCGTCTTCAGCCCTCGCGCAAACGCCCGAGCTCTCCAATGTCGTCAAGCAATACGTGATCCCCACAGCTCCCTCCGTCGTCCTCACCCACGCGCGCGTGATCGACGGTACAGGCTCCCCCGCCCTCGCCGACCAAAACATCTCCATCGCCGACGGCAAGATCACCGCGATCTCATCAGGCGCCGATGTACCCACCAGCGCCACGATCACCGTGATCGATCTCCACGGCGCCACAGTGCTGCCCGGAATCGTCGGCATGCACGAGCACCTCTATAACATCGCGCAGCCCAATACCGACGCCACCGGCGCGGGCCAGCCCCCGCTGCTGCTCCCACAAATGACTTTCTCCGCGCCTTTGCTTTATCTCGCGGCGGGCGTCACCACCGCCCGCACCGGCGGCAGCGTTGAGCCTTACGCCGACCTGAATCTCCGCGACCAGATCAACGCCGGCAAACTTCCCGGACCGCACCTCGACGTCACCGGACCGTATCTCGAAGGCAAGCCGTCGCCCTTCATTCAAATGCATCAGCTCGCCGATGCCGGCGAAGCGCGCACCTTCGTCGATTACTGGGCCGATCGCGGCGTCACCTCCTTCAAGGCCTACATGTTCATCACGCGCGCCGAGCTGAAAGCCGCGATCGACGAATCGCACAAGCGCGGAATCAAAATCACCGGCCACCTTTGCAGCGTCACCTACGCCGAAGCCGCCGAAATGGGCATCGACAATCTTGAACACGGATTCTCTGTGAACACGCAGGACGACACCGGCAAAGCGCCCGACGTCTGCACCCGTTGGGACGGCGAAGAAACGCTCGCGAAGATGGATCCCGACGGCGCGGAAGCGAAAGAACTTTTCGCGACGCTCATCGCGCATCACGTCGCCATCACTTCCACCATGGCCGTTTTCGAATCGGATGTCCCGGGCCGTCCGCCGCTGCGCCCCGAAGTGCTCGATGCGATGTCGCCGCCGGCACGCGAGGCATATCTGTACGCGCGCGGACTCGAGCGCGACGCAAAGCCGAAAGTCGATGTAGCGCTCGCGTTCAAACACGATATGGCGATGGAGCGGAATTTTGTGAAGGCCGGCGGCTTCCTGATGGCTGGCTGCGACCCCACAGGCGACGGCGGCGTGCTCCCCGGCTTTGGCGATCAGCGCGAGATTGAATTGCTGGTCGAAGCAGGCTTCACGCCGGTGGAAGCGATTCGCATCGCAACGCTCAACGGCGCCACCTACATGGGCAAGCAGGCGACAATCGGCTCGATCGCCGTCGGCAAGAATGCCGACTTGCTCGTCGTTGACGGCGATCCTTCCACGAAAATCTCCGACATCGAAAACGTCAAGCTGATCTTCAAAGACGGCGTCGCGTTCGACCCACAAAAGCTCCGAGCCGCCGCACGCGGCCGCTACGGCCAATATTAATCTGGGAAGAGTGGCACAGGCTGGAGTTGGCCTGTGTGCTTTCGCCGTTGCCTTTAAGCGCGGCTTCGATTTGAAGCCGCGTCCTCCTGAGCAAAGCGAAGGACCTCTCCGCCGGTTTTGCCTTCGTTGCGTTCGCCGCCACAAATTCAAAGGCACACAGACCTTCTCTATGTCACACAAACCACTCTCAATTCTGTGAGCGCTGAAGGTGAAGGCCTGTTCGATCTTTGAGTCCGCTCCAACCTGCATAAGGCCGCCGCTTCGAGTCCTACGCAGCGCACTCGTTACAGTGCTTCGTGTGGCATAGACATGGTCTGTGTGCTTTTTTTGGTTGCCAGGACTGGAATCGAAATCGTAAGAGGACACGGCTTGGGCGCTGTCCGACGCGCTCCGCGCATCCACACAGTCCTAGTAATCCTGGACGCCGGGTTCTGTAGCTGCTCTTTCGCCACGCGTTGGAGTATGCTCCCGTCCTCAAAGTTTCAAGTGGACGGGGGAGCAGCAACGTTGGCGCGTGATTGGAGTGTGAGCCGTTTCCGCGTGTCATTCATATGCGCGCTGGCACAGTTGTGCACAATCGGAACACTCACACTGTGCGCTTCCCACGTCGCCCTCGCGCAATCCCCCACCACCGCACCACCCTCGCAGCTCGCGACCGCCTCCGCAGCTGTCTCCCCGCTCCACCTAAAAATCTCCACCGATAAGCCGTCGTACCACGTCGGCGAAGCGATCCGCGTGCAGCTGAATTTCACATCCGACGTGGAACACGCCTTCCAGATCGTCGCTCAAGCCTCATTGCCCGAAAACGATTCACTGGACGAGCTGTCCATTACACCCGCTGAACTTGCGCCACCCTACAACGCGAACGAAGCACAACTCGTGCGCCCTCACGCAAATCCTTCCCACGAAGACATCCAATCCGCGCCGTTGGGAACCAAGGGCTCGCACTACACGCTCCTTCTGAACGACCGCTTCAAATTGAAAAAGCCCGGCGTGCTGCACCTCACCATCGTCAGCCGCCGCGTGGTCGCCGACTTCGGCGCGAACGACAAAGACAAAGGCGGCGAAACAGCCGCAACCCCGCCGCCCTTCCCCGTCACTTCGAATACGCTCACGATCACCATCGTGCCGCCAACCCCCGCGTGGCAAGCCGCCGAACTCGCCGACATCAAAAAGCAGCTCGACACAATCCCATCCAACGTCAGCGGCGCCCCGTCACCCGAACGCCAGCAAGCAATCGATCGCCTCATCTATTTGAACTCGCCGGCCGCCGCGCGCGAGATGGTGCAGCGCTTCGTTAACTCACCCGACGTGGAACAGGAAGAATACGCAACCGGAATGGCGCTATCCGATCACCGGTCCGCCGCCATCGAAGCGGCCAACAAATTCGCCGGCGATCCAACATTCGGAATCACTTTCGAATTCCAATCTCTAGTCTCTATATTGCCGATGATGGACAAGCTGAACGAATCGAACACTGCCGATCTGGATAGCCTGTTTGAAAGTTCCCGCGTCGCAGCCGAGCCGCAATTCCTCACCAATCTGAATGGAAAACAAGGCAAAGCGTTTGAGACCACTCTCGAAACTCTCGAGCGCATGAAAAGCGTCGCCCCGGACGCCGCGGAAACGGCGGCGCTCCAGCAATCGATTCCCAGGTTGATCGCAATGTTTCACGACCTCTCGCCCGATGAGCAACAAAACTGGCTGGGTAATTACTGGCAGGACGTAAAAGATCCGGCCTGGGTCCCCTTGCTGCGCTCGATCGCCACTGAACCTGTTTCACCGGGTTTCTCGGGGACTAGTTCGTATCAATCCGCCGTCACAGGCAGGAGCGAAGCTCTTGAAAGTTGGGCGCAGCTCGATCCGGAGGGCGCGCGGCAGACCGTGCTGAACGCGATGATGTCCAACGATCCGCAGTTCGGCGACGGCGCGCTGCTCGCGCTGCCGGATAAGACCCTGCCCGATGCGCAGCAGCGGCAACTCGCGCAGCTCTTCCTCGCGGCGAGCGATCCGGATGCGCAACGCCGCTTCGCCGGGATGCTCGAGCGTTACGGAGGTCAGACGGCGTGGAATCAGATTTCCAGCGCGGTGTCGCAATCAATGCGCCTCTACACGTGCGATACGCAGATCGCGCTGCTGAGTTTTGCGTTCGGCGTGGCGCCCGATGCGGCCGGTGATCTGCTGGAGACGGCGATGGCGCCGCCGGATAACGGTTCGACGGAATGCCGACCACGAATTTTTTCGTCGGACATCCGCACCGATGCGAACAACACACGCGAGAAATATGCGATCGCTGCGCTGAACGATCCGAATCCGTCGGTGGTGGGATCGGCCGCGCGTTTTCTTGGCGCATACGGTTCGGCGAAGGCGGAGGATCCGCTTTGGAAGCGCTACGAATCATGGGCGCTCGCCGCGGCAGCCGCTGCTCCTGTGGGAAAACATACGCAGATCACGGACAGCGAAGAATTTCAGCTAGGCGCCACGCTGGCCGAATCGATCGAACAAGGCCGCGGTTGGCTCACCGACCGCGAAAAACTCGAGCGGCTGAATACGCTGGGCGGCGACCTATTGGGCAAGCCAATGGTGAGTGACGACGTTCTCGCAGCGTGGATGCGCTCGCCGGTGACGGTGGATTGCTACGCCGTGAGCGACACCGACAATCAATTCAACATCGCGCAGTACACGATCGAAGGCGTGGACCAGTTGAAGGCGCGTCTCGCAACTTTTCCGGACGGTACGACGCTCGCGTGGAACGGACACGCATGCGCGTCGGCCGCCAATTACAGCGCGATGTTCAACGACATTGCGTCGGCCTCGAGCCTGAAGGGCGTGACGTTGAAATCCGTGGATGCGCTGCCAGCGGGAACGGTGCCGCCTCCCGCTTCCGACGACGGCAACGGAGGCGACGATACCGCGCCGGCGCCTCCGCCTTCGCACGATTCCGGCAACGCGCCATCTCCCGACGCGCAATACATCGTCCCCGACCGCGTCGTCGTCGTGAATTAATTCCCTATTTCAATTTGTAGGTGTACACGTTCACCGAGTACGGCGGAATCCTATTGGATTTTCCGTCGCCCGCCTTCGGAACCACCGTCTCCGGCGCGGTGATCGAGTTCGTCGCCGTCGGCGCGTCAGCCGCCAGTCGCGTCACCGTCGGATTTCCAGTGATCGTGTCGCCGTCAATGCGCACATCAAGCTTCTGCTCGAGCGACCCCGCGTTCACGACCTTGAGATACAGCTCGTGCTTTGAAGAATCGCTGGTCACCGAATAAAACAGTTTCCCGTTGCTCGTATCGCCGCTCAGCTCAGACGCAACCACGTCCGTGCCGATCGCGCTCGCGAACATCGCCTGCGCATAATACGAAGGCGAGCCGTACGAGCTGAATGAGTTGTATCCGATCAGGTTCGTTCCCCACTGCGACGCCATCGGATTCACGTTCACCAGCAGCGGCGCGTACGACGCCATCACGATCAAGTCGCTGTTGCGCTCGATTCCAGTGAGCCACGCAGCATCCGCCAGCGCCGCGTTCATGTTCGGCGTCGGCGTGCCTTCGATCGTCGCCCACTCACCCACGAAAATCTTCGGCCCGTTGCGGTCGATCTTGTCGTAGTGATTCGAGTCGGCCATCATCTCGATCGCCGTGCGGTAGTAGTGATCGTCCTGCACGTCGGGCTTGAATGTTTTCAGCGGCATCGTCGCGATCAGCTGCAGGTTCGGATACTTCGCCTTGATCGCTTTGTAGAATTGCTCGTAGCGCGCTTCGTAATTCCCGCTCTTGTCGAACCAATCCTCATTGCCGATTTCCACGTACGTGAGCTTGAACGGCGCGGGATGCCCGTCCTTCGCGCGCTCAGCGCCCCACTTCGTCGAGGCGTCGCCGGTCACGTATTCGATTTCATCGAGCGCGTCTTGCACGTACGGCTCGAGCGCCGCGCCGGGCGCCGTGGTCTCCTGCTTCAGCGAGTAGCCCGCGAACACTGCGAGTACCGGATCCATTTTCAGGTCTTCGCACCAGTAGAGAAATTCGAGCAGGCCCATGCCGTCCGTCGATTGGTAATCCCACGGCGAGCGGTGCGTCGGGCGGTTCACCATCGGCCCGATCGTCTCCTTGAAATTGAAGCGCTCGTTGATGTGATCGCCCTCGAGATAATTTCCGCCCGGCAGGCGCAGGAATTTCGGATGAAGTTCAGCCATGCGGTCCATCAAGTCGATCCGGAATCCGCCGTCGCGATTGTGATACGTCGGAGGAAATAGCGACGCGAGCTGCAGCCACAGCGTGCCCGCGTGCGCCACGGTAAATGTCAGGTGATACGCGCCGGGCTTCGCGTCCGCCGCCTTCAGCGTGAAAGTGTACTGCTTCCAGTCTGTCGTCGGCGCGGCGGTGGTGGCCGATGCGACCACTTTACCGGACGTGTTGTCCACTAATGCCGCGGTGACCCCGCCGATCGCCGGATCGTTCGCCTTCGCGTAGAAAGATCCTTTGTACGTGTCGCCGGATTTCACCGCCATGCCCCAGTACCCGTCGTTGCGCACGCCCGCCGGAGCCGCGCCCGTCGCGCTCGTCACGCTGATCTTCAGGCTGTTCGGCAGCGCCGTGCTCGGCCCAGTCGTCTTATCGGCGGAGATCGCCGCGACGGAGTCGCCCACCATCACCGTCGTCCAGTAATTCACGCCGTCCCAGTTCGGCCGCATCGTGCGGTTGCGCACCATCTCGGCGTACAGCCCTCCGTCAAACGCGTGATTGATCTCTTCGGTCATCAACCCGTACAAAGTCGGGCTCACCTTCGCAACCGACTTGTCCGCGTGAATCGTCAGCGTAGCCGGCTGCTGCGCCCGCGCCGCTCCCGCGCCCAGCAACATCAGCGCGAAACCCAGCGCCGCCACAGTAAACGTTTTCCCACTCACCCCGCGACGCCTACACTTCATCCGAGTCTCCTAAACTTGTATGGGATTAGCGCCCTCCGTTGTAGACCAACTCCCACCAAAACAAAAGCCTTTTGTAGGACGCGCGGGTCGGACAGCCACCCTGGCGGTCCTCCTACGACCACCCCAGCCGAGTCGATGCTCAATCTCCCACGGACCACAAACCCGAAAAACGTCTCTCGTAGCGAAATGCGTCAATCCGTCGTTGGGCGTGCCGACACCAACCGTGTGCGCCCGTAAGAGGACCGCCAGGGTGGCTGTCCTACCCTTGCGGCTCGCCGCAAGCGTTATACAAACGCTAACCGTATTCCTACGAATAGCGCACGCGAGCGGACCAGTGCTATGCAAGTGGCGTGCAATATCGCCGCCACAAGCCGCACTGGTTTCCTGAAAATCGCGCCGTCTTCATCACATGGCGGCTTTGCGGATCCATTGCAGCCGCTGAGCTAAAGCGTATCCAACGCGCGGTCGACTCAAAAGCTCCGCTTCGGTTTGCGCGCCTCGACGCAGCACTCGATCGCGCGAAGACTGGCCCGACGTGGCTAGCGCGCAGCGAGATCGCCCAACTCGTCACTGAAGCCATCCTTCGCGGAGACCAAGAGCTCGGCCACTACGAACTCGACTCCTACGCCATCATGTCGAATCACGTTCACATCTTTCTATGGCCGAAGATCCACGTTCCAAAGTTCATGAACAGTCTGAAAACGCACACGGCAAACAGAGCGAACCTAATTCTTGGTCGCACCTGGTGCCGTTTCTGGCAGGACGAATCCTTCGACCACTGGTGCCGCGATGAAGCGCAACATCTGAAGATTCGCGCGTACATCGAAAATAACCCTGTGAAGGCCGGCCTCGTAGCGCGACCTGAAGACTGGCCGTGGTCGAGCGCCTCCGAATCAGGCAAGCCGCCACGCCGTCGCTTGCCGGACGACCCACTCCTGAAGCGCTACCACCCGTGACGCTTGCGCAGCAAGCGTCGGACAGCCACCCTGGCGGTCCTCCTACGCAGAAAGATTCGAGTTGAGTCTCAATCAATCCCGGCGCAAGAGCTTAAAATACAAACGATGTTTTGGAATTTGTGTTCCGTCGTCGCGCGTGCTTGTCCAAGCAGAATTCTTCGTAGCAGGACCGCCAGGCTGGCTGTCCGACCAGCGAGCGCGTCCGCGTTACTGCGGCGAGCCGGGCCGCTTCAGCGTAGGCGCGTCGCTCGCGCCGCCCTGCGTGGCATTGGGCACCGTCGCAGGAGGCGCGTTGGGATCGGAACTCCCACTCGAGCTACCGTTTGCCGTTGTGGTCGATTTAATCGCGTGCGATCCGCCGTTGTTGCTGGGAGTCGCGCTCGCCTGCTGCGCCTTCGGCGCGGCCGGCGGTGCCGGCGGCTGGCCCACTCGATCGTACGCAAGGTTCAACTCCACGTACCCATTCGAGTGATTCGTCTCGATCGTGACGTGCTCAATCAGCTCCATGCCCCCGGGCTGCGGCTCAAATTGCCGCGTTACGCGCACGCTGTGCGGCAGGTCTTCCTTCGCGATCAGATTCTCGCCCTCAAAGTACGCATCGTACTGTTTCGGGTCGCTCGGCTTCGCGCTGTCAGACGGCTTGGGCAGTTTGCGGTCGTCCAAAAAATACGTCCGCTGCCGGGCAGCGTCGTCCGTCATGTCGTATTCGTTCGCATCCTTGATCACAAACGTCAACTGGTTCGCCGGCGTCGTGTATTCCTCGATCGTCGGATTGTTCACCGAAAGCTCGCTGTTCGCCGAGCCATTCGCGCCCTTGCTCCGCGGATTCCCCGCTCCATTATTTCCGCCGCCGCTTCCCGTGCCGCCGGGATACGGCGAACCTATGCCGCCCATGTGTATGCCGCCGTTATTTTGCCGCGGCGCATTCTGCCCGTTGCTGCCGTCGTCGCGGCCGCCGCTCCCTTGCCGCGCTTCTTTCAATTTTTCTATGATGTCGTCGCTGTCGTCCTGGTTGAACTTCCACACGCCCGCGATGTCCGTCTTGTACGCAGGGCGCGGCGCCTTGTGACGCACCGTCACTTCCCCGTATCCGGTGGGATCGTCGGCGTTCGAATGCTCAACGGGATGCATCGGCCCCGGAGGCGCTTGCGCCAGCGTGAGGCGCGGTGCGCCAAAGAGCCCCAGCGCGGCACACAGCGACGCGCAGGCGAGCGTGCGTACAGCGAAGTTGGTTGAGTGTGCGGAGTTCACTGCGTTTCCTTGCTCGCTATTCACGATTCAAAGCGCCCAGGTTCCATTATCCCACCGGTCCCCGCCTAACGCGCCTCAATCTAAGATGCGCCCCTGGGACGAAATGTAACGTCGTTGTAGGAAGCGCGCAGCGCGTCGGACAGCCTCCCAGGCGGTCCTCCTACGACAGCAAACCCCTCGTTATGGCTAGCACGCACCCGGATCGGCCAACTCACAAAACAGAGCGCGTTGTTTTGGCTTTGTGGTCCGGGGTGAGGCTTGCGTGTTTCCGCGCGTGTCGTTCGTCGGAGGACCGCCTGGGAGGCTGTCCGACGCCCCAATCTGTATTAAACTTTGCGCGCAATCATTCCCGCTGAGCCGGAGCGCACTCGACATGGTGGAACCGCTACTGATCGCGCAAGACGGCACCACGCCGCTGTATCTGCTGCCCGCAATGGCCAATCGCCACGGCCTCGTCGCCGGCGCCACCGGCACCGGCAAGACCGTCACGCTCCAGGTGATGGCCGAAGCCTTCAGCCGCATCGGCGTCCCCGTCTTCGCCGCCGACGTGAAGGGCGATCTCTCCGGCATCAGCCAGCCCGGCGCCGCCAATCCCAAAATCGACGCGCGCGTAAAACAGCTCAAGCTTTCCGACTTCTCCTACGCCGCCTGCCCCGCCACTCTCTGGGACGTCTTCGGCGACGAGGGCCATCCCGTCCGAGCCACCGTCAGCGAAATGGGCCCGCTGCTTTTCAGCCGCCTGCTCAATTTGAATGACACGCAGTCCGGCGTCCTCACCCTGGTCTTCAAAATCGCCGACGACCACGGCCTGCTCCTGCTCGATTTCAAAGACCTCACCGCCATGCTCCAGTACGTCGGCGACAACGCCCGCGATTTCCAAACGCAGTACGGCAACATTTCCGCCGCGAGCATCGGCGCCATCCAGCGCGGCCTGGTCGAAATTCAGCAGCAAGGCGGCGAGAAATTCTTCGGCGAGCCGGCGCTCAACCTCGACGACCTGATGCAGACCGACTCCAACGGTCACGGCGTCGTAAATATCCTCGCCGCCGACAAGCTGATCCGCTCGCCGCGCGTGTACGCCACGTTCCTGCTCTGGATGCTCACCGAACTTTTCGAGCGCTTGCCCGAAGTGGGCGATCCCGAAAAGCCGAAGCTGGTTTTCTTTTTCGATGAAGCGCACCTGCTCTTCGCCGACCTGCCGAAAGTGATCGAAGACAAAGTCACGCAGATCGTCCGCCTGATCCGCTCCAAAGGCGTCGGCGTTTATTTCGTCACGCAGAATCCCACCGACATTCCAGACACCGTCCTCGGCCAGCTCGGTAATCGCGTGCAGCACGCCCTTCGCGCGTTCACGCCCAACGACCAGAAAGCCGTGAAAGCCGCAGCCGACACGTTCCGCTCGAATCCGAAGCTCGATGTGGCAAAAGTGATCACGCAACTCGAAGTGGGCGAGGCGCTGGTTTCGTTTCTCGATGAAAAAGGTACACCGGGCATCGTCGAACGTGCGTTGGTGTTGCCGCCGCGCAGCCGCATCGGCCCGATCACCGCCGACGAACGCGCGAAGCTCATTCAAAATTCCGTCGTCGCGGGAGTGTACGAGAAAGTCGTCGATCGCGAATCAGCTTACGAGCGCCTGAAAGGCCGCACCGAAAATGCTCCGTCACCCGCCGGCTCGCCCGGCGGCACCAGCGCTCCCCTCCCCGGTGGAGTTGCCGGCGGCAGCACTCCACACAGCGGCGGCATCAGCGATTGGATCCCGAATATTCCCGGCATCACGTCGCGCGCCCCCGGCCAACGCGGCGACACGCTAGCCCAAGCCATGGCGAAATCCGCCGCGCGCACCATCGGCAGCACCGTAGGCCGCTCCATCGTCCGCGGCGTGCTAGGCTCCCTGTTAGGCGGCTCGAAACGGTAGCGTAGGCTTCAGCCTGCGCACATAACGGCTCGACGAAAGCACACAGACCATGTCTATGCCACACAAAGCACCATTACTTTCGTTACCGAAGAACTGTACCTGTCAGCTTTGGAGCGGGATTACAAACAAAACGATCGAACGCAGCGTAATGTCCATCGCGAACCATAATTAAGGGTGGTTTGTGTGGCATAGACATTGTCTGTGTTCTTTCGTAGCTGAAAGAAGACGACAGCCGGGTCGGCTATCCGACGCGCGGATCAAGCGTCCAAAGTAGCGGTGGCGTGAATCGTAAGAGTTTCCAGAGGCGGACCACAATGAAAACTTTCGTAACGCTGTTTGCGATCGCAGCTTTCTCATTTTCAGCAAACGCGCAGTCGCAGCCGCCCAGTCCGCCGCCAGCCTCGTCCGCACCAGCGCAATCCGTCACCTACTCCGGCACCGTCACCGGCATGGCGCTGTATCGCGAACGCATCGCGCTCCCGCCGAACGCCGTCTTCGAAGCCGTGCTCGAAGACACCTCACTCGCCGACGCGCCGGCCGTTCGCCTCGGCTCGTACAGACGCGACAACGTGCGCACTCCCCCTTTCCGCTTCTCGATCTCGTACGATCCCGCGAAAATCATCGAGTCGCACACATACTCAGTGCGCGCGTCGGTCACCGTCGATGGCCGGCTGATGTTCACCTCCACCACTTCGCATCCGGTGATCACCAGGGGAAATCCCTCGAACGTGTCGATCGGATTGCAGTCGGCCGGCGCGGGCAGTTCGCCGGCAGTTGCGTCCAGCAGCGGCGTCGCGGCCGAAGCGCTCGAAAATACCTACTGGAAACTCACGATGCTCGGCTCGAAGCCCGTTGACGTCGGCCCCGGCAAACGCGAGCCGAGCCTCATCCTTCATCCCGAAGGCATGCGCACCGAAGTTTTCGCCGGCTGCAACAGCATGGCGGGCACCTACACGCTAAAGGGCAAAGACATTCACTTCAGCGCGCTCGCCGGCACTCTAATGGCCTGCGACGGCGCGATCATGGACATCGAAAAAGGTTTTGCCGACGCGCTCACCGAAGCGGCGACGTACCGCATCACCGGCAAGCACCTGCTCCTCATCGACGCAAAAAACAAAACCATCGCCCAATTCGAATCGCGCATCACGAACTAAGCGCCGCCGCTCGAACGCACATCTCGCGAACGCAGCGTGCTCATTTTGGACCGCGACAGGCAGCATCGCGGCCTATCGCTTTTTCGCCCGCTCTTTCCTGGGCAAAACGTTGCCTCGCATTCGGACTGTCGAGCGTCGCGCCAAGAACGGGCCGCGTTCGAGACATCGACGAGGTAGCACTAAGTTTTTGTGGTATCAGCTCTTCTGACACAAGCGCCAGCAACTCCACCACCGAAACACCGCCAGACAGCCTACCAAGCCGTCCTCTTACAACCACCCACCGCGCTACTCGCAGGACTGCATCACGCAAGAACATCAAAATAAGGGCGGACGGTTGTGGAATAGACAGTCATGTCTGTGTTCTTCCCCAGCCTCAATCGCACCTTCAAACCCACAGGCACCACGTGCCTATTCCACCTCTTGTGGGCCTCTCCGACTCATTCCATACTCTGCCGCAGCTCAATCAAAACGTAGCGCTAAGTTTTGTGGCAACAGCTCTTCTGACACAAGCGCCAGCAACTCCACCACCGAAACACCGCCAGACAGCCTACCAAGCCGTCCTCTTACAACCACCCACCGCGCTACTCGCAGGACTGCATCACGCAAGAACATCAAAATAAGGGCGGACGGTTGTGGAATAGACAGTCATGTCTGTGTTCTTCCCCAGCCTCAATCGCACCTTCAAACCCACAGGCACCACGTGCCTATTCCACCTCTTGTGGGCCTGTCCGACTCATTCCATACTCCGCCGCAGCTCAATCAGTACGTGGTCTGCAGCGTCGATGCGAATAAATCCCAGCCGCGGATATTCCAGATCGACGATCACGTAGATCGCAATCGTCATGATCAGCGCAAATCCAATCGTGTGCACCCAATTCCGCGTTTTGTTTTCCGCCATGTCGAATCCCGCAAGCAGCGAACACAGCAGCGCCAATCCCAGCAGCATCGCGTAAATAATCGGCGGCGGATGCGATTCGGCGGCCACCGCGCGCGTCGTCGTAATGTCGAACATATCGTTGAGCGCCGGAAGGAATAGCGTGGAGACGGTGTTCTGTTCGCGCGCGCGCGTGTCTATGACCCCGAGATTCCAGATTTTTTCCTGCATCTCCACGGAGCGAGCGTTGGCCGCACGGCTTCCGTCCACATCGCCGCTGCTGATTTTTTCGTAGATCGCGAGTCGCGTGTTCAGATACTCGCGGAAGAGCTGCCGCATCGCGGGCTGCGTGTCGGCGGGAAGCAGGTCGATCCGCAGCCACGCGGTGCCGATCGCGTTCGATTCCTGCGTGATCAGTTCGCGGCGATGCTCAAATCTTTCACCCGCGCCGGAAAATGTGAACGCGATCAGCAGGCCCATCAGCCCGAAGATCGCGCCCTCCACCGCGCCGATTCCCTTCTCCTCGCGCTCCGGATCGAGCGCGTGCCGCCGGATCGCGAGCCGCCGGCCGATTTCCAGAAACGCCATGATCGCGCCAAACAGGACCACCAGCGAAAGCGCGACCAGGAGCGCCATTTCTGCGTTGTTCATTGTGTTCCTTCCGTGAATACGCGCGATGCGGCCGGCGCCGGTTCAGAGATGCAAATGCGGGAGAATGTCGCCCACCAGGCTGCGCAGCAGCAGCGCCAACACGACGACGAAGTGGCGATCACGCTCACCAGCGAAGCGCCGATCGCGTATCGGATATCCACGCCAAACACGAGCGTCAGCAGCGGCACCACGATCACGCCCCCGCCCGGTCCCGTCAGCGCCCCCAGCAGTCCGCCCAGGAACGACCCCAGCGCCACTAAGAGTGTGAATTCGAGTGCGTTCACGCCCCCAATCCTCCGCGAGCCGCACGATTCTATACGCGACCGCCCCAGCTAACACAGGCAATCCTGCCTGTGGGCGAATCGCGCGGCCGCCACAGCCGCCGCCACCTAGCGCGTCGTCGCCGGTCCAGCCTCGCACGCGCCAAACCCCGCACCCACGAGTCATCCGCAAATCGCGCCCAGCGCAAACTCCTATCGGAGTGCGGCGGGTCCTAACGCCGCTTTCACCCAACTCAACACGAGCAACCAACCATCACGCGCCAAGCGCGCAACGCCTCAACATCCGTGAGTAGCATGGGCGTTCCCGCCGGTGTGAGCGCAGCCGCTCGCGGATGCGTGCAGCGTGCAGCGTGTAGCTCGTCTCCGGCCCTCGGCCCTGCATACGTTTGTAGATAAGTTGTGTGCGGGAAAGCGGCGTTAGGACCGCCGCACTCCGATAGGCTTGCGTGCCGTCGATCGTGTGGTGGCCGTAGTGCGCTTCGCGGTGCGCGGCAGCTGTGCTTCTTACCGGCAACGCCTCAAACCTCAGAATTGCGGCGGCGGATTCTCCGCAGCGGCAGTTTTCGCCGGCGCAAGCGACGAATACACCGCAGCACCCGCCACAATCGCGTTAGCCACCACCACCGGCATTGCGTGAATAATAAATCCATACGCGATCCACAGCAGCGCCGCGCACGCCTGCACCAGCCGCAGCGCCTTCGGCGTCTTTGCAAAATACGAAACGCCAAACGCCGCCGTGGCAATCCATCCAATCCAACTCACCCACGCCGCCGGCGCAGCCATCACGACCGCCGCGCTAAGCACGCACCACTCCCGCGTGCGCATGCTCTTCAACAGGTTCGTCGGGACGCGCCTGCCGCAGCGTCAACCACTCCGCGCGCACCTTATCCCACTCCTGAATCAAAAATCCGTGCGACTCCAGGAACTTCCGGATCTGCTGCCGGTTCAATCCCACAATCCGTTCGAGAATCGGCGCCAGCACGCCCAGCGCCGACGTACTCAGCACCGTGCGCTGCGCAATCTGCGAAACGTGCTTCGACTCAGACACCGCGATCGTAAATCCGTCGCGCGCGTTCACATGCAGCATCACGTGAACGTCCGAGCTGCCGTCGCCCGCGTACACCACGTGATCCGGCCCGATTTCTTTGCGCGTATGCAGCTCGTCCAGAAACGCGACCTTGCCGTACCCCGCCGTCGCGCGCACGATCGATTCGATCTCACCGTTAGCGCCGTAATTAAATTCCGTCCCGTGAATGTGGTCGCGCGGCAGCATTCCATCGAGCGCCGAATAAATCACCTCCACCGGCGCGGCACTCAGCACGTAAAAATCGAAGTGGTACCCCTCGATGCCGTGATCGAGAATTTCATACAGCAGCTTGATGTCGCTCTTCAGCCGGATCTGTTTGCCCACTTCCACCAGATGTTCCTTGCGCACGCGCGAGCGGAACTCCGGGTCGTGCAGCAGCAGATACGCCAGCTCCGCGCCCTGTTGCACCAGGTTGATCTTGGCCATGCCTTTCGCTTTTCGTTCGAACTCCTGGGTCCCGATGCCCACGATTTCCGAAAGGACGTAGCCCGAGTCGTTGAACGTCAGCGTCTGGTCGAAGTCGCTCACGAAAAGATAGGATTTCATGGATCCGTAACTCATTGCGCTTTCACTCCTTACCGCGATTTCACTACCCATTGCAATGTCCCCTGCGTCCGAATGCGAAAATCCCTGAAAAAGTGCTCAATAATTGGATGCGCTGGGGATTCCCCAGTATGTGGCGATTTCCCCAGCCCCCGCCGTAGATTTCTCGATATGTTCCATCACGAATAACAATCGCGCCGTGGCGTAGACTTCAGTCTGCGCATCGCCGCGCAGCGGCGACGGAATCTGAATTGGTTATTTATCTGGCGACATAACAAATGCCGTGCGAGTCTCCGCGCGAAACCCACGCGCTTCATCTCGCATGCTCAGACTGGAGCCTAAGCTACGGCCGCGTCCCACACGTTTGCGCCGCCTTCACCTCGCTGTTATCGTTCACACGTGGCTACCGCGCCAGCCCTCGAACCCGCCCCGCCGCGTCCGCACGCGCCCGAGCTGCGCCGCAACTACCTATCCTTTATAGAGGACACCGCGCAGTCCCTCGGCGCCATGGCCCCCACCGGTACGCTCGGCGTAGTAATTCCGCTCCTCATCGCCCGCGGCGGCAACGCCACATGGCTCGCCTTCCTCGTCACGCTTGTCGCGTTTTCGCTGGTCTGTTTCTGCGTGAGCCGATTCGCGCAACACACCGCCTCCGCCGGAGCGCTCGCCACCTACGCCGAAGCCGGCCTCGGCCGTCGCGCTGGCGTCGTCACCGGCTGGGCCTACGTGATCGCGATGATTTACGGAGTGGCAAGCGCCGCTCCATCCGCCGCATATTACGGCGACGTCTTTATCGCGGAGATGACTGGCGCTCGCCCCTCCGTCCTGCGCGGCGCCATCCTCACCACGCTGGTGATCCTCGCCTCGTGGCTCGTATCGTTCCGCGACATCAAGCTCTCCACCAAGATCATGCTGGCCGTCGAATTAATCTCTCTCGTCGCGGTCATCGCCATCATCGCGATGGCCGTGGCCAAAACCGGCGCATTCCTCGATCGGCCGCAGCTCCGCCTCGACGGCGCCCACCTCGCCGGCTTTCAGCTCACTCTAGTTTTTGGGTTTATGACGCTCGCGGGATTTGAAACCGTCACCACGCTCGGGGAAGAATCCACTGACGCCACTCGCACCATTCCACGCGTGATCCTCAGCAACGTGGTGCCGATCGGCCTGCTCTATCTCGTCGTGATTTACTGCCTCATCTCGGTCGCGCGCCGCATCGGGCTCGACCTCGGCACATTCGACGCTCCCTTTGACGCCATCGCTCGCGCGCTGAAAATGCCGTCGCTCGGCGCCTTCAGCTCGTTCGGCATCGCGCTCAGCTATTTCGCGTGCACTCTCGCGCAGCTCAACGCCGGCGCGCGCGTGCTCTATCACCTGGCGCAGGAGAATATGTTCGCGCCGCGCTACGGCGAAGCGCATCCGCGCAACCACACGCCGCACCGCGCACTGGCCCTGATCTCTGTGATTGGAATTGTGTTGCCGCTGGCGATGCTGGCGCTGCACGTAAGCTTGATCGACGTGGTGAACTACGTCACCCAGCTCACCTCTTTCGGCTTCATTGGCTCTTACTTTCTGGTTTGCTTAGCGCTTCCTTTCTACCTGAAAAAGCGCGGCACGCTACACTCTCTCGACGCCATCGTCGCGAGCGGCGCGATGATCATTCTTGGCATCGTGCTACTGCTCAGCGTGTATCCGCTGCCCGATGCGCCGTGGCTCTACCTGCCGTACATTTTCGCCGTAACGCTGGCCGCCGGAATCTGCGTCTCATATTACTTCTACCGCCGTCCTGCGCACGCCGCGTCCTAGCAAGGGCTTATTCGCGAGATTCACGCAAACCTTCGCGGCTCCGCTTCGTCAAAAGTCACGACGCGCATGGACGTATCACGTTCACAACGGCTGTGGTTGGCTCTCGTCATCGCAGCCCTGCTGCCGCTTTGCGTTTTCAGTCTTTATATGTTTTGGTGCTGGGTTCGTATTCACACATCCGACGTCTACTACCACAAGTTTTCTTATCTCCAATTCGCCGGGGTCGGCGCTCTGCTCGCATCGCTCGGGATTTTGTGCGCGGGGATCGCTTTCCGGCTGGCCGGCCCTTTTCGTCTCTTGTACGCCATGTCGCTATTCATAGCAGTGTTCAGCTGTTGGAATATTCCAGATTTTCTCCAGGGCGAACTTGGGCTCGCCCGATTTCCAAATGTTTTGCTGGTGGATCACGGGCAACCGTATATCAGAGAAGATTGGTTCATGTCTTCCCTCGGCGTAGCTTTGCAACGCTGGCACGATACTCACGACGTGTATCCTGCAACAGACGATGACTTTCACGAAGCGATGAAAACCACGCAAGGCCCGTCCGCGAGTTTCGACCTGCTCGAACGAAAAAGCCAGTACGAACAACGAGGAAACCAGCTTTCGTACGAAGTAGTAGTCCAATCCAATCAAAGTGGGCCGCAACTGCGTGAAATAAAGGGGCGCCCAGCCGTCGTCTATTACAACGTCACTCGAGATCAACAAACGTACTGGATCACGCTCTCCGTTCTAGAGAATTCCGTCGGCCGATCCGTTACACTTGTGCGCGAGAACGACCTTCCGGACGGCAGAGTGCATACCGTGGTCTTGAGCGGACCTGATCCGGCGCCGCAACAGTGAAGCGCTGAAGTTGGGCAGAGTTCCACAAAGGGGCGTAAGCGCCTCCGTGGAACTCATGTCATTCTTATCGTTCTATATCTAGCTCTTCTGTTTGTGCATCACCACTGCACGCCGGGATACAGGCTCCCCAGCCGGAACGAACGGTACGCGTTCGCGCCGTTCAATGACAGCGTCCACACTGTCTGCGGCGTGGCTCCGCTCGTCGTCTCGATCGTTTGCGTGTTGTACGTCGGTCCGGAAGGCAGCGTCGTACAGATATCGAACTCGACATCGTTATTCTTCAGCGCGTCAACGTTTCCACCGTAGAAGGAATACGCAGGCGTTTCCTGCAGATACGTCTGCGACGCAGTCATCGCCGTCTCATCGATCGTGTACACCTGTGCCGTGCTGAATGGGCAAGGTTTCACCCCGTAGGACTCGCAATTCTCCCCGTTGGGCAGGTTCCGCACGTCGCCATTATCGAACACCGCCAGTCCAAACTGCCCCGCCGTGTTCGAAGTAGTGAACGACGGGCCGTGCTGCGCGCTGAACCAGTCCAGCGGCGCCGTCCCGCCCGTGGCCGTGCCGTCAAATGCGAAATCGCCCTGATAGCCCAGATGCCACAGCACGTTGCCCGTTCCGGTGCCATTGTTGTAGTCGATCTTGATGATCCAGCTCTGATGCCTCATCGAGAGCAGCAGGTCGCCATCCGTCGATGAATACAGCACCGCATTCGCATGCGTCCAGTCCGGAAACATCCACGGCTCGCGATTGATATCCAGATGATCGAATGTGTCCCAGAGCCACACCGGATTCAGATTCGCATCGAGATCGACAATCGCGTCGCCGATTACGTTGATCGTCTGGTTCGGATAGTTCGGCAGATTCGTGTACGGTTTCACGGAATTCACGATGAGCAGCCAGTGCCCGTTGGGCAGCACCGCGACGTCATGATGTATCGTTAGCGCCGTGTAATTCATTCCGGCAGCTTGCAGCCTGGCATTTAGCGTCGCCACGTCGATGGACTTGATCACATTTCCGCCAAGATCCACCTCCATCGTCTCCACGAGCGTGCCCGTCGGCAGCGTCGTGTACATCTCCATCCACGTCGAGGTCGGCGCGTACGTCAGAATATAGTGTCCGTTCGGTAGTTGCTTTACCGGTTGCACGAGGTCGATCGTGCTGCCTCCCGCCGGCCGGTAGTACCAGAGCACGTTTCCCTGCAGATCCACAGCCTCCACCGGCGGTGCCACCGAGTCCAGCAGGTCCAGCATTTGCACGCCGGGCTGCGGCGTCAGTCCATTGGTCGGAGTGGTAATCGTGAAATTGGGGATCTGCGCCGCGGGCAAGCTGCCCGTCGCGAACGTATGGTCGGCATCGTTAATCGTGGTGCCGTCCGGCATTAAGAGCGACGCGCGCATGTGGTATTGCGTGTTCGCTTTCATGCCGGCCACGTACGTGGCGAGCGCGGTGCTATTGCCCGCGGAACTCTGCGTCCACGTCGTCAGTCCGTAGGTGGTATCCGTGCCGAATTGCACGGTGACGCCGGCGGCAACCGGCGGCGCAATCGTGTACAGCGCCACTTGCGAATTGTTGGTCGCGGATACCGTCCCCGTGCCCACCACGGCTACCGTCGCGCTCGCCGTGAGTGTAGAGTCCTTCGTATTTGTAGCCGACACGCTTACGGTCCCAGCCGGCTGCGTCGCCGGCGCCGTGTACAGCCCCGTGGCATCGATCGTCCCATCGGCCGCGTCGCCGCCGGCCGTGCCGTTCACCGCCCAGGTGATTCTCGCCGGGTTGGCCGAAACGTTGGACGAGAACTGAATCGTTCCCGAGGTAAAGGTGTCGCCGCTGGCAGGACTGACCGTCGCGGTTTGCGGCGTCACGCCGTTGCCGCTCGAACATGCATTCAGCAAAACCATTGCACAGCACATCGACAAGCTACAAACGAACCTCATTTTCATTGTGAGCAGCCCCAAGGACGCGAATTTTCCGCGGTTTGCAACTTCGGAATACACAACCCCGGTACACCTTACCCCGGTCGGCTCAAAAAGTTCCGGAAAATTTGTAAATTTCTGGAAATGGACGGCGGCGCCCTTCAGAGCTTGTCAAGCGGGTAACGCTCTCATGCAGTGCCGTATTTTAAACCAATATTCCGGAGCCAGCGCCGGTAGGCGATCGTGGTCCGGTCGGATTTCAGATGCAGTTCCGTCTGTAGATCGAGCGGCAGCAGCTCGGGCCGCTGCGACTCCACGATGGCAATGTCCTGCCCCGTCACTTTATCCTGGAACTCGCGCAGCGCGCCGTCCGTGGTCTCCGGCGAATAGTTCAACGCCATGATCGCCCGCGAATCGCTTGTATTCTCATCCACGGGCGTCACGAAATTGATCATCGAGAAGCGCCGGTTCTCGTTGGACCTTTCGCTAATCTTGATGAAGTACGCGGTCAGCGGCCGCAGCACGCGGTATGTATAGCGCACTTCGGCGCCCCAGCCTGTGCCGTCCGGATCGGGCTGGAAAAATGGGATGTCTTTCGCGAGCACGCCGTCGCCCATCACTTCCACCTGGTACTCGCCCACCTCGGTGTGCTTCGGATCGCCGAGCAGTCCGGCGTGAACGAACGGAAAATGTCCCACGTCGAGAAAATTCTCGATGATGCGCGGTCCGTGCGCGCGGTACGTGTACGGCCCCGCGTCCACCTTGCGGAATTCGGTGCTGCTCCACTCGGGAAATTCCGGCACGTCGCGTTGCGGCTCGCCGAGCGAAACCCAGATGAAGCCGTACTTGTCCTTCGCCTTGTAGGTTTGCACGTGCGCTTTTTCAGGCGGCGCCTGCATGGGAGCGGCCGGAATGCGCGCGCACTTCCCCGTCGCATCGTACTCCCAGCCGTGATACGGGCATGCCAGGCAGTCACTCGGAGCTCGCTCGCGATCTTCCCTCGCGATCACGCGGCCTCCCGAAAGCCTCGCCCCGCGATGCAGGCACAGGTCGCGCCACGCGTGAATCGTCGGCGGCGCCGCCTCGGATACAAATCCCGTCGGCGGAGGATCTTTCTCGCGCCACAGCACGATGTCCTGCCCCAGAAGCCGCGCCGGCCGCACCTGCCGCGCATCCAGGTCGCGCGACCGCGCCACCACATGCCAATCATTCACCAGCAGCGGATCGTCGATCATCGCCGCGAATATATCACGCGCCCCCGCGCCAGCCCGTACCGTGCTTCCTGTAGTCGGACGATCCCGCGCCGCGGACCTGTCTGCACCCCACTCTCAGTGGGGTGTGCCTTCCAATCTTTGCCGGTAAAAGCACCACGCCCAAATCATCCCCAAGCTAACTACTCCTCTCACTCCACCCCGCTACAAAACCCTATAGGAGTGCGGCGGGTCCTAACGCCGCTTTCACCCAACTCACCACCACCACCCAATCCTCACGCGCCAAGCGGCCACCACGCCAGCATCTGCGATTTGTTCTCCCTACTCCACTGGCATCTCTCGCGCCCGAAATTCGATGACAAATCCGCCGAATTGCCGTAATTTTCACGATATGGACACGTTAAACGTCAAAGTTCCCTCAGACCTGCTAAAGCTCGCAAATCTGGAGCCCTCGAATCTTTCCGAAGAAGCAGTGCGCCTCCTCGCGCTCGAGCTTTTTCGTGAGGAGAAAGTTTCGCTCGGACGCGCCGCCGAACTAAGCCGCACTCCTCTCGCTGCGTTCATGGACTTCGCCGCGAAACACGGCGTCCCGCCTCTGCGCTACGCGACTGGCGACCTCGAACAAGAGCGCCGCATGCTTTACAAGTTAGGTCTTTGATCGCCGTTTCAGATGCTTCGCCACTCATTATGCTGGCGAAGCTCAATCGTCTGAACCTGCTGAATCACCTCTTCCCCAAAATCGTTATCTCTACCCAAGTTCGAGACGAGGTTGTGACCCATGGCCGCGGTCGCCCAGGCTCTGCCGAGGTCGCCCACCACTCGACGCGCTGGGCCTCAATCGGCTCTAACTTCACGAAGTTGTCCCGCTAGCAAAGCTGCCCAAGCCGTCTCAGACCAGCACAAGCGTGCCAAACTTCTCCGGCGTGTGAAACGTCTCGGTCATCGGCGGCTGCCAGGCGAGCATATTTTGCCTTTTCGGCGGCCCCTGGCTTCGGAAAAAATTCACGCGGAACTTGTCACCGGCCTTCGCTGTCGCCTGCCCCGGCGGCAGAATCGCGCTGAACGGAATCTTCATCGCTCCAAACCAGATTTTCTTCGGCCGGTCGATCTGCGCCACCACCTCAAATCCGGAATTCCACTTCATTCCGTCGCCGCGCGCCGGGCTCCCGAGGTCGATGTCGAGATCCAGCCACTCGCCCTGCGGCGACATCTCAAATTCCTTGTACGCCTGAATCTTGTCGAAGTTCCACCCGATGAACATCTCCGCCACGTCCCACAGCCACAGCTGCCACGTGTCGGCATTCCTTTTCGGCGTGGGATTCAGGAAGAGCGTGTCGTAGGGGCAAACGAACAACACGTACAAGTGCGTCGCGGTCCAGCGCGTCGCGATCGCCGTGCGCAAATCCGGCAGCGGCTCGCCCATGCGGTCTTTGTCCATGAAGACCGGCTGCGCGCCCTTCCAGAAATCCTCGTTGGGATCGGCGGTCAACACAATACCGGTGTCGGCGTGAACGCATTGCACCGTCGCCGCTTCAACCAATGCCTCAGCACTCGGCGCCGCTTTGTACCAAGGCATGTGCCGCTTTACGGCGCAGCCCTCGAGCATCGCCGCAGCTCCAGCGCCACCGCACGCCAGAATAAATTTTCGCCGGGAGACCAGATTCATGAGGCGCGTATCTTACCTGCATCGTCGCGCCGCGCGAAAGTGCCGCTGAAACGCAAGCACGCGCAGCGCTTTTACGGGTGCCGCACCCTTTTCCTTCGCAAGGGTGCGCGCCGGGCACAAAAATCGTCGCGCAGTCTTTCCGGACCACGCTCAGCCAAATTGTTTACCTGCCCTCACGCACCCTTTATAAAGAAAACGGTGCGGCACCCGGAAAGGCTACAGCTCTTACTGCAGCTTCGCGTACTCCGCCTTCGCCTGCTTCAATACCGGCACATCGGCATCCGCATCCTTCCACAACGCAAAAAAATCCTGATACGCGAGCCGCGCCTTGTTCGCATCCCCGGATAGCGCGTACGCGCGCGCCAACCCGAGGCGAGCGATCGCGCCATTCGGTTCATCGTGCACGATTCCGACGTGGTCGATCACTTTCTGGAATTCGGCCGCCGCCTGCGGCCCCTGGTGCGCCGCAAGGTAAGCGTCCCCTCTCACGCTATTGGCGAGCAGCGCTTTCTGGTCGGCGAGTTCGTATTGCACCGCAGGCTGCAACTCATCGATCGCCTTCGACGGATTCTTGCGCGCCACGTCCACAATTCCCTTGATCACCGGGACGTCGTAGCCGCCCGTCAAGGTTGCCGCTGGACGTTCTTTGAGAAGCGCGTCCGCCTGAGCTTCGGCCCGCGCAGTGTCTCCGGCCATCGCAAGCAACCGCGCCGCGCGCGTGCGATACAAAAACGAATTCGACTCGGCGAGGAACAGCGGTACATCGCGTTTTGCGCCCGCCGCATCGCCATATACCGCTTCGACCAGGGCTTGCTGGTACAGCGCGAGGGCCATTCCTTCCTTCAACGATGCAGCATGCGCAACGTCATACGCGCGCTTGAAGAATCCACGCGCCTCGCCTAGTTGTCCGTGATACGCAGCCGTCAAGCCTTGGAGCATCAGGAATTGCGACACCGTGTCCGGCTTGAATTTCGCCACGTACGAAACTTCGTGCTCCATCGCGGCGCGATCGTTCTGCGCGAACGCCGCGTAATACAGCACCCAATGAAATCGCGCGGTGTCCAGGCCCTTACCCATGGCCTGGTTGATCACCAATTTCGCGTCGTCGAACCGGTTGAGCATCAGGAACACCGTCGCTCGCGCGTAATTCACGATCACATCGTCCGGCGCCAACGCCATTGCGCGTGTGGACCACTCCAGCGCCTGCTTCGGGTCGCCCAGCCGCGCATACGAAACGCTTAAGTTGTTATACGGGATAAAATCGTGCGGATATTCCTCAGCCCAGGTCTTATATACCTCGGTTCCCTTCAGCAGGTCGCCGGTGACGTTGTCCGCGTAGTGCGTGTCCACGTACAGCCGCTCGGTTTCGTTGGTCCGGTCGCGCAGCTCGTACGCTTTGCTCGTGTACTCCTCGCCGAGCTGTATTTCCGCGATGTTGCTCTCGGCCTGCCCGAGATTGGCGTAGGCGATCGCGAAGTTGGGATCCAGTTCCACGGCCTGCTTCAGATATGGGATCGCCACGTCGTCGCCAATGTTTTGCCGCGCATTCATGCCGAGGCTGAAGGCTTTCAGCGCTTCCAGCGACGATGTAGTGGCCTGCTGAATCGGGGTATTGAATTTTTGTACGGATGCCAGCGATTCGCCGAGTTTTCCGCGAATTTCCTCGGCCGATTTTCCCAGCGCGGAAAGAACGTGATCTTTGTCCTGCGCTTCATTGGAAGCCGTCGCGATGTTTTCGCCCGTCTCGCAGTTCACCGCGTTCACGATCACGTTGTAGGTGTTCCCCACTTGCGCGATCGAGCCCTCCAGCACGGCGGAAGATTGCGTGCGCTGGCACACTTGCTGCGCCAGTTCGTTGGTGAGCCGCGTGCCGGCGGGCTGGCTCATATACTTCAGCGTTTGCTGCACCTGCTGATCGGACACCACGTGCAGGTACGGCGATTGCGCGATCTGCGCCGCCAGTCCCTGCGTCAGCGCACCGTCGAATACAGTGTCGCCCGTGGTATTCGAAAATTCCGCGAGCACCACCGATCCTTCGCCGCCTTTCTTCCCCCCGGCATGCTTGAAGAACCAGTACGCGCCCCCCGCCACAACCGCGGCTGCGACCAGCGCGCCGGCCATAAGCGGCAGCTTGCTTTTCTTTTTCGTGAGCGACGCGATCGCTGCATCAGACGCAGCATCCGCGATAAACGCAGGCGCTGCCGTCTGCGCCGTCGATGATGCAGCTGTCGCCCCTACACTCGACGCCGCGCTCGTGCCGCTCATCGGCGTCGCGGCCGCCACAATGGGCCCGCTCCCCGGCCGGCTCTGCGCCGCAGGCGCCGCCGTGCCCGTTCCCGATGCGGGCGCCACAATCGATTCGCTCGCAGCCGGCGTACCCATCATGCTCGACGCCACTCGAGTTGACGACGTGTCCCGTTTCAGCCGCGCAAGATCCGTACGCATGTCCGCCGCGTGCTGGTAACGCATGCGCCGGTCTTTCTCGAGCGCCTTCGCGACAATTTCTTCCAGCTTCTGTGGCACGTCCGGATTCAGCCGCGCGATCGGCATCGGCGGATTCTGCAGAATCGCGTGAAAAATCACCGCCGTGGTGTTCCCGCGAAACGGCACCGCGCCCGTCGCCATTTCATACAGCACCGCGCCAAAACTAAAAAGATCGCTGCGCACATCGAGCGGCTCGCCACGCGCCTGTTCTGGCGACATGTACGCCACCGTGCCCACCGCCGTTCCGGGGCTGGTGAGGTCCGCCTCGCTCACTCCCGCCGCCGGCGAATCCACGGTCGAAGCCGAGGCACGGCTCGTGCCCCGCGTCTCGTCTCCCGCCGCGCCCACCTGTTTCGCGAGTCCGAAATCCAAAATCTTCGCGTGGTCGCGCGTCGTAACAAACAGATTCGCCGGCTTGATGTCGCGATGTACGATTCCCTTCGCGTGCGCCGCTTCCAGCGCATCCGCGATCTCAATTCCCAGCTCGAGCAGTAACTCCAGGTCCAGCGGCTGCCCGTTAATCTTGTGCTTCAGCGTAACGCCTTCCAGATACTCCATCACGATGAACGGATGGCCATCCGTCTGCCCAATTTCGTAGATGGTGCAAATGTTGGGATGGTTCAGCGCGGACGCGGCGCGCGCTTCGCGCCGGAATCGTTCGAGCGCTTGCGGGTCCTGCGCCACATCGAGAGGAAGAAATTTCAGCGCCACGAAGCGGCCGAGGTCGGTGTCCTCGGCTTTGTACACCACGCCCATTCCGCCGCCGCCAAGGCGCTCGATTACGCGGTAGTGCGAAATTGTCCGGCCGACTGGGGAGTCCGCTTCTGCCATTTGGTGCGACGAGTCTATTGCGCGTCCAACAGCAAGTCAACGCGCACTCCACTCTCTGCGTCCGCTAACCGCACCTAGGTAGCACAGGCAATCCTGCCTGTGGGCGAGCGGCGCGGATCAAACCGCGCCGTTCGCCGGTTTTATATTTCGTGAGATCTCCGCGGCACCACTTCAAAATCGACATCCCTGTTCGCAAGGCGCGAACACATAGGCACGATTGCCTGTCCTACCTAAAAGCCGCGCACCAGTAGCATGGGCAGTCCTGCCGGTGTGAGCGAGCCGCGTTTAGCGCCGCCGCGCGCAACACAAAACCAAACAGAGCTCCTTCGACCCGATGAATCGGGCCTCGGGATGACGCGCGCAAAGCCGCAGTCGCGCGTCACTTCAGCTTGGCGTACTCGGCTTTTGCGGCGACGAGCATCGGCACATCCGGATCCGCATCCTTCCACAGCGCCAGAAAATCCTGATACGCCACGCGCGCCTTCGCGGTGTCACCCTCGAGCGCGTACGCTCGCGCCAATCCCAGCCCCGCCGCCGCCCCGTTCGGCTGGTTCCACACGAGGCCGCGATGGCTCAGAAACTTTTCAAACTCCGCCGCCGCTTCCTTCCCACGCTTGGCCGCCAAGTACGCGTTGCCGCGCACGTAAACCGGAAGCATCGCCGGCGTGAGCGCACCGGACACCGGCGCTCCGAAATCGTCGGTGTGATCCGGGGCGAGAATCGCGAGCGCCTTGTCAAAATCACCGCGGCTCAACGCAATCTGCCCGCGAATCACCGGCAACCACGCGGTATTTACCAGCGTATCCGCGGGATGCTTCTTGCTCAAATCCGCCGCGAGCGTCTCCGCCCTCGCGGCATCGCCGGCAAACGCCAGTCCCGTCGCCGCCATCGCCTGCACGTCACGCGCATTGGACCACGCCAGCGCCTGCCCAGCTACCTGCCGCGCGGCCGCGCCATTGCCGAACATTCCCTCGCGCATCGCTGCGAGCCCAAGGTAAATAGCGCCCGTTTCTTTTTGGTCGGCCCGCTCCGCCGACGTTGCCGCTTGCTGCGTCAATTCCGCAGCCTGTCGCAGTCGCCCGCCGTATGCATCGGTGTCCGCTTCCATCGCCAGAAACAAATCTTCCATGCCCGGCTTGCCCTTGCCCCACTCCACTTGGGCCTTCATGCCCGGAACGTCCTTTTTCAGAAAAGCGATCGCGTACAACAGGGCGTGAAGGTCGATGGAATCGATTTTGTCCGCAGCGGCTTGCTGCATCAGCGTGTCGGCTTCTGAAAATTTATCGAGTGCCACGTACGCCGAGATCAAGTTTGTGTAGCCCAGCGCGCCCTTGTCCAATTGAAACGAAGCCTGCGAGTTACTCAGCAACTTCGGAAAATCCCCAATCTGCAAGTACAGCACGCCGAGATTGGTTGGAGGCACGTCGTCGCGAGGGTAACTCTGTTCCCACGCTTCGTAAATCTGGCGAGCCTTCTGCAGGTCGCCCGTCACAGTGCCTTCGTAGTGAGCCTCGATGTAAAACCGTTCCCGCTCGCTCACTCGGTCCCGCAATTCGTAGGCCTTCGCGGTCGCCTCGGCCGCAACTCCTGTTTCACCCAAGCCCTGATACCCGACTCCCAGTGCGGCATACGCCATTGCAAAATTCGGATCAAGCGCGATTGCGCGTTTCAGTTGCACGATGGCGCCCGGATTGTCATTCGAGTTAATCAAGCTTTGGCCCCGGCTATAGGCCTGCAGCGCCTCAAGTGAGGACGTCGAGGCCGCTTCCACCGGCGTATCGAACTTCTTCACCGTGGCGAGCGATTCGCCGAGCTTCGAACGAATCTCCGACGCCGCCTGCCCGAGCGCCTCGAGCACGTGATTTTTGTCGGACGCAGTGACTTCCGCACTCGCCAGCGTCTCGCCGCTCGCGCAATTCACTGCCTTTACGATGAGTGTGTAGTTGCTGCCGATCTGTGCGATCGCTCCGTTCAACGTGGCTACCGCCTGCGCGCGTTCGCACACTTCACGCGCGATTTCCGGCGTCAGCCGCGTGTCCGGCGGCTGCTGCATCAGCCCGAGCGTCTGCTGCACGGCGCGGTCGGGCATCAGCGTTAGATACGGAGACTGTTCCAGCTGCACCGCGAGTCCTTGCCGCAGCGTGCCGTCAAACACCGTGTCTCCCGTCGTGTTCGAAAAATCGCCCAAAACAATTAGGTCTTTGTCGGTCAGCTTCGGCGCGCGATGCAAATAGAAGTAGCCGCCGATCGCTGCAGCCACAACGATGGCCGCAATCGCCGCCACCAGCGGCATTTTGCGCTTTGCCTCCGCGCTGGCCTCAGACTGCGCTGTGCCGCGCCCCTCCGAAATTCGCTTCCCTGAACCGGGCCTCACCTCAGTCGCGCTCGAACCTGACCCCACACGCGCAACTCCGCCGCTTCCCGCGGCCGTATCGAGGGCAGCGTCTTCGTCTGGGCCCGCAAGCACTTTCCGCCCGCTCGCGCTCGAGTCGCGCTTCAGCCGTTGCAGGTCCGCGTGAATTTCAGACGCGTGCTGGTACCGCAGTTTCGGGTCCTTCTCCAGCGCCTTCGAAATCACGTCGTCAAACTTCGGCGGTAAATCGGGATTCACACGCGCCAGCGCCGGCGGCGTCCGATTCATGATCGCTTCGGTGATCACGCCGCTGGTTTCGCCGCGAAACGGCAGCGTTCCCGTCGCGGCCTCGTACATCACAATTCCAAAACTAAATAGGTCCGTCCGCGCATCAAGCGCTCTGCCCCGCACCTGCTCCGGCGACATGTACGCCACCGTGCCCACCGTCGTGCCCGGACTCGTCAGGTCCGCTTCGCTGATCGTCGGCCCGTCTTCGGTCGAAGCCGTTTCGTCTTTCACCGCCGTGGCGTCGCTCGCGCCGCTTCCGATTTGCTTCGCCAGTCCGAAGTCCAGAATTTTCGCGTGCCCGCGTTTGGTGACAAATAGGTTGGCTGGTTTAATGTCGCGGTGAATGATTCCCTGCGAGTGCGCCGCATCCAGCGCGTCCGCGATCTCAATGCTCAGGTCGAGCAGCAGATCCAGTTCGAGCGGACGCCCGCTGATCCGGTGCTTCAGCGTCGTCCCCTCTAAAAATTCCATCGCGATGAACGTGTGCCCCGCGTCTTCGCCGATCTCGTGGATCGTGCAGATATTCGGATGGTTCAGCGCAGACGCCGCGCGCGCTTCGCGCCGGAATCGTTCCAGCGCTTGCGAATCGTGAGCCACATCAAAAGGCAGGAATTTCAGTGCTACGAAGCGGCCGAGCTGCAAATCCTCAGCCTTATAGACGACGCCCATTCCGCCGCCACCGAGTTTCTCGATGACGCGATAGTGTGAAATTGTCCGGCCGACTGGGGAGCCCGCTTCCGTCATGCGCGACGATAGTATTTATGCTCGGCCAACAAGTCAACGCACTCGCAACACGCAGTGTGGCCTACGCCACACTCACCGGCGCCCTCGATTTTCCGGGTGCCGCACCCTTTTCATTTCAAAAGGGTGCGCGAGGAAACTATTTCAACTTCGCGTATTCCGCCTTCGCCTGGAGCAGCACCGGCAAATCCGCGTCCGCATCCTTCCATTTCGCAAACAAATTCTGATACGCCACGCGCGCCTTCGCATCGTCACCCTGCATCGCGTACGCCCGCGCCAGTCCCAGATACGCCATGATCGCGTTCGGATTGTTCACCACCACACCCGCGTGATCGATGATCTTCTGAAATTCAGTCGCCGCCTGCGCGCCGTGCTTCAGCGCAAGGTACGCCTCACCGCGAACGTACGGCGGATAGAGCGCCGGAATGATCCCCGACGTGCCGGTCTGTGCCAGCTCGTATTTCTCCGCACCTGCCAACTCGTCGATCGCCTTCTGTGCATCGCGACGGTTCAGCGCGATCTGAGCACGCAGCGGCGGGAGGTAAATCGAGTTGACCAGCGTGTCGGTCGTTGACGTTTTCGCCAGCGAGTCCGCGAGCGATTCAGCCTTGGCCGAGTCCCCGGCGAATGCCAAACCCAGCGCCGACATATAAGAAACGTCCCGGCTGTTCGAAAGTGCCAGCGCGGCGGCCGCATATTTTTTTGCGGCCACTGGGTAACCCAGTAGCCCGGCGCGGATCGACGCCTGCCCCCAGTAGCTTGCCGCGGCCTCTTTTTCGCCGGCGTGTGTCGCGAGTTCCGCAGCTTGCTGGGTCAGCGACTCCGCGTTTCGAAATTGCCCGAAATACGCGGACGTGTCGGCCGCCTGGCCCACGAACGTGTCTTCCACGCCTGGCTTTCCGCGCCCCCATGCAAGTTGCTCGGCCATTGCTTTCGAATCGCCGCGAAGAAAAGACAGCTGATACAGCCCGAGATGCAAATATCCGGAATCGAGTCCCTTGGATTGCGCGTCCGCGGCCAGGGCCGCCGCTTCGTCCAGACGGTTCAGCGTGGTGTAGGCTCCAACCAGGTTTGTATAGTTCAGGCCGCTGGGATTTATCTTGAACGCGGCCATGCTTGCGTCAAACGCTTTCTGATACTCGCCGAGTTGTGCCTCGACCACGCCGAGGTTGGTGTAACTTACTTCGTCGCGAGGGTACGTTTTCAGCCATTGATCGTAGGCCTCGCGCGCCTGGATCAAATCCCCCGTGCCGTATTCCTCGTAATGAGATTCAATGTAGTAGCGTTCACGCTCGCTCACCCGATCGCGGAGTTCGTAGGCTTTCGCGATTTGCCTCGCCCCTTCGCCTTGCTCGCCCAGGTCCACGTAGGTTGTTGCGAGCGCGGCGTAAGCCATCGCGAAGTTCGGATCGAGTTCGATCGCTCGCTTTAACGGCACAATCGCTCCGGGAAAATCTCCGGCGGAAGTTAAGACGCGGCCTTTGCTGTAGGCCTGCAAAGCTTCCAGGGAAGACGTGGACGCTTCCTGCAGTGGCGTGTCGAATTTCTTCACGGTCGCGAGAGACTCGCCGAGTTTGCCGCGAAGGTCCGTCGCCACTTTACTCAGCGCGTCGAGCACGTGGCTCTTGTCCGCTGCCGTCGCTTCCGCGCTGGCCAGCGTGTCGCCCGACGAGCAGTTCACCGCCTTCACGATCAGTGTGTATTCGCTGCCTACTTGCGCGATCGAGCCGTCGATTGTGGCGTTCGCGTTCGCGCGCTGGCACACTTCGCGCGCCAGCGCAGCCGTCAGCCGCGCGTCCGGGGGTTGCTGCATCATCTTCAGCGTCTGTTGCACGTTGTCGTCGCCCATCAGCGTGAGGAATGGCGACTGCTCCAGCTGCACCGCGAGTCCCTGCCGCAGCGTGCCGTCGAACACCGTGTCGCCCGTGGTGTTCAGGAAATCGCCGAGCACCACGACATCTTTTTCCGTGAGCTTCGTCGCGCGATGAGAATAAAAATATGCGCCGGCGCCGAGCAGCGCCACGATTACCGCGCCGATGCCAATCCACTTGCCGATTCCCGGCCGCGCTTCCGGCGGCGCGGTCGCCGTCGTAGTCGTCGATGCAGGAGCCGTGGCGAATTCGGTTTGCGACGCGCGCTTACCCGACCCAGGCTTCGTGGCTGCCACTTCCGTGCTCGAAGGCCCGCGCGGCACTCCGCCGCTGCTCGGCACCACACTCGCGTCCGCGGCAGCCGCGTCGTCCTCCGGAGCGCGCACCACACGGCCGCTGCTCGAATCGCGCTTCAGCCGCTGCAGGTCCGTGCGAATGTCTTCCGCGCGCTGGTACCGCAGCTTCGGATCTTTCTCCAGCGCCTTCGCGATCACATCATCGAATTTCGGCGGCAGCTCCGGATTCACGCGCGCCAGCGCCGGCGGCATCCGATTCAAAATCGCATCGGTGATCACGCCCGTCGTCTCGCCGCGAAACGGCAACACGCCCGTCGCGGCCTCGTACATCACGATCCCAAAACTAAAAAGATCCGTCCGCGCGTCCAGCGTCCGCCCGCGAATCTGCTCCGGCGACATGTACGCCACCGTGCCTACCGTCGTGCCAGGGCTGGTCAGGTCCGCTTCGCTGATCGTCGGGCCGTCTTCGGTCGAAGCCGTCTCCTGCCGCACCAGCGTCGCATCGTCCGTACCGCCAATTTGTTTCGCGAGGCCGAAGTCCAGAATTTTCGCGTGCCCGCGATCGGTGACAAATAAATTCGCCGGCTTGATGTCGCGATGGATGATTCCCTTCGAGTGTGCCGCGTCGAGCGCGTCCGCAATTTCGATGCTCAGGTCGAGCAGCAGATCGAGGTCGAGCGCGCGGCCGTTGATGCGATGCTTCAGCGTGGTCCCTTCGAGGTATTCCATCGCGATGAAGGGATGGCCGTCGGCCTGGCCGATTTCGTAGATCGTGCAGATGTTGGGATGGTTCAGCGCGGAGGCCGCGCGCGCTTCGCGGCGGAAGCGCTCGAGTGCTTGCAGGTCTTTCCCTACATCCGGAGGCAGGAATTTCAGCGCGACGAAGCGGCCCAGGTCGGAATCTTCCGCCTTATAGACGACGCCCATTCCCCCGCCACCGAGTTTTTCGATGACGCGGTAATGTGAAATTGTCCGGCCGACTGGGGAGTCCGCTTCCGCCATGCGCGACGATAGTATTTATGCCCGGCCAACAAGTCAACGCGAACGCCACGCACCGCGTACCTAACACTACCTGTAGTGGCCGGTTCGTTCGCCTCGCAGAACGAAGCGGGCGCAGTCCGCTGCCCACACCGGAAGAGCACACAGGCAAAATTGCCTATGCTACCGCTCTCCATCCGCCGGTGAGTAGCATGGGCAATCTTGCCGGTGTGAGACCGCCGCATTCAGCGGCGACGCGTGGCGACTTATTTCAGCTTCGCGTACTCCGCCTTGGCCTGCAGCAGCGGCGGAAAATCGGCGTCGGCATCTTTCCACTTCGCTAACACATCCTGGTACGCCACGCGCGCCTTCGCGTCGTCGCCCGCCACCGCGTAGGCACGCGCGAGGCCCAGGTACGCCATGATGCCTTGCGGCGAATTCGTCACAAGCGCGCGATTATCGATAAGCTTCTGAAACTCGGCGGCCGCCTCATCTCCCTGCTTCAGCGCCAGATACGCCTCGCCGCGGATATACGGAGCAAGCAGCGAACCCAATCCGCCAAGATCATACTTCTCATTCACGGCCAGTATCTCGAGTGTTTTGCGCGGATCTTTTTTATCCAACGCAATTTTTGCCCGCAATATCGGGACATCGAACGACACAGTCTCTGTGTTCGTGGTGGAAGTCTTTGCCAACGCATCGGCGATGGATCGGGGCTTCTCCGTCTCGCCCGCATAGGCCAACACTAAGCCGGCAGTCGCACTGGAATCGTATTCATTGTCCAACGCAAGACCGGCTAGCGCGTATTTCTTTGCATCTTCCGGGTAGCCGAACAGCGCAGCGCGAAGCCCAAGGTCGAAATAAAGGCCAGCTTCGTCGATTTTATTGCCGGCGCGATGCTCGATTTCGATTAGCCGTTTCGTCTCAACTCCGGCTTTTTGGTACTGTCCGCGATACGCGAACGTGGAGGCGGCAACTTCTGCAAAGTGATTCTCAACACTTCCCTTACCGTGAGCCCAAGCCACCTGTTCGGCCATACTCTTGTCGTCGTTTTCCAAAAAAGCGATGGCGTACAGTCTGTTGTGGATTAGTTCCGGGTCAAGATTTTTAGCCACGGCTTCCGCGGCAAGCGCCTTGGCTTCACTCAGTCGATTGGTATACATATAAGCGTTGGTGAGGTTGTGGTATTGCACTGGCGTCTGCTGTAATTTGAAGGCCTGCGACGACACCTCCAGGTTCTTTTCCGGCTCACCTAGAAAATAATATTCAACGGCCAAGCCATTCAGAGGGTCTACGGCCCGTGGATAGAGCTGCCTGAGGTGCTCGAAATCATCCACTGCTTTCGGCAAGTCGTGGGTTACGGATGCTTCGTATTCGGCGTCAATCGTGAGACGTTCTCGCTCGCTCACCCGGTCTCTCAATTCGTGCGCCTTCGTGGTCATCTGTGTCGCCAGGACATCTCGGCCGATGTCGTTGTATTGCAACCCAAGGGCGGCGTACGCCGATGCGAAGTTGGGATCGAGCTGGATGGCACGCTGATTCTGCTGAATCGCGGTCTCGTTGTCTTCTGCGGCCGATGCTGTCTGCGCCTTGCTGTACGCTTGCAGCGCTTCGAGGGAGGAGGTGGACGCCTCGGAGAGAGGAGTGTCGAGTTTTTGGACGGAGGCGAGCGATTCTCCCAGTTTGCCGCGCAGGTTCGTCGCGACTTTGCTGAGCGCTTCGAGGACGTGATTTTTGTCGGTGGCGGTTTCTTGGGTGCTCGCCAGGGTTTCGCCGGATGAGCAATTCACGGCTTTCACGATGAGTGTGTATTCGTTGCCGATTTGTGCGATGGAGCCGTCGATTGTGGCGGCGGAATTGGTGCGCTGGCAAACTTCGCGGGCGATGGTGTCAGTGAGGCGCGTGTCGGGCGGCTGCTGCATCAGCTTCAGCGTTTTTCGGATGCGGTCGTCGGGGAGCATCGAGAGGAAAGGCGATTGTTCGAGTTGGACGGCGAGTCCTTGGCGCAGAGTGCCGTCGAAGACCGCGTCGCCGGTGGTATTCACGAAGTCGCCCAGAACGATCGTGTCTTTCTCGGTGAGCTTTGGAGCGCGGTGCGTGTAGAAGTAGCCGCCGGCGGCGACCAACGCCACAACTACACCTGCGACTGCGATCCACTTGCCCATACCACGCTTGGCCTCGACTGGCCGCGCGACTACTGTGGCCGCGGAGGCACTCCCTAGAGCGGCCACTTCCGTTTGCGGCGGCAGCTTGCCGGACGCCAGCCGCGCCGTGGCGGCGCCGACACTGGATGACGCGGGTGACGTTGCGCGTGGCACGCCACCACTCGCGTGTTGCGACGCGTAGTCATCGTCTTCGGCCGGAAGCGCAACGCGGCCGCTGCCGCTCGCATCGCGCTTGATGCGCTGCAAGTCGGTGCGAATGTCCGCCGCGTGCAGGTAACGCAGTTTCGGGTCCTTCTCCAGCGCCTTCGAAATCACATCGTCGAATTTCGCGGGCAGATCGGGAGCGACACGCGCGAGCGGCGGCGGATTGCGATTCAGAATCGCGTCGGTGATCACGCCGCTGGTTTCGCCGCGAAACGGCAGCACGCCGGTCGCCGCTTCGTACATCACGATGCCAAAGCTGAAAAGGTCGGTACGCGCGTCGAGCGCTTTGCCGCGAATCTGTTCCGGCGACATGTAGGCAACGGTCCCCACCGCCGTGCCCGGGCTGGTCAGCTCCGACGCGTTCACGCGCGGCCCATCCGACGTAGCTTCGCTCGCCTCGCGCACCGCCGTCGCATCGTTCGCGCCGCCGATCTGCTTCGCGAGCCCGAAGTCGAGAATTTTCGCGTGCCCGCGCTCAGTCACAAATAAATTCGCAGGCTTGATGTCCCGATGGATGATGCCTTTGGCGTGCGCGGCATCCAGCGCATCCGCAATTTCGATGCACAGCTCGAGCAGCGGTTCCAGATCAAGAGGCTGGCCGCCTATCCGATGCTTCAGCGTGGTCCCTTCCATGTACTCCATGGCGATGAAGGGCTTGCCGTCGGCCTGGCCAATTTCGTGGATCGTGCAGATGTTGGGGTGATTCAGTGCGGATGCGGCACGCGCTTCGCGGCGAAAACGTTCGAGGGCCAGCGCGTCGTGCGCGACATCGGCGGGAAGAAACTTCAGCGCAACAAACCGGCCCAGGTCGGTGTCCTCCGCCTTATAGACGACTCCCATTCCCCCGCCGCCGAGTTTTTCGATGACGCGGTAATGTGAAATTGTCCGGCCAACTGGAGAGCCAGCCTCAGCCATGCGCAACAGCGATACTATTCACGCCACGCACCCAAGTCAATTCAAACGCAACACAAACCGTGGCCTACGCCACACTCACCGGCGCCCTCGATTTTCCGGGTGCCGCACCCTTTTCTTTCGCAAAGGGTGCGCGAGGAAACGTTCAGTCCGCCGGCTGCACGCCCAGTAAGAGTGGAGTGCAGACACGCTGAGTGCCAGTCCTACGCCGTCTTCACGATGCCTAGCGCAATCAAACTTTCCGCCGTCGCCACAATCGCTTCTTCATTCGACCGCGGCGACCACCCCAGCAACCGCCGCGCCTTCTCATTCGTCGCGTTCTTTCTCTTCCCCAGCTCCGGCAAAATCGACTTCACCGCCGGATCGCGCAGCGCCGCGAGGCGCACCAGAAAATCCGGAATCTCCCTCGTCGGCACTTTCTTCGCCGCCGCGCCCATTTTCGCCTTCAGCACCAGCGCCACCTGCTTGATCGACATAAATTCTCCCGCCACCGCCAGGAACCGCTCGCCCTTCGCCGCCGGATGCGTCATCGCAATCACGTGCAGATCCGCCACGTCGCGCACATCCACCACGCCAAAATAAAGTTTCGGCGCGCCCGGCAGCGATCCATCCATCAGCTTGCTGATGATCTGAATTGACGCGGAAAAATCCGGCGCCAGCACCGGCCCAAACACCGCCACAGGATTTACCGTCGCAAGCTCCAACGCGCCGCCTTCCTTCGCCATAAATTCCCACGCCGCGCGCTCCGCCAGCGTTTTCGATTTCGGATACGCCATCACCTCGCTCGAGTTTGGATCGGTCCAATCCTTTTCGGTGTACGTCACATTTTTCTCGGGCCTGCCGTATCCAATCGCCGCGAACGACGATGTGAGCACCACGCGCTTCACGCCCGCGTCGCGCGCGGCACGCAACACGCGTAGCGTCCCTTCGCGCGCGGGAATGATCAGCTCGTCCTCATTTTTCGGGACGCTCGCCGGCAGCGGCGACGCCACGTGCAGCACGAATTCGCACCCGCGCACGGCTTCCGCCCAGCCGGCGTCCTTCTCCAGGTCCGCCGCAAAAAACGTGAGCCGGTCCCCGGCCTCCACACCGCCGCGCTTCAGCATCGCGCGCACGTCACCCTCGCGATTCAGGTTGCGCACCGTCGTCCGCACCGTGTGCCCCGCTTCCAGCAGCTTCACGATCGTGTGGCTTCCAATGAAGCCCGACCCGCCCGTCACCAAAACCGTGCTCACGTGGCTCTCCCATCGCGCAGCGTTCCAGCCAACCGCCGCGCATTCGCTCAGCAAAATTGGATGATACGGAATTCCGCGGGTCGCGTGAATTTGCCGGCCGACAGCCGCCCTGGCGGCCGTCCTGCGATCCCAGCCGCCCGGTCAGAAGCCCGGTCAGCGCGCGAACACAGCCGCACCACAACCAACTCTACACGTCCCGCGCGACAGTCGCGCTACGGCGCCGCAGACATCGCCGGCTCGCCGCCCCACAAATCCGCGCCGCTCCGGCCCACTTGATCCAGCAGGCTCGTGATCACCTCGTCTGGAAAGCGCAGGTCGTACGCCACCGCCCACGTGATCTGCCATGGTTCCACTCTCGCAGGGACTCGCTGCTCGAACCCCGTCGCCACAACGTACGGACCGGGGTCGATCAGCCCGCGTGAAACCGTGTGCACCAGCAGATGCAGCCGTCCGTGATCGTAATCGTATAAATCGACGCCATTGATTTCCGCGAATTCCGCGATTTGCACCAGGCACGCTGCGCTCAAAAGATTGAATTTCAGCGCGTATTTTCCGTGCGTGTCGTAATGCAGCATCCCGCGGTCGTCGATCTGCTTCACCGCGGCACGGTATTGTTTCATCGACCAGTCGAACAGCTTCCGGTCGTTGTTCGCGATTGCCACGGCGGAAGCCGCCATCGCCACTCCGATGCCGTGATGTCCGGAAGCTTCGCAAACATCTTTTCCGCACGGCCCGTCTTCCAGCCGTTTTCTTTCCTCATTGGCGATCTGCTCGAACCACGCGCCGATCAGTCCCTGTTCGTCCGCCGAGGCGACGCCCGAATCGCGCACCTTCAAATACGCGATCGCGAGCGAACGCAGCGCCATGTTCTGCTCCTGCGATGCATCCTTGGTCGCCATGTACCCCGCCATGGCCTGATCCTTGGCCGCTTCCACCAGAAAGCTGATCGCGCATTTCGCTGCAGGCCGGCTCCCCGTGTCGCGGAACGCGTCCGCCGCCGCCACCGTGCGCGCCGTCAGGTCGTGCAGCGCCGCGTCCGATTCCGGGTACACCGAATCCTTCACTTCCGGCGAAAGATCGCTCGTGCCCAGGCCTTTCGTAACCACAACGTCCGGAGCAAGCGGCGGCAGCGGCTCGCAGCGGTAATGAATGTCGTTGAGCGAAGGAGGATTCGCCAGCCACGGCGAAATCAGCGGAGGAGCGGACGGCAGCGGCGGCAGCGCAACGATGGCAACCAAAAATGTCGCAACGTACATCGACTTCACCGTTAGCTCCCGCCTATAAATCGAAGTTTAACATCAAACTCGCAGCGCTCGCATTCAGCCGCTTTCGGTCGCGGCCACCGGCACCGCCGCGCTTCGGATTTGACCGCGCCACCTCAACACTGGTTCAATAATCCGGCTGTGCGCAACTCCGCATCGCCTGCGCTGCACCGCGCCGCGCTCTGCCACCGGCAGCAATGACGCCACATCCACAGTTTAATTCATCAGTGTCGCCGCTCGCGCCCATCGCCAATTTCTTCCGCCGCCAACCCATCTTGATTGTCCTCGTCGTCGCAATTCTTTCCATCGGCGCGCTCACCGTCGCCACCGGCACCGCGCTCGGCCTGATGAGCTTTCGCGACGCCGGCTATCCAGACAGCGCCACGCTCCTCCGCGTCAGCCAGGTCGTCCACGAACATCACATTTATTACCCCGGCGACCGCCCGCCCTATTTCATCAGCATCTACGGCCCGCTCACCTACGTGTATTTCGCGATGCCCTGCCACTTGGCGCTCTCGCTCGGCGCGTCGCCACAAACTTTCCTGCGCCTCGCTGTGCTGCTCGCCGTTTTCGTCTGCATCGCGTGTGTGTATTTCATCGGCAGAAAGCTCTACGGCTCGCGCGGTGTCGCGCTTTTGTGCGCGCTCTTCGCAGTGTCCGCGTATCCGATGGCGTCCTGGACCGTGCAATTCCGTCCCGATTTTCTCGCTCTCGCGTGCTCACTCGCGGCGATGCTGTGGTTTCTCGCCACGCGCGAAAAGCACGTGCCCGTCCTCTCGGCCATCGTCGCCGGCATCGCGCTGCTCTTCAAGCAGACGTTCATCGCCGCGCCCGTCGCCATCGTCGGCTGGCTCCTCTACCGCCGCCGCTATCGCGACGCGATTCTCTGGGCCGCGATCGCCGTACTCACCGCCATCGCCGGAAATGCAATCGCCTACCTGCACGATCCTTACATGGCGCAGACCGTCGCGGACCTGCGCCACCCCGTCCTCGAATTTCGCGGCGCTCTTTCCATCGTCTGGCTCGCTGTGCGTCAGCCCGTAGTCCCGTTCATGTGCATTGGCGCGCTCTTCGCGTGGCGTGAACGCGAACGTGCGCCGGAAAGGTTGCTGCTTCTATTTTACACCGTGTCTGCTTGGGCCGTCGCCGTGCTCACCATTCCGCAGGCAGGTGGCAATATCAATTATTTCTTCGAGCCGCTGATGGTTTCAGGAGTGCTCGCCGCGCTCGGCCTGATCGAGCTTCAACGCCACTCCGTGCGCAATCCGCTGCTCGCATGCCTCGCAGTCTGCGTTCTCCTGTGGCCGGGGCTCCGCCCGGCGTTCAAAGGCATCCACTATGACTATGACGAAGCCAAGCGGATCCCCGCTCGTAAAGCGCAGTGGCAGAAATTCGTCGAGGCCGCGAGCGGCAGGTTGCTGCTCTCGACGCACCCCGATGTGACAATCCTCAGCCGTCACCCGGAAATCCCCGACGGCTTCCTCAACGATGTTCTCGAAAAAAGCGGCCGCTGGCGCCCCGGCCCAGTCCTCGACGAAATGAACGCAGGGACCTACGACATGATCGTCATCACAAAAGGACAGGCCGACGACCCGGAGCAGGTGAAGCACCGGAATCTACACCAGTGGGACTCGGACATGTGGGCCGCGCTCAAGCAGCACTACACAAAAACTTGCACGTTCGACGTTTTCGAGGTGTGGTCGCCGAAAGCGACAGCGCGCAGCAGTCCAACCGTCGATTACGCCAGCTTCGGCTGCGTCCCTGTCGCCGGCGCATCAGCCGCAGCCCCAGCCGCACACAAGTAATCGTTCGCCACAAAGAGTGGCACAGGCTGGAGTTGGCCTGTGTGTGTCGCTCTACGTCGAAGTCTAAGCAGAAGCTCCGCGCGCCCGTTCCGCCGCGCCCGCCCTGCGCATCTCCGCTCCGCAGAAACACCGCATCGAGGCTTCTTCAGCCCACGTCGCCGGCGGAATCGTGCGCGGACGCGGCTCATCCGCGAATCCCGATTTGCGCGGCAGCCGCGATCCGTAGCGTCCCTCCGTATGAATGTGATCGGAATCAGCGCCGACCGTCCCAAAAATCCCCTCGCCCGTCGCGCCCTGCTTCCCGAAATCGCCGCTGGTCGAAATACTTTCCGAACGGAATCCGCGATCGGAAATGTTTCCCGCCGCAGGCACGCCATGTCCCCGGCCGTGCAGATTGTCCGTCGCGTCCGCGTACCCAGCATCGATAACTGGCCTCGCCGCCGCCGGCCCCTCCGTCGCGTTTGCACGCAGCGCTGCGTTCGCGCTCGGCTCCTTTACCTCAACCACGCACCCGCAATCCGGGTCCGAACACGTGTAACGCTCTCCTCGTTGATTACTCATCTCGCGCCTCCTGGGCCTGTTGGCATTTTTTCGCGGCGAGCCGTCGCACAGAACAATCGCGAGTCGGCGCGCCTGTTGCGACTATCGCTCCGCCGCGCGCGCCCTGCCATCCAGCGTTAGCCTGAATTTTGCACAGGCGTTGGCCTGAATTTCGCGCGCGCAACGCACTAGAGCTTCACGCTCGCAACGCGCGCCTTCCCGACGCCCGCCTCCCGCATCGGGCTGCCGCAGAAACAGCGCGGCACCGGCATCGCACTCGCCTTGCCCTCGTTCTCCGGCCCCGGCCCGCTGCGCGGCTCCGGCAAATCCGCGTCTTCCGCCCGCACGTAGGCAACCTCCATCACCGAGTCGGACTTCGCGATCTCGTCATCGACCTTCACGCTCCGCCGCCCGCTCGTCTCGCCCGTCGATTCCGAGTCCATCGCCGGCCGCTTCACTTCAATCTCGCATCCACAATTCACGTTCGAACACGTATAACGATCTCCAGTTTGATTGCTCATCGCATGCCTCCGAGAAAAACAACAGGCTGGGAGACGCGAAACGCGCGCCTGAACAAACTATCGTCCGCCGCGCACCAGAGCACCATCAGGCAATCGCTGCACTTCGCCCTACTGCTTCACCCTCGCACACTCAACGCAATGCTACCTGTGGACGCCGGTTCGTTCGCATCTCAGAACGAGCCGGGCGCACTCGTACGCGCCCCTCGTCGAGTAGCATTGGCGGCACGACTCAGGAGTGGCCTTCGAAGCGGTGGACTGCCCGAATAAGAAGGGGGCGGAGGCCGCGAGAACCGACAGAACGAAAATCGCTCGGCGGCTCGTCATTTCATTGGACGCCGTTCACGCCGCGCACACGGACGCGCTGCAGCAGGCTGATAAATTCGGCGCGGCGGTTGTTGTTCATCGAAAGCCCCACATACGCCACGTGAATCAGCCGGTTTGACCACGCGCCCACATCCGCAGTCCACGGAAACGGATCGGGCGCTCCAATCGCGTAGAAATAATCCGGCTGCGCGCCGTCGGGGATCGGCACGTTGTATCGCGTCGATGCGCTCGGCGGTACAGGCTCGGTGCGCTGCGCCTCGAACACGTACCAGCTGATTCCCGCGCTGCGCACCTGCTCCATCGGCGCCAGATAAAATTGAGGAATCACGGAATACGCGCGCGGCCCCTCGTTGGACTGCACGAACACGATGCCGTTGCTGAGCTGCGAGGAATAAAAGCTGTCGAGCGTCGCCTCGTGCCGGCAGTGGTATGTCACCTGCAGCATTGGCGCCGTGCCGTCGGTCGATGGCGGCTGCGCGCCCGTCGCTTCCGCCGATTCCACGGCAGGCGTCGGCGCGAACGTCGCGGTCAGCACGTCGCGCTGCGCCTCATCCATGCATTGCGCCGACGGCGGAAAAAAATAATAAAACAGCATGTCCATCACGCTCATGCCCGTGCCGCCCGGCTTGTGCATCTGCTCGTCCAGCCAGCTCGCATCGTGGTTCAGCAGCGGATTGTCACTCATCGCCAGTTGCAGCACGCCCTGGTTCTTCACGTTTTGCAGCGTCAGGATCGCGTTCAGATGAAACGGCGGCGCAAACGCGCGCAGCTCGCGCGGCGGCGGCGTGCCATCGCTGGCCGCTTCCGCCCAGTTCCGCGAAAGCGTAATAGACACGTTGTTCGCCATGATGTGGATGTTGCCGCCCTTCCCGTCGTCGCCGCCGGCGTTGGATGCGTTATACGAATTCGATTTCTTCGCGGTCGCCGCCGGTCCCTGTCCCGTCGCTCCCGATGTTGCCGCGCCCGCGCCGTTGGCCGTGCCGGTGCCATCCTGTTGTTGTTGCGGCTGCGCGCCCGGATCGCTCGCACTCTGCGGCGTCACGGGAGTGCTTCCAGTCGGCGCCGACTGCGATGTGGAAGCCGGATCTTGCTGCGCACCCGTCTGCAGCGCGCACGCCATCGCCACCGCAACCACTACCCCCGCCACTCGAGCCCAACGCCCCGTCAAACGCCCCATCCAGCACCTCAATTCCGAAGCCGCCGCAACCAATCCAGTCTGACAGTTCTCCGATGAAAACGATACCGCCCCGGTCCACGCGCCACGCCCAACGACCAAATCATTTTCAGCGTCGGGCACGTGTCGCGTAGGTATATGCCCCGCGCACCGAATGTGCTACATTCCGGCCACTGTGGGCTGGCTCATCCTTGCACATCTCGGCATACCGGTTCTATTCGGAGTCGCGTTCTTAATCATCATCATCGCCGTCACTCCTCCGGCAGAGGGCTGGGAAAAGCTGCTCGAGGCGGCACTTGACCTCACCATTCTCAGTCTGGGCGCCACTGGCGCAATTTTTGACAATGAAAGAGTCGCGCAAGCATTCGGCGCGAATTCGGCGCTCGTGGCGGTGACCGTCATCGCGGCGGATTTAATTGCTGCGTCGATCCTCGTTTTGATCCGCGCGAGAACTACACGCAGTCAGGAGCCGGTATCGGTGTCGCATGGTATAATTGCGTTGTTCTTGGGAATGATCACGCTGCTGGCTCCGGTAGGCGTGATTGTTTGGTCTTACACCCGAGGAGGCAGACCGTGAAGAACGTTTTGGAGTTTCTAGCGTTGTGGCTGGGCGGCGCGGTCGTGGCTACCGCGCTTGTCGGATCCTTTGCGTACTTCTTTACTCCCTTTCTCAACAAGCTTTTTTGGGGCTACGCTTCCCCGGAAGACTTGCGCCGCCGCACGACTTCGGTCCGCTAGATTCAATCCGGCAGTATCGAATCCCTTTTGATTGCCGCTCTGTGCTTGGACCCATTCACCGTCGTATTGCGCCCCACAGTAGCTGAAGCGCAAAAAAAACGCCCCGATTTCTCGGGGCGTCTCAATTTCCACTTCAATTGTATCGTGCGAAGTTTCGCCGCTGCGTTACTTCTCTGCAGCGACCTTCTTCTTCACCGTCTTGCGGCGGCCGCGGCGCTTTCCCGGCGGCGTTGCCGGCGGTTCGCCCACCAGCTCGGCGGTCCACATGGACGTCACAAATTTCTTCACCCCGTGATCGTCGAAATCGATCGTGGTCCGTTCCGTATTGGATTCCGTCACCACACCCGCACCGTACAACTCGTGCTTAATGGCCTGACCTTCCACCAGAATATGCACTGCGCCCTCCTTAGGATTGCCACGCACGCCACGCTTAGTCGAGCGTTACGTCCCCATTTCGTGGCGGCACCGCGTTGCGCTTCACGTGTCGGCATTTCGCCGCACGTTTACGCACACATAACCTCTACTGCTCGCCTGCTGGATCGATTGCCGGGACTGGTGATTTCGAAAGAGGCGGTATTGGGTACCGCCTCTCCCGAACCATGCTTTAAATCGGGCTATTGCTCAGAGGTTTTTACAGACCGACGACGTTCTCAGCCTGCAGGCCCTTCGGACCCTGCTTGACCTCAAATTCAACCGCCTGCCCTTCGTTGAGGCTCTTGTACCCATCGGCCTGAATCGCCGAAAAGTGCACGAATACGTCCTCACCGCTCTGGCGCTGGATGAATCCAAAGCCCTTAGCCGCGTTAAACCACTTCACTGTCCCTTGTTCTTTTGCCACTTTACTGCTCCTGATTATTCTTAAGGTGGTCTTGCCACCTAGAAAGCTATTTGCCCCTCAAGACCGTTGCCGTCGTTACAAAAAAAATGGCCGTCGAGCTGTGCCCGGCGACCTTAGTTGAAACGCATTCAAAGGTACTCAAGAGCAACAAACGCACCCACAGAGTACCACATTCGTCCACCCGAGGCAACGGCGCCTTTCCGGGTGCCGCACCCTTTTCCCCTCAAATGGGTGCGCGGCACAACCAAATGGACATCCTCAGATCCGCCCCGCCTCTCCGTAGGATCGGGCTACCTGTAGAGGCGGGGTGCCACCGGCAAGCCGGCGCCCTTCTAGCCCACACACGCGGACTGGAGTTTACGCTACGCCACCCCGGCCGATCGCGCCACCAATCCGTATCTCATTGTGCTACAGCCGCTTACCGTCCCACCCCAGCCAGCAAAGCAACTATTGCGCCCAATCCGTGTTTCTAAGTACTGGGTCTCCCCAGACCCCTTAGTAGCCGTCACCGATCACCGCAGCCACCCCAGCGGAGGACAATTAAAAGGATGCGTTTAGCCACCAGCAAGCCCGATCTATCAACGTGCCACCCGGCCCCGCAGCCGCCGACGCGCCCCCGTGCGCCCTGGCTCACCTCGACACTCGCAGCGATCGTCGCCCTTGTCGGCGGCCTCGCGTCCGCTCCGCGCGCCAGCGCCGACGCCGGCGTGATCCTCAACGAGTCGCTCGACACCAGCGTCGCCCGCATCACCGGCTCCGGCCACACCGCCGTGTACCTCTCGCGGATCTGCCCGGACAACTCGCCCGTCAAGATGCGCCTCTGCCGTCCCGGCGAGCAGGGTTCTGTCGTGAGCAACTACACCACGCTCGGCGAAGATTCGCCGTATGAGTGGAACATCGTCCCGCTCAACATTTACCTCTACGGCGTGGAAAATCCCGCCGACCGCCCGCTGATGAGTTCGCGCGAAATTAAAACCGCTCTCGAAGAGCGCTACCGCCAGAATTACCTCACCGGCCTGTGCGAGACGAAAAAATGCATGACCAGCAATTCCTCCGAGTGGCGCGAGATGGTCGGCGCGACGCTCGAGCGCAGCCTCTACATGTTCGTCGTCTCCACCACTGTCGAGCAGGACGAAGCGCTCATCGCGCAATTCAATTCGCGCCCCAACGTGAATCACTTCAACGGCGCGACAAATAATTGCGCCGACTTCACCAAGCGCGTGATGGACTTCTACTATCCGCACTCCGTGCACCGCGACCCGATCAACGATTTTTTCATGACCAGCCCGAAGGCTGCCGCGCACTCGCTCACCACTTTCGCGAAAGAAAATCCCGAGCTCGATTTACGCGTTGTCCATTTCACACAGGTTCCGGGCACCATCAAGCGCTCAAGCGAATGCCGCAGCGGCACCGAGGAGATTTACCACTCAAAGAAATTTCTGGCCCCGCTCGCCGTCTTCGCATGGGAGGCGATTCCAGCCGTTACCGCGTCTTACATGATCACCGGCCGCTTCAATCCCGAGCACGTGTACGAATCGCACGCCGCCGCGGACCTCGATTCGCCCTACGCCGATGCCCCGCTCACGCTGGCGCAAACGGTTAGCGTGCAAGACCTCGCCCAGGAAGAGACCAACCGCCGCGAGTCGATCGTCGGAACCAATGCCGATTGGCAGCAGAATCAGGCCGGCTTCGCGCTAGCCGTGCAGGAAGCCGTGAACGACGAAATGATTCCCAACGGCGGCTACTTGAAACACGTGCTCCACACGCTGAATCGCGACGCGAAAGTTTCCACCGATCCTGACGGCGCGCTGTGGCTCACCGTCTCGCCCGCCACCGCCGGCCTGCCCGGCGGCACGCCGGTCCGCGTCGGCATCAGCGAAAGCAACGTGCTCTCCGCCGGCTCCGATCCGCAGTTCGCCTACCAGCTCATGCTCGCGCGCCTCGACCGCGAACTCGCCTCGCCCAAGCACTCACGCGAAGACCTGATCGAATTCCGCCGCGACCAGTACCTGCTCTCCGCCGCCCGCGCTCCACTCCAAGCCGCGATGCAGCCCGCGAGCGCGCCGCAGCCCACAACCCACGCCTCCGCAAAATCGACAGCGAAGCCCGCCGCCACAAAACACGCCGCGCTCCTCCACACCGCGGCCTACACCACCCAAAATTAGCGCTCCCGTAAAGTAGCCCCGCTTCCCGGGACTGCGCACGTCGCGCAGCGACCCGGCTTCATTTTGGACCGCGGGAGCGGAGCTACCGCTCTGCCTCAACATTCCACACGACCACGCAGCAGCCTCGAACGCCTCGCCCGTGCGCAAGTCGCGCAGCGCCCTTTCGGGTGCCGCACCCTTTTCTTCCCAAAAGGGTGAGTGCCGAGCACTCCAAATCAATCTCGCATTAACGTCACACAGCGCACAGAAAATATTTCTATGCCACAAGCATCTGCATAACTTTTGCCCGCCTCGAACGCCGAATCCGAAGCCTCGCTGGCTTCTGCACCAATCTCACAAATTCACACCGCACCGGCAAGCACAGCCACCCGTTACAGTGCCTTTCGTGGCATAGAAATATTTTCTGTGTGCTTTTGTAGTGGCAGCGTCACCATAAATATCGCGCGTGCCGAATGCTGATGTGCAGCCTTCGCTGGCTTCTGCACCAACCTCAAACAATTCTCACCGCACCGGCAAGCACAGCCACCCGTTACAGTGCCTTTCGTGGCATAGAAATATTTTCTGTGTGCTTTTGTAGTGGCAGCGTCACCATAAATATCGCGCCAGCCGAACGCCAAATCCGAAGCCTCGCCGGCTTTCGCCGCAATCTCAAACAATTCTCACCGCACCGGCAAGCACAGCCACCCGTTACAGTGCCTTTCGTGGCATAGAGATATTTTCTGTGTGCTTTTGTGGTGGAGCTATCGCGCGGTCCCGCGCATTGAAATCTACGCTGCAGCCACCGCCGTCCCCTTCTCCGCGCGCAGCGTGAGCAACGCCAGCACAATCGCCACCACAAGCAACACCGGCACATCGCCGTAGAGATGCCCGTGATGCTCCGGATACGCAATCGACTGCCACGCCATAATCCCCGCGTGCACCGCGCTCGACCACACCGTAAACCAGATCAAACTCAAATTCGCAAGCGGCCTGCGCGCCGCCATCACCAAAAACACGCCGAGCGTCGCATACACGCCCAGAATCATCTCGAGATACATCGACGGCCCGCCCGTATGCCACGCCCATCCCGACGGCCACACAATCGTCAGCGGATACACGCCCACAATGAACGTCACACCCACCACAATCAACGCGATGCGCAGCAAACTCACACCACTTTCATTTTTCATATTTGTTTTCTCCGTCCATGGAGTGCGGGGGCCGACTTGCGCGCGAGCTTACTCCCAGCCAGGAAAAATCTCAAACACAAATCCCGCCGGGTACAAAACTGGCACCGGCAATCAGGAAGTCACAACCGCTCCGCGGATATCGTTGTAGCGATCTACTTCAAAGGAGTGAAATACAAATCCGCGTGCCCACCGGGTCTTACGTAGGCCACAACCGACAGATCGGGCGTGAAATCGAAGCCATTGCCTTCGTCGTTCGCGGGAAACGCGAACGGCAGCTTGAACGCCGCTTGCTTCTCGCCCACAGCCCGTCCATCTTTCCACGCACGCCTGTAGATCGTCACATTGCGCGAACCGGTGGTTACCCATTCAATCCACTTACGATCCGGCGAGAACTTCACAAGCAGCGTTGAAACGCCCGGCTCGATTTGGGTGCATTTCTGGTCTTCGAGCGAGTACGAATAAATCCCCATTTTGGCCCCGCGCCATTCCCCTCCCACCAGGTGCTTTTCGTCCGCGGAAACATCCGTCAACATGCCGCAGTCCGCTCCGGCTTTCTTCCAGTCCGACCCGTCCCGGCTCCCCACCCAGTACGTCGGAGTCGAGCCGCCCTGTTCGAAGCCCGTCACGACCAGCGACTTCTGATCCGGAGTGCCATACACGATAAATACGCTTCCACCCGGCCACGGAATTTCGCGTCGATTGCTGCCGTCGGAATTCGAGATGTACAGCCTGTCTTTCCCGCCCCGCCCAGTTTCTCGAGGATGCGGTAATGCGAAATAACTTGCCCAATCAGAGACTGCGGGTCCGGCATTTGGCGCTAATGGTAGTTTCACGCACCCATAGTGTCAACGCGCCGCCCTAGCGCAGTTCCTCACTACCGCTGCGCCATCCGGCGCGTCACAATGGAGAACAACCATGGAAAACAAAATCTTCTGGGGAACGTTCTTCGTCCTGGGGCTCGCCGCAGACCTGTTTCTGCCCTTCTGGTGGGCCGTCAGTGCCACGCTCCCGATCGCCATCTTCAGCTGGTGGTTCGCCTACCGCAAGGACTGGTAATCCCCCCGCTCACGCCGAGCGCCTTTCCGGGTGCCGCACCCTTTTCATCTCAAAAGGGTGCGACGCACAGCTCCAACAAAAACCGGCCAGCCGCCGTCGCAACTCGAGCTTTTACCCATCTACCCAGTCATATAGTTGATCGACTTCTATAAATTCTGCTACCATCGTTCTCTAACGAAGCTGCAGAGGCCACCGTCGATGGCATCAGGACTGAGTTACGACGACAAGCCAACCTGGCGCAGCTACCCGCCATCAGCTGGCTGGGTCAAATTTTGTGGCGTTTGCACGTTCTCGCTCGCGTGCGCATACCTTCTAGGGTTTCACGCTCACAACAAGCCGATGCTCTACCAAGCTCCGCTCGCCGCGATCGCCGCTGGTTTGGCCATTCTGTTGCTCAGTCGCTGGAGCGATGACAATAAACTGCGCGACTCGTTCAAACTGATCGTGGTTGCGCAGGGCGTCGTGCAAGCCGTCATGCTCTTGAACTTTTGGGAACGCGGACCGCGATAGGCAGGAGTAATGCCGGTGCGAAAATCTTGCACGCTGACCGACAACGCTCCTACAAAATCCCCTTCTTCTTGAATTCCTTCGCGATCGTCTTCACCACTCCATCGATCGTTTTCTTCGCCGAGCTTGGATTGAATGTCTCGCTGGTCCCCGTCCAGATCAATTCGCCGCTCTCGCCCGCCGTCGAATAAAAATTCGTCTCGATGCGCACTGTCGTGTCGTTGCGCAAATATCCGGGCGTGTAAACCTGCCGGTACACCGTGCCGTAGTATCCCCAGAACGTATTGTAGTAAGTGAACGGCACCACGTAGCTGGGCCCCGAAATGTATGTCTGCGATTTGTCCACGCGAATCATGCGCGAGGTCAGCACCCCGTCGATTTTGTGATCGCGGATCTGCCCCTTCAAATAGTTCTCGTCCATCTCCGGCGAATCGGGGCGCAGCAAAATGTGATTGCCCGGAATCACCTCCACGCCGTCTTTCGCGATCGCCGCGGCCATGTCATCTTCGAAGTCCGCGCGAATCGCAGGGTCTTCGCTCATGCCGACCACCAGCACGCGCTTCGGCTGCGCACCCGCGTAAGCAGGATTCTTCCAGCTCGCGACGAGCTTCGCGCCACTCGCCCACGCGATAGTCGCCACCATCGCCACCGCAACCGTAATCGCCAGCGTTCGCTTCGAATCGATAGCCCGATGTCGCCACCGCATTCCGCTCATCCCATCCTCTTTTCTAATTTCGGCAACACGCACGTATTACTTCTGGACTGCGGGAGCGAAGCTACCGCTTTGCCTCAAGCGACGCCCGCACTCCGCTGTCGGCTCGTCCATCTCACACTGAGCGCCGGCACCCCGCGCCTTTCCGGGTGCCGCACCCTTTTCCTCTAAAAAGGGTGCGCGGCACCACTCCAGCCAAAAACCGCCCAGCGCAACATCAGCACCGGGCCGCTGTGGGTGCGCACTCTCCGCTCACCGCGAAAACACAACGCCGTGCGGCCGGCCCGTGCCGGTCCAGCCCTGCGGCCACTCGCGATTCACAAAATCGAATCCCGGCTTGCCGCCAGCGTCGTGAAACGCGGTATCCACCGCGATCGCGCCCGTCTTCTCATCGAGCGTCAGCAGAAAGAGCCGGTTGTCTCCCGTCACCACCACGCGCCGCGCCTTCGCGTCCCAGCTCGTCCAGTGCGAAAAGTAAGTGTCACCGAGTCTCACGCGTGACACTTCCACCGGCTTCGCCCCGTTCGAAATATCCAGCACGATCAAGCCGGCGATCTCCGGCACAGACTGCACGAGGTAATGTCCCACAATCGTTGGCACGCCGCAGAACGATCCCGGAAACGTCCATACAAGTTTCGACACCGGCGGGTTTGCCGCGAGGTCGTCGCCCTTGAAATTTGTGATGCGCTCGATGCCGCAGCCGAGCGTCTGCACGTACACCGCGCCATCCGGCCCCACGCGCGGCTCCTCCGGCGAAATGTGTCCGTAGTGGTTTGCGCCGACGTCGAGATTCGCAGTCTTCAGCAACTTCAAATCGGAGAGCCGCCACACCTGATAAGTCACGCCGGCGAATATTTCCAGGTCGTGCATCGACGAGTTCGTCGTCACCACGCGATCGGCGTCGGGAATCACGGCAAGTCCGTAAGGTGTAAGCAGCGCGTCGGGAAACGCAGGGTCAGCCGAACTTGCCGAACGCACCACTTTTCCCGTGTCGTCGATCTCCACCAGACCGCCGGACTGCCCCATCGGGCCCATCCCATCCATCGCGCCTGCATGATCGCCGTGGTGATGCCCCGCGTGTTGGAATGTTGCGAGCACGTGCCCATTCGGCAGCCGCACATACGAGTGCGGATGCGCGTAGCCGTCCATGTCCGTGAACGACGTGACGATCTTCGGGCGTAACGCGTCGCGCACGTCAAAAATAAATGTGCGCCCCGCCAAGTGGTCGTTCGCAAACAGCATTCCGCTCGCGGGCATCACATACTCGGTGTGATGAATCTGCATCGTCTGCTGATCGGTCACGAGCGTCGTGAGCAGTTTGCCGTACGCCGGCGACGCCGGATCGGCATCGATCACCGCAAGAAAATCGTTCCCCTTCTTGTCCTGGTCGCCCGTCCACACAAACATGTAATGCCCCGCTGCGCTCGTGTCCGGCGCCGGCGCAACCGTCTCGCCCGTTGCGTGCCCGCGCACCGCGCCCACTCCGCACGCAACGGCCACCGCCGCAGCCAGCCACACATTGATTCGCATCACAACACCCCCATGAAAAGCTGCCTTTCCGTGGCGCGAGCATACCAGACCTCGGCACGCGCAACGATTCGGTACAGGCCGCGCACGCTCCGCGCGCATCCTACTCAGTGAAGAAGTTAACCGACTTCTATAATTCGTGCTATAAGTTCGGGTGAAGGGACCATCTCAGTATGCAGGTCCCGCGCGATGCGGCCGGACTCGGCTGAGCTGGTCGTGCGAAGGTTAGATCATGGAGCCAGGACTCAGTTACAACGAGAAGCTCGACTGGGGCAACAAAACGCTACCGCCGAAATACATCAAACTCTACGGCGTGCTCGTGCTGTTGCTGATGGGCGGGTATCTCTGGAAATTCCATCAACACAGTTCGCCGCTCGCCTATCAGCTCGCCATCGCCGCGCTGGCCATTTTCGTAATCGCGCTGCTCGCCGCCCGCTGGAACAAAGACGATCGCATGCGCCAATCGCTCTTCCTGATCATGATCGCTCAGTGCGTCGCACAAGCGATCGGCCTTTTCCGCACCTGGTAACCCGCCTCCATTCGCCGGGCTCCAACCCGACTTTCCGGGTGGCGCACCCTTTTCTTCTCAAAAGCTTGCGTTCCGAGCACAATGCCCAAGGCGCCTAGCGCCGGCCCTCAACAAATCCTCCCCCAACAGCGCGATCGAATCCCTTCAACCCTCGCTTCGCAACGAGCACAGCGAATTTCGGACTGCGGGAGCGCAGCTACCGCTTTGCCACCCAACTAGCCCGCACTCCGCACAAGCTTCGAACCACTCCCGCGCCACGCCCAGCACAAACCGCCTTTCCGGGTGCCGCACCCTTTTCTTCCAAAAGGGTGCGTGGCACCGCGTCAACCTCCCAGCGCGAATCCTTGCTCATCACCCGTTGATGCAGGTTGATCCCGCGAAGCGGGACCACAGCAACCCGGCGCGGTGGGCGTCGTTACCGCGGCCTCCCAAAAAATAAAACGTACCGGTCCGGATCGCTAATCTCAAATCCGCGCAATCCGTCGTGCGTGTCGCGCAGCGGCTCACTGAACGCAACTCCACGCTCCGCAAATTCCGCCGCCAGCGCATCCGGATCGGCCACCGAAACGTACGCGTCCCACTTCATGTACGGGTGCCGCTTGTAATTCGGCAGCGGCGCCACATCGCTAACGATGAAGAGCGGCGCAATCCCCCCAATCTTCGCTGTCGTCATTCGCCTCTCATGCCTTTCCCGGAGTGCGGTTGCGAAGCCACCGCTCCGCCGCGCAACTCAACAGCGGCAAAACGTAGCCTCGAACAACTCGCACCGCGACAGCCTGCGCAGCAGGCTATCTTACGCGCGCGTCACTCATACCTCAGCGCCACCATCGGATCCACACGCGTAGCCCGCCGCGCCGGCCACCAACTCGCCGCCAGCGCCACAAGCGCAAGTACCGCCGCCACCGCACCCAACACCCGCGGATCGCCCGCCTTCACATCGAACAGCAGCACCTCCAGCAGCCGCGTCGCCGCGAGCGAAGCGACCACACCAACGCTGACGCCGATCGCGACCCACCGCATGCTCCCGCCCACAATCATCGCGAGCACATCGCTGGCATCCGCGCCGAACGCCATGCGAATCCCAATCTCCCGCGTCCTCTGCGTCACGCCGTAGCTCACCACGCCTGCGATCCCCACCGCCGCCAGCATTAGCGCCACCACCGCGAAACACGCGAACAGTCGCATCGGAAACGTCCGCCCGCTCACCGAATCCGCCACGACCGCTTCCAGCGGCTTCACGTTCGTCACCGGCGAATCCGGCAGCGTCGATTTCATCGCGCCTTCTACCGCCTGCGCCATCCCCATGGGCGCGCCTTCCGTCTTCACCGCCAGCGACATCGTCTCCCAGCCGCTCTGCATGAACGGCCGGTAGAATTCCGGCCACACCCGCTCATCGAGCGCCCAGTGCCGCGTATCGCGCGCGACGCCAACGATCGTGTACCACGGCGCGTCCGAGTCAAATTCTCCCTGCTTAAAATGCCGCCCGATCGCGCTCTGGTTCGGCCAGAAACGCTGCGCGAAAGTCTCGTTCACCACGACGACCGGCGCTTTCCCATCGACGTCATCCAGATCGAAATCGCGCCCATCCACGATCGGAACTTTGAGCGCCGCGAAATATCCCGGGCACACCACGCTGTAGCGCGAGCCTTCTTGATGTGCCGGCCCCGGATCGGGCCGCCCTTCGATCGTGATGCCTCGCCCCGCGAATCCTTCAAACGGCAACCCGCTCGTCGCGCTCACCGCCGCCACGCCCGGCAGCGCACCCACCGAATCCGCCACTTGGCGGCAGAAATTCGGGTTCACCGGCAAGCCTTTGATGTCGGGCGTCTGCGGAGTGGAAAGATCCATGGTCAGCACGTTGCGCGCGTCAAATCCCCGGGGAACGTTCAACAGCCGCACCACGCTCACAATCATCAACCCCGCCGCACTCAGCACCACCATGGCCAGCGCGATTTCCGCCGCCACCAAAATGTGCCGCAATCGGTTGCCTCCCGCCGCGGTCGCGCTGCGCCCGCTCTGCTTCAGCACCGCGTTCAGATCGCGATGCTCCGCGGTGAACGCCGGCACAAGTCCGAATAAAATTCCCGTTACGCAAGAAGCCGCGAGCGCAAACAGAAACACGCGTCCGTTCATCTGGATCGAATCGATATGGCGGAACGAAAGAAATACCAGAGACTCCGGCATCACGCGATTGAACGCAACGAGTCCCGCCGCCGCTACTCCGAGCCCGGCCACGCCGCCCAGCAGCGCCAGAATCACGCTCTCTGTGAGCAGTTGCCGCACGATGCGCCCGCGTCCGGCACCCAGCGTTCGCCGCACGGCAATTTCTTTTTGCCTTACCGCGCTGCGCCCCAGCGTCAGGTTCGCCACATTCGCGCAAACAATCAGCAGCACGAATCCCACCGCCACCGAAAGCGCCAGCATCGTCGCGCGCAGATGCCGCATTCCGTAATCTTCCAGCGGCAGCGCCGTCGCCGTCATGTTCGCCAGGTCCACCGGATACGCGTCGCGCAGTCGATCGCCCACCGAATGCATTTCGGCGTCGGCTTGCGTAAAACTCACGCCGTCCCGCAGCCGCGCGATGCACACGAAGTTGTTCCACCCACGCTGCAAATCGCTCTGCGTGTAGCCCACGGGTACCCACAACTCGCGCGGTCCGCTCCAGAACTGAAACTCGAATCCCCGCGGCATCACCCCCACCACCGTGTAGCTTTCGCTGTCGATGCGAACCGTCTTCCCCACGATGTCGCGATCCTGCCCGTAGCGCCGCGACCACAGCGTGTAGCTCATCACCACTTCGTGGTCGCGTCCGGCGATCTCCTCCTCGGGCCGGAAGCTGCGCCCCAGCATCGGCTTCACGCCGAGCACGTCGAAAAATTTCGATGAAACGCGCTCGCCCGAAACGCGTTCCGGATCGCTCCCGCTTTCGGAAAGGTTGTAGCCCCTGCCGACCGAATCGAAAATCGCCATGCTTTCAAATGCATCGGCCTGCTGCTGCCAATCCTGAAAATCCGGCGCGGAGACGATGTTGGTGGCCTCGTTATCGTGCAGGTCCACCTTCCACAAAAGCGCGAGGCGATCGGCGCGCAGGAACGGCAGCGGACGCAGCATCACCGTATTGACCACGCTGAAAACCGCCGTGTTCGCACCAATCCCCAACGCGAGCGTAAAAATCGCCACCGCCGCGTACCCCGGCGATTTGCGCAACATTCGCAGCGCGTAGCGGACGTCCCCCCACAACGTCTCGAGCCAGCTCACGCTGTTGAATTCGTACACGTCCTCGCGCACGCGCGTCTCATTCCCAAGCTTCCGCTTCGCCGCATAGCGCGCCTCCTCGCGCGACATCCCCCGCGCAACAAACTCATCCACCTCATGCCCGAGATGCGCCTCCATCTCCCGCGCCAACTCCGCGTCCCGCCGCCCACGCCCAAAATATTTCCGCCAGCTCATGCATTCACCTCGATCACACCACAACTACCTGTAGGGGCGGGTCGTCGCGCAGCGGCAAGCCGGCGCCTTTGTGGCGAGACTAGACACCCACCACTACTGCGCCCGGTTCCGCAACGCTTCGCGTTCCGGAACCGGCCACTACAGCTGCCCTTACTTGACGCCTTGTCAACTCGACACGCTCTCATCCCGCGCAGCGACAGCCTGCACGGTAGTCTGTCTTACGCGTGCCTCACTCATACCTCAGCGCCACCATCGGATCCACACGCGTCGCCCTTCGCGTCGGCACATAGCTCGCCGCCACACTCACGCACAAAATCAGCGCCGCAATCGCCGCAAACGTCACCGGATCATTCGCGCGCACCTCGAACAAGAAACTCGAGAGATATCGCGTCACCACGACCGCCACCGCCGCGCCCAGCGCCACCCCAATCACCGCGAGGCGCACGCCCTGCCCCAGCACCATACGCAACACATCGCCCCGCCGCGCACCCAACGCCATCCGTACTCCAATCTCCCGCGTCCGCCGCGCCACTTCATACGACAGCAATCCATACAGCCCCACGCACGAAAGCAGCAGCGCCAGCGCGCCCGCAAAACTGACCAGCCGCGCCAGGAATCTTTCCGCTTCCATCAAATGGTCGATCTGCTGCGTCTGTGTCCGAAGGCCCGTCACCGGCAGCGCGCTGTCCGCCTTCGTCACGATCTCGCGCACAACGGGAATCAGCGCATCCGGATCTCCCGCCGTCCGCACCGCGAATTCCACGCCACCCGTCACGTTCGGCACAATCAATAGCGGCGCTATCGCGTCGCGCAGTGTGCCGTATTTTGTATCCGCCACCACGCCCACAATCTCGTACTCGCGTGAAGGAGGCTCGTTTTTGACTGCGTTTGTGGCGCCGGAGTGCCCTCCGCGCGTCAGCGCTTTGCCGAGCGGCTCCTGGCCCGCGAGATATTTCGCGGCGAACGCGCGATTCACCAGTACCGGCACGATCGTCTGCTGCGCGTTCGCGTCCACCTTCTTTCCATCGTCGATGTCGGCCGCCATCTTCATTTGTTCGTTGAATTTCTTCGCGCTCAACTCAAAATCCGAGGGCGTAAACGTGCGCCCCGCCAACAACGGAATTCGCGCCGCGCTCAAAAACTCCGGACCAATCGCCAGCACGTCGATTCCGTCTCCCTGCCCGTCTTCGGATCCGTCCACGCGAACCGTCTCGCGCCACTCACCGCCGCTCAGCAGTTCGCCCGATGAATACGTCGCCGATACCACGCCGGGAAGTGCCGCGAACGTCCGGCGCAATTCGCGGTACAAATTCTCCGCCTGCTCGTCCTTCATTCCCGTTCGCGTCGGATTCAGATCAAAAAGCAGCACGTTGTGCGCGTCGAATCCCAAATCCATGTGCTGCAGATTCCGCACCGTCCGCACCAGCAATCCCGCGCCGATCGCGACCACCACGCACAACCCCACTTGCGCCACCACCAGTACGTTCCCCATCTGAACGCGCCACCACCACACGTCTTCGCCCGTCGCGGCGTTCGTCGGCGAGTTTTCTTTCAACGCGGACGTCAAATCCACCCTCGTGCTCCGCATCGCCGGCGCGAGTCCAAAGAAAATCCCCGTCAACGTTGCAGCGCTCAGCGTGAACGCCAGCACGCGCCAGTCCGGCGCCACCACGAACGCGAACCGCGTGTCGGTCCCTTCGCCAAGCAGTGCCGTGATCACGCGCACCCCCCAAAATGCAAAAGCAATTCCGAACGCGCCGCCGATAAACGAAAGCAGCAGGCTCTCCGTAAGCAGCTGTCGCACAATCCGCATTCGCCGCGCACCGAGCGCAAGTCGCAGTGCGATTTCTTTTTGCCGTGCCGCGGACCGTGCCAGCAGCAAACCCGCCACATTCGCGCATGCGATCAGCAGAATCAGCCCGACGGCGCACATGAGCACATACAGCCGCGTCGAATACTGCGACCGCCGCCCAGTCAATCCCGATTGCGCCGGCACCAGCGCGATCCGCGGATTGTCTTCGTCTTTCGAAAGCGGCCTCTCGCCGTGAATGATCTGGTTTCGAAAGAGCACCGTCGCTTCAGACTCCGCCTGCGCCCGCGCTACGCCCGGCGAAAGCCGCGCCACCAGCACCAGCCACCAGTTCGAGATGCCTTCGCTGCGCTTCGCCCACTTGATACCCATCGTTTTCGAAGCGCCAATCGTCAGCCACAGGTCCTGCGCTTTTCCTGGCGACAGATTCGTAAATTTCTGCTCGGCCACGCCGACGATGTTGAACGGAGCGCCATTCAGTTCGATCGTCTTTCCCACCACCGACGGATCGCCGCCGAAATTGCTCTGCCAGTACGCGTACGTCAGCACCACATTAGTCGGCCCCGCCGCATCGTCGTCACGCGTCAGCAAGCGGCCAATCGCAGGATTCACGCCGAGCGTCGAGAAATATTCTCCCGAGACCGTCATGCCCTGCACGATGCTCGCGGCGCCATTGCCGCTCAATTGCATTTCAGACGGCCCTGCGAACGCCGCGACACTCGAGAAGACTTTCGAATCGTCGCGCAAACTTTTAAACGTCCCGAGCGGCAGCGTGCACTCCGAAGGGTTCGCTTCCGATCTGCCTCCCTCGCAATCGCCGTACGTGCTCTGCCACTCCATATCCGGCGCCTTGTTCGCCTGCCACACCGCCAGGTAAAGACCCGCCGGATCGCGCACCGGCAACGAGCGCAGCATCACCCCATCGATCAAAGTGAAAATCGCCGTATTCGCGCCGATGCCCAGTGCCAGCGTGAAAATCGCCACTGCCGCATAGCCCGGCGATTTGCGCAGCATGCGCGACGCGTAGCGCAAGTCCTGCCACAGCGTCTCGAGCCAGCTCACACTGTTGAACTCGTAAACGTCTTCGCGCACCCGCGTCTCATTCCCCAACTTCCGCTTCGCCGCGAACCGCGCATCCTCGCGCGACATCCCCCGCGCCACGTGCTCATCGATCTCATGCGCGAGATGCGCCTCCATCTCCGCCGCCAGCTCCGCGTCGCGCCCCTCGCGCCTAAAATATTTCCGCCAGCTCATCGCTTCACCTCACCCTTCGCCGCCACTCCCTATGGACTGCGGGAGCGCAGCTACCGCTTTGCCACCCACTCCGCCCACACCCCGCAAATGCCTCGAACACCACCCACCCTCCGTCACGAGCCTTTCCAGGTGCCGCACCCTTTTCCTCTCAAAAGGCCGCGCGGCACCAACTAAACAATCGGCGCAGCGCTCTCGCCAAACGAGCCATCGCTGCGCCTCGCATACCGTATGCGGCAAAGCGGTAGCTCCGCTCCCGCACTCCAAATTGAGCCGCGCACGCGCCTCACGCCCTCACTCCGACGTCGCCGGCCCCAGCACGCGATTCACCGCGCGCACCAGCTGCTCCCACCGGCTGGTCTGGTGCGTCAGCTGTTTCTTCCCCGCCTGCGTGAGCCGGTAGTAGCGCGCCTTCCGGTTGTTCTCGCTCGTCCCCCAGAAAGACGCGATCCACCCGCGATCCTCCAGCCGGTGCAGCGCCGGATACAGCGAGCCGTGCTCCACCTGCAGCACCTCATCCGACCGCCGCTCGATCGCGTGCGCAATCGTGTGACCGTGCGCCGCGCCCATCACCAGCGTCTGCAAAATCAGCAGGTCCAGCGTCCCCTGCAGCAAATCCGCCTCCAGCGGCGGCGCAGCCTTCCTCGGCATTCGCAGTTCCCCTTCAGGTAATTTCACCGCGGGCCAGTGGCGCGTTCTGTCTCTCTCTGGCCACTAGCCACTCGTCACGAGCCACTTTCCTCTTCTACTCCACTAGATTATCTACCACAAGAGCAAAATGCATCCAGCCCGCTTCTGAGGTCATATTCGCCTGTTTCAGTTCGTAGTTCCCCGCACCAGAAGACTGTCTATGGAAGTCTCAATCTCATCGCGCACAAAGCCGTTGCCTTTCCGGGTGCCGCACCCTTTTCCGCTCAAAAGGGTGCGTGAGGCCGCGCTAACGCAACGCCGCTATTCCCACGCCGCCTCGACTCATCCCCTCACTCATCCCGCAGCGCCGTCCACGGATCCAGCGACGCCGCGCGCCGCGCCGGCACAAAACTCGCCAGCGCCGCCACAATCACCAGTCCCACAATGCACGCCACATACGTGAATGGATCGTACGACTTCAGCCCGTACAGCAGCGACGCCGCCGACTTCGACGCAAACACCGCCAGCACCACGCCCACCACGATCCCGATTCCCACCATCACCGCCGCGTCGCCAATCACCATTCGCAGCACGTCGCCACGCTGCGCGCCCATCGCCATTCGCACGCCGATCTCATTCCGCCGCTGCGCCACCATGTACGAAATCACGCCGTACAATCCGATCACCGCGAGCAGCCCCGCCAGCAATCCGAAAAATCCCGTCAGCGTCGCCATTAATTCGTCCTGCAGCAGCGTGTTTTTCACCTGCGTCTTGAAAATGTGGAAGTCGATATCGATCTCCGGATTCGCCGACGCAGACATCGCCTTCACCGAATTGATCATCGCGCCCATCGGCTCGCGCGAGCGCACGATCAGCGAGAAGTCGTGCCCCTGATCTTTCAGCTGCTCCTGCGACATCGGAAAGTACGCCGTCGGCTGAAAATCCTCATGAATATTCTGGTAAACCGCGTTCTTCACCACGCCAACAATCTGATACACCGGTGCCTCTTCGCCCTTCTCCACCGCGATCCGGAAGGTCTGCCCCACGCCATCGCCCTGCAGAAATTTCTTCACGAACGCCTGGTTCACGATCGCAACTTTGGGCGACGTCAACGTATCGCTCGAGGTGAAATCGCGCCCTTCCAGCAGCGTCGTCCCAAAAGTCTGGAAATATCCGTCCGACACGCGATTGATCATCGTCGAATCGAGCTTTTCGTCGTGCGGCCCGAGCAGCGAATCGTTTGACGTCCAGCCCGAGAGCGGCGTGGTCATCGCGCCCGCCACCGACTCAAAACCCGGCGTCGCGCGCGCGCGCTCGATCAGCCCGCGTTTGTAGTCCCAGATGCCCTCGGGCGGAGTCTTCAGCCGCTCGAAGTCCAGCTGCGCCACCAGAATTCCATCCTGCTGGAGTCCCGCGTCGAGCTGGTAAAGATTCCGCAGACTGCGCACAAAAAGCAGCGCGCCTACGAGCAGCACGAGCGACAACGCAACCTGAGACACCACCAGCACGCGCCGCAACCCAAACTTCTCGCGCGACGCCGTCATCCCGCGCGCACCGCTCTTCAGCGCGTCTCCCGGCGGCGCGCTCGTCGCACGCAGCGCCGGTATCAAACCGAAAATCAGCGTCGTCAAAAACGCCAGCGCCGTCGTGAACCCCAGCACGCGCCAGTCGAGGCTTAGATCCACGATGATCTTGGTGCGCTCGGTGGAAAGAAACGCGATCAGCCACGCGCTCAGCGACCACGCAATGAACGACCCCAGCAGCGCCCTGCCCGCCGCCAGCAGCAGACTTTCCGACAGCAGCTGCCGGATCAGCCGCGGCCGCGAAGCGCCCAGCGCCAACCTCACCGCAATCTCGCGTTCACGCGAGCTCGCGCGCGCCAGCATCAGGTTCGCGATATTCGCGCACGCAATCAGCAGCACCAGCGCCGAAATTCCCATCAGCAGCCACAATCCAGTCGCCGAGCCTTTGCGAATGTCCGAAAATCCCGTCGCCGCCGTAAACGCGCCGAGCTTGTACTCCATATATTTCTTCACGCCATCCGCGTCGTAGGTGGGCGGCACGGTTTCTTCCAGTGCCGCCTGGGTGATCGCTTTCATCTGCGCGTCGGCCTGCGCGAGAGTCACGCCGGGTTTCAACCGCGCCACAGAGGCGATCCACCACGCGCGGCGGTCCTTTGTACGATCGTGCGAATGGATCGAAGCCTCGGCGCAAAGCGGCACAGCCACATCGAACGATTCGCCCACGGTTACGCCCGTAAACCGCGGCCCCGCAATGCCAATCACTTCCACCGGATATCCGTCGAGCGTGATCTTCTTCCCCAACGCCGCCGCATCCCCGCCGTAATTCTGCTGCCAGAATGGATAGCTCAGCACCACGCCGGTCTGTCCGCATCCCCCCGTGTCGTCGCTCGCTTCAATGAAGCGCCCCAGATACGGTTTGAGATCCAGCGTGTTAAAGAAGTCGCCACTCACCCACAACCCGCGCGCGTAGTGCGTCTCGCCGCCGTTTGCGAGATTGAAGGTGTCGTAGCCCCAGGCTGCGGCGTGCGAAAAACTCGTCTGGCGCTGCGCGATCTGCTGCCACAGCGGATAGGTCAACTCGGAGTACGGGCCGTAAAAACTTCCCGCGCCCCAGTGCCGGTCCACAATGTGCACCGTCGCAAGCGTGGCAGGATCGCTCACCGGAATCGCGCGCAACCGGATCGCATCGATCAGCTGAAAGATCGCCGTGTTCGCGCCAATCCCCAGCGCCAGCGATAGCACACCCACCAACGTGAACCCCGGCGAAAGCCGCAGCTGCCTCAACCCAAACCGCAAATCCTGCCAGAACGATCGCATTCAATCGCCTCCATCAAACCCAAGTGCGAGCACGCACCATTTTAGAGTGCGGGAAGCCGCCAGCGGCTTACCGCTTTGATTTGCGGCGACGCCAGTCGCCGTGTCTTCGCGTCGCGCGACTGGCCAAGCGCCTCGACACGCCTCGACACGCGACAAAAGCACGACGAGCGCGCTCGTCGCCAGGCAAAGCGGTAAGCCTCACTGCGGCTTACCGCACCCTAAAATAAGCGTCGCTCGCTCATGCAAAACACTCCGCCACACGACGCATTGCAAGAACCCCGCACAATCTCCACGACGAGCACCGTCCCATTTAGAGTGCGGGAAGCCGCCAGCGGCTTACCGCTTTGCTTCGCGGCGACGCCAGTCGCCGTGTCTTCGTGTCGCGCGACTGGCCAAGCGCCTCGACACGCCTCGACACGCGACAAAAGCACGACGAGCGCGCTCGTCGCCAGGCAAAGCGGTAAGCCTCACTGCGGCTTACCGCACTCTAAAATAAGCGTCGCTCGCTCATGCAAAACACTCCGCCCCACGACGCATTGCACGACCCACTCCACAACGCGGCGCAGCAATCCCCTGCCCAATCAATCACTTACGCACCTCACCCGCACCCATCGCCGCGCCGTCGTGCCCGCTTGTGGGACGCACCGTCGCATTCCCGCAACACCGCGCCGCGCATCCTTATATAGAGCCGCTCGCGTCCACTATCGCCACACCCAATCCCAAATCCGCGCAACGCCGCCCCGCACCGCCCGCGCGCCCGCCTCTAACTCCCGCGCAACTCAGCCTTTAGCGCACGCGTCAAAAGGCATAGCGCATGCACACGCGCCATTTGAATTCTTCCGCTGAACCGGAACTACTGCGCGCACACGCTCGTATCAAGAGTGTCGCGCGAGAGGTGAATCGATGGACAGCCTGCTCCAAGATCTTCGCTACGCTTTTCGCTCGCTGCGCCGCTCGCCCGGCTTCGCCATCGTCGCCATCGTCACGCTCGGTCTCGGCCTGGCCGTCAACACCACCGTCTTCAGCGTCATCAACGGCATCCTGCTCCGCCCGCTGCCCGTCCCGCACCCGGAACAACTCACCGTGCTCGCCACCAAGCAAAAAGGCGACAACGGCTACCAGATGTTTTCCTATCTCGATTATCAGGACATCACGCGCGACACCTCGCAAGTCTTCAGCGACGTCTTCGGCTACCGCCTCACGCTCAGCAGCCTCATCGCCGACGGCCGCGGCGATCACTGCCTGGTCAGCCGCGTCACTGGAAATTTCTTCTCCGCGCTCGGCGTTCAGCCCGCCGTGGGCCGCGTGTTTCTCCCAAGCGAAGGTCAAACGCCCGGCGCCGATTCCATCCTCGTCCTTGGCTACAACTACTGGCAGAAGCGCTTCAACGGCGATCCTTCCGTCGTCGGCAAGCAAGTGACGATCGACGGCCATACCGCCACCATCGTCGGCGTCGCGCAAAAAGGTTTTCACGGCGTGGAAGCCATGATGGATATCGACGGCTATTTTCCCTACAGCGCGCCGATTGGCCCAAGCGACGATATGCAGAAGCAGATCAACGACGCCTACACCAAGCGCGACAAGCGCGGCCTGCTGCTGCTCGCCCGTCTAAAGCCCGGTGTGAACGTCACACAGGCTCGTGCTGCGATGAATCTTGAAGCCCAGCGTCTCGCGCAGAATTTTCCCGACGTCGATAAAGACCTCTCCATTCAGGTTTACCCGGAAAGAATGGCGCGTCCCGAGCCGGACGCCGACGCCACGCTCCCCCGCGCCGCCATCGCCTTCTCGATTCTCGCCGCGCTCGTGCTTCTCGTCGCCTGCTTCAATATCGCCAACGTGCTTCTGGTCCGCGCTACCGCCCGCGAACGTGAAATGGGCGTGCGCTCCGCTCTCGGCGCCGGACGCGGCCGCCTGATCCGCCAGTTCCTCACCGAAAGTTTGCTGCTCTCCTTTTTCGGCGCGCTCGTCGGCTTGCTGCTCGCCACCTGGGCCGGCAGCTTCCTCGGCTCGCTGCCTCTGGGCACCGATCTTCCGATCCGTTTCGATTTTTCTTTTGACGCCGGCGTTTACATTTACGCTCTCGCCGCCGTGGTGGTCACCGCGTTCGTCGTCGGCATCGTACCCGCCCTGCGCGTGGCTCGCGCCGATGTGAATACCCTGCTCCGCGAAGGCGGCCGCAGCGCTTCCGACGGCCGCAAGCGCCACATCGTCCGCAACGTTCTGGTCGGCGCGCAGCTCGCAGGCTCCATGCTCCTGCTCATCGTCGCCGGACTTTTCACCCGCAGCCTTACCAAGGCCGAGCAGCTCGATCTCGGTTTCAATCCCGGCCACGTGCTGAATCTTTCCGTGGACGTGAACCAGCTCAACTACAACCAGTCGCAGGGTGAAACGTTTTTCAAAGAAGCGCAGGAACGCATCGCCGCCACTCCCGGCGTTGTCAGCGTCGCCCAAGCCTTCACCGTTCCGCTCGGCGTCACCAGCTCCGATTCCGTCATCACCATTCCCGGCCGCGCCCTTCCCGCCGGCCAGCAGCCGCCGCACATCATGAACGATCCCGTCACGCCCGGTTATTTGCGCACGATGGAAATTCCGCTGATCTCCGGCCGCTTCTTCACCGGTGCCGACACCGATAAAACGCAGCGCGTCGCCGTCGTCAATCAATCGATGGCCACGCAGTTCTGGCCCGATGGGAGCGCAGTCGGCTCGCAGTTCGACGACGGCCAGAAAGGCGGCCCCATCACTGTGGTCGGCATCGCGGGCGACACCGTGTACAAGGAAATCACCGACGAACGCAAGACGCCCTTCTACTACGTCCCGCTCGCGCAGGAATACATCCCCTTGCGTACTTTCCACGTGCGTACCAGCGTTCCGCCCGCGTCGCTCGCCGCGCAAATCGAATCTGAAATTCGCGCCGTCGCGCCGGGTTTGCCTGTCACTCAGGTGCAAACCATGACGCAAGCGCTGCAGGGAGTGAATGGATTTTTCTTTTACCGCTTCGGCGCGCAGATGACGGCAACGATGGGCTTGCTCGGCCTCGTGCTCGCCGTCGTCGGCGTGTTCAGCATGGTTTCCTACGCCGCAGCGCAACGCACGCAGGAGATCGGCATCCGCATGGCTCTCGGCGCCGAGCCGCGCGACATTCTCAAGATGGTCATGCGCCAGAGCACCATCGTCGTTGGCGCCGGCTTGCTCGCCGGCCTGGCCATCGCGCTGATCGGCACCAGCGCTATCGCCAACTTCATCGTCGGCATCAAGCCCACCGACCCTGCCACCTTCATCACAGTCGCCGCAGGCCTAACGTTAGTAGCCCTAGTAGCCTGCTGGATCCCCGCGAGGCGCGCCACAAGAGTCAACCCAATCGTCGCCCTCCGCCACGATTAGCGCCGCAGTAGCGCGTATCGCGCCGTAGCGCAGACCGCAGTCGCCGCACCGTCGCCTTTCCGGGTGCCGCACCCTTTTCCTCACAAAAAAGTGCGCGCCTCGCACCACCACTCCACCGCTCCTCCGGCACCGCGTCCGCCGCCATCGCCGCATCCGCAGCGCCCATGCTCACCCTCCACCATCGCAGGATCAGGGCCCGTAACTGCCTTTCACGACTTTCCCGGAGTGCGGTTGCGAAGCCACCGCTCCGCCACCCGCCCCAGCACCGGCACAACGATGTCTCGATCGAGATTCCTTCGAGGTTGCGCAACGTTCTGGAGGCTGGGCGGTGGCTTCGCAACCGCACTCCGGGAACGGCGCCAAACACTCACCCCAAAAACTTCACCGCCCGCTCCGCCGCATGAAACCCGCACATCCCATGCACGCCCCCACCCGGCGGCGTCGAAGCGCTGCACAAATAAAGCCCGCGCACCGGCGTCGAATACTGCCTCCACGTCGGCCGCAGTAAAATTTGCTTCAGAGTATTCGCGCCGCCCGTCACACTCCCGCCAATCAGATTCGCATTCTCCCGTTCGAGTTGCGCCGGCCCTCGCGTCGCGCGCGCGAGAATCACATCGCGAAATCCCGGCGCGAATCTCTCGATCGCCGCCTCGATCCGGTCGGTCATATCGACGTCGCATCCCGCCGGCACGTGGCAATATCCCCAGCCCGTGTGCTGACCGGCCGGCGCGCGCGTCGCGTCGAACAAACTCGACTGCGCCACCAGCACAAACGGCCGCTCCGGCACGCGCCCCGCCGCCACTTCGCTTTCACACTCCGCAATTTCTTCGAGCGTCCCGCCCACGTGAACCGTCCCCGCCGCGCGGCACTCCGCCGCTGCCCACGGAATCGGCGCGCGCAGCGCCCAATCCACTTTGAAAACTCCCGCTCCCTGCTCAAATCGCCCCAGCGCGCCGCGATAGCCAGCCGGCATCTCGTCACCCGCAATCTCGACCAATCCCTGCACCGACGTATCGCACAGCACCGCGCGCGACGCAGGCAGCTCCCGCCGCGAACCAACCCGCACCCGCGTGAAAATTTCCCCGCCCAGCGACCGCAAGTACGACGCCAGCGCATCCGCAATTTTCTGCGAGCCGCCGCGCGGAATCGGCCAGCCGTACACGTGCCCCACCGCCGCGAACACCAGCGCCACCGCTCCCGTCCCCAGCGAATCAAGCGGTTCCACGGCGTGCGCCGCAAGCCCCGCGATCAATGCGCGCGCCTCTTCCGTCGCGAATCGCCCGCGCGCGAGAGTCATCGCCGACTGGACAGCATGTAAACCAAATCGCGCCGCCGCGATCGGATGCGCCGGCAAGTGCAAGGGCCCAGTCGTCACGTCTTCCAGCTTCGGCCAATCCGCCGCGAGCGAACCGACCAGCCTCCGCCACGCGACGCCGTCCGCGCCGAATGCCTCATACGTCCTGTTGATGTCGCGATCGAGAATCGCAGCGCGCCCGCCGTCCAGCGGATGCGCCACGCACAAGGGAGGATGAACCCAATCGAGGCCGTGTTCGGCGAGCGGCAGACCGCGAAAAAATGGCGATGCCGCCGCCATCGGATGCACCGCCGAGCAAACGTCGTGCACAAATCCCGGCAAAGTCAGCTCCGCGGAACGCGCGCCTCCGCCGATCGTCTCCGCCGCCTCAAATACGGCCACCGACTTTCCCGCACGTGCCAGCGTGATCGCCGCCGCCAGCCCATTCGGCCCCGACCCAATCACCACCGCATCGTATGCATCGCGCCGCGCCACGCGTGAAGCTTACGATGCCGCGCCGCAATCCTGGCAACCATTTATGCCGTCGCACCCAACAACTTTGCGGAGAGCTTCGAGTGGCACAGGCTGGAGTTCGCCTGTGTACCTTTGAATTTGCCTTTGCCTTTCCATACACCGCGAAATCCAAAACAAATATAACTTCAACAGCACACATGCCAACTCCAGCCTGTGCCACTCACACCGCCGGCAAATGTGTTTTGTAGTCCGGCCGAGTGTGTTGCCAGGATCGAAATCGCCAATCGTAAGTGGACCGCCTGTGAGGCTGTCCGGCTACTTCTCCTGCAGCACCTTCGGATACAGCTTGTCCGGCGCGGCCATGTACTCAAACGGATTTTTCTCGCTCCACTCCACATTCTCGAGCGCCACATGCCCCTCGGGCCGCACGTAGAAGCGGAACTCCCACAGCAGCGGCGCCCCTTCGTGATACGTGATGTAAATCAATCGAAAGTACCGCGCGCTGTTCGGCAGATACGATTCGTCCACCAAATCGTATCCGGAAAGTTTTCCGTACGGGCTCGCCGGTGGCGTCACCAGCAGCGCATCCAGCTTCCCGCGAAACGTTTCCATCATCTGCTGGCGCCCGTCGTCGTCCTGCGCGTAGCCCAGCTCGCTCGCAATCCACCGCGCCGCCTCTTCCGTATTCCCCGACGACAAATTCTGCAAAAAATCCTGGCACGCCTTGTGCGCGTCGCCCAGCGATTCGCGGCTCGGCGTCTTGGCCGCGTGCTGCGCCGCCGCACTCTGCTGCGCGCCCGCTTGCTGCCCACTCTGCGCCGCCGCCCCACTCTGCCCCTGCTGCTGCGCCGATTGCGCTCGCACGCCGCACGCCATCATTAACATCACTACCGCACTTGAAATAAGCACCCGCATCCGCATCGTCGCTCCTCCAATCGCTCAAGCATAAGACGCACCACCGCCCCGCGAGGATAGGCCGCGGCTCATTTTGGACTGCGGGAGCGAAGCTACCGCTTTGCCGCAAGCCGCCACGCGAACTCGCAGAAGCCTCGAAAGCTCCGCAGTCGCCGGCGGCACGGCTCGACTTTGCGTGTGCCGCATCCTTTTCCTTTCAAAAGGATGCGTGGCACAGCTCACTCACCTGAGAACTTTTGATTCTCCAGAAAAATATTCGCCTCGCGCGCCGTAAAAAAAATCAGCCGCACCTCCACGATCCGCGCATCGCCCTTTAAATATTCCTCAATCGCGCGCGAAACCACCGGCGCCGCCATCTCCGCCGGATATCCATACACGCCCGTCGCCACCGCCGGAAACGCCACCGACCGCGCACCGCCCTCCGCCGCCACGCGCAGCGCATTCCTGTAGCACGACGCCAGCGTCTCGGCATCCGGCTCGTCGGCGCCGCGCCGGATCGGCCCCACCGTGTGTACCACCGCTCCGCACGGCAAATCGCCCGCGCACGTCGCCACCGCCTCGCCCGCCGGCAAGCCCTCTCGAAACGACACGCGCCGCAACTCCCGGCACGCTTCTAAAATCTCCGGCCCGCCCACGCGATGGATCGCGCCATCCACGCCTCCTCCGCCAAGCAGCGAACTGTTCGCCGCATTCACAATCGCGTCCACATTCTGGCGCGTAATATCTCCGACGCGCACCGTCACGCGCCCGCCCAAAAAGCTCCGCAGTATTCCCGACTGCCCCATTTTCACCGCCTTTGCTTCACACGTTTTTCCCGGAGTGCGGTAGCGCAGCCACCGCTCCGCCACGAACTGTCGCGCCGGCACAATGATGTCTCGTGAAGCGGGTCTCGAACACGCGAGGCGCCTCGCAGTTACGGTAGGTGGCGTTCGAGCCATCACTGTGCCCTGCGAAAAATTTTGGCGGCAGAGCGGTGGCTTCGCTACCGCACTCCGGGAACTGCATGAAAATCGTATTGTCCTACGCAGGCAGGAACTTCTACTTCCCCGGCATCTTCGGAATCATCCACGCATTGCTGTTCGTCGTCAGCTCGCTGATCGCCAGCTTCTTCCCATCCGGCGACGGCGAAAGCTCCTGCACCGCCCAGGAGCGCGCGCTCAATTGCTTCGTCTTGCCATTCTCATCGACGAGCCAAATCACCGATCCCCGCGACGTTTGCGCCGCCACCAAAAATGCGCGGCCATCCGCGGTCCATGCCAGAGTCTGCAAGCGGTTCAAATCTTCCATCTGCACTGTTTTCGCCGTCAATTTCCCGCCGTCGCCGGCGTCGGTACCGCCGGTTTCGAATATGTGAATCGCGGCCTGTTCGAGCTCGTTCGCGCCGTAGGCGATGCGTTTGCCGTCCGGCGAAAGGTCCCAGAACTTCGCTTCCGCGGAATCGACCGTTGCGATTTTGCGGATGGGCCCTTTATACGGATCGAACGCCGTGAAGTTCACTTTGCTTCCCGCGTCGTCCTTCTCGGCCACCACGCACAGCGCGCCTTTCTCGCGCGGGCATCGGAAGCTCGGAAAACCTCCCACGGCGGAGAGATACGAACCGGCGCCACCCTCGCCGTAGTAACCCCGCACGGCCATCACCGTGTCCGAAGGGCCGCCGCCCGCCGGCATCCGCATCAGATGTCCGCCCGCCGGAGCCGGGTCGCCAGGATTTGCAATCGGCCACTCCATGAACACGATGCAGCTCTCGTCCGGGCACATCCGCGGCGCGCGCTGTTCCTGGTCGCTGCGCGTCAGCGGCTGGGCCGAGGTGTCGTCGATGGCCTGGCTGAAAATATCGAAAATGCCCGCTCGGTCTGAATAGAACAGCACGTGCTTGCTATCCGGCGTCCATCCGCCCGCCCAGTCCATCTTTTCGCTCAGCGTCATGCGCTGTGGAGCGTCGAGCCGCGTGCCATTGTCTTCAAGATCGGCAATCCACACGTCGCTCTGCTCCAGATTGTTCATGTACACGAATTGCTTGCCGTCCGCCGTGGTGCTGAATACCCGCATGCGGAATCCCACCCAGTCCGTCAATCGCCGCGGATCGCTCAACACGCGCCCCGAATCCGGATCGGCGTTCACCATCCACAAATTCGATTCCATCGACCGCGGCGGATTCTCGGTGCGTGAATAGATCACCCGCCCGTCCGGCATCCAGATCGACCAGCGCAGGTGCGAATCGCTGAGAATCGTTTCCACTTTCTGCCCCTGCAGATCCACGCTGCGAATCGCGCTGGGGCGGAAAGCTTCCTCGATGGTGCCTTCCACGTACGCGATCCGGTGGCCGCTCGGCGACCACATCGGATTTCCAAGCTGCGTCCCCGCCTGCATGGTCAGCAGCACCCGCGCGTTGTTGCCTTCGCGGTCCATCACCCAGAGTTGCTTGCGATCGTCGCTGGTGAACGTGATTTGCGACCCATCCGGCGATACAAACGCCGCGCGCGCTTTGTCGCGCATCCTGCGCATCAGCCCGCCGATCATGCTCACTTCATACACCGAGGTTTCATCGCGCACGCCCACCGGCCCGCTCACCAGCAGCCGCGTCGCATCCGGAAACCAGCTGATCAATGCGCAACGCATGCACATGTCTTTCGGCACCGGCATCGATTGCATTTCGCCGGTCGCCAGCAGGCGCAGATGCAGCCCGTCGAGGTCGGTATAAGCAAGGTATTTTCCGTCCGGCGAAATTGCAGACACCAGCGCCGGGTCCTCCTCCGAATTGAAAGTGATCTGTTTCGGATTCAGCTGCGCCTGCGAGTACACCGTGTTCGCGCCAAACCAGTTGTATTTCTGCCCCAGGATGCCGGCCCCGATGCTGGCCACCGCCAGCACCGCCAGCACGCCCAGCACGATTCGAATCGCGTGCTTGCCTTTCGCATATTCCGATTCCGGCGTCGAGTGCGGCGCCGTCTTCCCGTGCGCCTCTTCCGGCGAAATTTCGGCCATGCCGTACGATCCGGTGTGCCCCACGCCTCCGCTGCCGCGCTGTGCAATCGGCGTCGCCAGCTGCGTCTTCGCTGTTTCCGTGGAAGTCCGCGCCGTCTGATAGTCGCGCTTCAGCCGCTGCAGGTCCGCTTCCAGATCGTTCGCGTTCTGGTAGCGCAGGTTCCGGTCTTTTTCGAGCGATTTGTGAATGATGCGCTCAAGCTCGGCGGGAATTTGCGGATTCAGCCGCAGCGGCGAGGCCGGCTCGCGATTCAGAATCGCATCGAACACCGCCGCCGAAGTCTGCCCGCTGAACGCCTGCCGTCCCGTGGCCATTTCGTACAGCACCGCGCCCATGGAAAAAAGATCGGTGCGCGCATCCAGCTCTTCGCCCAGTGCCTGCTCGGGAGACATGTACGCCACGGTGCCGAGCGCGACGCCGGGGCTCGTCAGCAGCGTTTCCGCGGCGGCCGATTCGGTAGGTGCGTCGGCCGCCACCACGCCTTCCGCCACGCGCCGCCGTGTCACCTTCGCCAGTCCGAAGTCGAGAATTTTCGCCTGCCCGCGCGTGCCTATAAAAAGATTCGCGGGCTTGATGTCGCGATGAACAATGCCCTTCGAATGCGCGGCTCCCAGCGCATCCGCCACTTGAATTCCAAAATCCAGCAGCTGGTGCGTGCGCATCGGCCCGGCGTTCAGCCGCTCGCGCAGCGTCTCGCCTTCCAGCAGCTCCATCACGATGAACGGCGAGCCTTCCTGCCAGTCGATGTCGTAGATCGTGCAGATGTTCGGATGGTTCAGGCCCGATGCAGCCTGCGCCTCGCGTTCGAATCGTTCGAGCGCCATCGCGTCGCGTCCCAGTTCATCGGGCAAAAATTTCAGCGCCACGTACCGATTGAGCCGCGCATCCGATGCGCGAAACACTTTGCCCATTCCGCCCGCGCCCAGCGCGTTCAGAATTTTGTAGCGGCCACCAGGACCAACCGACGTTCCGCCGCCTTCGCCCGCCGCGCCGCTGGGCAGACGCGACGATCCCGACGCCGGCGCATTCGTCGCCTGCGTCTCGTCTCCACCATCACCGGGCTTTCGAGGCTCATCCATTGCCCGCCATTCTAGGTGTGCCCCGATGGAACGTCAAACAAACCGTTACCTCGGTGTGTACGCCAGTGGAATAGGCACGTCGTGCCTGTGGCCTTCGTCAGCAGCACCTCTTCAAGTGCACAGGCACGAAGTGCCTATTCCACCCAATCCAAATCCTCCCCCGCTGCGTACTAGCCCTAGTAAGGCGCGAAGTGTGCGCACTCCCAAAACGCCCGGCGCACGCAAGACGCCGCAATGGCCACCCAGCCCAAAATGCCCGAACCTTTACTCACCGCCCCCAGCCAGCCCACTCTCTCCCAGATTATTTCCGCGCTTTCCCTCGCCCTCGATCTCACCGAGGGCCAGCCCATGGGCCACAGCATCAACTCCTGCCTGATCGGCATGAAACTCGGCGCAACCCTGCACCTTCCCGACCGCGAACTCCACGACCTCTATTTCGCGCTGCTGCTCAAAGACACCGGCTGCAGCTCCAACGCCACGCGCATGCACGAAGTCTTCGGCGGCGATGACCTGAAAGCCAAGCGCGAGGTGAAAATGCAGGATTGGACGCGCGTGAATCTCGATGGCCTGAAGTATCTCGGCCGCAACATGCAGCCCGCCGCCAGCGCCTATCAACGCGCGATGGCCATCGGCCAAATGGCTCTGCAGCGCGAACGCCGCGCCCGCGAATTCACAGCCATCCGCTGCGAACGCGGCGCTCAAATCGCCCTGCGCCTGGGTTTTTCCGCGCGCACCGCGCAAGGCATCCGCAACCTCGACGAATTGTGGAACGGCAAAGGGCACCCGCGCGGCATTCGCGGCCCCGAAATTCCCATCACCTCACGCATCATGAATATGGCGCAGGTCATCGAGGTTTTCGCCGCCGCCCACGGCCCCGCCGCCGCGATGAAAGTGATCCGAGAACGCAGCGGCACGTGGTTCGATCCAGAGTTGGTCCGCGCCGCCGAATCGCTCGCCGGCGACGCGCCGCTCTGGGAAACTCTGAAATCCGGCAAGGCTCACGCCGCGATCGTCGCGCTCGAGCCCGGCGAACACCATCCCGCCACGAGCGACGCCATCGACAATATCTGCGAAGCTTTCGCCGGCGTGATCGACGCCAAATCCACCTTCACCAACCTGCACACCACGCGCGTCACGAAATCCGCCCTCGGCATCGGCCGGAAACTGGGCTTCGATCCGAAGCGCATCATTCGCCTCCGCCGCGCCGCTCTGCTGCACGACCTCGGCAAACTCAGCATCCCTAATTCCGTGGTGGATAAGACCGGCACGCTCTCGCAAACCGATCGCGAAATCGTGCAGCTTCATCCGCACTACACGCGAGTGATCCTCGAAAAAATTCCCGGCTTCGCTGAGATCGCCGTCATCGCCGGCCAGCATCACGAGCGGCTCGACGGCTCAGGTTACCCTCACCGCGTGCGCGACAAGGAAATCTCGCTCGACGCCCGCGCCCTGATCGTCGCCGACGTGTACGACGCTCTCACCTCGCAGCGCGCTCACCGCCAGGCCCTCACCCGCACCGCCGCCCTCGATCTGATGTATTCCGAGTCTCCCGCCAAGCTCGACCGCAACTGCATCGACGCCCTCAAATCCGTAACCTCGCACTAGGCTGTAAAAGTGGAATAGGCACGTCGTGCCTGCGATCTTCGTCGGCCAAATCACCACTTCAAGCGCACAGGCGCAACGTTCCGATTCCACCTCGCACGCGCAACTCACGGCCTTTGTTCATCCGGCATTCCCAAAAGCGCCTTCACCTGCTTCCGCTCAAAAATTTCCCTCGGCGACCTTCCGCCCGGACGGCTCGCCCATCGCTCCAGCTCCTTGAACGACACCTCGTGCTCCACCGGCACCTCGTTCACCACCACCGTGATCTTGCGCGGCTGAAACGGCACGTCCGCCCACCCCGACTTGCGAATCGCGGCCAGCCCCGCCGCCGCCGCGGTGAATAGCGTCGCCGCCGTCACGTTCGCCGTGTAGGACATGCCTTCGGAACCCACCACCGTTACCTTGCAGCTTTTCTCGCTCATGGACGCGTCCTGTCTCCGCTGTTTAGGCTCAAGCCGCATCCTAGCATATTCGCTTTTTCTTCGCCTACCAGTTTTGCCCGAGAAGGTCCGCCTCCGTCTCGCGAAGCGGGATGTAACCTGGACTGTCAGTCTGTGATCTTTTGTTTTCTGCTAGACAGCTTGTCCAACCAATTGCATCGGCCCGTTGGCCAATGACAGGCGGATTGAATGGCTCGAAGGCAACTCAATTTTGGACTGCGGGAGCGGAGCTGCCGCTTTGCCGCAAAACACCACCCCGCGCAAGCCTCGCACATCACCGCGTCGCCCAGCATCGTAACGCTCGCTTCCAAATCCCTCACGGATTTGCGGCGCGCAAAGCGACAAACTCAGCGAGGGCGAGCGCCACAGCGCCTCCGGGCCGCGACGCTCACGACCGTGTTCCCCAGCGCGCAGCACGTCGAGGAATTCCTTCAACTCTTCCAAGGCGCCGTGCTCGCCTCCCTCGTCACCGGCGGCGCGCAACCCGGCCGCCGCTCCATCGAGCGCTTCCTGTCAAAAGTAGAATAGGCACGTCGTGCCTGTGCGCTTCGCCCGCCCTCAGGCTGCTTCGACCGTGAGTTTTAGTCCGATAGCTTTCACCACAGCGACGAGCGTTGACAGCCGCGGATTTCCTTTCGCAGAAAGCGCGCGGTAAAGACTCTCGCGCTCAACGCCCGCGGCTTTCGCGACCTTCGCGATGCCGTATGCCTGGGCCAGGCGGCGAAGCGCGATCAGCATCACTTGCTGACCTTCGCTTCCTTCCAAAATTTCGCGCAAATACGCGGCTGCAAGTTTGGGATCTTTCCGCAGTTCGGCGGTTGTGGCGTCATCGTGTGAAATGCTCGCCCTGGCTCGCCCTTTTCTTGTAGTCATCCAGCCTCTCCATCGCAACGCGAATATCGGCGCTCTGTTTTCTCTTATCTCCGCCGCCCACCAACAGCACACATCGGCTTCCAATCCACGCGAAGTACACTCGATAGCCCGGGCCCCAATCGACCCGCATCTCGTGTAGCCCGTTCCCGATGCTCTTCGCATCGCCCGGATTTCCCGCCGACAGCCGGTCGATGCGAACCAAAATTTTAGCCCTGGCGTGAGCGTCGTTTAACGTGTCGAGCCAGCGCCCGAAGACGTCGCGGCCTTCGCGGGTGACGTAACGCCGGACTTCGATCGGTTCAGTCATTGTAACTTATAAATCACAGACGCGTCTAACTAAAGATCGTAGCTCGACGGATGGTAACGCTTACCGTTCCATGCCATGCTCGATATTTGTCGTGTAAACGCGCATACTCTCGCTCACGCGCTGCTCCACCCGCGCAGCGCCGTTTCACGCGACCACAACTTTTCACCGGCCAACCGTGTTGCCTATGTATGCGACCCAAGCCAGTACAACAAAAGCTCGACGAACCGAGCTGGGTCGGCGCGCATCTAACCAATTAGGAGGGCCCAACCAATGAGGCTCCCGAACTTCGCAAATACCAGAACTACAAAGGTTTCCAGGCTCGCCGCCTTCGCGCTAGCCGCGGCGCTAGCGGTAGGCACCCTTCCGCTCGCCGCTCGTGCCCAGGACGCGCAGGACGGCCAGTCGCAAGACGGCCCGCAGCAGGCGACGCAGCAGAATCAGCAGCAGCCGTACACGGCGCAAACGCCGGCGCAGCTCCAGCAACTCGTCGCGCCGATCGCCCTCTATCCGGACTCGCTGGTCGCGCAGGTGCTCGCCGCGTCCACATTTCCCGATCAAGTGGTCGAAGCCGAGCGCTACGTACAGGCCAATCCCGGCTTGAAAGATCAGGCTCTGGCCGACGCGGTGAACAATCAGCCCTGGGATCCCAGCGTGAAAGCGCTGTGCGCCTTCCCCACCGTGCTGGGCAACATGGACAAGAATCTATCCTGGACGTCTTCGCTGGGCGACGCCTACTACAACCAGCAGCAGGACGTGATGAACGCCATCCAGGTGATGCGCCAGAAAGCGCAATCTAATGGGCAGCTGAACACCACCTCGCAGCAAACCGTTAGCTCACAAGGCTCTCAGATCGTGATTCAGCCCGCGAACCCGCAGGTCGTTTACGTTCCCGCATATGACCCGTGGGCCGTGTACGGTTATCCAATCGATCCGTGGCCCGGCTGGTATCCGTATCCGGGCATCTGGTACGGCGGTCCGTACGTCAGCTGGGGCCTCGGATTCGGCATCGGATTCTGGGGCGGCTACGGTTGGGGCTGGGGCCACTGGGGCTTCAATTGGGGCGGCGGCTATCCTCTCTACGGCGGCCACCGCTACTACTCGGGCAGCCGCACCTTCTATAACCGCAACGCGTATTACCGCAATGGCGGCTACAACGGACGCTACGGCGCGGCTTCCACGCGCGGCGCGTTTGACAATCACGGCCAGTACGGCGGCAATCACGGCCAGTACGGTGGCAATCACGGCGTGTATAACGCGCACGGCTACAACGGCGGCGCGCGTCCGTTCAATGGCGATACGCACGCAGCGCGCGGCTACGGCAATCCGGGCGCCGCAAGCACCGGCACGCGCTCCGGCGCATTCAGCGGGTATGACCACGGCGGCCAGACGCGCAGCTACTCCTCTCGCGGAGCGTCCAGCTTCGGCGGCGGCGGCTTCCACGGCGGCGGTGGTGGAGGCTTCCACGGCGGTGGTGGCGGCGGCTTCCACGGCGGCGGTGGCGGCGGGCATCACTAAAGCACTGGCATCCGGAGCCGCCGGTTCGTTCGCCGCGCGAACGGACCGGGCGCAGTTCAGAATCACCTAACACCGATCCGCGGCTTCGCTGCTTGCGAAATTGGCGAAGCCGCGGCGCTTCATCCGAACCTAACAAGGAGTTTCGACATGCAAGGTTCCCCGCTGCAAACGAAGTCCCGCACCACGCTGGTTGCCGGCGCCGCCCTTCTTCTCGCCCTCGGCCTCTCCCCCTCCCGCACCGTCGCGCAGCAAAAAGGCCAGCAGACTTACAAATCCGCGGAAGAGGCCTCGCAGGCGCTCTTCAACGCTTTGAATTCCGACGACAAATCGCAGATGCTCGTTGTGCTTGGCCCCGACGCGCGCAAAATCGTCTCGTCCGGCGACGAGGTGGAAGATGAAACCACGCGCTCGAATTTCGTCACCGCCTATCAGCAGATGCATCGCCTGGTGAACGAGCCCGACGGCACCACCACTCTTTACATCGGCGCGAAAAATTGGCCCACGCCGATTCCGCTGGTCACGAACAAAGGCGGCGAGTGGTATTTCGATACCGACGCCGCGCGCAGCGAAATTCTTTATCGCCGCATCGGCCAGAATGAAATGTCCGCGATCCGCGTCACGCAGGAGCTTACCGCCGCTCAAAAAGAATATTCCGCTGCCAACGGCGGCGCCTACGCCACAAAATTCGTCAGCGACGAAGGCAAGCACGACGGCCTCTATTGGCTGGGCACGAACGACCAGTACGCCAGCCCGATCGGCCCGCTGGTCGCTAACGCCGGCAGCAACGGCGGCGTCTCCAAAAATCTGAAGACCGGCCCGGTCCCCTTCCGCGGCTACTTCTTCAGGATTCTCGATGCCCAGGGCAAGGACGCCGACGGCGGCGCCGAGAGCTACGTGGACGGCGGAAAGATGGACAAGGGGTTCGCGTTCGTCGCCTACCCGGCCGTCTATCGCGATTCCGGCGTGATGACCTTCATCGTCTGCCAGAACGGCGTCGTCTTCGAGAAAGACCTCGGTAAAAAGACCGAGGCGCTCGCGAAATCCATGGCCGAATTCAACCCCGACTCCACCTGGCACAAGGTCGATGTCTCCGAAGCGCTGAACGCCGCGAACTCCGAAGACTCGACCGACGTAACCGGCACTCCGACCGGTAGCGCCCCCGGCGCCGCCGTAACCCACACGCCGCAACAATAGCCCGCTTCCGAGGTAGCACAGGCAATCCTGCCTGTGGGCGAGTAGCGCGCGGCAACCCGCGCGTTACTCGCCTTTTTGTTTGCTGCTGCCGGCATGTGTGACGCCCGTCACATTGCCTTGTGCTCCACGTCACAGCAATGGACCGCGTAGTCTGGCACTCTGCCCCGCAGTACCCGTTTCACATCAGAAATTCGCCGCCACGCAGGCCTGCGGGGGCCTATGCCCTCGCAATTCGGGCGGCGAAGTCTCCGCGACGGCGCCGGGGCGCACGTGCGGTCCGTCGCGGAGACATTTTCACCGCCTTAACCGGCATCCGCGTGCATCCAAAACGCCGCAATTGAGGTAAAGTGTCTGCAACGCCGCAAGTTCTTGACACTTCGGTCGATCCAAAACGCGGTCGCAAGCCCAGGTGCAGCCGTATGAAAAGCCCTTACGGCCTTCACATCATCGAAAGTTGCCTCTCCTGTCCGCTGGTGAAGGACCACATTTTTTGTAATCTGCCCACACCCGTGCTGGGCGCGCTCGATTCGATTTCCGCCGGCGCCACGTATCCCAAAGACGCGGTGTTGTTCGTCGAGGGTCAGCTTCCGCGCGGAGTTTTCGTGCTGTGCTCCGGGCGCGTCAAGCTGACGATGACCTCCGCCGACGGCAAATGCATCCTGGTGCGCATCGCCGAAGCGGGCGAGATGGTTGGCCTCCCCGGCACGCTGTCGGGCAGTCCGTACGAAGTCACAGCCGAGACGCTCGAACCGGTACAGGCGAATTTTATTCCGCGCGAAGCGTTTCTCAAATTTTTGCGCGAACACGGTGACGCGTCGTTGCGCGTGGCCGAAATGCTCACCCACATTTACCGCTCGACGCTCATGGAAGTCCGCTATCTGGGATTCGCGCGCACCGCCGCGGGCAAATTCGCGCGCTTCTTGCTCGACCTTACCGACGCGCCGCACGCGATCGGCGGCGGCAACGGTGCTGCGGCCTCAGACAAAGACCGCACGCGCGCCAAACTCACCCTCACTCACAAAGAAATCGGCGAACGCATCGGCGCCTCGCGCGAAACCGTCACGCGCCTGTTCTCCGACTTCCGCCGCGAACACCTCATCGAGATGCACGGCTCCACCCTGGTCCTGCCCGACAAGCCCAGCCTCGAGCGCCTGATCGAAGCGTAGGCCGCGGCGGCGCTGAAGCGCAGCCAGCCTCACAGACAATGTCTATGCCACGCAACCCACTCTTAATTGTGGCTGGAAATCACTCGTGGTCTGTCTTCGATCATTTGTCAGGCGCACACCACCACGAACCCACAAGCGCCAACACGAGCACAGTCGCCGTTAGAGTGCCTTGTGTGGCATAGACATTGTCTGTGTCTTTTGTAGGCAGTCTCTACTTAGAATTACCCTTTGTGGACATATAACCACTCGCATACACCGTGCCCAGCCCGCAAGGCTCAACGCTCTCGACGCGCTGGTCATCCCGCTTCCCCGCCTCGAAGTGGAATAGGCACGTCGTGCCTGTGCTCTTCTTCCACCGAAGCACAACTTCAACCCCACAGGCACGTCGTGCCCATTCCACTACGCACCATCCGGATATCCGCCGCGATGCAGCACCATCGGAAAATGTGGCAACGTTTTCGCCCGCTTCTCACCCGCGCGCCAATTCTCCGCGTGTGGACGCAAGCCCGCGTAGAGCAGCAGCGCATTCCCATTCTCATCGGGCTCCGCGCCCTCGGCCCGCGCAATCGTTTCGAGCGCCGCGCGCAGCCGATGAATTGCAGCGTCGCCCACGCGCTCGCGCCACTCGCGCTCCATCGTCTCCACGAGCCGCCGCGCGCGATGCTTGATCTCCGTGCCTTCCGGCGTGAGCCGCACCTGCTTGCCCGCCTTCGCGCCCGGAATCGCTTCTTCCACGATGAGCTTGTGCGTCTTCAGTACGCCAACCGCCATCGCGATCGATTCCTTCGACACGCCCGTCACGGTGGGCATGTCCCGCAACGCGATGCCGTGCTCCTCATCCAGCACGCGCAGAATATTCGCGCCAATCGCAAGCGACCCGCGCGAGCGCTCATCAAACTCAATTGCGAATGCAGTCAGCACGCGCGCCACAAGCGACGCGAGTGGCAACTCATTCACCGCCGCCGGCGCTCCGTGCACGCGCCCCTTCTCCGGACCGCGCGTCACAAGCGCGTGATGCAGGATCGGCATGCAGTCCGGCAGGTCGCGGTCGCCGAGTTTCGCGGCCACTTCGCGCAACGCCGCGCGCAGCTCATCAACCTCGCGCTCGCCGAAGCGCTCTTCCCACCGCCGCTCGATCTCCGCGAAAAGCGGCGCCCACGCGCGAGTCGCGTTTGCACCTTTCTGTGTGGCGCGCACGATCTGGTCGAGTTCCGGCACGCGTTTGCGCGTGTCGCCGGCAGGAGGCGCGAGCGTCACGTAGCCCCAGCGCAGCATCCCCGCCAGATTCGTCGGCGTGCGCGCGCGATCGTACAGCTCGCCCAGGCGAATCCCCTCCTCCGGCACGTGCTTCATGCAGTTCAGATACATCACCATCGACGTGAGCCACACCCCGCCCGCCGCCTTCCCCGCGCCCAGCAATTTTGTGGTGAAGTGCGCGACACGCCGCTCCGCTTCGTTGTCAAATTCGATCGTGAACGCCACCAGCACAAACGACAGCAGCGTGAACAGCGGCAGCCGCGCCGGATCGATGAGTTTCACTTCCGGTCCGGCCGACGGTTTCTTCGCGCGCGCGGGCGCAGTGGCACGCTTCGCCTTCGGCACTTTCGCATCACTCTTCGTCTTCCCTCGCGTAGCCATCGCTTCCTCTCCGCAGCTTAGATGTTTACGCTAGGACGCGCGGCCAGCAACCGCGGTTCCGTTAAACCTCGGTGACAACTTCTGAGAGTGGCACAGGCTGGAGTTGGCCTGTGTGCTTTTGTATCCGGGCAGCCGGCGTGGCCGACGTCCGACGCCCTCCCAACCCGGCACTCGCACCACCGCCGGCGGACTACAGCCAATATAAGGGACGAGGATCGTGGAATAGGCACGTCATGCCTGTGTTCTTCGTCAGCCAGGGCACAACCTTAAACCCACAGGCACAACGTGCCTATTCCACAAATTCGTTTGACTCCATGCTCACCCGTGGCGATACTCAGACGTCTGAGTACAGAGAGGCCTGAGTATGCCAAAAGCCGACGCAATGCAGGGCTCGCTCGACCTGCTGGTGCTGAAGACCCTCCAGCGCAAAGGCAAGCTCCACGGCTACGCGATCATGTCCGCGATTCGCGAACGCTCCGGCGACGTGCTCCGCGTGGAAGAAGGCTCGCTCTACCCCGCGCTCCACCGCATGGAAGAGGCCGGCCTGATCCGCGCCGAGTGGGTCACCAAAGATTCCGGCCGCCGCGCACGCACCTACGAGCTCACCGCCAAAGGCAAAAAGCAACTCGCAGCCGAATCGCCGCGCTGGCAAGCCGTGGCACGCGCCGTCAATCGCGTGCTGCGCGAGGTATAGACGACTCGCTTTTCCGGGTGCCGCACCCTTTTCATTTCAAAAGGGTGCGTGGCGAGACGAAAACATTCGAACGGAAGTTTCTGTAGCAGTTACAGCGGTAGCGCGCACCCTTTTGCGAAGAAAAGGGTGCGGCACCCGGAAAGTCTTTTGAGGCGCGACAGCGGAGGTTCACGTGAGCTGGATGCGGCGAATTGCGAATGTGTTTCGCACCGAGAAGCTGAACCGCGAGATCGACGAAGAGCTGCTCGCTCACCTCGACGAAGCCCTCGAAGCCGGCCGCGACGCCGACGAAGCACGCCGCGCACTCGGCTCGCCACTGAAGCTGCGCGACCAGACGCACGACGCACGCGTCGTCGTATGGCTCGATTCCCTGCGCGCCGACGCCACCTACGGCCTGCGCCGCCTCGCCCACAACAAAATCACCACCGCCGCCGCAATCCTTTCGCTCGGCCTCGCCATCGGCGCCTGCACCGCCGCCTTCCGACTCACCGACGCTTTGCTTTGGCGCCCACTCCCCGTCGCCGCGCCTCACGAAATCTACACAATCGGCGTCACCGGTACAGACTTTGACGGCAAGCCCAGCGTCAGCGAGTCCGTTTCCTATCCAACGTTCACCGCCCTTCGTGACAGCGCCAGTGGCGACGCCGATCTTTTCGCCATTTCAATTGCCGGGCGCGAAGATCGTCGTGAACGGCGTGCAGAAAACCGCGCGCAGCTTCGAGCTAACGCCCGGCTGGATCGAGACGATGCGCGTGCCGGTGCTGGAAGGGCGAACGCTCAATGCGGCGGACATGTCGCGCGGGTCCGCGATGGTCAATGAGGAATTCGCAAAAGCAAACTTTCCCGGTGAGAGCGCGATCGGCAAGACATTTGCGCGCCGGGCCAGAGACGGCTCGGACGAGCCCTTCACGATCGTCGGCGTCGTGGGAAATACTTGTTACGACGAGCTGCGGAATTGTTCGAAGCCGATCGTGTTCGTTCCCTACCAGCCGCCTACGAGCGCGGCGACCACGGCGTACGTCACGTTTGCTTTCAAAACCGAGTCACAGGATCCCGCTGCACTCGGTCCTGCGTTGCGCGCCGAGCTGATGCGCATCGCGCCATCGGCCAACATTCTGAACATTCGCACGCAGCAGGAAATTCTCAACGGCCAGACGCTGCAGGAGCGATTGCTCTCGAAACTCGCCACATTTTTTGCGGTGGTGGCGCTGCTGCTCGCGGGAATCGGGCTTTACGGCGTGCTGAACTACTCCGTCGTGCGCAGGCAACGTGAAATCGGAATTCGCATTGCGGTCGGTGCGCAACCGGCAAATATCGCGCGCACGGTAATCGCGACGGCGTTCGCGATGGTCATCGCCGGCGCCGCCGTCGGACTCGTCGCAGGCGCATTCGCCGTGCGTCCGCTGCAATCCATTTTCTATGAAGTGAAATCCACCGACGCCGCGACACTCGCCCTGCCCGCCGCGCTGATCCTGGGCGCCGCCGTCGTAGCCGCGCTCCCCGCCGTAATTCGCGCGGTGAAGATCGACCCGGTGATCCTGCTCCGCTCCGAATGATTTTGCTGGTCAGACCCCGCAGTATCGGTGCGGCGACGCCGTATGCATTCAGAAATAGCATAGACAATTTTGTCTGTGTGCCTTCGCCTCACACGCCTTTCCCGGAGTGCGGTAGCGAAGCCGCCGCTCGCCGAAAGCCGCAGCGCCGCGCAAACGAAGTCACGGACACCGCGAACCGCTCCCTTAAGACGTTCTCCTCGCGACGTTATCAACGATCGAGCCATCGCCGCGCCAATGTTGGATTTTGTGGCAGAGCGGTGGCTTCGCAACCGCACTCCGTGAACTGCATGTGAACCACCAAAGCGCCTTTCACATAGTGAATCGCACCTCAGAATATCGTTATTGTAGGTATGCTGCACGCACGCGTGAGTGGCACGGGCATCCTGCCGGTAGATGGGCGACGCGGCACCTGGGCGCTGCGAGCTCTTGGTGCAGGACCGGCCGTGCCACTCTTTCACCAGCACATTTCAAGCAGTCCGCGCTCTGTGCCCTGGCGCGCGCCCGTGAGACCATAGCGGCGGAGGAACTTGTGAAGAAAACACGTCGGGAAATTTTGAAGGCGGCAGGATTCGGAGTCGCAGGCGCAGCGGCAGTGTCCGCGCTAGGCCTCGCGCCCAGCGCAGACGCGAATCGCAGCAGCGCAACCGTCGAGCCGCGCAACGGCGCACTTGCGCCCGCGCCCTCAGGCTCCGCCACCACCGAAGTCACCGACAAATACGGTAAGCGCCTCGACGCCGGCGCGCCCGTCGAGTGGTCCCCCGCCGCGAAGCCCACAGGAAAATCCTCCGCGAAAAATGCCGCGCCCGCAGCCGACGTCGTCGTCGATCCCACAAAAACCGCGCAAACCATCCTCGGCTTCGGCGCCGCGTTCACAGACGCCGCCTGTTACACCGTCTCGCGCCTCAGTGACGCCGACCGCTCGAAGCTCCTCACCCAAATGTTTGGCCAGAGCGGCGACCAGGGACATCTCAGCACCGGCCGCATTCCGCTCGGCGCCAGCGACTACTCCACCGCCTGCTACAGCTACGACGACGGCATGCCCGATCCCGAGATGAAGCGCTTCAGCATCGATCACGACCGCGACTACATCCTCCCCACGCTGCAAGCCGCGGCCGCCGCCAATCCCGATCTATTTTATTTCGGCTCGCCGTGGAGCCCGCCGGGCTGGATGAAATATTCGAACTCGATGCTCGGCGGCAACATTCGCCCCGAAAATATTCCCGCCTACGCGCTCTACATGCGCAAATTTGTGGAGAGTTACGGCGATGCCGGCGTGAAAGTCCGCGCCCTCACCACGCAAAATGAAATCGACGCCGATCAGGGCGGCCGCATGCCCGCCTGCCCGTGGCCCGAGGAAAACGAAGAAGCCCTGATCATCGCGCTCGGCAAGCAGCTCGAATCCAGCTCCACCGCGAGCGGCACGAAAATCTGGACGCTCGACCACAATTACAATCTGTGGGGCCGCGTGCTCGATCAACTCTCGAAGGCGCAGCTGAAAAAATATCTCAACACTGTGGCCTGGCACGGTTACGTCGGCACGCCGGACATGATGCAGAACGTCCACAAATATTTTCCCGCCGCCGAGATGCACTGGACCGAAGGCGGCGACGACTACAAAGACCCCGCGTACTTCACCTGCTGGTCGAAGTGGGGCGCCACGTTCGCGGGCATTCTGGCCAACGGGCCGCAGTCGATCACCACATGGAATCTCGCGCTCGATGAACGCGGCCGGCCCAACATCGGCCCGTTCGATTGCGGCGGCCTCGTGCAGATTCACTCGCGGACGCGCGAAATCGCGTGGACCGGCCTTTACTGGGCGCTTGCGCAGCACGCGCGCGCGTTCAAGCGCGGCTCGGTGATCGTGGAATCGCGCGGCGCGCACGATGCTCCAGCCGTGAATGGAGCGTCGATCGAGCTGCAGACCACGCATGACGCGCCCGCGCCCACATCCTCCACGATGACGGCCACGCCGAACGCAACCGTCTCAACCGCGCTGTACCACACCGCGGCGAAAACTCCCGACGGCGGCATCGCGCTGATTCTCACCAACCCCGGCGCGGCGCGCGAAGTCACCGTCGAGTGCGCCGGCGCGATCGCCAAAGTTTCGCTGAGCGAGGATTCCATCACCACGCTGAAGTGGAGCTGATTCGCCGGGCTGCACGCCGCAGCGTGTTTCTGAATTTCCGGGTGCCGCACCCTTTCCATTCAAAAAGGGTGCGTGAGGAAAGTTCAAGCGGCGTCGCGAACACGTGGTTTTCGGTCGCGAATCGGCAGCACGCACCCTTTGCAAAGAAAAAGGTGCGGCACCCGGAAAGGCAAATTCGGCCGCTACTTCGATTGCGCTTGCATGAGCTTCGGCGCTTGCTGATCCATGAAAATGTACCGCCCACGGTTCGCTTCAGGCGCCGCCGCGCTCGAATCGTCCACCAGATGCATCGTCTGCCAGTGATCGGCGGCATCGTAGCGCGGCCACTTCGGCAAACCAGCGCCGTTGGGATCGCCCTTGGCGATGAAATTCGCCCAGTACGTCACCATCAGCTCGCTCACCTTAAAATCCGCCGGCGTCCACGGCAGCGCTTCCCACCTGAGCGTCCCGAAAACGTATTCGAGTTCGCCGGCGTGACGCGCCCCCACTTCGCTGGCCGGAATTTTCGACGGCCCAATGGTCGAACCCGGCTTCGTCGCCGGCACTTCCTCGAAAATGTAGTGGTACACCGGCGACTTCCCGGTTTCCACCTGCTGGTTGATCCACTTCCAGGTGGAAAAAATGATGAAGTTGTCGCTCGCCAGCGCTTCCGCCGACTGTATCGCTTCCGCGTCCGTCGATGCCGGATACAGCTTCAGGAATTCCACCGACGCGTCGCCGTACTTCGCCTTGGCATCGTCCGCAAACGACTGCGGCGTCGGCTTCTTCGGGTTGAACAGCACCATCATCTTCACTTCGTCGCGATTCCATCCGGCCAGCAGCGGCACGTGCGCCTGCTTGCCCGCCGCGAAAATTTCCGCCGGACTTGCCGGGAAGAAATAACCGTCGATGTCGTGGCTCGGATGATAATCGTGCTGCGCGGCGGTTTCTTCCAGCAGCTTCTGCGCGGGAATCGCGCGCATCTCCGCAATCGAAGGCGCGCCGAGCGACGCCGCGTATTTCGCGCCCGCCTCTTCGGCCGCCGCCAGCGGCGGTGTGCGGATGGGCGAGCTTCCGTTGGAGAAGAACGCGCCGGACTCGCCCAGCGCCTTCTGAAATTTTCCGATCGAAAGCGGCGACGCCATCTGCGCGCTCACCGAAAAGCTGCCCGCGCTCTCGCCGCCGATGGTGATGTTCTTCGGGTCGCCGCCAAACGCCGCGATATTTTTCACCACCCAATCCAGCGCCGCGGACTGGTCCATCAGGCCGTAATTGCCCGACGCGTGATGCGGCGATTCCTTGGTCAGCTCCGGGTGCGCGTACAGCCCGAAAATTCCCAGCCGGTAGTTACACGTGACAATGATCACTCCCTTCTTCGCCAGCGCCTCGCCGTCGTATCGGAATTCGTCGCTCGAGCCCGACACAAATCCCCCGCCGAAATACCACAGCATCACGCCCAGTTTCTTGCCCGTCGCGTTTTTTGGCGTCCACACGTTCAGGTACAGGCAGTCTTCGCTGATGTCTTTGCTGCGGAACACCATGTCGGCATACACGCGCGTCTGCATGCAGCGCGACGCAAATTCCGATCCGTCGCGCACGCCCGTCCAAGTCGCCGCGGGCTGCGGCTCGCGCCAGCGCAGCTCGCCCACCGGCGGCGCCGCAAACGGGATACCACGATAAATTCGGATCGTGCCGTCTTCGCCCAGCGTTCCGTTTACGACGCCGTTCGCCGTGGTGATTTCACCGGCGGCGACTTTCGGAAATTGTTTCACCGGCGCTTGCACATCCTCCTGGCCGCCCTGCGCGCGCGCCGCAGTGGGCGCGATGAGCGCTGAGATTGCGACGACGAAGATCAGTACAAGCATTGTGAGTGTCGCTCGATGCGCTGCGTTGCGATTGCTGCGGCTGCTGGACATGAAAGTGCCCTCCCGGCTGCGTGCTCGCCCGTACGACTGGCCGCGCAAATACTAGCAAATTCCCGCGCGCGCCGCTTACACCGTTCTGTCACCTCACCCCAGCCAGCAAACGCTTCACACTATAAAACGCAGCATTGGCATCAGACGTCAGACTGCCACCCCGGCGGTTTTCTTACGACTGCAAATCGCCCTGATGGCAACTGCCATGCCGGCCTACGGTCACAATCGTTAAGAAAGCAGGTGGCACAGGCTGCTGTTGCCTGTGTGCTCTTGTGCTGCCCTCCACAGGCAACAGCAGCCCGTGCCACAACCGTCCTCCCCTAATGTGACTTTCATCCGTGAGAGAGCTTGCCAGGGGTCTAAGCGGCAGTCGTAAGAGGACCGCCAGGGTGGCTGTCCGACATTTCAGATAAATTTCAGCTGGCCCAACTCTGCACCCGCACACATTTCCGCTTTCCAATCGAGCGCCGGCGCGTCTATCGTTCTAAACCGCAACACTCAAGGAGCCGTTGAATGTCCCTCTTCCACTCGATCCTCCGCACCCATTCGTCCATGCGACTCGCCGTCGCAGCGCTCGCCGCCATCTTCGCCGTCGCGCTCGTCTCAGCAGCGCCCACTCCCGCGCAAACTCCCTACGGCCCGCACCTGTGGGACGCGCCTCTCACTCCCGACATTTTCCAGAAGCGCATCGACGAGCAACTTGCGCTCGCGCAAAAATCCTTCGACCAGATGCTCGCCGTCACCGGCCCGCGCACCGTCGAAAATACGCTCGCGCCGTTTGACGAAGCCACGCTCCACCTCGACGCCGCCGGCATGCAGGCCGGCGCGATGCAGAACGTCAGTCCCGACGCCAAGATCCGCGACCGCGCGCAGCAAATGATTCAGAAAATCAGCACCGTCGCAACCGCGGTCTCCCTCAATCCGAAAATTTACAACGCCCTCGCCGCCGTCGATGCCTCAAATTCGGACGCCGCCACCAAATATTATCTCCAGCGCACTCTTCTGGAATTCCGCCTCGCCGGCGTCGATAAAGACGACGCCACGCGCGCCCGCGTCCAGTCGCTGAACGACGAAATCACCAAAATCTCTACCGAGATCGAGCGCAACATCCAGGAATCGCAAATCAAAGTTGTAGTGAAGAGCGCCGCCGAGCTCGACGGCATGCCCGCCGACTTCCTCAAATCGCATCCGGCCGCCGCCGACGGCTCCGTCACGCTCACCAGCGACAATCCCGACGTGACGCCCATTCTAAAATTCGCAAAAAGCGCCGACCTGCGCCGCCGCATGTATCTCGCCTACGACGATCGCGCGTACCCGAAGAACATCGCGTTGCTCGCCGACCTGCTGAAGCGCCGCGATGAACTCGCGCAGACGCTCGGCTACAAACACTGGGCCGGCTTCAACGCCGCCGACAAGATGGCCCTCACCTCCGCCAACATCGGGCAGTTCATCGATCAATTAGACGAGGTGTCCAAGCCGGTCGCCGATCGCGAGTATCAGATGGTCCTCGCCACCGCGCGCAAGTCCGATCCCTCGATCTCGCAAGTCTCCGCCTCGGACCGCGACTTCTACTACGAGCAGCTCCGCCGCACGGAATTCAATTTCGATTCGGAGCAGGCGCGGCCCTACTTCCCCTACGACCGCGTGCAGCAGGGAATTCTGGACGTCGCGTCCAAACTGTTCAGCATCCGCTTCGAGCCGGTGAAAGACGCCGTTGTGTGGGACCCGTCAGTGAGCACCTTCGACGTGTACGACGCGGGCGCGGGGGCCGGCGCCGGCAAGCAGCTCGGCCGCATTTATCTCGACATGCATCCGCGGCCCGGCAAGAACCAGTGGTTCAGCAGCAACCCGCTGCTTGACGGCAAAAAAGGCACGCAGCTTCCCGAAGCCATGCTGATCTGCAATTTTCCCGGCGGCAAGCCCGGCGATCCCGGCTTGATGGAATACGCGGACGTCACCACCTTCTTCCACGAGTTCGGCCACTTGATGCACTGGATTTTCCAGGGCCAGCGCGAGTGGGTCGGCTTCAGCGGCAATCTGGAATCGGATTTCGTCGAAGCGCCGTCGCAGATGCTCGAGGAATGGATGCACGATCCGAAGGTGCTTGCGACTTTCGCGAAAGATCCCAAGACGGGTGAGGCGATTCCGGCGGCGCTGGTCGAACGTGCCAATCGCGCCGATGCGTTTGGCCGCGGCCTGTGGGTGCGTGGACAACTTGTCTATACAAACGTTTCGTTTGAACTGCACAACACCGCGCCCGACCCCGCCAAGCTCGATACCGTCATGGCCGACAACCGGAAGCGTTTCCTGCCCTACGCGCTGGTGCCCGGAGATCACATGATCGCGGCGTTCGATCATCTGGTGGGCTACAGCTCCGCCTACTACACCTACCTGTGGGACAAAGTCATTGCCGAGGATTTTTTCAGCCAGTTCGATCGCAACAACCTGCTCGCGCCCGAAGTAGCGCTGCGCTACCGGCAGACGGTCCTCGAGCAAACCGGCGGCATGCCCGCGAACGACCTGGTCACCAATTTCCTGGGCCGCAAGCAATCCACCGGCGCCTTCGTAAACTGGATGAGCCAGGAGTTCGCCCCAGCGCAGTAACGCGCGCCGCGCGCGCGTCCGACAGCCACCCTGGCGGTCGTCTTACGATCACCGCCACCAATCCTGGCAACCGACATTGCCGGCGCACAGCCAAAATAGGGGAGAAAGCAGGTGGCACAGGCTGCTGTTGCCTGTGTAGGTTGTGCAGCCACTCACAGGCAACAGCAGCCTGTGCCACAACCGTCCTTCCCTAGTGTGATTGTCGTTCGCGAGAGAGCTTGCCAGATGGGCGCGCTGCAATCGTCGGAGGACCGCCAGTGTGGCTGTCCGACGCGCTTTCGCGCTTCCACAAAATCCCCAAAACCCATGTCGATTCCCCTCCAACCCATTCGACGCATCAGTAGAGCCGCCCCGCCGCAAGTTTTCGAGGCGAGCGCGAGCCAAGCTCCTATATAAAAGAGACGGCACCGATACCGTCCGCTCGAACCTCAAGGAGATCGCCATGCGTTTCATGATGGTCATTTTAAGCAACCCTGCGCAATTCAGCAGCGACAAGCCCGCCGAAATAAAAGACAAAGAAGCCTTCTACGCGATGGGCCGCTACAACGACGAATTGAAGAAGGCCGGCATCCTGCTCGCCATGGATGGCCTGACGCCGCCGGCCATGGGCGCGCGCTTCACCTACAAAGGCGGCAAGGCGAAAGTCACCGACGGCCCGTTCACCGAAGCGAAAGAAGTGATCGCCGGCTACTGGATGATTGAAGTGAAGTCCAAGGAAGAGGCCTACGAATGGGCCTCGCGCATTCCCTGCATGGAAGATGGAGTTGTGGAGGTCCGGCGCGTGGTGGAGATCGCCGACTTCGACCAGGACATCCAGACGAAATTCGCCGAGTCCGGCTCCAAGTTAGGCAACCAGAAGTAGCGTCGGACAGGGCCCAAGCCCTGTCCTCTTACGATCTCGCAGCGCCGATGTCGATTCCCTGCGAGGTCGTTCGACGAATTAATGAAGGGAAGATTTTCTTAAGGAGACGCCAATGAAATTCATGATGATCATGTATCCCCGCGACTACGGCAAAGCCAAAGCCGGCTTCACGCCGCCGCAGGAAGCGATGGCAAGAATGGGCGCGTACAACGACAGCCTCGCGAAAGCCGGCGTGCTCGTCGCGCTCGACGGCCTCACCCCGCCCGCGACGATGAGCGCGCGCGTCACGTTTGCGGGAGGAAAGTCGAAAGTCGTGGACGGTCCGTTCCCCGAATCGAAGGAAGTCGTCGGCGGTTTCTGGATCATCAAGGCCGATTCGCCCGAAGAAGCAAAACAGTGGGCGTCGAAAATTCCCGGCTCGGACACCGAGATGGTCGAAATCCGCCGCTTCTACGACGCGTCCGACTTCGATCCCGAATGCCAGAAGAAATTCGCGGATCGCCTGGCCGAGGATCAGTACACGCCCGGCAATCAAACGTAGCGCGGCGTCCTACGACCGCCACACGCCGAGCAGGCACAATCGCTCACGCACCCAGGCCACAGCAGTTAAGACAAGCAGGTGGCACAGGCTGGAGTTCGCCTGTGTGCTTTTCATCAGCATCAATTCTGGAGGACACCAATGCTACGAAACCAAACCCAGGCCACTTTCCTAGTCGCAGCTTTTCTTCTCTCCGCCGTGCTCGCACCTCACCGCACATCCGCACAATCCGCACAAGCAGCAGCGCCTGCCGCAAATCCTTACCCCACCATGGCCCCAGTCGATCAATATCTAATGCCCCGCGACGCGGAAATCGCCCTCGCCCGCAGCGCCGCTCCCGACGCCGTCTCGCACGACGCAACTGTGTACGTGCTCACGCGCCACGGATACGAATCCGCCGCGACGGGCACAAACGGCTGGGCCTGCTGGGTCGGACGCAGCTGGGGCGCGATGTTTGACCATCCTGAATTCTGGAATCCCAAAGTGCGCGCCGCGGAATGCGTCAACGCTCCCGCCGTCCGCTCCGTGCTGCCGTACCACTTCAAACGCACCGAGCTGGTGCTCGCCGGAAAATCCAAAGCCGAGATCATCGCCGGCCTCAAAGCCGCGATCGACAAAAAAGAATTGCCCGCGCTCGAGCCCGGCACGGTGAGCTACATGATGTCCAAGGATTCGTACCTGACCGATCAGGACGGCCACAACATGCCGCACATGATGTTTTATTCCTCGCAGGACGCCGCGGCCTGGGGCGCGAATCAACCAAACTCGCCCGTGATGGGCGCGCCCATGTGGGCCATCTCTCCCGACGCGTATCCCGAACTGAAGTCCTTCCCGGTGATCAACGTTTATCTGATCGGCGCAGGAAAATGGTCCGACGGCTCCGCGCCCCCGAGCATGTAGTGCGCGAGTCCGACGCGCGTCCGACAGCCAACCTGGCGGTCGGCCGTGGAATAGGCACGTCGTGCCTGTGGTCTTACTCGACACCGGCAAGCGCGCCGGCAAGTAGCACAGGCAATCCTGCCTGTGGGAGAACGGCGCAGCTCAATGCCGCGCCGTTCTCCGGTTTTGAGTTCGCACCAACGCGCGCACAAGTTCAAGAGCCACTTCCCTCGCCGCTAGCGCGGCGATTCACAGGCACGATTGCCTGTGCTACCTGAGTGCATTGCAGCGCTGCTCAAACTCTTTGTGACCAGCAACGCTCGCGCAGGTCGGCACGCACACAGGCTCGTGACAGAAAGCGCGACCACATTGCCACCGAAACGCGACGCACTCCGTCCAATGCACGAACCGTTGGGCTTCTTGTTGACGTTTCGCTGCCCAGCATACGTGAGCGGAGGATCACGCCGATGTTCTATCGAGTCGATTACCTTCTTACGCTGATCGCCGCGGGCTTCGTCCTGGGCGCACTGTTTGGCAAGTCTGCCGAACGCCTGCCCGCGCCCCGACTAGCGCGTATCTTCTATTTCGCTTTCGCGCTTCTCGCGGCGATTCGCATCGCTACATACGTCTTCTCCGCCGTCGCGAATCCACCCGGATTCGTCGGCGTTGTAGGCGCCCTGGCCGGAGATCTCTCGAACGTGGCGTTCGGCGCGGCATTCGGCTTGGCGCTCAGGCGGAAAGACGCGCGCGGGTTTCTCACCGACTCCGCGCTTCTCGATGCTTTTTTTCTGAGCCTCGCCTTCACGTACGTGCTGGCCGGCGTCGCCAAAGCGTTCGCCATGAAACCGATGACCGAATTTTTCACCCAGTCGGGATACTCCACCGGCTTTCTGAAATTTATCGACATCGCCGAAATTTTCGGCGGAATGGCTCTTTTGCTGCCGTGGGCCAGGATACCGGCCTGGTTCGGCCTGATGATCGACATGTTCGGCGCGGTGCTGACGCATATTCACAACGGCGACCCGCTCAACGACAGTTCCGGCGCCATCGTGCTCTTGATCAAGCTCGTCGCCATCGCCATGCTTTTCGGGCTGAGCCAACGCCACCGCGAGCCGCAATTGCGCGTCGCGCAATCCGCTTATCGCACCGCCGCGGCCACGGCTCTTTGCCTCTGCATCGCTTTCGGAGGCAGCGTCGCCCTTCGCCACTCGAATCCGACGGCAGCCGCGTCGAGTGGAATAGGCACGTCGTGCCTGTGGTCGTACGTCACACCGGCAAGCGCGCCGGCAAGTAGCACAGGCAATCCTGCCTGTGGGAGAACGGCGCGGCTCGATGCCGCGCCGTTCTCCGGTTTTGAGTTCGCACCAACGCGCGCACAAGTTCAACAGCCACTTCCGTCGCCGCTAGCGCGGCGATTCACAGGCACGATTGCCGGTGCTACCGGAGTGCATTGCAGCGCCGCGTGAAAAATGTTGTGATGAGTGCTCCACATGCCCGAGAGCACTCCCACAACCGACGCGCCCAAGCCACCCGCGCGCGCCAAAACCGACGCCGCCATCGACGCTGTGTGGCGCATCGAGTCTCCGCGCCTGATCGCCGGCCTCACGCGCATCACGCGCGACGTGGCCGCCGCCGAAGACCTCGCGCACGACGCGCTGGTGGCCGCGCTCGAACAATGGCCGCGCGAAGGCGTCCCGTCGAATCCCGGCGCGTGGTTGATGCAGGCCGCAAAGCATCGCGCGATCGATCTCACGCGCCGCCGCGGAATGCTCGAGCGCAAGCACAGCGAGCTGGGCCGCGATCTCGGCGAGCAGCAACAGAACTCCATGCCCGACTACGTCACCGCGCTCGATGACGACATTGGCGACGACCTGCTGCGCCTGATTTTCACGTCATGCCATCCCGTGCTCGGCACCGACGCGCAACTCGCGCTCACTTTGCGTTTGATCGGCGGCCTCACCACCACCGAAATCGCACGCGCGTTTCTGGTGCCCGAGCCGTCCATCGCGCAGCGCATCGTTCGCGCGAAACGCACGCTCGCCGACGCGAAAGTCCCCTTCGAAGTTCCGCGCGGCGCAGAACTTTCCCAGCGCCTCGCCAGCGTGCTGCAGGTGATCTACCTGATTTTCAACGAAGGCTATTCCGCCACCGCGGGTGACGATTGGCATCGCCCCGAACTCTGCCAGGATGCGCTTCGCCTCGGCCGCATCCTCGCCGAACTCGCGCAGCAGGAGCCGGAGGTGCACGGCCTGGTCGCATTGATGGAAATTCAGGCGTCGCGTTCGCGTGCGCGCGTGAATGCCAGGGGCGAACCGATTCTGATGCTCGAGCAGAATCGCACGCTGTGGGATCAGCTGCTGATTCATCGCGGCCTGGCGGCGCTTGCGCGCGCGGAAGATCTGAGCCGCGCGCTGGGCGCGGTCGGCACGTACACGCTGCAAGCCGCGATCGCCGCGTGCCACGCTCGCGCGAATACCGCCGATGCCACCGACTGGCCGCGCATCGCGGCGCTCTACGCCGCGCTCGCGCAGGTTGCGCCGTCGCCGATCGTGGAGCTGAATCGCGCCGTCGCCGTTGGCATGGCGGATGGCCCCGCTGCGGGACTCTCAGTGATCGATGCAATCGCGGGCGATCCCGCGCTGAAGACTTACCACCTGCTCCCCAGCGTCCGCGCCGATTTCCTGCGCAAGCTAGGCCGCTTCGACGAAGCCCGCGACGAATTCGCACGCGCAGCAGCGCTCACACAAAATTCCCGTGAGCGCGACTTCCTCCTGGCCCGCGCCGCCTCCTGCACCGTGGAATAGGCACGTCGTGCCTGTGGTCTTCGTCAGCGACGCCACAAAATCAAACCAACTCCGCGCATCCAACTGACGCACCACCGGACGACAAAAGAACACAGACAATGTCTATGCCACACAAACCACCCTTAATTGTGTGCGTGGATCAACGCGCATTGTTCTTCGATCAGTCTCGTTTCTCAACCACACCGAATCCGCAAATCGATCCGCCGCGGCACACAAACGTTAGAGTGCCTTGTGTGGCATAGACATGGTCCGCCAACTCCGCGCATCCAACTGACGCACCACCGGACGACAAAAGAACACAGACAATGTCTATGCCACACAAACCACTCTTAATTGTGTGCGTGGATCAACGCGCATTGTTCTTCGATCAGTCTCGTTTCTCAACCACACCGAATCCGCAAATCGATCCGCCGCGGCACACAAACGTTAGAGTGCCTTGTGTGGCATAGACATGGTCCGCCAGCTCCGCGTCCCCAACTGACGCACCACCGGACGACAAAAGAACACAGACAATGTCTATGCCACACAAACCACCCTTAATTGTGTGCGTGGATCAACGCGCATTGTTCTTCGATCAGTCTCGTTTCTCAACCACACCGAATCCGCAAATCGATCCGCCGCGGCACACAAACGTTAGAGTGCCTTGTGTGGCATAGACATTGTCTGTGTGCTCTTTGTAGTGCAGACTCCACTCACCTCAGCACCAGCAAACTCGCCGCAAGCGCCAGCGGCATCACCACTGCGCCGACCTTCAGAAATTCCCACGCTGAAATCTCCACGCCTTCGCGGCGCATCGCGATGAGCCACAGAATCGTGGCCAGCGAGCCGGTCACAGAGAGATTCGGCCCGAGATCGACGCCCACCAGAATCGCGTGCGCCATTGGCGTCGCCTGCCCCGCGTGCTCCACGATCGCGCCGCCCATCAGCGCGACGGGCAAATTATTCATGCCATTCGCAACAAGCGCGACGGCAAACGCCGCGACGTAGCGCGCCACCCAACCCGCGTGCGCCGCAAGCGCGTTAAATCCTGCAAGCCCGGCACTGAGCAGCCCCGCGCGCTCGAGCGCCTCCACGATCACAAACAGCCCCGCCACGAGCGGCAACACAGACCAAGACACTCCGCGCGCGACGCGCACCAGCATGTCGCTCTCGCGCAGCGTGGCGATCAGCAGCGCCGCCACTCCCACAAGAATCGTCGGCGGCCCCAGCGGCACGCCCAGCGCCGACGCGATGATCATCACCGCCGTCGCGACGAGCAGCACGGGCAGCGTGCGCCGCGCGTGGCTGCCCGCTCCCGCGGTCATCGCCGTGCGGCTCATCGCCACGCGCGCCATCGCCACACGCAACGCCCGCCGCGAAATCCACCACAATGCGGCCAGCGTCACCACAATCGACATGCCAGCCGCAGCCGCATAAATCTTGAACCAATCGACCAGCGCCGGAAGATGCTTGCCGTACACGACCAGGTTCGCCGGATTGGAAATCGGAAATACGAAGCTCGCCGCGTTGGCCACCAGCGCGCACGCAAAAAGATACGGCTTCGGATCTTCCACGCGCACGCGCCGCACCACGGCCAGCACGGCGGGAGTCAGCACCACGGCCGTCGCGTCATTCGATAGCAGCGCCGTGACCACCACGCCGACGCCGTAGATCAAAACGAACAGCCGCCCCGGAGAATTTCGCGCGCGCATCGCCGCGGCCGCCGCCATCCAATCGAACACCCCCTCTTCGCGCGCAATTTCCGCCAGCACCATCATGCCCGCAAGAAAAAGGTAAACGTTCCAGCCCTGCTTGATCGCGCCTGTCGCGGCTTGCGTGGGAATCAGCCGCGTCACCACCAGCAACAGCGCGCCTCCGCACGCCCAGTACGCCTCGGCAATTTTCATCGGACGCACCAGCATGCACACGATGCTGGCGACGGAAATGATCCACGTGAATGTGGCGGCAGCGTGACTCATCACGGGATCAATACTATCGCGATGTCGACTTTGCCTGTGCAGCCATGCATGCGCCACAGCGCTACGTTGGCTCACGTCTCAGAACGCTCACCGGAGCGAACGTCTATCGGACTGCGGCGGGCCCTGACGCCGCTTTCCCGCACTAAGCCACACTACAAGCGCAAGCAAGGCCGAAGGCCAGCCGCCCACCAACCGTCGCACGAGTCTGAGAGCATTGCTCGCTAGGCGCGTGACCGATCGCTGCTGGTGCTAGCGTGAACAAAGCGGCGTCAGGGCCCGCCGCACTCCGATAGTGGCTGTAGCGCCGATCAGCGAAAGTGAATTTGAAGCGGATGAGATTTGACGGTCGTGCCGTGACCAGCAAAAGCAAGAAAGTTAACTCGGATTCTGCGCGGCTGCGAATGTGGAATAGGCACGTGGTGCCTGTGGCCTTCGTATCGCACGGCACAAAATCAAATGCACAGGCACAACGTGCCTATTCCACGACTGCGATCCCTGCCGCCACCGCCTGCGCCTTCTGCGCAATGAGGCCGAAGCCATGCTGCTTCGCGTCCTGCGCGAGCGCCTTCAACGTGGCGCGGCCATCCGCTTTGCGACCCGCGGCAATCTGCGTTTCACCGAGCGCGAGCCGCGCGTCGTACTCCGTGGCGATCAACCCCGCCGCGCGCGCATCCTTCTGCGCGGCACTGAGCTGCACGATCGCGTCGTTCACCTTCCCTGCTTTCGACGCGGCCAGCGCCGCCACCACCGCCGCATCGAGCTTCGCGCCGCGATCACCCGATGCCGACGCAAGCTCGGTCGCCCGATCGCTCAGCACCTTCGCGCCGTCCACGTTGCCGCTGGCGAGCATCGCGCGCGCCAGCGTGAGCCGCGCCTCCGCTTCGCCCGCGCTGTCCTTCTCGGCCGCCAGCTCGGTCGCCGCATCGGTCGCGAATTTCGTCGCGTCCATCAGCCGCTTGTCTTCCATCGCAAGCTGCGCCAGCGAGATTCGCGTGTAGGCCGCATCCGGCTTCGCTCCCACGGTATCCAGCGCCGATACCGATTCATTCAGGCTCGCGCCCGCACCTTTCAAATCGCCTTGCGCGATTTGTATGATGCCCAGGGCTGCGAGCGAGCGTCCCATTTCGGCCGGAGCGTCGATATCCCGCCGGATCTTCACCGACTCGGCGCAATCCTTTTGCGCGTTCCCAAGCTCGCCCGTCGTGTACAGAGCGAGGCATCGTGCGTTGAGCACAGCCGCTTCCTGATTCCGGTCGCCGAGTTCTCTCACCGTCTTCAGCGCGCTGGCGTACGCCTCCGCACCGCGCGCGTTTTCGCCCTCGGCGTACAAATCCAGCGCCATGTTCTGTTGCGCCATCGCCACGTCGCCCTGCTCGCCGCGTTCTTTCGCCAAGGCGATCGCCTTTTCGTAAGTCTTCACCGCTGCCGCGTGATCGCCGCGCGCGCCTTCGATATTCGCGAGATTGTTCAGCGCCCCGGCTTCGTCATACGCGTCGCCGATGGACTGCGCGATGCTAAGCGCTTCCTGATAGAGCGGCTCGGCGGCCGCATTGTTCCCCGCATTGAAGTAGGCGTTTGCAATATCGTTTGACGCACGAGCCGCGCCGAGTTGGTCGCCGGTGGCCAGATTGATTTTCTTCGCCTCTTCGCACAGCGGCTTTGCGGCGTCCGGCTCGCCCAGCGTGAGATGCGCGTAGCACTGCAGAATGCGCGCACGCGCGAGCAGCACTTGCGCGCCCATCGACGATGCCGCCGTTGCGGCTGCGTTGGCCGAATCGAGCTCCGCTTTGTAATCGGATAGATCGCCGTTGGCGCGCGCTTCCACCAGATCCACCTGCGCGCCAACGCCCGGCGAAAGCGCCTGGCTCCGCAGTTGATTCACGGTGGTCAGCGCGTCTTTCGATTTGCCGGCGCGGATTTGCGTGTTCGCCAGGGCCAGTCCGTATTCCGGCTCGTCGCGATACTGCGCCCACAGCTGCGAATACTCCTGAATCGCCCTGGGCCAGTCGCGCGTCGCGGAATAAAGCTGCGCGCTCGCGCGGCTCTTCGCTTCGGCGGAAAGCCCTTTTGCGGCGTCGAGCGCTTTCCGCGCTGCATCCGCGGCTTTCGATTCGAACCCGAGGGCGTCCCACGCCTGCGCCAGCGCCGCATGCGCCTGCGCAAACTCCGGATCGGCGGTCACCGCCTGCTGCAAAAGTTTCGTCGCGGCCAGCACGTCAAACTGCCGCATCTTCTCGCGCCCCTCGGAATAGAAGCGCATCGCGTCCGCGTTGCTCGAAAGCGACGCGTCCATCCGCGCCTCTTCCGCGGCCGAAAGCGCCACGCCCAGATTCTGCCGCACCAGGCGCCCCGAGTGGACAACCAGTCCATTCAGGTCGCTCTCGTTGCCGGATTGCGCGATCGATCCCGCGCTCTCGCCGCTCACGCCGTTCAGAAGGTGAATGTTCCACTGCACGTTCGCGTGCTGCGCCGCGCCGGTCACGTTGTACGAGCCCAGCACCAGCACATCCGCGCCAAGGAATTTGCGGATGGCGGCAAGCTGATCTTGCGTTAGCGATTTCGCGCCGTCGCCGATCTTCAGGTTCTGCTTCATTTCGTCCACGCGGGCTTGCGGGATCACGCGCAGCTGCTCGGTGTCGAGCTGCGACCACAAACTGTCCGACAAAATATTTCCCAGCGCGTCGGCGTCTTTGCGTCCGCTGAGGTTCTGAAATCCCAGAATCGCCACGGAACGCCGCGCGCCCGCCGCAACTTCGGCCTGCTGCGCCAGTTCCGCCTCGTGTGCAGCCGCGCGATGCCGCACCCACCACATCGCACCCTCGTACGCCGCCGCGATAAAAAGCAAGCCAAGCACAAGCGGAACCCCAATCCGCACCCACGCGGGCTTCGGTTTTCTGATCACCTCGGTCTCGGTGCCGGTTCGCGGCACGGCCACCGATTCGCCCCGCAGCGCCCTCGCCACTTCTTCGGTGGAAGCGAACCGCTTCGAAGGCTCACGCTCCAGGCATCGCCGGATCGCCGCGTCCCATCGCGGATCGAGATCCGGCACCATTAACCGCGGCGCCGGCGCCGGCTCTTTCAGCCGCTTCATCGCCACCGCAAACGGGGTGTCCGCCGAAAACGGCAGTTGGCCCGTCACCATTTCGTACAGCACGATGCCGAGCGCGTAGATGTCTGTCGCCGGAGTGATCGCGCCGCCTTCGAGCTGCTCCGGCGCCATATACGACGGAGTGCCGACGATGTCGCCGGGCTGCGTCAACGTGTGCTCGGCGCGCTCTTCCGCGTGCGCGAGTCCGAAGTCCGTCACCACCGCCCGCGACGCGCCACTCGAGCCACGCCCGCTCGATTCGCGCGGCGGCACCAGCATCACGTTGGCGCTTTTGAAATCGCGATGGATCACGCCGGCGTTGTGCGCCGCCGCCAGTCCCGCGCACATTTGCTCGGCAATCGGCAGAGCTTCGCCTGTCGTCATCGGCGCGCCGTTGCGAATCCGGCGATCGAGCGTCTCGCCCGATAGATATTCCATGCTGACAATCAGAATTTGCGAGGGCGCGGCGCCGAGCGGCGTTGTGCCGTGGCGGAAGACGTCGAACGTGCGGCACACATTCGGATGCGTCACCTTCCGCGCCAGCTGAATCTCGCGCCGGAAACGCTCCACGTCGTGCGCCGACTTCCCCGATTCGAATCGCGCCGTCTTCACCGCCACGCGCTCGTTCAGCTCTTCGTCCTCGGCTTCGTACACTTCGCCCATTCCGCCGCGCGCCACAAAACGGATCACGCGAAAGCGGCCGGCGAGCACTTGATTGGGCTGAAAAACGGCGTGGATCGGCGTGCCGGAGGCGTAGCTGGATTCCGGCGATCCGGACTGCGCGCCCGTATTCGAGTCGGACGTCGCCGCGCCGCGCGACGGCGAATTCATATCGGCGGTCACGTCGGCGCCGGGTGGATTGCGTTTGGACTCGTCCATCGTGAGCGACCCAGGCTACTTAACGGCGGATTATGACACAACGAGTGGAACTAGCCTCCCTTTCGGAGTAGCCAGCCTCTTCAACCCCCGAGTGGCGTATCGCCTTTGACGTCATCCAGAGGACGATTCATCGTCCGAAGGATCTCTCTTCGATTTTTCTGCACGCGCGACGGAGCCCACACGCACGCTGTGCCTCCTCCACTTCAACCGCGTGTGAACGCACGATGAGTCCTAGTACTTCGCCCAATGAAAATCGGGCGATTCGCAGGGTTTTCAATCCTTTCGTCTTGACTTTATGCGGGTGCGCGCTTACAAAGCTTGCATCCAGTCCCCCCAGGAGATTCGCTCATGTTCAAACGCATTGCTCTCATTACCTCGGCCCTCGCACTCATTTCTGCCGGTCCTGCGCTCGCCAACAGCGTGCACACGCCGCGCAGCGCTTCGCAGCAGGGCCTCGCGACCGACGCGAATTTCGATTCGCCGACGACCGTCAACGGAATCCCGGTCACGCCGTTTTTCAACTTAAACGACAGCGTCGATCCGTTGATCGATATTTTCCAGATTCCGTCGAACTTCGAGACCGGCACGTCGTACACGATGACGTTCAGCAACATCAATGACGGTTACGGCGTGTTTGATTGCGCCAACCCGAACGATCCCACGCAGGGCGCAATCTCCGCCGACTCGACGCCGGTGGCGCTCAACGGGCCGTGCACCCACGAAGCGCTCGGCGCCGGCGATCAGTTCATCACGTTCAACGAAAGCGGAAACACTTCCAGGATCACGTTCAACACGGTCTCGGGCCAGACGCCGCCCTCGACGTTCTACTTCTGGACGCCGGATGCGAACCTTCTGAGCATCACCGCCGGAACCAGCACGATGCCCGAACCGGCCGCGTACCTCATGCTCGGCGCCGGCCTCTTGGCGATCGCGCTGCTCCGCCGCCGCACCGCCAACGCGTAAACGCTGTAACTTATTTTCGATCTCGCAAAATAAAAACGCCTCCGCTTATCCCGGAGGCGTTTTTGTTTTGAGTCAGACCACACGCGTTGCAAATTCGCCCCAGCGTTGTGCGATTCGCAAAAGTTTCGCCGCGCCCGGCGTGTTATTCTAAGAAAGATGCGTCTCTCCGCAGCTCTTGGGACTTTTCTTGCAGTGTGCGCCGGCTCATGCGCACTTCTCGTTCCCGCCAGACTTTCGTCGAGTGCGCCCGCCGCGCCCGACTACAAGCACCTCTACGAAACGCACCAGTGGTTCGCGCTTCGCGACGCCGTGAACGACGCCGCCGATCACGCACCCATCTTCTACCGCGGCGCCGTCGAAGCCGCCTTCAACCAGACCGAAGCCGCCGACCGCGACCTGAAAATGGACATCCGCGGCGAACCGCACTCGACCCGCTCGCCCTCGGCGCGCGAACTCCTCATCGCTCTCTACTACCGCCAGGGCCGCTACAAATCTGCGCTCACCACGTTCGACCTGTATCACTACACGCCCGCGGACGACGACGAAAAGAAAGAGCGCACCCTGCTCGCCACTCTCGCGCACGCCGGAGACCTGAGCGTCTCGGTGCCGAAGCCATCCGCCAGCGTTACGATCGAAATTGTCGATGGCAATCTGTTCCTTCCGGTCACGATCAACAATTCCCCGGCCACATACGCGTTCGACAACGGCGCGTCCACCTCGATGATGAGCGAGTCGGAAGCCAAGCGCCTCGGCCTTACGGTGCAGTCCACCGGCGCGCAGATGTACACCATGACCGGCGCGAACATCGCGATGCGCGTCGCCGTCGCCAACGATCTCGCCATCGGCGGAATGCACTTCGCGCACGTGGTTTTCACCGTCGTCCCCGATGCGAATCCGCCGTTTGACGATTTGCCCGCCGGGAAACGCGGCATCATCGGCATGCCCGTGCTGCTCGCGATGAAAAATCAGCGCTGGAGCGCCGCGAAGAAGACGTTTGAGTTTAATTTCCAGCCGGCGCTTCTGCGGACGAACGCCACAACGTACGGCCTCGCGCTCGAGGACACTTCCACTTTCACGCAGGTGCTCTGCAAACACACGCTGCTGCTGATGAGCCTCGACACCGGCGCGCAGCACACCTACCTCTATCCGGCGTTTTCCAGGGCATTCCCTGCCGTGGTCGCCGCCGGCACCAAGGAAACCAAAAAAGTTACCGGCGTCGGCGGCAGCACTGACTTTGACTCGGTAGTGGTCGATAGCGTCGCGCTCACCGTCGGCGGCTTGCCCGTCACGCTAAAACCCGCGCACGTCCTCGCCAAAGACAACACGCCCACCAGCAAATGGTTCGCCGGCAACGTAGGCATGGACCTGCTCAACCAGTCCACAACGACGACGCTCGACTGGACCACCATGACGATCAACCTGCAGTAGCGCGGTGTTTGTGCCTTTCCGGGTGCCGCACCCTTTTCGGTGTAAAGGGTGCGTGAGGAAACGTAATCCAATGGAGCGCGGTAATACCGCTCGCTGCGCCGTGTGCCCGGCTCGCACCCTTTTGAGAAGAAAAGGGTGCGGCACCCGGAAAATCGCTTCCAGCAAAAGTTCACACAAATACAATCGGATTGCGCGGCGCGCCACCGCCCGACCCTGCTCACTGTACTTTCGTGCGAGCGCGTCACTCTCGAAATAAACTTCTCCCGTGTCCGGCTCCACGATCGCAGCTTCTTTGTCCGCCCCTAGTTCGAGTTGCGCCTTGTTCCGGTACACAACCGCGTCGAGACCCATTGAACTCCTAGAAAGCCTTCGCAGTTGCCGGTGCAACCGCGCACGCGCCAAGCCACGCGCACATGGATGATCGCAAATTACGCCGCAACGCAAGCGTCTATCGGAGTGCGGCGGGTCCTAACGCCGCTTTCCCGAAGTCCACCTCGATTTAAGCGCGAACCAGGCCGAAGGCCATGCACCACCAAAGCCTCACGCCGACTTGCGTGGCACGCGTAGCCGCTAGGCGCCCGATCGATTCGCTGTCATGCTGGCGTGCGCGAAAGCGTCGTTAGGACCCGCCGCACTCCATAGTGGCTCTGCCTGCGCTTACGCCGCCAAGAACAATTCGCGTTGCGAGCGTTTGCGTCGTGTCCTGACCAGCCAGACCCGCGCTAGTCTAAGCTACGCGCGCGGGCGCTGGAATTTCCGCGCGCGCCGTTGTATCGTTGCCGCGTTTCCACCGCACTCGGAGCTGCCAACCATGTTCAATCTTCGCCGCACCACCGCCATCGTGATGGTTCTCACGCTCGCGATTCTCTGCCCGCTGGCCACCGCGCAGCAAGGCTCGATGAATTGCGCGAGCAACGACGGCCGCTACAAATACTGCCGCGTCGATACCCAAAATTACGTTCGCCTCGTGCGGCAGAATTCCGGCAGCCCGTGCGTGTACAGCCGCACCTGGGGCTACGACTATCGCGGCATCTGGGTCGATCGCGGCTGCCGCGCCACATTCGATTACGGCCGCGGTGGCGGTGGCGGCGGCAACAACACCGGCGCCGCCGTCGCCGCAGGAATTCTCGGCGCGATCATCGTCGGCTCCGCGATTGCCTCGGCGAATAAAGACAACGACAGCAACCACGACGACACCGCCGAGCTGCGCCGCCAGTATTACCGCGACGGCTACCGCCACGGCGCGCGCGACTGGGACAACGATCGCAGCTCCGACTACCGCTTCTACAACGACCGCTTCCCGCCGGCCTTCGAGCGCGACTTCGCCGATGGCTACAACGACGGCTACAACGACCGCCCGAGCCGCTACTGAAGCTCGCATATCGCGGAGCAGCATAAGCAATCTTGCCTGTGTGCTTTTAAATTTTGTTTTTAACGAGATCGAGCCGAGCAGCACCGAGGAAGAGGAGATCGCTCACCGCCATGATTCGCGCAACCGACATCATTTCCCACCGCACGCCGCGCATTGTTGCAGCAGCCATCGCGCTGATTCTCACCACCGGCGTCGCCACGCTAGCGCAACAGCAAGATCCCGCGCCCGCCGCGAAATCACCGACGGCGAACGCGCCGAAATCGAGCGGCGTCGAGCAGCCCGGCGCGCGCGCAGGCCACCGCACCGTCACTCCGCGCGTCACCGCCGATACTCTCGTCGCGATTGAAAAGGCCGGCGTGCTGCGCGTCGGCGTCGCGCTGATCATTCCCTGGGCGATGCACGATAAAGACGGCAACCTGATCGGCTTCGAGATCGACGTCGCCAAAAAACTCGCGCGCGACCTCGGCGTGAAACCCGAATTCCACCCCACGCCGTTTCGCGACCTAATCCCCGACCTGCTCGCCGGAAAATATGACATCATCGTGAGCGGCCTTTCGATCAGCGCCGAACGCGCCCTCAAAGTGGACTTCAGCAATCCCTACAACGAAACCGACGTCAAGCTCGTCGCCAGCGCCAAATCCCCCGCCGCCGCGGAAACCAAGCTCGAAGCCTTCGACAAGGATTCGATTCGCATCGGCGTGCTCGAAGGCAGCACCGCGGAAGATATGGCCGGCGTTGTGCTGCCCAACGCGCAAATCATCGACTACACCGACTCCGGCGAAGCCTTCAACGATCTGGTCGATGGCAAGCTCGACGCCGCCGTTGCCGACAGCCCGCGCCCGGACATCGTCGCGCAGCTTTTCCCCGACAAAGTGAAATGCCTGTGCGACATCGCGCTCTCCACCTACCCGGCCGCCTTCGCCGTCCCGCGCGGCGACGTTGAATTCGTAAATTTCCTCAACGCCTGGATCGCCTCGCGCACCAGCAACCATTGGCTCGAACGCAAGCGCGCCTACTGGTTCAAATCCACAGACTGGCAAACCAAGCTGTAGCTCACCCATGATTCCCTCATCGCAAACGCCGCCGGCCTCGAGCACGTGGGAATCGCTGGCAGGATCGATGCCCGGCGCGTTCCTGCTTGGCTTTGTGTGCGGCGGCGTTCCTCTGCTGCTGTTCGCGTCATGGCTGCGCGGCGGAATTTTCTCTTACAAGTTCGGGATCTTCATTGGGTTTGCCACGCCGTTCTGGATGATCGTGGCCGGCATCCTGGCCGTGCTCGGGCGCGACAGAAACTACAGGCCCATCATCCTCAGAAGTTCCTGCGCGTGTCTTGCTGCCGTCGTGCCGGTCCCCGCGGCGCTCTTCGGAGTGCTTGGATTTGCGGAACGCGGCGCGTGGGTGTACGAGCGCCAAAATCTCCCGTTCCTCATTGCCTTCCTCACCGTCTGGGCGCTTCTCGTCGTCAACGCCGGCGCGATTGTGCTCGCGCTGATCCTCCGTACAATTCTCCTCGGCCGGCGAGCACAGCCCAATCGCTGAATCTTGCATGCTTGCCAACTCCGGTCCGCGCGGATATGATGGGCCGAATTTCCCTTCGCGCCGTCACGAGGCCATTCCGATGCAACGTCGCACATTCCTGCAAACCGCGGCCGCGGCAATTCCCGCCGCCGCGATTCCCGAATTACTTGCCGCGCAATCTCCGGCTCCGCCGCCTGCGCAAGCGCCCGCCCTGCACGTCGTGGGCGCGGGCGAAGACCGCACCGGCCACCCGCACAGCCTCGGTTTCAGCACTTTGCTCTTCAAAGTCTCAGCCGCCGATTGCGACGGCCGCCTATTCGTGATCGAGCACCAGCACGCCACACCCGGCAGCGGCCCGGCGCTTCACTATCATTTGAATCAGGAGGAGTGGTTCTACGTGATGGAGGGCAGCGTCGATTTTCAAGTCGGCGATAAACGCCTTCGCTTGGGTACGGGAGAATCCGTGCTCGCCCCTCGCCTCGTCCCACACACATTTTCGCCCGCTGGCCCCGGCCAGGCGCGCATGCTCATCGCATTCACTCCCGCCGGAAAAATGGAGCAGTACTTCATCGACGCGCAGTCGCACAACCTGGCAGCCGAAGACCCGGTCGCATTCAATCGCCGCTACGACATCGAGTACGTCGGCCCCTCGCCGTTCTGGAAAGCCTAGCGCGTCGGGCAGGCCCGAATCCCTGTCCTCTGGTGGTGGAATCGGCACGTCGTGCCTGTGGTCTTTGTCTCCAACACCACAAATTCAAATCCACAGGCACAACGTGCCTATTGCACGCTTGCACTGAAGCGTTTCACTGTGAAACGCCGCTCGCCCCCAAAAATTTCCTTGTAATGTCCCGCCGTTTCTTCCGTCTATGGTATTTTTAGTTGCCCCGTTTTCGTTGCCGCTAATCGATTTACCGCCGGGAGGTCCGTTGTCGCTGTCTCGCTTCTGCAAAGCGTTTCGCTGGTGTTGTCTCTGCGCAGCCCTGCTCGCCGCTTCGCACGTTCCCGCCCGCGCACAATCCCTGCACGCCGATTTCGCCGCCGCTGAATTTGCCGGGTTGGGATCCGCGCCCTCAGACGCCGCGCTCGCGAATTTTCAGCGTTATACGCTGATTCCCTGCGGCTCGACCGCCGCAAACACGCCAACCAAGATCGCCGCGCTCCCGGCACGCGCAAACTGCGCCACCGCAAAATCCGCAGCCGCGCCGCGCTACCACCTCGCCACCGGCATCGATTTCTCCAGCGCCGCGACCTTTGCCGCCCCGCACCATTCGGCCGCAGACGACGAAACATCCGACTCCTCTTCCCTCACACTGAACGCCGCCGACGCGCCCGGAATTTTCAGCGCCTCCGCGTCATTCGCGGGGCCGTCCTACTTCGACGCGCTCGCCTACCAGGACCGCGCCATCCCGCACGCCGAAAACTTTCACTGGTGGCCCGCGCTCGAGCAATCCTTTTACTTTCTGCTGCTCGAGCACGGCTTCCGCATCGCCGACGATCCGTTTCTGCGTTACCTGCTCTGGCACAAGCCCTTCTGGCATGACTACGTCGCTTCCACGCGCCACTTCTACATGAATCAGTGGGGCGACGGCGACGATTTCATCGTCAACTACGTGGGCCATCCGATGGAGGGCGGCGTCACCGGCAACATTCAGATTCAGAACGATCCGCGCAGCCGCTCGCTGGTCTTCGGGATGAATCGTGATTACTGGACAAGTCGTCTAAAAGCGATGGCCTGGGCCGCGGTGTACAGCGCGCAGTTTGAAATCGGCCCGATTCTGTCCGAAGCGGCGATTGGCAACGAAGGCGGCTACTTCTACCGTCCCGGCTGCGATCCCTACCTCACCTGCTCGCGCCCCGACGGCCGAAAGCCCATCACCAACAATACGGGCTGGGTGGATTTCGTCGTCACGCCCGCGGTGGGCATGGGCTGGATCGTGCTCGAGGACGTGGTTGAAAAAGAAGTCACCGACCGATGGGCGCCCGGCCAGCCCGACGATCCGCTGAAATGGAAACTCATGCGCGGCGCGCTGAGCCCCACGCACGTGATGTCGAATTTCGTCGCAGGAAAAGTGCCGTGGTATCGCTACCGCATCTACGGCGCCGACGACGGCAACCTGTTCCCCTCGCACAACCACCGCGCCGGCGATCCGTTGTTCGACTGGTCCGGAATCCAGCGCTGGGAGATCGGCGCGCACTATTCGTACCTGAGCCTTCCCGTGGATACCGAAACTTGCTATTCCTGCCGCGTGAGCAATAGCGGCTTCGGCGCGAACTTCGCCTATCGCATCACCAATCGATTGTGGGTGGATTCCGACGTGAATGTGTTTCCGTCCGGCGGCGGCTACAGCAGCAAAGGCACGATGGTGCAGGGCGAGTTCGGTCCGCGCTACGGCTACACCGGAAAAAACTGGGGATGGTACGTGAAGCTGCGCCCCGGCTTCATCGCCTACGACAAAACTCTCACCATCGATTCCGGCGCGTCTTTCGTTCAGGCTACGCGGTTCGCGTGGGATTTCGGCTCGATCTTCGAGTGGTTCGCCACGCGCCACTCCACGCTGCGCGTCGATGCCGGCACCACCGTGGTGCGCTACCTTACCAGCCACACCGATCCGCGCCAGCCGCCGGGAGACATCCTCTCGAACGATTACTACGTCAGCCAATCCAATTTCCAGCTCACTACCGGCTACACCTACCGTTTTTAACCTCGGGTAATGCTGCTCGGCATCACAGGTCTCTCAGCGTACTCGACACGCTGTCGGACTTCGAATTGAGCCTCTCAAGCCGTGGACCCGGCTTCGGCTCGGTCCGGCGCGGATGTTATTATTTCACGCGCATGCACCGCACCCTGCCGCTCGCCGTGATTCTGGTCGCCGCGCTCGCTCTGTGCGCCGCCGCGCCCGCACGCGCCGCCGAATGCGCGTCCAAGCCCGCCGTACAAATCGAATTCAATTCCTCCACGCCGCGTTCGCTCGATTCGCCCGATAAAAAATGGAAAATCTATTCCGTCCCCGGCCACTCGTTTTCGGATGACGCGTCCGTCTTCCTCGCGCTCGCCGACACGGACAAAAAATGGCGCGTCGTATCTCTCCGCCGGCGCGGCACAGCCTATTTCAGCGACGATTCGCACTGGCTCGTCTTCCGCGACGATTATCTCGAGCAGGACTCCGCGATTCGCGCCTACGATCTTTCCGGCGACTCACCCAAAGAGCTGAAACACGCGAACATCAATATCCGCACAGCGATGTCGAAGCAAATTCCGAAAGGCATGCTCGCCGAATACGTTCACTATCCCGATTTTTGTTTTGCCGTGCCCGCGGCAGGAGCGCCCACCACGATTATTTTACTTTCCGATACGCCGGTCGTTCGGCGGCCGCTCTTCTCGATGGGCTACGGCTACCACCTTCCCAAAGGCACGCCGTACTTCATGCGCGTGGAGGTCACGCTGCCCGATACGCACGCCACCGCGGCACACTACAATCCCACGCACCCGCAGAAATAAATTCGCACGCGACGAGTAGCATGGGCGTTCTCGCCGGTGTAGTGGCCAGGCGTTTACGCCGGGCCTTTTCGCGTCTCACCCAACTGCACACTCATCCTGAAAAAAATAGCGCGTCCCTGTCCACCGATCGTCGCAACTGCGGAATCACCCGTGGAATAGCCTGCCGCGCAGGATGTTCTCCTACGACCGGCGCATCCAATTCTGGCAACGCTCACGACGTACTCCGCACACAATCAGGTGCGAGCGCTTGTGGATTAGGCACGTCGTGCCTGTGAGTTTGACTTTGTAGCGTGGGATACGAAGAGCACAGGCAATACCTGCCTATTCCACGACCGTACTCGCAAATATTTGTCGTGCAGACTCACGCGTGTTGCCAGAACACCGTGCGCGGATGGACGCAAAACAAAAACGGAGCCGCGTGGGCGGCTCCGCTTTTGTCGCGTCGCTAATTGTCGCGATGCAGGCTTACTGCGGCTTCTCTGGTTTGGGCTTCGCGGGCGGCGGTGGATTTTTCTTCTCCGCGTCGCGGTGCTCTTGCTCCTGCTTTTGCTGGAGCTGCTGCTGCTCCTGCTGATGCTTTTGCTGCAGCTGCTCGAGCTGCTGCTGGTGCTGCTCGTCGAGCTGCTTTTGTTTCGCGGCGTCGGCAGCCTGCTGCTGTTGCTTCTGCCGTTCGGCCTGCTGTTGTTGTTCGAGCTTCTGGCGTTCCTCGTCCTGCTGCTTGTTCAGATCGGCAGCTTCCTGCTGATGCTTCTGCTCGAGCTGCTCGTCTTGAGGGCGCGCCGTCGGCGGGCGATTGTTATTCACGTTTGCCGCAGCAGGCGCCCGCTCTGGCGCTGCTTCCGCTCGATTGTTTGCGGCAGGCGGTGGAGGCGCGTTGGCCGGTCGATTTGGTTCTGCGGGACGATTCGCCTCAACCGTCCGATCCGCGGGCCGGTTCGCATTCGCCGGTGCGGCCTTCGCAGGAGCAGCCTTCATCTGCGCCGGTTTTGCAGGCGGAGCGACTTTCACCTGCGCCACAGGCTGAGCCTGCGCGTGCGCCGCCGGCGGAATCTGCTTCACCTGCGCCGCCGAAAGCGGCCTGCCGCCGTTGGCTTGAATCGCAGCCTGCCGTTGTGCGAATGCCGGAGGACGCGGCGGCGGAGTCGTCTTCGCCACCACCGCTCGCGTCGCCACTGCCGCCGGCGGGCGCGACGTCGCCGCCGGCCTGCCGCCCAGCACCGATTCACGCTGCGGCACCGTAGGAGGCGTCAACACCGTCACGCGCGCCGACTCAACTTCCTGCGGCCGCACCGCGACAAAGTTCTTCGCAACCGGCTGCCCCGAGCTGAACGCGGCCGGCGTCGTCGCCACCACCGCACCGGCGACGCGCTGGTTCACGTAGGTGATGTTCGTCACGTTCACCGTCTTATTCACCACCACGGTGTTGTAGTAATTGTTCACCACTGTCGTTTCCACTCGCGTGTTCGATACGTTCACGTTCATCCAGTAATTGCGGCTCACCGGATAGGAAGGAGCGAACACTTCGCGCGGCCCCAGCGGAAACCACGCCACGCCGCCTCCGCCGACTCCCACCCACGCCACAAGCGCCGGTGCGTAGATCGGCCTCACGTACACCGCGTCGCCGTAGGCAGGGCGCGGCGGCGCGGGGATCCAGCCCCACGCGCCGTTGAAATTCGCCCAGCGTCCGTAGTGAAACGGCGCGAAGCCCCACGCCGCGTCGTCCACCCACGTGTATCCCCACGGCGCGATGTACGCCCAGTGGCCGTAGTGATACGGCGCCCAACCGATGATCGTCGTGTGCGGAAACCACACGTAGCCGTACTGCGGGTCCTGCCGCCATCCGCCGTTATCGTCGAGATCGTCGTAGCCGATCACGTCGTCTGAGACGTAGCGCAGGGAAACCGAATTGTCCTGATGATGGTCGCGCTGCTCACACCACATTTCGAAATCGTTGTCGTTGCTGTCGTAAATGCTGTCGGTCTGCGCGTAGAGTTGATCGGTGCCGCTGAAGGTGTCGAGTTCACCCTGGTTCACGGTGTACGACGCACCCGCTCCGGTCACCTGGCCGATTCCGACGCGATCCTCGATCACCGTGGTCTGCCCCGAAGGATCCACGCTGATCGTGTAAATTCCCGGTTGCAAAATCGAAAACGCAAGGTTCGGCGTATCGACTTCGAAGTCCTCGTCCGTGCCAAGCCTCTTCACGCGGATGCGCAGGGTGCCGCTCGAGAGCTGCATCTGCGCGATGCCGTCGGTGAGGTTCAAAAACGAGAAGCTGGTGTTTTCCGAAAGCACGATCGACGCCGAGCCGATGTTCAGCGCGGCGCGCGAGCCGGCATCGCTCCAAAGCTGATCGCCCGTCGTCAGCGGCCGGTTCCACGTGGCCTGGATCCAATCGTCCGTGCCCGCGGGCTGGAATGAGACGTTGCCGCCGATGTAGCTCAGCCGGGCCACGCGCGATGGCGGATCGCCGTAGTCGTCCTGCGCTCGCGCCACGGATGGCACGAGCAGCGCCGCGAAAACTGTCAGTAGAAGTGCGAAATGAAAGGTACGTGAACGCGCAAAGGCAAAAACGTACTTCTGCATCGATAGTCCCCCTATCGGTTGAGGCTCAAATTTTCTACAGCAGTAATGCGCACAATTTACGAGGGGTGGTTGAACCGCACGCTGGGAGTGTGATGCAGCAATTGTAACCTCGGTTTCTGTTGTTGAGATGTGATTTTTTGCGAACGTGGTGCGAACGCGCGGACTCGGTGTGATCGAAACGGCGCGCGAGCGTGCGGGATTCGATGTAGCATTACAGACTGAGCCGCCGCCAAACGATGCGGCAATGAGGAAGCGATGCTCCGTCGCCGCAGCCTGCAAGCTGTACTGATCGCCGTCGGGTTGCTCTTCACCGCCGCGATCTATCCGATCGTGATGGCATTGCGGCACCCCACCGCCGCCGACGACACCGGCGACACGATGATGATGAGCCTCTACTTCACCATGGGCCTTTTTCTGCTGCTCGCGGTGCGCAATCCGGTCAAATATCGCAGCGCGATTTGGTTCGTAGCGTGGTCGAGCTTCGCGCACGCCGTAGTGATGACGTGGCAGGGCTTCGAGATCCCCGAACAGAAAACCGGCTTCATAGCCGCCTCTGCGATCCTGGTCGTAATTGGCGCGCTGTTGCTTGCGCTGCTCCCGCCGCGTCTGGCGCCCGACTGATCGCTTGAACTATACATAGCGATGAGGTATCAACGTTGCACCGGGCTTACCGTGAATTTGCGACTGCTCATCGCTGACGATTTCCCCGCCATCCGCACCGCGGTGCGCAGGCTGCTCGACGCCCACTCCGGCATCTCGATCGTTGGCGAAGCCTCAAACTACGCCGAAACCATCGCCCAGCTGCAGGCGCTCCGTCCCGACGTGCTGCTGCTCGATCTTCAAATGCCCGCCCCTATCGGCTTCCAGCCCGAAAAAATCGAGCGGCTCGCCCGCGATCTGTCTTGCGTCGTGGTGGCCATGTCGATCTGGGTGGATCACGAATCGGCGGTGCTCGCCGAGCGGGTCGGCGCAAAGGTAAAGCTCGATAAACAATCCTTGCATGGCGAGCTGGTGCCCGCGATTCTCGCCTCGGTCGCGCCGCGCAACGGCCTCGGCCGCCATCGCTGCTTTATTTTTGCGGGCGCCCCGTCCTACGGCCTTTCGAAAGTGGCGTCCGCCACAAAAGCCAGCCTCGATGAAGGCTATCGCTGCCTCTACTTCAATAGCCCTGCAATGGTCGCCAGAATGCGTTCGTACCTGACGGTGGTCGGAGCCGACGTGGCCCGCGAAACCGCTCGCGGCAGCTTGCTGCTCATCTCCGATCAGACGCTACGCGACGATGGCAGCTTCCATATGGGACAAATGTTCGAACTTCTTCGCCAGAGCATTCACCAGGCTCTCGCGGATGGATACAAAGGCCTGTGGTCCACCGGCGACGTGAGCTGGGAATTCGGCCCCAGGCAGGACTATGCGAATTTGCTCGAATACGAATGGAGGCTCGAAGAGGTATTTCACGCAGAGCCGGCTTTTCGCTGCGTTTGCCAATACCACTCGGGGACCCTGCCACACGCCGCCTTGCAGGATGCGGCTGTGTCGCATAGCGCGTTTTTTATCGATGAGACCTTGTCGCGCAGGAATCCGCGTTACCTTCGCGCGGAGTCGCCCGCCGCACTGGCCGCTCAGGACCGCTCCGGCCTCGATGAAATCGTCACCCAACTCTGCGCGCGCGGCCCGCACTAACTCGACAACGCGGGCGCGACGCCGCTACTTCTTCCACTCTTCAATCTGCTGCTTCAGCCGCGCATAGCACTCGCAGCTCATCGCTTCCAACCCGCGCCGGTTCTTGATCTCCACCGCGCCGCGCTTGTAGGCGATCAGGCCCTTCTTCTGCAGCCTTCCCGCCGCCACCGTGACGCTCGCTCTGCGCGTGCCGAGCATGTGCGCCAGAAATTCCTGCGTCAGCGGAATCACTCCGCCGCTCAGCCGGTCGTGGCTCATCAGCAGCCACTTCGCGAGGGACTGGTCGATCGAGTGCAGCCGGTTGCACGCCGCAATCTGCATCACCTGAAACGTCAGCTCCTGGCTGAACCGGGACGCCGCCTGAAGCAGTCCTGGAGTCTTCGCCAGCATCGATTCGAACTGTTTCGCTCCGATCGCGTAGCCATCGCCGCCAACCTGCATTACGGTCTCGGTCGAACTGGTCGTGAGGCCCGCCAGCAATGGTACGCCGACGAATCCCTCATGCCCCACCAGGCCAACCTCGATCGACCGGCCATCCCTCATCACGTTCAAAAGCGACGCGAGCCCGTCGTTGATGAAGTAAGCCTTCCGGATCGGCTTTCCCGGTTCGTTCAGGATCGTGCCGCGCGGCAGGCGCACAAATTCAACGGCCCGTAACACGGCGTTGCATTCATTGAAAGGAAGATCAAGCAGAATTCTGTTTCGCAGCCGTCCAGCGGCTTTCGCGGGCATACCCGCGCGTTTTTCAACCGACATTATTTCCCCTTGCGAGAGGTCCGTCTGATGTCGCAAGGGAGCCGCCGAAAGCGGATGCAATGCTAGTGAGACTACCTGATGCTACCCATCCCGGCGCTCCGAGTCGGTACGATGACGTACAGTCGCACTCGACCGGAATGCCGTGGGCGTAATAACGAAACTCAAGAAATTCATCTGAGTTTGCATGGGGACGTCGTAGGAGGGTAATGCGACGGCGAGATGCTTGTTAGACACTTCGACTGTAGTCCTGTGCCGAGCCGAATGCTATGGGCGAATGGGGGCATTTCGGCTTGCGCCGCTGTGTACGCTGACGTACATTGAGGGTGTCTCTTTACACCTTCCTCGCCGCGCCACCCCTCCTGGCGGCGTCCAACGTGTCGACCGACAAGCGGATAGCAGGAGCAGCTCCATGCCGAGCCGTTCATGGCTTCATCTTTTTCGGCAGGTGGAACAGGAGACCGACCTCTCCCAGCTCCATCAGCGTGTGATGGAGGCGGAGTACGCCATCCTGGAGCGCATGCGCGAAATGCGCTCGGATGACGCCACCGGCCCCGACGCAGCCACCGAGCATCACGAGATGCGCGCTGCGCTGGACACCCTGATGCGCGTGAAAACGGAACGCCTCAAATGGCCGCCGCTGAAGCTCAGCAGCCCCGACGGCGATTCGGCACCCTAGCTGCCCGGCGCGCACGGCCATTTTCTAAAATAGATATTGACGCGCACACGTACCGGGAATATACAGGGCGGAATCGCTTCGCTTCCAGCTAGATCAACACGAACGGCAGGGACCCAGGAAGGGCGTCCCTGCCGTTTTTTTGTGCGCGCACGCCTCGCGTCCGGCGCGCGATGCGCGATGGTTGTACCGGGCACGCGCGCGCGGCGAGGAAGCGCACACTACGCCGCCAATCGCTCGATGCCGCCCAACCCTTTCGGAGTGCGGCGGGTCCTAACGCCGCTTTCGCCCAAGCCAGCACGAGCACAAATCGATCACGCGCCTAGCGAGCTAAGCGCAACCTACAACGACACAGCGTGTCAGCCGCCACCGGCCTTCGGCCTTGTCTCAGTTTGTAGTTATGTGTGCTGCGGGAAAGCGGCGTTAGGACCCGCCGCACTCCGAAAGGCGTTTGCGCCACGCTGCAATCCAGCGTGATGGCGTCGCGCCGAGTAAGCCGTCGCGCTGTGCCGTGACCGGCAAGACCAATCGCTGCGCGTCAGAGCCCGGCTGCGGTGAGGTCTTCCACCACAACCCAGCCTTTCTCAATGCCGGCCCACACGTAGTTGCGAGCCTCGGCGAGCGTGTGGTGGCTCGCAACGATATCGTTGGCCTTCGCGCGCATCTGCGCCAGCAGGCTCTCTTGCGACTTCGCGGGATCGCCCTCGCGTTCGTCGCGAAGCTCGTCGTTGTGATAGGCCAGCACGTACTTCGTGTCACAGTTTTCGTGGTTGCAGTGCAGATGCTCCTCCACGTAGCCCGCAGGCCGCGCCTCGTGCGGCTTGGAATTGGCTGGTTGTGAACCGGCATTGCGAAGTGTGGCGGGCATCGGGCCTCCGTAAACGTGTGTCGCCGGGCGGCGACTGGATCGCTGCCCCCTATCCGAACACTAACATAGGTGCGCAGCCGCGAGTTAGATGCCGCAATCGCTCGAACGCGCGCGGACCTGCGCCAGCTCACGCACGCGCAACCGGCAGGCCACGTGCGTTCGCGATCAATTTGGCTCGCGCGTGCCGCTCGGCCACGTGTGCCCGCGCGTGGTCCTCTTCCCTTCTGCCGCGTATGATAGGCTTCCGTTTCATTCCAAAGGAAAATTCACGGAACCATGCCTATCAAGACGATCATCGAGCCGTTTCGCATCAAGAGCGTTGAACCGATCCGGCAGACCACGCGCGAGGAGCGCGAAAAGATTTTGCGCGCGGCGGGACACAACCTGTTCCTCGTGCGCTCGCAAGACATTCTGATCGACCTGCTCACCGATTCGGGCACCGGCGCGATGTCCAGCGAGCAGTGGGCGGCGCTAATGCGCGGCGACGAATCCTACGCCGGCTCGCCGAGCTTCGAGCGCTTCCGCGATTCCGTGCAGGCCATCATGGGATTCAAACACGTGATCCCCACGCACCAGGGCCGCGCCGCCGAAAGAATTCTCTTCAGCGTGATGTGCGTCGCGGGCGACGTGGTGCCTAACAACACGCACTTCGACACCACGCGCGCGAACTGCGAGTTCGTCGGCGCGCAGGCGCTCGATCTGCCGTGCGCCGAAGGCAGGCAGCCGTCCGTAGCCGCACCGTTCAAGGGCAACATGGATGTGGAGGCGCTCGAGCGTACGATCGCCGAGCACGGCGCGAAGCGTATTCCGCTCGTGATGCTCACCGTCACCAACAATTCCGGCGGCGGCCAGCCCGTCTCGATGGCCAATATTCGCGCCGTGCGCGCCGTGTGCGACAAGCACCGCATCCCGCTGTACATCGACGCGTGCCGCTACGCCGAAAACGCCTACTTCATCAAGCAGCGCGAGCCGGGCTACTCGCACAAATCGCCGCGCGAAATCGCCAGGGAAATGTTCAGCTACGCCGACGGCTGCACCATGTCCGCCAAAAAAGACGGCATGGTGAATATCGGCGGATTCCTGTGCACCAACGACGACACTCTGGCCCAACGTGAAAAAGATCTGCTGATCCTCACTGAAGGTTTCCCAACCTACGGCGGCCTCGCGGGGCGCGATCTGGATGCGCTCGCCGTGGGCATGAACGAAGCGCTCGAGGAAGACTATCTCCACTACCGCATCGTTTCGACGGCCTACCTCGGCGACCACATCTCGGAAGCCGGAGTGCCGATCGTGCAGCCGCCCGGCGGACACGCGATCTACATCGATGCGCGCGCGTTTTTGCCGCACGTGCCGCCCGAGCAATTTCCCGGCGTCGCGCTCGCGGCGGAACTTTTCCTCGAAGGCGGCATCCGCTCGGTGGAAATCGGCACGCTGATGTTTGGCAAGCGCGACAAAGACGGCGTCGAGCACGTAGGCCCGATGGATTTGCTGCGCCTCGCGATTCCCCGCCGCGTGTACACGCAATCGCATATCGACTACTGCGTCGAGGTCATCCTGGAAGTCTGGCGCCGCCGCAATGAAATCCGCGGCCTCAAACTCACGCACCAGGCCCCGTACCTGCGCCACTTCACCGCCCGCCTCGAACCCTTCGGCACGTAAAGCGCGTGCAACGCACTCATTCCGCCTTCGCGTTGCGGGCGTCAGCCCGCGCGCGCAGCGCCTTAGAGGGCGGCCCGTCGCCGAGGCGACGCACCGTCTTGCCCACGTAGAGTCTGGCGCGACTCGCTCACGCGCCTAGCGGGCACAATTTCTGGAACTTCCGCATCTCGGATTTGTAATCGAAGTGTTGCGTGGCGCCACAACACGAAAAATTGCGTGGCGCAAAATGCGTGCCCGCCAGGCGCGTGTCGGGTTCGTCGATGAGTCTCACGTGAGCAAGGCGCTGGCAAGCGACCGCAGTCTAAGGCGCTGCGCGCACGAGACTCACGGCTCGTTCTCACCGTGAAACGTTGCGTCGCGCGGCTTCGAGTTTTGGCATAATGCGGTCTCGCTGAATCGGGAGGAGAAGTTCGTCGTGCTGGACCCGTCACACTGGCTCGCAAACGTGCCGCAGGATTGGACCATGGCCGTGGCCATCCTGATCGGCTCGGTGATCCTGGTGTGCCTGGTGCTGTTTCACGGCATGAGCATTCATTACATCCTTTCCTACCACAAGAACGGCGGGGTGCGATTGCGGCAGACCCGCCCGCACGTGGCGCTCGCCATTTTTCTGTTTGGAACCACGATATTTCTGCTGCTCTCGCTGCACATCGCGGGCGTGATCGCGTGGTCGGTGATCCTCACGCACCTCGGCCTGATCGCCGACGCGAAGGACGCGATTTATTTCTGCGCGAACGCCTACACCACGCTCGGCTATGGCACCGTCGATCTGGATCCCCATTACAGAATCATCAGCCCGATCATCGGAATCTCCGGCCTTTTCACGTTTGCGTGGACCACGGGCGCGATGGTCTCGATCGTGCAATCGCACAACACGCTGCTCGAGCGGCTGCACGAAGAAAAAAGCAAGCAGAAGCAATTGAGGCTGGAGTTGTCGCGCGCGATTCGCAGCGCGAAAATGCGCGAGCGCGACGACGAGCGCCACGAGAGCATGGAGATCACGCAGGAATCGGTGGGCGCGCCGCTCTACGGCCGCTGGCAGCGCTGGCGCGACGAGCGGCAAAAGATCAAAGCATTTCGAGAGGAGTATCGCCGCGAGCGCGACCGCCTCGTCACAGCCGAAAGCGCCGCCGAAGATGCCCTCGGCGACTCCACAACCGCGCCGCCGGCCAGCGCGCCGTCAAACGGCGCAGGCGCCGCCAACGCACCCGCCAAATCCGCCACGGTCACTTCGCCAGACGACACGAACACCGCCGCCTGATCAAGCGCATACGTAACAACTTGAGTTAGTATCCTGGTCTTGACAACGAAATCCACCTCCGCTGAAACGAACGTAGCTGCCGGCCCGCTCATCGTCGAGAACTATCACGACTATGCGCCTCCGTCGAAGACTCGCGAAAGCGTTCAGATGCTGCTCCGCTACGTCCCGCCGAAATATTTGGTCGGACTACATTCGATCGTGCTCTCAAACATCGAGGCATTCAGTCGCAAGGAGCGACGGCAGAAGACGTGGGGTCGCCGCAGAAAAGTGCGACTTACGAGAACTCTCGGCTGGTACTCGCACCGGACGCGTACGTCGCCTGCAAGTATCCGGCTGAACGTTGACAAGATTAACGATGAAGATTTGAGCTGGATGCGCCACGCGCCGCTTCTGTGCCATATATCACTTGCCAACACTCTGTATCACGAGATCGGACATCACATTCACGCACAGCATCGGCCGGAATTCGAGGGCGCCGAGAACGTCGCAGATAAATGGAGAGGTCGCCTGATACGAAATTTTGTGCGGAAGCGCTATCCGTACTTAGTTCCCGTCCTGTGGCTCTTCAACCGCACGCTGTCGCCGATTATACGAAAGTCTCTGCGCGGAAAAGTTCCTGCCAATGATCCAATCTTTCGCAAGCCCGCTCGCTAAGTGATCCGAGCTTACTCAGCGCACGATACTGGCAACTACTGCGGCCAAGTACAACCACAATTGGGGAGAACGATTTTGGAATAGGCAGACCTGCCTGTGTTCTTGAATTCGAATCGGTAGCCAGACGCTGCAGAAACCCACAGGCACAACGTGCCTATTCCACTACCTCGCCCGCGAACGCCAGAGCAGCACGACGCCAACGATCAGCATCGCCAGCACGCCCATCGAGATCAGCGGCACAAAAAGCATCACCTTCGATCCGAACGCGTGCACAAAGAAAATCGTCGCAAGGATTGCTGCGCCCGCTACCGAGAGCGCAAGCAGCCCAATCTTCCTGTGCGTAGGTCGCAAATCAGTATTGGTTCCAATTGTCTCGGTCATCGGATTAGTACCCCTCATTCCCGCGCGCGGGAGTTTTTATGTACGCCACAATGAAAAGGACGAGCCAGATCAGGTCGAGGCTGCCGATGTAGCAGTCGCCGATGTGCACGCGGCCCTGCGAGTACAGCACCCACGCCGCCGCGGCGTAGCCGATTTTTTCCAGCCACGTGGCGATCATCATCGGACGGTAGCGCACCGGGCACGTCGCAATGATCATGAACGCGGCCTGCCACGCCAGCGCGAGCCCCACAAAGCCGTAGTAGAACAGCGGATGATTCACCGGCGGCGGATCCTTCTGGCCCACCAAATTAAAAATGAAATACAGCGGCGTGAGCACCACCACGCCATAAATCCCCGCAGCCCAGTACACAATCTTCGCGAATTTCACGCCGGAGTTTCCCGAGGGCCCTGCAGTCGTGTCAGCCATGCCAAAGCTCCTTGATTTGCGAGCATGGTATGCGAACTGAGTAGCACAGGCAATCGTGCCTGTGAATCGCTGCGCAGCAGCGACAGTAGTTGTGTTTCATGAATTTCTGACGCCGATGCAAAACAAAACCGGCGAACAGCGCGGGATTGACCCGCACCGCTCGCCCACAGGCAGGATTGCCTGTGCTACTTCAGTTCACGTTTGAATCGCGAGCTACTCCAGTGGAATGCGGTAGAGATTGCGGCGGACGACTACGTCGGTGTACACGTACGTGTTGACGTCGAGCGCGTTCTCGACCGGGCGCTTGATCAGGATCGAGCCCTTCTCGCCGAGCGCGTCCTCCGGCACCGCGAAGCCGTTCGCCGGCATGTGCGCCAATCCCGTGGCGGGATCCTTCGGTACCGCCACCACCGAGCCGGCGTGCAGCCCCACTCCCATCAGCACGTACTGGCCGCTCTGCTCCCACACCATGCTGCAAAATCCTCGGCATACCACGATGGGATCGCCGCCGTCGAGCGGCTGCAATACGCCGTAGGCGGGAATATCCGGATCGGTGACGGCGAGATAAACGTACGCCCACTTCCCGTCCGGCGATCCGCCGTAAAATTCCACGATCGGCTTGTCGATGATCTTGCGGCGGCCCGAACCGTCCTGCTTCTCCGCCACCAGATAATTCTTTCCGTTTTCATTGGAGCGCACCAGAATCTCGCCGCTCGGCAGAAACAGTGGAGCGTCTTCGATGTGATCGCCGGAAATTTTCACCGGCGGCCCGCGTCGATCGGTAGGCGCCACCCACACGCTCGAAGAATGCTGGTCGCGCTGCACGAAGGCGACCGACTTATCGTCCGCCGAGATCGTGTAGCTTTCCATGCCGTAGCCGGGCACCACAGGTTCGGCGTGATCCGCGTGAATCCCCTTCACCCATAATTCGGGGTCGTGATTCTGCGGATTCACCTGCAGAAAATAGATTTTCCTGCCATCGCGAGAAAATTTCGGCGCGTAACTGTTTCCGATCGAGCTGAGCGGCGTGTCGCCGTCTTTATCGTGAAAATAGGCGGTGGATTCGCTCGAGCCCACCGAGGTGACCAGAAATTTCCCATCGCCGGACATCGCGATATTTTCCTGCGTCGTCGGCCCCTGCGTAACCTGCTCGAGTTTCCCGTCCGGATAGCGCATCCGCCAGATGTGAAAGCCATTGCCTTCGTCGTAGTCGAAATACATCCACTTCCCGTCCTGCGACCAGGCCGTATCGCGGCAAACGCTTCCGGGCGGCGTCAGCTCCCGCGCATGCGTGGCATCGTGAAACGGAATGATCGAGCACGGGCCCACCACTCCCGCGCCGTCCATCGTCACGATCAGCACCCACTTGCCATCGGGCGAGAGGTGCGAGTGATGAATCATTCCGCGCTGCTGCGGCGATTCGTACACCACGCGGCGATTCCCTCGCGCCAGATCGCTGGTCACAAGAACCATGTGCAGACCGCCGCCCACAATTTCGCTGTAGAGAAGCGACTTTCCATCGTCGATCCAGCTCGGCGAAGAAGCGTTGGGCAGCATCAAGCTCGGCTCACCGCCGCCCAGCGTGCTGGCCTGATACACGTTCCACGGATCCACGGTGCCGTAGGTGATCAGCGAACTATCGGGCGTAAACGCGAGCGCGAGCTTGGTGGATTCGTCGTGCGTCACCTGCACCGGCGTGCCGCCGGCGAGAAGCTGCACGTAAATCTGCCCTTCCGCCATCCACGAGCTATTGCCGCGCAGGTAGGCGAGCAGGCGTCCGTCGGGCGAGAGCGCCGGGTAGACGACCGAGTCGTTGAAGAAAGTCAGCTGCGTCCAATCTTTCGGATCGGCGATCCGCGGAGGAGCCTTTTCTTTCCACACGTAGAGCGCTGCGGCCACCATCGCCGCAAGCACGATGGCGCCGGTCAAAATTCGCACCATCATCCCGCGCTTCCACCCGCGCTGATCCGCGCCCAGCTGTGCGGAATGCCCCGCCGAGCTAGCCGAGCGTGGTGCTTCCGCCGAAGCGGAACCGGTCGATTCGGTTGCGGCGCCGCGTGGCGTGGGGCCGCTGCGCGCGCCCGATCCCGGCGCATCGTACGCCGGCGCGACGATCGTGTCCGAGCCGGGTCCGCCGCCCGGCACCACTTGCGGCCTCTGCGGCTCCTGAGGCGATTGATACACAGCCGAGTGCCCGCTGCCGCTGTCGCGCTTCAGCCGCTGCAGGTCCGCATGAAAATCGGAAGCGTGCTGGTAACGCAGCGCGCGATCCTTTTCCAGCGCGCGCGAGATGATCGCTTCCAGCTTCGGCGACACATCGGGATTGGCGCGCGACGGAGCCACCGGCTCGCGATTCAGGATCGCGTCGAAAATCACGCCCGGCGTCTCGCCGCGAAACGGCATCGCTCCGGTGGACATCTCGTAAAGTACAACGCCAAACGAAAAAAGATCGGTGCGCGCGTCGAGCTCCTTGCCTCGCACCTGCTCGGGCGACATGTAAGCCACCGTGCCAACCGTCGAGCCGGGGCTGGTCATTACCTCTTCGGGGGGATGCTGGTCGGCGGTGGGCGCCGCGGTGATGCCGGAATTTTGCGATGCGCCGACTTTCGCGAGCCCAAAATCCAGAATTTTCGCGTGCCCGCGCCGGGTGACCAGAATGTTCGCCGGCTTGATGTCGCGATGGATGATGCCTTTGGCGTGCGCGGCTTCCAGCGCGTCTGTGATTTCCAGGCTCAGCGTGACCAGCCGGTCGAATTCCAGCGGACGGCCGTTGATCTCGTGGCGCAGCGTTTCGCCTTCCAGATATTCCATGGCGATGAACGCGCGCATTTTGCCGTCCACTTCGCCTTCGCCCACGTCGTAGATCGTGCAGATGCTTGGGTGATTCAGCGCGGAGGCGGCGCGGGCTTCGCGGTCGAAGCGCGCCAGCGTGTGCGCGTCGTCGGCCAGCGATTCGGGCAGGAATTTCAGCGCGACCGGGCGGCCCAGGCGCGTGTCCTCGGCCTTGTAAACCACACCCATCCCTCCGCCGCCGATTTTTTCCGTGATGCGGTAGTGCGAGATGGTCTTACCCAGGAAGGGATCGGAGGCGGGCATGCGTTGAAATTTTATGGCCGGGTTGGTGGCAAGTCAACGCGCCACGCATCCCCGTGTGCGCACGTGTCTGGCCCTAGCCGCCAGCAGCTCGACCTGTGAACAGACCCAGACTTCGTGCCCGCTAGGCGCGTGGTTCAGGCGAGGTGACGCCCTATTGGTCAAGGCGGTGGCAAGCAACCGCAGTCTAAGGCGCTTCGCGCTCGGGCTGAAGCCCGATATCTGCCTTGCTACGGTATCGCCGGATAACTATACTCCACCGCATGCCAGACTGGCCGCACAGCCCGCGTCATCGATTGCCTGAACGTGGCGCGTACATGCTGACGGCGCGTACCTACGAGAAAGCTCTAATTTTCAATTCACGCTCCAGGCTCGATCTTCTCCACAATAGCCTGCTCGACGTGACGGCAAAATGGGGCGCAGAGTTGCAAGCTTGGTGCGTTTTTCCAAACCACTATCACTGCGTTGCTTGTTTTCATGTCGCTCCAGATCTTCACAGACTTTTTCGGGAGTTGCACTCAACGACGGCGCGTGCAGTAAACGAAATGGACGGCGCCTCAAACCGAAAAGTCTGGTTTCAGTATTGGGAAACTCTCATCACCTATCAACGCTCCTATTACCCGCGTCTCCGCTACGTTCACGAAAACGCTGTCCGCCACGGCGTAGTCAAAAACGCCGCTCTTTATCCTTGGTGTTCCGCCGGATGGCTTGAACGCGTCGCGACTCCCGCATTCCGCAAAACTCTCGCAGCATTCACAAAATACTCCCTTGAAGATGACGATTTTGAACTCCCCGTCTTGGATCAGCTCGAATAATCTTCCCGAGACGGTTACCGGGCGTCAGCCCGAGCGCGAAGCGCCTTAGATTGCGGTTGCTTGCCACCGCCTTACGCACTGCAGCGCCGCCTCCACTCGATCACGCGCCTAGCGGGCACACCTTTCACTCCGAGCCTGAGCTTGCAGTTCCGCCGGATCGGCCACCCCACACGCCTCGTCGCGCGCAGCTTGCCAGCGGCTCGGAGGCAATCTAAGATGTGCGCGATGCCAGACGCGCCCTCGCTCGTAGGCCAGACCATCGCGCATTACAAAATTGTGGAACGCCTCGGCGGCGGCGGCATGGGCGTCGTTTATAAAGCCGAAGACACCAAGCTCGGCCGCATGGTCGCGCTGAAATTCCTGCCCGACGACGTCTCCCGCGACAAAGTGGCGCTCGACCGTTTCCTGCGCGAGGCGCGCGCCGCCGCCGCGCTGAGCCATCCCAACATCTGCACGATTTTCGAAATCGGCGAATCCGAAGGCCGCAGTTACATCGCGCTCGAGCTTCTGAAAGGCGCTACCTTGAAGCACCGCATCAGCGGCGGCCCGCTCGCCATCGACGCCCTGCTCGAATCCGGCATTCAAGCCGCCGACGCGCTCGACGCCGCGCATCACGAAAACATCATCCATCGCGACATCAAGCCCGCGAACATTTTCCTTACCGACCGCGGCCAGACCAAAATCCTCGACTTCGGCCTCGCGAAGGTCGTCGCGCCGGGCGGTCCCAGCGGCTACACCGAAACCGGCGGCGCCACAGCCGGCCCCGAAGATCCCAATCTTACCAGCCCCGGCGTCGCCGTCGGCACCGTGGCCTACATGTCTCCCGAACAGACGCTCGGCAAAGACCTCGACCCGCGCACCGACATTTTTTCCCTCGGCGTTGTAATTTACGAGATGTCCACCGGACGGCAGGCCTTCAGCGGCTCCACGTCCGCCGCGATCTTCGACGCGATCCTGAATCGCGCTCCCGTCGCGCCGGTGCGCGTGAATCCAGACGTGCCGCCTGAGCTCGAGCGCATCATCAATAAGAGCCTCGAAAAAGATCGCACGCTGCGCTACCAGACCGCCGCGGACATGCGCGCCGACCTGAAGCGCCTGCAGCGCGATTCCAGCTCCGGGCGCACGGCCATCAGCGCAGTGGGCGCCGATCCCGCCGCAAGCGGCAGTTCCCTTTCAACGCCCGCTGCGTCAAGCGGCGCAACGATGCCGCCATCGGGCTCGCAGCCCGGCGCCGCGGCAACCCCGGCCGCGTCATCGAGCGGCTCCGGCAGCGCCGCCATCGTGTACGGCGAAGCCAAAAAACACAAAGGCAAGCTCATCGCCGCATTTGCCGCCGTCGCGATCCTTATCGCCGCGCTCATCGGCCTTTACGCCTACAAAAATCGCAGGCCCGCCTTCGTGCTGAACGCGCAGGACATGAAGATCGAGAAACTCACGCAGTCCGGAAAGGCCGCCGGCGTTGCGATCTCACCCGACGGGCAGTACGTGGTGTACGTGCTGCGCGACGGCGAAATGGAGAGCCTCAACGTCCGCCAGGTCGCCACCGGCAGCGACGTGCAGATTCGCCCGCCGGCCGTCGTCGTCTATTCCGGCCTCACGTTTTCCCCAGACGCGAATTACATTTATTTCACCGAATCTTCAAAAGACAATCAGCTTTACAGCTCGCTTTACAAAATGCCCGTCCTCGGCGGCAGCCCGCAGAAAATAATCGACGACATCGACACATCGATCAGCTTTTCGCCCGACGGCAGGCAGTTCGCATTCGTGCGCGGCGACCCCGATAAAAACCAGGCCGATTTATTTATCGCGGATGCGAATGGCTCGAACGCCCGGTCGATCGCCGGAATCTCCGGAAATGTTTCCGCTCAAGGCCTGATCCGCCCCGCGTGGTCTCCCGATGGAAAAGTGATCCTGTTTTCAACGCTGGCCCGAACCGGCGGCGGGAAAATTTCCGAAGTGAACACGGCCAACGGCGCAATGCGAACTCTCTACTCGTCCAAAGGCGCCGTCGGCCCCGCCGTGTGGATGCCGGACGGAAATTCATTCCTCCTCCCAGTTCGGGAGGAAGCCGGATTGAGAATGCCGGGCCAGCTCTGGACGATCTCTTATCCATCCGCCCAGGCGCACCGCCTGACCAACGACCTGACCAATTACAGTTTGCAGTGGCTGGGAATGACGCGCGACGCTTCCGCCTTCGTCTCGGTCGATTCCAGCTACACGCTCGACGCTTACGTGTCGCACGCCCCGGATTTTACCCAGGTCACGCCTCTCCATTCGACTGGCGCCGCCGTGTACTACGCCGCTGCAATGAGCGCGGACCGGGTGCTGCTCGTGACCCGCAACGGCGAAGCTTTCTCCGCGAATTACGACGGCTCCCAGCAAACACAGCTGCCTGTTGGCGATCGCGGCATTTCGTTCGCCAGTCCCTGCCTCACCGGCGACTACATCGTCTATTCCGCTTTGGCCGATGGAAAGTCCGACGCGTGGCGGATGAACGACGACGGCTCGAATCCCATTCAGCTGACGCATGAAGGAGACGTCACGCTGCCTTTCTGCGCGCCGAATGGAAAATTCGCGACCTACTTCACGGGCAGCGATCGCGGCGAGCGGCGCGTGAGCATCGACGGCGGCAAACCTGCTCAAATGAATACCCCGCGCAGCGATTCGCCGATCGCGCGCGTCTCGCCCGATGGAAAGCTGGTCGCGTACGATGCCGAGGATCCTCAGGATATTTCGAAGCCGCGGCTGATGACGATTGCACCGATTGATGGCGGTCCCGTCGTCGTTGCGCATCCGGTGCTGCCCGGAACTTCGCCGGCAGCAATTCCCACTTGGTCGCCGGACGGTCAGGCGATCGATACGCCAGTCACGCGCGCCGGCATCGGCAATTTGTGGCGCCAGCCAATCCACGGCGAGCCGAAGCAGCTCACCAATTTCACTTCGCTGGAACTCACCAACTTCTCGTGGTCGCCCGACGGCAAGACGCTCTTCACCGTCCGCGGCTCCCACACCAACGACATCGTGATGCTCCAAATTCAAAAACCGCAGTAATCCTTCGCTCCTGGCAACCGTCGCGCACCTCGCACAGCCACAATAAGGTCCGGACGCCAGTGGAATAGGCACGTTCTGCCTGTATTCTTGAATTTCGTTTGTGAGTTTAATTTTGCGCGCGTTCCGAAGAACTACAAAACCACAGGCAAAACGTGCCTGTTCCACAGCCGTCGCACCTTATTGTGATCGTGCCCAGCGCAGCGTAATTGCCGGCATCCCACTTACGGCCGGTAGCCCGTCGCCAGCGCCCACGCCACAAATCCCAGAGTGACCACGCCGACGACCAGGCACACGATCCCGCCAAATTCGAGCGCGTCAAAATCTCCAGTAAGCACGCGCGTCGCAGCGATCAATCCGCTCGCCTCCGCTGCCGCGCACACAATCAGAAAAATCGACGCAAATAGAATCGCGTGCGCGCTCGGGTGCCCCGCGAAAAACACGAGAACGGGATACAGCAAAATGGCGGGTACAACGGTCAGTGCCGCAGCTTCCAGCAGGTTGCGCTTGCGGCGCGCGGGCGTCTTTTGTGAAGTCAAAGCGTACGGCTGCCTTTCACGCGCGGCGTTCGGGGCAAGACGCGCGAGCGGGCGATTACTCTATGGTCTTAATCCTCTTCCGGGCTGGGCCAGGAATCGCGGCGATAATACCACCACCCCGATGTCATACCAGACAATTCACACATGAAAAATCGGCACATGTGCGCGGTTCACACCGATCGCTTCCGCTCCCCGATCGCCGTTTCCCGTTTACGCCATGCCATGCCGCTCCGCATGATAGCGCATCGCTTACGAAGGCTATTTGATATCCCGCGCAGCGTCGCGATAAGAACTATTTCATGGGCTGTCTTTTTAAACCGGCCTTACCTCTCGGCCCGCGAATCTTCGCCCTCGCGCTCGCCACTTTTTCAATTGGCTTTGAACGGCTGAGCGCCCGCTACTTTTTCGCGGCGGCGGCGCCGTAGAGGGTGCACTTGCCGTCGGCCACGACGGCAAAGTATCGATTGTTCCGCATGAATTGCATTACTTTTTTGCCGGAGCGCGCCATCTCTGCCCAGCGCGATTTGGTGTTGGGGTTCTGCTCCACGCCCACGATCTCCGCCTCGCCCACCTTGAAGTAAACCTGCCGCAGCCGCTTCGCCCTCAGCACAGTCACATCGTAGCTCTCGCCGCCAACCGCAATACGTGGCAAGCGCTCGACGAGCGCCTGCCGCCACACCAGCTTCAGCGCATCTTCGATTGAGAGTTCCTCGCGAGGCATCGACGTTCGCGCAAGCTTACCAATTCCAAAGCCCACTTGCGCGAATCTTGCCTTTCCGGGTGCCGCACCCTTTGCTTCTCAAAAGGGTGCGTGCCGGGCACTGAACCCGAAGAACGGTATTCCTCCCGAACGGTTCTCGAACAACTACCGCGCGAATTGTTGTCGTTTCCTCACGCACCCTTTTTGAAAGAAAAGGGTGCGGCACCCGGAAAATCGCTACTCCACCGTCAGAGTGCGCGCTGGATCCGTAGTGGCAGCGCGGCGCGCTGGAATCACCCCAGCCAACACCGACGCTAGCGCCAGCGCGGCAACCGCCGCGAGCAGCACGCGCCAATCGACGCCCTTAATTTCAAACAGCTGCGACTCGATGTAGCGCGCGCACGCCAGCGCCACCGGTATTCCGATCGCGAGGCCAATCAACGTCTGCACCATCGCGCCGCGCATCACCATGCTCACCACCTGCGATGGCCGCGCGCCGAGCGCGATACGAATCCCAATTTCCGAAGTGCGCCGCGCGACGGTGTACGACGTCACTCCATACAGCCCAAGCGCCGCCAGCAGCAGCGACAGCCCGCCGAAAATCAGCGTGAGCCGCGAAATCATTCGGTCTTCGTTGGTGCGGTCGGCAATCTGTTTCGTGAACGTTTCGAATTTCACCACGGCGAGATTCGGATTGATGCCGCTCAGCGTCTGCCGCGTGAGCGACTCGATTTCCGGCATCGGCGCCTCGGTAGCCAGCACAATAGTTCCCGCATATAGCGAAACGTCTTCCGAAACCGGATCCTTATTGCTCGCCGCCTCTTGCGTGGGCGCAATGAAAAACATGGAATGATTTTCCCAGCGCACCGTGGTGTACACCGTGTCTTCCACCACGCCGACGATCTCGTTGTCGTTCACCGATTCGGGCGAGCCACCGAAATGCTGTCCGATCGGATTTTCGCCGGGCTTGAAAAACTTCTTCACAAACGCCTGATTCACCACGGCCACCGTCGGCGCGCCCGGCACATCCTGCGCAGTGATACCTCGGCCGTCGAGCACCTTCGTGCCCACGGAGTCGAAATATTCCGGACTCACGCGCAGCAGCGATGCGCCCCCGTCCTCAAGCTTCGGCTTGCCGGCGATCTGCACTCCATTTCCCCAGTTGGTGTCCTCCATCGGCGTATAAGAGCTGACGCCGACGTACTTCACGCCGGGAATCGCGTGGAAGCGCTCTTCAATCAATCGATAGAGCGGACCGACGTCCGTCGTCGCGTAACCGGCTCCGGCCGGATCGATGTGAACGATGTAGCGATTTTTCGCGTTGAGGTGAAGATCGGCGCCTTCGAGCTTGCCGAGGCTTTCGAGAAATAGTCCGGCGCCGACAAGCAGAACCAGCGCGAGCGCCGCCTGCAGCACCACCAGCGCTTTCTGCAACGGCGAAACTCCGCGGGCCGTGTTGCGCGAGCCGCGCAGCGCATCGGCAGGATCGGTCTTCGCCGCGAGCCACGCGGGCGCCATCCCGAAAAGAATTCCGGTGAGCAGCGACAGCCCGAAAGCAAACGCCAGAACGACGGGTGACGGGCTCGGCGAAATCGGCATGTTGATCGCATCCGGGAACGCGAGCGTCAACAACATGCGCGTCCCGCCGTAAGCGATCGCAAGTCCCGCGAGGCCGCCGAGGATCGAAAGCATCACGCTTTCGGTAAGCAGCTGTCGCACCAGGCGCGAACGAGCCGCTCCAAGCGCCGTGCGAACGGAAAGCTCGGTCTTCCGCTGCATGCCGCGAACCAGCAACAAATTCGCGATGTTCGCGCACGCAATCAACAGCACCAGGCCCGACGCAAACATCAGCAGCTGCAGGTTCGATTTGTACACTTCCTGCAGCTCCATAATTCCGGCGCCGCCCGGCGTCAGCACCACGTGCGCTTTTTCGAGCGTGTCTTTGCTCTTCATCGCGGGATCGCGGTAATTCTTCGAGTCCGCGAGCGTCTGTTTCAGGATGGTGGACACTTCCACCTGCAGCGCGGAGCGCGTCACGCCGGGCTTGATGCGGCCGAGGATGTAGAGCCAGCCGATGTCCGTCCGCTCCAAAAACGGCGCGGGCGTGAGCGCCTGCAACGAACGCATCGGTATGTAGAGTTGCGGAGGAGTGTCGGTGAGGCGGTCGCCGTAGAAACCGCGCGGCGCGATGCCCACGATCGTCACCGGCAGCGTGTCCACGTAAAACGTGCTGCCCACGATCGACGCGTCGCCTCCGTAGCGCGATTGCCACAGCGCGTAGCTCATCACAGCGGTGATCGGCGCGCCCTTCACGTCGTCTTCATCGCGAAATAGTCGCCCAGCCGCGGGCGTGAGCCCAAACGTGCGGAAATAATTTCCGGAGACGAACTGCGTCACGATGGATGCGGCCGCATCCTGCGTGCCGGCGCGGCGCGCTGTGACGGGCCGGTAGCGATAGCCCGCCTGCATCGCAGCGAGATCCTGGAATTCGGGAACGTCTTTGCGAAAACGCTCGTACTCATCGGTGGAAAAAAGGCTGTAGTCGGCGTTCTCGGGCACGCCGCCGTTGATGCAGCAGTCGTCGGTGTCGCCCAGGCGCACGAGACTCTGCGGATCGGCAACGGGCAGACTCTTCAGCAGGAACGCGTGAACCAGCGAGAAGATCGCGGCGTTGGCCCCGATGCCGAGCGCAAGCGTGAGAATCGCGATCGCCGCGAAGCCGGGAGTTTTGCGCAGTTGGCGCAGGCTGAACGTGAGGTCGTGCCCGAGGCCTTCGAGCCAGCGCGTGCCGCGCGCGTCGCGGCATTCCTCCTTGGTGCGCTCCACGCCGCGGAATTCCACGAGCGCCAGCCGACGCGCTTCTTCGCGCGAGAGGCCGCTCTCCATCAGCGTGCGCGTCTTCTGCTCCACGTGGAAGCGCAATTCGTCGTTCAGCTCATAGTCCGCATCTTCGCGGTGAAACAGTGAGCGCATCCGCTGCGTGAATTTTTCCTGCCAGCGACTCTGCGTCATTGACTCCCTCCTGCCTTTCCGGGTGCCGCACCCTTTTCACCTCAAAAGGGTGCGTGCCGGGCACTGAACCCGAAGCACGGTATTCCTCTCGAACGGTTCTCGAACAACTACCGCGCGAATTGTTGTCGTTTCCTCACGCACCCTTTCAATAGAAAAGGGTGCGGCACCCGCAAAATCCCTACGCCTGCTTCATCTTCATCACGCGCGCGATCGAGGCGGAAAGCCGGCCCCAGCTCTCGGCTTCCTTTTCGAGCGCGCCGCGGCCGGCTCGCGTGAGCGAATAGAATTTCGCGCGCCGACGGTTCTCCGTCATCTTCCACTCCGCGCGGATCCACCCTTCCTGCTCCAGCTTGTGCAGCGCCGGATACAGCGAGCCGTCGCTCACCTGCAGCACATCGCCACTCACCTGGCGCAGGCGCTGGCTGATCGAAAATCCATTCATCGGCTCGAGGGCGACGATTTTGAGCAGCAGCATGTCCAGCGTGCCCTGCACCAGGTCGGGAGGCTTACTCATCGGCGGTACGATCTCCTAGGCGGCGGCCTTTGTCTCGGTTACCGAGCGTTAGACTACCCATCTTCCTCTCGGTAAGCAAGGGGAACATGCTTTTTATACGCGAGTCGCCGCCGGAAAGTTCCCTCGCGAGCCACAAATAATTCCACCGCGAGCCCAAGCCATCCAGCCGCGGGAGTGGCGCGCCGCCTCCGTTCTGGGTAACATTCCGCCGTCTTCGCCCCGCCCGGAGGTGGATGTGATTCGGCTACGACGCATCGCGCGCTTCATCGCGCTTCCCTTCGCACTGACCTTCACGCTTTCATCCGCCGCGCTGTTTGTGCCGCCTGCGCGCGTGGCAGGCTCGTCGATGCCGTTCAATGTGGGGACGGTGCTGAAGAGCGTGATCTTCCTTTTTTATCCGACGAACTCGGGCCTCGAAGTCGGGACTGGATTTCTCGTCCAGCTCCCATCGAAAACTCCGGGCGAAGCGCCGTCGGTCGCGATCGTCACGGCGCGGCACATCGTCGATCCCGCCTGGGCCGGCTGCAACCGCGCCAACCCCTCCACGATTTTCGCGCGCGTCAATACGAAGGATTTCAAGCCCGGCATCACAAAGGAAGATGACGCCGTCGATGTGGTGGAGTTGAACGTAGCCACCGCCGCCGGCAAAAACTGGTACGCGCACCCGAACGATCGCGTGGACGTCGCCGTGATTCCCGTTTCAGAGCGGCATGTGTTGCAGTTCGAGCGCAACGACGTGCGCTTCCTGCCGGTGGCGGATTTTGCGACGGCGGCCGAGACCGCCAACTACAAAGTTGGCATCGGAGACGAAATTGTTACCGCGGGCCTGGTGCCTGCGCTGCTCGCCACCGAGCGCAATTATCCGGCGTTCAAATTCGGACGCATCTCGAATATTCCGCAGGAGCCGATCAACATGATGTGCGAGAAAGGCGATAAACCGCTGCCGCGCGACGTGTGGCTGCTCGCGGGAAATTTCGTCGGCGGCAATAGCGGCTCGCCCGTGTACGTGCTGCCGCCGAATCCGTCCATCGAGCATCGCGTGATGTTGATCGGCATCATCGCCGGTGCGATTCCCGACGTGGACCTCGGGCAAATGGTGCCGTCGGAGTTCGTCTTCGACGTGCTGAAGGCGCACTACCCCAACGCGAATCTCTTTCGCGGCCACACCCCCGGCACGATTATGAAGTGAGTGGAAAGTAGAATAGGCACGTTGTGCCTGTGTCCTTCGCACCCAGTTCAGACCACAGGCACGACGTCCCTGTTCCACCGCTGCCCGCACAAAAAAAGAGCCACGAAGGCGCGTGCCGCGCCGACGTAGCTCGTTTTTCCTTCCCCTCAGAAGCTTGTCGCGTGCTCCGCGCGAATTAGTGGATCGCGCCGAGCAAGTAGAGCACCAGCACGATCACCAGGACCGTGCCAACCACGCCCAGCCCGCCGCCTGCACCCCAGCGGTTGTAGCCGTAGTAGCCGCCACCGCCCGCAAACAGCAAAACCAAAATAATAATTAGCAGTAGCATCGAGGCCTCCTGTACTGCAGCGTCGAGCCACAGTGTGCCTCGTATGCGCACATCGCAATATCGGGCAGAAGGTGTAATGCCGTAAGGGGAGATTGGTACGCAGCCTTTCCGGTGCCGCACCCACCCATCGCAGCGCCTTTGACTTTAGCCTCCGCGCACCCTAGCATGTTGCGCAACCACCACGAATGCTCGGCCAAACCATCTCGCACTATCGCGTCATCGAGAAAATCGGCGGCGGCGGCATGGGTGTGGTCTATAAAGCCGAGGACACGCGCCTTAAGCGCTTCGTCGCGCTGAAATTCCTGCCGCAGGAACTCGCGTCCGACCCGCAGGCCCTCGCTCGTTTCCAACGCGAAGCGCAAGCCGCGTCCGCGCTGAACCATCCCAACATCTGCACGATTCACGACATCGGCGAAGACGGCGGCCACGCCTTCATCGCCATGGAATATCTCGACGGCATCACGCTGAAGCACAAAATCGGCGGCCGTCCGATGGAAATCGAGGGGCTGCTTAATATCGCGATCGGCGTTGCCGACGCACTCGATGCGGCGCACTCCCAAGGCATCGTCCACCGCGACATCAAGCCCGCGAACATTTTCGTCACCAAACGCGGTTTTCCGAAGATTCTCGATTTTGGACTCGCCACATTCACCACCGCCGCGAAAGCAGCGCGCGCAACCGACGCATCTTCAACCAGCGAGGAACGCACCGCCGGGGTAAGCGAAGATCACCTCACCAGCCCCGGCTCCACGCTGGGCACCGTGGCCTACATGTCGCCCGAGCAGGTCCGCGCCCGCGACCTCGACGCGCGCACCGATCTTTTTTCGTTTGGCGTGGTGCTCTACGAAATGGCCACGGGCGCGCTGCCCTTCCGCGGCGAAAGCACCGGATTAATTTTCGAGGCGATTCTGAATCGCGCGCCGGCGCCGCCGGTCCGGCTGAATCCGGATATTCCCGCGGAACTGGAGCGCATTCTGCATCGTGCGCTCGAAAAAGACCGCGACCTGCGCTACCAGAGCGCCGCCGAGATGCGCGCCGAACTGACGCGGCTCAAGCGCGACATCGGCTCGGGCTCCAGCGCAGCCGCAAGCGCACCGGCGATCGCAGACGCCTCTGTCGCATCGGCGGAAACCGCGGGCCATCCAAGGCTCTCAACTGGTTCCGGCAGCTCCGCAAACATTTCGCAACCGGCCGCAAGCGCGGCGGCCGATTCCACCAAAAATCACGTTATCGCCGCCGCTGATGAAATGAACGCGCGAGCCGCGTCGAAAGCCGTAAAGATTCTGGTGCCCGTCGCGCTCCTGATTCTCGCCGCTGCGGGATTCTGGTGGTGGCACTCCCGTTCGGCGCCATCTGCCGCGTCGCTCGACGCCGACGTGCGCGTCGTCCCGCTCACCGCCGACCCCGGGGATGAACGCGATCCCACGTTTTCGCCGGACGGCAGCCAGGTGGCCTTTGCGTGGAGCCCGCAAGGAGGCAGTCCCAATCTTTATCTGCGGCTGATCGGCCCGGGCGAACCGATTCGCCTGACGAATGAGCCGAGCGACGATCGCATGCCGGCCTGGTCACCGGACGGGAAATGGATCGCGTTCCCGCGTACAGGCGGCGACGCGGAAGGACTGGTGATGATCCCGGCGCTCGGAGGGGAGGAGCGTTGGATCGCTCGCGAACGCACCATGCGTTACGCGTCGTGGACGCCGGATTCGCAATTCGTGACCTACTGCGCCGGAACTCCTTCGACGCTTTATCTCGCGCCGATCGACGGCGGGCCTCGACGCGTGCTGCTCGGTCCGCTGGAAGGAAAATATTCGCTCGACGCGGGAATCATTTCTCCGGACGGGCACAAACTCGCCCTGCTCTACGACCGTCCCGGCCTGTACGTCGTGGCGCTGTCCGACGATTTCAAACCGCAAGGCGAGCCGCGACAAATCACGCCGGACTGGCGCATTTACAGTCCGAAGTGGACGCCGGACGGAAAGGACATCGTTTTCATCACCGGATCGGGTAATGCGAACGCGGGCAGCGACACGTCGATGTATCGCGTGAGCGCCGATGGCGGTACGCCCCGCAAACTGGAATTCGCGGGCGACAATCCCTGGTTTCTGGGAATCGCGCCGCGCGGAAACCGCATGGCGTTCACGCGGCTGCATCGCGATTCGAATATTTATCGCGTCGCGCTCGATACCGCGGAAGGCGCGCGCGAAGGACACCTCGCCGACCCGGGCGTCTCGATTATTTCTTCCTCCCGCCGCGACGACAGCGCCATCTACTCGCCCGATGGCGCCCACATCGTCTTTTCCTCGAATCGCACCGGCCCGATGCAAATCTGGATTGCCGGCGCCGATGGCTCGCATCCCGCACAATTGACCAATCTCCCCGAATGGGCCGATGCCAGCGATCCTCGATGGTCGCCCGACGGAACCAGGATCGCCTACAACGCCCGCGCAAAACCCGACGGACCTTTGAGCGTCTTCGTGATGCCGGCGTCAGGCGGCGCGGGGCAACCGGTCACCAGCGATACGATCTCGGCGCTTCGTCCTACCTGGTCGCACGACGGGCGCTGGATTTATTATTCCGCCGCCGGCGGCCACGACCGGATCGACGGCGACATCTGGAGAATTCCGGCCGCGGGCGGACCCGCCGTGCAGATGACGCAAGCTTCCGGCAGCTATGCGCTTGAATCGCCGGATGGCAAGTGGCTTTACTTCGTTTCGGACATCGGCGTGTTAAAGCGCATGCCCGCGGACGGCGGCGATGCGCAAGTCGTTGGAAATTTGATGATCACGGGGGCCGTCGGGCGCTCCACCGTGCCGATGGCGGTAACTTCCAAGGGCATCTACTACCTTTCGATTGATACGCCGGGTGCCTCGCTGGTTCCATCGGCATCGGCACCGGCGAGTGCCGCGGATACGGTGAAATCCAAACACTCGGCGAATTCTGCTTCAGCGCTTCCGCCTCACGGCGCGCTGATCCGTTTTGCGCCCATCGAAGGCGGCGCGCCACGCACCATCGGCACGATCTCTCGCACGCCTGCCTCGTCGCTCAGCGTCTCGCCCGACGGTCGGTACCTGCTCTACTCCCAGTTCGATCAGTCCAGCGCCGAATTGCTTCTCGTCGAAAATTTTAAGTAGCTTGCCTTTCCGGGTGCCGCACCCTTTTCTTCTCCAAAGGGTGCGAGCCGAGCACGTGGCGCAAAGAGCTGTAGTGAACGCAAATCAATGAATACAGTTCTCGACGTCACCGCGGCCGCGTCGTAAACCCGCAGTCCTTCCACCGCTTTTCCCAGTGCCACACGCCGTAGGCGGCGTGCACCGGCAATCGAAACCCAAGCTCGCGCACCAGCAGGATGATTTGCCCGCGGTGGTGCGCGTCGTGCGCAAACATGTAGCCAAACATCGTCGCGCCCGCCGGCCAATCCTGCGACCAGCTGCCGCGCGAGTAGATTTGGATCTTACGTTTCGCGGGATCGGGCGTGAGCAGCACGTCCTTGAGCATCGCGACGAGCACCGCGTTGCTTTTCTTGTGCGCGGCGCGCGTCTGCGCGATCGTCGCGCGCTCGGGGTCGAGCATCGCCGGACACTTCAGGTGCGGGGCGCTGCGGCGAATCCAGCTCAGCCGGTTGTTGTGCATGTGCACAAAAATCGCAGCGATGGTGCGCCCCTCGCCGCGCGTGTGCAGCGGATGCGGCGCGCGCCACGCTCTCGCGTCGAGATTCGCGAGCAGCAGGTCGTTCATCGCCCCATTCGCCGCGAACATCTCCACCAGCACCACAGGAATATCCGCCTGCGTGCTTGCCGGCCGACGCCGCGACGGCTTTGAAGGCTTCAGTTTCGTCTTCATCTCGGAGGTATTGTAATGCCGCGCCGCGATTTTCCGGGTGCCGCACCCTTTTCCCCTCAAAAGGGTGCGTGCCGAGCACACAGCACCACGAGCAGTACTGCCCTCGAACCAGTTGTTAACGTTACCTCACGCACTCTTTAAACCGAAAAGGGTGCGGCACCCGAAACACCTTCTCCTTGCTCTCAAACCGGTGTCAATGATACGAAGTAGCTCAACGTTAGTTACATGCGCGGTAAACTCGAAAGACGATATGGCCTGCCGGAGCTGCACTTCATCACGTGCAGTTGTGCCGCACGCCTTCCCTTCCTCAGTGATCCAGATAGCCGCGACACTGTGCTTCGCGTTCTAAACGAAACACGAGCGACACTCCGTTTCCAAATCCACGGCTACGTTGTCATGCCAGAACATATCCACCTGCTGTTGTCCGAGCCTGAATTCGAAACGCCCGGCACGGTGCTCCAAATTTTCAAGCAGCAAGTGTCTCGCGAACTTCACAAAACCGCCCGGCGTTTCGCCGGAGCAAAACCGCAAGATTCAGACACCGAAGCCGATGCTTTCTGGGATCGCCGCTTCTACGATTTCAACGTGTGGTCGCTCAAGAAGCGCATCGAGAAAATCCACTACATGCACATGAATCCCGTCGTGCGTGGCCTCGTCGCAGATCCCGGCTCATGGGCGTGGAGCAGTTTTCGTTTTTATCAATATGGAGAAGAGAATATTTGCCCGCCCGATCGATTCAACCCGGACGAACGAGCGCCGGTGGGCAAAAGACGCCTTTAGCCTTTTCGGGTGCCGCACCCTTTTCGTTGTAAAGGGTGCGAGAGAAAACGTAATCCAGTCAGGCTAGGTTAGTACCGCCCTTCGTATTCAGTGCTCGGCGCGCACCCTTTTGCGAAGAAAAGGGTGCGGCACCCGGAAAGGCAGGCTTCTACTCGTACCGGAGAGCTTCGACGGGGTTGAGGCGCGCGGCCTTGGTGGCGGGCCACACTCCGAAGACTAAGCCGATCCCGACGGCGACCACGAAGCCGACAATCACGGCCGTCGGCGACACCACCGCCTGCATGCCGGTAATCACCGGAATCAACATCACCAGGCCGCTTCCCACAAGAATCCCGATAATGCCGCCGCTGCCCGTCAGCGTCATCGCTTCGAATAAAAATTGCCACGTGATGTCTTTGCTTCGCGCGCCGATCGCTTTGCGCACGCCGATCTCGCGCGTCCGCTCGGTGACGCTCACAAGCATGATGTTCATCACGCCGATGCCGCCGATCAGCAATCCGATCGAGCTGAGCACCACCACCACCAGCGCCACCCCGCCGATAATATCGTTGAACTGCTTCACCGTGTCGGCATTCGTCTGCATCGAAAAATTGTCGGGCTTGTTGTACGGAACGTCGCGGCGCCGCCGCAGCACTTCGCGCGCCTGATCGACGGCCGCATCGAGCTGCCCCGGATACGCCAGAATCCCAATGAACACCTCGAAGCTCGCCGGAAACAATTTCGTAAATGAGTAGTAGGGCGTCACCACGCGCTTATCCTCGTCCGCCGCTCCCAGCGTGCCCACCGGCTTCAAAAACACTCCGATCACCGTGAACGTGGAGCCATCGACGAGCACTTCCTTCCCCACCGCATCGTCCATTGACGGAAACAGCGCCTTCGCAATGTCCTCGCCGATCACGACGACGTTGTCGCGGTGCCGGTTTTCCGTGTCGGTGAAAAAGCGCCCGGCGCGCATCGTCTCGCTGGAATCCACCATCGGGTAATTCGGAAACGTGCCGCGGAATTCGCCGCCCGTGGCTTCGTTCTTCTGGTAGCGCACCGAATGCGCCTGCTGCCAGTTGTAAATCGCGACGGTCACGTCTTTCACCGCCGGGCACATCGTGCGAATCGCTTCGGCGTCGTCGAGCGTCAGCGGCTTGCGCTCGCGCTCTTCCTTTGGCCGGCGACCGTTCGTCGGGCCTTGCTGGAAACGCCACGCCCACGCCGAGTTCGCGCCGCTGGAATTGATCTGATCGACGATCGAATTGCGGAACCCGCTCACCAGGCCCACCACCAGAATGATCAGCATCACCCCGATCATCACGCCCAGCACGGCCAGAAAGCTGCGGAGCTTGTGCGCGCGAACCGTATCCAGCGCCAGCGCCAGATTTTCGCGAAGATCGTTTTTAAATTCCATCTGTGCTCCACGGCCACTTCAGAGGCTAAAGCCCCGCGTTTCCGTTTACTGTTTGGCGTGGCTAAAGCCGCGCCCTTGCGCCTATCCGTCCGCGCGCAGCGCTTCGATCGGATCGAGCTTCGCCGCGCGCATCGCGGGATAAATTCCAAAAAATAATCCAACGCTCGTCGAGAGCAGCAGCGCCACCGCGATCGCAAAAAACGGGGTCGAAATCGGAATCGACGTGGTGCCGCGCACGATCGCCGAAATTCCGAGCGCGATCAGCACGCCCACCGCCCCCCCGCTCGCAGCGAGCATCGCGGACTCCACAAGAAACTGCATCACAATGTGCCGCCGTCTCGCGCCCAGCGATTTGCGCAAACCCACTTCGCGCGTCCGCTCCGTCACGCTGGCCAGCATGATGTTCATGATCACAATCCCGCCCACCACCAGAAACACAGACGTGACCCACACGGCCACGCCAAATACATTCGACGTAAGACTGTCCCAGATGCCCATCAGCGCCGACGGCTGCACCACTCCGAAATCGTCTTCCTTGTCGTACGCCAGGTGATGCCGCGAACGCAGAATCACGCGCGATTCGTCCACCGCCGCGGCCATCGCCTTGCCGTCGATCGCCGAAACAAATATCGTCACCGAGTCGTGCGGCGTGAGCAATTCCTTGCGATAGGTGCTCAGCGGGATCATCACGAAATTATCCTGCGACTGCCCGAGCACCGAACCTTTCGCCGTGGTGACGCCGACGACTTGAAATTCTCCCTGCCCCGCGCGTATTTCCTTCCCAATCGGATCCGCGCCGCCAAAAATTTTCTGCACCAGGTCCGGGCCGATGACCGCCACATTCGAACGGTGGTCTTCGTCGATCTGCGTCAGCATCCGTCCGCTCGCGGCGTCCATGTTGCGGATGTCGGCAAATTCGGGCGTCGCTCCCACAATGTCCACGTCTTCGCTGAGCTGGTTGCCGTAGCGCACGTCCGCAGTGGTCTCTTGCTGCCCGCCGACTTGCTTCGCCAGGTGCATCTGCTCGCGAATCGCTTCCAGATCGTCCGTGGTGAGCACGGGATGCTTGCGCGCTCGATTCCAGTCTTCGAGATTGGTGACCAGGCCGATGCGATCGATCACAAACGCGTTCGAGCCGAGGTTCGCGATTTTGTCCGCCACGTAAATGTTCAGCCCGTTGAGGATCGACATCACCGCAACCAGAGTGGTGACCGCCAGCATCACGCCCAGCAGCGTGAGGAAGGTGCGCATCTTGTGCGCGCGCAGCGTATCCATCGCGATCGCGAAGGTTTCGCGCAGCGCGACGAACGTCTGGCTGAACGTCATCTTATGTGACGCGGGGTGTGACGGGGGGTGTGACGGCGGCTTCGCTGGTTGGCCCGGTGTCGGCAAGGTCGCTCTGGGTCCTTCGCGGCGGGCGGTGGTTCCGGCGCGCCGCGCACCTCTATTCTACGTGCACCCGGGGTAGAAAGTTTCTTGGCATCTCCGCTTTACGCAGCCGCGGACGAAGCAAAGGCGAACACGCGCCGATCAGCCACGCCTTTTAGCGCCCTATATAAGGATGCACCCGATTTGGTGGTTTGGACGTGGCGCACGGCAGTTAGGTAGCACAGGTAATCCTGCCTGTGGTCGCGCGGAGCGGCTCAATCCCGCGACGCTCGCCGGTTTTGTGGCCGGGATCGCGCGGAAGCGAAAGGCAAATTCCGTCGCTGCTGCGCAGCGATTCACAGGCACGATTGCCTGTGCTACTTATCGCGTTACGGTCGGTTCGCGCCCAGAACCTCGGAGCGTTTGGCGGTGATGGCAGCTTGGCTGAAGCTGGCCGACGGCTTGATGAACTCCACGGCGACCTGCGTCTTGCCCATAAAAGTGGGCCCCACATGCGCGACGCGGCACAGCAGCTCTTCGTGATTCACCGTGTTTTCAATGCGGATGATCGCCTGCCGCTCGACGGGCGTCGCCAGCAGGATCAGCGCTCCGTGCGCGTTCACCACCACCGTGTGCGTGGATTCGGTGACCGGCTTTTTGTTCGGATCCAGCAGGTGCACCGCGACGGGGACGCGCGCGTTGATGCGCTTGCTGCGGCGGCGCTTCTCCGGGCGAGGCTCGGGCTTGGGCAGGATACTCACACCTAAAACTAGCAAGCCCGGGTGCCCCCGACAATCGCCTCGCCACAATCTGTGCCTTTGCAGTACAGCGTTACTCCGCCGCTGCATGCTGACTTTTTCACCACATCCCTCAAGGGGAGCCAGATCCCCACACAAAGCCCCTGGCACCACCAATTCGAAACCTCGACGAAACCGCAGGTCACTCAACAAACGTTAGAGTGCCTTGTGTGGCATAGACATTGTCTGTGTTCCTTCTGTAGCCTGCGGCAACTACTGATCCCCCTCACACCGTATTTCTACGAATTGCGCCTGTGCCCCCAGAGTGTTAACGATAGCGCGTGCCCACACATCCCTACCGCCGCGACCTCCCCCATGTATTCCCGCCCGGCGTCCCGATCTTCCTCACGTGGAGATTGCACGGCTCGCTCCCAGCCAAACATCGGCCGAGCGCCACAAATCGCAAGCTCACCTCCGGAGAAAAATTTCGCGACAGTGACCGCACCTACGATCGGGCCACCTTCGGTCCTCTCTGGCTGAAAGATCCGCGCATCGCCCGATGCGTTTGCAGCGAGATCGAGAGCGGCGCCACCGGCTACGACCACTACGTGCTGCACGAATATGTCGTGATGCCCAACCATGTGCACATGCTCGTATTTCCAAAAATTGAGATGTCGAGCGCGATGAAACATTTAAAGGGAAGAACGGCTGCTCAAGCCAATCGCATTCTGGGTCGAGAGGGTCAGCTTTTCTGGCAGTCCGAATCGTTCGATCACTGGTGCCGCAGCGTGGCGGAGATGTACAAAATCCGGCAGTACATCGTCATGAATCCAGTGAAGGCAGGCTTGGTGCAGCAGCCACAGCACTGGCGCTGGGGTAGTGTTTACAGAAACCTGGCGAGGAAGCGAGGCGAGACGCTCAGTGGGACGGAGGACTTAGAGACTGCCCCCTGAAGCACACAGACAATGTCTATGCCACACAAGACACTCCAACGTTTGTTGGGAGAACGGTGGGCACATCGAGGCTTCGCATCGTTTGTGCCGTCGCCTTCGGACTTGCATACACGACCCGAGGCTCGAGCGTTAACACGAGGGCATTCTCAGGTTAGAGTGCCTTGTGTGGCATAGACATTGTCTGTGTGGTTTTGTGGGAGCTACCGCACCTCAATCATTGCCCTCAAGGAAGAGGACTCGGTAGTCGCCGCCCTGGTGGCGCAGCTTGCTGGCTTCCCGGTACGCGGGGCTGAAGTACCAGGCGCGCAGGTCGTCGATCGTGGGAAATTCGAGCAGCAGCACTTTGTCCGCCTCAGCGCCCTCCACCGTCTCGCTGTTCCCCGTCGTCGCCAGGAATTTCACGGGATGGCCGGCAAACGCGGCCTTGGCGAGCTTCCGGTAATCCTCCAGCGCGGATTCGTCGCGCACGCGCTCCCGAATGAACACAGCGTAAGCAGGCATCGGCTCACTCTCCTTGGCTACTACGAAGTGCGCCCACTATACCCCGCCCCGCCATTTTTGAGTCGCGCGGAACTTTTCCCGCCCGGCCGTCTGGCCGGCCGCCTGGCGGGGCGCCGGACCCTACGGAACTTTCCGCCCCCATCCCTCGTATCTGTGTGTGATGCTGATCTCTTTACATCCAACAGGAACGGTGCGACACTCCTACCAGCAACCGACAGGAGTGGGCATGACCGGCCAACAAAAGTCCGACATCCTTCAGGGCACGCTCGACCTGATGGTCCTGAAAACGCTCGACGCCATCGGCTCGATGCACGGCTACGGCATCGCGCGCCGCATCGAGCAGATCAGCGCCGAAGCGCTCGCCGTCAATCAGGGCACCATCTACCTCTGCCTGATTCGCCTCGTGCAGAAAAAATGGATCTCCGCCACGTGGGGCGTCTCGGAAAATAACCGCAAAGCGAAGTTCTATGCGATCACCAGGCGCGGCCAGAAGCAGCTGGTCGCCGAAACGGAAAACTGGGAGCGCGTCGCCGGCGTGATCGGAAAAGTTTTGAAGCTCTCGCCCACGGGGAGGTAGCCGCAGGTGTCCACATCGCTCAGCCGTTTTCTCGCGCGCGTTCGTGCCTATTTTTCGAAGGCCGCGCTCGACGCCGACCTCGATCAGGAACTCGAGTCGCACGTCGCCATGCTGACGGAGGAAAATATGCGTGAGGGAATGTCGAAGGAAGATGCGCGCCGCGCGGCGCTGATCCGCGTGGGCGCAAACGAATCGACGCGCGAGCAGCATCGCGAAGAGCGCGGGCTGCCGTGGCTGGACACGTTGTCTCAGGATTTGCGCTACACCTTCCGCGCCATGCGCAAGGATGTAGGCTTCGCGCTGTTCGCGATTCTGATCGTCGGCCTCGGCATCGGCGCCAGCTGCACGATTTTCAGCGTGGTCGATGCTCTGCTGCTCCGCCCACTCCCCTTCAAGGATCCCGCGAGCCTGGTCTGGATGCAGAACCACAAGCTCACCGATGAAGATCTTTCCGGCCAGACCACGCAAGTCGATTACGTCCGCGATCTGCGTCGCCTGTCGCCCAGCTGGCAAGCCATCGGCGCCTACATGCCGTTTTACGGAATCGGCGACGTACTGATGGTTGGCACCACTAAGCCCGTGCGCCTCACGCGCGTCGGCGTGAGCGACAATTTTTTCGACATGCTCGGCGTGAACATGCTCGCCGGGCGCAATTTCAACGCGCAGGAAGCCGACGGCAAAACGAAAGTGATCGTCGTCTCTTACAATTTCTGGAAACGCGAACTGGGCGCGAACCCCAATATCATCGGCACCACGCTGCGCTTCGATGATGGCGCGTACCAGATCGTCGGCGTCCTGCCGCGCACGTTTGATTTCGGCGACGTCTTCGCGCCAGGCACGAAGGTGGACGTGTTCGCCGTGTTCCCGCTGGACGACAACACCAACAAATGGGGCAACACACTCGCCGTGATCGGCCGGCTGAATTCCGGCGTGACGATCTCAAGCGCACAGGCCGAAACCGGCGCGCTGGCCGAACGCCTGGTAAAAGAAAACCCCAAGACTCGCAACGACTACGTGCCCTATCTGAAGCCACTCTCCGAACACATCAGCGGCGCCGTGCGTCCCGCGGTGATTCTGCTGGCGTGCGCGGTGGGCGTGGTGATGCTGATCGTCTGCGCGAATCTTTCGAATTTGCTGCTCGCGCGCGGCGCGTCCCGGCAAAAGGAACTCGCGATTCGGTCGGCGCTCGGCGCCACGCGTTCGCGCCTCATCCGGCAGATGCTCACCGAATCCGTGGTCCTTTCCCTGTGCGGCGCGCTGCTCGGATTAATTCTCGCGTTCGTGGGGACGCGCGGCCTCGCGCAATTGAGCGGCGTTTCGATTCCGATGCTCGGCAGCGTCGCCGTCGATATGAAGGCGCTTGCCTTCACCGTCGCGTTCGCGATTCTCACCGGCATTTTCTTCGGCCTCGTGCCCGCGATGCACGTGCCCGCGAGCCGGCTCAACGATTCGCTGCAAGATTCCAACCGCGGCTCAAGCGCCGGCCGCCAGCACGCCTGGATGCGCAACGCGATCGTGGTTTCCGAAATTGCTCTCGCGAGCGTGCTCGTCGTCGGCGCCGGCCTTTTGATTCACAGTTTTCTGCGAGTGCTGGATGTAAACATCGGCTTTCACCCGGAGCACGCCGTCACCCTGCGCGTCGATCCTTCCGCCAATTACGATTCAAAAGCGAAAGTGAACGCGTACTTCCTCGATCTGCTCCAGCGCGTGCAGCAGATTCCCGGAGTCTCTGGCGCAGGCATCACCGACGCACTGCCGTACGGAACGAATCGCACCTGGGGCGCGGGCGAAAAGGGCGTGCAGTACAAGCCCGAGGATTTTCCGTTCGCTTTCATCGGCATCGTGTCACCGGGATATTTCAAAGCGATGGGAATTCCCGTGATTCGCGGCCGCGTTTTCCAAATGGACGATCCGATTCCGCCGCAGATCGACGTGAAAGACGGCCAGTATCAGCACGATGCCTACGCGGTGATCAACGAGACCATGGCGCGCAACGTTTTCCACGGCGAGGATCCCATCGGCCGCCAGACCAACGGCGGCGCGACGATCATCGGCATCGTGGGCGATACGCGGCACCTCTCGCTGGAAAAAGATTCGGGCAACGAAATGTATTTCAGCATCATTCAGACGAACGACTGGGCCTCGGCGAATCTTGTGGTGCGCACCACGCTGCCCAACAACGTGCTCGCGTCGCAGCTGAAGAACGCGCTCGCGCCCATCGCCCCGGACCTCGCGGTGGGAAATATGCGCACGGTGCAGAGCCTCGTTGATAAGGCCGTATCACCGCGGCGTTTCGTGGTAATGCTGCTCGCGGGATTCGCCGCGTTCGCGCTGATTCTGGCGTCGCTGGGAATCTACGCGGTGGTGAGCTACTCGGTGAGCCAGCGCACGCAGGAAATCGGCATTCGCATGGCGCTCGGCGCATCCGCCGCAAGCGTACGAAGCGCGGTGATGAAGCAGACGCTCCTTCTCGGCGCGATTGGCATGTGTATCGGCGTCGTTGCCGCCGCTGCGCTCTCGAGCTTGCTCACCACGCTGCTCTTCGGGGTACATGCCGCGGACTTCGCTACATTCGCCGTGATGCTCGTCGTAATCACCACGGTCGCGTTGGTCGCTGGCTACTTCCCCGCCAGACGCGCCAGCCTGATCGATCCCATCATCGCCCTCCGCTCCGAGTAGCGACTCTTGCGCGCCGCACGCCCAGCCGCGGCGCAGGCTTTCGAGCCCGCCCGCGTGTAGAGCGAGCGTACAGTTTTCCCGCTACAGCAACGTCCCTGCCGAGGCTACGGCATCGCTCCGATACACGCGCATCGCGCCGCACGCTACTCTTCGAAAACAGAAACGAGCCTGACTCTCCGCAGCACAGATAACGCGCGACTCTCGCTCTTGCGCGAATCCACCGGAGTCAGGCAGGAGCCAGCCCATGTCAGTGGTTTCGCACGCACCAGTCGCACACGCCACCGCTTCGCCGATTTATGCCGAGCCGGTGGGCGCCGGCCGCAACGAAGCGCATTCTTCCGGAGTTTCCTGGGCCGCCGTAATTGCCGGCGCATTCGTCGCCGCGGCTTTGTCGCTGATCTTGCTCGCGCTCGGCGCGGGTGTGGGCCTTTCGGCGATCTCGCCGTGGGCTGGGGCCGGCGCGTCCGGCTCGGCGGTGAGCAAGGGAGCCATCCTCTGGATCATCCTGATGGAAATTATTTCGTCGGCGTTCGGCGGATACGTGGCGGGGCGGCTGCGCACCAAGTGGGTGCAGATTCACACCGATGAAGTTTTCTTCCGCGACACGGCGCACGGATTTCTCGTGTGGGCCGTGGCGCTGGTGTTGAGCGCCGGATTTTTGACGGCCACCGCAACGCGTCTCGCAGGCGAACACGGCGACGGCGGCGGCGCTGCTGTGGCCTCACGCGCGGCGGAGCCCAATCAATACTACGTCGATGCGTTTTTGCGGAATGCGGGAACTGTGGCGACCGCGAACTCCGAAGGCCTTGGCAGCGTGGCGGCGAATTCTGTGCCCACGCGTGAAGAGGTCGCTGTGATTCTCGCCAACGGCCTGCGGCGCGGCTCGCTGCCCGAATACGATGCGCAGTATCTGGCGCAGCTTGTTTCCGCGCGCACCGGCCTGACGCCCACCGACGCGCAGGCTCGCGTCACTCAAGTGTTTCAAGACGCGCTCGCTGCCGCCGACGCCGCGCGCAAGGCCACGGCGCACGCGCTTTACTGGCTGTTCCTTGCGCTTTTGGTCGGCGCATTCACCGCGAGTTTTGCCGCCACAATCGGCGGCCGTCAGCGCGACCGCGTGGTCGTGCTCCACTAAATCGGCAGCGCGAGCGACTCCGCAGCGGATGCACTCCGCCGCGCGAGCCGCTCGCCGTACTTGAGCTTGAGCTGTGAAATTTACGCGCGACAAATTCGCGCCACTGCACCAACGGAGGACTTGCGATGCGATCCATCATTCTCTTGCTCCTGGGCGTCCCCATACCGCTGATCATCCTGATCGGCCTCTTCAGCCACTTCTAGAAGTAGCAAACGCGGCTGGCCGCGGAGTGCCACGCAGCCACGGCGCCAGCGCCGTGGCACAGGCTTTCGAGCCTGTGCGCACCTCAGTTTCACTGAGGTGCGGGTTTAACCATGTCAACACCCAGCAATCTGCCCCTTCCAGCACCACCCACAGCTTCAGCCGTGGCACAGGCTTTCGAGCCTGTGCGCACCTCAGTTTCACTGAGGTGCGGGTTTAACCATCTCCAGCCCGGTGCGCAGCTTCAATCGACGATGCACACTAGACCATGGCCACTCTTCCGGCTGCCCTACAAGTCCCGCCCGAACGGGATTAAACGCGATGTACTCCCGTATGTTGTCAAACTCGCGCACATCCCTGCAAAAGTGGTCATACGATTCGTCCTGCCAGAAAGCTTGACCGACGCGGCTAAGGATCAGGTTCGCCTCTCGCGCTGACGTGCCTTTGATCCCCTGAGTGATCTTCGATAGCTCGTCAACTGGTGTCAACAGTACATGCACGTGGTTGGGCATCACGACGTATTCATGCAGGTGGAATCGCTTTAGCCCTGACTCAGAACCGTACTCAATCACTTTGCAGAGTTCTTCCGCGACGCGAGGATTTTTCAGCCAGAGTGGGCCGCGCCTCGCGGCATCGAGGAGCTGATCGATTCTCACGAATTTCTCGCCATCGGTCAGCCCTGGTGTCTTCCGAATGGGGAGTTGAATCTTCGGCGGCAGGCTATCGCGAAGCCTCCAGGTGAGGAAAATGGCGGCGTGCTCTGGGCAGATGTGCGGCAGGTTGCGACGATAGATGCGGCGCGGCACGACTCGAACTGTCGCTCGACTCTGCAAGCAATTCAATTCGCAAAACTACGCATGCAGACGGGTCTACGTTGTCAGTAGAAACCGCAGCATGCGCATGCGGGAGAAATGGCTAAACCCGCACCTCAGTGAAACTGAGGCGCGCACAGGCTCGAAAGCCTGTGCCACGGCGCGAGCGCCGTGGCTGCTTGTGCGCGCCACAATCCTGAGCACCGCGCAGGCTACTTTGTCGCGGGCTCGAAGCTCTTGATGCGGGCGACTGTGTCGGCGTCCAGCTTTTGTAGCATGGCGACGAGCAGGTCCACGGTCTGGTCGAAGTCCTGCCGGTCGATGATCCCGTTATGCGTGTGCGTGCTGCGCGTCGGCACCAGCAGCGTGGTCACAGGAACTCCACCGCCATTCAACTTGATCGCGCCGGCGTCGTCGCCGAACCCCTGCACGAAATCGTATTGCAGCGGAATATTCTTCTCTGCAGCCGTCGCCTTCATGAACGCCACCAGATTCCGGTTCGGATATTCGCTGAAGCCGTAGAGCATGATGCCCGGCCCGCCGCCCAGCGTTTCCAGCGCGGCTTCGGGGCGATTGCCCGGCGTATCGTTGGTGATGCCCACTTCGAGCGCGATGCCGATATCCGGATTAATAATGTGCGCGGATGTGGTGGCGCCGCGCATCTCGATCGAGCCTTCCTCCTGAATCGTCGCGGTGTAAAAGATTTGATTCGGATGCGGCTCGGTCGCCAGGCGCCGCGCAGCTTCGATCATCGCGATGCAGCCCACGCGATCGTCCCACGCTTTCGCCAGGTAGCGTCCATTCGGCAGGATCTCAAACGGCGACACCGGCACGATCGGATCGCCCGCGGAAATTCCCATCGCCGCCACGTCCGCCGCGTTCTTCGCGCCGATGTCCATAAAATATTCCACATGCTCGTCGGCAGGATTCCGCGTGAAGCCGCCCGCCACGTGCGCATCGAGCAGTTGCGACACGGCCAGCACCGGCCCCTTCGACCCAAGAATCGTCCAGCGCTGATCGGCCAGCGCCTGCGGCAACCAGTAGCCGAGCATCTGCACGGAAATGTAGCCGTCGGGCCGGATGTGGCGCACTTCCGCGCCCAACTCGTCCATGTGCGCATCCACCATGATGCGCGGGCCGCTGGTTCCCTGCTGCGCGATCACCGAGCCGAGGCCGTCGTACGAAATTTTCGTCGCGTACGGCTTCATGTATTGCGTCATCAAATCGCGCACCGGGCCTTCCGCGCCCGGCGGGCCCGGCGCTTCGGTGAGCTGCTTCATTTCGTCGAGCACGCGGTCGCTCTTCGCTGACGGCTGAGCACTGCCCGTCTGCGCGTCCGCCGGCTGCATCATCCCCACAAAACTCAATGCGCCCATCGCGACCGCTGCGACTACAGAACTTCGGATCATGTTGTGTGCTGTCTCCGTGAAATTGCGCGCCACGCCCCGCACACTTGTACCAAGAGTTGAAGCGCAGCGCAAAGCGATTCAAAGGGTGGATAGTCCACTGTAGAATGAAGCTCAGAGGCAATCCGCGATGCGAAGAGACATTCAGGTGCGGTCAGCAGCAACGGGAGCATTGGCAGGCGGAGCGGCCGCGCTGGGTGCGCTCGCGCTCGGCGCCATCGCCGTAGGCGCCCTCGCGATTGGAGCGCTGGCCATCGGCCGCCTCGTCATCCGTCGCGCGTTCGTGGGAAATTTGCGCCTGAAGCGCCTGCGCATCGAAGAGCTCGACGTCGAGACCCTGCGCGTCGATCGCCTCACCGTCCGCGACCGCCTCAGCCTCCCCGCCGCCGAAGACTAGCGCTGCGGTCCACAACGGCAAACCGGCGAGAACGCCCATGCTACTCACCGGGCGCGTGCGCGCGGGCAGCGCCGACGATCATCGGGACGATGGTGAAGCGGTTCATGCCGGAGCGCACCGTAGGATCGGCTTCGAGAAGCGCGCGCGCGGCCTGCTCGTCTTCCGCCTCGACCACGCCCATGCCAAACGCCGACTCGGCATCCATCACCGGACCGTAGATCAGCACCTTCCCTTGCGCGAACAAGCCGCCGAAGTACGCCACGTGCTCGCCCATGTGCGCGCGTTCGGCGTCCGTCATGTCCACAGGAAACGTCGGGCGCGGCGGGATCAACTTCACGAAGAAATGCTTTGTAGCCATGGGTCACCTTGAATGTTTACGCGCTCTCGGAAAGCCGCGCGCGGAAATGAAAACGGCGGCTCGCCGAAACGAACCGCCGCCCGAAATTGTTGAAAAGTCGTGATCGTGATGCGATCCCTGCGCCGGCGACACCGCGCCGCTCGCACGCGTCTCCGCCGCGTGGGGAAAATTTACTCCGCGCCGGCGGCTTTCGCTTCGGCCTTCTCGCCTTCCGCGCCTTCCACGTGCAGGGCTTTGATTTCCAGGCCGTGCTTGTTCATATCGAAGCGCTGCTTGCGATCGAGCGCCTTCACGTAATCGCGCGTAGCCTTGGCCACCGCGCCGGGCAGGCTCGAAGCCTCGACGTGCACCGAGTGGTGCTCGCGGCCCTTTTCGCGGTCTTCATACGACAAAGTGATTTTGAACGTCTTCATAATTCCCCCTTAGATTTTGTTCTGGGATGTTCAAATCCTATCACCGATGCAAGCCGCTGTCGAAGGCGGTACCCGTGGAAAAGCCCGGCCTCCAGCGCCCGCCTTTTTTGGACTGCGGGAGCTACCGCTTTGCCTCGGCGTTACCCCGAGCCTGGACGACGCCTCGAACATCACCACAGCTAAATCGCGCCGGAAGGAAGTTGAAGCGAGCCATCGCTCACCTCACGAGCCCGCGCGCACCACTTCCCCGTACGCGAGGTGCCCGCACACCACGAGCCCGCCGCGCTCCAGCGCCCGCCGCGAGCCAGTCACTTCGGGATCGCAACGCGCCGCGGGAATTTTCCCCGCTTCGCGGACGGTGCGGCACAGCTCCTGCACGATGTAACTTCCGTAGCCGCGTTTGCGACCCGCATCGCCCACCGCCATAAAAATATCCGCGTACGGCGGATTGTAGTGCGTCAGGTATCCGCCGGTGCCGACGATGCCGTCTTTCCCCTCGAGCACCCACTCGGTGAGCACTTCCTGATTCTTCGAGAACGCTTCCGCCTCGGCTTCGGTGATGTGGCGGAATTTCATCCCGTCGGGCGTGGGAATGTTCGCCGGCTTCGGCCCATCGGAGAACAAAACCTTTTCCGCGGCGATATTTTTCGTGGTGTCAAAGAGCATCCGCGTCGAGAGCGGAATGTTCGTCTGCGCCCTCACGTGCGTCGCGCGCGTCACGAGCAGCAGCTCGCGAAAGATTTCCAGCCCGTCGATGCGGTACGCGGGCTCGAGGTAGAACTCCACAATGTGGCGCGGGTAGAAGCGGTTCGCCAACGCGCCGTAGCCCACCACTTTGCCGTCCGTGCTCAGCGCGTAGGCATCCGCCAGCCACCGCGGCAAAAAAGAATCGTAAATAATCTGGCACTGCGCCTCGGCGCGATACGCCTGCCGCAGCGCGTCAATCTCCTGCGCCTGTACTCTCTTCGCCTCAATTTTCATGGCAAAGAGTGTAAAGCAACTCCACTGCAAAAAATCACACAGACCATGTCTATGCCACGCACCCCACCCTTAATTTTGCCCACGGAACTGCCCACGCCGTGACCGATCAAATGTCCATTGCCAGACGCCCCGAAACCACGCCGTAGTGTCCGTCGCAGCACACCGTTAGTGCGCCGTGTGTGGCATAGACATGGTCTGTGCGAAATCCGGTCGCTCCTACAAAAAAATCGTAGTCGCCGTGAGGAATGCCGTGGCTATGCCACGCACCCCACCCTTAATTTTGCCCACGGAACTGCCCACGCGGTGATCGATCAAATGTCCACTGCCAGACGCCCCGAAACCGCGCCGTAGTGTCCGTCGCAGCACACCGTTAGTGCGCCGTGTGTGGCATAGACATGGTCTGTGCGAAATCCGGTCGCTTCTACAAAAAAATCGTAGTCGCCGTGAGGAATGCCGTGGCTATGCCACGCACCCCACCCTTAATTTTGCCCACGGAACTGCCCACGCGGTGACCGATCAAATGTCCATTGCCAGACGCCCCGAAACCACGCCGTAGTGTCCGTCGCAGCACACCGTTAGTGCGCCGTGTGTGGCATAGACATGGTCTGTGAGCTTTTGTAGTCAGGCCTTCAGGCCGAACTGCGATACGATTCCCGCACACGATGTCCACCGCCGCAGCACATTTCGCCACGGCTCCCAGCTCCGCCGCGCGCAGCAATACGCGCAACGACACGCTCATCCTCGCTGGCGTCGCGTGCGTCGTCGCAATTGTGCACATCGCCACCAACGGCCGCTACGGCTTCCACCGCGACGAACTGCAAACCATGACCGACGCGTGGCATATAGACTGGGGCTACGTCGCCTACCCTCCCTTCACGCCCGCGATCGAACGCATCAGCTGGGCGCTCTTCGGCGCGTCGCTCACGCTCATGCGCCTTGCGAGCGTAATCGCGCAAGCGCTCGCGATTTTCTTCACCGGCCTGATGGCGCGCGAACTCGGCGGCCGCCGCCTGGCGCAAATCACCGCCGCGCTGTGCGTCGCGCTCTCGCCGCTGCCGATGTTCGAGGCCACCGAATTTCAATACTCCTCGTTCGATTACTTCTGGTGGACGCTCACTGCCTACTTCGTCATCCGCCTGCTCAAATCCGAAAATCCGCGCTGGTGGCTCGCGATTGGCGCAAGCGTGGGCATGGGGCTGATGACCAAGTACACGATGGTCTTCTTTCTCGCCGGCATCGCCATCGGCACGATCGCCACTCCGGCGCGGCGATTCATGAAGACCGGCTGGTTCTGGGCGGGCGCCGCGCTCGCACTCTCGCTATGCGCGCCGAATTTAATCTGGCAGGCGCATCACGATTGGATTTCCTACCACTTTCTCCACTACATCCACGGCCGCGACGTCCGCATGGGCCGCGCGCACGGCTTCCTCATCAATCAGTTTCTCCACTGCACGAATATCGTCTCGGTCCCGGTCTGGATCATCGGTCTCGTCGCGTATTTTCGCGACCGGCGCTACCGCATGCTCGGCTGGATGTACGCGATTCCATTTCTGCTGCTGCTCGTCAATAAAGGTCGCGACTACTATCTCGCCGCCGCGTACCCGATGCTGCTCGCGATGGGAGCGATGCGCCGCGAGCAGTGGATGACCACGTTCCGCCGCAACCGGCAAATCGTGATGAACGTCGTATTCTTCACCGCGCTCACGGCTGTGGGCGTGTTTGTTTCGCTGATCATCGTGCCGTGGCAGACGAGCGGAAAGCTCCGCGACTTCGCGTTCGCGCACAACGACGACCTGCGCGAGGAAATCGGCTGGCAGGAATTTGCAAAGACCGTCGCGCTGATTCGCGATCAGCTGCCGCCCGGGCAGCGCGACGGCGCGCGCGTCCTCGTCGGGAATTATGGCGAAGCGGGCGCGATTGAAATGTACGGCCCGGCGCTCGGCCTGCCGCAGGAACTCGAAGTCACCAACTCCGGCTGGTATCGCACGTTTCCGCAAACGCCGCCGACCGCGCTGATCGTTGCAGGCTGGGATCAAAAAGATCGCGACGAGCAGCTCACCGGATGCCGCCTCGCCGGGCACAACGGCAATCCGCTGATCGTGGACAACGAAGAGAGCCGCGAGCACGCGGATATTTACGTGTGCGACGGCACCCCGCGCAACGGCTGGCTCAAATTCTGGGACGACATGCAGTGGTTTGGGTAATTCACCACGGCAAAACCACACAGAAAATATTTCTATGCCACGAAAGGAACCATAGCATCGACTGGCGTTAGTGCCACCGTTACGAGCCTTTTTGAAGTTTTCGCAGCCGACCCACGACCACGCACTTCCAACTCAAGCACGGCCAGACGTTACAGTGCTTTGTGTGGCATAGAAATATTTTCTGTGTGTAGTTCTAGATGCTCAGGCGCGACCGCTCAACTGTCACGCAGGCTGCGGCGCGCTGGCAGAAATTTTCTCTAAGGGTGGATACGATGTAGGGCTCACAAAGCTTCGCTCGGGCACCATCGTATTCTTGGTGAGCGCCTGCGCCATCATCACAATCGCTTCGCCCGCCGTCGCCGGAGTCACCACCGTCGCGCGCAGCGTTCCCGCGCGCACCCAGGTCTGCCCCGTCGTCGGCACTCCATCGACGCCGGTGTACGGCAACGCCTGCCACATCTCGCGCTCCACCGGATGCGGCACGCCGAGCAGCGCCTTGCGCGCGCCCACGGCCATCGCGTCGTTCTGCGCCACCACTGCGTCCACCGTAGTTTTCTTCCCGGACGTGAGCGTGAGCCACGATTCGATGCAGCGCCGCGCGCTCTCCTCCGTCCACTGCGCGCGCAGCGTCGTCAATTTAACTCCCGGCTGCAAGATTCGATTCATGCCGACGATGCGCCCTTTCGTCGCCGGGTTCTCCGACGGCCCTTGAATGTAGAGGACGTGTCCGCCCGCCGGCAGCAGCGCCGCGAGTTGCCTGGCTTGAATCTCGCCCACCGCTTCGTGGTCCGTGCTGAGCGAAAAAACGGGCAGCTTGGTCGAGCGCCGCAGCTCGCTCAGATATTCCGCGTCGCGATTCAGCACCGCCCAACCGATTCCCGCGCTCACCGACGCCTTGGCCACCTGCGGCAGCGCCGTGCCGCCCACCGGCTCGACCACAATTCCGCTCGGCCGCTGCTCCGGCGCCGCCTGCACGTGCTTCAAAATTTGCGTGCTCTGGGTGATCGCGTTGCCATCGGCGAAACAAATCTCCACATCCACGCCCAAATTCTGCGCGGCGATGCGGGCAGACGCGGCCTGCTCCATCTGGTAATCGTTTTCTTTGGTGATCAGCGAGCAGATGAATCGAAGTCTGGGCACAGGCAACGCCCCTTGGAAGACGACAGGGTCTTCCCGTTTTGGAACTGGCTACGTTGCGCCCAGTAAAGCATAGGAGTCGCACGCCTTAGCTGCCTTTTGTGCGGCGTGTGCGCTGATTTGAAATAGCAATTCCGCACGGGCCGAATCGCATGTTCCTGCAGCCACAAGGTGGAATAGGCACGTCGTGCCTGTGGTTTTCTTTTGCCTCGGCACAGCGCGCAATCCACGGGCACAACGTGCCAATTCCACTCCCAATGTCCGCTACCGTACAGACTTCCCTGTAGTTCGCCGGAGTTTTGTCCCACGTTGCTCACTTAATTTGTGAAATCACGTCGCGCACCCAATCCGCCGATACGTTCCTCACGTACCTAGAGCGGCGTGTGCCCTCGGGCGCCCTTATCTTCATAAATTCGCGACGGGAGATCCTATGAGCACAAGAATTCCGGCATTGGGCGACATTCCGCCCGCAAAAGCACTCGCATCGATCACCGAACTCAGCAAGAATCGCGCGCTGGCACGGCGCAATTTTCTCCGCAACGTGGGACTGGCAGGCGCGGGCATGGCGGTAGGCGCCGTGCTCGAAGGCTGTTCCGGTTCGGGCATGAGCCACGCACAATCCACCGTGATGCCGAGCGACGTGCTCAACTTCGCGCTCAACCTCGAATATCTGGAAGCGGAGTTCTACGCCGTGGCCACCACGGGCAGCACGCTTAGCTCCAGCGTCTCCGGCGGCGCATCGATGGCCACGGGCGGCTCGAAAGTTCCGTTCGTCACCCAGGAAGTGCAGGACATGGCGTTTGAAATCGCGCAGGACGAAATGCTGCACGTCGCATTCCTGCGCAGCGCGCTCGGCTCAGCCGCCGTCGCGGAACCTTCCATCAACCTGAACGCGCTCGGCATCGGCTTCGCCAACGAAAACGATTTCCTCACGCTCGCGCGCGCGTTTGAAGACACCGGCGTCAGCGCCTACGGCGGAGCGGCCACGCTGCTCGCGTCCAACACAACGTACCTTCAGGCTGCGGCGCAAATTCTGGCGGTGGAGGCGTATCACGCCGGCGGCATTCGCACGAACTTGATCCTGAAGCAAAACGGGTGGCTGCCGCAGACCTCTGGCGCGCAGCTTGCCGCTCCTGCCGTTCCCGGCGCGCTGGATTCGATGGACGTGCCGCCGCAGGATCCGCAGCCGTTTTCGGCCGCAGCCGCGCATTACTTCACCACGATTCAGAGCCCCAACAACGCGCTGGCGGTGATTCGCAATCCGTCCGAAGTGTTGGCGATCGTTTATGCCAACGCGGCGGTCGGCACCAAGAGCGGCGGATTTTTCCCCAACGGACTGAACGGCAACATCAACACGATCACCACCACGTAACCGTTTCCGCTCCTCCGCGGATAGGGCGCGGCGCGTTCGTGCGAGCCGCATAGGCAATCCCGCCTGTGTGCCTTTCACGAGCGTGCCACGCTGAGGCGCAACTCTCACACCGGCAGGATGGCCCATGCTACTACCGGGCGCCGCATCGATGAGTAGCATAGGCAATTTTGCCTGCGTGCAGTCTGCTACCAAACCAATGATCAAACCGCGCTACATCGCGCTCATCGCAATTCTTTTTGTGATCGCCGCGTGCGTTCAACCCACTCGCGCCGATTGCGTGGACGATAGCGTCGTCTCGCTCTTCCCTCGCAACGTCGCCGAATTCGCGTGCGCGAACCTCGACACGGTGAAAACACTCTCATGGTTCAACGATTTCAAGGGACAGGTCCTGCCGTCGGAGCTGTACGGCTTCGACCAGTTCCTGGTTTCCGCGGGAGTCAATCCGAATACGCAGGTGAAACAAATCGTGTGGGCCGTCGGCTCCTCCACTCCGGCCACAACCGCCGCGCGAAACGGCGCGTCGCAGCCCGCGCCCGATGGCAGCGAGTTTTTGTCGGTGCTCGTCGGCGAGTTCGACGACGATTCGATCCATTCCGCGCTCGACGCACGCGGGCTTGCCAGCCGCACCGTCGAAGATCACGTGCTCTACCCCATCGGCTTTGGCGGACGCGCCTCCGAACTGTATTTCACCGCTCTCGACACCGATCACGCCGCCGTGGGATCGCTGGCAATGCTGGCGGCGCTGATTCGCGTCGATCGCGGCGAAGCGGAAAGCCTGCTCGCGAACCAGCCGTTCGTCGATCTGATTCGCAAAGCCGACGGCGATTCGGCGTTCTGGGGCGTGTTCAACGGCACCGGCACGCGCGCTGCCATTCAGCAACTCGCTCCTGGCTCGTCGCAATTCGCGGCTTCCGGAAAAATGTTTCAGGATTTGCGCTCGCTGGTTCTCACCGCGGACGTGACCGATTCGAGCGTCAGCGTGAAATTCCAGATCGAGACCGACACGCCGGAAGATTCCGTGATGCTCTCTCAGATTTTGCAGTCGGCCATTCTGGTGAAGAAATACATGGCCAAGTCCGCCAGCCCGCCGAACCCAGCGCTCGCATCAGCGCTCGATAAATTCAGCGTCGCTCCGCAAGGCGCGGTGGTGGGGCTCTCGATCGAACTCCCCAACGACCAGCTCCGCGACTTGATCCTCCAACGCACCTTCGCCGGAAATTAGTCACACCTTAGGTAGCACAGGCAATCCTGCCTGTGGGCGAACCGCGCGGGTCAATCCCGCGCCGTTCGCCGATCCTGTAGTGGTAGCGCGAGTCGAAGTAACGGAGCGCGAAAAAAAGTGCGAGCTTCGCTCGCACACAGGCAGGATTGCCTGTGCTACCTAAAGGAGTCGCAATCCGAGGGAAGTTTTCAGGCCGTATCAGCGTTGAAAATGTTTCGGCGCTGCGATGCGACGCGGGGACTGGGGGAGCGTCGGGGGCAGCATCGCAGCGCTGTTTAGCGCGCTCGGTGGCGCGCCAGAGTTAGCACGGAGTCAGGACTTCGAACCGCGCGTCGAAAACATCTGCGCGGCGGCCAGCAGCAGCTCGCGGTCGCGAGGCGGAATCCGCGGCAAAAGAATCCGCAGGCGGTTGAACATCTTCTGCTCCTTGCCGTGCGCGCCCCACACGATATCGTCGGCGCTGCGGCGCTTGCCGAGATTTCGCAGGTGCGGCTCTTCCCCTCCGTCGTAAAAAATCTGATACAACGGCACGTCGAACGCGTTCGAAAACTTTTCCAGAGTCTCCAGGCTCGGCACCGTGTGGCCGTTTTCCACGCGGCTCACATAGGCGCGGATCAAGCCCGTCTTCTCCTCGATGTCCCCCTGAGACATGTTTTTCGATTCGCGTATCGCACGCAATCGCTCACCAATTAGCATTGTGTCCCCCGTTTCAAAAATACGGATCGGACCGCGCGTAACACTCCCCGAGGGCGCAGCCGGCTCCGCTTGTTGCTCTGTGGTTTGGCCCTGACTTACTTAGCCGCGGAAACCCGATCGCGCGACAGCACAGTTTCCTTGAATTCTTGCACACAACGGTCCAATTGGTGGCAAATATCTCCAACTTCCGCGGCGTCCCTGCGGTTGACCCCGTGCGCTTCGAATACGAATCGGAGATCTTCGCGAAGGTTGTCCGGAGCCGTGCTCGTTGTGAAGGTCAGGACTTTCGGAAATGCGATCTCGCAATGTGTTGACGGCTTGGCAGGCGGCTTCACCGGAACGTTCACGTCGTGTTTGGTTTCCGTGGGCGGGTCAACTTTTGGGTGCGTCGCCATGATGGGTCCTCTACCATTTGGATGATGGCGAGCTGGGGGATGGCCCACAGGTAACGAGCGCGAGCCGCAAGACGAAACCCGGAACAAGTGAGGGCCGCTGTTCCATTTTGGAACACGCGCGCCACTCTTCAACACCACACGCCCGCTCGGGATACAACTACCTGTAGGGGCGGGTTGCCCGCTCTTGGCAAGCCGGCGCAGTCGCGCTGTGCTTTCGTTCAATCTCGGCATGCGACCGAAAGTGCCCGCTTCTCTCGCTGCGCGAGCGAACCGGCCCCTACAGGTAGCCTTGCTTCACTGAGTGATGGATTGATCGAACTGCGGAAATCTAATACTGCGAAGCGGCAGTGGCTGCGGCTTCGCTGACGTGCGGCACAGGCAAGCGCACAAAAACTGTGGTGCCGTGTGAATCCGACTCAATCTTCATCTCGCCCTTCAACTGCTTCACGCGCTCGCGCATGCCCACCACGCCAACGCTGGTGCCTCCGGCGTTAATCTCAGCCAGCTTCTCGGCGGGAATGCCGCGTCCGGAGTCGCGCACCTGAACGGTGAGCGTATCGTTGTCGCGCGCGATGCGGATGTCGGCGGTCTTCGATCCGGAGTGGCGGTGAATATTCGTGAGGCATTCCTGCACGATGCGAAACGCAGTCAGCTCGATGTGCTGCGGCAGGCGCTCCATCTCATCCGGCGCGTTGAGCGTCACATTCAGGTCGCCGCGCTGGCTGAGTCCATCCACATACACGCGCAGCGCCGCCACGATTCCGATTTCGTCGAGCAGCGGCGGATGCAGCAAATACGAAGTGGTGCGCAGCTCCTTCGTCAGCTCGCGCACAAAATTATCGGTCTCGGCCAGCGCGCCGGTCAGCTCGGGATGCTTTTCGGCGAGCCGCCGCACGTTCGAAAGATTCATGCTGATCGCGGCGAGAATCTGCCCGGCGCTGTCGTGAAGTTCGCGGGCAATGTGGCGGCGCTCATCGTCCTGGGTGCGGGTCATGCGGCCCCACACTTCCTCCAGCATCCTCGACTGGCGGATCAACTCTTCATTGCGCTGCCGCAGCTCGGCGGTGCGCGCCAGCACTTCGGCTTCGCGCGATTCGGCCAGGTCGCGGTAGCGCTCTTCGCTCCGGCGCAGCGCAATTTCCGCAGACTTGCGCGCGGTAATATCGGAAATCATGCCGCTCATCTGTTCGGCGCGCGGCGGCGTGCCTGCGAACTGCACCTTCGCCGCCACGGCCAGCCATCGTTGCGAGCCGTCTTGCAGCACCACTCGAATTTCTTCGTTCAAGACGCCGTCACCCGCGGGATCGATCGCCTTGGCCACCGAGTCCGCGTAGTGTTGCCGGTCATCGGGATGGATCAGCGTGGCGAGCGCGGTCTTGAGCGATAGCTCCGACGTTTTCTCCAGCCCAAAAAGCCGCAGCACAGTTGCGTCGGCGTCGGAGAAATCCCGCTGCGGATACCACTGAAACGTGCCGCCGTTCGCGGCCTTCAACGCCAGGTCCAGCCGCGCCCGGCTGTTCTTCAATTCCGCTTCGGTGCGCGCACGCTCGACGGCAGCCCAGGTGCGCTCCGCGGTTTCCTGCACGATCGAAATATCTTCGGGAGTCCAATCGCGCGGCGCGGAATAATGCACGCCAAAAAGCGCACGGAGCTGGCCCTCTTTCACCATCGGCACCGCGATGTGAGAAGCGATTTGCAGCTTCGCGTAATTCGAAAGATCGGTTGGTGAGATCAGCGGCTCGTCGTTGATATTTCGCACCACCATCGTGCGGCCGGTGTGGAACTGCTTGAGCTGCTTCTCGCCGAAATCCCTGGCGCGGAATCTTCCCTTCAATGAACCAACGCCTTCGGCGTGATAGTCGCCCTCGATGGCAAAAATATCGCCGTCGGCGGTGGTTTCCACGTCCGCGTAGTAGGCCCTGCTCGCGTCCAGCTGCCGGCACACGATGCGCGAAGCTTCGGTCTGGATTTTTTGCGGGTCGGCAAGCGGGCGCAGCGCGTCGCTGAGCTTCAGCAGGAATGTCTGGCGATCCTGGTCGCGCCGCGAGTTCCTTTCCGTCTGCTTCCGCTCGGTGATGTCGCGCGCGATTTTGGACGCGCCGATGATGTTGCCCTCGGCGTCGCGCACCGGCGAAATGGTGATTGAAAGATTCACCCTCGTGCCGTCTTTTCGGATGCGAACCGTATCGAAGTGCTCGATGCGTTCGCCGCGTGTGACCTTGTCGATGATGTCCGCTTCTTCGTGCAGCCGGTCCGGCGGGATGATCATCGAGATGTGCGCGCCGATCGCTTCGTTCGCCGTGTAGCCAAACAGCCGCTCGGCCGCGCCGTTCCAGCTGGTGATCACACTGTCGAGGCGCTTGCTGATGATCGCGTCGTCCGAGGAATCCACGATCGCGGCCAGCAGGCCGCTCACGGCTTGTGTAGGCGTGGGGCGCGTCGAGGGCTGAGATTGCGAGGGTGCGACCGTGGCCGCCGCGGGCGGCGCAGCGGACGCGGGACTTTTCGCGCCGTTCTTCTTCGCGGCGGCGGCTGCCCGGCTCGAATGCTTGCCGTTTCCATTCGCGGTCCCTGTGATTTCTTCGATCGCGGGAATCAACGCTTCGGCCAGCGTGTCCTTGCTGATGAAGGCACGCGCCTTGGCCTGCAGCGCTTCGTGCCGCGCGATCGACGGCGCGTTCTGGCTCACGATGATGATGTTGGTTTCGGGCCGTTCGCGCAGGATCGCGCGCGTGGCTTCCATGCCGGTCATGCGCGGCATGTTCACGTCCATCAGGATAATGTCGGGTCGCAACTCGCGCGCTTTTTCCACGGCGTCCGCGCCGTCGAAAGCTTCGCCCACCACGCTCCAGCCCGGATACGAGCTGACCAGATCGCAAATGCCGCGCCTGACGGCGGCATGGTCATCTACAACGAGAATGTGAAGCTTGTCTGCCACGAGGGTATCGATAGCGGGTTTCCTGGGGGCGCGCAGCCTGCTGTTGAGTATAGAGGAGCAATTCGTGGCAGCCATACAGCTTTTCGGGTATAAGCCGCAGCAACAGCGCCCCAAAATAGTACACACGGCATCGTGCCACTTGCGCTAATTCGCACACAAGCTGCCGCAGGTTCCTTGCCGGTCCCAAGGCGACTCATCCGCACCACAGTCGCTCCGCCTCCGCCCCGTCACGCGCACCGAGCACCCATGGAGTGCGGCGGGTCCTAAGGCCGCTTTCCCACACTCAGCCCCGCCACAAAAGTAAGCGAGGCCGGAGACTGGTCTGCAACGCACCGCGCTGCAAGTCTCGCCCGCTAGGCGCGTGATCGACCCTGCTTGAGGTGTTGTTGGGTGAAAGCGGCGTTAGGACCCGCCGCACTCCATAGGATTGGCCAGCGCCGAACACTTCCCTTCGTAGTCTGCCGTGCGCCGCCGACCAGCCGTGTCCCTTACCAGCAAAAGCACGCGCCCAGGACGCTTGCAATTCAAACCAGTGCGCCCCCGCCGCGAGACCGAACGTCCGCAACGTATCACTTGCAAACTGCAAGTCAAGTGACGTAACCTCCCAGGATGGCTCCAAAAGCATCCGGCCCGCGCCGCTCGGGCTGCCCTGTGAGCGTGTCGCTGGACATTTTTGGCGACCGCTGGTCGCTGATCATCGTGCGCGACCTGATGGTCCGCGGCTACCGCACATTCAGCGAAATGGAGCACGACGGCGACGGCATCGCCACGAACATCCTGAGCGACCGCCTGCGCAAACTCGAAGCCCACGGAATTCTGGGCACCGAGCCGGCGCCCGACGGCCGCAGCAACATGTACCGCCTCACCGAAAAAGGCATCGCGCTGGGCCCCGTGATGCTCGAGCTGCTGATTTGGGGAGCGCGCCACGAATCCACCGGAGCGCCCTGCGAAGTGATCGACCACCTCGCCGCGAACCGGCAAGCCGTGCTGGTCGAAACGTACCGCCGCTGGAGCGAGCGCGACCCAACGCCACTGATTCCGCCGTTCACCGCGCTGCCCGAGCGGGATGTACGCAAGCGCGCACGCCCGAAGCGCAAGCCCGCTCAGAAAGCGAGGGCCGCCCGATGATCGCCGCGACGCGACGTGAAAGTAGCACAGGCAATCCTGCCTGTGTGTTCGCGCAAGCGGACACAGCCGTTGCCTTTGAATTTGTGCCCGACGCAATCAAACCAACACCGCCGAACGCCGCGGGATTGACCCGCGCCGTTTGGCCACAGGCAGGATTGCCTGTGCTACCTGCGCGCCAGGCAAAATTTTTCGCAAGAGCTGTCGATATTCGTGCAGCTCGTTCGTCGTATAGGTGTAGGCCCAGCTAGCGAGACGCAAATCACAGAAGGAGCTTCACCATGAACTTCCTCAACGAGCTTAAAATCGCGGCACGATCCCTCTCTCGCGTGCCGGCCCTATGGCTCACCGTGGCGCTCACGCTCGCGCTGGGGATCGGCGCCAACGCCGCCATTTTCAGCGTGGTTCGCGGCGTGCTCCTCCGCCCGCTCGCAAACAAAGACGAAGACCGCCTGCTCTACATCCGCCAATCCGCCATCGAGCAAGACGGCCAGTACGCGGAAGAGGCCTTCTCCGTGCCGGAAATCACCGACGTGCGCCGCGACCTGAAAACCATCACCGACGTCGGCACTTTCTCGTCGGTGGATTTCACGGTTCTCGGCCTTGGCGAGCCGCGCTCGATTCGCGCCGGTGTGGTTGACGGCAATTACTTCAACGTCATGGGCCTGAAACCCATCGCCGGCCGCTTGCTGGGCCCGAGCGACGACGGCCCCAACGCTCCCGGCGCCGTGGTGCTCACCGATCATTTCTGGCATACCGCACTGCACTCGGATCCCACCGTGCTTGGCAAGACCGTTCAGCTCGGCAGCTTCGAAGGCAACCGCTCCGCCACGATCGTCGGCATCGTCGAGCCGTTCGTTCCCTACCCGGTTGAAACCGAATTCATCGCGAACATCGTCACGAGCCCGCATCACCTGTCCGCCTCGATGGTGCAAGGCCGCACGCATCGCATGACGGAAATTTTCGCGCGCCTCTCTCCTACGAGCGACCTTAACGCCGCGCAAGCCGAAGTCCGCGCCACGTACGGCGCGATGATTTCCGCGCATCCTGAAACCTATCGCCCCGATTCGCACTGGAAAGTGGACGTCTCGCGCATGCACGATCAGATCAATTCAAAAGCGAAGACGATCCTCTGGGTGCTGTTCGCGGCCGCCGCGCTGCTCTTCATCATCTCGGTCTCCAACGTCGCGAACCTCGTGCTCGCCCGCACCGTGCGCCGTGAAAATGAATTGGCCATTCGCGCCGCGCTGGGCGCCACCGCGTGGACGTTGCGCCGCTCGCTGCTCGCCGAAGGCTTGGTGCTCTGCGTCACGGGCTGCATCGCGGGATTGGCTATCGCCGCGCCGATGGTCGCGATTCTGGCGCGTTATGCGGCGCGATTTTCCCCGCGCGCTGAAGGGCTCAAGCTCGATGGCACGCTGGTGCTGGTGGGCATCGCGCTCGCGATGATCGCGGCGCTTTTCCTCGCGTTCGTGCCGCGCCTGCCGTCCTCCGATTCCTCCAAGGGCCTGGCTCTCACTTCGAGCGGCGTGCGCGTCGCGGGCGGCAGCCACCGCCGTCTGCGCATCTTCGCCGTCACGCAGATCACGGCATCATTTTTGCTTCTCGCCGGCGCCGGCGCGCTGATGAAAACTCTTTTGGTTCTCGAGCAAACGCAGGCGCCGTTCGATACGGCCAGAGTGCTCGCCATCAATCTGCCCGTGCTGAATTACGGCAAGACGCCGCAGCAGGTCTCGCAGTTCTATCGCGACGCACGTTCGCACGTCGCAGCGATTCCCGGCGTCGAATACGCTTCGGTCGGCTTTGCCACGCCCTGGCGCGATGCCCGGGACGGCGACATTTCGCTGATGTTCGCGATGGAAGGCCAGACGCCCGAAAACGGTATCGACTACCCGCACGCCAGCTTCCGCCCGATTTCGCAGGACTTCTTCAACACGATGGGAATTCCGCTGCTCTCCGGCCGCGACTTCCGTGACACCGATCGCGCAGACAGCGAACCCGTGGTGATCGTGAGCGAAAGCCTCGCGAAGCGCCTCTTGCACGGCGCCGATCCGCTGAATCGCCACATCAGCTGGAACGATCCGGTGCTCAAATTCATCGGCATCAGCGATAAGCCGCGCCGCATCGTCGGCGTGGTGCCCGATTTCGACGACACGCACATCATTCCGCAGCCCAAGATGACGATTTATCAGCCGATGGATCAGGAAGGCTTCAGTGCGCGGCTCTTTGTGCGCTCGGACCGCGACCCGCACTCGTTGATTTCCACCATCACGCAAACCATCCGCCAGGTGTCGCCGGACCAGCCCGTCGAACGCCCTGCGACGCTCGCGGAAGTTCGCTCGCAGATCGTTACGCCCGACAAGCTGAACGCGATCGTCTTCGGCGGATTCGCGGCTGTGGCGCTGTTGATCTCGATTGTTGGTGTAGCAGGTGTGCTGGCGTTCTCCGTGAGCGGCCGCATCCGCGAATTCGGCATTCGCATGGCGCTCGGCGCGCAACCATCGGCCATCTTGAAGAACGTTCTGTTCGAAGGTGCGCTCATCGGGATCGTCGGCGTCGTTACCGGCTTCGTCGCCGGCTTCGCGCTGGCTCGCATCGCCGCCAAATACGTGGAGGAGATTCAGGTGCCCAGCGCGACGCCGCTCGTAATCGCGGCGCTGCTGATCCTGGCCGCCGCGGTGATCGCCGCAGCGTTGCCCGCCGCAAGAGCTTCCCGCGTTGACGCGGTAGAAGCCCTCCGCGCCGAGTAGCAGTCCGCTCTGGGCGAGCGCAGCGAGCTGTAACATAGACTGTCAGTCTGTGCCGGCTTTAGTCGCGCGCAGCGCGATGTAGCTTAGACTTTCGAGTCTGAGCGGGACCAACTCTCAGTTGGTCCCGGGTTGAGCGATTCCAGCCAGACCATGCACGCAACAATTGGCACCGGTAGGTGCCGCTTCGTTCGCTGGCGCGAACGAAGCGGGCGCAGTCGTCAGCTCACCAACAAATTCGCCGGCTTGCGAAGACCACGCAACCCGCCCCTTCAGGTAGCACAGGCTGGATCCCTCCTCCGCGCATTCCGCGGAGAATCCTGCCTGTGTGCGCGCGGACCGCGCACTTTTTTTCGCGATCCGTCAGCACGAGCCGAAACCAGAAGCACCGCCGGGCGCGCGGGCTTCACCCGCACGCCCACAGGCAAGATTGCCTGTGCTACCTGAAGAGGTCGATCACGCCGCCTCCGGCCCCCAGACTTCCACGCCGTCCAGGCGGTCTTCGCGTTTGCGCATCACGATGATGCGCGGCAGCGGTTTGTATTTTGGATTGTGCGTTGCGTTGTCCGCGTCGGTCCGCGAAGGCGGCGGCATCTGCATCACCGGACTGGCCGGCGCCTCCGCCTCGAGCGGCCGTTCGCGATTGGCAAAACGGGTCGTGCTGTATAATCCGCGCATTTTGGTTTCTCCCCCCGGTAAAATAGGAGCGTGTGTTTACCAGCGCACTACCTACGTGTCAAGTAACAGTACCGAAAATTTTTCATTTTTCGGGTGACCGCAGCGCCGCTCGGCGCTTGTATGCGTACAACTGCGGCGTGTCGAAGCGCTTCACCGCCCGCGCGGACCGAAGCCGTCGGTAGTCCGCGCAACCGGCTTCCGTGAATCTACGCAGCGGCACGCGCGAATGTCCGTGGTGAGTACGTCCTGCGCGGCCTTCGGCCGAGTCAAGTCGTTGATGCCGTTGAGCGCGGGAAAGCGGCGTTAGGACCCGCCGCACTCCATAGTGGTCGCGCCTGCGGTTAGATCGAGAAGAACACGACCGCCGTGGACGTGTTTACGCGTGGGAGGGACCGGCAAACGCTACAGCTACGCCTTTTTCAGCTGGGCGCGCAGATACAACGCGTAGCCCACGATGCAGGCCAACAGCGCCCACATCGCGTAGAAAATTCCGTTGGAAATTTCGAGCAGGCTGTCGAGCGTGGTGTGCTGCTGCGCGGCCATCTCGGTGGTGCGATTCTGCAGCGCCGCCACTTCGAATTTCCGTGAGAGGCAGCTCATCGCCGCGCCAATCGCTTCCGAGTTCGGGTGCGAGTCCGCCGCGAACATCGGCTGCACGTCGAGCTTCTGCTCGGCGTCGGACTCCGCCTTCCCCACCGCGCCCTGCGTCGTAGCCACGAGCGCGCGGAATTCGTCGTTCTGCGACGGCAGCGCCGCGACGAGCTTCATCACGTTGTCGTCGTAGGACTGCAAATCCGTGCACGCACTTCGCGCCTGCGCTCGCACATCGTCGAGCGAGTGGCCCTTTTTGCCGATTGCGCCGGTGCCGCCGTTCGCGGTGACTTCGGCGTGCAGCCGGTCGATGTCCGCTTGGAGCGCGGCGGGATTTAATTTTTCGTGGAAGTCGGCTTGCGCGGATGCGAGCGCGGCATCGACATGCGCCAGCATCAGGTTCGTGCCGGTGTGCAACGCGAGATTCACCACCGCCACAACGGCCGCCAGAATCAGCAATCGTTTTGGGCGTGCGGCAGCTTCGGTGCGGGCTTCCGCGGCCGGGTCTGGGAGAGGCTGCGGGATCGGCATGATTGTCTTGACGCGAATGCTATCACGCCACCGTCAGCCGCATCGTTTCGCGACGCCCCGTGTGCCGTGCTGTGCACTCGCACGAACCATCTGGAAGCCGTAGCGTAAACTTCCGTCTGCGCACGTCGCGAAGCGACGCTGCCGTTCGTTCGCGAGGCGCATGCGCCACGTCCAGTCACTGCGCAGTCCCCCGCGGCGGGACTACGCAACGACACACAGCGCGGAATCCCTTAATGAAACTGACCGAGTCCACACTCTTTACCAATACACCGCAGCCGCGCGAGCTTGCGCCTGTGCACGGCCATACGCTTGCGATACTGAGCTTGCCCCTTCCCTGCTGGGACTATTGTGTGCCCGCGCTAATTTAGCGTGTGTGTAAGCGTGTGGTTGCACGCCATCCTACGAGGAGAAGCCTTGCAGGCTCCGCTTCCCCAAAACGAAGAACAGCGCCTCCAGGCGCTCTATTCCGAACACATTCTGGACACCACGGCGGAGCAAGCCTTCGACGATCTGGTGAAGCAGGCTTCGTTTATTTGCGGTACTCCGATTTCCATAATCAGCCTGATCGATCCCACGCGACAGTGGTTCAAAGCCAAAGTCGGCCTCGCCGCCCGCGAGACCCCGCGCGAACAAGCCTTTTGCGCTCACACGATATTGCATCCCGAAGAAGTCATGATCGTCGAGGACGCGTCGAAAGACGACCGCTTCTTCGACAATCCGCTGGTCACCGGTGGACCGAATATCCGCTTCTACGCCGGCGTGCCGCTGGTCACCGACGACGGCCACGCGCTCGGCTCGCTCTGCGTGATCGACACCAAGCCGCGCACGCTCACGCCCGAGCAGCTCGACGCGCTGAAAGTCTGCCGCAACCAGGTGATGCGCGAACTCGATTTGCGGCGCAAGACCGCGGCGCTGACCCACTCGCTCGGCCTGCTGGAAGAATCGCAGCAGAAACTGCAGGCGAGCGAAGCGCGTTATCGCGAGTTGGTCGATCGCAGCCTCGGGTTGCTGTGCGTTCACGATCTCGAAGGAAAGCTGGTGCTCGTGAATCCCGCCGCGCATCAGGCGCTCGGCTATCGCGAGGAAGAGCTGATCGGCAGGAACATGATCGACTTGCTCACGCCCGGCTCGCGCCCGCTTTTTCCGCGTTACCTCGAGCGCATTCGCAATACGCACTCCGATACGGGCCTGATGCGCCTCCGCACCAAGAGCGGCGAAGAGCGAGTGTGGATGTATCGCAACGTGCTGCGCCTCGAAGAAGACTCCGAGCCGCGCGTGATCGGCCACGCGCAAGACGTGACCGACAGCCAGAAGATGGAAGAAGCGCTGCGCCAGCAGGTCGCGCAGGACCCGCTCACGAAACTGTTCAATCGCCGCTACCTCGAAGATGCGATGACGCGCGAAATCCGCAAAGCCGTGCGCCGCAAGCGTTCTGTCGCCGTGCTGATGATCGACGTCGATCATTACAAGCGCTACAACGACATGTACGGCCACGCCGTGGGCGATCAGGTGCTGGTCACGCTTGCCAATTTTCTGAAGAACGGCATTCGGGCGGAAGATATGGCCTGCCGTTTTGGCGGGGATGAGTTCGCGCTGGTGTTGAACGAAGCGGCGGCGGAAGGCGCGCGCACTCGCGCCGAAGTGCTGTGCGAGAAGGTGCGAGATTTGAGCATTCTCGACGGCGGCCGCGTGATCGCCGGGTTTTCGCTTTCGATTGGCGTGGCCGCCTACCCCGAAAACGGCGCCACTCTACAGGACCTGCTCGAAGCCGCCGACAAAGCCCTCTACCGCGCCAAAGAGCAAGGCCGCAACCGCGTCTGCGTGGCAGACCAAGTCTCCGCCACAAACGCCGCACACATCACCACCGCCCAGGGCCGTTAGGTAGCACAGGCAGGATTGCCTGTGTGCGCGGGTACCGCGCACTTTTTTTCGCGCTCAAGCAGCACGCACAAAACCACGAAGGCCGGGCGTACGGGCTTCGCCCGCACGCCCACAGGCAGGATTGCCTGTGCTACCTGGAGAGCGCAATTCCTCGCGCTACGCTCGACCAGGGATAGTCTTCCGGCCGTGCAGCCAATCCCGCCTTCACCGGATTTCGCGCAATATAGCCGCGAACATTCTCAAACTCAACGTCGTCTCTGCACCACCGATCAAACGACTCATCCTGCCAAAATCGAGTTCCCGTGCTCCCAAGCATCTTGTTCGCATAGTTCGCGGTCACGCCTTTCAGCGATCGCGTGATCACAGACACTTCGGTGAAGGGTGAAAGAAAAACATGAACGTGGTTTGGCATGACGACGTACTCGTGCAACGCGTAGCGCCGGAACGACGACGCGCCCATTTCGATGCACTCGCAAACCATCCGCGCGATCCGAGGATCTCGAAGCGGCGCCGATTCGGGAGCCTCGCAGTCGAGGATCTTTTCCACGACACGAAATTCCTCGCGCATCGATAGCGCGCGAGCCTTCTCAATTTCTAACATGCGATGCTTCGGGACGGAGCCGAATAATCTCCAAGTGATGAACAGCGCGACGTCACGAGGATGGAAATGAGGTAGGTTTCGCCGGTAGGCCCGTTGGGACATAACGCGAAGAATGCTCGACCGGCGAGGCGAAATCAATTCGTAGTAATACGCACTACTCCGTAGAAGCCGCAGGCCAGGTAGCACAGGCAATCCTGCCTGTGGGCGTGCGGGCGAAGCCCGTACGCCCGGATTTCGGGGCTTTCGTAGTGCTGATTGAGCGCGAAAAAAAGTGCGCGGTACCCGCGCACACAGGCAGGATTGCCTGTGCTACCTGAAGCGCGCGGACTCTTCGCGCGCTACTGCACGAAGAGGTGCTTGTGCGCTCAGTTAGAACTGTAGTCCGAGGTTGCCGGCGTTGGTGCGCGTGGTGTCTGAACCAAGCAAGAGGCTCATGCTCGGGCTTACCACGTAGTACACCAATCCAAACGTGACATTGGGATTCTGCCCGGAGAGCGTCGCCGTGCCGCGGCCAAAACTGTCCGCGGTGCCGATCTGCGTCGGCGTCGTCGAAGTCGAAGTGGCCGTATTGACCGGGTCGCCCGGATACACCGCGTTGTAATTGTTGATGTCGATGAATCCCACATTGCCCACTGTGGCCAGGAAATTCACCGAAGCATCGAGGTCCTGCCCGTAATTCACCGTCGAACTGTAGAACACGCCCTGCGCTCCGAGGCCAAACGCGAGCGATCCCTTGGGCACGGTCACCATGGTTTGCTGGTACGCCGTGCCCGTTGCCACTGCCGCCGAATCCAGTTCCATCAGCAGCACGGACCCCGCATTCGTCGGATACGCGGAAAATTCCGTGGTGCACGATCCCGACGCGCCGATCGAGAGGTCGATCCGGCTATTGGTCGTATTGCTGGTGTAAGTGCAGGAACCCAGAGAGGGCGTGGTGGTCACCGTGCCGGCGTTGTTCAGGTCCGTTTCCCCAGCGGTGATCGTTCCGGTGCCGTTGGACGTGATCACGCCGCCGAGCGCATAGCCGCCCGTGGCACTGGTGCCGCCCACGGTGAACGCGTAATTCCCCGAAACCAAATTGCCCGGTCCGTACGGCGCGGCCGCTCCGCTGTACATGTCGCCCGCCAGATAGTCCGTCGTGTCGGTTTCGATCAAACGGAAATGGGTGTTGTCCACGGTGTAGAACGCAAAATTCAGCGAGCCGATCGCGGTGCTGGTGAGCGTCATCGTGCCGCGGCCGGTATTCGGGTTCGCGGTATCGAACTTGTACGTCCCGTGCAGCGTGTTGTCGTTTGCGGTCACCGTGCCGTTGTCGTTGAAATCCACCACCGTCGCCGTTGCGGGAATCGTGCCGGCGCCGTTGGCCGTGAAGCGCCCGGCCGCCGCGAGCTGCTCGAACGATGCATCCGCTCCCTGCAATTCGAAAACGTACGGCCCATTCATGATGCTGGGCGATGTGGTCAGGTCGTTTAGATTTTGCTGATCGATGTAGCCGGTGCCGGTGGACTGCTTGTCGAATCGCGTCAAGTAGCCGTGCTGGTTGGTGGTCAGCACAAACGCAAGCTGGTTGTTCGTGCTTCCGCCCGGCCCAGCTGAGATCACGGCCGTGCCGCGTCCGTCGCCCGACACTTGATAGGTGCCCGTGAATGCGACGCCGCCCGAAGGCCCGCCGAGAAATCCATTCGAATCCGCGATGCCGCTGGTGATGTTGCCGTTGCCGTCGGCGACGAAGCTGCCGGCCACTGCGTAATAGCCGAGCGCGTTGTTCCCCACGTAGGAGAAGGAGAAGGGTCCGGTGAGCGAGGCGTCCGAGTACGTGATCACGGCGGTGGCCGTCGAAGTTTGCGTGCCGCTGGTTGCGGTCACAGTGACGCTGCCGCCCGGCGGAGGATACAGCGGCGCGGTGTACAAGCCGGTGTTCGCATCGATCGAGCCGATGTTGCCGCCGTTGGAGGAGGAAATCGAATAGGTCGCCGCAGTGGTGGTCACGCTATTGAGCGTGGAGCTGAATTGGAACGTACCGCCGGCCGGAACCGACGCCTGAGCCGGCGAAATCTGGAGGCCGGCTCCAACGCCGATGGTGATCGCGGCCGTATTCGAAGTGATCGTGGTCGTGTTGGTGCTTGATCCGGGAAATTGCGGAGCTTCGGCGGTGATGTTCACTACGCCGTTGTTCGTGGTGGGCGTCTGCGCGGGCGCGGTGTAAATGCCGACCTGCACCGAGAGAGGGGAGGACTGGATCGTACCGAGAGCCGAGCTGCCGCCGGCTGTGCCGTTCACGTACCAGGTCACCGCCGTGTTCGTGGTGGACGTGCTGGTCGTGTTCGCCAGGTTCACCGTAGCGTTGAACTGGAGCGGGGTGTTCAGCGCGACGGTGGCCGACGTCGGCGTGATGTCGATCGACTTCACGTTGACCTGCCCGCTGCCGCCGAACACTCCGCACGAAGTCAATGCGGCCAAGCCCAGCACCGCCGCCGGCGCGCACAACACTGCCATCCAACCCGACTTCCGAATCCGCTTAATCATCAGACCCCTTCGATGGACCGCTTTCCATTGATCTTTGTGACCGATCTCTGTGCATTATCGCGCGGCGGCTCGACGCAAACCCCGCGCACACGTTTGGTTCTGTTTCGCGCCGCATGGCGCGCCCACTCTGGCTTTATTCGTAATTCCGGCACAGGGGGAAAAGTTCCAAATTCTTTCGATTCAGCTTCATGCCCAAGGGTTGTCAGCGTCCGCGCCGGCTCCGGGCTCCGCCTTACGCGCAATCGATATATAAGGACCGCCGCGACGGCCGGCCCACCACACCCTTCCCGCGATTCGTGCTGCTGCCGATATGTAAAATGCCGCGGAGGATTTGAGTCCCGTCCCCCATCCCCGGCATCTGACTCCAAAAGGACCACCAAGTATAACCAAGATTTTGCAAAAACGTTTCAACCGTTCCACGGAGTTCGCGACTAAAATCGGTGCAGCCCCGCCGGCCGATCCAGCCGCTTGACCGCCGCGGGACGCAACCTACTGACCTACTGAGGAGATTCCGTCACCATGAAAATGTCCGTCCGCGGTAACCGCGCGTTGTTCGTTGCGCTCGCCGTCGTCTTTATGTCCGCCGTATTTGCCGCGCCCAGCCACGCGCAAACCACCACATGGACGATCGATCCGGCACACGCCAATGCGCAATTTACAGTCCGGCACTTGAGCATCTCGAACGTCTCGGGCCAGTTCAACAAGATGAGCGGCACCGTGCAGCTCGACCCCAAGGACATCACCAAAACGGTGGTTAATGCGACCATCGACGTCGCCTCGATCGACACGCGCGACAGCCACCGGGACGACGACCTGAAGAGCGACGGCTTTTTCGACGTGGCGAAGTATCCGACGATGACTTTCGTTTCCACCAAAATCGAGCAGGCCGGTCCGGGCAAACTGAAAATGACGGGCAACCTGACGATTCATGGCGTGACGAAAGTGGTGACGTTTGACGTCGATGGGCCCAGCGAGGCCATCACCGACCCGTGGAAGAATCAGCGCCGCGGCGCCAGTGCCACCACCACCATCAACCGCCGCGACTTCGGCATCGTGAAGTACCCGGCCGCCGCGATCGGCGACGACGTGAAGATCACCCTCGACATCGAATTTATCTCCAAGTAGCAAGCATCTCCACACCCACAAAAAAAGGAGCGCCGCATCACAGGGCGCTCCTTTTTCTTTTCCGCTTTGCATGTAAGAGCCGCCGTGCCGCTAAAACGCGTGGCGCGTGTAAATAAGATATCCCGCGAGGATCGCGCCAAACGCCGCAGCAATCGCCGCCAGCGCAATCACCGACCGGTTCGCCGGGCGGAACGTGCCCGCATCGAGCATCGCCCGTGTGCGTTGATAGCGAACGCACGACATCACGCTCAGCGCGATTCCGGCCGCCATGAATGCGATGCCGATCGCGAGCGACATTCCGCTGCTGCGGTCGCTCGCCCCTCTGGTGTAAAGAATTTCGCGCAGGGTGGCTCCAAATTTTGCCACCGCGAATCCGAAAACAATCACGCTGATCGAAGTGCGAATCCACGCTAGGTAGGTCCGCTCGTTCGCGAGGTGGTCGCTCGCTTTTCCGGCGCTCGGAATGGATTTCGATTCAGCCATTGGCATGCGGCTTATTATACGTTGCCAGCGCACGCCAACGAGCGAGCTTCAGCCATTCGCCGTATGCCGCCGCTCGCCGCGTGCGGTAGCTCCTTCCCTCGAATACTCCAATCGCCCGATGGGCTGCCGCCTCGGGCAGCGCTATTGTTCCGGTAGAGCGAGCGCCGCACCAGACGCCGCCGGAGGAAACCAATGGCGATGGGAAAAGACAGCAAGTGCGCGCATCCGATTTGTTCCTGCACCGTGAGTTCCGGGAAATATTGCAGCCCGCAGTGCGAGGCGATGGAAAAAACGCCCGACGTCGATTGCAAGTGCAATCATCCGGGGTGCAAAGGCAAGACGACGCGCTAACACGTTGCTGCCTGCTTTCCAGGGTTTCTGCCGCGCTCGCCGGCATCGCGAACGCGGCGCAACCACCACGCCAAACGCCCAATCACGATGAACGCGCGCAGCATTCGACGCGCTGAACTCAATTCCTATCGAGGTGAGGCCATCATGGATACGAACAAGAAACCGAATCCGAGCAACCAGAAGACCAATGAGCGCGACCGCCCGAACACCGGCACGACGCCCGACAAGCGCAAGCAAGGTGGATCGCAGGAGCAAGGCGACCGCCACCAGGGCGAGCGCCAAAATCAGGGTAACCGGTAGTCGCACGCTCATTCGATTTCCCGGAGCGGACGAGCCTCGCCATCACGCAGGTCTGAATGCTCCGGTGAGAGCCCGCGAGACACAGCGCGCAAGCGCCGCGTCCGCGGGCTCTACGCGTTTGCGGCATCCACCGCCAAGTAGCATCGGCGTTCCCGCCCGTGTGCCTTAGTCGCGCGAATCGCGATGTAACATAGACTGTCAGTCTGTGACGGAGGCGGTCTGCCAGTCCCTCGCAAAATCACCGCATTCCATCAGGACGACGGCGGCGACTGGGTGGCCGATCTCGAATGCGGCCACACGCAGCACGTGCGCCACAATCCCCCGTGGCAAAATCGCGAATGGGTCGCGCGCGAAGACGGCCGTCGCGCCCACCTCGGCCGCGAGTTGCCGTGCACGAAATGCGGCGACTCTAAGTAGCACAGGCAATCTTGCCTGTGGGCGTGCGGCGGAACGCCGCGCGCCCGGAAGTTGACGATGTCCCTGCTTCTGGAGCGAATAAAAAAGTGCGCGATGCCCGCGCACACAGGCAGGATCGCCTATGCTACCGGGGACGCCGCGAATGCGAAGCGCATTTCTACAACGAACGATCATCCGCGCGACACTCCTTGTCGGCGCTGCTTCCCCGCTCACTGCCGCACACGCCCACTCACAGATCGCTCTACAAAACCAAGCGCATGTCGCGGCTGCCTCCACCGCCGCGCTGCAAATGCAGCTCGACGCCATCGCTGCCGCGCACCACGGCCACGTCGCGCTCTACGCGAAAAATCTCACCACCGGCGACACCGTCTCGATCGACGCGCACACGCCCGTCCAAACCGCATCGGTAATAAAAATGGCGCTCATGCTGCAAGCCTACGAACAAGTGAAAGCCGGCAAGCTGCGGCTCACGCAGCCGCTCGTGCTCACGAAAGAAAATCAAGTCGGAGGCTCCGGCATCCTTTACCTGATGGATCCCGGCCTCTCGCTCACGCTCAAAGACGCGATCGCGCTGATGATCACGCTCAGCGACAACACCGCGACCAACATGCTGATCGATACCGTTGGCCTCGCGCCCACAAACGCGATGCTCGCGCGCATGGGCCTCGCCAACACCTATTTCTACAAAAAAGTTTTCAAGCCCGCCGACGGTCCCATGCCGCCTGACCAGAAAAAGTTTGGCCTCGGGAAAACCACCGCCGAAGAAATGGCGCGCGTGATGGAGTCGATTTACCGCTGCGATCTGGGCGATCGCGACCTCTGCACGCAAATGATGTTCATCCTGCGCAACCAGCAGGATCGCGACATGGCGCCGCGCTATTTCCGCAACGATTCGATCGAGGGTGGCTACGCGACCGCCGATAAAATCGGCGCGCTCGACGAGGTACGCGCAGACGTTGCGCTCACTTACACCGTGCGCGGCCCCGTGCTCATTTCGATTTTCACCTACGACAACGCCGACACGCAGTGGACTCCCGACAACGAAGGCGAGCGCACCATCGGCCGCCTCGCGCGGGCAATCGTGGACGCCTGGAGCCCCGAAGGCCTGGTCACAAAAGTCACCGACCCGATCGCGCCGGCTGCGCCCACGTCATCGACGTCAACCGCGCACTGATTCGCGCAGACGTTCGTTATACTATTTCCCCATGAGCGTAATCGACGAAGTTCTCGCTGCAAACGAACAGTACGCGCGCACGCACGAGCTGCGCAGCATCACACCGCGCCCCGCGCGCAAGCTGGCCGTGCTCACCTGCATGGACACGCGCCTTTCGATCATCACGCTCGGCCTGAAAGCGGCCGACGCGCACATCATCCGCAACGCGGGCGGCATCGTCACCGAAGACGCGCTGCGCTCGCTGATCGTCTCGCACTACCTGCTGGGCACCGAAGAAATCATGGTGATCAATCACACCGACTGCGGGCTCACGCACACCACCGAAGAGGATCTGCGCCGCCGCATACAGAATCGCGCGGGCACCGCGGCCGTCTCGCCGGCGTTTTTTTACGCGTTTCAGAATATTGACGAGAACGTGCGCCACCAGCTCGAAAAGCTGCGCAACCACCCGTGGATTCCGAAGACCATGACCATCCGCGGCTTCGTGTACGACGTAACCACCGGCCGCCTCCGCGAAGTCCAAATGACCGGCACCGCAACGCGCCTATCCGCCGACGCACCGCCCACCGACGGAGTCAAGTAGCACAGGCTGGCTCCCTCCTCCGCGAATTTCGTGGAGAATCGTGCCTGTGTGCGCGGGTACCGCGCACTTTTTTTCACGCTCAACGAACGCGCACAAAACCGCGAAAGCCGGGCGCGCAGGCTTGAAGCCCGAACGCCCACAGGCAGGATTGCCTGTGCCACCTCCCACACCGGCGAGAACGCCCATGCTACTCACTGTGCGTCACACGTCGCCCGCTCGGCGCGTGTTTCAGTTGTGTTGGTGCCGAGGTGCGTGAAAGCGGTGGCAAGCGCCCGCAATCCCACAGGCGCTTTCGCTTAGCACCAATCGTGCTCGATCGGATCGCAGGTAGTCGCGTATCCGTCGCCCGTGACAAGCCGGAGCAACGAACCAGCGCGCGAGTCGCCTCAACGCAAGCGACGCACCGACGCACGCGCACAGCCGAGCCCGCCCCAAGCGCCGCAAAACCTAACGTGAGCGGTCGGACGAGCCATCTTTAGCGCCTTCGGGGCAGTTCGTGCTGAAATCGATCGTCTGCGCAATCGAAGTCCCCGCAGCATCCACCGCGAATTGCTCCCCGCGGACCACCAGCCGCCTCGCGATTGTTGCGGAGTTTGGGTTGCCACTTAGGATCACCACATTTTCGGGCTTTCCCGAACGGTCAACGTTAAAAGTGACCGTCACTCGATCGTTCAAAATCAGCAGCTTGTCGAGCGCGCCGAGATCAAGATCTACGTGGACAGGATCGACGGGCATGGTGGAAACAATGCGAGCTTCCGGTTTGGGCACGGCAGCCTGCGAGGAGAGATAGAGTTGCGACACCTTGTCCGAACCGGCCCCGAAAAGTGAATCGTACTTTCCGGCCGCCAAGTCCTTCAGCACAGAATCATCGGGGATGGGCGAAGACTCGGGCGCGCGGTCCGATAAGCCCAGCGCCGGCTTTTCCATCACTCCTGGTCCGGACGCTTTGTCGAGCTTGGAAAGAAGATCCGTCGTCTGCGCAGTGTGTTCCGGCGGATTCGGAGAAGCGCTGAAAAGATCCGCATCGAGCACATCGACGCGAATCAGACGCGACTCAGCGCCGCATTGCACCTGCATCACCACGTCCTCACCGCTAAAGCGAAGGCAGTGCTTGCAGCGATGCTTTTCCTTGCGCAATTCCTTCTCCGGAATCGCGCAGGGATTTTTGTTGTTGAGCAATTGCGAAACGGGCTCAGCGAGCGTGGCGTTGGCGGTTTCGGTGGTTGGCGCGTTCCAGCAACGATTGCCCTGCGGCGTAAGCAAAATCCGTTCGAGGCTCGAGCCAGCGTCCGCGTTGCGCACCACGAAGAGCTCGTAGTAGGTGAACGGCGGCCCGAAGTCGAAGTACGTCTGCAGGGCGATCGTGAATTCGGCCGGCATTGGTGCAGGCGATATCGATTTCTGCGCCATTGACGGCGAACACGCCACCATCAGGCTCGCGGCCAGCAGGGCGCCTCTGGTTAGAAGTCGCTTCATGAACCGGATAGTACACCAGTTCCCCTCGCTGCTGCGTCGCCGCGCATCGCAAGAGCGAAACGGCCGGCGCGCGCACACCACCCCTGGTAGCGCGCACCGGCCGTTCGCCCTGCTTTCCGCGCCGATGCGCGCGTCGCACTCCCGCGTACGCACGCATGCAGCCCGGGTTGTCACGCGCGCGCAGCCCGTCCCCCGGCACCGCGCGCGCAAGACACTGTGTAAACTCTTACGTCTCGAAGTCCGTCTCCGGGTCGGGCAGCTTATCGCCCGGCCTCGCGAGCCACACATACAGCGTCGGCAGCAGAAAAATACTCGTGGCCAGATTCACCACCAGCCCACCGACAATCACAATCGCGAACGGCCGCTGCGAATCGCTGCCGATCGCGTGCGACAGCGCCGCCGGCAACAGTCCAAAGGTCGCCACCAGCATCGTCATCATGATCGGCCGCAGCCGCAGCACCGCGCCCTCGATCGCCGAATCCTCCACGGCGTGGCCGCGCGCGCGAAGCTGGTTGATGTACTCCAGCATGATCACGCCGGTCTGCACGCTCACTCCGAAAAGCGCCAGAAATCCCACGCCCGACGACACGCTGAAATGCGTGCCCGTCACCAGCAGCGCGAGCAATCCGCCCACGCTTCCCGCCGCCACCGTGGCCAAAATCAGCGCGCCCCACTTCGGCGAGCGGAACATGATGTAAAGGATTCCGAAGATCACGATCACCGTGAGCGGCACGATGATCGCCAGGCGCGCCGCCGCGCGCTTCTGCGACTGATACTCGCCTTCCCACAGCAGGTGATAGCCGCGCGGCATCGGCACTTGCTTATCGACTTTCGCGATCGCCTCTTCCACCGCGCCGCCCAGGTCGCGCCCGCGCACGCTGTACTTGATCGCAACGTAGCGCTCGTTCCCTTCGCGATAAATTTCCGACGCGCCGTCTTTCTCCTCGATGTCGCAAAGCTGCGCGAGCGAAACTTTTTCGCCCGACGGCGACGACAGCCGGATGTTCTCGATCGCTTCCCTCGTCGAACGGAATTGCGGCTGGTAGCGCAGCACCAGGTCGTACCGCGCTTCGCCCTTCAACACCTGCGTCAGCGCATTGCCGCCCACGGCCGTCTGAATCGCGTCCTGCACGTCGGCCACGTTGATCTGGTAGCGCGCGGCCTTATCGCGATCGACCGTGAAATTGATGTTCGGCTGGCCCAGCGCGCGAAACACGCCAACGTCTTCGATTCCCTTCACCGTCTTCAGCACATCGACGATCTTTTCGGCCTTCTCTTCCAGCACATGCAAATCGTCGCCATAAACTTTCGTCGCCAGCTCGCCTTTCACGCCGCTGACGGCTTCTTCCATGTTGTCTTCGATCGGCTGCGAGAATCCCCAGCTCGCGCCGGGAATCTTCGAAAGCTCGCGGTTCATCGCCGCGATCAACGCGTCTTTGTCCTGGTGAAACACCGGCCGCCACTGCTCCTTCGGCTTCAGGTTCACGAAATATTCCACGTTGAAAAATCCGGTGGTGTCGGTGCCGTCGTCCGGCCGGCCCACCTGGCTCCAGCAATCCGGCACCTCGGGAAACGAGCACAGCGCGATGCGCCCCGCGTTCATCACCCGCACGCCTTCGGTGGGCCCGGTGCTTGGCGCAAGCGTGCCGCGCACCCATAGCGCGCCTTCGTCGAGGTGCGGCAAAAATTCCGAGCCGATCACTCCGCTGAACATCAGGAACAGCGAAGTGCACAGCGCGATACCCGCCGCGCCGACCGTCACCTTGCGATGTTCGATCGCCCACTTCACGCCGGTGCGATAGCGGTGGTTCAGCCACTCCATCACCGGATTCCGCCATTCCGTCATGTTGCGCGAGAGCAAGAAGCTCGAAAGCACCGGAGCGATGAGCAGCGAATACAGCAGCGCACCGAGCAGCGCGAACGCCACCGTCCACGCCATCGGCTTGAACAGGCGCCCTTCCACGCGCTGCAGCGTGAAAATCGGCAGGTACGCGGTGATGATGATCGCGATCGCGAAAAACACCGGCCGCTGCACTTCATGCGCCGCTTCGCGAATCACCTCCATCGTGGTGCGCGTGTCCTCGCCTTCGCGCCGCCGCATCATGTGCCGCACGATGTTTTCCACCATCACCACCGAACCATCCACCACCATTCCGAAGTCCAGCGCGCCCAGCGACAGCAGGTTCGCCGGAATTTCGTTCAGGTTCAGGCAGGTGGCCGCAAACAGCAGCGAGAACGGCACGGTGAGCGCCACGATGATCGCCGCGCGCGTATTCCCCAGAAAAATAAACAGGATCACCACCACCAGCACGATGCCTTCGGTGAGGTTGTGCAGCACGGTGTGCGTGGTGAAATGCACCAGGTCGCTGCGGTCGATGAACGGAATCAGCTTCACGCCCGACGGCAGGATGTGATCGTTCAGCTCCTGCACTTTTTTGTGCAGCGCCGCCAGAGCCGCGTCGGCGTTCGCGCCCTTGCGCAGCAGCGCGATGCCGCTCACCACGTCGTCATCGTCCAGAATGGTTCCGCTGGGCGAGTGAATCGCGCGGCCGGTCTGCCCGAGGCGCACCTTCGCGCCTTCTCCGACGTCCGCAATGTCCCCCACGCGCACCGGCGTGCCGGACTTCGTGACGATCACCGTCTTGCGGATGTCGTCCACGCCGCGCACCAGGCCCACTTCCCGCAAATTCACCTGCTGCAGGCCCTGCTCGATGAAGCCGCCGCCGGCGTTCGCATTGTTGAGCGTCAGTTGCTGCTCGATCTGCTGCAGCGTGAGGCCGTAGGCGATCAGCTTGTCGGGATCGGCGCGCACTTGATATTCGCGCGTCGGCCCGCCGAAGCTCGAAACGTCCACAATGTCCGGCACGGCCTTCAGATTTTTCTCGACCACCCAGTCCTCGATCGACTTCAGCTCCATCACGTCGATCGCCGGGTTCGTGCTGCGCAGCGTGTACCAGTAGATCTGCCCCACCGGGCTCCAGTCCGTGCCCATCTGCGGCTGCAGATTGTTCGGCAGCGTCACCTGCGACAGGCGCTCCAGCACGCGCTCGCGGTCCCAGGCGTTGGACTCTTTGTCGTCGAAGATCAATTTCAAATCGGACAAGCCGTAAAGCGAAAACGACCGCAGGTAGGTGACGTGCGGGATGCCGTTCATCACGATCTCGAGCGGTATGGTCACCTGTTGCTCAACCTGCTCCGCCGAAATTCCCGGCCACTGCGTGATGATTTCCACGTAGTTGTCCGCCACGTCCGGGTACGCCTCGACCGGCAGCTGATGAAACGAAATCGCGCCCCAGCAAAAAAGCAGCACCGTCGCCGCCAGCATCAGGAAGCGGTTCTCGAGCGCAAAATCCACTAACTTCGGAATCATTCTTCGAATCTCTCTCGCGCAGCGCCGGCCATCTCACGCAGCGCACGGGCGCGGGACGAACCTCACCCCCACTGGGCGCAGCAGCCGGAACAAATGCGTTTACGTTTTGCATAGCGTGAATCGGTCGATAAACTTCGAGAGTTGGACGGCGCGCTCGCGTTTATCGCGTGACTGGCTTTAGGCGGAAAGGTGGAGCGAGGCGGGAGGAGCGCGGCCGGAGTGTCCTGCGAGAGCGGGTCCGGCGCGGAAACCCCGTGACGGTGAAACGACGCCGCGTGTTGCAGGCGCCGGTTGATACGCGGACGTTTGCGCAGTGGCTAGTACGGAATTCGATTGCGTGGCGATCGCGAACGGAATGTAAGGATCGAATTCGCTCGCATCCAATGTGAAAGCTGGACGGTTAAATGCGTTGGGATACGCCGAAGGCTCGGCGTGCGAAAATTTTCCGTGGCCGTCGTTGAGCAGGATCGCCACCGGTTCGCGGAACCACGCGGTGGTGAGCACCAGGTCCACGGCGTTGTCGCCGTTCACGTCGCGCGCTTCGATGCGCAGTCCGCCGTCGGGCGCCACCACATCCATCTGCGCCGGCGCATCGGTGGACGAGAAACGAAAATCGATCGAGTAACTCTGGCCGCCGGCTGCGGCGCGGCCGCGCTGCACGTGCGCCGTGTCGGGACTGCGGTCGCCGTCGAAGTCCGCGAACGCTACATCCATTCCCGGGCCGACTCGGTTCTGCGCCTGCGATACGGTTGCGCCGGCTTGCCCGTCGTCGCTCATCTGCGCCGGGGCGCGCTGCCCCTCATTCGCGCGCGCACTTGCCGGCGCACACAGCGCCGCGCCGAGCGCGACAAGCAGAATGGCAACGACGCTCACGCCGCTTCGCAACTTGCTCCCGCCGAATTGGGTCGCACACTCAAGCACAAGCCAGCACTATAACATTCGACGCGCACAACAATGAAGCGTCGCAACGTGAAACCTTCGTGACGACGTAAAGATTCCATAAAGGCCGCCGAAGTGTCGCACATATGCAAATCACACTGCGACGCCACGCACACGCCGCCGTTGCACGCACACAAGGCCGAAGGCCAGCCACGCACTCAACGCATGCGCAAGCGCTCGGCGCCACACCGGCGAGAACGCCCATTCTACTCACAGGTCACGACGCGTTGCCCGCTCGGCGCGTGAGCGTTGGGGGTGCGCGGGTGGCGTTAGAACGCTTGCGCCACCAAAAGGCATCTGGAAATTAATTTCGCCGCCGGAGCCCGCCGGGCAGTTCGGCGGATCCTTCAATTCACCTGCAGCGACCGGGACTCCTGCGGGGTCCGCATGCCGCGCCGTCAAATCCACAAAACTCCCGCCGGCCGTCTGCTGATTCGACTCCTGCTGCGCCGCTGTCTGCGCGAACACACCCGCACACAGCAACACAGTCGCGCCCGCAATCATTATCAATCGTTGAATGAAAGTCATGGCAGCCGGATGGCCCCATGTTTAACATAACCAGAAAGAACTTCGCAGCAAATCTGCTCTGTAGCTAGAGTGGAATAGGCACGTCGTGCCTGTGCACCTTACTCACGCAAACCACAGGCACAACGTGCCTATTCCACCTCTCCGCTAATTGTTGTTCTTAATCGCAGGGTCGGCCTGCAGAATGCTTCCCTCTTCGAGGTTGGTCTTCACCGTGATTTTCTGTTTGGCGAGCAGCGTCACGTCCGTGGTGAAAGGTCTGTATCCCGCGAGGTCGATCTTAATGTTGTGTTTCCCGGGTTCGACGAGCATGCCGTGGCCGAGCCCTTTGAAATCGCTCACGCTTCCTGCGTACGCGCCGTCAAGAAACACAGCCGCGCGGTCCGGCGTCACATCGAGTTTAATCTCGCTGGTGGTCGAGGGCATTTCCACATTGGGATCGCGCGCCAGGCGCACGGTGATCGACGTTACGTGCCCCGGCTCAACCACCACCTTCTGATCCTGATTCAGGTACGCGGCCTGCCGCACAGAAATCTCATGCTCGCCCGGCAGCAGCAAAATCTTTTTCTCGCCGTGCAGCTCTTTCACGTAGCCGACGTATTGTCCATCCACCCACACGCCCGCCGCGCGATCGACTTTCGTCACCGGCTTAAGGTCCACTTCCCCGGTAATGTGGTTCGTGGTGGGATTTACCGGCTCGTTCTGCGCGCGCGCCGCCACCGCCGCGGCCAGCATCAGCACCGTCGCGAGCAGCACAAACACCACTCCGCGCGAAACATTGCGAACCGGCAATCTTTCCTGCAAGGAAGTCATCGCTTCGCTCCTCTGAATCAAGAAGTTGGAAGCGCCAACGACTGGGAGGTTGACGCGAACAACGGTGGACCGGATGGTGGCCTGAATCTATCGCACCGGCGCGAGCTCGCGCACGTGCTGCATCAGCGAAACCAAATCCGTCTTCGATACCACGCGATCCGCGGGCACATCCTCAAACATCGTCCGCAAATCCGCATGCTGCGTGAAGAGCAGGATGGGCACGTCCGGCAGGATCTGCTTCAGTTTTTTGGACGCGCGCAAGCCGTCCATCACCGGCATCGAGACGTCGAGAATGATCAAGTCCGGCTTATGAATCACAGCCAGCGAGATCGCTTCTTCTCCGTTCTTCGCCTCCGCGCACAGTTCGTAATTCTCTTCGGTCTCGAACAAGCGGCACAGAAGCTTGCGAATCATTTCGCTGTCGTCGGCAACCAGAACCGTTCGTTTTGGCATGGGCGCGCCCACCGGAACATCATCCAGCATGAGTGCGCGGCCCCCAGGCAAGCTACGCATAACCCATGAATAGCAGAGTGCGGCAAGCGATTGCGATACCGCGAAGTTGGTAGGCTGCCCGACGAAGCTGTAGAAAATCGATTGAGCGCGTTTGTGGTGCGGGCGTGCGTCATGGAACACGCCGCGCGAATCCAGCGTCGCGCAGCGTATCCGCAACGTATTCGTATGTAGAGGTTTACTGTTCTTCGATGTTCCAGACGTAGAGGAACTTCTCGTCGCTCGCGGTGGCCACCTTCCGGCCGCCCTTGCGCGTCGCCCGATTCAGTGCCGAGCGCACCTTCTGCATGGACTCGGCAAGGCCCTCGATCGGGACTTTCATCGCCGTGCCTGGCTTGAGGTCGTCGAGGTCGCCCAAAATTTCGGCGACGATCTGGTTATGCTTCCCTTTGCGGCCTTGCGGCACATCGGTCTGCAACATGGTTTTGAAGTGAGGGGGCTTCTTGCCAGTTGGGTTTTTCACGCCCACTCCTCCGGAAGTGAACTTAACGTAACGCTATCGTAGCGCTAACCTTACCATCGCTTCGAGCAAAATGACATACGGACAATACTGTATCGTCGCCAATCGCAGCCCTACCCGCATGAAACCGCACCGCACCCATACCGCGCGCATCGCTATGAGCCGGCCTAAAAAATATTTAAAGAGTTGACCCGTATCGCTTGCGCGGGGCTACTGTTGCCTTGTGGCGGGAGGCTTCAAGTCGATGAAGAAAAAACCTCATTTCGAACACGTCCCCATCAAGTCGATCGGCCCCGCCGCGGTGTACCATCCGGTGCCCCCAGGCCCGCCGCGAAAATTGACACGCAAGAAACAAGTTGTGCGCGCGCCGTATTCGACCGCTCCCGCGAAATCAAAGAGCGATTCGACGGCGGAAAAGGCGGTGGTTGATGATGGCTCCGTACGACATTTTTAAGCTCGAACCCGACGGCGGCGTTCTGTGGCTCACCGCTGCATCCACGCGCGCCGAAGCCGAAGCCGCAGCGCGCCAGTTCGCGCAGAAATCCAAAGGCTCGTACATGATTTTCGATCAGTTGACGCGCCACCGGATCGTGGTCGATTCCTCCACCACGCTCTGACCCGTTTTCTTCAACAGAAAAGTTCCGCGACTGGCCCCCAGCCCTCCGCGACGCAGAACGCACCGAAACTGCACCGTGTACGTCCAGGCTTTCGAGGGAGACACAATGGCCATTGAAGTTCTACTCGCAGACGATCGCGACATTATTCGCAACGGAATGCGCCGCTTGCTCGGCTTCGATCCGGAAATCGCTGTGGTGGGCGAAGCGGGAACGCTTGCGGATACAATTCGCATGGCCGAGCAGCTGAAGCCCCATCTCGTGATCATGGACCTCCATATGACGCAAGCGGACCGCGCCGCCAAGGCCCTGGCCGAGCAAGTCTCGAAGTCGATTCCGCGCTGGATCGCCGTCTCGTTCGCCAATGACGACGCCGCGCAGCAGCTCGCCGCCAGATTCGGCGCGCTGAAGCTGCTCGACAAGATCAGGCTGAGCGACGACCTGATCCCGGCCATCCGCTCCCACGCCCCCAACGCCGACGCCACCGCCGCCGCGTAGCGCCACTGGCACCTGCTCGCTCCGCGCGCGTCACGTTTTCTTGTCGTCCTTGTGCAGCCGCAGTATCATCAGGACATGAAGACTCGCCGCCGCGTCCTTGTAACCGCGCCCCCAGCAACGAGGGAAGACGTCGTGAAGACGCTTCAAATTCCAGCGTGGCAAGTGAAACGTATTCGCGAACTTTTTAAATCCGATCGTGCCGTCAAATCAGACGCCCCACGCAACGGTGTAACTCGCAGCAGTAACGGCCACAAGGCTCTGTCCAATGGGAACGCTTCGACGCGGACGTCCCGCGGAAGGAAGCCAAAGAGTGCCAAAAAAGGCCGATGAGGTCTTCCTAAACGTCCCGTACGACGCGCAGTTTGAAAATCTCTTCCTCGCCTACGTCGCCGGTATCACCGCGCTTGGTCTGGTACCGCGTGCGACGCTGGAAATTCCCGGTAGCGATCGCCGTCTCGAAAAGATATTCGCTCTGATCGGTAAGTGCGAATACTCGATCCATGACATTTCGAGGGTGGAACTCGATCGTTCAGCGCCGCGCGTGCCCCGTTTTAATATGCCCTTTGAACTCGGGCTTACGGTCGCTCGCCACTGGAAAGCTCCGCTGGAAAAGCACGCATGGTTCGTCTGCGAATCCGTTGAGCGGAGACTTATGAAGTCCTTGAGCGATCTCAACGGAACTGATCCCTATGTCCACGGTGGCAGCGCGGCAGGCGTTCTACGTGAATTGCTCAACATGTTCGAATTCAAGGGAACTCAGCCTTCGCTCGCTATGCTTAAGGGGACGTATCAGGAAGTGCGTCGAAGAAAGTCTGCAGTTCTGGCGGCTTCCGGATCGAAGACGCCTTTTACGAAACGTGCTTTTCGGGGGCTATGCCTTGCCGCCAAGGAAGCAGTCGATCAATCCAGGATTTAAAGCACGCCGCAGACCGGCTGCTTCGCCCACGGCGCGCGCATTCGTCGCTCGGAGCCGCCGTTACATCTGCTCGTCGGCGCTGGGGCCGTAGAGGCCCGGCACGGGAATCCCGTTCAGCCGGTAGTACACCGTCAGCTGCCCGCGGTGATGCACCACGTGATTGAAGTAGAAGCTGCGCAGCGCGCTGACCCGCGGCTCGTCCACGTACACTTTTCCCTGAAACGCAAAAATCCAGTGCTTGGCCATGTCGCTGTCGCTCACCTTGGCCAGCGCGGTGCGAGCCTTCGCGGCTTCTTGATCAAATCGCGAGAGCGCTTCGCTCGCGTTCTTCGGATAGAACGGCTTGTAGTCGCCCGGGTTCATGTCCATCCGGTCGCTCGACGCCACCGCCGTCGCAAAATTCGGCAACGTGGAAACGTGCCCCGCCAGCTGCGACATCGACATCGATTTATCGTGCGGCTTCCAATCGCCCTTCCCTTCCGGGTAGCGCTCCAGCATTTTCCGCGTGCTGCTGCACTCCCGGTCAAACTCCTCGAGCAACATGTCTGCGATTGCCATGATTCCCTCCGTGTGCGATTCCGAGCGGTATTGTGCCTCCAGCGTCGCCGCCTACGGTAGGCGAAGAAAAGGCGAACTGTCAAGCCGGAAGTGACGGCCGCACGAATTCCCGCTACCGCTCCACAGCGCGCCCGGTCTTCCGCGCACTTACCGTTCAGCGCGGCTCCCACGCTCCAAAGCGAAAAACCGTTCCGTCATCATCGCCGTCTGTTACGGAACCCAGTGTGGCACTGGAATATTTCCTGTGTGATTTTCTGCTATAAATTCCGGGCACCGCCGCCTGGAGTATCATGCCCATGTGAACTCCGGCATCAGCTTCGACGCCCTGATCGAATTCACCAACCTCGAACGCGCCGAGTGGCTCGCCTGGTTTCGCGCCGCGCCTTCTCCGGCCGAGCGCCTTGCAATCTCCACGGGCCCGCACAACAACGGACGCATCCGCACCGCCGGCGAACTCGCGCTCCACATCTTCATCGCCGAAAAGCATCACGTGGACCGCCTCGCCCGCCGCCCGCTCACCGATGCGCCGCCGGGCGCCGCGACAGACGTCGATGCCCTGTTCGACTTCGGCCTCCACAGCCGCCGCGCCCTGATTGCTTACATCTCCAGCGAGCCGGCGGTGGATTGGGACGCCGCGCTCGAATTCGAAATTCTTCCCGGCCGGCGCGTCAGCGCCTCGCCGCGCAAATTCGTCGCGCACATTCTGCTCCACGAAATCCGCCACTGGGCGCAGATCGGCACGATGGTCCGCATCGCCGGCACGCCGGGCCCGTGCCCCGACCTGCTCTTCAGCCCCGCCATGGGCGGCGGCGCGATTCATGGCTAAACCCGCGCGAAGCCTGGCGAATTAGCTTAGGCGTTCGACCAACGTTCTAGCCGTCACTCTGCTCTTGGTCACGAGCGTCGCAGGGTTCGCTTCCGCCGACGACGGTGCGTCGCTCAACCAACTTTTCGAATCTCACCGCTGGTTCGAATTGCGTGAAGCGGTCAACAGATCGCGCGAGAATGTGCCGCCGCTCGACCGACTGGCCGTCGCATCGGCGTTCAACTTCATCAGGCTTGCATGCTCTGAGCCGAAGCCCGACGCGCTACTCTCACGATTGTGAAAAGTGGAATGACTGGCAGGGATGGCGCGGCCGGAGGGACTTGAACCCCCAACACTCTGCTTCGAAGGCAGATACTCTATCCAATTGAGCTACGGCCGCGTACGCAGATTGTATCGCAAAGCGGAAACTCGTCACCAAATCGTACGGACTGCCCGAGATTCTCGAATGGCACGATCGGCGGTGATAAGTGGGATTCCTTCCGCAAGCGCGGTTGTGACAATCGCCTGGTCGGCAGGATCTCGCGGGAAATTAGAAGGTAGCGTCGCGATGCGTGCGCATGCCCTCGCGGTGATTGGCAGAATGCTAAATCGAAACTGAATCTCTTCTAGGTATGATTCAAGCTCGACGTCGAGATGGTAGCGCTGCTTGCCGGCCAGCACTGCGAGTTCCAGGAACGTGATGTCGCAAACCGCCAGCGATTCGCCTTTAGCTCGCGCCCCGACGATGGTTTGGTGCGCTCCCTTTGAAATACGGTGCGGCTCGAATGACAGCCAGAGCAGCACGTGCGTATCTAAAAGAATCAACCTAGATTCCCCCATTCTTTGAGCGAAAGAACAGGGGCAACAACATCGCCTTTTATCTTTCCCTTGCCTTTAAAGAAACCGAAGATACTGTCGATTTCACCATCGAGCGGAACGATCTTCACTATCGGCTTCCCTCTCTTCGTGACGATCACCGGCTCCTTGCGCGTCTGGATTTCATCCATGACAGCAAGACACTTTGCTTTAAATACTCCCGCCGGCATTCGCTTCATTGCAGCACCTCGATCTGACTATGGTCATATTACCATGGTCATTTCGCTCTCGGCTACCGCTCCGACTGCTCCTTCTCTTCCTCGATGGAGAGTGGCGAGACGGCGTCGATCGCGAGGGCGACGGCGAGAATTGCGATCGCTGTGAAAATCGCGCGCAGGCCCCACAGTCCGAAACTCCAGGTGCCAAACGCCGCGCCGGCCACATAAAAACTCCACACCACCGCGAGAAACAACGCCATCCGCGATTCGCGCTTCCGGTCTGCGCGCAGATACGCACGCCGCGCGTCACCCGCAAAAGTGCCGCCCGCCGTGTGCGCCAGGTCGTACGTCGCCACGATCACGTGCGACACCAGCTGCATCGTCTTATTGATCATGCCGGTCACAAATGTGGTGTGCACCGTCAGCGGGCCGATGCGCGTCAGCGTCGCCGTCTGCACGCCCATCGCGGCGGCGAGAAACGCAATCCTTATATAAGGGCCGTAATGCGCATCGGCGCCCAGCGCATCGGAGACCGGCGGAATTGCAATGCACGCGAGCAACGCCATCTCGATCGTCAGAGTGATCGATGCGACGCGCGGGAATTTCCGCCGCGCCGCGATCTCCATCAGCAGCCGTCCGGCGAGCGAGCCGCCCGCATACGCCGCGACGATCACCACGGCCGCGAACGCCTGCCCCCAGTCGTGGTCGCTGAGGCTGTTGCCGAGGTGCACCGTCACACCCGTGAGGTGCGCGGTGAACATGTGAAACACGCCGAGAAAGCCGCTGATATCGACGATGCCCGAGGCGAACGTCAGCAGCAGCGCCACCGCCACCTTTGGCTTTCGCGCGCCCGCAAAACTCAGCTCTGTCTCCGCCATGGCCACGAATCATACACGCGTGGCATAGGCACGTCGTGCCTGTGCTCTTACTTTTCAGTGAAGCTCGACTCAAACCACAAGCACAACGTGCCTATTCCACACTTACGCAGCGCCCTCCCGCTTCGCGCGTAGGCAGTGTTTGAAGCACCAAGGCTTCGCGCACCTGCGTAACACTTCGCGGCGCATTCGCCGGAGTCGCGCAGGCGAAGCTGCGCTTTACGTTCGTTCTAGGAGACTGTGTAGTACCGTCTAGGGGAAACACCCGATTGTGGGCTTAGCCACAAACGGCGCCTTATGGATCTGCGCAGTGTGAGGCGCCCCTGTATGAATGACCTAGACGTAACATCCCTTTTCCTCGGAGCTTTGGCTGTACTGCCCTTATTCCTGCTCGCGTACATGCTTATCTCGTGGCTCGACCGACGGCGCATCCCCAAGTTCCGGGTGTGGCAAAAAACGGGACACCTTCGATAAGCGGAATCGCAAGTAATGCCGCTCGCACATTGGTGCGAGCGCCGCGGCGCCCAGGCCATCTGAGAGATTGGGTCTGCCGCGTTGCGCCCGCCGCAGACGAGCACGTCCGCGTGTTAGAATCTCTCGCATCCCCTTCCATACGAAAAACGGAGAGCGAGCCATGTCTAAACAAGAAGAAGCAGGCCTGATCCTGAAGTTGTACGAATTGCGCCGCGAAGAAACGCTGCGCAAAGCGCGCGACTGGTTTTTCCGCGAGTTCAATCCCGAAACGATGGCCGATTTCAACGCAGCCATGTTCAGCGCCAACAGCGGCTACCTGCGCATGGTGATCACCTACTGGGATATGGCCGCGGCGCTGGTCAACGACGGCGCGATTCGCCTGGAGCTTTTCAACGATTGCAACGGCGAGTACCTCGGCGTGTTCACGAAACTCGAGCCGCTGCTGGCCGAAATTCGCGCAATGTACGCGCCGCAGTTCGCCGCCCAGATGGAAAAATTGATCGACGCGACGCCGGGCGGGCGCGAACGCATCGCTGTTCAGCGCGAACGAATGAAAGCCATGCGCGCGCAGTGGGCGCAAAAGCATGCCGCTGCGCAGACCCAGGCCGCGTCGTAGCGCCACCGTGTTAGGTAGCACAGGCAATCCTGCCTGTGGGCGAACCTCGCGGGTCGATCCCGCGATGTTCGCCGGTTTTAGAATTTTCCCGCCACGAACAAAAAATCAAAGACAACGTCCGTCGCTGCTAGCGCAGCGATTCACAGGCACGATTGCCTGTGCTACTCCGAACGTGTGAGTAGCATCGGCAATCTTGCCGGTGTGCTTTTGTGTCCACGGGTGCGTATCAGAGTTTGTAGGCTTTGCGGGCAAGGTTCCCAGCGAGGTCAATCGCCAGTTCGCGCGCCTCGTCTTCTTCAAGACGATGCTCGGCGACGAGCCTCGCCAGAAACACGCAGTCGATGCGCCGGGCCACATCGTGCCGCGTGGGAATTGAAAGAAACGCGCGCGTATCGTCGTTGAATCCCACCGTGTTGTAGAAACCGGCCGTCTCCGTAGTCAGCTCGCGAAAACGCATCATGCCTTCCGGCGAATCGTGGAACCACCACGCCGGCCCGAGCCGCAGCGCCGGATAATGCCCCGCGAGCGGCGCGAGCTCCCTGCTGTACACCGCTTCATCTAAGCTAAAGACGATCAGCGTGAGCCGCGCGTCGTTGCCAAACCGATTCAGCAGCGGCCGCAGCGCGTGCACGTAGTCGGTCGCGGTGGGAATGTCGCCGCCCACGTCGCGCCCGAATCGCGTGTGCACATCCGCATTGTGATTGCGGAACGCGCCGGGGTGCAGCTGCATCACCAGGCCGTCGTCGATGCTCATGCGCGCCATTTCGGTGAGCATCTGTGCGCGGAACAGTTCCGCGTCGGCGGCGTGCGCGGCGCGCGATTCGATCTGCGTCCCGGGTTGCGCGTACCTGAGCACTTTCTCAAAGAGTTTCGTTGCTTCGATGGCGTCGAGGTCCGCCGTCGCAGCGGTCGGATGGCCGTGGTCGGTGGCCGTCGCGCCTGCGGCTTTGAACCGCTCGCGCGATTTTCGAAGCGCTGCCAGGTAGCCGCGCCACGTTGCAGTATCCTCGCCGGTCATCTCGCCGAGCCGCGCCACGTTCGTCGCAAAGTCGGCGAAGTCCGGATCAACCACGGCGTCGGGACGGAACGTGGGAATCACGCGGCCGCGCCAGCCGGACTTCCGCAGCGCGAGGTGATGCTCGAGCGAATCGAGAGGCGAATCCGTGGTGGCGAGCACCTCGATTCGAAAATCTTCGTACAGCGCGCGCGGGCGAAACTCCGGCGTCGCAAGCGCGGCGGAGATCGCGTCGAAGTATGCGTCGGCGTTTTCCGGCGTAAGGCGTTCCTTCAGGTCGAACAAATTCTGAAAAATGTAATCGAGCCACAGGCGCGTCGGCGTCCCGCGGAATAGATAGTAGTGCTCGGCAAAAATGCGCCACACCCGCCGCGCGTCAAACACTTTTTGCGCTTCCGGCGTCGCGCCGTGCGTGCCGACGCCGAGGTCTTCGAGCGCGACGCCCTGGCTGTACAGCATTCGGAAAATGTAATGGTCGGGGACGATGAACAGGCGCGCCGGATCGGGAAACGCGGCGTTCGTGGCAAACCATTCCGCCTGGGTGTGCCCGTGCGGGCTCACGATCGGCAGGTCGCGCACCTCTTTGAAGAGCCGCTGCGCAATCGCGCGCGTGGCGGAGTCGGCGGGAAACAATCGATTGTCGTGCAGGAATTGGCGTCGCATTGGCGCAACCATTGTCTATGCCCACGCGACGATTGTCATCAACGTGCGGAGACAACTTCCAGGTAGCACAGGCAATCTTGCCTGTGAATGGCCGCGACAGCAGCCACGGCAGTCGTTGCTGCATTTGTGGCTGGTTGTGAAGAAATCAAAACCGGCGAGCACCGCGGTATTGACCCGCGCCGCTCGCCCACAGGCAGGATTGCCTGTGCTAGCTACAAACTTACTTCGCGACGGGTAGCTCGATGTGGCTGGGCGCGTCGGGCGTCGAGTACACGCGCTCCGTGGCCTTCACATAGTCGTCCGGCTTCGCCTCGTAGATGCTCGGCACAAATTTCTGCGGATTCCGATCGATCACCGGAAACCACGTGGACTGCACCTGCACCATGATGCGATGCCCCTTCAAGAAAACGTGATCGTGGTCGCGCAGCGGAACGTACCACTCGACCGTCTTCCCCGGCGCGAGCGCTTCCGGATGCTCAAAACTTTTCAAGTACCGCCCGCGGCGCACCTCCATCGCGATCGGCAGCTCGTAGCCGTTCAACGATTTCGCGTACGCTCCCGGCTCAGGCCCGGCGGCTTCATCCCACGCGTTTTTCTGCGCGTCCTGCGGATACACGTCGATCAGCTTCACCACGAAATCCGAATCCGTGCCGCTCGACGAGGCGAACAATTTCGCCGCAAGCGGGCCAGTCACCGTGATGTCGTGATCGAGCGGCTCGCTCACATACGTCAGCACGTCCGGCCGCTGCTCCACGAATCGCTGGTCGGCGACTTCCCACAAACGCCAGTCCCATCCCGGATAGGTGGGCGACACAGGCCGCGCGCGATACGGCACCGGGTTCGCCGGATCGGAAACGTACTCGCGATACGAATTGTTTTCCGCGCCGTCCGCGCGCTTATCGCTCGCCGTGGGCGCCGCAAACGAAAGCGTCCCATCGGAATGCAAATAGAGGTTCGTGACCGTAGTTCCCGCCGGCGGCCACGTCGCATACGTCTTCCAGGTATTCGAGCCGGTCTCAAACGTGGTCGCTTTCCAATTCGGTTTCTCGCCCTCGCCGTGCAGGTAGTAGCGGAAGAAAGGCGCCTGAATATTCGCGCGGAATTCCGCCGACGTATCGTGATCGCCAAACGTGACGAGCCCGATATTTTTCCCCACCGACGATTGCCACTGCCCGTGAAACCACGGCCCTGCGACCATGAAATTCGTATTGTCGGGATCGTGCTCGCCCGCGTGGCGGAAAATTTCCCAGGGCCCCCACGGATCTTCCTGGTCCCAGAATCCGGCGACGTTGAGATTCGGCACCGTCGAGGAGTGCAGCTGCCGCACCCACGCTTCGTCCTGCCAGAACTTGTCGTAGTCCGGATGCTGCACCACCGAATCCCAGAATGGTATCGAGCCGTGCAGATACTTCGCGTTGATATTCGAAAGCGGCCCGAGCGTCAGATACCAGCTGTAGGTGTCGTACTGATTGAAGTCGAAATTCGTGTTCGCGTTTTTGTCGGCTTGCTCGAGCACGGAATATTCAAACGCGTAGCTCTCGCGCAGCGCGCCGTAGCGGTGCATGTCGTCGTTCATCCACTGATCCACGGGCGAGGCCTGCTCGCTGATCGCCTTCAGCGCCGGGTGCGGGTGCAGCAGCGTCATCGCCGCTGTGAGTCCGTCGTACGAAACGCCCATCATGCCGGCCTTGCCGTTGTTGTTCGGCACGTTTTTCACCAGCCAGTCGATCGTGTCGTAGGCGTCGGTGGTTTCGTTCACGGCCTTCGGATCGTTGAGATCCACTTTTGACGAAAGCAGAAACACGCCTTCGGATTTGAACCGCCCGCGCAAATTTTGGAAAACGAAAATGTAGCCGTCGTTGTAGAGGTCTTTCCACCGGCCGGGGACGCTGGCCGGCGCAGCCTCGGGCACTCCATAAGGCGTACGCTCGAGCAGAATCGGAAGCGGCTTCGTTGCGTTAATCGGCGTGAGGATTACCGTTTGCAGGTGAACGCCGTCGCGCACCGGCACCATCACTTCCTGAAACGTGAACAGCGCGGGTTTCGCGGCGGGAGCAGGCGCCTGCGCCGGCGCCGGCGCAGGCTGAGCTTGACCACGCGCTACACCACTCACGATCAAAACGCACAGCAACAATTTCACGTATTTCACACAATCCTCCGACGCCTGACGGTTTTAAGTAGCACAGGCAATCCTGCCTGTGAATCGCTGCGCAGCAGCGACAGCCGTTGTCTTTGAATTTCTATTCCGATCGTCACAAAATTAAAAACCGGCGAACATCGCGGGATTCACCCGCGCCGTTCGCCCACAGGCACGATTGCCTGTGCTACCTACACTGCCTACTGCGCCACGTATCCAACGCCCGACGTCCGCTTCGCCAGCAGCGCCAATTTTTCTTCGCGGCTCATCGGCTCCCACGTTACCAGCTTTTCCGCGAGCACTTCCGCCCTTCCGCGCACCGTCAACTCGACGAAAAGATCCATGTAGTCGATGTCGCGGAACACCAGCGAACGCGACTCCTTCATCTTGTCGCGGATCGTGTCGAAGTGCTCCGGCATTTCGGTCCAGTGCATGCTCGACCGGTGGTGATGGCAGAGGTGGTAACCCTCGTTCAGAAAATTCATGTCGTCGAGCACGGTGACGGTGTGCGCGAAATAATCCTCAGGATGCTCGGCGTCGTAGAACGCGTGCTGGATCCACGCCGTGATCGCCGTGATCACGTTCATGCACAGAATCGGAATCAGCGCGTACGCGATGCCGAGCCGCCAGTCGTAGATAAAGAGCGCCGTGAAGAACGCGTAGTAGCGCGCCATCCCCCACAGCATCGCTCGCCGGTTTTTATCGTCGCCTTCCGCGCGAAAATAGAAGTACGGCGTCAAGCCCAGGACGGTGCCGATGTTGGCCGAAAGGTATCTCCCGAAATCCACCAGGCTCGTCCGGTTGTAGTTTCTCGATTCCTGTGTGTCGTCGATGCCGCCGTTTTCTTTGTGATGGAGGCGGACGTGCGCGATGCGGTCCAGCTCCGGAATATTCCCGTACAAATAGCCGAGGAAAAATTCCGTGTAGCGCCCGAAAATCGTGTGATACACGCCCTTGAAGTATCCGTTCGGCCGGTGCGCCTCAAGATGCTTCGCGCTGAACATCCGCACGAATCGCAGAAACTTGAATCCGTAGAGCGACAGGTAGAACGCGGCGATCAGCAGCGGCTGCGGCTTTTTCAGAATGAGCTGCACCACAAAAATCGGCAGCGCGGTGAACGTCAGCGAAATCATCAGCCGCAGTGCGGGCGTGTCACGCGGGTCGCGCAACACTTTCGCGCCGATTCGCGCCACCACGCCGTCCCACGCATCGGAAAAATATCGATACGCATCGCGCAGCGGCGAAATTTTCCCGGCGAGCACCGAAAGACCGTAGCCGCCGAACGAAAGCGCCGCCACCGGCGCAATCGCGATCAAGCTCGCCGCCGCGATCGGAATTCCGGTCCACCACCACTTGAATTTGGGCTGAAACCCCAAATTCACCGCAGCCGGCGCAGTCGCGCTAGCAACATTTTGTAGTCCAGTGTCTGGCGTCATCTCTGAGGTAACCGCAACAGCGCCGACATCCTACACCGGCACACGTTAGGTAGCACAGGCAATCCTGCCTGAGTGTCCGCGCAAGCGAACACAGCTTTTGATTTTCAATTGGATTTCCCGAACCGACGAACCAAACCGGCAAAACACCGGCGAACGTCGCGGGATCGACCCGCGCCGTTCGCCCACAGGCACGATTGCCTGTGCTACCTGAGGCACGCACAAAAAAACAAAGCCGGACGCCCATTGGTGATAAGGGGGAGCGTCCGGCTTTGGTCCTCAGAGAAGATTGTTGGCGTCGCGATCGCCGCGTCAGGGGCGCTCACACTGCATTCGCCCCTGACGCTCTGCGAGGGCGCGCGGCCATTCGTTGTTCGCGTGCGAGCGGCCGCGCTGGTGAACTCATCCACCGCGCAAACTTTTAAAGCGTTACTGCAGCTTGTCCTTGTTTTCCGTGCTGCGTACGAAATTTACGATTTGATCGAGCCGCTCCGCGCGTTCGCGGAACACGGCGGCGGTGAGTTGTATGCGAGCCTGCTGCATCTTGCCCACGACGTGCGGGATCAGCGACTCGCAGCGCACTGCAGCTTGTTCCAGCTGCGCGGCATCGTCGGCCATAGAAGCGAGCAGGGATTCATAGGAACGTCCCATCACACCTTGCGTACTCATCTGGCATTTCCCCCATGCGAATTGGCATTCGCACAGTAGCCAGACGCAACACGCGGGCCATTCGCACCGCGAACGTAACGCGCCTGATGTGAATAGCTTAGCGGCGCATGCCGAACCGGCTCAATCCGGGAGTCGCCGGAATAATTTCCAAAGGCGTGTAATTTCGCGGGGTCTGAGCTGCAGTGCAGTCCGTCACCGATTACGTTAGCGCGAACTGTGATTCGCATCACCGCGCGGGAACAAAAGCGAAAAAACTTGCAACCGGAGACGCTCTCCTGTTATCTAAGTTAGACGGAGATAGCCTCCGGTTCGAATCCAGGCACACCGCTGGCACACAAGCGGCCGCGCATTGAATGGACGCGAGGCTGCTCCCTCCGGGTACCGGCCGGGGATTCGCAGTGCCCACACGGGCCACAGGAGAAGATCATCATGCGTGTATTCATCACGGGCTCGACGGGATTCATCGGCACGGCGCTGGTCCGCGAGCTGCTCGCGAGCGGCCACAAAGTTCTGGGCCTCACCCGCAGCGAAGAGGGCGCGAAGGCGCTCACCGCGGCCGGCGCGGAAGTTCATCGCGGCAACATCGACGACCTCGACAGCATTCGCGCGGGCGCTGCGGGCGCGGATGCCGTCGCGCACCTCGCGTTCAATCACGACTTCACCGACTTCGCCGCAAGCTGCGAGACCGACCGCAAAGTGATCGAAACCATCGGCAACGCGCTCGCCGGTTCGAATCGCCTGATGCTGATCACCTCCGGCACGGCCATGGCGGCCACCGTGCCCGGCAAACTCGCCACCGAGGATGGCCCGACGCTCAGCGCGAAACAATTTCCGCGCGTCGCTTCCGAGGAAACCGCGCAGTCCTACAAAGACCGCGGCGTGCAGGTCGCCATCGTGCGGCTTCCGCAGGTTCACGATACTCGTCGCGCCGGCCTGATCAGCTACGCGGTACAGATCGCGAAGAAGAGCGGCGAGGTGGTTTACGTGGGCGAAGGTAAAAATCGCTGGGCCGCGGGCGCTCTTTCGGACACTGCGCGTCTCTACCGGCTCGCGCTCGAGAAAAAAACGTCCGGCATTTATCACGCGGTCGGCGAAGAAGGCGTCTCGGCAAAAGCCATCGCCGATGCCGTCGCGCGCGGCATGAAACTTCCCACGCGCTCGATCACCGCCGAAGAAGCGCAGGCCAAGCTCGGCTTCCTGGGCCACTTCGCCGCGCTCGACATGCCCGCCTCCAGCGCCATCACGCAGAAGGCGCTGAACTGGCATCCCACTGGCACCGACCTGATCACCGACCTCAACAACACCGACTACGCGCAACTCTGACCGCGGCGCTAGGTAGCACAGGCAATCCTGCCTGAGGGCAAACGGCGCGGGTCAATCCCGCGCCGTTTGCCACTTTTGACTCCGTCGCGCGCAACCAAAATGCAACTACCGTCGCTGCTATCGCAGCGATTCACAGGCAGGATTGCCTGTGCTACCTACCGCGGAGCTAAACTGACCTCATGAAAACCATCGCCATCGAAGAACATTTCCTCACGCCAGAGATCCGCGCCGCATGGTCCGCCTCCGCGATCGGCACCGAAGGCACCTCCGGCTTCGACATGGGCGAGATCGAGGCGCGTCTCGACGATCTGGGTGCGTCGCGCATCGCGCTGATGGACGAAAGCGGCATCGACGTGCAAGTCCTCTCCGTCACCACGCCCGCGCTGCACAATCTCGACGCCGCCGTCAGCGTGCCCCTCGCGCGCCGCACCAACGACCTGATCGCCGCGACGATCGCGAAGCACCCGGCGCGCTTCCAAGGCTTCGCCACTTTGCCGATAGCCGCGCCGCACGAAGCCGCGCTCGAACTCGAACGCTCGGTGCGCGAGCTGGGCCTGCGCGGCGCGATGGTCTGCGGCCGCACGCGCGACAAAAATCTCGACCACGCCGATTTTCTTCCGGTGCTCGAAACGGCTGCGCGACTCAGTGTGCCGCTCTTCCTTCACCCGCAAATTCCGCAGCGCGCCGTCCGCGACGTGTACTACTCCGGCTTCAGCGAGACGATCGACACAGCCTTCGCGGCGTTCGCGCTCGGCTGGCACTACGAGGCGGGCATTCAGTTCGTGCGGCTCATTCTGGCGGGCGCGTTCGAGAAATTCCCCGAGCTGCAGATCGTTCTCGGCCACTGGGGCGAAGTGATTCTCTTCTACCTCGACCGGCTCAACGTGCTCGCGCGCGTCGCACCGCTGGCCCGCTCCATCACCGATTACGCGCGCCGCAATCTCTACGTGACGCCGAGCGGCATGTGGAGCAAGCCGTACATGCAGCAGACGCTCGACCTAGTCGGACCCGAGCGCATCCTTTTCTCCACCGATTACCCCTATCAGTACAAGCCCGGCGGCGCCCCACGCAAATTCCTAAACGACTCTCCCCTCAGCGATGCCGACAAAAAGCTCTTCGCCCACGCCAACTGGGAACGGCTGACTCAGTAACTCAATCCTGGCAAAAATTCATCTTCTTGCCCGGATCACATTGGCAGCGCACGCTTGTAAAATAGGCAGACCTGCCTGTGCTCTTGAATTTGGGTTTGACTCTACGAAACCACAGGCAAGTCTGCCTATTCCACAACCGTGCGCCACTATTGTGGCCGTGCATGGCCCGAAGCATTGCCAGGATTCAGCGCGGAATTGATACTGGCTATATACTGTCGAGCGATGCGAATCGCGAAACCCGGCGCTTGTGCTGCGATCATCGTGGTCGCACTCGTCTTTGTGGCCGCGCCGCACGCTTCGCAGCGCAGCACTTCGAGTAAAGCCGAGAAAGACAAGCACGCACCACTCAACGCCTTCTACATCGTCACGCTCGGCATCACCCAGCCGCCCGGCAACGACGCAACGCCCTCTCCGCAACAAATCGCCGCGCCGCCCGCGTGGCGCGACACCATCGTCGATGTGCTGCAAGACGGCGCCGGCATCCGCATCCGCGAAATCGTGATCGAGCCGGCCGCCGGACCGCACTGCCCCGCTCACGCCGTGATCGCGCGCGCCCGCGAACGCGCCCTGCCCGGCGAATCCATCGAACAAGCCGCCGGGCATCACCATCTTTGCTCGATGAACGAATCGGAAGTCGCCGGAGTGATCGCCGCGGCCATGAAAGACGACGTGGCGCGCGACAATTCCGACGACTTCGGCACGCAGACCATCGTGGCCACCTGCGGGGAGAACGAACATCTGTTCGAGCTGCCCTGGCCCGACACGCTGAGATTCCACGCGCTCGGCCTCGCCGATTCGCACATCACCGCGCTGTGGAAGATGTCACGCGAGGTGATCGAGCACGCCTTTGGCGACGCGCCTTTCGGGCCTGCCCTGCAGGACGCAACGAATCCGCAGATTCCCGCTCCGCCGGACGATGTCTCCTCGCAACAGCTCGCCGAAAAATTGGTGCCTGAAATTCGCGCGGGCCGTTATGCTTCCGGCTTCGGCGATTCGCATTGCGCGTACGCTTCGTGCCGCGACCACTCGGCCGCATCGGCCCTGCAGGGTTATGTGGGCGTGCTTGACGCCGCGACGTGCGCTGCGCCCGCCGCAGATGAATCGCATCCCACGCCAGTCGCTGAAAGAGGGACGAATGATCGTTGAAATTTGCGTGGACTCGCTCGCATCGGCCATCGCGGCCGACCGCGGGGGCGCGGATCGCGTCGAGCTGTGCGAGCAGCTCGAAGTGGGCGGCGTCACACCCGCGCTTTCTGTGGTTCGCGACGTCCGCGCTGCGGTGAAATGCAAGCTGCACGTATTGATCCGCGTGCGGGCCGGCGATTTTGTTTACAGCGGCGCTGAAGTCGCCACGATGCTGCGCCAGATCGAGGCGATGAAGGTTCACGGCGTGGATGGCGTGGTGATTGGCGTGCTCGATAACGAGCGCCGCATCGATGTGGCGGACACGCACGAACTCGTCCGCCGCGCTGGCCCGCTCACCGCCACGTTTCATCGCGCGTTCGATCAGGCGCCGGATTCCGTTCGCGCGCTCAACGATGTGATCGTCGCCGGATGCGAGCGCGTGCTCACCACCGGCGGCGCGAAACCCGACGGCGGCGAATTCTCCACCGCCCTCGATGGCGCAGACAGGCTGCGCGCACTCACAGCGGCCGGCGCGGGGCGCGTCACCGTCCTCGCCGGCGGTGGCATTCGCGCGTCAAACGTCGCCGAGGTAATCGCGCGCACCGGCGTCACCGAAGTTCACTCCAGCCTGATCGACCACGCCACTCGCCAGAGCGGCGTTCCCTTCACCCTAACCGAAGAGCAAGTTCGCAACTTCATCCGCGCTGCGCGGAGCGTGGAATAGGCACGTTGTGCCTGTGGTTTTCTGCCGGTAAGTACACGGGCACAACGTGCCTATTCCACACCTTCAGCCGCGGGCGCTCGCCCTCTTCGCTAAATCGATTAACCCCTCGTCAAAAGTTGCACGAACTTCGATGGAAGTTCCAAATCCCACCCATCGCAAAACGCAATTGGACGGCGCGCCCCCAGTACCATTAGTTTTGATTATGGACAATACGCCAGCCATCAACAGCCTGGAAGTCGATCTCCTCCACGACATCGGCAGCCGCATCGCCGACGCCGAACCCGACCCGCTGCACGAAGACCTTGGCCGCGTCCTCGATACCGCCGTCGCTCTGGTGAAATGCGATTCCTGCTTCGTGTACGTGCTCGAGGGCGATGAACTCGTGCTGCGCGCCTCGAAAAATCCGCATCGCGACGTAATCGACCGCCTCAAGCTCAAACTCGGCGAAGGCATCACTGGATGGGTCGCCGAGCATCGCACGGTCGTGGCCGTTTCGAAAAACGCCTCGGCCGATCCGCGCTTCCAATTTTTCAAGCAGCTGCCGGAAGACACCTTTCAGGCGATCCTGTGCGTGCCGATTTTGTGCCGCGGCAAAATCACTGGCGTGATCACCGTGCAGCACATTCAGCCGCACGTCTATAAGCAGCGCGAAATTCGCCTGCTCTCCACGGTTGGGTTTCTGGTGGGAGCCGAACTCGAACTCGCGCGCCTGGAAACCGCCAACGTCGAGCTTTCCGAGCGCCTCGAGACGCGCAAATACACCGAACGCGCCAAAGGCATCCTGCAGCGCGAACTCGGGATCAGCGAAGAAAAAGCCTATCTCGCGCTCAATAATCAAGCCCGCCAGCTCCGCAAGCCCATGCGCGAGGTCGCCGAAGCCATCATCCTGGCCGACGAAGTGAAACGCAGCTCGCGCTCCTCGTCCGCGAGTTAATTCCTCTTCAGTAGCACAGGCAATCCTGTGAATCGCTGCGTCCGCAGCGACGGCAGCTCGATTTTTCATCGTGCGCACCGATCCGATCGAAACCGGCGAACGCCGCGGGATCGGCCCGCGCTGTTCGCTCTCGGGCAGCATTTCCCGTACTACCTGACACATCCGGCCTAGGGAAATCCCCATACCGCTGTAGGGACTTTCCCCGATGGTGAATTCCGCCTCGCAAAACGACAATTTGATCTGCCGGTGAGCGTTCGAGAGATTCAGTTCCGCGTCACGCGATGCCTCGCTCACTGAAGCCGAACTTAAATTCGATCGAAGAGATCGCAGTCCAAAAGGAGCAACAGACATGAAGAAGTTAGCCCTGTTTTGTGCCGCCGCGATTATGGCGCTCACAATTCCCTCGGTTTCACGCGCGTCATCCGATAAGGAAGACGACATTTCACGCACCCAAAACGCGACCCGCGTGTTTCAGGAAATCATGGACGCGCCCGACAGCATCCCGCACGATGTGCTCGCGAAAGCCAAGTGCATCGCCATCATCCCCGGCGACAAGAAATTCGCATTCATCTTCGGCGCGAACTACGGCCGCGGCCTGGCCATTTGCCGCACCCCAACGGGCTGGAGCGCACCGCTGTTCCTCGCCGTTGAAGGCGGCAGCGTGGGCTACCAGATCGGCGGCTCGTCCACCGATTTGATTCTACTTTTCATGGATGACCGCGGTTTGAAGAGCTTGCTCAGCGACAAGTTCAAAATGGGCGGCGACGTATCGGTAGCGGCGGGTCCTGTGGGACGCGAAGCTTCGGCGGGCACCGACCTGAAGCTCACTGCTGAAATTCTTTCCTACTCGCGCACCAAGGGTGTCTTCGCCGGCGCGGCTCTGGATGGCACCGCGGTGATGGCGGATAAGAGCGGAGACCGGGCGATGTACGGCGACAACGTTACGCGTCAGGAAATCATGAACGGCCATGTTGCGATGCCGGCCGATGCGCGCCCGTTGGTTGCCGAGATGCACAAGTACGCCGCACACGAAGGTGACTGAGAATTAAAAAGCTGGCCGTTCCCCCAAACGGTAGCGCCCACTCCCAAAAAAGAGGCAGGCTCGTGAGAGCCTGCCTCCGGGGTGGGCGTTTTTTTGTGTACAACGCGGAACGGCGCGGCTTTCCCCGCGCCACACCGCGGGGCTAAGGCTTCAACCCCCGCGAACTGCTACTTCGCGGGTTGTACGTTCGACGCAGTCGCGGCGCCCGGAACCGCGTAGTGCCTGGCGACGAAAGTCTTCGGCTCGGCGTATTCCAGCTTCATCCCGATTTCGCTCAAGGTGATCGAGCTGATGTACGTCTCGCCATTCGCTACGCCCAGGGTCAGCTTGTTGTCCGCCGGCTTGGCCAGCGTATGAATCGCGGACGGGAAGACGAACTCGCTCACCGAGCTGTCGGCGTTTGAAACCGAAAGCAGCGGCAGCGAGCTGGTCCATTGCACGCTGTATTTGTAATCGCCCGCCGGCAGCCACACGGTGCCGAGCTTGGCCGGCGCGGCGAGCGTGAACTTGCCCGTCGCCGCCGACTGCGCCACTGCCACGTGCGGCAGAGCGGTGAGCGCGACCAGCGCCATGAAAGTGATTGCGATGCGCGACGCGAATTTCTTTACGCGCGATGATTTCGTTCCCACTTCAGAAACAGCCTTCGTGTTCGCAAATGTAGCGTTCATATATTCCTCCTTGGAATATAGGCACACAGCGCTTAAGTGAAGCAGCAGGCGCCGGTACGAATGAGTTGTTTGTTTTTGCGGACGACGAGGTCAGCAGAAGCATGCCGCGCGGCGGATCAGTGCGCACGGCAGGTACATCAGTTCACTGCGGTACAGCTGCGCTTCACCAAATCGCTTCAGGGCAATCGGCTGGCAATGTCAGTGTCGCAGCACTGGGGCGCTGCGTCCAATCGCACTTTTCGATGTTACACATCAGCGCGGAGTAGTAAATCTAACGCCACACACGCACACATTTTCTCTAAAGTTTGATTTGGCAGGTACAGGCTCCATCGCGCAGACGACACACAGACAATGTCGATGCCACGCACCCCACCATAGCTATCGCTCGTGTTGGACGGAGACGGTCCGGCCTTGTGGTGTTCGCATCAACCACAGCGAATCCTTGAACATCACACGTTCACCCAACAAACGTCAGGGTGCCTTGTGTGGCATAGCCATGGTCTGTCTGGTTTTGAATTTGTACCGGAGGCTTAAATCTCCAATCCAATCGAACGCATCAGCTGCAGCGCATTGCTCGTCTTCACAATCCCAGGGCTGAGCCGGTGATCGAAGCCGAGCTTACCGTCCTTAAGATGATCTTCAAAGTGCGCGTTGGTCGCCGCGCTCCCCAATGTCGAAACGATTTCCGCCAGCGCCAGATCGTGCGTCGTCACCAGCCCCAGCGCGCCGCGCTCAAACAGGCTGCGCACAATCGCTTCAGCACCGATGCGCCGGTCGTGGGAGTTCGTTCCACTTAACAACTCGTCCAGCAAATAGAGCACCGGCCGTTCGCCGCGCGCCAAATCCGTGATCAATTTCAGCCGCGTAATCTCCGCGTAAAAGTGCGAGATCCCGCCCTGCAGCGAATCGAGGATGCACACGCTCGCCGCCACAGTCAGCGCCGAAAGCCGCAGCCGTGTGGCACGCACCGGCGCGCCGCATTGCGCCAGCACCGCGTTCACTCCCACCGCGCGAATGAACGTGCTCTTCCCCGCCATGTTCGGCCCGCTGATTACCACCAGGCGCATGTCGCGATCGAGCTTCAGATCGTTGCGCACGGCGCGCTGTTCGGGAATCAACGGATGCGCAAAGCCCGTCGCATCGAAGCACCCGCCCGCTCCGGGATCCACAAACTCTGGAAACACGTCGCCCGGATGCTCGTAGGCGTAACCGGCGAGATCGCTCAACGCTTCCAGTTCGCCCACCGCATCGAGCCACTTCCGGATCGACGGCCCGTGCGACCGTCGCCACGCCACAATCGCAAACGTGAGCTGCACCGACCACATCACAAACGGCTCGAGCACCGCCACCACTTGATTGCGCCGGGATTCGAGCAGCTGGATCAGTTTATTTAGCTTCGCAATCGCCGCCGACGCGCGAATTCCGTCGCCCTTGAGCCGGTCGCGCAGCTCCACCAGCAGCGGCGCGCTGAATTTTTCCTGTTCGAGCCGCGCGAGCACGCCCGCGAGCAGCGCCAGATCTTTCGCCGAACGCTCGATCGCGCCGACCTGCTCCGCCACGCTTTTCAGGTAGCGAAGCGATAGCGCCAGATTCGCAATCGCCGCCGCAACGATCAGCCAGTGAATGCTCCACGCGAACCAGGCGACGATTCCCGCCACGCCCACGGCGCTCAGGATCAGCGTCACCACGCGCAGCCCGGTTGAAAATTGCGGCAGCTCCGCGCGCGCAGAATCCGTGCCGGTGGTATCGAGGTAGCCCTCGCCCCACCGCGCCAGCGCTTCCGGCTGCACGCCGCTCTGGACGTCTTCGCCGAGATTCGCGAGGTCCTCGCGAATGTCGAGCCGCCCGCGCAGCTCGCTCACGGCAGCGTTTCGTGCGCGAACGGTCGCCGCGTCCGCGGGTTCGAGCAGCCACTTCGCCAGCGTCTCTTCGCCCGCCCGCGTTCGCGCCGTGCAGATCAATTCGAAAATCGAGCCGCGGCCAAAAATGTCCAGGTCGCGCGCGTACGGATGCCGCGGGTCTAGAAATTGTTCGCCCGTCTGCCCAGCGCCCGTCCACCGGTTTTCCAGCCGCGCCAGGCCGCGCTCGTAGAACGCACGCGCCCGCGCCACGCGCCGCACCTCGCCGAGCACGCGCTCATGCACCACCGCGACATAAACGAAGATCGCGACGGGCACCGCCACCGTCCACATCGGGATCGTGTGATAGACCACCGCCACCACGGCCACCGCGACGGCCGCCGCGAGCAGCAAGAGCTTCGTCCAGCCATACGCGTCATCCTTCTTCTTGCAGCGCGCCGCGTCTTCAGCCAGCTCGAACAGCCGCTTGGTGTAGGCCGCGCGCGGGCCGCCGCCCGACGGCAGCACCGGCGAAGAAGGAGTCTCTTTCGGATCGGTCATCGGGAGGCAGTATAGCCGAGCGCGCCACGCCCACCGCCTAACATTATAAGGATGCGTGACTTGCGAGGCATCCGAGAGATCTGAAAAAAGATATTGACATATCCTATCTCCGATATATCATGCAGATATATCACAGCTGTATTTAAGCTGTTCGGAGAACACATGAAACACCATCAAGAGCATTACCAAAATTCTAGCCAAGGGCAGCCGGACCACGAATCCAGGCGCTTCCGTTTTGACGCCCGCTGCGGCGGCAAGCACTTCCGCGGCGGCCGCGGTGACTTCGGCGGCGAGCACGGCGGAGGCGGCTTCGGCCCCTTCGGACGCCATCGCGGCGGCTTCGGCGGGCGCATGCGCTTTGCGGCGCGCGTCTTTGAAGGCGGCGACCTGAAGAACGTCCTTCTTCAGCTGATCGCCGAAAAGCCGCGCCACGGCTACGAACTGATGAAAGCCATCGAGGAAAAACTCAATGGCGGCTACGCACCGAGCCCCGGCCTGGTGTACCCCACTCTCACGATGCTCGAGGAAATGGGCTACGCCACGGTGAGCTCCACCGACGGCAGCAAGAAGCTCTACACCATCACCGCCGAGGGCCAGAAGTACCTCGACGAAAACAAAGACGCGGTGAACGCGCTTTTCGAGCGCATGAACGAAATGCGCAACGCGTTTGGAATGGGCCGTTCGCCGCAGATCATGCGCGCGCTGGAAAATTTCCGGTACGCGCTCAGGCTTAAGACATCGTCCGGCTCGATCACGCCGGAGCAGATTCAGAAGGTCGTTGACGCGATCGACTCTGCCGCGAAAACGATCGAGCAGGCGTAGCGGGATAGCCCACCGGGCTGTCCCCAGATAGAAACGCACGCTGTTGCAACAGCGCGTGCGTACTGATTCAAGCAGTACGGAGCGCCGTGAGAAGTGAGTTCCCTTCCGCGGCGCTTTTTTGTTTCTGCGCGCACCACCGAGCTAGTAGCACAGGCAATCGTGCCTGTGAATGGCCGCGCAGCGGACACAGCCGTTGCTTTTGACGTCGCGGTCACAACGCAACTACAAACCCTAAAACCGGTGAACATCGCGGGATTGACCCGCGCTGTTCACCCACAGGCAGGATTGCCTGTGCTACCTAAGTTTGTGCGACGTTGTATAATTCGGGCACCTTGCCACTCGCTGCCGGCACCAAATTAGGCCCGTACGAAGTTGTGTCGCTCATCGGCTCCGGCGGCATGGGAGAAGTGTATAAAGCCAGCGACGCGCGACTGGGCCGCGACGTCGCCATCAAAGTCCTCCCCAAATCCATCACCAACGAATCTGAACGCCTGAAGCGCTTCGAGCAGGAAGCCCGCGCCGTCGCAGCGCTGAATCACCCGAACATCCTCACCATCTACGAAATCGAAACGCACGACGGCTCGCCCTACCTCGTCAGCGAACTGCTGGAGGGCGAAACGCTGCAGCAGCGCCTGCGCGAAGGCGCGTTGCCTGTGCGCAAAGCGCTGGACATTGCGGTGCAATCCGCGCACGGCGTGGCCGCCGCGCACGAAAAAGGGATCGTGCACCGCGACCTGAAACCCGCCAACATTTTCATCACCACCGACGGCCGCGTAAAAATCCTCGACTTCGGCCTGGCGAAACTCACGCAGCCCGACGCGGCAGCCGGCGCGCCACTCGACGCCACGCAAACGCGCATTTCCGCAGGCGGCCCCGTGACGGAAGAAGGCGTCGTGCTCGGCACGGCCGGTTACATGTCGCCCGAGCAAGTTCGCGGCAAATCCGCCGACGCCCGGTCCGACATTTTCGCGCTCGGCACGATTCTCTACGAAATGCTCAGCGGCCACCGCGCGTTCCAGCGCGATTCCTCCGCCGACACAATGGCCGCAATCCTGAAAGAAGATCCGCCCGAGCTTTCCGGCGAAGGAAAACAAATCCCCGCCGCCGTCGATCGCATCGTGCGTCATGCACTCGAAAAAAATCCCGCCGAGCGCTTTCAGTCCGCGCGCGACTTCGCCTTCGATCTCGAATCGCTGTCCGGCCCGTCTTCCAGCACGGGAAACGCCGCCACCGCCGCCGTCGCGCAGGCAGCCGCCGAAGCAGCCGCGCGCGCCACCGTAGAAGCACAGCGCATCACCACGCGCAGAAAACTCGCGACAGCGATCGCCACGCTCGCGCTACTCGCCGCCGCGGTCGCTGCCACGTGGTTCATCTCGCGCGCCACATTCCACGCGCCGCCGCCGAAATTCTCGCGCCTCACCTTCAAGCGCGGATACATAGACACGGCCCGCTTCGTCCCCGACGCGCAGTCCGTCTTCTACACCGCCGGATGGGACGGCGCCGTCCGCGAAGTCTTCGAGCAGCGGCTCGACAGCCCCGAAGCGCGCAGCGCGGGCCTGCCGCCGGAGACTTCCGTGCTTGCCGTTTCGCCATCGGGCGAACTCGCCGTGCTGCTGAAAGCGCACGTCTCCAACCCGTTTCAATATCAAGGAACACTCGCGGAAATTTCTGCGGGATCCAACGCGCCACGCGAACTCGCGACGTTCGTCACCTGCGCCGACTGGTCGCCAGACGGCAAGCAGCTCGCGGCCGTGCGATTCCCGAGCGCCGCCACCGAACAGATCGAATATCCGCTGGGCAAAGTGATTTACGAGACGCACGGATGGATGGGCGACCTCCGCATGGCGCCTGATGGACAGCATGTCGCTTTTATCGACCACGACAATTGGAATGACGACGCAGGAGCGGTAGCCGTCGTGGACTTGGCAGGAAATAAAACGCGGCTTACGCAAGTGTGGTCCAGCGCGCGCGGCCTCGCCTGGCACGGAGACGAAATTTACTTCACCGCCACAATGCAGGGCGAAGCGCGCAGCCTCTTCGCCGTTACGCTCTCCGGCCGCCAGCACGCCATCGCCGCCACGCCCGGCACAATGAATGTCGAAGACGTCGCGAAGGACGGCCGCGTCCTCTATATGCAGAATGACGAGCGCATCGAAATGGCCGTGGTGGGCACGCACGACGACACTCCGCCGCGCCCGCTCTCCTGGCTCGATTGGTCGCTCATCACCGATATTTCCGATGACGGCAAGACCGTCGCATTCGGCGAGAGTGGCGAGGCCAGCGGCAATAACTACGGCGTTTACATTCGCAAAGTGGACGGCTCACCTGCCATCCGCCTCGGAGATGGATCCGGCGGCACGTTCTCGCCCGACGGCAAGTGGGTGGCTGGCCGCGACGCCACCGTCAACGCCACATGGGGCATTTCGATTTTGCCCACAGGCCCCGGGCAGGCGCGCACGCTTCCTGGCGCTGTCTCCAGCGGAGTTGGCATGAGCTGGACGGCCGACTCAAAGACGCTGCTCTTCGCGCATCGCGAGCCGGACAACAACTCGCGCATTTACGCCGAGTCGATCGATGGTGGCGACGCTCGCGCGCTCACTCCCGCCGGCCAATCGTTCGCGCTCGGGCATCACGCGATCTCGCCGGATGGAAAGTCGTTCATCGCGCGCCGCCAGCAGGAGGGCACTACGGTCCTGTTCCCCTTCGATGGCGGCGCGCCGAAAGAATTGCCGATGATCAAGCGCGGCGAATACGAAAGCCGGTGGGCCACCGACGGCAAATCGATTTTCGTATACACACGCGGCTCCGTACAAGACGGCTCCGAGATTTACAAAGTGAACCTCGAATCTGGCCAGCGAGACCTGATCAAAACTCTGATGCCCGCCGATCGCGCAGGCCTTCAGGCCTTCGACGGCCAGTTCGTCTCCCCCGACGGCCAGGTGATCGCCTTCAGCTACACGCGCATCCTCTCCACGCTCTACGTCCTCACCACCGCAAAGTAGCACGCATTTCAAGCAGCACAGGCAATCATGCCTGTGGATGGCCGCGCAGCGGCCACAGCCGTCGCTCGCGAAGTTGTGCTCGCGTCGCGACACCAAATCGAAACCGGCAAACGCCGCGGGATCGGCCCGCGCCGTTCGCCCACAGGCACGATTGGCCTGTGCTACCTAGGCACGAACGCGTGTGGAATAGGCACGTCGTGCCTGTGGTTTTGTATAGCTTCGAGCAAAACGGAACCCACAGGCACAACGTGCCTATTCCACACTACACTTTCGAGTGATGCCCGCCTCGCACGCGCACTGTATAATTCGCGCACCTTGCCTCTAGCCGCTGGAAGAAAACTCGGCCCCTACGAAGTCGTCTCGCTGATCGGCTCAGGCGGCATGGGCGAAGTGTATAAAGCCCGCGACGCGCGACTGGGCCGCGACGTCGCGATCAAAATTCTTTCGGCATCGATCACCAATGAATCCGAGCGCCTGAAACGTTTCGAGCAGGAAGCCCGGGCCGTGGCCGCGCTGAATCATCCGAACATCCTCACCATCTACGAAATCGAAACGCACGACGGCTGTCCCTATCTCGTCAGCGAGCTGCTCGAAGGCGAAACGCTGCAGCAGCGCCTGCGCGACGGCGCACTGCCTGTCCGCAGAGCGCTCGACATCGCCGTACAGGCCGCCAACGGCGTGGCCGCCGCGCACGATAAAGGCATCGTCCACCGCGACCTGAAACCCGCGAACATTTTCATCACCGGTGACGGCCGCGTGAAAATCCTCGACTTCGGCCTGGCGAAGCTCACGCAGCCCGAAACCTTGCCGGACGTAACACAGACAAGCGCGCCCGAAGCCGGCCCGGTCACCGAAGAAGGCGTCGTGCTCGGCACCGTCGGTTACATGTCGCCCGAGCAAGTGCGCGGCAAGCCGGCCGACGCGCGCTCCGATATTTTTGCGCTTGGCACAATTCTGTACGAAATGCTCAGCGGGAAGCGCGCGTTCCAGCGCGATTCCTCCGCCGATACGATGGCCGCGATTTTGAAAGACGATCCGCCGGAGCTGGCCGGTGAAGGAAAGCCGATCCCGCCGGCCGTCGATCGCGTGGTGCGCCACGCGCTGGAAAAAAATCCCGCGCAGCGTTTCCAGTCCGCGTGCGATTTCGCGTTCGACCTGGAATCGCTCTCGAGTCTTTCAGGCCCGGGCACCGGCAGCGCCGCCGCGCGCGCAGAAGCGGAGGCCGGCGCTCAGGCTCGCAGGATGGGCCGCCGGCTCGGAGCGTTGATCGCCGCCGTGGCGCTCGCTTCCATGGCAGCGGCGGCGGGCTGGCTGCTCGCGCGCCAGTCTCGCGCCACGCCGCTGCCGGATTTCACGCGCCTCACGTTCCGCCGCGGCTTCATCGTCTCCGCGCAATTCATGCCCGATGAGCAATCGGTTCTTTACACCGCGGCGTGGGACGGCGCGCCCGCCGAAGTGTACGAGCAGCGGCTCGACAATCCCGAAGCGCGCGTGATCGGCCTGCCGCCGAAAACGCAGATTCTCTCGGTGTCGCCTACTGGACAACTTGTCGTCTTGCTCCACCAGCACGTCGCCGGCCCGTTTCAATACGCGGGCACTCTCGCCGAAGTTCCGGCCTCGGGCGTTGCGCCTCGCGAATTATCCGACGACATCGCCGCCGCGGACTGGGGCCCCGACGGCAAGCAGCTCGCCATCGTGCGCTACTCGCAAACCGCCGAGACGCTGGAATTCCCCATCGGCAAGGTTGTGTACAAATCGCCGGCCTGGATGGGCGATCCGCGCGTCGCTCCCGACGGCGAGCACATCGCGTTTGTGGATCACGACGACAATAGCGACGACGGCGGCGCGATCGCGATCGTCGATCTCTCCGGAAATAAAAAGCAGCTCACGCCGCGCTGGTCCAGCGCTCGCGGCCTGGCGTGGCACGGCAACGAAATTTATTTCACCGCCACGGTTACGGGTGCGGCGCGCGCTCTTTACGCTGTAACGCTCGATGGCCGCCAGCGCAGCATCGCGGCGTCTCCCGGATCGATGACGCTTTTCGATGTGGCCAGGGATGGCCGCGCGATTTTCACCCAAAACGACGAGCGGATCGAAATGGCCGTGGTCGGCGTGCACAGTGACGCGCCTCCGCGCGCGCTCGGTTGGCTGGATTGGTCGCTGGTTACGGACATCACGCCGGACGGCAAGACGGTTGTGTTCGGTGAGAGCGGCGAAGGCGCCGGCCCGCTCTACGGCACCTACATTCGCAAGACCGACGGCTCGCCCGCCGTGAGGCTCGGCGATGGCGGCGCTGGCGCGCTCTCGCCCGACGGCAAGTGGGTCGCAAGTCCCGACGGATACGGCACCGGAATGCCGGGCGTAAATATTTTGCCGGTGGGAGTGGGCCAGCCGCGCCGGCTTGCGGATGCGGACATTCGCGGCCTCACTTTGAATTGGAGCGCCGATTCGCGCGCGGTGATTTACACGCACATGGAAAAGGATGGCCACTTCCGCGTGTACTCGGAATCGATCGACGGCACGAATCGCAAGCCGATCACGCCGGCTGACGAATCGTACGGCCCGGCGCGCGGCGGTGTTTCACCGGATGGAAAATTTCTGCTCGCGCTGCGCTACTCCGATCAGACCACCATGCTCATCCCGCTCGACGGCAGCGGCCCGCCGCGGCCCGTGCCTGCGATTCACGAAGGCGAGTACGCGCGGCACTGGTCGAGCGACGGCAAATCCGTTTTCCTTCAGACGCGCGGCGATCTGGAATCCGGCTCGCAGGTGGTCAAGCTCAATCTCGCCACCGGCAAACGGGAAGTGATCAAAACAATTCTGCCCGCCGACCGCGCCGGTTTCGCCGGCAACGACGGCGAACTGGTCTCCTCCGACGGCTCCACAATCGCCTTCAGTTACAGCCGCACCCTCTCCACCCTCTACGTCCTCACTCCCGCGAAGTAGTGGGACAGGCTCTCAGCGGGGTGTGCCTTCGCCGTTGCCCCAGGCGAGCGCAGCGAGCTGCAACATAGACTGTCAGTCTGTGCGCGCGACCAACTCTCCGTTGGTCCCGGGTTGAGCCATTCCAATCCTGGAGACACCCAATCTTCTTGCCTCACCCAACACGACAGCGCGTGGAACAGGCACGTCGTGCCTGTGGTCTTCGCTTGCCTGGAGCGCAACGTAACCCACAGGCACAACGTGCCTATTCCACCCTCACTCCTCCGGCATCATGTGCGGATTCCATGCGATCTCCCACAGGTGCCCGTCGGGATCCTGAAAGTATCCCGCGTACCCGCCCCAGAAAGTTTTCTGCGCCTTCTTCACGATCCGCGCCCCGCCCGCGGCCGCGCCACTGAGAATCGCGTCCACCTCTTCCGGCGACCGCACATTGTGCGCGATGCTGAATTCGGTCGCGCTCGGCTGATCCTTGGCAATGCCCGCGTCGCGAGCCAGATCGTCGCGCTTAAAAAGCGCGAGCTTCAGCCCCGGCTGCATATCGAAAAACGCCACCGCGCCGTGCTCGAATTCCTTGCCGACGATGCCGTCCGTCGCAAGCCCCAACACATCGCGATAGAAACGCACCGCGCGCTCGAGGTCGTGCACGCCGAGCGTCAAAAACGAGATTCGGTTTTTCATTTTTCGTCGTCAGCAGCGGCCGCCGCCGGCGAATCCTTCACAATCTTCAACAGCGCCCGCGCCGACTTCACCGCCGCAGCCGCATCCTTCGGCGCGTTCGCCCCGCCCATCAATATAGCGGACATGATGCCTAATAGATCGTTCTCGTGCATCCGCCGGATCCTCGGCGGCTTCGTGCGATGCTCCCGGTCGTGATGGCCCACGGCGCAGCTCCTTTCTTGGTTAGATGCCCACGCCACCATTTTGTCGTTACTTGGAAGGCGATGTTTCCGGTGTTAGCTGCGCCGTCGTGTCCGCGCGCGCCGCCCACTTCGCCACTTCCGCCGCGTCACCGCGTTGCTCCGCCACGCGACTGCCAACCATTAAAATTCCCTGAAAAGTGTCGCCCGTCAGATGCCCCGCCACGGCGTCCTGATACGCCTGCTCGATCGCCTTCTGCGCGCCATCTAAATCTCCGTCGCGAAAATAAAGATACCCGGCGCCCGTCAACGCAGCAGCGCGGTTCCGTTGCTCGTAGCGCAACGATTTCTGCGCCCGCTCCGCGTCATCGCCTTTGAGCGCCGCGTTCGCTTTGATCTTCGCGTCGATCTGCACCTGGTACGCGTCCGCCGATTTCTGAAGACTCGCCTCAGCATCCTGATTGTGGTCCTGCTTCATCTGCGCCACACCGAGCGAGCTCCACATCTCCGCATACGAGGAGTCTTCTTTCCCGGGCCACACGTCCGCTTGTGCCAGCGCGTCGCGATACGACTGCTCGGCTTCGATGTAGCGCCCCTGCTTCATCTGGCATTCGCCCATCGATTGGTGAGCGATGAAAAGGTACTTCGATTTATTTTTTGGAAACTTCGCGTTCTGGGCCGCAGGAAGCAAATCAGTGCGATACGTTTCGATGATTTTCTGGCAGTTCGTGTCGTCCTGTTTACCAAACGCGTACGCGGTGTGCGTGTTCAGTTCGTCGTCCTCTTTTTCTTCCGGCGTAAAAGTCGCCGTCACGGTAATCGTCTGCGATTTCCCGTGCGTTGCACCGTACTTCTCGGCGGGAGTCAGCTCTCGCGTCTTGGTTTTCGGTGCGGTTGGCTGCGCAGAACTTGAGCGCGAATTCGCCGGCGCCGACGCCGATTGTCCGGCAGGAGTAGTGACTGCTTGCGGGCACGCGATCGCAGGTGCGCAACACACAACGCAGAACACGCCGCACGCGAACGTGAGTCTCGAAACTCTGCGCAAAATCGGAGTCAACTGTGCTCCTGACCCGCGAAAAACTTTGAACGCGCCCACTACGCAAATGCTCCGCACTCTATTGCGGTTGCGACGGCGCACTCGTCGCAGGCTTCGCCACCGTCGTATCTCCACGCGCCGACCCCTTTGCCGCATCGCTCGCGTTCCCGCTCAGCTCCGCGAAACGCGCGCCCCAATCCACAAAAATCTTCACCTGATCGTTCGGCGTCGCGCCCGCCACAGTATCCTGGTACGCCAGCTCGATCGTCTTCGCCGCCTGCTCCATCCCGTTGTCGCTTCCGTCGCGCGAATACATCACCGCCAGATCCGCCAGCGCGTCCGCACGCGACCGCTGCTGGCTCTGCATCGCTTCACGAACATTCGCGGCCACCTCGCCCGAAGTCTTGGCCAACACTTTTTTGTAATCGTTGATGCGCCCCTCATACAACACAGCCGTTTGCGCGCCCGTCGCCTCCGCGTCTTTCCGGTGATTCTCTCGCTGTTGCACGATACTCAGCGCATTCAACGTCTGCGGATACTGCTCGTCGTCCTTTCCCGGCGAGTTCGCCACCTGCGCCAGCGCGTCCCGCAAACTTTTCTCCGCGTCGATGTAGCGCCCTTGCTGCGCCTGGCATTCCGCGATCGAAAAGTACGCCATCCCCAGATACTTCGCCTTGTTCTGCGGAAATTTCGCGAGCTCGATCCGCGGAATCACTTGGCCCCGGTAAAGCTCGATCGCTTTCACGCAATCCATTTCCGCGCCCGCAGTCGACGCCGTCATAAAGCACCTACCGATCGTGTACGCTTCTTCCGATCCCGGCGCCAACGTAATCTTCGCTCCCTTCACCGGCTGACCATTCGGCCCCACCGCCTTCAAATCCGGTAGCGGCATGTTCGACTTCGCATCCGCCGCGCACGCCGCAGGCACGGCCGAATTGCTAACCGTCGCGCTCCCAGTCGGCGCCACTGCAGTTGTGTTGCTATCCGCTGTGCTCCTGGCGGACGTATCGGCAGGAGCCGAAGGCGCCGCGCCCGATTGCGGCCGTGCATGCGCTGCCGCCGCAAACGCACACCACAACGCAGCTAGGGCGAACATTGAGCAACGACGTGTGCGGGTACGAGCCATAAGCTAACTTGCGAGGGAATGTACACGAGGGTTATGCCGAACGCAATGGGCGCGCAACAAACAGTAAGCAGCTTCGACAGCTACATTATTTTTCGGCGGCGGGAGCGACGACGTACACGTACTCCAGCGGCGCGTCGCCGGTGTTTTTCACGTTGTGGCGCGTGGCGGGCGGGATGTAGGCGATCATTTTTTCGGCCATGGGCATTGCGGCGGCGCCCTCGATTTCCGCCTCGCCTTTTCCGTGGAGAATCACCAGCGTCTCCTCGTTCTGCCCCGTCGTGTGCCAGCCCACCGTCTCGCCGGGCGCGAGCCGCACGAATCCGCTGCGCAGCCCCGCCGTTTGCGGATAGCCCTTCAGCAACGGGCAGTCGTTCCCCGCGCAACCGAGCGGCATCGTCGCCGGCGCGTGCTTCACCGGTGCAGCCGCTTGCGGCGCAAATGCGGTCAACGCCAGGACACCCAGAATCAGCACACTCACAACCACGCCGCTCGCCGCAGATCGCTTCATCACTTCCCGATCCTTTTCAGCAATTTTATTTTCACCGTCTGGCCCGCTTCTTTTCCGATCGCGCGGCGCGTTTCGAGCTTCACGGGTAGCATGTGCCTTCCGTCGCCCATGGCCATGAACGACGCCCGGAACGGCAGCCCGTCGATCGTGCCCGTCACCTTCACGAGACCGCGCGTCCCGAAAAACGTCACCGACTGCGGCCATACCGCATAAGTCCACCCGCCCTTGTGGCTCTTCTGCAGTTTCGCGGAAAACGTTTTGTTCACCGCGCTGTCCATGCCCCAAGCCCTCCCCGCTCATCTCACGGAGCCGCGCCCCATCCTGGCAAAGCGCTACCTTCTTGCCTCAATCACCATAAGGGGCGCATGCCCGTAAAATAGGCACGTCGTACCTGTGTACTGGACTTCACGTCGCACAAAATCACAGGCAGGACGTGCCTATTCCACAACCGTCCGCCGCTAACGTGCCTGTGCATGGCCGCAAAGTTTGCCAGGATTACGGTCCGCGCTCTTCAATGAAACTTCCGCCTACATTCCGCCCGTCGGCAACGCGCCGGCGCGCTCATAGTTCACGATGATCACGCCTTTGTCGGTCACCGCGCTTTCCGTCACCTTGAATGCGGCGGGGATGGTGCCCCCGGCAAAAAGTTTCTTCCCGCTGCCGAGCGTCACCGGAAAAATCTTCAGCCACAGCGCGTCCACCAGATCGTGCTTCAGCAGCGTCTGCACCAGGTTGCCGCTTCCCCACACGTGCAGGTTCGGCCCGTCGCTTTTCTTCAGCTCCGCGATTTTCGCGGCGATGTCTCCACTCAAAAATACGCTCGGCTTCCACTCGCTCGACTTCACCGTATTCGACGCAACGTACTTCGTCGCCGTATTCACCAGCGGCCAAATGTCGCTGTGCTGCGGCCAGAAATTCGTCCAGTTTTCGAAGGTCTTCCGGCCCAGCAGCAAGTCCGACGGCGCATCCATCTGCTTGCGCATCGCCGCGCCACTCGCAGCGTCGCGGTGCGGCCCCATCCACCCGCCGTGCTCGAAACCGCCGCTGGTATCTTCCTTCCCGCCGCCCGGCGCCTGATATACGCCATCGAGCGTTATAAATTCCAGCACGTTGATCTTTCTCATCGGTTCTCCTGTCGCGGGCCGGATGCCCTCACACTATTGCGTCGAATGGGGCGCCGGCAATTCGACATGCGTCCTGAAGGATTTTGCACCACTGGGGAGGGCTGCGCCGCTCGGTTTTTCGCGCCGCCGCGGGGCGCGTCAGGGCGGCCGCCAGGCAGGTCTTCAGGCAGACGGTTAGGCAGGCCGATAAATCGCGCCGATCGCCGCGCCGACCAACAGCCACTGAAAGAAGTAGGCGATCGCCTGATATGCGGTGAGCTTCGCGCCGATATTGAGGTTCACGAAATTGTGGATCACAAACACGCACACGACAAACAGCCCGATCAGCGCGCCGAAACAGACGCCGGACACGAGTCTATCCAAAGTGCCCAGCGCCGCACCGACGCCGACTCCGTAAATTTTTGCGTAGAGGGTGGCTACAACGGCGATGCTGACGAGGATGCCGATCATGCCGAACGGCATCACCTTCATCATGCTTTCTTCCGTGCGGTACACGCCGGGATATTTCTTGAATTCGGTTTTCATCGACGGCCACGCCGCAAACATCGCGAAGCCGTACACAAAATAGGCGACCGCGGCGCCCAGCGACGCCAGCGCAATTCGTCCGATATTCATGGCATTGCCTCGCGGACCGGGAATGGAATCGCCGGTCGCGCGGGATTCTACGTGCCGTGCACGCCGCGCGTCAACCGCCGCAGCCGCCGCGGCGATTACCGCCGGCGAGCGCTATCCGTATTTCACCGTGGTGCTCTGCCCGATTTCGATGATGTAGCCGTCCGGGTCGCGGATGTAGCAGCGAATCTCGCCGTACTTCGGAATGGGCGGCGTCAGGAACTCCGCGCCGCGGCTCTTCCACAATTCGTAGCAGGCTTGAATATCCTTCACGCGGAAATTCATGAAGCTGTTGATGTGGTTCGGGTCGGGCGTGCTGAGCGTCACCGTCGGCTTGTCGTTCGTCGGGCCGCCTCCCACATTGAGAATCATCCAGATATTCGCGAGCTGCAGGTACGGCGGCGCGTCGCCGTCACCCATCGTGAGAATGCGCGCGCCGAAAACTTTTTCGTACCAGCGCGCGGAGCGCTCCTTATCGGCCACAGTGAGAAAAAACGCGATGCTCATTCCCTCTTTCGGAGGCATCTCAAAGCTCTTTTGATCGATTTCCACGCTGCTCATGGCGATCTCCTCTCCAGCATTCGCCACTCATTAAGCCCAACGCCCCGGCACAAAGCAATTGGACCAAAGTATCGCTACGCGCACATCCTCAGCGCGCGTCGGAACAGTCTCCCGGCCCGCCTGCACACGCTGTCAACCGGTTGTGCCCTGGCAGCGGCTCACGCCCCAGCGGCCGCGGAGAACGACTCTCGCCAAGCCGCAAATCTTACAAAGTAGAGACAGCGCGATGGATATAGGGCGGGATACCATGATCGACTGACAGACCGGGCAGGAAAACTAAGCTATAACTTAACCGCGCTGTGACCATAACGTGAGCCGGATTGACATTCCCGAGATCCACGATCAACCGTGGCTGGCGCCATCGATTCGCGACGGCATCACCGACACGCTGCAATGTATTTTCCGGATCGGCGGCGTTTACCGGCCGATTGTGAGTCGCCTGTCGAATGCGCTCGACGCCACGGACACTGTGAGCCTGGTCGATCTGTGCTCCGGCAGCGGCGGGCCGTGGGCGTGGCTGCACGGCAAGCTCGCGCGCCGGGACTGCGCTCCGCTGAATATTCGGCTGACCGACAAATTTCCGAACGCGGCCGCGCGCGAACGTGGAGAGTTGCGCCCGCACGATGGAATCGCGTATTGCGCCGAATCGGTGGACGCAACGAGCGTTCCCGATCACCTCGACGGGTTCCGCACGATGTTCGCGTCGTTCCATCACTTCTCGCCGCGCGAAGCGGCAGCGATCGTCCAAAGCGCGGTGAATCGCGGTGAAGGGATCGGAATTTTTGAGCCGCCGTCGCGCCGCGCGTTCAGCATTCTGCTCACGTTCACCTTCCCGTTGCTCGCGGTGCTGCTGGTTCCGTTTATCCGCCCGTTCCGCTGGTCGCGCCTGTTTTGGACATACGCCGTCCCGGTAATTCCCTTCGTGCTGTGGTTTGACGGCGTGCTCTCCTGCCTGCGCGCCTATTCGCCCGAAGAGCTATCGACGATGGTGGCCACGCTCGAGCATAACGACTACATCTGGGAAGTGGGCGCCGCGCACGGATGGCTCGTGCCAGTCACTTACGTCGTGGGATATCCGGAACCTTCCAGCGCCGAGGCAAACGCTTGAACGCCCGATCACGCGACGGCGCCGGAGACGGCAATGGGGCGGTCAATCTGCGTTTTCAACACGATTGTGGTTTCGGTTTGCTCCACGCCGGGAATGGCGCGCAGTTTATCGGAGAGTTCCAGGAGCGCGCCCGTATTCGCCACGCGAACTTTCAGCATCATGCTGAGTTCGCCCGCAACGGAGTGGCACTCATCGATCGCCGGAATCGCGCGCAGCGCTTCGATCCATTCCGCGCACGGCCGCTCGGCGCGAATTCCAACCAGCGCGAGCACGCCGAGGCCTTAGCGCCTGCGCGTCGGTCTTGATCGTCCACTGGCGGATGATTCCTTCGCGTTCGAGCCGCAGCAGCCGGTCGTGCACAGACGATGGAGCGAGATGCACCGGCGGCGCGAGATTTTCCAGGCGGCGGTGCGCGGTATGCTGCAGCGCTGCGATCGGGGCCAGCCTTTTTTGTCCAGGCTCACCGAAACCTCGCGACACCGAAACTTCCCGCGCCGGCTGATCCGCGAAGTCCCGCGAACGGAGTTACTTTGAGGCGAGCGCGTGCGCGTCGTACACGACTTTGCCGCCGACGATGGTCAGGACGGATTCTGTCTTGGGAAGCTCGGGCGTGGGGACGGTGAAAATATCCTGCGAGAGGACGGCGAGGTCGGCGAGCTTGCCTGTTTCAATGCTTCCCTTTTCTTTTTCCGCGAATTCGGCGTACGCCGAGGTGAGCGTGTAGGCCGTCACGGCCTGCTCGCGCGTGATCGCTTCCGGCGGGCGATTGCCGTGGATCGTGGCGAACATGATGTTGAGGTACGGATTCGTCGGGCCATCGGAGCCGAGCGCCACGGGAATTCCCGCGGCCAGCAGCGATTTCACGGGCTGCACTTTTTCGAAGAGACTGTGCCCGCCGGTCGATAGCGCCACCAGGTGCGACGGGTTCTGTACAACCACCACTCCGTATTCCTTTACGCGCGGCATCAGATCTGGATAGACGCCGTCGCCGTGCTCGAATCGCAAGCGGCGCGTGCCCCACACGGCTTTTCCGCCCGTCGCGTCCATCGCGTCGAGCACCGCTTTCGCGCCCGGATAACCGGAAATGTGCAGCATCAGCTGATCGTTGGTGGCGAGCGATTCCTTGAGCATCGCGGTGATCTCGCTCGGCGCAAACGTGAGCGGCAAAAATGTATCGATGGCGTCGAACGGCGGCTCGGCGGGCATCGTGATTTTGTCGCGCGGCGTCATGGTCTGCTCGATCGGCACGCCGTCCACCATCCATTTCGTGCCGCTCACGGTGATCAGTGCGGTGGGATTGCGCGGCGTTCCGATTCCCTCTTGCGTGTTGCGTCCCGCGCGAGTGGTGCCGGGCATGCGCATCACGCGAATGCGAATCGGAGTGGGAACTTTTTCCAGCAAGGCCACCGCGCGCGCCGGCGGAAGCCCGTTGGACATATCCTGAATCGAGGTGATGCCCCACTTCGCGGCTTCATCGAGAGTTTTGCGGAGCTGCGCCACCGCCACGTCGTCGGGCACGGCGTTTTCCACGGTGCGCTCGATGTCCATGCCGGCGTATTCGCGCACCACGCCGGTGAGGCGGCCGTTCGCGTCGCGTTCGAATTTTCCGCCCGCGGGGTCGGGCTGGTCCTCGCGCACGCCGTAGAATTTCAGCGCGGCGCTATTCAAGATGAAACCGTGGCCGGTGAAAGTTTCGAGAAGCACGGGATTTCCCGGCGCGGCCTTGTCGAGCGAATCGCGATTCACCGAGACGTCGCGAAAAAGGGTTGAGCCGATGGTCACGACGAGCAATGAGTTCGCGGGGGATTTCGCGGCTGTTGTGGCCAGAGCCGTTTTCACGTCCTGCCAGGACGGGTCCATCGCCTCCAGCTGCACGTCCACCTGATTCACCGGCTCGAGCTCCAGGTGATTGTGCGCGTCGTTGATTCCGGGGATCACGGTGCGGCCGCCGAGATCGAGTTGCTTGGTCTGCGCGCCGGCGAGGGCTTTCACACTGGCTGTGGTGCCAGTGGCGACGATGCGGTCGCCGCGAATCGCCAGCGCTTCCACGTAAGGCTGCCGCGCGTCGCTGGTGAATATTTTTCCGTTGAAGAGGATCGAATCAGGCGGCGCAACTTGCGACGCATTGGGCCGCACCACAAAACCAAAAAGACAAAACAGAGCGAGCGCAAGAGCAGTGAGTTTGAGCATCGGATTCCGATTCCTCCGCAGGACCAGCTGATGGTCGGCTTTCGAGCACATCGAGGTTAACATCGCGCGGGCGAAAGTGGCCTACAGGATGGGAGGGGCGTGCGCTTCATTGTGGTACAGCGGTCGGCGCCGCGTCACGCGGCTACTGCGGCGCTGCTTCCAGCTTCGCGACGGCTTTCTTGGCGGCGTCGCCTACCGATCGAAGGTCATCGAAGTGGATCTTTTCGTTGTCGCCGAGCAGCGCGCGAATTTGCGGCAGCGCCTCTTTCGCGTCAAGTGTCACGAGAGCTTCGATCGCCATCACGCGCAGGTAGGGGCTATTCGCAGAGTTATGCGGCGGCCATTGAGCCGGCACTGTAAATCGGTGCACAGCTCGATCGTGTGTTGCGCGGGGCCGCGGGCGGGATGGCGGCGAGAAATGCCAACGCTAAAGCGATTTTCGTAATCATCATGAGCCAACTCGTCGGGTGGCGGAATAAATCAAACGTCGAGTGTATGAGCTAGACGTGCCTGTCTAGAAATTCGCGCGCCGTGAATCAGTGTGCAGCCGCAGTTGTTTTCGCCGCTGGACTGGCGAGCCAATCCTCGAATCGCGTCTTGCCGAGCTTGGCGCCTTCATCGGGAACGAGAGTCCGCTCCTTGATGGCGATGCCGTAGTAGCGCCCGTTTGGATCGGCGATCACCTGGCGCGGATCCTTGCTCGCGGCGAGGCTCTTGCGCACCACTTCGTCGAGATAGCCGCGCTCCGGCCCGGCCACGTCGATCGTCGCGTTTGCGGGCTGGCCCAGCGCCGCGTCGCTCATCGCAATCGCTACATCGTCGGCGGCCAGCGGTTGAAAGAACACGTGCGGCAGGCGCACCGTATTGCCTTCGGTGGAATATCCGGCGATCGCATTCACGAATTCGAAAAACTGGGTAGCGCGCACGATCGTGTACGGAACTGGCGACGCTTTGATCAGATTTTCCTGCGCGATTTTCGCGCGGAAGTAGCCGCTATCGGTCATTCGTTCGGCGCCTACGATGGACAGCGCGACGTGATGTTTCACGCCGGCTGTTTTCTCCGCCGCGAGCAGATTGCGCGTGGAGGTGTCGAAGAATTTCATCACCGCGTCGTCGTCCCACGCCGGTGAGTTCGATACATCGATCACCACCGACGCGCCTCTCAAGGCATCTGCGAGTCCTTCGCCGGTGATGGAGTTCACGCCGGTGTTCGGCGACGCCGCGAGCGCTTCGTGGCCGTGCTCGCGCAATTTGGTGACGGTTCTTGAGCCGATCAGTCCTGTGCCGCCGATCACTACGATTTTCATGACGCCTCCAGAGTGAGCTCGAGCGTGTGCGCGAGTCCGAGGTTGAGCCTGAACCTTAGCTTGAACGCGAAGCCGGTGCAAATTGTGTGAGCCCGAGGGGAGGCTCGGTGGTCGGTTTTGAAACTGAAGGTTACGGTTGTTGAAATTCGTAGCGTTACTTGATTGCGGTCCGCGGGCGCTGAGCTAGACGAGATGCGTTCCTACCGGCTTCGGGAATGGTCTGATGCGCGAGCTGAGTCAACCGCGACAGAGTAAATTCTGAATTCTGCGATTCGTAGCCGAAGATGTGCGCGGCCGGTAGATCGCGGGCGTTTCGAGGCGAGCTAGCAAATTTCTTTGCGGGGAAAGCCGAGCTCTCCTAAGCTAGAGCCGCACATGGACAACGCAGCTGCCGTAGTTCAGAAGCCACGCGGTATGGATCTCTCGCGGCGTTCCGCGAACTTCATCGCAAGCGCGCTTCTTGCTTCGCTTGTTTACATCGCCTGGACGGCCGCGTGGGTATCGTTCGACGCAACGCCGACTTCGCGCCCGGGAATGGGCGGCGCGCTCGCGTTCTCGGTTATTTTTTGGCTTACGAGCGGATTCGGGCTGGCGATGTTGCTGATGATCGTGCCGTGGGCCGTCGCGGTGTGGGTTCAACGGAAAATGGGATGGAACGGGCGAATTTATTTTCCAGCGGCAGGCGCCGTGCTCGTTTTTGTCTTGGGCTGCGTGGCGACCTCCCTGTCGCCGAAGCTCTTGATCGTCGAAGACCAGACTTTCATGCAAGGCGCGCTGGTCACGGCGCAGCGGCAGGGACTCTGCCTCGCAGTTTGCGGCATCGTGTTCGGCGTGTGCTACTGGTGGCTGGACCGGCGCGCATCGAGCAAGCGCGTGGAATAGGCACGTTGTGCCTGTGGATTTGTCGAGCTGTGCCGCTGTAAGCAGTCCACAGGCACGACGTGCCTGTTCCACCTGACGCGGCTGAAGTCCGCGCTACCCCTTCGGCGGCGGAAACACGCCGAGCTGCATCATCAGGCCGAGCATGTCCATGATGATGCGGGTCTCTTTGATCCGGCCTTCTTTCAGGTGGTCGATTACGACGCCCCACACTCGCACGGCCTTACCCGTCTCGGAGATCCCGAGAAACGGCCCGCGATGCGTGCCGGTCCACTCGAAGCGGCTGACGACTTTTTCCCCCTCGGAGATCTGCTCTTCGATCGAAAAGTCGATGTCGGGAAAGCCGGCGCGCATCGAGCGAAGAATGTCCTTCAGGCCGTCGAGCCCCGGGCCCTGCCCGGGAAGCGGCACCTGCTCCACCACGTCTTCCCACACAAACTGCGCTGCCGAATCGAAATCTCCCTTGTTGATCACCTGGTCCACGAAGCGGCGCACCACGTCGCTGTGATTCATTGATTCAGTTCCTCCCATTTTCCCCGGCGAAGGCTAATTATACGGATCGAGTTGCAAGCGGTCTCTGACGAAACCCGGCCGTCGCGCGAGTGCTGGGCCGAGCGAATCGGCGCGGAGCCATGTATAATTCCGCCACCTTGCCACTCACTCCCGGCAGCAAACTTGGGCCGTACGAAATTCTCTCGCTCATTGGAACGGGAGGAATGGGCGAAGTGTATCGCGCGCGCGACTCGCGCCTGGGCCGCGACGTCGCCATCAAGATTCTTCCCGCGTCGTTCTCGAACGATCAGGACCGCCTCCGCCGTTTCGAGCAGGAAGCGCGAGCCGTCGCCGCGCTGAATCATCCGAACCTGCTCACGGTTTTCGACGTTGGCGCAGCGCAGCTGGTTCACGCCACCGGCGGCTCAGGCGGCGCGACGGGCGTACTTTCTCCCCCGCCTCCGCCGCAACCGCCGGCGCCGGGGATGCCGCCGAATCTCGTCCCGGCGAGCCGCGCGGCCACGGCTGAATCGCCGTACATCGTTTCCGAATTGCTCGAAGGCGCGTCGCTCCGCGAAAAGCTCGCCAGCGGCGGCGCGATGCGCGAGCGCAAAGCGATCGACTACGCGATTCAAATTGCGCGCGGCCTCGCGGCGGCGCACGAGCGCGGCATCGTCCACCGCGACATCAAGCCCGACAACATTTTCATCACCAACGATGGCCGCGTGAAGATACTGGACTTCGGCCTCGCGAAGCTCACGCAAGCCGAGCCGGATGCCGCGACGGACGTGGACGCCACCACGGGACACAGCGTCAATCGCGGGACGCAAGTCGGCGTGGTGATGGGCACGCTGGGCTACATGTCTCCCGAGCAAGTGCGCGGCAAACCAGCCGACGCGCGCAGCGACATTTTCAGCTTCGGCGCCGTAGTTTACGAGATGTTAAGTGGAAAGCGCGCGTTCCGCGGCGACACTTCCGCGGACCTGATGAGCGCGATTCTCACGCACGAGCCGCCCGAGCTGACCGCAACGAACGGCGACATTTCGCCCACCGTCGATCGCATCGTGCACCACTGCCTCGAAAAAGATGCGCAGCAGCGCTTCCAATCCGCCGGGGACATCGCGTTTCAGCTGAACGAACTGAGCGGCCTGCGCGGCACGAGCGGCGCGCAAGCCGTGACTGCCGCGGACGCCGAGGCTGCCGCCCAGGCTGCGGCCGCTCACGCAGCATCGCAATCCGCCGCACCGGCGAAATCGAGCGCGCCAACAATCGCGGCCGCCACGGTGCTGGCGCTCGCAATCGGCGCTGCCGCGGCGTGGTACGTGGCGCGCACGATGTTCCGCTACACGCCACCCTCGTTCCAGCAGGTGACGTTCCTCGACGGCTTCATCGATTCGTCGCGCTTCCTTCCCGACGGGCACAGCTTCCTGTGCGACGCGAAATTTTCCACCGAATCGCGACGTTCGCTCTACATCGGCAATGTGGAAACTCCGGGCCTTCGCGCGCTGAATATTCCAGCCGACCAGATCGAATCGGTGTCGCCATCGGGCGAAGTGCTGATCATTCAAGACCTGCACGCGGTCGGCGGCGGCTACGTGGCATCCGGAACTCTGGCGCGCATGACGGTGGATGGCGGCGCGCCGCGGCCGGTGCTCGACAATATCCAGTACGCCGCGTGGGATCTGGACGGGAAGGATTTCGCGGTGGTGCGGTTCGTGGCCGAGCGGCACGGCTACTCGCTCGAATATCCCCCAGGCCACGTCCTTTATCAAACGCAGGGCTGGCTGAGCAATCCGCACTTCTCGCGCGACGGAAAATTGATCGCGTTTCTGGATCACCCGGTCTTTGGCGACGATCTTGGCAACGTCGCCGTGATCGATATGCAGGGAAACAAGAAAATCCTGACGCCGCGCTACGGCGAGACGCAGCACCTCGACTGGTCGCCGGACGGAAAAGAGATCTGGTACAACGCGACGAAGGATCGTGCCAGCGCCGACATTTTTGCCGTCACGCTTTCGGGAAGCATCAGGACGCTGCTCAGCTCGCCGGGACGCACCGTGCTGCAGGATGTCCGCGCCGATGGCGAGGCGCTGGTGGATAGCACGATCAATCACCGCGTGATGATGGTGTTCACGCCGGAATTCCCCAAGGGCCGCGATTTTTCCTGGCTGGACTGGCCGTTCGGGATGAGGTTCACCTTCGACGGCAAGCAGATTCTTTTCGGCGACCAGCATGTGGGCGACAATTACGCCACGCTGCTGCGCAATCTCGATGGATCGCCGGCCGTAGTGCTCGGCCCGGGCGATGCAATGGACGTCTCGTACGACGGGAAATACGCGATCTCGCGCCTTCCCACTATCCCGCAGCAGCTGATGCTGCTCCCCACCGGAACCGGCGAGCCGCGCCAGCTCACGCATTCGAACAAGGGCTATGACAGCGTGCGCTGGCTTCCCGACGGCCGCTACATCTTCAACGCCGCGGAAAATAACCAGCCGCCGCGCTCCTATCTCGCGGATTTGAACGGCGGCGAAACTCCGTTTACGCCCGGGGGAACTGTAGTGGTGGCAATTTCGCCGGATGGAACGCGAGCCATCACTCGCGAAATCGGTAAAAACCTCTACTCGATTATGCCGATGAGCGGCGGCGACTCGCAGCCGCTCACCACCGTAGCGCCCAACGAGACGATTCTCGATTTCATGCCGGACGGGCAGGGCGTTCTGCTGCGTTTGGTGCCAAACCAGCCGGGCTCCAATGCGCCGTGGACTTCTGCATCCGCAGTACAAATTTCGCGCATGGATTTGAAGGACGGTAAGAAAACTTTGATTCGCACCGTCGAAGCGCCAACGGGAGCCGTTGGCAACGGACTGACTGTGATTTCGTCGCGCGACGGCAAGAGCTACGCGTACAACTTTCACCGCTTCAGTTCGACTGAGTATCTGGTGCGCGGGCTGAAGTAAGCTTGACGCCGCATTGACACGACCGCGATGAATCCGATTTCGAGTTTTTTCCTTGGCGCAAAGCACTGGCAGCTGTTCCTGCTTTCGATCGCGCTCACGGCGCTGCAGGTGTTTGCGCTGCTATCGGACGCGACGCTGATCGGCGATCCCGCGATCACGAAAACGTTTTGCGCGTCGCTCGATATGCTGTTCCTGCTCGGGTGGATGTGGGCCGTTGGAACGTATTTGGATTCGAGGCTCGCCGGCACGCCGCTGCAGCGCGACCTGATGCCGTTTCACGTGGCTCTGGTGGCGCCGTTCGCGCTGAGCCTGGTGGCCGATTTCACCGGCGTTCAGGTTTCGTCCGCCACGCCGCCGCCGTGGTCGATGGCGGTGACGGCGATTACGCTCGCGTGCCTTTTCTTCGACATCAGCTTTGTGGCCGATCTGCTGCGGCGCGTGGAGAAAAAACAGGCGGGCGGCTTCGGCGGCATGGCCGCGAACTTTTTCTCGATCTGGTTTTTTGTGATCGGCATCTGGTGGATTCAGCCGCGCATCAACCGCCTCTACGCGGGCGGGAGCGGCGCCGCGCCGCGGAACCCGGCTCCGCTCTAAGGCGCCGTGCGCAGGCCCTTGAACAGCAGCCAAAAACTGAGCGCGAGCTCGAACAGAACGAGCGGCGAATCGAACCACGACCGGCCCACCACTTTTTCGAAGCCCGGAAAAATGTAGTAGATGAAAGTGCAGGCGGCGCACCAGACGCTTGCGATCAGGCCAAACCCGGCGAGGCCTCTGGGAATGTAACGGGATTTGAACCACAAGACGCTCGCAGCCGCTGCACTTAATCCCCAGAAGATCAGACCGATGTAGTACGCGTCATAGTTGCGCAGATGCTGACAAGCAAGGCCGGCCACTTGCTCCGGTGAAAATACCGCGGACCACTCGCCCTGCGGGTCCTTCAGAATCCGTAGCGCGGTAAAAAGGTTGAGCGTAACGGCCAGCATCATGAATCCGTAGATCAGCCTTCCGAATGCAGCAAGCAACGCAAGCGTTTGGTTGATCGGCTTCAGGATTATGTAGAGAGCTGTAAGCACCACGACTGTACCGGCCACGTAAAGAATGTTGCCCGCCAGTCCGGCGCGAAACGAGGTTTCGTCCGCCAGGACCCTGCGAGCGATTTCCGACGCGCTGCTGCCGGCGAGCATGGCGGCGAAGATTCCATAATTCACCGCGACCAGAACCGCGAACGACACCAAGCCGGCCAGTCCCGCGATCTTTGCGGCTGTGCGCTGCGAATTGTCGATCGCGCTGAGTGACATGTCTTATGCCTTACGCCGGAACGGACGCGAACCAGCGGGAATCGAGTGTAGCGAATTCGCCGGTCGCGCGCAGCTTGGCGATGGCTTGATCGACGGCGTCGCGCAGATCCGCGCGGCCTTCGGCGTAGGCGATGCCGAGTTTTTCGTGCGTTGGCACCTGCATCACGACTTTGAGCTGCGGCCGGTCTTTCACGAGCCAGGTGATCACCGGAAATAATTTGATGACGAGGCCGATGCGCCCTGCGTCGAGGTCGTCGAGCGCGTTGGCAATGCCGTCGTAGGGGTAGTAGCGAATGGCTGCAATTTCTCCGGCCGCGAGCAGGCGCTTCGCCACGGCATCGGACGTGTTGCCGATCTGAATGCCCGCCGTAAGCCCGCGCAGGTCCGCCGTCGTACCTGCGTTCGGCGACCGCACGCGATTCACGGCGACGCCCTGATTGAATTCGAGATATGGCTGCGAGAACAGCACCTCGGCGCTGCGCGAGGGCGTGATCGTCGTGCCGGAGATCACCGCGTCGCACGCGCCGGCCGCATGCGCGCCACCCAGCGCATCGAAGATCCCGTTGAAATTTTCGCCTGTGTACGCCACAGGCTCGAACGCGAGGCCCAGCTCTCGGCACACGGCGCGCATCAACTCCACGTCGAAACCGGTTTTCGCGCCATTAGACATCATGTCAAACGGAGGATCCGGATACGCCGACTGCACGACGAACGTATTGGGCCGGATCGTTCGAATCACGGCTGCGGCTTATCCGAATTTTTTACGTGCGCCAGCGGAATCTGGCCGAACAGCTGCAGATCGACGATCATGTTGAGCCGGCGGTCGAGCTGGAAAAATGTGGCGGCTTTGCGTCCCGGCAGCGCCTGGCTGACGATCGGCACATATTTCAGGCGGAGCGCCTGCGCCTGCCCGTCCACTTCGAGCCAGTGGCGGACGTAAATCAGCGCGTCCTGGTCGCTCATGGTTTCCCACATTTCGGCGTATTGCTTCAGCAGCGCGTACTTCTGGTCGTTCACCACAATCAGATCTTTCACGTAGTGATTGTAGATGGGCCAGAAGCGCTGGCCCTCCTCGTCGGTGAGCGACATGTTTTCGCCGATCACCTGCATTTTTTTGGTGCGCAGGTCCTGGCGCAGCAAGGTGATGTCGTCGTCGGTGACGCCGGGGTTGATCGCTCCCTTTTCGACGACCACTTGCGTCGGCTTGGCCGATTGCTGCGAGGCGGCCTGCGCCCACAGCGTGGTGGTGGCGAGCGCCGCCGCCGTGGGGCTCACGATTGCTGCCTGCACCGAGCCGTGCTGGTCGTGCGTGGCGTTGCGCGTGGTCGCGCGCGCCGCGGAAATTCCGCCGATCAACACGGTCGCCGCCACCATTCCCGCCGCGAACGCCGCGGCATATCCCGCCACGCCTTTAAACTTGCCGCTCATGATCGATCTCCTTAACTCAGCCGCATCAGCACATCACGCGCCACCGCGCCTGAGTGATGTTAACCCACTTGCGCGCGAAGCTCGCCGTGGAATAGGCACGTCGTGCCTGTGGATTTGTAGGCGCTCTCAAGAAAACTAAGACCACCGGCACAACGTGCCTATTCCACCGTATTGCCGCCCGTCGAGTGCGCGAGTAAGATGCGGGCTCGCACTGGGAGGCGGGTGATGGCGATGGACGAGCGGGACGAAAAATCGCGCGGCAAGCTGGTGACGCTGCTGCTGACGATCGTATTTATTTTGGCGGCGGGCACGGCAGTGGGCGTTTTCGCAAAGCACGCGCACGGGCGGCCGCACTTCATGGGCGCTTCGGATGCGAATAGCGCGACTGCTGCCATACGGCCCTCGGATACCGGCGCGGGCGCATCGCAATCGACTGGCGCGACGCCGTCGCCGGCGCTGCTGGTGCTGAATAAGAGCGCGAATGAGCTGGCGATTGTCGATCCCGCGACGAAGCAGGTGGTGGCGCGAATCCCCACGGGCAACGGGCCGCACGAGATTGCGGCGTCCGACGACGGCAAGCTCGCGTTTGTGACGAACTACGGCGGCGGGCCGGGCCAGCCGGGCAATTCCCTATCGGTTTACGACTTGTCTGCCCAAAAGGAAATCCACCGCGTGGACATTTCACCGCTGCGCGCGCCGCACGGAATTATTTTCTCCGAAGGCAAAGTGTATTTCACGGCGGAACTGAATAAGGCGATCGCGCGTTACGATCCCGCGACGAATGCGGTGGATTGGATCCTGGGCGTTGGGCAGAACCGGACGCACATGGTGATTCGCACGAAATTCCTGAACGAATTTTTCACGGCGAACGTGGAGTCGGGCAGCGTGACGGCCATCTTGAAGAGTTCCGACCAATCGGGATGGACCGAGACGAACATTCCCGTCGGACGCGGCAGCGAAGGCATCGACATCACGCCCGACGATAAGGAAGTGTGGGTCGCGAACGCGGGCGATCAGACGATCAGCGCGATTTCGGTGGCGCAGTCGAAAGTGGTGGCCACGTTCAAGAGCGGCGCGAAGCACGCGAACCGCGTGAAGTTCACGCTCGATGGAAAAGCGGCGCTGGTGAGCGATCTGGGCGGGGATGACGTGACGGTGATCGACGTCGCCTCGCGCAAAGTGGTGAAGTCGATCGTGGCCGGCAAAGGGCCGGGCGGAATTTTGATGCGGCCCGACGGCAAGGTCGCGTACGTGGCGCTCGCGGGAGACAACGGCGTAGCGGTGATCGACCTCGCGAAGATGGACGTGGTCGATCACTTCGCAACGGGCGCCGGCCCAGACGGCATGGCCTGGGCGAAGTGAGAGGGACAGCCGATCCGGCTGTCATCCTAAGAAAGCAAATCCCAATCCTGGCAAAGTCCGTGCCGGACTACGATCACATTAGGTGAGTACGGTTGTGGAATAGGCAGACTTGCCTGTGGTTTTGTTTCGCTGAGCTACAAATTCAACGTCACAGACAGATCTGTCTATTCCACGATCGTTCGCTTCTACTGTGGCTGTAGTCCGGCAAGGTTGGTTGCCAGAATATCGGTTGTCATTCGTCAGATGACAGCCGGGCCGGCTGTCGGACGCGCTAGTCGTAGAACTCAGCGCAGGTTTTGAGTGTGCGCCACTGTGCGCCGTCGTGGCCGAAGACGGTCAACGCCACGTTTTCGCGTTCAACAATGTCGAGGAGCTTGTCCGTGCTTTTCACGGTGAGCGGCGCGTCCATGTCATTCGGGCCGGCTTTACGGTCGCGCACAAACTGCGACTTGAGCATCACGGCGTCGATGGCGAGCAGAATTTTCCCCGTATTGGGCAGATCGACCATCACCGACTGGTGGCCGGGCACGTGGCCGCTGGTTTCGATGCAGTGCACTCCCGGCAGAATTTCCTGGTCGCCATGAATCGTGCGGTACTTCAGCCCAAACGCGCCCCAGTGCGCGCGCGTCGCGTCTGTGCGCTTATTGCCGTGGCGCGCGATTTCGTAGTGCTCGCGCTGCACGATGAATTCAGCGTCGGGAAATTTGTCGTGATAGCCGGCATGATCGATATCGAAATGCGTGCAGATCACGATGTCGATGTCGTCAGGATCGAGGTAGAGCGTGGCGAGCTGCTCGAAGACGGATTTCTTTTCCGTGGGCGACGGCGTTCCGGCAGGGACGGGCGCATCGTCGTTGATGCCCGTATCGATCAGAATGCGCAGCTTATCCTGCATTTCGATCATGTAGCACGGCAGCACAAGGTCGAGCACGCGGCCGTCTGGCAGCGGCAGCCTGGTGTAGGACAGCGGCATCAGATAGAGCCTTCGCACTTGCGACTGCGACGAGCGGAAAAACTCAAACATTCCAATTCTCCGGGCAGATATTGTGCACGAGTCCGGCGCGCTTGTCAGGCTGGCGCGTCTGCGGCGCTCGGCTGCTTGCATTTATTATACCACATAATAGACATCTCGTCAATGAGAGCGGTGGAATAGGCACGTTGTGCCTGTGGGTTTGTGCGGGATTTGCGACGAAACGAAGGACGCAGGCACAACGTGCCTATTCTACGAACTGCCAGTACACTATCCGGCGCCATGGCTGAGTCTGGAATTCACTACACGAAGGACAAGCTGCTCTCCGCCGTCGATCTCGCGGGCACATTTTTATTCGCGATCGAGGGCGCGACGGCGGCGGTGTACGGCGGGCTGGACCTGCTGGGCATGCTGGTGCTCGCGTTTGCAACGGCGCTGGGCGGCGGCACGATTCGCGACGTGCTGATCGGCGACGTGCCGACGGCGTCGCTGCGCAACTGGCGCTACCCTGCCACGGCGTTTGCGGGCGGCCTGATTGTATTTGGCGCGCACCACGCGTTTCAAACTTTGCCGCCGATGATCTTGCTGGTGCTGGATGCGGCGGCGCTCGCGCTTTTTACCGTGGCGGGCACGGAAAAGACGCTGGACTTCGGGCTGCACCCGCTGATCGCGGTGATGATGGGCACGCTCACTGCTGTGGGCGGCGGAACGATCGCGGCGCTGCTGCTCGCGCAAGTGCCTCGCGTGTTGAACGCGGACATTTACGGATCGGCGGCGATTGCCGGTTCGGTGGTGCTGATTCTGTGCCGCAAGGCCGGCCTGCCGCGCGGGTGGGCGGCGATTGCGGGCGGCCTTGCATGCTTCGCGCTGCGTTGCTGCGCGCTGGCGTTCCACTGGAATCTGCCGCACGTGGACTAGCGTCGGACAGCCACCCTGGCGGTCCTCTTACGAAGTGCGATCCCAATCCTGGCAACATTCAATGACGCACGCAGGCCACATTTGGTGAGAACGGTTGTGGCACAGACTGCTGCTGTCTGTGTGCTTCATCTGGGTCACAACACACGGGCAACAGCAGCCTGTGCCACCTGCGTTTCTCAGTTAAGTTGGCCGTGACAGGCCATCGATGGTTGCCAGCATTTTTGTGCGTGCATCGCCAGACTAAGGAAAGATTTGCGCGCGAGCGTCTTTCGCAATGATGTCGATGACGCGTTGATCGAGCAAGATCTCGTGGCCTTCACCTGGAATTGTGATGAACGTCGCGTCGAGGCCGCGCTGCTTGGCTTTGTCGATGTAAGCGCGCGCGTACTCTGGCAGCGTAATCGGATCGTCCGCGCCCGAGATCGCCGTGATCGCAGTGCTCTTCTGCATCCGATCGAGCGTGTCCATGGGCGACAAGCTGCGAACGGGAAGCAGCCACATCGGGTCGTGCTGCGTGCTGGCCATGTGTTTGCGAAACGCCGGCACGTCGCACGGGCAGCCGACCAGATACACGTGATCGACGAGGCCGGGATTCAGCGCCGCGACGCTCGCGGCGATGGCCGCGCCGCCGGAATGCCCCACAAGAAAGACAGAAGAAAAAGTGTAATTGTTTGTGGTGCGGCCGATGGATTTCGCGATGTCTGAAATCACATCGGCGGTGTAATTTTCGCCGGTGGCGAAGCCGCGATCGCCGGCGGATTTCAGGCCGTAGGGATCGGAGTAGCCGGGGCGCAACAGCGCGTCGATCACCACGCCGGGCGCGGCTTTTTCGAGCATCGACGCGAATGCGTACTGGTAGCCGGGATTGTGAAACGGCGCGTCGCCGTGCAGCACCACAATCAGCGGGCGCTTCGCGACGCTGCGCCAGAACGGCTGCTTATCGACGAGGAAGCCGAACTCGCGCCCCACAATTTCTCCGCCCTCGGCGCGGCGCGCGTGATACTCCACAGCCGGCGCTTCGGACGCGGGCAATTTTTTCTGGAAAGTGCCGCGCACGGCGACCAGCGAGTACGCTGTGATTGCGGCAAAGATGAGCACCGCTGCGACGGCGACGCGGAGCGCGATTTTTAACGGGCGCTTCATTTCGTTATATAAGGATACCCATATACTGGGCGCGGCGAATTCCCTTTCTGAGGTGATCGATGGTGGCCAACGTGTGGAAGCAGGCGGTAGTGGTGCTCGTGGCGTTTGCCGCGGGTGTGGCGGCGGCGAATGTGGCGGCGGAACGCGGCTCCGTGCACGCGGCGAGCTTGCTCACGCCAGGAGCACAGTTCGATTCCGATTCGCAGTGTGCCGCGCAAGTGCCTCGCGCGTGGGGCGAATTTAAGGGCGGGTCGTCGCAGTCCGGCCTCGCGTTTCAGGCGCCGGACGGAACGCTGCGCTTCGTGACGAATTTGCCGTGCGGCGCGCAGCCCGTGGTCGCGCTGAAAATTGTCCGCACCGACAAAGGCAACTCGAATTGAGCGGACAACGTCCGCTCGCAAGCTCCAGCCAACGCACGCCGATGGCTCGATGGTTGACCGCGCTGCAAACAAGCAGCGTCGATGGATCGGCAAGCGCTGCTCGTGCCTTGGTTTCCTTCACGCTGCGTCGTGCGGCGAGCGGCGGCTTCGCAACCGCACTGCGGGAACGGCGTCTGAAGCAGCGGCGGCGGAATTTCAAGATGTGGTGCGCGCGGCGCGCCAGCGAAACTTTTCGCTAGAATGGCGCATCCACAGAACGAACGACAACGATTGCGATCGCGAAGGCCTACAGCGAAGGAGCACCAATGGAATTCCGGCAACTCGGTAAATCGGGACTGAAAGTTCCCGTGTTCAGCATGGGGACGGCGACGTTTGGCGCGGGCAGCGAAGCGTTTCAGGCGTTTGGTAAGACGGACGTGGCGGCGGCGACGCGCATCGTGGACATTTGTCTCGACGCGGGCGTCACGATGTTTGACAGCGCGGACATTTATCACGAAGGCCAGAGCGAAGAGGTGCTGGGCAAAGCGCTCGGCAAGCGGCGCCAGCACGCGCTGATTTCCACCAAGGCCACTTTCAAGATGGGCCCCGATCCGAATCAAGTGGGCTCGTCGCGCTATCACCTGATCAATGCATGCAATGCGAGCTTGAAGCGGCTCGGCACGGACTACATCGACCTGTATCAGATGCACGGTTTCGACGCGCTCACGCCGGTGGAAGAAGTGATGAGCACGCTGAACGATCTGGTGGTCGCGGGAAAAGTGCGCTACATCGGCGTTTCAAATTTTTCCGGCTGGCACCTGATGAAATCGCTCGCGATTGCGGATCGCTACGGCTGGGCGCGCTATGTAGCCCATCAGGCGTATTACTCGCTGGTCGGTCGCGATTACGAGTGGGAGTTGATGCCGCTGGGTCTCGATCAGGGCGTCGGATGCGTGGTGTGGAGTCCGCTGGGCTGGGGACGCGTGACGGGGAAAATTCGCCGCGGCGCGAAACTGCACGACAACAGCCGTCTGCACAAAACGGCGGACTTCGGCCCGCCGGTGCCGGACGAGCATGTATATAAGGTTGTGGATGCGATCGATGAAATCGCGAAGGAAAACGGAAAGTCGGTGTCGCAGATTGCGCTCAACTGGCTGCTGCAGCGGCCCACCGTATCGAATGTGATTCTGGGCGCGCGCAACGAAGAGCAGTTGCGGCAGAATCTCGGCGCGCTCGGATGGAATTTGTCGGCCGCGCAGGTGGCGAAACTCGATAAGGCCAGCGACGTGACGCTCGCATATCCCTACTGGCACCAGCGACAGTTTGTGGATCGCAACCCGGCGCCGATTCCCTTGCCGGACGCGAAGCCGCTGCGGTAAATCTGAGTTACAACCACTCAGTAGGCGCTACTCGTGCCACAGGCAATCCTGCCTGTGGCACAGGCTTTCGAGCCTGTGCGTACCTCACGTTCTCGTGAGGTACGGGTTTAGCCATCCACACAACGCCACAGAAAATATTTCTATGCCACACACTTCACTCTAACGGGTGTTGGGGGTAGAACGTAGCGCCTGTAGTCTCGGGGCGACCCACATCCTGGCTGCGACGATGCAGACAGGAGCGACGAGCCGATGTAACATGCGCGTGCGTCATGACAGCTCCAGGCATCGTCACGCACTGGCCGCTTGGCGCGTGAGCGATGCTCGGTGGTGCTGAATTGGGTGAAAGCGGTGGCTTCGCAACCGCACTCCGGGAAGAGCGTGTGAAACAAGAAAAAGGCCGCCCGTGAAGGCGGCCTTTTCTGTGTCTGAGAGGGTGAAACTTTTGATGCGGTGCGGTAACTAGTTCTCGAGCGCGAAACGCTTGCGGCTGATCAGCGCGATGCCGATCAAGCCGGCCGCGAGAAGGCCGAGGCTGGCCGGTTCCGGCGCCGTGGTGATGTTGCCGGAGTAATCCAGGCCGTAGCTCGAGCCCGCTTCCTGATACACGACGAACTGCAGCGTGTTGACGCCGTCGGCATTCAGGTAAGGCGCGAGATTCGTCAGCGTGAAGTAGCCCGCCGTGCTGGTGAGGCAACCGATCGGCTGCGCCGAGCAGGTCGGGTACGAACCGCCGAGCGCCGCGTTGTAAATCGTCACGCCGTTCAAGATCACGGATGTGGTGTCGTCGGCCATCACGTTCAGCGTTGCGCCGGTGACCGCGCCATCCAAAGTAAACGACTGTGCGAACGTAACCGAGGTGCCATTCGGGACGGTGTAGAAGCCGGCGTCCGAAGGATTGCCCGTGTCGGTGAACGAAACCCAGTTCGAGCCCGGCAGCGCCGAGGCCCACGCGGGGTTGGAGGAAATGTTGACCGTGGCGCCGGCGTTCGCGATGCCTTCGGCGACCGAGTTGTTGGTGGTGTTCGCGGCCGAGCTGTTGAGCTGCGTGTTGGAGTCCGCATGCGCGGTAACGAATGCACCGCTGGCGATGATGAAGGCGGCGGCGATGGCGATCTTCTTAAACATTCAAATCCTCCGGGGCGTTGGGTGCCGGTCGAGCTTTTCTTACTTTGAGACAATGGCCGGGTGTGACGTTTTGCGGCGATCGGTGCGACGGCTGGGCCCGTCGTACGCGGATAGGAAGTGCACGGAGGTGGCCACTCGCAGCGCGGGCGCGCGTGTTGGAACGGCGAGAGATATCTGCGGTGACGTTTTGTGCGTGAGGAGTGAATTTCCCTTCGTGGGCAAAGGCTGTCCTGAGGGTACTGGGCAGGGCTGTTTCACGTTGAGACGCGCGCGACGCGCTCGACAAAATGCGTCACGCGCTGCGTTCGCTCGGCGTTCGCTTTCGCTTTTGTTTTGTATTTAGAGATTATGTGTACGCATTGCTAAACACTGCGGAAAGGCCTCTCGCCAAAAGTCAATATCCAGAGTGGAATAGGCACGTTGTGCCTGTGGTTTTGAGGGCCTACAAGAACACAGACAGGACTGTCTATTTTACAGGCGTACTCCCTTATTGTGTTTGTGCCAGGCGTTGAGTGTATTGCCAGAATTGGAATGGGTACGACTACGGAAGAGCGCGCTGGCGCGCGAGGAGAAAATTGCGCACGGCTGGATCGCGCTCGAGGCCGATGGCGATGTCGTAGGCGTGGCGCGCGTCGGAGAGCGTGGCGTTGTGCGCATCTTTTCCCGTGCGCGACGCTCCCACGCGCGCTAAGAGCTCCGCGCGAGCGGCCCAGTAGGGTTGGTAGGTCTCGAGGCGCGCGTCGTCGGCAGGGTCGGGCAGCAAAGCGAGCCCGGCGGCGGCACCGTCCACTTCAGCCATCGCAAGCGCGCGATTGATCGCCACAACGGGCGACGCGGTGAGCGTGTAGAGCGCGTCGTACAGCGCGGCCACGTCTGACCAATTCTCGGCGCGCGTGACGCGGCGATGCGCGTGCGCGGACTGCACGGCGGCTTCGAGCTGGTAGCGGCCGATGCGATTGAACGTGCCGGCGTAGGTAAGCAGCGCGTTGGCTTCGGCGATGGCTGGCGCGTCCCACAGCGAGGTGTCCTGCTCGGCGAGCGGCACATATTCTCCGCGTGCGTTGCGGCGTGCGCGGTGGCGGGCGTGCGCGAAAAGCAGCAGCGCGAGCAGGCCCAGCGCTTCCGGCTCGTCGGGCGCAAGTTCGGCGGTGAGCCGCGCGAGAAAGAGAGCTTCGCCGGTGAGGTCGGCGCGCACGGCGTCGCCTCCGGCTGGATCGCTCCAGCCTTCGGTGAACGCGGCGTAAATCGCGTCGAGCACGGCGTCGAGTCGCGCGGGCCAATCTTCGCGCGCTGGAATTTCGAGTGGAATGCGCGCCACGCGGATTTTTTCTTTCGCGCGCACCAGGCGCTTGCCCATCGAAGCGGGCGCGACGAGAAAGGCCGACGCGATTCGGTCGGCGTTGAGGCCGAGCAGCGTTTGGAGGATCAGCGGCGCGCGGACCGGCGCGTCGATCGCCGGATGCGCGCAGGCAAACATGAGCGCGAGGCGGCGGTCCGGGATTTCGTCGATGCCCACATGCGACGAACCTTGTGACGTAGTGCGCGAGAAGTTCTGCGGAGGCGCGAGCGAGACAGCCGGCGCACTCGACTGCGCGTCGCTCGCTTCGCGCTGCGCGTGCTCGGCGATCAGCTGCAATTCGGGTGATGCGGCTTCGGCGGTGGCGCTGCGGCGCGATGCGTCAATCAATTTGCGGCGCGCGACGGTGAGCAGCCACGCTTCGGGATTCGCGGGCGTGCCGTTCGCGGGCCAGTCCTCGAGCGCGGCGGCGAATGCGTCGGAGAGCGCGTCTTCGGCGGCCGCAACGTCATGCGTGCGCGCCGCGAGAAACGCGACCAGCTTGCCGTAACTGCGGCGCGCGACGGCGTCGGCGGTGGAGTGCGCGGCGGTGGCGTGGCGCGAGCTCATGACATGAAGTGGAACGGGCACGTTGTGCCTGTGGTTTTCGCCGGAACTCGAGACCACAGGCACAACGTGCCTATTCCACTCCCTTGTGGCGAGCGAGGCAAGCACGTCATGAATGCCGGAAGGGCAATTCCCTACCTGCGCGGAGCGTAGATCGTGAGCACGGTGCCGCTGGCGAAGGCGCGCGGTTAGGCGTGAGCCTCCGCGGGCGTTTCCCACACGGGACGAACTTCCACGGCGCCGTGTCCTGTGGCCGGGCAACGCGAACCCCAGGCGATCGCCTCGTCCAGATTTTTCGCTTCGATCAGATAGTAGCCGCCGAGCTGCTCCTTCGAATCCGCGAACGGACCGTCGAGCACCTGCATCTTGCCGCCGGCCGCCTGTCGCAGCGTCGTGGCGTTCGAGCTCGGCGAGAGCCGGTTGCTCGCGATGAACGCGCCGGCCTTTTTCAGCGCGTCGGCAAACGATTTGTACGCCGCGAGGCCCTGCTCCTGCTGCTCTTTGGTCATCACCGGCCAGCCGGCTTCCTGCACGTAGGCTATCAGTAGAAATTGCATCGCGATCTCCTTCGCTACCTTTATATGGCTGCCTGGGGGGCGGCTGCGCGTCCGCTTCTCTGCCCCTCTATACCAATGACGCGCGAGGATGCCCCATTTAGACATCGCACTGCAATTTTTTTGGGGCTCAGCGCCGATCGTTACGAGCGCGGCAAGGTTCTGTCCAAGGGCGTTAGGTGAGGAAGGCGGCGCCGTCGATCAGGAAGTGGGCGAGGATGTTGGCCCACAGGTTGCGGCGCCACAGGTAGAGCAGCGTGAGCAGGGCGCCGGCAAATCCAGCGACGAGAATGTGTCCCCAGCCCCAGTAGCCGACGTGCAGCAGCGTGAAAATCACGCATGAAATCGTGCCAGCCACGCGCGCGCTGCCGGTAAGCCGTTGCAGGCGTTCGATGGCGTAGCCACGAAATAAAACTTCTTCACCCACCGCGGCGCGAACGACGCTGATCCTGCGCCACCAGAGCGGAGTCGCGAGTATTTTGTTGATCGACTGCGCTTCGTCGATGTGCAGCGCGGGGAAAATCACGTAAAGGATTGCGGCGAGGCCGGCGAGCGACACCACAGCTGTGAGCACGCCGAGCGCGAGATTTTTTACGCCCGGCGCGCGGAAGCCGATCGAGCGGAGCGGTTCGCGCTCGGCGAAACGCACCCACGCGAGGATAGCTGTCACCGCGGCCCACCAGATCAACTCGTACGCGATGAGCGTGCGCGTGTTCGCGAATTCGTCGAAGAAGCGCGAGAGCGGGATTGCGGGAAAGCCGAGCGCGAAGACGACTCCGATGAGGGCGAGGAGTTTTTGGCGCGACGACACCGGCGGCGCCGAAGCGTGGCGGCAGTTGAGTGACTCGACGGATGCGTTCATCGTGTAGGCCTTTTGATCGGCCGCGCTTCGAGCGCGACGAATGTTTGGATCCACAATTTCACGGCGCGATCGAGACGCGCTCTATCGTGCGAGGCGCAGTAGTCGAGCTGGAAGCCGCGATACGCAGCGAGCGCAATGGTGGCGAGGGCGCGCGACGTGCTGCGGCCGTAGCGCTTCTGGCGCGCGGCGTCGTCCATGAAATCGAGCCAGTCGTCGATCGTGGAGCGCAGGAACGTTCGGTAGCGCCGCGGGTGGCGCAGCGCGAGCCCGTAAATCTCAAAGAACAGGCGGAAGTGCGGCTCGGACGCGCGTGACGTCATATGTTTCCAGATCTCGAAATAAGATTTGGCGGGATCGGCCTGCGAGCGAGAGTCTTGCGCGAGCTGCGCGCCATACAAGGCGTGTTGGCGTTCGCGCAGCCGCGTCAGGACGCGGTCGATCATCTTTTCGCTCGAGCCGAAGTAATAGAGCAGGACGCGCGGGCTGGAGCCGATGGCCTTGGCGAGCGGGCGGAGAGAGAGGTCCGCGATGCCGTGGGCGGTGAGGTACGGCACGATGCGTTCGAGCAGCTCGTCTGGGCGCTCTGCGTTGGCTGTGCGGCTCACACACCGAGGCTAGCATACTTGAAACAACTGTTTCAACAATGGCAGCCACAAGGGGTGGAATAGGCACGTCGTGCCTGTGTTCTCTTACGGCCCACAAGAACACAGACAGGTCTGTCTATTTTACTGACGTACTCCCTTATCGTGGCCCAGCCAAGCGCATAGTGGGTGCCAGAATTGGAATTTCTTTCGACCAAATACTGGCAACGCGCGTGGCCTTGCACGATCAACTTAGGAGCGGACGGTTGTGGAAGAGGCAGACCTGCCTGTGGTTTGTGGAAGCCAATTACACAGGCACAACGTGCCTATTCCACTTCGTTTATCCGTCTGTGACGCGGCTGTAATCGTTCAGCGGGAGCATCTCGATGTATAGTGTGGCGATGCGATTCGCAGGACGTGCCACCGAACAATTGAGCTGCTGCCGCGTGGAGTTCACGCGATGAAACGCGCACCCAGGCAGCGACCACATGCAAGGCCGCAGTCCCCCGCGCACGCCGCAGCCACGCAAGCGGGCGCGCATCCGGGCGCGCACGAGTCGCACGCGGCTGAGCGGATTCTGGTGGCGGATGACGACACGACGACGCTCGCCGCCGTCTCGGGCGTCTTGCAGGAAGCCGGCTACACAGTGACTACCGCGCCCGACGGCGACGCGGCCTGCGAAGCGCTCACGAAGGAACATTTCGACCTCGCGTTTCTCGATATCTGGATGCCCGGCCATACGGGGCTGCAAGTGCTCGAGCACGCCCGCAAAAAGCGCGGCGACGTGAAGGCCGTGATCATGACCGTGGATGAAACGCCGCAGAGCGTGCTGCAAGCGATCAAGGATCAGGCGCTGGAATATTTGAACAAGCCGCTGACGCGCGAGCAGATTCTGCAGGCGGCGCAGTGGGCGACGGACAAAGAAGCAGCGCTGCCGATCGGAGTGATTTCGGCGCGGCCCACGTGGGTGGAGCTGGAAATTCCGTGCACGCGCGAAGCGGCGGAACGGATCCAATCGTTCCTCGTGAAGCTCGATTCGGATTTGCCGGTCGATCTGCGCCATTCGGTGGGCGTGGCGCTGCGCGAGCTGCTGCTGAATGCTGTCGAGTGGGGCGGCAAACTCGATTCGACGAAGAAAGTTCGCGTGGCGCACATTCGCTGCCGCCGCATGCTGCTCTATCGCATCGCCGATCCCGGCGCGGGATTTACGTTCAAGAATATGGCGTATGCGGCGCTGGACGCGTCGAAGCCCGAGCAAATCACTTCGGTCGCGATCGAGCGCGAGCGGCTCGGCATGCGTCCCGGCGGATTTGGAATTGCGATCACGCGCGCGATCGCCGACGAAGTGGTTTACAACGAGAAGCAGAACGAAGTGGTCTTCATCAAGTACCTCGCGCCCACAGAAGAGCCTGGCATGCCCGATCCCATCACACAGGATTAGCGCCTTCCGTTGGTTCACGTGAAGTTCCCGGAGTGCGGTAGCGAAGCCACCGCTCCGCCACACGATTCAGCATGCGCACATCGATGGCTCGATTGGCGACGGCGATTCCATTGCTGCGTCTCGCCGGATCGGCTTGTGTCGGGCGGGCTTCGTTGTCTTTGCGGTGGAGTTCTCGGCGAGCGGTGGCTTCGCTACCGCACTCCGGGAAGGGCGCGTGAGGCGAAAAAAAAGGGGGCGGGCCGCGCCGCCCGAACCTTGGAACGAGGATTTCCCGGCCTAGCGTCGGCGCCTCAGTGCGGCGGCGAATGTTTTTGGAGTCCGCGGTCGCATTTGGCGATCGCGCGCTTCCCTTCCGGCTCGTTAAGCACTTCGAGTTCCATGCTCATCGCTCCTGGGAATTTCTGCTGAATGTAGTAGGTCCCGCCCGGCTCAGCGACAAGACTCAGCAGCGTCCTGCCCTTCCCCATTTTTGAGCAAAAGTAGTGCGCCCCCGGCGCCAGCGTGAAATGAAAATAGGATCCAGCCATGTTCACACCCTTCCATTGGCCATCGACAAATAGATTCGTTTGCACTTCATCTGCGAGGATCGCCGGGCGCACGATGTAGAAGAGCGTTTGCCCGTCCGGCACGATCGCGGGCGCCGGGTCAGGCGCCTGCCACACGTGGTGCTCGGTGGTTTCAGGCCCGCACGCGAGGTGCTCCAGTTTCGTTTGCGTTTCCGTCGATTCCGGCAGCGGATCCGTCGTGTTCTGGGTCGGGGCTGCAATCGATGGGCTATTCTCGAATTTCGTCGCGTCGAGCACGATGTCCCGGTTCACGTACGCCGTCACATCGTCGCCGCGCGCGAGTTCCACGTCTTTGCCCGTCTTCGACATCAGGATCAGCGTGACGGGAAATGCATCCGTGGCCAAACTGGCTATCGTGCCGGCAACGATTCCTTTGTCCGTGCCGACCTCGATCGATTGAGTGAGCCGCAGCGGGACCTGCTCGCCATCGATAAGGCGCACGGAATCGAATCGCAATTCCAGCCTGCCGCTGAGGCCGATCTTTTGTTTGGGGCGAGCGAGCATCACGGTGGCCTGCGCGGGGCTGAATTTCGAGATGACGAGTGTGTCGCCTAAGCGCAGGTCATCCATCGCGTAGAGGCTCACTGTTTCACCCGCGAGTACATCGGATGAGGTTACGGCCCGCGCAAAAGCGAGCCTCATGGGTGTGCCCTCTTGCAGCACGAGATCAGCGTGTCCCGCATCGAAACGTTCAGAAGAACGGATTGTGCGCGGCCAAGGCGTCGCGCCAGTCAAACCCAAGGCGATGAGCGCGAAGCAAATCGAAGATCGAATCATATCGAGCTGAGATTCTAGGTTAGGACTTCGTGCGTTGACTAGGTTACTTGCGTTTACGTGTTCGCATAGTTAAGAGGCTGCGGGTGGATGCAGCGGCGGCCTTGGATGCCGGTTCACATGAAGTTCCCGGAGTGCGGTAGCGAAGCCACCACTCCGCCACACGATTCAGCACGCGCACCTCGATGGCTCGATTGGCACCGGCGCTTCCATTGCTGCGTCTCGCCGGATCGGCTTGTGTCGGGCGGGCTTCGTTGTCTTTGCGGTGGAGTTCTCGGCGAGCGGTGGCTTCGCTACCGCACTCCGGGAAAGGCGCGTGAGGCGAAGACTGAGTCCCAGCCTGAAGGCTCTTGCGTCCACACCGGCGAGAACGCCCATGCTACTCATCACGGCGAAAGTGCGCGCGGCTATTTGATAGTTGCCATCGTGAAATGGCGGGCACTCGCGTTGACTTGCCTTTGCGCGCGAACTACCATTTTTCGCTGAGGCGCCCCGCATCCATGCTCGGCCAAACATTCGGCCACTACCACATCATCGAGAAGATCGGCGCGGGCGGCATGGGCGAAGTGTATCGCGCGCGCGACGAGCAACTCGGCCGCGACGTGGCGCTGAAAGTCCTGCCGACCCAGCTGCTCTCCGACGATTCCGCGCGACGTTTGCTGATCCGCGAAGCGCGCACCGCCTCGTCGCTGAATCACCCAAACATCTGCACGATCCACAGCGTCGGCGAAAACGACGACCGCAATTTCATCGTGATGGAGTTTCTCGACGGGCGCCCGCTCTCCGATCTGATCGCCGAAGCGGGCGACAACGGCCTGCCCGTCGATACGATAATCCGCTACGGCGAGCAGATCGCTGACGCGCTGGCTCACGCGCACAAACACGGCGTGATTCACCGCGACCTGAAATCTTCGAACATCATGATCTCGCCCGAGGGCCGCGCGAAGGTGCTCGACTTCGGCCTCGCGAAGCGCCATCGCGTGGAGGGCGTGAGCGAGCTGACGCATTCGCAGCACTCGAGCGCGAACGAAGGCGGCGTGGGCACGATGCTCTACACCGCGCCGGAAGTTTTCAAAGGCGAGCCGACCGACGTGCGCAGCGACATCTGGTCGCTCGGCGTGGTGCTGTATGAAATGACCAGCGGCGCGCGGCCGTTCGGCGGCAAGACGACGTACGAAGTGATCTCGCGCATCCTGCACGAGCAGCCCAAAGAGTTACCGGCGACTGTGTCGCCCGTGCTGAAAGCGGTGATCGATAAGTGCCTGATGAAGGCGCCGAGCGAGCGCTACCAGTCCGCGAGCGAATTGCGCACGGCGCTGAGCATTCTGGGCGCGCACACTCCCGCGTCGCAGGCCAGCGTGAACGCGGTGCTCGCCGATGCGGCGCGCGACAGGCGGCGGCGCAGCACGATCGCGGCGGTAAGTTCGGTGGTGATCACGCTGGTGATCGCCGGTTTGATCGTGCAGTTCGCGCCAAAGAGCTGGCGCGCGGGCGGCGCGCTTGCAGCGACGGGGCCGGAGTCGATTCATTCGATCGCGGTGTTGCCGCTCGAGAATTTGTCGCGCGATCCCGCGCAGGATTATTTCGCGGATGGAATGACGGACGAGCTCACGACGCAACTCGCACAGATCAGCGCGCTGCGCGTAATCTCGCGCACGTCCGTGGAGCAATACAAAGACAACAACAAGAAATCGCTGCCGGAAATCGCGAAAGAGCTGCACGTGGATGGCGTGGTGGAAGGCTCGGTGATGCAGAGCGGCGACCGGGTGCGCATCACGGCGCAGCTGATTCAGGCCTCCAGCGACAAACATCTGTGGGCCAAGAGCTACGAAGGCGACACGCGCGACGTGCTCGGCCTGCAGCAGGAGGTGGCGCATGCCATCGCGGATGAAATCAAAGTGCAGCTCACGCCGCAGGAAAAAACGCGGCTCATGAGTCCTCGCCCGGTGAATCCCGCGGCGTATGACGCGTATTTGAAAGGCGCGTACATGAATAAAGGCACGGGCGCGGGCATGAGCACCGTGCAGCAGCAGCGCAAAGCCAAGGAATTTTTCGAGCAGGCGATCCGGCTCGATCCGAATTACGCGCCGGCGTACGCCGGGCTCGCGGATTATTACTGGTCGTCGCTCGATTTGCGGCCCACCGAGAGCATGCCGAAGGCGAAAGAAAATGTGGTGAAGGCGCTCGCGCTCGATCCGGACCTCGCGCAGGCGCACACCGAGCTTGGCGCGATTCATTTTTATGCCGATTGGGATTGGGAGGGCGCGGACAAGGAATTCCGCCGCGCGCTGGAGCTGAATCCGGGCGATGAGGACGCGCACCACTACTATTCGTTTTATCTGGCGGCGATGAGCCGCGCGGACGAAGCCGTCGCCGAAAGCCAGAAGGCGCTGGACCTCGATCCGCTTTCGATTTCGACGCAGGTGAACGCCGGCTTCATCCTTTATTTCACGCGCCAGTATGACAAGGCCGTGGATCAGTGCCGGCGCGCGCTGGAGCTGGATGCGAATTCGGCGGGCGCGTACGACTGCCTCGGGTCGAGTTATCTCGCTGCGGGAAAATATGAGGAAGCGATCGCGGCGTTTCAAAAGGCTGTGACGCTATCGAACAGCGACGCGCCGCGGCTCGTGGGTCTTGCGCGCGCGTATGCGACGGCGGACCGTCGCGCCGAAGCGCAGAAAATCCGCGAGCAGCTGCGCGTGCTGGGCGCGCGGCAGTATGTGCCGACGTACTACTTCGCGCAGATCGATTCGGCGCTAGGCCACAGCGACGACGCGATGGCCGCGCTCGAGAAATCGTACGTCGAACGCGATGTGTACATCCCGTGGGTAAATGTCGATAACGCGTTCGCGACGCTCCGCGGCGACACGCGATTTGATGCACTGCTGCAGCGCGTTGGCTTCAAGCCGTAGCGCAGACTTCAGTCTGCGCACTCACCACAAAAGCACACAGAAAATATTTCTATGCCACACAAGGCACCATAACTTGTGTTCGCGCTCGCGTGTGAATGTGCGGCTTTGGTGTGGTTGTTCCGGACAACGGATCAAAGACAACTTCAGACTCGTTCACGCACACACTTCCGGTGCTTTGTGCGGCATGGAAATATTTTCTGTGTGCTTTGGGTTTTGCAATTGCTTCCAAGCTAAGCAAAACCGAAACAGGCGAACGACGCGGGCTTGACTCGCGCCGCTCGCCCACAGGCAAGATTGCCTGTGCTACCTCGGAGCAAAGTGCTACTTCCGCTTGTTGCGTTTGGATGGCGGCTTGCGCAAATCGGACTGCGACATGCGCTGCGGCGGTGGCGGCGGCGCGTCACCCGGCAGCTGCCAGCCGACCACGCTCGCTGTGCTCTTGGTGGTGTGAATGATGATGCAGATCCATTCGCCGCCCGAGCCAATCACGCTGGGCACGATGTCCGCAAAAATCAGGTTGATGAGTTTTTGCTTCAGGATGCGCAGGTCGTCGATGAATCGCATCGCGGCCCTTTTCGATTTCGAGAATTTCTTGAAGGTCTGCTCGGACAGCCGCAGGATCACGACTTCGGGCAGCGCTTCGCCCAGGTCGGTTTTGTGCGCGGTTGCGGAAAGGGTCTGCCACTGCGGCGGCGGATACGGTTTCATCGGGGCTCCTTCATAAGTGGCTGAAGTATGAGCAAGTTTTCTACCTCGCGGGCTCGGGGCATGTCAACGAGCGAACGCAGCAGCCGCGCAGCATTCGTCGTTTCGACGGGCATGTCGCGTACCAGGCACACCATCGAGAACGGCCACGCTGCGGCGGTTGGTACGCGTCGTTTGCGTATCCGCCGAAGGTGAATACGGCGGGGGCGTAGGGGTGGGCTGCAGCTCACCACACGAAAGGCGCACAGAAAATATTTCTATGCCACACAAAGCACCGTAACTGTCGTTGGGTGCTCGTGTACTGGTGTGTTGCCTGAGTGAAGCTGTGCCGGACAACGGATCGAAGGACGCGTGAAAATCGTGCGCGCACACAATTGCGAGTGATTTGTGTGGCATAGAAATATTTTCTGTGTGGTGTTGAATTGGCAGTGCGCGGCCCACTTGCATGAGCCGCGCTGCGCAAATTGAAGTTTACGCTGGGAAAACCGCTGCCTCAGTAGCCGCCGACTTCGAAGTCGGCGCGGCAGCCGCGATCGACCCAAATTCCGCGGCGATCGTAGCCCCACGTGCGCTGGTAGATGCAATCCGAATCGCTGCGCTGGCGAATCAGCCGCACGCCGCCGCTCGTGTTCGTTGGGCAAACGTTGCGGCCCATATCATTCGACGAGCAGGTGACCACGTTTCGCGGCGGCTGCCAGCCGGGGCCGCCCGGAGTCCATCCGCCGCCGGTGTTGCCAATCTGAAAGTCCGCGCGGCAACCGCGATTCACCCAGATTCCGCGCTTGTCCCATCCCCAGGTCTGCATGTAAATGCACGGCGAGCTGCTGCGCTGGCGAACCAGGTTCACGCCGCCGCGCGTGTCGGTCGGGCAGCGCTGCATGCCGCCATCGTCCGACGAGCAGTACACGTTGTATCCGCGATCCCAGCCGCCCCAGTTCGGCGTCACTTGGAAATCGGCGCGGCAGCCACGATCGACCCAGATGCTGCGCGCGTCGTAGCCCCAGGTGCGGCCAAACGTGCAGGGCGAGCCGCTGCGCTGATTGACAAGTTGTACGCCATTGCGCGTGTCGGCAGGGCAAATGTTGCGTCGGCCGTCGTTCGAAGCGCAGGTGATCGTGCTGCTGCCCTGCGCGGCGATCTGCGGTACGGCGAACGGCGGCGCGGCGTGTGAAGCCTGCACCGAATATCCGAGCGCGGCGAAGACGACGATTGCGAGTAAACACCAAAAGAAATTTTTCATGGCGGGAACACTCCGTATCGTGGCCTTAGCGGCCGAGAGTGCCGCGATTAGAACAAAAACGATTTAGGAGTGCAAGGCAACAAAACGGCGCGGAACGCCGCACGTTGCAGATTTCGACGCGCTGCAGCGTGAGCGATACGTGCGACGCGGTCAGCGTCTAATGCCAATACGTCGGAATCGGATGCATGCCGTCGGCGCGTGACGGGTATTGCCCGAAAATATAGTCGGTGGACGCGGCTGCGACGTGGCAGTTGACGCAGCCGTCGGCGCTTGCGGGTTCAGTAGACTGCGGGTAGTAAGAGAATTCCCAACCGCCGCTGCTTGCGAACTTCGGTTCCGACCGCTTCGTCATGAAAGCGACGCCGAACACTGTTCCCGCTGCAGAGTCGAACAGTTTCTCTTTCGCGATTACGGAGCCCGTTGGGAATGGACCTTTGTTGCCCGGCAGCAGATGTTGAGCGGCGATCGGATTGGCGTACACCTGAATGTAATGCTGGTTGTGAGGTCCGTACTTTTTCTTTGCTTCCTCCCAATCCGTCGGGGCTGGCATCGTGCACTGGAGCCAGAGCGCGAAAGGAACAGGCGTCGGCGCCTCGACTTGTTTCTTCCAGTCTTTGTAGCTGGCAAGGTCAGCGGGCAGGTTGAATCGGTCTGCCAGTGACTTCGTCTGTTTCGGCAAGAGCCGGCCTGCGCCTAAAAGCCAGCACACAACGCAAACCACGATTGCGATCTTGCGGAAGTGCTGCATGCTCGAGCCAGGTGGAAGCTTCATCAGTTCGCGCCCTATCGTCGCGCCATTAGTCACCGATTGAGATGACGACTAGATAATGTATGGATGCCTATATCGGAGGAAGTTTAAAACTGCCCACTGTTTCTGATGAGCTAACGGGGGCTGCAGTTCCCGTGCGGCCTTAGGAGCGACGCGCGGTGCGGTCCGCGGCGAGCGACAGAGCGACGTCGTTGATGAGGATGCGGGAGACGGTGGCGGTTTCCAGGTCGATGGCGGCGACGCGGCGCGAGAAATAGTTGTAGCCCCACACGGCGGGGACGGCGGTGACGAGGCCCAGCGCCGTGGTGAGCAGCGCTTCGGCGATGTGGGCTTCCATGGCGGCCATGATCGCGGTTCGCGTGCCGCTCATCACGCTCATCGCACCGACGATGCCGATCACGGTGCCGAATAGGCCGACGAACGGCGCGGTGGCTGCGATCGTTGCGAGCGCGTTGAGGTGACGCTTCGAATCGGCGTGGACCTGGCGCTCGGACCAGTCGCACGCGCGCCGCACGAGGAACAGGACCTTCGCGTCCCCCTTCGGTCGCTTCGACATCGCACACCTCCGTGCGCGTGCTGAGCAGCGCGCAATTCCCTGCTCGATTTGATTGCTGAGTGATTTGACACCGAGCGCGCGACACCAGTGCCCACTGCTTTTGATTTTGCTGGTCACGGCACAGCTCACCGGCCTGCACGACGCAACACCGCCGTGCAGGATTGTTGCGCCGCGGAAACGCCTATCGGAGTGCGGCGGGTCCTAACGCCGCTGAATTCGCGCACACGCGAATTCACACTGAGGAATGCCAGCGGCGTGACGAACGTGTATTCACGCGCCTAGCGACCTCGGATGCAGCGACGAGACGACGCTGGAGCCGGCCTTCGGCCGTGTGGGATTTTGTGGTGTTTCTCTAGTGCGAGAAAGCGGCGTTAGGACCCGCCGCACTCCATAGGCGCGGTGCCTTCGAGCAATCTCCCACGTAGTGTGGCTCGCGAGTACCGAGCGTGCGTGCCTTTTACAAGCTAAAGCCAGCGGAGTTGTCGCCCGCCGCACTGCGCGCCCCGAATCCTTTTGCGTGGGGCGCGGCGGTCTTGTATATATTTCTGTGTTACTTACTGTTCACGCACCCCGCAATCTCCCGGAGGAACTGCCGTGTCCCAGCACCGCTTCCTGCTCCGCATTGCTACCGCCGCCGCGACGATCGCCGCGCTCGCCGCACCGGCCGTGCACTCCGAGCAGAAATTCGATTCGAACAACATGGCGCGCGTCGTTGGTGTGCTGCACGACGCCTACGACACCGTAAAGAAGCACTACTACGACACGAAATTCCACGGACTCGACTGGGACAAGCAGTACGAAGCGGCGAAGGAAAAAATGAAAAGCGTCACGTCGCTGAGCCAGGGATTCGGCGTGACCGCGGGATTTCTCGACGAGCTGAACGACTCGCACACATTTTTCCAGGCGCCCGCGCGGCCCTACAAAGTGGACTACGGCTACCGTTTTCAAATGTACGGGAACAATTGCTTCATCACGCGCGTGCGGCCGGAAACCGACGCCGTCGGCAAGGTCACGCCCGGCGACCAGGTGCTCGCTTACAACAATTACGCCGTGAACCGCGGAATTTTGTGGAAGCTCCAGTATTACTACGGCAGCCTGGCGCCGATGGAGTCCACGACGCTCGCGTTTCGCGATCTCTCCGGGAAAGAACAAAAGCTCACGATCAACGCGAAGATCAAACAGGAAAAGCGAGTGCTCGATCTCACGGGCTCGTCCAGCGATTCGGATTTTTGGAATATGATTCGCGAGTCCGAAACTTCCGACCACCTGATACGGCAGCGGATGGTGGAGATGGGCGACGTGGCGATCTGGAAGAATCCGGAATTTGCGATGAGCGGCGACGAGGTCGATCGCATTTTCGCCACGGCGCGCAAACACAAAGCGCTGATCATCGACCTGCGCGGAAATCCCGGCGGCTCGGTGGACACCATGGACCGCATGGTGGGCAATCTATTCGATCACGACATAAAAATCGCCGACCGCACCGGCCGCAAACCGATGAAGCCCGAAATCGCCAAGACGCGCGGCAAGGATATTTTCACGGGGAAGGTAATCGTGCTGGTGGACAGCGCGTCCGCTTCAGCGTCTGAAATTTTCGCGCGCGTGATGCAGCTGGAAAATCGCGGCGTGGTGCTCGGCGACCAAAGCGCCGGCGCCGTGATGGAGGCGCTGCGCTACGCGAGCTCGCAGGGCACCGATACGAAATTCTTCTACGGCTTTTCGGTAACGGAAGCGGACCTGGTGATGAAAGACGGCAAGAGCCTCGAGCACGTTGGCGTCACGCCGGACACGATCATCAATCCCACCGCGAAGGATCTCGCCGACGGCTCGGACCCGGTGCTCGCCAAAGCGGCGGAACTGGTGGACGTGAAGCTCGATCCTGCCGCCGCCGGCAAGCTCTTCCCTTTTGAGTGGGCGCCGAACTGACGCCGCTCGGTGCGGCTTTGCTGGTCACGGCACCGCGCCGTGGCCTTCGCCGCGCGACGCCATCGCGCACGATCTACGCGCAGCGTAAGCGCCTATGGGAGTGCGGCGGGTCCTAACGCCGCTTTCACCCAATTTAGCTGCAAGCACGATCGATCACGCGCCTAGCGACAGCGACTGCGTCCACGAGGTGCAGGTCGGAGCCGGCCTTCGGCCGTGTGGGCTTTTGTAGTGTTTTTGTAGTGCGAGAAAGCGGCGTTAGGACCCGCCGCACTCCATAGGCGCTGTGGCTAGGCGCGACCTGAGATCTCGTGTGCGTTGTCTCGTCGAGCGTGCGTGCATCTCATAAACGAAGCGCGGCGTGGTGCTGGTGCGATGTGGCGGGGCGTGTTAATTTTTGTGCGCGATTGCGCGCTGCCGCACTACGGAGATGAAGCGAATGGCGAACTTGGGTGCGTTGTGTCGTGGTGCAGCAACGCTGATTCTGGCGGCAATGATCGCCGGCAGCGCGACGGCAGGAGCGCAGCAGCAAACCCCGTCTGCACCCGCGAGCGGCACCGCCGCCGCGACTACCACGCAGCAGTCCGGCACCACGCAAGCGTCCGCCGGAACTCCGCGCAAACGCACGCCCGTCGCGCGGCCGCCCCACGATCCCACGCGCCAGGATTTGATCCTCGGCTCCTACGGCCCTTACCGCTCCAACAACAAGCTCCTGTACTACGCGCTCAGCGTGCGCGTCGATCCCGACAAGCAAATCATCACCGGGACCAACACCATTCGATTCCGCATGCTGCAGGATTCCACGCGCATCCAGATCGACCTGCACCCGCAGCTCAACGTGGACAAAATTCTGCTCGGCTCGACCGAGCTGAAGTACACACGCGATTCCGGCGCCGTCTTCATCGACTTCCCCACCACGCTGAAATCCGGCGAGACCTACTCGATCGATTTTCATTATTCGGGCAAGCCGCTCACGGCGATGCGCTTCGGCGGATTCACATTCGGTAAAGATCCCGCGGGGCGGCCGTGGATTTACACGGCGGACGAAGACATCGGCGCGAGCGTGTGGTGGCCGAATAAAGATCAGTGGCGCGACGAGCCCGAGGGCATGACGATCGGCGTCGCGGTGCCCAACGGGATGATGGACGTCTCGAACGGGAAATTCATGGGCTCGAAAGATTTGGGCGACGGCTACACCGAGTGGGACTGGCAGGTGCATTACCCGATCAACAATTACGACGTCGCGCTGAACATCGGAAAATACGTCCACTTCGGCGACAAGCTTGGCAACCTCTCGCTCGATTTCTACGTGCTGCCCGAGGATCTCGAGAAAGCGAAAGTGCAATTCGCGCAGGCCAAAGGGATGCTCGAAGCCTACAACCACTATTTCGGAGAGTATCCGTTTGAAAAGGACGGCTACAAGCTGGTCGAAGTTCCCTACTCCGGCATGGAGCACCAGAGCGCGGTGAGCTACGGCAATCATTTCAAGAATGGCTACCTTGAACACGACTGGACCGGCGTCGGCGTAAGCATGAAGTTCGACTTCATCATCATTCACGAGAGCGGCCACGAGTGGTTTGGCAATAGCGTGACGGCCAACGATCGCGCCGACATGTGGATTCACGAAGGCTGGACGACGTACCTCGAATGCCTGTACGTGGAATACACGTTCGGCTACGACGACGCGCTGAAATACACCAACGGCTACAAATCGCACGTCGATAACGTAGAGCCGATCATTCAGACGCGCGGCATCGACGCCGAGCCGCCGCAGGATATGTATTTCAAGGGCGCGCTGATGCTGAATACGCTGCGCAGCGTGATCAACGACGACAAAGAGTGGTTCGCGCTGATTCACGACCTCTACCAGCATTTTAAGTACAAGAACATCGACACTGAAGACGTGGTGAAATTCTTCAACGACTACACCGGCATGTTCCTCACGCCGATCTTCGATCAGTATTTGCGGCACACTGCGATTCCCACTCTCGAATTGAAATTCAACGACGCCGACGGGACCGTCGAGTATCTTTGGAAAGCGGACGTGCCGGATTTCGCGATGCCGATCCGCGTGGGCACGAAGGACCACTGGGAGACGATTCACCCCACCACGTATTCGCAGGTGATGAAGACGCCGCTCAAGAAGGATACGTTTGACGTGGCGACGGACCTTTATTACGTGAATGTGGAGAAGTCGGACGGTGCCGTGACGGCACCGGCGGCGCAGTGAAGAACGTAAGGCGAAAAACGTGGAACATTACACAGAGAAAGAGGGGAAAGGCATGAGAGCACGGAGAATTTGCGGCCGCGCATCGCGTCTCCGTGCCCTCAGGACGTTCTCGGTTTTCTCTGTGAGCATGTTCTCGGTTTTGATTTTTGTTGCCGCCGGCTGCAACAGTAAGCCTGCTGAGACGAGCGCGGCGGCTTCGTCACCGGCGTCGCAAGTCGGCGGCGCGCCGCAGAATTCGTCGGCGCAGATTCCCACGCCGAAGGACGCGCCCGCGCCCGCCACCGTGGATGGCTTCGACGGCACGCGCGCGTTCGAACACGTGCGGCATTTGGTGGACATCGGCGCGCGGCCGCCGGCGTCCGACGGCATCCGCCAGGCACAGGCCTACATCGTCTCCCAGCTGAAAAGTTACGGCTGCGCCGTCGATGAGCACGACTTCCACGGCACGTCTGCCGTGCTCGGCGATCTCGCGATGAAAAATATCGTCGCCAAAGTCCCCGGCACGTCGCCGGGCATCGTGATTCTCGCCACGCACTACGACACGATTCGCATCCCCGGCTTCGTCGGGGCCAATGACAGCGGCTCGGGCACCGGCACGCTGCTGGAACTGGCGCGCGTATTGTGCGGGCGGACCGAAAAGCCGCCGCTCAGTGTGTGGATCACTTTTTTCGACGGCGAGGAAACGCAGGCGAATTGGCCCAGCAAGGAATCCGTGCAGTGGGACGACAACAACGCGACCTTTGGCAGCCGCGAAATGGCCGCGAGCATGGCGATTTCCGGCGAGCTGAAAAATGTGCGCGCGATGATCCTTACCGACATGATTGGCCAGCCCAATCTGAAAATTAAGCGCGATACCAATTCCACGCCGTGGGTGCAGAAAACCATCTGGGCGACGGCAGACCGGCTCGGGTATCAGAATGTTTTCGTCGATGCAGATAATCCGGTCGGCGGCGACGATCACTTTTCGTTCATCAAACGCGGCGTTCCGGCGTATGACATCATCGACTTCAGCTCGGAGACGACCTACTGGCACACACCCGAAGATTCGCTGGAGAAAATCGATCCGAAAAGTCTTGCCATCGTGGGCCACGTGCTGATTGAAGTGGTGCCGGACATCGCGAAGAGGCCGCGTCCGTGACCGATAAACCCAACGCGCCGCTCTACGAGCACGACGAGCGCTCCGGCCCAAGCAAGGCGGCGCGCGACCGCCGGCGCTTCGACCGGCGCACCGACGACCCGGTGGATCGCAGGGGCGACAAGCCGCTCGACCAAATTCTCGGCGCGCCTTTCGGACCCGAAGCCGAAGCTGCTTCCGCGCACGACGCGGAAAACGCGGCGGCCCGCGCCGCCGAACGCGCCGTTGAGCACGCCGCCGCGAACGCCGAAGCGTCCCTGCACAACGACGTGCAGCACGCCAGGCGCGCCGCGGCGGAATTACATCGCGCCAATTGGAAACTCTTCGTCGGCGAATTCTGGCGCGGCGACTTGGGACTCACGCTCCTTTCGATTTCGTTTGCCGTGGAAATTTTCGTCATCACGCCGCTGCGCGAGGTAGGCGTGCCGGGGCGCCTGTTTTTCAATTTGATTGTCAGCGCGCTGATGGTCTCCGCCGCCATCGCCGGCAGCCGCAGCCTGGTGTGGAAGACGATTCTGGTCGCCGCCGTGGCCGTGACGGGCATTGTGCTGATCGCCTCGCGCATGAATCCGTCGGTGACGCTGCATCTGCTCGGCAGCGTGCTTACGTCCATCACGCTGCTGCTCTACGTGCACGTCGTGCTGGTGGTGATGTTTCGCGGCGGGCCGATCACCTGGAGCCGCATTCAAGGCGCCGTGGTGGCGTATTTTCTGGTGGGCATGGCGTTCGCCTCCGCCTTCGAATTCCTCGAGACGCGCACGCCCGGCTCGTTCCAGTTCATGTCGCAGCCGGTGGATTTCGATCAGCTCACCGCGCGAATGACGTATTACAGTTTTTCCGTGCTCACCACCGTCGGCAGCCCGATCACCACCACGGACGCGTGGGCGCGCTCGCTCACCACCGCCGAAGCGATCATCGGCCAGCTTTTCCCCACCATGCTCATTGGCGCTTTGGTCGCCATGGCGATACAAACGCGGCCCAAACCGCCTGGGTCGAATTAATCTGGGTGTACGGTAGCGTATGGAGCGTGGCAAGCGGGCGGGAATCTGGTCAAAAGCTGAGCTCGGGCGTTGTGCCGGGACGGTACTGTGACCTGTACCATAACTGTACTTAGGGACAGTATGTTCGCCTGACCGCACCTCCTACACTGCGCTACAAGTGGTGGTTCCACAGGTGCTTGGGGGTCTTGGGATGCGTACTTCACTGGTTGCTGCTCTGATTTTGGGTTCTTCCTCGCTGGTCGTCTCCGCTACGCCGCTGTTTGCCGATTCCTACACACTGAAATGCAACGCGCAGAAGGATACGGTGTGGGTGTACGACGCGGTGGACACGCTGAACGTGCAGGCAAAGCTCAGTTGCGGGCAGAGTGTGGAAGTGATCGATCGCGCGAACGGATACGCGCGGATTCACGCGGCGAATGGCGTGGAAGGCTACATCCCCGACGCGGATTTTGCGAGTTTGCCGAATTTCACCGCGAAGCGCGAGGCCGGCTCGAACGCCGGCGCGCCCGACGTTGCCACCGTGGCGAAAGCGGCGCAAGCGAAGGAAATGGCGCAGTACGCCGCGCAAAAGAATTCTTTTGCGGGAGCGCCGACGGCGGGCAGCAACGTTGCTTCGCCTGCGAATGTCGCGCAGCCTGCCGCGAAGTCGAGCGCGCCTGCGGGCGTTGCGTCGTATGAACTGGCTGAGATGGCGCCGCGTCCTGCGGCTGTGGCTGCACCGGCGGCTCCGCGCGTCACGATGACGGAAGTTCCTTCCCCTGCGCCGGCGGCGATGCCGGACGAAGCGGCGAAGACCGCGACTGTCGCTACGGTTGACAACGTGTCCTCTAAACCGGCGGCGGCGGCGGAATCGGTGGCCGCTGCGAATGTGGCCGGCGTGCGCGCCGCGAGCGATGGCTCGTGCCGCAGCTATTTTTCAGCCTACGGCCTTACCACCAACCAGCTGAAGTGGATCGAGCAGAACCGCTCGAAGGAATTTGCGGGCGTGTGCCCTTCGCCGGACGTGGAGCACGTGAACTTCGTGATGATCTTCACGCACGATGTGGACTTCTACAGCTTCACGATGCCGGCACGCGTGCACAATGCCGGCGGCTTCTCGGATTTTCAGCCGATGACCACGGTGGACAAAGCGCTGATGAGCGAATCCGAAGTGAACAAGGCGCGCCACGAATACGTTTGGGTTTTCCAGGTAGGCCAGGGCGCGTTCGATCCCAATTCGTTTTCGACGCACCGCGCCTCGCAATTCGCCAAGGAAGAATCGAGCGCCCTGGGCGGCCACGGCGGACAGAAGACCGTGGAAGACGCCTTCCGCTACATACAAGGCGCGAACGCTCACTAGCCTGTAAGCGCGCGGCGATCGCGCTCGACCCGGCGGCTATGCTCGTGCGAGCGTCGCCTCCGCACCCCCTAATACAAACTGCGGCAGTAGCATAGGCAATCCTGCCTGTGTGAGCGTAGCGCTTCAGCGCGAACGGCGCGCACGCACAAAAAAAACGGCGCGCGCCCTGCGGATCCAGGAATCCGCCGGCGCACGCCGTCCATCGCGGGGGCTGGGCCCTGTTGCGTCCGCGAGCTCTATCCCGCCAGCGTCATCGAGTCCTGCCACTCGTCGCACACCATGCGGTAATTCTCGTACCAGGTTTGCAGGAACGAAGCGAGCAGCTCGCTGGCCGTCCTGGTTCCAAATCGAGCGTCAGGTGAACTGAGGTCGCCCCAGGTATGAATTTTTGTTCCGCCGCCGGCGAGCGGCGTAAACTCGACCCACTGGCTCATGGTCAATCCCTGGCAGCGGTCGATCCAGCCCAACTCGCGCGCCGGCTCGCAGCTGATAATCAAATGATCGATCGTCGAGCGCACCGGTTTCAAAATCTCGATCTGCATGCGGCTGCCCACTTCCCACGGGCGGCCTTCGGTCCAGGCGATGCCGCCGTAAATATTGGCGAAGCGGGGCCAGAGATTCCAATTCGAATAAATTTCCCAGGCCTGCGCGGGGGCGGCCAGTGTTTTAATCGTGTACTGAAAATGGTACATGCGTCAGCTTCTCCAGCTCCCTCCCAACTTGTGTGCGAGGTGCTCCAGGATGGAAAAACAGGGCCGCAACAACTCCTATATTTATACTATGTCATTTTAACGTTGTAAAGAGTATAGTCCGCGAGAATTCAACGCAGTCCGCGAGAGGACCATGCCGAGAAAGCCAGACGCCAAGCTCGAAGCCCGCATCGTTGACGCCGCCTACAAGCTCTGGAGCAAGCGCGGCGAAAAAGCGCTCACCATGCGCGCCGTCGCCCGCGCCGCCGGAACCACCACTCCCACGATGTACCAGCGCTTCGACGATAAGAGCGATTTGCTCGAGCTGCTGCGCGATCGCGCGCTCAGCAATCTGGTGAGCGTGCTGCAGCCGGCGCACTCCCCTGCCGAGACCTGCCGCCGCTTTCTGGCGTTCGCGGCGATTCATCCGCACGAATACCAACTGCTCACCGAAGACTGGGGCGCGCGCCTGAGCCGTGCGAACGAGAAGCGGCCGACTTTCGATTTGATTAAGAAGAGGCTCGCGGCGCAGCTCGGCGGCTCGCCGGAGGATCACGCGCGCCTGGCGCTGGCGCTGGGAGCGCTGCTGCACGGCACCGCCACGATGCTGATGGCCGACGGAGTGCAGGCTCACGTGGTGCGGCAGCTGCGCAGCATTTGCAACGAAGCTTGCGAGACGCTCATCGGCTCCGCGGCAAACAAAAGCGCAGCGCCGCGACGCGGCAGCCGCAAGCATTAAGGCGTTCGCTCTACCGCGTTCACCCGATTGCGCCACCTCATCCCGACCGACTAACGTGTTTGTGCGCAACCGTACTTAGCGCCTCGGCTGGTCCACGATCATGCTGTATAAGATCCGGCAGCACCGCTGCCCGCTTTGCGGCAGCAGGAATATTCACCGCTCCAAACGCAGAGGAATTGCGGAGAACCTGGCCTGCCGCCTTACGTCCGTGCGGCCCTTCCGCTGCAATGAATGCGATCGGCGGATGTTCGCGACGGAAGTCCTCGAACGCAAGCTGGCCTGACCGCATTCGTCCTCAAGCGATCTGCCCTGTAAAGCCGCGTTTTGACGTTCGACTTCCCTTCGCCGTTTCGCACCCGCCAATTCCGTTCTCGTCATTTTTCCGTGAAATTTTCCGCGCGTTACTGCGTTTATATAGGCAGGAGCACACCGACATGTCTCACCTGACGAAGAGCATGAAGATCGCATTCGGCGCCCTGGCGATTTTGGCCGCGTGCGGAGGCGGAGCGATGAGCGCCGTGCCGGCCGCCGCGCAGCAAGCGGGCCAGCAAGCGCAGCCCCCGCAATCGACCACGCCGCCCGCGAATCAGCAAACGTCGCACGACGATATGGCGGGGATGGATATGAGCGGCGGCGCGAGCGGCACAAACGCCGGCGAGGGCGCCAAGGCCGCGAACGACGACATGAGCGGCCACGACATGGAGATGAGCGGGCACATGTTCATGACGGACTTGCGCCCCGCAAACGCCGCGGATGAAAAGCGCGCGGACGAAATTGTGGCGGAGCTGAAGCCCGCGATCGCGAAATACAAGGACTACAAAGTCGCGCTCGCCGGCGGCTACAAGATTTTTCTGCCGCAGCTCGAGCAGAAAATCTATCACTTCACGAATTACGCCAGCGCGCGCGAGGCCGCGCTGAAATTCGATCCGGCCAAACCGACGTCGCTGCTCTATAAGAAAACCAGCGACGGCGGCTACGAACTCGTCGGCGCGATGTACACGGCGCCCAGAGCGTTCACCGAAGAGCAACTCAACGAACGCGTGCCGCTCAGCGTCGCGCGTTGGCACAAGCACACGAACTTCTGCTTCCCCACGATGCGTTCGCCCGCCAGCGCGATTCAGAATCACGAGTTCCGCAAGATCACCACCGAAGACGCCTGCAACGCCGTGAACGGCCGCTGGTTCCCGGAGATCTTTGGATGGATGGTCCACGTGTACCCGTACGAATCCGACCCCGCGAAGGTCTGGGCGCACTAGCTCGCTTTTGTTTCACGCGCCTTTCCCGGAGTGCGGTAGCGCAGCCACCGCTCTGCCACGAGCCTTCGCCCTGGCACGGTGATGCCTCGTATGGCAAGCAGGCGGCACGAAGTACGTCTTGCCGTTGTTGGCGGTGGTGTTCGAGCCATCATTGTGCCGGGCGAAGATTTTGGCGGCAGAGCGGTGGCTTCGCTACCGCACTCCGGGAAAGGCGTGTGAACCGCGAAATAAAGTATCGCGTATGCCAAGTATTCGGCTTATATTCGCGGTAATGGCTGACTGGCCACACGCTCCAGTCCATCGATTGGGTGAAGCGGGGTCATACATGGTGACCGCCGCGACTTACGGACACGCTTCGATCTTCAACTCGGCGGATAAACTAACCCTGCTTCAAGGCTCGCTTTTCGAAATCTTCCAGGCACGTGGAATTTTTCTGCAAGCCTGGGCGATATTTCCCAACCACTACCATTTCATCGCGCTTCTGAAGGAACCCAAGCAATTATCGCCTGCCATCCGTGAACTGCATTCCAAAACGAGCAAGTCGGTAAACGGGATCGATGGCACTCCAGGCCGAAGAGTTTTTTATCAATATTGGGACTCATTTACGAAGCAACAGCGTTCCTTTTTTGCGCGACTCCACGACGTTCACGCGAACGCCGTTCATCACGGCATTGTAAGGCGCGCCGAGAACTACCGCTGGTGTTCTGCGGGATGGTTTGAACGTAACTCCTCGCCCGCATTTCGCAACACCGTTTACGGCTATCCAATCGATCTACTTCAGGTGAAGGACGATTTCGTCGTCGAGCCCTTCGAGTAGCGGTTCACACGCCTTTCCCGGAGTGCGGTAGCGAAGCCACCGCTCTGCCGCCAAAATCTTCGCCCGGCACAATGATGGCTCGAACACCACCGCCAACAACGGCAAGACGTACTTCGTGCCGCCTGCTTGCCATACGAGGCATCACCGTGCCAGGGCGAAGGCTCGTGGCAGAGCGGTAGCTTCGCTACCGCACTCCGGGAAAGGCATGTGAGGCAATGGCAAAACCGCGGCGCCTAATTGAAGTTGTAGCCAAACTCCCAAAGGAATTGGTGGTTGCCGGCGGTGACGCCGGCGTTGCCGACCTGGTAGGCGGTGTAGAGCGTGAGCTTCGGGGTGAGTTTCCACACGGCGCCGGCGTTCACGTAGCCGACTGCGTTGTTGCCGGTGTACCACTCGGCGGCGAGCGTCACGCGCGAGGCCACCGGCTGTTCGATCGTGAATTGTCCACCCGCGCGATTCGCCGCGGCGACCACGTTGCGCGTGAAATCGTACGCGCCCACACCGGCGCGGGTTCCCTTCTTCCACTGCTTCGCGAACATGGCATACGCGTAATTTCCCGCGTTGAATGTGCGGTCGTACACGGGAAAGAAAATATCGTCGCCCACGTAGAACGACCAGCCCGACTCGGTGTGCCACGGGCGCCATTTGATCGTCGGCGCAAACGTCAGCTCGCCCACGTCCGGCGCGGAGAGTCCGTTGAAGTTCGCGCCGATTTCGATGTCGTGCCCGATGCCAATCACCACACGCGGCGTGAACGTCGCCATCGGATCGACGGGCCGCACCGTGCCGTCGAGTTCGCCGTACACTTTGCCGCGGTCGAGGATGTCCGCGCTGGGAACGTCGAACACCGTCTCCTGCGCGCGCACGCGCCCCGCGCACAGCAGCAGCGCCAGAGCGGCGAGCGCGCACGAAACGAACCGGCGGGCCCGTGGGATTTTCGGAAGTCGCGACAAGGTGGAACAGGATAGCGCATCGCACGGCGCTGCAAATGAATATCGTGTTATGAGGCCGCGCACAAATCTGGATCGAGAAAGCGGGGAGCGACCCTCCGGCCGGCGAATCGGCCGCCGAAGCTCGTCAAAAGCGCAATGACGTGCAGGACGAAGCGGGGCGCGCGAGCCTCGCGTCACGAAAATTCGCGCGCCCAATCGTCGTCGCGAATCGGAAATTTACTTATGGTCGGCCGCGGACGCTTCGGCAGCGGCGCGCACTTCCGAGTCGGCCTGCATGAGCAGCGCTTTCGCCTTCTCCGCGTGGCCGCCGAGCTTGTCCTTATTCGCCGACTGCGCGGCGTCAAGCTTTTGGTAAGCCGATACGATGGCTTCCTGCGCGGCGCGTAAGTTCGGAAAACTCCCGCTGATCGTAACGGACGGCCCCTGGGCCATTGCGACGCCGGCAAAGATCAGCACTGCGGTTGTAGCGATGACGCGGACTTTCGTATTCGTTTTCATCGGCGTATCTCCTTGAATGGGCTGGATACGACGCATAGTACTCGAATCGCGCCCGAGCCGGGCGAAATGTTTCTAAACGCAACAACGCTGGTAGAGTGCTGTTTATATCTGTACTTGACACGGCTATCCTTAGGGATATGTTGCTGACCGTGCAATCGTCTCTGCGGCTCATCGCAGTTGCAGCTTTCGCTCTCGATTCGGGCGGTCTGTCGTTCGGCGGAGTTGTGCCGCCCCAGCAGGCCCTGGGCGCGTCGAAGCCTGAGGCCGCGCCACCCGCCAGCCCGCCGGCTACAAATGGACAAAGTGTAAAAAGCGCGTCCACCACGACGGAATCAGCCCGGCGACCGGGTATCGGCATGGGGCTGATGACGGTCCTTACGCCGATTCAGGGCGTGGCGCTCGATCAGTACTGCAATCGCGTGGAACAAGAAATTGCCACCGCGTGGATGGTTGTGACGCTCAACGCTTCACCTCCGCTGCCCGCGGTAAATCGCGAGATGAGCGTGAAGTTTTGGATCACGCCCGATGGTCACATCGAAGACCCATCCGTCGTAGATTCCACGGGTATCGCTGCGATGGATCAATCTGTCCTGAAAGCGCTGCACGATTCAAGCCCAGTCGATCCGCTACCCACGGCAGCCGATTCGCAGCGTATCCAGTTTCAAGTCGTATTCGACTACCACCTGCTGGCTGTTCCCGGCGCCGAGCCCAATCACCTGCTCTGCGAGAGCGACAAGCCGTGGCACATCACCGGCCCGCCCCTCGACGCACTCGATGTTGTCGCACTGCTGGCGAACAGCTCCGACCGCGCGTCCTCGCGCGTGTTGCTCTGCTCGCGCGGAATCAATTTTCAACCCGACGGCGGTTTCGAGAAGACTCTCGGACACTATCAACATTCAATGGAGTGGGTGGGTTTCGTGAGTGCGATGAAGCCGAAAATCGTCGTTGCGCCTTCGCCCGATCGCGCGCAGGCGTTCGGCGCTCTCGCGTACGACCCGACGCTGAGGGACCACGCTCCGAACGCACCGGACGCAGAGCTGTTCGCCAAAGCGCTCGACATCGCGCCGGACTCGGCCGGACTTCAGCTTGTCGCAGCCCGAAGAGAAACTTCGAAGAAAAATTACGCCGCCGCCGAAGCGCTTTATCGCAAGGTCACTGAGATTTGGCCAGACTGTGCCGAGGCACATCTGGGAATCGCCACCATGGCCGTTGTTCAGCGGCGTTTCACAGACTCCGTCGGGCCAGCGCGCGAAGCGGTGAAGATTGCACCGCAGGATCTGAACGCGCAGTTCATTTTAGCGAACTCGCTGATGGCCACTCTGCAGCTGAAAGATGCGGTCGCGCCGTTCAAAGCGGCGCAACCGCTTGGCGCGCAGGTGCCGATCGTGTTTCTCAACTACGCTGAAACGCTTCTGCACCTCGGCGAGTTCGCCGATGCGGTGGAGCCGCTCCAAAAATATCTCCAAATTAAAAACAACGACGCACAGGCTCACTACTGTCTGGGGGTCGCTTATCGCGGACTCGGCAAAAAAGACGAAGCCATCGCGCAGTTCGATAAGGCTGGCCTGCTCGCACCCACGAATCTTCTCTACGCTTTCGTCAGCAGCCAATTGAAGGCAGCGCCCGGCACAGTCTCCGGCCCCTCAGCCGAGACGCAGGCGAAATTGCGCGAAGGCGCGAGCTTTACCGGCGGCGTGTACACGAATCGCTTTTTCGGATTTTCGTACGCGCTTCCTGCGGACTGGCACGTACTTGACCCAGCGGCGTGCGCACAGTTCACGAACACCTTGGTGGCGACGTATTCAAAGAACGATCCACTTATTCAGGACATGACGGCGGTAGGCCTGAGCACGGCGACGCCTCTGTTCTGCGCGGTTCGCGACGAGACGCCCGACCTAGGGGCCCCAACCGCGATTCGCGTGAACGCGCTCGACAGCAGCAATATGCCCGAACAGCTGCATGCCGAGTCCAGCATGAAATTGCTTACCGCTGGGCTGAATGCGGCGAACAAACTCGCGGGCGGCGAAGGTGTGGTGCCACACGAAATCGAAATTGACGGAAGGAAGTTCTGGGTTGCGGAGTCGGATCGCGCAATCGCGAATTCGGCGCTGCAATTGTTCATGGCCGCCACTGAAATAAACGGCTATCTGGTCACGTTCGACCTGGACGCGGCGGATGCCGGGACCTTGTCGGCATTGAAGAAGCAGCTCGAATCGATCAAATTCACCGTGACGCCCGCCGCTGATGCGCCGGCTACCGCTGCGCCACCGTCAAATTAATTAGACCGGTGAAACGCGCGCGCGTGGAGGCGTGGGGAGCCTGGCCACGCGCGCGCGTGTCCGCGCGGTGCTGATGCGGTTTAGTGGCCGTGCGAGTTGGCGTAGTTGGCGGCGGCGCGGAGTTCGGCGTCGGCTTCGCTCAGGTGCTGCTTGGCCGCTTCGGCGTGCCCGCCGAGCGCGTCGCGGTTGTTCTTCTGCGCTTCGTCGATTTTTCCGTAGGCGTTCACGATGAATTCCTGAGCGGCGCGCAGATCGCCGTGCTTGGTTCCAATGTTCACCACGGGCGCCTGCCCCGCGGCCACTCCGGCCACAAACAGCGCGCACGCCGCGGCCACCGTGCGGAATTTCACGTTCTTCAACATGCCAGTTCTCCTTGAAATTTAAATGGAAGCTACCCGCGGAGCATCCTAATTCATCGGCGGCGCGGCGGAGAAATTTCTTTGCGAGGTGTTTACAAATTGCAAGCAGCGGCGGGAGCCGCGACGAAGTATGCGGCGCGCGTTCACCTCGATGGAGAACGGCGATGAAGAAACGCAACCGAGAAAGCAGTGGCCGCGGCGGATTCACACGGCCACGTTCGATGAGCGTAAAAAGTGCTGGCCGGAATTAGTGGTGCGTGATGTTCGCGTCGGTGGCGGCGGCGCGAATTTCGGCGTCGGCTTCGGTGAGCAGCTGCTTGGCCCGTTCGCCGTGGCCGCCGAGCGACTCATGCGGATCGTGCTGCGCAGCGTCGATCTTTCCGTAGGCCGCGACGATGTGCTGCTGCGCGTCGCGCAGGTTGGGATGCTTGCCGCCGATGTTCACCACCGGCCCCTGCGCCACGGCCACTCCGGCGGCCGTCAAAACCAGCATCGCACCCAAAGCTTTGTAGGACGGAACTTTCATTCGTGTCTCTCCTGAATAAAGTGCACAACTTTTGCATCTTACCCGCGCGCCAGACGCGCGGTGATTGTTTTGCTGCGGGATGCGGCGCATCAGGCAATACGGGACATCAGGTAGCACAGGCAATCCTGCGTGTGGGCAAGCGGCGCGGGTGAATCCCGCGTTGCTCGCCGGTTTTGATTTGAGTTCGAAAGCGACGCGGCGAAACCAAATTCCGTCGCTGCTGGCGCAGCGATTCACAGGCAGGATTGCCTGTGCTACTTATCGGTAGCGGGTATAATCGGCGCGGGATCTTCGGCTGGAGGGAACACGGATGAAACTATCGAGAGCGATTGCCGCAGGCGCGTTTGTGGCGGCGTGCGTGGCTGCGGGCATTGCGCTGGGCGCCGCGGTGCGCGTGAACGCGCAGGCTCCCAGCGGCCCGCCCGATCCGAATCAAACCGCCGAGCAGCGCTACAAAAATATCCAGGTGCTCAAGGGCATTCCCGCCGATCAGGTGATCCCTTCGATGCAGTTCATCTCCGCGTCGCTCGGCGTGGAATGCAATTTCTGCCACGTGGAGCACGCCTTCGATAAAGACGACAGGCAGCCGAAGCTTGCCGCGCGAAAAATGATCACGATGATGTTCGACATCAATAAGGAGAATTTCAAAGGCGAGCGCGAAGTGACCTGCTACTCGTGCCACCGAGGCGCGGTGCATCCCGTGGGCACTCCGATTCTCTCCGCGAGTGTCAGCACTCCTGCCGTCGCGGGGCCCGGTGCGCCGGGAAAAGAAGGCGCGGGAGATTCGCCGGTGAGCGCGACTTCGAATTTGCCCACCGCGCAATCGCTGCTCGCGAAATATCTCGCCGCCGCGGGCGGCGCGGACGCAATTCAATCCGTGAAGACTCGCGTGCAAAACGGTTTCATGCACGTTGGCAACGAAAGCGGCGGCGAGGACCAGAAATTCCCCATCGAAATTGATTCCGAAGGCCCGGACAAACGCTACTCGATGGTGCACATGCAGTCGGCCGGCAGCGTCACCGCGTACAACGGCACGGCCGGCTGGCTCTCGACGCCCGGCGGCGTGCGGCCGATGAACGCGCAGGAATCGCAAGCTGCGTCGATCGACGCGCAGCTTTATTTCCCCGTGCGCCTGCCGCAGCTGTACCAGGATTTCAAAGTGCAGCCCGGCGACACGATCGACGGTAAAGCGACGTGGCTGGTTCTTGCGCGCGGCGCGGGCCAGCCGCCGCTGCGATTGTATTTCGATCAGGAGACGGGTTTGCTGCTGCGCCAGATTCGCTACACCGAAACGCCGCTGGGCCGGCTTCCGACGGAAGTCGATTACGCGGACTATCGCAAAGACGGCGGCGTGACGATTCCCTATCGATGGACGATCGCGCGCGTCAACGGCCGCTTCACAATCGACATTTCGGAGGTGAAAGACAACGCGGCGATCGACCCGAAAATTTGGGTGATGCCGGCTCCGGGACCACCGCCCTCGCACTGACCTCTAGGTAGCACAGGCAATCCTGCCTGTGGGCGAGCGGCGCGGGTGAATCCCGCGTTGCCCGCCGGTTTGGATTTGAGTTCGAGGTTGAAGCGGCGAGACCAAATTCCGTCGCTGCTATCGCAGCGATTCACAGGCAGGATTGCCTGTGCTACTTCAATTCGCCGCACGCTTTGTGGTGTATCCCACCGCCGGATAGTAGAATCGGCGTGGCGGACGCGCCAATACGCGGGACCGCCGGACGCCCCAAGCATCGAACCTTCGGGAAGGCCCTCGGATTTGTCGCCAAGAAGAAAAGCCGCCATCGCCTTCGCCACGGCGCTCACGCTGCTGACGATCGGCGCCGTCGCGACGGCCATCACCATTTGGAATCTCACCGAAAGCCTGCGCTGGCTCGCGCACAGCTATCAGGTGGAAGTCGCGCTGGGCGACATCGATTCCACACTCACCCGCGCCGCGCGCGCCCGCGCCATTTACATCGATAAAGGCGACGAGGATTACTACCGCCAGTTCGGCCAGATGCTCAATGCGATCTCGCCCGAGATGGGCCGCGTGAGTTTTCTGCTGACCGACAATCCCGTCCAAAAAGATCTGCTCGACCGGCTCAACGCCGTTACCGCCAAGCGCGCCGGGCTGTTGCAGGCTTCGGTAGCGCTGCGGCACAGCGGCGTGATCGACCCGGACCGGCAAACTTCGCTCGGGCGCGACAGCATCGCGCTGGGCCTGGACCAGAGCGACATCGTGCACCAGATGGAATTGAACGAGCAGTCGCTGATCGGGCAGCGCCGCCGGATTTCCGACCGCTTGTTTATTTGGTTCCTGCTGCTGCTGGCGGCGACGATCGTCACATCGGCGTGTCTATTCTGGTGGCATTACGCGCTTTTGCGGCGCGAGCTGACCAACCGCGAGGCGATGGAAGAATCCACGCGCCGTCTGAGCTCGCATGTGCTGGAAATGCAGGACGAAGAGCGCCGGCGATTCTCGCGCGAGCTGCACGACAGCCTCGGACAGATCCTTACCGCGGCGAAGCTCAATATGTCCGCGCTGATGAAGACCTACCCCAACGACCTGACGCTGTTCGAGACCGAGCAGTTTCTCGATCAGGCGGTGCAGGAGACGCGCACGATCTCGTATTTGCTGCACCCGCCGCTGCTCGACGAGCTGGGCTTCGCCTCGGCGGCGCAGTGGTATGTGGAGGGATTTTCGAAGCGCAGCAATATCAGCGTGGAGGTGAAAATTCCGAAGGAGCTGGGCCGGCTGCCGCGCTCGGTGGAGCTGGTGCTGTTCCGCGTGCTGCAGGAATCGCTGGGCAACGTGATGCGCCACGCGAAGACCCGCCAGGCGGCGGTGAGCGTGACGCCCACGCGCAACAAATTAATTCTGGAAGTGCGCGACTTCGGTGTGGGCATTCCGCCGGAGGTCCTCGAAACTTTCAACCGCACCGGAGGCCGCGTCGGCGTGGGCCTGGCCGGAATGCGCGAGCGCGTCCGCGAGCAGGGCGGAACCTTCGAAGTGCAATCGAGCGGCCGGGGCACGGCGATTGTCGTGACCATGCCCAAGGCGCCGCTCGCGGAAACGCGCGCCACGGCGGCAACTGCGGCGACAGACGCCACCGCGCCGGGCGCGGCCATCGATCCGGCCGGGGTACAAGGAAACTGATCGGAACGATCGAACCGGAATTTTTGCAGGCAGCGCGCCTGTAAAATCTCCGCGGCGCGCGCGATTTCAGACGCCGGTGAAAATCCAGAAGAGCAGCACCCCGCTCGAGCACACCAGGCCCAGCCAGCGCAGCGGGCCGCGCTGCCACAATCCCGCAAACGCCAGCAGCACGCCGGTCACCGCGAGCAGCAGGCCGATGGAATAAAGGCGCAGCAGCACATCGTTCGCAAGAGGCGAGCCCGTTGCGCTGTGCAGAAATAGAGTCGCCGAAAGCGCCAGCAACACGGAAAGGTTCGCGAGTACGAATCCGCCGAACGACAGCTTCGAGCCGAGCGTGCCGGGGCTCGCCGTTTTGTACCAGCGCGTCCAGCCCCACACCATCACGGCCGGAAGAAACAGCGCGATCCACGCGAGCGCGGCGAGAAAAATGGCGCTGGATGTGGCTTCCTTCATTCGCGCCCTCCCAGGGTTGGCGCTCGCCTATGTTCCGTATCCACGGAAGGCCGCCCGGCGCGGAGTCCTACGACCCGTCTGTTGCCAAAGCTTAAAGCCTCACGGCAGCCCCACGGGCTCGTGTAATTTGACGCAGAGCGCCGCGGACCGGATACAGCTATTCGCCGAGCTGAAACCCGATGCAGTGGAGTAAGTTGCGGAGCAAGAGGCCGATAACGCGAAGGTTGCCGTCAGGCTAGGTCAATCTAGATAGATATTGAAAAGTCTAGCCGAATGGGTTAGAGTGGCTTAAGTAAGATAGGAGGTTGCCATGGCGACGAATTCTACGAAGGGCGACCGCAAACAAGTCGGACTTAACATCCGTGCTGCCCTCTACGACGATCTCACCAAGATCGCCAAGGACAACGGCCAGACCACTACGTATCTTCTCGAGCAGGCGGTCGAACACTATCTGCGCTACATCGCGCCGTCGCAGGAAACAATTCGTCCCGAGATGATGGCGCACGCCAGAAAGTCGATCGAGCGCAACCGCAAGCTTCTCGAGCTATTGGCGAAATAGTGTTCACGCACTTCTACCCTACCGTAGCGGAAGCCACCGAAGTGCATCGCATCTTGATTGAGGAGTTCGGCGGAGCGCATGGCGTTCGCGACGCCGGACTTCTCGAATCGGCGATTTTCCGTCCGCTCACCGGCTACTACGGCGGCCTGCTCGAAGAAGCGGCGGCGCTGATGGAATCGCTTACCAACAATCACCCGTTCCTCGACGGCAACAAGCGCGTCGCTTTTGCCGTGGCGGACACGATGCTGCGCTCGAACGGCTACTTCCTCGACGTGGACGGCGAAGCGGCGAACGAATTCATTCGCGCGTCGCTCGCCGCGCACGAATTCCGCTTCTCGAGAATTCTCGAGTGGATTCACTCGATCGTGCAGATCCTTCCGCAAGCCAGCCGCAGCGTCAGCGCGTAAATCCGGGCTGGCGCGCCGCGGCTCGCGCAATTCCCGTCGCTTCCCCGCTCTTTGTCCGGCACCCGCCATTCCCTTCGCTCTGAACTTTCGATGTACTCAATCTGTCCGCGCGGACAGTTGCCGCTTTCGCGCGCCGCGCCGCATCATGCACGCGATGCAGTGACGTCGAGTGGATGCGGGAACGCCCGCCGCGCGCACGGCCCAGCGTTGCGCGGCCACAGCTTTTCGGGCGCTACAGGTTTTCACCCGGGGGAGACTGGAAAAAATGAAATCGCGAAAACGAGCGTGGGTCGAGGTGTGTCTGGGCGCGGCGATACTCGCGGCAAGCTTCGGCGTGGCGCCGTCGGCGGGCGCGCAAAACTGCACGTCGGCGCCGGATGCGGCGGTGGATTGCTTCGTCGGCGATGCGGTGCGCGCGAAACTGCTCACGCTGCAATACGGCATGACCATGGCGCAATTCAAGGCGTACGGCGTGTCGGTGTCCAAGATCGTGCAGTCGCCGCAGGCGTCGCTGGCCGCCGTGGCGCTCGCAAGCGCCGTGGCCGACGCGATGCCCGCCACCAACGCCGGCGGCTCGGCCAACGCCGCCGCGCAAACCGCCGCGATCGATTCGATCGTCGCCGCGGCCATTCAGGACGGCTTCATCGTGCTGCCCGCCGGGACCAGCCAGCAGGACGTCGAGTGGTTCGTGCAGGACCTGGTGAATGCGATGAACTCGCCCACCGGCATCGTGATGTCGCCCGGCACGATGCTGCGGGTGATCGATTCCTACGTGGTGAGCTCGACCACCGGCGGCGCGGTGAACTGGACCGAAGCGAACGCCGCGATCGCCTCGATGATGCAGAATCTTTCCTCGAGCGGGCTGCTGAAGCTTCCGGCGAGCGTCACCGCCGCCGGCGCCACGGCGTTTGCGCAGTCGCTCGCGCAATCCATCGAGACGTACAAGACCGCCACGGGACGAACGTCGCTGTAGCGAACTCTCACGGGCTCGCTTGCGATGAGTGCTTTTCCTTACGGGCCGCTGGCGGCAAAGAAAGCTGGACGCCGAATTTTGCCACCACCAGCGCGACCGCGAACCACAGCACCACGCCGTAGAGCGCATACCACGCGGCCTCCTGAGGCGCGGACGCGTGCGGCGCTCCAAAAATCACGAGCGAACCGGTCGAGCTGATGTGCATCAGCTGGGCGAGCGGCACGCTGCCGGTACCGGAGTAGAGCCAGGAAATCAGCACCCGCATCGCCGTCATCGCCAGCGCGAAGGCGAGAAAGAATTCCGGAAGCCAATCGCGGTGCGGGTACGCGGTGCCCAAATAATCGATCACCGGCAAATGCCACAGCGACCAGAGCGCGCCTAAAATCAGCGCGGCGCGAAAACCGCCAAACCGCTCGCGCATCCGCGAAAAAGCGTAGCCCGTCCAGCCGATTTCCTCGAGCACGCCGGCCGGAACGCCGAACGCCGCGCCGATCGGAAAAAAGTTCGGTGTGAACGCCGGCGAGGCCGCGGCTTTCAACAGCCAGAGCACCGCCAGCACGCCGGCCGGAGGCAATAGCAGCGCCGCCAGCCACCAGCCCCGCGAAGGCAGGCGCATGAGGCGCGCCGCAAGATCGCGCAGGCCGTCTTTTCCGCCCACGCGCCACGAAAGAAAAACGCCCGTTACGCTCGGGCCGAGCAGCATGACGGGAAACATCAGAATGCCCGTCAGCTGCGGCAGCGGCTCGCGGCGAAGAAGATGCGGCGACGCCACAGCCAGCGCGAGCGTCCATGAAATCGCGAACGTCCAGACGAAATACGCGGTGATGGGATGGCGCGCGGACCAAGAACTGCGGCCCATAGCAGGGGCGGAATTCATCGCGGAAGTATAGGCCACGCCCACCGGGACTACTGCGGGAAATTCATGTCGCGGAGGAGCTGGGTGAAGCGGGCGTCGCCGCGCAGCGGATCGTAGATGGGATCGACTTTCAGCGCGGTGAGCGAGAGCGAGTGCGTGTCGCGCGCTTTTTCGAGCCACGCGAAGGCCTTGCCGTTGTCGCCGAGGCCGACGTAGGCGTATGCCAGATAGAGCGGGTCGATCTGCCGGCGCTCGTTCATGCGAAGCAAATTGTCCAGCGCCGCGTGCGCCTCATTTGTCTTTCCGGTGCGCGCGTCCAGATACGCCTCGGTCGCGCGGTACCACGGTTCGGCGCCCGCCCATTTTTTCGATTCGAGCCAGGCGTAGGCATCCGCGTTCCTGGATTGGCGGATGTAGGCGAATGGCAGCGGGCCGGTGCGCGGAAACGCGGGATCCATGTCCAGCACGGCGCGGAGTTGCCGGATCGCGCCGTCGTAATCGCGGGCGTAATACAGCGTGATGCCCTCGTCCGCCTGGATGATCAATGAAAGCGGATCGAGCTCGCGAGCGCGCTGGAATTCCAGGCGCGATTCGTCGAAGCGGCCCATCAGGCCGAGATACTCGCCGTACCAATGGTGCGCGGTAGCGTAGTTGGGGTCCAGCTCGATCGCGCGCCGGTATTCGCTCTCCGCCGTGGCCCAGTCCCAGTCGCAATCCTGCGCCACCAGCGCGCGAGCCACGTGCGCTTCGGCCAGATTGCCGTCCAGCTGTACGGCGCGCCGCGCCGCGTCGTCCGCTTTTTTCAGAAGATCCTTGGGCGGAACGCCCGCGTAGCCGCTCACCAGCGCGTAGGAATTCGCCAGAGCCGCGTAGGCGCGGGCCGAGCCCGGGTCTTTTGCCACGGCTTGCTGAAAATAATCCGTGGCGCGCTCGATATTCTTTTGGCCGCGCTCGTTCCAGAAATAGAGTCCGCGCAAATAAAGATCGTAGGCTTCGCGCGAGGCGGCGGTTTGCGGCTGCGCGGCGGCAGCCGCCGCCGGATTCGGGGCATCCAGCGCCACGTGAATTTCACCGGCGATTTCGTGCGCGATTTCCGATTGCAGCGCGAGCACATCCTCGAGCTGCCGGTCGTACTCGCGCGACCAGACGCTCGCTCCGTTGCCCACCTGAATCAGCTCGGCCGACACGCGGATTTTTTCCGCGTCCCGCCGGACGCTTCCCTCCAGCAGATACGAAACTCCCAATTCATGGCCAATCTGCGACGTGGGTTCGTGATTGGTTTTGTAGCGCATCACTGAATTGCGGCCGATCACGCCGAGCCGCGGCGGATCGAGCCGTCCGAGCTGGCCGATCATTTCCTCGGTGAGGCCGTCGCTGAAATATTCCTGCGAGGCATCGCCGGTGAGATTTTCGAACGGCAGCACGGCGAGCATTTGCTTCGAGGAAGCCGCCGAAGCGGGCGCGGACGCCGTTTCATGCGCGCTCGATGATCTGCGCCACGCGATGTAGAGCGACGCCACGATGATTGCGGCGGCCACCACAGCCGCGATCCACCACATCGCACGGTTCGATTTTTGTGGAGGCGAGGCGGCGGTCGCAACCGCCGAATTCCGAGCGGACTTCCCTTCAGACACGCCTGACGCAACAGGCTCGATCGCCGCAGCAGCAGCGCTCGCGCCGGAAACACTCGCTGGCGCCGCAGCCGCCGGGTCCGCTATCACCGGATGCCGCCCCGAGCCTTCTTCCACCGCCACCGGCACAATCATCCGGTACCCGATCCGCGGCAGCGTCTCGATGAACCGCGGCTCGGCGGCCGAATCGTTCAACACGCCGCGCAATTCTTTCACCGTGGTATTCAGCCCGTGCTCGAAATCCACATACGGCTGCTCGGGCCACAATTTTTGCCGCAGTTGATCGCGCGACACCACCTCGCCGGAGTTTTCCGCCAGCAGCTCGAGCACGCGGCACGCCTGCGGGCGCAGTTTCAGCCGGATCGCGCCCTTATAAAGTTCAAGCGTGGCGGGGCGCAGCTCGAAGACACCAAAGCGCAGCGATCGGTTTGAGGTGGGCATGCGAAGTCCAGCCGCCCAGCGGGCGGGGAAAAAACTGGGAGAGTGATACCACGAAACGAGAAACGTTTCACTACCGGAAGTGCTTTTCGCGAGTCCCAGTACCCCATTAAACTGCGCATTTCTATCGCCTTGGGCCTTCACCTCGATTTCATTCGTTCCTCACCCCGCTTGCATTGACCTGTCGTCGCAGTTTGAGATACCACGCTGCCACACACGGCCCGCGCTCGCCGCATGCGCTCGGATTGAGATCGAGACTCAAGCCGAAGCTCATCGCGGACGGACGAGGGGCCGTGGTCTGCCGCCATCCTGGTGGTCCAGACCGAAAATATTTCTATGCCGTCGAGGCAAGGTGCGCGCTGGTCTGCGTACGTCCGGCGAGCGCGAGGGGAAATGGCGACGATGGGTTGGAACGCGATGCGTTGGAAGTCGATCCTGCTATGCACCGTATTTGCTGTATCGGGAATCCTGCTCGGGGGCCGGAGCGCGCAGGCGCAGTCCGGCTCGGTAATCTATGTCACCGACTTGATCGGCGACTCGGGCCAGAACCACGGCTGTTCGTTCACCGACGCGCTTTATTCCTCGATGTATCACCAGGCGATCGCCATCGTGAGCTACGACGCAAACAACAACCCCGTCACGGCTCCGACCGGATGCGTCGTGGGACAAGGCGACGATCTGATCGTGCTTCCCACGGGCGACACTCCGGTGACGATCAGCCTGATGGGCTCGATCGTCGAGCCCACCAATTCCGTTGGACCCAGCGCCACTCCGGTGATCACCGGCAAGGTGACCATCCAGGGCAACGGAGCCACCCTGAATTTCGCCGTCTGTGAGACGGCACTCTATCCGTGCCCGAACACCGCTCCTCTGGCTTACTACGCCCAGACGGTTCACGCCTTCGTGGTGGCCAACACCGGCAATCTTTCGCTGCAGGATTTGCACATTCAAGGTTTCACCACGCGCGGTGGTGACGGCGAATACGGCGGAGGCGGAGGCCTCGGCGCGGGCGGCGCCATTTACGTGCAAGGCGGAATCGTCAACGCGACCAACGTGACCTTCGACAGCAACACCGCGATGGGCGGCAACGGCGGGTCACAGACGTTCGGCTCGGGGGGCGGCGGCGGTGGCGGCGGAATGCATGGCAACGGCGGCATGATCTTAACGAACATCACCTCGGGCACGACAATCTCGTTCAGCGGAGCCGGGGGCGGCGGCGCATATGGAGACGGCGCGGAGGGAACCATCACCGCAAACAGCGGCGGCGGCGGTGGTGGCACGGTCGTGGAGGCGGACACTTCGGGAGACGGCGGCCCGTTGTGCGGCGGTTACGGCGGCTACGTTTACGACCAGGGCTTACAGACGGCGAATGGCCAGGATGCGCCTTGTCCGGGCGGAGGCGGCGGCGGAGGCGTGTCGTCGATCTTCGCAAGCAGCAATGGCGGAGCGGGAAATTACGGCGGAGGCGGTGGCGGAGGCGGCGCGCACGGTGGCAATGGCGGTAACGGCGGATTCGGCGGCGGAGGCGGTGGGGGTTGGTCCGGCGATCTTGGCGGCACGCTGGGCGGTAATGGCGGATTCGGCGGAGGCGGCGGATCGGCGGCCAATGGAATTGTGGTCGGCTCGGGCGATCCAGGCTCCGGCGGACCGTTTGGCGGCAACGCGGGAAGTTTTTTTGGCGGCGGTGGCGGCGCGCTGGGCGGAGCGATCTTCAACGACGGCGGCACGATCACCATCCGCAACAGCACTTTCTACAACAACGTCGCGGTGCGCGGCAACGGCGGCGGCGCGCCGAATCCCGGCCAGGCCGACAATGGCGCGGATGCGGGTGGTGCGATTTTTTCGCACAACGGCAGCGTGACTTTGCAGCACGTAACGATCAGCAACAACCAGACCACCGGCCCGTACGGCGGCGTGTACATCTACCGCGACAGCACCGGCACGGCGACGTTCAATCTCTACAACTCGATCATCGTCAACAACGGCAGCACCACTGAATCTCCGAACGAATGCGTGATGGCCGGCACCGGCATTCAAGTGGTCGGCACGGGGAACATCATCGGCCAGAACGGCAACTGCCCCGGCTACTTGACCAACATCAATCCGAATCTCGGCCCGCTGCAAAACAACGGCGGCCTGACGCCGACGATGGCGATTCCGCAGAACAGCTCGGCGATGGACACTGCTAATGCTTCTTACGCGTTGGACGTCGATCAGCGCGGTGTCTATCGGCCACAGGGTTCGGGCTACGACGTTGGTGCGTTCGAGCTTTGTCCGTTCCGGCAGTTGCTTGGCAACGTATGCAATCCGGGTAACGCGGTTACTCCCCCAACTCTCGAAGCGCTGACGATCCAGGCGATCGCGGCAAACGACGGCACCACCGATCCCGCTCCAGGAACTTACGGAATTAAAGAAGGCATGGTTCGCGTGATTACGGCCACGCCGAAACCAGGCTCGTTCTTTGGCGGCTGGACCGGCAGCGTCACATTGCCCAACGCGACTACAACGACAGTGGTGATGAACCAGCCGCAATCGATCGTCGCCAACTTCACGGATCCTTCGACGACGATCGCCGGCAATATCACGGCCAAGACCGGAAGCCCTCAGTTTCGATACTGGTACATCACACTGACCAATAACGGTCCCGGCTACGTCATCGGCGCATATCCCAGCTCAGTGACGCTCACGCAGACTGCCGGCACTCCGTGCACCCCGCTCGGAGGCGGCGACTCGTTTTCCGGCCCAATGAACATTCCGGTCGGCCAGACAGTCACGTATCAGTGGGTATTCGATTTCTCGAGCTGTGCCGCGGCCAACCGTTACACCGCAACGATCGCCTACACGGCGAACAACGGAACGTTGACGGGCACCATCGTTCGCACCAATCAGTTCGAGTAGCACCACAGCACTTTTTTCGGCCCCGCAGATTTGGAATTCAGGAGGAACGACCCAATGAAAGCATTTCGCAACGCAATCATCACCGCCGCTTGCCTCGCGGCTTTCGCTTCGCACGCGAAAGCCGACGGCGAGGGCATCGCAACATTCACGCTCGATCCTACAAACGGCGCGATCCAATCGCCGGCGGGGACCGACATCGGCTGGGGCTACACGCTCACCACCGGCAGCGACTTTGACGTGATCACCGGCTCGCAATTCTGCACCGGCGCGATCTCGTCGCCGTGCACGAATCCCTTCGGCAGCTACACGGACAACATCGGCAATGCGTACGTGGTGGTGGGTCCGTCGGCGGGCGAATCGACGGTGACGCAGGCGTGGACTCCGGGCAACGGCGTCGGCGATTTTCTAATTAACGCGTCGTCCACTGGAACGGTGAACGGCAACGTGGTGATCAGCTACGACGTGTACAGCGTCGATCCGAACTCGGTGAATTTCGATCCGATCAACGACCTGGTCTTCAGCGGATTGTATGCGGAAGCGGCGGCGTCTGTGACGGTGGGCCCGGCGAGCACCAGCGGCGGTGGCACGAACCCGATGCCCGAACCCGGTGCACCGGTGCTGCTGTTCGCAGGTCTCGCGGCGCTGGCGTTTGCGGTGATGCGCACCAGAGCCTCGGTGCGCAGGCAGGCGTAGGCGAGTCGGACAGCCTCACAGGCGGTTCTCTGCCTTGCAGTGGAATAGGCACGTTGTGCCTGTGGTTTTGTAGTGCTTGGAAAAAAAATCAAACCCACAGGCACGACGTGCCTATTCCACGAACTTCAGTAGCACGATGTTGCTCTCCGAGGCTTTGCAGGTCACAGCACGGCGCAACGTACTTTGCGGCGAACCACCATCTTCGGAGATCGCTCCGCAGTGGCGACGCCTGTCGGAGTGCGGCGTGGTGTGCGCTGCCTCGCCGGGCGTGTGTGCCCTTTACAATCAAAGCGCCGCGCAACAGCTGTTCACCTCGTTCAGCGGAGTGAAGGTGCCGCGCGTGAACGTAAATGTGCACACGTCCGCGGCATGGGCAGGGTCTGTGTGCCTTTGCGGCTTTCATGCGCCAGGCTATTCCAACCGCGGCAGAAAAACCGTTATCCTTGTGGCTCAGGCCGTTTATCGCGCATCACGGAGACGCACATGGACCGCTTTGAGGAATTTGGCCGCCGCATCGACGAAGAACTCACGAAAATCCGCCAGTACGTGGAGCAGGAAGTCGCGCCCGAGACCGAGCGCCGCACCGCATCGTTTCTGCGCGAAGCCGCGAAGAAACTGGACGAAGCGGCGGCAAAAGTAGAAGCGCGCATGGCCGGCCGCCGCCCGTAACACGCGCAAGCCATGAAAAATCTCTACAACGCGGCGCAAGTGCAGGAAGTGAAGCAGCGAGTCGCATCGCTGCGCCCGGACAGCGCGCGGCAGTGGGGCTCGATGACCGCGCCGCAAGCGATGGCGCACTGCTGCACGAGCATGGAGATGGCCCTCGGCGACAAAAATCTGCCGCGGGTGTTTGCCGGGCGGCTGCTCGGATGGATCGTGAAGCCGCTGGCGCTGAAAGACGACGCGCCGATGCGCCGTAATTCGCCGACGATGCCGGAGCTGGTGGTGCGCGGCGATCGCAACCTCGACGCGGAACGCACGCGCCTGGTGACGTTGATCGATCGCTTCGCGGCGGCCGGCCCCGCCGGATGCACCACTCACCCGCACAGCTTCTTCGGCCCGCTCACGCCCGACGAGTGGGGCATATTAATGTACAAGCACCTCGATCATCACCTCCGCCAATTCGGCGCGTAAAGTTTCCCGCCGACGCAATTCCCAACAACGCGCGCCATCTGATCTAACCCTACCTGTAGAGGCCGGTTTCATTCGCGCAGCGAATGGAAGCGGGCGCAGTTGTGTGGGGCCACGCAACAAATGCGCCGGCTTGCGCAACGGCAGCGCAACCCGCCCCTACAGGGAGCGTTGGATCGAATCGAGGTCCGGCGGCGATCGAAGCCGTTTTACATGTTCGGTTCGCCTGAGAACAGCGTGCGCGGCAGGCTATTCCACGCGCCTCGCGCCCGGCGTGACGTTAATCCCAGCGCGTATTGACGCGAACGACATCGGCGCGTATTCTCCCCCACCGCGGCCACGCACACGCAGCTACGCTAGCCACAGCCGCGCGCGCACAGGCACATAGCGCGCCGCCGCGATAAAGGGACACTCTCTTGAATTCAGGCCGACGCAACGCCGCCCGCTTCGCACTCTTCACCTTAATCCTCGCCACGGCCAGCACGATCGCGCTGGTCGCGACGCGCACAAACGTCGTCGCCGACGAGTGGCTTCCCGTCCCGCCCGCCGACCTCGCCATGAAAGACAATCCCGCCGAACCCGGCGCCGACGCAATGATCCTCTACCGTAGCAGCCACGTGGACGCTCGCCGCGCATCGATCGACGGCGAATACGACCTCGAATACATTCGCATCAAGATTTTCACGCAGAAAGGCGTGGACGAGGAATCGACGCCGGAGATCGATTTTGTGCACGGCGACTCCGATATCGTGGACATCGCCGCGCGCACCATCAAGCCCGACGGCACCGTCGTCAATTTCGACGGAAAGGTTTACGAGAAGGTTCTCGAAAAGAGCGGCAACTCGAATTTTCTTAGTAAGACGTTCACGCTCCCGCAGGTCGAGCCCGGCTGCATCATCGAGTATCGCTACCGCCGCACGTACAAGCCTGATTTCGTTTTCGAGCAGGACTGGACAGTGTCGCAGCACCTTTTCATGCGCGACGCTTACTTCTCGATCGATCCCTACGCCGCCCGCAGCAGCATGGATCCTACGCTGTATTTCCGCACCACGAATCTTCCCGCGGGAACGCTGCCGCTGCGCCAGGGCAACGGCTCCTACAAAATGGAGGTTCACGATCTGCCTGGCATCGCGGATGAATCGTTGATGCCTCCGCTGCGTGCGCTGGAGGCGCGCGTGGATTTTTTCTACCGCGACATGGGCGAGCCTGCCGGAGTGAGCGCGCCGCAATTCTGGAATGCCATTGGCAAGCAGCGCGGCGCGGACGTGGACAAATTCCTCAACAAGAAATCCGCGCTCGCGCAGGTGGTTTCCGAAACCGTCGTCGCGGGAGATACACCCGAGCAAAAGCTGCAAAAGCTCTACAATCGCGCGCAGAAAGTGCGCAACCTCAGTTTTCAGGATGAAAAATCCGCGGCGGAGCTGAAAGCCGAAGCGATCAAGCCCAATAACAACGTGGAAGAGCTGCTGAAGCACGATTACGCCACGGGCTATCAGATTAATATTCTGCTCGTGGGTCTCGCGCGGGCCGCGGGCTTCGACGCCGACATGGTTTACATCGCGGCGCGCGACCGCAGCATTTTCACTCCCAATGGACAAGCTGTAAACCAGCTCGACGACAACCTCGTATGGGTCCGCGCCGGCGACAAGGAGTATTGGCTCGATCCTGCGTCCAAATATTTTCCATTTGGCCTGCTGCCGTGGAACGAGACCGAGTCGAATGGAATTCGCCTCAGCAAGAATGGCGCCGACTTTGTAACCACGCCCGCGCAGAAAAGCGGCGACGCCACCGCGACCCGCAACGTAGAACTTCAACTCGCCGACGATGGCAGCGCGACCGGCACATTCGACATCAGCTTCACTGGCGCGGAGGGCGCGATTCAGCGTGAATCGATCTACAACGACGACGAAGCCGGCCGCAAAGTCGCACTCGAGCGTGAACTGAAACGCGATTTGCCGCAGGGCGCGGACATCAGCGTCGATCAGATCACCAACTGGGATGACACGTCGAAACCGCTCGAGTTCAGCGGGAAAATCAGATTGGCCACATTCGGATCGGTCACCGGGCGCAGGCTGCTGGTTCCCATCACCGTGTTTCTGATGAGCCACCGCGCGGCGTTTCATCCGGAAAAGCGTTCGAATGCGATTCGCTTCGGCCAGCGCTACCAACAAATAGACAGCGTGTCTATGACTGCGCCGGCGAACTACACCATCGGCGTGATGCCGGAATCGAAGAAGATCGTCGCAGGCAATTCGTTCAGCTACATCGTGGGGTCCACGCAGCACGGCCAGACGCTGCAAATCACCCGGCACCTCACGATCAACGACATTAATTTTCCGCGCGACGAGTACGCGTCGGTCCGCCATTTCATGCTCGCCGTCCAGACCAACGACGAAGCGCAAGCCGTATTCACCACTTCCGCCGATGCCAAGCCCGCGACGGCGACTGCCGCTTCGCCGGCGAAGAATTGAGGCCGCTCGTGACTACTCCTCGACGCAACGCAGCACGTTTCGCACTCTTCATCGCGATCCTCGCCACGGCCGCCGCCATCGCGCTGGTCGTCACGCGCACGACCGTCGTCGCCGACGAGTGGCTTCCCGTCCCGCCTGCCGACCTCGCCATGAAAGACAATCCCGCCGAACCCGGCGCCGACGCGATGATCCTCTACCGCAGCAGTCACGTGGATGCACGTAACAACGGACTGAACGGCGAATTCGATGAGGAATATTACCGGGTGAAAATCTTCACGACGAAAGGCGCCGAGAAAAGTTCCGACGTGAAAATCGCCTACTGGAAAAACGAATCGGACATCAAGGACATTCGAGCACGCACCATCGAGCCCGACGGCACCGTGGTGAATTTTGGCGGCCAGGTATTTGAAAAACCGATCGACACGACGGGCGATTCGGGCTGGATGGAAAAAGTGTTCTCGCTGTCACAAGTTCAGCCTGGCTCGGTAATCGAATACAAGTATCGCGAGACATTCATGCGCGGATTTATGCACGGCCAAGATTGGAGGGTCTCCGGGCCTCTTTTTATGCGCGACGCCTATTTTTCGATCGAACCCTATAGCCCGCGTGTTAAGTCGGAGGAGTCTTGTTTCTTCCGGACGATCAATCTTGCACCCGGTTTGTTGCCACAACTTCAGCGCGACGGCTCCTACAAGATGGAAGTCCACAACTTGAATGGAATCGCGACGGAACCTCTGATGCCGCCGGTGCGCGCTCTCGAAGCGCGGGTAGAATTTTTCTATCGCTTTGGGAATATGTCACGCTCGCAGTCCACCGAAGACTTCTGGAACAACGAGGCGAAGTCGTGGAGCGGGCAGGTGGATAAGTTCGTTGACAAGAAAAGCGTTCTCGACGGAATCGTCTCGCAAACCATCGCCGCAAGCGACACGCCCGATCAGAAACTGCGCAAACTCTACACCCGCGCGCAGCAGATACCGAACCTCAGCTACCAGCCCCAAAAATCGGCCGCCGAGCGCAAACAAGAAGAGATCAAGCCGAACGAAAACGTCGAAGACGTGATCAAGCACAACTACGCCTGGAGCCGGCAGGTGAATTGGTTTTTCATCGGGCTCGCTCGCGCCGCGGGGTTCGAGGCTGACGCCGTCTACATCGTTCCCCGCAATCGTGACGTGTTCTCGCCGGCGGGCCAAAACACCTCTCAACTATCCGCTGACCTGGTGTGGGTAAAAGCCGGCGACCGTGAATACTGGCTCGATCCCGCTGCGCTTTACTATCCGTTTGGATATCTGCCCTGGCCCGACACGGAAAGCAAGGGCGTGCGCATCTCGAAAAAGGGCGGAGAGATGATTGAAACGCCTTCCGCTCCAAGTGGCGACGCAAGCGTTTCACGTACTGTGGATTTGACGCTCGATACAAATGGCGGCGCCACCGGAAGGTCGTTCTACGTGTTCACGGGAGTATCGGCTGCGGCACGCCGGACGCTATTGCGCGAGGCGGACGAAACCGGGCGCAAAAAGCATTTCTCGGGAGAATTGCAGAGCCAGTTGCCGCGAGGTTCGACAGCCGTGATCACGCGGATTGGCGGCTGGGATGACACGGCCAATCCGCTCACCATTGAAGCAACGATCAGTGTCCCGAACTTCGGTTCGGTGGTGGGCCGCCGGATTTTATTTCCCGCGGCGCTGTTCAGGCCGGCGTTCGCCACCGACTTCGAGAGTGAGACGCGCGTGAACGCGATTCGTTTTCCAGAACGTTTTGATGACATTGACGTGGTGACGGTGCATGCACCCGATGGATACACGACGGAAGCTACGCCGCAGGCGAAAGACGTCAAGGCAGGCACGTCGGTGCTGTACCAGATTTCGAGCGGTGCCAGTGGCGCGACGGTCGAGGTGAAACGTCACTTCGCGCTCGGGGAAATCAACTTCCCGCGCGATCAATACGCCGTGCTGCGTAACATCTTCCTGAATATCAAAACCAATGACGAAGCGCAGATCGTTGTGAGCACGGGCCGAGATACGAAGCCTGCTACGACCGCTGCTGCTTCCGCGCCTTCGAAAAACTGAAACGCAGAAAAGGCACACAGGCACGAATGCCTATGCTACGTCGCGCAGTAGCATAGGCATGCTTGCCTGTGTGAGAAGCGGGCTTAAGCCCGCGCGTAACGCAGACTTCAGTCTGCGAAGTGCGAGGCGGAGCGACTGCAGTCGGCGCGGAGACTCGCACGGACTTCATATTCCTCAAGCGCCACGCACTTAGGCACGGCGACGTCCGTCGCAGCTGCCGCAGCGATGCGCAGGCCGAAGCCTACGCTGCGTGCCGCGTTTTGAAAGCCAAAGTGGATGTGCTGCGCGCAGCGGTGGCGTGCGAAAATGGTGGGCACGAAGTGGTTCAGGACATCGCCCGTTGCTTTCCTCATCGCTCAACGTAACCGTCAAAATCGCGATCACCGCATCGCTGAGCTTCCTGATTTATCTGGTGATCGGGATGCAGCTGGCCGTGATGCCGGTGTTCGCGCACGTCACGCTGGGATTTTCGCCGCTCATGGCGGGAATTGTGGTGAGCATGCAGTATGTGGCGACGCTCCTGAGCCGGCCGCGCTCCGGCATCATGAGCGACACCACCGGCGCAAAACGCACCGTCGTGATCGGACTGTGGGCGTGCATCATCAGTGGCGCGCTGCTGGTGGCGTCGTCGTTTGGAGTGCGCTGGCCGTTCGTCGCGCTCGCCGTGATTTTCGTGAGCCGGCTTTTTCTGGGCACCGGTGAAAGCCTGGTCGCCACGGGGCAAACGCTGTGGGGCATCGGCCGCGTGGGCCACGAGAATACAACGCAGGTGATCGCGTGGTCCGGTGTGATGGGTTACAGCGCGGTGGCTGCCGGCGCGCCGCTGGGCGTGTGGATCGTTGGCCGCTGGGGCATGGGCGCGCTGGCCGTGGTGATGACGCTGATTCCCATCGCCGGCTACGCGATCGCGAAACCGATCGCCGAGGTGCCGCCTGAGCCGGGCGAGCCGCATCCGTTTCAACATTTGCTGGAGCGCGTGGCGCCGCACGGCTTGACGCTGGCGATGGCGTCGATCGGATTCGGATGCATCGCGTCGTTCGCCACGCTTTATTTTGCGAGCCGCAACTGGCCGCACGCGGCGCTGACGCTTACGATCTTCGGAATTTGCTTCGTGGTGACGCGGCTGATTTTCGCGGGAATGATTCCGCGCTACGGCGGATTTCGCGTGGTGATGGTCTGCCTGTCGATCGATATTCTCGGCCTGCTGATGCAGTGGCGCGCGAATTCGCCGCAGATGGCGATGTTTGCCGCGGCGATCACGGCGATTGGATTTTCGCTGGTGTTTCCGGCGCTGGGGGTGGAGGCAGTGCGCGGCGTGGAAGTGGTGAACCGGGGCACGGTGCTGGGGATCTTCACGGCGTTTTTCGATCTCGCGCTGGGAGTTTCAGGCCCGGCGGCGGGAGTGATCGTCACGCACGCGGGCTATCACGCTGTATTTTTATTCGCGGCGGTGATGGGCATGGCCGCGCTGGTCGTCACCTACGCGCTCTACCGCCGCGCGCCTGCGCTCGACGAAGCGTGACAGATTCAAAGGCGTGGAACATTTCACAGAGAAAACCGAGAAAACCATCGAGTGCACCGAGAATTCGCCGCCAAGCACAGAGCCTCCGTGCCCTCATGCAGTTCTCGGTGTTCTCTGTGTAATGTTTTGGTTTTGACGTAGTGCTGTTTTCTCCTCGCCTCATTCGAGGCGCGAAATGTGATACAACGTTGCCGGAATTTCTCACGCCGCCTCAGGAGGCCCGCTCGTGAATCTTCGCAACGTCGTCGCCGTCGCCGCGCTCGTTTTTGCCAGCGCATTCACCGCCGCCGCGCAATATACAGACACGCAAGCCATCCAGGACCTCGGCGGGGCGAAAGCCTTTGAAGCGCGCCGTGCCGCGCTCGCATCGCAGTGCAAGACGGGCTGGATCCTGCTTTTCGCGCGCACCGAAATTCCCGAGGCGACGCACTATCGCGAAGACAACGACTACTACTACTTCACCGGCCTGCAGGATCCCGGCTCGGCGATGCTGATCGACGTGGTGGGCGGCAAGACGTACATTTTCGAGCCGCAGCAGGCGCCGCGCACCGCGCAAGTGTACGGGCCGAATCTGTCGTCACTGTCGGCCGACGCGCGCGCCGCGATGGGCTACCCCGTGGTGCTGCCGATCACGACGCTCGACGAATTTATTTCCGCGCGCATCACGCGCCCCGGCAGCGATTCGCCCAACGCCGACCTTTGGGTGCGCCTCAACTTCCCCGATAAGGCCGACGGCGCGCGTGCCGAAGTGGGCCGTGACAACGGCTGGAAATTTTCAAATCCCTATCACGAACCGATCCCCGGAAACATTGCCGACAATTATTTGCTCCAGCAGCGCTACCCGTTGCTGCATTTCCGCGACCTGACGCCGTTTCTCGACGCGATGCGCAACATCAAGACTCCCGAAGAAATCGAAGTGGAGCGGCGCATCGGAAAAATCAGCGCTGAAGCGAATAAAGACGCGCTCGCGCACGCGAAGCCCGGCATGTACCAGTATCAAATCGAGGCGCTGGCGTATTACGAGATGTTCGATAAGGGCGCGCAGGGCGCGTCGTACCCCGCGATCGTCAGCTCGGGCAACGATGTGAACGTGATTCACTATTTCGCGGATCGCCATCAAATTGCCGCCAACGATCTGGTGGTCTTCGATTTCGCCGGATCGCTCGACCACCTCACGATGGACATCACGCGCACCTTCAACATCAGCGGAAAATTCACGCCGGAGCAGGCGAAGTGGTACGCCGTCGATCTCGAAGCGCAGAAGGCCACGCTCGCGATGCTTACGGTGGGCCATACGTACGAGGAAGCGTCTGACGCGGGGAAAGCGGTTTTCGTGAAGGCCGGCATCGGCGAACAGTGGCTGGGATTTCCAGGACACTTCGTCGGCCTTGCGACGCACGACGTGGGCGCTACAAAAGGCCCGATCAAGGCGGGGCAAGTGGTGACTGTCGAGCCTTACATCGACTTCCCCGACAAGCACATGCACTTCCGCGTGGAAGACACGGTGTTAATTACGCCCGGCGGCCCGGAGAATCTCTCCGCCGCGATTCCGAAAGAAATGGCGGACGTGGAAGCGCTGGTAGGCAGCGCCGCGGGAAGATAATTCGCCGCGTGGAATAGGCACGTCGTGCCTGTTCGCTTGAATTTGAAGTGTTGACACCGCGAACACCAACAAACCACGGGCACGACGTGCCTATTCCGCGCCTTAGTGCGACGGACTCGCGTCTCGTTTTTTATCGAGCTCGTCCCACTGATCCTGCACGGATTTTCGCGCGACGATACCCATGCTTTTAATGAAGTCCGGGTCGTCGATCACCAGCCGCTGCCGATTCAAAAAATCCTTTGGCAGCAGCGCTCCGAGCGCCGTGCTGATGCGGCAGTTGTAGTTCGGGTTCTCACCCTTCGAGTCGAGCCACGGCAGCAAAAAATGCGCATCTTGGTCCGTCTTGATGATTGTGTCGTTGCCACCCTCGGAAATCGTGACGCGTAAAAACGGCTCGTCTTCCAGCATTACCCTCTTCAGCGCTGCGTCCAAGAGGCTCTGCGCCTGGCTGAAATCCTCGAACCGCTTGCGGAACAGCGCCGCTTGTTCCGGTGACGGCATGACCGGCTTGCCGTTGTCATCGCTCTCTCGTGCGGCGAACATGGCTCCGTCGGCGTGCGCGCTCAACCAGCTCTGCGTGATGCCGCAGGCTTCCAGCGTCGCCGTCGTTGCGGGCGGTGCGTGCACCGCGGCGAGAAATGCCGCCACATCCCCCGAATCGATCGGGCGAATGCCCGACTTGTATTTTCCGTCGGAGCCGGAAATCACATAGGTCTTTCGCGGGCCGGACGACAGACCGTCCCACCGCGAGAAGATTTCGATTCGAAGCTGTTGCGCGTGCGCGACGGGCGGGAAGAAAACGCTCGCTACGAGAACAGCGATCGCAAGAGCGACGTTTGTGCGGGGGCTCATCGGCCTATTCTACAGCCGGCTGTGACGGAAGGTAGCACAGGCTGGCTCCCTCCTCCGAGCGGCTTTGGCTCGGAGAATCCTGCCTGTGGGCGAGTGGCGCGCGGCAACCCGCGCGATGCTCGCCGGTTTTGTCGTGACACGAACGATGCTACAAAAGCGAAATCCGTCGCTGCTGCGCAGCGATTCACAGGCACGATTGCCTGTGCCACCCAGGACCGCGTAACGCGCAGTAGCATAGGCAATCCTGCCTGTGTGTGGCGCGGCCGTCAGGCCGCGCACGCTAACTCGTCGAGGGCGGTGCGTTCGGCGGAGGAGCCTGTTGCGGCGCCGGCGGAGTGCGCGGCGCGTTCGCCTGCGGCGGCGCCTGTTCTTTCTGCGCGAGCAGGTCGCTGAGATTTTGCGCGGCGGTCAAAAGCGCGCGGCCGTAGTCGCCTTCATGCAGCATCGGCGTCATATCCTGACGGAAATTCGCGGCATCGTCATTGGTGATGATTTTCTCGAGGTTCTGGCAAATGTCGAACCGCATCTTGCGCTCGTCAATATCCAGAAAAATCTGCACGCTGCGTTGATTCGCGGTGTGGCGCGACTCCCAATTGTTGGCGATGGCGGTGGAGACGGCTTGCAGGGATTGGCCGTTGAGCGTGCGGAGGATCACAATGTTCAAGTGCACTTTGTGCTGCGCGTCTATTTGCCGCGCGACGCCGGTCAATTGGGCGCGCATATCGGCGTCGAGCACGCCGGCGTAGTCGTTCACGTAATCGTGAATCGGATATTGCGCGGCGACCTGCGCGGCGGGTGAGCCGGCTTGCGGGCCGGCGGGCGCGGCTTGCGCCTGCGCCGGGTGCGCGCTGAGCGTGAATGCGGCGGCCAGCGCCGCGGCTGCGATGTACCTCTGCGTTCGCATCTTCATATCCTCAATATAGTCCTGCTCGAAGCTGGGTGCCAGACGCGCGCGACCGAACAGACAACTGGCATCACCATTTAGAACCCGCCGCGCGCAAGAAAGTTGTGCGTCCGCCTTTGCTGGTCAGGGCGGCGCTGAATGCCCTTCTCCGCGAACAATCCACCTCGACGCAATGCCAGGCACAACCACTATCGGAGCGCGGCGGCCCTAACGCCGCTTTCGCGCAAGTCAGCACGACAACAACTCGATCACGCGCCTAGCGTCCACGACGTAAACGCCCCGCCCCTCGGCGTCGTGCCCGGACTTCGTCCTTCGTTCAGCTTTTGGTGGCGTCGAGTTCCGAAAAGCGGCGTTAGGACCCGCCGCACTCCGATAGGCGCGTGCGCCGAGCAGCGATCGTGCGCGAATCCAGTAGGCGTGGTCGTGCAGGCGTCGCCGCCAGCCCAGCAAAATCGGAAGCGATGCAGACGGCGCTTGGCGTGCGTCGCGGCATCTGACACCATGGAATGACGATGAGCCGACGAAAGAAACGTCCGCACAACCTGGCGGAAAGGCCGGTGGATGAGCCGAGCCCGCTGCGCGTTGCGATCATCATCGTCGTCGCCGTACTGGCGGCGTTGTGCCTCAGCGTGGGGATTTTGTATTGCCTGTTGGCGGTGCACGGGCTGCACGCCGAGGCTCGCGACCCGCGATCGATGGTGATCGAGCAAGGCTCGGCGAAAATCGAGGCCAGCATCGGAGACGGAGCCTGGAGTGTGGACGACGCCGCGCTGCGTACATGGATTCACGACGCCGCGGATTCGGTGGCGACCTACTACGGCCGCTTCCCTCTCGATCGGGTCGATCTGCGCATCGCGCCCGGCGGACGCGCCGGAGTGGGACACGGGATGACGTGGCCCGACCACGGCGGCGGCCTCATTAAAATCCGCGTTGGCGCGGATACCACGGCGCACGAGTTCGCCGACGACTGGATGCTCACGCACGAGATGACGCATCTCGCGTTTCCCTCGATGCCCGACGAGCATCACTGGATCGAGGAAGGCATCGCGACCTACATCGAGCCGATCGCCCGCGTGCGCGCGCATCACCTCGACGAAAACGAAATGTGGTTTGAGATGCTGCGCGACATGCATCAAGGCCTGCCGCACGAAGGCGATCAGGGCCTCGATCGCACGCAAACCTGGGCGAACACGTACTGGGGCGGCGCGCTTTATTGTTTCGTCGCCGATGTGGAGATTCATCGCGCGACGCACAATGCGAAAGGACTCGACGACGCGTTGCGCGCGATTCTCGCCGCCGGCGGAAATATTAATGTGGATTGGTCGCTCGATCGCGCGCTGCAGACCGGCGACCGCGCCACCGGCACGCACGTGCTCGAAGACGCGTACTCTCAGATGGGCAACCAGTACCACATGGTCGATCTCGATGCGATGTGGAAAGAACTCGGCGTCACACGCGTAGGCGATCACGTCGTCTTCAACGACGCCGCATCGATGGCCGCCACCCGCCGCGCGATCACGTGGGGCAACGCCGCAGACGGCACCAGCGGCGCAAAAGTTGTGCCGGTTCACTAGGCGTGGATAGCCGATCCGGCTGTCCTCTTACGAGCTACCGCTTCGAATCCTGGCAACAATCGATGGCGTACGATGACCACACTTGAAGCGAACGGTTGTGGAATAGACAGACTTGTCTGTGATTTTCCGAACTCAAGCAGCAAAGTCAAAAGCACAGGCAGGTCTGCCTATTCCACTAGCGTACTCGCCTAACGTGGCTGCGGTACGTGAGCGATGGTTGCGAGGATCTCGAGCGGCGATCGTAAGACGACAGCCGGATCGGCTATCCCGCCTACACCTGCGCGGTGCCGCCATCGACGAACAGCTCGATGCCGGTGATGAAGCTGGAATCGTCAGACGCCAGAAACAGCGCGGCTGTAGCAATCTCGCGCGGCTGGCCGATGCGGCCCATCGGAATCATTGCGACAAATCCGTCGATCACTTCTTTCGGTACGCCGTCGAACACGCCGGTCTGAATCGTGCCGGGGCTCAACACGTTCACGCGAATCTTGCGGTCCTTCAAATCGTTTGTCCACGTGCGCGCCAGCGAGCGCACCGCGGCCTTGCTCGCGTTGTACACGCTCATGCCCGGAAAACCTTTCACCGAGACGATCGAGCCGTTCATGATGATCGATCCGCCGTCGCGCAAAAGCGGTAGCGCCTTCTGCACTGCGAAAATTGTGCCGCGTACATTCGTGCCGAATGTTTTCTCGTACATTTCTTCGGTGATCCGGCCAAGCGGCACGCCGAAATCGCCTGTGCCGGCGCTCGCGAATAAGATATCGATGTGCCCTTTCTCAGCTTTCACTTTTGCGTAGAGTGCGTCGAGGTCGGCAAGCTTGGACGCGTCTCCCTGCACGCCCGTCACGTTGCGGCCGATCGACTTCAGCGCTTCATCCAGCGCCTCTTTGCGACGGCCGGTGATGAAGACGTGTGCGCCTTCTTCCACAAACAACTTCGCGGTGGCGAGCGCCATGCCCGACGTCGCCGCCGTAATCACTGCAACTTTTCCATCCAGCTTTCCCATCATTTCCTCCCGTGCGACTGGCTCAGTCCCAAACGGCTATTTAGATGCCTATCTAACCGCTCGCGACGCAAACAAACCGGTGAATTTTTCACCGCGAGGCGCAGGGGGGCACGCAATTTTCATTTGCGGAATGGCGGGGCGGGAGTACTATCGCGACAGCTTCAGGCGCAGACGGCCTGAGGCCACGTGACAACGTTTTCAGCGCGCGCCTGCGCCCTCCAGCCCTGCATGCGCCGCACGCAACCGCAACTTTAGACGCACCGCGTCGCACACCGAACCTCGCACACCGATTCAAACGCAACCAGCCGCAGCCGCTGTCGTTTCGACCCGCGCGCCGCGCACGGCCCTCTCAGCAGCGCACTGAAAATCACCGGCACTCGTAACTCCGATTGGCAACGGGTCCTGCAACAAAAATCCGCAATTCTGGCAGTCCCTTCACAGGAGGAAACGCAATGAGTTCACTACTCGACACACTGAAATCGCAAATCACACCGGACATGATTCAGAACCTCGCGACGAGCCTGGGCGAATCCGGCACCGGCGTGCAATCGGCGCTCACCACCAGCGGCGTGGCGATGCTGGCGTCGCTCGCCGGGCAAGCCAGCAACACGAGCATGCTCGGGCAGGTGATGAACCTGATCAAGGGAGTCGGCGCCAGCGCGATGGGAGCGGCGGCCGGCGCGGGAAATTCGTACACCACGGCGGCGGGCACGGCGTCGAGCGTCGCGTCGCAGGCGGGCAGCTCTCTAATTAACATGGTGTTCGGTGGAAACACTTCGTCGATTACGGACAAGATCGCGGGGATGACGGGCTTGCGTTCCTCGTCGGCCGGATCGATCTTGGCGTCGGCCGCGCCGATGGTGTTGGGTGCGCTCGCTTCGAAGGTGAGCACGGCCGGACTGAATACCTCCGGCCTCGGCAATCTGCTTTCGGCGGAATTGCCGGCGCTGAAAAGCATGCTGCCGGCGGGCCTTGCGATTCCGGGGCTTTCCGGGTTGAGCAGTCCGGTGACCAACAACGTGATGCACGCGCGCGACACGGTGCGTGACGAGGCGGCGCGCGCGAAGCCGAAAGGATGGCTCGGGCTGCTGGTGATTGCCGCCATCATCCTGCTCGGCCTGATCATCTGGTATTTCAACCGCGGCAACAATGTGAACAACGCCGTGAACACGGCATCGAATGCCGCATCGAGCGCTGCGACCACCGCCACGAACGCGATTTCCAGCGCGGGACAGAGCCTCGGCGCGTTCTTCCAGACCACGCTTCCCGACGGCACCACGCTGAATATTCCGCAGAACGGCGTCGAGAATCGCCTGCTCACGTTCATCAAGGATCCGAACGCGCAGGTGAATTCGGATACCTGGTTCGATTTCGACCGGCTGCTCTTCGATACGAACTCGGCGACGCTGCAGCCTTCGTCGCAAGAGCAACTCTCGAACATCGCGGCCATCCTGAAGGCGTATCCGAACGTGCATCTGCGCATCGGCGGATACACGGATAATCAGGGCGACGCAGCGGCGAACCTGAAACTCTCGCAGGATCGCGCGAACAACGTGATGCAGCAGCTGGTCGCGATGGGCGTCGATCCGTCGCGGCTCGATGCGAAGGGTTACGGCGACGAGCATCCGGTGGCGGACAACACCAGCGACGCCGGACGCGCGATGAATCGCCGCATCTCGATGCGCGTTACAGCCAAATAGACACGCTGTTCACTTGAAGTACGGCGATGTTGTACGTCGATGCGTGCCGCGCAAGTGGCCCCTGTAGGCGCGGCACGCTGGGGGCCGTTGTGCCTGCGCAGCCGCGATTGGCCGCGCCTCACACCGGCAAGATTGCCCATGCTACTCACTCGCGAGTAGCGTAGGCGTTCCCGCCTGTGTGAAGTTGTGTCGCGCGGCCACACGGCACACAGACGAACTCCAGCCTGTGCCACAACCTGGCTCCCCTACTGTGTTCGGCTCAACTCGAGACGCGTTGCCTGTAGTGGAATGTCCTTCGCACGATCTCCGTGCAGGCATCAAGCATGGCCTGGCACCCCCACTTTTAAAGAGACACGCCTGTGGCACAGGCTGGAGTTCGCCTGTGTGCTGTTGCTGATGCAGTTCAAGGTGCAACGTTGTCCGAACGAGTTACACTATTGCGCTCGGGGGCGTTTCGATGCGAAGGCGCGTGCGCGGGGCAGTTTGGAACGGAATCAAGGTGGGTGCGTGCGTAGCGTTGAGCGTCACCGCGCTTGTGCCGCTTGTACCGCCGGCGCGCGCGCAAGAATCGCAGCTCGACGCCTTCGCATCGCAAGGCGGCTCCGCGCTGAAGGCCGCGCAATTGCGCGACGTGGTGGTGCTCGATTTCACCGGCACACCGGAAATGAGCGCGCTGGGCGAGCGGCTCGCCGCCGATTATCGCACTGCGCTCGAGCGCTACGCGCCGGCGTTGAATCTGAAGGTCGAAGATCGCACTGCCACGCTCGACCGCGCCACCGAGATGAGCGTCACCCTCGCCAACCTGCGCGACCCGGCCACGCTGCGCTGGGTGTACGCGGGAACGCCCGTCGATTCGTATATCTCCGGCACACTTACCGAGTCCGACGCCGGGCTGAAACTCACACTCGATTTTTACCGCCTCGCGAATGGGAAAAAGATCGCGCAGCTTTCCAGCACGATTCCCTTCCCGCCGGACTTGAAGTCGCTCCTCGTCACGCCCGAGCCCGACGAATTTGCGACGATGCCGATCAACGGCGCCGTGGGCTACACCGCCGCGAAATGCATCGCGTGCCCCCAAGCCGACTACGCACTCGAAGCAGTGCGAGCGCACGCGCAGGGCACCGTGATTCTTTCGTTCACGATCGATAAGCACGGACACACGAAAGATGTACGCGTGAAGCAGGCCATGCCCGACGGGCTCACGCAGCAGGCCGTGAACACCGTGCTCGGCTGGAAATTTACGCCCGCGAAGGATCCGCGCGGAAAGAAGATCGATGTGCGGCAGACGACCGAAGTCGAATTCCACCAATAATGTTCCGAGGCCACATGGCTCACACGCACCGAAGCGCTCGCGCGACACTCACACTTACGCCGATTCTCTGGGCCGCGCTCGCCGCCGCCCTCGCAGCAGTTTTTCCCGTAGCACTTCCAGCACAAAGTGCCGCCACGCCATCGGCATCAAGTTCCGCGGCACCGGCGATCTCGCCTGAGGCCGCTGAAAAATTGAAGCGTGTGGAAGCGCAAGCCGCCGCGATCAGCTACGGCGGCGCGAAAGCTCCGGTCACTTTTTCGCTGGGCGACCTGATGGAAGATTTCAAAGTGCCGGCGATCAGCGTGGCCGTGATTCAGAATTTCCAGATCGTCGCCGCAAAAGGTTACGGCACGCTGAGCTTCGAATCGCACGAACCCACCACGCCGCACACTTTATTTCTCGCTGGCTCGATCAGTAAGCCCGTCGCTGCCGCGGGCGCGCTGGCCATGGTGGAAAAAGGCCAGCTTTCGCTGGACACCAACGTGAACGACCAGCTCAAAAGCTGGAAAGTGCCCGACGACGAATTCACCGTGAAAGAAAAAGTCACGCTGCGGCGCATCCTTTCGCATTCCGCCGGGCTCGGCGTGCACGGATTCGCCGGCTACGCCGTAGGCGCGCCGATTCCCACCGTGCCGCAAATTCTCGATGGCAAGCCGCCCGCGAATTCGCCGCCCGTGCGCGTGGAATATGTTCCCGGCACAAAGGGCCAGTATTCCGGCGGCGGCGTGACGATCGAGCAGCTGCTGATGACCGACGTGAGCGGCAAGCCGTTCGCCGAGCTGATGCACGACCTGGTGCTCGCGCCGATGGGAATGTCGGAGAGCAGTTTCGAGCAGCCTCCTCCGGCCGCACGCGCCGCGCTGAACGCGATCGGCACAGACAACAACGGTGCCGCGGTTCGCGGCGGCTGGCACATCTATCCGGAAATGGCCGCGGCGGGATTGTGGACCACGCCTACCGACCTTGCGAAATTTGCGATCGAGATCGCGAATGCGCGCAACGGGAAATCCAATCAAGTGGTCTCTCAAAAAATGGCTGCGGCGATGACCACGCGCTACGTGGCGGATTCGGGCCTCGGATTTTTCATGGACTCCGGCAATCCCGGAGTCTTTCTTCACAGCGGCGCCGACGAAGGCTTTCAAGCCATCCTGATGATGAATTACGAAACCGGAAACGGCGTGGCCGTGATGACCAATTCCGATCACGGGATCGCCGTCGGCAATTTCGTGGTTCGTTCGGTGGCGCGCGAGTTTGGCTGGAATTACAAAGGACCGAACGACCCACTCGCGGATCTTTTCCTGCTCGACCTCGCGAACGGACCAAAGACCGCGCTCGACCATTACACCGAGCTCAAGCAGGCGAATCTTCCCGGCGAGCCGATGAGCGAGGCGACGCTGAATCTGGTGGGCTATATGCTTATCGGCGCGGGCCGGCTCGACGATGCGATCGCCGTCTTCGCGCGCAACGTGCAGGAATATCCGAAGGGCTTCAACACCTACGACAGCCTCGGCGAAGCCTACATGCGCAACGGGCAGAAGGACCTCGCGATCGAGAATTACGAAACGTCGCTAAAGCTCAATCCGCGCAACGACAACGCCGTCGCCATGTTGAAGAAGCTGCGCGCGATGCCGTGATCTTTCACGAGGAGTGCATTCATGACGATTGATCGCCGGCGATTCCTACAGACACTGGGCGCGACAGGAGCGGCGCTCACTTTACCGGGCGCCTCGCTGCTTGCCGCGCCGTTCATGTCGCGCGACGCCACTGCGAATCACGCCGCAGCCGCCGCGCTCGAGCCTCTCGAATTTGTTTTCTTCACGGACACGCACATCGAGCCGGAGCTCGACGCCGCCAAAGGCTGCGACATGTGCTTCGAGAAAATCGCAGCGTCGAAGCCGGAATTCGCAATCATGGGCGGCGATCACGTGTTCGACGCGCTGGGTGTAAATCCCGCGCGCGCAAAACTCGTCTTCGACCTTTTCACCAATTCCTCGAAAGCGCTGAAGATGCCCGTCTATCACGCGATCGGCAATCACGACGCGTACGGTGTGCTCACCACGAGCGGCGTTTCGCCCACCGATCCGCTCTACGGCAAGAAAATGTTCGAGGACCTCTACGGCAAGACCTACTACTCGTTCGACAAGAAGGGCTACCACTTCGTGGTGCTCGATTCGATCCAGCCGACGCCGGACCGCCTGTGGGAAGCGCGCATCGACGACGAGCAATTGGCGTGGCTGCGAGACGACCTGAAAAAACTCGCGCCCGGCACTCCGGTGATCGGCGTGGTGCACTGCCCGATGGTCACTGCGTTTGGCACATATGCGGCAATCGTCGCGGCCGGGCAAAAATACAATACGCTCACGGTGGCGAATTCACCGGAAGTGCAGGAAGTGCTCGCGACGGCGAACACGATCGCCGTGCTGCAGGGCCACACGCACATCAACGAAGTGGTGGATTACAAAACGACGCGCTACATCACCAGCGGCGCGGTGTGCGGCAACTGGTGGCGCGGCGCGCGCATGGGCACGCCTGAAGGCTACACGGTGATTCGCATCGACGAAGGAAGAGTGACTCCGCGCTACGAAACCTACGGCTTCGTGAGCATCGCGCCCAGCAACAAAACCGCCAGCCCCAGCGCCGCCGCTGCTGCCACTCCGAAGCAGTGAGCTACGGAGTGGAATAGGCACGTCGTGCCTGTGCACTTGCATTCAGAAGACCACAGGCACAACGTGCCTATTCCACGCGAGCCGCTGCATTCAGTAGCATAGGCAATCCTGCCTGTGTGTCCGCGTAAGCGGACACGGCCGTTGCATTTGAATTTTTGAGCATCACGCGAAGAAGACAGACAACCGGCGAACACCGCGGGATTTACCCGCGCCGTTCGCCCACAGGCAGGATTGCCTGTGCTACCTACCGAGCTCGCCTCACACCGCGCCGATCAGTCTGCATCGCGCAGCGTCTGCACAATTAAATTCACGTCGGCCTGTGTCACCGGTGGCCCTACGTCGGGATGCTGCTTCCCGATGCGAATCTGCACGTTGCGCTTGCCGGTGTAGAGCAGCAGCCGGATGCCCCAGTCGCTCGTCACCAGGGAACCAATCTGAAAACCGCGGCACTCCGGCCCGTTGACCGTGAAAATTCCGTCGTTGTGATTCTGCGTCAGCTCCCACTTCCTCGTGAGCGCATCGGCCGCCGCCGCCGCTTTTGCGCGCGACGTAAAAATTCTCACCGTCGCGGGTGTGCTGAAAAGAGTTTCACGCATGTCTTCGTAGTTCGGCACCGTAATGTCGAACGGATATTGCGCTCCGGCGTCGCCGCCCTTCGGGAGCTCGACGGTAACGTGCACCGCCTCTCCGGGCGCCACCGTAACCAGCGTCATGCGCAGTCCGGTTTCAAAGTCGATGAACGCCCAGTGGGAATTCATCACGCGGGGAGCCGAGCTCGCGGACAGTTCCCACGGCGCGCTGAACGCCACGCCGGCGTACGCAATCGGTTCCCCCTTCGCCGGCGCGCGCGTGGAATCGCTCAGCGGCACGGGCGTCTTCCAGTAAAACGCATCGTCGCGCGCCTTGAACTTCGCGTCGAGGTGCAGCTTGATGTTCGGATAGACGTAGAGTGCGGCGCACGCCGGAACGATCAGCGCCAGCACACCAACGGTTGCCAGGAATTTGATCCATGCCGGTTTTTGGTTGGGCATTGTGTTGTTGTGTGTTCGTCGCGCGCTACAAATTCACAATCAAAACATTCCACAGAGAAAGACGAGAAATTCCGGAGGGCACGGAGGCGTCTCGGTGGAACCCATGCCGTTCTCTTCCCTCTCTGAGAAGATTCGCCAGCCTGCGCGATTGCTTCTTATTGGACGGTGACCGTCACATTTGTCTTTGCTGTCTGCGAACCGGCTGTTGCGGTAACGGTTACGGTGTAAGTGCCGGCAGGCGTGCCGGTCTGGCCGCCTCCGCCACCACCGCCTCCGCATGCGGCGAGTAGCATGAGGGCACCGAACATCGCGAACATTGCAAGTGGCGCGAAAGCGAGGCGTCGCGCGCTTGCGTTGCATCGGCGCCGCGCCGATGAGCCACATCGCGAACGCCGCGAACATCGTCGTCAGCGCGAGCGTCACTTCGAGCTGTGCTCGCGTCGATGCAGACGCTGCATGCCGCACCGTGAACTTCGACGTCGCTGCGCCGCCGCCACGTGAGCCGCGAGTGTCATCGTTACGCCACGCCGTGAGCGCAGCTTTTTCCGTCGCGCGCGAAGCTGACGCCGTCGTCGTGACGGTGAGCGTCGTGCCCGAAACCGTGCACGAGCCCGCCGGAATCGAGCAGCTCGCCGTGAACGTCGGCGTCGTGCTGAACCCGCTCGAACTCAGCGCAAACGTGAACGCCGATCCCGCCCCGCCACTCTGCGACGGATTCGGCACCGTCACCGCCGGCGCACCCGCAAACGTCGCCGTCACCGTGGTGTTCGCCGAAATATTAAAAGTACACGTCGCATTCGTACTTCCCGCGCACGCGCCCCCACTCCAACTCGTGAACGTCGCCCCCGTACCCGGCACCGCCGTCAACGTAATCGCCGTCCCCGACGCGAACGAAGTTCCGCTCGGCGACTGCGTGATCGTCCCCGGTCCACTCGCCATCGTCGTCAACGTGTAGTTCGTCGCGCCGGTGAACGTCGCCGTTCTCGTAGTGTTCGAATCGATGTTGAACGAGCACGTCAAACTGGTGCTCCCGTTGCACGCGCCTCCGCCGGACCAACCCGCGAAGGTCGCACCTGCGTTTGGTACCGCCGTCAACGTAATCAAAGTCTGTGCTGGAAATGTAGTGCCGGACGGCGAAACTGTAACCGTCCCTGGACCAACAATCGCCACGGTCAGTGTGTATTCCGGCAAAGTCGCAAACGTGGCCGAGGCCGACGTGTTCGCCGAAATGTTGAAGTTGCAAGTGGTCGCCGTGCTGCCTGCACACGGGCCGCTCGACCAACTCGTGAATGAGCCGCCGCTTCCCGGCACAGCGGTGAGCGTGATGCTGGTTCCCGCGGGAAATAATGTCCCTGACGGTGATTGCGTAATCGTTCCGGGGCCGGTTGTGCTCGTCGCAAGTGTGTAGCTCGGGCCGCCGGTGAAAGTGCCGGTAACCGTGGTATTGGCGTTCAGAATCACGATGCACGTCGTCGAGCTGGCACTCCCGTCGCACGCGCTGGCGGGCGACCAAATCTCGAATTGCTGCCCCTGATTTGGAACGGCTGTGAGGAGAATCTGAGAGCCCGGCGCAAACGAAGTTCCTGACGGCGACTGCTGGATGGTGCCGCCGCCAACCGCGATGGTCGTCAGCGTAAAGTTGGCCGCGAAATTTGCGGTAACGCTCAAATCTTTGTTCAGCACAAACGTGCACGGCGAGAGGCTGCCTTGGTTGGCGCAGATCCCACCGCTCCAATTCAGAAACGACGAATTCGCGTTGGCGGTCGCCGTCACGGTGATAGTCGTGTTGTTTGGCAGCGAAGCGCCGGGCGGAGACTGCGTGACGACTCCCGGCCCGCTCGTGGCCAAGTTGAATGCGTACTTCGTTACGGTGGTGGCTCCGTTGCCCGTCAGTCCTAGGCCAAACCCGGATGGATCGTCCGGAAGGTTGGCCTGCAACGTGAGCTGCGCGACGCGACTGCCGCTAGCCTGCGGAGCGAACGTGATCGTAAATGTGCAATAGCCGCCAACGGGAACACTCACGTTCAAGCAATTGTTCGTCTGCGTGTAGTCACCGGAATTGGATCCTGTAATTGAAACACTGCTCACCGTGAGCGGTCCTGTTGCCTGCGTCGCGCTATTTTCGAGCTTAACCGTCAGAGGTGAACTCGAACCGATCGCGGTATCTGGGAACAGCATCGGACTCGCGATGCTGAATCCGGGAACCGGATAAGGCTCAACAGACGCAGCCGAAATGGAAAGCGTGCGCGTGCCAACGTTCGTCGCGATCGTGAGAGTTCCGGTGAAAGTGCCCGCCGCCGTAGGCTTGAATTGCACCGTAGCCGTGCACGATGCGCCTGGCGCGAGCGGCGACGAGCACGTGTTGGTCAGCGACAGGCTCGGATCGCCGGTTAGCGCGATGCTCGAAAAATCCAGCGGCCCGTATCCCTGGTTAATGAGAGTGACGACGTAGGGCGATACTTGCCCTACCGAAACTTGGGTGAAACTAATTGGAGAGTCCGGCGAAACCCACAGCACGGCTGAATCCGCGAGCGCCGGCGTCCCGCTCAGCAGTTGGGTGCCCTGCGCCACGGCGAACGGCGAACCGGAAACTTGCGCGATCGAGCCATCGGAATTTGTTTGATACACGGAAACCGAGCCGCTGCCCAGCCCGAATAAATACGGCACGATAGATGAAGTCGCAAGTCCGCTCGGCGCCTGCGGCGGCGGATTGGCCAGCAACTGTAAATTGCCATCCTGAATCGAGAAAGTGCCGAGCGTGGTGTTGTACAGGTACGTGCTAGACCAATCGACGCTGAGGCCGGCGTTGTACGATCCGGACGTTGAGTAAAAGCTCGAAAGGAAGAGCTGCCCCGAAACCGGATTCACTGCGAGCGCATCGACGTAAGGCGTCAGGTCCAGTCCTCCTAGCGTAAACAGCTGAGTCCCATCGGGCGACGCCGCGAATCCGCTTGCAGGCGTCGTGTAGCCCCCGATCTGCAACGATTGTCCCAGCGAAAATGTGCCGTCGGCGTTGAGGATCAGCTGTTGCATCACGGACGGCTCGCCCGTGCACAGCACGCCGCCTGGCTCGTGTGCCGACATGAATAGGTACATCCACTTCTGCGCGGGGTGAATATCGAGCGCATACGGTGTCGTGGAAGTCTGCAGGCTGGCCATGCAGTAATCGGCGGCAGGGACCGTGACGGTGTTCGAGAGCGTGAGCGCGCCGCCCGCGCCAATCGTGAACACGTCGATGAACGTTTGTGTGTACGGAAGGTCGCCGTCCTCCGGCACCATCTGTGTCGTTGAATAAGAAGACACCACGTAAAGGTATTGTCCGTTGGCGCTAAGCACGAGCGCGGCGGGCGTGCCAGTTGGCTGGCTGATCGCGTAGGGCGATGGCGACGTTTGTTGCATTGCGCCATTCGCGGCGATCTCGTACACGAACACTGCGCCCTGTCCGGCTGAGTTGAGGCCGATTGTATAGAGGTAAGACGCATTGGAATTAATCACCATCGGGCCGGCGATCACGGGCGCGGACGACGTTGGCGCCGCAGTGACCAGCGTGACGGCGCCGGTGGACGAATTCACGGAGTATGTGGAGAGGCCGTTCGAGACCACGTACAGGTATTGCGCCGAACCGGATTGCGCGCTCGCCCCCGGGGCTTGCAGGAGGGCAGCGGTGAAGACGGCGATCGTGATGATGATGCGTGCGCGGAGATTTACTGTGGACGCGCTGGAACGCGGCGGATGATGGCGAAGCATTGGAGTTTCCTTGAGTGCCTGGACGTTGCGCTCGCCGGACGCTGCGTGTGGCTGCGTCCGAGCCTGTGTCTCGTGTGAGAGAGGCGAGCGCGCTCGTTTAGTGTTGTATCGCTGCGCTATTCATCCGTCAATACGCGCCGGGCAAGAGTGACGGAAACGATACGCTGCGCGCTTCGCCACAAACCCGCGGCAACGGCGAAACATTTCACAGAGAAAACCGAGAACGGCGGAGGACACGGAGAATTCAGCACCGACCGCAGAAGTGTGAGCCTGGCACAGCGACTCCGTGCTCTCTGGTTTTCTCGGTTTTCTCTGTGAAATGTTCCAGGTTTTGTATCTTCGAGGCTGACGTAAACTCATCCGCACAAATGCCCCCGCGCGCCCCAGACACACTGGAGACTGAACGCCTCGTGCTCCGTCGCTGGCGCGACGACGACCGCGCCCCGTTCGCGCGCCTCAACGCCGACCCGCGCGTGATGGAATACTTCCCCGCCACGCTCACGCGCGAAGAGAGCGACGCGCTGATCACGCGCATCGAGGCGCACTGGCACACGCACGGCTTCGGCCTCTACGCCGCCGATCTGAAAGTCGGCGCGCGCGATGGCCGCCCGAGCGATGAAAAACAGTTCATCGGCTTCATCGGCCTGCTGCGCCCCACGTTTGAGATCGACTTTACACCCTGTATAGAAATTGGCTGGCGGCTCGACGCGTCCGCCTGGGGACGCGGCCTGGCCACCGAAGGCGCGCGCGCCGTCGCCGAGTATGCCATCGGCCCGCTGGGCCTCGACGAAATCATCGCCGTCACGGCCGTCGCAAATACGCGCTCACGCCGCGTGATGGAAAAAATCGGAATGACCTACGACCCACGCGACGACTTCAATCACCCGCGCATCCCGGAGGGCCACGTGCTACGCCGCCACGTGCTCTACCGCCTCCGCCGCCTCATCACGCACTAGCTTGTGCCTGTGCGACCACGGACGCGCCAGACCACGCAGCGCACAACCGGAAGTGGTCTCATCGAATCGCCGGGCAGGCAACAATCGACCAAGCAGCACCGCCACAAGGAGTGAGAAAGCAGGTGCCACAACCATTCGCGCCGATTGTGATTGAGCCAGGGGAGCGCGTGGCCTGTGGTGCGAGTGGAATAAGCACGTCGTGCCTGTGTACTTGAATTCGCAGGGTCTGCCTTACGAATTCGCGCTGCGTTCCCAGGGAGCGGGAATTTTCACCCACTGCATTCCGGCGGCGCGAGCGGCTTGAATGCCAAGGTCGGTGTCTTCGAAGACGAGGCACTTCGCCGGCGCGACGCCGAGCTGCGACGCCGCCATCAAGTACGCCTCCGGGTCCGGCTTGCCGTGCGTGTAATCGTCCGCGCAAACCAGCGTCGGGAACCGGTCGAGCAATCCGAGAATTGTGAGCGTCTTCGTTACCGACTCGCGCGTGCCGCCCGAAACCACCGCAAACGGAATGCGGCCGTGCTTGTCGTCGATGTGCTCGAGCACTTCGGGAATCACTTTCAGCGTGGGCAGCAGATCGTAGAAGCGGCCCTCTTTGGTCGTCACCACGCGCTCGACGGGCATGTTGAGCCCGTGCATTTTGTTGAGCTGCGCGACGATTTTGCCGGTGGGCATCCCGCCCCATTCGTAGAACAGAGTCTCCGGGAAATCGCAGTTATTTTCGGCGAGCGTTTTCTTCCACGCCACGTAGTGCAGCGGCATCGAATCGGCGATCGTGCCGTCGCAATCGAAAAGGTACGCGCCAAACTCGCCCGGCGGCAATTTCAGTTTCATTCTCTGAATTTTTCTCCTGCTTACAATTTTACGCGAGCGTGCGAGTCTGCGCTACGATGTGCAGCGCAATCGGAGATCACTGCTATGCAACGCATCGCACTTTTCGCAGTCGCCGCCGCACTTCTCACCTCCGCATCGCCCTCGCGCGCACAAGCACAAACGCAGCCACCGCCGCCCGCGCAATCCGCCGCGCAAACGCAGTCGCCCGATGGCGCACAAGCTCCGTCCGCATCGAAGTGGACGCTCGTGTGGTCGGACGAATTCAACGGCGCCGACGGCTCGCGTCCCGACAAAACAAAGTGGGTGTTCGACATTGGCAGCGACGCCTGGGGCAACGCCGAAGAAGAATGCTACACCGACGGGGCCGACAATTCCGTGATCCGCGGCGGCAACCTGGTGATCACGGCGCGCAAAGAGAGCATCAAGTGCCCGAAAGGCGCGGACAAGCCGTACACCTCGGCGCGCCTGAAAACGCTGGGACTTTTCTCACAGACTTACGGCCGCTTCGAAGCGCGCATCAAAGTGCCGCGCGGCCAGGGCATGTGGCCCGCGTTCTGGATGCTCGGCGACGACATCGAAAAAGTCGGCTGGCCCAAGTCCGGTGAAATAGACATCATGGAAATTATTGGCAAGGATCCATCCACCGCGTACGGCTCCTTGCACGGGCCGGGCTACAACGGCAGCCGCGGCTATCGCGGCGAGTATCGCCTGCCGGGCAGTGTGGAGTTCGCGGACGCGTTTCACACTTTTTCGATCGAGTGGGAGCCGAATGTGGTGCGTTTCTACGTGGATGACGATCTGTACGCGACGCAGACGCCGAAGAAACTGCCGCCGGACGGAAAGTGGGTGTTCGATCACCCGTTCTTCATCATTCTAAATTGCGCGGTGGGCGGCTCGTGGCCCGGCAGCCCCGACGCGACCACGCAATTTCCGCAGGAGATGCTCGTCGATTACGTCCGCGTGTACAAAAAAGCAGACTAGTTGCCACCGGCAAGAATCCTCGCATTGCACACTCGACGCCCGACAAACGTTAGTGGGAAGTGTGTGGCATAGACATTGTCTGTGTGCGGTGAGTACTGCCCACAAAGTCCACAGACAATGTCTATGCCACACAAAGCTCCCCAACGTTTGCGCACCTAAGGCCCTGCGTTCAGTGGACTCGGAATGTTCGCCAACAATTTGACGGCGCGTCTCGCATTCTGATACGAATTGAATCAGTAGCGGCGGAAGGAGCACCACTCACATGGAAGGCAACGCAAGCCCGCGCGGCAATCTCGCCGTGATGGGCGTACTCATCGCACTCGGCCTGATTCTCGGCGGCTGGATTCTCGGCGCCGAAATCAAGCAGACGCGCCTCGGCGACCGCTACGTCAGCGTCAAAGGTCTCAGCGAACGCACCGTAAAATCCGATCTCGCGATCTGGACGCTCGGTTACAAGGAGGCCGGCGACGATCTCGGCCCGCTCTATTCGAAGAGCGAGGCCAACAAGAAAACCATCGTCGATTTCCTCACCAAGCAGGGCCTGCAGGAAAATGAAATCGAAAACGGCCTGATTCAGGTGACCGACACGCAGGCCAACGAATATGGCGGCGGCAATCGCGCTCCGAAGCGCTACATCGTGCAGCAGCTCATCACGGTTCGCACCAAGAACGTCGATACCGTCGCGGCAGCCGCGCAGAAAACGATTCAACTTCTACAGGCCGGCATTGTTCTCTCGAACGGCAACGAAGGCGCGATGGGCGGCGGCCTGGTGTACAAATTCACGGGCCTCAACTCCATCAAGCCGGACATGATCACCGAAGCCACGCGAAACGCGCGCGCGTCGGCGGATCGATTTGCGTCGGACTCGGGCAGCAAAGTCGGCGCGATCCGCTCGGCGAATCAGGGCGTGTTCTCGATTCTCTCGGCGAACTCCGGCAGCACCAACGCCGACCAGCCCGGGATGGACAACGCGGACACCAGCATCATGAAGACGGTGCGCGTGGTCAGCTCGATCGACTACTACCTCGAAAACTAGAAAACGCGCGCCCACAAATTCACAAGCGTGGAACATTACACGGAGAAAACCGAGAACGGCACGAGAACACGGAGACGCCGGCGCCAAGCACAGCATCTCCGTGCCCTCCGGCAGTTCTCCTCCCTCTCTGTGGAATGTTCCACGCCTTTGAATTCGCCTTTGCCTTTCTTTCGGCCGGGGCGCGCGATAACCCATTCGTCACGGCAAAAAGTTATTTGATCCCGACGGCGTGGTTGGGTCTATACTCCGCCCAATGAGCAAGCCCGATCCCATCTGGCTCGCTGAAACCAGACAGTTTTGCAAGGGCGCCGGCATCCCCATCGTCGGGTATGGTCCGAACCTGCTGACGGTCGAAGCTCGCGGAAAGTCGCGCGCGCAGGAAATCTCGACGCAACTCAGCACGCTCGGCTTTCAGCCCATCGATAATCGCGGCAACACCTACGCCGGCCTGCTCGACCTTACAAAAAATCCCGACGCGCTGCACGAGCAGCTTCACCATTTCGATGTGACGCACTCGTGCTGGCAGGATTCCGCGCAACCTTTTATATGGGCGATGGGCGCTCTGCTGCTGATTCCCTGGCTTTCGAATTCCGATCCGCGCGAACCGTACTGGATGGCCGCGCCGCTCGGGTTCGGCTCGCTCGCGATGTTTGTGTACGAAGCGCTGCGCATCTGGGGTTATCGCGCGGAGTTTGCGCCCGGCGCGCTGCGTGTGCGGCGCTACTTCCGCTGGCACGAATATTCGTGGGCGCACATTCTGAGCGTTCACACCAGGCGCTGCTCGAGCCGTTCCGAATCCGTCACGCTGGTGCTCACGCAGCGCGACCGCGAAGTGCTGGGCACTTTCTTTGGCCCCTTCGCCAGCGCCCTGCGCGATCGCATCGCCGCCGAAATGCACGACCGCCAAACGCACTGACGAACTATCGCGGCGGCCTGGGCAGCACGCGCTCGACGATCGACCAGTTTTTCACGGGCGCGAGGCGCTCGATCACCGCGAGGGCCTTCGCGTCTTTGCCCACGAAGATGCGCTCCGCGCGGCGCTCAATTCCCTGCACGATAATTTCGCCGGCGCGCTCCGGCGGCATCACCAGCGCTTTCTGCGCGTAGGCTTTTGCGCGGGCCACTTCTTCGGCCGGGAGATCCTTTGGCGTACGCGACGCACGCGCGATGTTCGTATTGATCCCACCGGGATGTACCACGCTCACCCCGACGCTGGTGCCGCGCAGCTCCATCCGCAGCGAATTGCTGAACCCGCGCACCGCGAATTTGCTCGCGCAGTAGGCCGTCTGCCCCGGCGGAGTGACCACGCCGAAAATGCTCGAAAGATTCACGAGGCGCGCGTCGTCGCTTTTGTGCAGCAGCGGCAGAAACGCGCGCGTCATTCGCACCACGCCGAACAGATTGATCGAGAGCAGCCAGTCGAAATCTTCCTCGCTCACTTGATCGAACGTGCCGCCCAGCGCGACTCCCGCGTTGTTCACGAGGATGTCAACGCCGGGATGTTGCGCGAGCACTTCGGCGGGAAATGCGCGGACGGCGTTGCGATCGCTCACGTCGAGATGATGCCGCGTCACCTTCAGCGGCGCGCCGCTCCACGAGGGCGTGTTGATCGACGCGCTCGTGGAGGCAAGGCCGTCGTCGTTCACGTCGCAGATGGCGAGATTGCAGCCGCGCCGCGCGAGCGAGATCGCGATCGCGCGGCCGATGCCGCTTGCCGCGCCGGTCACCACGGCCGTGCGTCCATCTAGGCGCATCTTGTCGGTCATTCTTGCTCCAATCCCAATCCTGCAGGTGGAATAGGCACGTCGTGCCTGTGTACTTTGTCAGCCTCAAACACAACTACAAGTACACAGACTGAAGTCTATTCCACAACCGTTCGCCCTTCATGTGATCCAGCTAGGTCAGCGATTGTTGCCAGAATCTATTTGCGAGGCGCAAACGATGCGCCACATCACCCCGCGCGCTTCTTGCCCGTGCCGCCGCCCGCCCGGCCAAATTCCATCGTGCCGTCATCCACGCGCGAATATCGCATGGACATCATGTCCAGCAGATAATTCTGGTGCAGCTTCCACGGCTTCTTCGAGCCCTGCTTCGGCAGCACATCGCGCCCGCGCGTGACGTATCCCGAGTTGAAATTGATCGCCGGCTCTTCGGTGAGCGACGGGTCGCGCCGCTGCGGCGTGCAGTAGTCGTACCCGCGCGCGTCCATGAAATTCAGCAGCCGGCAAACGTATTGCGCGGTCAAGTCCGATTTCAGCGTCCACGACGCGTTCGTGTAGCCAAACGCCGACGCGAGATTCGGAATCCCGCTGTACATCATTCCTTTGTAGGTAAGCGACTGCGCGGGATTCACGCTCAGCCCATCGACGCTGAGATGCATCCCGCCGAGCAGCTTCAGCTTCAGCCCCGTCGCGGTGACGATGATGTCGGCTTCCAGTTCGTCGCCGCCGCGTAGGCGAATTCCCTTCTCGGTGAACGTGTCGATCTCGTCGGTCACCACGCTCGCGTTGCCGCGCCGCAGCGCGCGAAATAAATCCGCGTCGGGCACCAGGCACAGCCGCTGGTCCCACGGGTTGTAGCGCGGCGTGAAATGTTTATCCACGTCGTAGCCGTCGGGCAGCTGCATCTTCGCGAATTTCAGGATGCGCGCTTTCGCTTTTTCCGGCTGCCTGCGCGCGTACTGATAGAAATACATGCTGATGCCGACGTTCTTCCACTTGATCAGTTTGTGCGCGGCGTGGCGCGGCAGCTTCGCCTTCAGCCAATTCGCGATTTTGTCTTCGGAGGGCAGCGTGACCACGTACGTCGGCGAGCGCTGCAGCATCGTCACGTGCTCCGCGCCGGCGCGCGCCATCGCCGGAACGAGCGTCACGGCAGTGGCGCCGCTGCCGATCACCACCACGCGCTTCCCTTTGTAATCGAGATTGGCCGGCCACTTCTGCGGATGCACGATCGTGCCGCGAAAGCGCTCCATGCCGGGCCAGCCGGGCATGTAACCTTCGTCGTAGTCGTAATATCCCGTGCAGGAAAAAATGAAACGAGCGGTGAAGCGCACCTCGCGCTGCGTACCGCGTCCGTCGTTCGCGAGGCAATCGACCGTCCACATCGCCGCGCTCGACGACCACTTCGCGCGCTCGACCTTCAGCCCGTAGCGGATTTTCTTGTCGATGCCGTACTCATCCGCCGTCTCGTGAATGTAACTCAGGATCGACGGGCCGTCCGCGATCGACTTCGGGTCGCGCCACGGGCGGAACGTGTAGCCCAGCGTGTACATGTCCGAATCCGAGCGCACGCCCGGGTAGCGGAACAAATCCCACGTGCCGCCCATCTCCGCACGCGCTTCGAGAATTGCGTAGGTTGTCCGCGGACATTCCTTCTGTAGATGAAACGCCGCGCCGATGCCGGAAAGCCCCGCGCCGATGATCAGCACGTCGAAATGTTCGACGAACCCTTCGCCCGCCAGAGGCGCCGCAGGTGCGCCGGATGGATCTGTAATGAAGTCGCCGGCCATGAATTGAGCTGTAGGCGCCATCTTACGCGGGGCGCGGCTGGCGCACAATCTCGTCGCCGTCGTGGGAGCTACATGCCGATTAGGGAGCGAGAAACAAATTGCGGCGGCCGGGTGCGCGCGGCTATATTGGCGCGTAACACTTCCGCGCCGCGTTTCGAATCAAGAATTTCACCGGACCGAGGAGAACGACGATGTACGACATGAAGAATCTCGCCAAGCTGAAAATCATGGAAGCCGCCGCGCCCGAGGGGATGAAAGCATTCTGGGCGTTCGACAAAGCCGCGATGGCCGCCGGCGCGATCCCCGCGAAATATAAAGAGCTGCTGGCGCTGGCCGTCGCGTTCACCACGCAGTGCCCGTACTGCATTGAGATTCACGCCGGCCGCGCGCGCGACAACGGCTGCACCGAGGCCGAAATTTCAGAGACGGTGGTAGTCGCCGCAGCACTGCGCGCCGGCGCCGCCATCACCCACGGCACCCACGCGCTGAAGGCTCACGAACCGCACGCGTAGAATAGGCGCGCGCAGCGCGCTGTAACATAGACTCTCAGTCTGTGATGGGCAAGGCCAGCGCCAGCCGGCCTCATTACAGGCCTACAAATTAAACACGTACAGCAGCAACCGCGTAAGAAACAAGTCCGCCACAAGCACCGCGACCGACGCGGCCACAAACGCCGTGATCGTCGCGCGGCCCACGCCCGCCGTGCCGCCCTTCACGCGCAACCCCTGGTAGCACCCAACGGTCGCCGCGATAAATCCAAAGACGATCGGCTTCGTGAAGCCGATCACCAGGTCGCCGACGGCCAGCACTTTAATCGCGCGCGCCCAGAATTGCGCCGCGTCGATGTGCAGCGTAATCGTCGCCGCCAAAAATCCGCCGAAGAGTCCCGCGCAATCGCCCAGCGCAACGAGCAGCGGCATCACCAGCACGGTGGCGAGCACGCGCGGCGTCACCAATTTCCGGATCGGATCGACGCCGAGGCCACGCATCGCGTCCACTTGTTCAGTGACCAGCATCGATCCCAACTGCGACGCCATGCCGGTCGCATTTCGTCCGCACACGAGCAGCGCCGTGAACACCGGCCCCAGCTCGCGCAGCAGCGAGAGCGATAGCGCGTCGCCCGTCAGCGCTTTTTCGCCGAAGCGCGCGAATTGCGACGCTGCGTTCAGCACGATCACGCCGCCCACGCACGCCAGCGCCACGCAAATAATCGGCAGCGAGCCGACGCCGATCAGGTCCATCTGCTCCAGCAAGTCCGCTTTCCATTTCGTGGTGGTGAATACCAGCTTCACCGCGTCCGCCGCCATCAGCGAATAGTCCTGCAGCAGCTCGATCGGTGCTTTCATTTTTTCGCCGAAGTTTTCGATGAACGACGGCGGCGTCTCGACGGGCGCAGTGGCGGTTTCAGACACGAGTGATTCCTCCGTTGGGGCTGGAGCATCTCAGGACGCAATAGCAACTACCTTAGCCAAACGCAGCGCGTCTGCCAAGCAGCACCCGCCACAGGTGTTCGCGCAACATGTCTTCGCGTCCGTCCTAGCAAAAGCCCACTCCTGGCAACCAGCCCGATCCAGCACAACCACAATAGGAGAGAAACGCTTGTGGCACAGGCCGCTGTTGCCTGTGGGTAGTCCGCCAACCAATCCATCTGCGGCAACTACTGACGCTCAAAATCTGTATTTCTACGAATTGCCTCACAACTCCCCAAGTGATACGCATTTTGAATGGTCTGGAAAAGCTATCACCGCAATCTTCCCCACATCTTCCCGGAGAACGTTCCGATTTTCTTCACATGGCGCCTTCATGGTTCCCTACCGGCGGCGGTCGCCCCCGATCGACGCGCAAAACCCGAAACGCACGGTGAGAAGTTTTGCCGAATGGATCGATATCTTGATCGAGCCACGTCAGGTCCCATGTGGCTGAAGGATCCGGCGATCGCTGGGATGGTCGCGTCTCGAATCGAGCTTGGAGCGGATCGATTCGGATATTACGAGCTGCACGAATATGTCGTGATGCCCAATCACGTGCACGTGCTGCTTCTACCTCTCGTGCACCCAGCAGTTTTGATGCAGCTGATGAAGGGAGTGACAGCTCGCAGAGCAAATCATATGCTACATCGAAGCGGTCAACCGTTCTGGCAGGACGAATCTTTCGATCATTGGTGCCGCAGCGTTGGTGAGCTTAGGAAGTTGCGCGAATATATTGTGATGAATCCGGTGAAGGCGGGTTTGGCTTCCCGGCCTCAGGATTATCCGTGGTGTAGTTCTCACCAAAGATTGCTGAAGAAACAGGCGAAGCTGGTTCAGCGTGGGGTCGTGGGGAAAACCTAGGCCCACCACAGGCAACAGCAGCCTGTGCCACAAGCGTTTCTCTCCCATTGTGATCGTGCTTGGACTGCGATGTTGCCAGTATTGCGATCGTGCATGGACTGGTGAACTACTACCGCGTGGACGCCGCGGAGCCGGCGTGGAGCACAATGGTTAGTGGGTCCACGTGATCGGGCTGCACGTAGCGGTTCACGATGAAGCGCTGTCCGTCGCGCGTGACGTCGTACGTGTACAGGTCCGTGGAAGAAATTTGCGCGCGGCCCAGCACGCGAAATAGCGGCACCGGCGTGCCCACCGCGAACGTCCCGCCCTGCTCGACCGGCGCGACCGGCGCGACCGCGAGCGATTTATCCTTGGCAAGCTGCACCGACGTGCCCGCCTCAACCGGCACAGCCATCAACATGCCGTCCTGCCCGATGTAATACAGCTCCTTGCTGTCGCCGCGCCATCGCGGTTCGCGCCCCGTGCCGCGCGACACTTGCCACTTCCCCTGCGCGGACTGGCCTGATCCGGCGGCTGAGCCCGCAGCGCCGGCGGTGGTCATCGTCACGCTTTCGCCCGGCGCCATCGATGCACCGAGCGTTTGCTTGGGGAGGCCGAAGTCCAGAATTTTCACGTGCTCGCCCGGCGTGACGAAAATATTTTCCGGCTTCAGGTCGCGGTGGACGATTCCCTTTTCGTGCGCAGGATTATACACGGGAGCGAGTAGCAGGTCGCCCAACACCAATCCTGGCAACACACCCCGTGCCTGGCACAGCCAAAATAAGTGCGAACGCCTGTGGAATAGGCAGACTTGCTTTTCCGTTTATGCCCCCGGCGTTGCGCATCCGGATGGAGATTACGACGGAATTCGATGGCAAAAAGAATTTGCAGAGGATCGACTAAAAATCAGGCTCAACGCAAAATATCCTATTGAGCATCTGTATCTTTCGGTTGGTGCGCCCGACGGTAAGCCAAGTATCGATGGTATGGCGCAAGTTGATGCCGACGCGCAAGGTTGCTCAACACGTAAGCCAAGGATGAACGTCCCAGGGCCGGGACCGCTGCCAGCAAAAGACGGAAGCCTGTTTGATATTGGTCCATCTGCGAGCGATGTGGTGAACAGCGGAACTTATTGGCGCGACCATTATGAACTCCACTGCGATCGTATTGAGGCAGGGCAGACTATTGAGGTCGTGGTGGCGTCGTTAGTCACACCCCAGCCAGCAGACCCTTTGACCCAACTTCATATTTACGGTGATTACGAGACGACGGCAACCGAAGGGAATAAAAGAATCTCCGTAGACGAGGTCATTTCGATTACTAAGCCGCAGCGGTAGAGGTGAGCTTTTTGTATTCGAGGTTGGATGAGGCGATTAGCTTGAGCATGGTATCGCGGAACAAATAGGGGTTTTTGCGGTTGTTAAAGCGCCACTCGAATTCATCGAGATAGGCGTCGAGATGCTTGGCAGAGACTTTATGGTACGAACCAATCAGAGAGCGCTTAAACAGCGACCACGCATTCTCAATGCTGTTGATGTGCGCGTTCCCGCGAACGTATTCGCGATGCGCATGGTCAACGGATTCGTGGCGCGTATCCGCGTCCTCAATTCCGAAGTAGGCGGGATGGCCGTCCGTCATCAGGCATTCGGCATCCGGCGCGACCGCTTCTTTAATCCATTCGTGTGCGAATTGCTGCGAAATGTTCTTGGCCCGCTTTTCTACTTTGAGGCGGATTGGGCCATTGCGTTCGATAGCGCCAAGCACCATCTGCTTGTTGCGGAGATAGGTGCGCGTCTTGAAGTGCCGCTTGCCGCCGATGTAAGTCTCGTCCAGTTCCACGGTGCCTTTGAGCGGCGCGGGATTCACTTCCGTCATAGCCTTGCGGATGCGGTGGCAGAGAAACCAAGCCGTCTTGTAGCTCACTTTCAGCGTGCGCTTGAGTTGGTTGGCGGACATACCCTTTTTGGATTCAGCCATCAGATAAACAGCAATGAACCACTTCCAGAGCGGCAGGTGCGAATCGTGGAAGATCGTGCCAGCGGTGGCGCTGAATTGGTAGGAGCAGCCATCGCACATAAACTGGTCACGCTCAAGGATGGGGTAAATCTTGGTCGCCTTGCAGCGTGGGCAGGCAATCTCTTCGGGCCAGCGAAGCGCTTGGATGTACGCGCGGCACTTAGCGTCATCCGCGAACTGCTGTACGAGTTGAACCAAGTTCATGTCGTCCATGAGGTCACCCTATGACAGCGAAGAAGAAGCACCCGAAGGACATGACCAGCGAGGAAGCGATGAAGCACTTATTCTCAGCGAAAGGCCATTCGCTGTGGGTTACGCCCTGGGCTACGGCTTAGCGTCCGACGCAGCCCGCTGCAGTAACTTCGCGCGCCTCTTTTCCAGCCTCGAATGCGCACTCGACCAAGCCCAATCCTGCGATCTTCGGACCAGCCCACACTTAACAGGATTCTCCACGATGTATGCGCGAATCCTGCGCACTTCCTCCACGCTGCGGCACCAATGATCGAACGATTCGTATTGCCAAAACGGCAGCCCTCGCCGGTTGAGAACCTGATTTGCGCGCCGCGCGATGTTGCCCTTCAGCATTCTCATAAATACGTCGGGCCGCGAGTACGGGAAGACCAGCAGATGCACGTGATTTGACATGACAACGTACTCGAGCAGTCTGTATCGATGAAACTCCTGTGCGCCACGCTCGATCTCGTTCACGACAATTTCCGCGGTTCGCGGATCGCGCAGCCAGTGTGGACCCGACACTGCGCGGTCGAGGAAACGATCCACTCGCACAAACTCCGCACCAGCAGGTTGTTTTGGCTTTGAGACCGTGGAAAGTCTCTCTGCAGGCAATGAACCGTGAAGCCGCCACGTGAAGAAAATTGGTGTATTGGTTGGGAAGACGTGAGGGAGATTTCGACGGTAGGGATGATCGGGCACAGCACTGCTAAATAGCACGGCGAGCGGATCGCGACAATTCGTGGAATTACGGAGGGCGTGAGTACGTAGTTGCCGCAACCTTTTGACGATACGAGATCACAGGCAGGTCTGCCTATTTTACAAGCGTCCGCCACTTATTGTGTGCGTGCAAGGACCGTACGAGTAGCCAGGATTGGCGTGGGCAAAACTGTGGCAGGAAAAAAAAAGAGGCGCCCGGGTAACCGCGAGCGCCTCTTCAAAAAATCAACGTAAACCGTACCTCACTGGATCACCTCCTTCTCAGCCGGGAAAGGCCGATATCGACAGGTGTCGACTAGCGCCAGTGTACGCCCATCGCCGGCGTCGTTGTCCAGTGCAACTTCCCACAGATTTTCGAGCCGCCGGGCGGCCGCGGTTCGAGCGCCAGCGCGCTACAGCAAATCCTGTATGCAAATTTGCCCCGGTCCTCTCGCCCCATGAGTTCCGCAATGCGCAAATCCGTTGCACATTGCGCCGGAGTAAAGCCCTCATTTTCAATGTTTGCTCGATGGTCAGCGGCATGCTACTTGCGCTGCCGCAGTAGGTGTGTACTTTCGGAGGCTAGATGCGTCGAGCTTTACTGTTGGCAGCAGCTCTAACCCTGTTCACCTGCACTTCAGCGTTCGCCGATAGCGGCACGGTGGATTACACCGGCAATGTCACGTTCGCGAACGATCCCAGCGTCTCGTTTTCTTTCAGCGAGCCGGCGACACTGACGTCGCTGGACACAACCACGACCCTTACCATCACGCAGCTCGGCATGCCGATCGTTCTGAAGAACTCCGAAGTCGAGTTCTGGGACTCCGGCAGCGGCGGACTGTTTGATCTGGATTTTACTTATCTCGGCACGTACTACGATTTGTCGCTGTACGGCGGACAGAGCTACTCCCAGGCGGGCGGTTCGTTCAACCTGCTCACTGGAAAGTTTCCAATCACCGGCGGCTACATTTTCGAAAACGGATGGGAACAGCCTGTTGACTACGTTACCGGCGGCAAGGTGACGGCGACAGCGGTTCCGGCTCCTGAACCGGCAGGCATCGCGCTGCTCGGCTTGGGAATCGCGGCTCTCGTGATGCTTCGCAAGAAGCAGCTCGGCAGCGCCACGGTTTAGCAAAGTCTCGACGTCCCCTACTTCGGCTCGCCGGTTGCCACCCCCCGCCCGGCGAGCCTTTTTTTTCCGCAGGTCCGCGCCGCTTAGAAATGCACCACGATTCCCGTCGAGACTCTCACATTATTCTGCCCGCTGCTGAATGCCGACGAGTGGATGTAGTCCGCCTGAAAAATCCGCCAGTAAATCCCGCGGGTGATGCGCGTATCGATTCCACCGCCAATGGCCGTGGCGAATGAAGTGTCCGACGCGGAAACAAAGGTAGGCGGCACGGTGCCCACCACAAAATTGCTGCCCACATGCGCCGCGCCGATCAGCACGTGCGCAAACGGCGAAACGCGCGCCGGCCAGTGCACCTCCGGCCCAACCATGAAATAGTGCGTGCTCACGCCGTTGCCGTAATCGCCGGAAAAATCCGCGACGGCCCCGAGGAACGGCAACAGTTTGTACTGCCCCTGCAGCTCCCAGCCATTTTGATTGAACGAGCCGTTGTCGCTGAAATGCAGGAAGGAATATCCGCCGTACACCTGGAACTTGTTATCGTCCACCTGCGCCTGCGCCACAAACGAAACCGCGAAAAACAGCACTGCCAGTAGGCTCAACTTCCGGATCATTGCATCTCCTAGGCACAAAAATGTGCACTCAATTTGGTACACATCTGTGATGCGCAAAGATGCGATCCGTTACGGCACTACAGGATTTTCCCAGTGACGATCGCAACAAATCTCCGGGCGCGCGAGCGCAATTCGCCCCGCGACAAAAAGCCGCCCAACTCTCATTCCTCGCCCGACAAACGTTAGGGTGATTTATGCGGCATAGATGTAGGCTGTGGGGTTTGCCGGCACTCCAAAAAGCACACAGACCATGTCTATGCCACACAAAGCTCCACAACAATTCGCCACCTGAAACGGGCCGTGCTGTGGACTTGTAGTGGTTAGCACGGCGCCCCGCCGCAAGTAGCATCGGCGTTTTGGCTTGTGTGCTTTCGTGTGTGAATAAGCGCTCAGTTGTATTCGTAGATTTCCAGCGTTTTGCCGTTCACCGCGCCGAGCCAGAGTTTGCCGTTGACGATCCGGTGCGCGGCGTACTTATCCATTCCCGGCATCGTTTCGGCCTTCTGCGTCTGAAGATTCCACATCGCCCACGCGGGAGGCTTGAGGAGATTGTCCACATCGACGTATTCCACTGCGGCGTGCGTGCCATCGCCCAGAATCGAGACGCCGGTGATCACGCCGGGCCTGCCGCCGAACTTGCGCACCTCTTCTCCGCTGGTCGCGTCGATCATCACCACGTGATCGTCCGCGCCGCCGGTGAGGAACGCTTTTCCGTCGGGCGTGAAATCCAGGCCGAACATTTCGAGTTTCGTCGCGTCCCGATTTTCGTGCAGCAATTTCCAAGTGGAAGTGTCGTAGATGCGAATCACCGTGTCGCCGCCGGCTGCCGCCAGCAGCGAACCGTCCGGGCTCAGCGCGACGGCCGTCGGCGAGGAAAAATCCGACTTCAGCGTCGCGACCACTTTCGGAGTGCCGCTGAAATCCCAGATCTGGCCCGGCTCGCCCTGAGACGCCACCAGCACCGAATGCCCATTGCGAAGAAAATCAAGCTTGCTCACACGGTTCTCGCCCGCTTTCCATCGGCGCGGCTCGCCGCCGGCGAGCGGCACGATCTGCACGGTGCCGTCCCAAAAACCAATCCCGAACGAATTACCATCGCGCGAAAAATCGGCTGTTGCGATCCGGGAGTCGCCGTCCTGCGCGAACAGGACCTTGCCGGTCGCGACGTCCACCACGCGAACGCTTTTGTCGTCGCAAAGCTCGGCGAAGGAACGGCCCGTCTGCGAAAGGACGAGGCGGCCCGATGCGCACGGCAGCGTGACGCTCGCTACTTTTTTCACGCCGGCCGCGCGCGCCGAAGGCGCACCAACGCCGCAGCACAACGCCACCACCGCGAACACGGCGCGCTTCATACTTTCTCCAGCACTACGTCGAAGTTCACCGCGGCGGTCATGTGCGCGCCCGGGTCGCCCTTGATCATCACCGGCCGGATCAGCTCGCGGCTCGTAAGTAGCGGATCGACGCCGGAATTTTTGTCCGGATCGCCCTTGAAAACAGGATCCGTCGCGAAATAAAGCTGCGTCGTAAGCGGCTTGTGGCCCGGCGCCGTTACCAAATAGTGGACATGTTGTCCAACGCGCTGCGGGTAGTGCCCGGGCATCACCGATTCGAACGCGTAGCCGCCCTTTCCGTCCGGCTTCAGGATCGCGCGGTACAGGTAGCCTTCGTTGTCGTAGTGGCCCGCGTTGTCCGTTTGCCAGATTTCAATCGCTGCGTCCTCGATAATGCTGCCGTTCACGCTGTAAACCGTGCCTTCCACCGCGAGCGGCAGGCCGGGATCGTCTGCGCCGCGCAGCATCGCGCGGTGCGGAGCGTCGCGCTTGTAAAAAGGACCGAGTTCGCACCACGGCGTCGGCGCCTTCGGCTTTTCGGCGTCGTCCCACGCGCGCGCGAGCGTTGCGACCGGCATCGCGCCGCCCGCGATCGTCAGCGCACCCATCGCGACACACTTCTCCAAAAGCTCTCGTCGTTTCATTTCCATGGCGGTGTGCTCCTCTGCGCGGGAGTATATGCCTGCGGCCGCGTGCCACCCACATTAATTTGTGTGGGTTGCCGGTTGTGCTATCGACAAAAAGCCACCCACCTCAAACTCATCGTCCGACACACGTTAGAGTGATTTGTGCGGCATAGACATTGTCTGTGGAGTTTGCAGGCACTCCAAAAAGCACACAGACCATGTCTATGCCACACAAAGCTCCATAACATTTCGCCACCGTGAATCGGTTGTGCTGTTGCCACGTTGTCACCGCGACGCCGCCGCTCCACCAAGCAGCTCGACTCACTTTCCATGCTAGGATGCGCGCCATGAAATTCCCTCTCGCCCTCGCGTGCCTGCTGCTCCTGATCTCCACACATCTTTCGTCCGCACAACAAGACGACTCGTCCAGCAGCGCCGCCACCGGCGCCTACATCGCCTCCGAAATGTCCGCCGAGAAAATTCCCGGCCTGGCGCTCGCTGTTGTACGCGACGGCCACGTGATTCAAGCCGCCGGCTACGGCTTCGCCAATCTCGAATGGAACGTCCCCGTTACACCCGAGACGCTCTTCCAAACCGGATCGGTAGGAAAACAGTTCACCGCCGCCGCCGTGATGATGCTCGTGGAAGAAAATAAGATCGCGCTCGACGACAAGCTCAGCAAATATCTGCCCGGCACGCCCGCGAAATGGAAAAACGTCACGATCCGCAATTTGCTCACGCACACCTCCGGCATCGCGGATTACGGCGGCGAAGAAGACTCCAAGCCCACGGTGATCAGCTTGCGCGAGGACTATACCGAAGATGAACTCGTGAAGCGCTTCGCGCTCCTGCCGATGAATTTCGCGCCCGGCACAAGCTGGTCGTACAGCAACACCGGCTACGTGCTGCTCGGCGTGGTGATTCACAAAGTGACTGGCGAATTCTACGGAGACTTTCTGCAGGAGCGGATTTTCCGGCCGCTCGATATGACCCACACGCGCATCATCAGCGAGGCGGACATTATTCCGAATCGCTCGTCGGGCTATGAGCTGGTGAACGGCGAAATTAAAAATCAGAAGTGGGTGGCGCCGACGCTGAATACCACGGCCGATGGCGCGCTTTACACCACCGTGCTGGACATGGCGAAGTGGGACGCCGCGCTTTACACCTACAAATTGCTAACGAAAGCGAGCTTTGATCAGATGTGGACGCCGGTCACGCTGCATCCCGTGAAGCCGGGCGGCGACACGTCGTATCCGTATGGTTTTGGTTGGGACGTGACCGCCGTGAACGGCCACCGCCTGCTCGAACACGGCGGCGCGTGGCAAGGTTTCACGATGCAGATCTCACGCTACGTGGACGATCGCCTCACGGTGATCGTGCTCACCAATCTCGACTCGGATCACTCGAAGCCCGACACAATCGCGCACCATGTAGCCGGCCTCTACGACGCCGCGCTGATGCCCGCTCCCACGAAATAAAAACCACAGGCTCGACGTGCCTATTCCACGCGCTCGCTCAACCAATTTTGCAAAGGGTGGAATAGGCACGTTGTGCCTGTGTTCTTCTGTCTGCGGATCCGAGGCCGCGCGCATTCGCTCCAGCGCAAACAGCGCTAATACCGCCAGCTGGTGAGGTCCGCTCCCTGTGGCGCGGTCTTCTGTATGCGCTCGAGGATTTTCGGCAAGTACATCGTGTTGTAGCGCATGCGCGAGATGTAGTTCGGCTGATTCGGATCGCCGTTCCAGCAGTGCTCGGCGCGGTCGCCATACGCCACTTCCCCGCCGTACGCCGGATCCTTCAACCCCTCGAGCACGTCCTGCAAATAATAAACGCCGTCGTTCAGGAAATAAGTATCCGCGCTGCCGACGTACACGTGAATCTTCCCCGCCAGCTGCGGCCCAAGCTTCGCCCAGTCGCGCGCGATGATCGCGCTCAGGTCGTAGTGCTCCTTCCAATACGCAGCCGTCGCGGGATCGATGTCGCCGGTTTCTTTATCGAAAATCGGCTGCGGATAGCCGTCCGCCGCGCGCGGCGAATAGACAGCTTGCCAAATATCAAATTGCTCGCCGCTGCGCCCCTTCGAGCCGAGCGCCAGCTCGTACTGATTCACCATCCGCGTGGTCATCAGCGTGCGGCCCAGGTAATCGCGCTCGCCCGCCTGCTCCACGCGCATGTGCGGCCCGTCGATATAAAACATATTTTTCTCTTTGTAGAGATTGACGTTCGTGAAGCCGCGGAAATCCACCGGGTCGGGGCACGCGGCAAACGCGCCGTTGTAGTGGTCCGGATAGAAGACCTGCACCGCGAGCGAAATCCATCCGCCAGTGGAGCCGCCATACACAAACCGCGCCCAGCCCGCGCCGATCGCGCGAAACTTCTTCTCGATCGCCGGGATCAGCTCGGTCTCGATCGCGTCGCCGTACGGCCCGAGATTCGCCGAGTTCACCGCGTACGAATCGTCGTAGTACGGATTCGCGTGATTGAGCTGCGCCACCAGATACCGCGGAAATTTCGGCGCGATCCACTGCTGGTAAAATTTGTATTCCTCTTCCTGCTGAATTTTGTTGTAGCCGCTGATGCGGAATCGCTCGCTGTAGTCCGGCTTCAGGTCAGGATCGGGCGGCACAGTGCGCAAGCCGTGAAAGTCGTCGTTGAAGTGATCCTCGGCGATCATCAGCGGGAAACGCGCTTCGGGATGCGCGTCGAATCCGTACGGCACCAGCACGTTCGCGCTCAGGTACATCGGCCGGCCCCAGAATTTCGTCAGCAGCTCGCTCTGAATTTTGATGTGGCGCACAAATTCGGTGTCGGGAGGATCGGGAATCGGCGCGATCACCTGGTCCATCGAGAGTTCCACTTCGCCGCCGCGATGCAGCGTCACCTTGACCGGCTTCGAGTACAAATTTCCCGGCGCGTATTGCCAGTGCTGCCCTTCGCCGCGGTCCATGGGCAGCTTTACCGTCACGCCGTCTGCGCGGTGAAACGTTTCGTATTTGTGAAGCACCACCTGAATAAAATAATCGCCCGGTGGCACGTCGCTCAGCCGCTTCACCGGATAACCGGACGAGTTGTCGTCTATGACTTTCACCTCGCCAGGCTTCATCGCGTCCACATCAAGGCCAAAAAGCATCTGCGTGCGCACCGACCCTTCGATCTGGAATCGCGGCTCCGCGCTCCCATCGGTGGAGAGCACCAGCAGCAGCCGCCCGTCCAGCGGCGTCGAGCTCTGCGCCGCAGGAAACGACACATCGAACTTGTACCCCGCCACCTGCGCGCCACCACCAGCACCCTGCGCCATCGCCCCTCCCACAAAAATCGTCATCGCCGCCGCCGCCACCGCCGCGCGGAACGCCAAAGCACGCCGCATCCTCATCGCCCCCTCCGTTTTCAGCGCCGCGATTCTACACCACGAAGCACACGCACAAATGCACACCGGCAAGACTGCCCATGTTACTTGCCGCAACGAGGAGCGCAGATCATTGTGCCCGTGTGCTTCAGGCGAGCGCGCCACTGCCGCTTATTCGCGGTACGCCCTAGCTTGCTCACGCAGCTCGCCGCGCATCGTCGGCAAATTCGGCAGGAACACGTTCTCGCGCTGAATGTAAACCGCCGCGCACTCGTTTCCCACAAGCTCCGCGAGGAGCTTCGCGAGCACGGCGTAAGCCACATCGACGCGCTCACCACGATTTAAATAATCGAAGCTCACGCAGGCGACGTGGTCACGCCATGCCACGCGCTGTACTTCCTGCGGCAGCCACGCGTCGTTCGCCACAGGGTTCTCGACCATTGGCGAATTTAGATAAAACAGGTTGATCACGTGCGGGCCGGCTTTGACCATCGTCACCAGCCCATTTTTAGCGACGAAATGCACTTTCGATCCCACGCCGTCGAAAGGAATTCCCCACCCGCGCTCGCCCGCCGCGCGCAATTCATCGTCGGAGTAGATGTGCTTCGTTGACTGCAGGACCGCCATCGAGATCGGTTCGCCTGCCCGCGTCTTCTGGAATCGCAACGGCAGTAAGCGCTGCGCTCTATCGAGCAGGTTGTGAAAGTTCATCGTGATAGATCGTATCGCGGATGAACCGGGAACCGGGTGCACGCTTCTGCCTCATTTCTGTTCGCGAATCTCAGGCGCAGCCACTCCGCCGCCCTTGAAGACGATGCTCAGCGTCGCGCCTTTGCGCACGTGCGCCACCAGCGCCGGCCGAAAACACGCGATGCACGTCCCGCCTTTGTGCCGCGCGCTGGGATAGAGGATTCCCGCCGAGCCGCGGTCGAGTAAATCGTCGGCAAGTCGCTGCGACGCTTTGTACGTGTCGCCCTCCCAACAATTTTCGTAGCGCTTGTCGTCGCGGATGTCGTGAAACTTCCCGCGAAAGTCCGCCAGGAAATCCACATACGAGAAAGTTTCCTTTTCGAGCCAGCCGACCTCGGCCAGCTCGCGCGCGCGGTGATACACCACTTCCATCTCCGACGTGCGCCGCGCATACGCCGCATACCATGCGCCGCGGTCCGGCCCGTTGAAACGATTCCCCGCCGGGCTCGCATGCGTGAACGCCGCATTGATGATGTGCGCGTGCGGCACGCCAAACACCAGCTCGCGCACACCGATTCCCGGCAGCAACCCCGCTTCGCCCGCGAGGCGCTCGTTCGTCGCGCCCTCCAGCTCGTACAGCGCGCGCAAATCCGCAGCATCATCGGCGCCCTTATCAACGAGGCGCGTCAGCACACTCTCGTCGCGCTCGATATATTTCGCGGGGATCAGCCGGTGTGTGCCCTCGCGCCGGATTTCGGTGACGCGCGGCAGCATCACATGCCCCCGCGCCGCGAATCCAGCAGCTGCCGCACGCGCATCATCGCCGGCTGCCCGCCTTTGATCATGGTGTCGAGCGGCGTCGCGCCCTCAAACATCGGATTCGTATTCGCGAGCTGCACCCAGCGGTCGGCCAACTTTTTTCCGTAAAGGACGTTGAGCGCTTTGAAAATTCCGGTGAGGATCGAGATGCGCGTCAGCCGGTCCTGGTCGAGACGCAGCTTCGCAACCTTGCGCTTCGCATCGCGCCGCGCCTCCGCCTTCATCTCGTAAAAGGCGCCGTTGGAGATTCCGCCCAGCAGGCCGCGAGCATCTTCATCGCGCACCTCCCACAGCTCGCACATCTTGAAAAACGCACGCGCCGCCGCCGGCCCGAGTCGCTCCTGCACCTCGCGGCTCGAAAGGTCCGCCGGCCGTCCGTGCCCGCCCGCCGCTACCCGCAGCACATTCACGCTGGTCACAGAGTACCTCCATTTCTGGAGTATTATAGCTCCATTTACGACTATTGTCAAATCAGCCTTAGGTGAGCGGAGCGAACTGTAGTTCAGACTTCAGTCTGAGTGACCGCGCCGCTGAAGCGGCGCGCTGTATAACGAACCTCACACAAAAAGAAAAAGGCGGCCCGCACCGCGAGCCGCCTCATCCCTACCGCCAATTTGTAATCGACCGCAGCTTACTGCTGATACGTCGGCGAAGTCTTATTCAAATAATCCACCAGCGGAGCAGCGCCCGCAGGCGTCGGCTTGCTGCCGCCAACGATCGCGGCCGCGTTCACACCCGGTCCGTACAGCTGCTTGTTTCCATCTTCGTCCGCTTCCATCGTCGCGCCCGCAAGAGACACGCCCGCAAACAATCCCTTCGAGCGCGAGTACGTTAGCACATCGACGTTCATCGAATGCGCGTTGTAGCCCGACGCATTCGCTCCCGTCGGACCGGCCGTTGCATTCGCGTCCGCTCCAAGCTTCGTCTTCGCGTTAAGAATTTGGTCCGCGCCCTTCTGATTCATCACCACGAGCACGAAGTCCGTCGCCGTTCCGCCCAGCTGGATGCCCACGCTTCCAGCATCGAGCTTGTACATCACCGGCGCGCCCCACTGCCCTTGATGATTTGCACCCGAGCGGCAGACCAGCGCACCCTTGCCCCAGCTCGCGCCGATTCCCACCGCAACTTTTTTCACGCTCGGAAACACCAGCACGCACTCCGCCTGATTGAGAATCGCAACCGGCATGCCGGTGTCGCCCACAATTGCCTGCAGCACGTCCGCCGATTTCGAGAGCCGCCCATCATCCTTTGCCTGCGCAAACACGGGTGAAATTGCCACACAACACAACGCCACTGCCGCCATCACCTTCGATATCGTTTTCACGCGTCGCTCCTTCCTTCTCTCGATTTTAATTTTTCAGCAGGCCGATCGTGACGGCCGACTTCTCCGCTTACCTCATTGATGCGCGAAGCAGCGACTCCAGCTCACGTGTGGTGGAATTAGGCGCGCTTTAGGTGAGGCTCGTCAAATATTTGCAGCTCATGGCGAGGCTTTCTAGGGCGGGCACGGTGCCGAAGTCGCGCTCGACAAAGTAGTGCTCGACTCCGATTTTCTGCGCTTCGAGGATCACCTGTTTCCAGGCGATCGCGCCGGAGCCGACGGCCTCGAAGTGCGACGCCGCGTTGTCGAGCGTTTGCGACGTGGCGAATCCCGCCGCGCGATCCTTCAGGTGCAGCATCTTCACGCGGCTGCCGAGCTTTTCCATCATCGCCACCGGGTCCTGCCCCGCCTGCGTGATCCAGTAGCAATCCATTTCCAGCGCCACCAGCGACGGATCGGTGAGCCGCATCAGCGCCGCGAAACCAGTGGACGATCCGTATGATTTGAATTCGTAGTTGTGATTGTGAAAGCCGAGCTGCATGCCGGCCTTTCTCACTTTCGCGCCCCAGGCATTCAGCTGCGCCGCGGCCGCTTCGAATCCTTCAATCGACGCGCGCATTTTTTCCGGCAGCATCGGGCAGACCATGTACTTCACGCCGAGTTCGCGAGCGTAGTCGATTTTCGATTCGAGGCCTTCGTAATTGAAGTGGCCGCTCGGCGCGCTCAATCCGTGATCGGCGATCATTGCGCGCAATTCTTTCGCGGGGCGGTTGTACACGTCCCAGTACGTTTCCACTTCTTTGTAGCCGATCTGCGCGATCGCGGCGAGCGTGCCGGGCAAATCGATGGCCGCTTGTTCACGCACGGTGTAAAGCTGAACGCCCAGCGGCCCTTTGAACAGCGGCGCCGGCGCGCTCATCGCTCTGACGGCGCGCGCGGCCAAGACATCGCCCGCCACCGCCGCCGCTCCCGCCCACTTCAGAAATTCCCGTCGCTTCATCCCTTGGCCCCCTGGCTACAAATTCACAAACGTGGAACATTTCACGGAGAACACCGAGAAAACCGGAGAAAGGCGGAGAATTCTGTAACGACCACATGCGCCTGTGCTTGAATGGGCTTCTCCGTGCTCTCCGGTGTTCTCGGTTTTCTCTGTGAAGTGTTCTCGCCGTTGCATTTCCGTTATTGTGCGACGCCCGGTAGCAATTCGTAGCTCACGAACGCGAGGCGCTTCGAATCGGGCGACCACGACGGCACGTTGATCGTCCCCTGCCCGCCGAAGAGCCGCGCGAGCACTGTGATTTTACCGTCGCTCATTTGCATCAGCCGCAGCGTCACGTCTTTATTTTCCGGGTGGCCCGTCACGCTCGCGTCGTACGAGAGCATCACCATCCACTTCCCGTCCGGTGAAAAATGCGGGAACCAGTTGTTCCACTCGTCGTGCGTCACCTGCTCCTGCGCGCTTCCGTCCGGATGCATCCGCCAAATCTGCATGTGCCCGGTGCGTTCGGAGTTGAAGTAGATCCACTTTCCGTCCGGCGTGTACTCGGGCCCGTCGTCGAGTCCTTTCGCGGTGGTGAGCTGCTTCTCGTTTTCACCGGAACTGGCGCTCGAACTGGCCGTCGCAGGGAGCGTGTAAATATCGAAGTCGCCGTTGCGCTGCCCCACAAACGCGAGCGTCGAACCGTCGGGCGACCATCCGTGCCAATACGACGGCGAATTCTTGGTGACGCGACGATACGAATCCGAGCCGCCTCCATCGATCGACCCAACGTAGATCAGCGAGTCATGATTTTCCTGCGAGTTGTCGCTGAAAACGATCTGTGTTCCGTCAGGCGAGATGCCGTGATCGTTGTTGATGCGATTGAGCATTCCGGTTTCGATGTTCGCGGCGACGTCGCCCTGCGCCGGCGTCGTTTTGAAAAGCCGGCCTTCCCGGTTGTAAATCAAGAACTTTCCGTCGCGCGTCCAATTCGGAGCTTCCAGGCGGCCTCGAATCAGCGTGACCACGGTTCGGATCGTCGAATCGATCGCCACCGTTTCCAGCGTGCTGTAGAGCTTGGCATTCTTCCCGGCCGCGGACGCGGTCGCCGGCGACGGTGCCAATGGCTCGATCGTGACGTTCGCAAAAATCGCGCGCTCGCTCAGATCTTTTTCGTGCGAGCTGAGTCCAATGCCCACGTAGAATTTGTCGCCGACCGCCTCCGGCATGGGAATCGCGGCGCCCGAAGGCACGAGCGGATCGCCCGGTTTCAACGCCATATAAAGGTAGGCGTAGCCGCCTCGCTTCACCAGGCGAACGCGCACCGGCACCGTGGCCGCGTCTTCGCCATCGAACGCCAGCCCGGTTTGAGGCGCGCGGGTTTCGATTTCAGTAGTGTTGCCGTTCGCCGCTTCACGATACTGCAGCGCAAGCAGGCCGCTGCCGTGCAGCGCCGCGTCCACGTAGGGCGAACCGGCGTCGAGAGACTGCCGGATCATCAGCACCGCCTTGCGATGCGGATTGGCGCCCTTGCCGAAAAACGAAATGTCGGCCGTGAACGCGAAATCGCCCGACATTTGCCTCCACGCGAAGTGAAACGCGTCGGCCTTCGCCCAAATATTCTCGCCGCTCGCGGTGATCGAGTAGGTCTGCGAGCCAGCCTCATACACGGTCGATCCCGGATGCAGGACGGTTCCGACGTCGCCCGTCCGTTCGAAGATTCCAAGTGCGCCGGCCTGCTGCGCGCGCGTCGCATCGCCGCCATGAAGTGCGACGCTCAACGCGACATTGAGCACGAACACCAGCGCAGCCATCGCCGCCACACGCCGCACCTTCATCACCGCACCTCCACGCACGCGCGGCATTCTACTCCACACTGTGCGTGCGCACGCACACTCGCGCGCAATTTTGAAAGTTGAACTGCAAAGCCGTGGAACATTTCACAGAGAACACCGGGAACCGCGGAGACCACGGAGAATTCCGCGCCAGGCAAACCGCCGATCGGAGTGCGGGAGCCCAGCTACCGCTTTCCCGCATTCAACCCCACTACAAATGCACACAAGGCCGAAGGCCGCGCTCGCACACCATGCGGCGACAAACGCACTCGCGCTACAGCGGCGGGAACGCCGGTGCTACGCTTCGCGCGCGGCGAGCAGCTCGCCGATGGAAACGAAGCGCAGGCCGCGCCGGCGGCCTTCTTCGAGAATTTCGGGCAGCACGCGAATCGCGCCGGACGCGTCTTTAATTCCATCGTGCAAAATCACAATCGTGCCGCGCTTCAGATTTTTCTTGAGCAGCCAGCGCAGATACCAGTGCGGGGGATGCCACGGGTCGTGCGGGTAGGCCGAGCCGAGCGCCGCGGTGTAGCCCATCTGCCGCGCGCGGCGCAGCTGGCTCTTTCGCGCGAGGCCACCCGGCGCGCGAAAAAGTTTCACGCCGGCGCCCGCGCCGCTTGCGTTGCCCGCGCCCACCGGCAGACCAAGCTGCCGCTCGACATCGCGCAGCCGCCGCGCAAACTCATCGTCCGAATGCGCGAGCATCAGCCCATTCCGGTAATAAAGGTAGTGATTGCCGATCTCATGGCCGCCCGCGCGAATCTCCGCCACCAAATCCGGATGCCGCGCGGCGCGATCGCCGATCAGGAAAAAAGTGGCGCGCGCACCGTTGCGCCCCAAAATATCCAGCACGGCGTGCGTGAATTGCGGGTGCGGTCCGTCGTCAAACGAAAGCGCCACCAGCGGCGCGCGCGTCTTCACGCGATACAGCACTTGCGGCGTGATGCGCCCCAGCAGCGTCGCCGCCCACAGCGGCTGCGCAAACACCACGAATGCCGCAAAGGCGACTACCGCCGCGAGCGCCACGCACACCACAATCGCCACGTTGAATAGGGTGTCGTCCAAGGGAAAGAGTCTAGCGAAGGAAACGCAAAACTGGCGCTAGAAGTTAGCGGACAAGTCGCGGCGCGTCAGGTGGGACAGGCTGGCTCCCTCCTCCGCGATCTTTGCGGAGAATCCTGCCTGTGTCGCCGCGCCAGCGGCGACGGAATTTGCTTTTCGCCGCCGCTAAAATAAACGGCGAACAACGCGGGGGCTGCCCCGCGCCGTTCGCCCACAGGCAGGATTGCCTGTGCTACCTACTTCTGCGCCACCTTGTAATCCGCCGGCGGCACAAAGAGCGCCGCATCCGGCTCCGTCCGATCGATCTTCGTCACGCGCCGCTCCACGTGCCCGTGCTGGTCGTCGCTCTTGACCAGCATCGGCAGCTGCAACTCCGGCGAAAACCATCCTTCGATCTCGTACATTTTTTCGCCGTTCGCGCGCGTCGCCGTTTGGCGTATGCCCACCACGCTCACACCGAGCATCGTGTCTTCGCCGAGCGACACGGTCATGTACTCGATCCGCTTCTCGCCCTCGCCCATCGCGGCATTAGCCGGCGCTCCAGCCACCCCCGCGGGCCAGCCATGAACGTCGTTCACCAATTCCGGCCGGGCTCCAAGGAGCAGCCAAGAGGGATTCCCGCCCGCATCGACCATCCAATACCGCTTGTGTTCGGCGGGATCGGCAATCAACACCATCGCGAGCTTTTCGACGGGTTCGTCGCTCGCGCGCTGCGCCCGGTAATATTCCTCGCGGACCCAGCCGCGCGAGTCGCGAAACTGCTTGTACCGCTCGATATTTTCGACGGGAACGCCGTTCTTGATCCCCGGCGCACGGTTCTCGCGCTCCAGCGAATACGGCGCGCCGGGCATCGTCGAGAGAAGCATCATGGAAACGTATTTGTTGATGTAGGGTTCGGGCTTGCGCGGATCGTCGCTCTGCGCCACCAGCGTCGCGCCCACGCACAACGCGATTGCGAGCGCCACACTCACAATGCAGGCTACGCGCGTTACTTTCATCGCTGTCTCCGCTGCCACTTCGAACCAGCGCCTCACGCGGCTACATAACCAAAGCGACATGTCGCTATCGTAGCACTCCGCCCCGTCGCGGTCCATCCCATGCCGCGTGGGATGCACTTCCCGCCCCGCGCGTTGTTTTGTGCTTCGTGCAGCGCGTCGGACAGCCTCCCAGGCGGTCCTCTTCCGATCGACACGCGGCGCAACAACACCAACGACAAACGGACTACGCACCTGAGTGAGAGCGCCGTATTCGTGATTGCCCTCGGAGGGAATGCGAGTTCGTAAGAGGACCGCCAGTGTGGCTGTCCGACGCACTTCCCGGAACTTTTCGTGAGTCTTAGGTTCGCTTCGCGTTTGTGTTCGTCGCGCGCGCGCTCTCTCACCCGCCCCACCAAAATGGACCGCGACTCGCGCGCGCGACGCAGCTAAGCTTGCGTTCACCATGCCAAACTCCAACGCGCCGCTGGAAGTCACGCTCCGCGGCCAGCACGTGTACCTCGCGCCGCTCCGCATCGAGCACATCGACGCGCTCGCCGCCGCGTCCGCCGAAGCCGCCGCCGCGCACGACACCGAACTTTACAAATGGAGCCCCGTCCCGCAATCACGAGACGAGGTGTCCACTTATGTGGAATCCGCGCTGCAAGGCCGCGACGCCGGCACCATGCTCCCGTTCGCGACGCACCGCGCATCGGACAACGTCGTGATCGGCTCCACTCGCTATTGCTACACAGACCGTTGGGCGTGGCCGCCGACGCACGCGCGTTACACCAATCCGTATCCTGACGTGGTCGAGATCGGTTACACGTGGCTCGCGCGCTCCGCCGTGCGCACCGCCGCGAACACCGAAGCAAAACTCCTGATGCTCGCGCACGCGTTCGACACCTGGAAATGCGTTGGCGTCTGCCTCCACACCGACGCGCGCAACGCCCGCTCCCGCGCCGCGATCGAACGCATCGGCGGAAAATTCGACGGCATCCTCCGCGCCCATCGCATGGCCGCCGACTTCATCCCCCGCGACTCCGCGCGTTACTCCATCACCGCCGCCGAGTGGCCCACTGTGCGCGCGCAGCTCCAACAGAAACTCACAGCCCGGTAGTCGATGCTCGCGCGCGGGCGTCGGACAGCCTCCCAGGCGGTCCTCCTACGACCTCGCAATATCGATAGTCCTCGCAGCACAGTCGGACCACTATTCAAACCAACGCTACCTGTAGCGGCCGGTTTCGGCCTGCATTTTGGGCCGGAAGCGGGCGCATTTGTAGCGTCCGCAAAAATCGCCGGCTTGCCAAAAGCGGCCAACCCGCCACTACAGGTAATGTTCGTGCGGCTTTTCTTCCGGCGACAATGCATGCACTCACTGCGCGTTGCAATCGTAGGAGGACCGCCTGGGAGGCTGTTCGACGCGCGTCACACCTATTCCGCGCAACGTTCCGCCGTGGTATATGTATCTCTCCGTACCGGCCCCTGCACCCACCTCCTGTATCGCGAGGCCACCATGTCCGTCGAAACGCAAAACGCCGCGCTCGCCACTCGCTGGTTCGAAGAAGTCTGGAATCAGCGCCGCACCGAAACTGTGTACGAATTGATGGCTCCGGACGGCATCGGCGTCGGCCAGGATTCTCCCGGCGTCACGATCACCAGCCACGCCGATTTCATCGCGCTGCACCGACGCATGCTCGACGCCTTCGGCGAATTCCAGCTCACCGCCGAAGACATCATCGCCTCCGGCGACAAAGTGGTCGTCCGCTGGTCCTGCGTCGCGAAGCACACCGGCGACGCGCTCGGCATGCCCGCGACAAATAAAACCGTCAAGTTCAGCGGCATCTCCATCCAGCAGTACAACGACGGCAAACTCACCCGCGGCTGGGACAATTGGGACCAGCTCGCCCTCCACCAGCAGCTCAACGAGCAAGCCGCCGCCTCGGCCTAACAGGACGTGATGTCTAACAATCCCGGACCTCGCAGGCGCGCAGCGCGCAGGGCAGACGACTCAGCGGTCCTCCCCGCCCGAGTCGCGCGCAGCGCGATGTAACATAGACTGTCAGTCTGTGACCGCCCGCCGCGCTCCAAGCACTCGATCATCCGCCCTTCCACACAACTCGCGCCGAAAAATAGCACAGCGCCAGCTCGATGCTCGTCACATCGACCGGCCCCTACAGCTGCGCCACCAGGCACCGCGATCCGCCAAGGTTTCTCTTCGTCGTTTGGTGTTGTCTTCGTGGGAGGACCGCCTGGGAGGCTGTCCGACGCGCTGCGCGCGCAGCAACAGTGGGACAGGCTCTCAGTGTTCTGTAGCAGGACATGCTTTACAAAGTGTTGCAGGACATCCTTTACAGGTGCTGGGTCGATCGGACCCAACGGTCCGCCATAGTGGACCGTTGGGTTGGCGCGTCGAGTTCGCCGACCAGGCTGCGGCGGTAGAACACCAACACCCGCTGATCGATGCGTTCGACCTGCACCCAGACGACGAGTCACGTCGAACCGCGACGATTCGTGATTAACTTTGTGATTGAAAGAGAATCGAATCGCGCACGAGGTTGCGCCGGCTGAGTTCTGACGACATGGGATCGACGCTCATCGGAATTGGTTCAGAACTCATAATCGTTGCAGTCCTGTCCTGCCTGTTCATCCGTCTGCGCATGGGCGCGAAAGCCGGCGATAAACAGGCATTCGTACGCAGTTGCGGAACGGCCTGGAACATTTGCAGCGACTATCGCGACGCAGCCGTCAGCTGTGCGCGGCACGCTATTCCCACCGAAACACTTTCGCGGAGAGCGCGGTGAAGACCGCGAACACCACCGCGAGCGCCGCCAGATCGCCCAGGTGCGCAAGCCAAGCGTCGCCCTTCCACATTCCCCCGAGCAACGACACCGCGTACGTGAGCGGATCGACCTTCGCCAGAATTCGCATCACTGGCGGCAGCACCGCAATCGGCACGAAAATTCCGCACACCGCGAGCATCGGGTACATGATCACCGCGCCAATCGGCTGCGCAAACCGCGCCGTGGGCACGATGCTGGCGATCAGAAATCCAATCGACAAAATGCTAAACGTGCCGATCAGCAGCGCGATCGTGAATTTCACAAACGAAACGTGGATGTCCACCGGGTAATAGCGCTTCCCTGCCGCCACCATCAGCGCGATGGTCGCCGCCGTCAGCAACAGTTTTACGATCACGTGCGCGGAAAGAATCGTCTGCGGCCGCAGCGGCGTGGCGCGCAGCCGTTTCAGAATCCCGCCCTCGCGATAAATGGAAATGATCGTCACCAGCGACAGCACCGCGCTGATCGAAATGAAGAGCGACGCGAGCACCGGCAGCCCGACGCCGATAAAACTATTCGCGGAAGCAGCGGCGTTCGCGGCTTTCGGCCCAACGAGCCGGCCGGCGACAATAAAGATGATCACGGGAAAGAAAATCGTCCCGAGCGCTCCGAGCGGCTCTCGAAGAAATATTTTCAGTTCCACCCACGTGAGCTTCCACAGTCCGTGCAACATAGCTCCGCCGCCTAGTCGCGAATCGAGCGACCCGTCAATTTCAGAAACACATCTTCGAGGCTCGGAAGCAGCGTACGAAAATCCGTAACGTGAATCCGATTCTCCGACAAACAACGAATCACTTCCGTCACCAAATCGTCGCCGCGCCCGCGAATCGTGATCTCCGCGCCGTTTGGCGCGACGCTTTCCACTTTCGCGATTCCGCGGAACCGCTGCTCCGCGTTCGGATCGCTCGTCGCCAGAATCACGGAACGCTCAGGACAATGCCGGTTCACCAGATTCCGCGGCGTATCGATGTCCACGATTCGCCCATGCTCGATCACCGCCACGCGGTCGCACAATCGCTCGGCTTCTTCCATCAAATGCGTCGTCAGAAAAACAGTCTTGCCGCGTTCGCGAATGTCGCGCACCAAATCCCAGATCGCGTGCCGCGCCTGCGGGTCAAGTCCCGTGGTCAGCTCATCGAGAAACACAACTTCCGGATCGTTGATCAGCGCGAGCGCGATGAACAGCCGCTGCTTCTGCCCGCCCGACAACGTCATGAACCACGCGTTGCGTTTCTCGGCGAGCCCGAGCTGCGTGAGCAACTTTTCGCCGTAGTCCCGCGGCCGGCGGTAGATCGCCGCCCACAGGTCCATCGCCTCCCACACTTTGATGCGCTTCTGCAGCTGCGCCTGCTGCAATTGCACGCCGATTCGGTCTTGCAGTTTGTACGCGTCGCGCGCGGGATCGAGCCCGAGTACCGAAATCGTGCCGCCGTCGGCCGCGCGCACTCCCTCGACGCACTCCATCGTGGTGGTTTTCCCCGCGCCGTTCGGCCCGATCAGCCCGAAAATTTCCCCACGCTCCACGCTGAACGACACCTCGTCCACCGCGACCGTAGGCCCGTAGGTCTTGCGCAATTTGCCGACTTCGATCACAGGAGGCATGCAGTGTGGGCAGCTCACCGATATTACGCGCAGCGCCGCCAGTTTGTATCAGCTCACGCAGTGTCGCCTAATCCGCGCACGATTTTTATGGCGATCTCCCCCCGGTAAACCGGCGAGCGCACTGCCAACGGCCGGCGCCCAGATCACTTGCCAAAACGTGGCACTCTGATTATTCTTGCGGCTCAGAGCGTCGCTGGAGGTCCCGGATGCGACTGCGATTTTGTCCCCTCGTTTATGCGAGTTTGGTTCTTCTCGCCGTGGCCACAGCGTCTCGGGCGACGGCGGCGCAAGACATTTTCGTTACGCCGATTCCCGACGTTCCGTTCAGCGGCGTCGTCACGGTAGAGCGCTCCATCATTCAATCGGACGGCGCGACCGCGAACTTCCACACGGTGCGGGAAATTGCGCGCGACAGCCGAGGCCGGATTCACAACGAAGCGCGCGCGCTCGCGCCCGCATCGGAAACGGTAATGCCGCCGGTGCTGCGGGTTCACCTGTACGATCCGCAAACGCGAATCTCGACGATGATCGACCCGCAAAGGAAACTTTTCTGGACTGAAACTCTGAGCCACCCGCCGTCCACCGTGCCGCCTTCTCCCCGCTACGGCTCCGCCATCCAACAGGGCCTTCCTCAAAACGATTTCACTCGGGAAGAGGATCTCGGCGTTCACGAATTGGGCGGCTTGCTCGCGCACGGATTTCGCGAGACGCAGACCATTCCCGCCGGCGATGGCGCCGCCGAGGCCGTCGTCACCGATGAATATTGGTATTCCGACGAACTCCGCATCAATCTGATGGTGCGGCACACGGACCCGCGCACAGGCACCGTAACGCTCACCGTCGGGAAAGTGATGCGCGCCGAGCCCGATCCCTCCGCCTTCGAAATTCCCGACGGCTACAAGCCGGCTACCTCCGCTGCGCACTAGCCGCATACAGGCCGAGGGGCGTAATCTCTTTCAGCTTCATGCGTATCTAATAGGTGGAGGGCGATGCGATGCCCGTGCTCGATGTAATTGCAATCGTGTCGATCGGATTGATGCTGGGGGTGGAATTTTCCGTGGCAGCGTTTATGAATCCAGCGCTGCGGCAGCTCGACGCCGCGCCGCAGGGTAAAGCGCTGGGTTTGCTCGCGATTTCGCTCGGGCGTGTGATGCCGGTGTGGTATTCGGCGTCGCTGCTGCTGCTGATCGCCGAAGGCTACGTGCGGCGCGCCGGCGCGCACGTCACGCTGATTTACGTTGCCGCGGCGATCCTCGCCGCAGCGATCGTTGCGTCGATCACGCTGCTCGTGCCCATCAACAATCGCATCGCGAAGCTCGCATCTGTCGCGCCCTCCGCATCGCTGCCCGATTGGCAGCGCGAGCACGCGAAGTGGAGCTCTCTGCATCGCGCCCGGCTAGTCGCGCTCATATTAATGTTCGCCTGCTTCGTGTGCGCGGTCGTCCTTTAATGCGCAAGGCGACTCCGAGTGCGCTTCTCCAGCCACTCGTCACTCGCCACTAGCCACTGGTTTTTCGTGCTACTCTACGCCATGGTCCCGCGCGCCGCGCTCGCCGCAGCTCTCACTGTCGCTGCAACACTCGTCATCGCACTCGCCCACGCGCGCGCGCCGCAGCAATCACAACCCATGCCCACGCGCACAACGCCGCTTCTGATCGTCGTCAACCAGGGCGACCGCAACATCTCGCTCATCGATCCCGCGTCGCAAAAGCAAATCGCCACGATCTCCGAAGACGTCACCGACGTGCACGCGCACGAAGCCGCCGCCTCCCCAGATGGACACTTTGTCTATTTGCCGATCTACGGCTCGAGCGGCGTCGGCCAGCCCGGCATCGACGGCAGCGAGATGCTCATCGCCGACCTGGACCAGCGCAAAATCACCGGCGCGGTGAAATTCGAGACCGGCGTGCGCCCGCACTGCGTGGTGTATGACCCTGTGAGCAAGCTGCTCTACGTCACCACCGAGCTTACGAACTCGATCACCGTCGTCGATCCGCAGTCGCAGAAAATCGTCGGCACGATTCCCACCACCGTCGCGCAGTCGCACATGCTCGCGATCTCGCACGACGGCAAACGCGGCTACACCGCCAACGTGAAGCCCGGCACCGTCACCGTGCTCGACATCCCCGCGCGCAGATCGATCGCCGTGATTCCCATTTCCGCCGCGACGCAGCGCATTTCCATCTCGAATGACGACAAGTGGGCCTTCACCGCCGACCAGACCAGGCCGCAGCTCGCCGTAATTGACACCGCGTCTAATAAAGTGGCGAAGTGGATACCGCTGCCAGGCGTAGGCTACGGCACCGCATCCACGCGCGATGGGAAATTCCTGCTCGCGTGCACCAAAGCCGGCGTAGCGGTCGTCGATCTGGCCAGCTTCACCGTCGTGCGCACGCTGAAAATCGACGGCGACCCGCAAGAAGTCCTGGTAGCGCCCACCGGCGAAGCCTACGTCAGCTCCTGGCCCTCCCACGGCCCCGGCGTAATCACCGTAATCGATCCCTCCGCCACGAAAGTCACCGCCACAATCCCAGCCGGCGCCTACGCCGACGGCCTGGCCTGGTCCCCCGCTCCGCTGACGACCGCAATCGCGAAATAGCCGCGCGATCGCGTTGCCCTCAAGCGTCGCGCGGAACTTAAGCTTGCCAGGCAACTCGCGGCAGGTTACAACATTTCTATTGTATTGGAGGCTTACCCACCATGGCATCGCAACCGCGCCCCCGTGTACAGAGCTTGAAAGGAGAGTTCATCTGCCTTTTGATCGCTGTCGCATCGCTCGGTTTCTACGGCGGCATTGCGTGCTTCCAGCTGTGGCGCGCGGGCAAGTATCACGGCGACTTCACCCACTACCATGACTACGGATTTTACGGGGTGATTTACGCTTTTCTGATTTTGGTGAACCTGGCGGCAGCAATCGTGATTCTGCTCCGCATCCGCCGTAAGCTGAAAGCCTTTCTGCCGCCCGCCGTACTCAGCTGGTCCACGTCAACGATCCCGCTCGGCGAGTAAGACACCCCCTGAACGGAGTTGCTAGCTACTTAGAGAAAGACTAAGTTAGAAATGTGGCTAGCGAGCTAAATTTCATGATCGAGCTACATGATTCCACGGTCGGATCGATCGTTAAGGAAGGCTCGCTTATTAGTGTTAAGTTTAGCCCAGCAGTAGTACATAAGAGCGTCGGGAGACCAGGCGTAGACGACGGCACATCTGAGATTCAAAATGCGACACTTGTGTTTGAGGCAGGCCGTATTGAGGGTGTAATCGGCGACCTTCCTGCGGAAATACTCGACGGTGAACTCCATACAAGTTCGAGATCGTTTCCGAATGCAATCTTCCTGCCCTGCCATATCTCCGACGAAGAAATATCGCTGCGACTCAACTTGTACCCCGACTATCTTAAAATTTCCATTTCGGGCACTGGCCTGAACGTGATGCTAACGGGCCACTCTACGCATTCGGCGAAGTTTTATCAAAGATGACGGTTTTAACAAGTACGTCGTCAAATAAACCGCATACATCAAATCCCCTCGCCGAACGCGATAGCTGACCTGGACGTTCCAGAGATTTCAATTACCGCCCGTAACGTGGTTTGCCATCGCTTGTTTATGTTGTTTTTCCAAGATTCGAACGCGATCGTGGATCCCATTCCGCGATTTTCTCACTGAGCGTGCCGCGGAGTTGCGCGAATTCGGCGGGGGCGTAGACGGGCTGGCGCGTCGCGGGGGTTGATGGGGCGGCCTTCGAATTGGTCGCCGCGGTAACGGGGGAAGAAACGCACGTGGAGGTGCGGCAGAGTGTTGCCGTGAATTTCGTAGTTGAGTTTCACCGCGCCGGTGGCCGCGGCCACAGCGCGCGACACGCACCGCGCGTCACGCATAAACGCAGCAGCGTCCGCATCGGGCAGCTCGTGCAACTCGACAACGTGTCTAATTGACACGAGGCACACGTACCCGCGCACCGGCGCCGCTTCCTGCATCGTCACCCAGCCGGCTTCGAGCTTCGCCACCACGTCGAGCGGTTCCCCGCCGTTCCGCGTGCAAATCACGCACGCCGCGCCCGAGCACAGCGCCGCCCAGCGGTCCGGATCGTTCCACGCGCTCATTGTGTGTGGGTAGAAAGCTCCTAAGTCGTTCTGCGCGTCCAGCATAGCATCCAGTGGGACAGGCTCTCAGCCTGTCTGCACCCCACTCTCAGTGGGGTGTGCCCTGGACGCTGGAGTCGCAACTCGCCCCTCAGAGCACAGGCACGACGTGCCTATTCCACTCGCAAAATATTTCGCTGTGTGTGTGGAATTCCCCGCCCGGCCGCGTTCCTGCAGATGCAAGCCCCTAACGCAGCAACAGGGGCGGCGCCCAGCAGCCAGGAGGCAACATGACACGGCCCCTGCCCCTCAAACCAATCGTAGAACCCAGCGCCATCGACTCAGCCGTGTACCTGATTTTCGTGCTGGAAATTCTGGCCGTCTGCGCCGCCCTCGCGGTCTTTGCCGGCGCGATCGCCGCGCTGCCGTAGCCCTGCCTTTCCGGGTGCCGCACCCTTTTCCTTCCAAAGGGTGCGCGAGGCGGCGAACAATACCAACACAGTATTTTCGCGAACTCTCTCAGGATCACGTGGTGCCACGCACCCTTTTGAAAAGAAAAGGGTGCGGCACCCGGAAATTCACAAGTTCACCCCGGCAGCTGCCCCAAATAGTAGCCGAGCCGCTCCTCCACATCACCCGCCTTGTGAAATCCCTTCGCGTCGAGCGCAGCAATCCCCTTCTGCGCCGCCGGCCGTCCGAGCGACGCGATGCACGCATCCCACCCCGCGCCAATCTCCACATCCGGAGGCAAACTCGTATTCACCAGGCGCTTCGTATTCGCGATCGCCCATTTGTCGAAGCGAGCGATGCGCGTCGCAAGCGCTTCCACGTGCGCGTCAAGCTCCGCATCGGGCAACGCGCGATTCACGTACCCGTATTCCTCGGCCTGCTCGCCGCGAATATCTTCCGAGCCGAGCAGCACCTCGAGCGCGCGATTCCGCCCAATCAATTCCGGCAGCCGCGCCATCGGCCCGCCGCCCGCCACCATCCCCACGCCCACTTCCCACTGCGAAATCACCGCCTTCTCGCGGCTCGCAAACCCCATGTCGCACGCGAGCAGCAGTTCGCTTCCGTTTCCCGTGGCGCGCCCGCGAATCACCGCGATCGACGCGACTGGCAACCGCGTGAGCCGCACCAAAAAATCCGGCCACGGCGGCAGCCCGCTCGTCCCCGCCGGCATCGACGTCAGGTCCTCAAGCTTCGCTGTGAAATCCGAGTGATTCAAAAAGTAGCCATCCGTCGCGCTGTCAAACACGACCACGCGCACGGCATCGTCGCACTCCATTGCATTGATCAGTTCCTGAAATTGCTCCACCATCTTCGGCCCCATCACGTTCACCGGCGGATTATCGATCGTCACGCGCCAGTACGCAGGCGACCGCTTCGTCACGCGAAGCTGCCCCGGTTTCGAACTCACTTGTGCAGATGCCATCGCCATCTCCTCACTCACCCGCTCATCGTCCGAACTACAAGCCCATTCAGCCACGCACCGCGCGCGCACACAATTAGACGAAAGTATTGCCGCGCATCATTGTGCGAAGAGTGGCACAGGCTGGAGTTGGCCTGTGTGCCGTTGAATTAGAAGTGCGCCGCGCTCACTCCCGCGCGGCGTACAACTCGCGCAGCACGCCATCAAATTCCCCGAGCGCGCGTACACAATTCCCCGTGAAACTCGAGCCGTGCATGATGGCCAGCGTCTTCGGCGCGAGCGCAGCAAGCTTCTTCAGATTCTCGGTCGTGGTCGCCGTGTACGGCACGTACTCGGCGAGAATTCCCTTCTGATATTCCTTCAACGCGTCGCGCGTGCGCCCCACCACGTCACTCGTGGTGATTGGCTCCACGTCGCCCGCCTGATGAAATAAATCCGAGCAGAAAAGCGTCGCCTGGGTTTCTTCGTAGAGCACGCCGCAATCCCAGCCGTGGGGCAGGTGCGGCGTCCGCACGTATCGAAAGCGCCGCGCGCCGGTCGTGAACGTCTCGCCGTCGGCGAGCGCGCGGGCCTCGCGGCCGATAAAGTCGTTCACGTTCACGCGCGCGCCGAGCTGTCCGCAGAGCACGTCAGCCTTCGGCGCCGCGGCGAGCCACTCGTTCAGCGAGCCGCACTCGTCCGATTCGAAATGGCTGAAGCCGATGTGCCGCAACTCCGCCAGTGGCACGAGCTTCGCCACCGCGTCGCGGACCTCCGCAAACATTCCGCGCAGCCCCGTGTGGTAGAGCAGCGGCTCATCGTCCTTCACCAGAAAATGATTGAACTGCACATTCCCGCGCGGCGCGAAAATCGAAATCCGGTACACGCCCGGCGCGATCTCGGTAGTCGTGGCCATGGACTCCTCTCACTCACGCTCGATCACACGTTGGACACACACGAAGCTCCTACCGATACAAACTATTTCCCCCAAGCGAGCAGCAATGAGTGACCAAAGAGTGGCACAGGCTGGAGTTGGCCTGTGTGTCACTGAATTTGACTTTCCGGGTGCCGCACCCTTTTCTTCACAAAAGGGTGCGTGTGGAAGCCGCAGATATTCTTGCCGGGCTTTTCGCGAGGCCTGTATTCGTGACGCCGTGCCGCGCACCCTTTGCAAAGAAAAGGGTGCGGCACCCGGAAAAGCAAAACTGCACCTAAAACAAAATGGAAGGAAACCACGCGCCGCGCGGCTCGTTGTAAAGCCCGATCGTCATCAGCGTCATCGGCTGGGTGATCCGCAGCCCGTTCGAGAGGCACCAGCGCAGCAACTCGGCGTTGCGCGACGGCACCAGAATTCCCGGCCCACCGAAAGTTTCCGCCGACGCGATCAGCGCCTGCATATCGAGATTGCTCTCCGCCGTCGCATGCCCAATGAACGCGAGCGCCGACGCGTATCCCGTGATTCGTCCATCGCGCACCACCACGCGCGCCATTTCACGCGCCGCCATCTCCGCCAGTTCCGTCGCGCGATCGAATCCGTGAATCCGTCGCGACAGCGCATTGCACGCATCGAAATCATCCGCGCGCGCCAGGCGCACTTCACAGCCATCCACACGCGACTCGCGCGGGTGGCCCTGCACGCACGCCAGCGGCTCGCGCACATCGAATCCAAGATTCGTGTAGAGCGAAAGCGACCGGCTGTGAAACGCCGCCTGCACCAGGCGCACTCCCGCCGGGCGCGATGCGCGTGCGCGCTCCATCACTGCGAGCATCAGCGCGCGGCCCACGCCATGATTCTGCGTGCCGGGATCGACCGTGATCGGCCCGATGCCCGCGATCATCGCGCGCTCGTCCATACAATTGCTGCCGATGATCCGTCCGCCGCTTTCCGCCACCACGCAATAAAATCCAGGATTCGAAAACATCATCGTCAGCGACCGCGTCGCCACTTCCGCCGACGGCAGGTCGCACGCGAATCCGTGCTTCGAGCTGATCGCATCGAAAGCGGCGTAGCAAATCGCCCCGCACACGCCGGCGTCCGCCGCTGTCGCGCGCCGAATCACAATTTCCGAGTCGATTGTAGTTGTCATGGTCGCGCCGTCCACAATTTCGCGCGAGTGTACCAGCATTTCCGCGTGCCGCGCCCTTTTCCTTCCCAAGTGTGCGCGAGCAAACTGAAAATCTCGTTTCGTTTTGCGCGACCCGGAAAATCGCATTCCCGCCCGCGCCTGCAAAACCCCACAGACAATGTCTATGCCACACAAAGCTCACTAACACTTGGCTGCGCCTGGTCTATCGGCATCTGGTTTCGCGTCGGGCTCCGCACACGCCGAAACCACCCGCTTCGCTATAAGCGGGCACCGGGAAGGCATTTGTGGATTCGGGCGCCGCAAACGATAGCTTGCCTTCCTTTGTGCGATGGCGTACTGTCGAGCTGTCTCTTCACACCTTCACGCCGCCGATTCCCTTCCTTCCGGCGCCCAAAGTGTCAACCGACAATCGGGTTAGGAGCGCCACCATGCCGAGCGATTCGTCTCTTCGTGTTTTTCGGCGGGTGTATCGCGCCGGGGAGCGGCCATGATTCGGGTATTCATCGCGGACGATTCGAGCGTGATTCGCACCGCTGTGCGCAGGTTGCTCGATAGCGAGCCTGACATGGAAGTGATCGGTGAAGCGTCCAACTACTCCGAGGTGACCACCCTGCTGGCGTCGCACAATCCCAACGTGCTGATTTGCGATCTGCGAATGCCATCGAGCCCACACTTCGAACCCGCCGCGGTGGCGCAGCTGGCCGCCGCGTGTAAGTGCGTGGTGGTGGCGGTGTCGTTCGCGGAGATCGACGTGGAGCTGGAAGCGAGGGCGCGACAACTTGGCGCGTCGCACGTGCTGGACAAGACGCGGCTGTTCGAACAACTGGCGCCGGCGATCCGGCAAGCGGTGCAGATGGGAACATCGCCCCTTACGATTTGAGGTAGCACAGGCAATCGTGCCTGTGGGCGAGCGGCGCGGGGCATCCCCCGTGTTGCTCGCCTTTTTTGTGCGCGGCGCCGGCGCCGGCCTGAGCTACTTGAGAGCCACTAGGCCTGGCGCGGGCCGATTTCGCGGAGCGTGGGGATCAGCGTGTGGAACAGCTGCGTTTTATCGATAATGCGCAGCGCGTTCATTTCGGCGGCGAAGGCTTTAATGCTGTGGTCGATTTCGGCAAAGGTCATGGCGACGACGACGCAGCCCACTTTTTTGCAGATGGTGGCGAAGTCCAGGGGCTGCGCGTTGGGGCCGACGCGCATGCGCAGGTCGGTGAGCAGAATGTCGGGCTTGAGCGCGTCGAGCATCTGGAGCGTCTGCTCGTAGTCGGCGGCTTCGCCGACGATGTGGATGTCGGGCGCGACGGCGAGGTGCTCGCGGATTTTGTCGCGCATCAGGCGCGCGTCGTCGGCGATGAGCAGGCGTATCGTCTTCGAAGGTTGCACGCTGGGATTGTCGCATGGCCGCCGCGCCGGTGCGATGCGCGGGAGCACAGAGATTCATGTCTGTGGCACAGGCTTTCGAGCCTGTGCGCACCCCACATTTTGTGGGGTGCGGGTGTAGCTACGCCAGCCACAAGAAGACTACATGTCTAGTTACAGAAGTGCTCGACGGGACGTGCCGACGCGACGTCAGATGAATGGCCAAACCCGTACCTCACGGGAACGTGAGGTACGCACAGGCTCGAAAGCCTGTGCCACTGGCAGGATTTGTTTGGAGTTTGCGCCGTTCGTAGGCATGTCTGGCGAATGCTATAAGCCAAGCTATTGCCGAAGTTAAGTGTGTGCGGCACAGACATTCATGTCTGTGGCACAGGCTTTCGAGCTTGTGCGCACCCCACATTCAGTGGGGTGCGGGTGTGGCTATGCCAGCCACAAGAAGACTACATGTCTAGTTACAGAAGTGCTCGACGGGACGTGCCGACGCGACGTCAGATGAATGGCCAAACCCGTACCTCACGGGAACGTGGGGTACGCACAGGCTCGAAAGCCTGTGCCACTGGCAGGATTTGTTTGGAGTTCGCGCCGTTCGTGGGCATGTCTGGCGAATACTACAAGCCAAGATATTGCGGAAGTTAAGTGTGTGCGGCACAGACATTCATGTCTGTGGCACAGGCTTTCGAGCCTGTGCGCACCCCACATTCTGTGGGGTGCGGGTGTGGCTATGCCAGCCACAAGAAGACTACATGTCTAGTTACAGAAGTGCTCGACGGGACGTGCCGACGCGACGTCAGATGAATGGTCAAACCCGTACCTCACGGGAACGTGAGGTACGCACAGGCTCGAAAGCCTGTGCCACTGGCAGGATTGCCAGTGCTACGCGGACCTCCAGGTTGGCTGTCGGACGTGGGCGCGTTATGATGCGGGATATGTTGCCTGCCAGTAAACGCAGTAGCACATCGTTCCACACGGTGAAGGATGCGAAGGAATTCCTCGTCGGCCGGATCCTCGAACAGCCGGATCGCGAGGGCGCGCCGCTCACCGAGGTGGAGCGCAAGATGCTCTACTTCACCGAGCGTCACGCTCAAATAGACGGCATGTCCGCTATTTCCGACGAGTTCGACCGCGACTACGACCAAAACGCCTACGAAAAAAAGATGGCCGCGATCGCCCAAACCATCTCGCCGGATTGATTTTCCACGCGTCGGACAGCCACCCTGGCGGTCCTGTTACGAAGGCCACTCACGAAACTGGCTCTACGTTCGGACGGCGCACAGCGGCAAGTTGCGGCACCTGTAGCGGCGGGTCGATGCGACTAGCATCGAGCTGGCGCTGTGGATTTTGAATTTGAATTTGCAGTGTCGCCGGCGGCGCACCCACAACTGCGCCGGCTTGCCAACAACCGGCAACCCTCCCCTGCAGGTAGTCGCACTCGGGTCGAGATAGGTCGGCGATTTTCTGCGAATCGAACTGCGAGATCGTAGGACGACCGCCAGGTTGGCTGCCGGGCGCGTGCGGCGCGCGCTAAGCGCGTCGGGCTCGTGATGGCTCGCATGTGCCCTGCTGTTGTGGTATATAGTGGCGCAACGCCACCTTCGCCGTCCTTCCAACGGCGCGCAAGCCCCCGGAGCCCCAAAGGAGTTTCTATGTCTGGCCAGCCGAGGAATCGGGCGAAGGTAATTTCCATTGGTGCGCGCGGGGCGGAAACGGTGGAACAGCCGGCGGCGCCTGCGGCTACATCGGCGGCGCCATCGCTCACAGACGAAGGTCTCGCGATCGACACGCTGATCGTCTCGCACATCGATCCGGTGGAGGAGCCGATGGAGCGCGGCGACAAGGCCGCGCGTGCGGCGCGCAAGCACAGTGCGCGCGGGACAACGGCCAAGGCCTGCCCGCCGACGACTCACCGCTCTGACGTCGCGCGCCACGACGACGACGCGCAGCCTCTCGTCCGCCATCGCCCCGCCCCGCGCTACGAGCGTTCGCACATTCGCGAAGCGAAGCTGCCCTACTACATTCCGAAGCCGCGCCGCGCCGGCTCCGGCAAGCCGCCGCGACACGCGCTCACCGGCTACTACATTTCGCGCGACACGATCTACGGTCCGGAGCGCTCCGGCGAATTCTACGTGCGCGACGCGTGTATTTACCTTTCGCGCCGATCGCCCGGCACGCGCTCGGACATTCCCGGCGCGGCGGCGCGCGAGCTGGGCCGCACGCTCGGCGACCTGGCCGGCGTGCCGCGCGCAAGCGGTACGATCGCCAATCGCGTTGCCGGCCGCAACGCGCCGCCGATCCCCACCGGCTACTTCACGATCAACGGGCGAATTTACGGCGGCGTGGGCCTGGCGTCGGAGGCCATCGCGGGCACCCAGAAGTGCTCTGCGCAACTCGCGAAGGGCGAATTTCGCATCTGCGGCAATTTGATCTACGGACCACCAGGCCGCCGCGTCCCGTGGCTCACAGCTACAACCGCGGCGGCAGCGGCGGCGAAGCCAGCCACGAAACCGGCTGCGACGCCAGCGCCGCGTGTGCGCCGCACAAAACCCCAGCGCCGCCACCGCACCAAAGCCGCGTAAGGCGATCACCGCGCACACGGCAGGCACTCACCAACGGCGGCGCACCGCCACCATCGCGAAGACGAGCAGGTGGCACAGGCTGGAGTTCGCCTGTGTGACCCGCGCGCTGAAGCGCGCGCGCTCACACCTGAACGCGAGCCCTGTTCGCGCCATTGTCGCTCCATTCAAGTAATCACTTCAAAGCGCGCTCCGCGTTGCACTTGACGCGCCACCGCCGCGCAGCATATCTTTTCCCGAACGTGGATAGTCCGCGCCGATCGTCTTCGACACACAATCGGACGCGCGTTATGTAGGCACGAGCGGCGCGCTCCCCGCCGTTTCCACAGTGAACCGCAGGACCAGCAACAAGCTGTAAACTTGCGACCCCACCCCAGGCGCGCAGTGAATCCGTGTGTTCAACGCAAAGGGCCAACCATGATTCGCGTTTTCATCGCCGACGATTCCAAAGCCGTGCGCATCGCCATTCGCCGTCTGCTCGAAAGCCATTCCGATATTGAAGTGGTGGGGGAAGCCAACGATTACGACGAGACGCTGAGCCGCCTGAAATCCGCCAGGCCCAACGTGCTGGTGTGCGATTTGCGCATGCCGGCCAGCGCGAAATTTCAGCCTTCGCAGATTGCGGAGATGGCGCGCGCGTGCCAGTGCGTGGTGGTCGCGGTCACTTTCGCCGAGATGGACGACCGGCTGCGCGAGATCGCCGCGCAAATCGGCGCCGCCGAAATCCTCACCAAAACCGACCTGTACGACACGCTGGTCCCCGAGATCCGCGAAGCCTTCGCCGACGAGCCGCTGGACCTGCACGCCCGCGAAGGCGGCACACTCACTTAGCAAGTAGCATCGGCGATCCCGCCTGTGTGCTTTTCGCCTTTGACGTCATCCAGAGACCCGTTCACGGCTCGAAGGAGCTCTCTTCGCCGTTGACGTTGCCGTGTGGCCGGATGCAGTGCTCCGGAATTTTCGCCAAAAGCCGGGGAGAGATCCTTCGGCCGATGAATCGGCATCTGGATGGCGTCAAAGGCGGGAAAGAACGCCGCGCCTAGCGCGCTTTCTTCTTTACCTTCGGCTTGGCCTTCGTCGCGGCGTGCGGCTTCCGCCCGCCCATCTGCGCGGACTCCAGCGCGTTCAGCTTGGCCTGCTCGGCTTCGAGCCGCGTGCGGTAACTCGCCACCATGTCCGGCTGGCTCAACGTGAGTTGCGCGACCAGTTCATCGACGACCAATCGCTGCTCGCGGATCGCACGAGTCTTGTCTGACATTTTGGAAACGCTAGGTTGTGTGGGCATCAGGGCTGAGGTTTGTTTAGACAGCGTATCACGATACGCTATCCGCCTGCTTTTTGCATCGCAAGCACGGGGCCAATGCGCCCGCGCGCGCATCATAGCCCAAGGAGAATTGAAACCACCACGATGACGAAACGCGACGCTCCTCAGGAAACCTCTCCAAACCAGGTTCAGCAGGAAGAAGATGTCTTCACCGACCAGGCCGAGCCCGTCTCGGACACGTTGATGGTCGATCTGGTCGGCAAGTGGCGGCTGTTCGAATACCGCCGCGCCGCCGACGGCGCCTTCGTCAAAGGGAAAGTGGTTCGCCGCCGCGATTCGCAAGCCACTCTGCAGACCCGCGGCAAGCCCGCCCGCTTCGACACCAAACAGGACGCCATCGCCTACGCGAAACGCTTCCTGCTCACCGGCGAGTAGCGCGCCCGCAAAGCGGTAGCTCCGCGCCCGCAGTCCATAGGCGATCCCGCCTGTGTGGCTTTGCTCTTGCCGTTGCCGTCGCTCTTGCCGTTGCCTTCCGCCCCGCCCCCCAAAAACAAAAAGGCCACGGCGCGCCAACGCCGTGGCCTCAACGCAATCGCCTCATGACTTCGGATCCGGAATCCCGTGAATTTGAAGATAACTATCCACCGCCAGCGGTTTCGTCGCTTCCATCTTCTTCGCGGTGTGCAAAGCTTTCGTCGCTTTCTTGCCTTTCTTCGGAGCCATGTGGGTTCTCCTTTTTGGCGGGCGCCTTGCCAGTAGGCGGACAGCTCTGTATGTGCAAGTTCGAGGCCAGCGTCAATCGCCGCTAACTCCCCTCAATCCAGCAAGCGAGGTCCTAAGCGCATTGAAAAAACCACTCTCCGTTGAATATTTCACCGCAGCACCCGTGTGGCCTGACGCAGTGCTCCTGAATTTGCGCCCCAGCGCAAATTCACACTGAGAGAGCACAGTGTGCTCTCGAACCTGTACTCCCCGCCCCCGCCGTCATCCAGAGACCCGTTCACGGGTCGAAGGATCTCTCTGCGCTTTCAGATGCTTAAGCTGCCAGCGCAACCCGACGAGGGCTCAGGAGCCGGTCGCGATTAGCTGCGTAGCAGAAGTTCGCGCAGTTCGGTGTATCCCGTCGGCCCCGATCGAGCCACCAAATACTGGAGTTGCCCTTTGAGAATCTCAGACATCTCATCGCTGAGCGCTAGCTGCGTTGGGTTCAAATTAGGCGTGAACACGGATTGAAGTTCGTCCAATCTCAAAATGCTATCGACTTCGAGGAATCCAGGGCGAGCTGGCAAAAACATCAATTCGGGGAATTCCATCGTCCGAACTCTGTCGATGAAATTCGAGCTGAATTCTTGCCGCTTCGTTGTTACGTCGGCCAGCCCAAATATCTGCGCTACGAGGCATAGATTCCGCTGCACCTTGCCTCGGTAACCCGCACTGTCCACGCCAAACGGCGCGCCTTGGGGAACGATGAGCGCGACAGGTCGGACCTTCGCTCTTACGACAATGAACTCCTCATTGGTTTCGAGTCTCGGGAATGCGAGGGGTATGCCTTTGCGAAATGCGTCTTTGCCCGCCGCAGTTATCTGAAATTTGGTCGCGATCGTTTTTGTAGGTTCGTCCGGCTCTGGAACGGGACGCCAGAATTCCAAATTTTCATGTGGATAATAGGTATGCGTCCGATAGATTTGCCCTACAGCAAACGAACGGCGGTGCTCCACACCTAACATTCTGTAGAAGCCGTCAGCAAACCATTCATCGATGAACATCAAACGTCGCCGGATTCCAACTTTTCCAACCCAATTCGGAACTCTTCATCGTAGTTGGGGGGCCTAAATTCAAACGAGGTTGTTGAGTCCTTCAGTTTTTTAGCTTCGAACGACTTTCGCAAAGCAGCAATTTCCGATGACGATTTGCCTGAGGACGAACGCTTGTATAGGGTCGGCGGTCCCGGAGGTACGATCGAGAAATCCAAAGGTTCACTTCGCACCCCACACTCCATCGGCTCCGTGTGGAAGTAGACGTGATCTAGGATCTCGGCAGTAGTTTTCTCACCCCACGTGTCCAGTACGCTCTTTACAATCGATTCTTCCACGTAGCTCTTGAATAGGCGCCGTAGATCAACCGTGTCGTAGGCCCCGAGAAACTTAGTGTCATGCTCCAGGCGACTACTCTGCCGTTCTCGGATTTTGTCGGTATTTCGGAGCGAATCAAGCAAGGGATCGAACTCTGCGGCCCAAGGACCGAGGTGCAGGTATCGCCAGTGAAAACTCGTCAGCGTTTCTCGATTGGTTCGGTAATACTCCAAATCGATAAGGTAAAGAAGTTTTAAGAGTTTAGTTTTTGTGACGTAGCCTTCGTGGGCTTCAACGTAAGCTACGATCGCTGGAATTAGTTGATCAAGGGGACTTGGCATCGACGTATCGCGTCTACGAAGGTTTGGCGCTCTGACTTTAGATCAGCTACGTCAGCTCCTTCTATACACATATTAACATATCTTCGCTTTTTATTCGCCCACAAACGTTACCTTCAACTGGCTTATCCGGCACCACCCCGGACTGTGAAGTGAAGCGCGTTTTGAGCTTCATCGCGAATCTGGGGTCTATAGTTGTGAGATAGAAGGATCCTAACGAATGCTTCGGTGGACTCGACCGCCATGTCTATGAGTTTCTTTCTGCACAGCGCCAGAAAAAGGGCACATGAACGAGCCTGACAACTTATCGATCGCTTTGGATTGAATTCGATGTCAGTGAAACCACAAAAAACGTTCAACCGCTCGCACCACGCGCGGTGCGGGTACAGCGAACGGATGTAAAGCCAGTCGTAGAATGCGGTCTTAGGCTCGATAGGAAATCGAGTTCCTTCGAACTCGAACCCAACGATGGGTCCAGATTCTCTCAGACGCGGGTCTCGCTTTGCCGTCTTAGCGTCGGCACAGTAAAGATCAACAAAAGGGCCTGCGTTTTGGAAAATCTTACTTCCCTGAAATGCGGATTCGAGGGCAATTTCTCCATGATGCGGCGACGAAACTTTCAAGTGAAATGCGCTGAGGTGCTGCCCCACTTTGCCCTCGGACTTGCTCGATACTTCAAGAAGGGGAAATAGCCCGAGCCGTTTTCCGGCTTCATGCAAAGCAATGACATTTTTCTCTTTTTGAACACGGGCGAAGCCAGAGGCCCAGTTCATTTTGACGTAAATCTCTCGTACGAGTTCCGCGTCCTCGTTTGCAGGTACGAAAATCGGTCGCTCAGCCATTCGGGAAGTTGGCGCTTAAATATTTCATCGGAATATGGTCAGGAATTAGGATCTCAGATCGCTCGGCGAGCTGACGCCTTTCATAAAGCTCCCGAGTATTCCATGGAATGAACGTGTAGAGGATGTCGAGGTCGATTCTGTCTAAGGCGTCCTTCAAATCGACAATCTCGGCTCCCGCGCTGTTTGCGACGCCAAAAGAGTATCGCACCCCTTCCACTTTTAAAATCGAAGGGTTGACGCGGAGAAATGTTGTTTCGCCGATTCGTCCTTCCCTCTTGGCCGTGTACTCCATTGGATGTTCATCACGCATACAGCAATGAACGAAAGCGTCTACTCCAAATCTGGTATCGGCCTCGTGACTCAACTCATTACCACCATACACAACATCGGCGCCTTTCTTGATGAGTTGAGGATAACAGTAGAGGCCACCAAGCTTTTGGATACTTTCCAAATTCCGGTTGTCAGTGAAATGGAACAGCTTTATTCGCGCGATTAGCTCGTCTAATGTCATTCGAATTGGCCCACCGAGTCAAGATCACTGTCATTTACTACAAACGTAGATCTGCTTACGATGTCGCCCCCAAGTTGAATGCACGAAGGCCGCTTGAGGCAGCCGGTCGAGTATGTTATAATAACCTCACATATAAGTTATAGCAGAGCTTTTACGCGCAGTGAGGACTGGCGACCAAATCGGACGCAGTGCCAAGCCGGTCCTGTCCCTTACCCAGCCCCAGCATCCGTACTTCCCGCGATGCGCGTCAGCAATATCCGCACTCACCGCCCTCGATTCATCCGTGTTGCCCGCAAAAATCACCTTCGGTTTGAACTCTCATGTGTACTCGCTGCGATTCGAATGTGCTGTAACTTACAGAAAACAAACGGCAGCGTCCTGTTCTAAACGGCACTAGATGGCACAAAATCGGGGTGGCGTTCACCGGCGCATTCGTCGCAGGCAGACGCATCTGCGCGCACGCCTCTCCTTGCTCCGTCCCCTCCCACTTGTCAGACGGCTGATCATTTCTAATCGGAGTGCTCGCCGATTAGAAATGCGCGAACGTTATAGAAAACGAACGACGGGTACCCTTTCTAATCGACACAAATTTACCGAGTCAAAACGCGCTGGCGCTTGTGCTACACCGACCGGGCTTGGGCCCTGTCGGACGGGTGGGGGCGGGGAGCGCGTGGGTCACATGCAGTTCACGGAGTGCGGTAGCGGAGCCACCGCTCGGCCACTCACTTCGCCACTGGCACGGCGATGGCTCGAACGGGGCAAAACTTGGGGAGTTGGCGAGGCTGCTGGGTGGTTGGGGTTGACGCGTGCGGCGGAGCGGTGGCTTCGCTACCGCACTCCGGGAAAGGCGTGTGGGGCAAAGGCACACAGGCCCTTCGTGCCTCAGGGCAAGCGCGAACGCCTATGCTACTTCTCGACCGCCGGGTCGGCTGTCGGACGGGTGTGCGCGGGGAGCGTGTGGGTCACATGCAGTTCACGGAGTGCGGTAGCGGAGCCACCGCTCGGCGACTCACTTCGCTGCTGGCACGCGATGGCTCGAACGGGGCAAAACTTGGGGAGTTGGCGAGGCTGCTGGGTGGTTGGGGTTGACGCGTGCGGCGGAGCGGTGGGTCGCTACGGCGACCGACCGCACTCCGGGAAAGGCGTGTGAGGCAAAGAGCGACAGCCTGCGCGGCAGGCTGTCTTACGGCGCGCGGGGCGTGCCACAGGCCACAGGCAGGAATGCCTGTGCCACACGTGTGTTGTATAATCGAGGGCTATGCTATCGATCAACAATGTGACCATGCGGTACGGACCGCGCATCCTGTTTGAAGAGGTGAGCACAACCTTCTTTCCGGGTCGGCGGTACGGCATTACGGGGCCGAACGGGGCGGGCAAGTCCACGCTGATGAAGATTTTGACCGGGGAGATCGACCCGACCAAGGGCGACGTGACCCGGCCGAAAAAGATGGGCGTGTTGAAGCAGGACCAGTTCGAATTCGACGAGTACCGCGTGATCGATACGGTGATCATGGGCAACGTGCCGCTGTGGAAGGCGATGCAGGAGCGCGAAGCGCTGTGGGCGAAGCCGCACGAGGAGCTGACCGACGACGACGGCATGCGCCTCGGGGAGCTCGAAGGCATCGTTGGCGAAGAGGGCGGCTACACGGCGGAATCGGACGCGGCCGTGCTGCTGGACGGCCTGGACATCGAAGAAAGTCTGCACGAGCGGAAGATGAGCGAGCTGCAGGGCGGACAAAAAGTCCGCGTGCTGCTGGCGCAGGCGCTATTTGGCCAGCCGCAAGTGCTGCTGCTGGACGAGCCGACGAACAACCTGGACTTGGACTCGGTCCACTGGCTGCAGGATTACCTGAACGAATACGAAGGCGTGCTGATCGTGATCTCGCACGACCGGCACTTTTTGAACAGCGTGTGCACGCACATCGCCGACATCGATTACCAGACGGTGATCATGTACAACGGCGGGTACGACGACATGGTGGTGGCGAAGACGTCGGTGCGGTCGCGCGTGGAAAACGAAAACGCGCAGCGCGAAAAGAAAATCGCGCAGCTGCAGGATTTCATCGCGCGGTTTTCGGCAGGTACTCGATCGGCGCAGGCGACTTCGCGTAAGAAAGAGGTGGAGCGGCTGCAGACCACGGAGCTGGCGCGGAGTAACATCGCGCGTCCTTATATCCGGTTCAACGTGGAACAGGCCAGCGGGCGGCATCCGGTGGAAATTCGCAGCGTCGCGAAATCGTACGACGGCGTGCCGGTGTGGAAGCCGTTCAGCGCGAATGTGGATCGCGGCGAGCGCATCGCGGTGATGGGGCGCAACGGAGCGGGAAAGACGACGCTCTTGAAATCGCTGGTGCGCAATGCGCCGGGATTTGTGGACGACAGCGATCACGCGTTCCCGATCGACGGCGGGCAGGTGAACTGGGGCCACAATGTGGCGCTGGGATATTTCGCGCAGGACCACAGCGAATCGATCAAGCACGGGATGAATGCGGTGGAGTGGCTGCATCAGTGGAAACCGCAGGCGACGCAGGAAGAGCTGCGCGGCGTGCTGGGGCAGATGCTGTTTATTTCGGAAGAGGCGATGAAGCCGACTTCGGCGCTGAGCGGAGGCGAATCGGCGCGGCTGATTTTCTGCCGGCTGATGCTGCAGAAGCCGAATGTGCTGGTGCTGGATGAGCCGACGAACCATTTGGATTTGGAGTCGATCAACGCGCTTAACATTGCGCTGCAGAAGTACGACGGGACATGCATTTTTGTGACGCACGACCACGACGTGATCGATGAAGTGGCGACGCGGATCTGGCACGTGCACGATCACAAGGTCGAGGACTTCAAGGGGCCGTACGAGGAGTTTGTCGCAGCGCAGGCTGCGGCTGCGGCCGCCGCGGGCGGCGGCGCTGTGAAGGCCGGCGGCGGAAAGAAGAAGTAACGCGCCGGAGAGCCGAGCCGGCGGTCCTGTTTTTGTGCCACAGACATTTATGTCTGTGGCACAGGCTTTCGAGCCTGTGCGCACCTCAGGTTCCCGTGAGGTGCGGGTTGAGCCATCGCTCAACGAGCACGCACTACACTCCAATGGAAGTATTCTCTTAAATAGACAAGCTGTCTGCTTGATGTTGGCATAGCTAAACCCGTACCTGACGGGACGTCAGGTACGCACAGGCTCGAAAGCCTGTGCCACTGGCATGAATGCCAGTGCTACCTGGAGTCTGGCTGGGCGCTGGCTACGGCGGAGCGGACTTGAGTGATCCAGTTGAGGATTACGGTGGGCATGGTGTTGCCCTCGGTGCGGCCGCCGGTGGGCTGAAGCATTACGAAGTGCTGGTCGTCGGGCGCGACGTCAAACGACGGGAACGGCACGCGCAGCTCGAATTTGCTGTTGCCGAAGAGAATTTCGGGAGCGCCGGCCTGAAACGCGCCGTTCTCGACGGTGTACGGCACGCGGAACATATGCTCTCCGTTCACGTAGAAAAGTTCCTTGCCGTTTCTCGCCCACCGCGCTTCCCACGCCTGGCCCGACGACACCTGCCACTTTCCATTCGACTGCGGATACGCTGTGACAAAGATCTGCTGCGCGCCGGTCTGCTGCTCGGTGTATGCGAGCCACTTCCCATCCGGTGAGAACGCCGGATAGTACGCCAGCACGCCGACCGACGAGCCGGAATTCGGTGGCGACTGAATGAATGGTTTCATCTCCAAAGATTTTCCGCCGGCATCGACAGCGAGCGTCCAAATCTCGCAACATCCGCCGCTCTTGCCGGCGAGCCGCGTGAGGGCAAGAGTTCTGCCGTCGGGCATCCACGACCACGGGAAAGTGTACGGAGTGGGCTCGGAGTCGAGAGCCTCTTCGACGCCGCCGCCGTCGGCACGCCGCCAGTAAATTCTCTGGCCGGAGGTGGCAGGCACGGGCGCCGAATAGGTGATGCGCTGGCCGTCGGGCGTCCACACCGGGTTGTACACGGTGGAATTGTGAACCGCGAGGGGCGAGGCGACGCCGCGAGCGATGTCGAACACCCACACGCCGCCGTTTTCCTCCTGAAACGAGATTTTCTTTCCGTCGGGCGAGAAGCGCGGCGAGGCAGCGTCGGGCTGGTCTTTGAGCAGCACGGTCGAGTTGCCTCTGCGATCGAGCAATACGATGTCGAGTTTTTCGTCTTCGGACTTCCCTACCGAATACATCGCCGAGCCGCTGCGCGAGACGCTGAACTGCGCGCCGCCGTTGGAAAGATCCGAGGCGACGTGTTGAAGCACGGGAACGGCGTTGCCGGTGAGCTTGAGGGATTTCGCGTCAAACGGAGCGACGAACAGAGTGCCCTGCGAGACGTAGGCGAGGTAGCCGCCGGGAATGTAGCGGCCGTAGTAGCCGTTCTCGACGAGAAGATGGGGCTTGCCGTCGGTGACGGAGGCAACGTTGATGCTGGCGTGGGCGAAGAAATTGTTGTCGGCACTCGAGGTAAAGATGACAGCTTGTCCACCAGGAAGCAGCTGCGGCCAGCGGTGCGTGACTTCGCCGCGCTGCGTATCAAAGTGAGTGAGCGGCTGGGCCGTGCCGCCCGAAGCGGGAATGCGGGACAAGGCGGTGGTGAATTCCGCGGGGAAAACGATCGTGCCGTCATCGCCCCAATCGCCGCCGCGGTATCCCGTGACTTCGGTGAGGGTGATGGGAGTGCCGCCGCGAATGGAAATCTTTTTGAGGCGGCCCTCGCCGAAGTAGGCGATCCATTGACCGTCGGGAGAGAAAAAGGGCGCGGCCGCTGGGCCTGCGCCTTCGAGCAAAGTTGGTTCGGGTTTGTCGAGGTCGCGGATGTAGAGGTCGCCTGAACCGGCGGCAGGGCCCATGGTGACGAAGGCGATGCGCGAGCCGTCCGGCGAGATGGCGAATGATGGACCGTTGGATGTGTCGAGCGAGCGGCCGGGCGGGAGCGCGAGCGAGAGCTCGACGGCGCGGGCGTCGGTGGAGCGCGGGGAGTGCAGGAGCGTCATGACGGCGGCGATGAGGCCGAGGGCCAGAACGGCGACCAGGAGCCAGGGTAATAGACGAGTTGTCGAGTTGGTGGGCGCCTGCGCGTATTGAGTTTGCGATGAGTGCGTTTGTGCGTTTGCGATGCTGGACGCGGGCGTCGTTGTTGCGTTCGAGAATGATGAGCCCGATTTTGCGTCTTGGATGGCTTCATCGAGAGTGATGCGGGCGTCGCCGATGGCTTGCACGCGCTGCTTCGGGTCTTTTTGGAGGCAGCGGTTGAGGAGTTCGCGGATTCGCTGCGGCGTTTGCGCGGGAAGTTTTGTGAAGTCGGGCGCGTCTTTGATCACCGAGGCGAGCGAATCGGAAACGGTTTCGCCGCCGAAGGCTTGCTGTCCGGTGAGCATTTCGTAGAGCACGACGCCGAACGACCAAATATCGGCGCGGCGGTCGGCGGACTTCCCTTTTGCCTGCTCGGGCGACATGTAGGCGGCGGTGCCGAGAATGACGCCGGCTTTTGTGGAGCCCATGGTGAGCGTGGGCGAATTGTGAATGTCTGTGCCGGACGCGTCGTCCTGCAGAGCTTTGGCGAGGCCGAAGTCGAGGACTTTCACGTTGTCGGCGGCGTTGAGCTTGATGTTCGCGGGTTTCAGATCGCGGTGGACGATTCCCTTTTCGTGCGCGCATTCGAGAGCGTCGGCGATCTGGCGCGCGATAGTGAGGGATTCGTCGACGGGGATCGCGCCGGAGTGGATGCGTTCGGCGAGCGTGGGGCCTTCGACCAATTCCATTACGAGGGCGGCGATGCCGGAGGTGTCTTCGAAGCCGTAGATCGCGGCGATGTGCGGGTGATTCAGCGAGGCGAGGACTTGGGCTTCGCGCTGGAAGCGGCCCATGCGCTCGGAGTCGGTGGCGACTTGAGGGGAGATGATTTTGAGGGCGACGTCGCGGGAGAGCTTGGCGTCGCGTGCGCGGTACACTTCGCCCATTCCGCCGACACCCAGGGGCGAGAGGACTTCGTACGGGCCGACTTTTGTACCTGCTGGGAGTGGCATGCGTGTGCGGGCATTATACAGAGTTGGGGGCTGAGGGCGAGAGTGGAGCGGTCCGTATTGTTGAGGCGCGGACCATTTTAGAGTGCGGGGAAGCCGCGAAGCGGCTTACCGCTTTGCTTGACGACGAGCGCGCTCGTCGTGCCTTTCGGCGGACACCAACGGCGAACATCGTAAAGCACGGCGACTGGCGTCGCCGCCAAGCAAAGCGGTAAGCCATAGTGCGGCTTACCGCACTCTAAAATGGTGCGTGCTTGTCGGGCAAGTAGCGCTGGGATGGGACTGACTAGAAGGTGTATGCTTCGCAGTTAAATGACGGAACGTACTAACTTGCCTTGGCCGCACGCGCCGACACATCTGGTGGACGCAAAGGGCGCGGTTATGTTCACGGCCGCTACGTACAAACATTTCCCTCGGTTCAACTCCCGCGCCAAACTCGACTTCTTGCAGCTTAAACTTTTTGAAATCGCCGAGTCACACGGCATCTCGTTGCAAGCGTGGGCGATCTTTCCGAATCATTACCATTTCATCGGGCACATCGAGCGCGACATCAGGCTCGGCGCTTTTGCTAAAAGACTTCACGCATCCACTGCGACGTTCGTCAACAAGCTCGATGGCGTGACGGGGCGGCAAGTTTGGTTTCAGTATTGGGATTCGAGACTTACGTTTGAGAACTCCTACTACGCGCGGCTCAACTACGTGCACAACAATGCGGTCCATCACCGGATCGTAAAAGTAGCCGCGCGCTATCCGTGGTGTTCTGCGGGCTGGTTCGAACGCGAAGCTCAGCGACCATTTCGCGAAACGATTCATCGCTTGCGCACAGACAAGATCAACGTTTACGACCCCTTCGATGTGAACCGCTCCGACTACGACCTCACGAAAGCCTAGTTTAGAGTGCGGGAAGCCGCCTGGCGGCTTACCGCTTTGGTTTGCGGCGACGGTAGTCGCCGTGCTGTGGCAACGTACGCGACTGACAAACACAAAAGCACGACGAGCGCGCTCGTCGCAGGGCAAAGCGGTAAGCCATAGTGCGGCTTACCGCACTCTAAAATGGGCCAGCCTGTGCCACAGACTGGCTTCGGTATTGTGAGCGGGGCAAGACGTTGCGGTGGTGGCTGGAGTTGGCGTGCGCGATCAAGGAAACATTTCGGAGACGGCGTCGGGGGATGGGGCTATGGCGGCTTGGAAGGCGGTTTGGGTGGCTGTGAATTCGTGTGTGTTGTGGAGGGTGATGCGGACGGGATCGGAGGCTTCGTCGGCTTCGACGGTGGTGCCTACGGGAAGCACGTTGCCTTGATTGGTGACCAGCGCCCAGCAGAGCGTACGCAGTTGTTTTTCGGACATACACCTCTCCCACGGGTTTGATGCAAGCGGGCTGGGAAAGCGCTCACATCTTCAGATTTAAATTCGTGTGCAGACTACTGCGTGAATGTAGCTACCGCGTTACGGGGTGGTTTTTTCTGGAGCGCTTTACTACACCGACCGGCCTTGGGGCCTGTCGGACGCGCGCGCTAGTTACGCGGGGGGACGTGGATGCCGTGGCTGGCCAGGATGACTACGATTTCGTCGTCGGACTTGAAGGCGGTGCGATCGATCACGCATTTGTACTGGCGCGGGCGCTGCATGCTGAGGCGCGGGCGGCGCAGATTGGGAGCAGGCGGAAGGAAGGCTGGACCGAGGTCGTCGATCAGCGGCTTCCAGTATTCGAGCTTGGCGGTGGGCGCGTCGTAAATCGTGATTTGTTTGGCGGTGAGGCTGGCGTGCATGGTGTGTGTGGTTTCTCCGAGGGTCACTGTCGCTTGTGGGAGCGTGGGTGTCAAGCGGGGGTGTGGAAAAGGCTGTGGAAAGCGGAGAGTGATGCGGGGTGGGTGGCAAGGGGAAAGATTTTTTGTGGGGATGCAAAGCAGACAAAGGCAAAGGCGAAAGAACACAGAAAATATTTCTATACCACACAAGGCACTGTAACTGGTGGCGGTGGATCGATCGGCGGTTGGGAGAATTTTTTGTGATGGGTGAACCCGGGACCCATTGAGAGTTGGCCCGCTCAGGCACGAAAGCCTAAGCTACATCGCGCTGCGCGCGACTCGAGCAAAGTCAAAGGCACACAGGCCAACTCCAGCCTGTGCCACTCTTAGGTGGACGACGTGTCTAGTTGGGGTGGGGGCGGGTGAAGAGCGGGAGGAGGGAGAAGGCGACGGCCAGGGTGAGGCTTAGGATGGCGGCGCCGGTGTCGCCGAACATGCTGAGCGCGAGGACTTGGGTGGCTAGCATGAGCAGGATGCCGACCAGGATGCTTTCGACCCAGAGGATGGCGGTGGAGCTGCGGGATTCGTTGAAGACGATGTGGAGGCCGGCGACGGAGGGGAGCGCGAAGAGCGTTGCGAATCCGAGGAAAAAGAAAACGTCGCCGGGAATTTCGTGGTGCGTGTGCGCCAGGCGCGTGCCGGCGATGATCGAGACGACCGCGAAGGCGGCCATGGCGAAGATCCACTTATCGGCGGGCTTGAGCTCAGGGACGTGGGACATTTTATTTTCGCTGGGGCGCTAGGTGCGCGTGCTCGGGCGGAGCGGGAGCGGGAGACGCGTCGAGAGTGGCGCGGGATTCGGGCGAGATTTCGTAGTGGAGCGTGTGGCGCGTGACGATTCCAGCGGAGAGATGACGCAAGAGATAGACGAACGGGCGCGCGTGTGGGTCGGGTGCGGCTGTATGCGGAGCTGTGTGCTTGTGAGCGTGCGGCAAACCATCGTTGTCCATTATAGCGGTGTGGGCGGCGGCGCCGTGGCGTTCGGAAAAATTATCGATGCGATAGAAGTCGCCGTCGATGAGGACGATGCGACCGGGCTCCCAATCGGGTTTGGTGTGGCTGGAGCGGATGCGGAGGAGGTCGGCGTCGGTGTCCGCGAGGCGCGTGATGTGATCGTGGACGCGGGCGTGGGTGTGTTCGATGAGGCCGCGGCGGAGAAAATTCGCGAAGGAGTGCGCGGGAGAATCGTCGAGCGAGGCGTCGCCCGTGGTGCCTGAGGCCGCGCCGCGGAGGCCGGGATTTTCTGCACGCATCGGGCGGAACAGCGAGATTGTGCCGGCGATTATCGCGAGTGGAAGCGTGGCGAAAACTTCTTCGGTGATCGCGGCGGCGAGGATGCGGACCAGTCCTTCGATGCACCAGGCGAGGATGATCCACGTTATGGGATTCGTGACGACGATCATGAGGGCGAGGACGCCGGTTTCGTGCGGCTTCATGTTGCTGAGCGCGGGCTGCGTGGCGGTGGCGTGGGAGACGACGGTGTTCGCCCAGTCGGCGACCGAATAGGAGTACCACCAGACCAAGGCGGCGAGGCCGGTGCAGCACTGCGCGAGGCCACATATAAAGGATGCGACGCGCCAGGAGGTGGGGGCGTCGTAGGTGGTGCGGGCGCGCCAGCGGGCGGGGAGAAGGACGGCGATGGGGGCGGGCACACGCATGGATACAGTTTAGGGCGTGCGGTGGGCGTGGGGATTTTGGGGAGTGCGTGGTGGAGCGAAGTAGATACAGGAGGAAAGTGGCTAGTGGGCGCCTAAAAGTCTGACGCAAACATAAGCAGATCACGGCGATACCCAGCGGGTCATTGGGCACTGGTTTGGCACGCGCTTTTGGTCAATGACGGGGTCCCCGGACGCGAGTCATGCGCGTGGTGCTAGGGATCCAGAGAATGATTCTTCTTGCCGGTACCAATCTTCATATACATAGTTCTGTCATCAAACAACCAGCTTACCAGGCGGCCTTTTAGTCCATAGATCGCGGCGCGGCGACGATGCCGCCAGCGGGTCTCGGATCGAATCGGGCTTACCGCCCGCAATTCCATCGGTCGCGTATCGTTTCATAAACGAATAGGGCGAGAGATGCGGGCACACCATTCGGGGAGTGACCGAGACGACCGGGGCGAAAATCTCGAACGGTGGATCGGCGTTAATTGCGTCTGCGGGCGTGAACGGGCCTGCTTCCGACAGCGACACGAAGATCTTTCGAAGCCACGGCGAAGGGCGCGAAAGACTTGGTAACAATATAGCTCGATTGAGGAGCAAATGATCCGACCTCCCCATATGGCCTGCCGGCATTTGAAACTCGCTCTGCGTTACACGTACTGGATTGCGAGGGTCGCTCTGATATTCGCTGCGGCAGTTTTGACGTGCAGCGCGCAGGGAAGCAGCGGCACGCCCGTGGCTAGCTCCGCAGACGCACGATGCTTAGTGGGCCTCGGCACAGGAGTCCCACCATGGTCGACTCATGGAAAGTCCCGACCGCCATTGAACGCTGCGTATGTGCAGGACATCGAGTGCACTGTCGGCCGCTTCGATTCTCACGGTGCGTCGGTAACAGACCCCGCTGAAAACGTGGTGACAGTCAGACCGGTGATCGGAGTGTTTGACCGGTGCTACGCATGGTACGCCGAGGCGTTTACCTCGGGCTCGCCGTACGTCGCGCTATATACGCCGGATGACATGAATAATCTGCGTCACTCGGTCCTCCGGGTCGCACCGTCGGCGGCGACTGACGCACCTCAAGATTGTTCGACAATCCGCGCAATTACATTCCAATTTCCGGGGAGAGTTCGTTGGGTGCGTATGTGGGCTTATCCGAAGCTCGACGGGGTCGCGGAGGTATCCGGCGACCTAAATCCACAAGCCGGCGCGCCGTCCGCAAGCGCTAGTTCCGACTCAGGCCTCCTAGAGCGAGCGAGTGACTGGACAGCAAAGTGGCTGAGGCCCCTGTCGAAGGCGATCGAGGCTCCCGGCGGAATCGATGTGCTTGGGAGCTGGACGTTCGCGCCGCACGGTATTCAGAAGTGGGGCGTATTCGCCAACCTCCAGCCGCTGTTCCACGTCGGAAGTGCAGAAGCGAATACATTTATCGGGGCGTCTGTCTTGATGGACATAGACATTCGCACGACCGGCGCACTGAACCCCGACTCGATTATCGGCGGATTTACATACGCGTGGCGGCCAAAAAGTATTAATCATGAGATACCGCTATCTGACCTCTTTTATGTACCCCCGATGGTCGTACTGCAGACGGGGCTCGAGTTTGCGCGTGGTTCAAATACGCTGAACCAGGTGACTTCGCTAACGGCGGGACCCACCTTCGTAATGCGCAAATGGGAACCGGCGAAGAATCTCGCGAGCTTCAGCCCAATCATTGGTACTGAAGTTGGACATAATTTCTAGAATTCGAACGATCCATCGTTTTCGGACTACACTATATTTCGGGCGGTGGTCGGGGCGGATGCCGGTTACCGGATTTATTTTTACCATTGGGCGTGGCTCTTCGGAAGCAAGCCGTACACGATCAACGCAAGTTTTCGCACGCGTTTCCCAATCGAACGTGAAGTCTTTACAGAAAATATCGTGACGAGTTCGAAAGTCAGTGCGCTATGTCAGACGTTTGACACTAGACCCCGGGTGTACGGCCGGGTCGAGCTAAGTCAGCCGCTCACTCGCACTCTTACTGCCAGTGTCCTTTATCAGTACGGGGACTTACCGCCAGCCTTCCGCTTCTTCGGCCACACCTTCAGCGTTTCCCTTCGCGCTACAAGCCCGACCGATTACGCGCATTAGTTTTCTACGACGGCATGTTGGCCTGGGTATCTGCCAGTTCGATACGCGCCGACACGTGCTTCCTTCATCAGCGGATACCGGAGGTGATACGATGCCTCGCAGTTACGGGTGGGCGTGCCGAACTGACGGAGCGCGCTTCCCTGGCGAGGGAGGTGGCGATGATGCGATTCCTTTGGGTGGCTGCGATTTGTGTGGGGGTGTGCGTGGTGGGGGTGGCGCCAATGGGGGCGCAGGATACTTGCGGGTGCGCCGGCAATCCGAAGGCGGAGAAGGCGTTTGAGGAGGGACAGAAATTTGTGGCGCAGCGCGAGTATCATGCGGCCTTGGATGAATTTAAGAAGGCGACGAAGCTGACGGATGGGAAATGCGCGGCGTGCCCGACGTTGATCGTGAAATACGCGCTGGAGCTGCAGGATTGGAAGACGGCGGAGGCGGCGGCGCAGGAGATCGTGGCAAACGCAGATACGAATCGCGCGAAAGCGCAGGCCCATGAGGCGCTGGCTCTGGTTTACATCCAGGAATCGAACATGCGGAAAAAGCCGGAGATGAATACGCAAGTGCATGATGAACTCGCGAAGGCGCTTGCGGCGTATGGAACTTTTCCGGACGCTTTGTATCTGGATGGAGAGACGCTGGCGCGGCTGGGAAAGAACGACGAGGCAGCGGCGCAGTTTGCGAGATTTGTGAAGCTGTCTTCGGCGAACGATCCGCGGATGGATCGCGCGAAAAGATTCGCGGCGAATCCGGAGCTTGCGAAGGCGCGGCTCGCTCCTCCGTTCAAGGCGACGACGATCGATGGGCAGACGGTTGCGATCGACGATTTTCAGGGCAAGGTGGTGCTGCTGGATTTTTGGGCGACGTGGTGCGGGCCGTGCCGCGAAGCGCTGCCGCATATGAAGAAGATCGCGGCGAAATTTCAGGGCGAGCCGTTTGTGGTGTTGAGTGTGAGCATCGATGACGATGAGGACGTGTGGAAGAAATTCGTGGCGGCGAACGGGATGACGTGGCTGCAGACGTATGCGGGCGGGTGGAATGGCGCGCTGCCTAAGGAATTTGGGGTGAATGCGATACCGCACACGTTCACGATCGATAGCAATGGCGTGCTGCAGGATGAACAGATTGGGGACGAGAATATCGATGGGCGGCTGAAGAAATTGATTGAGCAGGCGAAGAAGGCGGCGGCAAAACCAGCGCCTAGTGATTAGTTACTGGAGGTTGGGGAGTAGCATGGGGCTCTCTCCTCCGCGCTTTTCGCGGAGAAGCTTGCCGGTGTTGCGTTCTTCCTTGCGGTGATTGTGGCAAAAAGTTGGAGCGGGGACTGGAGTGGGGATAGTTCAACCCGGGACCAACCGAGAGTTGGTCCGCTCAGGCACGAAAGCCTGAGCTACATCGCGCTGCGCGCGACTGAAACCGGCACAGACTGACAGTCTATGTTACGGCTCGCTGCGCTCGCCTGGGGCACACCGGCAGGATTGCCCATGCTGCTGCCGGAGTGAGCGCTGGTGAATAGCATAGGCAATCCTGCCTGTGTGTGAGTGCGTGGTTCCCTGCGCGGGAGTATGCTGGGGCGCGGGCGAGGCGAGGATGACTAAAGATATTTATAAGCTGAGTGAGGAGCGGGCGCGCGGGGCGGCGGCGGGAAAGCGCTACTTGGAATTTTTGCGTGTGCCGGCTTTGAGTTGTGGGGTTTATGTGTTGGGGGCGGGGGCGGAGGATACGCAGTCGCCGCATGGTGAGGATGAGATTTATTACGTGGTGCGGGGGCGGGCGCGATTTCGTTTGACGGATGCGGGTGGGACTAGGGAGCATGACGTCGAGGCTGGGGATGTTTTGTTTGTGGCGGCGCGGGTGGAGCATAAGTTTTTTGAGATTCGTGAGGAGATTGAGTTGTTGGTGTTTTTTGCGCCGGCGGAGACGGAGTAATAAGGCACATTCAAAGGCACACAGGCCAACTCCAGCCTGTGCCACTCTTGGCTTCGCGTCGAAGCGGTGTCAGTGGGCGGACTTGGTGAACCACTGGTCGAACCAAGCTAGCATGCGCAATGTGTAATCGTAGGCATTGGCGGGGACTACCATGCCGTGGCCTTCGTTTGGATAGACAACCAGTGTGGTTGGGACGCCGGCGGTTTTCAGGGCGTGCCACCATTCGACCGATTGCTCGGGTGGGACTTCCCCGTCGCGATCGCCGACCAGGATGAGTGTGGGCGTCTTCACGTTTTTCACGAAGTGCATCGGATCGCTTTTAGCGTACACGGCGGGATCGTCGTAAATGGATGCGCCGAAAAACGGAATCATCCACTGGTCGAGATCGTTCACGCCGTAGTAGCTGAGCCAATCGGAAAGGCCCGCGCCGGCGACGGCTGCGGCGAAGCGATTGGTTTGCGTTTCGGCCCACATGGTCATGTAGCCGCCGTAACTGTGGCCGTAAATTCCGAGGCGCTTCGGATCGATGGGAAAATCTTTTAGAAGCTGATCGACGCCGGACATGATGTCCTGAAAATCGCCGCCGCCAAAATCTTTCACGTTGGCGCGCGTGAAGGCTTCGCCCTGGCCGTAACTGCCGCGCGGATTCGGACACAGCGAGAACCAACCCATCATCGATGCGGCGTCTTGACCGCGCGGTGCCCAGCGATTTTCGCAGGCGGCGGATGGGCCGCCGTGGACCATCACGACCAGCGGATATTTTTTCGTGGACGCCGATGCTGACGCGTCGTACTGCGCGGGGAACAACAACCAACCTTGGACGCGTGTGGTGCCGTTCATCCAGTGCACGCTGCGCATTTCGCCCCACGTGGGTTTTAGGCCGTCGTTGAGGTGCGTGATTTGTTTCCATTCTCCGGGTTGCCCGACCCAAACTTCGGGAGCCATTGTCGCCGACTGTCGAACGACGGCGACGACGGGCGGAGTTCCCGTCGCGCCGCTCGCCAGGGCGGAAGTATTACATCCCGCTGTGCAATTCGCGGCCCACGACGAACTGACGGGCCGAATAGATTCGGCGAACGATTCGGTTGATTCGATGTGGATGGAATTAGCCGATGCGGTGGAAAACGAAGAACCACCGTCGCTATTTTCTGAAAATGCGATGCGATCGGGCGAGAGCCACTGGATATCGCGCGGCGTGGTGTGAAGTCCGCGCGTGACGCTTAACGGCGCGCCGCCGTCGAGTGGAAGAACGAAGATGTCACCGCCGGTGGAACCTTCGTCGCTCATGAGGCCTTCGATGAAGGCGACGGATTTTCCGTCGGGCGAGACGCGCGGCTGGGCGATTTGGAATTTCGGAGTGTAGATGTCGGCGGTATTACCAGACACCGCGTCTATTTTGTAGATGTGCGCGATGTACCAGTTCGAATCCCCTTCTCCGTGCGCGGCGATCGCGACGAGGTTCTTGCTGTCGGGCGTCCAATCGAATTCGTACACGTACATGTCGGGCGCGGAGATTTGCGTGACTTTGCCGGAGGCGAGGTCGATGGTGGCGATGCGCTGCTCGTAAATGTGCGAATCGATTTCGCCGGAGAGCGGCGTCATCGGTTCGAGCGGGCCGGCTTTGCGCGGCATGTTTTCGATGTAGAGGATGGCGAGAGTTTTTCCGTCGGGGCAAAAGCGCGGGGATTGGACGTAGCCTTTGAGTTGCGCGAGAGTTTTTGTCTCGGCGGACGAAATTATTTTCACTTGGGCGGCGGGATCATCGCCGGGGACGTCGGTGATGTAGGCAAGGCTGCGGCTGTCGAGAGACCATGCGACGTCGCGCGCGGTGATGGGCTGCGAGTGATCGTAGGGGAAGACGCCTTCGGGGCCGGTGGAGACGGCGGCGAGGGAGAGATGGTCGTCGGCGATGATGGCGACTTTTGTGCCGTCGGGAGAGAGGGCGGCTTCGGAGATGGTTTTGGCTTGGGGGAGGGATTGGATTGCGACGGCGGCGCGGGCTTTGGAGGCGGAGTCTTGGGCGCGGGAGCTGGGGATGAAGAGCGCGGCTGCGGCGGCGATGATGACGGCGGATATTTTTGTGTGAATTCGCATGCGGGGAGTATCGCACAGTGAGTGAGGTGGGGTGGGGGAAAGCGGGGAGAGATCCTTCGGCCCCTGAAGGGGCTTCTGGATGACGGGCCTTTGAGGAAAGGCCCGTGGGGCAAAAGCAGAAGCAAGATCAAAGGCGAAGGCACACAGGCAACAGCGGCCTGTGCCACTTGCTTTCTTACCTAAGGTGATTGAGCTTGGACTGCGTGCGTTGCCAGCACTGGGGATGGATTTTTTTTGAAAGACCTGTGAAAAAAAGAAAGGCAAAGGCACACAGGCAGCAGCGGCCTGTGCCACTTGCTTTCTTACCTAAGGTGATCGTGCTTGGACTGCGTGCGTTGCCAGCACTGGGGATGGATTTTTTTCGAAAGGCCTGTGAAAAAAAGAAAGGCAAAGGCACACAGGCAGCAGCGGCCTGTGCCACTTGCTTTCTTACCTAAGGTGATCGTGCTTGGACGCGCCGTGCTGTCAGCACTGGGGATGGTTAAACCCGCACCTCACAGAATGTGAGGTGCGCACAGGCTCGAAAGCCTGTGCCACGGGCTGAAGCTCCTGCGCCAAAGTGGTCTGCGTGGGTGCGTGCAAGTGGCGCTCGCGGATTGCGATCGAGTTGGTAACATCGGGGCATGAAGGACGCCGCCACTACCTCGCATGCTGCCCTGCCCGCTCGGTGGAAGACGCTTACTGCGTTTGCGATTATTTATTTTGTTTGGGGATCGACGTACCTGGCGATCCGCGTGGGAGTGCGCGATGTGCCGCCGCTGATTCTGGCGGGGATGCGTTTCACGGCGGCGGGGCTGTTTCTTTATTTGTGGATGCGGGCGCGCGGGGAAAAATCGCCGACGGCGCGCGAGTGGCGGTCCGCGGTGCTGCTGGGCATCGCGATATTTCTGATCGACTACGGACTGCTGTTCTGGAGCGAGACGCGCGTGCCGTCTGGAATCGCGGCGGTGATGCTGGCGACGATTCCGGCGATGATGGCGCTGTGCGAAATTATTTTTTTGGGGACGCAGCGGCTGACGGCGCGGCTGGTGATCGGATTGGTGGTGGGGCTGGCGGGCGTGGCGGTGTTGATGGTGCCGTCGCTGAGCCTGGGCGGCGCGCCGGTGGACAAGCTTGGAGCGGCGGCGCTGATTTTCGCGTCGCTGAGCTGGTCGGTGGCGTCGGTGCTGACGCGAAAGATGCCGCTGCCGGAATCGAAAGTGATGAGCTCGGGCGCGCAGATGCTGTGCGGCGGAGTGGCGCTGCTGCTGGCGGCGGTGGCGTTCGGGGAATTTCGCGGATTTGCTTTTGCGAACGTGTCGCGCGAGACGTGGATCGCGCTGGCGTATCTGACGGTGGCGGGATCGATCGTGGGATATACGGCGTATGTGTGGCTACTGCATCACGAGTCGCCGACGAAGGTGGCGACGTACGCGTATGTGAATCCGATTGTGGCGGTGATTGTGGGGTATTTTTTGGGTGGAGAGGCGCTGACGGCGAGGACTGTGCTTGGGACGGCGTTTGTGCTGGTGAGTGTGATCATTATTACTACGATTGGTGCGAAGCAAAAGCGTGTGCGCGTTGGTGGAGTGGTTGCTCGCGGAGATGCAGTGGCTAGTGGCGAGTGATTGGTGGCTGGTAAGGCTGAGTTGAAACTTCAGCGACACACAGACAATGTCTATGCCACACAAAGCACTGTAACGTTTGTTGGGTGGATGGGCTGTGGGCGAGGATTTTTGTGAGTGGAGGTGGGGATATGAAACCGAACTGGAAGATCGTGGTGGCTTTGATGATTGGCGTTGTGCTCAGTGCGGTGGCGGTGATTGCTGCGCCGGCGGACAGCGTTACGGTGAAGGGGTATGTGTTGGATTCGGCGTGCGCGTTTACGAAGAGCCTCGATAAGCCGATCAGCAAGCAGTGTGCTGTCGCGTGCGCGAGGGCGGGGTCGGCGCTGGTGATACTGAGTGAGGATGGGACGATTTATTGGCCGATTGCGGATACGACGCCGTCGAAGGGGCAGAATGCGCGGCTGTTGCCGTTTGCGGGGGAAAAGGTGACGGCTACGGGGAAGATTTACGACCGCGGCGGGTCGAAAGCGATTGTGATTGAGAAGATTGAGGCGCAGGCTGCGGCGAAGTAGTGCGGCGGAGCGGTGAAGATTAAGTAGACGTGGTGTAAAGCTGTGCGCGCTGAAGCGCGCTTCCCCAAAAGAACACAGAAAATATTTCTATGCCACGCAAGGCACACTAACGATTGATGGTGCCGGGTGATGCGTTTGTGGGTTCGTGGGGATGGTTCAACCCGGGACCAACTGAGAGTTGGTCCCGCTCAGACTCGAAAGTCTAAGCTACATCGCGCTGCGCGCGACTTGAAACCGGCACAGACTGACAGTCGATGTTACGGCTCGCTGCGCTCGCCTAGGTCTTGGGGCTGGGGCGGCGGCCGAATTGATATTTTAGGGATTCGATCAGGTTGGGGATGGTGAGTTCGGGCAAGGGCGCGTGGTCGCCTGGTTTGAAGAGGGAGCGGAAGAAGCGGCCCAGGGCGTTGAGTTGCTGGCGCGGAGAAAACGTTAGGGCGCGATTGTTGGCGCGGACGACGAGTACGGTGACGTCGTCTGCGGCTAGATTTTCGGGGTAGCGGTCTGCGATTTCGCGCAGGAGCGCGGCGATTAGTTTGTCGGCGGGGACGTCGCCTAGCAGCTTGATAATTTTAAGCAGGCCGGCTTCGCCGAGCATTTGGCCGTCGGCGTCGCAGGATTCCATCAGCGCGTCTGTGTAGCTGACCATCACGTCGCCGGGCTCGAGCTCGACGTCGATCGTTTCGTAATCCGCCACATCGAACATGCCGAGAGGAATATCGCTGAGCGGGGCTTTGGTGTGCGCTTCGTGCGTGCCGACGAAGGACCACTCATTTTGCGCGGCGCGGAAAAGCAGCGGACGCGGGTGGCCGGCGTTGCAGAGCGAGAGGCGGCGGCTGGGCGCGAAAAATGTGGTGACGACGGCGGTGGCGAAAGTCCCGTGCGTGGAGAGCGCGGTGAAATTTTCGTTTAGGAGCTTGACGAATTCGGTGTGGTCAATGCGATTCACGAATCTACGCATTAACGTACGAAGGTCTGCAGCGGTGGCTGCCACGGATTGGCCGTGGCCGGAAACGTCGGCGAGGAGCAGGCGGCTGATGCGGCCGGTGGCGCAGCTCGAGACGTAATAGACGTCGCCGCCGCGTTGCGCTTGGCCGAAGGGCTTGCTGTACACCCAGACGTCGAGGCCGCCGAGTTGGACGCCGCTTTCGGCGAGTTGGCTGCCGCCCCAGACTTCCATGCAGGCCATGTGTTGCTGCTGCGGTTGTGGAGCGTCGGGCATAGGATGATTATACGATGCGTTTCGGAGCGGGACGGTGCGGGGGCGCGTGCTGAAGCACGCGTGAGGCCGACCGGGCTTGGGCCCTGTCGGACGCGCGCGCGGCGCGCTCGACTTGAAGGCGTGCAAGTGCTAATTTTGCCGTCCCCGGCCTGTGTGTGAATGTTGAGGAATCGACTATGAGAGTACGTGTGGGGAGTGCGCTGGTGATGGCGGTGGTGGTGTGCGGCGGGGCGGGGATGTGTGGGTGCCACAGTGGAGACGCGCAGCCTCTACCGGCTGGGAGCACTGCGTCGGCTGTCGCGCAGCCTGCAGCGGGAGCGGATGGCGTGGATCCGCGGATCACGGAGGAAACGAACATTCGCGCGTTGGATGCGGATCTGGCGAAGGCGTTCGCGGCTAGCGACTCGGGGAAAGCGGCGGCTTTTTACGATGAGAGCGCGACGGTGATGGTGCCGGGCCAGTCGGCGGCCGAGGGGCGCGATCACATTGCGCGCGAGTTTATGGGATTGATGGCGCTTCCGGGATTTGCGTTTTCGTTTACGCCGGATACGGTGATGGTGGCGAAGTCTGGCGAGATGGCGTACGAGAACGGCGAGTATTCGATGACGCTGAACGACCGGACGGGGACGCCGCAGGTGACCAAGGCGCGGTATGTGGTGGTGTGGACGAAGGCGGCGGATGGTTCGTGGAAGATTTTGATCGATGCGCCGACAACGACGAAGTGACGCGACTTAGAAAGTAGGGGCGATGTGGCTGCGTCAGCGGCGACGGAGTGGTTTTCTTCTCTGAAACAATACGAAACGAAAGGCGGCGATTGTGGGGCGGGCCGGGGTGGAGTGAGGATGGCTCAACCCGCACCTCACAGAATGTGAGGTGCGCACAGGCTCGAAAGCCTGTGCCACTGGCAGGATTGCCCGTGCTACCTTCGGGCGTGAGGACAACCTTATGCTGAAGCTGTGTGTAATTGTGCTCGCACTTCTCTTCCCTGTGGCGTTTGGGGCGCAGACGATGGGGACGACGGTGGCGACTGCGCAGGATGAGGGGACGATTTCGCCTTCGCGTGCGGTGCCGGTGGGCAAGGCGCCGGGGATGAAGTGGAAGCTGTTGAAGGAAACGGCCGAGGAAAAAGTTTACGTGGTGATTTTCAGCGCGGGCGACGAAGCGCTGAGCGGGCTGACCGATTTTGCGATTGCGCAGAAAATTCAGAGCGCGCATTTTACGGCGATTGGAGCGGCCGAGAGCGCGACGCTGGCGTGGCTGGATCTCTCGAAGAAAAATTACCGGAAAATTGCGGTGGGCGAGCAGTGCGAAGTGCTGTCGCTGATTGGCGATATTGCGGTGACGGACGCGAAGCCGCCGGTGCCGGTGGTGCACATGCACGCGGTGCTGGGGCACTCGGATGGGACGACGGTGGGCGGGCACGTATTTGAATTGAATGTGCGGCCGACGCTGGAAGTGTTTGTGACGACGGATCATGATGCGCTGAAGAAATTTCCGGATGAGGCGTCGGGGATGAAGTTGATCGATCCGAATCGGTAGATGGGAGAGAGATGCTACGGCTGTGAACGGGTCTCCCTTCGCGGTGCTCAGGGCAAGCAGGATGACGGGCCTTTTTTCAAAGGGCCCGTGAGACACCGACAGGGCTTGGGCCCTGTCGGACGTGCTGGTTGACAATCGTGCTGGGCGTGAGCAAGACTGCGCGTCATGAAAAATACACTTAGGTTCGTTGCTGCTGTTGCGATGTTCATGGCGGTGGCGCCGGCGGCGGTGCGCGCGCAGGCTCCGATTGTGGAGATTGTTCCCGACGGCAGCTACGTGAAATTCAACGTGAAGGCATCGGTGAAGCTCGAGGGGAAATTCGATAAGTGGGACGCGTCGCTGGTGTTCACTTCGCCGGATGAGACGACGGGCGTGCTGACGATCAACATTCAGGCGGACAGCGTGGACACGGGCAGCGGCATGAAAAACGGCAAGCTGAAGAACAAGGATTTCTTCGACGTGGCGAATTATCCGACGATCACTTTCAAATCGACGAAGGTGGTGAAGATCGCGCCGCTCACATATGAGGTGGATGGCGATTTTCTGATTCGCGGCGTGTCGAACCCGGAGAAGCTGAAACTTACGGTGACGAACAAGGGCGGCGGCGAGGGCGCGATCGTGGGAACGATGAATTTCAATCGCAAGGATTACGGGATGAACAAAGGAATACCGTTCATCCGGATCGCGGATCATGTGGATGTGAGCTTTCACCTCAACGTAAAGCACACGGGCGGGCCGGGGTTTTTACTTTCTGAAGATTCGCGGCCGATCTTCAATCAACATATCGATTCCGCAGCTGACTGATTGCGTCGGTAGTTGATGGCGCGATTCAGCGGATGGGTGTGCTTCAGCGACCTCACCACTTGCCGTGGTGCAGGATGGTGTAGATGAGCCAGAAGATCGCAATCAGGAAACCGATGAGCAAGGGATTCACGGTCTTCTTCGGTTTTGGGCGCGGCGCTGCAGATTGCGCGGCGACCGGAGCGGAAGCGGGAGCAGCACCGGCCGCGCGAGGAGCGGCGGGCGGCGGGGCGGGCGATGGTCGCGGTCCGGGTGTTGGCCCCGGCACCATTCGCCGGACGTTGGCGGCGAGCGAATCGATGTGGCGCTCCATCGGAGGAGTCATCGCATCGAGCCAATGCACCGATTTGATGTAGTAGTCGAGCGAACCGGTGGGCGTGACGTTTTCGATGCGAAACGGAATGATCGGCTTACTGTGGCTGATGGCTCGCTCGACTTCCCTGGGGACCTGGGCTGATTTATTGGCGTGATCCGAAAACACGAGGATCATGACTTTCGCGCCGTCGATCGCTTGCATGATCGATTCGGCCCATGGAATACCGGGAGTGACGTCGCGCGGGGCGATCCAGCAGCGGATGCCGGCGGCTTCGAGACGCGCGCACACGGCGTCGGCGACAGTTTTATCCGGCGAGGCGTAGCTGATGAATGCGTCGAAGGCCACTCGGTGATTCCCTCTCACACAACTTCAGTTAATCCGGCCGTCTATTTAATCACACGAGAGTGCGAACAGGATTAGGCGCGGCGGCGGACCGTTTGAATTATTCGGAGCAGCTGCCGGCGCGGAGCGAGTATGAGGAAACGCCGTACTGGTTGGAGGCCTGAATGCGCGCGCCGCCGCCGGTCAAGAGCACTTGATCGACGGGCTTGGGCCACGTCATTTCATAAATTCCGCGCGCGGCGTCGGCGACGCGCCATGTGCCGCTCCACGAGCCGCTGGTGAAAGTTCCGTTGGGCGAAACGTTGACGATCCAATTGTTGGCCCAGTGCCATGTGCCCGCGAGGCCCGTGGTGCCGCTGACGCGCCCGCCGGTGATCGGAAAACCGTACTGATTGCCGCCGGACATGGTGCGCTGGTCGGGCGAGACGGTGAGAGTTTCGATCATGTCTGGCCAGGTGAAGGTGTATTTGCTGCCGCCGAGATCGCGCCAGTGGCCGGTGAAGGGGCCGGAGGAAATTGTGCCGTTGGCGTGGACGGTGTAGGGCGCAACGCCGTTGGCGAGCCAGCAGCCGGAGATGGCGTTGGCGTTTGTTGCTGAGGCGGCGGGCTTGTGCGCGGGGGCGGGTGCGGCGTTCCCGTTTCCGGATGGCGGCGGGTTCGAGTCGGGTGCGGGCTGCGTGTCGTTCGTGTTGTCTTGCGGGCCGGGATTGCCTGCTGGACGAGATGTAAACCTGTAAATTCCAAAGGCGATGACGATGGCGAGCAGAATTCCGCCGATGATGACGGCCATGTTGGGCCGCGACGACGGCTGCGGAGGAATGGATGCCGACGCGAGTGTTGCGGCGGGTTGCGCCGGTGCGGATTGCGCGGCAGGTCTTGGGGCCGGGCCGGGGCGCGGAATATCATCGCCGTCACGGGGCGGGACGAGTTTGCGCACGGTGGTGACGAGCGAATCGAGATGCTGCTCCATGGGCGGCGTGAGCGCGTCAAGCCAGTGGACGGAGCCGATGAAATAGTCGAGCGAGGCGCCGGGTGTGACGTTTTCAATGCGGTACGGAATGATCGGGACATTGTTGCTGACGGCGCGCTCGATTTCTTTGGGGACTTGCGGCGACGCGTTGGCGTGAGAGGAGAAGACCAGGATCATCACGCGCGCGGCGTGGATCGCGTTGATGATCGCCTCGCCGTAGGACATGCCGGGAGTAATGTCGCGCGGGGCGATCCAGCAGCGGATGCCGGCGGCTTCCAGGCGCGCGCAGACGGCGTCTGCGACGGGCTTATCCTGGGATGCGTAGCTGATGAATGCGTCGAAGGCCACTTTTCTTCCTCACCGACTTGAGTCGCTTAAATACTAGACAGCTTGTAAAACGTGAAACATTGAGGTGCGGGCAGCGTTGCGCAATGCACGTTCGATAGCCCACTGGGCTCTCTCAGTGTGAATTTGCGGCGAATCCGCAAATTCACACGAATGCCTACCCCACGCGCCCACGCCTACCTGCATTTGTTGTTGCGATAGGCTTGAAGCTGGACGCCGTACTGATTCGCGCCGACGATGTGATCGTTGTCAATCATCTGGACCGAATCGACGGGCGCGGGCCACTGCATCGTGTACGTGTTCATGTCTGTGCCGCGCCACGTGCCGGACCACGGCCCGGACTTGAACCACAGGGTGCCGTCGTCTTCGGCTCCGACTTCGACATTCCAACCGTTAGACCAGTGCCAGGTGCCTTCGATCGGAGCGCCGAGCACGAGATTTTTGTTTGTGCGCACGCCCGTCCAGGAATAGCCGTATTGATTCGAGAGATCCATGGCGTCGTCGGCTCCCGTAAGTTTTACGGAGACGATCATCGGAGGCCAATTGAAATCGTAATGCGCGGGGCTGGTTTGTTTCCAGATGCCGGGGAAATGGCCGTCGGACATCATGCCGCCGGGAACGATTTCGACTTCCTCTCCGTTGGACCAAAGGTAGCAGCCGATTACCGGGTCGTGAGGGTCGGCGCCGGGAACGACTTGCGGATATTGCACGCCGTCGTCGTCACTGGTTTGCGATTGCGGCGGCGTGGACGCAGGCGCGGGAATCGGCGCGGGTTTGGAGTGCGTGGCGTGCACCGCGTTTTGGCCCGCGTCTGGTGGACGCAATGTAAACCTGTAAATTCCGAAGAGCAAAATCGCCGCAACGAGGAATTCGGCGACGATCAATTCGGTGTGCGGCCGGCGAACGTGCCCCGGAGGGTCGGGATGCGGAGGCGGCACGGGACGCGGGCTGGGCTGGTGTGAGTCGTTGTCGAGAGCCACTCGTTCGTTCCTCGCTTGTTGGTGCGTGTGCAGCGGGCCCGTGGTGCTGAATTATTTTGCGAGCAGAGCTTTCCAGCGCGTCCAGGAATCTTCGCGGGCTTTTGCGTTTGCGGGCGACGCGTCGGGAGCTTCACCGGCGCGCATGAAGCCGTGGCCGGCGCCGTCGTAGGTGACCGGCTCGTAGGTCTTCCCTGCCGCTTTCATCGCTTCGATGGTGGCTGGGATGGTGGCGTCGATGCGCGCGTCGTTGCCGGCGTAGAAGCCGTACACGGGCGCGGTGATTCTGGCCATGGCGCTGGTATCGGGCGGCGGTCCGTAAAAAACGAAGGCGGCGGAAAGATCGCTGCGATTGGTGGCGAAGCGGAAGGATTGTCCGCCGCCCCAGCAAAAGCCGACGACGTAGAGCTTGCCGTTGGAGGCGGGAAGTTTTTTCGCGTAGTCGGCGGCGGCGTTGAGGTCGGCGGTGACTTGATCGGGCGGCAGTTTGCTGACCGCTTCGGTGACGGCGCCGGCGGCGAAATCCTTGGTGCGGCCGCCATTGGGCGCCATGCCGCTGAGCAAATCGGGCGCGACGGCGATGTAACCGGCGGCGGCGAGTTCATCGGCGAGCTCTTGCGCCCAGTCGCTGAGGCCGAAAATTTCGTGGATGACGAGAACGACGGGGCGCTTATCTTTCGATTCGGGATAGACGACGAGAGTATCGACGGAGCGGGCGTCGTGTTTTACGGTGACCCATTCGCTGTGGCGCGGAGATTTGGCGATGCGTTCGCGGGCCCAGGGCTGCTGCCATTCGGGGGTGGCGGGCTTGTCTTGAGCGGCGGCGGTTGACGGGAGAACAATGATTCCGGCGAGTGCGGCGATGGCGGATGCGGCTATATAAAGGATGGCGGTGCGGGTGCGGCGAAACATGAGTCACCTCGATGAGGATTGGCGGGAGCAATAGTAGTGTTGCTCGGCACGAAATTCAAAAGCAAAACATTTCACGGAGAACGGCGAGAACTGCGGAGGGCACGGAGATGCTGTACTTGGCGCAAGAGCCTCCGTGTCCTCCGGTTTTCTCGGTGTTTTCTGTGAAATGTTTAGGACTTCGGGAGAATCGCTGCGCGGGCGGTGCGCATCCCATTCGCCAGGATTCGCCGTTTTGGAGGTGGGTGTGCGTTCCGTTGGATTGAAAATTTTGGGCGTGCTGCCGGTAGTGCTCCTGGCGTTTGGTGCGGGCGCGTCGGACAGCCACCCTGGCGGTCCTCTTACGATTCGCGCGAAAGATTCTGGCAGTAATCACGGACGGACCCAAAAACACATTTGCGGACGGGGTGAATGGCACAGGCTGGAGCTGGCCTGAGTGATTTTTCGCGGCTCGTCGCGAATTCAAAGACGCAAGCGCAAATTCAAAGGCACACAGGCCAACTCCAGCCTGTGCCACGCTATTCTCTCTGCACTTTTGTTGGTTGGTACGGCGACGACTGTTGCCAGGATTGCGCCGGGAGATCGTAGGACGACCGCCTGGGAGGCTGTCGGACGCGCTCGGCGCTCGCGACTGCAGAAGATTTAGCGGACGTAGTTGAGGGCTACGACCGGGGTGACGCTGGTGGGGAGGTTGTGGCCGATGGCCAGGATGCGGGTGCCGAAGATCACGCCGACTTTTGGGGACCAGTTGTATTCGAGGGCGGGGGCGAAGCCAACGGCGTCGGTGGTGCCGGAGTTGAGCGTGATGAAGGTTGGCGTTGCGTCTGTGCCGGTGACGCGAGTGTTGGCGCTGTGAGAGTAGGTGGCGTCTAGCGCGAGAACCCAGCGGCGGGTGAGGCTGTATTCCCAGGCCCAATCGACATTGGTGGTGAGGCCGGGATGCGCGCGGCCGCGGAAATTTGCGGTGGTGCCGTACACGCTGACGCCGGTGATTTGCGCGCTGGTGGAGATCGCTTCGCTGGCGTTGAGGCGCATGCGGAGTAAGCGGCCGTTGGGCGCGTGGAAATAAGTTTGTGAGTTGAACGCGATGGTTGTGGTGTAAGCGCCGGCACCCAAGCCGTTTGTGGGGCGGGTGCCGAGATTGTCGTACTGCCCTGTTGGAAAAGTTTCCTGAACCATTACGGCGGTGGACGGTATGCGGCTGTCTGGATGCCAGCGCGTTAGGCCGAACTGCGCGAGCGCAGTGAAATCGCCGATGCCGACGTGCGAGCTGTTGAGGCCGCTGTTCACTTCGTTGTAGCCGAAGACGGGGATCGCGCCGATGGTTAGACGGTCTGTCAAGCCATACTCGAGGTAAGTGCGCGATCCGAAGCCGTTGGAGTTGGATTGCGTGCTGACTACGTCGTACAGATAAGGCTCGGCCAGGAAGTGGCCTTGGGGGAGAGTGGCGGCGGAGTTGGCGAGCAGTGGGCCGGTCCACCAGGCGTTGTCGAGGGATTGGAGATGTGATGCGGGTGGAGAGGCGGTGACGGCGGGTCCGGGTGGTGCGGGCGGCGTGAGCGTGCTAGTGGATTTGATGCGCGTGTCGATGGCGAGCCAGTTGAGTTCCCAGGTTTTGCCGCCGTCGGCGGAGAAGGATTGCTCGAATTTGATTTCGTCGTGCGAGATGGGAGTGATGACGAAGCGGACTTGAACCGGGCGGCCGTCGAAGTCTTCCGTGTCGGTGAAGGTGCCGACGCCGTTTTTGAAATCGCCGAGGGTGGGGGTGCCGATGGTGCCGCTGCGGATGTTTGAAAAATTCAGGGACCACTGTTTAGTGGACGGGTTGTAAAGGCGAAGGTTCAGCGCGGTGATGTGGCCGGCGGGGCCGGTGACCTCGAGTTCGACCAGGTTGGCGCGACCGTCCCAGACGGGGGTGACTTTTGTGGTGCCGTCGTATTCGACCCACACGTTGGAGTTGCTGAGGGGTTTTGTAAGGCGGCGGAGATGGGTTTGCCAGGTGCCGAATTCGAAGTCGAAGTCGTGGGTGGGGTCGGTTTGAGATTGAGCTGAGGCGGGTGGGGAGAACATTGCTAGTGCGAGGGCAAGCACAATAAAAATTCCACAGCACACAGGCGAACTCCAGCCTGTGCCACCTAAGAGGCCGCTGGTATTTTGTTGGCCGGTGGCGTGAGATTGATTGCCAGGATTAAGTGCGGGCTTAGCAACGCACCCTTTTGTGAGGCAAAGGGTGCGGCACCCGGAAAGGCGGACACCGCCAGGATTGGCCATGGTACTCGACGGGCGGATCATTGGGCGCCTGCGGGTGACGGGGCTGTGGTGGTCGCGGCTTGGGTGCGGGTGTAGTTGTTGATCCAGTTGGTTTCCCAGGTTTTGCCGCCGTCATTCGAGAAGGCTTGCTCGCTGCGCATTGTGTCGGGGGAAAGATTGGTGAAGGTGAAGCGGATCAGGATGGCGCGGCCGTTGAGTGTGTCGCCGCCGAAAAATTCGCCGCGATCACCGGCGAACTGGCCGAAGACAGGCGGCATGCCGAGGACGCCGACGCCGCTGGTGGCGAAGAGCAAGTTCCATTGTTTTGATTCCGGATTGTAGAGGCGCAGCGCCAGCAGCTGGAGGTGGCCGTTGGGACCATCGGATTCGAGTTCAGTGTAATTTCCGCGGCCATTCCAGAAGGTGCGCGTGACGGACTTGCCGTTCATATCGATCCATTCGGTGGAGCCGGTGAGCGGATGAAGCAGACGAGTTGTCTTCTCATTCCATGTGCCGAGCGCGAAATCGAAATCGTGGGAAATGGCTGGGGCATTTTTGGCGTCGGCGGGCGGCGCGACGTGTTGCGCGGCGGTGGCTTCGTCGGCGCGCGTGAGATTGGCGATGAAGTTGGTTTCCCAGGTTTTGCCGCCGTCGGTGGAGAAGGCTTGCTCGAACTGGTGCGAGTCGGGCGTGATCTTCGACCAGATCTGGCGGGAGAGGATGGCGCGGCCGTTGAACGTGTCCGGGCTGTAGAATTCGCCGCGGCCATCGTGGAATTCTCCGGTGGATGGATCGGTGACGGTGCCGTCGCCGGCGTTTGCGAAATGCAAGCTCCACTGATGCGCGGTGGGGTTGTAGAGGAAGAGCGTCATGCTCTCCCAGTGGCCCTTGGGGCCGTCGGCTTCGATTTCTTCGAGTTGCGCGCGTCCGTCCCACACTTTGCGGATGCGGACGGTGCCGTCCACTTCGAACCACTCGTTGGAATTGGAGAGAGGGTGCGAGAGGCGGCGGATGTGCGTATGCCAGACGCCGATGTTGAAGTCGAAGTCGTGGGAGCCGTCGCGCGGTGGCGTGGCGTCGGTGGCGGGCGATGGGCGCGCGTCGCTGGCGCTCGCGCTTGCGGCTTCGCGGGCGGCGGCATCGGCGGCGGCGTAGGGGCAGACGTGGGTTGCCGATGAAGATGAGTTGATGAGCGTGGTGGATTCGTGGAATGCGGGCATCGACGAGACGCTTCTCGGGCCTGTGAAGATTGCGGCTGCGGCGAGTGCTGTGATGAAGATGATGCGGGTGGTGCGCGTCATTTTTTCTCTCTCCTGCGTGAGATGCGTGGTGCGACGTTTCTAATATGGGGCTAGGGGTGGCATGTTGGTAGAGCCACTTTTGAGGGGATTGATAGGGCCACTTCTACCAGCGGGAGATGGCCAGTTCGGTGGTGGTGTTCGAGGTGTTTTGGGTGGTGTGGGCGGCGTTTGTGGCAAAGCGGCGTTAGGACCCGCCGCACTCCGATAGGGTGCGGGGTGCGGGTGATGTGGAGGTGGCGGATCGGATGGCGTGAGTGCGCGGTATTGCCTTGACCTGCAAAGGCGAAGCGGCGAACAGCGCGGGATTGACCCGCGCTGTTCGCGCACAGGCAGGATTGCCTGTGCTACCTAAAGACGGGCTACACGGCGAAGAGGGGTTCGCCGCCGATCCAGAATTGGGCTAGGGAGCGCAGGTTTTCTTTGTAGGTGCGGCTGACGGTGTATTCCTGGCCGGTCTTGGTGCGGAGGCGGTAGGTGCCGGTTACGTCGGCCTGAATTTCCTGCACCCAATTGGTGTTCATCAGCACGGAGCGATGAATGCGGATAAAGCCGTAGGGGCGGAGCTTCGCGCCGACGGTGGTGATGGAGCCGCGGAAAAGATAGGAGCCGGAGCTGCGGACGAGCAGGACGTAGTTCCCTTGCGCTTCGGCGGAAATTACTTCGGCGGGATCGATGAAAAGGATGCGACCGTCCATTTTGATGGCGATCTTCTGCGATTTGGAAGCGAACGAACGGAGCTGCGGCACCATTTCCATCAGGCGGGCGGCGCGTTCGCTGGCCATGCGGCGCATGGCGGCGTCGAGAGCGGCGTTGATGCGATCTTTGGAGAAGGGCTTCAAAACGTAATCGACGGCGTGGTGCTCGAAGGCTTCGACGGCGTACTGGTGATGCGCGGTGACGAAGATGACGCAGCCGACGGCGTGTTCGCGGCCGAGAGCGCGGAGCAGCTCGAGGCCGGAGAGGCCGGGCAGATGGATATCGAGCAGCAGGATGTCGTAATTTTCGCGCTGGAGCTTTTCGAGGGCTTCGGAGCCGGACTCGGCGGTGTCGAAAAATTCGATGTCGCTGCGCGTGCCGAGCGCGTTCGAGAGCGCGGTGCGGGCGAGCGCGTCGTCATCGACGATCAATACGCGTGCGGTTCCCCAGCTGGATAGTGCGAGTTTCTCAGGCATGTGCGTGACCTTCCTTAGTGATGGCATTGGCTGCGGCTGCTGAATGCGCCTGGGCCTTGGGCAAACTGTAGGCGAGCGTCAGCAGGCAGCCGGTGAACAGAAACGAATCGAAGAAATAGTTGAAGCCGTTGTCGATGCTGCCGGGCGTGGCGAGCAGGATCGGCGTGTAAACACACAACATGTAAAACAGAGCGGTGATGCCGAGCGCGGAGGCGGCATCGCGCGCGCGGAAATTCGCGACGACGCACAGACCGGCGATCACGTAAATCACGCCGATCAGGTAGCCGGTGTACAGGTGCAGCGGAATGTAATCGGGCGTCATGCGCTCGAGCGGGACGAGCGGCACGTTCGCGGGAAAAAGAATCTGCATCACGCCGTAAACGACCACGCTGACGCCGACGTAGCAGCGGCCGTAGGTGGTGAGCCAGTGCGTGAGGCCCGACGGGCCGCGGCGGAGATAGCCGGCGTAGGCGAGCATCGCGGCGCTGAACGAACCTTCGCGGAACACCAGTGCCCAGTACAGCCGGTTATGCGGATCCTGGAAGATATTGGGCAGCATCAGCAGCAGAAAGAAGGAGCCGAGTTCGATGCCGACGAGGAGCGAGGCGAGGCGGTCGAATACTCTGGTGACGATGGCGAGCGCGCCGAAGATCAGGCCGAGGCCGCAGAGGACGACGAAGAATTTGTGAAACGGCAGGTAGGCCGGAACCATTTGCGCCATCTCATTCGTGAAAACGAAATGCTCGGCGCCGAAGCCGGCGATCGAAGCACAGTAGCAGACGCGGCCGAACGGAAGGATGAGGTCGAGGCCGCGGGCGCCGGGAAGTTCGGTGCGGACGACGACGGCGACGCCGACGATGGCGATCGTGATGGCGCAGAAGTAGGGCCAGAAGACCTCCGACGGGACGCCGAACACGATTGCCAGGACGGGCGCGGGAACGAGCGCGGAGAAAGCGTGCAGGAGCCAGTGCATGAGGCCGGCTGTGAAAATCATGAGGGGCGTCTGCATACTTTCTCCGCTCAGCGTTTCGGGCGCTTCCGCTTAGGGGAGCCGATGAGCGCCGTCCAACAAAATGTCGCTCATGGAGTGGTCGCATACAATGACCACTTGCCGCGGAGTGGATATGACCACTATGATTTTGGGATGAAAATGAAAAAGAGCGCGGGAGGGCTATCGCCGTTGTTGCGAGTGGACCGCGGGTCGGCGCGGCCGCTGCATGCGCAGATCTACGCGGGATTCCGCACGGCGATTCTGGATCGCAGCCTGCGGGCGGGCGAGCGGATTCCGTCCACGCGGACGCTGGCGCGAGAGCTGGGAGTTTCGCGGATTCCGGCGCTGAACGCGTATTCGCAGCTGCTGGCGGAGGGCTATTTCGAGAGCCGCACGGGCGCGGGAACGTTTGTGTCGAGCTCCCTGCCCGGCCTGGTGGACGTGAGCGAGGACGAAGCATCCGGCTCGAATGGCCGCGCACGAGCCGCGGCGCCGCGTGCGTCGGCAACGCGACCGCGCAACGGCGCAAGGGGATCGGCGAAGGAACCGGCTGGGTCGAAAACGAAATCGCGGGCGCGCGTGCTGGCGTTGCGCACGGCAGCGCTGCCGCAGCATACGCGGCCACCGTGGTTCGGAGGCACGGGCGCATTCAGCTTCAGCCAGCCGGGAGTGGATGCGTTTCCGCTGCACATCTGGTCGAAGATTGTGGCGCGGTATTGGCGCAACGTGTCGATGAGCGCGCTGGAGTACGGCGACCCAATGGGGCTGCGCGCGCTGCGCGAGGCGATTGCGACGTACCTGCGGACGTCGCGCTCGGTGCGCTGCGAGTGGCAGCAGATCATGATCGTGAGCGGATCGCAGCAGGCGCTGGACGTGACGACGCGCGTGCTGCTCGATGCGGGCAGTCCGGTGTGGATCGAGGAGCCGGGCTACTGGCTGGCGCGGAATATTTTGACGTCGGCGGGCTGCCGGATCGTGCCGGTGCCGGTGGATCGCGACGGACTCAGTGTGGAGGCCGGAATTGCGGCGTGCCGGCGTGCGCGCGCGGCGATTGTGGCGCCGTCGCACCAGTTTCCGCTGGGCGCGACGATGAGCGCGACGCGGAGGCTGCAACTGCTGGAGTGGGCGCGTAGGGAAAATGCGTGGATCATCGAAGACGATTACGACAGCGAGTATCGGTACGACTCGAAGCCGATCGCGGCGCTGCAGGGGCTCGATCGCAGCGAGCGCGTGATTTATGTGGGGACGTTCAGCAAAGTTTTATTTCCGGCGCTGCGCGTGGGGTACGTGGTGATGCCACCGGATTTGATGCGGCATTTTATTGCGGTGCGCCATGCGATGGACGTGGGGCCGCCGCACATGATTCAGGCGGTGCTTGCGGATTTTCTGAATGAGGGACACTTCAGCAGGCACATTCGAAGGATGCGGCAGATTTACGGGGAGCGGCGCGATGTGCTCATCAATTGCATACGCGAGCAACTCGGCGGCGTGCTGGAGGTGCATGGAGCGGAGGCGGGGCTGCATCTGACGGTGACGTTGCCGCGCGGCGCGAAGGATCGCGCGATCTGCGCGGCGGCGGCTGAGCGGAAATTGTGGTTGTGGCCGCTTTCGCCGACGTACATCGGAGCGGGCGCGCGGAACGGGTTTATTTTGGGGTATGCGGGAGTGACGGCGCAGGAAATTCCGGCGGGTGTGAAGCGGCTGCGCGAACTGCTCGATGACGTGGGTTGGAAATAAGGGCGCGTTCTGCTGCTTCTAAGTGCTTAACCACAGCCTCGCACACAAGAGTGTTCTTAGTTTTTCCCGTGCGCTTCGCGAGCTTCTCAAGGCGTTTCTCCGCGATTTTGGGTATTCGAATTTTGAACACTTGAGCCTCATGCGAGATAGAGACGGCGCACCGGCAAGATTGCCCATGCTACTAACGGGTGGTGCGAGTGGAAGTAGCATAGGCAATCTTGCCTGTGTGCAGTTTGTTATCGGCCACAACACAGGCGAACTCCGGCCTGTGCCACAGGCGTTCTTTGCGAATGTGTTGGGTGGGACGGGCGTGATGGTGCCTAGCCGGTGATGGAAGGTCGTAAGAGGACCGCCTGGGAGGCTGTCCGACGCGCTGCGCGCGTGCTCACACCGGCGAGAACGTCCATGCCACTCACAAAGGCGGGTGAGCCGGCAAATTGGCCGGTGCTGGAGATGAAGAGGAAGGCACACAGGCAAATTCCGGCCTGTGCCACAGGCGTTCTTTGCGAATGTGTTGGGTGGGACGAGCGGGAAGGTGCCTGGGCTGCGGTGCGAGGTCGCCGGAAGACCGGCGAACGGCGCGGGATTGACCCGCGCCGTTTGCCCACCGGCAAGATTGCCTGTGCTACTTGGATTTGGGCGGATACTGCTTGAACATTTTGTCGATGGAGCTTTTGGTTTGTTTTTCGTCGCCGTTCTGTGAATTAGACACGTTGTCAACCGTAGCCTGGCCGCGCCAGATGAGCTGCTTTTTCGAGGTGTCGTAGAGATCGACGCTCAGGATTCCCATGGTGCGCGGCTCTTCGCTGGTGGTGACCATGTCGCCGCCGCCAATGCCCCAACCGCCCCAGCCGCCCCAACCTCCCCACACGCCCCACGGGCCCGGTCCCCAGCCCCAGCCGGGAGCAAAGCCGTCTTCATTGGTGGTGGAGTCCATGAGCTCCTGGGTTTGCATGTGGTAGGTGATGTAAATGTCGGGCGTTTGTCCGGCGGCGGCGAGCGAGAGGCCTTTTTGTTTCAATGCCTGGTCGGCGTTGGCCTGGACCCACGGAGTGTAGAACGAGGCGTTCTGCTTGGGACCGAGCTTCCAGGCGTATGTCTTGTAATGAGAAAAGTCGATGGACTGGTTCCAGTTGACCTTTACGGTCTGCGCGAGCGCGGGCGAGGTGAAGGCGAGCGCGGCCACGCACAACAAGAGTGCCAGGCGGAGATATTTCATGAGTGATTCCCTCTCAGGCGACGGCTGCGAAGAGCCGTCGGAATTTTTGCGTGCGAGATGCGGAGATGGTTCGCAGGCGAAGGTACAACTGAGAGCGGATTTTGACAATACGAATTGTCGGCGAGGGATGCGAAGCGAACGTCAAAAGCGTGGAACACTCGAGGGAGAAAGACGGGAAAGGCTTTGAGGACGCCGGAACGGATTGTCTCGCGCAGCGGCGCCGCCCTGAAGCGGATTTGGTAGGATGAGCGCGCTGGGCGGCGACACGCAATGGGACACAAAACGAAAAAAGGGCCGGCGAAGGGCGATGCGCGGATGGAGCGGTGCACGGAAATCGTGCGCGAAATGCCGGAGACGGGCCGGTATTTACACGGCGAGCACGCGGGCTTCACGGTGCGGAAGAAGAAGTTCGCGTACTTTCTGAACAATCATCACGGCGACGGGAAGGTTTCGATTGCGTGCAAGGTGATGCCGGGCGACAACAAATCGCTCGCCGCGGCGCAGCCTTCGCGCTACTACTTGCCGGCGTATGTGGGGCCGATGGGTTGGGTGGCGCTGCGGCTCGATCGCGGCGCGATTGACTGGGATGAGGTGCGGGAGCTGCTGCGGACCAGTTACGCGCTGCTTGCGCCGAAAAGGCTGGCGCGTGCGGTGATCGACGATCAGGGCGAAGAAGGCGAGCCCAACGGGGCACGGGGAACGTCATAACAGCGTGGTGGTTTGATTGAAGGAGATGCAATGCGTCGCAGAGCTGCGTTGGTGGTAACAGCGGCGATTTTTGCCGCAATTCCCTTTTCGGCTTTTGCGCAGGACGCGCAACAGCAAGCTGCGCCGGCGGCACAAGCGGCGGACAACTTGATTCACCTTGCCGTGCAGGTGGCGCCGAAATCGGGCGCGGCGGTGCCGGGGCTTGGGCAGCAGGAGTTCACGGTGCTGGATAACGGCGCGCCGCAGACGATTGCGACGTTTCACGCATATCGAGGAAACCAGGCGCCGGTAGCGACGCTGATCGTGATCGACGCGGTGAATACCGACGTCCGGAACGTCGATTACGCCCGCGAAGAACTGGGGAGATTTTTGAAGTCGGAGGCCGGCGCGCTGACGCATCCGATGGCGCTGGCGGTGATGACCGACACGGGAATCGAGACGCTGGGGCCGTTTTCGCTGACGGGCGCGGACCTTAGCGCGCAGCTCGACAAAGCGAACGTCGCGTTGCGCGCGCTGAACCGGTCGGGCGGATTTTACGGCGCGGTGGAGCGGACGCAGATCTCGCTGCAATCGCTGGCGAAGATCGCGAATGCGATGGAGCCGAATCGCGGGCGCAAGCTGGTGATTTTTATTTCGCCGGGATGGGCGCTGCTCTCGGGCCCGGAAGTGGAATTGGACGCCAAACAGGAGCAGGACGTTCTGGACGGCGTGGCGGCGACGAACGACGCGCTGATGAAGGCGCGGATTTCGCTATACGCCGTGGATCCGCTGGGAACGCGCGACGCCGGCATGCACGCGGTGTACTACAAGACTTTTTTGAAGGGCATCACGAAACTGAACGACGCGCACTACGGCGCGCTGGGGCTGCAGGTGCTGGCGGAACAGAGCGGGGGGCTGGCGTTGACCGAGAGTAACGATGTGGCTGGCGAGCTGCGGAAGTGCATCGCGGACGGAGACAGCTACTACGAGATTTCGTATGCGCCGCCGGCGGCGACGAAAGCGAATGAGTATCACAAGATTGAGGTGAGGGTCGGGCAGGCGGGCCTCACTGCACGTACCAGAATGGGATATTACGCGAAGCCGTGAGGCGCGTCGGACAGCCACCCTGGCGGTCGCCTTACGACATGCGTCTGAGATTCTGGCAAACATCACGGACGGCCTACAAAACACATTTGGCGGCGGTTTGAGTGGCACAGGCTGGAGTTCGCCTGTGTTCTTTTGTGGTTGGAAGAATTCAACAGCACACAGGCGAAGTCCAGCCTGTGCCACTCGAATCTCACTGCAAAGTTGTTGGGTGATACGGCGGCGAGTGTTGCCAGGATTGCGTCGCGAGGCCGTAAGACGACCGCCAGGGTGGCTGTCGGACGCAAAGGCACACAGGCCAACTCCTGCTTGTGCCACTCTCTCTGGTAGGATTGGGTGATTTTTTGTGAGGCGTGGCGTGAATGTGCTGAGATTCGCGAAATGGGTAGTCGTTGCGGTGGCGGTGATGTGCGCGGTGGCGGCGAGCGCGATCGCGCAGAGTGGAGATGGAGCGGCGGTGGCGGCGCGGCGGGCGCAGGTTTTGCGGCACGGGATCAATCTGAGCAACTGGTTTCAGGCTGGGGGCGATCCAGCTGGGCTGACACAACAGCATTTCGATACGGCGATCACGGATGACGATCTGGCGCTGATCAAAGCGATGGGATTCGATCACGTGCGCATCGCGATCAATCCTGCGCCGCTTTTCCGACGCGGCCAAGCCGATCGGCTTCCCGCGGATTACCTCGCCTATCTCGATACAGCGGTGAACAAAGTGCTCGCGCACGGGCTGGCTGTGGAGCTTGACATTCACGCGAGCGGCGATTTCAAGCATTCACTCGCGACCGACGACCGGTTCGTGCAGGACTTCGCGGATTTCTGGACGGGGTTGGCGCGGCACTACGCGAGTTACGATCCGGATAAAGTGTTCTTTGAAATTCTGAATGAGCCGGAACTGGGCGATGCGTATCGCTGGTACGGGATCGAGACGAAGATCGCGGGAGCGATTCGCGCGGCGGCGCCGCAACACACGATCATCGCGACGGGCGCGCACTACTCGGACGACGACGACCTGCTGTTTCTCGATCCGCTGCGCGACGCGAACGTGATCTACACGTTTCATTTTTACGAATCGCATATTTTTACGCACCAGGGCGCCACATGGGGCGAAACGTACTGGCATTTTCTGCACGGAGTTCCCTACCCTTCGACGCCCGAGAATGTGCAGGAGGCAGCGAAGTTGTTGGACGAGCCGGTTTTCCGGCTGCGCGTGATCCGCTACGGGACGGACCGGTGGAATGCGGAGCGCATCGATTCGGAAATTGGGCAGGCGGCGGATTGGGCGCGGCGGTGGGGAGTGACGGCGATCTGCAACGAGTTTGGCGTGTATATAAAGGTGGCGGACCCGGTGCAGCGCGCGCAGTGGTTGACGGATGTGAGGACCTCGCTCGAACGGCATGGGATTGGGTGGGCGATGTGGGATTACGACGGCGGATTCAATGTGGTGACGCGCACGAACGGAGTGGCGGCGCCTGATCCGCTGACGGTGAAGGCGCTGGGGTTGAAGATGCCCGAAGATGTGAAGCCGTGATGCGCGTCGGACAGCCACCCTGGCGGTCCTCCGACGAACTCGCTGCGCCGTTATGCCTCGGCATTCAATCGTAATGCGGACGTTTTGTTACGGCACCTGTAGGGGCGGGTTGCGCGCTGTTCGCAAGCCGGCGCAGTTTGGTGGACATTGCGCGCGGACACAAAGGCGCCCGGTTTCGTCGCCGCTGCGCGCCGACGAAACCGGCCACTACAGGGAGCTTCGGTTCGGATCGCGCTGCGTCATCGTTGGTCGAGCGCAGAGCGAGCCGGATTCGTAGGACGACCGCCAGGTTGGCTGTCGGACGGCTTCGACTTCCAGTGGCGCCCATAGTTGTCCATTGTGGTGAAGCTGTGGGGGTGCATGCGGTCGATGTAGAGAGTGCCGTTGAGGTGATCGATTTCGTGCTGGAGGATGCGGGCGTACCAGCCGGAAGCTTCGATCACGCGGGGCTGGGCGCGTTCATCGAGGCATTCGACGCGCACGGCGCGGGCGCGGGCGACGGCGGCCATGAAGCCGGCGACGCTTAAGCAGCCTTCGAAGAATTCCACTTTGTCGTTCCCTACCGGCGTGAGCTTCGGATTTACGATCACATGAAATGAAACGGCGCGACGCTCTTTTTCGGCGAGTTCGTCGGCGTTGGCGGATTTGAGCAGGTCTTCGCGATCTTCGATCACGGCGAGCTGGATGCCGAAGCCGATCTGCGGGGCGGCGAGGCCGACGCCGGGCGCGTCGGTCATGGTTTCGTGCATGTCGCGGATGAGGCGCTGGATTTCGTCGCTGAGGATTTCTTTTTCGGTGAGCGGGCGCGCGGGCTGGCGCAGGACGGGTTCGCCGGCTTGGACGATTTTCAGACGCAAGAGGATCGCCTCCAATTTCATGATGCCACACCATTCGCAGTCTTACTGTGTGAAGCGCGACGCAATTTAGAGTGCGGGAAGCCGCAGTTCGGCTTACTGCTTTGCCTGGCGACGAGCGTGCTCGTCGTGTTTGCGCGTGCGGGCCGACGACACAAAGCCAAAGCACGGCGACTTGCGTCGCCGCAAAGCAAAGCGGTAAGCCAGGGTGCGGCTTCCCGCACTCTAAAATGAGCGGCGGTGGTGGTGACGTTTTCGCTTCGTCGGGAGCGAATCGGACAGGTAGCATTTTCGGGGAGACGCGTTACAATCTCCGGCGCATCAAACACGAAGGAGGCCCGCTATGACGCCCAATGCGTTTCGCAAGCTTGCATTGAAATTGCCCGACACCGAAGAACGTGAACACATGAATCACCCCGACTTCCGCGTGCGCGGGAAAATTTTCGCGACGCTGGCCTACCCTTCGGCTTCGTACGGCATGGTGAGTTTGTGGCCGGAGCAGCAGGCCGAGCTGGTGAAGAAGCATCCGCAGGCGTTTTCGCCGATCGGCGGAAAGTGGGGCGCGAACGGCGCGACGCGCGTGCTGCTCACGGAAGCCGACGAGAAGGTGCTGGCCGATGCGCTGCATCAGGCGTGGGAAAAGCACGCGGCAAAGACGAACGCGAAGACGGGCGTGCGGGCTGCGGCGAAGACGCGCGTGAAGATCCGCGCGTCGCACACGGGCCGCGCGAATTAGCGCGATATGGACTGCGGGAGCGAAGCTACCGCTTTGCTGCGGCATTTAACTTTGGCACCGCGAAGGCTCGCGCTAAGAAGCGCTGTACATCACGATACGTTTTCAGTGTTCGAGACATCCTGGGCACCTATGATTTGTTTGGTGGCAAAGCGGTAGCTTCGCTCCCGCAGTCCACAGTTAAGCGTTGCCCTGCGCAGACTCTTCGGTAACTTACGCATTTCTCGTTCTCCTATGCGATTTTTTGCCCCACCGCAGTTGATGCTCGATTCCGCGCGTGAAAAATGGCAAGCTTTCGGCGAAAGGGCAGCCTTGGAGGCGGTGATGATCGGCGGGCGTGGCGGACGACGGTGGGCGGGAATTTTGCCTGTGGCGGCTTGCGTGATTGCGTCGGCGGCGACGATTGGTGCGCCGGTGGCGGGGGCGCAGGAGTCGGCGCTGCAGGCGGCGTTTGAGGGCAAGCAAGTGGTGGTGCTGCTCGACATGCCCGGGACGCAGCAGGGCGTGGACATTTATCCGGACCGGCCGAACGCGCTCGACGCGAATAATTACGGGAAGCGGATGAAAAGTTTTCCGGTGTCGCTGCGCGCGGGCGATTCCGCGATGATCACGAAAGTGAAAGTGAACGGCAAGCGGATCGAGTTTCAGCTGGGCGGCGGCGGATTTGGCACGGCGGGCGATTCCACCGACACTGCGGTGCACTTCACGCCCGCCGACAAGAGCCAGCGCGAAAAAGACCTCGAAGATCAGATCAACAACACGGACGATCCCGACCAGAAGCGCTACCTGCAACGCCAGCTCGACGATGTGCGGCGGCAGCGCGAGCGCGACGATCGCCGCAACCAGCAGATCGCGCAGCAGGACGCCGAGCGGCGGCAACAGCAGGTGACGGCGAACCGGATGACGGGCGGATCGCGATTCAATCTGAACTACAACAGCAAAGTGCCCGACAATATTTCGCCGCACGATGTGATGCTGGCGCTTTCGAAGTGGGTGAGCTTCCCCACTGCCACGTTTGGCGACCAGAATATTCCGAATCAGAATCCGCCGGCGGCGCAGAATGCGGTGAGCGCGCCGGGCGTGAGCGGAGCGCCGGCGCCGGGAAATTCGGCGGCTACGATTGCGGCGGCGAATGCGGGGAATCCTGCGTACAACGGCGGAGCGGCACAGGCACCGGCTGTGGCGGCTGCGCCCGCGCCGAGCGGCGATCCGCTGCACAGTTTGCAGAAGGGGATGAAGTTGGAGGACGTGCACAAGCTGCTCGGCGCGCCGGCTACGCAGAACGACAGCGACCACGATGGAATTCAGGTGCATACGGAAGTGTTTGAGAGGCCGGATGCTACGGTGACGTGTGCGTTTGTGAATGGCGTGCTGGTGACGTACAACATCGCGGTGCATTGATGAGTTTCAGGTAGCACAGGCAATCCTGCCTGTGGGCGAGCGGCGCGGATCGATGCGGCGCTGCTCGCCGGCTTCGAAGTTTCTGGCGGTCCATTCACACTACACAAACAAATGCTGTGTCCGCTGGCGCGGACACACAGGCAGGATTGCCTGTGCTACTTAGCGGCTGGCGCTTGACATTGTGCCCGACCCCTGTTTACTCTAGGCATGGTTGGATATAGGCTATGAGGATAGGGGTGCAGACCGATGATGACGCCGCAGCCGCGCGACCTTTTTCCTGGGGCGCTCGAGATGATGATTTTGAGGACGCTGAAGAGGCAGCCTCTGCATGGGTATGCGCTGGCGCAGCACATCAAGCGGACTTCGAACGACCTGCTGCAGATTGAAGAGGGGTCGCTCTACCCTGCGCTGCAGCGCCTGCTGAAGGGAGGCCTCTTGAAGGCGGCGTGGGGCGTGTCGGCCTCGAACCGGCGGGTGCGGATCTACACGATCACGCCAAGCGGGCGCACGCACCTCGAAAAAGAAATGTCGGCGTTTGAAACGATGCTGGACGGCATCACGCGCGTGCTGGCGCCGGTGAAGCCATGAGCTGGCTCGGCGAGATGTTCTCCACGCGCAAGACACGCGACGCACAACTTTCCGACGAAATCCGCGAGCACCTCGAAGAACGTGTCGAGGAACTGGTAGGCAACGGGATGTCGCGCGTTGACGCCGCCGCGCAGGCGCGGCGCGAATTCGGCAACGTGGCGCTGGTGGAAGAAGACAGCCGGCAGGTGTGGCGCTGGCAGTGGCTGGAAACGCTGGGCGCGGATTTCCGCTACGCGGTGCGCACGTTAAGGCAGGCGCCCGGATTCACGGCGATCGTGATTCTCACGCTGGCGCTCGGCATCGGCGCCACCACGGCGATTTTCAGCGTGGTGAATACCGTGTTGATCCGTTCGCTGCCCTTCCCTCACCCGGATGAACTGGTGGACATCAGCTCGCGAAGCACGATGTTCGACTTCGCGAATCTGGGACTGTCGATGCCGGATGTGGAAGAGGTCCGGTCCGGTGTTCCCGCGCTGGCCGCGACGGCGGCGTTTGGCTACGGGACGCGCGAATTCGGAGGCGGCGGAAAACCCGAGCGCCTGAGCACAATCGATGTGGACGCAAATTTTTCCGGGGTCACGCAACTCAAGCCGCTGCTGGGGCGTTACTTCACACCGGAGGAAGTCAGCGCGAAAGCGCAGGTGGTGATGCTGACGCGCAAGTTCTGGTGGGACCGCCTGGGATCCGATCCCTCGATCGTGGGCAAGACGATGCAGCTCGACGGCGAGACGTACACGATTGTGGGCGTACTGCCGGAAGCGATGGACTCGCTTTTTTCCGAGGCGAAGCTGTACCTGCCGCTCGCGCCGCCGGAGGACGAAGCGAAGCAGCGGAACCGCCACAATTATCAGGTGATGGGGCGGTTGAAGCGGGATGCGACGCTCGCGCAATTGAGAGCACAGCTGGACACGTTGTCTGCCCGGCTGGCCGCTGCCTATCCCGATAGCGACAAGGGCTGGAGCATCCACGCGGCAAGCTCGAAAGATCAAATCGTAGGCGATTCGCGGACGCCGCTGCTGATCCTGCTTTCGGCGACGGGGCTGGTGCTGCTGATCGCGTGCGTAAACGTGAGCAATCTATTTTTATCGCGGGGGTGGGCGAGGCGGCGCGAGTTTGCGATTCGCAGCGCGCTGGGAGCATCGCGCGGAGCGCTGCTGCGGCAGCTTTTCGTGGAAAACGCGATCGTGGCGCTGGCGGGCGGCACGCTGGCGTTTTTTATTGCGCTGTGGACCACCGAAGCGCTGAAACGCGCGCTGCCGCCCGACATTCCGCGGCTGAACGATCTGCGCATCGACGGCACGGTGGCGCTGTTTACGCTGGGCGCCGCGCTGCTTGCGGCCTTTGTGTCCGGCGTGGCGCCGGCGCTGCTTGGCTCGCGCGGAGACATCACCAGCGCGATCAAGGAAAGCGGCAACGGCGCGCAGGTTCACGCCGGCGGCTCGCGGCACAATCTGGTGCGGCGCCTGCTGGTGGTGAGCGAGGTGGCGCTCGCGGTGATGCTGCTGGTCGGCGCGACGCTGGCGATTCGCAGCTTCGTTCACCTGATGCGCGTGAATCTCGGCTTTCAGCCGGAGAGCGTGGTGACGATGCAACTGGACCTGCCGAAATACCGCTTCGCGAAAGGTGCCGATAAGGCTGCCTTCGAGCGCCGGGTGCTCGAGGATGTCCGCGGCATCGACGGCGTGGAATCCGCGGCGACGGGAATGCTTTACCCGCTCAGCGACATGGTGGCCGAGGGCGGGTATCTCACCGAACAGGCCGCGAACGGGCCCAGCGACCAGCTTCCCACAGCGCGACTGAACATGATCTCGACCGATTTTTTCCGGACGTTTGACATTCCGATTCTCGCGGGCCGCGATTTCGATTCAACCGCCAACGCGAAAGAAGCAAAAGGCTACATCATCAACGAGGCTCTGGCGCGCAAGGCGTTTGGCACGACGGACGTGGTGGGCAAACGGTTCACAATGGGCGGCAAACCGAAAGACGGCAGCCCGATCAAGTGGGGCACGATCATCGCCGTGGTGGGCAACGAGGCAAATGCGAGGCCAGACGGCGATCCGATGCCGTTCATGTACGCGTTCAACTCCCGCGACGATGGCGAGGATGGCGATAGCGGGATGGTTCTCGCGGTTCGCACGAAGAAGAGCGCGATGGCGCTCGTGCCGGCGATTGAAGAACGCATCTGGGCGATTCATGCGAGCCAGCCGGTGGCGAATATCAATACGGAGCAGCAGCGGCTCGAAGCGTTGAACGCGGCGCCGCGCGCGCAGAGTTTGCTGCTGGGATTGTTTGGCGGACTCGGATTCGTGCTGGCGCTGGTGGGAGTGTATGGCGTGATGTCGTATTTGGTGTCGCAGCAGTCGCGCGAGATCGCGATACGAATTGCGCTGGGCGCGGAGAACGGAACGATTTTCAGGCTGGTGGTGGGGCACGGATTGAAGCTGGCGCTGGCAGGAGTGGTGGTGGGCGTGGGCGCGGCGCTGGTGTTGACGCGATTTATGCACAGTTTGTTGTATGGAATTAGCGCGACGGATCCGGCTACGTTTGCGATCTTGGCGGTGGCGCTCACACTGGTGGCGATGGTGGCGTGCGCGGTGCCGGCGCGGCGGGCGATGCGGGTGGATCCGATGACGGCCCTGCGCTGCGAGTAACGCGGCGAGAGACAAAGTCACAAGCGTGGAACATTTCACGGAGAAAACCGAGAAAGGCATGAGGGCACGGAGACGCTGTGCTTGAAGGAGATGTCTCCGTGTTCTCTAGCAGTTCTCGGTTTTCTCTGTGGAATGTTGGACTTTGACTTAGTAGATGAACGGGATGATGCGCTGGGGCGTTTTTTGGGAATAGGCTGCGTATTGAGAGCCGAAGGCGTTGCGCAGGGCGGATTCTTCTACGTTGATGCGGTAGAGGAGCGCTGCGGCGCAGGGGAAGAAAATAACTGCGAAGGCCAGCCAATTGCGCGTGTGGAGCGCGATGGCGAAGAAGACCAGCATCAGGCCGGTGTAGGACGGGTGGCGGACGATGGAGAAAATTCCGCTGGTCTGGAGTTGCTGGTGGTCGAGGATGGCGACGTTGGCGCTGAACCAGCGGCCGAGCGTGGCGATGGCGGTCCAGCGGATTGCGAGCGCGACGGCGAGTAGCACGAGCGCTGTGGTGCGGACCCAGGGCGCGCCGCCGCACATAGTTGGCTCGTGCATTTCGCCGTAAGCGATGCCGATGGTGCACGAGACCACGATCACGAGCCACAGGATTCGCAGCGAGCCGCGGTCGCGGACTTCCCCGCCGCTTCTGCGCGTACGCGTGAAGATGAGAATGCCGATTTCGCCGGCGACCCACGCCCAGTAAAGAATCTGCCACAGCGTCGAACGCGTCATTGCTTCCCTACCCCTTGGACTACATCGTCGGACAATCGGGTTGGCCACTCACGCACGATGGTCATCGTTGAACGACCAGCGCGAACGACGCCTCCTGACCACCTCGTCCGAGACATCGCCGTTCCAAATCCAGACAGGGTGGCGGAGCGGTAGCTTCGCGACCGCGCTCCGGGAACGGCATGAAAGACCATTCGCCGCAGTGGCCGAGCGTCGTCATGCCGCGGCCTGGCTCGCTTTGCCGCCGGCTACGCTGGAGCCGTCGCCGCGCTTGAGGCTGGTGAAGACTACGGTCGAGAGAATCGTGAGCACGCCGAGCGCGAGCAGGCCTTTGTGTATGCCGTGAATCATTTGCACAGGGGTAGCGTCGTGCAGGGGCACGAAGAGGGCGGTGGTGAGCGAGGCGATCGCGACGCCGAAGCTGATCGACATCTGCTGCATGGTGCTGGCGATCGAGCTGGCGTTGCTGGTCTGCGCTTCGTTGACGTCGGCGTACACGAGCGTGTTCATCGCGGTGTATTGCAGCGAGGTGAAAAATCCGTAGCAGAAAGCCTGCATCGCAATCACCCACCACGGCGTGCCGACGCCGATCGTTGCAAACAGCATGAGCAGCAAGCCGAGGATCACTGTGTTTGAGACCAGCACGCCGCGGTAGCCGAATTTCGCGAGAATTTTCGGCATGGTGAGCTTCATGGACATCGCGGCGGCGGCCTGCGGCATGATCAGCAATCCGGATTGAATCGGTGTGAAGCCCATGCCGACTTGATACAAGAGGGGCAACAGGAACGGGACGCCGCCGATGCCGAGGCGCGTGAAGAAGCTGCCGCTCACCGAGGCGCGGAAGGTGCGGATTTTGAAAAGCGCGGTATCGAGCAGTGGGAATTTTATGCGGCGCGCATGCAGCGCGTACCCGGCGAGCAACGCGAGGGAGAGAACGAGCAGCACAATTACGGTGCGCGTCTGCAATTCGTGCTCGCCAAAAACTTCCAGCACATACGAAAGCAGGGCGACGCCGGCGCCGAAGAGCACCAGGCCCAGCTTATCGAGCGGCGGACAGTCGCCGCGGTTGTAGTCGGGCAAGTGGATGAAGACGAGCACGAGGCCGAGCAGGCCGATGGGCACGTTGACGAAAAAAATCACGCGCCAGTGGAAATAGCCGACGATCAGGCCGCCGGCGATGGGGCCGAGCATCGGGCCGATCAGGCCGGGGATGGCGACGAAGCTCATCGCGCGCAGCAGCTCCCATTTTTCGAAAGTTCGCGCGAGAGTGAGCCGGCCTACGGGGACCATCATCGCGCCGCCGCAGCCCTGAAGGATGCGGCAGGCGACGAGCTGGTGAATGTCTGTGGAGAGCCCGCAGAGAATCGAGCCGAGAGTGAACAGGCCGATGGCGGAGGCAAATACGCGGCGCGTGCCGAAGCGGTCTGCCATCCAGCCGCTGATCGGAATGAAAACGGCGAGGCTGAGCGTGTAGCTGGCGAGCACGGATTTCATGTTGAGCGGCGCGACGTGCAGCGCTGCGGCAATCGTGGGGACGCCGGTGTTGAGAATTGTGGTGTCCAGCGATTCCATGAAGAACGCTACGGCGACGAGCCACGGGAGAAGAGCTTTGGTGGAGGCTTTGACGGCGCTGCCGTCGGCGGTGACGCCGGCGCCGAGATCGTGATCGACGGCGGGCGGCGCCGAGGCGGAGTGCGTGCCCATGGACATGACGGCGGGCGTCATCGCGGCGCGTGCGGGAGAGGCGGCGGCGACGGCGGCGTCTCCGGCGCGGGCGTGGGACGACGGCTTTGTCGCGTCGGATGGCGGCGATGTGAGGGGCGGCGTGACGGGGGGCGTGGTCGGCGGAGTGGCTGGCATTTGTGGCGCGCGGGTCGCGAAACAGTTTGATGCATGCGGCGAGGTTTCGGCAATGGTGGAGCGGCACTGCTGAAAACGCTGCGAGTGGCACAGGCTGGAGTTGGCCTGTGTGACGTTGAATTTGTGGCACTACAAAATGCACACAGGCCAACTCCGGCCTGTGCCACTCTTTCTTGTGTCGAGCTGTAGTCCGGCGACGGTGATTGCAGGGATTGTGGCTTACGATCGTAAGAGGACCGCCAGGGTGGCTGTCCGACGCGCTCCGCGCGTCCCGGAGGACCGATGAGCGTTAACAGTGGTGTGCGGGCGCAGCCGTTGATTGCGGTGCGTGATGTGCGGGCGAGTTCGCGGTGGTATGCGGAGCTGCTGGGGCTTGGTGCGCTGCCGGATCATGCGCATCGCAACCGGTACGACCGGCTGCACAGCGGCGACGCGCTGATTTTGCAGTTGCACGCGTGGGATGTGGAGCGGCATCCGAATTTGATGAACGCGGAGGAGTGCCGCGCGGGGCACGGAGTTCTGGTGTGGTTTGAGGTGGATGATTTTGATGCAGCGGTGCGGCGGGCGCGCGGGCTACGCGCGGAGGTGATTGAGGAGCCGCGTGTGAATCCTGCGCCGCGGCATCGGGAGATGTGGCTGCGCGACCCGGATGGTTATGTGGTGGTGATTTGCAGTCCGGATGGAGAAGCGAATATTTAGTTGGGCACCGCGTAATTTTAGAGCGCGGCTTCCCCCTGGAAGGTTGGACTCTAAATTTGTAGAGGCGCTCGCTCTATTTGTTGTTTTCTTTTTTCTTGCCGGTGAAGAAGCCGGTGATGGAGTGCTTGGTCTTCCCTACTACGCTGCCGAGGTCGGCGGTGATCACGGGGTCGTCGGGCGTGCCTACGATTTTCAGGGGGACGCCTTTTTGATCGCCGGAGCCGCCGTGGAGCGCGGTCATCAGGCCGACGCCGATTTTGCCGATGCCTCCGGCGTTTTCCACTTTTGCAACCAAATTAAAATCGAGCTGGTTCGCGGGCGAGCATGCGCCGCTGCCGGTGAGTTCGCCCATCGCGGGAATCACCGCGTACAAGCGATCGACGATCACGCCTGCGTTGCTCATGCGAATGTGCGCGCGGAGCTGGTCGATGTCCGTAGTGTCGCCGGTTTTCACGCCGCTGAGCGCCGCGATGCCGTGAATTTTCGAGCCGACGTCGAAGCCGACCATGCGCGTCTTATCGGCGGAGATGTCGCCGACGATGACGAGCGACTTCGCTTGCCCCGAAACCGCGAGATTCATGCCGATGGTGCCGCCTTTGAGCACAGCGTTATTGGGAAGGCGGATACCCGCGGCGGTCATGAGCGGCTGCAGATCGTCCACGGGCAGGCTTTGGCCGGTGAGTTTCAGATTGAGGTTGGGGTCGGAAGCTCCTGCGCTGACCGGTTGGTATGTACCGTTCAGATGAATCGCGGCGTCGCCGACCTGGATGGCGGCATCTTCGATCGTGCCGCTGGCAGCCTTCAGCACGTGCGTGCCTTTGTAGGCGATGCCGATCGGTTTTGGCGCGGCGCTTGCGCCTTTGCGCAACTTTAGATCGGACAGGACCGCGGAGCCGGAGTTGGTGAGCGTCGTTCCGTCGGAAGAAATTTTCATGTCCAAATCGGCGATGAGCGAGAAACCCGACTCGGGATTCAGGAAACCGGCGGCGACGGGCGTGAGGCCTTTCACGATCAGCTGGGCATCGAGCGGAGTGGTGGCTGCGTCGTCGCGATTGATGGGACCGGCGTGGCCCACGACGCTGACCGTGCCGCCCGCGGGCAGATCGGCGCCCAGTTGGAACGGGAAACTGGAGGTGAACGAAAAATCGCGGACTTCCACATTCACGTGGTTATAGACGGAAGGATCGCCCTGTGCCGGCAGCTCGCTTGCGGTGATCGTGCCGCCGTCAATATTCACGAGCGCGACTTTCAGGTCGGGCAGCGGCGGTAGAGCGACGGGCGTTTTGCCGGACTGCGCGACGGCTTGAACGTGATGGCCGATGCTCGAAACGTTCCATGTGCCGTTGGCCGCGCGGAGCAGATTGATCTTCGGCGATTCGATCACGAAGCTGCGAATTTCCAGCTCGTGCGAAAAAATCAGAGGGCGCAGGCGGATGCCGATGTGCAATTGGTCGGCGGTGAGAAACGGGCCGGCGCCGAACGCGGGATCCTCGGAAACGGTGAGGTCGCTCGCGGTCATCTGGCCGTGCAGCACGGAGAGTTTCAGGTCGCCGAATTTCACGTCGCGCCCGAATACCTGGCTGAGCTGCTTTTGGATCACGGGGCGGAACGTATTGGCGTTGACGAACAGCGGAATGGCGAGGATGACGGCGACGACGACCACGGCGATTGCGATAAGAATTTTTGTCCAGCGCTTCACGGACGCTCCGGAGGGCGATTTTCAGGAACGGAAAGTATAGCAGCAGAGCTACAGCGCGTGCTTGAGCACGCGTGTCACACAGGCGAACTCCAGCCTGTGCCACTCACGGCTCGCTGCAATGTCGGTTTATAGTGGGGCCGCGTTGATTGCCAGGATTGAGAACGCCGACCTAACGCCCACGCGGGCAATTGGTTAGGGCTTCACCTGGGGCTCACCTCGATTTCACCTAAAACATTGTTGACCACGTGTGGGGTGCGTGCGATACCTGCGCGTGAGACGAGCCGCCTGGGTCGAGATCCGACCGGCCGTCCTGCGTAGGAGAAAACATGGCCGCAAAGACGCACAGCAAGAAACTGGGCCGGGCAAAATCGCTGAACGAAGTGAAACCACTCACGACGGCGCAGGCCGGGTCTCCGAACCTGTTCAACGGCTGCGCGACGGGCAAGCATTTCGCCAAGGGCAAGTAGCGAATCGGGTTCCGGCATTTCCGGGCCATCGAACGAACGTCCCAATCTGGAGGAAATTATGGCAGCGAAGGCACACAGCAAAAAGCTAGGCAAAGGAAAATCGCTGAAGGACGTGAAGCCGCTGACGACGGCAACCGGCGCGACCGTACTCGGATCGGGCGGGAAGCACTTCCCAACGGCGACGCTGCACGTGAAATAGGCTACCGGAGTTTCAGCGCGCACAACTTACACCGGCGAGAACGCCCATGCTACTCGACTTAGGGGCGTTCTCGCCGGTGTGTTTTTGTGTGCCCTCTCCTGAAGAGAAAATCCCGCCTCGCGCGTCAAAGCTCGTACAGTTGTGCCCACACTTCTCCAAACAGGATGTTGCTTCGGGGCCGGCTCGCACGTACGCTTTCGCGCGGAAATTCGGAGGGACTGATGATGCTGCTCACTCGCCACGCATTCGACGAAACGACACAAACGCGGGATGAATCGACGGGATTTTCGCGCGGACATTTTAGGAGCGCCGCGGCCGCGGCTCTGGCGCTCGCGCTGATCGCCGCGCCTGTCGCGAGTTTGCGCGCGCAGACCGCTGCGCCGACGGCCGGGCAAAGCTCAGCGGCTGCGCCGGCGCAGGCTGCGAAGAAACCAGCCGGCTCGAGAAAATCCGCTGCGAGCGCGACGTCGGCCGCTCTTGCCACGGGCTACGACTACAAAAATCCGCCGGTGCAGCCTGCCGTGGAAAAAATCGATCTCGACGCGTACGCGCGCATCCGCAACGAGGGGCTCGAGCATTCGCACATCATGGAATACGCGAGCGGGCTTTTTGACGGCATCGGGCCGCGTCTCACCGGATCGCCGAATCTGGCGCGCGCGGACGAGTGGGCTGTGCAGCAATTGAAGGCAATGGGCGCGAGCGACGCGCGGCTGGAGAGCTGGGGCGAGTTTGGGCTCGGCTGGAAACAGATCGGCACGTCTGTGTATCTCGCCGCGCCGGATACGGCGGTGCTGATCGGGCAGGCCACGCCGTGGTCGCCCGCGACGAACGGATCGGTGACCGCGCCGGTGATCGCAGTTCCCTACCCGCAGGAAGAGGCCGCGTTTGAAGAGTGGAGGGGAAAGCTCGCGGGGAAAATTGTGCTGCTCGGCAATTCGCCGAAAGTGCCGCCCGATCCCGCGCCGCTGCTGGTGCACTACGACGACGCAAAGCTGGCGCAATTTGTGCACTACCCGTTTGACGGCGACGTGACGGCGCAGAGCGTCGATCCGGACGATCCGAAATTCTGGGCCAACATTTTCCGGCAGGTGAACTTCCGCGAAAAGATTTCGAAGTTTCTCGCCGCCGAGCATGCGGTGGCGATTCTGGTGCCGTCGTACGCGGGCGATGGCGGCATCATGCGCGACGACAACAATACGGCGATGGGACAGTACGTGTATCTCGCGGATCACAAGCAGCCGATTCCGAGCGTGGTGCTGGCGAACGAAGGCTTCGGCCGCATCGCGCGGCTGCTTGCGGCGAATGTGCCGGTGAGCGTGACCTTGAACGTGGATACGAAATTCACCGGAGATCATGAACAGGGCTATAACGTGCTCGCGGAAATTCCGGGCACCGATCCGTCGCTGAAAGATCAAGTGGTAATGGTCGGCGGGCACCTGGATAGCTGGACGGCGGGCACGGGCGCGACGGACAACGGCGCAGGATCGATCATCGCGATGGAAGCGATGCGCATTCTGCTGGCGAGCGGCCTGAAACCGCGGCGCACGATTCGCATCGCGCTGTGGAGCGGCGAGGAGCAGGGCGAGATGGGTTCGCTCGGCTACGTGCGGAAGCACATTGCCGAGATGGGGCTTTCGAAGGCGGCGGATCAGGCGGGCGTGCCGGAATTTTTGCGCGAACGTATTGGCCCGCTCACTACGAAGCCGGATCACGCGCTGGTGAGCGGCTACTTCAATATCGATAACGGCGGCGGACGGCTGCTCGGTATTTATACCGAACACAACGACGCGGTGGCGCCGATTTTCCAGCAGTGGATCGCGCCGCTGCACGACATCGACGCGACGACCGTTTCGCTTCGCGCGACCGGCGGAACGGATCACGAAATGTTTGACCAGGTGGGGATTCCCGGATTTCAATTTATCCAGGATCAGCGCGACTACGAGACGCGCAGCGTGCACACGAATCAGGATGTGTACGAGCGGCTGTCGCCGGCGGACATGAAGCAGGCGGCGGTGGTGGAAGCGATTTTCGTTTACAACACGGCGATGCGCGACCAGATGCTGCCGCGCAAGCCGCTGCCGGCCGATGGCACGTACGAAGAAAAAAATGCGCCGCTGAAAGACGTGATGCCCGGCGCTGCGTCAAAGTAGAGGGAGACCGCCGAGCGGCGAGCGAGCGCAGTCTTCCGTCTGAAAGGAATTCCACACATGAGGAATGGGTCGAAGTTTGTCGCGGCGCGTGCGCTGGCGTGCGCTGGAGTGTGCTTGTGCGCGTGCGTTGGTGCGGGCGCGTGCGCGGGCGTTGCGGCTGGGCAGGAGGCGTTGCGCGCGAAAGTCGCGGCGATCGCTGCGGAAGCGAAGGGCACGGTGTACGTGGCGTGCGCGCTGCCGGGTTCGCAGCTCAATTGCGATTTGAATCCGACGGGGCGGCCGCCGATGCAGTCTGTATTTAAGCTGCCCGTGGTGCTGACGGCGCTGCACCAGATCGAGAGCGGGCAGCTGGCGCTCGATCTGAAAGTGCGATTCCTTGCGAGCGATCGCATCCTGCCCAACACGCACAGCGAGTTGCAGAAAAAATATCCGCAGGGCGGCGTCGATGTCTCGGTTCAGGATCTGATGAATCTTGCGATCACGGACAGCGACAACGTGGCGGCGGACATTTTGCTTCGCGCCGTCGGCGGGCCGCGGGCGGTGAACGATTACATCGTGTCGCTCGGAGTCACCGGATTTCACCTCGAAAATGGCGAAGATGGACTTGCGAGCGGCGTGCAGGTGCAGTTCAACAATTGGTTTGAGCCGGTGGGCGCGGTGGCGCTGCTCGAGCGGCTTGCGAACAATTCGCCGCTCACGGCGGAGCACAGTGCACTGCTTTTTGGGTGGCTCGAACATTTGAACAACGGCGCCGAGCGTATTCCGGGTGATTTGCCTCCGGGCACGGTGGTCGCGCACAAGACCGGTAGCTCCGGCACCGACCACGGGCTCACGTACGCGACGAATGACATTGGGCTGATCACGTTGCCGGATGGCCGCAGACTCGCAGTCGCCGTCTTCGTCACAAATTCGCGTGCAAGTGATGCGGTGCGCGAGCGCGTGATTGCGAAGATTGCGCGGGCTGCGTATGACGAGGCGGTCGCGGATAAGGAGTAGAGCACACAGGAAAACTTGGTGGGCGAAGAGTGGCACAGGCTGGAGTTGGCCTGTGTGCTTTTTGTAGTCTGAGAACAAGTTCAAAGGCACACAGGCCAACTCCAGCCTGTGCCACTCTTTCTTGTGTCGATTTGTGGTCCGGCGAAAGTGATCGCCAGAATTTTGGCAATCGATCGTAGGAGGACCGCCAGGGTGGCTGTCCGACGCGCTCCGCGCGTTCTTCACACAGACAGGAATGTCTATGTTACTTCGCGTTGGGGAGTAGCATGGGCGTTCTCGCTGGTGTGGTGGCGCGCGCTTAAGCGCGCTTGGCACACAGGCCAACTCCAGCCTGTGGCACTCTTTCTTGTGTCGATTTGTGGTCCGGCGAAAGTGATCGCCAGGGTGGCTGTCCGACGCTACTCGTAGCGGAGGGCGACCATGGGATCCACGCGCATGGCGCGGCGCGTGGGGATGTAGCAGGCTGTGAGCGCGACGGCGCTCAGGACTACGGCTACGCCGATGAAGGTGAGCGGGTCTGTGGCGCTTACGCCGTAGAGCAATTTGCTGAGCAGGCGCGTGAGGAAGACGCTCGCGACCAGGCCAACGACGACGCCGGCCATGGCCATCTGCATGCCTTCGCCGAGCATGAGCTTCAGCACGTCGCCGCGTTGCGCGCCCAGCGCCATGCGAATTCCAATTTCGTGCGTGCGCTGCGTCACCACGTAGGAAATCACGCCGAAAATTCCAACGCAGGAAAGAATCAGCGCGAGCACCGCAAACGCGGCCAGCAGGATCATCGAGAAGCGCCGCGCCGCCATCGAGCGCTCAATCACATCTTCAAGCGAGAGCGCGTCGTACATCACGTACTCGCTATTGATCTTCTGCAGCGCGCCCTTCCACGCGTTGGTCATCGCCAGCGGATTTCCGGTGGTGCGGACCACGATGCGCGACTGCGGCGGCCCTGTAAGAAACATGTCGGGGATTTGCGCGATCGGCATATAGAGCTGCGTTTGAATCGAGGACGTCGCGTCGCTGTCGAGGCCCCAGTGCTTCACGTGATTCACCACGCCCACGATTTGCGGATGCGTCTTGATGATGCCGACGTTGATGTACTTGCCCACCGCGTCGCCGCCGGGAAAATATTTCCTGGCGAAATTCTCATCGACCACCACCACGGACTGCGCGTGAATGTTGTCCGTCGATTCCAAGAAACGGCCGGCCTTCAGCTGAATGCCCATCGCTTTCGGATACATTTCGTCAACGAAGTAGAACAGGCACGACTCCATGTCCGCGGTGTTCGAAGGCGTGGGCTTTCCATCGATCCAGAAAGGCAATTCGTTGTCGCCCTGCATGGGCAGAGAGCCGCCGGTGATCGACGCGGCGGTGACGCCGGGCAGATTTGCGATCGCGTCCCGTGCGGTGACCAGCGCCGCGCGGCTGCGTTCCGGAGTCGAGCCGTCTTCCGGGCTGAGCATCACGTTGAAGTCGGCGGCGTTGTGCGGGTTGTAGCCGGGATTGACGCTCCACAAATCGACGAGCGAGCGGATCATCAGGCCCGCGCCGACCAGCAGCACCAGCGCCATCGCCATTTCCACGGCAACGAACACGGCCTGCGCGCGGTGCTTCGAACCGCTGCCCCCGCGGCCGCTTTCTTTCAAGGTTTCCTGCACGTTGGGCTGGAGCGTCTTCAGCGCGGGCGCGAGGCCGAATACAACACCGGCAAGAATGGCGACGCCGAGCGTGAACAGGACGACTCGCGCATCGAGGCCGACGCTTTCCGCGCGCGGCAGCGCTTCCGGCAACACTTTCAGTGCGATCCGGGTTCCCTGCCAGGCGATCAGCAATCCAATCGCGCCGCCTACAAAGGAAAGAATCAGGCTTTCGGTGAGCAGCTGGCGAATCACGCGGGTGGAGGTGGCGCCCAGCGCCGTTCGCACGGCGAATTCTTTCGCGCGCGTGGAGGAACGCGCGAGCTGCAGGTTCGCCACGTTGACGCACGCGATCAGCATCACGAAAAACACGGCGCCGAGCAGCACGAGCAGGAACGAGCGCACGTCGCCGACTTCTTCTTCCTTAAGCGAGCCGATGGTGATGCCGGCCTTTTTGTCTTCCTGATATTCCTGTGAAAGTTGAGACGCGATGTGGTTCATGTCCGCGCGCGCCTGCTCGAGCGTCACGCCGGGCTTCAAGCGCGCCACCCCATCCATTCCTTCGTGCACGTCGCGGTGCGTTTGGAAGAGGCCGTCGTCAAACATGCCTACGGGGGTGAAAACGCGCGCGTCGTTGTCCCAATTGTTGAGGTTGAGGCGGAAATTTTCAGGAACGATGCCGATCACCTGATACGCCTTGCCGCTCAGCGTGACGGTCTGGCCAAGCATGTCTTCGCGGCCGCCGAATTTGCGCTTCCAGAAGCCTTCTTTCAACATGACGACGGGCGCCGCGCCAACGTGGTCGTCGTCTTTGGTGAAGACACGGCCGCGAATCGGCTGCACGCCGAGCAGCGGGAAAAAGTCCGCGGAAACCATTTCCACGTTGATCAATTCCGCTTCGCCGCTGCCGGTGAGGTTGTAAGAGTCGCCGCGATAGACCGCGATTTTTTCGAGCGACGTATTGCGCCGCTGCCAGTCGAGGAAATTGGGATACGAGATGGATGAGCGGTCGAACTCGCCCTTTGAATTTTCGTAGAGCGCGATCAGGCGGTCGGGCTGCGGGAACGCGAGCGGGCTGAGCAACACGCCGTTGATCACGCTGAAGACGGCGGAGTTCACGCCGATGCCGAGCGCGAGCGTGACGATCGCGATCGCGGTGAAGCCGGGATTCTTCAGCAGCATGCGGATGCCGTACTTGATGTCTTGCAGCAGCGAACCCATCGTTCCTCCCAAGCTTTTGTTGCTCTGTGGCCGGCGCGAATTACCGGTGCGAAGTTCCGGTGCGAATTACCGGTGCGAAGTTCCGGCCGAGCGGAGCTTCCCGGCCGGGACTTCGCAAGCCGTGGACCAAACTCGTCCAAGGCAACTACTTCAGATACGAGGGGTTTGACGCAAAAGTTCGGGGAAATGTGGGAGTTGCGCACGCGCGCGCGTTCGTTGGTGGGATGTGGTGTCGCGAAAGCGGACAGTGAAAGACAGTGAAAAACAGTGGCTAGTGGCGAGTGACGAGTGGCTTGAAGGATGAACAGCACACAGGCGAACTCCAGGCTGTGCCACAACCTGGCTTCCCTATTTTGTTGGACTCGAATGCCGGAGTGGTGCCTGTAGTCGAATGGTCCTTGCACGAACCATGTGGAGCGGGCTGCGACGACCAAGCACGATCATCGTTAACGAGATCGGTTTGTGGCACAGGCTGGAGTTCGCCTGTGTGACGCGCGTGCTTGAGCGTGCGCTACTACACCGGCAGGATTGCCCATGCTACTTCCCGAGCGGCGGGCATTTGTGCCGCAGTGGAATTTGTTGAACAGCACACAGACAGCAGCAGTCTGTGCCACAGGCGTTCCTACCGAAAGTGTTGGTCGAAGCGACTTGGAGCGTTGCCTGCACGTCGAGCGGGATTCGTCGGACGACAGCCGGGCCGGCTATCCCACTACTTCGCAGCGCCGTGGTGATCGAAGCGGATGACCGTGGTGATCTGCCACAAGCATCAGGCCGAGCGCGGCGATCAGAAAGCTGCGTGAAACGGGCGAGGCTGCTCCTCGAAGTATGTGCATGCCGGAGATACGCGCGGCGGGGCTGGGATGTTCCGTGCACTACAATTCAAAGGCGTGGAACATTCCACGGAGAACACCGAGAAAGGCGGGAGGGCACGGAGACGTCGTGCCTAGGCGAGGGCGACCTTGATTTAGTAGGTGCCTTTGAAGCGGACTTCGGCGACCTGGCGCGGCTTCATCGAGACGACGGTGAATTCGCGTTCTTTGGCGGAGCCGTCGGGCGATTCGAGCAGCAGCTTGTCTTTCACCAGGCGGAAGTGAGCGTCACGGCCGATGGTCAGGAGCTGCGCGTGTTTTTCGTCGCGCGGGCGGACGCGGTAGGTGACGAGGTCGGTCTCGATCGTGTACTCCTGGCACGCGACAGGCTGCGAGTTTGAGTCGTGTGCGTTGCACGGGACGGAGTCCATCTGGACGATGCGGGCGTCGGTGTAGTCGGGGCGCGATTTGGCGAAGGCGCAGGTGGTGGCAGCGCTAAGCGCGACTAGCACGACGGCGTGTTTGGTGAAGGTCATGGCAGCGTCCCCCGTACTTACGTGGCCGGTGTTCCGGCTAGGTACAGGCTACGAGGGGCGCGCGACCGTGCCAATGGTACGGAAGTCCTGTGTGGTCAACAGTTGATATACGGGTGGAATAGGCAGGTTGTGCCTGTGGGTTTAGGGTTGTCGGCCACACGAGAGAAAACCACAGGCACGACGTGCCTATTCCACAACCATTCGCCCCTTATTGTGGTTGCGGTCCGGCGAAGGTGGTTGCCAGGAGCGTGTCGAACCTTCGTGAGAGGACCGCCAGGGTGGCTGTCCGACGGGTGGCGTCCGACCGTTGACGCAACGTTTGCGGGGCAGTAAGCTTCCAACTCTTACACGGGTGCGCGAAGGTTGCAGAGGTGTGTCGCGCTGGGGTGGGGCATGAGGTTGTGCAGGGGCGGGTCGCTCTCAATGAGGTTGGCTCGCGTCGCGCTGGTCGTCGCGGCTTGCGCGCCGGCTGCCAGTCTTCCCGCGCGATCCCAACAATCCACGCAACCTGCCACGCCACAAGCCTCTGCCAACCAGCAGGCAGATGCTCCGCCATCGACTCCTGCGCCGGCTCCGGTACAACAGCCTGCCGAAGAGATGAGCACGCGCACGTCGCAGACTCCCTTTCAATCGAGCGTGAACCTGGTGCCGGTGCGCGTGGTGGTGCGCGATGCGCAGGGCAAAGCGGTGACGAATCTGCAGCGCGAAGATTTTCAGGTTTTTCAGGATGGCAAGCCGCAGCTGGTAGCGCACTTCTCGGTGATTACGCCGGCGTCCGAGGCGCAGTCTGTGGTGCGCGCGGTGCCGGAGGTGAGCGACACCGAATCGGCCGGCGTGAGCGGCAAGCTTGCGCTTCCGTCGCGCTATGTGGCGCTGCTTTTTGACGACATTCACGCCGACATCGGCGATCTGGAGCGCGCGCGCGTCGCCGCGAACAAATACATCGACCGCGAGACAGATCCCGCCACGCGGTTCGCGCTGTTCACGACCTCCGGCCAGTATCAAACCGATTTCACCGACGATACCGCGGCGCTCCACAAATCGATCGGCGCGCTGATGCCCCGCCCGGTAGGCGCGTATTCGATCAATTCGCCCGGCCAGTGTCCGCCGATGGACTATTACGAAGCCGACCTGATTCAGAACAAGAACGATCCGATCGCGATAAACGCTGCGATTCAAGACGCTTTGGCTTGCCAGGTCGGAGGCCAAACGTCGGCCCAGTCGGCGCAGAGCGCGGTGATCGCGATGGCGCAGCAAGTGCTGACCGAAGGCGACCTGGAGACGCAGTACGCGCTGCGACGCATGGACGAAGTGTTGCGGCGGCTGACGGCGCTGCCGGGGCAGCGGTCGATCGTGCTGGTGTCGCCGGGATTTTTGGTCACGCAGACCGAGCTGTACCAGGAATCGAGCCTGATCGATCGCGCCGAGCGAGCCAACGTTTTCATCAATACGCTGGATGCGCGCGGGCTATTCACCGTCGATCCGCTCGGCGATATCACGCAGGAGCGGCCGCAATATGGCTCGCAGCAGTCGGCGGGACAGGCGGCGATGTATCGCCAGCTCGCCGCGCAGGCAAATGACGACGTGATGCGCGACCTCGCTTACGGCACGGGCGGCATCGCGTTTCTGAACAACAACGATCTCTATGCCGGCCTGGAACAGACCGCGGGACGCCCTGAAGTTTCCTACCTGCTGGCGTTTTCTCCGGCGGGCCTGAAGAACGACGGAAAATTTCACTCGATCAAAGTGAAACTCGCCGGCAAGGAACACTACACGCTGCAGGCGCGCCGCGGATTTTTCGCGCCGAAAAAAGACGTGACGCCCGAAGACCTCGCCAAGCAGGACATCGAAGACGCCGTCTTCTCGCAGGAGGAGCAGGCCGGCTTTCCACTGCAGCTTCACCTGCAATATTTCGTGACCGGCGCGGGCAGCGCGAAGCTTTCCGTGCTGACGCACGTGGATGTGGGCGCGGTGCGATTTGATACTCACGACGGGCGGCACTGGGACGATCTGACGATCGTGGCGGCGCTTTTCGACCGCAACGGAAATTTCATCGACGGCCAGGAGAAAACGATCGAGATGCGGCTGAAGGATTCCACGCTGGCGAAACTTTCGCAGACCGGCGTGACGGTGAAATCGAGCTTCGATGTGAAATCGGGCGGGTATCTGGTGCGCCTGGTGGTGCGCGATACCAAGGGCGCGGCGATCGCCGCGAAGAATGGCGTGGTGGAGATTCCGTAGGGGCTATGGTGGCGTGAATCCGGCGGGCCGAGCGTTCGAATGAGGGCAGCGACAATGAAAACGATACAGAGCGCGATACTGGCGGCTGTTCTGGTTTTGAGCGGCGCAATTTTTGTTTACGCGCAACAGGGGCAGCAGGCTGGCGCGGCGCAGCAGAGTTCAACGCCTGCGCCAGCGCCGGCGGCTACGGCGCAGTCCCCCGCTCCGGCTGCGGCTGACGGTGGTGCGCAGCAAGCACAAGCGCCCGTGCAGCAAAGCCCGCTGCATGGCCCCGCGCTGAAGAGCGAGACGCGCGAGGTGCGCGTGGATGTGATCGTCACCGACAAGAAAGGCGCCTACGTCCGCGACCTGAAGAAAGAAGAATTCAAAGTCTGGGAAGACAACAAAGAGGAGCCGGTGAACAGCTTCACGTTCGGCGCCGATCCCAACGCGCCGCTGCAGGCGCAGCGGCACTACATGGTCCTCTATTTCGATAATTCGTCGATGGACCTGAGCGACCAGCCGCGGGCGCGCGCCGCAGCGATGAAATTCATCGATGCCAATGCCGGGCCGGACCGTGTGATGGCGGTGATGGATTTCGGCGGCACGCTGCGCGTCGAACAGAACTTCACCACCGATGTGGCGAAGCTGAAAACCGCGGTGACCGGAATTCAGGAATCGGCCACTTCGCCGAGCGAAACCGCGTCAACGGCCGGCTCGATGGCGAATCCCGGCTATCAGAGCCTCGGCAACGCGGCCGCGGATTTCGGCGCGTACACGCTGCTGCTTTCAATTCGCAACGTGGCGAAGAATCTCGCGGAAGTGCCCGGCCGCAAAAGCCTGATCCTTTTTACGGCGGGCTTCTCGCTGAATGCGGAGCGGATGTCTGAACTGACGGCGACGGTGGATGCGTGCAACAAGGCCAACGTGGCGGTGTATCCGGTGGATGTGCGCGGGCTGACGACGATGATGACGAAGAATGTGGCGCCGCGCGGCGGGGATGCGCCGGCGATTCGTCTTGCGTCGCTCCGGCGTGGCGATCAGGACCGTCCTCGAGCCGTTGCGTCGTCGAGCGGCCGGCGCGCGCACACGATGGCTGTCGATTCGAGCGGCTCACTGCGATGCATGACGCGCTCGGCGCAAGGGCTTTACCGCGTGGGATGTGGTGCGGGGTTCAGCTCGCGCGATCCGGAATTGCGTACTGCGATTTACGGCGCCCGCGAGCGACGCAACGCGAATTTGATTCTCGTCGCATCGCCGCAGCATGGAGGCGGTGGCGGCGGCCACGCTGGTGGAGGTGGAGGCGGAACGACGGGCGGCGGCGGTGGAACCACGGGTGGGGGCGGCACGGGCCACGGCGGCTCGCCGGGCGGAACCAGCGGAGGCGGCACGGGCGGCCGTGGGGGCGGCGCTCCGGGCAACATCAACAACATGAACAACTACAACAACCAGATGAATCAGTCGCGCCTGCTGCTGCCGCACATGCCCCCGAGCGCCACGACGAATCAGCAGGTGATGTACATGCTCGCCGAAGGAACCGGCGGCTTTCCGATTCTGAATACGAACGACCTGCTCGGCGGCCTGCAAAAAATCGCGAGCGAGCAGGACGAATATTATTTGCTCGGCTACGTTCCCAGTGAATCCGCCGAGGGCAGCTGCCACACGCTGAAAGTGAAAGTCGAACGCTCGGGCATGAACGTGCGCGCGCGCAGCGGCTACTGCAACGTGAAGTCGAACGATTTGCTGGCGGGCAAGCCGGTGGAGAATGAACTGGAGGCGCACGCGACATCCGGAGCTCCGGCGGCCAACGTGGCGGCGCTGGCTTCGGGAGCGAGCGGCGCGGCGGCGGTGGCGAATGGCTCGTTCGAGGTTCCGTACTTCTACACGGCGGCGAATGAAGCGCGGGTGGACGTGGCGGCGCAGCTTCCGGCGTCGGATGTGGTGTTCACGAAGGAGAAAGGCAAATACCACGCCGACGTGAATATTCTGGGCGTGGCGAAGCTTGCCGACGGCACCGTGGCGGCGCACTTCAGCGATGAAGTGACGCTGGATCTTGAGAAAGAGGACTACGAGGCGTTCCAGAAAAAACCGATGCAGTACGAGAATCAGTTCCTGATCGCGCCGGGAAAATATAATTTCACGCTGGTGGTTGGCGGAGGCGCGGACAAATTCGCGAAGCTCGAATCGTCGCTGGCGGTGGATCCGTTCGATGGGAAAAAGATCGCGCTGTCGATTCCGGTACTGTCGAACCAGGTGGCGAAAATCGCCGAGGACGGCGGGACGCTCGACGCGGAATTGATCTCCGACAAAGTACCGCTGATTGTGAAAGGCATGCAACTAACGCCATCCAGCAGCAACCACTTTAAAAAGAGCGAGCCGCTGGGATTGTACGCGCAGATTTTTGTGCCGCAGCTTGGGTCGTCGGACGTGCCGCCGAGCTTGAAGGGCGCGAAGCCCGCGGACGGTGCCGCGGCGGCACCCGCGGGCGCGACACCGCCTGCGGCCGCGGCGCCCGCGGCGGCTGCGCCGGCAGCCGGCACAACGCAGGTGAAAATAAAGTACGTGATCCAGGACGTGAAGACTAAGAAGGTTGTGTACGCCACGTCGCCGATCGACGTCACATCATTTGGCCAGCCGGGAAATCCTGTTGTGCCGTTCGCGCTGAAGGTGCCCGTGGATACGCTCGCGCCCGGCGACTACACGCTGCTGATGCAAGCCAGCGACAGCGCGAACAGCATGACGCCCATTCGCAGCACCACGTTTTCAGTGGAGTAATTTCAGGCTCGCCGGCGAGGCGCTCTGCGGACAGTTCGTATTGGAGCAACTGCTCGCAGAGTTTTTCGGGACCGCCGGGGCTTCCGCTGTGGCGGGCCAGCAAGCGTCACTGTAAACTTCAACCCGAACGCACGAAGGATATTCTTCAACGTTTCATGCTGAGGTTTTCCGGTGGACGAGAGAGTCTTGTAAAGCGATTCGCGACTCAGGTCTGCGGCGAGCGCAACCTTCGCCATTTTATGGGCTTCGGCAACATCTCGCATCGCAACGAGTAGCAGCTCGGTTGAATCTTCGTCGCAAGCGTTCAGGTAGCTTGCCGCGAACTTCGGATCCATGAGTTTCGCGTACAGGTATTCGTTATAGTCCCGCGTTTTGTTTCTCACAGTAGTCTCTCCAAAATCTGTTCGCTTGCGCGATGTCCTTGTTCTGGCGGTTTTTCCTGCCGGCGCATAGCAGGACCACCACATCGCCCGCCGTTCCGAAGTAAATGCGATAGCCCGGACCTTGATGAATCCTCAATTCTCCGATTCCGTCACCGAGCGGCTTCCAATCACCCAAAATCCCTTGCCTGAGCCGCGCGACGCGGGCCCCGATCTGGCCAGCTACGCTTTGGTGCCCTAAACCGTCAAGAAACTCCTGAAACGGGCAGTCTCCGTTCGGTGCGACGTACAACTTGATGATCCGGGGCCTGGGTTCCATGGTCACCCCGCTCCGGCTGTAGCCTACAGGCTACAACCTACTATAGCAGATTTTTGGCACGGCAAGCGGAAGGGTTTTCAGGTGTTAATTGGAATTCATATTACCGCAAGTCACCCTATTTCGCAGCGTCCGCCTGCATGCGGGCAGTGGTGAGGATGCGCAGCACATCGGCCCAGGTGTTGGCGCGGAGCGGTGCGTTGCGCTTCGCGTTGTGTGGCGCAGTGAAAAGGATGCCGGTGCCGATGAAGTGCTCGAAGTGGCGCGGGCGGTCGTCCACCAGGTAATCCGCGAGCAGGATGCTTTTGTCTCCGCAGAAAACGTAGTGGCTCGGCGGGATAAACGAAAAGTGGCGCTGCAGCCATTTGAATTTCGCGTCGAATGAGGACGGCACGTCCATCGCCGCGCTGGCGATGAAGATTTCGTAGTGCTCGGAAAGCTGGCGCAGCGCTTCCTGGCTGCCCTCCATCAATTCCAGGTCCGCGAAAAATTCGCCGGTATGGCAGAGCCGCTCGTACTCGGCAAACATTTCGGGCGAGAGAGTGGAGCGCATCGTGCCCTCCACGCCTTTCTCCGAGATTTCCTCGCGCGTGATGTTGCTGCCCATTTTTTCGTTGAACGTGCTGAGTACTTTGCCGAACGCGTCGGCGATCACTTCATCCATATCGACGGCGATGCGCGGGCGGCGCGTGCCGCGGCGCGGACCATCGACGGCGCGCGCGACCAGATCGTTTGCCGATGAGATCGCCGGCGACGCATTCACATCCGGCGCGGCGCCCTTCGCCAACGGGGCAACAGGCGCAGCCGTCGCTGCAACGAGATCGGGCACGCCGGCACGCATCCCGGCGTGCGTGGCGCGGTAGGCGGCGTCGCGCGCTTGCGCTTCGCGCGTGGAGTGCAGCGCCTTCATAATGATCGCGATCAGCACGAGGATCGCCGCCGCTGTGTTCGCCCAAATTACCGCCTGCGCGTGCAGCTCGATTCCGTAGGCGAGCCACAGCAATACACCCACGAGATATACGCCGAGCATTCCGTACGACAGGTCTTCCCCGCCCTGCTTGTGAATCTTGATGATCTGCGGAACGAACGCGCCGGTGGTGCAAAGCGCCGCGAGCGTTCCCAGAATTGCCACCAGTGGCATGCACAATCTCCTCGATCAAGTATTGGGGGGCGCGGGAGATTGGTCCAATGAAAATTTCTTGGTGGTGAGATTTGCGCGCGACGGATTTCAGGTAGCACAGGCAATCGTGCCTGTGGGCGAAGGGCGCGGGTCGATCCCGCGCCCTTCGCCTGATTTTTCGATTGCGGCGAGGCTGACCGATCACCAAAAGGCCGTGTCCGCTCGCGCGGACACACAGGCAGGATTGCCTGTGCTACCTAAGTCAGCCGATCGGCAGCGTGGCCGTGATCGTGGTGGTTTCGGTTTGCGAGCCGCTGGTGCCGGTTACGGTGATCGTAAACGTCTTGCTCGGATTGCTCGCCGAGCAGCCGGCCATGAACGTGATCGCCAGCGCACCGATAAGAGCGGCAAATGCGAGGCGTCCACCGGCCGATGCGAAGGCGCGCGCGAAGATGCGTTTGCGGCGCTGCGTGAAGAGCAGGCCGAGCAGAGCCAGCTCGCAAGTGAACGCGAGACCGTACCGCCCGCCGGGCCGGCTGCCGGACTCGCTGCCGGACTGGCCGGTTGAGCCGCCACCGTTCGCGGGAGCTACCACGGCGGTGGTCTTGCGCGAATCGCCGGACGCCGCCTGAATCGTCAACACGGAGGTGGCCGCCGATCCATTCGGCGTCACCGTGGCAGGCGCGAAGCTGGCGGTGAACCCAGCCGGTACGCCCGTAGCTGTGAGCGCGACAGGCGAACTAAAACCGCCGCTGGGCGTGACGCTGATCGTCGTCTGCCCCATCAGCTGAGACTGAGTGAGTGTGATGCTGGTGGGATTGGCCGAAAGCGAGAAGGCGCCGGTACCGGAAGTGATCGTCACCTGCACCGCCGGCGAAGTGGACGCGGAGTAATTGGTATCGCCGCCGTACTGCGCGGTGATCGAGTGCGCGCCGACGGCAAGCGTGGAGGTCTGATACGTCGCCACGCCGCCGGTGCCGACGCTGCCGGTGCCAAGCTGCGTTTCGCCGTCGTAGAAGGTCACGGTGCCTGTCACCGCCGGGAGGGCCTGCGCGGCCATTGCCCTTCTCGCGGCACGAGCCGGCGCGGATGCGGAAGCGTTCGCCGTGACCGTCGCGGTGAACGTGATGCTGGTGCCGCTCACCGCGTTCGTCGAAGAGGACGAAAGCGCGGTGGACGTCGCGATCGTGCTCGCCGCGTTCACCACCTGCGATACGGCCGTCGAAGTGGAGACGGCGTAATTCGAATTGCCATTGTACTGAGCGGTGATGGTGTGCGTGCCCTGCCCGAAATTTGAGATCACCAGCGTCGCGAGATTGCCGGTCATGGTGATCGGCGTGTCGAGCAGCTTGGCGCCGTCGTAGAACGAGACGGAGCCGCTGATCGTTCCGGGCGTGGTGGACGTCACCATCGCCGAGAGCGTCACGCTTGCGCCCTGCGTGGAGGGATTCGGCGACGTAGTGAGCGTCGTCGTGGTCGCGGCCGTTCCGGCGCCGTTGACGACCTGCGATACCGCCGAAGATGTGGACGTAGCGTAGCTGGTGTTGCCGCTATACACCGCGGTGATCGAGTGCGTGCCCTGCGCGAAATTTGAGATCGTCAGCGTCGCGATGTTGCCGGTCATGGTGATCGGCGTGTCGAGCAATTTCGCACCGTCGTAGAACGAGATCGAGCCGCTGATCGTTCCCGGCGTCGAGGAAGTCACCGTCCCGGTGAAGGTGACACCCGCGCCCGTGTTCGACGGATTCAGCGACGAAGTGAGCGCCGTGGTGGTGGCGGCCGTGCCCGCCGCGTTCACCACCTGCGACACCGCAGGCGAGGTGCTCGACGAATAATTCGTGTCGCCGCCGTACTGCGCGGTGATCGAGTGCGTACCCTGCGTCAACGGCGCGGTGGTGGTGAACGCGGCCACTCCACCCGCGCCCACAGTGCCCGTGCCGATTTGCGCCGCGCCGTCGAGGAACGCAACGCTGCCCGTAATTGTCCCAGCGGTCGTCGATGTGACCGTCGCCGTGAACGTCACGTTCGTCGCCGTCGTGGATGGATTGGGCGACGAAGTGAGGGCCGTCGAAGTCGCAGCCGTTGCAGGCGGCGTAGCGCCGGACTTATTCAGAAAAATTACGCTGCCGACGACGATGTCGGGCTTGCCGTCATCGTTCAAATCCGTGGCGAGCGCTCCGCCGTTCGAAATCGGATAGACCGTCAGAGGCGACTCGAAGGTCCCGTCAGTGTTGGCGAACGTCTGGAACGTCCCGTCTCCACTGCCTGGGTAAACGCCATCGTTGGCCAAAAATAGGTCGAGCTTTCCGTCTCCGTCGAAATCCGCGATCGCCGGATTGCCGGCGTAGCCGAAGCCAGCAAGCGTCGTAATCACTGGCGGCTGAAATGTACCGTCACCGTTGCCGAGGGACACGGCAAACTCAGGCACCGTCGCATCGGACGAGGATCCGGAAGTGATCAGGTCCACTTTGCCGTCTCCGTTCAGATCGGCGAACGCGAAGGGAGAACCGGTTGCGGAGCTGGGGTCATCGGGTAGCACCGATGGAGTGACGTTCAAGGTGGTGGGCGCATTGAAAGTTCCATCGCCCTTCCCCACGAACATCTCAGCCTGATTCTGAAACGTGGTGGTCCCCGTCTGAATCAGCGCGACCACGATCACGTCCGGAAAGTTGTCGCCGTTCACGTCGTGAACGGCGCTGAGAATATCGTTTGGCGCGACGCCCGGCGAAGTGGAGCCATGGTACGAGAGCGTGATCTCCGGCGCTTGGAACGTGCCGTCGCCATTGCCCAACTGGACCACGAAGCCTTTGTAGTAAAGCTGCGAGCCCTGCGAATCCTGGGCCAAAAAGCTGTAAGCGAGATCGAGCTTGCCGTCGTGGTTGAAGTCCGCGAGACGAACGCCGGTAATCTCTTGGCTCGCGGGGATTCCGGAGGGCACCAGGTAAGGAGCCGGCGTGGCCGTGGGAGCCTGGAAACTGCCGTCGCCTTTTCCGATCGCCACATAGAACGACTGAGTCTGCGGATAGTTGCTCACGTAAACCAGGTCGGGAATTTTGTCGCCGGTCAGATCTCCGAGCGCGAGCGAGTCGGCGCCATTGACGTTCGCAACCGCTTGCGACGGGCCAGCGACGGGGATGCCGTTGGGTCCGGTCAAATATGTCTGAATCGTTTCGTTCGCGGCCGCACCGTTGAACATGACGCCGGCGAAATCCGGCCGGCCGTCGCCATTCAAATCCACCACGTTGGCGCCGTTGTATTTGAACGGCAAATTGGGCGCGCCTTGAAAGGTGCCGTCGCCATTTCCCATCAACGCGTATGCGGTGCTCGGCATACTGCCGAAATAAAAGCCGTCGCCCGCATAGCCGCTCCACAAATCCACGTTGCCGTCGCCATCCAAATCGGTCGCGTAGATATAGCCGTTATCGCCGATCGTCGGGTAAGTCGCGCCGGCGGTGAAAGTGCCGTCGCCGTTCCCTTTATAGATTCGAATCACGCTGGTGTCGTCCGTCGCGATGTCCATTTTTCCATCGTTGTTGAAGTCAGCCGCGACGAGTGAGCTGCTACCCGGCAGAGGTGCAAATGCCGTTTGGGGGACCAGCGTGAACGTAATTCCGTCGCCCGCGCCGAGAAACACCTCACCATCGGTGGCGACGATGTCTTTGTGGCCGTCGTGGTTCACGTCCGCGGTAACAAAAGTGTCCGTGAAGAGGTACGCCGCGCCGGGCGCCACAACGTTCTGAATTCCCTGAAACGTGCCGTCGCCCTTGCCGAGAAACACCGAGAATGTAGCCGTGGGTTCGCCGGTGCCTACGACGATGTCCAGATTTCCATCGCCGTTCACGTCGTCGGCCACGCCGTAACCGGCGGAGGTTCCGGGAACGGAATAGCTCACGCCCGGCTGAAACGAGCCGTCGGCGTTTCCGAGAAACACTGTGATCGAGGACGCGTTGCCGGTCGTATTGATGGACACCACGTCCGGATTGCCATCTTTATTGAAGTCGCCGGTGACGAGCGAGAACGGAGGATTGTCGGTGGCCAGGTTTGCCGGGCCGGTGTAAACGCCCGGAGCGGTGGTAGCGCCGGCGATGATTCCGGTTGAGCCGAGCGCGACCAGCATTTCCGCGCCGCTCGTACTGTGGCCAGCAACGATGAACGGCGTCGATTCCGTTCCCGCCACGTTGTCTTTGCAGCCCGTGGCAAACGCGTCCGCGGTGGTGGTCAGGAAAGCATTGCTGTGAATCGTCGTCTCGTAACCGTTGATTGTCTGCGTCGGCGTAATGTCGAACGTGTTGGAGTTCAGCGCGATGGTGAAATCTCGGAACGTGAGCGAACAGTTTGCCTGCCGTTGCAGGATGTAATAGCTGTCGGCGGCTGCGGTGGGTGGCTGAGTGACGACCGTAAGATTACCGAAGAACGGCGCCACCTGCGTGTCCGTTGGAGACGTCGAGCCCGCGAAAGGACGCACGGCAAACGACGTGCGCTTGTGATGTACGGCGTTCCCGGAGACCGGCGATCCGAACGCGATCAGGAACTTCGCTTCGCTAGGGTCGAGATCCTCTACTTTGGTGGTCGCGCACGCCGACAATCCCGCGAGCGCGACGACACCAAGTGCGAGGAGTGCAAATCTGAAATTCACACGGGTATTTGTGGACGGCTTCATGTTCGCTCCGTTCGCAGCTTCGCGCGTTGCGGATCCGATTTTGTTGTCCGTCAGGCCGGGACGTGCGGGGCCTTTCGGTTCCAGGAGACCGCGATGATACACAACTTGGCGCAAACGCCCGATGTAAATTTTTTGCGCCCAAGGCACGGTACTGCCAGAACACCACCGGCACGACGCATTGGCTTGGTGGAAGGAAACTCAAGCGGGTTCGGTTTTGCTGGTACGAGGCACGGGTGATCGATAACGCGGGGGGAGCTACGTTGGGAATCGAGTCCGCGCCGAGCCACGTATGGAGTGCGGCGGGTCCTAACGCCGCTTTCGCAGCGCATACATCGGGCACTCACCGATCACGCGCCGAGCGGGCACACGACGACGAGCTGAGATCTGTGGCCGGCCTTCGGCCTTGGTGGGCCTTTAGTGGAGCTGCATTCGGCAAAGCGGCGTTAGGACCCGCCGCACTCCGATAGGGTTGGGTGCCCGTGCCGGCGCGGTAGAGGAGTCCGCGGCGGAGTTTGGGGACGCGGAGCTTGTCACCTGCCACGCGGCCGTAGTACCGTGACGCAAATATGTCGGATCGTCTAACACAGTGGCCGCATGCGCCCTCGCACCACTTGACTGCTCAAGGCGCGTACATCGTGACCGCTGCGACTTACCGGAAAGAACACTATTTCGATTCTCGATCGAAGCTCGATCTCCTGCAGGAAGCGCTCTTCTTTTTCGCGGCAGAGAATTCCGTGGAGCTACAGGCGTGGGCGATTTTTTTGAATCATTATCACTACGTTGCACAACCCACGCGGCCGGATCGGCTGTCGATACTGGCCAACCGCCTGCACTCGATGACCGCACGAAAATTGAATGCGATGGACGGCGCGCCGAGCCGCCGCGTATGGTTTCAATATTGGGAAACACATCTCACGTACGAGAAGTCGTACTTCGCGCGTCTGCACTATGTTCACCGCAACCCCGTGCATCATGGTCTGGTGCGGTCTGCGACCAGATATCCGTGGTGCTCCGCCGCATGGTTCGAATCGGAAGCGCCACTCAGTTTCCGCAAAACAGTTTTGTCCGTGCCTTGCGACAGGATACGCATCGCAGACGAGTTCACAGTCCAACCCGCGAGTGACTAATCCGTTTCGCCGGTAAAAGGCACCACGCACCCTATACTCCGCAGCTCACTACTTCTCCGCGCAGGCACGTGCACCCAACCCTATCGGAGTGCGGCGGGTCCTAACGCCGCTTTCCCGCACTCAGCAGCGCGGCGGGCTGATCGGGGCCGAAGGCCAGCTACAAATCTCCGCCCATCGTATGTTGCCCGCTAGGCGCGTGATCGGCGAGTGCCCGATGTATGCGTTGTGAAAGCGGCGTTAGGACCCGCCGCACTCCATAGGCTGCTCGGCTCCGCGGAATTTTCGACGTAGCTTCCCTCGCATCATCGATCAGGCGGGGCCTTTACCAGCAAAAGTGCGGATCGTCTCAGCCGATCCGAAGAGCCACGCGCCCAGAAAAAAACGCCCTGCAGGCATCGGGGAGATGCCTGCGGGGCGGTGTCGGCGGCGGGGCGGCGTGGTGAGATGCCGCGGCCGCGGCTTTTACTTCGGCGAGGCGGGCTTCGGGAGTTGGAGGATCATTCCGCTGCCCTGGCCCGACTCGACTTCGGGGAGCTGACCGTTCCAGTGCTCGATCAGCGCCTGCTCGTTTTCGATGCGGCGCAGTTCGAGCAACTGCGGCGTGAGCGAGTTCTGCCGGATGCGGTTGGCATCGGCTTCACCCTGCGCGCGCGTGACCATGGACTTCGCATCGCCTTCGGCTTCCGCGATTTTCTTCGCGGCTTCCGCCTGCGTGGTGGCGAGTTCGTTGCGAGCGCGCTCAGCCTGCTGAATGGCCTGCGCTTTCGCCGTAATCGCCGCCGCGATCACTTCCGGTACGCGCGGCGCGCCAATGAAACCGAACTGCTGCACGCTCACGCCCACTGGCTTTACTTTCTCCTCGATCATCGCCTGCACGCGGTTCAGGAACTCCGCTTTGCGCTCGCCATAAATATCTTCCACGGTGAATGTGGAAGCGACTTCGTTGAGCGAGTTGCGGACGATGTCCCGCAGAATGCCGTGCGTGAACATATCGAGGTCGCTGACCCGGTACTTCACGTAAAAATCCGGCGCTTTCTGCGGATCGATCGCATACGAAAGCGAGACGTCCACGAAGATTTCCATTCCCTCCTTCGAGTTGAAGCCCATCTCCTCGTTGATGGGATGGCCTTCGTTGGTGTCACGCGTCCATTTCACGGTTTGCACGTAGGTCGGAAATTCGAAAATCTGCGTGCGCAGCGGGCTGTAAACCACCCAACCCGTGCGAATCGGAATTTCCGACGCACCGCGCTGGCTGCCGGCCAGGTTAATTTCGACGCCGACGTGGCCCGCTTCAATGCGCGTGACGCGCAAAACGAAAAGCGAGAACACCAGAAGCGCCGCGAGACCAAGCAAGCCGAATACGAGCAACTTCACGTTCTGCTGCGAGACGCGCGGCACGAATTGAATGTCGCGATCGTCGCGGGGACCATTATTGAAAATTGTCATAGGAAGAGCCTCCTTGCGGCGTCGCCCGCTGGCGACGATCGCTGCCGGCACACACCCGCCGAATTTGCCGTCATGGTGCGAGCGGCGATTCGTGGAAGGTGGTGGTTTGCTCCGGTGAAGGCAGGATAGCGCGGACGTGTTAGGGAGCCGTAAGCAAGGCGTAAGGAATTCGTAAGGCTAGGCGTAAGTGGCTTTACGTCATGTGGATGCGAGGTCGGGTCGACGAAATGGGCCGAAATGCGAGGGCCGGAAAGCGAAACATTTCACAGAGAACACCGAGAAAACCAGAGGGCACAGAGAAAATCTTCCTGGCGCAAAAGTCTCCGTGCTCTCGGCAGTTCTCGGTTTTCTCTGTGTAATGTTCTCGACTTTGACTTTGCCGCTACGGTTTTCGTCCTGCGTTAGCGCGACGCTTGCCGTTCGAGCGCGTGGCCGCGATTTTGCGGAGGGCTTCGCCGAAGGCGGCGATGGTTTCGGGGACGGCCTCGCTGTACACGAATTGGCCTTCGCGGCGGCAGCGGATCAGATGCGCGTCCGAAAGAATTTTCATATGATGCGACACAGTGGCGGGCGTGACGCCGCGCATAGCGACCAGGTCCTGGCATTTCATGTCGCAGCGCGCGGAAATCGCCTCGAAAATCTGAAGGCGCGTTTTGTCGCCGAGAGCTTTGGAGATTTTCTCGATTTGGGCCCGGTCCATCGCCATGCAAACAGTATAATCCGGTTTCGATTGCAGGTGCTTGTCTCGGGATTCGCGCAAAGGCACAACGTAATTTTAGAGTGCGGGAAGCGGTGCTCAGCTTACCGCTTTGCTGGGCGACGAGCGTGCTCGTCGTGACTGCGCGCCAGCGCCTCCGGCACAATCCGGCAAAGTCCGGCAGAGCACGGCGATTGGCGTCGCCGCAAAGCAAAGCGGTAAGCCGCGCTGCGGCTTCCCGCACTCTAAAATAGGGCTCGCTCGCCGGGCGATTTTGAATAGGGAGAAAAGATGAAAAGGCTGGAAGGAAAGAAGGCCGTCGTGACCGGTGGCAACAGCGGCATCGGTCTCGCAAGCGCAAAACGCCTCGCCGAAGAAGGCGCGAAGGTGCTGATTTCCGGGCGCGATCCGAAGACGCTCGCTTCAGCCGCAGCAGAGATTGGCGCGGGCACGCTGACGTTGCAGGCGGACCTGACGAAAATGGCGGAGATCGAGAAGCTCGCGGCATTCACGAAAGAAAACTTCGGCAAGATCGACGTGCTATTCGCCAACGCCGGCCTCGCAAAATTCGTCCCGTTCGCGATGACGAACGAAGCGACCTACGACGAACAGTTTTCGATCAACGTGAAGGCCGTGTACTTCACCGTGCAGAAGCTGCTGCCGCTGCTGAACGAAGGCGCGTCGGTGATTTTGAATACCAGCGTGGTGTCTTCGATTGGCGCGCAGAACGTCACAGCGTATTCGGCGACGAAAGCCGCAGTGCGTTCGTTCGCGCGCACGATGGGCGCGGAATTAGTCGGCCGCAAGATTCGCGTAAATGCCGTGGCGCCGGGGCCGATCGAGACGCCGATCTTCGCGCGCGCAGGCCTGCCGGCAGCATCGATGGAGCAAATCCAAAAAGGGATCAAAGCCGAGAATCCGATGGACCGATTCGGAAGGCCGGAGGAAGTCGCCGCGGCGGTGGCGTTTCTCGCGTCGCCCGAGTCCGCCTACATCACCGGCATCGAGCTGAACGTCGATGGCGGCGCAGGGCAATTTTAGTCGGACAGACAGAACTGCGCCCGCTTCGTTCTGAATTCGAACGAACCGGCCTCTACAGGGAGTCGTGGCCAGAGCGAAGCTGAATGTACGGAAGTTGGAGGGGCGGGTTTCGGATCGAAAGCGGGGGGCGTTTTGGACGCTGTGCCGCGCACCCTTTTGAAACGAAAAGGGTGCGGCACCCGGAAAGTCAAAGGTGCGCAGACTGAGGTCTGCGCTACGCGCTGTGCGGACTACGCTAGTGAGTAGGCTTCGGAGGCGCTGATTTCGTTGGCGGAGTCGGCGTCGGCGGTGACGAGCGTGTAGAGGACGAGTTGGTTGCCGTCTTCGGCGAAGGCGCGGATGTAGTCGCGGGCGACGTCGAGGCTGCGCGCGGCAAATTCCGGAAAACCTTCGCCGAGGCCGCGGCGGGCGCGCCAGTTGTTGTAGGTGTAGCGCGGAATATTATCGAGCACGCGCAGCACATCGCCGCTGACGATTGCCACTCCTGCGCCTGCAAGTGAATCGATCGCGGCGATCGCATCGGCGCGAGTGAGCCCCGTGCCGGCCACGCCGATCTCGCGCAATGAATAACCGTGCGCGCGCTGAATTTCGTCGAATTGGCTGGTGGTGGGCATTGTGATTTGATGCGTTGAAGCTCGATAAATGTTTCCTCGGGTTACTCGGCCTTCCGGCTTTCTCAGCGTTAGCGCTTCGAATCGGCTGGGGCCGCCATTCGGTTAAACACCGTCGCGCGCAAAAATACGCGGTGAGGCCGGCGCCCCTGGGGAAAGCAGGCGCCGGGCTCGCCGCAGGCTTGGAGCGAACGCTTACAGCGCGCCTTTACCGCGGGCCATGGCCGAATCCACCCGGACCTTCCGGGCCGCCGCCGAGCAATTCGGGAAACTGCTGCGCCTTGGTCTGCTGCTCGGGCGAAAGCAGCGCGTAAATCGCGGCTTGCGTCTTGGCGTGCGAGGCGATCGATTGGCCAGTGATCGTGCCGATCTGGCTGGAGATCGATTCGATCGATGCCGCGTCGTTATTCTGAATCGCGGTTCTTAGATTGGTGTGCGCCGCTTTCATGCTGGTGCGAAAGCCCGATTCGGTGGTCTGTTCGTTCGTAAGAATGGTGCGGATTTGCGTCTGCTGGCCGCTATTGAGCGTCAGCACGGCGTTCATCCGGCTGATGCGATGGTCGATCATTCCGGCCGGATCGTGGCGGTCGCCCGGCGCGGCGGTGGTGGTTGCTTCTGAACTTTGAGCGTGGACGGCCGGGACGGCGAACGCGGCGGCCAGCAGGCATGTTGCGAATAATTTCTTCATAGCCAATTCCCCTTTTTGAAATTGCGTTGAAGCGGCGCGCTGCCCGTTCCGTGCGGCTCGCTCGAATCGATTTGGTTTGTAGCGGCGGCGTGCGCCAGAACCACATTCCGTTCGGGATTAATTCAGCGCGGCGCGGCGGAAAGTTCCCGAAATTTTGGCGGCTGATGAAAAGCTTTGAGGGATGAAACGCGGCATGGCGAAGGTCCGGTGGGGGCCGGGCGCCCCGCCATGCTCGCGTGTACAACATCGTTGTGAGCGTCAGATGGCGATCGCGTGCTTAGGCGCCCGCCTGGTGATGGCGCTTCGCGCGGCCTTCGGGGCCGAACAGATCGGCGAGCTGCTGCGCCTTGGCTTTCTGATCCGGCGTGAGGATCTGGTAGATCGCTGCCGCCGTCTTGGCGCGAGCCGCTGCGTTTTGCGCGGCGATGTTGCCGATCTGGTTCGAGGCCTGCTCGATCGTGGCGGAGTCGTTCGCTTCGATCGCGGTGCGCATCTGGGCGCGGACCTGTTTCATTGAGCCGCGATCCGCGGCGCGCGACTGCACGGCGGTCGTGAGGATCGAAGTGACCTGCGTTTGCTGCGCTGGGGTGAGCGTCAGCAGTGCCGTCATTTTCGCGACGCGGCGCTGGATCATGCGAGCTTCGAATTTCTGGCTCGACGCTCCGGGCGCAGCCGTCGATTGATCCGCGGATTGTGCGGACTGCGGTGCGGGCGCTTGCGCATCCGTCGATGCGTTTTGCGCGAAAGTGGCCGGCACGGCGAACATGGCCGCCAGGACTGCGCTTGCGAATAGCTTCTTCATGGCTGTCTCTCCTCGGTGTGAGCGGCTTCCCTGCTGGATGTGCGCTCAGGGAGTTAAACACCGTGCGTTGCGGAAAGTGGCGAGATGGCGTGCAGGCTGGAAGTGGCTGCGGATGCGTGGGTTGCCAAGGATTCCATAGTTAGGCGCTGCGAACGCTGCGGATGCGTCTGGCTTCGCGCTAAGAGAAGTACGCTTCGATCCAGAACTCGAGTGTTTGATCGTGATACGCGGTCCGGCCGATCACGATCGCACGCAGTTCAGTGTGATATCGCTCGCGCAGCGTAGCAGCGCTGAGTTTCAGCGTGGTCGCCAGATACTGGACATCTTCGCGATCGCGGTCAATGTTGCGCCCGAGCTTCGAAAGCGCCAGATCGTATGGATCGGGCAGCATGAGTTTCAAATTGCGAAGGCCGCGGGTGGGAATTTCAGTAAGGCGTTCGTCGTAGCTTTCCGGCATCGAATCGACCCCACATTTCTGAAGATAAACGCGATGTTTTTTGTGCAGCTCGGATCCAGCTCCCGCGAGTTCCTGAAGCCCATTGAGCAAATGAAATGGGACGAGCGTCCGATAGTCGAGGTCATTCGTGGCACGGGTAAGGCCGTAACCTGCGACGAGCGCGAAGCCGCCGATGCAGTGAAGCTCAACCGGTTCAGGCAACAGCGCATCGAGGTCCCTGAGGAACGCGGGCCAGGGCGGCGAGAGTTCATCGAACATAGCGAACGTCACTCGGGCGGAGGGTGCTCAACACGTTCCACTGCTTCGCTTCCGGTGATGAGTTTTCTTCGAGCCACCGGCGCTCGGCTGAGGTGAGTTCGCGGCAGAATGAATCCTTTCGCGCGAGTTTGCAATCTTCGAGCTTCGCCAGCCACGGATCGAGAACGGCGCTTGGCATCCCATCCCGCGCCAGCGCGAGAACGAAACCGAGGCGATTCTGCAGTGTGCCTGCGCAGGCTTCGCGCAGAAGCCAGCCGAGGCGCATGGCCGGATACTTTACGACGAGCCACGGGAGCGCTTCGGAGACGCGAGCATCGAGGTCGTCTCGTCCAAGCGCAGCGAGCAAAAATGCGGCCGGGTTCATCTTCGGGCGACGCTTCACCAGATGCGCAAAGCCGGGATAACCATACCCGGCGAGTTCGACGGCGAAATCGAGATCGGCTGCGGCGGCCGGCTCAGTGAGCGGAAGCGCATCTGGAGTGAGCCCGTAAACGCGGACGAGCTTGCGAGCGACCGGGCTTGGATCGCGGGTGCCGCGTTCGAGCATCGAGAGGTAGGCCTGCGTCACGCCGAGGCGCGCGGCGGCGGACTGTTGGGTCCAGCCGCGGGCGAGGCGGGCTTCGCGAAGTTGCGTGGCCAGGGTGGACTGCATCATGGCTGGAGTATAACATATATTGTTATATTTTGGCGCACGCCAACAGTGAAAACGGCGAACCGCGCGGGATTGACCCGCGCCGCTCGCCCACAGGCAGGATTGCCTGTGCTACCTAGTTCAGCAGGTATTTCTGGATGAAGAGGATGGTGGAGTAGAACTGGAAGTCCACGTTGTTTTTCTTGGCGAAGCCGTGGCCTTCGTCGTTGGCCATCAGGAACCAGACCGGGGTGCCCTGCTTGCGCACCACGGCGACCATTTGTTCGGCTTCGGTGTGCGGGACGCGCGGATCGTTGCGGCCCTGGATGACGAACAGCGGTTTCGTGATTTTCTGCGCGTTGTTTGCGGGGGCGATGCGCTCGAGGAACTCGTGCATTTTCGGATCGCGTTCGTCGCCATATTCCACGCGGCGCAGATCGCGGCGGTAGCCGCTCGTATTCTCAAGGAACGTGACGAGATTCGACGGGCCGACAATATCCACCGAGCAGCGAATGCGGTCGTTGTAATTGGTGGCGACGGCCAGCGTCATAAATCCGCCGTAACTGCCGCCGGTGACCATGATGCGCGACGGGTCGAGATCGGGCTGCGTCGCGATCCAGTCGAACAAAGAGTTGATATCCTTGTACGAATCCTCGCGCAGAAAACCGTTGTCGAGCGTGACGAACGTTTTTCCGTAGCCCGTGGAGCCGCGCACGTTGGGATAAATCACGGCGATGCCGAGTTCGCTGGTGAGGTAGTTGTTGCGCGCGAGAAAGCCGGGGCGGAACTGGCCTTCGGGGCCGCCATGAATGTCGATGATCACGGGATGCTTGCCGGCGAGCGGCTTGCCCGACGCATCGACGGGCTTATAGAGAAAACCGCCAATCGATTTTCCGTCGAACGATTTCCAGTGGATGAGCTGCGCTTCGGCAAACGTGTCCGCGTTCAGTCCGCCGGTTTCGCTGAAGGTCCAGCGATCGACTTTGCCGGTGCGGACGTTCACGGAATACGAATCGTACGGCGTGCGGGCGGACGTAAGGCCGAAGGCGAGGTCTTCCCCGTTCGGGTGCCACTTGGCGCCGGTGGCGATGCCGGCGGGAATGCCGGCGACGGCGTGCTCTTTGCCGGTGCGCGTGTCGAGCAGGTGCAGCGAGCCGTAGCCGTCTTCATTGATGGTGAACGCGATTTGCGCGCCGCTCGGTGACAGATCGAAACCTTCCACGTCCCAGTGAATTTCAGTGGTGAGGAATTTCAATTCCTTCGTCGCGAGATCGAGGTATGCGAGGCGCTGAAATTCGGCGTCTTTGTCGGTGGTGAGATAGACGCCCTTGCCGTCGCGCGAGAATTGCGCGCCGCCGTAGGCGACTTTGGTTTCGGTTTGCGGCAGAGTGATCTGCGTTTTCTGGCCGCTCGCGACATCGACGACGAAGAGATTCGATTCGTTTGCGGATTTGTACTCGCTGATGAGCAGCTGTGAGCCGTCGGGCGACCAATCCGCGGGAGTCCAGCCGCCGCCGGCGTTTTGAACCGCCATGCGAGCTTTATCCGGATGCGCGGGCTCGGTGATCCAGATGTCCACGTCATTGCCGTTGCGGCGCGTGGAGCCGTAGGCGATCCGTGTGCCGTCGTGGGACCAGACTTCGTCGGTGTTGCGCGATTTGCCGTCGGTGAGCAGCGTCACAGCGCCGGTCGCAACGTCGTAACGGTAGATCTGGTAGAACTCGCCGCCGCCGATGTCTTTCGAGAAGATGAATGACTCGGGCGCGCCCGGTGCGATCTTCGGCGGGTAAAACGCGGTGCGAACGCTGTCCGAATAAAAAGTGAGCTGGGTGCGCGCGGCGCCGGGCGATGCGACTTTGTGAATCTGGAAAGTGTCGCCAAAGCGCGTGGCGATTAGCATCTCGCGTTTCGCGGGATTCCAGCTGGTGAAGATCGCGCTGCGGAAATTGGTGTAGCGCGAGGCCTTCTCGGCGATGCTTGCCGGGACGGGCGGAACGCCATCGACGACGAGATTTTCGTTGGGCGCCACTACGGCCTCCTGAGGCGGATGTGCATTTTGCGCTGATGCGAACGGCGCGAAGACGGCGCAGCTCGCAAGTGTGAGAGCCGCGAAGATCCCGAATGGGCCCATCGACAGTCGCGCAAAACGCATGACGAACCTCCGGCGGGACGAGTGACCGGAATTCTCGCACGCGGCTGGCGGCGCAGAAACAAAAAAGCCGTGCCAAGAGATGGCACGGCTTCCGTGGATTTAGACAAGCGCGCTTTCGATGAATCGGCGCACGGCCGGCTTTACGCCAGCGAGAGGCACTGCCACTGTCCGCCCGCCGAGCGAAGCTGGTGGACGCGACCGTCGTCGGCATGCAAAAAGTAGCTGCCGTCGGGGATCAAATTCGAGTGTGTCGGACGAACCGAGCACTTGGCCCAGCGTCCGCCCTTTCCGGGGCCAAAGCCGCCGGTGCCACCGTGAGTGACTTCCTCGATGATGTGCTCAATGCCGTACTTCACTTTGTATTCGACGCCCGTCAAGCGGGTCGGGACCAGGCGTCCGGTACCCTGAAGCTTTTCTTTTGCCATGGTAAAGGGAACAAACTACACGCTTTAGACTCTGCCCGAAAACGTAAACGGGCCCTCCGAAATCCTCATAACCTGCTATTTAGGTTGTGAGCGCGTAGTATATCACAGAATCGGCAGTTTCCAGAAAAAGATACGAAAAAAGGCGAAAAAATCGGAGCCGTGGCGCGAAATGACGATTTTGCGCGGGATTGAGGGCTATTTCAGCGTTTTAAGCGCTAAAACGAGGCGATTTGACGAAATTTTGGCTTGACGGCCGCTGCGAATATTAGAAAAGTGCCCGAAAAGAAAAACGGGCGATCCCTAGGCCCGGGTGGCACCTGGGAATCGCCCGCCTCGCAAATCTCTGCACAACAGCTGTTTACGGACTAAATCATCGCCAGATACTGCCAGTGGCCGTTTTCCGACTTCAACTGCACCACGCGACCATCATCGCCATGCAAGAAATAGCTGCCGTCCGGGATCGGATGATTGAACTTCGAGCGAATCGAGCACTTCGTCCAGAAACCGCCCTTCGCCGCACCCCAACCGCCCCCGTGCTTCGCAGCCACTTCCTGCGGGCTGTCGATGCCGTAGTTCACCTTGTACTCGACGCCGGTAAGCCGGGTCGGGACCAACCTGCCTGTACCTTGGATTTTCTTGGTCATTAGTGGCCCATCCTATATATGCCCCGTTTATGGGATGCCGACGGGGTGCCCTGGGTTTCCGGGACTTATGTCTTTTTTGACGCGGTGAGGGGCGAAAGGATAGTGAAGCCGGAGCGGGTTTAGAGTTGACTTGGCAGCAGCCACAGGGCAAAACTCACCGTCGTTGCTAGTTCCCCTGCTGTTGGATGCACGCCGGGTTATTGCCGCTTCTGGAGGTGTTCCGTGTCGAACCGAGCGTTTCCCTGCCGTTTTGGAGCTGTGATCGCCATCGTGGCGCTGGTGTGCACGGTGGTGCTGCCTGTGAGCGAGGCTTGCACGCGGATTTTGTGGAATGGGAACAAGTTGGCGGTGCTGGTGGGGCGCACGATGGACTGGCCGGAATCGACCGAGCCGACGTTGACGCTGCTGCCGCGCGGGCTTGAGCGCAACGGCGGTTTGCTCGGTGGTCACCCGATCATCACGGAGAATCCGGCGAAGTGGACGGCAAAGTACGGGAGCCTGGTAGTGCCGGTGTACGGGATGGGGACGGCGGATGGGCTCAACGAAAAGGGACTCGCGGGGCACATGCTGTATTTGACGGCAGCGGATTTTGGTCCGCGCGACGCGTCGAAGCCTGGACTACACGCGGGACTTTGGCTGCAGTACATGCTGGACAACGCTGCGACGGTGAATGAAGCGCTGGCGTTGATGGACGGCGTACAGATCCGGAACGCAGCGGCGCGGGGGCGAGAGGCGACCGTTCACCTGGCGCTGGAGGATGCGAGCGGCGATTCGGCAGTGCTCGAGCCGATCGACGGCAAGATGGTGGTGCATCACGGCCGCGACTATCGCGTGATGACCAACGATCCTTCGTACGACCAGCAACTCGCGCTGCTGGCGAAGATGGATTTCTCGAAGCCGAGCAGCACGATGCCGCTGCCGGGGAACGTGAATCCGGTGGATCGCTTTCAGCGCGCCTCGTACTATCTCGCGATGTTGCCGGAGCCGGCGAGCGAGCGCGCGGCGGTGGCGAGTTTGCTTTCGATCACGCGCAACGTGTCTGTGCCGTATGGCGCGCCGTACAAGGATTTCGGGATCTACAATACGGAGTACCGCACGGTGATCGACCTCACGGCGCGACGTTATTTTTTTGAGCTGACCACCAGCCCCAATGTGATTTGGGTGGACCTCGCGAAGATGAACGTCGCGGCGGGCGCGCCCGTGCTCGAGTTGAATCCAGACAGCGTGGATTTGTCGGGCAACGTCACAGACAAATTCAAGAAGATCGCCAAGGCGCCGTTCTAGCTCCGAAGCACACGAACGCTCCCATCCTTTGACTTCATCCAGAGGCCGATTTATCGGCCGAAGGATCTCTCCCCGCTTTTGTGCCACTACATGCGTGACTCAGTTTGTTGGCGCGGCTTTGCCGTGGATGCCGAGGTGGGTGCGGCCAAACGCTTCGGGATACTTCAGGCCGAAGCCGAGCGCGCGGTCCATGCCGATGTGCGCGGACCAAATCAACGCGTACGGCAGAATGTGCGCTTGATTGATTGCGAGCGCGACGGCGGCGAGCGTGGTGGGCAGCGTGTAACTATGAACGACGTTGTACACGCGGGCGGCGAACGAGGGATTCACAAGGTACGCGAGCAGGCTGAGATCCGGCACGAGGAACAGCGCGAAGAAGCGCCACCACGGCGCGCCGATGAAGTGGTACAGCTCGAGCGAGAGCACGAGGACGAGGAGTCCTTCAGCTTGCAGCCAGTAGCGCACTGCGCCTTTCACGGCGCCGTCGGAAGAATTGGGAGTGAGTTGATTCATGGTCGAGACCTCTCGCGTGAGCGTTTGCTCTACTAGCCTAACTCGCAGCAAGAGAAGAGAGAAATTCAAAGGCAAAACATTTCACGGAGAACACCGAGAAAGGCAGGAGGACACGGAGACGTTGTTGTGGTTGATCCCGGCGTGCGCGATTTCTGGTGGCGCGCTCTCCCGTTACGGTTTCGGCGCGCGGCGATTTTGGTCGAAGTGGAAATCGGGGCTGGTGTTCGACGGAATGGTGATTGTTGCGGATTTTTTGGAGGACTTCCCGTCCACGCCCGTGACAGTCACAGTGACGGTGAACGTGCCGGCGTGCGTGTAGGAATGCGTCGCTGCGTCGCCGACCCCGTACACGGCGTGGCCGGTTTCTGTGGTGCCGTCACCGAAGTCCCACCCGAAATCGATCGCGGGATTGGCGGCGTCGCTCGACGTGATCGTCATTCTCACGGGCTTCCCTGCTTCACCCGAGGAAGGGAGCGAGAGTTCGAACGCAGGCGGCGCAGCCGCAATGCCAACGTTCAGAATTTTGATCAATCGCACCGAGTGCGGCGGCTGATTTTTCAGCTGCGTAAGAGCGGCGAGCGACCCAAAGGCCACGCCGCTCTCCGGCGCCGGCGTGTTGCCGTGCAGCGCGTCGATCGCGGCGTACTTCCCGTCCGCTGCAAGGCCCAGCTGCGCTGTAGTAATCACATGCGAGCGCGGCTGATCGGTCCAATTAAAAACGGCGAGCATCGTCTGGCGCGTGCCCTCGTGAAGCACGAACACACTGGGCTGCTCATCGGCTTCGTCGTAGCTCATCAGATCGACCGGCGTCGCCGCGTGGCCGTACTTGTACATCGCGAGTAGATCGGTGTTACGCGCGTACGCAGCACGTTCCGGTTCGGAGCCCAGCATCGGGAGATCGTCGCCCACTTCAAACATCGCGCCCGCCACGGCCGCCAGCACGATCGAAACCTCCGCTTCGTTCACCGTCGTGCCCGGCGCGCCGCCTTCGCCCTTCTGATCGGTGAGCGTGAACGCGTCCGGATCGGCGACGAAAAAATTGCGATTCATGTAGTAGCGCTCTGCGATGCCGCTCGCCGCGGTTTTGCTCGGCTCAAACGAATGGCCCGTGTCTGTGGAGATGCGGCCTTCATCGACGATGCCGACGGGCGCGAGCATCGCGCTGCCGTCCTTATCCAGCTGCACATCCTCACCGACCGCCTCGCGAATCACCTGGAGGCCAATCCGTTGCGCTTCAATTGCGGTGACGTTCGGCGCGTAGTGCACGCCTTCGATCGCCGTGTCGTCCATGAAATCGAGTTTGATGTAGCGAACGTTCCAATCGTGCGTGAGCGTGCGGTAGGTTTCGCGCAAATAATCCTGCGCCCCGGGATTGGTCGGGTCGAGCGCGTACAGCTCTTCGATTTCCGGCTGCAGGATGCGAATCGGTTCGCCGGCGGCGTTGTGCACGAGCCAATCTTTGTGATGCTCGTACACCCAGGAGCGCGTGGACACTTCGAACGGCGCGGTCCACACGCCGAAATTAATTCCCTGCTTGGTGACGAAGCGGCCTGTGCCGGTCATGCCCTCAGGAAAATGATTCGCGTCCGTGGTGACGTATTCGCCGCGCGCGTACTGGTAGCCTTCATCGACGAGGACGTAGTTGTAGCCGAGGTCCTTCAGATTTTGCGCGAGCCACTGCGCGTTGGTGCGCACGAGGCCCTCGGTGACGCCGGCGTAGTAGCTGGTCCAGCTCCACCAGCCGCTCGGCGCGCGGCCCACTACACGCGGATGATTCACTTTCGCGATCGCTGCACCGTACGCTTCGAGCTGCGCGTGATAGTCGTTGCCGGTCGCGATCAGCACGGGCTCGGATTCGAGCGACTCGCCCGGCTTCACCGTGACGCTCGCGTCCATTTGGTCCGCGGGCTTCGAGCGCGAGAGCGCTTCGTGCTGCTCGGGCTCCTTCGTGCCGGTGGAATCGACGGTGAGCGACGCAACTTTCGCATCGCCTGACGACGCGCTCGTCGCGAGATGGAAAATTGTGAGCCAGCGATGCGACGTGAGCGCGCCGAGGAAAAGGTCGTTGCCGCTGTCGCGATTGAAGATGAGCTGTGAGCCGACGCCCATGTGCATGCCGGAAAGCTTGTCGCTCACGTCGTCGAAACTTTTGTAGTCGGGAGCTTTGCCAAGGTCGTAGATGCGCTCGGTGGGGCGGTCTTCGCTGAAGCTGTCCGCAAGGACGCGGTCGCGCGACTCGGCCCCGCCAAGATCGATTTGCGGATGCGACGCGGACGCCTGCGTGGCGACGTCGATAACGCGGAGTGAGTGCACGACGACGCTGCCAGAAGATGTGTTGATTAGCCGCAGGGTGATCGAGGCGAAGGGCGAATCGTGATAGACGCGGAGCACACGCTCGACATCAGGCTTTCCTGCTTGGCCGCTGAACTTCGTAGTGAGCTGATCGCCAGCGCCGAGCTCGTCGGTAAAGGTCGAGCGTTCCGTAGCTACGTTCGGATACTTTGCGATCTCGATGCGCTCGCTTCCCACCTCGACCGAGCTGCCTGCCCGAAAAATTTGGCGACCGTCAGCCGACGCGACGGCAAACGTGCGCGACGCGGGATCCACAGTGATTGAAACGGCGCCGTTCGACATCGACGCACTGTCTTGCGCGGTTCGCGGCGATGCGCCAGCACGAAGGACAACTCCGACCGCGATCGACCCGACGATAAGCGTAGCTTCGGCCCAGGCTCCCCTTCTGCTCATCACCCCTCGCAATGAAACGAAAGAATTCGTAATGTTTCGTACGCGGCGGGAGAGATACTACGGCGCGGTAGATACTAAGTCAATCAAACGTCGAGGGATGCCCAGATCCCCTCCATCGTGGGTACCATTATACACATACACACGACACATGCTGTATGTGTATAATAGCACTTGACGTAGTCTTGGTATGTTTATAATATCACAGCCGGAAGACCGCCATGACAAACGCCTACGCCCCACTCCAAATCCGGCTGCTCGAGCAGAAACTGAACCGCTTTTACCGCCTCCGCGAAATACCACGCCCCACCTACGGTTGGCTGCGCGCGGTGCGAGAGGCGCTGGGCCTCACTCTGGAATCGGTCGGCCGCAAAACCGGCAACTCCCGAATGGAGATCCAAGCCTTCGAAAAATCGGAAGCGCGCAGTCGAATTACGCTCGCGAGCCTTGAGAAGGTCGCGGACGCGATGGGCTGCGAGCTCGTGTACGCAATCGTTCCGAAGTCCGGAACGGTCACCGAACTTGCGGAAAAGCCCGCGCGCGACGAAGCCCGAGATCGTGTCACAGCCGCCGAGCACTCCATGGCGCTCGAGGGACAGGCTGTGGGCCGAGTCGAAGAAAAGATTAACGATGAGGCGCTTCGAATTCTGAAGAAGCGGAAGTGAAGCGATGTTCGGCGACGGCAATTTCGCGCCGGGCAATACACCGCTCTCGCCCGACGAAATCGAAGCCCTCATCCCCAACCTTTCAACGCAAGACGAACTCAATCAGTGGGAGCGTGAAAATATTCTGGCGGCGCGCGCATGGGCGTTTAGCCCGCGCCGGCTGAAGCGGAACGACCCTCTAACCGAACCTTATATCCGCAAGCTTCATCACGAAATGTTTCGCCACACCTGGAAATGGTCGGGGCGGTATCGCTTGACCGGGAAGAACCTTGGAGTGGCACCGCACGCGATTCGGGAACAGATCGGAGTGTTTCTCGGTGATGCGCGGTACTGGCTCGAACACCGCACATTCGACATCGACGAAATTGCGGTGCGAAGCCATCACCGGTTGGTCGCGATTCATCCCTTCTCCAACGGCAACGGCAGGCACGCGCGCCTCTTCGCGGACATTCTTGCCGTCAGATCTGGGCGCAAGGCATTTAGTTGGGGGCGAAACGAGATGACTCAAATCGGCCCTGTGCGAGCGGCGTACTTAGACGCGCTCCGAGCAGCGGATGGCGGAAACTTCGAAAAGCTGATGGCGTTCTGTCGCTCGTAGGCCGCGCGACTACGAGCCTGAGTTTTTTGTGAACTTCTGCCCGCGCCCCTGCAGGTCCGTGCTGTCCGCGCCGGTCGTGGCCTTTCCGGTGCCCAGTTCCGTGCCCGCACCCGCAACAGCCGGCGCTGGATTCGCTTCCGGCTGGTCTGGCGTCAAGCCGCCCTTCGATTCGATCTCGCGGAAGAGTTGCACCGCGCCGTTGTCATCGAGTAATTTCGCGGCTTCGTCTTCCAGTTTCTCGTTGAGCAGCCGCACGATCACCACGGCCGGGCCAGCCAGCGCAGGGTCGCGGTCCGTCAGCTCCGCGTCTTCCACATCGAGCGGGTCGCCCTTCGGCATTTTCGGCTGGCCATCGACTCCCACCCACGAGCTTTCGTACTTTTCTTTCGGGCGCAAGTGCAGCGCATCCTGCACCTTCTCGCCGAACGACTCACCGTGATGCAGCGACTTGCCTGAACGCTCGATGTAGCCGCGGCCGCGCACATCGGTATCGGCTCCGGGGATCAGGAGCACCTGGTTGCCGCTGATGCCGAGTTCCTCTAGGTCTTCCACGGCCGATTCCGCGTCTTCGTAGTGTTCGAATACTCCGGTGACCGTCTTGATTCCGATCGACATGGCTGCCTGCCCTTCCCGCCCGCGGCGGGTCTGCCCTTTGGTGATGGCTTCGTCGCGCCGCATTATACCGCGCGCGGTCCGCAGCGTATGCGAAATCACCGCACGCCAAATCAGGTAAAGACAGTAGGGGCATACAGTGGATGCCTTGCTACACTCTCGCATCGTTTGTCGGATTTCATAAAGTTTCGACAGGCAGGCGGCGAGTGTTTGGTAAGTGCGGGCTGAGGCTGCAACCGCGTTGCTCGGTCGCGCGCAAGTGAGCGCAGGCTGGTTTAAAGGGAGGAACAATGGCAGCAGGAAAAGAAAACAGCAAAAACGAGGGCAAGAAACTGACACGCGAGCAACTCATCGCGAACCTCAACGAGGATCTCTCGCGCGAATATCAGGCAATCATCTCGTACGTGAATTATTCGCAGGTGCTCAAAGGCGCGCCGTACATGAACATCGCGGCCGAACTCGAGAAGCACGCTCACGAGGAGCTGAATCACGCGCTGGTCATCTCGAATCAGATCGACTACCTCGGCGGTATGCCGTCCGTCACGCCAAAGACGGTAAAGACATCCGACAAAGCGACCGACATGCTGCGCTTTGACCTCGACAACGAAGTCGAGACGATCAAGCAGTACCGCCAGCGCGTAAATGAATGCGAAGAGCTGGGCGAGTATGCAATCAGCGAGCACATCCGCGAGATTCTGCTCGACGAGCAGGATCACGCCATCGCGCTTGCCACTGCGCTCGGCATCGACGTTCCGAAGATTCCGGCGCCGTCGAACGAATAGCGCCAGGCGGCGCGAAACGATTTGCACGCAGTGGAGTCGAACCGCAGGACAAGGAGGTCCATATGAAACCGGTCGCCATCGCAGGGCTTGTGCTCATTCTACTGGGGATCGTGGGCTTCGTTTATCAGGGCTTTTCTTACACAACGCGGAAGGACGTCGCAGACATCGGCCCGATTCATGCGACAAAAGACACTACGCACACCGTTCCGATTTCGCCCATTCTGAGCGGCTTGGCCCTGGTAGGCGGGGTTGTGTGCTTGGTGGCAGGGTCGAAGTCGTCGTAGGATGATCGCCCCCGGCAATTCGGGAACTCTCCACGGCCCCGGGCGCAATAAATTTGTTGGCAGTTCAATGACGAAGGAGGCCAGATGGCCGAACACACTACGCACCACAGCGAAGGCATGTTGAGCGATGTGGCACAGACGATCGGGGAAACCGTGGGCTCCATCGCCGCGAAAGTTTCGAACGCCGCCGCGCCGATCATCAAGAAGGTCGAGCGCAAGGCGAAATCGATCCGTGCCAAGAAGTCGGTGAAGCGGGCGGAAGCGAAGGTGAAAAAGTCCGCAACGGCCGCGAAGAAGTCCGCGAAGTCGGCGGCGCGCAAAGTGAAATCGACAGCGCGCAAGGCCGCGAAAAAAGTCGCGCCGAAGAAGAAGGCCGCTCGCCGCAAAGCGCGCCGTTAGGCTTCCGCAGCGAACGCGCTTTGAATTGGACGCTGGATCGAGCCCGCCGCAGCCCTGTGTTGCGGCGGGTTCATTGTGTTTGGTCGTTGGATCTTGGACGTTCGTGAAGGCGGGCGTTCAGCACGCACCTGATTGTGTTCCGAGAGGAATTTAGCGATGTGGCGCTGGGTGATTCTATTTCTCGTGGCAACGTTCGTGGCGGGTATCTTCGCGTTCGCTGGCTTGGTCGTCGCCGCGATCGCCGTCGCGAAATTGGTCTTCTACCTCTTCCTCATTTTGTTTCTCCTTGCACTCACTTACGCACTCACTCGCAATCTGCGCTCCCGCAAGCCTTGATCGAAATCTCGTCCGCGCCGGGCGCGTAAAGAGGGCGAACCTGTCCTCGCGAACAGGGTGCCTTCCACGCCGCATCACCGACGCGGTGGCCCCGAGCGCCGCATCGTCCGCGCCTAAAATGGGCGTATGGCTGGCGATTCCATCAAAAACCCGGCGCAACCGCTTCCGCTCGACGCTCCGTCCAAGTCTGCGAGCGCCGCAACTCGTCCGGATCGCACGGCTACGTCACCCACGGCTACGCGCGCCGGCGAGCCCGCCGTCGCTCCACGTACCGTAAAATGCCCCAAGTGCGGCGCCGATGCGCGCGAAGTCGCCCGCTTCTGCCAGCGCTGCCACATGACGCTCCGCTTCAGCTGCCCGGCGTGCAAGAACGAGCAACGCAAAGGCGGCACGTGCGAAAAGTGTGGCGTCGATTTCCTGAAATACATGACCGCAATCGTCGATGCGAAGCGCGATTCTCGCGACGTCGCCCAAGAGCGCCTCGATCGCCGCTCCGGCCTCGTCAAAAACCTGTTGATGATTCCCCTAACCGGCGGTCTCTCGCTTCTGAAGCTGCTCCGCCCGGCGCAAAATAAATCGAAGTAGCGGCCGCCAGCGCCTCTCGCGCCGATCTTCGAATGCCCCCAAATGCCGGCAACAAAGTCTCTACGATGCTCTATCTTCGCTGGAAGTGTTGGCGCGGTCAGCGAACTTCCGCGGAGCGCGAGAAGTACGGCGAGGACCTCACTCTCTATTCCGATTCCATTTCTGAAATTCGCGGCCGTAATGTATTTGCGGCTCGCGAGTTGGTTTGGCTTTGCTGGCCCGCTTTAAGCTCGCGCGATCCATTATCTCGCCAGAAAATATTTCGACGGGGGAAATAATCCGCATCGCGAAAATTCCCGCCCGCACGCGCGCTTCACTTCCTGCATCCAGTAATCAAACGTCCCTGCCGCGACGCCCACCAGTTTCACGGCCTCGCGATACTCCATCGAATGCAGAAAATAAATTTCAAACAGTTTCAACCGCCCCTTCCACTCCGGCCGCCGCAGCGCCTGGCGCCCGAGCCGCTCGAAGTCCGCGACGAACTCGCACGCGCGGCTCCGCTCGGGCCGCCACTGATAGCCGAGCGATGGCGACTCGAGTGATACCGCCCTCAGCCGTCCGCGGCTTTCCTCCATCCATTCGCTCAAGCTCCGGTACCGGCCGTGGCACGCATCGAAAATCTCGCGCGCCTTCAGTTGTGCTCCACTCGAAGCAGCGTTGTCCCGCGTTATCTTGCTTCTCACAGCGCGTCGCGCACTGGGAAGCGTTTGCGTTTCGATCGTCTCCACGAATTCAGAAATCGCGGGAACCCCAATCGTCGATGCGCTCAATTCGCCCTCCCATCCGGCGGCTCAGGCAACAAAGCACGCACATCCCAGCCGGCGTCGCTCCGGCCCATTTCCTCCTCCACCGCGGTCAAACACGATTGAAAACACTCCCGCCAGCCCGCCAGATATCCGCTCGCGTACTCCTCCGCGATCTTCTGCTGCACGCGATACTTCGACTGCATGTCGAACACTTCAGCGCACTCGATGTCCGGGGCGTCCATCGCCAGCCGCACGCGGTGAATCAATTCGCGCATCGCTCGAGCGACGCGATGTAACGGCGTCGGAAAATAAACGCCGAGTCGCCTGCGCGGTTCGTACCACGCCAGTTTCCAGCCCCTCGGAATTTCACCTTCGTGGCCCACTTCCCTGCGAAGCGTCCAGTGAGATTTCATCAGCGGCGGCCCTCCGGTCCGGTTCCAACATAAAGTTCGCGGCGCAGTTCGTCCTCGCGTTCCGCGCGAATCAGCTGCGCACGTTTACGCAGCTCCCAGGGGAATCGATCGTTGCGACTTGGGTTTTCGTTCCTTCGTTGAAGTTGGTGTTGCGCGGGCGTGGCTGGTTTAGCGGGCGTGAACGGACGAAGTTCAGTCGCGGACGTTCCGCCAAGCGTAGAAACTGGTTCACCATTCGGATGAGTTCGCGTTTTGCTTTTGCTTAACGGAAGGTTTTCGTTGTTGGCGGATTTATGTTGGGCAGGAAGTTGCCAAGGGAAAGACGCCTGACCGTCCAGGTTCCGTACTTCGGTCTGTTGCTGCGGTCCACACTGTGCTTCGCGCCTGATTGTTTCTTTTATTCTTTCTACGGATGAACTACCTATCCTCCACGCAACTTCACTGATTTCATCGCGATTCGCTCTATTCGCTACTTCGAATCGCGGTCCCCTCTCCGCTGAACCGCGTACCCTCCCCTCGTCGTCGCGTAGCGCTGCCTGTGCAAAACCCGTCTCACGTTTCACATCTTCAAAAAGTTCCGATTGGTGCGTGCTCTCAACGGCCGGCGCGCCGCGAAGGGCTCCCGTGCGATTCGGGCGATGCTTTTTTGCTTTGAGGATCTGCACGCTGATTCCAGCCGGAACATTCTGCGTCCTCACATATCCTTCACGCCGAAGCACGCGCATCCACGCTTCTAAAGTTCGCCGGTTGAAACCCGTTTCGTCCTCGATCTCCCGGTACGTAATCGGCGCCCCGCCCAGCACATAGCCAATTCCCTGGCTCTGGTGCGTCTGTCTCAGCACCAGCCACCCGTACAGCCACACCGCCGAGCCCATTCGCGCGTAGTGCTTCGCCTCGAATAGGACTCCTCGCAGCCCGGTGTTGAAATCTTTTTCTCGCATTCCGTTCGATCGACCTGGAGTGACTGCGCGTGGCCGTCGCAGCGATTTGTCCGCGCTAAATCCGTGCCACGAGTTTCAGTCACAATTTAATTTCCACAGAACCCGACTCTTTCCTCAGCTTTCCCACAACGGATTTTCAATGATTACCGACTTGCAATCTAACCGTCTCAGAATGAGACACTAGCCTCAAAATTCTTTCCGAAGGAGCGCAACTCATGAGAAACGCACCCCAGCCTCCGATTGAGTACCTAGCATCCGCATCTCAAACCTCGCTCGAGGCCTTCGAGCTTGCTCGCCTCAACCAGGTCGCCCGTCTCCGCACCGAGATTCTCCAAACTCTGGAAGAACTGGTCGCCGCAGAAGTCGAAGCTCGCCTGGCACAACGCCTCTCCACCCACCCCAGCCTCCACGACGTCCTCCTCCTATCCCCACCAGCCCCACCTAGACATCCATCCCGTCCCCGTACCCGATCCCAGTTCCTTTTCGCTGTCCCTCTTCCGTTCCGTCTCCATCCTCCATTTCCGCTCCGTGGTCAACTCTCGCTTCGCGTTCCTCCGCTGTCCCGCTTCATTCCTCTAGCCCAAGTACTCCACACCTAACCGTACCCCTCCGACATAACCGCTGATCGCCCCCGCCGACGCACCCGCTCCCACCACCGCCATAGAGTCCTCATCCGCACCCCGCCACTGGTCCCCAGTTCTCCCCACCGTATCCTCCCCCCATCGCGCTTCCGCCCCACCCACTCCCAAAGAATCTCGACCCAGCCCAACCCTACCGTATTGATTCTCGGAAAGCGCGGCGACGGCTGTTACGTCGTTTAGATAGAGATAGATACGGGAGTGGGTGTAATGTGGGTCCGGGACAATTTGGGGGGCCTGGGGAGGTAACACCGGGATGGATTCTCACCAATGAGCGCCTGGGCGTGATTTGGCAGAATCGGTGGCGTTTATGCGAAGCGGTGCGGGCGGCGGATTGAGGTCTGGATAGCGGAGCGTGTTCGGGAAACGAGTCGATCAGTCGGCTCTCGCGACTGCCGTTGTGGAAAAACCGATGGTCCTCGTTCGGATTGGGGGCCTGGTCGTTCGAATCCGAAGGCGCTTCATGTGAGTCGTAAGTGGCTGAGCACGATGGACGGAGCGAGCCGTTGCGGCGAGTTAGGAGTTTGGCACGGTGGCGGCCATGTGTGGGAACGACTCGTCCTAAAATCGCCGCCCGCGTAAGACTGCGCACAACTTTTCGGTTTCGGATCACTCATCCGTGCCTGCGACTCGTGCTCAACTTAAATTGCAGGGAGACAAAATTGCGCGGGCGAAAATAGTCTGGTAAAGTAGCTGCGATGGCCTCCCTGATTCGTGAAGTCGGCGAAACGTTCTTCACCCTCTACAAGGGCTTCAGCGTCACGTTCCGCACGATGTTCCGCAAGACGACGACCGAGAGCTTCCCCGAGGTTCCTCCGTCCGTCCAACCGCGCTACCGCGGCATTCACGTCCTGCAGCGCGACGAACACGGATTCGAGAAGTGCGTAGGCTGTTTCCTGTGCGCCGCCGCATGTCCTGCGAATTGTATTTACATAGAAGCCGCAGAGAATACGGATGCGAACCGCATCTCTGCGGGTGAACGCTACGCAAAGGTGTACAACATCGATTATTCCCGCTGCATTTTTTGCGGATATTGCGTAGAGGCTTGCCCCACCGATGCGATCACGCACGGACACAGCCTTGAACTGGCCCCGTACGACATCAACTCACTGATCTACCGTAAAGAAAAGCTACTCGAGCCGTGGCCTGAACGCGGCGCGAACATCACTCCGCCTCACGCGTCCTAGTCCGAGCTACTCGCCCGGAGCCGCCACAGGCTCGATCTCCGCAATTTTGCCTTTGCCGGCGATCGCCGAGATAATTTGTTTGCCGTGGAATCGCCCGTTCTCGATAAAAATCCGCGAAGTTTGTAGGCCGCCGACCACTACGCCTGCGACGTAAATCCCCGGCACATTGGTCTCGAGCGTTTCTGCATTCACCTTCGGCTTTTTGGTCGTCGCGTCCAGTTCGATGCCGGCGCGCTCCAAAAATCCAAAATCCGGGTGGTAGCCCGTCAACGCAAACACATGCGCCGCAGGAATCGTCTGCTGCACGCCATTCTTCTCGACGACCATCTGCCCCGGCTCAATCTTCACCACGCGCGTATTAAACATCGCGCGAATCTCGCCCGCTGCGATTCGGTTGTCCACGTCTGGCCGCACCCAATACTTCAAGCTCTTCGACATCTCCGCGCCCCGATGCACGATCGTCACGTGCGCGCCCGCACGAAAAAGTTCAAGCGCGTTTTCTGCTGCGGAGTTCCCTCCCCCGATGATCACCACATCCTGATCCCAATACGGGTGTGGATCGGTGAAGTAGTGCGACACGTGCGGCAGATCCTCGCCCGGCACAGCGAGCGGGTTCGCCTGATCGTAATATCCCGTAGCGATGATGATCTTGCGCGAGCGGTACTCGTGGAAACGCCCGTGCTCGTCACGCGTCTGCACGGTGAAGTCACCATCATGACCGGAGATTTTCTCAACGCGCTCGTACTGCCGGACTTCCAGATGGTAGCGTTCGACAGCGCGCCGGTAATATTTCAGCGCTTCGGCGCGCGTCGGCTTCGAACCGAAAATCGTCATCGGCAAATCGCCGATCTCCATGCGTTCGGGCGTCGTGAAGAAGAACATGTTCGTCGGGTAGTGATAGAGCGAGTTACAGACGCAGCCCTTATCGATCACGAGTGACGATAACCCTTCGATCCGCGCGTCGATGGCGCAGGCAAGGCCCGTGGGACCGGCACCGATGCAAATCACGTCATAGCGTTCTGGCATGTGAATAGTTTCCGATGGCGGCGCGTGGAATTCAACTCTGCCGCTTGAGCATTGGATGCGTTAACGCGATGGGACGCATCAGCGAAACGTCGGTATGCACTCACGCGCGCGGGAGCAGCGCACTCGCGACTTCGCTCGCGAATTCAGCCAGCTCGACGTTGCGCTCCGGAGTCGCTTCCACGCGTTGCTGCTTAAATACGAAAAAGTGGCGGGCGCCGTCCTTGATGCGGACGGCGATATTCTCGCCAATCATGTAGCCGGGGGCGCCGAACAGTTCGAACCCACCGGAACCGAGCGGAGTGAGGAGGGCGGCGCAATTGCCGCGACGAATGCCGATGTGGCTCGCGTACATCGGAAACCCAACAATTTGAAATCCGCGCTCGTAGAGCGATTGCAGCGTAGCGATCTGCGTAGGCGTCAGGTCCATTATCGAGCCAAGCCTACGAGGCGCACAGCATCACGCAAACAACCCGCACCCACTAAGCCGCGCTGGAAGAAACGGAGCCTGATTCAATTTCGCGCAAAATTTCGCGGAGCGCAGACGCGAGCTCTTCGCGGGTTACCTGGCTCTTGCGGAATTGCATCCGCATGTGGAACGCGTCGTCGTGCGCGCGGTAGTCAAACAGAAACGGTTGCGGCCGCGGCGCCGATGCCGTCTCTTCCTGACGCGCTTTGCGCGCTTCGTCGCGCGTCAGGCCGCCCTGCGCGATGCGCCCGACCATTTCGTGCATCTTCTTTTCGTTGGGCTGCCGGCAGACTTGCAGGAGCACCGACTTCGACAAAATCCCGCGGTCGATGCACGCCTTGCGCACCGCTTCCGGAATCACGTGCAGCGACATCGTCTCAGTGACTGACGAACGCGCGCGTCCGATCTTCTTCGCAATTTGGTCATGCGTGTAGTCAAAATGGTCGGCCAGACGCTGCAAGCCGTCGGCTTCTTCAAACGGCGTCAGGTCTTTGCGCTGCAGGTTTTCGATCAAGCCGATTTCGAGAGTCTCGGCGTCGTCCGCGATTTTCTCGATACACGGCAACTCGTGCAAGCCGGCGGCTTTCGAAGCGTGGTAGCGGCGCTCGCCGGAAATAATGTAGTAAGTGTCTTCGCGCGGAACAAAGCGAACCAGCAGCGGCTCGAGCACGCCCTTCTCGCGAATCGAATCGGTAAGCTCGCGCAAATCGCCGATCGCCTTGCGGGGCTGATCGGGATTCGGACGAATCTTCTCCGTCGGAATCATGCGGCCCACGGCTGCGCCGCTGTAACTCGTTAGAGTTTCAACGTAGTGCGCGTCATGCCGCATCTTGAGAGTGACGGGTAACCCGATCCGCTTCGACACGTTGCACTACCTCCTGAGCAAGTTTTCTGTAGTCTTCGGCGCCCGATGATTTCGGCGCAAATTCGAAGACGGTTTCTTTGTAGGCGGGGCTTTCTTCCAGGCGCACGTTTTTGCTGATGCGCGTCTTAAACAGCGCTTCGCCAAAAACAGATCGAATCTGTTCGTGCGTGTCGCGTGAAATATTCGTGCGCTTATCGAACAGCGTGATCACGACGCCCAGCATTTTCAGTGCGGGATTCGGTCGCGAACGAATTCGACCATACGTCTCGAGCAGATCATCGGTGCCTTCGATCGCGAAGTACGCCGCTTGAATGGGCACCATCAAGTGCGTCGAAGCGACCAACGCATTCACGGTGAGAATGCCGAGAGCCGGCGGCGTATCGAACACAATGTATTCGTAGTCTTTCAGGAAAGGCGTGAGCGCGTCTTTCAGCTTGTACGGCGCGTCAAACTGGCCGGCGAGTTGCTGCTCGAGGCGCGCGAGCGCGAGCTTGCCGGGCGCGACGTAGAGGCAAGGATCCTTCGTCGGGCGGATCACTTTGTCCATCGTGGCCGGATGATCGGCAAACACGTCGTACATCGACACCTGAATATCCGCGGGGCTGAAAAACGCCATAGTGGCGTTGGATTGCGGATCCAGATCGATGAGCAGAGTTTTTTTCTTTTTGAGAGCTAGTGCAGCTGCGAGGTTGATAGAGGTGGTAGTCTTGCCGACTCCGCCTTTCTGATTCGCAATGGCGATTACGCAGGTCACTCGATGTGCCCCTCGCTTCCCCCGTCTGGCAACCGTGGGCCTATATATGGAGGCCGACTACCCCGGTACTACTATGAGTAGGCTCACTTTACGAGCCTAACAATCGGACTGCAAGCGAAAAATGCGTGCAACTCGTTTGTTCTGTGGATTTTAATTTCGTCCGTTTGCTTCAGCGGCCAAAGCCGAAGCCCGAAGCGGCTAACGGCGGAACTCAAGTTCCGCCGTTCCCTACATCTTGTAGCGGCCCAAATCCTCATCGTTCAAATTCTCGAGCCAGCTGCGCAGCTCTTCGCTGGAAGTTTTTTCATTCACGGCGTTGGCTTTGCTGGAGCGCTTCATCACTTCGTCATCCACGAAGATCGGGCAATCGACGCGTAGAGCGAGAGCAAGCGCATCACTCGGCCGCGAATCCATCGCAAGGACCTGGCCGTCGCGCTCCATCCAGATCAGCGCGTAGAAGGTGTCGTCTTTCAGATCGGAAACGACGACGCGGCTGACGTGAACGTTGAGTCCGGTAAGAACGTTGCGGAGCAGGTCGTGGGTCATGGGGCGAGGCAGCGTTTGCACTTTTTCGATTTCCAGTGCGATCGCGTTCGCTTCGTAAATGCCGACCCAGATCGGGAGGACGCCGTTGCCCGAAGTCTCTTTCAGAACGACCACGGGCATGTTCGTGACGGGATCCATCATCAAACCTCGAATTTTAACTTCGAGTTCCATGGTGGCCTCCGTCAAACCGGTGCAGCAACATCAAACAGCATGCTCGCCAAACAAACTGTTCGCTCCCGCGCGCGTAACGCGCACGGAAACGTAAGTTCCGAGCAGAGTATCGAGCGGCGAAGTGAAATTCAATAGGCGATTGCAGCTAGTCCGGCCGCCCCAGATTTTTTTCTGTGGATTATGGCCGTCCACGTGGACTTCGAAACTTTGGCCGATGAGCGCGTCGTTACGCGCGATCTGGATCTGCCGCTGGTGATCCATCAGCGCGGCGAGGCGGCGCGACTTTTCATCTTCCGGAATCGCGTCGTCCATCGAAAGGGCGGGAGTGTTGGGCCGGGGCGAATATTTGAAGGAATAGACGCCGTCGTACTGCGACGCGGTAAGCAGAGTCAGCGTGTCCTGGAAGTCTTCCTCCGTCTCGCCGGGGAATCCCACGATGATGTCTGACGTTAGGCTGATCGGGCGACGCGCGGCGCGGATCGAGGCAATCTTTTCTAGGTACTCGTCGCGGGTGTAGGTGCGGCGCATTGCTTTTAGGATGCGCGTGGAGCCGGACTGGACTGGAAGGTGGATGTGGTCGCAGAGCGCCGGAATCTCGTCGATCGCGTCGATGATGCCCTGGTGGAAGTCGTTTGGGTGCGACGTGGTGAAACGCACACGGCGAATTCCGGGAACACCGGCTACGCCACGCAGCAGATCGACAAAATTCATGCCGCGAGGCGATGGATCGCGGTACGAGTTGACGGTTTGGCCGAGCAGTTGAATCTCGGTGAAGCCGGAACCGGCGAGGCGGCGCGCTTCGTCGAGGACGGAGTCGCTGCGGCGGCTGCGCTCGGGGCCGCGGGTTTTCGGGACGACGCAGTAGGAGCAGGAATAGTCGCAGCCTTCGATAATTGTGATGTAGGCGCGGTAGCGATTGTCGCGGCGGGTGAGTTCCGTTTCGAAGGTTTCGTCGATGTCGAGCGAGAGGCCGGTGACGCGCTTGTTCCCTGCTTCGACTTGATCGAGCAGGTCGGGCAACTTCGTATAGCTGGCTGAGCCGCACACCAGGCTTACCCACGGGGCGCGCTCGAAGATGTCTTCGCCTTCCTGTTGAGCGACGCAGCCGAGTACGCCGACGATCTTGCCGTCGGCGAGAGTTTTCCAGTCGCCGATGCGGGAGAAGACTTTCTGCGCGGCTTTTTCGCGGATGCTGCAGGTGTTGTAAAGCACGAGGCTGGCTTGCGCGGGAGTTGCTACGGCTTGGTAGCCGCGGGCGAGAAGCAGACCTTCGACCTTTTCGGTGTCGTGGTCGTTCATCTGGCAGCCGAACGTTTCGATGTAGAAGGATTTCGCGGTGGTTGGGGCGTCGGAGCTGCCGCGGAGCGGTAGCGGGGCGAGTTTTGGGGGCGCAGCCGGCGCGGCGTGCGGCGCGTTGAGTGATTCCAGGGCGATGTCGAAGGTTTTGGACATTGGCGGCTACGGAATCGATTTTAGCAAAGTGTGGGATTGGGAGGTGAGAATTGAGGGCTCTGACGGCTGCGCGGAGTGGGTAAATTTGTGTCGACTAGAAAGGGGGTCGGTCCTTTGTTTTGTGTAAGTTTCGGGCAATTCTAATCGGCGAGCACTCCGATTAGAAATGTCGAGTGGGTGCGTAAGATGGCCTGCTGTGGAGGCTGTTTTGTGGGTGGTGATACGGAAGGAACGAAAGCGAGGAGGGATCCTTCGGCCCGTGAACGGGCCTCTGGATAACGTCAAAGGCGGGACGGCAGAGGCACACAGGCCAACTCCAGCCTGTGCCACTCTTTGGGTTACGGTAGTGCGCGCAAGTGCCTTAGAAAATCGTTCTTGTGGGTGCGAGGTGGTTGACAAGACGCATGTGGGACTGGTTCCATGTGGGGCGCAAGTGGGCCCCTACCCCTGGAGATGACAATGAAATCGAGGATGGCGTCGTGTTGGACGGGCGTAGCGATATTGGCGGCGCTGGCGGCAACGGTGGCTGTGGCTCTTGCGCAAGAGGGGCGTAAGGCGCAGATGTGGCTGACGACGGGCGACCGTGCGGCGCTGGTGGCGCTGCAGCCGGCGCCACTAGCGTTTGGAGCGCCTGCCGAGGTAGCCGCGCAACCGCCGGCGATTGCTCCAATCGTGATCGACGTGAACGACATGGCGCAATTCCAGTCGATGGACGGATTCGGGGTGGCACTGACGGGCGGGAGCGCGCAGCTGCTGATGAAGATGGATGCGGCGAAGCGCGCGGCGCTGCTGAAGGAATTGTTCACGCCGGGGCCGGACGGCGTCGGTGTGAGCTACCTGCGGTTGAGCATCGGCGCGTCGGACATGAACGATCATGTTTTCTCGTACGACGACCTCGCAGCCGGTGAGACCGATCCCGAAGTAAAGAGGTTCGACCTGGGGCAGGACAGACAGGACGTGATCCCGGTGATGCATGAAATTCTGGCGATTGCGCCGCAGATCAAGATTCTCGGATCACCGTGGTCGGCGCCGGCGTGGATGAAAACGAACGGGAAAGTGAAAGGCGGGGAGCTGAAGCCGGAGTTCTACGAAGCGTTTGCGATTTACCTCACAAAATACGTGCAGGCAATGAAGGCGGAAGGCATAACGATCGATGCGATCACGGTGGAGAACGAGCCGCTGAATCCGAAGAACACGCCGAGCATGGTGGTGTTCGCAAATGAAGAGGGCGAATTCATCGGCAAGCATCTGGGACCGTCGTTTGCGAAGAACGGAATCAAGACGAAGATTTTGCTCTACGATCACAATCCGGACGTCGCTTCGTACCCTCTTTCAATTTTGGGCGATCCGATCGCGAGCCCGTATGTGGATGGGACGGCGTTTCACTTGTACGGCGGCGACGCTTCCCTGCTCACGCCGGTGCATGACGCGTATCCGAATAAAAATTTGTACCTCACGGAGCAGTCTGTGAATTCGCGGCCGAATGGACCGTTTGGAATTGCGGCGGCGGTGGCGCGCGTGCCGATCGGCTCGACGCGGAATTGGAGCAAGAACGTTCTGTTCTGGAATTTGGCGGCTGATCCGCAGAACGGGCCGCACACGAATGACGGCGGATGCACGGGTTGCTCGGGTGCGATCACGCTCGATGGGAACAACGTGAATCGGAATCTCGCGTACTACGCTCTGGCGCACTTCTCGAAATTTGTCCCGGCGGGGTCGGTGAGAATCTGGTCGAGCGAGTCGGAGCAGCTTTCGACGGTGGCGTTTTTGCGGCCGGATGGGAAGGTTGCGCTGGTGGCGGCGAACGTCGGGAATTTTGACAGGGCGTTTGCGGTGCGGTACCACGGCAAATCGTTCTCAACGACGATTCCGACAGAAGGCGTGGCAACCTACGTCTGGTAAAAGGAGCGCTGAAGCACTGTGCTCGCGTTGTAGCGAAGCGACAGGGCTTAGGCCCTGTCGGACGTGTGGGCGCGGGGGCGTTGGGCGAGCATCTAAAATGTGTCGAAGGCGTTACGGGGGCGCGGATTAGGGATGGCGGTGGATTGAAAGAACTTGCGAGCGTGTGCTACGGTGTTTTGGGGCGAAAGAGTAACGGTTTTTAATTTTATTTACTGGGGGAAACAATTTCAGTCCTGGCGTTGTCCTTTGCCGCGAGCCCACTCGGCAACCTGATTACACAAACGGGTTGGGTGGCACGCGCAGTCTTATGCATCCTGCTAGTCCTCTCGGTCTTCTCGTGGGCCATCATTTTCCAGAAATCACGGGTCTTCGGGCGAATCGAACCACAAACCAAAAAATTCCTGCAGATGTTTCGCGCAGGCCGCGGGCTGCCTGACCCAAACACGCTGCGCGCGGGCGCGGGCGACACTCCGCTGGTGACCGTGTACCAGGCCGGATACAAAGAGCTGGAAGCGCAGCTGCATTCCACACAGCGACTCGCGGGTGAAACGGCGCGCGTGAAAAATCCGAAAGCCGTTGGCGTGGAGATGCAGGTGGCGGCGGGCGAGGAAGTGCGCCGGCTGGAAAAGTGGATGCCGTGGCTGGCGACGACGGGTTCGGTGTCGCCGTTCATCGGACTGTTTGGAACGGTGTGGGGCGTGATGGACGCGTTTTCGGGATTGGGTGACGCGGGAGCGGCGAGCCTGCGCGCGGTGGCGCCGGGCATCGCGGAAGCGTTGATCACCACGGCCGCGGGCTTGTTTGCCGCGATTCCCGCGGTGATCGCCTACAACTATTACGTGGGCGGAATCCGCGGAGTAGCGTCGCGGATGGACAACTTCGCGTCGGAATTCGTCTCGAAGATCGAAACGCTCTACAGCGCGTAACACTACGCGCAAATTAGGGCGCGTAAAACGAAATGCCCTTTGGCGCTGGAATGGCCCTGACGACGCGGGCGCGCCGGCCACATTCACCGCAATTCCATCAAATATTCAGGGAAGTTCGAGACCCGTTAAGCAAGGCTACAACCGATGCCACAAATACAGCGCGAAACCGGAACCACGCTTTCGGAAATCAACATGGTTCCGTTTATCGACGTGGTCCTGGTGCTGCTGATCATTTTCATGATCACGGCGCCCATCCTGCAGAGCGGGATTGAAGTGGACGTGCCGAAGACGAAGACGGTGAAAGAACTCACCGAGGTGCGCATGGTGGTGACGATCGACCGGGCGCAGCGAGTTTATTTGAACGACCAGCCGGTAAATATTCACGACATCGGCAGCCAGATCGCGTCTAAGTCGAACGACGTGGCGAAGCAGACAGTGTACGTACGGTGCGACGAGTCGGTGCCGTTTGGAAGCTGGGCGACGGTGGTGGATGCGCTGCGGCAGGCGGGGATTCAGAACGTGAGCGTGGTGACGCAGCCGCTGAGCGAGCGTTCGCAGATTAAATAGATGGCGACGGCGATGGCAACTCGAGCGGATGCGGAGACGCTGAAGGGCGGGCTGTCGTTTTCGCTGATCTTGCATGGAGCGCTGGCGGCGCTGCTGATCGGGTCGCTATTCATCGATCATCGAGGGGATTCGTGGGGCGGGCCGGGCGGCGCGATCACGGTGGGCGTTGTTGGAAGCGTGCCGGCGATTCCGCTGCCGAAGCCGGATGTGGTGACGGAGAATCGCGTGGTGGACGAGTCGAAGGGACTCTACAAGCCGGAAGACAAGGCACCGCCGCCTCCGCCGCCGGACGCGGTGCCGATTCCAAAGTTCGAGAAGAACCAGCCGCCGAAATATGTGACGCGGCCGTCGAAGACGCTGGAAAATCCGAAGCCGCCGCCACCGAACGCAGTGCCGTATGGCGGAGGCGGAGCACCGGCGGTTCCCTACTCGTCGTTTTCGCTGGGGCAAGGGACGACGCAGGCGGGAATGTCGTTTGATGGAGCCGGCGGCGGAAATTTCGGGGCGAAGTTTTCGTGGTACGTGGAAGCGGTGCAGCGGAAGATCAGCGGGAATTGGCTGCAATCGACGGTGGACCCGCGAATTTCGTTTGCGCCGCGGCTGGTGGCGACGTTTGACATTGCGCGCGATGGAAGCGTTTCGAATATTCAGGTGACGAAGTCGAGCGGAGACGCGACGGTGGATCAATCGGCGGTGCGGGCGATCCGGGAATCGAGCCCGATGCAGGCGCTGCCGCCGGCGTACAACGGGTCGCGAGTGAGCGTGGAGTTCTGGTTCGATTTCAAGCGGTAGAGCGATCCTGGGGCGGATTGATTTTTAAGGGCGGACGATGACTTTTAATGTTAGGAAAACGGTGCGAATTTCGTGGGCGGGGGCGGCGCTGCTTGTAGCGATGCTGCTGTTTGGGCTCGGCGGCGCGGGCACGGCGTCTGCGCAGGACTGGTTTAAGACGGGAACGGGACTGGGCGTGTCGAAGGCGCGCGTGGCGGTGCCGGAATTTGCGGTAAGGAACCCAGCGGCGCAACCGTTTGAGAAGACGTTTCACGACACGCTGTGGAACGACCTGAGCTTCTGCGGAATTTTGGATCTGGTGAGTCCGAGCTTTTATCCGACGGGAGTGCCGAGCCAGCCGGGCGAGTTGAAGGCGGCGGAGTGGTCGGCCGATCCGGCGAACGCGTACATGGTGGCGTACGGAAATTTATCGGGCGATGCTACGAGTTTAGCGGCGGCGGGATTTTTGAGCGACGTGCACAACCCGAGCGCGCCGATTGCGCTACAGAAGGTGTATCGCGGGCCGCTGACGGATGCGGGCGCGCGCAAATTGGCGCACCAGTTCGCGGACGACATCGTGGCGCTGCTGGGCGGCGGAAGCGCGGGGATCGCGCAGACGCAGATTGCGTACGTGAGCACCAAGGGCGGCAACAAAGAAATTTGGGCCATGGATTACGACGGGGCGAACCAGCACCAGTTGACGCATTTGAAGTCGATTTCGCTGACGCCGCGGTGGTCGCCGGATTCATCGAAGATCGCGTTTACCTGCTACGTGCCGTTTCGCGGCGTGACGTCGGCGCAGATCTGCATCTACTCGACGGATTCGGACCGGCTGATTTCGTTTCCGCGGTATCGCGGCTCGAACAGCTCGCCGGCGTGGACGCCGGATGGGCAGCAGCTGGCATTCATGTCGAGCCAGAATGGCGAACCGGAAATTTACATCGCAAATCTGAATGGAAGCGGGCTGAAGCGGCTGACGTTCGCGGCGGGCGTAAGCACCTCGCCGGCGTTCAATCCGAAGACGGGGCAGCAAATTGTTTTCGTGAGCGACCGCGCGGGCGATCCGGTGCTGTACCTTGCGAATACGGACGGAACGAACGTGCAGCGGCTGGACATGCCGGACATGGGATACGTGGTTGATCCGGCGTGGTCGCCGAATGGGCAGCTGATCGCGTTTTCGTGGCGGCGGCCGAGCGGGAATTTCGATATTTACGTGATGGACATCGTAACTAGACAGCTTGTGGAGTTGACGCGGGACGAGGGGCGGAACGAGCGGCCGAGTTGGGCGCCGGACGGGCGGCACATTGTGTTTGAGTCCACGCGGACGGGCACGCGGCAGATTTGGTCGATGCTGGCGGATGGGAGCCAGCCGAGGCAGTTGACGTTTGAGGGGCAAAGCGAGTCGCCGAACTGGTCAACGAAGTAACCTTCTGGCGACGTGGTGCTGCGGGTGATGAGTTTCGCTTCCCTCCCAGCCGGGGGCGGCGAGTAATAAGAAGTGGAACACGAATGAGAAAGAAAAACAGGTACGAGGTGGAACGTACTTAAAATCGTTTCGACCTGATTTGGGAGTGCCGCGAAGGATTGGCGGCGAATACCGGATCGATTCTTAAGGAGGGTCTCCGTGCAGAAATTGGGAATGCGGAATTACGGGATGCTGGCGGCGTTTGTGACGATCGCGCTGGTGGCAGGAGGATGCAAGAAGACGGTGGCGGTGGGCAAATCGCAGCCGCCTCCTCCGGCGACGACGGCGCAGCCGACGGTATCGATTAGCGCATCGCCGAGTTCGGCGAATGCGGGCGACACCGTGACGCTGAACTGGCAATCGACGGATGCGACGGACGCGGACATCGAGCCGGGCGTGGGCAAAGTGGCGGTGACGGGCTCGACGCCGGTGCAGCCGCAGACTTCGACGACGTACACGATTACAGTGACCGGCGCGGGCGGAACGGCGACGGCGAGCACGCGCGTGACGGTGGGAGCGGGCGCTCCAACAACGGGCGGACCGACCAGCAACGCGAACCAGAGCATGAGCGAGCTTTTCGAGCAGAACGTGAAGGATGCGTTCTTCGATTTCAACGGAGCGAATCTGCGCCCGGATGCGCGCGACGCCCTTACGAAGACGGCGGAATTTTTGCGCTCGTACCCGCAAGTGCGTGTGACGATCGAAGGACACTGCGACGACCGCGGCTCGACCGAATACAACATCGGCCTGGGCGAGCGGCGCGCGCAGGCGGCCAAGAATTTCCTGATCTCGCTGGGCATCACGCCGGACCGCATGGACACGGTGAGCTGGGGCAAAGAGCGGCCCTTCTGCACCGAACAGACGGAGAGCTGCTGGCAGGAAAACCGCCGGGCGCACTTCGTCGCGGCCAAGTAACTGGAGCTGAACGAGAGTGTGGAGCGGGCGCGGACTTCCATTGATTTTACGAGGTCCGCGCCCGTAACCTTTGTAAGGAACGCAGAGGATTTTGATTTCAGGAGGCATGCTGTGCGGACACGATCAGTAGCTCTCGCCGGTGCGGCGATGATTACGGGAGCGATGCTGGGCTCGATGCTGGCGCCAAGGCCGACGGGCGCGGTTTCCAAGGAAATGATTCAGCTGCAGGAGCAGATTTCGCAACTCTTGCAGGGCCAACAGTCGCTGCGCAGCGCGGTGGATTCGAACAACGCGTCGCTGCGCACGCTGGTGCAGCAGTCGCTGGACCAGACCAACGCGCTGAGCGCGAGGATGGACGCGCTGCAAAAGAGCGTGGGCGAATCGAGCGCGAACGACGGCGCGAAGATCGATGGCATGGCGTCTCAGACGCAGGGGATTTCAGACAACATCCAGGATGTGCAGGGACGCGTGGGGAAGCTTGCGGCGCAGATGAACGATTTGCAGAGCACGCTACAAAGCATAGACGGGCGGCTGGCGGGCGGCGCTGTTCCGACGGCGGCGCCAGGCGCGGGCGCTGCTGCGCCTCCACCGCCGGGCGGCGCTTCGAACTACAACGCGCCTGCAACGACGGCTCCGGCAGCGGCGCCTGGTGGTGGACCGGCGGGCGGGCTTGCGGGGCCGGCGTCCGACACTTTGTATCAGAATGCGCTGCGCGATTTCACGACGGGCAAGTACGACATGGCGCAGCAGGAGTTCGGCGATTACGTGAAGAATTATCCGAACACGGATCTGGCTTCGAACGCGCAGTTCTACATCGGCGAGATTTCCTACCAGCAGGGCAATTACAAGGACGCGATCACGCAGTACAACCTGGTGCTGAACAATTACCCGCAGAGCTACAAGCTGTCTGCTTCCCTGCTGAAGAAAGGGATGGCAGAGCTGGAACTGGGGATGAAAGCGACGGGCGTTCGCGATTTGAAGGAAGTGGTGAGGCGGTTCCCTGGTTCGGATGAGTCGAGGCGGGCGTCGGCGAAGTTGAAGGAGTTGGGAGTGGGGACGACGGGAGCGCATACGACGCGGTAAGGCAAAATCGAAAAATTTGAGATTTGAGTCGCGGCGACCGGGCCCACGGGAGTGAGCTTGGTTGCCGCGTTTTTTTTGGAGGCCCCGCGGAAAAACCAGACAGAAAATATTTCTATGCCACACAAGGCACCGTAACGTTTGGCTGCGGTGCGTGTGAGGGCTTGCGGTTTTGGTGGGTTGGCTCAACCCGGGACCAACTGAGCGTTGGTCCCACTGCCTTCCTGCGCCAGGGCGGGCAGACTCGAAAGTCTAAGCTACATTCGCTGCGCTCACCTAAACCCTGCACAGACTGACAGTCTTTGTTACAGCGCGCTGCGCGCGACTAAGGCACGGGCGCTCGCGCCTGTGAGAAGCCAACAGGGCTTGGGCCCTGTCGGACGTTAGGCGCGGAGGTGGTCGGGTTGCCAGTTTTGGATCAGGAGTTTGATGGAGCGCTGGTCGGCGATGTTTTCGTCGAGGACTTTGCGGGCGAGCGCGGGAAGTTCGGCGTCACTGGCGAAACGCATGGCGACGAGCTGCGCGGGGCGGAAATCGAGTATGCGGGGCTGGAGGTCGGCGGGGAGAAGTTCGCGGAGGCGGAGACGCATCTCGAGGCGGATCACCCGGTCTTGGACGCGGAGTGCGAACAGACGCGCCTCGAACGACAGGGCCAGAAGAGCTAGCGCGAGAAGCACGCCGAAGGCGCGATCGTAATTGATCTGATGCACGAGGCGGATGATCGAATTCACCACGTTGATCATGAGAACGGGCCCGATGAAAAAGTGAAAAACCGGGACCCACTTGGCGTGATTTTTGAAGTTCTGTTCGGGCATGAAGGCTCCTCGGTAATGCTGTGTACGACATGGTAGCAGATGCGGCGAGGGCGGCGTGCGATGCGAGTTCTGTGCCGGAGTTTAGGGCGGTGTGGTGGTGGGGACAACACACATGCGAGAACTCCTATGCTACTGCGCCAAAAGAAAACGGGCGGCGCTTTTGGCGCCGCCCGTGAGACTTCAGGACTGAAATCGGCTGTGAACTAGAACATGTAGCGCAAGCCGAGTTGAACAATGCGTGGACCTGCGTCTGAGGTTATGTTCCCGAACGTGGACGGGGTGAGCATGCTCGCACCGGGGTTGCTGAAGTTCGGGTGATTAAAAACGTTGATCGCATCGACGCGGAACTGAAGTTTGTGACTTTCCGACCACGGCATCTGGAAGTCTTTCAGAATCGCCGTATCGAGATCCCACAGACTTGGACCGCTGAGGATGTTGCGATTACCCGGGCCGCCTGCGATTGGGAATGTAAATGCGCCGTTGGCGTTTGCCTGATTTGCAAAGAATTGCAGCGTCGGAGACCCGCCGCCGCTTCCAGCCACCCGGTGGACACCTTCTTTCACGTCTGCCTTCGAGCCAATGAACACGCCCGGTTGCGTCTGGGTGAAGTCGATGGTGTACGCACCCGAATCAACCTTGAAAGGCGAGCCGCTGTAAGCCGTAAAGATTCCCGACCACTTCCACCCGCCGATCAGTTCATTGACCAACTTCGAGGAGTCGTGGCCGAACCGCTTCCCGGTTCCGAACGGGAGGCCGTACTCGTAGTTGGCGGCAAGCAGGTGGCGATGATCGAAGTCCGAACTGCCGCGGCAGACGCGGAGGTCGCGGAGGTCGCAAATTTCGGAGGTCGAGAAGTCGATCAGCGCGTTTTGGACGCCCGAATCGTTGTCGATCGAATGGGAGTACGTGTAGTTCAGTTCGATCGTGAGGTCGTGCGAGACGCGGTGATTGACGCGAAGCACGAGAGCATTGTAGTTCGACGAGGCGAAGTTACCGATAAAGCCCGCCGCACCGTTCTGCGAAAGCAAACCGACGTTAGGCAGAAGCAGCCCCTGACCAAGGGTACCGCTTAGACCCTGTGCGTCCGCTAGCGAGAGGATCGTGGAGGATAGGTCTCCGTCCTGGAAATAGAATCCGGCGAGGCCGGTAGCCAGCTGCGTGCAGGAGGTCGAGTTGGTGCCCAGAAAGTAGGCGTTTGCCGAGGCACACGTCTGGCCATACTGAGCCAGGGCCGCGCCCATTTGATTTTCGAACCAAGGCTGGTTGGTAACCGTAGCGCCGGTTTGAATTTGCTTCTCAACCTGGCCGTATGCGTTGTAAAGGCTCTGCCCCGAGCCCTTGTCCACAAAGTTGAGAGTCTGTGCGGGATCGCCGAGCGCCGGCAGGCGCCGGCCGAGCTTGCCGATGTAATCCGCTTCCACGAGCCAGTTGCCGGGGAGTTGGCGCTGGACGCCGAGCGAGAAGTGCATTTCGTAGGGGGTTTTGTAGTTCGGGTCGAAGTTGAAGAACGAGCCCTGTCCGAAACCGCCGTTGAAGAACCCGATCGGATTGCCGTTCTGATCGAGGTTCGGCGTGAAGGTGGGGCGCGGCGTGGTGCCCGGGGGCAGCGGCGTGGGCAGATTGGCAAGCAGAGCGGCGCCGGTGCACGGACTCGGGCAGGTGAAACGGGGATTGGTAAGAAGGTCGCCCGTCGGATCGCCGGCTCCGTAGTTGCCGGGAATCGTGTTGCTGAAGAGGAAGCTGGTTTCATCCAGCTCGAAGCCCTGGCCGATCAGGTTGTTGTCGAAATCCACGCCGAAACCCGCGCGAATACTGGTCTGGCGATTTCCGAAAAGCTTGGCGAGCCAACCGGTATCGGAGGCCGGCGAATACGCCATGCCGATGCGAGGCGCAAAATTGTTGTAGGACGGCTTGTAGTAGCCCGGGCCGTTGTTCTTGCTGCCGCCAAGGCCGTAGGTGATGAGCGGAGCGGCGTCAAATCCGGAAACACCATTTGCCGCGTTCGCCAGTCGGGGGCCAAAAATGCTTTCCGGGGTCTGATTTTGAATCGCCTCGTACCCGTTGACTTCGTCGAGGGGCTTGTGGAACTGCCAACGGAGACCGTAGGTCAACGTGAAATCGTTGCGGATCTGCCAGGAATCCTGCGCGAATGCCTCGAACTGAGTGGAGTGGTAGTCGCGGATCGGAATGCCACCCTGCGGCTGGGGATTTCCCGAAAGGTCATAGTTGTACGAAGAGGATGCCGCGGAGTAGCTGCCGAGAACCAATTTGAAAACGCGATCCCATTCGCTGGTGTCGCCGGTCGGGCTGAAGTCGCTCGGACGCTGCGCGGCAGTGAGGCCGGAAAGGAATCCGCCCAGGCCGTCGTCGTAAGTGTTCGTATCGGTCAGGTTGCCCGATTTGAAGATCGTCGGCGAAATCACGCCGCCGAACACGATGTTGTGCCTGCCCTTGACCCAGTTCAAAGTTTCGCGGAACTGATAAACGGGAACGACTGGGAACTGTTCGTTCAATCCGAGGTAGGGATTGTCCAAGACATTGCCGTAATAGCTGTCAAAGAAACTCAAGCTGCTGGGCGAAGTCGGTTTGTAATTCACCGCGAAGGCAAGAACTTGGTTCGTCTCGCCGAAGGAGACTTGGTTGGTGACGTTAGGAGAAACCAGCCAGGTCTCACCGACGACCCAGGAGCGCGCGTGGTCGTTGTAGCTCGCGGAAGGATTCGGGTCGTTTGGAAAAACCTGAACTGCGTCCGAACTGAACCCGCCATCGATGCTGCGATCAAAACTCGCCCTAACGAACAAACGGTGGGCCGGATTGATCTGGTAGTCGAGGCGCCCGATGTAGGTGTTGTCCACGTTGCGAACGGGCGAGACGAAGTAGTAGCCCGACGTATTGAGGCCATCACCAACGGCGGAGGTATTGGGAAGCGGATAGGGGCGCTGTTGAAAGAAGGCGAGCAAATCGGGGTCCGCGCCGATGCCAGCCGGATCGAGGGCTTGCAACGAATTGGGACCGGACGTGGGAGTGGTGACGAGCTGACCGCCGGCATTCACATAGTTCAGCTGTCCGTTCAAGATGTTCTGCATCGGGACGGTGCGGTAGTTTTGCTCCGGGGCGATCTGACGCAGCCCATTGTAAGAGAAGAAAAAGAAGAGCTTGTTTTTGATGATCGGACCGCCGAGGTCGCCGCCGAACTGGTTGCGGATGAGCTGGGGGTTGGGGACCCCGTTCAAATTGTTGAAGTAGTCGTTGGCGGTGTAAGCGGTGACGCGATTGTATTCGAAGGCCTGGCCGTGGAAATCGTTGGTACCGCTTTTTGTAACGAGTTCCATCTGGCCGCCAGCGCTGTGGCCGTAGGTGGCGTCGTCACCCATGGTGGTGACCTTCAATTCCTGAATGGAATCGAGGGGCGTATTGACGGTGGTGGTGAAGGCGAAACCGCCGCGCTGGTCGTTGACGTCCAGGCCGTCGAGGGTAATGTTGGTCTGGTCGGAGCGGGTTCCGGTGACTTCGCCGGATTGAGTGGCACCCGGCGCGAGATAGAGGTAGTTGGCTGCGTTGTTGACAAAGGAGTTCGGAAGATCCTGGATGCGGTCGCCGTCGATGTTGGAGCCGAGGGTCGCGTCGGTGGTGTTCAGGGTCTCGGTGGGTGTGGAGGTGACTTCGACGGTGACCTTTGAGTCGCCCACCTTCAATTGAGCGTCGCGAGTCTCTTTGTTGCCGACGTTCAGAGTGAACTTGTCGATAGTCAGGTTCGAGAAGCCGTCCTTCGAGAAGGTGAGGGTGTAATCCGAAGCGGGAGGAATGTCCGAGAATTCGTAAACGCCGATAGAGTTCGTGGTGCGGGTCTGGGTGAAACCGATGCCTGGGTTTGCCAACGTGACGCTGGCGCCGGCGATGACGCCGCCTGAAGTGTCCGTGACGACGCCGGTGACGCTGGAGTTGTCTTGAGCGCGGACGGCGGAGGCGGCGAAGCCGAACAGAAAAAAGACGAATAGAGCGGCGACGAAGAAGCGGTAGGGCGAAAAGCGACCAGCGGCTGGATTCATGTTTCCCCCAATAGGTACTAGAACACGGTCCCCAAAACCCAACAGGCACATCGTCAATGAAAACGGGAAAAAGTTTTGCAGAGATTAATGCAATTGGGATTCCAACGCTATAGAAATTCGCAGCATGGCAAAAACCCGCGAAATTTGGCTCGATTACAACGATTTACCAAGATTTACCAATTTGGGCACCTGCCGCTGGCCGATTGACGAGACAAGAAACAGATATAAAATCCGCGAAATGGGATTTATTCGTGAATTCACGGAGCCGCGTGAGCACGAACGGTGTGCGGTATCGCGACGAACAAAGGAATGCGGTGGCGGCGCGGGAAGTCAGATATACTCGCAGAATACTCAAGCGGTTCGAAAGAGGCTGAGACAACATGTCTGTAAACAAAGTGATTTTGGTGGGCAGGCTGGGACGCGATCCGGAGACGAAATACACTCCGAGCGGACAAGCGGTATCGAATTTTTCGCTGGCGACGGATGAAACGTACAAAGACAAAAACGGCGAGCGGCAGAAGAAAACCGAATGGCACCGGCTGGTGGTGTGGGCCAAGCAGGCTGAGATCGCGCAGCAGTATTTGAAGAAGGGATCACTGATCTTCGTCGAGGGGCGGCTGCAGACGCGCGAGTGGCAGGATAAGGAAAACCAGAAACGGAGCACGACGGAAATCGTGGTCACAAATTTCCGGATGCTGGGCGGGCGCGCGGACGGCGCGTCGGCCGGCGCGGGCGGCGGTGGCGGCGCGCAACGCAGCGGAAGCAGCAGTGGGGGCGGTGGTGGCTACGGCGGTGGCGGCGGACGCGGCGGAGATTCGGAGTTTGACGGCGGCGGAATTCCGGACGATTCAGGGCCGCAGGGTGGGCCGGAAATTTCGGACGAGGATATTCCGTTTTAAGATTGCGGCTCGCACACGGGCCGGACGGCAAAACACTTCACGGAGAAAAGCGAGAAGTGCCTGCCCATTCGTCATTCCGGTGGCATTCCTCAGTGTGAATTCGCGGGTACGCGACTTCAAAGTCACGGAGAATTCTGTGGCGCGCCTGAAGGTGTGTATGGTGGTGAGGCGCTTGTGGAGCGAAGTTTTCGGTGCGCGAGGCTTCGCCGTGCCTGGCGTTTGATGGGCGGCAAAGCGGTAGCTTCGCTCCCACGCTCTAAATTGGTGCGAGGCACGGATCATTTGGGCGACCGGCGAGCCTGTTGAGTGGCGTGGGCTGCGTGGGTGGCGGAGCGGTGGCTTCGCAACCGCACTCCGGGAAAGGCGCGGGAAGCGAAGAAGGGCCGGGTGCGCACGCAGCGGCTAGTGCGCGTTGGGATCTTTTTTGCGTTCTTCGTCGAGTTTTTGCATGATCGCGTCGAATTTCGGGCGCTGATCGGGAGTAAGAACGGCGCGGATCCGTTCGCGGCCCGCGGCGCGGAGCTCGTCGCGCTGAGCGTCGGCGGCGGTGTAATCGGCGTGAATCTTGCTGCGCGTGTCGTCCACGATGTCGCCGAACTGCTTAGCCTGATCCGGCGTGAGGCTCAACTCCTTGGTCATCTTATCGACGATCTGCTCGCGAGTGGCTTGCGCGGGCGGGAGCTGCTTGCCCCATACACGTTCGCCCCACAGATGATTGGCGGTGCCGCCGGCGATCGCTCCGAGAAGGAACACGATCAAAACCAGAACGGCCGCTTCACTGCGCGTCTTAGCGTTTTCCATGGTCATCGTCCATTGGAGAAACTAGAAAATCGTCACGGTCGGCGGAGATGAAACTCACGTCGGAGAAGAGTTCCGATTCGCCGGAGGGCGAAAGATAGGTGCCGTCCACAGCGGTGCGATGCTGCGAAATATCGAAGGTGAGCACGAGGGCGAGAGCGACGCCGGCGGTGGCCGCGAATTTCCATGCGAGCGAGACGAACGGGCTCCAGATGGAGCGTTCTTCGGCGAGGTCGCGTTGGGCCTGGCGGATGTGAGCCATGGTCAAGTGGGCAAAGCCGGGACCGGGGTCGGGCGTGGGCTCGGCGATGCGGAGCAAGCGCGCGCTGAACGAAGCGCGTTCGAACGCGGCAGAGCACGCGGGGCAAGTTTTCAAATGGGCGTCGATCAAGAGCGCGTCTGAGGCGGACATCTCGCCGGAGATGCGATCGTAGAGCCGAGCTTCGAGGTCCGGACAGGCACCCGAAGTTTGAATCATAGGGTCCGACGTCATGGTCAGCCTCTCTTCTCCCTGGGATTCGGCTGTGACGTGTTCGATTCGAGCTTGCGCTTGTAAACTTCGGTAAGGCGTGCGCGAGAACGAAACAGCCTAACTTTCACCGTATTCACGTTCAAGTTGAGCATCCCGGCGAGTTCCTGAACCGAGAAGCCTTCAACCTCTTTCAACATCAAAAGCTGCCGATCTTCCTCCGGCAACTTCTCGAGCATGCGCTCGAGCAGGTCGCGGGCTTCGGCGCGCTGGCTGGGATCTTCGGGCGGCTTATCCGCCGAGGCCACGCCGTCGAGGCGCGAAACCTGATCTTCGGAGAGATCGGCTTCATAGGTGAGCGGCCGGACTTTGCGCTTGCGCAGGTAGTCCCAGCATTCGTTCACCGAAATTTTGTACAACCACGTGGAAAACGCCGAGCGCTGATCGAAGCGCTTGAGCGAGACGAAGACTTTCAGGAAGACCTGCTGGACCACGTCTTCCACATCGTCGCGCCGGCGCAGTATGCCGTTCACCAGGCCAAACACGCGCTGCTGGTGGCGGCGGATCAGCTCTTCAAACGCGGCTTCCTCGCCAGACTGCGCGCGGCGGACAAGGTCGTGCTCAATGTCGGCCTTCTCGCTCCGGGCGACCGGAATCGATAGTGCAGAGGCGGTGGCTGCCACGTTCTTTGGGACGTCAGGCATCGGGATTTGGTTTCACGCAATAAAATCTCATGACGCCTGATAAATAGATAGGTGTTGCGAGCAAGTATCAACCATGTGACAATTCCCACATGATAATCGGAGACCGTATCCGTCTTCTACGTGAATCCAAGGAACTTTCCCAGGGCGACATCGAAAAGCGCACTGGCCTGCTTCGATGCTATATTTCGCGCGTCGAAAACGGGCACACAGTGCCGGCGATCGAAACCCTAGAGAAGCTGGCGCGGGCGATGGAAGTGCCGCTCTACCAGCTTTTCTACGACGGCGAAGAGCCACCCGCCGCGCTGCCGAACTTGCCGAAGCGCAAGTCGGCGGACGAGATCGTATGGGGAAGCCGAGGAAAAGAAGCGCGTGTACTCGGGCGCTTCCGCCGTCTGTTGGGCCGAATCGATGAGGGCGACCGTCGCCTGCTGTTGTTTATGGCCCAAAAGATGTCGAGCCGCTAGCAAAAGCTAGCAACGACGGCAAACCCGGCAACGTCGAAAGAACCGGCCCCGCGGCACGGCAGGTGAAGGCCGCTCAAAAAACGCCGTTTCATTCTGGAACAACCCCTTCGATCCATGCTCAGAAGTTTACTTCGTAGCCCGTAAACCTTTTATTCCCATTCAATCGTGCTGGGCGGTTTGGAACTGATGTCGTAAACGACGCGGTTCACGCCTGGAACCTCGTTCACGATGCGGACGGACATGCGCTCGAGCACGTCCATGGGGAGGCGCGACCAGTCGGCGGTCATGGCGTCGAGAGATTCCACGACGCGGATCGCGATGGCGTTGCCGTAGGTGCGGCCATCGCCCATGACACCCACGCTGCGAACCGGAAGCAGGACGGCGAAGGCTTGCCAGACTTTGGAGTAGAGCCCGGCGGCGCGGATTTCCTCGACGACGACGGCATCGGCACCGCGAAGCGTGTCTAGTTTTTCGCGGGTGACGTCGCCAAGAATTCGGACGGCAAGCCCCGGACCTGGGAACGGATGCTTGATGAGGATTTCTTCGGGAAGGCCCAATTCCCTGCCGATCTGGCGAACTTCGTCTTTGAAGAGATCGCGGAGCGGTTCGATGAGGCCGAAGGGCATGTCGTCAGGCAGGCCGCCGACGTTGTGGTGCGACTTGATGACGGCGGATGGGCCTTTCACGCTCACGGATTCGATGACGTCTGGGTAGAGAGTTCCCTGCACCAGAAATTTCACGGGCAGGCCGTCTTTTGAGGCGGCGACGAGCTTGCGTTGTTCTTCGGCGAAGATCTCGATGAATTCGTAGCCGATGATTTTGCGTTTCTTTTCTGGATCTGTGACGCCGGCGAGTTTGGCGAGGAAACGGTCGGTGGCGTCAACGCCGATCACGTGGAGGTGCAGGCGGTCGCGGAGGAGCGCGAGGGTTTCTTCAAATTCGTTGCGTCGGAGGAGACCCGTATTGACGAAGACGTTGGTGAGGCGATCGCCGATGGCGCGGTGAACCAGGGCCGCGGCAACGGCGGAATCGACGCCGCCGCTGAGTGCGCAGATGGCGCGTGCGCCTTCGGACTGCTTGCGGATCGAGTCGATGGTGGCGGAGATGAAGCCGGCGCGATTCCAATTTTGCTTGGCGCCACAGACTTCGAAGATGAAGTTGCGAAGGATGTCCGTGCCGCGTTCGGTGTGGTTCACTTCCACGTGGAATTGCACGCCGTAGAGATTTTTGGCGGAATTTTCGACGGAAGCGATGGCGTTGTGCGTGCGGCCGGTGATCGCGAAACCTTCGGGAAGGTCGATGACGTGGTCGCCGTGCGAATTCCAAATATTCAGAGCGGCGGGTATGCCGGAGAAAAGTTTGGAGCCGGGCGTGAGGTCGAGCGAAGCGCGGCCGTATTCGCGGCGGTCTGCGGGAGAAACTCTGCCGCCGAGCGTGTGCGCGAGCCACTGCATACCGTAGCAGATGCCGAGGACGGGGACGCCGAAGTCGAGGACCTTCGGGTCGCAGTACGGAGCGTCTTTGTCATACACAGAGCTGGGGCCGCCGGACAGGATGATGCCGACCGGCTCGAGCGCGCGAATTTCGTCGAGCTTTGCGGTGCACGGCAGCACTGCGGAGAAAACCTGCTGCTCGCGAACGCGGCGCGCGATGAGCTGCGTGTATTGGCCGCCGAAGTCGAGGACGATGATGCCATGCTTGGTGCTGCTGACGAGGCTTTCCGTTTCTTTTTGCCATGCGGCGCCGCTCGATGGTGTCATCCGGTTCATCCTTCGCTCGATTGTATGACGCCTACTTTTACTTCACGACGATGTTGACCAGCTTGTTGGGCACGACGATGGTCTTGACGATCTGCTTGCCGGCCAGTTCCTTCGCGACTTTCTCGTCGGCCCTTGCGAGCGCGAGGAGGTCGGCCTCTGCCACACCATCTTCTACCATGACTTTGCCGCGCAGGCGGCCGTTGACCTGGACGATCACTTCAAAGACGTCTTCGCGCGCAAGGCCTTCGGAGTATTTCGGCCAGGATTCGTGAGTGAGCGTGGTGGAGTGGCCGAGGATCTGCCAGAGTTCTTCGGCGATGTGCGGCGTCATGGGCGTGATCATGAGCACGAGAATTTCGAGCGCGTGTTTCAAGACGGCGGGCGACATGTCCTGGTCGAGCGGCTCGAGTTCCTGCAGCGTATTGACGAGCGTCATCACGAGGGCGACGGACGTATTGAAGTGCCAGCGGCCTTCGTAGTCGTTGGTGATGCGCTTGAGCGTCTGGTGGACGGCGCGAAGCAGCTTGCGCTCTTTGTCCGTGCTGATTGTGAGCGCGGCGGCATTGTCGCGGTGCGAATCAGCCTGGGTGAGCGCTGGAGCAAGGCGCGCGACGAGTTTGTAGAGCTTGGTGAGGAAGCGCGAGGCGCCTTCGATGGCCTGCTCGCTCCATTCGAGATCCTTCTCGGGCGGCGCGGCGAAGAGCGTATAGAGGCGGCCGGTGTCGCAGCCGTAGCGGTCCGCCATGTCGATCGCGCCGACGACGTTGCCGCGCGATTTGGACATTGCTACTCCGCCCTTCTGCACCATGCCCTGGGTGAAGAGGCGCGCGATTGGTTCGTTGTGTGTGACGAGGCCGATGTCTCGCATTACTTTGCAGAAAAAGCGCGAGTACAGCAGGTGAAGGATGGCGTGCGTGATCCCGCCGACGTACTGGTCGATTGGGAACCAATACGCGGCCTTTTCTTTTGCGAAGGGCGCGTTGGTGTTGTGCGGATCGGTGTAACGGTAGAAATACCACGATGAATCGACGAAGGTGTCCATCGTGTCCGTCTCGCGCCGCGCGGGACCGCCGCACTTTGGGCACTTCGTATTCACAAAATCGGGTGAACTGGCGAGCGGCGACTGCCCTTCTCCGGTGAGCTGCACGTTTTCGGGCAGCTTCACGGGAAGCTGATCGTCGGGAACTCCGACAATGCCGTCTTTTTCGCAATAGACGACTGGGATCGGCGTGCCCCAGTACCGCTGGCGCGAAACGCCCCAATCGCGGAGACGATAATTGATTTCGGCGTCGCCGAAACCTTTGGCGCGCGCATCGGCGGCCATTTTCGTGAGAGCTTCGTCGGTGGTGAGGCCGGTGTACGGGCCGGAATCGACGAGGCGGCCGTGATTCGAGACTGCCTCGGTCAGCTTGTCCGCGGAGATCAGATCGCCTTCGAGCGGCTGCACGACGATCTTGATCGGCAGCTTGAATTTCGTGGCGAATTCGTGGTCACGCTCATCGTGCGCGGGGACTGCCATGATCGCGCCGGTGCCGTATTCGGCGAGAACGAAGTTCGCGACCCAGATGGGTACCTGCTCGCCGGAGAACGGATTGACGGCGTACCGTCCGGTGAAGAAGCCTTCTTTCTCGGTGGTGGCGAGGTCGGCGGCGCTGATGCGCGTCTGGCGCATCTTCTTCCACTCGGCGTCCACGGCGGCTGCCGCGGGCGAGCCTTCCATGATTTGCGGCAGCAGCGGATGCTTGGGCGAAAGTACAAGCGCGGTAGCGCCGTAGATCGTGTCGATGCGCGTGGTAAAAATTTCGATCGAGTTGAGGGAGTCGTCCGTACTCGAGCCGAGCGCGGGGACGGCGAACTTCACACGCGCGCCGATGGATTTACCGATCCAATTGCGCTGCATGGTGAGCACGCGCTCGGGCCAGCCGCCCTCGAGCTGCTTCATATCGTCGAGCAGCTGATCGGCGTATTGCGTGATGCGGAAGAACCACTGTTCGAGCTCTTTGATTTCGACGCGAATGTCTTCGTGGCGCCAGCAGAAGCCGTCGATGACCTGCTCGTTTGCGAGCACGGTGGAGCAGGCGGGGCACCAGTTCACTTGCGACTTCTTGCGGTACGCGATGCCCTTCTCCAGCATGCGGAGGAAGAGCCACTGGTTCCAGCGGTAATAGTCGGGCTCACAGGTGGAAATTTCGCGGCGCCAGTCGTAGCTGAACCCGAAGCGGCGTAGGACGCGCTGGAATTCGGCGATGTTCTTCAGCGTCCAATCGCGCGGCTTGGTTTTATTTTTGATCGCGGCGTTTTCCGCGGGCAGGCCGAAGGCATCCCAACCCATCGGGTGCAGGACGTTGTGGCCGGTCATGCGCTTGTAGCGGGCGACGGCGTCGCCGATGGTGTAGTTGCGCATGTGGCCCATGTGGAGCGTGCCGGAGGGGTACGGCAGCATTTCCAGCATGTAGAACTTTTTGCGGCCGGGAGTTTCGTCGGCGTTGAAGGCGCCTTCGTCGGCCCAGACTTTCTGCCACTTGGTTTCAATTTGTTGCGGGTCGTAGAAGGCTGGTCGCGGATCGGATTCTGCCAAGATTACTTTCCTCGTTTTGGCGATTTTTTCGCGGTGGCTTTGCGCTTCGGCGCAGTGCGTTTCTTGGTTTTCGCGGCTTTGGATTTGTTTGCGCCGCGTGATTTGCCAGATTTTGATTTCGCGTGAGGTCGAGGCTTCATGCCGTCGCCGGTGGCTTTCACTTCGCGACCGAGCAACTTCCAGAGGGCTGCGACGTTGCGCTTGTCGTCGCCCGGCGAATCAATCGGCGTCTCGAGAATGAACGCGCGGCCGGCGAGCAGCGGGTGGTTCAGGATGCGCGCAAAGGCATCGAGGCCGATTTTGCCTTTGCCGATGTGGTCGTGGCGATCGACGCGCGAGCCGTGATGCGTTTTCGAATCGTTGGTGTGCACGACGTGAACGCACTTCAGGCCGACGGTCGCTTCGATGTGTTGGAGCGTTGCATCCAGGCCTTCGGCGGTGCGAATGTCCCAGCCGGCCGCGAACGTGTGCGCGGTATCGACGCAGACGCCGATGGGCAAATCGCGCAGCAGATCGCGAATGGCGCGCAGCTCTTCGAATTTGGCGCCGATGGAAAAGCCGTGACCGGCTGTATTTTCGAGCAGTATGACGAGATCGCCGAGCTTCAGGCCGCGCGCGGACTGGCGAATTCCAGACGCGATCGAAGAGATGGCGGCTTCCGGCGTGGTATCGCGGCTGCTGCCCGGATGAATTACGAGGTAGTCGGCGCCAAGCGCGATGGCACGAACGAGTTCGCCGTGGAATGCCTGGACGGAGCGCGCGCGCAGCACCGGATTCGGCGACGCGAGGTTGACCAGATAATTGCAGTGAATGACGAGCGGGCCGAGGCCGAGTTCCTTGCGGCGGTCGCGGAAGCGCTTGGCATCGGCATCGGCGATGCGGGAAATGCCGCGATCCCACATGCGCGGGCTGGACGAGAATATTTGGAGCGCGTTGGCACCGAGGCCGTGCGCGATTTCGAGCGAGGATGAAATGTCTCCCGCGATGGAGGTGTGAATGCCGATTCGCGTGCTGCCGTCTTTCCAGGCTGGGATTTCGGGAGCTGGGGGCGGTTCGGGGCGGTACTCGTCGGCCTCGTCGAAGGCCAGGCTGATTGGAGTGGTATCTTCTGCCATTTCAGGGGTTTCCGGCGGGTGGCACGGCGGCGTCCGGAGATACTGGATACACTACAGCCGCTTCGTGGCGACCTGCTGAAACATTCATTGTAGTGGAAATTTTTCCCGCGCGCAAACGAGAAGGATACAAAGGCAAATTCAAGGGCGTGGAACATTTCACGGAGAAAGGCGAGAAATGCGGAGGGCACGGAGGCGCTGTGCCGCGTTGCGCGATCCGTGCCCTTGTGATGCTGCGAGTTTGTGAGTGCTGCTAGTCGCCGAGAGCGGCGGCGCTGGCTGCGCCGTAGAAGCTGTACCAAGGCTTTGCGGCAGTGAGATGCGCGTTCACGTTCTCGATATTTTTCACGCCCTGATCGGCGAGCCAATCTTCGAGAGGCTTCACGCCACCTTTGGCGTAGATGGGAATTGCGTCTTTCCAGGTGGCGCGGCCGCAGAGCACGCCGGAGAACGGAGTGCCGGATTCGGACGCGAGATCGAGGGTTTCGGTGAAGACGTCATTCGAGACGCCGGCGGACAGATAGATGAACGGTTTTTTCGCGGCGGCAGCGGCTTTGCGGAAAAGGTCTTTGGCTTCGTCGCGTGAATAGGCCGATTCGCCCTTGCAGGATTTCGAGCCGGCGACGAAGGCCATGTTCACGGGCACTTCGACTTTCAGAATGTCCACACCGTACTGGGGCTTCGAAAATTCTTCCATGCTCTTGGTGACGATCTCGGGCTTCTTTTTCGCGTAGTCGATGCCCTTCTCGTCGCCCGCTTCCACGTAGCCGACCAGCTCTAGGAAAAACGGGACGTCGGCCGCGGTGCACTCGCCGGCGATGCGTTCGGTCCAGGCGTGCTTGATGTCGTTGATCTCGGGCGGATCGAAGGGCGTGTAGTAGAGGAGGATCTTGATGCAATCGGCGCCGGCTTTGACGAGGCGCTGCACGGACCAATCGGAGAGAAGGTCGGGCAGGCGGCCGGGACGGGTGTTGTCGTAGCCGCTGTCTTCGTACGCCAGTAAGAGGCCGGAATTTTTGGCGCGCGCTTTCGCGGCGGGCAGGCCGTATTCGGGGTCGAGAAGAATGGCGCTGGCGTGCGGAGTGAGCGCCTTCGACACTGCTTCCTTGAATTCCTCGAGCATCTGCGGCGGGACGTCTTTTTTGTCGATGCCCTTTTCTTTGGCGAAGTAGCTCTTGAGCGAGCCACGCTGATCCATCGCCGCCGCGGCGATTACGCCGCGTGAATCGCTGACCGCTTCCAGGCCTTTGCGCTTGCCAGGAGTGATTTTCATTTCAAGCCTCCGCCGGATACTGAGAGTGCGCTGTTTGTGCGGCGTGCATTTTAGCATGGCCGCAACGATTCGAGGGTGCCGGCCGCGAGGCTGGTAAGACGGCGAGGCTTCAGCGGCTAAAGCCGCTCTGTCGCGCGCGCACATGGCGTGGCTAAAGCCCCGCCGTTCGCCGCTACAGGACGACGACGAGGTGCTGGCGCGAGCACGCGGCGGTGGCACCGGATTCGCCGGCGTAGGTCTCGAGATTTTCGAGCAGCTCGCCGCCGTAGAGGCCGAGCCATGGCAGGGCGCCGAGCGTGCGTTCCTGCAGACCTTTGTGCGGGTAGATCGCGTCGAGGATGATGCGTTCGTGGCGATCGAGGACGCCGGTGCGGAAATTTTCGGCGCGGCCGGCTTTGCCCTTCAGCTTGGTGAACTGGTAGAGCATTTTCTTTTCGGTGGATTCCAGAGCGCCGAGGAGCGTCTTGTCCAGTTTTTTGAGCGGGTCTTTGTACGTGGCGATCAGTTTTTGCAGCGCCTTTTCGTTCGTCTCGAATCTTTTGGCGAGAGCACGCGGCAGCGAAGACTGCTCCATTTTCGTGCGGACAGCCTGGCGGCCGGCGAAGAGGTCTTCAAACGAAAGATCGTATTTGGCGAGCAGGCGCGCGACGGCGGGCTCGATGAGCGTGAAGCTATCGCGCGGCAACATGCAGGGCATGCGGCCGACGAGTTTTTTGTAAACGATCTCGGCTTGCGCCATGTAGGCGATTTCGGCGGGGCCGCCGACGTAGGCTGCGGTGGGCAGCAGGACGTCTTGCACGACGGGACGCAAGAGAACGTTAGGCGTGAAGCCTTCCGGGTCGCGGTCGATCGCGGCGTGAAGCTCTTCAAGCGTGAAGCTGGACTTCCCTGCGAAGTATTTCCCGTTGCGTTCGCGCAAAGGCTCGCGGCGGCCATCGACGTTGAAGAAAAGCAGCGTGGATTCGCGCGAGACCATTACTTGCGCGTGGAATCCGCCGCGATCGAGTTCCTTCGAGCGTTCGATGAGCGCGTCGCGCAGGGCGCCGGATTCGTCGAGGGCGCGGTGGTAGATTTTCGCAGCGACGCGGTGAAGCTGCGGCTCGAGCGGATCGAAAAGTATCACTCCGAGATTCGCGAGCAGGCGCGCCATCAATTTGCCGAACGCGGAGCCGAACGTATCCTGCGCTGTGTAGGACTCCCGAAGAGCTTGCGCGACGGCGTCGGAATCGGGGCCTTCGAGCGAGTAGGCGGCTTCGGAAACGATGGCCTGGATTTTCGGGCCGAGGACGATTTCGCCGACGCGGCTGCCTTCGGCGTGTTTTTCCGGCACGAGCTTATATTCGTGCCGGCCTTTCGAGGTGACCCAAGAGGCGTGATCGATTTCGTCGAGGTCGTGATCTTCAGTGGCGAGCCAGAAAACGGGAACGGCGTCGATGCCCTGGCGCGTGAGTTCGGCGGCGAATCGCGCGGCGGTGATCGCTTTGTAAATGCTGTAGGCGGGGCCACCGAAGAGGCCGACTTGCTGGCCGGTGACGACGGCGACGGCGCCGTTCGCGAGGCGGTCAAGATTCTTGAATGCGGCGACGGACGAGCCGAAGGATTTATTTTGCGCGCGGAGAACTTCGGCGACGGTGCGGCGCGATTCGGGATCGAGTGCCACGCTGGCGGCGGATTGCTTTAGGCCATCGAGCGTGGGGGGGTAGGAGTAGTAGCGCGCGACTTTCGAGAAGTCTTCGAGGAACGACGAGAAAATTTTGGTGGTCTGCGGGATCTCGCGGAAGGAAACGCAGTGGGACTGGATGGTCATCGCGCGTCCGGTCTCGCGCACTTTTGAGCGACGCGACAGCGAAAGGCAACGGCACACAGGCCAACTCCAGCCTGTGCCACTCTGTGGGCTCGGCTGCGGAGCTGCGATGCGGCGGTGGTTGTGAGGGCCAGGGGCTGCAAACGTTCTCCAGGAGGATGCGCGTGAGTTCGTGAGCTATACGCCGGCGCGTGGGCGTTCAGACGCGGGAGGCGTGGAAAAGGCTCCTACGTCTGATGCACGGCTTGGGCGCCGAGATTCGCGAGCATTGCGTCGATTTCGCGGCGGGCGGCTTCTGTGAGAGGCAGAAGAGGCAGGCGCGTGGGGCCGCCGAGGTAGCCGTAATGCTCCATCGCGTATTTGAGGCCGGCGATGCCGTATTGCGGGCCGAGTATTTTCGCGGGCGCGGCAAGAGTTTGCGCAAGTGCGAGAGCTTTCTCGCGATGGCCGGAGCGGGAGAGTTCGTAGATGTCGGCGCACACATCGGGAAACGCATTGGCAAGCGCGAGAATCGCGCCGGTGGCGCCAACTTCGAGAGCTTCGTAGAGCGCTGAGGCGGAGCCGACGAGCGTTTTGAATTCTTTGGGCGCGGCGGCGATGGAAGCGGTGAGGGCGGCGACGTTGCCGGAGCTGTCTTTGATGCCGATGATGTTGTGGTGTTTCGAAGTGCGCGCGACGACGGGCGCTTCGACAGTGACGTGCGTGAAGATCGGCACGGAATAAACGAGAATCGGAATTTTCGCGGCGTCGGCGACGCGGAGATAGTGCTCGACCAGTGCGTCTTCGGTCATGGCCGGCTTGTAGAAACTCGGCGTGCGCACGAGGGCGGCTTTGTAACCGAGGCTTGCAGCGTGATTGGTGTGCGCGATCGTCTCTGCGGTGGATTCGGCGCCGGTGCCGGCGATGAGCTCTTTGCCTTGCGCCGTGTGCTCTAGCGCGACTTCCCACTGGCGGTACACTTCGCTCCAACGGAGCAGGACGGATTCGCTGGTGGAGCCGTTGATTACGTAGCCGGCGAGCTTGGTTTTGTTGAAGCGGGCGATGTTTTGGGCGTAGGCGGCGTAATCGACTTCGCCGCTAGGGGCGAAGGGCGTGGTGAGCGGGGCGAAGATGCCTGTCAGTTTCATCGCGGCATTTTACAACATTCAGTGAGTAGCATGGGCAATCTTGCCGGTGTGGGCGCGTGCTTAAGCGCGCGTGTCACACAGGCGAAGTCCAGCCTGTGCCACCTGCGTTTCTTCCCTTCTGCGATCGAGGCAAGAAGTCGGGGCTTTGCCTGGAGTGTGGTCCGCGGCGCTACTTTTCTACGGTGGCAGCGGATTTGCGCGTGTGCAAATCCTGCAGGGCGGCTACGTCCACGGCGTGGCCGGACATGGCGCGGATGCCGCGGGCAGCGGCGCTGGCGGCGGAGAGCGTGGTGATGCACGGAACGTTGTAGCGGATCGCGGCGCGGCGAATGGATTTTTCGTCGTAGAAGGATTCGCGGCCGAGCGGCGTATTGATGACGAGCTGAATTTTGCCGGTCTTGATCAGATCGACGATATTCGGGCGCCCTTCGTTGACCTTGTAAACGGACTCGACTTCGACGCCGGCATTAGCCAACGCGGCGGTGGTGCCGCGCGTGGCGACGACTTTCAATCCGGCGGCGAGTAAATCCTGGACGACGAATGCGACGTGGCGCTTGTCGTGATCGTTGACGCTGAGGAACACAGTTCCCTTCGTCGGCAAGCGCTGGCCAGCGGCGAGTTGCGCTTTTGCGAATGCCAGGCCGAAGGTGGACGAGATGCCCATGACTTCGCCCGTGGAACGCATCTCGGGACCGAGAATCGTATCGACGCCGCGAAACTTGTTGAACGGGAATACCGGCGACTTCACCGCGTAGAAATTGTGCAGCGTGAGTTCCTTTACGCCGTTGTGCTCCGTGGTCGGAAGATGCAGATCACGCAGCTTGCGGCCGGTCATCAGGCGCGCGGCCACTTTAGCGATTGGCACGCCCGTCGCTTTGCTCACGTACGGAATCGTGCGCGAGGCGCGCGGGTTCACTTCGAGCACGTAAACCTGGTCGCGCTGGATCGCGTACTGGACGTTCATCAGGCCAACGACTTTCAGAGCTTTCGCGAGGCGGGCGGTGTAATCACGGATGCGATCGAGAATCGCGGGCTTCAGCGTGACGCTTGGCAGCACGCATGAAGAATCGCCGGAGTGAATGCCGGCTTCTTCGATGTGCTCCATAATTCCCGCGACCACTACGTCTTCGCCGTCGGCGAGCGCATCGACGTCCACTTCGGTGGCGTCTTCGAGGAACTGGTCGATAAGGATTGGGCGCTTGGGATCGGAGAGGCCGCCGATCAGGACGGCTTGGGCAACGTATTCTTCGACGGTCTTGAGGTCGTAGGCGATGACCATTGAGCGGCCGCCGAGGACGTAACTCGGGCGCACGAGCACGGGAAGGCCAATCTCGGTGGCGAGCTTAACGGCTTCCTGCGGCTCCATTGCGGAGGCCGCGCGCGGCTGCGGAATTTTCAGTTCGCTCAGGAGCGCGCCGAATCGCTTGCGATCTTCCGCGAGGTCGATCGATTCAGGATCGGTGCCGATGATTCGCGCGCCGTTTTGCTTGAGCGCGATGGCGAGGTTCAGCGGCGTCTGGCCACCAAACTGAACAATCACGCCCTGCGGCTTTTCCTTGTCGAGAATCGCAAGCACGTCTTCGAGGGTGAGCGGCTCGAAGTAGAGGCGGTCGGACGTGTCGTAGTCGGTGGAGACGGTCTCCGGGTTGCAGTTGACCATCACGGTTTCGTAGCCGTCTTCTTTCAACGCGAACGCCGCGTGGCAGCAGCAGTAATCGAATTCAATTCCCTGCCCGATGCGGTTCGGCCCGCTGCCGAGGATGACGACTTTCGGTCGATCGACGGCGCCGGACTCGTCCTCTTCTTCGTATGTGGAGTAAAGATACGGCGTGAAGGACTCGAATTCCGCGGCGCAGGTATCGACGCGCTTGAAGACCGGCTGCACGCCGAGTTCTTTGCGGCGAGCGCGAACGCTTGCGGCTTTCACGTTCCAGAGCTTGGCGATTTCTTCGTCGCTTGCGCCGGAACGCTTGGCTTCGAGCAGCAGCTCTGGCGACGACTTGCTCAGCGTGGTGGCGGCGACGCGCTTATCCACTTCGAGCATCGCTTCCATTTGGCGAATGAACCACGGATCGATCTTCGTGAGGTTGCAGACTTCATCGCGCGACATGCCGCGCTCGAGCGCTTCGAAGAGCCAGTGAATGCGATCCGGCCCGGGGACGCTGAGCTTTTCGCGGATCATCGCGGTATTTACGTCGGCCGGAGGGCGCCACGCGCTGCTCGGCTCGAGTGAACGGATCGCTTTGCACAGCGCTTCCTGGAAATTGCGGCCGATGGCCATCACTTCACCGACCGACTTCATCTGCGTGGTGAGCGTGGGATCGCTGCCCGGGAATTTTTCGAACTGGAACTTCGGAATCTTGGCGACAACGTAGTCGATCGACGGCTCGAATGACGACGGCGTTTTCTTGGTGATGTCGTTGGGGATTTCGTCGAGCGTCCAGCCGAGCGCAAGCTTCGCGGCAATTTTCGCGATTGGGAAGCCGGTGGCTTTGCTGGCGAGCGCGGAGCTGCGCGAGACGCGTGGGTTCATCTCGATCACGGTCATGCGGCCGGTGGCGGGATCGACGGCGAACTGAATGTTTGATCCGCCGGTTTCGACGCCCACTTCGCGAATAATCTTCGCGGCCGCGTCGCGCATGTGCTGGTATTCCTTGTCGGTGAGCGTTTGCGCAGGCGCGACAGTAATCGAATCGCCGGTGTGGACGCCCATCGGGTCCACATTTTCGATCGAGCAAATTACGACGAAATTGTCGCGGTTGTCGCGCATCACTTCGAGTTCGTATTCTTTCCAGCCGAGGACGGACTGTTCGATTAGCGCCTGATGCATCGGGCTGGCGTCGAGAGCGCGCGCGATGAGGTCCGCGAATTCTTCGCGATTGTAAGCAATGGAGCCGCCCGTTCCCCCCATCGTGAAGGACGGACGGATGACGACGGGATATCCGAGCTTGTCTGCGAGACGCACGGCTTCGGCGACTTCGGTGACGACTTCGGAAGCTGGGACTTCGAGGCCGACGCGGCGGCAGACGTCTTTGAAGAGCAGGCGGTCTTCGGCGATTTTGATGGCATTGAGCGACGCGCCGAGAAGCTCGACATTATATTTCGCGAGGATGCCGGCTTCGGCGAGTTCAACGGCGAGATTCAGGGCCGTCTGTCCGCCGACGGTGGGCAGCACGGCGTCTGGCCGCTCGATCGCGATGATGGCTTCGAGATATTCCTTCGAGAGCGGCTCGATGTAGGTGCGGTCGGCAATCTCGGGATCGGTCATGATCGTCGCGGGATTCGAGTTGACGAGGATGACTTTAAAGCCTTCCGAGCGCAGCGCTTTGCATGCCTGCGTGCCGGAGTAATCGAACTCGCAGGCCTGGCCGATCACAATCGGGCCGGAGCCGATGATCAGAACTTTCTTAATGTCGTTGCGTCTTGGCATTTTCCTCTAAAGTTTAGGGCTTTCGGAAGGGCAAAGCTTTAGCTCCGCCGAATCGTCGTTCGCATCCGCACCGGCTTTAGCCACTGAAGCTTGCGGCCAAACGTCCAGTCGATATGTGGCTCGAGCCGAGGACCACTGGTAAGCCGCAGGCTGGTCAACGATTCGAGCTTTCACCGGATTTTCGTCGATATACGCCACGTGCGTATCGAAATCGCGTTGGTCGCGAATCTGATGTTCTGTGAATCCCGCCTGCCACAGCGGCAACTTTTTCTCGAGCTGTTTGCCCGCGTCGTACGACGAGCCGCCTTTGATCAGCTGCATCGACTTCTCGAGGCTGGTGTTCCCACTCGGAGTCAGGATTGCGTGAAAATGATCCGGCATTACGACGTGACGATGAACGAGGAAGTGGCCTTGGTCGCGATAGCGAAAGATCGCTTGTTCGACGATTGTAGCGGTGGCCGGGTTTTGAAGTAGCGGCATGTGCTCTCGAGTGCTCGTCGTCACAAAGTATGTTCCGGCGGCTTTCGTGCGATGTTTCGGTCGCGCCATTTGGCTTCAGCGGCTAAAGCCGGTCTCCTGCCACGTCTGTTACGGCGGAGTTAAAACTCCGCCCTTCCGTCCATCAATTTTGTGAACTCGTCGAACAGATAGCGTGCGTCGTGTGGGCCGGGCGATGCTTCCGGGTGGTACTGCACGCTGAAAAGCGGCAACGAACGATGGCGCATGCCTTCGTTCGTGTGGTCATTCAAGTTCACATGCGTGATCTCGACGTCGCTCGACGGCAGCGATTCGGGATCGACGCAGAAGCCATGATTCTGCGATGTAATTTCTACTTTCTGCGTGAGCAGATTTTTCACCGGATGATTCACGCCGTGGTGGCCAAATTTCAATTTGAAGGTGCGGCCGCCGAGCGCGAGGCCGCAGAGCTGGTGGCCGAGGCAGATGCCGAAAATCGGCACGCGGCCGACGAGCTTGCGAATGTTATCGACGGCGTAGTGAATCGGCTCGGGGTCGCCCGGGCCATTTGAGAGGAAGACGCCGTTGGGCTTCAGCGCCAGCACATCTTCGGCGGAAGTTTTCGCGGGGACAACGGTGACGTCGCAGTTGTGATCGACGAGCAGGCGCAGAATATTTTGCTTGATGCCGTAGTCGTAGGCGACCACGCGATGCCGCTTCGTGCCGGGTTCAACGATTTTTGCGCGCGCGGGCGCGACCGCAGTGCCGGCGCCCGTAGCGCCAGCTGTCGCGGCGTGAGCTGCGCGTTCGGCGGAAAGATCGACAGTGCCCTTGGTCCACTCGTACGACTTCGCGACAGTGACGCGGCTCGCAAGCTCCTGCCCTGCCATGGTCGGCAGCGCCTTAGCCTCTTTCACGAGCGCTTCAGCGGAGGTGCCGTCCGTCGAGACGACGCCGCGCAATGCGCCGACTTCGCGCAAATGCCGCACGAGCGCGCGCGTATCGATATCCCAAATTACCGGGACGCCGTGGCGCTCCAGATATTGTTGCGTCGATTCCTCGGAGCGCCAGTTCGAAGCGAGCGGCGAAAATTCGCGCACCACCAGGCCTTCGATGTACGGCTTCGGAGATTCTTCGTCGTCGTGATTGGTGCCGATATTGCCGATGTGCGGATAGGTGAGGCAGACGATCTGGCCGGAGTAACTCGGGTCGGTGAATACTTCCTGATAACCGGTGAGGCCGGTATTAAAAACGACTTCTCCGCCGCGGCGCGTGCGAGCGCCCGCCGCGCGGCCGTTAAATATGCGTCCGTCTTCCAGCGCGAGAATCGCGCGCCCTGTAGCCTGCTGCGTCAGTGTGTCCTCCGAACATCATTATCGTGGCGCCGCGTTAACCGTCGATGAAGTGCTGCTGCCCGTGAGCGAACCGAAATGATCGACCGGCCAATAAGCGAAGACGGCCTTGCCGTAAATGAAGTTGCGCCCCACGGGGCCGAACACGCGCGAATCGTTGGAGCTATCGCGGTGGTCGCCCATCACAAAGTAATTCCCTTCCGGAATTTTCACCGGACCGTAGCTCGACCCGTCCAGATAATTCGCCGGAACGTACGGCTCGGCCACTTCTTTGCCGTTGATGTACACGTGGCCGAATCGAATCTCGAGCGTTTCGCCGGGGAGCGCGACCACACGCTTGATAAAAGATTTCGATCGGTCGAGAGGATACCAGAAAACCACAACATCGCCGCGATCAATCGGCTCGAAGCGATAGACGATCTTGTTGATGAAGATGTGCTCCTGATCGCTCAGAAGCGGGGCCATGCTGGTGCCCTCCACTTTCACGGGCTGGTACAGAAAAATCATGATCACCAGCACCAGGCCGAGCGCGATGGCCAGGTCGCGCGTCCAGGTGCGCAACTCTCCCCGCAAAGGAGGCAACGACTCAGGTGCTTGCGGGGTGACGGAGCCTGTCTGTGGAGTGTCCGACATGCTGTCCTCAGATATTTATAACACGGCGAGCCGCGCTGGGCCAAATCTGGCAGGAGCGCAGAGGTGTACGGAGTTTTGGACGCGTCGCGAGCGGATTTGGCTACTTGGCGTTCAGGGAGAATGTGACGACTGCCACCGCGGCGACGACAGCGGTTTCGGTGCGGAGGATGAGGTCACCGAGGGATGCTTCGGCGAAATGGGCGGCGCGGGCGGATTCGAGTTCGGCGCCGCTCCAACCGCCTTCGGGGCCGATGGCCAGCGTGGAGCGTTGAGCGGTCGCCGTCTGGGGCTGCGCGGCGAGGATCGTGCGGAGCGAGGGCGCGTCACGGCGTTCGGAAAGCATGAGCTTCAAACCGTCGTGTGCGGCGGCGAAGGCTTTCGCGGGGCGGATGGCTTCGGCAAGCGTAGGCGGCGCGAGGCGCCGGGACTGTTGGGCGGATTCGTGGAGGATTTTCACCCAGCGATCGTGGCGCTTTTCGGCGGCGGCGGCGAGAGGCTTGTCGGTGCGTTCGGCGGCGAGGGGGATGATTTCGGTGACGCCGAGTTCGGTGGCTTTTTCGAGCGCCCACTCGAAGCGGTCGAATTTTACGAGCGAGAGTAGAAGCGTGATGTGCGCGGACGGCATAGGGGCCGCCAGCTGTTCGACGAGAGAAAATTCCACGCGGTTTTCGCCGCGCGCGACCAGCCCGACTTCGTCGATGCGTGCGAGCCAGAGGGTTGAGCCGTCGCTCAGTTCGTAGAGTTGGCCGGGTTCGGCGCGCAACACGCGGGCGAGATGGTTGGCGGTGTCGCCGCGCAGCGTGGCGGAATCGTTTTCAAATTTATCGACGAAGAAACGGCGGCGCATTGAGCGGATAGCTTAGCTGCTTATCCGAAAATGTCTTTTACTTTGTCGAAGAATGTGGAGTTGCGCTCGGCGGGCTTGTTGTCGATTTTCATCGATTGGCCGAGCTGCTCGAGGAGCTTGCGCTGTTCGCGCGAGACTTTCGAGGGGATCACGACGCGGACGCTGATATATAGGTCGCCCTTGCCGCCGTGCGGGTTGGGCAAGCCCTTCCCTTTTTTGCGGAAGATCTGGCCGGACTGGGTGCCTTCCGGAATTTCGAGGTCTTCTTCGTCTTTCAGCGTGGGCACTTTGATTTTCACGCCGAGCGTGGCCTGCGCGATGCTGATCGGGATTTCGCAAACGAGGTCGGAGCCGCGGCGCTCGAAAAACGCGTGCTCTTTCACTTCGAGAAAAATGTAGAGGTCGCCGGGAGAGCCGCCGTGCGTGCCGGGTTCGCCCTGGCCGGCCATACGAAGGCGCGTGCCGGAATCGACGCCCGCGGGAATGCCGACTTCGAGTGTGCGTTCGCGTTCGATGCGTCCCTGGCCGCGGCACGAAAGGCACGCGTCTTTAATCACCTGGCCCGCGCCCTGGCAGGCCGGGCACGTGCGCGTGATGGAGAAAAATCCCTGCGAGTACGACATTTGCCCGCGGCCGCCGCAAGTCTTGCAGGGAGTCATGCCCGTGCCGGGCTTGGCGCCGGTACCTTTGCAGGGCTCGCAAGTTTCGTTGCGCGAGATGCGGATCTGCGAGCTGACGCCGGTCGCCGCTTCTTCGAAAGTGAGCGACATGTCGTAACGAAGATCGGCGCCACGCTGGCCGCGCGAACCGCGACCTCCACGGCGGCGGCCGCCGATATCGTCGAATCCGAACATCTCGCCGAGAATGTCTTGAAAATCGGTGAATACGGAAGAATCGAAGCCGGTGTCGAAGCCGCGGCTGTTCAGTCCGGCGGCGCCGTAACGGTCGTACACCGAGCGCTTCTGCTGATCCGAGAGCACGCCGTAGGCTTCGGAGGCGAGGCGAAATTTTTCTTCGGCTTCGGTTTTATTGTCGGGATTACGGTCCGGATGCCACTGCATCGCGCACTTGCGGTACGCGGACTTGATCTGATCGGCGGAGGCGTCGCGCTCGACGCCGAGAATGACGTAATAGTCCTGCGAATCCTTGGCTGGCATTTATCGATGTACCGTCCTTCAAAATTCGATGCGCTGCCGCGCGCCACGATGCTGCTGTTACGAGCGCGCTGGCGTGAGCGAGGGCTTGTGCAAAACGCGAAACTTAGTTTGGTGCGCCCGTCGCTACGCGGACCATCGCGGGGCGCAGCACTCGGCCCTGGAACGTGTATCCCGGCGCGAGTTCGTCCACGACTATCCCCTCTGCATGATCGGCCGTTTCCACTTTCTCAATCGCGTGGTGAAGGTTCGGGTCGAACTCTTTACCGACGGAATCGACGCGCTGCACGCCTTGCTTCGAAAGAATGTTCCAAATCTGGCCGCGGATCAGCTCGAAGCCCTTGCGATATTCCGCGTAGGCCGGATCGTGGTTGCCGGCGAGCGCGCGGTCAAAACCGTCGAGCACTCCAAGCAACGGCTCGACGACGGCCTCGACGCCGCGATGGCGCGCCTGGCTGGCTTCTTTTTCGACGCGCTTCTTGTAGTTTTCGAAATCCGCCTGGCGGCGCTGCATTGTCGCGGTCAGCTCAGCCTTCTCGGCTTCCAATTTCTTAATTAGCTCAACGAGCGAAGTCTCGCCGTCGGCGCCCGTCGCGGCGGCGTCCGGTTCGGGGACCGGAGCGGCTGCCGCCACCGGCTCATCTGGCTCGCGATTCGAACTGCGTTTGTGCGAAGACACGAATTAGCTCCCTTGTGGATTCTCAGAGAAGAATTGGGCCATGAAAGCCACGGCGGTGATCACGCGCTCGTAGTGCATGCGCATCGGCGCGACGATGCCCAGTGTGCCCTGCACCTGATCGTTTGCGGAATACGTGGCTGAGACGATGGCGAGGTTCTTCCCTGCGTTTGTGATTTTGTCGAGACCCAGCTCAACGTGCACCGGCTCCGGCGACTCGATGCAGCCGCTCAGAAGCTCGATGAGCTTGTCTTTCTCTTCGATGGCGTGAAGCAGCTCGCGGACCTGGCCGAGGTCGGTGAAGTCGGGCGAGGCGGCAATCTGGGAAGCGCCTTCGACGTAAATTTTGCGTTCGCTGCCGTCGCCGAGAACGCTGTGGTCGCAGAGCGCGAGAGCGTCGGCGGAAATGCGGCTGTACTGCTCGCGGTCACGCTCGACCTGCTGCTTCAAATCGGTGCGCATCGCTTCGAGCGTCCAACCCTTGTAGTGGCGGTTCAAATGATCGGCGACGCGATCCAGATCTTCCTGCGCGAACGCGCGGTCGGGACGGATGACTTTGTCGCGGGTGGTGCCGCCATTGGTGATCAGAATGATGAGCACTCGGCGATCAGGCAGCAGCAAAAATTTCAGATGCTCGACGACGCTTCGCGCCAGCGGCGGCGAAATGAAAATTCCGAGGCCGCGCGACACCGCGGAGAGTACGTGGCTCGCGCGCTCCATCACTGCTTCGGGAGTTTGCGCGGATTCGAGTTCGCGGCGTATCCACTGACGATCTTCGGGCGTAGCCGTGGCGGGCGCGGCAACTTGCTCCACGAAAAAGCGGTACGCCGAAGCCGTCGGGACACGTCCCGCGGAGGTGTGCGGCTGGTACAAGAAGCCGCCGTCCTCGAGATCCGCCATCACGTTGCGAATCGTGGCCGGGCTGAGTGCTTCGATGTGGCCGCGCGCGATTGAGCGCGACGACACCGGCTCGCCGGTTTCGATGTACATGCGCACCACGTCGGTGAGGATCTGCTGATGGCGCTTTTGTTGAAGGAGCGTTGGGATCATCAAGTTGGGCCGAATGCTATCAGTACGAATTCCGGTGCTGGAAGAGATTTTTCCCGATACGTCAATTTTATTCGGTGCGGGAGGCAGCGTCAACTTGGGCGGGCCCGACGGTAGGCGGGAACGCCAAGAGCGATAAGCTACTTACGTGCCCGCGCGCCACAAGCGAAACTTTCGAACGAGCTTGCGCGTATGGGATGCCTAGAATATTGTTTACGGCGCCATCATATTTCCTGGCGGGTATGCACCAGCAAGTTTCGGAGGACGAATGAGATTCGGCCGGTTGACCTGTGGTTTAGCGGGATTCCTGGCGCTATCGGCGGCAGCCGCGGCGCAATCACCTGCCGTCGTGGCTCCCGCGAAGAATCCGTTGCCTTCGGTGAAGATCGACGAGCCCCAAAAGGGCGGAGAGAAAACACTCTCGGTCCGCATCGTCGCGTACAACATCGATGCGAAGCTCGATCCCGTGAAGCACACGATCGACGCTACGGAAACTCTGGAGTATCTGAACCTGACCGGCCAGCCGCAGCAGACTTTTCCTTTTCACCTTTATCTAAATGCGTTTCAGCCGCAATCGACGTTCATGACGGAAGTTCACCGTTCCGGGACGCGCGGCAACGGCCCGGGTTCGGGCTGGGATCCGCTGCACTACGGCGCTATTGAGGTGAAGCACCTCGAAGCCGACGGAGTGGACCTTACCAGCCAGATGCAGTTCATTCACCCCGACGACGACAATACTCAGGACAAGACGGTATTTCAGGTAACGCTCGCGAAGCCGGTGCCGCCGGGGGGAACGGCGAAGTTTTCTCTCACGTTTCACGACATTTTGCCGGAAGTGGTGGAGCGTACCGGTTACAAGCGCGACTTCGACATGGTCGGACAGTGGTTCCCGAAAGTCGGCGTGTGGTGGAAGAACGCGTGGAACTGCCATCAGTTCCATGCATCGACGGAATTTTTCGCGGACTTCGGCACGTTTGACGTGAAGATCACGCTGCCGCGCAACGAAGTGGTGGGCGCGGCGGGCGATCTGGTGGACCGCCACGACAATCCGGACGGTTCGATGACGCTGCACTATCGCTCCGAAGACGTACACGATTTCTCGTGGGCGGCAAGCCCCAGCTTCACGCGCGTGGAAGACCGGTGGCAAGGCAGCGCACAGCCCGTGAAGATCATCGTACTGATCTCGCCCGGCAACATGTCCAGCGCGCAGCGCTACGTGCAGGCGATCAAGGGATCGCTGACGATGTTCGACAAATGGTACGGCCCGTATCCCTACGACCGGATCACGCTGATCGATCCGCCGCACGGCGGCGAGGATGCGGGCGGCATGGAATATCCGACGCTGATCACCGGCGATACTTCATGGAATATGCCCAAGGGAATCTTGTTGCCGGAGATCGTCACCGAGCACGAATTCGGCCACCAATATTGGTACGGCATGGTGGCGACGAACGAATTCGAAGAAGCGTGGCTCGACGAGGGCATCAACAGCTACACGGAAGTGAAAGTGATGGACGCGCTGTACGGCAAGAATTCGTTTGCGAATCTGCCATTCGCGCAAATGAGCGAGGACCAGGCCCAGCGGCTGATGTATCTCAGTGATCCGGACACCGACCCGATCGCGCGGCTCGGGTGGAAATTCTACTCCAACAACGCGTACGGAGCGATCACCTACGGCAAGACGGCGACGATGCTTCTTACGCTCGAGAAGATCATCGGCGAAGACACGATGCGCAATGCGCTGCACACCTACTTCATGCGCTACCGCTTCACGCACCCCACCGGAACGGATTTTATCAACACGGTGGAGGAAGTTTCGGGGCGCGACCTGAAGTGGTATTTCAATCAAGCCGTTTACGGCACGCAGATGATGGATTACGAAGTGTCGAACGCGCACTCCGATCCGCTGAAGTGGTGGGAGTCGTCGCTCGGCTCAAATAAGGACGCGACGTATCGCACGTACGTCTCGGTGCGGCGCACCGGCGATTTCCAGTTCCCTGTCGATTTGGTGGTGAAGTTCGACGACGGCTCGTCCGCCACGGAGCACTGGGATGGCCAGGACCGCTGGGCGCGCTTCCAGTACGACCGCAAAGCCAAAGTGGTTTCGGCGGAGATCGATCCGCAGAACCAGGTGATGATGGATCGGGATTGGTTTAACAACAGCTACACCGTGGAAGCCGACGCGCGCGCGACGCACAAGATGCGCAATATTTTTGTATTCGCCAGCGAGTGGCTTTCGCAGGTGCTCGCGTGGCTGACATAGCGCCGACCCGCAGATCGGTCGCGTCGGGCCAGGAAAGTTTCGAAGGAGCGGAAGAATGGCGTCAGCAAGACCGAAAACGTTTCTGAGCGGCTTGGGACTTACGTGGAAGTGGCAGCGCCTCGTGTGGTGGGTATTCGCGGTTTGTTTGATTCTGGCGTTCTGCGCGACGAGCGGCAGCATCGGCCGACTGGGCGACGGGATCAATCATAGCGTGGCGTCGAAACGACTGGTGGATGGTTTCGAGATCTCCGCGGTGGCCGAGCTGGCAAGTGTGCCCGATGCACCGCTGCAAGTGTCAAACGCGAGCAGCACGGCGTTTACGGTCATCTTCGTGGTGTTCATGCTGTTCTCGACGGGCGGAATACTTTCCACCTACGTTCGCGACGAGTATCCAGCGACGAGCGTGTTCTTCGAAGCGTGCGGGTACCATTTCTGGCGATTCTTCCGGCTGATGCTGTGGCTGTTCGTTGCGCTGATTCCGGTCGGAATCGTCGCGGCGGTGGGCAGCGCGATGTACGGCCACCTGGACGAAGCCAGGATTTCACCCTTCCCCGCTGTTCACGCGGCTGAGGCAACTGCGATCGTCGTGGTGTTTCTGCTGATGGTAGTGCGGCTGTGGTTTGACATGGCGCAGGTCATCGCCGTTTTCGAAGATGAAAAGCGAATGCACAAAGCGCTGCGCCTGGCGGCCGTGCTGGTCGCGCAGAATTTTCTTTCATTGTTCTGGCTCTACTTCCGAATATCGTTTATCGGTGTGTTGCTTTTTGCGGCGGGCCTGCATCTCTGGATGATAACGCTCGCGCCGACCGCGACCGTGCTCGCGTTCGTGGTGAGCCAACTGATGATTCTCTTCTGGATTGGGACGCGGATGTGGCAGCGCGCCAGCGAAGCGCTGTGGTATCGCGACTATCGCGCTACGCAGGAAGCGATGCAGCCGGTGTGGACGCCGGCGCCGACGCCGGTGATCGAGCCGGTCGTCGTGGCCGTCGATCCCGCCACGACATAAACGACCGATCCTCGCTTGCGCACAAAAAAACGCCGGAGCTGATTGTGAGCGGCTCCGGCGTTTTTGTTTGTAATCTGTTGTGGAGTGCGATTACTCGGCGTTGTCGATCTGCGCGCGCTGCAGCTTGTCCGAGTAGTCGATGTACAGCGTCTTCCACTCGGTGTAGAAATCCAGCGCCGCTTCGCCCGATTCGCGGTGGCCGTTGCCGGTCTGCTTGATGCCGCCAAACGGCAGGTGCGTCTCTGCGCCGATGGTCGGAGCGTTGACGTACACGATGCCAGTCTGAATGTCGCGCTGCGCGCGGAACGCATTGTTCACGTTGCGCGTGTAGATCGCGGCAGAGAGGCCGTATTTCACGTCGTTCGCGACTGAAATCGCTTGGTCGTAGCCATCCACGGGCATCACCGAAACCACCGGGCCGAAAATTTCTTCCTGGCAGATCCGCATCTTCGGGCTGCAGTCAGTAAAGACGGTCGGCTCGTGGAACCAGCCCTTGGCGAACGCACCCTTATCGAGGCGGTTGCCTCCGGTTGCGAGCTTGGCGGTTTCGTCTTTGCCGATCTGCACGTACTTCATCACGGTGTTCATCTGCTGTTCGTTGACGCACGGGCCCATGTCCGTCTTCGGATCGAGACCGTCGCCGACGCGCAGCGCCTTCACGCGCGCCACAAACTTCTCGACGAATTCCGCGTAAACTTTTTTGTGCACCGCCACGCGGCTGGCCGCGGTGCAACGCTGACCGGTGGTGCCGAAACCACCCCACACCGCGCCATCCACGGCGAGGTCGAGGTTCGCGTCGTCCATCACGATGATGATGTTCTTGCCGCCCATTTCGAGGTGGCACTTCTTAAAGGTTGGAGCACAGGCGACGCTCACGATTCGGCCCACTTCGGTGGAACCGGTGAAGCTCATCAGGTGGACGTCTTCGTGATGCGTGAGCGCTGCGCCCGCGGAAGGACCGTCGCCGAAAACGATATTCATCACGCCGCTCGGCAGACCGGCTTCGATCAGTGCCTGCATCAGGTTCCAGGTGGAAAGCGGCGTGTCTTCGGCCGGCTTGATTACCACGGTGTTGCCGGTGACGAGCGCCGGAATCGCTTTCCACGACGGAATCGCCATCGGAAAATTCCACGGCGTGATCAGTCCTGCGACGCCGACGGGAGTGCGCACGGACATCGCGAATTTGTTAGGGAGCTCAGAGGGAGTGGTCTGCCCGAACTGGCGGCGTCCTTCGCCGGCCATCAGATAGGTCATGTCGATGGCTTCCTGCACGTCGCCGCGCGTCTCGGCGAGCACCTTGCCCATCTCGCGCGTCATCTGCTGGGAGTAGTCTTCCTTGCGCGTGACCAGGATTTCAGCAGCGCGGTACAAAATTTCGGCGCGCTTCGGCGCCGGCGTGAGGCGCCAGCCTTCGGCGGCGGCGTTGGCGGCGGCGACGGCGTCGTTCACGTCTTCTTGGTTCGAGGCAGGAAAAATTCCGACGAGTTCGTCGGTGTTCGCGGGGTTCCGGTTCTCGATGGATTTGCCGCTCCGGGGCGCAACCCACTGGCCGCCGATGAAATTTTTGTAGGTAGTCAACGTGGTGGAACTGGCCATGCGAAATCCTCCGTGGAATCCGTTGCCGTTACGGTTGTCATTCTTATTGATGCGGCGAGTGGCAGCGAGGCGCCAGATTAACAAGCGCGGGGCGGCGGCGTCAAACGAGCGGCGGAGCGCACGCAATAGTGCCGCGAGACGAATTGGCCTGCAGGGGGGAATTCGCGTTTACTGGCGGGGCTGCGAAGGGGATGCAGCGTTCGAGGCGGAATTGACGGGGGCGGAGGCGGATTGTGTTTTGGGCGCGCCGACGGTGGGCGTGGTGTGTTGGGGCGGCGTGGGAGGATTCAGGCCGGCGGTACTGGAGCCGAGGCCGAGCTTCTGGAGGCTGGAGGCGTCGAGCTTGCCGCTGGCGTCGAGATTATTCGCGGACTGAAATTTCTGCAGCGCGGCGACGGTGTTGCCGTCCCACTTCCCGTTCGGATCGCCCTGGTAGTAGCCATCGCGGGCAAGCGCCTTTTGAATTTCGCTGATGCGGTCGGCGGTGGGCGCCTTCTGGAACGGTTCGCGGCGCGAATGGTGCTTGGAGGATTTCTTTTTCTTGTGCGTCGCGGAGCCGCTGGAAGAGCCGGAAGACTGGGCGGAAGCGCGCTGCGGCGCAAAGCCGAGAGCGAACAGAAACGCGAACGCCATCGCGGCGAGCGACAGCATCGTGCGTGCTTTAAGGCGCGGGTTGGGTGCGCGTCCCATGGTTTCTGGCTCCCCTGATTATGGCAAATTCGGACCGCTGAACAAGCTCAAGCCGCGCCCATCGCCGCCAAAACGGCAATGACGCCTTGAAGCCTGGCACCCTAGCGAGCGACGATCTGCGGCACGGCCCCAGCCAAATAGAGCGTCAGAACTTTGTCGCTATCGCCGCGCTGCGCCACCTTAAACAGTACCGGTTCGCCGGGCTTGAGCTTCGCCATTTCGGTTTTGTAGTCGGCCATGCCGTTGATCGGCGCGTGATTGATCTCGAGGATCACCTGGCCGCGCTGGAATTCGATGTCTTCAGCGAAGCTCGCCGGATCGACCTCGGTGACCACCACACCCTTTAGGCCGCTCATATCGAGCTTGCGGGCGATGTCGGGAGTCAACTCTTCGACGTGCAGGCCGAGCTGGCCTTCGTCATCCTCACTGCCCGGTTGATTGTCGTCCGCCTGCGTCGCTGCGGGGAAAAGCTTCGAACGGTCGGCGACGGTCAGCGTGACGTCTTTCGCAATTTTATTGTGGACGAACCGGATCTGGACGCTGCCGCCGATCGGCGTGTCCGCAATCGGATTCACGAGGTCCGCGCCGATATGAATCGGCAGGCCGTTGATATTGGTGATCACGTCTCCGGCCTGAATGCCGGCTTTGTCGGCCGGGCTGCCGGGCTCGACGCGCTCGACTTCCAACCCGTAGGGCGCGCCCAGCTCTTTCATCAGGATCGGATTCGCGCTCACATCTTCCTGGAAGGTGATGCCGATCGAGCCGCGGGTCACTTTGCCGTTGGTGATGAGCTGGTTGTAAACATTGATCACGGCCGTGGAAGGCATTGCGAAGCCCACGCCTTCGAAGCCGCGCCCGCCGGTGTAAATCGCGGTGTTGATGCCGATCACGTCCCCGGCCATGTTCACCAGCGGCCCGCCCGAGTTGCCGGGATTGATCGCGGCGTCGGTCTGAATGAAGCGCTGAAACTGGTGACCGACGTTCGTGCGGTCTTTGGCGCTGACAATGCCAGCCGTGACCGTCGAGTTCAAACCAAACGGGCTGCCAAACGCCAGCACCCAATCGCCGACCTGCACGCCATCGGAATTGCCGAGGTGCGCGACGGGAAGTTCGTGGTCGGCTTCGATTTTGATCACGGCGACGTCGGTTTCTTTGTCGGCGCCGATCACTCGCGCGTTGTATTTCGTGGGATCGCCATCGAGCGCGACTTGAATTTTCGTGGCTTGATCAATCACGTGGTCGTTCGTGAGGATGAAACCTTTTTTATCGACGATCACGCCAGATCCGAGGCTGCGCTCGGCGTCCGGGCCGTTGTCCGGCGTATCGAAATACTTGTTGTAGAAATCCTCGAACGGATCGGCGAAGGACTTCGGCTTTTTCTTTGCGTCTTTTGGCTTGTCGATAATTTGCGTGGTGGAAATGTTCACTACAGCCGGGCCGATTTTTTTGGAGATGCCGGAGAAAGCGTTGGAGAGGACGATCGGGTCGGGCACGGCAAGCAGTGTGGCGCCGGTGGCGGCTTGATCATGCGTGGCAAGCGCGCGGCCGGAAATCAGCGTGCCGATCAGAATGCCGACGCCGAGCGTGAAGGCGACGAGCAGGGTGGCAAATACTTTACGGCGCCGGACCCAGCCGACGACTTCCTGGAATTGAATCCCCATCCCCGTGCTCCTTTGCTCTTGCCCTTTTTCGTGTGAGTTGGGTGGGTGCGACTCGCCGCCCTGAGCGGTCGCGGTAGGAGCCCAGCCAGACCAGTTCCGGCCGGCTGCGGAAATGCCGGTTCTGGCGCCTAAGAGAGCTAATTATAGCACCCAAACAAACACCAAAAATCGAGGGGAGTTTCAGCCAGTACGCGAAGGGTAAGGGGTGTGCGGACGGATTGCGCAGCCTATGTGACGAAAAAAAAAGCCCCGATCCATTGCTGGACCGGGGCGAAGGAACATTTCGAAGTGAAGGTTGAGTTAAGAGGTGGTTTCCGTTTCGGGTTCGTCGAATTCGAACTCCGGGACGGGCAGTCCGTTGGGAGTGCCGATTCCCTCTTCCCAGGCGATTCCGTCTCCAGCGACGCCGGACGGATCATCGGACTTCTTCTGCATGCGGCGCTCGGCCTTCGAGCGCGCCTTTTCCTGGCGCTTCATTTCCTTTTGCCGTTTTTGAAAGGTAGTGGCCATTCATCCTCCTGAAGATTGTCGGAGCGGCGGCTGGGTGCCGATCCCGGATAAAAAGCGTGCTGCTTGCTGCGTTTTATCGTCCGGATGCCGCGCGCGGGGCCAGCGTGCGATCCGTTGAATCGTTTCTTACGCTGCGCTTGAACGCCGGACGCGATGTCCGTTAACCGGTCCCACCGGACGCGCGCAACCCAGGCGTTCGCTGCCGTCCCGCACAAACGTATCAAGCCGAGAGCGGAGCGAAAGGTTCAAACTGTCGCGAAATTGCAGACAGGAAAGCCGCGCCTGGAAGCCAACTGCAATGAGCGCAATACGAATACAGTGTAATTGTAACATGGACGCTGCCGAACCGCCAAATGCGCCCGAAAACAGCTGGCAGTGAACGATTTACGGGTAACTCCTGCGCTCGTCGTTCGTGTCCGGCGGAGATTACGTCTTTCTCTTCTGATATGCAAAATAAATCCAGCAGCCCAGCATCGAGCCGAACAAGCCGGACAGGAAATGCAGAACCTCGTGCGAATACATGTGCTCCCACCTTAGTTGCATCCAGACGTTCCACAGCCCGTGCGCCTGAATGAATTTCACGAGCCACGGCGGCTCGGAGGATCGCCAGGTTTCGTCGGCAATCGCGAGTATTCCGAGCGACGTGAAGAAAATGAACACGTAGTCCGGGAAGAACTCAAGCTTGCGTTTTGTTGCCTCGGCCATCGTCGGAATTAGTATCGCCGAGAATTCGCGGAAGCCAAAGTCTTCGCCGGCGCAGCGTGCTACCGAGTCCCCGGGCCGGACGTTGCGCTTGGCGGAAAGAATCGACTAGAATGCAGGGCAATGAATCACGAGCCGTTCCGGGTAATTCCCATCAGCGGAAGCCGTGAGGGGCAGCAGATTCTCTCGCTCCGCGGCGCACTCACGTCCACATCGTCGCCGGTGTTCATCGAGGCGCTGCACCAAATCGACGCGCCCAGCTTGATTATCGATATGACGGCGGTACCGTCGATGGATTCGCTGGCGATTGGCGCGCTGGTTCGCGCGTTCGTTTCCTGCCATAAGTCGGGGCGCAAGCTGGGTCTGGTGGGACTGAATCATCGCGTGCATAACGTGCTGCAACTCACCGGCGTTGCGCCGCTGTTTGAAACCTTCGACACCGTGGAAGCAGCCGAAGCCGCGCTCGCCTAGCACCGTTCCTGACGTCACATCGTAATTCCCTTCGCATCATATCGAACCGTTCACAATTGGGATTCGGGCGGTTCGCACGGATTCGTATGAGCGCGCGCCGAAAACGCTTGGCGCGCGCCGCGACGTGCTTCAGTATGGTTTGCCGAATCGGGCGCAGGCGCGTCCGCATCGGATGCACGAGCAAATCCGCAGCAAAGCGCGGGCGGCGAGGAACGGGGCGAAAACGCGATGAAGATTATGTTGATCGGTTCGAGCGGGATGATTGGTTCACGGCTCATGAACGAGGCGCTTTCCCGCGGGCACAAAGTGACGTGTCTGGTGCGCGACACCACCAAGACCGGCGAGTACAAAACCAATCTCGAATACGTCGTCGGCGATATTTTTAACGCGGATTCGCTGGCCGATGCGGCCGTCGATCATGACGTGGTGGTCAGCGCATACGGCCCAGGCAGCGGCGAACCGAGCCTGATCGTGAAGGCCGCGCATGCGCTCGTGGAAGGGCTCACGCGCGTGGAGCCGATTCGCCTGATCGATATCAACGGCGCAGGGAGCCTTGAAGTGTCGCCCGGATTGCAGCTCGTGGATGCGCCGGGATTCCCAGAACAGTGGAAAGGCCTCGCGCTCGCGCATCGTGACGCGCTCGAAGTGTTCCGGAAAGCGGGCTTCGCCGGCTTCGATTGGACTGTCGCGAGCCCGTCCGCGATCATCGAGCCGGGAAATCGCACCGGCCATTTCCGCCTCGGCACAGAGCAACTGCTGAAAGACGAGAAAGGCGACAGCCGCATCTCCGCCGAAGACTTCGCGATGGCCATCCTCGACGAAATCGAAAAGCCGAAGCACAAGCAGCAGCGCTTCACCGCCGGGTACTAGGTCAGGCAGCGAAACGCGAGCCGCCAAAATGCCGGACAACAACGAACTCGAACAACTTCTTATCGGTCAGGTGGCGCACACGGCGCCGAGCCGCGTGCTGGATTGCGTCGATCCCGAACTGGCCGCGCGCAAAACTCCCGGCGCGACGCACACGCTCTACGAAGAAGTGTGGCACCTCGCCTTCTGGCAGCAGATCTCGATCGAATGGGCGCAAGGGATCGAGACTCCATGCCCCGAGCACGCGTCCCTGGGCTTTGCAACGGCCGAGCAAATCGCCGCCGAGCCGTGGTCATCCGTGAAAGCGCGCTTCCTAAAAGGCACGGAAACTGCCGCGGCCCTCACGCGCGATGCAGCCACACTGGAGCGGAAAATCGTGTGCCCTTCTCCGCCGGGCCACTCAGCCCGCACTATGACCGTCCGCGAGCAACTGGAAAACCTCGCAGCGCACAACGCTTATCACCTCGGCCGCGTGGTGCTTCTGCGGCAACTCCACAACGCCTGGCCGCCGCCAACGGGCGGCTTCACGTGGTAACCCAACACGCCGCCTGCGCGTCCTACATGCGATGAGTTTTACGGGTTGTGACAAAATTGTTACAATCACTGAGGCCGGATATTCTGGGCCTCGCTTCACGGCACGACTGAAAACAGACTCTCCGCACGCAAGGTACCCGACAAAATGGCTGCAGGACGCACGCTGTATGAAAAGATTTGGGATGCACACGTCGTACACGAAGAGCCGGGTCAACCCTCGCTCATCTACATCGACCGCCATCTGATCCACGAAGGGACTTCGCCACAGGCGTTCGCGGGCCTCAAGGCTGCCAACCGCAAAGTGCGCCGGCCCGAGCTGACCTTCGCCGCGATGGACCACTCGGTCTCGACGAAGAATCGTTTGCTGCCCGTGGTGGATGAAGACGCGCGCAACCAGTTCGAAGCTCTCGCCAAAAATTGCGAAGAGCACGGCGTGCACCTCTTCGACATGCACAGCAAGAATCAGGGCATCATTCACGTAATTGGCCCCGAGCTGGGCATCACGCAGCCCGGACAGACGATCGTCTGCGGCGACAGCCACACTTCCACGCACGGCGCGTTTGGCGCGCTCGCCTTCGGCATCGGCACCAGCGAGATCGAACACGTGCTCGCGACGCAGTGCCTGTCGCAATTCAAATCGAAGACGATGAACGTGGAATTTCAGGGCAAGCGCCCGCACGGCGTCACGTCCAAGGACATGATTCTCGCCGTGATCGGCAAGATCGGCATCGCCGGCGGCACCGGCTACGTTTTCGAATACACCGGTGATGCGGTTCGCGGACTTTCCATGGAAGCGCGCATGACGATGTGCAACATGTCCATCGAGGGCGGCGCGCGCGCCGGGATGGTCGCGCCGGACGACACCACGTTCGCGTACATGGAAGGCCGTCCGTTCGTGCCGCGCGGCAAGGAATTTGAAGAAGCCGTCGCGTATTGGCGTTCGCTCGCCACGGACAAAGACGCGAAGTACGATTCAACTCTTACGATTCACTCCAGCGAACTGGCTCCCATGGTTACCTGGGGCACCAACCCCGGCATGGTCACGCAAGTCACCGACAAAGTGCCCGACCCGCAATCGTTCAACGATCCCGTCGATCGCGCCGCCGCTTCCCGCGCGCTGGAATACATGGACCTGAAGCCCGGCACGAAAATCGAAGATATTCCGCTCGATCGCGTCTTCATCGGCTCGTGTACCAACTCGCGCCTCGAAGATTTGCGTGCAGCGGCGAAGGTTGTAGCCGGACATCATGTGGCGAAATCGCTGAAGCAGGCGCTGGTCGTTCCCGGCTCGCGCGCCGTGAAAGCCGAAGCGGAAGCCGAAGGTCTCGACCAGATTTTCCGCGACGCCGGGTTCGAATGGCGCGACGCGGGATGCAGCATGTGCATCGGCATGAATGATGACGTGCTACTCAGCGGCGAACGTTCGGCCTCGACCTCGAATCGTAATTTTGAAGGCCGCCAGGGGAAAGGCAGCCGCACGCATCTCGTGAGCCCCGTGATGGCCGCCGCTGCCGCGCTCGAAGGCCACTTCGTGGACATCCGCAAGATCAAAGACCTCGAAGGAGCCGAGTAAGCATGGAACCCTTCATCAAGCACACGGGAATGGTGGCGCCGATGGACCGCGTGAACGTGGACACGGACCAGATGGTGCCGAAGCAATTTTTGAAGTTGCTGACGCGGCAGGGTTACGGGCGCGTGCTTTTTTATGACTGGCGCTATTTGCCCGGCGAGAAGCCGAATCCGGATTTCGTCCTGAACCAGCCGCGCTATAAAGGCGCGTCGATCGTCGTCGCGCGCGCGAATTTCGGCTGCGGCTCAAGCCGCGAACACGCGCCGTGGGCCATTCTCGATTACGGCTTTCATGCAATTCTGGCGCCGAGCTACGCCGACATTTTCTACAACAACTGCTTCAAGAACGGCATTCTGCCGGTGACGCTCTCGAATGAGCAGATCGACGAAATTTTCAAACGCACCGAGAAGCAACCCGGCTATTCAATGACTGTCGACCTCGAGAACAACGTCGTCACCGACAACGCCGGCCTGCGCTACGAATTCGAGATCGATCCGTTCCGCCGCGACTGCCTGCTGAAGGGCCTCGACGACATCGGGCTCACGCTGGTGCACGAAACGAAGATTTCTTCGTTCGAGGCCAAGGGCCACAAGCATCCGAAGCTACACTCGCCGGTGGACGTGAAGTTCCACTCCGATACGCCGCACGCTGCGCATCACAACTAAGCGAGGACTACCTGTAGAGGCGCGTCGCCCGCCGTTGGCGCGGCGGCGCAGTTCTCTGCCAGTAGCATTGGCGTTCTCGCCGGTGTGCCGTTGATTTTTCTTTTGTGTTGAGCGTGCGCGTCTCTACCGCTGTTCCGGAATAAACGGCTCGGCCGACTCCGGAGCCGCAGGCGCGGCGCCCTTCAGCTCCGCCAAAATAATCCCCACAAAAATCAGCGCCGCACCCAACCACACGCGGCCGGTGAACCGCTCGTGCGCCACAAACCACGACGTCGCCGCCGCGAACACCGGCTCGAGGCTGATCAAAATCGCGGTGTGCGTCGGCGAAGTGTATTGCTGCGCCCAGGTCTGCGCCGAAAATCCAAAGGCCGTCGATCCGAGCGCCGTCACCAGAATCGCGAAGACCATCGTGCCGCTCCAGTGCCAGCGCGGCTGCTCCAGGTGCGTCGCCGACGCGATTGGTATCGCAATCGTCGCGAGAATCGCCGTCGTCGCCACCTGCACCACGGCCAGCGCGCCCACCGAATGCTTCTGCACGTGCCGCGCGATGAAAATCATGTGCACCGCAAACGACACCGCGCAGCCGAATACAATCGGATCGCCCGCGTTCAGCCCGCCGAGCCCTTCGGGCGGCACCGTGAGGAAATACAATCCCGCGAGCGCCGCCAATGCACCCGCCCAAATCCAGGCGTTTAATTTTCGTCCGCCGAAGAGAGCGAGCGCGATGGGCACGATCACCACGCTCGATCCCGTGATGAACGCGGCCTTCGATGGCGATGTGAATTGAAGTCCGGTCGTCTGAAATGCGTAGCCGGAAAACATAAACAAACCGATCTGCGCGCCGGCCCAGATCGATGCGCGATCGAGCGCGCGCACGCTGCGCCAGAAAAATAGCGCCATCACCACGGCCGCCATCGCGAACCGCACCGCGAGATACACGAACACGGACACGTCCGCCAGCGCGTCCTTCACCACAACGAACGTGCTGCCCCAGATGAACGCCGTGACGGCGAGCGCGATGTCCGCACGAATACGCTTACTCAACATGAGCGCAAAAGTTTAGGCGGAAGCTAGTAGCGTGACAAGCGAACGAAGACGCCGTGAAGCAATTCAAGAATCGATGCGCTAGTTCTGTGAGGGCGCTGCACTTTTCTGATTCTGTTCCTTCTGCATGGCCTCGACTTCCTTTGCAAGGTGATCGCTGGCGTCAGCCATCATCTGCTGCACGATCGGACTAATCGCCTGCATGCTTTCCGAGGTGATCGCCGGCATTTCCGTGAGGATTTTCCTGCCCGTTGGCGTCGCATAGAATGCGACCAGCGCATCCTCGTCGCGCTTGGTGAGGTGCTTCTGATAAACCGGCACCATGGCGTCGAGCATGGCATCGAGCGGCAGGTTGGCGATCATATCGTCCATGCTCTTATTCATGCGGGCTTCCGCGTCGGCAGGCAGATTCGGGACGGACTTCATCTGCTCGTGGACCATCTCGTGCATCTGCACGAGCATCGCGTTGAGCGTTTTATTTACAAGCCCGCGCACGTGCACCGCTTCGAAGTAGCGGTCGATGTCCGCCTTGCTGGCCGGCGCATCGGCATTATTCTGCTGCGCGACGGAAACCGAAGCGAGAATCAGGCACACGAATGCGGCTAGGATGGCGCGTTTCATCGAACTCCTCCATATTTCGACGCGATGGTACAAGACCGGGGTGCATTAGACCACAAGGGCGCGGACGGAAATTTATTGCGCGCTTGATTGCGAGGGCGCGGACGCTGTGTAGCGAATCTTGCCGCCGGCGATCGTCATCACGACATTCGTCTTGAGCAGCTGCGGCGGCGGAATCTGCAGCAGGTTCACGGGGTACACGACGAGATCCGCGAGGTATCCCTGCCCAATCACTCCTTTGGATTGATCCGTGTATTCAGCGTACGCCGATCCGATTGTGTAGTAGCGCAGGCACGCGTCGATCGGCAACCTCTCCTGCGGCTGCCAGCCCTTGGCCGGCGTGCCGTCGATCATCTGGCGCGTGAGGCACGCGTAAATTCCCTGCAACGGATCGATCGATTCGTAATTCGGATAGTCGGTGCCAAACGCCAGATGCGCTCCGCTTTTTTCGAGCGTCTCCCACGCGTACGCGCCGCGCGAACGAGACGGGCCCAGCCGCGCATCCGCCCACCGCGCGTCGTCCAGCAAATGCGCCGGCTGCATCGACGCCACTACGTCGAGCTTGCCGAAACGTGCCATATCTTCCGGTGCGACGACTTGCGCGTGCTCGATGCGGGATCGCCGGTCGCGCGCGCCATTCGCGGCGACGACCGCCGCGAAAGTATCGAGCGCCAGCCGGTTCGCGCGATCGCCGATTGCGTGAAACGCGAGTTGGAATCCTGCTTTGTCGCGCTCGATCGCCATCGATGCGAGCGTCGCGGGATTTTCGATCAGGATGCCGCTGGTTTTTGGCGCGTCGGAATAGGGAGCGAGCATCGCCGCTGTGCGCGAGCCGAGCGAACCGTCGAGATGCGTTTTCAGCGCGCCCGTCTTGAGCCACGGATCGGTCGTCCCGCCGTTGCTGCGCATCTGCTGAAGCGTGTCGAGCGGCGCATCGAACGGCAGCCACTCCGTCACACGCACCGGCAGATCGCCCTGCTTCTTCATCTGCGCGAGCACTGTGAAATTTTGCCAGCCGTAATCGTCGTTGTCCTGCAGCGCCATAACGGAGTTGTCTTGAATCGACGTGACGCCGTACTTCGACGCTTCGGCGAACACTTGCGCGAAGAGCCGCGCGCGCATCAGCGGCGAATGCGGCGGAATGTGCGAGGCGACCAGTTCCATCGCCGCGTCCTCTTCCAGCAACCCTGTCGGCTGGCCCGTCGCTGGGTCGCGCTCGATGTGCCCGCCCGGAGGATCGGGCGTCTTCGCGGTGATGCCCGCGATTTCCAGCGCGCGTGTATTCACGACGGCGACGTGCCCGTCGATGCGCTCGCAGAAAATCGGATTCCCCGTCGCCACCGAATCCAGGTCCTCGCGCGTCGGAAACACTTTGCGCGGCCACAGCGTATGATCCCAGCCGCGCCCGACGATCCACTCGCCCGGCTTATAAAAACTCAAGTTCACCCGCAGCCGCTGCTCGAAGTCCGCGAGCGACGTGGTCCCCACCATGTTTACGGAGTTTTTGAAGTAGGCGGCCTCGGCCAGGTGCACGTGCGCGTCGTTGAAACCCGGCATCGCGAACTGTCCGTGCAGATCGATCACACGCGTCGTGCGATTGCGGAAATTTTTCAACACGTCGGGCGAGGCAGACGTTTGCGCGCCGGGTGCTGCGCCCGCCGAGCCAGCCGGCGCGGCGGAATATTCCACGCCGATGATCGTCTCGCCGCGAATCGCCACGGCAGTCGCCCACGGATGCGCGGGGTCCATCGTATAAATTTGCCCGTTGGCGAGAATAATGTCCGCGAAGCCGCCGCGGCCCGCGCCCGGCGATTGCAAAATGTGCGGCGGCTCAAATTTTGGAAATTCGACGTTCTTCAGCGTGTTCGCTTTGCGCGGGAGGATCATGCAGACGATCACCACGCCCACGGCCAGGAGGCCGACACTTAGCATTCGTCGCATTTATGGTTGAACGCCGGCGAGAGTCAATGTGGAGAGGAACAGCCGCTTTACGCCCAGCTCGCGGCCGGAAGCGTCGTACCATTCGGCGAGCGTGTGCGAGCCACCGCCCTTGCCGCCGCCGCCGAGTGACACGGCTGGAATTCCGAGCGAAAGAGGAATGTTCGCGTCGGTGGAGCTGCGTTCAAGCCGCGAGCGGTTGCCGAGGAAGCGGTCCACGCTGCGGATCGTTTCAACGAGAGGAGCGTTGTCTTGAATTTTCCCGGCGGGACGCGCGCCTAAAGAGCGGTAGGCGATTTGCAGGGCGTCCGTGTCTTCGTTCGCGGCTGCGAGTTCGTCGCGCAATCCGGCTTGCATTGCGTCGCGCAGCGCTTTCTCCATCTTCGCGACTTCCGATTCCTGCTCCGATCGCAAATCGACTTTCACAGCGGCCCGGGCCGGAATCGAATTCACCGACGTGCCGCCTTCGATGGTGCCGAAATTGTATGAACTGCGCGGATCGTCTGGCACCGGCACATTCGAAAAACGCACGATGCCGCGCGCGAGAGCTGTGATCGGATTCGGTGCGCCAAAATCGGACCAGCTGTGCCCGCCGGGGCCGGTGATCACAATTTCGTAGCGATGCGATGCGATGCCCTGCGTGGTGATGTGCTCGGTGGATGCGCCGTCCACGGCGATTACGGCGACGAGCTTTGAGCGGTACGCTTCCACGAGTGCGCGAATTCCACGCAGATTGCCCTCGCCTTCTTCGCCAACGTCGCCCGCGAGTACGATGGTGCTCCTGGTGCGGACATTCGCTTCTTCCAACGCGCGGCCGAGCGCCACAAGCGCCGCCAGCCCGGCACTGTTGTCCGCGATTCCCGGCGCCGTGAGCCGCGAACCGTCGCGCTTCACGCGCACGTCAGTGCCTGCCGCGAAAACAGTGTCGAGATGCGCCGCGAGCAGCACTACGCTATTTGGATCCGAGCCGGGGCGCTCCGCGATGACGTTGCCGAGCTTGTCCACACGGACTTGCAGCCCGCTCGCTTCAAATAGTTGTTTCAGGAATTCGCCGCGGCGCGCTTCGTCGAATTCCGGCGCAGGAATCTCGGTGAGCTTAATCTGTTCGTCGGTGATCCAGTCGGAGTTTTTCTCGATCCAAGTGAGCCCGCGCGTCACGGCCGCAGACTCAGCGAGTTTCTCGATGGATTCGTCGGCCGCGCGCATGGAAACAGTCGCCATCAGGAAAACGATACCGCAGATGTGCGCGAGTTTCACGTCTTTTGGCCCGGAGATTTCGACGAATCGCCGCGACTAATGGGTCGCGCCGGCCACGCCCGCGAGATTTTCAATTTCAGCCTCACTCAATATCCGATCCGACTGTTTCGCCGCGGTGAAAATCCGGTCCACGCGTTCGTCCGTCGCCGGAATGCCGCGCTTTTCCAGCCAATAAATCACATTCGAGCGCCCGCTGAGCGGTCCAACTTCGATGACTTGCTCGAGCCCGAACAGATACGAAGGTACGCCGCTGTAAATCGAATCGGCCAGATCGCGGTCGCCCTTCTTATAGGCTTTGATGATTGCGGCGGCATGAACGCCTGTCGCGGTGCGGAAAGCATCACGCCCCACAACGGGATAGTTGGGCGGAATCGGCGTGCGCGTCGCGCGAGAAACGGCGTCTGAGTATTGCTGCAAGTGCGAAAGATCGTGATCGATCAGGCCGAGTAGCTTCAAATTCACGAGCATCAATTCCATCGGCGTATTACCGACGCGTTCGCCCAGCGCCAGCGCGGCTCCGTGAACTTGATCGGCGCCCGCCGCAATCGCCGCGAGCGAATTTGCGATCGCTAGGCCGCGGTCGTTGTGCCCGTGCCAGTCCACGCGGATTTTGTCGCCACTCGGCTTCACCACTTCATTGATGATGAATCCGACGAGGTTGTGGGCGCCCGCTGGGGTCGAGTGACCCACTGTGTCGCACAGCACTGCGGCGCGTGCTCCTGCGCGAATCGCCGTCGAGTAGAGCAGCTTCAGCGTTTCGGGATCGGTGCGAATCGTATCTTCGGTAACGTACATCACCGGGAGGCCGCCGTTCACCGCGAACTTGACGGCGTCTTCGGTCGTTTTTTGCAGATGCTCGACAGTCCAGTCTTCCACAAGCCGCCGGATCGGACTCGAGCCGAGAAAAGTAGCAGCTTCGATGGGAAATCCTACCTTCTGAGAGATTTCGATGATCGGGCGAATGTCGTTCTGGTGGGTGCGCGCGGCGCAGTTTGGCCGGATCTTCATTTTCGCGCCGGCGATCTCACGCGCAAGCGCTTCGGTGTCCGCGTAAGCGCGCGGGCCAGCACCCGGCAGGCCGATATTCACAGTGTCGATGCCGAGCGATTCCATCAAATGCAGAATCTCGATTTTTTCGCCGATGGTGGGATCGTGCACCGACGGATTCTGGAGACCGTCGCGCAGCGTCTCGTCATTCAACGCGACGCGCTTCCCCGTCGCCGCCGTTTCCACCACTTTGTTCCAGTCGTAGATCAGTTCGTTTCGCATCATCGTCGCCGCGTCAATTCAAGCTCAAGGGTCAGTAACGCACGGTAAAACTGTTCGGCGCGTCGGAAAGATCGGGCGTATAAATCGTCCTGCAGAATTCGCACCGGTAAACTTCCTTCTTCGCGCCCACCAGCGCCTCAACGTCTCCCGGATAGTCGTACCAGCGCTTCAGATTTCCGAAGCAATGCTTTCCCTTTGCGTTGAGCACGTCGCACGCCCGCTGCCTAGGCTTGAGCCGCTTGATCTTGTGCGTTTCCTGCGGCGTCGCGCCGGCAACGCCTTCCGCTTCCGACATCTCTACCTCACGTCGTCTCTCGCACGATTATCGCAAACTTCCGGTCGCCGATTTGGCCTTTCCGGGTGCCGCATCCTTTTCTTCTCAAAAGGGTGCGCGGCAAAGCGTCAACTGCACAGGGAGTGGTTCAAATCTTCCCGCCTCGAAACACAACTCCCTTCGCGCCGCGAGCTCCAAGCATCGATCCCAGCCTCTGCCGCCAACTCGGCGCAAACAGCGCGCGAATGAATCCATCCGCCGATTCCGCCAGCCCCGCCGAATACCCAAACCACCACGGCTTATGCATCTGCGGCATGCGATCGACGTCGATATATTTCGGCTGTACCATCTCGAGCAGCCCGAGCCTGCCGTGCGAATGTCCCCACCCGCTCGCGCCCGGACCGCCGTGCGGCGCCTCGCTGATGCCGTAGTAGCTCACCAAGTCATTCACCATCACCGATCCTGCGCGAACGCGCGACGCAATCGCCGCCCCGCGCTCCGCATTGCCCGTCCACACGCTCGCCGCCAGCGCAAACGGTGAATCGTTGGCCATCGCGATGGCCTCATCCGCGGACGACACCGCGCGAATCGCAATCACCGGACCAAAGGTTTCCTCGCACATCAGCGCCATGTCGTGCGTCACGCCCGTGACCACCGCCGGCTCCAAATAATTCGCGCCCAGTTCCGCGCGCCGCACGCCGCCAGTCTCGACGCGCGCGCCGTGTGCAACCGCATCGCGCAGATGGTCCTCCACTTTTGCAAGCTGCGCGGCGGTGATCATCGGTCCCACTTCCGATTCCGACGCGCTGCCGTCGCCGAGCCGCAGCTTCTTCGTCTTCGCGATGCACATCTCTGTGAATTTCGCGGCGATCGACTGTTCCACGTAGATCCGCTCGACGGAGATGCACGTCTCGCCGCAATTCATGAACCCGCCCCACACTGCCGCGCTCGACGCGATCTCCAGATTCGCGTCTGCGAGGACAATCATCGGGTCCTTGCCGCCCAGCTCAAGCACGGACGGAATGAGTTTCGCCGCGCACGCCTGCGCGATGCGACGACCGGTGGCGACGCTGCCGGTGAAGAACACTTTGTCCGGGCCCGCCTCGATGATCGCAGCGCCCAGATCTCCGCGGCCCTGCAGCGCGTTTACGAGGCCTGCGGGAATTCCGGCGCGCGCGCACAGTTTCGCGACCAGCGCTCCGCATGCCGGCGTCAACTCCGACGGCTTCAGCACCACGGCATTTCCCGCAACGAGCGCGGAGATGACCTGCGTCATCGGAATCGAAAACGGATAATTCCACGGCGAGATCACCGCGACGACGCCGTGCGCGTGATACTCCACCCACGCGCGCTTGGCCTTCATCGCGATGTTGTGGTGCGGAATGCGCTCCGGTGCGAGCCAGCGCGGCGCCTGACGCGACAGAAAATCCGCTGTGTCGAGCGCGACGAGGAGTTCAGCGAACACGGCTTCGACGCGCGGCTTCCCCGTCTCGCGGCCGATCGTCGCGACGACCTCTTCGCGCGACTCGTAAATCGCATCGCGCAGCTGTGCGATCGTACGCGCGCGATCTTTCAGCGGCCGCGCGGACCACTCGCGTTGCGCATTTCGCGCCGCGACAAAAATCTCAGCAAGTCTTGCGGGATCCGCGGGCTCGAATCGCTCGACGATTTCGTTCGTTGCGGGATTCACAGAATCGACGGTGCGAGTACCGGCCCCGATGGCGATAGGCTGCTGCATAGGCGCGATTGTATCCGACTTTTGCCGCCGTAAACGCACACCGGCAAGATTGCCCAGGCTACTCGCGACCGGGCGGCAGCACGGGCAATCTTGCCGGTGTCGATGTCAGCTTTTCTTCGGCCGCTGCGCTTTGAAGGTCGCCCAGGAATTCGCGGGATCGGGATACTCGAGGCTCACAAGATAGAGCCCCTGCGGCTGCACCGTCGGTCCGGATAGCGTCCTGTCGCGCGCTGCAAAAATTCGCGCGATGTCCGCGGGCGCGATTTTTCCTTTCCCCGCGTCGAGAATCGTGCCGACGATCTTTCTCACCATGTAACGCAGGAACGATTTCCCGCGCACGACGTAGGCGATCTCGCAGTTCGCCGCGTCGCGCACAATCTCAGATGAATAGACGATGCGGATCATGTCGCGATCCTTGTCGTCCTCTTCCGATCCCGTGGAAGCCGCGAACGAAGTGAAATCCTTCTCGCCTTCGAATTCGCGCGCGGCGGTGGCCATCGCGTCTTCATCCAGGTCCCACGGGTAATGCAGCACGCGCCCGTACAGAAACGGCGGCAAGATCCGCCCGCGATAAATCCGATAGCGATAGGTCTTCGCCTGCGCCTGCCAGCGCGAATGAAAATCCTGCCCCACGTCCACGCTCTCGACCACGCGGACGGTCGGCGGCATCAACGCGTTCATCGCGCGCTGCAACTCCTGGGCGGTGAGATTCGAATTGGTCTTGAAGTGCGCGACCTGGCCCAGCGCGTGCACGCCCGCATCGGTGCGGCTCGCGCCGTGGATCATGATGCGTTCCTGCGTGATCTTGCGGAGCGCTTCCTGCAGCGTGCCCTGAATGGTTTGCAATTCCTTCGGCTGCAGCTGCCAGCCGTGGAACGCCGAGCCGTCGTAGGCAATTGTGATTTTGATGTTCTGCATGCGAAGGGCAAATTATCGCACGCGCGCGGGCGAACCGCGACGCTGGCGGCGGGCTACGGAAGGCGAAACATTTCACGGAGAAAACCGAGAAAGGCGGACAGCACGGAGCATGCGGGTCTATTGTTTTGGGTGAGCCTGGAAGAAGGTCCACATCAGATCGGTTGCCTTCACCGTGGGATCGGGCTTGTCGAGCGGCTTCATAATGCGGTCGCCGCCGGGCCACGCGTGCCCCTGGCCGACGATGGTATTGAGCACCACGGCAGTTCCGTCCTTGCAGCCGCCGTAGCCTTCAGTGCGGAGGGTTCCCACTTCTAACTTTTTCGGAGTTGCGTTGCAGCCGTCGCGCTTCACCCAAAAATCAATCGCGTAGGCGACGGACTTGTCGTCGCGTGGCCCGTCGATCTGCCGCTTCCCCACGCCGCCGTTGTACGGCACATTTTCGTCCTCGGTTCCGTGGAACGCGATTACTGAAACCGGCGCCGACGGATTGCAGCTCGGATCGATCGCACCGGCCACCGGCGCAATCGCCGCCACTTTATCCGCCATCGTGCATCCCACGCGGTAGGCCATCATTCCCCCGTTGGACATGCCGGTGACGAAGACGCGCTTCTGGTCCACAGCGTACTCATATTCGAGTTTCTCGAGCAGCGCACGCAGAAACGCGACGTCATCGACGTTGTTCTTCATCGCGTAGGCGCAGCAGTTGCCGGAGTTCCAGGTGTGAAAATGCTGGCCCGCGCCGCCGGTGCCGTCTGGATAGAGCACCAGAAAGTTCGCCGCATCGGCCTTGTCACTCATGCCGGACATCTTCTCGGCGTTTTCCGCGTTGCCGCCTCCACCGTGCAGCACGATTACCATCGGCAGCTTCTCGGTGCCGTCGTAGCCCGGGGGAGTGTGAACGAAGTAGGTGCGGGTGCGCCCGCCGCTCTCGATCGAGCCCGGATGCTTGCTGTCGTCTGATGCTCTGCCGCGCGCGGGAACGAGCACGAGCATCGCGACGGCTGCGCATGCCACTGCAGCGAAGGCGAGGGCACGTCGAGCGAATTGAGATGGCGTTTGATTTTGAGTGTTCATGGGCGTTCAGCTGATTGAACACCGGAACGCGCGGGGCGTTGCGCCCATCGATCCTGAAATTTCTACGATTGCGGGCGCGATGCGCGCGAACCGGGACGCGTGGCGCTGCCGCCGGCGCGGCATTGCGGGCATTCGTCCGGCTCGTAGCTCGCGACCTCCAAATCGAGCAGCGCTTTGGCGGGTACGTTCAGTTCGACTTTGCCGCCGCTGCGATCGATCACCGCGCCGGCCGCGACGGTGAGTCCATTCTCTTGGCCGACGACGCCGATGGTCTCGCGCGTTGAGCCGCCGGTGGTCCACACATCTTCAATTACAAGGACGCGCTCGCCCGGCTTGATCTCGAATCCGCGACGCAGGGCCATCTGGCCGGAGCGGTCGCGTTCGACGAAAATAGCGCGCACACCGAGAGCACGAGCGACTTCGTGGCCGATGATCAGGCCGCCCATCGCAGGCGAAACGACGCACTGGATCTGGTGTTCTTTGAACTTGGCGGCGAGGCCCCGGCCGAGCTTCTCGGCGTGCTCGGGATACTGGAGCACGAGGGCGCACTGAATGTAGGTGCCGCTGTGGCGGCCGCTCGATAGCTCGAAATGTCCGGTGCGCGCGGCGCCAACCGATTCGAGCAACGTCATCATCTCTTCGCGTGTCATGTTCTTCTCACCAGCGGGACTCGTTGCGGACACGTCCGCTCCTTCGCGAATTGCGGCTACATCTGGAATGCGTAGCCTATGCGCGGAGCTTTCCGCTGTCAACGTCCAGTGTCAATGGAAAGGGGAGACTAGCAGGAATCAGTCGGCGTTCAATTCGATTTTGCCGATGCCGCCTTCGATGGTGACGAAGATCGTCGCGGGAGTTTTTCCGAACGCGTCATTCACGTAATCGTGGTCGTGCTCGGTGAGCCCGTGCGTGACCACGGCGCCGATGCCGCCCGAGGCATGCACCGAAACGCCGACGTCGCGAGGAAGCTCGAGCGTGGCGCTGCCGATGCCGCCCTTGAGCGTGGCGTTCAGGTTGTGCGTGCGCGGTCCGGTGAGGTCGAGATTCAGCGCGCCGGTCCCGAAATTGATGAAGAGATTCCGCAGGTCCATGCCGCGCGTGTCCATCCGCGCTTCGCCTGCGCCGACGGTCACGTCGAGATCGATGGGAACCTGATCGGTAAAGCGCAGGTCCCACTGATTGTGCGAATTCATCATGCGGATGTGGCTCTCGTTGTCCTGGGTGATGCTGATGTCGCCGCGGCCGTTCGTCACGGAGTAATCGACGACGGGTTTGCCGTCCGACGCCAGGTACTTGAAGTCCGCATTGAGCAGCCGGTCCGCGCCGCCGCTCATCGTCATTTTTCCGGTGGCCATTTCCATCTTCGCGTTCACGTCTTTCGCGGCACCCACTTCAAGCGCGTGCGAATCATGAAGATTCGCTTCTACTTTCCCTTCCCTCACCATCGCCACAATCAGCAGAGCGACCGCGGCCAACACCACGAACGGCATGGCGGACTGTCGCGGCGGATTCGGATCGCCCGGTGCGCCGCTGTAGCGAAACGCTTCGACGATTTTTCCGAGGCCGACCAGGATAAGCAGCACCGGCCAGTAGCGCCACAAGATATCCATGATGTTCAGCCGAGGATCGAGTTGGCCAATCAGCAGTACTACGCCGACGGCAATCACCACGAGCGCGCCAGTGATCGAGGGCGAATGGCGCCGTTTGCGGCGCTTGCCCTTCCAGTCCGCATAGTCAGGGGGCTGATTCGGCGTCGGGCTGGGCGATGGGTTCGGATTTGGGTCGTCTGGCATTCTGGCGTCCTCTATCCATCATTACGTTGGTGATGGGAAAAGATAACACGCCACCTGCGGACAGCGCGCAAGGGCTTGTCGTCCTTGCCATCGGCTCCCAATTTAACCTCACATTCTGCCCACTCCAACCGTTGTGTTCATTAAATGTCCAGCGTAGGATGCGCCGGTTGTCGGGAGGCTGAGCCAATGGGGAGTTCGGACGACGCAGAGCGCGACGGCGTGATCGAAACGAACAGCGAGCAACTCGATTCCGGCGCCATTGCCAGCGCGGAGAGCGTGGATTCGCGATCCGAGTTAGCCGCATCCGCTCCAGTTGAACCGCGGCGCGACGTTGGGTCCATGCACAGGCTCGATCGGCGGAGTTTCATAAAGGCCGGCGGAGCGCTCGCAGCGATTGTTCCGACGCTAACGAAGCAGAATGCGCTGGGGGCGAACGGCGTGGCGGCTGCGTCTGCGATGAGGCGTGTCACGCTCGCGCGCGAAGTTGAGTACGGTGTCGCGGAGGGTGCGCCATATCCGGCGAAGTGGTACCCGTTCAGCGGGCATCCGGATTCTGATACGTGCTGGTCGCTCTCGGTAGGCCCGGACGGGCGCATCTACGCGGCAGCGTGTGCGGAAAGCCTTCCCGGTGGCGTAGTGAAGCCAACGCGCTACAACGAACAGCGCGACGACCTCGACTACCTTTTCAATCTCGCGGAGAAAGTTGACGACCCCGGTGACAGCGGCCGCGCCACGCAATGCAAAATCCACTACAGTTTTGCGCCATCGATGCACGACGGCGTGATGTTCATGGCCACGCACCTGTCCGGGCCGCCGATCGATCTGCCCGTCTATTCGCCCTGGTATTCCTGGCACGACAAGAAACGCGTCTTCCGCGGCTCTGCCCTGCTCGCCTTCGACACGAAAACGGATTCCGTGCTTTGGTGGGACACGATGATTCCGAAGGAAGGCTGCCGCTGCCTGCTGCACGACGAAGAACGCGGCCTGCTCTACTCGATGAGCTATCCGCGCGACCACTTCATCATCTACGACTTAAAAACGCGCAAACACCGCGACCTCGGCCGCATCAGCTCGATCAATCCGCAGACACTCTTCCTCGATAAAAAGCATCGCGTGTGGACGTCGAGCGATTACGGCCGCCTGGTTCGCTACGATCCCGACACGGATCGCCTGGAGTCTTCGCCGAATTTCATCGCGCACGATTTGAATTTTCAGACGGGCTGGCACAGCGTGTTCTATGACGTCGCGCCCGCGCCGGATCGCGAATCGGTTTATGCGTGCACGTGGTCGCCCGCGCCTCGCCTAATGCGCATCTGGCTCGACGAAGTGAATCGTGGCACGGCGGAATGGCCGCGCGTGGAAGATCTTGGCCCGGCGACGCAGGCGCGCGACCTGAACTTTCCTGTCGATTTGTATCGAGATCACTGCGGCGGGATGACATTCGGCGGCGACGGCAAACTCTATTACGTGGCGTCACGCTGGTACGACCCAAAATATTATCCGGCGCTGAAGGCCTCGAAGATCGAAACGCAAGGAGTCGTGTGGCGGCTCGACCCGGAGACGCTAAATCGCGAAGAAGTGTCGCAACTCGTCCACCCCACCGGCGAGGCGCATTACGTTTCGCGCGGCGCGGTGGATCACAACGGCGATCTTTTCTTCGGACACGTCGGCAACCGTCCGAGCGGAATTTTCAAAGTGTCGATGCCGGCGGACCGCAAAAAACCGAACGCCCATCTGCCAATCCGGATGTGGGGGTGATGACGATGAATCCACAGACGACCAAGCCGCGATTCGATCCGAACTCCCCTGAGATTCGCGAATATCTCAACGACGTGTCGCACCAGTTCGTCCGCGAAGGCACGATGGTCGCCTTCCCCACGTGCCTGCCCGGCGTGACGATGCCGATTCCACTCGAGGAAAGCCGCATCACCGCGCTGGACATCAACTCGGACGGCCACGTGTACGGCGGGACGAGTTGTTCAGCAAAGGCAGGCGCGAAGGTGCATGTGTTCGCGGCGGCGTTTCACGGTTTGACGGGCGTCGTTCTGGACGTCACGGCTTCCGATGGCGCGTTCAACGGCGCGACGGAATGCGTCGCAGTGTGCTGCTGCGAAGTTCGCAAGTGGCGCGACGAGGACAGCAACGACGCGCGCAAAGAAGCACAGGCGTGGCCGGGCGCGATCGCCTTTGTAAATGGCCCTCGCGGCGGCCGCGCGATTTTCGTCCCGCACGTCGATCTCGCACAGGATTGGATTCAAGAGTGGGGCGGCGACCAGCAGTACGCGCACGATCTCGGCGAGTGTGTGCCAGGCGAGCCGGTGGTTCATGCCGTCGCGTTGAACGAACGTCGGCGTATCGTCGGTATCACATCGCGGCACTTGTTTACGCTCGACGCGGCAACTGGAAAGGTCGCCGTCGTTGGCGAAGTCCCAGGCCGCGGTCGGTTGGTTGCCACGGGCGAGCGTGTTCACGGACTCGACGATGGCGCGAAGCTATGGTCCTACGAAAACGAAAGCGGGAAATTGCAACGCGGAGCGTTGAGTTTGCCGGACGGCGACTGGGCCAATGGCGCGGCGGTGCGATGGGCGAACCATAAGCCGTGGGGCGACTTTTTTATTTCGGATGCAAGCGGCCGGCTCTTTCGCCACGAACGTAACGGGAGCTTTACCCTCGTGGGCCAGACGCATCTCGCGCCGGTGAACGCGATGGCGTGGACGTCCGACGGGCGGATATTTGGCGGGTGCGGTGAGGAAATGGCGAATCTCTTTGTGTGGGACGGCGGGCTGATGGGTGACCCGACTAAAATCGAAGTCGCGCCTCCGGTGGGAAGATCGCCTGCGACGGCCGCGGCGAGGAATCTTGGTGTTGCGGCTTCGGTGTTTGAGCAGCGCCGTTACATGTATCAATTCGGAGATGCGGTGGCGGGGCGCGACGGTGAAATTATTTTCGCAGAGAACGACAACGGCGGACATTTGTGGGTGTACTTTCCGTCGCTGCGAGGCGGGCGCTTAATCTGCGAGTGAGGCTGGGCGCGCACAACGAGTCGCGCTACCACCGCGTTCAGCGCCCGCCAGTAGAATGGGCAATCCTGCCGTATTTGCTCCGCGCACCATGCGTTCGCTCCCGTCCCCGGTCGCGCCAAAGGAACCCGACTCTACATGTAGCGCAGCCAGTCGCCACGGTCCGTTTGCGGCGGATTTGACGCTCGGCGTATAATCAGTGGTTTAGACCTATGCCGACGAAGCCCACTGAGCGGTTCGAGAACGATCCTAAGGCTGCAACTCCACGGAAGACGGGTTTGCCCGGCGCCGCGGCTCTCGAAAAATCCGAAGCTTACAAAGAACGCGACAAGCTGCTCCACCGGAAATCCGAGGCGGCGAAGGCTGCAGGCGCGACGGCCAAGACGAGCGACGACCCGGGTTCCAGTGCGAGTGGCGGCAAGCGCAACCTCGCGGTGACGGCGGATGCGGACGAGATTCGGGTGCGCGGAGCGCGCGTCCACAACCTGAAGAACATCGACTTCACGATTCCCCATAACGCGATAACCGTGATGACGGGAGTGTCGGGCTCGGGCAAATCGTCCCTCGCGTTTGACACGTTGTACGCCGAAGGCCAGAGGCGCTACATCGAATCGCTTTCTGCTTACGCACGGCAGTTCCTCGAGCGCATTGAGAAGCCCGACGTCGATGAGATCACCGGCATCGCGCCCGCGATTTCCATCCGGCAGAAAAATTCCACGCGTAATCCGCGCTCGACCGTGGCGACGGCGACGGAAATTTACGACTACCTGCGGCTGCTTTTCGCGCGCATCGGACACACCTTCTGCTTGAACGACGGCGAAGAGGTGAAGCGCGACACGGTGGACGATATTGCTGCGAGCGTGATGGCGCTGCCGCAGGGCCGCCGTTTTTACGTGCTGTATGAGTTGAAGCCGGGTGAACCTGCTGTGGCTGCAACTAGCGGCGCGGGTGCGAAGCCGGCGGTGGCGCGCGCGAAGAAAAAGCCGGCGCAGGAATTGATTCGCGAGACGCTGCTGAATTTGCGGAAGCGCGGATTCAACCGGCTGTACCAGGGCGGACGCGTATTCGAATTTTCGACGCCGGAAGAATTGCTCGACGTAAATTTTTCGAAGCCTGTGTACGTGATGGTGGATCGCCTCTCGACGGGTCCGGAAATGCGCGCGCGGCTGGTCGATTCCGTCGAAATCGCCTATCGCGAAGGCCGCGGCGAAGCAATTTTGGAATTTGTGCCCGAGCCCGGCGCGGCAGCGGGAGCGGCACCGGAGCGGCTCGTTTTCAACGAGCGCTTCACCTGCAGAAAATGCGGAACGGAATATCAGGAGCCGGAGCCTCGGCTTTTCTCGTTTAACAATCCATACGGGGCATGCCCGCGCTGCCAGGGATTCGGCAACACGGTGGACTTCGACCTGGACCGCGTAATCCCGGACAAGAGTAGATCATTGTCGGATGGCGCGATCGAGCCGTGGACCAAGCCGCGCTACCGCCCCCTTGCAGTGGAAATGAAAAAGTTTGCGCGCGCGAAAGGGATTCCGGTGGACGTTCCCTTCCGCGAGCTGACCACCACGCAGCGCAACGCGATTTTGGACGGCGACAAGCGCGAAGGCTACGATGGCGTGAAGGGATTTTTCGCGTGGCTTGAGCGCAAGAAATACAAGCTGCACGTGCGCGTTTTCTTGAGCCGGTACCGCGGGTATGCAACGTGCCCGGAGTGCAGCGGCACGCGGCTGCGGGCAGAAGCGCGCGCGGTGAAGATCGCGGGCAAGTCGATCACCGAAGTCTGCCAGATGACGGTGAAAGAGGTGCGGCCGTTTTTCGCGTCGCTGAAATTGACCGAAGCGGAAGCGGAGATCGTCGAGAAGGTGATGGAGGAAGTCGAGCAGCGGCTTCGCTTTCTCGATGAAGTGGGCCTCGACTATTTGTCGCTGGACCGGCTGACATCGACTCTGTCGGGCGGCGAGTCGCAACGGATTCAGCTGGCGACTTCGCTGGGTTCGCACCTGGTGGGCGCCCTGTATGTATTAGACGAGCCGTCCATTGGATTGCATCCGAGGGACACCACGCGGCTGATTGAAATCATGAAAGGCTTGCGCGACCTGGGAAACACGCTGGTGGTGGTGGAGCACGATCCGGACACAATGCTCGCAGCGGACAAGATCATGGACCTGGGGCCGGGAGCGGGTGAGCACGGCGGGAAATTGATTTTCAGCGGGACGCGCGACGAACTGCTGAAGGACACGCACTCGCTGACCGGAAAATATCTCCGCGGCGAATTGAAGATTGCGGTGCCGGCGCGTCGTCGCAAGCCTCTCGGGAAATTCCTGAAGATTTTCGGAGCGCACAGCCACAACGTGCAGGGCGTGGACGTGATTATTCCGCTGGGGATGCTGGTGGCGGTGACCGGCGTGTCAGGCTCGGGAAAATCGACGCTGGTGTACGACGTGATTTACAAGGCGCTGCAGGCGCGGCGGACCGGCGGAAACTATCGCGAGTTTGCCGACCGTGTCGAAGGCGACCAGGCGATCGTCGCGGTGGAGATGGTGGACCAGTCGCCGATCGGGCGGACGCCGCGATCGAATCCGGCGACGTATCTGAAGGCGTTCGATCCGATTCGCGAAGTGTTTGCTGCCACGCCCGAAGCGAAAAAGCGCGGATTCACGCCGGGACATTTTTCGTTCAACATTCCGGGCGGGCGATGCGAGGCGTGCCAGGGCGACGGTACGGTGACGGTGGAGATGCGGTTCCTCGCCGACGTGGAGCTGGTGTGCGAGGAGTGCCGCGGGACGCGCTACAAGACCAGCGTGCTCGACGTGCGGTACAAGGAACACAACATTCACGACGTACTGCAGATGACGGTGCGCGAGGCCCTCACATTTTTTGCGCCGTATCCGAAGGTGACCGCGAAGTTGCGCGTGCTGGATGAAGTTGGACTTGGTTATCTGCGGCTGGGGCAATCGGGCACGACGCTTTCCGGCGGCGAAGCGCAACGGCTGAAGCTGGCGGCGCATCTGACGCGGCAGGACAACGCGGGCATCCTTTATATTTTTGACGAGCCGACGACGGGGCTGCACTTCGACGACATTCAGAAGCTGCTCACATCATTCAGGAAGTTGCTCGAGGGCGGCGCGTCGGTGCTGATCATCGAGCACAACCTGGATGTGATCAAGTCGGCGGACTGGATGATCGATATGGGGCCGGAGGGCGGCGACGCGGGCGGCAAAGTGGTGGGCGCGGGAACGCCGGAGCAGTTGGCGCGGAATTCGCAGTCGCACACCGGGAAGTATCTGGTGAAGGCCCTGGCGAACGGCGGCAACGGCGCGAATGGGCATCACCACTCGGTGAGCGGGAATGGCGGCGGCGTTGTTCAGAAGACGAGCAACCCGGCGGCGGATTCGGAAACGGATGTGGATGCTGACGCGGCGAAGGCATGAGCCCTGTGTACGTGAAAATGTTCAGAGCGGTGGCATGCTGCGCGTTGATGGCCGGCGCGACGCTTGGGTGCGTGGCGGTGAACGCGCAGGTGGTGGGCGAGTCACGCCGTAAGATCGTGCAAGACCCGGACGTGGCGGCGCTGAATAAGCTGCTTGCCGATGCGCAGGCGGCGCTGGACGCGAAAGACTACGCGACGGCCGCGAAAGATTTTCAGGATTTCCTCGCCAAAAAACCGGATTACGCTCCCGTTCACTTTCAGCTGGGCTACACCTACACCGCGATGGGCCGCAATGCGGATGCGGTTGCGGAGTATCAGAATGCGGTGGACCTCGACCCGTCGATGGCGGAGGCGCAGCTGAATCTGGGGCTGACGCTTTTGCAGACCGATCCGGCTAAGGCGATCGAACCGCTTTCGCAGGCTGTGGCGCTGAAGCCGAATCAGATCGAGGCGAATCTGGCGCTGGCCGCTGCCTACGAGCGCACCAATAAACCGGCGGATGCGGAGCGGTTTGACGCGGCCGCGGTGAAGCTCGACCCGAAGAATTTCGACGCACATGCGGGGCTGGCGCGCGTGCTGCTGCAGCAGAAAAAGGCCGATCAGGCGGAGACTGAGTTTCGCGCCGCGCTCGCAATTCAGCCAGACTACGCGCCGGGGCATTTGGGGCTTTCGCAAAGCTTGACGCTCGAAGGCAAGAGCGACGCGGCCGCCGGGGAATTGAAAAAATATTCGGCGCTGCGGCCGAACGATCCAGTTTCGCAATTGGATCAGGCTGCCCTGCTCGCAAAGGCGGGCAAGGATGACGAGGCGCTGGCGGCGCTGGACGCCGCGGTGGCGGCTTCGAAGGCGCCGGAGACCGAGGCGGCGATGCGGCTGCGCGTGTCTATTCTTTTTCACAAGAAGGATTACGCGGGGATGGTGCCGGTGCTGCAAAAGTTGATCGCAATCGCGCCGAATAATCCGGACTACCCTGCCGAGCTGGGCCACGCGCTGCTCGAAAAGAAAGATTACTCGCAGGCGGCGAAGGAGTTGATCGTCGCGCTGAAAGCCAATCCGAGTTCCGAGGACGTTCTGAAGGACCTGACTCTCGCGGAATATCTCGGCAAAAATTATTCGGCGACGCTGCAGCTGCTCGACGTGATGGAAAAGCACACGCCGCTGCCGATGGGAAGCTGGTTCGTTCGCGCAAGCTGCTTCGACAGCCTGAATCACAAGCCGGAGGCGCTGGCCGCGTATCAGAAGTTCCTTTCGATGAACACCGACGAGAATTCCGACATGTATTTTGAGGCCTCGGCGCGCGCCCGCACCCTGACCCGTGAGATAGCCGAGAAAAAGAGGTAAAATTCCCGCAGCGAAATGTTGCGGTCCACGATCCTCGTTCTCACCCTTGCGTTCGCTGTCGTGCAAGCGCCGCCGGATAAGACCGCGGAGATTCGCGCGCGCTACGTGAAGGAAACGAATGCGGTGCACAAGGCCAAGATTCTGCCGCAGCTGGCCGAGTCGGAATACGCCGAGGTGCAAGGCCTGTTGAAGTCAGACAACGCGGCGGAAGCGGGCGCCATCGTAAAACAAATGGCGGACGAGGCGGCGGAATGCCGCGAGGCGCTCGACCGGAAGGTTCACGATCCCGAGGCGCATCCGGATGGCTACCGGCAACTGCAAATTTCCGTGCGGCGGACGCTGCGGCGAATCAACGAGGACATTTTGCCGACGCTTTCGCTGGACGAGCAGAAGCCGTTTCTGGACGCGCGCGACAGCTTGAACGAGATCGATGGGGCGTTGATGCTGGCGCTCTTCCCGAAGCGGCCGGATGGCGCCGCGAGTGGGCGACTCAACGGGCAACCGGCTGGACAGGCGGCTGGACAGGCGACTGAGCAGCCGGCTGGAACGGCGGGCGCTGAGGGCGCTGGACAGCCCGCGACGCCGGCGACTCCAAAGCCGTAGGAGGTTGCGATGCTGCGGCGAACGATCATGCGGCACTTCTCGATGCGAACGATAACGATGGCCGTGATGGTGTGCGCCGTGGTGGCAGGCGCCGGCAGTTTCGTGCCTCGCGTGCATGCGACCGCGGTTCAGGAGACGCGGAAGGATTACCTGACACAGGCGGAGAGCGACAAGATCCGCGACGCGTTCGAGCCCGGAGACAAGCTGAAGTTATTTATTGGATTTGCAGACGACCGGCTGAAGAAATTCCAGTACGAACTGACGCGCAAAAATCCGGAAGGACGGCGGTCGGAAATTTTGAATGGGCTGCTCAACGCATATCAAAGTTGCGTGGACGATGCGGCCGACCAGATCAGCATCGCGCGCGAAAAGCAGGTGGATATCCGCCCGGCGCTGAAGGTGATGGACGCCAAGACCAAAGATTTCATGGCGCAGCTGCAGAAGCTGCATGAAGGCGGCCCGGAATACGAAATGTACAAGGACACGCTCGACGACGCGCTCGAGGGGACGCAGGACGCGATCAACGACGTGGCCGCAGCGCAAAAAGAATTGACCCCGGTGCCGGTGCGGAGGAAGCCGAATTGACCAGAAGGCGCGAACGCGTCGCCGTGCCGGGCGGAGACGCGATTTTCCAGAGAATTTTCACGCGCATCGGTTGCAAGGGGCGGCCGCCGCAGTTTGTGGTGGAGTATCACCCGTACGCGGGACTCACGCTGACAATCCGGTTGCGCGAAGATGTGGCGCACGTGCGTCTTTCCGACGCGTTGCACGATGCTCCGCCGACGGTGGTGGAAGCGGCGGCGGCGATTTTGCTGGGGCGTTTGTATCGAAGGCGGGCGCCGCGCGAATTGGTGGAGACCTACCGGCAGTTTTCCTACTCGCATGAGGTGCGCGACCGCGTGCATTCGCTGCGGCAGGCGCGCGGACGGCGGGCGGCGCACCGGCCTTCGGGCCGGCATCACGATCTGGATGCGATGTTCGATGAATTGAACCGCCGGTATTTTGATGACAAGCTGGCGAAGCCGACGCTGGGATGGAGTTCGCGCGTGTGGCGCTCGCAGCTTGGGTGCTTCGATCCGGCGCTGCAGCAGATTGTGATTAATAAGCAGCTCGATCGGGACACCGTGCCGCGGTTTGTGGTGGCCTACGTGATGTATCACGAGATGTTGCACGTGAAGCATCCGATGAAATTTGCGCGGTGCCGGCGGGAATCGCATGGGCCGGAGTTTCGGCGGGAAGAGAAGAAATACGTGGACTACAACGCGGCGATCAAGTTTTTAGATCGGATGACGGGGAGATGACGGCGCTGGGTAGCACAGGCAATCTTGCCTGTGTGGCCGCGATAGCAGACACAGCAGTTGCGTTTGAATTTGTAGTCGCGTCTGAAGTCAAAATCGGCGAGCATCGCGGGATTGACCCGCCCCGCTCGCCCACAGGCAGAATTGCCTGTGCTACCTAGAGAGAACTACTTGCCCTGAAGCTGCGCGATTTTCTTTTGGATTTTTTTGGCGTCGGCGGCGTTGGGTAGGACCTTCAGATATTCCTGGTAGTAGTGCACCGCTTCTTCCTTGTCGCCCTTTTTCTCGTAGGCTTCGGCGATCAGTATCCGCGGCTTCGCGAAATTCCCCTGCAGGCGAATCGCGTCTTCGAAGCGAGTGATCGCCGCGTCGTAGTCGCCCTTGTCCATGTAAAACTTTCCGACGTCCAAGTCCTGCGCGGCGTGGAACGGGTCCCAGGCGGAATCGGATTCCGGGGGAAGCTGGCCAGGCTTGGCCTTCGACGCTGGCCGCGGACCGGAATCGTTTGCATCCGAGGAGTCGGACGTATCGTCGGAGTCTTGAGAGGCGTTCTTCTTTTGCCGGGGCTTCGCTTTGTTCGAGTCGCTGGCCGAATCGTCTTTGGAGCCCGAAGTGGAATCGTCGTCATCGGCATCGGCGCGTTTTGACGAGGACCACTGCGGGCCGTCGTTGTTGCCCGAGGCTCCCGACGGGCGCGGCGGATTAGCCGACGGTGGTGGAGGCAGGGGTCCATCCTGCGGGCTGCCTTGATTGGGCTGCGTGGGCTGCGATGAATCGCCCGATTGCGGCTGCGGCGTTTGCGAAGATTGCTGCGCGCGCGAGGCCGGGGCGCTGAACGCGAACGCCATGATTGCCAGGAACGCCGGTGTGAGGGTCTTCACGCGCATCGAGTATCTCGGAGTATCAGGTACCGATTCGTAGGACTTAGATTCGTTTTGTTATCATCGGAGTTGCACGAGCATCGAACGGCTCGAGCGCTCCGAACGTCAGCCAGTCCTTATTGTAACGCGCCAGAATGGAACTCCGCGAAAAAGTCGCCCAACTTCCCCTGCAGCCCGGTGTGTATCTATTCGAGGACGCCACCGGGAAGATTCTGTACGTGGGCAAGGCGAACTCGCTGCGCAACCGCGTGCGGTCTTATTTTCTGGAATCGCGGTGGCAGGATGCGAAGACCGGCTCACTGGTGCGCGAGATCGCCGACCTGCAGTACATCGTGGTCGATAACCAACGTGAGGCGCTGGCGCTCGAGAACAACCTGATTAAGCAGCACAAGCCGAAATTCAACATTCTGCTGCGCGACGACAAGACCTACCCGTACATCAAGTACACGGCGTACGAGAAATTTCCGCGCGTGTATGTGACGCGCCGTCTCGATAAAGACGGCTCGATTTATTTTGGCCCGTACTTCCCTGCCCGGCTCGCTTACCGGCTGGTTCATTTGATCCACAAACATTTTCGCGTGCCCTCGTGCACCGTAGATCTGACGCGGTCGCACCCGCGGCCATGTTTGCAGTACTACATTCACCGCTGCCTGGGCCCGTGCGTCGCGGGCCTCGTGACGGACGAGCGCTACGCGGAATCGGCGCGCGACGTGAAATTGTTCCTGGATGGCCGGCGCAGCGATCTTTCAAAGAGTCTGGAATCGAGGATGGAGGTTGCATCGAACGAGGAGCGGTTCGAGGAGGCAGCGGGATATCGCGATCTGCTCAAGACGCTCGAAGAGATGGAAGAGCGGCAGAAAATCGCGGCGGCTGACGGCGACGATACCGACGTGGTGGCGTGGTACGCCGAGCCTCCACAGGCGGCGGTGAACGTGTTCCATTTGCGCGGCGGGCGCGTGGTGGACCGGCGCGATTTCTATTGGGAGAACCTTGAGGAGTTCGACGCGAACGAATTTTTGCCGTCGCTGCTGAAGCAGCTCTATCTGGACGCTGCATACCTGCCGCGATTCATTCATACGCCATTTGAATTTGAGGACCGCGAGCTGCTGGAAGAAGTGCTCACTGAGAAGGCCGGGCACCGCGTCGAGATTTTGAATCCTCAGCGCGGCGTGAAGCACGCGTTTCTGGAGCTTGTGGAGAAGAACGCGAAGCATTCGTTCACGCAGCGTTTCCGCGTGCTGAAGCCGAGCGGTGAAGCGATCGCGGAGGCGCTGGAAAGCGCGCTCGGTCTGCCGGAGCCGCCGAAGCGCATCGAGTGTTTCGATATTTCGCACATTCAGGGATCGGACACTGTGGCGTCGATGGTGGTGTGGGAAGCGGGCAAGATGAAGAAGTCCGATTACCGGAAATTTATTATTCGCGGCGAGGCGATGCCCGAGGGTTCGATCGAAAAGGCTGCTGGAATTTTGCGCGACGATTTCGCGAGTATGGAGGAAGTGGTGGAGCGGCGGTACTCGCGGCTGCAGGCGGAGAGTAAACCTCTGCCGAGTTTGATTTTGATCGACGGAGGGCTGGGGCAATTGCACGCGGCGGCGAAGGCGCTCGATAAGCTCGCGATCATCAATCAGCCGCTGGCCAGCATCGCGAAGAAGGAAGAAATCCTCTACGTGCTGGGGCGCGAAAACGAGCCGATCGCGCTGGATCATCATTCGCCCGTGTTGCATTTGATCCAGATGATTCGCGACGAGACGCACCGGTTTGCGGTGACGTTCCACAGGCAGCGAAGATCGGCGAAGCGGCTGCGGACTTCGCTGACGGAAATCGCAGGCGTGGGCGAAGCGACGGCGAAGAAGCTGTTGCGGAGATTTGGGAGCGTGGCACAGCTCAGGAAACTTACGGTGGATGAGTTGATGGAGGAAGTGGCTAAGGCGCAGGCGTTGAAGGTTTATAACGCGTTGCATGGGGATGAGGTGGGGGGTGCGGAGGTGCCTGTAGCCAAGGTGGAACCGCGCACAGACTGACAATCCATGTTACAGGTCGCTCCGCTCGCTCGACTCAAAAGACCGTACGGCTCCGTATGGGCACCGCTTAAAATTTTATAACTACGGCGTTTACCCCTTTGCGCCTCGCGCGCGGCGTGTGCTACTCTCGCGAGTGCGAGGTGCAAGATGAGTGACAATAACGCAGGTTCGAAGATCAGCTTCTTCATCGTGGGCATGGGCATCGGCGCTCTGATGGGCCTTCTTTTCGCCCCTAAGTCCGGCGAAGAAACGCGCGAATACCTCACGGGAAAGGCCGATGACGGCCGCGAATTTGCTCAGCGCAAGGCCAAGGAACTTCGTGAACGCGCCGAAGACCTGCTCGAGCGCAGCAAGGAAATCATGGCCCGGCAGAAGGACGCCGTGAACACCGCAGTGGAAGCCGGCAAGGAAACCTACCGGCGCGAATCGAAAGTCTCCTAAAAAATCACAAACGAGGCGTACATGCCCGGCTGGGTCGAAGCGTTCATCGTAATCGCTGCGGTGGCCATTTTTCTGCAGATGGCCATCTTGATGGCGATGTTTTTTCAGATGAAGACGGCGATCGAGAAATTCACGCGCATTGCGACGGACTTGCAGTCGCGCGTGGATCCGATCCTGCTGCGCACGAGCCGGATTTTGGACGACTCCGAGACTCGTATCGCCAGCATCATGGGCGACAGCGCGGAGATCACGCGCATCGCGCGCGGGCAGGCACAGAAAGTGGACCGCGTCTTCACCGAGGCTGTGGAGCGGCTGCGCATTCAGGTGATCCGCGCGGATCAGATTTTGAGTGGGGCGCTTGAGGTGGTGGAAGAAACGGGCACGAAGTTCCGTTCAACGCTGTGGGGGCCGATCAAGCAGGCTTCTGCGGTGATGAAGGGGATCAAAGTCGGTCTCGACCTCCTACGCAATGTACGCGGCGAGCGGCGCTCTTCCGTCGACGTCGAAGGCCTCGAGCAAGACGAAGAGCTGTTCATTTAAGTTCGATCTCCGCTGTAGCTGTATTTATTCGCCTCCATCCCCAAGCACCAAGTTTACCTCCTCCCCCCAAACTCTCTGTGCCCTCCGCCTTTCTCGGTTTTCTCTGTGAAATCTTCCACGCCTTTGAATTTGCCTTTGCCTTGCCCCTCGAAAGAACACACCTTTCCCGTTTTGGAACTGAAGCCTCCTATTTTCTTCTTTACAAGTAGTACCTTCTGTGGTAACGTTGTTAGGAACTTAGCAGTGTTCTGCTGTGATCGCAAATGAACCGCGCCGCTTCACCTCTCGGCGCCGGACGCACTCCCACCGGCTTCATCCCGCACCTCGCATCCAACTTTCATCCGTATTTTTACGTACAGCAATCCCGCAATTTGGCCTTCGGTTTGAACTCTAATCGACATCTCGTACGATTAGAATGTGATGTAACTTCAAGAAAACAATCAACGGAGGTGCATTCTAATCGGCACTAGATGACATTTTGAAGCGAGCCGCTTTTGCGATACGGAGCGCTACCGGATCCAGCCGCCGCCTAGGACTTCATCGCCGCGGTAGAAAACGGCGGCTTGGCCGGGGGTGATGGCGCGCTGCGGGTCGCTGAAGGTGATGCGGGCAGTGGTGGCGTCGATGGGCGCGATTTTCGCGGGCGCGGGTTCGTGGCGATTGCGCACGCGAACCATTGCGTCGATGGGCGATTCGAGTGTGCCGCAGGAAATCCAGTTGATGTCGCGGACGTCGCAAATAGTGCTGCGGAGTTCGCGATCTTCGCCGACGACGAGGCGATTCTGCGCGCGATCGAGCGCGACGACGTACATCGGCTGGCCGGTTGAGAACCCGAGCCCCTTGCGCTGGCCAACGGTGAAGCTGTGCAGCCCATTGTGGCGGCCAAGAACTTCACCGGCAGTGTTCACGATGTCGCCCGGAATTTCGGGCAGCGCGCTTCCCTGCTCTTCGAGATAGCTCGCGATGAACTTCACGTAATTTCCGCTGGGCACAAAACAAATTTCCTGGCTCTCGGGCTTTTCAGCGACCGGAACCTTCAGACGGCGCGCGACGTCCCGGACGTCGGACTTCGCCATCTCGCCGAGGGGAAAATCGGTGCGCGCGAGCTGCTCCTGCGTGAGGCCGAAGAGGAAGTAAGTCTGATCCTTCGATTCGTCACGCGCGCGCAGCAGGTTGAAGCGCTGCGTCTCTTCGTTGAAGCGGACGCGCGCGTAGTGGCCGGTGGCAATTCGTTCGGCTCCGATCTGGCGCGCGGTGGTGAGCAGCTGATCGAACTTCACGTGGTTATTGCACATCGTGCACGGGATCGGCGTGCGGCCTTCGAGATAGTCGGCCACGAAGGGCTTGATCACTGTGAGTTCGAAGGCGCGCTCGAAATTGACGACGTAGAAAGGCATGCCGAGGTGCTCGGCGACGCGGCGCGCGTCATAAACGTCGTCATGCGAGCAGCAGCGGTGCGCAGGCGCGGCATCCGCAGCGGACTGCATTTGCGGCAAGCGGCGCTGATTCCAAAGCTGCATGGTGAGGCCAACGACGGAGTCTCCACGGTCGTGGAGGATGGCGGCGACGGTGGAGCTATCGACGCCGCCGCTCATGGCTACGGCGGTGGTGCCTGCGCTTGTGATGGGGGCGGTGGCGTTCGACGCGGAGTCGAGGCGCACGCCGGCGAGGCAATCGTCAGGACGAGCTTCGAGTTGGGTCAGCGGCGCCATCTTTCGATGCATCTATTCTAGCGTATTTAGCGCTGTGGCGTGGGTGCTGCGTGCGCTGGGGTGAGGCTGCGCATGCGTTCGACGACGGCTTTGACGGAGTTGACGACGTAATCGATTTCGGCTGCGCTGGTGGAGCGGCCAACGCTGAATCGGATGCTCGATTCGGCCTGTTCGTTTGTGAGGCCGATGGCGCGGAGTACGTGCGAGGGCTCGATGGCGCCGGATGAGCAGGCAGCGCCCGTCGAGACGGAGATGCCGAGCAGGTCGAGCGCGATTACGAACGCTTCGCCGGCGACGCCGTCGAAAGAGATGTTTGTCGTGTTGGGGACGCGCTGTTGGGTGGCGCCGTTGACGCGCGTGCCGGGGACGGCGGCGAGGATTTCGTGCTCGAGATTGTCGCGCACCTGCGCGATTCGCGCGGATTCATCGGTGCTGGCGAGGTGCTGCGCGGCGAGTTCGGCGGCGCGGCCGAAGCCGGCGATGGCCGGAACGTTTTCGGTGCCGGGCCGGCGGTCGCGTTCGTGATGGCCTCCAAACATTTGCGGAGCGATAGGCGTGCCAGCGCGGACGTAAAGCGCGCCGGCGCCCTTCGGACCGTAGATTTTGTGCGCGGAGAGCGTGAGCAGATCGACGTTCATCGCGTTGACGTCGAGCGGCAGTTTTCCTGCGGACTGCACGGCATCGGTGTGGAGGTACACGTCGGCTTCCGCAGCGATGTGCGCGATTTCTTCGATGGGCTGGATGGTGCCGAGTTCGTTGTTCGCGTGCATCACGCTGATCAGAACAGTTTCGGGGCGCAGTGCGGCGCGCACGTTATTCGGATCGACGATGCCGTTTGCGGAGACGGGGATGAAGGTGACGTCGATCCCCTGCTTCGCGGCGTGCTCTGCGGCGTTGAGGACGGCGTGGTGCTCGATGGCTGTGGTGATTAGGTGCGGGCGCTTAGGTGACGCCGCACGCGCGGAATCGACGAGGCCGAGGATGGCGAGATTGTCGGCTTCGGTGCCGCCGCTCGTGAAGACGATTTCAGAGGGCTTTGCGCCGATGAGGTGCGCGACGGACGAGCGCGCGGCGTCAACGGCGGCGCGGGCGCGTTGGCCGGCGGAGTGGATGGAACTGGCGTTACCGTAGGCGTCGGAGAAAAACGGCTGCATCGCGTCGAGCACGGAGGGATCGACGGGCGTGGTTGCGTTGTGGTCGAGATAGACGCGCATGGCGGCGGAGGTACTCGATTTCAGGATAGCGGCGCGTGCAGTGTGGGGTCAAGAAACGCAGCGCAAAGGTGTTGAGTGGCGGGGGCGGGCGGCGTAGGCTTTCGCAGGCTGGAAGTGGAGCTGAGTTCTTAATTAATTGCTGAAGCATCCGAGGAAAAACTGTGCGGTGGGTTTGGGCTGTGGCACCCGGAAAATCCTGAAGGGCGAAAAAATGAAAACTTACCTACGATTCTTCACGATGGCGGCTGCGTTGTGCCCGCTGAGTGTTTCTTCCGCGTGGGCGCAGAAGCAGGCGGCGCCGATTCAAGTGGTGGCGGACCTGACCGACGCGCCGCGCAAGATCGTGCGCGCCGAAATCGATTTGCCGGTGACGCCAGGGCCTGTGGCGCTGATCACGCCGAAGTGGATTCCCGGCACGCACCAGCCGTTTGGGCCGGTGAGCAATATTGTGGGCGTAATATTCAGCGCGAACGGCAAGACGCTGGGATGGCGGCGCGACGATGTGGACCTCTACGAATTTCACGTTACGGTGCCGGCGGGCGTGACGACGCTGCACGCACATCTGGATTGCCTGATTCCGCTGAATGTGTCGCGCCGCCTGGCGCTGCTCGATTGGGAATCGGTCGCGCTCTATCCCGCGAACACGCCGGTGCGCGACATCGCGGTTCAACCGTCGCTGATCGTGCCGGCGGGATGGAGCATCGGGACGGCGCTCGTGCCGAGCGGCGGGACGCCTTACCCGAAACCTGTGGATGGGAGCACGACGAAATTCGCGGTAACCAACGTTGAGCAACTCGAAGATTCACCGGTTCTGATCGGGCAGAATTTTCGAGAGTTTGCGCTCGCGCCGGACATTTCTCCGAAACATTTCATCGACGTCGCCTGCGACCAGGCGGAAGACTGCAATTTGTCCGCAGCGGCGCTCGCGAATATCGCGAATCTGGTTCGCGAAGCGGACGCATTCTACAAATCGCATCACTACAACCAGTATCACTTCCTCGTTGCGATGTCGGATTTCATCGGCACGGATACGACGCTCGAACATGGGCAGTCGAGCGAATACGGCGTCCCGGAGAAAAATTTCTCCGACGAAGGGTTGCTGATGACGAACTCCGATTTGCTGGCGCACGAGTACACGCACTCGTGGGACGGAAAATACCGCCGTCCCGTGGGCTTGTATCAGACCGATTTCGCCACGGCACAGCAAGGCGCGTTGCTGTGGGTCTATGAAGGCATGACGGAATATCTGGGCAATGTGCTGGCGGCGCGGGCGGGGCTGAAGTCGCCGGCGCAGTATCGAGATGTGCTGGCGTTTACCGCCGCGCTTCTCGATAACACGCCGGGCCGCGAGTGGCGCTCGACCGAAGACACAGCGATCGCGGCCAGCGTGCTGAGAAACAACGATCCTGCGTGGGCGAACTGGCGCCGCAGCCAGGATTATTATTTTGAGGGCGAAGTGGTGTGGCTCGACGCGGACACGCTGATCCGCAAGCTCACCAACAATCAGAAATCGCTGGACGACTTCGAGCACATTTTTCTCGGCAAAGGTGGAAACACCGGCCCGTTGATCGTGACGTACACGTTCGACGAGCTGGTGCAGGATTTGAATCAGGTGGCGCCATACGACTGGGCTGCATTTTTCCACGACCGCATCGTGAACATCAATCCGCACGCGGACCTGAACGGCATCGAGCGCGGCGGATACAAGCTGGTGTACACGGACCAGCCGACGGCAAGCGAGACGCTGATGGCCTCGAGCAGCCGGAGAGGCATCGGTGTGGAAGCGTGGTTTTCCGCGGGGCTCTTCATCGGGAACCAAGGGGAAGTTTTGGATGTTCGCTGGAATGGGCCGGCGGCGAAGGCAAAAATTACACCGGGTGACAAAATCATCGCAGTGAACGGGCAGACTTTTTCGGCGGAGCGTTTCCGGGCTGCGCTGCGCGATGCGAAGAATCAGGCTGAGCCGATTCACCTGACCATTCAGTCCGATACGTATCTCTCAAACATCGACCTCGATTATCACGACGGAGAGCGGTATCCGGCGCTCGAGCGTGTGGAAGGAACGCCTGCTTACCTTGATGACATTATTAAGCCGATCGCCGCGAATCATGAGGCGCCGGGGAAACCTGCGAGCGCGTTGCATTAACGCCGCAAACCCATGCACACAAGTGAATTCGGGCCTGTACCACTCTGCGCACATTAAAGTTTACTTATCGGTCCAACGGGGTTGACCGCTCCCGATGCCTCGATTAGCGTGGAAGTACGTGTTCGTGCAGCACATTTCCAACGCTATAACCGCGGAGTGAACCTTGGCTCGCCCGATCATTACACTGACCACCGATTACGGCACCAGCGACAACTACGTAGGCGTGATGCGGGGCGTGATTCTAAATATCAACCCCGAAGCCACAATCGTGGACATTTCGCACAGCGTGCTGGCGCACGACATTCTGGACGGCGCGCTGACGATCGGGCAGGCGCACAAGTACTTCCCTCCCCGCACAATTCATTTGGTGGTGGTCGATCCCGGAGTGGGAACGGCGCGGCGGCCGATTTTGGTGGCTGGCGATACGCATTATTTCGTTGCACCGGATAACGGTGTACTTTCCGCGGTGTACGACCAAAGCGAATCGATTCACGCGTGGTACGTAACGGCTGAGCACTATTTTTTGAATCCAATCAGCGCCACGTTTCACGGGCGCGATATTTTTGCGCCGACGGCGGCGTGGCTGAGCAAGACGTGGCAGACGGCGAGCTTTGGCGAAGAGATCGAGGATTACGTCCGGTTTGCGATTCCGAAGCCGAAGACGAATGGGAATATGATCAAGTGCCTGGTGCTGCGCGTCGATCACTTTGGAAATTTGGTGACGAATCTGCGGCCCGAGGATGCGCCCGCGCTGTTTGCGCCGGAAGCGAAGTTTACGATTCGTGTGGGCAACGGCGTGGTGCAGAAAATTGTCGGCACATTTGCGGAGGGCGCGGCGGGCGAGGCGGTGGGGATGGTTGGCTCGACGGGCTATCTGGAAATTTCGGTGAATAAGGGGAATGCCGCGCGAGCGCTCGGCGTGGCGCGGGGATCGGAAGTGACGGTGGAGTTGGGGTAAGACGAAAGCAGGGGCGAGTGGCGAGAGAAATTCCCTCCTGAATGGAAATTTAAGAACGCCTGCAATTTTTCCTGACTCAAAATTCAAAGGCACACAGGCCGGAAGGCCTATGCTGCTGCGCGTTCGATGCGGGCGCGTTGGCGACGTGCGCGTTAGCGGAGAGCTGAAGCCGCGGCGGTTAGGTAGCTGCGCATACGCGGGTCGAGCCAGTCGCGAAGGGCGTCGCCTAACAAATTGAATGCGAGGACGGCGGTCATTACGGCTAACGCTGGGAAGATGACGAGATGCGGCGCGTCAAAAAGGTGGCCGCGCGCATCATTGAGCATGGCGCCCCAGCTGGGCATCGGCGCTAGAACGCCTACGCCGAGGAAGCTGAGCGTGGATTCGGCGAGAATCGCGCCGGCCATCCCCACCGTTGCGAGGACCAAAATCGGCTGAAGAATATTTGGGAGCAGGTGGCGCGTGAGAATGCGCGCGTGCGACGCTCCGAGTGAGCGCGCCGCGAGAACGTACTCGAATTCTTTTACCTGTAGCGATTGAGCGCGCGCGACACGCGCGTACCCGGCCCACCCGGTGATCACGAGAGCGAGAATCACATTTCGGATGCTTGGCCCCAGGAACGCAGCGAACGCGATGGCGAGCAAAATCCCCGGAAACGACAGAAACGCGTTTATGAAGAAAATGTTGTTGATCCGGTCGAACCACCCGCCGAAATAGCCCGCCGTCGCACCGATGGCGAGGCCGACCAGGCCCGCTCCGAGCACCACACAAATGCTCACAAGCATCGATACGCGTGTGCCATAGATGATGCGCGCCCACACATCACGGCCGAGTTCATCGGTGCCCATCCAGTGCGCGGCGGAGGGTGGCGAAAGCCGCGCGGGAAGATTCTGCGCGACGGGATCGTAGCGCGAGACGAGCGGCGCGGCGATCGCGATGAGCACGAGCAGCAGCGTGAGCGCGAAGCCGACGCGGCCGGGCGCGCTGTGTTTCAGAAAATCGCGCAGCTCGCTCATTCGAACCTCACTCGCGGATCGACCACCGCGTACACCACGTCCGTGAGCAAATTCACAAACACGTAGGTGACCGCGATCAGCAAAATGCAGCCCTGTAGAAGCGGGTAGTCGCGCGCGTTGATGGCTTGCACGGTGAGTCGTCCGATGCCAGGCCAGGAGAAAATCGTTTCGGTGACGATCGTGCCGGCGAGCAGCGCGCCAAATTGCAGACCGAGGATCGTGAGAATCGGAATCAGCGCGTTGCGGAACGCGTGTTTGAAAAGGACCGCGGAGTCGGTGAGGCCTTTCGCGCGTGCGGTGCGGACGTAGTCGCTCGAAAGTTCTTCGATCACGGAGACGCGCACCATGCGCGTGAGAATCGCGGCGAGTGCGGCGCCAAGCGTAAGCGCGGGCAGCACGAAATATGCCGCGCCACCGCGCCCTGTAACGGGTAGCCAGCCAAGAATCACCGCGAAAACGAGCATCAGCACCGGGCCGAGCGCGAAATTCGGGACGGAGAGGCCGAAGAGCGTGAGGACGCTGACGGTTGTGTCGGTGGCAGTTCCCCGCTTTTGCGCGGCCAAAATGCCGCCGAAAATTCCGATCAGCGCGCAGACGGCGAGCGCGACAAGAGAAAGCTGCAGCGTCGCCGCGTAGTGATCGGCGATCACGCGCGTGACGGGCTGCTGAAAGCGGAACGACTGGCCGAGGTCGCCGTGAAAGATTCCGCGAATGTAATCGAGGTACTGCACGCGGACAGGCTGGTCCAATTTCAGCGCGTGACGGAGCTGCTGGAGATCGTCTGCGCGCGCGCCATCGCCGAGCATTTGCGCGACGGGATCGCCAGGGACGATGTGAATGAGCAGGAAAACCATCGTTACGATCAGCCAGAGCGCGGGCAGCGCAAGCACAAGGCGCAGGCCGACGAAGCGCAGGATCGGAGGGACGCGCAGCGAGGCCATTACTTGGCGGAACCTTTGGCCTTGCGAGGCTCCGGCAAGTCGTCCGTGTGGCGCGCTGAATCTGGATTTTCGAACTCGGCGCCGGCCGCAGCTTGCGAAATCTCGGTAGGCTCGACGAGAAGCGGCTGTGGCGGAGGCAGCCGTTTGATTTTCACACGCGAGATGCGGCGATTGTCCATTTCAGTGACGGTGAAGCGATAGCCTTCGTCTTCAAAGCTCTCGCCGCCGCGCGGGATGAAGCCGAGGCGATTCAAAACGTATCCACCGACCGTCTGGTACGAATCGTCTTCGGGCAAATTGACGCTGTAGCGGCCTTCGAGTTCACGAACCTTAAGCGCTGCGTCAAAGACCACCCCGCCGTCGGGAAGCTCAAGCGGGCGCTCGACTACGTCGAACTCGTCGTTAATCTCGCCGACCATTTGCTCGAGGATATCTTCCAGCGTGACGAGGCCGAGGATGCTGCCGAATTCGTCCACGACCATCGCGAGGCCGGTCCGGCGCGAACGGAACTCGGCGAGAAGCTCGCTGACCGGCTTCGATTCGGGAACGATGAGCGTATCGCGAAGCATCGAACGAATGCTGAACTCCGGCACAGGCAGATGGTCTTCGATGCGGCGCGAGCGGTCGAGCAGCACCCAAATCATGTCCTTGATATGAACGAAGCCGAGAAGGTGATCGAGCGAGCCTTCGTAAACCGGGATGCGTGAGCGTTGCGTGGTGGCAAACATGCGCATCGCTTCATCGACGGTGGCCATGCTGGAGAGTGCGTGCACATCGGGGCGCGGAATCATCACTTCGCGCACGGCAACTTCGCCCATCTGCATGGCGGACTGGATGACTTTCACTTCGGCTGCGGGCAGCAGGCCGCGATCGTGCGCCTGCTGAATCATCACCTGCAACTCTTCGGTGGAACGCGCTGCGGTGTGATCGTGCGGCGCGACGACTCCGAGTGCGCGGACGATGCGTTCGGCGGCATTGTCCAGAATTCGGATGGCCCAGCTGAAGGTAGTGAGAAACCACGAGAACGGGCGGGCGATTAGCAGCGCCACTCGTTCGGCGCGCGCGAGGCTGAGGGATTTCGGGACGAGTTCGCCGAGGACGACTTGCAGGATTGTAAGCAGCGTGAAAGCGATTACGAGCGCGATGCCGTGCGTGACCATCGCGGCCCACGGCTTCGAGAAGCTCTGCATCAGCGGTGCGATGATGCCAGCGAGGGTCATTTCGCCGAGGTAGCCGAGTGAGAGGCTGGCGAGCGTGATGCCGACTTGCACACCGGAGACCACGCGGCTCAGGTCGCTGAGGAGTTCTTCGACGACGCGGGCGCGGGCGTCACCTTCTTCAACGAGCTGGCGGACGCGTGACTGGCGAACGGCGACGAGTGAAAATTCGGCGGCGGAGAAAAATGCGTTGATACTCACGAGTGCGAGGACCGCGAAGAGGTGCAGGGCGATCATGGGCGCACGGCTTCCTCGCTGCGGCGCCAGCGGTGCTTAGGCGCGTGCAGGCCGCAGCGGCTTGCGGTGAAGCGAGCCGAGTGCGATGGGATTGCTGACGAAGGGCCCATCTTCAACATTTTAACAAGCGTGGGCGACGGATAGTAGGAGCGAGACGCGGTGCGTTGCGCGGGATGTACGTACGCCGCGGCTCTACGGGTAAACTGGCAATTCGCGCGTGTGGTGCCGGTCACGCGTGTCAGGGGGCGGGATGCCGGAATTGCCGGAAGTCGAGGCGGTGGTGCGGACGCTGCGGCCGTTCGTGGTGGGGCGCAAAATTACGAGCTGCCAGGTGCTGCATCCGATTGCGGTGCGGCCGTCGTCGGGGCGTGGCGCGAGGGCGGCTGCGGCGCGGATTGAGCGCGCGCTGCCGGGGCGTCGAGTGACGGGCGTGACGCGGCTGGGGAAATTCCTGCTGATGCAGCTCAATCGCGGCGTGATAGCGATGCATTTTCGCCTCGATGGACAACTCGTCTGGTTTGACTCCAAGAAAACAACGGGACACATCGACGTGGCGATTGGGTTCGGTGGCGCAGGGACGCTGGGATTTGTGGATGGGCGGCATTTTGGGCGCGTGGAGTTCGAGGAGGCTCAGAGCCAAATCGCAGGCTTGAAAAAGCTCGGCGTCGATCCGCTCTCGAAGGAATTCACGCGGCCACGATTCGCCGAGATGCTGGCTAAATCGTCGCTGCCGCTAAAACTGTTTCTACTCGACCAGAAAAAAGTGGCGGGCATCGGCAACATTTATTCAAACGAGGCAATGTGGCTCGCGAGGTTGAAGCCGATGCGTCGCGCGAGCAGTTTGAAACCGGCGGAAGCAGCGCGACTGTACAAGAGCATTGGTTCGATTTTGCGACGTGCGTTAGAATGCTGCTTACACCCCGCGCCGGATTTTCGCGACCCGAATTGGTGGTTTCAGGGAATCGAAGATATTCTGAATGTGTATGGGCGCGAGGACCTAAAATGCCGGCGCGACGGACATCCGATCCTGCGCAGCGAGCAGAGCGGGCGCTCGACTTTTTGGTGCAAAGCGTGCCAGAAATAGCGCGCTACATTTCGATGGAAGACGAGGAACGATGAATCCTGCTCCGAACAAAGCCGCGGTGGAAGCGCCGAAGAAAGGCGACTTCGAAAAATCTCTGGCGCGCCTGGAAGAAGTGGTGAAACGCCTGGAGAGCGCGGATCTCTCACTCGACGAAGCGATGAAATTTTTCGAGGAAGGCGTGAAGCTTTCGCGCGATTGCCAGAAGCAGCTCGAAGAGGCGGAAGGCCGCGTGGAAATTCTGCTGAAGAAGGCAGACGGCAAAGTGGTGGCCGAGCGGTTCGACGTGGAAGACGAGAAGTAGGCTGCTTGCGTGGCACCGTGCCGTGCGCGGCGTTGTTTGCGTGACTTCAATCTTGGGACCCGATGAAACTTCCAGAACAGTTTGAAAAGGACCACGCGACCGTAGAGGCCGCGCTGCAGCAGATTCTGCCGCCGGAATCGACGACGCCGAGTTCGATTCACAAGGCGATGCGCTACAGCGTGTTCGCGGGCGGCAAGCGCGTACGTCCGCTGCTGTGCATCGCGGCGGCGCGGATTTTTTCCACGAAGCCCGTGGCATCCGTGCACGTCGGCTGCGCGATGGAATTGATTCACACCTATTCGCTGATCCACGACGACCTGCCGGCGCTCGACAACGACGATCTTCGCCGCGGCAAGCCCACGAACCACAAAGTGTTTGGCGAGGCGATGGCGATTCTGGCGGGCGACGCGCTCCTCACGCTGGCGTTTCAGGTGCTCGCGATGAGTGCCGTCGAGCCCCAGCGGCGGATCACACTGCTGGCGATGATCGCGGAAGCGGCGGGAACGAATCGCGGAATGATCGGCGGCCAGGTGGCGGACATCGAAGCCGAAGGCAAGGACTGCGACCACGCGACGCTCGAATATATTCACCGGTCGAAGACGGCGGCGCTGATTCGCGCGTCGATCGTAGCGGGCGGAATTGTGGGCGGCGCGGAACGCAGCGACGTGGCGCGGCTGCTCACCTTCGGCGAGAACATTGGCTGGGCGTTCCAGGTGGTGGACGACATTTTGGATGTGGAAGAGTCGTCGGCGACGCTGGGAAAGACGGCCGGCAAAGATCAGAAGCAGAAGAAGGCGACGTACCCGGCGCTGCACGGCATGGAAGTGTCGAAGGACATTGCAACGGAACTTGAGACCAAGGCGCTGAAGGAACTGGATACGTTTGGCGAGCGCGCGGAAGGATTGCGGACGCTTGCAAAGTTTCTTGTGGCGCGACGGGCGTAGCGCTGGGCTGCTTTGTGTGACGCTGCTTCATGAGCAATCGCGACAAACCCACAAAAATCAGGCTGGATGTGCTGGTGCACGAGCGCGGGCTTGCGCCTTCGCGGGAACGCGCGCAGGCGCTGCTGCTGGCGGGCAATATTCTGCTGAACGGGCAGAAGGCCACGAAGCCGGGGACGCAGGTTTCGTCGGACGCGCGCCTCGAGATGATTGGCGAGCCGCAAAAGTACGTGAGCCGCGGCGGGCTGAAACTCGAAGGCGCTCTCGAAGATTTTGGCGTTTCCCCCGAAGGCAAAATTTGTCTCGATGTGGGCAGTTCGACCGGTGGGTTTACAGATTGCCTGCTTCAGCGCGGGGCGACGCGTGTGTATGCGGTGGATGTGTCGAACGATCAGCTGGACTGGAAGCTGCGGCAGGAAGCACGAGTGGTCTTCATCGAGAAGAACGCGCGGTATCTGGTAGCGGCAGATGTGGCGGAGCGCGCGGAGCTGGCGTTGATGGATGTCTCGTTCATTTCGGCGACGAAGGTATTGCCGGCCTTGGTGGGTGCGGTGGCGCCGGGCGCCGAACTGCTCGTCTTGATCAAACCGCAGTTTGAGCTGGCGAAGGGTGAAGTCGGCAAGGGCGGCATTGTAAAGGACGCAGCGCTGCATCAGAGAGCGATCGAAAGTGTGACGCAGGCCGCGAAGGCGCTGGGGCTTGAGATTCTCGGCGTAAAGCCGAGCCACATTGCGGGCACCGAAGGCAATCAGGAGTTTTTCCTGCACGCCCGCGCCCGGTAGAGTAAAATTTGCGGCCTACGATGATCCGCACAACGGGAATTATCTGCAAGCCCATCAAAGAGATGGTCTCCACAGTGGTGCCGCCGCTGATGGCGTGGCTCGCCGCGCGCGGCGTGAACTCATACCTCGACCAGCAGACGGCGACGACCATCGGCGCGCACGACCGGGGACTGCGCCGCGACGAGATGGGCGGAAAAGTGGACTGGCTGATCGTGCTTGGCGGCGACGGCACCTTGCTTTCCGCGGCGCGCGCGATGGGACCAAACCAGGTGCCGATCCTCGCGGTGAATTTGGGCGGGTTGGGATTTCTAACCAGCGTGACGCTCGACGAATTGTACCCGGTGCTGGAGAGCGTGCTGGCCGACAAGCCGAACCTGAGCGAGCGGATGATGCTGCAGGCGGAAATCCTGCACGATGGAAAAACTTCCGACAAGCAAATCGCGCTGAACGACGCGGTGGCGAATAAAGCCGCGCTCGCGCGCATGCTCGATTTCGATGTGCACGTGGACGGTAATCACGTGGGGCGCTACCGCGCGGATGGATTGATCGTAGCGACGCCGACGGGTTCGACGGCATATTCGTTGGCGGCGGGCGGGCCGATCATTCATCCCGACCTGAAAGCGTTTGTGATTACGCCGATTTGCCCGCACATGCTGACGAACCGTCCGCTGGTGGTGCCAGACACGGCGCGCGTGGAACTGGATTTTGCGGTGTCGCATGAGCCGGTGTACCTGACGATGGACGGGCAGATCGGATTTCAGCTGGACGCGAAGGACCGCGTGATCATCACCAAGTCGTCGAACAAAGTGCAAGTGGTGAAGCCGCCGACGATGACGTACTACGAGATTTTGCGGAGCAAGCTGCGGTGGAGCGAGCGTTAGGCAACATCGCCAGTTGCGCACATTTGAGAGAAGCAATTCCCTCCCGAGGTGCCGGATGTTTCTGTTGAAGGTACGATCCGTTGCAATCCTGGCGGCTGTGTGCGCGCTGTCGCTTTCGTGCGCGCCGCGTGCGAATGCCCAGGCCGCAATACCCGGTCCGCACGATTCGGACGCGCACCCCGCTCCACCACCCGCCGCTATCGATTTCCCGATGCATGACGGCTGGGTGGACGCGCGAGGCGTAATGATTTACTACGAGACGGTCGGCCGCGGCGCGCCGATCGTGATCCTTCACGGCGGCCCGGGCCAGACGCACGACTATTTTTTGCCCTATCTGCTGCCTCTCGCGCGGCGCAACAAATTGATCTTCATCGACGAGCGCGGCTCCGGCAAATCGCAGCAGCTCGAGGATCCCGCGGGCTACACCATCGATAACATGGTGGAGGACGTGGAGGCCGTGCGTCAGGCGCTGGTGCTCGGCAAGATCACGCTGCTCGGCCATTCCTACGGCGGCGTGCTGGCGCAGGCCTACGCGCTCAAGTATCAGCAGAATCTGACGCACCTGATTTTGTGCAGCACGTTTCCCAGCACAGCGGAGATGAATCAGGTTCTCGCGAAGATTAAGCAGGGCATGTCGCCGGAGCTTCGCGCGCGAATCGACGCGCTCGAAAAGCAGGGTCTTTTCGGACACGGGAAGCCGTGGGAGCGGGGCCGCTATCCCGCCGAATATATGATCGCGGCGTGGGGTGAGGGCTACTTCCCTTATGTGTCCGTGAATCATCCCGACCCGAACTACGATCCGGTGGATGACGGCAAAATGGCGTGGGACGTGTACCGCGAGATGTGGGGCTCGAACGGCGAGTTCGTGATCGATGGGAATTTGAAATCGGCGGAATATGTGGACAAGTTGTCCACCATTAAAGTGCCGACACTGATCATCGTGGGCGATCACGACGAAGTGGACCAGTCGCTCTCGCTGCAAATGCACCAGAAAATCGAAGGGTCGCAGATGGTGGTGCTGCCGAAGAGCGGGCACCTGACGTTCGTCGATCAGACGACGATATTCAACGACGCCGTGAGGAATTTTCTGTTTCCGCCGGCATCGAACGCGCCTGCCGCCCTTGCTCCTGCGGCTGCTCCAGCTGCTTCGAAGAAATAGCGCTATCTGACTTTCAGGACGACGAGCGTGCGGTCGTCGGCCGGATGCTTGCCGCCGGAGTAGATGTCCACTTCTTCCAGGATTTTGTCTGCCAGTCCGTCGGCGCTTAGTGCGTAGTGTTTCGAAACGATGCTCGAAAGGCCGGTGTGACCCAGAAATTCCCCGGCATGATTCTGCGCGTCGCCAATACCATCCGAGTGGAAGACCACCACGTCGCCGGGATCGAGAATGAAGCTGCGCTGCTCGTATTCCGCGTCCTCAAACATTCCAAGTGGAAATCCCGAAAGGTCGATGCGCTCGCACTTACCCGCGTGGCATAGAAGCGGCTGCTCCTGACCGGCGTTCGCGACGCGAAGCTTCCGGCGGCCGCGGTGCCAGGTGGCGAAGCAAAGCGTCATGAAGCGGCCTTCGATGCGGCGCTCGCCGAGAAATCCGTTGATGGCGCGAAGCATTTCGGCGGGGCGGTGCTTCTGCGGCCCAAGGCTGCGCAGCGTGCCGATCGCGACCGCGCCATAAAGGGCGGCGGCGCTTCCCTTCCCGGCAACGTCACCGACGGCAACGCCCAATTCCTGCGGACCGTAACGAAGAAAGTCGTAAAGGTCGCCGCTCAGCTCGCGCGAGCTGACGACGCGGGCGGCGATGTCGAGTCCGTATTCAGGACCGGGCAGGCGCGGAAGCAGCGCGCCTTGAATGCGGCGTGCTGCGCTCAGATCGCGCTCCATGCGCGCTTCATCGTTGGCGACTCGTTCGTAGAGCCGCGCGTTTTCGATTGAGACGGCGAGATGCGCGGCAAGAATCGAAAGCACCTGCACGTGGTCGGGCGTGAAATAATTGAGCTGCGGGCTTTCGAGGTCCATCACGCCCACGACGCGGTCTTTGAGCAGCATCGGGACTGCGAGTTCGGAGCGCGTCTCGGGATTGATGAGCAGGTAGCGCGGGTCGAGTGTTACGTCTGGCACCACCACGGGCCGCTTCAGCGAAGCAGCTGCGCCGACGATGCCACCATGCGCGGGCACCGCGAATTTTTCCTGCACGCGCTGGCCGAATTTCACCGTGACGCGGTGGCGGAAGACGTTGTCCGCTTCGTCGTAGAGCAGGATCGAAAAAATTTGGTAGTCGATCAGGCGCTTCGTTAGCTCGGCGGCGCGGCGCAACACTTCCTCCACGGATAGCGTGGAGTTCGCCTCGCGGCCGACTTCATTCAAAAGTAGAAGCGTCTCTGCTTGATTGCGCTCGTGCTCGAAGAGCTTCGCGTTTTCGATCGCCGTGCCGATGCGCGCGGCGACGAGCGTAAGAATATTCTGCTGGTCGGGCGTGAAGTAATCCGGCTGACTGCTTTCGATATCGAGCACGCCGACGATGCGGCCGCGCACGATCAGCGGAACGGCGAGTTCGGAGCGAACGCCTTCGACCGCGCTCAAATAGCGTGGGTCGCCGTGCACATCGCCCACGCGAACCGCGAGGCCAGTAGCGGCCGCGGCGCCGATAATTCCGTCACCGAGCGGGATGCGCCAATGTTCGACGACTTCGGGCTTGTGGCCAATCGCGAAACGAAAATACAGCTGGTTCGTGCCTTCTTCCGGGAGGAGCACCGCGAAAATTTCGTAGTCGATAAGGCGCTTGATTTGCGCGGCGGCCGCGGCCAGAACTTCGTCGAGGTTCAGCGAGGTATTAATTTCCTGGGTGATCTCGGCGAGGATGGCCAGCGTTTCGGCGGGCACATCGAATTTCGAATTGAGTTTGGCGGTATCCATCGTCGAGCGCGCCTCAGCCCCCGCTGAGGAAGGTTCATAACACATTCAGAAAGAAACAGTTACGCCGAACGTGCGTTTGAATGCGGACATTATAACAGGTGCGTTGCGCGGGCCGCGGCGAGAGAGCGAGTAGGTGAAACTTTTTTAAGCGTGCGCTAGTACGAATTCGTTGGCGTAGCGCCGCCGTTTACCGGCGCCGATCGAGATCCCGCGGATCGTGAGCGCGCTTCCTCCACAATTTTCACGCCGGCGCTGGCACCTATGCGCGTGGCGCCGGCTGCGACCATCGCTTGCAGGTCGCTGAGCGTGCGGATGCCGCCCGAAGCCTTCACGCCCATCACGGGCCCGACTGTGTCGCGCATTAGTTTCACGTCGTCCGTGGTCGCACCGCCGGTGCTGAATCCGGTGGAAGTTTTCACGAAGTCCGCACCAGCAGCTTTGGCGAGCTGGGAGGCGAGGATCTTTTCTTCGCGCGTGAGCAGGCAGGTCTCGATGATCACTTTCGAGACCACGCCCGATTTGTGAGCGGCCTCGCAGATGGCGCGAATGTCGTGGCCGGCCGCCACGCTGTTGCCGGACTTCAAGAGGCCGACGTTGATCACCATGTCGAGTTCTTTCGCGCCGTCGGCGATGGCTTCTTCGCTCTCGCACACCTTGGCGATGGTGCTGGTGGCGCCGAGCGGAAACCCAATCACGGTGCAAACTTTCGATTTTGCGCCGGCGAGCAGTTTCGCGGCGAGAGGCACCCAGCTTGGATTGACGCACACGGAAGCGAAGCCATACTCGCGCGCTTCCGCGCAGAGTTTACGGATGTCCGCCGCGGTGGCGTCGGGCTTCAGAAGCGTATGGTCGATCAGCGCCGCGACTTCGGCTGGCGTGAGTTCGCTCATTTCGCGCTCTCCGGAAGCGTGAGGACGCAGACGTCTTTCAGGTTACGGTAGCGCTCGGCGTAGTCCAGGCCGTAGCCAACGACGAACTCATTCGGAATTTGGAAGCCGACGTAATCGCCCCTCACCGGCTTGATGCGGCGCGACGGCTTATCGAGCAGAGCGGCGATGCGAAGCGATGCGGGCCGGCGCTGCTGCAACACGCGCAGCAGGTAGCTGAGCGTGAGCCCGGTGTCGAGGATGTCCTCGACCACGATCACGTGCAGCCCTTCGATGCTGCTCTCGAGGTCTTTCAGCACGCGAACCTGGCCGGAGCTTTCCTTTTTCTTGCCGTAGCTGGAGACGGCCATGAAGTCGATGGACGTCTCCAGATTGATTTCGCGGACCAGGTCGGAAAGGAAGATACACGCGCCTTTGAGAACGCCGACCAGATGAACGCGCTCGCCTTTGTAATCGCGCGTGATTTTGTGAGCCACCTGGATCACGCGTTTGCGGATCGCCGAGCTGCGAATCAGGATTTTGAGTTTTTCGTTTCCGTGCGCGACGGGCATAAGTTCGGACGCGTACTGTAGCGCGGGCGCGTGCCGATGACAAGACGCGCGGCACGGGCTGATAGTAAGTTCAGTGCGCCGAACTAACGCAGATAGCCCCAGGTGTGCAGTCGGTCGCTATCTTCCACCCAGCGGTCGCCGATGTCGGTGCGGTAGTACATGTTTGGGATCATCACGTTCTTAATGCGCGAGTAGGCTTGAGCCTGGGCCTGCTTCATCGTCTGGCCAGTGCCCGTAACGGTGAGGATCACGCCAGACGTGCCTGCGACGAGCCATTCCCCGCCGACGATCTTCACATCTTCAATGTGGTATTCGTCGTTGGGCGGTTTCTTGAAAACGATCACTGCGTTTTTCGAGAAGGAGTCGAATGTCTCGTCGTCGTCAAACGGAAACGGCGGCATCACGATGCGCACGCCGATCTGGAAGCCGCTGCGGACTTTCAATTTCGGATCGATGCCGCTCGCGAGGTCCCAAAAAAACTGGCCGATCGGCGTGATCATGCCCGCCTGCTGAATCATGATCGTCGGGTAGCCGAACCGCGACGTGAACTCGAGCGGATAAATTCCGGCGTGATTCACAATGCAGTTCAGGTCGATGTAGCCGATGTAACCTTCTTCGGCGAGCTTGGGCTCCATCTTCAAAAGGGTGCGGGTGAAAAGTTCGTTGGGCTCGCTCCAGAACATCGTGGTGCCCATTTCGCCGGTCGGCGGTCCGTTTTCACCGGGGAAAAGCTTTTTGTGCTCGAAGTTGATGTTGATCGGGTAGATGAAGTTTTTACCGTTGAAAAATCCGCCGACGGCGACTTCGACGCCCGTCACGCGGCGCTGGAGCTGGAAAATTTTGATCTCTTCGGAGAATGCACGCTTGTAGGCCTCGAGCATGTGAATCACGTCGTGCCCGTCGTCTTCCTCGCCAACGAACAGGCGGCGCTTCACGTTCTGCGCCTCGCCGCTCGGCTTGATCACATAACGCCCAGGATTTTCCGTGACGTGCTCGATCGCGGAATCGAAATTATCGAACTCCTTGTACATCAGGATGTTCACGCCGGCGCGTTTCAATTCTTCCTGGCCGAAGGAGCGGTCGTCTTCCAGGCGGTCGGAGTAAGCGGTGCCGCCGACGACTTTTTTCCCCTGCTTGCGAAGTTCCGCGGCCTTCTCGCCCTGGCCCAGCGTGTCGTCAAAAATGATGATGTCGGCCCAGTCGATGTCCTTCTCCCAATCTTTCGATTTGGCCACGAAGCCGTCCGCGATGTCGCGCTCAGCTTTGTCACCGATGAAGTAGCGGACCTCGTTGCCCTCCTTGGCGACTTGCCAGGCGATGTCGCTGATCAGGCCGGTCAGCGACACAAAAAGAAAATTGCGCTTCTCCATTCGAGTGACTCTCCTCTAGTGCGTGCAAGCGGCACACGGCGCAGTACATCGAAACGATAACAGATTCGTACAAATTTGTTACGGAAGCGTGAACACGGGGATGGCGCATCCGGCACGGTTCCGGCGCGAATGGGCGGGCCGGGGGCGCGAACGCAGCGGCGTGGCACGGATATTGCAGCCCAGGTAGCGACGCCTTAGCTTTCCCTAAACTCGCGAGCGAAAGTTCCGATGATTCATTTTGGAGTCCTCGATGTCCGCATTCGACAATCCGGAAATTTACCGAACGGTCCTCGAGAACCTTTCCACCGGCGTTTATCTCGTGGACGTGGAACGGAAAATCGTTTTCTGGAACGAGGGCGCCGAGCGAATCACCGGCTATCTGCGGCAGGAAGTGGTAGGGCGCGTGTTTCGCGAAAATTTGCTGGCGGAAGAGGAAGCCGAGCAGCCGATTGCATCGGATGCGGCGAACGCGCTGGAGACGGTGCTGCGCGAAGGTAAATCGGTGGTGGCCGAAGTGTCGCTCAGGCACAAGGCGGGGCACAGAGTTCCGGTGAGGATGCAGGCGGTTCCGATACGGAACAGTCATGGGTCGATCGTCGGCGCGGTGGAAAGTTTTGCGGCGACGATTACGGCCACCGAAGGCGACCGCCGCCAGAAGAAACTGCACGACTACGGATTCATCGATCAGACGACGGGCGCGCCGTCGTCGGCGTACATGGAGTCGCATCTGCGCGAGGGCTTGCTGACGTTTGCCGAGCTGCCGATTCCCTTCAGCATTTTGTGCGTGGAGGTCGATGGGCTGGAGAAGCTGCGCGCGAGCTACGGCCCGGCGGCGATCGTGACGATGCAGCGCGTGGTGACCGATTCGCTGGAGAACACGCTGCGGCCTACGGATTTTCTGGGGCGCTGGGCGCAACACCAGTTTTTGACGATTCTTACCGATTGCGGCGCGCAGGAAATCGCCGCCGTGTCGGAGCGGATGCGCGCCATCGTCGGCTCGTCCAAGTTGAAATGGTGGGGCGATGAGATTGCTTTGACCGCTTCGTTTGGCGGCACCACGGTGCGCCCGGGCGACACGGTGGAGACGATCATCGAGCGCGCCGAAGTTGCGCTGAGCGAGAGCCGTGCGGCCGGCGGCAACTGCACGAAGATCGCGCCGTGAAATCGAACAACGGACACAGCGACGCGGAGGGTTGAAGTTCGATGTTTACGATCATAGGAATTCTGGTGGTTTTCGGCGCGGTGGCGGCCGGCTACCTGATGGAGCACGGCAACATGCTCGTGCTCGTCCAGCCCGCGGAATTAATCATCATCGGCGGCGCGGGCCTCGGAACGATTCTGATCGCCAATCCCGTTCACATTTTGAAGAAGCTGATCGGCGGAATCACCGGCACGTTCAAAGGCTCCGGCTTCACGCAGGAGCGCTACATGCAGACGCTGAAGATGATGTACGAGCTTTTTTCGCGCGCGCGCAAGGAAGGGCTGATGGCGCTGGAGACCGACAGTGACAATCCGGAGCAGAGCGCCATCTTTTCAAAGTATCCGAATTTTCTTAGGGATCACCACGCGCTGGCGTTTGTGTGCGATTCGATCCGCATGGCTTCGAGCGGCGGCATCGAGCCGTTTGATGCCGACCAGATGATCGAGAACGACATGGAAGTTCATCACCACGAAGCGGGGCAACCAGTCGCCGCGCTTTCGACGATGGCCGATTCCCTGCCCGGCCTCGGCATCGTGGCTGCCGTGCTTGGCGTCGTGATCACCATGGGCGCGTTGGGCGGCCCCCCGGAGGAAATCGGGAACAAAGTCGCCGCTGCACTCGTTGGAACATTTCTGGGAATTTTGCTCTGCTACGGTTTGATTGGTCCGATCTCGCAGAACATGAACAAAGCGGCGGAAGAGGAACACGCTTACTACCAGGTGCTGCGCGTGATGATCGTCTCCTTCATGAAAGGCACGGCGCCGAGTATGGCGGTGGAAATCGGGCGGCGTGCGATACCGGGGCACGTGCGGCCTACGTTCCAGGTGGCGGAGAAACGGATCAAGGAAAAAGACGCGCCGGCTTCGTAGCGGACGCCCGCGAGTGCTGGTAGCGAGAATTCGATTGTGACGACGAAACCCACGATCTACATCATCAAGAAAAAAGGCGGACACGGCGGCCATCACGGCGGCGCGTGGAAAGTAGCGTACGCCGACTTCGTGACCGCGATGATGTCTCTCTTCATCGTGTTGTGGCTGCTGAGCACCGCGAGCAAAGCGACGCAACAAGCCATCGCCGGATATTTCCGTGACCCGGCCGGAACGAAAGACAAAGTCGGCGGCAGCCTCGTCGGTACCGGCGAGAAAATCCTGCTCTCGCACGACAACATGAGCCAGCTCAAGCAAAAGCTTGAGAAAGCTCTGAAGCAGATGCCAAACTTCGACAAAGTGAAAAAACACATCGTGATGACGATCACGAGCGAGGGCCTGCGCATCGAGTTGACCGAATCCGCGAGCGGAACATTTTTCGACAGCGGCAGCCCGAATCTCAACGCCGACGGCCGGGAAATCATCACCGTCCTCGCCGGCGAACTTGGCAAGCTGCCCAACAAACTCGCGCTCGAGGGCCACACGGATTCAAAGGCCTACGCCGAAGGGCGCAACTATGGCAACTGGGAACTCTCGGCCGATCGCGCGAATTCCACGCGGCGCCTGATGCAACAAAACGGAATCGGCGCCGATCAGATTACGCAGGTGCGCGGCTTCGCGGATCAGCGGCTGCTAAAACCGGAGGCGCCGCTCGATCCTGCGAACCGGCGAATCTCGCTGATCGTTTTGTATCAAGACGAAACGGGTACGAACGGCGGAGCGGTTCCCACCGATTCACCCGCATCGCCGGCGTCTCCAGCAGATTCGAGCGCGCCACGCACCGACGCGACGACTCCCGAACCTACGGTGAAGCCGCCGGCACCCAGCGGGACAAATTCCACTTCGCCCACGAGCGCTGCGTCTGGCGCGAAGAAATCGCCCGCGAAGCAAACCGCGCCTGCAACGATGTCGATGGAGGAAGTGCGCCGCGCGGTGGAAAAGATGAACGAGAAAACGCAGCCTCCCACGTCGGCATCGCCCTCCGCAGCGCCAGACAAAGCACCCGTCAAACCAAAAGACAAACCACAAAATTAGCGCTCGAAACGCACCTCTGGCGCTTTGAATGCGATAAAGTGTGAGTAAGAGGTGTGTTTTATGTCTGCCGCAAATCTACCTGAGCCTTGGCTTCGAGGGATGTGGTCCGATATTCCCTCGGTGCAGCGCGGCGTGGTTCATGCGCTGGAACTCGCGTGCGAAGATCTCGATCGCTGGTGCGCTCCGCTGACCGACGCTGAATTGAACGCGCGCCCCGGCGGCGTTGCGCCCGTGGCATTCCACTTGCGCCATATCGCGCGCAGCCTGGACCGGCTGCTCACCTACGCGGAAGGAAACGAGCTGAACTCCACGCAGATATGGGCGCTCTCCGCGGAAATGGATGACGGAGGACGGCATTCGGAGCTTTTCGGGGAGTTGCACGAAGCGCTGCAGAAAGCGTCGCGACGAGTTCGGGCCTTCTCGCCTTCGGAATTCGAAAAAACCCGGCTGGTCGGCGCGAAAAAACTTCCGGCAACGCTAGGCGGGCTGCTCGTTCACATCGCCGACCACACACAGCGCCATGTGGGCCAGGCAATTACCACCGCAAAAATCGTGCGCTCGCACAAATCCTAGCGCGCCGCTAGCCGGTTGCGAATCGCGCCGCTCCACCAGCTGCGTGGAATTCTGCCGCACGTACCAGCACGGGTTATATCCGAAATGCGGGAAAAGCGACTTCACGCAGGTCTGCGTCTGATTGGCGCCGGTAAAAATCTGCACGCGGCCGTCTTTCATCGGCGTGCCAAGAGTAATGTTTATGGTGTCGAAACCGGACGCGCCGCGGGCTTTCAGGATCGCCCAGTCGCCGCCGTACAGCAGAAATGCGGCCACGAGCGCGCCGAGAATGATGCGTTGAAGTGTTGCCCCGGAGATCATTCGCGCGCGAACACCATATCCAGCGATTGTAATGGATTCTGCCGCGACGGCGCACCCCAACGGCGGGCCAGGAGCGTTCGCGCTGCTACTTCGTGGAGCCCGGAAACGCGACGATCATCCACGGATCGCCAAACAAAATCCACGTGCGCCGCACGTCCGCATCGCCGACTCCCCTTTTCGCGAGCAGCGTAGCGAGCCCCAGTGGAGTCTTCGGGTTCGTCGCGAGCTGCGTGAGGAACGCCTGGTTCATCGCGGCCTGCGGCGGCTGGGTGGTGAAACCGGAAGACGCCCACACCGCGACGGCCCCCCCGTTGGGAGCGAGCATCAACGAAGTGGAAAGGCTTTCGGCGTAAACGTCGTGGAAGAATCCGTTCAAGCAATCCATCAGCACGTACACGGGCAGCTTGTTGCCGTTGGTCAGCCCAGCGGCCGCGGTGTCGTCGAAAAGATCTTCGAACGACCACTGCTGCTCCGCGCCGTGGCCCGAGTAGTTGACGAGCACCGAGCCCGAATTCAGTGCCGCGAGAATCTGCTGCTCCGCGGTGGTTGGGTCGAGCGTGTCGGCCAGAATCGTCGTCTTCGCTACGGACGCCGGCAATAGAGGCTCGAGCGTCGTGGTCGCCTGCGAGAAGTTCGCACCGACATTCTGGTCCGCGACAAACAGCGCCTGAGCATTCCACGCGCCGTTTGAGCCACCCTGCTCGTAGTTGACGATCTTCGAAATCACCAGCGAAGCATCGGCAGCGGTGCGCACGGGCAAACGTCCGGTGACCATCGTCGCGAAGCCGGTGGAATCGAAATCGGTCAGCCAGTCGTCGGAAGCCGTTTTGAACGCCTGCGTTTCGATCAACCGCGTCGGCACGAAATCGAAGTAGCCGAAGCCGAGATAGTTCCGCGGATCCACTGACGCGGTGCCCACGAGCAGCACGTCCTGCGGATGAGTGCGCCATTCGGTGGAAGCGTAGTGCAAATACGTTTGCAGCGCGTACGGTGAGCGCTCGCCATAGTTGTACTGGTCGTAAATTTGATCCATTAAGACGACCGTCGCCGTGCGCGACTGCGACTGGCGCAGGCTGAGCAGCGGTTGAAGCGTCTGCTGGAAGTCCTCGGTGGTGACGATGATCTCGTCCGCTCCCGCGCGCGAGGCGATCTGCGGATTCGGAGCGTGATAGGTCAGCGCCGCAGGCTGCGACAACTGATCGTTTGCCACAGCGAGCAGCGTGCGAGCCGCGCCGCCGCTGCCAGCCGGAGCAATCACGGTTGCGCTATAAGCGGAGTTCGACTGCGCCACCGTCGCGGGCAACGCAACGATATTCAGCGGGTCGGTGATGTCGAAGACCTGAATGCCGGAGTTCGCGAAGCCGCCAATTTCCACTTTCGTGTCGCCAGGCGTGGTGGCTTCGAGCCAATCCGAATCCGCGTTGTAGGTGTGCGGATAGTGCAGCGCGATCGATTGGACCAGGCTGACGTCATTCTCGCCGTCGTTCGCGGTCAATGTGACTGTGTTGTTCCCTTCCACGAGCAGCGAATTCTGCACCGGGAAGGTGTTCGTCACGTTCGCCTGCCCGGTGAACTCCATCGAGCCGAGCGTGGAACCGTTGAGCTGCACGCTCACCGAATGCGGAGCGCCCGCCGTGACTCCCTGCAGCGTCACATCGATCGAAGACTGCAAGCTCGATGAAGGATTCGTATGCGTCGCGGTGAGCACCTGGTCCACCGGTTCGGTGGTCACCGAGGCGCCGAAGAAATTGTCGTTGTTCTCGCCGTTAAGTAGAGCGGCAAAGTAGGTGGTGCGCTGCTGGAGTACCGCGGTTGAAAGGAAATCCGCAGGTGCCGCGGGTGCGGAACTCGGCGAAGCTGCGGTGACGATTCGTTTTCCGGCCGACGTCGCGTTCACGAGCCAGTACACGCGCGTCCCGCTGAATGGCGTATCGATCGGCGTGCCGTAGAACTGGATCGAGCCGCTTGAGCCAAGCGCACCGGACTGGCCGCCAACAATCAAGAAGGGCTGCTCGACGCCTTCCGCATAGAGCTTGAGCATCGCGGCGTTACCTGAGGCGTTGAATCCTGCGGCGGCGAGTTGGCTCGCGGAAACTGTGTACCAGCCTTCGGACTGTACCGAAATTTTCGCGGCGGGCATTTCGTTCAATGAACCAGAGGTGACTTCCGCCGCGGGCGCGGGTGAAGAGACGCTCACCATGCGCGGCGTGGTGCGGACCGTCGATGACGAGAGATAGAGCTGGTTGAACTGGGTGAGCAACGCTGCTTGTGGCTGCGCGATCGATGCAGCCGTCTGAGTTTCATTCGACGACTCGGCAACGGCGGGGCCGTGCGTGGTACGCGCTCCGGAGAGATCCACGTCTTCGAGCGTGTACGTGGATTGCGCGGTGCCCTGCGGATCGACCCACCGGTATGTTTTCGCTGCGTGCTGCGGCTGTGCGCCTCGCGCAAACAGCGCCGCGCCGGCGATCAACGACGGGTCCACCTGGTGGCGGCCAGTCGCGTCTTCGCGGTAAATGTGGAAGCCGAGGTTGCGCAGCTCGGAGCTAGTCTTCCATTCGAGCACCACACCGCCGCCGGATTGCGCCGTAGCGCGGAAGCCGGTCACGGTGACGGCCGTGGGCGAGACTATGGTGGTGATCGTCGATGAAAGGTTGTTCAAGAGATTCGGATCAGACGTCGATGAACTTACGCTCGCCGTATTCGCAGCGTAGCTGCTGGAACTGAACGTCGCGGCGGTCGTATTGATCGTCACCGTCACGGAAGCGCCGTTGGTAAGCGTGCCGAGCGAGCACGTAACGGTGCCGCTCGCTTGCGTGCAAGTTCCCTGCGACGTGCTAGCCGAAACGTAAGTGACTTGCGTCGGCAGCGGATCGGACACGACTACGTTCTGTGCGGACGCGGGACCGTTGTTCGTCACTTGCAGCGTGTACGTCAGGTTGGTGCCCTGATCGACAGGATTCGGCGCCGCCGTCTTGACGATGGCTACGTCCGCTTGCGTCAAGCCGTAAACCACGGTGGTGGCCGTGGCGCTGTTGTTCGCGGTGGAGATATCTACGCCGGAAGCTTCCGTCGCCGTCACGGTATTCGAGATCGAGGTGCCACCTGCGGTTCCCGTTGGAACGAGAACGTTCAGCGTGAACGTGCCCGTCGAACCGGAAGCGAAACTGCCGCCGTTGCCCGTGTACTTGCAGGTGTAGGTACCCGTCTTGCCCACGGCAGGAGTGGTGCAAGTCCAGCCGGTGGGCGCCGCGAGCGAGACAAACGTCGAACCTGTGGGAACGTTGCCAGCTACGGTGAGAGTCGTCGCGGCCGCAGGACCGGAATTCGTCACCACTTGGGTGAAGACGGCATTCTGGCCCGCGTAGATGGGGTTGGGCGTCACGGTGTTCGTGATGCTCAGATTATTTTGCGTGGAAGAAATCACCGTCGTGCTGGCCGTGCCGGTGTTGTTGTTCGGGTTCGGATCGGGAGTCGAGGCTGACGCCGCGTTCGCCGAGTTCGTGATCACGGTTCCAGACGCGGTTCCCGTCGGGACAGTCACCGTCATCGTAAACGTGGTTGACGCGCCTGCGGCAAAACTCGGATTCGTGCAGGTGCTCGTGCCTGAAGAGCCGATGTTTGGCGTCGTGCACGTCGGCCAGGGTGTGCCCGTTTCACCACCGAGCAGGTATGTCGTGGTTCCAGGCGTCGCGTCTGAGAAGGTGACGTTCAGCGCGGCGGCGGGTCCATTGTTCGTCACGACGATCGTGTAAGTGATCGTTCCGCCCGGGGCGACCTGCGAGACGCTCGCGGTCTTCGTCACCTGAATGTCGGCGGATGTCGATGCGGCGACAAGAGTGAGCACGCTCGCGGTGTTGTTCGCGAGATTCGGATCGTTGGTGCCGGAGCCGATCGACGCGGTATTGAGAATCTGCGTGCCGCTCGCGGTTGCCGCCGGTACGCCGGTGACAACCTTGAAGGTGGAGTTCGTTCCCGCCGCAACGTCGGGATCGGTGCAGGTGATCAGCCCCGTGCCGCCGACTGCAGGCGTGACGCACGTCCAGCCCGCCGGCGCAGTGATCGAGGTGAACGTGGTGTTCTGCGAAATATTTTCAGAAAAAACTGCGTTGATCGCGTCGTTGGTGGTGCTGTTGTTCGTCACTACCTGCGTGTACGTGATCGTGCCACCGGGTTGAACGGGGTTCGGCGTGCCCACATCCGTAACGCTCAAATCCGCGCTCGTGCAGTAGGCGCCGGACTGCACGCCGGGAGCCTGTGTAATGGAATAATTTTGCGATACGAAACCGGCCGCGCCGGGAGTTGCGCCGTAAGAATCGTTGGCCGTTGTCGAGTAGCCGTTTGCGCCGCCGGCAACCGAAGCGCTGGCAGGTGCCGACGACAGGAAAATCACTCCGCCCGCGCCACCGCCGCCCGGTCCGTGACGGTTTCCGGGGAACGTGCCGGGGGCTTGCGTTTCCCAGGTGTGGCCGCCAAGTCCGCCGTTCGCAGCAACCGTGAGTCCCGCGAGAGTACCGGAGTTCGAATAGATCAAAATCGAGCCGCCCGCGCCGCCGCCTCCACCGCCGTCGTTCTCGACGCTGAGAGCGGTCGCGCCGTTTGCAGTGATGGTTCCCGTGCCGGTCACAGAGCCGGCGCGAATGATCGCGATGCCGCCGCCGGGCGCGCCGCTGCTATAAATGCCGTTGCAACCGGTGCAGTCCGCGTTGCCGCCGGAGCTGGTGTAGTAGGAGCCATCATTCGTGGTCCCCGCACCGCCGCCGCCGCCCATCACCAGCGAGCTGGTCGTCGCAGGAAACAGATAACCTCCGAAGCCGCCGCCGATTCCCGCAGACTGCCACGCGAATCCGCCGTTGCCGCCAACGCCGCCATTGCCGCCCGCGCCGCCGCCGCTATTTTCGTTGTTCGACGCGGGGTTTCCGTCCGTGCCGCCGCCCGCGGCGTTGCCCGGAGCGCCACGCGCATAACTGCCCGACGGAATTCCTTCCGTGTAGGTCTGACCCGTCGCCGTCGGCGTGCTGGTGTTCGTGATTCCCGAGAATGGAACCGGCGTAACATAAGCAGGAGTTCCCGCGATTCCTTCGCCCTTCGAACCGTTCGCGTTCTTCGTCGAAAGTGAAACGTAATCGGTGGACAGGAGCCCGTTCGCGCCGCCTAGATCGCGGCCGCCGCCTCCACGGAAACCGTCGCCGTCGAGCGCGACAGTGCCGCCGAGCGTGAGCTGGTTCTGCACGTCGATCGCGAGGATGCCGCCAACCGCTCCATTCCACGGAAGAGCAGCCAAGGCCGAATTCAGCGTCGCAGACGTGTACTGCGGCACGCGAACGATCTGATACGTCTGCGCGCCTTGCGTGGATGTGGCAACGTTGTCGAAGTAAGAATAGAGCAATCCCCCGCCCACACCCGCACCGGCAATGTTGAATGAACCGTTCTTAATATTGGATGTCGCCGTCACAAACTCGTAATTGCCGACGCCATTTAACGCCGTAGATCCATATCCAGGATCGCCGGGAACTCCATCGCCGTAGTCGCTGCCGTTGTCTGGGTTGATCGTGGCGGCCTGCATTTGAATGATCAGAACCAGGTCGCCGTTGGCGATGGCCTTGTGCGAACCGCCAGACGCAACGGTGCCCACGCTGACTGAGGTGCTGCCGGATGCGAGAGTTCCGGTTGCGCCCGGCGGATAGTAAGAGTTCACGATTCCGGTGAACGTCGGCGCTGCGCCGTCGTTGCCGGGATTCGCGCACACCAGGGGCTGCACCACGGTGATCACGGTCGCGGCGTCGTTTCCCGAGTACGGATCGGTTGGCGTAGTGCCGGAAAGCTTTGGCGTATTTGTCAACGTGGACGCGGTACCGGAACTTGTTCCGGAAATGGTGATCGTCGCAGTGCCGCCGTCGGCGATTGCGCCAAGCGCGCAAGTAATTGTCGCGGTGCCGGAGCAAGAAACACTCGATGGCGTTGCCGCGACGGAGGTTTCTGTGAATCCAGCCGGCAGCGCGTCGGTCAGCGTCGAAGCTGTAGTCGCCGATGGGCCGTAATTGGTGACGACAATCGTGTACGTCAGCGGCGAAGTGACGAACACCGGCGTCGGCGATGCGGATACTGTGACGCCCAGGTCTGCATCCCCCGAAGTTTCCACCAAGGTACCCACCGTGGCGCTGTTGTTCGCCGGAACGGTGTCGGTGGTCTGCGAAGTGATGTTCGTCCAGTTGTAGATCGTCGAACCGGCAGTCGCGCCGGAATTTACCGTGACCACGTAGGTGAACGTCACCGAAGTGTTCGCGTTCATGTTCGCGCCGTCGGTGCACGTAACCGCGCCGGTGCCACCCACCGCTGGAGCCACGCAGTTCCAATTGGCGGGCGTGGAAATCGATGAGAACGTCGTGCCGGGAGGCGTCTGCTGATACAGCACAGCTGCGGTCGCCGCGCCCGGTCCGTTGTTCGTCACCACTTGCGTGTATGTGATGTTTCCCGAAGGCGTAGCCGTCGAGGGCGTTGCCGAAGCCGTGAGCGACAGATCGGTTTGCGCTCGCACGGCCGGCGCGGCAGCTGCAAAGATCGCGCCCGCGGCGAGTGCAATCACGGTGAGCGGCGCGGCGCGGCGTAGCCTGAGCGCCACGGCAGCCGCGGCCCGGCGTTTGAAGGTGTGTACGGCGGCGCGCCAGTAGGAGGCGCGGCTATCGAGTTTCATAATGTGCCCGTCTTTTTCGGATTGAGTAATTCTGCCCAGCACGCTTTCGCGCGATACGGTTTCAGTCTGCCAGCCGGCGTCGCCCTGGATCGCAAGCGCGCCGCTCCCGCCATCGCTGCCGTTGCATGTTGAAACCACGCGATGCGCTTGCAAACGATTCGCTTCGTTCGTCAGCACGATGTTTCCCGCCTGCACTTCCCCGGCGCACACCGGCTCCACGGTGAGCAGTTCGCCGCCTTCGAGCGTAGGCGTCATGCTTTGCCCTTCGGCGCGAAAACGCACGGGCACGCCATCGCGCAGAAGCTCTCCGGCGATCTGTGCGAACAGGCGCGAGTCGCGCCGTTCACGCCGCTGCGGTTTTTTCGGTGCTTGATCCAAGCAGCGCCTCCACGGCAGTGGCGTTCGGCACGAACGAGAACGAATGGCACGGAACCAGCGATGTGAGATGGTCGAAGAATTCCAAAACGTAACTCAGTCCTGCCACCGAGTGATGCGGAACGAAGCTGCGCGCGAACAGTTCAGCGGACGCTTTCGTGGCATTCAGCGGCTGCAGGCGATTTTCGGTGCCGTGCTCGAGCACGAAAATTCCATCGAGCGGGAAACGATCGGCTTCCGCGATGCCGGCGTCGCCGTGCCACGGCGTGCCGTACATCCAGATGCGATTGCCTTCGGCGCGCAGGATGATGCGGTCGTCGCTCAGCACGCGCGTCTCAGGATTACGCGCCCACATACGCGCGGAGGTGCTCTTGCCCGCGCCCGAATGGCCCGTGAGAAGAAACCCGCGTCCGTCCGGCGTGATCACGCCGCAGCCGTGCATCTCAACGCCCTGTTTCGTGGACAGGCGGTGAATCCACAGCAATTCGTCGAGCGGATACTCGAGCGGATTCCAGGGCTTCGTCGCGTCGTAGAAACGCTCCACCAAATCGATGCGCACCTTCGTGAAATCCGGCGACACGATCGCCTGCTTGTACGGCGCGTCTCCCAAAAAGCTCGTCGCGAACCGGAAGCAGTACCCGCCGGAATTCCGGTAGAGCTTCCACAGTCCGCCCGAATCGAAAACGAGCTCGCCGCTAAACTCTGTGACTTCGCGGACGAAGCGCGCCGTGCACTCGATGTCGCAGCGCTGGTCCGGAATCAGAAACTTGCCCAATTCAGAATCGGGGACGATCGAAAGATTCGCGTGACCGGACGTAACGCCCAGCGTTATGCCGCCGATCCGCGCGGCAAAACGCGTGCGCGTACGATTCGCGGCAGACAGTTCGAGAATGGAGTCAGTAGCGATCATCGGCGCAACGATCACGATCCAAACGATTGGCACGTCTTAGAGGTGCAGCTTGCGCTCACGGGGCCCGCCGAACCGGGAATCTTGCAGTGCCCGAGAACGGCTTCCTCCGGGCGCAGACTGACGCGGATCATCTTCGGCGGCTCGTACGCCGGCGGTTCATGCTTCGGCGCCGCCCCGGAGTCGCCGGGTCCTGCGTGTTTGTGTTTTTCTTCGCTCATAATTCGCGATGCCCTCTTATCTGTGTGATCCACAGGATCCGCAGCCGCCACCGGGGGCTGAGCCGCAAGATGCCGCATCCGAGATGATCGGAAGCAGCGTCGCAGCGACGGTGGGGATTGCGGGAGTCCAACTGCCAACATCAATTTGCCGGTTCCGGATCTTTTCCGACGAGCGCCGCAGCGTCTCGTACGAAGCGCCGCCTTTGCAGCATTCGCAGTCGCCGTGCGCCGGAATTTCCGCGCCAAGCGTCATCGCGCGCAGGTGCGCCACTTCGCACAGAAAATCCACGGGCGATTCTTTATCACCATTTTCCAGTTCGCCGTTTGCCGCACACATGCTGCACAGCGACTTGATCCGGCACGAATCGCACTTCGTCGCGCGCGTCTTCGGCTGCGTGCGCGTGCGCCACAGAAAATCGTTCCACCCTTCGTGGACTGAGCCGTTGCGCCAGTCGTACGTCTGCTTGTGCGACAGCACGCAGATGCTCATGCGGCCTTCGGGATCGATTGCAAACGCCGTCACGCCGCCGCCGCAGGTGTACACCTGGCCGTCGCCCGGCGTCACCGGCTTCGCCATGTCGCTCGCGAGCAGATTGCCGTAGTCGCGTTCTCGCTTCGGATCGTGGAAATCGAGCGCCACCACTTCCTCGGGCGTGAGCCTCACTTCCACAGGGCTTTGCGAGCAGTCGATGCGCGGATTCACCAGCGGATCGAATTTGAACTCGACGCCAAAATCCTCTTCGGCCATGCGCTTCATCTCGAAAACTTCGTGCCGGTTGATCGTCGTGGGAACGGTTTTGAGCTTCAGCGGCAGCCCGCGTTCTTTCAGCATGCGAATGCCGCGCATGCATTTCGCGTACGAGCCGGGAATCTGTGTCAGCGCTTCGTAGGTTTCTTTGGTCGCGCCATACAGCGTGATTTCAATCGCGAACGGCCGCCACTCGGCCAGAAAATTCGCAATCCGCTCCGTGAGCATCGTCCCGTTCGTGAACAGCGTGATCAGGAAGCCTTTATTTTTTGCGTACTGGTAGATGTCCAGGAAATCGGCGCGGGCGAAAATCTCGCCGCCCGTGAAGCAGATCCACAGGCAGCCTTCTTCGACGAGTTCATCGAGCAGGCGGCGGTACTCCGCAAACGTCAACTCGCCCGAGCGAGCGGCGGCGTCCGCCATCGGAAGATTGTTGTAGCAGTGCTTGCATTCCAGCGGGCAACGGCGCGTCAGCTCGATCGACACCTCGACCGGCGAGCGTTTTCCGAAGTAGCGGCTGTGAAGGCCGCTGCTGAATGCGGCGTATGTCTGATCGTTCATCCCAAGTCCCTGTCCCCACAGGGTCGTTCCACCGAGCGAACTAAGCCGTCTCCACCAAACCTTCCTGCTGGAGTTCACCGAGAAACGCAGCCGCGTCGTCCGCAGCCTGTTGCGGCGTAAGCCCGTACTCCGCCTCGAGGTGCGCCGCCAGTTTTGCCGGGCTTTGGCCTTCCGCGATCAGAGACCAAAGCTTGGTTCCCGTTTCGTTGAACGTGAAAATCGAATCCATATCCGCCGCGCCTCGGCGAATTGGAATCACGATCGCCTCATCAGCGACAACGCGGGAGACAACATTCGAACTGCGGCGTACGCGGGCTTCCGGTGAGTTTCCCAAGGTCGATTCCCCAAGTGCCTGATTTCTGCGAATGACGCGCGCCTAAGCACGCCTTCCACAGCTGCTACCGCCACTGCAATCCGCTCTCGATGCGCTCATCACTTGCTTTCACCGATGCGGAGAGACGCCTATCCGCAATCGGAGACTTACCGTTCAGTAACCGCATCGAGCGTGCGGGCAGGACTCTTCAGTAATGATAGGGGTAGCGGGCTGCGGCGTTAGATAGAAGGAACGGGGTCGTGTGCAAGGTGCTATTGCACTTCTGGAAGCGCGAAACCGGCCCGTTTCAGGCCTTTGCGGGCTTGTGCTTGCGTTCTTCGACGGTGCGGTACACGAATATAATAAGGATCACGCCGAGCCACATCGCTTTCGCGGCTTTCACGTTCACAAAGCACATCGGTACGGACAGGACAAAAACTCCGGTGGAAAGCCCGCCGAGCCAGTGGCCGTCTTGAACGTCGCGGCGCGTAGCGCTCTCGTTCAACAACCCGCGCCGGCTCGCCACCACCCAGATGGCCATATTGGCCAGCCCAACCAGCGACATATTCGCCGCAAACAGCGCCACAGCGAGCGGCTCCTGCGGATATACGCCGATGAAGTCGCCGGAGATCGGCAGCAGCACCAGCGTCAGCAGGCCGATCAAATTTAATCCCGTCACCGCCCCGTCGGCTCGCCGCAAGAAAGAAAAGATGCGCAGGTGAATCACCCAGAATCGCGCGGCGGCGATGAACGCAATTCCCAAGGTGTAAAGCTGAGGCACCATCTGTGCCAGTGTCTGGCTGAGCGGCGGTCGCGCCCCATCGGGCGCGATCGTGGGGAGCCGTATTGTGAACGCCAGGAACGTCATGGCGACGGCAAAGACGCCGTCGCTGATGTTGATCAGCCGGCTCAGGCCGATTGCACCTCGATCGACGGGTTGGTGTTGTTCCGTGCTCATCTCGCGCGCGATACGGAATTTTCGAGCCGAGAGAATAGCATCCTGACCGCGCGCGACGCGAATTTTCGCCGCGACTGCATCGCGAACTAGAGGTTTGCGCCTCCTCGATTAGGGGATTCCGGCAGGAAGCTTAGTCCATTCGCCCGATGGTCCGGCCACGCGCGCTTCTCTATTCTCGATTCGTGTAGCGCAATTCATCTGAAAAATCGATCGGGAGGCATTCATGGCACAGCAAGAGACATTCCGGGATCTTTATCTCGAACAATTGAGAGACCTTTACAACGCCGAGCAGCAGCTCATCAAGGCTCTGCCGAAAATGGCGAAAGCGGCGACAAACGAACAGCTTCGCGGGGGCTTCGAAGAACACCTCGAGCAGACTCGCGGCCACGCACAGCGGCTCGAGCAGATCTTCGAGGCGCTCGGCGAAAAACCCACCGGGCAGAAATGCAAGGCGATGGAAGGACTCGTAGCGGAAGGCGGCGAAGCCATCGAAAGCGATTTCGAAGGCGCCGTGAAGGATTCCGACCTGATCGCCGCGGCACGTCGTGTGGAGCACTACGAAATGGCGGGTTATGCGGGGGTCCGTTCGTTCGCCGAACTTCTGGGTGAGACGGACGCGGTGAATCTTTTGACGGAAACTCTGGACGAAGAACAAGAGACCGAAGAAAAGCTCACCGAGCTTGCAGCCGAGATCAACGCGGAAGCGAACGGAACGGGCGACAATGATTCTAAGCAGGAAGCGGAACGTCCGCGCGTGATGAAAGCCAAGGCCGGCCGGTAGTTTGCTCTTCTGCTGTCGAAGTCGAAATGAATACGCCGCTGTACCGGCCGCGAACTGCGCGGTCGCACGGCGGCGTTTCTTTCAGTATGGCGCCGCGCCCGTGTATCCCGGACCGCGCATCGGCCGCCCTGCCGTCTCGCCCGTAAGCTTCCCGTTGTCGTATTCCAGCTTGCCGTTCACAAAAACGTAGTCCACGCCCTCCGACAATTTCGCCGGCTCGGCGTATGTGGCGCGGTCGATGATCGTGCCGGCATTGAAAACTGTGACGTCTGCGTATGCTCCCACGCGGATCTGCCCGCGATCGGTGAGGTGTTCGCGCGTCGCAGGCATCGAGGTGATCTTTCGAATGGCTTGATCGAGTGGCATCAGATGCTCGTCACGAACGTAGTGCCCCAGGAAACGCGGCATCGATCCCCACTCGCGCGGATGCGTGTGCGCCTCGTATAGCGGCCCATCGAGCGACGCTTCGCCGGCATCGAGTCCGATCGACGTCCACGCCTGCTTCAGCCCGTACGTCAGGTCGGATTCGCTCGCCATGAAGTAGAGCGCGCCCGTCTGCGCGCTGTCGGCAATGATGAAATCAAACAGCGCGTCGAGTTCCGGCTTCCCTTGCGCTTTCGCCACTTCGGCGAGCGTCTGGCCCGTATATTTTTTCAGGCCGGGCGCAAGGACGCTCGAAATCATGATTCCCGAGCCGCCTCCGACGTCGAAATAGAGGTTCTCCCAATCTTTGTGATCGGTGGCCAGCTCTTGTTTGATTTTTTCGCGCGTCTGCGGATCGTGAAGCCGCGCGACGAGTTTTTCGTTTCCGCCATCGGCCGCCCACGGCGGCATTGACGCAGCGAGCGAGGTGCCGCCCGCACTGTAAGGGTACTGATCGGCGCGGATGTCGAGCCCCGACGCGCGAGCCGCTTCGATTTTCTCCACCACTTTCGGCATGTTACCCCAGCGCGGCTTGCCGCTCACTTTCATGTGAAAAATCTCGACAGGAAGATTGGCCTCGCGCCCGATTCGGATCGCTTCGTCGAGCGCTTCGAATTCCGTCGCGCCCTCGCTGCGCATGTGCGACGCGTAAAGGCCGCCGTACTGAGACGCCACTTTCGCCAGCGCAATCAGCTCGTCGGTCTTGGCGAAAATTCCCGGCGGATAAATCAGCGAAGTGGACAGGCCCATCGCCCCGTCTTTCATCGCCTGCGCGACGTGAGCTTTCATCCGCTCAAGTTCGTCGGTCGTGGGCGCGCGGTCGTCGTCGCCAATCACCGCTTCGCGAACCTGCGCCGCGCCCACGTACGTGCCGATGTTGATCGGCGTGCCGCCCTTCGTGAGCCGCGCGAAGTAGCCATCCAGCGTCGTCCACTCGACGGTGAGGTGGTAGAAATCGAGCGAGGGCTGAAGCGACGCTATCGTCTTCGCGTCTTGCGGCGCGATCGAGCCGCCTTCACCAGTGATTTCCGTCGTGATGCCCTGCGAGAGTTTGCTGAGCGACCGGTTGTCGATCAGCAGCGCCATTTCGGATTGGCCGAGCATGTCGATGAAGCCCGGCGCAACGATCAATCCTTGCGCGTCAATTGTCTTCGACGCGCGCGCGTCGCCCAGCTTTCCAATGGCGACGATCCGGTCGCCGCGAATGGCTACGTCGGCGGCGTACCACGGGCTGCCTGTGCCATCGAGAATGTGGCCGTTTTTGATGAGGACGTCGAAGCTGGCGGGCGATTGTGATTTAAGAGCGACTGGCGCGACGAGAATCGCGGCCGAAATTGCGAGCGCACCGAGGCGCGCGACAACGCGGAATCGTTTCATGGCGCGGATTGTATCGCAATCCACGAGCCGCGCGGACACACGCACGCGGCCGACCTACGCGTCTTCTCCGGGCGGAACAAAGTAGCGCTCGCGGCGCTTCGCTTCCTGATATTTGCGCGACGCTTCCTGCACCGCCGGAATCGTGGAGACTTCAGACACCGGCACATCCCACCATGAGTTGTAACCGCCGACTCGCTCGTTGTAATCCGTCTCGACCACGATCACATTCGTCTGTGTTGAACTTTTGCCCACGGCGAGCGCGGCCTGCACGTCATCGAGCGCCTTCGCGCGAACCGCGTGCGCGCCGAGGCTCGCCGCATTCCCCACAAAATCAATTGGCAGCGGCGCGCTATAGTGACCTCCACCGGCGAATCGGTACTCAGTGCCGAATCCGCCGCTGCCCACCGCGCGGCTCAGCCCACCGATGCTGGAAAAGCCGTGATTGTCGAACAGCACGATGTTGATCTTGATCCGCTCCTGCACCGCCGTGACGATTTCCTGGGACATCATCAAATACGACGCGTCGCCGACCAGCACGTACACTTCGCGCGACGGGTCCGCCATCTTCACGCCCAAACCGCCCGCGATTTCGTACCCCATGCACGAGTAGCCGTACTCCATGTGATAGCCCTTGGGATCGCGCGTGCGCCAGAGTTTGTGCAGGTCGCCCGGCAAGCTGCCCGCGGCGCAGACGATCACGTCTTTCGGGCCAAGCGTTTTGTTGAGCAGTCCGACCACTTCACCCTGGCTCAGCGGCGGCCCCACGCGCCGCGCATAGATGCGATCGACTTCTGCGTCCCACTCGGCGCGGAGCTTCCCAATTTCTTCCGCGTAGGATTTCGCCACGACGTACGAATCGAGCGCCGAACCCAGCTCTTCGAGCGTAACTTTCGCGTCGGCCGTGAGCGGCAGCGCCCCGTTCTTCGCCGAGTCGAATTCCGCCACATTAATATTGATGAATCGCACCGCCGGATTTTGAAACGCAGTCACCGATGCCGTAGTGAAGTCGCTGTAGCGCGTGCCGATCCCGATAATCAGATCGGCCTGGTCTGCGAGTTTGTTTGCAGCGGACGTTCCCGTCGCGCCGATCGCACCTGCACACTGTGCATGGTCAAAATTCAGCGCGCCCTTCCCTGCCTGCGTTTCGCCAACGGGAATTCCCGACTTCGACGCGAACGCCGCAAGCGCGTCCGTCGCGCCCGAATAAATCGCGCCGCCGCCCGCAACGATCAGCGGGCGCTTCGCTGCCTGAATCCATCTCACCGCGCGCTCGAACTGCTTCACGTCGGCCCGTGCTCGCGGCACGTTCCACACGCGCCGCTCGAAGAACGCCTCCGGAAAATCGTACGCCTCCGCCTGCACGTCCTGCGGCAGCGCCAGCGTTACCGCTCCCGTTTCAGCCGGAGAAGTGAGCACACGCAGCGCTTCCGGCAGCGCGTAGAGAATCTGCTCCGGCCGCGAAATCCGATCCCAATAGCGCGAGACGGGCTTGAAACAATCGTTCACCGAAACGTCTTGTGATGACGGCGACTCGAGTTGCTGCAGCACCGGCGCCACGTTGCGTCGCGCAAAAATATCGCCGGGCAGCAGCAGCACGGGCAGCCGGTTGATCGTCGCGCCCGCCGCGCCCGTCACCATATTCGTCGCGCCTGGTCCCGACCGAAGTGGTGCAAACGAGCGTCCGCAGCCGGTTGCTCATTTTTGCGAACGCAGCGGCAGTGTGCACCATCGCCTGTTCGTTGCGGCACAAGTAATAAGGAAGCTCCGGATTCTCCTGCAGCGCCTCGCCGATGCCCGCCACATTGCCGTGGCCGAAAATGCCGAAGCACCCCGCGAAGAACGGCTGCGCCACTCCGTCGCGCGAGCTGTATTGCACTTTCAGAAACCGCACAATCGCCTGCGCGGTGGTCAATCGAATAGCCATGTCTCACCTGCCGCCAAAGTCAAAAACAAATCACAACTTTCACAAGCAAATTTGCCTACGTTTAAATCGCGGGCGCCGGCGCGGGACGAATTTCCTCTTCCGCATCGCCAAACGGCCATTCCTTCTTCCGCCACGCCAAAATCAGAAACGCCGCGAATCCCAAAAAGATCGTCCCGAACGCGTAGAGCATGTAACGCCAGCCGCCCGGTTGCAACGCCGGCGTAACGAAAACCATGATCCACCCCGCCAGCGCGAAGAGCGCGGGCACCGGATACAGCCACATGCGAAATGGCCGCGGCGAGTCCGGCTTCGAGTGCCGCCAGATTAGCAGCCCGATAATCTGGGCCACAAACATCGACAAAATGCGCGCCAACATCAGCGCCGTAATCACCTGCACCAAATCGAAGCAGCACGCGATCATGCACAGAAATCCGACGAGCAGCAGCGACCGGTGCGGAAACTGCCGCGTGGGATGCAGCTTCGCAAACCACCGGAAGAACGCTCCATCCAGCGCCGCGGCGTAAGGCAATCGCGAATAGCCCAGCATCATCGCGTACGTCGCCGCAAACGCCGTGATCTCCACCATGATCGTCATCAACGCCGATGACCACGGCCCTCCAATGCGCTGCATGTACACCGACCCGATCGCGTTGAACGCCATCGTCCCCGGCTGAATCATTTCTCGCCACGGAATCACGCCAGTGAAGCTGATCGAAATTAGGAAATCGATCACCATCACCACCAGAATCGAAACGATCACGCCGTACGGGATCGTGCGCTGCGGCTGCTTCACTTCGTCGCCGAGGTAGCAGATCTGGTAGTAGCCGAGAAAATTAAACATCACGAGGATCGTCCCGTTCCCCAAGCCGAGAATGAACGGAATCCCCAGCGTGAACGCGCCCGGCGGAAAATCCAGCAGCAGCTTCGGGTTCATGTGCATGAAGCCGGTTACGATCACCCACGCCGCCGTCAGCAGCATGCCGATCCACAAGATCAGCATCAGCTTCACGATGTCTTGAATTTTCCGGTAGAGCGCCATCATCGCGAGCCCGGTGACCGCCGCCGCCACCAGCTTGATGCCCCACGCGTATTTCAGCAGGCCCGGCCACAGGAACCCGAAATACTCCGCCATGCCGATGCTGCTCGTCGCAATCTCAAGCGTGCCACTGAAAAGAAATTGCCACACGAACACCCACGCCAGCATCCGGCCCCATTTTTGCCGGCCGAAAGTCTCGCGCAGAAAAATGTACGACCCGCCCGACGCTGGAATCGCCGCGCCCAGCTCCGCGAATACCAGTCCGTCCGCAATCGCCAGCATCGCGCCAACGCCCCACGCCAGCAGCGCCTGCGGCCCGCCCATCGTGGCCAGAATCGCCGGCACCGTGATGAACGGACCCGTCCCGACCATATTCGACATGTTGATGGAAATTGCGTTGAGTAGGCCGAGCCGGCGCACCATGCGCTCGGGAGCGTTTGCGCCGCTCACAACAGGGGTGTGAGGTGTATCCAATTTCAGGCCCAGCCTCGAATGCGCGGCGACATTCCACACACCTTAGCTGACGCCAAAGAAATCTCCAATGAAAAAACCGCTTAGATAACTCGCCATTTTCTGCAGCCGCTTAGACGAGAAAACCGCAATTCGTCTCAAAACCACCACCCGCCGCCGCGAACGCCCCTCTAACCGCTTTGACAGGAACCGCACTTTTGTCGTAGCTTGGGGTTGCCGCCGCAACCGAGTTGCCGCTGCAGCACCTAACAATCTAGGAAAGGCGTAGCGGAAAACCGTCTTCGATGCCCGAGAAAAAAAACCGCAAACGATCCGCCGGATCGAAAGCTCCCAGCATTTACGACGTCGCGCGCGAGGCCAAAGTCTCCGTCTTCACCGTCTCCGCCGTCATCAACAATAAAACTTGGGTCAGCGCCACGCTGGTCCGACGCGTCAAGGCCGCCGTCGCCAAGCTCAACTACCGCCCGAATCTTCTCGCGCGCAGCCTCGCGAAACATCAAACCCACACCATCGGAATGGTGGTCACCGATATCGCGAACCCGTTCTTCCCTGCCATCGTTCGCGCCGCCGAAGACGCCGCGCAAAAAGCCGGATACAGCGTGCTGCTCTGCAATAGCGACGACAAGCAGGAAAAAGAAAGCCGCTACCTCGACCTGCTGATTTCAAAGCGCGTCGATGGAATCATTCTCAATAAAACTCCGGGCGAACTTTCCGCCGTGCACCGCAAAATGCTCAGCGACGCTCAGATTCCCGTCACGCTGCTGATGCGCTCATGCTCGAACCTCAAAGCAGACATCGTGCAAACCGACGACGAAAAAGGCGCCCACGATGCCGTCGCGCACTTAATCCGGAACGGCCATCGCCGCATCGCGCTCGTCGGCGGCCCAGAACACGTCAGCAACGCCATCTCACGCCGCCACGGCTACCGCAAAGCTCTCGAAGAAGCCGGTCTATCCATCGAGCCCGCGCTCGAATTTCACGGAGACTACCGCATCGATTCCGGCCATCGCGCCGGCCTCGCGCTCTTGCCGCTTCGTCCAGACGCCGTGCTCGTCACAAACTACCTGATGACCGTCGGATTCATGACCGCCGCAAACGAAATGGGAATGCGCTGCCCCGAAGATTTCGGCCTCGTGAGCTTCGACGATTACCCCTGGCTCGGCTGCTTCACGCCGCGTCTCACCACGATCGAACTACCCAAGTACGAATTGGGCGAAGCCGCCGTGAATCTGCTGCTCGATCGCATACAGGGCGAAAAGGGCCGCCCGCGCACCGTTACGCTGCAGCCGCAGCTGCGTGTTCGCGATTCCTGCGGATTTCTGCGCGTCGTTCACAAAGCCACCACGCACGCCTAAAAATCCGCGCGCCCATCGCCCTAGGACTTATTTTCCGTGAGCGCCACCACCGGCAGGCGCGGGTCGATTTCTTTCCACGTCGATTTCAGCCACACGTGGTCGGAATCTTCCGTCACCGAAAGCGCTCGCGCGCTGCCCGCCAGAAAATTCAGATAGTAGATGTCGTAGCCGGGCCCGGCCACCACAGGATGGAATCCGTCGCGCACCAGCACCACGTCGTTGTCTCGCGCGTTGATCACAATGTCGCGCTTCCCGTCCGACGAATATAAGCGCTGCAGCGCAAACGCGTTCGGATGGTTCGTGCGGTAGTAATAAATCTCGTCGAGGTCCACTTCCTGCGGCGGGTTGTGCACTTCGTGCTTGTGCGGTGGATAGCTCGACCAGTTTCCGCCCGGCGTATAAACCTCGATCACCATCAGCCGGTCGCCCGGAAAATCTGGACGCATCACGTCCACCACCTGGCGCGAAGCGTTGCCGCCACCGCGAAACGCGGAGAACACGTCACGCGGCGTCACGATCCGTGATGGATGCGTCGCCGTCGATGGCACGTGGCACTCGGCAATTTCGCAAATCGTTTTGGCTTTGAATTCCTCCGCGGCGCCCGGCGCCACGTACACCGCATAAGGCAGCCCGTCGAATACGCTTTTGCGCTCTCCGATGTCCTGCGTTTTTCCGTCAATCGTCACCGCGCATACGCCAGACAGCACAACGCACGCCGTCTCTTCGCCCGGATGTTTGCAGGTCCACGCGTCGCCCGGCAGCAAACGGTGCGCCGCGAAACTCATCCACTCCCACCCGACGGCCTCGCGCGAGAATCCCACCAGTTCCCCGCCAACTCCGGCCTTCAAACCGCGCGACCGCACCACGTTTTCGTTTTTCAGGCTCAAAGTCGCTCTCTGAAAAGCAGTGCCACCGCTCGCGGTGGAGTCGCGCCCGCCGGATCGTGCGGCATGCGCGAAACTCGCAAAACATATAAGCGGTTAGCTGGGCCATGCTTATAGTACACGCGCCGAACGCGTGTCAAGGCACTTGTGGATGAACGCAAGAAAGTACTGCTCAGGTGGGCTTCCGCGCTCGCGCGCGGGTCTGGCTTCAACTCTTCTAACGCGTGCGGAGGCAGCGGCGGGCGCGTACGTTCGCTTCCCTGCCGAGGTCGCCGCGATGGGCTACTCGCCGCGAAGAGTTTCGATCGGATCCACAGACGATGCCCGTCGCGCCGGCAAATAACTCGCCACAAAGGCCACCGCCACAACCCCAATCGACATTCCGACATACGTGAGCGGATCCACCGGCTTCACGTGAAACAGCACCGACGCCATCAGCCGCATCGCGATCGCCGCGCCGATCAATCCGCACGCCACTCCGATGCCAGTGAGAATCAGCCCGTCGCGCACAAACATGCCGCTCACCGTCTCGCGCTGCGCGCCCAGCGCCACTCGAATTCCGATTTCGCGCTTCCGCTGCGACACCGAGTACGCGATCACGCCGTAAATTCCGACGACGCCCAGCATCAGCGCCATCGCACCCGCCACCACCAGCATGATCAGCGTGAACGACGTGCGCGCCATTGCGGAATGATAATAAAATTCCACCGTGTGAACGTCCGATAGCGGCAAGTTCGCATTTACACTCCACACCGCCTGCCGCACTTCGCTCATAAACGCTTCCGACCCGGCGCGCGGGCTGCGAATCACGTAGCCGACGTAACGCTCCGAGCGCATCGGTTGGCCCTCGAATTTCGACATCAGGATCGGCCAGAAAGCGGTGCGCGGCGCGTCCTTATTCATCCCGTCCTGGTGAATGTCGCCCACCACGCCGACGACCTCGCGCCAATCGTCAACCGACGCGACGCGAACGCGCTTGCCAATCGCCGCCTCCGCGGAGCCCCAGTTCTTTTTCGCCAGATTTTCAGAAACCATCGCGACGGGCTTCTTGTTGTAGAGATCGTCCCAGGTGTAATCGCGGCCGGCGATCAGTGGAGTGCCAATCGTCTGCAAATAGCCGGGCGTCATAAAAATGAAGCGCGTCAACGGCATGTCGGCGCCATCTTGATAGGTTTTGTCTTCTGCGAATACAGGATCGTTCGCACCATTTCCATCGAGCGGCACTTTCGAGGAGAACGCCGCCGACTGCACGCCGGGAATCGCCTGAATCTTCTGCAGAATTTGTTCCTCGAAGCGCAGAAGCTCGTCGTCCTTATCTTTCGCCACGATTGCTTCGGGAATGCTGATTCGGAACGACGCGATCGTCTTCGGGTCCGTGAATCCCGGATTCACCTGTGTGAGCGCGCGGAACGTCCGGATCATCAAGCCCGAGCAGATCAGCAGCACCAGCGCAAGCGCGACTTGCGCGATCACCAGCACGCTTCGTGCGCGGTGCTGTTCGCGCGAACCGCTCATTGCTCGGCCCCCTTCGCGAAGCCCAGTGGTGACATGCGCGCGCGCGTATTTGAAGATCGGAATCACCGCGCAGAGCAGACTGACCAGAATCGAAATGCCGAAAACGAAAAGCAGCACCGGACCGTCGATTCCAATTTCGTTGACGCGCGGCAATCCGTCAGGCGCCATCGAAACGAGTAAGCGCAACCCGGCGTACGCGATGACGAGGCCGAACACGCTTCCGATCGCTCCGAGCGTCGCGCTCTCAAAAAGCAAATCGCTGGCGATCTGCCGCCAGCCCGCTCCCAGCGCCGAGCGCACCGCAAGTTCCTGCCGCCGCCCTTCCACACGCACGAGCAAAAGATTCGCCACATTCGCGCACGCGATCAACAGCACTCCGCCAATCGACGCCATCAGAATCCACAGCACGCCGCCGACGTCGCCCACCACGTCTTGCTTCAGCGGATGCACGTCCGGCCCGATCCGCGCGCTGTTGAAGAGTTGCATGCTGAATCCATCGGGCAGCGGAAAGCTGCGAATCACCACGGGAAGCAGCCGCGCAAGGTCGGCATTGGCCGTCGCGAGCGTCACGCCAGGCTTCAGGCGCGCGACTCCATTGAAACTGTAGTTCCCAAGCTTGAGTTTCGCGCGATCGAAATGAAACGGAATCATGAACTGCGCGTCGTGGTAATCGAGGAAGCGGAAATCTTTCGGGAGCACGCCGATAATTTGGCGCGGCGTTCCGTCCATCGTGATCGAGCGCCCAATCACATTCGGATCGGAGCCGAACTTATTCGTCCAGTAGCCGTACGTAATCACCACGGTTTCCGGCGCGCCCGGTTCGTCGTCGGCGTGCGTGAACCCGCGGCCCAGCGCAGGCTTCGTGCCCAGAATGCCCAGCATTCCGTCGGTCACGTCGAGACCATCCACGTGTTCCGGCTCACCGCTGCCGGTCACGGTGGCAGCATCACCCGTGTACACGGCGATATCCTGAAAGGATTCGCCCTGCTCGCGGACGATCAGGTAAGTGGACGGCGAGAAATTCAGCACCGGCAAATTGATGCCCGGCGCGGTGAGCCACACTCCCACGAGCTCGTTCGGCTTCGGATACGGCAACGGCTTCAGCAGCACCCCATGCAATACGCCGAAGATCACGGCATTCGCCCCGATGCCCACGGCCAGCGTGATGATCGTCACAATCGTGAAAAGCGGCGCGCGGCCCAGCCGCCGCAGCACTTGCCTCAGTTGCGAGGTGAACGTCCCCATCGGAACCTCCGTCTTGCGGCTCTCGTCGGATGCTGCGGGCCTGGGCGGACTGCGCCCACTCGTTGTTACGCGGGTTTGACGGTGAAAGTTCCGAAGCGGCGCGATTCGCTCCGAGAAATTATGCGGGTGTATCGACCCATCGCCTCGATTGTCCGCTTACGAACACTCGCCTTGCCCCACCTTCACGCCCAGAAAAAGCAATTTCAGCTTCGACATCCGGCCGGCTCGCGCATCGCGTTAAGCCAGCGCACTGTTCTCGCGCACGGCCTGTGGTACATTCCAGCGTTGCCATGAACCGCCTAACCCTCCCGACCGTAGCTCTCGCATTCATCGCCGCACTCGCGCTCTCGGGACCCTCCTTCGCTCAATCCACCGCGTCACCCACCGCCGCTCCTCATCTCCAGAAACGTGGCAGCGCCACGCAACTCGTGGTCGATGGCAAGCCGTTCCTCATTCTCGGCGGCGAAGTCCACAATTCCAGTTCATCCAGCCTCGAGTACATGAAACCGGTCTGGCCGCGCCTCGGCGCCATGCACCTGAATACAGTGCTGCTTCCCGTTGCGTGGGAAACGATCGAACCGACCGAAGGTCAATTCGACTTCAGCAATGTGGATGGCCTGCTCGAAGGCGCGCGCGCCAACAATCTGAAGATCGTCGTGCTCTGGTTTGGCGCGTGGAAGAACACGTACTCGAGTTACGCGCCCGCATGGGTGAAATCCAATCTCGACCGCTTCCCTCGCGTGCAGCTCGCCGGCGGCCGCGGCACCGAACGCCTCTCGCCGTTCAGCACAAACGCTCGCGACGCCGACGCACGCGCCTTCGCCAAACTCATGGCGCACCTGCGCGATGCCGACCGCGACACCCACACCGTCCTGCTCGTGCAAGTGGAAAACGAAGTCGGCGTGATCCCCGAATCGCGCGACCACTCCGCCGCCGCCGAAGCTGCATTCAAATCGCAGGTTCCGCCGGCGCTGATCAAATATCTACAGGCACAGCGCGCCACGCTCGAGCCCGAGCTGCGCACCGCATGGGAATCAAATGGCGCGAAAACATCCGGCTCGTGGCCGGAAGTTTTCAGCAACACGCCGCTCACCGACGACTTCTTCATGGCGTGGCAATACGCCGCCTACATCGACCGCGTCGCCGCGGCAGGCAAATCGGAATACGCGCTGCCGATGTACGCGAACGCAGCATTGATTCGGCCGAACTACGAGCCCGGCCAGTACAACAGCGGCGGTCCGCTTCCCCACTCTCTCGACATTTGGCGCGCCGCAGCACCGTCGCTCGATTTCTTCTCGCCCGATATTTATTTCAATGAGTTCGCTTACTGGGCGGGCCGCTACGCGCGACCCGGCAATCCGCTGTTCGTTCCCGAAGCGCAAGGCGGCGCCGCCGGGGCTGCCAATGCGCTGTACGCCTTCGGCCGTCTCGCGGCCATCGGCTTCTCGCCGTTTGGCATCGACGATCGCGAAAACGCGCCGCTCGACTTGGTGGGAATTACCAATGCGGGGGAGCTGCCAAACAATGATGCGATCCGCGCGGCGTACACAGTTCTCTCCGAACTCGCGCCGTCGATCGTCGAGAAGCAATCGTCCGGCGGCATCACCGCGGCGTTGCTCGAGGGCGAAGCGCAGCGCGCAGCGCGCGTGCAGCTCGGCGACTACACCATCACGCTCGCGCGAACCGGTGCGGCATCCGCCAACGACAACACGGCCTCGAAACGCGCCGCGGCCATCTTCATCCAATCCGCGCCCAATGAATTCCTCGTCGCCGGCGCGGGCGAAGCGCAGCTCACGTTCTCCACCGATAAGCCCGGTTTGCCGGTGGTCGGCATCGAGAGTATCGATGAAATGTTTTTCGTGAATGGCGACTGGGTAGAGCGGCGCCGCCTGAACGGCGACGAGAATTCACAGGGGCAAGCGCTCAAGCTCGCTGCCAACGACCTCGCGCAAGGCCGGATCTACCGCGTGCGGCTCTACCGTTACCGCTGACCGCTGTCTTAATAGACAGATTGTCCAATTGCAGACTGCCAGAGAAGCCGCGAACCTACGTGCGCCACAAGTAGCGCCACAGCGTAATTTCCCCGATCGCCCACAGCATCGCCAGCGGCACCAGGCGCGACCGGGACAGCCTCGGATACACCGCAAACGCCGCCACTCCCAGAAACGGCGCGATCTGCAGCACGTACAGGTCGTAAAACGGAATGTTCCCGCCCACGCCCGCCTGCTCCAGCACAAAAAATCCGATCACCAGGAACGAAATTAGCGCCACAGGCCGCGAGAGCAATTCGCCGCGCCGCTCCCACGCTGAATCCGCAAAGAGCGCGACATTGTAAATCGTCACCGCCGCGATCAGCGCGAGCAGCAGATTCGCGCCATGCGGTATGCGGTCGCCGGCTTTCAGCAGCGTATGCAGCGGGCCGGGCTGCACGAAGCCCGCGCCGGCCAGCGCCATCGCGATGCCGCCCACCAGCGCAAGTACCCAGATCCTCTTATCCCGGGCCAGCCGGTCGCGCACTGCCTCCGTTATCGTCAGCGGGAAAAAATAAAGCCCCACGTAAAACGCAGCAATCAGCGGCCGGATCGCATTCAGGCCGACCTTCGAATTCCACTTCACGTACGACGCGCCTGAAACCATCCCAGGGCTCTGCAGCCCATGCCATGCCACCATCAGGCAAAGAATCGGTATCACCGCGGCAAGGCCCGATGCGAACGCAGCGGCGACCGCAGCACCCGTGAGCCCGTTCCGCCACCACCGGTACAAAATCAGTAGCGGCCAGCACGCCAGCAACGCCAAATAATACTGGCGCGCCGTCACCGCGATGCCGACCGATAATCCTCCCGCCACACACAACGCAAAAATTCCGGGCGTGACCTGTTCCGCCGCCATGAATGCTGCCCACGCCATCACGCCGAGCAACGCAAACAGCGCCGCCGGGCCCTCAGTGAGCACCGTCGCCATAGCCATCTGCGTGTGCGGGAAGGCCATCGTCACGAGCAACGCCGCGTACCACAGTTCGGTGGAATCGAGCCGCGCGAAACGCCCGAAGAAAACGATGCACGCCGCGAGAATCAGCCAGCTCACCAGCGCGCCGAGACGCGCGTCTCGCACTGGATCGCCGCCCAGCGCGCGCACTGCGCCCCCCATCCACGCAAAGCTGGTCGGCCCCGGCGGATTCACATGCTTACTCAGAGAATCGCGCGTGATGCCGCCCGCCGCGTAACGCTTCACATCGACGATGTTGTACTGGTCGTCGAACACCGGACGCGTGATGCGCGCCATGAATAGCAGCGACGAAACAGTGTTCAGCGCGAGCAGAAGCAGCGCAAACGCGAGGTACCGCTTGCGGAGCGCGAGTTGGCCGGAGCTATTCAGAGTGTTCGTGGCGCTTAGCATTCAAAACTTCCGGGCATTATTGCTCTCGCTCCCACACGGCGAGAACGGATTTTCCGATGCAGTGGAACGTGAGCGGGTCGAGGAGGCGCGAGACAGGAACGAGAACGCGGTCCCAGAATAAAATCTGCTGCAACGTTGGGTCGGCTTGCTTCAAAAAGAGACGATTCCCCGTCGAGGCCAGCACGCCGGCGGCATCGAGGTACGCAATCCGGCGCAGCACACACGCCCGAGGCTTGCACGCCGCGAGGCTCGCCTTATCGTAGCGGCGGAAGTGGCCAATGGCTTTATCAAAAGGGGTGTAAAGCCATTGATGCGCCGGCGCGAGCACGATGATCTTTCCGCCCTTCCTCAAAAGGCCCGCCGCACGGCCTAGTTCCCCGGAGTCATCCTCGATGTGCTCCAGCACGTCTATATAGAGGACGGCGTCGAATTTCCGGCTCCCGTCGATAGTGCCGGTGGTGCCCACCTCCGCCGTGCACTTGGCGAATTCAGGCCTCGCGGCAAAAAGCGCCCGCATCCGCCCGGCAAGCTCGGGATCGGGCTCGAGCCCAACCCACGACGCAATGCGGCTGGACATCAAAAATTCGGTATTCGCGCCAAACCCGGCGCCGGCTTCCAGAATGTCGCCCGCAAGATGCGGTTCGATCTGGCCGGACCAGTATTTTTTCCAGTTTCGCGCGTGCGCGAATGTGTCCAGTTCCTGGCCGACGTAGTTCGAGTTCATGAGCGCTGGAAGACAGTCGCTTCCCGCGATATGAAAAATCCATAATCGCGAATGGGCAGGAATCCGAGGTGGTTGCGGTTCATCATGATCGAAAAAATCAGCATCAAGGATACAAGCAAAGACTGGCTTACAAGAATCAGAAGTAGCCCGATCGTATTCGTCGCCCATCCGGGAATCGCAAGCCCCGTGAACATCTTCACTCCCACCACCACCACGATCATGAAAAAGATTGCCGCCGCGAGCAGCAGATTCAGGATCAGCAGCCTGGTTCCCACAATCTCCTGATTTGAAAATAGCGCCGAAAGCCCGTGAACCACCAGGCCCACGAATCCCATCCGCGACTCACCGCCAATTCTGGTGCCGCGCGGGCACCGCACTCGCGTGTACGGCAAGCGTGACTTAATAAATGTAGCGGCGTAGTGGTTCCACAACTCCGGAAACACAACCAGGCTCTCGAGATCGGCCCACGGCAGCACGCTGAAATTTCCGAACCGGATGTCGCGCCCTGTGAGCATTCGATGCAGTCCGCGATACACCTGGTACAGCGTGCGGAAGACAAAACTTTCCATGCGCTTTCCGCGCTCGGCGAACACGGCCTTGCGGTTGCCGTTTCTTTTCAATTCTTCGAGCAGCACGGCAATGTCTTCAGGGCGATCTTCGCCGTCGGCATCCATCACCACCAGGGCGTCGGCTTTGTAATTGTGCTGAAGGTAGGCGAGCCCGACGGCGATGGCGCGCTGGTGGCCCAGGTTGCGCTTCAACTCGAGAATCGAGATTCCGTCGATTGCGGCAAGGTGAATGTCCTGCGGCGCTTCGAACCGCGAGGTCGATCCGTCGTTGACCATCATGATCCGCGCGTGAATCTCCGGCTGCGCCTGGCAGAGCTTGTCGATCCTCTCGCACACCTTGATCGCGGTGTCCCAGTCGTCGAAGACCGGCATCATGACCACAATTTGCATGAGTGAAATAGTCCAGCACCACGGGAAAACATGCAACTCGAACGGTGAGATTTAGGGCGGGAGGTTAATCGCTCCTCGTCGACCGGTGAGTGCCATAGGAGTTTGCGCCTGTGTAAAGCGGCGTCGGCACAAGTGAGGGTGCTGGCGTCATGGTTGCGCAGGCACGAATGCCTACCCCACGCATGGCCGTTTTCATTGTCGATTAGAAATGAATCGGTGCTTTGTTTTGTGGGAGTTGCGGCGGTTTCTAATCCCTTCCATTGTCGATTAGAAATTGAGCTTGGGGCGTGGCGCTGAAGAGGCGGTGCCGTGGAATAGCCTGCCGCGCAGGCTGTTCTCTGCCGAGCGAAAGTCCGAGAGATTGCTCGAAGCCATCTCGGACCGAGCGTGACGACGGAGCTACCTGTAGGGGCGGGTTGCGCGTGACTCAAGCGCAAGCCGGCGAAGTTGACGATGCGGAGGAGTACGAACGGAAGGCGCCCGCTTCGCGAAAGCGGCGAACCGGCCTCTGCAGGTAGTCGCCGCCGAGTGCGGCGATCGGTCAGCGTCTTCGGTGTACGGCGGACTCGAGTGTCACTGGTGCATGCACAATTCAAGCGGGTGCGGGCAGCGTTGCGCAACCAAAACTGGCTACCCCACGCGAATGTGTTTTTGTTGCGATTAGAAACGGGGCCGGGTGAGTGTTTTGTGTGAGTTACGGAGATTCCTAATAATTTCCAGTTGCGATTAGAAATGGCGGTCACGGGCGTCGAGGTCGGAAAAATCGAAACGGCGCTTAGGGAGGACGGGTTGAGTTGTTTGCGGCGCGCAGTGATAGGCATAAGCTTCCTCGCCCCTGCGCGATTCAGACTTGCGTACGTTACCATACAGGTACGTCGCTGTCAATGAAAAACGGGGAGTTTCAAAACGGGAATGGGGGGCCCGGGGGTGCTGCGCCGGGAGCATTGAGGCGGCGTGGCAATGGTTGAACCCGGTACCAACTGAGAGTTGGTCCCGCTCAGCCCCGCGGAGCGGGACTGAGCTACAGTTCGCTGCGCTCACTGAAACCCGGCACAGACTGACAGTCTATGTTACATCTCGCTGCGCTCGACTAAGGCACACCCCGCTGAGAGCGGTGTGCAGACAGGCTGAGAGTCTGTCCCAGTGGCGAATTGAGAAGAGATGTCGGCAAATGCCCTGTTGTGTCCCGATTTGCCCCTACACGTCCGTTGCTGCAAGTTCCTAAAAACATTACAGTTCAGGCCGATTCAGTTCACAGCGAGGTAGAAAATTACATGCACACGTTGCTCGGGTCCAGGTTGGTTCGACTTTCCGTCGTGGCCGGATTGATGCTGGCCGGAAGCAGCGTCGGCGCGAATAGCGGCGCACCGACTCCCAGCGTGGACCAGCAGAAGGCGCTGGCCAGAATGTCGCCGATTCCTACGTCCACCACCGTTCAGACGATCAACGATCCCGCGTTCAACGGGATGCCGGCAATCGACCTAGCTGTGCCGACGGGCTGGAAGATCGAAGGCACGATCATCATGCCGCCCTGCAGCTACGTTCCCTTCCCTGCGTATCGCGAATACTCGCCGGACGGCCTGCTGGAATTCCGCGTGAACCCGACCTTCGGCTGGAAAGGCGCTCGCGATCCGCGGTTTCTCAAAGCCGACGGGTGCCTGCCGTTCTCGCAAACCATGAGCGCGGCGGAGTTTCTGCAGAAATACGTGGAGTTGATCAAAGGCGGAGTTCACGTCGTGGGCCCGATGCCGGTCGATGAGACGTTTGCCGACCACGCGCAAGCGATGGCGCGAAGCGCGAATCCCAACTCCAACAATCCGATGAACGGCCGTACCACGGCGGACACAGCGGCGCTGCGGATCGAGACGATGAACGGCTCGTTTGTGATCGAACAGCGCTTGCGCGCCCAGGTGCAATGCACTGTGCGCGACAGCCCGCAATTGAACGTCGCAATGCAGGGAATCTATTGCTGGGCTCGAGTGGATGCGACGCGCGCGCCGAAAGGAAAGCTGGACGCGCTGGTTGCGTTTGTGGACGCGCACAACATCATCCGGAACCAGCCCCGCGACCAGTGGCAACAAGCGTTGCTCGAACGGATGAACCAGCAGAACGCGGAAATGATGGCGGAGTTGACCAGAATGCAGCATCAATGGTCGGCGATGCTCAAAAAACAGCACGACGATTTCATGGAAACGTCGAGGCGCAACCATGAAGCATTCATGCAGCAGCAGGAATCGAGTTTCCAGAGTTCCATGCGTGCAGCAAACGACTCGATGAACGCGCGTTCGACAAACACCTCCGACTGGGTGGACTACGCGCTCGACCGGCAGACGGTGGCCGGCCCGGACGGAATCGCGAAAGTTTCGAATCAGGATACCCACGTGTGGTCCACGACGATTGGAAACCAGACATACTGGTACGGCTCGAGCGATACGAATGCGAATCCCAATGGCGTGCTGCAGGGCAATTGGACCGAGGACGTGAAGGTGCACGGCAACGGGCAGCCCTACTGATTTCTGGGGAGTTAACGGGAGCACGGCGTGCTGGAACTGCTCAAGCTGTTCACGGATTTCTTTGTACTGCGCGACGCGAAGCAGAAAGGGATGATGACCTGGCGGGTGTGGCTGTTTGCATTCTGCTTCGTGATTTTTCTTTTTGGCACCGGAGTGCCGGCGGCGAATTACTACGACAAGCATCCTGAGGCGAGCACGCTCTTCTACGGCGTAGCCGGGATCGATCTGCTCGCGTTTGTGCTGTTCATGATTTTCGGGACGCGGTGGTATTTCCGCGGCATCGCGCGGTATCGGGCGTCCCTCGCGGCGGCTCAGACGCAAGATGGAGCGGTGGACACGCGATGATGTGGCTGGTGTTCTTGGCGCTGCAAATCTTCGTGATCGTACGCGGCATCCGGCAGGAGCAGGCTGCCGGTGAGTGGAGTTGGTCGAAATTTTTCTTCGCGATTAGTTTTGCGGCGCTGGAATTCGTGATCATTGTGGCGCCGCTCTACGCGGTTCCTCAGCAGAGCCGCTGGTTTGCGACGATCGTGACGCTCTCGTGCATCGTCGCGGCGGGCAACTTTGTGTGGTTCGTCATCGCGTGCCGCCGGTGGAAACTGCCGGACGGGCGTACGAGCCTCGAAGCCGCACGCGGGGTCCCGCCGCACTCTAAGCTCTCCTAGCTTCTGACTGCGCGTCGTTGAACGCGCTATACTAGTCGCTCATCGCTGCGAGCTTCGCGAACCAATTTTGTGAAATCCCAAATTTTATCTGGAGGACTTTCATGCCTGCATACACGATTCAACCGCTGCTCACCGCCGTCGCCATCAACACGGGCGGTCGCAATGGACATTCGGAGACGACCGATCACTCCGTCAGCGTCAATCTTTCGGTGCGCAAGGAAATGGGCGGCCCCGGTCTGCCGAACACCACCACGCCCGAGCACCTTTTCTCTGCCGGCTACGCGGCGTGCTTCGGCGGTGCGATGGAATTTTTGGCGCACCAGAAAAAGCAGAGCGTGAAGGATGCGGTCGTCACCTGCAGCACGTCGATCGGCCCGCGCGAAGGCGGCGGTTTCGGCATCGCCGTGAAGATGCATGTGAAGGTTCCGGGTCTTTCGACTGCGGACGCGAAGGCGCTCGTGCAGGAAACACACGAAAAGATTTGCCCCTACAGCCACGCAACACGCGGCAACATCGACTTCATTCTGGAAGCCGAGGGCCAGTAACCTCGCGACGCTACATTCGGGCGGCATCGGCACGAGTAGCGAGCGACTGCAGCGCCATACGGCGTGTGGCGTGCCACCTTTCTCAGCTCTTAGTGGTCGGAATTTCGAGGCCGGCTTTGCGAAGACCGTCGATTACGTGGTCGGCCAACTCGGCGCCGTACCATTTCAAGTACTCATCGCGAGCGGTAGCTGCAAAAGCCGGCCGGATGATCGCCAATTTTTGAAGCGCGCGTTTCGCTTCATCGAGTCTGCCGAGCTGACCGAGGCACGCGGCCAGCATCGCGGACACGTGGTAGTAGTCCGGCATGTTCATGCGAACGGCCAGTTCGATTGCTTTCTCGTAGTCTTTGCGGCGGTACGCGTCGAGACATCCGGCGATGTAGTAGTAGCCCGGACAGGCGGGATTCATGCGGATCGCAGCGGTGACCATTTCGTGGCCGCGCTCCCAATCGCCCGACGCGCCGTAGAGCATCCCGAGAATCGCCTTCATCGACGCATCCATCGGATTCAGCTGCAGCGCTTTTTCCGCTTCCACGCGGAACCCAACTTTATCTTTCGCGAAATAATAAACGGAGGCGAGGGCGAAGTGGCCGGTGGGTTGCATAGGCGCGAGGTTCACTGACTTTCGCGCGGCTTCGACGGCCCGCTCCAGTGCGTTCGGCCGCACGTTGAAATTCTGCGCGTACTCCGCGCGATAGATCATGGCGAGCACGGCCCAACTTTCGGCGTGATCGGGGAACTCGCGGACGACGCGTTCCAGAATGTCGCGGATGGCGGCGTGCTCGGATTCCGAGATTCGCGTGAAGAAGTCGAACGCGCGCATCACGGCTTCGTGCGGCGTTAGCGTTTCCGGATTTTTATTGCGCAGGATCTCGCCCATGCTGCGCGTCAGCACGCCGTTCTGATCGGCGATCGTGGCGACGATGCGCGGGACGAGATCGTCCTGAACTTCAAACAAAGTCTCTGGCGTGAACGGGCGTTCGTACGTGTCAGCCCACAACTGCATGCCGGAAACCGTATCGGCGAGATGCACGGCGACGCGGAGTTTCGCGCCGGCTTGGCGCAGACTTCCCTCCATCACGTAGCGCGCGCCGAGTTGCTTTCCGATTTCGCGAACGTCGCCGGTCTCACTTGAATATTTCGCCGTTGAGCCTCGAGCGATCACGCGAAGCGACGGAAACCGCGAGAGGCCGGTGACGATTTCTTCGGTGAGTCCATCGGCGAGAGCTTTCACGTCGGCGCTGCCGCCCGCGCTTTTGAATGGGAGCACCGCGATCCAGAAGCCTTCCTGCGCGCGCGTGGCGCCGGAACTCGTCGTTGAAGAGATTTGCGGCGAGCCGCTGCCGGGCGTCGCGCGGGTTTCGCCGGGTATGTCGAGTCCGGCCTTGCGCAGGCCGTCGAGGAAGCGCTCGACGTCGTCCGGTTCGTACCACTTTGCGTAGTTGCGGCGTGCCGTCGCGGCGAAATCGGGACGCAGCGCGAGCAAATCTTTTACTGCTTTCTGAGCGGCCTCGCGGTCATCAAGCTGGCCGAGGGCTTCCGCAAGCGCGGCTTGCGCGTAGAAAAAACCGGGCATGTTGATGCGAACCGCGGCGTCCAGAGCCTCTCTGTATTGTCCCTTCATGTAGAAGTACGTGAAGGGCGTGAACTTGAGCGCGCCGGAAGAGTTTGGATTGAGCTTGATGGCGGTCTCGGTCATTTCCATGCCGCGCTCCCGATCGCCGGCGTGTAGCAGGAGCAGCCCGAGCATGCCAGTCGCGTATCCGTCCATCGGATTCAGAGCAATCGTGCGCTCTACGGCGGCGTGAAATGCAGGCTTATCTTTGAGGAAGAAATAGACCCAGGCGATGGCGTAATGGCCCATCGAATGAGAGGGAGCGAGTTCGATCGCGCGACGGGCGGCAGCCAGCGAGCGCTCAAGCGTATTGGGCAGAACGTTGTAATCGTCGGAATACTCGACGTTGCACATCATCGCGAGCATCGCCCAGCAATCGGCGTGATCCGGATTTTCACGGACGACGCGTTCCAGGATGCGGCGCACGGTAGCGTGCTCTTCGGCGGTGAGGCGTGCGAAGTAGCTGAAGCCGCGAAGCACGGCTTCGTGCGGCGTCAACGCGTCTTCACTTTTATTGCGGAGCGTCTCGCTGATACCGCGCGTGAGCACGCCGTACCAATCCGCGACGGTGGAGACAATTCGCGGGACCAGATCATCCTGCAACTCGAAAAAAGCGTCCGAGCTGAATGCGCGTTCGTAATTTTCGGCCCACAGGTGCGTGCCAGTTAGTGTGTCCACCACTTGGACGGCGAGCCTGAGTTTCGCACCGGCCTGACGGAGCGTTCCCTCCATCACGTAGCGCGCGTTCAATTGTTCGCCCGCGGCGAGGACATCGACCACTTGGCCTGCGAAGCGAGCCGTCGAACCGCGCGCCACGACCCGCAGGTAGGAGAAGCGCGAAAGGCCGGTCACGATTTCGTCGGTGAGCCCTTCTGCGAGAGCTTTCAGATCCTCACTGGCACCGGAATATTTGAACGGAAGGACGGCGACCCAGAAACCTTGTTCGATGCGCGACGACCCCGAGCCGGGCTTCATCGCGACGCTCGGAATAGGTGCAGCAGGAGCCGCCGAGGCCGCAGCGACAGGAACAGCGCGCGACGAGCCTCGCGCCAAGTCACGAAACTCGTTGCTGATGTCGCGCGCCGTCTGCATTCGGTGGCGCGGATCCTTCTCAAGGCATCGGCGGATGACGCGCGCCAGATCGGCGGGAAGGCCGGGACGGATGTCTGTGACGGGTGGCGGCGTGTCACGCAGGATCGACGAGATCAATTCGGCGGACGAGCGCGCGTCGAAGGGACGGCGTCCGGTGGCCATTTCGAACATCACCACGCCGAGAGAATAGAGGTCGGAGCGGTGATCGAGCGGGCGGCCAGACACCTGTTCGGGCGACATATACGACGGAGTGCCCATCACCACGCCGGCTTGCGTGAGGCCGGGCGAGGTGCGTGTGACTTCGGTCTCGACGCTCGACTGGACGTCTTTCGCGAGGCCGAAGTCGAGAACCTTTACGCGGCCTTCGTTCGTGACCATCACGTTGGCAGGCTTCAGGTCGCGGTGGACGATCCCCTTATCGTGCGCGGCCGCGAGCGCTTCGGCGATTTCGCCGCTAATCTCGACGATTCGCTGCGGCTCGAGGCCGTCCGAAGTGATGAGCCTGTCGAGCGTGTGGCCCTCGATCAACTCCATCGTGATGAAGTGAACATCGTCGGCATTCTCGACCGAGAAGACGGTTACCACGTTGGGATGATTCAGCGCCGCAACGGCGCGGGCCTCGCGCTGGAAGCGCGCGAACCGCTCAGGGTCCGCAGCCATATTTGCAGGCAGCACCTTCAGCGCGATGTCACGCTCCAGACGCGTATCGGTGGCACGAAACACTTCACCCATACCGCCCGCGCCGATCGCGCTGCGAATCTCGTAGTGCGCGAGTTTTCGGCCGATCATGTCGGGCTTTCCCGCATCCATCCGCTCGCTCTCCCTTCGGAATTCCGGTGACGCGATTCTACCTTACGCGCGACGTGCTGCACGCACCCGGGCTGCATCGGTTCACCATGACTTCTCCCCGCGTTGTTGCGGTGCGTTGGCGCGAATGCCGGAGACGAATTCCTCCTGGACGCGATTGAAGCTGCGGCCGCGCAAGACGGCAGCGACGATCGTACGCGTAGCGCTCGCGTCGCTGATGCGCACGTAGCGGCATCCGGCGTTGCGATCGATGGCCATCTCAGGAATCAGCGATACGCCGACGCCCGCCGCCACCATCCCCAACAGACTGCTGAACTGGCCGCTTTCAAACGCAATTTTCGGTGTGACGCGTGCGCGCGCGCAGGTATTGATGCTGAGGTCGCGGAAACAGTGCCCGTCGCGCAGCATCACGAACGGCTCGCCGCGCAATTCCTTCAGCGAAAGTGAATGCGCCGATGCGCGCGGATGATTCTTCTTCAGCACAGCGAAAAGCGGCTCGGTGCGAATTGGGAATAGCTCGAGATCTTTGTGGCGCAGCGGAAGCGCCAGCACCGCCGCGTCGATGGAAAGGTCGCGAAGGCCGTCGATCAGGACGGATGTGGTTTCCTCGATGATGCGCAGCTTCGCGTCGGGAAATTTTTTCGCGAAGCTCGCGGTGTAGCCCGGCATCAGGTACGGCGCGATCGTGGGAATCACCCCAACGGTGACGCTGCCGCGAAGGTCGCCATGTTTTTCCGCGACGCTCATCCGAGCGACGTCCATTTGCTCCAGAATCGAGCGCGCGTGCGGGATGAAGGCGCGGCCCGCTTCGGTGAGGCGGATGCTGCGGCCGAGGCGGTCGAAAAGTTTTACGCCCAAGTCCTCTTCGAGCTTCAGCACTTGCTGAGAAAGCGACGGCTGCGCCACCTGGCAGCGTTCGGCCGCGCGGCTGAAATTGCCGGTGTCCGCAATAGCGCAGACATAACGAAGCTGATTTATTTCCATAGGGTATGCCTATACCTAGAATGCGATTTAGGTATTGGAACTATCTCCTTTTTGAATGCTACCTTAGCTGGCTGCAGATCGCTCGACCGATCTCAAAGACCCGATTTGGCGAAATTCAACCGCGTGAAGGAGAAAGAGAATGTCTGAAGCGAAGTGCCCGTTCCCGCATGGCGGCAGCCCGGCCCGAACCAACCGGGATTGGTGGCCGAATCATCTGAACCTCAACCTGCTGCACCAGCACTCGTCGCTCTCCGATCCGATGGGCGACCATTTCAACTACGCCGAAGAATTCAAGACGCTCGACTACCCTGCCCTGAAAAAAGATCTCGCGGCGCTGATGACCGATTCGCAGGATTGGTGGCCGGCGGACTTCGGTCACTACGGACCCCTATTTATTCGCATGGCGTGGCACAGTGCCGGCACGTACCGCACGTTTGACGGGCGAGGCGGAGGCGGGCGCGGCCAGCAGCGGTTTGCTCCGCTTAATAGCTGGCCTGACAACGTGAACCTCGACCGCGCGCGGCGTTTGCTCTGGCCGGTCAAGCAGAAGTACGGCAAGAAAATTTCATGGGCCGACCTGATGATTCTGGCCGGCAACGTGGCGCTTGAGACGATGGGCTTCAAGACTTTAGGTTTTGCCGGCGGACGTCCCGATGTGTGGGAGCCGGACATGGACGTGAACTGGGGACACGAATCAACGTGGATGGGTACCGATAAGCGCTACGCGGGTGAGCGGGACCTCGCGCGTCCGTTTGGCGCGACGACGATGGGACTGATTTACGTTAACCCCGAGGGACCGGAAGGCAAACCCGATCCTCTGGCTGCGGCACGCGACATCCGCGAAACGTTTGCACGCATGGCGATGAACGATGAAGAAACTGTGGCGCTGATCGCTGGTGGACACTCATTTGGCAAAACGCACGGCGCGCACGCCGGCCACCACCTCGGAAAAGAGCCCGAGGGTTCTGCGATCGAAGAACAAGGATTGGGATGGAATAGCGCCTATAAGACCGGGATCGCGGGCGACGCGATTACAAGCGGATTGGAAGTAACGTGGACGAGCACGCCGACCAAATGGGGCAATGAATTTTTCGGCAACCTTTTCAAGTACGAATGGGAATTAACGGCGAGCCCCGGCGGCGCGCACCAGTGGAAGCCGAAGAACAACGGCGGCGCGGGAACGGTTCCCGACGCGCACGACCCTTCGAAGCATCACGCCCCCGCGATGCTTACGACCGATCTGGCTTTGCGCGTCGATCCTGCGTACGAAAAGATTTCGCGGCGGTTCTACGAGCATCCCGAGCAGTTGGCGGATGCGTTTGCGCGAGCGTGGTTCAAGCTTACGCATCGCGACATGGGTCCGCGTTCGCGTTACCTGGGGCCTGAGGTTCCAAAGGAAGAGATGCTCTGGCAGGACGCGATTCCGGCGGCAAATCACGCGCTAGTGGACGACAAAGACGTGGCCGCACTCAAAGAGAAGGTGCTCGCGTCAGGCATTACGATCTCCGATCTCGTTTCCGTCGCGTGGGCCTCGGCAGCTTCGTATCGCGGGTCGGACAAGCGCGGCGGTGCGAACGGCGCGCGCATCCGGCTTGCGCCTCAGAAAGACTGGAAGGTGAACGAGCCCGAGAAGCTACAGAAAGTGCTGAAGGCGCTTGAGAAGGTGCAGGCGGACTTCAATGCTTCCGCGAGCGGCGGAAAGAAAATTTCGCTGGCGGATTTGATCGTGCTCGCGGGTGGCGCGGCGGTCGAGAAGGCGGCGAAAAATGCGGGCGTCACAGTAACCGTGCCGTTCGCGGCGGGTCGCGCAGACGCGTCGCAGGCGCAGACGGACGTTGAATCGTTTGCGGTGCTCGAGCCGGCGTCGGACGGATTCCGTTCGTACCGGAATGGCCACGCGATCGGTGGCCAGGCGGACGGAACGGCGGAAGTTGAGCTGCTCGATAAGGCGCAACTGCTCACGCTGACGGCGCCGGAACTTACGGTGCTGATTGGCGGTCTGCGTGTACTTGGCGCGAACTATGGCGGGAAGAAGTACGGCGTGTTCACGAAGAAGGCCGATGCCCTGACCAACGACTTCTTCACGAACCTGTTAGACATGCGGACTGTGTGGAAGGCGACGTCGGACTCGAACGACACGTTCGAGGGACGCGATCGCAAATCCGGCGAAGTGCGCTGGACCGCGACCCGAGCGGACCTGATCTTCGGCTCAAACGCCCAGCTCCGCGCACTGAGCGAGGTTTACGCCAGTTCGGATGCGCACAAGAAGTTCGTGCAGGACTTCGTCGCCGCATGGACCAAGGTGATGAACCTCGATCGCTGGGATTTGCCGACGTCGAAGCGATTCCCCACTGCCACCGTCACGGCCACTGCCTAGGAATCGCCGGCCGTTAAACTCGTAATCGGCGCCTGCACCGCAATGTTCCGCGGTGCAGGCGTTTTTTTGTGCGGACTCGTTCGATCAATCAGAGAAATGGCCGGAGTGGGCTTTGAGGAAGCTATCGACTTCGATGGCGGTGGGCATCGAGGGTTGGGCGCCGGGGCGGGTGACGGAAATGGCGGCGACGGCGGAGGCGAAGACGGCGCAGCGCTCAACTTCGACGCCGCGCATCAAGGCCACGGCGAAGCCGGCGTTGAAGGCGTCTCCTGCGGCGGTGGTGTCGATGGCTGCAACGGAAAACGCTGGCACGCGCAGCTCGGGCAAATCGCGTTGGGCGATCAAGCATCCGCGCGAGCCGAGCTTCAAAATTACATTCTCGATGCTGAGCGGCCCGGAATTTTTGATCCACTCGGAAGGTTAGGTTCCGGCAAAATCTGGTGCTGAAAAGGAGGATTTGCCGTGAAGCAGAAACGATTCAACGTCGAACAGATTGTGGCGGTGTTAGAGCAGGCCGAGGCTGGCGTGCCGCTGGCTGAGTTGATCCGGCGCGTGGGAATCTCCGAACAAACTTTCTACCGCTGGAAGAAGCAATATGCCGGGCTGGAGGTCGACCAGGTTCGCCAGCTCAAACAGCTCCAGGAAGAGAACGTGCGGCTGAACCAGCACGGAAGCAGGTTCCGTTCGCTGACCGTCGTGCATATTTATACTCGGCGAATGCGTGGCGATCGAGTCCGAACAGAGGTTGAAGGGTGAAGATGTGGTGTTGACGCCGACCGCATCAAAAAACAATGCGGAGTTCCGAAGTTTCCGTACTGTGACAATGGAAGCGAGTTTTCCAGTCAGGCGATGGATCTGTGGGCCTATCAGAACGGAGCGCGAATGGCGTTTTCCCGACCAGGAAAACCAACCGATAATGCCTTCGTGGAATCGTTCAATGGAACTTTTCGGGCAGAATGCCTGGATACGCGATGGTTCATGTCGTTAACCGAGACGCAGCAGATCGTGGAGACTTGGCGCCGGGAGTACAACAAGAGCTGCCCTCACAGGACTCTCGGGGAGAGGACGCCCAAAGAGTTTGCAAACAGCCGGAAACCACTCTAGGGTTGGTATAAAAAACCGGCCCGATCAGTGCTGTAAACTCTCTGACTCACCGTGGTACAAAAACTCGGTCTGATCAAAACAGTCTCTGTCCGGATGGCCTTTTGAAATTTTGGCTCGGGTACTCCGCCAAGGACATGTCGGATCGTTACGACCGCGTTCGAGAAGACGTGCAGTTTCGAAGGTACGTTGCGAAGTCGATGGGATTGGGATTCGAATTACCGAAGGGCCTTACGGCGAAGCCAGAGAAGCCACAACAGCGGTCGAGAAAATATCGACTTCGGGCGCTATCGGGCGTCAAACAGAAACGACGCCCGTGCTAAGTGCTTAGGAATCTGGTAGGGGCGGTGGGGATCGAACCCACGACCTTCGGCTTAAAAGGCCGCTGCTCTACCACTGAGCTACGCCCCTAAATGTGGTGAGTGGACTGTCGCGGCGCGATACAGCGGGCGCAAACGGCAGAACGAATCCATCAATATTAGCAGCTTCGGCGCGGCGCGACACGCAAAAAGCGCCCTGGCCGCTGGGCTGTTGCATCGGCTAGTGCACGCGAAATTCCAAACACCCTAGCGTGAAATTAAATGGAAACGGGCCTGCCTCGCCGGGCTTTTTGTAGATCCCGTCGAAGAAAACCAAGCGGCGACCCGCGTCGTATTCATCAACGTGAAGCGATGGCCGCCAGGGGCCACTGCGCCAACCGCGATCTTCCGCGGTCATGATCTGCACGGGATCACTCCACTCGAGCAAATCAGGGGGCGGCGCTGGAGCGGCGGCAGCCGTGTGACACCACCACAGCCCGGTCTCCGCCGGCGCCGGCCCCGTGCCAACATGCACGCGCGAAAAAATCGCCTCCCATCCATCCGCCACTCGCGCCACATTGAAATCGAAAACCTTCATCTCGGGCGCGAACACCATTCGCCGCTCAGTCCACTCGCGACCGTCAACGCTCTCTGCGTATCCTTGCGCCAAATAATCCTCAGCGTTCGAGCCCGCGACGTACCACATGCGCCATTTCCCATCGGCCCACACTACGTTCGGCTCGTAAACGCTCCCGCGCTCCCACTCCTCGCGCGCCGCGAAAACGAACGATACCTGATCTTCCCAGCGGCCTTGCGAAGCGCCCCACTCCAGATATCCGATCGTGTACGGGCCCATCAAATTTTCCGCGCCACCCGCGTAATAAACGCGCTCGACCCACGCGCCTCGCGCCGGATCCCATCCACGAACGTACGCCGGGCAGTGACGCCCGCCTTTCAAATCCCACGGCGCGCTGCGCGTCTGCCCCGCGAGCATCGCAGTCCGCGTCGCGTCATTCGATTCCGCAACAATCGCCCAACCTGTTGCCGTTAGCGGCGCGCCCTGCGGAAGCCTCGCGCTGAAGAGTTGGATCGCTTCGTGGCCCGACACGCGCCCGGCTAGGCACATCCACCAGCGGCCGTCGCGCTTCGCCACCGAAGCGTCGGTGACTTGCACGGCGTCTCTAATTGCGCCGAAGCCGTCGGCTGGGTCGAAGATTTTTGTTTCGCTGACAATCGTCACGCGTGCCCTTGAATTCATGGCGCGATTCTCGCTCAGGGCGCCCTTGACACGCGAGTGCCAATTCGGGCTGCCGGGCACAGCCGGGCGCGGGCTAAAGCGAACAGAGATCCTTCGGCCAATGATTCGGCCTCTGGATGACGTAAACGGCGCTACAAAAAAATCGAGGCCCCCGTGCCAGCGAGCGCGTCCAACGCGATCTCGCCAACAGAAGGCCCCGATTGTATCCGGCCACTTCGCAGCGCGAACTATTTCGGGTGCTGCGTCTTGTTGTTGTGCTTCTCGTTGTGAATCTGCTTGCTCTCTTTGTTCTGTTCCTTGTTCACCTGAGTTTTCTCGCCCTGCGTCAGCTTTCCGCCGTTAGCCTGCCGGTCCGCGCGGACCTGCTGATTGATGTGCTGTTCGTTGTTCTCCGCTTTGGCCGCTTCGCCGGCCGTCATCTGGCCGCTCGAAATACCGTTGGCGATGCGCTGTTGCTGGTTGTTCTGCCGCTGGCCGACTTCACTGTTCGTGCCCGGCTGCGTCGCAGCGTTGTGCTTGTCGTCGTAGATCGAGTTGCTCACGCGATTCTGCTGCGAATTCACCTGCGCTTTCTCTTGACCCGTGAGGTGACCGCCGTTTGCCGCGCGATCCGCCGCCACTTCGTGGTTGATGTTCGATTCGCGGTTCTCGAGGTTCTTGGTTTCGCCCGGCGTCAATTCACCCGAACGCACGCCGCCCGCAATGCGCTGCTGCTGATTTTCCTGGCGCTCGCCCACGTGGCTCATGGCCGCGTTTGCCGGACGCCCGTGATTCTCGCTCGCCCAGTTCGAACGATCCGCGCTGGCCGTCCGCTCATGCTCGGACTGCTCGCTGGTCGCCGCAACGTGCGGTTCGTTCATATAGCTGCGCTCGGCCGCAGTCGGCTGCGCAGCAACGCCACCCGGTCCGCCGTTGAAGCTCGTACGGCTCACGTTCGTATTCACCACGGTGCGATCGACGTATGTATTGTGGATCACCGTCGAGTTCACGTTCACCACGGCGGTGTTGTACGCAAACACTCCACCGCGCCACGCGCCGCCGCCGAATCCCACGCCGCCGTAACCGAATCCATAATTCACGCCGCCGTAAAATCCGACGTGCGGCCCCCAGTAGCCGGCGTGCCATCCATACGCTCCGCCCGCGAAACCCCAGTATCCCGGCGTCCACAGCAAACCGACTCGCGGCGGCGCGACCCACACACCCGGCACCCAGTAATAACCTGCGTCGCCATACGACCAGTATCCCGGCGTCCACATATAACCCGGCGTCGGGCACGCGGGCTGAACGTACACAGGCAGCGCCGGCGGCCCTACGTGTACCGAAATTCCCACGGCAATTTGTGCTGACGCGCTAGGCGACGTAGCAGCCAAACCCATCATCGCCAACGAAAGCGGAATAATTGCCAACCAACGAACGTGCGTGCGCATGGCAGACTCCTCCCGTCTATGCAGCCTCTTCGGATTTTTCAGCTTGATCGTGCGCCCCCACCGGGGCCGGGCTCGCCTGCTCCCTGCAGAATGAAACACAGGGCGAAGCAGAAAGTTTCTGGGAATTTGGGCTTGAGCGGCCGCAGGCAGATGTCCCGTTATTGTAAGGGTAGCGAATTGCGAGCGCGCCGTGCGTGATACGAGGTACAGCCGTGCGCACTGAGGCAACACATTCGTACAGCTGTCCGCGGGTACTACGGGAGGTACCGGACCGGGATGTGGGCTGAAGATGCGAAAAGGGCCGTGGGGCGACCCTTTTCGGCTCACGCGCCAGATGAAGCTGCCGTGAGCAATTCTACGAAATGCGCGAACAGCGAGATCCCGGATTGGGACCGCGCGGACGATTTCTAGGCGTCGTCGTAATCCTCGGTGAGCGACGCTAGGAATGCGGCCAGCGCCTGCACATCGCTGTCGCTGATCGACATTCCCTGAAATTCCGGCGCAGGGTTACGCAACAAGCCCTTGCGCGCGAGTGTGGAAGCATTCACGTACGACGTCACCACGTCGTTGAACGTGATCGCGCTGCCGTTATGAAAATACGGCTCCGAATCTTCCAGGTCGCGGAGCATGGGCGTCTTGAATTTGGCGATCGTGGTCGCCAGGCCTTGATCCACCGTGCAATCGGTGGCGACCGTGCAAACCACCGCCTGCAAACTCGTCTGTGGATTCGGAATGTCGGGGTTGAGGAACACGTTCCACAATCCGAGGTCGGCATATTGCGGCTGCCCTGCGACCGCCGGGTGCCGCAGCGATTCGGTTGCGTTCGGATGATTCGTCGTGACCGGCAGGTACTGGTTATAGTTCGCGATTCTTTCGGCCTGCGTCGGTACATTCAGCGCCAGGAACGCGCCCGAGCCGTTCGCGTTGTCATACTCTTGCTGCGCGACACCATTATTGTGGAAGCCGAAGTCGGAAAAATTCGGAGGAGTGTGGCACGCCACGCAATTTCCCGCATGCTGCGAACCGTCAACGGCATTGTTTGCCGACGCGAGAAAAATTTTCAGGCCTTGAAATTCGGTGGCACCGAACTGGAACGGCTGCGCGTGATATTTGTATGAACCGTTTGCGGGCGTCACCCAAACTGGATTCTTCAGCGCGTTCACGGCTTTCGCCAGTGACGCGTCATACTGTTGAATCGTCTGACCCGCGGCCGGCGCCAGTGGCAAATGATTCAGCCGCAGGAAAACGTCGTAGGGCGATGCGTAGTAGCGGCCGTAATGGTCCTGCTTGAAGAGCAAGCCGTAGGTATATTGCGAAATGAGCTGCGCGATGTCCGTGACGATCTGGTCGTCGGTTGCCGTTGTCACGTCGAGCCGGTATTGCGCCGGCAGTAGCACGTCTTTGGGTATTCCGGGTTGCGTGCCGAGGAAGATCACGGCGTACGAAAGATTCTCGCCGTATTCCCGTGCCGGCGCGTTCATACCGTTGTCTTCGCGAATTACTTTCGCGATGTGCGCTTCGGCTTCGGCGAACTGCGTCGGCCCCCATCCGAAATTGCGGCCGGTGATCGTTTCCTTCACGAGGTCCACCGGATCGGCGAACTGCCCGTCGAAGTGCAGGAACGTCGGCACAGTGCGCGGCGTGAGCGAGCCCACCATTTGCATCGAGTTGCGCGGCGTGGTGGTGAAGCCGTTCATCGCCAGCGGCAGCGGGCTGCGAGTCGTGAAGTCGGCGTAGGTGCGGTTGCCCGCGCCGGCCACTCCCTGAAATTCGACGACGAAATGGCACGAACGGCAGTTGATCGATTGACCGGCGAACGGACCGGGCTGCGGACCGGTGAGAACGTTCTGAACCGTCTGCACCACCGGGTCGCCCACCGTGAGCGGATCGTTCACGCCGGTCATATGCGCCGCGAAATACTCGGCAAAGCGCGTATCGACAAAGAGACGCTCGCCGATTTGCTGCTCCGCCGGGGCGCCTCCATCCACTTCCACCGGGAGCGGCGGCGCATCGCCGGAACCGCACGCGGAAAGAATCGTCAGTGCTGCCGTAACAAATGCCAGTAGTGCTTTGCGCGAACTCACTGCGGTTTCTCCTGATTCGAATTGGCCGGTGCCGCGCCGGCGGACGTGGGTCCGAGGCTGCGAACGTACGCGATGATTTCCCAGCGCGAAGGTTCAGGAATCGTGTCCCACGTGGGCATTCCCTTCCCGAGGTTGCCGTTTTTCAGAAGCCACGCCAGATCGCCTTCGGTGACTTCTTTCTGCACGCGATCGCTGCGCAGGCTGGGCCGCTTGCCAATGCCGAGCGCGTCCGCGCCGTGACACTTCGCGCAGTGGTCCGCGAAAAGCTTGCCGCCCGCGGCGATCGCATCGGGCTGTCCGGCATACGGATTCGTTCGCGAGTGATAGTCCGCCGGAACTTTTTTGAGCCACGAGCCATCGGCCATAGCCATGCAGGCGATCAGCGCGCACGCGAGCAGCGCGGCGCGAATTTGTTTCGACAGCGAATCGAATTTTGCGGTCGTTTTCATTTTCACTTTCGCTTGAACCAGTTCCCGATTTGCTGCACTTCGTACGACACCGAAAAGCGCCACAGCACCGGCACGCTATTCGCGTTCAATCCGAATTGGGGCGAGAAGAACAGCGTCGGGCCCTTGGGAACGTTGAACTGGACAGTCGGGCCCATGTACTGCGACGTCTGATGCCATCCGAATCCATCCGTTGTGCCCAGGCCGCCGTACAATTCGGCGCCGACGGAGAAGTTTTCCTTGCAGAAGGTGCAGTTGCGCCGGCTCGCGAGCAAACCCAACGGCCGGCTGACGCCGACCGCGTAGCCGAACTCCCACGGATCGGGCTCGTTCAGGTCTTTTTCGACGATGAAATTCTCGGAGAAATTCCAGCCCTTGAAGTTGCTGGAGAGAATCAACTTGGTTTCAATTTCGCGTTCGATTTCGGCGCGCGCGTATCGATTGGGAATCGCGTAGTCGGATTGCACCGCGTGTCCCGTGATCTCGAGCAGCGACCGGCTAGCCTGATTCAGGTTTTCGTATTCGACATAGAGAACCGGATTGATGAAGTGATCGCGGAGCAGCGGACGGAAGCGATTCTCCCAGCGGAAGCCGGTCAATAGCGTGCTGTCGTTCCGGGTGGACTGGCCTTCCAGGTAGAACTCCGTGGTCCAATACGCTTTTACGCCGTACTCGAATTCCAGAGCGCCACCGGTAAACGTGTTGCCGTACTGCGGCGTGCCCGTCGTTCCTTTGAACGAAAACTCCAGGTTTCCCGGCTCTTCGAGGGCCGAGGAGTAGGTGACGAAGTAGGGCGGCTCCTGGGCTGCAGCGCGCGTCACGAGGACGAACAGCAGCGCGCTGGCGGTGAGAAGGACGCGGACAACGCCGTTACGACGAAGTTGGAGTCGAAGATTTCCAGCGAGAGCCGAACGTAAACCTAAAGCCATGTCTCTCCGATGTGCGATCAACTCCAGTTGCAACCATTTTTCAACTAGAGATCGCAGCAACGGTAGCAAAGGCGGCCGTTCTAGTTGAATACAATTTGCAACTGGCGGAAGTGATTAGACCTCAGATGTAATCTGCTGTCAAGTAGGTTACAGAAATTTCATATGCCGCTTCGCGCTGCGTGCACGCCGCGCTCTCCCCTCTCCCTCTCTCGTTTTTCGACTTTGAATTTCGGGGTATCGCATCCGTTTCCACGCAAAGGGATGAGTGGCGCGACTTCCAATTCTGAAGTCCGCCGGGTGAATCGACACGACGCTTGAGGCCTCAGGGGAGCTACTGCGGTTTGTAAGCGCGCGAAGGCGATCGGAATTGTGGGTGAATTCGTGTCGATCAGAAAGGAGGCCGTCGTATGTTTTGTGAGACTTTCGGACATTTCTAATCGAGGAGTACTCCGATAGAAACGACTCGCTGAGTGGACTTGGTTGCCACGCACCCTTTTGAAGGGAAAAAGATGCGGCACCCGGAAAAGCAACGGCACACAGGCCAACTCCAGCCTGTGCCACTCTTCGGGTTACGGTGGTGCGCGCACAGTTCAGGGAGGGGTGGGCGGCGTTGCGCAGGCACGAATGCCTGCCCCACTCTTGCGTGAATTGTGTCATCTAGTGCCGATTAGAAAGTGCTCCTTTTGTTTGTTTTCTAGAAGTTACATCGCATTCTAATCGTACGAGATGTCGATTAGAAATTGCGCTTGGGGCAAGATAAGACAGCGGCTGCCGGGCCATGTCGGTGGATTTACGGTAAAAAGGGCCACCTCTACAGGTGGCGTGGATAGGCTGAGTTGAGAGGCTAGCCGCATATCTGACCGTTGTGGTGCGTTTATTGATCCCCGACACACATTAACATTAACGTTACGAGTTATAAAGGTAACAAGCAGGGGCGGAGCGGAAATAACTTGAGCTAGCTTCGGCTAATTGGGGCGAATTCGGGCTAACTGTGGCAAGCGGCAGCGCCAAAACGGGAAAACGCCCGCGAGGGGCGGACGAGGCGTGGCAGCTCGGCGCGACGTCGCGGGCGTAGTCCGTTAATCGGGTTTGTCGCGGAAATGCTAGTCCGCGGAAATTTCTTGCAGGTGGCTCAGGCTGGCGACTGGGCGCTTGCGCTTCCAGACGTAGTCTTTGCGGAGCTTCTGCTGGTGCTTGGTGACCTGCTTCTCGAGTTCGGCGAAGGCCGCTTTGGCGCTGCCGAGAGGATCTGCGGCGACGCCGGTGGCGTGCATCGTTCCCGTCGGAAGAGTGAGATTCAGCTCGAAGCTATATTCCGTTTTATGAGGGCTTTTTTCGAGGCATTCGTGCAGGCGTACCAGTCCAGGATCGTAGCGTTTGAGGATTCGATTCAGTTTATCGGCGTGGCGTTCGGTTTCGTGCTGGATGACAAAACGAAATTTTTGTTCGATGTGATTGTATGTAATTTTCATCCGGGTCCCCTTCTTGATTGAGATGGGAAGAATGAAGTGTCGGAGTCATCGAGGCAATTTCAGGGTAGTCCCGCGCAACGGGCAATGCAAGCGCGGCGAGAGAATTTTGGTGACGGGATTTCCTCAACAAAATTTTCGCATCCTGAAAGCCCGAGCGTGCACTCGCGTTTTCTCCGGGTCAATAGTACCTTCATATTCTCGCGCGACTTCCATTGTGGAAATGAATCGAATCGATTAATGCCCGGCCCTTCCGACATCGTGCAATCCAATCTGCGAAACATTTACGTAGGCCCGGCCGGCTGGTCGTATCCGGATTGGAAGTCGATCGTGTACCCGTCGCCGAAACCGAAGGGATTTCACGAAGCGGAATTTTTGGCGCGCATATTCGACACGATTGAGATCAACACGTCGTTTTACTATCCGATGAAAGCAACGCTGGCGAAACAGTGGCTTGGGCGCGTTTCGACGAATCCGCGATTTCTTTTTACCGCGAAGCTGTGGCAGAAATTCACGCACGAGACCGATGCGAGCGTAGGCGATGCGCGCGAGGTACGGCTTGGTTTCGATGTGCTGGCCGCGGCGAACCGGCTGGGCGCGGTGCTGGTGCAGTTCCCTTTCGCGTTTCACAACACGCCGGAGAATTTTGGATATCTGGCAAAGCTGGTGGAGGAATTCAAAACCTATCCGCTGGTGGTAGAGGTGCGGCACTCGTCGTGGGCGCACGAAGAGCTGTACAAATTCCTTCACGAGCGCAGCGTGGGGTTCTGCAACATCGACCAGCCGGTGATCGGGCACTCGATCAAGCCGAGCCAGCGATGGACATCGCCGGTGGGATATGTCCGGCTGCACGGGCGGCGGTACGACACCTGGTTTACCGACGATCCAGAATCGCCGGCGTATGAGCGATACAACTATCTTTATTCCGAACAGGAATTGCTGCCGTGGGCAGAACGCATCGAGACGGTGGCGGGACAAACGCGTTCAACATTTGTGGTGACGAATAATCACTTTCAGGGGAAAGGCGTGGTGAACGCGCTGCAGCTGATTCATTTGCTGACGCACGAGAAAGTGAAAGTGCCCGATCCGCTTCGCGAGCACTACCCACAACTGGAAGCGATCGCGGATGCTCCGCCGAAGACTCCGACGCTATTTCCGATCCCGCCGAAGTGAGGGTTTTCGCTGCGGAACAAAACACGGCTGTGACTAAGTCGGATCGTGCGGTGGTTTGCGCGGCTTCTGCGGGATGAGGTTGCGTTGGGTGGCAAAGCGGTAGCTTCGCTCCTGCAGTCCAAAAAAGGCCGGCGATTCGACGCAGTCGGCGCTATACGGACACACCCGTGCGCTGCAATGGAAGAAAAAACAGAGAGACGAGAGCGAGGGAGCTACTTCTTGAAGAGATCTTCGAACGCTTTACGCGCGTCGTTTGGGCGGCCGGGGCTCATGGCAGCAGCGGGCGAACTGGCCGCGGCGTAAGCAACCGGCGAAGTATCCTTTTCCACAGTCATCCGAAACTGAAAAAACGAGCAGTCATTCTTCGCGTTCTTATTCGAGATGCGTTCGGGGACAGGCTGCGTGCATTCGAACTGACGGCCTGTATCGAAATTCACGCACTGCTTGCAGCTGTGAAGCGCGGCGTGGCACCGCTGGCATTCACCGCTTTGATCGAAACCGGGCATGAGGACCGCGCCACAACTGGAGCAACGAGCCCGAGTAACAGTTCCCACCATGCGCGGCGTGCGGGGGCCCATTGCGTCCTGCATTTTCGGACGCGGTTCGCCGCTGGCGGGCCGTTCGGTTCGTTCTCTTTTTTTCTGGGGATCGCGGTCTTCGTAGCCCCTTTGTCTATACTTCCGCTCCATGGAGCCTCCTAAGGGGTTGCGCAATCATACATCGAAAAGGAACCTGCAAGCCCTGAAATTCAAGGGCGTTACGGCCGATTACCGCTGGGACCGGGGACGGAATCGAATTGAGCCGCCGGGTGGGCCGGGATGAAAAAAACATTTATCAGTGCAGTCCGGCGGCTTTTCGGGCCCAAACCGCGGACAAACCTTCGAACGGCAAGTCCGGCTGAAGAAATTTTTGTGGGGCGCCGAAACCTTCGGTGACGGCTTCGGCGGCGAGATAACCGCTGCGAACGGCGCTCTCCATCGTGGAAGGCCAGCCGGTGGCGGTGTAATCGCCGGCGAGAGCGAGGCCCGGAACGCTGGTGTGCTGTGCCGGGCGCCATTCGTCGATGCCCGGCTCGGGTGAAAATGTGGCGTGGACTTCTTTGATGACGGTGGCCTTCGTGAGTTCGGCGTCCTTGGTTGTAGGCAGCACGTCGGCGAGATCGCGGCGGCAGATCTCGATGATTTCCTGGCGCGACTTCGGAACCAGGTCGTACGACGCGCTGATGACGAGTTGAAGATATTGCGCGGCGTTTTCTGTGCGCCCCTTCTTCGATGCAGCAGCACCATCGGCGGAGAGCATGGTTTTGTTGAATATCCACTGAACGGTGTGATCGAGCAGCGCGAGGTAAGGCTCGGCCATCACTTCCCGATCGAACCAGAAATGGACGCCGGTGATGGGCGAGGTGCGAATGTGTTTGAGGCCGGCAAGGAGTGCGCTGTCGGCGCTGAGTCCGGCGGGCAGCATTTCGGCGACGAGATTTTGCGGGACGGCGAGGACGCAGGCGTCGGCGGGGAGTTCGGTGCCGTCTTCGAGCGTGACGCCGACGAACTTGCCGCCTTCGAGGTGAACTTGTTTTGCGCCGGAGCGAAGGCGGACTTCCCCGCCGCGTTTGCGCAGAGCGGCTTCGCAGCCGTCGTAGAGATCGGCGAGAGGGACGGTGGGGACGCCGATGTTGTAACCGGTTTTGCTGCCGAGGAAGGCTTTCCAGAAAACTTCGATACCGTAGCGGGCGTCGCTGCGCGCGAGTTCTTCATCGAGAGCGCTGACGAGGACGACGCGCCAGAAGCGCTCGATGGCGCCGGGCGTCTGGTTCATGCGATGGAGCCAGTCGAGCATGGAGATGCTTTCGATGTTGGCGGGTTTACCGCCGGACATGGCGATGGCCATCATGGCGTTTGCGATGGACAACTTGTCTGCCAGAGTGAGCGATTTGAATCCGAGGAACGAGGGAGCCATGTGCAGCGGCGGCGGCAGCGAGACGGCGCGCATTTTCGAGCGAGTGCCGGATTTATCGGCGAAGTAGAGCGTGTCGTAGAAGCGGACCTTATCGGAGGCTCCGGCGCGCGCGTAGAAATCGGCGAGGTTGGTGCAGCAGCCGAGTGTCAAGTGCTGGCAATTATCGACTTCGTTTCCGTCAGGAAGCGTGTACGACGTGGCGCGTCCGCCCAGATGCGGGCGCTTTTCGAGCAATTGAACGCGGTAACCGGCGTCAGCCAGTGCGACGGCGGACGAAAGGCCCGCCAGTCCGCCGCCGATCACCAGAACGCTTTGCGAGGGCATCCTTCTTCGACCAACCCTTCATTCCCGCCATGAGCAGGTATTGTAATTTTTCGGCGCTCGAAAGAGAGACGCGCGAAGAGAAAACATCAAAGCCGCGCTCTTCAATGCGCGCGAGCAGAGTGCTGTAAGTGCGGATGAGCGCCCAGAGCGTGGCGCGGCTGTCTGCATCGACGCGCTGAACGAGGGGCGCGCCATCTTCATAAAGCTGCCAGGCGCGCTGCGCCTCGAAATCGAGAAGCTCGCGCATTTTCGGCGTGATGGGACCGGCGAGTTCTTTTGGGGCGATGCCGAAGCGATCGAGATCTTCCTGCGGAAGATAGACGCGGCCGATGGCGTGATCGGTGCCGACGTCACGAATAATATTCGTGAGCTGGAATGCGAGGCCAAGCTGCTCGGCGAGATCGGGAGATTTCGGATCGCTGAAACCGAAGACGTGGATGCAGGTGAGGCCGACGGTGCCGGCTACGCGGTAGCAATATTCGGTAAGGCGGTCGAAGGTGGCGTAGGTTGAGATGGTGAGATCCATTTCCGCGCCGAGGATCAGGTCGTGAAAGTAGCGCGGCGGAATTGAGAAGCGAGTGATCGTGTCGGCGAGCGCGGGAAGCACGGCGTGGCCGGTGGTGCGGCCTTGCATGGCTTCGTCGAGTTTGGCGCGCCAGAGCGCGAGGCCGTGGCGCTTGGATTCGAGGTCGCCGGCTTCGTCGGAAACGTCGTCGATCAGGCGCATGAAGGCGTAGAGGGCGCAGAGAGCGTTGCGCTTTTCTTTGCGCAGGCCGTAGAAGGCGAGGTAGAAGCTGCTTTTTGAGGCGCGCGCGATGCGGTTGCATTCGGCGTAGGAGTCGCGGACGGCGACGGTGTAGGGTTCGTGTTTTGTGGGCGCGGTGGATACGCGTGCCGCGGTGGCGGATGCGGTTCCGGCGATGGCGGCGCTTTCTGAGGCTTCGCTTGCGGGCGAGCGCATCGTCGTGACGTTGTCGGGTGGAGCGGCGCTGAGTTTTGCGAAGTCCGGTTTCGCACCGAAAGTTTTGACGAGAAGCGTGCGGCCGAGAAGCTTGGCTTGCGTCCATTTCGAAAGCGACGGGCGGTGATTCAGCGTGTCGTAGCCCGAGGATTCGATCGCGTCGAGGATGGCGAGGCCGCCGCGGCTGAACATTTCCAGATCGACGCGAAGGAACGGCGCGACGGTGTCGCTGAGCGGCATCCCCTCGTGGAAAAGTTCGCGCGTGCGAGCGATCAAATCTTTCATCAACCCGATGTAGCGAGCGTCGAAGCGCTGGTTGACGATGTCCGCCTCGGTGAGGCGATGCCTGGCGAGCGCTTCGAGCGGAATATAGATGCGGCCTTTTTCCAGGTCGCGCGAAACGTCCTGCCAGAAATTGGCGAGCTGCAGCGCGGTGCACGTGGCGTCTGAGAGCTTTTGGCGCGGTTCGTCGCGGTAGCCACTCAGATAAAGGACGAGGCGGCCGACGGGATTCGCGGAGTACACGCAGTAGTGATAGACGTCATCCCAGGTGGCGTAGCGGCGGACGGTCTGATCTTGACGAAACGCCTTCAGCAAATCGCTAAAGGGCGTGCTGGGAATTTGTTTGGCGCGAATGGTTTCGGCAAGCGCGATCAGAACGGGATGCGTGGGGCCGGCGCTACCGGGGCTCGCGCTCGCGTAGATGAGGTTGAGTTCGTCTTCCCAGGCGTCAAGCAGCTCGATGGCGCGCTGGGGTGATGCGACTTCATCGCCGAGATCGTCGGACCAGCGGCAATAGGCATACACGTTGTAAAAATGCTGGTGCAACTCGCGCGGAAGAAGGCGCGAGACGACATTGAAATTTTCGTAGTGATGCGTGGCAAGCCAGCGCGTGTAACGCTCGGCCTCGACGGCGGAGCATCCAGCCGGAGGCAGATTCTGAGCGATTTGCAGTTCAGGAGTTTCGAGCATTCAACCGTTCTAAAAATAGGCTGCGGCGCTACGGAATCACCGCGGTTTTCAGTTCGCCGTTGCGGTTTTTCATGTGCTCGAAAACTTCGGGCAGCCCGGAGAGGCCGACTTCACCGGTGACGAAGTCGCTGGCGCGAATTTCGCCGCGAGCGATGGTTTCGAGCGCTTCGCGCATGAAGCGCGGCGTGTGATGAAATGTGGATTTGATGGTGATTTCGGAATAGTGCAGAGCCGCCGGATCGATTTTCACTTCGCTGCCCGAGGGGCAACCGCCGAAGAGATTCACGGTGCCGCCCTTGCGGACCATTTGAAGGGCCCATTCCCAGCTGATCGGGCGGCCAACAGCTTCGATGACGGAGTCGGCGCCGCGAATACCGTCCGTGAGATCGCGGACGTGCTTTACGGGATTATCGATTTCGTTGACGTCAAACGCGGCGACGGCACCAAGGCGGAGCGCGGCTTCCATTTGATTTTTGCGCTTGCCGACGGCGATGACCCGAACGTTGCGCTGCGAAAGTATGCGGATGTATTTGAGGCCGATCGCGCCGCAACCGATGACGACGGTGGTGTCTCCGGCGCGAATGCCGGTTTCATGGATGCCGCGCAGAACGCAGGCGAGAGGCTCGGCCATTGCGGCGTCTGTGAAGGTGACGTCGTCTGGAATTTCCTGCATGTTTTCGCGAACGATGCGGCCGGGGATGCGGATGTATTCGGCGTAAGCACCGTTATTGAAGAGCAGGTCTTCGCAAAGATTCGGCTGGCCCTTGCGACAGTAGAAGCAAATGTTGCAAGGCGCGGAATTCGCGGGAAGCACGCGCATTCCCTTGCGGATGCCGCCATTGACCATCGAACCTTTTTCGACGACGACGCCAGCCAGTTCGTGGCCGAAGAGCGAAGGGGGCTTGATCATGCGCGCGTGGTAGCCGCGCTTCCAGACTTTCAAATCGGTACCGCAGGTAAGAGCGACAGCGACGCGAACGAGGACTTCATCGGCGCCGACGATGGGGATATCGACGCTTTCGATCTTCAAATCCTCGGCGCCGTAAAGGATCGCGGCGTTCATGTGTCCATCCTGTTGCATATGAGAACTCATTCGTGTGTTATCACCACTTTCAACGTATCGTCCGCCGGATGCGCCGCCAGGTGTAAGCCATCGGCGATCTTCTCGAGCGGGAACCGGTGCGAAATCAGCTCGCGAACAGGAATGCGGCGCTCGAATACGAGAGCCGCGGATTCGGCCTGGTCGTCCACCGACGCACTGTAACTTCCGAGGATTTCTTTCTCTTCGACCCCCACGGCGGCCGCAGGGAAACCCAATTGCATCACGGGGTCGTTATGAGCAAACAGTAGCACGCGACCACCCGGCCGCGCGAGTGCCAGAGCTTCGGGGACCAATGACGGGTTGGGCACGGCCAACATGACCACGTCGGGGCCCCTGCCAGAGGTGCGTTTGCGCATTTCTGAGAGGAGGTCCACATTGGTTGGGTCGAAAGTTTCTTTTGCGCCGAAGCGGAGGCTGGCGGCGCGGCGGCCGGGCATGGGGTCGCTGGCGTACACATCGGCGCCTTCATATCTGGCGAGAATCATGAGGAGCATGCCGATGGGACCCTGGCCGACGACGAGGACGGATTCGCCCTTGGCGACGCGGGCTTTGCGGACGGCTTTGAGGCAGGTGTTCACGGGCTCGACGAAGGTGGCTTCTTCAAAGGAGACGTGGTCGGGCAGCTTGATCATGCCGCGCTCGACGATCCAGGGCATGGCGCGAACGTATTCGCCGAAGCCGCCGCCGTTGGGATCGCCGGTGCCGGCGGTGAGGCCGGTCTTCTTGTAGCCGGCGCACTGGGAGAACAGTTTGTTCTCGCAGTAGAAGCAGTTGTCGCAGGGGATATGGTGGAAGCTGACGACGCGGTCGCCGGGCTTGAATTTCGTGACGCCTGCGCCGACTTCGACCACGGTGCCTGCGAGTTCGTGGCCGAGAACCTGCGGCGGATTGACGAAGCCGTGATGGATCTTTTTGAGATCAGTGCCGCAGATGCCGCAGGCGGCGACGCGGAACAGGACTTCGCCTTCGCCGATTTGTGGGACGGGGACGGTCTCGACGACGACCTGGCCCTTGCCGCGATAGACACCGGCTCGCATGTGAGATTTTTTCTCGTGGTGCGCGTGCGAGGCGTGCGTGGATGAAGTGGCCTGGGTCATGTGGTTAGTACGCTGCTCCGACGATTCTTGGTTCTCGCGATTCCGCGGATGGGCTCGGATTCATGGCGAGGCGCTTTACATAAGACTCCAGGAAAGTCGCGAGGGATTCAGCGGCTTTCTTGCTGTTGTGGCCCAGGCGTACCAGACCGGGAATCGATCCGGGATGGCGCGCCACTTCTCCGAGCACACGCGGCGTGCTGACGCGGCCTTCGACGAAGACTCGGTTCATGTCCAGCGGCAGGTCTTCACCGGCGCCGTCGCTAATCGCGCGAATGGCGACGGCGGGGATGCGATAGTCGTGAGCTGTGGTCATAATGTCGAAACTTTCCATTTCCACGGCGTCGGCGCGGGAGGCGAGTTCGCGCTTCTCTTCGGCTTTCGATACGGCGTGGTCGAGCGTGAGGAATGCGCCCGCGGATTTCGCGCCGAGGGCTTCGGCGGCGGCGACGAGTTCCGGAGCGCAGGGCCGGTCGCCAACCGATTTTGCGAGGTTCCTCAAATTTCCAATCACCTTTCGCGCGACAACCACGTCGCCGATTTTGCACTCGGGCCGGAGCGCACCAGCGAGTCCCGCCGAAATGCAGGCGTGAACTTGCGATGCTGCGCTGCGCAGCGCGGCGACGAGCGCGTTGCCGGCACGTTCGCGGCCGATACCCGTCACCACAGCCGTAATTTCCGCGCCGGTGACGCTCGAAGTAAAAACTTCCACGGTTCCGAGCGTCTTACGCTGAAAGCCGCGTACACGGCGCCACGGAGCGAATTCGCTGGCCATGGCAAAGGTGACGACGATGCGCATCGGCTCCATCAGGCTGCCGAGGGCTGTGCGACGCGTTTCATGCCGCGCCCAATGCCCACATATCCGTTCGATTCGTACCAGCGCACGGCGCGTTCGAGTGCCGCCGGAATGCTGGAGTGCGTGTAGCCCAATTCCCTTTCCGCTTTGCCAGTCTCGACAAACATCCGGTGGCGCGACATCTTCACGCCTTCAACGGGAATTTTCGGTTCGCGGCCGGCGAGGCGAGAGACAAATTCGTCGGCGTAGCCCGCGGCGAGCGCAACGGCATGGGGAAGCTTCACGCGCGGCGCGGGACGACCGGCGATGGGCGCGAGCGCGTGCAGAATTTCTTTGAGCGTCATGTTCGTGCCGCCAAGAATGTAGCGTTCGCCGAATCGGCCTTTGTCCGCGGCGAGCAAGTGGCCCATGGCGACGTCTTCGACGGGCGCAACGTTGAGGCCTGTGTCCACGTAGGCCGGCATTTTGCCGTTCAGAAAATCGAGAATGATTTTGCCGGTTGGAGTCGGCTTCCAATCGAGCGGGCCGACAGGAGCCGTGGGATTCACGATTACGACCGGGCCGCCTTTGCGCGCAGCGGCGATCGCAACCTGCTCGGCCTGAAATTTCGAGCGTTTGTAGTGGCCGATCATTTCGTCGATCGACGCGGCGGTGGATTCGTCGGGCAGCGCGCCGTGGCGCGGAACGGCGATGGTGGCGACGGTGCTGGTGTAAACGAAGCGCTCGACGCCGGACTTCGAGGCGGCTTCGAGCAGACGATCGGTGCCGCCGACGTTGCTTTCGTAAATTTCTTCGGGATGGCGGGTCCAGAGGCGGTAATCGGCGGCGACGTGAAAAACGCGCTGAACGCCGTCCATGGCGCGGGTAAGGGATGCGGCATCGCGCAGATCGCCGACGATAGGCTCGACGTTCACACCTTCGAGCGCCTTCGTGTTGCTTTTCGCGCGAACGAGGACGCGCACGCGATCTCCGCGCTCTGCAAGCAAGCGCGCTACGTGGCTGCCCACAAATCCCGTCGCACCTGTGACCAGAATCAACATTCCAGCTGGAAGACCTCAGTGGGGCACGACTCGCGCAAATCATGCGCGGTGAGCAACTTCGCCACGAACCTGCCGCTCAGCCCCCATCTGCCGCTCGGCGCCCGCAACGAATTAAGCCGGCTGTCCGGATCGTTCTTGAAGCTCGTCAGGACCGATCATGACTCCCGGATGTTTCCGCGTTCCCTTCCGCAGGTTGTTGTGTCGAGCGAGGGCGTAGAGCGGGAACGCGTTCCTGTATAGATGATACTTCAAATAAAAGACGCACGGGAATCCCGTACCGGTGAATTCTGTTTCATCCCAGGAACCGTCGGCGTTTTGATGCTCGACCAGCCAGCTGATGGCTTTTTCGACGGTAGGATCGTCCGGGCCGACGACGGCGAGCAGGCCGATGATCGCCCAGGCAGTCTGGGAGGCGGTGCTGGGGCCTTTGGCTTTCAATTTTTCGTCGTAGTAGGACAGGATGGATTCGCCGAAGCCGCCGTCGGGATTCTGGACGGAGCGCAACCACTCGACGGCCTTTCTACACGAAGCGTCTTTGGACTGGCCGATGGTTTCGAGGGCGCGGAGGACGCCGCTCGTTCCGTAGATGTAGTTAACGCCCCAGCGGCCGAACCAGGAGCCGTCGGCCGTTTGATCCTTGCGGATGAAGGCGCGAGCCTTTTCGAGGACCGGGTGATTGGCGGGCCAGCCCATCTGGCCGAGGCATTCGACGGCGCGAGCGGTGACGTCTGCCGTGGATGGGTCAAGCATCGCGTTGTGATCGGCAAACGGAATGTGATTCAGGAACTGGAGGTCGTTGTTTTTGTCGAACGCGCCCCAGCCGCCGTCTTTATTTTGCATGCTGAGGAGCCAGGCGAGGCCGCGGGTCATGGAGCGGCGGAGCTTTTCGGAATCGGGATCGGAGACGCGGCCGAGGGCCATCAGCACGAAGGCGGTGTCGTCCACGTCCGGATAAAAATCGTTCTTGAATTCGAAGGCCCAACCGCCCGGCGCGACGCCGGGATTTTTCACCTGCCAATCGCCGGGGCCAAGAATTTGATTCGCGACGACCCAGCGTTCAGCGGCGACGAGGGAGGGGTGGCCGGGATCGAGGCCGGCTTCGGCGAGCGAGACCATCGTGATGGCCGTGTCCCACACCGGCGAGATGCACGGCTGGACGCGGATGGTGCCCTTCTCTTCGATTTCGTAGCGCTCGAAAAATCCGATCTCGCGGCGGACGAGAGGATCGTTCGCGTCAAAGCCTTCGGCGAGGAGCGCGAAGATCGAATTCATCATCGCGGGATAAATGGTGCCGAGGCCTTCGCTGCGCTCGAGGCGTTCGAACATCCAGTTGCGGGCTTTGTCGTACGCCCGCTTGCGGAAAGGCTTCCACGGGAATTTTTCGTAGAGCTTCAGTCCGCGATCGATGGCGAGGAACAAATTTTTCCAGGAGACGACCGATGAATCCCACTGGAATGATTTCGGTTTGCTGCCGGGCTCGCGGAAAAGTTCGGTGGCGGTGACTCCAGCGGGCAATTTCCAGGCGGGCTTTTGCGAATAGATCAGCGCGAGAGGGATCACGATGCCGCGCGTCCAGGACGACATTTCGTAGATATTGATCGGAAACCAATTGGGCAGGAGCATCAACTCGGGCGGAATCGACGGCACGATGGACCAATCGACGGCGCCGACCATCGCGAGATAGAAGCGGACGTAGGAGTTGGTGGCTTCGATACCGCCGAGCTCGAGAACTTTTTCACGTGCTTGCTTTAGCGCGGGCGAAGATGCTGCGTCGCCAGCGAGACGAAGCGCGACGTAGGCTTTCACGGTAGCGTTTAGCTCGGACGGGCCGCCTGCGAAAATATTCCAGCCACCATCGGGGAGCTGGCGCGCGCGAATGTAGTTCGCGAGCTTCGCGACCTTATCGGAATCGAGGCGGCCGAGAATGTGGAGATAGAGGATGTAGTCGGATTCGAGCGTGGTGTCGGCTTCGAGTTCGCCCCACCAGTAGCCTTCCTGGTTTTGTGCGGAGAGAAACCAATCGGTCGAACGCGCGATGGCGTGTTCGACCTGCGATTCAATGTTGAGGCTGCGCCCGACTGCGGTACCTAGAGAACCCACTCGAGCCGTCTCCCTAAAACGTAAAGCTTCCGGCGTCATTCAAACCTTATGCGGCTTCGATTCAGCTTCGCCTTCGAGCTACAGAAGCAGCGATAGTGCCTAATAGGCCGTTGGTATAAAGACCAGAGGCAGCGTGGAACGTGAGCGTGATGCCGAATACGCTGCAGAGCCCAGCGCCCCCCGCCGGTGCGCTGCCAGCTTGACCGCCGCCGAGGGGTGGTTCGGCGTATGAACGGCCCGTAAAACCTTATAACGCTCTTATTATCTGTAGGTTCAGGGCCCTGCGCAACCGAAAAACTACATTTGCGCCGCAGTGAGTAGGATGTTCGGCGAGGCCGTTCAGCTGCTTTTTTGTGAGCGTGCCTGTGCCTGAGCCGCAGTTCACCCGGCTGGCGGTGCGTGGGTGGGCGTCTAGGCTTTGGGCGATTGACGTTCGAGTTTGCGGAGACGATCGAAGAGGTCGGGCAGTCGTGAATAGATCGCGTACAGCTCCTTGAAGCGTTCGATGGGGCGGGCGGGAGTCCCCCAGACGGTCTGGCCGGCGCGGATGGTTTTGCCGGTGGGGATGCCGGCCTGGGCGCCGGCAATGGCGCCGTCTTCGAGAGTGCAGTGATCGGCGATGCCGACCTGGCCGCCGACGACGACCCCCTTCCCCAGGGTGCTGCTGCCGCTGATGCCGGTTTGCGCGGCAACGACGGAGTGCTCGCCGATTTTCACATTGTGGGCGACCTGGACGAGATTATCGATCTTTACGCCCTGCGCGATTTGGGTGAAATCGAGCGAGCCGCGATCGACGGCGGAGTTGCAACCAATTTCGACGTCGTCGCCAATTTCGACCGAGCCGATCTGCGGAAATTTTTCGTGATGACCTTCGCCGAAGACGTAGCCGAAGCCGTCTGCGCCAATAACGACGCCGGAGTGAAGTTCGACGCGGTCTTTGAGCTTTGCGCCGGAGTAAAGGGTGACGCGAGGATGGAGCCAGCAATTTTCGCCGACGCTGGAGCCGCGGCCGAGGAAGCAGAAGGCTTCGATGTTGGAGCCGCGCTTGATTTCGACTTCGTCTTCGACCACGACGTAGGGGCCGACGCGAATGCCTGGGGCGAGTTTTGCGGTGGGCGCGACGATGGCGGTGGGATGAATCTCGAGAGGAACGAGCGGTTTCGGCGCGAGCCACGCGGCGGATTTGGCGAAGGCGTACTTGGCGTTCTTCGCGGTGAGAGTGGTTTTGCCGGTGAGCGCGATGCCGGGCGCGACGATGGCGCAGGCGGCGGGCGAGGCTTGGGCGCGTTCGACGGAGCGGGCGTCGGCGACGTAAATCAAGTCTGTGGCGCGCGCGTTTTCGGGACTGGCGACGCCGGTGAGGTTTAGCGATGCGTCGCCTTGGAGCGTGGCTCCGAGAAATTGTGCGAGATCTCCGGCTGACTTGCTCATAACCACCTCGTGTGAACTTCGAAAAACTTATTGCGCGGTTTTGGTTGCGCCGCGGCGCGCTATTTTTCTGGATAAATCGGCGGCGCGCCGGGTGGGCGCGTCTTCCAGCGCTTGTGAACCCAGAGCCACTGGTCGGGATAGGCGCGCACATATTTTTCGATTTCGCCGGTGAAGCGCTGCGTGTTGGCGCGGACGTCGGCCTCTTCGTCGCCGGTGCGGACGAGCGGAACGGCGGGCTCGAAGCGCAGGATATATTTTTCGCGCGTTGCGTCCCAATGAATGAAGCCGGGCAGGACCGCTGCGTCGGTACGAAGAGCGAGACGCGCGAGTCCGGAGGTGGTGGACGCGGGGATGCCGAAAAAATCGGCGAAGACGCCCTCTTCGAGGGATGTGTTGTGGTCGGCGAGAATGCCGACGGTGCCGCCGGAGCTGAGAACTTTCAGGATGGCGCGCGCGGATTTATTTTTGTCGAGAGGCCGATTGCCGGAGAGGCAGCGGTAACCGTTGATGAGCGCATCGACGCGGCGGTTGGAAATCGGGCGGACGAGAAAATAGAGCGGATGGCCGTAGAGCGCGTGAGTGAACGAGGAAAGTTCCCAGGCGCTCATGTGGCCGGTGAGAAAGAGGACGCCGTTGCCCGCGGCTTGGGCGTTCGCGAAGTTCTCTTCCCCGTCGATTTCCACGATGCGGCGGATATTTTCGGGCGTGTAGCGCGGAAACTGCGAAAATTCGCCGGCCATCCAGCCGACCTGGCGGATCATGCCGCGGACGGTGGCGCTGCGCCGTTCTTCCGACCAATCAGGAAACGCGAGCTTGAGATTGAGCATCGCGGCATCGCGAAGCGGAGTGCGAATGGTGTACGCGACAGAAGCAAACGTGGCGCCGATGAAGCGCGCCGCGCGACGGGGCAAAACTCCCAAACCTTTCAGGCCGATCCACGCGGCGGCAAACTCCAAACGTTCCTGCATCGGGTGCCATTATGCGCGAGGGTGGCTGGACGCGCCAGAGTGCGGGGACAAATTTGCGGTTTGCGATGGCGATGCAGCCGATGCGAGGTGCAAGATTCGCGCGGCGCGATGTTAGACTGGGCAGCCCTTGACTATCGTCACCACACAACGTGCGGGAGTGAAGACGCGGCAGACCGTGGCGGAAGCATTCGCCGTGGTGGTGGCGGCGGTGTGTTTATTTGGGCAGCTGGGCGCGATGGGGTTGGTGGGGCCGGATGAACCACGGTACGCGTGGATTGCGCGCGCGATGGCGGAGACGGGCGATTGGGTCACGCCGCGGCTGTACGATGCGCCGTGGTTCGAAAAGCCGGTGCTGTACTACTGGCTGGCGGGGCTGGGATTCAAGCTGGGATTTTCGGCGGAGTGGGCCGCGCGGCTGCCGTCCGCATTTGCGGCGCTGGTGGCGGCGATCGCGATTGGGTGGCTGGCGCGGCGCTACTACACTAACGCGATCGATTCGCCGACGACGCCAGCTGTGCTGGCGGCGATGGTTTTTGTGACGAGCGTGGCGGCGATTGGGTTTGCGCGCGCGGCGACGCCGGACATGCTATTCAGCGCGGCGATAACGCTGGCGATGGCCTGCGCGACGTATGTGCTGCCGATTGGCGGAGCGGCGATTCAGGGCGCTGAGATGCGCGATACCGCGGAGGATCGCGCGCGCGAATATGTAGCGCTTGGGCTTTTTGGAGCGTTCCTCGGGCTCGGCGTGCTGGCAAAGGGACCGGCGGCGGTGATTCTGGCGGGCGGCGCTGTGGCGATTTGGGCGGCGGCGACTCGGGAGTGGCGAGCGGCGTTTCGGCTGGCGCACCCGATGGCAATTGTTACGTGCTTACTGGTGGCGCTGCCGTGGTACGTGGTGTGTGCGCTGCGGAATCCGGATTTTCTGCACGTTTTTATTTTCGAGCACAACTTCGAGCGTTATTTGACGCCGATGTTCCAGCACATTCAGCCGTTTTGGTTTTATGTGCCGATTGCGCTGCTGGCGATCATTCCGTGGACGGGATTTCTTGCGGCCGCGGCAGTAGATGGCGCGGAAGCTGTGAAAGCGAAGACGTGGCGTGAGTCGCCGTCGTTCTTTTTCGCGTGCTGGGCGATTTTTCCGATTTTGTTTTTCAGCATTTCGAAATCGAAGCTGCCGAGTTACATTCTGCCGGGAATTCCTGCGATGTCGCTGACTGTAACGGCTGCGTCGCAACGTTTGTTTGATCGAACGCGCGCCGGAGCTGCGGGGATTGGCGCGCTGGTGGGCGCGACGTGGGGCGGACTGATTTTCGCGGCAGTGTACCGATTCGAGAAGCTGCCGACGTTTGTGACGCGGAATTTTGATCTGTCCGCGATTCGGATTTCAGCGGCGGCGATTGCGGTGACGCTGATCGCGGTACTGATGATTCCCGCGGCGAAGCAGAAGTTCACTTGGTTCGTGGCGGTGAATGCGCTGCTTGTGGCGCTGACGGTGGAAGCGGTGAACGCGCGCGTGCTGCCGGTGCTGGATCCTTTTGTTTCAGCGCGGCTGCACGGGCTTTACGTGACGCAGAATCCGAACCACCAATTTTTCACGTATGAGCTGCAGCGGTCGTGGGTTTACGGACTTGCGTTTTACGCGCATCGCGAGTTGCCGGAGTGGACTCCGGGTTCGCCGGAGTACGGCACGGTGCTGACGAGCGCGAAGGGCTACGCGGAGATTCGCGGCGGGCAGCCGCGCCAACGTTTCGACGCAATCTCGCAGGGGATTTTGTACGTGCCGGTCGGCGGGCGCGACGCGGAGCAGGAAGGAAATCAAATGGACGCGCCGCTCGATTCGCCGGACGACGCACCGCGCGATCAAAATCCCAGGTAGGCGGTCGCGCTGCCGGCGCGGAAAAAACTAGAGCCGCGAAACCGTCACAGGCGCCATCGTCACGGTGATGAATTCCTGCCGGTCGCCGACTGCGTGGCGAAGTGTTCTTACCTCGCTCATCGATTCCCCGTGGAAGTTTATTGGCACGATGCGCAAACTTCTTCGCAACTTTTTCGGCCGTTGGGTCTTCTGATTTGCTCACACGCTTGAGTGCGAATTGCGACGGAAATTTCGCTCATCGAGATAAGGCGCAGAGGTGGAAACGTTACAGGCGGTTTACTTGGCCGGACGCGAAGTGGGCGGAATGTTCAGCAGGAAAAAACTCACGACCTGATTTTCGTAGTTTTTGCGGTCATCGTCGGTCATGAGCAAGTAGGAGACGCGGTTGCGCACGAGCTGCTTCGGATCGGGCGCTTTGGTGAAGAGCAGCACGGTGCCGTCGCTGAGGCCGGAGCGCGCGTCCATCATGAACATTTTGGGATCGCCGGCGGTATTCGCGAGGTGGTTCGTGACGGGAGGATCGTCGCGATACGGGTAGTTCACCATGCGGAAGCCGATGTCGCAGAATTTGCTGACGAAAGGAATCACGGTCAGGCCCGAGGGCTTGATGAGAATCTGAACCATGTCGCGAGGATCGGCGTAGGGATCGTCCACGATGAAGGCGGTGACGCGTTTATCGGTGGTCGCGACCTCGAGGGCGGCGTAGGCGCCCATGTCCGTGCCCCATACGGCGAAATGCTTCGGATCGACGTCGTCGCGCGTGGCGAGTGCGTTGATGGCGGCTTCGAGTTCGCCGCGCTCGTCGTAGCCGAGCGTCGAAAGACCGGGCGTCGAGCCGTGTGCTGAAAAATCGAAGACGAAAACGTTGAACTGCTGGTCTTGCAGGGCGGAGACGAGAGTGAGAACGTCCGCGCGCTGGGACAAATAACCGTGGCACACGACGACCGTCGGCGCGCCGCGCAAACCGGGGAAAAACCAACCGTCGCGCTGCTGTCCTTTCGGAGTCTGAAAAGAAAAGGCGACGGGATGGCCCATCATGACGTTGAGGTCGAAGGATGCCGGGGTGCGCGCGGGATGCAAAACCTGATAGAGAAGAAAACCCGAAATGGTGGCGATGGCGACGACGGCGAACAACACGATGGCGAGAAGCCCTGAAAGCAGCTTCATGAGACTCTTCTTAGGAGTACTGGTATCGGATTGGACGGCCATCTGCTAGGGTCGGGCGCAGAACGGGCTTGCAGCCGGGTCTGGGCACCGCTTAGGCGATGCTAGCACAGTTCCCGCAAACCCCACGGAATCGTACCGTTACGCTTCGGACACTTCGGGTACCGTTGGCCGGAAAAGGCGCGTTTGGCTATAATGGCGGCTGTTAGACTTCCGGTCACTTCATGGAAATTGTAGATCTGCGGCAGTATCCATCGCGGTCGCTGGAGCCGCTATTTCAGCAGGAGACGCGGCGATGGCGAGACGAACTTCACTGGGATTACCGCCCCTCTATCGATTTAATCAGTAAATTCATCGATTCGCGAGCTTTAGGCGGGTACGTTGTAACGGAACAAGGCAAGCCGGCCGGATATGGCTTTTACGTGCTCGAGGAGCACAAAGGGCTGATCGGAGGGCTTTTCGTTTCGTCGGATTACGACCAGGAGCCGATCACGCGCCGGCTCGTTTCGGAGATGGTCTCGGCGCTGCACGCGACGCCGCGATTGGTGCGCGTGGAAGCTCAATTGATGCCGTTTGGCACGGAGCTGAACCCCGAATTTCTTTCGCAATATTTTCGACTGCACACGCGGCAGTTCATGTATTTGCCGCTCGATGAAGCGAAGCTTTCGGGCAAAGCGCTGTCCGCTTCGCTGCGGCTGGAGCAATGGAGCGATCGCGCGTTTGAACCGGCGGCACGGCTGATCCAACTCGCGTATGCGAACCATGTGGACGGAGAGATTAACGATCAGTACCGCTCCGAAGGCGGAGCGATGAAATTTCTGCGGAACATTATTTTGCTGCCGGGATGCGGACAGTTTTTGCCGGAAGCTTCGTTTCTGGCGCGGCCGATCCCGGGAGAGCCGCCGGTGGGGATGGTGCTGACATCGACGGTGGCAGAGGGCGTGGCGCACACTACGCAGGTCTGCGTGATGCCGGGCTATCAGGGGCACGGAGTGGGGCGCGCGATGATGGAGGCGTCGATCGAGGCGTTGCGACGAAGAAAATACCGCGCACTTTCGCTTACCGTGACTAGTGTGAATAAGCAGGCGGTGGAGTTATACGAGCATCTCGGGTTTCATACGATTAAGAAGTTCGCGGCGGGGGTTTGGCATTCGTAGTCGCGTTGGGCTGGGAGAAAAGCCTTCGTCATGCCACTGGCATTCCTCAGGGTCGTTTCGCGGTTTCGCGAAATGAGAAATTTGCGGCGGGGGTTTGGCAGTCTTGCCGACATGGGACCGCGACCGAAGCTGACTTGGTTGCCGCGCACCCTTTTGAGAAGAAAAGGATGCGGCACCCGTAAAATCAAAATCACTTCTTCGTGTTGGCGCGTTCTTTTAGCAGGCCCTTAAGTTCGTCCATGAATTCTTTGACGTCTTTGAAATCGAGATAGACGGAAGCGAAGCGGACGTAGGCGACTTTGTCCAGCTTCTTGAGCTTGTGCATGATTTCCTGGCCGATTTCGGAGGTGGTGCGTTCGCGGTCGGGAGCCTCGCTGACGAACTGCTCGAGTTCATCGACGATCGATTCGAGCTTCACGACGGGCACGGGCCGCTTCTCGCAAGCTTTCAGAAGGCCCTGCAACACCTTCGGGCGCTCAAATTTTTCGCGGCGGCCGTCTTTCTTGATCACCATGTAGGGAATTTCGTCGATGCGCTCGTAGGTGGTGAAGCGGCGATTGCATTTCAGGCATTCGCGGCGGCGGCGAATCAGGTCGCCGGTGCGGGCTTCACGCGAATCGACAACTTTATCGTCCAGGTTCGCGCAGAACGGACACTTCACGGTCGCTTGCCCTCCGGTGTTGGCAATTCTCCGCTGAGCGCGGCGTCTTCGGCCTGATGCTCGGCTTTTACGGCCATCTGCTTCAGTTCGCCCATCGACCAGCCTTCGCGCAGCAGCAACGGAAGGCCGACGATGCAGCATCCGGCGAAAGTGATGAGCCACAGCATAATCGAAGTTACGGCGGCGGGCTCGGTCTCGATTCCAAACGTGACGGTGAGCGCGAGAAAGGTGGCGATCTGCATGCCGCCACCGACGCCGGGAAGCTGAATGGTGGACCCGAGCAGAGAAAAAACCAAAAGCAAGATGATGCTGGCGAAGGAGAGCGCGGCGAGCTTTCCACCGAAAGCGTGCGCGATCCAGAGATAGCAGCACGCGACGAGAAACCAGTGAATCGCGGTGTAGCCGACGAGCGCGCCCAGATCGCCCCAGGTGCGAATTCCCTGCAGGCCTTCGCTGAAGCCTTCCAGCAGCACCACAATTTTTGCTCGCAAGCCTGCGTGCCATGACGGGTGCTTCAATTTTTCCGCGAGCCATGCAGCGCCGTGGAACCGGAAATAAATCAGGAACGCGATCACGACGGCGAGGCATGCGACAAGCAGCACTCCGCCAGAACGCATCTTTGTAACGAATGCGGAATTTGCTCCCGCGATTCCGTGATGGTGAAAGAGCAGCAGCGCGATGCTGGCGAGGACGACGGTGGCGGCGACGTCCGCCAGACGCTCGAGGACGTAAACGCCAAACATTCCCGGTACGGAGAGATTATTTTTCTTCGCGATCAGGACGGGGCGAATCGGTTCTCCCGCGCGGCCCAGCAAAAATGTGCAGGTGAAACCGGAGAGAGTGGCGGAATAGACGCTCCAGAAGTTCGACGGCCCCATCCAGCGCGAAAACCGCATCCAGCGGAGGGCGCGGATCGCAAAGCAGCCATAAATCGCGACGCCGGCGAGAACGAGAAGGGCGATATTGGCGTTGCGCAGCGACTCACCGACCATCGACCACTGGAAGTCGGGCAGGGTGATGGAGTTCCGGAACTTATAACCGAGGCCACCCAGCACGACTAAGGCGAGGACAATGAGAAGAATTCGGCGGAGATTGCGCGGCATCCGCCCGAACCGTACCAGCAAGCTGAAAAAAGCGCAAGGAGGGGGGTTCGCTCGAGGTTCGCCTGCAGTCGAATAGTGCTGCTAACGCTTGTGTTTTGATTGGGTGCGCGTCTAAGATGCGTGCCGAGCAGGCGCTTGTTGAACGGGAACTTTGCCACTTGGTCCTGACTGTCCGATTCCGAACGCTATGGAACATTTCGGAGCGGGTTTGCGTTACATCAGTGAGGCCGCAAGCTGGTGCTGCTATGAGGCTAAGGAAGCTTGGAGCCCGACGCCCAACTGGTACACGATTGTCTCCAGGGCGAGGGATCGGCCTGGGAAGAACTTGTGCGCAGACACGCCAGGCGCGTGTTCAACATCTGCTACAGGTTCACGGGCAACCGGACTGAGGCCGAGGACATGAGCCAGGAAGTTTTCCTTCGGATTTATAAAACGCTGCCAAGCTACAGGCCTTCGTTTGGCGCGTTTCCGACCTGGCTGACCAGCGTGACGCGGAACCTGCTGGTGGATCACTACCGGCGGACCAAGCGCGACCGGGTGACCGATTCGATGGAAGACGTGATGCCACAGATCGAGAACAAGGAGTCGACGGCGCGGACACCGGACAAACTGGCGCTGGAATCGGAATTGAGCGCGCAGCTGCAGCAGGGGCTTTCGAAGCTGTCCCCGGAGTTGCGCGAAGCGGTGATCCTGCGCGATCTGCAGGGGCTCGAGTACGGCGAGATACAAACGGTATTGCAGGTGCCGGAAGGCACAGTGAAGTCCAGAATCAATCGGGGCCGGATTGAGCTGGCGAAGATTTTGGATGCGATGGGATTACGACCGAATTAATTTTCGGAGCTGAGAGCGGCTATGAATTGGAACTGCACAAACACGGAAGAACGGCTCAGCGATTATATCGACGGGCTGCTCACGCCTGCTGAAGCGCAAGCGTTCAAGGCGCACGCGTCGGGGTGTGGCGATTGCTCGAAGATGGTGGCGGCGGTGAGCAGCCTGGTGACGAGCATGCATGCGCTGGAGCTTGAGCCAGCTCCGCCGATGCTGGTGAACCGCATCATCAACGCGACCAGCGGACCGCGCAAAGAAAAAGTAAGTTGGACGAGCTGGTTCACGACGCCGGGACGCTGGGTGCAGCCGCGATTTGTGGTGGGCCTGGCAACGGTGGCTGCCGCGGTGCTGATTGTGGTGTACACGCTGGGATTCACGCCGTCGAAATTGCGCAAGGCGAACCTGAGCCCGGTCGATGCGTACCGCGCGGCGAATCGCGAAGTTCATTTGAAGTACGCGGCATCGGTGAAGTACGTGAACGACCTTCGAGTGGTGTACGAGATCCAATCGCGGCTGCAGCCTTCGAACGAGCCGTCGCCTGAAACGCAGCCGATGCCTGAAGAGCAGTCTCAGCCCAAGCCGGCGAACCCGCAGGAAAAATCTCAAACCGGTCCGAAGCCCGGACACAGCCAGGCGCGAACCTACGCGATGCTGGCGACGTATGTGAATTCGGGCTGGATCGAAACGTGTAACGCGTCCACGCGGTTGGCGTTTTTTGCGGCGTCAATGTCAGCAACCAACAGGAGTGCTCGATGAATTGCGCCGTACATACCGATCAACCGGCGACAGGCTTTTGCCGCAATTGCGGCAAACCGATGTGTCCGCAGTGCACGCGCGAAGTGCAGGGAGCGCTGTATTGCGAACCGTGCTTGAGCGGCCTGGTTTCCAATGTGCCGCCGCCGGCGACGAAGCCGGGGGCGAATCCGGGACTCGCAGCGTTGCTGGGTGTGATTCCGGGACTGGGCGCGGTTTACAACGGCCAGTATGCGAAGGCGCTGGTGCACCTGCTGATTTTTGCGGGCTTGATTTCGCTGATCGACGCGGATATCGCGGGCGGATTGGACGCGGCGCTGGGTATCGCGCTGGCTTGCTTCGTGTTTTACATGCCGATCGAAGCGTACCGCACCGCGAAGGCGAGGCTGCTGGGCGAGCCGGATCCGGTGGGAATGATCAACATCGATTCGAACAACGCGAAACCGATTGGCGCGATTGTGCTGATCGGAATGGGCGTACTGCTCTTGATGCGCAACTTCGATTTTCTGAACCACGAATGGATCCAGAAGAGCTGGCCGATTGCGCTGATCGCATTCGGGGCGTGGATGGTGTGGGACCGCGTCAAGAAGCCGTCGTAATCGTCGTACTAGAGGATTGGAATGCCAGACGCGGTCACAACCAAATGCAGCTGCCCGCATTGCCGGATTCGAAGTTTCGTGGGGCCGGTGATGGTGATCACGATCGGAGTGCTGTTTCTGATCGCCGAGTACAGCCGCTACAGTTTCGCGGATTTGTGGCCGGTGATTTTGATTGTGCTGGGAGTTCTGCTGGTGGCGCAGGCGCTCGCGCCCAAGCAAGGTCACGTTGGTTGGTGAGGATCGCGTGACCAACGGGCAAACGACTCAACGGAGTTCGATATTCCCCGGCCTGCTGTGCATTCTGCTGGGAGTGCTTTTCCTTCTCGCACGATTCAATCCCGATTTCCGGCTGTGGCATTACATCTGGCGATTCTCGCCGCTGATTCTGATCCTGTGGGGCGTTGCGAAGCTGATCGACAACTTCGCGGCGGAGCGGACGGGAGAACACCGTCCGCCGCTGCTGAGCGGCGCCGAGGCTGCGCTGCTGATCCTGATTCTTTTCGTGCTCGGCGGCATGACGGTGTATTCGCGCTTTCACGAGCGGCATCCGGATATGTCGTTTGACATCGACATGTTCAATCAGGATGCGACGGCGATGCAGGAAGTGCCGATGATGACGATACCGGCCGGCTCGCACGTGACGATCGCGACGGATCGCGGGGACGTGAACGTTCACGCGAGCGATGGCAACGATTTGCAGGTAAGCGCAAACAAAAGCGCGCACGGCGCGAGCGAACAGGCGGCCCAGGATCGCATCGGAGCCGTGGATGTGCGCGTCGAGAAGACAGGCGACGGCTACACGATTCATCCCACCGACCAGGAAGGCCCGCACGGCAACGTGAAGGTGGATCTCGAGGTGACGGTGCCGAAGACGGCGGTCTTGTCGGTGAACACTGGTCACGGCGACATCAAGATCGCCGGGGTGGGCGGCACGGTGACGGCCGTTTCGCAGCAAGGGTCCGTGGAGATTCACGACAGCGGAGCGGATGTGAGCGCGACGATTTCGAAGGGCGATGCGCGGATCATGAGCGTGGCGGGCAGCGTAAGGCTCAGCGGGCGCGGAAGTGAAGTCGAAATCTCCGATGTGAAGGGCGATGCAACTATAGCGGGCGAATTCTACGGGCCGATTCGCGTGCGCAACGTGGCCAAAAACACACATTACAATTCGCAGAAGGCCGACATTCAGTTGGTCCGACTGACCGGATTGCTGGAACTGGATTCGGGAAGTGTTGAAATTTCGGACGTGGGCGGCGCGGCGAAAATTGCCGCTCAGGAAAAAGACATCGAAGTGGAAAACGTGGCAGGCAAGCTGCAGGTGGCGGACAAAAACGGCGGAATTAAAGTGGGCTATAGCGAAGCGCCCCGCGAAGAAATCGACATCGAGAACGCATCGGGGTCGGTGGAGCTGACGCTGCCGTCGAAGTCGGCGTTTGAGATCAACGCGTTTTCGAACAACGGCGAGGTCGATAGCGACTTCGACAGTCCAACGCTGGACAATACGAACGAGAACGGGTCGGGAAAGATTGTGGGCCGGGTGGGGACGGGCGGCCCGAAGATCAATATCGCCACGAGCTACGGCCCGATCAATTTAAGGAAATCGTCTTAAACCGGGTTGCGCAAATCTTCGTAACGCTTCGAGCTACGCGGCTTCGGCACCGCGCAGCTTTTCCAACGTATTGAAAAATTCCGGAAAGGAAACGCCGACGCATTCCGCGTCGCGAATGGTAGTGTCGCCGCCGGCGCCGAGGCCTGCGACGGCAAGCGCCATCGCGATGCGGTGATCGCCCTTCGGATCGACCTTCGCACCTTTCAGGCGGCCCGCGGACTTTCCTTCCACGCGCAAGCCGTCTTTAAATTCTTCCACCTTCGCGCCCATTTCACGCAGGCCTTCGGCGATGGCGGCGATGCGGTCGCTTTCCTTCACGCGCAGTTCCTGAGCGTCGCGAATTTCGATTCCCTCTTCGGTGTACGGGCCAAGAGCGGCGATCATCGGCAGCTCGTCGATCATTTCGGCGGTCATCGCGCCGGATACGGAGCCGCCTTTGAGAGGGGCGTAGCGTATGGCGACGTCGCCGACCAGTTCGCCGTCGCGAAGCTGGACCGAGGCGAGATTAATCGAGGCGCCAAGCGAAATTAGGAAATCGAGAACGCGGCCGCGGCCGGGGTTGAGGCCGACGTTGTGCAGCATCAGCTGCGATTCGGGCAGCACCATTGCCGCGCCAATCATGAATACAGCGGCGGACAGATCGCCTGGGACGATCAGGTTGCGCGCCTGGAGTCTGGGGCGCGGCTTAATCTTTACCACGCCTTTGGACATTTCGAGCGACGCGCCCATTTCGCGGAGCGCGAGTTCGGTGTGGTCGCGCGTTTGAACGGATTCGCGCACGGTGGTGGGAGCGTCGGCGTACATTCCAGCGAGCAACACGGCGGATTTCACCTGTGCGCTGGGAATCGGCGGCGTGTAGTCGATGGCTTTGAGTTTGCCGCCGTGAATTACAAGTGGAGCTTTGTCGTCGGAGGCGCTTTTGATTTCGGCGCCCATCTTGCGAAGCGGCTCCATCACGCGGCGCATCGGACGGCGGCGCAGCGAACTGTCGCCGGTGATCGTTGTCTTGAAGGGCTGGCCGGCGAGGACGCCGGAAAGCAGGCGCATGGTGGTGCCGGAATTTTCCGCGTCGAGATCTTTGCGCGACTCTTTCAGTCCGTCGAGGCCTTTGCCCGTGATTTTCACGCGCTCGGGCGTAACGTCAATTTCCACGCCGAGGCGGCGGAGGCATTCGAGCGTGCTGCGGCAATCTGCAGCAGAGGCGTAATTCCGGATTTCGCTGGTGCCTTCGGCGAGAGCCGTGAGGATTGCGTAACGGTGCGAGATGGATTTATCGCCCGGCAGTTCTACGACTCCGTTGATCGTTCCACCCGGTGAAATCGCGCGTTTTCCCATAATGCGATTCTAGCATGGGCGAATTTGCATCCCCCGATAGCGCCAAGTATCATCGAATTCTCATGCCATCGGCGCATCGGAAACTGTACGCCGCACTTCTTTTTCTCGGCCTTCTCCTCGCCATCGCTTTTCCGCTCAGCGCGGACGATCCCGCGGCGCTATTTCCTTTGAGCGACGTAAAACCCGGCATGAAAGGCGTGGTTTACACGATTTACAGCGGCGATCAGATCGACAAGCTGGATCTGGTGGTGATCGGGGTGATTCAGAACGCGCTTGGTCCGAAGCAGGACATTATTTTGGTCCAATTGCTTGGCGACAAGGCGGAGCACTCGGGTGTGGTGGCGGGCATGAGCGGAAGCCCGGTGTATCTGGATGGAAAGCTGGCAGGCGCGCTGTCGTTGAAGCTGGGGCTTTTCACGAAGGAAGCGATTGGCGGCGTGACGCCGATTGCGAACATGATCGACATCGAGAAGTCGAATCCCGCCGGCGCTGCGCCGAAGGCCGCCAGTTCGCGTGTGGATGTGCCGGATCAACTCGCGCGGCAGGTTGGCGTGGGCGCGGGGCAGTTTCTTGTGCCGATCGAGACGCCGGTGATTTCATCGGGCCTGTATCCCGAAACGATCGCGCAATTTTCACAGCAGTTTTCGTCGTGGGGGGTATCGCTCGCGGCAGGCGGCAGCGCACTCGCGTCGCCGGAAGATTCGCAACTCCAACCGGGCGACATGGTCGGACTCGAGCTAGTGCGCGGCGATTTAACGCTGGCACCCGGGTGCACGGTGACGCGCGTGGATGCGGGGCGCGTGTATGCGTGCGGGCATCCGGTGCTGTCGCTCGGCTCAATCCACATTCCGATGGCGCGCGGGCACGTGATTACCACGCTGAACTCGGCGATGGCCTCGACGAAAATCATGTCCACGGGCGCGACAATCGGCACGTTCACACAGGATCGATTGACAGCGATCATGGGCCAACTCGGCGATGGGCCACCGATGATTCCCGTGGATGTGACGCTCACGACGCCGACGGCCGAAAAGAAATTTCACTTCGAAGTGATCGAAAATCCGACGCTGACGCCGACGCTCGTCGCGGTGACTACCTTCAACGGGATTGTGGGTTCGCCTGCATACGGCGAGGGCTCGACGCTCGAGCTGCAGGGCGAGATCGACGTGAAGGATCACTCGCCGGTCAAGATAACCGATCTTTTTGCGCCGACCGACCAGCCGCTGCCGAATGGCATTTTCGTGGCGGCGGCTGTTCAGACGACGTTTGCGCGCATCTATTCCAACCCGTACGAAATTCCGCACATCGATGCGGTGCACATACACGTGATCTCGCAGCCCGAACGGCGCGAGGCGACGATCGACGGCGCGTGGCTCGATAAAGTGGAGGTACGGCCCGGCGACACCGTGGTGGCAAAAGTTCAGTTGCGGCCGTATCGCGGACCGGTCACAGTGCAGGAAATTCCCATCACGATACCGGCGCAAGCCGCGCGGGGCCAGCTTCAACTGGTGATCAGCGACGCGAGCTTTGTGAACCGCAACACGGACGCAGCGGCGGCGACGTCGCAGGGGCAGCTACCGGGGCTCGAGCAGCTCATCAGCCTGATCAATCTTTCGAAGCCGAACGATCGACTGTACGCGACGCTGCTGCAGCCGACGCCGACGCTGACGGTGGAAGACAAGATCATGCCGAACGCACCGGCATCTGAAATCAACGTGCTCGACCAGCGGCAGAATCCGACGGGCGCGCGACTCACTTACCAATCGACTGCCGGCGAGTGGTCTGTGCCGATGCACGAAGAGATTTCCGGCGAGCGCACGCTCAACATCACGGTGAAGTAGGTGGGAATCGAAAGGAGATTCGGACGGATGAGACGCCGGAGCATATTCGCGGGACTCATGACTGTTGCCATCGCCACTCCGGCGCTGCTGTACGCCGATCACACGCATTTCTGGCGGCAGTCCGATTCCGCCGAGTTCGGTAAGGGAACGGCGAATGGCGTGGCGATTCGCAGCGACGGGAAGCTCACCGCCGCTCCGAAATTCGCCGCATACTCCGATCCAAATCTCGCGTACTTGTGGCAGTTGCGCACCGATTCGCGGGGGCGCGTGTACGCCGCCGGCGGTTCCGATGCCAAGGTGCTGCGATTCGACGATCCTTCCAAACCTACGACCGTGTTTGAATCCGGCGAGCTTTCCGCGCAGACCATCGCGTTCGATTCGCACGACAATCTCTACGTGGGCACTTCGCCCGATGGCAAAGTTTACAAAGTGACGCCGGATGGCGCGAAATCGACATTCTTCGATCCGAAGGCGAAGTACATCTGGGCGCTGGCGATCGACGCGCAAGGCGATGTCTTTGCCGGCACGGGAGATAAAGGCGAAATTTTCGCCGTGACGCCGGACGGCAAGGGGCAACTTTTCTACCAGAGTGACGAACGCCACGCGCGATCACTTTCCTTCGACGCGAAGGGCAATTTGCTCGTTGGCACCGATCCCGATGGATTGATTCTGCGCATCGCCATCACGCGGAAATCCGCCGCGGAGCCGCCGTCGGCCGGCGCTTCGTTTGTGATTTGGGAGACGAATAAGAAGGAAGTGACGTCCCTACTGACGGACGCCGCGGGAAACCTCTACGCCGCCGCGATTGGCGAAAAGCAGCGGACGCCCGTAACGGGCGCAGCGAGCGCAATCCTGCCCCCAATCCAACAGACTGTGATTCAGTCGCAGGCACTCAGTCCCGGCGCGACGGCGCAAATCGCGGCATCGTCGCCCACAATCACTCCGTTTCCTTTTTTCCCTTCGACCACCGGCGGATCGGAAGTGGTGAAGATCGCGCTCGACGCGCCGCCGCTGACCGTGTGGACTTCGCGCGACGATCTGGTTTTCTCGATGGGCCTCGCGGCGAACGGGAAGGTGCTGCTCGGCACCGGCAACAAGGGATCGATCATCGAGCTTGAAAGCGACACCGTGTACTCGACTGTGGCGAAACCGCCTTCGTCGCAGGTGACGAGCTTAATCGCGGGGCCGGACGGCAAAGTTTTTGCCGGCACCGCCAACCCGGGAAAACTTTTTACGCTGGGGCCGGGATACGAAGCCAGCGGCTCGTTTGAATCGCAGACCTTCGACGCAAAACTTTATTCGCATTGGGGGCGCCTGACCTGGTGGGGTGAGAACGGCGCGACGAATGGCAAAGTTTCCTTCTACGTGCGCTCAGGCAACACCGCCAGCCCGGAAAAAAACTGGAGCGCGTGGGCTGGTCCCTACACGAAGGCCACCGGCGAGAATGTGGTGGTGCCGGCCGCGCGATTCATTCAGTGGAAAGCGGTGTTCGCCGATACGGCGAGCAATCCCGGCAGCATGAATCCTGAAGTGTCGTGGGTTTCGATCGCGTACCAACCTGAGAACGTTGCGCCGGTGATCGACGACGTCGTGGTGCAGGATCCCAACGTTCGCATCCAGGGATTCGCTTCTCTCGCGGCCACGCCGGGCACCGCGCCTCCGGTGCAGCTGAAGCAGCCGCAAAGGCCGAATCCGAACACCGGCGCGTTTCCACTAATTAACACCACGCCGGACTCGACGAGTTCGTCGAAAGCCGCGAAAGTGGAAGTTCCGCCGCAGGGGTTTCAGGAAAAGGGCTGGGCAAGCGTGGTGTGGGCGGCGCACGACGACAACGACGACGACCTGACCTACACGGTGTACTACCGGGCTGAAAACGAGCAAGCATGGCGGCTGCTGAAGGACAAGCTGACGCAGCGCTACTACTCCTGGGACACGACGACGATTCCCGACGGCGCGTATTATCTGAAAGTTGTCGCGTCGGACTTGCCGTCGAACCCGCCGTCGATGGCGCTTTCGGGCGAGCTGACCAGCGACCGCTTCGAAATTGAGAATACGGCGCCGCGCATCGAGAATCTGCGCGCGGAAGCTGTGACCGGCGGCGCGAAAATCACATTTGATGGTGTGAGCGCGTCGATTGCGATCGATCACGCACGCTACAGCGTGGACGCGGGCGAGTGGTTCGTGGTGTTCCCCGTTGGGCTGCTGTCGGATGCGCCGCGCGAGTCGTACTCGTTCAGCGTGAGCGGGCTTGGGCCGGGCGAACACACGATCGCCGTGCAGCTCGCGGACCGCTTCGACAATGTATCGGTCGCGAAGGTGAACTTCACGGTGCCGGGCGCGAAGTAACGAGTCGCGCGGCGCTGAACTATCGCGAGACTAGTTATCCCAGGTCCGCACTCGCGTGATGCGTTCGAAGCGCTCGATTGCAGCGCCGACGCCGGTGAGGCCGTCGCGCGTCTCCGGACGATCCACGTGAACCACGCGTGCACGACAGGAAACCTGCTCTGGGCTGCGGCCGGTAAGCTCGGTGGGCAACGTAAAGAAGATTTCCAGCGATTCGCCGAGGCTGACCTTTTCGCGCGACGTGAAATAAATTCCGCGCTCAGAGAGGTTGACCGTCTCGCCGTTGCGGTCGGAGCGCATCGATTCGGTGGCGGAGTGGGCGCGACGGCCGTGCTCGGCGTGCGAGTTCTCAAATGGGACGGTCACCAATTCTTCGTTGAGGACGCTGTACCGCACTGGTAGCGCGTAGGCCTTGCGCGTTGCCACTCGCCGGTCAATCTTCCACTTCGGATCGGACATAGACCTCTCCTGTTGCGACCATCGCAGAGTCTTATTTTTTCTTCGAAACAGGAAGGGGTTCGCGCAGAATTGCACCGAGCCGCGAGCGAGTCAACGATTTTAATGTTGGCGGGTGTCGCAGTGGTGGCGCCATGCGTGCGATGTAGAATAGCGGCTGGTGCAAATTGGAACGATGACTACAAAACCAAAAACGATTGATGCTTCGGCGTTGCCCGTCACGATCGACACGATTCGCGCGGCTCACGAGCGGATCAAGTCACGCATTCACCGCACGCCGGTGCTGACCAGCAGTACGCTCGATGAAATTGCGGGAGCGAAGCTGTTTTTCAAGTGCGAGAACCTGCAGAAGACGGGCTCGTTCAAAATTCGCGGCGCGACGAATGCGGTGCTGTCGCTCAGCGACGAGCAGGCGCGCCACGGCGTTGCAGCGCCATCGTCGGGCAATCATGCAGCGGCCGTTTCGCGCGCGGCGCGCGAGCGCGGCATTCCGGCCTACATCGTGATGCCGAATAATTCATCGCCCGCGAAAATTCGCGCGGTGGAATCGTACGGCGGGAAGATCACGTATTCGGAACCGAATGTGCCGTCGCGCGAAGCCGTAACGGCGGAAGTGATGCGCGAGACGAACGCTCACCTGATTCACCCCTACAACGATCCTCGCGTGATGGCTGGCCAAGGGACCGCCGCGCTCGAGCTACTGGAAGAAGTTCCGGAGCTCGACATCGTGGTGACTCCGGTGAGCGGCGGAGGCTTGCTGAGCGGAACAGCGATCGCGGTGAAATCAACGAGCCCCCGGACGCGCGTCTTTGGTGCCGAGCCTCAGAACGCGGACGATGCTTCACGATCGCTCGCCGCGGGCAAGATCGAACCAGCCGCCTCGGGACCGCAGACGATCGCGGACGGGCTGCGCGCGACGCTGTGCCCACTGACGTTTCAGGCGATCTCGACCTACGTGGACGGAATTTCGCTGGTGACCGAGGCAGAAATCGTTTCGACCATGCTGCTGCTGTGGGAGCGCGCGAAAATCGTCGTAGAGCCGTCAGGCGCCGTGGCGGCCGGGCCGTCGCTGACGCGCAGACTCAACGCGCACGGGCTGAAAATCGGAATTATCCTGTCGGGCGGAAATCTGGATCTGACGAATCTGCCGTTCGCGAGCAAGTAGCGGGAAGAGCGCTCTACATATCGTCGTGCGGCTTCCAGTCGGCGGGCGGAAACGCAATGCCCCAGAAATTCGGAGCGGGCGAATCGAACTCCACCGGAACGTGAAAGCCCTCGGGCATTTCACGCGTGCCGCGCGCCACGCGACAACCGACGCGCTCTTTCGTCCCGATATTCTCGAGCACTACTTTCGTCTCGGCCGGCAATCCCTGTTTCATCACGATCATCGCGCCCTGGTTGTACACCGAGAGCGTCGTCGCCTCAAGCGTGGTCGAAGGCTTACCCTGAAGCGCCACGTGAATATTCGCCTTCACGCGAAGCAGCACGCGCTGGCTTTTGCGCCGCTGTTCTCCGGACACGGCACCATTTGCCGCCGGAGCGATCGGCGGTTTGTTTGCGCCCGTCATGGAGTTGGCCAAGCCGCTCAAACCTGAGATCGAGGGTTTCGCTGCCGTAGTCTGCATTTTCGTAGGAGGAAGTTTCAACGAGTCGAGTTTCAACGCTTTACACCCCGGGAAAGTTTTAGCGGCTGAAGTCTGCCGGTGAATTCGTGCCCCCGCACCGCGCCGGCAGGAAGAAACTTGCTGCACCGAGCCCGATACGCCCATCTGTGGCTTAAACAATGGCCTGAAGCGAGAGGCGCGAGAAATTCCGCGCGCATCAGTATGTGCACTGTAATTTCCGCGTCCAGATGGGTCAATGGTACGAAGATACAGGCGAAGGTAGTACCGATGAGGGATCTTCGCCTGTCCGCGCGGACAAGCGAAGAAAATCAGGCGCGCGAAGATATTTCTTGCGGGTGAGCGCCGGGAGTTACTGCGCGGCAGCGCTGTCGAGAAACCACAGCACACGGCCGTCCACGGGACGAATGCGCGCCGCGGGATAATCGCTCAATTTATCGCCGGGCTCGGCGCGGATTGCGTCGAGAATCGCGCGCTTGTCCTTCCCTGCCGCAAGAAAGTACGTGTTGCGGCTCTGGTTCAGGACAACGGGCGTGAACGTAATGCGATGCGGCGGCGTTGCGGGCGCCACGACGGACATCACCCAGCGCGTTTTTTCTTCGAGCGCCGGTGAATTCGGAAACAGCGACGCGGTGTGGCCCTCGGGACCGATGCCAAGCAGCGTCACGTCAAACGACGGCTCGGAATTCCCGAAAAACTTCTTCAGCTCGCCGGAGTAGGCATCGGCGGTGGCCTGCGGCGTGGGCAATTGCGTCGGCACGGGATGAACATTCTCCGCCGGAATGGGAACGTGGGAGAGCAGCGTCTCGCGCGTCATGCGGTAATTGCTGAGCGGATCGTCTGGGCCGACGTAGCGCTCGTCACCCCAGAAAATGTGAACCAGATTCCACGGCGTCTCGTTGCGGTAGCGGTCCGTGGAGGCCCACATCGAATAGAGCTTTTCGGGAGTGTGGCCGCCCGAAAGTGCGATTCCAAATTTGCCGCGCTTCGCGACTGCGTCTTTCACGTTCGCTACGATTTCCTGCAGGACGGCGTGGCTCAGCGCGTCCAAATCCGGCGATACCCGCGTGTCGAGTTTCATGAGGGGTTCCTCTGCTTCGCTGTGCGCGCGAAGGCGATTCCGTTTGGTTAGACGCGCCTGACTCGCATTACGATGCGTGCGTTACGCCGAGCGCCGCGAGATCGGCCTTGAGCTGCGCCAGGTTCTTCACCTGAATCGTGTGCATGCCGATTTCCCTGGCCGATTCAAGATTGATGCCGCGATCGTCGATCATCACGCATTCCTGCGGCGTCGATTGGGTGATTTGCAGCGCCAGATTGTAAATGCCGGCGTTGGGCTTGCGGACCCCGAGATAGCACGAGCAGAAAAACGCTTCGAAGTAGTTGCGCAGGTGAAACGTTTTGATCCGATATTCGTTAATTTCGCGCGATTCGTTGTTGAGCGCCGCGACTAGGTATTTCTTCTGCTTCGAGATGGAGCCGAGGAAGTCCAGGGCGTCGGGCCACGGCTGAGATTGGTCGAACATGAATTTCTTGAAATCGTCCGGCGTGAAGCTGTGCTCGCGATAGAAAACCGTGCGCTTGACGTATTCATCGAGCGTGCAGTGGCCGGTTTCGAAGGCGTTGAGCATCAGCTCATGGCGATCCTCGAAGTCGGCCCAGTCCAGGCCAAACTTTGCCACGGCCGCTTCGCGCGCCTTGCGGTCCCAACCGTTCGTGAGAATTACGCCGCCGTTGTCCCAGAAAAGCGTGGTGATCTCGCCCATCGTATCCTCGCGTGCACCCGGGTGTGGTCGAATTTTGAGCCGCGCCTGCGGGACGAACCCGTCGGGCGGACCACTATATTCAATGACTCGGCCACGCGAAGCAAATGTTGAGTGAAGAAAGCCGCGGCGATGCGAAGGGTGAACGTTACAAACAAAAGAACGTCTGGCGCTCGAGCTAGTGCATCGGCGGGGCGTCTGCGCCGCCCTTCGGCGGGCGCTTCATAATAAAGGTGAGCGGGGTGAGACACGCTACGACGATTACCATCCACGAAACCACGTCTGTATAGGCCAGCGCCATCGATTGTTGCTGCAGCAGGCCGCTCATCCGGGCGTAGGCCTGCTTCACGGCTTCGGACTGGCTGATTCCCTGCGAATGCAGCGTCGCCACCATGCCGTCAAACATTTGGCGGAAGTGCGGATTGCCGTTGTTCATGTTGCCGGCGAGGTAGGTCATGCGGCGCTGCGTGCCGCGCGTGATCAGCGTGGCGATCAGGGCGATGCCGATGCTGCCGCCGATGTTACGGATGAAACTGATCATGCTGGAAATCTGGTTGTTCTTTTCGCGCGGCACACCGACGTAAGAGAGCGTGTTGGACGGAATGAAAATGAACGCGAGGCCCGCCACTTGATAGATGCGCAGCATTGCCGCGGTGCGGAAGTCCATGTCGAGCGTCATGTGCGTCGTCATGTAATAGAGCGCCGCCGCTGTGATGCCGAAGCCGACGGACATCAGCGCGCGCTGGTCCACCTTCGAGACGAGAAAGCCCGAGATCGGCATCATGATCATCATCGCGAAGCCGCCGCCGGCGAGAGCTTCGCCCGCGCTTTGCGCTGAGTAGCCCATCAAGAGCTGCAGATATTGCGGGATCAGAACGGTCGTTCCATAGAGAACCATGCCGAGAATGAACATGAAGAACATGGCGGTGGCGAAGTTGCGTTTTTTGAGGAGCGTGAGTTCGACGATCGGATGCGGATGCCGCCACTCCCAAATGACCCAAGTTACAAGCAGCCCCACGGCCGCAATCGCCGCAGCTGTGATCCAGTGCGACGCGAACCAGTCGGATTCCTGTCCCTTATCAAGGACGATTTGCAGCGCGCCGATTCCGAGCGCGACCAGTGCGAGGCCCATGTAATCGACGCCCACATTTTTTCGCTTCTCGCGCTCTTCGTGCAGGTACGGAGGATCTTCGACGAGGCGGTAGGTGAGGTAGAGCGAAAGAATGCTGACGGGAACGTTGATGTAGAAAATCCAGCGCCAACTGTAATTGTCGGTGATCCATCCGCCGAGCGTGGGGCCGATGGCCGGAGCCACAACGACCGCCATACCGTACACCGCGAACGCCATGCCGCGCTTCGAAGGCTCGAATGTGTCGGCCAGGATGGCTTGTTCGCTGGGCTGCAATCCCCCGCCGCCGGCGCCCTGCAATACGCGGAAGAAAATCAGCATGCCGAGGCTGGGGGCGAGTCCGCACAAAAAGCTGCTCGCGGCAAAAAGCGCGACACACGTCATATAGAAACGCTTGCGGCCCATGCGCGTCGCAAGCCATGCGCTGATCGGGAGGATGATCGCGTTCGATACAAGATAGCTGGTGAGCACCCAGGTGGATTCGTCGGAGCTGGCGCCGAGGCTGCCGGCGATGTGCGGCAGCGCGACGTTGGCGATGGAGGTGTCGAGCACTTCCATGAACGTCGCGAGGGTCACGGTAAGCGCCACGAGCCACGGGTTGTGGCGCGGGCGCCAGAGCGCGTGATCCATTGTCATTGTAGCTGCGGCCAAATCCGTCCTCTGCTTGCAATCAGTTCTTCGATATTATATACATGCATGTATGTATCCTGCAAAACAAAAGCGCGGGATTGGTTCGCTGATCACCCATGAGCGGTAAATCCCAACTCGTGCGCCGGAAGGAATCGCGCGCCGTTCCAGTGCGGAGCAGCCCGCGATCCCGACAGAAGGAACGCACCGAAGCGACTCGCCGCAAGCTGCTGGCAGCCGCGGAAACGATTTTTGCGCGCGACGGATTCGAGGCTGCTCGCCTGGAAGACATCGCCGCCGAAGCGGGCTACACGCGCGGCGCGTTCTACGCCAATTTCAAAAGCAAGGAAGACATTTTCTTCGCGCTGCTGGACGCGTGGATCGCAGAACGGATGGCTGAGGTGTACGCGCTGTTGGAAAAGTACGACACTCCGCGGGAGCGGCTCGATGCGCTGCGGGACATGTACACCGAATTCGCGCAGAACCGGCGGCTCGCGCTGCTCTCGCTCGAATTCAAGCTCTACGCGATTCGCCATCCGCGCGCGCAGGCTCGGCTGCGTGCACGAAATAAATCGATGCGCTGCAGCAAGGAAGAAATCTGGAATCGCGTGAATCCGGGCACGAAACACAGCGCGATCGTCTCAAGCCCCGCGGTAGGCACCGCACTCGGCGCGTTTTCGCATGCGCTGCTGGTGGAACATCTCGTCGATCCCGCTACGATGCCGAGCAACGAAATTCAGCGCCTGCTGAAAGCTTCGTTCGAAACTGTGCTCGGCACGCGCGGACGCTAAATGCCGGCACTCGCCCTTTACGGGACATCCCTTCCCTCTCCCTCATCCAGCGTCCAAAAGCGGTGGGCTTCTTTGCGCGTGTCGAGTTCCTTCTTCAATTCCTGCGGCGGCTCGTCCTCGCCATCATCCGCGAGGCGAAAAGTCCCGAAGTGAACGGCAACGCTGGTCGATGCCTGCAGCTCCTCGTGCGCCTTCACGGCGTCCTGTGGAGAAATGTGGACAGGTCCCATGAACCACTGCGGGCGGTAGGCGCCAATCGGAATCAATGCGAGCCGCGGCTGCGGAAATCGCTCGGCGATTTTGCGGAAGTGCGTGCCGTAGGCCGTGTCGCCTGCGAAAATCACGCGGCCAGACGGCCCTTCGATCGCGTAGCCGGCCCAGAGAGTGCGATTGCGATCGCGCAATCCGCGCCCTGAAAAATGGAGTGCAGGAATCGCCGTGACGCGCACGTGCGAAGCGACCTGCACAGAATCCCACCAATCGAGTTCGCTCACCTGCTCGGCGCGAGCCAGGCCCTTGGAGGTGAGCCGCTGCGCCACATTCAGCGGAACCATATACCGCGTATTCCACTTCGCGCGCGCGATTTTGCGGTAGGTCGCGACGTCGAAATGGTCGTAGTGATCGTGGCTCTGCAATACCAGGTCAATCGTCGGAAGTTGATCGAAGCGAATGCCGGGCGGGCGATGCCGCTTGGGCCCTGCAAACGATACGGGGCTGGCACGCATCGACCAGACGGGATCGGTGAGGATATTCAGGCCGTCCATTTGGATTAAAACTGTGGAGTGCCCGACAAATGTGACGCGCACGCCGCCGGACGTAACGCGCTCGGGTGGCGTTGGCCCGGGAGCGGCGTTCGTCCACTTGCGCCACGGGCCGGGTTGGCGATTTTTCAGCCATTCGAACAGGCTGCCCGCGCCACGCAGCTGCTCGTGGTTGGGGTTGAAGAAAAACTCACCGTTGAAATGGCCGGTGGCCGGACCTTGATATTTTTTCATCGGGTCGAGAGGCGCGCTACTTCTTGGCTCCGTCCGCTTTGGGTTTTGCGGGACCTGTGCCACCCGTTGCATTCACGGGCGACCAGCGATGAACGGAAGTGCCGCCGGTGATCATGGCGTTGATCTCGCCGCCGAAGAAGAAGTAAGGATGAATCACTTCGATCGCGCTGGCGTCGTCGAGCTTGCGCCGCAGCTCCGGCGGAATCGTAAAGTCGAGCGAGGCGAGATTGTCGTCGAGCTGCGCCACTTTCGTCGCGCCGATAATCGTCGAGGTAATTCCCGGCTGTGTTGTGGCCCAGTTCAACGCGACTTTCGCGGGCGACTGCCCGATTTCCTTCGCGACGGCGCTCAGCGCGTCAACAATCTTGAAATTGCGCTCCGAAAATTTCGCGAACGCCGGGTTGCGGCCCTTTTGAACTTCCAGGCGGCCTTCGCCCTTGCCCGAGTCCCCGTGGCGAACGTACTTTCCTGTAAGCAATCCGCCGCCGAGAGGGCTCCATGGGCACACGCCGATGCCGAGTTCCTGCGCCACCGGAATGTGTTCGCGTTCGATGTTGCGTTCAATCAGCGAGTATTCCAGCTGCAGGGCGATCAACCGCTCCTTGCCTTGCAGTTCAGCGAGAGTCTGCGCGCGAGCGATGTACCACGCCGGAGTGTCTGAAAATCCGAAGTAGCGGATTTTTCCTTCGGCGACGAGGTCGGTGAGGGTGGAAACCACTTCTTCGACGGGCGTCACCAAATCCCACGCGTGCAGCCAGTAAAGGTCGATGTAATCGGTCTGCAGGCGGCGCAGCGAACTTTCGAGCGCGCGGTAGATATTCTTGCGGCCATTGCCGCCCGAGTTGGGATTGCCGGGCTGCGGGTTGAATGTAAACTTCGTCGCGAGCACCACGCGGTCGCGATTCTTCGCATCGGTGATGAACTTGCCGAGCATCGTCTCGCTGGTGCCTTTGGTGTAGCCGTCCGCGGTGTCGATCGAAACGCCGCCGCGCTCGAGGTAGCGGTCGAAAATCGCGCGCGATTCCTTCTCATCGGCGCCGGTGCCCCACTCGGTGCCAAAAGTCATCGTCCCGAGCGTGAACGGGCTCACGCGAAGTCCCGATCGTCCCAGCGTTACGTAATCGCTCATGTTCATCCCGAAGTTCCCCCTAACCACGCGTTAGATGTAGGCGTCGCCGAATCCGCTTCACCGATTTCCCTGCAATTCGCGCCAAAGTAATTCCGCGTCAGGGCGCGATTCGTCCTTTCAACTCCGACCTCTCGCCGCTATTCTATCAACCTCAGTCTTAGCCCGCCCCAGGGGAGCCCGCCGGATGGCTGAGGTGGTTTCGGAGAAGGTTTCGGTCGCAGTTGCGGACGGCAGTTCGATGGATGCGTTTGTTGCCCGCCCCACAGGCCCGGGAAAATTTCCGGCGGTGCTGCTATTTCAAGAAGCGTTTGGCGTAAATTCCCACATTCGCGACGTTGCGCAGCGATTTGCGCGCGAAGGAATCGTGGTGATCGCGCCGGAGCTGTTTCACCGCACCGCGCCGGCCGGAATCGAAATTCCCTACGATCAATTTCCGCAAGCGCAGCCCCATCTGAGCGCGTTGACGCTCGAAGCGATCAAACTCGACGCGCGCGCCGCTTACGATTGGCTTCTGGCGCAACCGCACGTGATGCGCGATCGGATCGCCAGCGTGGGATTCTGTTTCGGCGGGCGCGTCTCGTTTCTGGCCAACGCGTCGCTGCCGCTGCAAGCCGCCGTTTCATTTTACGGAGGCGGAATCGCTCCTGCGCTGCTCGGCGAAATTCCCAACTTGCACGCCACAATGCTCTTCTTCTGGGGCGGTCTGGATAAGCACATCGGCCACGACCAGATTCGCTCGATCGCCGAAGCCTGCGACAGCCACAATAAAGCGTTCGTGAACGTGGAAATCTCAAACGCCGATCACGCATTTTTCAACGACGTGCGGCCCAATTACAACGCTGAAGCCGCCGCGCTCGGCTGGAAGCTGACGCTCTCGTTTCTGGACCTTCACATTCTGGCACCGGAAAAGCGCACCCGCGTCCGGTAGGATCGTGCTGTCCTAGCATGCCGCGCGGGCGGCATGCGGCGGGTGTCGCGCCAATCCATTCGGCGCGTGAAGCTTTTTACATTCCTTTGATCCGTGTTCGGCCCCGCAATCGCGTAACATGTCCGTCATGGAAGACTCTACGGTCGTAGAAGGCCTCGCGTCCAAGCAAAACGCGGGAACGCCGTCGTTGATGCCGATCAAGAAGCTTCTGCGCGACCCGTTCAAACGATTTCTGTTCGAGGTGGGCGCGGGCTACTACGCGCGCAAACTCGCCACGGGACCGGAAGCCGACATCCGCCGGGAATTCGTGGCGGCATTGGCGCTGCCGCCTGCCAATTCCAATTCGCACCTGCAGCTTCTTGACGTCGGTTGTGGGCCCGGCCACGTGGCGCGGGCGCTGGCTGGATCCGGCTATCACGTGACGGGCGTAGATCGATGCTACAGCCTGCTGCGCATCGCGCGCCGGCTGGCGTCCAAGCTGGAATTGCCGGGCCGCGTCGAATTTCATCACTCGACCACAGACCGCTTGCCGTTTGACGACGCTTCGTTTGACGTCACCTACGCGACCGGCGTCATCTATTGGGTCGAGCATTTGGCTGAAACCCTCCGAGAGATCGTACGGGTCACGCGCCCGGGCGGTGCTGTCGCGTTTCTCGATCCGCACTCGTCGATGTCCATCGCAAACGCGCGGGCTTACAGCGAACGCCACGGGCTTTCGCGCCGCGACACGCGCAAAATGACGGCCTGGGCTACTTCCGCACGCTTCAACCGCCGGTTCGAGGAATCTGAGCTTCGCCGCGCACTGGTCGCCGCCGGGCTCGAGCAAATTGATCTCGAGCTCAGGCTCGACGGAATGGTGTGGTTCACTCGAGCGCGGACGCCGGCCGTAGGGGCAGTGCCTCAATTGGCGCGCGAAGCTTCTCTGGAAACACAACTGGCGTCGTAGCAGGGGGCGCTGTTTCACTCTGAATCGTTACTTTTCCGCTGCGTTTTTGCGCCGTGCCTTGACTTCAATTCCGCATCATCGAAAACTGGAATTCCCTTCCTGAATTTGTGCACGGACGCGTGTCTTGAGGACGCGCTTACCGCTCGCACCAATCTTGTAATTCGGCGCATGCCGAAAGCGCGCGGAGCGAATCCCTAAGCCCACGATGATTCACGGAACAAACCAACTCGCTGGTTCGTACGATTACCGCCTTGTTGCGCTGTCCGTGGCGATCGCGGTACTGGCGTCGTACGCGGCGCTCGACCTGGCCGGCCGCATTGCGAGTGCGCGCGGCGCGGGCCGGAGGCTGTGGCTTTTCGGCGGCGCAACGGCGATGGGCATCGGCATTTGGTCGATGCACTACATCGGCATGCTCGCGTTCCGGATGCCGGTGCCGGTGCTCTACGACTGGCCGACGGTGCTGGTGTCTCTGGTGTCAGCGATTGTGGCGAGTTCGATCGCGCTCTATCTGGTCACGCGGCCAAGCCTGACGCCGGCGCTGGCGCTTCTCGGAAGCGTTTTTATGGGTGGCGCGATCGCCGCGATGCACTACATCGGCATGGAAGCGATGCGCTTGCCGGCGATGTGCCACTACGATGTCAGCATTGTCATACTTTCCGTTGCGCTTGCAGTAATCATCGCGCTCGTGGCGATCACGCTCGTATTTTTTCTGCGCACGGAAGAGCGTTCCGATGCGCGCCGCAAATTCGCCGCGGCGGTGCTGATGGGCGCGGCGATTCCCGCGATGCATTACACCGGGATGGCGGCTGCATCGTTCACGGCGACTGCCAAGGTGGAGGGCAGCGTCGCGCACGCGCTCAGCATTTCAGACCTCGGGATGGTGAGCATCATCGGCGTGACGTTCATGGTGCTGGGACTTGCGCTGGTCACGTCGCTGGTGGACCGGCGATTCTCGGCGCAAACGCGAGAACTGGAAACCAGCGAGCGGCGCTCGCGGCGAATCCTGGAAATGTCGTTCGACGCCTTCGCGGAGATGGACTTCGACGGAAACGTGACGGAGTGGAACAAAGAAGCGGAGACCGCCTTTGGCTGGTCGCGTGGCGAAGCGGCAGGTAAATCGCTGGAGGATCTGATCGTCGCCGGGCCTTCCTGCGAATGCTACCGCGACGAAATCGCGGCACTACTGGAATGCATGTCGGGCGAAGTGGGTACCCGGCGATTCGAAATCGACGCGGTATCGCGAAGCGGGCGGGAAATGCCGACGGAAATCACGGTTTCCGCGATTCGCCGCGCCGAATCGCTCAGCTTTGCTTTATTCATCCGCGACTTGAGCGAGCGAAAACGATCGGAGCGCGAACTGCGCGTGGCGAAAGAGGCGGCCGAGGAATCGAACAAGGCCAAGAGCACTTTCCTCGCCACAATGAGCCACGAGATTCGCACGCCCATGAACGGCATACTCGGCATGACCGAACTCGTGCTCGACAGCGAGCTGACCACCGAACAGCGCGAGTTCATGGGCCTGGTACAGCTCTCCGCTGAATCGCTGCTCGCGATCATCAACGACATCCTGGACTTTTCGAAAATCGAAGCCGGAAAGATGGAGCTGGAGATCATTCCTTTCGACGTGCGCGACAACGTCGGCGAGACGATGAAAGCGCTCAGCTTTCGCGCGGACCAGAAAAAACTCGAGTTGATCTACGAAGTCGATCCCGGCGTGCCCGAAACGCTGCTGGGGGATTCCGGCCGCATCCGCCAAGTGCTAATCAACCTGGTGGGCAACGCAATCAAGTTCACGGAGAAAGGCGAAATCAGCGTGAGCGTCACATCGAAAGAAAGCGAATCCCCCGCCAATCCCGTAGCCGTTCACTTCGAAGTGCGCGACACCGGCATCGGCATTCCTCGCGAGAAGCAGGCGCGCATCTTCGAAGCGTTTTCCCAGGCCGACGGCTCGATGACGCGCAAATACGGCGGCACCGGGCTGGGGCTAACGATCTGCAAGCGCATCGTGGAATTGATGGACGGGCAAATCTGGCTGGAAAGCGAAGAAGGATCGGGGAGCGCTTTCCATTTCGTGGTGCGGCTCGCACCGGTTGCAGCCAGCGCTTCGTCGTCGCAGCCTGTCGCGCCGGAGCGTCTGCGCGACCTCGCCGTGCTGATCGTCGATGACAATTTCACCAACCGCCGCGTGCTCGCTGGAATTCTCGCGCGCTGGGGCATGCGGCCCACCCTGGTGGAAGGCGGAGTGGCGGGCCTTGAAGCGCTGCAGAAAGCGAAGGCCGAGGGACGGCCGTATCCGTTGGTGCTACTCGACGGGCAAATGCCGGACATGGACGGATTCTCGCTCGCCGAGCGCGTTCGCAACGATCCGTCGCTGGCGGGCGCGACGATTATGATGCTCACTTCAGCCAGCCAAATGGGAGACGCCGCGCGCTGCAGCGAACTCGGAATCGCAGCGTATCTGGTGAAGCCGATCCGGCAGATGGAATTGCTCAGCGCGATCTGCGCGGTGGTCGAGCAAGCGCTCGCCCAGACGGCCGATACCGCAGTTAGCGTCGAGGCTGCGCCGCTCGTCACGCAATCCACGCTGCGCGAGTCGCGCCAGCGGTGCCGCGTGCTGCTCGCCGAGGACAACGAGATCAACCAGCGCCTCGCCGTGCGCTTGCTCGAAAATCGCGGCTTCGAAGTGACCGTCGCGGGCGATGGCAAAGAAGCGCTCAGCGAATTTGAGCGCGGCCGCTTCGAAGTAGTCCTGATGGACGTACAAATGCCGAATATGGACGGCCTCGAGGCCACCGCCGCCATCCGAGAACGCGACAAGCTCACCAACTCCCACACGCGCATCATTGCGATGACGGCCCACGCCCTGAAAGGAGGCGAGGAGCAATGCATCGCCGCGGGAATGGACGCTTACGTCTCAAAGCCGATCCGCTCCGAAGAATTCTACGAAACCATCGACCGCGTCCTCGCCCAAGCGAAATAAAATCTGACCGTCGCCGTACCGGATATGACAGTGGCGCTGAGCTGCGCGGTTGGGGGGTCCCGGTACCTAACGGAACATCCGTCCTGCCTTAGGCCGTTCGCTGTATGTACGGTTTGGCTGCGGCGAAGTAAGTTCTCCACCGGAAGCTCTTCACGCGAATCCGCGAAAGAGAGGAGGAAACTTTCGCCATGCCTTTGGTCAATATTGTCCTGGTTCTGATCGTGGTTGGCGTGCTGCTGTGGCTCATCAACCGCTTCATCCCGATGCAGGGGACGATCAAGTCGATTCTGAATGCGGTCGTGGTGATCTGCGTGGTGCTGTGGCTGCTCAACGCGTTCGGCTTGCTCAGCTCGCTGAATCACATCCGCGTCGGCTCTTAGCGTCGCACAGGCCCGTTAAGCCCAAGAAAGTCGGCTAAGAAAACAACGAGGCGGTCACCCGCTGCGCCTGAGCGCCGGGTGACCGCCTCGTTTTCCATTTGAATCGCCTTTGTGAACTCGCCGTTAGGCTGTGCGGTACTTGCGCATCAGGCAGAGAGCGATGATTCCGCTCGCAAGCAGCATCAACGACAGCGGTTCCGGAGCCGGGACAGTGGAAACGGTAAGGGTGTACGTTTCGGTGCCGGTATTGTAGTCGGTCAGCGTGATCGGGCCGTTCAGCAGCAGCATGGTCGGATCCGATTCGGGGCCCGAGTACAGCATCACGGTCGATCCGAGCGGATTCATCAAGTCAACGTTTCCGTTGAAATCCTGAAACGCGCCGCCTGCAAACAGGCTGTAGAAATACAGGCAGTCGTTGTTCGTCGGCGTTCCATTGATCACCAGGTTGATCGGATCCACTTGAAAGCCGGTGCCGGGATCGTAATTGTCCGGATTGCTCATGTCGGGATTCACCGGCACTCCGAACGTCATCGTTATCGGAGCGTCCGCCGGTCCACCCGTAAGCGTGTAATACAGGTCGGGGCCCGCGCCGCCGTCGGCCTTCGCCGTAGCCGCCGAGAAGCAGAAGCACATCGCCAAAATCGCCAAGAAACAGAAAGTCTTCTTCAAAACTCACCTCGGGACCTTTGATTCCTCAGCCCAGCCAATTGGCTCGGTCGAGCGCCCGGGGTCCCGTGAACGCTCGCAGGCATAGGCATTGCACTCGCATGCCCATGTGGCCCGGCGCTAAGTCGTTTCGTTGCCGGCGCTCCAGAGGCCTGTGCGGGGACGGCAAGAATTTTCCTTCCCTCCCTCGGACATTTGCTTCCGTGGCGTCGCGGAGGCGTCGGTTTCGCGTGTTATTCGCCTCCGCGGCCGGTGGCATCGCGAGGTTGTTGACGCTCCCGCACAAGTCTGTAACCATGTGCGCGCTTTGCCCCCGGCCCGCGCCCAGCTCTTCAGAGCCGCTCACCTTTCAGGAATCAGGAGAGATTCTTTTGTCCGCAGCAATTCCGTCTTCGTTTAGCCAGCCCGACGCCGTTCTGGTCGGCGCGGGCATCATGAGCGCAACGCTCGCCGTGCTGCTGAAAGAACTCGCGCCTGAAATGAAAATCGCCATCTACGAGCGGCTGGGCGAGCCCGCTCAAGAAAGTTCGAACGCGTGGAACAATGCCGGCACCGGGCACGCTGCCCTGTGCGAAATGAATTACACGCCCGAGCGCAGCGACGGCACTGTCGATGTCTCCAAGGCGCTCGTCGTCAACGGCGAGTTCGACATTTCCCGCCAATTCTGGAGCTACCTCGTAAAAAAGGGCTGCATCGGAAACCCACGGGATTTCATTCATCCCGTGCCGCACATGAGCTTCGTGCGCGGCGCCGCCGGCGTCGCATTCCTCAAGAAACGCTGCGAGACGCTCACGCAGCACCACGGCTACGACGGCATGCAGTATTCCGACGATAAGAAACAGATCGAGGAATGGGCGCCGCTGGTGATGGAAGGCCGCGATCCGTCGGACGTCGTTGCAGCGACGCGCATGCCGGCCGGCACCGACGTCGATTACGGCGCGCTGACCCACATTCTGCTGAATTCGTTGAAGAACACGCCGGGCTTCGAGATTCACTACAACACGCGCGTTTTCGATCTGTGCCGCAGCGGCGAATGCTGGAATGTCGAGACGCGCAACGAAAAAACCGGAGCGCACGAGGAAATCACCGCGAAATTTGTTTTTCTCGGCGCGGGAGGCGGTTCGCTTCCGCTGCTGCAAAAGTCAGACATTCCCGAGGCGTACGGCTACGCAGGCTTCCCCGTGAGCGGCATTTGGCTGCGCTGCGACGATGAAGCACTCGCCCGGCGCCACTGCGCGAAGGTGTACGGCAAAGCCGCCGTCGGTTCGCCGCCGATGTCTGTGCCGCATCTCGACCTGCGCCATGTGAGCGGCAAAGTCTCGCTGCTCTTCGGCCCATATGCCGGATTCTCGACGAAATTCCTGAAGCACGGCTCGTATCTCGACCTTTTCGGTTCGATCGATCCGGAAAACATTCTGCCGATGCTCGCCGTCGGCCGCGACAACGTGTCTCTCACCGAATATTTGATCGGGCAGGTGCTCGAGACGATGGAGAAGCGCTTCGCGCTGTTGCGCGAATTCTACCCGCTGGCTAAGGAGTCCGACTGGCGGGAAGAAGTTGCGGGCCAGCGCGTGCAGATCATCAAGAAAGATTCCGTGCATGGCGGCGTGCTTCAATTCGGCACCGAGCTCGTCGGCTCGGCCGACGGTTCCATCGTCGCGATGCTCGGCGCATCGCCCGGCGCTTCCACTTCCGTTTTTATCATGCTCGAGGCAATCAAGAAGTGTTTCGCTGGAAAGTGCACACCCGCGGCATGGCTGCCCAAACTGAAAGAAATGATTCCGTCCTATGGCCAGTCGCTCGCCGACAACATCGAACTCTACAAAACCGTGCGCGCAGAAACTGCCGCCACATTGAGGATCAATCCGTAGCCGTAACGAAAATTATGATCAAAGCCTACTATCTCTCCACCGGACCGGATGGACATTCGCACGTCGTCGAAGGAAGCGTCGTTTACAACGAAACTCTACCCGTTGAGACGGTGCTATACGAGGAGACGCCGCCGCACGCGTCGCTTGACTGGCACTGCGCGCCGTCCACGCAGTATGTGATCACGCTTTCCGGCGTGCTGGAATTCACCACGCACACCGGAGAAACATTCACGGTCCATCCGGGCGAAGTGCTCATCGCCATGGACACCACAGGCTCCGGCCACAAATGGCGGCTGATCAACGATGCGCCGTGGAAGCGCGTGTACGTCGCGTTCAAAGCCGGCACGAAGATTAGCTTCAAGCCCACAAACAGTTAATCTGCCTCAATTCGACTGAGCGCATCTTCAGCTCTAGCACGGCTAAGGAGCCGTACCATGGCGGTGGATGTGTCCGGTCATGGCGTCGATCACGTTCGATCAGCCGCCGCTTTTCGGGCTATGAGTGCGAATCCTTTCGCGTACGCGTCTCGTTCCAGTGCATTCGATTGCGCCTGAGCCGCTGACGGGTCGCCCGATTTCCGCCCTAATTTCGCAATGGCCAGCCGACATTCAAACTCGCTTGCGACATAACCATGCTGTCGCGCCTTTTGCAGCGCCGCAGAAAGCTTCGGAAGAGCAGCCTTCGCATCGCCGGACGCTGATAACTCAAGCGCAGACACCAACTCAAACTGAAGTCGTGCCAGAAAGTTCTGGCTCTTCGCGGCAAGCGGCGCTTCGCGTTCCAGTTCCGATTTTGCATCGGCTACTTTGCCTTGCGCAAGAAGCCCCTGAATCAGAACAATGCTCGCAATCAACTCCTCGTCGGCTTCTTGTTCATTGTGGAACTGTGTGATCGACCGACGCAACGATCTTTCGGCATCCAGAGCGCGGCCTTCTTCGATCGAGACGTTGGCCAAGTGGACCTGCGTTTCCGCAGCCGCGTCTTGTTCGCCGGTCTGAGTTCGTAGAACCAAAGACTGCTCGTAAAATTTCCTGGCGCCAGCCAGATCTCCGCGATCCGTGCGGACATCGCCAAGGCCGGAATCCACATAGGCCGCTGTACTTTTGTCGCCGACCTGATTTGCGGCCGCCAAGGCTTGTTGATAGATGGTTTCGGCGTGCGCTAGATTTCCTTGGAGTCTCGATACTTCAGCCAAGTCGTTGAGCGCGAGCGACAAACCGCTCACGTCTTGAGCGGCCTGATAGCCGGGGACGGCATCTTGCAGCATTTTCTTCGCTTCACTTAGACGGCCTTCTTTCAGAAAAGCGTCGGCAATGTTATTCGAGGTGGCAGCAAGCCCCTCTACTTCTCCGTTATGGCGAAACACGTTGGCTGCTTCGCGCCACATACCTTCGGCCTTGTGCAGATCGCCGCGCTGGTAGTAGATGACCGCCATATCGTTCAGTGTTCTTGCTTCGTTGTTGCGGTCACCTTGTGATGCGTAACTACCCTTGGCGTGTTCGCAGTCCGCGATGTTCTCTGCGATCGAAACCCCCACCGCAGAGTCCTGCTGGCAGAGAATTCCGTAGGCGCGAGCCACGATGAAGGGAGAGCCGAGCGCGGTGCCCTTCGCCAAGGCCCGCTGCGCTTCCGATCGTGCGAGAACGATGTTTTGCGTGACCTGTGCCGATGCCTCAACCAGGTCGATGCGCGGATCGTCTCCTGCCGGTGCTGGAAGCTTGCGAAGAACCTGCAGTGTGGCCAGCGCATCTTCGGGTTCGGATCGGCTCTGTACGCGGGCCAAATCGAGTCCGTATTCCAGACTCTCTGGATGCATTTGAAAAAGCGTACGCTCGGCATCCGCGGCCTTCGGCAAATTATTCGATAGCTGCCAATACGCTGCTTCAATTTTCAGCTTGTCGCCTTGCGGCAAGTTGCCGGAAAGGTCCAGGGCGAGCTTGGCCTCTTCGGCCGCTTTCGATCGGTATCCTAAAAGTTCCCATGCAGACGACAGTGCAGCGTGGGCCAGAGGATATTTAGGATCGGCAGCGACGGCCTTAACCAGCAGATCGCGCGCGCCAATCAGATCGAAATTCCAGAGTTTTTCTTTTCCTTCGGCGTAGTACCGAATCGCATTTTGATTGGAAGGCAGCGAGGCACCCAGCGTATTTTCATTGGCTGGCGGCAGTCCTCCCATACCGAGATGTTCACGCAAGTGCGACCCCGCGCGAGTGGCCAGCTCAAATAAATCGTCTTTGCCTCCGGTTACTGCATCTTCCGCGATCGTCTCGCCGGTCACCGTGTCCTGCAGGCGAATATCCAGGCGGATGCGATCTCCATTCTTTGCCGGAATGGTGGTGAAGGATCCGACCACGACGACATCCGTGCCGGGATTTTTTCGCAATTGCTCCAGAGTGCTCTTTCCAAGCGTCTCACCGTTTTCAAATGGTAGTTCGCGCTTGGCGCGTGCCACATCCTCGTCGGACACGACGCGCACTTCCCCGCCTGCCGCTAATTCTGTGCTGATCATTTCCGAAAACGCCTGCGACAACCAATCGTCATCCTTGCGGCCCGGCAAGTTGCGAAAGCCGAGCACAGCCACGGACTTGCGGATTTGCGGCGCTTGAACCGCAGTCTTTGGCTCGGCTGTAGAAGTGCTTCGCTGGTGAAGAGTGCGAAACAAAAGGGCTGCGCCCAGAAAAATTGCGACGGCACAAACTAGTAGTACGCGTGCGGCCGCAACGGGTTTGAAACGCGCGTGAGGAACGGCGGGGGAGCCTGCCGGCGAACTTTGCGGAGGATACGCTTGCTCGACGATTTCTGGTTCCTGGAGGACGTTCTCAACCGGAGCAATGAATCGATATCCCTTGCGCGGGATCGTTTCTATGAATCGAGGCGCATCGGAGTCGTCGCCGAGCGCGTCGCGGACCTTACCGACGGCGACGCTCAGAGATGCGTCGAACTCAACGAAAGTATTGCCGGGCCAAAGGCGCTCGCGCACGTCCTCTTTGCTGACAATCCCGCCGGATCTTTCAAGGAACAGGCATAGCAATCGGAAGGGCTGATCCTGCAGCTTGATCCGGATTCCCTTTTTCAAGAGCTCGCCCGTGCTCGGGTTCGCGGTGAAGACTCCAAACTGATAGACGACAGGTTTTCCGGAGGTTGAGGCCATGGTTCCGTAGCAGCTTGGGGGAGTTCGCGGAGCTTACCACAAACAATCGTCGCGGCGCAGAGTTTAGACGCGGCTCTAACCCCGCTCTGAACAAGGATTTAGCTGTTTCGAAAGAGTTTGAAGTCAGTTTCTTTGACTGCAGGAGCGGAGTGCTTCATTTTGGCGGCGCCAGGAAATAAAGCTGAGTTTGTCCATGGCTTGGCAATCGAGAGGGTGAAAATTTATGCAATCTGCGCGCTTCGCAAAATCAACTCTTCTAGCCTTGAGCGTCCTGTTTGTGCTGGCAAGCTCCGCCCTTGCGGATTCTTCGTCCTACACCGGCACGCTGGCCAGTTCGACGGACTCCTATTCCCTGGTATTCACGGTAGCCGGGTCGTCTAGCGAGAACGTCACAGTCCAGACCTGGGGATTTGGCGGCGGCTCGAACGCCGCAGGGCAAACCATCGCCGCCGGTGGATTTGATCCCTTCGTCGGAATATTCACCGGAACCGGCAGCACGGCCTCGATTGTCACCGACGGCTCCGGCAACCCATTCGGAACGTCCGACGCTCTTTCGAATTACGGCGGCTTTATGGGATGCCCTCCCGCAGGCACCGTCAACATCGGCGGCTCGGTGTGTGGTGACGTCACCATGCAGCTTGCGCTGCTGCCTGGCACTTACACGCTGGTGCTGAGCGACGCCGCGTTCATCCCGAACGCGGTATTCGATAACGGTACGCTCGGCGAAGGATTCAGCGATCTCACCGGCGGCGCATTCCAAACCTGCAATACAGACTCCACCGGCGCCACCACCTGCGCGAACGATACGGCCAATTGGGCGGTGGATCTCACGACCAGCGGCGGCACCACTGTTCCCGCGCCCGAGCCGGCAGCGCTCGGCCTGCTCGCAGGCGGATTGTGCGCGCTCGATCTTTTGCGCCGGTGGCGCGATCGCGCTGCGAGACACGAGAGAAATTGACGATTGAGCAGAAGCGAGACGCAAAAAAATTCCGACCTGCAAATGATGAGGAGTAACGATGAGAGATATTGCGAAGCGGCTGTTCACGATTGTCGGCGGCCTAACGATTACGGCGCTTGTGCTGATATTGGCGGCTCCCAAGACGGCGCACGCAATCGTAAGTACCTTGGTGACGGTGGCGAACACCACCACGAACCCCGTGCCGACGCAGGCCGTCGATAATCCCGCAAAGACGCCATTCGCGGCATCCGGAAGCTGTTCAGTTTCAGGGAACACTTGCTCCGCTTCTGATTTTTTTGCGGTGCCCGTGGGCATGACTGCTGTCGTTCAAGACGTTTCGGGGCAGTGCCGGATCAGCCCGGCTGGCCTCGCGAGTATTCCGCCAGTGAACGTTGCGTTCGGTGTGGATGGCGGAGCTCCCGCCGGTGGAGCAATTTGGATTGGTATGAATCCGAACCCCGCGAGTTTTGGTGAAACTTTCTTGACGTTTGGAAGACAAGCAACGTTGTATGCGGTCAGCACCGCCGACGCTCCGGCCTTTCTTAGCTTTAGCGATCGACAGAGTGATGGAGATTGCCAAATCAACGCCAGCGGCTACCTCGTTAAAGATTGAGTTTGTTGGCGGTTCCTTCGAGCTGGCTTTCTTCAAACGGCACGTAAAGATTGTACAAAAATGAAAATTTAGGAGACTTCGATGAAGAGTTCTGCGAAACGTACGGCCACGGCTGTGGGCGGAATAGCGATTGCGGCATTTCTGCTGGTGTTGGCGGCTCCGAAAACGGCGCACGCCATTGTGAGTACGCTGGTCACGATAGCGAACACGGCGGCCAACCCCGTTCCAACAGTCGCCACAGACAACCCAGCGCGTCAGTCCGTATTGTTGGGCGCCTCAATTACCATCTTCGACGGGCAAGCGAATGGTCAAGCCTCGCTCCATACACCCACGACGTACTCGTACACAGTTCCGAACGGATACCGTTTGGTGATTGACTCGTACTCCGGGCAAATCAGTCTCCCCAATGCCCAAACACCAGTCCAAACCGTGATCATCGGCGGCAACGGCACCGAGATCTATCCAGTCGCGACGTATCAAGGTTCAAACGGCGGTAGCAATTTCAGCTTCGCGGGTCAATTCAAGACCTATCTGGATCCTGGCAGCCAGCCCGTAGTGTTTTGCGAGCGCGGCCCGACAACCTCGGGGCAGGGCTTGGCTAACTTCTACGTTTCGGGCCACCTGGAAAGCATCCAGTAGCCGACAAGTATTTTGCCGGGCGTTACCGAAGGCGATGCGAGTGCGCCCGCGCAATCGAGATCCGGGCGCGGGCGGACATCTTAATGCCACCGGCTAACAAGCCTTCGACGCGCCCTACAAGCCGGGAATCGAGGGCGTCTCTGCAGGAACCTATTCGTCCGCTCCGGTTCCCGAACCTGCGAGTTTTTCGCTGCTCGCCATGGGATTCATTGCTTTACCGGCGTTAAACAGACTATCGCCTCGGAATCAATAAGACCGTTGAACAATCGAGCGGAAGGATTTCGGGCGGGACAGAAAAGAAAACTTTAGAAACGTTCGAGAGCGCAATAAAAAAAGCGGGTGAGCCTGTAAGCCGGATTCTGTTCGCGCTGGAACTCTCGCTCCAGCGCGTGACGATCATTCCTCTAGGTTCCGGATCGCTCCGGAACTCCAGCAGCCTACCCGAGGGTCGCCGCTCCGCATCGCAAGCGATGCGAAACTTTCGGGCCGGGCTGGCCCTCCCCTCCTATTTGGCCTTGCTCCACGCGGGGTTTGCCGTGCCCCGAATGTTGCCATTCGGGCGGTGGGCTCTTACCCCACCTTTTCACCCTTACCAAGTGCGCTGGACCGTAACAGGCCTGCCTTCGGTTTCCCGTCGGCCGGCCGCCGAGGTCGCAAGCTCACCGGCGGTCTGCTTTTCTGTGGCACTTTCCGTAGCCGCGCCATCGTTGCGAACCTTCGCCCGCCTCGACGCGCAACCCCCTGGCGTTACCAGGCGCGTTGCCCTAAATCCCGAAGTCGCCCTCGGGATCTACCCTTGAGAGGCCACCAGTGGCGGCATCGAAGGGTAATCGGAGTCCGGACTTTCCTCCCGCGCACAAAATGCGCCGGCGATCATCCAGCTCACCCGCTCCACTGATTATAGCCGATTCGTTAGGAAGTTCCCGGTGTAACATCGCCCGTATCGCGAAACTGTTCACTGGAGGCGTCTGGCGCGGCGTTTGCGAGCGCATCCACTGCGGCGCGGGGCGGCCAAAACCAAAACAGCGCGACCGCCAGCAGGCCCCAAAGCGCGTAAATCGCAAAGCCCGGCGTGCTGTTCATCAAACCGTTGAAATAAATCGCGTTCATCAAGCCGTGGGAAATTCCCGCGGGGATCACGGAGCCGTTTGCGCGCAACGTGAGCCACGAAAGCACGAATCCCCACGCAACGGAATTAAACAACCGGCCGGCGAACTGCGTCGCAAACTGGGTCGCCTGCATATTCGTGCTGAAATCTGAAGGAAAGTGGAACGCGCCCCAGACGATCCCCACGAAAAATATTCCACGGTACAGGCCGTACCGCGAAATCAGGCGCGGCTGCAAATATCCCCGCCACGCAATTTCCTCGGCGAGCGCGGAGATGATCACGAGAAGAAATTCCCATCGGAATTGTCCAGCGCCACCGAAGAGACGCGGCGGCTCGGTCTGCCCGTAGCCCGTTTGCGCCCAATGCACACGCGCGACGGCGAACGACACAAATCGAGGGATGGCTGCCATCAACAACGGAAACGCAATAGCGAGCGAAGCTGCGGCGATCGGAGGAAACTTCAAGCTGCGGCGGAATAATTCGCGGGTGTCCGGACCGGCGGCAAAAATCAGCAGCGCCAGGAAAGGAATCGCTGTCAGACATTCCGTATATAGCTCCGTCAGAAAGAGATTCTTCACCTCACCCTGAAAAAACGCCGGATTTGCGGTGATTACTCCAATGAACGATGCGAGCATCGTTGCGGGCAGCAAGAGCGCCACGATCGTCCAGGCAACTTTTCGGGATCCCAAGCCGCTGTCTGTGCCGCGCGCTCCCGAAAAACGCAGCGGCATCGTCAACTCGCCCGACCGGATCGACCTGCTCGCGATCCACATGCAAAGCATTGCGACGACGCTGACCCAAAATCCTGAACCGACACTCGAAACAAACGCCCAAGCCCCTCCATTCGTCGCCGTTGCGGGCGGAAAGTTGTGCTCCTGCACGTATGGGTATTGGTGGCGAAACCAGACCCAGACACTCACACTACAAAGCCATCCGGCGATGACGGGCAAAAACACAAATCGCCGCAGCCACGCCCGCGGATTTGGCTTGGTGAAAAAGCAGAAGTGCAGTCCGGCCGCGCCGCCGGCATACACCGCTGCAAGAGGAACAGCCGTTAGATAAAAGAAAGTCTGGTACGGTCCGGGCCCCTGGTCACGCCCCAGCGATTCGGACCATGCCCTGAACGCGCCTATCCGGAAAACTGTCAACAGAAGAACAGAACCGGCCAGCAATGCGATCTGTTCGGGCTGTTCCGGTAAACATGATCGGACAAACCGCATCAGTTTATCTGTCGGCTTCAATGGGACGGGCATAGATTTAAATTGCCTCGGCTCTTTCCACTCGCTCTACCCGAACCCTCGTCCATCGCCGTAGTTCTCAGCGGACCCGGTACGCAAAGTAGAATTCATCGAATTTCGTGGCCAATTAAAGTGCACTTTTCTCGATCGACGCGTTCACGGAGCGCTATGCGAGTCCCTCCGCTGAACGTTTCACAACCCCGTCGCTCCCCCGCAACTCATCACTGGGTGGCGCTGGTGCCGTGCTCTCATCTTCAATTTCCGGCGACCAGAACCGGAACAGTACAAACGCCAGCGCGCCCCACAATGCAGCGACGGTCCAAACCGAGTTGCCTCCGTCCCAGTTCAAAAACCAGAGCGCATTCGCAAGGCCGTGAGTAATTCCGGCGGGTATCACCGATTTCGCTTTCAACGTGAGCCACGAAAGTACGAAACCCCACGCCACGCAGTTCAGCAGCCGTTCTAGGATTTCGAGCGAGAGGTATGCAAGATTTCCCTTGCCGGAAAAATTCCAAGGAAAGTGAAACGCGCCCCACACAATTCCGACCAGAAAAATTCCGCGGTACAACCCGAATCGGCGGATGAACTTCGGCTGCAGATATCCGCGCCACGCGATTTCCTCAGCCAGCGCCGACGCAATCAAGAACAGCGAGATCCATACGAACGGCGGAAAGTGATCACTCAGCTCTGGCCGATAGTCGCCTGGGAAGTGTGCTGCCCCGCGGACGCGGTAAAGAACAAACGTGCCGAGCGGAACCGCGGACGCAACCACAAGCGGCAGCACAATGGAGAGTGCGATCCACTTCACGTGCGGCAAGCGAAGGATTCGCGAGAACGTCGCGAGTCTGTCGCGCCCGCAAGCGAACCAGACAATCGCGGCAAATCCGAGCCCCCAGTCAACGTTCCAAAGCGCGGCCTGAGGCCACTCAAGTTCGTAACTCGACGTGCTCGAAACTCTATACGGAACGAAAACCGCGATACCCCGACTGATGGCCAACGCCACCAGCGAGGTTACGACCAATGTGCTCCAAATTAATTTGGCGGACGTTTGTGCAGCGCCTGGTGTGTCGTTCTCGGCCGTTGGGAATCTCACGGGCAGCGTCATTTTCCCCGCGTCCAGTCGTTTGTAAGCGATCAAGATCATCAGCCACGCGAGCAGCTCAACGTTGAAGGTGTGCCCCGGCAGCCGCCCGAAAAGTTGGATGAACGGGCTTGAGCGCGCGATCGCCGATCCGGCGACGAGTGGAACTTCCGAGTAGCGGTTCTGAAAATACCAACCAAGGATCAAATTCACGCCCAAGCCAAACCAAAAAGGAGCGAAAACTCCGATGCGCAACCAGCGCTGCGGCTGCGAAACTTCAACCAGACCAACCCACAACGCCACCGCCCCGGCGACGTAGATCAAGTAAAGCGGAGCCGTTAGAACGTTGTTGACGTGAGTGGCTGTTGCGGCGCTCTCGTAGTGAGCCATTCGATAGAGCCACGCGAGCCAGCTGTGCATGTGGGGAATTCCGAGCATCAGCACCGCGCCGAAGAGCAGCGCCGCCTGCCCCGGATCCAGCGGGAACACCGACTCCACGAACTCCCGCAATTTTTTGAACAGGATGGCCGGCGTGATTCCCTGAGTGCCGTCGTTCATGCCGCACACTCTACCGAATCGCGCCGGAATTACAAGGAGAGTTATTATCCGCAGGAGCTAACGCATCACTTCAGCAATTTCTCGAATGCAGCCTCGTTCAGGATCTCGACGCCGAGCGTCTTGGCCTTATCGAGCTTCGAACCGGGATCCGAGCCCACCACCACGTAGCTGGTCTTCTTGCTTACCGAGCCGCCCGCCTTACCACCGTGCGACGCGACCAAAGCTTCGGACTCCTCACGCGAGCGATTCGACAGCGTCCCCGTGAACACAAACGTCATCCCCGCAAAACGCGTGTCCTTCAGCTCGCGCTTCACGCCCTTCATGTTCACGCCGGCCGCCGCGAGCCGCTCCACGATTTTTCGGTTCACCGGCTCGGAGAAAAATTCCGCCACCCCACCCGCGACCTTGGGCCCCACCTCGTTCACTTCCTGCAGTTCCTCGAGCGTCGCGTTCGCCAGCTTGTCCATCGAACCAAAATGCTCCGCGAGCAACTGTGCGGTGCGTTCGCCGACGTACGAGATCCCAAGCGCATAAATTAACCGCGCAAGGCTCGCCTTCTTGCTCGCCGCAATCTCGTTCAGCAGATTCTGCGCGGACTTCACCGCCATCCGGTCGAGCCCCGCGAGCGTATCGAGATCCAAGTGATACAGGTCCGCGTAGTCCTTCACGATCTTCTTGTCGAGCAGCTGCACCACAATCTTTTCGCCGAGACCGTCGATATTCATCGTGTGACGCCCCGCAAAATGTAGCAGCGACTCGCGCATTCGCGCCGGGCACGCCACATTCACGCACCGGTACGCCACCGCCTCTTCATCCTTGTGTACGCGCGTGCCGCACACCGGACACTTGTCCGGCATCTCAAATTCAATTTCCTCCGTGCCGTGCTTCACCACGCTCAGCACGTGCGGAATCACTTCGCCCGCGCGCTCCACCAGCACCGTATCGCCCGCGTGAATGTTCAGCCGCCGCACTTCGTCCAGATTGTGCAGCGTCGATTTCACCACCGTCACGCCGCCAATCTGCACCGGCTCAAACATCGCAAACGGCGTGAGCACGCCCGTGCGCCCCACGCTCACCAGAATCTGCTTCACAACCGTCGTTTCCTGGTGCGCCTTGTACTTGAACGCGATCGCCCACCGCGGCGCCTTCGACGTGAATCCCATTTCGTTCTGCAGCCCGATCTCGTCCACCTTCACCACGATGCCGTCGATCTCAAACGGCAGCTTGTCGCGCCGCGTGTCCCACTTCGTGATGTACTTCTCCACCTGCTCGATTCCCTTGCATTTTTCCCAATCGTCGCTGGTTTTGAATCGCAACGCACCCAGCGCCTCCAGCGCTTCCGAATGTCGCTTCTTCGGCGGCTTCCCGTCTACGAGCAGGTAATACGCAAAAAAATCCAATTTGCGCGATGCTGTGATCGTCGGGTCAAGCATTCGCACCGCGCCCGCCGCCGCGTTACGCGCATTCGCAAAACGTTTTCCGCCCGTAGCCTCCTGCGATTCGTTCAATGCTTCAAACGCTTTGCGCGTCATGATCGTCTCGCCGCGCACTTCAAACGTCGCAGGCAGCCCCGCCTTCTTCAGCAGCGCCGGATCGATCGTCAACGGAATCGTGCGAATCGTTTTCGCATTCGGCGTCACGTCTTCGCCCATCGAGCCGTCGCCACGCGTCACCGCACGCGCGAGTCGCCCATCCTCATATTGCAGCGACATGCTCAACCCATCGAATTTGTGCTCCACCACGTAATCGACCTTTTCGCGACCCGTCAGCTCCCGCACACGCCGGTCAAATTCGCCAAGCTCCTCGAACGAAAACGCGTTGTCCAGGCTCATCATCGGAGTCTTGTGCGACACCGTGGTGAATCCCGCCCGCGGCGTGCCTCCCACTCGCTGCGTAGGCGAATCTGCCGTGCGCAGTGCGGGAAATTCTTCTTCCAGCTTCTTCAGCTGGTTCATCAGCTTGTCGAAGCCAGCGTCGGAAATCTCCGGTTCGTCCTGCACGTAATAGAGGTATTCGTGGTGGCGGATTTTTTCGCGCAGCTTCTCGATGTCCTTCTGCGCCTCTTTCGCTTTGGAAACGGCCATGGAAAATCCTCGCGTGGGAACCTGTCAATTCACTCGTGGCATGTATTATACAATGCGCATTCGCCGCGCTTAGCCGCGCACCCACATTACGGAGAGATGAACAATCCGGAGATTCGGTCCACGCGCCCCCGATGCCTCGCGACATTCGCAACGCACTGCTGATCTACAACCCGACGAGCGGCGGCCGGCGTCACCGCCGTTTCGCTGAGATTGAAAAGGCCGTGCGCATTCTCGGCGACGAAGGCGTCAAAGTCGAACTCGCGCCCACCGATTCCGCCGGCCACGCGCAAGTGATCGCCGCACAGGCCGTCGAGCAGCACCGCGAACTTGTGATCGGTTGCGGCGGTGACGGCACCATCAACGAAATCATCAACGGCCTCGCTGGCAGCCACCTGCCGCTGGCGCTGCTCCCCGCCGGCACCGCCAATATTCTCGCCAAAGAACTTGGCATTCCCTGGGACATTCCGCACGCGGCGCGTCTGATTCCCGATGGCGTCGTGCGACGCATCGCTCTTGGCGTCGCCAAACATTTGAACGGCGGCGCGTCGGCTTTCGTTCCGCCCGGCGGCCGCTATTTTCTTAGCGTCGGCGGTGCCGGTCCCGATGGCGCGATCGTCAACGCCGTCGATCCCGCGCTGAAAAAGAAAGCCGGCGTCCTGGCCTACTGGGCTGAAGGCATCAAGCAACTTGTCCAGTACGATTTTCCGGAGATGATCGTGCGCTCGGGCGGCCGCGAACGCCGCGCGTCGATCGTCGTCATCGGCCGCACTGTCAATTACGGCGGCCCCTTCAAAATCACCACCGGCGCGAATCTTTTTGATAACGAATTCGAAATGCTCACCAATGCAACGCGCAGCCGGTTCCGCTACGCCGCGTGCCTGCCCGCGCTCTGGCTCGGTAAGCTTCGCTCGATGGACGGCATCGACGCGTGGAAAGACGCCGAAGTCGTCTGCGAGCCCGCCACCGACAAAACCGTCTTCGCGCAAGTGGACGGCGAGCCGATCGGCCAGCTTCCACTCTCGTTCCGCGTCGTCCCGGACGCGCTTTCCATCGTCACGCCCGCCGCGCTTACGGTATAGTTCGCGCGCAGCACGCGGAACACTCGTGGATCCATTCACTCACGCGCTCGCCTCGCTCACGCTGGCGCGAGCAATTCAAAAACACCTGCCTCGCCGCGGTTATGCGATGCTTCTGGCAGCAGGAGTTGCGCCCGATCTTGATTGGTTGAGCTACCTCTTCGGCCCCGCGACTTATCTGAGCTTCCATCAATCGCTACTTCACTCTTTCGTTGGCGCCGCGTTCGTGATTTGCGCCACAGCCATCGCGTTTGTCGCACTCGACCGCCGCCATCTTCGCCGCATGCACAAGCGCGACGTTGTGCCGCTTCGCCTCGCGCCTGCCGTGCTGGTTTGCGCAATCGGCGTCGCGCTTCACCTCATCCTCGACGCAACCACCGACATCGGCTTCCAGCCCCTCTTCCCCTTCCGAGCTCACTGGCTCGCGCTCGACTGGACGCCGCGCTTCGAAATCTGGATCGTGCTGATCCTCGCCGCGGCGCTCCTGATCCCCGAGCTGATCAACATGGTCAGCGAAGAGATCGGCGAACATCGCAACGCCCCGCGCGGCATCCTCGCCGGCGCCATCGGCCTAGCGGTGCTCTTCCTTTATATAGGCGCTCGCGGCGTGCTCCAGAATCGCGCTACCACCCTTCTCGACTCGCGCGAATACCAGGGCCTTGCGCCGCTCGCCGTCGGCGCCTTCCCCACCACGTCGCCTTTCACCTGGCGCGGCATCGCGTCCACCGAGCAATCGCTCGATGAAGTCGATGTCCCATTCATGCCGGGCGAATTTTTCGATCCTGAGCGCGCGGTCCCGCATGCCAAGCCCGATGAGTCATCCGCGATCGACGTCGCCTCTCGTGCCCCCGCTGCTCGGGCGTTCCTCGCCTTCGCGCGTTTTCCTCTCGCCAGCGTCACCACCACGGACATCGGCGCGCGCGTCCGCTTCCGCGACCTTCGTTTTGAGTACAACGACAAATCGCCCGATAATCTCGCGGTCGAGATCGTCGTCCTCACGAATGGCCAAATTATCGATCAGAAGTTTTATTACAACGCGGAAGGGCTAAGCGAGTAACGCCGGGAGGATTTACTTGGCAGGCGTCGTTTTGAAGGCGATGTGCGAAGCAAAGTAAAGCACCGCCGCCACGCCCAACATACCGAGTACCACAGCAATGCCGTGAATTTTCAGAAACGCGAGCGCCGCGCCTCCATACTTCACGGCGAAAAATCCTTCCAGTCCGTACCGCAGCCCGCGACCGAGCAGAATCGCCAGAATAAAAGTTCGCACCGGCACCTGGAACACGCCCTGTGCCAGCACGAACGGCTTGAACGGAAACGGCGGCGGCAGCACCGCCGGCAGAAACGCGCTCAAAAACGCGTTGCTATCCACCCATTCGCGAATTTTTTCCGCCTTCCCTTTCGCGTGCCGGTGGAAATACGCTTCGCCGCCTTTCTTTGCGAGCAGGTAGAGGAGGATGCATCCCGTCAACGATCCCGTCGCAGCCATGAACACGTAGTACGGCGTCCGCGCCGGATTCGTCGCGCACAGCTCCATCACCACCGCATCGGGGAAAAATGGGAACGCGAGGATCGAAGAATCGAAAAACGTCACCACAAACATGCCCGGGCCGCCAAACTTCAGCACCAGCGCCTGCATCCACAAAAAAGCTTTGCTCTTCACTGAACTTGAGGAATCTCCCAGGATTTGCGCGGGGTTACGTCACAAAGTTGCGTCGCAAAATTGTAACAGAGTCGCCGCGGACATCATCCGATCGGGACCAAAAAGCGCGGCGCAATTTTCCGGCTGTGGGAACGAAGCTACCGCGTTGCCGCAAACGCCGCCCGCATTCAAAACGAAACCTCGCGCATCTCTCGATCCGCAGCAACTCACAATGTCTCCGCATTTCGATCGAAAATTGCCCAATCCCACTCCATCGTCTAAAATTTCTCCGTGAGCTCATTCCAATCATCGCCGCAGCCATCATCCGAAGAACTTCTCTCCGGCCTCAACGCCAGCCAACGCGAAGCCGTCGTCACAACGGAAGGCCCCGTCTTGGTTCTCGCGGGCGCCGGCACAGGAAAAACGCGCGCCATCACCTACCGCGTCGCCTACCTCATCGAACAAGGCGTCCCGGCGCAATCCATTCTCGCCGTCACTTTCACCAACAAAGCCGCAGGCGTGATGCGCGATCGCCTCGCCGCGCTTCTCAGCGCCACCGGCCGCAACGCAAGTGACGTATGGGTTTCCACCTTCCACTCTTTCTGCGCGCGCCTGATCCGCCGCGAAGCTGCCGCTCTGGGACTTCCACGCGACTTCGCGATCTACGATGACGATGACCAGAACGCCGCCGTCAAACGCGCGCTGCTGCAGACCGGCCTCAAAACCGAGGACTATCCTCCGCGCGCCGTCCGCTCGCAAATCAGCCACGCAAAAAATCACGGCATCACCGCAGATGACATGGAAGCGCAAGCTGCCGACGCGCGCGACGAAGCCCGCAAAGACGTGGCGAAAGTTTTCCGCGCGTACGAAGAAATTCTCCGCAAAGCTGCGTCGCTCGATTTCGACGACCTGCTGCTCCGCGCCGTGGATTTGCTGAAAGACAATCCTGCGATCCGCGCCGCGTGGAGTTCGCGCTTCCAATACATCATGGTGGACGAATTTCAAGACACCAACCGCGCCCAGGAAGAACTGATCCGCCTGCTCGTCGGCTCGCGGAAAAATATCTGCGTCGTAGGCGACGAAGATCAATCCATCTACGGCTGGCGCGGCGCGCAGGCCGGCAATCTGAAGCGCTTCGTCGAATTTTTCCCCGGCACGAAAGTCATTCGCCTCGAAGATAACTACCGCTCCACGCAGATCATCCTCGACGCCGCCGCTGCCGTGGTGAAAAACAATTCCGACCGACTCGGCAAAAATCTGAAGTCGAGCCTCGGCGAGGGTGAAGCGCTCGCATTTTTCGAAGCCGCCGATTCCTTTGCTGAGGCCGAATACGTTGTCGGCCAGATCGCGCCCGTCTTGCGCGAAGATTCAGACGCCCGCGTCGCCGTTCTTTATCGCACTGGCGCGCAATCGCGTTCGTTCGAAGAAAAACTACGCCAATACAACATTCGCTACCGCGTTGTCGGCGGCTTCAGCTTTTACGAGCGCGCTGAAGTTCGCAACGCCCTCGCCTACGTCCGCCTCATTTTCCACCCAGAAGACGACGTCGCGCTTCTCCGCGTCCTCAACGTTCCTCCCCGCGGCATCGGCGCCGTCTCCATCGCCGCGCTCGAAGCCAAAGCGAAGGAAATGTCGCAGTCTCTCTGGGGCGTCATCCAGTCCGGCGAATTCGCGTCCGGCAAAAAATTCAGCGGCGCGCTCTCCGCGTTCCGCAAGCTCGTCGAAGATCTGCAAGAACACTGCAAAGAACTCACGCCCGCGCTTCTGATCGAAGGCGTGCTGAACCGCTCCGGCTATCTCGATTGGGTCGAGCAGCAGGACAATCTCGAACATACTTCGCGCGCGGATAACTTGCGCGAGCTTTCGAACGCCATGGCCGAGGCCACTGAGCAAGGGCAGACGCTTGAAGACGTTCTCGACAACGCCGCCCTTGTCGCAGACTCCGACGGCTACGACGAAACGATTCCCGTTTCGCTCATGACGCTTCACAGCGCCAAGGGACTCGAATTCGACGCCGTCTTTCTCGCCGGCCTTGAAGAGGGCCTATTGCCACACTCGCGTTCGATCGATTCGAATTCGCAAATCGAAGAGGAGCGCCGCCTGTTCTACGTCGGCATGACGCGTGCGAAGAAGCGCCTCGTTCTCTCGCGCGCCGTCTATCGCCGAACCTACGGCGAAGAGCGCCTCCGCGCTTCGATCCCATCGCGCTTCCTCAAAGAAGTTCCGCCGCACATGATCGAAACCGCCGTCGGCTCGCAGTCCGATGCAGGAGAGTCGCGCCGATACGAACCCGACCCCGAATACAACACGTACTACGCGAACCGTTCGCCGCGCACTCCCTACGGCGGAACGGCACGCCCACAGAAGCCAGCGGCGAAACGCGAATCTTCGCAGAACTCGCTCATCGGCCGGCGTGTACGCCACGCCCACTTCGGCGTAGGCACGATCATCGGCGTCGATGGCGAAGGCGAAGACCGCCGCCTGACCATTAGCTTCCAGGACCACGGCCCCAAAAAACTAATCGAGCGCTACGCCAACCTCCAGCTCGCGTAGCGGGCTCGCCTCAGGCAAGCGTGGTGAGGTGTAACTTCACCCCAGCCACCTGCGTAGTCTCCCCCCCGAACCGAGCCGCCTCAAAAGAGTGACACACGCCGGAGTTGCCTATCTGCCCTCGGCGCGCGCAGCGAGCTGCAGCTCAGACTTTCGAGCCTGAGCGGGACCCACTCTCAGTGGTTCCCGGGTTGAGCCATTTTCCCAACGCCGCTGCGAAATAACCCTCGACCACCTAAAGTGACGGTGCCGTTCGTAACATAGAAATACCGACTGTGTGCACTTCTCTTTTCTGGCGAGCCCGGCGTTGCCATCCGCACCTCATCAAGCTAAAGTCTTCTCGCGCAAATCCACCCGGGGGAAGGTGCTGATTGGGTGCACAGCTGTTCCGCAAGAAAGATATCGATCAACTCATCTCCGACTCGGAGAACCCGGAAAAACGCCTCAATAAATCGCTCGGCTGGCTCAGCCTCACCTCTCTCGGCATCGGCGCCGTCATCGGCTCGGGCATTTTCACGATCATCGGCACCGCCATCGCCGGACAGAAACTTCAATTCAGCTCCGTGCTCAACGCGCCGCTTCTCGAATATTTGATCTACCACTCGGCATCATTCGGAAGGCCGGGCGCCGGCCCCGCCATCGCGCTCAGCTTCGTGCTCGTCGGCGTGGTTTGCGCGTTCGCCGCGCTGTGCTACGCCGAACTCGCCGCAATGATCCCCATCGCCGGCAGCGCTTATACCTACACCTACGCCACCATGGGCGAGCTGATCGCGTGGATCATCGGCTGGGATTTGATTCTGGAATACGCTGTGTCAAATATGGCGGTGAGCGTCGGATTCTCCGCTCACGTCGTAAACCTGCTCGATTGGTTCGGCATCCATCCCAACCTGCGCTGGATCACGCCCGCGTATCTCCCCGCCGGCCTCAGTGATCTTCAGGGCCGCACGCTTTACGATCCGGGCTGGCACGCCGGCTTCAACTTGCCTGCATTCATCATCGTCATGCTGCTCACCGTCGTGCTGGTGCGCGGCATTCGGGAATCGGCCAACGCCAACAACATCATGGTCGCGCTGAAAATCGCCGCCATCATGGTCTTCGTGATTTTCGCCTCGCGCTATGTTCACCCCGCCAACTGGCACCCGTTTGCGCCCAACGGCTGGCCCGGGATCCTCACCGGCGGCTCGATCATTTTCTTCACCTACATTGGGTTCGACTCGGTTTCCACCGCCGCCGAAGAGTGCAAGAACCCGAAAAAAGATTTGCCCATCGGCATCATCGCCACTCTCGTGGTCTGCACGGCGCTCTACATCGCCGTCGTCGTGGTGCTCACCGGCCTCGTTCCCTGGCAGTCGCTCCTCGATGACGCCGCTCCCGTCGTCAACACCCTCAAGCGCCTTGGCCTTAGCAACATTCAGCTCATCGTGCTGCTCGGCGCTCTCACCGGCATGATCTCCTCGCTGCTGGTCTTTCAACTCGGACAGGCGCGCGTCTGGTTCGCCATGTCGCGCGACGGCTTGCTGCCGAAGGTTTTCAGCCGCGTCCACGTGCGTTTCCGCACGCCGGACTTTTCCACATGGGTCGCCGGCTTCGTCGTCGGTATTCCCGCCGGCCTGCTGGACATTGGCACGCTCGCCGACCTCTCCAACATCGGCACGCTTTTCGCGTTCGCTCTGGTCGCCGGCGGCGTCTTGATTCTTCGCTTCCGCGAGCCCGATCGACCGCGCGCCTTCAAAGCACCCGGCGGGCTGCTCGCCCCCATCGCCACGATTCTCACGTGTCTGCTGCTGATGGCCGGTCTTCCCATTACAAACTGGATCCGCTTCTTCGTCTGGCTACTCATCGGCCTCTGCTTCTACTATTATTATGGTCGCAGGCACAGCCAGCTCTCCGACGCGAATCTGGAATCGGAGGCAGCAAGGAAAATCAATTGATGCGCCGCAGTTTTCAGGCCGCAATTTTTCTATCGCTGGTAATCCTCTTCGTCGCACTGTTTTCTTCGTTCGGATGGGGCGAAAACGCCAACCGCCTGGTCACCAACAAGGCCGTCGATACGCTGCCCGACGAAATGCTCCCGTTCTTCCAGGCCAATCGCCAATATCTCGTCCAGCACGTGAAGCGTCCCGATGCCCCGCTCCCCGGCGCTGCGAATTCCACTGCTACGGCGCAATCCGCCGCAGCCACAGCCGCGATGCCCGATACGGACTTCATCCAGATCGATCACTACGGGCCTTTCCCGTTCACCGCGCTCCCTCGCGACTACAACGCCGCCATCTCCAAATACAATCGCCGCACGCTCGCGCAATACGGCCTGCTGCCGTGGGAAATCGGCGTGTACAGCAAAAAGCTCACTGACTCGTTTCGCGACCACAATTGGAACGACGTTCGCACCAATTCCGCCATCCTCGCCCACTACGTGATCGCCGCTCACGATCCCTTTAACACCACCACCAATTTCGACGGCAAAATCTCGCAGCAGCCTGGCGTCAACGAACGCTTTGCCACGGGTCTGGTCGATCGCTTCCAGCTTTTTTTCTACGTGAAGACCACCGACGCGGTTTACATCCACGACCCCACCGACTACGGATTTGAAATGGTCCTGTCCGCGCACTCCTGGCTCGAGCCCATTCTTCTCGCCGATCGCCGCGCGCACGCCGGGCTCACCGAATATAAGGAAGACTATTACGACCGGTTTTACGCCCAGGCCGGAGCCATCCTCGTCACGCAAATCTCAAGCGCGGCTTCCGATGTCGGCTCCTACTGGATGACGTCCTGGATCAACGCCGGCAGGCCTCAGCTGCCCGCGCAATAAAGCTGAATGCCGAACAGCAAAATTTTCGCCGCACGAAAGAGAGCATGAGCACACCGCTTCGAAATCCATCGCGCATTCTCACCGTTGTGGACAAGCTTCCGAAAGCCGAGACGCACGTCCATCTCGAAGGTTCGATCCGGCCGCACACAGCCGTCGAACTCGCCAAGCGCCACGAAGTCGCGCTCAAACCCGAATCCGTGGTCGCGCGCTACAGCTATAAGGATTTCAACGGTTTCCTGCAGACCTTCAAGTGGGTCACTTCCTACCTGCAGACGCCCGAAGACTATGCGCTGATCACCCGCAAATTCGCCGAGGAACTCGTCGCGCAAGACGTGGTCTATGCCGAAGTGACGATTTCCGCGGGCGTGATGCTGCGCCGCAATCAAAATATCGAAGCGAATCTCGCCGCGATTCGCGCCATTGCCGATAGCGTTCCCTTCGCGCGGCTGAAAATGGTTTTCATTCTCGATGCCGCGCGCCAGTTCGGCCACGAAGAGGCTTTGAAAGTCGCGCTCGAAGCCGGTCGCTTGCAAAAATACGGCGTCGTCGCTTTCGGCATGGGTGGCGATGAACTCGCCTTCCCGACCGAACATTTCCGCCCCGCCTTCGACCACGCGCGCCAGGAAAATCTCCGCATCGTCTGCCACGCCGGAGAGGTCGGGGGCCCTGCGCTGATTCGCGAAGCCGTGACGCTGCTCGGCGCCGAACGGATCGGCCACGGTATCGCGGCGATGAACGACGCGGCGATGGCCGACTGGCTGATCACCCGCCACATCACGCTCGAAAATTGCCCGACAAGCAACCTGTGCACCGGCGCTCTCGCAAAACAACTCGGCAAGCCCGAAGCCGCGCTCGAAGATCATCCGCTTCCTGCGTTCGTCAAGCGCGGCATTCCGGTCACGCTTTCCACTGACGACGCCGCGCTGTTCCACACCGACCTGCTCACCGAATATTCGAAGGCCGCCGCGATCGGCATCACAAACGAACAGCTCGTCAAAGTGATCGACACCGCTTACCAGACTTCGTTTCTTCCGCCCGAGCAGAAACAAAAATATTTGAACGATTTTCGCGCCGCCGCAAAATCCGCCGGGCTGGTATAATTCCGAGCGATGAAAGCACACGTTTGGGTCATGCTGAAGTCCACCGTCCTCGATCCTCAGGGACAAACCATCCAACGCGCGCTCTCCGGCCTTTCCTACGACAAAGTGAAAGACGTCCGCCAGGGCAAGTTCTTCGTCCTTCAACTCGACGGCCTCACGCGCGAGGAAGCCGCGAAGCAAGCGGAAAAAATCGCCAAAGACGTCCTAACCAACCCGGTCATGGAAGAATTCCGCGTCGAAATTGTAGAATAGCTTGCTGCGCAGGCTGTTCTCCCTCGACCACTCAACGCAATCCTGGCAACCGGCCGAGCCGGCCCACCCAACAAATTTGCTGAGAACTTCGAGTGGCACAGGCTGGACTTCGCCTGTGCGCCTTTCCGGGTGCCGCACCCTTTTCCTCTCTAAAGGGTGCGTGCCGCCGATCGCTCTGATAACTCCCTTCCCCCCCGCGCCGACTTTAATAAACAATTTCTCTCACCAAGAACTCCAGTCCACCCGGTCAGCAAGTCACTCCATCACTCTGTGCTACCCTACTTTCAGGCGCACATTTCGCCTTCGCGCCCGCAACTCCCAGGAGTTCCAGTCACGTGTGTGGGATCGTCGGCTACGTTGGGCCTAAAAAGGTCGTGCCCCTGATCCTCGACGGTCTAAAGCGCCTCGAGTACCGCGGCTACGATTCGGCCGGAATCGCCGTCGTCCAGTCCGACGGCAAGCTGGAAATCCGGCGCGCCCCCGGCAAGCTCCGCAACCTGGAAGAATCCATCCGCGCGAAGCCCCTCGACGGCATCTACGGCATCGGGCACACGCGCTGGGCAACGCACGGCCGCCCCACCGAAGAAAACGCGCACCCGCATCGCGACTGCTCGGGCGAAATCGTCGTGGTCCACAACGGCATCATCGAAAATTATATCGAGCTGAAACAGCAGCTCACCGCCGAAGGCCACAAATTTGTCACCGAAACCGACACCGAAATCATCGCGCACTTGATCGAGAAGTTTTCGAAATCCGGCTCGAATCTCGAGCAGTCCGTAATGAAAGCCGTAAAGGTGATGACCGGCGCGTACGCCATAGTCGCCATCTCGACGCGCGATCCGCAAAAAATCGTCGCCGCGCGTCTCGGCCCCCCCATCGTCGTCGGGCTCGGCGAAAACGAGTCCTTCATCGCGAGTGACATTCCCGCCATCCTCGCGCACACGCGCAGTGTGATCTTCCTGGCCGACGGCGATATCGCAATTCTTACGCCCGCAGGCGTCTCGTTCACCGATTTCGATGGCAAGCCCATCTCCCGCCCGCCCCAGCACATCACCTGGGACCCGATCATGGCCGAAAAGGGCGGCTACAAGCATTTCATGCAGAAGGAAATTTTCGAGCAGCCGCGCGCCGTCCGCGACACGCTGATCGGGCGCATCTCGCAGGACACCGGCAAAGTGTTCCTCGACGACATGGACATCACGCCCGAGGAATTCCGGGCGTTCGAAGCGGTGAAGCTCATCGCCTGCGGCACCAGTTGGCACGCCGCGCTGGCCGGGAAATTCATGATCGAGCGGCTCGCGCAAATTCCGGTGGAAGTCGATTACGGCAGCGAGTTCCGCTACCGCGATCCGATTGTCACGAAGCGCGACCTCGCGATCGCCATCAGCCAATCCGGCGAAACGGCCGACACTCTCGCCGCCATGCGGGAAGCCGCCCAGAAAGGCGCTAAGATTCTCGGCATCTGCAACGTCGTCGGATCGATGCTCACGCGGGAAGCGAACGGGACGGTCCTAACGCACGCGGGCCCGGAGATCGGCGTCGCTTCGACTAAAGCTTTCACCTGCCAGCTCACTTCACTCCTGCTGGTGGCGCTGTACCTCGGCCAGATTCGCGGCAAGCTGGCGCCGGCAGACACCATCAAGCTGATGCAGGAGCTGACTCGACTTCCGCAAAAAATCGAAGAAGTGCTGCAGCGCGATCCGGCGATCGAAGCTCTTGCGCGACAACTTTTCCGCCACACCGACTTTCTCTACCTCGGCCGGGGCATCCACTACCCCATCGCCCTGGAAGGCGCGCTGAAGCTCAAAGAAATTTCCTACATCCATGCCGAAGGCTATCCCGCGGGCGAAATGAAGCACGGACCGAACGCGCTGATCGACGAGAATCTTCCGGTCGTGGTGATCGCGACGCGCGATGAAAGCGATCCAGGCTCCATGACGCGCTATGAAAAAACCATCTCCAACATGCAGGAAGTGGCTGCGCGCGACGGCATCGTAATCGCCATCGTCACCGAAGGCGACAAGCTCGCAAAGCCGATCGCCACGCATGTGATCGAAATCTCGCACGCACCCGAACTGCTGACCCCCATCATCGAGATCGTACCGCTGCAGCTTCTGGCGTACCATATAGCTGTACGCCGGGGCTGCGATGTGGATCAACCGCGAAACCTGGCCAAGTCCGTCACCGTCGAATAGAGCATGGGACACGCGAGCATGAATTCGAGCCGGATCAACACGCGGCGATTCATACCGATGCGCGCGTTTGCGCTTTTGCTGATCGCGGTGTTGTCCGCCGCGGCCGCCGGCGCTCAATCGAATTCTAAATTTGCGCTCGGCGCCGTCAACGTCACCGGCCTCTCGCAGTACTCGCAGGAGCAAGTGGTCCGCGCCTCGGGCCTTCAAATCAACCAGCCGGCCACGCTCGCGGATCTGCAGTCCGCCGTCGAACGCCTCGGCAAATCCGGCGCGTTTGAGTCCGTAAACTATCGGTACGAGACGCGCGGCACGAACCTCACCGCCGACATCGCGGTCGTGGAATCGAAAAACGTTCTGCCCTGCCTGTACGACAATTTTGTCTGGTTCACCGCCGCGGAACTCGATCAGGCGCTGAAAGACCGCGTCCCGTTTTTCGCCGCTGGCAAAGTTCCGGTCACGGGCGAGTCCACCGACCAGGCGCGTGCCGCACTGCAAGATCTGCTCCGCTCGAAGGGCCTGCCCGGCGAAGTCAGCGATCTGCCGTTCGCGCCGATGGGCGGCGAGATCAGCGCGCTGGTATTCCGCATCGACCGCGCATCGATTCCGATCAAGACGGTCGCGTTCTCGGGCGAACAGAAAGTCACGGCCCAGCAGCTCGCTGACGCCGCGAAAGGCCTCATCGGAAAAAATTATTCCGCGCTCGACGTGGAAGACTACGCGCGCACCGGAATTCTTCCGCTCTATCGCCAGCGCGGCTACCTTCGCGCCGCGTTCGCACCCGCGAAAGCCGCGCTCGTCGATCCCAAATCGAAGGGTCCGGCGTTCGAGGTGGCCGTCTCGCTCTCTGTTACCGAAGGGGATCAGTATTCGCTCAGCAGCATCGATTGGTCTGGCAACCAGGCCATCGCGACGAGCGAACTGGCGAAGGCCTTCGGCATGTCCGCGCGCGAAGCCGCGAACACGGACAAGATCGAAGCCGGCGTGCACAATGCCGTCCGCATCTACAATTCGAACGGTTACATCACCGCGCGCGTCCTGCCGAAAGCATATCTGGACGACGCGCAAAAACTCGCGGCCTACTCCCTCGTTGTGAAAGAAGGCCCGCAATACCATATGGGCAGCGTGACCTTCGAAGGCGTGAACGAACGCGTCGCCGATATTCTTTCGAAGCAGTGGAAGCTGAAGCCCGGCGACATCTACGACTCGAACTACACAAGCGATTTCATTTCAAAAGTTCTGGCGCCGGAACTGGCGCGCCAAGGCGTGATGGCCCCAAAAATCTCGACCAATCCGCACACCGACGCGTCAAAGCTCAGTGTCGATCTGCACATCAAGCTTGCGAGCCCCGCGCCGCCACCGGCTGCGACGGCCGCCCCCGCCGAGCCTCCGGCCGCAACTCCGAAGTAGGCAGGCCGCTCGCAGCGCGGTTTCCTCCGCGGCACGCAATGTTCTAAAATCGGCGTATGCTCCGCTCGACGTTACTATCGCGCGCATTAATCGCGACCGCAGTACTTCTGTGCATCGCCGCCTCCGTTTCCGCTCAAACCGGCGGTGGCAGCGCGAAGCTCGACGCCGTGACCATCGAAGGCTCGGCCCGCTACAAATCCGAGCAGATTGCCGCCGCGATCGGCATGAAGCCCGGCAAGTCCGTGGATCGAGACGCGCTTCAGGGCGGCGCCGATAAGCTCTCCGCGCTCGGCCTGTTCAACTCCGTCACCTACAAATTCGCAAGCTCGCCCGCGGGGGTTCGCGTCAGCTACACCGTGGCCGACGCGCCCGCCGGTCCTGTGATCTTCGATAATTTTCCGTGGGTCTCAGACGCGGAAATCGTCGCCGCGGTGCGTGCTTCCGGCGCGCTGTTTGACGGCACGGCCCCCGCGCATGGCACGAACCTCGACAGCATCGCGACCGCGATCGAGCAATTTCTCGATTCGCGCTCGATTCACGCTCGCGTCTCGCACAAGCTCGTGGACGATCCCGCAACCGGACAACAGGTCCAGCAATTCCGCGCCGACGACGTCACCCTGACCATTAACTCCGTCGCATTTTCCGACGACATCGCCGCCAAAGACGTGGGCCTGACCGATCGCGTGCCCGATCTCGTGGGCAGGCCCTACTCCCGCTCGCTCATTGAACTCTTTACGTTTGAGCAAGTTCGTCCGCTCTACCTCGGGCGAGGTTATCTCCGAGCGCAATTCCCTGCGCCCGTTGCCAAGCTCGCGCCAGGCTCCGCGAATCCTCTCGACGCCAAGCTCGACGTGACGATCCCGATCGTTCCCGGCATGCGTTACACCTGGGCTGGCATTCAGTGGACCGGCAACAGCGGTATCCACAATGACGAACTCAACCACGCCGTCGAACTCAAGCCCGGCGATCCGCTCGACGCCAATCGCCTCACGCAATTCACGCAGCACGTCGAAGATCTCTACCACCAGCGCGGCTATCTCGATTGCAAGCTCGACCTTCAGCCGCACTTTGACGACAAAGCCGGCAGCGCCTCGTACTCCGTCACAGTTACCGAAGGCCCGCAATACCACATGGGCAAGCTCGTCCTCACCGGACTTTCACCCGAAGGCGAGCGCCGCATCCGCAAAGCGTGGAGCATTCCCGAGGGCGCCGTGTTCGACGAATCCATCTACCAGGAATTTATCGATCACGGCATCAAAGCCGCCTTCGCCGGACTTCCCGTTCATTACGAAAAGCCGGGACATTTTCTGGAGCAGGATGCGGCGGCTTCGCAGGTGAACGTGCTGCTGGATTTTCAGTAGTTCGCGGCAAGATTGCGTTTCAATCGCGCCTTCCAAAAGCCAATTCAGCGATATAATTTTGTTCAGGCCTCGCGCCACCACATGACCGCCGCACCCGCCAGCGCACTCGAATCGCTCGACGAACGCGCCGCGCTCGACAAAGAGCAGAGCCTGCTCGATTCGCTGCGCGCGCTCGATTCCCTATTCATCGCCTTCTCTGGCGGCGCGGACTCGGCCTATCTCGCGTGGGCCGCGCACCAGGCCATCGGCGAGCGATCCATCGCGATCACCGCCATCTCGCCCAGCTTTTCGCGCCACGATCGGGCCGAAGCCGGAAAATTCATTGCCGCCACCGGCATCCGCCACGAATTTATCGACACGACGGAATTTGAAAATCCCGAGTACGTGGCCAACAACGCCGACCGCTGCTACCACTGCAAAAACGAACTCTTCGAGCGCATGGATGCACTCGCGCGCGATCGCGGCATAACCGCCATCGCCTACGGCATTAACGCGGATGACACGCACGACTTCCGCCCCGGCCACCGCGCCGCGCACGAACATCACATCCTGGCGCCGCTGCTCGACGCTGCGCTCACCAAAGCCGAAATCCGCTGGCTCTCGCAGCGCGCCGGCCTGGCCACCTGGGACCGGCCCGCGTCCGCCTGCCTTTCTTCGCGGGTTCCCTACGGCACCGCCGTCACGCCTGAAATCATGGACAAGATCGATCGCGGCGAGGCCGCTCTTCGCGCGCTCGGCTTCCGCCAATTTCGCGTTCGCGCGCACGGCGAACTGGCGCGCATCGAACTCGCGAAGGACGAACTCGCACGCGGCCTCCAGCCCGCCGTCTCCGCGCAAATTTCGGAAGGCGTGAAAGCCGCCGGCTTCAATTTCGTTACGCTCGATCTGGAAGGCTATCGCCAGGGTTCGCTGAACTCGCTTTTGAAACTGAAGTAGCATCGTCGCAATGCACAACCGGAGCGCGTTGCTCCACGCGTCCGCACGCTTCACGGATTGAACTTCCAGTTGCGCGCTTGCGTATATAGCTAGTAGAAAGGGGTGCCGCTCGCGAGCCAGAACGCAGCGGTTCTCACACATGAAAAACGCCCATTCACGCTCTCGCAACGCGATCGCTCTCATCGCCGCCGGCGCGGCACTGGTCGCGCTTGGCGGCTGCGACTCCGGCAAAAGCTCCGCCGAAGCCACGTTCGAAAAGACGTATTCGGTTGACGGCCCCGCGCATCTCGAGCTCACCATCGGCAGCGGCGACACGGTCATCACGGTCGGCCAACCCGGGTCGATCCATGTGAAGGGCGAAGTCTCCGTCCAATCCTGGTCCACCGAGAGCGGCCAGAAACGCGCGAATGAACTCACCGCGAATCCGCCCATCTCGCAGCAAGGAAACCTCGTCCGCATCGGCGAATCCGGCGGATCGATGAACAACGTCTCCATCGATTACACGATTGAAGTCCCGCCAGACACCGCGCTCCGCGCATCGAACGGGTCCGGCGATCTCGAAGCCAACGGGATCAAAGGCCCCGCCGACATCACGCTTGGCTCCGGGTCCGCAAAACTTTCGAGCATCGGCAGCGACGTTCAAATCCGCGCCGGCAGCGGCGACATCGAGATCAGCGAAGTCTCCGGACAGATCACCGGCAACGCAGGCTCGGGCGGCGTGAAATTTTCAAACGTGAAAGGCGCCGTGAGGTTTGAGACCGGCTCGGGTGATATCGAAGTGACAAATCCCGGCAACGCCGTTGAACTCAACACGGGCGGCGGGAACGTCACCGTAAGCAACGCGACCGCCGACGTTCGCGCGCACACTTCGTCCGGCGACGTGGATCTTTCCGGCGATCCCGGCGGAATGAATTATTGGGATGTGCGGACCGGCTCCGGCAATGTCACGCTGGGCGTCCCCTCGACCTCGAGCCTGCGCCTCTACGCGCGCTCCGGCTCGGGCGATATCGAATCCGACCTTCCGCTCTCGATGGAAGGCACCAACGACAAGCACGAGCTGCGCGCCAAACTCGGGGACGGGAAAGCCCGCGTTGAAGTCGAAACCAGCTCCGGCAGCATCACCCTAAAATAAAATCGTAGCGTAACCTTCAGTCTGCGCCCTTAAGCGGGGCAGCCCCGCTTGGCGGCACTACGCAACGCGACCCACACCACGGCTGAATTGCGCGCGCACAACCCCTATGGACTGCGGCAGCGCAGCTACCGCTTTGCCGCCTCGACAACACGAAGACCACGATTTCTCGAACACCACGCCCGTAATGCCAAGCGCCTTTCCATGTAAAATAAACCCAAGCATGCCCACGAAGCTCCTTCTCACCCTCGCCTCGGCGCTAGTCCTCGCGTCAGCCCCCACCGCCTTCGCCCAAAAATCTCAGCCGCCGGAGGCTACGCAAAACGACTACATTTCCAAAAAAGACGCCGACCCGGAAATCGAACTTCAAAAAGCCATCGCCGACGCCGGGAACGATCGCGCCGCGCTGGTCCGCAACCTGAAGGCCTACCTCAAAAAATATCCAGACGCGCCGCGCAAAGCCGGCGTTTATCGCGCGCTCATCGAATCCTGCCAGCAGCTCGAGGACGAGCCGTGCGCGCTGGACTACGCCGAGCAGCTGATCGCGGTCCATCCCGACGATTCCGAAATGATGATGCTTGCCGTCAGCCTGCTGCAGAAAAAAGGGGACGAGCCAAGCCTCACGCGCGCGAGCGGCTACGTGAGCCGCGTGATCGATCGGATCGATAAAGCGACGCCCGACGAGCGTTCTCAGCGCAGCTCGGTCGCCGACTGGCAATCGCAGCACGACGACCTGCTCTCCGCGCTTTACGGTCTTCGCGGCCAGATCGAAGTCGCGCAGCAGAAATACGACGCGGCATCAACCGATCTTCAAAGAAGCTATTCGATCCGCGCGAATGCCTCTTCGGCCGAGCAGCTCGGTGAAATTGCCGAGCTGCGCCACGAGAATCAGAAAGCCATCGACGAATACATTCTGGCGTTCGTGCTGCCCGACCCCGGCGCCGCTTCGAAAGTCGATCGCCGCGCGCTTCGCCAAAAACTTGGGAACGTGTACAAGCAAGTTCACGGCAACGAAGCCGGCCTCGGCGAAGCCATCCTCGCCGCCTACGACCGCACCAACGTGCCCTCCGCGAATCCGAACGCATCTTACGACCCGGCATCGGCCAATAAGCACGCGACGGAGCCCTTCGAATTCACGCTGCGCACGCTCGACGGCAAGCCCACGCCGCTCGCGCCTCTCAAAGGGAAAGTTTTGGTCCTGAGTTTTTGGGCAACCTGGTGCGGCCCGTGCCGCGAGCTGGAACCCCAGTTCATCCAGATCGCTCGCGCCTATGAAGGAAATCCGGGTGTGAATTTTTACGCGGTGAACACCGACGAGGACGAAACCCTCGTCGCACCTTTCGTCGCCCACGAAAAATGGAAAGTCCCCATCCTCTTCGCCGACGGCCTCGACGACTACTTCAAAGTTGAATCGCTCCCCACCGTCATCGTTCTCGATCAGTCCGGCAAAATCACCTATCGCATCAACGGCTACCCACCCGAAGGCTTCTCCGAAGCCTTAACCAACGCCATCCAATCCAACCTCTCTACAGCGTCGGTAAGATAGCCTGCGCGCAGGCTGTCCTCCCGCCTTTTCGGGTGCCGCACCGTTTTCCTCTCAAAAGGGTGCGTGGCACAGCTTCACCAATTCCAGTCCGCGCTCACCGCACCACCCCATCCCTCATCGCCAAAATCGTCCCGCAATGTATCTTCACCGTATCCCCCACATTCCTCGCATACCCACCGGCAAACGTAGAAACCATCGGCACTCCGATCTTCTTCGCATACCCGACGACAAGCGCATCCCGCGCCGCCAATCCCTCGAGGGTCATCGCCAACCCACCCAACTGATCCTCCCGATAAGGATCCGCCCCCGCCACGTAAAACAAGACATCCGCACGGAAATCCGCGAACGCCTTCTTCAACCCCACGTCGAGTAGCCGCAAGTACTCCGCATCCCCCACTCCATCCTCCAGATCGATGTCCATCGTCGAGTGTGGCTTGTGAAACGGATAATTATTCTCCTGATGGATAGACAACGTGTAAACCGTCTCGTCCTTCGCAAAAATCGCCGCCGTCCCATTCCCATGATGCACATCCGTATCGACGACAATGGCCCGCTTCACGAGTCCATCGTGCTGCAGCCGCCGGATCGCCACCGCCACGTCGTGAATCGCGCAAAATCCCTCGCCGTGATCCGGATGCGCGTGATGAAACCCCCCGCCGATATTGGCTGCGAATCCGTCCGCGAGCGCACGCTGCCCCGCCAGAATCGAGCCGCCGGCGGCAAGCCAGCACGCTTCGATCAGCTCCTCCGAGTACGGCACTTCGAGCTTCGCGATTTCGGCATGCGAGAGGGCTCCCGTCTTCAGCTTCGCCACCCACTGCGTCGTGTGAACGCGCAGCACATCCGCATCACTAGCGCGCTCGGGCGCCTCAAAATCCCGCTCCGTCGCAATTCCCTCGCGCAGCAGCCGGTCGTGCACCATGCGGTATTTCTGCGAGGGAAAAACGTGCGCCCCCAGATTCAAATCGTACCCATCCGTATAGATCAGCTTGAACACCATGATCCCCCGAGCACACGGCACAGACTGACAGTCTATGTTACAGCTCGCTGCGCTCGCCGAGGGCACACCCCGCTGAAAGCGAGGTGCAGACAGGCTGAGAGCCTGTCCTAGTGCGCCTTGGCTGCGCCCGACAAAAGCGGCGGATGTGATGCGACTCGATGTAAAACTTTTGTCACACTCCCACACGCGCCTGAGCAGTGTGCTAGTCTCATCAACGATGCTCCGCCGCGCCCAAGCCCTCGTCCTAGTGATCGCGCTGCTAGCCGCGCCGCTGGCACTTTATGCGCGCAGCGTCGCCGGCGAGATGCCCAGCTGCAACGGCATGTGCTGCCTCCCCGAACATCACCACTCGCAACTCCTCGCGCCCGCGGAACAGCCGGCTAAAGCCGCCGCAATTGAGTCCGAGCCCGTTTCAGAAATGGAGTGCCATCACCACGCAGCTCCCGCCGCGAAATCAACCGCCACAAAAGCGCGCCAATCCTCCGCTAACGCAAGCGCAGCCTCATCGCGCATGCCAAGCCAGTGCTGCGAATTTCACTGCGCCATGCACCCGCGGCCGCACGCGATGAACTTCGGCCTTTTGGCGCCGATCGCGCCCACGAAGCCTTCCGACCTCGCAGCGATCCGCATCGCCGTCGCCGCAACAAGCGGGATTTGCATCCCCACCGCCGTGGCGCACTCAGGCCACGAAGCTTCACCCTTCCAACCTCCCCGCGCCTAGCCCACGCAGCGAAGCGCATTCAAACAAAAAATCCCAGGGAGGCATTCGTGCGTAAGCATTTCGTTTATTTATTCGCTCTTATTGTATTCGCGGCGCTGCCAACTCGGCTTTTCGCCACGATCTACGGGCGCGTCAGTGGCGTCGTCCACGACCCGCAACATCGCCCCATCCAAGACGCATCGGTCGTTCTGAAATCCACCACGTCCGACTACTCGCAAACCGCCCAGACCAACGCCGACGGCGAATTCACTTTTCAAGCTGTCCCGATTGGCGATTATTCCGTGACGGCCGGTAAATCAAGCTTCACATCGTCGCAACAGCCGCTCACTGTGGAATCGAACACCGCTCCGATCCTCCACTTTCAACTGGCGATCGCCACCCTTAGCTCCACGACGGTGGTGTCCGCGTCGACGGAAACGGTGAACACCGAATCCGTAACACCCACCACACTGGTGAACCGCGCCGACGTGGCCGCTACTCCGGGCGCCGATCGCACCAACGCGCTTCAAATGATCACCGACTACGTGCCCGCCGCTTACGTCTCGCACGACATGCTGCACATGCGCGGCGGCCACCAGTTCGAGTGGCAAATCGATGGCGTTCCGATTCCGAATACCAACATCGCATCGAACCTTGCGCCGCAAATCGATCCCAAGGACATCGACTACCTCGAAGTTCAGCGTGGCAGCTACGAAGCCGACGACGGCGATCGGACGTACGGCATTTTCAATCTCGTGCCGCGCACCGGATTCGAACGCAACAACGAAGGCGAGCTCGTGATCAGCATGGGCAATTGGTGGCAGACCAACGACCAGATCAACTTCGGGGGGCACACCAGCAAGTTCGCCTATTACTTCAGCGTGAACGGCAACCGGAGCAACTACGGCCTTCAACCACCGATCGGCCGGGTGTTTCACGACGCGGAAAACGGTTATGGGGGTTTCAGCTCGCTGATTTTCAATCCCGACGCGAATAACCAGCTCCGATTGATCGCGTCGCTGCGTCAGGACTACTATCAAATCCCCTACGATCCCGATCCCAACTCGTCCGGCAATCAGATTTATCCCAGCTATGGATTGCGGGATAGCGAGAAGGAACGCGATGGATACGTCGCGCTCACCTGGACCCACACTTTCAATCCAAACCTGCTGCTGAGCGCTTCGCCGTTTTACCACTACAACCGCGCGATCTACGACGCGTCGCCCAACGACGTTCCGGTGATTACCGACGTCGATCAAACCGCGAACTACCTCGGCGCGCAGGCGTCGCTGACGGCGAACTTCTGGAAGAACAATCTGGAAGGCGGGGTGTACGGCTTTTCACAAAGGCAGAGCAACTACTTCAGCAACACGTTCACGGAGTGCGCTCCGAATTGCGAAAACTTTCCGCCATCTTCGGCGGAAGCGACCGGCGGCCTGGCTGAGGCGTATCTCAGCGATAAATTCAAAGTCACTTCGTGGCTGACCCTCATCGCCGGCGTCCGCTACTCGCATTTCTACGCGCCTGCGCTCGATATGCTTCCCCACATCGTCGAGAACGCCGCCGATCCTCGATTCGGCGTCGCGGTAAAAATCCCGAAGATCAACTGGGTCTTCCGGGCATTCTACGGCGATTATTATCAACCACCGCCGATCCTCACTGCGACGGGATCCCTGGTGAAACTCGCCAACAGCCAGGCGCTCCTGTTCGCCCCGTTGCGCGGCGAGCGCGACAACGAGCACCAGTTCGGCGTCACAATTCCGCTGTACGGCTGGACAATCGATGCCGACAACTACCAGACACGCGCTACGAACTGGCTCGACCACAGCAACATCGGCGAGTCGAATCTTTTCTGGCCCATCACCTGGGATGCCGCTCTGATTCAAGGTTGGGAACTGACCCTTCGGTCTCCGCGTCTGTGGAAGAGAGGCCAGTTCCATCTCGCGTACGCAAACCAGATCGCTCAAGCGACTGGACCGATTACCGGAGGCCTGGTGTGTCCTGCGCCGATCTCGCCGGATTGCCCTTTGTACGCGCCTGCCGGCTATTCGCCTGTGGACCACGACCAGCGCAACACGCTGAATCTGGGATTCAACGCCAACCTGCCCTGGAATGCCATCGGCTCCGTGAACATGTACTACGGTTCAGGTTTCACGAACGGCCTCCCCGACGCGCAGTATCCCGGAAATTATTTGCCGGCACACACCACGTTCGACGCGATGCTCGGTAAGACTTTCCGCGAAAAATACACCGTCGCCGTGACGGCACTGAACGTGGGAAACCGCCGCGTGCTGCTCGACAACAGCCTGACGTTCGGCGGCTTCCACTACAACGATCCGCGGCAGATATACGTCGAGTTCCGCTATCGATTCCACTACTAGCAGCGATCGAAACTAAAAGTTGTATAGAGTGTAGTTCGATATTGAGTACGACTAACTTTTAATTTACTTCGAAGCGGAGGGGACGATTCGGATGGTCCCAAAAGGAACAGATAGCTTTCGAACGTACGGACATGCTGACTTTCGGGAAACGCACCCAACAACATTTTCGTCATCGCCCATGTCTGTTTGCCCCGTCATCGGATGCGACGCGAAGCTCGAAAACATCGCGTTCTGTAAAACCACGAGACCTTTTTGTTCCGCTCACGGCCTCCGCCTCCACTCGAATACGTTTGCGTACTGGAACGGAGTGAATCATCGAGACGAGGCACGGCTTCGAAACTTTAGCATCGAACCCGAGCTTGCGCGTCAGCGGGTTCTTCATGCTGCCGGAAAAGCGGAAACACATCGTCTCGGATATGAAATGTCGGAAGATGCTCTCACTTGGAATGTTTTCGTCGGGTTCGCACGAAGGCAAACCCTTCATCGGCTCCTTAACTACTTGACCGGTCGCAATGAAACGGAGGAGCCGGAACTTTACTTGTGGGGCAAACGAATATTTAGCTTGGGCCCGCCTACGAACGAAAGCTATGGGCCGCTGTCCAATTTTAGGCTGAAGTTCGAACCTGATATTCGAGGCTTTCATACTGAGCCTGACGTGATTTTGACTATCCCCAAAAAACTCACTGTATGCGTCGAAGCCAAGTTCGCGTCAGGGAACACGCTGAGTGACGGAAAGCTCGCTCGCCCGGGGGAGAAGCCCACGGACCGGGAGGGGCTAATACAACGGTACATCGTACCTTCTCGATCCCATACTCATGACTGCATTTCTCGTGACGCATTGGGTCAAACAATCCACTCTCAGCTTTTTCGCAACATCATATGTGCTTCCGAGATGGCTGCCGGCGCTGAATGGCATGTAGCAAACTTAGTGAGCCAGACACAATGGAAGCATCCAAGGGCAACGAATTCATATTCGTTTGAGAATCCGGAGCCAGCCATCCGAGGCTACCTAAAGGACGATAAGAAGAACTGTTTTAGTTTCCGTACGTGGGAGAGTATTTATTCAGCGCTTGTCGATGGAGACCCGCAATTGGAAGATGTTGCGAATTACATGCGTAAGAAGAGCGCGCACTATCGCCCGGCGTTCAACCTGGCGTAGTCATTGTTGTTCGCGATGCGCAAGGACTTCTGCCAACGTCTCAACTGCGCGGAACAGCGCTCTTCACTACTTCGGTTCCACTAAGCGTCCATGGCTCTTCAAAATCTCGACGAGCTGATCGTGAGGCAGCGCCGGCACCGTAAAATCATTCGCCCCGGTCATCGTCTTCGCCGCGATTAAAGTGTTAACGATCGCCTCTTCGGTGGCATCCACCACCGCTTCAAATAGCGGATTGATCTCGTCGTCATTCAGCATCTTCAAATCCGCCAGCGGCTTGGTCGCCGAAGCGTGCGCGTTCGCCGTGGAAAACGCGAGAAACAGATCGCCGGACGAATCCTCGCCGAGGCCGCCCACGCGCGCCACTCCCAGCGCCGCGCGCTTTGCGAGGCGGTTCAGCTGCGTCGGCAGCAGCGGCGCATCGGTCGCCACCAAAATAATGATCGACCCCGATCCCGCCGGCATCCACTTCGAAAAATCCAGATGCGGCAAGAGCGTCTCGCCCACAGGAACGCCGGCGATCGTCAAACGCGGCGAGGCGCCCTGGTTCGCCTGCACCAGCACGCCCACCGTGTACCCGCCCTGCTTCGCGGAAAGCACGCGAGACGCCGTGCCGGTGCCACCTTTCCACCCGTGGCAAATCATTCCCGTGCCGCCGCCCACGTTTCCTTCCGCAACCGGGCCGCTCTTCGCGTTGTCGAGCGCGTGCCAGGCATCCTGTTTGGTCACGTGAAAGCCGTTCATGTCGTTCAGCAAAATATCCGCCGTCTCGGCGACGACCGGCAGCGAGAAGAAGAACGGACCATATGTATCTGTGACCGGCTCGTGCTTCGTGCGGATCTGCCACTCGATCACGGCGTCGCGCACTACTCCGACGCTGTGCGTATTCGTGATCACGAATGGACCGTCGAGAAATCCCGACTCAGTCACCCAGTGAATGCCGGTCATCTCACCGTTGCCGTTTAAATCCCATGTGCCCGCAAACACAGAGTCGCTGTTGTCGCGCCCGCGAGGAAACACGGCCGTCACGCCCGTGCGCACCGGCCCCTTCCCCACTTCCAGCTTGCCGCTACCTTCGATCAGCGTCGTGTATCCCACTTCCACGCCGGCCACATCCGTGATCGCGTTGTAGCGCCCCGGCGTTCCGGTGAACGGAATTCCCAAATCCCGCGCGCGTACGGCCTTCTCCGCGCTGGCACCACTGGACGGCGCCGCGGATTGCGCGAGCAGCGCCGGTGAAGATGCCGCGAGCAACGTGAACGCAGCTACAGCCGCAAATCGGAATTTCATGTGAGACCTCGATGGATATCGCTAACGCGTTGTACTGGAAAAATTCGAGGAAGGCACTACAAATCTACGGGGGCTTGGCGAGCAAGAAATCTAATATTCACGTTCCAGGATGAAATCGGGGACAGCCATCAACGCCCGGCGGTACTCGGTGTCGGGCAGCACCATCAAACACTCTTTCGCGCGCCGCACATACTCGCGCGCCTGCGTCGCCGCACGGTCCAGCGCTCCAGTCTCGCGGACAAGCTTCGTGATCTGCTCCGGGCGCACGCTCGCAAAATCGCGCTCTTCCAGCACTTTCGCAACAAGTCCGCGCGCGTCGCCGTGCCCGTTCGAAACTTCGAGCGCGAAAATCAGCGGCAGCGTAACTTTGCCTTCCTTCAAATCGCTCAACACTGGCTTGCCCAGCTTCTCCGGCGACGCCGTGAAATCCAGCAGATCGTCAACGAGCTGAAACGCGAGACCCGCATTGCGCCCGTACTCCGCCAGCGAATCCACCACGCTGTCCGGCTGCTTGCCGAGCACCGCGCCCAGCCGCGCGCATCCGCTGAAAAGCCCCGCCGTCTTTCGATACGCCAACTCCGTCGCTTCGGTTTCCGTCAGGTCGATGCGCCCGAGCCGCGTCATCTGGAGCAGCTCGCCCTCGACCATGCTCTGCGTCAGGTCGATCAGAATATCGAGCACGGCGAAATTGCGTTCCTGCAGCGCCATGTCAAACGATTGCATATAGAGCCAGTCGCCCGCCAGCACGCTCATGTGGTTGCCCCAGCGCGCATTCGCGCTCGGCCGCCCACGCCGGGTGTCCGCGCCGTCGATCACGTCGTCGTGAATCAACGTCGCGCTGTGAATCATCTCCACCACCGCGCCCAGCCGGATCGCGCCGCCTCCGCGGTAACCCGAAGCTCCCGCAGCCAGCAAGAGCAGCGCAGGACGCAGCCGCTTGCCGCCACCTTCTCTCAAATATTTGGAAATTTCCGCGACGGGCTGGATCGCCGCGCTGTTCTGCGCCGCGATTTCCTGTTCCACGAGCGCCAGGTCCTCGCGGATCAGATCAAAGATGCCTCTTGCGATGGGAACGGCGAAGGCCATTCTCTCTGGTTCACCTTGCCAGGGCTGGATGAGATGCCCCTAGCCTGAAAAAACGTTGGAAATTTGCCGCCGTGGTCGCGGCTACCTCGTCGCTGCCCAAGTTTCTCACACTCGCGAGCGTCCGCGCTACCTCCACCACGTTGGCCGGCTCGTTTCTTTTTCCGCGGAGCTTCTGCGGCGGCAGGAATGGCGAGTCGGTTTCGGTTAACATTCGCTCCAGCGGCAGCTCCTTCGCTACGTCGCGCAGGTGCTGCATTTTCGGGTAAGTGATGTTCGCCGCGAACGAGACCATGAAGCCCATGTCGAGGCCGCGCCGCGCGTCATCCAAGGTGCCGGTGAAACAGTGCAGAATGCCGCCGAGGCCATAGGGCGCCCAGTCCTCCTCCATTATCGTGAGGCAATCATCCCAGGCATCGCGGCAGTGAATGATGATCGGCAGCACGGCATCGCGCGCGAGGGCGAGTTGCCGGCGGAACACCTCATGCTGCACATCGCGCGCCGGCTCCGGCCAGTGGTAATCGAGCCCAATTTCTCCCCAGGCGATCACTTTCGGATTCTTCGCCAGCTCCGCAAGCGCCGGATAGTGATCTTCGCGCGCTTCCGCCGCGTGCTGCGGGTGAATACCGATCGACGCGTAGATCCAGTCGTATCCCTCAGCCACCTTTATGGCTGCGTCGAGCTTGTCGGGACCAGAGCCGCCGCTGCCAATCGCGAGAATCGCCTCCACGCCTTCCGCGTGTGCTCGCGCGAGCATCTCGGCGCGATCCGCGTCGAAATCCTCTGATTCGAGATGCGCGTGTGAATCGACGATTCTCATGCCAATTTCTGCCCCGACAGTCTGTTTCGCTCGTTACTGTCCACACGAAAATTGTATGCGACGCGCACGCGGGCGCAACACAATTCGCTTTTCGTTGCCGCCGAATTTTTCGAAATTTCCGTACGGAAAAACGAGACTCGCGCGGAGCCAAGAGTGGCACAGGCTGGAGTTGGCCTGTGTGTGCCGTTGCCTAATGGGGCTTTTGAAAAAAGGCCCGTCATCCAGAGCCTGCTTCAGCAGGCGAAGGATCCCTCTTCGCATTCTTCAGCGAGGAGCACGCCGGCTACTTCACCTTCGACCCAACCGGAATATCCTCAGCAAACGTGCACAACACCGGCTTGGTGTCTGGTCCCGACGATGCGGCCAGAATCATTCCGTTGGACTCGATGCCGCGCATCTTGCGCGGCGCGAGATTCGTGACCACCACCACCTTGCGGCCCACCATTTCTTCCGGCGTGTACCACTGAGCAATGCCCGAGAGTACCTGTCGCACTTCGTCGCCCATGTCCACGAGCAGCTTCAGCAGCTTGTCGGCCTTCTCCACGCGCTCGGCGGATTTCACGAGTCCAACTTTCAGTTCGACCTTGGTGAAATCGTCAATCGTGATCTTGCCGTCGCCCGCCGGCGCCGCACCCGCAGCAGCAGGCGCCGCAGCCGGAGCGGCCGCCGACGGCTTCGGCACATCCGCTTCCGTGGCACCCGCCGGCGCGCTCACACTTCCAGGATTCCGAATCTCGTTTTCCATGGCTTCGATTTTCTCCAGAGTTTGTTGTTTCTCCGCGCGCGGGAACACAGCTTCAATTTTCCCGATGCGCGTGCCGCCTTTCAGCGCGCCCCACTCCACTTTATCGATCCGCTGATCTTCGATCTTCCCCACCTGCCCAAGCTGTTCCCAGATTTTCTGTGTCGCTTCGGGGATCACCGGATGCGCGAGGATCGACAGCACGCGCACCGATTCCGCCACGCTATAGAGAATCTGCTCGAGCCGCGCCTTCTGCGCCGGATCTTCCGCCATCGTCCACGGCTTTTCGTGCGCGAGAAATTTATCCGCCACAGCCACGAGGCCCCAAATCTGCGTGAGCGCTTCGGAAAATTCGAAGTTCTCGTACGAGTGCCGGATCATCCCGTGAAACGCGCCGGACGTAACTTCAAACAGGCGCTGCGGCGCAGGAGTCGGCTCCGGAATCACGCCGCCGCAATAATTCTCGATCATCGTCAGCGTGCGGCTGCACAGGTTGCCGATTCCGTTCGCCAGGTCCGCGTTGTAGCGCGTGATCAGCGCGTCCCGCGAAAAATTTCCGTCCTGGCCAAATACAACCTCGCGCATTAAGTAGTAGCGCAGCGCGTCATTCCCCATCGCCTTCACGATCGGCTCGGGATACGCCACGTTGCCCTTCGACTTGCTCATCTTTTCCTGTTCGAAGAGCAGCCAGCCGTGCGCGAAAATCTTTTCCGGCAGCGGCAGTTCGGCGGCCATCAAAAACGCCGGCCAGTAGATCGCGTGGAAGCGAATGATTTCCTTTCCGATCATGTGCAAGTTGGCGGGCCAGAATTTCTGGAATTTCGGATTGGCTGCGCCGTCCTCGCCTTCGCCGTAGCCAATGCCGGTCATGTAGCTGGTCAGCGCGTCGTACCAGACGTAGAAAACGTGATCCGGATCGTCCGGCCACGGAATTCCCCATTTGATCGACTGGCGGCTAATCGAAAGGTCTTTTAGTCCTGCTTCGACGAACGCGCGGACTTCGTTCATGCGGAAGTCCGGTTCGACGAATTTCGGATGCGCCTTGTAAAACTCGAGCAGCTTGTCGCCGTAGGCCGAAAGGCGAAAAAAATAGTTCTCTTCGGAAATCAATTCCGCGTCGCGGCCGCAGGTCGGGCACTTCGCCGGCTCCGGCGTGTCGCTCACGTAGGCGTTGTCGTAAATGCAGTAGCGGCCTTCATAGCGGCGCTTGTAAATCGCATCGGGCGAGCGCTTCAGGGTGCGTCGCACCAGTGTCTGCACTGCGCGCGCGTGTTCCGGCGACGTGGTGCGGACGAAGCCGGTCGTGGAAATTCCGAGCAGCTTCCACAGCTCGCGGAAAATCGCTTCGTTCTGATCGACGAGTTTCTGCGGCGTCACGCCCTTGGCTTCAGCGGCGCGTTCGATATTCACGCCGTGCTCGTCGGTGCCGGTGAGGTATTCCACTTCGCAGCCAGACATGCGCTTGAAGCGCGCAATCGCGTCGCACACGATCGTCGTGTAAGCAGATCCAACGTGCGGCCGCGAGTTCGCGTAGTAGATCGGCGTGGTCAAATAATATTTTTTCTTTTCGTCGGTCATTAGCTGGTTTGTACGCCTTCAAAGCGCTTTTGAAATTCGTACGATGCCGCCGCGATCACGCTCTTCAGCGGCACGCCTTTCGATTCCGCGATTTTCCTGCAGTCTTCAAATTCCGGCGCGGCATTCACGATCGCGCCGGCCAGCCGCGCCACTTTCATTCGTACGTCGCCCCATTCGGTTTCGACGCGAACGAACTCGCGATCGAGAATCTTGCGCTGCGCTTCGTGGGTACGAACGCCGATCGTCGTCGTCTCGCGAAACAGCAGGTCCATCATCCGCTGCGTGTTGGACGGCTCGCACAAAATCGTCACCACGATTCCCGGCCGCGATTTTTTCATCAGTGCCGCGGTGGACCACACGTCCAGCGCGCCCGCCGCCAGCGCCTTCTCCGCAAAGTAGCCGTACACCTGCGGGTTCATGTCGTCGACATTCGCTTCGATCACGCTGACCGGCAAATCCCAGCCCGCGCCGTCGCGTTCGCCGAGCGGTGCGCCGTCACGTTCGCCGATCAGGATGCGCAGGATGTTGGCTTTTTCTTTAAACTCGTTTGAGCCTGCGCCGTAGCCGACGGAGCGCATCGTCATCGCGGGAACCTGTCCGAAGGCAGCGGAAAGCGTAGTCGCGATCGCGGCGCCCGTGGGAGTGACGAGTTCTTTTTTCAGGCCGCTGGTGTGCACCGGCACGCCCGCGAGCAACTCCGTCGTCGCAGGAGCCGGAACGGGTAGCAGGCCGTGCGCCGTCATCACTGTGCCGCCGCCGACGTCCATCGCCGAGCAGACAAAGTCGTCGATTCCGAGAAGTTCGAAGCCGACGCACGCACCGACAATATCGACGATCGAATCCACGGCGCCGACTTCGTGAAAGTGAACTTTTTCGATCGGCTCGGCGTGAACTTTGGCTTCGGCTTCGGCAAGTCGCGTGAAGATCCGCGTCGCGCGTTCGGCGGCGCGCGGTGCAAGCTGCGCTTTTTCAATTCGTCCCAGGATGATCGAAAGGCCGCGGTGATGATGGCCTTCGCTGGTCTGCACGTTTACGTGCGTCGCCGAGACGGCTCCGCGCTTCACTTTCTCCGCGGAAATCGACCAGCCTTCGAGGCCCAGGCGGCGCAACTCAGTTTCGATCGCGCGAAGGTCGGCGCCCGCATCGACCAGTGCGCCGAGCACCATGTCTCCGCTAATCCCTGAGAAACAATCGAAATACGCTGTCCGTGTGCGCGTCATACCGGTTTAGATGCCGTTGGGATTCACCCTTCTCTGCGCGGCCGACGCCGCAAAAGAAGAAAAACGATAGTAGTTGGCGCCTTCCAGAGTGTCAATTATCCGCCGCCACGACCACCTGAGCTGCGCCCCAAGGGGGGCACAGGCTGGAGTTGGCCTGTGTGCCGTTGCCTTTGTCCTCTCACCCCGCTCCACGCCACCATAAAATCACACAGGCCAACTCCAGCCTGTGCCACTCTTCCTCCATCGATTCTCTCAGCCGTCCACAGTCTCCATTTTGAAACCAACCCACACGCGACGTTTTACCTTTACAATCCGTAACTATCGTGTTATCATGCATAGGGGTTCAATAATCGCCCCTCAATGCACCGTCATGCACCGCGCCGCCTCACCTCACGGCGCCGGACGTACTCCCACCGGCAACACGCCCCTCTCCGTCTCCAAAACCACAATTTCTAATCGCAACTTTTCGAGATTAGAATTCCCCGCAACTCATAGAAAACACTCACCCGATCCCAAGTCTAATCGCAACTTTCGCAGCACAATTCCACCTGGGGCGTGGGGTAGGCATTTCTGTCCGCGCAACGCCGCCCACACCCCGATGCCCTCTGCACGCACAGCCTCCTCACGAAGCGTGATACAGGCTGGAGTTGGCCTGTGTGCCGTCGCCTTTGCCTTCCCGCCTTTGACGTCATCCAGAGGCCCGTTCACGGGCCGAAGGATCTCTCTTCGGTTTGAATCTCAGCCACGCCGCACCCTCGCCGCGGAGCCAGCTGTCAGCCAGTTGATAATTTCTAATCGGAGTGCTCGCCGATTAGAAATGCCCGAAACTTATAGAAAACAAACGACAGCGCCCCTTTCTAATCGACACAAATTTACCCACCGCCAAGCGACATCCCTACCCACCTCCTCCTTCTTATCGGTCGCTCGCCGCCCCATCACCGCGCATCCTCCTTTGACCCCCTCCCCCGCTCGACCTATAATTTTTAGCTTCGCTACAGATAAGGAGGACTGTGTACAAAGCGGTTGAAACGAGATTTCGCGAGGCGCTCGGGGCGCATATTCGCGCGGCGTACCAGATCGACGTGCCGGTGGTGTCGGAACGGCCGCCGAAGCTGGCGATGGGCGACTTGGCGTCGCCGGTTTCGTTTGAGCTGGCGAAGCGCCTGAAGAAGGCGCCGCGGGCGATCGCGCAGGAACTGGCCGCGAATTTCGCGCCGCCTGCCGGGATTGCGCGCCTGGAAGTGGCGGGTGGCGGATACCTCAACGCGTTTTTCGATCGCGCCGCGTTTTTTCAAGGAGCCTTGGCGGAGTCCGGTCACGAAGCGGTTGCTACGGGCGCCGATGCCCCGAAAACGATGGTGGAGCACACCTCGATCAATCCGAATAAGGCAGCGCACATCGGGCATCTGCGCAACGCCGTACTGGGCGATACGTTTGTGCGCGTGCTGCGCCACGCGGGCCGCCGCGTGGAAGTGCAGAACTACATCGACAACACGGGCGTGCAAGTCGCGGACGTGGTGCTCGGCTTTCTCCACATCGAGAAAAAATCGCTGGAGGAAGTGAAGGCACTCACGGCCGCGCCGAAGTTCGATTACCTGTGCTGGGATTTGTACGCGCGCGTAACGAACTGGCTCGCGGAAGATAAATCGCGGCTCACGCTGCGCTCGCAAACGTTGAAGGACATTGAAGAAGACCACGGCGATGCGGCGCGCGTAGCGGAAGTGGTGTCGAACGCGATCGTCGTGTGCCAGCTGAATACCGTCGGGCGGCTCGGAATCGATTACGACTTGCTCTCGCAGGAAAGCGAAATTCTGCACCTGAAGTTTTGGGACGCGGCGTTTGAGATGTTGAAGGCGCGCGGCGCGATTGAAATGGCGACGACCGGCAAGAACGCCGGGTGCTGGATCATGAAGCTGCCAACGGAGAAGGCGGACGGCGCTGCAGACGACGCGACCGCCGATGCTTCCGCGAAGGAAGAAAATCCGGAAGAGGCGGAAGCGAAAATCATCGTGCGTTCGACGGGCACGGTGACTTACGTCGGCAAAGATATCGCGTATCACCTTTGGAAGTTTGGCCTGCTGAATCGCGACTTCTACTACAAGCCGTTTATGAAGCAGTGGAACGGGCGCGAGGTGTGGGTGACGAGCGCTGTGGCGCCGGGCGAAAAGCCGCCGGTCCCCTTCGGACACGCGAGCGAAGTTTACAACGTGATCGATTCGCGGCAGACGTATCCGCAGCAGGTGGTGGTGCAGGGCTTGCGCGCGCTCGGCTACGGCGAGGCGGCGGATCACCTGAAACATTTCGCGTACAACGTGGTGGCTCTCACGCCGCGCTGCGCGCTGGAACTGGGCTACGAAATCCCACCGGAAGATGCGAAACGGCCCTATATCGAAGTGAGCGGCCGAAAAGGACAAGGTGTAAAGGCGGACGATCTGCTCGACCGGCTCGAGGTGAGCGCGCGGAAGGAAGTGGACGAGCGCAATCCGGATATGCCGGAGGCGGAGCGCGCGGAGATCGCGCACGCGGTGGCGATCGGCGCGATTCGCTACTTTTTGTTGCGCTTCACCCGGAATACAGTGATCGCGTTTGATTTTAAGGATGCGTTGAGTTTTGAGGGCGAGACGGGGCCGTACGCGCAGTACGCCGTTGTGCGCATCAACGGAATTGTGCGTAAGAACTTTCAGGAAAGCGCTCCGATTGATTCGAACGATGCGAACAAAGCCGTAATTAGCAGTCGGTACGAAATGATCTCGCCGCAGGAACTGTCGAGGCTTTTGGCCGACACCGAATCCGAAGATATCTGGGAGCTGGTTGTGCTCGCGGCATCGCTCGACTCACGCGTGGAGCTGGCGATTCATTCGCAAGAGCCATCGGTGCTGACCCGGTTTGTGTTTGAGCTGGCGCAGCAATTCAACGTTTTTTACCACAAGCATCCGATCCTGAAGGAGCCGGATGCGAAGAAGCGGGCGTTCTTGATGCTTGTCACCGCCTTGGTGCGCGAGCAACTCGTGACTACGCTTGGACTGCTGGGGATTACTGCGCCGGACAAGATGTGATCGTGCCAAGCGCGTGCGCGTGATTTTGTTGAAATGGATCAACCCGGGACCAACTGAGAGTTGGTCCCGCTCAGACTCGAAAGTCTAAGCTACATCTCGCTGCGCTCGCCTAAGGCAGACGCGGACCGCCAGGTTGGCTGTCGGACGCTAGAGCTTCATCGCGAAATCGACGAGCGATGGGATGGCTACGCCCGTGGGGCCTTTGGCGAGCCAGGGGCGGCCAGCATCGACCCAGGTGGTGGCGGCGATGTCGAGATGGATCCACGGCGTGTCATCCACAAATTCCTTGATGAACCACGCACCGGTAATCGCGCCGCCGCCTTTGCCCGTGCCCGTGTTGCGGATGTCGGCGATGTCGCTCTTGATCATGTCGCGATATTCGTCGTCGATGGGCATCGGCCACATCTTCTCGCCAGCGGCTTTGGTGGAGTCGAGGAACTGGTCGAGATATTCGCGCGGCGCACCGAATGCGCCGGTGTGAATGTGCGCGAGGGCGACTTGAATGGCGCCGGTAAGAGTGGCGGCGTCGATCAGGTGCGTGGCGCCGAGTTTGCGGGCATAGAAGACGCCGTCGGCGAGGATGAGGCGGCCTTCGGCGTCGGTGTTGATCACTTCGATGGTCTTGCCGGACATGGCGACTTGCACGTCGCCAGGTTTCTGCGCGCGGCCGCCGGGCATATTTTCCGTGGCGGGAATCACGCAGATCACGGGAACGGCGGGCTTCAAGTACGCGAGCGCGCGCATGGTGCCGAGCATGGTGGCGGCGCCGCCCATGTCGTACTTCATCTTTTCCATGTTGTCGGCGGGCTTGATGGAGATGCCGCCGGTGTCGAAGGTGACGCCTTTGCCGACGAGGCCGAGGACCGGAGCGCCCGGGCGTGCGTGTTCGGGGTTGTAGCGAATGACGATCACGCGCGGCGGCTCGATGCTGCCCTGTGCGACGCCGATCAGCGCGCCCATTTTCAGCTCGGAGATTTTGCGTTCATCGAGAATCTCGATGCCAAGGCCGACTTCCTTGGCCATGGCTTCGGCTTTTGCGGCGAGCATGCGGGGCGTGAGGCGGTTGGACGGCTCGTTGATCAAGTCGCGCGCGAAATTCATAGATTCGCCGATGACGCGACCGTCGTCGAGGGCTTTGGTGATGTCATGCGATGAGTCGAAGCCGGCGAGCGTGACGGACTGAATTTCCTTTTTGTCTTTTTCTTTCTTATCGGTTTTGTATTTATCGGATTCGAAGTCGCCGATGACGAGACCTTCGGCGACGTACCGAACGGCATTCGCGCCGCGCTGGCCTTCACGCGCGAGGAAGACGATTTTCTTGGCGCCGAGATTTTTCAAGTAACGGAAAGCGGTACCGGCGATTTTGCGCAGGTCGGTGGTGGCAAACTTTTCGGGCTTGCCTGCTCCGACGAGGAGGAGGCGCTTGGCTTCGACTCCCTCGGGAAAGTGAATCAGAGTGAGCGAGAGCGGCTTGCCGGTGACTTCGCCGGACGAGACGAGCGCGACGAGCCGATCTTTCATGGTCGAATTCAGATCGGCGAGAACGCCTTCGACCTTGTCTTCCTTATCGAAAATGTAAGTTACGAGTGCATCGGCTTGGATCGAAGAGTACGGCTGGCTTTCGAATTGGATCTGCATGTGATCTGTTCGTCCTCAGCGCCGGCGCGAGCGAGCGATCGCTTCGTCGACTTCCCGTTTGGCTTCTTTTCGTTTTTCGGACTCGCGGCGGTCGTGGAATTTTTTGCCTCGCGCCACCGAGAGTTCACATTTGGCGATGCCGTCCCGGAAATAAATGCGGGTCGGAATGATGGTCATGCCCTTTTCAGCGGTTTGGGTCGCAAGCTTGGTGATCTCGCGACGGTTAAGCAGGAGCTTTCTGCGTCGAAGCGGGTCATGGTTGCGGAAGCCGCCGGGCAAGTATTCGGGAATGTGGCAGTTGACGAGCCACATCTCGCGGCCTTTGGATTCGGCATAGGCCTCGCGAATCGAGCCCTTGCCTTCGCGGAGGCTTTTCACTTCGGTACCCACGAGTACCAGACCGGCTTCGAAGTGGTCGAGCAGCTCGTAGTTGTAGCCGGCGGCGCGATTTTGCGAAACAATCTTGACGCCTTCGTGTTGAGATTTGTCGTACTTCTTTGTCACGATGAATTCCATGATAGCTGCCGCGCCCGAGGCGCCGCAAGTCGCAGATTCCCGCGCAGTTCCGCGTTCCCGTTGGCGTTTTTACGGCACAGTACCGATTTTCGGGTAAGCAGTTCGAGTTTTGGTACGTCTAACCCGGCGAAAGGCTGATTCCTTGCTGGGCAATGCGGCGGATGCTAGACTTTCGTAGTAAGACCCCAACCCCTTCGGAGGACCATTGTTACGCCGTCTGACTGTCTTAACGTGTGTGGGGACGACTGCCCTGATTCTGACGGGCTGCCCGAAGGGAAACTCGGACTACGACGCCGGCCGAAAGGCGAACTCGGTTCAAGATTACGACACCGCTTTGGTGGATTTCGATCGAGCGCTGCGAGCCGACCCGCAAAACCCCGAATATAAGCTACGCGCGACGCAAGCGCGCTTCGACGCCAGCCAAGGCCACATGCAAAGAGGCGAACAGGCGACGAAGAACGGCGACCTGCAGCTGGCACTGGCCGAATTTCAGAAAGCGCAGATGCTGGATCCCTCGAACGCCGCCGCGGATCAGATGGTAAAGCGGACGGCGGACGCGATATCCGCGAAAGAAAATGCAGGGCAAACCACGGTGAACGCCGCGCCGCCGGAAGACGAACAGATCCTGTCGCAGCCTCCCTCGCTCAAGCCGATATCGACGGAATTGATCAATTTGAAGATGACGAACGACGCGAAAGTGGTGTTCGACACGATCGCGAAGATGGCGGGCGTGAGCGTGGTGTTCGATCCAGACTTCACGTCGCGGAGAATCACAGCGGAACTGCCGAACGTGACGCTGGAGCAGGCGCTGGAAACGGTGTGCCTGGAGACGAAATCTTTCTGGAAGCCGATCACGCCGAGCGTGATTTTCATCGCGCCGGACCAGCCGCAGAAGCGCAAGGACCTGGAGGACGAGGAAGTTCAGACGTTCTATTTGTCGAACACGCTGACGCCGCAGGACCTGACGGAAATCGTGAACGGATTGCGGCAGCTGCTGGATCTGCACCGCATGCAACAGGTGAACTCGCAGAACGCGATCGTAATTCGCGACACGCCGGACAAGCTGGCTGTGGCGGCAAAGATCATCCGCGACATCGACAAAGCAAAGCCGGAAATTCTGGTGCACGTGCAGGTGATGACGGCGAGCATGGACCGGCTGCGGGATCTGGGCATTTTGCCGGGCCAATCGATATCGCTGGCGTTCACGCCGCGGACATCGCTGCAGCCGACGAACAACAGCAGCAGTTCATCGAGTTCCACGAATACTTCGACCTCCACCACAATTCCGCAGGTGACGCTGAACAATTTGAAGAAACTTTCGAGCGCGGACTTTGCGTTGACGCTGCCGGGTGCGACTGCGAACGCGATTCTGACCGACGACCGGACGAAGATCATTCAGGACCCGGAAGTGCGCGTGACGGACGGACAGAAGGCGACGCTGAAGATCGGTTCGCGCGTGCCGGTGGCGACGGGCAGCTTTCAGGCGGGCGTTGGCGTGGGAACGACGGGAAGCGCGGGTACAGTGAACCCGCTGGTGAACACGCAGTTCCAATACATCGACGTGGGCGTGAACGTGGAAGTGACGCCGCGCGTGCACCCGGACGGCGAAGTGAGCATGAAGGTGGTGGTGGATATTTCGCAGATCACCGGCACGAGCAACATCGGCGGCATCAGCCAGCCTGTGATCGGGCAGAAAAAAGTGGAGCACGATATCCGGTTGAAGGCGGGCGAATCGAGCATCCTGGCGGGATTGATCGAGCGGACCGACACGAAGAACATCAACGGAATTCCGGGCCTTGGCGAGATTCCGGCGCTGCGGTACATGTTCTCGGACAACAGCAAGGAAATTGAGGAAGACGAGACGGTAATCGTGCTGACGCCGCACATTCTGCGGTTCCCCTCGATCAGCGCTCAGAACCTGGAAGTAATTGGAGCGGGCACGGACGCGAACGTGAAGGTGTATCGGGAACCGGCCGCCGCACAGCCGGTGGTTGCGCCTGCGCAGCCTGCACCGGGAAGCGTGAAGCCGTCGGGAGCGGGTGTGGCGCCGACGTCGATGACGATGCCTGCACAACCGGCGGGAGCGGCGCAAGCGGCGACGGCTCCGGATGCGGCCGTGCAACTGCACTTCGAGCCGAACACGACGGTATTGAAACCGGGCGATTCGACGACGGTGGGACTGGCGATCTCGAATGTGGCGGACCTCTATACGATTCCGCTGCTAATCCACTACGACCCGGCGTTCATCCAAGTGGAAGAGGTACGCGACGGCGGATTCCTTTCGGGCGGAGCGCAGAATATCGCGATCGTGCAGCGCGTGGACCAGCAGAAGGGTGAAGTGGTGGTATCCGCGACGCGGCAACCGAACACGCCGGGCGTGAACGGGACGGGAACAATTCTGGGCTTCGTGGTCCGTGCGGTGGCGCCGGGCACGGCGCATTTGCAGGTGCTGCAGGTGAACGCTCGAAACTCACAGCAGCAGACAATTCCAATCATTTCGGGCGAAGCCACAGTCCAGGTGCACTAACGGCGATGCTGCGCATCTCGCCAAAGTCGATGAGTCTATTCCCTGCCGCACTACGCGTGCGCCGGGGTGTGGGTGCGCGGACGCTTCGACGAGACGCAGGCTTGACGCTGCTGGAGCTGGTGATTTCGTGCGCGATTCTGCTGGTGCTGGCGACGGTGGCGTTGCCGCTGGCGCGCAACACGGTGAAGCGGCGGAAGGAACTCGAGCTTCGCTACGATCTGCGGGAGATGCGCGACGCGATCGATCGTTACAAGGATGCAGCGGACGCGGGCAAGATCAAAGTGGCGGCGGGCACCGAAGGCTACCCTCCCGATCTCGACAGCCTGGTGAAACCACAGCAGCTGACCGGAGCGCCCGACAAGCGCGTGCGATTCCTGCGCGAGATTCCGACCGATCCGATGACGAAGTCGAAGGATTGGGGAATGCGGTCGGTGCAGGACGATCCGGATTCATCTTCGTGGGGCGGCAGCAACGTATTCGATGTGTTTTCAAAATCGAGCGGAACGGCGCTCGATGGAACGAAGTATTCGGACTGGTAGCGAGGATAAACCAATGCGCGAACGACGAAATTTTGTGAACGGACGCGAAAAGGGCTTCACGCTGCTGGAAATGATGGTGGTGATGGCCGTCGTCGTGATTCTGGCGACGATAGCCGCCGGGCAATACCAGCGGACGGTGGTGCGGGCGAGAGAGTCTGCGCTGCACTCGAACCTGGCGGTGCTGCGCAAAGCGATCAACGATTACACGCTGGACAAGGAATGCGGGCCATCGTCGCTGGACGACCTGGTGACGAATAATTACATCGGCGCGGTTCCTGAGGATCCGATAACCCGGAACAAAGATTGGGTAACGAAAGAAGACGATATTTCGATCAGCCCCGAGCAAACCTGCAACGGAATTTCAGACGTACATTCGGCTTCAGACGACGTTTCTCCGACGGAAAACACCGCGTACAGCAGCTGGTAGTTCACGAGCAGCGGGAAAATCCAAGAAAACTTTACCCGGTGGAGCGTGCCTTGACAGTGCGGCGCGAGTGGGCGAAGCTCTGCGCACGCGAGAGCGATGCGGCGCGCGCGGATCGTGGATGTGGGTTGAAAGCCGCGTGGATCGAGTGACGTCCCTACAAGGAGTGCACATGCGAATTGGGAGCTGCCTGTTGATGTGCGGTGCGTTGATGACGTGCGTGGCGCCGGTAGCGATGAGCCAGAACACGCCGAACGACAAGCCGCCGGTGCTCGACGTTCACGTACACGCGATGGATGAATCGTTTCCGACCGGGCCGATGTGCCCGAACACGCCCGGGTTTGTCGCGTCGGATCCGATGACGAAGGAAGCGCCGTGGGGCTGGGTGCAGGAGCAGTGCACGCCGAAGCTGTACCCATCGGCGAAGGGCCAGTACATCAAAGATTTGGCGGCGGAGATGGAGCGGCTGAACGTGACGGCGGTGGTGTTCGGCGATCCGAAGGGCGTGCAGAAGTGGAAGGATGCGATGCCGGGCCGCGTGATACCGGGCACGAGTTTTGAGACGGGCGGGATGACGCAGAATGGACGCGTGCCGATGGACGAGCTGCGCAAGGATTTTACCGACGGCGGATTCAAAGTGATGGGCGAGATCGGACTGCAGTACGAGGGAATTTCGCCGAGCGATCCGAGCGTGGATCAATATTTTGCGCTGGCGGAAGAATTGGATGTGCCGGTGGCGATTCATATGGGGACGGGCGGCTCGGGGCGCGCGAACGTGACGTCTCCGAAATTCCGCGGGTCGATGGGCAATCCCCTGCTGCTGGAAGAGCTGCTGGCGAAGCATCCGAAATTGCGCGTGCAGGTGATGCATGCGGGCTATCCGATGATCGACAACATGCTGACGCTGCTGCAGGCGAACTCGCATGTGTACGTGGATGTGGCGGGGCTGATCTGGAGCTATCCGATCAAGGAAGTGAACCGGTACATCGAGCGGCTGGTGGATGCGGGATTCGAGGATCGAGTGATGTTTGGAACGGACCAGCTGATTTGGCCGGGGCTGATGGCGTACTCGATCAGCGTGATCCAGAATGCGGACTACCTGACGGCGGAGCAGAAGCGAGACATCTTGTATAACAATGCTGCGCGATTTTTGCGGCTGGACCCGGCTACGGCAACGGCCAGCGCTGCGACGGGAGTTGCGGCGGCGGACTCGACGACGAACGAACCAAAGAAGTAGAGCACGTCCAGTTGTGATGAGCGAGACTCGTGGTTGGCCACGAGCCTTACGCGCGTAGCAGCGTCGCGCTGGTAGAGCGCCTCACTCCGGAGTGGAAAGCATCAGCGCAGGATGAGCGGTGTGTATCCGCGACGCGAGACCGAATCGCTTCAGGGCGCAGATCGTGTACCAATTGACGTCGATCTCATGCCACATGAGGCCATGTCGCGCCGAAACTGGGTGTGCGTGATGGTTGTTGTGCCAGCCATCGCCGAAAGTGAGCAGCGCGAGCCACCAGTTATTGGTGGAGGTATCCCGGGTATCGAAACGGCGCGTGCCCCAAATGTGCGAAACAGAGTTGACGAGCCACGTGGCGTGCAGCCCGACGACGGTGCGCAGGAAACTCCCCCACAGCACCAATCGAAATCCACCGATCGCGTAAAGTACAAGCCCGACGACCAGCGCGGGCAACAAATGGTATTTGGTGAGCCAGACGTGAAACTTGTCTGCGCCCAGATCGGGGGCGTATCGCTTTAGAGCGGCCGTGTCTTGACGCAAAGCATTGCCAACGAGAATCCAGCCTGCGTGCGACCACCATTTGCCATCGCGGGGAGAATGCGGGTCGCCATCGCGGTCTGAGAACTGATGATGCTGGCGATGATTGGCCACCCAAAGAAGCGGCCCACCCTCGAGAGCTGCCACACCGCAGGTGGTAAGAAAATACTCCAACCACCTGGGTGTCGCGAAGGAACGGTGCGTGAGGAGACGGTGGAAGCAGACTCCGAGACCGAGCCCCGCTGTGACCCAGTAAAGAGCGGCGGCTACGAGCAGCCGCTGCCAGGTGAAATAGAAAAGCGCAGCGATCGCTCCGACGTGAAAGAGCAGCAGAACCGGGGCAATCGCCCAGTTCAGGCGATCGTCGCTGGAGGGACCGCTGTGGAGCGGCCGCGTTTCCGTAGTGGTTACAGTAGTCATATTGTAGCTGTAGTAAGTCTGCGGTCTTAGCCCAGACCGGCTTGCGAGAGAACAACGTTCTGGCTGGGTGGAGTGGTGCGTTCGCAGGGCCGGCTAACGCCTCGACGTTGGCCGGACGGTAAGCACTCTGGCAAAGACTTCAGCGGTGTGAAGAAACGAGACGCTAAGGCCGGCGGAAATCGGTGGCGCGGAAAGCGGCAGCGCAATCGATGTCAGAGGAGACGGCACCAGTGTACGCTAGCGAACATAGGAAGGCAATGCGGATGACGCGGCGGCGGAACGGGTGCTCTGAATTCCGGAGCGGATGCCGCGAAAACGGGGACTAAAAAAGAAAAAGCCTTAGAGATTGCGTTCCCTAAGGCCTGACTCAACAATCAAGAAATGGTTGCGGGGGTTGGATTTGAACCAACGACCTCCGGGTTATGAGCCCGACGAGCTACCAGGCTGCTCCACCCCGCAAAGAAATCATACCGGAAGCGTGGCGGAGCGTCAAACAGACCGCTGCGTTGCGAAGAATATTTTTGTGCGCGGTTGGATCGCGATCGCTTTTTCAGTTGCCTTCGGTGACCGTTCTACCAGTGTGGGTTACCGTGATTTGGGTGATTGTGCCGAACGACGGATCGCCCTCCAAGGCAAAGAACAGCCCGTACGTGTCGAGTGTGCTCCCAGGGCTAACGACGACGTTGTAGGGCTTTGTGTCCGTATTCGACGTGGTGTCGGTCGTAAGAGTTCTCGCGACATTGTTGGTCGAGCCGTCGATGACGCTGATCGATGCGCCGTGAGAGTTGGCGACGTAGATTAGGCCGGTCAACGGATCGACGGCGATGCCTTGAGGGGCGGACCCGACTTTAACGGTGGCGAGTACCGTGCGTTTTTTTGTATCGACGACTGAGACGGAGTCGCTGGCGTGATTGACGACGTAGGCGCGATTTTTTGCGGGGTTGAGGGCGACGGCGCAGGGGATGTAGCCGACGGGAATGGTGGCGACGGTGGCGCCGGAGGATTCGTCGATGATCAGGAGCGCGGCGTCTTGCACGCGAGTGACGTAGAGAAGGCCGGCGGTTTCGTCGATTGCGGTTCCCCAGGCGTGGTATCCGACTATTACTTCGCCGGTGATCTGAGGTGATTGATTGAGCGTAACGAGTTTCGTGGACTGGTAGCCGGCGAGATAAATTTTGTCGCGTTGGTCGTCGACGGTGATCGTGTCGGCGGAGCCGGCTTTGATTTTTTGGGCGGAGTTGGTCGAGCCGTCGATGACGGTGACTTCGTCGCTGAATACGTTTGAGATGTAGATGCGGTTGGTGGCCTCGTTGACGGCGACGACGTAGGGTAATGCGCCGACGTTAATCGTTTTCAGGATGGAATCGTTTGCGCCGTCGATGATGCTGAGCGTGCCTGAGCCGTGATTCACGGCATAGATGCGATTCGTTTTGGAATTGACGGCGAGCGCAAGGGGTTCGCCGCCGGTTTTGATATGTGCGGTGGCGTGCGCGCGAGGATCGAAGACGGCAATGGTGCCGCGCGCAGGTTCAGCGGCGTAGAACTTTCCTGTTGCGGGATTGAGGGCCATGGAACGGACGCTCAAGAGCGTGGCTGCCGGCTCTTGTGCGCGTGAAGGCGGCGCACCGGCCGCGCAGATGAGAGCGAGTGCGGTGGCTACGAATAATTCTGTGGTCCAGCGTGAAGCACGCAACCGAGACTGCAAAGGGCCCTCCAATTCGTGAAACTTGCAAAACTTCCCGGCAGCGGCGCGCGGGTTGGGTTTATCCTATCTCGGGTTCGCGAAGAACGCGACCAACCTCCGTGGGAAAGGTGCCGGCCCTGAACTTTTATAATTCGCAATTTTTGCATCGAAAGCGTATCGCGACGCGAGTTTTAGTTGTGGCGATCTGCGTGGTGTTGGTTGCGCTTGCTGCGACGACGACGCGCGAAACGGGCGTGGTACACGCGCAACGGCGGCCTGCGCCGAAATTTCACGTGATCGCGCTGGCGGAGCCGAACAGCATCCACAAACCGTTTGTGGACGCAGCGAAGGGGTGGCTCACGCGCGAATCGATGACCGAGAATTTCGCGATCGACTACATTGCGAACACCGAGCCGATCGACGACAAGTTTCTCGCGCAGTATCAACTGTTCATCCAGCTCGACTACCCGCCATATGGATGGACGGACAAGGCGCAGAAAGCGTTCATCGATTACATCGAGCAAGGCAAGGGCGGATGGATCGGGTTTCACCACGCGGCGCTGCTCGGCGAATTCGACGGCTACCCGATGTGGGATTGGTTTTCAAATTTCATGGGCGGAATCCGGTACAAGGACTACATCGCGACGTTCGTGACGGCGACGGTGAAGGTGGAGGATCCGAAGCACCCTGTGATGAAGGGGCTGCCGGCGACTTTTCAGATCGAACGCGAAGAGTGGTACACGTGGAACAAATCGCCGCGGCCGAATGTTCACGTGCTGGCGACGGTGGATGAATCGACGTACGACCCGGATTCGGAGTTGAAGATGGGCGGCGATCATCCGGTGGTTTGGTCGAACGAAAATGTGAAGGCGCGGAACGTCTATATTTTTATGGGGCACCGGCCGGAACACTTTCAAAACCCGGCGTTCACGGATCTTTTTCACAACGCGATTCTGTGGGCGGCGGGCCATTGATTCGCGCAGGCTTTCGTATCGCTGTGCTTGCGCTGATCGCGCTCGCTGTGTGGAATGACGACGCGGAGGCGCACACTGCGGCGGCACAAGCGCCGTTTCACGTGCTAGCGTTCTGGGCGGATAAGGGCGAGCCGGACCACATTGCGTTTGCGAAGCAGGCGATCGCGTTTTACACGGAACTTGGGAAGAAGCAGAACTTCGAATTTTCCTCGACGCTGAATTGGGACGATCTGAATGCCGCGCGGCTGCGCGACGTGCAGGTAGTGGTGTGGCTGAACGATTTTCCGCACAACGCGACGCAGCGCGCGGCGTTTGAAGAGTACATGACGCACGGGGGAGGGTGGCTGGGGTTTCACGTTTCGGCCTACAACGATGAGAGTACGGGCTGGCCGTGGTTCGTTAAATTTTTGGGCGGCGCGGTCTTCTACGGGAATAATTGGCCGCCTCTGCCCGCGGTGCTCGATGTGGACGCGCCGTCCGACCCTGTGACGAAGGGCCTAGCGAAGACGGAGAACGCGCCGTCGAACGAGTGGTACATCTGGAAGCCGAGCCCGCGCGCGAATCCCGACGTGAAAGTGCTGCTCACGCTCGACCCGAAAAATTATCCGATTGGGCTGAAGGACACGATCACGGCCGGCGACCTGCCGGTGGTGTGGACGAATACGAAGTTCCACATGATCTACATGAACATGGGCCACGGCGACAAGATTTTCGACAGCGCTGACCAAAACCACCTTTTCGAAAACGCGCTGTTGTGGCTCGGTGGACTGACGAAACCCTGATCAGCGCCGATTTCGTACTTCACTATTTCATGCGCGCCTGACGTTTGGCGACTTGCCGAGTCGAATCGCGTGCCGTCGGGTATTTCCCGCCCGGCAGCAGGTGAGCTCTGCGCAACGGGCGCGCGTAAAAGTAAGCCCACGCTTTCTTCTCGTCTTTGCCAGTCCACACGCTGACTAGCTCACGCCGGAACAATCCCTCATCTACTTCCTCGAATTCGTCCAGATGCGAGAGCGTCTGAGCGGGGTTCGCCATCGAGAATAATTGACCCATGACGAATCGGCCTGGTTCAGGAGTGGGGACGGCCGCAGGAAAATCCTCTTCTCGAAGTCGATAAAGCTTGGCCCTGATACGCCCCCGTCCGATGAACTTCACGCCAGGATTTCGTCGGAGTTCGGCGTGCCATTTGCCGTCCCGTTGCAAAGTGCCGTAAACGAAAAGAAGGTTATTTCTAGTCCTCATACTCACTCAACAATTGGTCGAGATTTTCAAACCCAGTTCTTTTGAGATACTCACGAATCTCGGGATTTCGGCCTTTCGTCATTAGCTTTAGATAATAATCGAAAATCGCCTCAATATCTTTAGATGTGAGTTGGCCGAGCGCACGAAGGTGTGCAATGAACTCGAAAAAGTTCAGGTAGTCGGTAAATTGGTCAAACTTGATTTGTTGATCTTCAGTGAACTTTATCCCCTCTTTATCGCGTGAGATCAGCTCTTTGATCTCGTCGAGATCATCGTAGTCAAATTTTCGACGCACCTCCTTATACGTCGGAACCTCGAAGAGTTTTTCGTACAGCCCCAGCGACCACTTCGCCTTTTCGGCGACTTCTCGATGTCGGTAGTCCCCGAGCGCCAAAATGCCGCCCACGATCGCCGCCATGGCAAGTAACAAGGTCCCTGCTCCTGTAATGTAAGTCCCGAACGCGACAAGGAGGCTATCTCCGCCATGGCAATAAGCTTTGAGGCCTCCTGCGAAGAGAACCCCGGCAGCTAACAGGCAAACTGCAAACGTAATCCGTACGTTTCGGCTGCTCAATTGAGCCTCCTGATTGGTTAATCATCGAGTACTTTACGCTTGAGGAAGACATGTGGCAACAACTTGAAGCTACAGCGTGCTGTCTTTGGTTTCGTGGACGAAGAGGAGGCCGACTGCGGTGAGGGCGGCGGCCGCGCAGAGGTAGTAGCCGACGTATGGGAGGCTGTAGGTTTTCGCCAGATAGACGGCGATGTAGGGGGCGAGTGAGGCACCGAAGATGCCGGCGAGATTGAAGGTGAGCGAGGTGCCGGTGTAGCGGACGTTTGTGGGGAAAAGTTCGGAGAGCAGGGTGCCGAGTGGGCCATAGGTGAAGCCCATGAGAGAGAGTCCGATGATTATCATCAACGCGGCGCCGCGCGTGCCGGATACAAACATCGGCGCCATCACGAGACCAAAAAGGGCGATAAAGACGGTGACGACGAGAAGCGTGATGCGGCGGCCGCGTTCGGCAACGGCGGCGCTGATCGGAATCGTGATCGCGAAGAAGACGATGCCGAGAAGCTGAAGCTCGAGAAAAGTGTTGCGACTGTAGCCGAGAGCGGTAGTGCCCCAAGAGAGTGCGAAGACGGTCATCAAGTAGAAGAGGACGAAAGTGGCGAGGGACGAAACGGTGCCGACCAAAAGCTGCACGGGATATTTCGTGAAGACGTCGGCCATCGGAACTTTGACGCGTTCCTGGCGGGTGACGGCTTCGCGGAAGACGGGCGTCTCTGTGATCGTCAGGCGGACATAGAGGCCGATCAGGACGAGCGCGGCGCTGGCGAGGAACGGGATGCGCCAGCCGTAGGCGAAGAATTGGTCGTTGGTGAGCGTCTTCGAGAGGAACAAGAACGTGCCGCCGGAGAAAAGGAATCCGACGGGTGCGCCGAGCTGAGGGAACATGCCGTACCAGGCGCGCTTGCCTGGCGGAGCATTTTCAATCGCGAGCAGGACGGCGCCGCCCCATTCGCCGCCGAGGCCGAGACCTTGTCCGAAACGGCAGAGCGCGAGGAGCAGCGGCGCGGCAACACCGATTTTGGCGTAGGTGGGAAGAATGCCGATGCAGACGGTGGAGATGCCCATGGTGAGGAGCGCGGCGACGAGCGTGGCTTTGCGGCCGACACGGTCGCCGAAGTGCCCGAAGAAAGCGGAGCCGAAGGGCCGCGCTATGAAGGCGATCGCGAATGTGGCGAGAGAGGCGAGCGTGGCGGAGGCGGGGTCTTCCTTTGGGAAGAAAAGCTTCGGGAAGACCAAGACGGCGGCGTTCGCGTAGATGTAGAAATCGAAAAATTCGATGGTGGTGCCGATCAGGCTGGCGAAGAGAACTTGGGCGGGCGTGTTGAGGGGGCGTTGCGAGCCGGCGGTTTGGACGTTTGTCTCGTTCAAGAGGACCAGAGCTTACCCTATCGGGGGCGCGGGGTGAATACAGAAGGTGAGTGCGAGCGAGGCAGAGTTCGACGGAGTCGTGGTTCGGTTGGCTTGGGTCGAGGGAAAAACACTTCGTCGGGCGACGTTGTGCTGGCGAGCGGTCCACAGACAATGTCTATGCCACACAGAGGACCATAACGAGTGGCGAATGAAGGACGTAGCGTTTCTAAATTTGGAGAGGCGGCGAATGCGGTGATAATCCTTGACGGTCTATCCATAGATGGACTATATATGGAATATGGCACGCAAAAAGGAACTGCTTCCGGGAACACTCGACCTGCTGATTTTGACTACGCTGATGCGCGCGCCGCTGCATGGATACGGCATCGCGCTTTCGATCAAACGCCTCTCTGACGATTTCCTCACCGTGGAAGAAGGATCGCTGTATCCCGCGCTGCAGCGGCTGCTGCTGCAGGGCTGGGTGAAGGCGGAGTGGAAGATGACGGAGACGAACCGGCGCGCACGATTCTACGCGCTGACAGCGGCGGGCAAGAAACAGCTGGGGCTCGAAGTGACGCAGTACGAGCAGATGATCGCGGCGATTGGGCGCGTGTTGAAGGGAGCATAGCGATGGAGAACTTAGGAAGATTTGCACGCAAAGTGCGAATGCTCTTCGGACGCGAGCGATTTGGCAATGAGCTGACCGAAGAGATGGAATTTCATCGCGAACAGCGCATGCGCGAATTGATTGCTGATGGCTTGAGCGAACGCGAGGCGCGAGAGCAGGCGACGAGGCAATTTGGAAACGCGACGTTGGCGGCGGAAGAGAGTCACGACGAGGTGGCTTTCCGGTTCGAGACGGTAGCGCAGGATTTCCGGTTTGCGCTGCGGCAGATGCGGAAGAATCGCGGATTTGCGGCGGCGACCGTACTGATTCTGGCGCTGGGGATCGGCGCGGCGACAACGATTTTCGCGCTGGTGGATGCGGTGCTGCTGCGGCCGCTTCCCTTTTCAAATCCATCACAACTCGTCGAGGTAAGCGAGCAGGTCGCGATGATTCCCTACGCGCCTTTCTCGTATCAGGATTTTCTCGACTATCAAAAAATGAGCACGAGCTTCAGCGGATTCGACGCGTTCACGGGCACCGGGTATCAACTGCCAACGGCGGAAGGAGCCGAGAACGCGGACGGCGCTCGCGTATCGGGCGGATTTTTCAATACGCTCGGAGTGACGGCGTTGATGGGCCGCACGCTGCAGCCTGGGGACGACACAACAAAAGCGCCGGTCGTAGTGCTGAGTTACGCGGGGTGGCAGAAATATCTTGGCGGACGAGCGGACGCGGTGGGACAGACAATCACGCTGAGCGGCCAGCCGTTCACGGTGGTGGGCGTGATGCGGCCGGATTTTGTGTACCCGCCGATGGGCGACGCGGAGATTTGGGGACTGATCGCAACCCAGTTCGAACACTGCGAGACTGATCGCAGCTGCCACAACCTTGGCGGAGTTGCTCGGCTGAAGCCGGGAGTTTCGGTGCAAACGGCGTCGCGAGAGATGAGCGCGATTGCGGCTCGGCTCGAACAGCAGTACCCGGGGTCGAATCGCGGGCAAGGCGGGCGCGCAGCGCTGCTAAGCGATCAGCTGGTCGCCGATGCGAGGCCGATTCTGCTGACGCTGATGGGCGGCGCGGCGCTGTTGCTGCTGATCGCGTTTGTAAATGTGGCGAGCCTGCTGATGGCTCGTGCGGAAAGCCGGCGGCGCGAGATTGCGGTGCGCGGGGCGCTGGGAGCATCGACGACGCGGCTGGTGCGGCAGTTTGTGACGGAGGGACTCACGCTCGTAGTGATTGGTGCCGACCTCGGAACCTTGGCAGCGCTGTGGACGGCGCGTTTGCTGGCGAACCTGTTGCCGCCGGACATCTTGCAGCACTTGCCGGCGCTGCGTGAGATTGGGCCGAGCGCGCATGTGATTGCATTCGCGTGCGGTGTGTCTGTGATTGGCGCGATTCTTTTTGGGTTGGTGCCGATGCTGCGGATGCCCGGAGGTGAAGCGCGAACGGAGATGAGCGAGGGCGGGCGCGGATCGTCGGGCACGGCGTGGCGGAAGTTTGGCTCGAATCTGGTGGTGGTGGAGTTGGTGATCGCGTGCGTGTTGCTGGTTGGCGCGGGATTGCTGGCGAAGAGTTTGTACCGCGTGCTGCGAGTGCCGATGGGATTCAATGCGGAGAACATCGCGAAGGTGACGGTTTCGGCGCCGCATACGAGCTACGAGAAGCCGGAGCAGCAGGTGGCGCTGGCGGCGGCGATCGTGCGCGAAGTGGCGAGCGTGCCAGGTGTGCAGGCTGCGGCGATTACGACGGTGGCGCCGGCGCGGTTCAACGGCAATACAAATTGGATTCGGATCGTGGGCAAACCGTTTGACGGCGAACACAATGAGGTAAACGAGCGCGACGTGACGGCGGACTATTTCGCTGTGCTTCAACCGAAGATGAAGCGCGGGAGATTCTTCACGCTGGCCGATGAACAGGCGAAGCATCATGTAGCAGTGATCAATCAAGCGTTCGCGGACAAGTATTTTTCCGGCGAAGATCCGATTGGACAGAAGTTCGGCGATATGGGGCTTTCGGCGGATTCGATCGTGGAAGTTATCGGCGTAGTAGACGATATTCGCGAAGGGCCAATCGATTCGGAGATTTGGCCGGCGGAGTATGTTCCCTTCTCGCAAAGCCCGGACACGGGATTCGATCTGCTGGTGAGGACGTCGCAAGATTCCGGTGCGGCAATTCCGATGATCGCAGCGGCGGTGCGGCGTGTGGATAGGGGGATAGCGCTATCGTTTGAGGAGACGATCGAGCAACAGATTCACAGGTCATTCTCGGCGTATTTTCACCGGTCGGCCGCGGCGCTGGTGGGCGCGTTTTCTGCCCTGGCGTTGTTGCTAAGCGCGGCGGGACTCTACGGCGTGATTTCGTTTTCGGTGGGACAGCGAACGCGGGAGATCGGCGTGCGGATGGCACTGGGCGCTGTGCCCTCGAATGTGTATCGCATGATTTTGCGCGATGCGGGCTGGTTGATCGGAATCGGAATCGCGATTGGCCTGGGTTGCGCGGTGCTGGCGGCGAAGCTCGCGGGAAAGATGCTGTTTGGAGTGGCGTCTTGGGATGCGGCGACGCTGGTGGCCGTGGCTCTTGTGCTCGGGGCGTGCTCTTTCGCGGCGGCGTACGCTCCGGCGCGACGGGCGGCACGGCTCGATCCGGTGGACGTGCTGCGCGCAGAGTGAATCGCGGCTGAAGATCGAGGGTGAAAATGAAAAAGCCGGAGGCGCGGCGTCCCGCGTCTCCGGCTTTGTTTTTCCGCGCTGCGTGTTGTGTTACCGGTTCGCGCTCGTGGCGTGCGAGGCTTTCACATCGGACGAAGATTCGCCAGTCGAGGAAATGTCCTCGGCGTTGGCGACCTTCATAATGTCCTTGGCGCGCTTGATCTGATCCGAAGTGTCGCAATGCACGGAGAGCAGTATGCCACCGTCCTTGATGCGGCCTTCGTAGCGCTTGGCTTCGTATTCCGGAATGCCCATGCCGATCAGGGCGCCGGTGAAACCGCCGACGGCGCCACCGACTCCAAGGCCTGCGAGGGCCGCCATGATGGGGCCCGCGGCGATGAGCGGGCCGACGCCGGGGATGGCAAGGGCGCCGATTCCAGCGAGCAAGCCGAGCGTGCCGCCGAGCACGGCTCCGGTGCTGGCGCCAGCCGTTGCGCCTTCAGGAGCCTTGGTGGCCTTTTCTGTGCCGATCTGGTGACCACCGAGATTTTCAGGCATCAGTGCCGAGATATTCGACGCTGCGAAACCGGACTTCACGAAGATATCCGTGGCGTTGTCTGCCGCGGCAACCGTGGAAAAAATTCCGAACACCGCTACCTTTTTGCTTTCTGACATGTCGTATCTCCTTTAAGCCTGCGTCTTTTTAGTTCGTAAGAATTACGCGACACCCTTTTATTACTGCGATGGAGCAACCTCGAGCTGATTGGAAACGTTGTCGGCGCCGGCGATGGCGACGGCCTTGGCCTGGATGTTGGTCTTTTCGTCCTCGGAGCGGACGGGACCCTTCAAGGTGACTTTGCCGTCCTGCGTGATTACTTTGACGTTGTGAGCGTAAGTAGAAAGCGATTTGTCCTGCATGATGGACTTTCGGATTTTGTGCGTGAGCTGGCGGTCGGCTGGGTTCTGCGCCGATTTGTCAGCAGTGACAGCACCCGGGCTCGCGTCGCCCTGGTTGTTTTTGGTGTTGTCCGCTTGTTGCGCGCTGGCGACACCGGCAAGCATCGCCGCGCTAAAAACGAGCGAAGCGCAGGTAAAGCCGATGCGCGCTCCGATTGCCTTGATACGATTCATGGGCTGTCTCCTCATTGGTTCCCGATCCAAATTTGCACGGCGAGTGTCCGCCTATGAGCGGATAGTGCCACGCGCGGTGTGCGCGGCCTATCCGGTGAAGCGACTAGGGGTGAGGGTGTTATGCGGTAAGGGACTTAGAGCTTTCAGGGTACGGAAATCTTTTTGGGAATGGCGAGCCGCGCTAGCGCTACGGGTATCAAACATGTGCTGCGACGCGAGGGCAGGGCGAAGACGCGGCGTAGCGCGGGACGGGGCGAGTGATGGAGAGGAAACAGAGAGCCGCGAAAAATTCTTCAAGCGGCTGGAGCATCGGATAATGAATGAAGCCTTGAAAGCGGATTCCGACGGAGAGCGCGGGAATTCCAGGCAGAAGTGCGCCTAAATCGGGTTTCGGACGGACGGGAAACCGAGTAAAATATACACAATTAGGACAAATCGTAATTTCTTGAATTTCGCCCATATACGCGCAAAGCCTTTTATTGCTGTACTTTGCAGCATAGTACTCTTGGCATGAGACGTGCACTACGCCTTCGCGTAGTGAAGTTTGCAAGGAGAAAGAAGATGGCCAGCCCGGCCGCCGATGTGATGGAAACCACGGAAGCAGCGCCGCCCCACCCTAGGTTCCGGGAGCGGATGAAGGCGCTTAAGAATATCCCGCCGGTCCTGCGGTTTATCTGGGACGCGTCACCGAAAATCGTAGTTTCTGAAGTGAGCCTCCGGGTTATCGCCGCGCTTATGCCGCTGTCGATGTTGGCAGTGACGCGAGTGATTATTGATGCGATTTATCAGCACACGGCGCATCAGACTGCTCTCCCTTCGTCTTTTTGGTGGTTGGTGCTGTCGGAATTCGTACTGGCTGGGGTCGCTGCGACGCTGGGACGCATGATTCTGTTCTGCGACCAGACGCTGGCGGAAAAGTTCACGCGGCACATCAGCATCCGGTTGATGACCCACGCTTCGACGCTCGACCTGACGACGTACGAAGATCCGTCGTTCTACGACAAGATGGAACGGGCGCGGGTGCAGAGCATCGACCGCGTGCAAATGATCGAACTCTGTGGACGACTGCTGCAAGAGATCGTGACGACGATCAGCTTGGCGGCGGGGATTTTCCTGTTTTCGAAGATGCTGCTGTTCGCCCTGGTGGCGTGCGTGCTGCCGGCGTTTTTGGCGGAGACGCATTTCGCGTTCCGCGGATATTCGTTGAGCTATTCGCAGACGCCGGCGCGGCGAGAGCTGGATTACCTTCGCATTCTGGCGGGCAGCAAAGAAGGCGTGAAGGAATTGAAGTTGTTTGGCCTGGCGCAATTCCTGATCGGCCGCTACAGCGACGTTTCGGAAAAGCTGTACGAGCAGACGCTGAACCTTTCGAAGAAGCGGCTCGTGGTCGGCACGCTGCTGGCGCTGGTGGTGACGGCCGGATACTACAGCCCATACGCTTACATCATTTATGAGACGGTGGCGGGAATCATCTCGATCGGCATGATGACGTTTCTTGCGGGCGCGATCGCGGGGGCGAGCACAAACATTCAGGCCGTGTTCACTACATTTTCGAATATCGCGAACCAGGCGCTATTTATGACGGACCTGCTGGAATTCTTCGCGGTGAAGCCGAAAATCGTGAACAAGCTTAACGGCCTGCCGGCTCCGCATCCGATCAAGACGGGGTTTGAATTCCGCAACGTCTCGTTTCACTACCCCGGCAGCCCGCGCATGGTGCTGAGGAACGTGAACTTCACGCTGAAGCCGGGCGAGCGCATCGCGCTGGTGGGCGAGAACGGACAAGGCAAGACAACGATCGTGAAGCTCATCACGCGGCTTTACGAACCAACGGAAGGCCAGATCCTGCTCGATGGCCGCGATCTGCGCGACTACGACCTGGAATCGCTGTGGAACGAGATGGGCGTGATCTTCCAAGACTTTATGCGGTACGAGATGACGGCGTCCGCGAACATCGCGATGGGCCGCATCTCCGATCGCGACAATAGCTTCCGAATCCGCACGGCGGCGAACAAGAGCCTTGCGGAACATGCGATTCGCCGGCTGCCGAAGGGCTTCGATCAAGTGCTTGGTTCGCGCTTCGAAGGCGGCATGGATCTTTCCGGCGGCGAGTGGCAGAAGATCGCACTGGCCCGTGCTTACCTGCGCGACGCGCAGCTGCTGATCCTGGACGAACCGACGGCGGCGCTGGACGCGCGTTCCGAACATGAAGTGTTCGAGCGCTTCGCCGAGCTGACCAAGGGCAAGATGGCGCTGCTGATCTCGCACCGCTTCGCGACCGTAAAGATGGCCGACCGCATTATGGTTCTGAAGGACGGCATGGTTGCAGAGGAAGGCAACCACAACGAACTGATGGGCGTGGGCGGCCACTACGCGGAGATGTTCGAACTGCAGGCTGCAAACTACCGTTAAAAACTATTCAGAGATGGTGCGAGGCGGAGCTTCGGCAGGACGTCGAAGCTCCGCTTGCGATTTCAGGTGCATTTCGACGAGTTCCTGAGGAGCGAGCGGTGAGACGGGCTTGAAGCCGGCGCGCTCCATTCCACGCTGCGCCTCCGGATTCCTCATGAACGTATCCCACACAAAAGCGGTGCGCGCATTTTCGGCCATGACGATCATGATGCCGGAGTCGATGCCAACTACGTCGCTGTCATACCAGTTTGTGGCGGGATTAAACGCATCCACGAAGCCGTAACGGCTCCAGGTGCCGGCGCCGAAGCGGGTGCTGATGGTGCGGAGCACGCGCATCACCGGGCCGGGCATGAACGGCAGCGACCCGCCTGAGGCACATGGGACGACCGTGCCGTCAATCGGGCCGGTGGAAGGCGGGCCGCCCCAGATTTGGTAGCCGCTTGCGGAGTCCGACGCCGTGATGCCCCAGAGGTCGTCGCTGTAATCCGGAAATTTCTTGTCGAGGCTGATACAGAAGCGCTTGTGGACTTCGGTGGCGAGAATGGAATTCTGGAAATAGTCGGCGTAAGCGTCGCGCTTTCCGCGGAAATCGAACCAGGCCTGCGAATATTGGTGGACGAAGAGCGGCGCGTAGGAGCCGATGTACTTGATGCCGTCGAAGTCGAACTCGGTGCGTTTCCATGCATTCCAGCTTTCGGCCGGAAGCGGGTGGGAGCTGGAGCCGAGGCCGAGCAGGTACATCATCATCATTTCGCTGTAGCTGTCCCAGCGGTACGGGAGGAAGCCGGTTTCGGGCGTCCAACCGTGGGGAAGAATCCTGGTGTCTTCGGAGAGCCAATTCCAATCGACGCGGTTGAAGATGTCGTGCGCGATCTGGCTGATTTCACTGTGCTGGAAATGAGCGCGGCAGGTGAGGATGCCGCAGAGCAGCAGCGCGGTATCGACGGAGGAGATTTCGGAGTTCCACATACGCTCGCCGGAATTAACGTTGGCCCAGTGGTAGAAGAAGCCGTGTTCGTGCGCGAGCTTGCGCCACAGAAAGCGCAGAGTGCTGAGGACGCGTTCCCGGGCCTGGTAGGTGGAAACATAGCCGCGCTTATCGCCGATGCAGATCGCGGTGAGGCCAAAGCCGGTGGCGGCGATGCTGCCCAGAATGCCGTTGTCGATGCCGCGGACGTTGCAGCGATCCTTCACGATGCCGGTGGCGGGATTGGTCTGCTCCCAGAAGTAGCCGAAGATGGCCTTCTGCATTTGCTCTAGGAAGGCGTCGTCTGTGGCTGAGAGGTAGGAGGGCTTTGGGAGGCTGGGCGAGAGCGGTGTGACGGACTGCGTTTCCTTCGCCTGCGGCTGCTTGTCTGTGCCTTGGGCGATCAGCGGAAGGCCCGCCGATAGAATCGGGGCCGAGCCAAGCGCAGCTACGCCGAGCGCCTTGATCAGCTCGCGGCGGGAAAGACCGGCGGCCCTGTTTGGGGGAGTTCGCCTCACAACCGTAAGTTTAGACGAATACTTAGCTGGTTTCGTATTTAACGAAGCGAACGATTTCTATGGCTGAAACGCGAGCGTGGGCTAATAAATCGATTTAGAAGGAGGTGGGGGGAGCCGCCCAGTTCAGGGGGGACATCAGCGGCTCCGCCTTGGGAAGCAATCAGGTGACTTCAGTTGTGCGCTGAAGTCTTGGAATACTTGAGGCGATAGTAAGACCGACCTCGAGGCATAGCCATAGGGTGAATCTGGTAGTTTTGGCCACTTATGAGGCGGGAGCAGAAAAAACGGGCGGGAGGCTGATAGCCCCTCGCCCGGTATGAAGTTATGAAATAAAAAATACGACCTGTCGCCGACCTGCGGGCCGGTCTTACGCCCTGGCCGAACGGACCTCTTCTTTCAGCGCTTTGGTGAACTCGTCCACCTGCTTTTCGGCGGCTTCCTTATGGATGCCGTAGCGCTCTTCGATGCGGCCAACGAGCTGCTCGCGGCGGCCGTTAATCACGTTCAGGTCGTCGTCAGTGAGCTTGCCCCACTTTTCCTTGGCTTGACCTTTGTACTGCCTCCATTTGCCTTCCATTTGTTCCCAATTCATAAGGCCTCCAGTGCAGTGTTGCGGAGTGTGATTCCACAACCATTGGACTGCGAACGCCGGGAATGAGAAATCGAGGCTTTGCTGGAATCGAGCGGGCGAGAGGCTGTAGGCGGGTACTACTGCTTGTAGGCGAAATACATCTCGGAATTGCCGATGGCTTCGATGGCGGGGATGAGGAAGAGGTTCGAATCGGATTTTAGGACGAGTCCCTTAGCGCCTGCGTCGCGGGCGGCACGGGAGAGGTCCGGGAGATCGTGAAGCGTGAGAATTAGAACTTTTGCGTCGCGGTGCGCGCCGTAGATTTCGCGGGTCGCCTCAAGGCCATTGAGATTCGGCATGAACATGTCCATGACGATGATGTCCGGCTGGAGTTCATCGGTTTTGCGAATGGCTTCCCTGCCGTCCGAGGCTTCGCCGCAAACCTCCCAACCCGGGCGGGACTCGAGAAGAGCGCGGACAGCGCGACGGATGTATGGCTGGTCGTCAGCGATCAGGATGCGCAACGGCTTTTCAGGCACTCCCCGCTCCTCGAGCGCAAGCTTGGAACGACTCCCTGCACCTAAGCCCTTAGATTCGGGCGGCCCTGCGGGAGCCAGTTGACTTCGTTCGTGATTCTAGAACAGCAGCGCGGCCCGGCGATTTAAATACAGCGAATGCTGTAGTGATTCAGGCACCCGCACCAGCGCGCCGCCTAGCGCTACGCCTCGATGATCTTGTTGCGGATGGCGTAGCGAACGACTTCGCTGACCGAATGGCAATCGAGCTTGCGCATGATGTTCGCGCGGTGCGTTTCGGCGGTCTTCACGCTGAGACCGAGCGCCACGGCCACTTCCTTGCTGCTCTTGCCTTCGGCGAGCAGCTGAACGATTTCGCGCTGGCGAGCCGTCAAGCGGCCACCGGCTGGTTGACTGTCCACCGGCTTGGGATCACCCTTCAGGAAACCGTCGAGAATCATCTGAGCGACACGCGAGGTGAAAAATGTTTTGTTACGGCGCAGCGCTTCGATCGCCGAAACAAGGTCGCGACCTGCATCGGTTTTCAGGATGTAGCCGCGTGCTCCCGCGTCGAGCACCTGGCGGATTAGAGGATCGGTCTCATGCATGGTGAGAATCAGGACCTTGGTCTGCGGGCGATTCTTGAGAATCTGGCGGGTAGCCTCGAGGCCGTTGAGCGAAGGCATAGCGAGGTCGAGGACAACGATGTCTGGATTCAGTTCCTTGGCCATCGTGACGGCCTGACGGCCGTCGGTCGCTTCGCCTACGACTTCGCATTCGTGAGCGGATTCCACAATGGCTCGGAGGCCTTTGCGTACGATTTCGTGATCATCAGCTACCAGGAGCTTGAGTGCGGGCATAATCTGCCTCCCATGGCAAAGTTACAGTGACTGTGGTCCCAGGATTTTCCGGCATTATTTTCAGTGTACCACCGAGCTGCTTGACGCGTTCCCGCATGCCGCCGATGCCGACACCGAGACCTTTCACACCATCGTCGAGGATTTCCCGTTTATCGGCTGGTAAACCGCGGCCTTGATCGGTGACATTCAGGACAATCTGATTGTTTTCGAGCGTGAGGCGAATTTGCGCGGTGGGGCTGTGAGAGTGACGGTGAATGTTGGTGAGGCACTCCTGCACGATCCGGTAAAGCGCGGTGCCTACGGCCTGCGGAAGCTGCAGGTCGCGGGGCGAGACGTCAAGAGTGACGCGGACGCCGCTGCGCTCGCCGAATCCGGATGTGTACCAACCGAGAGCGGCGGCGAGGCCGAGTTCATCCAGGAGAGGAGGATGCAAAAGATAGGAGAGCGTGCGGACGTCTGCGGCGCAGCTGCTGGACGTCTTGAAGGCGTCTTCGAGCGACTTTTTTGCGTTTTCGCTGAGGCGATCTTCTTCGGCCCTTAAGATTTGGAGGTTCATGCGGACGGCGGCGAGGCACTGGCCGGTGCTATCGTGAAGTTCACGCGCAATGCGGCGGCGCTCTTCGTCCTGCGCCTGAAGCAGGCGCTGGGAAAGGAAGCTGAGCGACTCCTCGGCTTCGCGGCGGCGGGTAACGTCGCGAAAATTCGCGAGGTGGCGGCCGGGAACGAAATTAGCTCGCGAGCTGAACTGCGCGAGACGCATCGTACCATCCGCACGGATGAGTTCCAGCTCGCCCCAGTGCTCGCTTTTAGCGGTAACCAAAGGCCAATCGCGAAGAAACTGATCTTTGCTCACCGGTGCGACGAAATGGTCCAGGGTGAAATCGCGCAGCGCGTCGCGGGTGATTCCGAAAAGCGCGAAAGCCGAAGGATTTGCGTCGAGGATGCGACGGCTGTCGTCGAGAACGACGATGGCGTCGAGCGAGCTATCGAAGAGGGCGCGGAGTTGAGTCTCACTGGCGCGCAAAGCTTCTTCGGTCTTCATGCGGTCAACGAGTTCAGCCGTGAGCTTGCGATTTAACTCACCGAGCTGGAGGGTGCGATGTTGAATCTGAGTTTCGAGATTTTCGTGAGCGGCTTTCAGTTCGCTGGTGATGCGGACGCGCTCGGAGACGTCGAGCTGGACGCCGGCGTAGTACAGAACTTTGCCGGCTGAATTTTTCACCGGGACGCCGCGGCTCATGATGGTGTGGAATGTGCCGTCGCTTTTGGGAAGCTGAAATTCGAAATCCCACGAGCACGTGCCGCTCATGCAGCGAGTCCAGGCGGCTTCCGCGGCAGGGCGTACATTTTCAGGCAGCAGATCCCACCAATTTTTGGAGCCTGCGTTGTCGAGGTCGGATTCCATCAGATCGAGCAGCGACTTACTGATGAAGCGGACTTTCCCGGTCCGTTCGTAAATCCAGACGCCGAACGGAATCGATTCGCCAATCGCGCTGACCGTGGCGGTGACTTCTTCGTTCTCGCGGACTTTATCCTCGAGTAGAGAGTTGCTGCGGGCCAGATCGGCTACGTGAAGGCTAATTTGGTCTTCGAGAGCCTTGTGGGAAGCCTGGAGCTCGGCTTCGGCTTTTTTGCCTCGCTCGACTTCCAGCAGCAGCTCGCGCAACGAGTCCCGATCGGGAATAAACTTTGGGTCCGCGAGCTTTTGAAAGAAATCCAGCATTCAATTCCTTCGCTGATTGAGTTGCCGAGATTCGAATGGGTTGCATCGAAAGGACGCATTTCGAGCGTCAGCATCGGCATTACGCTAAAAAGAACCGGTGATCCAATCGGCGGCGATGATTCCGCGTTGAGACACGGTCAGAATGCCCTCCCAGTATTGCCATTCCCCCTAGAACGACAATACGTGAATCCCTGTAGGGGAGTATCGGGGTGCATGTACAGCGTTTCGCCGCCTGGGAGACAGCGGGAGGCGCAGGATTTTGAGTCTCATAGCGATACAAGAAGTCCCTAGGGGTACTAGGGAATCCCACCGATTCAAGAAAACCGGGGCGGCGGCTACATTAAACGTGCTTCGCGGCGATCGTGCTGGATCAGGGCGATGCCGCAAAACAGTTTAAAGGACAGCAGCTATGCACTTGCAAAGGGCCATTTCGAACTTCGTAATTCTGATCGTAGGTTCACTCGCTTCGTCGGTGGCTTTCCTCTCGACGCGGCTGAATGAGGTGGTGTTTTACGGACTGGTAGGCGCTTGCGTGGTGTTGCTGGCGATGATGGTTTCGACAGCGAAGACTCGGATGGGAAGGCACTTCCCTGCACTACTGGGGAAGCCGATCGTTCCGCGTTGGAACATCTCGCTGAAATCCGCGACGCAGATTCCGATGGCGGCTTACCGCGCAATTAACAAGACGACGAAATCGCCCGTGCCGCCGCAGACTTTGTTGCCGGCGCAACCGCAGCGCGCGAACGCGGCCTGAAGGCGGATGAAATGGTCGTTGAGACCGGATTTGGAATCAGCACGCACAACGAAGAAGTACAAAAAGGAGGATCTATGTTGCGCTACGCTTTGGCATTTTTCGTGATTGCTCTGATCGCAGGCGTGTTCGGCTTCCTCGGCATCGCCGCGGCGGCGGCGGGCATCGCCAAGATTTTGTTCTTTATTTTCCTCGTGCTGTTTTTGGTGTCGCTGGTGTCGGGTCTGCTGACACGAGCTTCGAACTAAAGACCGCGAAAGCTCAGGCCGTAGCAAAAAAGTGGCGCTCCCGTGGGGGCGCCACTTTTTTTTGTGCTCAGGCAGGCCCAGGTGGGCCGCTTCTTTGCACCATTCATCGAGGTTGTGTGGATGTTGCGCTGTCCTGCGAAGCGGAACTATCCCCCACGACCGAGGGCCGCTAGCCGAGGACTACGCGCACCTGGTGAATTTTGCCGTCGTCCTGAAGCGGAATGCTCGCTGAACCCTGGAGCGGCTTGCCGTCGAGTTCGGTGAGTGCGACGCCCTTCGCAACGCTGGACGGATTCTCGACGCGAATTTTGTAAGTGGCGGTGTGATAGCGGAACTCGATCGAGAATTCGCGCCAGTTGCGCGGGATGCACGGATCGATCGAGAGGTTCGTGCCGCGAACGCGGAATCCGAGGATCCATTCGATCCCGGCGCGATAGAACCAGCCGGCCGAGCCTGTGTACCACGTCCAACCGCCGCGTCCGATATGGGGCGGCTCTGCGTAGATGTCGCCCGCGAGAACGTACGGCTCGACTTTGTAACGTTGGGCGCTGGCGCGCGAGTTCGAGCGATTGATCGGATTCATCATGCGGAAAAGTTCGCCGGCCTTATCGCCATCGCCGAGAGCAGCGAAAGCGATGAGTGTCCATGTGGACGCGTGCGTGTACTGGCCGCCGTTCTCACGAATGCCGGGCAGATATCCTTTGATGTAGCCGGGATCGTGCTGGGGGTGATCGAAGGGCGGCGTGAGCAGCAGGAGCAAGCCCTCAGGGCGCTTGACGAGGAGCTGATCGACGGCTTGCATGGCTCGCGCCGCGCGGCTTTTTTCTGCGGCGCCGCTCATCACTCCCCAGGACTGGGCGATGGCGTCGATGCGGCATTCGGTATCTTGAGCGGTGCCGAGAGGCGCGCCGTCGTCGAAGTAGGCGCGGCGATACCAGTCTCCGTCCCAACCGTCGCGCTCGAGAGCGGCTTTGAGAGCGCTGACGTGAATGCGCCATGCTTCGGCGCGTGCGGTCTCGCCGCGTGAGTCGGCGACCTTCGCAAATTCCCAAAGAACTGTGTGCAGAAACCAGCCGAGCCAGACGCTTTCGCCTTTACCATCCTGGCCGACGCGATTCATGCCGTCGTTCCAGTCGCCGGTGCCCATCAGCGGCAGGCCGTGCGCGCCGACGGAGAGAGACTTATCGAGGGCGCGAGCGCAGTGCTCGAAAATCGTGGCTTTGATGCCGGAGACGGTCGGCTGGAAATAGGCTTCCTTCTGATTTTCGTCGAGAAGTTCGCCGTCAATGAACGGGACGACTTCGTCGAGGACCGACGCGTCGCCGGTGGCTTCGAGATATTGCGTGACGACGTATGGGAGCCACACGAGATCGTCGGACATGCGCGTGCGGATGCCACGGCCCGAGGGTGGATGCCACCAATGCTGCACGTCGCCTTGTGGGAATTGATGTGCGGCGGCGAGGAGAATTTGATTGCGGGCGACTGTGCGTTTCGCGACGGAGAACGCCATCACGTCTTGAAGCTGGTCGCGGAAACCGAACGCACCGCTGAGCTGATAGAACGCGGCGCGCGCCCAGATGCGGCAAGAAAGCGTTTGATAAAGAAGCCAGCGATTGAGCAGGACGTCCATGCTGGGATCGGGCGTTTTCACCTGGACGCCGCAGACGATGTCGTCCCAATTTTTGACGACGGTGCGGAAGAGAGCGTCGAGATCCGCGCTGCGATAACGCGAGATCAATTGGCGCGCATGGTCGCGATCGCGGCCCTGGCCAAAGAAGAAGTCCACTTCGACGCGCGCGCCGGGGCGCAGCTCGATCGTGGTTTGCAGCGCGGCGCAGGGATCGAGGCCGGCACCGACCCTGCCGGAGAGCGGCGAGCCGAGTTCCAGCGCGGCGGGATGTTGCGGCGAACCGTTGCGGCCGAGAAATTCGGCGCGATCGGCGGTGAGCGAGGATTGCTTTCCTGCAAGATCGGCGAAGGCGACGCGCCCGGCAAATTCACCGAGCCACGGGCTGCGCACGAGCAAGGCGCGCGTTTGCGAATCGATTTCGGTGATCAGCGATTGGGACGATTTGCGCGAGCTGCCGAGCAGCCATTCGGCGTAGGCCGTGACGGAGATGCGGCGCGTCCGGCCCGATTCGTTCTGCAAGGTGAGGCGTGAGATTTTTACCGGATCGTCGGGCGGGACGAATTGAACGAGATCGAGCACGATGCCGCGCGAGGCGTGCTGGAAGCGGCTGTAGCCCTGGCCGTGGCGCGCGATGTAGGTGCCGGCTTCATCGCGGATCGGAAGCGCGGTGGGCGACCAGACTTCGCCGGAAACTTCATCGCGGACGTAAATGGCTTCGCCGGGCGTATCGAACACGTGGTCGTTGGACCAGGGAGTGAGCTGGTTTTCGTGGCTGTTTTCGGACCACGTGAAGCAGCCGCCGGATTCCGAGACGAGGAAGCCAAAATTTGGATTCGCGACGACGTTGACCCACGGCTCGGGCGTGCGCAGACCTTCGCTGAGCACCGTGACGTACTCGCGGCCATTTTCGGCGAAGCCGCCGAGACCGTTTGGAAATTGGAGAAATGGAAGCGGAAGCTGGATGTCCTGGCGTTTGCTCGCGCGAATCGGCTTGGGCTGATAGTCAGGCGAGGATTCGCCGGCCTGCGTGCGAAGCACTTGTTCGGCCAGCGTGCCGCGGCGGCTGAGTAACACTACGCGCGCAATGGCCTGCAACTGGGCTTTGGCTTGCGGAGGAAGATTGCTGTCGCGAAGAAGATAGACTTTACCGCTGGCGGCAGCGGCGTCGGGCGCCTGGCGCACTTGCGAGCCGCGCACCAGAGCTTCGAGCGAGCCGTGCAGCTCCTGCAGATAGGATGGCGCCTTTTCGTTGATGATGACGACGTCCGCGGGCATCTGCTTCATGCGCCAGTATTCGTGCGCGCGAAGGAGCTGGCGGATCAGATCGACGTCGTCGGGATCGTCGATGCGCGCAAGGACGATCGGGAGATCGCCCGATATTCCCTGAGACCATAGCGTGTTGATGTCGAGATTGGTTTGCGCGAGCACATCCGAAGGAGGACGCAGCATCGGGTCGGGGTACAGCATGGCGTTGGCGAGGCGCTGGAAAACGTGAGCTTCCTCGGAAGTGATGCTCAGATGATGGAGTTGCACTTGCGATTGCGTCCAGGCGAGCGTGGAGGTGCGCTCAAAAATGCGCGGGTCGCGGTATTTGTCGGCAAGTTCGAGGACGGCTTCGCGATCGGCGGCGACGATCGTAGAGAAGACGATGTGCACGGTATAACCCGGAGGAATGCGGACGGTGCGGCGCAGGCTGATGATCGGATCGAGAACGGGACCGACGGTATTGGAGAGCGGGCGGCCGTCGATGACCGAGACGGGATCGAGCAAGCTGCGCGCGCGGCCGACGAAATTGGCGCGATCGGTTTCGTACTGAAGATCGCCGATCGAATCGCCATCGACAACCATGGTGTGAGCGGCCCAGACGGACGGCTCGTCGTCTGACCGTTTGCGGCGCGTGGCGACGAGCGCGGCAACTTGCGGCACAAACTCAGTTTCGACAAAGAGGTTGGCAAACGCGGGGTGCGCGACGTCAGCAGCCTGCGAGGTGAGCGACAGCTCGGCATAGGAAGTGACTTGAATGTCGCGCGAGCGGACGCCCAGATTGCTGATCGAGACGCGGCGGACTTCGGCGTCGTCCTCGGGAGAAACCAGGACGTCGAGCGATGTGGTGATCGAGCGATCGCGGCGGATGATCTCGGCGTGGTCTTCGTAGAATGTGGCTTCGTAGGAGTCCGGCTCCGCGCCGGTGGGCTGATAGCCGGCGGACCAGACAGCGCCGGTTTGCACGTCGCGAAGGAAAACGTACTGGCCCCAGCAATCGCGCGTGGCGTCTTCGCGCCAGCGGGTGACGGCAATATCATGCCAGCGGCTGTAGCCGGAGCCCGCCGACGTGAGCATGACGGAATAGCGGCCGTTGGATAGAAGTTGAGTGCGCGGGGTCGCTTCGTTCACGTTGGTGAAGCGGCGAACGACGGGCGGAACGTACATCCGAACTTTCGCGGCGGCAGAAACTTCTTCTGCGCGCGGACGAGCGACGAGAGTGTCGCGCGGAGTGCGCTCCTGCAGAAGCAGCGCTGTGGCCTGCACGATGGGCTCAACGTGAAAACGAGCCTGCGTTGCGCCGTCAGTAAGCACATTGGCGCAGGCGACGATGGACATGCCCTGGTGGTGCGCCATGTAGGCTTTCACGACAGCGACGGACTTCCCTTCCGGCAGGCGGCTGCCGGTGTAATCGAGCGACTCGTAGAAGCCGTAGAATCCGCGCCCACCCGCTTCGGCGATGCGCGCGAAATTTTTCACGGCTTCAGTGGGCTCGACCATCGTCGCGAGCGCGGTGGCGTAGGGCGCGATCACGAGGTCTTCGATTAAGCCGCGTTTCAGGCCGAGGCCCGGCACACCGAAGCTCGAGTATTGATAGGTGAAGTCGATGTCGCGCGCGTTGTAGGCGGATTCGGAAATTCCCCAGGGAACGCCGCGCTCGTTGCCGTACTCGACCTGCCGGTAAACGACTTGCTCGTAGGTTTGCGTAAGCAGGCTGTTTGCGGGGGAACGCATCACCAGGGCCGGCATGAGGTATTCGAACATCGAGCCGGACCAAGAGATCAGCGCGGAGCCGCGGCCGACGGGCGTGAGCGCGCGGCCGAGCTTGAACCAGTGCGCGGAAGGGACGTCGCCCTTGGCGATTGCGATGAAACTGGTGAGACGCGCTTCGGAGGCGAGCAAGTCGTAGCAGTTTGGATCGAGCGCGCCGTCTGTGCCGCGGAAGCCGATGGCGAAGAGCTTGCGGGAGGTGTCGTAAAGGAATGTGAAGTCCATCTGGTCGAACATTTTCTTCGACGTAGCGGCGATGGCGGAGAGCCGCTTGACGAGCGCGGAGGCGTCAGCCGAGGCGCCATTTAGAGCGTCGATGAGCGTATCGACGTGCGAGATGAGCTCAGGATCGTTTGAGTTTTCTTGAATGGCTTTTGCGCGAACAACAGCCAGAGCGCGGGCCGCGGCTTCGAAACGGTCGGGCGCAGCTTCGGGCGACGGCAACTTTTCGAAGAACGGCGCGAGCGCGACCCATTCGGCGGTGTTGCGCGCCTGACGTTCGCCGAGCGAGTGAACTTCGGCAGGGCTCAAGCGCAGCCACGGAATGGCGATGCGCGCGTCGCGAAGATGGCTCTCGACGGAATTACGCGCAGCTTCGGTCCAGGCTTGCAACTCGGCGTCAGGCGAATTTCCGGCTTCTTGCGCGAAGGTCTGGCCGATGTCCGCAAGATTTTTCAAGCGATCGTGCAACTCGACGAAGCGTGTTGCCCACTCGGTGGCGCTCTGCGGAAGGGGCGAAAGCTGCGCGGCGAAGGCGTCGGTCGCGTTGCTGAGCTGCTTGCGGGTGACGGTGTGCGTGCGCTTGGTGTCGTCGATGCGAGCCATCGCGTCGCGAAGCAGGTGCACGTTGTCGTCGAGGCCCTCGAGCATGCGCTTGCCATCCCACGGCTCGCGAATCAACTCGCGGCAACCGTTGGCGATGACGATGAGATTTCCGGCGAGGTTGCCGCTATCGACGCTCGAGACGTATTTGGGGTCGAGTGGGCGCAGGTCGCGCGTGTCGTACCAGTTGTAGAGATGGCCGCGGTACGCTTCGAGTTTTCCGAGCGTGCGGAAGCTGTCTTCCAGGCGGTCGACGACTTCGAGTGCGCCGCACCAACCAAGGTCGCGCGCGCAGAGTGCGGACAGCAGGTAGAGGCCGATGTTCGTCGGCGAAGTGCGGTGCGCGACGACGGGCTTGGGGTCTTCCTGAAAATTGTCGGGCGGAAGGAAATTGTCTTCGGCGGTGACGAAAGTTTCGAAGTAGCGCCAGGTGGCGCGGGCGATGGTGCGCAGAACTTTGGCGTCGGGTTCGACGAGCGGCTCAACCTCCGGCAGTTTGGGCGGCATGCTGATCCAGCGCGCGACGCCCGGCGCTGCAATCCACAACGCGACGAATGGAACGGCGGCCCAAAGCGCGTGCGGCCGGAGGTAGAACACCGCGAGAAAAACGAGGATGGCAAGGACGACGCTGGAAATCATGCGGCGGTAAATGCCGACGAATTTCAGGTCGGCGGCGCGAGAGGCCTGGGCGGCCGTGGTCCATTCGAGCAAATGCTTGTGCGTGAACCAGAGCCGAACGAGCGTGCGGCCGATCGCGTCTGCCGAGAGCCACGCTTGAAACGCGAGCATGGTGACGGTGATGCCGATCTGGGTGAGTCCGAGGTAAAGATCGGACAGCACGTTGCGGATGTGGCTGCGCTTGGAGATTCCGCCAAGGCGCGGGTTCAGTCCGACGAGAAAAGAAATGAGCGACGGGATCGAGATCGTGGTGAGGATGAAGCGCGTCCACACCCAGGGGCTTAGCTGCGGAATCAGCCAGGCGGCGAGAAGCGTGAGAAACATCGCCGGCGCGGAGAGCGAGCGGCGGAGATTGTCGAACATTTTCCAGCGGCTGATGATCGGGATGTGGATGTTGCGCGCCTGCCCGGCCGGCAAGCGGCCCTTGCCGAAGATCCAAGGGAGCAACTGCCAATCGCCTCGAATCCAGCGGTGCGCGCGTGAGGCGGCGACTTCGTAGTGCGATGGATACTCGTCGAAAAGTTCGATGTCGGACGCGAGAGCAGCGCGGGCGAAGATTCCCTCGAAAAGGTCGTGGCTGAGAAGGGTGTTCTCGCGCACTTTTCCGTCGAGAGCGGTTTCGAAGGCATCCACGTCGTAAATGCCCTTCCCTGTGTACGAACCTTCGCGAAATAAATCCTGGTAAACGTCAGACACAGCCGACGCGTAAGGATCGATGCCGGCCGGTCCGGAGAAAATTCGCTGGAAGAGCGAACCTTCGCGATCGGTGGGCAGAGTGGGCGTGATGCGCGGCTGAACGATCGAATAACCTTCAACGATGCGGCCCTGCGAAGGATCGTACTTCGGAAGATTGAGCGGATGCGCCATCGTGCCAACCAGGCGGCTGGCGGCGCCTCGGGGCAGGCGCGTATCGGCATCGAGCGTGATGACGTACTTAATGTCCGGCGGCAGCTGCGGAAGCTTTCCGGCGATCGGCAAAAAGTTGGTGGTGGTTGAGCCGCGGAGCAGCTGATTCAGCTCGTGGAGCTTGCCGCGCTTGCGCTCCCAGCCCATCCATTCCTGCTCTTGCGGATTCCAGGTGCGCTTGCGGTGAAGGAGATAGAAGCGATCGCCTTCGCCGGGTGGGAGTCCGTGTTTCTCGTTGAGATCGGCAATCGCCGCGGTTGCGGCGCTGAGAAGCTCTTCATCGCCGGGCGCAGACTCGGTAGGAGCATTGAGCCAATCGGAGAGAATCGCAAAGCGCAAATCGCCATCGGGATTTGCGAGGTAGTGGACTTCGAGATGCTCGGCCTGCGACTTGATCGTCTTCGCGGAAGTGAGCAGCATCGGCACGACGACGATGGTGCGAAGCGACTCGGGCACGCCGTCTTTCAGTTCGAGGCGCGCGAGCGTGCGCGGGCCGAGAAGATCGGTGACGGCGCGATTGACGAGCGAGATGGCGAGGTCGGAAGCAGGAATCGATGCGAGCAGCGCCATTAAGAGAAGCAGTTTCCAACTGGTGCCCTGCTCGGAGGCGTGGAGAAGCGGCAGGGCGAGTACGGCGATGGTGAGAAGCAGGATCGTGCCGAGGTATCCGGCGGCGGCGCCGCGAACATAACTGCGAAGAAGCCCCCGGCGCCAGGACACTTTGAATCCGAGTTCCTTTTCGAAGTCGATGCGGCCGTGGGAAATCAGGTAATAGCCGGGATCGAATTGGCGGCTGTCGAGCGATTCGCCTTTGGGTCCGCGGCGGACTTGCGCGTTGTGCGCCCTGTTGACGGCACGTTGAGCGACTTCGGTTTCCGAGAATTTCGAGCCGCGCGAAAGATTTTCGATGGCGTGACGGTAATAGTCGCGCGTGGAAAAATCCATCTCGGCAAACGCGCTGCCCTTGCGGAGGATTTCGTCCACCAGGCTGATGTTCTCGAAGAAAGTCTGCCAGTCAAAGGTGATCATCAACCGCATGCTGGTGATGATGTTGCGGACGGTGACGGTGGTCGCGGCCTGATCTTGATGCTCGGCGCGGACGATTTCGTCGCTGGTGGTGCCCTCGGCGGTGAGGCGTTTATCGAGCCATCCCAGAATCGGCGCGACTTTGGGATCGACGTCGCGGAGACGCTGGACGAGTTGCACGGCAAACGCGCGGTCGAGTTTGCGATTTTCGTAATCTTTTACGAGCACGTCGGCGGGAACCTGCGTCTGGCCGGCGGTGCCGAGGACTTTGTCGGCAAGCAGGTCGGCTTCCACGCGCGACTGGCGATTGCGAACCAGGCGTTCGGCGATGCGGCGCAGATTTTCGACGAGCACGACGCGGAGCGTGATGGCGACGGCCCAGAGTTCACCAATCGTGAGCGGCTGCACGCGCTGGTAGGCCGAAACGAAGCTGCGCAGCATCTCGGGATCGAAGCGGCTGTCTGTGTGCGCGACGTAGGCCCACGCGACTCCAAACACGCGCGGAAACCCTTCGAGATGGCCTTCCTTGAGCTTCGGAAGCTTGCGGTAGTAGCCTGCCGGCAAGTCATCGCGAATTTCGCGGAGCTGCTCTTCGACGATGTAGAAATTATCGACGAGCCATTCCGCGGCGGGCGTGATGGCCTGATCGTGCTGAATCGCTTCGGCGGTGGAGCGGTAGTACTCCAGCAAGACCCGGCCATTTTCGAGCACGCGTGGAATTAACGGGCGGCCAGCGTCGATCGGAGTCGAAACTGTTTGCGCGGCGGCAAGGCTTTCACCGTGTTGCTCAAGACGCTCCGGGCTAAAAAGCTCGGCGCGGATCGGCTCTTCGGGCTCGCCGGGTATAGGAACGGGAGTGATGGGCTTGGTCATTGAGCGTCGTGTTCAGCCACACAAGTCGCAATGGAACTCGAAACGTATCGGGAAAAACTTAAAGCGCTTTCTGGTTCTGGCGTATTCCGAAGTGCTCGAAAGAGGCAGGACTGCTCGCCGGAAAATGCGGTGAAAAATGAAAGGTTCTCGCGCCGAGTTTTGTGGAAGCCATCCGGTGTTTACCGGAGCTATGGTACGCGGCACGGCGACGGAACCGTATCATTTTCATCGTCTTGGAATTGTACGATGGAGGGAGCGGGAGTGAGCTATACAGCGAAACACTGAACGAAGCGAAGTTTCGCTACGAGGTGACGGGACGGGCGTTGAATCCGAAATTTAATCGATTCACGAGGCGCGGACGCCTGTGGGTGCGACGTGATGAGCGGCGGCACTCGAGCGTTTTGGAGAGAGATAGCGAATCATGATGATGACGGCGGGGACGAGAAATGCGATGGTCATGGCGAACCACATCAGACCGCCGGCGGCGGCCTGATCGTCTATCGGCGAGAGCGGGAAGATTCGCGGCGACTGTTGATACGAAGGATACAGGACGATCTCGGAGAAGACCATGTAGGCCGAGACGGCGCTCCCTGCAATCATGCCGAGAAGCAAGTAGAGCGGCATGGTCCAACGGGGCCACCGAGAAACGCTGGGCCATGGCTGCACGACCGGCCACCAAAACAGAATTGATGTGAAGAAGAAGCAGGCGTGCTCGAGTTCGTGCCAGCCGTCGGAGCGGAGCGCGAGCTCGAACGCGGCGGGGACGTGCCAGCCGATCATGACGACGATCGCGGCGAGCCAGCAGAAGAGCGGTTCGGTGATGAATTCGCCAATTTTTTGGACGGCGCGCGCCCGGAGAAAGGCTCCGAGCGGCACGCGAACAAACCACGACGGCAGGCCGTGAAGGAAAGGGAGCGCCGGCGCACCGAGCAGGATGAGCGGCGGAGCGGCGAGCATCAGGAGCAGGTGCTGCACCATGTGAGCGAAGAGCGATGAATCGTCGAGCGCTTCCAGCGGCGAGCCGATAGCGAGCCACAGCGCGAACATGCCGCACCCGAATGCCGCGAGGCGAGAAGCGGGCAAAGCGTCGGCACGGGCGCGACGGATGCGGAGCCAGCCGCGAAAATAGATCGCGAGCGAAAGGACGATCGCGACGTTTACACCGATGGGGGGCGACCAGGAACGCAGAGCGGTGTGGAGTTCGGGCGTCACTCGTCGCTACTGTTTCGGAGTCGTCGCTGTGCTGGGCGGCGCGGACGCAGATCCCTCGTCCGCGAGGGCGGCGTTCCGTGCGGGCGGCTGCCCTTCACGCCGAAGCGTTTCGAGGAACGCGACGAGCGCCGTCGTTTGCGAAGGACTGAGATTTTTGCCGTAGGCGGGCATGTTGCCGCCGCCCTGAATCACCTGGCGAATCAACTGATCTTGCGTGAGGCGGGTGGCAACGGAATCGAGCGCAGGTCCGCGGAGGCCGCCTTCGTTGCCGAGCGAATGGCAGTTGTGGCACTGCTTTTCCTGGAAGACGAGCGCGCCCTGGCGTTCGAGCGCACTGCGATGCGCGAGCTCGCTGGGCGGGATTGCGTCGGCGCTCCACGCGTCCATGATCGGGCTCCACGGCGTGTAACTCGATAAATGGGTGAACGTGCCAAGCGAGACGGCGATCAGCAGCACGGAAATCACCGCGACCGGGCGGCGCTTCCAGCTCTTTTCGCCTTCACCGAAAAGAAACGGCAGCGCGAGCAAGCCGCCGATCACCACTACAGGGCCGATGAGCAGCGCGGGCGTTTCCATCTCCGGCGGAAGCAGCGCGAGCAAGGCGTAGAGCCAGAGGAAAAAATAGTCAGGACGCGGAATCGCCTGGATGTTGGTGGGGTCGGGCCGGCCGGTGGGACCGAACGGGCCAAAGTACGCCGCGCACAGCGCGATGCACGCTATCAGAATTCCCGCGAAGAAAACATCTTTCCAGATCGCGTAGGGGACGAAAGGCTCGCCGTCGTTGTGAACCAGCTCTTTGTATTCCTTGAGGTAAGTTGCGCGGCGAACGACGCGGCCCGGCATCGGCCACTCGTTGATGCCGAGCTTGAGGACCATCAGCAGGTGTAGGCTGACGAGGCCAATCAGCAAGCCGGGAATCGCGAAAACGTGGAGCGCGAAGAAACGGGAGAGCGTGGCGCCGGCGATGATCGGTCCGCCTAACATCAAGTGGACAATTTGTGGTCCCAGGATCGGAACGCGGCTGGCGATGGACGCGCCGATGCCGAGTCCCCAGTAGGCGTCCTGATCGAAGCGGAGCACCTGGCCGGTAAAGGCCATGCCCAAGGTCATGAGCAGCAGACAAATTCCGACGACCCAGGTGAGTTCACGTGGAAATTTGTACGCACCGAAAAGAAAGACCTGGACCATGTGAAGCAGCACGATGGCGACCATGAAGTTCGATCCCCAGCCGTGCATCCCGCGCAAGAACCAGCCCAGCGTGACATCGTGATTGAGAGACTGCAGACTGTTCCACGCTTCGCCTGCCGACGGAACGTACAGCAGCGCGAGCAAAATCCCGGTGACGACCTGGAGCCCGAAAATCACCAGGGCGCCGCTGCCGAACACATAAAACCAGCTCGCGGCGCTTTTCGGGACCGGATGATCCATCGTCTCGCGCAGATCGGCGGCTATCTGAAGGCGCGCGTCGAGCCAATCGCCGATTTGTGAGATCAGGCGCATCGTTTTCCGTTATCCAAAATAATGAAGGCGTTTCCGCCAGGGGTGGGCAGCGAGCCGGCATCAATCCAAAGCTGTCCCTTTTCGATTTTGTGGTTGTAAACAAAAAGGCCGCGCTCGGGAGGGCCTGAGGCGCGAGAACCGTCTTCGTAATACGCGCCGCCGTGACACGGGCACATGAAGAGTCCCGATTGCGGGAACCAGCGCACGGGGCAGCCGAGGTGCGCGCAGTTCACAGCGAACACCTGGAACTGAGTGCCGTCGATATTGCGGACCCAACAGGCGATGTCTGCCGTCTGGCCGTCCCATGCATTCGCGATGGGATTGCGGTAGGTGGCGAGGCGGGTTTGGCCGGCTGGAAATTTCGACACGTCGCCGAGCACGAACCACGAGGTGAAGCCGTTTCTGCGCGCGCGGACCATAGGCGAGAGCAGGTAGCCGATCACGGGCACGGCCAGGACGGCGCCGACGACAGCGTTGAACGCAAAAGCGATTTTGGTCAGCGCGGCACGGCGCGATAGAGAATTCTGGTCGCTCATTTCTTCACTCCGCTCTTCTCTGGGCCGCCGGGTGCGGCGTTGGGATACGGCTGGCCCGGAGTTTCAACGCGTTGCGATGCGAGCCACGCCACAACGTCGGTGACTTCCTGCGCCGTCATGCACTTCCCCGCCACATCGCCGCAGAAATTCGGTGAGCCGATGTCAGCACGGCCCGCGATCACCGTGGTGCGCAAATCCTGATCGCTGACAAGAGAAAGGTACGCAGGATCGACGATCGAACTCGTGGTTGCGCTGCCTTTGCCGCCGGGGCCGTGACAGGTGGAACAGAATGATGCGAAGACTTCGGCGCCGTGCGCTGCATTTCCGGGGATGGACGCCGCATATGGAGGCGGATTCTGTAACGTGCCGGCGGCACCTTGCTTTCCCCAGCGCGTGCGAATGCCGGTGACGATGGCATCGACCTGCGCGTCCGTGAGCAGGCCGCCCGCGGATTGCGCGAAGGCCGGCATCGCGGTGCCTGCCACGCCGTTTGCAGTGACTTTGCGAATCACGGCGTCGTCCGCGATAGAAAGATAGGCGGGGTCGGCAAGGCCAATTGCGATGCCGCCTTTACCGCCGACGCCGTGGCATCCGGCGCAATTCTGCGCGTAGAGCGCTTCGAAATTGACAACGTTTTCGGGCTGCACAGGAATGGAATCCGCAGCCGGCTTTCCCGGCAGGCTCGTGCAGCCGGAGGCTGCGAGCAACGTGGCGAGAGCGGCGCTGGCGAAAAAGGCACGCGAGGCGTTCATCGCCGGCCGTCCTCGTCGGGAGAACTTCCAGCGCTTCGTTCCCGCATCGCGCCTGGCACTTCGATTCCGGCGCGGAGTGCGAAAGGCATATTTTGTTGGGTGAAGACTTTGTCCTGACGCGACACGACCAGGCCGGCAACGATGCCGAAACCAAACTGCGAGATCACGAACCAGAGCCAGTCGATCTTTTTGTCGAGTAGCGGGTTCAAGATGCCGAGCGCCGTGTACAGAAGACCCGACCACATGATCGGGGCGATGAAACCACCCAGCAGAATCGGCCGGCGCGGAACCATCGGAAGCATCGCGCCGTAGAGCAAACCTACGAGCAGCGACGTGATGAGGTGGATGGCGCACGCAGCCAGGAAGCTGTTGAGGTGAAAAGTCTTGAGCGATCCCGTTCCGAATTGAACCGATTGGGAATAAATCGCAGCGGACAACAAATTGATTGGATACCAAACGCTGCCCTGCTTAATCACGCCATAGGCGACAGCGAGCACAGCCATTGCGACGGAACCGGCAAGACCGCCCTTAATTCCCGCCGAAATCGGATAGTAGGTGATTGGGAGGAAGGCCCGGGCGTGATCGGGCGGGAGGTCAAACACCTTAACCTGCGCGCGGCCCGTACGAATAGGGCCAACGGTTTTCTTTTCGAGAGGAAGTACAACGTGTTTCTCGTGGGGCAGCACGTCGCGGAACCATCCGACGCATCCTGCGAACATCAAGATGAAGCCGAGGACGCTGACCGTGGCGCTGGTGACGAGGCCCGCCAACAGCAGCATGAAGCCGAACGCCAAGGTGATGGGCCACGCGGTTGGCTGCGGCATCACGATGCCGTTTTCGTGCGGCGGGTTCGATATTTGATGTTCGTTGCTCATCGCCGGCAATGAATCCTCAACGTCCGAGAACGTAAACCACGAAAAAGACGACGACCCAAACCACGTCAACGAAATGCCAGTAAAGAGACAACACTTCCACTCGTTCGGCGTGTTCCTGCTTCACCCAACCGAACAGCGCAAACGCCAGAACAAGCGAAAGCCCAAACAAGCCGAGGATCACGTGGAATGCGTGCAGCCCGACAAGCGAATAATAGGTCGTGCCAAAAAGATTCGTGCGGATCGTGAGGCCTTTTTCATAAATCAGGCGGCGCCACTCCAACCCCGTTCCGGCCAGAAAAATCGCGCCCAGCGCAATCGTGAGCGCCCACAAACCTGTGAAGACGCCGCGACTTCCTTTCCGCAACGCGCTGACGGCGTAGTGAATCGTCAAGCTGCTCGAGATCAGGCAGATCGAAATGAAAATTGGCAATTCGAGAACTTCGCGCGGAGTGGGGCCTGACAAGCTCTTCCCGATGTAGAAAACGTAGGCCACGACGAAAATCGTGAAGATCGCTGACTCGGCGGCGATCAGGCTGAACATGCCGACTTTGCCGCGCGAGGGCAGAACCCACGGCGTCTCAACCGGCGGGGGCGTTAGCGTCGTCGAACTCATCGATTTCCTCGGGCGCGCATTGCTCTACTCATATTTCCAATCCGGATCTTCCGGGTGCTTTAAATCCCACAGCGGCCGGCTGCTGTGCACGACGGGAATCGTTTCGAAGTTGTATTCGGGTGGAGGCGAACTGGTGGTCCATTCAAGCGTCCACGCATCCCAGGGATCCGAGCCTGCGTCTTGCCCCTTCCAGTACGACCAAATCATGTTGAATACGAAGGTCAAAATGGCGATGCCCTGAAATACCGCGCCAACTGTGACGATCTGATTCCAGATCTCCCAACCGCGGCCGGCCTCGTAGGTATAAACGCGGCGCGGCATGCCCAGAAGGCCAGGGATGTGCATGAAATCGAATGTGAGATGGAAGCCGATCACAAAGAGCCAGAAGTGCCATTTGCCAAGCGTCTCGCTGAGCATCTTTCCGCTCATTTTCGGGAACCAGTAATAAAAGCCGGCAAACACCGCGAACAAAATTCCGCCGACAATCACGTAATGGAAATGCGCCACAACGAAATACGAGCCGCTCAACTGCCAATTGAACGGGGTCGAGGACAGCATGATGCCGGTAAGCCCGGCGATGAGAAATTGAAACAAAAACGCCACGCAAAACAGCATCGGCGTCTTGAACTGGATCTTCCCGCCCCACATCGTGCCGAGCCAGTTGAAAATTTTTATGCCGGTGGGAACGCCCACCGCCATGGTAGTGATCGCGAAAAACGTGTTGCCGTACGAGTTCATGCCGACGGTGAACATGTGGTGCGCCCACACGCTGAAGCTAATAAAGCCAATCGCGACTGTGGCGCCGACCATGATGGGGTAGCCGAAGATTGGCTTGCGCGAGAAGACCGGAACAATCTCGGAGATGAACCCGAAGGCCGGAATGATGAGGATATAAACCTCGGGGTGCCCGAAGATCCAAAAGAAGTGCATCCACATCACCGCTGAACCGCCGGCCTGGGTGTCGAAGAAATGGGCGCCCAGGTATCGATCGAAGCAAATCATTACCTGCGCGGCAGTAAGCGGAGTGAGCGCAAATAAAACCATGCCGGACATCACCAGGTTCATCCACGCGAACAGGGGCATTCGATTGAGCTTCATGCCCGGGCAGCGCATGCACGCTATCGTGGTGATCATATTGACGGCTGTACCGATAGTGCCAAAGCCGGAGACGATCAGGCCGAGCGACCAGAAATCCGAGCTGTGGCCCGGCGAGAAAACCTTGGCGGTGAGCGGGGCGTAAGCGAACCACCCAACGTCCGGTGCGTTGCCGGCACCATACAGGCCGTATCCGCCGATGAAACTGAAATAAAGCAGCAGACTGCCAAACACCGTGAGCCAGAAACTGAACGCGTTGAGCCGCGGAAACGCCATATCGCGCGCGCCGATCAGCAGCGGAACAGTGTAGTTTCCAAATCCGAAAAGGATGGGCATCGCCACGAAGAAAATCATGGTGGTGCCGTGCATGGTGAACATGCGATTGAACACCTGGGGCGAGACCAGGTCATTGTTGGGCAGAGCGAGCTGAGCACGCATGACGATGGCTTCGATTCCGCCGATCACCAGGAACATCAGCGAGTAGCCGATGTACATGAGCCCAATGCGCTTGTGATCGACAGTGGTAGCCCAACCGTGCAACCGCTCCGCGAGGGATTGCGTCTCGACCGCATGTGGTGAAAGCGCCATCGTTTCAGACGACATGGTCCCTCCTTTCCGGAATTACCGGAGCGTCAGCAAATATGCGGTCAGCGCGTTCAAATCTTTCTCCGTGAGCCGCATCGCCGGCATCAGCGAGCCGGGCTTGATCGAATCCGGATCCTTGATCCACTGCTTCAATTTTTCCGGCGTGTTATCCGCGGCGCCGGATGCGAGCGTTTTGCGGCTCATCAGGTGCGTCAGGTCCGGACCGAAGCGGCCGTCGGCGACGGTCCCCTTCACTGCGTGACAGTTGATGCACGATGTGGTCTCGAAAATTTTTCGGCCGTAGCCGGCCTCGGAATTCGAATCCGAGGAGGCGAGTGGCGCTGGAGCCGCTTGCGCCTCGGCCCACGCTTTGAAGTCTTCTCGCGAATCGACATACACGCGAAGCAGCATCAGGCCGTGCTGCGTGCCGCAATATTGCGCGCACTGGCCGAGGTATAGACCGGTGTGATGCGGGTCGATCCATGTGTTGTTCACTCGATTCGGAATCAGGTCGGTTTTCCCAGCCAGGCGCGGAACCCAGAAGCTGTGATCCGTATCCGCAGAGAGAAGTTTGAGGTAGGTGGGCGTCGATTCCGCAGGATCGCTCACCGGAACGTGGAGTTCGTTTGCGGTGACAATGCCGAGGTCGGGATAGCGGAACTCCCACCAGAATTGATGGCCGACGGCGGTGACGTTCACCGTTCCCGGAGGCGGAGGCGCGTCCTGTATTTCCGCGATCACGCGCGCGGTGGCGAGAAACAGCATCACGACGATCAGAACGGGAATCACGGTCCATGCGAGTTCGATCTGGTTGCTGCCGTAAACCTGCGTTGGCTCGTGCGTATCGTCATTGGGCTTGGCGCGAAAGCGCACGATGGCGTACACGAGCAACGAGAACACGGCGACAAAAATCGCGCCGGTGACGGTGAGCACGAACAGCGCGACGCCGTAAATGTGGTCGGCGGGCGTAGAATCCGGTTTGAAGATGCTGGGAACGAGCCCGGGATCGTGCGGCTCTGCGGCTACTGCGACAAGTGCGATCAAGAAAACTGGAAGCGCCGCCCATGCGACGCGCGCGAGGATTCTCGCTGTGCGATTGGCACGACTCAAGGGGGCGTTGGGCTGGTTATTCATCGAAGTATCGCTGCGGCGACCGTCTGGATGCGCGGCACTGTACCACAACGGAACAGCAAGCGGTGTGACTCCACGACTCAAAATTTGGATTGCAGGTAAAGGTGATGCCCGTCACTTACACGGATGCGTTTTTGTTAGGACTTCAGTACGGAGGTTAGATGCCCGACGGGATGCGTGAGACGGGTATCCTTTAGTGTTAGTGGTTTGCGTGATGGATCGCGCCACTCGCGGCCTTCGCGACGCAGCAATTCGAAAGCAGCTTCGGGGCCCCAACTGCCTGCCGCGTAATTTGGAAAATCGCGCGGCGGAATCGCCTTCCACACGTCGAGAATCGGCTGAACCACCGTCCACGACGCCTCCACCATATCCGCGCGCTGGAAAAGCGTGGGATCGCCCATCATGCAGTCGTAGAGAAGCGTTTCGTAACCGGTGGAGGGCGTGGTGCCGAAGTAATCGGCGTACTGGAAATCCATATTCACCGCGCCGAGCCGCACCACGGGGCCGGGCACTTTGGCTTCGAAGCTGAGTGAGATGCCTTCGTCGGGTTGAATGTTGAGCACGAGTTCGTTGGGCGGAAGCGCCTGCACATGCGTCTTACGGAAAAGCATGAAGGGCGGCCGCCGGAAACGGATCACAATCTCGGTGACGCGCTCTTTCAAGCGCTTTCCGGTGCGGAGGTAAAACGGAACACCGGCCCATCGCCAGCTATCGATGCTGAGTGAGAGCGCGACGAACGTTTCGGTGGTGGAGTGCGGCTTTACGTTGGGTTCGGTGTTGTAGGCCGGGACCGGCTTTCCGTCAATGACGCCTTCGCCGTACTGGCCGCGGACGGCGTGGTCGAGCACGCGCTCGGGATTCAGCGGCTGAATGGCGCGCAGGATTTTGGTTTGCTCGTCGTGCACCGAGGAGGCGTCGAAGGAGATCGGCGGCTCCATGGCGGTGAGCGTGATGAGCTGCAGAATGTGATTGGGCACCATGTCGCACATGGCGCCGGCTTTGTCGTAGTAATCTCCGCGGAGTTCGACGCCGAGTTCTTCGGCGACGGTGATCTGGACGTGATCGACGTAGCGGCGATTCCAGACCGGCTCGAAAATTCCGTTCGCGAAGCGGAACGCGAGAATGTTCTGTACGGTTTCTTTGCCGAGGTAGTGGTCGATGCGGTAAATCTGGTGCTCGTCGAGCACCTGGCCGATTTCTTTGTTCAGCGCGACGGCGCTTGCGAGATCGTGTCCAAATGGCTTTTCGATCACCACGCGGCGCCACTTGCCCTGCTCTTCGTGCGTGAGTCCTGCCTTGCCAAGCTGCTGAATCACGATGGGGAAAAACGCGGGCGAGGTGGCGAGGTAAAAAATGCAATTTCCCTGGGTGCCCTGCTCCGCCTCGACCTTTCTCAGCACGTCGCCGAGGTTTTTGAAAAGCTGAGGATCCTGAAAATCGCCGGAAAGGTAATAAAGCCGCCGCTTGAAGGATTCCCACGAATATTCGTCCACTTCGATCGTGCCGAATTCGTGGATGTCTTTCGTGGCCTTCGTGCGAAACGCTTCATCGCTCGATTCCTGCAGCGAGACGCCGATGATTGCGAAATTTCGGGGGAGAAGGTCGCTCTTCGCGAGATTGTAGAGCGCAGGGATGAGCTTGCGTTTGGTTAAATCGCCGCACGCTCCAAAAATAACCATAATGCACGGATGCGCGGGACGGCCTGATTCTTCCTCGTGAAATTCAAAGGAACTTCCGTGCTCCATCAGGCCGCCCTCCGCACACCACACATCTTTGAGCTGCGCCGTTTACGCGAGCGCTTCGGCAATCGCCTGCTGCAGCGTCGAAAGGCCCGCAGCCACATCGGCGCTCAGATGGACGCGCAACGCACGACGCCCTCGATCCGCGAGCACCTGGAAGTCGCCGCGCGCCTGAGCGGCCTTCACGATTCCAAACGTGTAAGTGTGGCCCGGCACTTTCAGATCGGCCGCGTCGTCGCAGGTGACCTGGAGGAAGACGCCGGTGTTCGGGCCGCCCTTGTAGGCTTGTCCGGTGGAGTGTAGGAAGCGCGGACCGAAACCGAGGCAGGTCGCGACGTGTTTTTTGTCACGCACGGCGAGACGAGCCGTTTGCAGTGTCTTTTTGTGCGCGTCGTTGCGTTCTACGTAAGCGAGCAGCGCAAAGTAGTCGTTGGGCTTGATGCGGCTGAGGTGAGCTTTCAGGTAGCTGACCAGCGTCGGATTCGCGCCCACCGCTGCCTTCAACGCTTCGGTGTTCTTGGGGTCGGAGAAAAGCTTGATGCCCTTGTCCTCGAAGAACGGCGCTTCGACCGGCAGCTTCCCTTCCTTTTCATACTGGTCGGTCAGCTTGCGCGTTTCGATTTTGCTGGCTTCCACGTCGGGCTGATTGAAAGGGTTGATGCCGATGATCGAGCCCGCCACGGCGGTCGCGATTTCCCAGCGGTAAAACTCTTCGCCGAGGTCGTACTTGTCCGCGACGGAGATATGCACCACGGGATGGCCGGCTTTCTCTAGCGCCGATACGGCCGCATCGAGCTTCGGGTCCGCGCCGTTTTCGAGGCGCACGTACGCGAAGATGCGATCGTTGCCGTAAACTTCCGGCGCGCCGATCGTTTCGAGATCAACCGGGATCAGGCCTTTGCCGATCTTGCCGGTGGATTCGGCGAGGAGCTGCTCGAGCCAGGCACCGAGATCCGAGATACCTTCCGACGCGAAAATCGTGACTTTGTCACGGCCGGTCTTCTGCAGCGTCCCCAGAATCGCGCCGAGAATCGCGCCAGGATTTTGATCCGCCGGAACGTCCGCGCCGCACGCCTTCACCATCAGATCGACGTTGGCAAGAAACTTCGCGAGATCGACGCCCTGAATCGAAGCGGGAACCTTACCGAAGTTCGAAAGCGCGGAGTAGCGGCCGCCAATACTCGGCACGCCGTAGAAGATCGCGCGGAATCCGTCTTGCTCCGCTACCTTCTGCATGTGCGAGCCGGGATCGGTGATTGCGATGAAGCGCTTCCCGGCCTGGTCCGCGCCGATGGCTTTCGAGGTGAGCTCGTAGAAATATTCCTTGAAGATGTTCGGTTCGAGCGTGCTGCCGGACTTGCTCGCGACGATGAAAAGCGTCTTCGCGATGTCGATGCTCTTTTCGACGGTGCGAATCTGCGCGGGGTCGGTGGAGTCGAGTACGTGCATTTGCGGCTGCGAGCCAATCTTGCCGTAGGTCTTTTCGAAAACTTCGACGCAAAGGCTCGAGCCGCCCATTCCGAGCAGCACGGCGTGCGTGAATCCGGCCTTCTGAATATCTTCCGCGAGCTTGGTGTAGTCGCTGTAACGCGCTTCGGTGGAGATCGGCTTGTCCGCTTCGGTGAGCCAGCCGATCCACTTGGACTCGTCCTGATTCGACCAGAGCGTCGCGTCGCCGGCCCACAGGCGCTTCACCTTGTCGCCTTTTTTCCAGTCGGCCAGCGTGCCCTGCACGGCGCTCGCGAGATTGTCGGGAAGTTTGTAGGTCAGCTTGTTCACTTCGCGCCTCCGGCAACTTTGGCGACCTGCGTCTTCACCGCGCCGAGCAGCTTATCGAAGGCCTCTTCGAAAAGCTTCACGCCGTCTTCGGTGAGTTTGTCGGTGGCGGCTTTCATCGAGATGCCGGACTTGGCGAGGCCGTCCATCGTTTCCTTCGCGGCGGGAATATTTTCTTCCAGGCTCGCGCGCGGCTTTCCGTGATCGCGGAACGCGTCGAGAGTGGCCGGAGGAATTGTATCGACGGTGTCCTGGCCGATCAGGCCTTCGACGTAGTACACGTCGCTGAATTTCGGATCCTTCGTGCTGGTGCTGGCCCACAGAACGCGCTGCGACTTCGCTCCCTTCGCCGCGAGTGCTTCCCAACGTGCGCCACTGAAGATGCGCTTGTAAGCCTGGTAGGTGAGCTTGCCGTTCGCAATGGCAACTTGTCCGCGAATCTTTTCGAGCGCCGCCTTTTGCGCCGCGTCGGTGGTGGCGTTGGCCTTCGCGTCGATCTGGCCGTCGATCAGCGTGTCGATGCGGCTGATGAAGAAGCTGGCCACGCTGGCGATTTTGCTGACGTCTCCGCCGTTCTTCACAAGCGTTTCGAGACCTGAAATGTAGGCCTCGGCGACCTGTTCATAAACGTCCTGAGCGAAAAGCAGCGTCACATTAATATTGATGCCTTCGCCGATCAGCTGCTTGATCGCCGGAATGCCTTCCTTGGTGCCCGGCACCTTCACCATCAGGTTCTTGCGGTCCACGGTCTTCCACAGGCGGCGCGCTTCTTCGATCGTTCCCGCGGTGTCGTGCGCAAGGAACGGCGAAACTTCCAGGCTGATGTATCCGTCGCGGTGAGCCGTCTGGTCGTAAACGGATTTCATCACGTCGGCGGCGGACTGGATGTCCTTGATCGCGATGTGCTCGTAGATGCCCTTCGCGTCGAGGCTCTTGTCCTTCGCGAATTCGTTCAAATCCTTCTGGTAATCGGCGTTGCCCGCGATGGCCTTCTCGAAAATCGACGGGTTGGACGTCATGCCGCGCAGGCCGTCGTTCGTGATCAGCTTCTGCAGTTCGCCGGTGGAAATCAGGTCGCGCCGGATGTAATCGAGCCAGACGGACTGGCCAAACTTGGTGAGCGCCTTCAGCGGATTTTCGCCGTGCGCATTGCCCGCGGTGGAAGCGGTGGTATCAGCGGTCGAACTCATAATGTCCTCCGGTCAGTCTCGAATTGATGGTCTTCAGGGTCGGATGCTCTTGGCTTGCATCCGGTTACAGCCTATTTGATTGCTCCGATGACTCCTACATTGCGGCGCAAAAGGCGGAATCACGGGGAGGTGCGTATCCGTTTGTCCGAACCCGACGATTCTACCTCAGAGTTTCTCTGCCGTATATGAATGCAAGATGATCGGGGATTGTGGCGGGACGGAAGTGCAATGTGCCACGGCGGTGCAGTACTTTTTTCTGCGTAAGGCGTTTTGCTAGACGAAGAGGCGTTTCACGAAGCGGAGTGGAGCGTACACCGCGGCGCTGAACTTCGAGAGGCGCGCGAGCGTGCGCCCCGCGATGCGTTGCCCGAGGGATTGGATATCGATGTGGCGCTTGCCGCGGTGGATTCGCGTGGCGCGGCCGACGAACTCTTCTTCGGTGACTGGAATGTCGGCTGAGTCGAGCGCATCGCCTTTGGTGATCACAGTTTTAGCGGCTTTCCGGCTTTCGGTGCGAATTACGCGATGAACGAAAAATTCTTCGTTGCGCTCGAAAAGAATTACGTCGCCGGGACGCAGCAGTTCGAAATTCCAGCGCCGCACGAATACCTGATCGCCGCTGCGCATCCAGGGAAACATGTCACCGTTCAGAATCCGTACCGAGGCCGCGCCCTGCGCGCGAATTTTCGCGCCGATTGTTTTGGCGTGAACCTGCGCGCCGGAGGAGCCGGTCTGGCTGCCGGGAGTGATTCGTGTTGGTGAAACGGCTGAGGTGGCGCTCATCAGTTTCTCGATGGTCCCTGGGGCTTGATCTCGAATTTTTCAGTGGCGAGCAATTTGCCGTCGAGCAGCAGGCGCACGGTCCAGATGCCCGCGATCTTGCTTGGACTCGACTGCCATTCAGCCATTGAGATCGTCCTCAATTCCTGGCACGGATCGTTCGATTCATCCGGAACGCGAAAACCGGTTCGCGTTTCGGGATACTCCGCTCCGTCCGGCATTGAAATCGCCAAGGTCTGCGTGTGATTCCCCGGCGGCACGCCCAGCGTCCAGGAGTGGATCGTCAGTTCCTTTGTGTTCGACGCGGCGAAGCTTGCCGCGGGTGCACAATTTTGCGCGCTCGTTGCACAAAACGAGATCGACGCGCGCGGCCCCGTTTTCACGGTTTCACTGGCCGCCGTCGATCGCGTCTGGCTGCCGCTGCAAATCAGCAAGACGCCGACGAGCAAAATACCGGCGCCCCAGCATTGCGCCGCTCGCGCGGAAATCCGGCTTCGCCCTGAATTCACGGGACGCGCTCGCTCCTCATACGATGAGTGAATGGTCCAGAGGATTCGCGCAAGCCAGCGCGAAGCCCAACCCTCTTGACGGTACCCATCCTATGACGCGAACGTTGCCGCGCCAGCGCGAACTTGGCGGCATGTGCTCGAAATTCAACACTGCGCCCCGTCGTCTGGCTGGGAGGTTTAACCCCAATATTGGAGAAAGTTTCACGCTCACGGGCGGACGTTTACTTGGAGGCGCCCCAGCCGTATTTGCGGAGCAGGCGGATCGGCCGGAGGACTATATATAAGGGTGCAAGCGCGGGCGGCAGCCGGACCATCTGCCAGTCTTCATCGGCAGGCACGACGGCGAGGCGCGTGGCGTATTTCCAACCAGCGAGTCCGCCGTCCCGCATTTTTCGGCGGAAGGCGAATCGCCCCGTGCCGCTGAGAGTAACAAACGGCCGCTGCACAAGCCGCCGCGCAACAGAAGCCGCCAGGTTCGTCGCGACACGATCGTTGCGCACCTCGGCGAGGGCGTCCGCCGGAAGCGGCGTGTCAAACAGAGCGACTGCCAGCGCGAGGCCGACGCGCACCATGCGGCCGGCGCGTTGCGAACCAGCGAATTGCCAGGCGCGCGGCCAATCGAATGCGGGCTGCGATTGCACAAGCTGGGAGACGTCGTTGATCCACGAAAGACGCTCCCAAAAATCTTTCGATCCGTGGATACAGAGCATCGTCAGCAGATCTTCCGGCGCAAACGTCATAACGTCGCGCTCGGCGATTCGCACGGGAACCAGCTTGGAGAGAAAACCCTCGATATCGGGCGGCGATGGAAAATGGCGAAGCGTTTTTTCTGTGTGCAGCTCGATCATCGCGTTGCGCGGCACGTCGCGGTAGTTGTACTCGCCCGGCACGAGCGCCGATTCCGCGTCGCGAGAAAGCATCCAATCGAATTTTGGCTTGTAGCCGAAGCCGAGGATTACTTCATGGGCTGCCGGCATATCGCGCTGCGGCAGGATCAAATCCAGATCTTCGAACTCGCGTGCCGTGAAGTCTCCGTACGCCTGCGCGGCCAACACCGGCCCCTTATAAGGAATCGCATGCACGCCGGTCGCTTTGAAGGCATCGAGCAGCCGCAGAAGTTCCGCGGTGAGAAACATCGCGCGTACGGCGAGCGACCGTTCGATGGTTGCGAGCTTTTCCTGGCGCTCGGGCGGAGCCTCGGGCCACGCTAAGGCGCGAAGCTGGCGGCAGAACATTGGCGTGACTGAATTCTCGAGAGACTCCGCGATCAGATAGTCCCAGTCGAGCGGGCCCGCAAGGAGCCGGCGGATTTCCGCTGCCGTCTCCGGCGAAACTCGCGTGCGCGAGCATAGAACGAGCAGCTGCTTTTCAGGTGTATTGGAAGATTGAAGCGCGGGAGTCATCGAAACCGGAATGGGGCGAAGGGCCGTTCCGGTTGAAGCAGATTCTACGCCAAGAATTTCCGGGGCATTTCACAAACTTCACCGCAGGTTTCGCCGCACGTACCGGCGCCACGAATGCTTCTTACGCCACGAGCGGCGCGTCCAGATCGATCATCCGGCCGATCTTCTTCAGCCGCGACCGCATATCGGAGGGGTCCAAGCCCGCGCCCGCGCACACCAGCTCGAAATCGTGGGTGTTCTCGAAGAGAAACTGCTGGGCTTCCCGCCGCGCGCGCAATGAACCGGTTCGCCACTCTTCCACCGCGCTCACTACAACCGCCGTCCACAATCGCCTCTCGGCGATCAAATCCTCAGTAACTGTATTTTGAGATTCCATGGGGACTCCCGCGCAGGCACCGGCCCGCAAGCGCTGTATCGGCAAGACCCCGGAATTTTTTACAGCTGAGTTTGTTGTGTGCACGGTGTTTCAGTCAGAAACAACCCGTTAGCGGACGCCCACCGTTTCCTCGGAAAAAATCTCTCGCAGTTTCAGCGCCAGCGTCGCCATAGTGAACGGCTTCTGGAGCAACACTGCATCGGTCTCGAGGATTCCGTGCTTCACCACCGATTGGTCCGTGTAGCCAGACATGTAAAGCACTTTGATCCCCGGCCGCTGCGACTTCACGCGCTCGGCCAGTTCCTTGCCGCTAATGCCCGGCATCACCACGTCGGTCATCAGCAGGTCGATCGAACCGGCGTGCATCGCCGCGAGCTCGAGCGCGGTGTGGCCGTCCTCCGCTTCAACGACTTGATAGCCGCAAGTGCGCAGGTACTCGCGCGCGAGCTCACGCACGCCCTTCTCGTCTTCTACCAGCAGAATTGTTTCAGAACCGCGCGGCATGGCCGTGGCGCCGAGCTTTTTGTCGCGGCCTGCTGTGCCCTCGGCTTCCTCGATGCGCGGCAAATAGACTTTGAAGCTCGTGCCGCGTCCCGGCTCGCTATATACCCAAACGTAACCGCCGCTCTGCTTCACGATGCCGTACACCGTGGCGAGGCCGAGCCCGGTTCCCTTGCCTTTTTCTTTCGTGGTGAAGAACGGTTCGAAAATGTGCGCCTGCGTCTCGGAATCCATGCCGCAACCGTTGTCCGTAACGGCGAGCATCACGTATCGGCCCGGCGAGAGCATTCTGGGCTGGTGCGTGCAAGTCGAATCGAGCTCCACGTTGGCAGTTTCGATTGTGAGGCGGCCGCCTTCGGGCATCGCGTCGCGTGCATTCACTGCAAGATTCAAGATGACTTGCTCGATTTGGCTGCGGTCGGCCTTTACCAGGCCCAGGTCCGCCGCCGATGAGCTTTCGAGTTGCACGTCCTCGCCGATGAGGCGTCGCAGGATTTTTTCCATGTCCGCCACGACGCTCTGAATATTGAGGACCTTCGGCGCGAGCATTTGCTTGCGGCTGAAGGCCAGTAGCTGCCGGGTGAGAGACGTGGCGCGCTGCGACGCGGTCTGAATCTGTTCGGCGTTGCGGCGGAGCGGGTCGCCTTCGGCCAGGCGCTCGGTCATCAAATCCGCGTAGCCCTGAATCACCATCAGCAAATTGTTGAAGTCATGCGCGATTCCGCCCGCGAGACGCCCGACGGCTTCCATCTTCTGCGCCTGGCGCAACTGTTCTTCGAGCTGGCGGCGATCGGTGATGTCGAGAGCCATGCAGATCGCGCCATCGGTTTCGCCGTCGGCATTGCGCAGCGGCTCCACGTGGCACGCGTACGAACCGTTTTTCCATTCCACGTGAAATGTGGACGGCTCGCCGGCCAGCGCGCGACGATGGGCGGCGATGGGCATGAACGTCTGGTCGGCGGTTTCAAAATAATCGAGCAGCGATCGCCCAACCAGTTCATTGGGCTTCAGGCTGAGGCGCGCGAGGCCTGCGCCGAGACACGAGCTGAATCTTAAATTCTTATCGACGGTCCACAGCACAGCCGGCAATTGCTCCACCAGCACGCGAAGCCGCGCTTCACTGTCGCGCACTTTTGCGTCGGCGCGTTTGCGCTCAATCGCCAGAGCGATTTGTCCGCCGACCGACGCGAGAAATTCCAGGTCGCGCTCGGTGTAAGCGTTCTCATCCTCGTAATGCTGAACAACGAGCACTCCAATCGTCGCCGCCGGTGTGCGCAGCGGTACGCCGAGCCACGTGGGCGAAGCCGTTCCTACGAGTTCCACTTCCCCATCGGCCGCAAGCCGGTCGAACACCTTTTGCGGAATCAGCATGGCGCGCCCGGTGCGATACACGTACGCCGTGCAACTGCGGCCTACCTGCTGCGGCGGCGGCGCCTGGTCGTACTGGTCCGCGAAAAACGGAAAGTGAAACATTTCCGTCGAGGGCTCGTACAGCGCAACGAAGCAGTTTTCCGCGTACAGAAGCCGCTTCAGCGACTGGTGAATGCGCAGCAGCAGATCGTTGAGGTTGTCAGTCGCATTGACGGCGTGGATGATTTCGAAGTTGACCTGGCGCTCGAGCTCGGACCGCTTGCGCTGCGTCACGTCCTCGATCGTGCCCTCGTAAGAAACAATCGCGCCCGAGCCGTCGCGGACGCACCGGGCAGTTTCGGAAACCCAGATGCGAGTGCCGTCCTTGCGAAGAATCTGATACTCAAACGCCTGCACGAAACCGTCCTGCTGCATGCGCCGCTTGAACGCCACTCGCACCTGCGGGTCGGCGTAAGAATCGCGCGATAGATCCTGCACGCCCGCGATCAGTTCTTCAGGCGAATCGTAACCGCACATACGCGCGAGCGCCGGATTCGCGCTGAGCAGCTTGCCTTCCGGCGTGGTCTGGAAAATTCCTTCTACCGCGTTGTCAAACAGGGTCTGGAGCCGCAGCTCCGCTTCATGCTGCGCCAGTTCGGCTCGCTGCCGGTCGGTGATGTCTTCGTACATTCCAAACGTGCCGGTGCGCTTGCCGTTGACGATCATCGGCACCACAACAATCTGCACGTCCACCATCGAGCCGTCGCTGCGGCGGCGCCGGCCCTTCACGCGTACCACTTCACCCGAGGCCGCGCGGTTCGTGAGCTGCGCCGCTTCGCTCGCGAGTTCACCGGGAGCGATCATAGCGTCCAGGTCGGCGCCCAAAATTTCGGCCTGGTGGTAGCCAAACATCAATTCAAATGAGGGATTGCACATCTGAATCCGGCGGTTCGCATCGAGCACCACAACGGCGAGCGGATTATTTTCGGTGAGCGCTCGCAACGCCGCGGACTGCTCGGCGATCTTTTCTTCGGCCGCGCGGCGCGCGCTCACGTCCAGAGCGGAAGTGAGCACCGCGTCCCGTCCGGCAAACTGAAGTCCCTGCGTCGAAATCTCCACGTCGAAGACTTGTCCGCTCTTGCGCCGGTGGCGCCAGTGCCCCTGGTAGAACTGCGTCGAGGGGACTTTCTCCGCGATTTCGAGCACACGGAAAATGTCTTCTTCGGGACTGATCTCGGTGATCGTACGGGTCAGGAATTCGTCGCGCGTGTATCCGTATTCGCGGATGGCGGCGGCGTTCACTTCCAAAAATTTCAGAGTGGCGCGATCGACTACGAACATCGGGTGGGGATTGGCGGTAAAGAGAAGCTGAAAATTGCCGTCGAGGTTCGCAGCGGGATTGACTGCGGCAGTCGCCGTATCCGGCGCGCTGTGCCCGCGCCCGTTTGGCTCGCGCTTCCAGTGCGTCAGCAGTCCGTTTTTCACCGACGACTCTATCTCTGAAATTTTGCTGGACATGATCCCGTTGCGAACGCGCCCCCGGCCGACGGCCACACTGCGCCCTTTTCAGTAGCGTAGGTTCGGATCGAGGTATCCCCAATGGTACGTTCGTACCAAACGTGAACATTCAGTGAGACTTACGTTACTGAAGCGAAGGGTACGAAACTGAGGCGAAAGTGCCGTTTTGCGTGGGATTCCGCGGGGTGGCGTTGCGAGATTTGCAAACATTCGAGACGCAACATAAAAGCGCGGCGCAATCCCATGAAAGATCACGCCGCGCTTCGAACCGCCGGTTGATTCAATTATTTCTTGCGCGAAGAGGGAGGCACGATGTTGTTGTCGCGGTAATACGCCACCAGCAACCCGTAATGCTCGCCCATGTGTTCGGTATATCCGATCCAGAGGTAGAGATATTTCAAAACATCTGCATCGCTGCTCTTCTGGATCTGCGCCGCGCCATCGTGGATCGATGCCGTGAGGAACTTCACCACGTCAGCCTTCGTCTTGTACTGAGCGGGATCCGGATCGTTGGCCCCGTTGCCGATCTTCGTGCCAGCGAGCCGGTTCACCAGATCGTAGTTCGAACCCGCCACGTGCAACAGAACCTGCTTGAATGTCCGCACGTCCTTGCTCGGCTGGTAGTCGTACTTGGCTTCGTCCCAATCGTTCGCCATCGTGAGCAGCTGATCGCCCGTATCGTTCCACGCCTGCAGCACCGAAGCTTTCGGCGTAGCGGGCAGCTTGATCTGTCCGGCCTCCTGCGCCATCGCCGTTGCCCCGCCAAACGCAAACACCAACACCCCGAAGAGAACAGACGACCTCAACGCGTTGAACAGTCTCATGAACAATCTCCTTCGTTCTCGGTCCGCATCCGCCCCAAGGACCGCCGGCTAGCCTACCGAGGAACCGCGCGGGCGTCCACCGGCAAGGTATAAATTCACATCGCCGAGGGGCGCCGCGGCGATTCGCAGGGCCGGACGGCTTCGTGGTTGGACCGCCGCGCTTCGTCCGGTAAGATGGCTCGGCCCGTTCTACGCAGCATCTAACGAGCGGCCCAACAGGCATGACGCCGACGAACGACAAAGCGCCTCTCGCCGACGCCACCGCCGAATTCCGCGAGGGCCTCGACCGCCTCTCGCGAGGCGAACTCGCCGATCCCTTCTGGATTCTCGGTCCACATTGGAGCGATCGGGACGGGAAGCGTTCGCTCGTCGTTCGCAATTTCAGCCCGGAAGCCGTCTCTGTGACGTTTGTCTCGCTTGCCGACGGTACAACGGCCGAGGCGGCGAAAATCCACCCGAACGGAATTTTTGAAACGGTCGTTCCCGATAAAATCGCGAGCGCCCTCGGCGACCGAACGCCTCCGCCGAACACCTACAAGCTGCGCTTCCGGTACGCGGACGGCAACACCTACGAGTCGTACGACACGTACGCATTCCCGCCAGTCCTCACCGAGTACGATCTGTATCTCTCCGGCGAGGGAAAGAATTATCAGAACTACGAAAAACTCGGCGCGCACGTGCGCCAAATCGACGGCGTCAGCGGCGTTCACTTTGGCGTGTGGGCTCCGAACGCGCAGCGCGTAAGCGTCGTCGGCAATTTCAACTATTGGGACGGCCGCGTCGATGCGATGCGGCCACGCGGAGCCACCGGCATTTGGGAAATTTTCATTCCCGGGCTGCGCGAAGGCGAAGTGTACAAATTCGAAATTCTGTCGCGTGTCGCGGGCCACATCGGCTTGAAAGCCGATCCGTACGGATTCGCCGGCGAGCTGCGCCCGAAGAACGCGTCAGTAGTGGCCAAACTCGAAGGCCACGATTGGAAAGATAGCGCGTGGCTGGAAGCGCGCCGCACCCACGACTGGCTGCACGCGCCGATGTCAATTTACGAGCTGCACGCAGGCGCATGGCGTCGCCGTGAAGCCGAAGGCAATCGCTGGCTCACCTACCGCGAACTCGCCGACGAACTAATTCCCTACGTGAAGCAGCTCGGCTTCACGCACATCGAGCTTCTGCCGATCAACGAACATCCGCTCGACGCGTCGTGGGGCTACCAAACCGTTGGCTACTTCGCCGTCACCAGCCGCTACGGCACTCCGCAAGACTTCATGTATTTCATTGATCGCTGCCACCAAGAAAATCTTGGCGTGATCCTCGATTGGACGCCCGCGCACTTCCCGCGCGACGCGCAGGGTCTCGGCTTCTTCGACGGGACACATCTTTTCGAGCACGAGGATCCCCGCCGCGGCGCGCACCCCGATTGGGGCACGCTGGTTTTCAATTACGGCCGCAACGAAGTGCAGAACTACCTGATCTCGAACGCCCTGTTCTGGATCGACAAGTACCACATCGACGGCCTGCGCGTGGACGCCGTCGCCTCGATGCTCTACCTCGATTACTCGCGCAAGCCCGGCGAGTGGGTGCCGAATCCATTTGGCGGCCGCGAAAATCTGGAAGCCATCGCGTTCATGAAGCGCCTCAATCAAGTGCTGCACGAGCAGCATCCCGGCGCGCTGACCATCGCCGAGGAATCCACGTCGTGGCCGGCGGTCTCGCGGCCAACGTACATCGGCGGCCTCGGCTTCGACCTGAAGTGGAATATGGGCTGGATGAACGACACGCTGCGTTACTTCGCCTTCGATCCCATATACCGCCAGCACCATCAGAACGAGCTGACGTTCTCAATGATCTACGCCTTCCACGAGAATTTCGTGTTGCCGCTCTCGCACGATGAAGTGGTGCACGGAAAGCGCACGCTGCTCGAAAAAATGCCGGGCGATAACTGGCAGAAATTTGCCAACCTGCGCCTGCTCTATGGCTACATGTTCGCGCATCCCGGTAAAAAGCTGCTCTTCATGGGCGCGGAACTGGCGCAGCGCCACGAATTCCACGAAGACGGTTCGCTCGAATGGGGCCTCGAACAATCGCCTCCGCACCGCGGCGTGCAGAAACTCATCGGCGACTTGAACCGCTTGCACTCGAGCGAACCGGCGCTCCACGAAGTGGATTTCGAGTGGGCGGGCTTCGAGTGGATTGACGCGAACGACGCCGCAAACAGCATTCTCTCGTTCGTCCGCCGCGCGAAAAACACCGACGATTTCGTCGTCGTGGTCTGCAACTTCACGCCCGTGGTTCGCGACGCATACCGAGTCGGCGTTCCCACCTCCGGCTTCTATCGCGAGATCATGAACACCGATTCGGGCCACTACGAAGGCACCGACGTCGGAAACTCCGGCGGCGTGAAAGCCGAGCCCATTCCCTGGATGGGCCGCCAGTGGTCGATCAAGCTGCTTGTACCGCCTCTCGCAGCCGTCTTCTTCAAGATTCAACGCGACTAATCGCCGCCTAATCACGCGTCCCACTTCCGGTCACACGTATTCGAGCCGCCCGTTCCCCCTACTTTTCCGCTTTTCCACGGAACATTCCCATGGAGCCTCGCGTACCTCTCATCAAGACGAGCCCAGGAGGCTCAACCAATGCGAAAACCAGGAAGCATCTTGGCAGTATTGATCCTGACCGGCGCGACGGCCGCCAGCTCGGTCTCGACCTTCGGCGCGGGCAACACCGAGCGCTACCTCCACGTACGCGTGCAGGATTCGAAAGATGGCGGCGAAAGTGTGGCGGTGAACGTGCCGCTCTCGATCGCCGAGAAAGTTCTGCCCACGGTGAACAAGGGCAAGCTGCAGGGCGGCATGGTTCATATCGACAACGCCGAAATGAACGACATCGACTTCAAGGCTTTGATCGAAGCGATCCGCACCGCGCCAGACAACGAGTTTGTAAGCGTGAAGCAAAAGGATGAAGACGTCCGCGTCGCAAAATCCAACGGCAACATCATCATCCACGTGATTCAGAAAGATAAGGACGCCGAAAAAGTGGACGTGACCGTGCCGATGAAGGTGGTCGATGCGCTGTTTGCGAACGCGAAGAACAATGAAGTGGATGTCGCGGCGGCTTTGCACGCGCTGAGCGATGCGGGCGATTCGCTGCTCGTCACCGTGGAAAGCGCCACCGAACACGTGAAAATCTGGGTCGATTCCAACGGCAACCCGGCGCAGTAAGGCGCGCGGCTCAAGGGAGAGGTGATTTATGGTTCTGCTCGGAAAGATCGCGCTCGGGATGTTTGGCACTGTGGCCGCCGCCGCTGGCCTGATCTGCAGCGAAGGCTTCATTGAAGTGAATGTGGTGACGAAACAGCCGAACAACCAGCACCACATCGTCGTGATCGCTCCGGCGATGCTTGTGCCGATCGCGGCTCACTTCGTGCCACCCGATAAGCTCGACCACGGCGCTCGGGAACTGAAGCATTACATGCCGACGGTGCGCGCTGCACTCGAGGGGCTCGAAGAAGCGGACGACGTTACGCTCGTGGACGTCACTGAGCCCGGCGAACACGTGCTGGTGAAGAAAGAAGGCGGCTCGGTGACGGTGAATGTCGTGGATCAGGACGAGACCGTTTACGTCTCGACGCCGATTCGCGCCATCGAAAGCACGGTCGAACAAATCGCCGACGCTTCCGAACACACGAAAAGCACCGACTCCGCCGACTTCCAGTAACGCGTATCGATCAAGTCAGAAAAACAAAAGGCGCTTCGCAGCGAATGCGAAGCGCCTTTTTGTTCAACCGCGATACTCTCTCTAGCGGCCGCCCATCCCCGGGAATGGCTGATACGGACCCGGCAGCATGTCCTTCGCGTCCGTGTAAGTCTTCGTCAACACCATCGTCGTGCCCTCTTTGCTCGTCATCTTGACCATGCCCCACGGCCCGGCATCTTTGCCGAGCCAGAAATCCGAGTTGCCGTCTTTCGATCGGTAGTGCATCGTCGCGAACGTTCCGGCAGGCACTGTGATGGACTCCGGCCCGACCAGTTGAGCCGACGAAGAGATATCAGCATCGCGCGGCTTCTGGTTCATGTTCACCATCTGATCGGGCATCTGATACGCCTGGCCATTCATACCCATGACCATGCGCGACGTCATCACCTGGTTGCCCGTCTTCACCGAAAGCATCTTCATGTACACCTGGCCGGCCTTGGGACTATTGAATCCCATCTGCATCCAGTAGCCAGTCTGGCCGTTGATCGTGTCGGTCCCGACGATGGCCATGCTCATCTTCATGTTCTCGCCCTTCGAGGTCGTCACGTCGTAGTCGGCGCCCACGCCCACGGTCGGATTAAAAATTCCGCCGAAGCCCGGAATGTTGCGCGCCATGCCCATTCCGCCCATCTGTGCGTTCACCGCGCCCGCCGAAACCATAAGGCCCAGACAACACAGTGCCGCCGCCATCGCAATCGTCTTGATCCGCATGAAATCTCCTTGGAGTTATATGTCGCGTTGGGACGGGTTAGTCGCGACGAATGTGGAATTGAACCGCTCCGCCCGGAACCAGGAGTCCGGACGCGATGCCGAAGTTAGCGGCTGCCGCCGCTTGTGGCAAGCGGTTTTTCCTGAGTGTAGGTGGAAGGCTTAACCGAGCGCGCCGATGGAAACACACGTTCGACGCGGTACATCGGTTTGGTGCGGGATTCGAAGTGCGTGCGCAGCACCAGCTCGCTCACAAGCCCCACAGCGAGAAGCTGCACACCAAAAAGGCACAGCATCATGCCGAGCACCATCAGCGGACCGTGCGCCACGAAAATGTCCATGCGCGTGAAAATCTTTTCGAGCATCAGCAGGAAAAGGATCGATCCGCCAGACAGCAAACCCAGCACGCCAGGCGGCCCGAAGAAATGCAGCGGCCGCGTCATGTACTTCATCAGGAAGCGGATCGTGATGATGTCAAAGAACACGCGGAAGGTGCGCGAGATGCCGTAGTGCGACTTTCCGCCGGGACGCTCGATGTTCTTAATCGGAATTTCGATGATTTTCGCGCCATTCCACGCGCCGAGAGCTGGAATGAAGCGGTGCATCTCGCCGTACAGGTGGATGTCTTTGATGGTTTCGCGGCGATAAACCTTAAACGTTGTTCCGAAGTCGTGAATGTCCACGCCGGAAAGCTTGGCCATCATCCAGTTCGCGATTCTGGACGGCACGCGGCGCATGATGAAGTTATCCACGCGCTTCTCACGCCAGCCGCTGACGATGTCCGCGCCTGAAGCGTCCATCGCTTCGAGCAGGCGTGGAATGTCCGCCGGATCGTGCTGCAGGTCGCCGTCCATCGAGATGATAATGTCGCCGGACGCGTAGTCGAAGCCGGCTGCCAACGCCGTGGTCTGCCCGTAATTCTTCTTCAGGCGAAGGACGGAAACGCGCGGGTCGCTCGCGGCAATCTCGGAAAGGATCTGCGGAGTGGCGTCGGAGCTTTGGTCGTCCACATAGACGAACTCCACCGGATCGAACCGCCCGGTCATCACGTCGCTCAGCCGCTGGTGCAGCTCGCGGACGCTATCCTGTTCATCGTGGAATGGCACCACCAGTGAAAAGCGCGGCGCCTCGCTCCCAACTTCACGCATAGGCTTAGTGTAACTCGCGATAGCTGATAATGCGAACGTCGCGTTCGGCCAGCGTGTCGCGAACGGTCTTGTCGGTGAGGGCTTTGAGCTCCAGTTCACGCTCCATCAGGAGGCGCGTGCCGGTTTCAGCGAGCGCGTCGTCGTACACCCCGGGATGAAACATAATCTCCGTCGTCCCGTCGGCGAGCGACTCGACCATCTTCCGCAGTGCTTGCGGACCCACCTTGCCGGTCATCGCGAGGCCCAGAAAGTGCTGAGGCGTCGTCATTCCAAATTTTTTGAGCGTCGCCCGGAATTTTAGGGCGATCGAGCGCACCGCGGCCGCTGCTACGACTTGCGTCGAAGTTCCCTTTCGTTCGCCCGCCGTGGTCTGCCAGGAGTTGCGCAGGCTCTCGATCGGCTGGCGTATCCGATTGATTCCACATTCTTTCGCCACCTGGCAGACGATGCCGAGCACACGCGGGTGCGCGTGAGTGTGCTTGTGCGTATCGACGTGCGTCGGCTCGATGCCTGCCGCGCGGATTTTCTCGATTTGCGCGCGCAACTCTGCGGCGATCTCGTCCTTGCAAATCTTTCCGGAGGTCACCTTTGCCACAAAACTCGACAGCGTTGCCGGCAAATTCCCGTTTCGATCGATCAGCGAGCGCACTTTTTCCGGCGCCGCGACCGGTTTTCCGCCGATCAACACCAGATGGCAGCCCACGCCGAGCTTCGGATTTTCCTTCGCGAGCGCGACGGCATCGTCGAATGCAAGTCCGTTTGCCATCAACGTGGTGCTGCTCAGAATCCCTTCGCGATGCGCGCGGACGATTCCTTCGTTCACGCCGGGCGTCAGCCCGAAATCATCGGCGTTGAGAATTACTTCCTTCATGTGGCGGGATCCATCACGGACGGAAGCAGATGATAGCACGCCGTTTGCGCTCGCCAGCGCGCAGGCGAATGACTCGCAGCCAAAATTTCCGCCGAAATTTTTCCCAGCGCATTGCAAGTCCATTGCCAATTCATCGCCGCACTCGCCGCAATCCGTGAACGCTTTGTAAAAGTTTTAAACAGTTCTGTTGAAATCCATGTGGAAATTCACTCACCGCGATTCTGTTTCCCTGTAATTCGGCAGGTTTCCGCTCTTTGCACAATTTCAGTGCAATGCTTTGCGCATGAATTTTTATTCCTAAGCTCCCCGTGCGCCTGCGCGCCGCTGAAAAATATTTTTGTGGAAAACTTCGCCGCGAGAGGAGTTTGGCAGGAAAAAATTTCTAAAATTAATACCAGTGCGGCGGCGGTTCGAGCTTGATGCTGATCGGCTCGGGATCTTTCGCGATGTCATACCACTTCCCATACGTGTGATACCCCTTCGCAATCACCTGGATCAGCACTCGCCCGATGGGAACCTCCGGCACCTTCACGGTCCCATCGTCGTTCGTCTTGAAGTTCATCTCCGCCAGATGGTCCTTATGCAAAAAACCGCCCGCTTCGTTGTAGCGGATGTACACGCTCGCGTTCGAAACCGGTTTGTCCTGATTGTTGGTGACGAGCAGCTTCATCTTCGTCATCGACGGATCGTCGGGCGCTGCAGCCGCTTCGTCGGCCGATTTTTTCGATCCCTGCACTTGCACGGGAGCTTTGTCGTTCGCCGGACCGTTGCCGCCGGTCTGGCTCTGCGGCGTCGATGATGAGGGCGGACTGGAAGACGCAGGCGGATTCGAGCCGGACTGCGCCGCGAGCATCGCCGGAGCACAACACATAATTATCGTCAGGATTCCCGCACGGAGGACGACTGGAGCGCAGCCACAGCAGGTGAGCGGTCTCATCGCACCTCCTTTGTACTGCAATCCGGCGCGGCTCTCAAGCACTCATCCCGCGCGGTGCCGAGGCGCGGCTCTGCACCGGTCCGGCCGAAACCGTCCAAAATGTCCCGTGCACGTTTCGCGCTCACGCACCCAAGCCGCCGCCAACCTCGCAAGGTGCTGTCGTATCATTAGGCTCCGCTCCGGGCGTTCAGCCTAATCGCACGGCTATGTTCGCGAATTAAAAGCGTGAGTTAGCGTCGGCAGCACCCGGCGCGCGCGGGTTGCCGCGAGAGTTCGAGGAGGCATCACCATGGGTTTTTCCACCGACGCCATTCACGTAGGCCAGGAGCCGGACGAGCTGACCGGCGCGATCGTCGCCCCCATCTACCAGACCTCGACCTACGTGATCGAGGAAATGGGCAAGAGCAAGGGCTACGACTACGCGCGCACCAGCCACCCAAACCGCAAGGCGCTCGAACGCACCCTCACGAAGCTCGAAGGCGGCACGGCGGCCTACGTCTTCACCTCGGGCATGGCGGGCATCGACGCCGTGTTCCGCCTGCTCCGCCCCGGCGACCACGTGATCCTCTCGCAAGCCGTTTACGGCGGCGTGTTCCGCATCACCACGAAGCTGCTGGTCGAGTTTGGCCTGGAGTTCAGCTACGTCGATACGTCGGACATCGCGAAAGTCCGGGAGGCGATCAAGCCGAGCACGAAAATGATTTACGTCGAGACGCCGACGAATCCCACGATGATCGTTTCGGATATCGCCGCGATCTCCGCGCTGGCACGCGAAAAAAATCTCACCGTCGTAGTCGATAACACCTTCCTGAGCCCATACTTCCAGAAGCCGCTCGCGCTCGGCGCGCACATAGTCGTCCATTCCATGACGAAATATCTCAACGGCCACAGCGACTGCACTGGCGGGGCTGTAGTTCTGAGCCGCCCGGAAGATGCCGAGAAAATTTATTTCATCCAGCGCTCCGCTGGGGCCGGCCTTGCGCCAATGGATTGCTTTCTGGTGTCGCGCGGCATTAAGACGCTCGCCGTCCGCATGGACCGCCACAACGCAAACGGCCTCGCTATTGCGAAGCACCTCGAAACGCATCCAAAAGTGAAGAAAGTGATTTACCCCGGCTTGCCATCGCACCCGCGCCACGAACTGGCGAAGAAACAGCAGTCCGGCTTTGGCGGAATGATTTCGTTTGAAGTCGGCTCGCTCGACGCGGCAAAACAGGTGCTGAACCACACCAAGCTCTGCTCGCTCGCCGAAAGCCTCGGCGGCGTGGAATCGATGATCTCGCTGCCCGCGCTGATGACCCACGCCTCGATCCCGCCCGACATTCAGGCGCAGATCGGCATCACGCAGGGACTGATTCGTCTTTCCGTAGGAATTGAGGACGTGGAAGACCTGATCGCCGACCTCGACCAAGCCCTAGCTCGCATCCAGTAGCACCGCTTCAACCAATGTTACCTGTAGGGGCGGGTTGCCAGGTTTCAGGCAAGCCGGCGCAGTTGACGCCGTGGCACGCTGTCACTTCACCGACGCCGCCACCCACTCCAAATACTTCGGCGCCCCATCCGCGATCGGCAACGCAATAATCTCCGGCACCCCGTAACTGTGCGCCTTCAGCACCGCATCCCTCAGCTTCGCAAATCGAGCCTTGGTCGTCTTCATCAATAGCAAAAATTCGCTGGCCGACTCGACCTCGCCCTTCCACCGGTACACCGACTCGATCGGCGCGCCCAAGATGTTCACGCACGCAGCGAGGCGCGCGTCCACCACGGTCTTCGCGATCTTCCGCGCCTCAGCGCGCGAGCCGCACGTGACCATCACTACCAGCTTCCCCGTATTTTGTTCCGCCATTCGGCCCTTTACTCTTGCGATGCGCAACTGTTTCGCGCTTGCATCACCAAATCTCGAGGAAGAAGATACAATATCTCGCTGTGACTAAAACTCGAATCCAATTCGGCACTTCCGGCTGGCGCGGAGTGATGGCAGACACCTTCACTTTCTCCGGCGTCCGTCGCGCCTCGGCCGCCATCGCCGGTCACGCAAAAGCTTTGAAGCCGAATCCGACGATTCTCGTCGGAAACGACACGCGTTTCTTCTCGCCGGAATTTGCGCGCACAGCGGCCACCGTCCTCCGCGCAGCGGGATGCACCATCAAGTTCTGCCCTGAACCGACACCGACTCCGGTGATCGCGCACTCCATCATCTTCAACAAATTTGACGGCGGCGTGAACATCACCGCCAGCCACAATCCGGCGGAATACAACGGCCTGAAATTTTCCGGTCCCGATGGCGGCCCTGCGCTGCCCGAAATCACCAAAGACATCGAAAAGCGCGCCGACGCGCTGCCCGAAGACGAGACGGCGTTCCACGACATCGAAGACAATTTCGATCACATCGATCCGCGCGCGCCGTATTTCGAGCAGCTGAAGAAGATGATCCGCTTTGACGTTCTCGCGAAGCTCAAAGGCGCCACATTCGCTTACGACGCGCTGCACGGCTGCGGCGCGGGCTGGCTCAATCGCATTCTGGAAGACCACGGCATCGCGGTTCACTCGATTCGCCTGGCGCGCAATCCCCTGTTCGACGGCTCGGGCCCCGATCCCTCCGAACACAATCTCGCGCCGCTCACGAAACTTGTGCTCGAGCACAAAGCACTCGTCGGACTTGCCACCGACGGCGACGCCGATCGCTTCGGCATTCTCGATCGCGACGGCACGTTCGTTCAGCCGAATCACATTCTTGGGCTGGTTTTCGATTACCTGCTCGAGACGCGCCCCGGCAAATACGGCGCATCGCGCAGCGTCGCCACCACGCACCTGATCGACGCCGTCGCAAAGCTCCACGGCGTCCAAGCGTACGAGACTCCCGTCGGATTCAAATACGTCGGTCCGCTTCTACGCGAAGACAAGATCGCTCTCGGCGGCGAAGAAAGCGCCGGCATGACGATTCGCGGCCACTTACCGGAGAAGGACGGCATTCTGGCCTGCCTGCTTGTCGCCGAAATGATCGCAGCACGCCAAAAGTCTCTGAAAGACCAGCTTGTGGATCTTTTCAAACGCGTTGGCCGCCAATACTGGCCGGTGCGCGATAACCTGCATCTTTCGAGCGACGCGCAAGCCAAGCTCCCTGCGCGCCTGAAGTCCGACTTTAAAGAGTTCCTCGGCAAGAAAGTGGCCAAGGAAGACCGTCTCGACGGATTGAAGCTGATCTTCGAAGATGGCTCGTGGGTGCTGATGCGCGCTTCGGGCACCGAACCCGTCGTCCGCATTTACACCGAATCTGGATCGCAAGCTGCCTCTGAAAACTTGGCGAAGGAGGCGAGCGCTTGGATCAGCCAATAAATGGCCAGCCAATGAAAGGCCAGCAAGGAACGACCGGCATGGAGAATTCCGATGGGCTTGTGCGCCTCAACGCGGCCGAGGCTGAACAGCAGCCGTTCTTCGAGCACCTCGTGGAATTCTTCCGCCGCAACGCGCTCTACTTCCTGATCGCCGGTCTGGTGCTGCTGATCGTGCAGGATATTTTCGGCACGCACGGGGTGCTTGCCATGCGGCGCTCCCAGGTGGAGGCAAACGAGATCCGCCAGGAAATCAAGCAGCTCACCGACGAAAACATCCGCCTCGATAAAACCGCGAAAGATTTGAACTCCGATCCCGCGACGATCGAAGGCAAGGCGCGCGCCGACGGCTTGAAACGCCCCGGCGAAGTCGTGTTCCAAATCTCGCCCAAGCAGCAAGACGCGGCTACACCCGCTCCCGCAAATAACTCCGCTCCGAAGAATTAGCCCGGCGCCAATCCCAATTTCCGCTTGAACCAACCCTCGACCGCGGTCACTTGCGCGTCGTAATGCGTCCGCGCCATCGAAAGCAGCGTCATCGCCACGAAAATGATCGCGATTCCCAAGGTCGCCGCAGCGATTCCCTGTTTGTGCTTCGGCAGGATCGAAAGCCGCCCATACACAAAAATAATGTGCACCCAATAGACCAGCAGCGAGGTTTTTCCCAGCTGGATGAGCGGGCTGAATCCTTTTTCGCCCGGACCCCAGCAGCACCACACATAACCGAGCGGCATCATCGCCATCATCACGCCCACGCGTGCGAAGAAAAAATTGGGACTGGTGTGCCAGAAATCGTAGCTCGCATACAGAGCCGGCGCGTAAGCGTCGATCAACGCAGCCGCGCCCAGCACAGCCGCGCCGGCAACGCCCGTCCAGACGAGCGCGCTCCAAAGTTTCGCCTTCCCCCAATCGCTAAAGAGTAGAAATCCAAGCGCGAGCCCCGCGAAGCCGAACGCCACCCACGGGAAAATGGGGAACAACCACGACTGCGGCGCACCGTACACATGGACGCCGTTTACATACGACTCAAGAAACCACGGCAGCCACCGCGGCCGCCAAGTGGTGTAAAGCGGCGGCGTAACCATCGCCACCGCGAAGGTGAGCGCCAAAGAAAGCGCCACCACCGAAGCGCGGCTTCGAGCCACCCAGCAAATCACGCCCATCACAATGATCGTGATTCCAATTGTTGTGAGGATGTCCACACGCAGCAGATCCGTCCACGGCGACTTCGGCAGGCCCAGCACGTACTCCTGAATTCGAAACAAATATCCGAACACGAGGATTTCCGCGCCGCGCGCAATCGACTTGCGCGCGATTTGATTGGCGCTCGCGCCGGCGCGCCGCAGCTTATCCGTCACCAGCGCCAGTGCAACGCCCGCGAGAAACAGAAACAGCGGCGCCGGAATCGTGCCCAGGAACTGTGACCACATGTAGGTGGGAGTTTCGTGCAGGTCGTAGCGCAGCCACGAATCGTAGCCGTGCACGATGAACATCATCACGCACGCCAGTCCGCGCAGCCAGTCGATGTATGCAAATCGCTGTGTGGGCTTTGCGTCAGGCATTCAGGTTCACGGGAGGGGCTGGGAAAGCATCGCCGAGCGCCGCACGGCGCGCAAGCGCTTCAAAGAGGGAATACACCGAAACTGCAACGCCGGAACTATCTCACGACGCCGTGCAGCGGGCTCGACGCCGACGCGTAGAGTTTCTTCTCAATGCGTCCGGCGAGGAACGCCTTGCGTCCCGCTTCCACGGCCGAACCCATCGCTTCGGCCATCAGCACCGAGTCCTGCGCTTCCGCAATCGCGGTATTCATCAGCACACCGTCCGCGCCCAACTCCATCGCGATCGCCGCATCGGACGCCGTGCCAACGCCCGCATCCAGGATCAGCGGCACCTCGGTGATCCGTTCACGCAAAATCCGGAAATTCGCCACGTTCTGAATCCCCATCCCAGAGCCAATCGGCGCGCCCAGCGGCATCACCGCCGCTGCTCCCGCATCAACGAGCTTTCGCGCCACGATCAAATCGTCGCTCGTGTACGGCAGCACCACGAAGCCTTCTTTCACCAGCGTCTTGGTCGCTGCGATCAATTCCGTAGTATCCGGGAATAGAGTCTGCTGGTCGCCAATCACTTCCAGCTTCACCCATTCCGAAAGTCCCACTTCCCTGCCGAGCCGCGCCGCGCGCACCGCTTCGTCCGCCGTGTAGCATCCGGCCGTATTCGGCAGGATGAAGAAATTTTTCCGGTCGATGTAATCGAGCAGCGATTCCTTGGATTTGTCGGTGAGGTTCACGCGCCGCACCGCGACGGTGACCATATCCGCGCCCGAAGCTTCATGCGCGCGCTTCATTTCCTGGAAGCTGCGGTATTTTCCGGTTCCGACGATGAGCCGCGAATTGAACGCGCGCCCCGCGATTGTGAGTTGATCCATCATGGCCTGATCCTTGTGTCCGCGATTGCCGGTGTCGCCGGCGCGCTCGCCGGCTTCGAGACTCCGCACGCCGCAATTCTTGAAATTCTTCACGCCTGTGGCTGCGGCTTCGGCTCTTCCACATCCGCGTACATCTGCGCGATCACGTCTTCGTAATGCTGTTCGATCACGCGGCGCTTCATCTTCATAGTGTAGGTCAGCTCGCCGCTCGCGTACGTAAAATCGCGTTCGATCAGCGAGAAGCGCTTCGGTTTTTCGTATTGCGCAAGCGGCGCCGTGAGGCGCTCGATCTCCGCCGAGATCAGGTCGCGCACCCACGGATCGTGAATCATCTGCGTCGGCGTGCCCACTTCCTTGTTCTGGTTTTTCGCTTCGGCTTCCACCGTGGGAAAATTCGGCACGATGATCAACGCCGGAAATTTCCGCTTATCGCCCACCACGATGGCGTTCAGGATGAAGTGCGAAGTCTTCAGCGCATTCTCAATCGGCGCCGGCGCCACAAATTTTCCCGCCGCCGTCTTCAGCAATTCCTTCTTGCGGTCGGTGATCACCAAATACCCGTCTTCGTCGATCCGCCCGATGTCGCCCGTGCAGAACCATCCTGCTGGAGTGAATACTTTCTGGGTCTCTTCCGGCTTGCGGTAGTAGCCCTGCATCACGTTCGGGCCTTTCACCAGAATCTCGCCATCTTCCGCGATGTTCACCGTCACGTTGGGAATCACTTTCCCGACCGTGCCCACTTTAAACGCATCCGGCCGGTTTCCCGATACCACTGGCGACGTTTCCGTCAGCCCGTATCCCTGATACACCGGCAAATTCAGCGTCCAGAAAAACTCGCCGAGTTCCGGCGAAAGCGGCGCGCCGCCCGAGCACATCGACCGGATGTTCCCGCCAAGGTTCTCGCGAACTTTCGAAAAGACCAGCTTGTCCGCAATTTTCCACTTCCATTGCAGCGATGCCGGCGCCGCCTTTCCGTGAGCTTTCCACGGCACGGATTGCTGCGCGACGCCCAGCGCCCAATCGAAAACCTTACGCTTCACGCCGGTTTCTTTGTGTCCCTTCTCCAGCATCCCGGCGTAAATCTTCTCGAAAAAGCGCGGAACAGCCGCCAGCGTCGTAGGCTTCACCTCGAGAATCGCCTGCGCCACCGTCTCGATGCGTTCGACATACGCAACGCTCACTCCGCGAAAAATGTAGCTGTAATCCACCACGCGCTCGTACACGTGCGCCAGCGGCAGAAACGAAAGCCCCACATCTCCGGGGAGAAATTCGAAATCCTGAGCCGATTCCAGCGCGTTCGACGAAAGATTCGAGTGCGACAGCATGACGCCCTTCGGCTCGCCGGTGGTTCCCGACGTGTAGATCAGCGTCGCCAGTTCGTTCGAAGCCACCTTCGACGCGCGCCGCCGGTACTCTTCGATGTCGGCATCCGTCGCCGCAGCGATCAACGCATCGTATTTCAGAATTTCGCCGCGCAGGTCCGGCGGAGGCTTTACAGCGATCACGTGCTCGGTCCCAGGAAAGCGTTCGCGGTTCTCGGAGATTTTTCGCGCCTGATCGTCGCCCGACGTGATCACTACGCGCGCGCCCGAATCGTTCAAGATGTACGAAAGCCGCTCGACAGACTCGTTGAAGTAAACCGGCACGCCCGCCGCGCCGAGGCCCATGATCGCGAAGTCCGCGACGTGCCATTCCGGGCAGTTCGGCGCAAACAGCGCAACGCGATCGCCCGTCTTCACTCCCAGTTCAGCCAACGCCTTCGCGAGTCCCGCGATCCGCCGCAGCATTTCCGCCGACGAAATCGACTCCCACGCAGACGCACCCTTGAAAATCTGCGCCTTCGGGTTTGGCTTCTTATCGATTGTTTCGAGCAGGCACGCGGTGAGTGACGGGTAGGCCATGTTTCCTGGACCAATGTAGCCCATAGGCATTCGCAGCGCAACGCGACGGCCCGTGGCTCTGTGCGCACAAGTCACGCATTGCAACTCGCGCGCCGCACTAGGATAAGATGCTCTCGGAGGTCTTACATGGCTCCTCTCGCCACCGAATCCGCCGCCGGCTACCAACCCATCCGCGCCCCGCGCGGCTCGACGCTCTCCTGCAAAGGTTGGCAGCAGGAAGCGGCGCTGCGCATGTTGATGAACAATCTCGATCCCGATGTGGCCGAGAAGCCCGAAGACCTGATCGTCTATGGCGGCCGCGGCAAAGCTGCCCGCAACTGGCCTGCGTATCACGCCATCGTCGCCTCGCTGCGCTCGCTCGAAAATGACGAGACGCTTCTCGTTCAGTCCGGCAAGCCCGTCGGCATCTTCCGCACGCACGAATCTTCACCCCGCGTGCTGATCGCGAATTCCAATCTCGTTGGCCACTGGAGCGACTGGAAAAATTTCGATGAACTCGATCGCGCCGGCCTGATGATGTACGGCCAGATGACCGCCGGCAGCTGGATCTACATCGGCTCGCAAGGAATCCTGCAAGGCACCTACGAAACTTTCGCCGCAGCCGGCCGCAAACATTTCGGCGGCGACCTCTCCGGCAAACTCGTCGTCAGCGGCGGCATGGGCGGAATGGGTGGAGCGCAGCCTCTCGCCGCTACTCTGAACGGCGCCGCGTTCCTCGGCATTGACGTCGATCCCGAACGCATCAAGCGCCGCGTTAAGACCGGCTACTGCGACGTGATGGTCAACGATCTCGACGAAGCTCTGCGCATCCTGAAAAATTCCGTGCGCAAGGGCGAACCCACGTCCGTCGGCCTCGTCGGAAATTGTGCAGACATCATTCCCGAACTCGCGCACCGCGGCATCGTGCCCGACATTCTTACCGACCAGACCAGCGCGCACGATCCGCTTTACGGCTACGTCCCTCAAGCCATGACGCTCGACGAAGCCGCCGAGCTGCGCAAATCCGATCCCGAGAAATACCGCAAGCTCTCGCTCGATTCGATGGCCAAGCACGTCGAAGGCATGCTCATGCTGCAGAAAATGGGCGCCATCACTTTCGACTACGGCAACAACATCCGCACCTTCGCCTTCGATCACGGCGTAAAAGACGCGTACAACTTCCCCGGCTTCGTGCCCGCCTACATTCGCCCGCTGTTCTGCGAAGGCCGCGGGCCGTTCCGCTGGGCCGCGCTTTCCGGCGAGCCGTCTGACATTCACCGCACCGACCAGCTCGTGCTCGAAATGTTTCCGCACGACGAAATTCTGTCGCGCTGGATCAAGCTCGCTCAGAAGCGCGTGAAGTTTCAGGGCCTGCCCTCACGAATCTGTTGGCTTGGCTACGGCGAACGCGACCGCTTTGGTCTTGCTCTCAATGAGCTCGTCGCGAAGGGAGAACTGAGAGCTCCGATCGTAATCGGCCGCGATCATCTCGACTGCGGTTCGGTGGCCTCGCCCTACCGCGAAACTGAAAAAATGCTCGATGGCTCAGACGCCGTCGCGGACTGGGCGCTGCTCAATGCCCTGCTCAACACCGCCAGCGGCGCCAGTTGGGTTTCGATTCACAACGGCGGCGGGGTCGGCATCGGCTACTCACTTCACGCCGGACAAGTGACTGTCGCCGACGGCTCAAAGGAAATGGCGGCGCGCATCGAACGTGTGCTCACCAACGATCCCGGCATCGGCGTGGCGCGCCACGTGGACGCCGGCTACGACGAAGCCACCGCCTTCGCGAAAAAATCGGGCGTGAAGATCCCGATGATGGGCTGATGACGTCCACTCGCACCGTTGCATTCAGGGTTCTCCGCGCCGCCGGCCTGAGTTTTCTGGCGGGCGGCGTCATCGGCGCAGCGAACGGTTTGGCGATGGTTGCGTCAGACCGGCATCACCTCGCCGAGCTCGATATACCGTTTCACCAGGCCGCGCTCTTCTGGACGGCTGTTGGCGCGACTGTCGGCTGTTTGATCGGCACCCTTATCGGCGTCGCGTGCTCGGAGTTGTTTTTCCATGGCGTGCCCACGCGCTCCGAAGTCGTGAAGGTCTCGCTGCTCACGCTCGTCGTCGGAGCCGCGTTCAGCTTCGCGTTCGGCGATCGCTTGATGCAGGTCAGCTGGTTGGCCGCGCCCGCGTTCGCGTTCTTAGCATCTTTAGTAGTGAGGCTGCGCGCTCGAAGCCGAGGAGAATCGCAATGATCGTCGTCACAGGCGCAACAGGAAACACCGGAAAGCCCGCCGTCGAAGCGCTGCTAGCGGCAAACCAAAAGGTGCGCGCCATCGGCCGCAACGCAGATCACCTCGCGCAATTTACGCAGAAAGGCGCGGAGCCTTTCGTCGGCCAAGCGAATGACGCTGCCGCGATGACCAAAGCTTTCCAAGGCGCCGATGCCGTTTACTTGATGCTGCCCAGCAATCCGCAATCGGAAGACATCCTCGGCGACGAAGCTAAAATCACCGACGCCTACGTCGAAGCGATCACGAAGTCCGGCGTGAAGCACGTCGTACTTCTCTCTTCCGTCGGCGCCGAACTCGCAGAAAAAACCGGCCCCGTGCTCGGCCTCCACAACCTCGAAGAAAAAATCAAAGCGATCCCCGGCGTGAACGTGCTTTCGCTCCGCCCCGTCGCCTTCATGGACAATTTGTTTATGAGCGCCGCGCCGATGCGCAAAATGGGTTTTCTTCCCGGACCGCAGCCGTCGGACGTTCCCGCGCCCATGATCGCCACGCGGGACATCGGCGCTCACGCCGCGCGCCGCCTCGCCTCGCGCGACTTCACCGGCTTCAGCGTGCAGGAACTTCACGGCCAACGTGACGTCACCATGAAAGAAGTCACCGCCGCGGTCGGCAACGCCATCGGCAAGCCCAGCCTCAGCTACATGCAGGTCCCCTTCCTGATGCTCGAGCCCGCGCTCGTCCAGTCCGGCATGAGCAAAAATCTCGCCAGCCTGCTGATCGACCTCTGGAAGAGCCAGTCGAAAGGCATCGTGAAAGCTCTCGAGCCCCGCAACCCAGGCAACACCACGCCCACCTCCATCGAAACCTTCGCCACCGAAATTTTCGCCCCCGCCTACCTGGCCCAAGCCGCCAACGCCTAAGACGTAAACGCATCGCCGCGGCGCCTAAGATTTAAATGTAGCGCCGCGGCCTTCAGCGCGGCACGATCGAGACTCCGATGATTACTCGCGAACGCTGGCTCGAAAATCTACTGGGTGACGCACGCTCGCCCGCTGACTACCAACACCAGGACCAACGTTGGGCCGCACCCGATGCAAAAGCTTGGGAGAATCCGGACGAGCCGATCAGCGCAATCATGGATGACCACTTACTCGTTGAATTCATCGACGAGTACTCGTCAACATTCTCGGACCAACAGCGAAACGCAGCGTCGGCTCTCAAGAACGCGTTGGGCACTCACCGCAGACTATTTCCGCAGAAGCTGATCGCGAGGGAGGTTCTCGTCGCACCCGCATGGCAGCAGGTCCGCGACGCGGCAGCCTCGTTCGTTGTAGCGTTTGAACAGCGACGCTAGCGACGACAGCTGCACGAGTGCCTCTACGAACTCTGCGAACTTGAAATCCCTGTAACGCATTGATACGTTATCCGCCATGTACTTCGCGCTGCTCCTGCTGTCGCTACTCCACATGCAAGCGCCAGCCACAAACGTCCCAAAAGCTCGTCCTGCGAGCAGCTTCTATCTCGTCTGCACTCACGCCGGATACAACGTCGGATGCGACGCTCAGGCGCAGTGCAAAACCTGCTCAATGGCCTGCAGAAAAGCCGACGCGTCGCTTCCGCTCGCGGAAGACTGCTCGCTAATCATCGATAGCGTCACAATCGCGTCGCCGACCGGAACGCCGATGTATGCATTGAAACCACAACTGCCATTCGCGTCCGCCGAACTCATGCCACAGACCGATCCCACCGTGTTATTTCTGCGAATCAATGCGCGGGGCAAGCCTCCGCTGGTGCACTACTACGCCTACGAAATAAAGAATTCGATGCTGACTCCTGAGTCGACGAGCCTCGCATGCATCGATGCTCCGAGCGGCCAGATCAGTGCAACAACGGGATCGGGCTTCGCTTGCTACTTTCGGAACGATTTTTTCGAGACATCCGTACCGGTGATCTACAGCTTCGAAAAGCACGAATTCGCGCTGCTGGACGACCCGAACACTCAATTCAGCGTTCGTCCCATGTCTACGCCCGACACGGACGGCATGCCGGCTCAGCCGTTGCATCGCATCTCGCCCATCGCGCCCGCCGCCGCGTCTGTAAACCTTTGTCCGGACCACGACGCGAGTGCTTCGTGCGAGAAAGTTGACGTGGCGGCGAACACTGCAGTCAAGTTGCTTGGTTCGTGGGCTCCGCTCCAGGCCAACGACCGTCAAAAGAAAGCCCCGGCCCAGTTGCACCTGAGACTCGACCTATCCAACGCATGGCTTCACGTCGAATTGAACGGCAGTCACGGCTGGATCCGCGGCGACAAAGATTTCCGCGCCATCGGTCTTCCCGTGCCGGCGCCCCAGCCACCCGCGCCGCCCCAATCCGCGACTGGAAACTAGCTCGAATAAGATTTAGATGTAGCGCCGCAGCCTTCAGCGCGGCACGTCCGCAGCGAGCGCAGCGAGCTGTAACATAGACTGTCAGTCTGTGCACCCCGCGGACCAAGCCGCGCTCACCCCGCCAAAACATCTCCCTCAAATCTGCGGCTAAGATTCATCCCGACCTGCACCGCATTTCTAGTCTTTTACCCGGCACAGCGTTAGTATCAACGCGTCCCGTGCCCGACTGGCTCATCACCGGCTGCTCGCAACTTCTAACGCTGCGCGGCCCTGTCCCCCGCCGCGGCAAGCACCTCACCGACCTCGGCATCATCAAAGACGGCGCGATCCTCGTCCACGACGACCGCATCACCGCCATCGGCCCGCGCAAAAAAATTGAAAAGCTCCCCCAAGCGAAACGCGTCGAAAAACTCGACCTCGGCGGACGCGTCGTCCTTCCCGGCTTCGTCGATTCGCACACGCACCTGATTTTTCCGGAGAGCCGCGCCGCTGAATACGAAATGCGCATCGCCGGCGCCACCTACGAAGAAATCGCGCGCAAAGGCGGCGGCATCCGCAACTCCGTAAAAAAGCTGCGCAAAGCCCCGGCGCACGACCTGAAGCAGCGCGCCCTTAAAAATCTGAAAGATTTCGCCGCCCACGGCACCACTACCATCGAAGCCAAAAGCGGCTACGGCCTCGACTGGGCGAGCGAACAAAAAATACTCACGCTCTACGCCGAGCTGCATCAAGAGCAGCCCATCGACATCCACTCCACATTCCTCGGCGCGCACGTCGTCCCCAATGAATACAAAAAACGCCCCGAAGCCTACGTCGATCTCGTCGCGCATAAATGGATTCCCAGCGTCGCGCTGGCCGGCCTCGCCGAATTTTGCGACGTCTTCTGCGACCGCGGCGCTTTCACCGTCGCTCAATCGCGCAAAATTCTGAAAGCCGGCCGCGACGCCGGTCTCGTCCCGCGCATTCACGCCGAGCAACTCATCAATACCGGCGCCGCCCAACTCGCCGTTGAAATCGAAGCCGCCAGCGCCGACCATCTCGAAAAACTCAGCGCGCGCGACATCAAAGCTCTCGCCGCGTCCAACGTGCTCTGCACCATGCTCCCCGGCTGCTGCTTCCATCTCGGTCTCGCGCACTACGGCCCCGCTCGCCAGCTGATCGACGCCGGAGCCATCATCGGCCTCGCCACGGACTTCAACCCCGGCACCAGCCCCACTTTGAATATGTCGGTGATTCTCTCGCTCGCCTGCAATCAGCTCCGCATGTCTCCCGCCGAAGCAATCGCCGCCACCACCATCAACCCCGCTTTCTCGCTCCGCGTTCACGACCGCATTGGCTCGCTCGAGGTTGGCAAATACGCCGACATTGCGGCCTTCGACGTGACGGACTACCGCGAAATCCCGTATTATTTTGGTGTGAACCTGTGCGGTCTCACAATGAAGCGCGGCGCCATCATTCACGCCAAAAACCTCTAATCGAAAGTAGAAACCGTATCCATGAAGCGACTCGTTGAATGCGTGCCCAATTTTTCCGAGGGGCGCGACCAAGCCAAGATTGACGCGATTGTGGCGGCCATGCGCGAGGTTCCAGGCGTGTATCTGCTCGATAAGGAAAGCGACGCCGATCACAACCGCTGCGTCGTCACTCTCGCGGGCGAACCAGAAGCCGTCGCCGAAGCCGCACTTCGCGGCGTTGGCAAAGCTTCCGAGCTGATCGATCTGACGAAACACACCGGCGCGCACCCGCGCCTCGGCGCCACAGACGTGGTCCCGTTCATTCCCGTCGAAGGCGTCACGATCGAAGATTGCGTCGCGCTCTCTAAAAAAGTCGGACGCGAAATCTGGGAGCGCTACAAAATTCCCGTCTATTTCTACGAAGCCGCCGCGCAGCGCCCCGAACGCGCCAACCTCGAAAACATCCGCAAAGGTCAGTTTGAAGCTCTCGTCGTAGAAGCGCCGAAAAATCCAGACCGCGCTCCCGACGTTGGCGGCCCTGCGCTCCACCCGACGGCAGGAGCAGTCGTGGTCGGCGCGCGAAAATTTCTCGTCGCCTACAACATCAACCTCAACACCTCCGACATCGAAATCGCGAAAAAGATCGGCAAGAACATTCGCCACTCCAACGGCGGCCTTCGCTACGTGAAAGCAATGGGCGTCGATTTGAAAGCCCGCAATCTCGCGCAAGTTTCGATCAACATGACCGACTTCGAGCAGACGCCGCTTCACCGCGTGTTCGAAATGGTGAAGCGCGAAGCCGAACGCTACGGCGTCTCGATCGTTGGCAGCGAAATCGTCGGCCTCATCCCGAAGCGCGCCATCGAAATCACCACCGATTTCTACCTCCAACTCGAAAACTTCTCGCCCGCGCAGGTGTTTGAAAATCGTATGGAAGCGTCGCTGTCAGGTGCCGCATTGTCCGAAGGTCCCGGCAAACTTGCTTCGCTCGCGCAACCGTTTCTGGACGCTGTCGCCGAACCTACCGCTGTCCCTGGTGGTGGCTCGGTGAGCGCGCTCGCGGGAGCGCTTGGCGCAAGCCTCGGACAGATGGTCGCCGGACTTTCGCGGAAGAAAAAGGCACAGGCCGCTCACGTGGATCAGCTCAGCGACGCCGTCGCCGAATTTCATGCCGCGTCGAAGTTCCTTTCTGAAGCAGTCGATCGTGACTCCGCCTCATTCGGCCACGTAATGGCTGCTTACAAACTGCCCCAGGAAACGTCTGAACAGAAGACTATTCGCGAAGACGCCATCCAGCTTGCCTTGCACGGAGCCGCCACAGTGCCCCTTGAAGTCGCCCGCAAAGCTGCCGATGCGTTTGAACGCCTGGGCTCGCTGCGTTCCATTTCGAGCCCGTCGATGGCTTCGGATGTGAAGGTCGGCCGGCTGATGGCCGCTGCGGCCGTTCACGGAGCCCTCGCGAACGTTGAGATCAATCTGGAATCGATCACCGATCAGAAATTCGCCGCGGCGCTGCGTACCGAATCCGCGGCGCTGGCGGCGCGAGTCGCGAGTCCGGTCGCGTAGTGTTTCATAGTTAGCTGGAGCACTTTTGGAATCTGAATTCGAACTGAGGGGATTACGAACGTGAGAAACAGAAACCTACAAATCGCAACTGTCACCCTGCTGGCCGCCGTCACCGTCTTCAGCGCGCTCTTCGCTCTGCCGAAGCGCGTTTACGCCGCGACGCTCAGCGCATCCGTAATCGGAATGTTCCCGAAAGACGTCGGTGAGTTCGCTTACGCTGACCTGAAGGCCTCGCGCAAGTATTCTTGGTTCCCGCAGCTTCGCGATCAGATGCTGCCTTCAAAGTTCGTCCAGTTCGAACAATTCCTGAAATCCGCCGGCATCGATCTGAATACCCAGGTCGATGAAATCGCCTGGGGCGGCGTCACCGACGGCAAGGGCGAGCAGATCGTCGGCATCGCGCTCGGATCCTACGATCCCACTTCCAGCGAAGCGAAATTCAAGGCGCAGAAGATGCCCTCGGTTGATGTGCAGGGCTACCACCTCTACGCCTTCGGCACTGGTTCCGGCGCGGGCGACATTCTCTTCACCTTCATCGATTCGAACACCGCCGCCTTCGGCCACCGCCCTGCCCTCGAAAAATTGATCAGCGTTCGCATGGGCGCCGCCGAAAGCCTCGCCAACAATTCCACTCTCTTCCCGTTAATTCAGGAAGCGAACGGCAACGGCATTCTCTGGGCCGTGCTCGATCAGGCCTACACGAAGCTCGCAATGACGCAGCTTCTGCCGCAAGCCAGTCAGTTTCCGCAAGCGCAGCAGATCGTCGATCACATGAAGGCCATGACGATATACGTCAGCGCCGATGACGGCGTCGATGCGCATTTCCAGGCCGTGTGCCAGTCGCCCAACGATGCAAACACGCTCGCTGCCGCGCTCCAGGCCGCCGTGATGTATCGCCGCTATCAGGTCGCGCAATCCGACGCCACGATGGCAAAAACACTCGACCACATCACCATCGTCCCGGCCGGCGACCGCCTGAAGATCAACGCTCCCGTCTCGCAGAACGACCTAATGTCGCTCATCCAGACCAAAGCCTTCGCCTCACCAATCTAGACCGTCAACGACAACTCGCATCAGAAAACGGCGCGCCGACGAAACTCAGCGCGCCGTTTTCATTTCCCGGTCCTCGCGGATTCATCCGCGGCGCGCAGCGCCTTAGACTGCGGTCGCTCAGCCACCGCCTTACCCACGACAGCCGAGGCACGGATCCACCACGCGCCTAGCGGCCACCGCTTCTCCGCATCACCGGTCCGACAGCTTACCAGGCGGTCGGCGTTTCACAGGCGCCAGCCTGTGCCTCTCCGCGCGGCACACTGCCGTCGAAAATCGCCTCTTTCTCGCTTAATTTTTTGATGGGGAAAACCGAGAGGGACGTACTTCCTAAACCGTCGCGCCACGCTGGCAATACTTAATCAGCCGCATCCGCGAAACTCCATCCTTCGTCTCGTACTGCACGCGATCGACGCTAGTCTTCTGCAGCGCAGCGCTCAATGCAGGCCCGCCCGCCGCTTGCAGATTCCCCGCAAACGAATCCAGCCCCGCCGTCGGCGACGCCTCTCCGCGATGCTGAATCTCCACTTCAATCCGGTCCGGATAATCCGCCACCACCAGCTTCAGCGCGCGCTCGCCATCCGCACCCACCGGCACCAGCGGAAATGTTTCCTTGCACGCTTCAACGGCCGCCGTGGTCAGAGCTTGCTGGCCTTCGCTGGACAGTCCGCAGTGCTCGCCGGAAAAAGAGATCACCGCTCCGATCGCGGCCAATAGCCGCGCGTCGTCGTGGAGCAGTAGCTCGGTACGCGCTGGTTCAGTGGTCATTCTGTTCGGCCAACGCCACGTCACACGCTTCGCGGCAGTCGGGACAGTAATATATCCCATCCACCGCCATCTTGACGTTGAATTGCGATTGGCAATGGCAGCAGTACTTTTCGCAGGTGCAACTCCGTTCCGGCTTCTCGCACTGGGAACATACAGTCGCTTGCTGATGGGGCATAGATCCTCGCGAGGGGCATATTCGCCCCATTTATTTCATGGTAGGCGAACCCCAAGGCCCTCACAAGCCGCTTGCCGCGTACGATTCCCTGTCCGGCACACCCCTGCGGGCGTCGTATCCGGCGGATGTTTTCCACAGCGTCGCGCGGCACAAAATTTCATCCACAGGCCCGTTTCTTGACACCCCAAAACACGCATGCTAGCTTCGATATTTACGTTATCTCTCGCCATTTTTCCGGGACGAACTGAGTGAGCACGCCGGCAGCAGCCGAAATTCGCAAGACATCTCTGAACGCCATCCACCGCCATCTCGGCGCGCGCATGGTCAACTTCGGCGGCTGGGACATGCCGCTGGAGTACTCCGGTATCCTTGCCGAACACGACGCCGTTCGCTCCCGCGCCGGCCTTTTCGATGTGAGCCATATGGGCGAACTCGAAATCACCGGCCCCGAAGCCGAAAAGCTCGTGCAGTGGGTCAGCTGCAACAACGCCGCGAAGCTCATTCAGGGCCAGATTCACTACTCCGGCCTGATGACCTCGCGCGGCACCTTCGTTGACGACCTGCTGGTCCACAAAATTTCGCCCACGCACTTTCTGCTGTGCGTCAACGCCAGCAACCAGGACGCGGACTTCGCGCACATCCAGGCCAACAATAAGTTCGATGCGAAGGTGGAGAACACCGGCCCGCGCTACACGCAGCTCGCGATTCAAGGTCCGCGCTCGCAGGAAATTCTGCAGCCGCTCACGCAGGTCGATCTTTCCGCGATCCGCTACTACCACTTCACGTACGCCACAGTGGATAGCGTCGTTTGCCTGATCGCGCGCACCGGCTACACCGGCGAAGACGGCTTTGAACTCTATTTCGATCCCGCGCATTCCGAAAAAATGTGGCACACGCTGATGCACGCCGGTAAACCGCACGGCATGATTCCCTGCGGCCTCGGCGCTCGCAATACGCTGCGCCTCGAAGCCGGCATGTGCCTCTACGGCCACGAAATCGACGACACCACCACACCGTGGGAAGCCGGACTCGCGTGGATTTGCAAAATGGAAAAGGCGCCCTTCCTCGGCAGCGACGTGCTCGCGAAGCAGAAGCAAGACGGCGTCCCGCGCAAGCTCGTCGGCTTCGAAATGCTCGATAAGCGCATCGGTCGCGACGGCTATCCGGTCACGATCGGCGGCAAAGAAGTCGGCGCGGTCACGAGTGGCTGCCCTTCGCCATCGCTCAAGAAAAATATCGGACTGGCTTACGTTCCACCGGCCTCAACCGCCGTCGGCACCGAACTCGGCATCAACATCCGCGGGCAGGCTGCCGCCGCGCGCATCATCCCGTACCCGTTTTACAAGCGACCTCAATAGCGGAGTCGCATCCAATAGGGGGTAAGAATGTACCCGGCTGAATATCGCTACACGAAAGACCACGAATGGATCCAGGTGGACGGCTCCGTCGGCACCATCGGCATCACCGACTACGCGCAGCAAGAGCTGGGCGACGTGGTGTTCGTGGAAATGCCGAAGCCGGGCACCGCGGTGAAAGCCGGCGGTTCGTTCGGCACCGTTGAATCCGTGAAAGCCGTCAGCGAAATTTTCAGCCCCGTCACCGGCGAAGTCAGCGAGACCAATCCCCTGCTCACCGACGCACCTGAGACGATCAACAAGGATCCGCACAAGTCGGCGTGGCTGGTGAAAGTGAAACTCGCCGATCCCAAAGAAGTTTCGGCTCTGATGGACGCGGTAGCATACAAAGCCTACGTCGCCGAGAAAGCGAAGGACCACTAAGTCGAATGCGCTATCTGCCTAAAAGCCCGTCCGAACGGAATGAAATGCTCGCGGACATCGGCGTGAAGTCGATTGACGATCTATTTACGTCGATTCCCGAAAAGTTCCGCCTCACGAAGCCGCTGAATCTCCCCGGCCCGCTCTCCGAGAGCGAGATCATCCGCTACTTCCAGGATCGCGCCTCGGAAAATACGCGCGGCTACACGTCGTTCCTCGGCGCGGGCGTGTATCAGCATCTCCGCTCCGTAGTGCCCGATGCGCTGATCCAGCGCGGCGAGTTCCTCACTTCCTACACTCCTTATCAAGCCGAGTACGCGCAAGGCACGCTCACCGCGATCTTCGAATTTCAGACGCTGATGTGCCAGCTCACCGGCCAGGAAGTGGCGAACGCGTCGATGTACGACGGCTCGACGGCCCTGACCGAATCGATTCTGATGGCCGAGCGCGTCACCAATCGCCACTCTGTGCTGATTGCGCGTTCCATTCATCCTGAATATCGCCAGGTCGCGCACACGTACGCGAAGAATCTCGGCCTCGAAGTGGAAGAGATTGGATTCACCGAGTCGGGCCAGATCGATCGCGCGCAACTCACCCAGGACAAGCTCGCGAAAGCCGCCGCCGTCGTCGTGCAGTCGCCGAATTTCTTCGGTGTGCTCGAAGACGTCCCAGCGCTTGCCGGTGTGGCGCACGCGGATGGTGCGTTGCTCGTCACGGCGATCACCGAAGCCGTCTCGCTCGGCATCGTAAAGCCGCCTACCGAAGCGGATATCGTTGCGATGGAGGGCCAGGCGTTCGGCATTCCTCCAAGTTACGGTGGCCCGTTCGTTGGCGTCATCGCCACGCGCGATAAATTCGTTCGTCAAATGCCCGGCCGCCTTGCCGGACAAACCACAGACTCCGAAGGCCGTCGCGGCTTCGTGCTCACTCTCGCCACGCGCGAGCAGCACATTCGCCGTGAGAAGGCCACGTCCAACATCTGTACCAACGAAGCGCTCTACGCTCTCGCCGCCACGATTCACCTCTGCCTGATCGGCAAGGAAGGCATTCGCGAGCAGGCGCATCAGAATTTGTCGAAGGCGCGCTTTGCGCAAGCCGAGCTGCTGAAGATTCCCGGCGTCAAGCTCGCGTTCTCCGGGCCCACGTTCAACGAATTCACGCTCGAGTTCCCTCGCTCCGTGAAGCTGCTCAACCACGCGCTGCTCAACGACAAGATCATCGGCCCGTACACGCTCGGCGTTCACTACCCGGAACTCACCAAGCGCGGCGTGGTTTGCGTCACGGAAACGATTTCACGCGCTGAGATCGAACGCTTCGCCGCATCGGTGAAGAAAGCTCTCGAGCAACCGGTTTAGTCTTACAACGCACCACACGCGCGCACCGGGTTCACGAAAAGATTCGCAGCAAGGAGAAGTTGGATTGAACACGAAAGTCACCGACGTCGAAGCGCCCGCACCGTCGTCCGCAACATCGCAGGTTCGCAAGGTGCGCCAGCATCTGAGCCAAAATGAAGGCCTGATCTTCGAGCACTCGTTGCCCGGCAAGCGCGGCATGGAATTTCCGCCGCTCGATGTGCCCGCCGTCGATCCCGCGCAGGCGCTTGGCGCCGCATTCACGCGCGATTCGGTCGAAGGCTTCCCAGAGGTCAGCGAGATCGAAGTGATCCGCCACTTCACGCGCCTCTCCACCTGGAATTACGCGATCGACCTCGGCATGTATCCCCTCGGCTCCTGCACCATGAAATACAACCCGCGCGTCAACGAATTCGTCGCGCGCCTTGAAGGCCTCGCCACCGAACATCCCGAGCAGCCCGTCGAGCTCTCGCAGGGCTGCCTGCGCATTCTCTATGACCTGAAAGAGTGCCTGCTCGAAATCTGCGGCATGGACGCTGCAACGCTCCAGCCCGCCGCCGGAGCGCAGGGCGAACTCGCGGGCCTCTTGATGATCCGCAAGTATCACGAGAGCCGCGGCGACGCCCGCCGCACCGTGCTGATTCCAGACTCCGCTCACGGCACCAATCCCGCCTCGGTAGTGATCGCGGGCTACGAAGTAAAGAACATCAAGTCGAACGATCGCGGCCAGATCGATACCGATCACCTGCGCGAATTCTGCACTCCTGACGTCGCCGCGCTGATGATCACCAATCCCAGCACGATTGGCGTCTTCGAAGAGCGTATCGCCGAGATCGCGGAGATCCTCCACGAACGAGGCGCCCTGCTGTACATGGACGGCGCGAACATGAACGCGCTTGCCGGCGTCACGCGCCCCGGCGACTTCGGCGTGGACGTGATGCACCTCAACCTGCACAAGACTTTCTCGACGCCGCACGGCGGCGGCGGCCCCGGCGCAGGCCCAGTGATGGTGAAAAAGATTCTCGAGCCGTTCCTGCCCACGCCCGTGGTCGTTCGCAAAGCCGACGGTACGTACGGACTCGATCACAATCGCCCGCAGTCGGTAGGCCGCGTACGCGCATTCGTCGGCAACTTCGGCGTTCTGCTTCGCGCTCTCGCTTACACGCTCGCCTACGGTCCTGGCATCCGCCAGGTCACCGAAGACGCGGTGCTCAACGCGAATTACATCCGCAAGAACCTCGAAGGCCTCTTCGACCTGCCCTACGATCTACCGTCGATGCACGAAGTCGTCTTCAGCGACGCGAAACAGAAGGCGCACGGTGTGAACACCATGGACATCGCCAAGCGCCTCATCGACTACGGCTTCCACCCGTACACCACCGCGTTTCCGCTGATCGTTCCCGGCGCGATGATGATCGAACCGACCGAATCGGAGTCGCGCGAGGAACTCGACGTGTTCATCGACGCGATGAAGGCCATCGCCGCCGAAGCCGAATCGAATCCGGAACTGGTGAAGACCGCGCCGCACTCGACGCGCGTTGGCCGCCTCGACGAAGTCGCCGCCGCGCGAAAGCCGATCCTGCGCTGGAAGCCATGAAGGATGTAATCGAGGTCGCCGACCTAACTCCTGAACAGGCGGAGATTCTCGCTAAGATCTTTCTGGCGTCGGTGGCGCGGGAAAACACGACCACGTCGAAAGTCCTCCACGCAATTCCCGCCGACCGGTGCGACTACAGGCCGCACGAAAACTCCCGCACCGCGATCGAACTCGCTTGGCATCTCGCGTCCGCTGACATTTGGTTCCTGAAGAGCTTCATCGTCGGCAAGTTCGAGATGCACGAGGAAGAGGAAAGCGTTCCGTCAGACATGACGCCCGGGGACATCGCTTCGATGTACGACGACGCGTTCGCCATCAAGATCGAGAAGGTGAAACAGCTCAAGCCGGAGTTTTGGGCCACGCGGATGGCGTTCTTCGGAATGTACAACCAGCCCGCCGTTTGCTACCTACAATTCATGCTGAACCACGCCATCCATCATCGCGGCCAGCTCACCAGCTACCTCCGCCCCATGGGAGCCAAGGTGCCGAATATCTACGGCGGCAGCTTCGACGATCCCATGGAGTACGACGAAGATTAGTTCGCCCTCCCGCCTGGTCCGCGAATCTAAAAAACTCTCAGCAAAAACAAACGCGGCGTGAGCCGGCCCTTATTCCGGCGCACGCCGCGTTGCATCCCGCGAAGGATGAACTTGTTTTACTTCTTGTCGATCTTCGCCTTTTCGATCGGCACTCCGCGCGAAGCGACCGGGCTCACCCGCTGAATCGAGGTGAGATCGACGGCTGCGGCGGCGGCCGGGAAAAGTTCGGAACGTCCGTCGGAAGTTGCGGCCATCGCGTCGGACATCAATCCCGATGCGGGTGAAGCCATCGGAATCAACGCGCCTTCCGCTTCCTTCAGGAACGTCAAACCGTTTTCGCCGCCATTCCATCCGATCGAGATCACGTCGCCGAGAGAGACTTGCTCGGTGGCGAGAAGGCTCGCGAGTGGATAGACAAGATGTCTTTCAATGGCGCGTTTCAAGTGGCGCGCACCGTATTTCAGGTCCGTTCCTTCGCGCAGCAGGAATTCGCGAGCCGGAGGAGTCGCACGGAATAGGAAGCGCCCCTTTGCCGTTTCCAGCACGCGCTGCTGCACCATCGATAGCTCGATGTCCAGGATCTGCTCGAGCTGTTGCGAACGTAGCGGGTGGAACACAACCGTCTTGTCGATACGGTTCATGAATTCCGGAGCGAATTTGCGCTTGGCCGCTTCGGACGCCGTCTTCTCGACTTTTTCATCCAGACGAGGAGCCGTGTCTGCCTGCACTTTCGGCGCAAAGCCCATCCCGCCGACCATCAAGTCGGTGATTTCCTGGCCGCCCAGATTCGACGTCAAGAAAATCATCGTCTGTGAAAGATCCACGCGGCGGTTGTCGCCGAGCGTGAGTGTGGCTTTGTCCAGAATGCCGAGCAGCAACTGCCAGAGCGCGTCGCTGGCCTTTTCAATTTCGTCGAACAGCAGGAAAGAAATCTTCAGCTTCTCGGTGTGATATTGCGCGAGAGCTTCCTGCGTGATCAAAGGGTGCGTTTCGCGGTGGCCCAGGTAGCCCGGGGGCGAACCAATCAATTTCGCGATTTCGTGGGAGTGTTGGAACTCCGCGCAATCAACCTTAATCACGGCGCGCGGGTCGCCGAACAGAACTTCAGCCGTGGCTTCGACCACGCGCGTTTTGCCCGCGCCAGTCGGCCCCAGGAACAGCAAGTTCCCCACCGGCCGTCCCGGCGAGTTCAATCCCGCGCGGAACACCTGGTAGAGATCCACCACTGCCTGTACCGCTTCATCCTGCCCTACAATCTTCCGCCTCAGCCCCGCTTCGAAGTCCCGAGACTCCAAGCTGCGCTGAGTCGGGTCGAGTTGTACTGCGTGCGCGCCCACGGTCATAGCCCTCTACCGGAACTTCCTGCCGCCATTTGCGACCGCCAGATCGCCGCGCTCGAATTGGCCCAACTTAATATCGAGCGTTGCGCGAAGCAGCCGTAATTGCGTGACCAGTTCTCGGCTTGAATTGGCTCGTCCCGCCAGCAACAGCATCGGCGGAGTTAAATCGGCCAGGTCCAGGTTTAGGTTGCGTAACGCGTGCATGAGGGTCTGCACATAAGGGGATCGAACGTCGAACACTGGAGCCCGGTTGTTCACCTGCTCGCGCAGGCTCGACCAGTCCAGCTGAAGAAACGGATGGTTACGCGTAACGCTGCGAACCACGTCGTCCGTGATCTTCGGCCGCTCCCCCAAACGCGCCAGATGCAATTGCCGCACCTTTCCCTGCCGGCGTACGTTGTGCACCAGAAAGTAGGTGTTGCCTTTGCGCCTGACGAAAGCCACCCCAACTCCTCTCGTCGTCGTCCTGAAGAATCCCCCGATTCTTACGGACGAAAGACGAAACTGTGCGTAGTGTATGAACGCTCCACTACAGACACAATGGTGTTGACGGGCAGTTTCGGACAGCTTTGCTGAATCCGTTATTACTGTTGAGGCACGCGAAACCTGCGGCGTAAGGCGAGTTTCAGCACATTCGCGCACTGCGAATGCGTTGAGACTGGCGCGCGCGGCGAACTCGAAGCGACCGGCGCGTGCGTTGCGCTGAATTGCGCTTCCTCCGTTCGTTGCAGCGGCGCTCAACATTGCGTTGCTCCTGCGGCGATTTGCGCTCCACTCGGCGCCCACTGTTTTAAACACGCGCGCCAGCTGCGGGTCGCGTTTGCAACTTGAGGAGGATGCTGGAGTTGCGGCGTGCGTAAAACAGCCTGCTGCGCAGGCGGTCGTGCGAGTGGAGGCGGGTGAGGAAGGCGGAAGAGAGATCCTTCGGCCCGTGAACGGGCCTCTGGATGACGTCAAAAGCGGTGAGGCAACGACGCACAGGCCAACTCCAGCCTGTGCCACTCTTCGTGTCGAAGTCGTGCCTACACCGTTCAGGAAGGGGTGAGGCACTTCGTCATGCCACTGGCATTCCTCAGTGTGAATTTGCGGGTTCGCCGCAAATTCACACGAATGCCTACCCCACGAGACCGTGTTTTTGTGTCGATTAGAAATGAGGTCGAGTGAGTGTTTTGTTGAAGTTGCGGCGATTTCTAATCGCATCCAGTGTCGATTAGAAATTGGCGGGTGGGGCGGCAGATTCCTGCGCTGATCCGCAGATGCGGGTGTTGGGGCCCTGTGACTTTTGGGGCCGGGGCGCACTGGCGCTCCTTTTGTAACTTCGACGTGAGGCGACGACCGATGCTAACATAGACGGCATTACTTAATCAAGAACTAACTAGTGCCGAAGGGCGAGAATTGGTGTGCGCGCCTGCGACGAAACAAGTTCAGGGGTACGAGCGTAAGAAGTGGAGGACGCGGGGGTGGACACCTGGGCTTCAGATGGTGTGTGGGGCGAGCGACACGCGACGCACAGACTGACAGTCTATGTTACAGCTCGCTGCGCTCGCCTAAAGCAAGGACGGGCGCGCGTGTGATATAGAAGTAGGTTCACTTTTGAGGGGAAGACCGACTTGACGGCGATTATTGAGGTGCAGGATCTGGTGAAGAGCTACGGGGCGGTGGAAGCCGTCCGGGGGCTGACGTTCAGCGTGGACGAGGGCGAGGTGTTTGGCCTACTGGGGCCGAACGGGGCCGGCAAGACCAGCACTGTGGAGATTTTGGAAGGGATGCGGACGGCGGACAGCGGACGCGTTAGCGTTTGCGGTCTGAATCCGCAGAGCGCTGGGAACGCCTTCAAGAAACAGATCGGGGCGGTGCTGCAATCGACCGCGCTGCCGGAAAAAATCCAGGTGAAGGAAGCTCTGGACCTTTTCGCGGATTTTTACAGCGAACACACGGACACGACTGCGCTGCTCGAGCGCTTTCAGCTAACGGAAAAGAAGAACGCTTTCTACAAGGAGCTTTCGGGAGGGCAGAAGCAGCGGCTCGCGTTGGCGATGGCGCTGGTGAATAACCCGAAGGTGGTTTTTCTCGATGAGCCGACGGCCGGGCTGGACCCGCAGGTGCGGCGCGAGATCTACGGAATCATCGAAGAGCTGCGGCGCGACAAAAAGACCGTGCTGCTGACCACGCATTACATCGAAGAAGCGGAAAAGCTCTGTGACCGGGTGGCGATCGTCGATCACGGAAAGATCATCCAGATGGGGACGCCGCGGGAATTGAAGCAGGCGTCCGCCGGTAAGACGCGTCTGGAAGTGCGCCTGGCGAAGCCGGTAGATGAGGCCGTGCTGAAAGGGCTCGAAGGCGTTTCCGATGTGCACGTGGTCGGGGAAAATTACGCGATCTACGCTTCGCGCGCGCCGCAGGCGATCGTGGCGCTGGTGAAATACCTCGAAGCAGAAAATAACGAGCTGCAGGGAATGGAAATGTACTCGCCGTCGCTCGAAGACGTGTTCATCGAGCTGACCGGGCGAAGGCTGAGGGAATAGCGATGGCCGCGAACGCGATCACCAACACACTGTCGATGACCAAGATCCGCATCCGTCTGGCGATGCGCAACAAGATGTTTTTGTTTTTCAGCCTGCTGATGCCAATGATTTTTCTTTTTCTGTTTGTGATGTTGTGGGGCAAAGGCTCGCCGGAAAAAATCAGTTACATCCTGGGCGGAATTTTGACGTTGACGGTGATGGGCGGGTTCTGGGGTCTGAGTGTGCAGCTGGTGACGTTTCGCGAGCAAGGAATTCTGCGGCGATTCCGCCTTGCGCCGGTGGGCGCGGGGCCGATTCTCGCGTCGAGCATCCTGGCGAATTTTCTGCTCGTTGTGCCGTTCGTGTTTATTGAAATGGCGGTGGCGAAGTATCTGTTCCACATGACGCAATGGGGCAATATCCCCGTGATTCTGTTGCTGGTTTTCATTGGTTCGTCCACTTTTTCGGCGATTGGCTTGATTGTGGCGAGCGTGACCAACACCATGCAGGAAACGCAGATCATCAACCAGTTGGTCTGGATGGTTTTTCTTTTCCTGTCCGGAGCCACGATCCCGCTGACCGTATTTCCGGAATGGATCCAGCGCCTGACGATGTTTTCACCGGCGACGTACCTTGCGACGGGATTCCAGAGCGCCACCACGAACCGGGTGACGCTGCCCGAGATGGCGACCGTGGTTACCGCTCTGGCGATCGGCCTAATCGTGTCGTTCGAAATCTCCCGCCGCATCTTCCGCTGGGAACCGGAAGAAAAATTCCCTCCGCGCGCCAAGGTGTGGGTGCTGGCGGCGATGATTCCCTTCTTCGTTTTCGGCGTGTACGAGTACAAGAACGGCGCGATGCTTCAGCGCGTGCACGAGGCAATGGACGCGCTCGACAAAGCGCAAGACTCCGGCGGAATGCACCGCTAGCCTGACGCCATTTGAAATTCGCTAAATCGCGACGGTGGTTGTTTACATCCAATTCTGCGCGTCTTACCATCTCGCAATCCCATTTCATTTGGAGAACCCATGGAACGCACGTCATCGGCGGTGTGGAACGGATCGCTGAAGGAAGGCAAAGGCACGATCTCGACGCAGAGCGAAATTCTGCATGACGCGCCGTATTCGTTTCTCACGCGATTTGAAAACGCGAAGGGCACGAACCCCGAGGAACTGATCGGCGCGGCGCACGCGGGCTGTTTCACGATGGCGCTGGCGGCCCAGCTGGGCACGATTCAGCAGGTGCCGGAAAAACTGGCGACGAAGGCGACGGTGACGCTCGAGAATCTGAGCGGCTCCTGGACGATTTCGAAAATCCATCTCGACGTGACCGCGAAAATTCCCGGCCTTTCGAAGGAAGCGTTCGATGCGGCGGCGGCGAGCGCGAAGGCCAACTGCCCCGTCTCGCGTTTGCTGAAGGCCGACATTTCCCTCGCCACCACACTGGAGTCTTAATGCAGCCGATCGCCTACCTCGGCCTCGCGATCATTCTGCTGGTGCTGCTCGAAGCGTTTGAAACGGTGGTGCTGCCGCGGCGCGTGACGCGGTGGTTCCGGCTGACGCGCCTCTTTTACGTTTGCACCTGGATGCCGTGGAAATGGATCGCGCGCCGCATCAAGGGGACGCGGCAGCGCGAGACGTTCCTCAGTTTTTACGGACCGCTCTCGCTGCTGGTGCTTTTTGCGCTGTGGGGCGCGAGTTTGCTGGTCGGCTTTGCACTGCTCTATTACGGCAACGAAGCGCACGATCCGACGCGGCCGAGCCTACCGATGTGTTTTTACCTAAGCGGGACGACGCTCTTCACGCTGGGCATCGGCGACGTGACGCCGCACACTCCCATCGAACGCGTGCTGACGGTTTTTGAGAGCGGCCTCGGACTCGGATTTTTGGCGTTGGTGATCAGCTATCTGCCGGTGATCTATTCGGCGTTTTCGCGGCGCGAAGTGAGCATCGTGCTGCTCGATGCGCGCGCCGGATCGCCGCCCACAGCGGCGGAACTGCTGAGGCGGCACAACGGCCCGCACGGCATGGAAGCGCTGCGCCAGCTTTTTGTGGATTGGGAGCGCTGGTCGGCGGAGTTGCTCGAGAGTCACATCTCGTATCCGGTAGTGAGCTATTTCCGTTCGCAGCACAGCAACGAATCCTGGATCGCCGCGCTGACGACCCTCCTCGATGCTACGGCGCTGCTGATCGCGACCGGCGACAACGCGTGCTCGCGCCAGGCGCGCCTGACGTTTGCAATGTGCCGGCACACGCTGGTGGATTTGTCGCAGGTGTTTTACGCGCGACCGGTAAGCCCGGAGAAAGACCGGCTGCCCGAAGCGGAGTACGCGCGCCTGCGAGCGGCGATGAAAGAGGCCGGCTACGAGCTGCGGCATGACGACGAGACCAGCAGAAAATTGAAGCAGCTCCGCGAACTGTACGAGCCGTTTCTGGAAGCGCTGTCGCGGCATCTTTTCACGCCGGTGCCGCCGTGGATTGTGGATCAGGTGGTGATGGACAACTGGAAGACCAGCGCGTGGAGCCGGATCAGCGGATTTTCGGTGCCGAGGGCTGCGGATGCGGCGAGCGACGATCATTAGCACGCACGCGGTTGGAGGAATCCGTGGCTAAGAAAGTGGAAGCCATGCAGAAAGCGCTTGCGGCCGGGAGACCGTTTGCGCCGATTGGCGAGCTGATCGGATTCGCGATTAAGTCGGTGGACGAAGGGACGGCGGAGATTGAGCTTGACGCGAGCGGCAAGCACGCGAATCCGATGGGGACACTGCACGGCGGAGTGCTGTGCGACGTAGCGGACGCGGCGATGGGAATTTCGTTCGCGTCCATGCTGGAAGAAGATGAGTCGTTCACGACACTCGAGCTGAAAATCAATTTTCTGCGGCCGGTGTGGAAAGACAAGCTGCGCGCGGTGGCCAAAGTGGTGAAGCGCGGGCGGACGGTTGGGATGGTGGAATGCGACGTGACGAATTCGAAGGGCGAGTTGGTCGCGCGCGCGAGTTCCACGTGTATGGTCCTGCGGGGCGAGCAGGCTAAGGGGCGCTGAACGTTAGCGTGGCGTCGGCCCGCACGCCGCATGCCGTTGATGGCGCGCATTCGTTTAACGAATCGAAGACAATATGGTATCGGCGCGCACGACGCACAGCCGCATTGGTACGATTGACAGCCTACGGCGCGTTCTTTAACCTGCAAATGCGGCGCAACTTTTACCAGCAGTCGCACGCATTAGCCGCCGCACGCAAATATCGCGCGGCACACGGAGTCCAGCATGCCTTTTCCGAAGACCGAGAAGATCTGGCACAACGGCAAGTTCATCAACTGGGACGATGCGAAGATTCACGTGCTGTCGCACGTGGTGAGCTACGGCTCCGCTGTGTTCGAGGGCATTCGCTGTTACGAGACGCCGCAAGGCCCCGCGATTTTCCGCCTGCGCGATCACATGCAGCGCCTGCGCAACTCCGCCTACATCTATCGCATCGAGAGTCCGTTCACCGTGGACCAGCTGTGCGAAGCGAACCTCGAATTGATTCGCGTGAACAAGCTGCCGTCCGGCTACACGCGGCCCGTGATTCTGCGCGGCTACGGCGAGGCGGGCGTGGATCCGCATGGATGCCCGATCGAGGTTTATATGGCGTGCCACCCGTGGGGGAAATACCTCGGTGAGGACGGCCACAAAATTGGAGTGGATGTGTGCGTCAGCTCGTGGAACCGGCCGGCGCCGAATACGCTGCCGCAGATGGCCAAGGCCGCGGCGAACTACATGAACTCTCAGTTGATTCGCATGGAAGCGCGCGCGAATGGATACGTGGAAGGCATCGCCCTCGATTCGAACGGGCAGGTGAGCGAAGGCTCGGGCGAAAATATTTTTCTGGTGGTGGACGGGACGCTGATTACGCCGCCGCTGTCGAACTCCGCTCTGCCCGGCATCACGCGCCACACCGTGATGACGATTGCACGCGACCTTGGTATTCCCGTGGCGGAACAAGTGATTCCGCGCGAAATGATTTATATCGCGGATGAAGTTTTCTTCTGCGGCACGGCGGTGGAGATTACGCCAATCCGCTCCGTCGATCGCATCAAGATTGGCACTGGCGAACGCGGCCCCATCACCGAAAAAATCCAGGACGAATTTTTCGCGCTGGTCGAGGGACGCAAGGCCGACCGCCACAACTGGCTTTCGTACGTGAACTCGCCGGTTGCAGCGGGCACCCGCTAGGCTCGTCCGATAGGGCCCAAGCCCTGTCGGCGTCTCCAACGCGCTCGCGCGTGTGGTGTTTCGGCGAGCGCAGCGAGCTGTAACATAGACTCTCAGTCTGTGCCGCTCTCAGTCGCGCGCAGCGCGATGTAGCTTAGACTTTCGAGTCTGAGCGCGACCAACTCTCAGTTGGTCGCGGGTTGAGCCATTTCTCCGCAAGCTACGACGCATCTTTCATCCAACAAGATCTTCAGTTCCCCACTCCCAGCCCGTGCCCGAGAATCAGCAGCGCGAAGCCGGCGAGAATCATAAAGAAGCCGTCTTTGGCTTCCTTCCAGTGCAGGCCCACATACACCAGCTGAACCACCGGAAACAGAAAGCAGCCGATGCCCCAAACGATGCTGCGCTGCCAGCCCAGGACGATGATCCAGAGGCTGCCCAGGAACGTCACGATCCACCCGATAACCAAAACAGCCCATCCGAGCGTGTGTCCAAAGAAAGTCATAGCCGCTTCCAAACTCTAGAATTTGTGTCAGCGGTTGCGCTGCGCTATCGGAACGTATGTAGATTTCGCGATATAGACGAGAGCGTCAATGGTACGAGTTTCGGTTTGGTAAATGGTGCGTGCGGACTACACACCGGCAGGATTGCCCATGCTACTCGCGGATGTGGGCTACCAAGCGATTTGATCGAAGATTTTCTGTAGCTTGGTTCCCTTCTCTGCGTTAATGGATGAGACGAACGCGATGCGGCCGCGGAGGTGCGACTGAAAGTCGGCGCGGCGGTCGCGATTCTCATGTGTGGCGCTGTGGCGGGCGCAGTTTGTGAGAGTGGCTTTCAGGCAGTCGTAGTCGGCGCGGATTAGATTGGGCTTGGCGTTAACGGCAAGGCCGGCGAGGCGCTGGCGAACGCCCTGCCGCATCACGCGCGTCTTGCGAAAATTCGGCGCGAAGCCTTCTTCGAGCAAAATTGCGGCGGCGTGCGTGGCGAAGCGATCGACAATGCGTTCGAACGCCGCGCCGCCGGAGAAAGCGAGGTCGTCGGCGTAACGTGTGTACGTTGCACCTGCGGCATTCGCGAGACCGGCGAGCCGGCAGTCGGTGCGATAGAAGCAGATATTTCCCAGTGCGGGCGACGTGGGAGCGCCCTGCGGTAAATGCGGCCGGTCGTAGAAGCGTTCGAGCTCAGTGGCGCGAAGTCGCTCGATAGCGTTTGCGCCGCGCGGCCAAATGCTTCGCGGTGTGATCGTGGTGCACAAGCCGCCAAGACAATCAGCCACCGGCTCGGGATATCCGAACGTGCGAAAGAGCGCCTGAACGCGCGCGCGACCGATCGAGGGGAAGAAGTCGCGCACGTCCATGCGCAGCACCACGCGATGTCCCGCGTGCGGCGCGGCGAATGAGCGGATCGATCGTCCGCGTACGAAGCCGTGCGCTGCCGCGTGCGGCGGAATTTTATCGAGTAGTTCTGCAAGAATTCTCCGCTGCAGCACTTTCAACCGTGGCTTGGGTGCTTCGATGAGGCGCAGTTCGCCTGATCGTTTTGGCGTGATGCGGTGGTGATAGTGGCGCAGCTTTTCGATTTCAATTCTTCGACCGTAGAGCTTCAGGTCAGAAAGCCATTCGAGGCCTGCGACGGTAAGCCCTGCCCACGCCGCTAGTCCCCCCGTCGTGGTGATTGGCGGCAAGCCCCGGACCCACGCCAATTTCGCGGGCCACATTGTGGTTTGCTCGCCGACCCAGTGCGCGACGGTCAAACTGTCAGCGTGCTTCACGCGCGCGGCAGCGAAGTCGCGATCGGCGGCTAGAAACCTAATCACATCCCTCTGGCGTGGACGCGGGCCGCTCGAGAATTTTCTGACGTAGCGTTTTGCGAGAGGCCGCATCCAGCGCCACTCGTGGCCGAAGAAGTGATTCGCGCGATCGAGAATTTTCCCCACGCTTGGCTCACCGGCCAGGAAAACTCGCGCGAGCGCGTTGATGGACAAAGGATTCATGAGCGATGGCGGCGGAGCGCTCGAACGAGTCTGACCTGGCGTGAGCAGTCCTGCGAGGCATCGCAGTGCGGCTCACGCGCCGAATTGCTGGTTGCAGTGTTCCCCTGGGGTAACCCCAGAGAAGTTCAATCGAGCCAAAGGCACGATCAAACAATTCTTCGAGCGCTCCGCCGTTCTGGGCATCGTAGCACCGCGTGCGGGTGGCGTTCGTGACTGAACGCGATTTCACGTGAGGCACGTTGCGTAAGGTGGATTAATTGTTACGAACTTGAAGAAGGAGTACTGACGCGAGGGCGAGGCGGCGGCGAACGGGGTTGTGGTATGTGGGGGGCCGGCACAGACTGACAGTCTATGTTACAGCTCGCTGCGCTCCCCCCTAAGGCCAAGACAAATTCAAAGGCACACAGGCCAACTCCAGCCTGCGCCACTTACTTTCTCTGCGAATGTGGTTGTGGGCCGGGATGGATGGTGCCTGCAAGTACGGTGGAGATCGTCGGAGGATCGCCTAGTAGGTTGTCCGACCGGCTTTGACGTTCCTCGCCCCTTTTCAGTAGAATCGCGGCGGAGAAAATCTTGCACAGTTTGCCTCAGAAGCTTTTTGCGGAATTTATTGGGACGTTTGCGGTGGTGTTCACCGCGATCGGAGCGATTGCGGCCGATCAGTATTTGCGCGTCGCGAATCAGCCCGGACTCACGCTGCTTGGAAGCGCGTTTGCCTACGGGCTAATGTACGCGGTGATGATCGCGGCGGTGGGGCACATTTCCGGAGCGCATCTGAATCCGGCGGTGACGCTGGGGTTCTGGGTGACGAAGCGGCTCGGAACGGTGCAGTCGCTGCTGTACTGGGTGGCGCAACTGGCCGGTGCGGTGGCCGCTTCCTACCTGCTGCTCGCGATTTTGCCGGAGGCCAACTGGCGCGCGGAAGTCCTCGGCGCCGTCACGCCAAACATCGCGCAGGATTTGACTCGTCTTCACGCGATGCTTCTCGAGGGCGCGCTGACGTTCATCGTGGTGTTTGTGTTTTTCGCGACGACTGTGGGTGAGCGCGCGGAGCATCACCGGACGCATGGCTATGCGGCTGGGTTGGCGCTGCTGGTGGCTTCGATTTTTGCGCTGCCGTTTACCGGGGCGTCGTTTAATCCGGCGCGGACGTTTGGGCCGGCGCTCGCTACACACCACTGGACGAATCATGGAGTTTATTGGGTGGGGCCGTTGCTTGGGGCGGTGTTGGCGGCAGTGCTTTACGACAAGATTTATTTGACGGAGCGTGGGCCGCAGTAGCGTACAGCTCGCTGCGCTCGCTTGAGGCACACAGGCGAACTCCAGCCTGTGCCACTTGCGCCCTCCCCTAGTTTGATTTCGGTACGGTTGCGATATTGCCTGTAGCGCGTGCCCCTTCGTAAGACGACCGCCTGTGAGGCTGTCGGACCGACCTGCCCCTCGGTACAGGGTGGCTCATTTAGCACCCTCCCCTGCCATCGCGATTGTTGAGCCTCTGCGTGCGATGCTACCTTGGCTTGAAAGCAGTCCGCACCTGAGGAATCCATGGCAATCAATATTGACGATCTCCTGCGCCGCGCCGTCGAAAGCCGCGCCTCCGACTTGCACCTGAAAGTCGGCAACCACCCGTATCTGCGCGTGGACGGCAACCTGGGCGCCCAGACCGACGTGCCCCGCATCACGCCGGAAGAAATGCTGTCGATGGCGTTCAGCATGATGACGAACCGCCAGAAGCAGAAATTCAAGGAAACCGCCGAACTCGACATGGCTTACGGCGTCGCGGGCCTGGGCCGTTTCCGTGTGAACGTATTCCAGCAGCGCGGAAACGTCGGCATGGTTCTGCGCGTGATTCCCACCAAGATCCGCACGATCGAAGAACTCGAGCTGCCGCGCATCATCAATACGATTTGCGAAGAGCAGCGCGGCCTGATTCTCACCACCGGTACCACCGGTTCCGGTAAATCAACGACGCTCGCCGCCATGATCGACCGCGTGAACTCATTGCGCGCCGAGCACATCATGACGATTGAGGACCCGATCGAATATCTGCACCGCGACAAGAAAGGATTCATCAACCAGCGCGAAATCGAAGTGGATACGGCGTCGTTCTCAACGGCGTTGCGCGCCGCCCTGCGTCAGGACCCGGACGTGATTCTGGTCGGCGAAATGCGCGACTTGGAAACGATTTCAACGGCGCTGCTCGCCGCAGAAACCGGCCACCTGGTGCTTTCGACGTTGCACACGTTGGATGCGACGGAAACGATTCAGCGCATTATCGCCGTGTTCCCGCCGCCCGAACAGAAACAGATTCGCTTGCAGCTCGCGGGAACTTTGAAAGCCGTCATCAGCCAGCGCCTGGTGCGCAAGACCGATGGCGGAGGCCGCGTGCCTGCCGTGGAAGTGATGGTGAACACGGGCTACATCCGCGATTGCATCATCAACCCGGACAAGACGCGCATGATCCGCGACGCGATCGCGGCCGGCACCAGCCAGTACGGCATGCAGACGTTCGACCAGTCGCTCTTTGAACTTTACAGCCGCAACCTGATCACGCTGGAAGAGGCTTTGACGCGTGCTTCGAATCCGGACGACTTCCGTCTGCGCGTACAGGGTATTCGTTCTTCTGCGGATACGGCGCGCGAGGATATGGAGCGGGCGATGACGGAGTTCGACAGAAAATAATCGTCGTTAAGTTGCGAAAGATTTTAGGGCGCGTTGCGACGAGCGGCGCGCCCTTCGCATTTTATGCGCGCTCCACCATATCGCGAATTGCATTTGTCGGGCGCTACTCGTCGATTCCAGCCTTTGACGTCATCCAGAGGCCGATTCATCGGCCGAAGGATCTCTCTTCGCATTCGACCACTTGCGCCGCCTCGTCCACGAAACTATGCTCGGACGATGAAGATGAAGAGGCCTGCGCGGAAGTTGGTGACGCCGGAGCAGCTGTACATGTCGGCGCAGCGGGCGCTGATGCGACATGCGTACTCGGTGCACGAGATGAAGAAGCACCTGGAGGGGCGCGCCGAGAATAAAGAACTAGTGCCGCCGGTGATCGCGCGGCTGCGCGAGCTAGCGTACCTGGATGATGCGAAATATGCGCAGAACTACGCGGCGCAGCATGCGCGCATCCGCAGACAGGGGAAATTCCGAATCGCGCGCGACTTGAGAACGAAGGGCGTGCCCGACGTGCACATCGACGCGGCGCTCGAAGCCGTGTTTGCGGATCAGGACGAACGCGGGCTGCTGCGGGAACGGATCCGGCAGAAGCTGGCGCACATCCGCGGGCCTGTGGATCAGAAGAAGATGGCGTCGCTCTACCGGAATTTGCTCGGGGCGGGATTTTCGTCGGAATTGATACGGGCGGAGCTGAAAGGGGTTACGCACGGGGATGTGGCGGAGTTGCCGGATGTGGAGCAGACGGATGAGGGGCGGGATGGGCGCGAGGATGGCTAGCAAAGTCAAAGGCACACAGGCGAACTCCAGCCTGTGCCACGTGGGTTCGCCCCGAATGTCATTGCGGTAGCTCTGTCGTGACTGCCTGGAGTTTACTGGGAGTCTGAAGACTCCGGAAGAACCTTAAATTTTTGTAAAACGTCTGTTGTAGTCCCCACGTTTCACCCTCCTGCGGCGTCTAAGCCCGCGAATCCTGCCGTAACGGCTCAAAAGATCGAAATTGCAGCGGTACCGATGGAAATTCGTTCGTCTGAAAGGAGACTCACGATGAGGAAGGTACTTTTCCCCTTGATGGCGTTGGCACTGGTTTGTACCGGGGCGGTAAGTCGCGCTGGGGCGCTGAATGCGGCGGCATCGCAATCGGCGGGGATGGCGGCGGACAAGACGGCGCCGAGCTACGACATGAAGGCGCAGTCCGTGCAGGACATGGACGATATGCACAAAAAATTCGTGGCGCTGGCCGAGGCGATCCCGCAAGAGAAGTACACGTGGAGGCCGGCGGAAGCCGTGCGGTCGATTTCGGAAATGTTCCTGCACATCTCGCTCGCGAATTACGGAATTCTAGGCATGAAGGGCGACGCGATGCCGTCTGACATCGATCCGAAGACCTTCGAGAAATCGACGACGGACAAGGCGCAGATCGTGGCGGCGCTAAACAAGTCTTTCGACAACGCGCACGCGCAGATCGCGGCGATGAGCAACGCGGACTTCGCCAAGGCTCTCCCCAAATTGGGACCGGACGCAAACTACGGCGACGTGATCTACATTCTGGTGACGCACGCGCACGAACATCTCGGCCAGTCGATCGCTTACGCGCGCGTGAACGGCGTGGTGCCGCCGTGGACGGCCGAGCAGATGAAGAAGGCCGCTTCGAAGGCGCAGCAGGATTAGTCCGCAGTAAGCGGCTGAGCGAGCCGGCTCCCTCCGAGGTTAGGCTCGCTCGGCCGTCCTTCCCGTTTGCGACCGAGAAATCGCGGGGTTATTTACCTGGAATGAGCCGCCGCGGTCGGGCGCGCGAATTTTTTGTAGATGGCTTCGAGCTCGGCGGCGAGGCGCGAGGTGTCGCACGCGGCCGACTCCATCAATCCCCACCGCATTTCCCTTCTTTGAGCGGCGAGCATGGCCGGAGTGCGTTCGGAGCGCGCGAGATCGATGGCGCGTTTCACGTAGGCTTCGCGCGAGCGGACCACCCAATCGTCGAGGCGCGCGGCGAGCAGCAGCGATTTTGTAATGCGCGAGGCCCAGCGGTCGCCGTCGTAGGTGACGATCGGTACGCCCTGCCAAAGAGCTTCCATCGTGGTGACGGCGCTGCTGGCAGGAAACGTGTCGAGCGCAACGTCGATTTCCACGTACGTAGCAAGGTGGGCGAGGTGCGCGGCGGGCGGGTGAAGCGTGATGCGTTCGGGAGCGACGCCGAATTTTGAGAAACGCGTGAGGACGCTCGCGCGATTTTCTTCGTCTGCGAGGTAAGAGTTCTGGAGGACCAGGCGCGTTGGTGGCGCACCCGCGAGAATCTGCGCCCACGCGGCAAAAACTTCGGGCGTGATCTGGGATTGAGGTGCGAGGCAGCCGAACGTGAGTGATTTGCGCGGCGCAACGAGGCACGGCGGCGGCGCCACGTCGGGCGTGTCGTACTGCACGTTGAAGGCGAGGTAGGTGCCAGAGACGCGCAGGATTTTTTCGGAGTAGGCCGGAGCTTCCTCGTTGTAAACCACGTTTGCATCGGCGATGAGCGCGTCGAATTGGCGAAGGCCGGTCGTGGAGTTGGTGTTGGCCCAGCCGAGTTGAATGGGCGCGGGTTTGCGGAGGAGAAGACCGAGCCGCGGCGGGTGGTTGTAGCCGTTGAGGTCGATGAGGATGTCGATGCCGAGCTTTTCGATCAGCGCGGCTGCGGCGGCGTTGTCGAGTTTCGTGATGTCGTGCAGGTGGTCGGCGGCGTGGCGGCGGTAGCCGGAGGCGGCGGTGGGCGGCTTGCCGTCGGCGAGGATATGGATCTCGACGGCGTCTCGATTGTGTTCGTTGATGACGCCGAAGACAGATTTCATCGCGGGGCGCGAGGAGAAATTGGCGGAAGTATAGGCGATGCGGATTTTCGATTTGGGTTTGGGCGCGGCGGGCGGCTTCGCGCGTTTTTTGGTCTTCGCGATGGGGAGAAGTCTCTCTGCTTGCGTCGCCCAGGCTTCGCGGGCTTGTCTGATGGTCGCGGTGGTTTGCTTTGCGCTGCCAGGGATGATTTTCGCGATTTCAAGTGTAGCTCGAGCGCACAGTTCTGGATTTGTGGTGGGATCAGAAACGGCGCGTGTGAGGTGGTCGATGGCTTGGTCGATCTCGCCGGCAGCGACGCAGCATTCGGCCAGGGCTATAAGCGCAGCGGGATCGTTGGGTTTCAAACCAAGGATGCGCTCGAGTTCGCGGGCAGCGGATATGTAGAGTTTCCGGCTGAGAAGCGCGGTGATCTTTTCGAGGGCGGTTTCCGGATTTACAGGTCGAGTGTTCATACGGAACGTATCGGTTAAGTATCGCACTCTCAAATCGGCGTCAAGCGGCGGCGCTGGCGAGCACGGTGCTGCAGGCTAAGATACATCTCGCTGCGATCGCTTCAGGCGGACAGGCGTGAACGCCTGCGATCGCCGACCGGGCTTGGGCCCTGTCGGACGTGCGCGGTGCGCTTTGCTGCTACGCGTGGCATCTGCAATAATTGTGAGTTGGCGGCCTTGCTATCAGCGCGGCAAATGCGCATCCGGCGACAATTGAGGGCAATTTGAGCGGGAAAAAGTGGACGGGCGATCTGGTCCGCAGCACATTTCTGGATTTTTTTAAGCAGAAGGGGCATACGGTGGTGCGCAGCTCGTCCCTCGTGCCGGCGAACGACCCGACGCTGCTTTTCACGAACGCGGGGATGAATCAATTCAAGGACGTCTTCCTTGGCATCGAGACGCGCTCGTACACGCGCGCGACGACGGCCCAGAAAGTGGTGCGCGCGGGTGGCAAGCACAACGACCTCGAAAATGTGGGCTTCACGAACCGGCACCAGACGTTTTTCGAGATGCTCGGGAATTTTTCGTTTGGCGATTATTTCAAGAAGGATGCGATTGCTTACGCGTGGGAGCTCGTGACGTCGCCGGATTGGTTCGCGCTGCCGGTGGAGAAGCTGTATTTCACGGTGTTTGGCGGGGCGGAACTGGCGCCCGGAAAAACTCTGGGCGTGGACGCGGAAGCGGCGGATTTGTGGAAGGCGACGGGCGCGCCGGCGGATCGCGTGGTGGCGATTCCGGGGCTCAAAGACAATTTCTGGGCGATGGGCGATACGGGGCCTTGCGGGCCGTGCAGCGAGATCTTTTTCGACATGGGGCCGGCATCTTCGAACGAAGGCCACACGTCGTGCGAGTTTCCCTGCGAGTGCGGACGTTACGTTGAGATTTGGAATTTGGTGTTCATGCAGTTCAATCGTGATTCGAGCGGCGAGCTGAAGCCGCTGCCGAAGCCCTCCGTCGATACGGGCATGGGCCTCGAACGCACGACGGCGGTGCTCGAAAACGTGGTGTCGAATTACGACACGGATTTATTTGTGCCGCTGATCGAGCGCGCGGAGTGGATTGCGCCCGCACCAGGAGATGATTCACGATTCGATCCGTCCTATCGGATTATCGCCGACCACTCGAGAGCCGCGACGTTCCTGATATCGGACGGTGTCATGCCCGCAAACGAAGGACGTGGCTACGTCCTTCGGAAGATCATACGTCGTGCTCTGCGTCATGCACGCATGGTGAACGCGCCAACTCCATTCCTGTCTCAAATGGCGGCTGCCGTTCGAGATGGCATGGCTAAAGCCTACCCAGAACTGCACGAACATTCGAAACGCATCGACGAAATACTCAATGCCGAAGAGGGGCAGTTCACTCGGACCGTCGAAGTAGGTCTGAAGGAACTCGATCAACAGATTCATTCGCTTCGAGTTCAAGCGAAGCGGGCGAATTTGACCGAACTGCCCGCTTATTCCGGACGATTGGCTTTCAAGTTGTACGACACCTTCGGCCTGCCGTTGGACTTCATAAAAGACACGCTCCGGGATCAACGAATCTCTCTGGATCAAAACAGCTTTGACGCCGCCATGGACGAACAGCGGACGAGGGCGAAGGCTTCGTGGAAGGGCGCGCATAAAGAGGCGGCGAATCCTGTTTACGCCAAGCTGGCGCAAACGTTCAAGACCGAGCCAGATTTTTACTTCGGCACGCGCACCAAAGACGCGCGGATCGAAGCCATCGTCACCAAACAAGGCGAAGTGAAAGAATTGAAGGCCGGCGAGGAAGCCGAGATCGTGCTCGACCGCACCTCGATCTACTCTGAGTCCGGCGGGCAGATAGCGGACACCGGCGCGTTCTTCGACAACTCCGGCGCGCTGGAAGTCGCCGAAGTCCGCGGTGCCTACTACCCCGTGAGCCGCCTGGTGGCGCATCGCGTTAAAGCCCTCGAAGATCTACGTGTAGGCGATCGAGTGGCGACTGTGGCCGACCCGGCACGGCGCGCGCGCGACATGCGCAATCACACAGCGACGCACCTGATGCACGCGGCGCTACGCAATATTCTCGGGACACACGTGAAGCAGGCGGGCTCACTCGTGGCGCCGGAACATCTGCGCTTCGACTTCTCGCATTTCGCGCAGGTCGATCCCAGCGAGCTGGCGGACATCGAGCAGCAGGTGAACGAAGAAATCCTGAAAGATCTCGCGATGCAGACCGACGTGATGGACATCGAAGCAGCGCTCACGTCTGGCGCGATCGCATTCTTCGGCGACAAATATCCCGAGCACAACGTGCGCGTCGTGACGGTGCCCGATGCCGCTTCTCCGCGCGGCTTTTACAGCAAAGAGCTGTGCGGCGGCACGCACGTGGGCCGCACGGGCGAAATCGGAGTCTTCAAAATTTTGAGCGAAGGTTCGGTGGCGTCCGGCGTACGGCGCATCGAGGCGATTACGGGCGACCGCGCGCTCACCGAGTATCAGAAAGCTCTCTCGACGCTGCGCTCCGTGGCCGGCATGCTGAACGCCACCGAAGACGAAGTGCTCGGCGCGCTCGAAAAGAAGCTCGACGAGATCAAAGCCATCGAAAAACAGCTCGAAGCCTCCAAACGCAAAGCAGCGGGTTCGGCGGCCTCGGACTTGGTAGGACAGGCGAAGGACGTTAAAGGTGTTCGCCTGATTGCCGCCAAAGTCGATGGAGTCGATCGCGAAGGCTTGCGCCAAATGGTCGATACCCTGCGCCAGAAATTGGGCTCCGGCGTGGTCGCTTTGGGAACCGTTGCCGACGACAAAGTGGCTCTGATTGTTGGGGTTACGAAGGACCTGAACCCCAAGGTCCACGCCGGCAAAATCGTCCAAGAACTCGCGAAATTGGTCGGCGGTTCGGGCGGCGGCAGGCCCGACCTAGCCGAGGCTGGCGGAAAGGACACATCCGGCCTACAAAACGCCCTTGACCAGGTTTACCCTCTCTTAGACCGAACGCTATAATTTCAATCAAGACAGACGTTTACGGCGGGTGGGCACTTCGAAGACCTCCGCCGTTTTTCTGGCTGCGCCTTGGGATTCTTGCGTGTGCGCAAGCGCCGCGATGTCCTGGTGCGCTTACGCGGGAGACGTGCTGTGCCAATCTCAACGCTCAACTCAACGCCGAACTCAACTAAGGTGCGGACGTGGCAAGCGGCGGCGATCATCGCAACCGCGTGTGCGCTTACGTGTTCGAAGCCTGCGTCGGCCCAGATTACGAAGATGGTGGATGAGCACGGGAAAACGGTCTATGTGAATGCCGATTCCCCGAAGCCCCGCCATGGGAGTACTATCAGTCCTGCTACGTCGTCTTCGCCTGTGGGGACAAGTGTCTCGCGAGCGAGGCTGGTGAGCGCGTTTCCGGCAACAACGGCGGCCTATGCGGAGCCGAAGCCTTTCACCGACGTGACGATCACGCCGCTGCCGCAGGAACCCGCGGCGCACGAGTCGCGCCTCGATCGGTTGGTGAACGAGTCGGCGCAGCGCTACAGCGTGGACGCGGGCCTGGTGCGCGCCGTGATCCAAGCTGAATCCGGCTGGAATACGCGGGCGATTTCGCGCAAAGGCGCGGTGGGCTTGATGCAGTTGATTCCGGAAACAGGGCGAAGATACGGCGCTCGAAATTTGTTCGATCCGGCGCAGAATATCGATGCCGGCACGTCGTACCTGAAGTCGCTGCTGGTCCGGTACGACAACGATTTGTATAAGACGCTGGCTGCGTACAACGCCGGCGAAAATGCAGTGGACAAGTTTGGGGGCGTTCCCGCGTATGCGGAAACGCAAAAGTACGTTCAGAAAGTAAGCGACCGGTTTTTTGAGTCGAACTCGAGCAGCGATCCTTCGCATTGGGCACCGCCGAAAAAGCCCGTGAGAAAGACCGCCGATGCGAGCGGGCGCACGACTTTCACGAACGAATAGCGGACGCAAGTGGCACTGGGGAGATTCACGGGTACGGCGAGGTGTCTGGCGCTGGCGCTCGCGCTAATGGCGTGGGTGACTGCGGCGGGTCCTGCACGCGCGGACAAGCGCACCGAAGCCCGCCAGCAGTTTGCGCGCGCCGTGCAGATGCGCACCACGCTCGAAAGCAATCCCCTGCAGCAGCGCTCCATCGGCGATTACCGCGCCACAATCACAGCCTTCCACAAGGTTTACCTGATCTCGACTTCCGCCGATGAAGTGACGCCTTCGCTGATCGCCGAGGCCGAGCTGTACGAGCAGATGGGCCGCGCGTTCGATCCGAAGTATTTCCAGAACGCGATTCAGACGCACCAGTTCCTGCTGAAGCAATATCCCGAGAGCCGCTACCGCAGCCAGTCGCTTTACTCGATCGCGATGATCGAGGATTACGACCTGCACGAAACCGACGCGGCGGAAATTTCGTTTAAACAATTCCTGAAGCAGTATCCGAAGTCCGACAAGGTGAACGGCGCGAAGGAAGCGCTGAAAGAAATCGCTGACGAGCGCGAGAAGGCAAAGGAAACTCCGGTGAGCGCGCCGGCTGCGGCGGCCTCGAAACCGAATGCGCCTGCCGCGACGACGCCGGCTGTCGCGTCGTCCGGTTCAGGCTCTGGGTCGGGTGCCGCAAGCGCGACTTCCCTGCCCGCGCCGTCGGATCTGCCGGAGATCAAAGGGCCCGTGCTCGAGCAGAAGGAATCGTCGCACGGTGTGCCGATGGTGACGTCGCTCAAGACCTGGAACACGGACAAGTCGGCGCGGATCGTGCTGACGCTCGACGGCTCGGTGGCCTTTGACGCGGCGCGCATCACTTCGCCGGACAGAATTTATTTCGACCTGCATAAAGCGAAAATCAGCGCGGGATTCGGAAAGAAGCCGTTCGACGTGAAGGACGGCCTGCTGAAATCAGTGCGTATCGGCCAGAACAAAGACGGCGTGGTGCGGCTGGTGCTGGATGTAGGCGGCGCGAAAGAGTACAACGCGATGCTGCTCGGCAATCCGTACCGCCTGGTGATCGACATCCACACGACCGGCAGCTCTTCGAACGCATCTTCGGCTCCTGCAACGCCGGCGGCGACGCAGCCGGCAGAGACGAACGTGGTGCACGCAGCGAACTTGCCCGCGGACGCGCCGAAGCCTACTGAGACGACGAAGCCGGAGCCGATGAAAGCCGATTCGAAGTCGGCGTCAAAGTCAGCGGCAACCGAGAAAACTTCGGCGAGCGCTGCGAATGCTTCGAGCACCAGGAACAACAGCCTGAGCGCGAGCTACAAACCGAAACCCGGCGCGAACGGCGAACCCACCGAACCGAAACCCACGCGCGACGGCCAACGTTCCCTTTCACGTGCGCTGGGGTTGAAGGTCGGCAGGATCGTGATCGATCCGGGCCACGGCGGCCACGACACGGGCACGATTGGGCCACACGGCCTGATGGAGAAGGATCTTTGCCTGGACGTGGCGCTGCGGCTCGGCGCCGAGATCGAAGAAAAGCTGCCGGGCGCGGAAGTGATCTACACGCGCAAAGACGACACGTTCATTCCGCTCGAGCAGCGGACGGCGATCGCGAACGACGCGAAGGCTGACCTTTTCATTTCGATTCATGCGAACTCCAGCCACGACTCGACGGCCCGCGGAATCGAGACCTACTACCTGAACTTCGCGACTTCAGCCGAGAGCATGGAAGTGGCGTCGCGCGAAAACGCGGAAGCGCAGGAATCGATGCACGACCTGCAGGACATCATCAAGAAGATTGCGCGCAACGAGAAGATCGAAGAGTCGAAGGAACTCGCGAACGACGTGCAGGATTCGCTGTCGCACCGCATGCAGACGGTGAGCTCGGGCGAGAAAAACCGCGGCGTAAAGAAAGCGCCGTTTGTGGTGCTGATCGGCGCGAACATGCCGTCGGTGCTTTCGGAAATCTCGTTCATCAGCAATCCGGGCGACGAAAAGCTGCTGCGCAAGACCGACCAGCGGCAGCATGTAGCCGACGGGCTTTACCGCGGCATCGCAGCTTATTTGGACAGCATGAACAGCCTCTCCTACGACAAGTCTAAGTTGGTTTCTGACAATCACTTGACCTCGGGCGGCGGCGCAGGCACAGTGGCCTCCGAGGGGAACCCAAAGTAAAAAAACGGCGTCTAATAGGCATGCATATTCGCAAGTCCTTCTTGCGGTTTACTACCTTTCTGCTTCTGGCTCTTGTCGCTCTGGTCTCCGCCGGAGTGGTGCGGGCGCAGTCCGTGCTGCCTGGCACGTTTGCGGGACGCGCGGGCGAGCGCAGCGGCGCGAAGCTGCAGTCTCTGGATGGATTCACCGTGCCGAGCGCGGGCGTGCTGAAGGAATACGAATTCGTCTCGGCGGAAGCGCAAAACTATACCGACGCGACGGGCACGTACAAAGTGCTGCTCTACAAAATGAAAGATCCGACGGGCGCATATGGCCTGTATTCGTACCTGCGGTCGGAGGACATGCCGAAGGCGGAGACGGCGGCGCACTCGTCGCTTTCGAACGACCGGGCGCTGGCGCTCGTGGGCAACTACGTGATCGAGACGCGCGGAAAAGATCTGCAGAAGCGCGGCGCGGATTTGAATGCGCTCGCCGCGACGGTGAAGCCGAAGTCGGTGGAAGGGCCGTTGCCGGACCTGACCGAACATTTGCCAGTGAAGGGATTCGAGGATCGGTCGGACAAGTACGTGCTGGGTCCCGTGGCGCTAAACGAATTTTTCCCGGTGCCGGTGAAAGACGACTGGCTGGGATTTTACGCCGGCGCGGAAGCCGAAGTGGCGAAGTATCGCGTGAACGGACGGGAACTGACGCTGGTTCTCGCGGACTTCCCGACTCCGCAATCCGCGCAAAAAAGATTGGCGGACATTCAGCGCGACCTGCGCGTGAATGCGGCGGATGGAACCGGTGGGGATTCGCCGATTTACGCGCGACGCGCGATCACAATGCTGGCGATCGTCGGCGGCGCGAAGAATCAGGCCGAAGCGAACGCGCTGCTCGATCAGATTCAATCGAGCGCGGAAGTGACCTGGAGCGAGCCGACGTTTCAATTCAAGGAGCCGACGATTGGCGGGATGATCGTAGGCGCGATTGAAGGCACGGCGGTGATTTGTTTGTTTGCGTTGATCGCAGGAATCGGGTTCGGAGGTTTTCGGCTGCTGACGAAGCGGTTTTTGCCGGATCGTGTGTTTGATCGCAGCTCGACGATGCAGGTGCTGCAACTGGGATTGGGCAGTAAGCCCATCAATGCAGAGGACTTCTACGGGATTGAAGGGAAACGCGGCGAGTAGCAGGCTGTGGAAAACTGCGGTGACGAATTCCGGATTTTTGGTTTGTGCGTCTGTATCTATCTTATTTGCTTAAGGTTACAGCCCTTGCGCGTAAGTGCTTTCTTTCTTGACTCGTTTTGACCCCTCAACTAGACTGCGCTCGAGGAAAGAGTTCTTTGGCCCACCGCGCAGTGGCCTTTTGAACTTTCTCCCCTCGGAGGCCCGCTCCAAAGGCGGGCCTTCTGCTTTTTAGGGCGGAAAAACTTCAGATCGTTCTTGAATCCGATCCCGAAATGAAACTTGAAGAGGTGCGCGAGGTAGTGTGACGTGCGCGTCCTAGTACCCCTGCGTTTTTCTGCGCCGGCGAGACGCGCATTGCGGAGCGCGCTGCGAGGTAGAAGTTGAAATGTCGGCTGGACGATTAGAACTGTGTGGCGTGGAATTTCGCGCGGTGATCGCACGCCGGGATTTGCGAATTGCATGCTGTGCCTGAAGGCGCGGTGCTGCTTCAAGCGTCACTCGAACACGTTTCTTGTGCAACTGCTGCGGTGCAATGCGAATCCAAGAAGTTGCCCCTGCTGTATTTATGCCACCTGGCGGTTTGTGTCGCGGTGCAAAAATTCACGAGGTGATACGATTTGAAGATGAACTTGAGGCGGAGAAGCGTTCTGGCTGGTTGTGGAGTGATTCTGGGACTGGCGGCGTGCGCGCCGCGTGTGACGCGAGCGCAGCAGAGCGACGTGCTCTCGATGACGGTCGCGCCGCAAAGCCAGGCCGGCAGCTCATCGAGCGATGGCTCGTCTTCGAGCACGACGGCTTCAGGCGCGGCGCAGCAATCTGGATCGAGTTCGAGCGGCACGCCGCAGACTCCGCAAAACACCACGACGCACGTGCAGCCGGGGCAGACCGCGAAGCAGCAGACCATCCAAGAGAAGAACGGCGGATCGAACGAGCGGATTCTGTGGATTTATCCGAATTTTTTCAGCGTGGATGAGGACAAGTACAACGGGCCGATCACGGCGAAACAGAAGTTCCTGCTCGTTACTCGATCGTCGTTCGATCCGGGCGAATTCCTTTGGTACGGGCTGCTGGCGGGAATCAGCCAGGCGGAGAACAGCGAAAAAGCGTACGGGCAAGGCGCCGAGGGCTACGCGAAGCGGTACGCGAGCCAGTTTGGCGACGGCACGATTGAGAGTTACATGGTGGAGTTTGGTTTCCCGGTGGTGTTCAAGCAGGACCCGCGCTACTTCCGCGTCGGGCAAGGAAGCATCGGCTACCGCACGGGGCGCGTGATCAAGCGGCTGGTGGTGACGAAGGGCGACAACGGGCGCGACCAGTTCAACGTTTCGGAAGTGCTTGGGTCGGGCACGGCGGCGGTGGTGTCGATCTACTCGTATCACCCGCAGGACGAGCACAATTTTTCGAATGTGGCCTCGGTGTGGGGCGAGCAGGTGGCCTTCGACGCGGCGGAAATGATGTTCAAGGAATTCTGGCCCGACGTGCGGCAGAAGCTGCGCAACAAGAAAAACGGGGGCGCAACCCAGCCGTAGATTTTACGGGCCGCTGCACGGCTGGGTTTCGCGTGTGGCGGCTTCTGTCCTGATTTTCCGGCGCCGGCTCCAGCGCGACTCTACAAATCCGACAACAGGTGTCCCATCTTGGTTTTCTTCGTCTTCAGGTAGGCGGCGGAGTGTTTTGACGTGCGCGGGCGGCACGGAACGCGCTCGGCCACTTTCACGCCGGCGGCTTCGAGCTGCTGTACTTTGTCGGGATTGTTGGAGAGCAGCCGGACGGAGTTCATGCCGAGGGCTTTCAGCGCGTCGGCGGCGAATTCGTAGTCGCGCGAATCGTCGGCAAAGCCGAGCTTGCGATTGGCTTCGACGGTGTCGAGGCCGGCGTCCTGCAGTTGGTAGGCTTTGAGTTTATTGATGAGGCCGATGCCGCGGCCTTCCTGCGGAAGATAAAGGACCACGCCGGCTTTGGCTTTGGCGATCGATTTCAGCGAGAGTTCGAGCTGCGCGCGGCAGTCGCAACGCTGGGACGTGAATACGTCGCCGGTGAGGCATTGCGAATGGATGCGGACTAGCGGCGCTTTCGCGCGGGCGAGGTCGCCATGGCGGACGGCAACCGCTTCTTCGCCTTTATGCGCGCCTTCGATGCCGTGGATCGTGAAGCGGCCGTAGCTGGTAGGCAGCGCAGCCGAGGCTACGATTCGTGCGCCGCGGGCGCGGAGCGGCTTTTTGCGCGGACGGGATTTCATCGGTACATTGAGTATAGCAGTCGCGATCGGGGCGGCAGTGTTCATGGAGTTTTCAACGCTCGCCCTATTGGACGCGGGACAGGGTGCGGAGGATGCGAGCGCAAGCAGTGGTAAAGCCTTCGGCGAGCGCAGCGAGCTGTAGCTTAGACTTTCGAGTCTGAGCGCGACCAACTTAAGTTGGTCGCGGCTTGAGCTATCACCACCGCTGCTCCCGCCTTACGACATGCGCCTGCACCGGCCGGTTCGCGGCACTTGCGAAGCGGGCGCAGTTGCCGTCGCATTGGATCTCGCAAATATGCGCGTTGCGCTGTGTTGAGCCGCGTGGTACGGTTAGCGAATAAAAGGCGAAGAGCTGCGAGTAGGCGGGAGCCTGTCGAGAGCGCGGCTCGCGTGAGTTGGGCACGGCAACGGCACGAGGGGGGGTTCATGGCGGCGCCGCAACAGGGGCTTTCTGTTCGACCACAATCGACGCTCGACACGGTGCAGGAGATCCTCGAAGGGCTGGCGTCGCGATATCGCGCGGACGAAGTCCTCACCGCCGTGAAGCATATTCCGGCACGCGAGGCGGAATACCGGCCGATGCCGGACTGGGTGCGGCCGGAACTCGCCGCGGCGTACCGCGCGAAGGGGATCGATAAGTTGTACTCGCACCAGGCGGCGTCCGCGGAGCTGGCGCGTGCTGGAAAGAATTTCGTAGTGGTGACTCCGACGGCGTCCGGTAAGACTCTCTGCTACAACCTGCCCGTGCTGAACGCCTTGCTCGAAAATCCGGACACCCGCGCGCTGTACCTCTTCCCTACCAAAGCTCTCGCGCAAGACCAGCTCACCGAACTGCACGATCTGGCGACACGGCTCGACGACTGCTTCGGCGTCTTCACCTACGACGGCGACACGCCCAGCGACGCACGGAAAGCGATTCGCGAGCGCGGCCACGTGATCGTGACCAATCCCGACATGCTGCACACCGGAATCCTGCCGCACCATACCAAGTGGACGCGCGTGTTTGAGAATTTGCGCTACATCGTGCTTGATGAGCTACACACGTATCGCGGCGTTTTCGGCAGCCACCTCACAAACGTGCTGCGCCGCCTCGCGCGCATCGCCGAATTTTACGGATCAAAACCGCAATTCATTTGCTGCTCGGCGACGATTGCGAATCCGGGCGAGCTGGCATCGCAGCTGATCGAAAAGCCGGACGTGAAGGTCATCGAAGAAAACGGCGCGCCGGCGGCGGAGAAGCTGTTCGTCTTCTACAATCCCCCGATGATCAACCGGAATCTGGGCATCCGGCGGAGCTATCTGAACGAGACAACGCGCCTTGCAAAAGAGCTGCTCGCGCGCAAGTTGCAGACGATTGTGTTTGCGAACAGCCGGTTGCACACCGAAGTGCTGCTTACGTACTTGCAGCAGGCGAACCGGCCGGGCCCGGGCGAGCCGGAACCGATTCGCGGCTATCGCGGCGGGTATCTGCCGGGCGAGCGCCGCGAAATCGAACGCGGGTTGCGCGACGGGCGGATTCGCGGCGTGGTGGCGACGAATGCGCTGGAGCTGGGCATCGACATCGGTTCGCTCGACGCAAGCGTGATGGCCGGTTACGCAGGATCGATCGCAGCCACATGGCAGCGGGCGGGTCGCGCGGGACGGCGCAGCGGAAGCTCGTGCGCAGTGATGGTTGCGTCGTCCGCGCCGCTCGACCAATTCATCGTGCAGAATCCGGATTATTTTTTCGGGCGTTCGCCGGAGCACGCCTACGTGCAGCCCGACAACCTGGAAATTCTGGTCAATCACTTGAAGTGCGCGGCGTTCGAGTTGCCGGTTACAGCCGAAGACAAATTCGGCGCGGTGGACGTGCAGAATCTGTGCGAGCGCATGGGTGAAGCCGGATTCCTGCACAAAAGTGGCGGCAACTGGCACTGGGTGCAGGAAGCATACCCCGCGGATACCGTAAGCCTCCGCTCGGTGACGAGCGACAACTTCATCATCATTGATATCACCGGACATCCGGAGACCACTGAAGACGGCGAGCCGGAAGTGATCGGAGAGGTTGACTTTTCGTCGGCGCTGACGACGGTGCACGAAAAAGCCATCTACATCCACGGCGGGCAGCAATATCACGTCGAAAAGCTCGACTTCGACGAGCGCAAGGCCTACGTGAAATCGGTGAACGTGGATTACTACACGGACGCGATTCGCTACACGCAGGTGCGCGTGCTGGAGATTGCGGAGGAAGAACGCATCGCGGGGCCAGCGCTCCGCGCGCACGGCGATGTGTTAGTGCGTTCGCAAGTCGTCGGCTTCAAGAAGATCAAATTTTTCACGAATGAAAATATCGGCGCGGGAAAGCTCGAGCTACCTGAGAACGAGATGCACACCACGGCGTTCTGGATCACGCTCGAAAATAAACTGCTCACCGAGCTGCCGTACGCGCTGTCGGACCGCCAGAGCGGAATTTTCGGATTGCTGTACGCGATGGCGTCGATGGCGACGCTGCTGCTGATGTGCGATGGCCGCGACCTGGGAACGGCGGTGGGTGAACGGCCGCCGTCGCCGGGTGTGGGCGCGGACTGGCAGGAGTTTTCGCCGGCAACGACCGATCCAGCACAGATGAAGGAATTCTTCGAGCCGAATTTGTATTTGTACGATGCGTATCCCGGCGGCATCGGATTCAGCGAGCCGCTCTACCGCGTGCACGAGATTCTGCTGCAGAAGACGCGCGAGATGATTCACGGATGCCCCTGCGAGAAAGGCTGCCCTTCGTGCGTAGGTCCTGCGGGCGAGAAATGCGAGAAGACCAAAGAAGCGGCGCTGGCGATTTTGGAGAAGCTGTGCGCCTAACGCTTTCGCGGTGGAGCGGCCTGTGATTGCGCAGATGTGGCACGGCATGACTCGTCGCGCGAAGGCGGATGAGTATGCGAAATTCCTGCGTGAGCGCGCGATTCCCGACTACCAAAGCGTGCAGGGCAACCTGAGCGTCCACATCTTGCGGCGTGAAGATGAAGACGGCGAGCGCACGCATTTCACTACGCTCACGATTTGGGAGTCGATGGCGGCGATCGCGAAATTCGCGGGCGTGCCGGTGGATCGCGCGAAATACTACGACGAGGCCAAAGAGTTCCTGCTGGAATTTGAGCCGCGCGTGACGCACTGGGAAGTGGCGGGAAAATCGGAAGGGTCGCGGAGCAACGGTTGAGTTCACAGATCTTGGACAAATTCGCCCGGCTCACGGCGCTGAAGCCCGCACGAGCAAAAGCGGCGGGCGCAGGCGCGGCGGCTGTTGCGCCGGTGCGGTCGGCTACGAGTTCCCTGCCGGACGGCGCGGCGCAGCTCGCGGAAATCATGGAAGCGCGCACGCTGGAAAACCATCACGGCGAACATTTGTCTGTGAAGAAGTGGTTCTCCGAGGCGATTGGCCACGCCGCGCCAGATGGTGCGGTCGATGCGGCCGTGATGCATCTTTTGTCGCCGGGCGCGCACGAAACTGCAGGCGATCCATCACAGTGGCTCTTCCTCGACACGGAAACGACAGGACTCACCGGTGGCACGGGCACGTATCCATTCATGGTCGGCATCGCGTGGTGGGACGCCGGCGGGCTCGAAGTGGAGCAGTTTTTCATGCGCGACCACAGCGAGGAGCACGCTTTGCTCGTCACTCTGGCCGAGCGGATCGCCGAGCGCGGCGTGCTGGTCACGTTCAACGGAAAATCATTCGACTGGCCGCTGCTCGAAACGCGCTACCGCATGACGCGCAAAATCAAAGTCCCCACGCTCACAGCGCATCTCGATTTTCTCCATCCCGCGCGGAATTTATGGCGCATCCGCCTCGGCTCTGTCCGGCTCGCAGAACTTGAGAAGCATGTGCTCGGCTTCCATCGCGGCGCGGACATCATCGGCTCCATGATTCCGCAATTTTATTTCGACTACCTGCGAGGCGGCGCCGTCGAGCCGATCGTGGAGATTTTCAGGCACAACCAGACAGACCTGCGTGGGCTCGCAGGTCTTGCGAGCAAGATTTTGTCGCTGCTCGCGGAACCCGAGAAGCATAGCGGCGACCCGCTGGAGCTATTCGGCGTTTCGCGAATTTGCGAGCGGCGCGGCGAGACGGTGCGCGCGCGGAAGCACTACGCCCAGTCGATCGAAGGCGATCTGCCTGCGGAAGCGGACCGCTTCGCGCGGCGTGCGCTGGCGCGAATGGCGCGGCGCGCGGGCGACGTGGAGCGAGCGCGGGAACTCTGGGAAAGCATGGTTGGAAATTCGCGCGAAGGGTTTGAGGCGTTTGAGCAGCTGGCGATTTATCACGAGCGCGTCTCGGGACAACCGCGGGAAGCGGCGAAGCTGGTGAAGCAAGCGCTTGCGGAACTGCGAAGGTCGAAGGGTGCCGGGCTGCTGAGTGCTGCGATGCACCGGCAGTACAAAGAAAGATTTGAGCATCGGTTGGCACGACTCGAAAAGAAGGCGACGAAGACGCTCATAGATGCGATGGAATCGAGGTCGTAGCAAGAGTTGTGTCACGCCCCCTTTTGAAAAGAAAAGTGCGCGGAACCCGGGAAGGCAACTGCACAGAATTCCGGCCCATTTTGGGCGGTCGGAGCGCGGAGTCCTCCGGAGCGGAATCGGAATCCAATGGAGCCGGTGCGTGAGGAGATTTCGATGCAAGAAACGGATGGTACAGCGGCTCGCATGGCGCGAAGCTTGGAACTGGAGGCTACGCAAATGGCGGCAGTAACCGACACGTACATTCGCGAACAGCTTGAGAAGCGCAAGGACCAGCTTAATACGGTGCTCGCGTCCGCAGCGCCTGCCGCGCCCAGTGCGCCTCTCGTTGCCCTTCTCGGCGAAGTGGATGCTGCGCTACAGCGTCTGGCGGACGGCAGCTACGGGATATGCGCGCAGTGTCACTATCCGGTGGAAAAGGACCGCTTGCTGGCCGACCCACTCGCCCGGCTTTGCCTGGACCACTTGAGCAACGACGAACAGCGTGCACTTGAGCGCGACCTGGAGCTGGCGGCGCGGGTGCAGCGCGGATTGCTGCCGAGCCCAGACACGCGGCACCAGGACTGGCTGGTCCATCACCAATACAAGCCTGCGGGAGTGGTCAGCGGCGACTATTGCGACGTAATTTTTCCGCCAACACAAAATGGCGAGATGTTTTTTCTGCTCGGCGACGTGGCCGGAAAAGGCGTGGCCGCTTCCCTGCTGATGAGCCATTTGCATGCGATGTTCCGCAGCCTGGCAGGCGTTGGGCTTTCGCTGGACAATTTAATGGAGCAAGCGAACAGCGTTTTCTGCCAGAGCACGATCGCGGGGCAGTTCGCGACGCTGGTCTGCGGGCGAGCCGGCCAACGCGGCGAAATTGAAATTAACGGCGCCGGACATTTGGCTGCGCTCCATGTCTCGAAAAGCGGTGTGCGGAAAATCTATTCGACCGGACTGCCGCTGGGAATGTTTTCAACCAGCCGCTACACGGTCGAGCGCATCCGCCTCGAGCGCGGCGACAGCCTGCTGCTCTACACCGATGGCCTTTCCGAAGCGATGGACGCAGCAGGAAACGAATACGGAACCGAGCGGCTTTCGAATCTTGTGCGGGAGCGGCATGGATGCACGCCGCAAGATCTCGCGGCTGCCTGCATGAAAGAGGTGACCGCACATCGCGGCACGGCGAAACAGATGGACGATCAGACGCTGATGGTCGTGCATCGCGGATCGTTCGCGAGTTCCTCCGCGAACGATTAATTCACGGCGACATCCTGGCCGCGCGGCGCGGTCATCATCGTCATCGCGCCCGGAGTGGCAGCAGCACCAGGGATCGGTGCAGGCTGCCAGCCAATTGCGGCGTTAATTTTGTCGAAAGTGGCGCGGCTCGCGCCCTCCACGGTGAGGCATTCGGTGGCGACACAGCGAAGGAACACGCTGCCACTGTCCGTATCGAATTGCATGTAGCCTTGGCTGCGAAATGCGTTCACGTGTGTAACGTGCTTCGATTCGAGCGCCTTCGCATATTGCGCGAAGAAACGGCTGGTGTCGTCGCCGCTATCGAGCGCAAGCAGAAACACGAGCCGCGCGTCTTTGGTCTTTTCGTCTTCGAATAGTGCGTAATGATCGCCGCGCCACGCGGGCCCGAGCAGGTCGGCGGTATCCGCGCCGTCGAATTGTTTCAATACCTCAGTCAGTCCGAACTCACCGAGCACATTCTCGTCGAGAAATTTCCAATCGGCCGGCACAATCGCTTTCAGGTCCGGCAGCTTCACCGCCACCGGCATCACGCCCTGCAGGTACATATCGGGATGAATGATCTGCTGCGTGGAAACCGGCGGCTTCGCGAAAATTTCGTGCAGGTCGGCCCAGCCGGAGTGCGCTTTCAGAAACGCCTGCGTGAAACCGGTACCGGCAAGGTACGGAAACAAAAGCTGGTCGCGAATAAACTGCGGCGCCTTCGAGAGATTCGGATCCTTGTCCATTTCGGAAATCGCGCCGGTGCGGATCATCATCGTGATGTCCGGGATGTCGCGCACGCCGGCGTTCTGGTCGAGCATCTCGTAATCGACCATGGCGGCGAGCGCGGAGCCTTCGCTCACTGCGTCGCGGGCCAGTTCAGCGTCGTCATTCGGGCGAGCCGCTTTGATCCACGGATCGATGTGAAACGACTGATCCTCGAGCGCGTGCGTCAGTTCGTGCGACATCACAGATTTCTGCTCGTCGAGCGGAATCCAGTCGGCGATGTAGAACTCTTTGGCCTTGGGGTCGTAGAGGCCGGCCACCTGATCGGTGAGGACGTCGATCATGAACTTGTCGAGCGGAAAGCCCTTCGGGATCAGGCCGAAGGCTTCGAGAGTTTTGTCGTCGGAGTAGCGTTCCTTATCGGTGCGGTCTTCTTTTTCTTCGCGGACCAGGTAGTCGCGGACTTCCTGCTTGGAGCGCAGGCTCTTCTTGAGAGGTTCCTTAATCGGAAGGTCGAGCAGCTTGCTCATCTGGGCCAGCACTTCGTCGGCGGCCTTGATGAACTCGGCGTTCGAGGTAGCGGGAACGGGATCGGCAACCGTCTTGGATGCCGAGCCAACCGCGGTGCCCGACGCGGGGGCGGATGCAACCGGATCGCCGGAAGGCTGTTGCGCCGATACGGAGGTCGCGCCCGCCGCCGCGATAACCACCACAAAAGCCAGGCCTGCCCAACGCTGCATTCACGCCTCCGGTTCCGCAACTCGAACAGAATATCAGGTTTGGCGAAGCGCCCGCTGAGGCTCGAGGCGAACCTCCACTCAGCCCGCCGGGGACGGCGGCATGCCTCTATGTGAGACGTGGCATTGAGCTTAGCGTGAGCAGTGCCGATATGTGTATAGACGCCCGCTATTACGTTTTGCAGCACCAAGTTACAAGATAGGCCAGCAGAATCGGCGGGCCGCCCGGCGGAGGGTTTTATAATAGGAGTGGCGCGGAGCTGACCTTGGAACCCGAGAAAATACTGGTCGTCGATGACGAAGAAGCGATCCGGGAAGTAGTCTCCACTCTCCTGGAAGCGCAGGGCTATCGCTGCACGGTGTGCTCCAACGGCAAGATGGCGCTGGAGGCCTTTCGCGCGGACACGTTTGACCTGGTCCTAAGCGACATCGTGATGCCCGAAATGGACGGGCTGAAGCTGCTCGGCGAGCTGCGCAACGACGACCCTGACGTGCCGGTGATCATGGTCACCGCGATGCACGACATTTCGATCGCGCTGGAGGCGATTCGCGCCGGCGCGTACGACTATATTTTGAAGCCGTTTGAGAAAGACCAGCTGCACCTGAGCGTGCGGCGTGCGCTCGAGCACCGGCGCCTGGTGATGGAAAACCGCACCTACCAGAGCGACCTCGAACACCTGGTCGCGGAGCGGACGCAGCAGCTCTCCATCGCGCTGCAGGATTTGGAACAGTCTTACGATTACACGCTCGAAGCACTGGGCGGCGCGCTCGACGCCAAAGACGCGGAGACGGAAGGCCACTGCCAGCGCGTGACGGCATTTACGATTACGATCGCGCGGTCGATGGGCGTCGATCGCGGATTGCTGCGGCACATTGCGCGCGGCGCTTTCTTGCACGACATCGGAAAGATGGGCGTGCCCGACAGCATTTTGCGCAAGCCCGGCCCGCTGACCCACGAAGAGCGCGAGATCATGCGCCGGCACTGCGAAATCGGATTCGCGGTTCTGGAACGAATTCCCTTCCTGAAGGAAGCGGCGGAAATTGTGCTGTCTCACCAGGAAATGTACGACGGTACGGGTTACCCACGCGGCCTAAAGGGCGAGCAGATTCCACTGGGGGCGCGAATCTTCGCGGTGGCCGATACGCTGGACGCGATGATCTCCGACCGTCCTTACCGCAAGGCGCTGCCGATTACCGCGGCGCGCGAAGAGATCCGGAAATTTTCAGGCAAGCAATTCGATCCGCGCGTCGTCGAGGTGTTTTTGTCGCACCCGGACCGCGTGTGGGTCGAACTCCACGACAAAGTCGGCGATCCGTTCCGGCTGGCGCAACTCGAACACGTTTAGCACTTCTGCCCGGTTTTGACGTCATCCAGAGGCCGATTCATCGGCCGAAGGATCTCTCTTCCGCTTTTGTACCAGCGCGAACAACGCCGCACACGTAATACAATCACCCCGTGGCGCTGCTCCCCATCAAGACGGCTTCAACAACTGGCTATTGCGACTGCGTTCACGGGTGCTACGAGCTGGCGAATTTTCGCGACGATGAGACGGGCAAGGGCTATTGCCCGCTTTGCGCGAAAGAACATCTCGAGATGAATCGCGGCGTGGGAATTCCAAATCCAGCGCCGATGGCCGTGCCCGATTCCGACAAGCCGGAACTGAAGATTGATGAGCCGTCGGCGGCTGACCCGCCTGGGCGTTTGCGTTAGGCCGCGAGTCCGACAGCCAACCTAGCGGTCGTCCGACGACGACGCGGTTCGCAACGACCACTTAACGCCACCCCTCCGCCACAATCGACGCTACCTGTAGAGGCCGGTTTCGCCGGAGCACAGCGCCGGCGGAAACGGGCGCCTTTGCGCTAACAAGCCTAAGTGCAAACGAACATTACGGAGTTTTGTGTCGCACAGACTTCAGTCTGTGACTCTCGGCACTAAAACGAATTGAGCAGCAACGAAATTCCTTCCTTGAAGTCGTGTTCCGGCGTGATCAAGCTCACAACAAAATAACCGTCGCCGGGAAAATCGTAGAAGTGCCCCGGATGAATCGAGACGCCGTGCGATTCGAGCATATCGATGGCGGTGTCTTCATCCGAGCGCGTGGCCGGCGTGCGAAGGATGGCGTACCAGCCGCCCTCAATCGCCAGGCGCGAGCTGAGCTGTTGCGCGGCGAGCTGGCGGTCGAGTTCGGCGAGGTTGGCGCGGACGCGAGCCATCAATTCGCGCTGGAATTTGGTGCGGCAGGCGAGGAACTTCGGCAGCGCGTGCTGGATCGGCGCGCTCACCGAAAGATACGTGTCGGCGATCACTTCGAGCCGTTCGAGTGCCTGCGACCGCAGGTCGTCGGGCCCGCTCGCAACGAGCCATGCGGCTTTCATTTGCGGCAAGCCTGAAATTTTCGAGATGCCGCTCATGGTGAATGTGAGCGCACCGGCGTTCCCGGCGAAGCTGCGCGCGTGTTCTGCATCCGCGTTGAGACGAAAATCCAGAAACACTTCGTCGGCAAGGATCGCCATTTCGCGAGGGGCGCAAATTTCATTCAGGCGGCTGCGCTCGTAGCCCTTCGCGTAATTCCCCGTCGGATTGTTGGGGTGGACCACGATCACGGCGCGCGTCTTCTCGGTGATCGCACCCTCGAGCTTGTGGAAGTCAATCAGCCAGCCGTGATCGTAGAGCAGCGGGTAACGGACCAGGCGCACGTCCTGCACTTCCGCGAGAAATTCAAACAACGGATAGCTCGGCTCGGGGACCAACACTTCGTCGCTCGGATCGCACAGCGTGCGGAACGCGAAGGCGTAGGCTTCGCTCGTCGCGGTGGTCATCACCACATTCGCAGGATCGACGGCGAGGCCCTGCGCTTCGTAATAGCCCGCAACAGCGCGGCGCGCGCTGAGCAAACCCTTCGGATCGGGCTCGTACGTGAGCGACTCGGGATTGGCGAGCGCGCGCAGGATGTGTTCGCTGTCGCAGGAAAATCCGCACGCGGTCGGATTCGACGACGCGAGATCGATCAGTCGCCGCCCGGATGCGCGATGGCGTTCGAGAGCCACGGTGAGGCGATTGGGAACCAGGTTCCAGCTGGTGCGTTCGGCAAACATTGGTGCAGATATTTTGGCATTGAAACGTGGCTGGCGCCCAAAAACCTGCGGAGGAGAGGAGGAATTCGAGGAAGCGATTTCTTGGGCGGCAAGTAGCGAGCGGGCACAGCGCACGTTCCGCATCGAAACGTGATTTTAGAAACCGACTCCCCTCTGGCGATGCAGTTCGGCTGGCGGCGTGCCGATAAAGACCCGAAAGTCCCGGAGACTCCATGCCTTCACGCCGCACCTTCAGAATCTGCACGCTCGCGTCAGCACTGATTTCACTTTCCTGCTGCGGCTCGACGGGGGACAACTTCAAAATCACCGGAACGTTTCCCGACGCCGGAACCGTCGGAACGGACTACTCCGCATCGCTCATGGCCGTGGGTGGCGATGGCGGCGACGCATGGACTGTGCTTGGCTTGCCGCCGGGCGTGACGGTAAGCGGAACGTCGGGCGCAACTCTTACAGCCTCGGGCACGCCCAGCGCGCCGGGAACTTACTCCGTGTCAGCGAGCGTAAAGGACACGCGCGGGACGATCGTCGTGTATTCCGCGTCGGTCGTCGTGAAAAGCCAGCCGCTGACGATCTCGCCAAGCACACTCGTAGCGCTTACAGCGGGACAAACCATCGATGACCTCACCTTCACGGTCACACCGGCAACGACCGGCCCGTACACGTGGACCGTTGCGTCTGGAGCGTTGCCAGCGGGACTCGTTCTCAGCAATGGTACTACGACCAGCGCGACGACGATTCAATCCGGTACAAACTCCATCACGCTATCCGGTACGCCGTCCGCTTCAGGATTTTATTCGTTCACGATTGGAGTGTCGGACGGCATCGCGCCAATCGCCGACACCGGCAGCGTGAGCTTCAGCGGCCTGATTCATGCCGGAACCACGGCGTGCGCGCCCGTGCCCATGCCGCGCGGCAATGAAGCGGCGCTCACCTCGCCCTACGCGTTTGTGGTGGAAGGAACGGATGCGAATCAAATGCCGATTGCGTTTGCAGGAAGCCTCACGCCGAATGGAAATGGCGGGATCGCGGTGGCGTCGGTGGACTACACGGGTACGGCTGCGGGCGCGCAACCGCTATCGGCAATTCTGAGCTACAGCTCGTACTCATACGGAACGGACGGCCGCGGCTGCCTCTTTTTCGTGTTTCAGAACGGCGCATCCACGCCTTCACGCAAGCTGGCACACCAAGTAATACCCGCGCTGGCTCACCCATCGCCCAACGCGCATCGCGAAATTTCAACGGAAGGCGCATCGGGGGCGCCGCCTGTGACTGTCACGTTTAGCTTCGCGCTGAATTCATCCGGCTCGGGGCGCATCAGCGAATTTGACTCCACGGGAGGCGCGGGGCCAATCGCGGCCGGCGCGATGCACGTGCAGAATCCCAATCACTTCAGCCTTGCCGCACTCGGCAGCAACTACGTCTTCGGGATGGACGGATGGTACTCGCTCACCTCCACGATGATCGACCGCGCGTCGCTCGCGGGAAGCTTTGCGCATAAATCAGGCGCGATTTCCAACGGCTACAACGACGTGAACCTCGCGGGAAATTATTTGGGCGAGCAGATCAACGCCACCGGCACTCTCGGCGACGTCTCGCCCACCACGGGCCGCGGCACCGGCACGTACGACATCAACGTTGGCGGAACCGATCTGGCCTTCGAATTCGCGTACTACGTGATCGATGCCTCGGATTTTTTCCTCATCTCCACTGACAACCCGTCGGACGTCGGCGCGTTTCTGGTCACCGGCCGCGCGCTCGCCGGACTCGCCGAATCGCAGCCACCGAGCGGCTATTTCCTCGCAGCGTGGACTGGAATCGATTTGACGTCCGGGCCAAACGGCGCGAATTTCGCGGCCATCGCGAATTTCCAGGCGACCAGCGACGGCGCGATTCCCTCAATCACCGTCTATCAGAACGATGCCGGAACCTTTTCATCTGCGCCGATTTCCGGGTCCTACACCATCACGCCGCTTTCCTCGCGCGTGACGATCTCAGGTTTCCCGAATCCGCCCGTCGCTTATCTTGCAGCGCCCAATCAGGACGACGGCCTCGCGGGATTTCTCGCCGGCACGGACGCGTACACTTCCTCGGGCATCATCGAAATTCAAACCTCCAGCACTCCCGATTACACGGCCTCGAGCCTCGACGGAAATTACGTGATCGGTTCCACCGAAGATCCCACCGGACAGAGCGGCTCGATCACCGGAGCCGGCGCGTTCAATGGCACGGGAACCTACTCCGACGTGCGCGACGTGATTCAATCTCAGGATGGACCGCAGGCCGATCAGCTGGTTTCTGCGCCGTACTTGGTGAATAGCGACGGCTCAGGAAGCATCGCCAACGGCGCAATCACATTCGTAACCAGCGGCGGGGTAGTCTTCGCGATCAATTCCAGCAGCTCGGCCACGCAGCCACTGCTGTACATTCTCCTCCAGCAGTCGCCGGAGCACTAACCAGGCGAGATCGTCCAGCCGGCTGCAGCCAGTTCGGCGCAACAGGCGAACGCCAGCCGAACCGCGCGCGCACAGAAACCGCATTTCGTCACAGCGACTCAAAAATTTATCTTGCCCACCATATAAAACGGGCTAGAATCCCCGCAGTTTCTTTCCTACCGGCCCCCCATTTGCTTTCTTCGAAGTTTGCTGCCCCTAGGTCTTAAGTCACAGTTTTCGTGTGCAATTTTGCGTTGCGCGTGCCCCCTCGCAACCTGAAAAAAAACCAGCGGGAGGACTTTCGATGCGTTTGCGCAATCTGCTCGGTCTTGTGTTCGCTATGCTCGTGGTGAGTATCCAGTTGACCGGCTGCGGCGGCGGCAGCTCAGAGACCGCTATCGGAATTAGCGGCACGCTGCCGGCTACGGGTACGGTTGGAACCCCACACAGCGGAACCTTAACCGCGACGGGAGGATCCGGCACGTACACCTGGAACGTCACTGGCCTTCCCCCTGACCTGCTCCCCTCTTTCCGCACAAAGCTGAGTATGATTTCGGAGTGCGGAAAGGGGAGGAGCGATGTCGAAGAGCAAGCACAGCGAAGCGGAGATGATCGGGGCTTTGAAGCAACTGGAGGCGGGGCGGAAGGCGGAGGATGTGGCGCGGGAGGTGGGCGTGTCGAAGCACACGATCTACGCCTGGAAGGCGAAGTACGGAGGCATGGATGTGAGCCAGGCGCAGGAGGCCAAGCAATTGCGCGATGAGAACACAAAGCTGCGCAAGCTGGTGGCGGATCTGAGTCTGGACAAGGAAGCGCTGCAGGGCACGAGTGCGCCGAACTTCTCGAACTCGAGCTTGTCGGGCCAGTACACCATCGGTACCCGGGACGAAGCTGGGAAAAGCGAAAGCGAAGTGGGACAGTTCGACTTCACTTCGCCAGGTGCCTACTCTGCGATTGGTGATCTAGTCACCGCTGGTGAGTCGAAGAGCCAACCCGACGTCGGCGGAAATAGCGGCACGGTTTTCGTTAATGGCGACGGCTCCGGTACGTTCGGCACCGGGCCCGCGGCGACGATCATCGTCACCAACGGACCATTGATCGTCGGCATCGACGGGAGCACCAGCGCGACTCAACCTCTGCTCTACATCCTGGTCGCACACACAGCCGCTCCATAAAACGGCCGAGAGTTCGTTTCAAGCGCCACCGCAAACTCAGAAGGTCCGGTGCAGAAAATGTGCCGGCCCTTTTTATTTGCGCGTACGCGCCGGCGATCGAAATTTCGATTCGCGCGCGAGCCGCGTGAAGCTAGAATCTTCCCGGGTCGAAGCGACCGCTTTCACTTCGTCTCCGCGCGCCCACTTGAGAAATCATCCGCATTCCCGAAAAGGTCCCGGAATTCCGGCGCGCGCACTGGCGTGCATGTTGTTTGCGGCGGCGATGCTCGTCGCGGTGTTTTCCTGCGCGGGTTGCAGCAGCACGGGCGCGTTGGCCATTATCGGCGCCGTGTCGTCCAACGCTACTGTGGGCATCGCGTACAACTCTTCCCTGGCGGTGACTGGCGGGACAGGTATGTACACGTGGACGGCGGCGGGCTTGCCGCCGGGAATCACGGCGTCGGGTACATCGAGTTCCACGCTCGTATTGAGCGGAACGCCAACGACGGTCGGCAACTACACAGTCAGTGCGACCGTTACCGACACCAAAGGGCGAACCGATACCTTCACCGGCGGCATCGGCGTCACGGCTAACACCGTGCTCACGATCAACGGAACGCTGCCACTCACCGGTTCGGTTGGCAATGCGTACTCAGGAACGTTGACGGCAAGCGGCGGCACTGCACCGTACACCTGGACCCTCGAAAACCTTCCGACGGGTTTGACGGCGGCCGGCACGAATACTTCCACGATTGCCGTCAGCGGTTCGCCGACCAATGGCGGAACCTTTATCGTCGCGATCACGCTCACCGATTCGCTGGGCGCCACCGCGAAGTCGAGCATTCCTATTTCGATTTCATCCGAAGCCGGACTAGCCATCACGGGATCGTTGCCGGCAACGGGCACCGTAGGCGTGGCGTATTCCGGATCGCTGATGGCCACCGGAGGCACGGGGCCGTACACGTGGCTGCTGTCGAACTTGCCGCAGGGCGTGGGCGACTCTGGGCTCGATACGGACACAGTCAGCGTTTCGGGTTCGCCCATGACGGCCGGGAGTTACAACGTCACCGCGCTTGTGACGGACGAGAAGAATAATACGGCGCTATATTCCGAGACGGTCGTCATCGGCGCGGGCGAGTCCGCAGCGGAATCCGCTTGCACGACGGTGCCATCGCCGCTTGGCAACGAGTCGGGGCTCGTGCAGCCGTTTGCATTTGTGATGAATCAGACGGACGCGAATGTGTCGCCTGTTTCCTGGGCCGGAGGTTTCACGCCGGACGGCAACGGCAGAATCGCTGCGGCGGACGTGGACGAAATTTCCTTCGCGGGCGGCCCTGCATCGTATCGCGTAAATCTCGAAGGCAGTTCGTACTCGTACGGACCGGATGGATCTGGATGCTTGTACCTTGCGCTGGACGGCGTGAACGAAGCTGTCGCGCCTTCTGGTGCGAGTTCGCACAAGCCCAATCTCGCGTTGGGCGGCGGCGCGAAGAGCGCGCTTGCTGCCGGTTCCGCGGATGGCGCAGGCGCGCCATCGTTCTTCGCTGCGCGCTTCACGACGCGCGGGAGCAGCGCAGGATCGTTGATGCAACGTGACTCCGGCGATGGTCGAATTATCGCGGCGGGGGGGATCTACCGGCAGACTGCGAGCGCTTTTGTGCGGAGTGCGTTCGCGCCGCGATTCGCGTTTGGTGTGGAAGGCTGGTACTTCGCGCCGAACAATACGATCGAGCGCACGGCGATGGCGGGGAGCATCGCGTTCGATGCGAAACAGGGCGCCCTCGTGAGTGGAGTCGCGGACAACAACATCGGCGACGACGTTTCGGACGAGTTAACCGGGGCGCTAGGAACGCTCAGCGAGCCTGCTACCGCGACGGGGCGTGGCACCGGGTCGTACTCTGTTCCAACGGCGCGCGGCGAGGTCGCGTTCGACTTTGCGTACTACGTGATCGACGGCGATGATTTTATTTTCATCAGCACGGATGCGGCGCGGTCGGGCAATTTCCTTCTCACAGGACGCGCGCTCGCGGCCGCTGATCCGATTGCGTCGCTCGAGGGAGAATACGAAGCTCGGATGAACGGAATCGAGGTGGACTCGGGAGCACGCAGCGCGTTCAACGCAGCTGGCGGCGTGCGTGTAGCGGACGACAGCATGACGCAATTCGCGTGGATTGGTGGAACGATGGCCGAAGTTTCGAGCGCGAATTTTTCGAGCGTAATCACGATGATAGATAGCGCCAGTGGTAGGACAATTTTCAGTTCGCCGGCTGGCGCGCGGCCGATCGCCTATCTCGTGGCGCCCGGCCAGAAGGAATCGATCGCCGGATTTCTTGTTGGCGTGAGCGATGCAGCGGAATCGGGCGTGCTCGTGATTGCGAGCCCCACCCCGACGCCGCGCTGAGATCATCCTTTAATAAGCCCAGCGCATCAGCACGGCTCCTGTGGTGTAGCCTGCGCCGACGGCGATCAGCAACACCAAGTCACCTTTCTTGATCCGTTTTTCTTCGAGCGCTTGCATCAACCCGAGCGGCAACGTGCCCGCCGTGGTGTTGCCGTAGCGCTCGATATTCACCATCACTTTCGAATCGGGAACGCCGAGCCGCTCTTGCATCGCCTTAATGATTCGCAAATTCGCCTGGTGCGGCACCACCAGCGTGAGGTCTTCGCCCTTCAGCCCGTTGCGCTCCAGAATTTCCACCGCGAGTTCGCTCATGCGGCGCACCGCGTATTTGAACACCTGCTGCCCTTCCTGATGGACGAAGTGCATTTTTTTGTCCACGGTTTCGTGGGTCGAAGGGTGCAGCGACCCGCCGCCCGGCATGTACAAATTGCAGCCGCCTGAACCGTCTACGTCATGCTGGAAATCGAGGATGCCTTCGTTTTCGCTCTCGGCGGGCTCGAGCAGCGCGGCGCCTGCGCCGTCGCCAAACAGGATGCACGTGGCGCGATCTTCGTAGTTGAGGATCGAGGTCATCACGTCGCTGCCGATCACCAGAACTTTTTTGTGCGAGCCCGCGCCGACAAACTGTGCGCCCACGGTGAGTGCATACGCAAACGCGCTGCACGCGGCCGAAAGATCGAAGCCCCATGCGTTCGACGCGCCGATCTTGTCTTGTATCAGGCACGCCGTCGATGGGAAGAACATGTCGGGCGTTACCGTGCCGACCACGATCAATTCCACTTCATCGGCGCTGATGCCGCGAAGAGCCAGCACTTTTTTTGCTGCTTCCGCGCCCAGATCGGAGGAGGCGACGCCGGGATCGGCATAGTGGCGCTCGATAATGCCGGTGCGCGTCCGAATCCATTCATCGCTGGTATCCACGCGCTTTGCGAGATCGAAATTCGTCACCACCCGAGGCGGCACATAGCCCGCCAGGGCCGTAATTTTTGCGGCGATCCGCTTCCCCATTCAGTTCTCTCCGGAAATTAGCCGCGCGCAGCAGACCACTCCCAAAGCAATTGCGCGCGAACACATAGTTCGGGATTGTATCGCAATCGCGGCGAGGCGCGACATGTGTCGCGGCCGCTTCCCGAACAGTCTGAGGTTCAATTCGGGAGATTAACGGACAGCAACGGAGCGCGGGCAGCGGCTCGTTCAGCTGCCGAGGATTGAACCGCCGCCGGTGCAGTTTTTAATTGCGCTACTTCTTCCTGCACTTTCCGCCACTCTTTCGGATTCTTCTTTGTCGCATACGGCGCCTCAGGATCCGCGTAAAAACTCAGCAGCTCGGCGCGCAGCTCGGGGGTAACGCCCTGAAATTTCACTTTCGCGAGGGCGTCCAATAGCGTCGCGTGCGCTTCGTCATTGAGCCGGTACTTTCCCGGCGCCGTGTCGCTGCCGGTATCGAAATTGTCGTTGGCAAGCGCCAGATCGCCCGCGTTCTGCTTCGCGATCAGCGTCTTGTAGCGCGCAAGCGACGCGTTGAAACTTGCTTCGAACATTTTCTCCGTCGCGGGCGTTGGGGTTTTCAGCTCGAGCACCCGAAGAGGCCCGATCTTGGGTATGAGCCGGGTCAGGAACGCGAGGAATTCCTCGCCAAAGGTCGGCCGCTGGTAGTCGTGTCCCCAATTTTTCTCGTAGCTCGATCGCGACAGGTTGTAGAGAAATTTTTCCTTGGTGATTCCGGGCTGGTCCCTCTGAATGTCGTCCTTTTTAAGGCTCCACGCGATCCGCGTCGCCTTCGGCATCAGCTTGCTCACATCGCGGCGATATGAACCGAGCGCCTGAGCTTCATTGGGCAACACAGTTTTGAGCGGCACACCGTAAGTTTCCTGAAACGCCTGCTCCAGAAGCGGCGCCGGTACTGCGAACCCGATGAAGTCGTGATAAGCCTCCGGAGCGTATCGGCCCTGAGCCACTTCGAGCACATCGAATCCAAATTCCGTTTTCACATGCGCGAGCGGATTTTCCTCGTACGTCACCACATCGCCGAACTTGCGGTGCAGCCTCGGATAGAGAACCGGTACCGCGCGATTCACTCCGATTTCGTGCCCGTCGTTGTCCGCCGCGTAATGGGCCAGCGCTCCCAGCGCGAACGCATACTCGTCCAAATTCTTCGCGTCGCGCAGCAGTGCCATCACAAAATCACCGCTCCGAACGTAATGCGCCAGGTCGCTGAAAAAGTGGCTTCCGTGCGGGTAGTAACCCAGGTCCTGTATGATCGCGCCGCCGTAGGTGTAACCGTGCGCCTCCTTCAACTGCCCGGCGGTCGCTCCTGGAAACCGCTTCAGCAGCAGTGGCTTGATGTTTGTGTCCCACGCGCTGTCGATGATGGCCTCGTGAGCCAGCACCGCATACGCGCCGCAGGTCATCGGCATCGCGAGCAAGACTGTCAACGCCGCGAACACCGCGATGATTTTCGCCGCTGTCGCGCGAAATCGTTTAAATCGTCGCTCCAAACTGCCGGTCCTCCCGTCCCGCGTCTCATGGCACGACGTCGCGTGCAGGCTCCACTTTGCGGGTTTCTATATTTAGGATGCGCGTGAGTGAATATTTGGTCTCGCGTGCGCGCCGGTTTTTCCCACGCGATTGCGAACCCGTTGGATGCCGGATTGCCCTTGCCCCGCGCGAGGCTTCCTGCCATCATTTCGGCGCTTTACACACGCCGAGCGTCTCCTGGGCGCTTCGTAGAAATTTTGCTCTGATTTTCATTCTCCGTCTTCCGAGGACGTCTGCCCATGCTCGATTCACCGAAGAAGCTGTCTGTGTCTCTACTCGCCGCCATTTCCAGCGCCATTCTGCTCGCAACGTTCGTAGTGCCGTCCCCGGCGCACGCGCTATTTCAGCAGGCATCCGCCAAAAAGAAATCCGCACCGGCCGCGCAGCAGGACAGCGATCAGGATGAAAAAGTCGATCAGAAGTCCGACGACACGCAGGAAGAACCGATAGACGACGATCCGGCCGCCGTGACGCTGGATGTATCGAACGGTTCCCAGCTGATCCGCGAACTGTACCTCGCGACCCGGCAAACCAAAGAGGAAGACATCCTGGCGCACCTCGAGAAGGCGAAGAAACTGATCGCCGACGGCGCGGACGTGAAAAGCGCGGATAAGGATGGGCGCACCGCGCTGCACTGGGCCGTGTTTGGCTCGAGCTACAACACGAAGACGAAAATTGTGGTGATGTACGAGGAGATCGCGGACGCGCTGATCCAAAAGGGCGTGGAGATCAACCGTGAGGACATGTATCAGGACACGGCGCTGGACTACCTGCTCTACTCGCCAAATTTCGAAATGCAGACGTTGCTGCTGGAGAACGGCGCGACCAGCGGATTTTTGACGGCGTTCTACAAATTCTTCGATGAGCGCGCGCAAGAGCTGGCGCAGGAATCGGGCGCGCCTGCCGGCACGGCACCTTCGGCGAAAACTGCGAGTGCGAAGAAGACCTCGGCCACAAGACCCGTGGCGTCTTCCGCTCCGGCTCCGGCGCCCTCCGGCATCGTGAGATTCGATCTCGCTCCCGGGCAAACACTCAGCGTGCGGCTTGACGGGCCGGTGTACAGCAATCAATCGCGCACTGGCGATCCAGTAGCGGCGACGGTCACCTATCCGCTCTGCAAAAACGGCGAGCAAGTCGAATGCAAACCGGGTGAATTGATTCTGCCGCCGGGAACGAAAATTAACGGCACGGTGCTGTTCGCGAAAAAAGCGCCGGATAAGTATTCGCGGCCGCGCCTCGTGCTGGATTTTTCGAACGTGGTGCACTCGAACGGCCAGGTGTCGCCGCTTTACGCGCGAGTGATGACGGTGGACAACGCGCGTGAAACGGTCGAGAACAACGAAATACTTGGCATGGTGCAGCCGCACGCGAACGGCAGAGTGACGATCGCCATGGCCGCGCTCAGCGCGGTGAATCCGATTGCGGGATACACGATCAAGGGCATCCAAGCGGTTTACGGACTGTCGATCCGCCGCGAAATCGAATTCCCCACCGGTACAGACATCCAGATTCAAGTGGTGCGGCCGTCAGCGCTGAAGCAGAAAGACGAGTGGCCGGGCTGGCAGCGGATCAAGATCGACGACGGATTGACCAAAGTTGCGGTGAGCGCGCCATTGCGAACGGCATCCACAAAGGACGTGCCGTCGGACCCGACGAACCTGATGTTTCTCGGCACCCGCGACCAGGTGATTACCGCGTTCGGAGAAGCCGGATGGTTTGAGGCGGACGACGTAAACGTGAAGTCCGCGATGAAAGTGGCGGGCGCAACGCTGCGCGGTACGGGTTACGGCACGGCGCCGATGTCTGTTCTGACGCTCGATGGCAAGCAGCCGGATTTGATGTTTCAGAAATCACTGAACACTTTCGCGAAGCGGCATCACCTGCGGATCTGGAAGCTCGATACGAAATACAACGGGCAGGACGTGTGGGTCGCTTCGGCGACGCACGACATCGAGACGACGCACTCCAAGACCGCGACGAAGTGGAGCCACCGGATCGACCCGCACATCGACCGCGAGCGCGACTGGGTTTCGACGGACATTTTGTTTGCGGTGCCGGCAGTCTCGTACACGGATGTGGAGCGGCCGAGCGCGCCGAAAAAACTGGCGAATGCGACGGGCGACACGATCGTCACCGACGGGAAAATTTCAGTGTTGCAGCTGGCGGGGGTTGTGCCGCCGACAACGGCGCCGACTGCGGCGGGCGCGGATGCGCCTTCGGATGAGAAACACAGCGAGCCTGCGAATTCGCGGCCTGTGGGTGCGGCGAAGGGGCCGAGTGAGCCGGTGCGGCAGGAGTAGCACGCCGACGCGAAAAACGAAGAGAGATCCTTCGGCCGTGTAGGGCCTCAGGATGACGGCTGCCATTTAAATTTGGCGCGCGTGGCGGTGGAGAAAGGGCCGTTAACCGCGGCCCCAGGCTACGCTTGGAGCCTGGACCCACATTTGGCGCCAGGGCTGGTTGCCGCCGCCGTACACGAGTTGAACGTTGACCAGGACCCACTGGCCCTGGATTTTTTGGACCTGCACGGGAAATTCGCCGAACGTGCAGCCGTTGCCCCAGATTGTGGAGCCGAGCGTGTACATGCGATTCGCGTGCGCGATTTCCGGCAGTGAGTCTTGCGCTTCGGTGGTCATCGTGAGCGTCCTTCCTGGTTGAAGTGGTGCGACTAAAAATGTCAAAACCGGCGAACATCGCGGGGGCTGCCCCGCGAAATTCGCCCACAGGCAAGATTGCCTGTGCTACCTAGGACCGCCTGAAACGAAAAATCCGCAGCGCGGTCGTTTTCGACGAGCGATGCGGATTCTCTGAAGCTAAATTTTTGGTGCGGAAGGGGGGACTCGAACCCCCACGCCTTGCGGCGCCACCCCCTCAAGATGGTGCGTCTGCCAATTCCGCCACTTCCGCAAGAGGATGAAGCAAATTGTAGCAGAGACGCCTAGTTCTTGGGAGGCGCGCTAGGCGCTGGCGTCTGCTGAGCCGGAGCGGGCGTAACCGGTGCCGGCGTTGTTGCGGGTTTCGTTGTGCTCTGATTCTTTTGCGTCTGCTCGAGGATCGAACCCGTCGAAGGAAGCCCGGACGCAGTGTCGCGCTTCACGGAAAGCGTGAGCGACGTCATCATGAAAACGATGGCGCACCAGGTGGTGGCGCGGGAAAGGAACGTGGCAGCGCCGCGCGGGCCAAAGGCCGTCTGGCTGCCGGCTCCGCCGAACGCACCGGCAAGGTCCGCCGCCGAGCCGCTCTGCAGCATGATCACAATCACCAGCACGAAACACACGAGCACGTGCAGCGTGACCAGAACGAACAGGTAGCGCCAGCCGACCCAGATCAGCAGCAGCGCGATTAACAACGACAGTCCCCACTTCGCCCACGATGGCATCAACAATTCCCCTTACTCGATTCGAATTCGTTTTCGCGCTCGCCTCAGCGGCAATGCCCGCTCGCGGCGCGGAAAATCTAACTCTCGTAATTCACGATCGACGCAAACGACTTCGCGTCCAGGCTCGCGCCGCCCACGAGCGCGCCGTCGATATCCACGTGCGCCATCAGACCCTTTATATTGTCGGGCTTGACGCTACCACCGTAGAGGATGCGTACCGCGGAGGCCTGCTCGGCGCTAAACCGGCTGGAAACCAGGCCACGAATGTAACCGTGAGCGCTGGAAGCCTGCTCGGGAGTCGCCGTCTTACCGGTGCCAATAGCCCACACCGGCTCGTATGCAAGAAGAATACGCGAGAACTCGGCGGGGGTCAACGAACCGAGGCCGTGCTCAAACTGGCGGGCGAGGCACTGGTGCGTGTTATTCGATTCGCGTTCTTCGAGGCTCTCGCCGATGCAGACGATGGGCGTGAGATTCGCGGCGAGGGCGGCTTTCAGGCGCTTGCGTACAGTCTCGTCGGTCTCGTGGAAGTACTGGCGGCGCTCAGAGTGCCCGATAATTATGTGCGTTGCGCCGGTCTCCGCAATCATGGGCATCGAGATTTCGCCGGTGAAGGCGCCTTCGGGCTGCCAGTAGCCGTTCTGCGCGCTGATGGCGATACTGGGCGTGCCGGCTTTCACGGCTTCGACGGCGGCGGAGATGGACGTGAACGGCGGCGCGATCACGATGCCGCAGTGGGTCGCGTTGGCAACGAGCGGCGTGAACGCGGCGAAGAAGACGCGCGTGTCCGCCTGCGTTTTGTACATCTTCCAGTTGCCGGCGATTACCGGGCGGCGCTTGCGTTGTGTAGTCATGATTTGTTGGTGAGGGCTTCGACGCCGGGCAATTTTTCGCCGGCGAGAAATTCGAGCGACGCGCCTCCGCCCGTGGAGATGTGCGAGATTTTCGAGGCGACGCCGGATTGTTCCACGGCTGCGACGGAATCGCCGCCACCGACGATGGAAGTTGCGCCCTTGGCGGTGGCGTCCGCAACGGCGCGGGCGATGCCGAGCGTGCCGTTCGCGTATTCGGGCTTTTCGAAAACGCCCATCGGACCGTTCCACACGATCGTTTTGGCTTTTGCGATTTCGGAGGCGAAGAGTTCGACGGTCTTGGGGCCGATGTCGAGCCCCATCCAACCTTCGGGCGTGTCGGCGACGGTGGTGGTGCGCGTCACGCTGGAATCGAAAGCTTCGGCGAGAACGTGATCGACGGGCAGCACAAGGCGGAAGTTGCGCTGCTTGGCCTCGGCGAGCAGGTCTTTCGCGAGGTCGAGCTTGTCGTTTTCGACGAGCGACTTCCCTACCGGCAGGCCCTGCGATTTCAAGAACGTGTAAGCCATCGCGCCTCCGATCAGCATGGCGTCGGCGAGCTTCATCAGGTTTTGTACTACTTCGATTTTGTCGGAAACTTTTGCGCCGCCAAGAACCGCGACGAACGGGCGGTCGGGATTCGATATGGCTTTGCCCATGTAGGCGAGTTCTTTTTCCATGAGTAGACCGGCTGCAGCGTGCTGCACGAATTTCGTGATGCCGACAACGGAGGCGTGTGCGCGGTGCGCGGAGCCAAAGGCATCGCAGACGAAAAGGCCGTCACACGCGGCGGCGAGCTTTTTGGAAAACTCCGCGTCGTTGGCTTCTTCTTCGGCGTGGTAGCGGACGTTCTCAAGAAGCAGCACGTCGCCGTCGTTGAGCGCTTTGCTCTTCGCTTCAGCGTCGCCGATGCAATCGGTGGCAAACGCAACGGGCTTGCCGAGCAGTTCCTGCAGCTTTGCGGCGACGGGCGCGAGCGTGTACTTCGGATCGACTTTGCCTTTCGGGCGGCCGAGGTGCGAGGCGAGCACGATGCGCGCGCCTTTTTCGGCAGCGAGGCGCAGAGTGGGAAGAGTTTCGCGGATGCGCGTGTCGTCATCCACTTTACCGCCGGTCATCGGCACGTTGAAATCCACGCGGATGAAAACGCGCTTGCCCTTCAGCGTAAGATCACGAATCGAGAGTTTGTCCATGTTTGCGCGCAGGCCCGCCCTGCGATGCCCTTCCCCAGAATTTTGATCCGCGAGGTTGTGAGCCAAGCCCAAGTGCCGCGGCGGGCGCGAATCGTTGCGGAATCGCGGCCGCCGGGCTCGAGCGTTGAGTTAGTTGGACTTTGCCATGAGCTTGATCAGGTCGCGGCAACGCGAGGAGTAACCCCATTCGTTGTCGTACCAAGCCAGCACCTGAATGCAATTTGAGCCGACGGCGCGCGTGTAACCCGCATCGACGATCGACGAGTTCGAGTTGCCGCGGAAATCCACCGATACGAGTTCCTGATCGGAGTAGCCGAGAATGCCCTTTAGCGAGCCTTCGGCGGCGGCCTTCAGCGCAGCGTTCACCGTGGCGACGGTCGCCGGCTTTTCGGTGATCACGGTGAGGTCCACCACGCTGACGTTCGGCGTCGGAACGCGCATCGCGTACCCGTCGAGCTTGCCCTTGAGTTCCGGGATCACCAGGCTCAGCGCTTTCGCGGCGCCAGTGGTCGTCGGAATCATCGAGAGAGCGGCTGCACGCGCGCGGCGAAGATCCTTGTGCGGCAGGTCGAGCAGCTTCTGGTCGTTCGTGTAGGAGTGAATCGTCGTCATGGTGCCGACGTTGATGCCGAAATTGTCATGCAGCACGCGCGCGACAGGCGCCAAACAGTTCGTGGTGCAGGACGCATTCGAAATGACGTGGTGCTTCGCGGGATCGTAGGTCTTGTCGTTCACGCCGAGCACGATCGTCGCATCGGGATCAGTGGCCGGCGCAGAGATGATCACTTTCTTCACCGGGCCGCGGATGTGTTTGCGCGCGTCTTCGCCCTTGGTGAAAATGCCGGTGGATTCCACGACGACCGTAGCGCCGACGCTCGGCCAGTCGATTTCAGCAGGATCTTTCGTGCGGAAAACTTTCACGGACTTTCCGTCCACGGTGAGCGAATCGTCGGTGTAGGTGATTTCGTGTTCGAGGTTGCCGAGAATCGAATCGTACTTCAGCAGGTAGGCGAGAGTCTTGGAATCGGTGATGTCGTTCACAGCGACGATTTCGATCGAGGGATCGCCCAGCGACGCGCGGTAAATGTTGCGGCCGATGCGCCCGAAACCGTTGATACCTACTTTTACTGGCATGCTTCCTCCGAAGTGATTTGCAAGACCGCCTGATTTGCGAATGAGGTTCGAGCGGGATGAAACCCAGCCGCCGGGGCAGCTTTTGCCACTCGGCGCGGCCGGCCAGACCGCATATTCGCCGGCAGGCGTCACCGGCGCGCTATTTGCTTCGACTCAATCCTATTAATTATTGCATACGCGGAGGGCGGATTCACCCGCAGGAATAAGCGGCGCGACGGTTTCAAGATTTGAAAGTGTCAGTGCGAATCGCAAGTTAGTTGAACTGTTCCACGCGCACGACTTTGTCGCCGGCGAATGTGACGAACGTGGTGCGCGCGGGGGGCGAACCGTAAATCCAGTCTTCGGTTTCGTCGCCGTCGGGCGTGCGCTCGCGCACTTTGTGCTCGGGGCGGCCGAGCGCGGCGAGGACCATGTCGTGATTCATGCCGAGGACGGCTTCACGATTCTGAATCGCGTCCTTGTATTGCTTCGGGAGCGTGTCGATCCAGTTCACCGCGCCGGAATGTTCGCGCGTGAAATCGAGGAATGGGCGCAGATCGGTCATCAAGTCGTCGGCGCTCATGTCCGGCACGTTTTTGCCGTAGTCGAGAATCAGCGTGCCGCCCGGCGGCTTCTGCGTGCCGGGCGCTTCCGGGCCGGTTCCGGGCGCATTCGTTCCGCCGATGCCGACTTGCAGATGATCGCGGAGATGAAATTTACTTTTGCCGCCGCCGTTGATCTCCACATAAATTTCTTTCGCACGAAACTCGATGCCGGTGACCTGCACGGTGTCGCCGATATTGGCCGCCGCGCCTTCCTTGCGCAAATCGGACTTCAAGTCCTTCTCATCAACTTTCTGGCCGATGCTGATGCGGTAGCCATGCTTGCTGGCCGGAATTGGCAGCTGCACCTTGGCAAATTCGCCGGAAACGTAGCGCACGATTTCCAGGCGCGACTGCGGCTGCAAAGGCTCGGCCTTCCCTTTCGTTTGCGGCGTGACGGAAATCAAAACGGGCGGAAGATTGCTGATGTCGCCTGCGTTGCTCGCGGAATTACCGCTCGTTGCCGACGCAGACGACGACGCGCCGGGGAGCAGCGGCTTATGATAGCGGTTAACGTCCGCAGTATCGCCATCGCCGGAGCCAAGGCCGGTGAGGGCGAGCAGCGCGAGTGCGAGGCGCCAATCCATAGGTTGGGTTCCTGGGCGTATTTTAAGGCTTTTTGGCCCTTCGGTGAATATGGATTCCGCGCGGGGCGCCGGGGTTGCCGGGAGCTAGCTTCAGGCTATGCGGACCTTGGGGGAGGCGGATGCGGCGCCGTTCGAGGAATGAGCGGTCCCATCGGTTTCTTCACCGCCGAATTCAAAGTTCTGCTGTGCCAGGATGGGCTCGAAACAGCGGCGGCAGCGGGCTTCGTACACGTTGCCTGCGCCTACGACGATCAACTCCTCGGAGGCCACCAGTCGCTGCGTGTGCACGGCGGGGTTGCCGCAGCGCATGCAGATCGCGAGCAGCTTCGTGATTTCTTCGGCGACGGCCAGCAGTCGCGGCATGGGTTCGAAGGGGCGACCCATGAAATCGGTATCGAGGCCGGCGACGATCACGCGCTTGCCCAGATCGGCTAGCTTCACGCAGCTTTCGACCACCGATTCGCCCAGGAACTGCGCTTCGTCGATGCCGACCACTTCGGTGCGCGGCTGCACTTTCGCGAGAATCTCGTCGCCCTTATCCACCAGCTCGGAATCGAGTTCGAGCCCGGAGTGCGAGACGATGCCGCTTTTGGCGTAGCGTTGATCGATCACCGGCTTGAAGATCTGCACACGCTGGCGGGCGATTTCGGCGCGGCGCAGGCGGCGGATCAGTTCTTCGCTCTTGCCTGAGAACATCGGACCGACGACGACCTCGATCCAGCCCATGTTGCCTTTGACGATGTCCAAATGTGTGGCTCCGTTTCGTTGAAACTTTTGAGGTGCTGCTCGGCGGATCAATTTGCGCTAAGTTCACGCGAAAATCAAATGCAACTGCTGTGGCCGCTTTGCGGCCATTCACAGGCAGGATTGCCTGTGCTACTTACGAAGTCGGGTCAGTGTTTTGCTGGTGGCGCGCCTGACGCGTACAAAACCTGGTTGAAGAAGGGAGAGAAGGCGTTGATCACAGCTACGCGGAAGGCCTCTTGCCGCGTGACTAAGTTGCTTGTGAGTACGCCCCAGGCTCCCTGCGCGTCGCGAATCTCGTGGCCTCCGGCGAATGCGTCGATCGCATCGGAAAGCTCCACGCCTTCGTCCACCACCGTCTTGGCCAGCGCATCCGGCAGAAGGATCGCGCCGGACTGGCCGAACGATCCGCGACCGGTACTGTCGGCAACGTACGCCCAATTTTCGAGGAACACCAGCCGGCCATCGGGAATGTGAACCACTTCGAGCCCGCCCTCAAGGCCGATGAAATATTGCCAGGGCTCGTGCGCGGCTTTTCCCAGTTCGATCAGCGCTTCCACGCGCTGGCGCGCGCCAGTCATCATCGCTTCACGCGAAATCGGAGTGCCCGCCACGCCGCTGGCAACTTCCACAGCGTGCACCTCGAAATGAGGAACGTCCGGGAATACGGTGCGGACCTGGTTCAGCGCTTCGACCACCGCGTTCACTTTGGGACGGCGCGTGCTGCCGACGACGACGGGGACAATTTTCATCGGTTCGCGATCAGGCTTCCTTCCAAAGTTGATGCTGCTTGTCGCGCGCAAAACGCGCGGTGAGAAATTCCTTCAGCTCTTCAATCGAGCTGAACACCTGATCGGCGCAGCCAATCATCCAGCCGCTGATTTCGCTGGTCGGCGCGGGCGTCACCAGATACACCGGCAGGTTCTTGCGATACGCCAGCGTCATCTCCGCCGAAGTGCCGCCGCTGGTGGAACCTGGCTCCCAATAACAAATCAAGTAATCCGCTTTATTTTCGATCAAGTCCAAATCAAAAGCGACGATCTTACGGATGGTGCGGCGGAAGCGATCGATGTCCGTGGTCTTCCATTCCCGGAAATGTGCCACTTCCTCATCGGTGAGGCTTTTCAACTCATCCTCAGCCGGATCGTACACGCGGTGCCCCAGCGTATCCCGCAGAAAAGGAGTGAGCTTGCGGCGCCAGAGCTTGCCGCGGTCTTCGGCGAATTCGATGGGACCGCACAAATAGGCCATCATGGGCTTGGGTGAGCGAGACGATAACACGGTGAAGCAAAACTGTGTAGCGGATTGCAGGAAGGAAAAGCAGAGCAGCGTTTCGAACTGAATCAGAGCGCCAGAACGATGGAGCGGGATAAGGGAATCGAACCCTCGCCTCGACCTTGGCAAGGTCGCGTACTACCACTATACGAATCCCGCAACGTGGAGAACGAAAAGCGCAGAACTTTTATAGCATGCGAAATCGGGCGGGACAAGGGCCAGGCGCACACTTATTCGACTGGGGTTGCAGTGTGCGCCCGATCCCAGAACCGGGCAGAAAATTAATCAACTTCCAAAATGCGTGTGGATTTCACCACGGGTGATTTTCTTTGGCGATCGGCAAACTTTTGAGCGCGGTCGCGGTCTATATAAACGCGGGCAAACTTTTCGCCGTCGGCGTAATAGACCGTCACTTGCCAGTGTTGATGCTTGCGGCGCTTATCACGCGCCATACGGGGCGACTTCGCGGGGCTTTTCTTTTTCACGGTTTTGAGGACCTCGGGTCAGGTGACTATGTCAATTTTGGCAGCGCGAGGCAAGACACAATTTACGGCGTTAACCTTCGCGTTAATTGGCGGTAGCGCAGTGAATTTGGGCGAATCTTCACAGGGGCGCGAGGCATCACACAAACAGTAAAAAATCTCGAAAGACCGGTGGAACAAAGCACCCATCTCGAGCGTATTAGTAAGTGAACCGACCAGCAGGCTGGGGGGCCTTATGGAACTGCACTGGAAGAGCGACGTAAGAATCGAAGACCTGAGAAACCACTCGACCGAAGTGGTGAGCTCGCTGCAGGAGATTCTGGCCGAGGGCGCGTACATGACGCCAGACGCTAAACGGCCTGGTTTCTATGAGATCGAAAGCCAAAATCATGTGTACTACGTGCACATTCACGAAACCACTGGCAAGGTGATGCTGCTTGCGACTTGGCCTTCGCCGCGCATCTTTGAGCACATGGAAGAAGTGCACCAGCTCGCCTAATCCGCAACGCATCGCGCCGGCCTCCGCGCGTCCCTTCGCGTGGGGCCTGGCGGCCTTCGGAACTTCAGAGGGCGGAACTTTAGAACGCCAGATCCGCAGCCTTCACATTTAGATCGTCGAGAAGTTGCTTCTTCAGTTTATACGCGGCTGGGGATTCGCTCGTCCGCGCGTAAACCGAGCCGTCGGGATCTTGCGCTTGCGAGACGTCGATGGCGATTTTCTTTCCGTCTTTCGTGGTAAGTGTCGCTTCGAAGGCGGGCTTTGCAAGCTTCGCGAGGATTGCGGCCGAGGGCGCGTCGATGATTTCGTCTGCGCGCGCTTGGTCGAGTTTACTGAAAAGCTGATCCGGCGCGCCGGACTTCCCTTTCAATTCGGGCGGCGCGTCGAACGCCCACTGGTCCTGGCCTTTTAGCGTGAGCGCGAACGTTCCGTTGGCGTTGTGCACGTCCACGTGCGTGATCGCGGCGGGATCGAAGTGCACGATTTTTTTGTCGCGCAGGTCGCCAAAATTTTCGCTGAGCTTCTTCTGCAAATCGTCGCTGATCCGGAAAACCACAGGCAGCGACTCCTCACGAGCGAAATACCCTTCCGTGTCTTTCTTCCCGACGATCAGCGTCGTTGAAGCGCCCTTTGCGCCGGTAGTCGTCAGCGTGATCGCGGGCGACGTGAGACCGTACTTCGCGAGATTGTCGGGAGTTTCAGAAACCACGGAAACCATCTTGCCGCCTGTGACTGCGCCGAGCAGTTCTTCCACGGCGGAAGTATCGGCAAGCGAAGCGGAAGGTTTGGTGAGTTTCCAGTCTTTGCCGATTTTGGTGGCGACGATATCACCCGAGGAATTTCTCAGGTCGAAGGCGGTGATCTGGTCGGCGCGCGCGTGGAGCACGGTGCGGTCGCGGAGATCTTCGACATTTTTCGAGGCCAGACCTTCGAGCGATTCCGGCAGGAGCGCGACGTCGGCGTTCTGGTCGATTCTTGAGTACACGGACGTTCCGACGAAGTCTTTCTTGCCGAGCTGCACGGTGTGCTTCGTGCCGTTCTGCAGTTGGAAGTCGATCACCAGCGCGGCGGGATCGAGGCCGTACACTTTCAGGCGGTCGGGCGCGCCGGACTGCGTGCCGGCGATGCGCGCGCTGGCAAGTGCCTCAGCAAGGCCGGAAATCGTGGCGTCGTCCGCCAGAGTGGAGATCGGCTTCGTGATCCGCCAAGTGCCGGATTGCTTTTCGAGCGTGATTGCAGGCGCCGCCGAGTCGCCGGGTTTCGTGATGGTGATCGACGCCACGTCGTCGGCCTTGAACGTGAAAGCGGGCTTCGATTCGTCCACCGTCGATTTCGCTGCGTCTTTATCGCCCTTCTTCCAATCGAGAAAATAAAACGCAACGCTCACCGCGATGGCGAGCGCAAGAATGATGAGTGTGGATTTTTTCATTTTCGGTTTGGGTTCGGCGGCTCCGGCTGGCGCGGGGCGCTACCGGCGTTTCCACCAAATATAAATTCCCGAGAAGATCACGAGTCCGGGAATGAAGATGATATCGATCCATTTGAGCATGGCGGTCTGCGCCTGGGTCAGGTTCACGCTGCGATTGGTCGGCGACTTCGGCCGGATCGAGATCAAATTTTCGTCAGCCGCCAGCCAGCTGATCGAGTTGTAGAAAAGGTCGCCGTTGCGCAGCTTGTCCGCATACGCGTTCTGCGCGAACGCGGCGTTGCCGATCACCACCATTCGCGTATTGCGCGGCTCGCCCGTGCGTTCGGCGGAGACGCCGAGCGAGAGCGGCCCGGCGGTGGCCGGGTTGAAGTCGATCGATTTGGTGGTCTTGTCGAGCTTCGGCACGGTGAAGCTGCGGTTCGTGGTCTTCAGCAAATCCACGATGTTAGGGTTGGTTTTTGATTTGTCGGCAGCCGAGACGGTCCGAGCCAGCGGGAAGAACGCAGCCGATCCCTGGAAAGTTTTCGTGATGGGGCTGTCGCCAAAATCGATCACCAGTGGAATCGCCGGGCCGAGGCCTATGCCCTGGCCGTTGCCGCTGGCGTCGAGCACCACGTTGTCACCCAGCGCGATATTCCACGGGCCGAACAGGTCGCCCAGTTTCGGATCGGTCTGCGCGTTGATCATAAACAGCGCGGCGCCGCCGCCATCGAGATACTTCCCGACCATTGCGACTTCCTGAGGAAGAAAACCTTGCTGCGGGCCGATGTCCGCGATCACGTCGCAGTCGGATGGCACGCCGTTGTCGGCGACGAGGTTGATCGTCTTCGTGGCGTAATTCTCTTTCTTCAGGCCATCGGCGATTTGCGCGAAGCCTTCGCCGGTGTTGTTCGTAATGGAACCTTCGGTGTGACCGGTGATGAAGCAGACCGTTTTCGTTTTAGCGCTGGTGGCCTTGATGATGGCGCTGGTGATGTCTTGTTCGGTGGCATCGCCGCGCGCATCGGTGAGGATTTTCTTGTCTCCCGATGCGACGAACACATCGCCCAAATGTTTCGCGCCATATTCAGTGGCCACTTCGGGCCTCTGGTTCGGATCGACATTCTTCACCTGAATCCGCGGGCTGAGGTGCGTGTATTCCTTCATCAGGTTGTCGAACTGCTCGCTCGGCTTCTGGTCGAAGCGGACGACGGTCACGTCCTGCTTCAAGTTCTTGACGATCTGCGCGGTCTGGTCGGAAAGCGTGAACAGCTTTTCGCTGGTGAGATCAACGCGCTTGGGATGCCGGTAGCCAATTATGTTGACCACGACGATGATCGCCAACACCGCGAGCGAGAGGACCAGCGTGTTCGAGCCTTGCTTTGTGCTGCGCTTCGAGAAATAGGTGAGCAGTCCCCGGTAGCCGGTGACGATTGCGGCCAACATCAGCACGCCGCCGCCGATCAGCAGAACCTTGCTGAAGGTAAGTAGCTCGCCCTGAATGTAGTACCGGACGCCGCTCGCAATGAGCATCGCGATGGCGATCGTGGCGATGAATCGCGCAATTTCGTTCCGATCCAATTTCATCCTGCCAATTCCTCCACAAATTTCAAAACGGCGCGCGGCGCGTCTTGGGCGCGACGCGTCGGCCGGTACCCGTTAGGCGCGGCGCCAACGCATCGAATCCACCGAGCGTACCGTGAGAAATACGAAAAACGCGATGAAGCTGAGGTAATAGATCAGCGCGGATGTATCCAGCACGCCGCGCACGAAATCGTCGTAACGGTGGATCACCGAGAGATATTGGCGCACCGTGCCGAATCCGCCGTCCGCGTTCGCGCCCGCATCGATAATCCACAGCGCCAAAAAAGCCGTGAACGTGATCACCGCCGCGATAAGCTGGTTTTCCGTCAGCGAAGAAATAAATGTGCCCAGCGCGAGGAACGCTCCGCCCAGAAGCAGCACGCCCGAGTACGACGCCAGCAACATCTTCCACGGCGGCGCCGGCTCGCTGTGCACGAACATGAAAATCAGGCCGAAAACCGTCGGCAGCCACATGATGATCCAGAGCGTGAGCGAGGCGAGGTACTTGCCGAGCACGATCTCCAGGTCCGAGATCGGCGAGGTCATCAGTAGCTCCATCGTGCCGCGCTTGCGCTCCTCGGCATACACGCCCATGGTAAGAAGCGGCGTGAAGAAAAGCGCGAACGTGGAAAGCACGCCGAACATGCCCCGAACCACCATACTGGGCACGTCGAAGCCTTGCATCATGCCCATCTGCATGCCCTCGAAGGCAGCCTGTTGCTGCTGCTGAATCGCGCTCTGCAGAAACAGAACGAAAAAGACGGCGCTCAACGCCAGAAACACGCCGATCAGGATGTATGCAACCGGCGAAACGAAGTAGTGCCCCATTTCTTTCCGGTAAATCGCCCACAAATTTCGCATTGAAACGGTTGCTCCTTAAGAGTGGCGGCGATCAGGCCGCGGGCTTCTCGGCATGCTGCGCGTCGTCGGTCGTGAGTTCCAGGAAAATGTCCTCGAGGCTCAGGCTCACGCCGCGCAATTCGAAAAGTTGCCAGCCGCTCTGAACGATGCGGGCGGCGACTTCGTGGCGCACATCGGCGCCGCGCGCCGTCTCGAGCGTGACGGAAAGATTCTGATTGCCGGCCGTAGGTTCGATTTCGATTTTCGTGATCCCCTGCACCTGGCCAAGCGTGGTGCGAAGCCCGGCTTCCGGCGCGCGGGTTTCGATGTGAATTTTCTGCCCGCCGTCGAGCTGCGAGGTAAGAGATTCAGGCGATCCCTCGGCGGCGATTTTGCCTTTGTTGATAATCACCACGCGGTCGCAGGTCATGCTCACTTCCGGCAGGATGTGCGTCGAAAGAATGATCGTGTGCGTGCCTGCCAGACCCTTGATTAAGTGGCGCACTTCGATGATCTGCTTGGGATCGAGGCCGATGGTCGGCTCGTCGAGAATGATCACATCGGGATCGTGCACGAGCGCTTGCGACAGGCCGACTCGCTGCTTGTAGCCCCGCGAAAGGCGCTTGATGATCTGGTCGCGGCGGTCGGTGATGTTGGTCTTCTCCATCGCTTCATCCACGGCCGATTTGCGCCTCTCGGACGGAACGCCCTTGATGCGTGCGACGAAATCGAGATAGCTCTGAACCGTCATGTCCAGATACACCGGCGGCGCTTCGGGCAGGTAGCCGATGTGGCGGCGCATCTCCATCGAATCGTCAAATACGTCAAAGCCGGCCACGCGCGCCGTGCCCGACGTGGCGGGCAGGTACCCGGTGAGGATGCGCATCGTGGTGGTCTTGCCGGCGCCGTTGGGCCCGAGGAATCCGAGAATCTCGCCCTTTTTCACCGTAAACGAAAGGTCGTCCACGGCTTTGAAGTCGCCATAGCTCTTCGACAAATTCTGAACTTCAATCAACGAAACCCTCCAACAGTGTTCACGCGCAGATTACCGCGGGAGTATCAGCCGACCTTTATACTAAAATCCGGTGAAAATTGAAAACCGTGCGGCGAACGCGCGCGCGACTTGCCTGAGCGAAACTGCACTTTTGTTAGACGCATCCCAGAGCGGAAGGAAAGGCTTTTGCCGTGCCCGGCCACGGTGTGCCCGGCCGAACTTTCGTGGCAAAGCGGTCGTTTCTCGCATCGAAGTTACATGCGGAGTCGTATCGTTCGTGGTAGTTTGGAGCGTTGAAAATGACCAGCCCTGCCGACAATCTCCCGTCCTGTACTCGCCCGTGGCCTAAGATTCTCTGGATCGCCGCGCTTGCTCTCTCCGCCGTAGGCGCGGTGCCCACCTCCGCGCAACAGAGCGGCGCGACGCCCGTACCAGCGGTGGTGCAGCCCGGCGCGCCCGGCAAACCCACAAAAACTCTTCCCGCGAACACCAGTGGCGCTTCCCCCGTGTGGACCGCAGCCGACGTGCAGTTTATGCAAGGCATGATCATGCATCACTCGCAAGCCGTGGAGATGACCGCGCTGATCCATTCCCATACGCAAAATAAAGCGCTCTGGGAACTCGGCGACAAAATTACCAGCTCCCAATCGGACGAAATCTCGCTGATGAAGCGCTGGCTCGCGGCCCGCGGCGAATCCACTTCAATGGAAATGCCGGGCATGCCGGGCATGGACGCCTCCGGCAAATCCATGGCTCTCATGCCGGGAATGCTCACGCCGCAGCAGATGCAAGCGCTGCGCGACGCGAAAGGCGCCGGGTTCGATCGATTATTTCTGGAAGGAATGATTCAGCATCACGGCGGAGCCCTGACGATGGTGAAAGACCTTTTCAACACGCCGGGCGCCGGCCAGGATGCCGATATTTTTGATTTCGCGACCGACGCCGACAACACGCAGCGCGCCGAGATCAAGATCATGCAGTCCATGCTCGACAAGGAATTTCCCAAGGAGAAAAAATGAATCGAGTGCAGAGTGTGGCTTTGCGCTTCGCGGGCGTAGCGGTGGCCGCGATCGGTCTCACATCCACGTTATACGCGCAGGCGCAGCAGCCTCCCGCCTCGGGAGCGCCGCCGGCAGCCGCTGCAAAAGCCGCAGAAAATGAGAATCCGTTTGCGCCGCAGCCCGCTCCGCCGCTTCCGGCGGGCATGACCGGCTCGGACGTGAACGATCCGCGCTACAAGCTGACGCCCGGACTTTACGACGCGGGCGAGACCTCCCAGGGCATGAAGCATCTCGCGCTGGTGAAGAAGCCGCAGGCGTTCACGCTGGGCACGAACGACCCGAACGATCCGAAGGTGGCCGCGACTCTGGGCCAGCTCGGCATGGGCGGCGCGTCGAGAGCGCCGAAAGAACTTCAGATGGTGATCGCGCAACTCGCGTTCGCCAACTCCGACCTGGCGTTCCAGGGCAATCACCTGTTCCAGGGAAACTTTTACGGCGTCAACATTTTCGACATCTCCAATCCGGCCGCGCCGTCCGCGATCACCTCGATGGTTTGCCCCGGCGGACAGGGCGACGTCTCGGTTTACAAGAACCTGATGTTTATGTCGGTGGAAATGCCCAACGGCCGCCTCGACTGCGGCACGCAGGGCTTCCCCGCCGAGCCCCCTCCTCCGGCGAATCCGGACCCCTCGCAGCGCCCCGCGCGCCGCCTGCCCGCTCCGCAGAAGGATCGCTTCCGAGGCGTGCGCATTTTCGACATCAGCGACATCAAGAATCCCAAGCAGGTGGCGGCCGTGCAGACCTGCCGCGGCTCGCACACGCACACGCTGGTGGTCGATCCGAACGACAAAAACAATGTGTACATCTACGTTTCGGGCACCTCGTTCGTCCGCCAGTCCGAAGAACTCGCCGGCTGCTCCAACGAAGCACCCGACAAAGACCCGAACACCGCGAAATTCCGCATCGACGTGATTCAGGTGCCCGTGGCTTCGCCGCAGGACGCCAAGATCGTCTCAACCCCGCGCGTGTTCATGGATGCACGCAGCGGCGCGCTGAACGGTCTGAGCAACGGGGGCAGCCACGATAAAGACGAAGCCAAGCCGCGCGACACCGATCAGTGCCACGACATCACGGTGTACTCCGCGATCGGCCTTGCCGCCGGCGCGTGCTCGGGCAATGGCATCCTGCTTGACATCAAGGATCCGGTGAACCCGAAGCGCGTGGATGCGGTGAACGATAAGAATTACTCTTACTGGCATTCCGCGTCGTTCTCGAATGACGGCTCCAAAGTTGTGTTCACCGATGAATGGGGCGGCGGCCTCGGTGCGCGCTGCCGCCCGAACGATCCGAACGTGTGGGGAGCCGATGCAATCTTCAACCTGAAGGACGACAAGCTGAACTTCGCCAGCTACTACAAGCTGCCTGCGGCGCAGGGCGACACGGAAAACTGCGTGGCGCACAACGGTTCCCTGGTTCCGGTTCCGGGCCGCGACATCGAAGTGCAAGCCTGGTATCAGGGCGGTATTTCGGTGATGGACTTCACGGATCCGAAGCACGCTTTTGAAATCGCGTACTTCGACCGTGGACCGATCGACGCGAAGACGCTGGTGCTCGGCGGCGACTGGTCAGCCTACTGGTACAACGGAAACATCTACGGCTCGGAAATCGCACGCGGCCTCGATGTGTTCGAGCTGACGCCAACGCAATACCTCACGCAAAACGAAATCGACGCCGCGAAATCGGTGAAGGTCGCCGAGCTGAACGTGCAGGACCAGCAAAAGATCGAGTGGCCTTCGACGCTCACGGTGGCGAAGGCTTATCTCGATCAGGCGGCGCGTTCGCAGGCGCTTCCGGCCGCGCAGATCGCGAATTTGCGGAAAGCGATTGCCAACGCCGAGAAGTCCAGGCTGAGCAAGAGCAGCACGGCGAAGCTGGCGGCCATGGCTCCTTCCGTCGAACAGGCTGCCGGTTCGGCCAAGACTCCGGCCGATGCGGCCCGGCTCAACGCGCTGGCGGCAATCCTGAAGAACCCGTCGGCGTAATCGATCCACCGTTGTAGCTTTCAGCCCCGCTCGAGAACATCCGGGCGGGGCTCTTTTTCCCAGCGGCATCGCTAGATATTGTCTTAGCCGGTCGATCCCCGCAAAAAACGAATTCTCGTATCTCAATTCGCGCTCAACTGATCGACGGCACAGCGACTATCGGAGTGCGGCGGGTCCTAACGCCGCTTTCACCCAAACCAACACGAGCACCCAACGATCACGCGCCAAGCGGCCAACGCTTGACGGATCGCATGGGCGTTCTCGTCGGTGTGCGACGCGATTGCTCGCGGCTGGCTGTAACAGGCGCTTGGCCTTCGGCCTTGTGTGCGTTCGTAGCGACTTGTTGTTCGGGAAAGCGGCGTTAGGACCCGCCGCACTCCGATAGGCTGCTCGGCACGGACCAACCCGAGCCCGGGGATCGGTCCGCGCTACCGAGCGATCTTGCCTGGACCCGCAACGCCGAGCGTCAGCGTTCGTGAGCTTTTGCCGCGATCCATCAGGCAACAGGAAGCGCTGGATTTGCATCTTCTTGGCTGGGTTGTGAAGGATTCCCTCGACGGGGTGTTGCAGGCGAGTCCAGCAACGCCAATTTGCCAGCGCGACCTTCGATTTGCGCAGCCGGTTGTGCGTTGACACGCTGCAAGGGTTTTGTTATTCAACTAGTTCCGAAAATTGAGCCAAAGGTTCGCTGTGGGAGTGATTCCCTCCGGCCGGGGCGCATCCGAATTGAATTCCAAGGTGCTATGACAACTTTGAAGGTGTTTGTGCGTAAGCCGTGCGGATCGCGCGCAGCCGATCGCAAGAGATTCCGAAAGCTCTCCTCGAAAATTCAAGGTTTCGCGCTGGCCGCGCTGCTCATCGCTGTGGCTGGAGCGCCGCTGCTCTCCGGATGCGGAGGCGGTGCGGCGATCACGCTGGCGATTTCGCCTTCGGTCACCCAGACGCTGGATCAGGGGCAAGTTGTCGTCTTCTACGCGCAGTTGGGCAACGACAATAGCAACTCGGGCGTCACCTGGCAGCCGCTCACCGGCACTGGCTGCGCGGGAACCGGTTGCGGAACGCTTACCAACACCACCGCCACCTCGGTGACCTACACGGCGCCCAGCGGCCTCACTTCGGCCATCACCGTTAGCCTGGAAGCCATTTCCAAAGCCAATAGCAGCGTCACCAAGACCGTCACCATTTCCGTGGTTCTGCCTCCGCAGTTCCCCAATAACGTGCCGGTCACGCTCACCAACGGCGCCAACGGCGTTCCCTACAACCAGACCATTACGGCATCTGACGGCGTTGCTCCGCTAAGTTACAAAATCACGCCCGGCAGCGGCAGCTTGCCGGCGGGCTTGCAGCTCAATACCACCGGTTCGATCATCGGAACTCCGACCGGCCCGATCAGCGGGCAGCCAAACCCGGCGACGTTCACCATCACGGTGACCGATAGCGCGACCACTCCCTTTTCCGTCGTCTCCGCGCAATATTCCCTTTTGATCAATCCGGCGCCGATCCTATCGATCACGGCGACTACCTTGCCTAACGGGACGGTGAACGCGATGTACTCCGCCGCGGTATCCACCAAGGGCGGAGTGACGCCGTTTTCATGGATCATCCTGAGCGGCGCCCTGCCCCCGGGGCTGGCCTTAAATCAGACTTCCGGCCAGATCACCGGCGTCCCGACGCAAGCGGGCACCTACACATTTACGCCGCAAGTGGTGGACTCATCGATTCCCGCGCAAACCGTGAAGACCGGCGCGCCGCTAACGATTACGGTGAACACTGCGTCAACGCTGAAGGCTACCACCCCGCCGCTGCCGGCCGGATTCGTCGGTACCACGTACAACGGCAATCTGGTGGCGACAGGCGGAATCCCGCCGTACACCTGGAGCGTCACATCCGGCCAGCTACCCTCGGGCCTGACTCTGAATCCTCAGACCGGCGTGATCACGGGCTCGCCGCTGCTGATTACCAGCTCGACTTTTACGGCGCAGGTGCAGGATTCGGAATCGACACCGGCGACGGCGTCACAATCGCTCACCGTCAACGTGCAAAACGGTACCACCACCACGAACGCTCTCTTCACCGGCTCGTACAGCTTCCTTTTCCAGGGCTACGATTCCGGCGGAAACGTGGTGATCGCGGGCAATTTCACCTCAAACGGCAGCGGCTTGATTTCGAACGGGACGCTCGACAGCAATCGTGCGTCCGGGCTGTTTGTCTCGACACTGCTGAGCGGCTCCTACAGCATGGGCGCCGACGGCCGCGGCACGATGACTTTGCTCGCGCAGAACAGTAAGGGCGCCCTGCTGCAGACCACATACTTTCTCGTGATGGATTCGAACCGGAATGTGCGGTTCATCGAAAACGATACGAGCGGAACGCACGGCTCGGGCGTGATGAAGCCGGTGGTGGGCTCGAGTCTTTCGGCTTCCAATCTAAGCGGCAACTATGCCTTCCAGCTGACCGGCCAGGACTATCTGGGGAAACCGATGGTGCTCACCGGGGTGATTCGTGCCGACGGAAATTCGCTGCTCTCGCCGGGCACGCTCGACGTGAATGAAAACGGAGCGTACAGCCCGGCGCTCGGGCTCTCCGGCAATTTCCAGGTCCTGCAGAAGAACGAAGAAGGCGTGATGTACTTCACCTACAATCTGCCGAACTCGGCGCAAATCCAGCAGGCCTACACGTTCTACTTTGTGTCGCCCAGCGATATTTTCTTCATGGACGCCGATCTTACGAACGTGAATCCGCCGCGCCTCGGCGGCGAGTTGATCCTGCAGAATCCTACGCAGACGTTCAACAGCAGTTCTCTCGACGCCACCTCGGTGGTTTCGATGTCCGGCTTGGATACGAACGCGAGCGTGCTGGTTGGAGCGCTGAACGGAAACTCGACCAACGACACTGTGACTGTGAATTACGACCAGAACGACAGCGGCACGGTGACCACCGCAAACTCAGCCAACGGAACGTTTCTAGCCGATCCAAGCAATAACGGGCACATCACGTTCAACGGGCTCGGAGCGCGGTTCGCTGCGGCCTATTTGATTGGTACGAACCAGGGCTTCATAATCGGGTCGGATGCGGCCGTGAGTTACGGACTGCTCGACGCGCAGACGCCGCAGGCCTCGTACACAAATAGCTCGCTGCAAGGCGGCTACACCTTGAGCGCGGACAACACGCCTGATCCCGCGGGAATCAACGTGATCGGCCAGGTGAATTCGCCTGGATTGGGCCTGCTGAGCGGCACGATCGATGAAGTGGACAACAACGGTACGCCGCACTCAGGTCAGACTTTGAATGCGACTTACACGTTCACCGGCACAACCGGACGAGGCACGATGACCACCAACGCGCCGTTCGGATTGCCGGTCAACATCATCTATTACGTGGTGTCGCCGGCAACGATTCGCGCCATCACTGCGGACCCGGCCGGAACGGCGGGACATCCGGAAGTACTCTACTTCAACCACTAATTCGAATCGCCGTCATGGCGCTGCTGTCGCCGCGGCGGCACCGCAAAGCGGTTTGGAACTTTCGGGCGGGGGCGAACTGTTTCGCTCCCGCCTTTTGTTTTCTGGAACGCCGCGTTCGCCTATTTCTGCTTCTTTTGGAAATTGAATGCGCGAGAATGGATCTAGAACTGGAGAGATGCCCGTGAACCACGTGTACATTTGTGACGCGATTCGCACCCCGTTTGGACGCTACGGCGGCGCGCTGGCGACGGTGCGCACCGACGATCTGGCGGCGCTTCCGCTGAAGGCGTTGATCGAGCGGAATCCCTCTGTCGATTGGTCCGCGCTCGACGACGTGATTTACGGCTGCGCGAACCAATCCGGCGAGGATAATCGCAACGTGGCCCGCATGGCGCTGCTGCTCGCGGGATTGCCCATGCAAATTCCCGGCGCGACGATCAACCGCCTGTGCGGCTCAAGCCTCGATGCGATCGGCATCGCTTCGCGCGCGATCAAAGCGGCCGAGACGGAACTGATGATCGCGGGCGGCGTCGAGAGCATGACGCGCGCGCCATTCGTAATGGGCAAGGCGGATTCGGCCTTCAGCCGCAGCGCGGAAGTGTTCGACACCACGTTGGGTTGGCGGTTCGTGAATCCCGCCATGAAGGCGAAATACGGCGTGGACTCCATGGCAGAGACCGCCGAAAACGTGGCGGATGAATTCCACGTGAGCCGCGAAGATCAGGATGCATTTGCGCTGCGCAGCCATCAGCGTTGGGCGCGTGCGAATGCCGCGGGATTCTACAAAGCTGAACTGATTCCGGTCAGTGTCGCTCAGAAAAAGGGCGATCCGAAGATTTTCGACACAGACGAACACCCGCGCGCCGACACCACGCTCGAAGGTCTCGCGAAGTTGAAACCGATTGTGAAGCCTGGCGGCACGGTGACGGCTGGCAACGCGTCGGGCATCAACGACGGGGCATGTGCGCTGATTTTGGCTACGGAAGCCGCCGCGAAAAAACACGGCCTCACGCCGCGTGCTCGCGTGATCGCCACAGCAGCCGTTGGCGTCGCGCCGCGCATTATGGGCTTCGCTCCGGCGCCCGCTGTGCGCAAGGTACTGAAACTCGCGGGACTCGAGCTATCGAAGATCGACGTGATTGAGTTGAACGAGGCTTTTGCTGCGCAGGCGCTCGCAGTGACGCGCGACCTGGGCCTCGCGGACGACGCGGCGCACGTGAATCCAAACGGCGGCGCGATTTCCATCGGACATCCACTCGGTGCGAGCGGCGCGCGCCTCGCCATGACGGCTACCAATCAGCTGATCGCCACCCGCGGCAAGTACGCGATCTGCACGATGTGCATCGGCGTCGGCCAGGGCATCGCCACCGTGCTCGAACGCTGCTGACTTTCGTTTCATTCTTTTCGAAAAATTAGGCGCGATTAGTTCGGCTGGAGCGTGCGTGAAGAGTCACGGCGCGTTTGCTCTATACTGGATTTATCGTGGCCATCGTGCGGCTCGAAAATGTCGTGAAGGAATACCGAGCTGACGGGCTTCCCGTTCGCGCGCTCGACGGCGTTTCGCTCGACCTCGAAGCCGGCTCGTTTGTCGCGCTCGTTGGCCGAAGCGGCTGCGGCAAGACCACGCTGCTGAATCTTGCCGGCGCGATGGACTCACCCACCTCGGGCGAAGTGACGATCGACGGCGTCTCGACTGTGAAGCTTGACGATGCCGGGCTTACGCAACTGCGGCGCGACAAAGTCGGATTCATTTTTCAGTCGTTCCAACTTCTTCCCACACTCAGCGTTGTCGAGAACGTCGAGCTACCGCTGTTGCTCGCCGGAAAGGTGAACGCTCGCGACGCAGCTTTGGAACGGCTCGCTTGGGTAGAGATGGCGCAGCTCGCCTCGCGGCTTCCTCACCAACTCTCCGGCGGACAAATGCAGCGCGTGGCGATCGCGCGCGCTCTGCTTCACGCGCCGCGCCTGCTGCTCGCCGATGAGCCCACGGGAAATCTCGACACCACCACTGGCAACCTGATCCTCGATCTTCTCCGCCGAATCGCTTCCGAACAAAACACCGCGACGATTATGGCGACGCACAGCGTGGAAGCTGCGGCCGCAGCCGATGCGATTGTGCGCATGCGCGACGGCCGAATCGTCGAAATCGAGCGCCGCTGACGTGGGGCCTCTCGTTCTCTTCTACCGCCTGATCGTGCGGCCGCTCTACCGCGAGCCGCTGCGCACCTTTCTCACCGTCCTTGCGGTGGCGCTCGGCGTGGCCGTCGTGCTGGCGATCGACCTTGCGGGAACCGCCGCCGCCGGATCGTTTCGCTCTTCCGTGGAAACGCTCGTGGGTGATTCCGATCTTGAAGTCACGTCCACCGGCGGCGTTCCCGATGCCGCAGTCGCGACGCTGGCGACACTTCCCTACGCACTGCGCGTCCGTCCACGCATTTCGGATTTTGTGACGGTCACCGACACCGGCCAGGCCGTCCCGGTGATCGGCGTCGATCTCCTCGGGGAATCCACGGACATTCAAGCCGTCGGCGGCCTCACCGGCTTCGATCGCACGAAAGAGCCGGCAAATCTCGAGGGTATTTGGATCGGCTCGAGCCTTCACCGCAAACAAGGCCAAACGATCCGCCTCGGGCTCAACGATCACACCAGCGAATTCCTGGTGCGCGGTGTTTTCGACGACGCCAGCGAAGGCGAAAGCCTGATCGTGATGGACATCGGCACCGCGCAGCGCGAATTCGCGCGCGGCAATCGCATCGATAGCGTGCTGCTGAAACTTCCCGACGCCGCCCCAATCGCCGACTGGCAGTCGCGCCTCGCGCAGGAGCTTCCGCCCGGTCTCGAAGTTCGGCCCGTCGGCAGCCGCACCGCAGAAAATCAGAAGATGCTCGCGGCGTTCCGCTGGAATTTGCGCGTGCTCAGTTATATCGCGCTGATTGTCGGCGCCTTCCTTATTTACAACACGATTTCCGTCTCCGTCGTCCGTCGCCGCCCAGAAATCGGAATCGTTCGTGCGCTCGGCGCCAGCCGGCGCAACGTGCTTCTCGCATTCCTCGGTGAAGCGGCGTGCTTCGGCCTGGTGGGCGCGCTGCTCGGCTGCGTGCTTGGCCGCGCCTTCGCCACTGGAGCGCTCAAGCTCCTCTCCGCCACGGTGCAAGCTCTCTACGTCACCAGCCATCCCGCGCCCATCGAAGTCACGCCGCTCACCGTCGCCTACGCGCTCGTCATCGGCGTCGGCGTCACGGCGATCGCCGCAATTTCCCCCGCGCGCGAAGCGGCCAGCGTCTCGCCCGTCGAAGCCATGGCGCGCGGCCAACGCGAGTACGCCTCGCGCGTTCACAAGGGCCGCGATCTTTGGTTTGCCGCGGCGCTCGCCGCGTGCGGCGTTGCCGCTTCATTCGCGAAGCCCATCGCCGGAAAACCGCTGCTCGGTTACGTCTCGGCGCTGCTCCTGATCGCCGCCACAGCATTTGCAATTCCTGCTGTCGCCGACGCGCTGCTGCACGCGCTCGCTCCCGCTCTGCAACGCGTCGTCGGCGTCACAGGTTTGCTCGGCGCGCGCAGCCTGAGCGGCGGCCTACGCCGCACCTCCGTGCTCGTCGGCGCTCTCGCCACCGCCATCGCCATGATGACCTCGATCGGCATCATGGTCGGCAGCTTCCGCCAAACCGTGGTCACCTGGATGGACGCTCAACTTCAGGCCGACCTTTATTTGCGCCCCGCCGGCACCATAGCGCCCGATCAGCATCCGACCATGCCCAGCGAACTCGTGGACACTTTCGAGAAGCTTCCCGGCGTCGTCGCCGTCGATCGCCTGCGGGCGTACACCATCGACTACGACGGCCTCCCCGCCACACTCGGCGCCGCTGATTTTCACGCCGTTCGCGCCTACCGCAATTCCGAATTTCTCTCGGGTCGGCCCGCAGCCGATGTGTACACGGACATGAGCCGCCGGAACGGCGTGGTCGTGAGCGAGCCTTTCGCGAACAAGCACCACCTGAAACGCGGCGACACGATCGCTCTTCCGCTCGGCGCGCAGCGTGTCTCATTCCCCATTCTTGACGTCGCGTATGACTACGCGAGCGAAGCCGGCTACATCGCCATGGACCGCCAAACGCTGCTCCGATATCTGCCCGACCGCGACCCGTCAAACGTCGCGCTCTACATCGCGCCCGGCGCCGATTTGGATCAAGTGCGCGGCGAAGTGGAACGCGCCGTCGCCGGCCACAACATCCTGATTTTTTCGAATCGCATGATCCGCTCGCAGGCCATTCAGATTTTCGACCGCACCTTCCTGATCACCTACGCGCTCGAAATTATTTCCATCATCGTCGCCGTGATTGGAATTGCAGGCGCGCTGCTCGCGCTGGTTGTCGATCGGCGGCGCGAATTCGGCCTCCTCCGCTTCCTCGGCGCGGCAACCTCGCAAATCCGCAAGCTCATCCTCGTCGAAGCGGGACTCATCGGCCTGCTCGCCAGCGCCGTGGGCCTCGCTCTCGGCCTCGCTCTCTCCGTGATTCTGATTTACGTGATCAATAAGCAGTCGTTCGGCTGGACGATTCAATTCCACTGGCCCGTCGCGGTGGTCGCGGGCTCGCTCGGCGGAATTTTCATCGCAACGTTGCTCGCCGGCCTTTACCCCGCTCGCGTCGCCGTGCGGCTGAATCCGATCGAGGTCGTCCATGAGGAGTAGGCTCGCGCTGCTTCTAGTGCTGGCGGTGGCGTTCGCCCCCGTCCTTCACCCGGCTCGCGCGCAGTCGCAATTCCGCTCCGCCGCTGCGGGCTATCACTACGAATTTCCGCGCGATTTTTTCAACCATCCCGATTTTCAGACCGAGTGGTGGTATTACACCGGCAACCTCACCGCAGCCGACGGCCACGCCTACGGTTTCGAACTCACCTTTTTTCGCGTCGGAGTGAATCGCGAAAAAACGCCGCCGTCCGACTGGGCCGTGAACGACATTTACATGGCGCATCTCGCGCTCAGCGACATCGGCGCGCAGCGTTTCTATCATCGCGAACGCCTCAATCGCGCCGGCGCTGGAATCGCGGGAATCGACGCCGCCACAGGCCGCATCTGGAACGGCAACTGGCAAGTAGTCATTCGCAACAGCGGCGATGGTAATGGCGGCGCGCAAAAACTCGACGCAGTGTCCGACGCATTCGCGCTGCATTTCGATCTCGCGTCGCGCAAGCCGCCTGTGATTCACGGTATCGACGGCGTGAGCCAGAAGGCTGCGGGCGCGGGCCATGCCTCGCAATACATTTCGCTTACCCGCCTCGCCGTAACCGGCACGATCGACATACAAGGCGCCCCCGCGCAAGTGACCGGCCTCGCCTGGATGGACCACGAGTTTTTCACCGAACAGCTCGGCGGCGATCAAGTCGGTTGGGATTGGTTCAGCGTGCAACTCGACGACAACACCGAGCTGATGCTCTACCGTATTCGCCGCGAAGACGGCACCGTCGATCCGTTTTCTTCGGGCACCTACATCGATTCGAACGGCAAGCCCATCCACCTCATGCTCAGCGATTTTGATTTCACGGCGATCCCATCCGGCACGTGGACCAGCGCCGAAAGCAAAGCGATGTACCCCATTCACTGGAAAGTTTCAGTCCGCCCTCTGCAGCTCGCCTTTGACGTCACCACTCCCCTCAAGCAGCAGGAAATCTTCAGCGGCTCGCCGATCATCCCGAGCTACTGGGAGGGCGCGGTGCGCATCACGGGCGATCGCGCGGGCGCGCCGGTGAAAGGCGTTGGATATCTTGAGCTGACGGGCTACGACAAGCCATTTCGTCCGCGAGTGGACTGATGAGAGCAGCGCGCTCTCGCGCGCGTCACACACCGGCAGGATTGCCCATGCTACTGCCTGACGCCAACTGGCACGTCCGAATCGAACGCTGCCGTGGCGCCTCGACCTGTGCAAAAATTGACGCCGCTATGAGCCGCACTCGAACCGCCACCAGCCCCGCCTCGCTCCGCCCCGCGCTACTTTTCATTTTGCTGCTCGCAATCGCAGCCGGCACGGCACCGGTAATCTCGGCTCGCCCGCAGAATCCCCTGCTGCCGTCAACGCCCGCCGCCGCAAAGCCTGCGGATACGCCGCCGCCCGACCCACTGGGCCGCACCACTCCGCGCGGCGCCGTGATCGGCTTCCTCCAGGCCGCGCAATCTTCGCACTGGCAATCCGCCGCGCAATATTTTCAGCAGTCGCGCTCGCGCCACCCGGCCAACGAAGAAGAGCTCGTCACGCAATTGAAAGCGCTGATGGACCGCGCCTACGTGGGCAACATCAACCGCATCACCGATCTTCCCGAAGGCACGCCGCAAGAGGGCCTCCCTCCGGAGCAGGAGCGCGTCGGCAAACTCGTCGTCAACAGCGACGAAGCCGACTTGATTCTCGTCCGCGTGAACGATCCGGTGTACGGACCAGTGTGGCTTTTCTCCACCGAATCGCTCGCGAAAGTTCCAGACCTCTACGACCAGATCGCCGTCGAGCGCGTCGAGACCAAACTGCCCGAAACCTTGGTGAAGAATGTCGTTGCCGGGTTGCCGCTCTGGCAGTGGCTCGCGATCCTGTTGCTCATTCCGCTCGCGTTGCTCGCTTCGTGGATCGTGCTGCAAATCGCACGCGGCATTCGCGCGCTGGTGGCCGCGCTCCGCAAGCGCAAAGTGGATTATCAATTTCAGGCGGATGTGTCGGGCCCGTTGTGGGTGATCGTCGCCACGTCGCTCCACATGGTTGCGGTGCGGATGCTCGGCTTGCCGCTGCTCACCCGCCATTACTACGGCCAGATCGCCGTGATGTTTTTGCTCGTCGGAATCACCTGGCTGCTTACGCGCATTGTCGGCTGGCTCGCGAAGCGGCTCCGTACGCGCGCCGTCACTGCCGGGCAAATGGGGATCGGCTCGCTCGTGCTGCTCGGCCAGCGGATTTTGAAAGCGCTGGTCGTCGTCGCGGGCGTGATGGCAATCCTCAGCAATTTCGGTTTCAACATGACCACGGCTCTCGCCGGACTCGGCATCGGCGGCATCGCCATCGCCTTCGCCGCGCAGAAAACGCTCGAGAATCTTTTCGGCGGCGTCTCGGTGCTGGCAGATGAAGCGATTCACGTCGGCGACGTGTGCCGCTTCGGCAATACCATCGGCACCGTTGAAGACATCGGACTGCGCTCCACACGCATTCGCACTCAGGAACGCATCGACCTTTCGATTCCAAACGGCGCGCTCGCGACCATGAACCTCGAAAACCTCGCGCGTCGCGACAAATTCCTGCTGCAGCAGACGCTCGGCCTTCGCGGCGATACGCAGCGCGACCAACTGCTCTACGTGCTCGCCGAAATCCGCAAGCTGCTCTATTCGCACCCGCGCATCGAGGCTGGAACCGCGCGCATCCGCTTTGTCGGATTCGGCGAAAGCTCGCTGGACATGGAATTGTTCTGTTACGTGACGACGAGAGATGGCGTGGAGTTCAACGCCATTCGCGAAGACGTGCTGCTCCGCATCATGCAGATTGTCGATGACTCGGGAACGAGCTTTTCGTCGCCGTCGCGCAACGTGGTGATTGCGCGCGATCCCGGCCTCGACCCGAAAAAATCGGAAAGCGCGGAACGCGTGGTGGCGGAGTGGCGCGAAGAGCACGCGCTGCCCTTCCCTGATTTTCCGCCCGCGGAAATTTCGAAAATGCGCGGCTCGGTTCTCTACCCTCCGCCCGATTCGGCGCTTGCCGATGACGAAGTGAAGCAAAGCGCCCGCACGCCAAGATTCCGCCCGGAATAACTCGCGGCGCCCAACGCAACGCATCGTGAAGGCCCAAGTTGAAATCAGGCGCGTTTGCCGGCGAACACGCTGTCCACCAGAATCGCCACGTCCGCCGCCGCTTCGTCCATATCAAAGGTAAAGCGTTCCAGGTCCATCGTGCGGATTTTGCCGTAAGTCTCGCTCAGAATCGCCCACGCCGGATTGTGCATGAAATCGATCCGCCGCGATTCGTAGTAGCCATAACCCAGCTCGCGCATCCGGCACAGCAAATCGCAAAGGTGAACGACGGCCACCAGGGGCGCAGACTGCGTGCTCATGTCCAAATCGTGGTGGCAGGCGATCACTTCGCGCATTTCATCCGGCAGTCGCCACGCCTCCGCCAGCACGCGGCCCGTTTCGCAGTGCGAGAAACCCATCGTCGCCCGCTCGGCTTCGTCCAGCGGAATGTACTCTTCTTTGGCGCGCTCGATCGCCGCGGCCGATTCTTTCGGGAACACCATGCAGTTCACGATGATTCCCAGATCGTGCAGCAGCCCGGCCAGATACGCTTTCTCCGGGCTCAGCGCACCGGAGATCTCGCAGAATTTCTTGCACACCAGCGCGCAGCCCAGCGAGTGGCGCCAGAATATTCCGGGATCGATCACAAATTTTTCCGCCGGCAGAATTTGGCCCAGCGAAAAAGTGAGCACCACATCTTTAATCCGCGTGATTCCCATGCTGATCACCGCGCTTCGAATCGTTTCCGGCGCGCGCGACAGTCCAAATAGCGGCGATCCCGCGATCCGAATGCACTGTGCGGCGATCGTTTTGTCGTAGGACACCAGGCGCACCACTTCGTCGATCGGCACCTGGTCCGCCGGCCTCTGCAGCAATTCCAGCAGCGGCATCAAAATCATCGGCATCGCCGGAATGGCTTTGACGTTTGAAATTATCTGGCGTGCCGACTCCGGCAGCTCGTGCTTGCCGGTTCGAGCGGCCGCCGACGGCGGTTGTACGGTCGATTGCGTCATGTCTTCGCGGCTCCTGGCGGCGCTTTCCAGTACCCGAAGGCGCCGGGAAAGTGAACCAGCCGGAATTGGTCGTTCAGTTGATACAGCGATTCGGAAATGCCGAGAAACAGGTAACCGCCCGAGTTCAAATTGTTGTAGTAGTGCTGGATCACCCGCGATTTTGACGAGCTGTCAAAATAAATCAGCACGTTGCAGCAATAGATCAGGTCCATGCCCTTCATGAAAACCAGCTTCGCGTCGTCGCGCAGGTTCAGCCGCTTGAATTGGATCAGCTGCTTCACCTCTTCGCGCGCTTCGTAACGCTTGCCGTCCGGCGTCGGCTTGAAATATTTCGCTTTGTACAAATCGCTCACTAAGCGCATCGCATAATCGCCGTAAATTCCCGCGGACGCTGTTTCTACCGATCTGTCGTTCAAATCCGTCGCGATAATTTCGATGTTCCAGCCTTTCAGAAGCTTCTCGCGCTCTTCCAGGCAACAGATCGCCAGCGTGTGCGGCTCTTCGCCTGTCGAGCAGCCCGCGCTCCAGATCCGCAGCCGCTTGGTGAGCTGCTTGATCGGGTCTTTCATCAGTTCTGGAAGGATGATGCTGCGCAGCGCGGTGATCTGCGGCATGCTGCGAAAAAGAAAGGTTTCGCCGATGGTCACTTCGTTCAGCAGCGCGCGCAGCTCGGACTCGCGATTCACTTTTGTGGTGAGCACTTCCAGATATTCGCGCGGGCTCGCGCATTTCAGCGCCGCCATACGCTTGCCGCACGCGTCGGCCAGCAGGTGCAGCTTCGAATCCGCCTGGTAAATCCCGGAGACCTGGTAAATCACGTTGCGGATCTGCGGAAACGCCGGATCGGTCGGCTGCCCCTTCGCGTCCATCGCGAATTGCGGCGTCTCGGCTGTGGCTTGTAGCATCATGGCGTCAGATCACCCTCGCCGCCGGCTTGCGGTCTAGTCCGACGCGCTCGCCGCGATTCGCAAGAACTCTGCGCGTGATTTCCGGTTGCAACTGGTCCAGCGGGTAAACCGAATCGGCGTGCCCTTCGTTGTACGTGAAGCCCGGCATGCCCCACACGACCGAAGTTTTTTCGTCCTGCACAATCACTTCGCCGCCCGCGTGGCGAATGCGTTCCGCTCCGCGCACGCCGTCCGAGCCCATACCCGTCATCACCACGGCCAGCACGTTCGCTCCGCACGTTTCCGCAGCAGAGCGGAAGAGAACATCGACCGCGGGGCGGCACGAATTTTCCTGCGGGTCTTGGTTAAGGCGCAGACGAAGGCCCACGGCGCGGCGCTGCAATGTCATGTGAAAATCGCCCGGCGCGATCCACGCGACGCCGGGTTCCAGCGCCGCGCCTTCCACGCCTTCGCGCACCGGAATCGCGCTGCGCGACGAGAGTCTCTCCGCCAGCATGCGCGTGAAAATCGGTGGCATGTGCTGCACGATCACAATGGGAACCGGAAAGTCTTTCGGAAACGCCGGAATCACGACGCCCAGCGCGTTCGGCCCCCCCGTGGATGTGCCGATCGCGACAATGTCGATTGTTCGCTGCGATGCGTGCGCCGTCGGCGCGGACCTCGCCTTCGGCATCTGCAAAAGCTGTGGCCGCGAACTCGATGCGCTTGCCGGGCGCGCTTGCCGGGCGCTGCCACCGGGCGCGCGGCACAGCGCTTTGATCTTCGGAATCAACTCGGCGCGAATCCGCTGCCGCGCTTCTTCCTGGTTCATCGTGTTGCTGGGCTTGGTGACGTAGTCCGATGCGCCAAGAGAAAGCGCTTCGATCGTTGCGCCAGCGCCGCGCTCGGTGAGCGTGCTGAACATGATCACCGGCAGTTTGGGATGGCGCTTGCGGATTTCAGCCAGGGTCTCCAGGCCGTTCATCACCGGCATTTCGACGTCCAGCGTCACGAGGTCCGGCGACACTTGGTCGATTTTTGCGAGCGCGATTTTTCCGTCGCCTGCAACGCCGGCGATCGCCAGCTCCGGATCTTCGGCCAGAATTTGCGACGTCATCTGCCGAATCACCACCGAATCATCGACCACGAGTATGCGAAGCGCGGGCATATCCGGCACTCTGCTCCACAAGAGAATTTACGAAACGCGCCAGGCGTGCGGCCGGCCGTGCGTCAGTATTGGAATCGGGAGACGAGCTTCCGCAGTTCGACGGCCATGTTCGACAGTTGTGACGCCGCGCGCTGCGTATCGGCCGCGCCGCGCGTCGTGCTCTGCGCCGCTTCCGCAACGCCGGATATGTTGCGGTTAATTTCGCCGCCGCCGCGCGCCGCTTCGCTCACGTTGCGCGACATTTCGTTCGTCGTCGCGTTCTGCTCTTCCACCGCCGTCGCGATCGTGCTCGAAATGTCGTTGATCTGGTTGATCACCGTGCTGATCGTTCCGATGGCTTCGACGGCGCCTTTCGTGTCGCTTTGAATCGCTTCGATCTTGCGGCTGATGTCTTCGGTAGCTTTTGCGGTTTCTTTCGCCAGCTCTTTCACTTCGTTCGCGACCACGGCAAAGCCCTTCCCCGCTTCTCCCGCGCGTGCCGCTTCGATCGTCGCGTTCAGTGCCAGCAGGTTGGTCTGCTGCGCGATCGAAGTGATGACCTTAATCACCTGCCCGATCTCCGCGCTCGATTCGCCGAGTTTCGAGATCGTCTGGTTCGTGGTCGCTGCCACGCGTACGGCCGCCGTCGCGACTTTCGCCGACTCGTTCGAGTTTTTTGCAATTTCCTTGATGCTTACGTCCATTTGCTCGGTGCCGGTCGCAAGCGTTTGCAAATTCTTGTTCACCTGCTCTGAGCCGGCGGAAACCACGTTCGCTTGCGCCGAAGTTTCTTCCGCGTTTGCGCTCATCTGCTGGCTTACCCCGGTCAATTCCTCCGCAGCGCTCGAAAGCGATTGCGCGTTTTCCGCGATGTTCGAAATGCTGGCGCGCATATCGGTCAAAAATCGCGTCAGCCCTTCGCCCACCTGCCCGATTGCGTCCTTGCCGCTCACGCCCACTTCGACGGTGAGATCGCCTTTTGAAGCCGACGTGATCGCATTCAGCATGCGATCGACTTTGGTGCGCAGCTCTTCCTGCGCCACATGCTCGCGTTCATTCTTCGTAATGCGGTCAAACGCCGAGCTCACCAGGCGGCCCACATTCCGCAGCGCGTCCAGCCGCTCCGGCGAGGGCGTCAGCGTCTCCAGCGCGAAGAAATCCATCATTCCGTACACTTGCCCATCGACGATCATCGGAAACGCGACGCCCGACTTTACCCCCGCCTTTTTCGCCACCGGCGCGCGGCAGCAATCCTTCATCTCCGATAGGTCGGCCACAAAAAACAGATCCCGCGCCTTCCACGCGCGCCCGCTCAACCCTTCGCCTTCGCGGAACCGCGCTTCCATCGTCACGCGCCGGAATTCTTCGTTCACCGAGCCCGACTCAACCCCAAATTTCAGCGCGTTTTCCTTTTCGTCCCGCACCCAGTACGACCCATACGCCCACCCAAACGCTTCTTTCACCGTATCGAGCGCGGCCTTCGCCGCGTCGTTGATCGTCTCCGCGCGGCCCACGGCCTGCAGCACCCGGTTCACCGCATCGGTATTCGCCGCGATTTCCGCCTGCCGCTGGTTATTCGCGATCCGTTCAAACGCATCGGACACAATCCGCCCCACATTCCGCAGCGCATCGAGCCGCTCCGGCGTCGGTTGCAGCGTCTCCAGCGCAAAGAAATCCATCATCCCTTCCACTTGACCCTTCAAAATAATCGGAAACGCGATGCCCGATTTCACTCCCGCTCGTTTCGCCACCGGCGCGCGGCAGCAATCCTTCATCTCCGAAAGGTCCGCCACAAAAAACAGATCCCGCGCCTTCCACGCGCGCCCGCTCAATCCCTCGCCTTCCCGAAATCGCGCTTCCATCGTCACGCGCCGGAATTCGTCGTTCACCGAGCCCGATTCGACTCCGAAACGGAGCGCGTTTTCCTTTTCGTCGCGCACCCAATACGATCCGTACGCCCATCCAAACGCGTCCTTCACCGTATCGAGCGCGGCCTTGGCGGCTTCGTTCACCGTCGCCGCCGACGCGACGCTCGCCACCACCTGCACCACCGCGCGCGTATTTGCATTCGCCTGCTCGAGGCTGCGCAATAGTTCCGTCGTCTCATCCGCCGCATGCGCGCCGGCATGATTTCCATTCTTCACTTTCGTGGCCATCGGGCCCTCCTCCATCGATCGCAATAAATTCGAGTCCCAGCTTCGCGCTACGCCGCAGCGCCGTTCGCTTCGCCAAAGTTCACAGCCTTCTGAATATCGAGAACCAGCAGCAGCCGGTCGGGAAGCTTGTGCACTCCACGGACCATTTCGCGCGCCAGCGCGTCGAGTGTTTCCGGCGGCCGCTCAAACGTTCCGTCATCCACTTCCAGCACATCCCCAATCTCATCCACCAGCAAACTCATCGCCGCATCGTCCGTCCGCACCACCACATTCATCGGCAGCTGCCCTTCACCGCGTTCCGCCATCCCGAGCCGCCGCCGCAGATCGATCGCCGTCACAATCTGTCCGCGCAAATTGATCAGGCCGCTGATCACCGCCGGCACCAGCGGCACCCTCGCCATCTCCTGATATCGGATCACTTCCTGCACCTGCTGCACCGGCACGCCGAAAAACCGCCCATCGAGGAAAAACGTGCACAACTGCTGTGTCTCGCTCATCGCTACGCCCTCACGCCGCCGGCCGCGATTCGAAAAATTGCGGATGTACCGCGCGGACCACTCCCTGTACATCCAGCACATCCGCCACCCGCTTCTGAATCACCGCCGAACCTCGAATTCCCGGCCGCGGCGCCAGCTGCTCGATCACCAGGTTTTCTTCCACAATGTCCAGAATCCGATCGACCACCAGCCCCACCCGCCGGTTATTCTCCGCATACACCACCACCTGCAACGGCTTCTGCATCTCGTTCGCGGCCGCCTCAGCCTGATAGACAACCTGTGAAATACGAACCAAGGGCATAATCTGCCCACGGTACTGCACCACTTCCTGTTGCCCCGTGCGTTCGATCACCGCGCGCGGAAACTCTTCCAGCCGCGAAACCATCGACAGTGGCAGCGCCATCAAACTATCGCCCGCGCACTGGAACAGCAGCAGCGTCTCGCGATCGCCCTCGGCATCGCTCCGCCGCGCGGCGTCGTGGCTGTCCACCACGGCGCGGTCGCGCAGCTCGGAAAGCACATTCGCGCGCTGCCCGATGCCCAACACGTCCAGAATCAGCGCCACGCGGCCGTCGCCCATAATCGTCGCGCCCGCAAACGTGTTCACGCATTTCAGCTGTTTGCCCAGCGGCTTCACCACAATTTCTTCGGTGTCGTTCACTTCATCCACGATCAATCCAAATTGCCGCTCATCGGCGCGCAGCACCACGATATTCACCGCGCCGTTCTGCTTCCCGGCAGCTTCCACATCGAGCGCGCGATTCAAATACACCAGCGGCAGCAGCTGCCCGCGCAGGCGATACACCGGCGCGCCCTGCACCAGCTCGATGCCCGTTTTCAGCTGATCGCCTTCCAGGCGCACCAGCTCCAGCAAACTCACCTGCGGAATCGCGTAACGATCACCGGCGCTCGTCACCACCAGCGCCGGAATAATCGCCAGCGTCAGCGGAATTTTCATTCGCACCGTCGAGCCTTGCCCCGGCTTGAACTGCAAATCGACGGTCCCCCCGATTTTTTCGATGTTGGTCTTCACCACGTCCATCCCGACGCCGCGTCCGGAAACGTTCGTTACTTTTTCCGCGGTGGAAAATCCGGGCAGGAAAATCAGATTGGTCACTTCGCGATCGTTCATCCGCGCCGCTTGCTCAGCCGTAATCAATCCGCGATCGACGGCTTTGCGCTTCACGCGCTCGCAATCCAGGCCCGCGCCGTCGTCGGAAATTTCGATAATCACCTGCCCGCCTTCATGGAACGCGCGCAGGAAAATCCGCCCTTCCGGATCTTTTCCGGCGGCCACACGTGCAGCCGGCGTTTCCACGCCGTGATCCACCGAATTGCGCACCAGATGCGTCAGCGGATCCTTGATCGCCTCGATGATCGTTTTGTCGAGTTCGGTTTCGCGGCCTTCCATCTCGATGCGCACTTGCTTGCCGCAAATCGTGGCCACATCCCGCACCGTCCGCGGAAACTGGCCCCAAATATTTCCGATGGGCTGCATGCGCGTCTTCATCACGCCTTCCTGCAGCTCGGTCGTGATCAGGTTCAGCCGTTGCGAAGTCGCAAGAAACGCGGTGTCCTCATTCTTGCTTGTGTACTGCAGCACCTGGTTGCGCGCCAGCACCAGTTCGCCCACCAAATTCATCAACTTGTCCAGCAATCCCACATCGACGCGAATCGTACGATCCGCCGCCGTTGTCGACGCGCGCGTCGACTTTTGAATTTGCAGCGCATCGACGATGTCCGACGATTTCACCGCGCCGTGCTCGACCAGAATTTCGCCCAGGTGCCGCGGATCGCCGGCCACCTGCTGCTCCACCGCGCGTTGCACTTCCGAAGCGGACACCGAACCTTGCTCAATCAAAATGTTGCCGATGCTCGCGGTAGGAATTTCAGCGGCGCCCGATGAGGCAGCCGGAGCCGCTGGGGGTTCCGGTGGAGTCGATGGAGCGACAGCCTGCTGCTGCAGTTCCGGCTCTGGCGGCGGTGCGGCAGGCGGCAGCGGCGCAGCGGCAGGAGTTTTCGCACCAGCCGCAGGAGCGGGAGCGGCGGCCCTCTCTCCGCGCGTCAGCCGCGTCAGCGTCGCCACCAATTCCGAATCGTCGCGCTCGCCCTCGGTCCCCGCCTCTTCAATCGCTGCCAGCATCTCGCGAACAACATCCACCATCGCCAGCAGCGCCGTCGTAATCGCCGCGCTCTGCTGCAATTGGCCGTCGCGCAGCTTGCTCAGCAGGTTTTCGCCCGCATGCGCCACCGACTCCAGCTTATTGAATCCCAAAAACCCGCACGTCCCCTTAATCGTGTGGATCGTCCGGAACACGCTCGCGAGCGTCTCCGGATTGCCGCCGTGTTTTTCCAGTTCCACCAGCTCGCGGTCCAGCCGGTCGAGATTTTCGTAACTCTCGATTAGAAACTCTTTAACGATATCGTTGTCGCTCATTCCCGATCGCCCTCAGAGACACGACTCGCTGGCCGTTCCACACCCGAACGGCACTTTCTTCCGGCGTGCGCTTCCTAAACGTGAAAATTTACTGCCGGTCCACGCCGTAGGTCCCGTGCGGACACTTCGGCTACGTGATTTATCGTCACTTGGAGGTTTTGGTTTACTGCTACTTCGAGGAAGGAGTCGCGTTGTACACAAGCCTACCGCCGTCCGGATCGAGCGTTAGTGCGCCCCGCCGCCACCACTGGCCGCGCCAAATTTCTTGATGAAGAAAACCATCGGCACGCCGACAAACGCGACGCACCCAAGCAAACGGAAACAATCCATGAATCCGTAGAACGCCGCCTGCTGCCCTACCAGCTGCGCCACCTGCGCCTTCGCGTGGATCGCCGCATCGGCACGCGAGAGGCCGTGCGCCTCAAAGTATTTTAGGATCGCCGCGAATTTCTCGCGGTACGCGGGATACACCGGATTTGCGTGCGACGCGAGCACCGATTGATGAAACTGCGTCCGCCGCTCCAGCATTGTCGTCACAAACGCAATTCCGAAGCTGCCGCCTTGATTGCGGAACAAATTTGTCAGGCTCGATGCTTTGTTGTTTTTATTTTTCGGCAGGTAGGAATACGCAAGCTGGCTCACCGGTACAAAAAGCCCCGCAATGCCCAGCCCCTGCAGCGCGCGAGCGAGCGCAAAATGCCGGTAGTCGGTGCCCAAATCAAACGTCGCAAAATGCCACATCGCGAGCGCCAATACGAAATAACCAAACCCGATCATCCGCTTCACGCCAACCTTCGGCAAAATCCGCACCACCACCGGCGCCAGCACCACGATCACCATCGCGCCCGGCCCCAGCACGAGGCCAGCATCCGTCGCCGTGTAGCCGTACAGAGTCTGCAGCAGCTGCGGAATTAAAACCGTCGAACCAAACAGTGTGAAGCCAAACAAAAAGTAGCTCACGTTTGCCAGCGCGAAATTCCGCTCACCCAGCAGGCGGATCTCCACCACCGGATCGGGATGATTCCACTCCCAGAAGACAGCGATCACAAGTGACACAATCGCAATCGTGAAAAACACCACGATGAATCGGCTGCCGAACCAGTCCAGCCGCTCACCGCGATCGAGCACCACTTCCAGACACGCAAATCCCAGCGCGATCAGCACAATTCCGAGGCCGTCGATCTTCAGCTTCCCCGCCCGCCGCGCATCTTCGACTTCGCGCGTAAATTCCGGCGGATCGCTCACCACGCGCCGCGTCAGTATCAGCGAAATAATCCCAATCGGAATGTTGATGAAGAAAACCCAGCGCCAGCTCCAGTGATCGGTGATCCAGCCGCCCAGCGGCGGCCCAATCACCGGCGCTGTCACGATCGCCATGCTGTACAGCGCAAACGCCGCCGCGCGTTTCGCCGGCGGAAACGTATCCACCAGAATCGCCTGCTCCACCGGCGCAAGCCCGCCGCCGCCAATTCCCTGCAGCACGCGAAAGAAAATCAGCATCCCGAGGCTCGGCGCAAGGCCGCACAAGAAAGACGTCACCGTGAACAGCGCGACGCAGATCATGTAGTACCGTTTGCGGCCAAACACGCGGCTGAGCCAAGCCGAAAGCGGCAGCACCACCGCGTTTGAAACCAGGTAGCTCGTTAGCACCCACGTGCTCTCGTCGTAGCTCACCGCCAGCCCGCCGGCGATGTGCGGTAGCGCCACGTTGGCGATCGCCGTATCGAGCAGCTCCATAAACGTCGCCAGCGTCACCGTGATCGCGATGAACCACGGATTAATCGCCGGTCGCTCGATCACCAGCGGCATGGGTTGTGCGATGGCGGCCATTTCCGAATCCGAACGATGAGATGCAATAAGCGACCGGCCGGTCGCAAATATGTTATACTGGCTCCCGCAGGCGAACAAGACCGGATTCCTGGCGCTCCCCGCCGCAATTCGGGTTATATAGAGGTTGGGTTAAGCAGGAGCACCGCAATGACCAAGGGCGACGACACGCGCGCGCGCATCATCGAGCAATCCGCGCCGCTATTTAATATGCAAGGCTACGCCGGCACCGCGCTTTCTGACCTGATGGAAGCCACCGGCCTGCAAAAGGGCGGCATCTACCGCCACTTCGCGAGCAAGGAGGAACTCGCCGCCGAGGCATTTGACTACGCGTGGAACAAAGCGATCGCAGTTCGCGCGCAGGGCGTCGAGTCCACGCCCAACGCCGTCGATCGCCTGAAGCGCATGATCGAAAATTTTGTCGAGCTGCGCACCGGACTCGTTCCCGGCGGCTGCCCACTGCTCAATACCGCCATCGATTCCGACGACGGCAACCCCGTGATGCGTGAGCGTGCCCGCGGCGCGCTCCGCAATTGGCAAGCGCGCCTCGCAAAAATCGCGAAGCAAGGCCTGAAAGACGGCCACATCCGAAAAGGCAACGATCCCGATGCGCTCGCCGCGCTCGTAATCTCGCAGCTCGAAGGCGCGCTGATGATCAGCCGCCTGAATCAATCGCGCCAGCCCCTCGAATGGGCCAAGGCTCATCTCACCGACCATCTCGAGACTCGCGTTCGCGCGGCGTAGAGGAGCAGGCTCGCAATCTTTCTGCGCCGCACTCTCAGTGCGGTGTGCAGTCGCCTTTGCCGTCGCCGTCGGGGTTGCCTTTGCTTCTCAGCGCGGCATCCTTTCAGCCGCGTCATCCTGAGCGCAGCGAAGGACCCCTCTTCGCCGTTGCCGTTGCCTTTGCCTTCTCAGCACAAAGTCAGCTCGCAACGACCACCACGCCGGCCAGCCCAATCCCCGCTTCGCCGGCATTACTGCTTCACGCACAACTACGCGCGAAACACGCCGCCGCACCTCGCCTTTCGCAGTCCGTTTTGATAAAGTGCCGCGCTGAGTAACACGCTTCCCTTTTCAAGTTGGAGGCCCGATTCGAATGGCGAACCTGGACCTGCGTCCGCTCTCGCTCGGCGAAATTCTCGACCGCACCTTCTCGATCTACCGCGCGCATTTTTTGCTTTTTGTCGGAATCGCTGCGATTCCTCGCGCGCTCATATTGCTGCTGAATCTGGCTCAGGCGTGGTTCATCCAGGTTCCAGCCAACCCGTTGCAGCCGAAGAGGACGTCAGCGTCATTTAACGGCAGCTTGCTCGCCAGCATCGTCATCGGCGCCATCGTCGTGCTCATCGTATATGGCATCACGTACCTCTATTCCCAAGGCGCGGCGGTGAACGCCATCTCGGACATCTATCTGGGCCGTCCTGCAACCATCGCCGGATCGTTCCGCAAAATGCGCGGTCATGCTGCGAATCTGTTCGGCGTCATGATCCTCAATGGCCTCGCCATTTTCGCCGGATTCTTCGTCTTCTTCATCGGCGCGTTTTACGCGATGTGCCGATTGAGCGTCACAATTCCAGCAGCGATTCTGGAGGACCGAGGCCCGTCCGACTCCTTGAGCCGCAGTTGGGAAATCACGCAGGACAACGTCGGCCGCGCGCTCGCAATCATTGCCATGTACTTCGCGATCAGCACCGCGCTGGTGGGTCTGTTTTCCGTGCCATTCACCGCTATGGTTCTTTGGTCGGCCTATCAAAAAGCCATGGGCATGATGCGGTTCTGGACGGTGATGAGCAACCTTGGGACTTTTGTGGGCGGCACGCTCGCCACTCCCGTGGTCACCATCGCCACCACCGTTTTTTACTACGACCTGCGCGTCCGCAAAGAAGCCTTCGATCTGCAAATGATGATGGCCACTAAGCCCGCTGTGACTCAGCCGCCTGCGGCGCCAAGTCTCCCGTCGCCGCTGTCGTGAAACCGCCACTCGCAGTAAGATGCGTCACTGAACCCGTATGAAGCCCGGCGCTCTCGTCCTACTCTCCGCGCTCGCCATTTTGTTTTTCGGTTCCAGCGCGTGCATTGGGCAAACTGCCGCCCCAGATTCGCCCTCCGGCTCCTCCGCCGCGCTCACGCCGCGCGAGCTTTCCGCTCAACTCTCCGCGATCGAAAAACTGCTCGAAGATAAGCCGTCGAAGGATCAGTACGCCGACCTGCAGCGCGCTCTTCCATCCGACTGGCAAATTCGAACGCCGGAGCGGACCTACTCCGTCTCGACTCAGCCATTGCGCCGCATCCTGAATCCGGAACAACTCGACGACGCGCGCGCCTACATCGCGACGCTGCGCGCAGAACTCGGCTCAAGCGCAACCCGCAACAGCGATGACACGCAGCGTGCGACCAGCGCCCGCTCCGACCTCGACAAAATTCTCGCCGAGCCGCGCTTTCACCAGGTGCACAAGCCCTCGGCCTGGGATTTGTTGCGACAGCGCATCAATGCATGGCTCGAGCGCCAGATCAGAAAACTCCTCGACGCCGCCTCGCGCCATCCTATGGGCGCGAAGCTCGTTTTCTGGATCATGGTGATCGCCGCGGTAGCGCTGCTCGCGTTTCTTGCGTACCGCTTGCTCACGCAAGGCGAGCGCATCAACAGCCTGCATCCCGAGCCGGTCCGCATGCGCACGCGCTCCTGGCAGGAATGGATTCGCGCCGCGCGTGAATCGGCCGCTCGCGGTGACTATCGCGAAGCGATTCACTCCGCCTACTGGGCCGGCATCACGCGCCTTCAGGATGCGGGCGCTCTGCCGCTGGATCGCGCGAAGACTCCGCGCGAATATCTGCACGCTCTTTCCGCTCCCCGCGCGCCCGAGCAGGAATCCAACGAAAAATACAAAGTGCCGCTCGGCAAGCTCACCACCAACCTGGAACTTGCCTGGTACGCGAATCGCAAAGCGGATTCCGCTGAATTTTCAGACACTCTCCAGCAGGTCGAGGCGCTCGGATGCCGGTTGGACTAGAAACGGGCGAACGCAAGCTGCTCGCGATCTGCGGCGCCGTGCTGCTTTTGCTTGTAAACGCCACCGCGATTCTCTCGCCGCCCGACGAATATGTCGGCTCGAAACTTCCTTCCACGTATTCATCCACATCGGACGGCGCCGAAGCCGCCTACCTTCTCCTCGAACATTTGCGCTACCCCGTGAGCCGCTGGGAGCAGCCGCCCACCGAACTGCCTTCCCCTCCCGAAGGCGCGTTGCTCATTCTCGCCGATCCCGCGCAGTACCCCGACAAGCCGGAACGCGACGCACTCGACGCTTTCGTCCGCGAGGGCGGCCGCGTCCTCTTTATCGGCCAATCGGTCTCCATTTTCTTTCCAGATGCGGATATCTCTTTACTTCCGCCCGATCCCAAATGGTCGGACTATTCGCCATACGTTCCAAGCCGCATCAGCCGCGACGCGCAGAAAATCACGATTCAGCCCGAAGCCACCTTCGGCGCGCTGAACCAACGTGCCGTCGTTCTGTACGGCGACCCAGACCAGCCGCTCGTCGTCGCGTGGCGCCACGGCAAAGGCGAAATTCTGTGGTGGGGCGGCGCAACGCCGCTCACCAACGCGGGCATCACATCCAACGACAACCTGCGATTTTTTCTCAATTGCGTCGCCAATCCCGCCGGCAACGCGCTCGACGGCGACTACCACATCTACTGGGACGAATATTTTCACGGCGAACGCACATCGCTGTGGGCCTACGCGAGCCACACCTCCATCACCTGGGCGCTCGTGCAAATCAGTTTGATCGCCGCCGCCGTCGTCTTCACCTTCAGCCGCCGCAGCGGCCCGATCTACAAACCCGCTCACGTGTCGCGACTTTCTCCGCTCGAATACGTGGACACTCTCGGCGGCCTCTACCATCACGCCAAGGCCGGCGCCGCTCCCGTCGCCGTCTCGTTGCAACGCCTGCGCTACCTGCTCACGCGCCAGCTCGCGCTGCCTAGCGACACGCCAGACGCCGAACTCGCGAACGCCGCCGAAGAGCGCCTCGGTTGGAAACATTTCAAATCCGAGCAGTTGCTCTCGCACGCCGGCGCCGCAACTCGCGCCGAACAATTGCCCAGCAAAGAAGCGCTCGACCTGGTTCGGAAACTCGAAGCCTATGCCGAACGTCTGGAACTACGTCGCGCAAACGCAAACGCCAAGGAGAACAAGTAGAGTGGAACACCTTTCCAATCTCGCAGCACACGTTCGCCGTGAACTTTCGAAAGTCTTGATCGGCCAGCCCGACCTCGTGGACCAGATGATTCTCGTCCTCGTGTGCGGCGGCCACGCCGTGATGGAAGGCGTGCCCGGTCTCGCCAAAACGCTTGCCGTGAAATCGCTCGCGCGAATTTGCGGCCTCGGCTTTCAGCGCGTCCAGTGCACTGCGGACCTCATGCCATCCGACGTCACCGGCACAAACGTCTTCGATCTTTCGAAGAGCACATTCTCGCTGCGCCGCGGCCCGGTCTTCACCGATCTGCTGCTCGTGGACGAAATCAACCGCACCTCGCCGCGCACGCAAGCAGCTCTGCTCGAAGCGATGGAAGAACGCCAAGTCACCATCGACGGCATGCGGTATCCGCTCCCCGATAATTTCACCGTGTTCGCCACGCAAAACCCGATCGAATTCGAGGGCACCTACCCGCTGCCCGAAGCGCAGCTCGATCGCTTCCTGCTGAAAATTCTCGTGCCGTATCCATCGGCGGCCGACGAGATCGAAATTCTCTCTCGCTACGAGCAGGGCTTCGACCCTCGCAAGCTCGACGATATTCGCCTCGATCCCTTCCCTCTCGCGCTGCTCGTCGCTGCGCGTCAGGAAGTTGCAAGCGTTCGCGTCGAACCCAGCTTGCGCACCTACGTGGTATCGCTCGCGCGCAAGACGCGCGACTGGCCCGCAATTTCGCTCGGCGCAAGCCCGCGCGCCGTCGTTGGAATTTTCCTGGTGGCGCGCGCGATCGCCGGCATGCAGGGTCGCGACTATCTACTCCCTGACGACGTGAAGTCCGCCGCGATGCCCGTGCTGCGTCATCGCGTGCTCCTGAAGCCGGAGGCCGATCTCGAAGGGCTCACGCCGGACCAGGTGATCCGCCAAGTGATCGGCGCGGTGGAAGTTCCGAAGTGAGCGCAGCCGCTCCAATCCCGGTCGAGAGCGGAGCGCCGCGAGAGTCGCGGCCGTTTGCGCCGCCGCGCGCTGCGGCCAGGCTCGCGTCACTCGGGAAAATTCCGTATGGATTCGGTCCGCGATTTTTTATCGCGCTGCTGATCGGATTGCTTTGGGTGATCCCCGCCTGGTGGGCGCCGCAACTGGTCGCCGGCCTGTATCTTTGGGACGGCCTCGTCGTCGCCGTCTTTCTTCTCGATCTGCTCCGCCTGCCGAAGCCACAGCACATCGAAGCGTTTCGCGAGTGGGAACACGCGCCGTCGCTCGCCACGAAATCTGAAATCACCGTCGGCGTCGAGAATTTCAGCGCCGTCCCACTGCGCTGCGCGCTCACCGACGAATCGCCCATCGTGTTTCGCAACGTACCGCCGACCCTCGCAATAAACTGCGCGCCTCGCGCACGCGCCGAATCTCGCTACTCGATCATGCCGCGCGTTCGTGGAGACATTTCCGTCGGCCGGATATTTGTCCGCTATCGCACCACACTCGGTTTCGCCGAACGCTGGACCGCCGCGCCGGTCGCCCAGACCGTGCGCGTGCTGCCCGACCTCGAACAAGCGCGCCAGCAGGCTTTGTATCTGATCCGCAGCAAGCAAGTGGAAATGGAGCGCCGCCGCAAACGCCAGCGCGGCCTCGGGCGCGAGTTCGAATCGCTGCGCGATTACCGCCAGGGCGACGACATTCGCGACATCGCCTGGCCCGCCACCGCGCGTCGCCACAGCCTCGTCACACGCGTCTTCGAAATCGAGCGCAGCCAGTTCGTCTGGATCGTGCTCGACGCCGGGCGCCTCTTGCGCGCTGAAGTGAAGCAGGACAATTCCTCGCTGCGTCTCTCGAAACTCGATTACGCCGTCAACGCTGCGCTCGCTCTCGCGCAAGTCGCGGTGCAGTGCGGGGATAAAGTCGGCCTGCTCGCGTACGGCCGCTCGATTCAGCAGAATATCGGCCCAGGTCGCGGTAGTGCGCATCTGCGCACCATCGTCGATAGCCTTTCGCAGGTTCACGGCGAAGCTTCGGAAGCCGATCACTCGATGGCGACGCGCACGCTGCTCAATGGGCAACAGCGGCGGAGCCTGATCGTGTGGATCACGGATTTCTCCGAGACGCCGACGCTGCCGGAAGTGATCGAGTACGCAACGCAGGTCACGCGGCGGCACTTGGTGGTATTTGCGGCAATCAGCCAACCCGACCTGATCAGAGTGGCGCATACGACGCCGACCGACGCGGATGAAATGTACCGTCACGCTGCGGCGCTCGAAATTGAACACCGGCGCGACTTGCTGCTCCGCGGCCTGCGCCAGCGCGGCGTTTTTGCGTTCGAGCTGGTGCCCGGCCTTCTGGCATCCACTCTCGTGAACCAATATCTGGAGATTAAGGAACGAAATCTGCTCTAGCGCCGTCGGCGTCGGCATCGTCGGCGAGCGCGCGCTGCGAGAAAAACAGATACATGCACAGCGCGGTGAAAAGCAAGGCGGAGAGCGCAAATTTTGCGGCAACCGGCGCGCCGCTGGGCGAGAAAAATCCTTCGATCACGCCAGCAACCACCAGCATGGGAATGGTTCCAAGCAGCAATCGCGCCGCGCGCGAGCCTGCAATTTCCAGCGAATCGCGGCGCGGCAGCAAGCCCGGAAACAAAAGACCGCGTGCAATTTCAAAGCCTGAGCCGCCGGCGATGAAAATGGCGGGCAGCTCCAGCGCGCCGTGCGGCGCAACGAAACTCCAAAGCTGCAACGCCATTCCCGCGTGGGCCGTTGCGGCGCCGATCACGCCGAGCAGCAGTCCATTCACCACGAGCATGTAGATCGTTCCGAGCCCGCCGGTGATTCCCAGCGCGAACGTACTGAAGGCAACCGACAAGTTGTTGGTCATAATTCCAGACGAAGCCAGCGGCTTCATCGTCACCACCGAGTCCGTCCACATTTTTTTCTGCTCGATGGTCTGCATCATCTGCGGGCCAAGCAGGCGATGCGCGAACGCCGGATCGCGCAGCGTGAGAAACCATGCGCCAAACATCGTCACCAGAACGATCGCCGTGGCAAGCGCGGTTTGCGGAAGAAGCTGGCGAAATAGCCGCGGGTAGGTGTCGCGATAAAAATGAACCAGCGCGCTCACCTTCGGCTTGCCGCCCATGTAAATCAAATTGTGCGCGCGGCCAAGCAGCTGGTTGAGATATGCGGCTAGTTGACGGCTGTTAACATCCTCTCGAACCGCGGCGAGGTCCGAAGCCGTTTGACGATACAATAGGCCCAGTTCCTTAAGTTCCGCGTGGCTGAGCGCGGAAATTCCCCTGCTCGATTGCTGCACCAGCGCTTCGAGCCGCGTCCAGTGGGGTTTTCTTTTTTCCAGCCAACGGTTGGTGATCATGTCTTCGGACTTGTCGGGCGCCGGGCCTCAGATGGGCTCGTTTGTTGACAAGCTTACCATCGAAACTCCGGAGCAAACCGCGCTCGACTTCGTGATCGCCGGAATCGGCAGCCGCTTCATCGCGATCGCGCTCGATATCCTGATCCAGACCGCGGTCGGTGGCGTGATTGGGCTCGTTCTTATTCTCGTCACCATCGGTGTTGCGCTTCCCCGCCCCGATTACGGGATGTGGGGTGCCGCGGCGCTGATCCTTTTTTTCTTCGTCCTTTATTTTGGCTACTTCGCCATTTTCGAAATCGTCTGGAACGGCCAAACGCCCGGCAAGCGAATCACGAAGATTCGCGTGATCAAGGATTCAGGCCGCCCGCTCACTCCCGCTGAGACCATCGGTCGGAATCTGATGCGCATCGTCGATTGGATGCCGACATTTTATGCAGTGGGCGTCGCGACCATGCTGCTCAATAAGCAGAATAAGCGGCTCGGCGACCTACTGGTCGGCGCGCTCGTTGTGCGCGAAGCGACGCTGGCCGACCTGCGCCCCGTGTGGCAGACGACCGAAGATCCCGTGCTGGCCGCGCTGCCGCCAATGGGCGCCCGGTCGCTCACTCCGGAAGAGTCGGAGCTGGTGGAATCGTTTCTCCGGCGGCGGCTGGATCTGGACCCGATGATCCGGTATCGCATGGCCGACGACATTGTTCGGCGGCTTCAGCCTAAGCTCACGATTCCAGCGGACAACTCGCTCTCATCGGAGCGCCTCCTCGAGGCACTCTCTTACGAGCGGCGCGCCACCGGGCGGTACGCTTAGTTTCCAGCCTCGTCAAATTGTCATCTAGTGCCGATTAGAATCGATCCCCTCCTTTTGTTTTCTTGTATTTACGTCACATTCTAATCGCACGAGATGTCGATTAGAAATTCGCGCAAATGCGCTCGCCGGAGGAGTGTAAGTGGGCGCGGCTGAGGCAACCGCATGCGTCAACTTGACAGGGTGCCCGCTCGGCGCGTGACCGATGGGATGTAGGGCTGGGATTGGCAAGGCGGTGGCGAGCGACCGCAGTCTAAGGCGCGCTGCGCGCGCGGGGAGTGAGGCGAAGCTGGGGCGAATGGTAGAGTGGGTAAATTTGTGTCGATTAGAAAGGAGGTCGGTCCTTTGTTTTGTGTAACTTTCGGGCATTTCTAATCGCGGATCACTCCGATTAGAAACGGTGGCGCGGGGTGGATTGAGGATGAAGATGAGCCGGGACGAGATGCTCGTTGGGGGGTGGTGAGGTGAGATTTTGCGCGCACGGGTGGTCATAGTGCTCCTCGCCCCTGCGCGATTCGGACAGCGCTATCTTACTATGAAGGTACTTTGTTGTCAATGGGAGTTGGAGCGTGGGTGCTGTCCTAATTTGAATTCTAAAGGAGATAGCGAATGACGAGCCGCCCCGCACTAATCCCCGCAAGACTTCCCAACAAACGGCCAAAGCCTTATATTCAGCCAGCCAAAAGAGGGGCAAAGGCAATGACTGTAGGGCTTGGTTTTCTTGTTAGCGATGCCGTGATCTTGGCGTCCGATCGTCAAATGACGCAGAGCGAATGGAACAAATTTCCTGAGACTAAGATGTTCCACGATCACGATAGCGAACGAATCATAGCTATGGTTGCTGGCGATGAGTTGGGCCTAGCGAAAGAGATTTGGTGGGAACTAATCAAACACCCGATTACAGATTACGAATCGCTTAAAGCGGCGCTGACTGAGGTTTTAGATAGCAAGGGGCGTTTGAACATCGATTTGCCGTTACAACTCTTATGCGGTATCGCAACTAAAACGGACACGTACTTGCTCGAATTCAGAGGTCGAGCTATTTACCCAGTAATGGACGAATTCGGGCTGATTTGTTCGGGTGATTCGTCGCTGATTCATTACCTAACGCGAAATATTAATTTGGTCATGGAGTCGCCAGATTACGGAGTTACCGTTGCGACCTATCTCTTGAAACGGGCCGAGGAATTCATAGCAACGTGTCATGGCCCGATGGACATGATCGTGCTTAAGCCGGGGCCGAAATCTGACAGGATTTTGAATGAGCAAATCGAGGAAATAGACAAGCGGCTAAAAGACAAGCATTTCAATCTGTTCTACGATCTGTTTTCGCTTTCTCCGCCTTTTTCCATCTAGCTTGCACAGCCTTACGAGCCGATTCGCTGCGCTGTTCCGGCGTCATCGCTGCCGCTCTAGCAGGTCCGCCACGTTTCCCGCCTTTCTTTCCTAACTTCGATAGGTACGCACTAAGCTCTGCTGGTATCTTAGCCATGCCGTCAACCTATACTAAAACGGCTCACGAATCAAGATGTTTCAGGAGACGCCCGAATGTGTCCGCACTGCGACAACGCAATCAATCAAGTCAACATTACGGATATTAACGTGCAAGGAGCCATGAACGCATGGCATGGAATAAAATATACATGCGCCGCATGCGGCTACATTTTGTCTGTTGCGATTGACCCTGTTGCGTTGAAGGCTGACTTGAGAGAAGAGATTGTGAATGACCTTCGCCGACGGTAAACGCCGTCTTAGCGTGAGGGTTGTTCCGATCAATATTTTTCAGCATAACGTATTTTCTCTTGACATACGTGAGCCGTTCACGTATGGTTTGTATATATGAACACACTAGCGGCTGACAAAAAACTGGCAATCATTAACAACCTAGTCGAAGGCTCAAGCATTCGCTCGATTGAGCGCATCACTGGCGTTCATCGTGACACGATTATGCGGCTCGGTGCGAGCGTAGGTGCGGGCTGTGCCAAATTCCTAGAGCGCAAGGTTCAAAACGTCGCAGCGAGCAAAGTGCAATGCGACGAAATTTGGACATACGTTTTTAAGAAGCAAGCCAGGATTAGCGTGGATGAAAACGCGGTAGGTATCGGCGATCAATACGTGTTTATCGCGCTCGATTCCGATACAAAGCTAGTCATCAGTCACTATGTCGGCAAACGTGACGCTACTTCGGCTTACTACTTCATGCGCGATCTTGAGTCCCGCCTAGCTAATCGCGTTCAACTGACTACAGACGGCTTTCCCGCGTACCGCACAGCCGTTGAGGACACTTTCGGCTCAAACGTTGATTACGCCCAACTGGTCAAAATCTATGGACAGCCAAAAGCTAGCACAGCTAACGCTCGTAGCTGGTATGAGCCTGTAAAGGTAATTGGCGCGATTCCCGCACGTGTTACGGGCCATCCTAGCGCCATGAATATCTCTACGTCGCATATCGAACGGCAGAACCTAACAATGCGTATGCAAATGCGACGTTTTACTCGCCTTACAAACGCTTACAGCAAGAAACTGGAAAACCTGAAAGGCGCGATTGCACTTCACTTCGCACAGTACAATTTCGTCCGCGTCCACCAGACCTTGCGAGTCACTCCCGCGATGGCAGCAAGCCTTACGGATCATGTTTGGACGTTACCCGAGTTGCTAGAAACCGTTGGTGTCGCCAAAGCGGAGCGACAAGCGGCATAAATCTCCCTACTTAAGTTCGCTGCCCAAGCCCGCGTTATCTACTCTTGACCGTAAATTGTTTACTTCGTTCGTCCCTATGTCGATCGCGGACTTGAGTTTCTTGATTTTTTCGAATGTTTCAGCACTTAGATAGGGTTCGTAGGATTCAAGGGACATGTTCCAAATTTTGTCCGGATTCAACATGTTTGCGAGACCAACGAAGGTCTTAGCTAGTCTCTCCGCGTCGGCTTTAAGTAGCTCCAAACTCTTTTTGGACTTGATGTAATCCGCTAACAACGCGGCTTCAGTTAGCTTTTCGTCCTTCTCACTCATTTCCCACCTCTCTAGGTAGCGGGAGTTTACTTCTGGTTGTCTAAGCATTACAAGCATTCCTATTAGTGCTAAGTAGTGTGTATTTTATCGAAAACTGCCGTTCTTATGAGCAGTCCAATGTGGGCACAATTCTAGTAACTGCGCCTTACAAGGTTGGTTTGATTCACTTCATGGCGAGCAATTTTGATGCCAATACGGGAGCGGATTACGTATCTAAGCTATAGAGCGGATTCAAATTAGGACAGCACCTGGAGCGTGAGGCTGGGCCGCACAGTCCCGCGAAGCGGGACTATGTGACAGCTCGCTGCGCTCGCCAAAAGTCGGGGGGTAGCATGGGCAATCTTGCCGGTCTAGGTACGCGTGCTCAAGCACGCGTGTCACACAGGCGAACTCCAGCCTGTGCCACTTGCTTTCTTCCTTACTGTGCGGGAGTTAGGACACGCGTTGCGCCTGGAGTAGGCCCCGGTTCGGGGTGGCCATTTTCTGTACTTGAGGACAGCTTGTAGCGGGCGTCGCGGGTTCGTAGGCTGGGAGCAACTCCCGGCCCCTGTCTGGCAATTCGGACAACTCGTTGAATGCGAAGCGGTTCGGTATTCGCATGGAGACTCCCGCTATGACGTCTTGGAAGCGCGCGCTGGCACGCCTGGCTCAAAATTCTCAGCTCGCTCTGCTGGTTGGGGCGCTGGTGTCTTTGGGCGCTTGCGCCGGATTCAGCGGCGGCAAGACGGGCAGCGGAGGCGGCACGACGGTTCCTACGGTGCCGGCGGGGCTGACGGCCGCGGCGGGCAACGCACAGGTGACACTGACGTGGAGCGCGTCGAGCGATGCGACTTCGTACATCGTGAAACGCTCGACGACGAGTGGCGCGGAAGTGCAGATCGCCGCGCCGAGTGCGGCGAGCTACACCGACACGGGCGTAACGAATGGAACGAAATATTTCTACGTGGTGGCGGCGGTAAATTCCGTGGGCGACAGCGCGAATTCGGCGGAAGTGAATGCGACGCCTGCCCTGCCCGCTCCGGGCGTGCCTGCGAACGTGATGGCGACGGCCGGAAACGCGGAAGTGACGCTCACGTGGGGCGCGGTGACGAACGCGACGAGCTATCACGTGAAGCGGTCAACGACGAGCGGCACGGAAACGCAGATCGGCGCGCCCACGGGCACGAATTACACGGACACGACAGCGAAGAACGGTACGAAATATTTCTACGTGGTCAGCGCGGTGGATTCCACCGGCGAAAGCGCGAATTCGGCGGAAGTGAATGCCACGCCGACGGCACCGGCACAAGCTCCGCCTGCTCCGGCGAGCCTTGCGGCGACGGCGGGCAACGCGCAAGTTTCGCTCACGTGGAGCGCATCCACGGGCGCGACTTCGTACCACGTGAAGCGATCGACTGCGAGCGGCGCGGAGACGCAAATTGCGGCGCCGGCCGGCACTTCGTACACCGACACGTCCGTGACAAACGGGACGAAGTATTTCTATGTGGTGAGCGCGGTGAATGCAACCGGCGAGAGCGCGAACTCGAACGAGGTGAGCGCTACGCCGACGGCTCCGGCGCAGGCGCCGCCGACTCCGACGAACCTGGCGGCGACGGGCGCTAACGCGCAGGTGGCGTTGACATGGTCGGCTTCGACGGGCGCGACGAGCTACAACGTGAAGCGCTCGACGACGAACGGCAGCGGGTACGCGACGGTTTCGTCGCCAGCGTCCACAAGCTACACGGATACGGGCGTGACGAACGGAACGACCTACTACTATGTGGTGAGCGCGGTGAACGGCACGGGCGAGAGCGCGAATTCTTCGCAGGTGAGCGCGACGCCATCCGCGCCGACGGCCAACGTGACGATCACCGTGGACCCGACGAAGACGCACGCGATTTCACCGTACATCTACGGGATGAATTTCTATTCAGGCGTCACCGGAGCGCCGGCGCAGCTGACGATGGATCGCGACGGCGGGAACCGGTGGACGGCTTACAACTGGGAGACGAACGCTTCAAATGCGGGCAGCGATTATTTGTACGAGAACGACGACTACTTGAGCAGCAGCACTGTTCCGGCGGAAGCGGTACGCAGTTTCATCGCGGGCGATCAGGCGAACAACATGGCGAGCCTGGTCACCTTCCAGCTGCAGGGCCTCGTGGCGGGCGATGAGAGTGGGCCGGTGAGCACTGCGAATCCGCCGGACATGACGCGGTTCAAAACGGTGATCGACGCGAAAAGTTCGAATTCGAGCACGCCGTTCACGCTGACGCCGCCGACGACCGACGCATACGTTTATATGGATGAATTCGCGTGGGCGCTCGACCAGAAATTTTCAGGCAAAGCAATTTTCGGCGCGAGCGCGGCGCATCCGACGTTTGTGAGTCTCGATAACGAGCCGGAGCTGTGGAACTCGACGCACCTGGAAGTGCAGGGATCGAATCCGGTAACGTCGAGCGACTACATCACGAAGACGATTGCGCTCACGCAGGCGCTGAAGAACCAGTTTCCGAACATGGTCATTTTCGGGCCGGTGCACTATGGCTTTCAGGGAATTTATAACTGGCAGGGCGAGCTGAGCTCGACGCCGGGCGGCGCGAACTGGTTCCCGGATAAATACCTACCGGCGATCGCAAGCGCGTCATCGTCGTACGGCAAGCCGCTGGTGGATGTGTACGACTTCCACTGGTATGTGGAGGAATACGACGCGAACGGAAATCGCGCGACGGATTTGAGCGGCACGACGTTAACGGCCGCCCAGGTGCAGCTGATCGTGCAGAGCCCGCGCGCGCTGTGGGATCCCACATTCACCGATTCGACGAATTCGAATCCGTGGATTTATCAGGAGCTGGGCAACACGCCGATCAACATCATCGGTCGGTTGCAGTCGAAAATTAATTCGGAAAATTCGGGGATGCGAATTTCGATCACCGAGTATGAGAACGGCGGATGGAATCACATCGCGGGAACGATCGCGGAGGCGGACGACCTGGGAATTTTCGGCGCGCAGAATCTGTTTGCAGCGAGTTTCTGGCCGCCGAATGGAACGTACCCATATGCGATGGCCGGATTTCGCGCGTTCCGCGATTACGACGGGAACGGCGCGAACTTTGGCGACACTTCCGTCTCAGCGACATCGAGCAACGTGACGAACGTCGTCGTCTATGCGAGCACGGACAGCGCGACGCCCGGACGCACCGTGTTCGTGGCCATCAACCGCTCGACTTCGTCGCAGACCGTGGCAATCAATGGCGCGACGTTGAGCGGCACGGCGCACGTGTGGCAAATGACGGCGGCTTCGGCGGCGGGACAATCGCCGATTGTGCCGGTGGCGGCTGGGACAATGACGGTGAGTGGCACGTCGATGACGGTAACGTTGCCGGCGCTGAGTGTCACTACGATTGATGTGCAGTGAGCCACAGAAAACTTCTCGATGCGGCGCCGGAGATGAGCGAGGCTTCGCGGTGCTGATGTCGAAGTTAGCGGCAAAGCGGTAGCTCCGCTCCCGCACTCTAAAATGGTGCACGGTTGTGGCTCGGTGTGTGACTGGACACGCACGTGTTTTCGTTTTTCCGCAGTTCTCTCCTGTAAGGCTTCGCGAAATGTAATGTTTTCAACGGGTGGGTGATGGCAGTATTCGTGCGAATTGTTTCGTGCGTTAGCGGGAGAGTCTGTGCGCCGAGTGGCGGGATGGTTGGCCGGGCTGTGCGTGGCGGCGATTGCCTGCGCCGGAGTGATCGCGTTTACGCACGGAGACGCCGTGAAGGCGTTATGGAACCCGTGGCGCGCTCGCGAGGCGGGACCTGTAGCGCGAGCGGATGCGATGCCGATGCCGGGGGTGGTGTTGTGGGCGTGGGAGCGGCCGGACGACTTGAGCGCGGCGCAGCCGGGACAGGCGGGCGTGGCGTAGCCCGGCGGCGGTAAAGGACGACGAGTATGTTGGGCTGGATTATGCGAGCGCGACGAAAGTTGAGGGGCCGTTGGCGGCGCTATATCCCGCAGGGACGGTACCGTCGCCGGAATTTTTAAGTGCGGCGGAACACGAGGCGGCGGCGAAGGAATTTGCGGAGCTTGCGGCGACGGGGACTGCGGTGGTTCCGCTGGGCGATTCGGTGCTCGCGTTCGCGAAGGCGCATCCGGATGAGGCGCGGGTGCCGGAGGCGCTGCACTACGTGGTGCGAGTGACGCGGTACGGGTGCTACGGCAAGTCGAAATTTAATTATTCGAAGGCGGCGTTCGAGCTGCTGCACTCGAAATATGCGAACTCGGAGTGGGCGAAGAAGACGCCCTACTGGTTTTAGTTGGGTGACTTTACTGCGGAAGGGACTGAGTGGTGAGCCGGGTAGGACTCGAACCTACAACCCGCTGCTTAAGAGGCAGCTGCTCTACCATTGAGCTACCGGCCCACGCGAACAAAAATTGTAGCATGAGGGGGCGGTGGGACAAACGGGGTTCGACGGCGTCGGGAAAGTAATTTTTGGTGAAGTCTGAAGGGGTGAGTGCGGAGGCGGATTGTGGAGCTGTGGCGGGCGGTGTTCCCCGTCGCGACGGGGAGCCACCGCAGTCCGGGAAAACCGTGGAGCTGAGGCACATGCGTGAAGAGTGCATGAGATGGGGCCGCACAGACTGACAGTCTATGTTACAGCTCGCTGCGCTCGCCTGTCCCACTGTTACTTGGGGGCGGAGCGCAGATGGGAGGCGATTTCGCGGGCGACTTGGCGGGCGCGGTTGATGTCGCCGGGGCCAAAGCTTATGGCGGAGACTCTGGGGTGGCCGCCGCCGCCGTGTTTTTCGGCGATCGAGGCTAGATTGACCTCGGGTGGGACGTCTTTCCAGGGGCTGGTGCCGATGGAAACTTTTGAGCGGACGTGCGAGGCGCTCAGTCCTACCGAGTACGTGGCATCCGGAAACAAATAATACGGGACAAATTTGTTGTAGCCCTCGAGGTCGAGATCGCTGACGTCGAAGTAAATGACACCGTCGCGGGATTCGGCGCGTTCGCGGAACGTGTCGATGGATTTGCGATGGCGTTCGAGAAGCGGGCCCAAATATTTCTGAACGATCGGAAGCTGAATCATTTCCGGAAGGGATTTGTAGGCCATGTCCGGAATGAGCTTCGGAACGAGATTCGCTTCGGGCGCGGCTTCGATGACCAGCGCGAGTTGCGTGGCCGGAGCGGAATAGGAGACGGCTTCGGCGGCGTCTTTGAACTGCGCGCCGTCGATGATGTCGCCCCAATGGATCAGATCGGCGATGGGCGTTGCGTCGAATCCGAATTTTTCCGTGGCGATGTTGGCGATGAATTTCGTGCAGGACTTGTAGGTGGGATCGTAGAACTGGCGGCCGGAAGTATCGGCGCGGAAATGAGCGGCGTCGGCGGGCGTGAGGAACGCGCTCTGGTGGTGGTCAAACCACCAGGTGAGCTTCGGCGAATCGGAATATTTGAAGTCGACGATGGCGTTCTCGTCGCCGTCGAAGACATCGTCTTCGAAAGGCGCAGAAGCCTTGTGGGTCATGCCGGTGTAATGGAAGTCGGCGTCGGGATGGACGCGTTCGCGCAGGAAGCGCGTGAAGACGGCGGCGGAGGCAGCGCCGTCGAAGCATCGATCGTGGAAGCAAACGCGAACTTTCAAGGTCTGGCCTCTGCTCGCTGACCGTGGGAGCGTGCGCAGCGAAGCTGGTAAGGATGGACGGGCGACGCGTAGAAGTCAAGCGGCGGGCGGTGCGGTTGGCGGAACGCAGAAGGAAGGTGATGCGGCGGCAAACAGCGGGTGCTGAGTCGCCGCCGCGTGTGAAGCTATGTGGAGCTTAGGGTTTGAAGATGGAATCGGCGATATCCGCGGCGATGGGAACGCGGAATTTTTTGCCTTGGAACGCCATGACCATGCAGATGATCCAGAGCACGAGTTCAAGCAGGCCGAGGATGGACCAGAGGCCCATGCCGAGACCGCCTACGGCCAAACCGGCGTGTGGCATGAACATGCCGACACCCATCACCATGCCAAGAATGATGGAGATGATGTGGAGTCCGCCGAAGATGACGATGGACTGAGCGGCGTTGAAGCGCACGAACTGGCGTTTATCGGTGAAGTAGAAAATCAATCCTGTAAGCCAACCCAGCACATAGCTCAAACCTGCTGCCACGTTTTCTTGCATTCCGGATGTCCCCGTCGTCACCGGTGCGGCGGACGTGCTTGCCGCTGCCGAGCCCCCAACAGGCGCGCCGCAGCTGGGACAGAAACCTTGTCCGTCCGCTACGGTCGCACCACACTTCGTGCAAAACGCCATTGAGTGTTCTCCTGGAGTGGTGGGCTGGGTACTCCTATTGGGGCGGAGGGTAGCAGACGAAAATTGCGGGGTGCAAGGGGATTCGCGTACCGCGCCGTGGTGTGTGACGTGGCGAAGGGGTTACGCGTGGGCAACGGTTTCTCGTGGGCATTGTGGCCGCTAGGCGCGTGATGGAACGGAGTCGAACTCAACGTGCGCAAGGCGGTGGCAAGCGACCGCAGTCTAAGGCGCGTCGCGCGCGCAGACTGAAGTCTGGGTCACGCCGAATTGGGCGGCGGCTGCGCGAGATAATTTGGGGCGGGCGCGATGGAGGGATGGCTGCTAAAATTGCGGGACGCGACTGTGCGGTCGTGGCGGAATTGGCAGACGCGCCAGCCTTAGGAGCTGGTGAGCGAAAGCTCGTAGGGGTTCGAGTCCCTTCGGCCGCACCATCCTATCAGACGATATAAGAAGCACACAGGCGAACTTCAGCCTGTGCCACTGACGTTCTTCGCTAGCTTGACTGGGGCAAGAAGTTGGAGCGCCGCCTGGAGTGGGAATGGTTCAACCCGCGACCAACTGAGAGTTGGTCGCGGGTTCAGACTCGAAAGTCTAAGCTACAGCTCGGGGTGCTCGCCTAAGAGAAAGAAAAATGCACACCCCGCTGAGAGCGGGGTGCAGACAGTCCGGCTCCGCGGGACTGTTCCACAGCGCACAGGCGCTAGCGCCTGTGGGTCGCCGGCAGGGCTTGGGCCCTGTCGGACGCGGGCGTGGTGAAGTTGACTCGGAGTGCTAGCGAATCTATACTAGAAAACTGAATGTAGTGTGCGCGTTGCGCGGCTGCGTTCCCTGCCCTCCTTCTTGAGAAATCCTGACAGGCATAAGGCAGAATACTTTCCGGGCTTTTCCCTGCCCCTCGAGGAATTCAAACTTTTCCCATGACTGAAGCCGCCGCAACAGCAACGTGCAAGCGCGAAATTGAGATGGAGATTCCGGCCGACGTCGCCAAGAAGGCGACGGACAAAGTGGCGCGCGATTTTGCGAAGATGGCGCGCATTCCTGGGTTCCGCCCGGGCAAAGCACCGATTCCTCTGATCCGCGCGCGTTTCGCGGACGATATTCAGGGCGAGGTGCTGCAGTCGCTCGTGCCGGAGTATCTGACCAAGGCGCTGGACGAGAAGAAGTTGACGCCGATCACGCGGCCGGAAGTGGAGAAGGTGGAGTTTAAGGATGGCGAGCCGCTGAAGTTCAAGGCGGTGTTTGAAGTGTTGCCGGAATTCGAGCTGGGCAACTACAAGAATCTCGAGGTGAAGATCGACGCGGTGGACGCGGGCGACGCGCAGGTGGACAAGGCGATCGAGGAGATGCGCGACCGTGCGGCGACGTTTGTGCCGGTGGAAGGGCGCGCGGCGAAAGACGGCGACTTCCTGCTGATCAAGCTGAAGGGGACTCCGAAGGGCGAGAACGCGGGCGAGCCGATCGAAGCGGACAACATCATGTGCCACATTGGTGCAGAAGAGACGCTCGAAAGTTTTACGGAGAATCTGCGCGGGACGAATCCTGGCGATGTGCGCGAGTTCGAGTCGAAGTACCCTGACGATTATCCGGACCCGAAGCTGGCGGGAAAAACGTTTGATTTCAAGATCGACGTGCAGGGCATCAAGGAAAAGAAGCTGCCTGAATTGAACGACGAGTTCGCGAAGGAAGTGGCGGGCGAAGCGGCGGGCGTGACGACGCTGGACGAGATGAAGAAGAAGGTGCGTGAGAATCTCGAGGCGGCGAAGGAAGACCAACAGAAATCACAGGCACGCGAGCGGATTCTGGAGACGCTGGTGAAGTCGCACGATTTCCCCGTTCCTGAAGCGCTGGTGCAGCATCAGATGGACGTGCGGCTGGAGCGCACGGTGCGGCAACTGACGGCGCAAGGTATCGATCCGCGGCAAGTGAACGTGGATTGGGCGTCGATGCGCATGCGGCAGCACGATCGCGCGGTGGACGACGTGAAAGCGGAACTTTTGATCGACCGGATCGGGACGGAGGAAAAAATCGAAGTGAGCGACGAGGAATTGGATAAGGAAATCGCTCATTTGGCGGAACATCATGGTGGCGAATCGGCACAGGCGCTGCGGGCTCGCTTGACAAAGCAAGGAGCGCTGGATAACATGAAATCGCAGATCAGAAATAACAAAACAATCGACTGGCTCTACAGCAACGCCCGCATCGAAACGATCAAAAGTGAAGCGTAATTCTCGTTTGAATCTCCTCAGCGCGAAATCCGAATCCTAGTGAGACACATGAACGATACGACTCTACGCGCGACGACTCTGGTTCCGATGGTGGTGGAGCAAACCAACCGCGGCGAGCGCGCCTACGACATCTACTCGCGCCTGCTGAAGGATCACATCATCTTTTTGGGAACGGCGATCGACGATCACGTCGCGAACCTGGTGACTGCGCAGCTGCTTTTCCTGGCGTCTGAGGATCCGGAAAAAGATATTTCGATGTACATCAATTCGCCGGGCGGTTCGATTTCGGCGGGCATGGCCATTTACGACACGATGCAGTTCGTACGTCCCGACGTGGTGACGTATTGCATCGGGCAGTCGGCTTCCATCGCCGCGGTATTGCTGGCGGCGGGCGCTCCGAAGAAACGCTACGCGCTGCCGAACTCGCGCGTGCTGATTCACCAGCCGTGGATGAGCGGACTTTCCGGCCAGGCGACGGATATCGATATTCACGCGAAGGAAATTATCCGCACGCGTGAAGCGCTGAACAAAATGCTGGCGGGACACACGGGACAGTCGCTCGAAAAGATCGAGCGCGACGTGGAGCGCGACTTCATCATGACGGCCGAACAGGCCAAGGCGTACGGCATCGTGGACGAGATCATCTCGAAGCACAGGTAATCGCGTTCCAAAGGGTTAGTATCAATTACAGATGATTTGCATCCCTCCCCTTACGTTTCAGCCTACAATGATTGATATCCGTGTCGCGGGTGCGGTGGTTGTACGTATTTCAAGGGGGCGTTTTCTGTGAAGCGTTTCACTCCAGAAGAGCCGTTGCGCTGTTCCTTCTGCCATAAAACGCAAGAGCAAGTGGAGAAGCTGATCAGCTCTCCGTCGGAATACCCGCGTTCGTACATCTGCAACGAGTGTGTGGGCGTCTGCCAGCAAATTCTGGAAGACGAGAAGCGCGAACAGTCGAGCCCGACGAACCGCCGGCTTCCCCGCCCTCCCGAGATCAAAGCGTTTCTGGATAGTTACGTCATCGGCCAGGACAAGACCAAGAAGAAGCTCGCCGTGGCGGTGTACAACCACTACAAGCGGATCTTCCTCAATAAGCAGCCGGGCGACGTGGAGCTGGCGAAGAGCAACATTTTGCTGGTCGGCCCGACGGGCACGGGCAAGACGCTGATGGCGCAGACGCTGTCCCGCATGCTGGACGTGCCTTTTGCGATTGTGGACGCGACGACGCTGACCGAAGCAGGCTACGTCGGCGAAGACGTGGAAAACATCATTCTGAAGCTCTTGCAGGCGGCGGACGGAGACGTCCAAAAGGCGCAGCAAGGCATCATATATATAGACGAGATCGACAAGATTTCGAAGAAAGACGAAAACCCTTCGATCACGCGGGACGTTTCAGGCGAAGGCGTGCAGCAGGCGCTATTGAAGATCCTCGAAGGCACGGTAGCGAATGTGCCTCCGCAGGGCGGCCGCAAGCACCCGCACCAGGAATTTACGCCTGTGGATACGACGAACATCCTCTTTATCTGCGGGGGAGCGTTCGTGGGACTCGAAAAGATTGTGGAGCGCCGCGTAGGCACGAAATCGCTGGGCTTCAATGCCGATGCGATGCCGACGCCGGTGAACCGCCGCAACATCGAAATGCTGGAGCAGGCGCAGCCGACCGATTTGATCCGCTACGGCTTGATTCCGGAGTTTGTGGGGCGATTGCCGGTGCTGGGAGTGCTAGGCGATCTGGATAAATCGGCTCTGGTGCGCATTTTGACAGAACCGAAGAACGCTTTGATCCGTCAGTATCAGAGGCTCTTTGAATTTGAGAATGTCCGGCTTCGGTTTACCGACGACGCTCTCGAGACGGTGGCTGAGCTAGCGCTGCAGCGGAAAGTGGGCGCGCGCGGCCTTCGGATGATTCTGGAAGACCTGATGCTGGAGATGATGTATCACCTGCCGGCGCAGCGGAAACTTCGCGACTTTGTGGTGACGGCGGACATGGTGAAGGGACGCGAGATTAACTGGAGCCTGCTGGAAAAAGCGGGCTAGTTGGACAGGGTTTGAAGGCGTAGCTGTAGTTGGGATCCTTGGGAGACCGAAAACTTTAAATGTTCAATCGGGAAAAATCCGACGTAAAACACGTGCCGATGATGCCGGTGCGGGACATGGTCATCTTTCCGGAGATGATGCACCCGTTCATCGTGGGAAGAGAAGCATCGGTGCGCGCGCTGGAAGATGCGCTGGCCGGCGACAAGAAGATATTTCTTGTGACGCAGCATGACGCTTCGGTGGACGATCCGAAGCCGGAAGAGATCTATCAGGTTGGGACGCTGGCGAACATCGTGCAGAGCGTGAAGCTGCCGGACGGCAACATCAAGGTCCTGGTGGAAGGCTCGGAGCGCGCGAAAATCGTTCAGATCACGAATGATGAGGGATTTTTTCGCGCGTCGATCCGGGTGGTGATTTCGAAATCGGAGCCCTCGCCGCAGCTGCAGCAGGCTTCGGAGCGCGTGACGGGCCTTTTCGAGCAGTACGTGAAGCTCTCGCAGAGCCTGAACTACGACACGATGATCGCCGCCGTGCGCGTCGAAGATCCGGGTAAGCTCTCGGATGCGATCTCGGCGAACCTGCAGATTCCCGTTGAGGAAAAGCAGGAGCTGCTGGAACTCTTCGAACCGCTCGAGCGCCTGAACCGCATCGCGGACATTCTGGAAGTCGAAATCGAGAAGCTGAACGTGGATCGCTCGATCAACACGCGCGTGAAACGCCAGATGGAGCGCGCGCAGAAGGAGTACTACCTCAACGAAAAGCTGAAGGCCATTCAGAAGGAACTGGGCCGCGGCGAAGCGAACGAAATCGAGCAGCTGAAGAAGAAGATCGAAACCTCCGGCATGCCCGAAGGCCCGCAGGAAAAGGCCATGCAGGAGCTGAAGCGGCTGGAGATGATGCCGCCGATGTCCGCCGAATCGACTGTCTCGCGCAACTACCTCGATTGGCTGCTGGCTGTACCCTGGAAGAAAAAATCGAAGGAAATTCGCGACATCAAGCGCGCGGAAACGATTCTTTCCGAAGATCACTACGGCCTTGAGAAGGTCAAGGACCGCATCCTCGAATACTTGTCTGTGCGGCAGCTGGTGAAGAACCCGAAAGGCTCGATTCTCTGCTTCCTTGGGCCTCCGGGCGTTGGCAAGACTTCGCTCGCGATGTCGATCGGGCGCGCAACGGGACGCAAGTTCGTGCGCGTATCGCTGGGCGGCGTGCGCGATGAAGCTGAGATTCGCGGCCACCGGCGCACCTACATCGGCGCGCTGCCCGGCCAGATCATTCAGATGATGCGCAAAGCCGGCACCACGAACCCGGTGTTCGTGCTGGACGAAGTGGACAAGATGTCGATGGATTTCCGCGGCGATCCGTCTGCGGCGCTGATGGAAGTGCTCGACCCTGAATTGAACCACGCGTTCACCGACCACTACCTGGACGTGGAATACGATCTTTCGAAGGTGATGTTTATCTGCACCGCGAACGTGCTGCACACGATTCCGCAGCCGCTGCAGGACCGCATGGAAGTGCTGCGCATCGCGGGCTACACGGAACACGAAAAGCATCAGATCGCGACCAAGTACCTGATCCCGAAGCAGATTGAAGCGACGGGCCTGACCAAAGACCAGATTATCTTCACGCCGGAAGCGGTGAGCAGCACGATCCGCCACTACACGCGCGAAGCGGGCGTTCGCAGCCTGAACCGCGAGCTGGCGAATATTTCGCGCAAGGTCGCGCGCAAAGTGGTCACCGAAGGCAAGGATGTAAAGGTCGAAGTGACGCCGGCGAACTTGAACGAGTTCCTGGGCATCCTGAAGTACCGCGACTTTTCGGCCGAGAAGAAGAACGAAATCGGCCTCACTACGGGCCTCGCTTGGACGGAAGTCGGCGGCGAAGTGCTCTCCACCGAAGCCATGCTGATGGAAGGCAAAGGCCGCCTGACGCTCACCGGCAAGCTCGGCGACGTGATGCAGGAGTCCGCACAGGCCGCGATGAGCTACATCCGCTCGCGCAGCCAGTCGCTGGGCCTGCCCAAGGATTTCTACCGTCATCTCGACATTCACATGCACGTGCCCGAAGGCGCGATCCCCAAGGACGGACCTTCGGCCGGCATCACGATCTGCACCTCGATCGTGAGCGCGCTCACACAGATTCCCGTTCGCTGCGACATCGCGATGACCGGTGAAATCACGCTCCGCGGCAAAGTGTTGCCGATCGGCGGCGTGAAAGAAAAGCTTTTGGCAGCACACCGCCTGGGATTGCACACCGTGATCCTGCCGAAAGATAACGAAAAAGATCTCGCCGATATCCCAATGGAAATTCGGTCGCAGATGTCCATCCATTTCGTCGAGTCGATGGACGAAGTTCTGCAGCTCGCGCTCGAGCATCCTCTGCCCTCCCCCGTTATTCCCCCGGTGGGCGGCGTGGAAACGAAGTTCGGCTCGGACGTGGCGCAGGATAACGAATTAACGAATTGAAACCCTCTGGTCCTTCCAAATCTGCGCACAGCAGGCCAGGTCCGCCAGAGGTTTCAGAAAGTCTGAACATATCCCGTTTGTAAGTCACTAAGTCTGGACAGATTGGCTGGTACCTGCCTTCCACCCGCCCGTAGTCCAATCGGAAACCACAGAAAGCACAATGAAGAAAAAAGAAGAGGAACAAGAAGCAATGAGCACCGTCAGTATTTCCCTCGCGGAACTGAAAGACAAAAACATCACCGATCTCGCCAAGATCGCCAAGGAATTGAACATTCCCGGCGCTTCCGGCATGCGCAAGCAGGAGTTGATCTTCCAGATCCTCCGCGCGCAGACCGAGAAGAGCGGGTTGATCTTTTCCGAAGGCGTCCTCGAATGCCTGCCGGATGGATTCGGATTCCTCCGCGCGCCCGAGTACAACTACCTTCCCGGCCCGGACGATATCTACGTCTCGCCGTCACAAATCCGCAAGTTCGATCTCCGCACCGGCGACACGGTTTCGGGGCAAGTGCGCCCGCCGAAGGATGGCGAGCGCTACTTCGCACTGATCAAAGTCGAGGCGGTCAATTTCGAGGATCCGGAGGTCGCGCGGTCGAAGATATTCTTCGACAACCTGACGCCGCTGTATCCGCAGGACCGCATTCGCCTGGAAACCACGAAAGAAAATCTCACGGGCCGCGTGCTGGACATGCTCTGCCCGATCGGCAAGGGACAGCGCGGACTGATCGTTGCGCCGCCTCGCACCGGTAAGACGATGATGCTGCAGTCGATCGCGAACTCGATCACGACGAACCATCCGGAAGTCGCGTTGATCGTGCTGCTGATCGACGAGCGGCCGGAAGAAGTCACCGACATGCAGCGGACGGTGAAGGGCGAAGTGATCAGCTCGACGTTTGACGAGCCGCCCCAGCGCCACATTCAAGTGGCGGAAATGGTTCTCGAAAAGGCCAAGCGCCTGGTGGAACACAAGCGCGACGTGGTGATTCTGCTCGACTCGCTGACGCGCCTTGGCCGCGCCTACAACGCGGTGACGCCGCCTTCCGGCAAAGTTTTGAGCGGCGGTATCGACGCGAACGCGTTGCAGCGTCCGCGCCGGTTCTTTGCCGCAGCGCGTAACGTCGAGGAAGGCGGGTCTTTGACCATTATGGCGACCGCGCTGATCGACACCGGCAGCCGCATGGACGACGTGATTTTCGAAGAGTTCAAAGGCACCGGTAATATGGAAATCAACCTCGACCGCAGGCTCGTCGATAAGCGCGTGTTCCCGACGATCGATATCAACCGCTCGGGTACGCGTAAAGACGAGCTGCTGCTGCCGCCCGACGAGTTGAACCGCATCTGGGTGCTGCGCAAGGTGCTGAGCCCGCTTTCAACAGTGGAAGCGATGGAATTGCTGCTTGGCCGCCTCACGAAGAACAAGAGCAACGCTGAATTTTTGGCGTCGATGTCGAGCCCGTCGTAACGCTTTAGGCGCTTCGACACTCGTTACCGTTTCAAAAAACGCGCACGGCCTTTGCGGGCCGTGCGCGTTTTTGTTTTGTGGGGGCGATTTTTTTGACCGCGGGGCTACCGAGCCGGATCGATCGGGATTGTCAGGAGTTGATTCCCTTTTGCGAGCAGCACGCTTGAGCCGTCGGCGCTCCAGGCGGCTGCTCCGCTAAAATCGGCGAATTCAGCGAGCACTTTGTTATCGGCTGCGGCGTCCACCGCTTGTAAAACCGTCCGTGTCGCGGTATCGCTGCCTTTCACGGGTGTATCGATCGTGCGCAAATAGACGCTTTCGCGCCGTGGATTCCAAGCGACAAAACTGACCCACGGGGAACTCGAATCATCCGACTCCACAAAGCGAGCGAGCCGCTTGCCGGATTGAAATTCAACGATCTCCCATGGTAGCGGGCCGTCGTAAGAATCTGGGGTCGCCATGTAACGGCAGTTCGGCGAGAGCCAGCCGAGCGGAAGCGTGGGAGCCTTTCTGACAAATTTTCCCTTTGAATCGTATTCGACGGTATCGAAATACATTTTCCCGGTGCCATCGAACCAAGGCCCTCCGGTGTAGATTTCGCCGGTAGCCTGACAGACGAATAATCCGTCTGCCGGGAGAGTCAGCTTCGATTTTTTGATCGATGAGTCCTTCAGCGTCAGGACGCCAAGAATGTCCCAGGCTTCGGCCTGGACCGTCGAGCCCGCCTCGAAATAGACCATCGTGCCGTCGGCGCTCCACTCGATCGCTGAATCGATAGGAAGCGGTTTTACGACGCGGAGGCCTTCGAGCAGCAGCGCGCGCCTGGCGCGCCTTTCGCCAAGCCGGAACAGGATCGCTTGCGATCCGCGAGGCGCGGGGAGGAAGCGGACCACGCCGTGTCCCTCGGAGATTTTGCGCGCCTTGCCTGAGAGGAGGTCGAGCGCGTAAACCGAATTTGGATAGACCCAGTCCGATTTGAGCGCCCCCGTAGCGTTTTGCTCGCAGGCGAACCACGCCGTCGCGCCGTCAGCGGAGGCAGCCAGAGCGGTTGGCTGGCACGGAAGCGGGTACGTGCGCAAGGCGATTGGAATTTTTTGGGCGTGAACAGAACGGCTCAGGATCGAACAGCAGGCAAAGATGCAGAGGAACAGCGGCAGCAGAGCGCGACGTGACATGAGTTTCCCTCGAAAGCGCCGCCGCGCACTTGATACGGCCCGACATTAACGCAAATTCGGATGCAAATCCAGTTGCAGTAACGCGGCGCCATTCGTTTCGCGATAGGCGGCGTAGTTGAAGTCAAACGCACACCGGCAGGATTGCCCATGCTACTGCACCAGCGCGTTAGTTCGTGGCGGCGCGGGCGAGGCCGTCGTTGGCTAGCATTACGACGAGCTTCGCGACTTCTTCGGGTTCCATGGCAGTGGAATCGACGAAGACGGCGTCTGCGGCACGGACCAGGGGCGAGGTGGCGCGGCCGACGTCGCGCTTGTCGCGTTCGCGGATTTCTTCGAGCGTGCGCTGGAGGCCGATCTGATCGCCTTTTTGCTGGTGCTCGCGCCAGCGGCGCTGGGCGCGGATTTCAGGCGACGCGGTGAGGAAAATTTTCAGCTCGGCTTCGGGGAAGACGACGCTGCCGATGTCGCGGCCCTCCATCACGACGCCGCCTGCGATGCCGGCGCGGCGCTGCTCGGCGACGAGCACGTGGCGGACGCCGGCATTGACGGCGACTTTCGAGGCGGCTTGCGAAACTTCGGGCGTGCGGATGGCGGTTGTGACGTCTTCGCCGTCGAGCAGGATGCGCTGCGTGCCGGCAGCGGCATCGGAGTTGGCTTCGAGGTCGATACGCGTTGCCTGCGCGAGCGATTCGAGTTCGGCATCGGCATCGAGCGAGAGGCCGCGCTTCAGCGCTTTGAGCGCGAGCGCGCGGTACATCGCGCCTGTGTCGATGTAGATGTAACCCATCAGTTCGGCGACGCGGCGGGCGAGCGTGCTCTTCCCCGAGCCGACCGGGCCGTCGATGGCAATGATCCACTGTTTCACGAGACTCAAATCCGTTTGAAGGCGCGCTCGATTTCGCGAACCGAATAGCGCAGCACGACGGGGCGGCCGTGCGGGCAGCTCATCGGGTATTCGGTTTTCGCAAGTTCGCCGAGCAGCCATTCCATTTTTGTCGCATCGAGCGGCGTATTCACTTTTATGGCGGCGTGGCAGGAGGTGGAGGCGGCGATTTTCGCCTGCAGCGAATCGATGGAGATGGCCTGATTTTCGCGGGCGATGCCGTCGAGGATTTCAAAGAGCAGGCGCTCGGCGTCGCCGCTGGTCACGCCGGCGGGCGCGGCGTGAATGGCGACGCTGCGCGCGCCCATCAGCTCGGCTTCAAAACCGTTCGCGCCAAGTTCTTCCGCGATCTGCTCGAAGATCACGATTTGCCGCGGGGAAAGCTCGACGACGATCGGCGCAAGCAGGCGCTGGCCGCCGAGTTCGCCCTCGCGGCGCGCGCGGAGGTGCTGCTCGAAAAGAATGCGCTCGTGCGCGACGTGCTGGTCGATGATCCAGAGGCCTTCGCCGTTGACGGCGACGATGAAGCTGGCGCTGACCTGGCCGAGAGGTTTGAGGTCAGAGATCTGCTCGATGGTGGGCAGCGCGCCGGGAGAGTTCACGGCGGAGGAGGCAGTGGCATCGACGATCGGCGGGACGATGTGACTCGATTGCGCCGTGGCGGGATTATCGAGCGCGATCGGAGACGCACCGTCGCTTTCAAATTGGAGGCGCTGCGGAATCGGGCGGTCGGGCGCGCCGGAAAGCTCGAACGCTTCGGCGGCGCCGGGCGTGTAGCCGAGCGAAGTGGGAATCACGGCGCGCGGCGGCCCGGCGGTGGCAGCGCCCGCGGCGGAGCCGTTTGAATCTGGAATCACAGTGCGCGCTTCGGCCGAGGCGAAGGTCGGGCCGTAGCCGCCGTTGTACGCGGCGTTGCCCGCAGCGGCTGCCGCGGCGGTGACGCCCGGGGCGGGCTGAAACCCGGGCACGGAGCGCGCGAGCGACAACGCGTGGCGAATCGCATCGCGCGTGAAATCGTGAATGAATTGCGGATGGCGGAAGCGGACTTCGATTTTGGCGGGATGCACGTTCACATCGACTTCTTCATACGGCATCTCGAGAAACAGCAGCGTGACGGGAAAAACTCCCGGCGGCACGATATTGCGATACGCTTCGCCGATCGCGTGGAGAAGCAGGCGGTCGCGCACGAGGCGGCGATTGACGAAAATGTAGATGCCGTTGCGATTGGAGCGCTGGACTTCAGGTCGCGCCGTGAAGCCGCTGACTTTTATGGTAGCGGCTTGTTCGGTGGCTTCAAGCGGCGGCTCGGTGATCGCGGTGCGCACGGGCGCTTCGGTGAACGGAATTTCGGTGAGTTCTTCGAGCGCCTGGCGACCAAAGATTTGGTAAACGCGGTCGGCGAGGCGTTCGACCGGCGCGCAGTCGAGGATATCTTGCGAAGGCGTTTTCAAGACGAAGTGAACTTCGGGATGCGCGAGGGCGTAGTGGGTGACGAGCGAAGCGATGTGGCCGAGCTCGGTGGTTTCGGACTTCAGGAATTTGCGGCGCGCGGGGACGGCGTAAAAAATATCGCTTACGGTGATCGAGGTGCCGGACGGCGCGCCTGCGGGCTTGACGCTGACGAGCTTGCCTCCGGCGAATTCGACGCGCGTGCCGGCGTCTTCTTCGGTGGCGCGCGTCTCTAGTACTAGACGCGAGACGGCGGCGATCGTGGGAAGAGCTTCGCCGCGGAAGCCGAGCGTGGCGATGGAAAGCAAGTCTTCGGCGCCGCGGATTTTCGAGGTGGCGTGGCGTTCGAAGGCGAGCAGAGAATCGTCGGGATTCATGCCGCAGCCGTCGTCGGTGATGCGGATCAGGCGCTTGCCGCCGGACTCGACTTCGATGCGGATCGATTTCGCCCCGGCGTCGAGCGCGTTCTCAAGCAGTTCTTTTACGACGGACGCGGGGCGTTCGACGACTTCGCCCGCGGCGATTTTATTGGCGACGTTCTCCGGAAGTATGCGTATCCGACTCACTTTTGCTAGTGCTCCAAGGTTCGCTGCGGCCGGTATCCAGCGCTGGCGAGCCACGATTGCTCAGATCGCCGCATCGAGCGCTGAATCGCAAACGCGCACAAAATGAGGCGAATCGTAAGCGGGATCACGGCCAAGCCCAAAACAAAAATCGCGACAGAAGCTGCGTCGCTCACCGAACGAGAGTATTCAAGCAGACCCGCGAAAGCCGCCATAATCACGTTGACCAGCAAAAATACCCAGGCTTTCCAGGGCAGGAGAAATTGCCGCTTCTGCTTCGGCGTCGCTGCATTCCACTCGATCGAACCGTCGCCGAAGACCGTGTGGCACCGGGCGCATTCGCGCATGCCCCAGCCGAGCCGAATACGTGACAACGACCACGCGTAAGCCCGGCGGCAGCGCGAGCATTCGAAGCGATATGGCGTCGGCAAAATCATCGTTACGCTCGGTGGTTCGATAGCAAGTGACGCTCCACTCCGTTCTGAAACACTTTCGGTGCGAGTGCCGGCGTTTCACATCGAAACACGCGCGACAGGTTACTTCACTTCCGGCTTGATCTGAATGCCGAGTTCGTCGAGCTGGTCGGTATCGACGCTCGAGGGAGCTTCGGACATCAGGTCCTGGGCCTTGGTGGTTTTCGGAAATGCGATCACGTCACGCAGGGACTTTTCGCCGGCGAGGAGCATGGCGATGCGGTCGATGCCGAGCGCGATGCCGCCGTGCGGAGGCGTGCCGTAGGTGAGAGCGTCCAGGAAAAAGCCGAAGCGGTGCCGCGCGGTTTCGTCCGAGAGGCCGAGGGCTTTGAACATGCGCGCCTGCACGTCTTGCCGGTGAATTCGAATCGAGCCGGAGCCGAGTTCGTTACCGTTGAGGACGAGGTCGTAGCCCTTCGAGCGGCACTCCCACGGCGCGGTTTCAAGTTTCTCGATGTCTTCCTCGTAGATGCCGGTGAACGGATGCTGCGCGCTCACCCAGCGTTTGTCGCGCTCGCTCCATTCAAACAGGGCGAAGCCGGTGATCCAGGCAAACTCCCACTTGGAACGGTCGATGAGGTTGAGTTTGTCGCCGAGGTAGAGACGCAGCGCGCCGCCGACGTTGAGCGACGTGTCGGTGTGGGGAATCTGGTCTTTCGACGAAGCGGCGACGATCAGATCGCCGGGTTTCGCGCCGAGCGCTTCGACGAGTTTTTTGAGGCCGTCTGCACCGAGATTTTTTTCGAGCGCCGAGGTAATGCCTTCGGCGGCGACTTTCACGGTGTAAACGCCTTTTGCTCCGGCGGCCTTCCCTGCTTCAACGAGTTCGTCGATCTGTTTGCGCGACCACGCGGCCGCACCCGGGGCGACAACGGCCTGAATATTGCCTTCGAATTTGAAGGTCTCGCGCGCGGGCTCAAAGTGCGACGTGACGTCATGGAGTTCCATGCCAAAGCGCAGGTCGGGCTTATCGGAGCCATACTTTGCGAGCGCGACTTTGTAATCGAGATGGCGGAACGGCGCGGTAGGTTTCACGCCGATGACGCCGAGCGTCGCGACCATGACCTGCTCAATCACGTGGAAAATGTCTTCCTGGCGCGGGAACGACATCTCAAGGTCGAGCTGCGTGAATTCGAGCTGGCGGTCGGCGCGGAAATCTTCGTCGCGAATGCATTTGCAGATCTGAAAGTAGCGATCCATGCCGGAGATCATCAGGATCTGCTTGAAGATCTGCGGCGACTGCGGCAGCGCGTAGAACTGGCCGTGATGGATGCGGCTCGGGACGAGGCAATCGCGCGCGCCTTCGGGCGTGGAGCGGGTGAGAAGCGGCGTTTCAATCTCGAAGAAGCCGAGGTCGCTGAGCGTCTTGCGCATGGTGAGGACGATGTGATGCCGTAGCTCGATATTGCTGTGGAGCTTGGGGCGGCGCAGGTCGAGGTAGCGGTAGCGCAGGCGCGTTTCTTCGCTGGCGGTGACTTCGTCTTCGATCTGGAAAGGCGGCGTTTTCGACGTGTTGAGGATCGAAAGCGACGAGGCCATCACTTCCACTTCGCCCGTGGGCAGGTCGGGATTGGCCTTTTGGCGCTTCGTGACTTTGCCTTTCACGGCGACGACGAATTCGGAGCGCAGCTCTTCGGCCTTTTTGTGCGCGGCCGGATCGATCTCGGCATTGAACACAATTTGCGCGATACCGGCGCGGTCGCGCAGGTCGATGAAGATCAGTTGGCCGAGGTCGCGGCGGCGATGGACCCAGCCCATGAGGACGACTTCTTTGTCAGCGTCGGATGCGCGCAGCGCGCCACAGTAGTTTGTGCGTGTCAGATTTCCCAGTGTGTCGAGCACGGTTATCCCTTTTTCTCGTTTTTCAGAGTTTCCAGCAATTCGGCTTCGTTGAGCTTCTTTTGGTCGCCATCGGCGAGCCTCTTTAACGTGAACGTGCCAGAAGCAACCTCGTCACTGCCAATAATCAGGGCATATTTCGCGCGCTGTTTATCAGCAAGGTTCAACAGTTTCTTGAATTTCATTTCCTCGCCGGGCAGTTCAACCACAAATCCCGCCGCTCGCAGTGTGCTCGTGATCCCGACAGCAGTCGGATATGTGCCCATACCGATCCATGTCACGAATACATCCAACCCCGGTAATATTGGCAAATTCCCCAGCTCTTGAATCGAGAGTATCGAGCGGTCCGTTCCGATCGCAAAACCAATACCCTTCGTCGGAGGGCCGCCGAGCAATTCCACTAGTCCGTCGTAGCGCCCTCCGCCACATACCGCGTTCTGGGAGCCCAATCCTTCCGCGATCACTTCGAACGTCGTTCGCGTGTAGTAGTCCAGACCGCGTACTAAGCGCCAGTTCTCTTCAAAACTGATCCCGCGCAGATCCAACTCTTCCTTCAGCTTTGCGTAGTTACCTCTGCATGCATCGCATAAGTGATCTGCAATTCGCGGCAGCTTCGCAATAATTTCCTGCTCCTGCGGGATCTTCGAGTCCAGCACCCGCAGAGGATTCGTATCGATGCGCCTCTGGCTATCGGCGCCCAACAGGTCTTTCACCTTCCTTAACTCCGAGCGCAGCAACTCCACGTAAGCAGGCCTACAATTCTTGTCGCCAATCGAGTTGATATAGAGCGTCGTTCGCGTGAGTCCCACGCGCTCGAAAAACACCATAAGCATCTCAATCAGTTCGGCATCAATCGCCGGCGCATCCGACTGACCCAGCACTTCCGCCCCGATCTGATAAAACTGGCGGTAACGTCCCTTCTGCGGCCGTTCTCTTCGGAACATCGGCCCCATGTAGTACAGCTTTACGTTTCCGGGCAGTACGTGCATACCGCGTTCGATATAGGCCCGCATCGTGCTCGCCGTCGCTTCCGGGCGCAATGAAACCGTTTCCCCGAATTTTGCGGCTGAGACGATCGCCAGAATAGTGAAAACGCTTTCCTTGATTTGCCCTTCTGCCACTGGGTCGGAACCCTGCTCCAGCTGATTGCGGAGTTTTGTGAACTCCCCAAATGCCAGCGGAATTCGCTCCCGAACCGCAAGCAGGTCGGGCGACTTTGGCAGCCGACCGTCGGCTAGACCAGCGGAGACCGTTTCATAAAGTTGTGTGACATTCATTGAAAACAGCTCGACCGAGGCGGGGTCTGAAAAGTCCGGATGTCTGGATAATATGCTCGATCGTATGCTCTCAAACTCGCGGGGATGGTGATCTTCGAAGGTGTACATTTCCTTACCAACAATGTCGGTTTCCTCGCCCACGGAGCGCGCGAAGAGCGAAGTCTCCTCGAAAATCGGCAGACGGATTTCGCGGAAGTTGAAACTTTCGAAGGTGTCGCGCGCGGTGCGCTCAAACCAGTTCCAAAGCGCTGAATCTGGCGGCGTGATGTCCCGTGTGCCTTTGATGGCTCGAAATTGTTTGCGTTCGTTCATTACGCTGTCGGCTCGGCCCTGTAGATTTCTTTGTATTCGAAATAATTCTGCGCGTAGCGATCGATGGAGGCTTGATCGTCGGCTGTGAGTGGGCGGCGCACTTTGCCGGGCGAGCCCATCACGAGGCTGCCCGGAGGGATCACGGTGCGCTCCGGAATCAGTGTGCCTGCCGCGACGATCGAGCCTGTGCCGATTGCGACGCCGTTCAAAATGATGCTGCCCATTCCGATCAAGCAGCGCGACTCGATGGTGCAGCCGTGCAGCGTGACGCTGTGGCCGACAGTGACGTTGTCGCCGAGCACGAGCGGGTTCGTATCGCGCATCACGTGCAGCACGGAATTATCCTGGACGTTGGAGCGCGCGCCGATGCGGATGTAGTGCACGTCGCCACGAATCACGGCGCACGGCCACACGCTCGAGTGCTCACCGAGCACCACATCGCCGATGATCACGGCTGCCGGATCCACATAGGCGGTGGCGGCGATCTGGGGCATGCGTCCGCGATAAGATCGAATCACAGTCCAACTCCCGTACATTCGTACTTACACGCTGAAGTTCGTCGCACGCTTTAAAGAATCTGAACCACAGGTGCAGCGGCCGCCGCGTTCACCTGGTCGAGACGCTCAACGAGCCGGCGCGCGACGCTGAAAATGCTCTTCCCGCCCGGTGCGTCTTCGCCCAGCGATGCAACCGGCTTGCCCGTGTCTCCACCGATGCGAATCTGCGGGTCGATCTCAATCTCCCCAAGAAATGGGACGCGAAACGATTCGGCCATGTGCTGGCCTTCGCCGTGGCCAAAGACGTCAATGCGGCCGTTGCAGTGCGGGCACGCGAAGTAGCTCATATTTTCGACGACGCCGAGAATCTCGACGTTCACCTGACGGAACATTTCGACGGCCTTGCGCACATCGGCCAGCGCGACAATCGACGGCGTGGTGACGACGACGGCACCAGTGACAGCGACGCTCTGGATCAGCGAAAGTTGCACGTCACCCGTGCCCGGCGGCAAATCGACGAGCAAATAATCCAGCTCCCCCCACTGCACGCTGCGCAGAAATTGCTGAATCACGCTGTGCAGCATGGGACCACGCCACACGAGCGGCCGGTCGCCCGGATTCAGCAGGCCCATCGAGATCATTTTCAGGCCGTACGTGGTAACGGGGATGATCGTCTTGTCGTTTACAGCTTGCGGCTGCTCGGTCGTTCCAAGCATTACGGGAACGTTGGGGCCGTACACGTCCGCGTCCATCAGGCCGACGGAGTAGCCCATCGATTTTAAGGCGAGGGCGAGGTTCACGGCGACGGTGGTCTTGCCCACGCCGCCCTTTCCGCTGGCAACGGCGACGAGATTTTTCACGCCCGCAATCGGCGGCTTCTTTTCCAGCGTTGGCGCGTTCGGTGTTCCGTGTGCGTGTCCCGGAGGCATCAGTTCCCTTTTGAGTGCGAAGCTCTTCAGTCGCGTCAGCGATGAAAGATTGAATCCACAATGATAAACCGGCGGTGGGAGCGCAGCAAGGAGGGCGCTCGCGAGCTGAGAGCCAATGCGGCGCAGAGGCGATGCAAAAGCGAACAAATTGTTACACGCGCCCGATGCTGAACGACCTGGTCGCGATTCAGATTTCGCGAAATTCATCGAAACTATTCCGACAGCGCTGGGTTTCACTCGCAGGATACTTCGGGGCCTGGAAGTCCGGCATTTCATACCGGTCCGTCGTCATAAGGAGAAACGCAATGCGTTACTCGAAAGCTATGGGTGTGTTCATCGCAATCTTATCAGCCGCAGGGCTATCAAGTTGTAGCGGCGGTGGAAGTGGCTCGTCCACACCGCCCGCGCAAGAGCAAGCATCGGTGTACAGCATCGGGACGGACGCGCCGCTTCCGAGCGTAATTTCGTGCGAAGTGACGGTAAGCGGGATCACGCTAAACAACGGCACCACGAATGTGAGCGTGCTGACGCAGCCGGCCGTAGTGGATTTCGCGAAACTAAGCGGCTTGCATCAACTTCTCGATCTGACTTCGGTTCCGACGGGCACCTATTCCTCGGCGACCATTACGATCTCTGCACCGGTGATCGGGTACCTCAATACCACGGTGAATCCGCCGACGATAAGCACGATCGATGGAACGCTCTCGACGAACAGCGTGACGGTAAATTTCAATCAACCCGTGAGCGTCACCAGCTCCGACCTTTTCGGCCTGCGCATGGAATTTGATTTGCGGCAATCGCTCGCGACGGATTCGAACGGGCAGATCACGGGCGCCGTGAATCCGGTGTTTGAAGTAGCGCTTGAGAATGCGCTGACTGACCAGATCCCCATCGACGAGTTTATGGGCGGCGTGGTCGGCGTGACTGGCGCGAATACATTTAATATTCAAGGACCCCATGGACGCCAGTGGACCGTTACGACGAGCGACAGTACCGTATTCGACGATCCGTCGATCGCGGTGAACACATTCACGACGGATACGATCGTCGCGGTCTCGGGCACCATCGATCCGGTAACGCACAATATCGATGCGTCGGAAATCGACGTGGTATCGATGGAGAAGTTTTACCTGGGCGGTTTGCTGACGAGCGTGCGACCACCGTCGGGTGGAGCTACAGCGGCCGACCTTTACGTGCGCGACGAATTGCCCGCGATCAACGGCATCAGCGACGGGCAAATCGAAACGGTCAGCTTGAACGGCAGCGAAAACTATCACATCGAGCACATCAATCTGCCGCTGACGACGCTGATCTTCAACAACTCGGCGCTCGCCGCCGGACAGCGCGTGGGCATTTCCGGATCGCTGACTACGACGAACGGACAAAGCCAGCTGACGGTGAAGCGCGTCGTGCTTCAACGGCAGGGGCAGGCCGGCACGTGGGTTCCGGGCAGCACGGTAATTCAGAATGGCAACCTCGGTTCGTTTTCGCTGAGCGACGACTGGACCGCAGGTGTGCTGCTGCCGCAGCCGCTTCCCGTGCTCACGACCAACGAAACAAACTTCATCAACCTGAGCGGGCTTTCGGCGCTCAGCGGCACGTCACCGATTTCGATCCGCGTGGTTGGATTCATTCTGGAGGATCCAGCGACGGGATTGCCGGTGATGGTGGCGCGGTCCGTGGAGGGGCTGACGGCTTCTTCGAATTAATTTTTCATACGATTTATAACTCGAGATACCGGCCAAACAAACAAAACGGCGGGCTTGCATCCCAGCGATGCGGGCCCGCTTTTTTGTGTTTGAAGGGAGCGTCGGGGCGGAGCTACACTTCGCGGCATGGAGACTCCGAAAACGTTCCGCGAATTCTGGAGCTTCTACGTGCTGGCGCATCGCGACCCAATAACGCGAGCGATCCACACGATTGGCACGTTATCGGGGTGGACGATCCTGGTGCTGGCAATTGTGTTCCGGCGGCCGTGGCTAATCCTTGCGGCGCTGGCGGTGCCGTACGCGCTGGCGTGGTGCTCGCATTTTTTCGTGGAGCACAATAAGCCGGCGACGTTTGGGCATCCGTTTTGGAGTTTTGCGGCGGATCAGAAGATGGTGGCGATGGTACTTTCGGGGAAAATGGGAGACGAAGTGAAGCGATGCGCGGGTGCGGATGGCGCGGAACCGGTTGCAAGTTGAGGCTACGCGACGGGTTTTACGAGGCTACGGCGAGGTTTGGGTGACGCGTGCGGCCAACCCGTAACTCCGCTTTCGAAGTCCGAAAGGCCCGATACTTCCCTGCCTATTCTTCGATTTTCACGGCGACGACGTCTTTACCTTTCACGACCATTTGAATCGCGACTGGTGGACGGACGGCCTGGCCGCTGACGGTTTCGCCTCGGACGACTCCGCCGGGAGCCGGTCCGTACTTCAGCAAATCGAAAACAGCCTTCGTGCACGGATCGCCGATCATTGGATGGTCGGTCTGGAAGCGATAGACCGCGTTGATTTTTTCCGTGTCCGTGACGTATTCCATTTCGCAGGTTCCAAACGGCTCGCGCAACGAAATGCCCCAGTAAACATTATTCGGAAGCTTGATCACGACGGCGGGGATGTTGTCTGCGGTCTGGGGCGCGCGGAAGATGAAGCGCTTCGACGACCACTGTTTGGAAAGTTCGGCCGTGGTGGCGACGGGACCGGGACCGAATGGCAAGTCGGCCACCGTGGTGTTTGTCGGTGGCAAGTCGGTGGTACCCGCAGCAACGGGCGGATTTTCGGCTTGTTTCAGTGCGCGCTGCGTCTCCCACCATTTCACGCCGAAATAGGCCAGGCCCACCACAGCAAAGATTCCTAGAATGATGCCGATGAGCGCGGGTGACACAGCAGGCGACGACGACGATGCGCCGCGCTGCGCTTTCTCAGCGAGTTTTCTGAGTTTTTCGGCTTCTTGTTCGCGCTTTGGATTATCCGTAACGCCAGGGATGTGCGGGTCCTGCGGGCGAAAAGAATCGGGTTTCTTGGGTTCGTCGGCCATAGATTAAGGAAGTTCCAGCTTGGAACGAATCGAGCGGGTTTTCAAGGCTCGTGCGGATGGGTGTTTCGCGATACGCACGTGGCACTACGGCGGCTTTCGAGCGGCGCGGATTTCCTAACGCGAACTAGGCGGGGCGCTTGATGGGGATCGAGTGGTGCGCGGCGTATTCGTGGAGATTCGCGAGGCTCAGGACGAGTTCGAGCATGCGGTCGCGCTGATCGGCGTCCGGTTCGTCGGCGCCGGCTTCAAGATGCTGGACGGTGGCGAGAGCGTCTGAAAGCAGCCACTCCAAATCGGCGGAGCGAAGAGGCTCGCCACGCTGGCAGTAGGCGAACGCCTGCTCGGCGCGCACGGAGGCTTCATCAAGAAAATGATTCACGCAGAGCTGCGTGCAAACGAGCGCGGGCGGGATCGCGTTGGAACAACCGGGCCGGTGGCAATGTCGTGCGGTGCCGTTCATCGTCTTGCTCCCGTAGAGGCGTGTCCCGAGAGGGGGGAGAGTAGCACATTTTTCCCGGGGCGAAGGTCAACGGCGCGAAAACAACACTAGACAAAATAAATCTCGCCGCGCCCGAAAGTTCGCGCAGCAAATTTCGTTGCGCGGGTCCGGACGCGGCGAGGATTTTGATGCTGCGTTGTTTTTAGCGGATCTGAATCGAGCCGGAGCTGGTGCTGAGTTCGACGGTAGGTCCCCCACCTCCGACTTTGCCATTGAGTTCGCGCGGGCTGATCTTGCCCTGGACGGCGATCTCGCGATTCGAATCGATCGAGCCAGAGCCGGTGTGCGCGACGAGGTTGAAGGAGGCTTGCGGCGGAAGTTTGACTTCAACGTCTCCTGAACCGGAATGCAGCGTCCACTCGCCGGTAGGGTTTCCTGCCACGGAAATTCCGCCGCTGCCGGTCTGCGCCTTTACCGCGCCATTTGCGCCGGTGACCTCGACGCTGCCCGAGCCCGTTTGAATCTCGACGTTGCCCGGCGCGGTCTGATCGAGAATGATGCTGCCGCTGCCGCTCGACGCGTCGAGGCCGCCTGCAATTCCCTTCGCCGAAATCGAGCCGCTGCCCGCGGAAAGTTTCGCGCCGCCTTTCACGCCCGAGAGGACGATCTCGCCCGAACCGGTGCGGGCGTGGACTTCGCTGCCGATATTCGAAATCTTCAGCGAACCGGAACCGCTATTGGCTTCGAGCGGTCCGGCGACGCCTTCGATCGTTTCATCGCCCGAGCCGGACTGCGAAACCAGCTTGGTCTGCACGGGCGTGGTGATTTCGTAGCTGATCGAAATGTTGTGTTTCCAGTCGTTGTTGTCGATGTGGCCGACGCGAATCGAGTTGCCGTTCTGCTCGATTGGCGGATTGGCTTCGATCTCGCTTATAAATTTCTGCACGTCGGCGGAGCCGCCGCGGTTCGCGTGAATCTTCGCGTGGATTTCCACTTTCGAGGCGTCGCCGGTTTTCACGACGATGTTGCCGGAACCGGTTTGGACGTCGAGATCGACGGGGCCGCTGACGGTGAGCGTGCGATCGAAGTGGCCGTCGTCACCGAACGGCGTACGGGTGTGGGGAATCGCTGATACGGATGATGCGTGAGGCGCCGAAGGGGGATTCGTACGCGCGGGGACGTAGGAAGTGACTTTATTCGTCTCCGGCTCGGTAGCGTTCCAACCGTGTGCTTGCATTGCGGGTGGTGCGGCGATCGCGACGCCCAGCGAAAGCGCTACGACGGTGGGCAGAAGCGCGGATTGCGATTTCATGTCGAAGTCCTCCAGACGGATTGGTGCGCGTCACACGAGGATACGCAGAGGGCGTGGGAAATGTTCAAAAGAAAAAGCAGGTGGGCACGACTGCGGAGCCGGAGGACCGATTGCGCCTTCGGGGGCTTAACGCTGGCAATCGTGGGTGAAATGGTTAAAGCCGCACCCCACAATATGTGGGGTGCGCACAGGCGCGAACACCTGTGCCACGGCGCTGCGAGACCTAGCTATCTGTGCCGTGGCACTTCTTGTATTTCTTGCCGGAGCCGCATGGGCACAGGTCGTTGCGTCCGACCTTCGCGGCGCTGCGAGCTTGCTTTGGCGGCTCGCTGGGAGTCGAGCCTGCCTGGAACTGCATTTGCTGCTGCTGGCGGCGCTGGCGGCGTTCCAGTTCTTCGGGTGAAAACTGTGAGAGACCGCCGAGTGCCGGAAGACGCGGTCCGCCGGTGGAAGTTGCGTTCGACGGCGGCTGCGCCGGAGCCGCTGAAGCGGTAGCTGTTGCAGTGGCAGACGATGCCGGAGCAGAAGTGCCAGTTGCCATCGGCGACTGACCCGGAGCGACCACGCGCTGTTGCGGCGCGCTGGCCGGATCGGCCGGGCGCACGAGGAACAAGAAGCGGACCGCTTCGGTATCGATGCGGTTCATCAAATCGTCGAACAACGTGAACGCTTCCTTCTTAAATTCGACGAGCGGATCTTTCTGGCCGTAGCCTCGCAGGCCAATTCCCTCTTTCAGGTGGTCGAGAGTGAGGAGGTGGTCTTTCCACTGGCCATCGACCACATCGAGAAGGATGTGGCGCTCGAGCCAGCGAAGCGTGGGCGCGCTGAACAAGGCTTCTTTTTCCTCGTAGCGGGCGATCACTTTGTCGTGGAGATCATCGACAAGCTGATCGTGATTCAGCTTCGCGAAGTCGATGCCCACTGCCTTGGGATCGAAGCCGAACTGGTTCAGAACTTCGTTTGAGAATTGCGTGATGTTCCACTGATCGGGATGCTGCTCGCGGGGGCAGTAAGTCTCAACGAGTTCGTTGGCGATCGCGTCAGCCCGCTCGAGAACGAATTCCTTTTGATCGCGGCCTTCCAGGAACGAGCGGCGGAGATTGTAGATCGTCTCGCGCTGCTTGTTCATCACGTCGTCGTATTCGAGCAGGTGTTTGCGGGCTTCGAAGTTCTGGGCCTCGACGGCCTTCTGCGCGTTCTCGATGCGGTTGCTGATGATTTTCGATTCGATGGGAACGCCTTCGGTCATGCCGAGGCGGAACATCAAATTCTTCACGCGCTCGCCGCCGAAGATGCGGAGCAGGTCGTCTTCGAGCGAGAGGAAGAATCGCGACGAGCCGGGATCGCCCTGGCGTCCTGCGCGGCCGCGAAGCTGGTTATCGATGCGCCGCGCTTCGTGGCGTTCGGTGCCGAGAATGTGCAAGCCGCCCATGGCGACCACTTCATCGTGCTCGGTCTTACACTGCGCGGCGAATTGGTCGAATACCGGCTTCCACTGTTCGAGCGGCACCTGAAAGATTTTGCCTTCGATCTGGAACAAAACCATGTTGCCGCTCGAATTTCCGTTCCCCGATGCGGGCTGTCCGTTGCCACCCGGTGCGGCAGCGGAATTACCCGCCAGTGCCGCAACGGCTGCTGCATCGGCTTGCGCGGGAGTCTCAGTACCCTGCGGAGCGTTGATCACTGAGCTTGCCGGCGCGTACGGCAGCGCAAGCTTGTTTCGAAGGAAATGATCGCGCGTCATCGCTTCGGGATTGCCGCCGAGCAGAATGTCGGTACCGCGGCCGGCCATGTTGGTGGAAACGGTGACGGCGCCTTTGCGGCCCGCCTGCGAAATGATGATCGCTTCGCGCTCGTGCTGCTTGGCGTTGAGCACCTGATGCGGAATGCCCGCTTTCTTCAGGTGCGCGGCGATTTTTTCCGATTTTTCGATGGAGATACTGCCGACCAGCACGGGCTGGCCCTGTTCCCAGTACTGGCGAACACCGCCGACCTTCGTACCGTCTTCCTGCAGAATGCCATTCACTGCGGCTTCGTATTTCTCGGCTTCGGTGCGGTACACAACGTCGGGATTCTCGATGCGGATCAGCGTGCGGTTCGTCGGGATGGCAACCACTTCGAGCTTGTAGATTTTGTCGAATTCGGGCGCTTCGGTCTCCGCAGTACCAGTCATGCCGGAGAGTTTTTTGTACATGCGGAAATAATTTTGGAAAGTGATCGTGGCGAGCGTCTGGTTCTCGCGCTCGATTTTCACGCCTTCTTTGGCTTCGACGGCCTGGTGCAAACCGTCGGACCAGCGGCGGCCCGGCATCTGGCGGCCGGTGAATTCATCGACGATCACCACTTCTCCGTCTTTCACGACGTAATCAACGTCCTTCTGGAACAACGCATGTGCGCGCAGCGCCTGGTGGACGTGGTGGAAGATGTCCATGTTGCCCGGATCGAAAAGATTGTTCAGACCGAGCAGCTTTTCGGTCTTCGAGATGCCTTCTTCGGTTAGCGTCGAGGTTTTGTGCTTTTCATCGAGCGTGTAGTCGATGTCCTGGATCAGCTTGGGCATCACCTTGTCGAGGCGGACGTACTTGTCGGTGGATTCCTCGGCCGGTCCGGCAATGATCAGCGGAGTGCGCGCTTCGTCGATCAGGATCGAGTCCACTTCGTCAACGATGGCGAAGTGATGGCCGCGCTGGACGCACTGGGCCAGCTCGTACTTCATGTTGTCGCGCAGATAGTCGAAGCCAAATTCGTTGTTGGTGCCGAAGGTGATGTCCGCGGCGTAGGCGGCGCGGCGTTGGGCGTCGTCCAGATCGTGGACGATCACCCCGACCGAAAGGCCGAGCATTTTGTAAATTGGTCCCATCCACTCGGCGTCACGGCGCGCGAGGTAGTCGTTGACGGTGACGATGTGGACGCCCAGGCCGGTGAGCGAGTTCAGATAGGCGGGCAGCGTGGCGACGAGCGTCTTGCCTTCACCCGTCTTCATTTCGGCGATCTTGCCCTGATGGAGGGTGATTCCGCCGATCATCTGTACGTCAAAGTGGCGCATGCCGAGCGTGCGGCGGCCCGCTTCGCGCACCAGCGCAAAGGCCGGAATCAGCGCCGGCTCTACGGCTTCCTTCAAGAGAGCCTTATAATTGGGGTCGGTGGGATCGAGCGTCGCCACGCGGTCCTGCACCTGCTTCTTCAGCTCGGTGGTCTTTGCGGTGATCTGCGCGTCGCTGAGCTGCTTCATTTCCGGCTCGAGCTCGGCGATAGCCGCAACGATCGGCTGCATGGCTTTGATGTCGCGTTCGTGCTTGGTGCCGATGAAGCGCGCGACGACGCTGTTTATGAGCTTTTCAACGTCCATAACGTTGCTTTAGGCGCGTACTGGCCCGTAAGCGGGCCGGTGCGGCGAAAGGGATCCCCCAGAGCGAATGTGGTGGAACAGTGCTGTATGGCAGGTGGCTGCGCACACGACGCAGAATTCCAACAATCTGTATTGTAGCCGCTTGGCCGTTTTGGTGCAAAGCGCGGCGCACACTGTGTTCTCCGTAGTGTTCTACGCACGGATTGGCGGGCAAGTTTCCTCGTGCCGGACTTTGCCGGGTTCAAAGCACCAAGCGTAGGCTTTATGACGCGTTACGAACAGCCTGCGGAATCGCCGTTGCGTGTGTGTGACGACTTGGCTACGATGAACCCTCATTCTGGGCATGATAGGCGAAATAATTTCACATTACCGAATCATCGAACCCCTCGGCGCGGGCGGGATGGGGCAGGTGTTTCGCGCCGAAGATACGCGATTGGGCCGCCAAGTCGCGCTGAAATTCCTATCTGAAGAGCTGGCGCGCGATCCGATCTCCCTGGAACGCTTTCAGCGCGAAGTTCGCGCGGCGTCGAGCTTCAATCACCCCAACATCTGCACGATTCACGATACGGGCGAACACAACGGCCGTCCCTACTTGGTGATGGAAGTGATGGAGGGCCAGACGCTCCGGGAACGCATCGGCGGGCGCCCTCTTGCCACCGATTCCCTTCTGGACTACGGCGCGCAAATCGCCGACGCACTCGACGCCGCTCATTCCCGCGGGATCATTCACCGCGACATCAAGCCGGCAAACATCTTCATCACCACACGCGGGCAGGCGAAGGTTCTCGATTTCGGCCTCGCAAAGCAAGGCGCGTCGCGGCGCGTGGCGGAAGCGATAGGCGGCGGAAATTCTGTTACCGCGGCTACCACCGACAACGTGTTTGTCACGAGCCCCGGATCGGCCATCGGCACGATTGCGTACATGTCTCCCGAGCAGGCACGCGGGGAGGAGCTTGATGCGCGCACCGATCTTTTCAGCCTCGGCGCGGTGCTCTACGAGATGTCCACGGGACAGCCTGCTTTTAGCGGCGGCACGTCCGCTGTGATTTTCGATGCGATCCTGAATCGCACGCCGGCGCAGCCGACGTCGCTGAACCCGGCGATGCCGCCGAAGCTCGAGGAAATCATTGGCAAGTCGCTCGAAAAGGAGCGCGACCTGCGCTACCAAACCGCGGCTGAATTGCGCGGCGATTTGAAGCGCCTCAAGCGCGACGTGGATTCCGGGCGCGCGGGAAGCTCCGCAACTACATGGACGGCGCAAGTTCCAGCCGCAGCTCCGGACGCTCGGCGCGACAGCTCCACATGGCAGACGTCCGCGACGCAAATCTCTCCGGCTGCGGGTCAGACTCCGGCCGTACCAGGATCTGGGGTCACAGTGCCGCCGATTCCGCCGGTGGATCCTGGCGATTCCAGCGGACGCCGGAACCGCGGTGACCGCACCGACGAAGGTTGGGGCATCAAGTCGGCATTTCGCTCGCTGCCGCCCTGGATGCGAATTGCGATTTTCCTGCTCGTAGCCGGCGGCTTCTACTACTTCAAGGTTTACAAGCCCGAAGAGAAACCCACGCCGAAACACAGCAGCGAAGACGCGTTCATGCAGATGCAGATTTCGCCGGTGACGACGAGCGGCAATGTGCACTCGGTGACGATCTCGCGCGACGGGAAATTTCTGGCGTACACACAGGATTCGAAGGAAGGCCACGCGATCTGGGTGCGGCAGCTCGGCACGGGCAGCACCGCGAAGGTGGTGCCTGGCACGGAGGATGCGGAACTCGAGGACATCGTTTTTTCTCCGGACGGAAATTACCTCTACTACCGCAGCCAGGCCGAAGGGTCCGGCCTGGGGAATTTGTGGAAGGTGCCGTCGCTGGGCGGGACGCCTGAGCATTTGATTACCGACGTGGACAGCGCGGTGGCGTTTTCCCCGGATGCGAAGCGCATCGCGTGGATCCGGATTTCGTCGAAGACCAACTCGTCTTCCATCTATTTGTCGGATGCGAACGGCGGAAACGAGCAGGCGATTTCGACGCTGCACTTTCCCGACATGTACAACGGCGTGGGGCCGGGCTGGTCGGACGACGGCAAGAAGCTGGCGGTGGCGCGCGTCGATGCGAAAAATCCGAACGGCAACATGATTCAGGTGATGGACCTCGACACGAGAGAAGTGAAGCCGCTCGGATCGCGAGGATTCGCGAATCTGAACAAACTGAGTTGGCTGCCGGACGGCTCCGGAATTGTTTTCACGGCACCGCTGAACACGATGACGTTCAATTCGCAGATTTGGGAGCTCACCTATCCTGACGGCGAAGCGCGGCGCATCACCAACGATTTGAATTACTATTCCGGCGCGAGCGTAACCGGGGATGGCCAGACGCTGGCGACGGTGGCGTGGTCGATCACGTCGAGCCTGTGGACGAGCAGCGCGGCGGGCACGGCGTTTTCCGGCCCGAAGCAGATTACGTCTGGTATCGACCGCGCCGATGGACGGACTGGAATTATTTGGCCGACGCCTGAAGCGATTCTCTACTCGATTTATGCGGGCGGCGCCATCAAGTTTGCATCGACAACGCCCGATGGCGGCGATTCGCGCGATCTGGCGCTTGGAGATATGTCGGTGCTGGGGCCATCGGCGTGCGGCGATGGGAAACGGATTGTGTTTGCGTCGCTCGGCAGCGACGGCTCGCTGAAAATTTATCGGGCGGACGTGGATGGATCGAACGCGAAGGCGATTACGCCGGGACCGATCAACCTTCTGCCGTCGTGCTCGCCGGACGGGACGTTTGTCGTGTATGTGCAGTCGAGCGGCCAGGCGGTGGCACTCGAGAAAGTGAGCATCGACGGCGGGGCGCCGACGCAGATTTCGAAGACGGGCGACATTGTTGCCACGCCCGCGATTTCTCCGGACGGAAAGAGCGTGGCGGTGACGTACACGCCGGATGTTTCGAAGCCGACGAAGCTGGCCGTGATGAATCTGGCGACGGGCGCGTTTGAGCACCTGTACGATGCGCCCGACGGAGCTTCCTTCAATCAGGACGCAGTGTCCCTGCTGAGTTGGACGAGAGATGGGCGCGCGATTCTCTATCCCGTGACGCGCGGCGGCGTGGCGAATCTGTGGGCGCAGCCGGTGGCGGCCGCTGCTGGCGCACCGTCCGCTGCGCCGAAACAGGTGACCAACTTTGCTGATTTGAGGCTCTTTTCGTTCGCACTATCGCCGGACGGCAAGCAGATGGTGCTGGCGCGCGGCCGCACCGTTACGGATGCGGTTTTGATTTCACACTTCCACTGATTTCGATCGTGCTGACAACTTCGGATTCTCAGGAGACGCGAGTGAAGATTTCGCGGCGGGATGTTTTGCGTGCCGGAGCAGTTGCGTCGGGGGTAGCGGCTGCGTGTACGGCAGCAGTGCACGCAGACGGCACAATAGGGGCTGGCGGGATGGAGATGGGGCAGGGGCCGGCTGGAGGTGGAGGTTCGCTGCCGCCGGCGTTTGACACGCTGAAGCCGCTGGGCGGTCGCGTGAAGCCGATCACGACGGATGAATACAAAGCGCGGATCGCGCAGGCGCAGAAATTAATGGGCAACTCCGCGACTGCAGCGGGCGCGAACAGCGCTGGACGCATCGATGCTGTGTTCATCGCGCCGGGCACGACGCTGACATATTTCCTGGGCTTCCGCTGGTGGCCGAGCGAACGAATCCTGGCGCTGCTGATTCCCCGCGAAGGCGACCCGCTCTTGATTTCACCCGCCTTCGAAGAGGCGCGCCTGCACGAGCAATTGCGCTGGGAAATCCCTGTGCGTACGTGGGAAGAGGACGAAAATCCCTACGCGTTGGCGGCGAAATGGTTCACTGAGCGGGGGATTCGCACGGGCACGGTGGGAATCGAGCAGACGACGGCGTATATGTTTTCGGACGGGCTGCGCAAGACAGTGCCATCACTCACGTACACGAGCGGCGATCCGGTCACAGTCGGGTGCCGCGCGGTGAAGAGCGAGCACGAATTGGAATTGATGCGGCTCGCGTGCGAGGCGACCTGCGCGGTGTACAAGGCGACGTTCGCATCGCTGCGTGAGGGCATGACGCAAGGCGACGTGGAAAAACTGGTGCAGCGCGGTTACGCGAAGATGCAACTGCGTGGCGGGGCGTCTGTGGAGTTTGGCGCTTCGTCGGCGCTGCCCCACGGTTCGAGCGCCGAGCAGGTGCTGCGTGAAGGCACCGGCGTGATGATCGACGACGGCTGCGTGGTGGAGGGCTACCAATCCGATGTGACGCGGATGGGCGTGCTTGGCAAACCGTCTGAAAAATTTCAGCGCGCGTTTGAGATTGTGCGTCGGGCGCAAGACGCGGCGCTTGCGGCCGCGACGGCGGGCCACGCGTGCGGCTCGGTGGACGACGCTGCGCGTAAAGTGATCGTCGATGCGGGCTACGGGCCCGGGTACAAATACTTCGAACACCGCCTCGGCCACGGGATCGGGATGGATGGGCACGAGTCGCCGTACCTGGTGAAAGGCAGCACGATTACCTTGCAGCCCGGCATGACGTTTTCGAATGAGCCGGGCATCTACGTGCCTGGCGAGTTTGGGATGCGGTGCGAGGACGACATGGTGGTTACGGAGTCGGGGCCGGCGAAGTTGCTTACATATGGGTTTCAGGAGTCGCTGGAGAAGCCGGTTTCGTGAGGCGGCGATCGCCTCGCTAGAATTCGGGGTTGGCGGCGAGCAGGGATTTGCTTTTGCAGAATTCGACGAGGCGAGCCTCGGCCCAGAAGCGTTCGTCGCCGCTGGAGCTGGAAATGAAGGCGCAGTGGCCGCCGTGTTCGGTAGCGATTGTGGTGATGAATGGATTGCCGGCAATCGCGGGATCTTCGAACGGCTCGTACGGCACGAAAGGATCGTTTTTCGACGTAATGATCAGTGTGGGGCGGCGAACGCCCGCGATGACGCGCAGCGCGCTGCAGGTTTCATAGTAATCGTCGGCGCTGCGAAAGCCGCAGAAGCGTGCGGTAATGGCGTCGTCGAAATCGCGGACGGTTCTTACTTTCGCGAACTCCGCCAATTTCTCAATCGGATAAATTTCAGGATACAGGCTGGCCTTGTAGCGCATATGGCGCTTCAGCCGTTTCACGAAGTGATTTTGGTAGATGAAGTTTTCGCGGCGCTCAAGCGCATCGGCGCAGGAAGCCAGATCGAGCGCTGGCGCGATCGCCACGACGCCGAGAAATTGATCCGGCGCTGCATCACCCAGTTCCCCGGCCATCTTCAGGACGAGATTCCCTCCCATTGAATAGCCTGCCGTGAAAACTTCGGGTAATCCGTCGCGCTCGATCAGCTCGCCTACGACGCCCAGAATATCGACGCTCAAGCCGGAGTGATAGAGCGTAGGGCTGAGCTTTTCTGTGCCGCCGCAGTTTCGCTGGTTTAGGCGGACGACGTTGAATCCCGCGAGCCACGCTTTTTCTGCTGTGCCGCGCGCGTAGCCGGATGAGCTGGAACCCTCAAGTCCGTGGACGACGACGAGCGTGGGATGCAACGTGGGATTTTTCTGCCAGTGGCAATCGCCGCGGACGCGCGATCCCGGCTCGGTCTCAAAATCGCGAGCGACGCTTGGACCAAGGCGGCGCGCCGGGCGCGGCCAGAAATTCGAAGCGATGGTCATCGCGTGCGGGTTGCGCAGCGGGCGGAGAGGATGAAATTGCTTCACTTGAAAATGTTAAAGGGCCGTGACATTTCGCGCAACCGAGACGCGCTAGCGGTGCGATTTTTGTTCGATTTCGAGCGGAAAAGTCCCACTTGCGGGACGGCCGTCGGACGCTGAAACGATTTACAACATTCAGGGAACATTCCCTTCGCGCGGTCCGTATTCAGGATTGAAGGCTTTCCTCTATATATCCAACAGGAGAGCACCGCGCTCCTCTATACAACCAACAGGGGAAGGATTGGCGACGGTCTTGCAGAGGGGTAGTTAGCAAAAGGGCCTACAAAAGCGCCGCCTTGCCGGAAGCGGGCAACGCGCCCCTACAGGTAGTTCTGGCTGGCGTGGTGAGGCACTCACACGGCGGGCGTAGCGGACGAATCGATCGAGTGAAAGCTTAGAACGCTGGAAGTGTGGCCAGCTGACAAGGCTCAACGATTAGTATCACAATGTAGTTCTACTTGGGCGGGAGGATAACGCCGTGCAAAAAACCAGCCGACGATCGTTCCTGGGGACCCTGGCCGCGCTAATGCCGATCGCCGCGACGAGCCCGTTCGCGAAGCACAAGAAGCCCGGCGACCCGATCTACCGCTTCGCGCTTCCCGAGTGCGAGGTGGAACTGACGTTAAAATCCTACGGCAAGATCTCGACCGACGACCTGGGGTTCATCGACCGCGCGACGAACCAGCGGATGTGCGTAGGCGAGCCGAGCGCGCCAGACAGAGGCTGCGTTTTGAATTTTCGCGGAGCGCTCGCCGTGGCCATCTACCATTTCTGCTCACAATCCCCCGCTGGCGTACCGGCGAAGCTGCGCGAACGAGTAGTGACGATCGATCACGACCGGCGCATCGACCCGAAGCCGCCGATCGACGAATTTGTGCCGGTGGAACAAGCCGTCGCGAGCGACATTCAGGCGTTTGGCTACACGCCGGACCGGCTGAACGGGCCGATGCCACCCTTACCGTTCGTGAGCCCGTGGGCCCTGATGCGGCAGGATCTTTTCATCGACGCGCAGACCGCGCCGTTTCTGATTCTGCACTGGAAGCACACGCTCGAATCGATCCAGCTGGTGGACGTGATTCCCGGCGACCGGACTCGCCCCATCGAAGGCTAATAGTGGCGCCCAATTAAAACGCGCTTGACGCGCTTCCTCATTAGTATCACAATGCAGTTCTAATTATGCTGGGTGAATTCGAATACCTGCTGATCACAGCCGCCGCCGGCCTCGGCGACGGCGCCTACGGCGCGGCGATCCGCGAAGAAATTGAAACGAGCACGGGACGCACGTGCTCGATCGGCGCGCTCTACACCACGATCGAGCGGCTCGAAACCAAGGGCCTGCTGAAGACCTGGATGGGCGAAGCGACGGCGCAGCGCGGCGGTCGCGCGAAGCGCATGATCCGCGTGACGCCGAAGGGCGTTCGCGCGGCGAAGGATTTCTACGATGCCGTGGCGAAAGTGAGCCGCGGCGCAAGCTGGGCGACGCATCGCGGGAGCACGTCATGAGCAGCACACATTGGTCGCTGGTGGGTGCCGCTGCGCTGTTGCTGGAGCCGGAGGAGCGTGAAGTAGTGCTCGGCGATCTGGCAGAAGCGGGCGAAAAAGGACTCCGTGCTGTGCTCGGCGTGCTGGGGCTGATTGTGCGTCGGCAGGCGACGGCGTGGCGCGAGTGGCGGCCGTGGCTTGCCGCGTTTGGCTTGGCGATGCCGGGAAGTTTCTTCTTGATGGGCGCGTCGATTTCGGTGAGCGCGGGCGTGGCGGCGTGGCTCTACGGCGCGGCGCTGACGCCGACGGCAAGCGCGCAGTTGATTTGCGAAGCAGTGCTGCTGGTGGCGTGGTCGTGGACCGGCGGATTCGTGGTGGGAACGATTTCGCGGCGGACGCTGTGGGTCAGCGCGGCGCTCTGCTTGTCGCCGTGCACGGTCTGTCTCGCCGAGTTCCGGAGCCAGACGTTGTCGCGGCCGTGCCTGATGGTGTTTCTGATTCCCGCGCTCGCCGGCGTGTTGATGGGGATGCGGCTGCGGCGGATTCCCTTCCCGATCGCCATAACGCTGGCGGTGATTGTGACTTCGTTTTTGCTGCCGACGCTCACGACGCAGCCCGGATGGATGTCGGCGTGGGCAGTGGTTTGGCCTGCGTGGTACTTGGTGGCGATGGCGAGGCGCGCGAGGGTGGTTGAGGCGACGGCGCGGTAGAACTGTCCTCTGTTTTGAATAATTCCTACTAAAACAAATTCAAGGGCACACAGGCGAACTCCAGCCTGTGCCACTTGCTTTCTCCCTTATTGCGGTGATGGTGCGAGCGTGGAGCTGCCCGAAGTGTGCTGATTCTTCGCAGGAGCACAGCCTGTGAGGCTGTCCGGCGGCTTGCATGGTGTGCGCGGACCTTATAAAATTAGGGTTCACTCATGAAGGGCCTGCGCAACAATTCCATTTTCCCCACTGAAAATCCAACCTGCACGGAAGCGCGCCGCGGCGGCTTCGCACCACCACAGGAGAAGCAATGATCGATGGTCCCATCCCCGAAGGGCTCACGTTTGACGACGTGCTGCTTTTGCCGGGAAAGAGTTCCGTGCTGCCCACGCAGACCGATACGCGCACGTGCCTGACGAGAAAAATTGCGATCAACATTCCAATCGTGGCGGCGGCGATGGATACGGTGACGGACGCGCGCCTGGCGATTGCGATGGCGCGGCAGGGCGGCCTCGGCTTCGTTCACCGCAATATGACGATCGACCGGCAGGCGGAGGAAGTGGACCGCGTGAAACGCTCGGAGAGCGGGATGATCGTGGACCCGATCACCATCGCGCCGGAAATTTCGGTGCGGCAAGCGCTCGACATCATGAACAAGTACAAAGTGTCGGGCTTGCCGGTAACGCGCGGGACGCGCCTGGTGGGCATCATGACGAACCGCGACCTGCGGTTCGAACGCAATCTCGATCAGCCGGTAAGCGCGGTGATGACGAAAGACGGCCTGGTGACGGTGCCGGTAGGGACGACACTCGATGAAGCCGAGAAAATTCTGCAGAAGCACCGGATCGAGAAGCTGCTGGTGGTGGATGGCGATTTTAATTTGAAGGGCCTGATCACCGTAAAAGACATTCAGAAGAAGATGGAGTTTCCAAACGCGACGAAGGACGACCACGGCCGGCTTCGAGTAGGCGCGGCAATCGGTGCGACGGGCGACTACCTGGAACGCGCGCAGGAAATGGCGCGCGAAAAAGCGGACGTGCTGGCCATCGACACTTCTCATGGGCACAGCACGCGCGTGATGGAAGCGATTAAAGCCGTGAAGCACGCGCTGCCGGATATCGAACTCGTGGCGGGCAACGTGGCGACGATGGAAGGCGCCCACGACCTGATCGCGATGGGCGTGGATGGATTGAAGGTCGGCATCGGACCGGGATCGATCTGTACCACGAGGGTGGTTACGGGCGCGGGCGTGCCGCAGATCACGGCGATCATCGAAGCGACCAAGGCCGCGAAGGGCACGGGCGTGCCGGTAATCGCAGACGGCGGCATCAAATTTTCCGGCGACATCACGAAGGCGATCGCGGCGGGAGCAAACGCGGTGATGATCGGCAGCCTTTTCGCCGGCACGGAAGAATCGCCGGGCGAGACGATCTTGTATCAGGGCCGCACGTTCAAGTCGTACCGAGGCATGGGATCGCTCGGCGCGATGGAAGCGGGATCGGCGGACCGCTACGCGCAAGAAGGGCAGGCTCGCGGAAAGTCCGTCCCGGAAGGAATCGAAGGGCAAGTGCCGTATAAGGGTCCGCTGTCGGCGCTCGTTGAGCAGCTCGTAGGCGGATTGAAAAGCGGCATGGGCTACTGCGGCACGGAGAATCTGAAAGAGCTGCAGGAGCGCGGCAAGTTTATCCGGATCTCGTCTGCGGGTCTGCGCGAGAGCCACGTGCACGACGTGATCATTACGCGCGAGGCGCCGAACTACCGGCTGGAATAATGGCGCCACGGGGATCCGAAGCACACGGCCGCTTGGCTTGCACGCAAGCGTGGGCGGGCAGCGCTGCATGAAGACGTGGCTTAAGCGCTGGTGGCCGGCGCTGGCGTGGGGCACGGTCATGTCCCTCTTCTCGACGGCCGGGTTTTCTGCGGAACACACGGGCCATTTCATACTTCCCTTCCTTCGATGGTTAATGCCTCACGCATCGCCGGCGACGATCGAGCTATTCCACCACTACATCCGCAAGACCGGCCATTTCACCGAATATTTTATTTTTAGCCTGCTTGTCCTGCGTGGAATTCGCGCGGGCCATGCAGGCACTCATCTGCGCTGGGCGCTGGTGAGCATTCTGCTCGTCGTAGGATATGCAGCGCTCGACGAGTTTCACCAATCGTTTGTGCCGGGGCGGACGGCGCTGGTGACCGACGTCATGATCGACGCGTTTGGCGGGATCGTGGCGCAGATCGCAGCGGGCCTCGTGATGGTGTGGAGCAATCACCGGCAGAAACGCGGCCTCTCGCACATTTCCGGTACCCCGTTGGAGACAACGCACGTCAAATAATCCGTCGTTTCGACCTGAAAGGACACCTATGCCCTCAAGATTGCTGTCCACTTCCCTGCTGTGCGCTTCGCTGGTGTTTGGCCTTCCCGCTTTTGGTTCGTCCGCCGCCGGTTCTGGCTCTGCGTCTGTTCTCGCTGCGCAAGCGCCGCAGAATGCCATCCGCTACGAATTGAAATTCGAAAAGCCGAATACGCATCTGCTCGACGTGACGATGCACATCGACGGGCTGAGCGGCGCAACGGCTGATGTGGCGATCCCGGATTGGGCGCCGGGCTCCTACTACATCGAAAATTATTCGGCGAACGTGCAGGGATTCAAGGCGCGACCGGAGGGTGGCAGTGCAGAATTAAAGTGGCGCAAGACGGATAGCCAGACCTGGCAGATCGATCTGGCAGGTGCGACGTCGATCACGGTGAGCTACCAGATTTTCGCAAACACGCTGCAAAACAACATCGCGCAGTACAACGAGCGGCACGTATTCATCGGCGGGCCGTCGGTGTGGATGTACCTAGTGGGCGGCAAGGAACGGCCGGCGGAGCTTTCAATCGATGTGCCGGCGGGATGGAAGGTTGCGACCGGAATGGAGCACACCGGTGACCACACGTTCCGCGCGGCGGATTACAACTGGTTCGCCGATGCGCCGCTCGAGATCAGCGGCGACATTCAAGAAAAAACATTTCAGCTGAGCGGGACGACGTATCACGTAATCGTTCACGACGTGGTGGGCAAGGCGGATTTTTCGAAATTCGCGGACGATCTGCAGAAGACCGTGGCGCAGTCCGTGGCGATGTGGCAGCCGGTGGCGGGGACGATGGGCCAGGCGGCGCCGTTCAAAGAGTATTACTTTATTTTTCATATCTGGCCCAACACCGGCGGTGGACTCGAGCACTTAAATTCGACGCAGATCGACTTTGGGAAAGACTGGGATTCGACCGACCCGGTGCCAGGCTACGGCGATCAGGCAATGCTGAAACTGTTCGTCACGTCGCATGAATTTTTTCACGCGTGGAACGTGAAACGGTTGCGGCCGTTGCCGCTAGGCCCATTTGATTACACGCAAATGGTCCACACGCCGTCGCTGTGGATTTCGGAAGGACTGACGAGCTATTACGGCTCGTTGATGCTGGTTCGCGCGGGAGTGCTCGAACCGCAAAAGTATCTCGACAGCATCGCGCGCTTGATGACGAATTTCGACGCGCTGCCGGGACGCAAAGAACGCAGCATCGAGGATACGAGCTGGGACACATGGTACTCGCGCAGCGTGGTCTCGCAGGAAAACAACCTGCGCAACACGAATTACTCCTATTACGACGGCGGCCAGGTGATGGGCCATATTCTGGATTTTGCGATCCGGAACGCGACAAACAATCAGAAGTCGCTCGACGATTGGATGCGACTTCTCTACTCGCGTTACGCGCTGCCGAAGCCGGGATTTCAGCCGGAAGATCCTGTTAAGGCCGCGTCTGAAATCGCCGGGACGGATCTGAGCCCGATCTTCACGAAATACATTTCGGGCAAGGAGCCGATTCCCTACGAGCAGTATTTCGCCTACGCGGGCGTAACGGTCGAGAAGAAATTCGACACGACGAAAGGTTGGGCGGGACTTACCACCACGGGGGGTGACGGCGGGCGCCTGAAAATTCAAAACGTTATTCCCGGTAGTCCGGCTGAAGCGGCGGGACTCGACGTGAACGATGAGATTTTCGGCATCGATGGGCGCGTGCTCGATGGCGACGCCGTGACGAAGGAACTTAGCGCGCACAAGCCAGGAGACGCGGTGAAGCTGACGGTGGTGCGGCTGGGCGAGTTCCGAGAACTCACGCTTACCTTCGCGGCGAATCCGAACCCGACGTACTCGCTGAAGCCGATGGAGAATCCCACGCCGCAGCAGAAGGCAATTTACAATTCGTGGCTGGGGATCAAGTGACGCTATGGCAGTAAAGAAGAAAGCTGCGGGCGGCGCAAAGAAGAGGCCCAGCACAGGTGCGAAGAAGGCGGCTCCGGATGCCAGAGCGAAGTCGTCCTCGCGTGCTGTGCGCGGACGTTCGATTGCTTTGCTGCGAGGGATTAACCTTGCGGCGCACAAGCGCATGGCGATGAAGGACCTTGTCGCTGTATTTGAGAAATGTGGATGTACGGACGTGACGACGTACATTCAAAGCGGAAACGTGGCGTTCACCGCGCCCGTGGGCGGGATTGACGCGGCGGCGATCGAGGCGCGTATCGCGAAGCGGTTTGGATTTGAGGCGCCGGTGGTGCTGCGTACGGCGGCGGAGCTGGACGCGGTGATTGCGGCGAATCCTTATCCGAAGTGCGATCCGGAGCGCGATCGGCCGCACGTGAGTTTTTTGGCGGATGAGCCCCTGGCGGAGCATGTGGCCCTGCTGGATCCGCAGCGGTCACCCGGAGATTCGTTCACGGTGTTGGGACGGGAGATTTATTTGCTGTTCCCTACCGGCCTCGCGAACAACAAGCTGACGAGCCAGTATTTTGATTCGCGCCTCAAGACGACCGGGACGGCGCGGAATTGGCGGACGGTGTTGGCGTTGGCGGAGATGGTGCGGGGGAAGATGGGGGAGTAGGCGGACACCGCACAGACTAACAGTCTATGTTACATCTCGCTGCGCTCGCCTAAGGCACACTCCGCTGAGAGCGGGGGTGCAGCCACGCTGAGAGCCTGTCCCACGACATTGAAACCTTAAATCCAAAGAAAAAGCCCGGCTGCGTCAGAGACGTGGCCGGGCTTTTTCGATTTGAGTTGAGGAAGCTTACTTCTTGTTGGCTACCGCTTCCTTTTCGGTTTCTTCTTCGGGAGCCTCTTCGGCGGGCTTGCGGCGCGCCTTCTTCTCTTTCTTCTTCAGCTCGGAGCCGATGAACTCCAAAATCGCGAGTTCGGCGCCGTCGCCGAGACGCCAGCCGGCGCGGACGATGCGGGTGTAACCGCCCGGCCGCTGAGCGAAGCGCGGTGCGAGGTCCTTGAAGAGTTTCTCTGTGGCAAGGGGCGTCATCAGGAACGCAGCCGCCTGGCGTCGCGCGTGAAGCGAGTCGCGCTTGCCGAGCGTGATCATCTTCTCCGCGAGGCGACGAGTCGCTTTGGCGCGGAGAATGGTGGTGTGGATGCGTTCTTTTTCGATGAGGTTCGTCACCAGGTTGCGCAGCACCGCGCGGCGATGCGCGGGCTGCTTGCCGAGTTTCGAGCCTGATTTAAGGTGTCGCATAAGCGTAGGCCTCGGATCTTAAATTACAGAGCCGATGCATCCCCCTCGGACGGCGGCGGCGCGGTCTGGCTGGGGAGCGGCGGCCAGATGATGCGGCCGTGCTCGTCGAACTTCATGCCCAGGCTCAAGCCCATCTTGTGAAGGATGTCCTTGATCTCGTTCAGCGACTTGCGTCCGAAATTCTTGGTCTTCAGCATTTCGGATTCGGTCTTCTGGACCAGCTCGCGCAGGTTCTGAATATTGGCGTTCTTCAAGCAATTATAGGAGCGCACGGAAAGCTCGAGTTCTTCCACGGAGCGGTCGAGGAATTCCAATCGAGGATCGCTGAAATTTTCGATCACTTCGTCGGGAAGATCCGGAGTTTCTTCGAAGTTGATGAAGATACTCATGTGATCCTTCACCAGCTTCGACGCCAGGCCGATCGCATCCTGAGGAGTGATCGCGGCGTTGGTCCAGACTTCCAGCGTGAGCTTTTCGTAGTCCGTCATCTGCCCCAAACGGGCGGCTTCCACGGCGTAGTTGACCTTGCGCACCGGCGAGTGGATCGAGTCGATGGGAATGTATCCGATCGGCAGATCTTCGTCGAAGTTGCGGTCGGCGGCAACGTAACCGCGGCCGTTCTTGACGCGCAGCTCGAGTTCGAGCTTGCCGCCTTCGCTGACGGTGGCGATGTAGATGTTCTTGTCGAGGACGGCGATATCGGCGTCTTCGGCGATTTTCGCGGAAGTGACCGGGCCCGGCGTATCGACGATCAGGTTGATCGTCTTGGGCTGGTCGGTGTTCAACTTCAGCGGAACCTGCTTGAGGTTCAGGATGATGTCCGTTGCGTCTTCCACGACGCCGGGGATCGGGGAGAATTCGTGCAGCACACCTTCGATCTTTACGGCGGTGATGGCCGCGCCTTCGATCGAGCTCAAAAGAGCGCGACGCAGCGAGTTGCCGACCGTGGTGCCCCATCCGCGCTCAAACGGCTGCGCAGAAAACTTGCCAAACTTATCGGTCAGCGTCTCCGGTTCGGCCGCCAAACGCTTCGGTTTCTGAAAGCCCTTCCACATATTTAATGTTCCTCCTGGCCCGCCGGGGCGGACCTTCGAACAAACAACATACCCAAGTGAATCTTTTGCGGCGCTTACTTCGAATACAGTTCGACGATGAGCTGTTCGTTCATCGGCGGGGTCTGCACGTCTTCACGACGCGGAAGAGCCACGACGCGCGCCTTGAAATTGGCGGGATCGATGTCGAGCCACGGAGCGACGCCCTGGCTCTTGGCCAAGTTGCGCGCCTCCAGAATCATGGCGTTCTCGTGCATGTTGTCCTTCAGCGCGATTTCGTCGCCGATCTGGACTTGGTAGCTCGGGATGTTGACCTTCTGTCCCTTCACGCGGATGTGCCCGTGAAGAACCAGCTGGCGTGCCTGCGAGCGCGAGCCCGCGAGTCCCATCCGATACACGGCGTTGTCCAACCGCCGTTCGAGGGTAACCATCAGGTTTGAGCCCGTAGCGCCCTTCATGCGCTGCGCCTTCTCGAAATAGTTGCGGAACTGGCGTTCGAGCAAGCCGTACGTACGCTTCACTTTCTGCTTTTCGCGAAGCTGCACGCCGTAGCCGACCATCTTGGCGCGGCGGGCCTGGCCGTGCTGGCCCGGAACGAAGTTGCGCTTTTCGATCGCGCACTTTTCGGTAAAGCATCGGAGGCCTTTCAAGAAGAGTTTCTGCCCTTCTCGACGGCACAACCGGCAAACTGCATCACGATGTCTTGCCACTTAACTTTCTCCTTGTTCCTTTACTTTGACGATCAGTTTACGGGCTGGCGACCCTTCTTCCTGATCCACTCCGTTACTGCACTGCTGCCTTGTATCGCTCGCCTCGCGGAGAACGATACAGAATCGGGCGCGCCAACCTTCGAGCAGCGGCCCGATAAACTCTTGCGTTAGACGCGGCGGCGCTTCGGAGGACGGCAGCCGTTGTGCGGTACAGGCGTAACGTCCTTGATCGCGTTGATGTGCAGGCCCGCCGAAGCGAGCGCACGCACCGCGGATTCGCGTCCGGCGCCGGGGCCCTTCACGCGAACTTCAACGGACTTCATACCGTATTGGTCGCGCGCAACGCCCGCCGCCGTGGCTGCCGCCTGCTGCGCGGCGTAGGGAGTTCCCTTGCGGGAGCCCTTGAAGCCGACCGAGCCGGCCGAAGACCAGCTGACGGCGCGGCCGTCGGGATCGGTGAGCGTCACGATGGTGTTGTTGAATGTCGCCTGAATGTGCACGACGCCGTGCGGCACCACGCGCTTCTCGCGCTTCTTGCGGAATTCCTTCTTGCGCTTGGCTGCCGCGGGCGCTCCTGCTGCGGCGCCTGCTCCTGCTTCTTTTGGTTCTTTCGCCATTTCCCGTCCTCAGGGGCAACGCCCCATAAATCTCGTTTCCTTCGCGCCGGAGATTACAGCACTCCGGCAGTAGAACTACTTGCGCGCCATGGTCTTCTTCTTCGCCGCCACTGCGCCCTTGCGCGGACCCTTACGGGTGCGGGCGTTGGTGTGCGTGCGCTGGCCGCGGACCGGCAGGTTGCGGCGATGACGCAATCCGCGGTAGGCCTGAATTTCGATCAGGCGGCGGATGTTCATCTGAACGTCTTTGCGGAGGTCGCCCTCGACGCCGCCTTCGGCTTCGATCGCCGCGCGCAGACGCGTGAGTTCTTCTTCCGTCAGGTCCTTGATTTTCTTGTCGAATTCGACCTTGGCCTTCTCCGCGAGTACTTTCGCGCGGGGCTGCCCGATGCCGTAAATCGACGTGAGGCCGACCCAAAGCCGCTTGTTCGGCGGCAAATCCACACCTGCGATACGAGCCATTCGCTATTCTCCTTGCCTTTAGCCCTGGCGCTGACGGTGCTTCGCGTTTTCACAAATCACGCGCACCACGCCGCGCCGGTGAACGATCTTGCACTTCATACAGATTTTCTTAACCGATGCCCTGACTTTCACGTTTCACTCGTCCTTGCCGCGCCGGTGCTGCGGGCGCGATCTACTTGTACCGGTAAACGATCCGGCCGCGCGTCAGGTCGTACGGCGAAAGCTCCACCGCGACGCGATCGCCCGGCAGGATGCGGATGAAATTCTTGCGCATCTTGCCGGAAATGTGCGCCAGGACCTGGTGCTTATTCTCGAGCTCAACGCGAAACATCGCGTTGGGAAGCGGCTCGAGGACAGTGGCCATCACTTCAATGGCTTCTTCCTTGCCGCTACTGTCGTTCGCCTTCTTCTCTTTCTTTTCCGGCCTTCGATTCATGCGTCCTTGTCGTTTCCGGTACTTCTACCAATTAGATGCCGGCGGGATTCAGCCCCACCAGCCGACTACCAGACCGGCCCTTCCGCGTCTCGCGGGCGAGTCAGAATCCAAGGCCCGCTCGCCGTAACCGCCACCGTATGCTCGAAGTGGGCCGAGTCGCTGCCATCGGCGGTAACGGCCGTCCAATCGTCGTCTAGCACGCGAACGCCGGGGCCGCCCGTATTCACCATCGGTTCGATGGCGAGCACCATTCCCTCTTGCAGCTTCACGCCGTGGCCGGGCGAGCCGTAATTCGGAAGCTGCGGGTCTTCATGCATCTTGGTGCCGATGCCGTGCCCCACAAACTCGCGAACCACCGAGTAACCGTTCTTCTCAACCCAAGCCTGCACAGCCGCCGAAACATCGCCCAGCCGGTTTCCCGGCCGGACCTTGTCGATCGCCTGTTCGAGCGACTCGCGCGTCACGCGCAACAGCTTCTCGCGCGTCGGGCTCACTTTACCAACCGGCACCGTCAACGCCGCATCGCCGTAGTAGCCATCCAGCTCGACGCCGAAATCCATCGAGAGGATGTCGCCCTCTTTCAGCTTCCGCGATTTCGACGGGATCCCATGCACCACTTCCTGATTGATGGAAGTGCACACGGAACCCGGATACCCGCGGTAGCCCTTGAATGCCGGGCGCGCCTTGTGCTGAACCGTCCAGGCTTCAGCAAACTCATCGAGATCCTGCGTCGTCACTCCGGGCTTGACCATCGTGCGCATCTTATCGAGCGCACCCCAAACGATCTGCCCGGCCTTGTACATCTTTTCCAGTTCCGACGGCGACTTGCAGATAACCATCTCTATTCTTTGCGCCTCTTACGCGCCGGCGACATTCAGGATGCCGTTGAGCGTGCGGGTCACATCGTCCACGCCCAGGCCACCGTCAATCGCCTTCAGCACGCCGTGCTTCCGGTAATACTCGGAAAGCGGCTTGGTTTGCTTCGCGTACGCCGCGAAGCGTTCCTTCACGATTTCAGGCCGGTCGTCGTTGCGCTGGACCAGCTTTCCGCCGTCCACATCGCAGATGCCCGGAACTTTCGGCGCTCGCTCGTACACGTTGTACGTCTCGCCGCCTACCGGGCACGACCAGCGGCCGGAAACGCGCTTGATCAGCGTGTCTTCGGCCACCTGAAACTCGATCACCAGCGGATTGCCAAATCCGCGGCGCACTAAAATCCGATCCAACTCTTCGGCTTGCGGCAGCGTGCGCGGAAAGCCGTCGAAAATAAATCCGTTGCCGCAATCCGGCCGCTGCAACCGCTCCTCGACCATTCCAAGAACGATCGAGTCTGGCACCAGGTCGCCGCGATCCATGATCGGCTTGGCCTGCTTGCCGAGCGCGGTACCGTTTGCAACGGCTTCGCGCAGCATGTCTCCCGTCGAGAGGTGCGGCACGCCAAGCTCTTTCGCAATGCGCTTGGCCTGCGTGCCCTTACCGGCTCCCGGCGGCCCGAGAAAAATTAACTCTTTCGCAGCGTTGGCCACGTTAGTTGCGACGTCCCCGCACCCGGCCCTTGCGAACGAAACCGTCGTAGTTGCGCATCACGAGCTGCGCTTCGAGCTGCTGAACGGTATCCATGGCGACTCCCACGACGATCAGCAGAGAGGTGCCGCCGAAATAGAACTGCACGTTCAACCCGTCAAGAATGAAGCGCGGCGTGTGCGTATCGAACCAATTGCCGAGCAGCGGCAAGTGCTGCAGGTGAATGCCGGAAATCATCCACTCCGGCAGCAAACAAACGATTGCCAGGTAAACACCGCCTACGAGCGTCAAGCGAGTCAGGATGCGGTTAATGTATTCCGACGTGTTCCGCCCCGGACGGATGCCCGGGATGAACCCGCCGTACTTCCGCATGTTGTCCGCCAGCTCCGTGGGATTGAAAATGATGCCCACGTAGAAGAAGGCGAAGAAAATAATCAGCGTCACGTAAATCACGGTATAAAGCGGCTCGCCCCACTTGATGGCGTTCGCGAACTTCTGCAAGCCTTCTGACTTCGAGGCGAACAGCAGCGCAATTGTCTGCGGGAACGTGAGCAGCGAACTGGCGAAAATCGGCGGAATCACGCCGCCGGAATTCACGCGTAGCGGCAGATACGTCATTTGTCCGCCCATCACACGGCGCCCCATCACTCGCTTCGCGTATTGCACCGGGATGCGCCGCTGCCCCTGCTCCATGAAAATGATGAACGCGACTACGATCAGCATCATCACGATGATTCCGATGATCGCGATGGGCGTGAGCGAGCCCCACTGCTGATTCATGGCCTTGCTCCACAGATCGTTCACCGCGCGCGGCAAACCAACCACAATGCCGGCGAAGATGATGAGCGACATGCCATTGCCGATGCCGCGATCGCTGATCTGTTCGCCGAGCCACATGATGAACGCCGAGCCAGTGGTGAGAGTCAGCATCGTCATCAGCGTAAAGCGAACGCCGGGGTGAAACACGAGCGCCATGTTGTCCGAATAATTCTGGTGCATCAGCGTCTGGGCGATCGTGAACGACTGGAACAAGCTCAAAATGATCGTCAGGTAGCGCGTGTACTGCGTGATCTTGCGGCGGCCAAGTTCGCCCTCTTTCTGCAGGCGTTCGAGGTACGGCCAAACGACCACCATCAGCTGCAGGATGATCGACGCCGTGATGTACGGCATGATGCCGAGCGCAAAAATCGTCAAACGGCGGAAGTTGCCGCCGCTGAAAAGGTCGATGATGCCGAGCACCGAGCCCTGCCCCTGCTGGAAAAGCTGCTGAAGCAGGTCGGTGTTGATCCCAGGCGTCGGAATGAAAGCGCCCAGGCGATACACGGCGAGCAACCCGAGCGTAAAGAGAACTCGATTGCGTAGATCCGGCGTAGCGAAGATGTTCCGGAATGCCTGGACGAGCTTGTTCATCGAATAACTTCGACCTTACCGCCGGCGGCAGCGATTTTTTCCTGCGCCGATTTGCTGAATGCGTGAGCCTGAACGGTGAGCGCGACCTTCAGCTCGCCATCGCCAAGAACTTTCACGATGTCGCGCTTGGCGCGCAGGATGCCGACGCCGAACAAAAGCTCGGGTGAGACGGTCGAGCCTTTCTCGAAGTTGTTGAGTTCTTCCACGTTCACAACGGCGTATTCGGTCGCGTTCGGCGATACGAATCCGCGCTTCGGAAGACGGCGGTGCAGCGGCATCTGGCCGCCTTCAAATCCCGGGCGGCGGGAATAGCCGCGGCGGGACTGCTGGCCCTTGTTACCGGCGCCGGAAGTCTTGCCCAGCTTCGAGCCCATGCCCCGGCCAACGCGAACCTTGCGGTGGCGCGAGCCTCGGGGCGGCTTCAAATTCGATAGAGTCGGTTTTTCAGCCATTCTGGACCTCAACAAGATGATGTACGCGCGCGATCATGCCGCGAATCGACGGCGTGTCCTGAACTTCCAGGACTTGCTGCATGCGGCGGAATCCGAGACCGCGAACCGTCTGGCGCATGCTCTTCGGGCAGCCGATGAAGCTGACCACCCACTTGATCTTCAACGTGCCGCCCGCTTTCTTGGCGGATTTCTTTTCGGTAGCCATAATCCGGTACGAGAAGCGCTAGACCGCCGCTGCTTCTTCCGCTCCCTTGCCGCGGCCTTCGGCAACCTTGGCCGCGTCTTTCAAATGCATCAGCGCGTCAAACGTGGCTTTGATCACGTTGTGCGGGTTGGAGGTGCCGAGGCTCTTGGTCAGCACGTTCTGAATGCCCGCCACTTCCATCACCGCGCGGACGGCGCCGCCGGCGATGATTCCCGTTCCTTCCGGAGCGGGTTTAAGCAGCACCTGTCCCGAGCCGTAACGGCCGAGTACCTGGTGCGGAATCGTGGAGCCCTTCATATTGAGCTTCACCATGTTCTTCTTCGCCGACTCGATGGCCTTGCGGATCGCCATGGGCACTTCGCGAGCCTTCCCCATTCCGAATCCGGCATGGCCGCCCTGATCGCCAACCACGACGAGCGCGGAGAAGCTGAGGTTCTTGCCGCCCTTCACAACCTTGGTGCAACGGTTGATCGCGACGACCTGGTCTTTCAAGTTCGCCTGGTTCGTATGGATGATCTGGCGAACCGACAACGTATCTTTGAGCTCTTGTTTCGACATAGGCAGATTAGAACTTCAGGCCCGCCTCTCGGGCCGCTTCGGCGAGCGCCTTGACGCGCCCGTGATATTGATACCCACCGCGATCGTAAACGACTTTCTCGACGCCTTTCGCTTTGGCGAGTTCGGCGATCACTTTGCCGACCACCTTCGCCGCTGCGATGTTGCCGCCGCCCTTGATGTCTTTCTTGACGGCTGCGTCCAGCGAGCTGGCCGAGACGATGGTGTGATTCTTCTGATCGTCCACCACCTGCACGCGAATGTGCTTTGACGTGCGGTGCACGCAAAGACGCGGACGCTCGGTGGTGCCGATCAAAGTCTTGCGCGTCCGGACATGAATCCGGCGGCGGTGCGCTTGCCGCGACAATCTGCGAACTGGTGCTGCCACGTTCTTTCTCCTCCTGGCCTAGGCCGCGGACTTCGCGCCGGCCTTGCCAGCCTTCTTCTTCAATCTCTCGCCAGTGATGCGGACGCCCTTCTGCTTGTACGGGTCGGGCGGACGCAGCGCGCGCAAATTCGCGGCAACCTGGCCGACCTGGCCCTTGTTGGCGCCGGTCACGGTCATGTGCGTCTGCTTTTCGATCGCGATCGTGATTCCTTCCGGAATCGGAAACTCGATCGGGTGCGAATAACCGAGCGCGAGCACCACATTCTTGCCCTTTACTTCAGCGCGATAGCCGACGCCGACGATGTCGAGATCCTTCTTGAAGCCGGTCGTCACACCGGTGACGGCATTGGCAACCAGCGCGCGCGAAAGGCCGTGCAGCGCGCGTTGATCGTCAGACGCACGCTTCGCGGTGAGGATGCCGTCTTTCTGCTCGAAGCTGATGCCGCGCGGCAGCGCAACGTTGAGCTTGCCCTTGGGCCCCTGTACTTCAATTTCGTGGGCCTTGATGTTGATCTTCACGCCCGCGGGCACCGGGATAATTTTATTTCCAATTCGCGACATGTCGTCGATTCCTTAAAAACTCAAAGTCAAAAGCTGCTTGGTTCAGCGGAAAGACAAACTACCAGACCTCGCACATCATTTCGCCGCCGATGCCGGCCTTGCGAGCCGCCTGGCCCGTCATCAAGCCCTGCGCGGTGGAGACGATTGAAATTCCCATGCCGCCTACAACCTGGCGAATGTCCGTCTTCGCGACGTAGCGGCGTGAACCGGGGCGCGACACGCGCTTCAGGTTCGTGATCACGCTGCGGCGGTCCGGGGTGTAGCGCAGGAACACGCGAAGCGTCTTCTTGCCCTTTTGTTCTTCCACTACTTTGTAGTTCGCAACGTAGCCCTCTTCCTTCAGGATGCGGGCTACCTCCACCTTCAGCTTCGAACTCGGCACATCGACACGCGGGTGCTTGGCGCGCGAGGAGTTGCGAATACGGGTGAGCAAATCGGCGATCGGATCGGTCGTCATTCTGTTTTCCTTACCAGCTGGACTTCACGACGCCGGGGATTTCGCCCTTCAGCGCCAGGCCGCGGAAACAAATACGGCACATTTCGAACTTCGAAAGAACCGCGCGCGCACGGCCGCAAATGCGGCAACGGTTGCGCTGGCGGACTTTGAACTTCAACTTCTTTTTGGTCTTCGCGATCTGACTGGTGCGAGCCATGTATTAAAACTCTCCTTAACTCTTTTCCTGGACGCGGAAGGGGACGCCGAGCAGCTTGAGCAGCTCGCGGCCTTCTTCATCGTTGCGGGCGGAAGTCGTGATGGTGATGTTCATGCCCTTGATCTTGTCCACGCGCGTGTAATCGATTTCCGGAAACACGAGCTGGTCTTTCAGGCCGATCGTGTAGTTGCCACGGCCGTCGAACGAATTCGGCGGCAAGCCTTTGAAGTCGCGGACGCGCGGCAGCACGATCGACGAAAAGCGGTCCAGAAATTCGTACATCCGTTCGCCGCGCAGCGTCACCATGCAACCGATGGGCATGCCCTGGCGGATCTTGAAGTTCGCGATCGACTTCTTCGCGCGCGTAATCACCGGCTTCTGCCCGGTAATCTGGCCCAGTTCCGCGGCTGCGGTGTCGAGCAACTTCACGTTCGCGCTCGCCTCGCCCATTCCGATATTCAAGGTGATTTTCTTGATCTTTGGGATCGCCATTGAATTCGTCAGGTTGAACTTCTTCGCCAGCGCCGGTACCGCTTCTTTCCGGTATTTTTCATGCAAACGCGTAATCATTTTCGGATTCTCTCTTCGCCTCTAAAAACTAGCTTTCAAACGTTGCTTTGCAGTGCCGGCAGCTGCGCACTTTGCGGCCGTCGGGCAGATGCGTGTGTCCGGCGCGCGTCGGCTTGCCACAGCCCGGGCAAATCAGCATCACGTTTGAAACGTGAATCGGACCTTCTTTTTCCAGAATGCCGCCCTTGATATTCTTCGCAGGGTTCGGGCGCGTGTGCTTCTTCATCATGTTCGCGTGCTCGACGGTGACGGTGTGCTTGTCGATATTCACCGAAAGCACTTTGCCGGTGCGGCCCTTGGCGCGGCCGGAAATCACCTTCACCTGGTCGCCGTGGCGAACGCTGATCGGGCTTGGCTTCATCGCTGGTTTCGGCATCGTCGGTTACCACACTTCCGGCGCGAGCGAGATGATCTTGGTGAACTTCTTGTCGCGCAGTTCGCGGGCCACCGGCCCGAAAACGCGCGTGCCCACCGGCTCGTTCGCATCGTTGATCAATACGGCGGCGTTGTCGTCAAAGCGGATGTAGGTGCCGTCTTTGCGGCGCTGTTCTTTGCGCACCCGAACCACAACGGCCTTCACCACTTTGCCCTTCTTCACCTGCGAATCCGGCGCCGCTTCTTTCACAGCCGCGGTGATCACATCGCCGAGGCTGGCCGTAAGACCTGCATCGCCGCCGACTGGCAGGATGCAGGTGAGCTGGCGAGCGCCGGAATTATCGGCCACCGTCAGCCACGTTCTCATCTGAACCATTTGCTTGCTCCCCTGTTCCAACCACCGCGCCCGGCGTCACTCAACCGAACGCCCTAGACCGCGCGGAATTACGCGCGCGTTGAACGCTGCAAGACGCCGTGCAAACGCCACCGCTTCAGCTTCGAAAGCGGGCGCGTCGAAACGATCGTGACCGTGTCGCCGAGCTTGGCTTCGCCGGTTTCGTCGTGCGCGTAGTATTTCTTTGCGTGCCGCACCACTCGTTGATAGAGCGGGTGCTGCACCGTGCGCGTCACCTTCACCACGATGGTCTTGGCCATCTTGGTGCTGGTGACGACGCCCGTGAGTTCCTGCCGGACGCCGCGCTCTTTTACTTCCTGATTCGCGGCGGCTTGTTCGTTTGCCATTACGCCTTCCTCAATTCGTTCTCACGCTGAAGCGTCTTCACGCGTGCCATATCTTTCTTGGCTTCTCTGAGTTTCGTGAGGCCTTCGGACTGGCCCGTGGAAAGCTGGAAACGGAGGCGGAAGATCTGCTCGGCGAGCTCGCTCTGGCGTACGTCGAGCTCGTTCGAATTCAGATCGCGGAGCTTCTCAACTTTTCCCGTCTTTTTCTTCCGTTCCGCCATTACAGTTCCTCCGCACGGCTGACGAATTTCGTCCTGATCGGCAGCTTGTGCGACGCCAGCTTCATCGCCTCAGTGGCCGTCGCGAGATCGACACCGGCCATTTCAAACATCACGCGCCCGGGCTTAACCACGGCCACCCACTTCTCCGGGGGACCTTTGCCCTTACCCATACGAGTCTCGGCCGGCTTCTTGGTGTACGGCTTGTCCGGAAAAATGCGAATCCACAATTTTCCGCCGCGCTTGATGAACCGCGAAATCGCGACGCGCGAGGCTTCGATCTGCCGGTCCGTAATCCAGGCCGGTTCGAGAGCCTTCAGTCCGTACTCGCCAAACGCCAGCGCACCGCCGCGCCATGCCTTGCCGGTGCGGCGCCCGCGCTGTTGCTTGCGGTACTTAACTTTTTTCGGCATCAACATAGTTGCTTGTCCGTGTCCTTACGCTTGCGCTTGTTCTTTCGGTTGCTGTTTTGCTTTGGAACGTTGCGGAATCTTTTCGCCCTGATAGATCCAGCACTTCACGCCGATCACGCCGTAGGTGGTGTTCGCTTCGGCGGTGCCGAAGTCGATGTCTGCGCGGAGCGTCTGCAACGGCAGACGTCCCTGCAGGTACCACTCTTTGCGCGCGATTTCCGCGCCGTTCAAACGGCCGGCAACGCGAACCTTGATGCCCTTGCAGCCGAAGCGCAGCGCCGAATCCACGCTCTTGCGCATCGCGCGGCGGAAGGCCACGCGCTTTTCCAGCTGCAGCGCGATCGATTCAGCCACCAGCTGAGCGTCGAGCTCGGGACGGTGCACTTCCTGAATGTCGATGTGCACTTCGCGCTTGGTGCGCTTCTGAACGTCCTGCTTCAGCTTGTCGATTTCCGAACCCTTGCGGCCGATGATGATGCCCGGGCGCGCGGTGTAGATCCGGATTACGAGCTTGTTCGCGGCGCGTTCCACGTCGATGCCGCTGATGCCCGCCGACTTCAGCTTTTCCTTCAGCACCTTGCGGAGCTGAACGTCCTCGTGCAGAAGATCCGCGTAGTCTTTCTTCGCAAACCACCGCGACTTCCAGCCCTTGTTGTAGCCGAGGCGAAAACCGTATGGATGTGTTTTCTGGCCCAAACTGTCCTCCCGCTCCTACTTCTTCTTTTTCGGTTGGCCTTGCTTATTCCGTTGTTGATCCAGGGCCTTGCGCGCCTTGCGGACCGCGCCCTTCACGCCCTTCGATTCGCGGGCTTCCGTCGCCGCCGCTTCCACGCGCTGCGATACGGCGCGGTGATGCTCGGCCACTTCCACGATGATGTGCGAAGTACGCTTCTGGTAGCGGAAGCCGCGGCCCATCGGAGCCGGACGCATGCGCTTCCAGCGCGGACCTTCGTTCACGTAGCAGGTGGTGACGTAGAGTTCATCCACATCGAGCGTCTCACCCGCATCTTCCGCCTTGCGCTCGGCGTTCGCGATCGCGCTGCGAAGAGTCTTCTCCACATCTTTCGCCACGCGCTTCTTCGTGAAGCGCAAAGTCTGCAGCGCATCTTCTGCGCGCTTGCCGCGGATCAGATCGACCACCAGGCGCGCCTTCTGCGGTGACACGCGCGCGTAGCGCAACTTCGCCGTTCCGCCCAGTTGTGGTGCCGCTGTTGTTGCCTCTGCCATTGTCTCTTCCTCTTCCTTCAATCCGTTACGACTTCGCCGCCGGAGCCGGTGCCGCTCCGCCCGCCGGAGCCGCCGCTGCCGCGCGTTCCAGAGCCGCCTTCACGGCGTGGCCCTTAAACGTGCGCGTCGGCGCGAATTCGCCCAGCTTGTGACCGATCATCTGCTCGGTGATGTACACCGGGATGAATTTCTTCCCGTTATGAACGGCGATGGTGTGGCCGATCATGTCCGGCAGAATCGTCGAACGGCGCGACCAGGTCTTCACCACTTTCTTTTCGTTGCGGGTGTTCATGCCTTCCACCTTCTTGCGGAGGTGGTCGTCGATAAACGGTCCCTTTTTCAGCGAACGCGGCATCTTGTTCCTTATCCTTCCACACGGCGCAGCTTCATCCACTGCGCGCGGCGAACTCTCTTAAATCCTCTCACCGGCCCGGATACCCGGTGCGACATCGGGCAGAAAGGACATACAAACCGTGTCCCCTGCGCATTCGGCTGCGTTTCCACAATCACAGCCCATCCCGACCGGCACAACCTGAACTGCACTTGCGGCGCGGCTACTTTCGCCGTCGCCTTCAGTTTCACCGCCGCTTTCGCGGCCGGCTTCACTGCACGGCGTACTGCAGTTTTTGCTGCGCTACGCGCTGCCGGCTTGCGAGTGCGAGCTGCACGCCGGGCTGTACGACGACGAGACGAACGGGCTGCTGTCATAGTTTCTGACTCCCCATTTTTCCCCCGCGCCGGGTCCGTACACTTCTCGTGCTTTGCTGCCGTACAAGCTCCACCGCTTACTTGCGCCGTTCGACGATTACGCTGTCGCTGCGGCGCTTCTTCCGCGTCTTCGCGCCAAGCGTGGGGAAGCCCCACGGAGTCTGCGGATGGTTACCCTTCACGCGGCCTTCACCACCACCGTGCGGATGGTCCACCGGGTTCATTGCCACGCCGCGCACCGTCGGACGCTTGCCGTGCCAACGCGTGCGGCCGGCCTTTCCGTAGGTGACGTTTTCGTGATCGAGGTTGCCGAGCTGGCCGATCGAAGCCATGCAACCAACGCTGAACTTGCGAACTTCGCCCGAAGGCAGCTTCACAAGCGCGATGTCGCCCTCTTTGCTCATCAGCTGCGCCGCGCCGCCCGCCGAACGCACCACCTGGCCGCCCTTTCCGGGATACAGCTCAAGGTTGTGAATCATCGTGCCTGGAGGAATCGCGGAAATCGGTAGCGCATTGCCCGGCATAATTTCAGCAGCCGGTCCGTTCTGCACCGTCATGCCAACTTCAAGGCCCACCGGCTGCAGGATGTAGCGCTTCTCGCCATCGGCGTAGTGCAACAGCGCGATGCGCGCCGAACGGTTCGGATCGTATTCGATCGCCGCAACTTTCGCGGGGATTCCAGTCTTATCGCGGCGGAAATCGATCACGCGGTACTTCTGCGCGTGGCCGCCGCCACGGTGCCAGCTGGTGACTTCGCCGTGCGAGTTGCGTCCACCGGTGCGCTTCTGCGACTCGGTCAGGGACTTTTCCGGCGTTTGCTTGGTGATCTCGCTCTTATCGAGCATGGTCAAAAAGCGACGCGACGGTGTGTACGGCTTAAAAGTTTTCAGTGCCATCTAGATTGCCTCTTGCTTGTGCTTGCTGCCGGCCAAGCGGGCCCGGGTAATGCCGCCAACTACATGTTCTCGGCGTATTCGATCATCTTTTCGCCCTTGGCGAGGCGAACGTACGCTTTCTTCCAATCGCTGCGAAAGCCTTCGGAACGCCCTCTACGGCGCATCTTGCCGTGAAAAATCGCCGTGCGGACGTGATCGACTTTCACCTTGAAGACGCGCTGAACGGCTTCGCGGATCTGGGTCTTGGTGGCATCCTTCGAAACTTCGAAGACCACCGTGTGCTGCGTTTCCTTCACGCCGAGTCCCTTCTCAGTGATGATCGGGCGCCGGATGATGTTGAATACCTTGGAATCCATCGCTTAACCCTTCTTCGCTTTGGGCTTGGACTTTTCGTCCTGCTTCGCCGCCGGCTTCTTGGCCGCTTTCGGAGCTGCCGCTTTCTTCGCCGGAGCTTTTGCGGCTTTCGTTTCCGCCGCAGGCTTCGTCGCAGGAGCCGCTTCGATCTGCACCGGAACTTCAGGCTTGGTTGCCGAAAGCGCACGGCTCAATTTCGCCACCGCTTCGCGCGAGAGCAACAGCTGCTCGTGGCGGAGCAAGTCGTACGCATCCAGGCCCGACGCAGGAACCAACGTGACGCCGTCGATGTTGCGGCTGGCGCGTTCGAGGTTCTCGTTGTTGCCCGATTCGACCAAAAGGAACGTCCGCGTTTCCTTGTGCAGCTTGCCCAGCGCATCGGCAAACGGCTTGGTCTTGTGCGTGTCAAGCTTCCAGCTATCCAGAATCGTCAGCTTCTGCTCGGCAAGCTTGGCAGACAGCGCCGAACGCAGCGCGCCCAACACCATCTTCTTCGGCAGCGCGTAGTCGTACTTGCGTGGAACCGGTCCGTGAACCGTGCCGCCGTGGCGCCAGAGAGGCGACCGGATCGAGCCCACACGCGCGCGGCCCGTGCCCTTCTGCTTCCAGAGCTTTTTGCCCGAGCCGGAAACTTCGCTCTTGTCTTTCGTCTTGTGCGTGCCGGAACGCTTTCCCGCCAGATGGTGCCGCACAGCTTCGTGCAGCAGGTGCTGGTTAGGTGTTACGCCGAACACGTCGTCGGCCAGTTCAACCTGGCCGACCGTTTTTCCTGCGAGATTTTTTACGTCAACTACTGGCATCGTCGTCTTCTCTTATGCGGGCCCGAAGGCCTCGGAATCCTGCTACTTCGCTTTCTTGGCTCTGCGAATCAGAATGTACGCGCCGGACGGGCCAGGAACCGCGCCACGAACCAGCAGCAAATTTTCATCGGAGTCGATCTTCACGACTTTCAGCTTCTGCACGGTCTTTTGCTCGTTGCCCATGTGTCCGGGAAAGTGCTGTCCCTTCCACACGCGCGATGGGAAAGAGCTGGCGCCAATGCCGCCCGGTGCACGGTGGAACATCGAGCCGTGGCTCGCGTCGCCGCCGCGGAAATGCCAGCGCTTCACGCCGCCCTGAAAGCCCTTACCTTTGCTGACGCCGGTAACATCGACCCACTCGCCGATCTTGAAGTTGTCCACCAGCACGCGGTCGCCGGACTTCGATTCATCCTTCGAATCCTCGATCCGGACTTCGCGCAGGTAGCGCATCGGTGCCACATTCGACTTCTTGAAGTGGCCGGTGCGAGCCTTGTTCACGCGCTGCGGCTTGATGAATTCCACCAGACCGAGCTGGACCGCGTCGTAGCCGTCCTTATCTTTCGTGCGGCGCTGAACCACCACACACGGGCCGGCCTGCAACACGGTGCACGGTACCGCCGTGCCGTCTTCGGCGAAGACTTGAGTCATGCCGAGCTTGATGCCGAGAATTCCGTTGACTGCCATTTCGTTCGCTCTTTCCTTCGTAAGTCGCGGCCGAGTTTAGGCGGCTGCGCCCTGCTAGTGCGGCCGGTTACTTCGCTGCGTGCTCGCGGCCAAACGCCTTGATCTCAACGTCCACGCCCGGCGGAAGATCGAGCTTCATCAGCGCGTCCACCGTATCCGGCGTCGGCTCGAGGATGTCGATCAAGCGCTTGTGCGTGCGCATTTCAAACTGCTCGCGGGACTTCTTATCGACGTGCGGCGAGCGCAGCACGGTCCAGCGGTTGATCACCGTCGGCAGAGGAATCGGGCCAGCCACATCCGCGCCGGTGCGTTTTGCGGTGTCCACAATCTCGCGAGTCGATTGATCGAGAATGCGGTGGTCGTAAGCCTTCAAACGAATTCGAATTTTTTCGCCGTTTGCCATAGTTTACTCGATGATCTCGGCGACCGCGCCTGCTCCCACCGTATGGCCGCCTTCACGGATTGCGAACCGCAATCCCTTTTCCAGCGCCACCGGCGTGATCAGCGTGATCTCGCACGATATGTTGTCTCCCGGCATCACCATCTCCACTCCGTCCGGAAGCTTTACGTCGCCCGTTACGTCCGTCGTTCGGAAATAAAACTGCGGACGATACCCCGTGAAGAACGGCGTGTGACGTCCGCCTTCTTCCTTCGTCAATACGTACGCTTCTGCCTTGAATTTCGTGTGCGGCGTGATCGATCCGGGCTTCGCCAGCACCTGTCCGCGCTCCACTTCATCCTTTTCCGTGCCGCGCAGCAGAAGTCCAACGTTGTCGCCCGCAATGCCTTCATCCAGCAGCTTGCGGAACATTTCGATGCCCGTCACCGTCTTCTTCATCGTCGGACGGAAGCCCACAATCTCCACTTCTTCGCCGACCTTCACTTTGCCGCGCTCCACTCGTCCCGTTACCACCGTGCCGCGGCCCGAGATCGAGAAAATATCTTCGATCGGCATCGCGAACGGCTTATCGATGTCGCGCACCGGCTGCGGAATGTTCTTGTCCACCGCTTCCATCAAATCCAGCACCGACTGCTCCCACTTCGGATCGCCTTCAAGAGCCTTCAAGGCCGAACCGCGAACCACTGGCAGCGTGTCGCCCGGATACTGATAGCTCTTGAGCAACTCGCGAACTTCCAGTTCCACAAGTTCCAGAAGTTCCGGATCGTCAACCATGTCGCACTTGTTCAAAAACACGCAGATGTAAGGAACGCCCACCTGGCGCGCCAGCAAAATGTGTTCGCGCGTCTGCGGCATCGGTCCATCGGTTGCAGCCACAACCAGAATCGCGCCGTCCATCTGCGCCGCGCCCGTGATCATGTTCTTCACGTAGTCCGCGTGCCCAGGGCAATCGATGTGCGCGTAGTGCCGGTTCGCCGTCTCATACTCCACGTGCGATACCGCAATCGTGATTCCGCGCTCGCGCTCTTCCGGCGCGTTATCGATCGAATCAAACGCCCGGAACGAGACCTTCGGGTTGTTCTTCGACAATACTTTCGTGATCGCCGCCGTGGACGTCGTCTTGCCGTGGTCGATGTGTCCAATCGTCCCAATATTCACGTGCGGCTTTGTTCGCTCGAATTTCTCTTTCGCCATTTTTCTCTCTCAGCTCCTCAATTCAATCCGTTTGTGTTGCTAAGCTTTTCAGGAAGCGCGGCCTACTTCTTGCCAGGCGCGCCGCCGTTCTTGCCCTTGATGATTTCGTCCGAAACGTTGCTCGGCGCTTGTTCGTAATGCGAGAAGTGCATGGTGAAACTGCCGCGACCCTGCGTACGGCTCCGAATTTCCGTTGCGTAGCCGAACATGGTCGAGAGCGGAACCAGCACGTTGATAATCTCCGTGCCGCCGCGCGATTCACGGCCCTGCATCTGGCCGCGGCGGGAGTTCAGATCCGCGATCACCGTGCCCATGTAATCTTCCGGCACCACAACTTCGACGCGCATAATCGGTTCTAGCAGCTTCGGATTGGCCTTCTTGCAAGCATCTTTGAAAGCCATCGAGCCCGCGATTTTGAACGCCATTTCCGAGCTGTCCACATCGTGGTAGCTGCCGTCGGTCAGTACAACCGCTGCGTCCACCATTTCGTAGCCCGCCAGAATGCCGGTTTCCATCGCTTCGCGAATGCCTTCTTCGATGGGCTTGATAAATTCGCGCGGAACCGAACCGCCGATGATTTTGTCGATGAAAAGCAGGCGGTGTTCTTTATCGAAGCTAAACTTGCCGGGCTTGCCGCCGCTGATGTTCTTAGCAAGTTCCGCGAGTTCTTCTTCCGACAGCTCGTGCATATCGTCATGCGCCGACTGCGGCAGCGGCAAAAGCTTGATCACGGCGTGGCCGTACTGGCCGCGTCCGCCAGTCTGCTTGATGTACTTGCCTTCACCTTCCGCTTCCTTCAGCACCGTTTCTCGGTACGCGACTTGCGGACGGCCGACGTTCGCCTGCACGCCAAATTCGCGCATCATGCGATCGACGATGATTTCCAGGTGCAGCTCGCCCATCCCCGAAATCAGGGTCTGGTTCGTCTCCGCATCGGTGTGCATGCGGAACGTGGGATCTTCCTGGCCTAGCTTGCCCAGCGCGACGCCCATCTTTTCCTGGTCGGCCTTGGTCTTCGGTTCGATGGCCACCTGAATCACGGGCGCCGGGAAGTCGATGTTCTCAAGCACGATCGGCTTGTCTTCATCGCACAGCGTGTCGCCCGTCGTTACGTTCTTCAGGCCGACGCAGGCCGCAATATCGCCCGCTTCAATGGAATCGATTTCTTCGCGCTTGTTGGCGTGCATGCGGAGCAAGCGGCCAATGCGCTCGCGCGTTTTGCGCGTCGAGTTGTACACGTTCTGCCCGGCCTTCAGCACGCCGGAGTAAACGCGGATGTAAGTCACGTGTCCGACGAATGGGTCGGTCATGATTTTGAACGCGAGCGCCGAAAATGGCTCGTCGTCCGAAACCTTGCGGACCAGCGTCTCGCTGCCGTTCGGGTCTTGACCTTCCACCGGAGGAACGTCGATCGGCGCCGGCAAATAATCGATAACCGCATCGAGCAAAGGCTGCAGGCCCTTGTTCTTAAACGCCGAGCCAGCGAGCACAGGAACCAGCTTCAGAGCGATGGTCGATTTGCGGAGCGAAGCGCGCAACTCGGCCGGCTCAATCTTCTGCTGTTCGAGGTACTTGGCCATGATGGCGTCGTCGTGTTCGGAAATGTATTCGACGACCTTGTCGCGGTGCTCTTTGTAGAATTCCGGAGTGAGGCCCGAAGCCTTCACGCCCGTTGCGACGGCCGGATGCGCAGCGAGATATTCCGCGTCCCACAATTTTTCCAGGGGAACGGTCTCGTACTCCGCGCCAAGAGTTTCGTCCTTCCAGACGATGGCTCGCTCTTCGATGAAATCCACAACACCGATGAAATTTTCTTCGCGGCCGATCGGAAATTGCAGCGGCACAGGATGCGCGCCGAGGCGTTGACGGATCGTGCGAACCGAGTGATCGAAATCAGCGCCGATGCGGTCCATCTTGTTGATGAACGCAATGCGCGGAACGCGGTACTTGTCCGCCTGGCGCCACACAGTTTCCGATTGCGGCTGCACGCCGGCGACGGCGTCGAAAATCGCGACTGCGCCGTCAAGGACGCGCAGCGACCGCTCGACTTCCACCGTGAAGTCCACGTGGCCCGGCGTATCGATGATGTTGATACGGTACTTCTTTCCGTAGCGCGTCCAGGATGCGGTGGTCGCTGCGGACGTAATCGTGATGCCGCGTTCGCGCTCCTGCTCCATCCAGTCCATGACGGTCGTACCTTCATGAACTTCGCCGATCTTGTAGGTCACACCCGTGTAAAACAGGATGCGCTCGGTGGACGTCGTCTTACCGGCGTCGATGTGAGCCATGATCCCGATGTTGCGGGTCTGATCGAGTTGTACCTGACGTGGCATGTGTCCCTAGGCCCGTGCTTACCAGCGATAATGCGCGAAAGCTTTGTTAGCCTCCGCCATGCGGTGCACGTCCTCCTTCTTTTTCACGGCGCCGCCACGTCCATTCGCGGCGTCCAAAATCTCTTCAGCCAGTTTGTCCGTCATCGAGCGGCCGCTGCGCGTGCGCGAATACAGCACCAGCCAGTGAATCGCCAGCGACTGCTTGCGGAACGGGTTCACTTCGACGGGAACCTGGTAGTTCGCGCCGCCCACGCGGCGGGTCTTCACTTCCAGCGCCGGCTTGCAGTTCTCAACCGCCTTCTTGAAAAGCTTGAACGCGTCGTCGTTCGACTTCTTCGCGACCTGATCCATCGCGTTGTAGAAAATCGACTGCGCGGTCGCGCGCTTGCCGTCGTACATCATGCTCGAGATGAACTTCTGCACCAGGTCCGAACCGAAAACCGGATCCCCGGGAATCTTGCGGCGAAGTACCCAACCCTTGCGTGGCATCTATCCAGCCTCCTACTTCTGAGCGGCTTTGGGCCGCTTGGCGCCGTACTTCGAGCGCGCTTGCTTGCGATTTTCAACGCCGGCCGCATCGAGCGTGCCGCGAATAATGTGGTAGCGAACGCCCGGCAGGTCCTTCACACGGCCGCCGCGCACGAGTACGATCGAGTGCTCCTGCAGGTTGTGGCCAATGCCGGGAATGTAAGTCGTAACTTCGGCGCTGTTGGTCAGCCGGGCGCGCGCAACCTTGCGCAGCGCGGAGTTCGGCTTCTTCGGCGTCTGGGTGTAAACGCGGACGCACACGCCGCGCTTTTCCGGGCAGCCTTCCAAAGCCGGCGATTTCGTCTTGACGCGAATTTTTTCGCGGCCGTGGCGCACGAGCTGTGAAAACGTCGGCACGAGTCTCTCCTGATTCCTATCGATCGAATAAATCCGATTTTGAAGCGCAGTGTTCCGCCCCGCGCGAAAATCGGCGAGTGAATGAACAGAAAAGGTGCCAAACCGTAGGAGTAAACCTAGGTACTCCGGCGACGACGCGATTCCACTCCAAGGAGTGAACTGCATCTACTCGACTGCGGAGGAGGCTGTCACGGCTTTGCGGGGCTGGCGCCCCATTTCGGCCGCTCTTTCGTTTCCCCCATCCGTCGTTCTTTGTTCGGGGGACCGAAAGACTTCCCTAATCACACACATGCAACTGCTCAATGCAACCGCAGGAGTATAGGAGAACCAGCACGCCTTGTCAACTCGAATCAATCCAAAAAATAAATCCGAGGCTTTGGACCGAATCGTGCCAATAGCATCTAAACGCCCTGCTTCCAACTTCCAAATCGGCTCATGAACCTGCCGCGCCGACCTCGGAATCCCGTAATAGTACCATAAACTGTTGACCGTTTGAGCACAATTGGAACACCTGCTCACGCCATCGTCAGTTGACACATAAGCGCATTCATATCAACAGCTTAGAAGGGGCTTGGGTTTCGATCGGATATAAATCTGAACGGTCGCTTGCGATGGGCCTCGCGGATCGACCCGATTTCGTTGGGTTTTGCCCTGCCCTCGCGCCATTTGCGTTTGCTCAACACCCCCGCCTCCCGGCATTTACTCCCGCTTGCGCCGCACCTACACTGGTTCGGGCGTTTCTCACTTGGGAGATGGAATGAAGAATTTCTGCGCGGCCTTTCTCGTTTTCCTGTTCGCATCCACCGCATTTGCGCAGCAGCAACTCTCGCCGGCTCCCGCGCCGCCATCCGCGCCCGTGCCCGCGCCGATGCAGAAGCTCACGCCCGACTATTCGAGCGAGCCCCTCGTCGTCGAAAAATATTCCACCAAAGCGCGCTTTGAAAATGACGGCACCGGCGAGCGGGAACTCGCTGCGCGGATCAAAGTGCAAAGCGACGCCGGCGTGCAGCAGCTCGGCGAACTCGTCTTCGGCTACAACTCCGCCAACGAAGAAATGGACGTGAAATTCGTCCGCGTCGTGAAGCCCGACGGTACGGTAATCACCGCCGCTCCCGACGCGATCAAGGAAATGACCGCCGCTGTGGAACGCGACGCCCCCGAATACACCGACTACAAAGAAAAGCACATCACAGTTCCCTCTCTGCACTCGGGCGATGCGATCGAGTACGACATCGTTACCAAAACGGTAAAAGCTCTCGCGCCGAACGAATTCTGGTATTCGCAGGATTTTCTCGAGGACGCGATCATTCTCGACGAGCAGATCGAAATCAGCGTGCCGCAAGGACGCGACCTCATCGTCAAGTCCGCAGTCTACTCCACCACCGACGGCGCCAAGCCCGCAGCGAACGCCAGGACATTTGCGAAAAAAGAAGCGGACGGCCGCACGCTGTACTCCTGGGAACATAGTGTCCTCACGCGCCCGACCGACGAAGAGGAAAAGAAAAAGAAATCCGAGCCCACAAAAGAAAAACAGGCCGACGTTCAAATCACCACCTTCAAGAATTGGCCCGCCGTCGCTGCCTGGTACGCCGACCTGCAGAAAGGCCGCACCACTCCAACGCCCGAAATTCGCGCCAAAGCTCTGGAGCTCACAAAAGACAAGCCTGCGCAGCTCGACAAAATGGCCGCGCTCTACAATTACGTCGCGCAGAACATCCGCTACGTCAGCCTTTCCTTCGGCCTCGGCCGTTTCCAGCCGCACACCGCCGCCGACGTTTTCAAAAATCAATACGGCGACTGCAAAGACAAAGTCACGCTGCTCGCCGCGATGCTCAACGCGATTGATATCCCCTCCGACGCAGTCTTAATTCCCTCCGCGCGCAAAATCGATCCCACCGTCCCTTCACCGTCGCAGTTCGATCACCTGATCACCGCGGTTCCGCACGACGACAAACTGATCTGGATGGATTCCACCGCCGAAGTCGCGCCCTTCCGTCTGCTCGCTTCGCCGCTCCGCGATAAACAAGCGCTGCTCGTGCCGCCCGATGGCGCAGGCAAGCTCGTCCAAACTCCCGTTGATCCGCCCTGGACGTCAACGCAAGTCGTTCAGATGAACGCGGAAGTCACCGACCTCGGCAAGCTCAACGTGAAGCTGAAATATTTCCTGCGCGGAGACAACGAATTCGTTCTGCGCGTCGCCTTCCGCCGCACTCCGCAAAATCAGTGGAAGGAACTCGGCCAGACCATCGCCTCGCTTGACGGCATCAAGGGCGAAGTGACCAGCGTGAAGCCCAGCGATCCCTCCGACACCGCGAATCCCTTCGAACTCGACCTCGAATATTCCGAGGCCGGCTATCTCGATTGGTCCAGCAAGAAAACCAAAGTGGAAATCCCGATGCTATCGATGGGGCTTCCCGAAGCATCTGCAGACCAAGTCGATCCCATCAAGCTCGGCAGCCCGCTCGACGTCACAGAAAAGCTCACGCTCACCCTTCCAAAAGGTTTCACCGCGCAGCCGCCCTTCGGCGTGAATGTCGATCGCGATTACGCCGCGTACAAATCGATCTACCACTTCACCGACGGCGTGCTCACCGCCGAACGCGTATTAAATTTCAAGCTGCGCGAACTTCCGGCCTCGCGCACCAGCGAATATCTAACGTTTTCACGCACCGTCGCAGCCGACGAATCGCAAGCTCTGCAAGTCGACAATCCGACGCCGGGCTCGCCGGAAATTCCGAAGACGGCCACCGCCGAGGAGCTGCTCGAATCCGGCATCGCCGCGCTCAACGCCGGCAATCCCACCGAAGCAATTCCTCTACTCAAGCGCGTCACCGAACTTGATCCGAAAACCAAGCAAGTCTGGAACGATCTCGGCCTCGCCTACCTGCGCCTCGGCCGCTTCGACGATGCCGCCGCCGCATTCCACAAACAGATCGAAGCCGATCCGTACGACGAGCACGTTTACAACTACCTCGGCCTCACGCTCACGCAGCAGGAAAAATTCCCCGAAGCCATCGAAGCATTCAAGAAGCAGGTCGAAATCAATCCACTCGACAACGTCGCGCACGCCGCGCTCGGCGGAATTTATCTCGACCAGCACAAATTCGCGGACGCCGTGCCCGAACTCGACAAAGCCACGGTCCTCGCGCCTGAAAATGCCGAACTCGAAGTGAGCCTCGGCCGCGCGCTGCTCAATTCCGGCCAAAAAGAAAAGGCCATGGACGCGTTCGACAAAGCCATCGACATGGCCCAGACGCCCGTCGTGTGGAACAACGTCGCCTACAATTTGTCCGAAGACGGCCTCGAACTCGAAAAAGCGCGCCAGTACGCCGAATCCGCCGTTTCTGCCACGGCCACGGCGCTGCGCAACGTGAGCCTTCTGCACCTCACACTCGACGATCTCAATCAGGTTTCAAGCCTCGGAGTTTATTGGGACACGCTGGGTTGGGTTCGCTTCAGGCAGGGTGATCTCGATGACGCAGAGCGCTTCGTCCGCGCATCATGGTCGCTGAATCAGCACGGCGAAGTGGGCGATCATCTCGCGCAGATTTACGAAAAGCGCGGCGACAAGCAAAAAGCCATCGACCTCTACGCCCAAGCGATCGCAGCGCAACACTCCGTGCCGGAAACGCGCGCGCGCCTGATCAAGCTTCTCGGCACCAATGAAGGCATCGACGCGCTCGTCGTCAAAGCGAAGCCGTCGCTCCTGAAGCAGCGCGAATTTTCGATTGCGGATGGTCTCAAGGAAGACGCGAAGGCCGACTTCTTCGTGCTGCTCTCGCCCGCCGCCGCAGGATCGAAACACGCGAACGTGGACGCCGCGAAATTCATCAGCGGCAGCCCGGATCTGCGCCCCTTCACCGAAAAATTGAAGGCCATCGACTTCGGCGCCGTCTTCCCCGACTCATCACCCGCAAAAATCGTCCGTCGCGGCACCGTCACCTGCGCCGCTGCTACGGGCAAATGCACGCTCACGCTGCTCTTGCCCGAAGAAATCCACTCGCTGAACTGAGCAAACGCTCTACGTCCGCGCACTCATGATTCGTCCCACCCGCCCAAGCACCTGAAGATTGTCCGTGCGTCCGGCGCAGTATCGTGCGTTGAGCAGCGCGCCATCCAGATCCTCGAAGTGCGAAAAACCCATTCCGCGCATTTCTGCGATCAGAGTCTTCGGATCGAGGAGCAGTTTGAAGGGTTCGCCCGCCAACGCCACTCGTGCCGCGAGACGCTCGAACGCGAGCCGCCCGAGCACTCCCATCTGCCGCTTTTCGCACACGTAGTCGAATACGACGCCGCTGCCCTTCGCGCAACTCGCGATGAAGGACAACGTGGAATCCATCGCCGGCTTCGTAAGGTATGGCGTCACGCCGAGCCACGCGAAAAACGTGACGCGTCCGGGGTCGAATCCGGCCCTAGCGAGTCCGTCGGCGAGCGACTGAGTCTCGAAATCGACAGCCGCGTACGCCAGAGCCTCGGGCGGCGGCACCGCGATATTACCGTCCGCGAGCCGCTTCCGCTTCCACGCCTGCGTCGCCGGATGGTCCACTTCAAAAACGCGAAGCTGGGCCGGCGAGCACGGATTGCGATACGCAAACGTGTCGAGTCCCGCGCCGAGGATTACGTACTGCGATGCGCCGCGACCCACCGCGGCTTTCAATTCGTCTTCGGCGAAGCGGCTGCGCACCACCATGAACGCGCGAAACGACGCCTGCGCGCGGCCGCGAGCTTCACGCTCCTCCTGGCGGAGGCGCGCCTCCGTTTCTTCGCCGAGGATCGGAAGCGCGATTGGATCTTCAAGTATGAGAGGCTTATCGAAAAGCTGGTGGGCGGCGCGGCGCATCGCCACTCGATGTGCGGTGGTGCTCGGGCGCGCTTCGATCATTTCAATTCCAAAAAAACACAGGCGCCGCGAACTGCGGCACCGGCTTACACGCTCATCAATTCTTTTTCTTTGGCTGCGAGCAGGTCGTCCACTTTCTTGGTCTCGGAGTGCGTCACTTTCTCAAGCTCGTCGAGCGCGCGCTTCTTGTCGTCCTCGCTCATCTTCTTCTCTTTCTCGAGCTTCTCCACCGCTTCCTTGATGTCGCGGCGGACGTTGCGCAGCGCGGTTTTGTGGTTCTCCGAAATCTTGTGGATGTGCTTCACCATTTCTTTGCGGCGGTCTTCGGTCAGTGACGGCAGCGGCACGCGCACCACTTTCCCATCGTTCGTCGGATTCAGTCCAAGGTCCGCGGTGCGAATCGCTTTGTCGATCAGCGGAACGATCGAAGCATCCCACGGCGAAACTACAATCGTGGACGAATCCGGAACGCTCAGAGTGCCCACCTGATTCAGCGGCGTCGGAGTGCCGTAGAAATCCACCCGCACGTGGTCCAGCAGCGAGACGTTCGCGCGCCCCGTACGCACCGTCGAAAGCTCTTTCTTGAAATCCTCAACGGCCTTCTCCATGCGCGTGCGCGCTTGGGCCAGGGCGTCTTTGCTCGTTGCGATTGCAGTCATCGAAAAATTGCCTCCGGACGAATCCAGCAGATTCCCAGCGATGCGTTACTCGGCCGTCACCACAGATCCGATCGGCTCGCCCATCACCACGCGGCGCAGATTGTTCGCCACGTTCATGTCGAACACCACGATCGGCATTTTGTTGTCCATGCAAAGCGAGATGGCGGTCGAATCCATCACGGAAAGGCCCTTCTTCAGTACGTCGATATAAGTGATGCGGTCGAATTTCTTCGCCGTCTTTACCTTTTCGGGATCGGCGTCGTACACGCCATCGACGCGCGTGGCCTTCAAGATTACGTTGGCCTTGATCTCCATCGCGCGCAGCGCAGCGGCCGTGTCCGTGGAAAAATAGGGATTGCCCGTGCCCGCCGCAAAAATTACCACGCGTCCCTTCTCCATGTGCCGCGTCGCGCGGCGCCGGATAAACGGTTCCGCCACCTGGTGCATCTCAATCGCGCTCATTAGCCGCGTATGGCAGCCGTTCTTTTCCAGCGCGTCCACCAGCGCCATACCGTTGATCACCGTCGCGAGCATGCCCATGTAATCGCCCGTCGCGCGTTCGATCGAAAGGTTCGCGTCCTTCTGCCGTCCGCCTCGGAAAATATTTCCGCCGCCCACCACGATGGCCACCTGCACGCCCAGGTCGTGAATCTCTTTTACTTCGCGCGCCATCTCGTGCACCGTCTCGGCGTGAATGCCACTCTCGGCCGGACCCGACATCGATTCGCCCGACAGCTTCAACACGATTCGTTCGTACACCGGCGCACCGGTCGGCTGCTTTTTGTCTTTTGCCAGCTGTGCTTTCGTCATCGCAGGATTGGCCAGCCTCTCTGGCCCGCCGAGCATTCTAGCAGAGAATCGCGAGGCGACGCTCCGCAAGATGCCCGGAAACGGGCAGTTTAGTCGCAGTTCTCATCTGATTCTGTTCGCGCCTGAACCATCGGCCGGGCAAAAAAAAATCCGCCGTGGTTGCGGCGGATTTTCTTTCGCTCCGAAATGTAAAGCGCGTTTCAAGTTTTAGACCGACGGCACCGCAACGGCCGTATCCGCCGCGGCATCCTTGCCACTCTCAAGTTCGCCGACCTTGAACCGCGAAAAGCGGCTGACGGTGATGTTCTCGCCGATCTTCGCGATCGCCTGATCCACCAGTTCCTTGATCGTGACGCCTTCGTCCTTGATGAAGTGCTGTTCGTAGAGGCAGTTTTCCTCGTAGAACTTCTCCATCTTTCCGGTGACGATCTTCTCCACCACGGCTTCCGGCTTTCCGGTCTGCTTCGCCTGATCCTTGTAGATCTCGCGTTCGCGGTCCAGGATTTCCTGCGTCACTTCCTCGCGCCGCAAGAAACGCGGATCGAGCGCGGCAATGTGCATCGCAATGTCGTGGCACAGCTTCTGGAAATCGTCCGTGCGCGCCACGAAGTCGCTCTCGCAATTCACTTCGAGCAGCACGCCGATCTTTCCGCCTGCGTGAATGTAGCTGCTCACCAGGCCCTCGGACGTGGACCGCTGCGCCTTCTTCGCCGCAGCCGCCTGCCCCTTCTTGCGCAGCACATCGATCGCCTGCTGCAGGTCGCCCTTGGCTTCCGTCAAAGCATCGCGGCACGCGGAAAATCCCGCGCCCGTGCGGTCCCGGAGCTCTTTCACTTGTTGCGCTGAAATGTTTGGCTTGTCTGACATTTCTACACCAATCCCTTATTTGTGAATTCTGGCTGCGCGCCTCACAGCTCTCCGTCCAGCGGCATGGCGCAATCCCGTACCCAAGAAATTCGGTTCGGAGTTCTTGCGTGCGGGCGGCGCCGCAAGGCACAACCCGTTTGAAGCTCTGGTGAAGTTGTTCCGAGACTTGAAACTACTTGTGAACTTCGTCTTCCGTCGGCGCCGTCACCACTTCATCCGTTGCGGATGCTTCCGTCGGCTCGCCTTCCACGAAGTCGCCTTCCTGCTTCTCGTACACTTCGTAGGCGCTCGTATCGACGTAATCGACGTTGTCGTCCGAGCCGTCCGACGCTTTCTGATCCGCAATCTGCGTCTGCTCGAAGGACTGGCTGCCGACAACCACAGCATCCGAAATCTTCGAAGTGAACAAGCGAATCGCACGCAGCGCATCGTCGTTGCCCGGGATGACCCAGTCAACCAGGTCCGGATCGCAGTTCGTATCGACGATCGCGACCACGGGAATGCCCATCCGGCGCGCTTCACGCACCGCGATCAGCTCCGCGTTCGGGTCGATTACAAACATCGCATCGGGCAGCGTCGTCATGTTTTCGACGCCCGAGAAATTCTGCTTCAGGTGCTTCAACTCGCGGTCGAGGCGCGCTGCTTCCTTCTTCGAAAGCTCCGCCATGCGGCCGTCTTCGATCATCGCCTTCAGAAGCTTCAGGCGCTTGATCGATTTCTGAAGGGTGACCCAGTTCGTCAGCGTGCCGCCCAGCCAGCGGTGGTTCACGTAGAACATGCCGCAGCGGTTCGCTTCTTCAGCGATAGCTTCCTGCGCCTGGCGCTTGGTGCCGAGAAATAGAATTCGTTTGCCCTGCGACGTGATTTCCGAAACGTACCGCGCGGATTCGCGGAACATCTTCAGGGTCTTCTGCAAATCGATGATGTGGATCCCGTTGCGTTCCCCGAAGATGTATTCCTTCATCTTGGGGTTCCAGCGGCGCGTCTGGTGGCCAAAGTGAACACCGGCCTCCAGCAGCTCTTTCATTGTGATCTCGACGCCCATGGTTCTCCTTTTCAGAAAGGGAAGCTTTGCGCGGCGGCGGTTCGTGCTCCCCGCTCGGCAGCTTCCTTTTTTGCCGGCATCTTGCCGGCCGTGATGTAACCCGGTCTCGCTTCCCAACTTCGGGACCCACTTCGGGAACTAAGACCGGGTCCAAACTTTTCAATGCGCCGCGGCAGCGTCACGCGCCCGCGCGGCGTGCAAGCTTTAACGCTTGCTGAACTGGAAGCGGCGACGCGCGCCCTTCTGTCCGTACTTCTTGCGTTCCTTCATACGCGAATCGCGCGTCAGGAATCCGTTGGTGCGCAGCGATGGCCGCAGCTCCGGGTTCAAGATCGACAGCGCGCGCGAAAGGCCCATGCGCACCGCGCCGGCCTGTCCGCCCGTGCCGCCGCCCTTCACCACGGCGCGCACTTCCACCTGATCCTGCATCTGCGTGAACGACAGCGGCTCGGTCGCCGCCTTATGCCACGCCACGTTGCGGAAGTAGTCTTCGACCGGGCGTCCGTTCACCGTGAATTTCGCCGCGCCGGGCTTGATGTAAACGCGCGCGATCGACTCGCGGCGCCGGCCCGTGCCGTAGTGCTGCTTCACTGATCCCTGAAACGTGTTCGTCGAGCTCAAAGCTCCCCCTCGTACAGCGCCTCGCGCAGCATCCTGCGGAGACAAGTAGGCCTGACGGAGTTCTCCGCCCGGCTCAAATTTTTAGGACCGAATGGTGCGAGGTTACAGCGCGATCGGCTGAGGCTTTTGTCCGGTGTGGCGCGCGAGGCCTTCACTTCCGGCATAAACACGCAGCTTCTTTGCTCTTCGTGCACGAAGCTTGTTCTTGGGCAGCATGCCCAGCACCGCTTCACGCACGACCTCTTCTGGACGACGTTGCAGCATCGACCGGATCGGTGTGGTCTTCAAACCACCCGGCCATCCACTGTGACGGTGATAGACCTTCTGGTCGATCTTGTTCCCCGTCAGTTTCACCTTTTCGGCATTCACTACGACGATATGGTCACCGCAATCGAGATGCGGAGTGTACGTCGGCTTGTCCTTGCCGATCAGCATGCGCGCGACCTTCGTCGCTAGGCGTCCCAATACCACGCCACTCGCGTCGATCACGAACCAATTGCCACCGACCATCAGTTCTTCCGCCTGACGTCCCCGCGGTATATATGTAGCCATCAGCTAGTCACACCCTTCCGTGTAGAGACAAACAAAGAGTCTATTGTAGGTGCGGCCTTCTGTCAACGAATCTCACGCGGAGTGTCTTAGCTCCATAATTCTGTCACCCCTTAACGGCAACGTGAAAATGTCACCCTATGAGACAGGAGACATGCACGTTGAGTCAGAAGGAATTGCAACGAGTGCTGGTCCTTTCGCAATGTGTGCAGGGAACCCTGACGTGTGCCAGAGCCGCGGAGCTGCTCGACCGATCTCTTCGACACATCAAACGGCTCAAATCGCGCTATCGGCAAGGCGGCGCAGCGGCTCTGGCACACGTCAGCCGCGGTCGGCCCAGCCACCGGCGCACCCCAGAATCCACACGCAACCGCATCCTCGCTCTGGCGCGTACACGCTATGCGGGCTTCAATGATCACCATCTCCAGGAGAAGCTTGTCGAAAAAGAAGGCTTCTCGCTCAGCCGCGAAACGCTGCGCCGTCTGCTGCGGGCCGCCGGCATTGGCCCGCCACGCAAACGCCGCCCGCCCGCTCATCGCCAGCGCCGTCCGCGTGCGGCTCGCGAAGGCGAACTGGTTCAACTCGACGGTTCTCCGCACGATTGGCTCGAAGGTCGCGGCCCACGGCTCACCGCTCTCGGCTTTCAGGACGATGCCAACAACAAAATTCTCGCCGCCCAGTTCTTCCCCTCGGAAACCTCCGAAGGCTATTTCCGCCTGCTTCACAGCCTGCTGCGCCGCTGCGGTGTCCCGCTCGCTTTCTACGGTGATCGCAACGGTATCTTCGTTCGCCATGACGATCACTGGTCCGTCGAAGAACAACTCGCGGGGAAGAGGCAACCGACCCAATTCGGCCGTGCTCTCCAACAACTCGGCATTACTTTCATTGCCGCTCAAAGTCCCCAAGCCAAAGGCCGCATCGAACGCCTCTGGGGCGTCCTGCAAGATCGCCTCACCAGCGAGCTTCGCCTGGCGGGCGCCTGCGATCTCGACTCGGCCAATCGTGTTCTGCGCCGCTTTGCCGCCGACTACAACCGCCGCTTCGCCCGCTCCCCGCGCGAAGCGGCCAAAGCTTGGCGCCCGGCCCCGGAAAATCTCGAACGCATCTGCTGCTTCACCCACGATCGCATCGTCAGCAACGACAACGTCGTGCAGTGGGAAGGCCAGCGCTTTCAAATCGCCCCACAGCCCCGACGTTTCAGCTTCGCCGGCGCCAAAGTCCAGCTTCACCAGGCTCTCAACGGTCGAGTGGCTCTCTATTACCAAAACACTCGGTTGGAGCACACGAATCTTTCAGGAGGGTGACATTCTTACCTTGCCGTTCGGGTGACATTTTCACGTTGCTACAACACGAATCTCACGCGGAGGCCTCGCGGTGCCTTGTCGCTATCGGCACTGAGCGGCCGCGAGTTCGGAATCCCAGCGAACGAGGTCGATATTCAAACCGATACCGCTACTCAGACCGGAGGACTATCGCAGGATCAACCCTCGTCGCTCGAAGCGCCGGCAAACCGCACGCGATAAGTGCTGCGCCCGTAAATGCGACCGCAAGCACCGCATAGATCGGAATGTCCGAAGAAAGGCTGCCGAAGATGTAGGTGGCCAGCAGCTGTCGAGACGCCATCGCCACCAGTGTTCCAACGACGACTCCAGCAATGACCGCGCCAAGCCCCTCAAATACTACGAGGCGCAAAATTTGAGTTCGTTGGGCTCCGAGAACGATTCGAACTCCAAGCTCCTGCGAACGCTCTACGACCGAGTGATTCACAATGCCATAAATTCCCGCGATAGAAAGTATGAAACCGAGGCTTCCGAACGCAACGGAGATCAGTAGCATTAATTTATTCGAGCCGCGCCCTCCGATGGACTGGCTTAAGATTTCGTCGAAGCCCGCGATCTCCTCGAACTTTGCGTCGCCGTTCAATCCTTGAATCTGTGCTTTTGCGTTCGCAATGATTTCTTTCCTAATTCCGTCGGTGAGAAGTAAGAATTTTTCATGTTCGGCGTACACCAACACCTGCTGCGAATAATCCGCGTAGAACGCGGGCGCCGGATTTTCAATATCCAGGCCGAACGCGCGGACGCTCCCGACCTCGCCAACGATTTCGCACGATGCCCCCTGCTTCTCCCAGGACGCGGGATCCTCGTAAACGGCAGGATCGACAGCTCCCTGGTTGACGTGCAGCTTCTCTCTGATTTCTTTGATCGGCTGCAGGATATCCATTCGTTTTCCGATTGGATTTTGGCCAGGCCACAATCGGTTTGCCAGCTCCTTGCTGATCACGGCCACTCGTGAAGACTCGGGGCCGTCATGCTCGTTGAACTCGCGCCCCTTGGCGATCGGAATTCCCATGGTCCTAAAATAGTCTGGGCCAACGACCCACATCCCCGATACCCAATCACGCGTTCGAAACTCACCATCCACCGCCAAGCGAGTCGGCTGCCACTCATAGTGAACCGGAACTCCGTGGGCCATCGCGACACTTCTGACGCCCGGCAATCGGTTAAGACCTTCGGTAACGTCGCGCGTGAATTGAATCTGCTGGCCAAGAGAGCGCCACATGTATGCCGGAAGTCGAACATCGATCATCAACACGTTGTCAGGTTTAAAACCCCAGTCGGCCCGTGTCATTCGCTCAAAACTGAAAACCAGCAAAGCGGCGCAAATGAGAAGCGGCAGTGCCAAAGCAACCTGAGCCGCCACAAACAATCTGGCCAACCTTCCGGATCCAGCTTGCTCCGACGAAGTCCCGCCGTGATTTAGCGCCGCGGAAAGATTCGTTCTCGACGCACGCACCGCGGGTACGATGCCGGAAACTATCGCGCTCGCCACCGCAAGAGCGACCGCGAAACCGACTACCGTCGATTCGATCGCGATGTTTCCGAGGCGTGGAATGTCCGTCAGGTAAAACGCACGGATAATTCTGAGCAGACACGCCGCAACAAGAACACCAACGGCGCCGGCCAATAGCGAGAGCAGCAGATTTTCGAGAAGCAGTTGGCGAATGAGTCTTGAGCGAGTCGCGCCTATCGACGCGCGAATCGCTATTTCCTTCGCTCTACTCCCGCCTTTGGCAAGAAGAAGGTTCGCGACGTTACCGCAAGATACCAAGAGCAGGAGAAATACCGCGCCGAGTAACGTCCACAGAGCCCGCCGGTACTTTCCCACGACCACGTCTAGCAGCGGAAAAACTCCAGCTTCAGTCCCGCGCTCGAGTTCGGGATATGAAAGCGTCAAGCGTTGCACAATGTTTCTAAGGTCTGTTTGTGCTTCCTGCGGAGTCTCTCCGCGTTTTAGACGAGCGACAGCGTGGAATTGCGGAAATCCGCGCCTGTTCGCCGCAAGCATCGCGGAGGGAATTGGCATCCAGATCTGATTGTCTTGATCGGGGAAGAAAAAATCTGGCGGCGTCACGCCGACGATCGTGAATGGGTTGTCGTCGATGATGATTCTGCTGCCGATCGCATCCTTTTGGCCGCCAAACGAGCTTTGCCACAAACCGTACGATATGACGACAACGTTCTCAGCACCGGGTTCCGCATCTGCTTTGGAGAAAGGCCTGCCCGCGGCAGGACGAACTCCCAACACATCGAAGATGTTCGAACCTACCAGCGCGCCTGGCACCGCCTTCGATCCGGTTCGGTCCACCACAAATTTTTCGCCGGCGATGAAAGGGGCCACACTTTCAAAGACTCTGTTTTGCGTTGTCCAATCTTCGAGATCGGGCGCTGAAATTCCGCGACGCTCCGCCTGACTCGCGCTGCCCCAAAGTAATACAAGGCTATTCGTATCTTTGTATGGGAATGGATGCAGCAGCACGGCGTCAATACAGCTGAAAACTGCCGCATTGATCCCTATGCTAAACCCGAGAGAGAAGACCGCAACCACAGTGGTGGTCGCGTTTCGGAGAAGCGACCGAATTCCGTATCTCAGATCGATGCTGACGCTCGTCATTCGAAACGCACCCGACGTCCAACTCTTTAACTATTACTAACGGTATATATCAAACAGAACGCATCGTCCAACACTACGAAACAATCCGGACACTATTCAATAAACGAGTTGGCAATAAAAAAGCCCACGATCGCCGCTGAACAGCGGACCACCGTGGGCTTCAAAGATTTAAATGTAGCGCCGCGGTCTTCAGCGCGGCACTCCCCCATCAACGCACCCGCGATCTTACGTCGTCGCGTTGGCCGTCTTGCGCGCGTGCGACTTGTCATCCGCCAAATCGCCCGTCTTGTCGATCTCGATCGAGCCCTTAAAGTAGGCGCCGTCTTCGATCGAAATGCGCGCGGTGGTCAAATCGCCCACCACCGAGCCGTCCTTCTTGATCTCGATACGGTCGCGCGCGCGAAGATTGCCCTTCACGTTGCCGTACACCACCACTTCCCGCGCGATCACGTCCGCCGTCACCTTGGCGCTCGCGCCCACGGTCAACTTGCGGTCTTCCAGCTGCACCAGGCCTTCAACGCTGCCGTCAATCAGCAGGTCTTCGTTGCCCGTGATCTCGCCCTTCACGTGAAGGGTCGATCCCAACCGCGCGATTCCGCTCGGCGTGGTGTTTCCGAAAGTCGAATTCGATGCCATTGTTCTTGCCTCCCCAGTGAGTGCCGGTGCCTTCGCACTCGGCGCGTTCGGATTGCTTGCCCTTCTACCGTTCTGAACCGGATGCCCGTTCGACTGCTGCTGAGGGAGCGGACTCGCCGCGCTGTCCGGCTTTTACTCTCCCCGCATGTGCTCTCCCCGGTTTTCGAAGGAGGAGCCCAGAAAATTCGGATCAATATAAGGACCGGGTCTTTGAATGTAGTACCGCGCTGGGTCGGTGCCAAATTCAAAATGATACAGATGTGTCTGACCCGATAAGGTCAAACGATTGAGGGCTGCTGGTTGTGGGCTCGAAGAGTGTGAACCCGTCCGCTGCGCGAAGGCAAGCGACTATTTCTCGCCCCGCCAGAAACAAAACGGCCGCGGTATCCAGCGTCAGGGGACTCACTGATCGCCAAACACCGCGGCCGCAGTTCCGCTAGTGCGAACCTTTATTTAATATTTGCGAAGAACGCCAACCACGCGCCCCTGAATCTTCACATCCGCCGCCGCCACCATAATCGGCGACATCGTTGAGTTCGCCGGCTGCAACCGCACCTTACCACCCGGCTCGCGATAGAAACGCTTCACCGTCGCGTCGTCCTCGCCCACCAGCGCCACCACAATCTCGCCCGGATTCGCCACCTGCGTCGATTCCACCACGATGTAATCTCCGTCCAGGATGTGATCGTCGCGCATCGATTCGCCCTTCACCTGCAGCACGTACGTTCCCTGTCCGCGCGAAAAGTCCGCGAGCGAAATCGTCTCGTTCACTTCCACCGCTTCCAGCGGACGGCCTGCAGCGATGCGGCCCGCAAGCGGCAGCTCGGACACCTGGCGGTCGAGCACCTGCTCGCGCACCGACTTCGGCAGCTGCAAAATCTCAATCGAGCGGCTCTGATTATAGCCGCGGCGCACGAAGCCCTTCTTCTCGAGCGTCGAAAGGTGCTTGTGCACGGTCGCGAGCGACGTCAGCTTCAGCGCGTGCGCGATCTCCTCGAAACTCGGCGAGTAGCCGTTCTTGTTCAAAAATCCTACCAGGTAGTTGAGTACTTCTTTTTGCCGCTTCGTTAACGCCATCGAACGCCCCTTTGGGTCGCAGTATCTAGCGCCACTATGGGCGAATCAAAAGCGAAAGTCAATGGTACTTAGGGACAGTTGCCCTTTTTATTTTTCAGTCCTAAAGGGCTATGGGTGTGGAACACGGGGACTTAGGCGTTAGCGTTTCCGCCGTTGAATCCGCCGCGACGGCGCCGGTTTGGACGCCCCTTCAACGCAGCCGCAGGCGGCATCGAAGCTGACGTTGGCGACGTTGGAGTTACCGGAGAAGGAACCACCGAGAGAGTCTCGCGGATCGCGCGGATTTCCTGTTTCGATTCCTCCGCCGTGGCTTGCATGCGTTCGTACACTTTTTCGAGCAGCTGCTGCAGCGAATCGTCGAAATGCCGGCGCATTGTCACCGAGTGCTCATTCAGCTTTTCATCCACGATTTCGCGAACCATCTCGCGCATCGAAAGATTCTGCCGCTCGCGGTAGCGGTCGCCACTCGGCGCCCGTTCCGTGCTGCGTTCATTTGATCTGTGCGGCACGCTCTTCGCAGCCGCAGCCATCTCCGCCGTGAAATCCACTTCGTAAGCGTCGCTTACCGCTACCGAAGTCGGCACCAGCAACACCTGCTCGGCTTCGCCGCCGCGCCGTCCCGAACTGATCGGAGCCACCTTCGCTGTTTCGAGCTCCGGCTCGCTCTCGCGCGGTTCTTCCTCATCGCCCGGAAACGGAAACCAATCCGCAGGCGGCGCCACAAGGCTCCAGACATTCCCCGCCACTTCGAATTCCAATCCGATGTGATAGACGTCCTGATACGAACGCGGCCGCTGCACCCAAATCACGCGCCCGCGCACCACGCGCGGCGGCAGCGTCTTGTGTGTGCGGTGCACTTCAATCGAAACGTGCGTGCCTTTGGGGACGTAGTGCACCGACTGGTATTTGCACCCGTAGCAGTTGACCATCACCGTGTGCGTGGACTCGCGGAAGTCCTGTCCGAGCGCGTCGGTGCCCGTCACCGTGATCGGCAACGACTTGATGATTCGCGTGCTCCGGCGCTTCTCCGCGCCGGGCTGTTTCGCGTCCTCGTATTCGGTCACACACTACTCCCAGGGGCTTTTCTCAATGCTAGCGCTTCCCGGGGAGACGCGAGATGAACCTTCCGAAACTGTGCGAAAAGGGTAAAGGTGGGTACGTATAGAACTAGACCGACGGTCAGGGGAAGGCAAGGGACCTTGCTCGTGCGAGAGGCCCGTGGATAGCCTGCCGCGCAGGCTGTTCTCTTTCGAAGGTCGCCACGCGTTACGTTGTGGCTTAAATCGTCGCACAGGCCAGCGAGCAGCAGAGCCTTCGTCCAGAGGCCACTCACGAGCCGAGGGAGATTTCTTCGATTTCGCCAACGCCGGGCGGCGATTTACCGCTCAATTCGCCCCGTGCGCAAGCGCCGGTTTCCTGTGCCGGAATCCAAAAAACCAAATGAGAAACGTGAGAATCGCAATTCCAATCAGTATGTCGAGGAACGTCCAGCCGTGCGCCACCACCACCTCGAATATCTTCCGCCCGTACTTGGCTCCCAAATACGCTAGAATCGCGTAACGCGTCGCGCGCCCGATCGTCATTGCCAGTAGAAACTTCTGCGCCGGATAGTCCATCGCGCCCGCCGCGATCGTAAACGGCACCATCGGGAACGGCGGCGGTAGCAGCGCCGGAATCGCGATCGAGCTAAAGCCATACTTCTCGAAAATCCGGTTCACTTTTTTGATCGTCCGCGGCGAGAAGCGTTTGCTCATCGCCTTCTCGCCCTGCCTGCGCGCGATGCGAAACGTCAGGTACGCGCCCAGCACCGACCCGATCGTTGCCATCACGGCGTAATAAATCCAAAGCTTCTTTTCGTGCGCGGAGAGAATAATCGTCATCGCATCCACGCTGCCCGGCACCGGGATCACCGAGCTATCGATCACGCCGAGCAAAATCAGGCCCGGCCCTCCCAGGTGGAAGAACCAGTGCCGCACAGCGTGCGAAGTGGAGGTGTTCGGCGCTTTCCGCGCCTGCCCCTGCACGAGACTCAGAAAGTCCAATCTCATTTTTTTATGCATTCAAGCAGCAACACTAACGGCACGCTTTGGGGCGAAACGCGCCTCGATATGCTAACCTACAAAAGAAGATGCACGAGCTTCATCCGTAGTCTTTGCACACGTGCCGCCCATGCACGCCAACGGTTTCCCGCCGAAGGCGCTGAGCATCGGACGGCGCCTCGGATGATTCGCGCCGGCGTACCGACCGCTTAATGTTGAGACGCGCAGCTTGGACCTGCCGTTTCGACCGTTCGCGGTTCCTGCCGCATCCTGCGAGACAATCCGCGCATCTTTCAAGTAGGCGGCTCTAGTGGTTTGCCATCTTAATTTTGAGGTCCTGACGACGAATGGCTTCGACGATTACTGAACCTCTGGTGCGCCGTCGCGAGACCGTCGAAAACGCGGTGATTCGCTTCTGCGGCGACTCGGGCGACGGCATGCAGATTACCGGCAGCCAGTTCACCAATACGGCCGCCCTTTTCGGCAACGATCTCGCTACTTTCCCGGACTTCCCTGCCGAAATTCGCGCCCCTGCGGGCACGCTCCCGGGCGTCAGCGGTTTCCAGGTTCACTTTTCATCCACCGACGTTTTCACGCCGGGTGATGCGGTTGACGCGCTAGTCGCGATGAATCCCGCCGCGCTGAAGATGAATCTTGCCGACCTGAAGCCGAACGGCATCCTCATCGTCAACGTGGACCATTTCCTTGAAACCGATCTGCGCAAGGCGAACCAGACTGAGAACCCGCTCGAGAATCACACGCTCGACGGCTATCGCCTTTTCAAAGTCGAACTCACCAAGCTAACCCGCGCCGCGCTGAAGGATCTCGGTCTCGATACGAAAAGCATGGACCGGTGCAAAAACTTTTTTGCGCTCGGCATGTGCTACTGGCTCTACAACCGCTCGATGGAATCCACCGAGCGCTGGCTCAATGATAAATTCAAGAACAAGCCGATCCTCGTGCAGGCCAACCTGCTCGCCATGAAAGCCGGCTACGGCTACTGCGACGCGTCGGAATCGTTTCAAGTCACCTACGACATTCCGCCGGCGAAGCTCGAGCCCGGTCTCTATCGAAACATCAGCGGCAACGCCGCTCTCGCTCTCGGATTCGTCGCCGCTTCGCAACAAGCGAAGACGCGATTGTTCCTCGGCTCGTACCCAATCACGCCGGCGTCCGACATTCTTCACGAGCTCGCGCAGTACAAGGATTTTGGCGTGATGACGTTCCAGGCCGAAGACGAAATCGCCGCGATCACCGCCGCCATCGGTGCTGCTTATGCTGGCGCGCTCGGCATCACCACTACGTCCGGCCCGGGCATGGCGCTCAAAACGGAAGCGCTCGGCCTCGCCGTCGCCGTCGAGCTACCTCTGGTCGTCTGCGACATTCAACGCGGCGGCCCGTCCACCGGCCTTCCTACGAAGACCGAGCAAGCAGACTTGCTCCAAGCGCTCTTCGGCCGCAACTCCGAAGCGCCGATTCCCGTTCTCGCTCCCGCCACGCCGGGCGATTGCTTCTGGATCGCGCTCGAAGCCAGCCGCATCGCCGTGAAATACATGGTGCCCGTCATCATTCTTTCGGACGGCTATCTCGCCAATGGCGCCGAGCCCTGGAAAATTCCCACGCTCGCCGAGCTTCCCGAAATTCCAGTGCACTACGAAACGAATCCTGAAAATTTCCGCCCGTACCGCCGCGATCCCGAAACTCTCGCGCGCCCCTGGGCCATTCCCGGCACGCCCGGCCTCGAGCACCGCGTCGGCGGCATCGAGAAGCAGGACGTCACCGGCAACATCAGCTACGACCCGCTGAACCACGAGCACATGGTTCGCACGCGCGCCGAAAAAGTCGCGCGCATCGCTCAGGACATTCCAGACATCGTTCCCGAAGGCGACGCGCAAGGCGATGTGCTGATCGTCGGCTGGGGTTCCACCAGCGGCCCGATCACCGGCGCGATGAATACCCTGCGCGCGAAGGGCCACAAGATCGGCCACGTCCACCTGCGCCATTTGAATCCGTTCCCACGCAATCTCGGCGACGTACTGAAGCGCTACAAAAAAGTTCTGGTCCCTGAAATGAACATGGGCCAGCTCGTGATGCTGCTCCGCGCCAAATTCCTCGTGGACGCGATCGGCTACAACAAAATTCAGGGCAAACCGTTTAAGCAGTCCGAAATCGAATTCAAGATCGAAGAAGTGCTCGGCGTTCTCTAGTTCGAACGCGTTCAGGAGAAACTGTTGGCCACAGATACACTGCCGATTTATAAGAAGCGCGACTTTCAGACCGACCAGGAAATCCGCTGGTGCCCCGGCTGCGGCGACTATGCCATTCTCTCGGCCGTGCAGATGGTCTTCGCCGAACTCGGCGTGAAACGCGAGAACTTCGTTTTCATTTCCGGCATCGGCTGCTCCAGCCGTTTCCCGTATTACATGAACACGTTCGGCTTTCACACGATTCACGGTCGCGCGCCCGCGATCGCCACCGGCGTGAAGCTTGTCCGCCCCGATCTCGACGTCTGGGTCGCGACCGGTGACGGCGATTCCCTTTCCATCGGCGGTAACCACACGATTCACATGCTCCGCCGCAACGTCGGCCTGAAAGTTCTGATGTTCAACAACAAGATTTACGGCCTCACCAAGGGCCAGTATTCGCCCACGTCCGAAGTCGGAAAGAAAGCGAAGTCCACTCCCTTCGGCTCGGTCGATCGCCCGTTCCATCCGCTTTCCGTTGCGCTCGGCTCGGAAGCGACGTTTGTCGCGCGCTCCGTTGACGTCTTCCAGTCGCACCTGAAGGAAACTTTGAAGAAAGCCGCCGCGCATTCCGGCTCGGCCTACGTGGAAATTCTGCAGAACTGCAACATCTTCAACGACGGCGCGTGGGAAGCGCTCACCGAAAAAGAAACTCGCCATGACAACGTGCTCGAGCTCGTCCACGGCAAGCCGCTCGTCTTCGGCAAGAATCGCGATAAGGGCATTCGCATGAAGGGCCTCGAACTTGAAGTCGTCACTCTCGGCAACGGAATCACCGAAGCCGACCTGCTCGTCCACAACGACAGCGATCCGAATCCGCTCTACGCCTTCGCTCTCTCGCGCATGGACACGCTCGAAGGTTTCCCCACTCCCATCGGCGTCCTGCGCGGCATCGAAGGCACTCCGCGCTACGAAGACCTGATCAACGACCAAATCAAAGAAGTCCAGGCCAAGCGCGGCAAAGGCGACCTAAGCAAACTCCTCCGCGCCGGCGACACCTGGGAAGTCCGCGCCTAAACGCTGCGCGCGTGGGGTAGTCCCGCCTCGGGAGACTGCGCAACGCTGCTGAATTCGGCGAACGCCGAATTCACACTGAGGAATGCCAGTGGCATGACGAAGTGCGTCCAACCCCAATGCCCTTTGCGACTAACGCGTGAGTCAACACTCACCCAAGACTTTGACGTCATCCAGAGGCCGATTCATCGGCCGAAGGATCCCTCTTCGCCTTCCGTCAACGCAATCGCATCGCCGACATCGAGTCCGCATTTGCGTTGCCTGTTCAGATGCTGAACAGGGAAAGCCCTTGCTACCGGCGGAGCCAAGTAGCAAACTACCTTCATGGCCAAGGTAACGAAAGGGATGCGGCGGGCTGCGAATCAAGCTGCGGACTTGATGATGGCTTCCTTGTCCCAATTTTCCGAGACTGAGCAGGAAAAGCGGGTTAAGGCCGTTGAGCGAATCGGCCTCAGCGTTTCTTCAAAGAAGCATAAAAAACCTTCAAAGCATTCTCATACCCGGGTGTCCCGGCCTTCAGTCCGACTTCGGACAGCATCCTGACGTAGGCGTGGCTATCGGATTCCGCGATTGCCTTTAGCGCCTCGTTGGCGAGGCGTTTCCTTCTATCCTCTTCAGCGGTGTCGATTTTTCTCCGTCCGCGGCTTTTCTCTTCGCGCATCACGTCACGGACGTTTTTATCTTTCTCGTTACTTGTCACGGTGGCATAACTCTACCCGCGAAGACCTCTATTTTGAAGTCTAATTACTGAGTCGAGCTACTGGTTGGATGTAGGCGCCGGAAACGGCGTAGCGACGGCGTTATTACTCGCAACCGCCGGCGTATTGTGCGCAGCACTCAGCGGCGGCATGATCGCATCCGCCGAATCTCGCGCCTCCGCAAACGCCGTCATGTCGCGCTTCGAAATCGGATCACTCGGCGGCAGCGGCAGCCGCTCAAAATTCACAAAGTCCTTCCCCTTCTGAATCCGGAAATCGAGATGCGGCCCCGTCGCAAGGCCCGTCATCCCCACAAGCCCGATCGTCTCGCCCTGCGCCACGTGCTCGCCGTTGTGAATCAGAATCCGCGAAAGGTGCATGTAGTACGTCGTGTATCCGTTCGTGTGCTGAATCTCGATCAAGTTTCCCGCGCCGCCCTTCGGCCCCGCCCAGATCACGCGCCCTTCGCCAATCGTCTGCACCGGCGTGCCAGTCGGCGCCGCGTAATCGATTCCCAAATGCGGCCGGTATTCCTTCAAAATCGGATGGAAGCGCGCGTTTGAAAAGTGCGAAGTGATCACCGCCTGAAATTTCAGCGGCGAATGCAGAAACGCTTTCTTCATCGAGTGCCCGTCCGGCGTGTAATACGCAGGCGCGCCCGTCGGATCGTGGAACAGCACCGCGCGATACGTCCGCGGTCCGTTGTTGTACTCCGCCATCAAAATTTTCCCGTACGAACTGGTCTCGCCATTCGCGAGGATCTTCTTCTCCACCACCACGCGAAACGTGTCGCCTGGCCGCGGGTCCGTGTAGAAATCGAGGTCCCATCCAAAAATATCCGCGAGCCGCATCGCCAGTTCCGGCCGTTCGCCCGCATCGATCACCGCGTTGAAAAGCGATCCATGCACCTCGCCCGCCACGCCCTTTGTCGCCGTCTCGGACGGTATCGTCTGCACTTCGGCATGAAAGTCCGAGTGAGAGCCTCCGCCAGATGCCGAAGCCGCCGCAGGCGTGATGTGCAGCACGCGGTCCGCGTCGATGCGGTACCGAATCTCGCGCAACTCGCCCATCACCGTGCGACCCACCGAAAGCTGATTCCCCGCGCGCAAATGCCTCAAATCAAATACCGACTGCGCCGACGCCACCGCACGCGCCGCCAACTCCGGCGCCATCCCCAAATCCTGCAGCAACGCGTTGAACGGATGCCCGGCCGGCACAATCTTGTCCGTGAAAACCACCACGTTATCCTGGAAGCGATGCGTCTCCACGTGCGACGCCGCGATTTCCGAACTCAAATCCGCTTCCGCCGCCGATCGCACGCGCATGGAATACAAAATCGTCGCAGCCGCGGCCACGATCAACACGCACCAAAGCGCCACGCGCACCGCGGTTGGCACCCGGCTTAGTTTCGTTTCCGTTTCCATCATGTATGGCCAACGAGAATAGCAAGGGCGAAGGATTCGCGAAAAGAGAAATGGGACGAAATGCGCAAGCGAGTAAACCCCGATCAAGATCGCGCAACGACGCGACTCCGACTCAACATTCACGCCAAATTTTTGAAGGAGATTAAACCACTCAATACAAATTTACTGCGACGCGCCCGCAGGCATCGACTGCGCCCGCTGCGCATTCTCGGCGAAATAATTCTTCTCGCGCAGCCCGTGATAAATCTGCCCGGCGATTCCCGAAGCCCGCGGCCCGCTCACCGAACGCGACCCGCCGCGAATCAGCACCACCAGCACGATTTTCGGATGCGCCTGGTCCGCGTACGAAACGAACCACCCGAGCCGCCCGCCGAGATTTTCGTCATTGCACGTTCCGGTTTTTCCCAGCGACTGCTCGCCGTCCGGATCGTAGCTGCGCTTCGCCGTGCCGTACATCACCGCCGCCAGCATGCCTTCGCGCAAGTCCGGCAAGAGCGGCGCGATGTCCAGCTGCTGCTTCACGCGCGGGGTGAAATTCTCGCGCTCCGCTGAAGTGCGCGGGTACTGCAAATAATACTGTGTACCGCCATTCGCGAGTGTGGCCACAAGCGACGCGAGTTGCAGCGGCGTCAAACGAATCCCTTCGCCGAAGCTCGACATGCGGCGCACGCCGCCATACGCCGGAGGCGCCGACGGTAGAAATCCCGGCTGTTCCTCGGGAATGTTGTAGCCCGCGCGCTGTCCGAGTCCCACTTCCGTCGCGTAGTTGTGCACGCGCGAAAATCCCAATTCGCTGCCCACTTCCTCAAAATAAGTATTGTTCGAGTGCGCCATCGCCTCGGTCAAATCCATATACTTGCGGCGCCCGATCTTCAGCATCGTGTCGCGCGTGATCACGCCTTCTTCCAGGCCCGCCAGCGCGATCACCGGCTTGATCGTCGAGCACGGTTCGAAGCCCGACGAAAACGCCATCTTCTGATTCACGATTGTCAGGATGCGTCCGGTCGAAGGATCCATCGCCAGCACCGAGCCGTTCGAATGGCCGAGCGCATCAATCGCGAGTTGACGAATGACCGGATCGTCGTAGTCGGCCACGTCGCCCTTCGTGGGATCGACGGCCTTGTCCACGGTTCCGCGATGGTGTTTCTTCGAAGATGATTTTGTTGGAGTGCTGGCGGCAGGAATCGGAGCTGCTACGGCTGTGTTGGCCGCGCCGCTGACGAAAAATGAAAGCACAATTGCGAGAAACTGCGCTGAAGCTGGCTTGCGTCGCATCTAAGTCGTTTGGCCCTGCGCCGCCTGATTTCCGGCGCGATTGACTTAGTTTAAGGAAATGTTACGGCGCTGTGCAACTTCATTTGAGGCTAGCGTTCGAGAAAGCTACGCCTGACCTTCCGTACAGTTCAGATTTTCTCAAAAAGAGAAACGGCGAAGGGCCTCGAAGGGCTCTTCGCCGTTTTTATTCTGAGCCGTAAGCAGTGAAGCGTTAGCGCGACGAGCGCGAGCCGCCGCCGGCCGATGCCGCCTTGGCCGCCGTTTTCGCAGCTTCCGGCGCCACCTTGTGCGCATCGCCGTTCGGCTTGTGCGCGCCTTCCGCCTTCGCTGAGCCGTTGGCTTCCGCTTTTGCGGCTGTGCCATTCGTCTCGGCGCCGGCATGCGTGTTCGGCAGGCCGAGATGCTTGCGCAGCTCCTGCTCCATCTTGTTGCGGATATCGTGATTGTCCTTCAGGAACTGGCGCGCGTTGTCGCGGCCCTGTCCCAGCCGGTCCGTCTTGTACGAAATCCACGTGCCGGACTTCTCGAGGATGCCCGCGTTCACGCCGACGTCGATCAGGTCGCCTTCCCGCGAAACGCCTTCGCCATAAATAATGTCGAACTCGGCTTCGCGGAACGGCGCCGCCACCTTGTTCTTCACGATCTTGGCGCGCGTGCGCGAACCTACTACGCGATCCCCTTCCTTGATCGATTGCACGCGGCGAATATCCACGCGCACCGAAGCGTAGAACTTCAGCGCGCGGCCGCCCGTCGTCGTCTCCGGATTGCCAAACATCACGCCGATCTTTTCGCGGATCTGGTTGATGAAGATCAAGCAGGTGCGCGACTTCGCCACGATGCCCGTCAACTTGCGCAGCGCCTGGGACATCAAGCGCGCCTGCAACCCCATCTGCGCGTCGCCCATGTCGCCTTCGAGTTCAGCGCGTGGAACGAGCGCCGCCACCGAGTCCACCACGATGATGTCCACCGCGTTCGAACGGATCAGCGCTTCGGCGATTTCCAGCGCCTGTTCTCCATTGTCCGGCTGCGACACCAGCATATTGTCAACGTCCACTCCGAGCTTGCGCGCATAGACGGGATCGAGCGCGTGTTCCGCGTCGATGAACGCCGCTTGTCCGCCCAGCTTCTGCGCTTCGGCGATCACGTGCAGCGTGAGCGTCGTCTTACCGCCGGATTCCGGTCCGTACACTTCAATCACGCGTCCGCGTGGAAAGCCGCCCACTCCGAGAGCGGAGTCGATCGAAATCGAGCCGGTTGGAATCACACTCACGGGAACAAGAACGTCCTTGTTGCCCAGCCGCATGATCGAGCCCTTGCCGTACTGTTTCTCAATTTGAGAAATCGCGAGATCCAAATTCTTTGTTTTTTCGTCAGTCATCGAAGTGCCACCTCTGAAGTGTGTTGCGATTTAGCTGGGGTTGGGGGCTGCCAGAGTGTAACACCGCGCCCGGTGTCCCGCCATTTCTAGGGGCAGCGTAGCATAGGCGAAGATAAGGCGAAAGGTCTTTTTTAAAATTTTTTGGCGGTGTGCTGGATGGCTCGTTCCTGCTCATAGTACAGGCTTTAACGGCAAAAGCGCAGTTAGGGGCCGGTTTCGCCCTCACTGGTCGATCCTGTTCGTGCGCGTTAGCGATTCATAAATCGACTTCAAGAAGTCCGCCGCAATCGGCAATTTATTTCCAGGAAACCACGCGCGCCAAGCCTCGGGCATTCCGCGCGCGACGATCTCGGACTCCGAGCGTCCGGCGGCGATGTCCGCACGAACCTGATCGATCGTCAAATCAACCAGCTTCACGTACTGCGAAAGTTCGGCGCGATTCGATAACTCGGCGCTGTGGCCTGTAATGATGATCGTGTCGTCGTTGACTTGATCGCGGACAGCCGTGAGAGATTTCGCGATGCCGACCATGTCCGCGCCACTCGCAAGACTTCCCTTCCCGTCGTAAATGTCGCCTACGTGCACCACATTTGCATTTTTGAAATAGACGACCGAGTCGCCGTCGGTGTGCCCCGTCGCGTAGTGATCGAGTTCGATATCTTCGCCGTCGAAATGAATCGCCATCGAATCTTTGTATGTGATGCGCGGCAGGGCTTTCTGTGGGTATGGACCGATTGGCGTTTTCGTCCAGAACGGAGTCTGCGCCGTACTCATTCGCTTGAGCACATTTTCCTGCGCGACGATTACGGCGTCGGGTCCGTAGATTTCGTTGCCGCCCACGTGGTCGTAGTGCCAATGCGTGTTGATCAAAAATTTCACGGGCTTGCCGCCGAATTCATCGAGCGTTTTCTTCACAATCGGCGCCGCGACGGCTTCGGGATGATCGACGAGCAGAAGTCCCTCGGGCCCATCGAGAATCAGCACCTTATTAATATCCTCGGGCGTGGTGATCAGCAGCAGCGTCAAGTTCCCGCGCAGCTTCACCGTCTTCGTAGTCGCCTTCGAGTAGTCGGTAGTCCCCGGCTGCGCGAAAAGCACCGGCGCGAAAAGCAACGCGACCAGTGCAAGTAGCGCAGGCAATCCTGCCTGTGGGCGAACGGCGCGGGGCAATCCCCGCGCTGTTCGCCGGTTTCCTCTTCGCACTCCAAAACGTAACAAAGCAAAAGCCGTCGCTGCGCGCGCAGCGACACAGGCAGGATTGCCTATGCTACTTACCGACGACGGCCTACGCATATTTGTAAAAGCCTCGGCCGGACTTGCGGCCTAGCCAGCCTGCGGCGACGTATTTGCGCAGCAAAGGACACGCGCGGTATTTCGGATCGCCGAAACCGTTTTGGAGCACGTCGAGAATGTTCACGCACACGTCGAGGCCGATGAAGTCGGCGAGCTCGAGCGGGCCCATCGGATGATTCATGCCCATCTTCATCACGGCATCCACAGCTTCCGGCGTCGCGACGCCCTCCATCACCGCATAGGCCGCCTCGTTGATCAGCGGCATCAGCACGCGATTCGAAACAAATCCCGGCGCGTCGTTCACCGCCACCGGCTTCTTTTCAAGCTTTTCGCACAGCGACGTGATCGTTGCGAACGTCTCATCGCTGGTGGCGAGGCCGCGAATCACTTCCACCAGCTGCATCACCGGGACGGGGTTCATGAAATGCATGCCGATGAAGCGCTCGGGGCGCGAAGTTTTCGCCGCCAGCTCGGTGATCGATATAGAGGATGTGTTGCTCGCAAGAATCGCGCCGGGTTTCAGCGCCGCGTCCACTTCCTTGAGGAGCCGCACTTTCAAATCGAGCTGCTCGGGCACGGCTTCAACGGCTAGATCGGCCGCGCTGAGCTCGCTTGTTCCGGTGGTCGGCTTGATCCGCGCCAGCACCACAGGCTTATCGACTTCCGCGAGTTTTCCTTTTTTCACTTCGCGGTCGAGATTCTTCGAAATCGTCTCGATCCCGCGATCGAGAAAACGCTGCTCCACGTCGCGCAAAATCACTTTATAGCCGGAGCGCGCAAACACGTGCGCGATCCCGTTTCCCATGGTCCCCGCGCCCAGCACGGCCACGATCTTAATCGAGTCCACCGGCATGAATCCTCCGAAACTTACACCGCCTACGGGAACACACGACGCGAATCTTCGTCAAGCAAGTCCACCGCCTGGCGCATATACTGCCCGCCATGGTGAACCTCAAAAAGCTTCTCGCGTCTCACAGGCGGCGTCTCGTCGCCCTGGCTTCCACCGCGGCTCTGTTGCTCAGCGCCGGCTACTTCTATCTGTACGGCCAGGACAAGTCCGGCTTCCCCGACGGATTTGACGCCGTGCAAGCTGCGCCCCACAGCCACAAAGTTATTTTTGAGAACGATCTGGTCCGCGTGCTCGAAGTCACGATTCCGCCACCGGGAACCACCGAACCGATGCACCACCATCGCTGGCCGGGATTTTTCCTGAGTTGGGATACCGGCGGCGGCGCGCCGCACGTTCGCTATCACACCGCGGACGGAAAAGTCCGCGACCAGCCGGCCGACGACGCACCGCGGCATCCCGGAAAATGGGATGTCCGGTGGATGAAGCCTGAACCGATGCACGCGATCGAAGTGGTTGACGCTCCCGCGAGTGCAACTCCGCAGCCCGGAGATCCGCCTCTGCTTCGCATTGAAATCAAATGTCATCCGTGACTTCGACGCGCTGAAACTCATTCCGGCAACAATTTGAACCAGTAGTATGTGGAAATGTCGCGATACGGCGTCGTCAAAAAAGCGATCACCTCGCGGTTCACCACGTCCGGCTGTTCCATGGCCACGAAATGCGTGGCGCCCGGCACGATCCACAGCTGGGCGTGCGGCAGATTCTGATACAGCGAAATCGTTTGGTCGATTTTGATTCCGTCGTGGTCACCGGCCACCACCAGCACGGGCGTCTGGATCGTACGCAGTTGCGCCACGGTGATGTTGGGATATTTGTCCATCAGGTCTTGCAGCCTCTTATGCACTTCGGGTGTCGGTTTCGGCCACGATTTCGCCGCCTCGGCGATGGCCGCTTTGGTGCTTTGGACGCGAGGGTCGTCCATCTGAATCGGGGCGTGATTGTCCGGAGCTTCGTAATCCACGTGCGTGTAATTCGCGCCGAAGGTGATGAGCTTCTTCACCTGTTCCGGGTGCGCGAGCGCCAGCTCGAGGCCGATGTTTCCGCCGTCGCTCCAGCCGAGCACGTTGACGCTGCCAAGATGAAGCTGCGTGATCAAGGCGCTCATGTCGGAAGCCATCAGCGCGTAGGTGATCTCGGCGCCCGAGTCTGTGGATTTGCCCTGAGCGTCGAATTGTGCGGTTTGTACGGGAACACAGGGCGCGAGATCGCGTCAAGGGTGAGTGAAAAGTCCCAATAAGGCGGGCGGATGAGATGGGTGGGGTACGGTTTTGTGGTGTGTTGCGTGGTCGAGCGGTGGCTAGGCTACCGCACTGCGGGAAAGGCGTGTCATACGGGCGCCGAGAAAGGGCTGGGATTGTGCGAGCAGAGTTCACGGAGGGGTGGGCGGCGATGCGCCTGCCCGCAGAGCGGGACTGCCGCACGGGGTAAGGGCGAGTCCTGTGATTTGTGTCATTTAGTGCCGATTGGAACCGGTCCCCTCCGTTTGTTTTCTTGAAGTTACATCGGATTCTAATCGTACGAGATGTCGATTAGAAAAAGCTTTCTCGTGTAGATTGCGGGGAATACGTAGGTAAAGGTGCGGATGGATGGACTGAGCGGAGAGGGGCGACTTACCGGTGGGAGTGCGTCCGGCGCCAGAGAAAGTGCGGGCGCGTGGCATGCGAGGTTGCGATGGAGCGTCAATTCAGCCCCGGCCGCATATAACTCACAAGTAATAGTTTGTAAAGGTAACAAACGCGATTGACCGTAAGAAAAAGGTGAAGGGATTGGGGGGACGAGCCAACCGGCCCGGGCAGGCGTATGGGCAACGCGGGCGGAAATCAGTCTCGCGCGGTGTAAACGCTTGTACCAGATTGGGAATAGATGGCGGCGCCTTCGCCGGACGGAATCGGCGTCAAATTGAGCGTTGCGAAAGCCAAATGCGAGGAATACAGATTCTCGGCGCGGAAATAATAAATGCGGGAGGCTTTCGCGTGAAGAACCGTGACACCGAAAATCAATTTTTGAGAAATCGTCGGCGGGACTTGCCAGGCGGCGCACAGATGGTAGTCGCCGGGATCGAGCGTCGCGCGGAAATAAGCTTTGTGGCGCGTGGCGCCGATCCACGAGCCGTCCACGGCCCACTTCACTATGGGATATGTGTGGTGCGAGGAGTTGAAGCGGTCGTCTTGCACGAAATAGACGATAGCTTTGCCGGGAACGGCGGCGGGAGCAGGCGCTTTGGATTTGGCGAGTACGACTTGGAAGGATTCGGAGATGGGGCCGCAGCTTGACGGAACTTCGAATTGGGATGGCGACGCAGGAGTAGCAGCGGGCGGCGCGTTTGATGACCCGCTTTGAGCGAGCGTGCTGGCTGCGAAGAGTAGTGCGACGGCGGTGGTTGCGATGCGATTCATACGTGACCCGTTGAGTGGCGCGCTGCTCGGCGAGTTGCGGCCGCGAGTTCAGGATACAACGGACGGCGCTGCGGCGCGCGCGGGGATTATGCCGGAGGCGACGCGTCCAAGATTTCGCGGACGACTTCGCGGGCGCGCTTTTCGTCGGACGGGAGGACGAAGATTGGATTCGGTTTGGGCGCTGCGGCTGGCCCGTTCGAGTGGGCGCCGGAATCGCCGGCGGATGCTTCGGGGGTGTCGAGGTGCGTGGCGCAGCCAATGCCCACATTGGTGAGGCATTCGACCAGCGTGTTGTGCAGCTCAACATCATCGCCGTGCCAGACTTCGACGGTGGCGTCGTCGGGATTGAAGTCGGCGGGGACGACGTCGTCGGGCAGATACGCGTCGTCACCATCCTCGGCGGCAAGGGGAATTTCCACCGACTTCTCGTACTCGTCGAACGCTTTGTCGGCTAGCGCGTGGTATTCGGGCTTGACGAGAATGAGTGTCTGGCGCCTCCCGAGCTCAGGCAGTGAAATATTTCGTTCGACTTCGCTGTGCGGCACTCCGGCGGCGTCCAGGATGGCCAGAATCGTGGCCAGATCTCCGTCTTCGCCGACGACATCGTAGACGTCCGGACTCTTCGATTGCTCGATCGCGCGATTGAGCGCGTCGTCGGGACTGACGGGACCAGGAAGATCAGCGACGAGATCGACGCCGCAGCCGGAACAAGTGGTAAAGCCGTGGCGATATTCGGAACGGCATTCGGGACAGAACATTTTTTGCGTGGCCGCCTAGGTACGGGATAACTGGGCGCGAAGAAAATAGCATACGGCGCGGCGGCGCGCGAGTCGCGCCGCGTGGGGCGTGGCAATCGCTACGAGGCACGCGTCTTCGTGGAGGGTTTCTTGCGGGTGCTGCGGAGGTCGGCGAGGGCGTGGTGGTGAGCCATTACGATCACGTCGCGGAGTGACGTGGGATTGAGGGTGGAGAGGCGGGCCAGGACCCACGGGTAGTTCACGTAGTGGTCGGTGAGGAAGTAGGTGTCGGGATCGGATTCGATGAGCGCGTCGCGGTCGTCGATTGGGCAGCGGAGGACCAGCGTGTCGTCATCTTCGCGGAGGCGGATGAAGAGCGCGCCATGGACTTTCAGCGCGGCGGTGCCGTAGGAGACGCCGTCCTCGACGCCTTCGAGCGTATGCGCGATTTGGCGGACGCGGTCAAACTCGCGCGGCGCGGGGCGGTGTTCGATCGGACGCGATGCGCGCGATGGTTTTTCGCGCGTTGCGGATTTGGCGGTGCGTTTTGATTTTTTGGGTGGCATGAGTTCCCTGCTAGCGGATTTTACTTTGGGGCAGCGTGACTACTGCCAAAAATATACGCTGAGTTCTTTCGACGGGACGAAGTCGGTGAGTTTGGCCGAGAAGCGGTGTTCGTCGAGCCGCGTAACCAGACCGTTCCAGCAGAACGAAGTTGGCAGCGGGCCGTCCGGCGGGACGCCGTTCGCGTCAACGATCAGCTCGAAATCGTGAATCGGCGTCTTCGAAGTGTTCGCGGACGTGAGAATGTAATCCACGGTGGTTGCGAAGCGAAATCCACTACCGGTTTGTTGCCCGAGTTTCTTGGCTTCGGACGGTTCGACGCACGCCTGATCAACGAACACGGCAACACCCTTTTCTCCTTGCTCCGTTCCCCGCTTCACCTGCGCGCGATATTTGGGATCGAAGTACTCAACCGGCACCTGCGCAGACCCGGCCACAGGCATGTATTCGTGGCGGATATGGACAGTCGCGCCGGCGGGAAAAATTTGGTCCCAGTAATAGAGTTTACGGACCTTCCAGTCGGGCCAGTAGTGGTCGTGCTAATCGTGATCGACCAATCTCAATGCGACGAGCCAGTCCCGTTGCGGTTGCGAAAGTGCGTACAACCCAACAGGAGGCCGTCCGGTGATGAACTGATCGGGGTCAAAAACGCCGGCGAGGCCTTCGACGTCGATTTTCATCGAACGAAGCAACGCGTAGTAATCCTTACCGTGCCGCTCGGCGCGGACCTCGGTTTTGTGTGCGATTGGCGCGCCGTTCACCGACACCTGAAAATTTGGAAAGTTCGGAATGCGTTCGTCGTAAATCTTGTCACAGCTGTACGTCGGAATTGGGAAAGCGACGGTCGTGGTGACGTCGGAAGCGGTTTCGTTGACAAAATCGAAGTCCACGGAAACTTTTCCCGCGGCAGCGATGGTGAGGACTTCTTTCTGCATGGTGATGCGGGGTTCTTTGCGGAGGACGATGCCGCCCGCGGCTACGGAGGCGGCGCCGTCGTCGGCGTGGAGGGCGGCGGTGAAGGTTGCGAGTGCGATCACGGCCGTTGCGAGTGTTAGGTTGCGGGAGTATGCGCGCATAGTTCCCTTTTGGGGATTGTACTGCGGCGTAATCGAGATGGCGAGAGGTGGGATTGTGGAAGGTTCACAGACTGACAGTCTATGTTACAGCTCGCTGCGCTCGCCCAAGGAGTCGCTAAGAGACGATGACGGCGCGGAACATGCCGGCTTCCAGGTGGTAGAGGAGGTGGCAGTGGTAGGCCCAGTGGCCGGGGGTGTCGGCGCTGACTAGGTAACTCAACTTTTCGGCGGGCTTCAGGCTGATGGTGTGTTTGTAGGGGAGGTAGGCGCCGTTGCCGTTCTCGAGTTCGCCCCACAGGCCGTGGAGATGAATTGGGTGCTCCATCATCGTGTCATTAATAAGGATGATTCGGAGGCGTTCGCCGAGCTTCATGCGCACGGGTTCGGCGTTGGGGTATGCGAAGCCGTCGAAGCCCCAGATGTACCGGCTCATGTTGCCGGTGAGATGCAGTTCGATTTCGCGGCTCGGCGGGCGACCATCAACGCCGGGGAAAAGTGCACGGAGATCGGCGTAGGAGAGGACCCGGCGGCCGTTGTCCCGCACGCCGTCACCCGGATCGGCGAGACGCGGCTGCGGATTTGCGGCGACGGACGAGATGCTTGGCCCGATTTTGATGGGAACGGAATCCCTCTGCACCACGGGCACCGGCGTGCCCGGCGCCGGTATAAATCGCGGAGTGTGAGGTCCGGGTTGAGGGAGCGGTTCGATGCCGAAAATTTCCGGGCGCGTGATGTAGAACGGGTGATGCATCACACGCACACCGTGATTCCCTGCCGCGTGCATCGAGTGCATGTCTGACTTTGCGGGCATGGACGACATTTGAGACTGGTCACCCATCGACTTACCCATTTCAAGCATCGTGCGCGTCGGGACTGGATCCATCGGCGGAATTTCGGCGGTCATGCCGCGTTTCGGCGCGAGAGTTCCGCGCGCGTAAGCGCCGCGCGACAGCGGCTGCACGAAAATCGTGTACGCGCGATCGGCGTCTGGTTTGACGATCACGTCGTAGCACTCCGCCGTAGCCATCCGAAATTCGTCCACTTCCACGGGGACGATGGCATTGCCGTCGGCGGCGACGACGGTCATTTTCAAACCGGGGATACGGACATCGAAGTAGGTCATCGCGGAGCCGTTGATAAAGCGAAGGCGGACGCGCTGGCCCGGCTCGAACAGCGCGGTCCAATTCGCCAGCGGCGGTTTTCCGTTGATCAAGTAGGTGTACACGGACGCGCCGACATCGGCGAGGTCGGGGCCGGCGTTTTTGTTGGGTCCACTTCCCTTCAGCAAACTCGCGTAAATCGTGTCGGGATTTTCGTCGGACCAATCGGACAGCATCACGACGTAATCGCGATCGTAGGCGATGGGATCGGCGGAATCCGGATCGATGATCAGCGCGCCGGCGTGGCCGAGTTGCTCCTGGAAATCGCTGTGGCTGTGATACCAGTAGGTGCCGCTCTGTCGAACGGGAATGCGGTAAATAAAAGTTTCGCCAGACGCAATGCCGGCGAAGCTGAGGCCGGGGACGCCGTCCATTTCGGACGATGCGCGAATGCCGTGCCAGTGAATCGAGCTGGATTGAGCGAGCTTGTTAGTGACCGCGATCGTGACGTCGTCGCCCTGGCGCCAGCGGAGAGTGGGGCCGGGATGCGTGCCGTTGATCGCGATGACGGGCGCGGGCTTGCCGGTGATGTTGGTGGTGAGTTGCTCGATGGTGAGATCGAAGTGAGTGCCGGTGAGGACTGTGGGCTCGCCGGCTTCGCGTGACTTGTCGAGCGTGGGTGTGGCGTGCAAGATGCCGCGAGGAAACGCGGAGACGATTCCGGCGGCGGCGATTCCCTGCACGAAACGGCGGCGCGTCACGTGTTGCAGCGGCGCGGGCGGCTCGACGGCTGGGCGGCGTCTTCGAGACACAAGATTTTCCTTCGGAGCGTAGCGGTGCGGTGACTGGCGGAAATTAGAAACGAATGTGGAGCGATGCGCAAGGTGCGATTGTTACGTGTCGAGGCAATTGTGTGCTGTGGTTGGCGCGCGTGGCGGGGCGGTGGCGCCGCGAACGCGGCAGCCACAGCAGTCCGGGAGAACCGTTGGATGCGAGGCGTTGGAGTGAAATTTCTGGAGTGATTGGAGTGGTTGGGCACGACTCGTAGTGCAAAGCGAAAGGCACACAGGCCAACTCCAGCCTGTGTCACTCTCTGCCGGATCGGGCGAGGTGAGAGCAGACGACCGCGACCTACATGCGTTCGACGGCTAGGGCTACGGCGTTGCCGCCGCCTAGGCAGAGGGCGGCGATGCCGCGCTTGAGGTTGCGGCGCTCGAGTTCGTAGAGCAGCGTGACGAGGACGCGGGCGCCGGATGCGCCGATGGGGTGGCCGAAGGCGACGGCGCCTCCGTTCACATTTACTTTTTCGGGATTCAGGCGCAGCTCGCGCGTGACGGCGATGGCGGCGACGGCGAAGGCCTCGTTGAGTTCGTAAAGATCGACGTCCTTGTCGCGGTCCCAGCCGGTCTTCGCGAGAATTTTTTCTACGGCATCGACGGGCGCCATCATCACCCATTTCGGTTCTACGCCGCTGACGGCTTGCGCCACGATGCGCGCCATCGGCTTTTTGCCGAGCTTCGAGGCGGTGGCTTCGCTGGTGACGATGAGAGCGGCGGCGCCGTCGTTGGTGCCCGGCGCGTTCCCGGCTGTGACGGTGCCGTCTTTTTTAAACGCGGGCTTCAGCTTGGCGAGCGCTTCGAGCGAGGTGTCTTCGCGCGGCGATTCGTCCTTCGAGATGACAATCGGGTCGCCCTTCTTCTGCGGAATTTCGACGGGAACGATTTGCGACGAGATCCAGCAGGACTTCATCGCGCGAATCGCTTTTTGGTGGCTGGCGAAGGCGAACTGATCCTGCTCCTCGCGCGTGATTTTGTATTTTTCGGCGACGTTCTCGCCGGTGATGCCCATGTGGTAGTTCTCGTAGGCGTCCCAGAGGCCGTCGTTGATCATCGAGTCGGTGACTTCTTGATTGCCGAGGCGGAAGCCGGTCCGCGCGTTTTTCAAAAGGTACGGGCAATTGGACATCGATTCCATGCCGCCGGCGACGACCATTTCGGATTCGCCGAGCGTGACGGCTTGCGCGGCGAGCGCGACGGATTTCAGGCCCGAGCCGCAGACTTTATTAATGGTCATGGCGGCGACACGCGGGGCGAGGCCGGCTTTCAGCGCAGCCTGGCGCGCGGGATTCTGGCCGAGGCCGGCTTGGACCACGTTGCCCATGATGGCTTCGTCCACGGTGGCGGCGTCAATGCCGGCGCGGCTGACGGCTTCGGCGATGGCTTTGGCGCCGAGTTCGGGCGCGGAAAGCGGCGCGAGGCCTCCCATAAATTTGCCGATGGGGGTGCGGACGGCGCTGAGGATGACAGGGCGTTCCATGTGGCGAGTCTCCTGAGGCTAGAAGGAAATTTTATACGAGCTATAAGTATAGGCGCGGGGCGATGAGGCGGTCAATTTTCCCTTGTTCAAGAGCGTTTCGGTACGCCGCTGATGATTGACTCCATCCGGAGCGATCCCTATAATCGCGCCGCGATATTGACTCTATACGAAATGCAGACGTATGAAATTCATACGCGCCGCTATTCTTGCAGCGCTCATTCTTACTGCCGCGCAAGCGCAAGAGCCGGCGCAGGAAGCGTCGACGCCGAAGGCCGATAGCGTCGTCAATAGTGACACATCTTGGTTCGACGATTGTCTGGCGCTGCAATACAAGCTGCCGGACGGATGGGAATTTCGGAATGCGGCGGCAAAACCGGTCCAAGAGTCGAACAAACAGAAGCTTCTGTTCAGAACGCGAAAGGAAAATGCGGACGGAGCTCGCGAGTCGGTGGAGGTGGACCTTGTCGAGGCTCCGCTTCAGCACCCGATTCTGGAGCGTCTTGCGGCGCTCTTTGCGCTAACCTATTTCCAGACAAGCGGCAGCAAAATCACCAGAGACGCCTATTCCGTGAAAGTTGCGAAACGGAATTTTGGCCGAAGCGATCTAAGCAACGGCGACAAAATGCGCGCGGTAGTGGTGACTTGGTATCGCGGATACGCCGTGCTGTCATGGGCATCCGCGGGGTCGTCCCAAAGTCTCGACGACGCTGTGAACTCTTTGAATTCACTAACCTTTGGCGAAGACAAACGGACAGCGGACTGTTTGAGTGCGGCGGATTAGCCGAGCACGGCGGATGAACGGGCCGCGCGGAAAAGCAAGATGGCCCGGACTATGCGGTGGCGATGGCGGCCGGTTTTCTGCGCGACGAGGCTGCGAGAGCCAGAAGGAATTTTTATAAGAGCTACACGTATAGGACTGGGTGTCGGGCGCGGTCAATTTGCTGAGGCGTAGCTTGGAGAGCGTCAGCAGAAGCGCCATCACAAAGAACAGAAGCTCTTAGTAATTTCATTGACAATATACATGCAGAAGTACACAGTTGTTGCTGACCTGGGACGCTTCACTTTGCCTTAACCCATCAAGGTTACCTGATCCACCCCTCGCCATCTGATCTACCCGGCAACAACTAGCTCCGCGCGAGAATAAACGCAGCGGCACCCGCTTTATGTAACCGTCCGATTGAACGTCCAACCTGGGCCAGCTTCTCAAAGGCTGGGCTCGAACGTGAACGTGGCGTTATTAAGCCACAGGAGCAAACAAATGAAAGATGCTAAATCAACGAAATGCGAGCACCCGGTGTGTTCGTGTGTCGTCACTTCCGGTAAATATTGCAGCGCCGCCTGCGAAGCCATGGAAAAAACGCCCGACATCGACTGCTCGTGCAGCCATTCGGTTTGTAAGGGCAAAACGTCCTAGCAATTGGGAATAGGCAAGATATTCGTGGGAGAAATTGAAAGGCCCGAAAAAAGGAGATTTATGTCAAAGCAATCCGCAGAGCATCACACGAAAGCCGCAGAGCACCTCGAGCACGCAGCGAAACATCACAAGGAAGCAGCAAAGCACCATGAGTCCGGCCACGCAGAGACTGCGGCACACCACGCTCATCTAGCGCACGGTCACACACAGTTCGCAAACCACCACGCAGGCGAAGCTGCCAAGTCCCACATTGCCGACCACAATGCGTCGAAGTCCACAACCGACGAAAAGGCTAAAGCGACGAAGGCGTAGTGAGCGGCTCGGCGGGAATCCAGCCCAGCCCGCCCGCCGCGGTTCCTGCGAGCCCGCCGCTTCAACAAGCGTGGAATTTCGCAGTGCTTATGCGCGTCGTGCTGGTCACTAAACACGAGAAAACTTGGGGGTAGCAATGGCTTCACCTGTCGATCCACTCTGCAATTCCTGGCAGCATCTGTATCAGCAGACGTGTTCCGAAACGAATTCTGAAAAGTTGCCGGGATTAGTCTCTCGGTTGGAAGACGCCATACTGCTGCGCCAAACCGAACTCGTCACAAGCGCGGACCATCGCGAAGAGCGAATTGCGATGAGGCTCGCGTCGATAGCGGTCCTGCGAATTAAGACTTACGAACTGGGTCGATAGGTTCGCACGATCCATAAGCCGCACGGAGATTCAATGTACACATGGGAACGCGCAGTTCAGCTCGCGATTAGTGAAACGCAAAGCACCAAATTGCACGGAGCAATTTTGGATGCGGAGGCACTCATCTTCACGCGTGGCATCGAGCTTTCATCGGAGAGCCGCAAGCATAGCGTTGCTGTGGAACGGGCCGCGATGGAGATCGCGAGTGAAAAGCTATCGAACCTGAAGGCGACGATGATGAAGTGGCCGTCGCCGGATTTCGTCCGGTAACGGATTTGATTTGATGAAGTGGTTGAAACACGGAGGCCCGGATGCAAGCAGTGTCAGGTTACTCGTGGGAACGGATTTGCCGCGCCGCTGAAACTGAGCGAGACTCGCTGAAGTTGAGAGATCGAATACGCGAGGCCGAGCGCACCCTATCCTACCGGTCACAGGAAATTCGCGGATGTTCCGAAGGCGAAGAAGAAACTCGTGCGATTCGTGATGCATCCGACCGCCTTCGATTCATCGCTACGGAACGGTTGGAACCTTCAGACCGATAGCTCAGCGCCCCGCAGGTTCGCTCGAACTTCAACTGGAGACGTTGGCCAGTTATATTTGCCGCTGGCTGCTTGTTTCTCAGGATTGTGCAAATGATTCGTCGCGCTGGATGCAGGGCGCGCAGGCGTGCGCTAAAAACGCGCGCGCGGCGGCGGGAGTGCGTGTAGAATTTTCGGCGTAGCCGTGTAGTGGCGACGTTTCTTCCACCTTGTAGCGCGTGCTTGACGCGTACTGCTCGGTTGGCCCCTTTGAGACGTTTCTAACATTTCCCGACAAAGCGATGTGTGTGTGCGGAGGACGCGTATGGCGCATTGGGGCCGGAGTGTAATTGGGGCGGTGGCGGGCGTCGTGGCGATGGGGTGCGCTGCTCGGCCTGTGGCGCAGGATTTGGCGAACCGGAAGCAGATTCTCGCCGACGCGAAGGCGGCGCAATACAGTTTGTTGCACGAGGGGATGCAATCGCTCCGCTGCACGGCAACGTTCGATTGGGTGAGGTTTCTTGATTGGAGCGGGCCGCAGGACGGGTCAGACAAGGCGATTCTCGCGTCGCTCGCGGCGTCGCACTACGAGGTGACGATCGACGACGCGGGGACGCCGGCGGTTGCGTCGGTGACGGGTGCGATGCCGGCGAATGCGACCGATGCCAACGCGGTGCTCGGCGAAATCGAAGGCATGCGGCACACGCTGGAATCACTGCTGAACGCGTGGACCGGCTACATGGCGGCGACGGTGCTGCCGCCCGGCGACGTGGACATTCATATGGTCGAAAGCGGCGGCACGTATTACCTGAAATATTTCATCGGCGACACGTCGTTTGCGATCGACATGAACGCGAAGTATGAGATGGCGCGCGTGTGGGAGAAAGACACGAAAAGCATGAGCGAAATTCATCCCGCGTTTGACGCGACGCCGAAGGGATTCGTGCTGAAGGGATACGAGGGCAGCTTCGAGAGCTATGAGAAGAACCGCACTACGACGGCGAAGCTGACGCTCGAGTACGAAACCGTGGACGGGCTGCTGGTGCCGCAGACGCTGACGGAACTGGTTCCCGGCAAGCGCGGGACAGACACGGGCAAATTTGTATTCCAGGATTACAAGATTACGAAACGGGCGGCCGCATCGGGCGCGGCCAGTGGCGTGACGCGCTAACGCGGGGTCATAGAGGCAGGTTCAGTTTCTTGAGGAGCGAGGCCCAGCGCGGGTCGGAGTGGAGCGAGTCGAAGGCTGGGAAGCGGATGACGGCGGTGAGCTCGTCGTCTTTGTCCACGAGGGCCTGATTGAGCAGCTCGAAAGCTTTGTCGCGATTGCCTGCCAGAGCGTGGGCGGCTGCGGCATTCGCGGGAAGATCACCGACGCTACTGGCGTCCATCAGCGCCGCGTATCCCTGAGCGTCCGGCGACCAGGTTCGGGACGCTGAGGCCTCACCGCGAGCCCCGGCTTTCCGGATCGTCGCGATCGCGTCGGCCCACTGGCCCTGCATCGCCTGGAACTGCGAAAGATAGAAAAAGCCAGGGACGAAGTTCGGATCGCGCTCGAAAACTTTGTCGAATTCCTGGCGCGCTTCGGGGTATTTGTGCGCGTCGATGAGCGTCAGCGCGTAGTTCGTTCGAATGATCGACGCCAGCGGATCGAGCGCGAGAGCGAGGCGGAACTGGTCCTCGGCCTCGTCGAGCTTGTTCATCGGCATCAGGTAGTTGAAAGCGTAAAAGTAGTGCGCGGCGGAGTTATTGGGATTGAGTTCGATGGCGCGTCGAAATTCGCGTTCTGCCTCGCTCCAATTCCACACTTGCGCGAGCGCACTGCCGCGCGCGACGTGCGCTTCGGAGCTGGTGTCGTCAAGCTCGACGGCTTTCCTGGAGGCTTCATCGGCAAGCGCTAACGCCTGCGCCGGGGGAATGAGCCGACCGTAACCCGACGCCACAATATAGCTGGTCGAAAGCCCCGACCAAGCGAGCGAATAATTGGGATCAGCGGCGACGGCCTGCTTGAAGAGGTCCACACTTTTGAGGATTCCGGGTTTGGTGCGGCCGTAGAGCTGCTGCTGCCCCTCGAGGTAGAGCCGGTACGCTTCGGGATTCGAAGTCCCGGCGTTGCCGAGATTTGCGTGTGACGCGGATGTGTGCGGCTGAAGCTTATTTGCGACGTCGCGTGTGATGTCGCTCTGCACCTGCGTGACGTCGGCCATTTTTCTTTCGTAGTGGCCGCCCCACATTTCGGAGCCGTCGCTGGCGTTCACGAGGTCGGCCTGGACGGCGACGGTGTCACCGTGTTGCGTGACGCGGCCGACGAGGAGCGCGCCGACGTTGAGCGCTTTGCCGATTTTTTGCGGGTCGTCTTCGTTATTTTTGAAGCGGAAGACGGTGCTGCGCGCCATCACTTTCACATCGGGCAGCTGCGAAAGCGTGCCGATGAGGCTTTCGGTGAGGCCGTCGCTCAGGTATTCGATGTTGGGGTCGGACGTCGTATTGACGAACGGCAGGACGGCGATGGAGGTGACTTTCGTTTCCGGCGCGCGGCCGCGGAGGAAATAGTAAGACGCAGCGGCGACGGCAACGATCGCGATTGCGGCGACAGCGAGCCACAACATTTTCGAGGATCTTGGCGCGGGTGCGATGGAGCTGGTGTTGCCGGCTTGAGTTGCGGCGGGCGACGATACGTGTGACGCCGAGCCAGCAATCGCGGTGGCGGATGAAGATGCAGCGCTGATCGGCGCGGACGATGCGGGGCCGGAGTCGAGCGCGAGGCTTGCGCTTGACGTGGCGGGATCGGCGACGCGCGAGGAGCGGCCGGAATCGAGTTCGCGTTTGAGGCGCGCGAGGTCGGTTCGAATGTCTTTCGCGGATTGGTAACGGAGCGAGCGATCCGTTTCGAGCGCTTTATCGATGATGTGCTCGAGGCCCGCGGGAATTTCGGGATTGAGGCGGACGGCTTGGATGTAGGTGCCGTCGAGAATCGATTTGAAGATGACGGCGGACGTCTCGCCGCGGAACGGCAGCGAGGCGGTGGCCATCTCGTACAACACGGCGCCGAAGGAAAAAAGATCGGAGCGGCCGTCGAGTTCCTTGCCGCGGACTTGCTCGGGCGACATGTAAGCGACGGTGCCCATGGTGCTACCGGGACTGGTAAGGTGTTCGGCGCCCGCATCGGCGCGCGTTGCGCCCTGGGTCGCGTCGGACGCGATCCGCGAAGCGGAGCTTGCGCCGTCGGTGAAGGTGACCTTCGCGAGACCGAAGTCGAGAATTTTCGCGTGGCCGCGCTTGGTAACGAAAATGTTGGCGGGCTTGATGTCGCGATGGACAATGCCTTCGGAGTGCGCGGCGTCGAGCGCATCGGCGATGTCGATGGCGAGCGTAAGCAGATCTTCGGTGTCGAGCGGGCGGCCGGAGATGCGGTGCTTGAGCGTTTGCCCGTCGAGAAATTCCATGGCGATGAAGGCCTGGCCGTCTTGCTCGCCGATGTCGTAAATGGTGCAGATGTTGGGGTGATTGAGCGCCGAGGCGGCCTGGGCTTCGCGCTGGAAGCGGGCGAGAGCTTGCGGGTCGCGCGCGACGTCTGCCGGGAGAAATTTCAGCGCGACGAAGCGGCGGAGGCGCGAATCTTCGGCTTTGTAAACGACACCCATGCCGCCACCGCCGAGTTTTTCCACGATTCGGTAGTGCGAGATGGTCTGGCCGATGGGCCGTTCTGGGTCCGGCATGTGCGAGAGAGTTTAGAAGCACAGGTGGCGGCAGTCAAATTTTTGGCGCGAAGGGGAAAGTGGAAACGGGGCGGCGGCTTGCGTCCCCTCGACATATTGCGACTTACGCATCAGGGCTCGAGAGTTCGATTAATTCGGAGGTTAGCGTGCGAGTTTCGTTTTATCTCGCGTCGAAACGCTGGATAATGATATTTAGAGTGAGTCGTGGATGAACAGAATTTCCGGACCCCAATTGATATTTCCAACTATGGAAAGAATTGAGAACCCGTGGCGCGTATCTTCTTTAGAAACTGAGCGCATAGGGGAAATTTCGTCAACGGGCTTGGCGACTGTCGAAGTGTGCGCAGGCGCTGGCGGACAGGCACTGGGATTCGAGAATGCAGGGTTTGAGCACGCCGCGCTTGTTGAGATCGACCAGCATGCCTGTGCCACTTTGAAACATAACCGGCCGAACTGGAACGTTCGTAATGACGACCTCTCGAAGTTCAAAGGGAGACCGTACCGCGGAGTCGATTTAGTCTCCGGCGGGCTGCCGTGCCCACCCTTCTCTATTGCAGGAAAGCAATTGGGCGACGGCGATGAGCGAAATTTGTTTCCCGCGATGATCCGTCTCGTCGATGAAATCCGGCCTCAGGGAGTGATGATCGAGAATGTCCGCGGCATACTGGATCCACGATTCGACGACTACAGAGCGCTGATCAGTTCCTCATTCCGCAAACTTGGGTTTGATACCGGTTGGAAGATGATGAACGCCTCCGATTTCGGAGTTCCTCAGCTCCGCCCACGAGTGGTATTCGTTGCACTTAAGAAGCGCTACTCGAGCAACTTCTCATGGCCGCGAGCACTTTCAGGCGCAACGACAACGGTTGCCGAAACAATTGCAGATCTCATCGCGGAACACGGGTGGAAGGGCCAAAAGGCTTGGTTGGCAAAGTCTCAGCGAATTGCTCCTACGGTGGTGGGTGGCTCTCTGAAACACGGTGGACCCGATCTTGGACCTACGCGAGCCCGGAAAGCGTGGGCGGAGCTTGGAGTGGACGGGCTCGGAATCGCAAATGATGCACCTTCACGCGACTTTAAAGGAATGCCGAGGTTAACGGTAAGAATGGTCGCCAGAATTCAAGGATTCCCGGACAATTGGCATTTCGTAGGTAAGAAAACACAGACCTACCGGCAGGTCGGTAACGCATTTCCTCCGCCGTTTGCACGCGCACTAGCACAGAGCCTTCGCGACTGTTTGTTATCTGCGAAAGCGCGCTTTGTAGCGGCGGGTTAGTCGTCTGGTAGACAAACTCTCCCCGCGCCGTCGAAGCGCCAACATGGCGCGCATTCGGGCGAAGAACACCAAGCCAGAGCTTCTCGTAAGGAAGCTGCTATCGAAACTCGGTTACAGATACCGGCTGCACGTCGCACATCTTCCTGGCAGGCCAGATCTCGTTTTCAAATCACGGCGGAAAATCATCGAAGTGCGCGGATGTTTTTGGCATTGTCACGGCAGATGCATCGACTCTCACGTTCCAAAGTCTCGCCGCTCGTACTGGAAGCCCAAGCTAATTTCCAACGTTCGACGGGACCGCCGGAATTTAGTAGCGCTCCGAAAATCCAAGTGGAAAGTGCTCGTCGTGTGGGAATGTGAGGTTTTGAAGCACGGCACCGAGCTGGGCGCCAGATTGACTAAATTTCTGGGCCCAGCCTGACTTTCAAACTTTCTTGTTTCGTTTTTCGCGATCCTTCTCGAATTGTCTGATCGCCGCAGTCGGGTTCTCGGGCCACGGTTTCCAAGCCTTCAGTACGTAATCTGCCTGCTTACGGCCGCTCGGCGATTTGTACAGGACTGTGCCGATCCTCCAGCCAATCACGGGATAGCGAAGTTCGCGGAGGCGCTTGTGCCAATCATCTTGGTCTGCCACAACCGCCAACCAAACGGACGGAGTCCGCCTGTCTATTCCGACAGCCTTCAAGAGTTCCCCGAGGCGGACATGAACGCTCGGATCGCCCATCGACCTCTTCATTACGGACGACTCGACGTTCAGTGAGTCAAAAAAAGCCTTCTTTCCGGAATTGCATCGATCGCAAACGGCCCACAAATTTGAAGGATCGTTGCTGCCTCCCCATTCCCTTGGGCGTTTGTGATCGACGACCAACCGGACACCATGCTCGTCGACGCTTTCTCCGCACATCTGACATCGGCGCCGAGAGAGGTGAAGGATCTCAGCACGGATGCGCTGACTGATCTCGCCTTCATCAGTGATTTTCTTCTTAGGGCCTATTAGCTTGTAGACAAGAATCCGTCGTTCCTTGCCGTCAACGACTTCGGTTCGAAACTGCTTTTCGATGTGGAACCATTTGTATAGATCGCGCTTTCTGCGATCCAAATGAGTCTGTTCGTCGGATCTCAAGCCCTGCTTTTCGAGTTCGCGCCGGATTTCTCCGCTCGACACGCCCTCTGGAAAGCTGACCATGATCTCGACGATTCGCTGATGTATCGATCCCGGCTTGCTCTTCTTCGCGCTCACACAGCTCCCAAGCGGCCCGCAAGTAGCATCCTGATACGTGATGCAGTCTAATATCGAAGTGGAGAAAACGAAAGTTGTGCACGCGGGATTTTAGGGACTTGGAGAAAACCAATCGGGGCGACGCATTTTAAAATGCGTCGCCCCGTTCTACGTTTGCTGAGCTGGAAATTAGAAGCTGATTTTTAGGATTTGTCCGTTGTTGCCTACGAACCAGCCGGCGTGCGGATTCGCGAAGGCGACGCCCCAATTGCCGCTGACGCCGGGAATCGTGTACCAGGTGTGGCCTTCGTCAGGCGACCACGCGGCGGGACCGGAGCTGAAATCGGGCTGCGTCTCGGCGGTGATCACGACGTAGTGTTCGAACTCCCAGTCTTGCAGCAAGCCCCAGAAAGTGTCACCACTGAAAAAATCCCAGTAGTAGCCTTCGTCGTTGAGGCGCTGTCCGCGCACGTAGGCGAGGCAGAAAATCGCGCCATCGACGGGCGGCTTGTTGGTGAGCGTCCAGGTCTGGCCGCCGTCGTCGGACGTGGCAACGTCGGCAGCGGAATTATCGGAAAGATCGCCGCCGCCTACGATGCCGTGGCGCGAATCGCGGAACGCGACCGAAGTTCCACCCGCGCTGGGATTGCTGACGAGCGGCGTGTTGTAGGCCTTCCAACTGTTGCCGCCGTCGCGCGTCGCGAGAATGCGCGCGGTGTCTGCACCGCCGGTGGCGATGTATGCGTTCGAAAGGCCCTGCGTGCTGATGCAGGTGCCGCTCGAGGAGAAGGACGCTTCGCCGGAAAGCGCGGGCGGCATTCTCGAGGCGATCGAATTCCAAGTCTTGCCGCCGTTGGTGGTGCGAAGTTCCGGGAAGACGCCGTTCACGGAATCGCTGTGCGCCAGACCGCGCTCGGGCGTCCAGAACGCGAAGCAGTCGTAGAAGGCGTTCGGATTCTGGTTGGTGAACTGGACGGACCAGGTCTTGCCGCCGTCTTCGGTTTTGTAAATTTGAAAATTGTCGGGATCGTTGCCGATGGAAAGCAGGTAGGCGATTTTGTCGCTCACGCCCTGCACGTCGCGGAATTGAAGCTGGTCGGCGCCGGGAACGACGCCGGACTTCCAGGTCTTGCCGCCGTTGGTAGTGACGACGTAAGTGCCGCCGGTGCCTGCCGCCCACACGACATTTTCGTTCACGGGGCTGACGGCGATGAGCAGCTGCGTGGTGCCGGAATTTTGCACGGTGATTTTGGGCTGCGGAAGTTTTTCGCCACCGCCGCCACCTGCCGCGGCGAAGCCGGCCGACGCGCAAACTGCGGACGCGACAGCGATTAATGCAAAACGCTTGAACATTGAATTCCTCCCGGGATGGTGGGACTGAGGCTGGTGCCGCGGAGTATAGGTTGCGTGCGTGAGTGGAGTCAACGCTGCGTTGGGATGGCGGATGGAGTCGCGAAAAAGGGACCACCCGCGCGGCTGCTTATGTCGGACGCCGATTGAACGTCAGTGCGTCACCACCGAAGCATTCACCGCTGCTCTGTCGCGCTGTAGTTGTGATCCGATATAGACTCCGCTACGACGCAACTCCGCATAAGTGAGGTCAACTTGACCACTCAGAACCCCGACACTTTCGCTGAGATCCACGTTCCTACGCCCGACGAAATCCGTGCACTACATGAAGAAAGTGTTCGGATTATGTCCATTCTCATGCCGTACGCGTTAAGCCAGATGCGGGAAGCGTATCAAAGCGTGCCTGGACAGACGCATGGGCGCTTCGTTCACTACACGTCGGCAGAGGCAGCGCTGAAAATCATTCAGACGAAACGGCTTTGGATGCGAAACACAAATTGCATGGCTGACTACCGCGAGGTACAGCATGGGTTCGACATTTACAAAAGCTATTTTCAGAACGAGGCAAATCGCAAAGCATTCGACGAGGCGTTCGATGCGTGTTCGGCGGGGCTCGCGAAAGAAGCCCTCGCCTCCTTTGACAATTGGTGGAACGATCTGAGGTTGAACACCTACATCTCGTCCGTCTCGAAGCACTCCGACGATGAAGATCTGCATGGGCGGCTTTCGATGTGGCGGGCGTTCGGGGGTGGCACACGAGTTGCAATCGTTCTCCGGATTCCGTACGTGTCCGGCGCGGCATATGCCTTGGCTCTGAGTTTCAGCCCGGTAGCTTACCTTTCGTCTGCGAAAGCACACGAGGCCATGGATCAAGTGCTCGCGAATGTTCGAGCCAACCGCGACTACTTATCGGCTCTGCCGCGCGAGGGCCTTGTGCGTTTGGTTCATCACATGCTCGCCGCAGGCATAGTATGTTTGAAACACGAAGGCTTCCACGAGGAACGCGAGTGGCGAGCCATGTATACGCCGACGCGTTGGTCATCTCCGCTGATCGAAACGTCCACTGAAGTGATTGCGGGCGCGCCGCAGTTGATTCACAAGATTCCGCTGGATGGCAGTGTTTCGCCACTCGTAGCGGACATCGATCTCGGGCAAGTATTTGATCGTCTGATTGTAGGTCCGACTCAGTACGCGTATCCGATTTGTAGGGCGCTTGCGAAAGCACTTTCGGCTGCGGGCGTTGCGGATGCGCACGCCCGTGTGCGCTTTTCAGAAATTCCGCTACGCGCGTAGCAGTGGCAACGGCATCTCCGACGACACTTGTATCTTTTACGGCATCGGGGCTATTCGACTGTCCGCGATGTTCGCCGGTGGAGGGTGAAGCCGGGGATTTCCGTGATACATTTCTCTTCGTTACCCAGGAATGAGGCAATCTTGCGGGCCAGTTCAGAGCCCAACACCCGGGTCGGATTTGCCTTCACAGTGGCGGGTACTCTCGATTTATTCATCTCACAGCCTGCAAGTCGCTTCTAAAAATAGCCTCTTCTCTGCATGAACGCCATTGGCTTTTCGCGCGACAAGAGGAATGGGCAATAAGTAGGCAGGATCGGGCTACCAGTTGACGGCCCTTCGCCCATAAATTCCAAGATGCAAGGGAACCAAAATGAACACGCGCATCCTGGAGAGAGCTATGAAAACCTTGGCCCGAGTTGTGGGCTTATTTTTCTTAACGATGAGTGCGGGATCACTCTACGCACAGCAGTCGCCACAACCGCCGACGGAGACGATAAAGACTGCAGCAACTCATACACCCGAGGAACAGGAGGTCATCGATCTCTCAAACATGAAATGGGATTGGATGGCAAACAAGAAGGTCGATTCCTTGGAGACCCTATTTGATGACAAAGCTATGTTCACTCACATGGGAGGGACGTGGGGAAAAACCCAGGAACTAGCTACCATTAAAAGCGGTGGCATCTGGTACAAAAAAACTGCGGTTTACGCAGTGGATGCTCGCATATTTGGCAACGCAGCCATCCTGCTCGAAGACATTGATTTGCAGGCCGTAGTAGGCGAGCACGAAGTCACCAATCCTTTTATGGTGACTGAGGTGTATATCAAGATTGATGGCAAATGGAAGCTCGCCCAACTCACCTTCTCGCATCTGCTTCGGGCAGTGAAAATGAGTGGCAAAGAGAACTAAGTGAAGAAGCGCTCGCTCGGAAAAAGCAAACTCGAAGTCTCGGCGCTGGGATTTGGTTGCATGGGATTGTCGTCGGGTTATGGCCCGCCGGCGCCACGTCCAGAAGGCGTGAAGATTATTCGTTCAGCCTTCGAGCAAGGTGTGACCCTCTTCGATACGGCTGAGGTATATGGCCCGTTCGCGAACGAAGAACTTCTGGGTGAAGCGGTCGCACCATTTCGTGATCAGGTGGTGATCGCGACAAAATTCGGGTTCGACATTGATGTGAACACCGGACAGCGAACCGGAGGCCTAAATAGCAGCCCGGAACACATTCGAGAAGTCGTTGAGGCGATGCTTGAGCGTCTTAAGATCGACTCTATCGACCTTCTATACCAGCACCGGGTTGACCCTGCGGTACCGATCGAGGACGTTGCGGGCGCTGTGAAGGAACTCATCACAGCAGGCAAGGTCAAGCATTTCGGACTTTCAGAGGCCGGAGCGCAAACCATACGCCGTGCGAACAGTGTGCAGCGCGTCACCGCCGTTCAGAGCGAATATTCGCTGTGGACTAGAGATGTTGAGCATAACGAAGTGCTAAGCACATGCGAGCAACTTGGCATCGGCTTCGTTCCGTTCAGCCCGCTCGGTGCCGGCTTTCTTACCGGCAGGATCGACGCGAATACGCATTTCGATCCCACCGATTTCCGCAACATCTCACCGCGCTTCACTCCGGAAGCACGTGAAGCGAACCAAGCAGTGGTCAATCTCTTGAAGGGCATCGCCGGGAAGAACAATACGCCCGCACAAGTTGCGCTGGCATGGTTACTCGCGCAGAAACCGTGGATCGTTCCGATTCCCGGTACGACGAAACTTCACCGGCTTCGAGAGAATTTGGGCGCCGTCAACGTACAGCTATCCGAGACAGACCTTCGCGACATCAAATCCGCAGTTTCGAGCATTGAAGTTCAGGGACTGCGGTTGCCGGAAGGTGTTCTAAGGCTGTCGGAACCCTAGTTCGGAAATTGGCTTCGCTCGCCTTTACTCGCCTGATCAGTCCGGGGCGCGCCACTTATCATTCATGGGCGCGATAGCCTAGATCAGCGGACCATTCACGATCTCGACGCGCGGGTGGTCCCTTTTTCTCGCCCCTATACGCCATCCCAACGCAACGCTGCCCCAGTCGTATCCTATGGAGAGAGGTGCCGAAATAGATGTCTGAAAACTTCCATGAGAATGACAGTGCTGACGAGCGGTTGGCGGCGCTCCGGGATTCTGTTCCGCGAGTATTCCCGTCCTTTGTCTATCAAGGGGCAGTGACACGCTTCGACGGTGAGTGGCTACCGGAGTTGACTGAGGAGAACGCGATTCTGGACGACGACAAGTTTTTGTACGAAGAGTTGCTTGGCCGACAGTGGACCGAAGTTCCCAGAGATGTTGTGCACGCCATACCCGCGTTATTTGTGCTTCTAACGCACGAAGCGTTAGTGGCTTTTCTGCCAGCATGGATTATGGGTGCTCTTGAAGCCATCAACGGCAAAAATGAAGTGCGAGAATATTTCATATATGCGTTCAGTCCAAGTCAGGAGACATCGCTGAAAGAGTTTGAGCTAGGCATGCTTCGCGCGCTGAATGCGGACCAGCGACCGTTGGTACGCTCACTCTTGATGGAATTTGCTCAAAGGGAAGAGAGCGAATACGTCCGCGGTCAAGCGTCCGCCGCGGTGAAATTCATTGACGAGAACTTTTGACGCGACGCACACGCCTGATAATGGCGTTAATCAGGAGTCAGTGACGCGGCGACAGTACGGAGATAAGATGAGCGGCGGTCGTTAGCCCGTAAAATTGAGAACCATTTTGTTTGGAAAAACGGTATTGCGCGCGCCTACTGTGCCGTAGCCAGAGGCAGCGAAGGGAAGGCAGTGCTTGTACTTTGACCGGCGCAGTTTCCTCGCATCGGCCGTCGTGGGCCTCGATGCTTTCCGTCGTAGATTCGCTTTGTTCGACGCTGACCAGCAACCCAACAGTTTGAGGAAGGAGTCTATGACTGATATTCCGGAGATTCCGCTGACATCCCACCATCGCGTTGCAGCCGATGGGGGGAATGTGTTCTATCGCGAAGCCGGGCCTGCCGATGCGCCGGTGGTTCTGTTGCTGCATGGATTTCCCACGTCTTCGTTTCAGTACCGGGAGTTGATCCCACGACTTGCCGACCGATATCGCGTGATCGCTCCAGACCTGCCCGGCTTTGGCTTCACCGAAGTTCCTGCAGAGCGCGATTACAAGTACACGTTCGACGCGTTGGCGAAGACGATCTTCGCCTTCACTAACGCGCTCAAACTCAGCAGCTACGCAATGTATGTGTTCGACTATGGAGCGCCCACAGGCTTCCGCTTGGCGTTGATGGCTCCCGAGCGTGTGACCGCCATCGTGTCCCAGAACGGCAACGCTTATGAGGAAGGCCTGGGCGACGCGTGGCAGCCGATCCAACGCTACTGGCGAGAGCCCACTCTGGAGCATCGAAATGCGATTCGCGCCGGCCTGACGCTCGAAGGAATGCGTCACGAATATTCCGTCAGAATCCCAGACCCCAGCTTGATCAGCCCGGAAGGCTACACCCTCGATGCAGCCTTACTGGCACGACCCGGCAATGTCGATATTCAACTCGATCTTTTCCTCAACTATGCGGACAACGTGAAACTGTACCCGAGGTTTCAAGAATACTTTCGAACCGCGAAACCTCCGCTGCTTGCGATATGGGGCAAGTTCGACCCGTACTTTATTCCTGCGGGAGCCGAAGCGTTCAAGCGAGACATCCCGACCGCGACGGTCAAATTCCTTCCAACGGGACACTTCGCGCTGGAGACTCACTTGCAGGAGATTGCCATCGCGATGCGAGAGTTTCTGAGGGAACACAGCGAGAAGTCCCTGTCTGGAAAGCGTGTCGTCTAAGGTCAACCTTTCTGAGCTTCGAAGCCGTAGCGTATGGCGCCTTCGAGTGCATCGATGTTGATGTCGTTTAGGGTTTTGAAGCGGATGCGATAGCCGGTGACGCTGGCTTTGCCGATTGTTTTTCCGAAGGTGCGGGCCAGGTATTTCTTATCTTTGAGGCCCATCAGATAGACGGAAATTCCGGTTGCGTTCGCGCTCACGCCAATTTGAAAAAAGTCGCGCGTTTTTCCGTCGGCATATTTGATTGTGTAGTTCCCATAGCCGAGAGTCGGATTCGAAACGGTTTTACCTTTGCTGTCTTTCCCGTCGGAAAACCACAGCTTGCATCGCGGTGACGCGCGGAGCACGAGCCGGTGCAAGTGCTGCATGTCGGTGCGTTTGGGTTCAGGCTGGTCAGCGACGTATTTCTTGATCTGATCTTTTGTATTCATCCGTTCTGCTCCCCTGACCACCTGGAAATTCTCGAACCTTTCCGGCGTTAAGTTTGCCCCTACACCACAGCGTCGAACGGTCGAATCGGAAATCGACAAACGACCGCGGAAATTCGCCACGGCGGCGTGGAGGATCCAGGGCCGTTGTCAGGTCGCTGTAGGCGTGGCTGGGGCCGACGCGGGAGTTGGCGCGGCTACGATCGCGAGAATTGCTGCGGCGCGCGCTTGGAGCGGCTCGGCTTCTGTGGGTCGATTGAGTTTCCGCAGCAGCGCGGCGTAGTTGGTCAGCGCGTCGGCGGCGTCGGCGTTTTGAGGGTAGATGCATTTCGACCAGACTTCGAGCGAGCGTTTGTAGAGAGCTTCCGACTCTTCGAACTTCCCTTCGTCGCGGAGCAGCGTCGCGTAGTTGTCCAGCATTCGAGTCAGGTTCGGATACCCCGCGACCAAGGGGAGGTGTTGCGTCATGTCGAGCGCGCTTTTGAAGAAATCTGAATTGTAGATAATCTTAAATGTCTGCTCGTTCATTTATGTTGTTTGGTTCCGGTCAGAATATAAGTTGAAATATTGAGATTTGTCGAGTCGTCCGAATGACTTTTGGCCTCCGAACTTCTGAGAGAGCTTGGTCGCACCGGATGCGCATTCAATCCAGGGCGAGACTAGCTTTTCAGTCGTTGCGCTCTGAGCGAAAGGCACGAAAAGAGATCAGAACGCGAAGCGAACGCCGATCGTCGGCGCGACGTTAGTCGGGTGCAAATACGGAACGCCGGGGCCGTGTGGAATGGCGATGGCCAAGCCGCCGGTGACGACGGAGTAGGCTACGCCGACGTAGCCGTCAACGCGTTTCGTGAAGTGATGATCGGCATAGAGAGACAACTCGTCTAGCGTACCGGAGCATGCGCTGCGAAAACCCGCAACGGCGTCGCACTCGGACGGGACGCGAAACGTATTCTGGCGCTGCTGATACCACGCGAGGGTGAGGTCTGTCTTCGTGCGGTAGGTATATTTCGCGCCGGCCCACCAGATTTTCAGTTTCTTTTCGGAATCGAGGTTGTTGTCTTCGACGCCGCTCAAGATGTATTCGCCCTGATCGGTGGCGCCGACGCCGAGCGGCTCGTGCGGATTGTTCTGCCAGATGAATTCGATGCCGCCGTAAAACTTGAACGGATCCCACGAATATTTGCCGGCGAACATCACCGCATCGTTGTCCGTGACGATGCCGTAGAGCGTGCCGCTCGGATCGACCACGTTGTCGCCGGTGATCGGGTTCGTATTGATGCTGTTGGTGGTGGATTGATATGGCTGGGTCGGGCTCTGCGGGCCGAGCAGCGGGTTCAGCACGCTGATCGCCTGGTTGTAGTGCTGGCCCACGATGTCCGCCGAGAAGCGGCCGTGCTCGCCTCCAACGTCGAAGCCGTAAGCGTTGTTGTGCGCTTGTTCCGGCGTGCAATCGGCCGCCGTCCACGTTGCGGACGCGGAATAGCATCCACCGGAACCGTTCGCGAATTTGTACATCGCGCCGAAGTGGAAATCTCGGTACGCGATGCGGTATTTCAGGGCGTCGTCCCAGCGACTGTCGTCGGTATCGCCTCCGCCGGCCATCGTGCCGTTGTAACCGATGTAAGAAAATCCGTAGCCGCCGCCGACCGGATCGTATTGAAGCATTGCGTCTGTGCCGAGCGAGCGCTGGCGGCCGAAGGTAATCGTGCCGAATCGATCGGACGCGATGCCGCCGTAGTATTCGTCGTTGAAGGGCTGGCCGGCGCGGGCGCCGTCGATCGCCATTGAATACGCGGCGCGTGGAAGGCCGTTGTTCACGGTGTTGGTTTTCGGCGCGTCGGCGAGCAGGCCGGACTGAGGATTGATGCCAGTGGACGCGTTGAACACCACGGCCCAGCCCGGCGCGAACTCTTCCCTGCCGCGAACGCCGAGGCCGGTCTGCTGGAGATTGTTTGGCGCGATGAGGAAGCGAGACTGATTCGCGTTGCGATTGACGAGCGATTCGCCTTCGTAGTTGTTTCCGTTCACCGGCATGCCGTGGCTCACCCAGCCGACGCCGACGTCATACGCACCATACACCGTGATGCCGTGCCATGTGAGCGTGCAATCCGTGGTGGTGAACTCGAGTCCGCTCGCGCAAACGTCAGCGGCTTTCGGATGAAGGATGAAATCCGCCGTGCCTCGGGCATCGACCGGATCAATCATCAATGTTTCACCGCCGAATCCTTGCTTCCACGCTCGCACTTCCAATCGCCCCGCAGGCAAACCAGTGACACCATAGAAGCCTTGGTCGTCGGTGACCGCGTTGACCGATTCCGACGTGTCTAGAATTTTCACCGTGATAGTCACGCCCGCAAGCGCAGCCCCGGCTTGATTCCGCACTGTGCCGTGAATCATCACGCCGGTTTGCGCCAACGCTGCTCGCGGAACGAGGAAATACAAAGACAATGCGGCCACAGAAAGTAAAAAGGCTCTCACAGGCTCTCCGTGCGTTTAGGGTCGGGTGAAGTCGAGGATCGTTCGAAACGACGACGATGTGCGAATCTATACGACCTTTTTAGCGATGTCAAAACGATTCACACTCTTTTTGTGCCAATCGGGACTACCGCGGGAAGGAAATTGTACGGGAACTCCGTGCAGGAGAGGGTATTACAGGCGGACGATCATCACTTCGGTGGACTTGACCAGCGCGGCCACGGTCTGCCCTTTTTTCAAGCGCAACTCCCGAACCGCATCGGAAGTGATGATCGAGGTGATGCGCTGGCCGCCGATGGAGATGGCGACCTGCGCGATCAGGCCGTCCATTTTAATGTCGGTGACGCGGCCTACGAGCTGGTTGCGTCCGCTGATGCGGCGGAAGTTGGTGCGGCGCTCGGAGACTTCCCCTTGCTCGCTGGCGCGGTAGAGATAGCGGTCGATTTCTTTCTCGGGGATGCGATGGTGGCCGCCGGCCGTCTTCACGGTGCGAATTTGCTTTTTGTAGATCCACTGTTTGAGCGTGGGGTAGCTGATGCCCAGCACCTGGGCAGCTTCGCGCGGCGTGAAGAGTTTGGCGGTCGGCATTGTCGTAATGCTGCGGCGTTCAGTGCTGCGTCTCGCTCGTCCGAGGCGAGTTGAGTAGTGATGCTATGCTCCGGCCGCGCGCGGTGTCAATCGAACGAGTTGTGCGGCTGGCGCGCTGAGCGGCAGCCAAATCACCAGCCCATCTGGCGCATGCGCTCCTGAATGATTTCGGAGTAGTGAACCATGTGGCCGGGGCGGCGCTTGAGCGGAAGCGGAAGGATGGCGGCGAGTTCGGCGCCCTGCTGGCGGTCGATCGCGCGCGGTGCGATGTGGAAATAGTAGTGAGAGGCTGCGTCCGCGCCATAGACCGCGGGTCCCCATTCGAGGACGTTGAGATACAGCTCGAGGATGCGCTGCTTACCGAGGACGAATTCGGCGACGGGTACGAGCGTAAACTCCGCGCCTTTGCGCAGAAACGAGCGCCCGGTGCCGAAGAAGATATTTTTGACAAGTTGTTGGGTAATGGTGGAGCCGCCGCGAAGCTTGGCGCCCTCCACGTCGTCCTGCGCGGCCTTTTCAATGGCGTCCCAATCGAAGCCGTGATGCTGGTAGAAGCGCGCGTCTTCGGCGGCGATTACGGCGTGCTGGAAGTCCAGGGAGATTTGAGCGAGCGGCACGAAATCATAGTGCTCGACATACGGCTTGCCGTGGATCGACGACTGCAAGTGGCGCTGCATATGGACGGCAGTCGTGGGCGGATCGATCCATTTGAGACCGACGAGCGCGATCACTCCGAGAAGCCAGAGCGCCAGAAGAATGAGCAGAATCCATTTCACGACGAAGCGGAACGTGATTTTGGGCGAGGGCCGGTGCGAAGCGCGTTGCGGCGGCAGCGGCTGGTCGGGAGTTTCGGGCACGCTTCAGGATAATCGTGCGCGGCGAATTGCCCAAGAGCCGAAACGACAGGCAATACTTGCCTACTCGACTCACTAAGCTACTGCGCCCTATCGGAAAATCATGAGATCGATTGCATCGGCGATGGCCTGGTAGCCGGCGTCGTTCGGATGAAGGTGATCGGGTGACGCATAGCGTGGCGCGAGTTGCGACGGGTGCTTCGGATCGCGCACGACGGCGTCGATGTCGATCACAGCGTCAAACGCGTGGCTCGAGCGAATCCACTGGTTCACGGCCTGGCGGATTTTTTCTTTTTCGTCGTTGTGATAGCCGGGGACGACGACGCCTTCCGACGGCGAGATGGTGCAGCCGATGAGGCGAAGGCCGTGGACGTGGGCGCGCGCGATGAGCTGCTGGTAGCCGGCGATGATGTCGTCGGCTGTGGGCGCATTTTCGGGCGGTGCGAGAGCCAGGTCGCCGAGCTTGGCACCGGGAAAACCGATGTCGTTGGTGCCTTCGATGACGATCACGTCCGAGACGCCGGGAATCGCAATGGCATCGCGAGTGAAGCGCGCGAGCGCGGAAACGCCGAAACTATTAAGCGGGGCGTCGTTGAGCAACCGGCTGCCAGCGATGCCTTCGTTCACTACGGCGAACTGCGTCGAGGATTTGGACGCATCGAGGCGGCGGTAGAGGTCGTTCGAGAAATCGAGATCTTTTCCGCGCGTGGTGCCGTCGCCATCGACGAGCGAATCGCCGAACGCGACAATCACGCGTCGGTTTTGTTGTGCGGGCACGAGCACGGCGCTGAGGAAGATCGAGCTGTCCGATTCTTTCCCGCCTTGTATCGAAGTGTCGCCGGTGTGGTCGCCTGGCGGCGAGATTACGACTTTCCTCAGCGAAAACGAATGCCACGTGACGGAAGCGGGGTGCTTCGGGAAATAAAGGCTGACGCTGATTTCCGTGCCGCGGGACACCGGAAATGCGATCGAGTCGCTGAGCGCGAGTGCGCCGGCAGCGAGAAGGATGGATGCCTTACCGCCGTTGAACGTGACGGGATGGATCGATCCCGCTGCAACACCAGCCGTGCCATCGGCGACGCCGACTGTTACTTTTCCGATCAGAACCGGAGCGGCGCCGAATTCGTTCGAGAGGCGCAGACGGATTTGTTCGCCGCCTAGAGTGATACGCGCGCGTTCGCGGACGGTTTGATTATCGAGCTTGAGCAACGGCTCATCGGGATCGGGGTCGGAGGCTTGCTGGCTCGCCGTCCATGTGGCGATCCACTTGGGTTGCTGCTGAGCCGTTGCGAAATGCGGGAAAGAAAGAACGAAAAAAATCAGGGCGAACTTCAGTGCAAAGGTAAATCGAATCGTCAGGGGCATGCGTTCTCATTGTCGTCGGCCGGGCCGTTTTTTTTGAAATCGGACGGTGTGCGAGTTCGCACATCGCACTCGCCGGACACGTGGCGAGTTTACTGCTCCGGTCGTTCGACGTATCAAATGAGATTTTGTTTCTGAAGTTGTTCCACAACGAGCTTCGCGACAGAACTGATCGCGGACGCGGGAGAGCGCGGATCGACGATGTTGCTCGTACCCGTCCACGCGAGCTGGCCATCGCCGGGCGCGGTGGAATACAACGCGGTTTCGATTTGCGCTTTGGTATCGGTGGTCATGTAGCCGGGCGTGTAAACGACAGGCGTGACGGCGGTGTAATAGCCGTAGAAGTTGACGAGTTCAGGCGGAAGCTGGAGGGCGTCGCCGGGAATGTAATTGTGCGTCTTTTTGTATTTTGTGAGGTGCGCGACGAGGATCGCGTCGAAGTGCTGCTCCTCGACGATCTCGCGAAGCTGCGCTTGAGGAATGGGCGTCGCGTCCGGACGCGCCAGGTAAACGTAACTCTGGACGGCGGTGAGACCGGGGTGCGTGAGCGTCGCGGTCATAACGTCTTCGAAGTCGGCGCGTCGGGCGGCCTGGCCATTGACGGCAAGGACGAGAATATTTTTGAAGGCGCTGCCGTTGTAGGTGGGATTGCGCCACGAGAATGCGAGCTTCGTGCCGGCCGACGCGGTGAGCGCCGTGGCAATCAATGCGAGAGCGATTACCGCTGCGCACATCGAGCCGCGGCGGCGAGATGGCTGCGATGCTGCGTTACGATTGGCGCGCTTCATGACACTCCCCTGAGGTCTAGCGCACGCAACGAGCGTTTGCGTCCGCGCACCTTGTGTGACATTGATAGCACGAACTCTAAGTAATCGATAGGAGCGCGATGGCGCAAAAAAAGAGTGCACGGAGGATGAAGGAGATCCGGACGCGCGAGGCTTTCGATGCAGTGCGCGGCAAGCTGCAATGGACGGCGGTGAAGGGGCTCGATCTAGCCGACGTAACGCTGGCGCAATGGAAGCGCGCGGCAATCGAGCAGACGTATTTTCTCGGTTGCGCGTTCAAGAATCGCGCCGTGGGAAACTATCTGCTGGATCGCGGCGCGGTGCTGCTGACGCGATTCCCCGCCACGATGTATAACCCGTTTCGCGCGGAACTGTACACGCCGGACGAGTTGGAGCAGCGCGTCGAGGGGCTCAACGGCGCGCGATCCACGCGGGATCACGCGATCTACGAGGAGTATTTGGCGAAGGGGCGGCTGTCGCCGGATGTGATCGAGGCGCTCACGCGGCGGATTCACGACGACTCGATCGACGATGCAATCGAAGCGCTGATCGCGCGGGAAGGCGCGCTGCGCATGGTGGGCTTCATGGGCGGATCGGCCGTCGAGCGGGGCGACGAGTGGTACAGGAAGGCTGCGGAGACGGCGCGGCTCGTGGCGCGCGGGGGACAATTTATTATGAGCGGCGGCGGCCCGGGAATGATGGAGGCCGCGAATCTGGGCGCTTATTTCTCGGCCGCGCATTTTGGCGAGAACGACTTGAGCGCCGCGATCGATATTCTGGCCACGGCGGCGGAATACGATCACCCGAAATGGCGCGCGCGGACGCACGCGGTGAGAAAGAAATTTCCACGAGGCGCGGCGAGCCTGGGAGTGCCGACGTGGTTCTATGGGCAGGAGCCGACGAATTCATTTGCGACGCACATTGCGAAATATTTCGACAACAGCATTCGCGAGGGCGGGCTATTAATGATGTCGCTGGGCGGGGTGGTGTTCGCGCCCGGCAGCGCCGGCACGCTGCAGGAAATTTTCATGGACGCGGAACAGAATTTCTACGCGACGGGCGGGTACCACAGCCCAATGGCGTTCCTAGGCGTGCGGCAGTGGGAGATGGATACGCCGGTGTTTTCGCTGGTGAAGCAGACGGCGAGCGACGCGAACCGGGACATGCTCTTCATTTCGGATTCACCCGCGGAAATTGCACAATTTCTCGCCGGGACGAAGCCGCGGAAGAAACGGTGAGACGCTTCGCTTTAGATTCGCCCTTGGCGTTTCTGATAGACTGACGAGGCAGCCAACAGCGCGGACCGCGAAAAAGAGACGATGAGCGACGCGAAGACAAACGAAATTGGGTTGAATGCCGCGCAGCGTGCGGCAGTGGAGCATGTCGATGGTCCACTGCTTGTGGTGGCTGGCGCCGGTACCGGCAAGACGCGCGTGATCATCGAGCGCATCCGGACGCTGCTGGAATCGCAACCGCACCTCACCGGCGAAAATATTCTGGGGCTGACGTTCACCGATAAGGCAGCCGGCGAAATGACGTCGCGCGTTAAAAAGGCCATCGGCGAACGCGCTGAAGGCTTATCGCTGAGCACGTTCCACAAATTCTGCCTCGATAAAATCCTCAAAACCGTGCGGCCGGACGTGCAAGCGATCGAGCCGATCGACTACCGGATTTTGCTACGACGAAACATCGCCGAGCTGGACCTGAAACACTTCCGGCGCTTGCAGGATCCGGGCGAGTTCATTGGCGATTTCGAGGGCTTTTTTTCGCGATGCCAGGACGAATTGGTCTCGCCGGACGATTACGAGAAATTTGCAGCGGAGATGCGGAGGAATCACGAGGCGACGCGGGCGGAGCTCGAAGCCGACGCTCTGGACGAAGCAGAGCTGGAAGTGGCGAAGCAGGAAGAGCTGGCGCGCGTGTACCGCGTGAGTGAGCGCTTGCTGCGCGAACGGAACTTGCTCACCTTTGGCGCGCAGATCGCGGAGTCCGTGGCCGCGCTGAAGAACGATCCTGAGCTGCGCGCGAAAGTGCGCGACCAGTATAAATACATTTTGGTGGATGAATTCCAGGATACGAACATCGCGCAGCTTGAACTGCTGTGGCTGCTCGCGGGCGAGCACCGCAACATCGTCGCGGTGGGCGACGACGACCAGGCGATCTACCGTTTCCGCGGCGCGTCATTCGGCAGCTTCACGATTTTTCTGGAGCGCTTCTGCGGAGTGACCGGCGCGAAGAACGCGCCGAAGGCCGGCGACTTCCTCGTATCGCTTTCGCAAAACTACCGCTCCACGAAGCGGATTCTGCGCGTTGCGGGCAAGCTGATCTCCCACAACGAAAAATCGCCGCTGCTGCCGAAGAAAAATCTGGCGACCGAAAACATCGAGGGCGAGCGCGTGCGCATCGCTGAGTTTGGCGCAGCGAATGAAGAAGCGGAATGGGTGGCGGGCGAGATCGAGCGGCTTCACGAGAAAGGCGTGCAGTGGCGGTCGATCGCGGTGCTTTACCGCAAGCACACGCACCGCAGCGACCTGCTGAGCGTGCTGCGACGGCGCGAGATTCCGTTTGTGATCAAGAAGTTTTCGATTCTGACGAGCACGATCGTCAAGGATCTGTTCGCCTGGCTGCGAATCACCGGCAAGCCGCGCGACAACGTGGCGTGGGCGCGCGTGCTGGGGGCCCCGTACTGGGGGCTCGAGCCGAAGGACCTGGTGCGGCTGGCGGAGCGCGCGGCGAAGAACAAGCGGCCGCTTGGCGACGAAGTTGCAGTCTCGAAAGACGAAGCGCCGTTCAACCGCGAAGGGGTGCGGTTGGGCGAACTGGTCGCGCTGCTCGAAACGCTGCGCGCCAGCTCGTGGCGGAAAGTGGCGACCGAGCTAGTGGACGAATTGATCCAAGGGCTGGGCCTCGCGCCGCTGCCGACGGACCAGGACCGCTACTATCTCGAGCGGTTCGCGAGCTTCGTGAAGGATTGGCAGCGCAAGAGCGAAGGCAAGAAGCTTGCCGACTTTCTCGAATACCTCGAATATTTTTACGAAGCGGGCGGCGACGTGTGTCTCGAAGAGGAAATGACGGACGACGCGGTAAACCTGATGACGGTGCACGCGGCGAAGGGACTCGAATTCCCGCACGTTTTTATTTTGCGGCTCACGCATCGCGACTTCCCTTCCGGCGCGCGCAAGCCGGTGTTCGAATTCCCGAGCGAGTTGATGAAGGAGCAGCAGCCGCAGTTCGATTACCAGCGCGAGGAAGAACGCCGGCTTTTTTACGTGGCGCTCACGCGCGCGAGGCAACGGCTGACGCTTTCGACGGTGCTGAACAAGCGGCTGAAACTTTCGCCGTTCTTCGAGGATTTCCTGGAGGACGCGAAGATCAAGCAGCAGGACGTGCATCAATTCGAAGCGAAGGTGGATCTGCCCGCGCTGCCGGAGACGACGGGTCCCGAAGCGAACACGGCGGTGCCGACGCAACTCTTCGGGCCCGCGAGCGAGACGACGCGGGCGTATTCGCGCGTAGCCATATGGGCGAAAGCGTTTCACCCGCCGCGACCGGAGCCGCTGCAACTGAGTTCATCGGCGATCGATTGCTACGAGCGCTGCCCGCAGAAATACCTGTTCCAGTATTCGTGGTCGATTCCGGGCGGGCCGCACGCGATGGCGACGTTTGGAAACGTGATGCACACAACCGTGCGCGAAATGGTGGAAGAGATAGGCAAGCGCAAGAAAATCACGCTCGCGGAAGTGAATGCGATTTACGACCGGCACTGGTCGGACTCGGGCTTTATCGACGAATACCACAAAGAGGAATACAAGAAGGAAGGACGGCGGCAGATCGAGGAATTCTGGAGGAAATACTCAGCGGCTCCGGCGGATGTGGTCCATCTCGAAAAGAAATTCGAGCTGCCGATGGATAACGACGTGATCGTCACGGGGCGTATCGACCAGATCAACCGGATCAACGGAAAGAAAGTCGAGATCATCGACTACAAAACCGGCAAAGCGAAAGACAAGAAAGCGGCAGCAAAGGATCTGCAACTCGGCATCTACGCGCTCGCGGCGGAAGAAATTCTGGAACTGAAACCGGAGAAGCTGGTGCTGTACAGCCTGACCTCGAACGAAGCGGTGGAATCGACGCGCGACGCGAAGGCGCTGAAGGAAACCCGGGAGCGGATCGCGGAGGTCGCGGACTTGATTCGCGCGCGTGATTTCAACGCAAAACCCGGCTTTGGCTGCAAGTTTTGCGACTACAAGCCGATTTGCCCGTCGCATGAGCAGTTGGTTTCGATTCGCGGCGCGGCCGATACGGCGATCGCCGAAAACTAAGCGGGCAAGACTCGCGCATCAAGCACAAAAGAAAAAGGGCGCTGCGTTCCGGCAGCGCCCTTTTTTATTTCGGGTTGGTTCCGCGCAGTTTCTGGAACGTTCTCCCCGGCGACTCAGCAGCGTTTGCGCGCGCTTCCATCGTCAAAACGAGTTTTCAATGGCGCGCAAGTTTAGTCAAGAAATATAAATTCCGCGGCGTTGTTGACTTGGAAAAAATTCCGTGAGCCGTTTAGTGCAATCCGCTCTGGTAATAGCCGTCGCGCGTCATCACTTCCAGATTCGGCCGGCGAACGCGAACTTCGATGGTGTGGTAGTCCCTGGTGCGGTCAGTATCCTGCGGCGAGAACGTGATCGTGTACTGATTGCGCGCCTGCTCGGTGACGTTCGGATAGAGATTCTGCAGGCCGCGGTCCTTCGAAGAATAAAAAGTATCGCCGCCGGACTTGCCTGCGTACTTCTCGAGGCGCAGCGTCTGCTTTTGCAGGAACGCGTGGCCGACGGAAATGGAATACACCGAGACGTCATTGGTGAGCAACAGCTGCAAGGTCTGATCGAAGCTGTGCGTATTGTTGTGGGAATTGTTGCCGTCGGAAATCAGGAAAATGATTTTGCGGCGATCGCGGCCGCGGCCCTTGAGCATTTCCGCGGCGTCGTAAATCGCGTCGTCCATGTCTTTGTGCGGCGGTTCCTGGCGCACGCCGAGCGGAGTGGGTTGGCCGGTCTCGGTGCTCTTGCCGTTCGCGGTGGGTCCGGCGGTGAGCGGGCCGCCCACGGGACTGCCGGGCATATGCGAATCGAGTTCGAGGCGCTTGAGCTTGGTATAGAGCTGGTCGTTGTTGAACGAAAAATCCGAGATCACGTTGGTGAATTCGTTGTAGGTGACCAGCGCGACTTCGTCCGCCGGGCCGAAGCCCGCGGAAATCGCGGTGAGGCTCTTCTGAACTTCGTCGGCCGATTTGATCGAGAGGTCGTTGTCGATCAGGACGACGGCCGACAACGGAAACGGGTCGGACGTGAAGAAAATGATCTGCTGCTCGACGTTGTCGCAAAAAACGCGAAACTCATCGCGTTGCAGGTCGCCGATCAACGCGCCGTCGTGATTTTTCACCGTCACGGGAACGATTACGAGGTCGGACCGGACGCGAATTCGGTTGCGCATGTCGTTCTGCGCGGCTTGGTTGGCCGGCTGCGACACGCCGGTTTGCGGCTGCGGCGTTTGCGCAGCGGGCGCCTGCGTGGGAATCTGCGGCGTGGCCGCCGGTGGCGTGAGCGGCGGGGCGGATTGCGCGGGCGCCGTCTGGCCAGGCTGTACCGGAGGCTTCTGTGAATTATTCTGGGAATTGTCCTGCTGCGGTTCCTGAGCGTGCGCTGCGGCGGCGCCGAATAGGAATATAATGGCGACGGCGGTGGCGATTCTCGCTGCGGACTTCTTTACGGCCGTCAGGGCTGGCATCATTCTCGGGATCTCGCTCCGGACCAATTGAACGCGTTCGGTAATCAGCGGGTGCTGAAGCGCGAGAATCCGGCCGAACATCCGGAAACGCGTTGGGCGCATCGTACCAGAACGCTATCGGTTCGCGCGCCTGAAGTTCGACGCGCGGTCGGCACGGATAAGTTGCATCCACGGAGGATTATACAATGCGGCGCAGCAGCCTGACGGCGGGGATTTTCGCGGTGGCTCTCACCGGGTACGCCGCGATTACGTCCGTACCCGCGGCGAAGAGCGCCCAGCCTGTGGCGGCGCCGCTGCGACGGCCGGCTTCTTTTCTGAAGCTGGCGTCGGGACGAATCGTCGCGCAGCAACAAGGGCAAGAGCCGCAAAGCGGCCAGGGGCTGCAAGTCGTTACGAACGTGGTGAACGTGTTCGCGACTGTGCGTGACAAGAAGCATGGCATCATCAGCGACCTGACCAAGGAAGATTTCAAGGTTTTCGAGGACGGGCAGGAACAGAAAATCGCGTTCTTTTCGAAAGAAGTGGATATGCCCATCACGCTCGGCCTTTTGATCGACACCAGCGCGAGCATGGACCGCATGATCGACGCGGAGCAGGATACGGCGTCGCGATTCCTGCGGGAGGTGATGCGGCCGAAGGACGAGGCCATGGTGATCACGTTTGATTTCGACGTGGACCTGTTGGCCGATTTCACCTCGGATACCGGGGTGCTGTCTCGGGCAATTCACAGCGCGCGCGTGAATTCGGTGGGTGGCGGCGGCGTAGTGACGCCGGGGACGATTCCCGGCGGCCAGGGCGGCGGCACGAATTTGTACGATGCGATCTATCTGGCGACGCACGACGAACTTTCGACACAAGCGGGGCGCAAAGGCGTGATCATCATGACGGACGCCGAAGATACAGGCAGCAAACTGAGGTTGCAGGACGCGATTGAGGCGGCGCAGCGCTCGGACGCCGTGATTCACGTGATGCTGATCACAGACCGGATGGCGACGTTTGGCACAGGCCCGGGCGTGGCCCGGAAGATGGCGGAAGACACGGGCGGGCGCGTGATCGAAGTGCGGAACGAAAGTTCGCTGGAGAAAGCGTTCGACGAAATTTCGCAGGAGCTGCGGTCGCAGTACGTGCTGGGCTATTACCCGACGAATATCAAGCGGGATGGGACGTTCCGAAAGATCACCGTGGAAGTCACGCGGCCCGATGCAAAGATCCTGGCGCGCAAGGGCTACTACGCGCCGTTCCGGTAATACAGACCAATTTTCTAGATGAAACCGCTTGGCGATAAAGCAGAGAATTTCATTACGATGATGCTTCAACTTTTCCTGTCCGTTGACTGGCAGCGGCAGGAGTTCTCTGCAATCGAGCCATTGATGTTCCCGTCGTTATGAGATCAATTCAGCCTCGGGGAAAGCCCCGGCCATTCGCAGATGGAGTGTCGCGTCTGACGCGGCGATGGACGATTCCGTTTTTCGCTATCGATTGGTTCTGCGAATGGGCCGCGTACTACCTCGGACACTGGAACTTCCTCGAAGTTCTCGAATATCTGAGCAGTTTCGGCGTTCTGGTTGCCGTTATCTTTTATTTTTCCGAGTCCGGCGATCGCGTGAAACAGCGCCACTACCAAGCCTGGCAGGTGGTTAACACAGCGCAGGGCAAGGGCGGAAGCGGAGGCAGAATCGAAGCGCTTCAGGAACTCAACGCAGACGGAGTGCCGCTCATCGGCGTTGACGCATCAGGAGCATTCCTTCAGGGAATCAAGCTTGACGGCGCAAAGTTGGTTCGGGCGAATTTCAGTGCGGCGGATTTGCGAAACAGCGAGTTTCGCAAAGCGGATCTCGAGGACGCCAACCTGCGCTCCGCAAATCTTCGCAACAGCGACCTTCGCTCAACGAACCTCGAGGGTGCGGACCTCACCGAAAGCGATCTGACCCACGCCGACCTAAGCAACTCTCGATTGAGCCGGGGTAACCTCGAAGGCGCCGATCTTACCGAAGCGAATCTCGCCGGCATAAGCTGGAAAGAGCTTGCGAGCGTAAAAGGCGCAAACATCTACGGCGTAAAGAACGCTCCGAACGGATTCGTCGAGTGGGCCACGCAGCACGGCGCAGTTAACTCAGCGCCTGTTGCGCCCGCCGAGTAGCCGCCTTTAATTCCCGGGCTTGCTTGGCGCGACGAGGGGGTTCGTGTTTTCGGGGGGCTTGGCGAAGTAGCCTTTGCGGCTGCGGACGTCGAGGTTTTTGCGGTCGGTCTGAATTTCGATGGTGCGGTACTTCCCATCGGCCTGCGGATTGGTGGGACGGTACGCGATGAAATACTGGCTTCGCAGTTCGTTGCCGATGTCGGTGAACGACTGCGCGAGGTCCTCCACCTTATAGGGGTAGAAAACGCGGCCGCCGCTCTGGACGGAAAACTTCTCGAGAACCTGATCGCCGGGTTCGAGGTGCATTTTGTGCGGTTTATCGCCGCTGATGGAGAGCCAGTCGGTGTTGGTGCTCACGCAATAAATTGCAGCCTCCGCGCGAATCGCGGCTTCGAGTGAATCGCTCAGCGCGTGGTCGCTGAGATTGTCGTTGCCGTCGCTGATCACCACCAACACGCGGCGAATCTCGGCGTTCTGCCCGCGCGGCAGCGGCGGGCTCACCAGCTTTTCGGTGGCGCGGTAGATCGCGTCGTTCAGCGCCGTGCCGCCGCCGGCTCGCTGCTTGCGGATCGCGTCGGTCAGCATCGCCAGGTCGCCGGTCCAATCCTGAATCACGTCCGGCTCATTATCAAACGTCATGATGAACGCCTGATCTTTGTTGCGGCGGATGACGCTCTGCAAAAAATCGAGCGCTGCCTCTTTTTCGAATTCGAGGCGCGGACGAATACTGTTGGACGTATCGAGCAGCACGCCGATGCGCAGCGGCAGATCGGTTTCGCGGCCGAAGTAAGCGATGTCCTGTATCTGGCCGTCTTCAAGGATGCGGAAGTCGGACTTGTCGAGGTTGGTGACAAATTCGTGATGGTGATCCATCACTGTGGCGACCAAGTGGACCAGGCCGGTCGTCGTGCGGATCGTCGGCGGAGCCTGGCCTTGAATCTGCGCGGGTGGAGTCTGGTCTTGAGGCTTGGGGGCGCTTTGATTCGCGGGCGATGCAGGCGGTGGTGGCGGCTGCTGTTGTGCGAAGGCGGCAACGCTTGCGGCGAGCAGAACTGCGGCGAGAATGAACGGCCTTCGCATGGAGTGAGGTACCAACACGATTATAGGAAGTCCTTGAGAGCGGCGTCAATTGTAGCCACGCTCGAACCGGTAGCGCGGGCGAGGCGGTAAAGGTAGTCGCGCAGCGCTTGGGGCAGAGGCGCGCGGAATTCGACGCGCTTGCCAGTGAGGGGATGGTCGAACGCGAGCCGCGCGGCGTGCAAGAAATTGCGCCCGAGCGGCGGGAGCAATTCCCTGCCGATGCGTTCCTGGCGCGGCGCACCGTAAACCGTATCGCCCACCACCGGCGCGCCGAGCGCGGAAAAGTGAACGCGAATCTGGTGCGTGCGTCCGGTGTGAAGATCGGCCTCGACAAACGAAAAGCCGTCAAACCTGAGGCGCATGCGCCAATCGGTGCGCGCCTCCCGGCCTTCGCGGCGGCGCGCCGTCATACGCGAGCGGCGCTTGATGTCGCGCGCGATCGGCAGCTCGATCGTACCGGACTCCGCGTCGAACCGGCCATGAAGCAGCGCGATGTAGGTTTTCTGAATGCGCCGCTCGCGAAACTCGTCCACGAGCTTTTCGTGCGCCGCGTTTGTAAGCGCGACGAGGATCAGGCCCGACGTGTCTTTATCGAGACGATGAACGATGCCGGGACGGAGCGGGCCGCCGAGCGTCGAAAGCTTCTCGGCGCCAAAGCGATGGAGCAGCGCGGCGACCAGCGTGCCGGTGTCTTCGCCGGCGCCGGGATGCACGATCATGCCTGCGGGCTTGTTAATGACGGCGATTTGCTCGTCGGCGTACACGATGTCGAGCGGGAGATTTTCAGCTTCCACGCCGATGGGACGGTGCTCGGGAATTTCGACGACGACCGTCTCGCCCTCCTCGAGGCGATGCGAGGCTTTCTTTGCGCCGCTATCCACGCGAACGCGGCCTTCGTCGATCAGATTCTGGATCTGGTTGCGGCTGATGTGCTGGACGCGTGCAGTGAGAAAGCGGTCGAGGCGCTCGCCTGCGCTTTGTGCATCAACGGCGAATTCGTGGGTTCCCGCAACCGGGTACTGCGGCTCGCTGTCGGTCGAGTGGAGCGCGGGCGGGTCGTCGCCAGACTCGTGGTCAGAGCCGGCATCGAATTCAGAGTCGGCGAGTTCTTCGCCGTCTTCAAACTCTTCTTCGTATTCGGGTTCGCGGGGCATCGGTGTGTGTTCGGCGGCGTGTGAATTCTAATTTGCGTGAGCTTCGAGCGGGCGCGCAGCGTTTGGATTTCGGAGGCCGCGCCACCACAACAACGTTCCCGCCAGAATGAAAATGATGCTGGTGATCTGCATCAGCGAAATCCGGTCATGAAAGAGCAGCGTGCGCCCTGGATCGCCGCGGAAAAATTCGATCGTGCCGCGTTCGACGCCATAAAGAAACATGTACGCGCCGAAAATCTGGCCGGCAAATCGCTGGCGCTTCCATAGCCAATTCAAGAAAATGAAATTGCAAAGTTCGAGAAACGCTTCGTAGAGCTGCGTCGGATGAATGTGCACGCCGAGCGGAGTGCCGGCGAGCTTCTCGGCCACTGGATTCGTGAATACCACCGACCATGGCACCTCGGTCGGCTTTCCATAGCAGCAGCCCGCCGCAAAACAGCCCAGCCGGCCGATCGCATGGCCGAGCGGGAGCGATGCCGTGCAAATGTCAAACGTGCGCAGGAAATTCATGCGCTGGAAGTGCGTGTAGAGAAAAATCGTGCCGATAGCGCCGACCAGGCCGCCGTAGAACGTGCCGCCGGACTGAAACGTGTTGATGCTGAAGATTTCGCGCGGGTTCGCGGCGTAAAAGCTCCAGTCGCTCAGAATCAGCCACACTTTAGCCACCATGAGCGCGGCGAGCACCATGTAGATGCCCATGTTCCAAAGATTTTCAGGATTGATGCCAACCTGCGGCGCGAGGTGGCGTCCCCAAAACAAACTCAGCAGCACGCCCGTGGCGACGAGTACGCCGTAGCTGTAAACCTGAAATTCGCCGATGTGGAAAAGTATGGGATGCATAGCTAGTCGATACCCTGTGTAGGATGCGCCCGGTCGCGGAAGAGTTCCACGATTACCAGGAGCGCGCCGATCACGATCGCCGAATCCGCGACGTTGAACGTGTACCAGTGGTACGAGCCGACGTGGAAGTCGATAAAGTCGGTGACGCTCCGCCGGACGAGGCGATCGAACACGTTGCCGACGGCGCCGCCCAGAATTAACGCGATGCCGCATTCACCCAGCGCGGCGCCGGCACGGCCCGTAACGAGCAGCCACACGAGCAACGCGATCACCAGCAACGAAAATCCGATCAGCAGCGGCGCGCGCCACGGGTTCGCCGAATCGGCAAAGATCCCGAACGCGACGCCGGGATTGCTGGTGTGCATCAGGTTCAGAACTCCCGGAATGAGGACGTGGATCGATCCAGGCTGCGTCCGGTGCTCGACCCAGTATTTGCTCAACTGATCGGCAGCGAGCGCGCCAATCGCGAGGCCGGCGAGCAGAAGTCGGCTGGCACTCGATCGAGCGCGTAATGAATTGGATGCGGGTTCGCTCGAGCGCGGCATCAAGGTTTCAGCGTGATGGGCGGCAATCCGGTGGTGCGCTCGATTTCCTCGAGAGCCGCGACACAGCGCTCGCAGACCGTGGGGAAATCGGAGTTTTCGCCGACGTGCGTAGAGAAATTCCAGCAGCGTTCGCACTTTGTTCCGTCCGCGCGCGCCACCAGAATTTTTAGTCCCGCCAGATTCGCGGCCGCAACGGCGCCCGGCGCATCGCCTTCCACAACATCGACCTGCGAAACAATGAAGAGGCCCGCAAGGAATTTCGCGTACTTGCGCAAGGATGCAAGCAAATCGCCCGTCGCCGCCAGCGTCACGCGAGCTTCAAGGTTCGTGCCGATCGTCTTCGCAGCGCGCACCGGCTCGAGCGCCTTCAGCACTTCCTCGCGCACCACGAGCAAGCGTGCCCAATCCTTCGACCGCTGGGCATCGAGCGCCGCTTCCAGTTCCGCCGGCGGCGTAAACATCGTCATGTGAATGCTCGCCGGATCGGACGCCGCGCGCGGCACAAACTTCCAGATTTCCTCGGCCGTAAACACCAGCGTCGGCGCGATGAGCCGCAACAACGTATTCAGAATGCGATACACGGCCGTCTGCGCGGAGCGGCGGCCGACGTTCTTCGGCGCGAACGTGTAGAGCCGGTCTTTGAGCACGTCGAAATAAAAGGCGCTCAGGTCCACCGTGCAGTAATCGTGCAGCGCGTGGTAAATGCGGTGAAATTCGAAATTCTTGTACCACTCGAGGCACTGGCTCGCGAGTTCGCCGGTGCGGCGGATCATCCACGCGTCGAGTTCCCACAGCTCGGAATCGGCGACCAGATCCTTCGCAGGATCGAAGCCCTCGAGATTGCCGAGCGCGAAGCGAAACGTATTGCGAATCTTGCGATACGCCTCGGCCAGCTGCGTCATCATCGCTTCGGAGATGCGCATGTCCCCCGTGTAATCCTGCGAGACGACCCAAATGCGCAGCAGGTCCGCGCCCCACTTCGCGGAAATCTCGGCGGGATAAATCGCGTTGCCGAGCGACTTCGACATCGGCGCGCCTTTTTCGTCCAGCGTCCAGCCGTGAGTAACTACCTGCTTATAAGGAGAAGACCCGCGCGTGCCGATGCCGACCAGCAGCGAACTCTGAAACCAGCCGCGGAATTGGTCGGGGCCTTCGAGATATACGTCGGCGGGCCAGTGCTGATTGTCGCGCGTCAGCACGGCGAGATGCGTCGAGCCGGAGTCGAACCACACGTCCAGAATGTCGGACTCTTTGCGAAATTTCGACGAGCCGCAGGCGCACTTCGTACCCGCAGGCAGCAATTGTTCGGAAGTATGCGTGAACCACGCGTCCGCGCCTTCTTTTTCGAAGAACGGCAACACGCCGCGCAACGCTTTGAAATCCTTGAGCTGCTTGCCGCAATCCTCGCAGTAAAAAACGATCAGCGGCACGCCCCAGAAACGCTGGCGGGAGATGCACCAGTCCGGACGGCCCGCGACCATTTCTTTCATCCGGTCGTGGCCCCAGGCGGGCATCCACTTCACTTTTTCGATTTCGCTGAGCGCAGCCTCGCGCAGCGGACGCGCGCTCGGCGCCGGAACGTTGGCATTCCCGTTGTCCATCTGAATGAACCACTGCTCGGTGGCGCGGAAAATCACCGGATTGTGGCAGCGCCAGCAGTGCGGATAGCTGTGCGTGATTTTGCGTTCGCCCACCAACATGCCGCGCTGCTTCAAAATCCCGATGACGATCGGGTTCGATTCGAAGACGGTCTTGCCTTTGTACTCCGGCAAGCCTTCCGTGAAGCGGCCTTCGTTGTCCTGCGGCGCGTAGGATTCCAGGCCGTAGCGCTGGCCGGTGCGGAAGTCGTCCGCACCGTGCCCGGGCGCCGTATGCACCACGCCGCTGCCTTGATCGAGCGTCACGTAATCGGCGAGCACGCCGGGCACGGAGTATTCGAGAAATGGATGATGGAACTGGATGTTCTCCAGTTGCTTGCCGTCGTAGGTGGCGAGCGTGCCGCGCACTTCGAAGCCGAGTTCAGCCGCAACAGCCGCGAGCCGATCTTCCGCGAGAATCAGCTTCCCTACCGACGTATCGGCGAGCACGTAGCGAAACTCGGGGTGGAACGCGAGCGCGCGGTTCGCGGGCAGCGTCCAGGGAGTCGTCGTCCAGATCAGCGCGTTCGCATCGGCGGGCAGTCCGAGGGCTTTCGATTTATCTCCCGGCGTGAGCGGAAACTTCACCCAGATCGACGGGCTGGTGTGGTCTTCGTACTCCACTTCCGCTTCAGCGAGTGCGGTGTGGTCGTAGATGCACCAGTAAACCGGCTTCAAGCCGCGGTAAACGTAACCCTTCTCGTAGAAATCCAGAAACGCGCCGGCGATCGAAGCTTCGTCGCGAAAATCCATGGTGAGGTACGGACGATCCCACTGCCCGAAAACACCCAGCCGGCGAAACTCCACTTTGTGATTCTCAACAAACGCTGCCGCAAACTTGCGGCACATTTGGCGAAACTCAGCCGCCGAAACTTTGGAAGTCTTGCCGCCCAGCTCCTTTTCGACTTTCGTCTCAATCGGCAGCCCGTGGCAGTCCCAACCTGGGACGTACGGCGAACGAAACCCGGCCATGGTCTTGGACTTCACGACCATGTCTTTCACCACTTTATTCAGACCGGTGCCGAGGTGGATTTCGCCCGTCGGGTACGGCGGCCCGTCATGCAGCACGAAAAGAGGCGCGCTCGCGCGCGATTCCAGGATTCGCTCGTACAGGCGCGAGGTCTCCCATTCGACCAATTGGGCAGGCTCGCGCTCCGGCAGGCGCGCCTTCATCGCGAAATCGGTTTTGGGCAGGTTCAGAGTCTTCTTAAGGTCAAACTGTTTGGCCATGTAAGGGCGCTAAAGCCTTTCTCCACAGCGATTCAAAGTAGTTGCGGGACACGATGCGAACCCAAGATCGAAGCACAAGCAGCGGTTGCGTCGCGGTAAAAAGATGCAGACCGTATGTTACAATGGTTTTGTAACGGTGTCAGCCTTAGGGGGGCGGACATCCTTTTTTGGAGGGATGCGTCTAAGATTTTGTAAGTGTGTTTGCTGCAGTCTTAGGCGGACTGACATGACCGAACTGAGCTCCATCGCTTACCAGCCCAAGCCCGAACCCGTCGTCGATCCGAACGACACCACGCCGAAGCTGCGCCTCGGGCACTTCAAAGCTCCCACGCAAGATTCGAGATGGAAGATGTTCGTCTCGAACATAAAAGAATTCATGACCGAGCGTCCTGTGAAGATCAAGGGCGCGAAGCCAACCGGGTTCGACAATCCGGGATTCGGCGACAGCTTCAAAGACAACCTGAAAGAATTTTGGAAGCCGGATGTGCGCGGGAACGTGAACTCCGACCTCCTCGTCGATTGGAACCAGAATTTTGGCGGCACATGGCAGAACATCAAAGACTGGCTGAATCCACCGAAGCAAGCTCCTTGGAAAGGCACCAGCAAGCCGATCGCGGTGAAAGACATCTGGTCGAAAGATACGCAATTCACGCGCGTGCAGGCCATGTCGCTGGTGTTCCACGTCGTGATCGTCGTGCTGCTCGTGCTGCCCTTCATCCACGAACTGATGTCGCCCGGCGTGACCAACGCCAAATCGAACGTTGAAGTCACGGACATTTCCGAATACTTGAAGAAGCTGCCTCCCAGCGCGAAACCGGCGGGGGGCGGTGGTGGTGGCGGTGCGCACGAACTGCTCCCTGCAACGAAGGGCAAGGCGCCAAAGTTTGCTATGACGCAGTTCACGCCGCCGAAAGCCATCACCAACCCGAATGCGGCGCTGAAGATGACTCCGACGCTGCTCGGCCCTCCGGATTTGAACCTCAAACAACCGGACGCCAAGAATTGGGGCGACCCGCTCGGCAAGGTACTCAACGATTCCAACGGCAGTGGCGGTGGCAACGGCATCGGCTCGGGCAACGGCACGGGCGTGGGCAGCGGTAACGGCGCTGGCCTCGGACCCGGTGAAGGTTACGGCACGGGGGGCGGCGTCCCAGGTGCGGGAACCGGCGGCTACGGCATGCCGGCCTGCGTGTACTGCCCGCAAGCGGAATATTCTGACGAAGCCGTCAAGGCGAAGTACCAGGGCACCGTGTATCTGATCGCGACGATCACCGCGGAAGGCAAAGCCACCGACATCCAGGTGGTGAAAGGCATGGGCCTCGGTCTCGACGAAAAGGCGATCGCCGCTGTGCGCACATGGCGCTTCACGCCGGCACGCGGCCCCAACGGGCAGCCTGCTTCGGTGCGCCAGACGATCGAAGTACAGTTCCGGCTGTTCTAACCGCACCCGCTTCTACATTCGAATCCAGAAGCTCCACCACGTAACAAATTGGGTGTACCGTAACGACCACTGCGTCCGGGGGCGTTTGCGCTTCTGCTAGCATGGTCGCTATGAAATTTACGTTTCGCACTTTTCTACCGGCTGTCCTCTTAACGGTCTGCGCCTTCCCGTCGCACGCACAGAATGGCTCGATTGAATTCGACGCGCACATCCGCGCATCGGCGGGCGACGACGAGCCTGTGCGCGGCACCAATTTCTACCTTCTGCGCAAAAGCTACGCGGATATCGGTGTCGAAGCCGCGGCCAAGGTGCCCCCGCCTGACATGAACGAGTTCATCGACAAGCTCGACGTCTCGCGGCCGCTGAAAACCTGGATGAAGAAAAACAAGTGTGTGCACCTCTCCGGCGAAGCTTTCGTGAAGCTGATCACGCCGGACGATATGATCGTGGTCCCCGAGTTTTACAACACCTATCTCGATCGGCTGAAAGGCGATCAAACGCTGACGCTTCCGAAAGCGCATTTCAGCGAAAAAGATAAAGAAAAAGATCCGTCGAAGTACGAAGAAGGCGTCGCCGAATACAAAAAACAGATCAAAGAATTTTTGATCGCCAATCCGACCACCACTGACGGGCTCGGCCTCGGGCTGGAAGATATCGATCCCGGACATAAGTGGGACGTGCTGGTCACCAAAAACAAAGGCGTGCTGGACCACGAAACCACTATGCTCGCCGAAGGCAAATATCTTGCCGCGGAAACCAAGACCGACCTCGACGGACGCGGCTATTTCCGGGGCATTCCCGCCGGAAACTACTGGATCAGCACGCTGGATGTGGACGCCCTCGTGGGCGAGGAACACGAACGCTGGGACACGCCGCTTGCGGTGACTCCCGATCGCCAGGCCTACATCGCGCTTTCGAATATCAATGCCGTGCAACCTGCTGGAACCAACCCCTAATAGAACCTGATAGAATCGGTGTCCGTGCCCGACCTTCCAATCACTGAATCCATCGCGATGCTGGCGATGGAAAATTCGAAGATGCGCTACGATGCCGCGCGCGACATTTACGCGGCCGGCGTGGCCATGTGCGAGCCTGCGATTGAGGAATGGCGCACCGATCGCGAGTTCGATGAGCTGCTGGTCCGCTCGCCGCACGAATTTTCACCGTGGCGCACCGTGGTGGGCATCGCGGTGAAACCGGAAACCTTCGAAGCGATCCGCAAAGCCAACGATTCGCCGGCGCTGGCGGACGTGCCTCCCGACCAGGAAGCGCGTGAATTTGAGATTCGCTGCCCGGCAGGCACCGAGATCGACGTGCTGACCACGCGCGATGGAAGCAGCGCCGGTCCGATTGGAAAATTTGTCGAGAAGTTCGGCGAAGGCATCCAGCAGATCGAGGTTTACGTGCTCGACGTGGATCGCGCCACCGCCATTTTGCATTCGCGGTTCGGCGTGATCTCGATCTATCCGAAAGCGCGGCCGGGGGCCGATAACACGCGCATCAACTTCTTCCTCGCCAAAGGGCCGGGCGACAAAAAAGTACTGATCGAGCTGGTGGAAGCGAAATCGGGCGAGTAGTCGCGCGCAACTGCCCTGCCGGGCTCGTCCCAGCCTTAACGGGCCATTCATTCCCCGCGTGTTACACTTTCACCAGTTCAAGCGTTATATCCAGTGAATCCTCTCTTCCCACGCATTAATCCACAGGAGTGTGCCGATGGGCTTTGTAAGCGAAATTGAACCAGCACAGGCCGGGCCGGAGCTGAAGGGAATCTACCGCAACCTCGAGCAGGGGCTGGGATTTCTGCCGCATTACTTCATGTCGCTGGGCGCGAAACCGAAAGTGATCGAAGCGCAGCTGGCGATGGACGACGCGATCATGAGCGACGGCGCCTTGACCAAGCTGGTGAAAGAGCAGGTTGCCGTGGTGGTGAGCAGCATTAATTCGTCGTCCTACTGCGTGAAATTTCACATGGAGCTTCTGCGGCGATTCGGAATCGACCGCGCGATGGAAAAGAAGCTCACCACGGATTACGAAAGCGGCCCGTTTGAGCCGAAGGTGAAGGCGCTGTTTCGCTTCGCGGAGAAGCTCACCAAAACGCCGGACGACATTTTGCAGAAAGACATCGACGCGCTGAAGGAAGCCGGCTGGGACGACGCGGCGATTCGCGAAGTCGTGCTCACAGTCGCGTACTTCGGATACATCAACCGCGTATCGCTCGGCCTCGGACTCGTAACGGATTTCTAACGCCGATTTTCAGGCCGAGAGCGCGCGCAATCTCGCGCTATTCGCCGCTTTGCTCGATCAGCTTGGCCACCAGCGCGGTCCAGCCCGTCTGGTGGCTCGCGCCGAGGCCCTCGCCCGTATCCCCGTTGAAATACTCGTAGAACAAAATCAAATCGCGCCAGTTCGGATCTTTCTGGAAAAGATCCACGTTGCCGTACACCGCACGGCGGCCGTCGCGCCGCAGGAACAGGCACAAAAGCCGGTGCGAGATGTCGCGCGCCACTTCCCACAGCGTCTTCTGCGCGCCCGAACGCATCGGGTACTCGACTTTAAACTCGTCGCCGTAGTAGTAGTGCACCCGCTGCAGCGATTCGATCATCAGGAAATTCAGCGGAAACCAAATCGGGCCGCGCCAGTTCGAATTGCCTCCAAAAAGATCGGAGTTCGATTCGGCCGGCTCGTAATCCACCGAAGCCGCTCGCGCGCCGACCTGCAACGAAAACGGATGATCCTTGTGGAATTTCGATAACGCGCGGATGCCGTGCGGCGAGAGAAATTCATTCTCGTCGAAAACGTATTTGTAGATGCGCTCGAGCTTGCTGCGATTTGCGATGGTGAGCAGCAGACGCGCGCCCTTGGGCGTCGATTGGCTCATATCCACGTGATCGGAAAAATCCGGGTTGTGCGCCATGAACCACTGCATGCGTTTGCGGAAGCTCGGCAGCCGTTCGAGGTCTTCGGGCTCGAAAGTTTCGACGGCGAAAAGTGGAATCAGTCCGACCATCGACCGCACCTTCATCGGAAGTTTCGTAGTCGCGCCCAGGTGCAGCACGTCGTAGTAAAAGCCGTCGGTGTCGTCCCACAGGCCGATGCCGGATTCGCCCATCGATTCCGCGCCGATGTCGTTCATCGCCTGTGCGATGTAAACGAAGTGCTCGAAAAATTTGCTGGCCACATCTTCGTAAGCCGGATCTTCGCGCGCGAGTTCCAGCGAAATTGCCAGCATGTCCAGGCAGAACATGGCCATCCAGCTGGTGCCATCCGATTGCTCGATGAAATTCCCTGGCCCGAGTGGCGTCGAACGGTCGAACACGCCGATATTATCGAGACCCAGGAAGCCGCCTTCGAACACGTTGCGGCCCTCCGGGTCTTTGCGATTGACCCACCACGTGAAATTCATCAGCAACTTATGAAACACCCGTTCGAGGAAATTGCGGTCTTCCTTCCCTTCCACGCGGCCGGCAATTTTGTAAACGCGCCAAGTAGCCCACGCCATCACCGGCGGATTCACATCTGAAAAATTCCACTCGTACGCCGGAATTTGCCCGTTCGGGTGCATGTACCACTCGCGATGGAACAGAACCAGCTGCTCCTTCGCGAATTCCGGATCGATCAGCGCCATCGAGACGCAATGAAACGCAAGGTCCCACGACGCGTACCAGGGATACTCCCATTTGTCCGGCATCGAGATCACATCGGAGTTATACAAATGCGTCCACTCGTGATTGCGGCCGTAGTAGCGGCTCGGGTCGGGCTTGGGCTGCGTCGAATCCCCTTCGAGCCAGCGGCGCACGTCGTAGTGGTACGACTGTTTGCACCACAAGAGGCCCGCCAGCGCCTGCCGGTGAACGCGGCGCGCATCTTCACTGAGATTTGGATCGATGCGCTTGGCGTAGAACTCGTCGGCTTCCTTGATGCGCTGCTCGAACGTGGCTTCAAAGCCGGCGTTGAAATAGGCGGACGCCGGCTGCGCGGCCGGAACGATTTTCTGATCCGTGAGGCGAAGCTTGATCGTCTGGCACTGGCCCGGCTGAATCGTCATCGAATAATGCGCCGCGAATTTTGTGCCCGCATGGTCGGGGTTGATACAGCCCTGCTCTTTATCGACCAGGTAGCGGTGAAACGCGTCCTTCACAAACGGCGAAACGCTTTTCTGGCCGTAGAGACGCTCATTGTTGGTCTCGTTTTCGGTGAAGAGCGGCTCGGGATTTCCTTCGCAGAGCAACCAGCGCTTGCCGTAGTGAAATTCATCCATCTCGAGCAGCACGCCGCCTTCTACGCCATCCACCTGCACCACTTGCGGCCGCTCGTATTCGTCGCCCCAATCCCACCGGTTGCGGAACCACAGCGTAGGCAGCAAGTGGAGCGGCGCCGCTTCCGGGCCGCGATTGCACGCCGTGATTTTGATCAGGATGTCTTCGCCATTCACCTTCGCGTACTCGATGAAAATATCGAAGTAGCGGTTCTCGTTGAACACGCCCGTATCGATCAGCTCGTATTCCGGCTGCAGCCGGCTGCGGCTCCGATTTTCGTCCACCAGATGATCGTAGGGAAATTCAGCCTGCGGATATTTGTACAGATATTTCAGGTATGAACTCGTCGGCGTCGCGTCGAGGTAGTAGTAATACTCCTTCACATCCTCCCCGTGATTCCCTTCCTTGTTCGTCAAGCCAAACAGGCGCTCTTTCAGGATCGGGTCTTTTTCATTCCACATCGCGAGAGCGAAGCAGATGTGCTGGTGCCGGTCGCAGATGCCGCCGATGCCGTCCTCGCCCCACCGGTATGCGCGCGAACGCGCCATGTCATGCGGGAAATAATTCCACGCGTCGCCATTCGCGCTGTAGTCCTCGCGAACCGTGCCCCACTGGCGCTCCGACAGGTACGGCCCCCAGCGCTTCCAATGCACTTCGCGCTCGGTGGCAGATTTGAGGCGGTCGTCTTCCGCGGTGCTTTGTTCAGACTTCCCGGACGTCGGGTCCGCTGGCATGTTCATCCTTCAAATGGGAATCGGCAGGCGCCGCGGCGGGCGCGAGGAACCCGACCGATGACGCCGAAAGACTGTACCCATATGCATCGCGCGTTGGCAAGAAGCCCCAGAATCTTCTATCGGCTCGTCACTGCGAAACCATAATCATCGGTGGCCACCGATGTGCGCGATTGAGTATTCTCGATGGCCGGATGAAGGCGGCATGACGGACTCATCGCATTCCGGGAACGGTTCGATGGCGGGTGTGGGCTACGCGAGCGAATCATCGCGACGCGATGGTGTGCGCGTGTTTTTGGTGCTCGCGATCGTGGCCACGGCCGTCACGGCGCCGATGTGGTTTCTCGGCAACGCGTCAGGCCACGATTTCCAGTTTCACATGGCGTCGTGGCTAGACGTTTCCGGCCAGTGGCACGAGGGAATTTTCTTCCCGCAGTGGGCTGAATGGGCCAACTTCGGATTCGGGGAGCCGCGATTCATTTTCTACCCGCCGGTTTCGTGGATGCTCGGCGCTGCGCTCGGCTTGGTGCTGCCGTGGAAGATGGTGCCGGGCGCGTTCATCTGGATCGCGCTGGTGCTGGGCGGCTCCGGCATGTGGCGGATGGCGCGCGAGCAGCTCACGCCGCCCCAGGCGGGCGCGGCCGCCGTGCTCTTCGCCGTGAATCCGTACATCTTGATCGTCGTTTATTACCGCAGCGATTTCGCGGAGCTGCTCGCCGGCGCGCTGTTTCCATTCTTGATCTGGCGGCTCGTGGGCGTGATGCGCGACGGCTGGAGCGCCGCGCCGCCGCTCGCCGTGGTGTTCGCGCTCGTCTGGCTCACGAACGCGCCGGCCGCAGTGATTGCGACCTACTCGCTGGCATTGCTGATTGTGGCGGGCGCGATCCTGCAAAGAAACGCTCGCACGTTGGTTGCGGGCGGCGCCGCGATGGCGTGCGGATTCGGACTCGCTGCCTTCTACATTATTCCCGCCGCGTGGGAGCAGCGCTGGGTGCAAATCTCGCAGGCGCTGGTTTCGCTGCTGCAGCCGGCGGACAATTTCCTGTACACCCATGCGAACGATCCGGAGTTTCTCTACTTCAACTGGAAAGTTTCCACAGTCGCGGTGACGATGATCTTGATCGCCGCGATCGCGTCCGTTTTTGTATCGCGGCGCGCGCGGCAAATCGGCGCGGCGTGGTGGTTGGTCGTGTCGCTTGGAGCGGCCAGCGTGTTTCTGATGCTCCCCATCAGCGCGATTTTTTGGCGCCTGCTGCCGAAGCTCGCGTTCATGCAGTTTCCGTGGAGGTGGATGGGGCCGCTCGGATTCGTGTTTGCGTTCGTGATGGCGGCGTTGCCCGTGCGGCGCCGGACGCAATTCGCCACCTGGGCGTCGCTCGGCGTTCTGGCGGTCGTGGTTGGCGCGGCAATCGTCAGCGATTGCTGGTGGGACAGCGAAGATATTCCCGTGCTGAGCGGCAGCATTCACTCCGGAAACGGTTACGAAGGCACGGACGAATATCAGCCCGTTGGCAGCGATCGCTACTCGCTGCCCGGCGCGAATATTCCGTACGGCGATCCGCCCGGTCCTCCGGCCTCGCTGGTATCCACGCAAGATTCCGACACTGGAAAAATGCTCGCGACGCCACCGACAAAAGCTCACGTCACGCGATGGACAGCCGAGCGCCGCGAATTCACCTACGAGGCGGGCGACGATTCCGGCACAGCAGGCGTGCGCCTGCTCAAATATCCCGCCTGGCGCGTGACGATCGACGGCACTCTGGCTCAGACCTCCTCCGCAGACGACACGGGCCAGCTTCTCTTCCATGTGCCCGCCGGGCGCCACATCGTGGTGGTGGAACTTTCGCGGACGCCGGACCGCACGCTGGGCGGCGCAATTTCAATTTTGCTCGTGTTCGGCGTGGGTGGCTGGTGGTTCGCGAGCGTGCAGCGCCGCCGAAGCACCTCGCGACCGTGAAAGGAAGCATGGCCAGATTCTCAACTCCCTGAGTACGATCCCAAGACAGGCAATCGCTCCGCACCAGACTCAACCAATTTGAAAAAGTCACGCAAGTGGCACAGGCTGGAGTTCGCCTGTGTGCCTTTTGTCTGCATTTGGTCCGCCACAAATCCCCAACTCAGCTCTGCGACAAAATCACAATCAGCCGTTTGGGCCCGTGCGCACCCATCACCAGTACCTTTTCTATGTCCGCCGTGCGGCTCGACCCCGTGATCAGCGACAAGTACGAATTCCGCGACGCCACCCCGTACGCCGTAGTCAGTGCCGTCTCAAGATCGGGCACCAGCTGCTCGATCCCCGCGAGAACGATGTGCACCGGAGCCACAACCGTTGCGCCCCGCCCGCCGCACGCCGACGAAATCAGCACCGACCCCGTCTGCGCCACCAAAATCTCCGCCCGCGTCACCGTCACGTCCGTCGCCTCAAGCGGCCCGCCATCGCACGACCAACGCACCGACCGTCCCGCGCCAAATTGCACCGCCGCACCGCGAAGCCGTGGCGCGTCCTGCACGAAAATTTCGCCCGCGTGCATCTCCGCAAGAATCGCCGACGCAGCCTCCACGCTAGCGTCAAAACTCGGCGTAACAATCAGCTCCGTCTTGTTCCCAGCGCACTCGCGGCGAAATCGCTCAAGCGGATCGCCAACCGGAGCAAAAATATTGACGCGCGCCGCGCCTGCAGCGTCGCCGTGCGAGTCGTGCGTCTTCGCCGGAGTCTTCAGCGCAGTGCGAATCCGCGTGAGTATCGCCGCGCGTCCGGAATTTTCAACGGCCGCCATTTTGCTCCTTCCACTGCGCTCGAAACGATTTCCCCGGCAACGGCGGCGCCGCGCGATATTTCGTCCACGGCTTCAGCGGATCAAGTGCACTTCCCTGCACGCCGAGCGCATACAGCGCACGCAGCGCGAGTTTCGCTGCTGAGCCCGCAAACGCGAACCGTCTCGCTCCGCCCATCGACCAGCGCCACATCCTGAACGCAAGCCGCTCCGTCGCAGCACGGTCCGCGAGATTCACCGCGTTGCGCCGGTTCTCCAGCAAGTGATGATGCAGGTCGATTTTCACCGGACAAACTTCTGCGCACGCGCCGCAAAGCGACGACGCGTAAGAAAGATGCTGAAACTGATTCAACCCGCGAAGGTGCGGCGTGAGCACGCTCCCAATCGGCCCGGAATACGTCGTGTCATAAGTGTGTCCGCCGATATTTCGATACACCGGGCACGCATTCAGGCACGCGCCGCAGCGAATGCAGTGCAACACTTCGCGCTGCTCGGGATCGGCCAGCAGGTCGGTGCGGCCGTTGTCGAGCAGGATCACGTGAAATTCCTCCGGCCCGGCGCACTCACCCGCGCCACGCGGCCCGCCCACGAGCGTGTTGTACACCGTGACCGGCTGCCCTGTACCCGAACCGGCGAGCATCGGCCAAAAAAGCGCGAGGTCCTGCATGCGCGGAATAATTTTTTCGATTCCAGTGATCACCACGTGAATCTTCGGCAGCGTTACGCCAAGATCGGCGTTGCCCTCGTTTGTAGTAATCGCGACCAAACCCTGATCGGCCACCAGAAAATTCGCGCCCGTAATTCCCATCTCCGCGCTGAAAAACGCGCGGCGCAGCGCCACACGCGCGGCGGCAACGAGTTCCACCGGATCGTCCGTGTCGATAGCGCCGAGCTTTTCTTTGAATAGCTCCGCGATCTGCGCGCGAGTCAAATGCATCGCCGGCGTCACGATGTGATACGGCGGCTCATTCCGAAGCTGAACAATAAACTCGCCAAGGTCCGTCTCGAATACCGCGATGCCTTTTTCTTCCAGCGCCGGCGTTAGATGAATTTCTTCCGCGACCATCGACTTCGATTTCGTGATCGTGCGTACGTTGTGCTTCGCCGCCAGATCCAGCACGTACTGCCGCGCCTGCTCACCCGTCTCCGCCCAGAACACTTTCCCGCCGCGCGCCTGCACTGCAGCTTCGAAGCGCTCGAGGTAGTGATCGAGGTGCCCGATCGCATCGCGCTTGATCGCCTGGCACCGCGCACGCGCCGACTGCCAATTCTGAAAACGCACGCGGCTCTGCGCCACCGCGTCTTCGTACGTGTCCATGTTCTTGCGGATGATCTGACGGTGCGCGATGTCGGCGGATTTCTCCGCCGCACGCCGTAGAAATTCCTGCGCCGCTGTGCTCATCGAGCGGCGCTCCCCTTCGTTGTGCCCGTGCGCGCAAGGATGCTCGCGATGTGAATCGTGCGAAGCGGCGAATTGCGGTGGCGCAGGATCCCGTCAATCTGCATCAAGCAGCTGGGATCGGTGGAAGTGATGTACTCTGCGCCGGACTTCGCGGCGTTGCCGGCCTTCGTATCGCCCATCGCGGACGAGATCGCGCTGAACTTCGTAGAGAACGTGCCGCCAAAGCCGCAGCATTCTTCGCTGAACGGCATCTCCACAAGCTCAAGCCCGCGCACCCTCGCGAGCAGCTTGCGCGGCTCCTGCTTCAGGTGCAGTTCGCGTAGCGCATGGCACGCATCGTGGTACGTCACCTTGTGCGGAAAATCCGCGCCCACATCGGTAACCTTCGCGACCGCCACCATAAACTCCGAAAATTCAAACGTGCGCTTTCCAATTTGCTTAGCCTCGCCCGCGAGCGGTGAGTCCGCTAAGAGCTGCGGATAGAAAACCCGCACCATCGTCACGCACGAACCGGAAGGCGCGACGATCAGCTCAGAGTCGCGAAAGACGCGCAGAAACCGTTCAGCCAGCGGCCGCGCCTCGTTCCAGTAGCCAGAATTAAATCCCGGCTGCCCGCAACAAGTCTGCTCCTCGGGAAACGCAACCTCGTACCCGACGCGGCGCAGCACCGCCGCCATATCCAGCCCCACCTGCGGCATCAGCTGGTCCACAAAACACGGAATGAAGAGCGCAACCTTCGGCATATCGCAAAGTCAGCTCGCACAAAAGCACGACAAACGCGCACGCGCGAGCGCTGACGCGCGACAAGTTTAGGACAGGTTTCCCGCCCAGCGCCGATAAATCAGCAAAGTTTACGCAGAGGCAGAAAATCGGATCAGCTCGAAAGATGGCTTACCGCAAAGAAAAAGTCGGCCGGGAGGTCAAGAATTGAGATGTGGGAAGATTAATTCGGACAGTTCTCTCCTCACAGTCCGAACCGCGTAGATGGAACTGCACCCTGGACCGCGCATCTTCAAATGTTTCTGATAGGAGTCAATCGCCGAGCTGCGCTTTTTTAGCTTCCTGTAACTCGTCGCAACACGATAGTGGCAGTCAGCGATCAATCCCCGTGCCCAACGACGCCCCTCGCCGCAATCGCCGTAAGCAATCCGTTCAACACCCCGCGAAAGGATCTGTCGATACACCCTCAGAGCGAGCCGGTGCTTTCCAAGCATTTGAAGGGTTCCAGCGTAATCCCACAAAACGAGAGGACAGCCGGGAGCAAGTTTGAGAGCTTTTTGCGAATACGCGAGCGACGTCCGATATGCGCGCTCTTCGTAGAACGTAAGTCCAAGCCGCGTAATAAGCCAATGACTACCAGGCTCCTTTCGGAGCTCGGCTCGGACGAGTTGACGCGCCTTCTTCCAATGTTTCGAACGAATCGCGGCTTCGATAGCTTTTGACATGGTAACCGAATCTGCCTGCGTAGATTTCTCACCATCGAAAATCTTGTGCACTTGCCCAGCGGTTTGGTGCGTAAAACTTCTTACGCTTGTTAGGTCTCTTCACTAGAAACTTGCATCAGTGGCGATTCAGATACAAACCCCAGATCGGTAGCAGCACTGTCGCCGCTCCGAAAACAAGGAAGGCAGCCTTCCCTAAACGCTGATTTGGCCACAACTCGCCGTTCCTGTCTTGCAAGGGACTCTTTCGGATAGCGACCCAAACAGCTGCAACGCCGAAAATCAATTGCACACAACACAACCACAACTCCGGTTTGTAATTGCTGACGACCACCTTCGCACTATACGGTCGAACTAGACAGGATTTCGGCGAACTTCAGCGCTCTGTTCATTGGTAGCTATCTCTGGTGTGAATACCGCAAGGAGTTACGGTGGCTAAGATTGAAGAGTTGGCTGGGAGGCCTGGACTCGAACCAGGATAATCAGATCCAGAATCTGATGTACTGCCAATTGTACGACCTCCCAACACGCTCACGGCCCGCCGCACGGCGCGGCAAACAGTGACAAGCAAGACGACTATCTTACCGGGAGTCGGCGTTTCGTTCAACTCGTACGCCACAGAATTTTTTCCAATTTTCGCGCGGCGAACGCGTGGAATTCTTCCCCGTCGCGCGTTCCGGCTGTGAGCAGATTTAACCGGTCCGTGGTTGACGAGCCTTCGCCGCGTGTAGATAATTTCGGCTCTCATCGCGAAGGTATCGCGCCGAATTGCGTTCCAGGCCCCTCGACATCAACCGTGTAGCCCCGACTCGCCGGGAGGTTCCATGATTTGTAGCCACTGCCAGCACTCCAACCGCGACGGCGCGCACTTCTGCGCGCGATGCGGCGAGCCTCTCGCGGGCGTCGCCCCAGCTGCCGCGCCCAGCGCCGCGCCAGCTGCCGGAGCCGCCGTTGCGCCAGCCCGCGCGCTTCCCGTCCAACACGAGCCGATGCGCGGCTATCACCCCGGCGGTCTCGCCTCGTCGAAAAAATACGCCGACGGAAAAAATCCGTTCATCGCCACGCTCGTCTCATTCGTTTTTCCGGCGGGCGGCCAGATCTACAACGGCGACTTCAAAAAGGCCGGCCTGCTGTGGCTGGTTTATTTCGTCCTGCTCGTCCTCGCCGGCGCATTTGGCTCCGTCACAGTCGGCACTGGCGCAATTCTTCCCGGCATCGTCTCACTCGGCGTGTGGGGCTGGGCGATCATGGACGCGTACGGAGTAGCGAAGCGTCAGAAACCCCTCTGGTGAAAACGATGGCCATCAACCTGCCCGGGCTTTACCCGCAAGAATACGAGCATCCCGACGACGCCGAAGCTCTCGACGCGCTGCAGCGCACCGCCGGCCTTGAGACGCTCGTCCGCGCCGTGAACAGCTGGGGAATGGAGCGCATGCTGCGCATCCAACTCACAGGCAGCTTCATTCGCGTCACGCCTGATAATTTTCCGGAGCTTTGGAAGATTTTCGCCACGGCGCGCAACCGGCTCGCGCTGCCGATCACGCCCGAGATGTATATCAAGAACGAAGAGGACATCAACGCGTTCACCTCCGGCGTAGAAAAACCCGTCATCGTGGTGAACTCGGGCACCGTGGACCGTCTCGACGAAGACGAATTGCTATTCGTGATCGCGCACGAGATGGGCCACATCAAGAGTGGCCACGTCCTCTACTATCAGATCGCCAGTTACCTGCCCGTCATCGGAAATATCATCGGCGATGTGACGCTCGGCATCGGCAATTATCTCAGTATGGGCTTGCAGGTTGCGCTGCTGCACTGGCAGCGCACTTCCGAATTGACCGCGGACCGCGCCGGACTGCTGGGTTGCCAGCAGCCTGAGACGGCGACGCGCGCCATGATGAAGCTCGCGGGCCTTCCGAAAAAGTACGCCGAGAAGGCGAACGTCGAAGACTTCATCGCACAAGCGCAGGAATTCGAAATGCTCGACGCATCCGCGACCGATAAAATCATGAAGTACCTGAGCATCTACGGCTCGAACCATCCGTGGACGGTGATGCGCGCGAAAGAATTGCTCACCTGGATCGATACCGGCGGCTACAGCCGGATCTTGCAGACACCGCGCACCGCGCCGAAAGATGGGACGGCGACGCATTTCGTTCGCCGCTTCTGCGACGTATGCGGGGCAAAAGCCACGGCTGACGCCGGCTTCTGCATGGTTTGTGGCGCGAAGTTGCCGGATTTGCGTTGAAGCTCGAATTGCCGGCCAACGACATGAGGTTCTTTTCGTGAAGGCACTGTTCTGCTTGGTCAATCCCGCCGGCAAACCGCTATTTGACGACGAATCCATGTGGGAGCAGATCCGGGCAGCCATCGTCGCCGGACAGGGCTCCGATTGGACGCTTGAGCGGCTCGCATCACCCACCGAAGCGGCGCTGGTTCAAAAACTCTCGGAAGATTCCTGGCACGTGCTGCACATCGTCACCGTCGCACCGGAGCGCGATGCGCACGGCTCGGTCGCGCTGCTTTCGAGCGACAAGCGCCTGCGGAATCTTTCGCTGAAATATTTCGCTGCGCTCGTCGCTGCGAGGCCGTCCGTAAAACTCGTGGTTTTGCACTCAGCCGGCGGCGATAAGCAGTCGTTCTCGAGCTCGGCGCGCGAGCTGGTCGAGCTTGGACTGCCCATCGTGGTGGCAGTACCGGCGTTGCGCGCGCGCACCATGGAGTCAGCAATCGGATCGCTGTTCGACGAGTTGGCCTCGGGAGCTTCCGCCGTTGCGCTCGCAGAATATTTCGCGGATTTTGCCGTGCGATCCGGCAATGCGTCCATCGGTGGCGTAGAAATCCACTCGAAAGAAAAGAACTCTCCGATATTTCCTGCGACGTTCCGGCCGAGCAAATCAGCCGTCGAGACGCCGCGGGATACAACCTCTCCTGTCGTCGATCGCAAGGCGCGGGCCGCCCCCGCGGACGATGCCACCGCCGAGCCGCCGCCCGCGCCCCTTCCCGGCACTGCTTTCCTCAGTTACTGCCGCGCCGACTCAACCTTTGCGCTGCGCCTCGCCGAAGACCTGAAAGCCGGCGGCGCAGACGTCTGGATCGATCAGCTCGACATTCCGCCGGGCATCGCCTGGGACCGGGCCGTGGAAGCCGCGCTCACGAAAAGCCCCACGGTGCTGGTGATCCTCTCGCCCAGCTCGTCATGCTCGGAAAACGTGCTCGACGAAATCTCCTACGCACTCCAGAAAAAGAAACGCGTGCTCCCGATTCTCTACCGAGATTGCGACGTCCCGCTGCGCCTCGCCCGCCTGCAATACATCGACTTCCGCTTCGACTCCGAGCGCGCCACGAAAGCCCTGCTCTACGCGTTAGGCCGCGGCCAGCAACCCGCGATCTCCACATAAAAAGAAACGGCTGGCACGCGCGTTCAAAACGCGCACCAGCCGCTCCGCAAAACTCTCAGATTCAACCCCGCGAATTTAGAAATGTTCGAAGACGTGCGCGATCGACTTCCCTGCCTCGTCCGTCGAATACACCACCACGTGGTCGCCTTCCTTCATCGTCACAGCCGAATACTTGAAAACGTCCTTGCCTGCATTCACGGTCGCGTGCGAAGAAACATTGAACACCTTCACCGTGTTGTCCGCCATCTTCACCGAAACCGTCTTGGTGCGCTTGCCGATTTTGAAAATTGTGCCGTCGGTTTTGTCCACCGTCTTGTCACCGACGTAAACGATCGAACGTGCGACCTTGTCCGTTCCTTCCGGAACGTCGTGAACGATCACCCGCCCGCCGGTTTTCCCGGCAAGATCCGCGCCGTGCGCCGCGTCCGTCAATCCGTGAACGGCGGTTTTATCCGTGTACTTCACCGTGGTGACGGTTCCGTCGGCCGCTTTCACCGCGACCGTCTTCGCGCCGGTATCTACCTTATCGATCGTGCCAACTACTACATCCTGGGCCTTGGCGCCAAATGCAAAAACCAGCGAAATCCCAATGAACAAAACAAGATTCCGGCCGATGGCACGCAGTGATGCATGAACCATGACTCCTCCTTAACTGACTGCTTGGACGTGTACTTCCGGGGCAGCGGGATTATATCTAAACCGCTGCCCCACCCTAGCACTATTCATTACGGGAAACGATCGCCACGACGACAACTCGGCGGGGTTAGCGGTCGGCTCGAACCGCCGGCGTATCCACCAGATGCTCGGCGAGAAACCACACCTGCAGCTCGTTTGTGCGCAGCACCTGGCTCACCAGCAGATCGTTCGTGCCGTCGTCGCCCGCGTCAGACGCTTGGCGCGCCATCGTGCGGACTTCGCGCAGCAAAAACTCGTGCGCTTCGAGCAACCGCGAAATCTGCACGGGCACTTCCTCACGACCGCGCGGCGGGCGAGGGATGATCGTGGTTTCCGCCACGTCTGCGGCCATCGCAATGCTCACGCCGCCGAGCAGCTGAATGCGCTCCGCAATCGCGTCCACCAGTTCGTCCTGCGCTTCGTAGTGCTTATCGAAGAGCAGGTGCAACTGGTAGAACGTGTGGCCCGACACCTGCCAGTGATGCTTTTTGTAAAGGTCGCGCAGCGTCATCGTGTCCGCGAGCACTTGGTTCAGATTTTCTGCGCTTTGCGCGCAAACTTTTTCATCGAGCGCGATCGGAAGCTTTGCGATTTTGCCGTACGGCTGAATTTCATGCGCGCGCTGGTGCAGGATCGGCTTGGATTTCTCGGCGCCCTCGGTCAGCTGCGCATAGCTGGGGCTGCGCTTATCGGTGCGTGTAGCCATGATTTCTTCTCCTTGTCGGATTACGGTTCAGGCGGTCGCCCTGAGTGTATAACAGAGCCTTCACTCTGTAATGGATGCGCGCGGAGCGGCGCGCGGAGCAGAAAATTTTGCCCGAATCCTGTTGCGCGCGAATTGTAAGACGCCCCCAACTTAGCTGCGCGCGTTAGTTACCTGCCACAGTGTGTTGTACTTTGGCGTCGCCGATCGTCCGGCCTACAGCCGCGGCGATCAATCGCGCCTCTTTCATCATCTGGTCAAACTGCTCGGGATACAGCGACTGCGCTCCATCGGAAAGCGCGCGCTCCGGATCCTGGTGCACTTCCACCAGCAGGCCGTCCGCTCCGGCAGCCACAGCCGCCCGCGCCATCGCTGCAACTTTATCGCGCCGCCCGGTGCCGTGCGACGGATCAGCCACCACCGGCAAATGCGAGAGCGACTTGATCACCGGAATCGCCGCGATGTCCATCGTGTTGCGCATATACGTGTCAAACGTGCGGATGCCGCGCTCGCACAGGATCACGTTGTAGTTCCCGCCGGACATGATGTACTCCGCGCTCAGCAGCAACTCTTCGATCGTTGCAGACATTCCGCGCTTCAGCAGCACCGGCTTCTGAATTTCCCCCAGTGCGCGAAGCAGGTAGTAGTTCTGCATGTTGCGCGCGCCTACCTGCAGCAAGTCCACGTACGGCACCATCAGCTCGATTTGCGTCGGGTCCATCACTTCGCTCACCACGAGCAGCCCGTTGCGGTCCGCCGCCTTGCGCATCAGCTTCAAGCCTTCTTCACCCATTCCTTGAAACGAGTATGGTGACGACCGCGGCTTGAACGCCCCTCCGCGCAGCAATTTTCCGCCCGCCGCGGCAACCTTCTCCGCGATCTCGTTGATCTGAGCCTCCGATTCCACCGCGCACGGTCCGCCCGCGGCGACCACTTCCGTGCCGCCGATCGTCACGCCCTTCCCGATCGAAATGATCGACCCCTCCGGCCGCATCTTTCGCGACGCGAGCTTGAACGGATGCTGGATGCGAATCAGCTCCTCCACGCCGGCCGCCGATCGCAACGCATCGAGCTCGTTCCAGTGCTGCTGCGTGTTGCCCACGACTCCGATCACGGTCCTCTCCTCCCCGCGGCTAACGTGCGCCTGGCAGCCGAGTTCCTTGATGCGATCCACGATGTGGTTGATCTGCTCTTCCGTGGCCGTGCTGCTCATGTTCAAAATCATCGCGATCTCTCCGTGGCGGAAATGGATTTGTCGTGCGCGGTCTCTGCCGCTTTGTACGAACCTAAAATTCGAAATTGTGCAGACAGCTTTTCCAGCTCGGCGATCGCTGCAGCAACTTCCGGCTCGCGCGCCGACGCTTGTAGATCAAGGTGAAAACGGTATTGCCAGGGCTTGCCGCGCATCGGGCGGCTCTCGATCTTCATCATGTTGATGTTGCGTCGGGCAAACGGCGCAAGCGCGTGATACAGCGCGCCGGGAACGTGCTGGCACTCGAACACCAAAGAAATCTTATCGGCGAGGCCCGCATTCTCGGCCGCTTGTGATTTCGGCGCGAGCAGCAGAAAGCGCGTGTAATTTTCGCGGTCGTCTTCGAGGTGCTCCGCGAGAATTGCCGCACCGTAAATTTCCGAGGCGCGCCGGCTCGCAATTGCCCCGCGCTTCGGATCGCCGAGCTTCATCACGTCGCGCACGCTTCCGGCGGTATCTTCGGCCGCTACGCGCTTGATCGCCGGATGCGCGATGAAAAATTGTTCGCACTGCGCCAGCGCCACGGGATGCGACTCAACTACTGCGAGATCATCCAAGCGCGCACCAGGCATCGCGATCAGGTTGTGCACGATCGGGATGATCACTTCGCCGATGATGTGCAGGTCGCTTTCAACCAACAGGTCAAACGATCGGTGCACCGAGCCGGCCAGACTGTTTTCAATGGGCGCCAGAATGTAGTCCGCGAGTCCGTCGTCGATGGCGCCAAACGCCGCTTCAAACGTCGGCCGCGGCACGAGCGCCGTCTCCGCTCCGGTCAGCTTCAGCGCGGCTTCTTCGCTGAACGCGCCGCGCTCACCCTGAAACGCGATCCGCGCATTGTGCGCGAGCTTCATGCGCGAATCACCTTGCGGCTACGCTCTGATGTTCGCGTCGAATCTCCCCGCCGCCGCTCCGTCTGCGCCGCAGGCGTCTCCACCACCCCAAGTCCGTGGTCCGCTTGGATGCGAATCGACTCACCCAGAATGGTGCGGTAGATGGCCTCGATCGCGCGGTCATCGAGCGGCCCAGGGTTCAGGCTCTTCAGCCGCGTGAGAATTTCCTGCTCGCGTTGCGGCACGCGTAGCGCAAGCCCCTGTGATCCCTTCAGCCTTCCCACCTCCAGCGCAAATCCGGCGCGCACGTTCAGCAAATGCAATAGCGTGGTATCGATAGCGTCGATTTTCGTACGCCAATCGCCGATCTTCATTTGCTTCGTCACCTTGCGCCTCCGGCATGCCCCAAAAACAAAAATGGCCGCGTCCTCGTGGAGGGTCGCGGCCGGCGGTTCGAGAATTTGCGCTTTTAGGTTCTAACTATGTGCTGATGAGCGCGTCTCGCCGGCCCGCTCCCCAATAAGGGAAGCGGCTCGTAAAGGCGAAACCGTAATAAAACAAGCTCTGCACAGCCCGACTATACGAAACCCCGCCGAGCGCCGTCAAGTGAATGTTCGGATAGCTCCCAGAGCTGCGGAAAGTGACGCACCTATCCCTCGCACAAGCTGTTTCACGCAAGTCGCTTCCGCGAAAGCGGCTACGGATGGAGCAATTCCTGAATCTTGTCGAACTGCTGATTCCAGGCAATCCTGGCGACGATCGCCACGAATAGCGGCAGCCCCACTTCGGTGACCGTGACCTTCGTCTTTCCGCTCGCCTCGCTGAAATCCACGATTACCGTGATCGCATTTGGCCAACGGCCCGGCACCGGAACCTTCGCACCAGGAAGGGCTTGTCCCATTTCATCGGCGAAGGACAACGTGGAGACGAGGCGTCGGTCCGGCACCACTTCTTTGTAGATCCCCGTATTCCAAGACGTCTCCCCTTTTGGCGACTTCATTGCCCACAAATACGTTCCGTCCACACGCAGATCATTGCGAATGGAAGGAGATGTGTAACCCTTCGGCCCCCACCAATGCTTGATCGAATCTTCTTCCGTCCAGACGCGCCACACCTTGTCACTCGAAGCGTCGAACGTGCGTTCATACGTGCCCGTGGTCTGCACTTCCAGCCCGATGACAACGAGTACGACCAGCGCCAAAACAATCCCGCCCAGTATTTTGTAAATCATGTGACGCTCCTGATCGACTTCGCGCTCGACGTTCTCCATCCCTTGCGCGGATTAAGACACCAAATGCTCTTCAAGCCTGTTGTAGCTCGCTTCCATTCCCCGCTCCATACCTGTGGCCAGCATCGCCGCGCGCGTTTTCCCATCGGGCAGCGTCATTCGCATGGTCATCACGGTTCCCGCGCCGTCGGCTTCAAACCGCGTCTCAATGTGGTTGTTAGGTGTGGGGTCCGGCATGTACATGCGCTCAACGTGGACGATCTTGCTGAACGGCTTCAGCTCGAGGAATTCACCAGCGATATGAAATCCCGCGCCTTTTCCATTCGACCACTCATAGCGGAACTTTCCGCCCGGCTTCGCCTCAATAATGCACACGGGCATCGTCCACCCTTCCGGCCCGAGCAGCCATTTTTGAATTAATTTTGATTCGGTGTGGGCGCGGTACACGGCCTCTGGAGGCGCGGCGAAACGCCTCGTTACAATCACGTGAGTATCTCCCTCAGGCTTCAGCGTCATTTTGCTCATCGTTTTTTTCCTCTTTTGTGTTGTTCCATGTCAGCCAGAACCCCATCTAGCCGGTCGTAATTCGCCTCAAGAGCCTTTCGCAGATTCCCCAGCCATTGATCCATCGCTTCAATACCTGCACTCGAAAGACGTCGAGGACGGCTTGTCCCCTTGATCCGCTGCACAATCAGTCCTGCGCCTTCGAGCACTTTCAAGTGCTGGGAAATTGCTGGTTGCGTCATCTCAAACGGCGCAGCCAGCTCGTTCACGGTGAGTTCGCCTTTGGCAAGGCGCGCGAGAATCGCGCGACGCGTGGGGTCTGCCAAAGCGGCAAAAGCAGAATCGAGATCGTTCATAACATTTATCTTATATAAGTATTTTCCTATATACAAGGGGAAATTCACCATCCGACGGTGAGCAGTTGCGTACCTCGCCGTCGGCCGAGTGAGGCCCGTCGATCGAAAGCTCGCCAAATCCGCATAACTATTTCTTATGTTTCCAGCAAGAATTACAAATTGGACTTATAGGTGGCCGGGGCGCCTACTGAGGGTGCGGAACTTCAACGGTTCGACAAGCGCAGAGTGCCTAACTGGATGAAACGAATTCTCAGAGCCGGTCCGGCGGTCGTAGTAGTAGCCCTTTCAGGGTGCGGGCCACCCGCCTAGGTTTCGCTTAGGCCGCTGCCCCGCACCGCGCGACCGGTGACGGGGCCTTTTTTGTTTCAGACGGCGAATTTCGGATACGGGAGACTGAAGGCTTCATGCAGAGCGACATCATTAAGAAGGGCGTTTCGCGGGCTCCGGCTCGCGCCATGCTGAAAGCCACCGGCCTCACCGACGCCGACCTCGCCAAGCCCCTCGTCGCCATTGCCAACACCTGGACGGAAGTCACTCCCTGCAATTACCACCTGCGCGCTCTCGCGGAAAAAGTGAAAGAAGGCGTTCGCGCCGCCGGTGGCACGCCGATCGAATTTGACACCATCACCATTTCCGATGGCATCACGATGGGCACCGAAGGCATGAAAGCGTCGCTGGTCTCGCGCGAGGTGATCGCCGATTCCATCGAACTGTTTGTTCGCGCTCACGCGTTTGACGCCGTCGTCGCGCTGTGCGGCTGCGACAAGACGATCCCCGGAACCGTGATGGCTCTCGCGCGTCTGAACCTCCCTTCCCTTTCGCTCTACGGTGGGTCGATTCAAGCCGGCAAGTTTGAAGGCCGCGACGTCACCATCATGGACGTCTTCGAAGCCGTCGGCGCCTGCGCAGCCGGCCGCATGACGGAAAAGCAGCTCGGCGAACTCGAAGATCGCGCGTGTCCCGGCGCGGGCGCATGCGGCGGCCAGTTCACCGCAAATACGATGTCGATGGCCATCACCTTCCTCGGCATCTCGCCGATGGGGCTGAACGAAATTCCCGCCACCGATCCGCGCAAGCCCGAAGCAGCCGTCACCGCCGGCAAAATCGTGATGGAGCTTCTGAAAAAAGACATCCGCCCCAAGCAGATCATCACGCCCGCCGCGCTGCACAACGCCATCGCGTCCGTCGCGGCATCCGGCGGCTCCACCAATGCCGTGCTGCACCTTCTCGCCATCGCGCGCGACGCAGAAGTGCCGCTCAATATCGACGACTTCGACCGCATCAATGCGCAGACTCCCCTGCTCGCCGACCTCACTCCCGGCGGCCGCTTCAACGCGCCCGACATGTATAAAGCCGGCGGCATGCGCGTCCTCGCCGAGCGCCTTCAGAAGGCCGGGCTGCTGAAAGACGAAATCACCGCCTCCGGCCGCAAGCTCTTCGAAGAAATTGCCGACGTAGCAGAACCGAGCGGCCAGCAAGTGATTCGCGCCTTCAATGAGCCGCTCAAACCCGAAGGCGGACTCGCAATTTTGCGCGGCTCGCTCGCTCCCGATGGCTGCGTCGTAAAACTTTCCGGCCACAAGCGCGTGCTTCACACTGGCCCGGCGCGCGTTTTCGATTCCGAAGAAACTGCATTCGCAGCCGTGCAAGCGCGAAAGATCGTTGCAGGTGATGTGGTGGTGATTCGCTACGAAGGCCCGAAGGGTGGTCCCGGCATGCGCGAGATGCTCGCCGTCACCGGCGCTCTCGTTGGCCAGGGCATTGGCGATTCGATCGCGCTCATCACCGACGGCCGTTTCAGCGGCGCCACGCACGGCTTCATGGTCGGCCACGTCGCGCCCGAAGCCGCAACTGGCGGCCCTATCGCTCTCGTTCGCGACGGCGACATGATCACTCTCGACGTGAAAGCGCGCCGCCTCGATGTGGACGCGGATCTGAACGCACGCAAAGGCGACTGGAAGCCGCCCGCGCCGAAATACAAAACCGGCGTGATGGCGAAGTACGCGCGACTCGTGCAATCAGCATCGGAAGGCGCCGTAACCACCGCGTAATCGTGATGTAGCTTGCGCGGCGAAAAAGTTTGAAGGCATTTTTAAATTTAAGGAGAACGACGATGGCCAAGATGTTCTGGGATGCGGACGCGAATTCGCGAGTGCTGGAAGGCAAGAAAATCGCCGTATTGGGCTACGGCAGCCAGGGACGCGCGCACGCGCTGAATTTGCGCGACAGCAAATTGAACGTCGTTGTAGGCCTGCGCCGCGGCGGCCCGTCATGGAAACAAGCCGAAGCCGACGGCTGGGCGCTCGTGGGCCCCGCCGAAGCCGTTGAAAACGCCGACGTGATCGTGATGCTCGCGCCCGATATGGCGCAGCCTTCTCTCTACGTCAACGAAGTCGCGCCCAACCTGAAAGATGGCGCGATGATTCTCTTCTCGCACGGCTTCAACATTCACTACGGCCAGATCAAGCCGCCTAAATCGGTGGATGTCACCATGGTCGCTCCGAAAGGTCCGGGCGCGCTGGTTCGCCGCCAGTATGAAGAAGGATTCGGGGTTCCCTGCTTGCTCGCGATTCATCAGGACGCATCTGGCCACGCTTTCGACCGCACGCTCGCCTACGCGAAAGCCATTGGCGGCACCCGCGCCGGCGTCATCCAAACCACTTTCACCGAAGAAACCGAGACCGATCTTTTCGGCGAGCAAGCCGTCTTGTGCGGCGGCGTTCGCGAACTCATTCAGGCCGGATGGGAAACGCTCGTCGATGCGGGCTACCAGCCCGAAGCCGCGTACTTCGAGTGCCTCCACGAACTGAAGCTCATCGTCGATCTGATCTACGAAGGCGGCATCGCGAAGATGCACCAGTTCGTCAGCGAGACCGCAAAGTACGGCGACATCACCCGCGGTCCCGTCGTAATCGACGCGCACGTCCGCGAAAACATGAAGAAAGTGCTCGAGCAAATTCAGTCCGGCGCCTTCGCCAAGGAATGGATCCTCGAAAATCAGGCGGGCCGCCCGCAGTATTCGCGCCTGCTCGAACAAGACCGCAATCACCCGATCGAAAAAGTCGGCGCCGAGCTTCGCAAGCAGATGGCGTGGCTCAAGCCGGAAACCGCGGCAGCGCGGGGGGCCAAATGAAGGGCGCACAATTTCTGGTGAAAGCTCTCGAGCATGAGGGCGTCGATGTGATTTTCGGCTACCCCGGCGGCGCGATCATGCCGGTGTACGACGCGCTGATCGATTCGCGCATCCGCCACGTTCTCGTTCGTCACGAACAAGCCGCGGCTCTCGCGGCCGATGGCTACTCGCGCGCGTCCGGAAAAGTCGGCGTCTGCATGGCCACCAGCGGCCCCGGCGCCACCAATCTCGTCACCGGCATCGCGAACGCCTACATGGATTCGATTCCGATGGTCGCGATCACTGGCCAGGTCCCCTCGAATTTGATGGGCACCGACGCGTTTCAGGAAGTGGACATTTTCGGCATCACGCTTCCCGTCGTGAAGCACAGTTTCATCGTAAATTCGTCGAAGGATCTCGCGCGCATCGTGCACGAAGCGTTTCGCATCGCGCGCTCCGGACGTCCGGGCCCGGTGCTGATCGACCTCCCGAAAGACATCGCCAACACCGTCTCCGACTACAGCATCCATCACAGTGACGTCAGCGAAGCCGCTCCCGCTCCGCGCCCCGAAGCCGTCGCGCAAGCCACCGCGCTGCTCAAGGCGAGCAAGCGCCCCGTGATTTATGCAGGCGGAGGCGTTGGACTTGCGAACGCGATCGATGATTTCCGCGATTTCGTCGCCGCCACGCGCATTCCCGTCGTCGCCACGCTGAAAGGCCTCGGCGTCATCCCCGCGAAGCACGAACTTTTCCTCGGCATGATGGGCATGCACGGCATGAAAGCCGCCAATCACGCCGTTCAGAATTCAGATCTCCTGATCTGCGTCGGCGCTCGCTTTGACGACCGCGCCACCGGCCGCCTCAACGCCTTCGCGCCGCACGCAAAAGTAATTCATCTCGACGTCGATCCCGCTGAAGTCGGCAAGCTACGCCACGTCGATGCCGCCGTTCTCGGCGACCTGAAGCAATCGCTCAAAGCGCTTTCCTTCTCGCTGCCCATCGACGACTGGCGTCGCGATTGCATCACCACCAAAGAATCCACCGCGTGGGATTACAACGCGCCCGGCTCCGAAATTTACGCGCCCGCATTTCTGCGCCAACTTTCCGAACGCGCCGGCGACAACGCCATTGTCGCCTGCGACGTGGGCCAGCACCAGATGTGGGTCGCGCAGCATTTCCGCGTGAATCGCCCGTCGCAGCATTTGAGCAGCGGCGGCCTCGGTACCATGGGCTACGGCTTGCCCGCTGCAATCGGCGCGCAATTCGCATGCCCAGACGCCACCGTCATCAACGTTTCCGGCGACGGCTCGATCATGATGAATCTTCAGGAACTCGCCACGCTCCGGCGCTACGAGCTGCCCATCAAAGTGGTCCTGATCGACAATCACGCGCTCGGCATGGTCCGCCAGTGGCAGGAACTTTTCCACGACCGCCGCTACAGCGAAGTCGATCTCTCCGACAATCCGGATTTCACGAAAGTCGCCGAGTCGATGGGCGTCCCCGCATTTCGCGTCGAGCACCGCAGTGACGTCCCGGCTGCGATCGAGCGACTCGTCACCGAGCCGGGCCCGGCGCTCGCGCACGTTTTGATTCACCAGGAAGCCAACGTCTGGCCGATCGTCGGGCCGGGCAAATCCAACTCCGAAATGATGGACGAGGTCTCGTCGTGAGCACATTCACTCTGCAAATTCGCGTCGCACAAACCGACGGCAGTCTCGAGCGCATCTTGAGCGTCACGCGCCGCCGCCGGTTCGAGCTCGTTCAACTCAGCGTCACCGCGGCCGACGACGGCGCCAGCTTTGACGTCGAGCTAACCGCGCGCGCCGAGCGTCCGGCGCTCGCGCTCGTGCGCCAACTCGAAAAGCTCGAAGACGTCGCCGAAGTCACCGTCGCAGACGGCGCCGCCGAGCTCGCCGGAGCGCGCGCCAGCTAGACTAAGTAGCATGGACAATCGTTCGCTCCGCCATCGCGGCGCGAACCGCATCATCCGGCAAGGATGATGCGTGTCTGTGTCCGCTCACCACAGCTTGGCAATTTTCCGATTTGAATTAGACTCTTAGCGTGTCTTCTACTTCTCGCGTGCCTCCCTTTCAACGCGTCACCGTCGTCGGCACCGGCCTGATCGGCGGCTCGTTCGCGCTCGCGCTTCGCGAGAAATTCCCCGGCATCGAAATCACCGGCTGCGACCGCCCGCCAGTTCTCGAACGCGCGCACGCCGCAAAAATCATCACGCGCGGCGAATCTGACGCCGCAATCGCCGTACGCGACGCCGACCTCATCTACATCGCCATGCCCATCGCAGCCACTATCGATTGGTTCCCCTCAATCGCCGCTGCCGCAAAACCACACGCCATTGTCACCGACGCGGCGAGCACAAAAGCCACCGTGTGCCAGGCCGCCACGCGCCACTTCACAGGCAGCACGAAATTTCTCGGCGGGCATCCGATGGCAGGAAAAGAAAACTCCGGCGTCGAGCACGCCTCGGCGGATTTATTCCGCGGCTCGCGCTACGCACTAATCGGCAACGAATCAGACTCCGACCCTCGCGCCACCGCCTTCATCGAGCTACTGAAAGCAATCGGCGCCGAACCCGTCTGGTGCGACGCAGACACGCACGATTGGGCCGTCGGCATCGTCTCGCATCTCCCGCAGATGCTCGCCGTCGCTCTCGCGAGCGTCGTGCGCGACGAGACCGACGAAACGGGATTGCCGCTCACTCTCGCGGGACCTGGTTTGAAAGATTCACTGCGCCTGGCAGGAAGTCCGTACACCACATGGCGCGACGTGGCGCTCACCAACCGCGAAAATATCGCTCGCGCCCTCGACCGCATGACCCAGGCCATCGATCACCTGCGCACGCGCCTCGGCTCGAAAGATCTCGGCGACGAATTCACCGCCGCGAACGAACTCTACAAATTTCTCCAGCGCCCGCAATAAGCGCCCGCGGCGCACTCGCCGCACGCAGCAAACCTCAGGCCGGCACCAGCCGCTTGTCCCGCACCCGGAACCGCTTTCCGCGCCACACAATCGTCTGCGGAAAAAAACTCGCCACCCACACCACAAACGCAAACGCATCGCGCACCGGCAGCAGCCACAAATTCCGCAATATCAGTCTGTCGCGCATTCCATCCGACCCAATCGCCAAGGCCGTCATCCCACGCAGCACCAGATACGTCGCGATAAAAGCCGCTGCAATCGCAAAAGTCGGCGACAGCACCGCCGCAACCACCGCAAGCGGCAGCGATTGCGTAAAGATCAGCCCAAGATGCCCCAGCGGCCGCGAAAACCGGATGCTCAAATTCCATCGCAACTGGTGTCTCACCGCCTCGCCGATCCCCTGGTGCGGATACACAATCGAAACCGGAAACGAAATCAGATCCACGCGGTGCGCCCGCCCCGCGATACGATTCCCCAGCTCGTAGTCGTCGCAAAAATAATCCGCCAGCGCGTCGAACCCGCCGAACTCCGCGAGACATTGCTTCGTCGTAGCCATCACCGCGCCCAGCATGAAATTCACAGGCGCAAACAGCCACGCCACCAGCACACCCGCCGCAAAATCCGTGCTGTTCCCCGTCCCTTCGAGATTTGCCGCAAGCGACCCGTCCGTCAGACCGCGGTAGAGACACGTCACTCCTCCGATCTCCGGATTGTTAAACGGCGCCGCCACAGCGCGCAAAAATCCCGGCTCCACGCGCACGTCGCTGTCCGTCACCACCAGCAGATCGTGTTTCGCCTCGCGCGCCATCCGCGCCAGCTTGTTCACCTTGTCGCTCACCCCGAGCGGCTCGGAGCCGACGAACAATCGAATCGAACGCTTCGGAAAATCGCGAATGATCTTCTCGATCACGGACACAGCGGGATCGCTGTCATCACTCACGCAAAAAAGAATTTCGTAATCGAAATAGTCCTGCGTGCAGAAACTCGCGTAGTTCTCGTACGTCTCGCGATCGAGCCCGTAAACCGGTTTTAGTACGGAGAGAGGAGGTGCGGAATTATCGGAAACGGCGCCCACCGGCGCGCCACGCTCAAAAAATCGCCATGCCGCATACAGCGCGACGCCAAAATACGCGAACGAACCCAGCGCGAGCGCGTATGCGATGACGCGGATCGCGTGCAACCACATACTGCCCTAGCCCTTGCCCTGCCAGACCAGCGCCACGCCGATGCACACCAGCACAACGCCCGCCCAGCGCAGATGCGCCACGCGTTCACCCAAAAACACGCGGCCGCCGTACGCGCCGGCCGCGTAGCTCAGCGCCGTCGCCGGCACCACGAAGCTCACATTTTCCATCGAGAGCAGCATCAGCATCGAGAAAAACGCCACCGTCATCAGCGCCAGCCCCACCCACAGCACGCCCACCTGCACCGCGCGCCACACCGTTCGCAGCAGCGCCATCGGCCGGAAATCTTTCACCTCGCCGATCGACTTCATCGCGCGGCTGATGCACAGCTCGCCCGCCGTGCTCGCGCACACCACCAGAAAAAACAATACGACCTTCTTGATCACAAATGGATTCATTTCAGGAGGGCTCCGTGGTTCTGTGCGGCGTTTGCCCCACAAACAGCACTCCCAGGCAGATCAGCGCGATTCCAAACCACCGCGTTACGCTCACTACCTCGCCCAAAAAATAGTGGCCAAGCAGCGCGACGATCACGTACGCAAACGACGACGCCGGCTGCACGAAGCTGAAATCCGCCCACGAAAGCAGCAGCGTGTAGCAGACAAAAAACGCGATGAGCAGCAGAATGCCGAGCCAAACCGTTCCGGAGGTGAACGCGCGGGAGAAAAAATGAAGGAGGTCCGCGGGAGCCCAGGAGTTCAACTCCCCGAGTTCCCGCATTCCCTTACCGAGAAAAACATCGCCCAGCGGGCCGAACACGACCATCAACAACAGAAATACGATCGTCTTCAGGTGCAGTCCGCCGTGCTGCGAACTCATGCGCCTTGCGATTCGCCGGCAATGGGCGGAACTTTCACCTGGATCATGGCTTTCTTTGCCACGCCCTTCTTGGCGACCTTGATGCGGTCGTGGCGAAGCTTCATGAAATCCACTGCTTCGTGGAACAGGCGTTTGCGCTCGTGCGAATCCCACAGCGCTTCACGCACGATGCGCCACGCAACGCGCGGGCGGAAATAATATTCGTCGTAGAAGCGGTTCACGGATTCGACCATGTACTCGCGCGACAGGCCGGGGTACTGCAGGTGCGGCAGCTGGTGGCCCATGTCGTCGGTGATCGCTTCGCCGGCCAGGAATCCTTCCTTCATGCCCTGGTCGTAAAGAGCGGTGCCGGGATAGGCGTGCGCCATCGAAACCTGTATCGTTTCGCAGTCCAGCTCTTTCGCGTAGTTGATCGTCTTCTCGATCGTGTCTTTCGTCTCGCCCGGCAAGCCGATGATGAAGTCGCCGTGAACGTGGATACCCACTTTCTTGCAGTTCTGCACGAAGGTGCGTCCCATCTCGACGGTATTGCCCTTCTTGATGTTCTTCAAAATTTGCGGATCGCCCGATTCGAATCCGACGATCAACAAACGGCAACCGGCGTCGGCCATCGCGCCGAGAGTTTCCAGGTCGCTGTGGCTGCGCGCCGTGCACGACCAGCGGAAACCTTCCGATTTGAATTCCTTGCAAAGCGCCATGACGCGGTCTTTGCGGATGTTGAACGTATCGTCGTCGAAGAAAAATTCCTTCGCCTGGGGGAACATCTTGTGCGCCTGCTTGAATTCGCGCGCCACAGACTCCACCGAACGCACGCGCCAGGCGTGACCCGAAAGCGTCTGCGGCCACAAGCAGAACGTGCACAGCGCCGGACATCCACGCGCCGTGTAAAACGATACGAACGGGTGAAGCAGGAACGGTACGTTGTACTTTTCGACCTGCAGGTCGCGCTGGTAAACGTCCGTCGCAAACGGCAGCGAATCCAGTTCCGCCGTCTGCAGCATCGGCCGCGACGGGTTGTGCACGATCTCGCGGTCTTTGCGCCAGCTCACGTTTGGAATCTCGGAAAGCGGCTTGCCGTTCGCGAAATCCACCACCGCGAAGTCAAACTCGCCGCGCACGACGAAGTCGATGTCTTCACTCGCCAGCAAGCTTTCCGCCGGCTTGATCTGCACTTGCGGCCCCACAAAGCAAATCTTGATCGATGGCTTGCGCTCTTTCATGCCTCGCGCCATCTTCAGGTCGCTGTAGAAACCCACAGTCGAGGTGAAAAGAACCACAAATTCGTAGTCCTTCGAGATGTCCATCACTTCCAGGGGGGTAATGTGTTGCGGGGGAGCGTCCAGCAGGCGGCTTCCCGGCAACATGCCGGCCGGGTAGGATAGCCATACCGGATACCAGTACGACTCGATCTCACGGGTCGCGGGCCAACGGGACCCAGCACCGCCGTCGAACTTCTCAAAGCTCGGCGGATTCAAAAGCAAAGTCTTCATTACAGACGCCATCTACTTATTACCCCCTCAGAACTCAACAAGATACGGCCAATCTCGCACACGATAATTGCAAAGCTTATTTTACTCGATATTAGAGGATACCCCAAGCGCGGGTTTCTGCCCGGAGTGCTCTACTGAAACACCTTGGCCAGTTGGCCCGTCGCCTGCAGCAGGCCCAATTGCGCCTGTTGCAGGGCAAAATCAGCGTCCAAGAACGTCACCCACCGCTCGTTCTCGTCCAGCCTCGATTGTTCGATGTCGCGAAGCGTCAAATTGCCTTGTTCAAATTTCGCCTGGGATAGCTCCATGGTCTGCTGCGCAAGCTTCAGGTCGAGGCGAGCCACCTCTTTGGTGGCGGCCAGCTCCCTTACGCCTCGCTCTTTCTGCAACACGTCGAGCCGTACGTCCTGCCGCTTACTGCCCAGGATCGCTTCGGACTGCGCCAGCTCGCTCTTCGCCAGCGACACGTTCGCCCGCGTCTTCGCCGAAAAGATCGGGATGTTGATCTGCACACCGGCGGCAATGTTATTTCGCTGAAACGAATTCGGCTGGTAGTACTTGTCGTAGTCGTTGAAGCTGCTCAGGATGCTGTACTGCCCGATGACCGAAAGCGTCGGCAGGTACGCAAGCTTCGCGCCGCGCAGAATTTGCAGCTGCGAATCGCGGTCGATGATCGCTTCCTGAATCGATGGGTCGGAGTGCATAGCCAGGTCCGCCAGCTGATTCGCCTGCAGGTCCGTCGCAAACGAAGGCTCTTCGGTCTCGACGTTCATCGAATCCGAATCGGAAAGTCCCGTCAGATTGCGGAGCTGTTCCGTGAGGATCGCGTCGCGGCCTTCCAGCTTGATGATGTGTTCGTTCACGCGCGCCGCGGTCAGTTCGCTGCGCGTCTCTTCGATCGAAAGCTCCTGGTTCGCTGCCACGCGCTCGCGTGTCACTCCCACAATTTTCTCGGCGCTCACCTGTTCGGTCCGCAGCAGGTCCAGCGAGTGGCGCACCTTCGCTAATTCCAGGTACGCTTCGGCCGTGCGCACGATCACCGCGTCGCGCGTGTGATCGATTTCCATCTTCATTGACTTCGCGTGCTCTTCTGCCGCGCGCTGCTGCGCCTTGAGCAGCGGATTGAAGATGTCCTGCTGGTAGTTCACCTGGAAAATTGCAGGCGGCCCGCCGCCGATCGACGGAAACCCGTACGTGTACGCCGCGCCCGAGCCGGTGTAAAGGTTCGGCATGAACCCCGCGCGATCCACTCCCGCCGCGTCCGCCGCCACGCGGTACTGCATCCGCGCCAGCGTCATGTCGCGGCTGTTCTGAATCGCAAGCGCGATCGCCTGATGCATCGTCAGCGTGCCCGCGCTCAGCGGCTGCTGTTGCGCCGGCGCCGATGTCGATGCCTGCGTCGGCTCGGGCGCTCGCAGAAATACCGGGACTTGCTTTTGCGCGCGAACGCACGGCGCAGCACACGCCGCAAACGCGGCGAGCGTCGTTACTCGAAGAATTTTGTGCTTATTCATATCGCAACGATTCCGTTGGATGCAGCCGCGCCGCGCGATTGGCCGGCAAGTACCCGAAAAGCAGCCCCGTCGAACACGATACCAAAAACGCCATAATCACAGACATACCAGACACCGGAATGTGCACTCCCGCCGCTTCCGGCACCAGCGTCAGCACGAAATTCAGAATCGCCGGAATTGCCAGCGCGATCGCGATGCCGATAATCGCGCCCGTCCCGCTGATCACGATCGCTTCCATCAAAAATTGATACAGGATCGCATCGCGCGGCGCTCCAATCGCTTTGCGGATTCCGATTTCGCGCGTACGCTCCGTCACCGTCACCAGCATGATGTTCATGATCCCGATGCCGCTGATCGTCAGCGCGATCAACGCCGTGATGATCAGCACGCCTGTCATCGCCGCCGATATGTACCGCGCGGCCTGCAGAATCCCGCTCAAGTTCTGCACTCGATACTTCGCGCCCGGCCGGTGACGGCTCTCCAGCAGCTCGCTGATCGCTTGCGTCGCCGCATCCACGTTTTCCGGCGAATCCGCCTGCGCGTAGAACGATTTGAAAAAATCTGTCCCCGTGTAGTCCTTGATCAGCGGAAACGGAACGATCAGCGACTCCGGCGTCAGCTCCGTCAACCCGAACGTCGAGACGCGCTCGCGAAACACTCCGATTACCGAAAAATGCAGATCGCCCACGCGAATATCTTTTCCCACCGGATCTTCGTTCGGATAAATCAGGTCGGCCAGCTTCTGCGTCAGCAGGCAAACTTTCGCGCGCGTCAGCATGTCGTCCTGATCGAAATACCGGCCGCGCGTAATCAAAAGTTTTCGAATGTCCTGAAAGCCATCGGTAACGCCGACCAGATTTACAGGCCGCTCCGTGCCACCCACCGTCACACTCATCGCAATGTCGTGCGTGCCCGCCGCCTGCACCACTTGCGGCACTTCGCGCAGCACCGCTTCGCGATCGCTGGGATTAATCTGGTCGCCAATCGATTCCGGCCGGTCCGCGCCCGGACTCAGCGCCTCGCCCACAATCAAGTTGGACCCCACCGCCTCGATCTGCCCAACGATGTAACGCTTCGCCGTCAGCGCCACCGTCACCACCAGCACGATGCACGCGCTGCCGATGATCACTCCCAGCATCGTCAGCATCGCGCGCACTTTATTCGCGCGCAGCGCCTGCAGCGCAAGGCTCCACGTCTCGCCTAGAAAGATGGGTTTGTTTTTCAGCGCTGGAATGAAAGAAGCCATTGTCTATTAGGAATAGATGCGCGTTAGCCGCGCGATGATGTCGGAATTTCCGCCGCCCGTCCGACGCTCGTCGCGCCGCCCTACGCGCGATGCTTCACCGGCTCGACCTACTTCGTGCCCTTCTCCAGATTAGCCAGCCGCGCCTTCGCGTCCTTGCGGTCCGGGTCAAGCTGCAGCGCCGCGCGATACTGCTCCGCCGCTTCCGAGCGCTTGCCCTGCGCCTCGTAAAGCCGCCCCAGCCACTCGCGCGCCGACGCATGCGAAGGCCAATCGCTACGGTCCGGCGTGCTCGCCAGATACGACTTCAAGTCCTTCTCCGCGTCCGCCAGATTCGTATTCGCCAGCACCGACGCCACGCCCCGATAGTACGTGAGCCGCGGATCGTTCGGCGCCACCTGCGACGCCTGCTGAATCGCCCCCTGCATGTCAGCCGCCTTGCCCTGCTTCTGGTAGTACGCCAGCGCGTCCAGATACGGCTCGATCTTTTTTGGATTCGCCGCCAGCGCGTCGTGATAATCCTTCAGCGCCGCGTCGGGCTTCTTCAGCGCTTCGTCGTCGTACATCGCGCGCGCCAAATCGCCTTCAACCGGGTCGAGCGCCGCAATCGCGTCCATCTGCGCCTTCGCGTCATCCTTATTCCCGCCAACCATCCACGGCGCCTCGATCTCGTAGTCTTCCAGGTCGCGCCTCGCGTCGATGTTCGCGGGATTCAACTGCACCGCCGTCTCGAATTCCTTCTTCACCTTCCGCGCATATGAAAAACTCCGGTCGCGATCCGCCTTCCCGCCGTAAATCCGGCCCAGCCACTCGTGGAACAGCGAATTCTTCGGATCGAGCGCCACCGACTTTTCCGCCGCCGTGATCGCGTTGTCGTAATCCTTCAGCTCGTAGTGGCAGCGCCCCAGCCAGTAATACGCTTCTGCGCTCGACGGATTCTGCGACACCGCGCCCTGCAGCGTCGAAATCGCCGCAGAATAATTCCCCGCGTTGAACTGCCGTTGCGCCGCCTGAATTTGCGCCGTCGCGTCAGGCATCACCGGCCTCGCCACCGAAGCCGCAGCACCACGGATTACGTCCGCGCTTGCAACCGGCACCGCCGCCGCCGAAATCACTCCCGCCGCAACCACTGCCGCGATGCGCGCCTCACGCCAGCTCATTTTGCCTCCGTCGCCCGAATCTTCATCCCATCTTCCAGCTCTACGCCCGCTGGTGGCTCCGCCACTTTGTCGCCCGCCTGCAACCCGGAAATCACCTGATAACTCGCCGGGCTCGCCACGCCCACCTGAATCTCGCGCCGCCTCACTGCGTCGCCGTCCACCACGAAAACGTATCGCAGCCCCTTCACAGATCGCACCGCCGCGCGCGGCACCGCCACAGCATCTTTGACGTCGTGAATCACGATGCGCACTTCCACATTGATGTTCGGCAGCAATTCCATTTTCGAATTATTTACCGAGCACAGCACTTCGCCCACGCTGCGCGAACTCCGCGGCACCACCTGCTTCGGCAGCTGCGTAACCTGCCCCTTCCAAATTTTGTCCGGCAGCGCGTCCCACGTCACCTGCACCACCTGATTTTCCGCGAGCGATCCCAGATCCGGCTCGTCGATAAACGCGCGCACCCGCACCTGCGACAAATCCGCCATCGCCGCCAACGTGTCGCCCACTTTCACGTAGTCGCCCTTGCGCACCGGCAGCGAATACAGGGTCCCGTCGCTCGCCGCCGTCACCGTCGCCGAGCGGATTTTTTGCTCCAGCGCCGCAATCGTATCCCGCGATTGCGAAACGCGAAGCTCCGAAGACTCGCGGCTCACTCCCGACCGCGTCGCCAGCGCCTGCTGTTTCTGTTGCAGCGTCGCCACCGTCGTTCGCGCATTCGCCAGCGCCGCGTCGTTGTCCGCCACTTCGGTTTCCGTCGCTGCCTTTTTCGCCAGCAGCGCCTGCAAATCCGTCTGCTTCTTTTCGAGCGCCGCTACCTGCGTCTGCGCCTTCGCCAGGTCGCCCTGCAATTGCGCCCGCTCATCCTGGGGACCGCCGCTCGTCGCATTTTTCAAATCGCTCTGCGCCGACACCAAATCCGCGCGTGCCTGCGAAAGTTGCGCGCGCACGTCGGCCGAATCGAGGACCAAGATCAGCTGGCCCTTCTTCACCGCCTGCCCTTCGGTGGCCTTCACTTCGCTTACAAAAGTTGGAAACTGCGCGTACGCAATCGCGGGTGCAACCGGCTCAACCTTGCCGTTGCTGGAAATTGTGGAAACGATGTTGTCGCGCTCAACCGTCGCCACGGGCACTACGGGAGCGTTCTGGCGGTGAGTCGTGAGCGAGATCAGCGCTGCAAATGCCAGCACGCCCACCACCACCCACACGATCCATTTTCGTGGTTTTTGTTCCGCCATGAACTCGGCGCGCCTCTCGGCGCGAAATACCCCCAACTTCAAAAAATTGTAACAGAGGCCTACCAAGCATGCCTTAGCAAACGGCGTACGCCGATAAGTGCGTCACATGCATGTCGCAGGATGATACAGTGGCCCGATGCACGACCACGACGCCACCCGCAACGTTGAACACGACCTCCGTGAAATCGATTCGCGCGAGCGCGGCGTTGGCGACCGCGACCAACATCAGCCTGCGCCGCGCATTCACCGCGTCTGCGTCACCTGCAACAACATGTTCGAAACCGATCCTTCGCACCTCGACGCAAAATACTGCCCCGTCTGCCGCCGCGCCTAATCCGCCGCCGAAAAACCAGCACGACGAACCTTCCCGTGCCCGCCGCGCATCCGATGTTAAAATCGCACAGCCGATGACCGACGATCCGCTAATCCACGTCCGCGACCTCTCGAAAAATTTCCGCTCCTTCAAGCGCCGCGAAGGCGTCTGGGGCTCGATTCAAAGTCTCTTCGTCCGCGAATACCGCACCGTCGCTGCCGTCGAACGCGTCAACTTCCAAATCAATCGCGGCGAAATGGTCGGCTACATCGGCCCCAACGGCGCCGGCAAATCCACAACCATTAAGATGCTGACTGGTATTCTTGTGCCGTCCTCCGGCGAGATTCGCATCAACGGCTACGTTCCCTGCCGCCAGCGCCGCCAGTACGTGAAAACGATCGGCGTCGTTTTCGGCCAGCGCACGCAGCTCTGGTGGGATATCGCCGTCATCGAATCGTTCAAGCTTCTGCGCCGCATCTACGATGTTCCTCAGCGCGATTTCGACGCGCGCATGGAACAGTTCGACGCCATCCTGAATATCCGCGATTACCTCCACACTCCCGTCCGCAAACTATCTCTCGGCGAGCGCATGCGCTGCGACATCGCCGCCGCTCTACTCCACAATCCCCCGTTGCTTTTCCTCGACGAGCCGACTATCGGCCTCGACGTCGTCGCCAAAGACCACATCCGCCAGTTCCTACGAACCATCAATCGCGAATTCCGCACCACCGTGCTGCTCACCACGCACGACCTCGACGACATCGAAGAACTTTGCCGCCGCATCATGATCATCGACCACGGCAAAGTCCTCTACGACGGCCAGCTTGCGCAGCTCAAGCAACAGCTCCTGCGCATCAAGCAAATTAAATTCGTCCTGAAAGACCGCGCTCAGGCCGACGCTCTCGCCAGCTTCGCAAGCGAAGGCTTCGAACTCGAGCAGGTGGACGAACTCACCCGCCGTATCCGCTTCGACCGCACACTCATCTCAACGTCCGATCTGATCCGCCGCATCCTCGCCGCCGTGGAGGTGCGCGACCTGCTGATCGAAGACGAGCCCATCGAAGAAATCATCAAGCGCATTTACGCCGGCGAAGCGCGCCTCGAGGTGCCCGCGTGAGTAGTTGGGCGCAGGCGCTCGCGCCATATCTGGAATTTTCGCGCGTCGGCTTCGTCAACATCCTCGCCTTCCGCCTGCGCTACTTCACCGGCATCATCACCTATTTTCTGAACGTCACGGTGTACTACTTCATCTGGAGCGCCGTTTACAGTTCGGGCCGCCCGATCGCCGGATACAGCCTCGAGCAGATGATTACTTACGTCAGCGTCGGCTGGATCATTCGCTCGTTTTACACAAACACAATCGATAGCGAAATGGCTTACGAAGTAATCGAAGGCAAGATCGCGATGGACTTCATCAAGCCCGTCTCGATTCAGTGGATGTGGATCGCGCGCGCCATGGGCGAATCCGCGTTCCGTCTCGTGCTGCTCACGATGCCCACCGCCATCGTCGTCGGCTTCGTATTTCCCGTGCAAGCGCCGTCGTCCCGCGAAAATTTCGCGCTGTTCATGCTCGCCGTTCTCGGCAGCTTCTTCCTGATGGGCGCGATCAATTTCATGATCGGCACCTGCGCCGTGCCGCTGAAATCCATCCTCGCGCTGATCCGCGCAAAGTTCTGGCTCATCGAGCTGCTCAGCGGCCTGCTCGTCCCGATGACGTTCTTCCCCACCACGGCTCAACGCGTCCTCGCATGGCTTCCGTTTGAATACATCGCCTACGCGCCGCTTCAGATTTATCTCGGCAAGCTCAGCGGCGCCGACGCGCTTCGCGCCGTCGCAGCGCAGTGGGCGTGGGTCATAATTTTGCTCTGCGCCGCGCACCTCTGGTGGAATCGCTGCGCGAAGAAGATCACCATCCATGGCGGATAACCCAATCCAGCCCGGCACAAGCTCCGCGCTTGCGCACGGTGCACCGCCGTCCGAGCGCACCGGCGCCGCTGAACTCGTCTATCAGTTCAAGCGCCACGCCATGCTCATCGGCGAATATTTCTCACAGTACGCGAAAGTCCGCGTCAGCTACCGCGGCGACTTCTTCGTCAGCCTCGTCACCAGCTTCGCCGCCACGCTGTTCGGCCTTGGCTTCGTCATCATCCTCTTCCAGCGCGCCACGCAGCTCTCCGGCTGGCGCTTCGAAGAAGTTCTCTTCCTCTACGGCTTCTCACTCGTGCCCTACGGCCTGTTCAACGTGCTCAGCATGAATCTCTACGAATTCGGCAGCAACTACATCATCGAAGGCAAATTCGACCGCGTCCTTCTCCGCCCCGTCTCCTCGCTCTTCCAGGTCCTCTTCGAAACGTTCCGCCTGGAATCCTTTCAGGAAGTCGCCACGGGAACCTTTTGTATGGTCTGGGCAATGCACCGCCTCGGCATTCCGTGGACCGCGACGCGCCTCGCGCTGCTCATCTTCTTCGCACTATGCGGCGCAGTCATCTATATCTCCGTCTTTCTGATCCTATCCACCGTGTCGTTCTGGTTTGAAGATCGCATCGGCGTGCACCCGCCGGTCTGGAACGTGATCGCCTTCGGCCGCTACCCGCTCTCGATTTACAGCGGCGCCGTCCAGTTCTTCCTCTGCTGGATTATTCCGTTCGGTCTTGCGTCCTTCTATCCGAGCGTGCGAATCCTCGGCCGGAGCGTCTCGCCCAGTTACGCTCCGCTCGTCCCTGTGGTCGCAGTCGTGTTTTTGGGAATCGCGATATCGCTGTGGAATTTCGGTTCGCGGCGCTACTCTTCGACAGGTTCGTAAATCGCGGGAAATTTCAACTTACAAAGAAACACTACGTTACCTTCAACACCATAATCACGCGGTCGTCCTCATGCTCGCCCCCGCGCGAAAATTCATCCACTTCCGTCAGTACACACTGCACGATATCTTCCGCGGAAAGTTTTCGCTCGCGCGCCACCAGTTCGATCAGCCGCCCCGAGCCGTACTCTTCCTCTTTCGCGTTGTCCGCTTCGGTGATTCCGTCCGTGCACGCCACCACAATGTCGCCCGGGTGCAGCTTCACGTGCCCGCGCTCGTAGCGCACTCCCGGAAATAGGCCCACCACCATCCCGCCCTCGGTGAGGTAATCCACTTCGCCCGTCGCGCGAATCACAGCCGGCTGCACGTGCCCCGCGTTCACGTAATGCAGCGATCGGTGCGTCCGGTCGAGCAGCCCGATAAACATCGTCATGAATTTCTGGCCGCGCGTATCGGCCAGCATCATGTCGCTCAGCGATTCCACCATCCGCTCCAGCGCATGCACATGCGCGAGCAGCGCGTGCAGCGTGGCCTGCAGGTTCGCCATCACCATCGCCGACCCGACGCCCTTGCCTTCCACGTCCGCCACCACGATCAGCGTCGTGTCCGCCGTCAGCGGAATAAAATCGTAATAGTCGCCGCCCACTTCCAGCGACGGCCGGTGCGACACTCCAATCTCAAATCCTTCAAGCTTGGGCGGACGGTCCGGCAGCAATCCCACCTGAATGCTGCGCGCCAGCGCCAGATCGCGCTCCATGCGCTGCTTGTGCAGCAGGTCGCGATGCAGCTGCGCGTTTTCGAGCGCCAGCGCCACGTGATCGGAAATCGCGCTCAGCAAATTCTCATTCGCGCGCGTAAACGGCCCGCTCTTTTTATTCAGCAGCTGCAGCACGCCGATCACTTCATCGTTCTTGCTGCGAATCGGCAGCGCCAGCAGCGACTTCGTCCGGAATCCCAGCCGCAAATCCACTTCCGGCTCGAACCGTGAATCCGTGTACGCATCCTCCAGATTCACCGTCTCGCCGTGAGTTGCCACCCAGCCCGCAATGCCCTTCGTGATCGGCAGCCGGATTTCGTGCTGGTCGAGGCCAAGACCCACCAGCGACCAGATTTCCTGCGCGTCGCGGTCCACCAAAAACACTGTCCCGCGCTCCGCGCCCGTATGCCGCGTCGTCAGCTGCAAAATAATGTTGAGCAGTTCCGCCAGGTCCAGCGTCGAGTTCAGCCGCTTCGTCGCCTCGACGATCGTGGACATCTCGATCAACGCGTTGCGCCGCTCGCTGCTCTCGAGCGCAAGTTCCGCGTACCGGCGGAAGAGGTCGAGCCACTCCGAATTCTTCGCGGCCAGCTTACCTGCCGGATGCACTTCCAAAATTCCCACCGGAACGTCCGCGCGCCCCAGCATCCAGATGTGATTTCCATTCGCCGCGCCGCTCTTGCCTTGCAGCACTTTTTCGATCTTGCCCGGCTCAGCCTCGGGAAGTTTTCCGGTCTCGCGCCACACCACCACGGCGTTGTTCGCAATGCGCCACATCCGCGCGCCCGCCACCACGCCCGGCGCCAGCAAATTCACGATCTGTGACGCGACTTCTCCGGGATCCGCTTCTGAATTGAGCTTGGCGAGGGCGTGGTCGAGCGACAGCGGTTTCTTCTTGGCAGCAGCGGGAGCGGCTTTCTTCGCTGGCTTCCGCTTGCTCATGCGTTTCCTTTGTATTCGATCACCATGATGGTGATGTCGTCGCTCTGCGCGGCGCCCTGCGTGAATACGCGCATGCCCTCGCGAATCGCGTCGCCCAGTTCGGAAACGTTCGTTCCCTTGAAATCCTCAACGATCTCGCGCAGCCGCGCCTCTTCGAAAAGTTCGTTCTGCGTGTTGGACGCTTCCGACACGCCGTCCGTGTAGATCACCAGGAAGTCGCCCGGGTCCACCTGGATGCGCGAACTCTGATACTCCGCCTCCGGGAACATGCCCACCGGAAAATTCGCCGAGCCCAGACCCTCGAGGCCGCCCTTCTTCCGCTTCAGCAGCGGCGGCACGTGCCCCGCGTTCACATATTCGAACCGGCCCATTTTGTCCAAAATTCCGTAGAACACCGTCGCATACCGGTCTTCTCCGCTGCGCTCGCACAAATACTGGTTCACGCGCGAAAAAACGCCCGGCAGAGAAATATCCATCGCCGCCGTCGTGAAAAATACGCCCTGCAGCAGCGTCGCCAGCAGCGCCGCCGAAATTCCCTTGCCGGAAACGTCGCCCACGAAAAATCCGTGGCGCCCGCCGCCCAGTTCGATCACGTCAAAACAGTCGCCGCCCACCGAATGGCACGATAGCGTCGATCCCGCCACCGCCACATCCGGCAAATTCGGCAGCGCCTTCGGCAGCAGGTTCTTCTGAATCTGGCTGGCAATTTCGATTTCGTGGTCCAGCCGCTGCTTCGCGCGCGACGAAGCAAAAAGCCGCGCGTTTTCTACCACCGTCGCAGCTTCCCGCGCCAGCGTCCGCAATACTTCGCGATCCAAATCCGAAAACGCGCTCGACGGCACATGGCTATCGAGATACAGCACGCCCAGCAACTCGCCCTGCCGCGTCGAAATTGTCGCGTCCAGCGTTTCGATTACCGGCAGCTTATCCACCGGAATCGCCACCACCGTGTGCAGCTCCAGCCGCGCCACGGACTCCTGCTGATTCATCCCGCCTTCGCCCGTGTCGCTGACAATTAATTCTCGCCGCGTCTGCGCCACTTTCTTCACCACAGACTGCGACACCTGCAGCTGATCCGGCCTTAGCGTCCCACGCTGCGAATCGCGCGCCACGATCATTTGCAGCTCGCCGCTGTCGTTGGCCAGCAGCAGCACGCCGCGCTCGGTGCGCGTCAATTGAATCGCCGCATCCACCACCGCCGTCAGCACGTCTTCCAGCGACAGCCCCGTTCCCAGCGTCCGCGCCACTTCCAGCAGCACGCCCAGGTGATACAGCTCGCGCGAGCCGGACTGCGTCGGCGCCGGCGCTTCCACGCGCTCCACCAATTCCTCGATCGTCGCGCCTTCGCCCAGGTAAATTAACTTGTACGAATCCGCCATTCCGAAGTCCACGCGGTCTTTCGCGTGCAACTCATGGCGCAAGCTTTTTTCACCATTGATGAATGTCCCGTGCCGGCTGCCCATGTCTTCGATCACCATGGCGCCGTTTACAGACACAATCTGCGCTTGCTGCCGGCTGATGCGGCTGTCGCGCAGCGTCAATTCATTCCCGGCTTGCCGGCCAATGCGAAAAGGGGTCGTCGCGATCGGAACCTCGCGCCTCACGCCATTTGGTTCGATCACAACGAGTCTGGGTGCTCTGGGCATCGTTTGTATGTTTTGTAGGATCCGGGCGCAAAAATGCGGGGCGGCGCGCCCAGTCGCGGCACTGAAAGCAACCGACATGGTAGGTAAACTCGGCCCCGATGTAAATAGCGTTGGATGGCGCCCATCTTCGCGTTCTACCGCGTGGTTGCCCGCCCGCTCACCCGCGTGTATCCTTTCTCAAGTGCCTGTTTTTCTTCATCCCAGCTCTCGCATTTCTCCACCTCTCACGTCCAACCTACTGTCCAATCTCGGATTCAAATGAAACTTGGAGGAAGAATGAAACGGAATTTCATTGCCCTGGGCCTTCTCGCCTTTATGGCGCTGCCCGCACCCGCCGCGGATTCCATCTGCGACCGCGTCGAAAGCGCAGGCCTCGTCGCCAAGGAAATTATGGACATCCCCGACGACATCCCCCAGAACGTCATCGACAAAGCCGACTGCGTCGTCGTGATGCCCTCGGTGATCAAAGGCGCCTTCATCGTCGGCGCGAGCTATGGCCGCGGCCTCATGACCTGCCGCAGCGGCGAAAACTTTCAAGGCCCCTGGGGCGCTCCCACCATGATGGCCCTCGAAGGCGGCAGCTTCGGCTTTCAGATCGGCGGGCAGGCCACCGATTTCGTCCTGCTCCTGATGAACGATCGCGCCGCCAGCAGCATCCTTTCCAGCAAAGTGAAACTTGGCGGCGATGCTTCCGTTGCGGCAGGCCCCATTGGCCGCACCGCTTCCGCTGAAACCGACGTCACCATGCGCGCCGAAGTGCTCTCCTACTCGCGCGCACGCGGCATTTTCGCCGGCGTCTCGCTCAGCGGCTCCACGCTTCGCCCGGACAACGACGGCAACGAAGCCCTTTACGGCAAGCCGCTCGACGCGAAGGACATCGTCCTCAAAGGTGTGGTTCCCGCGCCGGCGTGCGCCGCAACATTGCTCGCCACTCTGAACAAACACTCGCCGAAGAATCTCTCCGGCGACTAAATTTTCGGTTCAGGAAAGAGACTGAAGATGTTCAAGACGCTCGCAGTGCTCCTCGTCGCTGCACTTTACGCGTGTGCAGGTTCGCGGACGGCCGTCGCTCAGACGGCCTCCGCGCATTCGCCTAACCAGTCCGCATCTCAATCCGCGGCTCCCGGCGCCACTGCCTTTCAACTGGACATCGACGCCACCAAGCAGTGGATCGATACCAAGATCGATCTGCGCACCGGCGAAAAACTAAAAATCACCGCGGCCGGCACCGTCACCTACCCGCCCGACAAAAAACATCCCGACGGAAAAACCTTCGGCCCCAACGGCCTCGCGCGCGGCTTCGAGGATTTGATTCACGAGTATGCCCTCACCAGCGGCGGCCACGGCGAACTCATCGGCCGGCTCGGCGCAGACGACGGCGCGCAAGCCTTCGCCGTCGGCGACTCGCTCGAATACGAAGCGCCTATCGCCGGGCGTCTCTACCTCGGCATCAATCAGAGTATGAAAGACGCAGCGGGCGCGAAGGGCAGCTTCCAGGTGAAGATCGAAGTCGTCGATCCCGGCCTGAGTACCGCAGCCGCGGCAGCGATCGGCGGCCCGCCCGAAACGCCGATGCCCGAAATCTCCGCCGCGATCCTCGCGAAAATTCCGCGCCGCATCAGCGACCAGCAAGGCAACCCCGGCGACATGGTGAACATCTTCATCGTCGGCACGCAGGCGCAAGTGGAAACGGTTTTCGCGCGCGGCGGCTGGGTAAAAGTCGATCGCTCCGTGGGCGACACCGTGATGAACGCTCTCGAAGATTCTTTCGAGAAAAAAGACTACCTCACGATGCCGATGAGCACGCTTTATCTATTCAATCGCCCTCAGGATTATGGCTTCGCGCACGCCGAACCTGTTCGCGTCGCCATGTCGCGCAATCACCTGCGCGTGTGGAAATCCGATTTCGTCGTCGATGGCCGTCCGCTCTGGTGCATCGCCGCCACGCACGACATCGGCTTCGAACGCGACGACCGCGCAAAGTCCCTGTCGTTCAATGCCGTCACGCATAAAATCGATCCCGCGATCGACGGCGAACGCGAATACGTCAACGACACCCTTTCCGAAACCGGCCTGGTCGAACAGCGCACCCACGTCACTCCCGCCGATCCTCTAACCAAAGCCAACACCGCCACAGGAGGCACCTTTCACTCCGACGGCCGCATCCTGGTCCTCAAACTAAAAGACACTCCCCCACCCTCACCAAGCGCCACAAAATAACGCGCAGAGTAGCAAGGGGGTTTCCGCCCGTGTGCCGTTGTCGTTGCAGTTGCCTCTAAGCGCGGCGAGCTTTTCAGCCGCGTCATCCTGAGCGAAGCGAAGGACCCTTCCCGCCGTCGCTTTTGCTTTTGCTTTTGTTTTCAGCCTTCGTCTCACGGGCGTTTTGAAAAAACGCCCGTCATCCAGAGGCCCGTTCACGGGCCGAAGGATCCCTCCCCGCTTTCATCTCCCAGCGGTGCTCCACTCAAATCGTCCGCTCCACCCGCGTATTCGACTCAATCGCATCGCTCACCCGCCGGATCGTCTCCCGTAGCCGCACCGCCAGCTGCACCACCGTCTCCACCCGCTGCACATCCGTGCCGCTCAAATGCGCCCCATGCGCCAGCAGCAACTCCGCATTCCCCAGTATCCCCGTCAGCGGATTGTTGATCTCATGCCGGAAGATTTCCGCCAGCTCCGCCGCCGCGTCTTCATCGCGGCCGAGCAGCGGCGCCGCCCCCAGCGCAGCCGCGCGCAGACGGCATTGCATCACGCTCACTACTAACGGCGCGAAATCCCCCACCCGCGCCACAAAATCCAGCTTGTCCTCCGCGATAAACCGCAGCACTTCGCACTCGCGCCCCGGCTCGGCCAGCAGCACCACCGGCGCGCTCCCCGCCAGCTGCTTCACAAATTCCACCAACTGCACGCCGTCAAAAAGTTGATCGTCAACGAACGTCACACTCGCCGCCGTCTCCGTAAAATTCTCCAGCAATCCCTCGAGCGTCTGGGCCACGCGCATCCGGCCCGATTCCGTTCCCCGCGTCAGCTCATACGAAATTCTTCGTGCTAGTTGTGCGTTCGGCGTTCCGATCAACACCGCGCACTCGCGGGCGATCCTCGCCGGTTTGTAAGCCTGCTGCATATCCATTTACGCCTTTCGGCTCATGGTCCGAGCCTTCTCCGTCTTCACATCCGTTGCCACACCAACTTTTTTCGCAACGTCCGCCGCGCGCAATTTCCGATTCACGACCAGCAGAAGTTCCTGCACCAAAAACGGCTTCGGCAAAAACGGCAGACCTGTCTGCCGCAGAAACTGCGCCGTCCTCGGCGCCAGCGTATCGCCAGTGATGAAAACGATTTGCTCTGCGAGCGTGCTCCCGCTCCGTACCAGCGAATCGTAGAACGCCGGACCATCCATCCGGGGCATCCGCAAATCGCAAATCACCAGGTCGTATTCGGTGATCGAAATCCGCTTGAGGCCTTCCTGGCTATCGAGCACCGCGTCCACCTGGTGGCCCTCTTGCTCCAGCACGTCCACCACGAGCTGCGCGATGGTCGGTTCATCTTCGACCACCAAAATCCGTCGAGGCGGTACGCGCAGCATCCACACCGCGCCGCTCGACCCGCTCCCTCTCGCTTCCACCGCTGACCCGGCACCAACCGGCAACTCGATTACAAACTTCGCGCCGGCGTTGGCGCCACTCTCCACCGTCACTTCCCCATCGTGCTGCTGCACGATCCCGTACACGATCGAAAGTCCCAGTCCCGTCCCGATTCCGGGCGGCTTGGTCGTAAAAAACGGCTCGAAAATCCGCGACGCAATTTCATCCGGCACGCCCGGCCCGTCGTCCGCCACTTCCACCACAATTCGCGCATTCGACTTCGCGCGCGTTCGAATCGTGATCGTTCCCTTGCCCCGCGAAAGCACCAGCGCCTGCTCCGCATTCACCACCAGATTCAGAATCGCCTGTTGCATCTGGTGCGGATCGGCCATCACACGCGGCAGATCCGCCGCAAGTTCGCATTCCACCGCGATGTTCTGTACGCGCAGCTCATAACTTCTCAGCGCAAGCGCCCGCTCCACGATCTCATTCACGTCCACCCGCGTCCGCTCCGGCTTTTCCTCCCGCGCAAAATATAAGAGATTCTTCACGATTCGCGACGCGCGCTCCGCCTCTTCAAACACACGCCGCGCCTCCACCAATTGATCCTGCCGGAGCCCGTGGCTCAGCAGCAGTTGCGCGTACCCCATGATCGCCGTCAGCGGATTGTTCAACTCATGCGCGATGCCGGAAACCATCCGCCCCAGCGCCGCCATCTTCTCGTTCTGCAGCATCTTCAATTGCAGCTCGCCTAACGGCGCCGATTTCACGAGCTTCGACTCCAACTCCGGCGGCGCCTGCGGGGACACCTGCTCCGACGACACCTCCGCCCCAAATCGAAGTTCCGTTTCGGTTGTCCCCGCCTCTCCGCGCTTCATCGCACGCCGCTTCGAATCATGCCCCTTCCCCCTGCATGATTCGGACCACGGCGCACACACCTCTGCCCCCGGCGCGCCCCCAAAACTCCCAATTTTTCGCTGGTTTTACCGCAGACCGACAAAAAGATTAAAAATCTCTTCCCACGTTGAATTCAAATTACCGTTCCGGGAACTCGACCCTCGAGCGTGCGCACGCCACAAAGAGTGGCACAGGCTGGAGTTGGCCTGTGTGCCGTTGCCGTCGCTGTTGCCGTCGCCGTTGATTCCGACTTTGACGTCATCCAGAGGCCCGTTCACGGGCCGAAGGATCCCTCTTCCGCTTTTGATTTTGACTGCACGGGCGATCTCGCCCGCGCGCGAAGCGCCTTAGACTGCGGTCGCTCTGCCACCGCCTTGCCCGCGTCAACACCACCTCGCACCAATCACGCGCCTAGCGGGCAAGATCTCGACCTCAACGGGTTTCAGTTCGCCCCCGCCGCCTGCCGGCTCAGCCGATTCTTCTGCGCATCATACTGTTTGAGTTTCCTGTAGAGCGTCGTCTTCCCAATCTTCAAAAGCTTCGCCGCCTCCAATTTATCTCCACTCGCCTCATGCAGCGCATGCAGTATCGCCCGCTTCTCCAACTCCTCCAGCGGCATAATCTCATCCGGCATCGGCACCCGCTGGTTCATCGTGTACGCCACATTCGACGGCAAATCCGCCAAATCAAGGATGGGTCCGCTGTTGAGCGCCGTCGCGCGCTCCACCGCATTCTCCAGCTCGCGGACGTTCCCCGGCCAGTCATACGCCAGAATCTGGGCCATCGCGGCCTCGGAAAATTGATACGGCCTCCCGCTTTCCGCGCTGCGCTTCTCCAGAAACGCGTTGATCAAAATCGGAATGTCCGTCTTGCGCTCGCGCAGCGGCGGCAGCTTGATCTGCACCACGTTCAACCGGAAATACAAATCCTGACGGAAACTTCCCTTCTGAATCATGGCTTCCAGGTCGCGATTCGTTGCCGCAATCACGCGCGACGCCACCGCCACCCGATCCGTCCCGCCCACCGGACGAATCTCCTTCTCCTGAATCGCACGCAAAAGCTTCGCCTGCAAATCCGTCGGCAACTCGCCGATCTCGTCGAGAAACAGCGTCCCCGTCTCCGCCGTCTCCATCAATCCCTGCTTCGTATGCACCGCGCCCGTAAACGCGCCTTTCACGTGCCCAAACAATTCCGCTTCGATCAACGTCGGCACGAGCGCCGAACAATCCACCGGCACAAACGGCTTCACCCGCCGCACACCCGAAAAGTGAATCGACCGCGCCACCAGCTCCTTACCCGTGCCGCTCTCGCCCAGAATCAGCACCGGATACGCATGCTGGCTCACCTTCTCGATCAGCTTGTACACCTTCTGCATCTTCGCCGAAACGCCGATCAGCCCCGCAAACCCCGGCCGGCTTCGCAGCGTCTCGCGCAGCACGCGGTTTTCGTTATCCACCTCGAATGTCCGCACCATCCGGTCCAGCTTCGAGCGCAGCTCCGGAATGTGAAACGGTTTCGTGATGTAGTCCGCCGCGCCCATCCTCGTCGCTTCCACCGCGCTTTCGATCGTTCCGTATTGCGTAAGCACCATCACCGCGGTCTGCGGATACATCTCGCGAATCTTCTTGATCAGCCCCAGACCGCCAATCTGCGGCACGCGCAAATCCGTGATCACAATGTCCACCGGAGATTGATCCAATATCTCCAAGGCCTGCTCGGTCGTCGCCGCCGTCCTCGTCCTCAGCCCCGCATCGGACACCACGTCGCGGCACAGGCTTCGCGTCGAGTCCTCATCATCCACAATTAATACGGTCGCCGTCGCAGGCCTCTCGATCAATTGCGCCGCACTCGTTGCAGTGGACATCAAGAATCTCCTTTTGAAACGCTGCTTTCCCACTCGCTATGCAAGGCCTGTTCCAATTGGGGATTTTCCCGCTTTGAACAAAACAGAACATTTAATCACACCAATCGGACCAACTTGGCCCGGAGTTTAGTGCCACTTTGGGCTAAGTCACAAGTCCGTAAAACTACGCAATTTTGCAAGTGCCTGAAAATGCGGGAACTACGCACGAGGTCAGTACATTCCCGTTTCGGGAACGGTGGTTAGCAGTGGGGTAGCCAGTTTTGGCTGCGCAACGGTGCCCACACCACAGGCCGCTGTGTTGGCAAACAGCTCACCATCGGCAAAACTTCGAAGTTGTCTAACTTGGAGTCTTATCTACCGCTCACCACCAAAATCAATCAACACCACACTATCGTTGGCCGTCCCCGCGTACACGTGGCTCCCATCCGTCGCCGCCGTGATCACCGGAAACTGGTCTCCGCTCCCATCCACCGCCGCTTCCCGCGTCGCCAGCCGCCGCCACGAATCCCCGCGGTCGCGCGACTCAAAAATCCCGCCGCCCTTCATCGAGATCAGCCACCTGGTCGTAGTAATCGACGCGTCCGACGCCTGCGCCCCCGGCAATCCCTGCTGCAGCTTGATCCAATTCCTTCCACCGTCGCGCGACGCAAACACTCCACCCGGCGCCAGCGCAAACAATGTATCGTCCGCCCAGACGACTCGCAGCACGCCGCCCGCCTGCAAATCGAGGTCGTGCCACGTCCAATTCTTTCCGCCATCCTCGGACGAAACCATCCCGCGTGACGACGCAATCCAGATCGCGTTCCCCGTCTGGTTCGTCTGCACCGACCGCACCGGCAAGTCCACCGGCCCAATCGGAATCTTTGTCCAGGTGATTCCCTCGTTCGACGAACTGAAAAGTCCATCTTCCGTCGCCGCATACCACGCCGTATCGCTGAACGCCAGCTCCTGAATCTTCGATCCGAAATACCCCGCGCCCGCCACCGTTCCCGTCCGCGCCCAGGCGTTCGCGCCGCGATTGAATCGTGCGAGTCCGCCGCTGGAGAGCGTCGCCCGCCAACCATCCGGCGTCGTGACGATCTCCGCAATGCCCATCGCATCGGCGTTGTTACCCATCACCTTCCACGCATAACCGCCGTCGTCGCTGATCTGCGCCGGCAAATCGGAATCCTCGGTCAAAATCGCCACAGACCGCGCTCCGCTCGTCGCGATCGATACGATTCGCTGGTGTACGAATCCATCGTTCGACCGCCGCAGGTGCGCGCCGCCGTCATCACTCACCAGCACTCCCTGCTGTTCGGTGCCCACAATAATCCGACGGTGCGGCGCTTCGCCGCCGCGCGAGCCTTCTCGCTCAGACACGATCGCAATCGCATTGATCGTCCAGTCCGCCGCCGTCGTGCGGCTCCACGAATCGCCGCCGTCCTTCGAGATATAAAGTCCTTCGTTCGTCCCCGCGTACAAATCGGCGGGCGTGCGCGGATCCTGCTTCAGCGCGTAGGTTCTCCGCGACGAGTACGGAATCCCCGCGATCTTCTTCCACTGCGCTCCGGCCGTATCGCTGCTGTAGATCCCCGAGCACGCGCTGGCGAAAATCATGTCCGGCTTCCGCGCATCCACCGCCAGGCTCAGCACGTCGGAGTCGTCGATCATCCCGTCGTGAATCGCCAGCCAGTGCTCGCCCGAATCCTTGGTCTTCCACGGCAGGTGAAACGTCCCCACATAGACCGTCGCCGCATCCGCTGGATCGAACGCTAGCGAATCCACGTTCCGCAGCTCGGCGTAGTCGTCCGGCGTGATGCGCTTCCAGGTGATCGCATGATCGCGTGTGAGGAACACGCCGTCGAGTCCGCCCGCCACCAGCACGTTCGGATCGCTCGGCGCCTGCGCCAGCGCGCGCAGCGCATGCCCCGTAAGCCCGGCCAACTGAAACGAACGTCCTGCGTCGTGGCTCACGTACACCGCGCCGCTCTCGCCGCCTCGCCCGCGCGTCCACGTGGTCGCATAGAGCGTCGAGCCGTCGTGCTCGTCCACAATCAGCGCGCTCACCACGGCCGTGGGGTCGTCGCCCGTGCGGCCCAGGCGCGCCCAGTGTTGCCCCGCGTCACGCGAGCCAAACACATCTCCGTCCGTAGTCCCCAAATAAACCGTGCCGGGATGCGACGCATCCGCCGCGAGCGAACGCACGTCTCCGCCCGTCGGGCCCAGCGGCTGAAAGGTTTGTGCAGGAAGAGAAAGCGCCACGGCGCATGTCGCGGCGCAAATCGCGGCAAACCGCAACGCTGCGCGCGCAGTACTCGAAAGGGGCCATGGGAACCGGAGAATATTCATCACACTGCGGGAACTCTATCGCGGCCGCCCATCCAGCACAACCGCGCGCCTAAATTCCTGCCCAAGCGCAAGCGCCGGCGCAGCCCGAAAGCCGGCCCGCGACACTCGCTTTCAAATTTACAATCCGTCTAGTAAGTCGCGCCGTCCGGCACGATCACCACATCGGCGCGGCGGTTGTCGTCCGCGCCCTTCTCGCCGGGCGTGGTGCGAGTCTCCACGCGCGAAGCATCGATGCCCTTCTTATCGTCGAGATATTTCTTACAGGCATCGGCGCGCGCCGTCGCGAGCTTGTCCGCGTGCGCTTCCTTCGGATCCGCGTAGCCCACCACCACCGCCTTGGCCTTCGGGTCCGACTGTAGCCGCACCGCCACATCGTCCAGCGAACGCTGGCACACATTATCCGCGCGCGAGCTGCCCGGCTTGAACGCGCAAGACGCCACCTTGCTCGCCGCCGGCGGCGGAGCCGGAGCCGTCACGTTCACATTCGCCGTGCAATCGCACGCCGCATGCGCCGAATTTTCCGCTCGACCCGTCACCGTGTACGCACCCGGCGCAAGCCCGGAAGTATCGAGCTGCACCGTCTGGCCCGAGCCCACAATCTGCCCGCCGTTCGACTGCCACGAGTAGGTCAGCGGCAATCCCGAAGGATCGTTCACTGTCGCCGTGATGTTCGGCCGCTCGCCCGCTACCACCGTCGAGCGATCCGCCGCGCACTGCATCGTCGGCGCAACTACCGGCTTCGGCTGCACCGTCACATTCGCCGAGCAGCCACCCGATACGCCTTTGCCATTGTCCACGCGCGCCGTGATCGCATAATTCCCCGCCGCCGCGCCCGTCGAATCCCACCGCACGTACGGCCCCGCGCCGGAGACCTTCCCGCCATTCGCACTCCACAGGTAAGTCAGCGGGAAATTGTTCGCGCTCGTGCCCGTCGCACTCACTACCACCACATCGCCCGAGCCTTCCATCACGCTCGACTTATCCGCCGCGCATGACGCCGTGACGTTGTCCGGCGGCAGCGGCATGTCATGCCAGTTCGCCGCCGCAAGCTTCACCACGAATCCGTTGCGGTCCACGTGGTTGTTCAAATTCAGCGCGTAGCGGTAGCCGATGTCGATCGCCGCATGCTTGTAGAAATAAATTCGCACGCCGGTCACACTCTGCACGGGGTCGCGCGCGCCAAACGTGGTGTTCTGAATTCCCTTGTTGATGTAAATCATGCTGTCGTACTCGGTCATGATCTGGAAACGCTTCCGCGGCCACACGATCATGCCCGCGCCCACCTGCATCTGGTCCGCAAGGTTGAGGGTCATGGTCGAGGTGCCAGGGATGCCACCCGGGAACGCAACATCGTAGGTGGATTTGCGCGTGAACCGGAACGACCAGTTGCCCGTCAGCTCCAGCGTGCTCCCCAAAATCGTCTTGCTCGCCTCAACGCCGATTCCGTAGTTGAATTTTCCGTATTGCACCTGGTTCGAATAAAGGTTCGCATAACCGGTGGCCGTCGGGATGAAAAAGTCGTTGCGGATCGAAAGGCTCAGCGGCTTGCCGCGCTTCTCAGACATCACTCCAATCTTGAATCCCAAGTCGATTTCGCCCGCTCCCCCGCCATTGTAGTGAGCGAACGGCGCATCCTCTACATACGCCGGTGGAAATCCAGTAGAAGGAATGATCGACGGATAGATCGTGCCGCGGTATTGGGGATTATTGATGTTCGGGTCCGCGAGGCTCAGCAGGCTCGGCTCGTCCACGTGAATGTGGTCGTACGCGTTCATCGTAAAAAATCCCTCGAGCCAGTTCGTGATGCCGTAGCCAAATGAAGGAATGGCCTGCAGCTGCGTGATGTCGCCCGGCATTTCCGAAAATTTGTTCACGCCCACGCCCACGTTCCACGCGTGCTTCGGCAGAATGTCTCCCAACTCCAACGTGAAAAGTCCGGGGTTGCCGTCCAGCGCCGGCATCGGATTCCACTTGATGCTCGCGTTGTACGCCGCTGCTTCCTGGTAGCTGCCCGAAGCCACCGCACCCTTCGGCATCGGCGCAGGCGCGCCCGCATTCGGATCGACGATCGCAGTGGTGGCGGGAGCGGCGGTCGGAGTCGCATTCGAATCCGCAGGCGCAGTCGAATCGGTCGTCGCTTTGGCCGCCGTATCCTTGTCGTTCGTCGCGGCAGCCGCACCCTTGGAATCCGTCTTGGTAGAATCGGCGGCCTTCGCAGCGGTATCGGCCTTCGTGTCGTCACCCGCAAACGCAGGCGCCGCGATGAAAATTCCCGCTAGGAATAGAATTGCGATGCGTTCAGCGGACTTCATGAACTCCTCCAAATATCGTTGCCACGATTAAGAGTGCGGCTTGCGCCCGGTGATTTGGCACGCGGACCGGTGCGCAATCGGAGATACCCCTCAAATCCAATAGTAGGGGCCGAAAAAGGGAGTTGGGGCGACACGTCCCAGGCAAACCGCGAATCGGAGCGAAGTATAATTCACCCCGAGGCCGTAACAGTACTCTTTTTTCCGCCAACGCCGCCGCACGCTTTTCCCGTGCGCGAAGCGCCTTAGACTGCGGTCGCTCTGCCACCGCTGAATTCGCGGAACACCCGCGAATTCACACTGAGAGAGCGCAGTGCGCTCTCGAACGTGCACTCCCCCCTGACACGCCACCTCCTCGAATGCCGGGCGAAACTTTCTTACCCTCGTCGTGTTCTTGATACAATGACCCAAGCCGCTTTCTACTCCAGCAGAAGGCGCTACATCCGAGTTTTGGAGGAGCGCATGCTTCGCTGGAAACCTCTCGGTTTTGCCGTTCTCTGCCTGTCGATCTCCGCCGCGCCATCGTTCGCGAGCCCGCAGCAACAGCAACAAACGCAGCAGGACGACGCCCAAGTCTCGACCCCCTACGCTGTGCCGCAAGATGCGCAACAACAAGACGCGCCGCCCATCGCCGGCACGCCCGGCAGCCGCTTCCTTGTGACGCTCGAGACTCGCCTTTCCACCAAGCAGGACAAAGTCGGAAAAGCCTTCCTCGCGCGCACGCTCGACCCGATCGCCATGCCCGGCGGCGTGGTGCTGCCTCCGGGCACCGCGATCCGCGGCCACATCGCCAAGGTTCACACCGCCGACGTGATGGACAAAGCCCGCCTCTGGCTCACCTTCGACCAAATTCACACGCCGCAAGGCTGGGCGCCGCTCGCCGCGAACCTGATCGACGCGCCCGAGGCGCAGAAACTTCACGTGCTCTATGATCACGAAGGCGCCATCGAATACGCACCCGTGAAGCGCAACGACGAAATTCTCGCCGCGCTCGCCGCCGCGATGAGTGGCGCTGCTCCCGGCGTCGCCGCGAAAGACGCGAAAGGCGCCGCAACAGGCGCCGCTGAATCCGGCGCGGAAGCCTTCATGGCCACCGCCGGCATGGGCCAGGAAATCACCCTCGAACCCAACATGAAGCTCCAGCTGGCCCTGGCCCGCGCAATCCAACTCCGCCGCGCGTGAGCGCTTCGCGCATCGCAATCGCAACAACGAGCGTTTCTTCAAAACGCCCGCACCACAGTCACGCCTTTGACGTCATCCAGAGGCCCGTTCACGGGCCGAAGGATCTCTCCCCGCTTTCGTTCTCACCACCTCCACCCCAATCATCCCCGCATTCGCCAGCTGTCCTTGATCTGTCCGCTAGTACAGGCTACTTTCGCCTGTCCCTCTGTTACGCTCGTAACAAATGACCACAAAACAACATCAAATCACAACCACCGCAAATCCACCGTCTCTCGACCGCCACGCCCGCAAATGCGCCGTCTGCAATCACAAAGACCGCGAAGACATCGAACTCGACTTCCTCCACTGGCACAATTGCATCAACATCAGCACCGACTACGAACTCCACGACTTCCGCACCATCTACCGTCACGCTCACGCCACCGGCCTCTGGGAGCGCCGCATGCTCAATTTCCGTTCCGCCGTCGCTCACATCGTCGAAAACGCCGAATCCTGCGAGCCTTCCGCCAATGCCGTCCTAAAGGCTATCCAGGCCATCTCCGAAATCAACGAGAAGGGCGAGTGGATTCACTCACCCAAGCGCGTCATCTATCAGATCGAACACACCCAAGCCGCTTCGAACACAGGCTCCGCGCTCCCGGCCGACAAACCGCTCGAGGCCGAACTGGAATCTGAAATTTCTAATCGACAATGGAAGGGATTAGAAAACGCCGCAACCTCAACAAAACACTAGCCAACTTAATTTCTAATCGACAATGAAAACGGCACTTTCCAATGACGATTTCAGAATTCTGCAGGTAGCATGGGAGTTCTCGCCGGTGTGCCTTTGACTTTTCGGGTGCCGCACCCTTTTCTTCGCAAAAGGGTGCGTGGCACAACCTCAACCCATTCCCGCATCAGCTTCCTAAGCACCATCGCGGCTCCGGCCCTCGCCTTGGCATTACCACCGACTCCTGCTAGATTCAAAAGTTGATGGCCACGGAAAATCCGCAGCTGCAGCGCATCCTGATCGTCGAAGACGAAGAAAACGCGCGCAAGGGCTACGAAGCCCTTCTGCGCAAGTGGAATTGGACGATCCTGGGCGTCGGCAGCGGCGAAGAAGCGCTCGCAAAATTCCAGGAATTCCAACCGGACCTCATCTTGGCTGACGTCGAGCTGCCCGGCATGAACGGCCTCGACTTTCTGAAACAGCTCGGCGACGAAATCCTGCACATCCCCGTGATCATCATCACCGGCCGCGGCAGCGACGAGCGCGTGGTGCAGGCGATCGACGCAGGCGCCTACTGGTACATCGAAAAACCGCTGAAGCCGCCCGTGCTGCGCGCGCTCCTGGAACGCGCCCTCGGCCGTTCCCGAGATCAAAAAATTGTCGCAGCTCTGACGCGCGATCTGCGCACCGCTGGAAAACTCGGCGCACTTGTGGGCGTTTCCGAACCGATGCAGGAAGTGATGCGCCAGGTGGAAATCGCCGCGCCGTCCACCGCGTCCGTGCTGATCACCGGCGAGACCGGCTCCGGCAAAGAAATGGTGGCGCGCTCGATTCACATGCTGTCACCGCGCGCGGAACGGCCGTTCGTTGCGATCAATTGCTCGGCGATTCCCGAATCGCTGATGGAAAGCGAAATTTTCGGCCACGAGAAAGGCGCATTCACTGGCGCGGCCGAGCGGCGCATCGGCTGCTTCGAGCTCGCCGACGGCGGCACGCTGCTGCTCGACGAAATCGGCGAGATGCCCGCGCCCACCCAGGCCAAGCTTTTACGCGTGCTGGAGGATCACAAAGTCCGCCGGCTCGGCAGCAAGGTGGAAACGGCGGTGGACGTCCGCGTGGTAGCCGCAACGAATAAAAATCCGGATCAGGCTGTGGCTGACGGCCATTTGCGACAGGATCTTTTCTTCCGGCTGAACGTGTTTCACATCCACTTGCCGCCGCTGCGCGATCACAAAGACGATCTTCCGAATCTCGTCGAGGCGCTGCTGGCCGACATTTCCATCAAACACGATAAGAAAGTCACCTCGGTTGGCACCGACGTGATGGATCTTTTCCGGTCGTATCCGTGGCCGGGCAACGTGCGCGAATTGCGCAACGTGCTGGAGCGCTCCGCGATCGCTTCGGATCGCAGCGTGATCACGCGCCAGCATCTGCCCACCGATTTCGGACGCGCCACGGCCGTTGCGACGCCCGGCCTGGGCAACATTCGCTTCCCGGTGGGCACCACGGTCGATGCGATGGAACGCGAGCTGATCGTGCAGACTCTTGCCGCGACGAGCCAGAACAAAACGCGCGCGGCCGACCTTCTTGGGATTAGTTTGAAAACGTTGCACAACAAATTGAAAGAATACGAGGCGGGGCGGAAAGATGCGTCTCAGCCTGAAGACTAAGTTCACGCTCGCGACCTCGCTGCTGGTGCTGGCGGTGGTCGCACTCGTGTCTGGACTCTACATCGCGCGCCTGATGCGCCAGACGCTGCGCGAAGGCGAGGACCGCGCGCGTTTTATCTCACAGCAGATTCTGCAAGCCTGCCAGAGTAGCCTGCAGGACGCCGCAAAAGATGGGCAGGCGCCTGCATCGAATAGTCCCGCCGACCTGCACGATTACGTCCGCCGCGTTTTCGACAACAGCAGCGCGCTGAATTCGGTAATGGAAAACGCGCTCGTCTATTCGCCGACAATTTACGAAATCACGATCACCGATAAGGATGGAATCGTTATCGTTTCCACCGACGCCGCGCTGCGCGGGCAGAAAGTCGCCATGCGGCCGCCGAGTTCGTCGCTGGTGCGCGCGAAATTTTTCCAGCAGATCAATATGCTGGTGGGCCCGCAGCAGGTGTACGACGTCTCGCTGCCCATCACGCTTTCCAGCGGCCCATTTGGCGATATTCGCATCGGGCTTTCTTCCGGACTGATGCGAGATGAACTGATACCAACGTTTAAATCCGCGGGAATTTATGCGTTGGCCGCGGTGCTGCTCTCCACATTTCTCGCGTTCATTGTGAGCAGCGCGGCGCTGGCGCCGATCGAGCGCATCTCGAAACAATTGGACCGAATCTCGGCGGGCGAATTCGATCTGGAGCCGGTGGTGGCGCGCGGCGACGAATTGAGCGTGGTGAGCACGAAGATCGTCGGCATCGGAAAACAATTGCGCGACGTGCGCGAAATTTTCAGCACGTTGCGCGAGAACCTCGACCAGATCATGAGCGGACTCGAGGACGGGCTCATGCTTTTCAACGCGTCGGGACGCGCGGTGTTGATCAGCCCTTCGGTGGAGAAATTTTTGGGAGTTCCGCTCGACCAGTTGCGCGGGCGGCAGGTGAGCGAGATATTCCCGGCGGGCAGCCCGCTGCGCGAAGTGCTTCGCGTACGCGGCGAGCAGATCGAGCCGCTGGAGAATGCGGAGATTTCGATCGAAGGCGCGAGCGGCGGTCACACGCAACGCATCGGAGTGTCGGCGCAGGTGGTTCGCGAGCAGGGCGTCGCGATGGGGTCGCTCGTTACGCTGCGCGACGTGGAATCGCTCGAGCGCATCGGAACGCAGTTGCAAGTTTCCGAGCGGCTTGCGGCGCTGGGCCGCGTGACGGCGGGCGTGGCGCACGAAGTGAAAAATCCGCTGAATTCGATGCGGCTGTGGCTCGAAGTGTTGAAGGCCAATATGCCCATCGATCCCGAGCCGCAGCAGGCCGTGAAAATGCTCGACAACGAAATCGACCGGCTGGACCGCGCGGTGAAGACGTTCTTGAATTTCACGCGGCCCGTCGAACTGAATCTGGAAGAGACGGACATGCGCGCGTTCCTCACCGAAGTGGCCGACGCGGCGCGGCCATCGATCGACAAGGCGTTCGTCGATTTGGTGGTGGATTTGCCGCCGCTCTTCCCTCCCGTGATGCTGGACCAGCAGCTGATGCATCAGGCCGTGCTGAATTTGCTTTTGAATGCGTCCGAATTCACGCCGCCCGCCGGGCAAATCACGCTGAGCCTGCGGCGCGCGGGCGAGTTCGCGGAGATTGCGGTGGCAGACACCGGCAAAGGAATCTCGCCGGCCGATCAGATGAAAATCTTCCAGCTTTTCCACACCACGCGCGCCGGAGGCTCCGGCATCGGACTCGCCAATACCTTTCGATTTGTGCAGATTCACAATGGTCAGATAGAATTTGATTCGGAGCTGGGGCGCGGTACTACGTTCCGGATCCACCTGCCGCTGGCTCGTGCCCTCGAGCCGGCCGGCAAGTTGAGAGATTTCAGTCAGCCGTTTGCAGAAGAAAAAAGATAGATCAATGCCCAGCCAATATTCAAAAACGCAGATCGGGTTGTTGGTCGTGACGTGTGTCTGCGTCCTCGCCGCCGCCGGCTGCAACGATAAGACGGTGAAGGCTGCGAATCCCGCACCTGTGGTTCCCGCCGCGGCTGTGGCGGAATCGAAGCCCATCACGAATATCGCGCCGGATACGAATGCGCTGCCGCCGGTCGCCGACGCTACGCCGCCGGTGACGAACACGCCGCCGACTGCGTCTGCCTCGTTGCCCGTTACGCCCGTGCGCACCAAACCCGCTCCGCCGCCGCCCAAGCACACCACCGAACCTGTGACCGAGACCGCCAGCGAGCAAAGCACCAAGCCCGCTCCGCCCGTGATCCTGCCGCAGCTTTCACCGGGCGATCGCGCTACTTACGAACGCGAAACTTCCGACGATATTCACGCCGCGGAATACAATCTGGGCCAGGCACAAGGCCGCCAGCTCAGCGCCGCACAAACCGACTTGGTTCAAAAAATTCAAAGTTTCCTGAAAGATTCGCACGCCGCCAGCCAGGAAGGCGACTGGTCCCGCGCACAACAACTCTCCCAAAAAGCCCGCCGCGTCTCCGAAGAACTCATCGCTTCGTTTTAACTTTTGCCAGTTCGCATTTGCGGATGTGACTGCGCAAACATCGCTACGCACGCGTTTTTGCTAGACTTTAGGCATGACCACGTTTGACGTCGCCATTGCGGGCGGCGGAATCATTGGGACATCGATCGCGCTGGAACTGGCTGAGGCGGGGCTGCGCGTGGTGGTGCTGGACCGGCAGGAGCCGGGGCGCGAAGCGTCGTGGGCTGCGGCGGGAATGCTGTCGCCGGGGCCGGATACGCCGGGCGCGTTGCCACTGGTGCCGCTCGGGAAGGAGGCGTTGCGGCGCTATCCGGAATTTGTGGCGCACGTGGAACGTTTGTCCGGGCAGCGCGTGCCGCTTGCGCGCAACGGAACGATTGAGCTTTTCTTTGGTCCAGGTGCGGAAGCGGAGGCTGAGCGCGCGGCGATGATCCAGCACTACGCGGCGCTCGGACTTGCGATCGAGCCGATGACGCTCGACGCGGCGCGGAAACTTGAGCCGGCGATCGGCCCTGAACCGGGCGCAGCGGCGTGGCTGCCGGATGAAGCGACTGTGGAGCCGCGCGCGCTGGTGACTGCCGTGATCGCGGCGTGCAAGAAACGCGGAGTGACATTCCGTTCAAGCCAACCCGTAACGGCGCTGGTACGCGACGGAGCAGCGTGCACGGGGCTCGTCGCAGGGCCGGAGAACATTACGGCTCGCTACGTGGTGGTCGCCGCGGGCGGGTTTACGGCGGGAATGGAAACTGGCGCAGACGCAGGCGCTCGTACCGATACCGGCTCGGTCGCGAGGTTTGCGCCGACGCATCCGGTGCGCGGGCAGATGCTCGCGCTGCGGAATCCGAAGGTGCATTTGACGCGCGTTCTGCGTTCGGATCGAGCGTATCTCGTGCCCCGGCTCGATGGGCGACTGGTCGCGGGGAGCACGCTCGAGAATGTTGGCTTCGATAAGTCGGTGACGCCCGAAGGGATGCGCACGATTCTCGATGGCGTGCGCGCGATGGTGCCGGATCTGGTGGATTCGGAGATTATCGAAACGTGGGCGGGACTCAGGCCGGGGACGCCGGATGGGTTGCCGATTATTGGGAAGACTTCGGTGGAAGGATTGATTGTGGCGACGGGACACTACAGAAATGGAGTGTTGCTCGCGCCGGCTACGGCGGCGGTGGTGAGGGATTTGATTGTGAAGGGAAAGACGGCGATGAATATTGAGGCGTATTCGCCGTTGAGGTTTTCGGCCCAACATGCGGCGGCCTGAGGTCGCTGCTACGAAAGCACACAGAAAATATTTCTCTGCCACACAAGGCACCATAACTTGTGTGGGTGAATGATTTATGGATGTTGTGGATTTGTAGAAATGGCTGAACCCGGGACCAACTGAAAGTTGGTCCCGTTCAGGCACGAAAGCCTACGCTACATCGCGCTGCGCGCGACCAAGGCACGCCCGGCTGAGAGCCTGTCCCACTCCTAGAACGGCGAGGCGGAGCGGACGGGCTCGCGGTTTGGGGGGCCGGGCATGTCGGAGGCTTTGCCTGGGCTGGTGAAGGTGATTTTGTCGGCGTCGAGGTAGAGGGAGCGGTTGATTACGGCTTCGACTGTAGAGCCGCGCGGGAGTTCAGCGTCGGGGCCGCGCGTGAGCAGGACTGCAGCGAGGCCGACGGCTGCGCCTGCCGCCGCGCCGATGCCTGCGCCGGCTGGAGTGCGTGCGGCGATGCCGCCGATTCCCGCGCCGGCGGCGGTGGTCTTCGCGATTGTTGCGGCGTCGTCTTTTTTGTCGGAGTCGCCGACGATCACGCCTTCACTGTTTGTGGTTTCGCCCCCGCCCGTGCCAGCGCCACTGGGCGTCGCATTCAAGTTCACTTGGTAGGCGTTGGGCAAAATCATGTTGGTCATTTTAATCGCGAGTTCGCCGCGGCCTTTCACGCGGCCGGGGCGCTTCGATTCGGTGACTTCCCCGCTCACGTACGAACCTGCAGGAATCACAACTTTTCCGTCGATCATCACGGGATACAAAGTCTCGAAGTAAACCGGATCGCCGGGTTTCGCGCTGCGCGTGGAAATCGCGTTGTGCAGGACGAGCGGAATATGGGTGCCGCTCGGCACCATGATCTTTGGGGTGTTTGGATCGGCGGGCGAAGTTGAAAGCGCTCCGCTTGTTCCAGTGAGCGGAATCGGCGCCGGAACCGGAGTCGCGCCCGCATCGCCTCGCGCGCCTGCAGGTTTATCCGCCGTGGTCTTCGAAGGCTGCACGGGAGCCGGCGGCATCGGGCCGTCTTGAGCGAATGCGGCGATCCCAACGAGCGCCATGGCAAGTACAAGTCCAGCGACCTGAGCCAGCGTTCGCGGTGCCCACAAATTCAGCGTCTTCATAGGTTTAACCTACCGCCTCTCCACTCTCCAGATGCCCATCCTCGCGCCAAGGATGCCCCGAGCATACGCCCTGGGGCAAGTCGGTTGCCACGCCTGATTTCTGTGACCTCTTTATGAGACTGGTGTGCGCCATCAGCCGCTGTACCGCTAAGGCACGCGCGCCACACCGCACGGGCCGGACCCCAAATCCCAGCCGATATAATTATGTTTGAGGTCTCTTTTGCGCTCCCTACGCATCGCTGAGCCGTCGCTCCCCAGCTCGCTCCGGCGCAAGACGCTGCTGATTATCGCCCTGACGACGATCGGGATGGTCGGCGGGTTGTCGCTGATCTCGCGGCACCTGCTGAGCCGTGGCTTCGGCAAGCTGGAAGCGGAATTTGCGCGCGAGAATGTGGAACGCGCCTCGGCGGCGATCGCAAACGAACTGAGCACGCTCGACCGCAACACGTCTGAGTATGCGGCGTGGGACCGGACTTACGCTTACGTTCACGGCGACGAACCGCGCTTCGTCGAAACTGAATTCCCCACCAGCACATTCCAGCAGCTGCAAATCAGTTTCGTGCTGATTTACGACCTGAACGGCAAGCTGCTGTTCTCCAAAGGATTCGACGTGGAGCGCGGCGGCGAGATGCCGATTCCGGAAGGACTCGACGCGCATTTGCACGCAGGCTCGCCGCTGCTGACTCACCATACGCTGGTGTCGCGCGAAGGCGGAATTCTGGCGCTGCCCGGCGGACCGATCCTGATCACATCGCGGCCGATTCTGACCAGCGAAGATAAGGGGCCGATCGCGGGCACGATGATTATGGGGCGGGTGCTGGATGCGGCCGAATTGAGCCGGCTGGGCGTGATCACGCAGGCGCCGCTGAAGCTGGAATCGCTGAATGGCACGGCTCTCGATCCGGATTTCGTGGAAGCGGAAAAAGGATTGTCGCGCACCGAGCCGGTCGTGGTGACGCCGATCAGCTCGGAATCGCTCGCGGGATATGAAACATTGAAAGACATCTACGGCAAACCTGCCGTGATCGTTCGCGTGATTCTGACGCGGCCGATCTACGCGCAGGGCCAGACGAGCCTTCTGCAATTTCTGCTGCTGTTCCTTGCGTCTGCGTTTGTATTCGGCGCAGTGATTTTGAAGCTGCTGGAACGCATCGTGATCTCGCGCATTGCGAATCTGACGGACAGCATCACGCAAATCGGCGCGAGTGGCGATTTGAGCGCGCGCCTGGTGGTGACGGGCAAAGACGAGCTCGCGTATCTGGGCACGGCTGTGAACGGCATGCTCGAGGACCTTGAGCGCTCCCAGATGGAGCGGCACGAAGGGCGCACGCGACTGAGCGTGATGATCGAGCGCATGCCCGCCGTGCTGTGGACCACGGACAAAGAACTGCGCTTCACATCGAGCGTCGGATCGGGCCTCGATGCGCTCGGCCTGCGTCCCGGCGAGATCGTTGGCATGCCGCTCTTCGAATATTTTCAGACCGACAATCCCGACAGCCCGCCGATCCAGGCGCACGGCAAGGCGCTGCTGGGCGAATCGGTGACGTTTGAAATGGAGTGGAACAAGCGCGTATTCGAGGCGCACGTGCAGCCGCTGCGCAGCAACGAAGGGGAAACTCTGGGCGTGATCGGCGTCGCGCTCGACATCACGGAACGCAAGCACCTGGCGGATCAGCTGCGCCAGTCGCAAAAAATGCAGGCCGTGGGCGAACTGGCCGGCGGCGTGGCGCACGATTTCAACAATTTGCTGATGGTGATGAAGGGCCACGCGGAAATGCTGATCGACCGGCTGCCCCAGGGCGGCGCCGAACTACAGAACGCAAAGCAGATTCACGAAGCGGCGGAACGCGCGGCGGGACTGACGCGGCAGCTGCTCGCCTTCAGCCGCAAACAAGTGCTCCAGCCGCGCGTGCTGGACATGAACGAAGCCGTCGGCGGCATGATTCAGATGGTCTCGCGGATCATCGGCGAAAGCATCGAGCTGGCGTTCCTGCCCGGCTCGAAGCTCGGCTGCGTAAAAGCCGATCCGAGCCAGATCGAGCAGGTGGTGCTGAACCTGGTGGTGAACGCGCGCGACGCGATGCCGAAGGGCGGTCGCCTCACGATCGAAACGACGAACATCGACCTCGACAACAGTTACGCTGCCTCGCACGCCGTGGTGGATGCCGGGCCGTATGTGATGCTGACCGTCACCGATACCGGCTGCGGGATGGATTCGGAAACGCAGGCGCGGATCTTTGAGCCGTTCTTCACCACGAAGGGGCCGGGGCGCGGGACGGGGCTTGGACTCGCGACGGTTTATGGCGTGGTGAAGCAGAGCGGCGGATACATCTGGGTGTACAGCGAAATCGGGCACGGGACGACGTTCAAAGTTTATCTGCCGCGTGTGGCTGCGCCAGCGGAGAAACTGGCGCCGGAGAAGCAGCCGACGGCCCCTTCGCCGGGGACTGAGACGATTTTGTTCGTGGAAGACGAAGAGAATGTGCGCGAGTTGGTTTCTGAATATTTGAAGGCGCGCGGGTACACGGTGCTTGAGGCGGGCGACGGGATCGCGGCGATCGAGCTTGCGGAGAAGCACGAGGGCGCGATTCAGATGTTGATCACCGATGTGGTGATGCCGAAGCTGAGCGGGCGGGAGCTGGCGACTCGCGTGTCGGCAAGGCGGCAGGGATTGAAAGTTCTCTACATTTCCGGATACACGGACGACAGCGTTTTCCGGCACGGCGTGCTGGAGGGTGGAATGGCGTTTCTACAGAAGCCGTTTAACTTGAAGGCGCTGGCGGAGAAGGTGCGGGAAGTATTGGACGGGGTGGCGGCGCCAGTGCATGCGGAGCGGGAGTAGTTGCTCTTTAGTTTTTTCCACACTACAAGTCACATTGAGCCACAAGCAACTGTAGAGGCGGGTTGCGCTAGCAAGCCGGCGATTTTGTGGCGCGAGTTGACGCTGAACTGCGCGATCGACACCACTGCGCCCGCTTTCCCGCCGTTGGCGGAAAACCGGCCACTACAGGTAGCTCAATTGCGCTGTTCGAGAGTGTTAAGTGAGTACGACGCTTTGGCCGGTTAGCTCGAAGCGTTTGCGGCAGCGGATGTTGCGGCAGGCGACCATATCGTCCATGCGGACCATGTAGGTGCGGGCTTTCGCGAATTTGGCGCGGTCGTCGGCGTCGCCGCCCGGGGGCATCGCGGCTTTTTTGGTGCGGACGATCCAGCGCACGGGAAATTCGCCTTCCTGGCGGCAGTGCGGGCACACCAGATGCATGTTCTTATTTTCCGTTTTCTCGTCGTAAAAACGCTTTTCGTCCATCATGCCGGTTGCGCCGCTCCCGATTTTGCCGCGACTTCATCCATATTTGGAAATCGCAGGCCCTGATCTTTCCAGCGCGGCAGCCAATAATCCAGCGCCGCAAGATTATGTTCGCGCTTGCCGTCGAGCACGCGATGGTCGCCGTCGTGCAGCACGACGATATCCCCGCCGACGGTGGGGCGCAAGCGCTGAATTACCGGTTCGGGATCGGTGAACTTCCAATCGCCCGGCATGCGCGTCCACATCACCACTTGCGAACCGAATCTTTCGCGGACGATCCCGTCGAGCCACGGATTCCGGTAGCCGAACGGCGGCCGCATCCACTTGGATACGACGCCGGCCGCTTCACCAATCGCTTCCGCGCACAGTGCGAGTTCGTCGCGCGTTTTTGCGGGCGAGCAGACGTTGAGGCGCGGATGCGTTTCGGTGTGATTGCCGAGGGTGTGGCCGCGCTCGAGAATTTCCGCGGTGAGTTGCGGGAAGGCGCGCACGTGCGCGCCCATCACGAAAAAAGTGGCGCGCGCGCCGTGCCGGTCGAGCAGGTCGAGCAAGGCAGGTGTGACGCTGGCGTTCGGGCCGTCGTCGAAGGTGAGTGCGACGGAGCGTGGGTCGCCGGTGTGGCGCCAGGTGCGGCCGAGGATTTGTGACGAGGCGACTGTGGATGCGTACGCGTACCCGGCCGCCGCTGCGCACACTGCTCCAAGCCCCGCCCACAAATAATTGTTCGCCATTGCGCGGGGAATTTTCTCACACGGCGTGGCAGCGCGTGTTAGAAATCGCCTACGCGCCGCGTAGTATCGGTAGCGAAGTTTAGAGCGTGGGAAAAATGTGCGGTTCCCGCGCACACAGGCAGGATTGCCTGTGCTACCTGGAAGTTTCCGGAGGGCCCTTCGATGAAGGCCACACCATTCGAGTTCCGCAACCGCTTCTGGATTTTCGGGGCGTTTTACTGGATCGGGTTCTGGTTCTACCGCTTCGATCACATGAATGCGATCGCCTGGATCCAGAGCCTCGTGCATCGCACCGGCGACGCGCAGCCGAACTCGATTTCGGTGGGAGGACTGACGGTGGCGGCGGTGCTGTGCTTTTTGTGCGCGGCGCTGCGGACGTGGGGCACGGCGTATTTGAAAGCGGACGTGATGCAGGACGCCTCGCTGCACGCGGAAAAAATTGTTGCGGACGGGCCGTACCGGTTCATGCGCAACCCGCTCTATCTGGGCGGCATCCTGCTGGCGTTAGGAATGGGACTGTTGATGAGCCGGACGGGATTTGTGTTCGCCGTCGTGGGCGTGACGATTTTTTCGCTGCGGCTGATTGGGCTGGAGGAATCGAATTTGCGGGCGGAGCGCGGCGAGAGTTACGCAGAATATTGCAGGCTGGTGCCGCGGATTCTTCCGGCGCTGACGCCGCGCGTGCCTTCGGGTGGCCTCGAGCCGCATTGGGCGCAGGCGTTTGGAGGCGAGCTCTTCATGTGGGGATTTTTTGTGGCGGTGGCGACGTTTGCGATTACGCAGAATCAGAAGGTGCTATTTAGCGTGATTGTGCTGTCGCTGGTGCTCTACATTGCGCGGAGTTACACGGTAGCGGCGAGAAACCGGCGGAAGTCGAGCGGGGCGTAACGGCGGCGCTAATCGGTCTGGCGCAGGGAGCGGAGATCGATGCCGAGCTGCTGGCATTTTTTGTAGAGGTGGCTGCGCTCGAGGCCCAGGGCTTTTGCGGTGTTGGTCATGTGGTGGTGGTGCTGCTTCAGGACGGCGAGGAGCGTCTCGCGTTCGAAGGCTTCGACGCGCGTTGCTAGCGGGCCTGTGGCTGCGGCGGCGCTGAGCGCGCCATCGTGAGCGACTGTGGTGGTGAGTGATTGCGGCAGCGCGCGGAGCACCGTCTGCGGCTCGACGGTATCTCCGGTGGCAAGCAGCAGGACCCTTTCAACGACATTGCGCAGCTCGCGCACATTTCCCGGCCACGAATAATTTTCGAGTTCAGCGAGCGCTTCGGGCGAGAAGCGTTTCGGCTTCCAGCTGTTGCGTTCATCGAGCTGGCGGACGAAATGCTCGGCGAGGACTTTGATGTCTTCGCGGCGCTCGCGGAGCGGCGGTAGCGTGATCGGGAAAACGAAAATGCGGTGGTAGAGGTCTTCGCGGAACGTTCCCTGCCGGACTTGCTCTTCGAGATTGCGGTGCGTGGCCACGATCACGCGCACGTCCACCGAGAATGGTTTTTCGCCGCCGACGCGCTCGATCTCGCCCTCTTCGAGCACGCGCAGAAGCTTCGCCTGCATGGTGAGCGGCATGTCGCCGATTTCATCGAGAAATAAAGTGCCGCGATGGGCTTGCTCGAATTTTCCAGTGTGACGCGAAGCCGCGCCGGTGAACGAACCCTTTTCATGCCCAAAAAGCTCGGTTTCCATCAGCTCGGCCGGAACCGCGGCACAATTCTGCGAAATGAACGGGCCGCCCTTGCGCGGGCTTTTTTCGTGGAGCGTGCGCGCGACGAGTTCCTTGCCGGTTCCCGTTTCGCCGCGGATGCAGACGCGCGTCTCGCTATTCGCGACGTGTTCGACTTGTGCCATCACTTCGCGCATCACTGGACTGGCCCAGACGATGTAGTGGCGGCCGAGGCGATGCTTGAGGTCGCGGTTTTCGTCTTCGAGATGCTTCAAGTGCAGCGCGTTTTCGACGGTGAGCAGAAGTTTTTCTGTGGTGATCGGCTTCTCGAGAAAGTCGATGGCGCCGAGGCGTGTGGCTTTCACGGCCATTTCGATAGTGGCCTGGCCGGACATCATCACGACGGGCGCGGGAATTCCGGCGGTTTTTAGGTCTTCGAGAAGCGCGATGCCGTCGCGGCCGGGCATGACGACGTCTGAAAGAATCAGATCGAAGCGCTCCGCTTTCGCGATTTCCACGGCGCGCGCGGCGTTGTCGCAGACGGTGGCCTCGTGGCCGGCGAGGCGGAAGGCGCGCGCGAGCGAGGCGAGTGTGTTCGCGTCGTCGTCGATGATCAGAATGTTGGCTTTGGCCGGCACGCGATCACGCCTTCGGAACGGGAACGGGCTGCTCGACCAAAATCGGCGGCGCGGGAGTGACTTTCACCTGCGGCGGATTGATCGGCAGGTCGAGATGAAATGAAGTGCCGACGCCGGTTTCGCTTTCGACGGAAATGCTGCCGCCATGATCGGCGACGACGGCTTGGACGATCGCGAGACCGAGTCCGGTGCCGTGCTGCTTCGATGTGTAGTACGGCGTGAAAATGCGCTCGGATTCTTCGGGAGTGAGGCCGGAGCCGGTGTCTGAAACTTCGAGCCGCACTTCGTCGCTGGTGTGCATGGTGCGGAGCATCAGCACGCCGCCGCCGGGCATCGCGTCCATCGCGTTGAGGACGAGATTTTCGATCGCGCGGTGAAGCAGAGTCGCATCGGCCTGGATGAGCGGGAGATTTTCTTCCAGGTGCAGCTCGGGCGTGATCGGCGGGCGGCCTACGGCGCCGAACTGCGCTTCGAAAAGTTTTACGACGTTGCGTACGATTTCGTTGAGGTTCACGGGCGAGAGCTCGGGCTGCGGCATCTTCGCGAAATCGCTGAAGCGCGTGACGATGGCTTTCAGGTTCTGAATTTCGGTGATCAGGATGCCGGTGGATTCGCGGAACACTTCGTCGAACTCGGCCGGGCTGTGATCGTGCGCGGTCTGCAGATTTTCGACAGTGGTCTGCAGCGGGAACAATGGATTTTTCAGCTCGTGCGCGAGGCGGCGGGCGAGCTCGCGCCAGGCGGCGACGCGTTCGACTTGCACGAGGCGGTCGCGCTGCTCGACGAGCTGTTCGGTCATGCCGTTGAAGTTTTTGGCAAGCTGTCCAATTTCGTCTTTGCCGTGAACCGGGACGCGCGTGCTCCAGTTGCCGTCGGCCACTTCCTGCGTGCCTCGGACGAGTTCCTGCACGGGCATGGTGACGCGTTTCGCGGCCCACCAGCTGAGCAGCAATCCAAAGAGAAGGCCGACTGCCGAGACGGCGATGGCGAGCCAGCGGATTTTGCGTTCGAGTGCGATCGAAGCATTCTGTGAGCTGCCGACCAGAAACAGCGCCAGCATGTTGGGCGAATCTTCGGGCAGCGGGATGGCGTGGAATTCTTCGGCGTTCGGCGGATAGACGGACCAGACGATGCGCTCGGAGGTGTTCTTGGGATTCTTCTGCTCGCGCTGCACCAAGGGCGCGAGGCGGTCGGCATCCTGAGCGGGCCCGTTGATCGCCAGCAGATTGGCGCTCTGAAATTCCGGCTCGATATTCAGGTAAAGCAGAGCGCGCGTGCCTTCGGGCAGAACGAGAGAGCTGAGAAATTTCTGGTCGAGGCGCTCGCCGCCGACCACATAAAGGTTGCGGTCGCCGACGCGGACGGTGGAGACGGAGATCAGGCCGAGTTGCGGGCCGTCTTGGGTTTCCATTTTCATCAGAAACGCCCCGCGCGAAGCCCAATCCTGCTGCTGCGTGACCCAATCCATTTTGTAGCCGAAGCGCGCGGGCGATTCCTGCGAGGAAATGATCGAGCCGTCGTTGCCGACAAAATCGAGAAAGTCGAGCTGGTGCGACTGCGAAACGCCGTGCGCGTCGTTGACGTATACCGAGACGTCTGAATTCGGGCGGCTCAGGTCCACGGCCATCGCGGTGGTTTCCTGTTCCTCAGCAATTCCCTTCACGCGGTGCTGCACTTCGGTCTTGCGGCGGTCGAATTCCACCTGGAACTGCTTGATGGTGGCGATGGTGTGATCGCGATTCAGCTGGTCGAAGGCTTTGCGGGAAATCAGCGTGACCGCGACGGCGATGATGGCGACCGAGGCCAGCAGAGCCAAAACAAAATTGACGAAAAGTTTCGAGCGAAACGTCACGAAAAGCCCTCAGAGATGCGGTTGTGCTTGCGGCGCGTTTTTATCGTGCGAACGCTTGCGCCGGAATTTTTGTTGTTACTGCGACGGCTGCGGCGCAAGGTCGAGCCAGACATCCGCGAACGGCCACGTCTCGCCGGGCGCAGGCGCCTGGAAATCGCGGACGCGAGCGCTCAAGCCGTACACCTGCGGCACCCACTCGAGCGGCACGATGCGGTGCGTCTTCATCACCGCGCGCTCACGATCGAGCACGTCTTGTGCTGTCGCCGCGGCTGCGTTGCCGCTCGCTGCGAGCGGCGATGCGTCCACATCGGCGATCGTCGCTGCCGTCGCGAGCAAGTCGCCTAGCGCTGCAGCGGGCTCCGACGACGTCAGCTTGATGCGCGCGATGACCGCATCGACCTGAGTGCTTTGCGCGACGGAAGCGGCGCGCGGCGCTGGGCTCTGCGGAAGCGCCAGCGTCGTGATGGTGATGCCCGCCTCTTTCGCGTTCACCGCGATTCGCTCGGCAATCGCTTGCGAGAGCGAATCAGCCGAATCATATCCCAACACTAACTTGGGCGAGGACGGGAATTGCTTTAAAAGTTCTTTTGCGCGGGCTGTGCCGTCGGCGGGAACGGCGGACGACGGCGGCGCGAAAAGAAATTCGGTGCCGCTGATCCATTGCGGGAGCAGTCCGGCGGCAGGTTCGCCGGTTTTCTGAAGGATGAAATTCGCGATGGCGGCGCGATCAATTGCGGCGGAGACGGCTTCGCGGAGCGCGTCGGTGGTCTTGTCGGGTGCGCTTGCGGAGGATTGGAAAACCAGCGCGATGAGTTCGTCGGGCTGCGAGACGCTGACGCGGACGCCGCGCTCGGTCGCGTGGCGGGCGTCTTGCGGTGCGAGCGGCGCGAAGTCGGTTTTGTTCAGTTCGAGGTCGAGAAGGCGGTCTTTCGCGGCGCGGTTCATGGTGATCTCGATCGCATCGACGTAGGGACGGCCGCTGGAGAATTTTTCGTTTGCTGCGAGAGTGAGTTCCCTCGCGGGCTGCCAGTCGGAGATGCGGAACGGGCCCGATCCTTGCGCGCCGGAGAAGGTGCCGTCTTCGGCGTCGCGCGATTCGTAGAGAAGCGAATTGATTTCGAGGCGCGCGGCGGCTTCGTCGGCGCTAGCCGGTTGCGCGGATAGATCGAGTGACGCGACGGCCGCGCCGATTTCTACTTTCAGCGTGCCGCCGTAGTGCGGGCGCTTCGCGAAGGCCGCTGCCATCGCCGGCAGCGCAACCACGACGGCGAGCGCTACGCTATTCGCCGCAAGTCGCCGTGACACTGTAGGCCTCGTAGTTTCCGGTTTTGAGATTCAGGACGATTGCGCGCGCTTCGCCGTCTTCACCAGGCGCAAGCGACAGTACAGGCCCATCGAACTCGAGCGCAGCGCCGGAAGCGGTAGCGGATTTTTTGCGCAGCAGATAGCCGCGCAAAGTGTCGGGCTGCGTCCAGTCGCCGTTGCCGCTGGCCACGGCGGTTTGCGCGTCGCCGCAGGGGAGTTTCAGCGCGACAGCTTCGCCGGTTTCGCGGCCGGGAATCACGCTCGACTTTGCGGTATCGCCCGTCAGCGGCGCGCCGGCGCATTGGATGGAAGTAGCGTTCGCGCCGCTGGTGCAGGTGACGCCACTGACCGTCGCGAAGATCCCGGTGGCTGCGTCGGCGAGATTGCCGCGAACGTCGCGCGGCCACGGCAGCCGGTGTTGAAGCGGGGCTTCGCGATCGAGCGACCACTTTCCTGCTGATTGCGTGTAGAACGCGACGCGCGCGGGTTCGAGGACTTCGAGCGTGTCGATTGTCGAGCCTGGAGCTGCTGTGCTCTCGCGGAAATCGAGAAATTTCGTCGGTTGCTGCCAGACGAGTGATTTTTGAAGCGTGAGCGCGGCGCCGGCGCTTGCGAGTGCGCCGCCACTCGACTTCGGGACGCTGACGACGGCGACTCCGGATTCGGTGTTGTCGTCTTTTGTGTGGAGTGCGGCGACCCAGACGTCGTTGCCAGCCGATTCGGATAGTGTGACTTCAATTTGAGTTTCGGCGGTGGACGCGCGTGTGACGCGGATGTGATGTTGCGCGAGCTGCGCTTCGAGAGCGGCGCGCACACTGTCCGCGTCTCCGGCTTCGAGCGATGAGGAATTTTTCAGCGTGAGCGCGACGGGGTGCGCAGGACTGACGCTGCCGGCGATTTTGTCTGCGAGGGCGCTCAAAGCTTCATTCCAGGATATCGGCAGTTGCTGAGCGGATTGTGCGGAAGCGCCGCATGCGGATGCGATGGCTGCCAAAATTGCGACGCATAATTTTTGACTGTGATTGAATCGGCGGAAGTGCCGCATCGGGCAGCGCGAAAGACAAATTCGATTCGCGTAGCGCCATCATAACACATCGATTTTCGGGACCCGTCCTCGGCTGCTGCGCGGGAGAGTGGCACAGGCTGGAGTTGGCCTGTGTGCTGTTGTCGGCGGATTTGAATGTGCTCAGCACGGGTGCCTCGCCACGCCGACCGGGCTTGGGCCCTGTCGGACGGAGCCGGCTGGTGGCTCGGGCCCGCTTCATCGGGCTTAAAGCTTCGCCGCGGCGGTGGCGTTGCTGTGCCATCCGAAGCGGGCCGAAGCCACCTGCAAGGGTTATTGCCGGCTGTTTCTCCCAGCTGCGTCGAGTGAAGGCGGGACAGGCCGCGCATCGCTCGATCGCACCGGGAAACTCATCGAACTCCACAAAGGTTCGCTAGCGACTCGCATGCAGCGCCGCTTCGCTTCCCTCCACCGACTTCAACACATCGTTGGTGAAGAAAAATTTGCCGTCGGTGGGGACCATCATGATCTGCACGCGATCGCTCAAGCGCTGCGCGACGGTGAGCTGCACAAGCGTCGGATTCGTTTTCAACGCGGCGGCTTCGAGCTGCAGCTTTTCCGCGTCGGCCTGCGAGGTGACGCGAATCTGATTGGCCTGCGCGTCGGCGAGCAGCGTCTGGCGCTCTTTTTCGGCTTTGCCGTCGATCACTTTGGCTTCGGCCTGGGCCTTCGCGTTTGAAACGGTCAGGTCGTTCTGCGCCTGGGCGAGCAGTGCGCGTTTCTGCAATTCGGCTTTGCTGTCGATCACTTTGGCTTGCGCTTCGGCCTCGGCATTTTTCACGCGCGCCTGCGCTGCGGCGTCGGCGTCTTCGAGAGTGGTTTGCTTGCGGGCTTCGGCTTCGAGGCGCGACTGCTCGATCTGCTTCTGCTTGAGCGGCAGCGTGTACTGCATCGAATCGGATTCAGCCTGCGCCATCAGCACGCGAGTGCGCGCGTCAGCTTCGGCGTGCTTGATCTGGCGGACTTTCTGCGCCTCGGCTTGCGAGCCGGCGATGGCGACTTTTTTCGCTTCGATGGATTGATCGACCGTGACCTGATCGTCTTCTTGTTCCTTGAGCAGCAGCCCCTGCAGGCCGTCGGCGTATTCCTGCGGCAACTGCACTTTGCGAAGCAACACTTCTTTCACGATGATCGCGTCATCGCCGAGGCGAGCGGTGATGGCTTTGGTGGCGCGTTCGCGAAATTCCTCGCGCTTGGTGGAGAAAACGTCGCGCACCGGATACTGCGGGCCGAGGTCGCGGAAGACGCTCATCACCACGGGCGCGACGATTTCTTCGTCGATGGGCTGCGGCAGATTCGCCTGCACGTAGTCGAGGCGCTTCGGGTCGATCCGATAACGAACCGTGACGCCGATGCCGACGGAGAGGCCTTCGCGCGCCTCGACCGTGAGCACGTCGAGGCCTTTGTTTTTCGGGCCTTCGGTGGCGGCCGTGGCGAAAACTTTTTCGCGGATGTCGTAGGTTTGCGCGCGCTCGATCAGCGGGACGAGCAGGTGCGTGCCGGCGTACATGGTGCCGGGGCGGACGCCGGAGATTTCGCTGATGCGCACGGCGGCCATACCGTCCGGGACTACGAGGATGCTTTTCGCGGTGAGCGCGGTGACCGCGCCGATCGCGACAAACTTTGCGGCCGTCTGCCAGCGGATGGCGCGGCGCGGGCCGGAGCTGCGGCGGATGGTCACGCTCGGGATTGGCGCGGGGACGGGCATGATGCGCGAAGCGTCGGTGGATGCACCTTCGGAGGTTGCGCCGGTGCCGGCGGCCTCGCCCGGCGCGGCTTCCTTGGCGGGGCGGCGCAGGATGCGGTCGAGTTCGAACGCGAGGTAAACGTCGTAGAGCACTACTCCTAACGCCAGGGCTGCAAAACCAAAGCTCACTACCAACAGCAGGAATCGAAGGAACAGCATGTCAGCCTCTCTTTCTCGCCGGAGTTACTCGAACTGCAACGACGCGGACCACGTTCGCGCACACGCTTAGGCGGCCTTGCGGCCGGTGTGGTGCGGAGCGTGATTCACGATCGTGGCGAACTTTTGTGCCGTGGTCTGGACGTCAGCGCGCGCGGGCATCATTTTCATGAGCAGCTCCAGGCTTACCCACTCGAGCAGCAGGGCGACGGCAAAGCCGCAGAAGATGACGACTGCTACTTGTAGAAGTTCGATTGCGGTGGACATGGGAGCCTCCTCGCTACCTCGTGCTTGGTGCCGGGCTGCGCACACGGAGAATGCAAAGTGGGGGCCACGGGCGGGGTGATGAAAATGATGGGGTTACGAGGGGCGTGACTGCGGGTGCGCGTATGGGGCGAAACACGGTGTGTGTGGGGTGACGCGGGGGTGCTTAAGTACGCGTGTCACACAGGCGAACTCCGGCCTGTGCCACAGACTGGCTGCCCCATCGTGTTCGTGGCAAGAAGTCGGAGTGGTGCCTGGAGTGGGCGGGGCCGAGCCCGGGACCAACTGAGAGTTGGTCCCGCTCAGCCTCGAAAGTCTAAGCTACATCGCGCTGCGCGCGACTCAGACACACGCATTCATGCGTGTGAGACGCCGACAGGGCTTGGGCCCTGTCGGACGTGCGCCTGCGTCTGCTAAACTCGCCGCTGGAGACACTTGATGGCTGGGCCTTCGGATCAGACTACTTCTACAGCTGCGCCGGACCTCGATCCCAACTCAGGGTTGCGCGGGTCGCAGCCGGCGGGGTTCCGCGTCGGGGCTGTGTTTGGCGTGCCGATCTACATCCACGGGACGTGGTTGATCATCTTCATGCTGATCACGTATTCGCTGGCGACGCAGTTCACCCAGCAGCATCCCGGGTGGGCGCCGGAGCAGCACTGGGCGCTGGGCATTATTACGAGCATCCTGTTTTTCGCGTCGGTGGTATTTCACGAGCTGAGCCATACGCTCGTCGCGAAGGCTTACAAAATTCCAGTCGAATCGATCACGCTTTTCATCTTTGGCGGGATCTCGCGGATCGGGCGCGAGGCGGCGACCGCGACGCAGGAATTTTTGATCGCGTTGGCAGGGCCGATGTCGAGTCTGGTGCTCGCGGGCGTGTTCTACCTTGTCGCGCGAATTTTTCCCGGACGCGAGCTGCTCGTCGCATCCTGCACTTGGCTGTGGGAAATCAATGTGGCGCTCGCAGTGTTCAATTTGATTCCCGGCTTTCCGCTCGACGGCGGCCGGATGCTGCGCGGGCTCACGTGGGCGTTAACCAAGGATTTCGACCGCTCGACGAAGATCGCCTCGAACGTGGGCCGCTTCTTCGCGTACCTGATGATTCTGTGGGGCGTGTTTCGCGTGTTCCACAACGATTGGGTCGGCGGCGTGTGGATCGCGTTCATCGGATGGTTTTTGTTGAGCGCGGCGCGGGAAAGCTATTCGATGGTGACGATCCGGCACGCGTTGATGGGCGTGCGCGCGCAGGACATTATGACCAGCGACGTGCCCTCCGTGGAGCGCAACATTTCGATCGAAGATTACGCGAACGAAGTGATGCGCACCGGGCGGCGATTCCACATCGTGACGGGCGCGGGCAGCCCGGTGGGCCTGGTGACGCTGCATTCGGGGCGCGAGGTGCCGCGCGAGGAGTGGGCGAATACTTCGATCCAGGCGGTGATGAAGCCGATCGACCGCGTCCACTGGGCGACGCCGGACGAACCGGCGCTCGGCGTGCTCGCGCGGATGCAGGAGGCAGACATTAATCAGATGCCGGTGCGCTCGGGCGACCACATCGTGGGCGTGGTGGGGCGCGACACAATTTTGCGCGCGTTGCAGACGCGGCTGCAGCTTGGACAAGCGTGAGCGACTCTCCCAGAATTCCTCGCCGTGAATTCAATAAGCTGATCACGATTGCGGGCGCAGGTGTGGCGGCGGGCGCGGCGGCGCTTTCGAGCGTGGGTTGTGGCGCGAAGCACGATGCGGCGGTGGTAATCGCGCACGTGGACGAAATTCCTGTGGGCGGGTCGAAGGTGTTTGCGTATCCAGCGAACGACAAGCCGTGCTATCTGATCCGGCCCGCGGCGGACACCTATCTCGCATTCAGCCGGCTGTGCACGCATCACCAATGCCCAGTCTCGTACGTCGCCGAGGACAATGAGTTTGATTGTCCTTGCCACGGGGGTGTCTTCAGCGCGGCGGACGGGCGCGTGCTGGCGGGCCCGCCGCCGGAGCCACTGCCTCAGGTGCGGATTGAGCGGCGTGGAACGGACATCCTCGCGAATGGATTTGTGGTGGTTCCCACCTCTACCTAACCGCACGTCCCAGTTAGCACAGGCAATCGTGCCTGTGTGGACGCAAAGCGGATACGGAAGTTGTCTTTGATTTTCCTCTCCGGAAATAAAAAAACGGCGAGCATCGCGGGATTGACCCGCAATGTCCGCCCACAGGCAGGATTGCCTGTGCTACCGAAAGGTGCGTCACTCGACGCGGGGTGGGGCGTAGCGTTTGGCTACCGCGTTGACGCCTTCGGTGACGAAGACGACCGTGTCGGCCGGAATATTTTTGAGTTGCTGGACGTAGCCGCTGGGCCAGCGGATTTCGAGGTAATCGACGTGATCGTGGCGGCCTAAGCCGAAGTATAGGCGCGGATCCTGCGCGGAGCAGTAGCTCATGCCGCCCTTCGACTGATCGTAGCTGGTGAGCTCTCCGGCGATCAGCTTGACGAGGGCGCCGATGCCGTCGCGGTTGGATTTCGTGCCGATCAGCTTCACGGCGAGCCAGTGATTGTTTTTCGCGAGCAGCGAGCTGCCGCCTTCGTTGCGGAAAAGCTGCGCGTCTTCTCCGTTGTTGCTCACCAGAAAATCCTGCCAGCCGTCGTTGTCAAAATCGCCGACGGCGAGGCCGCGCCCGACGCGCGGCGCGCGAAAATCCGGCCCTTGCGTTCGCGTTGCGTCCGCGAACTGGCCCTGGCCGGAATTGTGGTACAGCGTTTTCTCTTCCTCGTACTTCACTTCGGGATGGTAGAGCGGAATGTTGTCGAGGATATGTCCGTTCACGACGAGCAGGTCGCGCCAGCCATCGTTGTCAAAATCGAAAAAGCGGGCGCCGAACGCGCTGTTCAAAATGTTGGTCTGGCCGATGCCGGACGCCATCGTGTAGTCGGTGAACGTGCCGTCGCCGTTGTTGCGGTAGAGGCGATTCAATTCGAAATCGAGATGGCTGACGAAAATATACGGCAGTGAGTTGTTGGTGATGTCGGCGGCGTCGGCGCTCATGCCCGCTTCCGGGCGGCCGTCTTCGCTGAAACCGGCGTTCGATTTGTAGGTGACGTCTCTGAATGTGCCGTCGCCATTGTTCATGTAAACGAAATTCCGCTGCGTGTCGTTGGCGATAAAGATGTCGGTCCAGCCGTCGTTGTTCAGGTCGGCGAGCACGACGGCGAGGCTTTTCCCGTCTTGATTGGTGAGTCCGGCTTTTTCGGTGACGTCGGTGAACGTGCCGTCGCCATTATTGTGGTACAGGCGCGCGGACGACCCATGAAAACTGTCGGGATGGCAGTAGGCGCGGTAACCGGGCCGGTCGTCGCCGCAGTGGACGGGATGATCCTCGTCGAACTGCACGTAGTTGGTGACGAGCAGGTCGAGCAGGCCGTCGTGATCGTAGTCGAACCAGCCCGCCGCGGTTCCCCACTGGCCTTCATCGCCGACTCCGGCTTTCGCGGTGACGTCTGTGAACGTGCCGTCGTGATTGTTATGCAGCAGCACGGAGTGGCGATAGCCGGTCATATAGATGTCCGGGTAGCCGTCGTTGTCGTAGTCCGCCACTGCGACGCCGAAGTAGAAAGTGCCGTCGGAGTGGATGCCGCTTTTTTCCGTGACGTCGGTGAATGTGCCGTTGCGATTGTTGTGGTAGAGCGCGGGCTGCGGCGGCTTGTCCGGATGGAAGAAGGGCGTATAGCCGCTATTTACGAAGAAGGCGTCGAGGTAGCCGTCGTTGTCGTAGTCGATCCAGCCGACGCCGGCGCCCATGGTTTCGAGGTAGAGCTTTTCGGCGGACGTGGCGCGCTCATGATGAAAGTGGATTCCGGCGGTGCTGGTGACGTCGTGGAATTGGACGTGGTAGGGATTCGCGTGCTCGCTGCGATGCTGCAGATGGATCGGTTCTTCCTGATCGGGAGTCGGCTTGAAGCCGGGGCGCGAGCTTTGTTGCGACGGTTGGGACTGTTGTTGCCACGCTGCGACGCGCGAACGAAGCGCGGCGCTGGACACATCGAAAGTGCTCGCGATGATGGCCGCGGCGCCGGCGAGGGCGAGAGAGCGGAGCGCGAGACGGTGTGTTCCCATATGAAACCAAATTCTAGCAAGATTCGCGGCACCGCCGCGAATCCCAGCGCGCGCCTGCGGTGGAGACTTGGTGGGAGGAGTTCGAGGAGGCGTGTGGCTGGAGGGCCCTTGCGGCAACGGGAGAGCTGCGGGCTCGCGGTTCAAAAATGAGCGGAGCCTGACTGGGCCATGAAATTGCATGGATGTGTTTCCCTCTCGCGGTAAAAACAAAAAATGCTCCGAGCCGAATTGAAAAAAAGAATAGAGTCGATTCGAAATTTAGAATTTGCTGAGGAAGGAATCGCAAGTTCTGTGGAAAACACGGGGCGATGTTTCATTTTGGTATTGACTCGAGTGAAACCGAACGATAGCCTTCCGTTCATTCACGGGGTGGAGGGTTCCATTTTTAGTTCCGCAGTTGCGAATCGCACGCGAGGGGTGTTTCCGCGCGAGGCGAAGGTGTGCCAAAACGGGAAAAATCGGGCTGGATGTTGGCGCTCCGTGCGGAATTTCGGCCGCGCGGCGGTGCTGGCGCTCGCTATTTTGTTCGCTTTCAGCGGCTTGGTCCCCGTATTCGCAGCGCCTGCAACCACTCCCCCGCCGTCCGTACCGCGAAAAGTAATCATCGACACCGACCCGGGCACAGACGACGCGATCGCCATCCTGCTGGCACTGAATTCTCCGGAGCTGGATGTGCGCGGAATCACTGTGGTGCCCGGCAACGTGACGGCCGAGCAGGGACTGAAGAACGCTTTGACGCTCGTTTCGCTCGCGAATCGCTGCGACATTCCGGTGGCAGGCGGCGCGCACCATCCTCTATTTCAGAAGACCATCACAGCGGAATTCTGGCACGGCGCGAATGGCCTGGCGGACGTGCCCACTCCGCCATCGAAATGCACCGCCGATCCGCGGTTCGCGGCCGACATGATCATTCAGCTGGTGCACGCATCGCCGCACCAGATCACGCTGCTGCCGATCGGCCCGCTCACCAATATCGCGCTCGCCGTGGAAAAAGATCCTTCGATCGTGCCGCTGGTGAAAGAAGTGATCCTGATGGGCGGCTCGATCTCGGGCGGGAACGTGAACGCGTCCGCCGAAGCCAACATCTACGGCGACCCCGAAGCGGCCCAAATCGTGTTCCAGGCCGGCTGGCCGCTCACAATGGTCGGCCTCGACGTGGGCGACAAGACTTTGTACGGCAGACCGCAACTCGATCAGTTGAAAAAGACTCACGGGCCTCAGAACGATTTCCTGGTCGGCGTTTTCGAATTTCTTCTTGGCCTCGAAGTGAAATACGGCACCGGCGGCGGCACGCCCATGTACGACCCGCTGGCCATAGCGCAGGCCATCGACTCCTCCATTCTGACCACGCTTCCGATGCACGTGGACGTGGAAACGCGAGGCGACTACACGCGCGGCGAAACGGTGGCTAACCGCCGCAACTCCGTCGAACGCAACGTCCTTCACGGCGACCGCTACGTGATCGAAGGCCTGGACCCGGTGCCGGCCAACGCTCATGTAGCCGTCAACGTCGATCCCGAAAAATTTTTCCAGCTTTTCAATTCTCGCCTCGCCGGAAAGTAATTCCGCGGAGCGCAAACGCAAAACCGGTTCGCATCCATTCGCGGCTCAGCCGTTCTGTTTTTTAAGGGAGACTGAACAAGATGACGATTCGCAAGACTCTGATCCTCGCCGTCGCGATCGGGCTATCGCTCGCGTGCCTGCTGCTGGCGCCCACCAGCGCCGTGGCGCAGAATCTGCAGGAAGGCGCGATTCGCGGCACGGTGTATGACACGACGCACGCCGTCGTCCCCACAGCGACTCTGACGCTCAACAATCCCTCGACCGGCTTCCGCCGCGAACTCACCGTCACGGCCGAAGGCTCTTACACATTCGACAACGTGCCTCCCGGCGAATACACGCTGGTGGCGATCGCCGACGGCTTCGCGGAAACCACGGTGAAAGGCATCGTAGTGTCGGTCGGCGCGTCGCTCAACTACGACGTGGTGATGCCGCTGAAGACCGCCCAGGCCAGCGTTACCGTTACCGCCGATGCGGGCGCAATCGTCGATACCTCCACCGCCGGCATCACGCAGCTGCTCAATAGCGTGAGCCTGGAAAATCTTCCGTTCCCCGGGCGCGATTATCGCGACCTGGCGCAACTCACTCCCACCGTGCAAGTGGTCCCCGGCCTTCGCGGCGGCCTGCGCATGGGCGGCCAGCAGAGCGACTACAGCGGGCTGGTGATCGACGGCGCGGACACGACCAACAATTACTTCGGCGAAAATTTCGGTTCGCTTGAAACCAAGAACCTCACCGTGCCCCTCGAAGCCGTGCAGGAATTCCAGGTGGTGACGAACGGATTCGCCCCCGAATTTGGCCGCGCAACGGGTGGCTTGCTCAACGTGGTGACCAAGTCCGGCACCAACCAAGTACACGGCGAAGCGCACGAATATTACCGCGGCGGCTCGCTCACTTCGAACGACGCGCTCGGCGAACCTTCGAACATCGACAACCAGAACCAGTTCGGCGGGTCGATCGGCTTCCCGATTCACAAAGACCGCCAGTTCCTTTTCCTTTCCACCGACATTCAGCGTGAGAACGGCCCACTCAACACCATCTTCTGCCCGGCGGGCGGAAACCAGATTGCCTGCCAGGCGTGGGAAGCTTCGGCTGGTCCTGTCGTCACCGCGCCTGCAAACGGCACGGACGTACTTCCCGGCGCGTGCAGCTCGGGCGCGATTGGCGAAGGCCTCTTCCCTGCTTGCTACGGCGTTGCCACAGCCGGCGGCCTCACCGGTCCGCACAATCAATACCAGAATTTCTTCACGCTGCTCGGCCACTACGACTACCAGTTCAGCCCCGCGAATCACTTCAGCATTCGCGGACTTGGCAGCCGCAACCATACGAACGGATTCACCGGCGGCCAGGGCCAGACCGAAACGCCGTATTCGATCGGCACCGCGGAAAATTTCGTAAACCAGGGCATCGGCGGCGTTTTCGCACTCACCACCGCGCTCGGCCAAAAAGTAAACGAGCTCCGCGTGCAGGTGAGCGGAGAGACCCGCAAACGCCACGCGATTTATAACGACGCGCCGCAGGTGCTGATCAACGAAAACGGAATCAGCTTTGGCCAACGTTTCTACCTGCCGAGCAACAACGATGCTGGGAAACTCCAGGCCGCCGACAACTTCTCGTATTCCTTCGGCCGGCACGACATGAAATTCGGCGGCGACGTGGACGTCTTCTCGGACCGCAAGGACGTCTTCGCCGGATGGAGTTCGGGCGAGTACGAGTTCGCGACGCTGTGCGATTTCGATCCGAATCCCACCGCGCCGTGGTGCTCTTCGGCGGACCCGAACTGGAGCGGCACGACGCCGGCCCAATCGAATCCGTACTTTTTTATCCAAGGCGTCGGCTTGAATAACCAGAACGTCTTCAAAGCGAATACCCTGTACAACAATTACACCGCCGGCGTCGGCCTCTACTGGCAGGACAAGTGGCAGCTCACCTCGCGCATCACGCTGACCTACGGCCTGCGTTGGGACGGCACGTGGTATCCGCAACCGCAGTCGGCGATTCCGGGCAACACGGTGTGGGTGGGTGAAGGAACCGGCAGCCGTCAAGCTGCGGTGCCGCAGCGCGTGCCGGACGACTTCAACCAATTCGGACCGCGCATTGGTATCGCGTGGAACGTTGGCTCCACTGCGCATCCGACAGTGGTACGCGGCGCGTGGGGCTATTACTACGCGCAAACTCCGCTGATCTTTTTGCCGACGATCGGCACGTCGAAACAGGCCACCATCTTCTGCCCGACGCAGGATGGGTTCGGGTGCTCGCCAGCCAGCGGCTCGCCGTACCTGCTTCCCTCCACGTTCTCGGTGGGAGTGGATCAACTCTGCTCGACGGCCGCCGGTTGCCCCGGCATCAGCTATGTGGATCCGAATTTCCGCAACCCGCGCGTTTCGAACCTGACGGCGGGCGTCGAGCATTCGTTCTCGAACAACTTCTCGCTGTCCGCGAACTACGCTTACGTCCACTCGTCGCACCTGCGGACCGGCGGCTTCAGTACTACCAACTGGTATCGCAACTTCATTCCGGAAGGAACGGACTCGTTTGGCCGCACGTTGCTGTCCGGAAGCGTGACGCCGAATTACGCGACGATCGGCGGCCAGCAAGTGCTGCAAAGCTACACGCAGTTTGCAAACCCGCTCGATCCCACGCTCTTTAGCGCCGGCGAACTGGGCAGCTATGGCCGCGGCAATTACAACGAACTGGTGATCGCCGCCAACAAGCGCTTCGCGCAGCACTACCAGTTCTTCGTCAACTACACGTGGTCGAAGAACTTTGGAAATGCTTCGAGCGAACGCGACACGGAAACGTTCTATGGGCCGCAGGATCCGTTTAACCTGAACCTCGATTACGGGCGCGACGGACTCGACATCACTCACCAGCTGAAGGGCGGCGCGGTGGTGGATTTGCCGTGGGGCTTCAACTGGAGCACGAATTTCATCCTCCACAGCGGCCTGGCTTACCCCGCGTACTCCAACATCGACATCAACGGCGACGCGGTGGTGAACCAGTTCGCGCAGAACGACCGGCCCGTGGTGCAAATCGGCAGCGGAAAGCCGTATCTGCTGCCCGAATATCCGGGGCGTCAGCCGGCGTTCTACAACTGGGACATGCGCATCGCCAAGGATTTCGCGTTCCACGAGCGCTACTCGGTGCGCCTCTCGGCGGACATCTTCAACGTGACCAACGCCAGCAACCTCTACTCGGATCCGGACGTGTACGGCTTTGTGGGACCGACAAGCAACGTGGTGTGCACTCCCGTGAACGGAGCGTTGTACTCGAACTTGAGTTGCCCGGCGCTCACGGCGATTCCCAAGGCCGGAGTAATTCAGCCTAACGGAGTCGCGTACCGCGGCCTCGACGAGCTGGCTCCCGGCGCAACCGCGCTGGCGGCGCAGTTTGGCGTGCGCTTCCAGTTCTAACCACTAAACAAGTCGCGTGCGACAAACGGCTCCCTCACGGGAGCCGTTTTTTTTTGCGCGCGAGTCGCTAGGTAGCACAGGCAATCCTGCCTGTGGGTGAGCAGCGCGGGTGAATCCCGCGATGCTCGCCGGTTTTGGTTTACTCGACCTCGCGCCAAACTCCAAAAACCAATCCCGTGTCCGCTCGCGCGAACACACAGGCACGATTGCCTGTGCTACCTAAAGACGCGCGCACTTCCGTTCGCGTTCTTGCGCGAACTCTGCTATTTTTTCCGCGTGAAAAACCACATCGTTGGCATCGCGAAAATATTCTTGGCCGCTGCGTTGATCGTGGCCGCTGTGGCGTCCGCTTCCCTCGCCCAGGAAAAACGCAAAATCATCATCGACCAAGACTGCGCCGGACCGGGCGGCACGGATACGCAAGCGATCCTCGCCATCGTGCAGTCGCCTGTGACCGATGTGCTCGGCATCACGATCGTCACGGGCGACGCCTGGGAACCGGAAGAAACACAGACCGCGCTGCGACTGATGGAAATCATCGGCCGCACGGACATTCCCGTGGTGCCCGGCGCGATATTTCCGCTGGTGAACAATAAGGAATACATCGCGCGGTGGGAGACGCTCTACGGAAAAGTGGTCTATCAGGGCGCGTGGAATTACGCGCGCGGCCACGCCGTGCACGGTCCATACGAAATTCCGCCGATGCCCGAAGGCGCGCCGACTACGAAGCCCGCGAACGAAGACGCCGCGCATTTTCTGGTGCGCATGGTGCACAAATATCCGCACCAGATCACGATTTACGAGGGCGGCCCGCTGACGAATCTCGCGCTCGCGCAGATCATCGATCCGGAGTTTGCGTCGCTCGCGAAGGAGCTCGTGCTGATGGGCGCGAGCCTGAATCCAATCACCACCGATCCGGAATTCACCGAGACGCCGCGGCGGGAATTCAATTTGTGGATCGATCCGGAGGCGTCGCGCCGCGTGCTGCACGCGCCGTGGCCGCACATTGTGGTGACCACCGTGGATATTTCCGTCACCACGCGCATGGACAAGGAAATCATCGCGAAGATCGCCGCCGCGCCCGGCCCGGCCGCGCAGTACACGGCGAAATACGCCGAGGCGAATTATTTGTGGGACGAGCTGGCGGCTGTGGCGTGGCTCGATCCTTCGATCATCACGAAATCGCACAAAGCATATCTGGATGTGGATATCGATCACGGCGCGGGGTACGGCGACACGCTGGTGTGGACGGAAACCACGCACCCGGGGCTCGGCGAGCGCGAAGTGGAAATTCAGGATGAAGTGAACAAGCCGAAGTTCTACGGTGAGTTTGTGGATTTGCTAACGCGCCCCACGCCTCCACCATCCGCGCATTAGAGGAGCGCGCGTGGAATAGGCACGTCGTGCCTGTGTCCTTGTAGGCTGTCCGGCTCGCTCAAGAACACCACAGGCGCAACGTGCCTATACCACTCCTCCACTTTGCGTTTCGCACGCCATCGCGAGTTGCCAGCAGCTGTGTGTGAAGTTCGCAAGAGGACCGGCCTTGGGGGCTGTCCGACGGCTCGCCGTTGCCTCGCATCACCACCACCGTTATATTTCTGACGTGATTTTCGCGCTTCTCATCGCGGTGCTGGCTCTCGCTCCGCAACAATCCGCACACGCTGCGAAATCCGCCGCCGACGCGCAGACCGTAATTCAGCAAGCCGCAGCCGATGCGACGGCCGGCAACCTAGATACCGCCGAAGGCGATTACACCACCGGGCTGGCGCGCTCCCCCGAAGACGCGACGTTGCGGGTGGCCTACGGCAATTTCCTGCTGACGCAGCGCCGCTACGCGGACGCGATCGCGCAATTCCAAGAGGTGCTGAGCCGCGCACCGCACCGGCTCGACGCCGAAGTGGGTCTCGCAACGGCCTACCGCGGCGCACACAATTTCGACGAAGCGAAACGCATTCTCCTCGCTGCGCACGCCGAGCACCCGGCCGACGCCCGGCCGCTCACCGATCTGGGCGACCTGGAGATCGAAGCGCAATCCTACGACGCAGCGATCGCGCATCTGAAATTGGCCGTGGCGATCAGCCCTGGGGATGTAGGTGCGCGGGAACGCCTGGTGATCGCCTACAAAGCGAAAGGCGATTCGGCGAACGCGCTCACGCAGGCGAGCGGCGTGATTGCGCGCGATTCGAAGAATGCCATTGCCTACTTCACGCGCGCGGAAATTTATTCCGACCAGAATAAAAACGCGCTCGCGCTGAAAGACGCCGAGCGCGTGGTGGAGCTGCAGCCGCGCAATCCGCGCGCACGCGCGCTGCTCGGCAAGATTCTGCTGCGTACGCCGGGTAACGAGACGACCGAACAGGCCTTGGCGCGCTGCAAGCACGCCGTGGAGGTTCTCGAGCCGCTGGGCGCGGATGCCGCGGCCCCGCCCGACTCCGATTCACTTTTCCTGATGGCTCGCGCCTACCAGTGCGCCGGCGAGGCCGATCGAGCCGCGGAAACCAATGCGGCGTTCGAGAAATCGTCGAAGTACGATCGCGCGACGAAGGAAAATCAGACGCAGGCGAAGCACCTCGTGGAACAGGCGAACGATCTGGCGCAAAAGAACAATCTAAATGGCGCGGCGGAGATTCTGAATCAGGCCATCGAACTCGATCCTGCGTACGGAGTGGCGTACTCGCAGCTGGCAAAGATTGATTACTCGGAGGGAAAGCTCGACGAAGCGTCGGACGCGATTGCCAAGGCGCTGGAGCGCGACGCGAACCAGCCCGACTTTCTCTACGTGCGCGGGAAAATTTACGAGCGGCAGAACCGGCTCGACGATGCGCTCGCCGACTTCCGGCGCACGGTGGCCATCGATCCGAAAGAGTCGGATGCGTACTTCGAAATCGGCCAGATTCTACAGCACCAAGGTGACCGCGACGGTGCGCTGAAAGCCTACGAGTCCGCCGCGCGTCTTGCTCCCGACGATCCCGACTTCAAGCGCGCGCTCGATTCCCTCCGCGCCGCAAATCCGAATTAGCCGGGCCCTCTCGTGCATATCTGGTTTTTGCCGGTCCAGGCACGGCGGCCACTCGACTCCCATCGCCCCGCCATCGCCTCTTCAACACCACCGAGAACCCTATCGGAGTGCGGCGGGTCCTAACGCCGCCTTCAACCAAGCCAGCACCACCACCCACCGATCACCCGCCGAGCGGGCGACACGCTCACATCGAGACCGTCGTCCGTAGTCCGGCCTTCGGCCTTGTGTCCGCTTCTAGTCGTGTTGAGTGCGGGAAAGCGGCGTTAGGACCCGCCGCGCTCCGATAGGCGATTGCGCGTGCGAGAGTCTTTGCTCGTGAGTTTGCTGCGCGGCGTTGAGAGTGCCCGGCTGGACCGTCAAAAGCAGTGGCTCGAGAGCCGATTCCCGTTTTGGAACTGACACTTTTTCACTTGACACTTTAGTATCTATATGGTAATATGTCGCCGGTTTTAATGCACGCTAGTGTTGCCATGTTCTCCGCGAGCGGCACCTCGCAGCTGCCGCCGCCCGCACCTCACCCCGCGCTTCCCAGCCTCTCAGCTCAGATTTCTAATCGACAATGGAAGGGATTAGAAATCGCCGTAACTCCAACAAAACACACGACAGAAAACTTTCTAATCGACAATGAAAACGGGCTATTGGCGCGCCAGAATCGGCGTCAGTCCTCAGCCGTTGTTGGCGCGGGCGATCAGCAGGATGGCGAGGAAATAGAACATGAACATCAGGGCCAGGTACGCGCGGGCTTTTTTGTTCGCACCGTCGAATTCCTTCCACACCAGGATGCCCCACAGCGCGGCGACCATCGGGGCGGACTGGCCGATGGCGTACGAGATGGCGACGCCGGTGAGATGCGCGGCGACGAGATTGAAGACGGTGCCCGTCGCCCAGATCGCGCCGCCGAGGAGGCCGAGGATGTGTCCTTGGGTGGGGCCATGGAAAAGATCTCCCAGCGCGACGGGCGCGCCTACGAGCGGCTTCTTCATGAAATAGATATTCCACACAAAGCACGAAAGCAGCGCTCCGAGCGTGAGAAAGACGGCGACGCTGTACGGCCCGAGCGGGTGGCCGTGCGTAAGCGCGCGCGTGGAAAACGGCGCCCACAATCCCATCAGCACGCCGGAGATGATGCAGATCGTGATGCTCTTCTGCGAGACGGATTTATTGGCGGAGGCAAGTTGGCCGTACGCGCGTCCGTCGAAAATGACGGCGATGAACGCGCAGACCACGCCGATCGCGAGCAGCGGCAAATAGCCCTTTCGCTGTTGCGCGTAGCTCAGGACTGTGCCGACGACGAGTGCGATGCCGATCGCGACGGGAAACGCGATGGACAGGCCGGCCATGTCGATCGCGGCGACGAGCAGAAGATTTGCGAGATTGAAAATGATTCCGGCGACGAGCGCCCAGCCGATGTTGGAAGAATCGGCGGATTGCACGTTGTGGATGAAGGCGTCGGGGCCGTTGTTGGTCGAGCCGAGAGTGAGCGCGTAGAGCAGGCAGGTGAGGAACACGCCGACGATGTAGTCCCAGTAGAAAAGTTCGAAGCGGTAGTTCTTTACGCCTTTGAAGGTGTTGGCCCACGAGCCCCAGCACGCGGCGGTGATGATCATCATGATCAGTGCTGCGGCGAATGTCTGTGGCGTGAACATCGATCTCCTTGGCGTAAGAGCGGTCGGTGAGTGAGGTTATAGATAGCGGTCGAGGCGGCGTCAAGCGGAATGCGTCGGACAGCCTCACAGGCGGTCCTCCGACGAACCGCAGCTCACGATACTGGCAGTCCCTATCACGAACGAAAAACAAATTTAGGGGCGAACGGTTGTGGAATAGGCAGTCATGCCTGTGTTCTTGTAGGCATTCTTGCTCGATCAAAAACCGAGAGGCACAACGTGCCTATGCCACGTTGGGAGGCGGCCGGAATCCGAGACCGGCGCGTTCGACGTGCGCAGCTACAGCCAGGACTTCTTCATCGTGCCAGGGGCGGCCGATGATTTGGACGCCGATGGGAAGGCCTTCAGGCGACTGCGCGAACGGAACGGCGGCGGCGGGAAAACCGAGAATATTCCACCACTGCGAGTAACTCATCGCCTTGAGGTATTCCACTTTCTGGCCGCGGACGATCCAGTCGCGTTCGCGATGGCGGAACGCGGGAATCGCGCACACGGGCGAAACGAGGATCGGAAACTCTTCCATCTTTTCGAGGATCAGTCCGCGAAGCGCGTCGCGACCGAGGAGAGTGTTGAGCAGATCTTGCGTGGTGAGGCGCGGCTCGGCGTTGACGGTGGCGCGGAAGGCGGTGTAGATCGGGCTGAGTTCGCTCTCGCGTCCATCGACGGTTGGCTCGATCGCCATTTGCACACCGCGGCCGAAAAGATTCCACCACAGTTGCCACACGCGCTGCATGTTGCGCGGGTGCCACGCATCGATCGCAAAGCCTTGTGCACGCAAACCTTCAGCGGCGGCGCGGACCGCAGCGGCGGTTTCGGCGGTGACGGGAGTTAGGCCGTCGTCCTCAAAGAAGCCGACGCGCAGTTTGGGCGTGTCAGCGTCGCTCGGGTGATGTGTAGCGATGGGAGCGGAAGCTGGATCGCCGATGTCGTAGCCGGCGATCACGTCAAAGAGCGCGATGAGGTCCGCGACGGTGCGTGCCATCGGTCCGACGACTCCCAACTGCGCGAACGGGCCGGCCGACGCGGGATAGTGGCCCGTGGCGGGAATGCGGCCGGGCGTCGGCTTGAAACCGCAGATGCCGCTGTAGTGCGCGGGAATGCGAATCGAGCCGCCGCCGTCGCTGCCGATGCCGCCGGCGGAAATTCCCGCGGCGATCGCGGCTGCTTCGCCGCCGCTCGAGCCGCCGGGCGTGCGCGAAGGGTCCCACGGGCTGTTGGTGCGGCCGTAGAGAAGATTGTCGGTCTCGTAGGCCATCAGAAATTCGGGGACGTTGGTCGAGCCCAGGAAGATGGCGCCGGCGTCGCGGAGGCGCCTGACGATGACGGCGTCTTCGGTGGCGACGTAATTTTTGCGGAGCTGGCTGCCGCATTCGGTGCGCCAGCCTGTCACTTCGAAGGAGCTTTTGATGGAGAGCGGGACGCCGTGGAGAGGGCCGACGTTGCTTGAGGCGGACTTGGGATGCGCGAGCGCGTCAGCGGCTACGATGGCTTGTGCGCGGGCGGAGTCGGCTGCTACCGAGACGTATGCGTTGAGGGACGGGTTGAGTTTGGAGATGCGGGAGAGATGGGCGTCGATGAGTTCGACGGGGGAGATTTTTTTCGCGCGGATGGCGGAGGCTTGTTCGACTAGGGGCGCGAAGTGGAGGTCGGTCAACGACAAGTCCTTTTTTGTGCGTGGAGCGTGAGGCGTGAGTCAGTTTAGCATGCGGGATTTTGGGCCGGACATGCGAGGTGGTTCGAGGCGACCGCGAGAACGCCGAGCGGCTTGCGGCAAAGCGGTAGCTTCGCTCCCGCAGTCCATATGAGCTGCGGATAGTGGAAAAGAATTATTGACCGTGGGAAATGGGGCTACCAAAATATGAACGCTACGGATAAATTCTTCAGCCAATGAGTTTTGCGGCTCCATCCTCGCGCGTGCGGCGCGCTCTTTCCGCGTTACTTGGGATCTCGTTTCTTACGGCGGCGTATGTGTTCGCGTGGCCGTCGGCAAACGTGCCCTACTTTGCCGCGATCGTAATCCATTTGCTGGGCGGTATCGCGCTGCTGCTGCTTCTGCTGGTGGCGCTGGGGCCGATTTTGCGCGAATCGGCGTGGGAATCGCGCATCGGGTGGTCGCTGATTGCGCTCGGCGGACTGCTGGGCGCGGTCCTGATGTACACAGGCACCCGGCGCGCGGAATGGCCGCTGCTTTACACGCATATCGGCGCGTGTGTGGCGGGCGGAGCGTTTTTGGCGTCGGCGTGGGCGGCGCGGCGCGGATGGCTGGCGAGCACCGGACCGGCCAGAGCGTTCGCGCGATCTTTTACACGCTCTGCTGCGATGCTCGTGATCGGCGCGGCGATTGTCGCGGGCGCGTACTGGATGAGGACCGTGCCATGGCAAAATTCGCACCGGATCAAGAATCCAACGATTGCGCCGGCTACGATGGACGCCGAGGGCGACGGTCCGACCGGGCTTTACTTCCCCAGCTCGGCGCAGACGGCCGATCACGGCCACATTCCGGCGAACTACTTCACCGAATCGCAATCCTGCCAGCGCTGCCACGCGGACATTTACAAAGAGTGGCAAAGCTCGGCGCACCATTTTTCTTCCTTCAACAATCCGTGGTACCGCAAGAGCATCGAGTACATGCAGGACACGATCGGCGTAAAGCCTTCGAAGTGGTGCGCGGGCTGCCACGACCCTGCGCTGCTTTACAGCGGAATGTTTGACAGACCGGTCCGCGAGGTGGAAGACACGCCGGCGGGGCAAGCGGGCCTGGGCTGCATGATGTGCCACTCGGTCTCGCAAGTGAAAAGCACGATGGGGCAAGCGGATTTTCTGCTGGAGTATCCGGAGCTGCACAAGCTCGCTGCGTCGAATAATCCGGCGGTGCGCTGGCTGCATGATTACCTTACAGAGCTGAATCCGGAGCCGCACCGGCGCGTGTTCCTGAAACCGTTCATGAAGACGCAGACGGCGGATTTTTGCTCTTCGTGCCACAAGGTTCACCTGGACGTGCCGGTGAATCACTACCGCTGGGTGCGCGGGTTCGACGACTACGACAACTGGCAGGCGAGCGGCGTCTCTGGGATGGGCGCGCGCTCGTTCTACTATCCGAAGAATTCGCAGATGTGCGCGGACTGCCACATGCCTTCGACAAAATCGACGGACGCAGGCGCAGTGGCGGGAGTGATTCACTCGCACCAATTTGTGGCCGCAAACACGGCGGTACCGTTCGCGAACGCGGACGATACGCAGCTGAAGGCGACGGAAGATTTTCTTAAGGCCGGGCAAGTGAGCGTGGATGTGTTCGCGATCATGCCGGAGAAGAAGGCGGCGGAAGCGGGCGCGGCTGCGGGAGCGAGCAGTGGCGGCGCGGCGGGCATGGGTCGCGCGGGCGGGGTGACGTCGCGGAATTTGCAGACGACATTTGCGGTGGGCGAAGAAGCGGAGTCATCTGTGCCGGTGAACGAGTCGCCGGAAGATGCGACGCCAATCGCCCTGATCACCGCGCCGCTGAATCGCACGACGGCTCAGGTCAAGCGCGGCGAGACGTATCGCGTGGACGTGGTGGTGCGGACGCGCAAGGTGGGGCACTTCTTCCCTGGCGGGACGGTGGACGCGTTCGACTGCTGGGTGGAATTGAAGGCCATCGATGACAAGGGGCAGACGATCTTCTGGAGCGGGAGCGTTGAGGACGACGGCAAGGGGCCGGTGGATCCGGGCGCGCACTTTTATAAGTCGATGCAGATCGACGCGCATGGAAATCCGATCAACAAGCGGAACGCGTGGTCCACGCGCGCGACGGTGTACGTGCACCTGATTCCTCCGGGCGCGGCGGACACGATTCATTTCCGGATGCAGGTGCCGCCGAGCGCGGGAGATCACATTCATCTCGAAGCGAAGATGAACTACCGGAAGTTCACGTGGTTCAACACGCAGTTTTCGTACGCGGGGCAACACGATCCGAATGAGAAAGTGCCTGAGGGCGCGATTGCGCCGAGCTACGACGATTCGCATTACGTGTTCACGGGCGATACGAAGCGCTTGCCGGGCGGCGCGAATGGAATTCCTTCGCCGCCGATCGTGACAATGGCTTCAAATACGGCGGATCTTACGGTGCTCGCGGCGAATGCGCCGGAGCCGGCGCCGCAACTGGTGCTGGAAGGCGAGGACTGGACGCGTTGGAACGACTACGGCATCGGGCTCTTTCTGCAGGGCGACGCGATTGGTGCAGCAGGCGCGTTCGAAAAAATCACGCAGATCGATCCGAAGAATCCGGATGGATGGACGAACGTGGGCCGCGTGCGCGTGCAGGAAGGAAATATTCCCGCGGCGCTGGAGGTGCTGGGCAAGGCCCTCGCGATCGATCCGCACCTGGCGCGGACGAATTATTTTTACGCGCGCGCCTTGCGGCAGGAAGGCCATTACGACGAGGCGGTGCCGCACTTGCTCGACGTGCTGTCTCAATACCCGAAGGACCGCGTGGTGCACGACGACCTCGGGCGGATTTATTTTCTGCAGCGGAAGTACAACGACGCGCTCGCGCAGTTCTATCAGACGATCGCGATCGACCCGGAAGACCTGGAAGCGAATTACAACCTGATGCTGACGTACACCGGGCTCGGACAGCCGGACAAGGCGGCGGATTTTCAAAAGCGGTATTTGCGGTTTAAGGCGGACGAATCGTCGCAGACGCTGAATGGGCCGTATTTGCGCGTGCATCCGTTTGACAATAACGAGCGGCAACCCATCCACGAGCACATCGATGCGCGCGAAGTGGAGAAGATCGCGGCGGCGGACGCGAAGGCCGAGGCTTTGGCTGCGCCGAAGAACGTGGCGCGCCGCGCGGCACCTGCCGCTCTGCCGGCTGCCGGTCCGGCGGCGACACATGCCGCGGTTCACGCTGGCGCGGGCGACGTGAACCCAGGAACTCCCTAGAGGCAAAATGACGCGGCGAAGAAAACTCGTGAGTGCACTGGCATGCGCGGCGTGCGCGATGGCGGCTCTGGCGCTTGGCGAAATCGGCGCGCAGGCGCAGCAGAAGGCGCATACCTCCGCCGTGCATTTCGAAGACGTCACCCGCGCGGCCGGAATTCACTTCACGCACAATAACGGCGCGTTTGGGAAGAAGTGGCTGCCGGAGACAATGGGGCCCGGCGTGGCGTTCATCGATTACGACAATGATGGATGGCAGGACATTCTGCTGGTGAACGGGAGCGATTTCCCGGGGCATGTGACGAAGCACACGACGCTGGCGCTCTACCACAACAATCACAACGGAACGTTTACAGACGTGACCAAGCAGGCGGGGCTCGCCGTTGAAATGTTTGGCATGGGCGTGACCGTCGGCGATTACAACAACGACGGCTTCGACGACATTTTCGTGACGGCGATGGGGCAAAGCCGGCTCTTTAAGAACAACGGCAACGGAACTTTCAGCGACGTGACGAAGCAAGCGGGCTTGCTGGGGCCGAACGAATTCAGCACGAGCGCGGCGTGGGTGGATTACGACAGGGACGGCAAGCTCGATCTGGTCGTTGCGAATTACGTGCAGTGGACGCCCGAGACGGATATTTATTGCGCGCTCGACGGGAAAACGAAGTCCTACTGCACGCCCGAGGCGTACCAGGGGACGTCGCTGCGGCTCTGGCACAACAAGGGCGACGGCACGTTTCAGGACGTGACGCAGAAGGCGGGATTGTACGACACGAGCTCAAAGAGCCTCGGCATTCTGACCTTCGACGCGAATCAGGATGGCTGGCCCGACATTCTGGTGAGCAACGACACGCAGCCGAACAAGTTGTATATCAATAACGGCAACGGGACCTTTAGCGACAAGGGTGTGTCGTCGGGGATTGCCTACAGCGAAGACGGCATCGCGCGCGCCGGCATGGGCGTGGACGCGGGAGACTACGACCGGTCGGGCTATCCGAGCGTGGTGATCACAAATTTTTCGAATCAGATGCTGGCGCTGTACCACAACGAGCACAACGGACTTTTTGTGGATGAGGCGCCGCAATCGGATGTGGGACACAATTCCCTGCTGACGCTTGGATTCGGGTGCTTCTTTTTCGATTATGACCTGGACGGCTGGCTCGACTTGTATATCGCGAACGGGCACATCGAGGATGCGATCGAGCGAGTGCAGCCGCGTGTGCATTACGCGGAGCCGCCGCATCTATTTCGAAACCAAGGAAACGGGAAATTCAACGAGGTGACGCAGGCGTCCGGAACGGCTTTCGCCACGCCGCGTGTGGCGCGGGGCGCGGCGTACGGCGACATTAATAATGACGGCGCTCTGGACGTGCTGGTCGGCGTGAACGGCGGATCGCCGGCGCTGTTTAAGAATGTGGGCGCGACGAACCATAGCCTGCGCGTGAAACTGGCCGGGACGAAGTCGAATCGCGACGGCATTGGGGCAGTGGTGAAGCTCGCGGCGGGCGGCGATGTGCAGACAAAAACCCTGGTGAGCGGGTCGAGTTATCTGTCGTCGAGCGAACTGGTGCTGACATTCGGGCTCGCGGGCCACTCCCGGGCGGACACGATTGAGGTTCGCTGGCCGAGCGGGCAAGTCGATACGCTCAAGAATGTGGCCGCCGACCAGATCGTCACGGTGAAAGAAGGCTCCGGCAGTATTTCTGCGAATCCGCTTGCGAAACGGTAGAATAGCGAACGGGATGAAAGGTTTTTCGAAGCTCCTCACTGCCGTCTTCACCGCCGCATTTTTATCGACTTGCGCCGTGGCGCAGGATCAAGCGGCGCCCGCACAAAGCGCGGCTCCTGCCGCTCCAGCCTCTGGCGCGGCGCCTGCCCCCGCGCATCACCCCGCGCACGCCGCTGCAAAGAAGACTGCTGCAAAACCTGCCGACGAAGAAACCGAAGAGCAGAAGCACGCGCGCGAGTTGCAGGCGCAGGTGATTCGCCAGAATAATTTCGGCGTGGCGCTCATGAACCGGCAGCAGTTTGAGAATGCGCTCGGGAAGTTCCAGCGCGCCTGCATTCTCGATCCGAATAGCGACGTGGGCTGCTTGAATGCGGGCATCGCGCTGCTGAATATGCAGCGGTTCGATGACGCACGGCAACTTCTCGAAAAGGCGGCGGAGCGCGATCCGCGCAATGCCCACGCGTGGTTCAACCTGGGATTGCTGGAGAAAGCGAGCGGCAGCCCGGAAGCGGCGATCTCGGATTTCCAGAAAGTGGCGGCGATCGATCCGTACGACGCGGATGCGCAGTACTTCATGGGGCTGATTTACGCGCAGCAGCAGGATTATAAGAAAGCGATCGCGGCGTTTCAGAAGGCGGTGGCGCTGAATCCGTTTCAAGTGTCGGCGGAATTCGGGCTGGCGCAGGCGATGCAGCGCTCGGGCGATCCCGCGCACGCGAAAGATCATTTCGACCGGTTCCAGCACATGACCGCGGCGAAGCTGGGCAAGCCAGTGAGCTTTATTTACGGCGAGCAGGGGAAATATTCGCTGGCGGAAATGATGCAGCCTGCGCCGGAGCCGGTGCCGCCGGCGATGGCGATCAAATTCGCGGCGGTGGCGGGTTCGGGATTCCCGGTGGCGACAGCGGCTGAGATTGCGGCAGTCGATCCCCCGGTGGAGACGGCAGGTGCGAAGCCGGGTACGCGGCCCTTGCATCGCGTGGCGAAGGCGGCGGACTCACCGGCTCCTGCTCCGGATGCGCTCGCGCGGTTCTTCGGCGGCGGCGCGTGCGTGATCGATTACGACGGCGACGGGAAGCCGGATGTGTTTCTTGCGGATGCGGACGGCAAAGGCAACGCGGGCCTCTACAAAAATGTGGGCCACGGCTATTTCGAAAATGTCACGCGCATGGCGAAGCTGGAAATCAAAGGGCGCGTGATGGGCTGCACGGTGGGCGATTTCGACGGAGACAGCAAGCCGGACCTGGCAGTGACCGTCGATGGGCACGTGGCCCTTTTTCACAACGAGGGCAACGGGACATTCAAAGATGTGACGGCAGACGCCGGCATTACGTCCGATTCAAATTCCGACGCGCTCGCGATGGGCGTGACGTTCATCGATTACGACCATGACGGCGACGTGGATCTGTACGTGACACGCTTCAATAATTTTCCGCTGGCCGATCCGAAGCAGCCGTTTGACTTCCCTGCCAGCCAGCCGGCGCCGGGCAACGTGCTGTGGCGCAACAACGGAAACAAGACTTTTACGGAATGGACGACGCAGACGGGACTCGCAGGAAGCGCGGCGTCCGTCGGCGCGATCGCCAGCGACGTGAACAACGATCGCGCGATCGATTTTGTGGTGACCGGCCTCGCGAAAACACCAGGCGTCTTCTTGAATCAGCGCGAAGGCGCGTTCAAGTCAGCGACGCCTTGGGCCAGCGAGATGCCAGGTCCGACGGCGGGCGTGGCGGCGATTGATTTCAACAAAGACGGATGGATGGATTTTGCATTCACGCACTGGGGCACGCCCGGGCTGAGCCTTTGGAAGAACGTGGAGGGGAAATCGTTCGAGCGGGTGGAGCTTCCCGATCTCGACTGGATGCGCGGCTGGGGCGTGGCGGCAGTGGATTACGACAACGACGGCTTTGTCGATCTCGTCGCGGTGGGCGAATCGTTCACCGGCGAAGGGCGCATCGTGCTGCTGCGCAACGAAGGCGCGGCGGGATTTCGCGACGCGACGGCGGCGGTGGGGCTCGACAAATTGGTGCTGCACCGTCCGCGAGGAATTGTGGCGTTTGATTTCGACGGCAACGGCTCGGTGGGATTGCTCATCACGCAGGCGGGATTGCCGCCCGTGCTGCTGCGCAACGACGGCGGCGACCGCTACAACTGGATTCGAATCGATTTGAAGGGCGAGGCGGACAATCGCACCGGCATCGGCACGAAAGTGGAGCTGTACGCGGGCGCGCTGCAACAGAAGTGGGAAGTGGCGGGCGCGTCCGGCTATTTGGGGCAAGGGCCGGCGCAGATCGTGGCGGGACTTGGCGCGGAGCGCGGCGCGGACGTGATTCGCATGCTGTGGCCGACGGGCGTACTGCAGGACGAGCTGGAAATTCCGGCGCACAAAGACGAAGTGGTGACGGAGATCGACCGGCGCGGCAGCTCGTGTCCGATTGTGTTTGCGTGGAACGGCGAGAAGTACGGATTTCTGGGCGACATGCTGGGGCCTGGGATCGTTGGCCACTGGGTGGGGCCGGACAAGCGCAACACTCCGGATCCGGACGAGTACATGAAGGTGGATGGCGCGGCCCTCGTGGCGAAGGATGGGAAATTCGAATTCAAGATGGTCGAGCCGATGGAAGAGCTGGACTATCTCGATCAGGCCCGGCTGATCGCGGTGGATCATCCGGCTGATGTGGAGGTTTATCCGAACGAGCGGTTCATGAGCGAGCCGCCGTTTCCTTCCTACAAAGTCATCGCGGCGCAGGGGGCGCGGCCGCCGGCTGGGGCTTGGGACGATCAGAGCCACAACATTTTGCCGCTGCTCGCGGAGCGCGACAAAAAGTACGTGACGAATTTTGGCGGCGAGCTGCCGTACGCTGGATTTGCGCCGATGCACTGGATCGAGCTGGATCTGGGCGATTGGGATCCGGCGAATCCGCTGCGCCTGCTGATGGATGGCTGGACGGATTATTTCAGTGCGAGTTCGATGTATGCGGCGTGGCAGGCGGGGATCGTACCAATTCCTCCCTACGTGGAGGCGCAGGACGACGCGGGAAAGTGGGTGAACGTAATCGACGACATGGGCTTTCCGGCCGGGCTCGAGCGCACGATGGTGGCGGACCTCACCGGCAAGTTGCCGCCGGGAACTCGATTCATCCGCGTCAACACGAATCTGCGGATCTACTGGGATCGAATTCGCGTGGACAATTCGCCGGCGACGACGGCGCTCAAGACGACGGAAGTTCCTTTGACCGCTGCAACGCTCGCGTTCCGCGGCTATCCGAAGTATGTGGAGGGCAAACCGGCGGACGATTTGAGCTACGTGTATGAAGAAGTGAGCGCGACGGGGCCGTACGGCCGGCAGATTGGAAATTACACGCGGTACGGCGACGTGACGGATTTAGTGAAGAAGATCGACGACGAGTATGTGATTTACGGATCGGGCGATGAAGTGTCTGTGAGTTTCGATGCGACGAAGCTGCCGGATTTGCCGGACGGCTGGGTGCGCGACTATTTCTTTTTTGCGGATGGCTGGGCGAAGGACATGGATTTTTACGCGGCGCATGGAGACACGGTGACGCCGCTGCCGTTTCACACGAAGGGCTCGTATCCGTACCCCAAGGGCGTGGCGTACCCGCTGGATCCGGCGCACATGAAGTACATGCTGGAGTACAACACGCGCGGGGTGGCGGGGCCCCCGGGGGCGTCGTACCAGTTTGAATACAAACACCGGAATGATGCCGCGACGACGCCGGATGAAACTCCGAAACCGGAGGAGCCGCTGACGAATTAGTGCGGTTGAAGCTGTGCCGCGCGCCCTCTTGGGAAGAAAAGGGTGCGGCATCCGGAAAGGCGCGCAGACTGAAGTCTACGCTACGGTGCGCGCGCTTGTTTGGGGCTCGTTGGCGTGATAAATTTGGTATTCAGTTGTTCTGCAGTCGTTTACGAAGCGATGTCGTCTGCTAATTCCAATTTCCCATATCCGAAAAATCCGCTAGACCGACCCTCCGCCGAGGTACCCGTGCGCGAGCCTGTTTTCTGGCGCGTTGAGGGCAGCCTGCTGAACCTGACGGCTGTTCGGCCCGTGGGATTCTTTGCGTGGAACGCTCAGACCTTCGCGCAGCGTTGGGCCCGGCGCGGCAGCATGGCGGTGCTGGCTCTGGCGCGGCCTTTCTTGTACGTGACGAATCGTTCGTTTGCGACGCGACTGCTGCACACCGTGCTGCGGGGAGTGAGCCGCGACCGGCTGGATTTGCTCGGTGAAGAATTTTTTGAATATTCGCTGAAGCCGCGAATGAAGGCGGAGGGCGAAGCGAAGCTGCGGGCGGCGATTGCGGCGGGGGACCGCGTTGTGCTGGTGAGCCAGGGGCTGGATCACGTGATGCGTCCGCTGGCGAAATATCTGGGCGCGGCGGGGATCGTGAGCAACCGGCTCGATTTTCGCGATGGGATTTGTACGGGGCGGCTGCTCGATCCGGTGATCCGTCCGCGCGGGCCATTTGCGCGATTCACGGGCGGCGGACCGGACGGACGGCTGACGCGCGAGAAGCTGGTGAAAGCTCTGGGATTCGAGAAGCGGCCACAGGTGATCGACGAAGCGATTCGTTCCGTCGAGCGGCCGTCGATGCGGCTGAATTCGCCGACGGTGGAATACCGGTCGGGTGTGGGCGACGCGCCGCTTTCGGTGCGCGATTCGCTGCGCGGAAAAAGCGTGCTGCTAATCGGCGGCACGGGATTCATCGGCAAGGTGTGGCTCGCGAATTTGCTGACGGAGCTGCCGGACATCGGCCGCGTGTATCTGCTGGTGCGGCACAACAAGACTGCGACGTCGCTACAGCGATTCCAGCGGGTGCTTGAGGAATCGCCCGTGTTTGACGGGCTGGTGGAGCGCCACGGCGACCGCTTCGCGGAATTCCTGCGCGAGAAGACGGAAGTGGTGGACGGCGACGTGAGCAAGCCGGGGCTGGGGCTTGCGCCGGATGTGCGCGAGCGGCTCGCGGCAACGGTGGACGTGATCATCAACAGCTCGGGGCTGACGGATTTCAATCCGGACGTGCGCGATGCGCTGGCGATGAATGTGCGCGCGACGAACAACTTGTTGGAATTTTTGAAGCAGTGCGCGCACGGATCGCTGCTGCACCTGTCCACTTCGTACGTGGTGGGCTATCGCGACGGGCGCGTGATCGAGGAACTGCCGCGAAACTACACGCCGAAAAACGTAAAGGATTACGACGCCGTGGCGGAGTGGCATTCACTGGAAGCCCTGGTGCGGAACATGGAAGCGCGCGCCGAATCGCCGGAAGTAACCGAGGAACTGCGGCGTGCGGCGCAGAAGAAAGACCATGCCGCGAAAGATCTGCACGGCGCGGCCCTCGAAAATCAAATTCGCAAGAACCGGACGCGCTGGCTGCGGCAGACACTGACCGATGCAGGATCGAAGCGGGCGCAGGAGCTGGGCTGGCCGAATACGTACACGTACACGAAAAGCCTGTCGGAATCGCTGATCCGGAATTTCCTGGATGCGAATCCGAGCGCGGCCGTGGCGGTGGTGCGGCCTTCGATTGTGGAATCGACGAACGGCGAGCCGTTTCCAAGCTGGAACGAGGGCGTGAACACCTCGGCAGCGCTTTCGTATTTGCTGGGTACTTTTTTCCGGCAACTGCCTTCGACGGAAACGAAGTGCCTGGATTTGATTCCGGTGGATTCGGTGACGCGCGGGATGACGTTGATCGCGGCGGCTCTGGTGGCGCGGCGGAATGCGCGCGTGTATCACCTGGCGACCTCTGTGGTGAATCCGTGCAATATGGCGCGGTCGATCGAGTTGACGAGCCTCGCGCACCGGAAGTATTACCGGGCGCAGAAAGGCTTCGAGTACAAAGTGCTGCTCAAGCTCGACGCGATTTCGGTGTCGAAAGAACGGTACGAGGCGTTTTCTGCCCCCGCGCAGCAGACGATCGTGAAGCTGATCAACCGGACGGCGGAACCTTTTTGGTCGCGGCCGCCGCTGGCACGGGCGGAACGAGAACTCGAAAAAGTGATCAAGCTCATTGCGCTGTTCGAGCCGTTCATTCTGCACAACGATCACGTTTTCGAAGCGGCGAACGTGGAGAATCTCGGTGCGCTGCTGCCGGAGAGCGAGAAAGCGGCGTTTGGATACGATACGCGCGCCGTGGATTGGTGGGATTACTGGATCAACGTGCACGTGCCCGCGCTGAGAAAGTGGTGCTATCCTCTCATCGAAGGGCGGCCGATGCCGGAGCGCGCGAAGCGTTCGGTGCAGCTTGCGGCGACGGCGGATACGAATGCGGCGCAGGTGGCGGGCGCTGGGACGACGATTTCGTCTTAGATTTTTGTCTCTGGGAATTTGTTTTGAAGAGTTCGACGTAAACCTCAAACACTTGTGGCTATTCTCCTAACCGGTTCGACGGGATATATCGGCGCGCACATCGCGGCCAATCTTCTGAGGGGCTACTCCGAGCCGCTGAATCTTCTGGTGCGCGCGCGGGACGAGCAGGAAGCGGGCGAACGGCTGTGGCGGTCGCTTCAGCTTCATCTGGATTTTCCGCAATTTCGCCAGTATCTCGATTCGCGCATCCGGATTTTTCGCGGCGATCTGACGGACGCGAAATTCGGTCTTTCGGACGGCGATTACGCGCGCCTGGCGCAATCGACGGACTCGGTGATTCATTGCGCGGCGTCTCTAAATCGCAAATCGGAAAAAAGCTGCTTGAATGTGAACCTGCGCGGCACCCTGGAAGTGATTCAGCTGGCGCAGCGGGCGCGGGACCAGCACGGGCTGCGGCGCTTCAGCCACGTGAGCACGGTGGCCGTGTGCGGCCAGCGCGCTGACGAAGTGGTGGAAGAGGATAAAGCGATCGATTGGGCGCGGTCCGACTACGATCCCTATGCGCGGACGAAAAAATTCTGCGAGCACATGGTTCACCAGCTGCTGCCCGACGTGCAGCGAACAATTTTCCGGCCGAGCATCGTGCTGGGCGATTCGCGAAAGCCCGAGACGAACCAGTTCGACATGGTTCGCGCATTCGTATTTCTGGCCGGGCTGCCGATGCTTCCCTTCCGCCCGACGGACAAAATCGACATCGTGAACGTGGATTTTGTGGCAGGCGCGGTGGCGGATTTGCATCAGAAGCCGAATCCGGAACACACGATTTATCACCTGTCATCGGGCACGGCAGCTGAAACGTTTGTGCAGCTGACGGACTCGCTGGCGAAGGCATCTGGAAAGCGCGGGCCGATGTTTGTACCGAAGTTCGAGAAATCGACTTCGAAGATGGTGGATGCGCTGGCAGGTAAAGCTGGCAAGCTTGGCGGACTCGCGACGCTGTTGAAGGTGTTTCTGCCGTATCTCGTGTGGAACACGGTGTTCGACAACACGCGCGCGACGACGGAGCTGGGGCGCAAGCCTGTTCCGTTTTCGGAATACAGCTTTGGGCTTCTAAAATTCAGCCGTGGAAATCATTTTGTGTACAAATATCGCGACTGGCCAACGGATGCGGCGGCGGCGGTGAGCGCGCGGCAGGCTGGAGCCGGTCAGGACCTGGGACGATGACGGATCTGCTGCTGGAAGGCTGGGTCAGCGCGCTTGTGGAGCTGAACAAGTTTCAGTGGATGCTCGGCAAGGGCGAGAAGTGGAATCCGGGCGAAAAGCTGAAGCTGCTGTTTGCGGGTTACAACGGCACGCGGAATACGGGCTCGGACGTGCGCGTGGAGGAAATGATCCGGCAGATTCGCTGGATTTTGGGCGACAAGAACCTCGCGGTGTCTGTGATGTCTCAGAATTTCGATTTGACGCGCGGCTACTTCGGCGACGCGAAGCAGGTGCACCTGCCGGACGTGTTCCCGCCCTTTCTGCATCGTGAAGTGAGCGCAAACGACGGCGTGGTGGCGTGTGAAGGCTCGATGTTCAAGAGCAAATTCGCGAACGCGCTGACGACGATGATGATTGGCACGCTGGGAATCGCGGCGGCGCAGAATAAATTGAGCATCGCGTACGGCGCGGAAGCGGGCGCGATGGATCCGATTCTGCAGAAGATGTGCAGCCGCTATTGCAAGAATTCGCTGGTGATCACACGCAACGTGGAATCGCAGCAAGTGCTGGGCAAGCTGGGCGTGCCGAGCGAGCTGGGTGCGGACACGGCTTGGACGTTTGAGCCGCACGGCCCGGAGTATGCGGACGCGGCGCTGCGCAGCGCGGGATGGGACGGCACGACGCCGGTGCTGGCGATCTGCCCGATCAATCCGTACCAGTGGCCGGTGACGGCGTCGATTCCGAAGTGGGTGGCGTGGGCGACGACGGGCGCATACAAGAAGAGCCACTACCGGTCGGTTTACTTTCACCGCTCGGGGCGCGACGCGGATGAGGCGTTTGAGAAGTATCTATCGGCAATCGCGGGCGCGGTGAGCGCGTACAGGAAATCGAAGAAAGTTTTTCCGATTTTGGTCGCGATGGAAATGCTGGACCGCGAGGCGTGCGAAATCATCGCGCAGAAGATCGGCGGGGCGCCGGTATTTTCGTCGGACAAGTACGACATGTACCAGCTTGTGAGTATTTTGCGCGCGTCGAGCCGGATGCTTTCGTCGCGCTTTCACGCGATTGTCACGTCGATGCCGGGCGGCGTGCCGTCCGCGGGCATCACGATGGACGAACGCATCCGCAACTTGATGCGCGAGCGCGGGCACGAGCATCTGCTGATGAAGGTGGACGAGCCGGACCTCGAAGAGAAAGCGCTGCGCGCGCTCCAGGCGCTCGATGCGGAAGAGGAAGAAATTAAGCAGGGCATGTACGACACCGTGGCGCGCAATCTTCAAATGATGGCTCGGATGGGCACCTATTTTGAGCAGCAGGTGGCGCGCCAGTATCCGGAATTCCCGATTCGCCGCGGCGCGCTAAGCTGGGAGCAGTATTTGCCGCCGCTAAGCTCGAACTTGCGTGGCCTTCTCGATGCGCACAGCGGAGTGCTCGCGGGATGAAGTTTCTCGCGCGGATTTTCGAGCAGCTGGCGGCGCGCGGGGACCAGACCGTAATTCAGGAAATCCATACTGGCGGCGCGCGCCCTGTATCCGGCAAAGAGTTTTTGAGGCTCGTGCAACGGGCGCGAGCCTTTCTTTCTGCGCGGGGATTGAAGCCGGGTGACCGGTGCGCGTTAATTGCGCCGAATAGCATCCAGTGGGCCGCGGCGGACCTGGCCATGATGGCCGAGGGGTTGATCGTGGTGCCGATGTACGCGCGGCAGGCGCACGCGGAATTGGTGACGATGCTGCGCGATGCGACGCCCTCGCGGATCGTTTGCCCAGACGCCGCATTCGCTGCGGAGATCAAGCGGCTTTGGCCGGATGCTCCGAAGACTTCATTGCTGGACAGCGTGTTCGTTAGCGAGGACGTGGCCGCGCCTGGCGCCGGAGCCGCGGATTCGGCGGGCGGCGAAGATTCGCCGGTAACGATCATTTATACCTCGGGGACTTCGGGCGATTCAAAAGGCGTGGTGCTATCCGCCGCAAACGTGGATTTCATGGTGGGCTGCACGGGCGCGCGGCTCGACCGCTTGATGGGCACGACGACCACGCCCGACAGAATTTTTCACTACTTGCCATTTTGCTTCGCGGGTTCGTGGATTCTGCTGCTCACGGCGCTTTCGCGCAGGAGTGTGCTGACGCTGTCGATGGATCTGACGAAGCTTTCGGATGAGTTGAAGATCGCCGCTCCGGATTATTTCCTGAATGTGCCGACGCTGCTGGAGCGCGTGCGCTCGAAGATCCAGGAGACGATTGCCGCGCGCGGCGGCTTTGCGGCGCGCATGTTCACCAATGCGAGAGCGGGCTACGTGCGGAAGCGCGAGGGGAAAGCGTCGCTGGGCGATTCGCTGTGGCTCGCGCTCGCAAACAGGCTGATGTTTCCCACAATTCGCACCAGTATCGGCGCGAACTTGAAGGCGATCATTTGCGGGTCGGCGCCCCTGGCCTATGAGACGCAGCTTTTTTTCATCATGATCGGGATTCCCGTGCTCCAGGTCTATGGCCTCACCGAGACGACGGCGATCTGCACGATGGACGATCCGAAGAATTACGAGCCGGGCCGCGTGGGCCCGGCAATTCCGGGGATTGAAATGAAGGTCGGCGAGAACGAAGAGATCGTCGTGCGCGGGCCGAATATTTTTCCGGGCTACTGGCAGAAACCTGAGGATACGGCGAAAGCGCTGACGGACGGGTGGTTTCACACGGGCGATCAGGGCGACGTGGACGCCGCGGGAAAGTGGCGGATCACCGGGCGGCTGAAGAATCTGATCATTTTGAATTCGGGTCACAACATCGCGCCGGAGCCGCTCGAGGATTCCGTGGCGGCGCGGCTGCCGGAGGCTGGGCAATTTGTGGTGGTTGGGAATCAGCGCGGGTATTTGGCGGCCCTGGTAACGCCGGCAGCGGCGGATGGTTTGGTGAACGAGAAAATTCAGGCGGCAATCGATCAGGCGAATGGCGGCTTGCCTCACTACAAGCAGATTCGAAAGTTTCACGTGGTGGCGGATCCATTCACGATCGAGAATGGGCTGCTCACGGCGAATGGCAAATTGAAACGCGATGCGATTGCGGCGCGATATGCCAGCGAGATCGATGCACTCTACGCATCGAAGAAGCCCGCATGAACGAATTCCGGGGCGCAGCGCTTTCGTGGAAGATCGTGGACGGCGTGATCGAACTCGCGCTCGATCGCGCGCCGTGCAATGAGATTGGCAGCGAGTCGCTGGCGGAGCTGGAGAAATTTGCCGCCACATTGCCGGCGCTGCAGAAGTCGGCGCATACGCTGATACTTTCGAGCGCGCGGAGCGAAGGGTTTTGTGCGGGTGCGGATTTGCGCGAGCTGTACACGGAATCGCAGAAGGTGGACGCGAGCGCGCGCGGTGCCCGGCTGCGGGATTTCCTCGAACGGATTCACGCGGTGATGAATGCGATCGATGCGGCGCCGATCACGACGATTGCGGCGGTGCAGGGACTGTGCTTCGGCGGAGGGTTCGAGCTGGCTCTGGTGTGCGACCTGATCGTCGTGGATAGGACGGCGCGGTTCAGTTTTCCGGAGCTGCGACTTGGTCTGATTCCGGGATTCGGCGGAATTCCGCGGCTGAAGCGCGACCTCGGTAACGGCGTGGTGCGCGATCTGCTGCTCACCGGGCGCACGGTTGGTGCCGAGAAGGCGCTCGCGGTAGGGCTCGTGAGCCAGGTCGTTGGCGAGGGACACGCGCTGACCGTTGCGCGGCGGACGGCGGTGCAGCTCGGGAAATTCGATCGCGGAACGGCGGCGACGGCGAAGGAATTCATCAAGCCGATCCCGCATGACGAGCTGCGGCGCGAGATTGAGATTTTTTGTGAGTTGTTTGCGCGCCCTGCGGTGACGGAAGGGCTGCGGAAGTTTGTGGAGAATACGGGGCCGCTGCCGTATTTGCCGTAGAGTTTGAAAACGCTGCGCGCCTGAAGGCGTCGCGCTCACACAGGCACGATTGCCTATGCTACTTACTGAGGGCGCGGATTTGGCGAAAGCGCGGCGCAGTGTGGCAAACTAGAGCTATGAAGACTCTCGAAAACGTCACGGACGAAGTGCTGGATCTGGCGGCGCAACATTTTAAAGTGCCGCGCGCTGAGCTGAGCGCGACCGACGACTTCTTCAAAAAACTGGGAATCAATAGCCTGCAGGCGCTGGACCTGCTGACGCGCATCGAGCGGCATTTTCACATCGAGCTGCCCGACTACGAGCTGCAGGACGTGCGCGACTTCAAGACGCTGGCTGAGCGCATTCAGACGCGGCTCTGAGCGCGTATTCATCGAGACACCACCGGATGCTCGACCTCCGCAACTACCAATCGCTAGGCGAAGCTTTGCGTGCCGCGCTGGATCGCTGGCCGAATGAGCTGTGCCTGATCGAAGCAAATCGCGAACGCGAAAACGCACGCTACACCTACACACAATTCAAGGAAGCAGCGCTGCCGCTGGCGAGCGCGATGCAGCGCGCGGGTTTCGTGAGCGGGACGCGCGGCGCGATGCTAATGACGAATCAGTCGAAGTGGCTGATTTCGGCGTACGCGATTTTTTATTGCGGCGGCGTGCTGGTGCCGCTCGATTACATGCTCAGTGCGGACGAGCAGATCATGCTACTTATGCACGCGAAGCCGGACTTTCTGGTAATCGAACATCACCTGTGGCAGCGGATCGTGAAGTCGCCGAGTTTTGGGACCCTGAGTGTCCGCGTGGTGCTCGTGACGGAAGCTCCGGCTGGCGCCGACCTTGCGGGAGCAAAACGCTGGGAAGATTTTTGCGCCGATGCCGCTCCGGCGTTTGTCCCACGCACGCGGAAGGATCCGGCGTGCATTGTGTACTCGTCGGGCGCGGGCGGAACGCCGAAGGGCTGCGTGCTGACGCACGACAATTACCTGGAGCAGTGCGTCGCGCTCACGTCGCTCTTCCCTTTCTGGCCGGGCGTGCGTTACCTGAGCATTTTGCCGACGAATCACGCGATCGATTTCATGGTGGGATTCATAGGGCCGTTCACGTGCGGCGCGACCGTGGTGCATTTGCGAACGCTGCAGCCGACGTTTATTCGCGAAGCGTTCACGAAGTACAAAATCACGTACATGGCGCTGGTACCCCGCATTCTGAAAAACCTGGAAGAAGGATTGCGGCAGAAGTTTGCGGAGTTGCCGGCGGGTAAGCGACGGATTTTTGATGCGCTCGTTGCAACGAATCGCGCGCTGACGAAGCGGCGGCCGAATGTGAAATTGAGCCGCAAACTACTGAAGCAGGTGCACGACGCTTTTGGCGGCGAGTTGCGCGCATTTTTTGTGGGCGGCGCGTTCACTCCGCCGAAGACGCTGCAATTTTTCTACGACCTGGGGATTCCGGTGGGCAACGGATACGGCTGCACGGAAGCGGGAACGGCGATTACGCTGAACGATTTCAAACCGTTTCGCGCGGACACGGTGGGCAAGCCGCTGCCGGGCACGATGATCGAAATTCGCAATAAGGACGCAGACGGCGCGGGCGTGGTGGCGGTGAAGGGACGCACGGTGATGTCGCATTACCTCGATGATCCGCAACTGACGGCGGAGACGATCGTGGACGGCTGGCTGATCACGGGCGACGTGGGGCGCATCGACAGCGACGGGCATTTGCAGCTGGTGGGGCGTGATTCGAATATGATTGTGTCCGCCGAGGGTAAGAACGTGTACCCGGAGAACGTGGAATCGTATTTCGACGGCGTGAAGGTGAAGGAATATTGCGTGCAGGCGGCGAATTTCATCTGGCCCTCTCTGGATTTGGAAAATCAGCAGCTCGTGCTGGTGCTGCATCCTGGCGACGGCTTCGCCATTACGCCGGAATTGATCGCGGACATTGCCGAGCGCAACAAGGCGCTGCCCACGTACAAACGCCTGGCGGGATACATCACGTGGGAAACGGATTTTCCAGCGACGGCGACGATGAAGGCCAAGCGCAAGTTGCTCGCGGCCGAGATTCGGGAAAAATTGCAGCGATCGAGCGTCGTGCCGCTATGAACGTGCGCGCGCGGTGTGAGGGAAGGCCGCGTTGACGGTAGGGGCGGAGTTTCTTGCGATCGTGAATCCTGCGGCGGGCGGCGGGCGCTGCGGCAAGCTGGCGCCGGCAACGATCGAGCAGGTCCGCGAACTTGGCATACCGGTGCGTGTGGCGCAAACATCTCAGGCGGGAGAAGCGACGGAGATCGCGCGCCGCGCGTACGCTGAGGGCACGCGAAATTTCTTCGCCGTGGGCGGCGATGGCACTTCCTACGAAATCATCAATGGACTTTTTCCCACAGCGCTGACCGGCGGCAGGCCGGCGCTCGGATTTCTGCCGCTTGGCACGGGCAATTCTTTCCTGAGGGACTTCACGACGAACGGCCTCGAGCACACGCTCGCGGCGTTGAAGGCTGGCAATCGACGGCCGTGCGATGTGATCCGGCTGACGCACGTCGGCGGCGAGATCTATTTCATGAATTTGCTGAGCGTGGGCTTCCCCGCCGACGTGGGCGAGACGGCGAACCGGCGGTTCAAGGGCATGGGCGAGCTCGGGTACATCCGCGCGGTGTTCGCGCACATTGTGAATCTGGAGCATCAAGCGTTTCCGCACCGCGTAACTGTCGCCGGCGAATGGGATCGCGGCGAGGTGCTGTTTCTAACGTTCAACAACAGTAAATTCACGGGCGGAAAAATGATGATCGCGCCCAACGCCGATCCCGCTGACGGCGAGATCGAATACGTGCGGTGGGGGCCGATTGGGCGAGCGGGACTGGTGATGACGCTGCCGAGGCTTTTTACGGGTTCGCACATCCATCACCCACTGGCGAAACGGGCCGCCGCCAAGAAAGTGGAATTCGCGCTGGATGGGCCGGTGAACGTGATGATCGACGGCGAAAGTCTCAGGCTTCAGTGCCAGTCACTCGAAATTCTGCCGCACGCGATGGACATCGTCGCGTGAGAAAGATCTACCTCAGCGTGCGGTCGGCGGTTTTGTGGACCATTAGCGGGATTCATTTCGCGGTGGTGTGTTTATTCCTGATTTTCCTCGGCGTCTTCATCGATCCGCGCAAGAACGACTGGCCGCAGCGCGCGTTTTTCCGGAACATATTGCGGCTGGCGGGTGCGCGATTCGAAGTGAAGTGCGAGCCGGGTTTCGACCCGAAGCGCACTTCGATCTTCGTTAGCAACCACGTGAACCTGTTCGATCCGTTTGTGATTTATTCCGCGATTCCGCAGTTCGTGCGTGGATTCGAACTCGAATCGCACTTTAAAGTGCCGATCTACGGGTGGATGATGCGTCGGTTCGGCAACGTGCCGGTTCCGGACGTGCGCAGCAAGAGCGGACTGGCAACGATGCAGCAGCGCGCGAAAACGGCGCTCGATTCAGGCATCAGCCTGATTGCGTTTGCGGAGGGCTCGCGGACGCGTACCGGGCACGTGGGCGAATTTCAAAAGGGCGTTTTCAGCATGGCGCAGAAATTCGGGACGCCGATCGTGCCGATGAGCATCGTCGGCTCGTACCAATTTTTTCAAACCGGCAACTGGATGCTCTTCCCCGAAAAGATTACGGTGATCCTGCACGATACGATCGAAACGTCGCAAGTGGCGAAGGCGGACGTGGAGGATTTGCGTGCGAGGGTGCAACAAATCGTGTCGGAGCCGGTGGAAGAATCGCTGCGGTCGAACCCCGTTCAGAAAGTCTGAGTCGCGCTGGCGTCGGGAAGCGAACGTCCGGCGCGCAGTTCCTGCCAGGTGTAAACCACGCGGTGAATCACGGTGATCGTGGAGATTGTGGCGATCACCCACAGCGCTTGCGCCATGCGATTGAAGGCGCCGCCGAGAATCAGCAGCACAAGGCGCTCGGGGCGCTCCATGAATCCCACTTTGCACAAAGGAATCAGAGATTCGGCTCGCGCGCGCGAGTAGCTCACCATAAACGAGCTGGCCATCGCGACGGCGGCGAGCGCCATGTAAAACGGGCGGCCGATCAGCGTGTAATGGACAACCAGTCCCATATAGAGCGCGAGATCGGAGTAGCGGTCGAGCGTGGAATCGAGAAACGCGCCGAAGGCGGTGACGCGGCCGATGCGGCGCGCGACCTGGCCGTCTGCCATATCGAGGAAGCCCGCGAGAAACAGAATCGCAGCGGCGCGGCGGAAATTTCCCATTGCGAATTCAGCCGCGGCCCAGGAGTTCACGATGAGGCCCAGGAACGTGAACATGTTGGGCGTGAGGCCCGTCGCCGCGAGGACGCTGACGACGCGCTTGAGGAGCCAGCCGCCGCCTTCACCGATCCAGTGAGTGAGGGGCTTGCTGCGTTCGGTCGGAGTGTTGCTCATTCCTAGATAGGATACAACGAAACGCAGCCACGCGGGCTGCGGTCAGGCGCTTTTTATGGGCATTTCCGGCACGTTGACGGCGAAATGGAGCTTCGGTTCGGTGAGGGCCTGGACTTCTTCGGGCGTGAAGCCGGGCGCGACTTCGCGAAGCTTCAGGCCGTCGGGGGTGACGTCGATTACGGCGAGATCGGTGACGATCGTATCGACGCATTCGAGCGCGGTGAGCGGATAGTTGCAGGCGCGCAGGATTTTCGGTTCGCCGTTTTTCGCGGTGTGCTCCATGGTGACGATCAGTTTTTTAGCGCCGGTGGCGATGTCCATCGCGCCGCCGATGCCGCCCGCACCTTTCGTGCCGGGGACGCGCCAGTTGGCGAGGTCGCCTTTTTCGGAAACTTGGAGGCCGCCGAGAATGCAAATGTCGAGATGGCCGCCGCGGGTCATCATGTGCGCAACGTCTTGCGTGAAAAACGCGGCGCCGGGCACGAGCGTTACGGGAACTTTCATGGCATCGACGAGGTCGAAGTCCTCTTCGCCCTTAGTAGCGCGCGGCCCCATCCCGAGAATTCCGTTTTCGCTGTGGAAGTAAATGGTGATGTCTTTTGGGACGTACGCGGCAATCAGATTCGGAATGCCCCAGCCGAGGTTCACGTAAGCGCCGTCGGGCAGCTCGAGCGCGGCGCGCTGGGCGATCTGTTCGCGCGTGAGGCGGGTTTTAGACATAGCGCAGCCCCTTCGCAAGGACGATGCGGTCCACAAATATAGACGGCGTGACAATCATTTCCGGATCGAGTTCGCCGGCGGGAACGATCTTCTCCACTTCAACGATGGTGGTCTTCCCTGCCATGGCCATCAGCGGATTAAAATTCCGCGCGGCTTTGCGATAAACGAGATTGCCGAGGCGGTCGGCGGTATGCGCTTTGATAAAGGCGTAATCGGCGCTGAGCGATTGTTCGAGAATGCAGCGCTTTCCCCGAATCACCCGCTCTTCTTTTCCTTTTGCGACGTCCGTGCCAACGCCGACGGGTGAGAAGAACGCGGGGATGCCGGCGCCTTCGGCACGCAGGCGCTCGCAGAGAATGCCCTGAGGCACGAGTTCCAGCTCGATTTCGCCCGCCGTGTACTGCTCCTGAAAATAAATCGCGCCGGGGCCGGGAAACGCGGCGACAACGCGCTTGATCTGGCGATTTTTGAAGAGGATGCCGAGTTCGCCGTCGCCCGTGCCGCAATTGTTGCTGATCACGCCGAGATTCCGGACGCCTTTGCGTGCGAGACCTTGAATCAGATTATTCGGGAACCCGGCTCCGCCGAAGCCGCCGAACATGATTGTGGAGCCGTCCGGAACATCAGCGACCGCGGCGTCAATCGATTCGTACACTTTGTCTTTGCGATTCATCGGATGGGCGAACGTGTTTCTTCGAATCAAGCTCCGGTGAGGAAGTCGTATTGCGCGTCGGTAAGCGGGACGACTGACAGGCGCCCGATCTTCACAAGCGGCGACGTGGCGAACAACTTGTGTGATTTCAGATCCGCGAGTGAAACGGGTTTCGCGATCGGCTTGCCCGCTTTGATTTTCACGACGGGATTCTTGGGGTCGGCGGCATCCACCGCAACGACGGAGGCGGTGCCAACGGCGGTGCGGCGGTCGCCGGTTTCGTAGATCACCAGCTTTGCGCCCGGCGACATCTCACGCAGATTTTTCACGGCCGTGGGATTGGAGACCCCGTCCCAAGCCGTGGTGCCGTCGCGCTGCAAATCGGCGAAGGAATATTCAGACGGCTCGGTCTTCAACAGGTACGCACCCGGCATTTTGATCCTCGCAGCGTGGCGCGGGCCGTAAACGGATACGGCGCGAGCGTCTGCTGACGGCAAATCCCTGCCCCAGGATTTTACGCAAGATGCGGCGCGAGCGAAACCCCGGCGGTGGAGCGCGCATCCGATAGTTGGCGCGGAAGCCAGAACACAGCGGCGACGCAATACGTGGGACCAATCCGCAGCGCTCTCCTTTACAATACCGTACCCATTTTCGCGGCGACCGCGGCACGAGCGCATCAACTCGCTATCTTCCGCGAGAAAGCTGACGAGCGAACAAGGATTTCACCGGTGAGAAATCTCGAGCAAATGTCGCCCGCCTTCCGGTGCGCGCTGCTAAAGAGCGAGCGCTTCCGGATCATGGTTGTGCTGGCGACGCTGGCGGCGTTTTTCGTGGAGCGGTCGGTTCGTACGCTCCTGGTTCACGGGCCGGAGGACATTCAACTCTGGAGCATCACCGCGACGATCATCGGCGTGTTTGCGGTTTACGAGCTGCTGATGCTGCGCGGACTGAAGTACCTGTCGCGCAGCGAGCGGCCGATTTCGGCGTTCGCATGGTATTTTTCCGTTTTTATCGAGACGGCGCTGCCCGCGTTCGCGCTGGTGTTCATCACGAGCGACACGATTCCCCACCAGTACAAGGCGCTGGCAAACCCGCTCGGCCTTGGATTCTTCACGTTTATTATTCTCTCCACGCTGCGGCTCAATCCGTGGGACTCGTGGATCGCGGGATTCGCTTCCGCGCTGAACTACCTGATCGCGGCCTGGCATCTGGGCTGGCGTCCGGTTTTCGCGCCGGGCACATCCGTCTTTTCGCCGGAGCGTTCGGTGCTGGGCTATGCGATCGGGTTGATCCTCGCCGGAATCGTGGCAGGCGCAGTGGCGAACGAGATTCGCAGGCACGTGGTGGCGGCGCTGCATGAGGCGGAGGCGCAGCGCGAAGTGGAGCGGCTGCAGCACGACCTGAACGTGGCGCGGACAATTCAGCGGTCGCTGCTGCCCGGCGATTCGCCGAAGATCAGCGGGTTCGAGGTGGCTGGCTGGAACCTGCCGGCGGACGAAACCGGCGGCGACTTTTTCGATTGGCAATTTTTGCCCGATGGAAAGTTGATGGTGGCGCTGGCGGACGTGACAGGGCACGGCATCGGCCCTGCGCTGCTCGCCGCGGTGTGCCGCGCTTACTCGCGGGCCAACTTTTCGCTGAACTCCGATCTATACCGGGCAATGGAGCGCATCAACGCAGACATCGGCAGAGACCTGACGCAAGGCCGCTTCGTCACGTTCGTATCGGCGATTTGCGAGCCGGACTCGTCGAAGGTCGTGCTGCTTTCGGCCGGGCACGGGCCGCTGTTCGTTTATTTGGTGCACGAAGACCGGTTCCAGGAGATGAAGGCGCAAGGGCTGCCGCTCGGTGTTTCGTCGGAGCTCGATTCCGAGCCGCCGGTGGAACTCGACATGCAGCCCGGCGACATGCTGCTGCTGATCACCGACGGTTTTCTGGAATGGGAAAACGGATCGCGCGAGCAATTCGGCTCCCACAGGATGGAGGCAGCAGTGCGCGGCTCGAAGACGAAAGCTCCGCAGGAAATCATTCACGAGCTGTACAAATCGGTCATTGCGTTTTCCGGCGGCACTCCGCAGAAGGACGATTTGACGGCCGTGGTGGTGAAGCGAACCTGAGCGCAACGTGACGGAACGTCGCTTGTGCGCCCGGCGTGATTAATCCACGGGCGCGTTTAACGCAGCAACCAGTTCCACGAACGTCTGAGCGTTGAGTGTCTGCTCGATCGCTTCCTTGTGGCTGAAAAGCTCGCCGGCATTGCGCAGCAGATCGTGCTGCGACTGGTTGTCGCCGGTGAGAATCAGCACGATCAGGCGCGCCAACCGGCCGTCCCGGGAATCGAAGTCAATTCCCCGCTGCGTTTTCCCCACAACCACAAGCGGATGAGGCAGCCCGTTTATGCGGGCGTACGGAACGGCGACGCCATTCTCCCAACCGCTGGGGGCGACGCGTTCGCGCTCTTCCACCAGCCGCAAGAACCGCTCGGGCGCGTTGCCCGCGAAATCCGCAGCCACGGTGCACATCTGACTGAGAACTTCGCGCTTGCTGGTGCCGGCGAGCGCGGGCAAGAATAGTTTTGCGTTCACCGTTTCCTTCAGCATGATTTCCTTCCGGCTGCTGATCATCGCGTGCATCACCGGCCCGGAGACTAGCGAAGTAAACAGAGCCATCACCACCAGCGCGACGAACATCGGCTCGCGAATCAATCCTGCCTGCAACGCCAGCAAGCCGAGAATCATTTCCATCGCGCCGCGCGCGTTCATCGCGAGGCCCACGCCCCAGGCGGTGCGGCGGTCCATTCCACCCAGTCGCGCGCCGAGGCCGGCGCCAATCAGTTTGCCCGCGCAGGCAACGAGGATCACGGTGAGCGTGACCGGGAGGTTGAAATTCGCGACGAAGTTGACGCGCAGGCCGATGCTCGCGAAGAAGAACGGCGCGAACACGTTGGTGACGATCCCATGGATCAGCTCAGAGGTGCGCTTGCGAAGGTGCGTGGATTCGCCGACGGCGATGCCGGTGATGAACGCGCCGAAAACGGCGTGAATGCCCGCGAATTCGGCGAACGACGCTGCGCCAAGCGTGAGCGTGAAAATAAAGCCCAGCACACCGCCGGGCCAGCTGGTGTGCGCCTGAATGCGCGGCAGAATCTTATCGATCAACCAGCGCACCAGCGTGAGCGAAATGATCACGAAGCCGAAGACGAGCAGGATGGTGCGCTTCACGCCATCGAAGGAGGAACTCGGCCCGCGCATCATGCCGAGAATCATCGAGAACAAAATCCAGCCGACAAGGTCGTCGAACATGGCGGACGACATAACCACCGTGCCCATTTCGCTGCGGAGCAGGTTCAGGTCCATCAGGATTTTCGCAATGACGGGCAGCGCGGAAATAGAGAGCGCGGTGCCGACAAAGAGCGCGAAGATGCGCAAGTCGGCGCGTTCGGATGCGCCAAAGAATTGCGGGAAGAAAGTGGCGGCGCCGAATCCAAACGCAAAGGGAATGATCACACCGAACGAACTGACCAGAATCGCACTGCGGCCCTGGCGAAAAATGCTCCGCAAATCGATTTCGAGGCCGGCGGTGAGCAAAAACAGAACGACGCCGAGCGTGGTGACCGTTTCAAGGACAATCGGCAGATTGCCGGTGTTTGGAAAGACGGCGGCGTACCAATCGGGGCGAACGCGGCCAAGAACCGTGGGCCCAAGCAGGATGCCGGCCATAATCTCGCCGAGCACCGAGGGCTGATTCAATTTCCGCATCAGCTCGCCGGCAAGTTTCGCGGTGCCAAGCAGAATTGCCAGCGCCAAAAACATGATCATTACGTCATGCGCTGCCAGATGAGGCATTCACACTCACTGTAGGGAAATCGCCGGGGACTTGGTTGATAGCATGGGTTCAGTGCGCTGGCAAGCTGAGAACCACAGCACGGAAACGCGGCGACGCAAGGCCGGTCCACAGAACATTTGTGGTTAGATGGGCGTGGGCGCACGACGGGCTTATAGAAAATAACCGGCAATTTGAATAGCATGGCGAGCAGTCTTGAATGGATGGGCCGGAGCTTCTGAATGAATGACGGCGGACAGTTCGCAAAATACCCCTCGCTGCGCGACCGCGTCGTGCTGATCACCGGCGGCGGATCGGGCATCGGCGCGGCGGCGGTGGAGCAATTCGCTGAGCAAGGCGCGCGCGTTGCGTTTCTGGACGTCGCCATCAGGGAATCCACCGAGCTGGTGCATTCAGTGGTGGGCCGCTGCGCCGTACCGCCTGTTTATTTCGAGTGCGATCTGCGCAGCGTGGATGCGATTCGCGACACGATCGCGTGCGTCGAGAAGTCGCTGGGGCCGGTGCGCGTGCTGGTGAACAACGCGGCGAACGACGACCGGCACGGATTCGCCGAGGTAACGCCGGAATATTGGAACGACAGCATGGCGGTGAACCTGCGTCACCAGTTTTTCGCGCTGCAGGCCGTGGTTCCGAAGATGAAAGAGGCGGGCGGCGGTTCGATCATCAATATGAGTTCGATCGCGTGGATGATCCCGAGCACCGGGCTTCCCGTGTACGTGACGGCCAAGGCGGCGATTGTGGGCCTCACGCGCACGATGGCGCACGAACTGGGCTCAGCGAACATCCGCGTGAACTGCGTGCTGCCCGGCGCCATCCTCACGGAACGCCAGCGGCGGCTGTGGTGGACGCCCGAGTACGAGGCGGAGATTCTTTCGAACCAGTCTTTGAAGCGCGCGATCCTGCCGGATGAAGTGGCGCGCCTGATTTTGTTTCTGGCGTCGGACGATAGCGCCGCAATCACCAATCAGAGCTACGCGATCGACGGCGGCTGGTCGTAGGTGTCCGTACGTTGATGCGCTCACCACTCGTGGGGTTCGACGCGGTTGTCGGAATACGGGCCGATCCACAGAGTCATCTGGAGCTGGATGGATTTGCACCAGGCGCGATGCATCCTTTCCACTTCCTCTTCCGAGTTCCCTGCCGCGGCGAGATAGGGGCGGATGGTTTCGTTCATTACGGCGGTGAACGCGAGTACATCGCGGAGCGGGACGTATGGCGTCGAGATGACGCCATCCACGTGGTTCTTCTTTACGGATGTGTGGCGGCGCGCGATTTCCTGCTGATAGTCGATCCACGCTTGATCGTAGGGTCGCTGGCAGGTGTCGAGGATCCACTGCTCGAAGCGGAGATTGGACTTCGCCAGGTATTCAGGGATCGGATTCCCTTCCGGTGTGCGTGAGTGGCGCGCAAGGTTCGGTATGCCGGCGATGATGTTGGCGCGCCAGTGCTCGACGATCTTTCGAACTTGCGGCGCGAGGACTTCCCCTGCTCGTCGCAGATTCTGCTCGTCTTCTGGCGTGAATCCCACACTCACTTTCAGGTTTTCGAGATCTTTCACCGACAGACGCGCCTTGGGTACGTCGTCGCTTCCGTATGTGTAGCCGGGAATATTTTTGGTCATGGCGGGTTTCCGTTTTGCGGCCGCTAGCTCAATATCTCGGACGGATACGTTTTGCCTCGATGAAAATCGAGTCTTGCCGGAACGACCCGTCCTCGGCGATCTCAAAGTAGTTTCGCACTTCCTCAGGCGCGTTCTTCAGCAACGAATGCAGCGCGTCAACGTGCAGCGGCGACGTTCTCATGCGCTGCACCCACGATTTGAAATCGAGCGCGATTTTCCAGGACGTGTGCGATTCGATCTTGAAGCCGTGCGCGCGGAGCATCTCGTCCCACTGCGCGTGCGTGTAATTTCTTACGTGCGATCCATCCCGGAGCAATTCGATCGCCTGCAAGTGCGTATCGAGGAGCGGGGCAGCGGGAGCGCAGGTATCGATGAGCATGAAAGTGCCATCGGGCTGTAGAACGCGACGAATTTCTGCGAGCGCTTGGGGGACGTTCGTCCAGTGGTGAGCGCTGTAGCGTGTGCAGACGGAATTGAAAGTCGCGTCTTCGAATGGAAGTTCTCCGACGCGCCCATGCTTGGTACTGATGTTCGGGAGGTTTCGCCGTTCGGCTTCGCCGCGCACGACGTCGAGCATCTCGGAGGAAAGATCGTAGGCGATGATCGAACGTACGTGCGGCGCGATGGCAAAGCTCAAGTGGCCCGCGCCACAACCGAGGTCGAGCACGTCCGCATTGCGCGCGTGGCTGAATTTCTCCGCGACAACGGTGAGATCGGCGCCCTGGCTATGCACCGTGCTCGAAAGGTACGCGGCAGCGACGCCGCCGAACTGCTCTTGAACTTTGCCGGTGTGGCTGGTCATACCTGCGGTCCCATTGCGTTTCCGTTTTTGTTACGCCGTTTCTCGACACCCTAGGTTACAACGCGCCGTCTCTTCGCCGGTGAACTGTGTGCCGATGTTGCCATTCAGGCGCGTTACGGCTGCGAAGGGGCCTGCGCAAGCGACTGGATGCGTCGGGATTCTTTGGTTTCCTGGGCGGCGAATCGCACGCCACCGGATATTAGACGACTACGAAACGCACAGGGGTGGATTGCAGCGCCGTTTAAGAGTTCGAGCGTGCCCGGGGTGGGGGGCGAACCCACATGTCCCGTGAGAGACAGAAGATTTTAAGTCTTCTGCGTATGCCATTCCGCCACCGGGGCTTTGAGGAAATACAATACTGGATAGGGTCTTCATTACAGCGGATTGCAATCGCTTACAACGTATTGGCTATAATTTGCTATACACCTCTCTGCCGTTTTTTGTGAGCCTGCTCAAGAACATTTCCGGCACGCAGCACGTCCTCGGCCTTCCCAATGTTGTAGCGATCGAAGGTCGAGCGCGTCTTGTGTCCGGTAATATCCATGATGCGCTTCTCTTCCAGCCCTGTGTCTGATGCGTTGCGTACGAAGGTGTGGCGGCAGTGCCGCAGCAGAAGACCGACGTAACGCTTGCGGCCAGCGTCAGTATCTTCCCATCGTCCGGCTTTGATGGCAACGCACGCCTTGTACCACTGCCACCGGTAGTTGCCGAGCGGAAACACCAACTCACTGGGATTCCCCGCCTTGCGCTTGAACTCCGAAGGAAGACGAAAAACGGGCTGCCCCGGCAGCCCGTATCGGCGGAACGATTCAGCTTACTGCTGATATTCCGCTTCGGCCTTGGCCAGCGCGCGATCAAACAGCTTGCGGAATGCGGTCTTCAGGATCCGGCTCCGCTCCACGATTCTCGCTGCGGTCTCGCCGTGTTTGCGGTACACGCTCATCACGATCTGGGGGATGCGTCCGGACGGTTCGTACTTTTCGACGAGCCAGCGGCGAACCAGAACGACGCGCGGGCCTGTCTCAAAATCTTCACCGAACACCACTGAGCCCACGTAACACGGTCCCTCGGCGCCGTTGGGTCTATGGCTTAGCGGTCTCACCTCTTTCAGAGTCTTGCTCTTCAACTTTTTCTCGCCTGATTTCTTACCGCTCGATTTCTTTGTCGTCATTTGCACTCCTGTTCGCTGGGATGAACTGCCCGCAACTGCTACTGAAGGGCCGGAGATGGCCGGAACGGCTCGGCGCGCTGATTTTATTCCGGCCCGCGCCCGCTTCGCAAGACTTGCTTCCGCAAGACTCAATTCGTTCAGAGCAATTCGGATACCACGTCAAAGATGCGAAATTCGCCACGGCGGACGCGTATGACGCACATGCGACGTTGAGAATTCCAACAGGCGCGCAATTATTCAACGGGCGGCGCCGGTACGTGGCACGCAACAGCGGTGGGGCCGCGCTAGAGATCTGGCTTAGGGATTGCAGAGACGAGGGTGAGGCGCCGTCTGCTCTGCTTCATAAAAGGATTGGCGGCATGTGGCACATTTGAGTTGTGCCGGATTGTGCCAGCACTTGATGGGCGTCACCTGCCGCATTCGTGAGCGGAGGTAAAGCGGTTGCTTTCGTGGATTTGCCTGTCGGCGCTTACGTGCTCTGTTCATCGAACTTTTCCCTGGTCGTGAAGCAGGCGGCGGATGGTCTGCTCGTGGCAGCCGATGTAATCGGCAGCTTGAGAGACACTCATCCATCGCTGGGTAGGTGATGCAGGCGTGGACATAGGCCAACCTCTGAGTGAGTTGGTCCGTCAGGAAGGAACGTCTGACACCGCTGAACGGCGGCATCGTGTGGACTACTTCAAGCCGAGCGACCCGCAGCGAGGCGGCGTCTGAGAACGGCTGTTGCGTTAATCATATAGTCATTATATGCTTGAAGTCAATAGCCCTCGTTACTTGAGGCAGCCCATCTAGTCTCGTGTCGAGCCTCAGACCCGCGAATTGGTTATAGAGATTGGTTATAAAACGCGACGGCTGGAAATGCAGCACTACACAAAAGCCAATAAAATAAATGCCCGGGGTGGGGGTCGAACCCACATATCCCGTGAGGGACAGAAGATTTTAAGTCTTCCGCGTATGCCATTCCGCCACCCGGGCGCGGGTGTGAGTGGAAGCAAAAGGTTAGCATGAGGCGCGGCAATCGCGGAGCGTTCGGCGGGCGTTGAGTTCTCTGCCGCGGCCGAGCCGTTTCCTCAACGCTCGTAAATTCCTAACCGGCGAGCGCACGCCTGCGTAGTTCGTGTTACCTTTTCCCGCCGGCCCGGAGGCTCCTCCAGTTCATGCGCAAGCCCATTGTCGTCGTCGGAAGCATCAATCTGGACCTAGTGGCGTCGTCTGAGCGCGCGCCGCGGCCCGGCGAGACGCTTCCCGGCACAAGCTTCGCCACTTTCAATGGCGGCAAAGGTGCAAACCAGGCCGTCGCCGCCGGCAAGCTCGGCTATCCCGTCCGTATGATCGGCAAAGTCGGCGGCGACGCGTTCGGCGCCGGCCTAAAACTCGGCCTCCGTCGCGCGGGCGTCGACTCAAAAGCCGTAGCCACCGTGTCCGGCTCATCAGGCGTCGCGCTGATCAATCTCGGCAGCGACGGGCAGAACAGCATCGTCGTCGTCCCCGGCGCAAACGGCAAAATGCTGCCGAAAGACGTTACGCGCCACTCGCGAATCCTAAAGAGCGCTGGCATGATTCTCGCGCAGCTCGAAATCCCGCTCATCACTGTCGAAGCGCTCGCGGTGTTCGCGCATCGCCACGGAGTGCCCTTCATGCTCGATCCGGCGCCCGCGCGCGAACTGCCCTCGGGACTGCTTCGTCTGGTGGGGTGGATCACTCCAAATGAAAGCGAAGCGCGAGCGCTTTGCGGCCTCGCCGCCGATCAACCGATCACGCCCGCAACCGCGCGCGACTGCGCCGAGCTGCTGCTGAAGCGCGGACCCAAAAATGTGATCATTAAGATGGGTTCCAGCGGCGCCCTGCTCGCGCTGGCCGACGGCACGCGAGAGATGGTCCCAGCGTTTGAGGTAAAAGCCGTCGATTCCACCGCGGCCGGCGATGCGTACAACGCGGCATTTGCTGCCAGCCTGCTTTCGGGGAAGAAGCCGCTTGCGGCGGCGTGGTATGCCGCGGCTGTGGCTGCGATTTCCGTGACGCGAAAAGGCGCGCAGCCCTCCATGCCTACGTCGCGCGAAGTTGTGAAGTTTTTGAAGCAGCGCCGTTGAACGCTCCGGCGCCACGCAAGCGACCGTTCACGTCGCCATTTCCGCCGAACTGTGGCCGTTGTTGTTGTGCTTGCCCTGCAGGCAGTACAGCACGAGTTCCACTCGCGTCGAAACGCCCACCTTATCGAAGATTTTGAAAATGTAGTTGCGAACGGTGTGTTCGCTCAGCCCGAGCTGTTCGGAGATTTGGCGGTTCGTCATTCCATCCACCACAAGCCGCGCCACGCGCTCTTCCCGTTTCGAAAGAAGCTGAATGCCGCGCGAATCCTGGAGGTTGAGCGCTTGAGGCTCGCCGAGAGCATCGACGACGAAATGTAAATTCTCACTGTTCGCCCAGATTTGCCCGCGGTGGACGGCGTGCAGGCATTTGATGACGGTTTCAAGGGGTTCATCGCGGAAAACGACGCCGAGCGCGCCGTTGCGGAAAGCGTCGATCACAAACTCACGCTTCGGCGAATCCAGCAGCATGACGGCTCGCGTCCGGACATGCCTCGCCTTCATTTCCCGCAACACTCGAAACCCCGCCAGAGGTCCGTCAAGGAGTTGCGAAGAAATGAGCGCGACGTCTGGCTCACGCTCGTTCACCAACGCGAGCGCGCGTGCCATTTCCGCCGTGCTTCCCACCACCGCTAGTTTGAATCGCCGCGGCCGGACTGCGTTTTCGACCAGCTGGCAATTCATCTGATTCGCTTCCGCGATCAGAATACTCACAACTGCTTGGGCCGACTCCGTTGCCTTTTCCATCTTTACCTCGGCATTGGGGAGTCTGGAAGGGTTGAAGCCATTCTATAACGATTGCGTTACAGATCAAGTAGAAAAACAAGACGTTACCTAACGGTACACACCAGATGCGAGTAGTAACACCTGCGCCATTCCCGATTTGGGAATTCCGCCAATGTCCCACGATTCACGCAGTTACGGCGCGGCCATGCGCCAGCGCATCCCCGGCGACTCGTCCATCGGCAATTTCGGCGGCTCCAACCGCACACAGCCCAATATCAATGGGCGTTTGTCACTTTCTGAACGGTACAAATGTCACTCCAGACGGTTCCGTAGGGAGACGAATGTCCCTGTGGAAAAGTCCTTTCCCGGGTTTTCCACATGTCCCCATGTGGGATGTGACAGTTGCTGTTTACTCGTAGAGACGTTCGAACACTTGTGCCGCATCGGTACGACGCGTAGTTTGCGTCTCCACCATGATTTCGGGGAAACAACGCGAAGGAGCGCCGATGCCAGCAGCCACGCCCCACAACGTCACTCCGTCCAGTTCGATTCCCCGTACGCCGCAGGATCGCCGCGGTGGTCTCCGCTATGCGCTGCACGCCCGAGTGGTGTTCGGTTGGCAGGACGCGAGCGGAAACCGCAAAGAAAGCCGCGGCCATACGCGCGACGTGGCGCAGAAGGGGACGTATATCGTCGCCACGGACTGCCCGCCTAAAGGAGCCGCTGTGACCCTGAGCATCTTTCTGCCAGTGAACAGCGCCGAAAAGCGGACTCTGCGCATGGATGCGGACGGGAGTGTCATGCGCGCCGAGAGGCCAGCCGGGCAGCCGTTTCTAAACGGCTTCGCGGTGAGCCACAGGCGGATGAACCTGTTCGGCGGATGAGGCGAAACAAAGAGGCTGGCGCTTAGGCGGCGCCGGATCGTGGATCTAGGGCCCGGAACGTTTGAAGGAGTGGGGCGATGAAGCGGCTTGGGTTCTTCGTTTGGCTAGCGGTATCTCTGTTTCTCGGGTGCGCGACGGCTCCGGCGCAGTCGGCGGCCTCAGCCGCGCCGGTTCAGCTGGCCGCTACGCAGCTCAACGCGCCTGCTTCCCTCTCACTTACAGCGTCGAATGCGCTCGCTGACCGCGCCGCTATTCAACCCGCCGGGCGCACCTCTGCAAGTACCTCCGCGCGAACCGACGACGATGAGCAGCGTCCCGCGCTGCAGCAGCGCGACCCGCGCTACCGTCTGTGCTCGAGCGATGTGCTCGCCCTCACTTTCGCGAAGACCCCCGAGTTCGACCAGACCGTGAACGTCCAGCCCGACGGATTCATCAGCCTGGCGGGAGTGGCTGACGTTCACGTGGCAGGAATGACGACGGCCGAAGCCAGTGCGGCCATCAAGACCGCGTACGGCAAGATCCTCGAAAATCCCGACCTCTCCATCGAACTCAAAGACTTCAACAAGCCTTACTTCATGGTCAGCGGCCAGGTGTTTAAGCCCGGCAAATTCGATCTCCGCGGGTACACCACGGCGTCTCAGGCGGTGGCCATGGCCGGCGGATTTGAAGATTCCGCGAAGCACTCGCAGGTGCTGCTGTTTCGCCGCGTGAACGATTCCTGGTACGAAGTGAAAAAGCTCGACATGAAACGCATTCTGCAGGGCCACGACGTGAATGAAGACCCGGAAATACGGCCGGGCGACTTGCTGTTCGTCCCGCAAAACACGATTTCGAAGGTGAAGAAATTTATTCCGAACTACGGCATGGGAGCGTACGCGCAGTTCAACACATTTTGACCGCTGACCGCGACGAGACCAGACGACAACCATGAGCGAACTTTCAATCCAACCGAAACCCGAGCCCGAGCTGGCAGTAACGCTGCGCGACTACGTGGCGCCCATCTTCCGGCGTCGGCGCTTGGTGAGCATCACGTTCCTCTGCATTTTTCTTGGAGCGATCCTGGCGGCGCTGCTGATGCCGCGCAAGTACGAAGCGGAAATGAAGATCCTGGTGAACCGCGAGCGCGTCGATCCGGTGGTCACGTCGAATCCGGAACTGCAGCCGGGGCCGACGATCGTGCCGGCGGTGAGCGAAGAGGATCTGAACTCCGAGGTCGAGCTGCTGAAGAGTCGCGACTTGCTCGAGAAAGTGGTGCTCACGTGCGGGCTTGCGAAAGATCGTTCGACGGGCGTCGGCGTGGTGCTCGAGCGGCTTTCGAATAGCCTGCACCACGCTCCGGGCACGCGCGAGACGCGCATCGCTCGCGCCGTGCAGGATTTGCAGGAGCGGCTAGTAGTCGATCCGATGAAGAAGACCACTCTAATTCGCGTGACCTATGTCTCACGCGATCCCGAGCTGGCCGCACAGGTGCTTCAAACGCTCGCCACTTTCTATCAGGAAAAGCACGCCGCCGTGCACCGCCCTCCCGGCACGTTCAAGTTTTTCAATCAGCAGGCGGATCACTACCGCGACGATCTCGCGGCGGCGGAAACCTCGCTCACCGCGTTCGACGGCCGCGAGGGAATGATCGATCCCACGGCGCAGAAGCAGCTGTTGCTGCAGCAGCTCAGTCAATTTGAGGCGGGTTACGAACAGGCGCAGTCCAGTGCGTATCAGGCCGCGCGGCGTGCCGAGTCCTTGCGCAATCAACAGAAAGCAACGCCTGAGCGCCAGACGACGCTCGTGACCAAGCTCGATAATCCGCAGTTGCTTTCCGTGCTGGAAGGCACGCTGCTCACGCTGGAACTCAAACGCAGCGAACTCGTCAGCAAGTACAGGCCCGACTACTTCCCGGTGCAGCAAGTGGACGCGCAGATTGCCGACGCGCGCAAGGCCATCGCCGCGGCGCAGGCTTCGCCAGCTCAGCAAATCACCACTGACCGCGTGCCGGCGCAAGACTGGATGACCACCGAAATCGTACGGGCCGAATCCGATCGCGACGCGCTGCACGCGCAAGCTGCCGCCACCCAGAAAGTAATGGCGCGGTATCGCGCCGAGGCGCGCGTGCTTGATGCGAAAGGCGTGCAGCAGGCCGACCTCGCCCGCAACGTGAAGACCGCCGAGGACAACTACCTGCTCTACGTGCGGCGGCGCGAAGAAGCGCGCATTTCAGACGCGCTCGACAGCAAGCGCATCGTCAACGTGTCCGTCGCCGAAGCCGCCACGATTCCAGCGCTGCCTACCATGCACCTCGCATGGGTGTTTCTCGGTGGTTTCTTTCTCGCGGGCACCGTCAGCCTCGGTGCCGGCTACGCAGTCGATCGCTTTGACGCCTCCTTCCGCACTCCCGATGAGTTGATCCGCTACCTCGACGTGAAAGTGTTGGCTTCGATCCCCACGAGCACTTCGAGGCCGAGCTGATGTTCCTTGAATATTTTGGCCTCATCGAACAGCCGTTTGGCGTGACGCCTGATCCGCGTTTCCTGCACCTCGGCCGGAAGCATCGCGAGGCGCTGGCGTCGCTGGTCTATGGCACAGAGACGAATCGTGGATTTCTGGCGCTGATCGCCGAGCCGGGAATGGGCAAGACTTCCCTGCTCTACCAATATCTCGAAGGGCTGCGCGGGAAAGCTCGAACCGCCTTTCTGTTTCAGACCGATTGCGACTCGCGCGATTTTCTGCGGCACATTCTGGTGGACATGGGTCTCGACCCATCCGGCCGCGACACCGCGCAAATGCACGCGATGCTCAACGAAGAGCTGATGCGCGAGATGCGCAACGGCCGCCGCTTCATCCTGGTGATCGACGAAGCGCAGAACCTCAGCGAAGACGTGCTCGAATCCGTCCGGCTCCTCTCCAATTTCGAAACGCCGTGGATGAAGCTGATGCAGATTGTGATCGCCGGCCAGCCGCAACTTGCCGACCGGCTCACGCGGCCGTGCCTGGCGCAATTGCGGCAGCGCATCTCGAGTGTGATTCGCATCGAGCCGCTCACGGTGGACGAGGTGAACACCTACATCGACCACCGGCTGTGGGTCGCCGGTTACACGGGCGCGCCTCTTTTCACCGTCGGCGCGCGGCTGAAGATCGCGAAGCACAGCGGTGGCATCCCGCGAAATATCAATACCATCTGCTTCAATTCGATGTCCGTGGCGCTGGGCCAGGGCGTGAAGCAGGTGGACGCGAAGATGGTGGATGAAGCGGCGAACGATGTTGAAATGGAGTCTCTCGTTCAGACCAAAGCGCGCTCCGCACGCGTCGTGGTGGCGCCGTCCAAGCCCGCCGCGCTGCGGCTCGGCCTTCCGGATTCGAGCCATTCCTTCCGGCCGATGACGATTGTGTTCTCGGCGTTTTGCGTCGCGCTGCTGCTCGCCACATTTACCTGGATCGGCTGGGAGCGCGGCATGCACCTCGATCCCTTGCGAAGTGCGTGGCGAAGCTCGGCAAGTGCCGCACGTCTCGCCGGTTCATTCATCGGCGCGCAATCTCGCCACCTCGGAGATTCCTTAAACAAGTTGCTGCAAAGGGGCGACGGTTCGGGTGCTGAATCCAATGACGCGCATCGAACGCCAGCGGAGCCAGCGCCCGAGCCTGTCGAAATTCAAGTCCAGCCGCAAGCGGTGGCGCCGCACACCATCAACGCGTCTGGCGCCGGCGCGCCCGCTATCGTCTCGCCGCCCGCAGAGCCCACCCTGCTGACTGCCACGCTCGACGCGTCTATTGAGGACGCTCCCGTCGCGCGTGTCAACGCCGAGCCGGCGGCGCGCCACTATGTCCGCTCCAGCACGCCCGCCGGATTTTCGAACAACGACAGCGTGCTCGTAGTCGCCGTCACTCGCGACACAGCGCTGCGCCAGATTTGCCTCCAATACATCGGCAAAGCCGATCATTGGACGCTCGCCGAAACCTACGCGCTAAATCCCTCGCTGCACGGCGCGGCACTCATTCACGCCGCAGAGCGCATCGAGCTTCCGCTCTACTTGCGCGACGACTTCGTCGCCGAGCGCACCGTCGCCTCTGAGGTGAGCAGCCGCGACAATCGAGAGGTAAAACCATGAGCCGCAATTTCGACATTCTGCAGCGTGCCAGCGACACCTCGCGCATCCCGTTCGGCGGCTCGGTAAACGGTGCCGCCTCTGCGCCTCCGCCCACCGCCGCGCGCACTTCGAGGCCGGAGCGCAACGTCCACCGCCTCATCGACGACGAAATCACAAAGCTCGTTCAGCGCGTCTTCATCCTCCCCGAATCGAGCGATGCTCCCGGGGCGGTGGCGTTTGCCGGTGTGGACCAAGGCGACGGCTGCAGCTGGGTCTGCGCTCGTGCCGGCGAAGTGCTCGCGGACCAGGTAGCCGGCACCGTGTGCATCGTGGACGCCAACTTGCGCACGCCCTCGCTGCACGAACACTTTCGATTTGAAAATGGCGTCGGCTTTGCCGAAGCGGTGAAAAGCACCAAACCGATTCATGAATTTGCCCGCCGCGCCTCCGGCAGCCACCTGTGGCTCATCCCCGCGGGAGGCGGCGGCCGCGAGCCCAACGGGTCGCTCAATCCCGCACGCCTCCGCACGAGAATCGCCGAACTGCGCAACGAATTCGATTACGTGTTGCTCGATACGCCGCCGATCCATCTCTACGGCGACGCCGTGCTGCTCGGCCAGCTCACCGACGGCATGATTGTCGTCGTCGGTTCGAACTCCACGCGGCGCGAATCCGCGCGCATCGCGAAAGAAAGCGTGGAAGCGGCGAAGATTCCGATTCTGGGCGCTGTTCTGAACCGGCGCAAGTTTCCAATTCCCGAGGCGATCTACAAAAGGCTCTAGCGAGAGTGTCCGGAGCTTCCCGTTTTCCGGGCGAAGGATACAGGTGTGTCTTGGGGCGTCTGTATGGGACTGAAAGGGCGGAGCTACGCCCAGGCGAAGCGCCGGGAGCCTGCGCGCGACTAGCAGCTCGGCTGGGACGAAATTCAGGCCGCACCGGAACCGAATAGGATTACCGTATTACTTGTAAGAGCGGCGGCACAAACTGAAGTGCGGAGCGAGGTCGCGAATGGATTGCGTTACGTTGCAGCCCGCAATTGAGGATCGGATTTTCACGCAGCGAGGGCTCTCCGCCCGAATCGCCGGCACGGCGCAGCGCGCCTGGCGCGCGTACCGGTCGGCGATTGTCCTGGGGGCGGAGATCGCTCTCGCTGCGCTTTCGTACTCGGTCGCGGTAGTCGCGATGTCTGAAACGCGGCCCGCTGGATGGGTGCCGGCCGTCTTGCGGTCCACCGTCGCCGCGCTTCTGCTAGTTCGCCTCGCTGCGCTGCTGGGCGCCCGACTGTACCAGCGCTCGTTGCGTTATTCCAGCATCGCGGACCTTATCACTATCGTCAAGGCCGTCGCCGCCGGCTCACTTACGTTCGCAATCATCGCGCGCTGGCAATTTTCAGCGCTGCGCATCCCGGCCGGCGCATTCGCGATGGACGCCGCGTTTCTCGTGATCCTGCTCGTCGCGCTCCATTTCGGAATGCGCATCCTGAAAACAGAACGCGCCTCCTGGCGCCACGGCGGCAAGCGCGTAATCGTTATCGGCGCGGGCGACGCGGGAATGAGCATGCTCAAGGAGATGGCGCTCGATCCCGAATCGGCTCGCACTCCCGTGGCGATGATCGACGACAATCCCGAAAAATGGGGCCGCTCGATGTACGGCGTGTCGATCTTGGGCGGAACCGCCTCGCTCGCGGCGATCGCCGCGGAAACACGCGCCGAAGAAATCTTAATCTGCATCCCCAGCGCGTCTGCGGCGCAAATGCGCAACATTCTTGGCGCGTGCCGCCGCGCGGAAATCCCAGTTCGCACGCTGCCCTCGATCGCCGAAATTGTGGACGGCAAAGTGTCTCGCCGCGACCTGCGCAGCCCCCAGATCGAAGACCTCCTCGAGCGTGAGCCAATCCTGGTGGACGTGAACGAGACGCGCCGCGTCGTCAGCGACAAAGTCGTGCTCGTGACGGGCGCGGGCGGCAGCATCGGTTCCGAACTCTGCCGCCAGATCGCCGAAGCCGGTCCGCGCTTGTTGTTGCTGCTCGACAAATCCGAGAACAGCCTTTTCTACATCCACCGTGAAGTGTCCGAACGGCTAAGCCCATCCCGCGTGAAGCCCCTGCTCGTCGATCTGGTCTGCCGCGAGCGCGTCCGCGAAATTCTGCGCGACGAACGCCCGGACCTGATTTTCCACGCCGCCGCGCACAAACACGTCGCGCTGCTCGAACTCCATCCCCACGAAGCGATTCGCAACAACGTGCTTGGCACGCGCAATATCGCCGAGGCCGCGCTCGAATTCGGCGTCGCGCGTTTCGTAAATATCTCCACCGACAAAGCCGTCAACCCGCGCAGTTACCTCGGGCTCTCGAAACGCCTCACCGAACTGTGCACGCAGGAACTCGCCAGCCGCAACGGAACTCGTTTTTCGAGCGTTCGTTTCGGTAACGTGGCAGGCAGCACCGGAAGCGTGCTTCGCCTGTTTTGGGATCAGATTCAGAAAGGCGGACCGATCCGCGTCACCGATCCCCGCGCGACCCGCTATTTCATGTCCGTCCCCGAGGCGGTGCATCTGATCTTGCGCGCAGCGGCCATGGGGCGCGGCGGCGAGACGTTCGTCTTCGACATGGGCCAACCCGTAAACATTCATGAGTTGGCGCGCACTATGATTCTCTTCGCCGGCAAGAAGCCCGAGCGCGACATCCCCATCGAATTCACCGGCCTCAAAGGCGGAGAGAAAATCGCCGAGGACCTGTGGGAGCAATGGGAAACTCCGGCTGCCACCGAAAACCCGCGCATCTGGAAACTGGCCACGCCCGGGAACCCGCCGGCAAATCGAACGCTTCGCCAAATCGCCGTGATGGAAGCTTACTTGCAGCTCGGCGATCGCGAAGGACTCATCGAATACCTCCAGCACGAAATTGCGCCGCTGCTCAAGCAGCCTCCGATGCCGGCGTGGCGAGGCGAGTTTGTCGAATGGCCCGTACAGCCCGCGGCAGCTGCGGCGACACTTGCCGCGCAGGAGGTCGCATGAGAATCCCACTGTCACTGCCCGATATCGGTGATCGCGAAATCGGGGCGGTCACAGACGTTCTGCGATCGGGTCAGCTGAGCCTGGGATCGCGCGTCACCGAATTTGAAGAAAAATTCGCTTCCTACATCGGCACGCGATACGCCATCGCCGCAAACAGCGGCACTTCCGCGCTGCACCTCAGCGTTCGCGCGATGGGCCTGGGTGCAGGCGACGAAGTGATCACCACGTCGTTCAGCTTCGTCGCGTCCGTAAACTGCCTGCTCTACGAAAATGTCACTCCCATCTTCGTCGATATCGATCCCCGGACCTGTAATATCGATCCGCGCGAAATCCGCCAATTGATCCAGCGTGACTACGTCTGGGACTCCCGGCTGATGCGCATGGTCAACCGCCGCACCGGCGGCATCTTAAAAGCCTTGCTCCCCGTTCACGTATTTGGCCACCCTTGCGAAATGGACGAAATTCTCGAAATCGCGCGCGAGTTCAACCTCCAGATTCTGGAGGACGCCTGCGAAGCCCTTGGCGCGGAGTATCGCGGGAAGCCGGCCGGCACGTTTGGAAACGCCGCGGTGTTCGCCTTCTATCCGAACAAGCAGATGACCACGGGCGAGGGCGGAATGATCGTCACCAACGATCGCCGGATAGCGGAGGTGTGCCGCAGCGAGCGCAATCAGGGACGCGCGCAAGACGCGGGCTGGCTTCGGCATGACCGGCTCGGATTCAACTACCGGCTCAGCGATTTACACTGTGCGCTGGGCATCGCGCAACTCGAGCGCATCGACGATCTGCTTGCAGCGCGCCGCCGCGTAGCCGCAGCCTACGAACGCGAATTCCGCGAGGTGCCTGCCATCGATCTCCCTCGCGATTCCGAAGACGTCCGCCGGAGCTGGTTCGTTTACGCGATTCAAATTCGAGGTATCGGCGCCGAATCCACCCGCGACGCCTTGCTCTCGCGCCTTCGCGAACGCGGCATCGGCTGCCAGGCCTACTTTCCGCCGATTCACACGCAACCATATTTCCGGGCGCTCGAGCTGGGCCCGGCGCCGCCGCTGCCGCTCACGGAAGACGCCGCGCGGCGCACCATCGCGTTGCCGATGTTTTCAGCAATGACCGAACAGCAGGTCGTCGAGGTCTGCGTCGCGGTTCGCGAAGAGTTGGACGCGATTCGCCGCGTCGATGCCGACCACACCGCTCCGAAGGAAATCGCGGCGGCGGCGCACGCGTAGTCCGTTCGCTTCGCCAGCGCGCCGTCGCTGAACGCCGTTCCCGCACGCCCGAGCGAGTCCATCTCCACGAATCTCTGCTCGCACTCCCACTTCACACCGTCGAGATACCTATGCAGACCAATACAGCTTCATCGCAGCCCGCTCCGCCATTGCTACTGCGCGCGGTCCGGCGCCAGCCTCATCTATATAGCGCCATTTGCCGTGCCCGGCTTTATTACTCGCGCCACATCGCCGGTGCGGCCGTTCGCGACCTGTACCGCGCCAACCAGTCCTTATTCACCCTCACAAACGCGGAACAGGAAGAAGTCGGTTATCTGCGCGACGACGGCTACGCGCTTCTGCCCGGTTTTTTCCCGGCAGACCTCATCGATCGCGTGTATCGGCGTGCCGACGCGCTCTTCCACGTGCTGCAGATCGACCTGAGCCGCGCCTACTCGATCCAGTCAAAGCTGCGATCGAGTCTCGCCGGCCTCACCTACGACGAACTCGCTGCCACGGAAAAAATGATCGCGCTGCGCGACCCGCTCGTCCACGTGCCCGAAGCTGCCGCCATCGCGTTTCATCCCAGCATTCTGAAAATTGCGGGCGCGTTCCTCGGCTACATTCCGCCGCTTTATCGCGTCACCATCGTGCGCGACTTTCCGCACAACCGCCCCCTCCATTCGAGCAACTTCCACAAAGACAACGACGAATCCGATTCGCTCCAGATCTTCATCTACCTCGTCGATATCGACGACGCCCACGGGCCGCTCGTCTATGTTCCCGGCTCGAATCATCACGACGTTCGCTCCTGCCGCCCTCGCCTGTCGCGCGATCTTGGAATCGCGGCGAACGATGGCCGCTTCAGCGACGAAGAAATTGAACGCGTCTATCCCCGCGCGTCCTGGGCTGTGCTGCGCACCGGCCGCGGCTCGGTGGCCATGATTCACGGCAACGGGATTCACAAAGGCCCGGCGTGGCCGCACGCCGGCAGCGCGACGAACCAGGCGCGCACGGCGATCAAGCTCGATTTGCACGGGCACAAATCCGGCGTCGCGCGCAATTTCAATGAGAACGCAATGCGGCGCGAGGATTTTGAAAAGCTCTCCGATCTACAAAAACTGTTCGCGCACGCGACGGTTGTTTCGGATGCAGCGGTCGTCGCGGCGGTTTCGTAAGCCGGACCCGCACAATCCCATGCCAATCCAAACGAACCAAGTGCGCGTCGCGGCTTCCCGGGCCGGCGCGCTGCTTGTGAAAAATCCGGCGCTCTTTTGCCGCATCGTCGCGGCCAAGCTCAATACTGCGCGGCCGCTTCCCAGCCCGCCACTGCGCCGGAAAATTGGCGCCATCGAGATCGAGTTTGGCGATCGGGAATATCGCGGCACCGCGCCAATGTATTACGGCTCCTACGCGCTGCCGCTGCTTGATGCGATGCGCCGCTACCTGAAAGCCGGCGATACGTTCATCGACGTTGGCGCGAACATCGGCTACATCTCTGCAGTCGCCGCGGATATCGTCGGAACACCCGGCCAGGTCCACGCCTTCGAGCCGGTCGGCCGCTATTTTGAACGCCTCTCGGAACTCGCGCGCGCCAATCCCGCGCATACGATCGTCGCCAATCGATGTGCTGCCGGCGCCACGCCCGGCGCCGGTACGATCGCTGTGACGCACGAACCCGGCCAGAACACCATGGTCCCCGGCTACAAACGCGATGGTGAAGTCGAACACGTGGAAGTGGTTCGCGTCGTCCGGCTCGACCAATATTTCTCTGAAAATCAGCTACACCGCGTGGCCATGATCAAAATCGACGCTGAAGGCTTCGAACTCCCCATTCTCAAGGGCCTTTCCGCTCACCTCGAGCGCTGCATCAATTTGCCTGTGATCGCCTGCGAAATCGCTCCGAAAGCTTTCGCTTTGCTCGACGAATCGGCAGACCACCTCGCCGCGTTTATGGCGCACTACGATTATCGCTGCGTTGACATTCTTGACGCGAAGACGCCGGTAACGCTTTCCGGGTTGCGCGAAGTGCAAGACGTCCTGTTTCTTCCCCGGTAGCTCGCGAAAATCACGCCCTATGTCGTCCACCACCCTGCAATCTCACGCGCCCTCCACGCGGGAACTCCCGCCGTGGGCGCCAGTTGCGGCGCTCATCGTCCTGAGCGCGACCGTTGGCTTTGCATCCGGTTGCCTGCTCGATTCGACAGATCCCCGGCAACTCCTGTTGTGCGTCGTTGGCGCGGTGATTGTCGCGCTATTCCTTCTGTATCCGGAACTCGCTCTCGCTCTCTATGTTGTGGTCGGCGATGTAAAAGGGGACGACCGCGTCGCGTCGCTCGTGCCCGTCGATCTCACCCTCGCGCTCGGCGCGATCCTCTTTTTGGGCATGGTGCTCAATTGTCTTCGCGGCAGGCGCGTGCTCAGAGTGCCGCGCGAGTATTGGCTGCTGGTCGCGCTCGTAGCGATGATGGTCGCGAGCCTGGCTTGGACGCCGGTCTTCGAAGCCGGCCTTGAGAAACTGGGGCGCTTTCTTTCCGTCACCGGCATCGTGATCGTCGCACCGTTCTTCGTTTTGGGAAACGCGCCGGCGATGCGCCGGTTTCTCGTCACATTCGGATGCGCGGCTTTTGTGATTTGCGCGTACTCGCTCACGTCGCTCGGCGGCTCGGACCGCCTCGTTACTCCCAGCAGCAATACGATCGGCCTCGGCCACATCGCATGCGGCCTCGTAGTGCTGATCTGGTTCGGCCTGATGCCGCGTCTCGTTTTTCCGAAGCGGATGCTCTTCTATCCCGTTCTCGCGATTGCGCTCGTGGCGCTGATCGGTTCGGGTTCGCGCGGCGCTGCGCTGGCGCTGGGTGCCACCATCGCTGTCAGTCTCTTTTACTATCGCCGCCTCGCCGGCGACCTGGCGTGCCTTGCCGCTATTTTTCTTTCGCTCGTCCCATTCATTCATATTCCTGACGCATCGTTCGAATATCTCGGCACGCTCACCAGCTCAGACAATCTAAAGGCACTGCTGTATTTCCGCGCGGAGCTTCTCGACTACGGACTGAACCTCGTTCGGACCCATCCGTTCCTGGGCGCCGGAATCCAAGGCTTCCGCTTTTATTCGCCCAATGCGGGCCTCTACAACTGGCCGCACAACATCTTCCTCGAGATCTGCTGCGAGCTGGGTCTATTCGCGGGAGCGATCATGATTGCACTGTTTGCTCTTGCCGTTCGCGAGGCGGCTCGCCAGGTAAGCGATCGCACTTCGCCGCATCCAATGTTCGCGCAAATCGCCGCGGCTCTGCTCGCCGTCGGCATCGTGAACGGCACCAACACCGGCGACATTAATTCCGATCGTTCGACGTGGCTCTTTTTGAGTTTGCTTTTTGCTGTGAAGGCGCTCCGTGCCGCAGACGCCAGCCAGCCGGCGGCCTCGATCCCCACTCCCTTTCGGCTAGCGGCATAAAAAATGGACGTACGACCGTATCCAGCAACCCTGCCAGTCAAGCTTCCGCGTACCGCTGTGGAAACAAGCTCGCTCACAGCGGACCGTGCCGCCGCACATACGCTTCCGTCGATCTGCCACGTCACCGTCGCCCATCGCGAACTCAAGAGCCGCACCTTTCACATGCAGCTCGCCCCGCTGGCCGCCATGGGAATGCCGATCTGCTACGTCTCACCGGTTGCCGCGCCGCCAGAACGCCACGGCTTCCGTTTCATTGGGTTACCCCTCACCCACGGAATGTTTGCCCGCCTCGTGCAAGCGCCGGTTCTGCTGCGCACGCTTCTCCAGCAGCGCGCGGACATCTACCACATCCAGGATCCCGAGCTGCTCCCGATGGCGTTCGCACTGAAGCTGATCTTCGGCCGGCGCGTGGTCTTCGATTCGTACGAAGATTTCGCGTCCATGGCCCTGCAGTCGCAACGCATCCCCGCGACGCTGAAGCCCGTCGCCGAAAAAGCGATGCTCCAGATCCAGAGACTTGCGGCCCGCTCCTTCGACGCCGTGATTACGGCTGACCCTCTCACGCTCCGCCGCTTCGCGCGCACGGGCCGCTCAAAGAAACTCGTCTTCTACAATCTGCCAAATCTTGGCGTCTTCCCTGCGTCGGCGGAGAACGGCCCCAAGCCGTTTGACATTGTTTATCGCGGCGGCGTCTCCGAGCGCGCCGGTACTTGGACGCTGCTCACGGCTCTGCGCCAACTGAAGTCCAACGGCCGCGCAGTAAAAACACTCGTGATCGGATATTTCGACAATCCCGCCGCGAAGGCAGAACTCACGCGCCGGATCGCTGAACACCATCTAGAAAACGAAATCACGATCGTTGGCCGCGTCGATCACGCCACAATGCCGCACGTATTGAGCCAGGCCAGAATCGGCGTCAGTCCGCTACTCGACACTCCCAAATTCCGCCGCAACATTCCGGTGAAGATTTTCGAGTACTGGGCATGCGGCCTCCCCACCATCGCTTCGGACCTGCCGCCCATCCGCCCATTTTTCAAATCCGCGAACGCGGGGCTGCTTTTCACCCCGGGTGACGCCCCGGAGCTCGCATCCGCAATTTCCGCGCTTCTCGCGCAGCCGGCGGTCGCCAGTGCGATGGGCGCTCGCGGCCGCCAAGCCATCGAGCGACGTTGGAATAATCGCAGCGAAGTTCACAAGCTGCATCGCCTGTTCGTGCAACTCGCCTCGCGCCTCTAAATCTCGTTCGAATCGACGTCCTGAAGGGAGCTAGTCCAATGCTCGAACCATTCATTCGCGCCAATGTCAGTCGGTTTCAGGGCCTCTACGATCGTTTTCCCGCCCCGGCACGCAGCGCTCTTACCAGCGCGCGCGGGTGGTTCCTCACGCAGCTTCGCTATTCCCCCGAAGCGATGCACATCCTCGAAGGTCTGCGTAAACACGAAAACTGGTCGCCGCAGCAGATCGAACAATTTCAGCTCGGCGCGCTCCGCAGCACCATCAAGCACGCGATCGAGCACGTGCCCCACTACGCCGATTACCCTCAGGCGCCGCTCGAGAGCCTCGACGATCTGCGCCGATTCCCTGTGCTTCGCCGTGAGACCGTCCGCGCAAACTCCGATTCGTTTCTCGCCGCTGATGTTCCCGCGAGCGCGCGGATTCGAGCAGGCACTACGGGAACCACAGGCGGCAACCTCAGAGTCGCGTACACCGAAGATCTCGCTCGCGCGAACTGGGCCTCCCTGCTCCGCCAGTGGGCTTGGGCCGGGCTCGAACCGCTTGATCCTCGCGTGACTCTCTTCGGCGCTCGTGTGGTGCCGCCGCAACGAACCGAGCCGCCCTTCTGGACCCGCAATTTGCCCGAGCGCCAGGTGTTGATGAGTATTTTCCACCTCTCGCAAAAAACGGCCGGGCACTACCTCGCGTTTCTGCGAACGCAACGCGCAAAAATTCTCGAAGGCTTCCCGTCCGTGCTGAGCGTCCTTGCCGATATGGCTCTCGCCCAGGGGACCACCATTCCGATGCGGGTAGCGTTCACCAGCGGCGAGCCTCTCTACCCCGCGGCCCGCGCCAAAATCGAAAAAGCGTTTGCCTGCCGCATCTTCGACAGCTACGGCATGACCGAGTACTGCGGCCAGATCCACGAGTGCGAGCGCGGCCAGATGCACCTTTCCCCCGAGTTCGGGTTCCTCGAAATTCTCGATGAACACGACAAGCCGGTCCCGTACGGCGACGAAGGCTATCTCGTCTGGACCGGTTTTCTAAATCGCGCGATGCCTCTGATTCGCTACCGCATCGGGGACCGCGGGCGCTGGCTCAGCTCCGATCGATGCGCGTGCGGCCGCCATTTCCCGCGCGTCGTCCCCACGATCACGCGCGAAAGCGAAATTCTCCAATGCCCCGACGGTCGGATTTTCTCGCCGCGCGCGCTCAATCAGCTCCTCAAGAAATCCACGTCGCTGCGCTTCTGCCAATTCGTCCACGACGAGCCCAATCGCGTCATCGTTCGCGTCGGAGGCAGCGCGTCTTCAGCCGTTGAGGAAATGATGCAGGTGCGCAACGCGCTCGAATCGCTGCTCGGCCCGTCGATGCGCGTCACCGCCGAAATGGCCTCCGAGCCAATCACCCGCCCCGGCGGCAAAACACCGCTGATTCTCGAACAGGTGGCGTCATGAGCGGTGCGCGCCTGATCGTCAACGCCGACGACTTCGGCCTCAGCGTCGGTATCACCGACGGCATTTGCCTCGCGCACCGGCACGGCGTCGTCACCAGCACCTCGGTGATCGTCAATGCGCCGGCGTTCGACTACGCCATCGGCCGCCTCGATGAATTCCCTTCGCTCGGCATCGGCATTCATCTCAACGTTTGCCAGGGCCGCCCCGTGCTTCCGCGCGAACGCGTTCGCACCTTGATCGACGCGTCCGGACAATTTCACGCACCCGCCGCGATGGCGCGCAAACTCACGCTTTGGCAGGTGGATCCCTGGGAACTCGACTCCGAGTTCCGCGCGCAAATTCAGTCGCTGAAGTGGCGCGCAGGAAACGTTCTGCATGCAGACTCGCACCAGCACATGCACCTCTACCCCGCGGCCGTTTTGCCGTTTGCGCGCGCCGTCGCCGCCGAAGAAATTCCCTGCATTCGCACGGCGCGTTGCCGCTCGTGGGCGTCGTCACAATCGCTTGGCGCGGCACACGCTGGCGGTTTGGTCCGCCGCCGCGCTGTGGCCGCGTACCGATCGGTGCTTCAGCACACGGCTCTGGCGCGATTCGACGCACCGCAGGGCCGCCTGTGCTTCCCATCTCGCGGTAACGAGCCCGATTGGCAGGCCGCGTTCACTGAGCTGCCGACCGGCACATTCGAGTTGTCGTGCCATCCAGGCCTCGCGCAGCCGGGCTTTTCTCACCTGGACCGCATCGCATTGCAGCGCGAAGCAGAACTCCGCCGGCTGACCTCGCCCGCGATGCGCGATGCCGTCGATCGCAGCGGCATCGAGTTGATTACCTATGCAGACCTGTGCCATCGTCGAAGCGAAGCGCCGCAGCTTGCGGCTGCTGCCGTTGAACGTCACCTGGGGTGATCGTTGATTTTTGTTTTTTGGTTTTGCGCTCTGGTCACTGCGTACGTTTACGCGGGTTACCCTGCTCTGCTCGCGCTCGGCGTCTTCGCGCGCAAGAGAACCGGTGCGCGCGCGGACGCCGCGATCCCAGCCAACGATGCGCTGCCGCTCGTCAGCGTCATCGTCGCCGCCCACAATGAAGAAGCCGCAATCGAAACGAAAATTCTCAACGTGCTGGCTTCCGATTATCCGCGCCAACAGCTCGAAATTCTGATTGGCAGCGATGGTTCGAGCGACCGTACCGAGGAAATCGTCCGCCGTTACCAATCCGAAGGCGTCGGCCTGGTTTCATTTCCCAGCCAACAGGGAAAAAGCGCGATCCAGAACGGTCTGGTGGCGCACGCCTCCGGCGCCATCCTCGTGTTCACTGACGCTGACTGCAACTTCGATCCCGCGGCGCTGCGTATCGTCGTCGCGAACTTTTCCGATTCCGCCGTCGGTCTCGTCACCGCCATCCCGCGATACGTAAACGCCGGCGAGACCAATGTCACCCAGAACGAAAGCCTCTATCTGAGATACGAGTCCTGGCTCCGCACCGAGGAAGGCGCACGAGGCCTGCTCGCGATGGCCTCCGGCTCGCTGTTCGCTCTCCGCCGAGAACTCTGGCATCCGCTCGACCGCAACCTCGGCGACGACTTCGAGCTGCCACTGCGAACCGTCCTCGCCGGCCGCCGCTGCATCGCGGATCCTCGGCTCGTCTCCACAACTCGTCTCGATCAGAACAGCGGCGAATCGATGTTTCGACTCAAAGCCCGCATCGTCGCCAAGGATTTTCGCGCGCTGCTCTCCTACCGCGCGCTGCTCAACCCATTTCGCCGCGGGCCGGTCTCTTTGAGCCTCTGGTCGCACAAGCTGCTGCGCTGGCTCGTGCCGTGCTTTCTGATCGGCGCCGCGTTCAGCAATCTCTTTCTCGTTCGCTCTTCGTTTTATCGAGCCACGCTCGCCGCCCAAGCGGCGTTTTATGCCTGCGCGGCCGTCGGCGCGCTGGCCGGTGTGATCGCGTCGGCCCGGCGCACGCCCGCGATTTTCTCCGTTCCATTCTCCTTTTGTCTGGTGAACGCGGCCGCGCTGGCCGGTGTTTGGCGCTGCCTCACAGGCCGCACCTCCGGCCGGTGGACTCCGGTGCGCAACAAGTCTGCCGCCGTCGAGCGCGCCTCGACTTTCGGCAACGTCCGCTAGCAGCACACTCCGCAACAAGCCATCACACGCATCTCGATGAAGTCGCGCCAAATTTTCGTCAATGCCATCACCACGATCGCGCAGGTGATCGTCAGCGCCGCCGCGCTTTTCCTGATGTACCGGTTCCTCGTGCGCTCGATCGGCGTCGAGCAGTTGGGCGTCTGGTCGCTCGTCCTCGCCACCACGTCCGTCGTCACTCTCGCCAATCAAGGCTTCTCCACGAGCATCGTGAAGTTCGTCGCGCAGTACTGCGCTCGCGGCGCCACGCATCGTGCCACCGCCGTCGTTGAAACCGCGCTCCTCACTCTGGCTCTGCTGCTCACTGTGATTTGCCTCGCGCTGTACCCAGCCGCCCGCATCGTCCTCAAATTTGTCGTCCCAACTCCGCTGCTCGCGCTCGCCTACGCAATCCTTCCCTACGCGCTCATCTCCCTGTGGCTCAACGTGCTCGGCAGCGTGTTGCTCGCCGCGCTCGCCGGCCACGAACTGGTTTCGCACCGAAACTACGTCGTCGCCGCGGGGTCGGTCCTCTATCTTCTCCTCGCGATTGCACTCGTGCCGCGCTTCGGCCTTCTCGGCATGGCGTACGCGCAAACCGCCCAGACCGCCGCCTGCTGGCTCGGCGCGTGGCTTCTTCTCCGCCGCCAGCTCCCTCGCTTGCCGGTCATCCCTCGCCGCTGGAGCCGCGAACTCTTCCGCGAAATGCGCGGCTACGGCCTGCAATTTCAATTCATCACCATGGCTCAGGCCGCGCGCGAGCCCGTCACCAAGGCGCTGCTCGCAAAATTCGGAGGCCTCGCGTTCACCGGCCTCTACGATATGGCATCGCGCTGGGTCTTCACCTTTCGCGAGCTGATCGTGCAAGCCAATCTGGTGCTCGTGCCAACCGTCGCGAACCTGCGCGAACGTTCACCCGCCTCAATTCCCGCGGTTTACCGTGACTCTTACAAAGTGATCTTCTTCCTGTCCGTCCCCACCTTTGCGTTTCTCACCGCCGCCAGTCCGCTCGTTTCGCGCATCTGGCTCGGCCGCTACAACCCCGTTTTCGTGGCCTTCGTTGCGTTGCTCGCCGCCGGATGGCTCTGTAACACTCTCTCGAATCCCGCCTACGTCGTGGATCTCGGCACCGGCGCGCTGAAGTGGGTCACCATCGGTTGCGCCGCTACTTCCGTCTTCAATCCAATTCTCGGTTTCGCACTCGGTCGCCGCTTTGGTGGGCTCGCCGTTGTCGCCGCGTCCGTCGTTTCGCTCGCCGCGGGCTATCTCGCGATACTGGTCGCGTACCATCTCGAGAATCGCGTGTCATTCGCTGAGCTTCTACCCGATCGAAGTTGGCCGATCCTCGCCGCGAGCGTCGCGGCACTCGCGCTGTGCCTGCCGGTCTTCGCGCGAGATACCGCAAGCGGCACTCCACCGTCGCACTTTGTTCCCGTCGCAACCGCCGCGTTCGCCGCCTGCGCCGTTGCGCTCTCGATGTGGCTGCATCCGATGCGTCGTCGCCTCGTTGGCTGGGTGTCGTCGCGAATCGCGGCGTGAGAATTCAAATCGATGCCCTCCACACCTGAAATTCTCTGGCCTGCTTCACCAAACTCCGCGCCCGTTGCCGCTCGCATCGCCGTGGCCGGTGACTTTCTCCCAGCCGGCAATCTGAGCTTCACGCACGCCGAATCCTGGGCTACAAAAACCGCGCGTCTCGACTCCATCTTTTCGAACGTCGATTCCACGTTCGCAAATCTAGAAAGCCCCGTTGACGTCTCCGGTCTCGCCGCACGGCCTCTCGCCGGAATCGGCACCATCGTCTCGGCGCCCGTGGAATCGCTCGACTATCTCCGCGGCATCCGCGCGCACGCCGTGGGAATTGCCAATAATCACACCTTCGATTTCGGCCCAGCGGGGCTCGAGCGCACCCGCGAAGCCGTCGAACGCGCGCAGATGATGCCCATCGGAAACTGCTCATCGACTCTCGCTCCGCCAAGCTTCTACATTGGAAGCGGCGCAAACGGAATCCGCGTGGGCTTCTGGGCCGCGGCTCGCGCCTCGCGCGAACGGGCCACGCGCACACGCGCCGGCGTGGAACCGGCAACCGTCGCCCGCGGGCGCGAAGCACTGGCGGAAATGAAGATTCGGGGCGCTCACTTTTGCGTCGCCCTTCTCCACGCCGGATGCCTGCGCACCAACCGCCCCGAACCCGACGACGTCGCCTTGATGGACGCCCTCGCCGGCGCGGGCTTCCACATCGTCGCCGCATCGCACTCGCATCGCATCAGCGGTTACAAACGCATCACGCAACCGGACGGAACGCCGGCGCACTGCTTTTACGGACTTGGCAGCCTCGTCTCCGGTTACGTGGCGTCGCCTGCAGAACGCGAAGGTCTCATCGTCACCGCCGGCCTTGGTGCGGATGCCTCGCTCGCAACTCTGGAGGTTCATGCCGTGAATCTCGACAATTCCGGCTTCGGCGCCATGCCCGCTCCCTCCGATCGCGCCGCGATCCTCGCGCGCTTTCACTGCCTCTCCCGTGAAATAAGTGACGGCCGCTACCGGCGAATGTTTTACGATGAAGTCGGCGAGGACCTCGGGAACCTGTATCTTCGCGATGTGCGCGCCGCCTACCGTCAAGCCGGCGTCGCAGGACTCGTGAAAAAGGCCGGCCGGATCCGGCTCACCCACGTGAAGCGTCTGTTCCACAAAATCGCACCAGGTCAAGCGTCGCAAGTGCCGCACGCGCACGACCGCGCCGCATCGGGAGCCGGCCATGATTGAAATGAAGTTCATACTCGAAGCCGCGCTCGCCTTTCTGATCGTCTTCGTCTCCACGCCCGCGGTCATCGTCGCCTGCAACTTCCTGAAGCTTCACGACGCGCCCGGCCCGCTGAAAATTCATGCGCGGCCGATTCCGCGCCTCGGCGGGGTAGCCGTTACCGCTGGACTGCTGGCGGGCGTCTTCGTCGCGCTCGGCATAAGAGCGCAAGACGCACTTGAATTTGCCGTCTGCGTCGCGGTTCTCGCGGCGGTGGGAATCCTCGACGATCTGCTTCATGTCTCGCCTTACATCCGGTTGGCGGTGCAATTCGCGGTGGGCATCTTCCTCGGCGCCACGGGTTGGGGCATCGCGCTCACGGGATCGATCGTCGTCAACGCGCTGCTGGGCTGCGCCGTCGTGGTTTTCTTCATCAACGCTTTCAATTTTCTCGATGGCAGCGACGGACTCACCGCAGGCACCACGGCCGCCATCGCCGTCGCGTTCCTCGTTGCCGCCGGTCCAGGATCGTCCGCCATTTCCAGTGCTATCGCTTGCGCGCTGCTCGGCGGTTCGCTCGCCTTCCTCGTCTTCAATTGGCCGCCCGCCCGCGTTTTCCTGGGCGACTCTGGCAGCACCGTCATCGGGCTGGCGATCGCATTTCTGGCTCTCGACCATATCGAGAATCTCTCCACATACTCCAGGCCGGCCGCCGATCTGTTTCCGTTCGTTATCGCCGCCGTTCCGCTCACAGACGCCGCGCTCGCCATCGCGCGCCGCCTTGCCTCGCGCAAAAGTCCGCTCCTCGGAGATCGTTTCCACAGCTATGACTTATTGTTGGAACGCGGCTTTACACCGCGCGCCGTAGCCATCGTCATGGTGTGCGCTACGCTCGTTTCCGGCGGTGTGGGGTGGATCGCGGTGCGCCTGAGCGCGGCTGCGGGGATGGCGACGATCGTCGCTTATGAAGGTCTGCTCGTTTCGGTGGGCGTCTGGCTTGGCGCCCTGCCGCTTCGCGCCCCTCGGCGAGCGGATGCGGCGCATCGTTCCGCCGCCACTTAAATCGTATTCGCCGGTCTCGCTGACCACCCGTGGCTATGAAGAAATAATCACGCGCGTTGCGCCGTGCGTTCGTTCCTTCGCCGACGATTGCTTCTGCGTATTGCCGATCTGCACGAGCAGCCTTCGCAATTTCGCTCGCTCCTCCAGATCCATTTCGATCACTTCGAACGCGCGCGCCTGCGTGTTCGCGTCGCGAACGATCGCCTGCGCCTTCACCGACTTGTTGCCCGACGTCAGCTTCAAATCCACCACGCTGCCCGGATGCAGGCTCTGCTCGCTCACGGCTACGCCGCCGCCCAGCGTCAGCTCGGGAATTTCGATGCGGTGATTTTCCTTCAGGTTCGTCGTCATCGCCGGTACCGGCCGCTCCAGCCGCAATCTCGGATAGCGCCGCTGGCGAATCGCGGACGACTCGGCATCGCGATCCAGCGGCTCGATCGTGAACTCCGCCACATTCAAGCCGCTGCGCGGCACGAAATGGCGTACCCATTCCGGATCGACGTGCTCCATCGCCTGAGCCGCCACCACGCGCAGCTCGCTGGCATTCGCCCATCGGAACGCGCGCCGCGACTCTGCGATCTTCCGCAGCACGGATTCCGCGCCCGCCGTCCGCAACCGACCCAGCGCTTCAATCGCCTTCAGCCGCAAGAACTCAGTTCCATCGTCGGGCAAGTCGCCTTCCGCAATGCGCAGCAGGCGCATATCGGCCGTCTGCTCGCCCGCCATGCCGATCTCGTCCACAGCCAGCGGCCGCACCGTGGGATCGAGCATGTCGAACACGTCGAGCAGCATGCGTCCGCGCTCGGCCGCGCCGCTTGCTGCGATCTGCCTCACCACGCGGTCATGCGCCGCGCGCTTCCACTGCTTCATGCGCTCCGGCAGCACCTGTTGTACGGTTGCCGCGTCGATGCGCGTCAGGATTCCCATCGCAACGATCGCTTCATTGTGATCGCCGCTCCGCAGTTGCTCGCGCAGAAATTCCAATGCCTCCGGTCCCAGCACATGCATGATCGAAACCAGCATGTCGCAGTCTTCGCGGAAGCCCGTGCGGCTGAAACGCGTCGCGAGGTGCGTCGCGGCAGGAATCGGCATGCGGCGGAAAAGGTCCAGCAATCCCGGCGGCACAGCCGTCGCCTTCACTGCTTCTTCGATGAATTCGGGCAGCCGGTTTTCCACGCCCACGCGCGGGCGCAGATTTTTTCCCAGCCCCGGCCGTTCGGCTTCGACGTAATCGATCAGTTCCACCGAGCGTTGCACCGCCGGGTAGGACCGCTTGTTCGCGCCCTCCTGTGACAGGCGCACAAACGCCGCGCTCAACAAGCTCTGCAGCTGCGAATCGTTTTCAGACGCGAGTTGCACGCCCACGCGGCGAATCGTATCCACCAGCAACGCTTCGTTGCACTGCGCGAAGATCGCCGCCATTTCCGAAAGACCCGTCGCGGTGAGGCGGCGCGCTTCCGGCGATTTCTGCTCGATGCAGCTCGCGTAATTCCGCAGCGTTTCTTCGGCGCCTTCTTTTTCTCCGCGCGCGATTTGCTGCTCCACGTATTCGCGCACCTTCGTCCCCGGCACGCACCACGCTTCCGCCGATTCCAGCACCATCTTGCGCTTCTCGTCCGTCACCTGCGCCCAGAATTGCTGCGCCATCAGATCGACGTGCGATTCCACGTGCAGCCCGTGCCGCGCCATCTTCTCTTCGTACGCGCCAAGCAGCTTGCGCAGGCCGTCCAGCTCCGCGCTCATCTCGCCCATCACGCGGTTCACCGCATTCACTTCAATATCGCCGCGCTCGAAGCTTTCCATCGCGTAGCGTATCGCAATGTGCTCCGCCAGCTTCAGTAGCGTCGATTTGTCAGAAGCTTCCGTCGGCGCCTGAGCCGCCAGTGCCGATAGCGCCTGGCTCACCGTGAATCGCGCGCGCCGCGGCAGCGTCGAGAGCCGCGACTGAAACGTTCCCGGATCGATCTTTTCGCCCGCGCCTTCACCCGTCCGGGCAATCTGCGCCAGCATCTGCAAAATTCCCTTCAGTTCGTCTTCGTGCAGCGTCATCAGGCCCGTTTCAACGGCCATCGAACCGTTCCCGCCCTGCCCTGGGCGCTGTCCGCGAATTTCCGCCGTCGCGTTGCCCCAGCGTGAAACGGGTCCGCCCGCTCCGCCGTTCGCATCGCCACCTGCTACGCCGTTGCCTTCCAGCACTCGCGCGCTCGATCCACGCAAGCGGCCGCCGCCACCGCGTCTTCCGCCAGCTCCAGTTCCGGCGCCGCTTCCTGCACCGGCACCAAAACCAGAACCCGAGCCGCCGCCTTCACCCGGCCCCGCGAATCCGCCTCCGGTACTCCCCACCGGCATCGCACCAGGAACGCTCGCGCCGCCTTCCACCGCTCCGCTATTCGCGTGCGGCGATCCCGACAGCCAAAATCCCGCCACATCTGACGTCAACGGCGTACCTTGCCCATGTCCCGACGGTTCGCCCGACCCGACGATATTCCAGGTACTCGGCCCCGCATTCACTCCGCCATTGCTCGCGCCCGGCGCGCCCGAAGCTCCGCTCGTCGCTGCCGGAGCATAACCATCCGCGTACACCGCATTGCCCGCGCCCGGCACGAAGCTGCCGAAATCGCGCACGATCTCAGCGGATTCCTGCGCGTAGAAATTCCCACCTCCACCGCGTGAACCTTCGTCCTCACCGCGCCGGTACAATTGATTTCCGCCACCGTAGCCGTAACCACCGCCGTAGCGGTTGCTGCCACCGCCGCCAAATCCGCCGCCGTTTCCACCCTCCCCCGATCCAGTTCCAGAACCCGAACCGCCTCCTGAACCCGCGCCGCCTTCTCCGTTGCCATTCCCACCGTGTCCCGCTGCGCCGCCATTCCCCGCGTTCTTGCTTCCCTCCGCGGCGATGATCAATTGCAGCAGCTTGTTCGGATCGTTCAGCAGTTCTTCAGTCTGTGACGAACTCATGTTCAGCGTGTGCGCCGCCAGCTGCGCCGCCATCGTGGACTTCGCCACCGCGGAGTCCGCCGGCACGAAGCAAACTTCGTTCACGTTGATGTGCGGATCGCCTTCGAGCGAAGTCTTGAGTTGCTCGGCTAGCATCGCGGGCTTGGTGCTGTTGCCCGTGGGAAAGCCGCGCACCAATCGCGCCAGGCTCGCCTGCGTTACTTTTGGAGAGAAATGGATACTTGCAATTCCCGCGGCAGAAAGCATGCGCGCGAACCCGCGCTCGGCCGCTGCGGATTCAAGCGGTGTCCCATCGAGAAGCAGTTGGTCGCCGCTGACGGCCAGCAGCAATCCCGTTTCGTTGTCTCCGCCCGACCCGATCGCTGTGCTCAGTTCGTTCCACGCGGTCGCATACTGCTTCGCCGTGCGCGGATGACCAAAATCGTACATCCTCGCGAACTTGAGCAAGATGTTCAGACTTCGCACGAATGCGCGGGCCGCCGCAGTTCGAGTGTTTGTATTCATGATGAAAAAATTGGGGGCTGGACCCCATCCTCTGCATGTAAATATGGGATTTAGGTCCGAATTTCACAATGGTACGCGTGTCCTGCTAAGTACTACCTCTTCGTCCTACGCGTAGTTTGGGAGGAAAGTCCTGGAACGAAAAAACGGCGGGGAAAATCTAGAGCAGCTTCTCTAACTCGCTGATATGGCCGATGATAGTCAGCGCTCCCAGCTTCTTCAGCGTGGCGCCACGCTGGCGCCGTTCTTCGCTGTTTCGCGGCAGAACGCCGACGAATGGTACTCGCGCAGCCTTGCCGGCATTCGCGTCATCGACGTTATCTCCAAGATAAAGCGCCACTTGCGGGTCTCGCCCCGCGAGTATCTGGATCAACCCATCCGGAGCCGGCTTCCCGTTCTTCACGTCGTCCGCCGTCACGATCTTGTCGAAAAGCGGGCTCACTTTCATGCGCTTTATTGTGTAGTCCATCTCGCGGCCCACGCGCCCCGTGAAAATCGCCAGCTCCGCCTTTTTTCTGAGTCGCTTTAGCGCCGGGATCGGCAGCAGCCATTTCTCCCCATCCACGTACCCCCCCGAGCCGTTTCCGCCCCAATACAGCTCGACAAACTTCGCCTTCACCTCGTCGTAGCTGAATCTTCCGCCAAGGCTCTGCACCCACGCCGTCGAAAGCTTCCAGTCGTCGTTGTATCCGGGCTTGTTCTTCCATTGGTGCAGCTCGCGCGCCGTCACTTTCTTGCCCGTGAAAAATTTCACCGTTTCGAGCGTCGTCCGTTGGAACGAGCAGCGCGTATCCACCAGCACGCCATCCACGTCGAACACGATCACTTCAGGGTGGAGTTTCATGCGCAAGGTAGGAACTTCGTGAAAAGCGCCACGCGGCTCAGCTCAGGACCGCGGCTCGGTCGAGTCGTCACTCGATGGATCTTCCACCGATTCGCCGCCGCGTTCCGGTGTTCCGCCGCTTTCTTCATCCGTCAGCGAATCCGATGACCATGACTCGCCCGGCGTCGGCTCTGGCACAAGTCCCACAGGTTCTTCCGCGCCCGATGCCGCTGCTTCCTCGGCGTGGGCCGCTGCAGGGGTCGCTTCCTTCTTCGCCGCCTTCGGAGCAGGAGGCGGCGCCGCGGCCGCAATTTCCTTCAGCGTCGCGTAGCGCGCTTCCAAAATCTCGGCCAGCAAATCGATCAACACTTTCGCGCCCGAGCCGTCCGGATCTTTCGCGGGGTTATACGCCGCGATTTCCAGCACAGCCATTTGCGGCTGTCGCGCAAACACCAGCATCGCGTCGCGCACTTCATCCAGCGTCAGCCCGTCGGTGCTCGGATAATTCGTAGCCTTGAAACCCGCGATCACATCCACATCGAGGTGCAGCACGAACTCATATTTATTCGTCTTGATCCGCTCGACGATCGCCTCGGCCGTCGCCGCCGCGCCTTTCCGCTTCACATCGTTCGCGGAATATTTGCGGATCGTGGAGGTCTCGAGAAACTTTTCTTCCGGCGCATCCAGACGATTCACGCCAAAGAGCGTCACATCCGGATCGCGCACCAGCTGCGGCTCGCCCCAGAAACGCACCAGCTCCGGCGCGCCTCGTCCGGTCAGGTGCGAAATCACCATCCCGTCCACGCAGCCCGTCGGAGTCGTCGCGGGCACATTCAAATCGGCGTCGCTATCGAGATAAATCACGTTCACGCTGCGGAAGTACCGCCGCGCTCCCGCCACCGTCGCAAGCAGCGTCGAGCAATCGCCCGTCAGAATCACGGGCAGCCCTGCGGATTTCACGGCCAGTTCGACCTTGGGTTTCAGAGCTTCGATCGAAGCCACTACGCGCTTCACATTCCGCGCGCGCGGGCTCTCATCGTCAGCTTGAAAAGTTTGCGCGCCATCGTCACCCATGTCGGTGACGTCGTAGCCGATTTTGCGGAGCCGGGCAGCGAGTCCGGCGTTGCGGAGTGCTGCGGGTGCGCCCTCGAGGCCTGCCGACATCGCGGCCGCACTGGTCGGCGCTCCCAGCAGAGTAATCTTGTTGAATTGGCGGGATATCTTTGCCGCCACTCAGACGCTCCTTCGTAGTTCTTGTCGAATCGCGCGCCCCGCAGCCCGCACGCTTACTGTGCCTCCGGGCGGCGCCGCGCCGCCAATTCCGGCGGCAGCGTGAAACGCACATCTTCGCGAATCAAATCCAAGTCGCGATGGTTCGTGAATCCAAAGCTCGAAAGCCGCTGGCTCACCTGCTCCACCAGAATTTCCGGCGCCGAAGCTCCGGCCGTCAGGCCAATGGTCGCCACATCTCCCAGCGAGTCTGCGTCGATGTCGTTCGCGTCTTCAATCAATCGCGACGCCACGCCCGCGCGCTTCGCCACTTCCACCAGGCGATTCGAGTTCGAACTGTTCGCTGAGCCCACCACCAAAATCAATTCCACTTCCCGCGTCAGCGCTTCCACCGCTTCCTGCCGGTTCTGCGTCGCGTAGCAAATGTCGTCTGACGCCGGTCCCACAATCGCCGGAAACCGCTGCCTCAGCCGCGCCACAATTTCCTGCGTGTCGTACAGCGAGAGCGTCGTCTGCGTCAGGAACGCCAGCCGGCTCGGGTCCGGCACTTCCAGCTCGTCCACTTCTTCCACGCTGCCGACGATCACCGTCTGATCCGGCGCTTCGCCTGACGTGCCAATAATCTCTTGATGGTCGCGGTGGCCGATCAAAATCAGCGTCCGGCCTTCGCGCGCAAACTTCAGCGCTTCCAGGTGAACCTTCGTCACCAGCGGACACGTCGCATCCACCACTTTCAGGTTGCGTTCCTTGGCTTCTTGCCGCACCTTCGGCGGCACGCCGTGCGCGCTGAATACCAGGACCGCGCCCTCTGGCACTTCCTCGATCGTCTCCACGAAAATCGCTCCGCGGCGGCGCAGTTGGTCCACCACGTACCGGTTGTGCACGATTTCGTGGTGCACGTACACCGGGTTTCCATAGGCTTCCAGCGCAAGCTCCACGATATCCACCGCGCGCACCACGCCGGCGCAGAATCCCCGCGGCCTTACGCGCACCAGTGTTTTGGTCCCGTGGTTCGTTCCCTGAATATGCGTCAACGTCACTGCGTTCTCCATAAGCCTCAACAGTTTACATGAACCGGGCGCGAAGTGTCACTGGCTTCGCTCGGCTAGCGTTCGTCCGGCACACCCATCTCGAATCTGTCTGCGAATTTGATGCGGGGAGGCTTCCAAACGCGGCTGGACGGCAGAAAGGCCGCGGACACGGGAGAGAGCGTGTCCACGGCCTTTTTAATTCTAAATCGCCAGGGTAAGAATTTGTTTATTGCGCAGACTCGGATCCAGCGCTGGAAAGCGGCTTGCGGTTCGCGATCTCCATTCCTTCCATTCCGCGACGCGTCGTCGCAGCGATCATCCGCACGCCTGCTTCCCCGAGTTCCAAACCGCGCTCGCCGATCATGCCGATGAAATAGAAAATAAGCCCCATCACGAACAAAACCGCGAATCCCATTCCAAATAGAAGTTCAGCCGCCAGCAGCTCGCGCACGAAATAGATCTGAAGCACGAAAAACACCGCTACGATTGCCAGTGTCCCCTTTCGAACCTTCGCCTTCTGCGCAACCGCGGCGAAACTGGCTTTCACTGTTTCAAAATTGACTTTCATGGCCCTCGCTCCGTAACGCCCTATTGGATGCACGAGGGTGCCCAAAAGCGATATTCGTAACCCACTGATAATGGGTGGATTGCAGGCTCTCAAAAGTGAGACGGTAGCCAGAAGGGAAATCTGCTTCCTGTACAACGGAAACTCGTAGAACTCAAAAACGACCCCGCCACGACAAATTTCGGCGACTTTTTTGGTCACTGCAAGTGTGAGCGAAAACTGGCGCGAGGCGAAAGGCGAAAACGCGGCGTCCGTCTCTGGCAAAGAAAAAGCGGCCGGCAATTTCTCACCGGCCGCTCGTTGAAATTCGAAAATTTATTTTGCGTTTCTAGCGTCCTTCGAACGGATAGCGATCCTGCGCCAGAACGGCATCCGCAACGCGTCTGCGAATCGCGATCGCATCCACAGGTGCGTGCTTCGCGAAGCGGCGCAATACGGCCAGCTGCGTCGTCAGCGTGTCGCCGCCCTCTGTGGCGATCAGCGCCGTGCGCGCATCCTTCTCGATGCGATCCATCGCGTCGTAAATGTACGCCCGCGCGGCATCCACCATCACGATTGCCGCTTCGCCTCTCGCGGAGTGCGCTTTCTGCGCGCGCCGAAGCACGGATTCCATGCCGTAAATATCCATCACCACATTTGCCAGCGAACCGACAATCTCCTGCTCATCCGCCAGCTTGTCGCGGAATCTCTGCACAGCCGTCCCCGCCGCCAGCAGGAAAATCTTCTTCGCTTGCTCGAGCGACTTCTCTTCCTCCGCGAACTCGCCCGTCGGCCCGTCTTCAAACGACGGCCCCGCCAGGATCTCGTCCGCCAGCTTCATCGCTGCCGGAATGATCGGCAGCACGCCCGCCATCGCCCGCTTCATCAACATCTGGATGATCAGCATGCGGTTGATTTCGTTGGTACCTTCGAAGATCCGGTTCACGCGGCTGTCGCGATACGCGCGCGCCACGGGATAATCCTCGTGGAAACCGTACCCGCCGAAAATCTGCACGCCCTCATCCACCACGTAGTCCACCATCTCGCTGCCGCCTACTTTGCTGATCGAGCTTTCGATCGCGTACTCCTCCAGCACGCTCATCGCATGCTTGGTCTTGTCCGTTCCCGCAGGCACGTTCGATGCCGCCGCCTCGATCATTCCCGCCGTGCGATACACCATCGATTCGATCGCGAAAATCCGGATCGCCATCTCGCCCAGCTTGGTTTTAATCAATCCGAAATCCGCGATCGACTTGCCGAACGCTTTGCGCTCTTTCGAATATTTCGACGCCGCCTTCAACACGTCTTTCGCGCCGCCCACGCAGTACGCGCCCAGCGAAAAGCGCCCCGCGTTCAGCGTGTTGAACGCCACCACGTGTCCGCGACCCGGCTCGTGCAGCAAATTCTCCTTGGGAATGTGCGCGTTCTCGAAAAAGATCGGCGTCGTCGAGCTGCCCTTGATGCCCATCTTCTTTTCTTCCCCGCCGTTCGTGAATCCCGGCGTGCCGCGCTCCACGATAAAACTCGAGAATTTCTCGCCGTCGATTTTCGCGAACACCACATATACGTCGGCGAATCCGCCGTTCGTGATCCACATCTTCTGCCCGTTTAGGATCCAGCTTTTGCCGTCCGGTGAAAGCACTGCTCGCGTTCGCGCCGCCAGCGAATCCGATCCAGCCTGCGGCTCAGACAAGCAGTAGCACGAGAGCAGTTCGCCTGACGCGATTTTCGGCAGATATTTTTTCTTCTGCTCTTCCGTCCCGAAATAGACGATCGGCACCGTGCCGATGCCCGAGTGTCCTCCGTGCGACACAGCGAACGACCCGTAACCCGCCAGCTTCTCTGCCAGGCAAATCGCCGAAATCTTGTCGAGTCCCGATCCCCCGTATTCCTCCGGAATTCCGCCGCCGAGCAGGCCGATCTCACCAGCCTTCTTCAGCATCTGCCCCATCAGCTTTTCGTCTTTGTGCGCTTCAAGCTCCGGAATATTCGGCACCACTTCCTTCTGCACAAATTCTTCCGCCGTCTGCCCGATCAACCGCTGATCGTCGGTCAAATCCGCAGGCGTGAACACATCCTCCGCCGCCGAAGTAGAAATCAGAAACGAGCCGCCGCGATTCAATGTCTGCGAAGCGGTGGACGAAGCCATTGATGCCTCCAGGAGTGCTCTTCTATGCTGTGATTCTCTCTCCACGGTGCCTACAGCACAACCGGATTCCCGCTCGAGTTGCGGCTGCGACTATCATTCGATAGTCTTTCCGCCTAACAGACACTCGCACTCACATCTATCTCAGGAGACGAACCATGCTCCCGCGTTCCCGTACATCATCCGTCGCCGCTCTTGCAGCGCTCGTCGTGCTTTCGCTCGCCACAGTCGCCGCACACGCGCAGCTGCCCAAGCCCAGCCCCGAAATGGCCAAGCTGAAATTCCTCCAGGGCAATTGGACGTACGAGTCGATCTACGAGAAGGGCGCATTCTATCCGGACGGAGCCACCACGAAGGGCACGTACGCAACAATCGAAGGCCCCGGCGGATTCTCACAAATCGCCGATTTTCACGAAATGGCGCCCGAGGGCGAGGAGATCGGCCACGAGGTTACGAACTGGGACGAAGCCAACCACGTTTACAAAAGCTACGTCTTCGGCAACGCGTTTCCGCAATGCGTGATGCGCACCGGCCATTGGGACGGCGACAAACTGATTTTCGTGACGGAGTTCGAACAGGGAAAAATGAAGATGACGCTGCAGAGCGAGACAGTCGCGAATCCCGACGGCACAGTTACGATCAAGGAGAGCATGAAAGGCGCCGACGGCACCTACAAGCTGCTCTTCACCTCGCACGCCAAGAAAGTCTCGTAGCGCGGCAGCAGTGGAATAGCCTGCCGCGCAGGCTGTTCTCCGACAACCACAACCGTAGTCGCAAGCGCGTCGTACAGACGGCGCGACGCAGTTCCTGTAAAGGCGGGTCGATGCGACTAGCATCGACCCGGCAGCCTTTGCCGTTGCCGTTGCCTTTGCTTTCAGCGCGGCTCGCCTTCCAGCCGCGTCATCCTGAGCGAAGCGAAGGACCCCTCTTGCTGGCAAGTATCCCGTGACTACAAGTAAGAGCTTTGGTAGTCTGTACCTACCATGAGCAACCGCTACGGCGTCAAACAGCACATAAAGAAAGAGCTTCGGCACTCCATGCGGGATTTCAACATCGAATTCCCCAACAATTCGGCTTGCTTACAATACATAGCAGAACAACGTTTGCCGGACGGCGTTGGTTACTGCCCCAAGTGCAAGCAGGATCGCAAGCACCACCGCGTAGGGAATCGCACTGCCTACGCCTGTGACCACTGCGGGCATCACTTCTACCCGCTCACTGGCACCATCTTTGAGAAGTCTTCGACGCCGCTCAAGACTTGGTTCTACGCGATGTATCTCATGGGTTCGACTCGTTGCGGCATCTCCGCAAAGCAGATTCAGCGCGAAACTGGCGTCACCTACAAGACTGCGTGGCGCATGTTCAAACAGATTCGCTCGCTACTCTCCGATGGAGACCTGCAATTGGAGGGTTCGACGGTTGAGATCGACGAAACCTACATGGGCGGCACTCGCAAATACGGAAAAGGCCGTCCGATGCGTGGCGATAAAAAGAAAATCGCCGTGGTTGGACTTGTTCAGCGACGCGGCCGCGTGGTCGCTAAAGTCGTGCGCGGCGTGGACCGTGCCAGCATCTTTCCGCTAATTCGCAAGCACGTAAAACCGGAAAGCACTATCTACACCGACGAATTTCCGACTTACGCGAGCATTCCGAATATCAAGCTACGCGGCAGCAAAGGCGGCACATTCGCCGGATACAAACATTTCACCATCCGTCACAACTCAGGAAGCTACGTGAAGGACGGCCACATCCACACGAACAGCGTCGAAGGGCTTTGGAGCCTCATCAAGCGCGGAATCGGCGGCGTGTATCACAACGTTTCGCCAGCTTATTTGCAGAGCTATTTGAACGAATACTGTTTCCGCTACAACCGCCGTCACGATGGCAACCTGCAATTCAAATCTATTTTGGAGAGGGCTTCGCGGTCGAAGCTTTCTTAAGCAACGCGTGGAATTTCGATTTTGAGATTCCACGCATCTTCTCTTTCGTTTCTTCGCGCGGCGTGAATGGCCTTTCTGGCTTTGTCATATTCCCTAAGAATATCAAAACTGCGCCGCCTAGCTCTGCCAGTGGAACTTTCGCTGTCGGTCAAGCCGATCTATCGAATCGTTAATTTCTCCGACTGTTTTCCCATGCCTCTCCGCCACCATTTGAATCCACTTCTCATTCAATCGGAGTCTGGGATGAACAGTGGCCGAGTTTGGGAACGTCATTGCGCGAAAGTCATTTAATGCTTCACTCAGGACCTTCGAGGCTTCGGACACGCGACCCTCCCGCCCCACCTTGAACGTGGGGAAGGATGCGCCGTGTTTGAATGTTCGTCAATCTCCCGCTTCTTTTGGTACTAACCCCGAACCTCTCCAACCTTGTGCGCGACACTAAGGATGCTTTCAATCTGAGCTTTGTCAAACAGCCTGAAATCTGTGCTGGCGCGAAGCTTGGAAATTGCCCGCCGGAACGATGGCCGTCCTTTCACTTTCGGATTCCCGTGGCGCTCAGTCGCGTAGCGGTTTACTTCCCACGCAAGAAGATCAGCGGCTTGTAGCGGCGCAGATTCCACGCTGTTTGCGAAGGTAATCTCCGCTCCCATTTTGTGGGTCCAGCCCAGCATGTGCATCTTCCGAACATAGGAGTAGAACTTGGACGCCCAGCCGTCGAAGTTCTTATCCGAGTCGAAGTGGTAATAGACGGTCAGTCCGTCGTGGCAGTAATCAAGCGGCGCGAACAAACAGTGATGAAACGGGAGCGCCTTCGGCTGGCTTGGCTTCCCACTCAAGATTAGCTCGCCGTAGAGAAACACACCGCCAGTGAGAAAACGCCGCTCATCCAGCGATAGCACTTTCCAGTCTTCGGGGTATGTTGCCGATGCGAACGGGTAGATTCGCAAGCCTTCAATGATTTTCAGGAGATCGTCTATGAACTTCGCGTGGCGCTTATCGTCCCACCCGCAAAACTCTCCGGTACGCGACCAGAAATTCTTGCCGTGAAATTCAGAAACGCCTTCGCGCTCAAGAACTTTCTTCCAATCCCGTTCAAGCCTGTTCCACTGAGTCCTTCCGCCCAAATAGCCAGCAATACATGTCGCCGGATTTGTGCCGCTGTCGTCCATGTACATCTTCAGCACGCAATGAACCTTTGGGCGGGATGACGAGGCGAGCCATTCCCATACATCCGCTGTGAGTTTCGGTGGCATTGTAGCAGAAAAACTAACGTACTTGTGGTGAAGGGATACTTCCCCCTCTTGCTTTTGCCTAGCTACGCCACGCGCTCGAAAATCCCCGCCGCCCCCATCCCGCCGCCGATGCACATCGTAACCATGCCGTAGCGCAGGTTGCGCCGCCCCATCTCGCGCAGAATCGTCGCCGTCAACTTCGCGCCCGTGCATCCCAAGGGATGCCCCAGCGCCAGCGCGCCGCCGTTCACATTCACTTTTGACGCGTCGAGACCGGCCACTTTCATCACGCTCAGCGCCTGCGCCGCAAAAGCCTCGTTCAATTCGATCACGTCGATCTGATCCAGCGTCAGTCCGGCGATCTTGAGCGCCTTCGGAATCGCGAACACCGGCCCAATCCCCATTTCTTCCGGCGGGCATCCCGCCGTCGCAAACGCCACCAGCCGAGCCATCGGCTTCAGCCCCAGCGCGCGCGCCTTCTCCGCACTCATCACCACCGCCGCCGCCGCGCCGTCGCTGGTCTGCGAGCTGTTCCCCGCCGTCACCGTGCCTCGCGCGTGAAACGCCGGCTTCAATTTTCCCAGCGCTTCCATCGACGTGTCCGCACGCGGTCCCTCGTCCACTTCGAATACCGACTTCACCGTTTTCGGCTTCAGCGCCGTCGCGCCGTTCACGCCGTTCTCAAAATATGAATAGCTCACCTCGACGGGCGCGATCTCATCCTTAAACTTTCCCGCTGCAATCGCTGCCACCGCCTTCTGATGGCTTTCGAGCGCGAACCCATCCGCATCTTCCCGCGTGATCCCGTATTTCTTCGCGAGATTCTCCGCCGTCAGTCCCATATTCAGATACGTATCCGGATAATTGTCTGCGAGCCACGGATTGATCGCGACCTTGTTTCCCCCCATCGGAATCATGCTCATCGATTCCGTGCCGCCGCCGATCGCCACTTCGCTGTGCCCCGCCATGATGCTCTGCGCCGCATTCGCGATCGCCTGTAACCCCGACGAGCAAAACCGGTTGATCGTCATCGCCGACGTCGTCACCGGCAGCCCCGCGCGCAACGACGCAATCCGCGCAACGTTCATGCCCTGCTCCGCTTCCGGCGTCGCGCAGCCAATCACCACATCATCAATCTCGGCAGGGTCGAGTCCCTTGGCGCGCGCGATCGCCTCTTTGATCGCCGTCGCCGCCAGATCATCCGGTCGGGTCGTCCGCAGCGCTCCCTTCGGCGCTTTACCCACGGCAGTACGCACCGAACTCACGATCACAGCTTCACGCATGCTTCACCTCGGGCTTCGTCACTCAACACGCGGCGCATGTTTTTCGCGCTCGCCGTCTATATTGGATGCACCTCTCCACAAAAAGCAACAGCGCGGGGCATCCCCGCGCTGCGCGCAACTCACTCGAACTATCAATTGTTAGCCGTCGGTCTAGCGGTTGTTGAACTTTACCGTCACTTCCATCTGCACCGAAATCGGCTGGCCGTTCAGCGTCGAGGGCGCGTACTTCCACCGCTTCAACGCTTCCAGCGCCGGTCCACGCAGCATCATCGGGCCAGACACCACCTTCGCGCTCGACACATTTCCGTGAGCGTCCACCGTCGTCTGTATCACCACATCGCCCTGAATGCCCGCTTCCTTGGCCGTCAGTGGATATTGCGGCATCACGTGCGAGATCAGCTGCGGCTCTTTCACGTTTCCGCCCACTTTCACCGGGCCTTCCTGCCGTAGCTCAGGCGCCTTCAGCGAAGAGCCGTCGTTGCCCGCGACCAATCCCGAAAGAGCGTTGCCCGACACGCCGCCCGCGCCGTCAAGCGCCGGGGCCGCCCCCGGACTGCCCGCATCCACACGCTGCGCTGCCACAGGATGCGCATTCGAGCTCGCATCCACCACATTCTCAATCGCCTTTTGCTGCCGCGCCTTCGACATCGTCGGCGTTACCGTCACGCCAGTCTCGCTGCTCGCCGCCGGTTGCGCCGGAGCGCTGCGCGCCGGTTCCGGCGTCGCCACCGGAGTCGCCACCGCCGTCTGCACGGTTACGCTGTTCGCCGACGCCGTATTCTGAAGCACCGCTCGTTCTGATGTCTGGCCCGCCGGTTCGGCTTCGCCGCTCTTCGGCGTATCCACCACCGCGCTCGGCGCTGCAGCCTTGCTGCCGGCCGCGCTTGTGCGGAAGTAGAAGATTCCGCCGCCGGCCACCACCACCAGTGCGCCGATGCACGCCGCGATCATCAGGAAATTACTTTTCTTCGCCGGCGCGGCGTAGTCGCCTCCCAGCGTATTTTCCGATTCCAGCCGCGAGGATGCCGCTTCTTCGCCCGACGCTTCTCCTCCAGGCGACGACGTGGAAAGCAGAGTACCGCCGGTGAGGCTGAGCCCGCCCGAGAAACTTCCCGTCGCGCGACGCGGAGCCGCAGCTTCGGATTCCGCCGCCGCGTGCTTGAGCAGCGACTCCTGCTCGATCACTTCCGTATCTTCCGAATTGCTCGCGGGTTCCGCGATCGCATCGCCACGCAATTCGTTCAGCGTCAACGACGGTTCCGGTGCCGGAGGCGGCGCTGCCGGAAATGCGATTGCCGCTGCAGGCTTCGCAGCTTCGGCCACCACCGCCGCGCTCACTTTCGCTTGCACCGCTTCGGCAGGCGCAGGCGGCGCAACGACAGCAGCGCTGGGCGCGAGGCGGTTCAAAATCGTATCGAGATCTTCGTCTTCCACCGCGGGCGCGACGGGTGCAGCCGCAACAGGCGCGGGTGCAGCAGGAACCACGGGCACAACCGGCTTCGGCGCGGCAGGCGGAATTACCGTAGGCGTGGCGGCTACAGGACCGGGCGCGACGGGCTTGGGTGCGCTTGGTGCAACGGCCACGGGAGCCGCCGGCTTCGGCGCTGGCACACTCGGCGCAGCCGCAACCGGCGCAGGCGCCGCAGGCTTCACCGTTTCAACAGGCTTCTGTGCCACAGGACGCGCGGGCGGTGCAGCCGCTACTGGCGCGCTCGTCACCGGAGTCGCGGGCGCCGCTGCTTCCGTTGCAGGCGCGGGCCCATCCGACGGAAACCGCACTCCCCAATAATTCTTCTGCGAGGTCGTGAACTCCACCTCCACATATCCCTGCGTGCTGGAAAACGTCCTCACCTTCACAACCCGGCAAATCGCATCCGACTTCGTCTTCGCGTTCGTCACCACCAGCATCTGCCCAACGCCCACCGTCGTGGACATCCGCAGCACCGCGCCCTGCGGAAACACGATCATTGTCGAAGTCTGCTCTTCAAACGGCTCGCTGTTCGGCTCCGCCTGTCCCGGCACTTGCGTGATGCGCGAACCATAGACGCGCACCGGCACTTCCACAGACACCGCGTCCGCGCGCACTCCCGGTGCGGAGGTTCCCGCGGGTGCCGCGGGCGCCGCCGGTTTCGCGGCAGTTGGAGCGCTCAGGCGCGATACGCTCGCGTCGGCTGTCGTCAGTACGTCCAGATCTTTTGTCAGTGGCGCCATCGTGCTAAACGGCGATTCGCCGTTCCCCCGGGAAGAAATTCAGATTGCGAACGCTAGCTCTACTTCTGAATTTTCGGCGGGCGCACCAAAGTGCGGCAATAGTACGTTCGTACTCCCTGAGAACGCTTTGCGCACCAAAAAGACGATTGTTTTGAGGGCTTTGCGAGGAATTGCCAAACGAAAGGATTCTAGGAATTCAGTACCGGCGGTGAGAGCTCGATTGCACGCGCGTTAAAATGAAAAAGCAGCGCTCCGTCACAACTTGGAACTTCATTCGGACCAAGCGCTGCTCGTAACTCGCTTAGTTTCCCGCCTTCGGCCGCTTCCGGTACTGCTCGTACAGCTCGAGGTGCCGGTTATTCAGGCTCGTCAGCTGTCCTTTGATAAAGAGGTATTTCACCTGCGTCTGCACTTCAAACGGATCGCCGTTCGTCACGATCAAGTTCGCCAGCTTTCCCGTCTCAATCGTTCCCACTTGATCGTCGATGCCAAACATTTTCGCCGCGTTGATCGTCACAGCCTTCAGCGCTTCGTCGTGCGGCAGCCCGTACGCAACGGCCGTGCCCGCATAGTCCGGCAACCGTCGCGAAAACGACGTCCCAAAACTCGAAAACGCGATCGGAATTCCCGCCGCGAACAATTCCGACGGCTGCGTCATTGGTTTGTCGTACGGCGTGTCTTCCTGTTCCGGCAACCGCTCCGTCGGCCCCAGCACCACCGGAATTTTCTTTTCCTTCAGCAGTTCTTTCACGCGCCACGCTTCCGCGCCGCTGCCCAAAATCATCTTCAGATTTTGCTTCGTGCAGAATTCCACCGCGTTCCTGATGTCCCGCTGCTGGTCCGCGATGATCAGCACCGGCGTTTTGCCCTGCACCACGGGCACCAGCGCCTCCAGCTTGATGTCCCGCTCGTACAGCGCGGCGTTTCCTTTCTCTTTCGCCTGCGCATAGTGCCGCGCACGATCCAGCCAGTCGCCCAGCTCGTTCACCTGCTTGTCGTATTCCTTCTTCGCTTCGTCGTACGGTTTCTCTTTCATGCTGAACGTCGCAAAATCAAACGTCCGCGACTGAATCGACGGCCACGTGATCACCATCGCCACCGACCGGTTGATCTCCATGTCCTTCATCGTCCAGCCGGCCAGATTGAACGCCGACGCCTGCCCGCTGATCAGTCCGCCGGGCTGCGCATCAAATCCCGCCGTTCCCGGTGCCGCGATCACATGCGTAATTCCATTCGCGCGTGTCACCGCAATGTGCGCCGACGCCGGATTCACCGCCGTCGCCGCCACCAGCTCCGGGTTGTAATCGCCCAGCTCCGGCGTATCCACCGTCGCGCCCACCTGGTTGATTTCGTTCAGCCCGATCTGTGTGACCGGATCGAACAAGCCGGGATACAACTCCATCCCCGTCGCGTCGATCACCGTCGCATCCGAAGGAATCGCTACATTCGCGCCCACCGCCGCGATTTTCCCGTCGCGAATCACGACGATGCCATTTTCAATTGGCGCTCCGGCAATCGTGTACACTTTCGCGCCCTTGATCGCGTACGCCGCTGGCGCAGCAGTAGCCGAAGGCGTTTGCGCCGCCACCACCTGAGCCGCCACCGCGCCCAGCAACAATCCCATCAACATCGCGAGTGATGTTCGGCGGATTTGGATTTTCACAGCGCACCTCCCACCGAGATACCTTCCGCCGTGGGCTTCGCACCCTTCTTCTTCGCGTCAGGTTTTTTCTTCGCAGCATCACCGTCGCTCGCATCGTCCGGCTTCTTTTCCTCCGCCGCCTTCTTTTCCTTGTCCATCAAATCCTGCTTTTCCTTCGCCAGCGCCGCGCGCCCGTCGATGTCCTTCTGCCGGTCAAAATAAACCTGCCCATCGATCAGCGTCTTCTGCGCCACCGCGTACACGCTCAACGGATCGTGGTTGTAGATCACCAGGTCCGCGTCCTTGCCCACCTCGATCGATCCCACGCGATTGTCGATTCCCAGCTGGATCGCAGGATTCAGCGTGATCAATTTCAGCGCGTCGTTCGCGCTCATCCCGCCGTACTTCATCGCCTTCGCCGCTTCGATGTTCAGCTGCCGCGCTTCCTGCGCGTCATCCGAATTGATCGAGACCACCACGCCGCGCTCCGCCATCAGGGACGCGTTGTACGGAATCGCGTCGTACGCTTCCACCTTGTATGCCCACCAGTCCGAGAACGTCGATCCGCCCGCGCCCGACACCGCAATTTCATCCGCGATCTTGTAGCCTTCGAGCACGTGCTGGAACGTCCGCACTTTGAACCCAAACTCATTCGCCACGCGGATCAGCATCAGAATTTCATCCGCACGGTAGCAGTGCGCGTGCACGTACCGCTTCCCTTCCATCACCTCGACCAGCGGCTCCAGCCGGTCGTTCTTCCGCGGCGGGATCAAGTTCGCTTCGCCCGCTGCTTTCCGCGTGTTGTAGTCGTCCCACGATTTCTTGTACTCGCGCGCCTCGGTGAACGCCTGCCGGATCACTTCCTCCACGCCCAGCCGCGTCGCCGGATACCGCTGCGGAATTCCCGGCGGCGGTTGAAAGCTGGACTCCTTAGGATTTTCGCCCAGCGCAAATTTAATTCCCGGCACCGCTCCTTCAAACGGCAATTCGCTCGCCGGCTTGCCCCACCGCAGCTTGATCACCACCGTCTGCCCGCCGATCGGGTTCGCGCTGCCATGCAGAATGTTCGCCGTCGTCACTCCGCCCGCCAGATCGCGGTAAATGTCGATGTCCTCGGGATTCAGCACATCCTTTATATTGGCGATCGACGACACCGCCATCCCGCCCTCATTTACGCTGCCATCGATCGCGATGTGCGAGTGGCAATCGATGATTCCCGGAATCACGTATTGACCTGTCGCATCGATCACCGTCGCATCCGCGGGAGCCGTCACGTTCGCTCCCACATCCGCGATCTTCCCGTCGCGAATCAGAATCGATCCGTGCTCGATGTTGCCGTGCGTCACCGTGAGTAACGTCGCGTTCTTGATGAAGATCACCTTCGGGCTTTGCGCCAGCACGCGCGAAGGAATTACGAGAGCCGCCACAGCGGCCACTACGATCGCTGCGCGCTTCATCGGCCATCTCCTTCGTACGCTCGCGATTGTTTGTTTTTGTAACTCTCGTCGTCGCCGGCGGCGGGTTTGTCGGCCGGCTTTTCCGGTTTCGCGTCTTCGTGAATCGGAAACCACCGCCCGTCCACAAACACGTGCTTCACTTTCGTCTTCTCATTGAAAATGTCGCCGTCCGTCACCACCAGGTTCGCGATTTTTCCCGGCGCGATGCTGCCGAGCCGGTCGCTCAACCCCAGTATGTCCGCCGAATCCAGCGTGAACGCCCGCAGCGCCTGATCCGCCGTCAGTCCCGCATCCATCGCTTTCTTCACGCTCTTCTGAATGTCTTTCGGTCCGCCGAGTCCGCCCGAGTAAAACGAAAACTTGACCCCGGCCTTCGCGAAAGCCGCCGGCGTTCCCGGCGCCTTGTCGCGAAAACGCAGCTCACGCAGCGTCTGCTCCGCATCCGGGTCGCCGTCTTTCGCACGCTCCGGCCATTTCAAATTAACGATCACCGCCGCGCTCTTAGTCTTCAGTGCATCGGTTACGTCGTAGCCCTGTTGACCGCCGTACAGCACCGGCGCAAGCTTCCATTCATCCGCAAGACGTAGCGCGCGTAAAATCTGAATCGAATTGTTCGCCGGCAGCAGCACCACTTCCTTCTTCTGCTTCGCGTCGGCCAGCGTTACTTCCGCTCGATCGTAAGGGATGCGTTCGTTCTTCGTCGGCGCCGCTTCGTAAATCGGCTCCGCCTGCGCGTACCAGTTCGTATCGTCGAGCACCTGCCGCACGTATCCAATCGTCCCCATCAGCGAATCGGGAAATCCGAAAAATCCGCCCACGGGACGGAACGATACCGGCACGCTGTCCGTCGCGCGCACCACCATATCTCCCGGCCGCGCGCCGGCCAGATCGATCACCGCGGCTTGCCCCGGGAAAATTCCGCCATCGGGCAGCACCAGCGTCGTTGTGAATCCCGCGCTCCGCCACGTCTCGATTTTTTTGTCGTCGGTCTTCAGCTCATCCGCGGTTGCGCGCCACGGCGTCGTACCCGGCCGGTCCTCCGGACTCGTCGGCAGCGGCCCTCCGGCTTTTTTCGCGCCCGCTTCCGCCTCGCCCAGTCCCACGCTCGTCCCCGCATCGATCAATCCCGGATACACCGTAAGGCCCTTGCCGTCGATCACCCACGCTTCGGGCGGTATCGCCACGCTCGTGCCGACGGACTGAATCAATCCGCGCGCCACCACCACCGTGCCGCTCTCGATCACCGCGCCAGAGACCGGCACGATTCGCGCATTCGTAATCGCGTAATACCGCGGCGGCCCTCCTTCAGGCGGCGCAGCCACCACGCCGCTCGATATGATCGCGCCCATCGCCAGCGCGCAGCACGCCAGCGCCAACGCCGCCAGCACCGGCTTCGCACCAATTTCACCGCCGAAAAGTTTCATCGGGCTCTCCACGTAATCTTCCGCGCAAACGCCCACGCGCTCGCGCGTCCTCAAATACGCTTTACCTCAAAAATGGCGATTGATGCTAACGAGCGGAGGGACCGAAAGCAAGCCGTTACAAAGTGGGCCGGCCCTTGCTGGCTGCACAACGCACCCCGCCTTTCGGCACTCCGGTGCGCACACCTCGCGCTCCTTCGACACACGCCACCCGTTGTGCCTTCAGACGCACCACACCAAATTTCGTCTCAACTCAAAGTGACGAACAAGTGTCCCACAGCTTCGAACCACGAAACTTATGGCACCTGTCTTGGCGGGTTGCCCGGCTCTGGCAAGCCGGCGCATTTCATTCCAGGGAAATATTGTCTGACCGGACTGCGAATGCCGCAGTGGCACCGCACATTTGGACTGAGGGAGCGAAGCCGCGCTTTGCCACAAACGAACCCCGCCCCGCAAACGCAGCCTCAACGAAAGGCAGATCGAGAAGCATCAGGTGTCAAGCGAAGTCGTCGCGCCTTCCGGCAGTCGAACGCGCCTAAAAACACTTCGGCCCGCCGGCGAACTTCCACCTGGCGGGCCGAACAACACCCTTCCGCATTCAGCGGTGGCGGCGCGCGACGCTAGAACTGCCTCACCATCATTCCCGTCGCCACGCGATTCGAGTCCGTATCGAGCAGCAGCACCTCGCCGCCGTTCACCACGTAAAACGCCATCCGGAATACCGCGCCGTTCTGCGTCGCCCACACCGCCGTTCCGCGTCCATTCGTTTCCACCGGCAGGAACCACACCGTATTCCCGCTCTTCGAATTAATCGCGCTGGTTGACGTTCCCTGGTTGTTGAAATCCACCGTTCCCGTCACCGTCTCGCTGTTCGCCACCAGTCCGATCTGCCCGCTCATATCCTGCTGGAATAAACCCGACGACTTCCAGCTTCCCTCACCCGTCAAATTCATCGCGTAGCTGCCGGTGTTCGAGCCTCCCGCCGTCTGCTGGTACATCACGCCCGCGCTACCGGCCGTGTTCGTGTCCGTCTCGATGATCAATGCCGTCGGCGGATTCGTAGCCGTCATGTACACGGAAAACGTGAGCGTCTCCGACGAATTCTGCGTCGAGAGCGTCAGCAAGTATCGCGACGGAACGAACCCCGTACCCGTGTCGTTCGACAAGCTGCCGCTCTGTATCGTTTCTCCGATTACGTTGGATATGCCCGTGTTGATGTCGAGCTGGCCCGAAAGAATGCTGGTGGAGCTGGATGTGGTAGTCGTCCCGAATAAAAACGCGCCGCCGATGACATACGGCCCGTACTTCGTCGTCTGGCCGTCCGCCGTGAACGCAGCCGCACCCGTCAGCGGCGTGGGAATCTTCGGCGCGCTGTAGATGTCGCCACTCAAAGCGAACGATTGCGCCGCGTCGGTTTCCACGATCTTCATGTGCGTCGCATCGATCAGGTAGTACGCGAAATTGATCGTCGTGAACACGGTGCTGTTCATCGACATCGTTCCGCGCCCGTTCGCATCCGGATCGGTAAACAATCCGTTCAGCGTCTGATCGTTGATCACCTGCGGAGTGGCCAACGAGTTGTCGATCACGTCTTGCACGTTCGTCGGCGCATTGATGGGATTTACCGGAATCGAATTTCCGTTCGCAAGAAAAGTTCCCGCCGCATACACAGGCACCAGATTTGAGAAATTCTTCGCGAGCTGCGTATCCACGCCCGTGAAGCTGAACGAATAGTTCCCCGACAGCGTCGAGAATCCCTGCGTATTCTGCGCGTCCAGCGTTCCGCTGCCCGTTGCGAACGAATCGAAATCGATCAGCAGCGCGTGCTGACTGTTGATCAGCGCCACCTGCAGCGTGAACGACGTGACGCTGTTCGCGCTGGAATTATTCGTGATCGTCAGCGACGTTCGCCCATCCACCGCTCCCACCTGAAACGATCCCCCGGTGATCTGCGCCGCCGTTGTAATTCCATACTGCAAGCTGTTGATGTCCAGCTCTCCGCCCGGCACGATCGATCCGGTGGTCCCGGTCGCCGATCCCATCGTATTGATCACGCCCGCCACATCGATCGGATATCCCTTCGTCAGATCGACTCCCGAGAACGCAACCACATACGTCCCCGTCCCGCCATTTGTCGTCAGCGATGCCGCGGAAAACAAAATCGTCGCCGTCGCCGTCCCCGATCCCGCCGCGCCAGACGCCGTAATCGTCACAGTCTGTCCCTGCGGCGGTGCCAGCGGCGCCTGATAATTTCCGTTCGCATCGATGATTCCGAAGCACTGCCCCTGCGCGCCCGGCGACGGCGCAAGGCAATTGCCCACTCCATTGTTCACCGACCACGTCACTCCCGTGCTCGACGCCGTGAACGCCTGCACTCCGCCCGCCGGAATCGTCAGCGCCGACGGCGACACCGTAATCGGCTGCGCCGCCACAATCTGCACCGTCGTCGTCCCGCCGTTCGATCCAGACACCGCCGTAATCGTCGCCGTCCCCGCCGTTGTCGGCGCCGTGAAAAGCCCGCTCGAACTGATCGTTCCGCTCGTCGCCGTCCAGTTCGGCGTTTGCGAAGTATCGCCCTGGTACGCGGTGAACTGCACCGCCTGCCCAACCGGAATACTCGTCGATCCCGGCAGAATCGTCAGCGCGCCGTTCACAGGTGGTGGTGGCGGCGTGGTGCCGCCTCCGCCGCTGCTGCTGCCGCCTCCACACGCAACCAGCGCAGCCAAGCCAGCCAGCGCCACTACGAACGCAAATGACCGCAACTGCTTCACCATCTCAACTCCCCTTTCACCTCGACCGAATATCGATCCCGCTCGCGAGCGCCTAACTCTGCGCGCGACTTTCACGAAGTAACCTCGCGCGCGAACACTTTCCCACCCGCTCTTGCCCGTCCTGCCGCGGAAAGTTCCACAACTGCGGGGGCACACCGGCTTAACTGTGGGCCTGCACTTAGATACAGTTTAATCGGGATAGGTTTCTCGGGCGAGTGAATCCCGCCGCCTGAATAAAGTCCGCGCCGGCGCCTGCCCGGCCGAACGGTCCCAACCTCCAGCCGCCTCGCGCCGCGCCGCGTCAATTCCTCAGCGGCTTCCCCGTCTTCAATGTATGCGCGATCCGCTCCTGCGTCTTTCGCTCGCCGCACAGGCTCACGAACGCTTCCCGCTCCAAATCCAGCAAATACTGCTCGCTCACCGTCTGCGCCGCCGTCACCGCCCCGCCCGCCAGCACGTACGCCAGCTTCCGCCCCACCACGGCATCATATTCAGACGCGTACTCGCCGCGCACCATCATATGAATCGCCAGCTTCGCTCCTGCCAGAAACTCCTCGCCCAACACGCGAATTTCCGCCGGCGCCGGCGCATGATATCCCGCGCGAATCATCGCCAGCGCCGTTGCCTTCGCGTCCGCCACTTGCCGGTCGCGATTCATCGCGATCAAATCCTGCGGCCGCAAAAATCCCAGCGAACGCGCTTCCTCCCCGCTCGTCGAAACTTTTGCCATCGCGATCGCCTCAAACACCGGCTTCATCGCATGAAACAGGTCCATCGTCTCCGCCGTCGCCGCGTGTTCCCCGGCGCGAATCATCATTTCTTTCGTTCCGCCGCCGCCGGGAATCAATCCCACTCCCGCCTCTACCAATCCGATATACGACTCCGCCGCCGCGTGAATCCGCGCTCCGTGCAAGCTAACTTCGCATCCGCCGCCCAGCGCCATTCCCTGCGGCGCCACCACCACCGGCCGCGCCGCGTACTTGATCGCCATATTCACGCGCTGGAATTGCTTTACCGCCAGATGAATCTCATCCCACTCCTGCTCCTGCGCCGCCACCAGCACCAGCATCAAATTCGCGCCCACCGAAAAATTCGGCGCCTGGTTCGCGATCACCATTCCTTCGAATTCCGTGCCGAGCCGTTTCAGCCCCGCGTGAATCATCGCCACCAGGTCGCCGCCGATCGAATTCATCTTCGAGTGGAATTCGCAGCAAACGATTCCGTCGCCGAGGTCGATCAGGCTCGCGCCGGAATTTTTCTGCACCACGCCCGTGCGCTCTTTGATCGATTTCAAAATCAGCACGCCCGGCTGGTCCGCCAGCGTCTTCGGGCCGCCCGACTCCAGATCGAAATACTTCGTGGATCCCTTTTCCGTCGTGTAGAAGGATTTCGTCGCCGACGCCAAAACTTTCTGCACCAGCGCCGGCACCTTCTTTCCTTCTTTCTCGATCGCGGCGGCCATGCGTTCGACGCCGATCGCGTCCCACACTTCAAACGGTCCCAGCTCCCACGCAAATCCCCATCGCATCGCGCGGTCCACGTCCACAATACTGTTCGCGATGTCCGGCGTCATCGTCGCGGCGTACAAACACATCCCGCTCAGCGCCGCCCAGATAAACTGATTCGCCTTGTCGCCGCCCTTGCCATCGAGCACCGGCGCTACCAGCGCTCGCACTCGTTCGCGCGTATCTTCAATCTGCTTTCCCGCTTCGATCGACCCAAACTTCGCTTTCTGCTTCGCGCGATACTCCAGCGTCTTCCAGTCGAGCGTGAGAATTTCGCCGTCCTTCGATTTCCGCTGTTTCTGATAGAAGCCGCCGCCCGTCTTATCGCCGAGCATGCTGCGCTTCAGCATCTCCTCAGCGAAATCAGGCAGCTTGTACATTTCGCGCCATGCATCGCCGGTCGCCGTCGCGTAAATGTTCTTCACCACGTGCGCCAGAATATCCAGCCCCACAATGTCCGACGTTCGAAATGTCGCAGACTTCGGCTGCCCGATCGCCGGTCCCGTGCACGTGTCCACTTCCTCGATCGTCATGTCCAGCGCTTGCATCTGCTTCAACGCGTTCAGCATCGAGAAAGTCCCGATGCGATTCGCGATGAAGTTCGGCGTGTCCTTCGCGTCCACCACGCCCTTGCCGAGCCGCACATCGCAAATTTCGCTCAGTGTCTCCAGCACGTCCGGCTTCGTCTTCGGCCCAGGAATCAGCTCCACCAGCTTCATGTACCGCGGCGGATTGAAAAAATGCGTTCCCGCAAAGTGCTGCTGAAAATCTTCAGACCGTCCCACCGCAATCTCGTGCACCGGAATGCCCGACGTGTTCGTCGTCACAATCGTTCCCGGCGTGCGTACCGCTTCGACACGAGTGAAAAGCGCCCGCTTGATCTCGATATTCTCCGCCACCGCCTCGATGATCCAATCCACTTGCCCGCACCAGCCAAGGTTGTCGTCGAAATTTCCCGGCGTCACCAGCTTCGCCGTCTCGGGAGTGAAAAACGCCGCAGGCTTCGCCTTTCGCGCCGCATCCAGCCCCGCCAGCACGATCCGGTTCCTCACTCGCGGATCCTGCAGCGTCAAATGTTTCTTTTGTTCTTCCGCGTTTAATTCCGTGGGAACCATGTCCAGCAAATAGCAAGGAATTCCCGCGTTGGCCAGGTGCGCCGCGATGCGCGATCCCATCGTTCCCGCACCCAGCACGGCTACTTTTTCGATACGACGCTTCATATAAATCCTCGGGATGGCATTCGAGGTTACAAAAGCGGTACCGAGGGGTCAACCTCAAACCCGGCCGCATCCGACTTGCGCTAATCTATTGCCAGAGCTTGCTTCCAGGCGTCTTGGGGATTTCGAAAATGGTCTCGTCTTCGCGCTGGTTTGGAAAAGCCGTTCGCGGCCTTCGCTCCTTCGCCTACTCACAGCAAGGCCTTCGTCCCAAAGTCGGCGTCGCGCTCGGCGGCGGATTCGCCCGCGGCATCGCGCACATCGGCGTGCTGCGCGCTCTCGAAGCCGCCGAAATTCCCATCGACGTCATCACCGGCACCAGCGTCGGCGCCCTGATCGCTTCGGCCTACGCGAGCGGCACTTCGCTTGACGACATGGCGAGCCAGTCCACCCAAACGCGCTTCCGCGATTTCGGCCGTTGGACGCTTTCGCGCCTCGGCATGGCGACAAACGATCGCCTCGAAGAATTTCTCCACCGCTTCACCACCTGCACCGATTTCAAGCAGCTGAAAATTCCTCTCGCCATCGTCGCCACCGATTTGATGGCCGGTAAGACCGTCCACTTTGTCGAAGGCGAAATCGGCCCCGCGCTGCGCGCCTCCTGCGCTTACCCGGGACTTTTTCTGCCAGTCGAAATTAACGGCCGCGTGATGGTGGACGGCTTTCTCACCGAACAGGTTCCCGCCGTCGCCGCCCGCGATCTTGGCGCTGAAGTCGTGATCGCCGTCCACCTCGAGCCGGGCCTGCTCGATTCCAAACCGCGCAATACGATCGAAGTGATCAGCCGCTCCTTCTCGATCATTCAATCCAGTTCCACCCAGGCGTGGCGCAGCGCCTACGACGTGCTCATCGAGCCCGACGTTCACCACATCCTCTGGGACGAATTCCCCAAATCTCCACAGCTCATCGTCGCCGGCGAAAACGCCACCCACATCGCGATCCCCAAAATCCGCCAGGTCATCGACGCCTTCACCCACGACGAAGTGGGATAGCCGCGTGGGGTGGCCAGTTTTGCCTGCGCAACGCCGCCCACACCTCTGTGAACTGTACTGGCTGGATCGACGCCCTGCCTCCGCCTCTCCGTGCACTCCGCCTTTTTCGGTTTTCTCCGTGGAATGTTTTGCCTTTCGTCGCGCGGTGTATACTCGCCCTCATGTACGCCCGCAAGCTCCGCGCCGACACCCTCATCGCCGGCGAAAGAAAACCCGTCCCACTCGACTGGCTCGATATGTTCTGCATGCGCAACTTCACCGGCTCCGGCGAATTTGACGACACGTTGCCTACCGGCGAAGGCCAGCTCGAAGCCGGACTCAAAATTGATCCGTCGCGCCTAGCAGCAGAAATGAGCGATTGGTTTACGAAACGCGGGAAAGGAAACGGAAGGCCCGTCGAGGTCTTAATCAGCGAGCGGGATTAACGCGCTCGCGCACTGTAACGAAGAAGCTAGAAGTGGTGGAAGAGCCGAACAGCTTCTGCGTATGTTGGGGCGTTTCAAAGTCCATCGGAGAAGAAGCTCGGCTCCTCTCACCCAGTTCGACGCGAAGCGCTCGACCGGGTTAGCAGTTTTTTTTTTGCAAAACGATTCGCGCATCTTCACAAGTTTGCCTGGGGAGGGACGGAATGCGGAAAGCGCTTGCGGTGCTTGCCGTTGTGGCGGCGATCCTCGGTGTGTGCGGAAACGCGCGTGCTCAGGCTCCCGCGCAAACTACGGTCGAGGCTCGGGACGGCTACACGACGATCGATTACAGCAGCACGCTGATGAACTCCAAGGCGCCGTTCAACGTGATTCTTCCCCTCGGCTACGACCAGAGCGTCCGCCGCTACCCGGTTCTGCTGCTGCTCCACGGCCTCACCGGCCACTACGACAATTGGGTTACCAAAACCAGCCTCGTGCTCTTTGCGCGCAAGTATCCCCTCATCATTGTGATGCCAGAAGGCGGCGACAGCTGGTACACCAACGGCGTCGCGGCCAACGATAAGTGGGAAGACTACATTTTCAAGGAAGTGATTCCGTACGTGAACGCGCACTACCGCACCTTGCCTGACTCACGCTCCTGGTCGGTTGCCGGCCTTTCAATGGGTGGCTACGGCGCCATGAAGTTCGGACTGAAGTATTCGGGCACGTTCGCTGTCGCCGCCTCCATGAGCGGTGCGCTCGATGCTCCCACATGGAAAGCCGCGGACATGGTCGATTGGGACGCTGTCCCGCGATCGATTCACGCCGCTTTCGGCCCCGAGGGCGCGCCCGCTCACGACGCGAACGCCCTCACCACGCTGCTCGATCACGCCAAGCAGCCACTGCCGTTCCTCTATCTCGACTGCGGCACTGAAGATCACCTGCTCGAATCGAATCGCCGGTTCGCCGACCTGCTTCAGAGCAAAAAAATTCCGCACGAGTACATCGAGCGCCCCGGCATTCACGACTGGATCGAGTGGAATAGCCAGATTCAGGTCGTCCTCGCCCTCATCGCCGAAAAGCTCCACCTCAGCTGGTGCGACGACAACGGCCTCTGCGCCCCCGGCTCCGTCCCTGACCCGGCCGTCGGGATGGGCTTCCCACCAATGCTTCGCGTCGCTGCCTCGGGCCCCGGAGCGCCGCCTCCCCCGCCGCAACCCTAGTCGCCGCGCAACATTCGAGCGCCTGAACAGGCCCCTTCGTCCTTGAACAAAGCGGACGCGTTTTTCTATGGACTGCGGGAGCGCAGCTACCGCTTTGCCACTCGACGCCACGAGGGCACTCCCTAGACTCGAAACTCTCCCGCTCGTCACTATTCCCGTTTTGAAACCCACCACCATCTCACTTTTCACTTTACAACAAATTACTAATGTGCTACCATACGTTGGGATTATAAGCAGCTCCCCAAAGCGCTCACATGCACCGCGCCGCATCACTTCTTGGCGCCGGACGCACTCCCACCGGTACTGCGCCGTCCTCTATCTCTGCACTTCATCCGTATTTTTACGCACGTATTCCCCGCAATCGCTTCCAGAAATCGGTTTCTAATCGACATCTCGTACGATTAGAAAGTGACGTAAGTTCAACAAAACAAAAGGAGCGCACCAGTTCTAATCGGCACTAGATGGCACTTTTGAACACATTCTCGATGAACGGCGCCCGCGGCGCCGCAACACACAGAGTGGCACAGGCTGGAGTTGGCCTGTGTGCCTTCGTCTCACGGGCGTTTGAAAAACGCCCGTCATCCAGAGGGCCGTTCACGGGCCGAAGGATCTCTCTTCTCTTTCATCCTGCGCGCCCGCACCCCAGGAATCCGTTTTCTAATCGGAGTGCTCGCCGATTAGAAATGCCCGAAAGTTACACAAAACAAAGGACCGACACCCTTTCTAATCGACACAAATTTACCCGCCCGTCCGGTTGCCATTCGTTTGAATTCACGCCGAGCCCGCAAATTCATGCTGAGAGATCCCAGTGGGCTCTCGAACGTGCATTGCGCAACGCCGCCCGCGCCTCGATGCCCGGTCTTCGCATCGCGCCAGACGTCGAGAGTGGCACAGGCTGGGGTTGGCCTGTGTACCTTCTCCCTTGCGCTTCCCTTCACCTCAATCGTCGTCCCGATACGATTGCGTCGCCTTCACCAGACACCCGCTTCCGCCTTCCATCAACGCGCGCTAAAATCGGCAACACATGAAAAACACACAGACAGCTTCCTCACTCGTAACCGCCGCCGTAGCGGCTCTTCTCACTTCGAGCGCATTCCTCTTCGCGCACTCCTCACCTCGCCCGCAATCGCCGCAGCAATCGAAGCCTGCCGCGGCCCCGCCGGCAGCCGCCGCCCCTGCCGCTTCCACTTTCGTCGTCCCCGACCTCGCCGAGCGCGTGGCGAAATTTAAACTCGTGCGCATGCCGTTCCACTCGAAAGGCCTCACCGCCCGCGAAATCAAGATGATCGACAAGCTCGTCGATGCGTCCGGCCTCGCCGATTGCATCTACTGGCGGCAGAGCGATCCCGAAGGACTCAAGCTCTACCTTTCCCTCGCGCATGCAAACTCGCCGCAGGATCAACTGCTTCGCCGCTACCTGAAAATCAATGGCAGCCGCTTCGACCTGATTGACGACCAGAGGCCGTTCGCGGGAACCGATCCGATGCCGCCCGGACGCGGATTCTATCCGCTCGGACTCACGGCCGATGAAATTAACGCCTACGTGGCGGCGCATCCCGATCAGAAAGCCGCGATCTTCAATCCGCTCACCGTGATCCGCAAAAATGGCGACTCGCTCGAAGCGATTCCCTACCACGTGGAGTACAAGCGTTTCCTCGAACCCATGGCCCAAGACCTTAACGACGCCGCGGACCTGAGCGGCGACCCTGCGTTCGCGAAATATCTCCGGCTTCGCGCCGCGGCGCTTTTGAATGACGACTACTATCCAAGCGACCTGGCCTGGCTCGATCTCGACAATCCGAAATTCGATCTGGTGCTCGCGCCGTACGAGACGTACACGGATAGTCTGCTCGGCGTGAAAGCCACCTTTGGCGCTTCGGTATTGATTCGCAACGAAGCCGAGAGCCAGAAACTCGCCGTCTATCAAAAATACGTGCCCGATCTGCAGGAATCGCTGCCGCTCGCGCCGGCCGATCTGCCTTCAAAACGCGGAAAGCAAACGCCGATGGAAGTGGTCGATTCGCCGTATCGTGCCGGCGATTTGTTACACGGATACCAGGCCGTCGCGGACAATCTGCCGAACGATCCGCGCGTCCACGTGGAAAAAGGCTCGAAGAAAATCTTCTGGAAGAATTTTCTCGACGCGCGCGTGAACTTCATCATCTTGCCGCTGGCGCAGCGATTGATGCGTGCGGACCAGGCCGCGATGGCGAGCGGCGATGGTTATCTGGCCGATACGCTGATGCACGAAATTTCGCACGGGCTTGGACCCTCGTACGCGCACACGAAGGCCGGACAGCTGGACATCAACGAAGCAATCGGGCCCGGCTACTCTGCGCTTGAAGAATCGAAAGCGGACGTGGTGGGCGAGCTTTGCTACAAATGGCTGGTCGATCACGGCGCGGTGCCGAAGGAAAGCCTCAACAAAACCTACGCATCTTACGTGGCGGGAATTTTCCGCACCGTGCGATTCGGCGTAGCGGAGGCACACGGCCACGGCGAGATCATGCAGTTCAATTATTACGTCGAACAGGGTGCGATTACCCGCGACGCCTCCTCGGGCCTCTACGCGATCGACTTTGACAAGATGTCGAATTCAATCGCGTCGCTCGCGAAAGAATTGCTCGAGCAGGAAGCAACGGGAGATCGCGCGCGCACCGAAGCCTGGTTCAAGAAGTATGGTGAGATGCCGCCGGACCTCGCGGCGCAGCTGGCGAAGACGAACGACATTCCGGTGGACGTCGATCCCGTATTCGACTTCCACCCGCCGCTCTTTTAGTGGAAGGGCGGAACTTCAGGTCCGCCGACAGCCAAGTCCTTATGTTCTGGTCGCGCAGACTTCAGTCTGCGCCGCGCCTGTGGCTCAGCCCGCGCAACAGCTACAGAATTTCTTCAATCGCTTTATCGATCGAGACGTGGGTTTGCGGGAAGCCGTTGATCGAGTAGCTCGCGCCGGCCGCGTTCGCAAAATGAACGAAGCGGCTGATGTGGTAATCCTCGTCGAGCATGTCGAACGCGTGCTCGGTCTCTTCGCGCGAAATGCCGAGCGCGGCGAGCGGCACCGATCTTCCGTAGTCTCCCGCAACTTTCTTGTACTGATCGACGATCTGCTTCATATCCATACGTAAGCTCCTGACTCGTCGTACGGCAAGTTCATATAGAAAACGTTGGCCGACTGCATCCTATCAAACGCCTCAAACAGCCGGTCCGCGCCGTGCTTCGGGCAAAGCGCACGCCCCGGCACCGCGGCGATCTTCTCTACTTCGTCCAGGCTCTCCAGATCGGAACGCGAGAACCACAGCCAACGCGCGTCGTCGCGGCACTCCTCGCATACGCCGAGATCCTGATCGAGCCGCTTCGCAATCGCATCGCCCACCTCAGGCCTCAATCCCACAGCTTCAAAGTCGCGCGGTGCAACGAAGAAATACTGCGTGAAGAGTTCCTGGTCCGGCTCGAACGCAACCACTCGTCCAGGATACTGCTCCATCTGATCGCCCGCTGTGTCCGATAAGCACGACAGGCACATCGTAAGTTCGGGTCGCGCGGGTTCGCGTCGGAGCGATTTTTTGCCGCGCACGTAGAGCGTGTCTGGCACGAGCGTCGCCGACCAATCGCACGGCTCGCCCATGTGAATGCATTCGGGCGAACTGCCTTTGAGCGTCGCCCACCAGTTGACGCTCTTGGGCAAGATCTGGATTCCCGGATACGCTTCCTCGAGCGAAATGCGCGCCATCGCGCCGGCGATCTCCCCTCTAAGGGCGTATGGTAGCACCGCGTGCCTCGATTGTGAGCCTCGCGCGCATCGGCTATCATCAAGAGCGCGCGACGGTCCATGCGATGGGCGATGCGCCGTTCGACTAAATTCGCATAAGCGAACAGAGAGGATTTCCAATGACGATTTCGGTGGGAGCCGCGGCTCCTGAGTTTGCGCTGAAAGACCAGACGATGAAGGAAGTGAAGCTTTCGGATTACGCGGGAAAGAAGAACGTGGTGATCGTGTTCTACCCGCTGGACTGGAGCCCGACCTGCACGAACGAGCACCAGTGCTTCGTGAACGAGATGAAGTCGTTCGAATCGCTCGACGCGCAGGTGCTGGGCGTGAGCGTGGATAGCGCGTGGTCGCACAAGGCGTACGCGGAGAAGATGGGGATTCACTACCCGCTGCTTGCGGATTTTCAGCCGCGCGGCGCGGTGGGCGATAAGTTCGGCGTGTACCTGGCGGATAAGGGAATCACGGGGCGCGCGATTGCGATTGTGGACAAGGGCGGGAAGATCGCGTGGTTTAAGAATTATGAAATCGCGACGGTGCCGGATTTGAAGGAAGTTTCCGAGGCGCTCGCGAAGGTGAAGTAGTAAGGAAAGTGGCTAGTGGTTAGTGGCTAGTGGCTAAAAAAATCTGGAAGCCTCTTGGCGCTTTGCGCTGAGGGGCTTTCTTTTTTTGGGGGCGCGGGGACTAGGGCAAAGTCAAAGGCGTGGAACATTTCACGGAGAACACAGAGAAAGGCTTGAGGGCACGGAGAGTGCGGGGCTATTGCGAGGTGGGAGTTTTTAGGGTGCGAAGGTAGTTCACCAGGTCCCAGCGTTCTTGGTCGGTGAGCTTGTGTTTGTAAGCGGGCATGGGGCGATGGCCTTCTGAGACTTTCCAGAAAATCATGCCGTCGGATTCGTGTGGGACGCGGCCACCGTCGGTGAGGTCGCTGGGCTGCATGCTCAGGCTTTTCGCGCGTTCTCCGTGGCCGTCGCCTGCGGTGCCGTGGCAGCTTTGGCAGTGATTCACGTAAATGTAATTTCCGTTGCGGATCGATTCGGGTGTGGGCGGCTGCGGATTTTTGAGCTGGTTCGCGCTGTCCGGCGGATTCCAGTGGCTGTACGAGAGCAATACGATCGAGCCGCCCGCCGCTACGACCGCGAAAATCGCGAACACCCAAAGAGCGAGCGAGCGGCCGCGAGGCTTGAGTCCTTCGTGATGCGATTGTGGGCCGCTCGTCATTTTTTGCGCTGCCAGCTGCGTCGCCTGCTTTGTGCTCGCGAGGCCCATCTTCGCACGCGCCGTGGCGCTGAGGCCACTCTGCTATAGTGGGATTCACTTCACAGGAGAAATCCATGGCCGAACCGCCAAAGCAGCAGCAAGTGCAGATCAAAGCCGATGAAAAGGAGTTGCTCGGCCAGTACGCGAATCTCGCGATCGTCCACCACAATTCGGACGAGTTCACACTGAATTTCGTTTACCTATTTCCGAGCGTGCCGCAGGGCAAGCTGGTTTCGAGCATCATTCTGAGCCCGGCGCACGCGAAGCGCCTGGTGAAAGCGCTGCAGGAAAATATTTCGCGCTTCGAATCGCAGTTTGGCACGCTGCCGGAAAATTCCGGGCCGGGGCCGGATACGAACTTCGGCTTCAACAGCAACTAACCGCACGCCAAAATAGAAAAGCCACGAGGCGCAAACCTCGTGGCTTTTCGTTCCCCGCCAACCCACTGCCCAACTTTTTCCGCGCAAACATGCCGCGCAGGTGAATCTCAGAAGCGAATCTAAGCCTCAGCCCATCGCCATCGAATCGGCGACCACCCACTGCCCCGCGGAATCGACAAACTCCAAGCCAATCGCAAATCCAGCGGACGCCGTCGCCTGGCAATAGGCAACGCGCGCGATCGAGCGGAACGAGCCGGTCATCGTTGCAATCGTCAACCGGTCTCCCACTTTCCAACGCCTGGTGCTGCGAACGCGCGCTCCTTTCGAGCTGACGTTCTCCGTGAATGTAGTCTCCGTGCCGGGCAACATCGGGTTTCCCGAGATGTGAACTCCGACTTCCATGGGAACTCGCGTTTCCCTGCGCGGGTTTTTGGAAAGCTTTGGGACCCCCATCCCAAATCTCATTTCCGCCCCCTGTTGTTGTTTACATGCTGTCTATTACAAGCATGCTGCTACATGGCCGAAGCGGAATTTGCGCTGCTTCGGCCCGCGGTTTTTCATGCCATACAGCGCACTATCCGCCGCGCCCAATAGCTTTTCGATCGTAGTGCCGTCTTTCGGATAAACGCTGAGGCCAACGCTGACGCTGAGCGCCGGCGCCTGGCCATCCGCAGCAAGCGCGTCACAAATCCGCACGGCGGCCTGGCGCGCATCTTCTTCCGTGGATTCGGGAAGGACGAGCGCGAACTCGTCGCCGCCGTAGCGAGCCGCAGTGTCGATGGCGCGGCTGCGGCCCTGCAACACGTTGCCGACGCGCTTAATCGCGGCGCTGCCGACGAGATGGCCGAAGCGGTCGTTGATTTTTTTCAGGCCGTCGAGATCGAAGAGCAGCACCGAGAAGCTGCGTCCCGTGCGGCCGGAGCGCTGAATCTCGCTTTCGAGCACTTCGATCAGGCGTCGGTGATTCGCAAGACCCGTGAGCGAATCGGACGCGGCAAGGTGGCTCACTTCGTCGAAAAGTTTGGCGTTGTCGAGCAGAGTGCCGCCAAGGACGAGCACGTAGCTCATCACCATCAGGAAGTGCGCGACGCTGTATGGAGCGTCGAGAACTTTGCGCGATTCGCTCATCGTGATGTGGCACAGAAAATTGAGAGCGGCCGCGAGGTACAAAGCGCGGTCCAGATAAGCGCCGGCGCGAGGCAGGCGGCGCGCGTAACCGATCGCCGCCGCGAGATAGATCGCCGCCGGAAGCAAATCCCACGCGCGCGGAATAAATGCGTGCGGGTGAATCTTCGGCGCGTGCGGCTGTACGAAGAAGAAGACGCTGGTGAGATACGCCGCAGCGCCGACAATCAGCGTCGCGCCGGCCATTTCTTTCGCCGGATCGCGCGCCACGGGAATTCGGCGTTCGACGGCGAGCGCGGCGAGCAGCAGCACACCGAGCAGCGTGCGGCCCGCGAGCCAGCCCATCGAAATCTGATTCACTGTGGCCGGATCGATCAGCGCACTGGCGCTGCGCGAAATCGTGATGCTGGTGCCGGCTTCGATCAAGCCCGCGACCACGAATCCGAACGCAAGGATCAGCGAGATGCGGTCGTGCGTGCCGCGAAAACGTACGAGTGCATTGGCCGCGAAAGTGAACGCGATCAAACTTCCAGCCATTTCCAAATACGTATCGAGAATTGGATCCGCGGTATAGGAAGAACTGCGAAGAACCCAGATGATTGCGGCGTACGCACCAATCGCGAGCGTCCAAATCAGGACGATGCGAAAGCGCTGCAACGCGCCCCAAAAGTACCCCGAACGACTCACTCAAGCCCCCAAGTGGCCTAATTGCCCACCAGAATCGGAGCAAGAGCTGTGCCGTTTTGGTCTATCGGGTCTAGTACTAGATAAGATGTTTATTTACAGCCGCTTATAGACAAGGAAGCCCGGAATGCAGGGCATCCCGGGCCTTCACCGAATGCGGAGATGGGTAGAAATGTTACAGCCAAGCCAGTCGGCTGCCCAGCGGCGACAGACCTAATTCTTGGCCGGCGGAGGAGGCAGCTCGTGCGCCTGCACGACGCTCTGAAACGTGCTGCGCTTGTGCGAGCCGTCGCAGAAAGGTTTGCGCTCGGAAAGTCCGCAGCGGCACAGGCCAATCTTGGTCCGTCCGCCAAGCCCGTACGCGTTACCGTCCTGGTCCACGATTTGCACTTCGCCGTCGATAAGCAACGGACCGTTATTCACCACCGTCACTTTTACATCCGCCATTCGATCCTCCAATTCCTATTCGCTGGGTATTTGTGGAAACGACTCATTCGGCCTTCGGGCCACCGTGCGCGCAGAGCTTCGCAGGCGAAGCGGTTCAGTATTTTGCGACTGTGGGGTCCACGTCATCCGACCAAGCAAGAATACCACCCTTCAGGTTCAGCAGTTTGCGAAAGCCGACGCCGCGCAAAAATTCAGCTGCCTCTGCGGAGCGCTTGCCCGAGCGGCAGTGAACGACGATTTCGCGGGAGCTGTCCAGTTCATGCGCGCGGCGGGAAATTTCGCCGAGAGGGATCAGTTTGCCGCCGATATTGCAGATCTGGTATTCGTGCGGCTCGCGCACGTCGAGGATGAAAAGATCGTCGCCGCGATCGAGGCGCTGCTTCAGTTCCTTCGGCGTGATCTCCGGCACAGTCGATGACATCGCTGGAGCTTCCTCTCCTCGGATCCCGCAGAACTCCTCATAGTCGATCAATTTTTTGATCGTTGGGTGATCGCCGCACGCAGGGCACTCGGGATTCTTGCGCAGCTTCAGCTCGCGGAATTTCATGGCGAGCGCATCGAAAAGCAGCAAACGGCCAACGAGGGAATCGCCCGCGCCAAGAATGAGCTTCAAAGTTTCGGCGGCCTGGATCGAGCCGACGATTCCGGGCAGCACGCCAAGAACTCCGCCTTCTGCGCACGATGGCACGAGGCCTGGCGGAGGCGGTTCGGGATAGAGGCAGCGGTAGCACGGGCCGCCCGGGTAGGCAAAAATTGTCGCTTGGCCTTCGAACCGGAAAATCGAGCCGTACACGTTGGGCTTGCCTAGAATCACGCAAGCGTCGTTGACCAGGTAGCGCGTGGGAAAATTGTCGGTGCCATCGACGATGATGTCGTAGGGCTTGAAAAGTTCAAGCGCGTTGTCGCTGGTGAGGCGCGTCTCGTACGTGTCGATTTGAATTTCAGGGTTCAGGTCGCGAAGCCGGTCTGCCGCGGCGGCGATTTTTGGGCGTCCGACGTCCTTGGTGCCGAATAGAATCTGGCGTTGCAGGTTGGAATGATCCACAACGTCGAAATCAACCAGGCCAACGCGGCCCACGCCCGCTGCCGCGAGATACACGCCGAGCGGCGCGCCAAGTCCGCCGGTGCCGATGCAGAGAACTTTCGCGTTCTTCAGCTTGAGCTGACCGTCCATGCCGACCTCGGGCATGATCAGGTGGCGGCTGTAGCGCTGAATTTCGGATTTGGTGAGGCTCGTCGCCGGCGCGGCGGCGTTTGCGATATCTGGGCCTGTTGCCATTGCTGGACTCCCTGTCTATTTGACTGGCTGTTCGGTGACTATTTTTAGGCTAGCGGCCGCCCGCGATGGACGGGATGATGCTGACGACGTCGCCGTCTTTCACGGGAGTCGCGTCTTTCTGCGCAAAGCGGATGTCTTCGTCGTTCACATAGACGTTGACGAAACTGCGCAGCTTGCCTTCTTCGTTGTAGAGATGCTTTTTCAAATCGGCGAACTGCATGGTGAGCGCCTTGAGCGCTTCGCCCGCGTTCGTGGCTTGCACCTCGACGCTCTGCTGCTTGCCTGCGTAGGCCCGCAGCGGCGTGGGGATCATCACTTTCACGGCCATCCGTCTTCCTCCTGCGTTTTCGACATCGCCAATCTCACGCGCGTTACTTCGAGTTCATTGCAATCGGCTCGGCATCGTATGAAGCGCGATCGTCTTTCAGCCTCCACGAATTCAGGTCCTTCGGTTCGCCCTTCTGCACACTCACAATGATGTAGCTGTACCAGGGCCACGCGTGCTCGCGGTCGAATTCGCTGGGGCGCGCCGGCGCGTCGGGATGCGAGTGATACCAGCCGATCAGGTCGAGCTCCTTTTCGGCGGCCGTTTTTTCGGCCAGGCGCACATCGTCGGGCGTCAGTTCAAAGCGGTTTCTCGGCGAATCATCGCGGCGATTTCGCAGCGGCATCAGGTCGCGCACGATGCGTTCGCCGTCGTCCACGCCAAGGATCGCGCCGCAACATTCGTGCGGATACGCCTGGACGCCGTGCGCGCGAATTCGCGCCGCGAGCGCTTCGGAAATTTGCAGTGGACTGATGCTCACTCTTCGCTCCAGTAGCGCTCGCTCAAATATTTTTCGCCGGAGTCCGGAAAGATCATCACAATCTCGGCTCGCTGGCCCGGCGGCAGTTTCTTTGCGATATCGAGGCCGGCCCATAGCGCTGCACCAGCGCTCACTCCCGCGAGAATCCCCTCCTCCCGCGCGAGACGCTTGGTTAGTTTCTGCGCGGCTTCGGTCTCGACGCGCATATCGCGATCGGCGAGCCTGGGATCGTAGATTCCGGGCACGATCGCGGTTTCCATGTGCTTCAAGCCTTCGAGCCCGTGAAACGGAGAATCCGGTTGGATGCTGATGCACTGGATGCTCGAGTTCAATTCTTTCAGCCGGCGCGTGGTACCAACGAACGTGCCGCTCGTGCCGAGGCCGGCGACAAAATGCGTGATGCGGCCTTCGGTCTGCGCCCATATTTCAAGGCCGGTGCCGTTGTAATGCGCTTCCGCATTCGCGGGATTGTTGTACTGATCGGGATAAAAATATTGATCCGGATCGGCGGCATAGATTTCGCGCACTTTGCGAATGGCGCCGTCGGTGCCCTCGTCGCCGGGCGTGAAAACGATCTCTACGCCGTAGGCCGCGAGAATCTGTTTGCGTTCAGGCGAAGCGCTGGTCGGAAGGCAGAGCTTCACGCGATAGCCGAGAGCAGCGCCGACCATCGCGTAGGCGATGCCGGTGTTGCCGCTGGTCGCGTCGAGAATGATTTTGCCGGGTTTCAGCAGGCCGCGCTTCTCGCCGTCGCGAATCATCGAATACGCCGCGCGATCTTTCACCGAACCGCCGGGATTGAACCACTCGGCCTTCGCGTACAGCTCCACATTCGGGAACTCCGCGCCGATCTTGACGAGGCGCAACAAAGGCGTGTTACCGATCAGCGCAAGCAGGTGCGTGCCGCGCGCCGGTGCTTCAGCGTCGCTCGCTGCGCCAGTGGTCTCCGAAATCGCGGGACGATTCGACAACTCTTAAACTCTCACCTGCTGCGGATTCAACACCTGCACCCCGACTTACAGCTGCACTACCGCCTTCGCTTTCAAGTTGCTTAGATGCTGAAGGATTCGCCGGATATTCAGCGAATTTCGTGCCGCCAGTTTAGCAGAATCGCGGGGCCGGGCATCGCGCGCCCCACGGAAATTCAGCTGCCGCAAGCCTCTTGCATCGGGCGAGCGGTTTCCCTATCCTTACTGTGCCATGTGGTATGTAAACAAAATATTCGATCAGCCCCGCATCGAGACTCTCTCGTCCAAAGGCTTTCTGGTCCGCAATTCCGGCGGCGTGGTGCGCATTGAGAAGTACAACTGCGGCGCCGAGCTGCGCAAAGGCAAAGACGGCGGCTTCCAGATGACGGAGATCCCCTGCATCATGCTGCAGGGCCAGTTCACCACGCTGTGGGACGCGGGCTACCAGAAATTTTTGATCACCCACGAAGGCAAGAAGTTCCCCGTTTCCGTGAAGCAGCTGCAAGAACTCCGCAAATTCAACGAAGAGCTTCGCACCGCGCTCGGGGTTCCCACGTATTACAACGAAGCGCTCGGCTCGACGTGCCACTTCAGCGTGTACGACCGCGTGAAGGGCCGCGCGGGCGACGTTCCCGATGAGAGCGTCGGCGCTGGCACGCCGAAATCCGGGCACTAAGCCGTTTGTTGGCTGCGCGGGCGCGCGGCTTACTCGCAGACTGTAGCCGGGGCTACGTGTTTCTTCCTGCAAATTCCAATGCTTTCGTGAATTTTTGCGCATCCACTCGATAACGAGCAAAGAAATCCGCACCTACAAAAATCACCGGCACCGAATCGTTGTACATCGCACGCAGCTCGGCATCGTCGTCGACGTCAATCTCGCGCAACTCCGCATTCGCGCGCGCGATTGCGGCCCGCATCGCAGCCTTCGCCTCTTCGCACAGGTGGCAGCCTTCGCGCATATAGAGCGTCACAACGATACGCGCGGTGCCGTCGCGCACGCTCACGGGTTCACGGTATAGAACTGCTTAAACGGCCCGGCGTAGGGGTAGAAGGCGTGCGAGCGGTACAGTTCCGCGATTTGCCTGATATGGCCCAGGTCGTGAAATGCCCACTCGTTCATCAGGTGGCCGATGGTGATCGGGCCGATCTTCTCGTGCTGGCCGGTGCGGCCCGCGGCGGCGTTTGGGACGTAACGTAGCGCGGAAAGCGAACGGTCGCGCTCGTGGCAGAAAAGCTTCAGATTTTCCTTCGCGCGCTCCTTCGAATATTTTCCCGAAGCGTAGGCGGCGTTCTGGTCGTACGACGCGAGCGGCGGATTTTTCTCGGCGACCATCTGCTCGACGCGCGTGCGGAACACCACTTCAGCGTCGGCCAGATGTGCGAGCACCTCGGAGATCGACCAGCGCTCCATCGACGGCTTCCAGTGGAGTTGTTCGTCCGTGGCGCCCCAGACGATTTTTTCGATGATGATCGGGGTCTGCTCGAGCAGCGGGATGCCAGGCAGCGCGTCGGGATTTGACATTCGATTCATGGTTTCCTCTTTTTCGTTCTTACCATTTATATCGCATGGGGATGGGAATTCAGAAGGGCGCGCGATGTGCGTCGGTGGAAGCTGCGGTGGTCGGTGAAATGGTCAAACCCGTCTCTCACGGATCGTGAGTTACGCACAGGCTCGAAAGCCTGTGCCATGTCGCGAGCGACGTGGCTGCTCCCCGCAGGCGGACGGAAAGAGCGGTACAATCGTGCCACCATGGCCGAAGCCCTAGCGTTTGTGGACGACATTTTCTTTCAGGCAAAAATTCGCGAGACGGCGAAGCTGGTCGGCGTCGATATTCGCTTTTGCACCACGCCTGACGCGCTGTTTGCCGAGCTTGAGAAAGAGAAGCCGGGGCTAGTGGTGGTGGATCTGAACGCGCGGAACAACCCGCTCGATGCGATCGCCCGCGCGGCTTCGAGCGGCGTGCAGCTGGTGGGCTTTCTCTCGCACGTGCAGCTGGACCTCGCCGAAAAGGCGCGCGCCGCCGGATGCGCGAACGTGATGCCGCGGTCCAAATTCACCAGCAGCCTGGCAACCATCCTGATGCAGGCGAAATCCCAGACTTCATGACTTTCACACGCTTCAGGCGCGCGCCGCGCACGAGTCTTGCGCTGGTCTTTGCACTCTCCGCAACCGTCGCGCTCGCGGCGCCGTGGATAACCCGCGCGCAAGATGCCCCGCCGCCGTCCGCGCCGAAAACTCCGAGCGAAGCGCTCACCGACATCCTCGCCTCCGCCTGCCGCCTGAACGAATCGCAATTCTCAACGCACCTAGCGGGGGAGAACACGGCCGCATTTCGCGCGCTCACGCCCGACCAGCGCATGAAAGTGATGGCGCGACTTTCATTGAGCGACCAACCCGGTAAGCCGCTGCTCGTGAACGGCAAGGGCGGCCAGCCCGCGATGCGTTGCACGGGTCCCGGCGCGACTGTGCAATACCAGCTCGGCGAGCCGCGAGTGCATGAAAATCTGGCGTTCATCCCTGTGAGTGTGGCCGACGGAGCGGATGCCGACTTTGGCTTGATCAAGGAAACCGGCGGCTGGCACTTGCTTTCGATCGGCCTCGTTTTGTTCGATATTCCGCAGCTTTCGAAGCAGTGGGCCGTGGCGGACGCGGCTGCGCGCGAAGATGCCGCCGTGCAGGATCTGCGTGATCTTTCTGAAGCGATCAAGCGCTACTACCGCGTGTTTGGCGCGATGCCGGAGTCGCTCGCCGTGCTCGGCCCGGCGCCCAAAGATCAGGTTTCCGCCGAGCAGGCATCGCTGGTGGATGAGTCGATGGCCGCGGGGAAAAAAGACGGGTACGCATTCCGCTACCGCATCGTGCCGGACAAATCCGGCAACGATACGGACTTCGAGCTCGCCGCGACGCCGCAGAAATATCCGGACACCGGCAAGCGCTCGTTCTACATGGACTCGTCGAGCAAAGTTCACGGCGCCGACAAAAACGGTGCGGTAGCGACGTTCGAAGATCCGCTCATCGACGGTGAAAAATCCGAGTGAGCCGCGCGCCGTCGGGTATAATCGCGGCGTTGTCTGTATTGTCTCGAATTTCGCGCCCGCATCTGCGGCGATAGAGGAAACGATGTCCCAAACGAAAGTGCTCGCCGATCGAATTTTCCCGGTGGAAGGCGTCGCCGCCGATGCCGTCCGCATCGTAGCCGCAACGATTCTGCTCGCGCTGTGCGCTCACATCGTGATTCCTCTGCCGTGGACGCCGGTGCCGATAACGGGCCAGACGTTCGGCGTGCTGCTCGTCGGCGTGCTGCTGGGCGCGCGGCGCGGTGCACTCGCTGTGGGGCTCTATCTTCTGGAAGGCGCGGCTGGCCTGCCCGTGTTTCAACCGCTTGGAGCGCCGGGCATCCTCCGTTTCGCAGGTCCGACGGCGGGCTATTTGATCTCGTATCCCTTTGCGGCGTTCGTGACGGGCTGGATGAGCGAGCGCGCTTCGTCGGCTGCGTCGCATCTGACGAATGCGGTGCGCGGCGCGCTGCTCGCAGGTGCGCTCGTCGGCGGCGAGATTGTGATCTTCCTCGGCGGATGCGCGTGGCTGGCGGCAGGCATGCATCTCGGCTGGCGGCAGGCGTTCACGCTCGGCGCGCTTCCCTTCCTTCCCGGCGAAATTTTGAAGATGGCGCTGATCACGGTGGCCGTCGGCGGCGTGGAAATTTTCCGCCAGAACCGCGAGTAACCCGCTCAGGCGTTTGCGACGCGTGGCGTCCCGAGTGAAACAATTCGCGCGCCTCGTTCGTCTAGCTCAAAAGAGAATTCCCATGAAATCGATCGCGTTCGCGATTTTGGTCGTCGCTACCGGTGCGTGCACAGCGCCGTTGAGCGTCGCGGTTCGCATGCCCACGCAAGCCAGTGCGCCGCCCGCGCAGACTCCCGCGCCGGCACCGTCACAGACCTCTGCGCAAGTGGAAGCGAACGCGCGGCAAGTGATCCAAAACATGAACACCGGAAATTTCGGCGCGGTGGAATCGCAGTTCGACGTAAAAATGGCCGCAGCGCTGCCGGCCGGAAAATTAGGCCAACAGTGGGCGCAGATCGAGCCACAGTTCGGCAAATTGCAATCCGTCGAGAACGTGACGACTGGGAAAGTGCAGACGTACAACGTCGCGAAGCTCTTGCTCATATTCGCGCAGGGCCAACTCGCCGCGACGGTCGCCTACGATCCCGACGGAAAAATCGCGGGCATCGGACTCAGGCCGCACCAAGAAGAATCGCAGTGGCAGCCGCCGGTGTATGCGAAGACGGCGTCGTTCACAGATAAACCGCTCACGCTTGAAGATCAGGGCTTCGAATTGCCGGGTACGCTGACGCTGCCGAATGGCCCGGGTCCATTTCCCGCGATCGTACTGGTGCAAGGCTCAGGGCCGCACGACCAGGATGAATCCATCGGGCCGAACAAACCGTTCAAAGATATCGCGTGGGGCCTCGCGTCGCACGGCATCGCCGTGTATCGCTACACCAAGCGCACGCAAAAATACGGCGAGAAAAGCGCGACGGATCCGCACCTGCTCACCGTGAACGACGAGACGATCAACGATGCGCGCGCGGCCGTGGCGCTGGTAGCGAAACAGCCGGGCATCAATCCTGAGCAGGTTTATCTGCTGGGCCACAGCCTGGGCGCGTATCTCGCGCCGCGCATCGCAACTGGCAACGCGATCGTCGCCGGCATCGTCATCATGGCCGGCAACACGCGTCCGCTCGAACGCGTCGTGATCGAACAGATTCACTACCTCGCGAACATCGGCGCGATAACGAGCGAGGAAGGCGAAAAGCAAGTCGCAGCCGCACAGGCCGCCGCCGAACAGATCGAAAGCAAGGATTTGAAGCCGGGCGATACGGTGATGTTTCTTGGCGCCACGACATACGGCGCGTACTGGCTCGACCTGCGCAGCTACAATCCCCTGAAGACAGCCGCGAAGCTGAAAATTCCGATTCTGATTCTGCAGGGCGGCCGCGATTATCAGGTGACGCCCGCGAATTTCAGCGACTGGCAGTCCGCGCTCGGAAATCGCTCCAACGTGACGACGAAGATTTACCCCGAAGCGAACCACCTTTTCATCAACGGCACCGGCCAGTCGAACCCGAAGGAATACGACCAGCCGGGGCACGTGGACCATGCTGTGATTGAAGCGATCGCGACCTGGATGTTGCCCAGCCAGTACCCGGGATCGTTGCGTGGAAACAATCCCACCAACTAAAACCGTCGCGACGAATCCGGGCGGCAAAGCGGCTCCCGCAAACTGGAACGCGTCGCCCCGCGTGTGCTATTCTTGGCACTCGAATTTCGGCCTCATGTAGTTCGACGTGCACTCCTTGGTTGTTTCACCGCAGCGGGTTCGAAGCCGTCGCTCCAGCTTCGCCAAAACCCGCCCCGTGGCTTACCCAGTCCCGGAGCGGTGGGTGAACGATCTCTGTGACGCCGCAAGGACGGAGAGATGTCAACGCCCGTAATGTCCGCCACCACCGAAATCAAACTCGCGCACTCGCCCGATAGCGACGACGCCTTCATGTTCTACGCGCTGGCCACCAACAAGGTGCGCCTGCCCGGCGTGAAGTTCACGCACGTGCTGAAAGACATTCAATCGCTGAATGGCGACGCGAAGAACGAAGTGTACGACGTGACGGCGATCAGTTTTTTCGCCTATCCGTTTGTGGCCGACAAGTACGTGCTAATGGATTGCGGCGCGAGCTTCGGCGAAGGCTACGGGCCGATCGTCGTTTCGAACACGCAGATTAAAAAGACCGAACTCGCTGGCCGCACGATTGCGATTCCGGGCGAGCTGACCACTTCCTATTTGGCGCTCAAGCTCTTCGAGCCCAATGTGAAGACCGTGACGATGCCGTTCGACAAGATTCTGGATGCCGTGAAAGCCAAGGAAGTGGAAGCGGGCCTGCTGATTCACGAAGGTCAGCTGATGTTCTCGGGAATGGGTCTCAATAAAGTCGTCGATCTCGGCGTGTGGTGGCAGGAAGAAACCGGATTGCCGCTGCCTCTCGGCGCGAATGCGATTCGCCGCAAGCTCGGTCCGGAGCTGGGCAAACAGGTGTCGCGCGTCATCCGCGAATCGGTGGCCTACGCGCTCGATCATCGCGAGCCGGCGCTCGATTACGCGCTGCAATTTGCGCGCGACATGGACCCCGTGCTCGCCGACAAGTTTGTAGGAATGTATGTGAACAAATGGACCCTGGACTACGGCCCGGAAGGCCGTCGCGCCGTCACCACGCTTTTGCAGCGTGGTGCTGCGATCGGAATGGTTCCGTCGGGCGTGCCCATTGAATTTCTCGATAGCCAAGGAGCGTAAACCTTCGATCAGAAACTGAATCTAAGTCGTGTGACCGTTTATCCGCATCCCGAGCGTCCGCCGATTCGTGCGGGTGCTTCGCGTACGTCCACTCTCGATTTTTCGAACCGTGCATCGACGTTTCCTCGCGTTACATCGAATGTCCCGATAGAATTTTCTGTAGCCTCTCCTGCGCCTACCAGCGCTTGTGGGGAGGTGTCCCAATGAGAAACCTGATCCAACAAGGCGCCGCGCTCCGCGAACTGCTTCGCCAGCGCATCCTCGTGCTCGATGGCGCGATGGGCACAATGCTGCAGCAGGAAAATCTCACGGCGGCCGATTTCGGCGGCCCCGCACTCGAAGGCTGCAACGAGAATCTGGTCCTCACGCGGCCAGACGTGGTCTCCGGCATTCATCGCAAATATCTCGATGCCGGGTCGGACATTATCGAAACGAATTCCTTCGGCAGCACTCCGCTGGTGCTCGCTGAATACGCGCTTGGCGCGGAAGCGCTGCGAATCAGCCGCGTGTCTGCTGAACTGGCGCGCACCGAAGCGGACAAACTTTCCACCAGCGCGAAGCCTCGCTTTGTGGCCGGGTCGATGGGTCCGACGACGAAGGCCATCAGCGTCACGGGCGGCATCACGTTTGAGCAGCTTCGCAATAATTATCTGGAGCAGGCGCGTGGGCTCGTCGAGGGCGGCGTGGATTTGCTGCTGCTTGAAACTTGCCAGGACACTCGCAACATCAAAGCCGGCATTCTCGCCATCCAGGAACTGGGCCGCGAACTCGGCCAGCCGATTCCGTTGATCGTGTCGGTGACCATCGAAGCGATGGGCACGATGCTCGCGGGTCAAGGCATCGAAGCGCTTTGGGCGTCGCTCGACCACGTGGACCTGATCGCGCTGGGACTGAACTGCGCTACCGGTCCTGAATTCATGACCGATCACGTCCGCACGCTTCAGTCGCTGACGAGCCGCGCGGTCTCGTGCTATCCGAACGCCGGATTGCCCAACGAAGAGGGACTGTACGGCGAGACGCCAGCGACGCTCGCCGAGCAGCTCGATCGCTTCATCGAGCGCGGCTGGCTGAATATTGTCGGCGGATGCTGCGGCACCACGGAAAAACATATTCGCGCGATGGCGCAAATGGCAGACGGCAAAAAGCCACGCGCGCTGCCCGATCCGAACCATCGCGCTGTGTATTCCGGCATTGAGATGGTCGAAGCCGAAGAATCCACGCGGCCGCTGATCGTCGGCGAACGCACGAACGTGATCGGCTCGCGGCTCTTCAAGAATCTGGTGGCCGCGGAGCAGTGGGAAGAAGCCACGGAAATCGCGCGGCGCCAGGTGAAAAGCGGCGCGCACATCGTGGACGTGTGCCTGCAAAGCACGGATCGCGACGAACTGGCCGACGTTCCGCCCTTCTACGAGCACCTGATCCGCAAAATCAAAGCGCCGATCATGATCGATACCACCGATCCGCGCGGCATCGAACTGGCGCTCACCTACTGCCAGGGCAAGAGCATCATCAATTCGATCAACCTCGAAGACGGCGAAGAAAAATTCGAGCGCGTATGCCCGCTGGCGCGTTCGTACGGCGCGGCGCTGGTGGTCGGCTGCATCGACGAAGACCCCGTGCAGGCGCAGGCATTTACGCGCGAACGAAAACGCGAGATTGCCGAACGCTCCCACGGCTTGCTGACGGGAAAATTCGGCATCCACGCCGAGAACATCGTCTTCGATCCGCTGGTGTTCCCGTGCGCGACCGGCGACGAAAATTACATCGGCGGCGCCGTGGAGACGATCGAAGGCATCCGCGAGATCAAGAAATCGATTCCCTTCGTGCGCACGGTGCTGGGAATTTCAAACGTGTCGTTCGGCTTGCCGCCGGGCGCGCGCGAAGTGGTGAACTCTGTTTTCCTTTATCACTGCACGAAAGCGGGCCTCGATCTGGCGATCGTGAACGCCGAACGCCTTGAACGCTACGGCTCGCTGCCTGACAAAGAGCGCAAGCTCGCGGAGAGCCTGCTATTCAACACGCCGCCAGCCGAAGTGCCTGAAGGCCACACGAATGCGGCGCTGCTTCGCGACGTGCCCTCCGACTGGCGCAAACAATCGCGCGAGCAGAAAGCCGCCGTGAACAGTTTCCACATCGTCGCGATTACCGAGCATTTCCGCGGCGCCGGCACGAAGAAAAAAGAAAAGGCCGCCGACCTGCCGCTCGACCAGCGCCTCTCGAATTACATTCTCGAAGGCACCAAAGACGGCCTTATTCCCGACCTCGACCTGAAAATGAAAGAAGGCGCGCCGCCGATGGACATCATCAACGGCCCGCTGATGGCGGGGATGGCCGAAGTGGGCCGCCTTTTTAACAATAACGAGCTGATCGTCGCCGAAGTGCTGCAGTCCGCCGAAGCGATGAAGACGGCCGTGGGCCATCTGGAAAGTTTTATGGAGAAGGCCGACACCGAGAAGCGCGCGAAGGTGGTGCTCGCCACGGTGAAAGGCGACGTGCACGACATCGGCAAAAATCTCGTCGAGATCATTCTGAAGAACAACGGCTACGATGTGATCAACCTCGGAATCAAAGTTCCGCCCGAGGATTTGATCAAAGGCTTCCGCGAGCACAAACCCGACGCGATCGGTCTTTCGGGCTTGCTGGTGAAAAGCGCGCAGCAGATGGTGACGACCGCTTCGGACTTACGCGAAGCCGGAATCAATGTGCCGCTGCTCGTGGGCGGAGCCGCGCTCTCCGACAAATTCACGCGCGGAAAAATCGCGCCGCAGTATGCGAGCGCCGTCTGCTACGCGAAAGACGCGATGACCGGCCTGCGCCTCATGAACGAGCTGAGCGACCCCGCGACGCGCGCAACCACAATCGAGAAGCACGTTCACGTTGGCACTGCCGTCCTCGATGAGCCGGCGTCTGCGCCGCTCGAACCTGCCGGCGACGAGCGCTCGCCGCGCGTGCGCGTGGATCTGCCGATTCAGCCCGTCGCGTATCTCGACCGCAAGGTGCGCGCCGTGCCGGACCTGGCGGAAATGTGGAGCTACGTGAACCCGTACATGCTCTTCGGGCGGCACCTCGGCTTCCGCGGTAGCTTCGAGAAGGCTCTGGCCGCGCGCGATCCGCGTGCGCTTGAGTTGCAAGCAGCCGTGGATGAAGTGAAGCAGGAGTGCGCGAGCTACATGAAGGTCGGCGCGGTGTGGCAATTCTTCGAGGCTGAGCGGCGCGGAAATTCCATCGCGCTGTTTGAGCCTTCGGCTAACGCGCCAGTTCACACGTTCCATTTCCAGCGCCAGCGCGTGAAAGACAAGCTGTGCCTTTCCGACTACATTTTGCCCGCCGTGAAGGGCGAACGGGATCACCTCGCGCTCTTTGTGGTGACCGCCGGAAAAAACATCCGCGAAAAATCCGAAGAAGCGAAAGCCGCGGGCCGCTACCTTTTCTCGCATGCGCTGCAGGCGCTCGCCATCGAGACGGCCGAAGCGTGCGCGGAGTGGCTGCACCGCCGCATCCGCGAGGATTGGGGTTTCCCCGATCCGCCGACGATGACGATGCAGGACCGCTTCACTTCTCGTTACCGCGGCAAGCGCTACAGCTTCGGCTATCCCGCGTGCCCGAACCTCGATGATCAAGCCGGCCTGTGGCTGCTGCTGCGCCCCGAAGAAATCGGCGTGCACCTCACCGAAGGCATGATGATGGACCCCGAAGCGAGCGTCAGCGCGCTGGTGTTCCAGCATCCCGATTGCTCGTACTTCTCCGTTGGCGACGCAACGGGCGACGGCTCAACGCCGGAAGTCTAAGCCGCAAGCTTCGTCGCGCGCGCGTGCGGCTATTGGCCGTTCGCGGCTTGGTGCGGCTTGAAGATCATGTCGAACATCGGCGTCCACGTGGCGCCGTTGTCTGTGGATTCATCGGCCCACTCGCGGACATTGCCATCCACGGCCTTCCACGAGCTACGCATCAGCGCGTCGCCGCTGGTCTTGTGTTCGGTTGCGATCAGCACCATCGTTCCGTCTTGAAATTTTCCATTCATGAAAAGCCAAGTACCGCCGTTCGTCACCCAATTCTGGTGCCAGACGCCCGCGTGCGCGTCGTAACCGGAAAAACTCCAGCCCTTCATTCCGTCAAACTGCTGGTAATCCTCCTGCAGAGCGCAACCGCCAACTACCGGCGTGACTTTCAGGCGAGCTGCGGCGGTCTTCTGATCGCTCACGTCGTACGCGTCCCAGTCCCCCAGCCAGAAATCGAGCTGGTGATATTCGGGCATGGAGCAACGGGGCGAAGCTTTCGCTTGAGCGTCAGCCGGCGGGTGAGTGAGGTGCGCGGTGGCACGAGCATGGACCGCGAACGCCAAGGCCGCGACCGCGAGCAAACACGGGAAGCCCAGCAAAACTTTACGATTCAGCATCGAGAATTCTCCTCAGTTCGAATGATCGCGGCGTCGGTAACGCACTGCGTTTTAATTTGCACTTCCACGGCGCGGCCGCCGGAGTCTCGACGGAGACGAGTGGCGGCGACGCCGTGGACCTACGACGTTCCCGCTTGGGGTTAGTGTGAACGTCGCCGCGGAGTACAACATAATTTCATCGGGCGGCGAGCGTTGGACGGTTTCGGACTCGAATACTTTTCCGCCGCCGGGTGATTTCATGGGGCCGCCGTCGTAAAATGCGGTCGCCGGGGCGATGTCCGAAAACGTCCAACTCTTTGCCGCGCGTCACCTATCATCGGCTTATGACACTTCCCTGGCGCGTCTGCTCGCGAGCGCGGCTTTCGCGCGATCCGCGATTCGACGGCAAATTTTTCATCGGCGTGAGGGGCAGCCGCGTATATTGCCGTTCGATCTGCCCGGCGCCGACGGCCAAAGAGAAAAACTGCACCTACTTCCCCACCGCTGCGGCCGCCGCCGAAGCGGGTTACCGCCCGTGCCTTCGCTGCCGGCCGGAATGCTCGCCGGGAACGAAAGCGTGGGCCGGCACTTCGAACACGGTCTCGCGCGCGATGCTCTTGATCGGCGAAAGTGGCCTCGAATCCGGCGGCGTCGAGGGCCTCGCCGAACGCCTCGGCGTCGGCACGCGCCACCTGCGCCGGTTATTTCTCAAGCATCTCGGCGCGACGCCGAGTTCCGTGGCGCAGACGCGCCGTTTACACTTCGCAAAAAAATTGATCGATGAGACGCGGCTGCCGATGGGCGAAATCGCATTCGCATCCGGCTTCGGTTGCGTGCGACGATTCAATGCGGCAATCCGCAGCACGTACAAGCGCACCCCGACGCACATCCGGAAACTCGCGCGCCCGGACTCCCGCGCCGTCGGCGGCGACAATCGCTATTCGTTCGAGCTGCGCTTCCGCCCGCCTTACGATTGGGAGGGCGTCCTCGATTTCCTGCGCCGCCGCGCGATTCCCGGCGTCGAACACGTTGAGAACAACGCCTACCGCCGCACGATCGAATGGAACGGCCGGCGCGGGTATTTCGAAGTCGGTCTCGCGGCGTCGAAGCACGCGCTCACGCTCACCATCGAGTTTGACGATTCGGCGGCTTTGTTTCACATCGTGGAGCGCATTCGCGCGATGCTGGACCTGAACGCCGATCCCGCAAAAATCGCACGGTCGTTGCGCTCGGATCCGCTGCTCTCGCCGATGGTTCGTGCAACGCCAGGGATGCGCGTGCCCGGCGCGTGGAATGGATTCGAGCTGGCGGTTCGCGCGATTGTGGGGCAGCAGATCAGCGTGCAGGGCGCTTCGACGATTACAGGCCGCATCGCCGGGCAATTTGGAATCGCATACGCGCCGGTTGCCGGCCTCACGTCCATTTTTCCGGACGCGAAACTGTTAGCAGGCGCGGATCTCTCGCGAGTGGGCCTCACGAAAGCGCGCGCCGAAACGATTCGCGAATTCGCGCGGCGCGTGCGCGACGGGGTGCTCTCGTTTGACGGCGTGATCGATGTGCCGGAGTTCGCGGAAAAGTTCCGAGAAATTCCCGGTGTTGGCGCGTGGACGGCGCAGTACGTTGCAATGCGCGCGTTCGGCGATCCGGATGCGTTTCCCACGGGCGACGTGGCGCTGCTGCGCGCGAGCGGGCTCGCCAATCATCGCGCGCTCGACGCCCGCGCCGAGACGTGGCGCCCGTGGCGCGCCTACGCGACGCTCCACCTATGGCGCAGCCTGCACGCCGTCGACGCGAACAGGAAGCCCACGAAATTGAACCTCGCGCGTAACGTCAGGTTGAGGCGAAGCGTTCGGCAGGTTCAGGCGCGGAAAGTGGCGTAACTACTTGTCGTAAAACTTCAGCGACGGCAGCGTCTTCACGATCGTCGCGAGTTCGTCGTGCGTCGCCGCGGCGAGTTCGATCGTCACGCGGCATGAGCCTGCCTGAAATTCGACGGCCGCGAGATACAGCGGCGGGTCGGCATTCGGCAGCTGAAAATCCATCAGGAATACTGTGCGGGCGCCGACGGCGATTGGCTGAGGAGCGGTGTGAATCGTCGCCCCGGTCACATGAGCGAGCCGCTCGGCGTCTTGTTGTGCGGTTCCCGCGTCGGTCGAGTCCGCCGCCTGCACGCTGATTCGCGCAAACGGCAACCGCGCGCGAGCGTCGGGCCGCGCCGTCATCACAATTTTCGGCACGGGCACCACGGTAAAGCCCGCGAGCGACTGAGCCTCAAGCCACCGCGTCGCGTTTTCGTTCTGGCGTTCGAGTTCCTCCGGCGAGTCGGGGATCCACTTCGCCGGGTACGCGTAAGAAAATCGTAAGAATTCGTTCCGGTAGATACCCTTATCTGCGTCGCCGTTCTCCACTTCGTCGGGCGCCGTCTTGTAGCCGGCTTCGGACGCTTTTGCGGCGCCCTGCGCGCCCAGAATCGCGGCGGCGGTAAAAGGTATGTCTGCAGCCTGCCAATTCCCGCGCGGCCCGTGCGCGAGATGCGGCAATGCCGCCGCCGGCGCTGGTACTGCAGCGCTCGCAGGCGACGCTGAAGCGGCGGGCTTAGCGGCGCCGGGTGAAGCTGGCGCCGATTGGACCGGCACGAGCATCGCTGCGTGAATCGCCGACTCGATCGTCGCTTCCGTTTTTTCGTCGAGCCCGGCCTGGCGGAATTGGATGCCGCCGTTGCGGTCGAGCACCACAAACGTGGGAAACGCCTGAATCTCAAAAACCGTCATCACCTGCGAATCGCGGTCAAGATATTCCGTCCAGTTCATCTGGTGCTCGGCGATGAACGAGCGCCACGCCTGCTCGTTGTCGTCCGAGCTGATGCCGATGACTTTCACGGGCTGGCCCGCGAATTTCTTGTGGAGACTCGCGACGATCGGAATCGACTCACGGCACGGCGGGCACCACGAGCCCCAAAAATCGAGCAGCACCACGCTGCCGCGCAGTCCGTCGCGCGAGATTTTTCCGCCGTCGAGCGCGGTGAACGAGAAATCGTCGGACGTGGGCGTGAGCGCCAGCGCTGGATTCGCGATGATGCGTTCGGCGCGTTCTGATCGCTTGGGATCGGCGAACGGACCGTCCACGTACGCTTGCAGCTCGGCCACGCCCTCGGCTTGGCGGCCTTCGCTGAGCAGCAGCATCCCAAGCGAAAATCGCGCCATGGATTTCTTCGGGCTTGCCGCGAGGGCCGCGCGATACTCCCGCTCGGCTTGCGCAAACTTTGGATCCTTCGCGTCGCTCGAGGTCGCCACCAGAATTTCCCCACGCAGCAGGTGCGCATCGGCGGCCAGCACGCGATTCTCGCCCGCCGAGCTTGCGGCGCTGGCAGACGCACTCAGCGCCGTCGCCGTATCGCCGAGCAACAACGACGTCTTCGCGATCCGCAAAAGACACTCGGCGCACGAGTGGTTCGCGAGGACGTCCGCCTGGCGATACGCCGCGAGCGCTTCCTCGTATTTTTGCGCCGCGGCGTTATCGTCTCCGCGATCCAGAGCCTCAGCGACGCCCCCTGGCTGTTGCTGCGACGAAAACGCAGCCCCAGAGATGCCGAACATCAATACTGACGTGAACGAAACAAGAATGGCGAGAACAAATCCGTGATTGCGGCGTTTCATCGGGTATGGTTGTGCACGACGCGACCGGCGCGCATGTAAAGTAGCCTACGATATACGTGGCGCAAGCTCAAACGTGCCTCACGCGAACATTCCGTGCGCGCTAACGCGTGCGCGCAACTTGACCTGCCCCTGCGATTCGACTAACTTTTCTGCACGCCCCCTTTGTAGAGGTTACGCATGACGCTTCGATCGCCCGGGTTGTATCTCGCGAGCGCTGGGGGATATCCGCGCTTCGGCGAGACGCACGAACTGCTGATCCTGCGCCGCACGATGGACGCTCTCGCCAGCGGCGACCGCACGTCCGCCGACCTGCTCGACGCGCAGAACGCCATGACCCGCCGCGCGATTGCCGATCAGGTGGAAGCCGGGCTCGACATTATCACCGACGGCCAGATTCGCTGGGCCGACCCCATCTCGCATATTCCCGCAAAGCTCGACAATGTACGGCTCGACGAGTTGCTTCCCTTCTTCGAGACGCGCACCTATTTCCGCCAGCCCGTGCTCACCGCCAAGATTTTGCGCCGTGGCCAGCTCGTTGCCGACGAATACAGTTTTGCGCGCAACGCTCTCGGCGGCCTGCCGACGCCCCCCTCGAAAGCCGGCAAGCTCGCCATCAAGCCCGTGCTCACCGGCCCGTACACGCTCGCGAAATATTCGCTCACTGAAAATGGCAACGGCGCGGCTCACACGCGCGACACCTCTGAACACCTCGCTGCGCGCGCGCAGGATTTCGCGGAAGTGCTCGCCGTGGAAATCGAAATTCTCGCTCGCGGCGGTGCGCAGCTGATTCAGATCGACGAACCCGCGATCCTCTATCACACGGCGGACTGGCCTATGTTGGAAGCGGCGCTGAAGCCGCTGATCGCCTCGCGCGATCGCATGCGCCAGTCGGGCCGCGTGGTAGAGCTGGCGCTTCACACTTACTTTCGCGACGCATCGCCGCTCTACGGAAAATTGATGGAGCTGCCCGTCGATGTGATCGGCCTCGATTTCACCGTCGGCGGAGATGCGCTCGCGGAAAAAATCGCGGGCGACGGCGCGGACAAGCCCATCGCGTTTGGCCTGGTGAGCGGCACGGCGGCAGACATGGAAAATGCGGACGACGTGGCCCGCACGCTGGATAAGCTGCTGCCGCGCATCGCCGGTGGGCGCGCTTACCTCGGCGCGGCTTGTGGACTCGAGTACCTTTCGCGCGCACACGCCGGCGACAAACTGAAACTTCTCGGCAGGATCAAGTCTCTGCTCCACGGATGAAGCAGGCGGCCGGTGCCAACCCTGTGGAAATCGACACCTCGAGACGAATTTCCACTCGACTTCAATTCACACAGGTGTAATATGCCTTCCAATGCCTAACCCAGTTTCGGGCATCGCACAAAGCGACTCTTCGTCTTATACGGATTCAAGTCCCTCCCGGCCAGCCTCCAAAGCTGGAGCCTCGATTTTTCCCCAGACCGATCCGTCGAGCCACATGCTGGCGCTGCCGAAGACCTACCCACGGCTGAAACGCTGGATGCTGCTGGCGATTGTGATCGGCGGCGCTGCCGCTCTGCTCATGCTCAGTATGATGTCGCTCTAATCCCGCAAATCCTCTCCCTTTTGCTGGCGTGCTTGCGCCTCGATTTCGCGCGGTGCTAGCATCGTTTGCAATGCCGCAAGAGTTCATTCCGCGCAAGGGCGAGCCGGGACCGCAGACAAGCGGCTCGGGCGAAGAATTTCCCGCTCGCGCCGATGTGGCGCTCGATGACCTCGATCACAGCGCCCCGAATGAAGCCCCGAAAGCGCTGATGCGCAAGCGGTTCTCGATTTGGATTTGGATACTGCTGGCGCTGGCGCTCGGCGGGTTTATCGCGCTGGTAATGGTGATGATGAGCGATTGAGGCGCCGCCCCCGGAACTGGCTTCAGGTTCGCAATTCCTTTCAGAGGACGTCCTCATCGTGAAATTCCCGGCGCGATTTTTGTTTTCGGTTTCCGCGGTCTGCGCGATCGGATCGACTGTACTCGCTCAAGCGCCGGCGCAAGCACCGGTTCAGGCGCCAGCGCAGCAAACTCCGCGCGAGTTCAACGCGCGTCCCGCGGTGAAAAATCTCGACTGGCCGCTGCAGCCCGTGCGCGCGAAGAACGGCATGGTGGTCAGCGATGAAGAACTCGCTTCCGCGGCGGGCGCGGCGATCTTGAAGCGCGGCGGAAACGCGATCGACGCCGCAGTCGCCGTCGGGTTCGCGCTGGCGGTAGTCGAGCCCGAGGCGGGCAACATCGGTGGCGGCGGCTTCATGCTCGTCCGAATGAACGATGGCCGCGCGAAATTCATCGACTACCGCGAGACCGCGCCCGCCTCCTCGTCGCGCGATATGTATTCAAAGATGGATCACCTGCCGGACGTCGATCCGTCGCTCACCGGCTATCGCGCCGTCGCGGTGCCCGGCACGGTTGCCGGCCTGGCGCTCGCGCTGAAGACTTACGGCACCATGAAGCTCGCCGACGTGATGCAGCCCGCGATCGATCTTGCTGAGAACGGATTTCCCGTAAGTTCGCGCCTGTCGCAGCTTTTTCAGGAAAACGCAAAGACGTTGCAGATGTTTGCCGCCAGCCGCCGGATTTTCTTGAAGGGCGGCCTCTACTACGATTCCGGCGAGGTGCTGAAGCAGCCGGAACTCGCCGCGACGCTGAAGCGCATCGCACAGGCCGGCGCGGGCGATTTCTACCACGGTAAGCTGGCGCACCAGCTCGCGGACGAAATGAAGCGCGAGGGCGGCCTCGTCACTTACTCTGACCTCGAGCACTACGAACCGAAGACTCGCGATCCGCTGCTCGCAACCTACCGCTACGGTGGCCACGATTGGCAGCTGATCACCAGCCCGCCGCCGAGCTCCGGTGGCGTGGCGATGATTGAGGCGCTGAACATTCTCGATGCGTATCAATTGAAGGGCTGGGACGACACGCAGTCCGTACACCTCACGATCGAGGCAATGCGACTGGCGTTCGCCGACCGTGCCGCATTTCTGGCCGATCCGGACGACGCGAAAATTCCGGTGCGCGGGCTCACGTCGCGTTGCTACGCGGATGTGCGGCGCAAGACCATAGATCCCATCGACGCATCCAGCAGCGAGAAAATCGGTGCGGGCGATCCGGCAGCATTTGAGAGTGTCGCCGCCGATGCGCCGTGCCCGGCGGCAGCGGCGGCTTTGAAAGACGGCGATTCGCGCGAGAACTACGAGGTTGCCGCGCAGCGTGCGCTCGCCGAAGTGGGACACATGAATACGACGCACTTCTCCGTCGTCGATGCTGCGGGAAACGCCGTTGCAAACACGTACACGCTCAACGATTCGTTCGGCTCGGCAGTCACGTCCGAGGGCGGCTTCCTGCTCAACGACGAGATGGACGATTTCACCGCGCATCCCGGCGAGCCGAATCTTTTTGGACTCGTGCAATCAGAAGCGAATACGATCGGCCCCGGCAAGCGGCCGCTCAGCTCGATGACGCCGACGATTGTGCTGCGCGACGGCCAGCTCAGCTTCGTCACCGGCTCGCCCGGCGGCCCGACGATTATCAACACCGTGCTGCTCACCGTCATCAACTGGATTCGGTTGAATATGGAAGCGCAAGCCGCGATCAACGCACCGCGTTTTCATCAACAGTGGCTGCCGGACACGGTGGGACTCGAACCGTTCATCTCCGATACGGTCGTCTCGGGACTTGAAGAGCGCGGCTACAAAATTTCGCCGAATCGCCGCTTCATCGGCCAGGACGAGGCCATCGGCATTGATCCCGACACCAAAGAGCGCCTGGGCGCCGGCGACCCGCGCCGCGAAGGCAAAGCCGTCGGCTACTAGCCTTTCCCGGTGCCGCACACTTTTCTTCTCAAAAGGGTGCGTGCTACGCGTTCGTGTCCATTTTCCAATGCGACCGCTAGGTTTCCCCATGAACGAATCATCCACGAAAAGCCGTCTCGCCATCATCTGCGGCTTGCCGGGCGCCGGAAAAACCACGCTCGCGAAGCGACTCGAGAACGAATACGCCGCAGTTCGTTTCTCACCCGACGACTGGATGCACGCGCTCGAAATCGACATCTACGACGAGCCAGTGCGCGCGAAAATTGAACAACTCCAGTGGAAGCTCGCGCAGCAGCTACTCTCGCTGGGCAACAACGTGATCATCGAGTGGGGGACGTGGGCACGATCGGAGCGTGACGCGCTTCGGCTGCGCGCTCGCGAGCTTGGCGCGGCAGTCGAACTGCACTACCTGCATGCTCCAGAGGAAGCTTTGTTTGAGCGCATTTCAGGGCGCGGGATGGAGGATCCACCGATTAAGCGTGAAGCTCTGGCGGAGTGGATGGCGGCGTTCGAAGCACCGGATGAGGAAGAGTTCGCTTTGTTCGACCGGCCGTTGGAGTGAGGAACTTGGAACGCTGCACAGACTGACAGTCTATGTTACAGCTCGCTGCGCTCGCCTAGGGTACCTGGGCGGAGCTAGTGCGATGCGGGCGAAGGAGGCGTGGCAGGTGAGGAGGCGGCGGGCGCAGCGGGCGCGGGAGGTTCAGCGGCGCGCTTCAGCGCTAGCAGCCATTCCATGCCGGCGGCGCTGAGTTTGTCTTGGGGGTAGAGGCGCGACATCAGCGGCCCGTCCATCGATTCTTTCATTTTCACGAGCGTGCGGTCGCCTGGCGCTTCCTTCAATTCCCACACGTGAATCGCCTTTGCGGACATCGCGGTTCCCGTCCACGCTAGGCGGCGTTGCGGCTCGAGCAGCTGCACCTGCGATTCGATTTCCGTGTCGCCCGACTTCCACGTGAATTTCTTTCCGGCGGCGAGCGGCCCATCCGGAGTGACGCTGCTGATCTGATTGGTCCACTTGGGCCACGACGGCGCATCGACAAGCAGCGCCCACACCTTTGCAGGCGGCGCGTTGATTTCAATTTCGAGATGCGCGAGCACGGGCGCGTTCTCATTGATCTTGCCGGACTGCGCCAGTTCATCGAGCAAACTCAGGCGCGGCCCGCAGCCCTGCACCAGCAGCGCGGCCGCCAGCATCGTCACAGACATCGGCGCCATCGCGCGGAACACTCGTTTAAAGGTCGGCATGTGTCCGAAAATTATCGTTCGTCTCTCGCGCATCGCGCAAGCCCAACCGAGCCACTCCGGGCGATTCACTGACGCGCTTGCGAACACGGGCCTCCGGGGGCGGTTGACGAAACTTGCGTTCCAGTCGAACATATTTCGTCTATCCCAGGGGCATCATGGAACGCATTCTTTCCACGTATCGATTCGTGAACCAAAAGCTCGCCGCTTCGGATCTTGCGGCGGCCAAGCAGGCCGGCTTCAAAGCCGTCGAAGTCTATTGCCGCGCGCACCACTTCAATTACCGCAATCAGCAGTCAGTGCGCGACCTTGGCAACGCGCTCGCCGAATACGGGCTCAGTCTGCACGCGCTGCACTCGCCCGCCGAAAGCGAAGGCTCGGCGCGCAACGACGGCGGCGTCCCAATCTCGATTTCAGACACCGAGCGCATTCGCCGCCTCGACGCCGTGGACGAAATCAAGCGCGCGCTCGAAACCGCAGAGACGATTCCCTGTAAGTTCCTCGTACAGCATCTCGGCTACGGCCGCCAGTCCGCCGACCAGCGCAAGTACGACGCGGCGTTCACCTCGCTCGAGCACCTCGTCGTCTTCGCAAAGGCTCGCGGCGTCACCATCGCGCTAGAAAATACGCCCGACGAGTTGGGCGCGCCGAGTTCGCTGCAGCACTTCATCGCCGAGACGCACCTCCATGAATTGAAGCTGTGCTTCGACATCGGCCACGCGCACATGGAAGACGGCGTGGAATCGAGCTTCGACGCGATGCGCGAACGCGTTGTCACCGCGCACATCCATGACAATCACGGCGAGAAGGACGAGCACCTGCTGCCCTACGCCGGCACCATCGACTGGAAGGCCGCGCTCGCAGGCATCGCTGGAGCAGGCGCGATTCCGCTGGTGCTTGAGCTGAAAGAACAGGCCGGAGGCGGCCCGACGCTCGACGAAATTCGCGCCGCCTGCGACAAACTCGAAAACGCGCTGGGCAAGTAGCACACACCGCCGCAGAATTTCTGAAACGAAAGGGACCAGCAGCAAAATGACCGACGACACCACACAAAAAGCTCCCATCACCACCATCGACAAGGCCGGCGAGCACGCAGGCTCGACCGTCACGCTTCGCGGCTGGCTCTACAACATGCGCGAATCCGGCAAGCTCCTTTTCCCCATTTTCCGCGACGGCTCAGGCATCATGCAGGGCGTCGTCTCGCTCAAAGAATCGCCCGACGCGTTCGCGGCGCTGAAAGGCCTGCCCATCGAATCGAGCGTGATCGTCACCGGCTCGATCCGCGAAGAGAAGCGCGCGCCCGGCGGCTACGAAATTGGCGTCAGCGCCATCGAAGTCGTCTCGCGCGTCGCCGACTCGACTCCCTACCCGATCCAGCTGAAAGAGCACGGCGTGGATTTCCTGCTCGACCGCCGCCACCTCTGGATCCGCACGCCGCGCCAGGCCGCGATCCTGCGCATCCGCGCGCAAGCCGAGCTCGCCGCCCGCAATTACATGGACGCGCAGGGCTACACGCTCACCGACGCTCCAATTTTCACGCCCGCCGCGTGCGAAGGCACCACCACGCTTTTCGAAGTGAATTACATCGACGATCAGAAGGCCTACCTCACCCAGTCTGGCCAGCTCTACGTGGAAGCCACCGCCGCCGCGCTTGGCAAAGTCTATACGTTCGGCCCCACGTTCCGCGCCGAAAAATCCAAAACCCGCCGCCACCTCACCGAATTCTGGATGCTCGAACCGGAAGCCGCTTTCGCGCACCTGGAAGATATGATCCAGCTCGGCGAAGGCCTGGTCAGCAACGTCATCGATTCCGTGATCAAACATCGCTCGCGCGAACTGGCCATGCTCGAGCGCGACGTGGCGAAGCTGGAAAAAATCAAGCCGCCCTTCCCGCGCATCACCTACGACGACGCGATTAAAGTCCTGCAAGGCGCCGGCAATCCCGCCAAGTGGGGCGACGACTTCGGCGGCGACGAAGAAACGATCATCTCGAAGGAATTCGACCGGCCAGTGGTGATCCACCGCTATCCGGCCGCCATGAAAGCGTTTTACATGGCCACCGATCCGGACCGCCCGGAGCTTTCGCTGAGCTTCGACATGATCGCGCCCGAAGGCTACGGCGAAATCATCGGCGGCGGCGAGCGCCTCGCCGATTACAACACGCTGATCGAGCGCCTGCGCCAGCACGGCCTGCCGGAAGCGTCATTTGAGTGGTATTTGGACCTGCGACGCTACGGCAGCGTGCCCCATGCGGGCTTTGGCCTGGGCTTGGAACGCACCGTCGCCTGGATATGCGGGACCGAGCACATCCGCGAGGTCATCCCCTTCCCTCGGATGCTGTATCGAGTCTATCCTTAAGACTCCTTCCCTCTCGTACGGGATCGAAAAAGCTGAAATCATGCCCGAAAAAATCCGCATTATCGGTGTGCCGATGGACCTGGGAGCGAGCCGCCGCGGCGTGGACATGGGCCCTTCCGCCCTGCGCGTCGCGGGCCTGCAGGCGCGCCTGAAGCAGCTCGGCCGGCAGGTGGAAGACTCCGGCAACGTGCCCGTCAATCAGCCTGAAGAGCAGCACTACGGCGAAAAGAACGCCAAATACCTCGCTGAAATCGCGGAAGCCTGCAAAGGCCTCGCCGAAGCCGTGAAGAAAACTCTCGACGAGGACATGCTGCCACTCGTGCTTGGCGGCGACCATTCCATCGCCGTTGGCACCGTCGCGGGAGCTGCCTCGCATTTCTTTGAAAAAGATTCCAAACGCGTCGGCGTCATCTGGCTCGATGCGCACGGCGACATGAACACGCCCGACTCCTCGCCCTCCGGCAATATCCACGGCATGCCCCTCGCCTCCATCATGGGCTACGGTCCGCCCGAGCTTACCGGCCTCACCAAAGTGAAGCCGATGGTCGAGCCGCGCAATGTGGTGCTCGTGGGCATTCGCGACCTCGACGCCAAAGAGCGCAGGCTCATGAAGGAAACCGGCGTTCACGTCTTCACCATGCGCGATATCGACGAGCGTGGTATGCGTGAGGTGATGTCTGACGCGCTGCGCTTTGCGGGCGACGACACCGCTGGAATTGCCGTGAGCCTCGACATGGATTTTGTGGATCCAACGGATGCGCCCGGCGTTGGCACTCCGGTGCGCGGCGGCGTCACCTACCGCGAAGCGCACCTAGCTCTCGAGATGGTCGCGGACAGTAAGCAAATGTGCTCGTTCGAGCTGGTGGAAGTAAACCCCGTGATCGACGTGCACAATACGACGGCTTCGCTCGGCGTCGAACTCGTGCTCTCCGGCCTCGGCAAAAAGATTCTGTGATGGCGATAAGAGAGAAAAAGCGGCTCCGGGTAGGCATCCTCTTCGGCGGTCGATCGGGCGAGCACGAAGTGTCGCTCGCATCCGCTACATCGGTGATCCGCGCGCTCGATCCGGAAAAATACGAAGCCGTGCCCATCGGCATCGATAAAGACGGCCGGTGGCTGGTTAGCTCCAAGGCGCACAAGATGCTCGGCGACGTGCTGAAGACCGGCAACCGTGTGTTGCTGCCCGCTGATCCCAGCGCCGCCACGCTCGTTCCGCTCGGTGCGGGCGCGGGTCAACCCAGCGTGCCGGTCGATGTCGTGTTTCCCGTGCTGCACGGCACCTTCGGTGAAGATGGCACGGTGCAGGGTCTTCTCGAAATGGCCAACATGCCTTACGTCGGCGCGGGCGTGCTCGCCTCGGCCGTTGGCATGGACAAAGATGTGCAGAAGCGCCTGTTCGAGCAGGCTGGCATGCCCGTTGTTTCGTTCATCGTGTTTCGCCGGTCGGAATGGGAAGCGAATCGTGAAGACATCGTCGCCGACATTCTCACGCAGCTGCGTTTGCCGATCTTCGTGAAGCCGGCCACGGCGGGATCCTCTGTTGGCATGACGAAGGTCACCACGCGCGAGCAACTTCCCGAAGCGATCGATCACGCCGCGCAGTTCGGCCTGAAAGTGATCGTCGAGCGCGGCGTGGATGCGCGCGAAATTGAAGTGAGCGTGCTCGGCAACGACGAGATTCGCGCGTCGATTCCCGGCGAGATCGTTCCCCACCGCGACTACTACGACTACAAAGCGAAATACATCGAGCAGGGCACGCAGCTCGTGATTCCCGCCGAGCTGACCGAGAAGCAAGTGCGCACCTTCCAGGAATACGCCGTAAAGGCCTTCCGGTGTATCGACGGCACCGGCATGGCGCGCTGCGATTTTTTCCTCGAAAAACGTACCAACAAAATCTACGTCAACGAGCTGAACACCATCCCCGGCTTCACCAGCATCAGCATGTACCCAAAATTGTGGGAAGCCTCCGGCCTCTCCTACTCCCAGCTTCTCGAAGAACTCATCAATCTCGCGCTGTCGTTGCACAAGCAAAAAGCCAAAACCAAATACACCATCGACCCGCCCGCCGGCAACGGCGGCGCCCTCGACGCATAAGGTTCACACGCCGTTCCCGGAGTGCGGTAGCGAAGCCACCGCTCCGCCACTCAGTCAGCCTCAACAAAATCGTAGTCTCGAACACCACCGAGTCATTCCCCACTGCCTGTAGTTGGGGCTTGCACGCTCCAGGTAACCCCGCGCACTTCGCTGGGCCGGATACTCGAGCGGAGCCACCGCGTAACTTTTCACCGCCAGCCGCGTAATCAGTAGTGAAGCCACAACGGGTCTCCTCCACCCGCGCCGCTTGACCGGAACCCGTCCGCCGATTAAACTAACCATACGGTTAGTTAAATCAGGTAGTTGCTCCGAGAGGCCAAATGAAATACCGCCGCCTGGGACAAAGCTCGCTCGTAGTCTCCGCCATGGGACTCGGCTGCATGGGCATGTCCGAATTCTACGGCGCCACCGACGACGCCGAATCCATCGCCACGATCCACCGCGCAATCGATCGCGGCGTTACCCTGCTGGACACCGCCGACGTGTACGGCATCGGCAAAAACGAAATCCTTGTCGGCGAAGCGATCAAGCACCGCCGCAATCAGGTGGCGATCGCGACAAAGTTCGGCATCCTGCGCGATCCCGCCAATCCCCTTGCCCGCGGCGTGAGCGGCAAGCCCGAATACGTTCAGAGCGCGTGCGAAGCGAGCCTCAAGCGCCTCAAAATTTCAGTGATCGACCTTTACTACCAGCACCGCGTCGATCCCGAAACTCCGATCGAAGAAACCGTCGGCGCGATGTCGCGTCTGGTCGAGCAAGGCAAAGTCCGCTACCTCGGCCTTTCCGAAGCCGCGCCGCAAACCGTTCGCCGCGCGCACGCCACGTATCCCATCACCGCGCTGCAAACCGAATATTCCTTGTGGCAGCGCGAACCGGAAGACGAAATTCTCGCCGTTTGCCGCGAACTCGGCATCGGCTTCGTCGCGTACAGCCCGCTCGGCCGCGGCTTCCTGACAGGCGAGATCAAGACGCCTGAAGATTTCGCGCAGGACGATTTCCGCCGCCACAACCCGCGCTTCCAGGGTGAAAACTTCCAGAAGAATCTCGACGTGGTGAAAAAGATTCAAGACCTCGCGCGCGCCAAAAACTGCACGCCCGCGCAACTCGCTCTCGCCTGGGTGATGGCTCAGGGCGACGACATCGTGCCGATACCCGGCACCAAGCGCCGCAAATACCTAGACCAGAATCTCGACGCGCTCGACGTGAATCTGACGCCGGAAGAATTGAAGCAGATCGACGCCATCGCTCCGAAAGGCTTCGCGGCCGGGACGCGCTACGCGCCGGAAGTGATGAAGCGAGTGGGAATCTAGCCAAAATGCCGCGTGGACGCACAAAAGTCGCGAACCCCGAGACGGCGAAGCGCATTCTGGCCGCCGCCGAAGCGCATTTCGCCGCGCAGGGCATGGCCGGAGCGCGCACCGAGGAAATCGCGCTCGCAGCGCATGCCAACAAGGCGATGCTTTACTACTATTTCGGCGACAAGCGCCGCCTGCACCGCGCCGTGCTCGAACATTTGCTGCGCCAGCTGCGCAAAAATGTTTACGGCCCGGACCGCCCGAACGCCACGGCGCGCGAAAAGCTCCTGCATTTCGTTAACGCGTATTTCGATTTTCTTGCAACGCATCCGAACTACCCGCGCCTGGTGCAGCGCGCCGCAATCGAAGCTACAAAACAGTTCGAGTGGATGAAGCGCGAGTACATGCGCCCATTTGTGCACCGCCTGATTTCGCTCGTCGAAGCCGGCATCGAATCCGGCGAGTTTCGCCGCGTGAATCCCAAACACACCGCCTTCACGATCATGGGCATGACCACCTCTTATTTCGCCGCTGCGCCGATTTTCAGCGCGGTGGTCGGCCACGACCTGCTCGCGCCGCAAGCCGTGCGCGAGCGGAAAGTTGCGTTGATGGACTTTCTGGAGCACGCGCTGATGTCCGCAAAATCAAAGCCGCGTGCGAAAACAACAAGCTCGAAATTGAGCCGCACAAAAGCGAGTAACCGATGACCGGAAAAAAGTTCCTCAGGCTCCTGGCGATCATCTTTGCGATCACCGCCATCGCCTACTACTTCACCGTGCCGCACGATAAAGACATCGTGCTAGTCGGCGTGATCGACGGCAACGAAGTGATCGTGAGCCCGCAGATCACCGGGCGCATCACGAATCTCACCGTCGATGAAGGCTCGCCCGTGAAGAAAGGCGACCTGATCGCCGAGCTCGACCCACGCGAGCTGGTTGCCAGCCTCGGTGCCGCGCGCGCCAATGTGAGCAGCCTCGAAAACCAAGTTCACGAGGCCGACAACAACTACACATTCACAGACACGCAGACCAGCGCCTCGCTGACGCAGCAGGAACAGCGCATCGCCATGGCCAAAGCGCAACTTGCGCCCGTGCAGGCGCAGCTCGAAAAAGATCAGGGCGACCTAAAACGCATGCAGATGCTTTTCGATAAGGGCGAAGTCTCCGTGCAGGATCGCGACCACGCCGACGCCGCCGTCCGCATCTCTCAAGCGAATCTCGACGCGCTGCAGGCCGCCATCAAGGAAGAAGAAAGCGCGCTCTCCGTCGCCAACGCCAATCGCAAGCAAGTGGACGTCCGCAAAGACGCCATCTCCACCTCCATGGCCCAGCTCGAACAAGCGCGCGCCAGCGAAGCCGAAATGGATACGCAGCTCAGCTACACGAAAATCTATGCGCCCATCGACGGTATCGTCTCCGTGCGCGTGTCGAAGCAAGGCGAAGTCGTCTCGCCCGGCACGCCGATCGTCGTGGTCGTCGATATCGATCATCTCTGGGTGAAAGCCGATGTGGAGGAAACCTACATCGCCGACGTCGGCTTCGGCCAGAAGCTGAAAGTCCGGCTGCCGTCGGGCGAGATTATCGAAGGCACCGTGATTTTCAAGGGCGTCGAGAACGATTTCGCCACGCAGCGCGACGTGAGCCGCACCAAGCGCGACATCAAGACCTTCGCGATCAAAGTTTCAGTCCCCAACACCGATCATCGCCTGTTCACCGGCATGACGGCCGACGTGCTGCTGCCCAAGCCACCCGCAAAGAGCTTGTTGCAAAGGCTGCGGAACGAATGAGCGCCGAACCGATCTCGACGCCAACGCCCGCTCATGCGGTGGAAGTCGATCACCTCACCAAGAAATTCGGCGATCTGGTCGCGGTGAACGACATCAGCTTCCACGTCAATCACAAGGAGATCTTCGCTCTTCTCGGTCCCAACGGCGCCGGCAAGACCACGCTGATTCGCATGATGACCACGCTCACGCCGCCCACCTCCGGCACGGCGCGCATCGCCGGCCATGACGTTCGCAAAGATGCGGACGGCGTTCGCCACGCAATGGGCGTGATTCCGCAGGCGCTCACGTCCGATCCTGAACTCACCGCCGTCGAAAATATGACGGTCCACGCCCGCCTCTACGGCCTCTCGGCCGCCGACCGCGAGCGCATCATCCCCGAGCTGCTCGAATCGGTGGACTTGCTGAAATTCAAAGACGCGCTGGTGCGCACTTTCTCCGGCGGCATGCGCCGCCGCCTGGAGATCGCGCGCGGCCTGATTCACTCGCCGCGCATCCTGTTTCTCGACGAGCCTACCACGGGCCTCGATCCCGTCTCGCGCGCCAACGTGTGGGAATTGATCCGCAAGCTGCGTGAAAGCTCCGACCTCACGATCCTGCTCACCACACATTACATGGACGAAGCAGACAAGCTCTGCGACCGCATCGCCATCGTCGATCACGGCAAGCTCGCCGTGCTCGATACGCCCGGCCGCCTGAAAGACAGCGTGCCCGGCACCGACACGGTCGAAGCGGAATTTGACGCGCCGCCGGCCGATTGGGAAAAGCAGCTCGAAGGTTTGTCGCAAGCCGCGGGCGTCTCGCAGCACGATGGCCTATTTCACATCTCGTCCAACGACGGCCCCGCCACCGTCGCGGCTCTGATGGACCTCACGCGCGCGAAGAACGTGCACCTGCGCAAAGTCACCGTGCAGAGCACGACGCTCGACGACGTCTTCATGCATTACACGGGCAAAGACCTGCGTGACAACACCACCGGCGGCAAGAATCTCGACATCGGCCATCTCTACCGCTAGCGCGCCAACGGACACGACGACGATGACGAATCACAAGGACAACGGCCGATGAGCTTCCAACGCATCTGGGCGCTCATCGAGCGCGACTTGCGAAAATTCTTCCGCAGCCCCGCGCTGATGATGACGTCGATGGTCTTCCCTCTACTGCAACTCGTCGTGCTCGGCTATGCCTTCGGCGGCAAGGTCGTCGGCGTCGATCTCGCGTTCGTCGATCAGGACCACTCCGTCGAATCGCGCAAGATTCTTGAAATGTTCAACGGCATCGAAGCCGGCCCGAAAACATTCCGCGTGATCCCCTACGATTCGCAGGCTCGGGCGATGGAGGACCTCGAAAACGGCAAGGTCCGCGCGATCGTCACCGTCCCAAACGAATTCTCGCGCCGCTTCTATCAACACGATCGGCCGCAGATCGCCTTCACCGAGGACAACACGGACCAGTTCATCTCCAGCGCGATTCTCGAGCGCGTCCAGCAAATGGTGCAGCAGCTCAACACGCCCGATGTCACGGGGCGCCTCCCCGGCACTGTGGAGCTGAAGACCGTCGAAATTTATCCGTACATCGAGTACATCAAATACCTTCTCGCCGGCTCGATCACGCTTTCGATTTTCGTGGTCGCGATGATCGGCGGCGGCATCACTTACATCGACGACAAATCGCGGGGCCTGCACGAAGGCTATCTGGTCACGCCGATCAAGAAATCCGAGCTGGTCGCCGGTCTCATCGGCGCAGGCACGATCAAAGGTCTGATGGCCGGCATGGTCTTAACCATCATTGGCGGCATGATCGCCGGCCTGCCGGATTTATGGCAGCCCGAGCGCCTGCTGCTGCTCATTCTCGTAGTCACCGTCGGCGCCACTACGATGATGAGCTTCATGTTTTTCCTAATGGTGCGCGTCGATGATCCGCTCGTGCCGCGCGCCGTGTTCGGCGTGCTGAATACGCTGCTCTTCTTCCCTTCCGGCGCGGTGTATCCGATTCAGGCGTTCCCCTGGTGGCTGAAATGGATTTCAGTGATCGATCCGTTCACCTACACGGTGCACGCGCTCCGCAATCTCACGCTCAAGGGCGCGGGCATTGAAGGCATTTACGTGGACGTGTTAGTTTTGATGGGCATCTCGGCCGTGATGATCACCGGATGCGTGCTGCTCTTTAAGCGGCAACTCTAGTTTCAGCGTCTTTAGCTTCAGGGAGAATTCGTGGGACTTCTCGATAACTCAGCCGAGCATCCGCCGGCCAAGGCCATGCGGTACGTCATCACCGCGATCGTGTTTATTTTGCTCGTCGCCGGTTTCTGTCTCTACCTGCTGCGCTATCACACGGAGAAAAATTCCGTTCGCAATTTCATGAACGCGCTGATCGCCGGCGACACGCAGAAGGCGTATCAGCTTTCGAAGCCCGCGCCGAGCTATTCGTTCAAGGATTTTCAGGACGACTGGGGTCCGCAAGCGTACAGCGGTGGCATCAAGAGTTTTGAGATTAAGGACGCGACGCGCCTCCCTTCGGCCTCCGGCGTCGTCGTCACTTTGGAAGTCAGCCCCTACGCCCCATTCCCACCCAAATCCGACGAACTGAAATCCGCGAAGAACACTGAAGTGAAACTCTGGGTCCAGTTCAAAGACGAATCGATCGGCTTCGCGCCGTTCTAGCGCGCACGTTCACTTTGGACTGAGGGAGCGAAGCTACCGCTTTGCCGCACGCGTAAAGCGAGGCTCGACACAGCCTCGATCAGCACGTATGCGCATCGAACATGCGCCTCACGCCCTCAACACTTCCTCGCACGCTTCCTGCACTTCACCTAACGGAATCGCCGCCACGGGCCGCTCCTGCCGCGTCATCACCGCTTTGTCTCCGCGCGGGTGCGCAAACGTCGCGCCTGCCGCCACCACCTTACCGCGCGCGTTGCGCGGTCCCCATTGCTCCGGATCGGTCTCGCTGAAGATCACCACACATGGCCTATCGAGCGCGGACGCGATGTGAGCCGGGCCTGAGTCATTCCCCACAAAGAGCCGTGCTCCTGCGGTCAGCGCGATCAGTTCCCGCACGTCCATAGTCCGTGGAATTACCGCCAGGCCCTCGAACTCGCGCTTTGCGACCGTCGCCATTTCCTCGTCGCGCGCCGCCAGATTCACCACGCTCGCAATCCCCTGCGTCTTCCACAGCCAACGCGCCACCGCCGCAAACTTCGACAGCGGCCAACGCATGCCCGCTGTGCGCGCGCCCGGCTGCAACACCGCGTAATCCGCCCCCGGTTCGATTCCCAGCGACGTGAGTGCTGCGGTAACGGCGCGCGCCGCGTCTGGCTGCGGATAAAGTTCACTCGCGGGCAGAATTCTGCGTGGCAATCCGGTGTAGAAGAGCTGCGAGATGCGATGCTCGGCGGTGTGAACGGCTTCGCGCGCGTAGAACTCGCGGGCATCCGGGACCTTTACGTTGTAGAGGAAGGAATACTGGTAGCCCTTCCAGCCGACGCGCGACCCCGCGCCGGAGCCGCCGGTGATCAGCGCGCTCGTCGGCCCGCCGTGCTGATTGAAGACAACGGGAAATCTGCGGCGTCGGAGGTCAGATGTTGTTGCGAGGAAACTCTGCGGATGAATCACTTCGACGACACCGGGATTGCCTTCAAAAACGGCCGCGAAACGTTTTTCCGCGAGCACGCTGATGCGCAAGTCGGGGCGCCAGTCGTGCAGCGCGCGTATGGCGGGAGTTTCAAGCACGAGGTCGCCGAGCGACCGGAGGCGAATCAGCAGAACTTCGGCGCCACGCGGCAACTCCGGCAAAATGGCCGCAGCTTCCGCACTGGCGCGACGCGCTGCTTCATTCGTTGGCAATGCTGGCTTCGTCCACGAGCATCACGGGAATATCTTCGCGAATCGGGTAAACGCGGCGGCAGGTGGAGCACTTGAGGCCGTGCTGATCGGCGGTAAGTTTCACCGGCGTCTTATCGAGCGGGCAAACCAAAATATCGAGCAATTCCTGCGAAACGGCCATCAAATTCCTCCCTGCGAACTGTAGCAGACGGCCGCCATTCAGGGCAACGGCGCGCGTGTCAGCGATCGAAAACAAAATACAAAATCGGATCGGGCGACACGTTCACGCGCAACGATGAGTGCTCGAGATTCACAATCAGCACCAGGCTCGCCGCAACGAGCACCACCAGCGCGATCCGCCGTATCACAGCACCCTCCTGAGAATCTCGCGATGGCGCGCGTACAGGAAGCTGATCACCAGCAGCGCCGCGCCGAGGCCGATGAACGAGATGATGCGGCCGAGCGCGTCGAGCGTCCACACATCGATGATTACGATGCGCACCACGCATACGGAAAGCAGCCCGAGGCTGAACCAGCGGTACGCGCGCTCGTCCAGTTTCAGCACGGCAAGGAAAATCACGACTGCCTCCACGCCCCAGGCCGCCGTCAGATAACCCCTCCGCACTTCGAGGCCGATCAGAATCGTAAGCAGAATCGTCGGCACGAAGAAAAATAAGTGATACTCGCGTCCGGCCAGCGCCTCGAGCGTCTCGGCGATGCCGCCCGCCTCGCTCCGCGCGTCGCAGGCGAACAGCTTCGACCAAACGAACAAGATGTAAAGCAATGCGGAAGCGGCGACGACTGTTGCTACGCGCAGATTCGTCGTGCCGGCCCAGATCTGGGTCAAGTCGAAATTGACGACGGCGCAGCGCACCGCCACTAGCAGCGTGAGCGCGTACGCCTGCCAGCGGAATCCTTCGCGGCTCACGAATCGCGCCAGCGCGTAAAGCACCACAGCGAACGCGGCCCACCAGACCGCGACCCATGCATTCTCCACTTCGAAGCGAATCAGCGCGGCGAGCGCAATCGTGCCAAACCACAGCGTGAGCGCACGAAACGCCAGCGGCCCCTTCAGCGCGTACGCCGTGTAGTAATAAATCGCCGCGAGCATCGGCACGCTGAGCAGCGCGATCGACTGCGGGTGGTGGAAATACTGCGTGGCATTCAGATCGGCCACGAAGATCCGCCCGAAGCTGAGGCTCAATACCGCTGCGCCTTCGATCGAAAGCGACGCGTCGTTAAGCCATTCGCCTGCCTCGAGCAACAGCAATCCAAACACGCCAAACGCCAGCGCGACTGATATTGCCCTCAGCTCCTGCATGATCAACGGCACAGCCAAAATCGTCGCTGCGCCGGTGTACAGAGCGGCCCACCCGCCGTACGAACCGGAGGAGGGCGCCGGAAATCCTCCCGCCTTCGGCGCGGCGACCTCGGCCGTAAAATGCCGTCGTGATGCCGCGTACAAAATCGCGCAGGAAACGCCGACGGTGGAGAGGCGCAGCGATCCGTACTGCCAGTGTTCTTCGCTGCCCAAATTCCAAAAGGCCAGCCGCGCGACGGCCAACGCGATGGCGCCATATCCGCAGTAACGCAAGAGTACGTCTTCTACATCGAGCCCCAGTTCCGCGAGCGCGACGCCTGCAACGAGCCACAGGAATCCGATCCACATCGTCGGCAGCGCAACCCACGCCGCGGTGAGCAGCGATGTTGTGGCCAGCATTGGCGACGCCGTGAGCGCAATCTCGTCGAGCGGCGAGGCTTCGTCCACGAGCCGCGATTTTAGAAGTCCGTTCAGGAAGAATGCGCCGGCGATGGCGACGAGGACCCATGCAAGCGGTGGGTCTTGCTGTGCGCCGATTCCAACGAAGCGCGGCAGCACCTCAATCGCACCGACATAAAACACGAGCAGTGCTCCCGCGGCAACTGCCAGCGCGCGCAAGTATTTTTCCGCGAGGCGCCAGCCGATGAGCAGCAGCGACTCGGTTTCGATCAGCCAGATGATCTCCAGGCGCCCGCCGGAATATTTGTACGGAATCGCGCCGATGCCCAGCACAGCGCCGAGCGTGCTGCCCACGAGGAACGCATCGCGACGGCCGACCACGCGCGCCCAGCCCGCGACGGCGAAGTAAACGGCGGCGTTGAAGAGAAGGAACCAGAAACGCCACTCGGGGTGGAACGATTGCGCATGCAGCAGCGTCAGATAGCCGGCAGCGTTGAGCAGGAACGAAAGCCCGAGAAGCTGCGTTTCCAATTGCGTTTCGGGCTTCCGCAGGAAATAAGACACGATGTAAATCAGCCAGTACGCGGTGACGAGGCCGACGCTGTACGGAAATTCGGCGAAGGGCTTCGGGCCGCCGAGCCGTTCGAAAATTTGGTTGAGCCACAGCCAGTGAACGAAATAGGTGGCGATGATGGCGAGCGGCTCAATGTTGAACCAGCGCCGCACTTTCAAAACATAAACGAGAGAGGCCGCGAGAATCGCAGAGGCGAACAGCGCGCCGAGCGGAATTTCGCTAATGGCGACAGCGGTGAATGCGAGCAGGTAGGCGAAGGCGGTGGCGAGTTCGGAATCGTATTGGAGCGAATGCACCACCATCGCGACGGCGACGAGGAAAAGCAGCGCGAATCCGAGCACGGCGCTATCGATCAACTTCACCGCTGCGACGTTGTGCATCGCGTACGTGGTGAAATACGCGAGCGCCCATCCGCCGCCGAGCACGGCGCGCGCCGGCAGGCGGTAGCGCTCGCGGCGTTCGCCGTACACGCCGATGCCGATCAAAATCGCGCTGGAAATGTAGCCGAGCAGAATTTTTCCGCCGGGGCCCATGTAGCGCATGGAGTAATTCAGGAGCAGCGCCATGCCGATGACAAGCGCGGTGATGCCGATTTTGTTGAGCCAGCTTTCGCCGAAGACGCTTTCGAAGTCGGCCATGTCGCGCTTGGGCGCATGCGCGGCTTGTGGGCCGACGTGGGAGCCGATGTGCGGCAGAGCTGCAGTTGGGGGCGGGGTTTGAACGCGCGCGGCGACTGAGTCCGGGAGCACACCTTGTGGGTGAAGCGGCGGTGCCGCGGGTTGCGGCGGTGCGGCTGGCGTGACGCTTTCAACGTGAGGCGATGGAGCGGCGGGCTGAACCGGCGGTTTCACGGGCACGCCGGGAATGTGCGGCTCGGCGACTACCACGGGCGGCGCGACTGGCGGCGTGACCGTCTGCGTCGCAGATATTTCCGCGGCGACGGCCGAGGCAATGCCTGCGGCCTGCTCCAATTTCCAGACGCGCTCGCGCAGGGCGTTGAGTTCGTTGATCGATGGGGAAACTTCCAGCTTGCGGATGCGGTCGCGGAGAAGGCTGACTTCGGTGTTGAGTTCGGCGACCCGGTCTCGCGCGGCACGTGAGCGCACGTAGGCGACGATCGGGAGAACGATGATCAGGACGATAGCGCCGAACGCCAGAATGGCAAAAAAGAAGCCTAGGACTTCCAAGCCGCCCGCCTCCGGTGACTCAGGTGCCGCAGATCTTCGTTCTTGGTGACGCTCAAGGGAATTGACCCTATTTTAGCAGAGTGGGGGCGGGGCGGCGGGTTGGGTGGGAGGGGGTGTGCGCAATGCGGCGGGTGGTTGATCCTGAGTGGGGAAAATGCGTTTTCATTGTCGATTAGAAATGAATCGGGGCTTTGTTCTGTGTGAGTTACGGGGATTTCTAATCCCTTCCAGTGTCGATTAGAAATGTCACTGGTCGGTGCGAAAGTCAAAGGCTGCCGGGTCGAAGCGCTGCGCTGACCCTCCGTTACAGAGGCAAAGACTGCTGACTGCTCGGCGCGTGAATGGGCTTGCGGACTGAGGCAAAACGGAAGAGAGATCCTTCGGCCCGTGAACGGGCCTCTGGATGACGGGCGTTTTTCAAACGCCCGTGAGACAACGGCACACAGGCCAACTCCAGCCTGTGCCACTCCTTGGGTTGGGGCGGTGCGAGCACAGTTCGTAGAGGTGTAGGCTGCGTTGCGCAGGCAGGAATGCCTACCCCACGTTGGTGTGTTTTTGTTGCGATTAGAAAGTATCTCGGGTGAGTGTTTTGTTGGAGTTGCGGGGATTTCTAATAATTTCGAGTTGCGATTAGAAGTGGTGATTTCGGAGGGGAAAGGCAAAGGCTGCCCGGTCAAGGCGCTGCGCTGACCGGCCGTTACAGAAGCTGATTGAGAGTGGGTGCGCGCAGATATAGGCAATGTGATCCTCGCCCCTGCGCGATTCAGACGTGAACACGTTACCAGAGAGTTATTTAATTGTCAAGGATTAAGAAGGAGTTTCAAAATGGGAGTGGAGGGGCGGGGATCACAGACTGACAGTCTATGTTACAGCTCGCTGCGCTCGCCTGAGGCTTGGGGCGCCGACCGCCAGGTTGGCTGTCGGACGTGAGTAGCTCGCTGCGCTCGCCTAAGGCAGGCGGGAGACGGAGAGTTTTAGGGTGAGGTGGGTTTCGGAGGCGGGGACCAGGTCGATGGGCCAGATGGCGATGATTTGGGAGCCTTGGTACACGCGTTCGTAGCCGTCTTCGGACTCGGAGACGGTTTCGATCGGGGTGATCCAGAATTCCTTGGCGCCCGGCGCGGTGAGCGTGACGCGGAGTTTTTGCCACTCATCGACGATGCCGAGCTCGGACGCGACGGCGGCCGAAGACCAGCGCAGTGGGTAACGTTCACCGGCGAATTCGAAGTAGCGGTCGTTCGCATCGGGCGCGAGGAAATTCAGCACCGCTTCGATGCCCGCCATGGCCGAGCCGCTTCCCTGCCCTTCGCGGCGGAGCGTGACGTCGCAGGCGATGTCAAAGCCCGCATCGGTGACTTCGAAGACGAAAGATTTTTCAGCGGGCCACTCGGTGGAGGCTTCCGAGGCGAGCGACGCGCCCTCACGCGAAAAATTCAGCAGCTTGTAGCTGCCGTTCGCGAGCCCGGCATCTTCCTGCAGCGACGCGGTGGCGCAATCGAGATGCGATTTCGCGCGATCGAAAACGAGCAGGCGGAAACAATTGCGCGCCCAGCGGTCGTAGTGAAGGTAGCGGATCAGGCCGTCTTCCTTGGCGCGGTTGCCGTTGTGAATCGAGTGCGCGGTAGGGCCGTGTTTCGACGGCGCGTCTTTGAGTTTCGAGTGGTACGGCTCGCGGCGGCGCGAAAGCGCATTCACCAGCGCCGCATTGGACTGGCGGCAATCGATTGTAGGAATGGTGGCTCCATCGAACGGCTTGAGCAGCGCGGCGAAACGGTGCGAGGTGAAATACAGTTCCTCGTGCCCGTCGGAATCGAAATCGAACTTCGAGACCGATTGATATTCGGCGGTGACGTGAGCGAGGCCGTCGGCAATCGATTCGGCTTCCTGCAGCGAGCGCCACAGCGCGGTCCGAAGATGCGGCGAGTAAAGGCCCCCGAAAACGCCGTGCCAGTAAGGGTCGTTGCACTGGCCGCGGAGAAGCAGCGTTTGCGCGCGTTCCCGGGCGTCGAGGAACGGATGATCGACGCGCTGGCTGCGTTCGAGATCGTGGACTTTGCGCGAGACGTTGAGCATTTTCTTGTGGAGCAAATTCGATTCCGGATATTTGGAAAGAAAATTGCGCCAGATGCCGCCGCGAAGAAACGGACTCGCATCGGGCCGCTGCACAAATTCTTCGCCCAGCGCGTGGAATCGGCTGCGCGCCGAGGTGGGCAGCGACCACTCCATCATTTCGGAGTAGGAGGCTGCGGGAAGATCCGCGCGCCCGAGCGGTTCGTGCGAGGCGATGGCCGTGGAGGGAGTGACGGTTTCAAGCCACGAGGAATTGCTTTCGAGTTCGGTGAAGAAATTGTCGAGCCAGCGCTCGCGGTAGCAAAGATCGTGCGTGCCGGGCCAGGAGCCGAATTTTTCCAGGTCGTCGCCCATCGCGGCAAATCCACCGTGGCGGATCGCGGCGATGTGGAGGAAGTCGGTGGTCTCTGCGACGTTGCGGAAAGGAATCAGATAGCGAAGCGCACGGAGGCCGGGCAGCACTTTTACGGACGAGCCTTGATCTTCGGCGATGTAGTGGCCGTACAGCTGATCGGGTTCGAAACCGGCGCCGAGAAAATGATTATCATCGACGAGCGTGTATTCAATTCCGGCGGGCGCGAGCGTGGATGGGAGATGCGGCTCCCAGACGCGTTCGGCGAGCCACGCGCCGCGAGGGCGAACGCCGAGATGCCGTTCGAGATAATTCGAAAAACGAGTGATCTGCTCGAGGCGGTCGGCCGGAGGAATCGCGACGAGAATCGGTTCGTAGAAGCCGCCGCCGATCAGCTCGATCTGGCCGTTGCGAATGAGATTGCGGAGGCGATCGAAATACGCGGGATGCGCGCGCTCAATCCATTCGAGCAGCGAGCCGCTGAAATGCATGCCCAGACAGACGGAGGGATGCTGTGCCAGAGTTTCAAGGAACGGCAAATAACATTGCGCGTAGGCGCGCTCGATCACGTCGTCGAAGTTTCCGACGGGCTGGTGCGCGTGAATGATGAGCGTCAGCTGAAATTTGCGCAACGAGAACTCCGGACCGCAGCGGGTGTGCCTATACAGATTACCGGAAATGCGAAGTGCGACCAATCCGCGCAATCAAATCGGTTGCATAAAAGAGTCGTGGCATAACCTTTGACTCGCGGGTTGGCGTATGGAACGCTGGTACAAGAGACTGATGCGCGAAACGGCTGCGGGGGCTGCGCTTCATCGCTCCTGACGGCGCGAGGTGATGGACGATATGGCGGATGGTACGGCGGAAGGCAATGTACTTGGGCGTGAGCAGATCATGGATGCGTTGCGACAGTGTTTTGACCCGGAGATTCCGATCCACATTGTGGACCTGGGGCTGATTTACGATGTGACGTATGACGAGGCGGGCGTGGTGACGGTGAAGATGACGTTGACGTCGCAGGCGTGCCCGGCGGCGGCGGAGATTCCGGCGCAGATCAAGGCGAAGGTTGGGGCGGTGCCGGGTGTGAGCGATGTGAAGGTGAATGTGGTGTGGGAGCCGGAGTGGAATCCGAGCATGATTTCGGAGAGTGGGAAGCAGACGTTGGGGTTGGTGGAGCCGACGTGACGTGCGGGGCGAATTCGTTGCGGAGGTACACGTTCGAGAGCCCACTGGGCTCTCTCAGTGTGAATTCGCGCTGGTGCGCGAATTCAAAAAAAAAGCGGCGAACCTTTCGGTGCGCCGCTTCGTGAAATCTGGGATGCGTGGAGGTTACTGCGGCTTTTTGTAGAACTCGGAGTTGGTCGCGGTGAACGCGGTCCACTTCTCCGGAAGGTCTTCCAGCGCGAAGATCGCGGTGACCGGGCAGACCGGAACGCAGGCGCCGCAGTCGATACACTCATCGGGGTGGATGTAGAGCTGCTTTTCGCCCTCGAAGGCGGGCTCGTCTTTGCGCGGGTGGATGCAGTCCACCGGGCACACATCAACGCAGGCGGTATCCTTGGTTCCGATGCACGGCTCAGCAATTACATACGCCATCTAGCGGTCTCCTGAAATAGTCCGTAAATTTTATATCAGCGCACAGCGAGTGGCAAGGGCAGGCGGATGGGGCGTGGCGCGTGGTTGCGCGCATCCAAGATTTACGTTGGGCGTACGCTCGAGTACACAGGGCGCGCGGGTGGTGCGCGGGGGGCTCGGACTGGGTTAGGATGCGGCGCGCGTGGCGAGAGTGGGTTGGCGGATACGGACGGGAGGAAGGGCGATGCTGGAGACACACGGCAATCAATTGACGTGGCTGGGGCACGCGGCATTCCGGATTACGACCAGGACGGGGAACGTGATTCTGGTGGATCCGTGGATCCAGTCGAATCCGATGGTGCCCGAAGCGCTGAAGAAGATCGATCGCGTGGACACGATGCTGGTGACGCACGGGCACTTCGATCACATCGCGGATGCGGTGGACATCGGGAAGAAGTTCAAGCCGCAAGTGGTGGGGATTTATGAGTTGTGCGTGTGGCTGAAGTCGAAGGGCGTGCCGAATACGAACCCGATGAACAAGGGCGGCACGCAGCGCGTGGGCGAGATCAGCGTGACGATGGTGAACGCGGTGCACTCGTGCGGGATCGAGGACGACGGGCAGATTATTTATGGCGGCGAGGCGTGCGGCTACATCATCCATCTGCCGGGCGGGCTGAAGGTCTATCACGCGGGAGACACCTGCGTTTTCGGCGACATGAAAATTATCGCGGAGCTGTATGCGCCGGATGTGGCGATGCTGCCGATCGGCGATCACTTCACGATGGGGCCGCGCGAGGCGGCGCATGCGATCCGGTTGATGGGCGTGAAGCATGTGATCCCGCTGCACTTCGGGACGTTTCCGCCGCTGGTAGGTACACCGGCGGAGTTGCGTGGGTTGGTGCAGGAATTGAGCGGAGTGGAAATTCATGCGTTGAAGCCGGGGGAATCGATCGGCTAGTTCTGCGGCGCGCGAGCGTCATCTGAAAATAAAAAAGGCCCTCGGGCGATTGTGCTCGAGGGCCGTTTTATTTGTGATGCGATGAGCGCGGATTATTGCGCGGGAGCTGGAGCGGGCGCCGCGGCGTTCGCGGGTGGCGGAACGTCGGTGCCTTGAATGGTGACGGGAGCGGTGAGGCGGAAGTGAAGGCGCGTTTCGGCGGGGAGACTAATGTCGGTCTTGCCGGTGAAAGCTGCGCCTGCGGTTCCGGCTCCGCCGCCTGCTAGCGCGCCGATGGCTGCACCTTTGCCGCCGCCTGCGAGTGCTCCGACGATTGCGCCGAAGGCCGCGCCGCCGCCCGCTCCGACTGCAGTGCGCTTGCCGCGACCTTTGCCGCTGTCTTCAAATTCGCTGGTCTGGATCGAGTACGGATTCCCGTTGAGGCGAATGGTATCGAGCGTAAGCGCCAGGATCGCGCTGCCCTTCACTTTGCCCGCCGACTGCGCGGAGACGATGGTGCCCGAGACGCGGGTATTCGTCGGGAGCACCAGATTGCCGCCGACGGTGATAGGCGCGGCGAGAATGGCGGTGAAGCGGTCGCCGTTGTTCGCCGTTTTCGTGTCGATGGTGTTGTCGAGCGCGATGGTGAACTGTGTGCCGGAAGGAATCGTGACGGGAGGAGGAGGCGGAGGCGCGACCGGTGCCGGCGCGGGTTGATTGGCGGCAGAGCTGGCCGACGACGACGAACTCGGCGATGAATTTGGCGACGAGCTCGATGGCGACGCGGAATTCGAAGTTGAATTACCGGACGGCGTCGAGGATTTACCGCATCCGGCGACGCTGAACACGACGGCGATAGCGAAAGTAATGGCGGGGGCGACGAAACGATTGCGCATGACTGGCTCCTGTGCGGTTTGCAGTGAAAGCGTTCAGGCCTACGGTGAAGTCGCCGACATTCTAGTGCGGAACGAGGAATCTGACAACGGGCGAGCGCGATGTGTGGTGCGCGTCACTCGGGCGCGTTGCTGGAGCGCGGGATAAGGCTTTTGGCGAAGAACATCATGTTGGCGGGGCGTTCGGCGAGGCGGCGCATGAAATACGGAAACCAATCGGTGCCAAACGGGATGTAAACGCGAAGGCGGTAGCCGTCGCGGACGAGCTGCTGCTGCAGGTCGGTACGAATGCCGTACAGCATCTGGAATTCGAATTTATCGAGGCCGATTCCCCGCTCGCGGGCGAATTTTTTGGTGGCGTCGATCATCGCGGGGTCGTGCGTGGCGATGCCGTGATAGACGCCGCTGGGGAGAAGGATCTGCATGAGCTTCACGTAGTTGGCATCCACGTCGGATTTCAGGGGGAAAGCGACTTCGGGCGGTTCTTTATAGGCACCTTTGCAGAGGCGCATGCGGCACCCGACGGAGAGCAGATCGCGAACGTCGTTCTCCGCGCGGAAAAGGTAGGACTGCATCACGGTGCCAACGCCGGGAAACTTGGCGCGAACGCGCTTCACCAGATCGACGGTGCGCTGCGTGTAAGCCGAGCCTTCCATATCGACGCGGACGAAATTTCCCTGCTGACCCGCGTGTTCGACGATTTTCTCGAGCAATTCCTGGCAGAGAGTCGGATTGAGATCGAGACCGAGCTGGGTGAGTTTGAGGGAGACGTTGGCGTCGAGCTTTTCGCGGGCGATGCGATCGAAGATGGCGGCGTAGCCTTCGGCGGCAGAACGTGCGCCTGCTTCATCGGAGACATTTTCGCCAAGAAGGTCGAGGCTTGCGGATTGCCTCGCGCGGTTGACGGCGCGCGCGGCGGCGATGGCGTCGTCGAGATTGTCTCCGGCGACGAAGCGCTGCGCGACGCGGCGGCTGACGCCGTTGCGCATGATGAGCGGAGCGAGATTTTTATTCTCGGAGAGATGCAGAAGGATCGCGCGCATCATTTCGAGGAACACTCCGCGCGCGCGTGCTGCGGCATCAGGATTCGTGCTCCGCGAGGAACTTCTCCACTTCGAGCGCGGCGGCGCAACCGGAACCGGCGGCGGTGATGGCCTGGCGGTAACGGTGATCCTGCACGTCGCCCGCGGCGAAAACGCCTTCGACGTTGGTGCGCGGGCCGTCGTGGGTGATCAGGTAGCCGTTGGAATCCATCTCGAGCTGGCCCTTGAAGATTTTCGTATTGGGATCGTGGCCGATAGCGACGAAGACGCCGGAGACGTCTCGATCGATTTTTTCGCCGGTCTTGGTGTTACGCAGAGTGACTTTCTCGACCGACTGTTTGGTGACGTCGTGCACTTCGGCGATTTCGTAGGGCGTGAGGAATTCGATTTTCGGATTAGCCTTGGCGCGATCGATCATGATTTTCGAGGCGCGGAATTCTTCGCGACGGTGAACGATCGAAACTTTGCTGGCGAACTTGGTGAGGAAGGTGGCTTCTTCCATGGCGGTATCTCCGCCGCCGACGACGAGAATATCTTTGCCGCGGAAGAAAAATCCGTCGCACGTGGCGCAGGTGGAAACGCCGTAGCCGAGGAGGAGTTTTTCAGATTCGATGCCGAGCATGCGCGCGGAAGCGCCGGCGGCGACGATCAGCGTTTCGGATTCGAAAGTGTCGCTGCCGATGGTGACTTTGAATGGGCGCTTGCTGAGATCGACGCTCGAAACGGCGCCGCTGTGAAATTGCGCGCCGAAGCGCTGCGCCTGCTTACGCGTATTTTCGATCAGCTCGGGACCGAGGATGCCGTCTGGGAATCCCGGAAAATTTTCAACGAGCGTGGTGAGGGCGAGCTGGCCGCCGGGTTCGTAGCCATCGAGGACGAGCGGGTTCAGGTCCGCGCGCGCGGCGTAGATCGCGGCGGTGAGACCGGCGCAACCGCTGCCGATGATAATCACTTTATGCACTGGGCTTTCTCCCGGTAATTCGATGAGCGCACGCTCGAGCTCGATGCAAGTGGGACGAAGCAGTATAGCATTGAGCGGGCAGAGGTTGCGTTGAGTGGGCGGGGACGGCGCGGGTGCCATCGGCCATTTTGGCGGAGGCGGAGTTGCAACGCGGCGGGTGAATGGCGATACTAGCCGCGCGTGCATGATGATTGTGAACGGCTGCGGTGCGCGTGCAGAGAAACGAAAGTAGGAGCGAGAGTTTTTGGCGGTCGCTTAAGAGAGGGAGAAAGGCACACCCCGCTGAGAGCGGGGTGCAGACAGGCTGAGAGCCTGTCCCACTGCTGGACTACAAATGCCAACTGCGCAAAATCCGCCGCAAACGCTGAATCCGTTTCGACTGCTGAGCGAATTTATTTTGCTGTGCCTGGGCGCGCTGCTGCTGGTGATCGCGGTGTCGGGCCGCGTATCGATGCGCATCAGTCCGGTGGGACTGATCCTGGTGGGGATTTTGTTTTTGTACATGGCGGCGCGGGCGTGGACGAAGCCGGAAGAAGGCGTGACGCGGACGCAGAACTACATTCGCGCGGCGTCGCTGGGGATTGTGGGAATTCTGCTGTTGAATATCGCGATTTTCCATTCGCGATATTCGCTGGCGCTGCTGGCGATCGCGGGAGCAGTGCTGATCGTGCGCGGCCTGGTGACGGCGATCATCCTGGTCGCAAAAAAGTAACGAAGAGTTACCGTTCCTCTCAAAAATTCAACGCTCGTGAAATTTCCGCAAGCGGCGGGATTGCGCTTGCCTGTGGCACCGTGTTCTTTATACTCTCCGGCACAGCAGGGCGAGGCGCCCCGGCCGCTGCGCCTGCTGAATCAACCGCACAAATCCTGTAGGCGACAAAGAATTAAAATCTGAGGAGAAACGAGATGCTGAAAGAGTTTAAAGAATTTGCAATGAAAGGAAACGTACTCGACCTGGCGGTCGGCTTCATTATTGGAGCCGCGTTCGGGAAGATCGTCAGCTCGCTCGTTTCGGACATTATCATGCCGCCGATCGGCGTGGTGCTGGGGCACGTGGATTTTTCGGGGCTGTTCCTTTCGCTGAACGGCACTTCGTACCCGACGCTCGCGGCGGCGAAGGCAGCGGGCGCACCGACTTTGAATTACGGTATTTTCATCAACAACATCATCGACTTCATGATCGTGGCGTTCGCGGTGTTCGTGATCGTGCGCATCGTGAACCGCTGGAAGCCCGTGCCGCCCGCGGCCCCTGCGACGAAGGATTGCCCGTACTGTGGAACGAAGCTGCCGGCCAATGCGACGAAGTGCTCGGGCTGCACGTCCGCGCTAACCGCTTAATTTACAGTTTGTTGTTTTGACTTGAATCTTCAACGGGTGCCCGGGCAGGCAGGACTACTGCCCGGGCAATTTTTTTGGCGCGAGTTCGGCACCTTCGGCGTTGACGCGGTGGCCTTCGATATCGTGGATGTGCTGGCGAAGGCGCTCGGTGACGGATTCGGCCTGCCCCTGATTGATCTCGCGTTCGACTTCGGTGAGCGCGAAGTGCACGATGTCGTGATGGTGGACTTCCTCGCCGGGCAGGCGGTCGCTCAAATCCAGCCACACGCGATGAAGCATTTCGATTTCTTTGGGCGTGAGTCGCGGCGCGTGCGGGCCGAGGTAGAAAATATTTTCCTGGCCAGACGGCGTAAAGATTTCCAGCGTGACCCGAGGGCGCGGCTCAGGCATGTGTTCCCACGCGAGGCCGATTTCGCGCGCCTGATCTTGCACCGGCGATTTGGAAGAGCTGCCGATGACGATGGTGCTGGATTGCAGGTTGGCGGCGGTGCGAAGAATACCTTCCCAGAGATTATTGGCGGCGGCGACGGAGAGGCGGACCGGTTTGCCCTCCTTTTCGGCCATGGCGAGAACTTTAGTGAAGAGCAGTTGCTCGATCGTGCTGAAGAGCTGGTCGGGAGCGAGTTCGTATTCACCGGAAGCGGCGCGCCGCAACATGCGAACGTGAAGGACGACGATTTCGGCTTCCTTGCGGCGAACACGACGGAGAGCGGCTTCCAGGTGAGTGAGCGCGTAATACGTACTTACCGGGACCAAAATGTTTCCCGGACTGACTTCCGCGCTTTCCGGCGTCAGTTCCGCTTCCTGCGTCAGATTGAACTGATCGAGCTCAACGTGTGCGGCGCCAGCTGCTTTCTTTTTTGTCTGGTGCTCGGAAATTTCAAAAATCGTGAAGAGCACTACGGTGAAGATCACGCCGACGACTGTGGCCGAGGGCTTGGTGAAAAGATTGATGACGGCGATAGCCATCAGAATCAATGTGATCAAGCCGAGGCCAATCGGAATTTCCTTCCCGAAAATCACAGGGTTCAGCGGCACACGGTAGTCACGATCCTGCGGATGCGTGTAACGGAGGACCATGACGCCAAAGGCCTTCATGGAAAAGCTCCAGATCACGCCGAACGCGTACAGGTTGCCGAGGAAATTGACGTCACCCCGGCTGACGATGATGGTGACGATCTGGAAGGCGACGACGAGATTGATCAGGCGGTGCGTGGTGCCAAAGCGCGGATGCGGATGGCGGAACCAGTCGGTCATCACGCCATCTTCGGAGAGGCGGTTCAGCACGCCGTTCGAGCCGACGATGGCGGTGTTCACGGCGCCCGCGAGGATCAGCGTGCCGACGACGACGACGAAAACGTGGAATGCGAGACGAACCGGAAAACTGCCGGCGAGGTGCATGGAAAGGCCGCCGATCAGGTTTTCGGTGTACTGGCCGCGGATGTCGTCCGGGATGATCATCACCGCGAAGAAGGAAACCAGCGAGGTGAACACCAGGCTGTAAATAAAGATGATGAGCCCGGCTTTCTTGAGGTTCTTCAGCTTCGGAGATTCGATTTCGCGATAGACCTGGGCGAGGGTTTCTTCGCCGCTCATGGCGAGGACGGAATGGCCAAGGCCGACGAAGATCACGACGAGAGTGACGGTGTGGGCCCACTGATAGCGGTCGAGCCAACCGAGGGATGCCCGGTTGAGCTTCATATTTGAGACGCTGGGAAACGGCGGCAAATGCCAACCGCCGCGCGACCAGAGCGTGTAAGCGCACCAGGCGATGAGCATCACCACCATGACGGTGGTGAGTTCCATGATGGCGAGCGCTTTGCCGCTGGATTCCGGGACGCCCTTAATATTTTCCCACCAGAAATAGAGGGTGATGACGATCGCGACAATCGCGGCGAGCAAACCGGGATTCGCGTGGTACGGAATATGGGCGTATTCGAGCAGCTCGTTGATTACGCCGCCGAGATATTGGCCCGCGGAAACGCCGCTGATCGGGCCGGTGAGAACGAAGTCAAACATCAAGGCCGAGACGGAAAATTTCGCTATGGTGCTGCCGAGGCCTTCCTTTACGACGCGATAGACGCCGCCGCGGACGAACATGGCGCAGCTTTCTACGTACACGGCGCGAACCGCGTAGGAAAACAGCATGATGCCCAGGATGAACCAGGGCGCCGTCTTGCCGATGAACGCTTCGGCTTCACCACCGGCGTAGTAGGCGGAGGAAGCAAGGTCATTGAGTACGATTGCTGCCGCGCGCCAGAAGGAAATGAATGCGAGCATGGCCGTAGTGGCCACGAGAACTTTTGCGATAGGGCGCGAAGCGCCGGGCGATGAAGAAGGGCCCGTAGGAGTGGATGCCATGTCTCGGTGTATCCGCAAACTATACGTGGATTCCGGGGGAAAAAAAAGACGCGCGGGCTCGCGCGGCGTGACGAAAGCGCGAAGTTTACACGGCTCAGCGAGTTACGCGCGCGATTCGGCGGCGGATTCGGAGCGGAACGCGAGCGCGCAGGCGTCGCAGGGGCAGATTTCACGGAGGTGGCCGAAGCTGTAGATGCCGGTAGCGTGGCTATCGCTGAATTGGAATTGGATGGCGTAGTTGCCGACGGCGGAGGCGCCGGTGGCGGTGACGCGGGGTTTGTACATGGGGAGCGGAGACAGAGCGGGTGCGTTGTGTTTGTGCTCGGATTTTTTTTCGCGTTCGTCGTTGCACATGGCGCAGGGGCAATTTTCGCGGAGGTATGCGAAGCCGTACTTGCTGCTGTGCGCGTCGGACCAGACGATTTCGAGGCCCTCGCCGGTGGAGACGTGGACTTTGATGGTGCTTGGTTGTTTGCGGGGATCGAGAGGAATAGGCATCGCTTCTATTCTAACAAAGGCGCCCGCTTCGCGACGGCAGCGAACCGGCCTCTACAGGTAATCGTGGTTGAGGCGGAGGAAGTAGTTCTGTTAGCGAGTGGGGCAGCAGTCGCCGGCGGGGATGGGATTGCCGTGGGGGCAGGTGGTGGGGTGGCCCAGGAAGGTGCAGATTTTCTGGTCGAGTTCGGGGCTGATGATGTGCTCGAACTTGCAGGCGTGAGAGTTGGCTTCGTTCTCGTTGACGGCGAAAGTGTCGGTGAGCAGGCGTTCAGCGAGACGGCGGCGGCGGACGATGTCGCGCGCGCGGGAGCCGCCAGTTTGCGTGAGAGCGAGTTCGCTTTCGCGGACGGTGAGGAGGCCGAGAGATTCGAGGCGCGCGACGATGCGAGCTGCGTCCTGACCTACGGTGCGCTGGCGAACCTGTTCGATGGAGGGAGCGATTCCCTCTTCGCCGAAAATCCAAACTTGCTCGAGCAGGTGATCGAACTGAATTTCGTCCTCTGTGGAAAAGACGGTGATCTGCGCGAGGCTTCCATGGGCGAGTTCGATGCGGCGATCGGCGAGGCGCCCGATTTCGGGCGCGTGCGTGACCATCAGGATGGTGTGGCCTTGCGAGTGAAGTTCGCGAAGAAGCTGGATGACGGTAGCTTCGTTTGCGGCGTCAAGATTGCCGGTGGGCTCGTCGGCCAGGATGAGCTTCGGATGATTGATCAGCGCGCGGGCGACGGCGACGCGCTGCTGTTCGCCGCCGGAAAGCTGCGCGGGGAGATGCTCGATGCGATCGCCGAGGCCGACGCGTTCGAGAGCCTGGCGGGCTTCGGCTTCGTCTGTGGTGCTGTGAAAATATTGCGCGAGCATCACGTTTTCGACGGCGGTGAGGTACGGGACGAGATGGAACTGCTGAAAGACAAAGCCAACTTTTTCGGCGCGGAAGCGGGTGAGGCCGCTTTCGTCGAGGCGGGCGACGTCCGTGCCATCGACGATGGCTTTGCCGGAGGTGGGCGTGTCAAGGCCGCCGAGAATATTGATGAGCGTCGTCTTGCCGGAGCCGGAGGGGCCCATGATGGCGATCCACTCGCCGGCCTGGACTTCGAAGGAGATGGAATCGAGCGCGCGGACGTTGCCGTAGTGTTTGCTGAGCGCGTCGATTTGGACCAGCGGCGGCACTGTGTGGTTATTCACCCCGGAAAATTACGGCGGGTTTTACGTTGCCGAGTAGTCTGAGCGGCAGCGCGCCCGCGAGTGCGACGACGACCATTAGCGCGACGGTGATGGGAAACACTTCCCACCGCGGCGATATTGCAGCGTCGAAGACGCGCTTACCCATCCAGTACGACAGCGCGAAGCCGAGCAGGCTGCCAACGGCGCCGCCGACCGCGCCGAGCACGCCAACCTCGGCCAGAAATATTCCCACAACGCGGGCGATCGAGCCACCCAGGGCTTTCATGAGGCCGACGTCTTCGCGGCGTTCCATGGCGAGAGCGGCCATGGTGCCGAGGACGCAGAAGGCGGTGAGGACGAGGATCAAGATAATCATCGCGACGATGAGGAGACGGATACGGGCGAGGAGCGAGCCTTCGGCGGCTGCGACCTGGCGGATGGGGCGGACTTGGTAATCGGGAAGTTGGGTGGCGAGATTTTGCGCGTAGGACGTGATGGCTTTTGCGTCGCCGGTGACGCCGATTTGCGCGAGCGTAACCCGGCCGGGGAGATTTTCGAGTTGTTGCACAGCGGGAAGCGCGGCGAAGATTTGGTTGTCTTCGTTCGAGCCGGAGTCGATCACCCCGGAGACGGTGCAATTTGTTGCGGCGGTCGAACCTTTGAGCGGGAGCGCGTTGCCGACGGTGAGTTTGAGTCTGCGCGCCACGTTGCGGCCAATTAGACAGTGTGTCTCGTCATTGCGCTGTGCGACCCAGTTTCCTTCCAGTTTCCAGGTGGGATCGAGCTTCGAGAGTTGGTCGAGCCAGGTGCCGGCGACAACGACAGGCGTGGCACCGGAGTGCGCGACGACGTAGAGGAATGGCGCGGCCGTGAAAATCGAGGCTTTCGAATCGGCGGGCTTGGTGTTTGCGAGTGCGGCGGTGACTTTCGACTCATCGAGAAGCGTTGGCGTTCCGGCGTCTTGGGGTGAGGCGGCGTTGTTTGCGGCTGAGACCACGACGTTGGCGCCTAGGGAGCGAAATTCCTGGGTCAGTTTGCGCTCGACGTCGAAGTCGAGATTCATGAGGGCGGAGATGACGGCGGCGCCGCTGACGAGCGCGATGACGGCGACGGCGAGGCGGCCGCTCGAGCCGCGTAGAAGTTTGAAGACGACGCGCCAGAACATTACTCGCCCCTCAGAACCATCGCGGGCTCGAACTGCGACGCGCGGCGAAGCGGGAGCAGACTGCCGGCGATGGCGACGATTGCAGCGAGCGCGACGACGACGGGAATCAGGATCAGGCGCGGCGATGCGGGCGTGCCGAAGACGCTTTCGCCGAGTACGCGAGCGAGGACGGCACCAAGCGCGAAACCGATTACGCCTCCGGTGATCGCGAGCAGAAGCTGTTCGGCCAGGAAAATTCCGTTCACGAGAGTGGTGCTGGCGCCAAGGGCTTTCATCACGCCAATTTCGGCGCGTCGTTCGAGGACTGTGGTGGCGGACGTGGCGGCGACGCCGAGCGCGGCGGCGATGAGCGCGGCGAGCGTGACGATCCAGAGCAGAGTGCTGACGCGGGAGAGGATGCGGCCTTCAGTGTCTGCCACGCGGCGGATCGCGCGAACATCGGTGCCGGGAAGGACGGTGCGGATCTGGTAGCTGATCGAGGAAATGTAGGGCGAGCAGAACCAGCGATCGTATTCGGCAGGCGACAGTGGGACGCCGTTTTCGGCTTGGGCGCGTTCGCCCTTGTCCGCGAGCGCGTCGGCGGGCTTGGTGAGCGCGCTGACGAAGAGCTGGCGGAACTGGCCCGGACGATTTGAAATTTGCTGGGCGATTCTTAGAGGCACCAGGATTGCGTTGTCTTCGGCGTCGCCTGTCGTGACGATGCCTGTCACCTTGCAACTTAGAAACGGCGGCGCGTAAACGACGTCCACGTTCTGAGGCGTTACTGCAAACAAGTTGATCGTTTGTCCCGGCTTCAGGCCGCCCGGATACTTCGCGGCGAACGCGGACCCTGCGACGCATTCGTTCGCGTCATCGCTGAACCAAGCGCCGTCGATTTTCCAGTACGGATGCGTGGCACTCAGGCCCGTCTCGAAATTCGTACCGTCGGGAACGGCGACGCTGTGCTTATACCAAGTGCCTATAAGCGTGACGGCCGTCGAAGCGTTGGTTGCCCCAGGGTTTTGCACGACGGCGGGGACGTCTAGAAACGGAGTGAAGCCGAGAATATTGTGGCGCCAGAAAATCATTTTCAATTTTCCGAGGTCGGCTTCGCTGAGGTAGGCGCCTTCGTTGACGGGGCGGTAATCGACGCCGCCGATTTCGACGGGCAGCGTGTCGGACTTCGGAGTGACGATGAGATTGGCGCCGAGCGAGCGAAATTCGCGCGCGAGGCGATCGCCGACTTCGAGCGCGACGGTGAGAGTGGCGGTGGCGACCGCCATGCCAACGACGAGCGCGGCGGCCGTAAGCACTTTGCGGCGCGGGTTGCGGATGAACGACTCGCGGACAAGCCGGGCAAACATATCAGGAGTGAATGCGCGAAATGGAATCGAGCAGAGCGGCCGTATCGATCACCACTTCCCCGCCCTCGACGTGAGATTTCACGAGAATCGGATTGCAGCCGCCCGCTTCGCCGATCGAAGGCGCGTATATCGCGGCGCCGCAATTGCGGCAAATAATATTCTGGCCTTCCTGGCGATAACCGGCGGTTCCGCAGATCTGGCAGGCGTCGAGCGCGGTGGCGTAATTGCCGTTGCCCTGATGAATCACGAGGAAACGGATCACGGTGCCGTTCGAATCGGCGGAGTAATAATGGAGGCTCGAGTCTGTGAGTTCGGAGAGCGGAATGTGCACGGTGCCGCCGGCGTCTGCGATCAAGGCTCTCGCGGGGACCGAGGCGGCGGCGACGCGGCCATAGACATATTCCGCGGCAAACGAAAAAACGATCACCAGGCACAGCACCGCGGCGGCGAAACTCCAGCGGCGCTGGCGGCGGAAATCGTGTTCGCGCATGCGGCGCTCGGCGGGATTGAGCTGTTTGTCAGAGGCCGGATCTTTCGCGCTGAGCCATTCACGCAGCACGACCAGCGCGGCAAAGCCGAGAATGATCACGAAGAAGAAAACTTCGTTTCGTACGATCGGGCCGATCGTGGACATTTCCATCTTGCTGGACGGGATCCACATCGCTTCGCTCAATTCGTGAATGCCGGTGAGGGCGAGTTGGAACGCGACGACCATCAGAATGGCGCTAGTGGCTTTGAAGAAGCGGTGCAGGGGAATTTTCAGCGTGCCCTGGAAGAAAAAGAGGCCGACGGCGACGGCGATGGCGATGCCGAGCGCGGTACCAACCCAAACCTGAATGCCCGCGCTGGAAAGCTCGACGGCGCGAAGAATGAGAACGAGTTCGGCGCCTTCGCGCACGACCATCAGGAAAACGAAAAAGCCGATGGCCCAACCGCCGGCGCGGGTGGTTTTCTGCGCGAGCTGCTCGACGCGCTGCTCGATTTCCTTTTTCAGGTTGCGCGCGATCTTGTTCATCCACACGATCATGGAGACGACGAGCGCAGCCGCGACGAGCATCAACACGCCTTCGAATCCGTCTTCGCTGATCTGCCATCGCTGCAAAAGAATCGCGGCGAGGATGCTGCACGCGGATGCGAGCGCGACACCGACCCAGACGTAGCGAGTGAGTGCGCGGCGGCCTGTGCGATTCAGATAGACGAGGACAATGCCGACGACCAGAGCGGCTTCGACACCTTCACGAAGAGCAATGAGGAGAGCAGAGAGCATCTTTTCCAGTTGTAAATCATTTACAACACGAAATCCGAGTTTAGCGCTGCGTTACTTTTAATTCAAGCGAATTCACGGGTCTAACCGCTTCGGCAGGCGATCGGAGCGGCCCTTTGCGCCGGCGACGGCGTGAGCGGCTTGGCCACGACGACAACCGGGAAGCCTGCTCACCTTTCGCGCTAGAATACCATCTTATACTCTGATGCCGTCGCGTCGTCCCAAGCTGCATCCTATTGTCCGCTCGAGCCTTGCGCTGGCGCTGAGCTACGCGCTCGCGCTGGGGCCAACCGCGATAGCTGCCGCGCAAGCGGCAGGACAGCAAGCGCAACCACAATCGCAACAGCAAGCACAGCAATCCATGGTGCCGCCTTCAAGCCCCGTGCCCGTCGCGGCCGCACAACCGACGCAAAGCAATCCTGCTCCGCAAGTGCAGCCGGCCGCGAAGCCGGTGGTGCAGGAAGCGCCTCCTCCACCCCCGGCGCGCAAACAGGATGTGAAGCGCGCGAAGGAAGCGGCGAAAAATGGCGCGCGAGCGGCAGAGTCCGGCGATTGGCAGACGTCGTACGAAGAGTACGACGATGCCGCTCACTGGGACGCGAGTAATTTGGATTACCTTCAGGGACTGGCGATCGCGCGCGCGCATCTGGTGCAGCTGCGAATTGAATCGGCGGAGAAGGCGGCCGTCTCCGGCGATATGGAACGCGCGCTGCGACAGCTGCGCGAAGCGCGAGCGCTCGATCCTTCGAACCGAGTGGTGGCAGACCGCCTGGCGGAAATGTCGGCGCTCGATCCATTGCGAGCCAGAGAAGTTGCGACGGCGCCGAAGCTCGAAGGACAAGTGCTGCTGGAACATGCTCCGGGCGAGGCGACTTTTCACCTGCGTGGCACGACGCAGGCGAGCTACGAACAGATCGCGCAAAAGTTTGGAGTGGATGTGGCGTTTGACGTGGATGTGCGGGAGCGGCCGGTGCGGCTGGATCTGGAGAACGTGGATTTTGCGACGGCGACGCGAGTGCTGGGGGAAGCGACGGGCACGTTCTGGCGTCCGCTGACCAAGCGTCTTTTTTTTGTGGCGCCAGACACCACGCAAAAACGCAAAGATTACGATGCGTCGCTGGTCCGCACTGTAGTGTTTTCCGCCTCGGAGACAAACGACCAGATCACGGAAATCTCGCGGCTGATCCGCGACATTGCGGGTGTGACGCGGACGGAGATCGATTCGAACAGCCGCACGTTGACGTTGCGCGCGAATCCGCAAGCCATGGCCGTGGCGACGGGATTGATCGAAGATCTGGAAAAGCCGCTGGGCGAGCTGGTGCTGGAAGTGATCGTGGTGGAGATGGACCGCACGAAGAACCAGGTGCTGGGCGTGGTGCCGCCGCAAACGGCGCAGATTTATTCCATTCCGTCAAATGCCGTGCAGGAAGCGCAATCGGGCCTGACTGGACTGATTACGGTGCTGCAGGAAATTTTCGGGCAGTCCAGTTCCCTTTCCGGGCTGACGTCCACGCAAATCGCGCAGCTGCTCAGCTCCGGATCGATCGGGACGAGCACGCTGATTCCTCCGCTGGTGGCGTTTGGCGGCGGCCAGTCCACATTTTTCGCAACGCTGCCCGGCGCAAGCGCGCAATTTTCAGACACGCTTTCGGCGATTCACTCGGGCCGGCGCATGCTGCTGCGCGCAGAGGATGGAAAACCGGCGACATTTTTCGTGGGTGAGCGGTACCCCGTCTCGCTGGCGCAATATTCGGCGAGCCTTGGGAGCGGCACGGGCGTGAACATTCCGGGTGCAGCCGCGGCAAATTTTCCGGTGACAAATTACAACACGGGCGCGAATCCGGATTTTGTGTCGAGCGGCCAGTTCACGACGGACGGATTTCTGGATCTGGCCGTTGCGAACTACACGGACGGCACAGTGTCTCTTTATCTGGGCAATGGAGACGGAACGTTTCAAGATCCGGCCGTGACGAACGTGGGCAAAGGTCCGGCGTGGATCGCGACGGGAAATTTCAACGCGGGATCGACGGGGGCCGCACCGGACAACGATCTGGACATGGCCGTGGCAAACCAGACCTCGAATTCGATCTCGATTCTGCTGGGCAACGGCGACGGAACGTTTACCACCGGGACGGCGCTGACGACAGGCAACGGGCCGGTGTGCGTGGTGGCGAGCGATATCGAAGCGCTCGGTTCGCCCGATTTGATCGTGGCGAATAAGACGGACAACACGATCGAGGTGTTCCACGCGAACGGCGATGGGACGTTTACAGCCAAGACGCCTTTTGCGGCGGGCAATGCGCCGACATCGATCGTGACCGACGATTTCAACGGCGATGGCAAACTTGACCTCGCGGTGACGAATTCCGGGGACAACACGCTGGAGATATTTCTCGGCAACGGCGACGGGACTTTCAAACCAGGCGTGACGTACGCCACGGGGGTGACACCGCTTTTCGTGGCACCTGGAGATTTCAACGGCGACGGAATCATTGACCTGGCCGTGGCGGATAGCGGGGACGCGACGGCGACCAATTCCGTGGGCAATTCGGTTTCGATTTTCCTGGGCAATGGCGACGGAACGTTTCTTTCGTCGGCGAATCCGCGGCTGGATTTCCCGGCGGGGACGAATCCCACTTCAATCGCGGTGGCGGACTATAACGTGGACGGACGGCCCGACCTCGCGGTGACCGCACAGGGCGACAACTCCATTTCGCTGCTGTTGGGCATCGGCGGGGGATCTTTCAGTTCTTTCGTCGAGCTCCAGCTCGGGACGTCGCCGGATTCGTGCTTCACGGAGGACTTCAACGCCGACGGCATACCGGATCTGGCGGTGACGAACAACGGTTCGAACACGGTGTCGGTGATTCTGAATTCGTCGTCGTTTATCGGGAACGTGGGGGGAGAACTGGGCACCCAATTCCCCAACGCGGAGTACATCGATATCGGCGTGAAAGTGAAAGCGACGCCACGAATTCACGACGACGATGAAGTGACGATCCAGTTCGAGATGAGCATCAGCAGCCTGGCGGGTACAAGCTACAACAACATTCCCGTGGTGAACAACGAGGAGCTGCACCAGACGGTTCGTGTGAAGGTGAACCAATCGGCGGAGCTGGCGCAGTTTATCGCGCCTTCGTCGATGATGAATACGAACGGGACTCCCTATCTCGGCGAAGTGGCGCACGGAGGGCTCGACGTCGCCGGACAAACAACCGACCAGGTGCAAAATACAGAGCTGCTGGTGCTGGTGACGCCGCGATTGGTGGCGCTGAGCCCTCGCAAAGACAGCCACGTGATTTACGCGGGGCGAGGTTCGCTGGAAGGTGCGGGGGCGATGGGATTCACGCAGCAGGAACGCCGGAACGGCATGCAGTTGACACCGCCAGACCAATCGCAACTGCAACAACAACAGCAACAGCCGCCGCAGCAACCCGCGGCACAACCGGCGCAGCCGCCGATTCAGGGCGCCGTGCCAGAGCCGCCGAATCCGACGCAGGCGAATCCGCCTGTGACGAATCCTCCCGGACAGGTGTCGCCACCCGACCAGCAATAGCCGCGAATCGCGACGGCCACGTCGCATGCGTATTTTCCCGCCGGCGTAACTTTTTGGCTTCCTTGTAAATATTCGGGCCGCGCTCCGCTCATTTCTGGACACCAAACCCAATGAGTGCTAAATAGGCGGACAACGTAATACCGGGAAGCATCGCCCCCTCCCTGGAGTACCCAATGCAAATAGGCACCAGACTGAAGGAAATTCGCGAAGCGAAGAATCTGAGTCAGGGTGATATCGAAAAGCGGACGGGATTGGTGCGCTGTTACACATCGCGCGTGGAGCACGGGCACACGGTTCCCAGCGTGGAGACTCTGGAGAAATTCGCCAGAGCGCTGGAGATTCCGCTGTACCAGTTGTTTCACGAGGGAGAGGAAGCAGCGGCGCACCGCATGCGGGCCGAGGAATCTGTTCCCAAGTGGGGGACAACGCGGCGGGAACGCAACATGTACAGACAGTTCGTGGAGGCGCTGGCGCACATGAAGCCGCGCAATCGCGATCTGCTGTTCAAGATTGCGGAGCAGATGGTGCGCCGCAGCGCGAAGCAGAAGCACGCCCGCAACTAGTCACGCTTCGCTGTGAGCACGTCGCGTATCGTCTCGCCTTTCGCGGCGAGTGCGCCGCGTTTACGGCTCCTACGGAGTGGTGTCTAAAACGAGGACGGGCTGATAGGTGCGCGGGACGACGGGCTCGGCGATGGCGATCAGGCGGCCCTGCTGATTGAAGACGCGCAGGCGCGACGGCTTCCATTCGCCGGAATCGAGCTGCGCGGGCACGCCTTCGCCGAGAGCGGCGCGGCCGGGCTGAATCTGTGCGAGCGATACAAGGAATTTTGCGCCGTGCTTGACGCGTTTTTCGATCACGGGAAGAACGGTGGCTTTCGGGAGATCAAGCAGTAGGTTGTCGAGGCCCAGCACGCGGTCGTTGAGTTTTCCGGCGCGGGCGTCCTGCTCGAGTTCTTCGATCGAGATGGCCTGATCGATGGTGAATTCACCGACCGCGGTGCGCTCGATTTCAGAAAGGTGCGCGCCGCTCCCGTGCCTGCGGCCGAGGTCGAAGGCGAGCGAGCGGATGTAAGTGCCCGAGCCGCATTCGACGGTGAAGCGCGCCGTGGAACGTTCGACACTCGTTAGGCGGAATTCGAAAACCTCCACTTCCACCGGATCGAGATTCACGGGTTTGTTTTTGCGGGCGAGTTCGTGAGCGCGCCGGCCGTCGATTTTTTTCGCGGAGTACGAAGGCGGCACCTGCTGAATCTTCCCGACGAATTCGGCGGCCATTTTTGCGAGGGCGTCGGGGTCGAGAGAGGGCGCGGAATCGGGGCCGAGCGCTTCGCCGTCGGAATCGTAAGTGTCGGTTTCAAAGCCGAAGCGTATGGCGCAGCTATAGCGTTTGCAGCGGCCACTGTAAAAGCGGGCGAGGCGCGTGGCTTTACCGAGCGCGAGGACGAGCACGCCGGTGGCGAGCGGGTCGAGCGTGCCGAGATGGCCGATGCCGCGGAAGCCCGCGAGTTGGCGAACGTATTCGACGACGTCGTGCGAGGTTCGCCCGCTCGGCTTTTTGACGATGAGAAGGCCGTCGATCGGCGGCGGTTTGGGTGGGCGCGGCATTTTTGTGCGTAAGCTCGAGCGGCGAATTGCGAGGGCGTGGGCGGGTGTCAGGCAAGTCGCAACTCTGCTGCGAGGCCCATCCCGTCCGCGGCGCTTGCCTAACGTCCGGAGCGGGCTATGGCTTCTCCGGCGAGCTGGGTTTGTGCAGCAGTTCGTTGATGCGTTTTTCGATTTCCTCGGTCTGGTCGAGTGCGAAAATAATTTCCGGCGCGCGGCGCATGTGCAGGCGCTCGACAAGCTCGTGGCGCACGAATCCGCGCGCGGCTTCGAGGCCCTTGATTGTTTTCTTGCGTTCTTCCTCGGAGCCATCGACCCGGACGAAGATGCGGACCGTGCGCATGCCTGCGCCGAGGCGGACTTCGGTGATGGTGACGTCGCCGGCGATGCGCGGATCTTTCAGCTCGCCTGCGAGCATCAAGCTCACTTCATTTCGAATTTCTTCCGCGACGCGCTCTGCGCGGTGCCCTTGAACGGTCATTCGCTTTCTTCCTCAAAATATTCAATCTGCTGCGAAACCAGGTCGCGGCCAAGCACGCGTTGCGATTCCTCGGAGATTTCCGCGAGCGATTTCTCGAGAAACGCCGCGTCGCTCGCGATGGTGACGACACCGACGCGCGAGAGCTGCCAGGTATCCTGATGATCCAGCTCGGCCACGGAAACGTTGAAATGCGCGCGCAGCTTGTCTTTCAGGCTACGCAACACCTGCCGCTTGTCCTTGAGGGACTGCGCATCGAGGATGTGAATTTCCAGGGTGAGGAGACCGATTGGCATTTCCGTCGTCGCGCCGCGAACCGGGCTGCGCGCCTCGTGAATCAGGCCAACAGTACAATACTTCCCGAGAAGCTCTCACGCCGCGCGCCGCGGCGTCGAGGCCGGGCGCGCGAAACTTTCAGACTGAACTCGCTATACCGACTCCTGACGCGCCGCGTGCTGCCGCTGCTGCGGCCTCACACCTTGCTCCGGATTCATGACGGCAACGGTCTTCTCGATCTTGAAGCATTCGAGCACGTCGCCGACTTGAACGTCGTTGAAGTTCGAGACGCCGATACCGCATTCAAAGCCGGCGCGCACTTCACCAGCGTCTTCCTTGAAGCGCTTCAGCGAGCTGATCTTGCCAGTGTGAACCACCGTTCCGCCGCGCTGCACGCGAACCTCTTCGTTGCGCTTCATGAGGCCGTCGAGCACGTAGCAACCGGCGATGGTGCCTGCGCCCTTCACGCGGAACGTGTTGCGAACTTCCGCGCGACCGAGGTGCTGTTCCTTCAGGATCGGGCTGAGCAGGCCGGCCATGGAGAGGCGCAGCTCGTCGAGCAACTCGTAAATGATGCTGTGCGTGCGGATTTCGATGCCTTCGCGCTGCGCCAGTTCCTGCGCTTTGCGTTCCGGCTTCACGTTGAAGGCGACGATGACTGCATTCGACGCCGAGGCGAGAAGCACGTCCGATTCGTTCACCGAGCCGACGCTGGCGTGAAGCACTTTCAGCTTCACCTGATCGTTCGAGAGCTTCGGCAGCATTTCGTTGAGCACTTCGACGGAACCCTGCACGTCTGCCTTCACGACGACCTGCAGATCCTTCACGTCGCCGGCTTTCAATTGTTCGTGCAGCTGATCGAGCGTGAGGCGGCTGCTTGCGGACTTCGCGAGCGCGGCGTCGCGCTGCTTGCCCTGACGGTATTCGACGATGTGGCGCGCCTTGGCTTCGTCGGCCACCTGGAACTGCTCGCCCGCTTCGGGAACGCCCTGCAAGCCGAGCACTTCCACTGGCGTGGACGGGCCCGCTTCCTTGATGGCGCCGCCGTGGTCGTCAAACATCGCGCGAACTTTTCCGTACACGGCGCCGACGATGAAAACGTCACCGACGTGCAGCGTGCCGTTTTGAACGAGCATGGTGGCAACCGGACCGCGGCCCTTATCCACGCGCGATTCGAGCACCGCACCCTTCGCGGGAATCTTCGGATCGGCTTTCAGCTCGCGCATATCGCCGACCAGCAGAATCATTTCGAGAAGCTTCGGCAGATTCTTTTTTGCTTTCGCCGACACTTCCACCATTACGGTGTCGCCGCCCCACTCTTCGGGCATGAGGCCCTTGTCTGCGAGCTGGCGCTTCACACGCTCCGGCTGAGCGTCGGGTTTATCGATCTTGTTGATCGCTACGATGATCGGAACGTTGGCCGCGCGTGCGTGCGAGATGGCTTCTTCGGTCTGCGGCATGATGCCGTCGTCGGCTGCGACGACGAGCACGACGATGTCCGTGACCTTTGCGCCGCGTGCCCGCATACGCGTGAACGCTTCGTGACCCGGCGTGTCGATGAAGACGACGCGTTTGCCATTGACGTGCGCTTCGTACGCGCCGATGTGCTGCGTGATTCCGCCGGCTTCGCCCGCCGCAACGTCTTCTTCGCGGATCGCGTCGAGCAGGCTGGTTTTACCGTGATCGACGTGGCCCATAACGGTGACCACGGGCGCGCGCGGAATTTCGTTGCCGGTGCGCTCTTCCTTGACCTTTTCTTTTTCTTCCTGAACAAGCTGCTCTTCGAAAGTTACGACTTCCACGACGCCGCTGAACGCTTCTGCGAGATTCGTGGCTGTCGGCACGTCGAGCGCCTGGTTGATGCTGGCGAAAACGCCGCGGTCGAGCAGCGTCTTCAACAATTCCTTGGCGCGAATGTCCAGCTTCTCCGCCAGTTCGCGGACGGTAATCCCTTCGGTAATCGTGATGAGTCGCGGCTCGCGCTTAATCGGCGCCGGCTGCTCCACGACCATGCGTCCACCCGGACCTGCGCCTGCGCGCGGGCGAACCGGATGCAGCTTGCGCTCGCCTTCGGCGTAGCGCTTTTCCATGAGCGGACGGCCGCGGGCGGCAGGCTTGCGCGCGTAGAGCGGCTTTCCTGGCTCGGCCTTGGGAACGCCAGCACCTGGGCGCTGGCTGCCGATCGGAGGTTTATTGTCGCGCGGACCACCGGGGGCACCGGGGCGCGGCGGAAAGCGATTTGGCGGACCGCCGGGACGCGGCGCTCCACTGGGTCCGCTCGGACGGCCTGTGGTGCCGGGAACGGGTCGGTATTGACCTTGTGGCGCACCGGGGCGCGGACCTTGCGGGCCACCCGGGCGAGGACCACCGGGGCCCATCGGCGCTCCGGGGCGAACTGGATATCGTTGACCTTGCGGCGGACCGCCAGCGGGACGCGGCGCTCCGGGCGCGGTGCCCATTGGGCGAGGCGCTCCTGGCGCCGTGCCGGCGGGGCGTGGTGCTCCGGGCGCTGCCGACGCTTGGCTTGGGGCCCCCGGCGTTTGCGGACGCAGAGGGACTCCCGGACGAGGACCTGTGACGGCGGGCGCTCCAGCGGGACGCGCTCCGGGTGCGGCAGGAGCTGTGCCCGCAGGCGCAACTCCGGGGCGCGCAGCAACAGGTGCAGCACCCGGCGCGTGGGCAGCGGGTTGAGCGGGTGCGGCTGGTGCGGTGCCTACTGGGCGTACCGCAGGCGCGACCGGACGAAGCGCAGGCGCGGTGATCGGCGCTGACGGAGCAGCGGGCGCAACCCCAGGACGCGCAGCAACAGGCGCAGTGGCTGGAGGTGCGGTAGTCGCCGGTGCGGCAGGCTTCGCCGCGACGGGCGGCGCTGCGGGAGCGGCGGCGGGCCGCTTTGCAGCGGCAGCTTTCGCGGCTTTGTCCGCCTCCGCTTGGGCTTCTGCAGTCGCGAGGCCGAGGAAGTGCTTGCGCACAAGCTCAGCGTGAGAGTTGTCGATCGAACTCGAGTGCGTCTTCTTTTCGGTGACGCCGACTTCCGGCAAGTACTCGATCAAAACTTTCGCTTTGATCTCCAGCTCTCTCGCCAGTTCGTTGATTCGTACCTGATTCGGATCTGCCATTCGCCTCTTATGGACCGCGGGCGCGGGGCCATTCTTGGCTACGCGCTTGTGTTCCTATTTATCTTCGTAAACCGTTACCGCTATTCCTCAGTCTTGTTTACTTCGGTCTCGCCGATTTCGGCCTCGCGAACTTCTTCGGTGGCCTCTTCGGTCGCGTCGTCCACGGCGTCAGCTTCGGCTTGGGCGTCCGCCGGTGACTCTGCCGAAGGTTCGGTTGCTTCGGCAACAGGTTCGCTGGCTTCAACGGATTGCTCAGCTTCCGCGACAGCTTCGTCGCTCGCCGAAGCGTCTGCCGCACCCTGCGCAGCTTGCGCTTCGAGGTTTTCGAAGTAGAGCGCGACGGACTGGTGAATCTTCTCCACCATTTTTTCGCCGATGCCCGGGATTTCCACGAGCTGCTCGGGAGTCATGTCGGCGAGCTTCTCGATGGAAGTGATGCCGGCAGCTTCGAGCTTCTCGATCGTCTTCGGTCCAACGCCCGCAAGTTCGGTAAGCGCGGTGCCGGGAGCGGTGAGCGCAGCCATCTGCGCTTCGATCTCGCGCCGCTTCTCTTCTTCGCTCTTGATGTCGATGTTCCAGCCGATCAGCTTGCTGGCGAGGCGGACGTTCTGCCCCTTTTTGCCGATGGCAAGCGAAAGCTGCGTATCTTCGACGATCACTTCGAGACGCTTCTCTTCCGGATCGACGATCTGCACGCGCGTAACTTTCGCGGGGCTCAAGGCCTTCTGAGCGAACGCGACAGTCTCTTCGTTCCAGGGAATGATGTCGATCTTTTCGCCGCGCAATTCGCGGATGATGGATTGCACGCGCATGCCCTTCATGCCGACGCAGGCGCCGACCGGATCGACGTCCTTATCGCGGCTCTCGACGGCGATCTTGGTGCGTTCGCCGGCTTCGCGAGCCACGGCGCGAATCTGCACGGTGCCGTCGTAGATTTCCGGAACTTCCATTTCGAACAAGCGTTGAACCAAGGCGGGATCGGCGCGGGACACGACAACTTGCGGCCCCTTGGCCGCGCGCTCCACCGCGCGCACAGTGACGCGCAGGCGGTCGCCCACGTTGTACGCTTCCAGGCGCGACTGCTCGCGCTTCGGAAGACGCGCTTCGGTGCGGCCCATATCGACGATGATGTCCGGGCCTTCCATGCGCTTCACCACGCTATTGATCAGCTCACCGACGCGGGTGTGGTACTCGTTGTAAATCGTGTCGCGCTCGGCTTCGCGGACTTTCTGCAAGATCACTTGCTTGGCAGTTTGCGCGGCAATGCGTCCGAGCACGTCGGTCGGTTTTGCGTCGTTGATTTCTCCGCCGACCTCGACATCAGGTTGGCGCTTGCGCGCGTCCGTGAGCGAAATTTCGCGAAGCGGGTCCGCGACTTCGTCCACAACGGTGTGAACGGCGTACACATCCACCTGTCCGGTGGCCGGGTTGAATTTCGAGCGGAGGTCTTCCTCGGTGCGGTAATACTTCCGCGCAGCCACCACCATCGCATCCTCGATTGCAGCGACGATGATCTCCGGATCGATGTGCTTTTCCCGGCTGATCAGCTCGATTTGCTGGTACAGCTGACTCGCCATTCGCGTTTCTCCCAAACTCAGGCCGCTGCGGCTGGGTGCGGCGCCCTTCGCTTTCTTACCGTCACGTTCGCGTGCGGTGGCGTTACAGCTCGACGATCAAGTTGGCCTTCTTGATCGAGGCGTAAGGAACGGACAACTCGTTGTCCTTAACGCTGAACTTCACGTTCCCGTCGGAGTAACCGGCGAGACGTCCTTCAAAATAAGCCTGCTTGCCGAGCGGCTCGTTGAGCCAAATCTTGGCGAGCCGTCCTGCGAACCGCTGATAGTCGGCGGGCTTGAGCAGTTTCCGGTCGAGACCCGGCGAACTGACCTCGAGCACGTAATGCGGGCCCGGAACCAGCTCTTCCACGTCCAGGATATCGCTCAATTGGACGCTGACGTTCTCGCAGTCCTTATGAGTGACACCCAAATCCTGCGGGTTCTCCGGACCCGGCAAGCGGTCGATGAAAACGCGGAGAATCCGTTCTTTGCCGATCTTGAATTCAACGTCGAAAACTTCGAGGCCCAGCGAATGCGCTACACGCTCGGCCGCCTCTCGAATCTTTCCCAGGTCCATCCGTTCCGTTTCCACCGGAGCAGGCCGCCGGTCAGAGTCCGCGGCGACAGCCTGTATCGATACCCCGGCCCAGTGGGCTTTTCTTCGGGCCCAACAAAAAAGTGGGCTCGCGCCCACTCAACCACGCGACCTCTCTGGATGCAGCCCAGTATAAGTGCACGGCCAGGAAAACGCAACCCGCTCACCGCCGGTACCGGTACAGAGCCGCTCGGAGAGACCCTACGAGGCTTTGATGCTCGGCTTTGTAGAATGCTCCCAGAAAGAAAAGCCTCCCGGAGACGTCCCGGGAGGCTTCTTCGAAACTACAACGCCAACGCCCCGGCGAAGGGGCGCGTGAAAAACGCAACTACTGCTGCGGCTTGGTGGCTGGCGGCGTGGCTGGCCTGGCCGCAGGGCGCGTTGCCCCGCCCGAGGAACCCGCACCGGCGGAAGTCTTCACCGGGTAGGTCTGATCGTAGAGGCGGATGATGTCCTGGGTGACGTCGGTGGAATTCGCAGCGTAGATTACCGGCGTCGATTGGCCCGAGCGGTCCAGAATCACCGCGTAGCCGTTGTCGTGCGAATACTTGGTGAGCACGTCGATCATCTTGCGGCCGATGCCGTCCACGATGTCGCGCTGCGCCTGCTGGAAGTCGTCCTGCGCGTCCTGCGATTTCCGCTGATAGGAGCGCTGAATATTCTCGCCGTCGCGCGAAAGGCGGGCCTTCTCGTCGTCGCTGAGCGTGGTCTGGCCGGTGCGCAGGCGCGTCTGAATATCTTCCAGCTGTTTCTGCAAATTCGCCAATTCGGTCTGGCGCGGAGCGAACTTGGACTGCAATTCCGCAGCCGCTTGCTTGCCTTCCGACGTGCTGGTGATCGCGATCTGAACGTCGATCACACCTATTTTGCTGGGCGCCGGCGCGCTGCCCTGTGCCCACACCGCGGGAACCATCAGGAACGCCGCGAGGGCCGGAACTGCCAATCGAATCTTCATTCTCACTCCTCTATTGTACTTGCCGTAAAAACTCTCGAACACAAACCCGAGATTATAGTCGTGCCGAAACGAAAGAATCAATTGGTTTCGCGGACGGCAGGCCGGGAAACGACGGCGATGCTACGTCCGAATCGACAGGCACTGGGATGCCCCGCGAAAGACGCGGGTTGCCGCGGGGCCTTCCCTCCCTACTAAAGCTTTATTGCGGCAGAGGCACCAGCAAGACCCGGTTGTTGGTCTGGTCCACCTGCACCGCAAGGTTCAGGCGCCTATCGATCGCGATCGAGTTCGGTCCGACGACCACCGAGGAGCTCGGCGGCGGCGTGCCGGCTGCGATCACACTGCGAACCGTGGACGTGGGGCACGACGAGATTCCGTTTGGATTCGGCGGGCAAACGTAATTCAGAACTGAGATCGTGTTGGTCGAAGCGTTCGATGTGATCAGCGACGAAGTGTTCCAGTTGTAGTCCACCGACGTGGGATTGATGCCGGTGGCGATGCTGCCCTGCACGACGTTAGAGCAGGCAGGGATCACGGTGATGGAGTTGACGGTGCTGTTCGAAACCAGGAAATCCTGGTTGACGGGATCCCACACCACGCCGGTCGGGAGCTGAAGGTTGTTGACCGTTTGCTTCTGGCAATACGGGCCGGCGGGGACCAGCTGGAATTCACTGGCTTGCCCGGCGACGGCGATGCCGACCATCGTTTCGTCCGGATCGACTGCCACTGCAACTGGAATGAAGTCAACGCCCTGCACGGCGGAGGAGGTTGACGTCAAATTCACGGCGAGCGAACTGAGACCGCCGATATTGCTTTCGCAGCCACTGCCGCTGGGGCAGTAAGTTTCCACCACTTGCGCCCTGGCCTGATCGGAATCGATGCCAACGCCCGTGGGGAAAGTGCATCCAGCGCCGCACAGCGCCACTTCTGCGGGCGGTTGAAATGTTCCGCTCACGCCTTTCTCGTCGAGAATCGTCACGTCGTTGCTGCCGTTGTTGGTGACGACGGCGAGGCCGCTGCGCTCCAGAATCGCCACGCCCACAGGCGTTGTGCCGGTGGAGAAAGCGCTGGGATTGCTAATCGGGACGGGCAGGCTGGTTAGCAGGTCGATCACGGAGATCGAGTTCGACGCGGCGTTAGTGACGACGGCCTGATCCAGATACGAATCGACCGCGACGCCGACAGGGTTGATGCCGACGTTGACCGGCTGGATCACGTCGAGGTAGCTGACGTTTGAAGGCGTCGTCCCCGCTCCGTTCTCCACATAAACGCTGAAACGACGCGGTCCCGTGAGCAGGCTGACCGGCACGACTGCGGAGAGAGAGCGCGAGTTGATGAGCGAGGGCGTTAGCGCCGTGTCGTCGAGATAAACCTTCGAGGCGCCGGTGAATCCGATGCCGGTGACGGTGAGCGTGACCGGTGCGGGCGTCGGCTGTACAAGCGTAAACGAAGGATTGGTGGCGGTAATTTGCAGTGGGTTGAACGAATTGCCCATCGAGACGACCGAGACCGTGTTGTTGCCCTGGTTTACTACATAGGCTGTGTTTGTCGCTTGGTCTACTGCAACGGCGACGGGATTATTGAGCCCGCCGAAGGTTTGCAAAACCGCGTCATTCGCAAGATCGACCACGTATCCGTTGTTCGCGCTCGAGTTCACGGCGATGCCGATATTGGCAAGCGAATTTACGGCGGAGGCCGTCAATCCGATCTGGTCGAACGGAGTGTTGTTCTGCGTGAACGTGGTGCTGGAAATCGACTGGTTCATCAAGCTGAAGGTCGAGAGCGCGGGCGATGGATCAATCGTTGCAGCTGGACCGGTGGGATCGGCGAGCAACGCCGTGTGCGTCTGCTGATTGATTCCCACGCCTTGAATTGAGGTGGAGGCCGTGAGCACTGCGACCACCGAAGCGGGACGGCCCAGGTCCTGGGTGTTGCCGCCGGTTCCGGCTTTGCGACCCAGCTCGACTACGTTCACATTGCCGAGACCGCCGGGCGTGACCACCGCCCAATTCAAACGTTGATCGACGGCGATCGTGGGATTCAAGCCGGTGCTGAAAGGCGTGAGCGTGCCGCCAATTTGTTCGGGTTGTTGATTGGGATTCGGAACGCCGGTCGAGTAGTCCACGATCCAGGCAAAGTTTGCGGACTGATTGGCGACGATGGCCTGGTGCGTAGCCGGATTGATGCCTACCGCGTAGGGAACCGGCTGGGCCAGAGATGGCGCGTTTGGATTCGGAAGCGGGTACGCAAGCTGGGTGACGGTGAGCGACGTGAGATCGATGGTCGAGAGAGTGTTGTCTTTGCTGTTCACGACGACAGCGATGTGGTGCGGTAATTGGTCGTCGATCGCGACGCTGGTCGGTACGCCGCCCACGCCGAGCGGGGCGACGACGTTTGCCTTCGTGGCGAGGTTGATGATGCTGACGGTGTTGTCGCCCGAGTTCGCGACCACGGCGAGGCCGAGCGACGGATCGATCGCGATGGCCTGCGGCAGGGCACCGACGGAGATCGAGCCGGTTGGCGCGGCAGGAATGGTGCTTGGTGCCGGCTCGACGGCGATGTTAACTGCGGCCATCGACGGCGCGGGCGCCTCGACATCCTTATTCGTGACGATCACCGGATACGAGCCCGGGACAGGCAACGAGTTAGCGGCCAAAGGCACCAGGAGCTGCTGGCTGCTGGTTAGAGTGGCGCTGTTAATGGGTTGTCCATTGACCTGAACGGCGCTATTCGACGAGAAGAATCCGCCGTTTAAATTAATGTTGGTGGCGCTGAGCACGGGAGTGATCGTATCGGGCAGCGCAGCAACGATCGCTGGACGCGTGGGATTGACGATGAGGCTCTGGCTGCTAGGCAAAATGTTAGAAATGTCACCATTCTGAGACTGGACGAAAATCTTCAGGGCGCCAGCATTGGAAAGCGGTCCCGCTGGAATTTTGGCGCGCAACAGAGTGGGACTCACGTAGATTGTGGGAACCGCGACAGGTGCGGCCGTCTGACTGCCCACCATGACCGTGCTGGTGGAAAGCAGATTTGTGCCGGTAACGTAAATTTCCTGATAGACCGAACCTTCGCTCACCTGATTCGGCTGGATCGTGGTGACAACGGATAGCGCGCTGCTGGTGATGGTGACCGACGCGGAGCCGGACTTTGAAGGATCGGCAGCGGACGTGGCTGTGACGGTTACCGATCCAGGCGAGATAGCCGGCGCGAAATATTCTCCCGGATTGCAGGGCACCGTAATGCCACTACTCGGGCAAATATATCCGATCGTGGAGTTGCCGCCCACCACCGGACCGCCGCTCGATCCGCTAACGGACCAACTCACGCCGGTGTTGGGGGTTCCCTGAACGTTTGCATTGAATTGGTATGTTTCGCCCGTGGCCATCGCCGCCGTATCCGGATCCACTGTGACGGTGATCCCGGAGGTAATGCTCACGGTGGCCGTTCCAAACGCATTCAAGTCCTGGGTGCTGACGGCGACGACAAAAAATGGGTTGGTGGGAGGTGCCGTGGCCGGCGCGGTGTAAAGCCCGCCACCGATTCCGCCCTGGCCGCTGGTGATCGTGCCGTATCCGGGGCCGAGCAACGTCTGTCCGAGCCCGGGGATGGTCGGATTGCAGGTGACCGGCTGAGTGCCCGCAGTATTGGGAGGCAGGCAAATCTGCCAAGTGACAGTGGACGACGCTGATCCGGTGACGCTGGAGACGAATAGCTGCGTTCCTTTATATTGAACCGTCTGAGTGGCCGGCGACACAATCACGCCTACGGGCGTGGAGTTCGAGCCGCAACCGGCGATCGTAGCTAGCGCGAGCGCGGCCATCGCGACCGCAGCTCGTGTTCCCAAAATTCTCTTCCCCATTTCACTTACCTCTCTGCAAATTTCGCGGCGCCCGCACGAGTGAATCGCGGCGCCTCCGCTTTTTTACTTCGATGCCTGAGGAATCGCGCCGCCCACCGGCGCTTCCATAGACTTAGAACGTCTTGCCTACCGTAAACCGGAAAGTGTGCTTGGGTTCAAGCAACGACGCCGGGATTTGTTGGCGCTGCTCTTCCAGCAGCGTGTTGAGTTCCGGAGCGATTTGGGTCTGCAGCACGCCCGGCGGCAACGAATTCTTTACCGCTTCGCTCAAGTAGTAGCCACCCTGAAGACCGCTTATGGTCTGGTTCAGGCGGTGATAGTTGTACGCGTAATAGAACCGGAACGGCGCGTTGACGATCGGCAGCACCACATCGATTTCGGCGCCCGCCGAAGTGTGCGGCAAAAAGTTCGTGCCGTTGACGATCGAAAGATTGCTGGCGACGTGCAGGTTCGGGAAATCCGGATTCGGATATTGCTGCTGGAATTGCTGCAGCGCCTGCGGGTTCAGCGCCAATTGCGATGCGCGCAGAATACCGTTCATGCCCACGTCGTTGAACAGCGTCAGCGTCACGGGTCCGGCGATCGGGATGCGGTACTCCAGGTTCAATACGTTCTGGAAGTCGCCGCCCGGACGCGTCGGGTAGTATTCGAGAATCGGGACATTGAGCGCAACCTCGGTGGGGTTGCCGAGCGAATTGATCCGGTGCGGATCGAAGTACTCCACCGTGGTGGACGTGGCGTACGGGATCTGCACGAACGGCGAGATCGTATAGAAGTTGTAGCCACGCACGTCGTTTTCGCCGCCGAGATAGAAGCGGCTGTAGGGCGGGATATCTTTGCCGCCGTAACCGGTGATCAAGCCGGACATGTAGCGCAAGCCAAACACATTCTTGTGGTGGTTGAGCGGATGGAAATACGTGCTGTTGAACGAATAGCTGACCGTATCGACGTTGCCCTGTAGCGGTCCGCCTTCCAAGCTCGCTCCGAAGTAGAAGCTCTTTCCCTTCGTCGGGTTTTGCGGATTGTCCACCGTGTTGTAGGAGATCGTCGGCGTGATCTTGCTGGATTCGATGCCGTTGAGCTGCGACGGACCGGCCAGGCTGGTGAACTGCACGGTTTCAAAGAGCAATTGCGCCGAGGTGCTGAACGTCTGAATGTTGGTGGTGGAGTAGCCGTAGGTCAAGCCGATGCGCGTGAAGCGCAGCTTGCGCAGCGGATAACTGGCGAACGCGGTGAAGCCCTTCGAGTTCGTCGTGTAGTTTTCCTGCAGCGCAGGGTTGATCGCGATTTCCTGGCCGAGCAGCAGGCCTTCCTGCTTGGCCTGGTTGTAATCGAACTTGTTGGTGAAGATGGTGAAGCCTGTCGAGATCGGACGGTCGAACAGGTACGGCTCGGTGAATCCGAACTGAATGTTGCGCTGGAAGCTTCCGACCTGTGCAGTGAGCGAGAGTGTTTCGCCGAGGCCGAGGAAATTGTTTGTGGTGTACGATGCGCCGATAAAGGTGCCGGCGATGCCGCTGACGCCGCCCGAGAAGCTGACCGACTGCTTACCCTTTTCTTTCAGCTTCAGCTTGATGTCCACCGTGCCGGCTTTGACGTTGCGCTTCAGCTCGGCGTTTTCCGGCTTGATCGTGTCGAAGTAGTTGAGCTGGTTCAGGCGCAGCAAGCTCAACTCCCAGAGGCGGTTGTTGAAGATCTGGCCTTCGTCGAGCAGAATCTCGCGGCGGATAACCTTGTCGCGCGTAGTCGTGTTTCCTGAGAACTCGATGCGCCGCACGAAGAACTGTTTCTGCTGGTCGAACTCCATCGTCAGGTCGATGGTCTTGGTCTTTTCCTGAATTTCGGTGATCGGCGTCGCGACGAAATCGATGTAGCCGTACTCACCATAAGCCTTTTTATAGTTGTCCAGTGCTTTGCGGATCTTCGCCGCCGAAAAAATCTCGCCTTCCTTGATCGGGAAAAGCCGCGCGAGCACGTCGGGCTTGAACACCAGGCCCTGGTCCGGATCGGCGGTACGGAAATTCAGCTTACCCATCCGGTACTGATCGCCTTCATCGATGGTGATGGTGATGTCGGCGCGCTTGCCATTCTTTGAACCGATCACCGGCCATGGCCCCGGAATGCCGCTGTGAACATCGTCCACGATCTTGACCTCGGGATCGCCGACGTTGGCCTTAAAGTAACCGAGGTCCTTGTAAATGCCGCTAACGCCGACGCCCAGGTCTTCGTCGAGTTTCGACTTGTCGTAAGTCTTCGCGAACACCGGAATTTCCGTTATGTAGAGAGGAATCGCGTAGGGACGGTCGTTATGCATCGACCGGATCAGCTTTCGATTGGACACCGCTTTGTTCCCGACGAATTTGATGTCGCCGACTTTCACCTTCGGGCCTTCATCGATATTGAAGACGAGTTTCACGGCGTTGGTCGCGGCGATGCGCTCGTAGGTGGGCTTTACGGTCGCGAACTGGCGGCCGTGTTCGGCGAGCAGCGCCTTGATCACAACTTCGGCGCGCTTGATTTTCGTGGGATCGAACTGGCTCTCCACCGTGAGGCCGACTTTTTTGTCTTTGAACGCGTCCAAAATGTCGGACTCGGTGATCGACTTATTGCCCTTGTACTCGATGCGGCGGATGATCGGCCGCTCCTGCACGTAGAACACGACGACCTTCGCATTGGGATCGTCGGGCGAGTCTTCCACTTCGAGGCGGACGTCTTCGAAAAATTGGGTGTTCCACAATGCCTGAAAATCGCGGCGCACTGCTTCTTCGCTGTACGGATCGCCGGGCCTCGAAAAAATCCGAGCCATCAGCGTGTCTTTCTGCACGCGGCGGTTTCCGATAAATTCAATGCGCTGGATGATGTAATGCGGGCCGCCCTGATCGGGCGGCGGTGCTTGCTGCGCGCTGGCGGGATTGCCAAAAAAGAACGCGATCAGGCACACAAATGCCGAAAATCGGAACGCAGACAGAAAAATTTTCACCCTTACGGCCATGGCTGTAGTCACGGCCGCCGATACCAGCCCAATTTTATGTGCTCCCCTGCCGGACCGCTCCCCGTCCGGCTGCGCGTAGGATTCCTAGTGGGCCACTGGGGTTGCTTCAACGACAGGGCGGAACGCGAGTCCTTCCGTTGCGAGGTAAACCTCCAACGTTGCAGGACGTTGCAATCCACCCTGGATCAAAGCTTCCGACAGCGGGTCTTCGATGTACTTCTGTAACGCACGCCGGAGCGGCCGCGCGCCATAATTTCGATCGCCGCAGGTCTTCTCGAGAATCCACTGGCGCGCTTCAGGCGTCAACGCGACCTGCACCTGACGATGCACCAGCGTCTCGTTCATTTGACCCACGAGCAAGTCAATAATCCTGGCCAAATCGTCGTCGGACAAAGAATTAAAGAGAATCACTTCGTCCAGGCGATTCAAAAATTCCGGATTGAAGACTCGCTTGACTTCGCCCATCACCATTTCGTCCTGACTCTTCGAGATCGCGTCGAGTTCCTTTGACGCGAATCCGAGGCCCGTCTGCTTCTGCAGCTGCCGCGCCCCGATGTTCGAAGTCAGGATAATGATCGTGTTTCGGAAATCCACTGTGTTCCCGAGGCCGTCGGTCAGCTGACCATCCTCGAAAACTTGCAGCAGAATGTTGTACACGTCCGGATGGGCTTTTTCAATCTCATCCAGCAAAATTACCGAGTACGGAGTCCGGCGGACGCGCTCGGTCAATTGACCGCCTTCCTCATAACCAACGTATCCCGGAGGCGCGCCGATCAATTTCGACACGGAATGCTTTTCCATGTATTCGGACATGTCGAAGCGGATCAGCGATTTTTCACTGCCAAACAGGAACTCCGCTAGGCGGCGAGCTACTTCCGTCTTGCCGACGCCCGTCGGTCCGAGGAACAGGAAGCATCCCACGGGACGTCCCGGGGCCTTCAGACCCGCGCGGCTGCGGCGAATCGCGCGAGCGAGCGCCGTGATCGAGCGGTCCTGGCTGATGATCCGGCGGTGCAACTCTTCTTCGATACGCAGCAATTTTTGCTGCTCGTCTTCCTTGATCGCCGAAACCTGAATGCCGGTCCAGCGCGCCACGACGTCTTCGATATCCTCACGCGTAACACTGCCGGTGGAGGATTCGTCGATCTTGAGCTTTTCGCGAAGTGCGCGCAGATGTTCTTTTTCTTTGCGCTCCTCTTCGGAGTAAAAACGCGCCTTCTCGAATTCGTGGTTCGCTATCGCCGTTTCCATGCGGTGCGTAATGAACTTCACACGCTTCTGCACTTCGGAAACTTCTTCTGGCAGCATGGCCTGGCGCAGCTTCACGCGCGAGCCTGCTTCGTCCAGCAAGTCGATCGCTTTGTCCGGAAGGAAGCGGTCGGGAATGTAGCGGTTCGAAAGATAGACGGCGTATTGCACGGCGTCTTCGGTGTAACTGACGGCATGGAACTTTTCGTAGCGGTCGCGCACGCCTTGCAGCACGCGAATCGCTTCCTCTTCGTTAGGCGCCGAAACCTTCACGGCCTGGAAGCGGCGTTCGAGCGAGCGATCTTTTTCAACGGACTTTCGATATTCACCCGGCGTGGTGGCGCCGATGCACTGAATTTCCCCGCGGCTCAGCGCGGGCTTCAGGATGTTTGCAGCGTCGAGCGAACCCTCCGCCGAACCCGCTCCAACCAGAGTGTGCAGCTCGTCGATGAAGACGATCGCATTCTGACTGTCCATCAACTCCTTCATGATGGTCTTCAGGCGCTCTTCGAATTGCCCGCGGTACTTGGTGCCGGCAACGATCAACGACAAATCCAGCGACAGAATACGTTTGTCCGCAAGGAACGGCGGCACGTCTCCATCGGAAATGCGCTGCGCGAGGCCTTCGACGATGGCCGTCTTGCCAACGCCCGGCTCGCCGATCAGCACCGGATTATTTTTCGTGCGGCGGCAGAGGATCTGGATCGCGCGTTCCAGCTCGCGGTCCCGGCCTACCAGAGGATCGAGCTGACCCTCCGTCGCCGCCTGCGTCAAGTCGCGGCTGAATTCAGCCAACAGCGAAGCTTCTTTTGGTCGGTTCACTGGCACCTTCTCCCCCGCCCCGCGACTGAGTTCTTCGCGGACGGTCGAAAGCCGCAATCCCCGCTCCAACAAAATCTCCGCGCCAAAGGATTTTTCTTCGCGCAGCACACCCAACAATAGATGTTCCGTGCCGACGTGCTTGTGCCCGAGCCGTTCCGCTTCTTCCGAAGCGAAGTTCAGGATGCGCTTGCATTCCTGGCTGAGCGGCACTTCCACGGAAGTGGAAATGCGTTCCCGCACGGTGATGCGCGCCTCGATTTCCTTCCGGATGGATTCGATCGAGCCGGACGAGCGCAGGAATTTATTCGCCAGCGCTTTGTCTTCGCGCAGCAGTCCGAGCAGCAAATGCTCGGTCTCGATGTAGGGGCTTCCATACTGGCTCGCCTCGTACCGTGCAAAAAAGATTACGCGCCTGGCTTTCTCTGTATAGCGTTCGAACACGGGTTCACCCAAGCTGTCCCGGGGTTTCCGCCCCGATGCCGGCGTTCCGCGAGAGGGATGCTGCGGAAACTGCGGGCACGTACTCGCTCGGCGCGAGCTTTCCGTGTTCCAAATTCAGAACACGGTCGCAACGCCGTGCGAGGTTCAAATTATGAGTTGCGACAATAGACGTAAGATGATGCGACTGGTGCAGACGCTGCATTAAAGCGAAGATGTTTTCTGCGCTGCGCTCGTCGAGGTCTCCAGTGGGTTCGTCGGCGAGCAATAAGGAAGGTTCGTTCACGAGCGCACGGGCGATAGCGACGCGCTGTTGCTCGCCGCCCGACAAGTTCCCTGCGCGTTGCTCCGCGCGGCCGGCCAACCCAACTTCCCCGAGCCACTCGCTTGCCGCTTGCAGTGCTTGTCCCAGTGCTACACCCCGTACCAGCAACGGCATCGCCACATTTTCCGCGGCGGTGAAGTCTGGCAGCAGATAATGCCGCTGCCAAACGAAGCCCACTTTTCGGTTCCGGTACTCAGCCAGTTCGTGTTCGTTGAACGAGTGAAGCGCTTTCGATTCGAAGTATAAAGCACCACTCGTGAGAGTGTCCAGCGCGGCTAGCGCGTGCACAAAAGTGCTCTTGCCGGAGCCGGAAGGTCCCACGATTGCGATCATCTCGCCGCGCAAAATTGTGAAGTCGATTCCGTCGAGTGGAGTGATCTGCTGCTCGCCGGAGCGGAAGGTCTTGGTAACGGCCGCGCCGCGCACAAACTCGCCCTGAGCCGGCTTGCCGGCTTCCGCGGGAACATCCATCACCGCGCTGGCTGAGTTGGGGTGCGGTTGCATCGTCTTGCCCACTACCCTTTCAATTTAGATGCCGAATCGCCCGCCGCGTATGTCCTTATCTTACAGTGGCCTAACCATTCCCGATCTGGGAGCGCACGACTGCGACTCTAAAGCGTTTCCCTTTTTATCCCAGTACTGTTACCTCAGATCGCAGTGCGCCAGATTGGTGCTTACGCTCTGATTTCGCTGGAACTTCGCCCTGCACAAATTCTAACACGGCATGTATCGAAATGGGGCGCGCTGCGGATGTAAAAACTGTGACGAGAACGCAGGTTGGCGAGAGCGGATTCATGCGCGAGTTTTGCGATTGCGATGTCGGGTTTTGCTACTCGAAGCGCAAAATTTCTACAGGGAGAACGCGCGAGGCGGAACGCGCGGGGAGAAGCGTGGCGGCGAGGCTGATGATCGTGGCAGCGAGTGCTATCCAGATGGCGTCGGTTGCGTTGGCGTGGAATGGGACGTACGGGATCGCGTACACCTCGGGGTTGAGCGGGATCAGCCGGAGGCGGTCCGCGACGATGGCGAAGGCGTATCCGACGATGAGTCCTGCGACCGTGCCGACGATGCTGACGACGAGACCCTGCAGGATGAAAATTTTGGAGATTTGTTTGCGGCGCGCGCCCATCGACATTAATACGGCGATGTCGCGCGAGCGGTCAGTGACCGTCATGGTGAGCACGACAAGAATATTGAGACCCGCGACGAAGGTGATGAGGCCGATGAACAACGCGGTGACGAGTTTTTCGAGACTGAGCGCGCGGAATAGCGCCTGATTTTCGTCCATCCACGTGGTGGTGGTGTAGCCTTCGCCGGCGCGCTGCAGCAAATCCGCGGCGATTTTGTTGGCATCGTCCATTTGATTCACGCGAATTTCGAGCAGGCTGATCACTGGGCCGACACCGGCGAGATTTTGCGCGGAATCGAGCGTGACGAATCCCCAGTTCGCGTCGTAGTCGTAGAATCCGGAATTGAAAATTCCCGCCACGCGAAAGCGCCGTGAGCGCGGCACCATTCCAAACGGCGTGAGGCTTCCTTGCGGGCTGGTGAGCGTCACGAAGTCGCCCGCGGAGATTTGCATGTCTTCGGCGAGGATGCGCCCGACCATCACGGCGGGGATTCCGTCGGAGTCCTGTGCGAAATTGGCTGCGCCTGCATCGAGATGATTCAGCGCATCGCTGGCTTTTTTCTCGAGGACGGGATCGACGCCCTTCAGCACGATGCCGCGCGCGTGGCGGCCCGACGAAAGCAGGACGGTGTTGTAGATCGCAGGCTCGATTGATTTCACGCCGGGCGTCGCGGCGAGCTTCGCCATCAGCGATTGATAATCCCGTATCCCGTTCGGACTCGTCGGCTTCAGATTAATGTGAGCGGTGACGCTCAGCAGCCGGTCACGAATCGCCTGGCGGAAGCCGGTGTTCATCGCAAGCGCGATCACGAGCGTGGTGACGCCGGCGGCGATGCCGAGCATCGCGAGCAGCGTGACGATACGCAGTACGGCCGGACGATTCGGCGATCGCAAGTATCGCCAGGCGACCAGCCACTCGAAGCTCATTTCTTTGAGCCGTCAGCCGGCTTCGGCGACGCGCTTGGTGCGGCTGTTGCGTCGGCGGCAACCGCGTCTTCTTCGACGTTAGGGCCGCCTTCACTTTCACGGCGGAGCAATGGAAAGAGCACCACCTCGCGAATGGCGTGCGAATCGGTGAGCAGCATCACCAGGCGATCGATGCCGATGCCTTCGCCGGCTGTCGGGGGTAGTCCGTGCGCGAGTGCGCGAATGTAGTCGTTATCGACTTCCTTCGGCGCTTCGGTTCCCCCCTTCTCGACCTGCGCGCGAAATCGGGACTCTTGGTCGGCAGGATCGTTCAACTCCGAAAAGCCATTCGCGATTTCCATTCCGGCGATGAATAACTCAAAACGCTCGGTCAACTCCGGATCGTCGGGCTTCGACTTCGAGAGCGGCGAGATGGCCGTCGGGAAGTCATATATAAATGTGGGCTGCATCAGGTGCGCTTCGGCTACGGCTTCGAACAGTTCGCCGGTCAGCTCGCCATCGGAATGCTTTTCGATTCCCACGATGGTATCGATGTGCTTCGCTCGCGCGTGGGTGTTGTATCGCTCCGCCGCGGCGCGTGTTCCACCCGCCGCCACAAGACCGGCGAGCGTTGGCGCTTCACCTGCCGAAACAGGCCAATACTTCACGATCGCTTCGCGCATCGAGAGCCGCTCGAATTTGCCGAAGTCGATTTCGTTCTCGCCGTATTTGAACTTCGTGCCGCCGGTCACTTTTTGCGCGAGGCCGCGGAACAACTCTTCCGTCATGTCCATCAGTTCGCGGTAATCGCTGTAGGCCTGATAGAACTCCAGCATCGTGAATTCGGGCTGGTGGATTGCGTCGATGCCTTCGTTGCGGAAATTGCGATTGATTTCGTACACACGATCCAGGCCGCCCACTACGAGCCGCTTCAAATACAACTCCGGCGCAATGCGGAGATACAAATCCATATCGAAGGTGTTGTGGTGCGTCACGAAGGGACGCGCCGTGGCGCCGCCCAGAATCGGGTGCATCATCGGCGTTTCCACTTCGGAGTAGCCGCGCGCATCGAAGAAGCGGCGAATCTCGCGGATGATCAGCGCGCGCTTCACGAAAATTTCGCGGGTGCGCTCGGTCACAATCAAGTCGAGATAGCGCCGGCGGTAGCGCTGTTCCACGTCCGCAAGGCCGTGCCACTTCTCGGGCAGCGGCAGCAGCGACTTGGTGAGAATCTCGAGCGCGTGGACCTTTACCGTCAGCTCGTTGGTCTTCGTTCGGAACAGCTCACCCGATACGCCGATGATGTCGCCTATGTCCAGCAGCCGGAAAAGCTCAAACGGCTTTTCGCCGATCACGTCGAGCCGTACGTAAATTTGTAGCTTTCCCCCGTCACCCGCGAGGTGCGCAAAGGCCGCCTTGCCGTGTGGCCGCAAAGCCACAATTCGCCCCGCCACGCGCACGCTCACCAGCTCGGACGTCAGCTGTTCGCCGGTTCGCTCGCCGAATTGCTCGATCACCTGCCTCGGCGTGTGCGACATGTCAAACTTAAAAGCGTAGCCGGTGTGCCCAAGCGCCTGGATGTCCGCCAGGTTCTTCCGGCGCTGCTCAAACTGGTCTCGCGGTTCGAAGTCCAATGGGACTACCTTCCTTAAACGGTTAAGTCGCGGATTTTTCTCGAAATGTGCTGCCGGAGGCAAAAATGCTTTGTTGGAGGCCGTTCCGGATGCCGGGCGGCAGTATAACGGTGGCGGGAAACGACCGTCAAGAAAACGGCCTCTTCCCGATTTCGGTGCTACAATCTGCTACCGACTTCAGGGGGCCCCTGTGTTCTTTGCTCGGAAACAGCGCTCTGCCGCCGTAAAACACACGGTAGCCGAAGATTGGGTGGCCGGCCTGCCCCGCGACAAGAATAGACTATTCGAATCCGTGGTACGTGACTGGGAGTCGCATTACGCGATGATGAGTATCGCGCTGGACGACGCGATCTCTCAGCGCGCTGCAGGCAAGCTGGTTTCCGCCCGGCAGCAGGCCGCCGTTTCGTCGGAACTTCTTTCGCGTCTTGCTGCGGTTCTTGTACATTCCTGTGACTCTGCCGCCAAGCGCGGTCGGCGCCTGCACAGCCTGCCGGCCGTGAATCCGCTAAACGCCGAATTCTTTCGAGGCGACACGGGCCGCAGCGCGGCCACGCGCAGCGCGTTGCTCCACAATGTATTCTTTGCCGAGCGCCAACGATTCTTCCAGAAAGTGCGAATCCTGTCGGAAACGATTCATCGCCTCTCGGAGGAGTTTGTCGCGGCGGCCGGCGACGTGGCAGATGGCGTCTCTACACGGCCCGCCGGTTCGTGGGAGGATCTGGAAGCGATCCACTACGACTTCACGACTTGCTTCCGCGAATCGGAAGTATTGCTCAAGAGCTTTTTGCGCACAATGCCCTCGGAGCAGCTATCCGCGTTTCAGAACCAGCTCGAAGAAGTGCCAGCGAGCCTTCGTACTAAGGGCCGGCCCCGAGTTCGCGCGCGCCGCGCTTCCGCTTAACGTAGATTTCTCCCGTTTTTGGAACGCAGTTCCCTCGCTCGGTAATTCCCTGTGTTGCTAAGTCCCGCCTTTTCGGCGAACCGGCCCTTTTGCGTCGCGGCTGGACTCCGGCGCCGAAAACAACGAAAATGAAACTCGCTCGTCTAGTCACATAACGATCGAGCAACCGCGCGATGTCACCTTGTCCCCAGGTGTAACCAGGGCGAAACATTACATACTCTTGCAGCACATCGATTGCGCGTGAAGCACCATGAAGTGCAACTCCGAAAGCAACGGACGCATCGCAGTGAAGGACGCGTCCCAACGGGTAGCGTGGCCCGCACGAGACGAACAGACGTATCCGGTGAAATGTCGGAAGCGGAAGCGATCCGGCTGGCCCAACAGGGCGACGCAGCGGCTTTCGAGCGGCTGTATCGGATGCACAACCGGCGCGTCTATTCGCTCTGTTTAAGGATGCTGAATAACACGGCGGAGGCGGAAGATCTCACCCAGGAGGCCTTCCTCCAGCTTTTCCGGAAGATCGGCACATTCCGAGGCGAGTCGGCGTTTTCCACCTGGCTGCACCGCCTTTCGGTCAACGTCGTGCTGATGAAATTGCGCAAGAAGTCCGGCACGGAAAGCTCGCTGGATGAGATGACGGAGCCGGATGAGGAAGGCGGTGGTCCGCGCAGGGATTTCGGGACGGTGGACCTGAGACTCAGCGGTTCGATTGACCGGGTAAATTTGCAGCGTGCGGTGGAGCAGCTGCCTCCCGGTTACAAGTCGGTCTTCGTGCTTCACGACGTGCAGGGCTACGAGCACAACGAGATCGCGGAAATCATGGACTGTTCGATTGGAAATTCGAAGTCGCAGCTTCACAAGGCGCGTATGCGCCTCCGCGAGCTGCTCCAGGAAGAGCTTCGAGATCAGGCCCGCAAAGATCGTAGAGCCGCGGCGGATGCCGTCGGCGAGGTTTGAAATCACATGGCTAGCATGACGTGCAGGCACTTTCACGAGGAACTCGAACGGTGGATGGACGGCGAACGCTCCGCCGCCTCGCAGGCACATATTCGAGGCTGCCAGGCGTGCAGCGGGCTGATCGCCGACCTGAAAGCCATCGAAGTGGAGGCGCACAGCTGGAGCGCTCCGCTTGTCGAGCCTCCCGAGCGCGTGTGGGTTTCGCTGCGCAATCAATTGGAAGCCGAGGGCATCATTAGGACCGCGCCCGCGGAGACCGTGGCGGAAAGAGGATGGTTTTCGCGCCTTTTCCCAGGCACCGCGCGTCCGATTCTGGCCGGAGCCTATCTAGCCGCGCTGGTAGCTTTCGTCACGGCTGGCGTCGCGACTACGCATCGCGCGCCCACTCTGCACGCTCAGCTGATCAATACCGACCGTTTCCCCACCGCGCCGATAGTTTCGTCACCGGAAGTTTCCAATCCAGCCGTAGCAGACCTGAATCGGAGCCTCACCATCGTTGACAACCAAATTGCGATGTGTGAAAAAAGCGTTAACGAAGAGCCCGACAATGAAGTGGCTAAGGATTTCTTGGCCAACGCCTATCAGCAAAAAGCAGAATTGATCTCGGAAATCTCGGAACGCGGAGCACTCGGACAATGATTTCGACTCGCTCATTCTCTAACTCCTGGCACCTGAAGACGACCGGCCTGATCGTTCCCGGCTTGCTGCTGTGCAGCGCCGTATCAGCCGCGACGCCCAAGCGTTCGGAGCAGCACTTCAAGGTGGACGCGCACCCCGTGATCACCATCCACAATCCCAACGGCATGATCACCGTGAAGGCCTGGGATCGCGCTGAAGTGCTTGTGATTTCCTCGCCGGCCAGCGACAAAGTGGACGTGGATGCCGAGCAGATGGGCAACCGCGTGGACATCTCGACGCACGCCATGGCGGAGAACGTAAGCGCCGATGACATGCGCGCCGATTTTCAGATCAACGTTCCCAGTGACGCAGAACTGCAAATTCACGACGATTCGGGCAACGTGAACGTGACGAGCGTACTCGGCGATATGAACGTGGAGACGATCGGCGCGGGCGTGGACCTGGAAGACACGGCCGGCTACTTGACCGTGAAGACGGTCGGCGGCTCGTTCCAGTGCTTGCGTTGCGCGGGCCAGATTGAAGTGAGCTCGATCAGCGGCAATTTCCGCCTCGTCGATATGCGCACCTATCGCGTGTCCGCGCAGACCAGCACGGGCAACATTCTTTTCGACGCGCAATTCATGCCCAATGGAACCTATCGCCTGAAGGATTACAGCGGCACCATCGAGGTCCGCTTCTCGCCGGGTGACTCGTTCGACATGAGCGCCACTTCGGTTCGCGGCGCCGTGAACAATCAAGCGACGCTGGTCCCCAAGCCGCACCCGCAACATTTCTACAGCCGGTTCGGCAACAGCCTGTTCGGCACGTTCAACGCCGGCCGCGCCAAAGTCGAACTCAGTTCGTTCGACGGCACCATCAACATCCTGAAGCGCGACTAAGCCTCAACTCCGCTTAGAATAAAAGCGTCATGACCGATTCCCGCTCTCACGGCGTCGTCTGCCTTTCCGGCTTTATGGGCAGCGGCAAGTCCACCGTCGCGCGCTTGCTCGCGCGCCAGGTCGGCTGGGTACACGTGGATCTGGACCAGCGCATCGTGGACTTCGCGCACCAGACGATTCCCGAAATTTTCTCGAAGCGCGGCGAAGCCGAATTCCGCAAGATCGAGCACGATCAGCTTTCGCGCATCCTCGGCGAAGCTACCGAGCATCGCAAGCCGCGCGTGGTATCCCTCGGCGGCGGCACCGTGGTGCAACCGCGCAATCTGCCGCTCTTCAAACTGCCGGGCATCAGGCTGATCTGGCTGCATTGTCCCGTGGATGTGCTCCTATCACGCATTGCGCACATTCAGGATCGCCCGTTGTTTCGCGACGAAGCCAGTTTTCGTAAGCTCTATGCGGAGCGGCTGCCGTTTTATGAAGCTGCCGACTTCAAAGTGGATTCCAGCGTGGAACCTCTTCGCGTCGTCGAGCAGATCGTCGCGCTGGGAGTTTTTCCGAAGGTGAATGCATGAACCTCGTATTCCAAGCAAAGGTCCGCGCGTCGCGCCGATTCGTCGTTTGCGCCGCGGCTTTTGCGCTGTGCACGGCCGCAGAAGCGACGCAACTTCCTGCCTCTCGCGCCGCCGGACACTCGGGTCTCTTCGCGGATAAAAAAGTGGTCGGCATCGCGCCGGACAAAGGCAGATTCAAAATCCTCGTGAACGGCCAGCCGGTGGGCAAGGAAGAATTCGAGATCGGATCGTCGGGCGGCGGATGGCTCGCGCACGGCAACTCTGAAATCACCACGCCGCAGGGCGTCACGAAAGTTACCGGCACGCTCACCGCGCGTCCCGACGGCTCGCCACAGCATTATGACTGGGCGACGCAAGGCGTGAAAAAAGCTTCCGCCTCTATCTCTTTTGCGAATGACATCGCAACGGCCGAGCTGCACGTGGAAGGCGCACGACCCTACACGCAGCAGTTCACATTCAATTCGCCGATGGTAGTGGTGCTGGACGACAACATGTACCACCAGTATCAAATCCTCGGGAATCTCTACGACGCGCAGAAAGGCGGCGCGCAGACGTTTACTGTGCTCGTGCCGCAGGAATTGACGCCCGGCACAGTGACCGTGGATTCGCTGGGCAAGCAGGATGTGGACGGCAAGAAGGTGGAAGAGCTTCGCGTGAAGACGGAGGATAACGAGATCGATCTCTATCTCGATGGCCCGAAGCTGATGCGTCTTGTCGCGCCCGCGGCGAACGCCGAAGTGATTCGCGAAAAGGACTAATTATTGTTCGTTAGACGGCGGGATGCTGTACGACGAGGCGAATCCCGCCGTTGATCGTGCGCACTGAAATCGCGCCGCCGCCCGTTCCCAGTTTCCCGTTGAACGAGTGCGCTACCGCCGCGGCGTGCGACTTCCCCGACGTCGGAAATTCCGAATACAATTCGCCGTTCATGCTCAGCGCATTGACGTTGGCCTTCACATCTTGCGGCAAGCCCAGGATCACCGAGCCGTTTACGGTTTCGAGTTTCATCGGGCCGCCGTCGAGCACGCGGCTCAACTCGAGGCGCAGGTTTCCGTTGGTAGTTTTCTCGCTGAAGCGGCCGGCGCTATCGAACACTTCCACGTTGCCGTTCACCGTTTTCAACTCGCCACCGCCTTCGACGCCGCGCACGATCACGCTGCCGTTTACAGTGTTGATGCCGCCGAGCAGCACTTTCGAGGGCACGTGAATGCGATATTCCACCGCGACTTCGGCGCCTTCGCCCTTCGGATATAAAGTGCGAACTGCGACCTGGCCGGGATGGCTCTGGAGATCGATCGTCACCTGCGAGAGGTCGATCAGGTCGTTTTTCGCGACTTTCACGGCGGTGACTTCCACCTCGTCGCGGTCCCAGCCTTCCACCCGCACCGAGCCATTCACATTTTCGAGCACAAAACTGCCGCCGCTCGTGAGCGGCACGGTTTTCTGGAAGAGAGTGTCGTCCGCGGCGCGCGCGGGTCCTGCGCCTGCGCAGGTAATGGCGAACAGGCATGCGGCTCCGGCGAGCTTCGCCGCGCGAAGTCTAAAATTGTGGCGGGTTCCTGTGATCTGCTTCACGGTACGCCCCCTGGTACTGCCCCGAATGTCCGTTTTGCTTGGCCCAAATCTTTTTTGCCTGCGTCACGCGGCCCTAATTCCGCACGACCGGCTTGCGCTCTCGTGCAGCGCTACGGCGTCGTGATCTTCGATTCTTCCGCTCGACCCTCGTACTGCCGCGTCACGTTCTGCAGGTTGTCCTGCATCTGTTTCATCTGATGCTTGTAAATCTCCACCTGCTTGGCCGCGTCGCTGGCGATCACTCGAATATTGCCGGAGACGGTTCGCAAGTGAACGACTTCACCGCCGCCATTCAGCGAGCCCACCGCGTGCAGCATCTCGCTGCCATTCGGGCCGGGATCGCGCGTAATCAGCAATCGAAACGCCGGATCGACGAAGAACTGGTGCTTATCGTCGGACTGAATCATCGCGTCGATCGTCACCGGCAACTGGCGCGGGATGTACACCACAATGTCGCCTTCGCCGGACTGGAACTCACAGGTCGATTCCGCCTTCGGTGGCGCCACGAACCAGGCCGTGATAGCGCCGGTGCCGGTCGAGGCTTTCACCGTGCCGTCCACCTGCGTCAGATAGATGCTGCCGCCGCCGGTTTGGAGGTTCGAGGGCCCGATCATGTGCACCACGTGGATGCCGCCGCCGTTGGTCTTTGCATTTACAAGGCCAGCCGCTTCGCCCACCTCGATCTGGCCGCCAATCGTTTCAGCAATCAGCTGGCTCGCCGAATGGCCCACGTAAACGTTGCCGCCGCCCGTGCTGAGATGACCCGGACCGCCGATGCCGGCGATCTGGATGTGGCCTCCATCCGTATGTAACGTCGCAATGCCCCCAATAGTTCCGGCCGTAATGTGGCCGCCGCCGGTCGTGGCCGCCCAATCGCCGCCGATATTGCGCGCGGTGATGTGGCCGCCCTTGGTGACAAATCGTGCCGGGCCGTTCACGTTGCCCGATGAAATGTTGCCCCCCGCGGTGGTGAGAAATGCGCGGCCATTCACATCTTCAATTTGGATGTTGCCGCCGCCGGTGTTCACGTCGAGGTTGTAATTCATCGGCACGTTGATCTGCACCGTGATCCACAGGCGGCCAGCGTCTTGCCTATTCGTCGTGACGCCGCGCACGACGACGCCTTCCGCATCCGCACGCGAAGTGACCGTAAAAGTCTTTAGGAGTTGCCTGGCATCGCGCGCCGAGCCGTCGGCTTCGAGGTGCACGGTGTAGTCGATCTTGCCGGAGTCCTGCGTCTTGATCACCACGTTGCCCAGATCGACGCTCACGCGCAGGCGCTGCCCGTCGCGCGTGGGCGCAGTGCCGCGGATGTCGTACGTGACCCGCGTACCTTGGCGCGATTGTTCCTTTTGCGTGCCAACGCCGTCTGCAAACGCAGCGCCGCTGCCCGCGAGGAAGGTCGCACAGATCGCCGCGACCAAAATCGCAAGCAGCATCGCGCGACATTCAGTGCGCTGCCGCTCGCTCACCGCGCGGCTGCGCTTCAGTGGAAGTTGTGGACGATTCATCGCTAGAACTTCGAGGAAGGTGCCAGGTCGCGCAAAGTCGCCGCGCTCTGCAAACGGATGTACGTGTTCGGATCTTTTTGCATGCGGGTGCGCAGCACGTCGAGCATTTTGCTGTCGGATTCGATCCGGCCCTGCTCCGCCAGGTCGCGCAGCGAATTCATCGCCTCCACGCGCACGCCTGGATTCTGATCGTTTACCAGCGCATCCAGCAGCGTCTGCCGCACTTCGTCGGCTCCGCCCGCCGATTCGCTCAGCGCCTGCAGCGCCTGCAAGCGAACCGCCGCGTTCTGGTCGGTGTGAACCGCCTGGCACAATGCTGCGCGCACTTCCGGATCGTCGCTCCGCGCGCGAAGGAGATCCACCGCATCGAGCCGGATGTCCGGATCGAAGCGCCGATTGTCGCGCAACGCGTTGATCAGAGCGTATTTCACGTCTGAATCGTTCACGCTGCCGCGAATCATCACCGGCTGCTGGGTGCTGATTTCCACTTGGGGAGGTTCGCTGGGCCCTGCGGGATACACATTGATGCCGACTGCCGTCGCGTTGTGAATGTCGAGTTTGCTGAACGTGCGATTCGATTCGGCGTTCGCATCGGGCGCGGACATGTTGGTGTCAAACGCGACAGGCGCCGTACCGCTCGAGGCTGTGAGCGGCGTCGAGGGAAGCGCTGCGCGAGTCGCGGGTGCAGCGGGCGACTTCAAAAGCTTCGGACCAAACAGTCCTACCGAGAAACCGATAACGAGAAGCAGCGCCGCACTGAATGCCGGCCTCGGCGAAAGCATCGACGCCGGCAGCGCCCAACCCAGGGCGCGCTTCAGCCAGCTGCGCTCCTCCTGCTGGTCAAGAGCATCCACGAGGCTTGCCCGGCACGACGCCAGCAGCGCGGCATCCGGTTCGAAGTGCCCTTCGCTCATCATGCGCAGCATCTCAGCGTCTTCGTCCAGCGCTTCGGTGCATGCTTCGCAATTTTGGAGATGTTCGGTGAGGTCTGCTGCTTCGGCCGGATCGAGGTCGCCTGCTGCGAATAGGATGCGGCGCTCTTCGAATTGTTCGCACGCTTCGAGTTTGTGGTCTTCGCCGCCCTGCTGCATCAAAATATTCCTTCGCCCCAACAGCGAAATTTCGCGCCGCCTCAATCTACAGAAACTAGCGCATGCATTCCAGGCTCGCGCGCAATTTTCGCGTCGCCCGGAACAGCGAATTCTTCACAGTCTCTTCAGACGTACCAAGCACGTCTCCGATAGCTTTGAGCTTCAGCCCTTGATAGTGCTTCATCTCAAATACCATTCGCTCGCGCGGCGAGAGCCGTTCGAGCGCTGTGGAAATTTGCGCGCCGAGTTCGTGTCCGAGCAAGTTGCGCTCAGGGTTCGCTTCAGCTCGCTGCTCGGGCTGTCGATCAAAGAAATCGCGCGTCGCGCCCTCGGCGTCTTCGAGCGCGGGAGCCTGGTCTTCTTTCCGGCTGGTGCGGCGGCGCAGGTGATCCAGCGCCACGTTGGTCACGATCCGGTAAAGCCAGGTGTAGAAGCTGCATTCGAAACGGAACCGGTGCAGGTTCCGGTAAACGCGCATGAAGCTTTCTTGATAAATGTCGCGCGCGTCTTCCTGCCGCTTTACGAGATTCAGCGACAGTCGCAGCACGTCGCGGTCATAGCGACGCACCAGCGATTCGAACGCCAGGCGATCTCCGGCCTGAGCACTGCGCACCAGTGCGTGTTCTTCCGCGAGCTTGGCTGCTGCCGCTGCGCGGGCATCGGCTTCTAGTGCGACGCTGAGCCCCATCGTTTGTGTCGCCGGATCGCCTCCGAGGAGGTGATTCGCGGCATTTGACCCTTCAACGCTCATAGGAATAGACGGCCCGCCCAGCGGTTGGTGAGCATTTGCGGACTGATGTTTCCCGCTATCGGACAGAGGCCCCAATATCGCCCTTTAGTCAGATGCGCGGGTTCCGTATAACGTTGCAAGCGAAGGGCTTAAGCATCCAGCACGCGAGCCCGTAAGTCCTGCAATTCCGCACATCTACACCAAAGCGGTAATAGCACTCCGGCAGCCAGTCGGACAGGCCCCAAGCTGTTCTGTAGCAGGACATGCTTTACAAAGTGTTGCAGGACATCCTTTACAGGTGCTGGGTTGATCGGACCCAACGGTCCACCATGGTGGACCGTTGGGTTGGCGCGTCGAGTTCGCCGATCAGGCTGCGGCGGTAGAACACCAACACCCGCTGATCGATGCGTTCGACCTGCACCCATTCTCCGGCCAGCGCCAGACTGATTTCCCAGCGCCGCCCTTTCAGTTGCAGCTGGCCCGCGCTCGACAGCTTATACACTTCCGCTCCCGGTTCGTACTGCCACTCACGCGCGGCGTTTGGACTCCAGCTCCGCGCGCTTTTCTTCCACACTTCAGCCGGCGTTTTCATTCCCAACGCTTGGTGCGGCCTCTCCTGATTATATTCATTCCGAAATTCGTCCAGCCAGCTCTGCCGCTGGGACAGCGTCGGCACGCCGCGCCGCCGGATCGCTCGATCCAGCGCGCCATGAAAGCGTTCCACTTTCCCTTGTGTCTGCGGATGACGATATCCGCTGAAGTGCAGCCGGATCCCTTGCTTCATCATCCACACCGTCAACCAGGTCCAGCCGGTCGCCGACTTCATGTTCCACCACGGCGTACCGTGATCCATCAACATCTCTTCCGGCATTCCGCAGCGCTGGAACGCTTCGATCAGACCCTGTTTTACGGGCTCGGCTTTCGTCGTCCAGGTTCCTTTCAGCGCGATCGCGTAGCGGCTGTGATCGTCCAGCAGCGTCAACGGTCCCACCGGCGCGTTCCACCCCGTCGGACTTTTGAAATCCATCTGCCACAGCTGGTTCGGTTCCTGACGCTCAAATCGTTTTACTGCTGGCCGCACTTGATCGCTCACCGCGATCATCCCGTGGCGTTTTAAAATCCGGTGCACCGTAAACGGCTTAAGCTCGATCCCCTGATCGCGCCCGAGCACCGTGCTCAACTTACGCGCGCCCCAGTCCGGCTTCTTCACTCGCTCCTGGATCACGCGCTGTTCCAGCTCCGGCGCCGTGCGCGTCGGACTTTTTTCCGGACGCCGGCTCTTCTCGCTGATCCCGGCGATCCCGCTGGCTCGATAGCGCGCCAACCAGTGATAACCCGTTGGCCGCGAGATCTCAAACTCGCGGCACAACGCCGTCATGGTCTGCTCCCCCCGGCTCGCCGCCACTACAAAACGCACCCGCTGCTCTTGAACGTTCATCGCTCCCCAGGCCATCCCTGCCCCCATCGCGAGGGCTCTCGCAGCTCTCTTCCCCCGGCGCCACCTGCTCGCCGAGTGTAAAGGATGTCCTGCAACACTCTGTAAGGGATGTCCTGCTACCGAACACCCCAAGCCCGGTCCTCCCGCCTTTCCGGGTGCCGCACTCTTTTCACTTCAAAAGGGTGCGCTCCGAGCCTTCAGTAGGGGAGCCGTTTTATAGCCTACCCCCGACCCAAATCAGCCCGTATACGGCAACACACACGGCAAAGTCCACCAGACTCCCAAGGTCGAGAAGGCGGCTATTGTGCTGCAGCGACGCCGGTAAATGCGGCTCGAGCGAATAGAAATAAATCACATTTCCTATCACGGTCGCTGCGAGATATTCGAGCCACCGCCTGACGGTAAGCCCCAAGAATTTCTTGTCCACAGCCGCACGATAACTCGTTCGCAGAATCGGCGCAAATCCCGTCGCGCGGACAGGCCGCCGCCGACCAGTGGTATAACCGTATGTCTCCGCCGACGCGCGCGATGCCCATTCAACTTTCCAACCCTGTGAAATACCTCAAAGGAGTCGGCCCGGCACGCGCCGCGATTCTAGAAGAGCGCGGCATCGTCACTGTCGCCGATCTGCTTGCCTACCTTCCCTTTCGCTACGAAGATCGGCTCCACTTCACCCGCATCGCTGACGCCGCGCCCGGCCAGGTGCACACGATTTATGCAGAGGTCTCCACCGCCGGCAGCACGGTGCGTTTCGGACGAAGTTCGCGCTCTGTATTTCATGTGGCGGTGCGCGACGCAAGCGGCGTGCTTCACGTGAAGATTTTTCACGGCGGCTATCTGGAAGGTCGGCTCAAAGTCGGCCAGCGCCTGGTGCTGCACGGCAAAGTGGACATTGACGTGTACCACGGCGGGCGCCGCGAAATGGTAAATCCGCAGATGGAACTCACTGGCGCAGCCGACGGCGAATCCGCCGACTCCACTGAAATCGGCCGCATCGTACCGATCTACGAGGCGCTCGGCGGCGTGAGCTCGCGGATGCTGCGCCGCATCATTTACCAGGTGCTTGAGAATTTCGACGGCGCAATTCCCGATGCGCTGCCTGTGGAACTTCGCGAGCGTTACGGTTTCCCGACACGCCGTGACGCGCTGCTCTTCGCCCACTTCCCGCCGAAGAACGAATCGATCGAGCTGCTCAACAATTACCGCAGCCCCGCGCAGATTCGGCTGATCTTCGAGGAATTTTTCTACTACCAGCTCGCGATTGCGCGCGCAAAACTCAGCAGCAAGCGCCACCGAGGCATCGCCATGCAAGTGCGCGATGACAAAGTGCGCGACGCGCTGAAGCGCATTCTTCCCTTCAAGCCCACGGCCGCGCAAAAGCGGGTGCTGCTCGAAATCGCCGCCGATCTCGAGCGTCCCTTCCCCATGCAGCGGTTGCTCGAAGGCGACGTTGGCAGCGGCAAGACGATCGTCGCGCTCGAAGCTGCAACGATCGTGATCGAAAACGGCTACCAGGTGGCGCTGATGGCGCCGACCGAAATTCTCGCGGCGCAGCACTATTTGTCTGCGCGTCGCGTATTCGCGCCCGCCGGGTACGGCACCGACTTGATCGTCAGCGGCCAGAAAAAAGCCGATCGCGCGGCCAGGCTCGAGCGCCTGCACGAAGGCCAGACGAAACTCGTCGTGGGCACGCACGCGCTGATCGAAGATCCCGTGCTCTTCAAAAAACTCGGCCTTGTGATCGTCGATGAGCAGCACCGCTTCGGCGTGCTGCAGCGCAAACGCCTGATGGAAAAAGGCGCGTCGCCGCACGTGCTGGTGATGACGGCCACGCCGATCCCGCGCACTCTCGCGCTCACTTTGTACGGCGACCTCGATCTTTCCGTGATCGACGAGCTTCCGCCAGGCCGCAGCCCCATCGAAACCACGTGGCGCGACGAATCGGAACTCGCGGGCGTGTGGGAATTCGTTCGCCGCGAAATCGCCGCGGGCAGGCAGGCCTTCGTCGTGTATCCCGTCATCGAAGAATCGAAGCAGGAACTGAAAGCCGCGATGGCGGAGCACGACCGTCTAGCGACCAAAGTTTTTCCGAAACTGAAAATCGGGCTACTCCACGGCCGACTGAAAACCGAAGAGAAAGACGCAGTGATGGAGCAGTTCCGCCGCAACGAACTTCAGCTGCTGGTTGCGACCACGGTGATTGAAGTGGGCGTGGATGTTCCGAATTCGACCATCATGATCGTCGAGCACGCCGACCGCTTCGGCCTCGCGCAGCTTCACCAATTGCGCGGAAGAATCGGGCGCGGCAAGGAAAAATCCTACTGTATCCTCGTGGCCAGCAAGAAAATCACGGGCGAGGGGCGCGAACGAATCGAAGCGATGGTTGCCACGTCTAACGGATTTGAGATCGCCGAGCGCGACCTCGAGCAGCGGGGCCCCGGCGAATTTTTCGGCACGCGCCAGTCGGGCGACGCCGCATTTTCCGTGGCGCAGCCGCTCCGCGATCACGAGCTGCTCGAGCACGCCCGCAAAGAGGCGCTCGCTCTGGCGAAAAATCCCGAGCGCGCCGCCGAAGTGATCAAGCAGCTCGAAGCGATCAGTCCATCGTGGCGAAAACGCTACCAACTCGCGTCCGTCGGCTAATCGACCGGATCACGACTACCAAAGAGCGAATCGTGCGCGTCATCGCAGGCAAATATCGCAGCCGCGTATTGAAGGGGCCGGGCAAGCTGAAGATGCGGCCCACCAGCGACCGCCTGCGCGAAACGCTCTTCAACGTTCTCGGCCCCAATGTTGACGACTCGCTGTTTATCGATCTCTTCGCGGGCACCGGCGCCGTCGGCATCGAAGCGATCAGCCGCGGCGCGCGCCTCGCGCTGTTCATCGAATCGCATGCCGCCGCCGTAAAACTCGCAAAACAAAATCTCGAAACGCTTAACGCGCTCGCTCACGCTGAAGTGATGGAGTCCGACGCCGTTCGCGGCCTGGAAAGGCTTGCAAAGCGCCGCATCGTCGCCGACTATATTTATGTCGATCCCCCCTACGACAACGCATCCGATTACGTCCGCACGCTCGAATTTCTGGACGATTCGCACATGGTCGCCCCGCGTGGAATCGTGATCGTGGAACACCGCACGGGTTTTGAGCCGCCAGAAATCCTGTCGCGGCTCGAGCTCGCTCGAGTACTAGAACAGGGTGACGCCACCCTCAGTTTTTATCGCTTGGCAGCCGCTGCTTAGCCCGCGGCATCCTAATCGGTCGGGTATAATAGAGAGATTGATGCCGCAGCCGGTCATGCAGCGTGAGCCGGAGCCCGTTGTAGAAGAAATTTTCGAGCTCCCTTCTCACTCCCGTCTTCCTCGCCTCGACCTTGGTGTCGATTGGGAATCTCCGTGGGCGGAATTCCGTTCGAGCTGGCACGATTTTTTGCGCGGACCGAAAGCTCCCGCTGACGACACGCTGCCCGCCGATGCCGACCTGCGCGTCGATTGGATCGAGGGCAAGCTCGGCAAACGCGGCTACGCGCTTTCGGCGATGTGGCACATTCTCGCCGTGATTCTGATTTGCCTTCCGATCTGGCATTTCCTCGACAAGATGGATGCGAAGCCGTTCGATCAACCGCTCCCTGTAATTATGTGGGAGACTCCGGCCGCCGACCTTCCGCCGATCGCGCTGAAAGGTCCCGATCCGAAGCCGAGCCCGAAGGGCGATCCTGCAAAACCGCTCGCGCAAAAAGGCGCTGACGCATTTCATCCGCGCCAAACGATTCTCGCCGAGCCCGTGAAAATCACGCATCCGCGCCAGACTCTGATTCAGCCCGATGCGCCGCCGGCACCGCCGAAAGTGGATACGCCGCTGCCAAACGTTGTTGAAATGCCCGGCGCCCCCACGCAAGCGCCGCCATCGCTGAAAATGCAGACCACGGTTTCCCAAGCGAAGATCAAGCGCCGTGAAATTACGGATGTGGCAGCGCCTGAAGTTGCGAACGACGCGAATCACGCGGGGCCGCTGAACATCGCGCCGACGGATACGAAAGTAGCCGCGCCGAAACTCCCGATGAGCGCGATGACGGCCGTGCAGCGCAAGCAGGTGCAAGCTGAAGCTGGCGCTGCGCCGGACGTTGCTGCTGCTTCCGGCAACGAAGGCCTGCACAGCGTGATCGCGCTTTCTTCCACTCCTGGACCGCCCGCGCCCGTGGTGAATGTACCGCAAGGAAATCTCGCTTCGAAAGTCGCGATCTCGCCTGACGGCAAGCAGCCCGGCGCGCCGGGTGGCGCAGAACATGGCGCTGTAACCAACGGCGGTTCCGGCGGAAACTCCGCGAGCAACGGTGGAGCGGGAAAAGCGGGCGGAGGCAATGCGTTTTCTGTTCCGGGACCGGTGAGCATTACCGGCGGAAATTCTCACTCGAACGTCGGCGGAAATGGCAACGCAGGTTTGACGCATCCCTCGACGAAATTAAATTTGAAGCCGATGCCCGATAGCGCGCCGAGCGCTCACGGCTACGCTCCCACGATCGGCGCGATCGATCCGCGCCTGCCACCCGAAACTGTTCTTTCGAGCAAAGACATTTACACGCTGCACATCGACATGCCGAACCTCACGAGTTTTTCCGGCAGCTGGATCGTGAAGTTCGCCGAGCTGCGCTCGCCCACTGATCCGCCGTATTACCATCCGACCGGACAGCTCTCCGGGCCGGAACCGATCACCAAGGCCGATCCGAAATATCCGCAGTCGCTGATTAAGGAGCGTGTGGACGGCGAGGTCGTGCTCTACGCGGTGATCCGCAAAGACGGCACCGTCGATAGCATTCAGGTGATTCGCAGCCTGGATCCCGCGCTCGACAAAAATTCCGCCGACGCTCTGGCGCGCTGGGTCTTCAAACCCGCGAGCCGCGAAGGCAAACCCGTCGATTGCGAAGCGGTGATCCACATTCCTTTCCGCTTCCGTCCAGACTAAAAATTTAAACACAACTACCTGTAGGGGCGGGTTGCGCACGAGTTCGCGCAAGCCGGCGCGGTTTGTTTGCGTCCACTACAAATTCGCCCGCTTCGCAAAAGCGGCGAACCGGCCTCTACAGGTAGTCGTAGCTCCGTTTGTGGTCCGGCTTCGTTGGCAACGTGAATTGAATTGTGGAGCCGTAAGAGAACAGCCTGCGCGGCAGGCTATTCCACTTAAATCGACAGGCCTTTGATCAGGCGTGTTATGTGGTCCGACGTGTTGTAGAGGTACGGCGAAATCCGAATCGCGCCCTCACGCAGCGCAACGATCACCTGCGCTTCCATCAGCCGCTTGTAGAGCGCCGCCGTCTCATCCGCGTGGCGCGCCACGACGCAAACGTACGGCCCGCGCCGGTCCGCTTCCGCTGGCGACGCTAACGCGCAGCGATCTCGCGGCAGCCGATCGATAATTTCCTGCTGCAACTCGCGATTGATCCGCATCACTTCGTCGACGCCCACGCGCAGCACAAAATCGAGCGACGCATCGAGCGCGCTCAAGTTCAAAAAGTTGCCCGTCTCCGCAGCGTCCCACCGCCGCGCGCCCGGCGTGAATTTCAGATTGTCCATCGAGAGAGCGCTGAAATTGTCAGCGCCTTCAATCGCCATCCAATACGCGGGCCCGAGTTCGAGGCGTTTCGTCGCTTCCGGATTCACCCAGAAAAATCCCGTTCCGTACGGGCCCAGCAGCCATTTGTAGCCACTGCACACCGCAAAGTCCGCGCCGATTTCCTTCAGATTGATCGGGACCGCACCGGCGGCCTGCGAAAGATCGAGCAAAAACGGAATTCTCTTCTCCCGGCACGCTTTCGCGAGGCGCCACGCATCGAGCTTCGCGCCGTTGTCGAAGCGCACGAAGCTGGCGCTCACGAGCTTGGTCTTCGGCCCGATGGCTTGAATGTAATCTTCCGATGTTACGAACCGGTCGCGCGGCTCGACCACGTGAACGCTTACGCGGCCCGCGCGCTGGTACGGCACCCACGTGGAGAAGTGCGCAGGAAATTCGACCTTCGCGACGAGCACTTCATCGCCCGGCTGGAAATCCATTCCCGCTGCCACGGCGCTCATGCCCGGCGTCGCGCCCGTGGTGAGCGCGATATCGACACCGTCGGCGCCAACAATCTTTCCGAGCTTTTCACGTATGCGATTGGGCTGGTCGAAATAGGCGTCCATCGGCAGCTGGTCCGGCCGCTTCTTCCATTCGATGGCCGCCCGCGCCGCCGCTGCAGCCGTGAGCGGAAACGCCCCCTGCGTCGCGACGTTCAGATAAGCTACGCCTTCGAAATCTGCAAATTCCTTCCGGTAATCCATCTCCACCCACTTTCAGAATTTTTGCGATCGGCGCCGCGCCACGCTAAAAATGTGAGCGCAAATCGCGGAAGCTCGAAAGAATCAGCAGCCGGCCGTTGCCGCTTTCGATCTCGGCGTGCTCCAGCTGCCAAGTGTTCGCGTGCGGCACAAACACCGCGTTGAGTCCGATGTTCAGCGCTGGATTGATGTCGCTGCGCGGACTATTGCCCACCATCCATCCCAGCGTCTTCACGATCTTGAATTGCTCCACCATGCGCTCGTACACCGCGGCATCTTTTTCGAGCACGATCTCAATCGCATCGAAATACGGCTGCAGGCCCGAGCGTTCGACCTTCGCCGCCTGCTCGGCCGGCTCGCCCTTGGTCAAAAGTATCAGACGGTGGTGCTTCGCGAGATAGGCGAGCGTCTCCGGCACACCATCCAAAATGTGCGGCGGAGTCGCTTCGAGTTCCGCGGCGAGCTTTTCGATTTGCTGCACGATTTCGCGGCGCGCGGCGTTGCCGGCGAGCTTCATGTACGTATCTTCGAGCGACCGGCGAAAACTGCGCACGCCGTAACCGTGCTGCCGGATGTTGCGGCGCTCGGTCTCGTTCAGAATGTGGCGGATGTATTCGCGCGTGTAACCCAGGTGCTCAAGCTGCGTGATGAAGTGGTCGATCGCCTTCTCAAAGAAGATATTGTTTTCCCAGAGCGTGTCGTCGGCGTCGATCAGAATGGTCTGGCGTGGCATGCAAAGTCCTGGTTTGTGATTTTCGCGCGATGGAATTTCAGCGCGCCGCTCTTTTAAGACGTCGCAGCCGTCTTGCGCACTCCCGCCGCTACTTCCGTGAGAATCGAACCCGCCAGTTTCTGTAACTCGCCAAAGCGCGCGAGGTAGTCCTGAAACTCGCGATTCAAATCCATCGCCTTCGTGGGATCGAGCTTGGTGCGCAGAATCATGTCGCGCAGGTGCACAGGATGCGGCAGCAACGCGTCGTCGCGCAATTCTTCCAGAGCGATCGCAGGATCGTAGTGATACATCGGGATTCTCCCTGTGTTGTGCGTGATGATTTTACTCTGAATCGGAGGGATTCGTCAGGCGGATGCGGGAAGAAACTCGTAGCGGTCGATGCGCGCAGCCACGCCGCGTCGTCCGTTTTGCGGCTCCACGCGAAGCACACGCGCGTAACACCGGATGTGCACGTCGCCCGCGAGCGTGATCTGTTGCGGAAGCGTTAGAACGAACTCGATGGGCGCGTCGTTCTCGAGCGCCGCCTCGATCGTGAAATAGAGCCCACGGAAACTCACATCGCGCGTCTCGCCCTGCTGCTCTTTGATGGTTTCTTCAGAAGTGAAGCGCACCCTCAGCGGAAGCATCATGGAAAAGCGGCGTGCGGTTCGGCGTTCGTGGTCGCGATCCATCGGCCCTCCCGAAAGGCTTCCCGTTCGGGCAACGCTATCACTGCGCCGCTACACACGCAACGGTTTTACAATCGTCGCTGGGGCGAACCGGCGGCGCTGCGGCGCGCTCGGGTGTGATTTCTCGCGCTGGGCCGCCCGCCGTGCGATCGAATTACTTCCGTATCAAGTACCGCGCCTTCGCGGCATTTTCGCTTCGGTTTGACGCCTCATCGTCCGCACGCTACGATGTGCGCCATGAATCGCGTGGCGGTCCCAGCCGAACTACGCAAGCATCCCCGCGCGCAGCTGCAACTTCCGGCGCGGCTCCGTTGGCGCGGGCCGCTTGGTATGCGCTTCGCCCAGGCTCACACAATCAATGTGGGCCGCGGCGGCGTGCTGATTCAATGCGGCGAAGGCTGCGACGTCAGCTCGCGCGTCTGGATCGCCTTCCCTTTCGATCGCAACACCTCTGCCACGCAGCCCGAAACGCCCGCTCGCGTGCTGCGCGTCGGCGCTGCATCCCGCGGCGGTTATCAGATTGCGCTCCAACTCGAATCCCACTCGTCCGAAAGCCAGCGGAAAATCGCGCGCGAACGCCGCACCAGTCCGCGCATCCAATTCGCACTTCCGATTTTTGTGCGCGCGGCGGATTCCCCGTGGCCGGAGGAGTCGATGACGCAAGACGTTTCCCAGGCCGGGGCGCGTTTTGAATCCGCGCATGTTTACGCTGCGGGTGACGCCGTGCTCGCGAAAATTCCATGGGGCGAGTGGGAAGACGCCGGTGAAATGAATGCGCGCATCGTGCGCGTCGAAGCGGCACCGATCTTTCCAGGCTTTGCTCCGCGCGCGAATCCCGCCACGGGCGCCAGCGCCATCCTCAATACCGTCTGCATCCGCTGGGACGGCCCGGTGAAAAAGCAGGCGCTCGGCGCGGTACCGGCACAAAAGCGCGCCGCCGGCGCGTCATCGGTTCCATCGCTATTGAGCGCAGCCTCGAAACCACTCTTGAACGCTCCGAAGCCACGCCGTTAAGCTCTTATTTCGGTGAATTATGGCTGACGTATTCCATCGCACATTTTTTCTAAACGGCCCGGCAGGCAAGCTCGAAGCACTTCTCTGGACGAGCGCGCTCGACGAGCCCCCTTGCGCTGCCGTCGTGTGCCATCCGCATCCGCTTTTTTCCGGGACGATGCACAACAAAGTCGTCTATCAAGTGGCAAAGACTCTTCACCGCCGCGGCATGCCTGTGCTCCGCTTCAATTTTCGCGGCGCGGGCCTCAGCGAAGGCGAGCACGCGGGCGGATTCGGCGAACGCGGCGACGTGCAGGCGGCGATCGATTTTCTCGCCGCGGAATATCCCGCGCGGCCGATCGTGCTCGCGGGGTTCAGTTTCGGTTCGTGGGTGGGATTGCGCGTAGGATGCAAAGACGCGCGCGTGGAGAAATTGATCGGCCTCGGCGTGCCCGTGAATAAATCGAACCTCGAATATCTCCACGAATGCGAGAAGCCCAAGTTGATCGTGCAGGGCGGCAGCGATGAATTCGGCTCGCGCGACAAAGTCGAGGCTCTGTTTGCGCAAATGCCCGAGCCAAAGCAGTTGGTGATCGTCGAGGGAGTCGATCACTTTTTCGCGGGAAAACTTCCGGAAGTTGGCGCGGCGATCGAAGCTTGGCTCGACGCTGCTGCCGGCGCTTAGGCGCTTGAACGCGCGAAGCCCGGCCTGCACCTAGCCGCGATTTTCGAATAACCTCATGAATTGTTCGCGCCCGGCAGGCGGCACAGTGAAGATCTTCACGTTGCCCTTCACGTGCGCTACGCTGCTCATACCCACCAGCGCCGTCGTAAATCCCGGCACAGAGCGCGCAAACTGCAGCGCCAATTCCGACGCCTCGGTAAGCCCCAGCGCTTCCTTCACAAACGGCGGCATCGACTTCGCAAGCTGCCCTTGCAGCAGCGCAGCGCTGGTGACCAGCGATACGCCCAATGCGCGCGCCGCCTGAACCATTGGCATCGCTTTCCCGCCGACAACCTGCGTCGGCCGCGTGAGCGCCTCGGGCATCGCGAGATTAAATGGAAGCTGTACGAATCGGAAGTGGTGATCGTCGCCCGCAACCTCTTTCGCGATAGCGACCATCTGCTCGAGCGAAAGGTAGGCTTGCGAGTTCGATTCCTCGCGAAACGCGTTCCAAGTGGCCATGCCGTACGCGCGAATCTGCTGCGCGGTGACCGCGGATTCGAGAAAAATGAAAGCTTCGCGGATCCGATTGCGGAATTCATCGCGCGAAATTTCGCTCAGCTGCGTTTCCGGATTGTGCAGGTAGAAAACGTCGATTGTCTGAATTCCCATGTTGCGGCGGCTGCGGTCCAGCTGATCCGCCAGATAGGCGGGTGCCATGCAGTGGCAGCCGGCGGCGATATCTTCGACGCGAAAAATTCCCTTCTCCAGAAATTCGGTCGAGAAATACGCATTCGGATCGGCGGGCATCGAGCCATCGGGCGTGAGAAACCCGGCCTTCGTGCAAATCAACAGTTCGTCGCGCGAAAATCCCTTTGCGTAAAGCTCTGTGAGCGCGGTGCCCACGGAGCGCTCGCTTCGCTGCAGGCGGTAATTGATGGCCGTATCAATTACGTTGATGCCGGATTCCACGGCAGCAACGATCGCCGCGGTGTAAGCCTTGTCGGTGGCAGCGTCCGGCTCGCCAAGGTAAGTCCCGATTCCGATCGACGACAGCACGATGCCGCCCCGAATCTCACGATAATTTCCGGCGGCGGACTGGCCCTGAAACTTCGCAGCATAACGCAAAGTGCCTTCAGCAGTGGCCGAGCCGGCCTTTTGTTCGAGCGGCGATGACGCGAAGGAAGACATGGAGCGCGGGTTACCTATCCTCTGAGCGCTTTTGGTGCGCTCTAAATCGCGGAAGTATAACAGATGGTGGTTTGATTCTCCGCGCGGCCCGACAGGCCGTCCGGCGCGTTGCCCTCGCGAGGGCCGCTAGCTCATCGCCTCGCGATTTTCCGCCGCCATCTCGGGCGATAGCCCCTGCGCCGCGATCAGCTGCCGCGCCTCCATCTGCCACTTCGGCAAATTTTTCAGGAACCACCAGGCGCCCGCGATCGCGCCCGCGCCTCCAAGCGCCACCGTCCATGGCGCGCCCACGCGGTCGGCCAGTGCGCCCGCAAATAACGAGCCGAGCGGCGCCATACCCATAAACATCATCGTGTACACCGCCATCGCGCGTCCGCGCAGCTTGTCCGGCACCATCGATTGAATCAGCGTGTTCGATCCCGACATTTGCAGCATCACGCCGTAGCCGACCGGCACCAGCAGCGCCACGGACAGCCAAAAATTCTTCGACACTGCGAAAAGAATCAGCGACACGCCGAACGCGCCCGCCGAATAGCCCACGGTGTGGCCGAGTCCCTTCACGCCGCGCCGCATCGCGAGCGTTAGCGCTCCAAGCAGAGCACCCACGCCACTCGCACCCATCAGGATGCCCAGCCCGTGCGCGCCTCGATTCAGAATGCGATCCGCAAACAACGGCATCAGCACGCTGTACGGCACCGCCACCAGGCTCACGACGCCGATCAGCCACACCAGCGCCATCATCGGCGCCGTTTTCTGCACGTACTCGAAACCTTCCTTGATGTGTTCGTACGGCGAAACCTTGTGCTTCTGCTCCTGGTACGGCGACAGCCGCATCAGCAGCAGGCCGATGATCACCGCGATGTAGCTCACCGCGTTTGCAAAAAAGCACCAGCCTTCGCCGATTTTTGCCACGGTGATGCCGGCGATGGCCGGCCCGATCACGCGCGCGCCGTTGAACATCGAAGAATTCAGCGCGATTGCGTTCATCAAGTCGTCCCGCGAAACCATTTCGATCAGGAAGGATTGCCGCGCGGGCACGTCGAATGCGTTCACGACGCCGAGCAGCGCCGCCAGCACCACCACTTCCCACACTTTCACAATGTGCATCAGCGTGAGCGCGGCAAGCGCAAACGCGAGAATCATCGAGGCGACTTGCGTCGCGATCACGACGCGGTGCCGATTCCACCGGTCCGCCGCCAAGCCGCCAAGCGGCGCAAAAAGAAACACCGGAATCTGGCCGGCGAACCCGACCACGCCGAGCAGAAACGGCGAGCCCGTCAGCCTATATACGAGCCAAGCCTGCGCGACGTTCTGCATCCACGTCCCGATGAGCGAGATGAGCTGGCCGCTGAAGAAAAGCTGGAAATTGCGGTGGCGCAGCGAGCGGAACATATCCTCAAGCCGCGAGCGGGGCGACGGCGTCGCAAGTTCCGGCGGGGCTGGGAGTGGTTCCTCGATATCCACGTTGGGGTTCGCGTCGGACACTTTTCCAATTGTACGACGCATGCGTAGGACGCCGCGTTTCCATCGGCGCGAAGTTTCGATGCGCATGTGCCGCCGGCGATTCAGCTCCACGACCGCCGGCGATGCCGACCTTGTGCACGCGTTTTCGTTGTTGATACTCTCGAACTGGCAGTCAGGCGCGAATCAGCGCTTTAGGCGCATTCGAAACAATACCTCGAGGCATCGTTGGGAAAAGAGACCAACCCGATTCCGCACCACGAACGCATCGCCGATCCTGAATTCCGCCGCGCCGTCGATTTGATCGACGCGGGGGATGTGGACGGCCTCGCGCAACTTCTTAAACAGAATCCCGCGCTCGTCCGTCAGCGTGTGTCGTTTGAGGGCGACGGCTACTTCCAAAATCCCAGTCTGCTCGAATTTGTCGCGGAGAATCCCGTCCGCCGCGGCACGCTGCCTCTCAATATTGTGAACGTCGCCCGTACGATCCTCCGCGCCGACCCCGAACCTCGCGCCATCGACGACACGCTCGCGCTCGTCGCATCAGGCCGCGTGGCTCGCGCGCACAATGTGCAAACTCCGCTGATCGAACTGCTCTTCACGAGCGGCACCAATCCGAACTCCGCGCTTCAAGCCGCGGCGCTTCACGGTGAATTCGCGGCGGTCAACGAATTGATCCGCCTCGGCGCAAAACCCTCTTTGCCGATTCTCGTAGCGATGGGCAAGCAAAATGAAGCGCTCAACGCGTTGCCGGCGTCCACGCCGGAGGATCGCCATGTGGCGCTCGCGTTCGCCGCGCAGTACGGCCACACCGAAATTGCGCGCGCGTTACTCGACGCCGGCGAAGATCCCAATCGCTTCAATCCGGATGGCACACACAGCCACTCAACGCCGCTTCACCAGGCAGCGATGGCCGGCCACCTCGACGTCGTCAAGCTTCTCGTCGAACGCGGCGCGAAGATCGACGCGCTCGACCGGCTCTGGAAAGGTACGCCGCTCGACTGGGCACTCCACTGCAAACAATTGGAAGTAGAAAAATATTTGCGCGGGCTCGAAAAGAATTCCGCAAGTAATCAGCGCGCCTGATCCGCCACTAAGCAGTTGGCGGCGCGGGTTCGGCTGGCTTGATCTGCCCTGGTGGCGCGAGCAGCCGCGCACACGCACGCAGCATTCTCCGGTAAGGCCACACTCCGTCACGAAATAAAATTTCGCCATCACGCGGCTTCGAGTAGAACCAGCGCGCGACGAGCGCGAGATGCTCGGATAATTGCGGCGGGCAGTGCTTCATGCCGAACCGCTCGCGCAACTCGGCAGCGCTCTGCGTCAATACGCTCGCGTTGGGGTCCGCGGCAGTTGCTGCCGTCACGACGCGCGATTTCTCGATCGGCTCGCCGTTCTCGTTGAATGCCTCCGGCTCGAGCGCACGTTTTAGAATCGCTTCCGCCGAGCGCGGCTCCGCCGTCACGTCTCCGAAATTCAGCACCAGCGGCTCGCCGAGGCAACCGCGCAGCACGGGAAACGCGACGATTGTTTTTTCCTCAACACCTTTCTGCAAAATCAGCGCGTCGAGACCCACGATCGGGCCGGCAATCTCCGGAAGCCCTCGCAACGCGTCCGAAGCCTTTTCGAGGCGCTTGTGCAGCGCCGCGGCGCGTTCGAAATCGAGCGCCTCACTGGCGCGTTCGCGTTCTGCTTCGAGCGACTCGGTCAGGCTCTCGCCCGACGAATCGAGCGTCGCCAGCAGCTGCCCCACTTCGCCGCGATAGTCTTCCTCCGTGCATCCCGCAAAGCACGGCGCGAGGCACATCTTCATCTCCGAATAGATGCAGCCGGGAAATTTGGGATCGCGCAGAATCTTGATCTGGCAGCGGCGCGTCTTGAAAAGGTCGAGTAGGCCGGTGCTGAATTCCTCCGCGAACTGCCGCGACGGGAACGGTCCGAAATAAAACCCCTCGTCGCCGCGGATTTTTCGCGTCACGTAACATCTCGGGTAGGCGTTGCGCAGATTGATTTTCAGCACGGCGGGAGTGCGCAGGCGCACAACGTCGCGGTAGCGCGAAGGAAATTGCGCGCGCGCGTTTTCGTACATCGCCACGGACTGCTCGAATTTCGACCCGGTGACGCGGTAGCGGATCGATGCCACCACATCGCGCAGATTTAATCGTTTGGATCCGGCTTCAGCGCGGCTCAGCAGTCGCGTGGCCGCCGCTCGAATGTCTGCGGTGCGCGCGAGGTAGGGACGCGCGCCTGCGGCCTGCATCGCCAGCAGAAAAACGCCGGGACGCGCGGGCAGCGCTTCAAAAAACTCAACGTCAAACGCAGGGCGAAATTCCTGCGCGCTTTCCAGTTGCAGCATCGCCCAAAGAATACCCGCGCCCCACCCGCACCGGCAACTCTCGATACCCTAACGTCGATTTTCGACGAAGCACTCGCACCAGCCAGTACATCATCAGCAACAGCGGCAGCACCGTGAGAAACACCAGCGATCCCGATTTCTGCATGAACACCGGAAACACATGCGCGCGCGCCGTGAAAACCGATCCCGACGCGATGAACAGCGCAAAACACATTCGCCACAAATGCCGCGCGATGCGCTGCGCGCCGAAAATCCCGCCGCGCCGCAACACCCTTGCATCGCCGATCATCGAAATCGACGCAATCGTTGCGAGGAAGAAATACATCCCGGCCGGAACACCGTCTTTCATTCCATCAGCGCTTCTCGCGGCCTCGATCCCAATCGTCACGATTGCACCGCACGCCACGAGCGCCACCAACATCGAAATCACACTCGGGATCCCCGCGCCGCCGTCTTTCCTTCGTGCCGTCACCCACGCCGTCGCCACCAAATAAAACGTGAGTACGCCGCCAAAGACGTTGTTCACTTGCGACTTCACAAGCGCCAGATACGCTCCGACGCCCGACATGCCGAGCATCGAAGCGAAGAAAACATTTCCGAGCGCCGCGTGCCACCGCGAACCTTTTCGCACAGAAACCGCTGCGAAACCGGAGAAGACGCCCACAGCTCCGCCTGCGATGTGGAATGCGAGTAAAGGGGAGACCGTCATTTCTACCTCACGGAAAGAACGCGTAGCGACGCGAGCTAATGCGATTCGAAGTGCGCAGCACTAACGAATACGATGTCGCGCCACAGATCGTTTCACCGGCGCTCTTCTAGTCCTCGCGCATTAGCAGCACAGGATCCACGGCCAGCGCGCGCTGCGCCGGAATCCACGTGGCCACCAGTCCAACGAGCAACATCGCAAGCACCGCACCAGCGAGCACCAGAGGATCGCGCGGCGACGCCTGGTACACAATGAACGCCAATACTTTGCTCGCCGCGAGGCCCAGCACCAGCCCCGCGAGCGAGCCAAACACGAGCAGCTTGAACGCGCGCCCCAACGCGGCTTCCAGCACTTCTTTGCGCTGCGCGCCGAGAGCCATGCGAATTCCCAGTTCGCGTTTCCGTTTGCTCACCGAGTACGCCGCCAGCCCGAAAATTCCGGTGATCGAAAGCACTGCGCCCATCGTGCCCAGCACGCCAAGCGCGAGCGTGGCGACGCGCGACGGAAACAGCGCAAGGTCCAACGTCTCTTCCCATGTGCGAATGTCGGTCGGCAGGCCAGCGTCGAGCCCGTGCATGGTGTTCCGGAGATCGTCAGTCAGCTGCCGCGTATCGCGCTCCGATCGCACCACCATCGATGTCTCGCTCGATGGCGCCTGCAAAATCGGCACGAACATTGCGGTCTGCGGATCTTCGATCAAGTTCTTGTACTTTCCCTTTTCGGAGACGCCCACGACTTCGATGCGCGTTCCGTCCGGCATTTTTAAGTGTTTCCCAATCGCGCCGCTCGGAGAGCCGAACGCCCGCCGGGCGAATGTTTCATTGATCACCGCAACGCGTGGAGCGTTCGCGTCGTCGCTCCATGAGAACTCGCGCCCCGCCAACAGTGAAGTTCGCGCCGCCTGCATGTAGCCCGGTGAAATGGAATAGATGACCGGTGATGCGAGAGCATTCGCGGGTTTAAATTCTGTGGCGTCATCCGTAAAAACGTCGTTATCGTGCCAGCTGCCATTCGCTAGCGGCGCCCAGTCGATCATTCCCACCTCAGTCACCCCCGGGATCTGCGTGGCGGCTAAAATCATCCGCTTTTGCATCGCGGGCACCGCATCGCCGTGATAGCCGGACATGTCGAGGATCGTATCCACCAGCAGCGCGCCGTGCGGCTCGAATCCGAAATCACTGTGCATCGAACGAATTAATCCACGCAGCGCCACCAGCGACGACGTGACCAACACCGCGCATAGTGCAATCTGCACGCCCAACAGCAAATCGCGCACCGTGAGTGCGCGGCCCGGCGTGCGTATCGATCCCGCTTTTACGATCTCGTACGGATCGGTGCGCAGCACTTGCCGCACCGGCACCGCGCCGAAAAGAAATCCGCTCGCGACGGTCAGTAAAAACGCGACGAGGTAAACGTAGGGATCGGGATTTACCGCGATGCTCAATGGAAACCGAGGTACGGGCTGCCACGCGCTCATCGCGCCGAGCAGCACCACGCTGCCCCACACTCCGATCACGCCGCCGAGCACAGAAATCAGAAGTGCCTCGGTAAACATTTGCCGCAAGAGCCGTGCTCGGCTCGAGCCGAGCGCCATCCGCAACGCGAGTTCACGCGCGCGGTCCGTCGCTCGCGCTGCAAACAGGCTGCCCAGATTCGCGCACGCCGCCAGCAGTATCAGTGCCGCCATCACCATCAGGCACGCCACAAACGCGCGCACTGGCCGCCCCATAAAATCGCCGTACAGATTCGGTTTCGTCAGCCGGAAGTCCGGCGCAGGCTCGGTCTTCGGATAGGTCTTCGCAAGATACGCGCCCACGGAATTGATGTCCGCCGCGGCCGCCGCCGGCGTTACGCCGGGCTTCAAGTGGCCGAACAGCTCGAACATCGAACGTGTGGCGCGATCGTTCAGCGGATCGCCGCCGGCCACCTCACCTTGATTCACAAACGGCACGTAGAAGTCCGGCGTGAACATAATCATCGTGCCGTGGAAGTCGCGCGGCGCCACGCCGATCACGGTGTATGGATGCTTGTTCAACTGGATGGTGCGTCCGATCACGCTGGGATCCGACGCAAAGTGCGAGTGCCAGTAACCGTTTCCGAGAACGATGTAAGGCGCGCTATTTGCCCCGTGCTCGTCGGACTGATGAAAGAAACGCCCCAGCTGCGGCTGCATGTGCAGCGCGTCGAAATAATTTCCGGTTACCGTCAGCGCCCATGCCTCCGACGCGTCGCCGCCAGCGCTCACGCCGACAACTTGAATGTAGTATCCCGCCAGCGTTTCGAAGCTCGTGTTGCGATCACGCATGTCGATGTAATCGGGATATGACTCCATGCCGCCGTTGTCGCTTCCCCACTCGAGCGCGTAGAGGCTTTCCGGCTGCGGCACGTTGAGCGGACGCAGCACCAGCGCGTTCATCACGCTGAATACGACGGAGTTCGCGCCGATGGCCAGCGCGAGCGTCAGCACTGCAACGATCGTGAAACCCGGCGATTTCCGCAGCAGACGAGCCGCATACCGCAAATCGCCAACGACCGACTCGAAAAACGTTCCGCCCGCCGCTTCCTTGCTCTGCTCCGTAAATTTCGCCACCCCGCCAAATTCGAGACGAGCGCGCCGTTCGGCTTCGCGCCGGGAAAGCCCGCTGCGCTCTAAATCATCCGCGCGATGCTCGATGTGCGACCGCAACTCGTCGTCCATTTCCGCGCTCAGATGGTCGCGGCCAAAAAGAGTCGCAAGCTTGAACCGAAGGGTCTCGAGGATTGTCATGCTTCCTCCACCTTTGCGCCGAGCGCCGCGCCGATGGCCGCCGCGAGGCGGTTCCAGTTGTCGGTCTCTTCGCGCAGCCGCTTCTTCCCGGCAACCGTGAGTTCGTAGAATTTTGCTTTGCGGTTATTTTCAGACGTGCCCCAGCTCGCCTTCAGCAGTCCCTGGCGCACCAGCCGGAAAAGCCCCGGGTACAGCGCGCCCTGCTCCACCATCAGTGCGTTGCCGGAAATCTGCGCGATGCGCAGCAGGATGCCGTAGCCGTGCAGAGGCCCCAGCGAGACGGCCCGCAAAATCAACAGATCCAGCGTGCCTGGCAGCAATTGCGCCTGATCTCCCACAGCCCCTCCTAAACTGATTAGGAATGTACGCCGCACTCCCCTAAGCTGTCAAGGAGAGTTTTCAAACGGATACGAAGACCGCTTGTTCCATCATCCCGAGGCAACAGAGCCCAGGGCTCTCTCTTCGAGTTCCCTATCGAGCACGACAACCGGCCTCACTTCGTGCATCCAACAGGCCATCTTGGAAGTCTGCCTTGCAAGTTACACTGCCTTCCTGTACTATCGCTGTATGCCGCGCCAATCCATCGACGCCCACGTCATCGACCTCGCCCAATCCATCGGCCTGCTCATTCGCCGCATGCGGTCCGCTGCTGCGTCGCACGAGCTGTCGCTCACCGAATCCGCCGTGCTTAAGCGCCTCGATCGCGACGGCGCCGCCACCACCGCCGACCTTGCTCGCGCCGAGGGCGTGAAGCCGCAGTCGATGGGCGCGACGATCTCCACGCTCGAGGAGCAGTCGCTCGTGGAACGCAAGCCGCACCCGACCGACGGCCGCCAGTTCCACATTCAGATCACCGCAAAGGGCCGCGCGCTGCGCCTGAGCGATCGCGACGCGAAGCGCGCATGGATCGCCGGCGCCATCGCAAAACTCGACGAAAAGGATCGCGACACGCTGTTCAAGGCCGGCGAAATTATCCGCCGCCTCGCCGAACAATAACTTTCTGATGAGCGAACGCACCACCATCCCGGCCAACACAACGCGCGACGCGTCGCCCTCGCCGCTTGCGAAGTTCTCGCACGCCTGGCGCGCGCTCCGCCATCGCAACTTCCAGCTCTACTTCGTCGGCCAGGGCATCTCGCTCGTCGGCACATGGATGACGCGCCTCGCCACCGGCTGGCTCGTCTATCGCCTCACGCACTCCGCGCTGCTTCTCGGCGTCGTCAGTTTTTCCGGGCAAATTCTCGCGTTCGTCCTCGGCCCGTTCGCAGCCGTGTGGGTCGAACGTCTCGAGCGCCGCAAGCTTCTGGTGTGGACGCAAGTGTTCGCCGCGATCCAATCGCTCGCAATGGCCGCGCTCACTCTGGCGCACGTGATCAATCTCGGGGAAATCATCGCCCTGGCTGCATTTCAGGGCCTCATCAACGCGTTCGACATGCCCGGGCGCCAATCGTTTCTCGTGCAAATGGTGGAAGATCCAGCCGACCTCGGCAACGCGATCGCCATCAACTCGTCGATGGCCAATGGCGCGCGCCTCGTCGGCCCTGCCGTTGCGGGTATGCTGATCGCCGCAGTCGGCGAAGGTTGGTGTTTTCTCCTCGACGGCCTCAGCTACATCGCCGTCATCGCGTCCCTGCTCGTTATGCACATTCACGCCGCGCCCGCGCGCGGAAAAGCCTCCGGGATGCTGCGCGAAATGCGCGAGGGCTGGGACTACGTCCGAAACTTTCGCCCGATCCGCACCGTGCTGCTGCTTTTTTCGCTGCTGAGCCTGATGGGCTATCCGTACATGGTGCTCCTGCCCGTGTTCGCCGCCGAACTTCTCCACGGCAACGCGCGCACGCTCGGAATGCTCAGCGCGGCGTCCGGTACTGGCGCGCTGATTTCCGCGCTTTCACTTGCCGCGCGCAAAACGGTGATCGGCCTCGAGCGCATGCTGCAAATCGCATCGGCAACGCTTGGCTGCGCGCTGATCGCCTTTGGATTTTCGCGCGTGCTGTGGCTCTCCGCACCGCTTCTCGTTTTCGCGGGATTCGGACTGATTCAAGGCGCGTCGGTGAGCAATACGATCGTGCAGTCGCTCGTGAGCGAGGATAAACGGGCGCGCGTTATGGGTTATTACACGATGGCGTTTTTCGGCGCGGCGCCACTCGGGAGCTTGCTGGCCGGCGCGCTCGCGCACCACATCGGCGCTCCGCATACCGTGATGCTCACGGGCGCGTTCTGCCTCGCCGGGTCTCTCTGGTTCACTTTTCAATTGCCGAAGCTGCGCGCAGATATGCAGCCGGTCTATCGCGAAAAGGGATTTATGCCGCCGGCCAACGACGAGCAGCTCGTTGCCGAGGAGCGCGAGCTTGTTGTGTGAGTTTCATGTCGCGCGCTGGATGAAATTGTTGCGAGATTTGGGCAAGGAGAGCGTGCTGTGAACTGGTACAACTACGTCGCGTGTTTCTTCGCAGGCATTTTTCTGGTCAACGTCGTCCCGCACTTCGTGAAGGGCATTTGCGGCGACCGCTTCCCCACTCCGTTCGCGAAGCCGCCCGGCCAGGGACTCTCGTCGTCCACTACGAACGTGATCTGGGCGCTCGCGAATTTCGTCGTCGGCTACGAACTGTTCCGCATCGGCAAAATCACATCCGGAGCGGACTTCACGCTCATCGTTTTCTTCGCAGGCGTCGCGCTGCTCAGCATTCTGATGAGCGCCCGCTTTGCATCGAAGCACACCGAGTAACGTAAGACAGCCAGTCGGATAGACTATCTTCTAACGAGCACCCAACAACGGCGCACGGTACATTAGTAAGGAGCCCGCAATGCCCATCACAGAAATCGATCCCGTAGCCGCACTGGTGATCATCGACCTGCAAAAAGGCATCGTCGCGATGGCAGCGGCGCAGGGCGCCACGAACGTAGTTCACCACGCCGCCAATCTCGCGCGCGCCTTCCGCAAGCGCGGACTTCCAGTCGTCCTCGTCAACGTGGACAAACCCGCGCCCGGCCGCACTGATGCGCCGCAACGCTCGCTCGACGGCCTGCCGCTCGACTGGACCGAGATCGCGGCGGAACTCGAGCCGCACGCGACCGATCATCGCGTCACCAAACACGCGCCCGGAGCATTCCACGGCACCGATCTCGATCAATATCTCCGCCAACGTAACGCGACGCAGATCGTCCTGACCGGCATTTCCACCACAGCTGGCGTCGAATCCACCGCGCGCAGCGCTTTCGATCTTGGCTACCATGTCGTCTTCGCGTCCGACGCGATGACGGATATGTCCGCCGAGAATCACTCGCACGCCCTCGCGAAAATCTTCCCGCGCTTTGGTGAGATCGACACCACCGCCAACATCCTCGCCAAACTCAAATAACGCGCATCACCACGGCAGCTTGCCACCGGTCTCGAAAAATCCCCCGGTCGGCCCGTCGGGCCCGCTCAATGCGAGTCGGATCGTCTCCGCTGCGCCTTCCTGCACCGTCTGCGGCCCACTGTTTTTGTTCAAGTCGGTCGCGGTATATCCGGGATTCACGGAATTCACTTTGATCGCCGTGCCCGCCAGTTCGAGAGCGAGCTGCGCCGTCATCATATTCATCGCAGCTTTCGAGGCCGAATATCCGATCGCGCGCACGTGCGCAAATTTCCAGTCCGGCGTTGTGTGCCCAGTGATCGAGCCGAGTTCGCTCGAGACGTTCACGATGCTCGCCGCTTTCGATTTGCGCAGCAGCGGCAACATCGCCTGCGTCACGGCCAGCGCGCCGATGAAATTCGTTTCGATCGTCGCGCGTACCGCTTCGATATCCGCCGTGCTCGGCGCGCTGTCGCGTCCGAGCGCCGCGATGCCAGCGTTGTTCACCAGGATGTCGAGCCGACCGAAAGTGCGCTCGATCTCCTCGGCGGCACGCTTGATCGTCTCGGGTTTCACCACATCGATCGCGATGAAATGCGCATCGTGACCCTCAACTTTCAACCGAAGCGCCGCCTCGCGACCTAGCTCCACATTCCTCGCACCCACCAGCACCGTACATCCGGCCTTCCCCACCTGTCGCGCCACTTCAAGCCCGATTCCCTTGTTCGCACCCGTAATCAACGCCACTCGCTTCGTCGAATCCGCCATAGTCGCCTCTCATATAGAAATCTCGCTGGTCGTAACTTCGATGCTCCGAAACGGAGAAGGTTTCCGTTTATTTTGAACCCGACGTGAGCTGCCGCCCCAGGTAATCCTTAGGCCGCGTCTGCCCTTACGTACCATTTCGAATAACCAATTGCAGCCGCTAGATTGTGCTCACGGGCCATGAGAAGCCCGCGAACGCCGACGCCATGACGCAGAACAGCCAAACTCCGCCTCCGATATCGATCGAAGAAGCGCGTGAACGCCTCGAATCAGAATTCGAGTTGAATCAAAGCAACGTGCTTCCGCTCGACGCGGCGAGCAACGAAGGCCGCTTCTACGGCAGCATGATCCGCGGCGACCGCGTGCTGAATCCCGCGCAGCGCATCGGTTTCGTTTTGATGGGACTTCTAGCGTGCGGCCAAGCGCTATTCGTTCTGCTCTCGGCCTTCCCGCGATTGGGCCAAGCCATCGGCATGCGGGCGATCGCCGGCGGCTCTCAAGCAGTCTTCCTCGCCACGCTACCGTTCTCCGCGCTCTTCTTCTTCCAAGGCGTGAAATTCATCATCAAAGCCGTCACGCCCAATAAGCCAACACACGAATAAGCGCGCATCGCTCCCTTTGAATGTCCATCTAAGATCGCGCTGCAAGCAAGATTCCAACCAAGCTGAAGCCAACACAGGGGAGAACGCAAATGGCACAGGCTGGACTTCGCCTGTGCGCCTTTCGATTACTGAAGACCCGTAACGATGATCGAGATACCGAACGGAATTTGCAGCTCGTGGAAGATTTGAAGGCTCCTCCACGACACTTCAACGCCAGCGTGATCGCAGTTTGTTCGATAACCGCAGAAAATATCCACCGTCGTCGTCTGCTTAAGCCGTAGCAAATAATCTTTGTGCTTCTCGAAGGTATTCCACAATGCGTCCAGATGGACGCCGAGTTTTTCATGCTCCGCGATCGGCGCCTGATAGCTCCACGTGTCGTGGCGATAGGCGGGGGGCTCCGAGCCGCGCCGGTGCTCACCTTTTACATGCACGCTCGTTGGCTCAACGCCAAGCTCGCGCGTGATTGCCGCCAGGTCTTGAATATCTCCAAAGATGCGCAGAGATGCGCTGTAAGCGAAGTAACGCTCTTCGTTCCCCGCTCCGCTCATGTTCAGTGCGCCTTCAACACCCACGACGAAATCACGAGGCGCTGTATCTCGCTCGTGCCTTCGTAGATTTCCGTGATGCGCGCATCGCGATAATTCCGCTCAACGGGATATTCGCGACTGTAACCATTGCCACCGTGAATCTGAATCGCTTTGTGCGTCACGCGGGTCGCCAGCTCGCTCGCAAAAAGTTTCGCGATCGACGCTTCCATCGAAAACCGCGCGCCCGAATCCTGCTTCCACGCCGCGCGCCGCACAAGCAGCCGCGCCGCGTCGATCTCCGTCGCCATGTCCGCCAGCATAAATTGGATCGCCTGAAAATTCGCAATGGGATGGCCAAACGCCTGCCGCTCCTTCGCATACGCGAGCGCCGCCTCGAACGCGCCCTGCGCGATGCCCACAGCCTGCGCCGCAATCCCAATGCGCCCGCCGTCGAGCGTCGTGAGCGCGACCTTATATCCCTCGCCTTCCGCGCCGATTCGATTCGCCACCGGCACTTCGCAATCCGTGAACGAAAGCTCCGAGCACGCCGTCGCGTTGATGCCGAGCTTCTTTTCGTCCTTGCCGACGGCGAATCCCTTCGTGCCCTTTTCCACCACGAGCGCCGTGATTCCCTTCTCGCCCTTCTCCGGATGCGTGTTCACGTAAACGATCGCCGCATCCGCCGCGCCGCCGTTCGTGATCCACGCCTTCGTGCCGTTCACCACATACTTGTCGCCCTTCAGAACCGCTTTCGTCGCGAGAGCCGCCGCATTCGAGCCGGCCTGCGGCTCGGTCAACGCGTAGCAGCCGATCTTTTCGCCGCTCGCGAATGGAGTCAGGAGGCGCTTCTTCTGCTCGTCGGTCCCGTAGCGGTAAAGCGGATCGCAATAGAGCGAGTTCTGCACCGACAAAATCGCGCCTGTGGAAGCGCAGTACTTGGAAATCTCTTCGATCACGATCGTGTAGGCGATGTGATCCATCGCCGCGCCGCCGTATTCTTCCGGCATCGCGACGCCAGTCAGTCCCAGCTCTGCTGCTTTCGCAAACGCGGCGCGCGGAAATTTCCCCGTCTCGTCGTTATCACGCGCGATCGGCTTAATCTCCGCCGCGGCGAATTCGCGCACGCTCTTCTGCAGTAGCTGCTGTTCTTCCGTCAGTTCCAGATTCACGATGAGGGCCTTTGATGCGCAACTGAGCGCTGAGTGAACCACGATTTTACGGCGGCGCGCGCCGAAGAAGGAAGGAGCAAATCCCGCAAGGCCGCTACAAAACGGCTGGCTCGGCAGCCGCATTGGCCTGCAACGAGCAGACGGCCGCGAACTACGGATTGGAAATGAATTCCACCTGCGCGTCGTCGACGATGCCGTTCACGATGTGCGTGCTGAAGATGTAGTAGCTCATTGCGGCCCCGACCACCCAGAAAACGACGTTCGCAGCGATCGAATCGAGCGGCTTTGGCCCAACGACGAACAGAATGGGCAGCGCGACGAACAAGCCGAGAACAAGGCTGTAGAACCATATCCGCCACGCATATTCCCACGTGATCGAGAAGACGCGCGTGAACGTTTTCGGCAGCGGCTGAGGATCACCTTGCAGAGGACGAACCAGCTCTACGTGAAAATCCGGGAACGAGCGGCTCAGCGCGTACTCCATCGCACCGATCATCACCGCCGAAACAATCAAGAAGCGCGCGAGCGGATTCGCAAATGCGATGAAATCCAGAACTCCCGCGACTAGCGCCTGCGGCCAGAAAAACGACCACCAGACGCGCAGCGATTGCGACCATGTCGGATCGAGAAACTGCGGTGTAGCCTTCGGTGTCGCACCCGGCTGCAAGGCTTCGATGTTGGGATTATCCGTCATCCGCTTCTGCGGCGATTGTGAACCTACGATGCTCGTGAGGTCAAGTACCAGAACGCGTAACAGCCACGCCTACTTCCCTTGCGCGTCGAATGCCTTTTTGAGCTTCGCGTAGGTGGTGGGCAAATCTTCGGGCTCCACGCGCGTCTCGCTCACTACCGTCATGAAGTTCGCGTCGCCTGACCACCGCGGCAGCACGTGGAGGTGAATATGCCCCGCGACGCCCGCTCCGGCGGCGCGCCCCAGATTCATGCCGAGGTTGTAGCCGTCCGGGTGATACGTCACCTCGAGCGCTCTCTTCGCCCGCTGCGCGAGCGTCATCATCTCCGCGAGCGTGTCGGGCTCGACCGCCGCGAGATCCGCAACGTGCGCGTACGGCACCACCATCACATGGCCACTCGTATAAGGGAAAAGGTTCAGGATGACGTAACACTTCACGCCGCGCAGAACGATGAGCATTTTCTCATCGTCGTTCAGCGCCACCGCGTTGCAGAAAATGCAGCCTTCGTCCTTATGCGGGTCTGCGATGTAACGGTAACGCCAGGGCGTCCACAAATAATCCATCAGGAGGCGCCGCCGGGCCTAGTCGGAGGAGTGCGAGCCGTGATGATCCGTGCCATGCGCTGAAGCAGAAGCGCCGCGCGGATTGTTCACGTAGTCTTTCAATTCCTTGCTCGGCTTGAAGTAAGGGATCTTCTTCGGGGGGACTTCGACCTTCGCGCCCGTCTTCGGGTTGCGTCCGGTGCGTCCGCGGCGTTCGCGCGTGCGAAAACTTCCAAAGCCGCGGATCTCGATCTTGTCGTCGGCCTGCAGCGCGCCGATGATGCTCTCAAAAATCGTTTCGACCACCGCCTCGGATTCCTTCCGCGGCAATTCGGTCACTCGCGTCACTTCCTCGACGAGTTCCGCCTTGGTCATGGTGTGTTCTTTGTGCGGTTGTTCCGGTTTGTGGTCGGGGGCAAGGTCTGCCATGAATTCGAATCTCCTCGCTAGAAATTCAACTTGAGGCCGGGCTTGCGTCGAGCGGGGCGGCGCGCCGCATCTCCTTCAATATCACCAATCTACGCCCGCGTAAACCTTTATTCCTAAATCGTTCAGGCCCTCGCGCTCACGAGGCTATTAGGCGCCCTACAAAACAAAAGCCCGAGCGGGTCGTCCGCCCGGGCTTCCATATAGATGATGAACGCCGACTACTGGGCCTGGCGCTTCGCCATGATCGCGTCGCCGATCGTTGCCGTCGGCGAGGACTTCGTGGACTTCGCCGTCGAGCGGAAGCTCTCGATCTCCTGCCGCTCCTGCTGTTTCTGCGCCGCGCGGTAGCTCAGGCTGATCTTGTGCGTCTCTGGTTCGAGCCGAAGGATTTTGAAGTCGTACTCGGTTCCGGCCGTGAGCACCGCCGTCACGCGCGCACCGCGTTGCGTCTTTTCCTTCTCGCGGTCGCGATCGCCCTTCGGCCTGCGCTCTTCAATCTCCGAGATGTGGCACAAACCTTCAATGCCCTCGGCGAGCTGCACGAACGCGCCAAAGTCCGTCGTCCGCGCAACCTTGCCCTTGATCACATCTCCGATCTTGTGCGCCGTGAACCAATCGTTCCAAATGTCCTTCACCTGCTTGATGCCGAGCGAAAGGCGGCGGTTCGCCGAGTCCACCTTCAACACTTTGGCCTCAACTGTGTCGCCCTTCTTAAACTTCTCGCTCGGATGCTTGATCCGCTCCGTCCAGCTGACGTCGCTGATGTGGATCAGGCCTTCCATTCCCTCTTCGATCTCAACGAACGCGCCGAAGTCCGCGAGGTTGCGAATCTTTCCGTGCACGATCGTGCCGACCGGATACTTTTCCGCCGCCGCTTCCCACGGATCGGCTTGCGTCTGTTTGAGGCCCAGCGAAATACGGCGCTGATCGGTCTTAACTTCCAGCACGACCACTTCGATCTCGTCGCCCACTTTCACCACTTTCGACGGGTGCTTGGTGCGCTTGGACCAGCTCATCTCGCTTACGTGCACGAGCCCCTCGACGCCCGGCTCGATCTGCACGAACGCGCCGTAGTCCGTGACGCCGACGACTTTTCCGGTGAGCTTCATGCCGACTGGAAAGCGTTCCGGCACGGTGGACCAGGGATCGGGCAGAAGCTGCTTGCGGCCCAGCGAAATGCGCTGCTTTTCCTTGTCAAACTTCAGCACCTGCACCTGAATGTCGTCGCCCGCTTTCACGATCGTCGATGGGTGCGGCACGCGCCCCCACACCAGATCGCTTACGTGCAGCAAGCCGTCCATGCCGCCGAGGTCCACGAAGACGCCGTAGTCGGTGACGTTCTTCACTTTGCCCGTCACCACCGAGCCTTCGTGCAAGCCTTCGACCAGCGCGCTGCGCTTGGCCTTCTGCTCTTCCTCGAGAATCGCGCGGCGGCTGACGACTACGTTGCCGCGCTTGCGATTCAGCTTCAGCACGCGCACTTCGATGTCGCGATCCTTCCACGCATCGAGATCGTGCACGGGGCGCAGTTCGATCTGCGACGCCGGCAGGAACGAGCGCACGCCGATATCGACGACGAGGCCGCCCTTGATGCGCTCGGTGACCTTGCCCTTCACCGTTGCGTGTTCGCGGTACGCCTTGTCTATGCGCTCCCACACGCGGCGGCGATGCGCGCGCACGTGCGACAGCAGAACGTAGCCGTCTTTCGACTCGTGCAGGCGCTCGACTTCAATCGTCTGACCGGGACCGAACTCGATCGGGCTTCCGGAGTCCGCAAACTCCTGCGCGGGGACGAGGCCTTCGAACTTGCCGCCGACGTCCACAACCACGCCCGCGTCTGTGACGCTCACGACGCGGCCATCAAAGATCTCGCCTTCGGCTGCAACCGGCTCCGGCGTCGGGAACTGCTCGAGCAACTGCTCCATCGTTTCGTGGCTTTCGATCTCGTGCGCAGCTTCGGCGTCCTTCGCCGCTTCATGCGCTGCGTGCGCAACGTCCGCATCGACGACCGCGCTGCCGGTTTCCGCCGGGCTCGACGCTTTCACATCTTCGGTGCGCGCGTGCACTTCGCCATCCGCCGCCGCGACTGCCGCCGACTGCACGTGGCTCGCGAATGCGGGATCGCCTTCCACCACGGGCTCGACCTGCGCCGCTGTGGGTTCCACCGCTTCCGCGGTGCTCTTCACTTCTTGCGTGTCCGCCACCGGTTCAGGCGCGCGCACTGCGGCCGTGGCCGCTCCCTGCGATCCGTAGTTTGTCATTGGCGTTTCGGGATGGGACGATGCCGCGCCTGCGGTGGTCGCATTTGCGGGATTTTCTCCGGCGTTTTCGGTCGCGTTGGATTCGTTCGCAGACGCCGGTACGTTGTTCTGGTCGTGTTCGGGTTGCATGGTGAGCGGCCTCCGTGCAGATTCGTGCCCTGTTTGCCGATGGATTGGCCTTGGTTACTCCAACCTACGTGGGTTTGGAGCCAAGAAGGGGAAAGAACGCCCGCGCTCGAACGTTCTAGTCACGCCGATGATACCCGCCCGCTCTGAATACTGTCAACCAACTCTGCGGGTGGTACTGGAAGTACCCTGTGATTATTTTGGTCGCGAAATTTATGGAAAATTTATGGTTATCGCGAGCGTGGGACCCGTGAACGGGTCTCCCTTCTTCGCGCCGCTCAGGGCAAGCGGGACGACGGCATCGGGCGGGGAGCACGGCGGTGCCGCGCTGAAGTCCGCGGCGCTACATTTAAACCTTGGAGTGCACATTAGCGGGGGCATCGGGGGTTTGTTTTGTTGGGGTTGCGGTGGATTCTGATTGCTGCGAGTACACATTAGGTTCGGGGGAGTTGATGTGTTCGACGATTGTGCGCTGGTTGGGTTCGTGCAGGACGCCGTCGTCGTCGATTAGGGCGCAGATGCGGACGGCGTCGAGGACGTTTTTGGCGTTGGGAGTGACGCGCTCGGCGTGATCGGCGATGTGGGAGCAGGCGCGGCGCATATTTCGCATGCGTTTGCGGTAGAGGCCGGCGGCGCGGGCGTGACGGTAAACGGCGCGGCGATCGGGGAGGGCGAATTCGGCGGCGATTTCGGTGGCCGGGCGCCAGTGGAGAAAGTCGTCTTCAATTTTGAGAAGGTCTTTGTGGTGGCAGACGGTGCAGCGGCGGGCGTGGCGGGATTTTTTAGAGGTTGGTTGGGCGGGAGGGACGATGTGCGGTTTGGCGGGCGTGATGGGCGTGGCGAGGTCTGGAACTTCGGTGACGGCTAATGGTGCGATTTGTGCGCTCATTTTTTATTTTTTATTTTTAGGTTACTGCTAACTGGATGGAAATAGAGCTGTACTAGAGGACAGTTTTAGGAGGGGACCAGTACTAGCTGGACTTTTTCGCTGCTTAATCTACGCGTAAAACGGCAATCAGGCGTGACCGCCGAGAAGCGAGAGTTTCAAGCAAGACGGCCCGCAGCCTCGAAATCTGAACCCTTGTTTTTAAGCGAACGAGAGGCTCGGTAGACCTTAAGCGGGTCTTTCCCATCGATCTGCGTTTGTTCTTCAAAATGAGCCAGCAACTTCTCGAGCAGCGGCCTGTCGAAAATTACGTAGCGCTTGCCGGCAGCGAGGGCGAGAAAATTAATTCGATTCCTGAGGTCCTGACTCACGATCGATGGCGTTAGGACAGCGACGCAATCGAATCCAGATTTTTCAATTTGAAAGGCAATCTGAGAGAAAAGTACGGCGCCGTTGGTATTGCGAAGTGTGAATGTTGAACGCTTGGGTCCAACTTTCGAAAAAACCCAAACTCGAGCATCTCGTCCATCGAAGGACATTGTACCTTCCAGATCAGACAGCTCGATACTGCTATGAATCTGCAACACTGAGTCTGACATGAATCGCGCGATCAGCGATCTCAAGCAGAGAAATTTCCTGTGATCCAGGCAGTGTTCACAGTTTTCTGCCGTCATGTGCACGCACTTTTCTTTAAGGGCGAAAAGTACCTCGGTAAGTCGTTCTGTTTCGGAACCGCTTAGTTGTTTGGTCAGAGCGACCCGAAAGTTGCGGACCTTAGCCAGGTCAATCTGTTGATGAAGTGACTCGCTGAATTCCTCGCTCCTAGCTTTCGCCAGATCGAAAGCAAGACGTCCTGAATCAATCCAGAAAGGAAGAGCGCGGCACTTCTGAAGTTTAGGATACTCCGACGCTAATCGCTTGATGCCCTCCATCAAAAGCGAGTGCAGCTTGGACGTCGGTGACAAGTAAGTCTGTAAAGGCGGCGACTGAACTTCGACGAGCCTGCCCATGAGCGGATGACTCATGGCGGTGAGGTCCAGCTCTTCGGTGCCGTCGTAGGATGAAGCTGACCAGACACCAAAGTCGCGTCTGAACCGCACGAGTTGATTCCCGGTTTGCGACGTCCAGAACCTAGTCGAATTGTTCTCTTCGTCTTCGAGTTTGATTCTTGCGGGATTGAACCATTCTGGAACGCCTCGAGTAAGGAACACGTCCGGCGGTCGATAGGTTCGTTCCGTCTCGCCACTTAGAAACATCTGAAACAGTTCGCGTAACAGTTCGGAGATCCCATCACGGAGCTCATTCCCTTCGACCGATCTAAACGCAGAAGAGTTTTCAAGTCCGAGAAGACGAAAAACGGCATCATCCTTTCGTTCCCGCTTGAGCTTTTTAATGGTTCCTGCAAACTTCTCCAACAGTGCCAGTCCGAAGTCCCGAATGTTTTCAACCGCAGTTTCTGCGGGCACCCATAGCTTAGCTGTCTGCGATGTGACCCCGACGCCACTTTCTTCTATCGCGCCCAGATGGATTCGATAGAACGAATGGTCACGAGACCGCTGAGGGTCGTTCTCTGCTGCAGCTGCGCTTTTCTTGGAGGACAACTTCGAGTCCGAATAGGAAACTTCTTCTGTTTCATCCGGTCCTGGATTCGCTTTAGACCAGGTAGCCCCTTGAACCTTTTCGAATGGACCAATCTCATCGAGCAGCGCTCGGTCAAGCTGCATAGGGCTTAGTTTAATAGGCAGATGTTCTTCTATTGCGTCGATTATCGAGTCTCGCTCTCCTTTAGAGTGGCAACAGATCAGCGCCTTAGCACTATTGGTATCGATAAACACAAATCCCGGCTTCAAAGCGTACACATGATCGAAACGACCTTCCGTTGAAAAATATCGGATGATGTGGTGCCACGTGAGCTGAAGTTCTATGACTCCGTGAACTGGCTGAGACGCGGATACCACAGAGAATTCCTTGAGCGCGGGCGTACGGGAATCCTTCGTTAGTCGACCGTTCACTGAATCAAAGAAAACGCGAATACGACGGCGCACCTCGGCGGTCAATACAGCTGAGTCTGAAGTGAGCTGAACGGACAGCAAATAGAAACTCGGCTTGAGGGCAATCGGAGACTCGGCGAGTTCCCGTGAGAGAGCCGAATTTGACTTTAGTGCACTCGATAGTAATTGTCGCAGCTGAGTTGCCGTGCGGGTCGCCGCGTCGATACTCAGGTGCCGCGTAGCCAACTCACGCAGTTCCTCAACCTTCCTGCCGCGCAGCGCCAACGCTTCCGTGATACCGGGCTCCCGATTTCGCTTTCCGTCGCGACTTCTGCGGGCTGTCATAATTCACCTCTAGCCAGGACCGTATTATTTCGTCTCGATCGCAGTGCTTATCCAATCCAAAGCCGACTCAACTCCATCGTGGTGCGCTGCGGTAATTCCTTCCAGTGCGAGCGTTGCGATTTCGCTCTGGTCCCGCTCCGTGGTTAGAAAAAAATCGCAATATGAGGCACTAACAACGTGAAATGTGTCGTCGGGCAAGTCGGCCCGAAGCGACTCTCGGTGAGCGCAGCGCCAATTCAAGTAGAGGTCTGCCCTCACCATTGACCGAGATAGCCTGTATTTTCTGGAATTTAAGAGGAGCGTGGCTACGGTCTGGGCTTCATGCGGCGAATTTGAGGGAAACTCATTCAGCAGATGCTTCGCCAATAGGGCTCGACCCGGCCCGCCGGTCGCCGCGGTCCCTAGAAATCGCGGGAGCGCATCTCGATTTATGGACCGAAGAAATTCTGCGGACGCGGGGGTTCGCTTGAGAGCCTTTTTGATTTCTTGACGGCTTGACTCAGACGCTTGCCTTCGACTTCCGACGAACGCTGCTATCGCCTCGGAGGAATTCCCTTTACAGAGTTTATCGATCTCGTCGTACGTCCTCAAATACTCGGTCTCACCACGGAACATTGACTTCATTGGGCGAACCATCGTCACGTCTAATGCTTCTTCAATCAGCAGTGCCCAATTTTCTTTGACGACCTGAACTCGACTGTCCAATAACGACCGCATGAACCTGAAAAGCTCTTGGCCCCGAGCAATGGCCTCTGGTGTCTGAGATGAAAACCGTCTAACCATCTCGAACAGAACGTTGTATCCAATTACCGGGACAGCGCCGCGCAAGTAGCACACACGAAGTAGATCCTGCGCCTCGATGCGCTCGTCACAGAGGCGATTCCAGATCGAGGTGTCTAGGTAAATAGTTCGCAAGCTCTAATCAGTAGTTGGTGGGAATCTGGAACTCACAATAAATATAACAAGACGCCATTTGAACCGTAGGATCTTTTTATGGAAGTGTATTGTGCGTAATTTATGAACAGTAAACGGGAACGTTGGGAGACCGGTTATCTCCCTGAACATCAAGATCTCTCGTTGGATTCCTACTCCCCTGCAAAAATCAGGAACTGCTCTAGCTTGCCGTCGGGCATTTCTAGGGTGGTTAGCTCCATGGATTGTTTTTCGAATTTGATTTGGTAGAGGCGGACGACCATGCCGCCGCGGAGTTCTGTGAAGGCTTGGGAGAATTGTTGGGGGGCACCCAGGGGGCCTAGGGAGTCTTTGAGGTCTTGGAGGACCTGGGGGGTGAAGTAGGCGCTGGCGTTTTCGGTGAGGACGGAGCGGTCGATCGTGCCGTGCTGAATTTGGTCGAAGAGAGTTTTGGCTTGGGCGGTTTTGGCGGATTCGGCGGCGTCTTGCTTTTCGAAGAGCAAGGCGGCGATTCCCTGAGAGATTGTATTGAATGCCGTGGTGGCGTCGGCATTGAGCAGGACGACGATGGCGGCGCGATCGTCTGGGAAGACGACGTTGTTGGAGAGGTAGCCGGAAACTTCGCCGTCGTGAGAAATGATGCGGCGGCCGTTGCGATATCCGATGTCCACGCCGAGACCGTAGCGGCTGCCGCGGCCGTCTTTGAGAAGGACCTCGGTTTCCATCGCTTGAAACGACGCGGGCTTTAGGACTTTACGATCAATCATCGCGACGTCCCACTTGGCGAGATCGCCGGCCGTCATGGAAAGTTCGCCTGCGCCGGATAGCCAGCCCTTCCCTTCTTTGGGCGCCGGGCGCCACGGGCCGAGGCCGAAGCGCGTGTAGCCGCGCGGGCAGCCGCCGGCGGGAACGTCGTCCAGATCGCCGGCCTCGATCGAGAGCGGCGTGAAAACATTTTCGTTTAAAAATTGCATGAGCGACATGCCTGCGACTTTTTCGACGATGAGCGCGGCGATGACGTAATTCGTATTGCTGTACTGCCATTTTGTGCCGGGCTCGAAATCGAGCGGCTTTCCGGCCCATTTATCGAGCACGTGCTGCGGCGTGGTGGGCGCGAGCATCTCCGCGGGAACGTAATCCTGAGGCCAGAAATCCTGATAGCCGGCGGTGTGGGAGAGAAGCTCGCGGATGGTGACTTCGTTTGCGTGCGCGAGCGTGGGGAGGAATTTGCTGACTTTGTCGTCGAGGGACAATTTTCCGCGCTCTTCGAGCAAGAGCACGGCGGCGACGGTGAACTGCTTGCTGATGGAGCCGATGCTGTAGCGCATGTCGGGCTTGGCGGGAGTGGCGGGATCGAGGCAGGCGTTGCCATAGGCGTGGACGTATGCGATGTGGCCGTCTTTGACGATGGCGATCTGGGCGCTGGGGGCGCCGAAGTTGGAGATGCCGTCGGAGACTAGCTTGTCGATTTTTTGTTGGAGGTCGGGGGACAACGTCGAGGGCGGCGGGGTCTGCGCGGTGGTGAGCTGGGCGGACAGAAAGATTAGGGCGAGGACGACTGCAAACGAGAAGCGCGGACGCATGAACGCCACCTCAAAGAAATTTGTGAGTTGATGTTTCCCGGTGTGGGCCGACGGCGTCTTTTGTATCACAACGTGAGGGCGGTTGGGCCAAACACAAAGGCAACGGCTGCCGGGTCGATGCTGGTCGCATCGACCCGCCGCTACATGCAAATCTTCAAGCACGGCGGAATACACGTTCGAGAGCCCGCTGGGCTCTCTCAGTGTGAATTTGCGGGTGACCGCAAATTCATGACCGATAGTGGCCGGCGGCGCGGATTTCTTTGCGGTAGTCGGGGGCGAAGATTTCTACGGTGCGGCACATTTCGTAGAGGCGGGAGCGGATGCGGCGGCCGACGCGTTCGGCGAGGGAATCTTCGGTGACGGGAGCGCGCAGGCCGAGAGCACGGGCTGGAGCGGACGAAGAGGCGGAGGCGGCGCCAGAGCCGGAGGAAGCGGAGGATGAATCGCCATCGAGATAATTTGTGGTGAGGATCGTGACGCGCTGTTCGTTGTAACGCGTGTTGAGAATGTGGCCGACGGTTTCGAGAGCCCAGGGCGAGGGCTTGCTGGCGCCGACGTCGTCGAGGACGAGAATTTCGGCTTTGAGGACGGGATCGAGGACGCCCATCTCGGTGGCCTGATTTTCGGGGTTGTAGCTGTTTTGAATTTCTTTGAGGAGCTCGCGGTAATCGTAATAAAGGCCGGAGTGGCCGCGGAGCACGATCGCTTTCATCGCGGCGACGGCGAGATGCGTCTTGCCGACGCCGCAGGGGCCCATGAGAAGGAGGCCGTGTTCGGAGCGCGCTTCGGCGACGGGAAGAAATTCTTCGGCGAAGCGCTGGACCACGAGTTTCGCTTGGGCGAGGCTGCGATTGTAAGTGGCGGTCTGCTCGCGGGCGACGCCTTCGAGTTCGTTGTCGGTCTCGTAATTTTCGAAGTCGCAGTGGCGGTAGCGCTCGGGGACGCGGGCGCGCTGGAGGGCGCGTTCGGTTTTGTCGCCGGTGGTGCAATCGCAGGGGACGGCCCAGACGAGGTTGGGCTCGCCGGCGGCGGATTGGCCGGGCTTATCGGCGGCGAGGGCGGCGGCGCCCTTGGTGGCGCGCGGGACGACTTTCCAGCCGGAGCCTTCGCAGTGGGGGCAATCAGGGCGTGCCATGAAGGAAGAATAATCGGGTGCGTGCGGGCGCGCAAGGTGCGGTGCGCTGAGGAAATTGGGGGTGCTGTGGAAAGCGGAGGAAAATCTTTGTCGGTTGCGCGGAGTGTGAGTTGTGCTGCGCACCCTTTTGAGAGGAAAAGGGTGCGGCACCCGGAAAAGCGCGCTTGTGGCAGTGGAGCGGCGGAGTTTTTGCGAGGCAACGGCGTGGTAGGCGAAACGGCGGGTGGCGGAGCGGTGGCTTCGCAACCGCACTCCGGGAAAGGCGTGTGAAGCGGGCGCGTTATTTGATGACGCGGATGGATTGGCGCGGGGTGGTGCGGACTATGGCGTTGCGCGACTTGCGGGAGTCGTCGATGTGGTCGAAGCCTTGGGACATTTCGCTGCGGACGGCGCGGATGAAGGCCTCCATTTGAGTTTGCATCTCGGACATTTTGTCGCGCATGTTGAGGATGATTTCGATGCCGGCGAGATTGACGCCGAGTTCGCGCGTGAGATTGAGGATGACTTCGAGGCGCTCGAGATCTTCGTCGGTGTAGAGGCGCGTGTTGCCCTGGGAGCGCGAGGGCTTGAGCAGGCCGACGCGCTCGTAGAGGCGCAGCGTTTGCGGGTGGAGTTGGTAGAGCTCGGCGACGGCGCTGATCATGTAGCCGGCCTTCGCGCGTTTTCTGGGTCGTGCGGTCATTCTTCGATCCTCTGCAACGATTGACAACTTGTCTAGTTTAGACGACGGCCTTCGCGAAAATTTCGGTGCGCGGATCTTCGGGCTCGATCTTCGCGAGTTCTTTCAATAGGTTGCGCACACGTTCGTCTTCCGGCTTCGGCGAGACGATTTGAACTTCGACGATCTGGTCGCCGCGCTTCCCTGCCTGGCGCGTGGACGGCGCGCCTTTTTCGCGGAGGCGCAGTTTTTTGCCGCTGTTCGTGCCGGGCGGAATGCGAACCTGCGCTCGACCGTCGATCGTGGGGACTTCGACTTTTGCGCCGAGCGAAGCTTCGGTGACGGTGATCGGCACGGTGGTGTACAGGTCGTCGCCACGGCGATCGAAAAACGGATGCGGCGCGACTTTGGTGATGATGTAAAGGTCGCCCGCCGGGCCGCCGTGAACTCCGGCATTGCCGCGGCCGGCGACGCGAACACGCGAACCGGTGTAAGCGCCTGGCGGAATGCGGACGTCGAGATGCTCGATGCGCGAGACGCGGCCTTCACCGCCGCAATTCTTGCAAATGGTTTGCAGACGGCCGGTGCCGCCGCAGCGCGAGCACGGAACCTGGAAGCGCATCTTGCCGCTGGTCTGCTGCACGGTGCCGGAGCCGCTGCAGGTGGGGCAGACTTTTTCGTCGCCGGGCATGACGCCCGCGCCGTGGCACACGTTGCAGTTGTCGAGGCGCGTGATGCTCAACTTTTTCACGGTGCCGCGCATGGCTTCGGCGAATGTGATGTCGATATGGAATTCGAGGTCGGTGCCGGCTTCGGATTCATCCTGCGCCTGACGCGCGCCTGCGCCGCCGCCGCTGCGGAAAAATTGGCTGAAGAGATCGCGGAAGCTGGAGCCGCCGCCCTGTCCGCCTGCGCCGGCGCCGCCGCCGAAATCGAAACCTTCGAAATCGACGTTGAAGCCGGGGCCGCCGCCCTGGCCACCGTAACCGCCGCCGTAGCCTGCGCCCGGAGGCGGAGGTGCGCCCTGGCCCGGCACGTTGTGGCCGAACTGGTCGTACATCTGGCGCTTCTTGGTATCGGAGAGGTGCTCGTAGGCTTCCTGAATCTGCTTGAACTTTTCTTCGGCGGATTTGTCGCCGGGATTCAGATCAGGGTGATATTTGCGCGCGAGCTTGCGGTACGCGGCGCGAATGTCTTTCACGGAAGCTTTGCGCGCGACGCCGAGCAGCTCGTAATAATCCTGTTTGGGTGTGTTCGCCATGAGTCTATGTGTGCAGGCGGCTGCGACTTTGATTCAGAGATTCGGGCGCGCCGCGAAAAAACTGTGTACCAAAAATTTGCAGGGGCGGCCTTGCGGTCCGCCCCTGCGTTTATTTTCTGAGCCGAAATTTAGTTCGGCTGTTTGGAGTTGTCCACGTCCACGAACTCAGCGTCCACCACGTCGCCGCCTTGCGGAGGCGTCTGGTTCGCGGAGTCCGAGCCGCCGGTCGGGCCGGATGCGCCCGGACCGCTTGCGCCTGCAGCCGCACCGGCCTGCTGCGCCTTGTACATGGTCTCGGCGACTTTGTGCGAAGCCTTGGTCAAAGTTTCGGCAGCCGTGTTGATTTTATCGGTGCCGCCTTCGGCCAGCGCACTGCGCGCCGCTTCGATCGCGGACTCGGCGTCCTTCACGTCAGACTCGGCCAGCTTGTCGCGATTGTCCTTCACAACTTTCTCGGTCTGGTACACCAGGTTGTCGAGACGGTTGCGAGCTTCGACTTCCGCGATGCGGTCCTTGTCTTCGGAGGCGTGCGATGCCGCTTCCTTCTGCATCCGCTCAGACTCTTCCTTGCTGAGTCCGGTGGACGCGGTGATGGTGATCTTCTGTTCCTTGCCCGTCGCGTTGTCTTTCGCCGAGACGTTCAAGATGCCGTTCGCGTCGATGTCGAAAGTGACTTCGACTTGCGGCAAGCCGCGCGGCGCGGGCGGAAGCCCGATCAGGTGGAACTTGCCGAGCGAACGATTGCCACTGGCGACCGGACGTTCACCCTGCAACACGTGAATCTCAACCGAGGTCTGATTGTCAGCCGCGGTGGAGAAGACTTCCGACTTGCGAGTCGGAATCGTGGTGTTGCGCGGGATGAGCACAGTCATCACGCCGCCAAGCGTTTCAACGCCGAGCGAAAGGGGCGTCACGTCGAGCAGCAGGATGTCCTTCACTTCGCCCGCGAGCACGCCGCCCTGAATCGCAGCGCCGACCGCGACGACTTCGTCGGGGTTCACGCCCTTGTGGCCTTCCTTGCCGAACAGTTCCTTAACGAGTTCCTGGACCATCGGCATGCGGGTCTGGCCGCCGACGAGCACCACTTCGTTGATCTTGCTCGGATCGACGCCGGCGTCCTTCATGCACTGCTTGCAGGGCTCGATGGAGCGGCGAACGATGTCCGAAACCATGGACTCGAGTTTCGGACGGCCAAGCTTCTTGACGAGGTGCTTCGGACCGGTCGCGTCGGCCGTGATAAACGGCAGATTGATTTCGGTCTCCTGCGTGGAAGAGAGTTCGATCTTGGCGCGTTCCGCGGCGTCACGAAGACGCTGCAAAGCCATCTCGTTGCCCTTCGCGTGCAGGTCGAGGCCTTCGTCTTTTTTGAATTCTTCCACGAGCCAATCGACGATGCGCTGGTCGATGTTGTCACCGCCCAGGTGCGTGTCGCCGTTGGTGGCTTTCACTTCGATGACGCCTTCGCCGACTTCCAGAATGGAAACGTCGAAGGTGCCGCCGCCGAAGTCATAGACCGCGATAATTTCGTCTTTCTTCTTGTCGAGACCGTAGGCCAAAGCCGCGGCCGTGGGCTCGTTGATGATGCGCTTCACGTCGAGACCGGCGATCTTGCCGGCATCTTTCGTGGCGATGCGCTGCGCGTCGTTGAAGTAGGCCGGAACGGTGATGACCGCTTCGGTGACCTTCTCGCCGAGGAAATCTTCCGCCGCGAGCTTCAGCTTCTGCAGAATCATCGCGGAGATTTCGGGCGGAGTGTATTCCTTGCCGTGCGCGAGAACGGCAACGCCGTCGCCGTGCTTGACGACTTTATAGGGGACCATCTTCATCTCTTCGCTGACTTCGTCGAAGCGGCGACCCATAAAGCGCTTGATGGAATAAACGGTGTTTTCCGGATTGGTGATCGCCTGCCGCTTGGCCACCTGGCCAACGAGGCGCTCACCGCTCTTGGTTATGCCGACGACGGACGGAGTGGTCCGTGCGCCTTCCTGGTTGGGGATGACTTGAGGCTCGCCACCCTGCATAACAGCAACCACGGAGTTCGTGGTGCCCAGGTCGATACCAATAATCTTACTCATGAATGTGCTCCCGTACGTCCAGCCGGGGAAGGCGGAGACGTTTGTCTAACGAACGGAGGCTATCATACGCATTGAGTGTATCGTTGTCAAGTTTTAAATGCCAACACACTCATAGCTAACAAGGGATTGATTATGAAGGACTTACACTATACTTGCGGAGACTGCCTGCTGATATTTCGAGAGTTTTCCAGGCCTGCTGAGTCGGCTTAACTACTTGTCCGTCTAACCAGTTGCGGGCAGGCCGCATCTTACCGAATCGCATCACGAGAAAGTTTCTTTGAAAAGCCGGCGGCGAGGCGGGCGAATTTCGCGCTACAATCGCGAGACGTTTGTGAGCTGAGGGAGGAATCGTTGAATCATCTATATGGCGGGGCTGGAGCGGACCGAGGGCGTGTGGCGCGCGGGACGGCTGGGTGCGCGATTGCGGTCGCGACACTGGCGTTGAGCTTGGGGTTTGCAGCGGGAGCCGGAGCGCAGACGACAACCAAGACCGCTTCCACCAAGACGGCGACGACCAAGACTGCCTCGGCCAAGTCGAAAGCGGATTCGGGGATCAGCGCGGTGCCAAACAAGAGCATCGGCAACCCGAACGCGCCGATCAAGATGGAAATCTTCAGCGACTATGAGTGCCCGTCGTGCGGCAGTTTCTACGAGAACACGGTGAAGCAGCTGATCCATTCGTACGTGTCCGACGGCAAGGTTTATCTGGTGCACCACGACTTCCCTCTTCAGATGCACCGGTACTCGGGCATTGCGGCGCGATTTTCGAATGGCGCGGCGAAGATGGGCAAGTTCCAGGATGTGGACGCGGCGCTATTTGACAATCAGGCGGCGTGGACCGAGTCGGGAGACGTGACGAAGTATGTGGCGGCCGCGATGAGCCCGCAGGATTTTACGAAGCTCGAGGGCATTCTGAAGGGCTGCTCGAATTCGCCGGCGCCGCAAGCGAAGTTTGATAACTCGACGCCCGCGGCCGATCCGAATTGCTCGGTGGACAAATACATCGTGGAAGACATTCAGAAGGGCTACGCGGTGCCGGTGAAGGCGACGCCGACGTTTGTGGTGACGTACAAGGGCAAAACGTACCCGATGGCGTCGGCGGTGTCGTGGGAAGTGCTGAAGCAATTTTTCGATACGCTGCTCACCCAGTAGGTGGACGAGACGATGGAAACGCAAAAATCGAAGACCGGAAAGATTCTGCTGCTGATCGGGCGGTTGGCGCTGGCAGCGATTTTTCTGGCGGCAGCGTACGCGAAGATGAAGCCGCAGGCGGGCGGTGAATGGTCGATGGGTTCGCTGCGCGTGTCGCTGGCGATGTTTGCGATGCAGGTGGATTCGTATCAACTGCTCTCGCCGCAGCAGGTGAATTTCGTGGCGCACATGCTGCCGCCGTTTGAATTGTTTCTGGGGCTGTGGCTTTTGAGCGGCGCGCTGCTGCCACTTTCGGCGCTGGTTACGTCTTTGCTGCTAAGCGGATTTTTCGCGACGATGGTGCGCAGCTATCGGATGGGCCTGGAGATCAATTGCGGGTGTTTCGGTCCTGGGGAACGGCTGGGCCCGATGACGTTGCTGCGCGATGGCTCGATGCTGGCGCTGGCGATTGCGGTGACGGTCGGCGCGTTCTGGATGTACCGGAAGAGGGCGGCGTTGAAGTCGACGCCAGCTTCGGCGGATGTTGCGGTGGGCGCGGCGGGCTAGTTCGCCTACTTGTGTTTGCCGTTTGGAACTCCTCGCAGTTTCCTTCCTGAGTGTTAAATCCTTTGGGTCGCTCTGTCGCTTTGCGTGCGTGTGGAGTTAGAATGTCGCGCTTGCCGAGGAGGCAGAGGATGCGTGTGTCTGGCCGTTCGCTGGTAGCGACGCTAGTGTGTGTGTTTGGAATTTCGGCGGTGATGGCGCCGCTTGCTTGCGGCCAAGCTGCCGGTGCCGCGACGGCGACCGCGAACAAGAAGGAATTGACGCTCGAGCGGCTCTTTGGCGGCGCTCCGATGACGGGCCGGCTGATTCAGGGCATTCAGTGGTCGCCGGACGGAAAGCGGTTCTCGTACCTCAATCGCGGAAGCGATGGGCTGGAACTGTGGACGATGGACGCGGCGACGGGCGAGAAGAAAGTGCTGGTGAGCGCGGCGACGCTGAAGTCCGTGACGCAGCCGGAAAAAGCGAAAGTGACGCAGGCGACGGGTCTGGGGCGGGTGCGCCCTGACAATTATTTGTGGTCGCCCGATTCGGGATCGATGCTTTTCATCGGGACGAACAGCCTGGTGCTGCTGAACCTAAGCACGATGACGACGAAGCCGATCGCATCGAGCGAATCGGAAATCGAAGACCCGAAATTTTCGCCGGACGGAAAGTGGATCAGTTTTTCGCGCGACGCGAATTTATTTGTGGTGAACGTTGCGAATCCCGGCGAGCCGAAGGCGCTGACGACGGGCGGCAGCGAAGAAATTTTGAAGGGCAAATTGGATTGGGTGTACCCGGAAGAACTCGATTGCCGCACGGCCTACTGGTGGTCGCCGGATTCGACGAAGATCGCTTACTACGAGATGGATGAGCGGCCGGTGACACGATATCCGATCATGGACATGAGCGTGCCGACCGGCGGTACGGAATACACGCGCTACCCGCAGGCAGGCGAGGCAAATCCGATCGTTCGCGTGGGCGTGGTGGCGGCGACGGGCGGCGAGACGAAGTGGATGGACACGGGCGCGGACACGAATGTGTATCTCGCGCGCGTGAACTGGCTGGCGGACAGCAAATCCGTGGCGATTCAGCGGTTGAATCGCGCGCAGAACGAGCTCGATCTGCTTTTCGCGGACGCGGCGACAGGCGCCTCGAAGAATGTGCTGACCGAGACGGACAAGTATTGGATCAACATCAGCGACGATCTGTACTTTTTTAGCGATAACAAGAGGTTTTTGTGGTCGAGCGAACGCACTGGGTTCCGGCATTTTTATTTGTATGAGAATTCCGGGAAACAGATCGCGCAGCTGACCAGCGGCGACTGGGCGATTGCGGACCTGGGCGGCTTCGGCCCCGGCGCGGCCAATCATCCTGCGGTGGACGAGGCGAAGGGCTACATTTATTTTCTGGCGAACAAGGAAGATCCGCGCGACACGGGGCTTTATCGGGTATCGATCGCGGATAAATCGCTGACGCAGATTACGAAAGAGGCTGGATCGCACGGCGCGAACATTTCGCCGACGCAGTCCGCGTTCGTGGATACCTATTCGAATATCTCGACGCCGCAGCGGCAGGACCTGCGGAAAATGGACGGCTCGTCTATTACGGTGATGAGCGATGGCGCGGTGCCGGCGCTGGCGGACTATTCGCTAACGCCTGTGGAACTGGTGGAGCTGAAGGCGGACGATGGCACGAAGCTGTACGCGTCGATGATCAAACCGGTGAATTTCGATCCGTCGAAGAAGTATCCGGTGCTGATCAACGTATATGGCGGGCCGCACGTGCAGCTGGTGCGCAACGCGTGGGGTGGCTACCGCTACCTGCTCGACGAAATCTACGCGCAGAACGGATACATCGTCTGGACGCTGGATAACCGCGGATCGTGGGGACGCGGACACGCGTTTGAAACGCCGATCTATCACCAGCTGGGCAAAGTGGAGCTGCAGGATCAGATGACGGGCGTGAAATATCTGGAAGCGCTCGGGTACGTGGATCCCGCGCGCATCGGAATCACGGGCGGAAGCTATGGCGGATACATGACGCTGGAGGCGCTGTTCAATACGAGCGGCGCGTTCAAGGTGGGAGTTTCCGACGCTCCGGTGACGGACTGGAAGCTGTACGACACGATTTACACCGAGCGTTACATGGGCACGCCGCAGAATAATCCGGAAGGCTACAAGACCTCGTCGCCGGTGAACCAGGCGGCGAACATCAAGGGACTGTTGATGCTGATTCATGGAACAGGCGATGACAACGTGCACTTCGCAAATAGCGTGGAGCTGCTGAACGCGTTGATCGACAGCGGCAAGTATCCGGATAAGTTGATGGTGTTTCCGGGACGCGGGCACGGAATCAGCGATCCGGCGGCGCGGGTTTTGCTGATGAAGTCGTCGATGGAGTACATTCTGAATCACCTGTAGGCGGTGAATTTTTCGTACGTTTGGAACGTTCCGCGACCTGGCGCGGCGCGCGCGAGGCATACACTTTGACGCGGGCCGAAACTTAACGCAGACTCAACGCCCCAAAGGAACGACCGTGGCAGAAACTTTTTCCGTTCGAATGGTCGGAATCGCTGTGGTTGCCGCGGTGTCACTCGCGGCGTGCGCCACGCTGCGAGCGCAACAGGCCGCGCCGGCGCAGGAACCCACGATGCAGGCGGACAACTCGACAAAACTGCTCGAGGCCGGCTTCGAACAGCTTTATCAGCTGAAATTCGACGCGGCGCGGACGGATTTCTTCGCGTACCAGAAGGCGCGGCCGGACGATCCGATGGGCAAAGCAGCGGAATCCGCGAGCTACCTTTTCGAGCAGTTCAACCAGAAGGGCGTGCTAACCTCCGAATTTTTTCTGAGCGACCAGAAATTCCTGGGCGGCGTGGAAGGGACGGCGGAAGAGAACAAGAACGTGCGGTTCCTCGAGGCGAACGACGCGGCGCGCGGCATGGCAAAGACCCAACTGAAATCCGACCCGAAGAACATTCGAGCGATGCTGGTGCTGACGATGGTGGATGGAATGGAATCGGACTACGACGCGCTGATCATCAAGAAGCAACTCGCCGGGCTGAACATGATGAAGCAGGCCGAGGCCGAGGCGAACACGCTGCTCGCGGTGGACAACACGATGCAGGATGCGAACGTGGCGCTGGGGATGAGCAATTACGTGATCGGATGCCTGCCAAGCTACAAGCGCGCTTTTCTATTCTTCGGCGGCATGCACGGCGATCGCGCGCGAGGAATGGCGCAGATGGAATCGGCGGCGAACGGCGGGCATTACTTCAAACCGTTTGCGGAAGTGATGCTGGCACTGGCGTACGAGCGCGAACACGACAATGCGAGCGCGCAGAAGTGGCTGGAGCGGCTGGCGACGGAGTATCCGGACAATCCTGTGTTTCAGCGCGAGCTGGCGATCGTGAATAAAAAGCTGGGCAAGAATGGCTGATGGCTGGCGATTTTCGCGCGTAAACGCCGCGCGGCCGGACGCAAGCCTCCAGCGGCTCGCATCCGGCGCGCAGACGATCGCGTTCCCCGCTCCTTACTACCACTTCACGCGAACTTTGTAGGTGAGCGTCGAAGTTCCGTCCTTCTCGACGGGAACTTGAAACCCAAGCGACCCCGCGTCGAGCTTCGTCCACTTGTAAGTCGAGTTGAGAACTTCCCAATCGCCGCCGATCGGCTCGCGAACTTCCACGGTGACCGCGCTGTCTTTGTGATTCCGCAGAGTGATCTGATATTCGATCTCAAACACGTCTTTGGAGACGCGTTCGTAGTTGAGCGTCTTGCGTTCGCAGACGACGTCGAAGGCTTCGCCGGTATTGATGCGGACGTTTTCGTCCTTCGGCGTGTGCTCGATGTTGTCTTCGCCGACGAACTGCGTGCCACCCTTGGAATCGGCTTGATATACGCGAACGGTACCGGCGGGCAGCGGGACGCCGAGGCTATTCTGCTGAGAATTTTTGAATCGGTAGTACACCTTCACCGGTTGCGGCGAAGGATCGCCGATGCTCGAGGAATTGCGGTAGTAGTAGCGCGAGCCTTCGGTGAGCAAAACTTTTTCGACGGGAATCTGCGTGCCGGAGAGTAGGCTGATCTGCTTCGACTCGTTGTTCTGGATCGAAGTTTTGCGATCGAGCGAGTAGAGGTGGTACTCGTTGAAGTTTTCCTGTTCGAATTGTGGTGCGGGCGCGCGGTTGGCCATCATGGTGGACTTCGCCTCCATGGCCATCGGGCGAACTTGCGGCTGCACCTGATGAATTTTTCCAGCGACGAGCTGGAGGTTCGCGTTGTCGTAGCCGACGCCACTGCTATTGACGAGCGTGACCCAGCCGTTGAGGTCGGCGGCTTTGTCGTCGCGCGAAATCGTGAGGACGTAGTCGGCGTTCCAGTTGAGGCCGTCGGTGAGGTACGAGGCTTCGATTTTTTGGGAGGCGGCGCCGCGATTGTCGAGCGTCCAGATCAGCGTGGGCTGGCTGTAGAGATTGCCGGGCAGGTCCGGAAATTTGTAATTGTCGGTGGGGACGCCGGTAACGATTTCGTTGCCGATTTTCCAGACGGGCGCTTCGTTGTCGGAGAGGAGCAAGGCTTTCGTTTCGACGTAGCGCGTTGTGTTGTTTTCGGATTCGGCGCGGACGAGCGTGACTTCGCGGCCGACGTATTTTTTCAGGAGCTTTTGTGGGTCGAGCAGGTCGTACTCGTAGTTCTGTTCGACGATGCTGAGATTCGCGGGATCGGTGAGCGAGCGGAAGTGCACCGTGACCGGATTGATCGATGCGGACACGCCTTCGAACTGTAGCGGGAACACGCCGGAGCGCAGCTGGATCTGGCGCACGTCGCGGACCAGCGCGGTGTTCGAGTTGTACACGGTGAGGGAGAGGCTGGTGCGGTCTTTGTCGGTGGTCGCGAGACCTGCGTTTGAGCTGGCGTTTGCGTCGTTGGCGGACGCGCTGGCGCCTGGTGCTTGCGCCGAGCTGTGATGCGGTATCGCTAGAAATATGGCGAAGAGCGCGGCTGCGGTGAAAATTGCTGCACGAGTGCGGCGCGTGTGGCGTACGGACCGGCTGGGGCGTTGCGTTTTGCGGGATGCTGGACTCTCCATGGCTGTTTCCTCCGGAATTCAGGTGCTGTAGTTAGAACGGAGGGGGTGCGGTTTCTTGCAGAGTTTTTTGGGGGACTTTTTTGGGGAGGGCGAAAGCCGACAAAGGCGCACAGGCAAGATTGCCTGTGCTACTTACGGGGAAGGTGTTCTCGAAGGAAACGCTAGTTTTGAGCGGTGGCGGACTTCCAGGTCTGGCCGGCGTCGGTGGTGACGTAGGTGTGGCCGTCGGACGATGTGACGGTCGCGGCTCGCGCGCTGGTGGCCTTGATCGCAGTGAGATCGGAACCGGTGGGCGAATTTGTGCCGAGCCAGAGGCGGCCGTCGGTGGTGCGCACTACGGCACCGTCCGCGCCAACGAGCCAGCACACTTTTCCGCCGGGCGATGAACCAGCGGCGATGGGGCTGCTCGTGGGGATGAAATCCTGCACGGGCGCGGGCTGGCCGTTTTCGGCGTACTGCACGTGATTGGTGTGAATCGTCCAAGTGATCTGCGAGCCGGGCGAGGTGACGATGATGTCTTTCGCCGGCGCTTGCGCCTTCGGCTTTTTCATCGTCGCGGCGAAACCCGCGGCGGATTTCGACTGCATTGCGCGGTTGCTCGCGGACATTTCCTGTCGCACGTCTGGCGCAACCTGCGGCGTGGCACTCGGCTGTAACGCAGCAACTGCGCCGTCACTCGCAGCTTCTGCTTTCTTGCGCTCCGCGGCAGCGGGCGCTGGTGCAGCAGGCTCGACGACAGCGGCGGACGCAGAAGCGGAAGCGGATAGATCCACGGCTTGATCTTGCGGCGGTGGCGCGGGCTTCGGCGTCTTCACGGATTTCGGCAGCGGCATCGCCGGAGAATTCTCAGCAACGGTGGGAGCGGCGTTTTCTGGTGGCGCAGGCGCGGGGGTAGCAGCTGCATGCGACAACGACTCAGCCGGCGCCGGAATGGCGACGGCGCGCGACATTGCGAGCTGCGCGTTCTCCGTGCCGGTCGATTTCGACGAGCGCTGGATGAACACGACTGCAATCACAAGAACCGCCACGCATGCAGCGGCAGTCGCGAGCCACACGCGCATCGAATTCCACCACTGCGAGCCTTGTTTCGTCTCGAGCGCCGGAGTGGTAGCGACGCTCGCTCGCGCGACTCCGGCCAGGATCGCGCGGCACGACGCGCACGAAGCGAAATGTTTGTCGTAGTGTTCGGTCTCTTCGGGATCGAGCGAGTGCTCGTAGTACGCGGCGAAGACGTCAGGCGACGGGCAAGGCTCGGCGGTGGGCGTGCCGGCGGCGAGCACGCGGCGAATCGGACCATCGAGCGAAATTTGATTTTCTTGCGCGCTCATTCGAGCGATCTCCTGCTTAGTACGCGCGACCTCGAAAAACTTGCACGCCCTGCCGTCATGGCGCTTTGCCCGCGAGCACGCCCGTCAGATCAAACGGCCACTCGTCGCGTGCATATTCGTAACACAGGCTGCGCTGCGCCTCGTCGAGATTCTTTTCGGCGCGCAGCACAAAATCCACCTGCTCGCGGATTTCGCGGCGCGTCCGCTCAAGTTTGCGCGAAACCGTGGCTTCATGCTCGCCCAGAATTTTGCCGATCTGCGCGAGCGTCAACTCGTCCACGTAATAGTACGCGAGGCGCAGTCGATCGCGGCCCGGAAGCGCGGCCAGCACACCGGCGATCACGGACTGCAGCAGCGCGAGGTAACGGTCGCGATCGGGTTCGTGGCCGGCAAGCGTGCCAGTTTTCTCGGCCGGGATTTCGATGCGCGCTCGACTGTCTCCGTCGCCGTCGCCTGCGTGCGGCTCGTCGAGTGAGTCGAGTTTGCGCGTGCGGCGGATTTCGTCAACATGCTTGCGCGAAAGCACGGCGTGCAGCCATGTGGAAAGTTTGCTGCGGCCGAGAAAATATTCGAATGGCGATTTGCGCTCGCCGGATTGCGTGCCGCGCATACCACCGTAAAGATCGGCGTACATCGAATCGGCCAGTTCTCGTCCGGCGGCGTTTCCGGCGATGGCGCGCGCAGCGCGAACCATTTCCTGGCGGTACTGACTGACGAAAAAATCCCAGGCGGCGGAATTTCCGGCGGCGCAAGCGGTGGCGAGTGCGAGATCCTTCGCGTGCAGCGATTCGGCGAAGGTTTCCGCGGTGAGCGCGTCGGGCGAAACGCCGGAGAAGCGTTGCGCGGCGCTGCGTTCGACGAGCGATTGGAATTGCGCGGCGGTGACGCCCCAGGCGGCGGGCACGCCGGCCTTTTGAAGAAGGCGATCGGCGAGCGCGAGCGGGATCAGATGATTTGCCGGAGTGGACGGCATCAGCGGGCGCGTCTCCTTCTGTCCGAAAATCATACCTGAAGGGCGAGATGAACAGCGGAGGTTCAGCCGGACGTTCCGTGGCGAGTTAGTTTCACATGGCGGACATCCTGCAGCTGCACGCGTGTTTCCAAGTACACTCAGGTTGTGAGTCGCGGGAGAGTGCGATGCGCGTGCTGAGAGTGGCGGCTATATTTGCGGCGATGGCGGTTGCGGTGCCGGTGATGGCGGACGACGCTTCGCGTCCGGCGTGCGGGTCTGCGAAGGTATGCCCGTGCCGGCCGATGCGCGCCGCGGCTGCTTCGAACGCCGCTGAAGCGCAACAGGCGCCTGCGGAACAGAAGACTGCGCCGGGCGTTTCGATTTCGACGAGCGGCGCTGCGAGCGCGCAGGCGAACTCAAGTATGAGTGCGGGCATGGGCGCGATGCCGGGAATGTCGATGGCCGCGATGGGAATGGGCGCCCCCTCTACATTTATTGAGGCGATCGTGAATCGCGCGTCGGCGGGGACGTCGGCGGAGCCGCTTTCGACGCCGCACGACATGCTGATGACGCACAAGGGCTCGTGGATGCTGATGCTGCACGGGTCGGCGTTCGTCGCGTCGCAGCAGCAGACCGGGCCGCGCGGCGCGGATAAAGTTTTCAGCACGAGCTGGTTCATGCCGATGGCGCAGCTCGATCTGGGGCCGGGCACGCTCACGCTGCGCGGAATGTTTAGTCTCGAGCCGGCGACGATCTCGGACCGGCAATATCCGGAACTTTTTCAAGTGGGCGAGACGGCGTATGGCAAGCCAATCGTCGATGGGCAGCATCCGCACAATTTTTTCATGGAGCTGGCGGCGATCTACGATTGGAAAATCGGTGCGAACTCGCTCGTGTCGTTTTACGCCGCGCCGGTGGGCGATCCCGCGCTTGGGCCGGAGGCGTTTCCGCATCGCGTGTCTGCGAGTGAAGACACGCTCGCGCCGCTCGGGCACCACCTTCAGGATTCGACACACATTTCGTACGACGTGATGACGCTGGGCTACACGTACAAGATCGCGCGCGTGGAGTTTTCGGGATTTCACGGCGCCGAGCCGGGAGAAAATCGCTGGATTATTTCGACGGGCGATGTGGATTCGTGGTCCGCGCGGCTGACGGTGAATCCGGGGGCGAATTGGAGCGCGCAGTATTCGATCGGCAGACTGCACGCGCCCGAAGCGCTCGAGCCGGGCGAAGATCAGCTGCGCATGACGACGTCTGTGACGTACAACCGGCCGATCGCGCGCGGCGGTGATACTTCGTGGGGAAATTCGGCGACGACGCTGATCTGGGGGCGCAACCTGATGCTTCCCGGCGGCGCGGTGTACAACAGCTACCTGGCGGAGTCGACGCTGAAATTTCTGCGGCACAATTATGCGTGGACGCGGATTGAGAATGTGGATCGGTCGAATGAGTTGCTGATCGGGGAAAATCCGCTTCCGCCTGGATACGAGGAAAAATTTCTGGCGCGGATTCAGGCTTACTCGTTTGGGTACGACCGTGAGTTCCCTTTCATTCCACACTTTTCGAGTGCGCTGGGCGCGCAGGTGACGCTCTACGGCAAGCCTGCGTTCCTTGACTCGCTCTACGGCGATCATCCTCTGGGCGTGTTGGTGTTTGTGCGTTTCCGGCCGACGGCTTCCAGCACGAAATAGCCACGCGGCACTATCGTTGCCTTGTCGGTGACCTCGCGTGGTTTCGCAGCGGGTGTTTATTGGTGTCCGTCCTCTCCGTTTTCTCGTGCGAGCTTATCGAATTCCCGCCAACTGAGTCGGAAGCCATACTGCTTATTCGCAGGAACCCATACGAGTGAACCGTTGCTGATTCGCAAACGTCCAAGCACACCGCCGCCCCGCTTAACCTTTAACTCAATATCAGCTTTCCCGAGTTCCAACTCCGGTAGCGTGAAAAACACATCGTGTTCCGCCATCGTATTCCTCCAGTTCGGGCGAATTCTATCATGAGTAAGTACCTGTTATTGCTATTTGAGATAACTGTGGCTATAGTCTGCGCCGACCGGAGGATCAATGAAGGATCAACGGCTCTACATCGCAGACATTGTACGAAACATCGACGACGCGACTCTCGGCACGCTCAACATTCCGGAGTTCCAACGAAAGTATGTATGGAAGGCGTCCAAGGTCGTGGACTTAGTAGACTCACTCTGGCGAGGTTATCCGGTTGGGTCGCTGCTGCTTTGGGAAAACTCATATGATTCCCCGCGCACCGCTCACGGTATACAAAGCCGCAAACTGTGGATAGTTGACGGCCAACAGCGCGTCACGTCGCTCGCATTGTTGTTCGGTAAGAAACCTTACTGGTGGTCGGATCACGCTCAGTGGAATAAATATCGAGAGAAATACGACGTACTAGCGAACATTGCCAGGAACAAAGAGGGATTGGAATTTGGGCTCATAAATCCAGTACGAAAAAAGTCGAACGAATGGCTATCCGTTCGCACGATTCTCAGCTCGAGTAACTTATCCGAGCTCGCAACGGACGCGGCGAAAACTCTGGGCAACCCTCAACGCTTTGCAGAAATTCACGAAATACTTCAGTCCATCAAAAAAATCGGAGACGCTCCGCTATATGAAATTATCATCGAACACGAGTTGGAAGACGTAGCGGAAATTTTCGCACGGCTCAACACCGCAGGCACAAAGGTCCGTGAAAGTGACATCGTTGTTGCTCTGATTGCCGCCAAACAACAAGGTTGGGTGAGGGACAGGTTCGACCCATTTCTGAAGGATTTAGAACTAAAAGGCTTCGAGTTTGACCCCGGGGTTGTGGTTCGAACGTTTGCCATCATCGGTCACGGCAACGGGCGGCTTAAAGAAGTGCCTCAGGCATTCTGGGAGCCCTCGAAAGAATTCGACGAACACTGGGACAGAACCAAACACGCAATCTCGTCGGTAATCAAAAACCTCCTCGAACATGGTGTTTTGTCGAGCGATCTGTTGCCGTCCCTGAATGCATTGATACCAGTTTTTGTCATGAAAGCCGTTTTCCCGCACGATTTTAAGTTCGCCAAAGCCTTCAACTGGTTCCTGATCGCTACGAGGGACGGTCGATACAGTGGCTCCGCAACGACAGTTCTCGATCGTGACTCGAAGCTCATTAAGAACGCGCCTTCGTTCGATGAAGCGATCGTTAGTTTAAGCGCGCTACTGTCCGCCTCCGGATCCTTCACGCCTGAAGATTTTCGCGAGGAATATACAGACAAGTTTCTTAGACTAATTCTGTATTTGACGGCGTTCGACAGCAAAGCGAAGGATTGGATAAACCAAGATGTCCGCATCGGATTTGAAACGAAAGACAATGAACTCAATGAGGGCTTCAAACCTGAATGGCATCATATCTTTCCACGCAAGGTCGTAAAGGAAATCTACGAGGCTAGCCGCGTGGACTCTATCGCCAACATCGCAGTGCTGAACGAAAAGGCCAACCGATCATTCAGTGCTAAAGTACCCCAGAAGTATCTACAAGAGTATAGGGTTAAGCCGGAACGATTGGATGAACAGGCGGTTCCCGGAGGCGACGTTCTCGTAGTTGACAGATTTGAAGAGTTTTTGCACCGGCGCGCCACGGATTTGGCAGGGCGAGCAACGGCATTCCTACAACGGCTCGCGAAGTAGAGCGCGGCAGTGGACGCGGATTGAGAATGTGGATCGATCGAACGAGTTGCTGATTGGGGAAAATCCGCTGCCGCCTGGGTACGAAGAAAAGTTTCTGGCGCGGATTCAGGCGTACTCGTTTGGGTACGACCGTGAGTTCCCCTTCATTCCGCATTTTTCGAGTGCGCTGGGTGCGCAGGTGACGCTGTACGGCAAGCCTGCGTTCCTTGATTCGATCTACGGTGAGCATCCGCTGGGCGTGTTGGTGTTTGTGCGTTTCCGGCCTACGCCTTCGGCCAAAAAATAAACTTCGCGGTTTATCTAAATTCCTTCTAAATCGTGTTTGGCGCGGCAGACTGGACGCGGATTACTGCGTCTAAACCGGCAATTCGGAGTTCGTGTGCTCACTTTCACTCTCACGCGGGAGGTTGTCCATGTTCGGAGCGAATACGGTTTTGGCGGCAATTCTGGTGGTTGCGGGAGGAGTTGGCGCGTTGTCGCAGGCTGCTAGCGGCGGAATTTTGAAAAGTGCGGCGGTGCTCGATGCGGCATTGGCGGCGCCGGTGGCCGAGAAACCCGCGACAAATTCCGGTGACCCTGCGAAGCCGTGCAGCGCGCAGGAATACCGGCAGCTGGATTTTTGGGTGGGCGAGTGGAACGTTTCGCAGGCGAGCGACAATTCGCCGGTGGGCTCGAGCAAGATTGAAATCGTGATGGATTCGTGCGGGATTAAGGAGAGCTTCGACGCTCCTTCTGGTGGCAATGCGGGCGCGGACTACATCGGCACAAGCTTCAGCAGCTACGATCGGAAGGACGGGAAATGGCACCAGATGTATATCGACAACACGAGATCGGTGGGACTTTACACCGGAGGGCTCGACGGCGCGGACATGACGATGACTTGCCCGGCGAAGGGCGGCGCGACGCAGAAAATGATTTATCGACGGCAGGCTGATGGGTCGGTGCGGCAGATCGGGACGCTTTCAACGGACGGCGGGAAAACGTGGCAGGCTGGGTACGACTACGTTTACCGGAGAAAGTAGCACTGCTGGTCGGAGATGGCCGGAATCTTGGCGATCCACTGCCTCTCGCGGAGCCGTTTGATTTGGCGTTGTTGCGACGTTGCAGGCAACGCGAACTAGAAGCGGCGCGCGAAAGCTGATGCTATACTCGTTGGGCAGGCCGTCCGCTTCCCTTCGACATTCGAATTCCCGCGGAGAGGTGCTGGAGTGGCCGAACAGGGCTGCCTGCTAAGCAGTTATCCGGTCAAAAGCCGGATCGGGGGTTCGAATCCCCCCCTCTCCGCCAGCTCTAAATCCTTCCCGATGTAATAACTCCCGACGTGAATTGTGTGGCGATGGTGCCCGTTTGTTCTAACAGCGAACGTAACAAGACGTCGATCGACACAAATTTTTTGCGCGGCATGAGCACGTCGGGATTGCTTGCGACCGATACTAAAGTATCGGTAACTGGCGGCGGGAGGGTTGCATCCTATCGGTGCACGGCGGAGGCGAAGTGGTGGTATGCTCCGCGGCGCGTTGCCGTGGCAGTGTGGGGTGAGCCACGGACGCAGATAGACAGGATCGCGACATGCAAACCACGCAAGAGCGTTGCGGGAACGCCCAAAGCCCGCGGCGCAGGCGATGGAAGTTGCACTTGGGCTGGCTCAGTGTAGTTGTAATTTTTTTCTTCGTACTTCCCTACCCGGCATATTCGCAGAGCACGACTCCTCCTCCTGAGCCGACACCGGCGGCGACTCAACAATCGCAACAGGCACCGCAACAGCCACAGCAGCAGCAGCAGCCCGCGCCGCAATCGCAGCCGCGCCAATATTTATTCGGAGATTGGGACGGCGAGAGAACTGCGCTCGCGGACAAGGGCGTCACGTTTGATTTTTTCTACGTCGCGGACTTGCAGGCGAATCCGACGGGCGGATTGCAGCAGACCTACGCAGGGTGGGGCCGTATCCGCGGAACGATGGACGTGGACTTCGGCAAGCTGAAGGGCTGGCACGGACTTTCGTTTCACGTGACGGGCTTGTGGCAATTCGGCGGAAATCTCGGCGAACGAATCGGCGTGCTCGCAAATCCGAGCGGCCTGGTGAGCGCGCACACGACGCGCCTCGATTCTTTCTGGCTGCAGGAAGCGCTTTTTCACGATCATCTTTTCCTGATGGCCGGGCAGATGGCGGGCCTCGATTTTTACGGCAACCAGCTGTACGGCGGCTCGTATCTGATCGAGCCGATCGACTACGCCTACGGAAATCTTTTTTCTACGACGTACGAATCGTTTAATCCCGCGGGCACGCCCGCCGTGCAAGCAAAAGTGGTGATCTGGAAAACGCTTTACGTGCAGGCGGCGGTGCTTTCCGGAAACCGGAATCCGTACGCGCAGGACACGAACGGTTTTCATTTTCAGATTCGCGACTCGCCGGTTTTTGCGTTTGAGACCGGTTTCACGCGCCACAACGAGTATTTGAACGGGCAGACGGGCGATTTCGACAAGAAGCTCTATCCGGCGTACTACAAATTCGGCGCGACCTATAACGGCGGAAAATTTACGGACGCGAACGGTTTTGTGAGCCGCGGAAATTATTTGGTGTACGGCAGCGTGAACCAGGCGCTTTATCGCGTGCAGGCGGGCAGCAGCCGCGGGCTGGATGTGATGGCCGGGTTCGATTGGAGCCCGAATAATCTGAACGTCGAGAACAGCCAGGTCACCCTCGGCGCGCGGTACAACGGCCCGATTCCGGCGCGGCCGCAGGACGCGGCGTCGCTCGGCTTTGTGTACACGCACATCGGCGATCCGTTTCAGACGATTGGCATACCGCCCGGCGCGCCGGCGCTCGGCACCGAAAATGCGATCGAGCTGAACTACGCGGCGAACATTCGTCCGTACTTTTTGGTGCAGCCGGTTTTTCAGTATTACGTCGATCCCGGCGCGAACTCGCGCGTCGCGAACGCGGCGGTGTTTGGATTCCGTACAAAGGTCACTTTCTAAAACGTGGTTGCCGCAACGTCGGCTTTTCTTGGGGGCGTTCATGTTGGCACGCAGCGAGCGGGTGAAGAAAATCGTAGGGCAAACATTCGATGTTGTGGTGATTGGAGGAGGCGCGACGGGGTCGGGCTGCGCGCTCGACGCGCAGTTGCGCGGGTTGAGCGTAGTGATGCTCGACGCGGGCGACTTTGCAGGCGCCACTTCCAGTGCGGCGACGAAAATAGTGCACGGCGGCGTGCGTTACCTCGAAGAAGCGATCAAAGATGTGGATCCCAAGGAATATCACGTGGTGGTACGCGCGCTGCACGAACGCGTCCGCATGATGGAAAACGCGCCGCACCTCACGCGGAAGCTGGATTTTCTGGTGCCAAGTTACAGCTGGCTCAACGCCGCCTATCTCGACATTGGCCTGAAAATTTACGACTGGCTCGCCGGCAGCGCGCGAATCGCGCCCAGCAAATTCCTCGGTCGCGATGAAACGCTGAAGCGGATGCCCAACGTGAAGAAGGAAGGATTGCTCGGCGCGGTGTCTTACTACGACGGCCAGTTTGACGATTCGCGTTACAACACCGCGACGGTGCTGAGTTTCGTGCAGAAGGGTGGGGCTGCGCTCAATTACGCACGCGTCACTGCCTTGCTGCGCAAAGCGGACGGAAAGCTAAACGGCGTGACGGTGAAGGATGAGATTGGCGGCGCGACATTTGATGTGCACGCGGAAGTGATCGTGAACGCGACTGGTCCATTCGCCGACGCGATTCGGAAACAAGCGAACGCCAGCGTGCCGACGCGGATGCGGCTCAGCAAGGGTTCGCACATTTTGTTTCCGATTGAGAAATTTCCAACGCAAGACGCGATGCTCATTCCCAAGACGGACGACGGCCGCGTGCTCTTCGCTGTTCCGTGGGGCGGACGCTTGCTGGTTGGCACCACGGAGCAGGAAGTGACGCCGGACGAGGAGTATTACGTCACGAAGGATGATGTTGCGTTCATGCTGAAGCAGCTGAACCACTACACGGAGACGCCGCTCGCGCCGGAAGACATCGTCGCGGGGTTTGCGGGCGCGCGGCCGCTGGTGTCGTCCGGAGAGACCGAAAGCACGAAGAGCCTGGCGCGCGACGACGTGATCGAAATCGACAAGACGAGCGGCTTGATCAGCATCATGGGCGGCAAGTGGACCACGCATCGCGCGATGGCCGAAGACACGATTACGGCCGTGCAGAAGGCGCTGGGCGCGCCGATCAAGGACTGCGCGACGAAAACCTACAAGCTGTACGGCGGCGAGGGCTTCACCGAGAATTTCTGGCAAGAACTCGTGCGCGACTACGGCGTTTCGAAAGAAACAGCGCATCTGCTCGCGCGGAAGTTCGGTACCGCCGCGAAAGACGTGCTGAACCTCGCGAAATCGAATCCGTCGCTCGCGCAGCCGCTGATTCCGGGGCATCCGTATCCGCAGGCGGCGGTCGTTTACGTGGTGCGAGAAGAGATGGCGATGACGGTCGAAGATGTGCTGGCGCGTCGGCTCGGCGTGCAGTTTTATTCGTGGCGCGACGCGATCCATGCCGCTCCCGTCGCTGCAGCGCTCATCGGCAAGGAACTCGAGTGGACGGACGAGCAAACCCGCACAGCGAGTGCCGCGTACATCGAGAAAATCAAACGCTGGATCGAGAATGCCGGGCTCGCGCGCGAAGGCGCATCCGGCTCTTCGGCTGCAACTTCGAGTGCGAACTAAGCGAACGCGGCGAATCGCGCGAATTGCGCGACAGGAGATCGAGCGATGTCTAACTATCTTGGCGCCATCGATCAAGGAACCACGAGCACGCGCTTCATCGTGTTCGATCGCTCGGGGCGCATCTCGTCGGTGGCGCAGCGCGAGCACGAGCAGATTTATCCGAAGCCGGGGTGGGTGGAGCACGATCCGGAGGAAATTTGGCGGCGCACGCATGAGGTGATCGCCGCGGCGATGAAGGATAAAGGGTTTCGCGCGAAGGATCTCGCCGCGATCGGCATCACCAACCAGCGGGAAACGACGCTGATGTGGAATCGCCGCACCGCGCATGCGATTCACAACGCGATTGTGTGGCAGGACACACGAGTCGAAGACGACGTGGCGGAATTCGCGAAGAACGGCGGCCAGGATCGCTTCCGCGCCAAGACCGGACTGCCACTTGCGACGTACTTTAGCGGGATGAAGATCCGCTGGATGTTGAACAACGTCAAAGATGCGCGCGCGATGGCCGAAGCGGGCGATCTCCTATTCGGGAATATCGATTCGTACCTGGTGTGGAAGCTCACGGGCGGGCCGAATGGCGGAGTACATGTCACCGACGTGACGAATGCGAGCCGCACGCAGTTGATGGATCTGCACACGCTGCAATGGGATAAGGAGCTTCTTGAAGCGTTTAGTATTCCCGCGAGCGTGCTGCCGAAGATCGTTTCGAGCAGCGAAGTGTATGGCACGGCGAAAGTGCCGGAGATCGAAGGCGTGCCTGTGGCGGGAATTCTCGGCGACCAGCAAGCTGCGCTCGTGGGGCAGACATGCTTTGACGTGGGACAAGCGAAGAATACTTACGGCACGGGCTGCTTTCTGCTGATGAATGAGGGTACCGAGCCGAAGCTTTCGAAGTACGGCTTGCTCACCACCGTTGCGTTCAAGTTCGGCGATAAGCCGGCGAGCTACGCGCTCGAAGGGAGCGTTGCGATCTCCGGCGCGCTGGTGCAATGGCTGCGCGACAACCTCGGCCTGATTGCGCAGAGCAAGGATGTGGAAACTCTCGCGCGCACGGTGAAAGACAACGGCGGCGTGTACTTTGTGCCCGCGTTTTCGGGGTTGTTTGCGCCGTACTGGCAGTCGAGCGCGCGCGGGGTGATCGTGGGGCTGACGCGCTACGCGAACAAGGGGCACATCGCGCGAGCGGCGCTGGAAGCGACGGCGTACCAAACGCGCGAAGTGCTGGAAGCGATGGAACTCGACTCCGGCCACAAGATCGACGCGCTGCGCACCGACGGCGGCATGGTGGAAGACGAGCTGCTGATGCAATTCCAGGCGGACATTTTGAATCGCGACGTGCTGCGGCCGCTGATCAAGGAGACTACGGCGCTCGGCGCTTCGTACGCTGCGGGGCTGGCCGTCGGATTCTACAAAGACCTCAACGAGCTGCGCGACAAGTGGGGCATCGACCACACCTGGAAAGCGCGGATGGAAGAAGGCGAGCGCGAAAAACTTTTCGCGCAGTGGAAGAAAGCCGTTACACGCTCGATGAACTGGGTGGACTAGGTTCTACTGGACATCACGTAAAACTGTAACATTTGCGGCGCGGATCGTTACATTATGAATCCTGCCGCGGAGGGATGCGCATGACGTCGCCTGTCTTGGGGGAGTTCCTCGGGACCATGATCATGATCCTGCTGGGAGACGGTGTGGTCGCGGCCGTCCTGCTGAAAAAGACGAAAGCCGAAAATTCCGGCTGGATGGTGATTACCACCGCGTGGGCGTTCGCGGTGATGGTTGGAGTTTTTGTTTCGAACGCATGCGGCAGCAAGGATGCATTCCTGAATCCGGCGTTCACGCTCGGTTTCGCGATCTACCTCGGCGACTACTCAAAAATTGCAACGTACTGGCCCGCGCAACTGGCTGGTGCGTTCGCCGGCGCTGTGCTGGTTTTCCTCCATTACGGGCCGCACTGGAAAGTTTCGGACGATCCGGGCGCGAAGCTCGCGATTTTCTGCACCGGTCCCGCGATTCGATCGTTTGCGTGGAATCTGTTGAGCGAAATCATCGGCACATTTGTGCTGGTCTTCGCCGTAGGCGCCATGGTCTCCAAAGCGGTGGCCGCGAACGGCCTCACGGCGGGACTTGGACCTTATCTTGTTGGCGTGATCGTGTGGGTCATCGGCCTTTCGCTCGGCGCCACCACCGGCTATGCGATTAATCCGGCGCGCGACCTCGGCCCGCGCATCGCGCACGCTGTGCTTCCCATCCCAGGTAAGGGCGGCTCAGACTGGGGCTACGCCGGCATTCCGATCGTCGGGCCGTTCATTGGCGCGTCGATTGCCGGTTTGCTGCTGCGCGCTTTGCACATTTAGGTTGCGGCCTCAGGTGCGCGTTAGGGTGTGGGGCTCTCGAAATAAAAGTGATAATGATTCGCGCAGCGCGGATTGAATTGTGCGTTGCAGCGCGGGCAACGCGAATTGCTCGCTAGATATTCGTCGATGGCCAGTTCCCTGCCGCACTCGCCGCAAAGAATTGCGCGCTGCGACCATTCGTTCTTGGGCCATATGGCGATCGCGTGGCCCGCTTGTTCCTCGTGGCAATCCTTGCAGGCGTAATATTCGCCGCAGCATTTCATTTTGATGGCGATGATGTCGGTGGGGCCGTGGTAGTGGCGGCAGCGCGTTTGCGCGTCGAGATCGACGCCGAGCACATTGGGACGAGAGTTGGTCATCGAGTCGAGTGGCAAATCACGACGGGCGCTCGAGGCTCTTCATCGTGGCGTCGTCGAGTTCGATCGCGGCGGCGACCACGTTTTCATCGAGGTGCGCGACTTGCGATGTGCCGGGGATCGGCAACATCACGGGTGAACGTTTCAGGAGCCACGCGATGGCGAGTTGCGAGGGCGTCACGTTGAGTTTCGCGGCGTCGCGCGCGATCGCGCTGGCTGCGCCGGAAACTTTTCCTGCGGCGAGCGGAAAATATGGGATGAAGCCGATTTTTTCACGTTCGCAGTAGTTGAGCACCTCATCGTTCGCGCGATCGACGAGGCTGTAGTGATTCTGCACGCTTACGATGGGAATGATCGTGCGGGCGTGTTCGATTTGCGCGACGGTGACTTCAGACAAGCCGACGTGCTTGATCTTCCCCTGCTGCTGCAAATCTTTCAGAGTGCCGAGCTGATCGTCGGCTGGAACTTTCGTATCAATGCGGTGGAGTTGAAAGAGGTCGATGCGATCGACGCGCAGGCGCTTCAGGCTGCCGTCGCAGGCTTGGCGAAGGTGTTCGGGCTTGCCGTTGGTGACCCACTGATTTGGGCCGGTGCGGTCGAAGCCGGCTTTCGTCGCGATCACCAAACCTTTTGGATAAGGATAAAGCGCTTCGGCGATCAGTGATTCGCTGACGGAGGGACCGTAGGAGTCGGCGGTGTCGATGAAGTTGATGTCGAGCGCGACGGCGCGGCGGAGGACGCGGATGGCTTCGTCGTGATCTTTGGGAGGGCCCCAGATGCCCGTGCCGGTGATGCGCATGGCGCCGTAGCCGAGGCGGTGGACTTCGAGATCGCCGGCGATTTTGAATGTGCCTGAAGCGGCTGCCGATGGTTGCGATTTGCCGGGCTGCGGTGAGGCTGTGCTCATCGTTGCGTGCTCCTCTGGATTCGGTGGTGCGCCACTACCAATTCAGATTCAAACACGGAACTTTGGTCTAGTGGTGGCGGTTTCAGGTGGTGGACTGGATGCCGGGCGTTTTTGAAACGGCCGTGAGACAAGGGCACGCGCCGGAAGAAAACCCTTCGTCATGCCATCGGCATTCCTCAGGGTCATTTCGCGATTCCGCGAAATGAGGCGAACTCCAGCCTGTGCCACAGACTGGCTTCACTATTGTGCGTACGGCAAGAAGTTTGAGTGGTGCCTGGAGTGGACATTGCTACACCCAGGACCAACTGAGAGTTGGTCCCGCTCAGACTCGAAAGTCCAAGCTACATCTCGCTGCGCTCGCCAAGGGCGTGGCAATTCCCTGCCGGCGGAACTTTGCGAGCTATAATTGTTCGGTTTGGGCGGGTGAGTCCGACAGAAGCGAGGGTTACGGATGAGGCGGCTGGGATTGCTGGCGGTGGTGGCGATGACTTGCGTTGTGGCGGTGGTGCTGGCGCGGCCGCGGGTGGTGGTGGCGCGTGCCGATGCGGCGGTCGCGGAGTCGGCGGCGACGGTGGCGCAGTCGAGGGGCGACGCGCAGCCGGAGTTTAATGTGGCGGCGCACTACACGAAGTATGAGTACCGGATTCCGATGCGGGATGGCGTGCATTTGTTCACGTCGATTTATGTGCCGAAGGATGCGTCGAAGACGTATCCGTTTTTGCTGAACCGCACGCCTTACGGCGTGGGGCCTTATGGAGTGGATCACTACCGGAAGCATCTGGGGCCGTCGGATGAATTCGAGCGCGCCGGGTACATTTTTGTGAATCAGGACGTTCGCGGGCGGTATATGTCCGAGGGAAAATTTGTGGAAATGACGCCGCACATCGACGACAAGAAATCGAAAACCGATGTGGACGACAGCACGGACACCTACGACACGATCGACTGGCTGCTGAAAAATATTCCGAACAACAACGGGAAGGCCGGCATCTGGGGAATTTCGTATCCGGGCTTCTACACGTCGGCGAGCATGATCGATTCGCATCCGGCGTTGAAGGCGTGTTCGCCGGAAGCGCCGATGACGGATCTTTTCAAGGGAGACGATTCGTACCACGGCGGGGCGTTCATGCTGGCGGCGAATATGGGATTTTATGTGGGCTTCCGCGACCAGAACAATCCTACGTTGCCGGAGGCCGGAGACCGGTTCGATTTCGGGACGAAAGACGGGTACGGCTTCTATTTGAAGATGGGATCGATTTCGGATTCGGACGCGAAATATTTCCAAAAGCCGAACTGGCTGTGGGACGACCAGTACAAGCACGATACGTACGATGATTACTGGAAGACGCGCAACCTCGAGCCGCATTTGAAAAATATTCGCTGCGCGGTGCTGACGGTGGGCGGATGGTTCGACGCGGAGGATTTGGCTGGACCGTACAAAGTGTATGGCGCGGTGAAGAAAAATAATCCCGGGATCTACAACGGCATCGTGGTGGGGCCGTGGGTGCATGGCGGCTGGGCTTATTACGATGGAAATCATCTGGGGAACGCGCAGTTTGCGTCGAACACGGCGCAGTTTTACCGCCGCGAGATTCTGTTTCCTTTCTTCGAGCAGTATCTGAAGGGCGGCGAGGATGCGAAGCTGCCGGAGGCATATGTGTTCGAGACGGGATCGAACGTGTGGCGGCGGTATCCACAGTGGCCGCCGGCACATCTGCAAAAGAAAACTTTGTACTTCGGCGCAAACGGAACGCTTTCGTGGACGACGCCGAGCGGCGCGGCGGACACATTCGATCAGTATGTGAGCGATCCGAATCAGCCGGTGCCCTACGTTTCGTATCCGACGACGGATGTGCCGCAGGAATACATGGTGAGCGACCAGAGATTCGCTTCGACGCGGCCGGACGTGCTGGTCTATCAGACCGAGCCGCTGGAAGAGGACGTGACGATCGCGGGGCCGATTTCGCCGAAGCTGTTTGTTTCGACGACGGGGACGGATTCGGATTTCGTGGTGAAGGTGATCGACGTGTATCCGGCGGATTATCCCGATCCCACTGAGGATGAGGATCCGAAGTCGAACGACGTACCGCCGCCGCACATTGCGCTGGGTGGTTATCAACAGCTGCTGCGGGGTGAACCGTTCCGCGGGAAATTCCGGAAGAGTTTTGAGAAGCCGGAAGCGTTTGTGCCGGGGAAAGTGGAGCAGATCGATTTCACGATGCCGGATGTGAATCACACGTTCCGGCGCGGGCACCGGATTATGGTGCAGGTGCAGAGTTCGTGGTTTCCGTTGGTGGACCGGAACCCGCAGACGTTTGTGGATATTCCGTATGCGAAGCCACAGGATTTTGTGAAGGCGACGGAGAAGATTTACAGGGGTGGGGCTACGGCGTCGGGAGTTGAGGTGGGGGTGTTAGCTTCCAAGTAAGACAAGAGCACACAGACGATGTCTATGCCACACAAAGCACTGTAACGAGGGCGGGTGGAAGGTGTGAGCCGAGTGGATTTGCTGTGATGGCTAAACCCGCACCTCACAGAATGTGAGGTGCGCACAGGCACGAATGCGTGTGCCACGGGCTGAAGCTCGTGAGACGCGGAGAATATCGCCGGGTGGCGGCGAAACCGGGGGACGATGGAGGACATCCAAACGCCGTGGAGCGGCGGCGCGTTTGGCATGCCGGAGGCGCCGCTAAACTGGATTTCCGCGCCGTTGGGGGCTTCTTCGTTGCTGGGGCGCGGGAAAATCCTCTATAATTTCGGAGTACGTTTTCATAGCATGCGCGAGCGGAAAGACGCTGCGCGCGGAAACGCTTCCTAATGACAGACCTGGCCGACAAGATCAAAAAGAAGCTGCAGGACGAGATCGCGATTCTCGAACACGAGTTGCACAACGACCTGCCGAAAGAGATCTCGATCGCGCGGGCGCACGGCGACCTTTCGGAGAACGCGGAATATAAGTACGCGAAAGAGCGGCAGGGGTACGTCTCGGCGCGGCTGGGCCAGCTGCACAAGCGGATGGCGGACCTTTCGATGCTGAACCTGGCCAATTTGCCGAAAGACCGCGCGGCGTACGGTTCGCGAATCACGGTGCTGGACGTGGCGAAAGCCCAGAAGATCGAGTACAAGCTGGTGACGGTGGAAGAAGCGGACGCGCCGCAGGGGTTGATCTCGACCAGTTCCCCGATCGGGCGCGCGCTGATGGGGAAAAAGGTCGGCGATGAAGTGGTGGTGACGACGCCGGCGGGCCAGAAAGAATACGAAGTGGTGAAGCTTGCGACGATTTACGACGAGGAAGCATAGGCGGCGCTTGCGGGTGAGCCTGATTTCATGCTGACGCGTACTATTGGCCGGTATCTGAGCTGGCCGGTTGACCGGCTGGCTGCAGTTGTCGCTATCACCGGAATCCCTCCGAACGTAATTACCTGGTCGGCACTCATATTGAATTTGTGGGCGGGCGTGATGTTTGCGGCTGGCCGATTTGTGACCGGCGGGTCGCTGATGATTTTGTCGGGGCTGTGCGATTTGCTGGATGGGCCGGTGGCGCGGCGGCAGGGGCGCGTGTCGCTGTTTGGCGCGTTTCTGGATTCGATCTTCGATCGGTATGCGGATCTGATCCTGTTTCTTGGACTACTTGTCTATTATTCGAGCGTGGACCGGTTTATGTACGCGGTGCTCGCAGGCGCGGCGATGGCGGGGTCGGTGATGGTGAGCTACGCGAAGGCGCGCGCGGAGTCGTTGACGCCGACGGTGGAGATGGGATTTTGGGAGCGGCCGGAGCGGCTGGTGCTGATGATTTTGGGAGCGCTGACGAACCGTATGGATGTGGCGCTGTGGTTTTTGGCGATCGGGCCGAACATTACCGTGATTGGGCGGATCATTCACACGTGGCAGGCGACGAAGGGTGAGGGGCTGGCACCGGCCGTGCCATCGACGAAGCATACGGAAACCTATTCACCTGGCGTGCAGGGCGAAGCGCCGACTCCGGCGGGCGTGCTGCACCGGACGGCGCGAAGAGGCAGTTGAGTTAGCGCACGGAAACCGGCGAACGTCGCGGGATTGACCCGCACCGTTCGCCCACAGGCAAGATTGCCTGTGCTACCTAAGAGCGGCGTGGTAGTTAATTCCTCAAAGTAATTCCTGGTAGTGCAATTCCCTTTCGTAACTGATGCGGGTACAGGTGTGCGTTCTGAGGGTCTGGTGCGCGCGCGGTGCGCTATGATTCGAAATCGACTATGAAACCAGCACTGATATTGCATGGCGGCGCGTGGGCGATTCCCGACGACGCGGTGGAAGACTGCCGCAACGGAATTCGAAGGGCGCTCGAAGCGGGGTGGAACATTTTGTCGTCTGGCGGCGCTGCGATCGATGCGGTGCAGGCGGCAATTGTGGTTCTGGAAGATGATGTGACGTTTGACGCGGGCGTGGGAGCGCATCTGAATGCGGCCGGGCGCGTGCAGCTTGACGCGATATTGATGGATGGAGCGACTCTGAAGGCGGGAGCGGTGGCGGCGGTGGAGCGCGTGAAGAATCCGATCCTGCTCGCGCGCAAGGTGCTCGAGAAGAGCGAGCACATGATGCTGGTGGGCGACGGCGCGGAACGGTTTGCAGAGTCGCACGGCGTGGCGATGTGCGAGCCGGAAGCGCTGGTGATTGAGCGGGAGCGCGTGGCGTGGTCGAAGTGTATTGGGAGCGCGCACGCGGCGGAACACCACGTCGGCCATGAAAGTGGGACGGTGGGTGCGGTGGCGATCGATCGCAGCGGGCACATGTTTGCGGGAACTTCGACGGGCGGGACGTGCTGCAAATTGCCGGGGCGCGTTGGTGATTCGCCGTTGATCGGATGCGGATGCTACGCGGACCAAGAGGCGGGCGGGATTTCCTGCACCGGGCACGGCGAAGGCATCATGAAAATTGTGATGGCCAAGATGGCGGCGGATTTACTGGCGGGCGCGGAAAGCGCGGGGAGTTCGTCGAAGAAGCGGCGCGTGAGCTCGGGGCGGGCGCGGGTGAGTGCGGCGAAATCGACGGAGACTATGACGGGCGCGGCTAGGGATGGGGCGCAGAATACGGCGCAGTTTGTGGCGGATGCCTGCGTGAGAAAGCTGGCGCATCGCGCACACACTACGGGTGGATTGATTCTGCTGGATCGCGAGGGGAATCCTGGTGCGGCGTTCAATACGCCGCGGATGGCTTACGGATTTGTGGATGCGGAGGGGCGATTCAAGGTGTTTCCGGCGGCGATGGGGTAAACGCGCGGAAATTGCTTGGGCGAACGGGACTGCGCCCGCTTGCTGAAGCATCCGGCCGCTACAGGGAGTTGTGATTACGGGCGTGGTGAAGTGGAAGCTGGAAAATCTCGCGGTACTTAAAACTTTGATTTCAAGCGGCTGAAGAGCGACGCCGGCGAATTTGAATTTTTCGCTGGGGCGGACTGGGTCTGCGCCGACGGTTGCGCCTGCGGTTGTTGCTGAGTCGCGACCTGTGTGGACGGCTGCGGTTGCGCTGCGGGCTGGGCTTGCGCTTGAGCCTGGGGCTGTGCGGCTTTGGGGCCTTCACCCATTTTGTACTGGCTGCTCTGGCCGGGTGTGCCTGCGGGACATCCGACGCCGAAGCATGGGCCGCTGTAATGGAGCAGCGAACAGCCGGAAAGGCTCGCCGAACACGCTGCGACCATAAGTATTCCGCTGATGCGCTTTCGCATATTCCCCTCACCCACAGTTTGAACTTCGCGGAAATCGACGAGGATGCTGTGTACAGAATGGCACGAAAGCGCCGGGCGGAAGGGGGATTCGGGGATGTTCGCTGCGTAAACGCCAGCAAACGGAAGGCGAAGAATTCCGCGAAAAGTACAGGCGAAGCTCAGGAGAAACGCGGGAGGAAGAAGCCTGTATGGCGCACGTGTTCGTCGAATGCGGGGCCGAATTCTGTGGCGAGATAGGACTCTTCCTTTTTCGCTTTTCGGGCGAAGCCGATGAGGATCAGGAAGAAGGCGAGGACGGCGTGAAGTTCGCCGATAGCGAGCGCGTCGCCGACAAGAATGAGCAGGATGCCGGTGTAGATCGGGTGGCGGATGAATTTATAGGGGCCTTTGCGGATGAGAGTGTGACCTTGTTTGATTTGAACTTCGGCGCTCCAGTTGGCGCCGAGGATGAGGCGGGCCCATATGGCGAAGGCACAGCCGAACAGGGCAAGGCCGGCACCGGTCCAGGCGATCCAAGGGAGCTCGGGGACGATTCGCGTATCGAGGCCGAACAGGTGCCAATTGTCGCGGATGAGAAGCACAGCTCCCACGACGAGAAATATCAGGTGGCTCCAACGTTCGCTGCGGGATTCGGCGTGAACGGGGCGCTTGGCGTTGAACCAGAATCCGAGCCATACCAGAGCGAGCGCGAACCATGCGACGTTGATCCATTGGGTGGGGCCGAAGGTGGCCGGATTGAGACTCGAGAGGTTGTGCATGGCGCGCTCCTTTTAACGCTAGCTCCGCGCGAGAAAAATGGCAGCGCTGCGGAAGAGGCCGACTGCGAACCAGAAAACGTTCATCACGGCGCGGAAGACGAGAAAGACGAATGAGGGATCTTCGGAGCGTTGAAGGAACAGGACGGCGATCATGCAGCTTTGCTCCTTGCGCGGCGCGCGGGCTTTTGATGCGGTGCGGCGGCGAGTTTTCGCAATTTTTCGATCCAGATGAGTTCGGACTCTGCGTTGCTTGCGAGAAAAGCGACGACCTGGTTCGGGAAGGCGCCCATGTTTTCGCGCCGTTCGAATGTGTGGAGGCGGGCGGCGCGCTGTTCGAGGTAGGACTTGCGTTGGTCGAGGATGGCCTGGCGATCGTGCGGTGCGAGGATTTCGAAGAGGCCTACGCGGACGCTGAACTGCTCGAGGGATTCGGAGTCGGAGGGCGAGAAATCCTGGAGGCGGGAGATCAGGGCCTGGCGGCCTTGCACGGTGAGGGAATAGACCTGGCGCGTTCGGCCGCGGTTGCCTTTTGCAGGTTTTACGGTGACCCATTTTTGGGAAACGAAGCGACGAAGCAATGGATAGACGAGATTGTTGTGCATGTCGTGGGGGCCGAAGAGCTGGGCAGCGGATTTTTTGAGGGCGTAACCGTGTTGGGGGCCTTCGAGGAGGAGGGCTAGGATTAGTAGGTCATTCATGACTGTGTCATGATTGTACTAATGACGGTGCTCGCGTGTCAAGCTGGGGGGACGGGGGAGATCCTTCGGCCGTGTACGGCCTCAGGATGACGGGGCATTTTTTAAATGGCCGTGGGATAAAGGCAAAGTACACAGGCGAAGTCCAGCCTGTGCCACTCGAAGATCGCTGCAAATGTGTTGGGTGGACCGACGTCGTGATTGCCAGGATTGAGGTGGGTGGTCGTAAGAGGACCGCCTGGGTGGCTGTCCGACGCGCTGCGCGCTTCACCCAAAATGGGGCTTGCTTGTGGGGATGGGGCGGAGCAATGTGTGCGGCTATGAAAAGGAAAATGCGCACTACGAAGCTGGCGGATTCCACTCTTGCGATTCATGCGGGGGAGGAGAAGTTCGGGGTGCCGGGGCCGGTGGGGACGGCGATCGCGAGGACTTCGACGTTTACGTTTGCGGATACGGAGCAGATGAAGCAGTGGGCGGAGGGGAAAGGCTCGCACTTTATCTACACGCGGTACGGCAACCCGACGCTGGCCGTGGCGGAAAAGAAGATCGCGGCCCTGGAGGGCGCCGAGGACTCGGTGGTGACGGCGTCGGGGATGGCGGCGATTTCAAGCGCGCTGCTGGGCGTGCTGAAAGCGGGCGACGAAATGATCGCGACGCTGTCGCTTTATGGCGGAACGTACCGGCTGATGCGCGACATTTTCCCGCGGATGGGGATCAAAGTGAGGTTCGTGGGGACGGATCTGGCGGGAATGGAAAAGCTCGTGACGCCTCGGACGAAAGCACTGTACATCGAGACGCCGACGAATCCGGCGCTGCGGCTGGTGGATTTGAAGCGCGCTGTGACCTTTGCGAAAGAGTGGGATCTGGTTTCGGTGATCGACAACACGTTTGCGAGCCCGATGCTGCAGAAACCGGTGGGCATGGGCTTTGACGTGGTGGTGCACAGCGCGACGAAGTATCTGGCCGGACATTCGGACATCCTGGCGGGCGCTGCGGCGGGAAAAAAATCGCTGATCGAGAAAGCGCGGCAGATGGTGATTTATCTGGGCGGGTCGATGGATCCGGAGGTCGCGTTCTTGTTGATCCGCGGAATGAAGTCGCTCGAGGTGCGGATGGAGCGGCAATGCAAGACGGCGATGGCGGTGGCGAAATTTTTGGAGAAGCATCCGAAGGTGAGCCGGGTGCACTTCCCTGGACTGGCTTCGCATCCGGATCATAAATTGGCGAAGCGGCAGATGAAGGCATTCGGCGCGATGATGGCGTTTGATATGAAGGGCGGGCTGGCGGCGGCGCGAAGATTCTGCGAGCGAACGCGGGTGTTTTTGCTGGCGGCGAGTTTGGGAGGAGTCGAGTCGCTGGTGCTGCTGCCGGTGTATTCGTCGCACTGCAACATGTCGGTGGCGGAACTGAAGGCCGTAGGAATTGAGCCGGGAACAGTGCGCGTATCGATTGGACTGGAGGATGTTGGGGATTTGATTGAGGATTTGCGGCAGGCACTCGACTGAGAACGACAAAACAAAGGCGGAACATTTCACGGAGAAAACCGAGAACTGCGGAGGCCACGGAGAATCGGTGAATGCGGAGGGAGGGTGCTCGCGTGAGAAGTGCGCCCGCTTCGCAAGTGCGGCGAACCGGCCTCTACAGGTGGTTGTGGTTGAGGCGGAGTGATTGGTGGAAATAGTTGAACCCGGAACCAACTGAGAGTTGGTCCCGCTCAGACTCGAAAGTCTAAGCTACAGTTCGCTGCGCTCACCCGAGGAGAGAGCGAAGGCGACTGCACACCCCGCTGAGAGCGGGGTGCAGACAGGCTGAGAGAGCTTATCGCACTCAGTCGGATTTTACGGGGGCGGGGGTGACGTTGGCCGGCGAGGAGTCGTCGTTGTCGTCGGGTTGGGATGAATCGGGGGCGGGTACATCGTCGGCCTCGACCTGCGCGACGCGGCGATCATGCTCGGCGCGCGAGATAATTCCCTGCTTCAATGCGTCATCGAGAGCTTCAACGCGTTCGCGGGCTTTGCGCGAGAGGGCGTGCGGCTTGGGCTCGCTATGAACGAGCGTGAGAACCAGCAGCGCGCCGAGAACGGCGAGCACCGACAACACTCCGATTTTTTTGGCCGTGTTCTTCATGTTTCCGCGGATTACTTCCCGAAAGTTGCCAAATTGAGAACCGCCCGAGCAACCGAATACCCGGCTGGGCGAGTCGAAACTTGAGGCGCGCCGGTCGATATTCGACACAGGGCGTAAAGGCAGGGCGACGCCGGGGCAGGGCCAGCCTGGGGGCAGAAGTACGCCGTGGCAAAGCTCATTTACGGGTTATAATCTCAGGCAAGCGGCCTCGGCAATCGACAGTTAGGGACAAGTCGGGACATCTAGGGAAATGGGCGAGCATAACGAGGACCAGCAACGTCCCGGCACCCGGTCTGACAATTCACCAGGAAAACGGCAGGACAGGCGGACAGATCAGCGCCTCGATACCTGGAAAGAGATCGGCGCGTTCTTTGGACGCGACGAGAGGACCGTAAAGCGTTGGGAGGATCAGCGCGGATTGCCAGTGCACCGCGTTCCGGGCAGTGGCCGGGGCAGCGTGTACGCGTACGCCAGCGAGCTGTCTGAATGGCTGAAGACGGCGGATACGCGGGTATCGGTAACGGCGACGGTGGAAGAGGCCGGAGCCGAGCCGGAAACCGCTGAAATTCCCGCGGCTGAAGAAGCAGTCACCTCCCCTGAGATTTCTGAATCACTTCCCCTTGAAGAAAAACGAAGCAAGCGGCCGTGGATGTTTGTGGCTGCAGGCATTGTGCTGGCGGGGATTCTCGGCGGGTTCTGGATCTACAAGACCGGCGGAGCGTCCGCGACGAAAGCCAAGGCGAGCGCCGTGGATCCGCAGGCGCAGGAACTTTACTTACGCGGAATTTATTACTGGCACAAGCGGACGCCGGAAGGGCTGACGCAGGCAGTCGATTATTTCACGCAGGCGATCGTGCGCGACCCGAACTACGCGCCGGCTTACGTGGGCCTCGCGGACTGCTACAACCTGCTGCGCGAATACACGAAGATGCCGCCGGACCAGGCGTACCCGCGAGCGAAGGCGGCGGCGGAACGAGCGATCGCGCTGGACGATTCCCTTTCGGGTGCGCACAGTTCGCTGGCGTTTGTGGATTTCTACTGGTCGTGGGACGCGAAGGACGCGGAGCGCGAGTTCAAGCGTTCGATTGAACTCGATCCAAATTCGGTGGTGGCGCACCACTGGTATGCGACGTTCCTGCTGCACATGGGGCGCTTCCAGGAAGCGCTCGAGCAGATCGAGATTGCGCAGAAGCTGGATCCGTCGTCGATTTCGGCGCTGGCGGATAAGGGCGCGATTCTAGACTACACCAGCGGCCGCGCGGATGCGATTAAGCTCGAAAAAGAGCTGGAAACGTCGGACCCGAGCTTTCTTTCCCCACACGGGTACCTCGCCGGCCTCTATTTCCACGACAAGAATTACGCCGCGCATATCCAGGAGCTGAAGAAGTACGCAGAGTTGATCAAGGACGAGGGTCTCGCGAGCGTGGCCGATGCGGGCGAAAAGGGCCTGGCGGCGGGCGGGCGCGAAGGCATGCTGAAGGCGATGATCGCGGCGCAGCAGAAGCTTTACGCCGAGGGAAAATTTTCGCCGTATCTGATGGCGCAGTCGGAAGCGGAGCTGGGCGACAAGGCGGCGGCGATGCGATATCTGGCCGAAGCGCTGGCGAAGCACGACGAGCGGATGATTGCAATACGGATCGACGAGAGTTTTAAGGATTTGCGGTCGGATCCGGCGTTTCAGAAGATGGTGGAGCAGGTTGGGTTGCCGCCGTATCAGTGAGAGTTCCCTTCCGTTGATTCCGGCTTGAGCCCGCAGAAAATTCAGGTTGCGAGTTTTCGAGGCGACGTTGAGGTGTGCGCGTCGGGGGAGGCAAAGCGGTAGCTGCGCTCCCGCACTCTAGAATGGGTTGTGCTTGGCGATTGTGCGTTGTGGCGTGGTGTGCGGGCGTGGCGGAGCGGTGGTGCCGCGGACGCGGCAGCCACCGCAGTCCGGGAGAACCGGTTCGCGCGCGGCGTTGGATCGATGTGATTCGAAGGCTGGGCGCCGCGGGTCTTAGGGGAGCTCGGTGTCCCTTTTCAGGCAATAGCGGGTACGGCAGGCCCATTGACCGGGCCGGAGTGACCTCGTAAGCTTTGCGATGCGGCGTAGGCGAGTACCAGAGCCTGCGCTGGGCCGGCGGCGCCACGGTTTTCGACTCTCGTTTGAGAGAAGGGAGAACCCGGCTCAGCCGATGAGGATTTTTGGGGGCAGAGGAAGACCCATGGGCTCGAAAGCGATTGTTTGGGCTGCGCTGATTGCCGGTACGGTGGTGCTGTCGGGCTGCGAAGAATCGGCTTCGCCGCAGCACGCCAAGGCGCATGCGCCGGCGCTGGTGCCGGCTCCGACTGCCGAGTTTGCCAAGATTGACCTGCCAGTTTTCCCGAACCGGGCCTCCACTTCAAGCCTGCTGGGCCTGACCGACACGCGAGCGCGGATCGATATTCTGGTGGCGGTAGCACAGGCGCGATTTGACGCCGCGCAGAAAGAATACAAAGCGCAGCAATTTGAGAAGGCGCATGCGGATTACAACGCGGTGGTGGGAATCATTCAGGAGAGCGGGTTTCAGCCGGACGCGGATCCGCGGCTAGCGGAGCTACTCGATCAAACGGGCGAGGCTCTCCACTCGTACGATGTGAACGCGGAACAGGACCAAGAATCGGACGAAGGCGACGAGACGGCGCAGACGCCGGCGAATCCGCTGGATGCGTTTGCTTCGATGACGCTGCCGCCGGGCGATCCGCGGCTTGCGGCGCGAGCGGAGCAGGAAATCGTGCGAGTGCCGCACGACCTGCCGCTGACGGTGAACGATTCAGTGCTGCAGTATTTGAGCTATTTTTCATCGCCGAAGGGCCGCGCGACGGTGGCGCATGGAATCGACCGATCGGGACGCTACACGGACATGATCCGGCGGGTGCTGAAGGAAGAAGGCGTGCCGCTGGATTTGATGTACCTGGCGCAGGCGGAGTCGGCGTTTCAGCCGGTGGCGGTTTCGAATAAGGGCGCGCGCGGCATCTGGCAGTTCATGCCGTACCGGGGCGAAGAGTACAACCTCGATCGCACGTACTGGGTGGACGAGCGCAGCGATCCCGAAAAGGCGACGCGTGCGGCGGCGCGGCACTTGCGCGACCTGTACGACATGTTTGGCGATTGGTATCTGGTGATGGCGGCGTATAACTCGGGCCCGATGAATGTAACCAAGGGCATCGAGCGAACCGGGTACGCGGATTTCTGGGATTTGCAACGCTTGCACGCGCTGCCCAAGCAAACGCAGAACTACGTGCCGATCATTATTGCGCTCGCGCTTGTTGGGAAGGATCCGGCCCTTTACGGCGTGGAAGTGGCTCCGGACAAGCCGACGATGACGGATGTGGTGAAGCTGGGCCATTCGATCGATTTGCGCCTGGTGGCCGATGCGACGGGCGCGGACGTGTACGATTTGCGCGAGATGAATCCGGAGTTGCTGCGCAACGTGACGCCGGCCGATCCGAACTGGGAATTGAAATTGCCGGAGGGCACGGCGACGAAGTTTGAAGGCGTGATTCAGCAGGTGCCGGTGGACAAATGGACCAGCTGGCGGCTGCACACGGTGACGCAGGGCGAGACGCTGGGCGACATCGCGAACCACTACCACGTGACGATCGGTGCGCTCGAAGCGGCGAATCACCTGGAAGCGCACGCGGTGGTGCCGGCGGGATTTTTGCTGAACGTGCCTACGGCGCCGGTGACGGTGAAGCTGGTGCACTACACGGTTTCGCGCGGCGACACGCTGGAGAGCATCGCGGACCGGTTTGACGTGACCGTGCCGGAGCTGAAGAAGTGGAACAAGATTCGCGGCACGACTGTGCCGCGCGGCGCGCATTTGAAGATTTATGAAGGCGGGATTACTCCGGACCGCCAGAGCGCGCCGAGGGCGAAGTCGGCATCGGCGGTGGACGGCGCGGGAGTGGAGAATGTGTCGAACACTTCCTCGAGTACTTCGGGCGGCGCGGGCACGACGGTGACGCACAAGGTGCGGCAGGGCGAGACGCTTTACAGCGTGGCGCATGCGTATAAGACGACGGTCGAGAACCTGCGGGCGGACAATCCGTTTCTGAATGACGAACCGCTGAAGACGGGCGACGTGCTGACGATCCGGCGCTAGGCGCCGGTTGGTTGGCTTTAACGGCGAATGGACCGCTGCGGCCCCGTTTTAATAAACCCTTCCCTATCAATCGTTTAACCGGCGCACCCCGCTGTACGTCGGTCCGGTGTGCTGTTTTGCCTCGAAAAAATGTCGCGAAAATGGGGCTTTCCTCCCTTGCGCTCCGCACAAAATTTCGCTACACCATTTGTAAGCGCCGAGTACTGATACGAATATCAGGCCGGGACGGACCCAGGAGGATTCCGATGTTCAACGGCAAACTGCACGACGAAGAAGACGACGAACTGCCGCACTTCGAAGAGGAAGAAGAGGAAAGCCTGGAGCCCAACCCTCACGACGAGACGGTGGAAGAGGTGGAAGAGATCGTGATCGAAGAGGGCGCCGAGGAAGAGGAAGACGAACCGTCCGCGGCGGAACGGCGGGCGGCTCCGGCGCCGGCGGCTGCCGCCAAGAAGGCCAAGCCGAAAGCGAAGGCCAAGCCTAAGGCGAAGGCAAAACCAAAAAAGAAAGCGCCCGCGAAAAAGAAGGCAAAAGCGAAGGCGAAACCGAAGAAGGCTGCGAAGAAAAAGAAGAAGCGGTAGTTTTCGCAGCGTTTCGCTCGTCGCGAAAAAAAGTGCTCGTGCGCATGTTGACCGCCGCGTGGTCCGAAAGGATCGCGCGGCGGTTTTGTTTTGGGGGGCGGGTGAAACGCAAAACATTTCTGGGGGGGCGCTGTTGTCGAACCGCGCACGTCCAGCATCGTAAAATGTTTTGTTGCTGCGCGGTGGGAGCGGGGGCGTTAGTATGCGTTTCAGAATGGTGCTGGCGGTGGAGCAGGTGAAAAGAATGCGGGGCGGCGCGCAGGCGCAGCTGATGCGATGCTCGAACGGTGGCTATTACGTTGTGAAGTTCCAGAATAACCCGCAGGGGAGGAGGATCCTGGCGAACGAATTGCTGGCTACGAGGCTGGCGAGGCGGATGGGATTGCCGTCGCCGGAGCCGGAAGTGATCGAGGTGCGGGAGGAACTGATTTCGCACACCGATGAGCTGGTGATTCAGCTGGGGCGCGGGCGCGCGCTCTGTTCCGCAGGGAAACAATTCGGATCGCGATATCCGGGCGAGCCGGCGAAGACCGTGGTGTACGACTTCCTTCCGGATGAGCAACTTAGAGAAGTGACGAACCTTGGCGATTTTCTGGGCGTGCTGGTGTTCGACAAGTGGACGTGCAACACGAACGGGCGGCAGGCGATTTTTCATCGCGAGCGGGACGGCCATGGCAACGGCGAGCGCTATCGCGCGCAAATGATCGATCACGGATTTTGTTTCAATGCGTGCGAGTGGAATTTTCCGGATGCGCCGCTGCGTGGGCTGTATGCGCGCCACCGGGTGTACGAGCAGGTGCGTGGCGCGGATGCGTTCGAGCCGTGGATCGCGCGCGTCGAACGGATCACCGAGAGCGATCTCGACCAGGATTACAACGGGATACCGCCAGAGTGGTTTGAGGGGGATTTCGACGCGATCGAGCGGCTGATGGCGCAGCTGGTGCGCCGGAAGAAGCTTGTGAGGGAACTTGTGATTTCGGCGTGGAAGTCGTCGGCGCAGCCGTTTCCGAATTGGAGGTAATTGGGGGAGGCGCAAATCGGCGCGGCGTGTGGAGGGATCAAGGCGGAGCGGATTGCGGCCGGATTTCTTGGCGGAAGGATTTTCGCGGGGAAAGCTGAGTGGTGTGCCGGGTATGCTGCCTTTTTGGCGTGGAGGTGAGGCATGAGCGTTGTGAATGGGCCGCCGGGCTCGACGGATGCCTGGGCGCTGGATGGAGGCGAGCCGAAGGAAACGTTTCGCTATCGGATTTTGCGGTACGCGCCGAATGTGGAGCGCGATGAGTGGGTGAATATCGGCGTGATTCTGGAGGATACGCGCACCGGGAGGCTCGCGGCGCGGGTGGTGGAGTCCGATCCGGAATTTGCGCGCGTGGGGAGGATACATCCGGATCTCGACCGGGATTTGTTGCGCGCCCTGCCGGTGGAATTGAACGAGCGGCTGCGCGGAACTCCGGACGAGGTGCGGGTGTATCTCGACAAACTCGAGCAGTCGCTTTCGAACGCGGTGCAGATGAGCGCGCGGCGCGGGCTCCTGGGTGACAACTTCGACGCCGAGATGGATCGCCTGTATCGCGTGCACGTGTCGCCGCCTTCGAGGCGGGCGGGGGGCGTGGTGCAGCCGGTACACGACTTCATCCGCGAAAAGTTGAGCGATCTGTTCCGGAGGCGGAGGATTCTGGGGAGGATGGAGACTCGGGTGCGGGTCGATGGCTTTACGCATCCTGGGGATCCGTTCCGGCTCGATTTCGGATATCAGAATGGAGTGCGCGGGTTTGTGCACGGAGTTTCGCTCAAGCGCGATGCGGCGCAGGCGAAGGTGCTGGCGTACACGGCGGCGCGGATCCGGGCGCGCGATCCGCGGATCGAGATGGCTGCGATTACCGAGATTGCGGCGGAGCCGGGGAATACGCGGCATGAGTTCATTACGCAGATACTCGCAGAACAGAATGTGAGGGTCGTGCCGATGGCGCAGGTGGAAGGGTTTGCGGAGGAATTGCGGGTACGGCTGAATTAGTTTTTGCAGGAGCGCGGCCTGCGTGGCGTGAGGAAGCGCGGAAAAATCAAAGGCACACAGGCAACAGCGGCCTGTGCCACTTGCGCTCTCTCCTATTGTGATCGCGCAAAGCGCATGAGGATTGCCAGGATTTGAGATGGCTCAACCCGGGATCAACTGAGAGTTGGTCCCGCTCAGACTCGAAAGTCTAAGCTACATCGCGCTGCGCGCGACAAAGCCCTCAGGCGAGAATGCGCACGCTATTGTTTACGCTTTGTTGAGGCGGCGCATCTCGGGGCCGGGGATGCGTGTTGCGTTTGCGGCGGCCCAGCGCGGCGGCGTTCGCTTTCCTAGTAAAACTTCTGCTCCCCAACAACCGAAGTAGGACGACAGGGCCACACCGTGGCCGGCGAAGGCGCCGATGACCAGGCCATTGCGATGTTTTGCGTTCGAGTGCGGGTGCCAGCCGAAGACTGGTTTCCAGGTGTCGCGGAAAAGGATGGGGCCGCCCCAGTGGCGGACGAGTCTCACTTTCGCGAGCGCCGGGTGAAGGGCGCGGACGCGCTGGTCGAGACGGGCGAAAATTTCGCGCGCCTCGGATTTGGCGATATCGACGGTCTCGAGATCGCCCACGTCGCTTGATGTAACCAAACCGGCTCCGAAGACGATCGAGCGGTCTTTGCGGACGCGGCCCCAGAGATACGGAAAGTCGGTAGTGTAGAAAGGTGTTCGCGACGCAAGGCCAATCGCGCGCAGGACGGATTCGGAAACCGGTTCGGTGAGAAGCGCGAGCGTCAGGCGGGCGTGAGTGCCGTGCGTAAGGCCAGAGACGCGGAGCGATAGCGCGTTTGTGGCGAAGAGCACTTTTCCGGCGGTGAACTTGTGAGTGTGTCGGCTTCCCTTCTTCGCGGCTCGCGCTCCGGCGCCAGTGCGCTCCACGGTTAGGACCGGCTCACGATGCCATGCGACGTGAGTGACGCGGTGATTCTCGTGGATTTTCGCGCCGAGGCGCTGGGCTGTGCGGCCCAGGCCTGCTACGAGTTTTCCGGGATCGAGCGTGCCGCCAGAAACGTGCTTTGTGACGCGAAGAGTACCGCTGTCGTTCCAGGAGATGGGTGAATCGTTTCGGCCGCCTGTGCGCGCGATTTCCCAGGCGCCGTGGAGGTCGAGGTCGCACTGCACGTCGAGGGTGTGGAGGATTTTTTGGAAGCCGGAGAGGACGTCGCCGAGGCCGGGCATGTCTCCAGCGGCGGTTTCGGCCAGCGCCATGCCGCCGGTGCGGCCGCTTGCGCCAGCGCCCACTTCAAAGGCTTCGAAGACGGCTACGGATTTTTCGGGGGCGAGGCGTTTGAGCCAGGCTGCGGCGGCGAGGCCGGTGAACCCGCCGCCGACGATCGCGAAATCGACGGACGCGGGAAGCGCGGTGGCGCGGGGCTTGAAGCGGATGGGCCAGGGCGGCGTGCCCCAGTGGTGTTGGGTGGTTCGCATGGGTGCGTTTCTATTTTACAGAGAAAGGCAAAGGCGGGAGGGGGCCTTCGCTACGCTCAGGATGACGCGGCTTAAAAGCTAGCCGCGCCGAAGTCAGCGGCAAAAGCGACGGCGAAGGCAAAAGCAAAACCGAAGAGAGATCCTTCGGCCGTGTACGGCCTGAGGATGACGGGTACCGTTTGGGGGCGAGGTTGATAGGCGGTTCGTGTGTGGCTCGGGGTTGACGAGTCTGGCTCGCGGGGTTCGCTCCTGAAAAGAAAAGCGGGTTCGCGTCAAAAAAAAACGCGAACCCGCTGGTTGAACTCGAGTCCGAGCGTTTGATGCTCGGCGAGACTACAGGATGCTCTCGCTCCAGTTTTCCAGGGTGTGCTTGAGCTTGGCCATGAACTGGTGCGCGACGGCGCCGTCCACGACGCGGTGGTCGTAGGAGAGCGTCAAGTACACCATGGAACGGATGGCAATCGCATCGTCCACCACGACGGGACGCTTTTCGATCGTGCCGAGGCCGAGAATCGCGACGTTCGGCTGATTGATCACCGGCAGGCCGAACAGGCCGCCGAAAACGCCTGGGTTCGTGATCGCGAAGGTGCCTTCGGCGACCTCGTCGGGCTTGAGCTTTTTCGCGCGAGCGCGTTCGGCAAGGTCGTTCATGGTGCGGGCGATGCCGAGGAAATTCTTTTCTTCGGCGTTCTTGATTACCGGAACGATCAAGCCCCAATCGAGAGCGACGGCGATTCCGATGTTGCATTCCTTGTGAAGCACGATGTTCGTGCCATCGACCGACGCATTGACCGTGGGGAAAGCGCGGAGCGATTCGACGGCGGCGCGAACGAAGAACGGCATGAAGGTGAGCTTGGTGCCGGCCTGCTCTTCGAACTTGTTCTTCATCTTGGCGCGGAGGTTCGCGATGTTGGTGACGTCGGCTTCATCGACCGAGTACACGTGCGGCGAAACGTGCTTTGAAAGCACCATGTGCTCGGCGATGCGCTGGCGCATCACGGACATGGGCTGGACTTCGTAATTGCCGAAGTACATTTTTTCGCGCGGCACGGCATTTTCGAGAACGGCCGATGCCGAGTGGCCGCCGGACGGAGGCGGTGGCGGCGGAGCCGAGGGCCGTTGCGCCGGAGCCGCGGGCGCACTGTAAGCCGGAGCGGGAGCCGACGAGCCACCTTCGAGGGCGGCGAGAATGTCGGACTTCGAAACGCGGCCGCCTGCGCCGGTGCCGGGCACCTGCGCGACGTCGATATTATTTTCGCGGGCAATCTTGCGGACCAGCGGCGAGCTGCGGACTTTGTCGCCCGAAGCGGTGACTGGCGCAGCAGGAGCGGGCGCAGCGGCCGGCTTCTGTGCCGGAGGCGGCGCAGCAGCAGCGGGTTTTGCGGCAGCCGGAGCAGGAGGCGCAGCAGGAGCGGCGGCAGGCTTCGCGGTGGCTGGAGCCGGCGCGGCGGCGGCCGAACCGGCTACGTCAATCACCGCAACGACGGTCTGAATGGGAACCGTCTGGCCTTCGTTGACCTTGATCTCTTTCAGAACGCCCGCGGACGGCGACGGAATTTCCGCATCGACTTTGTCGGTGGAAATTTCAAACAGCGGCTCGTCGCGCTCGATCTTGTCGCCGGGCTTTTTCAGCCACTTGGTGATGGTGCCTTCAAAAATGCTCTCGCCCATCTGGGGCATGATGACGTCAGTTGCCATGGTGGTTCCGCTCCTCTTTCTTCAGATCAAATTGGCGCGCGATGCCGGACTGGACCGACGCGCGCGCCCCGATTGCACGAAGGGCGCGGACGTCCGCAGCTCTACCGACTAAGCGGCGCTGAGGCACTCTTCGTGCCAGACGCCGGGAATCCCCTCGAGCGTGTAAATCTCGTCGCCGCCGGTGAAGAATTCGACCTTCTTCACGTTGGCCGTGCGACCGGCGAACTCGAGCTGCTCGGGCTCGAGCTCGTTGTGATACTGGCCGACTTCGAGGAAGTCCTCGAGAAACGGACGATCGGCGATCTTCACGCTCGTCCCGGCCGGAAACTCTGCATTGTTGACGCCTTTGGTCTTTCCCATGTTCCCCCGTGCGCTGCCCGCTTTAGTATTTTGCCAGTTCGCGCGCGGCCGCGACGACCTTTTCAGTGTTTGGCATAAAGTATTCTTCGAGCGTCGGCGAATAAGGCACGGGCGTATCGATCGCGGTGACCCGGGCGATCGGCCCATCGAGATCCTCAAACGCCCCTTCACAGACGATGGCGGCAATTTCGCCGGCAATGCCGCCGGTCTTCGTGTCTTCGTGAACGACAAGAAGCTTGTTGGTCTTTTTTACAGACGCGATGATCGCGTCGCGGTCGAGAGGAAGCAGAGTGCGGAGGTCGATGACTTCCACATCGATTCCCTCTTTAGCGAGCTGCTCGGCGGCTTCCATCGAGGTGTGTACCATCGCGGCATAGCTCAGGATGGTGAGGTCGCGCCCTTCGCGACGGACGGCCGCCTTGCCGATGGGCACCAGGTGATCGCCCGCGGGCATTTCTTCCTTGATGCGGCGGTACAGGTATTTGTGCTCGAAGAAAAGGACCGGGTTGTTGTCGCGAATCGCGGATTTCAGCAGGCCCTTGGCGTCCGCCGGAGTGGAAGGATAAATCACCTTCAGGCCGGGCGTGTGAACGAAATACATTTCCGGGTTCGCGGAGTGAAACGGGCCGCCGTGGACGCCGCCGCCGGATGGGCCGCGGACGACGATCGGCACAGGCGCGCCCCAGAGGTAGTGCGATTTCGCGACGAAGTTGGTGATCTGGTTGAAGCAGCAGGCGATGAAATCGATGAACTGCATTTCGGCCACGGGCCGCAGGCCGAGAAAGCTCATGCCGCAGGCCGCGCCGATGATGGCCGTTTCGGCGATGGGCGTTTCGATGACGCGTTCGCGGCCGAACTTGGCGAGCAGGCCGTCGGTGACTTTGAAAGCGCCGCCGTAGGCGCCGATGTCTTCCCCGATGGCGACGACGGCGGGGTCGCGCTGCATTTCCTCCATCATGGCCTGGCGGATCGCTTCGACCATGGTGACGCCGGTTTGCGCGGGCGCTGCGGTTGGAGTCGCGAAGTGACTGGCCATCTCTAGCGTCCTCCCTTTCCTTGCGATTTACCGCCCTGTTTGCCGAACACCTTGGCGCCACCGCTCTTTGTGAAATTTTTGGCGGGAGGCTTGGGCGTGAAGTTCTTCGAATTGCCGTTGGCCGGGCCGGCTGAGTTTCTGCCTTTCTGTACGCGGCTATAAACTTTGGCTTCGGCGGTGTCGCGGAAGGCTTTGTCCTTGGGGCCGCGGCCGAAGGGGACGCGCGGGCCTTCGGGCTCGGCAGCGCGCTCGGGTTCGACGAATTCATCCTCAGGGTAAATCGGCGGCGCGGGTTTCGGCGCTACGGGCGCGACGGCCGGGCGCGGAGCAGGCTGCGGCTGCGGCTTGGCGGGCTTGGCCTGTAGGACTGTGTTGGCTTGCTGCGCTGGGTTGGCTTGTTGCGCTGGGCGCGGCGCGCCGGCATTCTGCTGGGGCTTCTGTTGCGGCTTTGAGTGCTGCTGCGATTGGCCGCCGCCGTTCGCGGATTTCAGGACGGAGGCGGCGTCGCCCATGCCATTCGGAAAGTCAGTGAGCTTGTAGGTGATGTCGATGCCGGAGCCGGGCGGCGTGACTTCGCTCATGGGGCGTTTGAATTCGGCGGAAATTTCGTGGCAGCCGTCGCAGTACACGCCTTCGGCGGCGAATTCGGGCGGAGGCATCGGCGAGTCTTCGGCGAACTGCTGTTCGACGTCGAGAAGCTTTTCGATCTTGGCGTCGAGCTCGGATTTGGTCTTGGCGTCCCAGATTTTATTGTCGGTGAGAAATTTCTCGTACAGCACGATGGGATCGCGCGACTTCCAGAAATCGAACATTTCCTTGGGAACGTATTCGGCGGGATCGTGCTGCGCGTGGCCGCGCATGCGCATGGTTTTCACTTCGATGAGGCGAGGGCCGCGGCCGGCGCGACACTCTTCCACGGCGTACTTGGTGTTGTTGAAGACGGCGACGACGTCGTTGCCATCGACGATGGAGCTTTGAATACCGTAGGCGACGGCGCGGTCGGCGAGATTTTTCACCGGGACCTGGCGCGAGACGGGCGTCGAATAGGCCCACTGATTATTTTCCACGATCAGGACGAAGGGCGCTTTTTGCGCAGCGGCGAGGCCGAGGCCTTCGTGGAAGGCGCCGGTGGAGCTGCCGCCATCGCCGATCCAGGTGAGCGCGACGATATTCTGGCCGAGGTAGCGGCCGGCCATCGCGACGCCGGTCATGACGGGGATCAAATCGCCGAGCATGGAGATGGGCGAGACGATGTGGAGATCTTTGAGGTCGCCGAAGTGGCTGGTGCCGTCTTTGCCTTTGGTGGGCGAAGTGTATTTGGCCATGTGCTGCGTGAAGATGTCGCGAGGGGGAACGCCTTTGACGAGCAGCGCGCCGATATTGCGGATCATGGGCGCGATCCAGTCGCGCTTCTCGACGGCGGATGCGGTGCCGACCGAGACGGCTTCCTGGCCGAGGCTGGAGTAGAGACCGCCGACGATTTTATTCTGGCGGAACAGGCGGACCATGCGCTCTTCCAGCTGGCGATTGAGCTGCATGTAGTAATAAAGGTTGAGGTGCTGTTCGCGCGTGAGCGGCTGGCTCATGCTTCACTTCCTTTCGATGCGGAGACTGCGAGTTCGAGTTCGTTTGAGTTTGATGCCGCTACGTGGCTGAGGTCGTTGCTTCGCTCCGCGGTGGCCGAGCCGGAGGCCGCAGATTCGGATGCGGCGAGCGCTGCGAGAAACCTTTCGCGCGTGACCGGGACGATCGCGCTGCCGAAGACTTCGCCGAATTGCGCCACGAGCGCCTGTGCGACTTCAGCGCGCGAGACGGCGCGATTGAGAAGACGTTCGAGCGAGGTGGCGCGTTTCCCGGAAATGCCGCAGGGGACGATCAAGTCGAAATAATTAAGGTTGGTAGAGGCGTTGTAGGCGAAGCCGTGAGAAGTGACCCAGCGGCTCAAGTGTACGCCGAGGGCGGCCAGCTTTTCTTCGCCGTTGGGCGTATCGACCCAGATGCCGTGCTTGTCCTCGAAGCGTTTTGCGGTGACTCCGAAACCGGAGCTGGCGCGAATCATGATTTCTTCGAGCTGCTCGACGTACCAGCGGACGTCTTTTTTGTGCGCCGTGAGATCGAGAATCGGGTAGCCGACGATCTGGCCGGGGCCGTGGTAGGTAATGTCGCCGCCGCGATCGGTAGGGTGGAACTCGACGTTCATTTGCGCGAGGACTCGGTCACCGGCTTTGAGGTGCTCGCGCTTGCCGTTGCGACCTAGAGTGATGACGTGCGGATGCTCGCAGAGAAGCAGAACGTCACCCACATCACCGCGTTTGCGAGCCGCGACGGTGCGCGACTGCAGCTCCGAGGCCGGCGCGTAGGGGATGAGGCCGAGATCGACGACCCAGCACGTTTTTCGGGACGGTTGGCTCACAACTCTCTCAGACATCGATTCACAACTTGCTACAAATTTTTACAGCGTGGCCGCGAAGGCCACGCTCGCGGGCGCCGTGAACCGCACGCGCCGCGAGCGCTTGAACGTTACGACTAAAAATTGATCGTCAAGCCGCGAACACTGTTGTAAGCGTCGCCCAGCGCTTCCCAAACGGTGGGATGCGCGTGGATTGTGGCGGCCATGTCGTCCAGCGTGCCTTCGAGTGCAAGCGTATTCACCGGCCCAGCGATAATTTCTGTGGCGAGAGGCCCAATCGCGTGCACGCCGAGAATTTCGCCGTACTTGGCGTCGGCGACGACCTTGATGAAACCTTCGTGCGAGCCGAGGATCGTCGCCTTGCTGTTGCCGAGGAACGGGAACTTGCCGGTCTTCACTTCGTAGCCGGCTTCGCGCGCCTGTTTCTCGGTGAGGCCGATGGAACCGATCTGAGGCTCGCAGTAGGTGGCGTTGGGGCAGCGCCTACGATCAAAAGGCTGAACGTCTTTGCCTGCCATGCGGCCGACGGCGATGATTCCCTCTTGCGATGCGGCGTGCGCGAGCTGCGGCTGCCCGGCGACGATGTCGCCGATGGCGTAAACGCCGGGCTCGTCGGTTTCCATGTAAGCGTTGGTGTGGACAAATCCGCGCTCGACTTTGATTTTCGTTTTTTCGAGGCCGATGTTTTCCGTGAGCGGGCGGCGGCCGACGGCGATCAAGACTTTTTCGGCGCTGATGGTTTTCGAGGCGCCGGACTTGTCTTTGTAAACGACGGTCGCGCCGTTCGCGTCTTTCTTTACGGACTCGACTTTGGCTTCGAGTTCGATCTTCATGCCCTTCTTGGTGAGGGCTTTGTGCAGCTCGGCGGAAATTTCTTCGTCTTCGAGCGGCACGACCCGCGTGACGGCTTCAAGCAGCGTGACGTCTGTGCCGAAGGTTTTGAAGATGGAGGCGAATTCGACGCCGACGGCGCCGCATCCGACGACGATCATCGACTTCGGAATCGAGGTGAGACCGAGAATCTCGCGATTCGTGAGAATCGTATCTTTATCAATCGCGACACCGGGAAGCGAACGCGCCTCGGAGCCGGTGGCGAGCAGGATGTACTTGGTTTCGAGTTCGGTGACCTTGCCGTCTTTTTCGACGGAGACGCGGCCCGGGCCGGCGATCTTGCCCCAGCCGGTGATCGATTCGACTTTATTCTTTTTGAAGAGCAGCCCGATGCCGCCGGCGTGCTTCTTCACAATTTTGTCTTTACGGCCGAGGATCGAGGGCCAGTTGATCTTCACATCTTTGGCCTCGAAGCCGAATTCCTCGGCACGCTTGAAATGCTCGTAGATGTCGGCGTGGTGAAGGAATACCTTGGTGGGAATGCAGCCGACGTGGAGGCACGTCCCGCCGAGAAACGAATCTTTTTCGACGACGGCGACTTTCAGGCCCCACTGCGCGGCGCGAATCGCAGCCACATATCCGCCGGGACCACTACCAATTACAACGAGATCGTATTTAGCCAACCCAGTTCTCCCTTGCAGTTTTCAAAGAAGCGACGAGCCATTCGATGCGCGGTGGGTTCGTCAGGATTGCGGGCAACACCCTACGCAAACGCTTGATTTTAACAGCCGTACCGGAGCGTCGCAACCGGGATTGGGGTGAGGTGGTGGGTGAAGTGAGGGAGTGCGCCAGTCCATTTTGGTTTGACGTAGCCGCACCGGTGTGAAACTTTCGCTGACGCTTTCTCGTACCATCAGTCAGCCGAACCGAGCGATAGGAGTGTGCCCATGAGTTTGAGTTCGCAACCTAGCCCGCTGGCTGTGGATACACGGTTCAGCCCGGCGCCGCCCCAGCCTCCCACGGCATTGCAAAAGACGTTCATAGGTCCGAATGGATTGCGCGCCGGCTGGCGCATTTTGATCTTCGTCGCGCTTTTCGCCGCGCAAGGCAAGGTGCTCAACATCGTCCTGCACCGCATTCCCGCCGTTCACGCGATGCACCAGGGCTTGCCTCCCGACGTGATGACGCCGGGCGTACTGATGCTTGACGAAGGGTTGTCGGTCGCGCTGCTGCTGCTCACGGCGTTCTGGATGACGCTGATCGAAAAGCGTTCGTTCGCTGATTACTACCTGCCGGTCAATGAAGCATTCGGCAAGCGATTCTGGCAAGGCGTGCCGTATGGATTCGCGATGCTATCGGCTTTAATGGCGATTATCGCCGCGCTTCACGGATTTTCGATTCAAGGCTTCGTTACGGCGGGTGCCGTGGCGCTGAAGTTCGCATTGCTGTACGCGATAGGGTTCTTCTTCGTCGGGATGACCGAGGAATTCTTAATGCGCGGATATCTCCAGTCCGCGCTCGGATCGGGGATCGGGTTCTGGCCTGCGGCGCTGGTGCTTTCTTTTCTCTTTGGCTTGGGCCACATTCAAAATATAGGCGAGGATTGGTTCGGAGCGGTGATGGCGGGGTCTTTTGGAATCCTCGCGGCGTTTGCGCTGTTTCGCACTGGCAACATCTGGTTCGCGATCGGGATGCACCTCGGGTGGGACTGGGGCGAGACATTCTTTTACGGAGTTCCGGACAGCGGACTGAAAGGGACGAATTACCTGCTCAATGGCGTATTGAGCGGCCCGCACTGGATTTCCGGCGGCAGCGTTGGGCCTGAGGGTAGTGCGTTCGCGCTCGTGGTGCTCTTGCTTGCCGGGATCGGGATTCATTTTCTATTTCCCGCAAAGCAAGTGGCTGCTTAGCGTTTCCAAAGCCTGGAATCCTTTCCTTCACAATCAGCATCTACATGTGGTCGCGGGCCGGTGAAATATCCGGCTTGCGGCCCTTTTTGCCGCCACGCGCATCGAAGAGAAACTCCGGTTCCTTCCCGAGCAACATGCGCGATTTGACAGCGGTGGGAAGGACTCGTTAAAATCGCGGGCTTTGAGTGAGGCGTTTGAGCTCACCTAGGGAACAATCGATGGACAAGAAACGGCTGGATTACTACAAGAAAAAGCTGGTGACGCGGCGCGAGGAACTGGCGCGCGGCATCCTGAGAACCGAGCAGGAAGGACGCGAGGCCGACGAGGATCCCACGGTGGATCTCGCCGACAAGGCTGCCAATTCCTATACCAAGGAATTTCTCTTCGGCCAAACGCATAACGAACGCACGATGCTCGCGCTGGTGGACAACGCGCTGGTGCGGATCAAGGACGGCACGTTTGGCGAATGCGATTCGTGCCACGAAGAACTGCAACAGAAGCGGCTGGAAGCGGTGCCCTGGACGCGGTACTGCATCAGCTGCCAAGAGAAAAAGGAACAGGGGCTGCTGTAAGCCCCTGTTCGGTTTTACGCATCCAGTCGTAGCCTTCCCTGAGGTTTTCTCCGTCGCAGTCTGATTTGTGCGCCGTCGTGTAACTGGCCCTGCTAAAACTTTTTACGCACGTCACGAATCGGTTATATAAGGTGGGTGTGTTCCTACGCTCCACGCTCGATGCACTGGCGTCCGTGCTGGCGCCGGCGCCGTGCCGCCTTTGTGCGAAGCCGCTGCTCAACGCGAGCCGCATACCGATCTGTCCGGAGTGCCTCGCATCGTTTGTGCCGATTGGAGAGCCGATGTGCCAGTGCTGCGGGCGTCCGTTTCCGGCGATCGTTGCGGAGCACGCGACTGTCAGTGGGGCTGGGCCGCTCACACGTTGCCGGCTGTGCCGCGAAAATACTTTCGCGTTTGAGCGTGCGCGAAGCTTCGGCGTGTACGACACTGCGCTGCACAACGCGATCTTGCTGCTGAAATACGAGGAACTGACGCGGCTCGGCCACTGGTTCGCAGCTCGCCTCGCGGAGGTGGCTGCGCGCGAGGCGGAGCTTTTTCAGGCGGACGTAGTGGTTCCGGTGCCGCTTCATCCCGCGCGGCAACGCGAGCGCGGTTATAACCAGGCGGAGCTGATCGCGCGTCCGCTCGCGAAACGGCTCGGCATCAAGCAAGGTTCGTACTTGTTGATGCGCACAAGGCCGCGGCCCGCGCGGCTGGTACTTTCGCGCAAGGAACACTGGGAATCCGTGCGTGGCGCATATGCCACGCGAAAAGGGCTGCGAGTGGATAAGCTTCGAGTGCTGCTGGTGGATGATGTGATGACGACCGGAGCGACGCTAGACGCCTGTTCCCGCGCGTTGAAGAGCGCGGGCGCGGCTTCGGTGGTGGGATTGACGGTGGCGCGCGTTACCTCCGGGCTGGGACCGCTGCCGGCGCCGGCCATGCCGCACGGCGAGACGGGCAGGCCCGTCTCGAAACATTCATAATCGGGAAACTAGCGGCGCACAGGCTGCATCTACTATACTTTGTACAGAGTCAGGTGAGAGTTTTTCGAGCGACGCGAGGGCGGCGCAAATGGAAAACCGACACAAAAGCGGACTAAGACCGCGGCCTGTAATGGGCCGAGCCGGAGTTGCGCCCGACTCGGCGAAATCCAAGCTCTCCGCTGCTGCAGCCCCAAGCCGTCCCTCCGTGATGCAAGCCCCCGTACTTGTTCTGAACGCAACGTTCGAACCCATTAACGTGACTGCCGTGCGCCGCGCGCTGGTATTGCTGCTGAAGGGCGTGGCGCAAGCGGAAGAGACGAATTCTTCGAACGTGCACTCGACCAAAAGCGCGATGCAGGTGCCGTCTGTAATTCGCCTGCTGAGCTACCGGCACATTCCGCAACAGAGCCGGGCGCTATCGCGGAAAAATATCCTGCTGCGCGACCGGAATACGTGCCAATTCTGTGCGCGCATTTTTCCGACTTCAGAATTGACGCTGGACCACGTGATGCCGCGATCGCGCGGCGGGCGCTCTTCGTGGGAGAACCTGGTAGCCTGCTGCTATGCCTGCAACAACCGCAAGGGCGACCGCACGCCGGAAGAAGCGGGGATCAAATTGCAGCGCCGGCCGCGGCCTTTTACGCTACACACCTCGCGCCAGCTGATGCGCCTGATCGGGCACCGCGACGAGAAATGGCGCAAATATCTTTTTTACTAATCACTTCCGGGAACTTGCTTCGCAGTGAAATCAATGCAACCTTTTCCGAAAACGCGCGTCTAATTTTATAACTGCTTCTAGGACACACCCCGGGAAGTGGCACCGGCCTAATCCGGACCACTTCCTCTCCTTTTTTCTGGCCTGTATTCTTGGTACACCCCGCAAAACCGATTTTCTACTGGCGAAACAGCACCTTGATTCCGCTGCGCCATATTTCGTTCAGACCGATTCGCGTGATTTGAATTTCCGGCGAAAGATACTTCAGAAGTGTTGCAGTAGAGGGATGAAATTGAAATCCCGATGCGACGAGCCACACCAGCGGCGGGCGCGAATCGATTTCGATTCCGGTGAAATATCCCTCCGCGTGAAAATCATTTTGTAATTGGTGGCGGCGAACGCGCAGCCAGTAATCGACGGCTTGCAGCGGCAGTTGAATATCTTCCTTGGCTTTCAGCTCGATCACCACGAGCCTTCCCTGCCGCGTGATGCCGAGCAGGTCCACAATGCCGCGGCCGCTGGCCGTGAGCGCGGGAACTTGCGAATAGAAAAATCGTTCGTCGAGCTGCGCGTCGATTCGCGTGGGTTCCTCGATCGCCATCGATTCGAGCCATCGCTCGGGTGATGCGCGGAACATCCAGTGATTGGTGTCATGCGCGTTTGCGTTTCGATGGAGATCGAGTTGGTGGAGGATTTTTTCGAGCGCGCGTTCACTCTTCTCGGTGAGCGGCTTTTGCGAGTTGCCGAGTCCGAAGAGCAGGCCTTCACGCGTCCAGCGCGCGAATTCGAGGCCTTTGAAACAAAATGCGACTTCTTTTGCGTCCGAGCTGGGGCGCAGTTCGATTCGCGCCGCCGGGCTGGGCCACATCGCGCGAATTCTGCCGAGCGCGTCTTGCGCTCGCGTGAGAGCGGCCTCCACGTCGCGCCGCGGAACGAGCCAGCTTTTGAGATTGCCAGCGTCGGAAATCGGGACGCGGCGCATTTCGGCGTCGTGGCCCACCATCTCGAAAATTTCGACGCGTACGCTGCTAGTGGAAAGGCCAGGTAGCTTTTCGGAGATCGACGCGGAAGTGCCCGCTGGGACGAAGAGCCGCAGGCCCTCGATCGCGCGCTTCGCGGAGTGGCTTCTGGCCCAGTCGAGCCAGATCAACCCGAAAGCCAGCATGCCCTCGATCGACGCGGCGGTTTCCTCGCTGGACGCGGCGAGCAGCGCCCAGGCGCGCGCGCCTTCATGCATTACTCCGCGCACGTAAATGCCCGAGAACGAGTGCTCGAGGTCGGGCGACGCGGTAAGCGAATCGACGATTGCGTCTGGAAATCGCTCCGCGAGGATGCGCTCGAAGCGCGCGCGGAACTGTTCGCGGCTGACGCGAGTTTCGGGCCGCGCCGAATCGCGCCGCAGAAATTCGAGCTTCACGGGCTTGGCGCGGCCGAATTTCCTCACGTCCAGCACGACGCGTTGGCTGGTTTGTTCGCGGATGCTTGCGATGCGGCGGGTTAAATTCCGCGCTTCCGACCAAAGATGAACGACGGGATCGCGGCCTTCGGTTTTCAATTCGTACTGAAACGCGGCGAGGTCGGCGAGCCACTCTCCGTCTTCGCGCACCTCGGCCGTACCCGATGCGGCAAACTCCGCGAGCGCGCGATCGAGCGCCTGCCATTCGGTTTCCGGCAGAGCCGGGCCTGCCTGAGACGGCTTCCAACCGGCGTTATCGGCGGCGTGCGAGGCAGCACGTTTCATTTGTCGGTCCTTCTGGGGCGGGGCGGCTGTGCGGCTATTCTAGTACGAGGCCCGTGACGTGTATAGAAGGGTACTGATGATTCCACTCGCCGGAAAGGTGCTCGAGGGTGACCTGAAAATCGCGGCGTTCGCCGGCGGGAAGGGGCGCGGCATCGGGCGGAATGAGCGATTCGGTTTCGCGGAGGACGACCTGATTCAGGTTGTCGCGAAACTCGACCTGCACCTGAATGGCTTTGATGTCTTTGTTGCCCATGTTCGCGAGCGTGCCGGCAACGTAGGTGAAGTCCTGGTTCAGAAAATTCTGGGCGTGGGCGAGCTTAATGTCGTCAAAGTGGATGCGGTCGGAGTAAGCCTGCTCGGCCGCGCCGTAGGGAAGCTTAATTTCCGCGGCGGGCGCGGTGCGCGTGTGCTTCACGACCATCACGATCACAGCGACCGCGATCGCGCAGATGACCAAACCCAAAGCAAATGCGATGGGAAACTGGCTGCGCTGGTCTTTGTAGGAGCTCTCGCCCGGTTCCATCAAAAATCCCTGAGTGACTTTCGGATGACTACCGCATCGATTTGATTCCACGCCAGCGCGAAAAGACTGCCTGCGTTTCCCGCGCTCCGCTGACTGACATTTGCCTGGCGAACCTAGCGACCGAAAGATAAACGCAGAATGAGCGGCTCGGGCAGTCCCGCGGTGGCCATGCGTTTCTGCACGTCTTCGATATCGTAGGGCACGCGCCAGAATTCGACGACGTTGTTTGCCAGGTCGGCGATCGCGAAGGCCGAGCGTGTGTCTCCGTCGCGCGGCTGCCCGATCGAGCCGGGGTTCAGCAGATACGTCGTCTCCACATCCGTCGTCAAAGTGGAGAAATTTGTTCCCGCGGGCGGCTTGAAATGCAGGACACCGACTTTATTGTCGAACAGAGTGAACCCGCCCTGCAGGTGCGTGTGGCCGAAAAAGGTGACTTGCGCGCGGGCGTCGAGCAGGCTATCGAGCGCTTGCGCGGGCGCGAAGACGTATTCGTCTTCGTCGCGGAAGGCGCCGTGGACCATCATGAAGGTATCGACGGTGATCGGGCCGGTGGGCAGCTTTTCGAGCCACTCGCGATTTTCGGGGCGGAGGTGGTCGCGCGTCCAGAGAGCCACATTGCGCGCGACGGGATTGAAATCGTCGGCGTTGGCAAGGCCGGAGCCGGCTTTATCGTGATTGCCGCGGATCGTGACCGCGTCGATTTCACGGATGCGGTCCACCACTTCATTGGGGTCGGGACCGTACCCCACAACGTCGCCCAGGCAGACGACTTTGTCCCACCGGCCTTTCACCGTGTCGAGCACGGTGTCCAGCGCCGTGAGGTTTGCGTGGATGTCACTCAGAATCAGATAACGCATTCAGACGTCTCCGACCACAAGCGGCAAATTATAGTCGAACAGTGGTCCGGAATGCACGAAATCGCTGACGGGCATGGTGTTACGGGGAGACGGATTGGCTCGGCGGCGCGGTGAGCCTGGCTTCTTAGCGAATGAGCATGCAGTCGCCGTAACTGTAGAAGCGGTAGCCGGCGGCGACGGCGTGATTGTAGGCGCGGAGGATATTTTCGCGGCCGGCCAGCGTGGCGACGAGAGCGAGAAGGCTGGACTGCGGCAGGTGGAAATTTGTCAGGAGTTGATCGACTACGCGGATGGGCTTGCCGGGGTAGAGGAAGATCGTGGCTTCGGCGCGGCCGGCCTGCGGCAACGCGTCCGCGGATTTGGTCGCGGCGTCTTCGAGGGTGCGAACGACGGTGGTTCCTACGGCGAGGATGGGGCGACGTGCTTGCTTTGCGCGGGCGATCGCGTCGGCCGCGGCTTCGGAGATTCCGTAGGTCTCAGCGTGGATTTTGTGGTCTTCGAGTATCTCGGTGCGAACGGGTTCGAAGGTGCCGAGGCCGACGTCGAGCGTGATCTCGGCGATTTCGATGCGGCGGTCTTCGATGCTTCGCAGGATTTCGGGCGTGAAGTGGAGGCCGGCGGTGGGTGCGGCGACGGCGGTGCCTTCGCGTGCGTACACGGTTTGGTAGCGGTCGCGGTCGGCGGCGTCGTCTTCGCGCTTGATATAGGGCGGCAGCGGGATGTGGCCAAGCTTGGCGACGGCTTCGTGAAAATTCGTGGCGGGCGCGAAACGCAGGATGCGGAGGCCGAAGTCGCCGCGCTCTTCGACTTCGGCTTCAAGCGCGCCGTCGCCGAAAACGATGTGCTCGCCGACGGGCATCTTGCGACCGGGTTTCACGAGCGCTTCCCAGCGGTCGTTGCCGAGCGGCCTCACCAGCAGAACTTCGATTTCGGCGGTGAGGTGGAGCGCTCGCTCGGGATTTTCTTTGCCCGGCGGCGCGGCGTGGATACCTTTGCGGCGACCGAATAGGCGCGCGGGCAGAACGCGAGCATTGTTGAGGACGAGCAACTCGTCGCCGCGGAGGAGATCGGGCAGGTCGCGGAATTGGCGGTCGGTGAACGCGCCGGTTGGGCGATTGAGTTCGAGCATGCGCGAAGCGTCGCGCGTGGAAAGCGGGCGCTGCGCGATCTGCTCGGGCGGAAGATGGAAGTCGAAGTCGCTGAGATTCATCGTGGGTGCGTGCGGCTGGCGGCGCTTGTGCGACTATGCTAAAGACTCCCCGTCGTTAAGTTTGTGGCGGCGTTTGCGCCCGCATTTGCGAATCTATTGTAGCGAATCGGCGGCGCGATTCCCTTTTCGAGGTCCTACGTGCCTTTTGTACGAGATCGTGAACCTTCGGTGGTGATCAGTACGCGGGGCGTGGAGCGGCTGCGCTCCGGGCACTGGTGGGTGTATCGCAGCGATGTGAAGCCCGGCGGCGCGGAGGCGGGCGCAATCGTCCGCGTGAACGATGAGCGCGGCAATTTCCAGGGGCGCGCGTTCTACAGCGACCGCTCGCAGATTGCCGTTCGTTTGCTTACTCGCGAAGACATCGCGATCGACCGCAAATTTTTCGCATCGCGGCTGAAGCAAGCGGCGGATTATCGCCGGCTCGTGGTCGAAGACACGGACGCATTTCGCCTGGTGCACGGAGAGGCGGACCATCTGCCGTCGATCATCGTGGATCGTTACGGCGACTACTTTGTGATTCAGACGCTGAGCCAGGCGGCCGAGAAACAGAAGAGCGTGATTGTCGATCTATTGGTCGAGATGTTTCAGCCGAAGGGAGTGCTCGAGCGCAACGATCCCAAGGTGCGGCTGCTCGAGAATCTCGAACAGAAGGTGGGCGTGCTGTACGGCGAAGTGCCGAATGAGATCGTGGCGAAAGAAAACGGCATTTCGTTTGTGTACGACCTGGCCGGCGGGCAGAAGACCGGCGGGTTCCTCGACCAACGGGAGAATCATTGGGCCGCGCGGCGCTATTCGAAGGGTGAGGTTCTGGACTGCTTCAGCTATCAGGGCGGATTTGCGCTCACAGTCGCGGCGAACTGCGACCACGTGGAAGCGGTGGACATGGCGCCTGCGGCCATCGTCGCGTCGCGACGGAATCAGGAGCTGAACAAAATCTCGAATGTCACGTTTCGCGAGGCCAACACTTTTGACCTGTTGAAGGAGTACGACGAGCTCGACCGGCGATTCGACACGATCATCCTCGACCCACCAGCATTTGCAAAGAATCGCGACTCGATCCCCGCGGCGCAGCGTGGGTATAAGGAGATCAATCTTCGAGCGCTGAAGCTGCTGAAACCTGGCGGGTATCTGATCACCTGCTCGTGCTCGTACCACATCAGCGAGGCGCTGCTTCTGCAGATCGTGGCGGAGGCGGCAAATGATGCTAAAAAGTCCATCGTCGTGTCGGAGCGGAGGATGCAGGCTCAGGATCATCCGGTGCTGCTGACGATGCCTGAGACGCTCTACCTTAAGTGCCTTATTGTCAGGGTAATAGAATAAACGTGGGAGTTTCTAAGTGTATGAAAGAATTGGTCTAATTTTTGACTTGACAACACTACGCGCATATTTTATAGTGGTGATGCGCTAATAAAGCGCGACAACTCTTACAGGAGCTTGAACCATGAATTCTGTGATCCGTTGGAACCGGCTTCGCAACCTCTCGAACCTGCAGGAGCAGGTCAATCAGCTGTTTGATTCGGCCACGCCTGCCCAGGCTGACAACTCGGCCTTGACGTCGTGGGCACCGGCCGTGGACATCCATGAGACGGAAAATGAAGTCGTGCTGAAGGCCGACATCCCCGGCGTGAACGAGAAGGACATCGACGTGCGCGTCGAGAACAATACGTTGACCGTCCGCGGCGAACGCAGCTTCAACAGCGAAGTGAAGGAAGACAACTACCTGCGCATCGAGCGGACCTACGGCTCATTCAGCCGCAGCTTTGGCCTGCCGACGACCGTTAACACGGAAGCGATCAAGGCCGAATATAAGAACGGTGTGCTGACGGTGGAAATGCCGAAGCGGGCCGAGTCGAAGCCGAAGCAAGTGAAGATCAACGTCGCCAATAGCCAGAACTAACGCGCCGGCCGGCCACCGCCGGCCGAGCGAAACACGAGAGGGCGGGGTGGCTTGATCCATCCCGCCCTCTTTCTACATCCAGAGAAAAGTGAGAAACTCCGCGCATGATTCGTTTTGATAAGTTGACTGTAAAGGCCCAGGAAGCGCTGCAAGCCGCGCAAGAGCTTGGCAGCCGCGAGGGCCAACAACAAATTGAGCCGCTGCACCTGCTCTGGGCGCTCGTCGCGCAGGGTGACGGTGTGGTGCCGCCACTGCTGGAAAAGCTTGGCGTGTCTCCGACGGCGCTCGCAAGCGAAGCCGAGAAGGCGATCGCGCGCCTGCCCAAAGTTTCGGGCGCCGGCCAGCAGTATTTGAGCGACGCTTCGAACCGCGTGCTGGAGCGCGCGTTTGACGAAGCGAAAAGCCTGAAGGACGAGTACGTCTCGACCGAGCACATCCTGCTGGCGATTGCCCACGAATCGAAAGATCCGGCCGGGCAGCTCCTGACGCGCAAGGGCGCGACGCGCGACTCGATCCTGCAAGCCATGGCTGCCATTCGCGGCAGCCATCGCGTCACTTCGCAGAATCCTGAAGCAAGCTATCGCGCTCTCGAGCAGTATGCGAAAGACCTCACCGAAATGGCGCGGCGGGGCAAGATCGATCCGGTGATCGGCCGCGACGAAGAAATCCGCCGCGTGATGCAGATCCTTGCGCGCCGCACGAAAAATAATCCTGTGCTGATCGGCGAGCCTGGCGTCGGCAAGACGGCGATCGTCGAAGGTCTGGCGACACGCATCGTTTCGGGCGACGTGCCGGAAGTGTTGAAGACCAAGCGCATCGTGTCTCTCGATCTCGCGTCGCTGATTGCGGGCGCGAAGTATCGCGGCGAATTCGAAGACCGCCTGAAAGCGTTGCTCAAGGAAGTCACCGAATCCGACGGGCAGATCATCCTTTTCATCGACGAGCTTCATACGCTTGTGGGAGCGGGATCGGCCGAAGGTTCGATGGACGCGTCGAACATGCTGAAGCCTGCGCTTGCGCGCGGCGAGCTGCGTGCCATCGGCGCGACCACACTCAACGAATACCGCAAGTATATCGAGAAAGATCCCGCACTCGAACGCCGCTTCCAGCCCGTGTTCGTGGCGGAACCGTCGGTGGAAGATACGATCGCGATTCTGCGGGGCTTGAAGGAACGCTACGAAGTGCACCACGGCGTGCGCATCAAGGACGCCGCAATCGTGGCCGCCGCAATTCTTTCGCAGCGCTACATCACCGACCGTTTTCTTCCGGATAAAGCGATCGACCTTGTGGACGAATCGGCCGCCGGGCTGCGCATGGAGATCGATTCCCTGCCCGCGGACATCGACCAGATCGAGCGCCACATCATGCAGCTCGAAATCGAGCGGCAGGCGATGACGAAGGAGTCCGACTCCGCGTCGCGCGAACGCTTGAAGCAGATCGACAAGGAACTGAGCGGGCTGCGCGAGAAATCGAACGCGCTGAAGGCGCACTGGCAGACGGAAAAAGATGCCATTGGCAAAATCCGCAGCCGCAAAGAAGAGATCGACCGGTTGAAGACCGAAGAGCAGCAGTACGAGCGCTCTGGCGATTTGTCGAAAGTCGCGGAAATCCGGTACGGCAAGCTTTCCACCGCGGAAAAAGAATTGAAAGCCGCACAGGACCGCCTGGGCGAACTGCAAAAAGATCATCCGATGCTGAAGGAAGAGGTGGGCGAGGAAGAAATCGCCAAGATCGTCAGCAAGTGGACCGGCATTCCGGCGGGACGGCTGCTCGAAGGCGAAGTGCAGAAGCTCATCCACATGGAAGAGCGGCTGCGCGAACGCGTGGTGGGGCAAGACGATGCGCTGGCCGTGGTGGCGAATGCAATTCGCCGGAGCCGCTCCGGGCTGAGTGACCCGAATCGCCCCATTGGCTCGTTTCTTTTCCTCGGACCGACCGGCGTGGGCAAAACTGAACTCACACGCGCCGTGGCGGAATTTCTTTTCGACGACGAACGCGCGATCGTGCGGCTCGACATGTCTGAATACATGGAGAAGCACTCTGTCGCACGCTTGATCGGCGCGCCTCCGGGCTACGTGGGCTATGAAGAGGGCGGCCAGCTTTCGGAAGCGGTGCGGCGCCGTCCTTATTCCGTGGTGCTTTTCGACGAAATCGAAAAGGCGAACCCGGATGTCTTCAACATCCTGCTGCAGATTCTCGACGACGGCCGCCTCACCGACGGAAAAGGCCGCACCGTGGATTTCCGCAACACAGTGATCATGATGACGTCGAACGTAGGCTCGGCCGCGATTTTCGAATTGATGGGCAGCGATCCGAAGAAGGCGCGCGAAGAAGCGCTCGCGGCGTTGCGCGAGGTGTTCCGCCCGGAATTTCTGAACCGCATCGACGACATCGTCGTTTTCAAACCCCTGGGCAAGGATCAGATCGAGCACATCATCGACCTGCAGCTCGCTCACCTGGTAAAGCGGCTCGGCGAACGCCAGATCAAGCTGAAGCTCACGGCGGCGGCGAAGACGCTGCTCTTCAAAGAGGGCTACGATCCGGTGTACGGCGCGCGCCCGATGAAGCGGGCGATTCAAAAGCTGATCCAGGATCCGCTGGCGTTGAAGATCCTCGACGGCGCGGTGAAAGCGGGCCAAACTGTGAAGGTCGATGCCGACGCGAAGTCCGGCGAGATGAAATTCGCTCCGGAATCAGCGAAGGCCGGCGCCGCATCCTAAATAGTGTTCATCCGTGTGCCGGTCGCGCGAAGCGGCCGGCACGCATGAGGTAGCAGCCATGAATACGATTAAGACCACATTTCTTCTTACAGCCATGACGTTGTTTCTTTTGTTTGTCGGCGGAGCGCTGGCGGGACGCGGCGGCCTGATCCTCGCGCTGTTCGTCGCGATTCTGATGAATGGCGGCGCGTACTTCTTCTCGGACAAGATCGCGCTGAAGTCCGCTGGCGCGGTTCCGATTTCGCGCGAGGAATCTCCGCGTTTGTATGCGGTGATGGAACGGCTCGCGGCGAAGGCAAATCTTCCGATGCCGAAGCTGTACCTTGTGCCGCAGGCGGCGCCGAACGCGTTCGCCACGGGACGCAATCCGAGCCACGCGTCGGTCGCCGTGACGCAAGGCTTGATGGAACTGATGAACGATGACGAGCTGGAAGGCGTAATCGCGCACGAGCTTTCGCACGTTCGCAACTACGACATTCTTACGTCGTCCATTGCCGCGACGCTTGCGGGCGCAATTACTATGCTCGCCAGATTTGGCGGAATGTTTGGCGGCCGCGGACGAGGCCGCGACAACGGCGGCGCCATTATGGCGCTGGCGATGTTGATTCTCGCGCCGATCGGAGCGCTGCTGCTGCAGATGGGAATTTCGCGCAGCCGTGAGTACCAAGCCGACGAATCCGGTGTGCAGATGGTGGGCCACGCGAACGGCTTGATCAGCGCTCTCGGAAAATTGGGCGCTTACAATCAACGCATTCCGAGCCAGATCCCGCCGACCACGGCAGCGCTGTGCATCGTGCAGCCGATGGCGATCCGCCAGATGTTCGCGAACCTCTTCAGCACCCATCCGCCACTTTCGGATCGCATCGCGCGCCTCCAGGCGATGACGATCGTTCCGAGCCGCTAAAAAAAGAGCACCGGACATAAGAGAAAGGCACACAGGCAACAGCGGCCTGTGCCACATGCATTTCTTACCAAATCCGACTTTCGCTCGGGTAGCGATGGCTGCCAGGATATCGATGGTCAAACCCGCACCTCACAGAATGTGAGGTGCGCACAGGCACGAATGCCTTTGCCAAGACGGCTCTCCGGCCGTGTCAGACCAACCACGCAGAAATGTTAACCTGACGTAAATTTTGCACAGCCCGTACGGGTATCGCCCCACCCCGTCTCACTTTGGGAATCGATAACAGGCCTATTTTCAGAGCATTACAGGCCCACAGCCCATATCAGGAATTTGGCCCTCCCCCTGCATTTACCCCAACACGCAAGGGATTTCCGGAGGACACTGAAATGAGTATCGAAAACCACGACGTGGTGATCGCTGAGAACCAGGGCACTCCTCGCTGGGTGGGCGTGGGAGTGGTGGCTCTCGCTGTGATTTCGCTCGCCGGGCTCGGCGTGGGCTGGTCGGCATCGACTCGCTCCAAAGAGCTTGCACAGACGGTCGCGTCCCAGAAGGACGAACTGGCGCACAACGAAGAAGTGCTCGGCCAGCGGCTCGCGAAAGCCGAAGACACCAACGCGCAACTCGAGGGCGAGTTGAGCGTGGTGACCGACAAGATGAAGCTCACCGAAGGCGAGCTTTCCAAGGCGCGCTCGCAGGCGAAAAAGATTAAGGAAGACGACGCGGCGCAACTCGCAGATCTGCAAAATCAGACCAACGCGCAACTGGCGACGAAGGCCAGCACGGACGACGTGAACAAGCTGGGTACGGACGTGACGGGCGTGAAGACCGACCTCGACGCGACCAAGAACAATTTGCAGATGGCCCGCGGCGAATTCGGCACGCTGATCGCGCGCAACCACGACGAAGTGGAAGAGCTTCGCCGGCTGGGTGAGCGCGACTACTACGAGTTCAACATCGAGAAGAAGAACTCGCGCGAGAAAGTGGGCAACCTGATGGTGGAACTGCACAACACCAACTCGAAGAAGAACCAGTACGCCGTGACGATCTTCGTGGACGATCAGCGCCACGAGAAGAAGAACATGACGGCGAACGAACCGCTATACCTCTTCGAGAACGGTCAGCATGCTCCGCTGGAGTTCGTGGTGAACTCGGTGGGCAAAGACAAAATCCAGGGCTACCTGAGCGTGCCGAAGGCCAACACGACGCACGCGCAAGCAGTGACCGGCGGCAACTAAGAACTACGCCGGGCCTCGGAAAGCTTCATGCTTCGATGTGATGGCGGGTGCAAAAGGAAAAGGGGCGTCTAACGACGCCCCTTTTTTGTGCGTGCAGCACGATCCGGATTTTAGCCGCTGCGACCGAGCGGCAGCGAGCGCGATGCGGCGGTTGCGAACTACGCGGTGCGCTTGGCGGCCTTCACCTTGCGGTGATGCAGCTCTTTCGCGAGCTTGGGCAGCTTATCGAACGCGACCTTGCCGGCCTCGAACGCCTTCACTTTCGATTTTGCGGCCTTGCGGCGGCGGCGCTGGCGCTTCTGCGCGACGTAGCGCTTGTCATGAGCCATGAATTCCTCCAATAAAATGCGACTCTCAATTGTAGCGGACCAGGAAAAGGATGCAAGGCTCGACGCTGATTTTCGAGGAAAGTTCAGCTAGCATGGTGACGCTATGACGGCCACGGCGATTTACGCGACACGGATTCTGGCGCCCCAGGAAGAGTTCACCGATTGCGTGATGACGATCGTGGACGGCCGCATCACCTACATCGGCCACCGTGACGAAGCGCACATCCCGCCGGGCGCGGCGGACTACGTTGCATCGAACCTCACCGTCATTCCCGGATTTGTGGACGTGCATATTCACGGCGCGGGCGGGCGCGACGTGATGGAAGGAACGCCCGAAGCGCTCGACAAGATCACCGCGACCGTGGCGCGATTTGGCACTACATCGATGGTGGCTACGACGGTGACGGCGCCTATCGACGCGACCTGCCGCAGCCTGGAAGGAATCGCAAAATACATTCGCGCGCAGAAGCCGGCCGCGGAACGCACGCGATTCGGCGCCGAGATTCTCGGCATTCACCTCGAAGGGCCGTTCATCGCGCACGCACGGCGCGGAGTTCATCCGACGGCTTCAATTGCGCCGCCTTCGATCCCGGTATTCAAGCAATTATTCGAAGCTGCGGATGGCTTGGTGAAAATGATCACGATCGCTCCGGAAATTCCTGGCGCGATCGATCTGATTCACGCTGCCACATCAGAAGGCGTGGTGGTGGGCATCGGCCACACCGACGCGACGTACGAGCAGGCGCGCGCGGCAATCGATGCGGGCGCGCGGCACGGCGTGCACGTCTATAACGCGATGCGCCCCTTCAGCCATCGCGATCCCGGCGTGATTGCGGCGATCCTGACGGACACGGATGTGACCGCCGAGGTGATCGCGGACAACGTGCACGTGGCGGGTCCGGCGATGCAGGTGCTGCTCGGCACGAAGGGATTCGACACGGTAATCGCGATCAGCGACGGAATCTCCGCCACGGGGATGCCGGACGGAAAATACAGGCTCGGAGAAATTGAAGTGGATGTATCGAAGGGCGTAGCGCGCAGTTCGGAAGGCAATCTCGCCGGCAGCACGCTCACGCTCGACCGCGCTTTGCGGAATTTGGTGAACCTGGGCGTGCCGTTTGTGGATGCAGTGCGAATGGCGACGATTCTTCCGGCCCGGCGGCTTGGCGTGGCAGGCAAAAAAGGAATACTCACGGTGGGCGCGGATGCGGACATCGTGGTGCTCACGCCTGAGATGCGGCTTGCCGGCGTGATGACGTGCGGCGTCGGCCTCAGCTAGACACACCAACTCCTCTAGGAATTACAGGGAAACGCGAGAAGGACGTGCGGCGCTAAAGACCACGCCGCTACATTTACTTCTTAAGGAAATTCGAGATCGGGCAGTTGTGCGCCACGTTGAGCGGGATATTCAGTTCAGAGGAAAGCTTGCAGGGATCAAATGGGCTGAGCGAAAAATAACGGCCGTCGGTGGTGCCGATGGTCGGCACTTTGCGTTTGCCGTTGTTGACCTTCATCACAAGCGCGGCCGCGTCTGGATCGTCATCGATATTCACTTCGCGAAACGAGACGCCCCGCTCGCGGAGAAAGTTTTTCGCGCGCCGGCAATCGCCGCACCAGCATGTGGAGTAAACGATAACTTCGCTCATTGGGCCGTGTTTCTCACTATACCGAATTGGATGCGGCAGAGCGTAAGCGGTTTCGGCCGTGTGCGGAAGGAAACAATGGGGTTAGCTCAGTGGGCAGGCTGCAATTCGCGAGCGGGGCTGCCGGAGCCGCCGGTCTTCTCCGCGGCCTGGACGCGTACGGTGGCCCGCGCGATGGCGGCGTTGGCACGCTCCCAGTCCTCTTCGCTCGCGCCTGCACCGGGCAATTCGTGCTGCGCCTTTTCGAGTTCTGCGCGCGCTTTGCCGGCGTCGATATCTTCCACGCGCTCGGATTCATCGGCGAGCACGATCACGCGATTCGGCAGCACTTCGGCGAAGCCATCGATCACGGTCATCGAGCGCGTCTCGCCGCCCTTACTGAACGTGAGGATGCCGGCGCCGAGTTCGGTGAGCAGCGGCGCGTGGCCGGGCAAAATTCCGAGGTAGCCATCCTTGCCGGGCAGCTCGACGGATTGCACGTCCTCACTGAGGATGTGCTTTGCCGGCGTCACCACCTGCAGCTCGATTTTTTCCGGTATCGTGGCCATGGTTAGAGATTCCGCGCGCGCGTGGCGAGACTATGCCGCGGCGGCAGCCTTCTCCGCCTTTTCGCGAGCTTCCTCGATCGTGCCGACCATGTAGAACGCCTGCTCGGGCAGATCGTCGTGCTTACCTTCCACGATTTCCTTGAAGCCGCGGACGGTGTCTTCGATTTTCACGTACTTGCCGGCGAGGCCGGTGAACTGCTCGGCGACGAACATCGGCTGCGACATGAACTTTTCGATCTTGCGGGCGCGCGCGACGGTCTGCTTGTCGTCATCGGAAAGTTCTTCGATACCGAGAATCGCGATGATGTCCTGCAGTTCCTTGTAGCGCTGCAGCACGGACTTCACGGCGCGGGCCACGTTGTAGTGATCCTGACCGACGATGCGCGGATCCAAAATACGCGAGAAACTCGCGAGAGGATCGACGGCGGGATAAATACCGCGTTCGACGATCTGGCGGCTCAGGTTCGTGGTCGCGTCCAAGTGAGCGAAGGTGGCGGCCGGAGCGGGGTCCGTGTAGTCGTCGGCGGGCACGTAAATCGCCTGCACCGAGGTGATCGAACCGTTCTTCGTGGAGGTAATCCGTTCCTGAAGAGCGCCGATTTCGGTGTTGAGGTTCGGCTGATAACCCACGGCGGAAGGCATGCGGCCGAGCAGCGCCGATACTTCCGAGCCCGCTTGCACGAAGCGGAAAATATTGTCGATGAAGAGCAGCACGTCGAGCTTTTCTTCATCGCGGAAATATTCCGCGACGGTCAAGCCGGTGAGGCCCACGCGAAGACGCGCGCCGGGCGGCTCGGTCATCTGGCCGTAAATCAGGGCGCAGCGTGATTTTTCGGAGTTGCCGGGAACGACGACGCCCGACTCCTGCATTTCGAGCCACAGGTCGTTTCCTTCACGGGTACGTTCGCCGACGCCCGCGAACACAGACACGCCGCCATGCTTCATCGCGACGTTGTGAATCAACTCCTGAATCAAAACCGTCTTGCCCACGCCCGCGCCGCCGAACAAGCCAATCTTTCCGCCCTTCAGGTACGGTTCGATCAGATCGACCACTTTGATGCCCGTTTCGAACATTTCGAGAGTGGTGGACTGATCTTCGAGCACCGGCGCAGGACGGTGAATCGGGTAGCGCTTCTCAGTCTTCACCGGGCCGAGTTTATCCACCGGCTCGCCGAGCACGTTGAGTACGCGGCCAAGGACCGCGCGGCCTACGGGAACGGAAATCGGTTCGCCGAGGTCGATCGCTTTCATGCCGCGGACGAGACCTTCGTTCGGCTTCATCGCGACGGTGCGAACGCGGCCTTCGCCCAGGTGCTGTTCCACTTCGGCGATCAGGTCGAGCGGTTCCGGCGTGTTGAAGCCTTCGCTCGTGATCCGGATGGCGTTGTGGATATACGGCAGGTGCCCTTCTTCAAATTGGACGTCAACGACGGGGCCGATGACCTCGACCACCTTGCCGACTTTGTGTGCTGCGTTTGGATCTGCGTTTGCCATGTTCTTCTTTTCCTCGTATCTATGGGCGCGCTAGGACGTAGCCGACGACGCGCCGCTGACAATTTCAATAATTTCCGTGGTAATCGCCGCCTGGCGAATCTTGTTCATCTGCAGCGTGAGCTTCCGGATCAAATCCGAAGCGTTGCGCGTAGCGGAATCCATGGCCGTCATGCGCGCTGCGTGTTCTGCAGCGGCCGATTCCAGCAACACTCGGAAAATCTCGGACTCCAGGTAACGCGGCAGCAGGCCCGCGAAAATCTGATCCACGGGCTGCTCGTAGATGTAGTCGATCAGGCGCGTTTTCCCTTCCGCTGCAGCTTCCGTCGGAAGATCTTTTGCCTGGTCGGCCGGTTCGTCGGTGATTTGCGCTTCGCCTTCGGGCGATTGCTTCACCACGGCCGGATCGATGGGCAGCAGCTTCACGGCGCGAAGATTCTGCACCATCACGTTTTTGAATTCGTTGTACACCGCGTAAACGGCGTCAACTTCGCCGGAGGTGTACATCTCGGCGACTTTTTGCGCGATCTCACGGGCTTTCTTGATATCCACCGAGGCCGAGACGTCGATATATTCAGCCAGGGGAGTAACGCCGCGCTTCTTAAAATAGTCGCGGCCCTTGCGGCCCACGGTGATCATTTCGATCGTTTCTAGGTGGTGCGCGCGGATGAATTCCGTGGCGTGGCGCAGCACGTTCGTATTGAACGCGCCCGCGAGCGAACGGTCGCCGGTGACGAGCAGTACGAGGATCTTCTTTTCTTCTCGGCGCTCGAGCAGCGGATGCGCGGGAGCTTCCATACGCGCTGCTGCGGAACGCAGCACGCGCAGAATTTCCTTTGCGTATGGCCGCGCGGCAAAGACGCCCTCTTGCGCGCGACGCAGTTTGGCCGCCGCCACAAACTTCATGGCGCGCGTGATCTGCTGCGTGCTCTTCACAGAGCGGATTCTTCGCCGGTAATCGAGAAGTGTAGGCATCGAATTCCGTGATTAGTGGGCAGCCGCCGGAGCCGGTGCTGGCGGCGGAGGCGTTGCAGCGGCAGCCTTATCGACAGCCGGAGTATTCGCCTTCGCGGCTTCCAGGCTCGCCTTGAAGCGGCCGAGGAAATCGTCGAGCGCCTTTTTGGCTTCGGCCTTCACTGCGTCGTCGAATTGCTTCTTTTCACGCAACATCTTCAGCAAGCCGCCGTAGTTGGTCTCCACGAACGGATACAGCTCGCGTTCGAAGCGGCGGCACTCGCTCACGGGCAATTCGTCGAGATACTTGTTCGAGCCGGCCCAGATGATCAACGCTTCTTTTTCCACCGACAGCGGCTGGTATTGATCCTGCTTCAGAATTTCCGTCAGGCGCGCGCCGCGAGCCAGCTGATTCTGCGTGGATTTATCGAGCTGGTCGGTGCCGAACTGCGCGAACGCCGCGAGGTCGCGGTACTGCGCGAGGTCGAGGCGCAGCGTGCCGGAAACCTGCCGCATGGCCTTGATCTGCGCGTTGCCGCCGACGCGGCTCACCGAAAGACCCACGTTTACTGCGGGACGGAAGCCGCTGTTAAACAGGTCGGCTTCGAGGAAGATCTGGCCGTCCGTGATCGAAATCACGTTCGTCGGAATGTACGCGGAAATGTCGCCCGCCTGCGTTTCGATCACAGGCAGAGCCGTCAAAGAGCCCGCGCCCAGTTCGTCGTTGAGCTTGGCAGCGCGCTCCAGCAAACGCGAGTGAAGGAAGAACACGTCGCCCGGGAACGCTTCACGGCCGGGAGGGCGGCGCAACAGCAGCGAAATTTCGCGGTACGCCTGCGCGTGCTTCGAAAGGTCGTCGTACGCGCAAAGAGCGTGGCGCTTGGTGTCGCGGAAATATTCGCCGATCGCGCAGGCCGCAAAAGGCGCGATGTACTGCATCGAGGCCGCTTCGGAAGCCGTGGCCGCGACGATGATGGTGTGCTCCATCGCGCCCGCTTCTGTGAGCGTCTTGACTACCTGCGCGATCGTCGAACGCTTCTGGCCGATCGCGCAGTAAATGCAAATCATGTCGCCGCCGCGCTGATTCAGGATCGTATCCAGAATCACGGCGGTCTTTCCGGTCTGGCGGTCGCCGATGATCAATTCGCGCTGTCCGCGGCCGATGGGAATCATCGCGTCGATCGATTTGATACCAGACTGCATCGGTTCGCGCACCGGCTGGCGATCCACAACGCCCGGCGCGATTTTTTCCACCGGGTAGCGATCTTTCGTCGCGATCGGACCTTTGCCGTCGATCGGCTGCCCTAGCGCGTTTACCACGCGCCCGATCATCGCGTCGCCCACGGGCACGGACATAATATTGTTCGTGCGCTTTACCGTGTCGCCTTCACGAATCTTGTCGTAGTCGCCCAGAAGCACCACGCCGACCTGGTCTTCTTCGAGGTTCAGCGCAATCCCGAACACGTCGCCCGGAAACGCGATCATTTCGCCAGCCATACACTTATCCAGGCCGTGCACGCGCGCGATGCCGTCGCCCACCGAGATCACGGTGCCGACTTCTTCGACCGCCAGCTTCTGCTGGTAGCCTTCGATCTGCTCGCGCAGAATTTTTGTGACTTCGTCCGCCTTAATATTCGCCATTCACTGCTCCTCTAAACTTGCGGAACTATTCAGAACCCAGCTGTTCGCGCAGCCGGTTCAATTGCTCGCGCACCGAGCCGTCGTAAATCGTGGAGCCCACTCGCACCACCGCGCCGCCCACCAGCGCCGCGTCCTGCGAAAACCGCGCATCGATCTTTTTGCCCGTACGCTTTTCGAGCACAGCGACGAGCTGCTTCTTGTCCGCGTCGCTCAGCGGGTGCGCCGATGTGACTTCCGCATCCGCAATTCCCAGCCGATCGTTCAGTTCCGTGCGAAACGCCGGAATGATTTCCTGAAGCAAGTGCAGCCGGCCGTGATCCACAACCACATAGATAAAATTGCGAACCGCTTCGTTCAAGCCCATCTTGCTGCACAGCTCGGCGATCACGCGGTGCTTGGTGTCGTTGTCGACCACCGGGCTATCGAGAGCTTCGCGCAATTCCGGCGATTGATTAAATAAATCGACGAACGCGGCCAGATCGTTGCGAATCGCATCGCCCGCACGGCGTTCGACTGCGACGTCCGCCAGAGCCGCAGCGTATCGATCGGTGAGCGCGCTCAATTGACGCTCCTCTCGAGGTTCGTCACGAAGGTGCGCACCAGATTCGCGTCGGTTTGCGGGTTGATCTGCTGGCGCAGCAGGGCTTCGGCCTGCGCCACAGCTTTATCGGCAGTCGCCGCTTTCAAAGCTTGTTGCGCCGCGCGAATGGCAGCCGCAATCTCGACCTTGGCCTGCGCTTCGATTTTCTGCGCGTCGGCTTTGGCCGCTTCGCGAAGCCGCGAGGCTTCGGCGGCGGCTTCCTGCTTGCCCTTTTCGCGAAGCTGCTGAATTTCGGTTTCGAGTCCGGCGAGCCGCGCCTTGATTTCCTGACGCTGCTTCTCGGCAGCGTCACGCGCGCGCGTGCCTTCTTCAATTTTTTGCGAGATGTCGTCGGCGTGCTTGCGGAAGTGCGGCGCGGCTTTCGAGAATGCCCAGAAGATCAGCGCGATCACGAACACGGAGTTCACGATCTTGAAGATTGTGCCGGCAGGAGTGCTCACCGGTCCCTCTTCCTGCGCAAAAACCGGCGTCGCCGCAAAGAGCAGCGCCATCGTGAAGACAAAAATCGAGCCTGCAAATATGCGGAAGGTTCGCATTACTGGCGGGTTCCTCCGCTCAGAATCGTGCGCGCGATTTCTCCGGCCAGCGCGGGAGTCAGCGCTTCGGCATCGGCAGCAGCGGCATTGCGTTCGTCTTCGACTTTCCGTTTCGCGGCGGCGATGTCTTCCTGGGCGCGCGCGCGCATCGCCTTCAGCAGCTTCGCACGCTCATCGAGCACCACTTGGCGCGACGATTCCTGCTCCTGATAGATGTGCGCCTTGGCGCGATTCAATTCTTCGTTGTAATGCTGCAGGTCCTGCTTCGCAGCCGCTTCCACCGCCGCGGCGTCGGCGCGCGCGCCCTCGATCTTCGCACTTCGCTCCGCCATCGCCTTTTGGATGGGACCGAAAAAAGCCCAGCGCATGAACAAATAGAAGAAAAAGAAAATGACCACGGTAGGCAGAGCTTGGAGGAAGAAGTTGGCGATCTGGTGGAGGATTTCCATTTTTACAAAGTGGTGCGAGTGCGGCTGCCCCGTCTCTCTCTAAATTGTAATCTGGTTTCAGGCGTGCTGCCGGCTCACCAGAGCTAGCTTCCAGGACGTAACAAGGAAAACGATTATCGCATTCATGCCGCGTAACGTCAACCAGTTGCGGGACGGTGCGATCGCGAAATTTCGCGGATCGCACCGTCCAAAGTGGTTTTCGAGGAGTTTCAGGGTGGTTTCAAATCGGGACGCGGACGCGCCGACGCAAAACGTCGGTCCCGATACGGGAAACGTCCGAATCGGGCCTACTTATTGAGCGCGTCTGCTCCGGCTTGCGCCACAGTGTGGTCATTCTCCACAGTGCTGCCGCTCACGCCGATCGCGCCGACCACTTCCCCGCTCGCGTTTTTCAGCACCACGCCGCCCGGAAACGTGATCAGGCCGCCGTTGCTGTGCTCGATCGCGTACAGCGGGCCTCCGGGCTGCGAAAGCTTGCCGATTTCGCCGGTATTGAAGTTGAAGAAGCGCGCCGTCTTCGCCTTCTTGATGGAAATGTCGATGCTGCCGAGCCACGCGTCATCCTGACGCACAAACGCCTTCAGGTTCGCGCCCGCGTCCACCACCGCGATGTCCATTTTGGTGCCGATCTCGGTCGATTTCTTCTTCGCCGCCGCTACGATCTTCTCCGCCTGCTCGAGCGTCAAATCCGCCATTGAATCCTCCATGTAGTCGAAACGCCGCGTGCACGCATTTCGTTTTAGTATTCGGGCTCGTCATTTTACGGGAGCGCGCGCGAATCGCCAACCACGCCGTGAAATCGAGCCGTGGCCGTCCACTTTGGCTTATGCCGCGCCAGACACATCACACGATGCGCGCTAGCCCTGGGTCGCTGCGTTTGTATAGAATCGCGGTTTGCGATGGGGCGGCTAGAAACTTCAGTCGCGCGTCCGAGCTGCGGTGGAACGCATCGGACGTTTCGAGCCCAGCGCATACCCGTCCACGTTCAAAGGCCAAGGAGCCACAACATGCCGTCATTTCCCGGCGTAGATTTTCTGGATTTTGATTCTCAGCTCACCGACGAAGAGAAGCTCGCGCGGCAGTCCGCGCGGCAGTTCGTCGATGAGGCGATTATGCCAATCATCGAGCAATACAACCGCGAGGGAAAATTCCCGACGCAGCTTGTGCCGCAGATGGCCGAGCTGGGCCTGTTTGGCGCGAGCCTCAAGGGCTACGGCTGCGCCGGGATGTCGAATGTGGAATACGGCCTGGTCACGCAGGAACTCGAGCGCGGCGACTCCGGCCTGCGCAGCTTCGTTTCCGTGCAGTCGGCGCTGGTGATGTATCCGATTTTCGCGTTCGGCTCGGACGCGCAGAAAGACAAGTGGCTCCCGCTGCTGCAGCAAGGCAAAGCGATTGGCTGCTTCGGACTCACAGAACCGCAGTTTGGCTCGAATCCCGGTGGGATGCTCACGCGCGCGAAGAAAGACGGCGACAGCTACATCCTCAATGGCGAAAAGATGTGGATCACCAACGGCTCAATCTCGAACGTCGCCGTGATCTGGGCGAAGTGCGAGGACGAAAAAGTTCGGGGCTTCCTCGTCGAGAAAGGAATGCCGGGATTCAAAGCGTGGGACGTTCACGGAAAATATTCTTTGCGCGCGTCGGTGACGAGCGGACTCTCGATGTCTGATGTCCGCGTGCCGGCTACGAATTTGCTGCCCGGCGTCGAAGGTCTTCGCGGGCCGCTCTCGTGCCTGAACCAAGCGCGTTACGGCATCGGCTGGGGCGGCATTGGCGCGGCGATGGCGTGCTATGACACTGCGCTGCAATACGCCAAGCAACGCAAGCAGTTCGGCAATAAGCCCATCGCATCGCATCAACTCGTGCAGGAAAAACTGGTGTGGATGGTCACCGAGATCACCAAAGCGCAATTCCTCGCGCTGCAAGTCGGCCGCTTGAAAGACGCAGGCAAGGTGCATCCGTCGCACATCTCGATGCTGAAGATGAACAACGTGTGGGTGGCACGCGAGTGCGCCAGCCGCGCGCGCGAAATCCTGGGTGCGAACGGCATCGTGGACGATTATTGCGTGATGCGCCACATGAACAACATCGAGTCCGTGTACACCTACGAAGGCACGCACGACATCCACAAACTCATCATCGGCGAGCGCATCACCGGCATCGCCGCCTTCGAGTAGCCCACGAGATCGTCAATCGTCGATCGAAACGCAATCGCGAGGCGCTACGCAGACACGCGCACCAGGAGCTGAGCCACCATGGAAAAGGAACTAAGTCTCGAATTTTTGCGCGTCGTCGAGCGCGCCGCGATCGCATCGGCTCGCACAATGGGCCAGGGCGACGGCATGAAGTCCGACCGCGTGGCCGTGGAAGCGATGCGCAGCGAAATGGACTCGGTAAATATGGACGGCACCATCGTGATCGGCGAGGGCGAACGCGACAAGGCGCCCATGCTATTCATTGGCGAAAAAGTCGGCGCCGCGGCGCACGACAAATCGCGCAAATATCCTGAGGTGGATATCGCCGTCGATCCGCTGGAGGGCACCAACCTCTGCTCGGGCGGCCAGCCCAACGCGATCGTGGTGCTCGCGGCCAGCAATCGCGGCGGCCTGCTCCACGCGCCCGATCTCTACATGGAAAAACTGATCGTCCCGCCGCAGTGCAAGGGCCTCGTCGAACTCGACGCGCCGGTAGCGCACAATCTGAAAATCATCGCGAAGTGCCTCGAACGCCGCGTGGAAGATCTCGTAATTGTAGTGATGGACCGCCCGCGGCACGAAAATCTGATCGCCGAAATTCGCAAGGCCGGCGCGCGCATACAATTGATTTCCGACGGCGACCTTTCCGCCGGCATCAGCGCCGCTGTGGGCGGCACGAACGTCCACGCCGTGATGGGCATCGGCGGCGCGCCCGAAGGCGTGCTCACCGCCGCCGCGCTGCGCTGCCTCAACGGCCAGATTCTCGGCCGCCTGATCGTGCAGAAGCCCGAGCATTTCGAACGCGTAGCGCAAATGGGCATCAAAGATCCGAAGCGGATTTACGACACCGACGAGCTAGCGCCGGGCGACAACATCATCTTCGCGTGTACCGGCGTCACCACCGGCAGCCTGCTGCGCGGCGTGCGCTTCTTCGGCGAAGGGATGCGCACGCAATCGATGGTCCTTACGCTCGATAGCCGCCAGGTCCGCTTCGTCGATACCGTGCACCTCGAAAAGGGCCCGGACGTCCGCGTCAACTTCTACTAACCGTCCCCCATCGCCGAGCGCGTCCAGGGCGCCGCGGGAGTACAATCAGTCTCGTCGCGCAGCTCGGGGCGATTTGATGGTCTTGTGCCAGGAAACATTTCCCGCCCAATTCGCGTATTAATGGATAGACGATGCATGAGGTGAACTATGTCTAGCGGCTCCTCCGGACGCCCTCCGATGAATATGGCACCGCCGCGCCGCGACAACAACGCGGTTTGGTGGATCCTCGGCATCGTGATCGGCGGCGTACTGCTGATGGTCGTCTTCGGCTTGGCGATCGCGGGTATGTTCATTCACCACATCCACGTGGATAACTCGGCGAAGAAAGTGGAGCTCGACACGCCGGTCGGCAATTTCAAGGTGGATACCGATAGCAGCCGCCACACCGGCCTCCCCGTCTATCCCGGAGCAGAGCTGCTGGGCAATAAAGAAGGCAACGCGCACGTCGAATTGAGCCTGGATGATGCCGGAGTCGGCCTTTCGATCGAGAGCTATCAGACCGACGACGACCTAGAAACCGTGGACGCCTGGTATCGCAAGCATCTGGCTCCCGCTTTCCGGCGCGAAACTCCGAAGACCAGCGGCACAAAACACCACGATCACAATGACGAAGGCGTCGTGGACGACGCGGACATCGCCTTCACCGACGACCACGGCAACGGCGCGCGAGTCGTGGCCCTCACCAAGACCGACGACGGCGTGAAGATCAACCTAGTCAACGTAGGCAAGCGCGAAACGCAGTAAGCGCGCAGCCGTCGGACGGCCACCCTGGCGGTCCTCCGACGAATCACCTCGTAGCCCAATCCCTCAAAATTTTGCCGTCACTCGCACGTCGAGTGAAACTACCTGTAGGGGCGGGTTGGTCGCCGCAGGCGGACAAGCCGGCGCAGTTCGCGCACACGCCTATAAAGGCGCCCGCTTCCGTCGTCGCTTCGCGCCAACGAAACCGGCCTCTACAGGTAATTGTTGTTGGCATCTCGGCCGTGGCCAGACACACCAGTTCAGCAAAAAAGAATTTAGAAAATTTAGGGGAAGCTAACTCTTCAGCAGGAGTGAGAATTCGTGGAATCGAAGCGGCGTTGAGGTAGCAGGTCCTGCGCTCGTCCGAGGAGAGAGGACGCGCGCAAGACCTGCACCTAAATTTCTTGTGTACCGCGTGAGCCTAAGGGTAGCTCTAGCGGTGCAGCGCCGAAGCCGTGTGTCCCGTTGCCGGGCGGCGGTGCGGCAGCGAACCCAAGCCCGAAACCTGCGGCGCCATGGGACGCATCGCGTGATTCGTGCTGACGTGTTCGCTGATCGCCTGAAGGCGCTTCAGAATTCCCTGCCACTGCGCCCAATCCAGCTGGCGCAGGTACGGACGCAAGCCCTGAATGAATGGATCCTCGAGCACCGTCTCGCCGTTCGATTCGGGCACGAAGAAGCGGTTCAATCCAACGCCAAGCGCTTCGGCAATCTTTTCGAGCGTGCCGAGGCTGGGCGTCATCTGCCCGCTTTCAATGCGCGACAGGTACGAACGCGAAACGCGCGAACGGGCCTGCAGCTGGCTCTGCGTCATGCCGCGCGATTCGCGCAGCTGGCGGATCCGCTGTCCGATGTTCTCCACCGTTTCGCGGTTCGGCCAGTTCTCAAACAGCTGGCGGTCGTCGCCCGGCAGATCCTGCGGCGCCGGCGAAGGAATCACGAACGACACCTTCGGCGGAAGCATCCGCAAGCAACGTCGGCAGTTGTCCGTCTTGGTGCGGTATTGCACCAAGCCGCAAACTGCGCAGCGCAGTACTTCACGATCGATTTCAGTGCATGCTTCTAGTGTGGCTTTTTCACCCACCGGTTCTCCTCGCAGACCAACACGGGAATGCGAAGAGGAGGGACGGAGTTGTCTTTCGGGGGAAGGCAGTGACCGGCGCGAGAGCGATTCTGTATAGGGTGCCATTTCTTGTCAAGTCCTTTTTCGAATTCCGTGAATTTTTTGAGTTGTGCGATCTGCTCGCAAGCTAACGAATCACTGCACATGCAACGTCAGGGCCAATGTGCTCGTCTCGCTATTGATGGGCGCATCGCCGTTTTGCGTCCGCTGACGTACTCGACACAATGCCGCACAGCGTCACTCGGTGCCGTTTTTTGCAACACCTTTGAAATTCACGATTTGCGGAGCGCTCGCGCGGTGCTGCGACGGATTTTTTTGCTCGCTCCGCCTCCGTTTTCGCCTCGTTTCGCCACCGAAAATCGCGGCTCCCCGCATCTGTGTTCTAAAAATGACGCGAACAAATACCGAATTCCCTCTCACAAAGTCACACGCCGCGTCTCAAATCGAGACGTTTTCGTGATTCGTTGAGACGATTCTCAGTTTTCTAATGCCGCTTCGCTTAAAACTATGCTCACAGTGCCTCCATCGGCATCCCCGCGCGCCGACGTGAACAAATTTTGGCGTCTCGCGCCCTGTCCAGCGTTCAAATAGGGACGAGATTCCCTCCCGAGACGGGTTCTTTGTTTCATAACGAACATATTTGCGGGCTGAGGTGGGACAGCTAGAATGTCGCTCTATGCCTACACGCGACGAAGCCTGGAAGCTGCTTTGCGAATACACGCAGTCCGATAGCCTGCGCAAACACGCGCTGGCCGTGGAGGCCTGCGTGCGCGCCTACGCGAAGAAAGACGGGGCCGACCTGGAATTGTGGGGAAATACAGCGCTCCTGCACGATTTCGACTACGAGCGCTGGCCCAACGACGCGCACTCGCCGACGGCCGAGCATCCGTATCAAGGCTCACAAATCCTGCGCGAGCTGGGCTATCCCGAGGAAATGATCCACGCGATCCTGGGCCACGCGGACTATTGCAACGTGCCGCGCGTATCGCCGCTCGATAAAACTCTCTTTGCGTGCGACGAACTTTCCGGATTCCTCACGGCGTGCGCGCTGGTGAAGCCGACGAAAAACATTCACGACGTGGAAGCTGCATCGGTAAGAAAAAAATTAAAGGACAAAGCCTTCGCGCGCGGCGTGAGTCGCGACGACGTCTTGAAAGGCGCCGAAGAATTGGGCGTGCCTCTCGAAGAACACATCGCATTTTGCATCGCAGCGATGCGCGCCGCCGCTTCTGAGCTCGGACTTAACGGGGTCGCAGCGCCGCAAAATTCACCGGAAGCGCCGTAAGGCCTTTTTGCAAGAGTTCTTCGTGGAAATATTTTGCGTTATCAAAAATATTTCCTCAGCCTTTGCACAGAAATTCGCGCGCGGCCACTTTCGGCGCGCGTGGCGCGTTGCTAGACTTCCGCATCAATGGAACGCGCCGGAAATTTTCTAGGGAATACATTTCGAAAAATGAAGAGGCCGGAAGCCACCATCACGTGGCTCACTGCCGTGTGGCCCAGCGTCGTCGGCACCACGCTCGCCGCGCATACGCGGCCTGTTCGATGCACGCACGGCCGCCTCGAAGTCCGCGCCGACGGCAAGCCCTGGCAGCGCCAGATCGAAGGCCTTTCCGCCGAATTCCGCGCAAACGTCAACAAAGCCTGGGGCAGTACGCTGGTCCGCGAGGTGAAATTCGTAGCCACCCAAGCCGAGCTGCGCCATGTCTCCAAAGAACTCGACAACAATCACACGCCCTTCGTCCGCGGCAATCGCAAGCGCGTCGGGTAGTCCCGCCTCGCGGCACTGCGTAACGTAGTCCACACCTCCGACGAATGCGCGTTCGTCGCCGCGACGAAGTATCGTCGCGTACCCGCACTCGCATTTGTCCCTCGCCGCTTCTGTACTAAGATGGATTGACGAGCCCACATGAAAATCAGCCGTGAAGATGTCTTGCGCGTCGCGCAACTTGCCCACCTGGAGCTTTCGCCGGAGGAAGTGGAAACCTATTGCGGCCAGCTCGACGAAATCCTGAACTACATCGGCAAGCTGCAGGAACTCGACGTCACGAACGTCGAGCCGATGGCTCAATTCGCGGCGGCCGCGGCTGGCGATTCGAATCTGCGCGAAGACACCCTCGTGCCATGCACCGTGGTCAACGACGTCCTCGACAACGCTCCTGACGCCGTCAAGCCTTTCTTCCGCGTTCCGAAGGTGATCGAGCGATGAACGCGCCGGCCACCTGGAATATCGCCAGCGTTCGCGAATCGCTTCTCACGAAGAAGGCGTCGGCTCGCGAGATCACGCAGGATTTTTTCCGCCGCATCGAAGCGCGCAATCCAGAGTTGAACGCCTACCTGGCACTCTCGCCCGAACGCGCTCTGGCAGCAGCTGACCGCGCCGACGCCGCAGTAGCTAAAGGCGCGACAGCCGCGACTCTGCCGCCGCTCGCAGGCGTCCCAATCGCCGTTAAGGACGTTCTAAGCACCAAGGGTGTGCGCACCACTTGCGGCTCGAAGATCCTCGAACCTTACATCCCCGCTTACGACGCCACGGCCGTCGAGCGCCTCGAGGCTGCCGGCGCGGTGATCCTGGGAAAGGCCAACTGCGACGAGTTCGCAATGGGCAGCTCGAACGAGAACTCAGCATACGGTCCCGTACGGAACCCCGTAGCGCCGGACCGGGTGCCTGGAGGCTCGAGCGGAGGGTCTGCGGCGATCGTGGCCTCCGGACTCGCCGTCGCTTCCCTCGGAACCGACACCGGCGGATCGATTCGCCAGCCGGGAGCCTTCTGCGGCATTCCAGCCCTGATGCCAACATACGGTCGCGTATCGCGCTACGGCCTGATTGCCTTCGCGTCGTCACTCGACCGGATCGGCCCCTTCACTACCAACGTGGACGACGCCGCCACGATCCTCAAGATCATGGCCGGGCACGACCCCAACGATTCGACGTCTGCTCCGGTGCCCGTCGCAGACTACCCCGCCGAGGCCCGCCAGGACCTCACCGGCATGCGCATCGGCGTCCCAGAAGACTACTTCGGCGACGGACTCGACCCAGAGGTGAAGGCCAAGGTGCAGGCCGGCATCGCCCTGCTCGAAAAGCTGGGTGCCACTCGCGTCCCGCTGAACATGCCCCACACCGACTACGCCATCGCTACCTATTATATTGTTGCCACGGCGGAGGCTAGCTCGAACCTGGCCCGGTTCGACGGCGTCCGCTACGGCATCCGCGTCACCGGCGGCACCCTGATGGACATGTACCGCAAGACCCGCGAGACCGGCTTCGGCCCCGAGGTGAAGCGCCGGATTATGCTCGGCACCTACGCCCTCTCGGCCGGCTACTACGATGCGTACTACCTGCGCGCCCAGAAGGTCCGGGCGCTGATCGCACGCGACTTCAGCAATGCGTTTCAGAAGGTCGATGCCATCGTCACGCCAACGACGCCCACCCCGGCGTTCAGGCTGGGCGAAAAGACGGCCGATCCGCTTCAAATGTATCTCGCTGATATATATACAGTTACAGGATCTCTCGCGGGGGTGCCGGGAATGTCTATCCCCTGCGGTAAGACGGCCGTGGGCCTCCCGATCGGCCTGCAAATCTTCGGGCCACATTTCGGAGAAGGCAAGATTCTCCGGCTGGCTCGCGGCTTTGAGCAGGCCGGCGGCTTCACGATTTAGCACGCAGTAAGCTGCCCGAAACAAGCCCGTGCGCGAGGTCCACGATGACCAACGTCGAACCCATCCTCGCCCTGCTCGCAAAAAACCGCGCTCAATTCATCGCCGTCGCGAATGAATTCCCCGCCGGAAAATGGGGCGAATACCCTGGCAACGGCGCCTGGTCCGCCGGCGAAATTGTCGCGCACACCATGCAGGTGGAAGAATCGATTGTCGCCGCCTCGCGTAAAACGCTGAAAAAACCGCCCTATTCAGTGCCGTTCCTCAAGCGATTCCACATCCCGCTCGCACTCGCCTCCACCCGCGCACGAAAATTGAAATCCCCAATCCCAATCAACCTCGAACGCATCCCGGAGCAGCCCGATTACGTCGCGGCGATCACCGCCTCGCGAAAAGGCACGCTCGATTTCATCGAAGAAAATCGCTGCAAAGATCTGAAGCCCTGGACGTGGCCTCACCCCGCCTTTGGTCCGCTGAATATCTACGAGTGGCTCCGCCTGATCGCCTACCACGAATTACGGCACGCGAAACAAATCCGTGAAGTAGCAGAAATATTCCATCGTTAGGATTATGTTTCCCCGACGGGTGCGCGAAGATTCGCATCCGGCTTCGGAACACTTTCGCCTCCTGCGGCGTCAAATAATAGAGCGGACTAGCTTTCGGTCCGTGCTCGAGTTTCGCCGGGTTTGGCCGAATAGAACGGAAGGACTATTGCAGGGGACATTTGCCGTTCGTATTCTGACGTCAGCATCCGGTGATTGCGAGGCGCTCACACATGGTGCGAATCAAGCTCAGCCAGAAAGTCTTCACGGAAGACGAAGTGTGTATTTTGACGGGCATCTGCCTGGACCATCTTCGCAACGTTGCGAAGCTTAAGCACCTCGGCCGCATCGCGCGAGCCGCGGAAGCAGCCGGCGCGGAAGCCGAAAAGTGGCTTTTCACGCAAGCCGAGCTGATGATCGTGCACGTGCTGCAGCCGCGTTGCGAACACCAGCCGGCCGCCGTCTCCACGAACTAACCTTGGTCTCCGGCGCTGCCTGGCGCCGGCGTTGTCGCTAATCTATTCCCGCGTTATCCTAATTCCGCTCAACCCTGCACGGCATTTCAGCATCCTAGTTTTTAAGTCGGCCCTTAAACTACGCTCAGACGAGGCCTTGAGTGGTGCGCTTTCCTCGAAAAACGCTAATCGCCCCTGTTTTCGCGCTGTTGTGCGCGCTTTTCATCGCGCTCGGTTTGGCGCCCACTTCGCGCGCGCAGTCCGGTGCAGACTCCTCGACCGCCGGCCAGCAGCCCACCGTCGCGCCGGGCACCCGGAAATCCGATGCGGTGGTAAGCCCGCTCCCGCGCGGCAAAAAGCTCATGCTGAAAGACGGCACGTTCCAGCTGGTCCGCGAATACGAAGTGGACGGCGACCGCGTCCGCTACTACAGCGTCGAGCAGCACCAGTGGGAGGAAATGCCCGCATCGCTGATCGATTGGGACGCCACAAAGAAAGCCGACGCCGATGAGTCCGCTCGTAAAGCCGCCACAATCGCCAAGGTGCACGCGCAAGAGGCTCAGCGCGGCGGCGACATCATGGACGTGGACGCCAGCATCGAAATCGCGAAAGGGGTTTTTCTTCCCGACGGCGAAGGCGTGTTTCTCTATAACGGCGACAAAGTAGTGAAAGTTCCGCCGGTCGATCCCGAAATCAAATTCAGCAAGTCGCAGATGTTGAAGCAGGTGCTCGTGCCGGTGCCGATCGTCCCATCGCGGCACACCATTTCGCTGAATGGGCAGCGCGCCAAACTGCGTACCGATCCCGGCCAGCTCGAGATTTACTACCGTACCGCGGACGGCCACGACCCGCAGGTACAGCTAATCCAAGCCAAAGTAAAAAACGGCAAGCGCGAGCTGGAAAATCTCGACGAGCTATTCAACACCACCGCCGCAACAGGCGTGACCGAGCTGCCGATCCAACAGTGGGAGATCGCGCGCGGAGTCTATCGCTATACCATCACCCAGAATGTGGCGCCCGGCGAATATGCGTTCGCGGAGATCGTGCCGAATGGCGGGAACAGCCTGTATTTCTGGGATTTTGGCGTGGATGGGCCGCCGGCGCCGAAGAAAAAATAATCGAGGACGTCAGCTCTTAGGCGCGGCAGGTTGCTGCAGCAGCTCGACCAGCATCGAAGCCAGCGCGGCGATGTGAAACGGCTTTTGCAGCACAGACGCGCCCTTCTCGCGAAACAGCGCCATCTCCGACGGCTCGAACATCGCTCCCGTCATGAACACGAATTTCGACTTTGCCGCGAGATTCTGGGCCCGCAACTTTTCGAAGAACTGATCGCCATTCATCCCCGGCAAATTGTAGTCGCACAGCACGAAGTCGTACGTGCGCTTCGGCAGCAACGTGAGCGCCTCCTCCGAACTGGCTGCGCCCTCGACAATCATGCCGCGGCCGCTCAACCCCTCCTGCACCAGCTCGCGGATGCTCTCTTCATCGTCCACCACGAATACCGAATGCCCCTGCAGCTGCGCCTTGCCCGCGGGCGCGGCAACAGCCGGGCGCTGAATGGGTGCGGACATCGCGGGCGCAGGCAGCAACTCCTCAAACGCCGGCAGCAGCACACTGAACTCCGCGCCCGACCCGGCCACCGACTGCACTTCGATAACGCCGCCATGCTCTTTCACAATCGCGGCGCAGATCGTAAGTCCCAGCCCGGTGCCTCCGGCCGTCCGACGCGTGGTGAAGAATGGATCGAAAATCCGGCTCAAGTTCGCCGCCGGAATTCCCGGTCCATCGTCGAGAATCTTCACGGCCACTTTGCCGTCCTGCGGCGCAATGGTGATCTTGATGGTTCCACCCGGCTTCGCCGAAGCAATCGCCTGCTCGGCATTCGCAATCAAATTCAGAAACACCTGCTGCAGCAGCTTTGCGTCGCCCTGCACGGCCGGCAGCGGGCTTTTGATCGCCACGGAAAGCTCGATGTTCTTCGGCCGCAGCACCAACTCCTGCGTGGTGGCCACGCCGCGCAGCACGTCCTCGATGCGCAGCCGCTTGCTCACCAGCGTCGATGGCCGCGCAAACGAAAGCAAATTCTGCACGATCCCCGCCGCTCGCCGCGCCTGCTTCAGCACCAGCCCCAATTGCCGCTTGCTTGAATCGTCCGGCGCCTTTTCGAGCAGCAAATCGCTGATGCCGATGATGGCCGTGAGCGGATTATTCAGCTCATGCGCCACGCCGGACATCATTTCGCCCATCGCGGCCAATTTCTCCTTCTGGAGCATCTGCTTTTCGGTGTTCTTTACTTCAGTCACGTCGCGGATGGACGCCACTACGCCGCTGATCTTGTGCTCGCTGTCGAAGAGCGGGCTCGCGCTTGCGCGCAGAATTCTCCACGTGCCGTCGCTGTGGATCGTGCGGTACTCGCACAGCACGCTTTCCGTCTCGCCCGACGTGAGCTTGCGGAACAGCTCCTTGATCTGCGCCAGGTCGTCGCGGTGGATTGCGCCGCCAAACTCCTCGCCCACCAGCTGCTCCGGCGTGTATCCCAGCACGTCCTTAATCCGCGGGCTCGAAAACGTCACGCGCCCGTCGCTCCCCAGCACCGAAATCATGTCTGGAAAGCTGGCCACGAGCTGGCGCACGAATTCCTGCTCTTGATGCAGTTGCTGCTCGATCTTGATCCGCTCGGTTACGTCGCGCGCCCAGCCGGTGATCGACGTCTGCTCATCGTCTTTCTGCAGCTGCAGCCAGCAATCGAAAATCCGCGTCGAACCGTCTTTGCGCAGCTTCGCCGGAATGCGCCCCGACCACGATCCTTGCTTCAAAAATCCGGGAATCGAATGCCGCACCTGCGCCAAGGTGGGCTCGGCGACGAACTCCGAAAGAGTGTGCCCGATCAGATCCTTGAAGGAAGTGCCGAGGATTTCCGCCAGGCAGCGGTTCGCCACGCGAATTTCGCCTTCCAGTGAAATCGTGAACACCGCGTGATCGAGGTGGTCGATCAGCTCGCGGTAATTCATCTGCGAGCGCGAAATCACCTCCACCAGCTTCTGAAATTGCGAGCCGCTGCGCGGTTCTTCGGAAGCGGCGCCCGCTTCGGGCTTTTCGGTCACGGGAGTTGTAGGGTCGGAAGACATTTCAAGGTTCCGGACATTCCAAGAGCGTTCCGCTAATCTTTGACGGAATACGGGGCCGATTGGAGCAAGCTTTTCCTACTAAATTGTAACCACGCCAAACGCCCATCCAGAAAGAATCGCTGCCCGTGATTCCAAGTTGTTTACTGGTCGAGAGAACTATTCCGCACGCGCCAGTCCGTACCGGCGGTCAACGCGCTTCATGCACACAAAAAGAAAAGGCGCCCCGAGCCTCCGGAGCGCCTTTCTCTACATTCAGTTGTGAAGCGGGTTAGTCGCCTTCCGCCACCGCGTCGGTATCTTTGCGGAGGAAGTCCAGCGCCGCAGCCTCTTCCGGGGTGAGTTCCGGCTCCAGCTGTTGCGGCTCTTCCTTCGGGATTTCCGTGAGCAGGTTGATGTTGCGGTAGCGCTCGAGACCCGTACCCGCCGGGATCAAGCGACCCATGATGACGTTTTCCTTCAGGCCGCGGAGGTAATCGACCTTTCCGGAAATCGCCGCTTCGGTCAGCACACGCGTCGTTTCCTGGAAGCTCGCGGCGGAGATGAACGAATCCGTCGAGAGCGACGCCTTGGTGATGCCGAGGAGCAGCGGACGGCCCGTCGCAGGACGGCCTCCGTCCTTGATGATCCGGTCGTTCTCCTCGCGGAAGCGGAACTTATCCACCTGCTCCTCGAGAAGGAACGTCGTATCGCCCACGTCTTCGACTTTCACCCAACGCATCATCTGGCGAACGATCGCTTCGATGTGCTTGTCGTTAATGTTCACACCCTGCAGCCGGTAAACTTCCTGAATCGAGTTCACCAGGTACGCCTGGGTGTACTTTTCTCCGAGGACGGCGAGGATGTCGTGCGGGTTCAGCGGACCGTCGATCAAAGGTTCGCCGGCCTGCACGTGTTCGCCTTCCTGTACGTTGATGTGGACGCCGCGGGAGATCGAGTATTCCTTGACGGTTTTGCCGTCCTCGCTCTCCACGTAAATCTTGCGCTGGCCCTTTGCGATTTCGCCGTACTTCACCACACCGTCGATTTCGCTGATGACCGCGGGATCCTTCGGCTTGCGCGTTTCGAAGAGTTCCACGACGCGCGGCAGACCGCCCGTGATGTCCTTGGTCTTCGTGGTTTCGCGCGGGATCTTCGCCAGCACGTCGCCCGGTTGCACCTCGTCACCGTCGGCCACCATCAAGTGAGCGCGCGACGGCATGAGGTACTTCTTCCTCACGCGGCCCTGCGAATCCTTGACCATGATCGTCGGCTGGTGCTTTTCATCGCCCGGCGGCAGCGTGACAACCAGCTGCGAAAGGCCGGTGACTTCGTCCACCTGCTCTTCGATCGTGACGCCCGGCTGCAGATCCTTGAATTGGATCGTGCCGCCCGCTTCCGTCAAGATCGAGAACGTGTACGGATCCCACTCGACCATCGTGCTGCCCATGGTGACCGGTGCGCCGTCTTCGTACTTCAAGCGCGCGCCGTACACCACGTGGTGCCGTTCCTTCTCGCGTCCCTTTTCGTCCACGACGGCGATCAAGCCCGACCGGTTCATCGAAACGATCTGCTTGCCGCGGCCCTCGACCACCTTCAAGTCGATGAACTTCACGAAGCCGTTGTTGCGAGCATCGACCTTCGACTGTTCGGTGACTCGCGTTGCCGTACCGCCGATGTGGAAGGTACGCATCGTCAGCTGCGTTCCCGGTTCACCGATCGACTGCGCCGCGATTACGCCGATCGCTTCGCCCATTTCCACGAAGCGGCCCGTCGCCAGGTTGCGTCCGTAGCAGCGTCCGCAGACGCCGCGGCGGGATTCGCACGTCAGCACGGAGCGAATCTTCACTCGCTCGATGCCGGCGGCCTGAATCGCGTTCGCCAGTTCCTCGGTGATTTCCTGGTTGATCTCCACGATCACGTTGCCTTCGTAGTCCTTGATCTTCTCAAGCGACACGCGGCCCACCACTCGATCGCGCAACGGTTCCACTTCGACGCCGGCTTCCAGAATCGGCTCCACGTAAATTCCGTCTGCCGTGCCGCAGTCAAACTCGTTAATGATCACGTCCTGCGCCACGTCAACGAGACGTCGCGTCAGGTAGCCCGAGTCCGCCGTCTTAAGAGCGGTGTCGGCCAAGCCCTTACGTGCGCCGTGCGTCGAAATGAAGTACTGCAGCACGGTGAGGCCTTCGCGGAAGTTCGACGTAATCGGCGTCTCGATAACTTCGCCAGACGGCTTCGCCATCAGTCCGCGCATGCCGGACAGCTGACGAATCTGCTGTTTCGAACCGCGGGCGCCGGAGTCCGCCATCACGTACACCGGGTTGATCACGCCCTGCTTATCCTGCTCTTCCAGGGCTTTGAACATTTCGTCCGCGACTTTTTCCGTCACGTCCGACCAGATCGCGATGACTTTGTTGTAGCGTTCGCCGTTCGTGATCGCGCCGTCCAGATACTGCTGCTGAACTTTCACGACCTCGTGCTCGGCGGCGTCCACCAGCTTGAACTTCACGTTCGGAATAACCATGTCACTGATGCCGATCGAAACGCCGGACTTTGTCGCATACAGGAAGCCGAGTTCCTTCAGCTTATCGAGCGCAACCACGGTCTTCTCGAGGCCAAAGCGCAAGTAGCAGTACTGCACCAGCGCCTGCACGCCCTTCTTCTTCAGAAGGCCGTTGATAAACGGCATGTCGCTCGGCAGGTGATCGTTGAAGATCACGCGCCCAACCGTCGTCTGCAGGAACTGCTTGTTCAGGTTGACCGGCTCGGTGTGCGATACGTCCTGATCGTCGTACGCGTTGGTCAGTTCGATCACTTCACCCGTGTAGCGCAAGCGGATCGGCGTCAGCAGCTCTACTTCCTGAGCTTCCAGCGCCATGACCACTTCTTCCGGCGAACCGAATGCGCGGCCTTCGCCCTTCGCTTTCGGCTTGGACTTGGTCATGTAATAGATACCGAGGACCATGTCCTGCGTCGGAATCGCCAGCGGGTAGCCGTTGGCCGGTGAAAGAATGTTGTGCGAGCTGAGCATCAGCACGGACGCTTCGACCTGGGCTTCCGGTGAGAGCGGAATGTGCACCGCCATCTGGTCGCCGTCGAAGTCCGCGTTGAACGCCGTGCAAACCAGAGGGTGAATGCGGATCGCTTTACCTTCCACAAGCACGGGCTCAAACGCCTGAATACCAAGCCGGTGCAGCGTCGGTGCGCGGTTCAGCATCACGGGATGTTCGCGAATCACATCTTCGAGAATGTCCCACACCACCGGTTCCTGCGCTTCCACCAATTCCTTGGCCTGCTTGATGGTCGTGCAGTGTCCGGCGGCTTCCAGCTTGTGATAGATGAACGGCTTGAACAGTTCCAGAGCCATCTTCTTCGGCAAGCCGCACTGGTGAAGCTTCAGCTCGGGGCCCACGACGATGACGGAACGGCCCGAGTAGTCCACGCGCTTACCGAGCAAGTTCTGGCGGAAACGGCCCTGCTTGCCCTTCAGCGTATCGCTCAAGGACTTCAGCGGGCGGTTGTTCGTGCCGCGCAGCACGCGTCCACGGCGGCCGTTGTCAAACAACGCGTCCACCGCTTCCTGCAGCATGCGCTTTTCATTGCGAACGATCACGTCCGGCGCGTGGAGCTCCATCAGCTTCTTCAACCGGTTGTTGCGGTTGATCACACGGCGGTACAGGTCGTTCAAGTCAGACGTGGCAAAGCGGCCGCCGTCCAGAGGAACCAGCGGGCGCAACTCCGGCGGAAGAACCGGGATCACGTCCAGGATCATCCACTCCGGCTTATTGCCGCTCTTGCGGAACGCTTCGAGAACCTTCAGGCGCTTGGCGTACTTGATCCGCTTCTGAAGGCTCGGATCCATCTTCATCTTTTCGCGGAGCTCTTCGCTCAGCTTGTCCACTTCCACGCGGCGGAGCAATTCCTTAATCGCTTCGGCTCCCATGCCCGCGCGGAACTTACCCGGAAATTCCTTCTGAAGCTCGCGCAGCTTGTCTTCTGGAAGAATTTCCTTCTCCCGCAGGCTGGCTACTTCGCCCGGATCGATGCAGACAAAGGTTTCGAAATAAAGGATGTGTTCGAGGTCGCGCATCGTGATGTCCAGCAAATAACCGATGCGGCTCGGCAAACCCTTGAAGAACCACACGTGCGAGCACGGCGAAGCCAGTTCGATGTGTCCCAAACGTTCGCGACGAACCTTGCTCAGCGTCACTTCAACGCCGCACTTGTCGCAGATCACACCGCGGTGCTTCATCCGCTTGTACTTGCCGCACAAACATTCCCAGTCCGTAACGGGGCCGAAAATCTTGGCGCAGAAAAGGCCGTCGCGCTCGGGCTTGAAGGTGCGGTAGTTGATGGTCTCGGGCTTGGTTACTTCGCCGTGCGACCAGCTCCTGATTTTTTCCGGACTTGCCAGGCTGATGCGAATCGAATCGAAATCCGCAATCTGGCTGGCGCGATCATAAGGGCTCGATCGGTACAATGGCTGATCCTCCTGTCCGGTTTGGCCGGACAATGTACTGCAGGTTCAGAAACCGTGCGGCTCGGTCCCGCTCCACTTGCGCGAAGCGGGACCGTCCGCGTGAATTAATCCGCCGCTTCCAGCTTTTCCGGCTGTGGCTTTTGACGCTTCATCAGCTCGATGTCGAGACAGAGAGACTGAAGCTCGCGCACCAGCACGTTGAACGATTCAGGCACGCCCGGCTCGATGCCCGGTTCGCCCTTTACGATGGCCTCGTAGATCTTCGCGCGGCCATACACGTCGTCCGACTTCGCGGTGAGTAGCTCCTGCAGGATGTGCGCCGCGCCGTATGCTTCCAGCGCCCACACTTCCATTTCTCCGAATCGCTGGCCTCCGAACTGCGCCTTACCGCCCAGCGGCTGTTGCGTGATCAACGAGTACGGTCCGATCGATCGCGCGTGGATCTTGTCGTCCACCAAGTGAGAGAGCTTCAACATGTAGATGTAGCCCACGGTCACTTGCTGGGCGAACACGTCGCCCGTCATGCCGTCATGCAGCGTGATCTTGCCGCTTTCCGGCAGCTCGGTGAACTGGAGCAAGTGGCGGATGTCGCCTTCGCGCGAGCCGTCAAATACCGGCGTCGCAAACGGCACTCCGTCGCGGAATCCGTGCGCCAGGTCGAGGATCTCTTCGTCGTCGAGGTTCACAATCGTCTTCCACACCGACGTCGGTCCGAATGCGTCCTTGAAGTACTTGCGTACTTGTTCGGCTCGCGATTCCTTGTCCAGCAGCGCGCTGATCTGCGTTCCCAGTTCTTTCGAAGCCCAACCCAGGTGCGTTTCCAGAATCTGTCCCACGTTCATACGGGAGGGAACGCCCAGCGGGTTCAGCACGATTTCCACCGGCGTGCCATCGGGCATGTAAGGCATGTCTTCCTTCGGGATGATGCGCGCGATAACGCCCTTATTGCCGTGGCGTCCCGCCATCTTGTCTCCCACCGAAAGCTTGCGCTTCATGGCGATGTAGCATTTCACCAGCTTGATCACGCCCGGCGGCAGCTCGTCGCCCTTCTTCAGCTTGGCGATCCGCTCGTCGGTAATCTTGCGCAGCACATCGATCTGCCGCGAAGTCATTTCTTCGACTTCGTCGATCTTCTCGATGAGCAGCGGGTCTTTGTCGTTGAGCCGCAGGCGCTTCAAGTTGCGCGTCGAAATCTTTTCAAGGATGTCGCGCGTCAGCTCGGTGCCCTTGGTCAAAAGGCGCTTGTTCGTCCGTTCGTCATGCAGGTCGGCCACCAGCTTCTGGCCGCCCAGCAAGTCGTTCAGGCGCTTCAAACGCTCGTCGGTCAAAATGCGGATTTCGTCCGCAAGGTTCTTCTCGAGCTTTGCGACTTGCGCCGCCTCGATCGACTTGTGGCGTTCGTCCTTCTCCGCGCCCTTGCGGCAGAAGATCTTCACGTCCACGATCGTGCCTTCGATCCCTGGCGGGCAGTAGAGCGAAGCGTCGCGAACGTCGCCGGCCTTTTCGCCGAAGATCGCGCGCAACAGCTTCTCTTCCGGCGTCAGCGTGGTTTCGCCCTTCGGCGTTACCTTGCCCACCAGAATGTCGCCCGGCTTCACCGTCGCGCCGATGCGGATTACGCCGCTCTCGTCGAGGTTCCGCAGGAAGCTCTCATTGATGTTCGGAATGTCCCGCGTAATTTCTTCGGGACCCAGTTTCGTATCGCGCGCTTCGATTTCGTATTCCTCAATGTGGATCGAGGTGTAGTAGTCCTCTTCCACCAGCTTTTCGCTGACGAGGATCGCGTCTTCGAAGTTGTAGCCGCGCCAGGGAACGAACGCCACCAGCACGTTGCGGCCAAGTGCCAATTCGCCGCGATCCGTGCAAGGACCGTCCGCCAGCACCTGACCCTGCTTCACGCGGTCACCCGCGCGAACGAGCGGCTTCTGGCTGATGCACGTGTTCTGGTTCGAACGCTTGAACTTCGTGAGCAGGTAAATGTCGGAACCCACTTCGCGGCTCAATACGCCGGACTGGTCCGACTCCACACGAACGATGACGCGCTCCGAGTCCACCTGATCGACGATGCCGTCACGACGGCACACGATCACGGCGCCCGAGTCGCGAGCCGTTACGCGTTCCATACCCGTTCCCACCAGCGGTGCGTCGCCCTTAATCAGCGGCACAGCCTGGCGCTGCATGTTCGAGCCCATCAACGCGCGGTTCGCGTCGTCGTTCTCAAGGAACGGAATCAACGACGCGGCCACCGACACCAGCTGCTTCGGCGAGACGTCGATGTAATCCACTTCCTCGCGGCTCTTCAGCACGAAGTTGCCTGCCTGACGGCAGTTCACCAGTTCGGTGGTGATGCGTTCTTTTTCGTCGAGCGATGCGTTGGCCTGCGCGACCACATAGCGGTCTTCTTCCCAGGCCGAGAGGTAGAAGCAGTGCGCATCCCAAACCACGCGGCGCCGCTTCAACTCCTCGTTCGCGTCTTCAACTTTGTCTTTTTCGACGATCTCGCCGGCCTTGAACTCGCTATCTCCCGCGTTCACGATCTGAACGAAGTCGATCACGCGTCCATTCTTCACTTTGCGGTACGGCGACTCGATAAAGCCGAACTCGTTGATCCGCGCGTACGACGAAAGCGAGCTGATCAAGCCGATGTTCGGACCTTCCGGCGTTTCAATCGGGCAGATACGGCCGTAGTGCGTCGGGTGAACGTCGCGGACTTCGAAACCCGCGCGCTCACGCGACAAACCGCCCGGCCCAAGAGCCGAAAGGCGCCGCTTGTGCGTGATTTCGCTCAATGGGTTCGTTTGATCCATGAACTGCGACAGCTGCGAGCTGCCGAAGAATTCGCGGATCGCCGCCATGACCGGCTTTGCGTTCACCAAGTCGTGCGGCATCGCCGTGGACATTTCCTGATACACCGACATCTTTTCCTTGATCGCGCGCTCCATGCGAACCAGGCCGATGCGGAACTGATTCTCGAGCAGCTCGCCCACCGCGCGCACGCGGCGGTTTCCAAGGTGGTCGATGTCGTCCACCGTTCCGATGTTCTTGCGCAGCTTCAGCAAATACTTGATCGCCGCGATGAAATCCGAAGGATCAAGCGTCCGCTTCTCGAGCGGGGTTTGCAGGTCCAGCTTGATATTGAACTTCAGGCGCCCGACCTTGCTGAAGTCGTACTTGCGGGCGTCGAAGAACATGCCATTGAAGAGCGCCGTTGCCGTTTCCAGCGTCGGAGGATCTCCCGGGCGCAGCTTGCGGTAGATTTCGATCAGCGCTTCCTTCGGCGAACGGATCGTGTCCTTCTCCAAGGTGCGGGCGACGATGATGCCCACGTCGTCGCGCTCCGGGAAGCACACATCCACTTCGGTGATGCCGGCTTCGGCGATCGAAGCCCACATCTCGGCCGTCAGCGGCTTATTCGCTTCGAGCAGCACTTCGCCGGTCTGGCGGTTCACCAGCTCGCTGACCGTCACCGCGCCTTCCAGATCGACGACGCCCACTTCCACCTGCGTGACGCGCGCCTTCTGCAATTCCTTGTACAACGGGTCGCTGATCTTCTTGTGCGCACCGACGATCGCTTCGCCCGTCTTCGGGTGCTTGATTTCCTTCGAGAGCTTCCGGTCGATCAGGCCTTCCGATGCGTTCCAGAAAATCTCGTTGTCGCGAAGCGAAATGCGCTCCACCTGGTAGAACGTGCGCAGGATGTCTTCATTCGACTTGATGCCCAGCGCGCGCAGGAAGATCGAACCCAAAAACTTGCGCTTGCGGTCGATGCGGACGTACAAAATGTTCTTCGAGTCGTACTCGAATTCCACCCACGATCCGCGGTAAGGAATAATCTTTCCGAGGAAGTAGCTGCGGTTATTCGCCGTCTCAAAAAACACGCCCGGCGAACGATGCAACTGGCTGACGATTACGCGCTCCGTTCCGTTGATGATGAACGTGCCGTTCTCCGTCATCAGCGGAATATCGCCGAAGAAAACTTCCTGTTCCTTGATGTCGCGGATTGACTTCGCGCCGGTGTCCGGGTCCTTGTCGTAAATCGTGAGCCGGATCGTCACCTTCAGCGGAGCCGAATACGTCATGCCGCGTTCCTGGCACTCGTTCACGTCGTACTTCAGCTGCAGCGTGACCGGGTCGCCGCACTTGTTGCAGAACGTCGGAGTGTTCTTGTTAAACGTGCCGCACTTCGCGCACAGCACGTCGCCCGTCTTGTACGGGTTGGTAACCACAGACGCGCCGCAATTCCGGCACGTGGCGCGCAAGTGATGCAGGCCGCGCAAATGGCCGCACTTGCATTCCCAGTTGCCGATCGCGTAATCGACGAAATCCAGCTGCGAGAGTCCGCGGAAGTCCTGAATCGGAAACACTGATGCGAATACCGACTGCAGGCCTGTATCTTCGCGTTCGCTCGGCAGCAAGTCCATCTGCAAGAAACGCTGATAGGACTTCTTCTGCACGTCGATCAAGTTGGGAATCTGCACCGTGGTCTTGATTTTGGCGAAATCCAGGCGTGCTCGTTCCCGAGTAGAACGATTTCCGTTGCGATTGCTCATGGACCTTCCTTATGTCAGTTGCATGCCGTAACGGCGACACGGATAGACACCCGCGCCGCCGGTCCGGGAAGGACGTATTGAGGTTCCGAAGTTAAAAAGGACTACGCGCGTAGGCGCATTCCTTCGCAGCCGATCTGTCCGGGCTGCAGGGTCCTGCTGGGATTCTGAATATTTAAGCTACTTGACGTCGACTTTGGCGCCCGCTTCTTCGAACTTCTTCTTGATCGTCGCGGCTTCGTCCTTGTTCACGCCTTCCTTCACGGTCTTCGGCGCGCCATCGACCAAGTCCTTGGCTTCCTTCAAGCCCAGGCTCGTCACTTCGCGGACTGCCTTAATCACGTTGATCTTGTTCGCGCCCACTTCGGTGAGAACGACGGTGAATTCCGTCTTCTCTTCCGCCGCGCCGCCGCCTGCCGCCGCGCCGCCGCCCGCAACCATCACGGGAGCCGCTGCCGCTGCCGACACGCCGAACGCTTCTTCGAGTTTCTTCACAAGTTCGGAAGCTTCGAGCAGCGAGAGCGTCTTGATCTCTTCCAAAATCGATTCAACTTTGCTGGCCATTGCTGTTTCCATCCTCCTGCGAATTTAAAAACTGGAAGTACCCCTGATTCCGGTCTCGCTACGACTGTTGCTTAAACCCGAATCAAACCTTTTAAGCCGCGGGTGCCGCGAACTTGCCGGCCTTCACCGCTTCGCTCACCACCACCGCCAGATTGCGGATCACCGCGTTGTTCACCGTGGCAAGGCGCTGCGCCGGCGAATTCAGCATGAACATGATCTTGCTGATCAGTTCTTCCTTCGACGGAAGATCCGACAGCAGCTTGATCTCGTTGATTGAAAGAACCTTGCCTTCGACCCAGCCCGCACGGAACTGGAACGCCGGAACGTCCTTCGCAATCTTCGTCAGAACCTTTGCGAGCGAAACCGGATCCGTCTTGGTGTACGAGATCGAGTTCGTGCCCTTCAGGTTCTTCAGAATGTCGCCTGCGCCCGTGCCCTCGGCCGCGCGCTCGGCAACCGTATTCTTCACCACTTCGTAGTGGCCGCCCGCGGCTTCCACCTGTCGCCGCAGCTGCGTATCCTGCTCGACCGTAATCCCCTGAAACGTAGAAAGGATTACCGTCGACACCGTCGCCAGCTGCGCCTTCATCTCCTGCGCCTGCTTGATCTTTTCGGACTTCTTCTTCATGCCAACTTCTCCCTCAAATTCGAATTCGTTACGCTGCGGCTGCTGCGGTTTCGGCTTCCGCTTCGTCGATCAGCACGCCCGGACCCATCGTCGAGGTCAGCGTGATTTTCTTGATGTACTTGCCCTTCGCAGCGGCGGGCTTGGCTTTCACCACAGCCGCCAGCAGCGCATGCGCGTTGGCCGCCAGATTCGACGCCGTGAAGCTGATCTTGCCCACCGGCGAGTGAATCAGGCCCGTCTTATCGAGACGAAACTCGACTTTACCGGCCTTGATTTCCGCCACAGCCTTGGCAACATCCGCCGTCACCGTTCCCGTCTTCGGGTTCGGCATCAATCCGCGAGGACCCAAAACTTTTCCGAGCTTACCGGCCGAGCGCATCATGTCCGGCGTCGCGATCACCGCTTCGTAATCGGTCCAGCCCTGCTGGATTTTCTCGACCATATCTTCGCCGCCCACAAAATCGGCGCCTGCCGCTTCGGCTTCGCGAACCTTGTCGCCCGTCGCGATCACCACCACGCGCTTGGTCTTGCCGAGGCCGTGCGGCAGAACCACCGTGCCGCGGACCATCTGGTCCGACTGCTTGGCATCGACCCCCAAATTCAGAACCACTTCCACGGTCTCGTCGAACTTCACGAAGTGCGCCTTGCGGAGCAATTCCGCGGCTTCTTCGAGCTTGTACGGACGAGCCTCGACCAGCTTGCGTGCCCGGTCGATATTCTTACCGCCTACTTTTGCTCCGCGACCCATCTACGTCTCCTGTCTGATTACTCCGTCACTTCCAGGCCCATATTGCGCGCCGTGCCCGAAACCGACCGCATCGCCGCTTCCAAATTCGTCGTGTTCAGGTCCGGCATTTTCAACTTCGCAATCTCTTCCACCTGCTTCTTGGTGACTTTGCCCACCTTGTTGCGGTTCGGTTCTGCCGAGCCCTTCACGATATTCGCCGCGCGCTTCAGCAGCACCGACGCCGGAGGAGTCTTCAGAATAAAAGTGAACGTCCGGTCGCTGTAGATCGTCACCAGCACCGGAAAAATCATTCCGTCCGCTTCCTTCTGCGTCTTCGCGTTGAACTGCTTGCAGAAATCCATGATGTTCACGCCGTGCGGGCCGAGTGCCGTGCCCACCGGAGGCGCCGGAGTCGCTTTACCCGCCGGCAACTGCAACTTCACCATCGCTTGTACTTTCTTTGCCATGTCGTTTCTTCCGCCTTACCTAAATTCGTGCGTGCCCTTTCAAAAACTCTCGCGCTCTTACTGCGCGACTTTCTCGACCTGCGCAAAATCCAGTTCCACCGGCGTCGAACGGCCGAAGATCGTCACCGAAACCTTCAGCGTCGAGCGGTCGGTATTGACCTCTTCGACCACGCCCGTGAAGTTCGCAAACGGACCTTCTCCGATGCGCACCTTCTCGCCGCGATCGAACGATAATTTCGGCTTCGGCTTTTCCGCCGTCGTCGTCGCCCGGTTCAGAATGTTCTGCACTTCTTCTTCGGTGAGCGGCGAAGGCGTCTGGCCCGATCCCACAAATCCGGTCACGCGCGGCGTCGAACGCACCACGTGCCAGGTGTAATCGTCCATATCCATCTCGACCAGCACATAGCCCGGGTAGCACATGCGCGGCGAAATCACTTTCTTGCCGTTGCGCACTTCCACCACAGACTCGGTCGGGATCACGATCTGCCCGATCTTGTCGGTCAGCCCGAACGCCGCCACGCGGCCTTCGAGACTTTCCTTCACCTTCTTCTCAAACCCAGAGTAGGTGTGCACGATGTACCAGTGCTTCGACGTCGCAGCCGACGGCGCGGCATCGCCCGCCGGCACTACTGCCGCCGCCGGAACCAACTCTGGTGTTTCTGCGCCTTCAGGAGTGTTTCTTTGCATAGTCCATTAGCCAGCCAATTCCCCTGCTGAATGCGGAATCAGTGAGGAAGAAATAAACGCCAAAAAAAGCCACTGTGACCGTCACGACCACGGTCGTCGAAATCACGTTTGCGCGCGACGGCCAATTCACGTGCCGCATTTCCGTCTTCACGTCATGCAGAAACGAACGCACCCGCTTCGGCCACGTCGCCAGCTTTCCCACCGGCTCCATGAGCGAAAATGCGTCAACGCGCTCTTTTTCCTGCTCTCGATTAAACTCTGCTTCGTTCGCCATCTCGCCTTTTGCCTTTGCCCCGAACCACTGAGCGACTCACGCCGCCCGTCTTGCGCTTCCAGCCTGCTCCCAATCTGGCAGGGGAGGAGGGATTCGAACCCCCACTCTCGGTTTTGGAGACCGATGGTCTACCGTTAAACCTACTCCCCTGTTTTTTGAGCAAAGCTCAAAAAACACCCTGAGAACCTGCCAGCGGCAGGTTCGAACGGGTGCTCTTCCGCCTCACTCCCTACCTCTTTCCCGTCAATTTCTCAGCGGCAGCGTACTTCCTAATCAACTCCAACTTCTTCTCTCGCCGCCAACCCTTCAATTCCCGCTCACGCGCCGTAGCTTCTTTCCGCGTCTCAAACCGTTCCTTCCAAACCAACCGAACCGGCCGCCGAAGTTTCGTGTGCTCCGCCCCAACTCCCTAGTTGTGCCGCTTAACCCGTGGAGCAGGATCAAGCGCGACTCCAACATAGAGCGTCCGGTCGCCGCACTCGAGCATGTAACAGAACCAAGGACGATCCACCTGACCCGTCCCAAGCCTTCGTCCCGCCACTGGCGGCCCTCAGGCTAATTTCGTCCTCGCGGACGAAATTACTTAACCTCTTTATGCCCCGTGTGCTTCCGGCACGAATTGCAGAACTTTGACGTCTCCAGACGGTCCTGGTGCTTCTTCCGGTTCTTGGTCGTCGTGTAGTTCCGGTTCTTACAATCGTTGCACTGCAGCGTAATGATTTCTCGCATGGTCGTTTACTCGCTTACTCGATGATCTCGGCGACCGCGCCTGCTCCCACCGTATGGCCGCCTTCACGGATTGCGAACCGCAATCCCTTTTCCAGCGCCACCGGCGTGATCAGCGTGATCTCGCACGATATGTTGTCTCCCGGCATCACCATCTCCACTCCGTCCGGAAGCTTTACGTCGCCCGTTACGTCCGTCGTTCTGAAATAAAACTGCGGACGATACCCCGTGAAGAACGGCGTGTGACGTCCGCCTTCTTCCTTCGTCAATACGTACGCTTCTGCCTTGAATTTCGTGTGCGGCGTGATCGATCCGGGCTTCGCCAGCACCTGTCCGCGCTCCACTTCATCCTTTTCCGTGCCGCGCAGCAGAAGTCCAACGTTGTCGCCCGCAATGCCTTCATCCAGCAGCTTGCGGAACATTTCGATGCCCGTCACCGTCTTCTTCATCGTCGGACGGAAGCCCACAATCTCCACTTCTTCGCCGACCTTCACTTTGCCGCGCTCCACTCGTCCCGTTACCACCGTGCCGCGGCCCGAGATCGAGAAAATATCTTCGATCGGCATCGCGAACGGCTTATCGATGTCGCGCACCGGCTGCGGAATGTTCTTGTCCACCGCTTCCATCAAATCCAGCACCGACTGCTCCCACTTCGGATCGCCTTCAAGAGCCTTCAAGGCCGAACCGCGAACCACAGGCAGCGTGTCACCCGGATACTGATAGCTCTTCAAGAGTTCGCGAACTTCCAGTTCCACAAGTTCCAGAAGTTCCGGATCGTCAACCATGTCGCACTTGTTCAAAAATACGCAGATGTAAGGAACGCCCACCTGGCGCGCCAGCAAAATGTGTTCGCGCGTCTGCGGCATCGGTCCATCGGTTGCAGCCACAACCAGAATCGCGCCGTCCATCTGCGCCGCGCCCGTGATCATGTTCTTCACGTAGTCTGCGTGCCCAGGGCAATCGATGTGCGCGTAGTGCCGGTTCGCCGTCTCATACTCCACGTGCGATACCGCAATCGTGATTCCGCGCTCGCGCTCTTCCGGCGCGTTATCGATCGAATCAAACGCCCGGAACGAGACCTTCGGGTTGTTCTTCGACAATACTTTCGTGATCGCCGCCGTGGACGTCGTCTTGCCGTGGTCGATGTGTCCAATCGTCCCAATATTTACGTGCGGCTTTGTTCGCTCGAATTTCTCTTTCGCCATCTCGCCTCACCTTGTAAGGACTTCGCGGCTCGCGCCGCGCCAGTGCCTGAGTCGAAGTGCAAAACTTAAAAGCCGTTTCAATCTTGCTTCCGAACGCTTTCCGCCAGTTCGGTCACTCGCGCTTGCTGCCGCGTCTTACTGCTGCTTGGAGCGGGGGACGGGATTCGAACCCGCGACCATCTGCTTGGAAGGCAGAGACTCTACCACTGAGTTACCCCCGCTCATTTCCAACCAACTTCGCGATTCCGCCACACCGGCTCAGCTCGTGACCAACGATTTCGGCCAAAAAAGCTGGAGCCTGGGACCGGGATTGAACCGGTGACCTCGTCCTTACCAAGGACGCGCTCTACCAACTGAGCTACCCAGGCGCTTACCGGTCTCCCCGCCTTCACTGCCCTTGCTCAGCAGCGCCTCCGGGGCCGAGACGCTTCTGAAACCCTTCATTCGTTGCAGTCCTGCTCTTCTAACTTTCCGTACTTCGCCCAGCGAACGATGCTTCGCCATTGGCGTCCTGCTGGATTGCTTCGGACTTGTCACCGGGCACTCAGGACCGCCGACGGAAGTCGCTAAAGATGCTGGTGGACGGGGAAGGATTCGAACCTTCGTAGCCCGCAAGGAGCGGCAGATTTACAGTCTGCTGGTTTTAGCCACTCACCCACCCGTCCCGAAAAAATACTCGGGAATTCTGCATCCCGTGAATCGTTCGGGACACAACTCCGTCCCGTGAAAAACTGCCTGATCTACGCGTAAACCGGACCGCTATACGGGGCACTTCGCAATGCAGAAAGGGCTCGTGTCTGAAGACACCAGCCCTAGCGCTCATGTCGCGAGGAGTTCCGTCCGCAACCCTGCTAAATTTCCCGCTCTGCGAATCTCAGCTGGCGGAGGGATTTGAACCCCCGACCCTCTGATTACAAATCAGATGCTCTACCAACTGAGCTACGCCAGCACTGGCAAACCGAGCAAGAATATCGCACAGGCAACAGGATTGCAAGCAACTTAATTCGCCCGGCAATACCGTTGCCACATGCCTTTATCGCTAGGCCCTCAATTCTGTGGCGTGTCCCCTATCATATACCTTGTAACCGACTTTTGGGAAGCCCCGCCTTAAAACCCGCCCCGCTTCGGCCGCACGCAGCCCTTATTCCGGCTTCGGCTTCGCGAACTGGTCATCGGTCAGTTCCACATTCTGCTTCACGTCGGTAAACGTAATCGTATAGGTAGCCTGGTCGCTCGACTGGTGCGACACAAAAGGAATCTTCAGCCCGTCCACGTCGCGGTAGTCGTCCACGTCCGCCGTGTACACCGCATCGCTGCCGTCCGGCGCCGGGTGGTGGCTGATGCTGCGTACCAGCAATCCGGTCTGAGTGTCGAAGTACATCTTGTCGGTTACGCCGTCGCCGGTCACCGCTTCCACCACGTACGTATCGTGCGTGCCGATCTTTTCCGTTCCGGTTACGGTCAGCTTCGAGTACACCTTGCGTAAATCGAGCGGGTGGTAAAAGTCAGCCTCGCGCTTCGATGCTGCGGCCGCCTTACCGGATTCTTCCTTCACGCCGTTCTGCGGATCATCCGACCAGGAGATCGTCCCGTCCGATCCGTGCCGGTACGCCTGCCCCGCGATCACGGCCTGCGACAGCACTTTGTCCGGCGCCTTCTGGTGCACTTCGAGCGTCCCGGTTACGTTGAACGCAGGCACCTCGATTGTGCCCGTCGAAACGCGCGAGTTCACCTTCATCCACGCGTCGCGCCCGCCAATCGCCTTCACGTAGTTATCGAGGACTTGGTCCGCGCTCGGCAGCGCCGCGGCAGGCCCAGCCGCAGCTGCGGGAGCAGCCGGTGCCGCCGCTTGCGCCTGCGCACCGGTCACCGCGATCGCGCAAAACATAGCCACGCTCAGAAATTTTCCAGGGATTTTCATCATGGTTGTTCCTCGGTTTGACGCGGTTTATTGACGCAACACTCTCGATTTCTGATACGCAAGAACCGCCAAAAACATTACACTAAATCAGCAGCACGCACGTCAGACATTCTCATGCCACTTTCGCCCGCAAAAAGAGCCCTGATCGCTGTACTAATCTTCGTTCTCCTGCTCATCGTCGGCGTGGCTGGCTTTTACTACTGGGAGATTCATCGCCCCGTCCCCGCCGGCCCCACCTTCTCACCCGAAATCGCCGGACCTCCGCCAGACGTGATGAGCGTCCTGCCGCCCGATTCTCCGGTCGCCGGCTACCTCGACGCCGAAGCGCTGCGCAAGATTCCGAATTTCTCGTTCCCCGGGCTGATCAACCTCGTCGCGAGCGGTCCGCAAAATCAGCGCGCCTACAACGCATTCGTCGCTGGCACCGGCTTGGACGCATCACGCGACCTGGACCACGCCGCACTCGCCTACTGGCCCACCGGCTTCGGTACGCCTGACAACGTTCTGGGCCAGGACCGCTTCGTCGTCGTCGCCGACGGCCGCTTCGACCAGCCGAAGATCAAAGCCTACATCGCGCACCTCGGCGGCAAACAAGTCACGCACGGCACGCAATCGATCTATCAAGCGCCCGGCAATCCGCCGCTCTCGCTCGAGTTCATTTCCGCCACGCGCATCGTCGTGGCCGGCGGTCGCAACGCCACTGATCTTGTCGCCGACACGGTCTCGGACGGGTCGCGGCCGCGTGATCCCGCCATGCAGCTTCGCTTGCAGAAGATCGGCGGTGCACCGCTGTTCGCCGTCGCGAAGACCGATCATCTGCCGCAAAGCTTCTACGCTAATTTCCAGAACGCACCTCAGCTGGATCAGCTGGCGCGCAGCATTCGCTTCCTGACGCTTGTCGGTCAGGCCACAGCGGATACGCTGAACCTCGGCCTTACCGCCGAGTGCGACTCCAGTAAGAACGCGCTCACGATGTCGTTCCTGCTCGAAGGCGGACGCATGGCCGCGTCGATGGCGCTATCGAGCCCCAACGCGCGCGAGCAAATGACCAGCGCGCAGATCAACCTGCTCAACACCTTCGTCAGCCAGGCCAAGATCGTGCACCAAGGCAATCAGGTCCGCATCAACCTGAACTTCCCGCCTGGAATGCTCGGCGCGCCCGCATCCGCGAAGCACGCAAATTAATCCGCTCGACTAACGCAGCAACTTCAACAATTTTTTGTGGTGCTGATTATTTGATGCTGGAAGGATTCGGCGTGGATTAATCCGCGGCGACTGCCGTTTGCGCCATGCTCAAGTAGCGCCACGGATTCACCGGCGTATTGTAAATGCGAACTTCGTAGTGCACATGCGCGCCTGTCGAGCGTCCGCTGTCGCCTTCGTTGCCGATCACATCGCCGCGCTTGACGTGCATGCCGGCCTGCGTCTTGAACGCCGACATGTGCCCGTACCAAGTTGTGACGCCGAAGCCGTGGTCGATCACAACCAAACGGCCGTAGCCTGCGCGCTGTTCGACAACAGTTACGACGCCGTCGGCCGTGGCGCGAACTTCGTCGCCGTAGTGCGACGCAATATCCATGCCTGCGTGAAACGCGCCTTCACCACTGAACGGATCGAGCCGCTCGCCAAAATGTCCCGTGATTTCGCCGACGACCGGCCACAACGTCGGCACCACGCCAAGACTGCTCAGCTGCGTCGCAGGCAGCAATCGCATTCCGCCGTTCGACATCGCCACCGCGCTTGCGTTGCGCTGCAAATAGGTAAACTCATCCACCGATTCCTGGAAGCTCGCATCCATCTGATCGTCGTCACTGAACGCGAAAGGAGTCTGCCGGAATCGCGCGATGCCGTAAGCCATGGCCACTTCGCTCGCGAGGGATTGCAGCGAATCGAGGCGCTGGTTCGTATCTTTCACTTCGGTCTGCAGCGCTTTGTATTGAACCTTCAGCGCGTCCTGGTCGCGGCGCAGCGAATTATAGCTCGCCGCTTTCCAGAGCATGCGCGAGTACGAACCCATCGCCGCCGCTACCGTGATGCTTCCCACCAGCGCCAGCACGGCCAGGCCGTGCAACAAATAAACGGGGACGCGCAAACGCCTCATCGATCCGGAAGCGCTCGACGCAATAAAAAACGTGTAATTCTTCCCCTTCATTGTGGCTGGATTGTCCCTGATTTTTTATTTTCCGGCTGCTGCTGATCCGCAAGCCCCCGCTCGCGGTGCGCCGAGTGCATGCTGAAGCGAATCGACGACGGCAAACCAACCGAAATCTTAACGGTCGGGTCACATGAGGTCAACTTGAAAGTTCCGTTTTCCACAGGCTCCCCTTGAACGCAAACGACTTATCAGAACATCGTCTTGCAATTTCAAAAAGAATACGTATGTCGATCGCTGAGAGTTCCAGTCGTGCTTATGAAAAATCTTACGGTAGGCCCATAACGGAATTCAACTGTACGATGGTTCAGGATGAAACTTGAAGTACAGCTGGTCGAAAAAATCGCGCGCGGCCTGAACTCGAAAAATTCTCAAACACTCGCGCGCCCCTCGCGTGCTTCTGTTCGTCTCGGCATCGGCGACGACGCCGCCGTCCTGAAACCTTCGCCAAATTCCGAATGGGTGGTGAGTTGCGACGCGTTCGTCGAGGACGTTCACTTTCGCGTGAGCACGCATCCCGCGGATTCCGTGGGCTACAAATCTTTGATGCGTGCAACCAGCGACCTGGCTGCCATGGGCGCGGCGCCGCGCTACTACCTGTTGACTCTCGCGATTCCCACCGCGCGCACTGGACGCTGGCTCGATGAATTTCTCGTCGGGATGGCGCGTGCGTCGCGGGAGCTCCGAATCCGAGCTGTGGGTGGAGACACGACGCGCAACTCCAAAACTTTTCTGAGCCTCAATGTGATCGGTGAAGCGCGGCCTGGTGGCACCGTCTCGCGCTCCGGCGCTCGGCCTGGTGACCTTATATATGTGAGCGGCGCGCTCGGACGGGCGCAACTCGGACTCGCGCTCACGCTCGCTGGACATGCGCGCAAACGGAACGTGCGTGACGCTGTCGCCCCGCATCTTTATCCGCGCGCTCGCGTTGAGCTCGGCACGTGGCTCGCGCAACACAAAATCCCCAGCGCGATGATCGATCTTTCTGACGGGCTCTCCACCGACTTGGCGCGCATCTGCGACGCGAGCCGCGTTGGCGCACGCATCGTCGCCGGCCAACTTCCCCTCCCGACCGTCACTTCCGCCGCACAAAGGCTCCTCGGCCGCAAACGGTTCGATCCACTCCAGGCCGCGATCCACGGTGGAGACGACTACCAGCTCCTCTTCACCGTACCGCGCCGCCACGCCGCGAAACTCCGCAATGCCCCAGGCGCGCGAGACATTCACACCATCGGCGAGATCACGCGCCAGCGCGGCATCTGCGTGCTTGACGCTTCCGGCCGCTCCTCCCCCCTCCACCCCGCAGGCTGGGACTCGTTTCGGTAATCTCGGGACAAAACACTGGGTAAATTTGTGTCGATTAGAAAGGGTGCCGGTCCTTTGTTTTGTGTAACTTTCGGGCATTTCTAATCGCGGAGCACTCCGATTAGAAATCATCGAGTGGGTTCTAACTGGGTCGTGGGACAAAGTCAAAAGCTGCCGGGTCAGGGCGCTTCGCTGACCCGCCGTTACGGGTGCTGAGGGCGGGTGGCCGACGAGACCGTGCGGTGGGTGCCTAAGATAGCCACCTGCGCAGGCTGTGGCATGGGCGGTGCAGCGGGAAAGCAATCGAATAGAGATCCTCGGGCTTGTGAACGGGCCTCTGGATGACGGGCGTTTTTCAAACGCCCGTGGGACGATGGCACACAGGCCAACTCCAGCCTGTGCCACTCTTTGTGGTGCGGTGGTGCTTGCAAAGTTTGTCGCGGATGGGTTGTGGTTGCGCAGCCAAAACTGGCTACCCCAGTTGCGCGGATCGGCTGGTGTGAATTGTGTCATCTAGTGCCGATTAGAAAGGGGCTCGGGTGTTTGTTTTGTGGAAGTTACATCACGTTCTAATCGTACGAGATGTCGATTAGAAAATGATTTCGCGTGCGGATTGCGGCGGATACGTAGGTAGAAGTACGGATGAATTGAACGGATGGAGTGGGGTGTTGTACCGGTGGGAGTGCGTCCGGCGCCTGTGGAACTGCGGGCGATTGGCATGTGCGGTTGCTGCTAGGCTTTCGTTCAGCCCCAGGCGATAGTAACACATGCGTTACGGAATGTCAAGGATAATAGCGGCAATTCGTGGTGTTCGAGGCTATGGACCTGTGCGGTACGCGTTCGAGGCAAAGCGGTAGCTTCGCTCCCGCACTCTAAATTGGGCATTTAGTGGTTCGGCTTAGTGGGGAGCGACTGCGGGCGCTCTCGGCTTGGCGGCGTCTGGGGCGGGGGCGGCGCCAGCGTGGAGGCCTTGCTCGGCGATGTCGGCTGGGGGCGCTGTGTCGGGGACGTCCACGGAGACGGCGTGGCCTGCAGCCTGTTTCTCGAGGGGCACTACGTTTGGAAATTGCTCGACCGGGACGCCCTGGTTCGCCTGCTGCATGAACTCGATCCAGATCGGGAGTGCGGCGGCGGCGCCGGTCTCTTTTTTGCCGAGCGATTGGCGAGGATCGTCATTGCCAACCCAGACGCCGGCGGTGAGTTGCGGTGTGAAGCCGATATACCACGCATCGGTGAAATCGTTGGTGGTGCCGGTCTTTCCGGCAGAGGGGCGGCCGATGTCTTTGGCCTTCACGCCGGTTCCGAACTGCACCACTTCCTCAAGCATCGCCACCATGGTGCGCGCCGTCTCCGGCGGAATCACGTCCGTTACCTGCGGCTTCGGCTCCTCGAGCACTACGCCGTCATAGGTGGTGACGCGGCGAATGTAGTGCGGCTCGATGTGAATGCCGTCGTCCGGAAACACGGTGAACGCCGAGGTGTGCTCAAAAAGCGTGAGGTCCGCGGCGCCGAGCGCGAGCGGCAGATAGGGCGGAAGCGGACTTTGAATTCCAAATTTGCGCGCGAGGTCGATCACGTTGCTCACGCCCACATGATCGAGGAGGCGCACAGCCGGAACGTTGCGCGAATCCGCCAGCGCGCGACGGTAGGTGATGCGGCCTTCGAATTTATTGTCGTAGTTGTGCGGCGAATAATTTTGGCCGCCGCTGCGGAACGATATGGGTTCGTCCACGACCGTATCGAACGGCGACATTCCCTGATCGATGCCCTCGGCGTACACATAAACCTTGAACGAGCTGCCGGTCTGCCGCGAGGCCTGCGTGGCGCGATTGAATTTCGAATCTTCGAAGTCGTACCCGCCAACCATCGCCTTCACTTCACCGGTGGGATTATCGATGGCGAGCAGCGCAGCCTGCGCTGCGGGCACCTGCTCAAGCTGCACGCGGAGGGTGACGCCGGAAATTTCCTTGATGCCAACGCACACCAGGTCGCCGACCCGGAGCAATTCGCGCGGCGATTTTTTTCCAGTCCAGGCGAAATCCGCGGGGGTGAGCATCGCGCGATAATTTCCGATTTTGATCGTCGCGTAGGTGGGCTCGACGGCGGTGACAAGGCCGGTGAGGTAGTCGCCCTTCTGAATCGGGCCGCGCCAATCGTCGTTCACATATTTTTCGAGAGTGGTGTTTTGCGCGGGCGTGAGCAATTTTTCCACCGCGCCGCCTTTTGCGGCGGCCGCGGCTGCAGCGGCGGGGGACGGTTTCCCGGCGGCGGCGTCCGGCTTGTCGCCCAAAATATTGGGCAAATCGCCGCGCCAGCCGTGGCGCCGGTCGTAGGAGTGCAGCCCGTCGCGAACGGCCTGATCAGCCGCTTTCTGCATCGCCACGTTCAGCGTGGTGTAAACGCGCAGGCCCTGTTCGTGAACGGCCGCCGTGCCATAGGTGTGTTCGAGGTACTGCCGGATCTCTTCAACGAAGTAGGGCGCGAGATCGTTGCGCGTGGACGCGATATGCAAGCCGAGCGGGGATTTGATAGCGGCCTGAGACTGCTCCTCGGAAATTTTGCGATCGTGCGCCATCAGCGAGAGCACGAGGTTGCGCCGCGCGAGCGCCCGCTCCGGGTGATTGGTCGGCTGGTAGATCGGCCCGCGAATGATGGCCGCAAGCGTAGCGGCCTCGGGCAAGGTGAGTTCTCCGATCGGCTTGCTGAAATAATATTCGCTGGCGGCTTCGAAGCCGTAGTTCCCCGCTCCGAGATAAATCTGGTTCGCGTACATCGTGAAAATCTGTTCTTTGGTGTAGTGGCGCTCGATCTGGATCGCGAGCAGCGTTTCCTGAATTTTCCGGTGCGCGCTACGGTCGCTGCGATTCAGAAAAAGTCCGCCGGCGAGCTGCATGGTGAGCGTGCTGGCGCCTTCGGCGAGGCGATGCTGCGCGATATCGTGCGAGGCGGCTTGCAGGACACGCGGAATGTCCACGCCCCAGTGCTCCTCGAAATGCTGGTCTTCGGTGGTGAGCACGGCGTCTTTCAAAACTTTGGGAATCTGCTGATAGGTGACGAGAATGCGGCGCTGCAAGGCGAACGAGCCGATCATTTGGCCGTCGTCGCCGTAGAGCTCCGTGACTACGTTGGGCCTGTAATTTTCGAGCGCGCGGATTTCCGGCAGGTCGCTGGAATAGACGAAAAGCAAACCGACGGCGACGCCGAGGCCGATCGCGCACAAAAGCAAAAATGTGAACGCCAGGCGGCCGAACAGCGTGTCGCCGGTGATCCGCATCGTCGCGCGATAGATACGATTCATGAAGCGATCATTCTATCGCATAGGATTCGGCGGCTTCGGAAAGTCGAGGCGGGGTTGCTCACATCGCACACGCCAGGCGCTACAAAGGACAAAGGCAGAAGCGTGGAACATTTCACGGAGAAAACCGAGAAAGGCGGAGGGCACGGAGAGTGCGTGCATGAACGGTGAGCGGGGGGCGGAACGCCTTGAGCCGGTCACATTCGGCAACCAAATCGCTGCGGGCATGGGATACACTTTCGCGGACTTGCGCGGTACGGAGCGCCCCGGGAAATGGAAGCCAATCCAGTCTTATTCCGAGACCTAACCTATATATTCCTCGCGGCCGTTGTCGGTGGGCTGATTGCCTGGCGGGTGCGGCTGCCGCTGATTTTGGGCTTCGTGCTCGGCGGGATCATTATCAGCCCGTTTACGCCGGGGCTGCAGATTTCGGACCTGCACACGTTCGAAGTGTTCGCGGAGTTCGGAGTGGTGCTGCTGATGTTCTCGATCGGGGTCGAGTTTTCGATTCCCGACCTGATGCGCGTGAAATGGATCGCGGTGGGCGGCGGAGCGCTGGGGATCGCGCTCTCGATCGGATTCGGCGTGCTGTCCGCGTGGCTCGCCGGATGGTCGTTTATTACCGGATTTGTGATTGGCTGCACGATTTCGGTGGCGAGCACGATGGTGCTGGCGCGGCTCTTGAACGACCGCGGAGCGATGGGCACCACCTACGGACGGGTGATGATCGGCATCACGCTTGTGGAAGACATCGCCGTCGTGTTCCTCACCGTGGTGATTCCGATTTTCGCCGGACCGGAAGGCAACCGGCTGAAGCTTGCCGCGTGGACGCTGGGGAAAGCCGTACTGCTGCTGATTCCTCTGGCGTTTCTCGCGATGACGGTGGTGCCGCGCATCCTGCGGCGCGTATCGAAGACCAACGATCAGGAGCTGTTTCTGCTGGTGGCGATCACGATCTGCCTGGTGTCTGCCGCAGCGGCGCAGGCGGTAGGTTTCTCCGTGGCGCTGGGCGCATTTCTCGCCGGGCTTTCGATCAGTGGGCTGCACGAATTGCACTCGGCGGAGAAAGCGCTGTCGCCGCTGCGGGATACGTTTGTGGCGATGTTTTTCGTGTCGCTGGGAACGCTGGTGGTGCCGAGCGTGATTCTGCACAACCTGGGATTGCTGGCGATCATGCTGCTGCTGATCGTGGTGGGGAAATTTGTGATCTGGTTCGCGGTGATGAAGATCTTCCGGTATTCGCTGTGGACGTCGATCGCGGTGGCGGCAGGGCTCACTCAAATAGGCGAGTTGTCTTTTATATTGGTGGAAGTGGCGAAGAAGACGGGCCTGGTGGGCGAGGAAGTGTTTGCGGCGACTCTCGCGGCGTCGTTGATTTCAATTTTCCTGAATGTGCTGATCGTGCGGGGCGTCTTCAAGTGGATTGGGCCGAAGCTGGATGCAGAGGCACTGGCCGCGCCGCCATCGCCGGAGCCGGCTGCCGCACACTGATGCGTGTTCGCGGCGGGGATCGAACACGGGCGCGTGCGCTTCGGGGAGACTTACTTCAGCGCAGCTTCCGCGTCTGCAACCTGCGGGTAGGCTTTGATCAGCTGGCCGACCTGCGTCATATCGACGAGCGCTTTCACCTGCGTATTCATTCCCGCCACAGCGAGCTTGCGATTGTGGCGCTGCGCCGCGACGTAGGCGCCAACCAGCGCGCCGAGGCCGGCCGAATCGACATATGAAACGCCGGTGAAGTCGATGACCAACTTCGGCGAAGTGTTAGCGCGCGCCGCTTCTTGAAATCCGAAAATAGTGTGAATGTTCAGCGAGCCGACCAGCTTCATGACGTTCAGGTCGGGCGTGAGGCCGGGCTGCGTTTCGATGTTCAGATTCTGTGTAGGCATGGCGAGCGATTCTAGCGAACCCCTCCTCGCGTAGTGTGAACGGAATGTTACACCCGTGGATGGCGATGGGAGTGGCGCGAGCTAGTCGCTGACGATGGCGTCGGCTTCGATCTCGACGAGCATCTGGGGCTCGAGAAGGCCGGCGACGACGATCATGCTCGACGCGGGGCGGATCGCGCCGAAGAATTCGCCGTGAGCGCGGGCGGCGTCTTTCGCGTGGGAGACGCTGGTGATGTAGGTGCGGGTGCGGATTACGTCGGTGAGCTTGGCGCCGGCTTGCGAGAGCGCGGTTTCGATGTTGCGGATGGTTTGGAGGGTCTGCGCGTAGGGGTCGCCTTGGCCGACGAATTTACCGTGGGCATCCCATGCGACCGTGCCGGAGACGCTGACGTGCGAGCCGATGCGGACGGCGCGAGAGAAACCGACGACGGGTTCCCAGGGCGAGCCGGATGAAATATTTTTACGATTCATTGGTGGTGCCTCCGCGTGGTTCGTTGGCGCGATGGTTAGACGTGATTAAGGATCGAAGCGTTCGCGCTGCTCGGGCGTCATCACCGGGCACAGGTCGTTCGTGCGTCCGACGATTTTGTAGCGTACGGCGGCGACGGCGTTGTATGCGGCGTCGCGGACCGGGCGCGGCACGAAGGCGAGCGCGCGGCCGAATACGCTGTACGCGCCGCCAGCGTGGCGCAGCAGTTCGATCGTCGCGTCGGAGCGCGTGAGCACTTCGCCGCTGCTTGTGAGAATTACCATACTGTCTGGCAGCAACGCACGCGTTGCGGGATGAATCGACCGCTCGAAGGTGGGACCTTGCAGCGGAGCGAAACGAAACGCGCGCGTGATGCCGTCGTGGCGAAGAGCGAATTTCACGGAGCGGTGGCAGAGGCCGCAGGTGCCGTCATAAAAAAGATGATTGGGTGGCGAGGCGACCGGGGGCATTCCCTACCGAATATAAAGTCGGAGCTGGATGAGTTCGGCGGAGGATAGAGGGGCCAAAAGATCACCACGATCGAGTATCACCCGGAGCGGATAAAAAGGGCCGGGCAATCGCAGTAAACCACGAGACACAGCGCAGCTTGGCCAGGTGGGAGGAGGCGATTTGCGAGGCGAAGCAGGAAACTCCGGGGTTCGCGGCGAAGCGATGGCGAGCCGCCGAAACTTGAAGATCGCGCTGACGATCCAAATGATCCCGAGTCCAAGCGCCAGGACTGATAGGCGCTGCCATTCGCTGGTGCCGGCGAGATGAAGGAGAAACGGAGTTTCGACGGCGACGGTGCCGAGGGCGGAAAGGACGGCGACGATCCAAAGCGCGCGGCGTCCGACGGCTGTAGAGGCTTTCTTCGATATTGCGCCGAAGAAGCGAAGCTCGATCAGGGGCGCGCAAGAAGAACGGCGCCCCGACGAGGGCATCTCCAGTTCCCTTGGTCGCCGGGGACGCGCAGCGGCACGGCGTCAAGGGCGAAGTGCTGACCGCAAACGGCAGAAATCCGCGACGCCAGCTACGAGCCAGAGGTTAGCGCGGCCACAGTGGCGACACGGCGGGCCGGCGACTCGTCGCTCGCGAGATTGGCGCGGCCGCGTGCGCGATGGAGCTTGCGGACGATTGCGGCATGCGCTACTGATCTGTGGCGAGGCGCGGGCGGCGCCGAGAGGGCTAAATCGTCCGGGAGGCAGCAACGGTTCGACGTGCGAACCCGGAGCGCGAAGAATAAATTGTTGGCGATCGCATAGTGCACGCGATGCGGGGCGAGGCGCGTGTACAGTTTATCGGAGGCATGTTGACGTTGCGCAGCCAAAACTGGCTACCCCACGGGCTATCTTACGGGGGCGTGGTGTGGCAGACTTGATGATTCAAGAAGTGCTGCGTGGAAGCGCATGAGTTTGCGTTTCGCGCGAGCGCCAGCCTGTCGCACGGAAATACATGGATCCACAGTACATACGAAATTTCTGCATCATCGCGCATATCGACCACGGCAAGTCCACGCTGGCTGACCGGCTGCTGGAGCTGACCGGTGCTGTGACGCAGCGCGAAATGCAGGCGCAGCTGCTCGATTCGATGGATCTCGAGCGCGAGCGCGGGATCACGATCAAGGCGAAGTCGATTCGCCTACATTACAAGGCGAAGGACGGAAATGTGTACCGGCTGAACTTAATCGATACGCCGGGACACGTGGATTTTTCGTACGAAGTGTCGCGTGCGCTATCGGCGTGCGAGGGCGCGCTGCTGGTGGTGGACGCGAGCCAAGGCGTTGAGGCGCAGACGGTAGCGAACGCGTTTCTCGCGACGCGGCACAACCTGGAAATCATTCCCGTTATTAATAAGATCGACCTGCCCGCCGCGCGCGTGGATTTTGCGAAAGAACAAATTGAAAACGTGCTGGCGATTCCGGCCGACGACGCGCTGCCGATCAGCGCGAAGAGCGGGCTGGGCGTCGAGGATGTGCTGGAAGCGATCGTACGGAAAGTGCCGCCGCCGAAAGGCAGCGTGGGAAATCCGCTGCAGGCGCTGATTTTCGATTCTTGGTTTGATTCCTACCGCGGGTGCGTGGTGCTGGTGCGCGTGATGGAAGGGCGCATCGCGACGGGGATGAAGATCAGCCTCACCTCGTCGCAGGAAATGTACGAGGTGGAAACGCTCGGCGCGCTGACGCCGAAACCGGTGGCGCTCGAATCGCTGGAAGCGGGCGACGTGGGATTCATCGTCGCGAACATCAAGCGCGTGGCCGATGCGCGCGTGGGCGATACGATCACCGATCCGGCGCATCCGGCGAAGCCGCTGCCGGGATTCGAAGCGATCAAGCCGATGGTGTTCGCGGGGCTGTTTCCCGTGAACTCGAGCGACTACGAAAATTTGCGCGACGCGCTGGGAAAATTGCAGCTGAATGATGCGGCGTTTTTCTACGAACCGGAAAATTCGGTGGCGCTCGGTTTTGGTTTTCGCTGCGGTTTTCTGGGCCTGCTGCACATGGAAATCGCGCAGGAGCGGCTCGAGCGCGAGTTCAATATCGACCTGATCACCACGGCGCCGAGCGTGAGCTATCGCATCACCAATACCGATGGCTCGGTGAAAGAGATCGACAACCCGACGAAATTTCCGCCGCCGACTTCGATTGCAAAGATTGAAGAACCGATTTTGACGGCGATGATCATCACGTCGGAAGAATCGGTAGGCGGCGTGCTGCAACTATGCGAAGAAAAGCGCGGCGTGCAGAAGAAATTCGAATACCTTTCGCCGACGCGAATCATGCTGACGTACGAGATGCCGCTGAACGAAATCGTGCTGGATTTCTATGACCGGCTGAAGTCTGTGTCGCGCGGGTACGCGTCGCTGGACTATCACCTTTCGGGCTACCGCGAATCGGATCTGGTGAAGCTGGACGTGCTGATCGCGCAGGAGCCGGTGGATGCGTTGACGGTGATTTGCCACCGCGACCAGTCTTACGATCGCGGGCGGGACCTGGTGACGCGGCTACGCAAACTGATTCCGCGGCAGATGTTTGAGGTGCCGATTCAGGCCGCGATTGGCAGCCGCATCATTGCGCGAGAGAGCATCAGCGCGATTCGCAAGAACGTGATTGCGAAGTGCTACGGCGGCGATATTTCGCGCAAACGGAAACTGCTTGAAAAACAGAAAGAGGGTAAGAAGCGGATGAAGCGCGTTGGGCGCGTGGATATTCCGCAGGAAGCGTTCCTGGCGGTCCTCAAAGTGTCTGGTAGTTCCTCCGACGAAGACGAGTAATGGTGAACCAGCCCCAGTTTGAACGTGAAGCCCTTGAACTTCACGATTCGGACGTAGTACGCGTGGATGTAACGAACGATCGTGCGGAGATCGCGGTGTCACCTGGCATCGTTCATCGCAGTATCGGCATTCCAGGCGTGAACGCCGGAACAGAGTGGACGATCGACCTCACCATCTTAATTGATAGCGTCGTTGTTGAAGGTGAGTTTGGCGAGTTCCCCTGCGAGCTCACAGATGGAACCCTATCGGTAGACGGCAAGATTCAGAGTAACTGCATCGGACTTCCGTTGGACCGGGCCGGTATCGTGATCTTGCAGTTGCAGCCGATGTGGTCCGAACATTCGGTGACCTTTCGAGGCTCACGCATTCAAATCATAAAAACTGGAGAACCTAAGTATCTCCAGGACTTCAGATCACTTACTTCTTAGTGCGGACTGTGGCGGCTAGTTCGCCTTGCTGAAGGCGGACGGCGATTTCGTCGCCGATGGCTACTTGATCTGCGGAGTGCAGGACTTTTCCTGATGCGTCGTAGGCGATGGCGAAGCCGCGTTTGAGGATGTTGAGTGGGCTGCGTTCGTCGAGCTGCATCATGGCGGATTCGAGTTTGCGGCGGCGCGCGACTAACAGGCGGTCGATGCGGACTTGCAACTCGGCAGCGCAGCGTTCGGATTGCGCGCGCAGTTTGGCGACGCGAGCGCGGAGATCGAGCGCGGCGAAGCGGACTTCGGCAGAGGCGTGTTCGCGGCGCTTGCGGGCAAGGATTCGATCCATCGCGCCGGTGAGTGCGTCGCAGCGCTGCTCGATGCGGCGGCGCAAAACCTGCGCGCGAGTGCGCAGATCGAACGAGCCCACGCGCGCGTTTGCAGTGGTGACGCGCTCACGGATCGACGCGAGACGCAGCTGCATGCCGATTTGAAGCGACTGAGTCACGTCGTCCACGAACTGGCGTCGCGAGCGCAGGAGCGATTCGAGCTGGCGGAAGCCGCGATGCGTTTGCAGGTCGCGCGAGCGGTGCTTGAGCTCGGAGATGCGGAAGCGGATGTGATGGACCAAGCGGCGCTGATGCTCGCGCAGCAGACCGTCAAATTCTTCGCGCGAGCGAATCACCAGTTCCGCGGCGGCTGAAGGCGTGGGCGCACGAAGATCGGCGACAAAATCGGCGATGGTGAAATCGATTTCGTGGCCGACGCCGGAAATAATCGGAATCGTGGCGGCGAAAATGGTGCGGGCGAGGGTTTCGTCGTTGAAAGCCCAGAGATCTTCGAGCGAGCCGCCGCCGCGGGCGAGGATGATCACCTCGGCGCACTTGGCGCGTTCGAAATAGCGGAGCGCTTCGACGATTTCAGCGGAAGCCCCGTCGCCCTGCACCTTCACAGGAAAAATCAGGATGCGCGCGTTGTGGAAGCGGCGCTTGAGGACGCGAAGAATGTCGCGAATGGCGGCGCCAGTGGGCGACGTGATCACGCCGATGGCACACGGCAGCACGGGCAGCGGCTTTTTGCGCGCTTGATCGAAGAGGCCTTCGGCGGCGAGTTTCTTTTTGAGTTGCTCGAATGCGAGCTGAAGCGCGCCGAGCCCGACCGGTTCCATGGACTGAACGTAAATCTGATATTCGCCGCGTGCGTCGTACACGCTGATCGAGCCGCGCACCGTGATGTGCAGGCCGTCTTCGAGTTTAAATTTCAGGCCGCGCATCTGCTCGCGGAAGCAGACGCAGCGGATCTGGCTCTTCGCGTCCTTCAGGGTGAAGTAGGCGTGGCCCGACGCCGGAATGCGGCAATTGGAAATTTCGCCTTCGACGGAAATGTCGTTGAAGGCAGGCTCGAGCACGCCACGGATGCGCGCGGTGAGTTCGCTCACCTTCCAGATGCGGCGCTCGGGCATGATGCTGAAAAGCGAAGCTTGTTGATCCATGTTCGGCATCGTCAGCGGCGGAAATTATTCACGAGCCACATCACGAGAGTGAGAACCACGCTGAGCAAAATGCAGGTGACGACGGGAAAGTAGAAGCCGCCGTGTTTGCCTTCGATGGCGATGTCGCCGGGAAGGCGGCCTAGGCGGAACGGTAATTTCCCGGACGCGAGCAGGAGACCGCCTACGATGGCGACGAGAACGCCGATGACTAGAAGCGATTTTCCGAGTTCGCGGGTGGGTTCCAACTGGGCGTGCACCTGAGACACATTCTAGCTGAGTTGGAGAGTTGTGGTGCAAGTGGGGCTGTGGCGTGCGGCTTGCGCCACACGCTGCACAGACTGACAGTCTATGTTACAGCTCGGTGCGCTCGCTTAGGCGAGTTCGAGGCCGGCGAAGAAGTAAGAGATCTCGAAGGCAGCGGTGTCGTGCGCGTCGGAGCCGTGAGTGCAGTTGTATTGAATGCTCTCGCCGAGTTCCTTGCGGATGGTGCCGGGCGCGGCTTTGGCGGGATCGGTGGCGCCCATCGTGTCGCGCCATTTGGCGATGCCGTTTTCGGCTTCGAGAACCATGACGACGGCTTTGCCGCCGCTCATGAAGTCGGTGAGTTCGCCGAAGAATGGACGGGCTTTGTGGACGTGATAGAAACCTTCGGCTTGCACTTTCGTCATGCGGAGCGTCTTGATCGCCACGATATGAAATTTCGCCGCGTGAACGCGCGCGAGAATATCGGCGGTGAGATTGCGCTTCACTGCGTCGGGCTTGATGATTGCAAACGTACGTTCGACTGCCATTCTGTAGTTCTCCTGTTCGATTTTTGTTAGCGCTTTTTCTTGGCCGCATTCTTGGCGGCCGATTTTTTCGCGGCCGGCTTGGAAGACTTTTTCGCCGAGGTTGAGCCGCCTTTCACTTTACCGATCGCTTTCGCGAGCGTGAGGCCGATGTCCGCCGGGCTTTGCACGGTGTGAATGCCGGCGGCGCGCATGGCTTTGTACTTTTCGGCGGCAGTTCCCTGCCCGCCGCTGATGATCGCGCCCGCGTGGCCCATGCGGCGGCCCGGAGGCGCGGTCTGCCCGCAGATAAATCCGACGACGGGCTTTTTCACGTGCTTCTTGATGTACGCAGCGGCGGTTTCTTCCGCGTTGCCGCCGATTTCACCGATCATCACGATGGAGTGCGTGTCGGGATCTTCGTTGAAAAGCTTGATGGCATCGAGGAAGGTGGTGCCGATGATCGGATCGCCGCCAATGCCGATGCAGGTGGACTGGCCGATGCCGAGATGCGTGAGTTGGTCCACGGCTTCGTACGTGAGCGTTCCGCTGCGGCTGACGAGACCGACGTTGCCCTGCTTGTGAATCGCGCCGGGCATGATGCCGATTTTGCATTTGCCTGGTGAGATGACGCCGGGACAGTTCGGTCCGACGAGGCGTGTTTCGGAACTTTCTAGCGCGGCGGCGACGCGAACCATGTCAAGCGTTGGGACGCCTTCCGTGATGCAGATGACGAGCGGGAGCTTCGCGTCGATGCCTTCGAGAATTGCATCGGCGGCGAACGGAGGCGGAACGAAAATCACGGACGCGTTTGCGCCGGTTTTTGCCACGGCTTCGGCGACTGTGTTGAAGACGGGCACGCCGAGGTGCTCGGTGCCGCCTTTGCCGGGCGTGACACCGGCGACGACTTTCGTGCCGTAGTCGAGCATCTGCTGCGTGTGAAAGCTGCCCTCTTTGCCCGTAATGCCCTGCACAATCAGTTTCGTATTCTTGCCGACCAGGACGCTCACTGCGCACCTCCCGCCAGAGCGACAACTTTTTCAGCGCCGTCCTTCATTCCTTCGGCAACAGTGAAGTTCAGGCCGGAGTCTTTCAAGATTTGCTTGCCGGCTTTCACGTTGGTGCCTTCCATGCGGACGACGACCGGGATTTTAATCTGCAGTTCCTTCGCGGCCTTTACGACGCCGGTGGCGAGGACGTCGCAGCGGAGAATACCGCCGAAAATATTGACGAAGACGGCCTTCACGTTAGGGTCGCTGATGAGAATGCGGAACGCGTTTTTGATCTGCTCTTCACTGGCGCCGCCGCCGACGTCGAGGAAGTTCGCGGGACTGCCGCCGGTCAGCTTGATGATATCCATCGTGGCCATGGCGAGGCCGGCGCCGTTGACCATGCAGGCAATGTTGCCGTCGAGCTTGATGTAGTTGAGTTTGAATTTGGAGGCTTCGACTTCGAGCGGCGTTTCTTCGTCGAGGTCGCGGAGCTCTTTGAATTCGGGATGGCGGTACAAAGCGTTGTCGTCGAAGGTGACTTTCGCATCGAGCGCGATCAGCCTGCCGTCACCGGTGACGATGCACGGATTGATTTCGATCATCGACGCGTCAGTTTCGACGAACGCGTGGTAAAGCGCGGTGAAAAATTTCACGGCGTTGCCGATTTGATCGCCGGTGAGGCCGAGACCAAAAGCGATCTTGCGCGCCTGAAACGGCTGAAAGCCGATCGCGGGATCGATTTCCTGTTTGAGGATCGCTTCGGGATTATCGTGCGCGACTTCCTCGATTTCCATGCCGCCGGCGGTGGAGGCCATGAAGATCGGCGCACCTACGGCGCGATCGACCAGGATGCTGACGTAAAGTTCGCGCTTTATGTCGAGACCCTCTTCGATCAGCAGGCGGCGGACGATGCGGCCTTCCTCGCCGGTCTGCGGCGTGACGAGCTTCATGCCGAGGATATTCGAGGCGTGCGTGGCGGCTTCATCGACGGAGCGTGCCAGTTTTACGCCGCCCGCTTTTCCGCGGCCGCCGGCGTGAATTTGCGCCTTCACGACGACAACGGGAGTGCCCAAACGCTGTGCCGCGGCGCGCGCTTCGTCTTTCTTGAAGACGACTTCGCCGCGCGGGACCGGCACCCCAAATTTGGCGAGGATCACCTTCGCCTGTGATTCATGGATCTTCATGCAGGCTCCATCGGCTCCCAAAAGGAAGCGCTTGAATTAATGCTAGAATTCCGGCTCGCGCAAAACGCTTAAGTTTACTTGGAACCGCAAGGCCGGGGCAAGGAGGGCCAAATGCCGCTGGAAATGAAGGCTGGATGCGAGAAATGCAGCCACGTGCTCGCGGAGGATGGCGCGGCGTTTATTTGTTCTTACGAGTGCACGTATTGCCCGGACTGCGCGGCCGGGATGAAGCACGTTTGCCCGACTTGCAAAGGTGAATTGGTGGCGCGGCCGCGTCGCGACGCGGCTCGCAGCGCTGCAACTTCGTAAACTTCGTTTCGTTTGTTCAATCCCCATGATGCTCGATGCGTTGGACAAAATTGCCGGCGGAAAAATTCTGACGCGCGCGGAAGCTGAGCGCGTAATGGACGAAATTCTGGCCGGGCGCGCGAGCACCGAGCAGATTGCGGCGCTACTGATGGGTTTGCGGATGCGCGGCGAAGCGGTGGAGGAAGTGGTGGGGTTCGCGACGGCGATGCGGCGGAACGCGACGCCGATTTTTCCTGTTGGGCACCCTGTGGTCGATACGGAGCTGGTGGATACGTGCGGCACGGGCGGCGACGGGCTCGGCACTTTTAATATTTCTACGACGGCGGCGTTCGTGGTGGCGGGCGCGGGAGTGCGGGTGGCGAAGCACGGCAACCGGTCGAGCGGGGCGCGATGCGGGTCGGCGGATGTGCTGGAAGCGCTCGGCGTGAGCATCAACATTTCCGGGGCGCGCGTGGCGACGGCGATCGAGGAAATCGGAATTGGATTTTTGTATGCGCCGGCGCTGCACGCTTCGACGCGGCACGCGATTCCGGCGCGGCGCGAGCTGCGCATGCGCACGATTTTCAATCTGCTGGGGCCGCTGACGAATCCCGCGAACGCTACTGCGCAGGTGGTGGGCGTGTACGCGCCGCATTTGACGGAACTGGTGGCGCAGGTGCTGGCGGAACTGGGAATCAAGCGCGCGTACGTGGTGCACGGCGCGGACGGACTGGATGAGATTTCGATTTCGGGCGAGACGGTTGTGGCAGAGTTGCGGGGCGGCGCGATACGGACGTTTGAGGTGACGCCGGAGGATTTTGGCGTAGCGCGAGCGCCGCTGGAATCGATCGCGGGCGGGATTGATGCGCGGGAGAATGCAGCGATCGTTCGCAGCGTGCTGGGCACGCCGGGACGCGCTCACGATTTCACGGCGCATCGCGACATCGTGCTGATCAACGCGGCGGCGGCGATTGTGGTGGCGGGACGCGCCGGGGAATTTGTGGAAGGCGTGCGGATGGCGGCGGAGTCGATCGATTCAGGAGCGGCGCGAAAGAAACTTGAGGCGCTGATCGCGTTTACGAAGGGCGAGCCAAGCTAATTTTTGGCGCACGGCGCGTGGCACGTGGCGCGTTTCCTGCCTGTAGAACCTTACAGAAAATTTGCGTCAAGTTTGAGCCGGCGAACATCCAAACGGCTGTTGGTGGTGGTGTGGGGAGGACGCGATGAGCGCGTATTTGGTGTTTACGAAGGAGAAGACGCTGGATCAACAGGAAATGGACACGTACAGCAAGCTGGCGGCGCCGACGATCGAGGGACATCCGGCAAAATTGCTGGCGTACTACGGCAAGCATGAAGATCTGGAAGGGCCCGCGACGGAGAGCCTGGTGATAATCGAGTTTCCGAATTCGGAGGCGGCGAAGGCTTGGTACAACAGCCCGGCGTACCGCGCGGCGAGGGAGCATCGATTCAAGGGCGCCAAGTATCGCGTAAATCTTGTGGAAGGAGTCTGAACGATGAGCACGGATAAAAAAGTGGCGTTGGTGACGGGCGGCAACAAAGGCATCGGGCTCGAGACGGTGCGGCAGCTGGCGAAGAAGGGCTACACGGTGTTGCTCGGCGCGCGCGACGTGGCGAAGGGCGAAAGCGCGGCGGCGACGCTGAAGAAGGAAGGGCTCGATGTGCGCGCGGTAAAGATCGATGTGGCAAACGCGGCGGATTACAAGGCGCTTGCGACGTTGATCGAGAAGGATTACGGGAAGCTCGACGCCCTGGTGAACAACGCGGGCGTGATGCTGGAAAACGACGGCGGCGCGCGCGAGGCGAGCACGATTCCGGTGGATACGGTGCGGAAGACGTTTGACACGAATGTGTTTGGAACGATTGAGCTAACGCAGGCGCTGCTGCCGCTGATTCGCAAGAGCGCGGCGGGACGCATCGTGAATCTTTCGAGCATTCTTGGATCGCAGACGCTGCACGCTACGAAGAGTTCGCCGATCTACAAATCGAAGCAGCTGGCGTATGACATGTCGAAGACCGCGCTGAACTCGTTCACGATTCATCTGGCGTACGAGCTGGCGAAGACGCCGATCAAGGTGAACTCGGCGCATCCGGGCTGGGTGAAGACGGAGATGGGCGGGAAGAACGCGCCGCTCGGAATTGAGGAAGGCGCGGAGACGAGCGTGTGGCTGGCGACACTTCCGAGCGATGGGCCTACGGGTGGGTATTTTCATAAGCAGGATTCGTTGCCGTGGTGAGGCGCGTGACTGCGCCCGCTTGCTGAAGCAACCGGCCGCTACAGGGAGTTGTGGTTAGCGCGTGTGAGAGGGGTCGGGCGAGGTGGCGGAGTCTAGGTCGAGGAGCGCGCCCGCTAACGCGGGGTTGGTGGCGTTGAGCGGGTGGCAGTTGTTGTCGTGCGCGTAGGTGGTGGAGCAATCCGCGGTGTATTCCTTGCGGCGTGGGGATTGAGCGAACTGCCAGACTGAGGCGAAGTCTGTGCCGCTCTGTGACGGCGGGGGCGCTTTGTATGCGCAGCCGGGAGATGGCGGGCAAGCGTCGTTGTAAACGAAAAATGCGATTTGGGCGCCGTGGGATTCTTCGCGGATGTTTTCGGCTGTGGTGATGGTTTTATTCTTTCCGTCTTTCACGGGCATTCCTGAGCAATAAATCCCGGCTTTGAATCCGTTTTTGATCACGCGGGCGATCCACGCCTGGACGTATTCCATTTGCCGGTCGAGGAGGCGGCCGCCTTCTTCCTGATCGAGAAAAATCACAGTGCCATGGGCGAAGCCTTCGCGCGATGCGGCGGCTGTGGCGCGGTCGGCGTCTTGTTCGCCGAGCGTGTGCACGCTGGGAATGTGCTTAAGTTCGGCTTCGAGGCGGCCATTGAAAAGGACGAGGAAGCCGAAGCCGTGCGGCGCGAGCGCCGCGCGTTTGCCGAGCCACGGATTTGTTTTGGTCGCGGGCGGAGGTGAGAGCCAGTAGCCGGCGAAGGTGAAAGTTTTGCGGAGTTCGGTGAGATTTTCGTCGCCGGGATACTCGTTGCTGTCAAAGCCGAGATAGCTGCGCGGAGAGGTGGCCGATGTGGTTTGCGCGGCGGTCGCGTGCACGTTGGCGGCGCAGAGCGAGAGCGCGACAAGGAGAATTCTTGCGAGGTGCGATGGAGTGGGGAGAATCATGCGTTTTGCATGTGCGATGACGCGGCGCCTAGACCGTAAGAAAATTGCGGAGCAAATCGAAGCCGGAGGTGGTGAGCACGGACTCTGGATGAAATTGCACGCCTTCTACGCGGAATTGTTTGTGGCGCAGGCCCATGATGGTGCCGTCGTCGGTCTCCGCGGAAATTTCCAGATCGGCGGGAAGCGATTCGCGCTCGACGATCAGCGAGTGGTAGCGCGTGGCGGTGAACGGCTTGGGCAGATTTTTGAAGATGGTCTTGCCGTCGTGAGCGATCTCGCTGGTTTTGCCGTGCATGAGTTTCGGCGCGCGAATCACGTTGCCGCCGAACGCGGCGCCGATCGATTGATGACCGAGGCAGACGCCGAGAATCGGAATCCGGCCCGCGAAGCGTTGGATGAGTGGGACGCTGATGCCGGCTTCCTTCGGCGTGCAGGGGCCGGGCGAGACGATGATGCGTTCGGGATTGAGGTTTTCGACTTCGTCGAGAGTGATCTGGTCGTTGCGGCGAACTTCGAGTTGCTGGCCCATCTGGCCGAGGTACTGCGCCAGGTTGTAGGTGAAGGAATCGTAGTTGTCGAGGAGCAGGATCATCGCGTATCGCCGTCGTACGGAACCATTTTATAACGGGGCCTTAGGATTTTCGTTTGCGCTTCGTGCGTTTGCCTGAAACGTCGTCGCCTGCGCCGCCGCTGTGAGCGATTTCGAGTGCAGTAACGATGGCGCGCGCTTTGTTCACGGTTTCCTGGTATTCGTTTTCGGGCACGGAATCGGCGACCACGCCGCCGCCCGCCTGAATGTGCGCGCGGCCATTTTTGGCGACAAGCGTACGCAGCGCGATGCAGCAATCCAGATTGCCGGAAAAATCGAGATACATGATGGCGCCTGCATAAATGCCGCGGCGCGAAGGCTCAAGCTCGTCGATGATCTGCATGGCGCGGACTTTTGGTGCACCGGAAACGGTGCCGGCGGGAAAGCAGGCCATCAGCGCGTCGAAAAAATCGGTTTCTTCGCGGAGCGTGCCGCGCAGGCTCGAGACCAGATGCATCACGTGCGAGTAGCGCTCGACGAACATGAGGCGCTCAACTTTTACAGAGCCGTATTCACAGACGCGGCCGAGATCGTTGCGGCCAAGATCGACGAGCATGATGTGTTCGGCGCGCTCTTTGGGATCGGAGATGAGTTGCGCTTCGAGCGAGTGATCTTCGACTTCGGTGCGGCCGCGAGGAACGGTGCCGGCGATGGGGCGATAGTGCGCTTCCCTGCCCTGCACCTTCACGAGCATTTCGGGCGAGCTGCCGACGACGGAAAGATCGTCGAGCTTGAGGAAATAAAGGTAGGGCGACGGGTTCACGACGCGGAGCGCGCGGTAAATTTCGAAGGGATCGGCGGCGGTGTCCGCAGAAAAGCGCTGGCTGGGGACGACCTGGAAAATGTCGCCCGCGCGGATGTACTCCTTGGCTTTTTCGACGGCGGCCATGTAAGCGCGCTTCGTGAAATTCGATTCGAGCTTGAGCGGCTTCGCGGATTTCGTGCGGCGAGCGCGGGGCAAAGGGCCGTCGAGCTTGCGGCGCGTGCGAGCAATTTCGCGGGCGGCTGCGTCGTATTTCTGGCGGAGCGTGCCGGGACCGCCGGTGAAAACGTTTTGAATGATCCAGACGCGGTGGCGCACGTGATCGAACGCGACGAGGCCGAGGTAGAACATCATCACGGAGTCGTCGATCTTGAGTTCGTCGCGGCCGCTGGCGGGAATATTTTCGATCAGACGCACCATGTCGTACGAGAAGTAGCCGATGGCGCCAGCGATCAATGGTGGAAGGCCCGGGACGCGAACGGGATGGTAGCGCGAGACGAGGTTGCGAAGTTCGGCGATCGGATCGCCACCTTGTTGAGACTTGGCTTTGCCGGCGCTGCCGAGTTTGCGGACCTTGCCGCGACTGCCGGTGATGGTGGATTCGCGAGCGCGCGAGCGGAAGACCTCTTCGGGATTCGCGCCGGTGAAGGTGTAGCGCGCGATGTTTTCACCGCCTTCCACGCTTTCGAGGAGGAAGGAATATTTCGCGCCTTGGGCGAGGCGAAGATGCGCCCCGACGGGCGTGAGCAGGTCCGCAGTGTAATTCTCGTACACCGGGACGAGGTTGCCCTCGCGCGCAAGCTTCGAAAAAGTTTCGAAATCGGGTTGGATCATCGAATTGTCTCGGTGCTACGAGCGCTTGCGCTCAGGCTTTTCCGTTGCTGCCAGCGCGTGTTTTACGGCAGCAAGCATGGGCGCAACGGGCGCGCGGCGGCCGGTCCAAATTTCCCACTGCGCGATTCCCTGCGCCACAAACATATCAAGACCGGAGACGGTTTCGATGCCGCGACGCTGGGCGAATTGTAAAAGTTTCGTCACCTGCGGACGGTAGATCAGGTCGAAGACCAGGCGCGTGTTGAGTTCGGCGGGCTCGAGCGGCGATGCGGATTCGTGCGGGTGCATGCCGACGGGCGTGGTGTTCACAATGGCGTCGAAAAATTGGCGGCGGACTTTGGCGCGCGCGATGGCTTGGCCGCCAACGGCGCCAGCGAGCGACTCGGCCTGTTGGGGGCGACGCGCGGTGATGCAAACGAGTGAACCTGCCTGCGCGAGGGCATATGCGACAGCGCGCGCGGCGCCACCGGCTCCGACGATCAACACGCGGCTTCCCTGGAACGGCATGCGCCTCTCGAGCGCGCGAAGAACGCCGATGTAGTCGGTGTTGAGGCCGTGCAGCTTACCGCTAGCGCTGACGGCGACGGTGTTCACAGCGCCGATGGCTTTGGCCATGGGATCGACGCTGTGGAGGCGGCGCATGATCGCTTGCTTGTGCGGTAGCGTGACAGCGAAACCGCGAATGCCGAGCGGCTTGATTGCGGAGACAAAATCTTTGAGATCGCGCACGAGAAACGGAAGAAACACGGCGTCGATTTTCGCGGATTGAAAGCCCGCATTGTGAAGGCGCGGCGAGAGTGAGTGGCCGATGGGATCGCCGATTACGCCGTACACATGCGTCCGGCGCGTGAGTTTGTCCGCGCGGTAGAGCTGGGTGAGCAAATCTAGCGACACTTGTCCCGGCGCGGTGTCTTGTTCAACCGGCGCGAAGGCCAGCGCACTGCCGTGGCGCAAAGCGAGGACGCGAGCAGGAAGCGCAGGTTGGCCCATCGGAACAGCGACGAAATTCGAGCGGCCACGGGCGAGGTCGATGACTTTCACACTTTCGGCGATCGTGTTGGCTTGAGCGGCAATCTTCGCGGCGCCGGGTTGAAACGCCGCGAGCGTGGCGGCGATTTTTTTCAAATCGCGCGGGGCTTTGCGAAAATAGTGAGCGGAGAGAAGCTGGCGGCCGTCGCCGACGAGGACATCGACAAGTCCGCGCGGCGCGATCGAGGCGGTCTCAATATCAAGGTCGTACCACGTGCATCCGGCGCTGAGGGCTTCGGCGAGGAAGATGAGTTGGTTGGCGGCCGAACCCCGATACTTCCCTCCCGCGGCGACGCGGCGGCAGGTGGCGATTAGTGTCGTGTTACCGGTGGCGCGGACGCGCCATTTGGCGAGCGCGGCGAGGAAACGGGTGATCTCAGCGTCATCCTTTAAATAGTCGAGCCGCAACTCGACGGTGTGGGTGAGCCGAAGGGCGTGGCGAAGCTGGCTGAGTGCGGCTTTAGCGTCAGCCGCGGCAACGACCGCGCAAATCCTGGAGGATGAGATCATGGCGAAAGAAGGCCAGCCGGCGAAGCCTCGAAACAGGGCCAAACCTGTCCTATCGTACAGGTACTACAAGGGTTCCGCTAGCCGTACCCGATACGAAAACCCGCGGGAATGTTGCGTTGACGCGTCCTAGTACGCCTATTACAGTGACTTCATTGGGGAAGTATTGCGTTCGCGCCCAGCCTGTGGCGCCTTGGATTACAAAGGAGTGAGCACCATGCTTCGGACACTTGCGGTTGCCGGACTGATTTTCAGCCTTTATGGCACCTCTGCGCTAGCACAGGGAGGCGCTGGGAGCCCTCGTCCGCAGGATCTCTATTGCACGGGAACGATCACTAATGAGGACGTTCCTCAAGACACCTACGTGATTACCGGCGAAGGGTCGAATTACAAGATTACGTTCACCGAAGGCGACTACGTTTACCTGAACAAGGGCGCCGCGGCGGGACTGAAGGTAGGCGACACGTTCTCGGCGATCCGGAAGGTCGAGGACCCGACGGAGATCGACTGGGCAAAGTGGCAGTCTCAGATCATTCACCGGATGGGAACGTGGTGGGAAGACGAGGGCCGTGTGACGGTGACGGTGGTGAACCCGAACACCGCGATCGCGCAAGTTTCAAACACATGCAACTATCTGCAACGCGGAGACACGCTGCTGCCGTACAAAGAGCGCCTCGCGCCGCCGCTGAAGTCGGAGGCGAATTTCGACCGCTTCGCGCCGCCGAGCGGAAAAGCGATGGCGATGGTGATGATCGGCAAGGCGTTTCAGGTTTCGTTCGGCACGAACGACGTGTTCTACGTGAACCTTGGCAGCGCGCAGGGCGTGAAAGTGGGCGACTACTTCCGCATCTTCCGCTACACCGGCACGCAGCATGAGACGGCGTACCAGACGCGCGATTTCGCGTTTGACCTGGAATCGAACGACACGATCTACGGCCGGGTGTATGGATTCGGCGTAACCGGCGACAAGAAGAAATGGAACTGGCAGAACACGCCGCGCGAAGTGATCGGCGAAGGCATCGTGCTGCGGACCGGCACGAATTCGGCGACGATCCTGACGACCTACGCACTGCGCGACTTTTATGTAGGCGACTACGTGGAAGTCGAGTAGCCCGGTTCGCGTAAGACGCCCGGTTTATAGGGAATATCGAGGCCCGGATGCGCAAGCGTCCGGGCTTTTTCTTTTTGAGGAAGACCGCAACTAGCGGATGGAATCTTTTACGAGCAGCGCGTCCTGCGTTTTCTCTTTCGATTCCAGGATGCCGAGGCGGCTGCGGCGCGCCTGAACGCGATCGTTGATCTGGCTCCAGAACATCTGGAAGTAATGCGCGGCGGAGGCGACGGCGCTGATCACGACGAGCCAGAGCAGCGCAACGCCGACTGGCTTCAGCACGGGGTGATTGGCGGTAAGAATCACGGTGCAGCCGGCCATCACCTGCAAAATCATTTTCGTTTTTCCGAGTGGCGACGCGGGGATAACGAGGCCCTCGACAGAAGCGATCTCGCGCAAGCCCATCACGACAAATTCGCGGCCGATGACAATGACTACCATCCAGGCCTGAATCAATCCCATCTCAACGAGCGAAATGTACGCGGCGGAAATGAGCAGCTTATCGGCGATGGGATCGAGCAAAATTCCGAGCGTGGTGATTTCCTTGCGGCGGCGCGCGATGTAACCATCCATCACGTCTGTGGCGGCGGCGCCGAGCAGAATCAGAACGCCCCAAATTTCAAAGTGAATCGGAAGGCCGAGCAGGTCGATGTTGGGCTGGCGGGTGAGCAAAACGACCACAAGGATGGGAACGAAAAAAATCCGCAGAGTCGTCAGGCTGTTCGGCAGGTTCATTTCACTCTCGGACTGGCTTCGCGGTGTCGGGAGGGGACGAAGCCGCGGCCCACTTGCACTATAGTCCGCGGCTAGATGCGAGTCAACGGTACGCAGGAGCAGCGACAAAAGATGAGGAACAAGGGGTCTTTCGAGCTTGATAAATAGGGGCAGGGGTAACTACTAAGGCGACGAGGCGGGGCGATTCTGTGCAAATCCGGAAATGCGGAAAACGGCAGGAAATAAGGGGTTTTAGCGGTCAGACTGCACTAACATAGGGCAACAAGCCTATATTCATCAGTAATTTAGAAGCCTATCGAACTGTGGCGGCGGGTAAGGAGGGCCGCCGGGGTGTGGGCGATTTCGGGTGGGCGGCGGACCCTTTTCCACAGGGATTTCCTCAGGGAGCATCGAACCTCCAGGGCCTTATTGCTGAGTGGGTTACGGGCCGGAAGCCGGGCGTGGACGGCTGCGAAATTTCACAGCGCAGCGAGCTACGAGACCGTGGCGTGTCCGTTCGTCGGCGCCGCGGGAATGTGTTTTGCGGGAGCGGTGGCGAATTCTTCGAGGTAGCGCGCCGAGGATTCCGGAAGTTCGGCGTCGATCTTGAGGAAGCCATCGAGCATTTCGGAGTGCAACACGCGGCCGCTGGCGTGAACGATGGAAATGTGGCGGCCATCGGAAATCGGAATTTTGAGTTGCACGCGGACGAGCGGGTCGATGGGCAACACGGCGTCGATGCGAGCGAGAAGTTCGGGCAAACCCACGCCAGTGGCGGCCGAGGTGAAAATTTTATTTTCGTTGCGGCCGTTGGCATCGACGAGCATTGCGAGATCGGCGGGAGCGACGGCGTCGATCTTGTTGAAGACCTGGATGCGCGGGCGATCTTCGACGCCGAGGTCGGCGAGAATTTTCAGCACTTCGGCGTCCTGTTCGGCGTGATGCGGGCTCGAAACGTCGGTCACCTGGATAATCAGCGCGGCTTCCTGGACTTCTTCAAGAGTGGCGCGGAAGGCGGCGATCAGGTCGTGCGGCAGATCGCGCAGAAATCCTACCGTGTCTGAAAGCAGCGCGCGGCGGCGCGACGGCAGCTTCACGGCGCGCACAGTGGGATCGAGCGTGGCGAACATTTTTTCGGATGTGAGCACGCTGGCGTGCGTGAGCGCATTGAAGAGCGTGGATTTCCCGGCGTTGGTGTAGCCGACCAGCGCGATCATGCCAAGCGGAACGGCCTGGCGAGCGCGGCGGCGCGTGGTGCGCTGGCGGCGGACAGTTTCGATTGCGTCTTTAATCTTGGCGACGCGGTCGCGGATGCGGCGGCGGTCGGTTTCGAGTTTTTGTTCGCCGGGTCCGCGTGTGCCTATACCGCCGCCCAGGCGCGAGAGCTGCTCGTTGCGCCCGGTGAGGCGCGGCAGCAAATAATTGAGCTGCGCGAGTTCCACTTGAAGCTGGCCTTCGCGCGTGCGTGCGTGGACGGCGAAAATATCGAGGATGAGCTGCGTGCGGTCGATCACGCGAGTGCCGATGCCGCGCTCCATATTGCGGAGTTGGACGGGCGTGAGGTCGTGATCGACGATCACCAGCGGAACATTCTGCGCTTCGGCTTCGGCGCGAATTTCGTCGAGCTTACCGCGGCCGACGAGCGTGGCGGGATCGAGCGAGTCGCGGACCTGCAAAAGAGTGCCGCTGATTTTGGCGCCGGCGCTGATGGCGAGTTCCTCGAGTTCGTTGAGCGAGTCGCGCCCCACGGCGCCGGGATTGTTGGTGCGGCCGCGCGGAGTTTTCTTCAGGCCCACGCCTACGAGCAGCACGCGTTCGCGATTATCGACAGACTGGGACGATCTCATGCGGAGCGGGTTCCAAGCGCGAGGAGCGAGGTGGCGGACGCGTTGCGATTCGTCGATCGATTCATTCGCAAAAGAGATTATACGCCGATTGCGGCTGGGGTGTGAATGGCGCAAGAAACAGTGTAAGGGCCGGGTCTCGAGCGTGTATCAGGTAGTCGCGGGAGCGGAGTGTTGCGAGGCGGCGAGGATCAGATCGGAGAGAAATTCGCCGAGGCCGCGGCCGGTGGACTGAAATTCGGAATCGCGTACGACGCGATCGAGCCAGCCGAGATAGACGAGCAGCGCGAGTTCGGACCAAGACGCAGCGGACGGCGCGGCGAAACCGATGTCGCGAAGGACGCTGGCGATGTGCGCGGTGCGTTTTTTATCGATGCCGGAGATGCGCGTGGAAATTCTGGTGGACATGCCTTCATCGCGCTGCGCCCAGCCGCGAACGGCGGATTCGAGGCGCGCACGGTTCAAATCGGCACAGTGCTCGACGAAACGCGCCCAGCGCGCAGCGGCTCGCATCTTCACGTCGGTGGCCGCGAGCCACTCGACTTCATCGGCTTCCCAGCGGTCTAGTACGCAGGTGAGCAAATCTTCGCGATCGCGAAAATGCCAGTAGAAGCTGCCTTTGCTGACGCCGAGGTCGCGCGCGAGAAGCTCGATGCGGACGGACTCGATGCCTTCGCCCGCGAGGCGAGCAAACGCGGCGCGGACCCAGTTGTCCGGCTGCAGTGGAGCGGTTTTTAAGGCGGCTGCGGTTTGCATGGAATTGCGATGCGAGGCGGCACGATAGCGGACGGGAATGTGCGCGTCAAGAGTTTCGGACCGCTCGCGAAAAATTTAATTGTTTGCCTTTTTCAAAAAAATTCGCATGGCGTTACATTGCGATAAAACTTTTCGCCGAGCTTTCTGTTGCAGCGCCGCCGCCAAACGCTTCGAGCCAGTGAACATTCGCTTCGCGGCGGAACCAGGTCTGCTGGCGCTTCGCAAAATGGCGCGTCGCTTTGCGGATTTGCTCGAGCGCATCTTCTCGCGACAAGTTTCCGCGCAAGACTTCGCGCCACTGCGAATAGCCGATGAACTGAAAGGCCTTCGCGGATTCCGGCACGCCGCTATCTATGAGATGCCGGACCTCATCGATCCAGCCCGCGGCAATCATCTCGTCGATACGTTCGTGGATGCGCGCGTAGAGCGCGGGGCGAGGCGGCGCGAGACCGATTTTCACGATCGCGTAGCCCTGTAGGGGATCGCGTCCGGCGGCGTGAATTTCGCCGACTGTTTTTCCGGCGAGCAGGCGGAGTTCGACAGCGCGAATTATTTTTTGAGTGTCCGCGGATTCGATGCGCGCGGCGGATTCCGGATCGAGCCGCTTCAGGATTTCGTGGAGACGCTTTGTGCCGCGCTTCGCGGCGATGGCGCGCATGCGTTCGCGCAGATCTTCGGAGCGGCCGGGCGATTCGGCGAGGCCTTCGAGCAGCGCGCGCAAATAGAGGCCGGTGCCGGCGGTGATAACGGGAGTTTTGTGGCGCGAGCGAAGATCGTCGAGCGCGGCGAGGGCGCGGCGGCGATATTCTCCGGCGGTGAACACAGCGCCGGGATCGGCGATGTCCATCAGGTGATGCGGAATTCCCTGCTGCCCGGCGAGCGGAACTTTACCGGTGCCAATGTCAAAGCGGCGATAGACCTGCGTGGAATCGCAAACCAGCACTTCGCCGTTGAAGGCTTGAGCCAATTGGATCGCGAGCGCGGATTTTCCGGAGGCGGTAGGACCGAGGACGACGATCAGTCTCGGAAGCGGTGCGAGTGAAGAAGCGGTCATCGCGCCAGCTTCCAGCGAAGCAGCAGAACCGCGAAGACAATCGCGCCGAGGAGCAGCGCGCCAAGGATTTGCGTGCGATTGAGCTTCATGCGCAGCTAAAAAATAGCCGATTTGCAGGGAGATTGACAGCCGCGCACGACGCCGCGAACAAAACTACTGCGCGTACGACGGCGGCTTGACGTTGTAATAGAAGCCGAAGCGCAGCTCGATGAACTGCCGGTGGAACTGCGGCGGCAGCGGCTCGAACGGACTCGAGGTGCGAATCGCGGACATCGCCGCCGTATCGAGCGGATCTTTGCCGGAGCTGCGATCGAGATTCAAGCTGTCTGCCGGAAAGCTGCCGTCGGCATTGATGCGGAAGGTGATGGCAACGACGCCCTGGTCGCCGAGATACACAGACTCGGGCATGACGGCGATCCAGTTCTGGCGGACCTTCGCGACGAGGCGGCGCAAGTAGCTGTCGAAATCGACGCCGTCTGTGGGCGAGATGATGGAAGCGCCGGCGCCGGTCTGCGCGCCACCGTGTCCGCCACCGCCGCCGCGACCGCGTCCACCAGAAGTGGTGCCGTCTTCCTGATAGGAAGGACCTCCGGGCGCGCGCTTGATCGCGTCGCTTAGATCGTTCTGCATGGAGCGCGTGGGAGAAGAATTGTTCAGCCCGAGATCCAGTTTGCGATTCGGCTGAGCGACGGGCTCGGCGGGCAGCAGCTGTGATTTCGTTGGCGTCGGATCGGGCTGCGCGGGAAGCGGCGCCGTGGGAGTGGTGCTGGGGCGCGCGACGGGCGCGGCGGGCAAATCCGCCGGCGGAGTGACGGGGGTTTCTTTCGGCTCCGGCGGAGGCGCGTGATTTTCAGGGCGCGGCGGCGCAACCTTGGTGAGCGTCTTTTTGTTAATCTTCGGCGCAGGCTCAGCCGGCTTCGGCGCTTTGGTGAGGTCGCCGGCATCGGGCGGGACGTACACGACTCCCAATTCCTTGCTGGCGAGTTCGGTTTCTTCCGTCGTGGGAACGTGCGGCGGAAAAATCTTCGGCAGGAAGACCAGGAAAATGATGAACGCGATATGCGCGACGATGGATGCGACGCGCGTGAAAACGTCGGCCTTGGCATCACGCTTCTCTTCGGGCTCGACGAGCAGGTTCGCTTCGCCGGTGGTGAGCACGTCGGTGCCGACCATTTCGCGGAGCTGGGCCGTCATCTCAGGCGGCTTGTCGAATTTGTCGATTTCGCTCTGTTCCGGCCGTTCCACGTACGCCGGGACGACGACTCGCGTGTCGAGGACGTCGATCGGATACTGACGCTCGTTGATCGGGCCGAAGTCCTCGAAGACCTTCACTTTCATCCCGCGTTCGACAAGCGTGCGATCGACGAGCACGCCGAGCGGGAGGTGCTCAGGAATCGTGGTGGCGCCGGTCAGCGGCGGCGCGTCGGAAAGCTCGGACGGGACGACGGTACGGTCGTCCATGTACGTGGTGCGGCGCGACCCATTTTTGCGCAGGTCTTCCGGCTTCACGGGCTTTACATCTGTCGGAACTAATGTGCGCGGAATCATGGCTTAGTGGGCGAGCCGAAGGCCCCCCGTTTGACGCGCCCGGCGTGTTCCTGGATGCCCGCCATCACGCGGCTGGCGAGCTCGAGTGCACGGCGGCCGGCAACGCCATCGACGCGCGGCGTGCGGCGCGTGCGGGTGGCGAGCAAAAAAGCGCGCAATTCGCCGATCAGAGGTTCTTCCTGTGTGACGGGCACTTGTTCAAATTTCATTTCAGGCTGCGATGAAGAGGGCGAGACTTTAACACGCAAAACGTCCTGGCGCGTGTAATCGAGCGAAATGTATTCGTGTTCCTGGAAGAGGCGAATCTTGCGGACGCGCTCGGTGGAGACGCGGCTGGCGGTGAGATTGGCGACAGTGCCGGTTTCGAATTCGATGCGCGCGTGTGCTATGTCCACTTTATCCGTAATGACCGGTATGCCCACCGCTTTGATATCGACGACCGGCGAATCGACGAAGGAGAGCAGGATGTCGAGGTCGTGGATCATCACGTCGTACACCACGTCGATATCGAGGCTGCGCGGCGTGAACATGCCGAGCCGGTGAATTTCGAAAAACATCGGGCGCGAGACGATGCGCTTGGCGGCGATCACGGCGGGATTGAAGCGCTCCAGGTGGCCGATCTGCAGGATGCGGTTGCCGCGCTGCGCGGATGCGATCAGGCCGTCGGCTTCGGCGAGCGTGGAGGCCATCGGCTTTTCGACGAGCACATCCATGCCGGAATCGAGCAGGCGGCAGCCGATGCGGCAGTGTTCTTTGGTGGGGACGGCGAGGCTGACGGCGTCGATTTTTTCGGACGTGAGCGAGTCCACGTCGCGCAGCACGCGCGTGCCAAATTCGGCGGCCACAGCGGCGGCGCGCTCGTGATTGATATCCACCACGCCGACAAGCTCGGCGCCTTCCATCTTGCTCCAGACGCGAACGTGGTTGCGGCCGAACTCGCCGACTCCGACTACTGCTACGCGCGTTGCTTTTCCATCAGCCACGATTAGGATTTCCTCGTCTTCGCGGATTTCTCATCCGCGCTGTGCTTCGGTGGAGCAAACGCCTGAATGGCGATGCCCGCCGCGTCTGCCTTTTCGATCATCTGGTCGCGCTCGAAGAGCAGAGTGCGATACCCGTCGATGGCGAGAGCCGTCGCATTCAGGCGGCTCATCAGTTCGATGGTGCGCAGGCCTACGACGGGCACATCGAAACGCATATCCTGCTTCGGCTTGCTTACTTTCACGACCACAATTTTCTGGCCGGCGACGATGCGCGCGGCGCGCTCGATGGTTTCATCCGTGCCTTCCATTGCCTCGATCGCGACGCAGGCCTTATCGCGCACGACAACCATCTGTCCTAAGTCCATTGCGGCGATGTGCCGTGCGACGTGCAGGCCGTACTCCATGTCGGCCGCTTCGAGCTCGTCGGGAGCGCGCCGCGTGAGCACGCCGGGCGCGGGCAGGAGCGGCCCGAGAAACTTCGTCGAATCCACAAGTTGTATGCCTTCATCCTCTAGAACTTTGGCCACCGCGCCGATCAACGAGTCCGTATTTTTGCTCGGCAGCGCCAAGAGCAATTTCGCCAGCTTCCAGTCCGGGCGAATGCTGCTGAAAATCTTGTTGTGCTTCACCTGCCCTGCCATCACGGCCTGCTTCACGCCTTCTTTGTGCAGCAGGTCGATGGTCTTGCTCAGCTCGCCCAGGCTCACCCAGTGAACACGCGACGCGAAACGCTCGATATCCGGCGAAGCTTCTTCACGGATCGCGATCACGGCCATTTCGATGCCGCGGCTGCGAGCGCCTTCCAGCACCAGAAACGGAAACGTGCCGTTGCCCGCGATCAGACCCCAGTTGGTAGCGTCTGGATTCGAAGGGATCGATTCGGCATTGGCGGTCATGAGTTATTTCGTGAGCCCGCGCTCCGCCGATTCGATGAAACGTATGAGCGTTGAGACGTCTTCGGAATCGGCGATGGTTTCACGGATTTTTTCGATCGCCTGCGTGGTGTTGAGCTTGGAGCGGAGAAGGAGGCGGTACGCTTTTTCGATCGATTTGATGCGTTCAGCAGAAAATCCCTGGCGTTCCAGGCCAACGGAGTTTACGCCATAGCAGCGCGTGCCACGCGGCGCGACGATTTTTGAAAATGGCGGAACGTCCTGCGTGATGACGGTGTGCGCCGCGATGTAAGAATATTTTCCGATGCGGCAGAACTGGTGGACGGGGCAGAAGGCGCCGATCTGCGCGTGGTCTTCCACATCGACGTGGCCGGCGAGCGTGGCGCCATTCACAAAGATCGTGTGGTCGCCGATCTGGCAGTCGTGCGCGATGTGCGCGTAAGACATGATCAGGTTGTGGCTGCCGACGCGCGTAGTGCCGCCGCCCTTCACGGTGCCGCGATTCACCGTACTGAATTCGCGAAACTCGTTGTGGTCGCCCACTTCGAGCGTGACGCGATCGCCTTTGAAAGTGAGGTCCTGCGGATCGCCGCCGACCGACGCGAACGGATAAACGTGGTTGGCCTTACCGAGCTTCGAGGGGCCTTGCACCACGGCGTGGTGGTCGAGAACGCAGTCGTCGCCGAGTTCGACTTCGTCGCCGACAACGGCGTACGCGCCGATCTTCACGTTCGATCCAATTTTGGCCGAGGGCGAAATCACCGCCCGTGAATCCACTTCGATCATCATGCCTTCCCTGCCGGAGTGTGGACGGGCTGGCTGGTCTGCGAGGTGGAAGCGTCCACCATCGCGCACATCAGCGAGGCCTCGCAGGCGAGTTCGCCGTTTACCCGCGCCTTACCCTCCACTTTGCAGAATGGGCCGCGCCAGGTGACGACGGTAACTTCCACTTTCAATTGGTCGCCGGGAACGACGGGGCGGCGGAATCGCGCATTATCGACGGCGACGATGTAAAGCAGCTTGTTCTCGCGATCTTCCACGTCTTGCAGCAGCAGAAGTCCGCCGACCTGCGCCATCGATTCGATGATCAGCACGCCCGGCATTACCGGCGCGCCGGGAAAGTGGCCCTGGAAGAAGGATTCGTTGATGGACACATTCTTGATTCCGACGATCCTCTTCTTGCGTTCCATTTCCTCGATGGCATCGACCAGCAGAAAGGGATAGCGATGCGGCAGGATTTTTTGGATCGCGATGCTGTCAAGGAGCATGGTTACGCCTCAGATAGGTTTGCGGGCACGGGCAAACGCGTCTGCTGACTGTGCACACATTACGACAGGCCGGAATTTTGAGCCCACGCAATCTAACAATTCTATACGAAACAGTGACGGGTGGGAATCGGCGACGCTTGCTGGGCGCGCGAAGGTGCTGCTAGGATTCAGCGCGATGACGGCACGGGCTACGACGAAAACGGCACGGCAGGACGCGAAATTTCCGGGGCGCGAGGCGCTCGCGTATTTGCGCGGACAGGAACGTGCGATGGTGCGGATGCTCGGCGAGTTTGTGCGATGCGAATCCTTCAGCTACGAGAAGAAGGCGGTGGATGCGTTTTGCGCGATCGTGGCACGGGAATGGAAGCGGCGCGGGGCGGCGGTGCGCGTCCTGAAGAATAAGGAGCGCGGGGATAATTTGCGGCTCGAGATTCGCTCGGATGGGGCGCGGACGCGCTTGCCTGGAACCAAGGGCCAGATTTTGGTGATCGGGCATCTCGATACGGTTTATCCGATGGGGACGATTGCGAAGACGCCGTTTCGCGTTTCCGGCGGGCGTGCGTGGGGGCCGGGGACATTCGACATGAAGGGCGGCATCGTGCTGGCGCTTTTCGCGGTTGATGCGTTGCGCGCGCTGCGTGCGCCGCGGCAAAAGGATCTCGTTTTTCTGTGGACGTCGGACGAAGAGATCGGCAGCGAGGCTTCGCGTGCGACGATTGAAGCTGAGGCACGCAAGAGCGACGCGGTGCTGGTGCTGGAGCCGTCGTTTGGGCCGGAGGGACGGCTGAAAACGCAGCGCAAGGGCGTGGGCGGCGTGGATCTGGTTGTGACGGGAAAATCGGCGCACGCGGGGATTGATCCTGAAAAGGGCGTGAACGCGGTGCACGAATTGGCGCTGCAGATCGAGCGGTTGATGCAGCTCAACGATCGCAAGCGCGGCATCACGGTGCAGACGACGGTGGTCGCGGGCGGGACGGTGTCGAATGTGGTGCCGGAAACGGCGCGCGCGGAGGTGGACATTCGGTTCACGCGGCTTGTGGATGGAGCGAAGATCGAGCGCAAGATTCATTCGCTGAAGCCCTCACTGAAGGGCGCGCGGCTGGCGATTGCCGGTGGGGTGAACCGGCCGCCACTCGAGCGTACGCCGGCCGTTGCGGAGCTGTTTGCAAAGGCGCGGGCGCTGGCGGCAGCGATGGGATTGAAGCTGGGCGAAGCTGCGACCGGCGGCGGGTCGGACGGAAACTTTACGTCGGCGATTGGAGTGCCGACGCTGGATGGACTTGGGTGCGTGGGCGATGGGGCGCACAGCCCGCAGGAGCATGTGGTGATCGGGGCGTTGGCTGAGCGGGCGGCTTTGATTGCTGGGTTGCTTGCGACTTTGTAGGCAGCCTGATTCCGAAACAAAGTCAAAAGAACACAGAAAATATTTCTATGCCACACAAAGAACTGTAACTTTCGATTGTGGCGAATTGGACAGCTTGTAAATTTAGAAAGGCGGGCAGGCTAGAGCGACGGCGGAGTTAGCGCAGGTCCTGCTGGCGGACGTAGGCGAGAGTTTGCTGCTGCAGATCGTTGTAGTCGGTGCGGAGCACTTCGCGCATCGCGTCTTCGGTGCTTGGGGCTGAGGCGATCTGATCGAGCAGGCGGCTCACGTCGCCCATGCCGCCGCTCTGCACAATCGATTCCACCGCAGCGAGCGACCACGCATACGCGAACGACGCCTGATACTGCGACAGCCCGAGCCACGAGCCTTCGAGCGACGCGAGCGACGGAATGTTTCCTTCTCCCGCGGCCGCGGCCAGCGCACTGGCGGACATCACGCTGCGCTTCCCTTCCATATATTGGGCGACGCCTTCCTGCACCCATGTGGGGGCACGGCTGTGCGTTTTCTGGCCGACGAAGCTGTGCGTCAATTCGTGCTTCAGCACGCGAGCAAGTTCCGGAGTGACCGACGTGAGTCCCTGCACTGGAATGCGGATTCGGCCGTCGTTGATCGCGCCGGCCCAGCCCGGTGCCTGCGTGATGTCCGCAAACGTCTGGTTGGTATAAAGGATCACGCCAATGGGCTCGGGCGGCGTGAAATCGAGCTGCGATTCGATGTCGTTGAAGTCGTCCTCGAGCACCCGGAGGATTCCGCGCGCGAGGTCGGGCGTGGCGCTGCCGCTGTATTTCAGGACGAAGTGCTCGGTCTCGCCTTCGCGGTAACTTTCTTCTTCGTTTTTGTCGCGCTCGGCTTTCGCGAGGGCATGCTCGATGTCGGGATCGGGATGGATTTTTTCCGCGCGTTTCCACTCGGCGACAGCCAAGTCCATTTTGTTTGCGCCGTAGTAGGCCCAACCGGTGAGCTTGGCGACGTCGGCAGAATTTGGATCGATGCGGCGCGCGTGCTCCAGCGGATCGAGCGCGGCGGCGAACTGGCTCTGGCGTAGATAGAGGACGGCGAGATTGAGCAGCAGGCCCATGTTGTCGGGCGCGAACGAAAGTCCCTGGCGATATTGCTCGACGGCGCCGCTGGTCTCGCCCTTGGCCGTAAGGAATTGCGCGGCGGCGTAGTGCGCGGCGGTGGCTTTCTCGACGGCGACTTTGTTGCCGGAGCGAGCATCGGTCTCAAGCTGCGCGAGGAAACCGAAGTCGATGGCGTTGTCGTGCACCGTCTTTGCGGAAATGTCTTCGTAGCCGCGGACCGGCTCGATTTCGGGCGCGGAGACGGGAGGCGGCGCGGCGGCACTGCTGGAAGTGAAGGCGAAGCCATCGCGATCGATGCGATCGACAATCGACTTGGGTATCGACATCTGGCCGGCCGCCGTGTCGTAAGTGACGCGATCGCCTACCTCGACGACATTGGTGGCGATGATGCGGCGGCCGTTTTTGAGGACGATGGTGTCAGCGGCCGAGGCCGAGGCGCACGTCACCCCAAGGATCGCTAAAGCCAGCGCTGCGACGGAGAGACGCACAACTCAATTTTAGCAGCGCACCAGAAAGGGTGAATTCAGCGGGAAAGCGGCGAATGTCTTAAAGGCCATCGGCCGTTCGTACAGGTGCGTGCAGGGCCTCGGGCGCGCTTATCGCCACGAAGGGGCGGCAAACCGAAGGGACGCAAAAAAGGTCGCCGGCATGTGGGGCATCCCGGCGACCCAGTTACCTCATCAGTTTGAGACAAGAGCTAAATCGTTGCTTACGCCGCGGACTGCGATCCCGCAAAAAGATGAATCACGAGCGAAATCACCGCGAGAAGCAGCAGGATGTGAATCAGGCCGCTCGCAATATGGAACACCAAAAACCCGCACACCCAGAGAATCGCAAGTAGAATGGCGATGCTCAGAAAAGGTCCGAACCTCATGTCTCCTCCGAAACGGAAGCGCTTTCGAGCGCTGGTTTCCGATTATTTTCTGGCGGTGGGCATTTCGGCACCATACGGAGAATTCCGCAAAACCGGCGGCAGGAAACGGGCTGTTCGCGGCGGGAAGGTGCGAGTTCACGTCTTTGCGGTGCTTTCGATACTTTTCAGGATTTGAAATTGCTACATTCCGAGGTATGTCCGCAGTGCGATCGAGTTCACGCGCTGTAGCTTGGCTGTGCTGCGCTGCGGCCGCCGGTGTGCTCGCCGGCCGTGCGGCGGCGCAGAATGCTGCGCCCATTCCGATCGCCGCCGCGAGTTCCGCTTCCAATGCAGACAAAGCTTCCGGATCTGGAGACGCGCGGGCTCTCTACGATCAGTTGAATGGATTGAAGGTGGATCCGGCGCGGGTGTATCCGGTTCGCGACCTGACGCTTGTGCGCGACGTGATCACGATTTCGCTGGCGGACGGAACGATCGGCTTTTTGCAGGCGCTGGACGGGCGCGTGAGCGGCGCGGTGTTCAACGGACACGGGCACGTGGTGGCACTTCCGCGCGACGCGGGCGAGCGCCGTTCGTTGGCGCAGTTCATCGGCGTGCCGATCCTCGATCAATCCTTCGACAAGGCATATTTGCGTTTTACCGATGCGACCGCGGCGGAACTCGAGCGCCAGATCGAATCGAACGGCGACGCTGCCATCACGGACAAAGCTTTTGTAGAGTCCTGGGACAAGCTGGTTCCGGGTCTCGCTCCGTCGCAATCGTTGCGGACGATGATGGACTGGCTGTCGTCCGATCCGCTTCCCTACTTTTACGCGCTGATGGAAGGTTCGCGATACGGTGCGTTCGATGTGCTTTACGATCCGCGGCGCGAAGAGCAGATCACGCTGGGCCAACCGCACGTGGTGAACGGTCAGCCGGACTACGACGTGTGGGCTTCGTTCCGATCGCGCGAGGCTGAGCGAGACGCGAAAGCGAAGTCGAGCGCGGAACCGAACGTGGAATCCAGCGGGCCGGATACTTTTGTGCCGGTTTCCTACGCGGTGGATTCGTCGATCGCCGAAGACCTTTCTATTTCCGGAAAAACCACGATGCGGCTGAAGTGTGTGCGCGGCGGCGAGCGCATCGTGCCGCTGGAACTTTCGCGCACGCTCGAGGTGAAATCGATACGGCTGGCGAGCGGGCCGGAGCTGACATTCTTCCAGAACGACGAGCTGGGACAGCGGGACGTGACGCGGCGGGGGAACGATTACGTGCTCGCCGTGCTGCCCGAGGCGGCGCGCGCCGGAGATCTGATCGAGGTCGAGGCCGAGTATCAAGGAAACGTGATCGCGGACGCCGGCAACGGCGTGATGTTCGTAGGCGCGCGCGGTGCGTGGTATATGCACACTGGCGGGATTTATTTTGTTCCGTTTGAACTCAGCTTCCGCTGGCCGCACCGCTACACGCTGGTGGCGACCGGCACCAACACGGCGGCGAACGACGACGGCGTGTGGAAGACGGGACACTGGAAATCGCTGCAGCCGTTTAGCGTGGCGGGGTTCAATCTGGGCGAATATCGCAGCGCGGTGGTGGCGGGACCTCCGGTGGTAGCGATCTACGCGAACCAACAACTCGAACAAGCGATCTCCGAGCGCATGCGCAGGAACACCGTGAGCGGCGCGGCAACCGCCTCCGAGCAGGCGGATCAGGCGCAGAGCGTGAATCCCTACATGCTGGCCCCCCAGAATGTGCCTCTATTGCAGCCTCCGCCGCCGAGCCCCGCGGGCGTGCTGAAAGACCTAGGCCGCGAAGTTTCGGATTCGGTGCAGTATTTCGAAAAAATCGACGGGCCCTTTCCGTTCGATCATCTCGATGTGTCGCAGATTCCCGGCACGTTTGGGCAGGGGTGGCCGCAACTTGTATATCTCTCGACTTTAGCTTTTTTGCCCACCGAAGCGCAGGAACGCGCGGGACTGGATGAGTGGGCGGAGCGCGAGGCGCGCGAGCTGATGCCGTACCACGAAGTGGCGCACCAGTGGTGGGGCAACGTGGCAGCGGGCGCAACGTACCGCGATGTGTGGCTGGAAGAAGGGATGGCCAACTATCTGGCGATGACGTACGCCGACAATCGCAAACCGAACGATCACCGCCTCTCGAAATGGCTCGAGCACTACCGCGGCGAATTGCTCTCAAAACCGAATGCAACGGCGCCGACGCTCGACGAGGCCGGTCCGCTGAGTCTAGGGTTGCGGCTCAACAGCATGCAGGAACCACACGCCTACAACGTGATCGTCTATGGCAAAGGCGCGTGGGTGATTTACATGCTTGCGGAAATGTTTCGCGATCCCGCCGCGAAAGATCCGGACGCAGAATTCCAGGAATTTCTGCGCGCGGTGCTCAGCGAATATCGCTTCCGGGCGATTACGACGGAAGATTTCGAGTGCGTCGCCGAACATTATATGACGCCGGCGATGGACCTGGAGGGCACGCACCGGTTGAATTGGTTTTTCGACCAGTGGGTGAATCAAACGGGAATTCCGCGCTACAGCGTAGTCTTCACAACGAAACCGAAGGGCCAGGCGTTTGTCGTGAGCGGCACGCTGAAGCAGGACGGCGTGGACGACGCGTTCATCGCGCGCGTGCCGATTTACATTGTGCACGGTCCGGGCAAACCGGAACTTCTTGGCAACGTCGTGGCAAGCGGCGCGGAAACGACGTTTCACTTCACCGTAAAATCAAAACCGGGACGTATTGAGATCGATCCGTTCCATACCGTGCTAGATCAATCCGAATAGTGAAATGGGAAATTTTGCGTTTCGTCTTGACACTCGCCGATTTCTAAACAAAATCTTATCGGCGGATTTGATTCGTTCAGCGCGTTCGTAGAAAAAATAATTGCTTTCAACTTGCGAAAGCGACGATGTGGTCTTAATCTATGGCGTCCGAAGGACCGGATAATTTCGCTGCCGCGCGATGTGCGACTGAAAAGGCGCGTTACGTGCAGGGGAGCAACGGATTCGGATCGTAAAACGCTGTACCTGGTGGGGCCAGGTGTTCAGCGATTGCGTTACAGAACTGCCCCTTCAAAGCATTTATAGCGGATGGATATCACCGCCGGGGTAATGCGTGGAAACTGAGCTTCCGCACCATTCAGCCAGCGTTGGGCCCGTTCACCCGATACTCGAATCGGGCCAAAGCCTGGCTAGCGTAACGGACAAAATCAGCGACGTCGTATTGAAACGGCCCATTATGAAGGGCTGGGTCATCGGCTTGCTGATTGCGTTCAGTTTGCTGATGCTGCTGAATTTGACGGTCGGCCTGCTGCTGGTCAAGGGCGTGGGCATCTGGGGCATCAACATCCCGGTAGGCTGGGGCTTCGCGATCGTCAATTTCGTCTGGTGGATCGGTATCGGCCACGCAGGAACCCTGATTTCCGCCATTCTTCTGTTGCTCCGCCAGCAGTGGCGTACCTCTATTAACCGGTTCGCCGAAGCCATGACGCTGTTTGCGGTGGCTTGCGCGGGCATGTTCCCCCTGCTGCATATGGGCCGCCCGTGGCTATTCTTCTGGCTGACTCCCTACCCGAACTCGATGTACCTATGGCCACAGTTCCGCAGCCCGCTGGTTTGGGACGTTTTCGCGGTATCGACCTACCTGACGGTGTCTTTGCTCTTCTGGTATGTTGGCCTGATTCCCGACCTCGCGACGCTCCGCGACAAGGCCGCACATCCAATATTGCAAAAGATTTACGGTGGGCTTGCGCTCGGCTGGCGCGGATCGGCAATTCACTGGACCCGCTACGAGACGGCTTCCCTGCTCCTTGCTGGCCTCGCAACGCCGCTGGTCGTCTCCGTGCACACCGTGGTCAGCTTCGACTTCTCAGTCGGCCAAGTGGCCGGCTGGCACACGACGATCTTCCCGCCATACTTCGTAGCCGGTGCCATTTACTCGGGCTTCGCGATGGTGCTGACCTTGGCGATTCCCATCCGAAAGTATTATGGGCTCGAGGGTTACATCACGATGCGCCACCTGAACAACATGGCGAAGGTGATGCTGGCGACGGGCCTGATAGTCGCTTACGGCTACGTTTTCGAGTTTTTCATGGCGTTTTACAGTGGCAACCAGTATGACCGCTTCGCGATCATCAACCGGCTGCATGGGCCTTATGCGCCCTTCTACTACGCGCTGTGGGCCTGTAACATATTCATTCCACAGCTTTTGTGGTCGAAAAAGATCCGCGAAAACACGTTCATTCTCTTCGTCATCTCGATCATCGTGAACCTGGGCATGTGGCTGGAGCGGTTCGTGATCGTGGTGATCAGCCTGCATCGCGACTTTCTGCCGTCGTCGTGGCGGATGTACTACCCAACTCGTTGGGACTGGGCGACTTACCTCGGTACACTGGGCCTGTTCTTCACCCTGCTGTACCTGTTCTTGCGCGTGCTGCCGGCGATCTCGATGAGCGAAATGCGCGTGCTGGTTGTGGAAACCGATCCGAAGCGGAAGCACTAGGAGAAGGCGAAAGGTTCGATGCCCCAGATTTTTAACCGTACAGCGAACATCGTCTCAAAGGCCAGCATCGCTGCGGTCGGTCTGCTTGTGGTGTTGCTGGGTGGCGCGCTTTGGACCGTGATGATGTCGCCGTACTACACAAACGTCAACGTGACGCGCGAGCAGCCGGTCCCGTTCAGCCATAAGCATCATGCGGGCGAGCTCGGCATCGATTGCCGCTATTGCCACACGTCGGTCGAGAAGTCGTCGTTTGCCGGCGTGCCTCCGACGCAGACTTGCATGACCTGCCATTCGCAGATTTGGACGAACGCATCGATGCTCGAGCCGGTGCGCGCGAGTTACCGCACTGACAAATCGATTTCTTGGACGCGCGTGTACGCGCTGCCCGACTACGTGTATTTCAACCACAGCATTCACGTGGCGAAGGGCGTAGGCTGCACCACCTGCCACGGCGAAATTGCGAAAATGCCGCTGACCTACAAGGCCAACACGCTGTACATGGGCTGGTGCCTCGATTGCCACCGCCAGCCGGAAAAGTATCTGCGCCCGAAATCCGAAGTGTTCAATCCGAACTACGTGCCGCCGGCCAATCAATTGGAGCTGGGCGCGCAGCTGGTGAAGGATTACAAGATTATTCCGCTGCAAGAACGGCAAAGCTGTTCGACATGTCACCGGTAAAAGAGACGCTGAGAGAAAATGAGTTCTGACGCCAATCCGAAGCTGCCCAACTCGATCGACCTGGACGCGGTGCGATCCAAGCTCGCCGAGGGCGGCAAGCGCTACTGGCAGAGCCTGGACGAAGTTTCCGGCACGCAGCGCTATCAGGAATATCTGCAGAACGAATTCCCGCCGGCCGACAAGCCGGGGCTGGAAGTGGGCCGCCGCGATGTGCTGAAAATCGCGGCTGCATCGGCTGCGCTGGCTGGGTTGAGCGCGTGCACGAAACTGCCAACCGAGCGCATCGTTCCCTACGTGACGCCGCCGGAGGAAATCATTCCCGGCCTTCCGCTTTTCTATGCGACGTCGATGCCGCTTGCCGGCGTTGCTTACGGCCTGCTTGTGGAAAGCCACATGGGCCGCCCGACGAAAGTGGAAGGCAACAAGGAAAATCCGGGGAGCCTTGGCGCGACCGATCTGTACGCGCAGTGCTCGACACTGGGCCTCTACGATCCGGACCGTTCGCGGATTGTTGTCAACAACGGCCGGCTGAGCACCTGGGACATTTTCCTCGCGGCGATGAGCAACGCCGCCGGTTCGCTGCCGATGACGGGGGAGGGTTTCTCGATCCTCACGGAAACCGTCACGTCGCCTTCGCTTGCCGCGCAGATCAAGGCCGTACAAGCGCGATTCCCGCAAGCCAAGTGGCATCAGTACGAGCCTGTGGGACGCGACAACGTTCGCGCCGGCGCGCAGATGGCGTTCGGCAAGCCGGTCAATACGGTTTACAAGCTCGAACAGGCCGACGTAATCGTTTCGCTCGACGCGGACTTCATCAACTGCGGACCGGGCCATGTGCGCTACGCGCGCGACTTCGCGAGCCGCCGCGTGATCGACGGCACTTCGCAGAATTTGAATCGCCTCTACGTCGTCGAAAGCATGCCGACCTCGACCGGCGCTGTGGCGGATCATCGCAAGGCGGTGCGATCCTCCGACATCGGCCGGTTCGCGCAGGAACTTGCGGCTGCCGCCGACGTGATGGGCTTTGCGGGCAATTCCGGCCCGAGCGGCGTGCCCGCAGCGTGGACCAAAGCCGTCGCAAAAGATCTGGCCGCGCATCACGGATCTTCCGTCGTGATCGCCGGTGAGGAGCAGCCGCCGATCGTTCACGCACTGGCGCACGCGATGAATGCGTCGCTCGGCAACGTGGGCAAGACGGTTTATTACACCGATGCGCTCGAAGCGAACCCGGTGAACGGGATCGAATCGCTGACCGAACTTGTTACCGACATGCGCTCGGGCAGAGTTCAGATGCTGCTGATTCTTGGCGGCAATCCGGTGTACGACGCGCCTGCCGATCTCGATTTTCTGGGCGCGATGAAGCAAGTGAATCTGCGGATTCACTCGGGCCTGTACAACGATGAGACGGCCGAATGGGCGCAGTGGCACGTGCCCGCGACGCATTACCTTGAAATGTGGGGCGATGCGCGCGCGTATGACGGAACGATCAGCCTGATCCAGCCGCTGATTCAGCCGCTGTATGACAACCATTCTCCGTACGAGCTTCTGGCGGCGTTTACAAAAGATTCCGGCAAGCCCGGCTACGCCATCGTTCGCGGCTATTGGGAATCGCAGCGTCCTGAAAAAGACAAGGCGTTCGTGACGTTCTGGGAAAAGTCTCTGCATGACGGCGTGATGGCCGGCACGGCGCTGCCTGCAATTTCTGTTGGGCCGCGCACGGAACTGGGCCGCGAACCACTCGATCCCGCTTCGCGCAACATCGAAATCGTCTTCCGCCCCGACTCAACCATCTTCGACGGACGTTTTGCGAATAATGGCTGGCTGCAGGAGCTGCCGAAGCAGATCACCAAGCTGACGTGGGACAACGCGGCAATGGTGAGCCCGGGGACCGCGCAAAAGCTGAATCTTGCGCAGGGCGACTACGTGAAGCTCGGCCTTCCTGGTGGATACTCCGCCTTCGCCGGCGTCAACATCGTTCCAGGCCACGCCGACAATTCCGTGACCGCGCATCTCGGCGGCGGACGCTGGCGTTCGGGCAGCGTTGGAAACGGCCCCGGCTTTAGCGCCACGCTGCTGCGCACCACCAAAGCGCCGTGGATCGCTGACAACGTCTCGATCGAGAAGACCGGCAAGGAATTCGCGTTCGCGGTCACGCAGTTCCAGTATCCGATCGACATGGACGACAAGAGTGAGAGCCTGGAAGGCGAGCAGGCCGAGCGCCGCGATTTGATTCGCGTTGCCAGCGTCGATGAATGGAAGAAAGATCCGAATTTCGCGAAGGTCGAAGAGGAAGTAAAAACCAAGGATCTGTCGCTGTACCCCGGCTTCAAGTACGAGGGATACGCCTGGGGCATGGCGTTTGATTTGAACAAGTGCGTCGGCTGCAATGCATGCGTTGCGGCGTGCGCGGCGGAAAATAACACGCCCGTCGTCGGAAAAGAGCAGGTGATGAAGGGCCGCGCGATGCACTGGATTCGCGTCGATACCTACTTCAGCGGCTCGCTCGACGCGCCATCGACTTTCTTCGAGCCGGTTCCCTGCCAGCAGTGCGAAAACGCGCCGTGCGAAGTGGTTTGCCCGGTGGGCGCCACCGTTCACAGCTCCGAAGGCTTGAACGACATGGTGTACAACCGCTGCGTCGGCACGCGCTACTGCTCGAACAACTGCCCGTACAAAGTGCGGCGGTTCAATTTCCTGCTGTACCAAGACTGGAAGACGCCGAGCTTGTACGGCCTGCGCAACCCGAACGTCACTGTACGCAGCCGCGGCGTGATGGAAAAGTGCACCTACTGCGTGCAGCGCATCAACGCAGCGAAGATTCGCTCGGAAATCGAGAATCGGGCGGTGGCTGACGGAGAAATCGTCACCGCATGCCAGGCGGCGTGCCCTGCCGATGCGATCGTATTCGGAAACGTGAACGACAAGAACAGCCGCGTTTCGAAGTGGAAAGCGCAGTCGCGCAATTACAGCTTGCTCGACGATTTGAATACGCGACCGCGCACCACCTATCTTGCGCGCGTAACGAATCCGAACCCGGATTTGCAGGCTTAATTTTTCGCAGCACGTTTTTTTTGGAAGGACGCGAAGGACGATTGATGAGCACCGCTCCGATTTACGGACTGATGGCGGAATTCGATACGCCTGAGCAACTGCTGCAGGCGGCGCAGCGCGTTCACGACGCGGGCTATCGAAAGATCGAAGCCTACTCTCCGATTCCGGTGGAAGGGCTTTCGGAAGCGATCGGGTTTCACGGCACGCTGCTGCCTGCGATGGTTTTGGGCGGCGGCCTGACGGGATGCATTCTGGGATTTGGAATGCAGTATTACGCGGCCGTGATCAGCTATCCGGTCAACGTGGGCGGCAAGCCTTTGAACAGCTGGCCGCACTGGATTCCGATCACGTTTGAATTGACCGTGCTGCTCGCATCGCTCACCGCCGTCTTCGGCATGCTGGCGCTGAACGGTTTTCCGAAGCCGTATCACCCGGCGTTCAACGTGCCGGGATTTGCGCGCGCGTCGCAGGACAAGTTTTTCATTTCGATCGAAGCGATCGATCCGAAGTTCGACGCTGGAAAGACCAAAGATTTTCTAACAAGTTTGAATCCGACCGAGGTCGTTGCAATTGAAGAGTAATCGCGCTTTCGGGATGCTGAAACTCGCGGCCAGCCTCGCCGGCGTGGCGATGGCGCTTTCCGGCTGCCGTCTGGACATGCACGTTCAGCCGAAGTATTTGCCTTATGAGCCGACTGACTTTTTCGGCGATGGACGCTCGGAGCGGCCTGCGATTCCCGGCACTGTGGCGCGCGGCCACCTGCACGACGACGAACTTTTCTACACCGGCCAGGAAAACGGCGCCGTCGCGGATAAGTTTCCTTTCCCGATCACGAAGGCGGACATCGAACGCGGCCGCCAGCGCTACAACATCTACTGCACGCCGTGCCACGATTACACCGGCAACGGCCAGGGCATGATCGTGCAGCGTGGATTTCCGCCGCCGCCTTCGTTCCACATTCAACGGCTGCGCGAAGCTCCCGCGGGACATTTTTACGAGGTCATCACCAACGGCTACGGCGTGATGTTCAGCTACGCAGCGCGCGTTGAGCCTGCCGACCGCTGGAGAATTGCGGCTTACATCCGCGCATTGCAGCTGAGCGAACACGCCGCCGTTTCCGACGTGCCGGATGCGGATCGCTCCAAACTTTCTCAATCGAATGCGGGGAACAAAGAATGAGCGCGCCGGCCATGCCGCAAGCTAAATACGGTCGGTTCACCGTCCCGTTCGCAGGCGTTGGCGTCATCTGCCTGGTCGCTGCTGCCGTCCTTGGGATGCACGATCCCACGGTGGCGTTCCGCTCTTATCTTTTCGCGTACATCTACTGGTTTGTGATTCCCATGGGCTGCATGGGCCTGCTAATGCTTCACCACCTGGTCGGCGGCTGGTGGGGGCTTCCGCTTCGCCGCATGGCGGAAGCCGGCACGCGCACACTGCCGCTCTCGGCCGTTCTATTCATTCCGGTTGCGTTGAGCATGAGCAAGCTTTACAGCTGGATCTACGATCCGGGGCAATTCACTGCCACAGAAAATGAAAAATTGAATTTCTCGTTCAAGCTGCAATACCTCACCCCGCACGGATTCGTGGTGCGCGCGGTGATTTACTTCGTGATCTGGATCGCCATTGTGGCGCTGCTGAACCGCTTCTCGCGCGAGCAAGACGCTTCGGGCGGGGATGGCACAAAGTTTGCGCTGCGCTTGGAAGGCCTCGCAGGACCGGGAATTATCCTCACCGTGTTTGCGCTGACTTTCGCGATGGTGGATTGGGTGATGTCGCTCGAGCCGAAGTGGTTCTCGACGATCTACGGTTTGCTCTTCATGGTGATCGGCTGCCTCACGGCGATGTCGTTCATGATCGCAGTGCTGAGCGGCATTGCGGACGAAGAGCCGGCGCGCCACGCCATTTCGCCGCAATCGCTGAACGATATGGGCAACCTGATGCTGGCGTTCACGATGTTGTGGGCCTACATGTCGTTCTCGCAGCTGCTGATCATTTGGGCCGGCAACATCAAGGACGAAATCCCCTGGTACGTGTCGCGAGCCTTCGGGTCATGGGGTGCGCTTGCCGCGATTCTGATCGTGCTGCATTTCGCTGTGCCGTTCCTGCTGCTATTGCAGCGCATGGTGAAGCGCAATCTGCGCCGCCTGCGTTATCTCACGATCTGGATGATGTTTATCAGCGCGCTCGACGTGTACTGGCTGATCATGCCCGCCTTCTATCCAAAGGGCATTCAGTTTGCGATTACAGACGTTCTTGCGTTCATTGGCGTCGGCGGCCTGTGGCTCGCCCTGTTTTTCTGGCAATACGGCCGCATGCCCGTGCTGCCGCTACACGATCCGCGGTTTGAAGGAGCGCTCGCGCATGAGCATGGAGACTAAGCCGCCCGCCGGGCAAGCACCAGTGCCGGGCACGGACTCGGCCTTCGAGCACGAAGACGCTTCGCCTTCCGGACTGATCAAAGCCGGAATCGGTCTGGCGATTGTGCTGGTCGTGGTGTTCGTCGGGATGCGCTTCGGCTGGCATGCGTTCATGGATTTTTCGCCGATCGGCCAGAACGCATCGCCGATGACGGACGCGCGCATTCTGCCTCCGCACCCGCGGCTGCAAGTGGATCCGCAGAAGGAAATTCACGATTACTGCGAGCAGCAGGCCGAGACGCTGGATTCCTACAGCTGGGTCGATCAGAGCGCGGGCATTGTTCGCATTCCTGTGGATCGCGCAATTGAGCTGACGCTGAAGAACGGATTGCCTTCGCGTCCCGCCGGGCAAGTGCCCGCTGATCTTGCGACTCCGGCGGCCGGCTCGGTGGCTGACCCGCAAGGCGTAACCGGGCAGTGCGGCTACCTGCACGAAGAGATTGAGCACAACGAAGAGTTGAAGAAAGAAGTGGAAGAGGAAGCCGCGAAGTCCAAGCGGTAACGGCTGGCGCGCTTCCGGGCTTTTTGAATTTGGTTTCGAGGTCAGATTCGATCGTGCATTTGCGCTCTGCCAAATCGGCGATGGTTCGCGCGGCTCTCGCGGCATTCGCGCTTTCGAGCGCGTTTGCGCTTGCCGCGCCTCGTGCGGGCGCGCAGCTTTCCACCCCGGTGCAGCGCATCGGCATTCGCCCCGACCTGCTGAAAGACGTCGGCATCGACCAGAAACTCAACCAGCAGATTCCGCTCGACCTCACGTTCCGCGATGAGAACGGCAAGACGGTCGAGATTGGCAAGTACTTCGGCCGCAAGCCCGTGATTCTCTCGCTGGTCTATTACGATTGCCCGATGCTCTGCACGCAGGTGCTGAGCGGCATGGAAGCCAGCCTGCGGAATATCTCGCTGAACCTCGGCGAGGACTACAACGTCGTCACGGTGAGCATCGACCCGCACGAAGACGCGAAGCTCGCGCACGCGAAGCAGGAGCTTTACACCGGCGTTTATGGCCGGCCCGGCGCCGCCGAAGGTTGGCATTTCCTCACCGGCGACGAGCCGCAGATCAAGAAGCTGGCCGATTCCGTCGGCTTTCGCTACGCCTACGATCCGGATTCGAAGCAGTTCGCCCACGCCAGCGCCATCATGGTGCTGACGCCGGAAGGCAAAATTTCGAAGTACTTTTACGGGATCACTTATCCCTCGCGAGACGTGCGGCTGGGCCTTGTGGACGCGTCGGAAGGCAGAATCGGGACGCCGGTCGATTCGGTGTTGCTCTTCTGTTACCACTACGACCCCGCCACAGGAAAGTACGGCCTGCTGGTCTCGCGCCTGATTCAGGGCGGCGGGCTTTTGACCATCGTGATCCTGGGAATTTTGATTTTTGTTTTGTTTCGCAACGAGCGCCACCAGCACCAGGCGCACGCAAGTAAAGCATAAGCGCGCGCTGCGGCTTTCCGAGCAGCGTCGCGAAAGGTTTATCGACTGAGATCATGATGGGTATCGTCCAGACCGGATTGCAACATCTCGCGGCCGCCACGCTCTGGTTTCCGCTGAAGCCTGAAGCAGCGTCCTCGATCGCCGAGAACGTGGACCGCCTCTACTACTTCCTTACGGCGCTCACACTGTTCTTCACGGTCCTGATCTTCGGAGCGATTTTCGTTTTCATGATCAAGTACCGCCGGCGCACGCCTGACGAGATTCCGCCGGATACGGTCACCTACCTGCCGCTCGAGCTGGCCTGGACGATCATTCCCACGTTGATCTGCGTCGTGATTTTCGTGTGGGCTTCCTGGCTCTTCGTGCGCAATTCGGTGCCACCGGCCGCTTCCACCGAAATGTTCGTCGTGGGCAAGCAGTGGATGTGGCACATCCAGCATCCCGAGGGCGTTCGCGAGATCAACGAGCTTCACGTGCCGGTGAATACGCCCATCAAGCTCACGATGACGTCCGAGGACGTGATTCACGATTTCTACATTCCCGTGTTCCGCGTGAAGCATGACGTGACGCCCGGCCGCTATTCGTCAATCTGGTTCGAAGCCACGGAAAAGGGCACGTTCCACCTTTTTTGCGCGCAATACTGCGGCACGGACCACGCCGAAATGATCGGCTGGGTTTACGTGATGGCGCCGCAGGATTATGCGGCGTGGCTCGCCTCCAGCGCCGGCACGCCTTCGATGGCGCAGGATGGCCAGCGCCTGTTCAATCAGCTTGGCTGCGCCAGCTGCCACTCCTCGGACAACACGGGCCGCGGCCCGTCGCTCAATGGGATCTACGGCACCGAGCAGCGCATGACCTCCGGCGATCTGAAGCTGGTCGATGAGACGTTCATCCGCCAGTCGATCGTTAACCCGCACTCCGTAGCCCTGCCGAATTACCCGCCGATCATGCCCACCTTCCAGGGCCAGGTCAGCGAAGAGCAGGTGCTGCAGTTGATTGCGTACGTGAAATCTTTGGCAGGGGAAGAAAGGACGTCGACCTCGAAATGAGTACGGCCACTGTGGACATGCACGCGCACGATTCACCTGTACCCGGGGTGGAGCGCACAAACTATCTGAACGTTGACCACAGCGTGAAGTCGTGGCTGCTGACCGTCGATCACAAACGCATCGCGATCCTCTATCTCATCTCGATCACGCTGATGTTCTTTATCGGCGGCCTGTTCGCCGTGTTGATGCGCGTTCACCTGATCGAACCCCAGGGTTTCCTGGTGGCACCGGAAACCTACAATAAGCTTTTCACGATGCACGGCGTGATTATGCTTTTCTTTTTCCTGGTGCCTTCGATTCCGGCGACGCTCGGAAATTTTCTGGTTCCGATGATGATTGGGGCCCGGGATCTGGCCTTTCCGAAGCTCAACCTGATGAGCTGGTACATCTACATCATCGGGGCGTCATTCACGTTATACGCGATGATTTCCGGCGGCGTGGATACGGGTTGGACTTTCTACACCCCGTACAGCACGGGCTTTGCCCACACTCAAGTTATTCCCACGGCGGTGGGCGTTTTCATCACAGGGTTCTCTTCGATCCTCACCGGCCTTAATTTCATCGTCACCATTCACAAAATGCGCGCCCCAGGCCTCACCTGGTTCCGGCTGCCGCTTTTCATCTGGGCGATGTACGCCACCAGTATCATTTTTGTGCTCGCCACACCGGTGCTTGCGGTCACGTTGATGCTGCTGGCTCTGGAACGGCTGCTGCACATCGGAATTTTCGATCCCGCGATCGGCGGCGATCCGATTTTGTTCCAGCACCTATTCTGGTTCTACTCGCATCCCGCCGTGTACATCATGATTCTTCCCGGCATGGGCGTGATGAGCGAAATTGTTACGGCGTTTTCCCGCAAACGGATCTTCGGCTACACCTTTGTGGCTTTCTCCAGCCTTGCGATTGCCGTAATCAGCTTTCTGGTCTGGGGCCACCACATGTTCGTAACGGGCGAATCCGTTTACGCCGGCCTGATCTTCTCGGTGCTGAGCTTCCTCGTGGCGATTCCTTCGGCCATTAAAGTTTTCAACTGGACTGCCACTCTATACAAAGGTTCGATCTCCTACGAAGCGCCGATGCTCTACGCGCTCGGCTTTATCGGCCTTTTCACGATGGGCGGGTTGACCGGCTTGTTCCTGGCGTCGCTGGCGACGGACGTCCACCTGAACGGCACCTACTTCATCGTCGCGCACTTCCACTACATCATGGTGGGCGGCGCGGTGATGGCGTACCTGGGCGGCATTCACTTCTGGTGGCCTAAGATTACCGGCCGCCTGTACCCAGATGTGTGGGCGCGCTTCGCGGCGCTCGTGATTTTCGTCGGTTTCAACCTGACGTTCTTCCCGCAATTCGTGCTCGGCTACCTTGGCATGCCGCGCCGCTACGCGGTGTACCCCGCAGAATTCCAGACGCTGAACGTCATGTCTTCCGCCGGCGCTTCGATTCTCGGCATTGGCTACCTGATTCCTCTGATTTACCTGATCTGGTCGTTCAAGTACGGCCCACCCGCCAGCTCGAATCCGTGGGGAGCGAAGGGCCTGGAATGGACCACAGATTCGCCGCCGCCGACCGAGAACTTCACCACGATTCCGGTCGTCACTGAGCAGGCGTACGACTACGCTCAAACCACAGGCAAGGGCGGACACTGATATGTCTGACGCAGCCGTTCACAACGATCACGCGCACGCCCACCCGCCGGGGTTCGCGCACCAGTTCGAGACGATGGAGCAGCAGCGGGAATCCGCCACGATGGGGATGTGGGTTTTTCTGGTCACGGAAATTTTGTTCTTCGGCGGCCTGTTCGGCTCGTACATCGTTTACCGCGCGCTGTATCACGACGCATTCGAAATCGGCAGCAACCTGCTCAACATCAAATTCGGCGCTGCGAACACGGTCGTGCTGATCGGCAGCTCGCTCACCATGGCGCTGGCGATTCACGCGGCGCAGGCGGGCAAGAAGGCCCGCGAGCAGATGATGTGGCTGCTGCTCACCATCATTCTTGGCGCGATCTTTCTGGCCGTAAAATTCACGTTTGAATGGACGGCCGACTATCACGAGCACCTGATTCCGGGCTTCGGCTTCGTCGTCCGGCCCGAGTGGCACGCCGCGGGCCCGCACGTTCCCATATTCTTCTGCTTTTATTTCTTCATGACCGGCTTGCACGCGCTGCACATGATCGTCGGCATTCCGATCCTGCTGGTGATGACGTGGATGGCCTCGCGCAATAAATTCAATGCGGACTACAACGCGCCGCTCGAGAACACCGGTCTTTACTGGCACTTCGTCGATATCGTCTGGATTTTCCTGTTCCCGCTGCTGTACTTGGTGGGCGGCCGTTGGGGGACACACTAATGTCGGGGCACGTCGTACCGATCAAGACTTATCTGCTGATCTTCTTGGCGCTGATGATTCTCACAGGTGCCACCACCGGCGCCGCTTTCATCGATATGGGCTTTTGGAATACACCCGTCGCGCTGGCCATCGCCGCGGCGAAGATGACCCTGGTCGTGCTGTTCTTCATGCACGCGAAGTACACGCATGGTCTTACGCAAGTCGTAATTCTGTGCGGCTTCTTCTTCCTCGCGCTGCTCGTCGCCTTCACGCTGGCCGATGAGCTGACGCGCCACTGGGGCCCGCAGCCGCAAAGCTGGAGCGCAATGAACGCAATCCTGCTTCACGCACGTTCGCTCCTCTAAGATTCCCTTAGAAAGTTATTCGAGTCACTTTCGTGGCTTGGCGTCGCCGTGTGTCTTGGCGAGGTCCGCCTCTGTCCGGAATGGTCCGAACCCGGATGGGTGCCCTGCGTCGTAAAGCGGATGCAGGTAGTAGCGCACGGGCTCGTAGTGATTCTCTGAGGTAAATGGCGCGCAAAACGGCGGATCTTTAGCCAGGTCTGCTCGGACGAAAAACGCATTCGTGCCCACGATATTGCAGCCCACCAGGTTGTACCCCCCCCCGCGAGCAAAGTTTCAAATGCCTTCAGCGACGCGCCGAAATAATCGGTCGAATCCCAGCGATGGGCTGCGTTGTATTCCATCACCCACGTCACGTCCGCCGGGAATTTCGCGTTGTACTCCGCCACAATCACGCGCGGCTGCACTGACTTTATCGCTTCGAGCACATAGAAATCGTTGCCGTCGAGGTCGAGCGAGAGCACGTCGATCTCCTTCGCGGGTGCCACGCGCGCAACCACCTCGTCCGCATTCCCAGCCGTTAGAAACACCGATTCAATCGTCAAGCGCTTCGCAGCGATTTCCGCCGCAAACATCTTCCGCGCAACCTGCGCTTTGCGCGTCGAGCCTTCCACCCACGCACCGCGCCAACCTTGGTTCAAAAGAAACAGCGAATTATTCTCGAGCCCGTCGCTCGCGCCGAGCTCCACAAACATCCGGCTGGTCTCGCCGATTCTTCGGAAAATCTCGCGCAATATCCCGTCTTCGTCGGTCTGCGAGCGAACGCTGTAGCCGTATCCCGCCAGCCTGCGCGGATCGCTGAAGCGCTCGGAAGCAAGCAGCCCCCGAAGATGCTCATGCAGCTGCGCAATCGATGCGGCGCGCACCAGAGCATCTGTCTCGTTTTTCAGCTTGAGGAAGTTCGCCACGGCCCAGAGCTCACTGCGGAACGGCGCGGAACGCTAGCACTGCGTTGAGGCCGCCGAACGCGAAGGAATTGGAAAGCGCGGCGCCTACACGCAGGGCGCGGGGCTTATTGGGGATGTAGTCGAGCGTGCACTCCGGATCGGGCTCGTTGTAATTGCACGTAGGCGGCAGAATGCCGTTGTGAAGCGCCATCACGGTGGCGATCGCTTCCAGCGCGCCAGCCGCGCCCAGCGCATGCCCGTGCATCGATTTCGTGGAGCTCACGCCGATTTTGTCTGCATGCGCGCCGAACACTTCGCGGATCGCCTCGCTCTCGGTCGGGTCGTTGCCCGCCGTTCCCGTGCCGTGCGCGTTGATGTAGCCGATTTCTTCCATCTCGACTTTTCCTTCGTGCAGCGCGCCGCGCATCGCGCGAGCCGGGCCGTCCACGGTCGGCTGCGTCAGGTGGTGCGCGTCAGAGGTCATCCCAAATCCTACAATCTCGCCGTAAATTTTCGCGCCGCGCGCCATGGCTGCATCCATCGGCTCGAGCGTCACCATCGCGCCGCCTTCGCCGAGCACCATGCCGCGGCGGTCCTTGCTGAAGGGCCTGCAGGTATCTGGAGCGATCACGCGCATCGCTTCCCACGATTTCAGCATGCCGATCGTAAACATCGCCTCGCTGCCGCCGGTGATGGCAAAGTCGCACTCGCCGTAACGGATCAGCCGGAATGCCTGCCCCATCGCGTGGGTGGCCGATGAGCACGCCGTGGATACCGTGTACGTTGGCCCGCGGAGGCCCGTCTCCATCGCGATGTGGCACGCGCCGGCATTCGCCATGGTCTTGGGAATCGTCAGGGGATGGACGCGCCCGCGACCCAGCACATAAAGATCTTCAAAACCGGACTCGATCGCCGCTTGCCCGCCCACGGACGAGCCGCAGACGATCGCCGCTCGATCCTTCAATTCCGGCGTCAGTTCGATGCCGCAGTGGTTCAGCGCCTCGCGCGCAGCGATCACCGAAAATTGCGCGAACCGGTCCAGATGCGCTTCTCGCCCGCCTTCGAAATATTTTGTGGGATCGTAGTTGCGGACTTCGGCGCCGTTCTTAAAGCGGAGATTGGAGCAATCCACGGCTTCGATTGGGGCGATCGCGGGGCGCCCCTCACTGAGAGACTTCCAGCTGTCTGCTAAGTTGTGGCCCAGCGGAGAAACAATTCCGAGGCCGGTGATGGCGACGCGGCGCGGAGGCATTCGTTAGACCGCGGGCGAGGCCGAGCCCACCGACGGGTCCGCGGGCGGTTTCGCGGCGACAATCTTCCTCACGCCTTCGACGATGTCGTTTACCGTCTTGATCGAGCGGACGTCGTCGTCCGGGATGGAGACCTTGAACGCGTTTTCCAATTCGAATAGGAGTGTGAACACGTCGAGCGAGTCGATGCCGAGGTCCGCCAGGTTCGTCTCCAGCGTGATGCCGTCCGCGGGGATCCGCTTCACGGATGCCAGCGTTGCGATCACCTTCTGTGCGACTTCGTCAGCCATCAAACATCCCCCTGTCCGCTCATTACCAGTCACGATCGGTCTCGAACGCGGTCTTTGCGGCGTTCGCCGGTCTGGCACAGCATACTTCACGGACTACAGCGCGTCAAAAAACGACCATCGCGCACGCATCAATTTTAGCAGGAGTGCGGGTTGGGGGGCGCAACGTTTTTAGTTGCGCACGGCGCTTGCTGGGCAGGGCGCTGGACCGCTCCGCGCAGGTGCAGGTCAGACCCGCGGCTACTTCGACTACTTCGATTTTACGGGTTCCACGGGATTATTGTCGTCCGGTTTCCCGGCGGGCGCCGCAGCGCCGTAGGGAGCAAGCTCTTTGGTAGCGGCTGGCGGAAGCTTCTCGATGTTGCTCAGGAACGTAACGAGTTGCCAGGTCTCAGTGTCGTTCAGCGTCTTATTCCACGCCGGCATGCCCGTCCACCGGATGCCGTGCTGGATGATGTAGAAATTCTGGTTCTCGGCCATATCCGGCGCGTCCTTGAAAAAAGAAGGCACTTCCGGATAGAACGAGTGCGCGAACTGCGCGTCCGGATTCGACGGCACGCCGTGGCAGCCGGCGCAGTGGTTCACGTACAGCTTCGCCCCTGCCACGATGTTCTCTTCGTTTGCGGGCAGTGGATTCTTGAGCTCCGGCGCACGTCGGTCCGTGGCTGCGTCCACGGCCTGCATCGCCGCATGCTCTTCGAATTCGCTTGGGTGCTGGTCCGCGTCGAAGCTGATGTAACCGCCCTTCACGTAGAAATAGAGCCCGCAACCGGCGACCAACAGCGCCACGATGAAGCCGAGTATGAAGTTTTTCATGTTCGTCGAATGTCGAGCCGCTTGTGCGGCGGCCCTCATTTTACGGCGGAGAGCCGATTATACTTTGTCAAAATTTCGCGCAATTTATCGTGAGGCAGCGCCTGCACCGTATGCCCGTCCACGCCGGTCATCGTCTTGGCGGCGACCATGGCGTTCACCACGGCTTCCTCTGTGGCCTGGATCGTCGCCTCGAAGAGCGCGTCTATCTGGTCGCCCGGCAGCATTTGCACGGCTACTGGCTTGTCTGCCATTCCGGCGCCGGGATTGGCCGTCGAAAACGCGATGAAGATGTCGCCTGAGCTGTCTCCGGAGATGCTGCCCAGCCGCCCTAAGCCCAGCGTGACGCGCTTGGCGATGCGCTTCAGCTCGTGCGGCAGCAGCGGAGCGTCCGTCGCCACCACCACGATGATCGAGCCGGTGTCGTTCTTGCGCCGCGCGCCTTCTGAAATTTCGTAGCCGACCGGAACGCCCGCGATGCGCAGCAAGTGGCGCGTTCCGAAGTTGCATTGCGCTAGCACGCCTACCGTGTAGCCGCCGTGCGCTGCGTTCAGTTTGCGCGACGCCGTCCCTGTGCCGCCCTTGAATTCGAAGCACACCATCCCCGTGCCGCCGCCGACGTTGCCCTCAGCCACCGGTCCACCGTGCGCGTCTTCGATCGCTGCGTCCACGTCGGCGGGCTTCACGTGAAAGCCGTTAATGTCATTCAGGTAGCCGTCCCACGTCTCTGCCACCACCGGCAGCGACCACCAATCGTCCACGTCGATTTTGGGACCTTTATTGATTTCCCATGCGATCACTTCGTCGCGCACCACGCCCACGCTGTGCGTGTTTGTGATCATGACTGGCCCATAGAGGAATCCGCTTTCGTCCACCCACGCCGTACCGGTCATTTCTCCGTTGCCGTTTTCCGTGAACCAGCTCGAGAACACTGGATCGGCCGACCGCTTGCCGCGGGGGAAAATTGCGGTGACGCCCGTTCGCACCGGTCCTTGACCCACGACAAGTTTTCCGTCGCCGGAGATCAGCGTTTTGAATCCGACCTCGACGCCCGCAACGTCGGTGATCGCGTTCAGCCGCCCCGGCGTGCCTTCGAACGGAACGCCCAGGTCGCGGGCACGCACAGGTTTCCCGGTGGCCGTTTGTGCGCGGTTCGTAGCAGCGAGACCCAGGAGCGCCAGTGCCCCTGCGAACGTGCCCACCACCGCGAGCGAACTCCACATCCGGCGTTTCATGGCTTCGCAGCTCCCGTTGCTTTGTGAATTTGTTCGATCGCTTGCCGCAACGTCGCCGTGTTCTTCGCCAGCTCGTCGCGCAGAATTTGCGCTTGCGCCGATGCACGCGTCCAATCACCCGCTTCCGCCGCCTCGGTGAGGCCCGGCAGCTCGAGGTGCGCGTATGTAAATCGCGTCGCGTAGATCGAATGCTTGAACCACGGCCGCCCCGGAATGCCGTCGGGATTGCACCAATTGCGCTCCGCTTGAATGAGCGTCTGATTCGCGTTGTCGAGCGCGGCCTCCGTCGTCGCATTCAGGTCGCCCGACGTTGCCTGTCGAATCGCTTCGTTCAACTCGCGCCCAGCCAACTGAAGATCCATCGCTCGCTGGTCGATCGACTGCACGTCGATGTGATCCTTGAGCGGCGTCGATTGATTGAGGTCCGCGAGAAACTTGCGAATATTTTCCGCGTAGAAATCGAAATCCATCGGCAGCACGTCCGCGTTCGCCAGCCGCAACGCCGTCACGCCCCACAGCTGGGTCATCAGCGCGTGATACCGGTAGCCCGGATCGCCAAACTGATTCATCCAAAAATAGTCGTCGTAAAGCGAGTGGTACACGCCATACGGCCCCACAAACGTGAGATTCGCCACCGGTACGCCGAGAAAATTCAGAAACACGGTATGGTCCGATCCGCTGCCGATGTGCGTGTCCGCAAGCTGCACGTCGGCCACGCTGCCATCCTTGATATTCAATTCCGCGGCGCGCGAAACTTTCCACTCGTCGTAGAGCGTGCCGCCCGATGGCGCCGGCAGCGTACGGCTCACGTCCACCAGCAACGGCGCAAGCGATCCCACCGTCTGACCCTGAAAATTCCGGCCCGAAGTTGCTTCGTCCACATTCAGGTACGCGACCGCTTTCTTCTTCAGTTCATCCGCGTACTGCTCGCCCCACTCCGTGGAACCAGTCAGCGCGTATTCCTCGCCATCCCAGCTGCAAATCACCAGCGTCCGCCGCGGCCGCACGCCCTGCTTCAGCATCGCGCCCAGATTGCGCGTCAGCTCCAGCATCGACGCCGTGCCGCTCGATGGATCCACCGCACCGTACACCCACGCGTCGCGATGATTGCCGAGAATCACCCACTCGTCGGGCAGCTCACTGCCACGGATCCGCGCCTCAGTCACGTAGTACGGCTGCGTGCTCTGATCCATGTTCACTTTCAGATGGACCACAACGCGCTTTCCGCCGAGCTTGTACTTGATCGGCAGCCCGCCCTGCCAATCGTGCGGTGCGACCGGCCCATCCATTTTTTCGAGCAGCGGCTTGGCGTCTGCCCACGAAAGCGGCACGCCCATAATTTTCGGCAACGAGACAGCTTGTTCGATTGGAATACGCTTCGCGCCCGGCACCGATGCGTATCCTGGCGTCAGCGGGTCGCCCGGTTCGATGAAGTCATACGTGATCGCGCCGCGCTGGATGTGGCTTTTCGGGCCCCACGGCCCGTCCGCATACACCGCGCCGCGCGTGTAACCATCTTCAGCAGGATCGGAGTAAATCAAAATCGCCGCCGCGCCCTCACGCTGGGCCGTCAGCGCTTTGAATCCTCGATAGCTGTAGGGATTCGAGTACCGCACCAGCACGATCTTTCCGTGCACGTCAATTCCCTGCTTCCGCAAATATTCGTAGTCTTCGGGATTTCCACTGTGCGCGTAAACCACTGGCGCCGTCACATCGCCCGACGCCGAGTAGCCTAGATACGCGCCATCCGCAGCGGGATTTTTCGTATCGGGATCGACATTGTACGGCGCCTCGCGCAGAGACGCCTTGAAGCGAACAGGCTGAACCATCTCCAGCGAAATTTCGCGCGGCCGCGAATTCAGCACGTCGTACTCGTGTACCGTAACATCTTCGAGCCCCTGATCGCGCCACTGCTCGGCCATCCATTGCGCCAGCTCGTTGTTGCGCTTCGAGCCTGCGGGATGCGGTTCCGACGTGAGGTAACGGTGAAATTTGGAAATTTGATCCGTGGAAGTAAGCTTGCGGTATCGCTCTTCGATCGTCGCTTGCTTCGCGGCGTTCGCGGGCGAGAAGCCAAACATTTTCGCGTCGGTCCACGCCGCTACACGCGGCGCCAGGGCCACGAATGCGCAAACGCATGCGCCCGCTGCGAGCGCCGCGCCCGCCAGCGCGGCGAAGCGCCGTGTCCGTTCAGTTGTGTGCAGAGGAGCCTCCGAGTCGCGCGACGTGCAGCTTTTCCAAATCCGCCACGGCGCGCTCCACGCCTTCCACCAGCATTCCAATCAGTTGCGAATTAATCGTGAACGGTGGCGCGATCAGAATGTGGTCGCCGCGCGTGCCGTCCACGCAGCCCTGAATCGGATAGGTCATCACGCCCGCCTCAGCCGCATCCGCTGCCACACGCGTCGCGATATGCGCATCGGCGGGAAACGGTGCGCGCGAGGCCGCATCACTCACAAATTCCACTGCGAGCAACAACCCGCGCCCGCGGACATCGCCCACAACCGAATATTTTCGTAGCGCCTCGAGCGCCGCGCGCAATTCCGCCCCGGCCGGCTCAACGCGCTCGAATAGTTTTTCACTTTCGATGTAATCCAGCACTGCGTTCGCAGCTGCCGCCGCCACAGGATGCCCGTTGTACGTGTACCCGTGCAGAAACGCGCCCGAGCCGCGCGCAATCGCGCCCGGCACTTCGCCCGACGAGATCACCGCGCCCAGCGGCGCATATCCGCTCGCGATTCCTTTCCCAACGAGAATCATGTCCGGTACAACGCCTTCGTACTCGATCGCAAACGGCTTGCCCGTTCGCCCCATGCCGGTCATCACTTCATCGGCGATCAACAAAATGCCGTGCCGCTTGCAGATTTCCGCGATGCGTTCCACGTATCCCGGCGGCGGCACCACAGCCCCCAGGGTCGCGCCCACCACTGGCTCGAAAATAAACGCCGCCACGTCGTCCGCGCCCTCAGAATTAAGCAGACGATCCAGCGCGTCCGCGCACTCCACGTTGCACTCCGGATATTTCAGCCCGAATGGGCAGCGGTAGCAGTAGCACGGCTCGATGTGTCCCCACTCCGAAAGCAGCGGCGCAAACGGCTCGCGCCGTTTCACATTTCCCGATGCCGAAAGCGCGCCCAGTGTGCTGCCGTGATAGCTCTGCTTGCGTGAAATCACGCGATAGCGCTTCTTCTCGCCGCGCTCGATCCAATATTGCCGCGCGAGCTTCAGCGCCGTTTCCGTCGCTTCCGATCCGCCTGAAGTGAAATAGACGCGCCCGCCCGCCTGCATCCCGCGCGGCGCAAGCGCCAGTATGCGCTCCGCGAGTTTTTCCACCGCTGCCGAGTGATATTGCGAGGAGTGAACGTAGGCGAGCCGCGTCGCCTGCTCGGCCATCGCGCGTCCCACCGATTCCACGCCGTGCCCGATCGTCACCACGGCCGCGCCGCCGGAAGCGTCCAGAAATCTCCGCCCGTCGTCCGTATAGACGAAGCAGCCCTCGCCACGCACCGCGCGCGGATATTTTTTCAGGAAATTTCGGGGAAATACCGCTTCGTCGGTCATGGTCGCCGGATGGCCCGCCGTCGCTTACAGGAGGAGCAATCACACTCCTACCCAAAGCCGAGCGATTCTAGCAGAAATCACGGCCCAAACTCGCCGTCTCGATACCTCCCGGGCCGAAGGCTCCTCATCGCTTTTCTCGGCCGGAACGCGCGGCGATCTCACCAGGTCACTGCCACTTAATCTTCTTCGGATTGATCGTCGGCTGCGGAAACTTCAGCTTCATGCTTTCCAGCGCTTCCACGATCACGTGCGACACCGCCAGGTTGCGGAACCATTTCTTGTTCGCTGGAATCACAAACCACGGCGCGTCATCCGTGCTGCACTCCATCAACGCATCCTCGTACGCGCCGGTGTAATCGTCCCAGTAGCGGCGCTCCGCGAAATCCGACTCCGAAAGCTTCCAATTCTTTTGCGGATCGTCAATCCGCTCCAGGAAACGCTTCTTCTGCTCGTCCTTGCTGATGTGCAGGAAGAATTTCAAAATCTTCACGTTGCTTGCCGTCAGCTCCGCCTCGAAATGATTGATCTGCTTGTAGCGCTTCGACCAGATCTCGCGAGGCACCAGGTTGTGCACGCGCGTAATCAACACATCCTCGTAGTGCGAACGGTTGAAAATTCCCAGGTCACCCGCCGGCGGCACCTGCTGGTGGATGCGCCACAGAAAATCGTGCTTCGCCTCGAGAGGCGTGGGCTGCTTGAACGAAGCAACGCGGCATCCCTGCGGATTCACGCGCGACATCACGTGCCGGATCGTCCCGTCTTTTCCCGCCGCGTCGAGACCTTGCAACACGACGAGCAGCGCGCGCTTGCCCTCCGCGTACAGCAGATATTGCAGATCGTCGAGCCGGTCGAGCGCCTTGTCCAGAGCTTCGTCCGTCTTCTTGCCCTTCTCCCAGCCCAGCGTATCGTCGGCGTCGTAGTGCTTCAGCTTCACCTTATGACCCGGCCTCACGCGCAGTTCTTTCGTGAAATTCGTCGCCATTGGCACCTGTCCTCAAACCGGGGGAATCGCGGTTTTCGCCCATTTTTCGGGGCTTTTCGCGCCGCGCGGTTGTAACACTTTTCTAACATACGCACCGGGGTTCCGAGATATCATACTTGATTGGAAACCGACTTTTAGCCATGCCGACCGCCACCGAAACCCCGTCCAACGCTCCCGAGGCCAAGCCTGAAGTGAACACCGCGTCCAAGCGTCCCTATCCCGGCGCGCTGGTGGTGGTCGAGGGCATCGACGGCTCCGGCAAAAGCACACAGCTCTACCTGCTGAAACGCTGGCTCGAAATACATGGCTACCGCATCCACTTCACCGAGTGGAATTCGTCGCCGCTCGTAAAATCCGCCACGCGCCGCGGCAAGCAGCGCCGCCTGCTCACGCCCACTACATTTTCTCTGCTGCACGCCGCCGATTTCGCCGATCGCTGTGAGCGCCAGATCATGCCGCTGCTTCACGGAGGCTATCTCGTCCTCGCGGACCGCTACATTTACACCGCGTTCGCGCGCGATGCCGCCCGAGGCTGCTCGCCCCACTGGCTGCGCAACCTGTACAGCTTCGCGCCGGTTCCGGACATCACTTTTTATTTCCGCGCGCCGCTCGATGTCGCCGTGAACCGCATCATCGCCGGCCGCCCCAAGCTCAAATACTACGAAGCGGGCATGGACCTCGGCATCTCGCTCGATCGCTCCGAGAGCTTCCGTATTTTTCAGGAGCGCATCCTGAACAATTACGACGAGATGGTCGAAACCGATAATTTCGTGCTGATGGACGGCACGGTGAAGGTCAATAAGTTGCAGAAACATATGCGGGAAATGGTAGCCCAGCGCGTCGATCTCGCTCGGTACGCCCCAAAACACAAATGAGCCGCGACGGACAAGAAAAAGTGAGCGCCAACGGCAAAAGAAAGCGCGGTGAGAAGAAGAACAGCCCGCTGCTTTTCGAGAGCACGTCGCGCTTCTACGGCTCATCGCTGCCCGGCGTGAAGCCCGAAGAATTGAGCGGCACGCTGGTCGTGATCGAAGGCACGGACGGCTCCGGCCGCTCCACACAAATCTCGCTGCTCACCGAGTGGCTCGAATCCGAAGGATTCGCCGTTCAGACAATGGGCCTGCGCCGCTCCTACCTCGTTGGGGAAGATATCGACGGCCTGCTCGAGGAAAACGCGGTCACCCGCACCACACTCGCGTTGATGTACGGCACCGACTTTTTCGATCAGCTCGAGCGTCGCATTCTTCCCGCGCTTCGCTCCGGTCTTGTTGTACTGGCCGACCGCTACATTTTCACGCTGATCGCGCGCGCCGCGGTGCGCGGCATCGGCCGCGATTATCTTCACGGCATCTACGAAACCGCGCTGCGTCCCGATCTCACTTTCTGGCTCGACGTAAAACCCGAAGTCGCCTTCGACCGCGAATTCAAAAAATCCCAAGCGATCAGCTACTGGGAATCCGGCCGCGACATGTCGCTCTCGAACGATCTCTTCCAGTCGTTCATCAAATACCAGTCGTTGATCAAAAAAGAGTTTGAGTACCTGTCGAAGCGCCACGGCTTCATCGAACTCGACGGCGAAGCCAGCGTCTCCACGGTGAACGGCCACCTGCGCAAGCGCATCGCTTCGCACCTGGGCATTCGTAGCACGCATTACAAGCCGTCGTCCGCGCTCGCGCACACCTGGCGATAAACGAGTGGCCGCCCCCGTCCAACTGGCCGCGATTGACGCTGGCTCCAACGCCATCCGCCTCGCTATTGCCCGCGCCACTGGGCCACAACATATTCAGATCCTTTACGCCGAACGCGCCGCTGTGCGACTGGGCCACAACGCCTTCACTCGCCGAGAACTCAGCTCCAATACCATCGATCGCGCCGCGCGCGCATTCCGCGAATTCCGCTACAAGATGGACGATTACCGGGTGGGCGCCTACCGCGCCGTCGCTACCGCTGCCGCGCGCGAAGCGAAAAACTATCGGCGCTTGATGGAACGTATCCAGCGCAAAGCCGGAATCGAACTCGAAGTGATCAGCGGCGAAGAAGAAGCGCGCCTGGTTTGCGCTGCCGTGATGTGGGCGCTCGGCCCGCGCCTGCAGCCTCGCGTGATTTTCGATCTCGGCGGCGGCAGCCTCGAACTCAATTTTTATCACGGCCACAATCTCGAGCATCGCATCGGCCTGCCGCTTGGCACGATCCGCCTGATGGAAACTTTCGGTATTCACGGCCCGATCGACGAGGAGCAGGCCAACCGCCTGCGCCACCACATTCTCGCCCTGTGCAAGAGCGTGATGCCGTCGCCGCCGAAGCTCACGCGCGGCATCGCCGTCGCATGCGGCGGCAACGCCGAGGCGCTCGTTCGCCTTGCGCCGGGACCGCCGGTTGAACGCATCCCCAGCATGAACATGCGGCTCTTTCGCGACCAGACTTGGCGCTTGCTCTCGCTCGACGTGCCCGGCCGCATGCGCGCCTACCGCGTGCGCCAGGATCGCGCCGAAGTGATGGGCATCGCCGCGATCGTATTCCTCACGCTCGCGAAGTGGCTCGATATTCAAACCATGCTCGTGCCCGGCGTCGGCGTCCGCGAAGGCATCCTGCTCGACCTGGTCGCCGAGCAATACTCCGTGGCGCTGAAGTCACCCGAGGAAAAAGGCCGCGCCGACGAGCTGGTGAACAGCGCGCGCTGGTTCGGCCAGAAAATGGCCTACAACGCGGAGCACGCGGATCAGGTCGCGCGCATCGCGCTGTCGCTTTTCGATCAGTTGCGTCCGATCCACGAAATGGGCGCGGACCTCCGCGTCACTCTCGAAATCGCAGCGCTTCTCCACGACGTCGGCCACTTCGTGAACCGCAAGGCGCACCACCGCCACGGCGAATATCTGGTCCGCAACGGCGATCTGCTTGGCCTGCGCGGCTGGCGCCGCGACATGGTCGGCGCGCTGGTCCGCTACCACAATTCGAAATCCGAGCCGGCGCTCGACCACCCGTCGTACTCCGCGCTCGACGAAGAACGCCGCCGCCACGCGCGCCTGCTCACCAGCCTGCTTCGAATCGCCGAAAAATTGGAATCCGAGCACACGCAGCGCATCGAAGGAGTGGATGTGCAGATCAGCGGCCGCAAAGCGATCTTTCTGATTCGCGCCACGGAAGGAACGCGCCTCGACCTCGCCGGGCTGCAGCGCAAAGCCGAACTTTTCGAACAGGAATTTCAACTAAAACCCGAATTTCGCCGCGCCGCGCCGAAGAAAGAAAAAGAGAAGAAAAAGGTAGCCTGAGCCATGATCCTTTATATCGTTCGTCACGGACTCGCTGTCGATCGCACCGACCCGAAATCGCCGCCCGAAGCCGAGCGCCCGCTCACTGCGAAAGGCGTGCAGAAGACGCGCGCCGCCGCGCTGGGCCTTGCCGAATTGAAAGTGAAACCCGACGTGCTGATCTCGAGCCCTTTCGTTCGCGCTGCGCAGACCGCGGAGATTTTCGCCGAGACGCTCGGCTACTCCGTGAACAAAATCAAAGTCAGCGAAGCGCTGAAGCCCGCAGCGAATCCCGCGGAGATCGTGAAAGTGGTCATGCGCCTGCGCGCCAAGGAAGTGATGATCTTCGGCCACGCGCCGAATCTCGATAGTCTCGCCGCGCACCTTGTCGGTTCGCGCGTCTTCACCGAGATCAAGAAAGCCGGCGTTGCCTGCTTCGAGCTCGTCCCTACCACAGGCAAATGGAATTTGCGCTGGCTGGTCACTCCGAAAATGCTTCGCGAAATTGGCGACTAAGGAATTGTCGGGCTGGAAGGGACGGGCTTCAGCCCGTCCGTAAAACCTGCAAATCAAAGCGGCTTTAGCCGCTGAAGCACTACGCGAAATCCTACGCTGGCCGCTCCACCAGCGCCGCAGCCTCCGCCGGGACCGGCTGCAATGCACGCCCATTTTGCAATCCCGCGCGCCACCGCAAAATCGGCGAGTCCTTGCCTCCCAGCCTGAGCTTCACTTGCTCGAGCCGCGTCTTTCGCGACGATTCAATCTTCTCGAGCCACAATTCGATCACTGCGGGATCCCAACCGTCGCTCTGCCGGTAGCTTTCCGTGCGCAGCACATCCAGGTCGTGAATCTCGCCCAGCAAATCCTGCAGCGACTTCAGCTCCGGATACCAGGCCTCATACCGCTCCGGCAGGAAATTCTCCACGTTGTAGCGGAATTGTTTCAGCCCGATGCGCAACCGGTGCCACGCCACGCGGCTCCGCCCTTTGCGCGCCTTATGGAAAAGTTCGCCCGCCTCCGCAGCGCGCGATTGCGCTAGCCGCTGAAACACGACGGACTCGAGCGGAAAAAATTGCGCACGGTCGCCGAGCTTTCGCGCCAGCTTCTTCCACTCTTTGCGATCGAACCGTCCCAGCTCCACCGCTGCCTCGAGCTTCAGGTGCTTTTCTTTGTCCGCCAGCGTTTTCAGCAAGTGTTTGCGGAACGCGTCGCCCGCCCCGCCGATCCTCTTCACCCAGTCGCGCTCCACCTGGCAATCGCGCAGCCGGCCCAGATTCTGAAACAGCGGCTTGCTCGCCTTCTTAAGCTTTCGCCAACCGGGATCGGGATTCACTTCGCTGAGCGCCTCTGCCATCGTGCGGCACCGGCGCAACGCCACGCGCAAATCGTGCACCGCGTCGGCGTCGAAATCCTTGCGCGCTGTCTCGGCCAGGTCCAGCACGGTTTCCATCCACACGTCTAACCCGACTTTGGGAGCGGGTGGGACAGACGGCAAATTGACTTTATGCGCCACGGAAACTACGGCCTTTCGAGGGAGCCAGCCAAGAACTCTCTACTTTGAACAGATAGAATACACCTCGGGAACCAGCTTCGTCTAACCGCAGCCCGCTCCCGAACTCGCCGAAAATGCGCGCCGAAACGCCCGTAACCCTATTGTTTCCGTATCAAATGTGAATGAATATTCACGGCGTAGTCATATTCGGCGCCGATTGCCGCCGGTAGATTAATTTGCGCGCGAAAGCGCCGGACCAGCGCCGGGGCTCTTGCAGGGGCAACTCATTCCCGGCTGCATCGCTCGCGCTTCACACTCAAGGATTTGACGTTCGAATGCGTCGCCTCAGTTTCATCGGCCTACTCGTAATCTTCGTCGCACTCATCCACGCGTCGCTGGCGCACGCGCAATCCGCGCCCAACGAAGTGTGCCCGCGCCCCGCGATCGGCAGCGAAATTCCGGAGCCGGTCGATCTGCGCAGCGTTGACGGCGTCCTGAAAGTCGATCTCACATTCCGCAATTTCAAAGATTCATCAGGCCGCGTCCGTTACTGCTATATCTACGGCAATGGCATCATGTCTCCGAACCTCCGCCTGAATCCCGGCGACACGCTGATTCTTCACCTCAAAAATCAGCTCACCGATTTCGGCGGTGCCAGCGCCTCGATGACGGGCATGGACATCTCCAGCGCGAAGCTCGTCCACTCGAAAGCTTCCGCGCCCGCCGACCCGTGCAGCAGCGGCATCATGTCAGCCGTCTCCACCAACATGCATTTCCACGGGCTCACCGTTCCCGCCAATTGCCACGAAGACGAGGCCCTTCGAACCTCCATCCAACCTGGCGATCCGCCCTTCGAATATAAATTCAAAATTCCAGAGGACGAGCAGCCCGGCCTTTACTGGTATCACCCGCATATTCACGGCTTCAACAAAGCCGCGGCGCTCGGTGGTGCATCCGGCGCGCTGATTATCGAAGGGATCGAACGCGCCAACGCCGCCGCCGGCGGATTGCCTGAACGGGTTTTCGTCGTTCGAGATGAGGACCTTTTGAATCCCGATGCGCCGCCGTCGAAGAGCGAGCCCGTCGTCCCCAAAACTCTCATCGACAACGACGGCGACATCACCAACAACGGCACCGGCTTCGGCAAGCCCGCCAAGGACCTCTCGCTCAACTACGTTTCGGTGCCCTACCCCGACTACCCGACCGCCGCGATCCACATGCGCCCCGGCGAGCGCCAGCTCTGGCGGGTCGTCAACGCTTCGGCCATCACGTACATCAACCTCGCCATGATTTTTGGCGTGCACTCGCCGCAACCGCTCGAGATCGTTGCGCTAGACGGTGTGTCAATTAATGCGAATGGCACAGGCCCGAGCGCGACGCTGCCTGAAAATCACGTCGCGATTCCGCCCGGTGGCCGCGCCGAATTCATCGTCACCGCGCCGCCCATAGGCACGCCCGCCCTTTTCGTCTGCCGCACGGTGAACACAGGCCCCGCCGGTGAAAACGACACCAACCGGGCCCTCGCGCACATCATTCTCGATCCCAATGCGCCAGAGCCGCAGTCCACACTTTTCGCGAATCCGCAGCCGCTTCCGGCTTCCACGCTCCCGTGGCTCGGCAACGTGCCGCCGGTTCGCGTACGCAAACTTTATTTCACCGAGACACCGCAGAATCCCAACGATCCAAACAGTCCCACCGCTTTCTTCGTCACGGTCGAGGGAGAAACGCCCAAAGCCTTCGATCCCGCCTCGAACGTGCCGGACATCATCGCGCACCAGGGCGACGTGGAAGATTGGATCATCGAAAATCGCACCACGGAGCTACACGCCTTCCACATTCATCAGCTTCACTTCCTGATGATCGAGTGGAACGGCGTCCCCGCGAACGAACCTTTTCTTCGCGACACGATCAACGTGCCGTACTACGACAAACGGGAACTTGCCTATCCGAGCGTGAAATTGCGAATGGACTTCCGCGACCCCAACACCGTGGGCACGTATCCCTTCCACTGCCACCTGCTCGAACACGAAGACAACGGCATGATGGGCACCATTCGCGTGGAGCCCAGCGCCACCGCGCCCGCGACGCCTCACGTCTCTACCGCCACAAAATCCGCGACGCCTACGCCAACCCAACACCCCTCCACCCGCTAGAATTTCCGGGTGCCGCACCGTTTTCTTCACAAAAAGGTGCGTGGCAATGCGCCTCCCAACGTCTCGCGCTGCAACGCCAGCACGATCACGAGTGTCGGGGCCTCGTAGAGTCGTTGTATCCTCAATTGCCGCCATGCCCACTCCCCCGCGCAACATCAACCTCACCCAAGTCCACGAGTGGTCCGACGGCCACCGCACCACAAAATCCGATTACCTCGCCGTCGAAGAGCCGCTCGAAATCCGCATCGGCGAGGATCCAGTCTCCGTCACCATGCGCACCCCCGGGTACGACCGCGAACTCGCCGCCGGCTTCCTATTCACCGAAGGCCTGATCCACCGCGCGAAAGACATCGAATCCCTCGACCAACCAGCCCCCGCCGACGGCACAAATCACACAAACGTGATCGTCGCGAAACTCGCGCCCGAATCCAGGCCCGGCCTCGAACGCCTCCGCCGCCACTTCTTTGCCTCGTCGAGCTGCGGCATTTGCGGCAAAGCCTCGATCGACGCCGTGCGCAATCGCACGCTCTCTGCACCCAATCCCGATTTCCGCCTCAGCGCGCAAACTCTCACGCGCCTCCCCGAAATTCTGCGCGAATCGCAAAACGTCTTCGACCGCACCGGCGGACTTCACGGCGTCGCCCTCTTCGACCGCGAAGGCACTCTCCTCGTCGCGCGCGAAGACATCGGCCGCCACAACGCCGTCGATAAAGTGATCGGCTGGTCGCTTCTTGAAAATCGCGTGCCACTCAACGAAGCGGCGTTACTCGTCAGCGGCCGCGGCGGATTCGAAATCGTGCAGAAGGCCATCGCCGCCGGAATTCCGGTCGTCGCGTGCGTCTCCGCGCCGTCGAGCCTCGCCGTGCAGCTCGCGCGCGAAATGCGGCAGACGCTCGTCGGATTTCTCCGCGGCAACCGTTTCGTGATCTATTCGGGTGAAGAGCGAATCGTGGAAGAAAAACTCTAAACGAACGCCGCGACAACTCTACTGAATCGGTTTCGAACCGTTTCCATTTCCGTTGCCGTGGCCGTTCGAACCGTTGTGCTGCCTCTCCAAAATCATCTCGCGAAACGCGTCCATCAAGCTCGGATCCCACCAGCCGCGCTCCGCTTCTTCCTGCATCAAGTCCAGCGCCACTTCCGGCGTGAACGACACTTTGTACGGCCGGTCCGTGATCAGCGCGTCGTACACATCTGAAATTTGCAGGATGCGCGCAGTGATCGGAATTTCGTCGTTGCGCAATCCATCGGGATATCCCGAGCCGTCGAATTTCTCGTGGTGGTGGCGGATGATCGGCAGCACATCCCGAAAAGTTTTCAGCGGCGCGCAAATCCGTTCGCCCACCGTCGGGTGCTTCTGCATGATCTCCGCTTCTTCCGGTGACAGCGGTCCGGGCTTCAGCAGAATCGAATCAGGAATCACCACCTTGCCGATGTCGTGAACGATGCCCGCGCGTCGCAGCGCCTTGATGTGCTCTTCCGGCAGCCCGAGCCGCTCGCCCAGCTGTGACGACATTTCCGCCAGCCGCTCGCAATGCCCGCGCGTGTAAGGGTCGCGCGCCTCAATGCTGTACGCGAGTGACAACAGCACAGACTCCGCATTCTCCAGCTCGTCCGTGTACTGCTTCAGCCGCAGCAGCGAACGCGTCCGCGCCAGCAGCTCATTGATGTCGATGGGCTTCGAAAGAAAATCGTCCGCGCCCGCGTTGATTCCCTTGATGCGGTCTTCCGTCGCGGAAAGCCCGGTGATCAGCACAACAGGCGTCAGTCTTCCCTCCGGCGTCGCCTTGATCCGCCGGCACACTTCGAATCCATCCATCCCGGGCATCACGATGTCCAGCAGGATCAAATCGGGACGAAATGCGGCGCACTCCGCCAGCGCCGACTCGCCGTCGGTCGCGCTCTTCACGTCGAATCCCTCGCGCTTCAGTAGCAGCTCTAACGCTGCGCGCGCGCTCGATTCGTCATCCACAATTAAAATACGATCCCGCATCGTGCAGCCGAGCTATCTCCGGAAATCCAACACGGTCAAATCGGGCGACTTCTGGGGCGACCTGTGGCAAATCTCTACCGGCTCTTAACGGTTAAGAGGGGCACTACTGCTAATCTAACGTGTATCAGTTGTCCCTACAACCCTCGATTCGCCGCGCGCCGGACCCAGTCGTCCCAAGTCCCCAAATCGGCGGCAGCATACCATTTACCGCACAGCTTCGTTGCGAATCTTGTCGGGATGTTCCAACCAGTGACGAAACGCTTCCAGTGCCTCGTCCCGCATCATCCCGGTCATCTCGATCTTCTTCCTATGATGCGGCCGGTTCAATTCGCGATGGATGAAGGCGTCGTCGAATCCCGCCTCGGCCGCATCCTCCGCGGTGTTCCCAAAAAACACTCGCGCCGGCCGCGACCAGTAAATCGCTCCCATGCACATCGGGCACGGCTCGCAACTCGTGTAAATCACGCATCCCGCCAGGTCGTGCGATCCCAGCACGCGGCACGCTTCGCGAATCACCACCACTTCCGCGTGCGCCGTCGGGTCCATCGTTCGCGTCACCAGGTTCACGCCCTCAGCGACAACCACTCCATCCTTCACCACCACCGCCGCGAACGGGCCCCCGCGATTCACCTTCACGTTGTGGATCGATAGCTCGATCGCGCGCCCCATGAATTCTCGATGCTTCTTCGCGTGAGCGCCGGTACGCGGCTTGGTTTTCGTCGCCGTTTTCTTTTTCCTTCCAGTCTTAGTTCGTCGCCGCAACGGCATCTCCTACTCCAACCTTCGCGCTCCCAAATGTCCGCTCTTTTCTGCGCCAGAAATAAAGCAGCGTGCTTCCGATCAGAATCAGCGCCAGGCTCAGCCCGGCCCACAATCCCGCTGCGCCGAATCCCGCCTTGAAACAAAGATACGCGCCCAACGGCAACCCAAGCGCCCAGTAGAAAATCAGGTGGCATAGCATCGCGGTGCGCGTGTCGCCAGCGCCTCGCAGCGCGCCGGTCGCCACCGTCTGCATCCCATCGAATAATTGAAAAAAAGCGGCCACAAACAGCAGCGTGCCCGCCGCCGCGATCACCGTTTCATCGGGCGTGTACACGCGCACAATCCACTTCGGAATCGTCAGGAACAGCACGGCCATGCAGGCCATGAACGCCGTGCCAATCAGTAGCGCGGTCCATCCCGCGCGGCTCGCGCCATCCGGATCTTTCCGCCCCAGCGCCTGCGCCACGCGCACCGCCGCCGCCGCGCTGATTCCCAGCGGCACCATGTACGTGAGGCTTACCGTGTTTAGCGCGATCTGGTGGCTCGCCAGCGCTACCGGCCCCAGCTTGGCGATCAGCGCCGTCGCCACCGCAAACACCCCCACTTCCATTCCAAATTGCGTCGCCGCCGGCAAACCCAGATACACCAGCTTCCACACGCGCGGAAAATTGGGCAGCCTCGCCGCGTTGCGCAGCCCCGTATCGTTTTGATGGTCGTAGTAAAGCGCGTAGGCCAGCAGCACGAGCATCATGTACGTCCGCGATACGCACGTGGACCAGCCGGAACCCACAGTCCCCATCGCGCGAAATCCAAGATGCCCGTAAATCAGCGCCCAGTTCCCCAGCAGGTTCATCAAGTTCGCAGACACCAGCGCAAACACGATCGGCTTCGCCAGATTCATTCCCTGCAGGTACCGCCGGAAAACAAAAAATAAAAGCAGCGGCAGCGTGGCCCAGTTCAGCGTCCGCAAATACGGCAGCGCCTGCGCCATCACGCCAGGATCGAGATTCAGCGAGTGCAGAAATTTTTCGAAATAATAAACGATGGCCATCAGCGCCGGCGTGATCCCCAGCGTGAGATACACGCCGTTCACCAGCGACCGGTGGCAGTCCTCCACGTCGCCCGCGCCGTAGGAATGCGACACCAGCGTATCGAGGCCCAGCATCATGCCTGTGCCGAAAATCGCCACCGCGTTGTAGAGAATGCTGCCGAGGCTCACCGCGCCAATGGCCTCCGCGCTGTCCGCCTGCCGGCCCACCATCATCGTGTCCACAATCGCCATCGTCATCCAGCCAAGCTCCGCCATCACCAATGGAATGGCGAGCTTCAGCATTGGACGAGCTTCATCCGCGATGTAGTGGACGAACAGCCGCTTGAGCACGTGAATATCTCGATGGCGCGGAAACGAGCCGGCGCGAATACGCTTCCGGAAGTCTATACCGCTTCGATGGGCGCGAAAGCGGAATCGGTCTCAAATCCGATTCCGGTTCGGCTCGTGAAAATTCGCTGTGCTGCGGCTACTCAGCAGCCTTGGGGTTGTAAATGCGGATGATGTCGTCCTTCACTTCCACCACGCTGCCCGGATATTCGCGCGCCGCGTGCTCGCGCAGATCGTCCACGGACAAATAATCTCCGCGGCCGTCGAACCACCGCGCGTCGTCGATCAGCAGCACGTGGTTCCGGATCGGATGCCGGTAGATGCATTCGAGTTCCTGTTTGATCGGCGCCGATTCGTCGCCCCAGTGCGCGTCCAGCCAGAAAAGGCAGCGGTCTTTCAGCGTCGGCACAATCTTCGGCAGCACCACGCCGCTATCGCCCTGGTACAGATGAATGTGTGGGTACGCCGCAAATTTCCTCTTCGCTCGCGCCGCCAGCCATTCGTCCAGCTCGATCGAATAAATCTCGCGGAAGCGGTTCTTCTGGATGTTCACCATATGGCCGAGGTTCGTGCCCGTCTCTACCAGCACGGGCAACTTGAATCTCTCGGCGAACTCCGCCAGCGTGCGCTGCTTCACGATGTGCGGCACTTTCGGGCGCGGCTTTCCCCGCATCAGCCACCACGCATATTCGCCACGGAACGCGATCTTCTTGTACGGCTCGAAGAACGGACTATCCCGGAAGCCCTTGCTCACAATTACGCGGTCGTTGTCCTGCGTCACGCCAGACCCTCCAACCGAAGCAGACATAATTTTAGCGCGGCCCCATGAACTTCAAAATGGATTCTTCTGCCGTGAAAGTTAGGTTCGGAGAAAAACATGCGCGACAACCAGCCACGGAAAATCAACGCGCACACCAAAACCGCGAGAGAGCGAGCGCCGACAAAATTTCAATTACGGATTAGTTGCTGCTTGAGTTGCCGCCCGACGGGCTGATCGTCAAGCTCTGGTAGATGAAGTACGCGCCGACCGCCATCCCGCCCGCTATCAACGCTTCGAGCACCAGATGGTGATGATGCCGCGCGGAGCGCACCCGGTGATTGCTCGTTTGCGCGCCTTCCGCTTCCTGCGGCTCGGCGGCAGTGGGGCTCGGCTCCAAATCCATCGTCACTTTGTAGGACTTGCCCGACGGGATCGTGTGCAGCTCGCCCTCATCGTCCAACACCAGCGTGCCGGAGTAGGAAGTAATCACCACTTCGTTAGCCGAGAGAATCATCACTTGCCCGTACGCAGGTTGGCCGTCCGCGGGACGCAGAATGCCTTCCGGAAGTTCAAGCGAAACCGGCTCCGAAGCCGTGGTCGAAATTCCCACCGTGCCGCGCAGCACCTTCGCAGAAATCTTCGTGGTGTCCGAGGAAAGAACGGCCGAGCTTTGCGACAACAAATAAATCTGGCTGCCGCCGACTTTCAAGCGCAGCAAACCGCCCTGATCCGTCGCGACCGTATCGCCCGGATACACCGTGGTGCCGATCATCGCCTTCGCATCGCCCAGGTTCGCAAATGTCGCCTGCGTCACCAGTCCCAGCGGCTTTTCATCCGCCGCTCCGGCGAACGCAGGACCACCTACCAGTCCGGTTATCACCAGTGCAATGAGAGCTATACGCGCGATCGTCTTCACGGCAACCTCCAAAAAGTCAGCATCAATGTAGTTGTAGTACGCCCGAGAGTCAATAGAGCGACACCATTTTCCATCAATTAAATCCCAGCACCTTCGCTGCCGATTTCCTTCCTCTAGTTCGATGCCAATCGCACCCGTTCTGGCACTGGTTCTGCGCTAAAATACCTTCGCCGTCGGAGGGCCTGTCCACCCCATGATTCACCGCGTCGTGTTCCACAATGACCGCCTCATCACCATCGACCAGGCACGACTTTCGCCCGGTCAGGGCGGCCTGCTCAGCGGCTGGGGTCTTTTCACCACCATGCGCGTCCACGAAGGCATTCCTTTCGCCTTCGAACGCCACTGGCAGCGCCTCCAGCGCGACGCCGAGCGCACCCACGTTCCCTTTCCCTTCGACGAAGAGACCGTCCGCCGCCACCTGGGCCGCGTTCTCGCTGAAAATCACGTTCGCGAAGGTGCCGCTCGTATCTATATCGTCTTTAATCAGATCGGCTTCTGGCGCAGCGACGAGAATTTTCCCAAAGTGGACCTGATTCTCTGCAGCTCCGATCTTCCCGCCTACCGCGAGCCGACCCGCCTCACCATCCGCGAACACGCGCGCCACGCCGCCTCGCCCCTGGCAGGCGTGAAAGTCACTTCCTGGCTCGATAATGTCTGGAATTATTACGAGGCCACGCAGGCGGGTTACGACGAAGTGGTGCTACTCAACGAGCGCGGCGAAGTGGCCGAATGCACCGCCGCCAATATTTTCTGCGCGAAAGACGGCCGGGTCGCAACGCCGCCCCTAAACTCCGGGTGCCTTCAAGGCGTCACGCGCAGCGTGCTTCTGGAGATCGGCGCCGGCGTCGGCGTCCCCTTCGAAGAGCGCGCCCTGAAACCTGAAGACCTCTACTCCGCCGACGAAGTCTTCATCACCTCAACGAATCGCAGCATGCTCGGCGTGGGCGAAATCGCCGGTCACAAACTCGCAAACTCGCCCGGCCCCATCACCAGAAAAATGGAAGCCGCCTTCGGCGACTACGTCCGCAAATACATCGACGCCCGACTACCCCACGCTCGCGCATAACCACGAGCAGCTGTAACGGCGCGTTGCGCGGCCTCCAGCAAGGCGGCGCCCCGTGTCTCTGGCTGCGGGCGGCAGCCGCGCTTCGCCCCCGCACCTAATGAATCATCACCCCTGTCACTGCAATCGCCACGCCCGCCAGCGCCAATATCGAACCCATCAACCAAAAAACCTTCCGCTTCGTTAGCAGCGTAATCGAACAAATCACCAAGCCTGCCTCCAGCAGAACCTCCGCCAGGTCGAACCGGTCTGCTCGCGCCTCCTCAACTTTCACGTCGGCTTCAGCCTCGCGCGCCTTGGACTGAATTTCCTTCAGTTCTTCGGCATACTTTTCGATTTCTTTTCTGTTGCTCTCTTTGATAGCGTCCGGCGTTGGTCCGGTTTGCAGCGCAAATACAGACTCCATGTCGATGAACTTCTCCGCCATCCGCTGCTTAATATCTTTCGCCTGGTAGTACGCCCACTGATCCGCAGCGCGCGATTGCAAAAGCACTTCTTCCGTGTGCGCTCGGTGCCCCAGCAGCGTCACTGCCGCCACCAGTACCGCCATAATTGCCATCGTCAACGTAACTGCCGCCAGCCCGCCCTCTTTCCCGTGTTCCGCATGCTCCTGCAACTCCCCCAGCTCATCCCCCATCGCATTCTCCACTTTCCGATTTCACGCACAAAACTCCGCCGAGAATACCAAACACCGGCCATCCCCTCCACCATGGAAGTGCAGCGCTCTTGCGACAGTTGCGCCCCGCCCGTCATCCCACTGCTATACTCCGCAAAGGCTCAAAGGAGTTCCGCCGATGTCTGACCTCGCTTCCAAAACGTGCGTCCCCTGTAAGGGCGGCGTCCCCGCACTTCGCGGCGCTGAACTTGCCGCGCTCGCAGACCAGATCCCGCTCTGGAAAGTGGTGAACGACCACCACATCACCCGCGCCTTCACCTTCTCCGATTTCAAGCAGGCCCTCGCCTTCGTCAACCAGGCCGGCGCCATCGCCGAAGAGCAAGGCCACCACCCAGACATCCTCCTCACCTGGGGCAAAGCCGAAGTCACCATCTGGACCCACAAGGTCAACGGCCTAACCGAATCCGACTTCATCCTAGCCGCCAAAATCGACGCCCTGGCTCCCTAGGCCAGCGCGTCCGACAGGGCCCAACCCCTGTCGTCCCCGGTCGACTGAAGCGATATGTAGCTCAGGCTTTCGTGCCTGAGCGGGTCCAACTCTCAGTTGGTCCCGGGTTTAGCGATTCCAACCCCAGCAGATGCCGCTCCTATCGCCTCCGCCGAAGTCATCGTAGTCCCGTTCACGGTTGTCGGCCCCAGCCCTTCACAGGACCGCCAGATTGGCCGTCCGACGTGTGTGCCCAACCCGTAACTCCTTCCACTACTATCCACTACGCGACAATCAGTTACTAGCGTGTAAGCCCCACCTGTCCTTTCTGCTAATTGTGGCCCCCTCCCGCCACCCTTAACTTGGAACCATAGCCATTCTTGGGGAGGCTCTTGTGAAGTCCCGATCGATCTCATACCTGGCGTTAGCTTGCGTCTGTGCGCTCGCGCCATCCTTTACCTTCGCCGCCGGCACGAGCGCCGGAGGCGGCAACAAAGACAACAAACGCGACGACAAAGCCGCCCGCCCCGTCGGCCACGTCGTCCAGGCCGTCGCCGCCGAAGTCGATCAGGCCAAGCTCATGGTCGGTACCACGCTCTATAACGGCGACACCATCACCACAGACGCCACCGGCTCCATGCTCGCCTCGGTCCGCTCCAGCCAGCTAGCCATGAGTTCGTCCAGCCAAGACGCCCTCGAACTGTGCACCGACGAGCTTCACGTCCTCGTCTATTACGGCACCACGGACTTCACCGCCGCTGCCGCCGACCATGTGGAATTCATCATTGCGCAGGGCATCGTCAAGCCGCTCGACGGGCAGTCCGCGTCGGGGCGCATTGCCGTCGTGAGCGAACGCGAAGCCGTCGTTTCCGCCACTCACGGTTCGCTCGTCGTCGATGACGACGGAAAGAAAACCACGATCAACGAAGGCCAGTCGTACCGCATCACGCTCGGCGGCGATCCTCACGATTACGCCCCAGCCCCCGGCTGCGGCGGCGCTGAGCAGCAAACCAAAATGATCCACCCGCACGACCGCAATCTTATCTTCGACCTCATCATCGCAGGTGCCGCAGCCGGCGGCGGTTACGCCCTCTGGCAGCTCAATACCGTCAGCCCCTCCAAACCGGAGTAGTAGCACAGACAATCGCTCCGCGCGCAAATCGCGCGGAGCCGTTTCATCCGACAAGGATGAAACGTGTCTGTGAACTTCGTCTGGGGCTTAATACCTCAGACGAAGTTCAGCCTTACGCCTTTGAATTTGCGACGGCAGATGCTGGCAGGAAACGAAACACAACCTCTAACGAGACCCAAAGAGTGGCACAGGCTGGAGTTGGCCTGTGTGCCTTTGTAGTCTTCCGCACTTTAAACCGCCGCCGCTGCTCCAGCCCGCACACCGGCCGTAGCTCCAGTCCCAGCCGCCGTCCTCTCAAACACCGTCTGCAAAAACTCCGGTATCTCGGACACCGCCCGGTTGTTCATCCCCGCCGCATTCGCCTTGTATCGCGCCAGCGTTTCCGGCTCCACCAACTTTGCCACCGCCGGCACCACCTCGCGAAAACTCTTCAGCACGAAACCCACATTATTTTCGAGCACCCACGCCGCGTTGTACCGCTCCTGCGGCAGAGTCCACGCATTGCATTCCACGATCACCGGCAGCTGCATCGCCAGCGCTTCGCTCACGCTTCCCGGCCCCGGCTTCCCAATAAAGAAGTCCGACGCCTGCATGTACGTGTTCACATTCTTCGTGAATCCCTCCACAAACCGCGGCAAGTTCGCTCGCTGCGACCGCAAACCCTCCGCCAGCTTCTCGTTCCTCCCGCAGATAAACAGCAGCTGCAAATTCAGCCCCGACGCGTCCAGCCGGTCCGCAATCTCCAGCATCACCTTCGACCCGAATCCGCCAAACATCACCATCGCCGTCGGCACATCCGGCTTCAGCCCGAGCTTCACTCGCTCCGCCACCGGATCCGCCAGCCGCGGCTCGTAGAATCTCGGATTCAGGATCATCCCCGACGCGTGGAACAGCTCATCGTCCGTATATCCCTCGCCGCGCGCCTGCGCCATCGCCTTGTCCGACCCGCACACGATGTACTGCCGCTGCCGCTCGATCCAGAAATGCGGCGGGTAGTTCGCGATGTCCGTGATGATCGTTACAAACGGCACGCCCGGCCTAGCCTTCGCGAGCGATTCGCACATCGCGCGATTGAAGTGTGGGATGAACGACACCAACATATCCGGCTTCGATTCGCGCCAGTGCTTTTCGAGCAACTTCACCGTCGCGCCGTGAAACATCCAAATCGCCGCCTGCAGCACTTTCAGCAGCTGCGGGCTGCCCAGCGTCCAGCCGTTCCGCAGCAGCCAGTTGTAAATGTCCTCGATGCGAATTCCGGCGTATTTCTTGGCGATATCGATCTCTTCCATCAACTCCTGCATATTCACGAGACGAACATCCCACGGCCGGTTCTGCGATTGAATTACCTGTTGGAGGGCGGTTGCCGCGGCGCGGTGCCCGCCGCCGGCGTCGAAAAAACAAAACTCGATTTTTTTCGGGGAGGTTTGTTCCATCCCTCAAGCCTCTCAATCCACCTGTGGAAGCTCGCTACGCCTTTGTTAAAACCACGTGACTGTTGCTTATTAGTTAAGTACCTGCATTTTTAAAACTTTAGCCTCCGTGTCACACGTGCGTAACGCGCATTTCCTAGCGTTATCCACATGAAGTGTGATCTGCATGTCCACTCGTATTACTCGGGGGCTTGCACGACCCCCTTCGTCAGAGCGTTTTGCCGCGAGAGCTACAACGACCCGCAGCAGGTCTATGACTTGCTCACGCGCCGCGGCATGAACCTCTTCACCCTCACCGATCACGATTCGATCGAGGGTGCCGAACGCCTTCGCGCCAATCCTAACTTCTTCGTCAGTGAAGAGCTGACCTGCCGCATGCCCTCGGGCAACGAAGTCCACGTCGGCGTTTACGACATCACCGAACGCCAGCATCTTCAATTGCAGCAGCGGCGTAACGACCTCGTCTCCCTGCTCATGTATCTCTCCGAAAAACGTCTATTCTTCAGTGTGAACCACGTCTTTTCCGGCCTTACCGGCGCCCGTGAAAAGGAAGACTTTGCCTGGTTCGAGCAATACTTCCCGGCCATGGAGACCCGCAACAGCCACCTGCTCGAGCGCTCCAATAAGCAAGCCGAGGATCTGGCCAAGCGCTGGGACAAGATCGGCGTCGGCGGCAGCGACGCTCACGCCCTCGCCAGCGCCGGCACGGCCTTTACGGAAGTCCCCGGCGCGCGCGACAAAGACGAATTCTTCGCAGGCCTGCGCGCTGGCCGCGGACGCGTCTGCGGCGAGTCCGGCAGCTTCATGAAACTCACTCGAGATGTTTACCTGGTCGCCTACGAAATGATGCGCGAGAAGGCTTGGACTCGCCTGCTCGCGCCACTCGCCATCCTGATTCCCGCTGTCACGTACTGGAATTATCGAGACGAACGTCAATTCGGCCGCGAATGGGAGCGCAAGATTTTGGGCGAGCCCTCGCGTGGCACCCGGCCCAGTTGGATCAGCCTGCCGCAACAGTCCGCAGGAGAGGAGTGGGTATGACCGCCGCCCAAAGTGCAAGCCGTGCCTCGCGGATGCTGAATAGCATCCAGTCCAACGACCACCGCCTGATGCGCCGCGTCCATCGCTGGAAAGCGCCGCGTTGGATTCGCATCATCACGATTTCCGCCACGCGCCTCGGTGACGGCTGGCTCTGGTACGCGCTCGGCCTGATCCTGCTCGTTTACGGCGGGCACGACCGTTATATCGCCATCGGTGCCGCCACCACTGCAGCCGGAGTGGGCATCTACCTTTTCCGCACCATCAAAACGAAATCGAAGCGCAAGCGCCCCTGCGAAATCGAGCCGCACTGCTGGGCCTCGATCCTTCCGCCGGACAAATATTCGTTTCCGTCCGGCCACACCATCACCGCCTTCGCGATCGCTCTTCCCGTCGCCATCTTTTATCCGGAGCTGACTCTCTGGCTCTATCTCGCGGCGCTGCTCATCGCGTCCTCGCGCATCATGCTCGGCATGCACTTCCTCAGCGACGTGCTCGCCGGCGGCGTCATTGGCTCGCTCCTCGGCTTCGTCAGCTTCCACCTTTACGTCGCGCTGGTCCCGGGCTTCTAGCCGAATGCCGACCGACAAGCCGCGCTGCCACCGTCTGAACGCAGGAAAGTTTCGCTCCCGTCTCCACGCTGGACTCACCTCAACCAAAACTCTCCGCGCGGTCCTCTCCCGCGTGAAATCCGCGTGGCTGTCTTCGCCACGCCGCCTCCCCGCCTAACTCGGCAGCCATGAGCGACCACCTGTAGGGGCCGGTTTCGGCTCGCGCGGAGCGCGACCGAAAGCGGGCGCAGTCGCGTGCGGCCTCCATCCGAAATGCTTCACCTCCATGATGGTTTTCCCCGAGCTTTAGCGCATTGCGTAGTGAATGCCTGCCCCGAAAACTTGTGCCGTCTCCAGGAGCGTCAATGTCCGAACCGTCGTGCGCCGAACTGTGTGTAGCAATAAATCCCGGAACCGGCTTCGTTGCGCCGGCCGCTGATCGCTGGGGAACTCGCGCGTGGTCTGCGTTCTGCGTGCTGGCCCTCGTCGCACTCTCAGCCTGCAACGGCGGTGGACATTCCGGCACCGGCCCGACGACGACTTACACCATCGGAGGCACCGTAACCGGCCTCACCGGCACTGGCCTCGTGCTCGAAGACAACGGCGGCGACAACCTGCCCGTGACGGCAAACGGCACATTCACCTTCGCCACGCCGGTAGCAAGCGGCAGCGCCTACGCGGTAACCGTCGCAACGCAGCCGACCAATCCCGCGCAAACTTGCACGCTGGCGAGCGCGACCGGCACCGCCACGGCAAACGTGACTACCGTCGCTGTGACATGCGCGGCCGCTCCCACCTACACGATCGGAGGATCCGTCAGCGGACTCGCAGGCTCAGGACTCACTCTCGAAGACAACGGCGGAAACAATCTGCCCGTGACGGCGAATGGCGCATTCACATTCACCACCGCGATAGCCAGCGGCGCCGCCTACAAAGTCACCATCGGAACCCAGCCCACGAATCCCGCGCAGAACTGCGTCGTCTCAAACGGCAGCGGCACAGCCACCGCGAATGTCACGAACGTGAGCGTTGCGTGCACCACTACAACGCAGACGTTCACCATCGGCGGCAGTGTCAGCGGCCTCGCTGGAACCGGCCTCGTGCTTCAGGACAATGGCGGCAGCAATCTGTCCGTCACCGCAAACGGCACGTTCACCTTTACGACGGCGGTCAACAGTGGCAGCGCGTATAAGGTCACCGTCCTCACCCAGCCCGCAAGCCCGGCACAAGTCTGCGTCGTCACCGGCGGCAGCGGCACCGCAAACGCCAACGTGACCAACGTCGCCGTCGCCTGCACCACTACGACGTACACAATCGGCGGCAGCGTGAGCGGATTAACCGGCTCGGGTCTCGTGCTGCAAGACAACGGCGGCAACAATTTGCCCATCAGTGCCAACGGCAACTTTACATTCACCACCGCGATCGACAGCGGCGCCACGTACAAAGTCACAGTCCTCACGCAACCCTCCAATCCCGCACAAACTTGCGCGGTAACAAACGGTAGCGGCACCGCAACCGCGAATGTCACCAACGTGGCCGTCGCCTGCACAACTACGACCGTGACGTATATGATCGGTGGAAGCGTCAGCGGCCTTACCGGTACAGGTCTCGTGCTCCAGGACAACGGCGGCAACAATTTGCCCATCAGTGCCAACGGCAACTTTACATTCACCACCGCGATCGACAGCGGCGCGGCCTACAAAGTCACCGTATTCACGCAGCCCTCAACCCCCGCCGAAACTTGCACCGTAACCAACGGCAGCGGCACCGCAACCGCCAACGTAACCAATGTCGATATCGCGTGCGCGGCCGCTTCCTCCGGCACATTCACCATCGGCGTCACCGTAACCGGATTGCTCCCGCATACGCACGTGATCCTGCGCGACAACGGCGGTGACGACCTGACAGTGTCGTCCAACGGCTCGGCAACTTTCGCGACGCCTATCGACAACGACGGCGCCTACTCCGTTACCGTCGCGGCGCAGCCTATCGCGCGCGGTTGCATCCTGGGCATCAATGCGAGCGGCACGGTGAATGGCGCGAACATAACCGTGAACGTAAACTGCGGACGACAACTCGTAAGCGGCGAGTATCACACTTGCGCGCTGACGAATGCCGGCAACGTTTATTGCTGGGGCAGCAACGTCGATGGGCAGTTGGGCAATGGCACCAACACAAAATCGCTCACGCCCGTCGAAGTGCTGAATCCCGCAGGCACAGCGCCGCTATCCGGCATCGTCGCGCTGTCCGCCGGCCAAGCCTTCGCGTGCGCGCTTACGGGGACGGGCACCGTCTATTGCTGGGGCGCGGATCAGTCCGGCCAGCTTGGCAACGGAACGACCAACGACAACGGCCTGAATTTGCCGGTGCAGGTCACCGGACTCACCAACGCGGTCACGATCGCCTCAGGCCACTATCACACCTGCGCCGTCACCACAGCCGGTGCCGCGATGTGCTGGGGCGACAACGATGAAGGCGAACTCGGTACGCAGGAGACAAACACGGACACGCCGATGCAAGTCACCGGGCTCACCAGCGGCGTCGCGGATGTCACCGCGGGTTCATATTTCTCCTGCGCGGTGATGACCGACTCGAGCGCCATGTGCTGGGGAATTAACGCACTCGGCGCCGGACCTTCCACTTCCGGTTCCTTCACGCCAGTTTCCGTCTTGAATCCAGCGGGAACAGCGCCGCTCACCGGAGTGCTCGAAGTAAACGGTGGCTATTCCGACGCCTGCGCGATCATGACCGATCAAACCGCGCTGTGCTGGGGACAGAACCAGGACGGCGAAGTCGGAAATGGCACCAACGTCAATCAGTCGCTTCCCGTTCAGGTAACCGCCGTCGGAAGTTCCACGGCGCTCTCGAATGTCACGCAGATTGGCGCCGGCGAATATTTCACCTGCGTGATGGTCTCGAGCGGCGCGATTCAATGCGCGGGATCGAACGGTTTCGGCCAACTCAGCGACGGAAATTTCACCAGCGAGGAAACCTGGCAGGCTGCGTCAGGCCTCACCGGTGTGCCAATCGAATTGGCGGCCGGATTCGATCAAGCCTGCGTGGTGCTGCCAGCGGGAGGGGCTTCGTGCTGGGGCTCCGACATCAATGGAGAGCTGGGCAACGACAGCACGAACAATTCCGACGTGCCCGTCACCGTCGAAGGCGTCGGCGGCACAGGCGACCTCAAGTTGTTCTAGCACGAGCTCGTGGCGTCGCTACCTGTCGGGGCCGGTTGCGCGATGCGCAGCCGGAACCCGGCGAGGCTTCGACCTAATAGACACGATGTACACTTGTTTGCTTGCCGTGCCGCGATCACGCCGCCTCGACAACACGCATGTCCCAATCCGGCACACACGCCCCACTTCGCTAAGCACCTTTTAGTCATTCCCCGTTTGCGCCTCATTTCACCGCTCGCTAGATTTTTTAATTGACGCGGTTTGCCCTCCGATTCGCCCCGGCATGCCCCATCCCACTCGAGCAAATAACGCGGAGAAAATCTTGAACACCACGCCGTTTCGCTATTTTCTAAGCATTACTGCCGTCGCCGGTCTTGCGGTTCTTGCCGGATGTTCAAGCGGCCATAGCAGCCCCACATCGCCCACCGTCACCATCACCAACCCTGTTTCTACGATCGTATCCGGAGGCGCGGCCGTCACACTGAATGCCACCGTCGCGAACGACGGCGCCACTCCCGGCGTCAGCTGGTCGCTCGTCACCACCGGCGGCACCACGGCCTGCGCGCCGGCGTGCGGTGCGCTCAGCGCCGCCACCGCATCGAGCGTCACGTACACCCCGCCAGCGAAACCTCCGTCGCCCGCCACGATTTCCATCACGGCGACTTCACTTTCCGATTCCACCGTCGTCGCCATCGACGCCTTCACCATCACCGGCGCCGTAGTCGAAGCGGCGTGCCAGGCTTCGCCCGCGTTGCGCGGCAGCGAATCTTCGCTCACACAGCCCATCGCGTTTCTTGTAAAAGGAATCGATGGCGGCGGCGCGCCCATCGCCTACGCCGGCAGCTTCACGCCAAACGGCACGGGCGGTCTCACAGCCGGTTCCATAGACGTGGTCGGCTACGACGACGGCGCGGGCCTCGAGGCATTGTCCCTCGCCGGCAGTTCGTACTCTTACGGCGCCGATGGCCGCGGCTGTTTGTCGCTCTCTTTCGATGAAGCGCAAAAAGCGGCGCAGAAGCCGGCGCAAACGAGCGCGCCGAGCCGCACCTCGCACGCTCATCACTTTCAGGTTGTGTCGAAAGTCCATCCCAAACAACTCAAGCAACACAAAGCCGGCGCGCAGAAGGTTGAGGAACCGGCAGGCGTCGTTTTCAGTTTCGCGATTCTGGACCTCAACGGCCCGGGCCGCATCATCGAGTTCGACAACGGAGGGGGCGGCGGCACCGTTACCGCCGGTCAGATGTATGTGCAAGCGCCCAGCGAATTTTCCGCCGGCAGTCTGGCCTCGAATTTCGCGTTCGGTCTGGACGGCTGGCTCACCCAGGAAAACGGCGTTTTGCGCGCCGCGATTGCCGGCAGCTTTTCGAACACCGCCGGAAATCTATCTAACGGCTACGCCGATGAAAACGTGGGAGGCCAGGTCAGCGGCGAAGTCAACGGCGGCTACGGCACTCTGAACGGCGACGCGTCGAGCACCACCGGACGCGGCGAGGGCACTTACAACACCACCAACATCGAAGGCTTCAACGTTGAATTCGATTTCACCTACTACATCATCGACGGCTCGGATATTTTCATCATCTCGAGCGACGATCCCAACGACAGCTCATTCATGTTGAGCGGCCGCGCGCTTCAATCGGCGTCAAGCTCTCCGGCGTTGAATGGCTGGTACATCACCGCACTCAACGGCCTCAACTGCGGCCAGTGCGAAGATAACCTGCCGCACGAGGGAAACAACTACGTCTCGATCGCGACTCTCAACGCAACCACCCAGCTGGCCGCTACGGGCACCTTGTATTCCAGCGATGGCGGCGCCAGCACCGCCGCGCAGTTTACGGGCACGTACGCGTTGGACTCCACGGCAGGACGAGTTGGATTCTCGGATGCGCTCGGCAACGCCGTCGGATACCTGACGAACGGGAACTCAGACGACGGCATCGTCGCATTCCTTGTCGGCACCGACGACAACGCCGCCGGCGGATTCATGGCCTTCCAATCCGCAACGCAACCCAACTATCCAGACACCGCAATCAGCGGATATTTCGCCTTTGGCTCGGCCGAAGATGTGGCGGGCGACCAGGGCGCGATCGCCGGCGTTTTCAATTTCAACGACGGCCAGTTCACCGCGGTCGTGGACGCTGCGACCGTCGCGTCGGGCCCGTCCTCGGGGCAATCGCTGTCGAACAATTACGGCGTGAATCCGGACGGGTCGGGAGCGATCAATCCCTTTGCCTCAAACCCGATCGACCTGGTGACCAATGGCTCGCTCGTGCTTGCCATCGACACAAACGTCGAAGAGCCGCTGCTCTGCATCCTCACTCAAACTCAGCAGAACTCGGCCGGCAAAAAGAAAACCAAAACAGCTGCCGCGCCTCCTGCACAAAAGTAAACCCACAACCGAAAATCCCCGGCGGCGCGATCCGCATTTCGCGCCGCTGTTTTTTCAGTAGGCCGCGCGCTCAGCCCGTCTGCAGCCTCCGCTCAGTGGGGTGCGCCTTGGGCGCCGAGCTAATCCGCCGATGCGCGCAACTCCACGGCGCCGCCACCGCATTACCTCGGCTGCCCCAGGCATTGGCAACGCTAGCTTCACGCACCAGCTCGCAACTAAGCCGCCGAAGTCTGGCGACTCGACGTCCACCGCCCCACGAATGTCGCAGTCGCCGCGCCCCCCAGCTGCGCCGCGATAAAAAGCGGCACGTCCGCCGGCCGGATTCCCGCGAATGTATTTGAGATTGACCGCGCAATCGTTACCGCCGGATTTGCGAATGAAGTTGACGGCGTGAACCAATACGCCGCCACGATGTAAGCCGCCACTGCCACCGGAATCGCCTCCGGCTTGAACTTCGAGCACATCGCAATCACCGCCACCAGCCCGAAAGTCGCCACGAACTCGCTGAGCGCCAGCGCCCATCCGGGTCGCGCGTGCGTCGAAATCGAATACCAGCGCAGACCAAACATCAGGTGCGCCAGTATGCTTCCCGCCAGGCCCCCGGCCACCTGCGCGCCGGCGTACCAGGGGACCTCGCGCCACGAAAATTTTCCGCTTGTGGCCGCGCCGAGCGTCACCGCAGGATTCAGGTGCGCGCCCGACACCGGTTGCAACGTAAAAATCAGAGCCACCAGCGCCGCACCCGTTGCGACCGTGTTCGCAAGCAACGCGATCGCCACGTTTCCGCCGGCCAGCTGCTCACCCATGATTCCCGAGCCAACCACTGCGGCCACCAAAAATAGCGTCCCGCCGAATTCGCACCCGGCGCGGCATGCCAAACTGAATTTCATTGTTTTCCGATCTGGTCGATCTGGTGTTGAATCGCGAGCCCGTCGAGTGATGTGAGCGGCAACGCCAGAAATAGCCGGATTCGGCGGTCCAGCGTCAGGTACGCGTCGCGATACGCGCTCTGAATTTCTTCCGGCGTGCCCGTCGCCCCTGCGGGATCGGCTACGCCCCAATGTGCCGTGATCGGTTGGCCGGGCCAGTACGGGCACGGCTCTTTTGCCGCGTTGTCGCACACCGTGAAAACGAAATCCATTTTCGGCGCATCCGGTTGCGAAAATTCAACCCAGCTCTTGCTGCGCAGCCCTTCCGTTGGAATTTGCGCCTCTGCAAGCTGCGCGAGCGCCTGCGGTTTCACGCTTCCGCCCGGATGGCTTCCTGCGCTGTAGGCCGTAAAATTTCCGCCGCCGCGAAAATTCAAAATGCCTTCGGCCATGATCGAGCGCGCTGAATTCCCGGTACACAGGAAAAGTACGTTGTAGTGTCGAGGCATGCTCCGCTCAGTTGCAGCAATCCGGCGCGCAGCAGGATTTCGACGCAGCCTGCTCCACCGCCGCCGCGGGCTTTGTCGCACGAACGAAGCCGCTGTAAAACTTTCCGTCCACCTCGGGCGCGACCGCATCCACATCGACGCCCTGCCCGCACAGAAATTCCCGCGCATCCTCCACTTTGTAAACGCGCGTCGGCTCGATGTCGATCGCCGTAAATCCCGCGTCCGCGAGGCGTGCGCGGTATTCGCTCTCTTCCAGCGCGCCCGCGATGCAGCCCACCCACAGAAGCACGCTCTTGCGAATCTCCGGATGGATCTCGCCGCGCGTCACTACGTCCGACACTGCAAACCTCCCGCCCGGCTTCAGCACGCGGAATGCTTCTCGAAGCACCGCCGCTTTGTCCGACGAGAGATTGATCACGCAGTTTGAAATCACCACGTCCACCGAATTGTCCGGCAGCGGTATGTGCTCGATCTCGCCTTTCAAAAACTCCACGTTCTCCAGGCCCGACTTCCGTTTATTTTCGTTCGCCAGCGCCAGCATCTCGTCGGTCATATCGAGGCCGTAAGCCTTCCCGGCCGGCCCCACTCGCTGCGCCGATAGCAACACGTCGATTCCGCCCCCGGATCCCAGATCGAGAACCGTTTCTCCCGCGTTCAGCTTCGCAAGCGCGGTGGGATTCCCGCAGCCCAGCGAAGCCAGCATCGCCTCCTCCGGAATCTGCCCGGCTTGTGCCGCGTCGTAAAGATTAGACGTGATCGGATCGGCGCTGCCGCACGCCGCCGTCGCGCCGCAGCAGGAGCTCCCGCCCGTCGTCGCGCGTTGCGCCGCGCTCGCGTACTTTTCCTTCACCGCCTCTCGAATGTTTGGCTCAGCCACGTTCGCTCCTCACTTGCAGATTTGTACTACGTCGCGCGGCGCCACGGCTTTATTGCGCGTGCAGCATTCGGCGTAGAGAAATTGAAGGATTTGCTGCAGCGCTCCGGTATTCGCGGTGTACCGCAGGAAAGTGCTCTCCCGATTCACTTCCACCAGGTTCTCGCTGCGAAGCTTGTCGAGGTGGTGCGACAGCGTCGAATTCGGAATGTCCAGTTCGGACTGGATTTCCCCCACCACCATCCCTTCGGGATGCGCCGAAAGCAGCAGCTGCATGATTCGCAGCCGCGCTTCGTTGCCCATCGCGGAAAACATGTCCGCAAACTTCGCCGCCTGCTCCGCGCTCTTTTTTGCCGCCGCTGCCGTCGCCATATTTCGATATTTGCAGAAATATGGTGCCGCTGTCAACCGCTCATTTCCTCCGCCTCCCCGGGCGCGCGAAATTCCGCCAGGGCGGCGCAAGTGCCTTTCTGGCTTTCAGCGCCGCCAAACCCGCTCCGCGTGGAAATCCCAAATTCACATGAGCGTCACCAATCCACTTGCATCGTTCGCCTCGTTCGAGAGATAAACCATTTCTGGGTCAAAAATGGTTAGGGAATGCATCCCATCGGAGAAAAAATGCCACATAACGATCGAGCCACGGAAGGCGCAACCAGTGGCTCGGGAACTTCCGAGCCCGCGTTGGCCGAACGCATCTCCCGTCGTGCGTTTGTGCGCAACGCTGCACTCGCCGGATCTGCTCTCGCCGCACTGAGCGAAGTGGCAATTGCCCAGGAGGCTGGCTCGGGAAGTTACAGCAACAGCGCAATCAGCGGAATTCCGTCTGGGACATTCGCGGCCAGCCAGACAACCGCGGAACAGATCGTCGAGGTCAAGATCAAGCGCGCAATGCTCGCTGGACCATCGCAAATCACCAAGGATGCGACGGTGATGGACAAGGACGAAAACGGCATGATGGCCGTTCTCCGCAAAGGTACAAACCATTGGGTCTGCATGCCGGGAAATGAAAACGTGATCGGGGATCCACCGATGTGCGCCGACCCGATGGCGATGCAATGGTTCAAGGACGCTTATTCCGGAAAACCGAGCCCGACGAACGCCGTTCCGGGATTGTGTTACATGCTGTGTGGTGCGACACAGCATAGCAATGACGATCCTCGCGATAGAACCAGTCCGGCGATTCCCATCGGCCCGCACTGGATGATCCTGTGGCCTTTCGATGCGAAGGCATGCGGATTGCCCACCACCGTAAGGGACGCAGGCGCTTGGGTGATGTTCGACAAGACCCCTTATGCCTATCTCCACATCTGTGGAACTCCGTGGACCGGCAACGAATACCGGCCCGGCGATACCCCGCTATGGACGATGCGCTACAGGTGACCGCTGCAAGACCGCGCGATCGCGCGCGCAACCGTCCTCAATCTCACAGGTTTCTCGACGCAACACGCTGCGCTCCGCCGGTGTCGGCGCCGAATCCCCATGCAGCAAATCCACCACCTCGCGATACAGCTTCGCCCTCGTCTCGCGCAGATCGTTCCCAAAAGTCACGTATCACAATCTCGCGCCGAAAGACCCGCCTGAAGCGCGCGGATCCTTCTGGCGGTGAGGTCGATTTTGGATACGGCGGTCAGCACCGCGCCGCTGCCTTCTGCCTGAACGGTCCGCGCGCGAGCCAGCGAACGCGTAGCAAGGAGCACAGCTTCGTTGAGCCGGGCGCGAATGACGGTCTCGAGGGTTCGGCGGCTTTCGGACACGCGGCGCGCGAGATCGTTCTGTATGCGCGAACTGTTCGTTTCGATGAGCTGATCAAGAAATTCATCCGAGGATCGCGCGATGGCTGCGTGGGAACCGCATGCGCCGAGCACGACGTCAGCGATAAAACGGAAAGGCGAGGCAGGCGCGGCGACGCGCTCGATGAAGTTGAACCGGTACTCGGAACGAGCAGAGAGAGAGGGCGGCGTGAGTTCGTAGGTGGACAGTGCGTCGATGCATGCAGTGTCGACGCTTGTGATGCGGCGCAGGCATTCGTTGCCGAGCTCGGCGAAGCGAGCATTGGCCGCGGCGAATGCGCATTCGCCGTGCTTGGCCTCGGCGGCGAGAAACGGAGCAAGTTCGGCGCGAACGACATCCTGCGCGATACGATTGAGTGTACGGCGAAGCGCTGGGCCGTTGCGAGTGTCGCCAAGGGCCGTGGCCCGTTCGCGTAACCCGTTTCGGCACGCTCTGCGAGCGACCGGAAGAAACTCGTTGCGACGTCGAGAGAAATCAGCGCTGATGCGCCGCTCTTGCACGGCAAGTAACGCTCCGAGGTCTGCGAGATGTGTCTCGGCACCGCGCAGCGCGCTGTCGAGATGTGCAATTCGCGCCTCGGAGGCGGCAAACGGCTCGGTGAGCGTGCGGCGCTCGGCATCGAGAATCCCGAGCAGGCGCGACGCAGCGGTCGTAGTGGCACGGCGACCGGCGTCCTGAACGATTTCACGGCCGGAGCTAGTGAAGATCTCGCGAAGCGCGGATTGGAGAGCGGGCCAGTCGCGTGTAGGACCTTCGGGAACGTGATTTAGCTGTTCGAGCGCGCTCACGCAAAAGATGTCAAAACGCGAGTGGCCGAGTGTTTCGTTGAGAACGCTGCGTGTGAATTCGGCAGCCGCCGCTGAATCGGCGGTGCTCACGCGGTCGGATTTATTTAGGACGAACACAAGACGGCTCACGCGAGGCGCAAGTTCAGCGACGAGGCTGCGCTCTTCGCCGGAGATAGGCGGGTCGGCGCCGAGGACAACGAGCGCAGCGTCCATGTGGGGAAGAAAATCGAGGGTGGCGGCAGTGTTCGCGCCGAACACCGACCCAATGCCGGGGGTATCGACCAGATTCAGGCCGGAGGCAAGCAGCGGCGATGGTGCAAAGACTTCCACACTTCCTACATTTTTTGTGTTGCCCGGATTTTCAGCTTCAGAGACATATGCGGTGAGCGATGCGGGATCGATCGCCACCCATTCGCCGTTCGCAAAGCGGACGCGTGCGGAATACCGGTCTCCGTAACGCAGCACGGTGGGAACGGATGTGACGGGCGAGACCCCGGCGGGAAGCACAGCATGCCCTCCCGTGCCACCGACGAGCGCATTGATGAGCGTCGATTTTCCGCGTTTGAACTGGCCGACGCAGGCGAGGAAGAATCGGCCTTCGCCGACACGTTCGGCGGCGGCACGCGCAAATTCGGCGACGGCGTTGGCGGAATAGCGCTCGGCGACCTCCGCGATTTCGCGGAGAGCGGACGTGGAAACTTCGGCGGGTGCGTCGCCGTGGATCATTGCGCGCCTCTTTGCGCCGGCATCCTACGTGGCTGAGAGTCGGCCCGTGGCGTGAGTGCCCCGTGTGCAGCGATGCGTGCATCGATTTGCAGCAGCGCGGATTTCAATCGCGAGTGCGAGTGATAGCGAGGATCCTTTGCGAGGCGGCACATCTCCAGCATGGGGCCGGGAATGCGTTTGCCCACACGCAACACACACGCGCGGAAGTCCGCGAGTTCGGACGCGGCGAGTAAAATTTCAGCGGTTTCGCGAACGACGAGCTCGCGCGCAGAAGACTGTGCCAGCGCGCCGAGCTCGATACGCATTTCACTCGACCAGTACAGCGAACTAGCGTGGCCAAGATCGGCGGTGCTCGCGCTCCGCGCGGCGATGTAGATTGGGGTCTCCGCGCGCGTTAGGATGTGCTTCATCACGCGCGCAATCGCAGGGCTGGCGGGAGCGAACGAATCGAGCACGATCCAGTGTTTGGCAGCGGAAAGCACTTCGATCAGTAGCGCGCTTTGAGCGCGTGCCGGGAGTGAGCGCGAATTCGCCAGGCGCGCGCATCGCCTTTGAGCGCCGATGCTCTGAAGTTGATCGAGCAACGCCGCGACTAGGCCAGCCGGCGTTGCGTACGGCTGTGATGCCGCGAGGACGTTCGCGCGGATCGCAGCCGGAAGATGCGCGATCGCGGATTGCAGCAGTGAAGTTTTGCCCGCCCCGCGCGGCCCGAAGACGAGACGGGCGTTTCGCTGGCGAAACGCCGTGAGAATTCGGTGAAGCTCTGAGCGGCGGCCAACGAGCGACGGCGTAGGGCTGGTCATGCGGCGCCCTGGCGCGGTGCGGACGGCGGCACATCAAGCGACGCGAAATCTTTGTCGGCGCTCGCGAGCAGAACGCATAATTCTGTTGAAAAGGTTTGAAGCGCAGCTGCGAGCGGAGCGGTCAGCTCGCCATAACCTCGCATGTAGCGAGGCTTGAGTTCTTCGGCCGAGATCGCGGCGGTGCCGAGCGCGACGTGTGCAGCGCGCGACGTCGGAATCGGACCCTCGGATGGCTTGTGAACGCCGACAAGCGCGCGCTGCATCGAGGCGCGGATAAGTACGATTGAAGATTCAAGGTGCGCGCGCGTCTCGGGTGAGATGTCCGGCGTGTAACGCGTAAATAGAGTTGGCTGGCCCGGTAAGGCGAGGACGCGCTCGACTTCGACGAGCATACGATCGATGTACTCGCACGTCACGCGGATTCGGCGGGCTTGCGAATCGTTCAGCCGGGCGAGTGCTGAATCTGACTGAGTTGAAACGGACATGGCTCTCTCCCGAGGCGCGCACGAAAATGGCGTTGAACGTCTCTGTGCGCCGGTTTGAATTTTCGGGTTTTCGCCGGGGGACATGACTCCGCGACGGCAACCCGTCAGGAGTCATCATCTGTCCCGGCTACAGGACAGCGGTTAAAGGGCAACTCCTTGCCCTATTTCTCTATATTACGCGCGCGCCGAGCTTCGTTCAACCGTTCAGGAGTGTTGCGCGGATGTGATCATAGACACCGAGCTAGCTGGTCGGCTTCGGCGCGACCGCCGCAGGCTCCCGCGTGGTCGGCGCCGCATCCCCATGCAGCAAATCCACCACCTCGTGGTAGGGCTTCGCGCGTGTGTCGTGCCGGTCGTTTGCCCACGTCAAATACCTCACGCGCACATCCACGCCGCCGACTGATGGGGGTATTCTGGCGGTCTTGAGGTTGATCAAATCTTTCGAACTTAAAATCGGAAAGAAGCATTCGGCTCTGCCGAGGCATGAACGAAAAAAAGAAACAGATCGAGGCATACGTGCTTACTGCCGCCCGCACGGTCGGCGTGCCAATTCCCTACGGCGAAACTCCCGACGAAGAACCGGATTTCAGGTTCTATAGTCAAACGCCGACGCTCGGAATCGAACTGTCTGAGATAGTACGCCCAGCTAGTAGCAACTATGGAATCTTGCCCGTTGAAGAGGAATCCTTTCACAAGGACATCATCACGAAAGCGGAACGCGCCTACTACGATTCGATCGATGCACGACCTGCGCATGCCACCGTTACGTTCACAAACACTAGAGGTAAAAAACGCGACAAAAGAGAAATGACGCAGACCCTTACCGAATTTGTGAAGTCCAACCTTTACCGCGCAAATCCTTTCGTGGCGATTCACCGACCGGAGACACCGGATGGCTTCGATTCCATCGTGATCAGTGTCGAACATAGAGAGTGGTGGTGTGGCGAGGCTGGAGGCTACACTATTGATGACATACGCCGACAGCTATCCGCCAGAATTCACGACAAAGATCTACTTCTTTCGACTTACCGCGCTAACTTGCCAAAAGACGGGCGGGTTTGGCTCCTACTTCATACGGGAGTCACCGTGGCCCGAAGTATGATGATTCCACACGGAATCGAGACGTGGCAATTTCCCTTCCGTTTCGACAGGGTGTTTTGGTTTGCCACATTAGAGGGAAAATTCGCGGAGCTTACGCAAGCCGAACGTGGAAGAGAATGAAGAAAACCCAATCAATAAATCCTAGCTGCCCTGTGCCTCGCTGCACGGCCAAGACACCGCACATGAACAATCCTACCGTTCAGGCCTTCATCGGCCTAAGCCCAGCAGACGTGATTGACTGGACGAAGCGGTGCATCGTCGAACTCATCCAATCGGTGATCGACGACGTGAACAAGAATCGTGTCTTTGCGTACCTCACTCGCTGGCGCGATCCTGAAGAGCTTTATATACGTGCTTTGTACGCGATGTTCGTTGCCCCAACCGATTACCTTCCGCACATTTTTTCAGGGGAGATACCGAACGGCTTTGCGGCGATGTGGAGACAGGTAAACGATACGATTTTCGAAGGCAATGGAACGCTTTTCAAAGAGCACGTTGGCTCGAGCGGTGAGACCTTCAAACCTATGGATGCCTTGAATCAAAATGCCCACAACTCGTTCTCGACAATGCTAACAACGATCAGCGTTGTTCGATCCCAACCGGAGGAGTGGAAGCCCCGTATTAAAAGACACATCGAACACTGGCAGAAGTATGTTGAATACTTGAATCAAGTCGAACAGCTTTTCCGAGCAGGACGCAAGAAGGAACACGTACTTCAGGCCATCACCAACATGCACCGTTCTATCAAAAGATGGGAAGAGGTTGCTCGCGAACAAGCGTGGAACCCCGTGCCCTCGGTCAGACTCCTAAAGTCGGTATCGCTGTCAAAAGCTGGAAACTGGCGCTATCTAGTTGTCGACCAGCCACCGGGAGAAGACGTGCGATTCCGCGTCCATATCGACGATCAGCGATACGCAAGTAAAGACAATATGATCGTTGTGAGGACTGGAACTGAAAGTGAGATGCTCGCAGCTTTCGATTCCGATCAACAGTCGGCTCTGCAGGAAGGCTGGGAACTTGAGGGAAGCAATTAGTGGCGTCTACGCATTTAACGATTGAGCCGCGAGTGAACAAAACCAGCAATCGTCCGCCAGCTAACCACCGAACGGACTGATACTAAGGCTTTGGCCAATTTGCCATCTTATCAAGCCGGCTTCGGCGCGACTGCCGCCTCGGGCGTTGTGGGCGTCGCATCGCCATGCAGAAGATCGACCACCTCGTGGTAGAGCTTCGCGCGGGTCTCGTGGCGGTCGTTTGCGCGGGTGAGGTAGCGCACGCGCACATCCACGCCGCCGCCCGAAGGCTTGATGCTCATCGACGGCTCCGCTGAAAACGACGCCGCGCCAGTGCCCGGCGATGCGCGCTCCCAATCCGCCCGCGCCGCTTCCGCATTTCCCTTCGTCGCTTCCGCCGTCATCTGCTGAATCTGATTCGCCGTCGCAAACGGATCCTTCGTCGCCGGCACCGTGATTTGCAGCTCGTCCCAAAGCCACTGTCCCGACGTAGAAAAATTAAAGTAGTGCCCCTCGATCGCGTAGCTGTTTACAAACGTCACTTTGCGGCCCGTCGGATGACCCGCGTCCGCCCAGCTTCCCGTTTCGAGCAACACCGTATGCAGCAGGCCGACCTCGAGCACTTCTCCGCCCACGCCGTTGATCTCCACCCAGTCGCCCTGATGAATTCCGTTCTTCCCCATCAAAATGAACCAGCCGAAAAATCCGACGATGAAATCTTTCATCGCTACCGTAATGCCCGCGCCGGCCAACGCCGCCACTGTGCCCAAATTATTCGGCGGCCCGAAAATCACAAAAATAATCAGCACCGCGCCAATCAACTGCGTCACCAGCAGGAAGATCGCGCGCATCGTCGCCGCCTGCCGCCGCTCCAGTTGCACTTTCAAAAACGCTTTCTGCAGTCCGATGTTCGATAGGAACACAAACAGCGCGATCAAAATGATCCAAAGCGCATTCACGAAAATTCCGTGCACGATCGCGTGATGCCGCGCCACCACCAGCGTGTTCCAGTCGCCGTAAACCCGCGCCAGCGCCTCTTCGTCCGCGATGCGCTTGTCGTACAGCGCCAGCATTTTCTGATCCGCGTTCAGGTGCTGGATGTATTCCACCTGCGATAGATCGTCCGCGGACTTCTCCGTCGTCCCCGCCTCGCGTTCCTCCGCTTCAATCTCCTGCTGCCTTTCCGATCTCCCGGCCGCGCCGCCGCCTGCCTGCGCCCCGGCTCCCGCGCCACCCCCGCCGCCAGACGCCGCCCCGCCCACAGTGGCCGTCTTCCAGATGCCCGCATTCGCGCCGTGCCCCGCCAGCGCAGCGTAAAATTGCGAAGACTTCGTCTTTCGCCGGATGATTTTCTTTTCGTTCTTTTCCTGCGCGAGCTGTTTCTCCAGCGCGTCGTGCTCGTCCTGCAAATTTACGACGCGCTTCAGCGCGTTCCGCTGCGCCTGCAGCAGCAACGATTCTTTCGTCGTCATCGAAAAGACGGCCTGCACCTGCTTCAGCAGCGCCGCGGGATTTCCGTACTCCGGCGAATCCGCCGGCACCGCCACCGTACCCGCGCCCGATGACGCGCTGCCACTTGACGCACCGCTCGCGGTCCCATTCGCACCAGGAGTTCCGCCTCCCGGCGCAGCCGCCGGTTCGCCCGGCTTCGACGCATGCGTCTCTCCCGCCTCGTGCTGATCGAGCTGCTTCTGTATCAAGGCGCGCTTATCGCCGCCCGCGCGCACCAGGTCCTCGTGGTCGTCATCCAGCTCATCTTGATCCAGCGCCAGCTGCGCCTGCGCAATTTCCAGCTTGTCCTGCCCCGCAGCCTTTCCAGACGCAGGCCCCTTCGCCACCGCGTCCGTCAACTTCTTCACCGCCGCCTGCCCCGCATCCACGCGCGCCTGCACGTCCTTAATCCGATTCAAAATCTCCTGCGTCTCCGGCGTGATCGTCGGCGGATTCTCTACCGCATCCGCGAGTCCCGCCGTGAACGCCAAGTCCACCGAATGATCCGCGAGCCGCAGCGCATCCGCCGCATACTGCTGCTCCCAGTGCGACACCGCCAGCGCCGACAGCTGCTGCGCCGTATCCAGCGCCGACGTATCCACCAGCTGCTGCACGTGTTGCCCGCGCGTCACGTCCGCATGCAGACGCCGCGGCGAATCCGCCCACTCGCGCGTCAGCAAAATCCCGCCCAGCGCCGCAATCAGCAGCACCAGCATCGCCACCAAGATCGCCTTGTTCGAATCGCTCATGTCCCCACCTGTATTTACAATCGGTGCCCATTTTAGTGCACAAGCGCACACCATCACGCCCAAACGCCGCGCGCTGCCGCCAATTTGCAACTCGACTCTTACGCGATGCGAACGATCCGCACTTCAGGCTGGAAATTGCACCACTCGACGATTCACAAAAAAAGTAAAAGCCCGTCATCCTGACGCCCTACAAGGCCGAAGGATCTCTCTTCGCCTTTCCGAATCGCACGCCGGCGCGGGCGCGGCAAAACCTACTTCAAATACATCCGGACGATCTCCACCACATCCTCCGCCGCTTCCTCCGCCGACTTCGAATTCTTCGGCATGTGGTTCCGGACGTGGTCCTCCAGCAACTCGCCCATCAGGCTGTTGATCGACCCGCGCGCCGCCGCCAGCCGCTGCAAAATGTGCGCGCACTGCTCGTCGTCGTTCAATCCGCGCAGCACGCTTTCCAGCTGCCCGATGATTTTCTTCGTCCGCGTCACCAGATCCAATTTTTCTTTCGATTGTTTTCGCATTTGGGTTGACTACCGTAGGGGGGTATAGTATCACTCTTGGATGAATCGCGCTTCACGATTCTACAAGCATTCTCGGCGAACCGTTCGCGCGTCACGGTCCTTAGTCATACGCGCGTAACATAGAGCCTCCAAACTCCCAAGACTCCACTCGCACGAGGAATGATGCCGCTCCACAAGTTGCCGCGCCAAATCTCTGCTCCCACCTCGATCGTGCTGGCATTCCTTCTCGTCGTCGCGGCGTTCCTCGCCCCGCACCCCGCCGGCGCCCAGCAATCCTCCGCCGCCGCTCCACAGCAATCCGCCGCGCTCACACAAGACACGCAACAACAACAGCCCGCCTCCAACACCGCCCCCGCCACCACACAATCCGCGCCCGCATCGCAATCCGCCGACGCCGCCGCATCTACCGACAACGCGTCCGACGACGACACCAACTCCGGCATCCAGCCGCCCGAGTCCCTGCTCCCCCACTTCTCCAGCTCCCGCATCTGGCTCTCCGGCCAGCTCAATTACATTTTCCAAACTCATCCCTCGTTCGACGCGCCGTACTCCGGCCCGCACTCGCTCCTGCCCAACTGGCAAAAAGCCGTCTCGCGCGTCGCCACTCTCTACACCGGCTACCGCGTCACGCCCACGTTCGAAGTCCTCGCCGACGTCGAAGAAGCCGGCGGCAACGCGCTCAGCGCCGGTTTCGGCCTCGCCGGCAATACCGATCTCGACATCGTCCGCAATCCCACGCTGAGCAAAGCCCCGTACCTCGGCCGCGGCATGCTCCACAAAGTTTTCGCGCTCAGCGACGACACCGTAAAAAACGAGCGCAACCAGTTCTCCCTCTTCGACACGCTGCCCCGCCGCCGCATCGAAGTCCGCTTCGGCAAATTCAGCCTCCCCGACTTTCTCGACACCAACTCCGTCGGCTCCGACACGCACTTCCAGTTTCTGAACTGGACCATCGACAACAACGGCGCCTGGGACTACGCCGCCGACACGCGCGGCTACACCGTCGGCGGCTTCATCGAGTACGACGACACCAACTGGTCCGTCCGCTTCGTCGAAGCGCTCATGCCCAAGGTCGCCAATGGCATCGACCTCGTCTGGCAACCTTGGAACGTTCACGCCGAAAATCTCGAAGTCGAAGAGCGCCACAGCATCATCCCCAAGCGCGCCGGCGCCGTTCGCCTGCTCACCTATTTCAATCACGCCAACATGGGCATCTACCGCGACGCCGTCGAGCAGTATCAAAATGGTGACGTTCCCGTTCCCGACATCACCAATCACCCCTGGCACATCACCATGAAGTACGGCTTCACCGCCAACATCGAGCAGCAGCTTCTGCCCAACCTCACCGCGTTCGCCCGCTGGGGCTGGGACAACGGCCGCACCGAATCCTTCGCCTACACTGAAGTCGATTCCACAGTAGAAGCAGGCCTCGGCCTCGCCGGCGCCTGGTGGCACCGCAAGCAGGATCGCGCCGGCTTCGCTTTCGTCTCGAATGGAATTAAGAAGGACCACCAAAATTATCTCGCCGATGGTGGACTCGGCTTTCTGCTCGGCGATGGCGCCCTGCGCTACGGCCGCGAAACCATCGAAGAAACCTACTACACGCTCCACGTCTGGCGCGGCATCTACCTGGCCCCCGGCCTACAGCACATCAACAATCCCGGCTACAACCGAGATCGAGGCCCGGTAATCGTGCCCACCGCACGCGCCCACTTCGAATTTTAGTGGGACAGCCGAGGCGGCGGTTCTCCCCCACTTCAAACCACACAGAAAATATTTCTATGCCACACAAGTCTCTCTAACGTTCGCCCGTGCTTGGTCCCGAGGTCTGTAATTTCGTTTCGTCGGTCGTCTCGACCACTGCCCGTCCAAGACCTCCCACTGTCGCCTCAGCTCCGCCACACGTTGCAGTGCCTTGTGTGGCATAGAAATACTTTCTGTGTTTTTTGTCGCCTACTCACTGTGTGAGCACCACGTCAAACTCAATCCTCAACTCATCCTTCGCGCGCACTCCCGCCATCCCCGGCGGCGTAATCCCGAACTCCGTCTGCTTGATCGTCGCTTCGCCCGTGTAGTGCCCATCCTTCAGCGTAACTTTCACCACCACCGGCCGCGTCTGATCGCGCACCGTCAGATTCCCACGCACCGTCCACCGCCCCTCGCCCGCCGCCTCCGCGCTCACCGACTTGAACACAATGTCCGGATGCTTCTCGGTATCCAGCACGTCCGACCCCAGCATCGTTTTCTGCACCGAAGCGCGATCGCTGTCCGTCGCCTCTTTATCCACCACACGCATCGCCCGAGCATCCACCTGAAACGCAACCGTCGGATGCGCCCCAGTATCCACAGTCCCACTCCGAATCGCCGCGCTCACCTCATGCTCGTGCCCAAACCCCGAGAACAGCCCCGTCTTCCCTACATGAATCGTGATCGTAGATTTCTGCGCGTCGATCGCACGCTGCTGCGCCCCCGCCGCAAACGCAAACACCAAATACGCCACCACCGCGATCATCCATCGCATCATCGCCCACCTCACCAACCCACATGGTAGCGGCGCAGCGACCATCGAGTTGTAATTTTTCTCCCCACCTCACCAGCCCATCGCCCCACGCCCTCCGGCCGCCTCCGCTCCCCGCGCCTTCGCAGTCCCTGCCTTCCGGGTGGGCTAGCAGCCGTAACCGTTAATGGCCTCTGTAAAACATTTAAATAGTGAATACTGTGTGTACCTGAAACGTTATCTCTTTGAAGCTGACGGCCGCTTCCTAGCATCGACGACCTCTACTGTCGGAACCTTTTTACCCTCTGCCAGTTTGTCCTCTCTGATCTTCTGAACGCTCTTTATCCCCGAGTCGTTGTCGCTCATTTGTAATATCAAATAAACTGATTCAACTGTTGATTCGCTCTTTTCGTAGGCTGGCAGCTGGTCAGTAAAACCGCGAATCAGATGGGAACTCGTGGATTTTTTGACTTCAACCAAAACCTTGCCCTTATATCCGCTGCTGAGTTTAAAATCGACGGGACCGTTACCCGAATCTGGTTCGCGGCTCAAATCTACATCATTGGCCTGACAGTAGGCGTCAGCGACAGCAAAAAACAGCCGCTGACCAAAAACCTCATTGCGGGGAGTACCGCCTTCTCCATAAAGCACTTCGTAAAGCTTGTTTTCTTCTACGTTCTTTCGAAATTGCGAAATGATCTGTGCGACGATCGCGCGGATGTCACCAATGGTCTTGGGCCGATTGCCGATAATCTTTATCGGTGCCCCCTCCGCCGCTTGACGCCCATAAAACTCCCACTTCATTAGACCGTCCGGATCATTCGCAAAATCATAGCCAGCCGCTTTCGTTTTTTTGTAGACCTCTATGAGGTCCTTCAGATTTTGCGGCGCGGAGAAAAAGACCTGCTTAATTTCGGTTTTACTTGGGCTTCTTTTTGCTTCACCGGCAGCTGCGAGGATTTCGTTCCACTTCCTCCGAACATCGTCGTTGAACGACGCTACTTTCCAAATCTCGGACCGATCCAATGCCACTGGGAGTTGGTCTAACACATCGAAAGGCACAAATAGAAGCGGCTGCTCACCGTCGGGATGAACTGGAACGGTCCATTCACGTCCATGAGCCTTCAATTTGTCGGCGGGTTTCAGCTTCAGCTTCTTTGTAATTCTCTCCGTGTATTCGAGAAACCTTGGCTTGAGAATTGATACAGCCATATCGCTCAGGAGATCAGAACCGAAACCGTCTTGAAAGAGGCCTATCAACTCGAACATTTCTGAGGCATCAATTTTCAAGTCAACGATCTCTTTGCCAATTCTCACAAGGTCCTCAGCCAAGTGCTTCCCGATACCACGCCCATGCCCCCCAGGGCCCGCGTAACCAAGCGCAGTTCCGTGTTCTTCTTTAAAAACGAGTAGCCTCCTCGCAGCGCGCCACGCTATGTCGTCGACCCCTTTCGACGCCTTGATTAGCGTTATCACTTTTGAAAAATATGCATCGAGATCCTTGCGGGCGCCGCTCAACTCGGGAACCTTCGTTAGCTCTAGTAATTTCGGATCTACAAAGAGTTTGTTGTCGATGCCCATGTTGGCATCCAAAACCCCGAGGTCAGTGAGGTCTTTAGATTTGACTTTGAAATATGCGCTGAGGTTAATTAGCACGAGAAGTTCCTTGTGAGTGACGTAATCGCTGATTATTGCATTCTCAAAAGCTAGAATCCACAGGAACTAAGATTGCGGTATGCGGTTACATTTAGTGCCGGGCAACCATCGGTTGATCCGGAACACTCCAACGCAACGGGCGGAACATGCGAACAAAGTCGAACGCGCTGCACATTGTTATTCGTTTTTCCGTTGCGCTGTTCCTGACGGCCGCGATCGGCGGAGAGTATCGAGCTCGAGGTCAGGAATCTGGGCGCCAGCAAGCTGGCGCTCCCCCGCCCCAGACGTCGCAGGCGCTTACTTCGCGATCGACTGTGGTGCTGGTGCCGGTGCTGGTGCGGCAGCGCGACAGCAACGAAGCCATCTTCTCCCTTGGCTCGAAAGACTTCACCGTCACCGACGACGGGGTCGCGCAGAAAGTCCACCTTCAGGACGAGCCTGACCTGCAACCGCTGGCGCTGGTAATCGTCGCGCAGACCGGGGGCATGGGCGTCGATCACATCAAGGATTACAGCGACCTCGACGCCGTGCTCGACGCGCTGATCGGCGCCGTGCAGCACCGCGTCGCAGTGGTGAGCTTCGATAGCCAGCCGCACGACGTGCAGCGCTTCACCAGCGACATGGGCCTGGTCTCGAACGCGCTTTCCACTCTCGACGACGGCGATCGCGGCGCCGCCGTGCTCGACGCACTCGCTTACGGAATCGACATGCTGCGCCAGGCGCCGCCCAATTACCGCCGCGCGATTCTTTTCATCAGCCAGTCGCTCGACGCCGGCAGCCAGACTACGCTCGACCAGGCCGTCGCCGCGATCAACGAAACGAACACCACGATTTACTCGCTCGCCTTCAGCGTCTCGAAATCCGAGGTGAAGCACGAAGTCTCGAAGATGCCCGTTCCCGGCGGCACCGTCTATGGCGACACGCCTTACGGACCCGGCGGCTGCATGGGTTACGGCAACGATCCAGACGCGCACGGCAATCGCCGCGTGCAGGCGCTCGATTGCCTCGAAGATCTCGCGCCGCCGCTGCGCCTCGCGCGCATGGCTTTCTACGAAGCGCGCGACGGCCTGAAGAAAAATGTCCCCGAAGCCGTGGCGCACGAGACCGGCGGCGAATACTTCGATTTCAAAGACAACAAAACTTTGGTGAAGCGCCTCGAGGTGATCACCAACGACATGCCGGCCTACTACGTCCTGAGCTTCAGCCCCGACAATCCGACGCCCGGGATGCACGCGATCAGCGTCACGGTGCCCGCCGCCCCCGGCGCACAAATCAACGCCCGCAAGGCCTACTGGGCTGGGGCGCCGCCCGAGACCCCGCCCGCCCCTGCGGCGGGCAACCCCACAGCGCCGGCAACGCCGCCGCCCACCACCACCGTCACTCCCAATCCGTAGCGTTTCTGCCTCAATGCGCGCAGCGCATGTAGCTTAGACTTTCGAGTCTGAGCGGGACCAAACTCTCAGTTGGTCCCGGGTTGAGCCATTTCCACCACATCTCCCAACCCACCTGCGGCAACTACTTACGCCTTAAAAACCGTAGTTTTACGAATTGAAGTGCCTTCATCAATCACGCTATGACCTAACACCCCATGAACCGCAGCTACCGCCGCAACCTCCCCCACGTCTTCCCAAAAGGCGCAGCCATCTTCGTGACCTGGCGCCTCAAAGGCGCTGTGCCGGCCGCCCTAGTCATCGAAGCTCGATCGGCCGCAAACCTAACCAACGGCCAACGCTTCGCCCGCGTGGACAAATTTCTCGACGTCGGCACCCGCGGCCCTCTCTGGCTGCGCGAGAAGCGCATCGCCGAAGATGTCTGCGCTACGATCGAACGCGCAGCGCAAAGTCCGCTAGTCCACTACGTCTTGCACGAATACGTCGTCATGCCGAATCACGTGCATTTGCTGATCACACCCCGTGCCGAGATGAGAGTGATCATGCAATCGCTCAAGGGGAATACAGCGCACTTCGCGAACAGAATCCTCAGGCGGTCCGGGAGCTTCTGGCAAATCGAGTATTACGATCATTTCTGCAGGGATGCGGACGAATTTGAGAACATTCGCGCGTACATCGCACGCAACCCAGTAAAAGCGGGGCTCGCCGCCAAACCCGAAGACTGGCCATGGTCAAGTGCGGCTCGCCGGCGAGGCGCTGAGACAACGCCGACAGTGCCCTTGGCCTTAGTCCCGCAACATGTAGCTTAGACTTTCGAGTCTGAGCGGGACCAACTCTTAGTTGGTTCCGGGTTGAGCCATTTCCACAAAGCGCATAACCCAAAGTCGCAGTCCCGCTCGACCACGGCTATTCCTCGAAATCCGTCGATCCACCCAGAGCCTAATTCCCCGCGATCCAAATGGCATCTCACATGCGTTTGGCAGAAACGGTCATCCTACCCGGCGAGGCACAAGCTCCGTGTGTCATGTAAGTCTGCACAACTGCACGTCACGGTCGTGCGTTGTAGTCGTTCGGCTTTCTCCATGTTTCAATAGCTCAACCCGCAACCCACTGAGAGTGGGTCGCGCTCAGACTCGAAAGTCTAAGCTACATCGGGCTTCGCCCGACTCGACCTCCACCTATTCCCGTTTTGAAACTCGCAATTCTGCTTGACTTCTTGTTATCTTTATGGTAACGTAAGTCGTCGCTCAATGCACACAGCACAAAAACCGCGCCTGCCAGCTGCCGCCCCAGCTCCGACTTTGGCTCGACTGATCGCCCCCGCCCAACATCCTGCAACTCTCACTTCCACAGCGCGGCCTAACCGCTTAGCTAATCGACATCTCGTACGATTAGAATGTGACGTAACTTCCACAAAACAAAGGGAAGCGCCCCGTTCTAATCGGCACTAGATGACACAATCGCGCCAAGCCGATAAACGCGGGCGGAGTAGTCTGATCCCTCTTCGCACTTACCCTTCACCAACAGCCTGCCCAGCAGGCTATCTTACAAACCTCCCGCCAATTTCTAATCGGAGTGCTCGCCAATTAGAAATGCCCGAAAGTTACACAAAACAAAGGACAGCACCCTTTTCTAAGCGACACAAATTTACCCACTCGATCTCGACCTCATACCGGCCTCCCCTCTCAAAGACTTGCTACAATAGTGGGCTCGAAACACCACTTCATCCCATCCGAGGCAGCCATGGCAGAAATCCAGCCGTTTCGCGCATACCGTTACGACACGACCAAAGTCCGGCTCGACGAAGTACTCACCCAGCCCTACGACAAAATCTCGCCGGCCATGCAGGACAAGTACTACGCCGCGAGCCCCGACAACCTGATCGCGATCGAAAAGGGCCGCAGCTTCCCCACCGACACGCCGGACAACAACGTCTATACGCGGGCGGGCGCAAAGGTGAAGGAGTGGATCAAGAACGGCATCCTCGAACAGGACCAGGCGCCGGCGATCACCATCTACTCGCAGGAATTTCTGGTGCCGGGGACGCAGACGAAAAAAACGCGCGTGGGATTCATCGCGCTCGGCCGCGTGGAGGACTACGACGCGAAAGTCGTCTTCCGCCACGAATACACGCTCTCCGGCCCGAAGGCCGACCGCATCGAGCTGCTGAAGCATACGCACATGCAGACCGGGCAGCTTTTTCTGCTCTACAACGACGCGCAGCACCAGCTCGAAAACATGCTCGAAGAAGTGATGAAGAAAGAAATTCCGTTCGACATGACGGACGAGTACGGCGTGGTGCACAAGATCTGGCCCGTGACCGACGCGAAATTCATCGCGCGCGTGCAGGCGGCCATGAAGGACAAGAAAATCCTGATCGCCGACGGGCACCACCGCTACGAAACGGCAATCAATTCGCGCAACGAAGCGCGGGCAAAGGCAGGCAAGACGGATCTGTACGCGCCCGAAGAGTTCGCGATGATGACGTTCGTCAACACGTTTTCGAAGGGCTTGGTGATCCTGCCGACGCACCGGCTGATCGGCCGCCTGCCGAATTTCGATTTCGAGAAATTCCGCGCGGGCGTGGCGCGCAACTGGGATTGGTATTCGTATCCCTTCACGAACGACGAAGAGCGCAAGTCGGCGTATGAGGAATTCCGCAAGGACCTGCAGAGCGACAAGCACAAGCGGCGCGCGATCGGCGTGTATGCGGGCGCCGCGGCGGGTGCGTTTTATCTTTTTGCGCTGCGTCGCGACGCGGATCTCGAGCTATTGCTGCCGGATATTTCGGAGGCGCAGCGCGGGCTCGACATCGTGCTGCTGCATCGCCTGCTGATCGATAAGGGTCTTGGAATTTCGGCGGAGATGGTGACGGCGGAGAAGAACGTCGAATACATTCGCGAGTTTGACGGCGCGATTACGGCGGTGGATAAGGGCGACGCGCAGCTCGCGTTCTTGCTCAACCCTGTCACCGTGCAGCAGACCGCGGAAATTGCTCTCGGCGGCGACGTGATGCCGCAGAAGTCCACGGACTTCTACCCCAAGCTGCTGAGCGGCGTGGCGATTTACAACGTGGATGGCGAGCGGGTCGTCGGAGAGAAGAAAGCGGGCGCGTAACTACGGACTAAAGTCCGTCAGACGCCGACAGGGCTTGGGCCCTGTCGGACAAAACAAAACAGGGCAGGCGCGCACCGAGCGCACCTGCCCTGTGAAATTGAAAGCCTGAGTTACTTGTTGAAGCTGGCGACGGCGGCCGCTTCGCTGTCGTAGGTGTCGAACACGGTCATCAGCTTGGTGACCTGCAGGACTTCCTTGAACTTCGCGCCGAGGTTGGCAAGCTTGAGCACGGCGCCCTGCGAGCGGGCGCTGTGGAAGGTGGCGACCAGCGTGCCGAGGCCGGCGGAGTCGATGTAGCCGACTTGCGCGAGGTTCAGGACGATCTTCTTCTTCCCCGCGGCGAGCAGGCTCTTGACCTTTTCGCGGAAGGCGTTCGATTCTTCGCCTAGCACGATGCGCCCTTCGATTTCGAGCACCGTCACGCCATTCACTTCGTTATCTACCATTCTGAGTGCCACGTTCGCGCCTCCTGAGAATTCGAAACTCGATTTAGATGCAGTGTAGCTGGCAAGCCGCGCCCCGCTGCAACTCGGTGCGGCTGCCGAAGTTCAGTAGAAATCCGAGCAGGACATGTAATAGCCGCACTCTGCGCAGATCATCTTGCACTTGCGCGGCGTTAGCCTCGCCGAACACCGCGGGCAGTGATGAGAGGCCTCGACGGTTTCAGCAGCCCTGGGACGCTCGTCCTTCGATGCATTGCCGGGCGCCGATTGCACGGACGTTTGCGGTTGTGCCATCGCCAGTGTCCTTCGGACTGACGTTTATAGCACATCCGGGTTGCAGGGCAAAGCAAACCTGCCGCGCCGGGCCGGGTGCGCGAGCGCACTTCGACGACTCGAGATTGGACACCGTTCGGCTATGAAAAGTGCCCGAATCTGCACCGATTTTGTGGGTTTGTGCTCTTGCGGCATGGCGCTGCCAGGCTAATGGAGGCTGCGCTGGGGGACGGGCTCGGGCATATAAAGCGCAGTATCGCCCGCCAGTCCGGCGCGTTCGAACTGGATGGTGGTGTGGGTGATGTTGAACTGTTCGGTGAGCACGCCTCGAATCGAGCCGAGCATTTTCTCGCAGCCGTCGAGGTGCATGTCTGGAATGCGGATGTGGCAGGAGAGCGCGTAAAGGTCGGTGCCGAGCGTCCAGATGTGGATGTCGTGAACTTCCTGCACACCTTCGACGGCGAGCATCGCGCGCGCGACCTTCTCGAGCTGCATGGAGCGCGGCAGGCCTTCAAGAAGAATGTGCGTGCTCTCGCGCAGGATGCCGATACCCGACCACAGAACCATGACGCCGATCGCGACGCCGATTAGAGGATCGATCCACGCCGCGCCCGTGTAACGGATCGCGAGCGCGCCGATGATAATGGCGACGTTGGACAGTGCGTCTCCCAGATTGTGGATCCACACGCTGCGCATGCTGAGATCGCGGCGGCCGCCGGTGACCGCGAGCGTGATGCCGCCGTTAATGAAGAGCGCGAGAACGGAGACGGCGATCATCAGGCTGGACTTCACTTCGACGGGCGAGCGGAAGCGTTCAATCGATTCGACGATCAGGCCGACCGAGACGAACATGAGTATCATCGCGTTGACGAAAGCGGCCAGGATGCCGGCGCGATGATAGCCGTACGTCTTTTCCGCAGTGGGCGGCTTAAGAGCCCAGCGCGCGGCGAGCCAGGAGAGGACGAGCGATGGGACGTCAGTGAGATTGTGGACGGCGTCGCTGACCAGTGCGATGGAGTGGCCGGCGTAACCGGCGACGAGCTCGACGCCGACGAGAGTGAAAGTGGCGAGGACGCAAAGGCCGAGCTTGAGCGTCATGCCTTCGGCACCGATCTGGATGTGGGAGTGGCCACCCAGGCCGTGGGAGTGGCCGTGGTCATGACCGTGATCGTGGTCATGCGAGTGGCCGGGGGCGTGGACGTGGTCGGCGTGAGAGTCGGATGCCATCTGGATGATGGTAACTGGATTGGGGAGCGGGCCACAACGCGGAATGGGCTGCGTTGCCTGGGGGAAACGGCGATGGCACGCGGGATTGGTGAGTGCGAAACGGGCGGGGCGAAACGCGATTGACTGGTGTGGGCGTGCCGCCTACCATTTGCTGAGGGGACGGCGTGAAGCCCTAACGCTGTACGTGCATCGACCTGGCGACGCACCTTGGGGGAGATGCGGCGCATCCATCCGATGAAGCAAAAACCCGCGAAATTGACATTTTGGGGAGTGCGCGGCTCGACGCCGACGCTCGAGCGCTATACATGGCGCTATGGCGGAAACACGCCGTGCCTCGAGCTGGTGTCGCCCGAGGACACGCGATTCGTGCTGGATTGCGGCACGGGACTTCGCCCGCTGGGAAATCACTGGTCGTCGCGCGTGGGCTCGGAAGGCGTGGACGCGCACATTCTGGTGACGCATTACCACTGGGATCACATTCAGGGGATTCCGTTTTTTCACCCGTTCTTCGAAGCGCAGAACAAATTTTCTTTTTACAGTTTTCAGTCGAAGCATCTCGGCGCGGATAGCTTGCGCAAAGTTTTCGAGGCGCAGCTTTCGAGCCCGTACTTCCCTGTGGATGTAAGCATGATGACGGCGCCGCGCCAATACAATGAAGTGGATGGCGGGCAATCGTGGGACATCGGGAAAACGAGAGTGACAACGGGCTGGCTGAATCATCCGCAGGGATGCATGGGCTATCGCATCGACACGACGGGCGGATCGATCGTGTACGCGACGGACAACGAACCGGGCGCACCGGAGTGCGACCGGAATATTCGCCAGCTGGCGCAGGGCGCGGACGTGCTCATCTACGACGCGCAGTATTCGCCGGAGCAGCTGGCGTACGAGCGCAAGGGTTGGGGACATTCGAGCTGGCTGGAAGGCGTGAAGATCGCGCGCGAATGCCGCGTGAAAAATCTGGTGCTGTTCCATCACGATCCGGATTCGACGGATCGCGGCGTGGACGGATTTTTGTCGGCGGCGCGGCAGGAGTTCCCTGCCACGTGGGCGGCCGCCGAGGGCATGACAATCACGATGGGCGATCAGGGCGTGGAAGTAGCCATGCGTGAATCGCGGATCGGGCAGCGGCGACGACTGCGTTACACGGCGACGGTGAGCGGACAGACCGAGGACGGACGATCGTTCGAGGAGAAGGCGACGGTGCGCGACGTGAGCATCCAAGGCGCGTACCTGTGCCTGAATAGCAGGCCACGGCTGCAGAGCGAACTGCGCGTGCAGATCGATTCGAATGGAGAGTCACCGCGACCTGTGCCGATTTCGTTGCGCGCGAATGTGGTGCACTTTGAAGAAAGTGCGGACAAGAATCAAGTGGGCGTAGGAGTGGTGTTTGTGGAAGAGCCCGAGGCGCGAAGGAATCGCGACTGAGATTTTTGCGGTGCGAAGGCAGCTCGCCTTTGCAGAACTCCTACCGGCGCGCTGAGAATTTACTTCAGTTTTGCGAGTTGCGCGTCGAGATCGGCCAGAGCGCGCGTCAGCTGTTCGCGGTACCGGCCCTCAGGCGCGTTCGCAATCTGGCGTTCGACCTGCGTGCGGGAAAGTTGAAGAACCGAACGCCGCCGATGCTTCTCCGCTTCTTCTGGAGAAACAGTCCTCTTAGCCTTGTGATCGTCTTTCGATTCCGCTTCCTGAACCTGGCCTTCCACCGATTTGCTCTCCCACCCTCGTGCCATGCAGCTATTGTATAGGTCCGCGACAGGATTCCTCGCAAAGAATATGAAGTAATGTTTCCTTCCCACGGATTGAAACGCGAAATTTCGATGTACCTATGTCTCGATTCAGGACATCGCACTGTCGGGCGTACACTCGTGACTTCAACGGGTGTGGCCTCTAAGGGCCTTGTAGAGGGCGCGCAGGCGCGAACACGGAGCGAATGAGATGACCAAAGCGGATGCAATCGTAATCGGGGCGGGACAGGGCGGGAAGCCGCTGGCACTGTCGCTTGCGAAACTTGGGTGGAAAGTGGTGTACATCGAGCGGAAATGGCTCGGAGGAACGTGCATCAACACGGGCTGCACGCCGACGAAGACGATGGTGATGTCTGCACAGGTGGCGCACTACGCGAGAGACGCGGCGCGGTGGGGAGTGCGCGCGAGCGGCGTGAGCGTGGACATGGCGGCGGTGATCCAGCGGAAGCGCGACATCGTGATGAAGTACCGCACGGGGAATGAGAAGAAGGTGGAGACGGCGGGACCGAATCTTCAATTTGTGCACGCGCACGCAACGTTTGCCGGGCCGCACCAAGTGGAGGCGGGCGGCGAAATTTTTGAGAGCGAGAAAATTTTTATCGACACGGGGACGCGACCGGCGATTCCGAAGATTGAGGGGATCGAGTCTGTTCCCTACTTCACGAATGAGACGCTGATGGAGTTCGAGGGAGTGCCGGAGCATTTAATCGTGCTGGGCGGCGGATATATTGGGATGGAGTTTGGGCAGATGTACCGGCGATTTGGGAGCAAGGTGACGGTGATTCAGCGCGGACCGCAGATTTTGGGCGAAGAGGATGCGGATATCGCGACGACGCTGCAGAAGGCGCTCGAGAGTGAAGGGATGGAATTCCGGTTGGGCGCGACGGCGACCCGTGTGGCGAAGCGTGGTAGTGCGATTGAATTGACCGTCAACGTTGGCGGGAAAGATGAAATTGTGACGGGATCGCATCTTTTGTGCGCTACGGGGCGCACGCCGAATACAGATGGAATGGGAATTGATAAGGCGGGGATCGCGCTCGATGCGCGTGGGTACGTGCGGGTGAACGGGCGGATGGAGACAAATGTCCCTGGGGTCTGGGCGCTGGGTGATGTGAAGGGCGGGCCTGCGTTCACGCACATTTCGTACAACGATTATCAGATCCTCTACGCAAACATCATCGACGGAAAAAATTGCACGATCGTGAATCGGTTTTTGCCGTACGCGGTGTTCACGGATCCGGAGCTGGGGCGCGTGGGGATTACGGAGAAGCAGGCGCGGGCCCGCGGGAAGAAATTCAAGATGGGGACGTATGCGGTGGAGAATGTCTCGCGCGCGGTCGAACGTGGGGAGACGGCAGGATTGATGAAGGTGATCGTGGATGCCGAGGATGATTGCGTGTTGGGCGCGGCGGTGCTGGGAGTGTCGGGCGGCGAGGTGGTGCAGATTCTGGGCACGCTGATTCTGGCGAAGTCGCCGTACACCACGTTGAAGGAGGTGGTGTACATACATCCGACTATGGCGGAGGGGTTTTGGAGTTTGTTGGATGAGGTGAAGGTGGTGGAGTGACGGCTATGGTGGTGTTCGAGGCTAGTGCGTGGTGTGGATTACGTTAGAGGCAAAGCGGTAACTTCGCTCCCGCAGTTCATATGGGTGCGTGCTTGCGTGGAGTTCGTGAGCGGAGCGGTGGCTTCGATGATGCGGTTTGGGAAAGGCGGGGACGCAGACTGAAGTCTGCGTTACGCGCGCTGACGCGCGACTCAGCGGATCAAATCTTCGAGCTGGATGCGGGAATCGGTTTTTTCGTCGCGGTACTTGATGATGATGGGAGTGTAGAGGCTTAGGTTGTGTTTTTGGGCTCCGGGCTTGGTGATGGCGCGACTGCCGGGGACGACGACGGCACCTTCGGGGATTACTAGGGGCGAGTCGGCGGTGGCGGTGAGGATCCGGTCGCGGACGATGTCGTACACTGGCGTTGAGGCGTTGAGGATTGTGCCGGTGCCTAAGACGGCGCGGCGCTTGACGATTACGCCTTCGTAGATGCCGCTCTGGCCGCCGGCTAAAACGTCATCTTCGACAATGACGGGCAGCGCGCCGACAGGTTCGAGCACGCCGCCGATTTGAACGCCTGCCGAGATGTGGCACTTCTTTCCGATCTGCGCGCAACTTCCGATCAGGGCGTGGGAATCGACGGTGGTGCCTTCGTCCACGTACGCGCCGACATTTATATACATGGGCGGCATACAGACGACGGATTTGCCGACGTATGCACCGGTGCGTATGCTGGAGCCACCGGGCACGATCCGCACGGCGTTCGAGACTGAGAAACGCTTCACCGGAAATGTGGATTTATCGAGGAAAGGCTGCTTCGCCGGGTCGATGGACATATCGACGATCGTGCCCATGCGAAAGCCGAGCAGAATTCCCTGCTTCACCCACGAGTTGACGCGCCAGCCGGTGGGGCTTGCGGCGTCGGGCTCGGCGGAGCGGATTTCGCCGGAATTCAGCGCGGCGATGAACTGATGGAAGATCTCGAAGTCGTCATTGGAGTACGACGGCTTCGGCTGCGTGAACAGTGCTTCAACTTGCGATTTAAGTTGTGAGCTAGCTGGCGATTGCGACATGCGCTGTGTCCACCAGGTGCAGCGAGTCGAGAACGCTGCGGATCTTTGCAAGATTTTGCGCGTTGGGCGAGACGAGCGGCAAACGCCAGACCGGCTCGATGAGGCCCATCATCGCGAGCGCGGCCTTCACAGGGCCGGGATTCGACTCGACGAAATTAATTTCCATCAGCGGCAAGTACTGGCGGTGCGTTTCGCGCGCGCGCGTAAAATTGCGACTGAGCGCGTCATGAACCAGCGAAGCCATCTCCGCGGGCACCTCGTTTGATACGACAGAGATGACGCCGACGCCGCCAAGTGCGGCGAGCGGAAGCGTGATGGCGTCGTCGCCTGAAAGCACAGCGAAATCATCGGGGACGAGTTGGAAGAGCTGACTCATCTGCGAAATGTTACCGGAGGCTTCCTTGATGCCGGTGATGTTGTCGATTTGAGCGAGACGCGCGACGGTGGCCGGCTCGAGATTGACGCCGGTGCGGCCGGGCACGTTGTAAAGAATCACGGGAATATTCACGGAAGCCGCGATGGCCTTGAAGTGCTGGTAGAGGCCTTCCTGCGACGGCTTGTTGTAATACGGCGTGACGGACAATATGCCGTTCGCGCCGAGCGACTCGTATTCGCGCGCGGCTTGGATTACTTCGGCGGTGTTGTAGCCGCCGGCTCCGGCGACGACGGGCACGCGGCCGCTCGATTCCTCGACGGTAATCTCGACGACGCGGCGCTTTTCATCGTGCGTGAGCGACGGGCTTTCGCCAGTGGTGCCGCACGGGACCAGGAAATCGACTCCGGCTTTGAGCTGGCGCTTGACGAGAAAACGAAGCGCCGCTTCGTCGAGCGAAAAATCGCGACGGAATGGTGTGACCAGGGCCGTTCCGAGTCCTCTAACCATGCAGTGCTCCTTCGTTGCGTGATTCCGGTGAGAGTTGAAGCTCGCCGATGATTTCCGAAAAATCGAAGATGCCGCGCTTGCCGTGAATCCACTGGGCGGCGCGAAGCGCGCCGCGAGCGAAGCCATCGCGATTGCGTGCGGTGTGGCGGATGGTGATCGTATCCGCTGCGGAGTCGAAGCCGAGTTCGTGCGTGCCGGGGTGCGCGCCTGCGCGGCTGCTGCTTTGATCGATCGTGCGCGTGTAGCCGGCTTTTTTGGCGCGATCGACGAGAGTGAGGAGCGTGCCTGAGGGCGCGTCTTTTTTCGCGGAGTGGTGAATTTCCCAGGCCCACGATTCGTAGTCGGATTGATGGGCGAAGAGGCTGCCGGCGCAGGCGGCGAGTTTTAGGAAAATCTGGACTCCGATGGAAAAATTCGAGCAGGTGACAAGCGCGGTGTGGTGCTGCTCGACGGCGGCGCGGACTTGCGCGGCTCGTGCAGAGTTCGCGGACCAGCCGGTCGTGCCGGAGACGACGTTGACGCCGAGCGCGGCGAGAGCTGTGATGTTCGAGGGCGCGGCGGCTGGTGTGGAGAATTCGATGGCGGTGTGGATGCCGTCGAAGTTTTCGGCCGTGATTGCGGCAGCGTTTGTATTGGACGAGCTGTCCAGGCGGAGCGCGACTTCGAAGCCGTACTCGGGCGCGAGACGGTCGATGAGCTTGCCCATTTTGCCGTAGCCGACGATGGCGAGTTTTGCGCTCATCGCGCAGCTCCCTGCTGCGCGGCGTGTTGGGCGAGCAGGCGCTTCGCGATCGTCTGATAGGCGGTGACGGCGCCGAGGAGTTCTTCTTTAGGGATGCGCTCCTCTTCGGTGTGCGCGAGATGAATGCTGCCGGGGCCGTACATGAGCGGCTTGCCCCAGGCGGGCGAGAGATCGGGAATGTCCGAGCCGAACGAGACGATCGTGGTTGGCAGGCCGTCGAGCGATTCCATGCGCATCGCGGGATTGCAAAGCACTTCCGTGATCTCAACGTGCGAAACGGAAGCGGCGGCGGCGCGGAAGGCTTCGCGAATCGGTGCCGCGTCGCTCACGAGACGAATCATAATTTCGGCGCGCGCGGAATCGGCGATCACGTTAGGCGCGTGGCCACCGGCGATGGTGCCGATGTTCATCGTGCATTTGCCGAACAGCGGATCGAGGGGCAGAGGAATTTTGCGGAAGCGATCGAGCGCATCGAGGAGCGATTCGATGGCGGAGCGGCCCAGCTCTGGATACGCGGAGTGTGCGGCGCGGCCGCGGGCGGTGACTTCGTAGCGCAGGACGCCTTTCGAGCCGAGAGCGAGTCTGCTCTCGGTCGGTTCACCGTTCACCAGATACGCAGAGCCGCGCGGCGCTTTGGCAGCGGCTTTCGCACCGAGAGAGTCGCGTTCCTCGCCTACGACGAAGAGCAGCGCGACGCCGCGCGTGCCGGACGCGGCGAGATTTTCCGCGGCGACCGTCATGGCGGCGATGATTCCTTTCGCGTCGCACGAGCCGCGGCCCCAAATGTGCAAGACGTCTTCACGGCTAGGGAAAAACGGCGGAACGGTATCGATGTGCGAGGAGAACGTGACAACGGGCTGTCCCCAGGACGCGAAAACGTTGAAGCGATCACCTTCGACGGGCATGCGCTCGACCGTGCCGCCAGTGGCAGACGCGATCGTGGCGATGCGGCCGTAGAGGTACGAAGCGGCCTGCGCTTCATTGCGGGTGATGGACTCGATATCGACGAGGGATCGAGTGAGTTCGAAAACGTCGGTCACGTTTGATCCGGTGTACGAATTTTTAGGTGGAAGCGAAACGGGAGGGCGGAAACAACGCGAGACGACGGCGCGGAATCCTTCACCTCTCGATAGCGCTCCACCCGGTTTGACGCGGGTGACAGTGGATAAGCCTTTGGGCCTATCCCCCAAAAACCACGGTTTCAGCTACCGCGGTGATTTCGGCGAAGGACAACAACAAAACCCATTTCGCGCGGGTCTCCGAAGCTGATCGGAATTTTGGACCCGGCTACTCATGGTCTTCGCACCTCTAGCGAGAAACGCCTAATCGTAGCATGGGACGGCGCGATGTCAACGACGAAGGGCGGGTTTCGCGATGTGGGCGGAGTTCTGTACACTGCTGGGTCTCCGATGACTTCGATGACTGCGAAAAACCACACAGGCCGGCCCGGGATGGTGGACCCGACGACTTTCACGCCGGAGTTTGCGTACCGCTCAGACTCGGGCGAGAAGAGCGACCGAGCACTCTGGTGCGAAGAGGTGGCGCTGGAAGAGTTAGCTCGCGAGGCCGGCACGCCGGCGTATGTGTACAGCCGGGCTTCGATTGTGAAGGCGTATCAGCGCCTCGATCGCGAGTTTCACGGCGTGAAGCATTCGCTGTGCTACGCGGTGAAGGCGAATGGGAATCTCTCGGTGCTGCGGCTGCTCGCGAAGCTCGGAAGCAAATTTGACGTGGTGAGTGGTGGAGAGATTGCGCGGCTGCGGAAGGTGGGAGTGCGGGGCGCGGCGATCGTATTTTCGGGCGTGGGGAAAAGGCGCGAGGAGATTCGCGAGGCGCTTGAATATCGCGCCGGGCGCGATGCCGCGGGAATTTTTCTTTTTAATGTGGAGTCGGCGGCGGAGCTAGAGGTGTTGATCGAGGAGTCTGCGCGGCTCGGGCGGACGGGCGTGAGGCGGCCGGCTGTTTCGATTCGCATCAATCCAGATGTGCGCGCGGGCGGCCATGCGCATATTTCGACGGGCTACCGGCAGCATAAATTCGGGGTGGATTGGAACGAGGCGCGGCGCCTTTATTTGGCTGAGAAACGTTCGAAGTGGATTACGTGGCGCGGGATCAGCGCGCACATCGGGTCGCAGATTTTGAACGTGGGGCCGTTTGCGACGGCGATTGAGCGCGTGGCCGAGTGCGTGCGGGAACTGCGGCGCGAGGGCGTCGAGCTGAAGGTTCTGGACTTCGGTGGCGGGCTGGGGATTCGCTACACGGATGAAGAGGCGCCGGACGTTGAGCAATATGCCCGCACGCTGGTGAGCGCGGTGAAGCCGCTCGGGTGCGAACTGCTGCTGGAGCCGGGGCGATGGATCGTCGGGCCGGCGGGCATGTTGCTGACGCGCGTGCTCTACACGAAGGTGAATGGCGGGAAGACGTTTGTGATCGTGGATGCGGCGATGAACGATTTGATCCGGCCGGTGCTGTATGATGCGCGGCATGCCATCACGAAAGTGATACGCAGCGCCGATGCTGACGGCGCTGCGCGGGAAGCGGCGGTGGACGTGGTGGGGCCGGTGTGCGAGACAGGAGACTTTTTGGGGCGCGACGTGTTACTAGAGGAAGCAAGCGCAGGTGATTTGCTGGCGGTGTGGACGGCTGGGGCGTACGGGTTTTCGGAATCGTCGAATTACAACGCGAGGCCGCGCGCGGCGGAAGTGATGGTGGAAGGCCGGAAATGGCGCGTGATTCGTAAGCGCGAGGCGATTGCGGATTTGTGGCGGGGCGAAGAGTAGCAGATACAGGGAACATCGGAGAGCGCGGAAGATTGTTGACAGAGTGCCGGGTGTAGGCTAATTTCGAGGCTCATGAATTTCAATTCACACGCGACGCAGCACCATCATCACCATTACTACCGGTGCCTGCGGAGGTGTGACTAGCTAAGCGAATCATAAACTAGCTGGAATCATCGGACCCGCCGGCGCAACAAGCCAGGCGGGTTTTTTGTTTTTACGCGGCAATTTTTGCGAGGCGTATGGAGGAGACGCGATGGTGGAACTGGACTTCGAAAAGGAAAATGGGCTGGTGCCGGCGATCGTGCAGGACGCGGCGAACAACGACGTGCTGATGCTGGGATTTATGAATCGCGAGGCGTTTGACAAGACGCGCGAGACGGGATGCGTGACATTTTGGAGCCGGTCGCGGAAGAAGCTGTGGATGAAGGGCGAGAGCAGCGGGCAGAAGCTGCTGTTGCGCGAGTTGCTGTTTGATTGCGATAAGGACGCAGTGCTGGTGCGTGTGGCGCTGGCGGGTGACGCGGTGTGCCATGAGGGTTATCGGAGCTGTTTTTTCCGGCGGCTGGAAACGAATGGAGATGTGACGGTGGTCGCCGAGCGGCTGCTGACGCAGGAGCAACTTTACGGACAGGGGAAACAATCATGAGCCGGTTGAAGCTGGGAATCCCGAAGGGCAGCTTGCAGGATTCGACGATTGAATTATTTGCGCGGGCGGGCTGGCGGATTTCGGTGAGTTCGCGGAGCTATTTCCCGACGAGCGACGATGCGGAACTGGAGTGCATGCTAGTGCGCGCGCAGGAGATGGCGCGTTATGTGGGAAGCGGCGCGCTGGACGCGGGGATTACGGGCAAGGACTGGATTCTGGAGACGAGCGGCGAAGTGGAAGAGATCGCGGAGCTGGTTTATTCGAAGACGAGCCTCGGGAAAGTGCGCTGGGTGCTGGCGGTGGCGGAGGATTCGAAAGCGCAGAGTGTGAAAGATCTCGAAGGGAAAGTGATTGCTACGGAAGCGGTGCAGATGACCGAACAGTATTTAAGAAGACATGGTGTAAAAGCGCGAGTGGAGTTTTCGTGGGGCGCGACGGAAGTGAAGGTTCCGCAGCTGGCGGACGCGATTGTGGAGGTGACCGAGACGGGCGCGTCGCTGCGGGCGAACAAGCTGAGGATTGTGGATACGCTGCTGGAGTCGGCGCCGTGGTTCATCGCGAATCGCGACGCGTATCGCGATCCGTGGAAGCGCGAAAAGATTGGGAACCTGGTGCTGCTGCTCGAGGGCGCGATCAAGGCGTACAACCGGGTCGGATTGATGTTGAACGTGCGACGCGACGATCTGGATGGGGTGCTTCGGGCATTGCCGGCGCTGCGGAATCCGACGGTGGCGCAACTGAGCGATCCGGCGTGGGTGGCGATCAATACGATCGTGGAGGAACGCACGGTGAGGCAGCTGATTCCTGCGCTGAAGGCGGCGCGCGCCGAAGGGATTGTTGAGTATCCGCTCAACAAGATCGTGTACTGATGCGAGTGACGATGCTAAGTGCGGAGGTTGAGCGGCGGATTTTCGCGCGACGCGCCGGAAGCGACTCGCAGGCGGAGCGCGTGGCGGCGAAGATTATTCACGATGTGCGCAAGCGCGGCGATAAGGCGCTGGTCGAGTGGTCGAATAAGTTCGGCGGATTGGCGGTTCGTGCGGAGTCGTTGTGGGTGACGCCGGCAGAGATGAAGGCGGCTACGCGGCGCGTTTCGCGGGAGTTGATGCGCGCGGTGGATCATGCGGCGCGGAATATCCGGCGGGTGGCTCGGGTGCAGAAGCCTCGTGATTGGAGCGTTATGGTTGAACCGGGAGTGCGTGTTGCGCAGCGCGTGGAGCCCATTGAAGCGGTGGGATGCTACGTGCCGGGCGGTCGATTCTCGCTGGTATCGACGCTGCTGATGTCGGCGATTCCGGCGCAGGAGGCGGGCGTGCGACGGATTGTCGTCGCGAGTCCGCAACCGAGCGATGCGCTGCTCACGGTGACGGCGTGGCTGGGGATCGATCGCGTGGCGCGCGTGGGCGGGGCGCAGGCGGTGGCGGCGCTCGCATACGGGACGGCGGCTGTGACGCGTGTGGATAAAATTTGCGGGCCGGGGAACCGGTACGTGACGGCGGCGAAGCGCCTGGTGAGTGCGGACTGCGCGATTGATTTAGTGGCGGGGCCGACGGAAGCGATTGTGTTTGCGGAGCGTGGGCGGGCGGATTTTATGGCGGCGGATTTGATTGCTCAGGCGGAGCACGATCCGGATGCGATCGCGCTGTTTGTGACGACGTCTCGCAAACTGGCGGCGGATGTGGCGCGCGAAATTGCGACGCAGCTTCGCGCGCTGCCTGCGGGGAATTTGGCGAGGAAGTCGCTGGCGCGGAACGGCGGCGTGCTTGTTGCGCGAAGCGTAGCGCAGGCGGCGGATTTTGTGGCGCGATTCGCGCCGGAGCATCTGACGCTCGCGGGAGACGCGGCGCGGCTGCAACCGCGCTTCCCTGCAGCGGGCAGCGTGTTTCTGGGTGATTGGAGCGCGCAGACTTTTGGGGATTACGCCAGCGGAACGAATCACGTGCTGCCAACGGGCGGCGTGGCGCGAGCGCGAGCCGGTCTTTCGACGGCGGATTTTGTGAAGTGCATCAGCGTGCAGGAAGTCTCGCGCGCTGGATTTCGAAGGCTGGCGCCAGTGGCGAAAGCGCTCGCGGAGGCTGAGGGACTCACCGCGCACAAGCGGTCGATCGAGGTGCGCGAATGAGCGCGCGGGTCCGGGCTGGCCGGGGGATCCGGCCGCGAAAGGCTGTGGAGAAGATGCGCGCGTATCACCCGCCGCTCGAGGGACGCGCAGGAAAGTTGCGGCTCGATTTCAACGAGAACACTTCGGGATGTTCGCCGGCGGTGAGACGCGCGTTGCGGCGACTGAGTTCGGCAACGGTGTCAATGTATCCGGAGCAGGAGACCGTGCGCGCGCGACTCGCAAAATATTTCCGGGTGGCGCCGGAGGAGCTGCTCCTGACGAACGGGACGGACGATGCGCTGCATCTTGTGACGGACACGTTTATCGAGCGCGGAGATGAGGTGCTGATCGTTGAGCCGACGTTCGCGATGTACCGTTTCTACTCGGAGCTGGCGGGCGCACGGATCACGGCGTTGCGGTATGACGCGGAGATGCAATTTCCGATGGCGGCGGTGCTTGAGGCGCTAAAGCGCGAGCCGCGCGTATTTTTTGTGGCGAACCCGAACAATCCGACGGGAAATGTCCTGAGCGCCGCTGAGTTGCGGAAGCTTTTGCGACCGGCCGCGCGGAGCGTGGTCGTGATCGATGAAGCGTACTTCGAATATTGCGGCGTCACGGCGATTGGATGGATTCGCGAATTCCGGAATTTGATTGTGACGCGGACGTTTTCGAAGGCGGCGGGGATGGCCGGGCTGCGCCTCGGATGCATACTCACGAACCGTGATAACGCGGCGGGGATGAGGAAAGCGGCGTCTCCGTATCCCGTGAACGCGGCGGCGCTGGCTGCGGCGTACGCGTGCGCGACGGATAAGGCATATCTGCGGGCGACGATCCGAGAATTCCGGAAGAGCCGCGCGGAGCTGACCGCGGGGCTGCGCCACTTGGGCGTCGAGCAGTTCCCTTCCGCCGCAAATTTCATTCTGACGAACATGGACGAGCGCGCCAAGGATGTGGTGCACGGGCTTTCGCAGCGAGGAATTTTGGTGCGCGACAGGTCGAGCGATTTTGGCGGCCCCGGGTACGTGCGGATCACGATTGGAACGGTGGCGCAAACGCGGCGCGTGCTGCGCGCACTGAAAGAGGTGCTATGAGAAAAGCGTCAATCGCGCGAAAGACAGAAGAGACGGAAATCGCGCTAAGGCTGAACCTGGATGGGCGCGGGAAGTCGCGAATCGCGACGGGCATACGATTTTTCGATCACATGCTCGAGCAGATCGCGCGGCACGGCGCGATCGATCTGAACATTCAAGCGCGAGGCGATCTGGATGTGGACCAGCATCACACGGTGGAAGACGTGGGAATCGCGCTGGGCGAAGCGGTGCGCGCGGCGCTCGGCGACAAGCGCGGCATCCTGCGCGCGGGATTTTTTGTGATGCCGATGGACGAATCGCTGGGCTTGGCGGCGATCGATTTTTCGGGGCGGACGCACTGCGTGGTTTTATGGAAGCCGTTGGCGAAGCGCGTGGGTGATTTTCAGACGGAGCTGCTCGAGGATTTTTTCGCAGCGTTTGCGCAAGGTGCTCGGGCGAACGTGCACGTGAAATTCTTGTACGGGCGATCATCGCATCACCAGGTGGAAGTACTGTTCAAGGCGTTTGCACGGGCGCTGCGGTTCGGGGTGACGCGCGATAAGCAAATGCAGCGCGAGTTACCGACGACGAAGGGGCTGCTGTGAAGGTATCGATCGTCGATTATGGCGCCGGAAACTTGCCGTCGGTGGAGCGCGCACTGTCGCTTGCAGGAGCCGAGAGCGAGCGCGTGAGGACGCCCGAAGGCGTACGCGGGGCGCGGGCGATTGTGTTGCCGGGCGTGGGGCACTTCGCGGCGTTCGTGCGCGGATTGCGCGAGCGGAATTTGACCGAAGCGCTACGCGACGCCGCTCTCGCGAACGTGCCGCTGCTTGGGATTTGCCTCGGGTTACAGGCACTGTATGAATCGAGCGAGGAAGCGCCGGGCGAGCGCGGACTCGACCTTGTGGCAGGGGCGGTGCGGGCGCTGCCGCGCGAGGTGAAGTCGCCGCACATCGGCTGGAATCAGGTGCGGCGTTCGGGAGATTCACGGCTGCTGCACGGGCTCGGCGACGATGCGTATTTTTACTTCGCGCACTCATACGCCGCACCGCAATCGAACGGCGCGACATTGGCTGTGTGCGATCACGGATTCGGATTTACGGCGGTGATGGAGCGCGAGCGGCTGATGGGCGTGCAATTTCATCCGGAGAAATCGGGCGCAGCGGGTGCGAAGGTGATCGCGAACTTTCTGGAGGCGGCGCGATGACGCTCGCGCGACGAATCATTCCCTGCCTCGACGTGGATGCTGGACGCGTGGTGAAGGGCGTTGAGTTTCAGGGACTGCGCGACATGGGGGATCCCGCGGAACTCGCCGCGCGATACAACCGCGAAGGCGCGGATGAGCTGGTGATGCTGGACATCACAGCGACGGTGGAGGGCCGTGGAACGTTTCTCGAGACGGTGCGGCGCGTGGCGAGCGAGCTGCAGATTCCGTTGACGGCCGGCGGGGGCATTCGAAAACTGGAGGACGGAAACGCGGTGCTGCGCGCGGGCGCGGACAAAGTGACGGTGAATACGGCGGCAGTGTCGCGGCCGGATTTGATTTCGGAGCTGGCAGCGCAGTTCGGCTCGCAGGCGGTGGTGCTCTCGATGGACGTGAAGCGAGCGGGATACGGCTGGGGCGTATATGTGCGCGGCGGCCGAGATGCGACGGGGATCGATGCGGCGGCGTGGGCGAAGGAAGGCGTGGAGCGCGGGGCGGGAGAGATTATGTTGACGTCGATCGATCGCGACGGAACGTGCAGCGGATTCGATTGCGACGCGACGGCAGCGATTGCGGCGGCGGTGACGGTGCCGGTGATCGCGTCGGGCGGCGCGAAAACTTTTGAAGATTTTCTCAGCGTGTTCGAAGACGGAGCGGCGGATGCGGCGCTGGCGGCTTCGATCTTTCATACGGAGTCGCAATCGATCGGCGAGCTGAAGCGGTTTCTCGCTTCGCGCGGCGTGCCGGTAAGGGTGACGGCGTGATTATTCCGTGCATCGACTTGCAGGGAGGACGCGCCGTGCAACTGGTGCGTGGGAAGCGGCTCGCTCTCTCTGTTGATGACGTGATGGGTCTGCTCGCGCGATTCGAGCGATTCCCCGTGCTGCACGTGATCGACCTGGATGCGGCGATGCGGAAGGGATCGAACGGGCGTTGGGTGCGGCGGCTGTGCGAGCGCGGGAAGATGCGAGTGCGCGTGGGCGGCGGAATTCGCACGGCGGCGCGCGCGAAACGAGTGCTTTCGTGGGGCGCGGAGAAAATTATTGTGGGAAGCGCGGCGTTCAAGGATGGCGCCGTGGATCACGCGTTTTTGCGGGACCTGCGGCGGAGCGTGGGACGCAGGCGCGTGGTGGTGGCACTCGACACGCGGCGCGGGAAGATTGTGGTGAGCGCGTGGAAGGAATCTCTGAGCGTGCGTGCGCAGGACGTGATGGGGGAGCTGGAGCCTTATTGCTCGGAGTTTATGGCGACGTTTGTGGACAACGAGGGAACGATGCGCGGCACCGATCTTGCGTGGTATCGCGAGTTGCGGCGCGCGACGAAGCTGCCGATTACGGCGGCGGGCGGGATACATACGCTCGAAGAGGTGCGTGAGCTGGAGAAGCTCGAGATGAATGCGGCGGTGGGGATGGCGATTTATCGGGGGAGGTTGCTGGAGGAGTTGGAGACTGCGGGCGCGGTGGTTTCGAAGGGGCGAGGCGGAGGTTGAGCTTCGATGGTTGCGGCGAAGCTGACGCTCACAGACACAGCTCATCCTGGCCGGATGAGCTGGCTCGCTGAGGGGCGCGAGCGATTGTCTATGCCACTTACGAGCGGCCGCGCTAAAAACAAAAAGCCCCGCGTCTGAACTGGCGCGGGGCTTTTGTGTTGTCAGAGCTTGGCGCGATTACTGGCGTCGCGTGGAAGTGACTGGAGTTCCGTCCAAGCCCGCGTGCGTGCGGTCGATTACGCCCGACATATGTTCGGGCACGCCGGAAGCGCGGCCGATGCTGTGATAGATGAGCCCAGCGGCGGCCATTTGCTCGGGGCGGTAAAGGTTGCGGCCGTCGAGCACGATCGGATACTTTAAGCCGGCGTGGAGCTTTGCCAGATCGAGCTTCGCGAACTCCTTCCACTCGGTGAGAATCAAGAGGGCGTCGCAACCGGTGGCTGCGTCGTACGGATCGATCGCATAAGTTACCCCCTTCTGAGGGAGCGCTTCCTTAGCGCGCGACGTGGCGGCCGGATCGAAAACTTTTACCTGGCAGCCCTCTTTGAGCAGCGCTTCGATGATGGCGATCGCGGGCGATTCGCGGATGTCGTCGGTGTCGCCCTTGAAAGCGAGGCCGAGGACGCCGAGATGCTTGCCGCGCAGCGTCCAGAGCGCGCTGCGAACTTTCTTGAGGAAGCGGCGGCGCTGTTCCTCGTTGATCTGAATCACTTCGGTGAGCAATCCGAAGTCGTAACCGCACTGCATGGCGACGGCGTGGAAAGCCTGCACGTCTTTCGGGAAGCAGGAGCCGCCGTAGCCGATGCCGGCGTTCAGAAATTTCGAGCCGATGCGCGTATCCGAGCCGATGCCCGCGCAGACTTGCGTGATGTCGGCGCCGACAGCTTCAGAGATGTTAGCGACAGCGTTGATGAAGGAGATCTTCATCGCAAGGAAGGCGTTCGATGCGTGCTTGATCAGTTCGGCGCTCTTGGCGTTGGTAACGATGATGCGGGCTTTTGGAGCGGTGGGACCGTCGAGCTTGATCGCGTCTTTATTGGAGTAGTAAGAGCCGGTGGTGAGCGGCGCGTAGATTTCCTGCATGATCTTGGCGCTGGTTTCGTCATCGACGCCGACGACGATGCGGTCAGGATAAAGGAAGTCGAGGACGGCGGTGCCTTCGCGGAGGAACTCGGGGTTCGACGCGACAGAGAACGTGCCGGATTTTGCGCCATTAAGAAGGAGCGTCTTGCGCAGCGAGTCGCAGGTGCGGACGGGCACGGTGCTCTTTTCTACGATCAGCGTGGGGCGCTCGATGGCCGCGGCAATCTCGTAGGCGACGGCTTCGACGAACGAGAGGTCGGCTTCGCCGGTCTCGGATTGCGGCGTACCGACGGTGATGAAAACGGCGTCCGCGTCTTTCACGGACTTTTCAATCGAGGTGGAAAAGCGCAGGCGGCCGCCACGGTGGCGCTTCAACAATTCCGGAAGATGATGCTCGTGAATGGGAACTTCGCCGCGCTCGAGGGCGGCGATTTTGGCGCTGTCGTTATCGACGGAAACAACGTCGTGTCCAATTTCCGCGAAGCAAACTGCCGAGACAAGTCCTACGTAACCTGAACCAATAACCGCAATGCGCATTCTATGCTCCTAGTTGAGTCTTAGCATTATCCGCCAATCACGCGTGGCGATGGCGCTGAAAAACTGCCGATGATTCGCTGCAGGTAACCCGAGAACTGCGGCCGGCGGGCTGGGTCGCCAGCGTATGAAAACCGAGCTGCGTACGTGATTGTGGAGGCGGCAGCATGTTCGTTGCAGAGTAGGAATTCAAGCGTTACCGGCGTTAGCGGGCTGACGCGGCCGAAGATTCGCGTACCACTCCGGCTTCGCCGCGTTCGCGAGCCCGATACTGATCGTAGATCCAGGCGTAGGTCTTTTCGAGGCCAGCGCGGAGCGTGGTGTCTGGCTCCCAGCGAAGATATTTCTGGATCAAGGTATTGTCGCTATTGCGGCCATTCACGCCTTTCGGCGCGCTGAGATCGTAGCGGCGCTTTAGCTTCACACCCGCGATGCTTTCGACGATATCGACGAGCTGATTGATGGTAACCGCTTCGGCTGAGCCGAGATTGATGGGCTCGAGGATATTCGAGTCCATGATCATCTGAATGCCCTTGATGCAGTCGTCGGAGTACATAAAGCTTCGCGTCTGATCGCCGGAGCCCCAGATTTCGATTTCATTGGTGCCGCTGAGCTTGGCTTCAATCACTTTCCGGCAGATGGCGGCGGGAGCTTTCTCGCGGCCGCCGAACCAAGTGCCCCAGGGACCGTAAACGTTGTGGAAGCGGGCCACGCGCGTGTATAGGCCGAAATCCTCGCGGAAGTGGCGGCACATGCGCTCGGAGAAGAGTTTCTCCCAACCGTAACCGTCCTCGGCCATGGCGGGATAGGCGTCTTCTTCCTTGAGCGACGGCGCTTCGAAGGCCTTTTGCTTGTCACCGTTGTACACGCACGCCGACGATGAATAGAAAAAGCGTTTCGCGCCGTGCTTCTGCGCGGCCTGCAACATGTGGGTATTGATCAGGACGGACAGCATGCACAGGGCTTTGTTGTGCTCGATGAAGCCCATGCCGCCCATGTTGGCCGCGAGGTTGTAGATCTCGTCCATGCCGTTCGCGGCGGTTTCACAATTTTCTTTTTCGTTGAGGTCGAGCTTCAGGTTTTCGACATCGTCAAAGCGCTGATACCACTCGTCCAGGGGCTTTACATCGACGGCACGGATATTCTTGTAGCCCTGGCTGCGGAATGCGGAGACGAGATGGCCCCCGATAAAGCCGCCGGCACCGGTTACGACCACACGAGCAGCGCTAGCCATTCACAACTCCAGATAATTTGCGGAGGAAATCCCGAGACATTTGTTCGCGTATTTTCATCACAGTTGAGATGCTTTAATCCCGTGAAATAGGCCGCCTAGCCTTGCGGTTCGTTGGCCATGGAACGAAAATATTGTCTCAATATTACACGTAAGGGAATCACTTAAGTCAAACCACCCCGTCCCGTGTTTCACATACAGCCACGCATTCATTTTCTTGCTTGGCTGCATCACCGACACAATGTGGACACTCGACTTGATTCGTGGCAGTGTGGCGTTGCGTCCCCCGGAATCAGCAACAAAATGACTCTGGAGGTTTCATCCGAGATGAGAATTTTGATGTGCTTGGCTTTTCTATCGATGCTCGTCGTCGCAAGTCCGCAGGCGAAGGGACAAACTTTCGCGATCATCCCGCCTTCGATGGCGCATTCGCTGCAATCCAAAATCAACGAGCCGGCTGCAAAGTCTGCGCTTGCGGCGGCGGACATCGCTATCAACCGGCCGCCGAACGCTGTGACGGTGATCGATCTGGCAGGCCGTTTGCCGTCGGACCCGATTTACAAGAAAACCAACGAAGCGGGTTTCGATCTGCCGGCCATGGCGAATATCGCGCTGGCGTACCGCCTGACGGGCGACAAAAAGTATCTGAACGCCGCGACCAAGTACATCACTGCGTGGGCCGGCGCGTACAAGACGGCCGTGAATCCGATCAACGACCAGGACTTCTACTATTTCTTCGTCGCGAACGATCTCGTGCAGGCCGATATGCCGGCCGACGCGCAGGCGCTGGTGAAGAACTTTGCCCGGCAGTACGCCGAAGCTTACATGAACGAGATCGAGAAGAGTTACGCTCCCGGCGCGAAAGATCCTTCCAAGAAACCCGATCCAACCGCCAACAACAACTTTCAAAGCCACCGAATCAAACTAGCGACGCTTGCAGCGTTCGCAACCGGCGACAAGGCTCTGATTGAACGCGCGCACGCCGGCTTCAATCAACAGGTCTCAGTGAACCTTTATCCGGACGGTTCGGTGTGGGACTTCCACGAACGCGACGCGCTGCACTACGTTATCTACGATCTGGAGCCTTTGCTGCTCGCCGCGATCGCAGCGAAAACGCACGGCGAAGATTGGTATAGCTACAAAAGCCCATCCGGTTCATCCGTGGAAAAATCTTTGGACTGGCTGATTCCGTATGCGGAGGGCCAAAAGTCGCACGAAGAATTTGCCCACACCACCGTGCAATTTGACCAGACACGCGCAAAAGCCGGCGTGAAGGGATTCTCCGGACCGTGGGATCCGAAAGGTTCGGCGACGACCTACGGCTATGCTTCGATCCTCGATTCCCGCTACCAGAAAGTGCTGGGAGACGTCGAATCGCATACCGGAGCGACGCCGCCAAACTTTATCGTGTTGGTATTCGAATAATGACCCTGCGGACTCGCTACAGGCGAATCCAGTAGAAAGTGAAGCCGGCCATTCCACAGAAACGCGTGCAAAACGATTCTTCGCGGGAGAAATTTACATGCCCGATCTGCGAATACTCTGGCGTGTTTTTGGGCTTCACTCCGGAGACGGGCACTTCCCGACACGCTCAATGGCCGGATAGCGAATCCCTGGGGCTCACTGGCGGCAGCCCCCGGGAACGAGGCAACTAGATTATGTGCCGATTTGCCGCGTCGATGGCCGAGCGCGAGACGCCGCTTAAGGGGAATCCTGTGCTTGGCGCTGCGTCGTCCTTTTCAGCATCGCGCGTAGAAGCATTCCAAAGAACGGCAAATCTTCGAGCAGGTACCGCCGCCACAGCCGCCGTGGCTCCTTTCCCAGCCGCCACAGCCACTCCAAACTGGCGCGCTGCATCCAGAGCGGGGCTCGCGGAATCAATCCGCCCACGAAGCTGAAAGAAACGCCGACGCCGGCGGCAAAGCGAGCGCCCGTTCCCTGGCCATAATCGCACATCCACTGCTCTTGCTGAGGCGCGCCGAGGCCGACGAATAGAATGTCGGCGCCGCTATCGCGAACCATTTTCTGAACGGCTTCGTTTTGTTCAGGGCTCTTGTAAAAGCCGTAGGCGGGACAATCCCAGCCGGCAATTTTCAGACCCGGATGGCGAAGTAAGAGCTTTGCGGCGGCTGCTTCGGCGGCACCAGGACTTCCTCCGAGCAGGAAAATCGAATATCCGCGTTGAGCGGCAAAGGCGCAGGTTCGCTCGAAGAGATCGGTGCCGTTGATCCTCTGTTTCAGGGGCGTTCCGAGCAGCCGCGAAGCCCAGACCAGAGGAACGCCATCGGCCACCACGAGCGTCGCATTCGCATATAAGTCTCGGAATGCTTGGCTCTTGCGGAATTTCACAGTGTGATCGACGTTGGGAGTGACGGCGTAGGCAAACTCGCGGCGCTCCATGATTTCGCCGATAGCCGCAAGCGTCTCGTCCATGGTGAAGTTGTCAATGTCCAGGCCGAGAAGATGAACGCGCGCGGAGCCCAATCGCCGTCGGTCCGATGCGGGCACATTCTTCGATTTATCGAGGCTTTCCATATTCACGTGTGAAAAAATAGGTGCAGAGTCCCTGAAGCTTCTTAAGAACCCAGCGCGAGTGACTCAATCCGAAGGCTAATGATTTGAACGGTTCTGCCAACATTCAAAAAACTGAAATAAGGCCAGAGGTGAGGCTGCGGCGCTATATTTATGGCGCGACGTGCGGCGGCATCGTGGTGCAGGGCGGCATGGCGACGATGGCGCGCTACATGGTGGAGGAGTGGAAGCGCGCGGGCCGGCAACCCGAGCTTGTGCTGCTCAACACGTACGGACCGAGCCTCGGCAACATCGCGACGATGCCATTTTATTTCGGGGCCGCCGTCGCGACAGTGACCGCGAATGGAGCGCTAGGCCGCATCGCCGTGTTGCACCTGCACATGGCTGAATATGGCAGCGTGCTGAGAAAAGGAATTCTCGGCTACATCGGAAAAGCGCTGAACATTCCCGTCGTGATCCATATGCACGGCGCCAAGTTCGGGCAGATGTGGGATGCAGCGTCTCCTCGGCGACGGAAAGGGATCCTGGGAGTGCTGCTCCGAGCTGACGCGATCGTCGTACTCGGCCAATTTTGGAAACAGTATTTGATCAACGATCTGAGACTGCCGCCAGAGAAGGTTCACGTGGTGGCGAATGGCGTTCCGGACCCCGGGGTTAGCCCGAAACCGCCCAAGGAAAACGCGAAGGTCTCGATTCTTTTCGCCGGCCAAGTGGGGCAACGAAAAGGCGTCGGCGACATGCTGCAAGCACTCGCGAAACCAGAAGTGCGCGCGCTGGATTGGGAGCTCGTGATCGCTGGCAGCGGCGAAATCGAGTCGCATACCAAGCTGGCAGAGGAACTAGGAATCGGCGATCGAGTTCGTTTTCTGGGTTGGGTCGATCTGCAAAAAGTAAGTGAGCTGATGCGATCGGCCGAAATTTTCGCTTTGCCTTCTTACCTGGAAGGCTTGCCTATGGCGATCATCGAGGCGATGGCGAATGGACTGCCGGTGTTAACGACGCCGGTGGGAGCGATACCCGACATGATCACCGATGGTGAAACTGGTTTGCTGGCGCCGGCTGGAGATGTGGAGGCGCTGAGCGGCGCATTTTTGCGGCTCCTTGAGTCGCCGGAGTTGCGCGCGAAGATCGGCGCCGCCGCACGCCAGCGCTACTTGCGCGATTTCACGGTGAGCGCAATGTGCGACGGTCTGGAAGCGGTGTTCAACAGCGTCTCCGCGAAACGCTAATCGGTTGTGCCGCGCTCCCGCCGGTGCGGCTAATAATTCGAGCGCACATTTCGGAACGACCGCGTGATGCTTCCGATGGCCGCACCCCAGCTTTTGAAATCTCCACGCCGCACTTTCCGCCACGCCGCGATAAACACTCCGCCGCGCAACATCCAGCGCCGGCGCTGCGCCTGAGCCAAGGTTTCCCGCTTTTTCAGCCAAGGATACGTCCGCGGCGTTTTGGCCGGAGTGGGAGGCGTTCCGAAAATCATGATGTAAGCCATGCGCGGACGATCGGTAACGTTGGGTCCGCCGCTGTGCAACATCCGCGAATGATGGATGGTGCAACCGCCAGCGGGGATTTCGCACGCTACCGCAGCGTCTCTGTCAAAGGGTGCGACACATTCGAGCGCCTGCGATGTGGGGTCGTTGTTTGGCGCGCCGTGTTCCAGTACTTCGTTTTTGTGTGACTCCGGAAGATAGAGGAGGCACCCGTTCTTGACGGTCACATCCTGCAGCGCCACCCAGATGTTGAGTTCGTGATAGTCCATCGACGGATCGCGAAACGCTTCGTCCTGGTGCCAAGGGGTTGCCGTTCCGAAATTGGCTTCCTTGACGATCGCGAGATCGCAGATGCACGTCGCGTTGTCGCCGAGCAGCTGCTTGGCGATGGCGTGAGCGTTCTTAAAGCAGGCCGTCTTGTGCAAGTCCGGCAGGTAATTGACCGGGTTCATGATTTGCGGCGCAGTTCTGCGAACGTCGCGCTTCTGGCCGGCCAGGAAGTCTTCTTGCGCGCCTTCCTTCTCGCCGACTCGCCGTTTGAAAAGATCTTCGATACTTGCCTTCAGCCCTGAAACTTCTTCTAAGGTTGTGAGTTGTCGAAGCGAGATGTATCCCTGATTTCGAAAGAAATCGAGTTGGTCGTGAGTCAGAGACACACTTTCGCCGGCATCTTGAACCGAGGTAGGCTGGGGTGCAAGCTTCACACTTTGTCCAGTATTCATGGTTATTTTGGACTCCCCTTAAACTTCGCCCCTTGGCAACAACGTGAATGGTCGATCGATACTTCGCACTTACTTCCGCAATGGCCTAAAAGACAACGTGTCCGCTCGCTGGCTCGAAGTTCCGTACCTCCGGAGCTTCAACACGCGCGTCAGGCGGCTGACCGCTCGCCGGCGGGGAGCTTAGGGTGTAGAAGGGCTCGCACCCTTCGTCTGAATGACGACCCGAGAAGCCACATGGAGGAGAAAATCATCACCTCCATCGCGCCAGGCTTCCCGTGTCTGAACATTTCCGCAAAAAGCTGCGGCGCCGCCGACCAGTCGCCTTGCATGGAGGCTTCGGGCGCGAGCTGAGTAGAAATAAACCCTGCATACGCCCGTGGAGTCATGCGTTCGCGGTTGGCTTGCAACCAATCGAGAGAGGAGCGCCAATCTTGCGCGTTGGTGATCGATCCTCGATTTTGCTCGATGTACCAGCGGACCAAAGGCTCGCGAACGAAGTGAAATGCGACCCCCTGAACCCGATCGACGCGGAGATACCACTCGGTGTCCTGATGACGGCGCAGGCCGCTGGTGAACGGAGCGAGTTCGAGCAGAGCGCGGCGAGCAAGGAGCACGGAAGTTTGCAACTGCCCTTCGCCGCGAAAAAAACTCCTCCGATTGAAAAGATATTCGCAAATCGGTTCAGCGGGCCCGGGATAGCGACGCGGCCACGGAAATTCCCCGCCCGGGCTGATGCCGATCATGCCGGTGGAAACGATCGGATATTGCTCGGTGGCCTGCATCGCGACGGCCATTTGCTTTTCGATCTTGGCCGGAAGCCACTCGTCGTCGTCGTCGAGGAAGGCAACCCATTCGCCGGCGGCGTTTTGCACTCCAGTGTTGCGCGCGTCCGAACCGCCCACCGATTCCGCGAGAAGGATCAAGCGAAGCCGGGCATCCGTTACGCCTGCCAACGACGCGCTCGTCTTGCTGCAAGGGCCATCGACGACGACCAAGACTTCAAGGTCGCGGTAGGTCTGAGCGAGCGCGCTGCGCACGGCCCGAAGGACTAAGTCCGGGCGGTTGCGCGTAGGAATGATGACCGAGACAAGCATTCAGTCTGCCTTTAGGTGCTGTAGCCTGGAACGGCACCGTTCATGTGGCTGCCGTCGTTTGCATCAATAACCTCGTCGGCTTCATCCGTCGATTCTTCGGTCTGAGCCTGCTCGAGAAGCAACGCGGACGAGACGTAGATTACCGTGTACGGAATCCAGAAGAATGACATCAAGCGCAGGATGAAGCTTTCGCCGAGATTCACAATGCCGAAGAAGACGAGCACGAAGAATGGCCACTTCGCGCTGTACACACCGCTGATCCGCGACAAACGACCCGCGCGCAAGACGTTGATGGCGAAACCGACAAAGAAGATCAGCAGTCCGACGATGCCCATGCTCAGCACAACGTCTAGGTATCCGTTGTGGGCGTGCGGCGGGTGCCAGCCGGTCATGACGTAAACGACTTTGTAGAGATCCTCGGACCATTCCAGCCAAAAAATATCGAAGCCGTATCCAAACCATGGCCGTTTGGCGATGGCGGCCAGAATTGCCTGCCATAAAGGAATTCGCTGGCTTAGCGTAGCGCTCCGGCCGGCGAGCTTAGCGATGAAATCGAAATTCGAAGTCGCCAGAACCAAGGCGATTCCGACAGCGGGCATCGCGGCAACCCACAATAGAAAGCTGTTTGTCTTCGCAGATCGAAACATCAACCACAACGGGTAGATAGCCAAGCAACCAACCAGCGAGACGACGGACGTGGCGGAGCTGGCCAAGGCGAGCAAAACGCAAGAGCCGATCAACGTGGCGATCCGGATGATGCTTGGGACGCCTTTAGGCCGGGCAAACAAAAACGTAAGGATGGAGAAGGCCATGATGGCGCCGAAGTGATTTTTCTGCGGATAGATTCCCTTCACGGCACCCGTGTGGAGGTCGGTGGAAAGTCCGTACGAAGGAATAAAAATGGCAACCAGGGCGCTTGAAATGACGATCAGCACCATCGTCCAGCCGAACAGATCGAGTTGCTCTTCCCACTCGAAGCAGGTTGAGATGTAAATTCCGAACATCGTGACGACGCACACGAAAATCGCGTGACGCACGACGAAACGCGGATCGTGAGCCCACAGACAGGACGCTCCTGCCAGACCGCACAGCGCGATCAGCCAGCCGGCGTGACGCACGCCTCCCATGACCTTGCGAAAGTGCAGAAGCAGCAGCGGAGCGAGAGTGGCGCAAACCAAGAGGCGCCCGTAATTTTGCCAAAGCTGGGGAGCAGGTGGCGCACCGCCGGCTCCGACTCGACCCGCAACGCCGGCGCCTGAAAGAAAGATCATGACGACGATTACGTAGAATTTTTCGAAGTTGTGGAGAATTTTCATCTTATCCCGCCGTCAATTCAGTACTGACGCGGGCCTCCTTCGCCATCACAAACTGCAGAACTCCAAACATCACGAGCGCGAGCGCGCCGTCACAAGCCAGGCTCGACCAAGCAGCGCCGCGCCACGAGTACGCCGGAATCAACCAGAAGTTCAAACCGATATTCAGAATTGCGACGAACACCTGCGCCGCCGTGCGAAAGCCTTGATAGCCCGCGCCGGTGACGGAATCCGAGAAAAAATAACTAATCGTTTTGAGAAACGGGATCAATGCGAGCCAGCGCAACGCTTCAACGGTCCGCGCGAAATCTTTGCCGATGATCAGCGGGAACAGCGGCGCGAGCGCATACAGAGCGACAAATCCGAGCAGCGAATACGCAAGCGTGTGAGGCATCAAACGTTTGGCATACGCATAACTGTGGGCGATGCCGTGCTGGCCTTTGCGGAACATTTTGGAATTCGCCGCGTACAAAATCGAACGCACCGGCGTGAAGGCGACCTCGATCACACGGTAGGCCGCGGCGTAGATGCCGGCGGCATCCAGCGTGGAAAGGCTGGTGAGCATCGTCTTATCGATGTCGTTGTAGATTGTTTGGGCGCTCAGAGCCGCTCCGAAATAGAACCCTTCTTTCAGCTCGGGAAGAATGCGCGGGATGCAAAGCTTCGGAGCGCCGAGTTTCGCGTTGGTGACGATCAAAGAGATCAGGGCCGACGCAAACGTGCTGGCGACGTAGAACCAACCCCAGGTCATCGCGTTGGCGTGCCGCCAAACTGCGAAGACGATGGCTGCCGAAATCAGCCGCATGATGTAAGGCAGCACGTACAGCACCGAGGTGTAACCCAACTGCTCGACGGCCTGAAAACCTTGGGCCGCCGTGTCAACCACGCGGGCGAAAATCAGGTCCGAAAGACAGATCAGAAACGTGAGCAACAGAGGGATCGAGGGCGGCAAGATCCAGCGCGCAACGACCAGAACGACCACAAGCAGCGCCATGCCGGACACGCCCAGGACCAGAAGCCCGTTGCCCCAGCACACAGCAAACACCGAGCGGTCGCGCGAAACATTTTTGATCAGTAGATTGCCTGCCCCGAGGCTCGCAAAGGGGTACACGATGGCGATCAGCGCAACGACACCGACGAACGCGCCATACTCACTCGGCCCGAGGGCTCGGGCGATGAGCACGAAATACGCAGCCTGCACGATCACGCGGAGACCGTACCCGAGCGACATCCAAGCGGAGTTCCGCGCGAGAGTGCTCTGCTTGGCTTGAGCCAGTAATTTTTTCGCCTTATCGATCATCACGCGCTGTAATTCGCTTTTCTGGTCTCCAGTTTCCTACGTCGCGGTCCGGGCGTGAGGACGTTGGCGAGATGTGCGAGTCTGTTTCAGCCGCGTTGCGAGAGTTGGCGCCGAAGTCTATGCGGCGCCGGAGCCTTTGAGAACGGCCGGGATGGTGCGTGCGAGAATTTTCAGATCCAGCCAGAGCGACCATTCGTCCATATATTGCAGGTCGAGCCGCATCCACTGCTCGAAAGGAATCGAGCTGCGGCCGTTCACCTGCCAGAGGCAAGTGATGCCGGGGCGAACGCTGAAACGGCGGCGCTGCCAATCTTCGCTGAAGCCTTCGTAGTCGCGCTTGGGCAGCGGGCGCGGACCGACGAGACTCATCTCGCCCTTCAAAATGTTGAACAGCTGGGGAAGCTCGTCGATGCTGGTGCGGCGAAGGAACTTGCCGATGCCGGTGATGCGCGGGTCGTCTTTAATTTTAAAGACCGGACCGGAGACTTCATTCTTCGACTCCAGCGTCGCCATAAGTGTTTCGGCGTTCGGCACCATCGTACGGAACTTATAGATGAAAAATCGGCGCTTATTGAGGCCGAGGCGCTCCTGGCGGAAAAAGACGGGGCCATCGGAAGTGAGCTTGATCGCAATCGCCACCGCGACAAGGAGCGGCGAGAGCAGCAAAAGCAGGGTGAACGAAATCGCGAGATCAATGGCGCGCTTCACGATCAGAGGCCATTCGTCTCGGACGCCGGTGTAGGTGGAGATGTGGTAGGCGCCGTTGAAATATTCCGCGCGGGCGCCCGAAGTGCGCAGGCCGAAAATATCCGTGGCGAGGCGCATGGCGATGCCGTGTTCCTGGCAAAGCTCGGCCACCTGCGTAGCGTGCTCGTGGTACGAGCGGAGCGGCAGATAGATGGCGACTTCATCGACCACGTTGCGGCGGAGATACTCCGTGAGACCTTCGTAGTTGGAAACCAGCTTGAAGCCCGATTCCTTGAAGTCGGAGAGACCGTGCCAATCTTCGTCAACGAAGCCGAGGATCTGGTAACCGCGTCCGGGCTGCTCTCTAATCTTTTGGGCAAATTCGATCGCGCGCGGGTTCGTGCCGAGAATCAGCATGTAGCGCAGGTTGCGTCCGTGCTTGCGCACTTCCGTGAGCCAGACGCGCATCAGCAGACGCGTGCTCACCATGATCACGGAGAGGATCAGCCAGAACATCAGCAGGAATTGCGGCGTGATCATCCGGATGTGGAACAGAAAGCCCATCGCCAGAAACGCGACGCTGGAAAGCGTGCTGGCCTTCAGGCAATCGGCGATTTCCGAGACGCGAGTGGAAAGCCGGCGGGAACGATACAGCCCGTAAAAGGAGAAGACAGAATGGCAGAAAAGAAGTGCGAACAAGAAAATCAGGAAATTCGAGAGCTTTACGCGCATGCCGAGGAACGCAACCAAATCCACGCTGCGGTCCGCGTACACGGAAAGCACGGTCGCCAACCCGAAGGCTACGATCACCAGTGCCAGGTCGAACAGCTTGAGCGAAGTTAGAAGAAAACGTCGCCTTTCGTCGTTCACTGAGCCATCTCTTTTGGGGCCGGGTTTCGAATTTACTGTGATTCTGTTGCAGCCGCATTAAGCCACTGCGGCTTTCCTACACGGGCTCGACATCGAACCCGGCGATACGAACAGCCAGCGAACGCTGAATCAATTCGACGGAGACCACGAGAGTCTGATCGCCGTTTACCGCCGTAAGAATTCCTTCCACCCCATCCAGCGCACCGCCGCGAATCCGAATCCGCTTCCCCACGTTCAGATACAGGTGCGGGTTGTACGGAATCTTCTGCTCAATCACCCGCTGGATGCGTTCGACCTGAACGTCGGGTATCGCGATTCCACAACCTTTGGTACCAACTAGTCCCACGACGCCGTTGGTTCGAAGGACGGAAATGCGTTCGCCACTCGAGACCGCGATCCGCACGAACAGATATTGCGGAAACAGCGGCACATCCACGACGCGCTGGCGGTCACTCCATTTGTGTTTCTCGGCGAAGAGCGGCAGGAAACTCTGAATCCCCTTCTCCTGCAACTCGGCGTGCGCTTTCTTCTCGTGGCGCGATCTGGTCTGTACTGCAAACCAGCGGAGCGGGTCTTTCGTCAGAGTCGGATCGCCGGCCAAGATCGCTTTTGAATCCTGCTCGACGCCCAACACGGACACGGCTCCGCACTCTCAGTCACATGGACCGAAAAATAAAATGAATTCGAACCCCTGCTTCGGGGCGGAAAGCAGTAATGCCCTGCACAAAAATCCAACTTGAAAGGCCGCTTGCGGCGGCCGGTTCGCCCGTTACGGTCAATCGTTACAGGCGGTTGTAGAGACCTTCCGGAATCGGGAAGGTGCGCTTATTCAGGACGGCGCCGAACACGCGGATCTGAGTGGCGCGGAGAGTGTCCGCGATGCGAAGAGCGGATTCGCGGCGCGTGGCATTCGCTTCGAGAACCAGGACCAGGCCGTCGGCAAGCTGGCCGAGCGCGATCGCGTCCGAGTATTCGTTCAGCGGAGGAGCATCGACGAGCACGTAGTCGAATTCGCGGCGGAGTTCAGCGATGCGATCCTTCATGCGCGCGGACGTGAGCATGTTCGAGGAGCCGGCGGGCATCGAGCCGCACGAGAGCAGCCAGAGATTCGAGGGCGTGAGCGGCTTGGCGTAGCTGCGAACCGAATCCGCTTCCATCAAGGCATCGGTGAGGCCGTGGTGATTGGTGACGCCAAAGATGTTCGGCAGGCTCGGGGTCCGCAGGTTCGCATCGAGCAAGCAAACCGAACCCTGGACGTTGTCTGCAAGGATTCGCGCGGTCTGGGCGCAGATCTGGCTGCAGCCATTGCCGTGATCGATGCCGGCAAAAACCACGACGCGAGGATTTTCGGCGCCCTGCGCGAGGAAAACGCGCTGCACGAGCTTCTGGGATTCTTCGCGAGTGAGCTTGTCGATGTTCAGCTCGACGGCACCGCCGTTGGACGACGCGGGATACTTCGCGCGCGCCGTGGCTGCGCCGGTGGTCGCGGAACCATTGCCGGTGCCCAGGTTCATGTCTGCCTGCTGGATCAGCTCGAAGTTCTTACTCATTGTTTGTTCACCTCTGCGGTTTGGGCCGCGGGATTTGCGAGATTCGAATTCTTTTCAACGACGGGTATGCGAAGTTTCTGACCAGCCTTGATGTGATCGGGGTCGGTCAAGTCCGGGTTCATCTGACGGATGACGCTGACGATCTGGTCGTCGTATCGTCCGTAATTTTCCATGCTGATGCCGAAGAGCGTCTCGTTGCGAACGATCGAGATGGTGCGGAAAGCCTGCTTGGGCAGCGCGAGAGGACCGCGGGCTGCTTCGCTTGAGACATTCTTCGTGCTGGATTCCATGAGCGAGACCGGCGAGGTGGTCACCGGCTGCGCGCCATTGCGCGCATTCAATTCGCTTTGAGGCGCGACGTCCGCGGGCTGCGCCGCAGTTTCCGTCGGTATCGGCACCGGCGTCGTGACGGGAGTTGCAGCGGGCAATGTGATCGGCGCGGTTGCGGGCGCTTTGGCGGCAGGAACCACCGGCGCTGCGACAGCGGCGACTGGCTTCACATCATTGCTTGCGCGCGCGATCCAGTGGGAGTGAATCGTGGTCCAGGCCAGTGTGCCCAGAGCCGCGGCAGCCGCACCGGCTGCTAACTTAAGCGGCCAGCCATTCCACGAACGCGATGTGGAACTCGATGCGTACGGTAGCGCCGGAACTGTGACCGGCGTTGGAATCGGCTTCATGCCCGCAACAGGCGCGTCTTCAAACAGCGGCGTGAGATCGAGATCGGTGAGGACTTCCTTGATCACGTCGCGGTCGATCGTTTCCTGCTTGCGCACGCAGCCGAGAGACATCGCGTTGAAGCAAAGATTGTTGATGTTGCGCGGAATGCCGCCCGAATATTTCGCGATCATCGCGAAGGCGCGGTCGGTGAATAGCGGTACGGTGGATTCGCGGCCCGCAACGGACAAACGATGCTCGATGTAAGCCCGCGTTTCGGCGGCGTCGAGCGGCATCAGCCGCGCGACGATCGAGACCCGCTGACGCAGCTGCTCCATACTCGGCGAAGCGAGACGCTTCGCGAGTTGCGGCTGGCCGGCAAGAACAATTTGCATCAGCTTCTCACGCGGCGTTTCGAAATTAGAAAGCATGCGAACCACTTCGAGGACGGACTCGTCCAGATTTTGCGCTTCGTCGATCACCACCACGAAACGCTTACCCGAAGTGGAGTGCTGCAGAAGAGCCTGGTTCATCTTGGCCTGCATCTGGACCATGTCGCCGCCGTCATCTTCGATTCCGAGGTCGACGAGCAAGCTGCGCAGCAAATCGCGAGGGCTGCTCTGCGTCTGGAAAACGAAAACGGTGCGGGCCGATCCCTGAAGCTTCTGCAGGAGATGGAAAAGTATCGTGGTCTTTCCCATCCCCGGCTTGGCAATCAGTGCAGTAAACCCGCGCCCAACCGTGATGCCGTAAAGCGCGGAAGCAAGCGCCTCACGATGCGTCGGGCTGAGATAGAGGTACCGCGGGTCCGGAGTGACCCCGAACGGCTGCTCTGCGAGTTTGTAGTAATTGAGAACCATTTAGACTATGCAACCTTCCGCGGAACCGATGCGAGCACCGGCATGCTGAGGATCTGGGCCACTTCTTCCGGAGTGCGGAAAGAAGGATCCAAGTATTCCGCGAAGTACGCGGCGCCGACGCTCAGTACGATCGCTGCCAGGAAGCCGAGAGCGATCACGAGCCACGGGCTGTGAGCCGGGAGCGCCGGAATGACGGGATCAACCGAGATTGCAACGTTGGCGATGCTCTTCTTATCGAGAGCATCGGAAGTGCGCTCCTGATCGCGCTTCGCGAGGTAGAGCAAGTAGCTGGCTTCGCTCGCCTTTGCATCGCGCAACAGGGCTTCCTGCTTCACCGCATCCGCATCGAGGCCGACCATCTGAGTGCGCATGCCCTTAATCGTGCCGTTGAGGGCCGCAGCCGTCGCGCGCTGCGAAGCGAGATCCGCCTGAGTCTTCGCGAGGTCCTCGCGAAGCATCTCGTAAGTGGGGTCGCGGTCCGTCGTGGCGTTCACATATTTCGCCGACTCGGCGTTCGCGATGGCCGCCTTGGTCTGCTCGATTTCCTGATCGGTTTCCTTGACCAGCGGATAGCTCGGATCGTATTTCATGAGCAACTCACTGCGCTTGTTCTGCGCGGTGAGCAGCGTGGTGTTGAGGTTCTCGAGAAGCAAGTTCGCGGCGACGGAGGACTCGGTGGTCGGAACGCGCGCCGGAGTCTTGCTCAGCTGAGCCGTAACGTCTTCCATGCGCTTGGTGTCCGCGGCGATGGTTTGCTGAGCGGTGTAGAGCGCAGCCTCGGCCGTTGCCAATTGCACAGCCATATCGGTGCGGACCAGGTCCGGAGCAGCAATATTGGCGGTACGGCTGAAGTCGGTCAGTTTCTTTTCGGACTCATCGAGAGCCGTGCGGTAACGGTCCGCTTCGCTCGCGAAGAAGTCGGAAGTGCCCTTTGGACGCTCCAGCTGAACGTGCTTTTCGAGGTAGAGAGTCTTCAGGTTGCTGAGAACACAGAAAGGAGTGTCGGGTTCGCCGCTGTGCGAGTACGTCACGTCGATGACGTCGGAAGTGTTCTGCGCCTCGACGTTGATTTTCTTGCCAAGCCGGCGAGCGGCCTGTTCGACCTTGGCGGCCTTGCGCTTGGCGGGATCGCTCGGAAGAAACAAGTCGGAAGGCGACCAGCTGTCGTCGAGCTTGCAGGTATCGGCGACCTTGCGCAGCATGTCGTCGCCCTGAAGCAGGGCGACTTCGGAGCTGACCTGATCGAGGGTGATGCCCTTGGTCTGAATCAGTCCGTTCTGCGCAGCGGTGACCGCGGGATCGGTGCGATCCTGCTCCACGACGACTTGCATCGTGGAGGTGTAATACTGCGCCGCCCAGAGCCACGCGACCAGAATGGTGAGCACGACCGTGGTGAAGAACGTGATGAGCACGACACGCTTGTGCCGGAATAGCGGCGAGAGCATGTCACGCAAGGTCATATCCTGCGCTGTTTTCGCCGTGCCGGTCTTTGCATTTGACTTGGTCATATTTTCGTCGCCTCTTAAAGTTTATCGATATCGAATACCGTACTAGCTAGTAAACGCCGGGGTAGTAGCCGGTTCCCAGGTTGTACGGCACATACTTCCGAAACTTCGTGATGAACTTTTCGGGAACGAAAATCATGTCGCCCGGTTGAATATGCGCATCTTCGTTGACGTTCTTGCCCTGCAGGATCTGCTTCACGTTCATCTGTTTCGCCTCGACCCACTGATCGCCCACCCGGTGGTAGAGGAACACCTGCGTCTTGGCGCCGGCCGTGAAGCCGCCGGCCATCGCGATCGCTTCGGTGAGGGAGAGGTCGTAGCGGAGGTCATACTGGCCGGGCTTGCCCACCTGGCCGAGCGCGACGAAGAACGGCTTCTGGAAATCTTTGAGGTCCACGTCCACGATCGGATCGTGAAGCGTGCCGGAGTACGCCTTCTTGATAGCGTCAACGACTTGCGGCACCGTCATGCCCTGAACGAAAACGCTGCCCACGTTCATCAGGGTGACGTAGCCGTCCGGCTGGATCGTCACGGTCTGATCCAACTCCGGCGACAGCGCGAAGGTGATGGTAAGAATGTCGTCGCGCTGAACTTGATACCGAGGATTGCGGTGTTCGAGCGCGGGGCGGTCGTCGTTAGACGCCGCCGCAGCCGGAATTGCCGCGTGAGTGGAAGCAGCCGCCGGACTCAATGCGGCGTTCTGCTGACTCCACAGGTTGGCGGGAGCGCACGCCAGGGTGAGAACCGCTGCCAATCCAAACATCTTGATATTCGCCATGTTTACCTCGGCCAAATTTGTCGAAAATCTCAAAATTGAGAAAAATACCAACCAGAATCTACGCAAGGACACCAAGCACTCTGCCAGCAGAAGTTTGCAACCTGTGTGCCATGTCCGACGTCTTGTAAAGCGCTGAATTTGGGAGACTTGACAAAGTTTTCCTCAGCCCCGACTCCCAATTGCTTCCGAATATGTCTAACAGTTTTCCCTTCCGTCCAACCGAAGGTACCGCGTGACCAAACTCTGATTTTCCGGCAGCTCGAACGTAGAGCGAAGCATGCGGTGTCGTCCCATGGGGACGGCGATAAAACGCGTCAAAATGCGACACAAATCGGCGTTCTGGTGCCGTCGATCCGGCTTCGAAAGCCAGTAGAGCTAGACTCGTACCCGTTGCTGCCTTCCTCTTGCGCAAAATACCTCTCGCTTAATTCACCGCACAGCGCCGCTGGGATCAGCGCGTCTTCATCGTGAATGCAGACTCATATCGTATGTCGATACCGAATCGAGCTGCGATTGAATCTTCATTGCGCCCTGATTTGAAAATAAGATGGCGCGCGCGGTGCTAACATCGGCGATACTGGAAGCAGCGTGACAATTTATAAGTACTAGAACTAACCTGGCAGTTCCCACGATCGCTCGCTGCGTTATCTCCAGCTTCTCCCGTTCGCGCACTTTCCGTCCCAACCCGATCCGCCAGCCCCATCCCTTACGAACACGCCAAGTAAACCTTTGTCCCAGAGATTTTTGTTTACTGAACCTTAATAAGGGCGAGCACCGCCTCCAGATTCCCTGCAGACGCCAAAACGCTCCCTAGCGCTTCAATCTAATCGCGTTTCGGACAAGGGCGACCGGAAATTCGATCGAGAGAACAGGTACTAGTAGTCTTGCTGGGTAAGTCGCATTGGGCGGACGCAAATGCGACGTCTCCGATTGAGACGCGGTTCAGAGTAAAAGGTACCAGCCCTCCGGTCTATACAGTGTTTTCCCTATTGTTGCAGCGGGTTTCCCACGCGTCCCAACTTGGGCAGTGCGATCGCGCTGCTTCCCTCCGCTAACCCGCTTGGTTCCGTAGCTTTGGAAATTTGCACCGCGAGCCCGCATGGGGCCGGAGATTGCGATTACTTGTTTGGATGAAATCGGGCGAGCGAGCAGGCCGCGAAGGCGGTTCCGGAACGTTTGTACTACTCGTTTTTAAACTTTCGAGCTTGTTTAACACTATGCCAACATCTAACCCAGCTGCACTTCAGCACGGCAGAACATCCGCAAAGATCACACGCCTGATCGCGGGAGCGGCGGCGTTGTGGTTCTTCGCTGCGATGGCGGCGAGCTTTGCGCCCACGGCCTTTGCGCAGACCAACATTCTGACGCACCACTTCGACAACGCGCGCACGGGACAAAACCTCGGCGAGACGAAGCTGACGCCGACGAACGTTTCATCCACGACGTTCGGAAAACTTTTTGCGCTCCCGGTGGACGGCTACGTGTATGCGCAGCCGCTGTACGTGGCGGGTGTGGCGGTTCCGGGGCAAGGCACGCACAACGTGCTGTACGTGGCGACCGAGCACGACTCGCTCTACGCGTTTGACGCGGACACGGGCGGCGCGCCGCTTTGGCACGTGAGCTTTCTAATCAATGGCGCCACGACGCTTTCCACCAGCGACGTGGGGAATACGCAAGACATCAATCCGGAAATCGGTATCACGGGAACGCCGACGATCGACGTCGCGACGAATACGTTGTACGTGGTGGTGAATACGAAGGAGAGCGGCGCCTACATCTACCGGCTGCACGCAATCGATATCACCTCGGGAGCGGAGAAGTTCGGCGGTCCCGTGGAACTGAACGCATCCGTTCCAGGCACGGCTCCCGATGCGGTGAACGGGCAAGTACCGTTTAATGTGCAGTGGGAAAACCAGCGGCCCGGCTTGCTTTTATTGAACGGGTACGTTTTTGCGGCATTCGCTTCGCACGGCGACAACGGCCCGTGGCACGGATGGATACTCGGCTACAACGCTTCGACTCTCGCGTTCACGAGTGCGTGGAACACATCGCCCAACGGAAGAGGAAACGGGATCTGGGGATCCGGTTCAGGGCTTGCGGCGGATGCCGAGGGGAACGCTTACGTTTCCACCGGAAACGGCGACGATACGGTCACAGTTCCTGCGCCTGCGCCGACGACCACGATCGACTACGGCGACAGCATCGTGCGCGTGAGTCTCGCAAACGGAATCGTGACGCCGACGGATTACTTCACCCCGTATAACCAGGGGAGCCTAGACAACGCGGACACCGACGTCGGTTCGGGCGGAGTGCTCGTGCTGCCGGATCAGACGGGAGCGTATCCTCACATTTTGGTGGAGGCGGGCAAGCAGGGAAATCTGTACGTGGTCGATCGCGACGTGATGACGAACAACGGCAGCCACTATTGCAACGGCTGCACGGCCGACCCGGAGATTTTGCAGACGGTGACGGGGGTGGGCGGATTGTGGTCGATGCCTGCCTACTGGAACGGCAACATCTATCTGTGGGGCAATGGCGATCACCTGAAGTCGTATTCCATCGCAAACGGAATGGTGTCTTCGTCGCCGACGTCGGAATCCGGCGAGTCGAGTTCATTCCCCGGATCGACACCGGTAATATCCGCGAATGGCACGTCGAACGCGATCGTGTGGGCGGTGGAGTCCGATGCGTACACGTCCAGCGGGCCGGCTATTCTCCGCGCGTACAACGCAACGAACGTGTCCCAGCTTCTCTACGGATCGAATCTTACGTCGGGGAGAGACACGCTCGGGCCAGCGGTGAAGTTCGTAGTGCCCGTGGTGACGAACGGAAAAGTTTACGTGGGAGCACAGAAAGAAGTGGATGTGTTCGGCTTGCTCAATGGCGAAAACTACGCGGCAGCGCCCACGATGACGCCTGGCGCGGGAACATATACGCAGAGCGTACAGGTGGCGATGAGCAGCACGACGCCCAATACGACGATCTATTACACGACGGACGGTTCAGTGCCATCGACCGGCTCGACGCTGTACAACGCGCCGATCACGCTGACCGCGTCGCAGACACTCACGGCAATTGCCGTAGCGCCCGGCTTTATACAAAGTGCTTCGACATCGAACGCTTATGTGATCTCGACGCAAACAGCGCCGCCGCAGTTCACGCCGCCCTCCGGTTCGTATTCCGCGGCGCAAATTGTGACGATCAGCGATACCACTCCGAATTCGGTGATCTACTACACGCTCGATGGATCGACGCCGACGCACAGCTCGCCCGTCTATTCGGGGTCGATCACGGTCTCGAACACCGAATCGATTCGCGCCATCGCCTCGTCGCCGAAATTGAACGACAGTCCGGTGATGATCGCGTCGTACACGATCGCCACGGGCGGCACCACGACGATCAACTTCGGGCTGGGCTTCAGCAATCCGGGATGCATGCAGTTCAACGGCAGCACGACGCTCGATGACAGCCGCCTGCAACTCACAAATGGAGCCGGCAACGAAGCGGGTAGCGCCTTCTGCAACACGGAAGCAGATATCCGCGCGTTCAGCACGGATTTCACATTCCAGCTTTCGGACGCCGACGCGGACGGCATAACGTTCACCATTCAGAATTCATCCGCCGGCGCGAAGGCGCTTGGGCAAGCCGGCGGCGCGCTGGGCTACGGCGTCGGCACGGCGGGAATCCAGAACAGCGTCGCCGTCAAGTTCGACCTATATAACAACAATGGCGAGGGTGACGATTCGACCGGGATGTACACGGACGGCGCGGCGCCGTACACACCCGCCGAGGACATGACGGCGTCCGGAATCGATCTGCACAGCGGCGACACGATGGCTGTGCACGTGACGTACGACGGCACAACTCTCACAATGACGATCACCGACGCGGTGGTGAACAAATCGTTCTCGCAGAGTTGGCCTGTAAACATTCCGGCCACGGTGGGCTCGGATTTCGCCTACGTGGGATTCACGGGTGGAACCGGTGGGCTCACCGCCAGCCAGAAAATCGAATCGTGGACGTGGGTCTCGACGGCGCCCGCGGTGTCCCAACAATGGACCATCGTGACGACCAGCGAGTCGGTGCCCAACGCCGCTCCGCTCACAGACGTGAACGGAAATCCGTACTCATGCAGCGGGCAAAATCCCGACAACAACGGCGACACAAACCCGAACTGCTACAACCCGCTCGTGATCACCACGGATTGGAAGGCGACGCCGACGCCAACCGGGTCTTCCGTCGCAGGAGTGCTGGCCAATACGTTTACAAACTCATCCTGCTCCACGACTCCGATCACCAGCTTCAACGTAACGGGCTACGCCACCGTCGGATCGTACAGCGCCGTGATCAACATAGGATTCCAGAGCGGCGACACGATCACGTTTAACGGAGCAAGTTCGGCAAGCAGCAACACTTTCTCCGGCACGTTTACATCGAGCGGGCCATGTATGGCGGGAGACTCGGGCGCTTTCACGGCGACTTTGTTCACGCCGCCGTCCGGAAATTACGCGGGATCGTTCGAATCGACCTCAGGAGGCGCCGCGGCGTCCGTGCAAATGTCGCTTTCCACCGATTCGAACTTCAACGTGAGCGGCACGTTCTCGCCGCAGGCAGGCGCGGCGGTCTGCTTTTCCACTCTCACCACTGGCACGATCCTCGCGAATTCGTACGGGTCGAGCATCGCGAGTGGAGACATACTTGAGGCCTACGGATCGGATTCGTCCGGCGACGTAGTCGCGTTTATCCTGAGCAACACGGATGCAAACGGAATGACTTTGGCGAATGGCGGACTCTACGTGACGTACATCGGCTTGGCCGGCGCGTGCACGGGAATTTCCGGCACCGACATTCCGTTCAACAAGATCGAACGTTATAAACCGCCTGCTCCCATCCCGCCGCGGCACGGCCCGATCCGGCCGGCGGCTTTACGCAATCCTCGGATCGCGAACGCCGTTGTGCCTCATATAAGCTCTGTGCCTGTCGCACACACCGAGCGGCCTTAGCGAGCGGAACGGCACGTTGCTCCGCGCATTCGCACGCGCGCCGCGACTGCGTCCAGATAGCATAGTCCCGGTACCTTGTTGAGCCGAGTCCGTGTGTCGCTGCCGCGCGTTGGAGGTATGATATTCGGCGCGCGGGCTCGTAGCTCAATTGGTTAGAGCAGCGAACTCATAATTCGTTGGTTCCTGGTTCAAGTCCAGGCGAGCCCACCAAAATTGCGCTTTCGCCATCTGGAAGCATCGCATTCCTTGCAATCTGAGTCTCAGTTAGTGAAAATGGAGCAGTAGGTCTTACGTGATGGCGACTACCACTCAGATCATTTCGCCTGGAATTCGAGCGTCCCGCGCCCGCCTGCTTCACCTTCGTTTGGTCGTGCTCGTGACGCTTGTGGCAGTCGCCGGGTTTTCGACTGCGGCCAAGAACAGCCAGTACTACTCGCATTCGGATCCGGCTCACTACTTGAACATTTCCAGCAAGATGAAAGCGGGCATTCCTCCGGTGGCGCTCGATAGCAGGCCATCTCCTACTGTGGAGCGCTTGATCGCTTCCGTCGAGGAAGTGAAGAGCTATCCCGTCGTTCAGTTGGAAGTTCCCGACGTTCCGGCTCTCGCCGTGACGCTCACTCTGCAGCACCGGTCTCCGCCATCGCTTGTCTCGTAGTCCGTCTCGTTCCCCTGAGAATCTAAGTTCACAGTATTAAGCGTTTCTTCCCGGCCTCGTTCTTCACCTTGGCTGGCCGTTCGCACAGGAGTTCACATGACAGCAGCTCCGCTCGCACCGGCGCAATTGGAGCAATTGCGCTCTTTGAGCACGTGTGTGGTCGCAAGCGCCATCGAGACGTTCGGGGTGAGGCTCCGAAACAAGGGCTTCACCGATTCCCGGATCCGTTGTGTATTTCAGGACCAGCCCGCCGTGGTTGGCTACGCAGCAACAGCGCGGCTTCGCAGCTCCGACCCGCCTATGGAGGGCAAGAGTTATTACGACCGCGCGGACTGGTGGCAGTCGATATTGAAAATTCCCCAGCCACGAATCGTCGTGATCCAGGACATCGACTCTCAACCGGGTCTCGGCGCCTTCCTCGGCGACGTTCACGCCAACGTTTTAAGGGCGCTGGGCTGCGTTGCTGCCGTTACAAACGGCTCGGTGCGCGATCTCCGGGCAGTCGAGCGTTCGGGACTCCAGGTGTTCGCGGCCAATGTCGCGGTGTCGCATGCCTATGCGCACATTTTCGACTTTGGAGGCACAGTCGAAGTAGGTGGTATGAGCGTGAGTCCGGGAGAACTCCTACAGGGCGACATTCACGGAGTGCAGACCATCCCGCGCGAAATTGCCTCGCGTGTCCCGGAAAAGGCGCTGGAAATTATCAAGAACCGCCAGGAATTCGTAGCCCTAACGCACTCAGAATCGTTTTCGATCGAAGAATTCAGCCGCAAAACCAAGGAGCTCCACTCGTGATTCGTAAACCTAATCCGCCGCTGTGGATCGCCATCGCGGTCAGCGTTTTGATGTGTATGGCAGGTTGTGGCGACTCCCGCAAGTCCGAAGCCGCGCCCGCGCCTGAGGCGGCCGTCGTGAAAGTGGAGCGCAAGAACATCTCCAGTACCCTCGAAATCTCGTCGGAGTTTCTGCCGTTCCAGGAAATCGACGTGTTCGCGAAAGTCTCCGGCTACGTGCAGAAGCTTTACATCGATTACGGGACGCACGTGAAGCGAGGCCAATTGCTCGCCGTGCTCGAAATTCCTGAGCTCCAGCAGCAATTATTGCAGGACGAAGCGTCGGTGCGCCGTGCTCAGCAAGACGTATCGAGAGCGCACGAGGAACAAAGCCGCGCGGAGTCGGCTTACAACGTCGCGCACCTAACCTACGGCCGGCTTGCGGAGGTGCAGAAAAGCAAGCCCGAGCTGATGTCTCAGGAGGAGATTGACGAGGCGCAAGGAAAGGATTTGGAGGCAAACGCCGGCGTCTCGTCGGCTAAGGATACGGTGTCGGCATCCGATCAAGCGCTTTTGGCCTCGAAAGCCGCGCTCGCGAAAGACCAAGCGATGTTCGAGTATTCCCGGATGACCGCACCGTTCGACGGCGTGGTGACGCAAATGTACGCGTTCACCGGCGCGCTGCTACCGGCGGGAACCTCCGCAGCCAAAGACAGTTCGGCGTTGTGCCGCCTTTCGCAGAACGACTTACTGCGGCTCGTAATTCCCGTTCCCGAACGTGCGGTGTCTGACATTCGTGACGGCGAACCGATTGAGGTCGAAGTCTCGTCTCTGCACAAGACGTTCACCGGCAAAATTGTCCGGTACTCGGACCAGATTGACCTTACGACGCGCACGATGCACACCGAAGTGGACGTGCCGAACCCCAACTTCGAGCTCGTACCGGGCATGTATGCTTCGGTGAAAATTCCGCTTCACTCCGTGCAAGGCGTCCTCACCGTTCCACTGCAGGCGGTGCAAGCGACGGGCACTGGACAAGGCGTCGTTTTGCTCGTCGGCGCCGGCAACAAACTTGAGCGCCGCGAAATAAAGACTGGCCTCGAGACGGCGACTGATGCCGAGGTCCTAAGCGGGCTTCGGGAGAACGACACGGTTGTGTTCGGCGAGCAGGGACAGTTTCGCGAAGGCCAGACGGTAACGCCAAAGTTGGTCGATGCGCCGGGGGCCGAGTAAGCGATGCCTACATTCGCGATACGCCACCCGTACTTCATCATCGTCATCTGTTTGTTCATCTGCGTGCTCGGCGTCACAAGCGTGGTGCAAATGCCGGTGGACATGTTTCCTCCGATCAACATTCCCGTGGTGCTGGTCGCAACGTTCTACAACGGAATGCCGCCCGAACAGATCGAGGCGGACATCACCGACACCTTCGAGCGTTTTTTCACGATTGGCAGCGGGATCGACCATATGGAGTCGAGGTCGATGGCCGGCGTGAGCTTGATCAAGATTTACTTCCAGCCGGGCACGGATGCGAACGCCGACGTCACTAACATTTCAAATCTCGCCATGGCGGACTTGCGCCGATTGCCGGAAGGAACGCTGCCGCCTGTTGTGCTGAAGGTCGATGCGTCGAGCCTTCCCGTCTGTTTGCTGACAGTCGAAGGGCAAGGCCTGAACGAAACACAGCTCCACGATTATCTGCAATTTCAGATTCGCAACCAGATTGCCGGCGTTCCCGGCGCGACGGTGCCTCCTCCGTATGGTGGGCGGTACCGGCAAATCATGGTGTACGTGGACCCGCTTAAATTGCAGGCGCACGAGTTGAGCCCGATGGACGTGGTGCGCGCGATGAACGCCTCGAACTTGATTCTGCCAGCGGGCGACGTGCGGCTGGGCGCGTTGGACTACAACATCTACACCAATGCCCAGGTGCCAGATGCGCAAGCGCTGAATTCCGTTCCGCTGAAGACCGAAGGCGAAAAGTCGGTGTTCATCTCCGACGTTGGCAAGGCGGTGGACGGCTCCTATCTGCAATACAACATCGTGCGTGTCGATGGGCAGAAGTCCGTGTACGCACCGATTCTGAAGCAGGGCGGCGATACAAATACAATCGCCGTCGTGAACGGAATCAAGAAGGCGGTCACCACGCTGCGCGACATTCCGTCACAAATGCACGCACACGTGGTGTTCGACCAATCGTTGTTCGTGAAGCAGGCGATCGCGACCGTGCTTCGCGAAGGCGGCATCGGCCTGTTCCTTACGGCGGTGATGATCCTGCTTTTCCTCGGCAGCATGCGAGCCACGGCAGCTGTGTTTCTTTCGATACCGCTTTCGGTGCTCATCACGTTTTTCATCCTGCACTCAGCGGACAAGACCATCAACAGCATGGTGTTGAGCGGACTCGCGCTGGCGTTCTCGCGCTTGATCGACGACTCGGTCGTCGTGATCGAGAATATTTACCGCCACATCGAGCTGGGCGAGGATCCGAAGGTCGCGGCTGTGAAAGGAGCAAACGAAGTTGCGCTCGCCGTGCTCGCGATCATGCTCGTGGCCGTCGTCGTGTTCTTTCCAGTCACGCTACTGTTCGGCGTGAGCAAGTACTTGTTCTCTGCATTGGCTCTGGCAGTGGTGCTCGCGCTGTTTGCCTCGTACTTTGACGCCGTCACCGTGGTGCCTCTTTTCTGCGCGTACTTTCTCAAGGCCGCTCACCACGAAGGCGAGGGCGACGGACCGAAGAAATCATGGGGCTCGCGCTTCCACGCGGGATTCAATGCGCGTTTCGAGAAAATGCTTAACGTTTACGAGAAGTACGTGAACAAGACGCTCGACCGTCCGCGCGAGGCGCTGATGATCTTCGGCGTGTTATTTGTCCTCAGCTTTTTATTCGTTCCCCTCATTGGCGTCTCATTCTTTCCGCGTTCCGATGCCGGCCAGTTTGTCATCAACGTGAAAGCGCCGACAGGCACCCGCATCGAGGTGACCAACGATTACATCAAGCAGGTCGAAGACATCGTCCGGCAGGTGGTGAAGCCCGATGACCTCAACACAATTGTCTCCAACATCGGCGTGATGCCGGACCTTTCGGCGCTCTTCACTTCAAACTCCGGAATGCACACCGCTTTCGTGCAGGTCGGCCTCAAAGAAGATCACAAGGTCAGCAGCTTTCTTTACATGGACGAAGTTCGACGGCGCATAGCCGCGCAGCTGCCGCAGCTCCGCACCTACTTCCAGTCCGGCGGCCTCGTGGACGCCGTGCTGAACCAGGGGGCGCCTGCACCGATCGACGTGCAGGTGAGCGGCATGGACCTGAAGACCGACGACCGCATAGCCCAGGAGCTCGCCCGGCAGATTGGCGCAAGCAAGGGCGTGTCCGACGTTTACATCCCGCAGGACATGGACTATCCGGCTCTCGAAGTGAACGTGAATCGCGACCGCGCGGCCGAATTGGGCCTCACGCCGAAGGAAGTGATCGATAACCTGATCACCGCGCTCACATCGGACGTGATGATCGCGCCCAGTTACTGGGTCGATCCGAAAAACGGCAACAACTACTTTGTGACCGTGCAGTATCCGGAGAACCAGGTGAAATCCATCGAAGACCTAAAGGCCATGCCGCTCCGCTCTCCGAACCTAAAGATGCCCACCTATCTGAATCAGGTGGCGGATGTGGTTCCGATTCTCACGCCGACGGAAGTTGACCACTACCAGTTGCAGCGCGTCGTGGACGTGTACGTCGCGCCCACCGGCGAAGACATTGGAACACCGAGCCGCGAAATTCATGACATCATTGGCAAAACAACGCTGCCCCCGAGCATCCGCGTGAATGTTCGCGGTCTGGTAGTTACGATGCAGGATTCGTTCAAGAGCTTCGGCATCGGCCTGATCCTTGCCGTCTTGTTGGTGTATCTCATCCTGGTCGCTCAATTTTCGTCGTTCGTCGATCCGTTTCTCATTGTGCTCGCCGTGCCGACCGGGATCGTGGGCGTAATCCTCACGCTCGCGCTCACCGGCACGACGCTGAACATTCAATCGCTAATGGGCATCGTGATGCTGCAAGGCATGGTGGTGTCCAACAGCATCTTGATCGTGGATTTCGCGAATGTGCTGCGCAGCGAAGGTCATAATTTGCGCGACGCTGTAGTTCAGTCTTGCCGCATCCGTTTGCGGCCGATTCTGATGACGTCGCTCGCGACGGTTGTAGGCCTCCTGCCGATGGCGTTCAAACTCGAAACGGGCAGTGAAGCGTATGCACCGCTGGCTCGCGTGATTATCGGAGGCTTGCTTACCTCGATCGTGCTGACGATCTTCGTGGTGCCCGCAGCTTACCTAATTATGTATCGCAGGCGCGAAGAACGAGCGGCGGCGCTTGTCCCGGGGGAGGCGCACTCATGAGCCGTCGGTCCCTGCTCGCGTTCGGAGTCGTCGCTTTCACTCCCACGCTCTGTTTTGCTCAGTCGCCCACGCAAGTCCACGTAATGCCGGGCATCCGCGCCGCCGAGCCGCAATCGAACACATCGCAGGCAAATGCACCCGCAGCCGCCGAGCTGACGCTGCAGGACGCTGAGAAAATGGCCATCGCCAACCACCCTCGCATTCAGGCGTCCGCCTACTTGTCGGCGGTAGCGAAGGCTCAAGTGACGGAAGCGAAGAGCGACTATTACCCTCATGCCTACGGCAGCGCTACCGGCGTGATGGCCGAGAACGACAGCCGCATTTCAGCCGGCGCGCTAAACAACCCGATTATCTACGACCGGTTCTCGGACGGCGTCACCGTCGATCAACTCGTCACTGATTTCGGACGCACCCACCAGTTGGTGAAAAGCGCAAAGCTGCATTCTCAGGCGCAGGAAGAAAATGTGGTCACCTCCCGTGCGGACGTGCTGATCCAGGTCGATACCGCCTACTACAATGCTCTTAAAGCGCAGGCTGTACTTGAAGTCGCCAACCAGACGGTAAAGACGCGTCAACTGGTCTCCGACCAAGTGACTGCCCTTGAACAAAACAAACTTCGATCGGGACTCGACGTCAGCTTTGCAAACGTCGATTTGGCCCAGGCCAAGTTGCTTCTCGTGCAAGCACAGAATGATTTGCAGGCGTCCTTTGCCGACCTCTCCGCCGCGCTCGGTTTGCAGGACCAGCGCATATTTCACCTGATCGAGCAACCCGCGCCCACCGCTCCGCCGGCCGATCTGATTCCTCTAGTCGTACAGGCGATGAAAGACCGGCCGGAAATCATCAGCCAGCACCTCGACCTCGGTGCGGCGCAAAGTTACGCGACCGCCGAGCGCGATTTGTGGTTCCCGACGATCAGCGCCACTGGCGTCGCGGGCCTCACTCCATTTCGTGAAGACAACCTCGCACCGCGGTACGCCGCGGGCGGCTTTAACGTGAACATCCCGATCTTCAACGGCCGGCAGTTCAACGCACTGCATGCCGAGGCAAAGGCGCAAGCCGGCGCGCGGGAACAAAACTTGCGCGACCTCGAAGACGGTATTTCTCGCGACGTCCGAAAAGCGTGGCTCAACGCTCAATCCGGCTACCAGCGCCTCGCCCTGACGCAGCAACTTCTCGACGAAGCCAACCAGGCCCTCGACCTCGCCCAGCAACGGTATAAGCTAGGTCTCAGTTCGATCATCGAGTTAAGCCAGGCGCAGCTCAACCAGACACAGGCGGAAATCGAGCAGGCCAGTGCAAAGTACGACTACGAAGCGGAGATCTCCGCGCTGAACTTCCAGATCGGAGCGTTGCAGTAGCGGCGAGCTACGGCGTAAGAAGAGGGAGTCGCGCGATTTGCGGCGAAGCGCCCAAAATGTCTCTTGCGAAGAAACGCAGGTTGCCTGGCATGGCGTCCGCTCTGCGCGCGTAGGGATATAATAGCCTTCTACGCCTATGACTCCGACAGAGACTCACACCAAAGCACCGAAAGAAACGACGAAGCACTACACCAGCTCTCAACCGCTCAGCAAGAACGAGCACCTTCTCCGCTGGGTGGAGAAGATTGCCGAACTCACCGCGCCCGAAGCGATTCACTGGGTGGATGGCTCGAAAGAAGAGTACGACTCGCTCTGCGCAGAAATGGTTCGCGCCGGCACCTTCACCAAACTGAACGAACAGTTGTGGCCGGGCTGCTACTACGCGCGCTCGGATGCGTCCGACGTCGCACGTGTGGAAGACCGCACTTTTATCTGCTCGCTCTCCAAAGACAGTGCCGGTCCGACGAACAACTGGATGAACCCGCTGGAGATGCGGCGCAAGCTGCGCGGGCTGTTCAAAGGTTCCATGCGCGGCCGGACGATGTACGTGTTGCCGTTCAGCATGGGTCCGGTCGGGGGCCCGATGTCGCGCGTCGGCGTGCAGCTCACCGACTCGCCGTACGTTGTGGTGAATATGCGCATCATGGCGCGCATCGGTTTGCCGGTGTTCAAGGAAATCGATAAGGGTCCCGACGTTCGCGTGGTGCCGTGCGTTCATTCGGTGGGCATGCCGCTCGACGCGGGACAGAAAGACGTCCCCTGGCCGTGCAACACTGAAAAGTACATCGTGCACTTCCCGGAGACGCGCGAGATTTGGTCTTTCGGTTCGGGCTACGGAGGCAACGCTCTACTCGGCAAGAAGTGTTTCGCGCTCCGCATCGCTTCCAACATCGCGCGCGACGAAGGCTGGATGGCCGAGCACATGTTGATCATCGGCGTTCAGGATCCGAAGGGCGAGAAGACCTACATCGCCGCGGCGTTCCCGAGCGCGTGCGGCAAGACGAACACTTCAATGCTCGTGCCGCCCGCGGGATTTGAGGGCTGGAAAGTTTGGACTGTGGGCGACGACATCGCGTGGATCAAGCCCGACGAAAAAGGCCAGCTGCGCGCGATCAATCCCGAGGCGGGATTTTTCGGCGTTGCGCCGGGCACTTCGGTAAAAACGAACCCGAACGCGATGGCCACGCTATCGCGGAATACGATTTTCACTAACGTGGCGCTCACGCCGGATGGCGGCGTTTGGTGGGAAGGCATGACGGACACGCCGCCCGCACGCTGCCTCGACTGGCAGGGCAACGAGTGGACACCGCAGATCGGCAAAGAAACGGGCAAAAAGGCCGCGCATCCAAACGCACGCTTCACCGCTCCTGCTTCGCAGTGCCCGACGATCGATCCTGCGTGGGAAGATCCGCACGGCGTGCCGCTCAACGCGATCATTTTTGGCGGACGTCGCGCCTCAACAATTCCGCTCGTCTATCAGGCGTTCAATTGGAGCTCCGGTGTGTACGCCGGCGCCACGATGGGCTCGGAGATGACCGCCGCGGCTGCGGGAACGATCGGCAAAGTGCGCCGCGACCCGATGGCCATGCTTCCCTTCTGCGGCTACAACATGGGAGATTATTTCCGGCACTGGATTAAAATGCAGCGGTCGCTGAAAGTGACGCCGCGCATTTTCCACGTGAACTGGTTCCGCAAAGATAAGGAAGGCAATTTCATCTGGCCCGGCTTCCGCGAGAACATGCGCGTGCTGAAGTGGATCGTCGATCGCGCGCACGGCCGAGCGTTGAGCCACGAGACGCCGATTGGCTGGATGCCGCGCTACGAGGACATGGAGTGGAAAGGCCTCGCCTTCTCGAAGGAAAAATTCGAAGAACTGCAGGCTTTCGACGCCGCTGCGTGGCGACGCGAAGTGATCGACCACGAAGAACTCTTCATCGACCTGCACAGCCATTTGCCCTCGGAAATGATTTACGAGCGCGAATTGCTGATCTGCCGGATTTAGCGTTTAAAATCCGGCGCGCGGCGCGCGGATTCCGTTGACGGTTTGGCTGGCGCGACGTAGTCTCGCTCCGTCAAACCGTCATGCATCGCGCATCTTCTCGCACATCCATCTACAAACGCTTTCTCGCGGCTGCCACCGTACTTTGTCTTCTTTTATCCGGATCGGCTCCCGTTGCACGCTCCGCTCTAACTAGAAATCTTGCCTACGCGTGGTTGAGCTATCTGCCGCTAGAACCCGCGATCGCAGAGCGGTACGCCGGCTTTCCCAAAATCGTGTCTAAAGTTGGCGACTCCGAACTTTTGCGCTCCGCTCAATTCGAGTTGCTGCGAGGAATTTCGGGCGCACTCGGCCGGGGACTTCTGCCCCAATCCGGTTTCCCTGCAGCGCCAGCGGTCGTTGTCGGTACTGTAGCTTCGCTACGTTCAAGCGCTTCGGCGCTGGATCTGCCTTCCAATCTGCCGCCGGATACCTTCATATTGAAAACCACCGCCGTGAATGGCGTGCGCGACATTATTGTCGCGGGTGCGAATGAACGCGGCGCGCTGTACGGTGCGTTTGCACTGCAGCGCAAAATCGCGATGGGCCAGCCGGTCGATCGGCTTGATGAGGTGAGTATGCCGTACGCGCCTGTTCGCTGGGTGAACCAGTGGGACAATCTCGACGGCTCGATCGAACGCGGCTACGGCGGACGTTCAATCTTCTTTGAAGGCGGCGGCGTTCGGCAGGACTTGAACCGTGTGCGCGACTATGCGCGACTGCTCGCGTCGGTGGGCATCAACGGCTGCGCGATCAACAACGTGAACGCTGATCCGAAGGTTCTTTCGTCTGAATTTATTCCGCAACTTGCGCGCGTCGCCGCGATTTTTCGCGAGTACGGAATTCAGCTCGGCGTCTCCGTGAATTTCGCGAGCCCGAAAGAGATAGGCGGGATCGACAAGTTCGACCCGCTCGATCCGAATGTGATCGACTGGTGGGCGAAGAAGGCCGACGAGATTTACGCTGCGATTCCGGATTTCGGCGGATTCGTGCTGAAGGCGGATTCGGAAGACCGTCCCGGCCCGGCAACCTATCACCGCACGGCTGTGGAAGGCGCGAATTCGATCGCGCGTGCGCTGAAGCCGCACGGCGGCCTCCTTTTCTATCGCGGCTTTGTGTACAACCACCATCTCGACTGGCATGACATGAAGGCCGATCGTGCACGCGCCGCCTACGACATTTTCGAGCCGCTCGACGGCCAGTTCGATTCGAACGTGATCCTCCAAATCAAAAATGGCCCCATCGATTTTCAGGTGCGCGAGCCCGTATCGCCGCTTTTCGGCGCGATGACCAAGACGAATCAGGCGATTGAGCTGCAAATCACGCAGGAATATTTGGGTCAAGGCCGGCACGTCGTGTTTTTGCCGCCGATGTGGAAGCAGACGCTCGATTTCGACATGCGGGCTGACGGCCCGGGCACGCCGGTGAAGGCAATCGTCGCCGGGAAAGTTTTTCCAGGAACGCGCGGCGGGTTCGTGGGCGTTTCAAACGTCGGCCTCGACTCCACGTGGCTCGGAAATTATTTGTCGGCCGCGAACCTCTACGGCTTCGGACGCCTCGCGTGGGATCCGAATCTGAGCGCGCAGCAGATCGCCGACGAGTGGACGCGGCTCACGTTTGGAAATAATCCGGACGTTGTGAACCTTGTAAGCGAGCTGCAGACTTCGTCGTGGAAAATGTACGAAGACTACAGCGGTCCGCTCGGCGCGGGCACGCTCACAGCGATTGCGGGCGATCACTTTGAGCCTTCCGTGGAATCGTCTGAGCGCAATGGCTGGGGCCAGTGGCATCGCGCCGACGCGACGAGCATCGGCATGGATCGCACGGTCAAGACTGGCACGGGCTATGTGGGTCAATACTCGCCTTCCGTTGCCGCACTTTTCGAATCGCTCGCGACGACGCCGGACGAACTGCTGCTTTTCTTCCACCACGTGCCGTACACCTACGCGCTGCACTCTGGCAGGACTGTAATTCAGCACATTTACGATTCGCATTACGACGGTGCGGCGCGCGCGGGGGAGAATGTCACGCGGTGGAAAACGCTCGAAGGGAAAATGGACGCCGGCCTTTACACAGCGATTCTCGGCCGGCTCGAGTATCAGGCAGGCGCCGCCGAGATGTGGCGTGACGCGATCTGCACTTGGTTTTACAAGACGTCTGGTATTGCCGATGCGCAGGGCCGCGTGGGCAATCACCCGGGCCGGGTGCCGGCCTCGCAAATGACGCTCGACGGATACACGCCGGTCAACGTGACGCCGTGGGAAGACGCGACGGACGGGAAAGCCGTAGCGTGCGAGCGGGCCACTGGCGCATGCACGGCGGAATGGAAATTCAACGGCACGCGGGGAATTTACGCGGTCGACGTACGCTATTTCGATCAGAACGATGGCGTGGCGAACTTCACGATGAAGCTGAATGGCAAGCCAATCGACGCCTGGGAAGCGAGCGACACGTTGCCGTCGAAGCAAATCGATGGCTCATCCTCCACTCGCCACCGGATCGCGGGCGTCGCACTCAATCGAGGCGACACGATTGAAATAGCGGGCACGCCCAACGGCGGCGACAAAGCCGGGATCGATTACATCGAGATCATTCCCGCGCGGCAGTAGCTCAACTATTTTCTCGGCAGGTACGGCACAAAACCGTGAGTCTTGGTGCGCAGCTTGTACACAGATGTAGTCGCCGTGATGTAGAGGGTGCCGTAATCCGCGTCGCCCCAAGTGAGATTCGCGGGTTGCTCGGGAATCACGATTGTGCCGATGTGTTTTCCTTCCGGCGTCCACACCCAAATTCCCTTCGGACCAGTGACGAAGATGTTTCCGTTCAGGTCGAGCTTCATTCCATCGGGCACGCCGTCGCCCTTATCGGCAACTTCTGAACCGAACACTTTGCCGTTCGTGAGGGTCATGTCCGGCGCAACGTCATAGACGCGAATGTTTTTTTGATCGTCGTCGTCCACGTAGAATTTTTTGCCGTCTGGCGCGAAGGCGAGGCCATTCGGCTGCTGCACGTCTTTCGTCAGCAAAATCAGCTTCCCGTCGGCGGCGAGGCGGTACACGCCCTGAAAGCCGAGCTCGGATTTTTCGCCTGCCACAAAATCGAGCGTGGGATCCGTGAAGTACAGCGCGCCATCCGGCCCAACGATGACGTCGTTTGGCGTGTTGAGTTTTTTGCCTTCATATTGGTTCGCGAGAACGGTGTACTTCCCGTCGGGCGTGATCGCCAAAATCGCGCGCAATTCGCTGGCCGTGGTGATCAACCGGTGCTTCTGGTCGAACGTGTTGCCGTCCGGATCGCCTAGCGAAATTAATTCCTCCACGTGGCCGTCGGGGTACGCGCGGTCGATTTTGTTCTTCTCTTCATCGCTCACGTAAACGAAGCCCGCAGGGTCCCACATCGGCCCTTCGGTGAAACCGAATCCGCCGGCAAATTTTTCGAGCTTCGCGTCTTTGTCGATGAGCTTCCAGAATTCCGGCGATGCCGCCTCCAGCCCGAATTCACGCGGCGGCTTTTGTGACTGTTGTGAGCCGGCGCGATGCGCCCCCGCGAGCAATACCACCCCGAACGCGGCGCACGCTGCGATCTTGATCCATTTCGAATTCATCAATCGTCGTCCTTTTCTTCCATGGCCCGGTGGTCGCCACCCTGACTTTTCGCTTCCCGTGCGCGGCTGGTGGCCATCAGGAAGCTCACAATGTCGTTCAGCTCCGCGGGCGTAAGCCGCTCGCCATAATTCGCCGGCATCAACGACTGCTTCTGAACTTCCACGCGCTCGATTTCCTTGCGATCGAAAAGATGGAACGCGCCGTCCGTCGTTTGCAGCTGCAGCGAGAAATTGTCTTCATTACGAATGATGCCGAGATATTTTAATCCGTCGCGCGTGGTAACGATCGCCGTCTTCGCGCGCGGGTCGGGTTCGGGACGCACGATGGCGCTTCGAATCTCTTCGGCCGGACGCGTGCGCGCAAAATCAGAAAGGTCCGGACCGAAAAAACCGCCGAGCCCATCGACCATGTGGCAGTTGGTGCACTCCGCCTTCCCACCGTAGAAAAGTGTCCGGCCGGCTGCCGGATCGCCGGGCAGAGCTGCTGCGTGTTGATTGCCCTGCAGCGTGCGCAGATGCTTCACGACAGCCGCGATTTGCGCGGCGCTTAGAGTGCGGCCGAGCGCCGGCATCGCCATATTCGGTGAACCGTCGCTCACAATGTGAGTGATCGCCGCGTCACTCAGCCCGGCGATCTCCGGGTTCGTCGCGATGTTCGGACCTCGCTCGCCGCCCCGCCCATCCAAGCCGTGGCATCCCGCGCAGTTCCCGGCCCACACTTGTTTACCGGGCGAGTCACCGCTCGCCGCCGATTTCTGCGGCATAGGCCACGCCACCGGGATCGAGACCGCGGCACCCGCCGCCATCAAGCCGCCGACAAATACAAAAGCCCTTCTCCACCGAAGTCGAGAAGGGCCTTTGGAATTTTGATTCATTCGAGTCACCGCAACCACGACCGTGATCCCAGCGCTCGCCGCTAGAAAATAATCTTAGCGCCAACCTGCAGAACGCGCGCCGCGTTCGCGCTCCCAATGAATCCGAATCCGCCGATTTGATTTCCAGCTTGGTCGTAAGAACGCGAATTGAAAGCACCGCTCGGTCCTTGGAACTGCGTGTGGTTCCACGCATTGAAAGCCTCGAAGCGGATCTGCAGCAATTTCGATTCGGTGAGTTTAGTGTCCTTCAAAATCGCGAGATCCCAGTTGTTGAGGCCAGGACCGCTGAAGAATCGCCGCGGCGATGTGCCGAACGAACCGAGCGGCTCGGCGGAAAAATTATCGTAATTGAAGTATTTCAGACTTTTGCGCGGATTGTTGCCGGTGAGCAGCGGCCCCGGCGTGTAGTCCGGCAAGTCGAACGGCGCTTCGGTGTTCTGGGTGCCGGTCAACGAATTGTCGTCGTTTTCGCTGATGCTCACCGGCAAGCCCGTGGCGAACGTCGTGATGCCGGAAACCGACCATCCCGCCGCAATCGCGTTGGACCACCATTCCGTGGTATGGAAGAACTGGTTGAACGGAACGCGCACGTCGTAGCTCGCAACGAAGTTTTGCGTAACGTTGAACGCACACCACGCCAAGCTCGCCTTCGGATCGAACGGGTTGACGCCCTCCTGCAGGCCGGAAGCGTCGTCGATACATTTGCTGTACGTGTAGCCGAGCAAATAGTTGCCGTACTTCCCGCTCTGGCGAAGGCTCACTTGCAGCGAGTTGTAAGACGACTGCGCGATCGTCGCTTCAAACGGGTTGTTGCCGAAGTCCGGTCCGAGCACGGTGTACGTGGTGTTGACGACGCAATTGTTTCCAGGGTTTGCTGTCCCGCAATTGCTGGCCGGCACGCCCTCCACGTTTGGTGTCGCCGCTGACGGATAGTTCTGGCCCGGCGGAAGTGTGTACGTTCCGCCTTCTCCAAACGGCCCGCAACCATTCGCCGCCCCCAAGATCTGCGTGATCTGCAGGCAGAGTTGCTGGTTGCCCGGGTTCGCTTCACGCTCGGTGATCAGGTGATGCCCCTGCGTGCCGACGTAGTTCACGCTGAGCACGGCGTTGGAGCCGAACTGCCGCTGCAGGGAGAATTCGTAGTCTTCCGAATACGGCGTCACGTTGCTGTTCTGGTACGCCAGCGCGCCGGAAATCGGTTCCACTCCCGCCCAGTTGAAGGTTGTGTCCGGATTTTTCGCGCTCACGCCCTTCGGCGGGAATACGAACGGAAACCGCTGGCCTTCGTTGTTTCCTGAGCCGCGATCGATGTACGGCGTTTCAAAAACCGGCGGCGCGGGGCTCACGTAGAACAGGCCGTACGGCGGATCGCCGATTTCCTGAAACTGCGTCAAGTCTTCGACCGAGGTGTAGAACATGCCGTAGCCCGCGCGAATACTGGTCTTTCCCGGTCCGCCCGTCAGCTTCCCGAGAATCCCGGAATCCCAGCTCGGCGAATAAGCGATGCCGAGGCGCGGTGAGAAATTGTGGTATTGCGTCGGCGCGAGCGTGCGCGGCACACCAGGATCGCCCGGCACCACCCAGCCGGTGGGAGCGCCCGGAAACACAACCGACTGCTCACCGGGAATCAGCGTTTCGATTTTATTGCCCGTGTCGTACCACGGCATGATCATGTCCCACCGAACGCCGTAGTTCAGGGTGAGGTTCGGCGTGACGCGCCAGCTGTCCTGCGCGTATAGACCCGCGTACTTGGTGCGCGAATCCAAAAGCTGCTGGCTGGCCTGGATCAGGGAGTCCGGCGCGCCAATCAGGAAGTCCGCGAAGTCGAGGCCGGACTCTCCGCCGCCGAAGCCGAACTGCCCGTTCTCGCCATAGTAGTTGCGATCGTTGATCTGATCGTAGTGGAACTGGCCGCCGAACTTCAGGCTGTGCGTGCCGATGATCTTCGTGAAGTTCTCCTGCACCTGGTAAAGATTGTTGTACTGGCGCGTGGTGTCAGACGGGACGCCGATCGTAAAGTTATTGAAGTTGATGCTAGGTACGCCCTCGTACGCCGGATTGATCGGGCCGATTCCGCCGTTACCGTTGAATCCGCCCGGGAACCCGAGCGACTCCAGTGAAACGCCAAGACCGCCCTCGGGCGTGAAAAGTTGATTGGCGGAGCGCAGATAGCTGAATCGAAATTCGTTCACGGCCGTTGAGCCGAACGATTTCGTATCGCTGATCATCGCCACCTGGCCGCGCGTCAGGCTGCCGGCGCCAAAGCCCGGCACGGTCGCGCCGCCGTTCGGATACGCGGAGTCCAAGTTCGCATCGTCCACATGGTAGTACCCGGAAATCTGGCCCCAACGCGTATTGAAATCCACGCGGGCGCCGCCCTTGTCGTCGCGCAAAGTATTATTGTTGTTCGAATCCGAAAAGTTGAAAGACAGGTTCGGGTTGAACACGTTCGGCGTGGGAATGTAAGGCAGCAAGCCCACTGCAGCGGACGAAAATCCGGCTTTCGGAATCACGCCGTTTGCGAAGACGCAGCCCGATGAGGTGTTCGTCGAGTTGCAGCCTTGGAAGTAATACGGTTCGCCGTTCGCAACGTTGTAACCCAGGCGTCCGCTCAGCGTACCTGCCCAAGAATCGCCCTGAACGATGCCGTTGCCGGAATTACCCGCCAGAAAACTTTGATAAGCGCCGTCCAACGTTCCTAACTGGCCGGTGGACAAATCGTAGTTTCCTGCCGCGTCAAACGTGCCGTCAGGAACGTTTGCCGTTGAAATCTGCCCCTGAATCTGGCGCGTTCCCTGGTAATCGATGAAGAAGAAAACCTTGTCTTTGATGATCGGACCACCAAAGGTCGCGCCGAACTGGTTCTGGATGTATTTCGGCGTGGATTGCGCGAAGTAATTCACGGCGTTGAAGGCCGTGTTGCGGTTGAATTCGAAAATGTCGCCGTGAAAACCGTTTGTGCCGGACTTTGTGACAACGTTGACCTGACCGCCGCTGTAGTTACCGTACTCGGCGTCAAAGTTGTTGGTGATGATGCGGAACTCTTCGATCGAATCAAGGTTCGGAATCACGGCCGTGCCGTTGTTCTTGCCTTCGTTCACGTTCGCACCGTTGATCATGAATCCGTTCGACGCTTCGCGTCCGCCGTTTACCGATTGGTTGCCGGCGCCCAGATCGCCCGATACCGACCGGTCGTTCAATCCCGCAGCCTGCATCGAGTACGCGCCCGGTACGACGCCCGGTTGCAACGAAAGCAGGTCGATGAAGGAACGGCCATTGAGAGGCACGGATTCGATCTTCTGGCTGTTGATCACTTCGCCCATCTGCGTGCTTTGCGTGTCCACCTGCACCGCATCGCTCTCGACGGTCACTTTCTCGCTGACTTCGCCGATCTCCAGTTTCACGTCAACGCGAAACACGGTGTTCGCGTCGATTCGAATGGCCGTCTTGGCGTAGGACTTGAAGCCCTTCTGCTCGACGAGCACGTCGTAGTTGCCCACAAGGAGGTTTGGAAAATTGTAGAAGCCCGCGGAGTCGGTCTTCACCACGGAGGCGACGCCAGTGTCCTCGTTGGTCGCCGTCACGGTCGCACCGGGCACCACGGCGCCAGAGGAATCCGTCACGATACCCGTAATGCTGCCCGTCGTACTCGCCAGCGCGACGGCAGCGGTCATGAGCAAAAGCAGAATCAGCGCGAAAATAGGTGTACGCCTGGGCATTCTAAGACCCCCCTGAAATACAAGCGAGCGAAGCCACGCCGAACTTGCGATTCGGCCGCGGCCCGGTTGAAGGACATTAAACTTTTAATAAAACTAGAACCCACCCAAAAGAAACTAACCTGATTTACTCCACTAGGTTATGCGTGTCAACGGTTTTCTTTTTTAATAAATATATTCGTGCGCGGTTTTGGTGTAGAGTGCGCCAATTGTGTGACGTTAGGAGCCTTTATGCCTGTTCCGTCGCCCGTTCGCTCTAGCCGGCGCAGTGCTTTCCGGTCCTGGGCCTCAGTTGCGCTGATCGCTTCACTCGTCGCCGCTCTTTTAGTGCTGGCGCCGCGGCTGGATTCGCGAGCGGCTGCCTCCGGCCAGCAACCCATCGGCGATGCTGCGATGCTGGACGCCTACCGCAAGGTCGAAGTCGCATCGGTATCCGACGCCATCGAGAAAGTCCTCGGTAAGCGGATGTATATGTCTCACCGGATGAGGCCGCTCTTCCCCGCCAAATTCGCGGGCTACGCTCTCACGGTTCAGTTAACGCGAGATGAAGGCAACACCGACCCGAATGCGCTCGCCGGAATGCTCGCGGCCATCGATCAGGGCGCGCCAGACTCGGTTTACGTGATGGTAGTGGAGAACGGTGAGAATATCGCGGGAATGGGCGGCTTGATGGGCACGGCGATGCACGCGCGCGATTTTTCCGGCGCGGTGATCGATGGCGGCGCGCGCGACGTCGCTTATCTGCAAAAGATCGGCTTTCCGGTGTACTCGACGGGAATCGTGCCATCCACCTCGATCGGCCACTACAAATTCGGCGGATCGAACATCCCGCTGTCGTGCGATGGTGTGGCCGTGCGTCCCGGCGATATCGTCACAGCCGATGCCGACGGCGTGGTGGTGGTGCCGCGCGAGAAGGCCGGCGAGATTCTCGCGGTCGCTCAGGACATGGACTTCAAAGAGCACTCCATGTACGCGTGGATTGAAAAATTGAAGTCGATCGAGGAAGCGGTTAAGAAGTTCGGACGTCTATAATCCTCGCGGCGTGCCGCGCTGCCGGCGCAGCACGAACGCGAGTCGAGCCCGAGGGATTGTATTTCGAAGATGCAGGCCGTGGCACATATCAAGCCGGTGAGCGGGCGAATCGGAATTCTGGGCGTAGCGTTGGCCGCGGCGTTCGTCGTGCCGCCATGCGTGGGCGCACAAGCGCCCGGGAGCTGCGGCTTAAAGCCGATCGACTACGACGGCTTTCACGCACAGGAGCTGAGCAACGAGTGGGTGAAGCTCGATTTCGTGCCGCAACTCGGCGGCCGCCTGATGCAGGTCACGTTCGCGGGCCATCCGTATCTTTTCGTGAATCCCGAGTTCACAGGGAAATACATTCCGCCGCCAGACGATCCGAAGGGAAAGTGGTTCAACTACGGCGGCGACAAAATCTGGCCGATGCCGGAAGGCGACGAAGACGCCGGTCACTGGCCCGGGCCGATTGCCGATCAACTCGACGACGGCACGTACACTTTGACCGCGACCTTTAATCAGGATGCTCCGGACGCCGCGGGCAAGGTGCATCACACGTGCATGGTGCGTCTCGAAGGACCGCCTGACAAACGCACCGGCCTGCAATACCGCCGCGACATCTGGATCGCCGAGGGTTCTCCCGAAATTCATTTTCGCGCCGTGATGACAAACGCGAGCGACCATCCGATTCGATGGTCGATGCAGAGCGTCTCGCAATACGACGCCGCTGACGCGCATGATCCTGCGGCCTACAACAAAAATTTCTGGGCGTACACGCCGGCAAATCCGCGGAGCGCGTACTTCACGCAGTTTCAGGTGCGCGACGGACTCGCGAACGATCCGTCATTCGAAGTGAAAGACAATTTGTTCCGCCTGCACTGGCTGCCGCTCCAAAACGAAGTCTGGCTCGACTCCACGGCGGGCTGGGTCGCCGTGGTCGATCGCGCGTCACATTTCGCGATGGTCGAGCGTTTCGTGAATCAACTCGACGGCAACTATCCCGGGAAGGCGACCGTTATCTTCTACAAGAATGGCCCGTCTTTTGGACTCGGCGCCGATGGGTTACCCGCTCTGCATGGCAAGCCCGGTGAAGATCCGTTTTACATGGAAGCGGAACTGAACAGCCCAATCGTGCCGCTCGCTCCCGGCGAGAGCTACAAGATGGATACCACGTGGAGCCCTTCGCGCGCCGGCGACGGGTTTGCGGCGATAAGCGCCGTCGGTCTCACCGATACGCCGCTCGCGCTTTCAATCGCGAACGGACACGCGCAACTTTCCGGCACATTTGGAGTTTTCGAAGCGGGTGACGTGATGGCGCTGTATTTCGGCGGACTCGGCTCCGCCGACGGCCGTGCAAACTCCGAGAAGCTAGCGAGCGCGCGTCCCGACGAACTGGTGACGCTGAACAGCGAGATTCACATTCCCGCGGGTACCATGCGCGTCGAGCTGCACTTGATCGCGCCGGGTGGCGGCGACCTTGGGTCGCTAGGAGAAGTGAATGTAAGCAGCGCGAACGGAGGCGCACACTAGATGCTCAACGCCCGTCTTCCAATCGCAGCGTTGGGACTCATCGCCTTCTGGCTCCTCTGCGTTTCGATCGCGAGTGCGCAATCTGCGCCGCCCGCACAGTCTTCGCCACAGCCTTCGTCCGCTTCGCCCGCCGCCACAAAAAATTCCGTATCCGCCTTCGTCGATATCGATCCCGACGAAGACCTCACGGTAAAACCTTCCGGCGCAAACTGGCTCACCTACAACGGCGACTACACCGGGCGCCGCTTCTCCAGCCTCGATCAAATTACTCCGCAGAACGTGGACCAGCTCCGCGCGCAGTGGGTCTTCCACATCCCGAAGGCGAGCGAATTGGAAGTGACGCCCGTGGTGGTGGACGGCATCATGTTCGTCACCGCGCAGAACGACGCGTACGCCGTGGATGCGCGCACCGGCCGCCAGATCTGGCATCACGCCATGCCGATCACCGAAGGACTCATCGACGACGCGTCTCAGCATCACAATCGCGGCGTCGCCGTTGTGAATTCCGATCTGTTCATGGAAACCGACAACGCGCACCTCATCTGCCTCGATGCGCGCTCCGGCCACCTGATCTGGGATATTCCCTATGCTGAGGGAAACAAGAACTACGGCGCCACGAGCGTCCCTCTCGTCTTGAAGGATAAAGTTCTCGTCGGCACATCGGGCGGCGACGACGGCGTGCGCGGATTCGTAGCAGCTTTCGACGTGAACACCGGCAAGCTCGCGTGGAAATTCTGGACGATCCCCGCGCCCGGCGAACCCGGCTCGTCGAGCTGGCCCGGCGAACTCTATCTTCGCGGCGGCGGCACCACCTGGATGCCCGGCACGTATGATCCTGAACTGAATACGATCTACTGGGGCACAAGCAATCCCTCGCCGGATTTCGAAGGCGACGTGCGGCCCGGCGACGATCTCTACACCGACTGCGTGCTTGCGCTCGATCCAGACACCGGCAAGCTGAAATGGTATTTCCAGTTCACGCCGCACGATCTTTTCGATTACGACGCGACGGAAACGCCCGTCCTGGTGGACGCCACATACAAAGGCGAGCCGCGCAAACTTCTCGTGGAGGCGAATCGCAATGGCTTTGTGTACGTGCTCGACCGCACCAACGGAAAATTTCTCAGCGCGAAAGCGTTCGTCGAAAAACTAAATTGGGCGAGCGGCATCGACGCAAACGGTCGGCCGATCCGCACTGACGTGCAACCCACCGCAAAGGGCATGCTGGTCTGCCCCGGATTTGAAGGCGCGACGAATTGGTATTCGCCCGCGTACAATCCCGCGACGCATCTTCTCTATTTCAACGCCGTGGAAGACTGCGCGACCTATTTGCTGAAGCACCAGGATTTCGAGGAAGGAAAAACTTTCTATTCGACCGGCGTACAGCATCCACGCGGCCAGCGCGGCGAAAAACTTCTGATCGCCTACGATCCGCTCAACGATACTTTCGCGTGGCGCTACCCGCAGATCGGCATGGGGCATTCTTCCGGCGGCGCGATGACCACGGCCGGCGGACTGGTCTTCTACGGCAACGATGCCGAATCGTTTGAAGCTGTGGATGCGCGAACCGGCGCGTCGTTGTGGCATTTTCAGACCGGCCAGAACATGCACGCTTCGCCGATGACCTACGCCGTAAATGGAAAACAGTACGTCGCGATCACGGCGGGCAGCGACGTTTTCACTTTTGCTCTGCCGTAGCAGCAATGAATTTGCAGGACCATTTCATCCAGGAGAGGAAAGTTCAATGAACACCGCCAACGTTTCACGCAGGAATTTCGGATCCACGCTCGCTTCGTTTTTCTCGGGACTCGGTGTCGCCGCGTTTTTCACCCGCACTGCCTCCGCCGCCACGCCCGCGCCAGCACCGCAGGCCGCCGCGTCCGGCGTCACCAAACTTAGCTACGACGGCAAACCTACCGACGGCAAAGGCTTCATCACTCCGCTCGTGATCTTCAACGGCGTGATCTACATCGCCGGCCAGGGCGCGCACTCGCACGATTCCAGCACGTTTGACATGGATATTTCGCTGCACACCACCAAGGTGATGGATAACGTTAAGAACCTCGTCGAAGCCGGCGGCGGCACGATGGACAGCATTCTGCAGCTCACTGTGTATCTCTCGAAGATCGACGACTACGACGGCATGAACAAAGTGTTTGCGAAGTACTTCCCGAATGGCGGTCCTGCACGCACCACCGTCGCAGTCGCGGCGTTGCCGGGTGGCTCGCTCGTTGAGATCAACTGCACTGCTGCCGTCGTGAAGAAGTAAGAGATCGCATCAGGTGGCCGTTGATGAGCGGCACTCAAGGAGCATGAAGATGGCGCTGACGTTCAAGTTCAAAGACTCGTGGAATCGCCGGTCGTTTCTCGGAACGCTCGGAGCTGCATTCGCGTCGCTCGCCGGAACGCGGAAGCTCTCCGCCGCGCCTGCGAACGGTACAGTCGCTACGCCGCAGCCGGACTGTAACCGTATCGCTTCCGGCCTCGGCTCCACTGGCAACGTGTATGAAGAACTCGGCGTCACCACCGTCATCAACGGCCAAGGCACGATGACCACTCTGGGCGGCTCGCTCGGCCGCCCGGAAGTGGAAGCGATCATGACGCAGGCGATGCGCAATTTCGTCAGCATCCCCGATCTCGAAGCGGCCGCCGGAAAGCGCATCTCGCAAATGCTCAAGCTGCCTGACGGATACACCGCTATCGTCACGTCCGGCGCCGCGGGCGCAATTCAATCCGGGCTCGCGGGCATACTGACGCGCGACAACGAAAAATTCATCCGTCAGCTTCCCGACCTCACGGGAATGAAAACCGAAGTCATCATCCAGAAATCGCACCGCAATCCGTTCGACCACCAGCTGCGCGGCACCGGCGCGAAGCTCGTCGAGATTGAATCACGCGAGGATCTGAAAAAAGCCATCGGCCCGCAAACGGCGATGATGCACTTCACGAACTTTGCCAATAGCGCCGGGCAAATCAAAGTGGACGAATGGCAGAAACTTGCCGCCGCTGCGAGCATTCCGAGTTTCATCGACGCCGCAGCGGACACACCGCCCATCTCGCACCTGTGGGATTACGCCAACATGGGTTACGACCTGATCGCTTTCAGCGGCGGTAAAGCGATGCGCGGGCCGCAGTGCTCCGGCCTCTTGATCGGCAAAGCCGATCTCGTGCACTTCGCGCTGCTGAACAACAGTCCGTACGAAGACGTCCTCGGACGCGGTCAAAAAGTCGGCAAGGAAGAAATTGTTGGAATGGTCAAAGCGCTCGAACTGTATCTCGCCGAAGATCACGACGCGCTCAACGCCGAGTGGCAACGCCGCCTCGACAACATCTCCGCAAAAATCACCGCGATCAAAGGCGTCTCCACGAAAATGACCATGCCGGAAATCGCCAATCACGTGCCAAGCATGCAGATCACCTGGGACCAGAAGCTCGTTGCGATCACGCCGGGTGACGCGGCGCGCACGCTGCGCTCCGGAAAACCTTCCATCGTACTTGCGCATGGCGAGGACGGGCCGGGCCTTTCGATGACGTCATTCATGCTCCAGCCGGGCGAAGACGACATCATCGCCGATCATCTGGTCGCGCTGTTCCGCGCTCACGCTGCCTAATACGCGCGACGCACACACAATATGATTCGCTGGCTGCTCGTCTTCTGGCTCTTCGTACTCAGCGCGGTTTCGTTTCTGGACCGCACGAACATCTCCATCGCCGGCAGCTCGCTCGCATCCGACTACAACCTCTCCAATCAGCAACTCGGCTTTGTCTTCAGCGCGTTTCTGATCGGTTACGCGCTGTTTCAAACGCCTGGCGGCCGGCTCGCGGATAAGCTTGGCTCGCGCCGCGTCCTTACGGCCGCTGTGTTGTGGTGGGGAATATTCACGGCGATTGTCGCCGTTCTGAATTCTTCCGCCGCGCACGCTCTGTTTTTCTTTGTCGCAGTTCGTTTCTTGCTTGGCGCCGGTGAAGCGATCATCTATCCGGCGTCGAATCAATTCGTCACGCGCTGGATTCCCACGCATCAACGCGGCATCGCAAACGGCCTGATCTTCGCGGGCGTCGGCGCGGGCGCCGGAATCAGCCCGCCGCTCATCACATGGGTGATGATTCACCACGGGTGGCGCACGTCGTTTTATATTTGCGCTGCGATCGGCCTCGCTGCGGGAGCCGTCTGGTACGTGATCGCGCGCGATAAACCCGAGCAGCATCCCCTGGTGAGCGCGCAGGAACTCGCCCAAATCGAAGCGGGTCTCACAGTGAAACCTGCGGCCTCGACATCATCGCTCGTGCCCTGGAGCAAAATCCTCGGCAGCCGTTCCGTCCTCGCCGTCACCGTCGCGTATTTCTGCTACGGCTACGTCGCGTGGATTTTCTTCAGCTGGTTTTTCATCTACCTGAAGAAAGTACGCGGCCTCGACCTGAAATCGAGCGCGCAGTACGGAATGCTGCCGTTCCTTGCCATGACGGTCTGCTGCCTCGCCGGCGGCATGATCAATGACTATCTCTCGAAGTCGCAAGGCAAGCGCGCCGGCCGCGTCGGCGTCGCCGTGTTTTCGATGGCGCTTACCTGCGTGTTCCTGATTCTCGGCTCGCGTGCGAATGATGCGCGTCTCGCAGGCATCGTGCTGGCAGGGGGTGCCGGTGCGCTCTATCTTTCACAGAGCAGCTTCTGGTCGGTCACGGCGGATATCGGCGGCGCGTCATCGGGATCCGTTTCTGGCCTGATGAACATGGGCGCGCAGTTGGGCGGTGCGCTCACCGCATCGCTCACTCCGTGGATCGCCGACCGCTACGGCTGGACCGCGTCGTTACTTGTCGCCGCTGCGCTGTGCGTAGTAGGCGCCCTGGCGTGGCTGCTGGTTGATCCCGAACGCGCACTCTCAACTCGAAGCACATAGTCTCAGCGCAAAATCACCGCCAAAAAATAAAGAACCTCGCGCGCCGCGAACGGCACGCGAGGTTCTTAGTTTTCTGCGCCTCAACCGGGCCGCTGAAACGGACTAGCTCAGCGCCTTCTGCATCCGCGAAGTCGCCTTCTGCAACCGCTTCTTGAGCGACTCGAGTTCCTTGCCGATATCGTTCAACTCGTTCTTCGCTACTTTGCTCGCGTGCTGCGCCTTCTTCACCGCTTCGTGTGCCCGGCGGTCCGCAGTCCCGACGGCTTTGCCGACTTTCTCCGCCACTCGCGTCAATTTGGTCTTCGCCATCACTTCCTCCGATGAAAAGTTAGAATTCGACCTTAGCCCAATCCTATACACCGTTCTCCTACATGGTCAATCCATACAAACCCCTAGCGCGGCAGGCGGAACACTATGGTGATTTCTTCCTGCGTCTCGATCGGCTTGCCGTTGAGTAGCGTCGGATTGTAGCGCCAGTTCCGCACGGCCGTGAGTGCGTTTGGCATCAACACTTTCGGCCCGCTTTCCGCGTCGAGATATTGGACGCTGCCGTCCGCCGCGAACGTCGCGCGCAATTTTACAGTTCCTTCCACATTTTGTTGCGCTGCGTCGGACGGAAACGCCGGTTCCACCAAGTTCGCCAGCGATCCCACTTGCAGATTCCGGTTGCGCGCCGCAGCTTCGGGCGGAATCGGAATGAAACGCCGCACGCTGATCGCGATCGAACGCGACGCCGCCACCGGAGTTTCCGGCAGCGTCAACATCAACCCGCCGTTGCCGCTGTCGCTCGTCGTCGCATCGGAAAGGTCGGCGTTGCTCGTCGTCTTGGTATTGTTCGTTGCCGCAGTGGCGGGCGCGGGCGGATTCGCAGCGCTCGTTTGTGGCTGCAAACCAGCGGGATTCGTCTGCGCCGCGGAATTTGCAGTGTTGTCCACCGGAGAAATCTGCGCAGGTGTTTCGGTTGCGGTCGAGGGCGCCAGCGAACCACCGGTAATCATCGGGATCGTCCACTTCCGATCCGCCGAATCAATCACGTCGATGTCGATTTGCTTGCTGGCAGCCGTACCGTTTAAGCCAGTTATAGGATTCGACGCCGCAGGCGACGCGCCAGGAGTCAACTGCGCACCAGTCCGAGTGCCGTACGGCTCGCCATCTCCCACCATGCGATTGAGCGCTCCGCGCCGCACGGCCATCCCCGCGAAAAAAGAAATCAGCGCCAATAGAGCGACCAGAACTCCCAGCACCCACCCGCTCTGCAGGTGGACGCGGATGTCCTTGCCGGTCTCTTCGGGAATGTCGTCGGTGCGGTAGCCCGATCCAAACACCGGCCGCGGCAATTCGAGCGGAGGCATCGAGGTCGTCGCGACCGCCGCAGAGTTGAATGTTCTCGACGGTGCCGGCGCACTGGCAGCTTCGCGCGCGCCTTCCGTCTCCAGCGGTGCGCTCCGCTCAGCGCTTCCCGAAGGTTCGATACCAGATTCGGACGCCAAACTCGAAAACGGCGTTCGTCGCGCACTATCGTTCATCGCCGGTGCCGCTTGAGCTTTTTGCGCGGCCGCGCTTGCGCGTATCGACGGGTTCGCCGGTCCAGATTCCCGCGGCAATGGTTCGAGAACGATCTCTTCCGCGGCAGCCTCAGCCTCCATCTCGCGATGGCCCGCCTCGAAAACGCGCTCGAGCTTGTGCGAGGTCGTCTCGGCCTCGCATGCCTTCACGGCCGCATTCGTGTCAGCGTCAGCTTTGGCGACCGCGTCGGCGTCCGGCTCGACAGCCGGCAGCGTCTCGATCGTTTCTTCTTCGACTTCTTCCTCATCCACGAAGAACGATGCGTCCGGCTCTCGCCGAGGCGGCTCGCGATACGTCGGCAGCGGCACAAATTTCTCATCCGCCTGCTGCGGCGATGCCTCGCGCGCCATCCAGTCGCGAATATCCGCCAGCGCTTCGCTCGAAAGCTCGAGGAACTGAAATCCCGCCTCCTTCCGCGAATCGCTGAGCCAGCGCACTTCGCCCTTCACCTGCAAACGCTTGCGCGTCTGCGGCAGCTGCAATGCGATCTCGAGCGTACCCTCGGCGTCGAGCGGTTGCGCGGCAACCACGGTCATGCCGCCCTCGCTAACGTTCAGCGCAATTCCGCCGTTGCCGTTGCCCAGCTCGACGTACGTCAGCGACTGAATCCGCTGGCGCGGATGCGCGCGGCGCTCTGTCTTCGCCGGCGTGCTTCCCGATTGCATCGACGTTTCAGGCATCTCGCGTTCGAATTAATTCCCTGCCGTATCGCCGCCGGCCGCGGCGCCCGGCGTCTGCAAATCCTGCCATGCGCCCGGCAACTCAATCTGATAGTGCGCCGTCTGATCGAACAGCACGAACCCGCTCGCGCCGCCCACATCTTGCGCGATCAGTGCGCGATATTTTTCCTGATTGATCGGTCCCATGTGATCGAGGGCCATTCCACTCGGCCAGCGAAACGGCTGCGTCATCGAGAATGAAATCCGCGTCCGGTTGTGCGCCGGCACGAAAACCGAATTGTCCAGATGCAGGTTGTCGTTGGGAGTGAGCGTTCCGTCGGACTTCAGCCGCGTCATGATCACCGTGTTCGGCCCTTTGGCCATCTGGTAATCGGCGTCGGTCTGATTGTCGAGGTCGTAGGAAAAAACAACAGTAGCGTGATTCGGATCGGTTTCGTGGACCTGGATGCCGTTCAGCTCGGCACGCACCGCGCCGGGATTCCACGTAGCCGCCGGAGCGGCCGATTGCGGCGCTTGGCGCGAGACCAAGGGAAGCACCAGATACCCCAGCAGGGCCAGCAGGATGGCAAACACCGCAAGCGTGAGTATGGATTTCATTCCGTCTTGGAAAATCGCTCCCGAAGTTTCGCGCGGCCCCTCGCGCGGCGGCAGCGGATTAATGCGCCTCGTCGTCCAAATACTTCACAAACACCACTTCGTTCTGCTTCTCGTTATATAGAAGTTCATCCACGTTCGCCTGCGTCAGCACCAGTCCGAAACCGCCCGGACGCAGTCCCTTCTTTTGACGTATCTCATCGTGCTTCGTCGGCTCGTCCGGCATGTGCGAAATCGCCGCATGATCCAGCTCCGCGAACTTGAAGCCCGGACCGGGATCCGCGATCCGGTACATCAGCATGCGGCGCGCCCGCAAAAACGAAATTCGAACCTTGCGATTTGGATCGAGCTTGCCGCCCCACTCCACCGCGTTCAGAAGCAGCTCGTGAAACGCCTGGCCGACCGCCCGCTTCACATCCTCCGATAGCCCACTCTTTAGATGCGCCATAAAGGCCTCTATGCGCTCAGCTTCATCCAGTGAACACGGCACCAGCAGCTCCACCCATGTGGGGCTCGCGGAAACCACTTCGATCGGCTGCGGTTTCGACGTCTTCGAAAGCGTCTCTTTCACCAGCACCAGCAGCGCCTTCGGATCCACGGGCTTCGCAACGTAGGTGTACGCTTCTTCGCGAATCGCGCCCAGAAGCGTCTCCGGGGTGTCGTCCGACGTCATCACAATAATCTTCGGCCGCTTCTTCACGTTCTTCAGCTTCGCGAGCACTTCCAGCCCGTTCAGCTTCGGCATCCACACGTCCATCAGCACCAGGTCGAATTTGCCTGCCTTGATTTTCGAGAGGGCGGCGGCGCCATCGTTCACTGCAACGACCGTGTATTTCGCGTCGCGAAGCGTCTCCGTCAGCAGGAGCCGTGTGGTTCGGTCGTCGTCGGCGACCAGAATACGCGTCATCGTTTTCTCCCAGATGAGTGCTGCGGCCGTCGCCGCTTAATCGGTTTTTTGGGCTCGCCGATGGATTGGAGCGCCGGAAGCAGTAGGGCGATGTCGTCTTCCAGCGCGGCGTACTTCTCCCAGGTACCGTCGAGTTTACCCTGTCGGCCCCTTTTTTCAATCTCCCGGGCCGATTCGAAAGCCGCGGTTTCGCCAAAGTTTCCCACGGACCCTTTGAGCGCGTGCGCCGCGTCGGCCACCGTCGCGCAGTCCTCTTTCTTCAGTGCTTCCCGGATGCGCGCCATCATCGTCGGGCAGTCTTCGCGAAACGTTTTCACGATCGCGCGCAGCAATTTCCGGTTTCCCGCGAAGCGTTCCAGCAGCGCCTGAGCATCGAGGGCCTTTCGCCCGTCGAACGCTCCAACGTCGTGATCGCCCTCTCCACGCGGCGATGGGCCACGCCCTTGCTCCTGAACGGTCTTCAGGAAACTCCGCGGATCGATCGGCTTCGAAACGTATCCGTCCATTCCGGCGGCGATGCACTTCTCACGATCGCCCTGCATTGCGTGCGCCGTCATCGCTACGATCGGCACATGCTCGCCCGTAGCTCGCTCACGCCGGCGAATCTCGGTGGCGGCCTCGAGACCGCCCATCACCGGCATTTGCACGTCCATCAGCACCAAATCGAAATCTTCCTGATGTAGCGCGTCGAGCGCCTGCTGCCCGTTCTCTGCCACGACCACGCTATGTCCGTGCTTTTTGAGCAGCTGCACGGCGAGCTGCTGGTTCACGGCGTTATCTTCCGCAAGCAAAATGTGCATCTCATCGCCGGCGGTTCGGCGTTTCTTTGGCGCGGCAGTGCGCTCGATCGTTTCTGTGGGCGATCCGGTGTGGAGCACCGTTGCAATCGCATCCCAAAGTTCCGATTGTTTCACGGGCTTCGCTACGGTTGCCGTCCGTCCCAACGCGCGCATCCGTTGCGCATTTTCGTGGTGCATCGCGGCTGTGAGCAGAATCACCGGCGTGTGCTTCAACGAGTGATCCTTCTTCACGTGCTCGGCGACCTCAAATCCAGACGGCTTGGGCATGTGGCCATCGAGCAACACGAGGCCGTACGGATGTTTCTCGCGGCACGCGCGTTTCAATTCTTCGAGCGCGGCATGGCCATCCGCCACGGGAACGGGCTTCATCCGCCAGTTCTCGATCATCTCCTCCAGAATCTTGCGGCTCGACGCGTTATCGTCCGCCACCAGCACCGGCATATCGCGCAGCGAAGCCGGCGTCACCGTGCAAAGCTCGCCAACCATCTGTGCAATCCCAAATCGGGCCGTGAAGTGAAACGTGCTGCCCTTGCCTTCTTCGCTTTCCAGCCAAATCCGCCCGCCCATCAGCTCGATCAGCTTTTTCGAGATCGCGAGGCCCAGGCCCGTGCCGCCGTACTTCCTAGTGGTGGACGAATCCGCCTGCGCGAACGCCTCAAACACTTTGTGCTGCTTCTCGACCGGGATGCCGATGCCGGTGTCGGTCACGGCAAAATGCAAAACCACGTCGATATTCGAAATCGATTCGAAATCCACGTGCAACACCACTTCGCCCTTCTCGGTGAACTTAATCGCGTTTCCGACCAGATTCACGACGATGCGTCGCAGCCGCTCCGGATCGCCGATCAGATTGTCGGGAACGGTCGGGGCAAGATGCGAGGCCAGCTCGATCTTTTTCTGCTCCGCGCGCACTGCGAGGGAACGTACCGCGTCCTCGATCGTCTCGCGGAGCCGGAACTCCACCTTGTCGAGTTCCTCTTTACGCGCTTCCGCCTTCGAAAAATCCAGAATGTCGTTGATCAGGCTCAGCAGCGAAGCGGCCGAGCTCTTCACCGTCTGCAGGTAGTCGTGTTGTTCCGGAGTGAGCCGGGTTTCGAGCGCCAGCTCCGTCATGCCGATGATCGCGTTCATCGGCGTGCGGATTTCGTGGCTCATGTTGGCCAGGAACTCGCTCTTGGCGCGCGTACCTTCCTCCGCTCGCGTTTTCTGCACTTCGAGCTCTTTCACCAGGCCCGCAAGCCGCCGCGCGTCCTCTTCCTGCGCGCGCCGCGCCGCTTCCAGGTAATCCGCATACAGCTTCAATTCCATCTCCGCGCGACGCCGCTGCATGAACTGCCCGATCTGGCTGCCGATCGAGTCGAACATGTCCAACAATTCCGGCTCGAGCTTGCGGATTTCGCGGCTGAAAAATTCCACCACGCCCGTCACCTGGTCGCCAGTGCGAATTGGAAACGCAAATGCCGCGTGCAGTCCTTCCTCGATGGCAATCGATCGCCGCGGAAAATTACGCTCTTGCGGCACGTTGGGCATCCACGCGGGCTGCACCATTTCCCACACCCAGCCCGGCAGTCCGACGCCCTTCTTGTACGCGACTTTGCGCGTCTCCGCTTCGAATCGCGGAAAACTCAAATGCGGCAAGTGCCACATCTTGGTGCAACGCAGCGCGTGTTCCGATTCGTTCACGCGCCACAGCGCGCCGAGTTCCCATCCCAAGCCTTCGCAGATCGACATCAAAATCAGCGGCGCCGCCGATTCCAGCGACTCCGCCTCGGCCAGCACGCGTGTCACAGCGTAGCCCGTCGCGTGCAATCGCTCGGTCTGCTTGCGCTGCGTGATGTCGCGCGCCACCGCGTACGTGAGCTTTTGCTGTACGTTCGGCGTCGCGGTCCATAGCAGCCATTTGTAGCTGCCGTCCTCGCACCGGTAGCGATTCTCAAAAGAGACCGCCGTCGCGCCTTCGTCGATCCGTTTTGCTTGCTCGATCGTGCGCTCCACATCGTCTGGATGTACGAATTCGATGTAGGGCTTGCTCAGCAACTCCTTGGTAGGAATGCCGAGCACCTTCTCCCAGGCCGGATTCACGCGTTTGAAACGCCCCTCAAAATCCGCGATGCACAGCATGTCCAGCGACAGGCTGAAAAATTGGTCGAGTTCCTCTTCCGCCGCGCGTCGCTCGCGAATCACGCGCAGCATGTCCGAAACGCTGCGGCGGAGTTCGAGCTGGCTTACCACTTGCCGCGCCAGCGCGGTGAGCGCGCGCTTCTGCTCCGCGGTTAAATCGCGTGGCGCCGAATCCACCACGCACAGCGTGCCGAGCGCAAACCCGTCCTGAGTGATCAGCGGCGCCCCGGCGTAAAACCGCACGTGCGGCGATCCCGTCACCGTTGGATTGTCTTTGAACCGCGGGTCGGCCTGCGCGTCTTGTACCACCATCACTTCCGATTGGTGGATGGCGTGCGCGCAGAACGCCACGTCGCGCGGCGTCTGGTCCACTTCAAATCCGAGCTTCGATTTGAACCACTGCCGGTCCGCATCGACCAGGCTGACCATCGCTACCTGCGTGCCGCAGATCTGCGCAGCCAGTCGCGTCAGGTCGTCGAATTCCTGCTCCGGCAAGGTATCGAGAATTCCATACCGATGAAGAGTCTCTAGGCGGGCTGCTTCGTTGGGGGGTGTAGCCGCTTTCATGGGGAGGGGCGGTTCGCCGTCGCGCAATCTTATGGCGGAGGTAGGTGCAAGTCAACGAATGCCGCGCCCCCTCGTTTGGCGAGGGGCGCGACAGATTGCGCGCTAATCTTTACGAATTCTTTACTGAATGTTCGTCTTCTGCGTGAGCGGCAATTGCTGCGATGAGCCGCCCGCCATGAACGAGTATTCGCCCGGCACGAGCTTCCATCCGCTCGCGGCTTCGTCGTAGATCGAAAGATACTCGCGGCTTACATTTACCGTCACGTCCTTCGTTTCACCCGGCCCCAACGCCACGCGGCTCCAGCCAACCAACCGCTTCGGCGGTTCGTCCGCGCTCGCCGGCAACGCCGCGTAAACTTCGGCGATCTCCACGCCCGCGCGCTTGCCCGTATTTTTCACCGAGAAAGTGACGGCCGTACCGTCCGCGCCCGGCGTCACCTTCAAACCCGAATACGAGTACGTCGTGTACGACAAACCAAAGCCGAAGGGAAACAGCACCGGTTTCTTCTCCGCGTCGTACCACTTATAGCCGACCTTCAATCCTTCATCGTACGTGATGCCGAAGGTTGGCTTCATTTCGCCGGCCAACTGCGACGGACGGTTGCCGCTGCCGCCCGGCGCCGGTTTCACGATGGTCGGATGTGGCACATCTTCATCCTTCAGAGGAAACGTCATCGGGAGCTTCGCGGTGGGATTCACGTCGCCAAAGAGAATGTTCGCCACTGCGTCCGCTCCCTTCGATCCCGCGTACCACGCTTCCACCACGCCGCTAACTTTGTCCACCCACGGCATCGTTACCGCAGTGCCTGTTTCGAGCACCACGATCGTCCGAGGATTCGCCGCCGCCACCTGAGCGATCAACGCGTCTTGCTCGTCCGGCAGCGAAAGCGACGGTAGGTCCATTCCTTCGCTCTCCCACTGGAACGCAAACACGATCGCCACGTCAGAATTCTTAGCCAGCGCTGCCGCGGCTGCTGGGTCTTTCCCTGAGTCGAATTTCACTTGTGCGCCCGGCGCTTTCGAGGCGATCGCCTTCAGCGGTGATGTGGGAAACCACACGTGTTCCTGCCACTTCGTTGCCGGACGTCCCGGCGGATCCACCTGCGCCGAGCCTCCGCCGGAAATCATTCCCGTATCGGCGTTCATTCCGATCACCGCGATCGATTTCACTTTGCCGCGTTCGATCGGCAGCACGCCCTTTGAATTCTTCAGGAGCACAATGCTCGCTTCCGCGATCTTCTGCGCGGTCTCGAACCCGCCTTCGACGTCCACCACGCTGCGCTTCGTCGGATAGTCGATGATGCCGTCCGCGAATTCCGAACGCAGCACGCGATGCACGTGTTCGTCGAGTTCCGCCTGCGAAACTTTGCCGGAGGTGACCGCATCCTTCAGCGCGTCGCCGAAAAACCTCTCGCCCGGCTGCTCGTTGTCGAGCCCCGCTGCGGAAGCTTTGATGGTGCTGTGCGTCCCGCCCCAGTCCGAAAGAACGAAGCCAGGAAACTGCCAGTCCTTCTTCAGTACGTCGGTCAGCGTGTATGAGTTCTGGCACGCGTAGTCGCCGTTGATCGCGTTGTACGAGCACATCACCGCGCCCGGATTACCAATGCGAATTCCGATGTGAAACGCGAACAGGTCGCTTTCCTGCATCGCGCGCTTCGAAATCGTCACGTCCACTTCGTTGCGCCCGCTTTCCTGATCGTTCATCACGTAGTGCTTGATGTCGCCGATCACGTGCTGGGCCTGCTCGCATTTGATCCGGTTTCCGACGAGCGTACCCGCAAGAATCGGATCCTCGCCCAAATATTCAAACGTGCGGCCGTTGCGCGGCTCGCGAGTAAGGTTCACGCCGCCGCCGAGCGTCATGTTGAATCCCTGCGCTCGCAGCTCGCGTCCGATCAGCGCACCGTACTCGCACGCCGCGTCCGGATCCCAGCTCGATGCCGATGCGACGTTTGAGGGCAGCGCCGTCGAGTAGCGTCCGTTGGTGCCGCTGCTGCGCACGCCGTACGCCGCGTCGCTCATTTGAATCGTTGGAATTCCCAGCCGTGGTACCCCGAGCGTCCAACCCGCTCCGCCGTTGCTCATCCAATCGTTCTCTTTCGGCTTTCCCCAGCCGCGCATTCCCTGCCCGTGCAGCAGGCCGATCTTTTCGTCGAGCGTGAGTTCCTTCAGCACCAGGTCCGCGCGCGCATCCGGTGAAAGGCTCGTATCGGACCACGGGTGCTTCTCCTCCTGCGGAGCCTGCTGTTGCGCCCACACTGGCAAGCACAGCGCAAGCGCCGCGACCGCAGCGCACACCGCCAAAACTATTCCGCGAGCCATCCTGGTTTTCATCGTGTCCGCCCCGCTTGTACTGAAGTCGTAAGCCAATCCTGCAATCATCCCCGATAGCTTAACGCAACCACCTACCCGAATCTAGAATCGCACCCACCGCGAGCTAGGCGCGCTGCGCCCCCGCCGATCGCTAATTCTCATGAAGCCACGCATCAATTCGATTCAGCGCTTCGGTTAATGGCTCCGGGTGGCTCCCGAATCCCACGCGGAAATACGTCGGCATGCCCATCTGCTCGCCGGAAACCATCAACACGCCGCGCCTCTTCATCTCGTCGATCATTCGCGCCGTGCTCCGGCCATCGCGAAGCCCAGCCCACGCGATCGCTCCCGCTTTCGGCGGAACGTGCGAGATCAAATCGCTGTGCGCATCGAACCACGCCTTCACAGCAGGATAATTCGCGCGCAGAATTCCGCGCGTCCGTTCCAGGATCCAAGCGCGCCGTTCGGGCTCGAGTGCGATTGACGCAAGCCGGTCCGTCAACATCGTCGGCCCGATGCTCGTGTAGTCGTGATAGCCCCAAAGTTGCGCAATCGTTTTCGCCGGCCCCACTACCCATCCCATTCGAAGCCCCGGCAGCGCGTAGGCCTTAGAAAGCCCTCCGGTGCACAGCACTTTGTCGTACGTGCCCCAGAACGTCGGCGTGAGCTCGCCATTTAGTTCCGCGCCGCGATACACCTCGTCCGACAAAATCCACGCGCCCACCTTCGCCGCTGCCGTCACGATCGCCGCGCGCATATCGTCTCTCAGCGTCGCGCCCGTCGGATTATTCGGATTGCAAATCGCGATCACCTTGGTCTTCGAGGTCACCGTGCGCGCCAGATCGTCCACATTGATTCCCCACTCGAGCGGCTCGCGCAGCCACAGCGGCTTCACCGTCGCACCGAACGCTCGCCCCAGCCCCGCCATCTGCATGTAATTCGGCAGCATGAATACGATCTCGTCGCCTGGCTCGACCAGCGACCACGTGGAAACAAAATTCGCCTCCGAGCCTCCGCACGTCACCAGCACGTTGTCCGCGGTCGCGCCCGGGTACATCGCCGCGACGCGCGAACGCAGCTCCTCGCTCCCGTTCGTCTGCGGATACAGCAACGGTACGTCCAGCACGCTTTTCAGCTGACCGGCATCGGGCACCAGTTCGGATGTGCTGAGCGGATGCACACCGCTTTCGGAAATGTTCAGCTCAACCTTGTTTTCCCAGACCGACTGCCAGCGTTCCATCTCAAACGGTTCTATTCGCATCTCTCGCTCCGCTCCGCAATGTATGCGAGCCGAGCCGCTTTCCCAAGAAAATTTCGCGTCATTTCGAATATCGTCCATGCCGCTGCGCCGTCCAGCCGTCGCATCGCCGCGGTGGCGCGCGTTTCATCGCATCTTTCGTACCGCTCACGAATCGGATACATTGAAGCCACTCGAATGTCCACCTCCAACCCCGCACCGAAGCCCACACCCGAGCGCATCATCGACGCCTTTAACGCCTATCAGCGCACCGCCGCGATGAAAGCCGCGATTGATCTCGATCTATTCACGCTGATCGGCGACGGCAAGAACTCGATTCCCGTTCTGGCAGCCGCCGCGCGCGCCTCCGAACGCGGCATCCGTATCCTCTGCGACAACATGGTCACGCAGGGGTTCCTCACCAAGCACGATTCCACCTACGCGCTCACGCCCGACTCGCAGGCCTTCCTCGATCGTAATTCGCCCACGTCCATCGTTGACGCCGGAAACGGTTTTTTCGCGTCCGAACACATGACGCGCCCCTTCGAATCGCTCACCGAAGCTATCCGCCGCGGCCGCAATGCGACCGGCGGTGACGGCACGATGGACCCAGAAGATCCAGCCTGGGTGGATTTCGCCACTTCGATGGCGACGCTGCAGACGCCCGCCGCGCACGCCATCGCCAAAATTCTGAATGCGGAAGACAGCCGTGGCATCAAAGTGCTCGACGTGGCCTCCGGCCACGGGCTTTTCGGCATCGTGATCGCCGCGAAAAATCCCAACGCCGAAATCTACTCGCTCGATTGGGCGCCCGTTCTGAAAATCGCGCAGAAGAATGCGGATGCTGCGGGCGTCTCAACCCGCTTTCACAAAATCACGGGCAGCGCGTTCGAAGTCGATCTCGGCGCGGGCTACGACGTAGCGCTGCTTACAAATTTTCTTCAGCTTCTCGATCCGGCGGCCATCGAAACGATTTTGAAGAGGCTCTACGCCGCGCTCGCACCTGGCGGCCGTGTGGTCACGCTCGGATTCATCCCAGACGACGATCGCGTCTCGCCTCCGGGTCCCGCTCTCGCTTCCCTAATCTTCCTCGCCTCCACTCCAGGCGGCGAGGCATACACCTTCGCCGACTACGACCGCATGTTCCGCTCCGCCGGTTTTAGCCGCAGCGAACTCGTCACGCTGCCAAACGGCACGCAGCGCCTCGTGATCTCCACGAAATAATCGCGTAAACGCACCCGTAGAGGCGGGTCTCCGCAGTTTGGAGACCTGGCAGGTTTTCGCTTGTTGTCGGTCTTGTCGTTACAGAGTTTGCGAGCTACGACTTATCCGGCCCGCCAAACGCCAAATTGAGAAGCGTGTGCTGCTCCATCTCATGCGCCCCGTGCGATCCCGTCGCAGGGCTCGCGCTCGCCGAGCGCTTCACCGTCCGCACCGGCTTGCCGTGCGTCAGGTGCTCGAGCCGCGGCTGCACAAACGCAAGCGCACCCATGTTCGCCGGCTCTTCCTGCACCCACACGATGTCGCGCGCGTTCGGGTGACGGTCCAGCTCCGCCTGCAGTTCCGCTTCGGGGAACGGATACATCTGCTCGACGAACACAATCGCCGTGGAAGTGTCTTTCCGCTTCGTGCGCTCCGCCACCAGCTCGTGCCCGATCTTGCCGGTGCATAGCAGCACGCGCGTGGTCGCGGAACCGTCGCCCTTATCTGGAATGATCTTCTGAAATTTCGGCGCCGCCAAATCAGCCAGCGACGAGCCCGCCGCAGGATTCCGCAGCATACTTTTGGGCGTAAAGACGACCAGCGGCTTCCGCCACGTCTGGAGCGCTTGCCGCCTCAACAAGTGAAAATACTGCGCCGCCGTGGTCGGCTGGCACACTTGAATGTTGTCGCGCGCCGCCAGCTGCAAAAATCGCTCGATGCGCGCGCTCGAATGCTCCGGCCCCTGCCCCTCGTAACCGTGCGGCAAAAGCATCGTAACGCCCGAAAGCAACGCCCACTTGTCTTCGCCCGCCGTCACAAACTGGTCGATCACGATCTGCGCGCCGTTCGCGAAGTCGCCGAACTGCGCTTCCCACAGCACCAGCGCTTCCGGATAATCGCGCGCAAATCCGTACTCGAAACCCAGCACAGACATTTCAGAGAGCGTCGAGTTGTACGCTTCGAACCACGCCTGATCCGCTGTCAAATGCTCGAGCGGCACGTACTCTTCTTCCGTCTCGATGTCGATCAGCGCCGCGTGCCGTTGGTTAAAAGTTCCGCGCCGGCTATCCTGCCCCGTGAGGCGCACCGGCGTTCCTTGCTCGAGCAGCGATCCAAACGCTAGCGCCTCCGCCATGCCGTAATCGAGTTGCCGCTTTCCCTGCGCCATTTCCAGGCGCTGTTCGAGCAGCTTCTTCACCTTCGGGTGAATGTGGAATCCGTCGGGATACGCCACGAGCCGCGCGCCGATTTCGTTCAGCGTCTCAACGGGCACTCCGGTTTCAACTTCATAATCGGTTTTCCACTTTCCGCCCTTGTACGCGTCCCAGTAGTGCGGCATCTGCCGCATCGGTGGATTTTTTTCGAGTTCCAGAGCGTGCTTCTGCGCCGCATCCAACTCTTCGCGCGCTTGTTCGACGATCGGCGTCGCGTCTATGCCGGTCTTCTCCGCGTACTGCTCCCAGATCGGAGCGCGATCCTGAATCTTGCGGTAGCGCAACGGCTGCGTGATCGTCGGGTCGTCCACTTCGCTGTGGCCGTGCTTGCGGTACCCGATCAAATCCACGATCACGTTCGAGCCAAACTCGTACCGGTAGTCGAGCGCCATCTTGCCGACGCGCACCACGGCATCCGGATCTTCCGCGTTCACGTGGAATATCGGAATCGGCAAGCGCCGCGCCAAGTCGGAAGAAAATCGCGAACTCTGCGAATCGCGCGGCGTCGTCGTGAACCCGATCAGGTTATTCACGATCACGTGCAGCGCGCCCCCCACCGTGAACCCCGTGACGGCCGCCATGTTCAGCGTCTCGGCCACAATGCCTTGCCCCGCAAACGCCGCGTCGCCGTGCATGATCATCGGCACGATCTGCGTGCGTCCGTTTGCGTGTCCGATGCGCGTCTGCTTCGCGCGCGCACGCCCAATCGCCACAGGGTCCACCGCATCCAGGTGGCTCGGATTCGAAACCAGGTGAATCTCGATCGTCTTACCGTCCGCCGCGCCGAAATCGCCCGTTGCGCCCATGTGGTACTTCACGTCGCCGCCGCCCAGCACGCTGCGCGGGTCCACATCCTCGAATCGCGCGAACACTTCCGCCGCGCCGCGTCCCGCGATGTGTACCATCACGTTTAACCGGCCGCGGTGGCTCATCGCCAGCACAGCCTGCTCGGCGCCGTGCTCGGCGGCTTCGCTCAAAATGGAATCGAGAAGAGGCAGCAGCGCGACTTCGCCTTCCAGCGAATAGCGCTTCGTGCCGAGGTAACGCGTCTGAAGGACTTGCTCGAATATCTCGCCGCGAACCAGCCAGCCGAGGATGCGTTTCTGATCCGTCTCCGCGGCGTCGGATTCCATGCGCTCCTGAATCCACTGCCGGCGTTCGCGGTCCGGGATGTGCATGAACTCGACGCCGATGCTGCCGCAATAGTAGCGTCGCGCCGCGTCGGCGTCGGGGCCTTGCACGTCCAGCTCGGGCATCGCAACGGGCTTCAGGTCGCCCAGCGGGTCGATGTTCGCCTGCAGGTATCCCCACCGGCGAAACGCATCCCAAATCTTCTCGTTTCCGTCTTTGGAAACGGCGGTATCCACAATGGCTTGTCCACGGCTCATGTAAGTCCTCAGTCCCGACCAACCGATTATATCAGTCTAGCCGAGCCTGTTACGAGCGCGCGCCCTCGCTCAGTTTCCCTTCCAGTCATCCAGTGCGCGCCGCACCAGCACGAACTGCCCCAGGTGGTATGCATTGTGATCCGCCAGCAGCAGAATCTGCCGCAGCGGCGTCTGTCCGGTTCCGTGGGCGATTTTCTGGTCGAGCCGCACCTTCGGATCGAGTGTGAGCTTCTGAAGTTCTTTGATTCCCTTGAAGAACTCTTTCACCGTCTTTTCCCACGCAGCCGCGTCCGGCGGCGCCGGCGACTTCGGCCAATAACCCGACGGCCATTCAGGCGACTTATGCTTCGCGTCCTTCGTGAACGCGATGATGTCCCACTGCGCGATGCGCACATGCTCCAGCAATTCCCACAGCGAGTAAGGAATCCCCTGCGGTCGAATCCCGCGCTTCGCTTCGTCGACGCCTTCCAGCGCCTTCTTCCAATCCGCGTGTGCTTCGCCCCAGCTGAGCAGTTCGCTCAATTTCTCCCGCACAGCCTTCTCGCTCAACGGCTTCTTCGCCATGGTCGTCCTCCCAGCTCTCTTTACAGAGATTCGCGCCGAATCCCGGCATTGCAGCAACGCTTTGATGCCGCCTCTCGCGCCTGAGATTCCGCGATTTTCTTTGAGTGCCGCCACTGGCCCGCGTATCATCGGCGTAAATCCATCACTGGAGCGCCCTTGTGACCACACTTTCCCGCCGCGGTTTTTCGCGCGTCATCACCGGATCGCTCGCCGCTGCGATTGCGTACCCCGCGCTCGCCTCAGAACTTGCTGGCGCCTCATCCGCAACCGCATTTTCCGCCGATCCCGCATCGCCCGTCCTGCTCAACTACAATGAAAATCCCTACGGTCCCTCGCCGAAAGCCCGCGCCGCGCTCGCAAAATGCGCCGCCATCTCCAATCGCTACCCCGATGACGCCGCAAAGCAGCTCAAAGCCGTGCTCGCCAAGAAACACAACGTTGCCCCGGAAAACATCGCCCTCGGCTGCGGCTCCACGGAAATCTTGAAATGTGCCGACGCTGCGTTCCTCCCGCCGCAGTCGAATCTGGTTGCTCCGCTTCCCACGTTCGAAGCGATCCTCGAATACGCCGAAATCGGCGGCACGAACACCGTAAAAGTCCCGCTCACTCCCGACCATCGTCAAGACCTCACAAAGATGGCCGCTTCCTGCACCTCAAAAACCGGCATCGTTTATCTCTGCAATCCCAACAATCCCACCGGCACCTTTATTCCCAGCAACGATATGAAGGCCTTCGTCGCCGCAGTTCCCCCAGCGACGCTGATCCTCATTGATGAAGCCTATTTCGAATTCGCCGACGCGCCCGCATACGCCACGGCCATCCCCCTGATCGCGGCGCACCCCAACGTTCTTGTCGCTCGCACGTTTTCGAAAATTTACGGCATGGCGGGAATGCGGCTGGGCTATGGCGTGGGAAGTAAGCCGACGATCGAACTGCTCTCACGCTATTTCGTGCAGGACAATATCAACGCTGCCGTAATCGCCGCCGCGATGGCCAGCCTCGACGATTACGATGGCCTCGCCGTTTCGCTCGACAAGCTCATGCGCTCGCGCGACTGGCTCTACGCACAGCTGAAAAAAGACGGCCGCACGTACATTCCGTCGCAGGGAAATTTCGTGATGCTCAGCGTCGGCACCGACGCCAAGGCCGTCATCGCAAAGCTCGCCGAGCACAACGTTCTCGTCGGCCGCTACTTCCCGTCGATGCCGGAATTCATCCGCGTCACCATCGGCACGCAGCCCGAAATGGAAGCCTTCGTCGCCGCGCTCCGCCAGATTGTTCCCGCCACCCCCGCCGTAGCGGCGCACGCCGCCTAATCTCCCCGGCAAAAAAACGAAAGGCTCTCCACCGCCCAGACGGTGAAGAGCCTCGTCCTTAGAAACCGTTATTATGCACGCTCGGCGTAGGAATCGCCCGCCTACTCCCGGGCACCCTGGACTCGTTCGGCCTTCGCGCGGACTTTTCAATCCGCTCGCTTCGGGTTGCGATTGTTACATCGCCACCGCGCGGGGCTCGCTCACCGTCCGGCGGTGTTGAAAACACTCGCGGCAGTAAACCGGGCGCCCTTGCGTCGGTTTGAAAGGTACCGTCGTTTCCTTCCCGCATTGCGAGCAAGTGGTCTTGGTTTCGACACGCTGTACAGCGTTGCCGTTTCCGTTCCCACTTCCTGCAGCGCGGTTTGCCTTGCACGATTTGCACCGCTTGGGCTCGTTCTTGAAGCCCTTGTCGGCGAAAAACATCTGCTCGCCGGCGGTGAAAATGAACTCGGCATTACATTCGGCGCATCTCAAAACCCTGTCTTGAAACTCCATACGCTGCTCCTGGGCAGTTCAAAAACAAAGGAGTAGCAGCGGAACAGGTTATGCCAGGCGATAGGTTGTACTCGCTACCACTGCGGCCTCCCCGCCGCCGGCATTCCCCCGTTTGAATGGGCCCAAAAACTGGGACCTAGTCTTGTTCACGCCGTTGCTTTTTGCGGAGCCGTTTACGCGAGAGGGCCTCTTTCGCACGACGCTTCTCACCTGGCTTCATGTAGTAGCTGTGCTTCTTGATCTCTTTGATAATGTCTTCCGACTGGACCTTTCTCTTGAACCGTCGAAGGGCATTCTCCAGAGATTCACCCTCTTGAATGACAACTTCTGCCACGCGTATTCACCCCCGTTCCCCGTTGGATGTTTATTCTCACTGAGGTATATCCAGTGTAGCTGGTCCACACCTGTACCAGCAATTGACAAAAGTCATATCGCCCTTACTGACTCCAAGTCAAGCTGGAAAATTCAACATCTCTAAATTTTGGGCTACGTTACTCCCTGATTAATAAAATGCGGCTCGCCTGGGCTCACCCTTCGCGCGTTGGACGATCGAGCGAACGATCGGGGTTCACGGTTTTTTCTCCAGCCTCCTACGGGTTTTGCCTGAAGTGCGCACCCTTGCTATTGCTGCTAGAATGCGTTGCTTTCACTTGCGAGTTCTCAGGAGGCGCGCGAATGGCCGTTGGCATTGCCACGATGCGGAAAGCAATCGGTGTACTGCTCGCCGGAGGCCAGGGCGAGCGTTTGTGGCCTCTTACGCGCGACCGCGCCAAGCCCGCCGTGCCCTTCGGCGGGATTTACCGCATCATCGACATCACGCTTTCAAATTGCCTGAATAGCGAACTCCGCCGCGTTTTCGTCGTCACCCAGTACAAATCGCTCAGCCTGAACCGCCACATCCGCCGCGGCTGGACCTCGATCGTCGGTATGGGCGAATTCTACGAAGTGCTCGCGCCGCAGATGCGCGTCTCCCACAATTGGTACCTCGGCACTGCAGACGCCGTGTATCAGAACATCTATTCCATCGGATCCGAGCAATCCAGTTACGTCTTCATTCTTTCCGGCGACCACATCTACAAGATGGATTACCAGAAGATGCTCGCGCAGCATATCGACTCGGCTGCCGACGTCACTGTCGCTACCTTCGAAGTGGACGCGCATCTCGCCGCCAAACAGTTCGGCGTGATCGAGACAGACAAAGACTGGCGCATCGTCGGCTTTGAAGAAAAACCGGCCGAGCCGAAGCGCTCCACCAACAACGCAGGGAAGTGCAACGCCTCCATGGGCGTCTATATTTTTAACACCCAGCTTCTGCTGCCTCTGCTCATCGCTGACGCCGAAGATCCCACTTCCCAGCACGACTTCGGCAAGAACATCATCCCGAAGATCATCGATAAGCATCGCGTCTTTGCCTACAACTTCCAGGACGAAAATAAAAACGAGCAGGCCTACTGGCGCGACGTGGGCACCGTCGATGCTTATCACGAAGCGAATATGGACCTCGTCGCGGTTACGCCCGTCTTCAACCTCTACGACAAGTCCTGGCCGCTTCACACCTGGCAGCAGCAGTATCCACCGGCGAAGTTCGTTTTCGCCGATCCCGAGCGCCGCGGTGTGGCGCTCGACTCCATTGTCGGCTCCGGCTCCATCGTCTCCGGCGGCCGCGTCGAACGCTCCGTGCTCGGCCTCGACGTCCGCGTTAACAGCTACGCAGATGTCAGCGAGTGCATCGTCTTCAATCACGTCAACATCGGCCGCCGCTGCAAAATCAAGCGGGCCATTATCGATCGCCACGTCAGCTTGCCCGAAGGCACGGTGATCGGCTACGACCACGAAGCCGACAAAGCGCGCTACGCCGTCAGCGACGGCGGCGTAGTAGTCGTCGTTCGTCCCGAATCCATGATCGAGGAACCTGAGTAGCTCGATTCCGATGCCCGCGCACCCGGAACCCAACCTCGGAAAGAGTTTCGGCGAAATCGTCGATACCTACGACTGCTTCAGGCCCAATTATCCACAGGAAGTTTTCGATCGTATCCTGGCCGCCGCCACGCCCCCCAGCAATCTTCTCGTTGACCTCGGCGTCGGCACGGGGAAAATGGCGCGCGGTTTCGTTGGCCGCTTCGATCGCATCATCGGCGTCGAACCGGACCCTGCTATGGCCGCGAAGCTGCTCGAACTCGAACCGAAAATCACAGTTCGCATGGAGACGTCCGAGGAAGTTGAATTCGAGCCCGCTTCAGTCGATCTCGTCACCATCGGCCACGCGTTGCACTGGATGGATCCGGCAATCGTGCTTTCACGCGTCACAGGTTGGCTCCGTCCCGCAGGCATCCTTGCCGTTTGCGGCGGAGGCTTCTGCCCGCCGGAAGGAGCCGCCGGAGACCTGGTGAACCGTGAATTCGAAGAACGATGGAGTGATTTTCGCGATCCCCGCACGAAGAAACAATTTCCAGAAGAAGTCCTTCGCAGCGAGCCGCGCATGTTCGTACTCGAATCCGCCACTGTCCCTGACATCCGGTTTCTTACTGTGGCGCAATACGTCGGCTACTGCCGCTCCACCTCCCACGGCAACGCGTACGCACGATCTCTCGCCGATCCCGAAGCTTATTGGTTCGGCTTTGAATCTCGCCTCAGCGCCACTCAACCGTTAGACAGACTGAAAGTCGATTTCAGCCGTTTCCTGATGCTCCTTAAAAGAACAGGCTAACGCCTGCTCAACCGCACAGGCCTTGCAGGCACTCACCGACTTTTCCTGGCGCGCCCGCGGCCGAAAGCTTTTGGCGCACTTGAATCGTCCTGCGCCCAACGTTTAGGATGTTTGTCGCTTCAAATTGCCGAGCAGTCCGTCAGGGGGAAGAATGTCCGCAAAGATCATCCGCATCCATGGCCGCGAAATCCTCGATTCCCGCGGGAATCCCACCGTCGAGGCTGACGTGTACCTCGAAGGCGGCGCGATGGGCCGCGGCGCGGTCCCTTCCGGCGCTTCCACCGGCGAGCACGAAGCCATCGAGCTTCGCGACGGCGACAAATCCCGCTACCTTGGCAAGGGCGTCCAGAAAGCCGTCGGCCACATCAACACTGAAATCTCGAAAGTCGTCATCGGCCTCGACGCTTCCGACCAGCACGCCGTCGATCGCAAAATGATCGACGCCGACGGCACGCCCAATAAATCCAATTTCGGCGCCAACGCCATTCTCGCCGTCTCCATGGCCACCGCCCGCGCCGCCGCCGCGCAAGTCGCACTACCTCTATATAAGTACATCGCGCGCTACTCGTCCGACGGCTCCGCCAACACCCTCCCCGTCCCGATGATGAACATCATCAACGGCGGCGCTCATGCCGATAACTCCGTCGATTTTCAGGAATTCATGGTCATGCCCGTTGGCGCGCCAAATTTCCACGAAGCGCTGCGCTGGGGCGTGGAAATCTTCCACAACCTGAAAAACGTGCTAAAGAAAAACGGTTACTCCACCGCCGTCGGCGATGAAGGCGGCTTCGCGCCGAACCTGAAGTCCAACGTCGAAGCCATCGAACGCATCCTCGAAGCCATCACCGCTGCAGGCTACAAAGCCGGCGAACAGGTCGCCATCGCCCTCGATCCCGCGTCGAGCGAGTTCTACGACTCAGCCAAGAAGAAGTACGTCTTCAAAAAGTCCGACAAATCCGAACACAGTTCCGAGCAGATGGTCGAATTCTGGGACAGCTGGGTGAAGCAATATCCCATCGTCTCGCTCGAAGACGGCTTCGCGGAAAACGATTGGGACGGCTGGAAGCTCGCCACGCAAAAACTCGGCAAGAAAATTCAGCTCGTCGGCGACGACGCGTTCGTCACTAATCCGAAAATTTTCGCGCGCGGCATCGCCGAAGGAATCGGCAACGCGATCCTCATCAAACTCAACCAGATCGGCAGCCTCACCGAAACCATCGAAGCCGTCGAGATGGCGCGCAAATCGAAGTACGCCTCGATTATTTCGCACCGCTCCGGCGAGACCGAAGACACGTTCCTCGCCGATCTCGTCGTCGCCACCGGCTCCGGCCAAATCAAAACCGGATCCGCCTCGCGTACCGACCGCATCGCCAAATACAACCAGCTCCTGCGCATCGAAGAAGCCCTGGGCTCGAGCGCCCGATTCCCCGGCCGCAGCGCCCTCGCCGTCTAGCCGGACTTCCGATTAATGAGGAAATTTCTTGGCAACAAATAAGTGCTGGGCCAAGTGTCTGGGCGATTGCGAAGGGAAACTTTCCAATGAGCACTTAGTTTCCGAGGCGTTCTACACGAGCAACGAAGTAACAGTAGAAGGATTCCCTTGGTGCAAAAACGAAGCAAGAAAAGTTGGATTGGCAAATGTAACCGCCAAGATCCTGTGTCAGAAGCATAACAACGGGCTATCAGAGCTTGATTCGGCGTGCGGTCACGCAGCAGACGTGCTCCGAGAGCAGACGCGGTTGATGAATATCCGATCAACTCGGCCGAACGTGCGTTGGACCGTGAAACGATATGAGATCGACGGTCTCAAATTACAGCGCTGGTTTCTTAAAACTCTTATCAACATCACATACGGAAATGAACTCAAAATCGGGTCGAGTTCGAAAGAAGCGGGTATCCCGTCCGAGGATCTAGTTAAGATCTGCTTTGGGCAAGAAAGCTTCACGGGGCGAGCCGGACTGTATGCAGTAGTTCGGGTCGGTGAAAATATCAATTCCATCGATAAGGTTACGGTGGCACCGCTGATTAAGGACGGCGAGAGAATCGTGGCAGGTCTTTTCACCTTTCGGGGGCCGAGATTCATACTTAGTCTAGACCCAGCGGGACTGCCCGAAAGGCTTTGGCCTGGCATAGTTTTAGCGGGTGACGATTGGGGGAATTCGCAACTGAACTTTCATAATCAGGAAATGAGGATGGTGGTGGGAAAACATCTGTCTCACGTCACACACTATCGATGGAATTGAATACAACGCGTCTTGAGGATCACCATGTCTAAGAACTCGAACCGTCCAAAACCCATCGTCCTCACCGTACTTGACGGCTGGGGCTACCGCCCCGAAACCGCCGGCAACGCCATCGCCCTCGCACGCAAGCCAAACTACGACCGCCTCATCAAAGAATTTCCCAACACGCTGATCCAAACTTCCGGTCCGGCCGTCGGCCTGCCCGAAGGCCAGATGGGCAATAGTGAAGTGGGCCATCTCAACATCGGCGCCGGCCGAGTCGTGCAGATGGACATCACCCGCATCGAAATGCTTCTAGCGCAGGGCGACTTCGCGAAACAGCCGCTCCTCGCCGAAACTCTCGAACGCGCCCGCACGCACCAGCTTCACCTGATGGGCCTCGTCAGCGACGGCGGCGTCCACTCGCACATCAATCATCTCTTCGCGCTTCTTCGCATCGCCCGCGAAGCAAAAGTCGAACGCATCTTCGTCCACTGCTTCATGGACGGCCGCGACACTCCGCCCAACAGCGGGATCGATTACATCCGCCAGCTCGAACAGAAGCTCCGCGAATACGGCGGCCAGATCGCCACCGTCAGCGGCCGTTACTACGCGATGGATCGCGATAACCGCTGGGAGCGCGTCGAACGCGCCTACCGTGCGCTGGTTCATGGCGCCGCCGAAGCCGGTTTCACCGATCCGGTCGAAGCCGTCCGCGCCAGCTACGAAAAAGGCGTCACCGACGAGTTCATCGTCCCCGCTGTCATCACCAAAGCCGATGGTAGTGGCCCGCGCGCCGTAATCCGCGACGACGACGCAGTGATCTTCTACAACTACCGCGCCGACCGCGCCCGCGAAATGACTCGCGCGTTGATGGATCCCACGTTCACCGAATTCGTCGATCCCGCGCGCCCGAAAAATCTCGCGTACCTGGGCATGACGCAGTACGACAAAGCCTGGCCCTGGCTGCGTTACCTCATCGCGCCGGAAAAACTCGAGCACATCCTGGCCAACGTTTTCGCCGAGCGCGAGTACAAAAATCTCCGCGTCGCCGAATCCGAGAAATATGCGCACGTCACCTACTTCTTCAACGGCGGCATCGAGAAGCCCTACGTGGGCGAAGATCGCGTGATGATTCCGTCGCCAAAAGTTCCCACCTACGATTTGAAACCGGAAATGTCCGCCGAGGCCGTCACGGACACCGTCGTCCACGCCATCGAGAAAGGCGACTTCGACGCCATCATCATGAATTTTGCGAATGCAGACATGGTCGGCCATTCCGGCAAGCTCGAAGCCACAATCAGAGCCGTGGAAGCAATCGACGCGGGACTAGGAAGAATTTTTCAAGCGCTCCGCCCGCGTGGCGGCGCCTGGATTATCACCGCGGACCACGGCAACGCCGAAACCATGATCGATCCCGTCACCGGCGGCCCGCACACCTACCACACCACAAATCCTGTTCCGTTTATTTTGCTCACTGAAGACGGCCGCACCGAGCTGGCGCCCGGCGGTTCCCTGCGCGACATCTCACCCACTCTGCTCGGCGTCTTGGAAGTTCCCGAGCCACCGGAAATGACCGGCCGCGACCTCCGTCGTATCCGCAGGTAGCAGTCGCGCAGACTTCAATCTGCGCACGTCTCGAGAATAAATCTAATTCGCCGCGAGTCCCGGCTTCGCCGATTCATACCCCGACCGCGCGTAAACATTCACCTTCTTCGGCTTCCCCTTCTTATCCGGCGTCGTCAGCGGATTCCCGTCGTTATCCAGCGCTTCGATTTTCAGCTTGTGCCACTTCCCGTCCGCGCCGTCCGCCGGAGCAAATCCAATCGTGTACTGGCTCCGCAGATACGTCGCCACCGAATTGAAAATTTCCGGCATCTCGCCTTCGAATCGCGGGAACCACGCATAGCCGCCCGTCATCTGCGCAAACGTGTTCATCTGATTCTTCGCCTGCAAATAGCCGATGTGGCTGCCGGTTGAGTAGAGATCGATCTCCTCGGCCATGCCGACGCAGAAAATCGTCACGTCGGTTTCCTTCACGCTCTTCAGCGTCTGGTCCAGCGTGTGTTTGCTGAACGTGTCGAATCCCGTCGCGATCACCAGAATCGCCTTCTTGCCCTTCACGTCGCGCATCTGCGTCATCGTTTCCAGCAGCGCGTCGAAAAAATTCGCCTCGCTGAAATCCGGGAAATAAAGTCCCGCCACTGCCTGCGCCACTTCTTGCTTGTTCTGGGTGAAATCCACCAGGATGTTCGTCCGCAGATCGTACGTCTTGAACGCGACCCAATCCTTCTGATTCAAATGCGAAAGAAATCCGTACGCCCAGTCCTTCGCCTTGTAACCGAAATACCCGCCCATCAAACGGCTGAATTCCATTAGCACCGTAATCGTGATCGGCGCTTCGCTCGGCCCGAAATTCGATATCTGCTGCGGCTGCCCGTCGTCGAGCACGCGGAAATTCTGCTTCTGCAATCCTTGAATGATGTTCCCTTCGAAATCAGTCACCACCGTGTCCACATTCACCAGGTTCGACGAAACCGAGATCGCCGTTTGCGGCGCCTGCGATTGTGGCTGCCCGGCCGTCGCCGGTTGTTGTTGTCCCGTCGGCGGCTTCGGAGGCTCCGATTGCTGGCCGCTCGGCTTGGCCGGTCCTTCCTGCTGTTGCGCGTCGGCGCGCATCGCGCTCGGCGGCACGCCCAGTATCGCAATTAGCGCGCCCACCACCACTGCACGAACTCCCAGATTCCGTCGCATAATCTCCTTGATCGTCCTCGCCCGCGCCGCGTTCGGCTTCGTTACCGGCAGGCCTCTAACCCGTTTCATTACGATGCGTTCATACCCTTTGTGGGATGGACCGTGCGATGTCTCGTTTTATTCCCCGGCGCCGCCTCAAAGGTTCCGATTTCCCGCTCCATCCGCATAAGACGGCCTGCCGCGCAGGCTGTCCCGTAGCCCTCGAGACGCTCACAAAATCAGTCGTTGTGCGCCGGAAACACCACACACCGCCGCAGGCATGGTCCCAGAATCCACATGATAGTATGGCTCGTTCTCTCGGCGCATATCCGAATTCCATTGATGGAGGACTAGATCCGAATGGCGCACCCGCGCGTTCTGCCCAGTCTGATTTTGCTCGCCGCGGCTTCCATTTTCCCGATTCACACGCGGGCTCAAGCCAAATCCAAGCCCTCCGCCGCTCCTCCTCCAGCTGCCGCGCCCGTCTCGCCAGACGCAGCCGTCTTCCAGCTTCAATCTGAAGCTCTCTCGTGGCTTCAAGCCCTGGTCAAAATCAACACAACGAATCCCCCGGGCAACGAAATCGTCGCCGCGAAATACGTCGCCGACATCCTCCAGAAAAACGGCATCCCCTCCGAAATCTTTGAAAGCACGCCCGGCCGCGGATTTCTCGTCGCGCGCCTTTCCTCGAGCGCCGTTCCCGATCCTTCCCGCGCCCTGCTCTTGATGGCGCACCTCGATACCGTCGGCGTCGATAAATCCAAATGGTCCGTCGATCCCTTCGGCGGCATCGTGAAGGACGGCACGATCTACGGCCGCGGCGTCCTTGACGACAAAGGCCCGCTCGTCGCCAACCTCGCCGCGTTCATCGCGCTCAAGCGCACCGCCGCTCGCCTGAATCGCGACGTGATTTTCCTCGCCGAAGCCGATGAAGAAGACGGCGGCGAGTTCGGCATGAAGTTCGCCGTCGAGCAGCACTGGGACAAAATCGCTTGCGGCTTTTCCATCAATGAAGGCGGCGAGACCGTCATGAAAGACGGCAAAGTCTGGTACGTCGGCATTCAGGCCGCCGAAAAAGTCGCCAGCAATGTCACCGTCATCGCCACGGGCACCGCCGGACACGCTTCGATGCCCACGAAAAACAACGCCGTCGTTCACCTATCCGCCGCGATGGCCAAGCTCGGCGACTGGCAGGCGCCCGTGCAGTTCACTGCCGTTACTCGCGCGTATTTCCAGGGCCTCGCCTCGGTCGAGGACACTGAAACTGCAAAGTGGATGCAGATGCTCGAATCCGCCGACCGTGGCGATCACGCCGCGCGCTACCTCTCGAACACAAATCCTTTTTGGAACGCAACGCTGCGCGACACCGTCACACCCACCATGCTCCAGGCCGGCATCCGCGTGAACGTAATTCCGTCCGAAGCACGCGGCAATCTGAACATCCGCCAGATTCCCGGCAATCAGATCAATGACTTGATCACCACGCTCACCAAAGTCGTCAACGATCCGCAGGTTCGACTCGAACTTCAGTCCGGCGGTCGCGAAGCCTCACCCAACTCGTCTCTCGATAGCGAACTTTACCGCGCCATCGTTAAGGCCACCGCCGCGTCTTTCCCCGGCGCCAACGTCATTCCTATGATGTCCCCCTGGGCCACCGATTCCGACCGGCTCCGCATGCGCAACGTCCAGGCCTACGGCGTGATCCCTTTTCCACTATCTGAAACCGATTACACCCGCATGCACTCCGACGACGAGCAGATACCCGTCGATTCTTTCAACAAAGGAATCGCGTTTCTTTATACAATCGTGAGCGGCTTCTCGGTGGCCCAATAACAGTGACCCAAATTCGACGCGCTAAAATCGTTTGTACTCTCGGCCCTTCCACCTCCTCCTACGAAATGATCGACAAGCTGGTTCGGGTCGGGATGGACGTGGCTCGCCTTAATTTTTCGCACGGCACCAATGAAGACCGTGCGCGCCTGGTGACGTATCTTCGTAAGGCGTCGAAAAAACACCAGAAGCCCATCGCCGTTCTCGCCGACTTGCAGGGTCCGAAGATCCGTACCGGCGCGCTCGTCACTCCCACCGGCGTCCACCTCCGCTTCGGCCAGAAGTTCACCATCACCACGAAACCCCTTGTCGGCACAGAGCAAGGCGTCAGCACCACGTTCAAAGAGCTTCCTGAATCCGTTCGCAAAGGCGATCGCATTCTCCTGAGCGACGGACAGATTTCCCTCCGGGTTTTGTCCACGCGCGGCGTCGAAGTCATCACGCAAGTCGAAAACGGCGGCCGCCTCGGCCAACATCAGGGCATCAACCTTCCCGGAGTAAAGCTCAAAATTCCTTCGCTCACTCCTAAGGATCGGAAAGACCTTCTCTCCGCTCTGGAAATCGGCGCGAACTACATTGCCTTGAGCTTCGTCCGTTCTGCCGCCGATGTCCGCGCCGCCAAGGCTGCCATCGCGCGCGCCGGCAAAAACGTTCCCGTCATCGCCAAGCTTGAAAAACCCGAGGCCATCGACAATCTCGACGCCATTCTCGAAATCGCGGACGGCGTAATGGTCGCTCGCGGCGACCTCGGCGTGGAAATGAATCCGGAAAAAGTTCCCGTCGTGCAGAAGAAGATCATCTTGAAAGCACGCAACGCGCTGGTCCCCGTGATCACCGCCACGCAGATGCTCGATTCGATGGAGAAGAATCCGCGCCCCACGCGCGCAGAAGCATCCGACGTCGCCAACGCCATTTTCGACGGCAGCGACGCCCTCATGCTTTCCGGCGAGACTGCCGCCGGCCTCTACCCTCTCGAAGCCGTATCGATGATGGACCGCATCATCCGCGAAGCCGAAGCCAGCGTCACTGTGCTTCCGCGCCCTGCGCATAGCCGCAACCTTTTTATCAACGAAGCCATCGCCGAAGCCGTCTGCCACGCCGCGGAAGAATTGCACCTTCGCGTGATCGCCGTCTTCACCGAGTCCGGTTCCTCCGCCGGCCTGGTCTCGAAATATCGTCCACGTGCGCCCATCATCGCCTTCTCCGCCGTCCGCGAGACGCGCCGCCGCCTCGGCCTTTTCTGGGGCGTGCAACCGCGCAGCATTCAGCGCTTCACCGACTTCGACCTGCTCACAAAAACCGCTGAAGCCCGCCTCCTGGAAGAAGGCTTGGTGAAAAAAGGCGACGTAGTGGGCCTGGTAGCCGGCACTCCCTTAGCCACCAGCGGCACCACCAACCTGATGCGCCTAATCCGTATCGGCGGCGCCTAAGGCGAGCGCAGCGAGCTGTAAAATAGACTGTCAGTCTGCGCGTCGCGCGTAACCGCGAGCCAACGCACACCACTGCGCCCCTTCAATTCCCACTCAGAAAATCCCACAGGCAGGCGAACCGTAAAACTAATTCAACCAATTATCCGGTCGCGAAGCCGGCCGGTCCTGATGATCCTTCACATACACTTCAAACTTCCTCTTCAGCCTCTTCTTCTTCCAATCCGAAAAATAATTCCTCGACCCATACATGTACGACCCGCGCCGTATATAGATGTACCCGACCAGCATCCCGCCCAGGTGGCAGATGTGGCTCACGCCGTCCGTCGCGTCCAGCGTCCCGAAGAATTCGATCGCGCCCAGCACGATCACCAGAATCCGCATCGACACCGTCACCGGTAACGGAAACAAATAAACTTGCCGGTGCGGCATCACCACCGCCACCGCCAGTAGTACGCCGTAAATCGCGCCCGACGCGCCAATCGTAGGAATCAGCAGCGACTGCTCGCTCCCATGACCGGTCCGGAACAGCAGCCACTTCACTCCCACTTCCACCAGACCCGCGCCGATTCCGCAAATCAGGTAGTACGTCAGAAATTTCTGCGCGCCCCACGTATGTTCCAGCACCGCTCCAAACATCGCGAGGTACAGCAGGTTAAAAAGAATGTGCGGGATATTTGCGTGAAGAAAAAGGTAGGTGAAAAGCTGCCAGACCCAGCCGTGCACCACGGCATAACTGCTCAGCCCTAGGTACCGCGTCCAAAAATTCCAGCCGTCCGCGCCCCAGATCGTGTTCGAGAGCTTCTGCGCCGTGAACACCGCGATACAAACGATGCAGATCCACTTGATCGCCTTCGGAAAAAAACCGCTGATATCGAAGCGGTATCCGCCGTATCCACTGCCACCGTATCCGCGCGAAAAGGATCCCACGCGACAAGTGTAATTACTCGCCCCGCGCGAGTAAATAGCCTCCCGGGGGTGAGCCAAGCACACCCCAGGCAGCGCTCCAACTTCTTGTCGCGATCACATTCGGGGCGACGAGCAGGTGGCACTGGGTGGAGTTCGCCCGTGCCTTTGCGTCAGCTACGCCCGCGTCTGCTTTGTCGAGAGCCTCAGCCTTCGTACCAAAGCACGGACTTCGTCCCGATTTGTTGACTTACCGTGCAACCCCTTCCACAATGGCCGAATGCCCGCTCGCGATTCGCTCATTGGCCGCACTCTCTCGCACTATCGCGTCGTCGATCGCATTGGCAGCGGCGGCATGGGCATCGTATATAGAGCGGAAGACACCCGCCTCCACCGCTTCGTCGCCCTCAAATTCCTACCGGACGTCGCAGCCGATCCCCACGCCCTCGCCCGCTTCGAACGCGAAGCCCAGGCCGCCTCCGCGCTCGATCACCCCAACATCTGCGTGATCCACGATTTTGTTGACGATTCCGGCCACATCTTCATCGCCATGGAATTTCTCGACGGAAAGACTCTCAAAGACCATATCGCCTCTCACGCTCTCGGCCTCGACGCCCTCATCACACTCGCCGTGGAAGTCTCCGACGCTCTCGACGCCGCGCACTCTAAAGGCATCGTGCACCGCGACATCAAACCCGCCAACATTTTCCTTACCGAACGCGGCCACGCGAAAATTCTCGACTTCGGCCTCGCCAAAGTCGCCCAGGACTTTTCCTCCACGCATCCATCCGATACCGTCGATGACCTGCTTACTCGCCCCGGCTCTGTCGTCGGCACCGTCGCCTACATGTCTCCCGAACAAACCCGTGGCGAACCCGTTGACCGCCGCTCCGACATTTTTTCTCTCGGCGCCGTGCTCTACGAAGCTGCCACCGGCCGCCGCCCGTTCGAAGGTCCCAGCGCGCTCGCGATCATGCATGAAATCGCCACCGCTACGCCGCCGTCGCCCGCCAGCTTGCGTCCAGGGCTTCCGGCGCCGCTCGATCGCTTGATCCTGCACTGTATGGAAAAAGATCCCGCACGCCGTCCCGCACGCGCCCGCGAAGTTAACGCCGCTCTGAAATCGATCGCCGCCCCGCCTGCGTCGTCGCCTCCGGTTCCGACGCCGAGATTCGAAGCCCGCAAATCCATCGCCGTCGTCCCCTTTCAATTTCACGGCCACACCGCAGACGACGCATTCCTCTGCACCGCTCTCGCCGACGCCGTCGCCAACCGCCTCGGCTCATCTCCCGATCTCATCGTCCGCCCCACCAGCACCGTCATGAAATACGCACGCGGCTCCACCGAATGGAATCAGGTCGGCTCCGAGCTCAACGTCGATATGGTTGGCGAAGGCGCCATACAGAAAATGGGCTCGCGCATTCGCGTCACCGTGCAGGTGTGGGGACGCCACGATGCTCGCGTGCTTCACTCATTCAAAGTCGATGGCGACATGAACGATCTCTTCGATCTACAAGACAAGTTGTCCGATTCGGTTTTCGACGGCCTCGTCCCGCGTGCGAGAGAGAAATCCAGCGACTTCGCCAGCCCCGTCGCGCGCCACCCGCTCGCCTTCGAGCTTTACATGCGCGCCGTCGATCGCACTCTGTGCTACAGCAAAATCGAGCTGCTCGCCGCCGTCGAGATGCTCGATCGCGCCATCGAGCTTGATCCGGGCTTCGCTGACGCCTGGGGCATTCTCGCCATGATTTGCAGCCAGATCGGAATGCATCTCGACCCCGATCCTAAATGGATTCTTCGCGCAGAAGATGCCGCAACGCGCACGCTCGAACTCGACCCCGTAAATTGCAACGCGCTTTGCGCCAAGGGAATGATCCTATGGTCGCCGCTGCGCGGTTTTCAGGTTCGCCCTGCGTTCCGCGCACTCACGGCCGCTCTGGCGATCAACCGCGGCCGCGAAACTGCTCGCGTGTACCGCGGTGGAGTTCTCTTTCACAGCGGCCTGCATGAACCCGCTCTCGCAGATTACGGCGAAGCCATCCTCATCAATCCGAAGTACGCGCTCGCCCACGCTTCGCTGGGCTTCATCGCGCTCTACGACGGCGACTACGAAAAAGCCGCGTACCATAACCAAAAGGCGCTGAGCTTCGAGCCCGCGCTCGTCCATGCCAACGTGCAAGACACTCTGCCCGCGATTTACATGGACGATTTGGGAAAGGCTCGCGAAGTACTCGCGCGCACGCGCCAGATGATTCCCACCGAACCGCAGCTTCTGAGCTTGGAAGGCTTGATCCTCGCCAAGGAAGGAAATTTCGCGCGTGCCGAACAACTCGCCGACGACGCCTGCGCCAGCACGCGCAGCGTTTTACATTTTCACCACGCGATGCACTACGCCGCCGGCGCGTACGCTCTGATCGGAAATTCCGAAAAAGCAATCGCCGCCGTCCGTCGCGCCGCCGAACTCGGCCTGCCCAACCACCGCGCCTTCGAACGCGACGCCTTCCTCGCCCCAATTCACCGCCATCCCGAATTCCTGGCCCTGATGCACGATATCCGCCGCGACTACGACACATTCCGCAAAGAGTTCGGCATCGATTCTCATCACGCGTAATGCGACTTCGAGTACAAGTGCACTACTCCTCTGGCAGCACCGGCAACACCATCATGCTCACTGTTCCCGGATCGTCACGCAGCTTCAAATACAGCAGCGTCCCGTTCGGCCGCGGCACGCTCAGCGTGGAATCCACATATCCGCCCGGCACCGGTACTGTATTTTTGAATTGCGGATCCGACGCCACCGAATCGATCAAAAATAGATTCGTTCCGCTCAATTTGCACTGGCGGTCCGGCTTGTCCGGGCAGCGAATCTCGTTCAACGAAGGGGCGCGAACCAAATTCCCCAGCGGCATCCAGTCGCCGCTCGCCCCGTCGCCATCAATCATCCGAAACTGCAGCGGCCCAAACGCCGAACCTGCGAATCCCTTCGCGGGTGTGAAAATCGCGAGCGCTGTTTGAGCATCCTGCAGGATCAAGCTGCCGTCCGCCTCGGTCAGCAGTACATGCGACGACTCATCCGCCGTCGCCACCTCGATCTTCTCGCTGTGCGAAAATTTATCCGGCACCTCCGTCTTCACAAAAAACGAAATCTTGCCGTCCGGTGTCACTTCGTCATCCCGGCCAAACCGAATCGCCGATTCCGCCGCTCCACGCTGCACGCTTTTGCTCAACAGCGACACCTTCGGCCGTGCCGCCTGCACCGTCGCCTGCAGCTCGAGCACTCGCCCGTCGGTTAGCGCCACTTTCGCCATCAACTTCTCTTCCGGCTCGAGGGCCGGCAATGCCGCGTCCTTCGCTGCCACCAATTCCAACTCGTCCTTCTGTTCGCTCCGTGAGAATTTCGACGGAACGAAATGCACTCCCTTCAACTCCGCGCTGTCCACTTCATCGAGCCGCGTCCCTTTCAACACGCCCTCGCGGTCGCCCACGTTGATTGTCAGCCGCTCCAGATGAGCAGCCTCCGAATACGCACGCAATCCCAATTCGTCCGCTTCCGCGAGGCCGTATTGCTTCACCTTCAATTTCATCTTTCCCGCTGCCACATCCTTCATCGGAATCGCCACTTCAATCTCATCCGCCTTGCCGGGCTTCCAGGTGGCCTTCAGATCGTCACCACCCGCGCTCACCACGCTCACTTTCTCCACGCACGCGGCGCTCACCGATTGCAGATGAATTGAATCCTCGCGCCCCACAATCAGGCCGCCCTGATCCGCCGCAGGAATAATCCAGGTTGCGGCATGCGCCGAGCGCAGTTGAAACGCCGGCCCCGCAAAAGTTTCAAATCCCCAGCGCCCACGCAGCGTGCCCTTCGCCTCCGGATCAAGCTGCCCGGTGTGCAGCGCCTTAGTATCCACCACAAATCCACCGCGCGCCGCGCTCGGCGTCGCTGGCAAATCAACGCCCGCTCCCGATTTCGTTTCGACGTGCAGCACGAAGTCGTGCGCGATGTCCGTCGCAAACGCGAGCGGCGCACCATCCACCGGCAGCACCAGCGGGGCCTTCTGCAAACAAAAAACCTCGTCCGCATTCACCGCCCGCAGCGGAGGCAATTGAGCCGCTTCCACCGGCGGCAGTCCTGCGACGAGCACCGACTGCGGCTTGCGAAACGACGGCGGATTATTCAGCCGCAGCTTCAACACTTGCCGCTCCGGCAACGCCAGCGCCGGAATGTATTGGTATTCGGCCGTGTGGAGATTCCCCAGGATTCTCGCGAGGTCCACGATCGAGGCCACGTATGCGCTGTAATATCCCCCTCCGGCAAGCGAGGTCGCACTCGCCGATGCGATCAGGTCTGAAGAAGGTCCCGACGTCAGCGCCGTTACCATCGATTGCGTGTGACCATCGTCCAGCACCAGCTGATCGGTGTTCTGCGTGAGGCACGGCGCCTGCTGCTCGCTCGGCTTATCGAAACACTGTTGCTCCACCTTGATGTTCAGCGAACGCGCCAGCAGCGCCGAACTTTCTTGCAGCGCTTTCGGATCCGTCTCCGAGGTGTCCTTCACCTCCGCCAGATATTTTTCGAGCCGCAGTCTATCCAGACTCGCCTGATTCAAATCCTGCGACGCTCGCACAAACGCTCCCGGCCTCGCCCTCACCGCCGCGCGCAGCGTGTTGAAGTCGCCGCCCGTTTCCGGTGCCAAAAACAGCAGCGTCTGCTGAGCTTCCGGCGGCACCGTCACCACGATTCCCTCTTCGCGCACCTGTCGCGTCCAAGTGTCCGCGCGGATAAACCAATCAGCCGGCGGCGGATTCGTCGAGCCGCGCAGAAACGCCACAATTAGGACGTAGTGAACAGACTGGCTCTCAGGCAGGTCGGGATGAATCCACAGCCGGTCCCCAGGCTGCAAATTCGGCACTTCAGAAATCGGCAGCATCTTGCCGGCGCGTGTCACCGTCACTTCCACGCGCGGTCCCGCCAGATCAAACGTCGCCGAATCGGCGCGTGCCGTTTCCGTTCCAAAAGTTAGCTGGGAGAGAACTGCAAGGCCAACAAAAAAAACGCACCACATCGACAAAACACGACGACCATTCCCCATTTCGAATCCTGCTCCCGGGGGCCGGAGCGAATATTTTACTACCCGCCGAACAAAACTCGCCAACCTAAACACCGGCCCCTTGCGTTTTCAGTAGCATTCCAGACCGCGTGCTCTCATCTTTTGAAGTCATCCACAGGCCGATTTATCGGCTGAAGAATCTCACTTCGAGTTCCACTACCTAGAGGCACCCAATCACACCAATGCCCGATCTCCTACACTTAGACGGAGAACTGCGAATTCAGTTTGTCGGAAAATTTCGCGACCTGAACCTCGATCGCCATAACGTGCGAATCATGCGCGCGTCTCACCCTTCGCGCGCACCGTCCAAGGCAGCATCCGGCTCAAAAAGTGGTCGCGCACGATCCACGTGTGAAACAAGACTCCGCTCATATGTGCCAGGAACGCCAGAAAAAGCGCGTACGCCAGGATCGTGTGCGTCTTGCGCAGCGCGGCATACAACATGGGCTGCGGCGCTAAAATCGGCGGCAGATGTACCGATCCAAACATCACGATCGGATAATTCCCCGCCGAAAGCATGGCCCACCCCACCAACGGCAGCCCGATGAATAGCGCGTACATCGCAAATTCAGACAGCTTCATGATCATTCGTTCCGATGGCGGCACCGTCGGAGGCAACGCCGGCGTCCGGTTTATCACGCGCGTGACGAGCCGGATCAGCGCCAGGATTAGAATCGCGATTCCCAGCGGCCGGTGAATCGCGAGCAACCGGTGATAGTTCCCCACGCTCGTCACCATCGACACGCCGATAAAAAGCATCGTCAAAAGGCACGCCGCCATCAGCCAGTGCAGAATGCGCAGCGGAAATGCGAATTGAGTCGGATTCGTCGTTTTCGCCATGGCTATTTCCGCACCTCCCCGGTCGAAACAGCGCTGGGAATCTTGTGTTCACCGTCGCGCCGGGTGAGGCTCTGTGAATACGCCGCCGAGCGCGCATTCAGCAGCGGATCGTCCGACGGCGAAATTCCATCCGGCAACACCAGTGGATCGAAATTAATGTCGCGTGTTGGGCTTGTGTCTTCGCTCTCGATCGTATCGATCGTCACAGTTCCCACATCGATTTGCTGCCGGTCCGCCGGCCACATCGACGAGGCCTGCGCCGTGGGATCTCCCGGCTGGCCCACGGTGACAATCAGATGCCAATGCAGCGGCGCCGAATGAATCTGCGCGATCACCGCGTCGAACGAATAGTTTTTGTCGTCGCTCACAACCGTCGGCGGCGCCACGGTCTGATCCGGCCTGATCCACCAACGCACCGGCGTCTCTTCGCCCTTCGCGTTCACAAATCGGAACGCGTTCAATCCAAAGTACGCGCTATCAGAGAATCCCGAAGGCGGCGTCCCACCGCCAAGGATCTTCAGCGCCGCGGCCGTTTCAGGATGCTTCGCCAAAAATGCGCCGACGGCCGCGCCATCCGGTTTACCTGTCTTTGGATCGGGTGCTGTCGCGATCAGAAAATTCTGGAAGTCTTGCGGATTGTTCACAAGAAAAACGGGAATGCTGATCATTCCCGTTCGCCACTCTTCGCCGTTCGCCGTTTTGAACTGCAGCGCCAAGCTTCGCACATCGTGCGCGGTATCCGCGGCGAACGGTTGTCCCCCCGCCAACGCGAACCGCCCCACCACAGGCACGTGCCCCGGCTGGAAAACCTGCGCCTTCGACAGCGGCGCGCCCTGACCGTTACTTTCGAAATATCCGGTCACGCACACGCCTTTCGCGTGGTTCCGGCGAAATCCTGAATGCACGCCGTTGATGTGCTCGAACGTGTCCACCAACCCGGCAGGCGTGAGCGCGTGCGGCGTCAGCCAACCGCCCGCATAGAGAAACAGCCCCGCAATCACTGCGACCAGCAAGCCGATCCCCGCCAGCCGCGCGAGCACAGCACCCATCGGCAACGGCGGCGGCGCAACAAATTCCTGATTCGTTTCGCGGTCGCTCATCGGAGCTCCTTCGCCGCGCTAAGCGCGCCTTGCGAGACCGCTAATCTATTACCCCCTCTCCCAGCTTTCAACCCTCCTTCGAGTAATATCCTCTCGCGCATGTGGGGTAGTCCCGCTCTGCGGGACTGCGCAACGTAATCCGCCGCTCCATTGAATGGGCGCGCACCACTTTCACCGCGCAGCCACGCGAGTCACGCCACAATCACCGCGACGCGCCACGCACCTGCTCCGCTTCCCCCAGTCGTCCCACGTAGTCCCCCAACCGAGCCTCCGCATCCCCCGGCTCATGAAACCCCATCTCAAACAACTTCTGTATCCGCCTCTGAGCAGCCGGCCGGGCTAGCGACGCAACAAACGCCCCCCACTCCGGCAAAATCTCCTCGTCCGCCGGCAAGCTATTCAAATTGACCAGCCTCTTCGTCTCCGCCAGCGCCTGTTTATCGAACGACGCAATTCTCGTCGCAAGCTGCTCCACAAACACATCCAGCTCCCCATCCGGCAGCGAACGATTTACGTACCCATACAGCTCTGCCAGTTCGCCATTCACATCATCCGCACCCAGCAAAACCTCCAACGCTCTTCCGCGCCCAATTAACCGCGGCAACCGTGCCATCGGTCCGCCCCCGGGAACCAGGCCCGCTCCCACTTCCCACTGCGAAAGAATGGCCTTCTCGCGGCTTGCGAATCGCATGTCGCACGCCAGCGCCAGCTCGCTCCCCACCCCGGTTGCTCGCCCTCGAATCATTGCAATCGACGCGACCGGCGCCCGGCTGATCCGCGCGAGCATGTCCGGCAGCGCCTGGAGTCCCGTGCGCCCCGCGGGAAATTTCGCCGACTCCTCCGCCTTCGCCAGGAAATCGTAGTGCGTCAGAAAAAATCCGCCCACAGCGCTTTCAAATACCACCACTTTCACGCGCTCATCCGTCTCGAGAGCCGCCACGACATCTTCCAGCTGCGGAATATTCGCGGCCCCAAAAATGTTGAGAGGCGGCAAATCGATCGTCACTCGCCAATACGCATCCGACCGCCGCACCAATCGAATCCCCGCACCCTCACGCGCGCCGCTCATGAATCACCTCCTTGTCCAAAATCAAATTTCGAGCTTCGAACAGTTAACCCTCGCGCACGGGGTCAAAACAATTGGACGAAAGTATCGCCACGCCGACGTGTGGGGCACTCCCGCTCCGCGGGAATGCGCAACGAACGCCTCGCCTCCACGAAATGTGCGCGCACCACTCCCACCCCTGCCTCGCACTGTGTCGGCCAGTCGCGCGCCTTCTGGCAAATTCACACCGCTCGAATCGCTCCGCCTTCGCGTCGAGCGTGCGTTACACTACGACTGTCATGTCGTCCGACGCGCCAACCACGCCATCCACACCGCCCGCGCCACCACGCAGAATTTCCGGCCTGGCCGGAGCGATGCTGGGCATTCTCGCCACGCTCGCCGTCGTCGCTCTCGGCGTCTGGCTCGTCGCCGGCGTCCACCTGCTCGATCTTTTCCGCTTCATTCGCAACGGCACCACCTTCCGCATCGACCAGCCCACCGTCGTTCGCCAGATCCAGCAGCTGCAGCGCCTCGAAACCGTCCGCTACTCCATGGACAAAATTATTTCCGGCGAGCACGACAATCCCTACCTCCCGCAGTTTCTCGCCGGCGATAAACTGCTCCTCGTCGTCCATGGCGAAGTTGTCGGCGGCATCGATCTCTCGAAACTCCAGACCACCGACGTCGCCATTCGCAATCGCGACATCACCGTGCATCTGCCGCCAGCGGAGATTTTCAGCACGCGCCTCGACAACGAAAAGACAAAAGTCTTCTCCCGCGACACGGGCCTTTTCACTTCGCCCGATCCGAATCTCGAAAGCCAGGTTCGTGTGGAAGCGGAACGCGAGCTACAACAAGCGTCCCTGCAAGATGGAATACTGAAAACCGCCGATCAAAACGCCCAGACCACCATCACCAGCCTCCTAAAAGGCCTGGGCTTCACCTCTGTGACTCTCGACTAGCTTTTCCGCGTGCCGCGCACCTGACTTTCCGGGTGCCGCACCCTTTTCCTCTCAAAAGGGTGCGTTCCTCGCACAAAACTTTCGACCGCCCTTTTCGCCGCGCGACCAAAGCCGCCGTTGACGTCATCCAGAGGCCGATTCATCGGCCGAAGGATCTCTCTTCGCCTTTCACTAGCCACTCGACACGAGTCACTAGCCACTTTCTTCTCAGTTGTTCAGTTTTTTGCGCGCCGACACAAACAACGAAACCGCCAGCAACACAAACATCACCACCGCCACCGTATTCGACCCACTAAACCCCGGCACCTTCGCGCCCCACGCAAACATCCCCGCCGGCCACGGCAACCTGAAAATCGCCGCCAGCCAGTGCGGCACCTTCGCGCTCAAAATCGGGTCCTGCATCAAATTCAAAATAATCGCCAGCAATCCAAACACGCCGCCCGCCGCGATCAACCCGCTCGCATACAAAGAGCCCGGACTTACCTCGCTCTCCGCCTCGCTTCCCTTCTCCTTGCCTTGCTCCGCGAGCCACCTCACCAGCCCTCCGGCAAACATCGCCATCGTCGTCGCAATCGACAAATACGATCCCACCGCAAACGGCAGCGACCTTACGCCCAGCAGCTCAATCGCGATCACCAGAAACACGCCGAGGAACACCAGCCGCCACGGCAATCGCTGATTCAAAATTCCGCTGATTACCGTCGCCATTAACCGTGCCTGCGGAGCCGCCGCCTGGTCGCTTCCGATTCCCTGGATCCACTGCACTTCGATTTCGTGCGCCTGCGGGTCGTACAAATATTTCCCGTCGGGAATCGTGTGCGAGCCGAGCGCATTCACCAGCGTGTACGTTTTTCCGTTATAGATGTAGTCGTGTTGTTGTACATCCACGCCCGCTTCCAGATGATCGATGTCGAGCCCGATCTGCACCGGCCTGTATTGCGCCAGGCCGATATTCATCAGGATCAGCGTGCCGCCAATCGCGAATGCCGAAACCATCACGCCGATCACCAACGCCACCTGCTGCCAGTACGGCGTCGCGCCTACTAAATATCCCGTCTTCAAATCCTGCGATGTCGCGCCTGCAATCGCAGACGCGATGCACACCACTCCGCCGATCGTCAGCGCCAGCACCTCATCCGCCGTCGAAGTCCAGTGAATCACCAGAAACACCGCGCACGTCGCCATCAACGTCGCAATCGTCATGCCGCTGATCGGGTTCGACGAGTTGCCGATCAATCCGCTGATGCGCGACGCCACCGTCACAAACAAAAATCCAAACGTCACCACAAAAATCGCCGCCAGCAAATCCGCCCAACCGCTGGTCATCGCGCCCGGAATCGGCTTGAACTTCAGCAGCGCCCACATCATCGCCACAATCACCACCGACCCGATCACAACCACGCGCATCGACATGTCGCGCTCGGTCCGCTTCTGCTCCGATAGTCCCACCTGCTTCGCGCGAATGTCCTTCAACCCAGCGGTCAACGCCGAGTAAATCGTCGGCATTGTCTTGATCAGCGTAATCAACCCGGAAGCAGCCACCGCACCCGCGCCCATCGGCCGGATGTAGCTGCCCCACAACTCGCTTGGCGTCATCTGATTGATCGGAATCGTCGATGGATACAGCGGCACATTCCCGCCAAGCGATCCGAAAAACTTGATCGCCGGCATAATCACCAACCAAGAAATCACGCCGCCGGCAAACAAAGTTCCCGCCACCTTTGGCCCAATGATGTATCCCACTCCCAAATATTCAGAGGTGATCGCCGCCCGGAATGACGCGCCCGGCAGCCACTGCGGTTGATACTCCGGCTGGCTCTGCCACATCCCCAGGGTGTTCATCGCAAACGTGTAAAGTCCGCCCAGTCCTAATCCCCAAAACACGCGCCCCGCAAACGATCCGCCGCGCTCGCCCGCCACCAACACGTCAGCGCACGCCGTGCCCTCAGGAAATGTCAGGTTCCCGTGCTCCTTCACGATCAGCTGCCGCCGCAGCGGAATCATGAACAGCACGCCAAGCCATCCGCCGAGCAGCGCCAGGAAGAAGATCCGCCAATATTCCGCGTTCAACGAGAAACCGAGAAAGATCAGCGCCGGAATCGAGAAGATCACGCCGGCCGCCACGCTCTCGCCCGCCGACCCCGTGGTCTGCACGATGTTGTTCTCGAGAATCGTCGAGCGCCCGAATGCGCGCAGGATGCTGATCGATAGCACGGCGATCGGAATCGACGCGCTCACGGTTAGCCCGGCGCGCAATCCCACGTACACGCTCACCGCGCCGAACAAGATCCCGAACAGCGATCCCAGAATCACCGCACGCAGGCTGAACTCCGCCACCGTTTCTTCCGCTCCCACGTAGGGCTGGAATTCCGCCGGCGGTGCCGTCGAGCTCCACTGTTTCGTCGCCATCGATTCTCCTGAATGCAGACGGCGCAAGTTAACACTCAGCAGCACGGCACGCAAGCCGTCCGGCGCGTCCGACAGCCGATCCGGCGCTCGTCCCACGCCCCACGAGCGCCCATCCCAAAAAAAAGACGGCGCGAACATCGCGCCGCCTCGCCATCCTTATATATACAGTTGTCCAGCCCCGGCTACGTCACTCGTGCCGCAGGGCCGTCATCGGATCCACGCCCGCCGCCCGCCTCGCCGGCAACCAACACGCGACCAGCGCCACGCCAACCAACCCCGCCGCAACCACGGCCATTGTCACCGGGTCGAACGGGCTCACCCCAAAAAGCAGCGTCTGCATCTCCCGCGTCAGCAGCAGCGCCGCCGCCGACCCAATCGCGACGCCCAGCACCGCCAACTTGACACCTTGTCCAACAATCATCCCCAGCACATCGCGCTCGAGCGCCCCCAGCGCCATGCGAATCCCAATTTCATTCGTCCGCTGCGTCACGGAGTACGAGATCACGCCGAACACGCCCACTGCCGCCAGCACCAGCGCGATCACTCCAAACGCGCCGACGAGCATAAGCGTGAATCGCGTGGAAGAAATCGCCTCCGCGCTCACCGTCGTCAGCGGCCTCACCTTCAGCACCGGCAAATCCGAGTCCAGAGCCGACACTTCGCGCGGAATCGCCGCAGCCAACGGACGCCAATCGCCCGCCGTCTTCAGCGTGATGAAGCGCTCGCCTCCGCCTACCATTTGCCAATCGTCGAAATAAATCGCAGGATGCGCATTCGTGCCCGACGGCGCATCCTGTACGTCGCCCACGATACCCACGATCTGCATCTTCGTATCGTTATAAGTCGTCACGTACTGCCCCAGCGCGTTGCCACCCGGAAACTGCGCCGCCAGAGCCTGGTTCACGATCAGCACCGGCGCCGACTTCAAATTATCCTCAGCCGTATAGAATCGGCCCGCAATCAGCGGCGTCCCGATCGCACGAAAATAATCGGGCGACACGAAGTGGTAGCGCGCACCGAGCGCGTTGTTGCCGCTAGCCTCGGCATGTCCCACCACGCTCACCATCAAATTTTCGTCGTAGCCCGTCCACGGCAGGTCCGACCCAACACCCACCGTCGTCACACCCGGCAGCGCGCGCAGCCGATCCACCAGCCCGCGGTAAAACGCGACGTACTTCGCATCCTCTTTGTACCGCGCCTGCGGAACATCCAGCTTGAACGTCAGCACGTGATCCGAATTAAATCCCGCGTTGACATGTTGCAAATTTAGAAATGTGCGCGCCATCAGCCCCGCGCCAACGAGCACCACCAGTGCCAGCGCAATTTCCGCCACGGCCAACACGTTGCGCAGCCGCATGTGCCCCGCCGACGCCGTCGAGTGATCTCCCTCTTTCAGCGTCGCGTTCACATCAGCCTGCGGCGCAGAAATCGCCGGCGCAATTCCAAACAGCACCGCCGTCACCACCGTCGCGCCCGCCGCAAACACCAGCACACGCCAATCCATCCCCACAGCCGCCGCACGCGGAAATCCCTCCGGTGCCAGCGCCAGCAACGCATCGATTCCCCACTTCGCCAAAATCAAACCAAAGAAACATCCGCCCGCCGCGAGCAGAAAACTCTCCGCGAGAAGTTGCCGCGCAATCCGCCCGCGCGACGCTCCCAGCGCCACGCGCATCGCGATTTCGCGCTGCCGCCCCGCCGCGCGCGCCAGCGAAAGATTCGCCACATTCACGCACGCGATCAGCAGCAAAAATCCCACCGCCGCCATCACCACGATCAACATTTCCCGCGCGCGCCCCACCACATCCTCTTTCAGCGGCACGAGCGAAACTTTATGCCAGTTGCCGTCCGTATCCTGATGGTTCTCGTGCGCCATCACCGCGACGAGCGTTCCCATTTCTGCCTGCGCCTGCTCGAGCGTAATGCCAGGCCTCAACCTGCCCACCATATTCGTGAAGTGGCAGTTCCGATCGCATCCGTCCGTCTTGATCGGCCACAGTTGCAGCGCCCACCAAATGTCCACCGTATCGCCCTGCCCGACGCTGCGATAATTTCCGCCCACGTGCTGCACGCCCGGCGGCATCACTCCGATCACGGTGTACGACTCGCCCGAAAGTGTCACCTGCTTGCCCACCACATTCGGATCGCCATTGAAATGTTCGCGCCACAGCCGGTCGCTCAGAATCACGGTGTGGCCACCGTCTTTCAGGCCGTCGCTTTCCGCGAAATCGCGGCCGAGCGCCGGGCGGAATCCCAGCACCTGAAAATATCCGCTCGAGACGCCCATGCCTGTCAGGTGCGTCGGCACTCCGTTCGCCGTGAGGTCCAAGTCGCGCTGCACAAAGAGCGTCGCGTTCGAAAAAACTTTGCTGCGCTCCATGAAATCTTTGTAGTCCGCCAGCGACACCGAAAACTTCGGCGCACCCGGCAGCACGGTGTACACGGCCACTAGTTTTCCCGAGTCGGGGTACGGCAGCGGTTTCAGCAGGACGCCGTTAACCACACTGAAAATCGCCGTATTCGCGCCGATGCCCAGCGCCAAGGTGAGCACTGCCACCAGCACGAAGCCTGGGCTCTTCGCCAGCGTCCGCACTCCGTATTTGACGTCCTGCCAAAAATCCGCCATCGACACACCTCTCGGGATCATCTACAGCTTGTAGCGGTCACCAAGCACGCACCGCTCCATTTCGTCCTCATCGGAAATGCCAGATAACATTGGCCGTTAGCGCTGGGATCGCAGCCGCGTCGCGTCGCGAGCTGCCCGATTCTGGGATGCGGCGTCGCTGCATCGAACAGCATCTCGATTCCCGGATTTGCCGACTCTGCCGCGCTAAAGGCCGCGGCGCTACATTTAAATCTTGGGCTAGACTATTCCCATGCGAGTGGTGATCTTCGGTTCGTCGGGAATGGTTGGGCAGGGTGTGCTGCTCGAGTGCCTCCGCGATCACGGCGTCGATTCGATCCTCCGCGTCGTGCGCAAGCCGTCCGACCCGCTGCCGCCCAATTTCCCCAATCAACAAAAAACCCACGACTTGGTCCACTCCGATTTTCAAGACTTCTCCGCCATCGAGCCCCAACTTACCGGTCTCGACGCATGCTACTTCTGCCTCGGCGCCGGCTCGTCCGGCATGTCCGAAGCCGACTACACGCGCATCACCTACGGCATCACTGTCGCGGCCGTCCGCGCTCTCAAAAGCGCCAGCCCCGGCCTCACCTTTATATTCATCTCGGGCGAAGGTAGCGACAGCACCGAGAAAAGCCGCATCATGTGGGCCCGCGTAAAAGGAAAAGCCGAAAACGCCGTACTAGCCGCCAGCTTCAAATCTGCCTACATTTTCCGCCCCGGCTTCATCGAGGCCCTCGACGGAATCGAGTCCCGCACCCCGCTCTACCGCAAACTCTACGTTGTCCTCGGCCCGCTGATCGGCCTCCTCAAATTGCTAATGCCCAAACGCATCACCAGCACCCAACAAATCGGCCGCGCCATGCTAGCCGTAACGCGCAACGGCTACCCCAAACCCATCCTCTCCACCGCGGACCTCACCACCTTCTAATCCTTCGCCGGTAAAGAGGCGACGCACGCACCACCATTCCCAATCCGCCTCCTCCCCTCACGCGCACCGAGCCCCCTATCGGAGTGCGGCGGGTCCTAACGCCGCTTTCCCGCAGTGTACACGGCTACAACTTCTGCAAGGCCGAAGGCCAGGCACCCACTCCCCGTCGGCGCGTCCACCCGCACGCCACACCGGCGAGAACGCCCATGCTACTCGCCACGCGTCGCCCGCTTGGCGCGTGATCGTGTTGTGCTCGCGTTGGATTGCGTGAAAGCGGCGTTAGGACCTGCCGCACTCCATACTGGCTGTGCCAGCCATAACGCCGCGGCGAACAGTTCGTGGCGCTAGACATTCCGCCGTGCCTGCACCGGCAAAACCGTGCCTCCGCTACTTCCCCTCCACTGAAAACGCCAGCATCACATTGCCGGCCATGCCTGCATTTGTTGTGTAGCCGGACATGATGTAAACCATGCCGCCTGCGACTACCGCGCCTGCGTAGTTCAGTGAGCCACCGTGCGCAGGAACTCCGTTCACCGTGTCGTAGTTCCCCGTCGTGTCCACGTCCCATACGATCGCGCCCGTCGCCGCGTCGTACCCGCGCATGTGCCCATCCATCGATCCCGCAAACACTACGCCCGGAATCAACGTTGCCGGCCCCGGCTGCGCCGCGCTGCATCCCGCCGCCGCCGTGCATGCCGGCGGTACAGGAGCCGCCGCCCAAATTTTTTGTCCCGTCGCAATGTCCAGCGCGAACACCCCGCCTCCCAACTTCGAATCAGTCGGGGACCAATCCGAGAGCGTCATGTATGTCGTCTTCTGGTCCGCCGCGCCTCCGAACTCCACGCCGCCCAGGTATCCGCCTTTTCCGATTCGCGTCTTCCAAATTTCGCGGGCCTTGTCATCCGGGTCGAGCCCGTACACCACGCCCGATTTTTGTCCGACGATCAAAATTCTCTTCCCACCGCCGAGCGTGCGCAAAATCGGCGGCGCACCGATATCGAAATCCGACCCCGGGTCGTTCGGGCAGTTCGCCTTCGACGGAATCACGCAGCCGATGTTGAACTCATCGCCTTTAGTCAGCTGCGCGGTCCACAAAATTTTCCCGTCGCTCAATTGCACGGCAAACACGGCGTCGCTCGTGCCCGTGTCGGTCGCGGCGTAGTTGTCGCCTGTACCGAAATACAGCACGCCTTTCGCGGCATCGATCGTCGGCGAACTCCACACCGCCGCGCCCGACGGACCAAACTTCGCTTTACCGCTTCCGTCCGGCAACGGCGCAGCCTTCTGGGGAATCGTGTACGTCTGCCAAATGAGCGCACCCGTCCTCGCGTCGAGCGCGGCTACGCTCCCGCGAAAGGTGCAACATTCGTATGCAGGATTCGCCGCGCCCAATTCCTCCGCCGATGAGACCGGCACGTACAATCTCCCGCCGAACAATTTCGGCGCGCCGGTGATCAACGCGAACGGATGCTGGTCGAGTTCCGTCTTCCAGATCACCGCGCCGGTCGCGGTGTCCACGGCATACGCGCGCGCCTGCACGTCACCGAAGTACGCCACCTTCCCGTCGTCGCTCACGCTGATCGCCGCTCGCACCGCTGCTGACGGGATCACGCTCCAGTATTCGCAGCCGGTCCGCGCGTTTAGCTTGTGCACCGCGCCGTCTCCCCCACCCACGTAAAGCGCGTCGCCGATAATCGTCGGCTGCCCGCCGGCTCCCGTCGCCCCCGGCATGCCGTAGGCCCACTTCACTTTCAGCTTCGCCACGTCCTCTTTCGTGAGCTGCGCCATAGCCTCAGGCTGGAATCGGCTGTTATCGATATCCACGCCCCAACCATTCCATCGCGCCGCGCTTGGGCCAGCCGCAATGCTTGCGGGGCTCGCCGGGCAAGAGTTCGCCTTTGTCGCCGTCGCCGTTTCGTGCCGCCCCAGGTAATTCGCCAGCGTGAACCGCTCCTCGTGCGTCATCGTCGCACCCTGCGCCTGCATCTTCCCCGTTTCCAGCGCCGCCAAAATCGTCTGCGCCGTCATCAGCTGCAACGTCTGCGGCCACGGCGCCCTCACCGCATTGAACGGCGCATGGCACGATGCACAGTGCTCGGTGAAAAGCTTCTCCCCCGGAGACGCCGTCGCCGCACTCTGCCCCTGCAAAGCGCTCGCACTCACCAGCACCACAGCCAAGCACACCGTGATCGTCCACACGACCGCAGCTCCGCAGTACAAACCCAATCGCATCCTGATTTTCATCGGTGACCTCGCGGCGGGAGCCTACCACAACCGGCGCACGCGTCAGGCGAGCACCGCGAGATGTAACATACACCGTCAATCTGTGCGTGGTGTTGGGGCGACCAGGTGGGTGTGGATGTCACGGCGCACTGGGTAAATTTGTGTCGATTAGAAAGGGGGTCGGTCCTTTGTTTTGTGTAAGTTTCGGGCAATTCTAATCGGCGAGTGCTCCGATTAGAAATTATCGGGTGGATTGCAACTGGCTCGCGGCACAAAGGCAAAGGCTGCCGGGTCGGGGCGCTTCGCTGACCCGCCGCTACAGGTGGCAACGGGGGCATTGGGTGGTTGGCTAGGAGAGAGCAAGAGCGAAGAGAGATCCTTCGGCCCGTGAACGGGCCTCTGGATGACGTCAAAGGCGGGAAGGCAAGGGCAGGAGGAACGGCACACAGGCCAACTCCAGCCTGTGTCACTCTTTGGGTTGGCGTGGAGCGCGCACAGCTTACGGTGCTTGGGTTGTGGTTGCGCAGCCAAAACTGGCTACCCCACGCGCCATGTGGATTTGTGCTGCGAAAGTTGCGATTAGACTTGGGGGTGGGTGAGTGTTTTCTATGAGTTACGGTGAATTCTAATCGCGAAAAGTTGCGATTAGAAATTGTGGGTTGGGGGGCGGAGTGGGGCGTGAAGCCGGTGGGGGTGCGTCCGGCGCCGTGAGGAGAAGAGGCGCGGTGCATGCTGGTGCGTTGAGGGGCGACTACTGAACCCCTACGGATGATAACACGATAGTTACGAGGTGTAAAGGTAAAAGGATATGGGCGACGGCGGTTCCAAAATGGGAACGCTGGAAAGAATGGGCTTGCGGCATCCGACTGCGAGTGGAATAGGCACGTCGTGCCTGTAGGGTTGTGGGATTAGGGCCAGGCACAACGTGCCTATTCCACTTGTACAGGAGCGGTTCGACTTAGGACTTAGGGGTAAGCGTGTCGCGGACTTTGTCGCTGAGGACCTTACCGTCGATGGCTTTGCCCTCGAGCTTGGCGCGGGCGGCCTTCACTACGGCGCCCATCTGCTTCAGCGAGTCGGCTCCGGTCTCTTGCACCGCTTCGGCGATGGCGCGTTCCATATCCGAATCCGACGGAGCCGCCGGCAGGTACTCCTCAATGATGCCGATTTCCTTGGCTTCTTTGTCGGCCAGGTCCTGACGCCCGCCCTGGGTGAACTGCTCGACGGACTCCTTGCGCTGCTTCACGAGGGTCTGCAGGATCTGCATCGACTCCATGTCTGTGAGCGGCGCCATTTTGTCGACTTCCTTCAGCTTCAGCGCGCTCTTCACCATGCGCAATACGCTCAAGCGCAGCTCATCCTTGGACTTCATGGCGGTCACAAGGTCGGTCTGGATTCGTTCCAGGTAAGACATTCGGGTTTCCTCGTTGGAATTCGTGTAATTCCAGAATATCACACGAAAATCGGGCCTTGGCGGGCCATTTGACAGGAGCAATACCAGCCTTTAGGCTTTATGGCATGAAAATTCTGATTGCAGACAAGATTAGCGACCGTGGAATCAACCTTCTGAAGGCGACGGGATGGGACGTGCAAGTCCCGACGGCAGCGTCGCTGCCGACCGATATCGCCGATGCCGACGGCTTGGTGGTGCGCAGCGCAACCAAGGTGACGCCGGAACTGCTTGAAAAGGCCAAGAAGCTTCGAGTGATCGGCCGCGCCGGAGTGGGCGTGGACAACGTGAACATGGACGCGGCGACGCGCCGGGGCGTGCTCGTCATGAACACGCCGGGCGGCAACGCCGTTTCGGTGTCTGAGCATACCTTTGCGCTGCTGCTGGCACTGACCAAGCAGGTGCCGAAGGCGAATACGGGCATCCATGCGGGACTTTGGGAGAAGTCGTCGTCGGGCGTGGAGCTGCGCGGAAAGACCATCGGCCTGATCGGCTTTGGCCGAGTGGGCATGGAAGTGGCGCGCCGCGCCAAGGGCTTCGACATGAAGGTGATCGCGTTCGATCCTTATGTGTCGCAGTCTGTGGCGAAGGAACTGGAAGTGGAGCTGATTCCTCTGGAGGAAGTGTTGAAGCGCGCCGATGTGATCTCGCTGCACACCGCGCTGAGCCCCTCGACGGAGAAAATCATCAACGCGGCGGCGATCGCGCAAATGAAAAAGGGCGCGCGAATCATCAACTGCGCGCGCGGCGAATTGATCGACGAAGGCGCGTTGGCGGAAGCGCTGAAGAGCGGGCATATCGCGGGCGCGGGGCTCGACACGTTTGCCGTGGAGCCGCCGAAGAATTCCCCGCTGATCGGGTTGCCGAATGTGGTGGCGACGCCGCACATCGCGGGCTCAACCGCAGAAGCGCAGGAAGAAATCGGAACGCTGATCGCGCAGCAGGTGAAAGATTATTTGCTCGACGGCCAGATTCGCAACGCGGTGAATATGCCGGCGCTTTCGCCGGACCAGTACAAGCGGCTCGGACCTTATTTGGAGTTGGCGGACCGGCTGGGAATTTTTCTGGCGCAGGCGTCTGCGTCGCACAGCTTTACCAACGTTCGCATCCGCTACTCGGGCGAGCCGGCGGAAGTGGGGTCGCACGTTGTGCGGAGTGCCGTGCTGATGGGCCTGATGAACGCGGTGATCGAAGAGCCGGTGAATCTGGTGAACGCGGCGCAGGAAGCGGCGAAGCGTGGACTCGTGGTGGAAGAAGTGACGCGGCGTCGCGAACGCGGCTACGTGAATACGATTGAAGTGTCAGCAACGAGCAGTGGGAAAGAATTGACGGCGGAAGGCACGGTGGGCCAGGACGGTTCGCCGCGCTTGCTGGTGATCGACGGCATCGAGCTGGAAGCGCCGCTCGAAGGCACGATTTTGATCACGCGCAACCGCGACGTGCCGGGTGTGATCGGCAAGATTGGCACGGCACTCGGCGCGCTCGGCGTGAACATTGCAACGTTCTCGCTGGGCCGCAGCAAGCCCGAGCAAGGCGCCGATGCGATCGCGCTGGTGCGGCTCGACGGCAAAGTGGACGACGCGATCCTCGCAAAAATCCGCGAGATCCCCTCTATCACCGACGCGCGCCTGGTGCGCCTGCCCGAAGTGGTGCGCGCACAATCGAAAGCGGTCTAGTTTTTTGTTGAGTGCGAAACGCACCCTTTCGAAAAGAAAAGGGTGGGCGCCCGGAAAAGCACGCGTTGCGGATGCAGCGCGGGTAGCTTAAACTTGAAGTGTTGTTCCCGTTGTACCGTCGGGGCGTAGCGCAGCCTGGCTAGCGCGCCTGGTTCGGGACCAGGAGGTCGAAGGTTCAAATCCTTTCGCCCCGACCATTCCCTCTTTTGTTTTCATCGTGTTACTCATTAAGCTGCTGCGTGAACCTCAGTAACGTGTAGCCCACGTAGCCCAAACATGGAAGCCGGGACTTCAAATCCCAGTCCGACCTTACTAACTTGCTCCTGCCTGTATTCGACGTCTTCAACAAGTTGCTTTCCGTAGCGGTCTGCCATAGTCGTGTTCGAGTGTCCCATCCAATAATCAATCAGGATTTGCCGCACCTCGCTTCGCTGAAGTACGGCTTCCCGGAAACGCCGAAATACGTTGAACCTCGTACCGGTTTCAGCCCGCCCCATTTTCGTTAGGATTAAGGACAAGCTATCCCGCTTAATATTGTTGGGATCGAACATATTGCCGCTCGCAGCTTCAAACAGAAAACCTCGCGTCCGATTACCGATGAAGTCACGCAGAACTTCGGCGGCAGTCGGGTGAATATCGACGTCGCGACAACCTGATTCGGTCTTCAGGTGTGGCTTGACGCGCCCGACATGTTTTTCCCGCTGCTGTCTCACGTAGACGATCGAACAATCCGGACTGAGGTGTTTGTCTATTTCTATTGCGATGGCTTCGGACACACGCAAGCCAGTAACCGCGCAAAAGAAATAGAAGACCATGAACTGACCTTCCGCGTTGGAGAGCAGCGTAGTCATTTCCTTCGGCGTGAAAGTAGGCCGACACTGCTTCCTTGGATTTACCCGCGGCAAACATATTGCTGCGAGATTCCACTCACGGTGATGAACGGGATTGAACTTCTCGTCCAGCGCCGAAGCGATAACTTTACGAAGCACTCGAAAATACTCGACTACGGTCTTGTCAGAGAACCGACGCTTGCCATCCCCGGTTCGCTCGGACACCATCCATGCGACTAATGTCTTCGCTTCCGGATTATTAATTGAGGCCAACGCCTTGTCCCCGATTTGATCGCTAAGGTATGCAACTGCTGTCCGGTAAACGGAAATGGTGTTGGGGTCGATCCGTTCACGCTTCTTGGCGTTAACGATTCGCCCAGCGGTCATTTCCTCGAGCCACCACGCGGCTTGCGCACGAAAAGTAATGGCAGGTGCAAGACGCTCCCGAACTCTGTCCAAGTCGAGCGCGCCGCTCCTCCTCATCTCTTCGTGCAATTTCAGCATGGCGTCCAGTTCGTCGCGACACCACCCCAGTGCTAGTCTGACTTCTCTCTGACCGCGTTCCCCAGGAACGTCTACACGGTAACGGCCGTACGAACGCTGCTTGGGGTCCCACGGATCGCCCTTCTTTCGTTGCTTTTGATAGACGTACCCGCGCTGGCGAGGCTGGGGCATGCCCGTGTCTGCATCTTGCACGATCCGACGTGACATGGATTTTCTCCTTGTTCGTCGAACCGGCGTCGGATTGATGCATGCGGACATGATAAATCACGCGGCGATGAGATCCAAAGTTGTGTATTTGCGCTGCGGTTCACACTCGTCTGAAATAGGGTTTTTAATTTGGCAGCCTTTTCCAGCCAGCCCTTACCATCGCGACTCGCTAAGGTGCGTTCGTCGGCGGGCTTGCATCATTTTGCTTGTGTGGTCCTAGGGCTCTCAACAACTGCGTCTTCTCCGTTTTGCGAATAGCCGCTGGCGCGTAACGGATCCTGGAGCCAACTTTTGAATTCGTCGTCTTTCCTAAACAGCATCTTCAGGGCTTCGCTCACGACATATGACTCGGAAGAATCAATGAACTCGGCATAATCGTGGAGTTTTGTTTTGATTTGCTCTTCGACACGAATTTGCAGCGTTTCATTCCTTGGTGGTCTGGGCGACGATTTTAGGATTGCCATATCAGTTCTCCTTTGGTGCCTGAGGCTTTGCAGAATTCCTGTCATCGATCTCAAGTCACGTATGCGAACCAATCAGATTCACCGACCAATTCCTCCGCTACACCGAAATTGGAAGGGCCGAAAGTGGGGTTGCCTCATTAATGGACTTGGGCGAGTCCATCAAACCCCACGCCAGCCGGTGGGCGACCACGGGGATCGGTTGGTGGTTGAAAACGCGGACTCCATGACGGCTCCCGCGTAGGAAGAGACTGAGGCAAGATCTCTTCCTCTACTTACCTATTCAGTATTGGGGAAGGAAATTGTGTCGGTGGAAAGCAAAAATAATTTCGCCCTGGAGTTTGACATCTCTGGAAGAAGCCGTTGCTATGTGCGTCTTGCTACTGGTTGGTTCTTCCGCCTGTGGATGCGACAGTGCAACTGTCGCGTCGTATTAAAGAGGGCGGGAGCGACCCCACGAACTTTTTGGGCGGCTGAAAGCCGAAAAAGTGGGGTCGCTCCCGCCCGTTTCGGTAGTTTCCCGACCGCTGCTTTTGAAGTTTCGATTCAGGAATCGCATTGTCTTTCAGAGGCATACGCGCTCACCAGGGTGAAGACGGCGGCACAGGAAAATTTGAAGGGCGCAAAAAATACACTCTTCACCGCCTGAGATTCCGCGCGGCATCAGGAGTCGAGGGTGTTCGTTGGGTTTTGGATCGACCGAAGCGAACTGAAGTGCCAATTGCTTGAGGTGTTGCAGGGTCGGCGCTGGACGAACTACGGTATTGAAGTTCGAAACGGTTTGGCCGCGCTCAGGCAATCAGCCTCACGGGATGGGAAACCTTCGCGGAGACAGCCCTACGGATGATTCGGAGTTACACGTAGGTAGGCAAACAGCAACTGCTTGCCGCTGGGATGGTGGCTTCCGCCGTGAGGCTCTACCGTTACGAATACTGCATCAATGTTCGCCAGAGTTTTGGGATCGTCAAATTTTAGAATCCATCGCTTCTTGCTAGTGTTGTCTTCGTAGAAGACTCCTAGACTGAGGGCTTGTTGTTTGTCTATACCGCGACTTCCCCAGGCCTGGAATGTGCTGGCGGTCTTCAAGTTCGTTTCCTGGTCCAAGTCATATGCGTAGAAAATGAGTGACTTCCCTTTCGTATAGAAAACACGGCCATAGGTTTTGTCTGTCTCTCCGGTTCCCGCGACATCGTGAACCTCGGCAATGTATAGGTCGCGCGCGCCCATCAACTCACGGATGTCGCGATCGTGATCGAGCAACACCTGCTGTTTTGCGTTCACCACTTGCTGTTGATCGAGCGCTTGCTCTCGGTCCCGCGCAAGTTGAGTCAACTCATCCACTTTCGCTTGAAGCGCCTGGGCCTGCTTCGCCGTATCCTCACGCTGCTGGCTGAGCGTGTCGGCTTTGGATTGCAGTTGCTGTAGGTTCGTTTGAGCTGCGACGAGTTCTGCCTCTCGACGCGCAATCTCGCTTGATGCACCTGTACTCGGTTGCGATCCACTTTGTTTACTGGCAAGGGCGTTGCCGCTGGCGCCTTTCAATCGCTTGATCTCGTCTGTTTGCTCCGCGACCTGCCGTTTGAAATCACTTATGGCCTTGTCGTCGTCTGCGAGCTTCGTCAGGAATTGCGATCTTTCGTGACCGAAATCACTAATCTGTTCCTCGATCGGCCCAGCGGACGCGCTTGACGCTGCAGCTCCCTGTTGCGTGCTGGCAGCACCGCGATTCAATCCGCTTCGATAGGCAACAAACCCCAACGCAATGGCCAGCAATACGCACGCCGCAAACGGCATCCAAAGTTCAGCCCACGGGATTTGAGATGGCCGATACGTGAACCGGCGACCCGCCGGCTCGCTGATTGCGCTTCCGGATGGATTGGCGGGAGACGAATTCTGCTCCGTTCGGAGCCGCTTGAAAAAGGCGGCCTCGGCTCGTTCAACGGACCAATTACTATCGGGTTCGACGGCCGGAGAGCAGGCGAGAGCATCGGCTAGGGCGGGAACAGCGTCCTGAGCCGTCATCTCGTATTCGTATTTGACGCGCCGACATGAGGCGCAAACGGCAAGATGTTCTTGAAGCTCTTGTTCTTCCCCGCGGCTGAGTTCGCCGGCGGTTGAAGCAGCGCACAATTCTATGTATTTCTCGTGCGAATCCATGTGTTACCAAGCCTCGATATTCCTACTCGTCTTCCGCCATAACAGACGACCTAGGGCCAATTCAGATCGTTCTCATCTGCGTGCTGTCGAAGCTTTTCCAAACCTCGGTAGTAGTGATGGCGGATGTTAACGTAGGATTGGCCCAACTTTTCAGCAATCTCATTGAACGTGCAACCCTCATAGAAGTGGAGTCGTAGCGTCTCGCGCTGATACTCGGTCAGGCTATCCCAGACCGTCTTCCATCCACTCCTGCCAAAAACCCCCTCAATGGTGTAAGCCTCGTACGATGCTTGGAGGAGGGGCGGATCAATGTCAGTGGGTCTATAGATGGGAGCAGGCCCATAAAGCCCATGGGAATTCAGCGTCCTTCGTCGCAAGAAAGCTTGAGTGTAAGCAACTTGAATTAGCCAAGACCGGGCTGGTCCTTTTGACGAATCGTAGAGCCTCCCTTTTCTAAAAACATAAAGGAAGACCTCTTGTACCAAGTCATCGGCTTCCCCTGGGTCGCGAAGGATTCTCGAGCCAATGGCGCGTATGCGTGTAGCGTAACGCCGAAATAAGATAGCTAGCGCTTCCTGCGTGCCGAGCGCTATGTGTTCGAAAAGAACTTCGTCGGGCCTATTTTCGGAAAGAGTAGGTTCAGGCGCAGGAACTTCACAGAGTTCTTCCGGCCGGGAGACTGAAGCACGAAATTGAACGGAGACTGTGGCTGCGTGATCCATCTCGATTTTAGATCTGCCAGCCTTGGCAACCTCGTTAGAGTGATAGCGAGCCCGACGCTGTAGGCGACAACCCCCCAAAAAGACAATTCCCCATTTTGGGGAACTTGTCAAGTATTGACTATACCGTACGGCGTGAATCCAAGGGACCTCTTATATCAGCGAGCTTATAGAGAGTTTACGAAACGACTTGTGGCAGCTCGCAAAAGCGCGGGATTGACTCAGGTGCAAGTCGCTCGGCGATTGGGAAAATCCCATACCTATGTCTCCAAATGCGAACTTGGAGAGCGGCGGGTTGATTTCGTCGAACTTCAACGGTTTGCGCAAATCTATAGCGAGGACATAAATTTCTTTATCACATTACAGGACGTTTAGTTGAGGCTCGTTGAACGTAGAACGCAAAGGGAGGACACGCAGACTCGTCCCTGCTGCGGTTTATTTTCCGAGAAGCAGCATCTCACATCGGCTCAGTCATTCTTTATTTCCGGTTTCGGAAAACTTGCCTGCGCAGTTGCCTTTTGCCTGAATCAGCCGCCAGCTTTGCTTTTGAGCTGGAATCTTCCGTCGAATTGCGGCGGCGAAGGCAAGAACGTGTCCTCGTCTTAAGGGGCACCCGATTGTTCGCGAACCCACTTACAAGCGGCGGTCCTACGGGTTGGAACGAACTCAAGAACCGATCAGCTGGAGCCTCGTTTTGGTTTGTAGGTCAGGACAGCCGTTCGGCCAGCTCTTTCGAGCCGGGCAGAATATGTCGATTCGCGGTATTGGTCCACACTGGGCGGTGCATAAGGAAGAGCATCAACAAAGCTGCGCGAAAGTGCAGAAGGGGGCCAGAATCTCTTGCGGTTGCGTACACCCGGGCCACTTCTTGGCTCAGGTCCGTTTCCACTGGCTGTCTCTGCGATCTGAACGGACTTGAAAATCATCCCAGCCACACGGTCAATCCGTTTCAGGAAATGTTTGAGAGAAGGCAAGCCAGTCCGTCGTGGTCAATCAACACAAGCTGCTCCATACGCGTTATCGACGGCTACTCGAACGAGGATCGCCATCAAAGTTCACACGTCGTCGGCTGAAACGACAACATCAAACGGAACGCCGATAGCATCAAAGTGTTTCTCACCGCAGCGAACCTTGTCTGCTTCGCTCGTGCGGAGTTTCAGGTAGTCCCGCGTTCCCTTCGTTTCGCGCACCAGATATAAGGCAAGGCCATCTTGTTTGAGGATGGCCCAATCGGGATTGTATTTGCCGATAGGGGTGTCAACCAGAAACCAGTTTGGCAGCTTTACGAAGAGCCTGATATCGTCGCGCTCGTTCAGGCGTTTAGCGAACTCACGCTCTATCTCTGAATCGTATACCACATACTCGTAAACCGATTTTTCTACCTGAAGCGCTTTAAGGTAGTTGATTAGCTCTTCGTCCTTGAAAAGTAGCATTTCCCACTCGGCGACCGATCCTTCGCCCGGAATCCTCTCGTACTTGATCCCGTCTACGAGAAGGCGATGAAGCTCATTTTTAAGAATGGTTGCCACTGCATCCATAAAGCGTTGCGGGTTATTGAAGAACTCGCCCAATTTTCCTGATTCTTTCAGGACGCGGACCAAAGTCGACCGGGTAAGCTCGGTCTCATTCTGAAGATAGGCCAGCAAATCCGGGACCGGCCCGCCGTATACCACTTTTTCCTCGGCTACACTGACGGCTTCTGCGGTGACGCCGCCTTTTTCCACGCCCAATCTTCCAGCCACAAGACGAATGCGAGGCTTCTCGATTCGCTCCATTTGTTTCAAAGCATAGACAGCTCGTTGCACCAACACATCCGTTGCGAATTCGACTCGATAGGTGGTCTTCGGCTTAATTCGTTTCCAGAGTTCGGCAAACTCAGGGCTGAGCGTGATCTCTTTTCTCAGCCGGTTGTTTCCTTCGTCGCGCGCTCTTCGAACATGGCGTTCAATCTGGAAGGATGCCAATAGGTCAACAACGGCGGGGGCCAAGTCCTTCTGGCTTTCTGGCAGCTCAACTTTGAAGTCCGGACGTTTGGGATCAAAGGCTGGTTGAAGATGACCATCGCCGTCGAGCATTTTCTGCTCAACCAATGCGGCCTGGATAATCGCCGCCGCCTCACGTCCAATAGGTTTCTCTTCTCCATCTACCACCCGCGTCAGCTTTGCAATTGCAGCCAGCGAAATCTTACCGAAGGTTACTCCGCAATCCTCTTCGTACTCGTTCTGGAGTGCCTTTGCGAAGTCCTCATAGCTCTCGTTTGCCATCACGAAGAGCTTGTTGATCGAATCATCGAAGACGCGCAAACCATTCTGGTCGACGGGCAAGCGCAGGCCCCGGCCAATCTCCTGCCGCTTTTTAAGCGCACTTCTAGTCTCGTTCAGCGTGCAAATCTGAAAAACGTTTGGATTGTCCCAGCCTTCGCGCAATGCTGAGTGGCTGAAAATAAAACGCAGCGGCTCATCGGATGAGAGCAAGCGTTCCTTTTCCTTCATGATCAGGTTGTAGACATCGTCGTCGGCCTGTGTATCGCCGCTTGTGTCCTTCAGGATGCCCTTTCTGTCTTGAGCGAAATATCCGTTGTGCAGCTTCTCCACAGGTTCCTTGAGCCAAGAAATGTCCTTGAATCGCTGATCTTTCGCCCAGTGGGCTAACTCAGCCTCAAAAGCCTCGGCGAACTTGCCTTTCACTGCCTTTCCCTCGCCATCGTAATCGCGGTAGTTGGCCACGCGATCAATGAAAAAGAGAGATAGAACCTTGATACCTCTTTCGCCAGCCGCTTCGCGAACCTGCAACTCTTTCTCCAGATGGCGTTTAATCGTTTCTTTGATTTGGGAGCGCCACACATCCTCGCGTAGTCCCCCGATTTCCTCTCCCAGCCGCATAGACCGCCCATTGCCGAATCGAATGTGCTCACGACCCGGTTCGGCGTTGATTTCTGTCACCTCGAAACCGTTTTTGTAATTCGCACGCTCCTCGGAAAGCACAAAAAGATCAGCGCCTTGCTTCACCGTGATCGACTTCTCTTTTGGTCCCTGGGGCGTCTGAACGTGAATCCGCAACTTGGCTTTGATGCCGTTCTTATAATCAATCTTCTCTACACGCACGAAGGCATCGTTTGCCGCTCCCTCTGCCTTGGCGCTTCCCACGACAATCTGCTTCACGAGCTTTAGCTCGAAGGCGCGTATCGGATCGAGTCGGTAAACAAGATTGTATGGATTCAGGTGAGTGGCCGAATATCGCAGCGTACACAGAGGATTGAGCGCCTTGATAGCCTCCTGTGCTTTATCCGTCCTATCCACGCTCTGCGGTTCGTCAATTATCACGATGGGCCGCGCCGCCTGCACGAACTCAATCGGCTGGCGTCCGGAGAGCTTGTCACTCTCTTTGTAGATGACGTTGCTCTTTTGCTGCTCCTCCGTTCCGGTGAAGTTCTTTCGAAACGCATCGATATTGATCACAAGAATCTGAAGGGTGTTGCTGGTGGCAAACTGGCGCAGCCGGTTGACCTTCTTCGCGTCATAGACGAAATGTTCGAACGGAAGATTGTTGTACAGGGCGCGGAAGTGTTCGGCGGTAATTTCGATGTTCTTCAGGACACCTTCGCGAATAGCAACGCTCGGCACAACGATGATGAATTTCTGAAAACCGTAGCGAAGAGACAACTCGAAGATTGTTCTCAGGTAAACGTAGGTTTTTCCCGTACCCGTTTCCATTTCTACCGAAAAGTGCGGGCACTGACGCGAAGCGTTCGCCGGTCTATCAAAAAGCTCCCATCCTTCGAGCGGAGCCTTCGACTCGGCTACTTCGATTTCATTGTGCGTTTGGACCGTGCGGGTATTCGTAAGAAGTGAATTTTCGGCCAAGAGCAAGCGATTGCCCAGGCCGAGTTCTGTTTGTTCCTGGCCCGAAAATAGACCGGCCATGCCAGCAACATTTATAACGGCGTACTCGGGTGCGCCTTGTGGCTGGCCTTCAAAAAGATCAGCAACGGCTGCCACAGCGTTGATCTGGAACTGCTGGTTCGCGTCAAATTGGAGTTTCAATTGCCTCTCGCTTCATACTGTTCTGAAACGCTTCGCGTCACTCTTGGCTTCGCGCCGATCTGTCGGCTCGAAGATGTGCGCCGCATTCGTCTTGAGCTGATCATTGCCAGCGAATCCCTCGTCTAGACACACCACACGTTCGGGCTTGCGTTCCGCCATAGCCCTGATCAGTTCGAGTGTCAGTTTTCGTTCCAAGCAGATCAGAAGCTGCCCGCCCGCTACGCTATGCACCACCTTGCCGGCGAGTGCGACGGTTTCAACCGGAGTGGTGAGTGGATAGCCGCTCTTGAGAAGAATCTCGTAAAGGATGTCCTGCTCTGTTCGCCCTTCTCGGAGATGACTGACGTGCAGTTCGAGCTGCCGCTCCAGCGCTGGGGCGGCGTGCGGCACAGCGGCATTCCAGGGCTTCAGATTCGATTCGTCCAGCTTGAAAACGCGGAAGCCACGATCTTGCTTCTCGATGCTTTGTATACCGAGCCTGGCTGCGTCCTCATCGTCGAGCTTTCTGATTACTCGTCGGACGCGTTCCTTCGTGATGTCGGCAATCGTTGCAAGCTCTTTCTCTTTCTGAGTTAATGGTTCTGGAAGCTGAACGAGAATGAAACGCCTGTTCCCTTTGTCCTCGGCGTTCTGAACTAGAACCGCATGCCCCGTTGAACCAGTCCCACCAAAGAAGTCCAACACGATATCCGCCTCGTCTACCTTCGTTGCGATCTGTAACATTCGGCGAATCAATGCACTGGGCTTCACTGAGTCGATTACGTTATCTGTGTTCTCGAATTTGACAAACTCCATTAGCTCCCTTTTGGCGTCTTGCGTGTGGCCAACATCGTTGTAAAACCAGAGAGTCTGCGGTACTCGGCCCTGTTTGACTTCAGTGAGATAAATCTTTGGCGCAGGTACATTATTCTTGTCTTCTCCCCACCAGATGCGCCCGTCGCGATCGAGCTCTCCGAATTTTTCTTCCGAAACTCTCCAGTAACTACCTTTGGGTGGCCCCTCAATCAATCGCCCGCCTGGGCAGCGGATCGCGTAAGTTCCCTTGCTGTAATAGTTCCTTGCTGCGAGGTTATTTGGTCTCCATACACCTCGCGGGTCGTTGTCAGGATTCTTGTAAACGGCGTCCTGTTCCTCCGTCCTCGGGAGAAGTTCCGGCTGCCACAGGGCCGCGTTTCGCGCATAGATGACGATGTAGTCGTGGTCTTCTGAAAAGTGGCGCGCACTATTTTTGGGTGCGTAATTTTTTTGCCAGATCACGGTCGCAATGAAATTTTCTTCGCCAAAAATCTCATTGCAGATGCGGCGGAGGTTTTCAAACTCATTGTCATCAATGCTGATAAACACAACTCCGTGCTCGCACAGCAGATTTCGCGCTAAGTAGAGTCGCGGGTACATCATATTCAGCCATTTGGAATGGAAGCGCCCATCCGCATCACTGTTAGTACCGAACTTGCGTCCCGCAGCGTCAACCTGACCGGTGTACTCCAGATACGTTTGAAGGCTCTCCGCATAGTCGTCCGGGTAGATGAAGTCGTTGCCGGTATTGTACGGGGGGTCGATGTAAATCATCTTGACCTTGCCGAGGTACGGCTTCTGAAGAAGCTTCAACACTTCCAGATTGTCACCTTCAATGACCAGGTTCTCAGTGCTCTCGAAATTCACGCTCTGTTCCGGGCAAGGCAAGAGCGTGCCGAGGCTGGAAGTTTGAATGGCATTAAAGCACTCGGCCTTGCCGGGCCAATTCATGCCGTAGCGTTCTTTGCCAACGTCAACGCTTTCGCCAAGCGCCAACTTCAGGCGGTCAAAATCAAGCCTGTCGCCTTCGGTACGAATCTCGGGAAACAAGCGCAGCAATTCCTGCCGCTTGTCCTCAGCAATATCGTGCGAGCGCAGATCCAACTTCTGGGGCAGTTCTGTCATTCACACTCCTTCACGCAAACTGGCTACGGGTTTTCGTTGCCGTTGCCCATTTGTCGTTCAAATGACTGTCGGACCAATCCGATCACGTACGGCAATTCCTCGACGGAACTGAGACGAACTTCCACGTCCCCATTTCCCCAACGACCGAGTCCGGTAACATCTCTGCAGATCCCTTTAGGGTCGGTAATTTCTGCAAACGCCATGTTGAGCACAAGGAGAAGGCGCTTTGCTTGAGGAACAATGTCAACGAAATTTGTCTCTGCTTTATAGGCCACATAAAGCTTCAGATATTCTTCCGTCACGCATGGATCAAGCCCCAAGACTTGTTTGCGAAACTCCAGGAACAGTTCGTGCATCGGGCCAGTCGCCAGATTAGGATGGTCGCTGATAGCATAACCCGCCGTAACCCCCGCAGGCTTATATGCATCCAGGATATTCGCTTCCACTATTGGAACTGGCCAGACACTCGTTGCTTGAACCGCCAGTCGTTCGCTTCGCTGGCGCATATTCTCTTCGGTCCATTGTTCGAGCTTGCCGAGGCCCTGATTTAATCGAAGCGGACTCTCTGCAAAGCCGCCCTTCATGTCACGCTTTTCAGCAAATGGCCGGTCGCTGTATTCCGAGTTGTAACCGGTCAACGTCAAATTCCCTAACGTATGCAAGTATGCTTGCCAGACGCGCTTCCATTCAGGCCCAAGTTCAGCTTGCCACTGAGCGGGAAGTTTTTCATTTTGCGGCATGATGTGTTCAATGGTGTATTCATCAACGGACACCCGCTCTTTCCGATCATGATTTTCGAGTCGGCGAAGCCAGTAGCTACGGCTACGGAAATTGTAGAGGTCTTTAAGTTGGAGGTCGCGCCTGAACTCATCGTCCGCTGGAAATCTTCGGTAGGATGGCAGCAAGAGAAAAGTCGCCTGAATGCTCTCTAAAAATCGGTCCTTCTTGAGGGCGCGCGAAAAGGTTGCGAAGGTCTTGTTCATTGAGTTCGTGGGAATGCCGCAAACCGCACGACGGAATACATAGCTCTCTACGAGCCTCGCGGCGTGCAATAGCTCGCTCTTGGTCAGGACCTGGCGTACGTAATCATGGTAAAGCTCCAGCAAGAATGGAAACGCAACATCAACCTTCAGTTCCCGAATGTCATGGAATGCTGTCTTAAGTTCCGGGTCTTGTTCAGAACCGAGAGCCATCGCGCAGTAGTAACCTGCGAATGTCCGAATGTCGGCTACAAGAGCTTCCACCCCCGTTACCTTGGACGAGCGGGCGTACTGTTTGAATGCTTCATAAACCTCACGCACGTTAGGAATTTCGCCGGTTTTAACCGTCAAGTAGTGGCGCATGAAACTGTCGAAATGGATTGCGTAGCCCTCTTGTCCGAACTCAACCTCCATCGGTCGCCAGAATTGTTCGTACAGCTTTGTTTGCAATTGGGGCTCCAGCCCCATCAAAATAAAGTTTCGGATCAAATCAGCCTGGCTCAGTTCGCGGCCTGTCGAGTTGAGGCTCTCGAAGATAAGCTGAGGGTTGTCTTGGTCACGGTTGAGGGAGATGTCTACGATTACGAGCTTTGCCAACCCCTCGCAAAGCGGAAGCAGGTCACCTTTTAATGCGGTCACCCACTCTTGAAACAGGGCGAAGTTTCCTTCAACACGAAGCGAATGATCATGGGGCTTAAGCTGCTGATCGAGAAGGGCCTTCAAGGATGTTTTGTCGGTTTGGGAGAGAACCAATTTGTAACGCCTCTCTCCGTCTTCCAGCGGGTTGAGTAGGTAGTAATTGCGCAGCTTCTTGGAAGAGAAACCGTCGAGTGGTTCCTCAGAGCCCAGTGCTCGCGAGAGCGCTTCGATCAGCAAAGTTACGGTGGTCAATCGTTGCTGTCCGTCTATGACAAGTAGGGGCGATTGGCTCGAAACTTGATACAAGCCCTTTTCGACGTAGACGATGGAGCCAACGAAGTGAGCTGCGACCTTCTCGTTGTTGCCAGTCCGGAGGATGTCATTCCACAATTGGAGGCATTCGCGTTCTGTCCAACTGTACGTGCGCTGGTAGATCGGGATTACGAACTGCGGCGACTTCTTGAGAAACTCAAGCAACTTTGCTTCTGTAGCTTTCATGTGCGATTTCCCTCACTACTCAAGTCACACGCCAGCGCAATGTAAATAGTTTTTCTTCGGTAATCTGTTGCTCTAGCCGATGGCTGACTTCGTCGAGCAAAGAGTCTTTCTGTCGATCAATGTCGCGGCTGGCCTCATCGTAAGCGCGCCACGCTTCCTCGCGCTTCGTTTCGAGTGTTCTCGCCGCGCGCTGCCTTTCCAGTTTCTCCGGCAATGTCGGCGCGAGACGAGCGGCCTTCTTCGCCTCTTTGAATGCATCGTCCATTTCGTCCAGTTCGGCTTTCAAGGAAGTGCGTCGGTCTTCGGCCCATCGGTCAAGTTTGTCGATCTCAGTTTCAAACCAGTGGCCATTGCGACCGGTGGTCTCGTCCAAGAAAGCTTGCCGACGCTTAGACTGGGCTGCTGCCAAAACCGAAGGTGGAGTCGAAAGAATATCGCAGGCAGGGCCTACGATAGCCGGTAGATCAAAAAGGCGTCGGCATTGCGTGTCGTCGAGAGAATCACCGTTATCGGTAAGAGCAGAGAACACAATCACATCCTCAGTCTCCAGGGCTGCCACTGTAAATTGAGTGCAAGTGAGCCATCCTTTCTTGCCCACAAGGGACTCCAAAACGGCGATCTTCTTGCCACTGCCGTTGTACAGAAAATCCACTTCTGCCAAGGGCAGAATCAGGGATTTTCCACGATCAATAACGCGCTGGGCAAGTGGATGACCCACACGGTACGTATTGGCATCCTCGACAGACTTTCCCATGCGATACGGTCCGGGATTAATGTTCTCGCTGGGGAATGGGTTGGAATGCAATGTGAAGCTGTAACCGTGCTCGTCGAAGCGGGCAAATTGAGCGAGAAGTTGGCGGGTGAGTTGCCAAAGCTGCTCGTTGAATCGATCCAAGATATTGCGGCTATCCACGCGAACTTTTTCCACAACTTCTTGGTCGAAGTTATCAAGAAGCTTTTCGCGGGCATCGCGTTGACCAGTAGCTATGTCGGTTTCTAATTCATGCTGGAGCTGGTCGAATTCGAATTGTATTTGCTCCGGCGTGCGGCACTTCTGGTAAATTGAGGCGATGCGTTTTTCGAAGTCCACGCCTGACTCGATTGCCCCGAGGACTTCATCGCTGGCACCAAACACTCCACTAAATAGCTTGAACTTCTCAGCAAGCAAATCGTAGACGCGTTTATCAGCAGCATTCTTTTTGTTAAGAAAGTTCACGACAACCACATCAAACTTCTGCCCATACCTGTGGCAGCGACCGATTCGCTGTTCGATGCGTTGCGGATTCCAGGGCAGGTCGTAGTTGACGACCAAATTGCAGAACTGAAGGTTGATTCCTTCTGCCGCGGCTTCGGTGGCGATCAGAATTGAAGCGTGGTCCCGAAAATTCTCCACCAGCGCGGCGCGCATGTCAGCGCTAGGTGAACCTGTAACGCGGTCTGTCCCGGAATGCTGCGTGAGCCATTGTTTGTAAATACCCTTCGATGTTGGATCACTGTTTGTTCCATTGAAGATCATCACCTTTCCCGCAAACTCTGTATCCGAAAGCAATCGGAACAGATAATCCTGAGTGCGGCGGGACTCGGTGAAAATAATCGCTTTCTGCTGCCAGGTTGCGGCTCCCTGATCCTGTTGGGCTTTCGCCGCGATGTCGAAGCCACGACGGAGTGCAGTCAGAAGGACTTCGCCTTTAGAGTTTCTGATGATCGACTTCGCCAGCGCATGGAATTGCCGAAGCTGGGCCATTTCATGACGGAGATCTGCTAGTTGTTTAGGTGTAAGGCGATTGGTCTCTTGTTGCGGAGTATCGTTTTCCTCTGGTTCCCATTCGTCATTTAGTTCGTCAAGGTTTTCCCAATCTTTCGAGAGTTCCTCTGGCGGAGTGTCTACCGCCGTGGCGACTGCCTCGGCAGCCTCTAACTTACGGGCCAGACCATCAAGAGTTCCCGTAATCGCATACGTTGAGGACGCGAGGAGCTTACGAAGGATCAGCGTCATGAGCTGGCGCTGGCTCGCTGGCAGCGCGTGGAGCGTCGGTCTCTGAAGATATTCCGAAACTAAATCATAGAGCCGTTGTTCCTCTTCGGTGGGAACGAACTCCTGCACGAGCGCATGTCGGTTCGTGTATTTCACGTACTCCAAAACCTGGCGACGAAGGGTGCGCTTACATATGGGCTTGAGGCGCTCTTTTAGCTCTGCAAAATCGCCGTCGCTGCCCAACCTTGCGAAGCGCGTGCGGTAACTCGCGAGATCACCGAAAGCATGGTCATCAATGATGCTGACGAGGCCATAGAGTTCTAGAAGAGTGTTCTGAAGAGGTGTAGCCGTGAGAAGAACTTTCGGGAATGGAGCTACGGCCTGTTTGATTGCAAGGGCGATCTTGCTGGATGTTTTGTAGACATTACGAAGCCGGTGAGCTTCGTCGATGACGACCAGGTCCCAAGGCGTCTGCCGGAGATAGGGCTCTTTGGAACGGGCGAACTGATAAGAACAGATGACTACTTCGGCCTGATCGAACGGATTGAGTTTGCCAGAGCGAATTTCATCGTTGAAACTCTTCGCTTCAAGAATCTTTGATGGCAAAAAGAATTTGTCGGCAAGCTCTTGTCCCCACTGTTTCCGGAGATTGGCCGGCACAATTACTAGGAGACGGCGTTTCCGCTCTGCCCACCGCTGCGCGAGCAGCAAGCCAGCCTCGATAGTTTTGCCGAGTCCAACTTCATCGGCAAGGATAGCACCCTTCGAGAAAGGACTTCGGAAGGCAAAGAGCGCGGCCTCCACTTGGTGAGGGTTCAAATCAACTTGCGCGTCAGCAAGGACAGACGCGAGTTTTTCGACGCTATCGGAGGCGCAGCGTTTGGCGATGTCGTACGCGAAGTATTTCGCGTGATAGTTTGTCAGTTGCAATATATCAACGAGTTTTTAATCAATTACTTTGGGGAAGGACCGTCACGTTATCGCTGGGGCGAATCCCGGTGGTCCTTGGAGAATATATCCGGCCATTGCCGGAAAGGGAAATAGAAAGGGGCCTTGGTCAGACGGTTTATTCGTTAGAGTCGCCCGCCGATTTGAGGGCGGTGGCGCGGAGGTTTTGCGATGGCCTCCGACGATCGAAAGGCCCGGCGCATGTGTCGCGCAGAGGGCCGTTTTTTCCGAACTCAGGAGACAGTCATTTTGAGTGGCGGTCAAAAGCGGTCGTTTGACAGCGGATCTCGCGGAATGCTCAGCCCTGCCTTCCTGTTCTGATTGAAACTCCCTGCCTCCGAAGCCAGTTCTTCAGGTCTTCTTCAACCTCACAAATTGCCCGACACTTCATCGTTCCGAGGCCTATGTGGTCATCGTCAGGCGGTAACGCCTGCAAACGCAGCCACGGTCGGTCTATGGGTCGTCCATCCGAAAGTTCAAAGTCTGGATGCGTCTCCACATACACGTTAATGCGCAGGTCCCCTGTCTCATTTGGGATAACCTGTGCCTTGAACTGAAGCTTCTGCTCGTCACTTGCCCGCCAGAATTCGCGAAGGACTGCCACGCAAGCGACGAACATTTGCGCCTTACGCACTCCGAATCGGAAGTGAGCGTCCGACATAGTTACTTGCCCACCGTTCTTTAACACTTCAACAATCGGACATCCGTAATAATTGTGTTCTTTCAGCGAGAAGCGAGGATTTTCCGTAGTGCCGTGCTCCGTTCCTTGACAATGCGCGCAATAAGCTCTGTACATGCTGGGATTTTTCGGACATCGTCCCTGGCTTGCCATCTCAGTAGCCACCGTGGGGTAAGGAATTAAGTGGAGCTGAGTTCTTTACCCCAAACCGAATGAAACTTGTCTAGACGATTCTGAACGTCAGCTGCCTGCGCCAATCCGAAATGTGCGTTCAGGTGAATAAGCATCTTTATAATCAGCCAGTGGCCCCGCAACAAGGCTGCGCTGGCTTCTGGTTCAGATAGCGTCTTGTACTCCATGCCTCGGCCGGTGAAGCGAACCCGAAAGTTTAAGCCGGTTGCTGTGGGATGAGTCAGCTTCGTCGGTATCAAGAAGCAAGCTGTGTAGGCATCGGACAGTTCCTTATCAACCTCTTCGGCCATCAAGTCAGCAGACACGCGAGTCCACGCGTCTTTTTCCCTGAGTAGTCCGCACTTATTGCAACGCTTCTCATTTGCCCGCGCTTTAGCTTCCGCATGTTTTTTCCGTTTTTCTTCAAGTTCTTCTGGGGTAACGTCGTGACTCAGGCGGTCAGGGACCACAGCCGCGAACCTCTCAATGATCTTTCCCGAGTCAATCTCGCCATGATCTAGAAAAGTGTTCGCTTCTTCTGGTTTCTTCGCAATGTGCATTGCAGCTGCTCGTATATGCTTCTCAAAACCTTAGTTGCTCCTAGCCCGTGGCCGTTACACGCTAGAACTAGTAAATCGCCAAAATCATCGAAAGCTGCGCGTTCAAGCGCGAAGACAGTCGAATCAACCAACGCATCGTTGGTGCGTGGCGCACTGCCTCTTTTGTCGGCCCGCTCGCTGATCTTGAGGTTAGACTTGGCAAATAGTTTTCCTACGGTTTTCTCAAGCTCTGGAACTTCCAGCAAAAATGCCTGATGCGACACAATAAAACGCCTTTGGACAGCTGGGTCTCCGAATCCTGCAGGAAGCTGGAACATTCTTTTCCTTCTCTTGGCAAAGAGCCACACAGTGGTCGCGGTCGCTGCCAGGGCCACTAGTAAAGGCATATTGCTTTTCATTGCGGGTCGGCTCGCGCACTTTGCCATTACCGTGTTTAACGCGCTCCCGTTCGCCCATGGGAAATGGCGAACGGTTAAACGATATCGCCGAGCAGGTATCGACGAATTTGCGATCAGCAAACGGCTGCAATCGGCAGTTGCCGACAAGGGGCCGCAGTCTGAAATTGGTCCCGTCCGGTTGTCACCCGTACCGCAAAAAAACACAGAAACCGGAGCATCAGATGAATCTGCCCCTTTTTGCCCCGCGTGTTTTTGCTAAGTGCCTACCAGCCAGAAAGATGGTTGGTAGGGGCATTGGGATCGGACACACGACCTTCGGCTTAAAACTATAGAATGCGAAAACTAGGAGCCCATTGGCAGCGCGCAAATTACAACGGAAAAGCAATCAAAAACAGGGCCTAAACGGGGGCTGTTATCTGGCCGCAAACATATCCCGAACATCAGATTGCGCTCGGCTCGACGATCTGGACGAACCGCTTGAGTTTTAAAAACAGTTCGTCGTAGGTCACGACAGTCACTCCCTGCAAACGATCCCGTAACAGCTCGAAGGATTCTTTCATGCCGTCTCCGCTGAGCTCGGCGGAATTTCCGGCAACCACCAGGCACCTCGTTTGGCCAAGTGTTAACTTCGTAGACTCCTTCGCCATTACACTGTTGAAGTCCATACTCCAATGCCTCTGATAGTTCAGCACCTGAGCGATAGCGGACGAGAGCTCATAAGAAAACGGATACACACCGTCTCGATACTGATCCCCTAGCAGCGGCGTCTTAGGAGTCTTCAATTCGACGATCAGCGCTGCGCTCGTTGACTCCGCAGCCATAAGAAAATCCGCAATCTTTCCGTGTTTGTCGTCGAATTGTTTCCCTCCGACGTACGCTTTCCCTTTGACGAGTATCACTGGGTATGCGAACGCTTGGCTGAGAATGTACGCTCGTTCGGTGAGCGCACCTTGCCAAAATTCCTCACGTCCGTCCCCTTTATTCTCTTCCCAAAAGTTTAAGGCGTTCTTTACCGCGGCTAAGCCCAGGACCGAGGTGATGCTAGGAAATTCCGATTTCGACAAGGTTGTGAATTGCGACAACGCAGCAGGGGATTCGGAGACCCACTTCAGAAGGATCGACAACGCATTCGCTACCTCGGCTGGTCGGCGAGAGAGTAATTCTCGTTGCTCCGATGTATTGAGCCCCAAAAGTTCGCTGAGCCGCGCTTCGATGCGCAGAAATCGATGGGTGCCGCGACGGACGCCTTCCTGTTTGTGGAGCGCATACAGCCGTTTAACGCCTTGGCCGAAGGTGTAGAGCTCCTCCGCATGCAGTTCCAGCTTGTAACCTTCCCCTGCTTTGAATCTCGAAAATGACTCAAAGGGGGACACCATAAATTGCCCGCTCGGACTTTTGCGCTCAAAGATGAGCCAGCCTCGTACGCAAGCCGCTGGATGCTTTTCGTTGTTGAAGATTTGGGGAGCGAACCAGAGCTTCGTAGTCGTGTTCTCGCGTAACACAATCGCGCTGCAGCCCGCCAAGTCACCCGAGGCAGACACGGTCGTGATTTCTTCCGGCAAGTTCTGAATCGGCGAGGGGTCTTCGGGGACGGTCATCAATGCGGATTTTACACGTCATGTACGATGTGTGCTAGTGTCACAGAAATGAAAGCGAAGCGCCAAAAACAGCAGAGAGCCTCCCCGCCAAGAATGTGGAGCGCCGTCTATTTCTACCGCGATGAAGCGAAGCGTTGCATGCGATCGCGAGCATATTTTTCGGCTCTACTCGCCCACGCGGCTCGACTGGAAGCCCTGCTCCGCATCTTCGATTTCGTCGATACACCAACCCCAAAGGACAGGGCCTACAAATTTAGTACCCTGATTAATCGCGCCTTCAAGCGGCACTGGATTCCGCACGACGCACTGCGCGTCTGGAACGCCAATGAGTCACAGCCCATGAAGACTTATCTTCATAATGTGCGCGAAGCGCGAAATGGAGTTCATGCAAATGTTTTCGAAAAGAAAGTTGCGACGAGGGAAATCGCGACGAATGTGGAATACATCGTGGAATCTGTTGGAGCGTGCTTGGAGGTTCGGAACGCTCGTTCGCTGATGAGAACTTTGCACAACCGAGGCGATATTTCGACGCGAGAGTACAACGACTGGAAAAAGGGGCAAGCGCGGTTTAAGACTGGGACAGCATGATGATAATGAGTCACTCAACTCTCAAAGAGGTACTCGCGCAGAGACCTGCAGGACCCCCATTTCCGCTATACGAACCAAAGGGCCTCATTAGGATAAAGCGTTGACGACGACTCCAGATAACGCATCGTTGCTTGGCGCATCATAAGGGGGGACAGAATCGATAGGCGGCGCGATCACTGCGCTCAGCTGGTTCCATTCTCGTTCTTTTTTTCACGAACGAGGCTAAGGGCAAGCAGAGAGTGGAACACGTAGTCCGCAATCTGCTGGTTGAACGCGCTCGCATCGAGCAGACCGTGAGCAACGTCGTTCCTGAGGTTGAGGCCACCACGCTTTTCAACGTAGACGAGCGTTAGGTATCTCCAGAGCCTCTCCTTGAGTACTCCACGCATCCGCTGATCGGCCAGGATGTCGTTCAGGTTTTTGGCCTCGTTAACACCGGGGTGATTACGTGCAGGCTTTCGTGTCGGGACGCCCAACCTTCCGAGGAACTCTCGGAGAGTGCATTCGACCTGCGGTATCAAGACGTGAATGGCTTTGACGAAATCGCGCTGCTCGTAGGCGGCGAGGCCGTCCCGCAGGAGTTTCTGGTGCAGACCGGCGAATAGAGGGGACTTTGAGAGAAACCCCAAGAGATCGTCTACGCTCGGGTGGAGCACTTCTTCCAGCTTCCTAAGCGTATACCCGAGGATCGGTTGCAAGAATTGCAAGCTACGCCCCAATTGCTGATAGACCCGTCCATCTTCATCGTCGTCAAGAGCCCCCATAACTGCCGTTGGATTCCCCTCTTCATCCACGAAACTGACCGGAATCATGCTCAGGAATGGAGCATCGGTACGTAGCCTCTCCAACAGCGTCCGCACTGCGTCAACGTCTGGCATAAAATACACGCCAATGCGAGTCAGAGATGTATCGAGATCACCTGGCAGCACCAACTTCGCGACGAGGTTGTCCACGTCCTCTTTTTTTAGCTCGCTTTCGACAGAGATCGTTTTCACGTCGCCTGCAATATTCTTCCCCCTTTCTTGGGCGAGCAATTGCGCTCGCTCCGCGTCCTCCTTCAGCCCTTCCTGTTGATATCGCTCGATGATGCGTGGCAGAAAGATGCTTGACATCATGGGATTCGCCTTCCGCGCCATATCTTCATAAGTGGCCCCAAAAGCCTTCATCACGCGCTCGGCATTCGGCCTGTCATTCAGTTTGTGGTAGTGCCGCAAGAGTCGGTCCGCGGCAGCTTCAGCCGCGAACGGGTCGGCGGTGTACACGCCGGACTCCGACGGCTTTGTATCGGTTACTTTCGCGAACATCTCCTCAAGCTGCGCGACTATTCGCATTTCCTGGTCCGCATTAGTGCATTTCTCTCCGTACAAAAGGTCGAACAGGAAAATCCATGTTCCGGCTCGTCCTATTTCTGCGACTTTGTCATGGAAGGCAAAGATCGCATCGACTACTCGCTTCGTGCGCTCCTCGTCCTTGATCGAGCGGGCGAGTTCGAGAGCTCGGGCGAGCCAGTCAACGCCGAACATCTCCATTTCGTAGCGTCCCTTTTCGATAGCCTCCAAATACGAGTCGATGGCGATTCTGGCAAACTCAACGTTCGGCCTTTGTGCTATGGCTTTGTTCTTCATATCCCACGCAAGGTCAGCGTACCTAGCACGCATGACGGGGTTTATGCAGTTCGTCGCCCGCTCCTCCAAGTGGGCGAAGCTTTCAGCGTCCAGGTCCTTTACGTCCGGCGAATAAAATACAACCCCGTCAGACCGTTTGCGCGTCATCATGGGACCAAAGTAAATGCCCCAAACGCTGTCTCTTTGCCTCCTCCCGTCGAAGTTAAACGCGGACCACTCTGTCAGGGCGCATTTACGGTCCTGATCGCTTAAATTGTTTTCTCCTTTGGCTGCCTTGTTCAGCGCGCTGCTGATCTCGCACTCCTGGAACGGCTTTTCTCGCGTCGCGTAGCCGTCCAAAACGCTTCGAACCCAGTCCGGAATTTGCACAGCACCATCCCTTATCCGGGATGCGCAAACGCATCCGGTTCAGTTCCTAAAATACCTTCTTCGTTAAACTATGCATGCTACGTAGAGTTGTGTACCGCGCACCTTCAAACCAGATCGTCAAATTAAGCTTGGTGAGCCACCATACGCAACGCCATTCAGCGAGTAGGCGACCTAAGGGGTTGCGACTCCGATGGAAGCTGAACCGACGGCTTCCCCGTAGATCGCTGGTGCTAATTCGGGTTGGTGTAGCGTGTTGCAGGTTGTGAAGGCATCAGTTGTCAGACGCTTTCTGCAAGAACAATTTCGGCTCTGCATAACTCACAGACCTCGAAACGAATCCGCCGCCCACTTCCCGAAAGTCTTTTCTACGGCTCGAACTCTGAGATCAGGGTACTCCGCAGAAATTCTTTTCGCCAGTTCTCCGGCTTGGGGCGATACAAGACACAGAATCCGATCATGTGATCGCGCCAACGCCTCAAGAATTGGATGGTAAGACACGTGATCATAGGGGTTGAAACTGTAGCCGAGAGCGATTACACAGCCGGCCTGACGAACCAAACTAAGGGCTTTGGCGTAGCTTTCACGGATGAAAGCCTCTTTGAGACCTTCGCTTTTATCAGGAACCGGAGCAATTACTCGTTCGGCGATACGCAGGTGTCCCGTGGGAGACACAATCCGAGCGTATCGCGGAAAACAGTTGGAAATTGAATCGGGATCGAAAGCATAAAGCGGTTCATTAAGATGAACGAGCTGCGCCATTCCGCCAACAGGGTTGCCTACAATCCGCGATTCTATTGTGAAAACGCACGCGCTCCCGTGCAGGTGGATCACCAAGGAGGAAGACTTTGCCTCTCTCAGTTGTTTCACTCCGAAGGCGAGTTCTGTTGCAACAGGTACACCGTAGCCATCCTCTGGGTACCAACGACCTTCTTGAGTGAGGAATATTTCTGGCAGGGAGTCGTAATTGAACGTTAGAAATTGTGCGTCCTCAAACCGCCTCAAAAGTTCTCGGTAAGAGTTTGCTGATTCGGACGAAGCAAGTTTTTGCGCAATTCGATAGTCCGCTTCCATCAAACGGTCCACTAGCCTTTCCATCGGATTGTAATTGCCAACTTGCGAAGCCTCTGAAAACAAATCTTCAACAGATTTGCCAGAGGGTGCTGAGTCCAGCCCGAAACAGAGTTTCAGTACATTCGCGACCAAAGGGTAGCCACAATCAATGGGGTATAGGCCAACGCTGATGGAGTTGCCGTATATCCGACCCGCCTCACGTGTTGCATCGACGTTGAAGCCCGCGCCGATCAAAAACAGACTCATGAACCCAGTTTACCTTCGAACTGCAAGCAGCTTGGGACTATGTCTAGAAGGCATGTGACTGGTGACCCGTTTTATCCAAGGACCCCTCCGCATTTCGAAGGAGAGAGCAAATGACAAATACCCAAGGAGTCCGAACACCAGGAGTCCCCTTCGATCCCGAGATCCGTCCACATCCTCGAAAATAGGCGGCTCGTGAAGCGCGCCCGCTCGCTGACGTTTGCCCGCGTCACCAACGAGGTGCTGTACCGCATCAACGTGTATGTGTCATCCAGTTCGGGAACGGCCACGGTCCAAGCTTCAGGAAATGGAGAACAAAATCCTTCGCAGTGGGGACTTTGATGCCGAGCGGAACGAAAGCATTCACACCGTATTTCCGCTCGTTCGCAATCTTATCGACTACTTGGCGCACGCCTTCAGAAAGCGTCTTTGAATAGATGTACCGCTCGCAAAGTTCAATGATCGTGTTGTTGATGAGGGTTACAGACGCCGCGTCGGTGGTCACTTCATCAGGGCCTTCTGTTCCCATCACCAGACACACTTGTGGCGCTATCGGAAAGACCCCAATCGTTTCTTTTTTACGTAGTCCATGACCGGAGTTCAGCCGTCCGTTGCCCAGATCAATGAACGTGATAAACGGATTGTCTGACGTAACAAACTCCGCATCTTTCGGCGCTCGCAAGAGTTGCCACGGCTTCTGAAGAGCGACGTTTTTCAATATTTCTGTTGTCTGAATCAAATCCTCTACGAAACTGTTCCGTAGTTCCTTAGTGTCGTTCATTCTTTCAGCGAAAATCGCAATGCGATCTTTGAGAACTTTTGGCCGTATGGTGTCGCCGGTTCGCTCAACGTAGTCGGCTGTGACTCTATCCAGCCATTCATCATCGGCGAGCAGATCAACGAACTGTTGCCGCAGATTCGCGTAGGTTTTCTCGCTCCTATTTCTGCGCTGCGTGGCCCGGCAGAACAACATCGAAGCATAGAGCGCCAGATCGTTTCGCCGTGAGGCCGACTGAATGTCGAAGAACGGGGTCGCCGTCAATTCCAGCGTCTCAAGACAATTTCCTTCTAGTTCGGCCAGCCGCGTTTCTAAGGACTCATCCAGAGTTCCATCATCTTTGGTGAAAGCGAAGTATCCGTTCTGGAATCCCTGCACGCCGGTGGCTGTGTAACGCGGCTTGCGGCCTTTTTCGTAGACCCAGATTTGCTTCTGTCCGCCCTCACGGTCGGGCGGATCGGCGAACCTGTCCAAGTAGAACTTCGGGATGATGTGTGAGCCAATTCCGCTTGCCAGTCCCTTTGCCATGTTGCCTAGCCTCTGCCGTTCAAATGCTGGGCGCATCGCGCGGCCAGCGGGGTCAAATCTTTCCCAAGGTGCTTTCGGCGTGCAGTATCGCAGTGTAGACGATAGCCTCGCGCACAGGCCCACACCGTCGCCGGGCAAGTCGGCGAGAACCGGGGTGGCCAGAATCACCACCAAAACCGCGAGGGTTTCTCGCCGGGGGCGTCCATGAAGGCCATCGCTAACGTAGCGGTAGATCAGTTTATGCAAGAACGCTAAGACTCCGAAGCATTTTGAGCCGACATTAAAGCGGGCAAACCGGAGGTGGTGTTAACGAAGGTTGCTCAGGGTTGAACACACCGGCCATGTTTCGGAGCGATCGGGTCTTCTCTCCATGCTAACTTGCAGCGGGCTTCGTCTCACCGTTTGGAGGCCAAGCGTACTTGAAATCTGCGACCAAACTGGCAAGGGAATGGATGGGTTCCCAGCCGAAGGTTTTTGATAACGTCTCAATCGTGAAAAGCAGCAATTGGTGACCCGCAACCAAGGCCTGCGCGCAGTACATCAGCGACGGCGAAATGGCGATTCTGTCCATATCTGCCGCAACATCGAAATGTTTAGTCAAGCCACTAATCGTCCCATGAATAAAGCTGCTCGAAAGCGGATTGACCATCCTGTACAAGTCAGCCATACGTACCGCTTTCGCGCGGTCGGCAAGATTCAATTTGCACCAGGCGGAACGAAGATCACCGTTAGGTTTCTCGAAGCGCGCGCGAACCTTTTGAAACTCGTCTGCTACTTTTCTTAGGTCCTCTGGCGGGATTTGAGAAAGAACGTGGGGAAGCGTGGTTTTGATGTAGTTCAGATCCTTATTCTTTTCGACCCAAGCCCATTGGAGGTAGTCATCCAATTCGGCCGGATTCTGCCGCAAATAGTCGGCGTTCACTGCTGTTTCCATCATCGTGCGGCATATTTTCAGCGCGCCTTGGCCGAGTCCGTTTCCCGCTAGCGTAACCAGTTCGACCATTGAGATTCCCGCAAGCAGTCCTAAGTTGAGGATCACTCGCTGCACGATTTCCGGTTTTTCACAGGAACGTCCAGTCAGATCATTTAATGCGGCTTGTGCGCGGGGAAGAATTTCAAATAGGCGAGAAATTCTGCTTCAACCGTCTTCGCAAATTCAGGAACGCCGAACACAGGTACGTGCGTGGTCGTCGCCAGTTTGCTCCTTGCGGGTTCAAGAATCTATGTGTCTCGAATTTTAATGGACCGACTCAGGGCGTCATAGTAGGCGTTCTCAACTGTCACCTGGGGCTCACGCTGCTTAGCCCATTCTCTGATTTGTTTTTCATGTTCGGGCTTCATGTCTTTTCCGATGATGATGCGCGTCAGGCAGTTCGGATTGATTCTCACTCTATTGTTAGGGTCGCGCCGCGACTGGACCACACGCACCTCGTCTTCATCGCGCCAATCTGTCGTTTTACAAAAGAAAAAATAACCGCGAGTCAGCAGCGGATCGTCTAGGGAAATTTCCATATCCTTCGGCTCGAGATATTTAACGTCCTTGGCGCAACCGAAGAAGTCACCTGTGTTCTGAAATTCGAGACAGTAGCCAGTGTGGTTCGCAGCATACAAGGCCCAGAGATTCATCCGGTCATAACGCTTCGTCATCGAATAAATTTTGTAACCTTCCAGTTCGGCATCGAGGATTTTTACCAACAATGGCGTCAAGGCGGCTGGGCCATGCAATTGGACGTTGAAGACAATCACTTCTTTTTCATGCGGTATTTCTTCATGTGACAGGTCTGGACGGTACAGACGCAAGTTGTTGCAAAGATAAGCCGCCATATCCTTTGCTGACGGAACTGCAAGATGGGGGAGTCCGTCATTGTTGTCGTTCAATTCGCGCAAATTCGGCAGATACAGTTCGTGTTTCAAAAGAATGTCACGCAACCACTCAAGGTGGGCAGGCGACGTGTATTTGTAGAAATAGGTCGCGGTTGATTTTCGTGGTGCTGGAAGTGGCATCGGCTGAGTGTGCCTCAAATCGAAGATACAGGACGTGAGAGCTGGCTACGAAACTTTGGTCGATCTGTTGGAGGTTTCGATCAACCTGTGCCCTCACATTTCAAGCACTGAGTGAAACCCAGAAGAATTAGAAGAGGTCGCTAGTTCACTCGCAAGAGATGCGAGGTTCGGCGCTTAGACGGCACTGACGCAAAGAGATGAGGACGGTTTTCGGTCCATCGTCGGTCCAATTCAAGAGATTGGTCGCACCGCGTGATTCCGCGTAAGCGACACCAGACGCGGCACTTGTGTGATTTAGCCTGCTTTCTTGCAAAGCAAGCACTCAATCAAAGGGGTTGCGCAGCCAACCATCTAATCCGATGTCGTGTCAGCCGTTTACGATATTTCTTGGACTGCTCCAGCATCTATTTCCGTCCAATCGGTCCAACCTAGGATTTTTCCGAGCCCAGTTTGAGGAAACAATCTCACCATTTTTGCGTAGTCTCGCACGCAAATTATCCTAGGACTTGCTTGAATGTGGCATCGCCTGCGACAGCGACCCTCGCCAGCAATCGTGAACGTTCACCTATTCCAATCTCACGGCACTACTCGCGAATGCACAGGAAGTCCCCTACGTTAAAATGCCGGAAAATCGCCTCTTGTCGTCTTAGTGCAGCCTTGAATATTCGGCTCTGGCCGCGATAAGAACTGGAATGTCGAAATCAGCGTCTTTCCAGAGGCTTAGAAATAAAAGGTACGAATCGTGGGCCGCCGCGTTGCGACCGGCGAGCTTTTGGGCACGGGCGAGCTGGAGTCTTGCCAAGGAGCCGAGAACAGAACGTCCAACTATTCCTGGATGATCGATTACTTTTTGAAATTCCGCCTCGGCTTGCTGGCCATTTCCAGCACGCATATAGGCCAGCCCTCGCAGATAGGCGGGCGTCAGGCTGTTGAAGTCGTCGGGATATGCGAGGTCGTAAGATTCAGCGACGCGTAACTCTTGAATCGCGGCTTGGGCGTCGCCATTCTGCAAACCGATTGCCGCCCGGATCGAAGGCAACGAATAATTCTGGGCTAGAGTGCCCGCGGGGAATTCCTTGCCGACGACTTCGGCCAACTGGCGTGCTCGATCCGTGTCACCCACGCGCGCCAGGACCAGGGCGAGGCGCAGAGGCTGACGGCGAAATTGCGATTGGGCGGAGGCATTCGGAAGTAGCTTTCGAGCGATGTCGAAATTGCCGACCTCGACTTCCTGCTCCGCAAGTTGGACTTCTAAGTCGGTGGCGTGATCCAACGAGCCGGATTTTCGCGCGGCTTCGATTGCGGTTTGGTAGAGAGCGCGCGCTTCGCGAAATTTTCCGCGATATGCATCAGCATCGGCCTCTCCCACGAACGCTTCGCTATTCGGGTTCTTTGCGGCGGCCCGGTCAAATTCTTGCTTTGTCGCAGAGGCATCATTCTCCAGAAAAGCGATCAGGCCTCGCAGGTAGTGAAGATCCTCGCCCTCGATACCGTGCGATTTCGCTTCATCGTAGGCTGCGCGCGCTTCTTGTGCGTGATCCGCAAGAATCAACGAAAGAATGTAGTTGAAATAGGTGGAGACGGATGGCGCGAGGCGAACGGCTTCGCGACCCTGGGCTATTGCCTCTTCTGGCCGCCCTAAATATCGGAGGTCTGTCGAGAAATTGGTGCGCGCCGTTACGTCGAGCGGGAAAGTAACTGTCCATTGCTTATAAATGGGAACGGATTTTTCGAGTTCATCGCTTCCCACGTCGTAATAAAGGGTCTGCGCCAGAAAGCGCGCGGAGCCGGCGAGGCGGTCGCGCAAATCAAACGCCTTTTGTACGGCGGCTTTAGCGGGACCTGGTTTGCCTTGGTTAGCGTACCGGGCGGCCATAGCGAGGTAGGCTAACGCCAGTTTCGGATCATTATCGATCGCGCGTTGATAGAACGAGATGGCCTGATCGTCCCGAGAAAAGTGATGACGGAATCCTTCTGCAAGAAGCTGCAGCGCTTCGGGAGATGAACTCGTTGCGACCTCCAGCGGCTTACTGAATTGCTGACGTGATGACCTTGGTTCGCCGAGTTTGCCTCGCAACTGTTCGGCGGCGACGCCGAGCGCATGCACAATCTGATCGCGAGTGGGCGAATCAGCAGAAGCCGCTGCGAGGCTTTTCCCGGATTGGCAATTGAGACCCTGAAGGTGGACGCGGTAATGATTGCCGGCGTCGGCGATGGAGCTGGCGATGACGGCACGACTATTGGTCTGGCGACAGATTTCGCGGGCTATATCTGGCGTGATTTTCTGAGTGAGGGGATGTTGGAGCGCCGCCATTGTGCCGTAGACCTTGTCAGGCGCCAACGTGGTGAAAAAAGGTGTCTGCTCGAATTCGACGCGCATCGCCGTATTCAGGGCATCGTCAAAAACTGGATCGGTCGTGCTGTTCGAAGTATCGGCCAGGACCAATGTGTCGTTCAGCGAGATCGCGACCGAGCCAGCGCGCCAGTAAAATAACCCCACAGCCAGAACCGCAATCGCGAGCACGACCACCGCGACGAATTGCAGCGCCTTTGCAGACGGCTGAAATTTGCCAGGCTCGAACGCTTTCAGGTCCGTGGCAATTTGGGCCGCGGATTGGTAGCGACGTTCGCGATCTTTTGCTAGGGCTTTGTCCACAATCGCGGCGAGTTTTGCGGGAGCCTTGCTGTTCAATTGCTGCACTGGCTCTTGCATATCGTGCAAGATCCGTTCGTGAACTTGGGGCGCCGTGTCGCCATTGAACGCGCGACGCCCGGAAGCCATTTCGTAGAGGACCAGGCCAAACGAGAACAGGTCGGTGCGAGCGTCGAGCGGCTCGCGACGGATCTGCTCCGGCGACATGTATCCAGCTGTCCCGATTGCGACGCCGGTGCGGGTTAGGCTGGCGTCGACGTCCGAGTGATCGGGTGTTGCTGTTTGATCCCTGGTTCGCCTGGCGGCGGTGTTGAGTTCGTCTGGCTCGTCGGATGCGGCGAGTTTCGCGAGACCGAAGTCGAGAATTTTCGCGGTGCCGCGCGAGGTGAGGAATATGTTGGCGGGCTTGATGTCGCGGTGAATTATTCCTTTACTATGGGCGGCGAACAGACCATCGCAGACTTCGGTAGCGATCCCGTGGAGTTCGCTGACTTCGAGGGGAACACCAGGGTTTTTCGCAAGGCGGTCGCGAAGACTCAGGCCCTCGAGCAATTCCATGGCGATGAAAGGTTGGTTTTCGTACTCGTCGATGCCGTAGATGGTGCAAATGTTTGGGTGATTCAGCGACGAGGCGGTTTGCGCTTCGCGTTCAAAACGACGGAGAGCCAGGCTATCGCCGGCCATTTCTTCGGGTAGAAATTTCAGAGCCACGCGGCGACCGAGTTTGAGGTCTTCCGCTTTGTACACCATGCCCATGCCGCCACCACCGAGCGGTTCGATGACGCGGTAGTGAGAGACACGTTTGCCGATGAGGCCTTCGGCGGCGGGAAACTCCGGAGTTCGATCCGGGATTTTCTCTCCGGCACCTGCCACCGTTTGTTCATCTGGCGACGTCGCGAGCAGCTCCGCAGGAACAATCAAGCGATAGCCGCGGCGGGCGACCGTCTCTACGAATTTGGGCTTGTCAGCCGAATCTCCCAGGGCGCGACGCAGAGCGGCGACTGCGGCGTTGATCGAGTGGTCGAAGTCGACTTCGGTGTCGTTGGGCCAGAGCTTGGCCTTGATCTCCTCGCGAGCGACGACTTCGCCTTCGCGTTCGATCAGGATGCGGAGCACCTGGAATGGCTGTTCCTGAAGGATCTTTCGCCGGGCGGCTGGGTCGTCCAAGTCCCACAGCTCGCCGCTCCGAAGGTCCAACGCGAAACTTGCGAGCCTCAGTCGTCCGAAATCCGGCAGTTTCATGTGTGACTCTGAACACTATCAGAGGTTCGGAGAAAGCCAAACTTAGGCCGGGCGCTCTGCAAATGAGCTGCCGCTGTCCTCCTGACTGAATTCAAACGACTGCTGCTTCAAGACTTAGACATCTGCTCGTCATTTGATCCGCATTTCACCGCTGTTGCATTTACTGATTAAGGTGTTCGTCGCAAACTTCCGCCGTTGGTCGCATTCCGTTTCGCGATGGAACATCGCAATGACAACTTCTCCTGCTTACGCCCCGGTGCTTACGCCGCAGCAAATCGAGCGTGTCGGCGCGTTCGCGGCAAGCAAGGACCTGGCGGCCGGTCAAATTCTGTACGAACCGGGTGACGAAACACCCCCGGTTTTCGTCGTGCTTTCAGGCCGGATTCGAATCCTGGCGATGGGCGGAGGAGCGGCGCAGCTGGTCACCTCCTACGGCGCTGGCCAGTTTTCGGGCGAACTGCTGATGATTTCCGGCAGGAAATCGATTTACCGGTGTCAGGCCGTGGATGCCGGGACGGTGCTGGAACTCCAGGCGAAGGATTTGCGCACGCTGATCGCCAAGGACGCTGAGCTTAGCGACATCTTCATGAATGCTTTCCTGGCACGCCGGCTCTCGTTGAAGCAACTCGGCCACGGAAACGTCCTGGTTCTCGGCTCTCGCTATTCGGCGAACACGCTCGCGGCGCGAGAGTTTCTGACGCGCGACGGGCATCCCTTCACCTATCTCGATCTGGATGCCGATGAAACCGCGCAGGAACTGCTCGACCGCTTCGGTGTTTCGACCAACGACATTCCGGTGGTGATTTGCAACGACCGCAAAGTGCTGAGGAATCCTTCGCCAAAGGAAATCGCGGAATGCCTGGGTTTCAACTCCAACATTGATCAAGCGCAAATCCGCGACCTGGTGGTGGTCGGCGCCGGGCCCGCCGGATTAGCCGCGGCGGTGTACGCAGCATCCGAAGGCCTCGACGTACTGGTGATTGAAAGCGCCGCACCGGGAGGGCAGGCCGGCTCCAGCTCCAAGATTGAAAATTATCTGGGATTTCCCACGGGGCTTTCCGGGCAGGAACTGGTAGCGCGGGCCATCGCGCAATCGGAGAAGTTCGGCGCGCAAATCATGGTCGCGCGAAAAGTGGAAAGCATCTCCTGCGACCAGCGGCCTTATCGTGTGCGGCTCGACGACGGGCAGGAGATTCACACGCGTTCAATCGTCCTGGCAACGGGCGCGCAATATAACAAACCTGCGCTCGCCAACCTCGACGATTTCGCCGGCCGAGGGGTTTATTACAACGCGACATTTATGGAAGCCCAGTTGTGCGCAGGCGAGCCGGTGATTGTAATCGGCGGCGGAAATTCCGCTGGTCAGGCCGCGGTCTTCCTAGCGCAGAATTCCGCCGGCGTGACCATGCTGGTCCGCTCGCACAGCCTCGCCGACACCATGTCCCGTTATTTGACCCAGCGAATCGAGGAAAACCCGCGCATTCAAGTGCACTACTCTGCGGAAATCACGGCGCTGCGGGGCAACGACCAGCTCGAGCAAGTTTCATGGATGGACAACACTTCCCATGAAACTTCAACCGAGGCGATACACCACGTCTTCGTAATGACCGGCGCATCACCGAAGACATCCTGGCTTTCCGGATGCGTGGCGCTGGATGCCAAGGGTTTCGTGCTGACCGGCCGGAATCTCGAAGGCATCAAGGCGCCGATTCCGTGGCCACTGTCTCGTCCGCCGCAAATGCTGGAGACCAGTTTGCCGGCAGTTTTTGTGGTCGGCGACGCGCGCTCGGGAAACGTGAAACGGGTGGCTTCGGCGGTGGGCGAAGGTTCGATTGTGGTTAGTCTGGTTCATCAGGCATTAGCGGAATCTTAGGAGTGAGTTCCCTACGAGGTCGCCGAAATGAGTGAGGGATCAAAGATGAGCAGCAAGTCCGGATTGCAATCGACTGAATTCAAGACAATCGATGGACTGCGAATTCGTTTCGCCACCAACGGCAGAAAAGATGGTGTGCCCATCCTTCTGCTGAGCCCGTTGCCAGAAAGCATTTTGGCATTTCTTCCCACTTGGGATGCGTTTTCGGCGCTGGGACGCGTGGTCGCCGTAGATCTTCCGGCATTCGGTCTCTCGGAAAGTCGGCCGGATATCAGAAATCCAGAATCTTTGGGGGAATTCGTCGTCCGGCTGATTGCGGCGTTTGATCTGATACAGCCTCACGTCGTTGCCCCGGATGTGGGCACTCCCGCGTGCCTCTTTGCCGCGGCCAATCATCCTGGCGTTTTCAAGAGTCTGGTCATCGGCAGCGGAGCGACGGATCACACCGACATCGGCGACATTCTGGACAAGATGGTAAACGCGCCTTCGCTCGAGCCGTTCAAAGACCTGACCGGTGAGCAGTTCGTACGGGGGGCCATTGGGAACATGACCAAGTACGCTCTGCCCGATTACGCCCTGGAGGATTATCTGGCTTCCTACGCTGGCTTACGTTTCTGGGACGCGATGTCCTTCGTTCGCGATTATCCAAAATCGCTGCCGCGCCTCTCCAAACGACTGCCGGAAATCAACGTGCCGTGCCAGATCACCGTCGGCAGGCACGATCCGTTTGTTCCAGTTTCCAATGCCGAGGGCCTGCACCGCGGACTGCCCAAAAATAAACTCGACATCCTGGATTGCGGGCATTTTGTGTGGGAGGACGCAGCTGCCGAATACGCCAAGCTGGCCTGCGATTTCATTCGGGGCGGGTACGCCACGGTTTAATCACGCGAAATTTGTGCGAATCGATCGAAAGGAGCCCTAAGAGATGAAAACTGCAAAGCAATTGCTACAAGCCTACATCAATGGCAGCGCAATAGAGGCCGCTGACCTGTTTGCGGAAAATGGAGCGTTGGAATTGCCGTACCTCGCCGATCTGGGAGTTGCGCCGAGATACGAAGGCCCCAAAAACATCGGAGCCTTCCTCACTTTCTTGCACGAGAAAATGTACCCCAACTTCAAGTTCGTCGACGTAAACATCTACATCGACACGCCGGATCAGGCGTTCGGCGAATACACGATTCACCAGAAATCCGGAATTTCGGGTCGCATGGTGCATCAACGTTTCTTCGGCCATTGCGTGGCGGCAAACGGCAAGATCACGTTGCTGCGCGAAGCGCTGAACGTGCTGGCCGCGGCGGACGGAATGTTTCCCAACGGCATCGCCGATCTTCTCAACAAGAAGTAGCGTGACTCAGGAGCGAAATCCATGTCCGGCGACGACCTGACTCTTTCACTTTCCACCGCTACTGCGGTGATCAATGCGCCGCTCGAGAAAATAAATATTGCGGATTGGGTCCTGCACCTTCCGGACGCCGAATACCAGCGATGCTCGACGGCGCACATCGCCGCCGGAAGCAGCACTAGCGGAGACGGGTGCGCGATGTCCATCAACGTGGAAACAATCGGCGAGGCGCTGGTAGTGCAGCACTACGTTGCGGAAGTGCAGGAGCCGCACTTCTGCCGGATGGTTTCGATTTCCGATTCCATTTCGCCGGCGGGCCGCACCAAACTGCAGGTGGTCTGGGAACTCAGCGCGAAGAGGATCGACGATCGGACCTGCGAATATACAAATCACATTCACTCCACCGCCATCGCGCAGACTTTGGCATTCCTGAAGGAACACAACATTTCGCTGGAGTCGGCTCGCGAGTCAAGGCAGCGCGCTTCGCACGCTCACAACCTGGAAGAAACGCCGAAATTTGCGAAGAGCATCGAGCGCAAGGCAATTGGTGCAACGAATTCCAACGGAGAATAAAAATGAAAGTTCTTTTCATCATCAGCAGCTCGGAAACGGCGTTCTGGCTGTCGGAAGTGACCCATCCGTACTGGCACCTTACCGAGCGCGACGTTCAGGTTGATTTCGCTAGCCCGCTGGGTGGCAAGGTCGTATTTGATCGCTACAGCGACCCGTACTTTGAGAAATCAATGGAGCCGAATGATCTGGTCAGCAAAGGCTTTCTGGCGGATGAAAAAGCCAAAGCGAAGCTGGAGAACACGCTGAAACTCAGCGACGTGGATTTGAGCCAGTACGACGCCATTCATGTGGCCGGCGGGCGAGGCGCGACTTTTGATCTTTTTCCGAACGCGGAAGTCGCCAAGGCGCTCGAGTATTTCTGGGCCAAAGGCAAAATCGTCGGTGCGATCTGCCACGGTGCGGTGGCGCTGGGAAATATCCCGGAGCGCATTCGGGGCCGCCAGGTAACGGGATTCATGCTCGAGGCTGACAAGCAACTACAGTCGATGTTCGGACCTGGATTCGTGATCCCGCATTATCCGCAAACGGTACTGGAGGAGGCCGGCGCCGTATACACCAGCGGCAAGCCGTACTTTCCCAAGGTAGTCATCGACGGCAAGTTAATCACCGGCCAAGATCAATCAGCGGCATCGGAATACGCGCTCGCTTTACTGCACAAAATGATGGGTCAAAGCCCTGTAACGGGGGGCTAAGCACTGACGAGGTGGATGGACATGTTGTTTCACGTGAGCATGGATGTTCGGATTCCGCACGGCGCCAATTCCCAGAAAACGAAACAGCTGGGTGAGCAAGAACATAAACGGGCGACGCAACTTCAGCAGCAAGGAAAATGGCTTCATCTTTGGCGGGTGGCTGGGAAATACGCGAACATCAGCGTGTTTGACGTGGAGAGCCCCGCCGAACTCCACGAAATTCTGAGTTCGCTGCCGCTTTTTCCATTTATGGAGCTTGAGGTAGTTGCTCTGTGCCGCCATCCCGGCTCGTTGGAACCCGCTGAACGGATCGGGGCGTAACCGAAAGTAGATAAGCGTTTCAGAAAGAGGACATAAAGGGAAAATTAAATGACTGACGAAGAGAGAAAGCAAATTGCAGAATCTTTCATCGCGATGGTTCGCGCGGGAGACGCAAATGCCTTTCGTGCGATCATGACCGAGGACGTCGTCTGGAGCTTGCCCGGCAAGAGTACGGTCTCGGGTCTGGCCCAAGGCGTCGCCGGGATATTGAAGCGCGCCGAAAGCCTTCGAAAATACGGAGTGGCCCTCGAAATTCAGCACGTAGTGCTGGGCTATGAGGGCGCTGCCCTGTTACTTCACAACACCGGGAACCAAAGCGGCCGAATTCTGGTCGAGTATCTGACAACAGTCCTAGCCTTCAGAGAAGGCAAGATCGCCCGTCTCGATACCTACATCTCGGATATCCCCATGGTAGACGCTTACTTCTCGTAACACCAAGAACAGAAAATCGTGAGAATCTGTCCTCGACTAGTCGCCTTGAAGACCCTTGGTCACTCCTTCAAACCGGAATCGGAGTCCTCGGTATTTCTCCTGTTGCCAGGAAGTGTTGAACTCCTCTGTATTAACAACGGGAATATTTCGCTTGAGTGCTTAGTCCAACTTCGCTGGCCCGGATCCGCGCCAACGCATAATAGCAGGAGGTGGAGCGTCACCGTGGTAACAATAGTGAATCCCGCACTACGAGCTAGCTCAGACAGCGATTTCTTCTCGGAGTTGCCAAATCCGGTAAAGTAAACCTCTGCCTTCTTAGTCCTCGCGGGTTCTTTGTGGCTGTAAACCCAACGCCAGCCATCCCCGTCTGTCATCTTTGCAATTTCTTCTTTGGAAAACGGGCTTTTCGATTGCAGGAGTAGGCGTAGCTTTTCCGTGGGCATTGTCGGTCGGCCCTACTATAGGTAGGGTGCCGAGTCGAACGTTAGCCATCAATGGAACTTTGGTTTCATATGCACTGGCTCAACGCCCGTGAACTTGGACGTTTGTGTCTTGTATCGGTGCTCCGAGCCCTAGAGTCAGTTGGTCCGCAGATACTTCCACGAGGTAACCCAAAGACGCCGGCGAAAGTCCAGTTCAAAACAAGCGTAGCCCAACTCGTAGCACAATAAGAACAGGCGAATGCACCAGATCCGACGCCGATTCAACGATTTAGCATTTTCCGATGCAAGTTCGGGACCAGGAGGTCGAAGGTTCAAATCCTTTCGCCCCGACCATTTTTCCCGTCCAGCCGCTCGAGACTTTTACTTTCCTTCAAAATTTGGGTCAGCCTGCGAATTGGTTGAGGCGCAGCACGTCTTCAGGAGTGTCCACGTCGAATTCGCCATCGGACAATTCGATCGACGGGGCGGCCTGCAGCAGCCGGCTTGCGCCCTGCGAGTCATCGAGTTGGGAGAGCGCGGCGAATTCGGGGTGGGGAAAATAGGCGGGCACGCCGCGCTTTCCGCCGTAGCGCGAAGCGACGAGAGTGCCCGACGCGGAGAGCGCTTGAAGATGTGCGCTCGTGACGGCGGGCATGTCGCAGGTGAGAATGAGTGCCCCGTCCACGTCGCGTAACTGCGCAATTCCCTTCCGAATTGATGTTCCCATTCCGCCGGCCCAACGATCGTTCTCAACGACCGTGCAGTTTGTTAACTGGCATGCCTTCCTTACCTCCGACGCGTTGGCACCGAGGACAACGACTGTCTCTTGCGCGCCTGATTCTTGCGCGATGCGGACGGCGCGGTCGAGCAACGTTTCGCCCTGGAACAGAATCGTCTGCTTCGGATATCCGAGCCGGCTTGACGAACCTGCCGCGAGGACGATCGCGCCGAAACGATTGAGCGAAGACGACATGTTCCGGTCGATTCTGAGCGCGTGCGCGGGCGGACGCAACCATGTCCGGCGGAGTCCTTTGGGCGACCGGATCGCGGCCGGGTTCCCGAGGAAATTCATCCAACGTCTGAACGACGAAATATTCACGGGCCGAGTGGGCATATAATCGGCGGGTTGCAACCGACCGACACGATGGAGGCGATGATGCCGAAGCCGAACGATGACGATGTGAAACCGCCGAAGGAAAAGCTAAGCCGCAGGGCGTTTCTTTCCACGGCGGGAACGGTGAGCGCGGCTGTGACTTTGAGCGGGTCGCTGGCTGCGTCCACAGTCGCCGAGCCGCCGGCGGAACGCACCTCCGACGATGAGAAGGTTGCGATTCCGGGAACGATTGCGGTGACGCTTCGGGTGAACGGCGAGACGCGCAAAGTTCGAATCGATCCGCGATCGACGCTTTTGGATACGCTGCGTGAAACCTGCAATCTGACAGGAACGAAGAAGGGATGCGACCACGGGCAGTGCGGCGCGTGCACGGTTCACATCAATGGACGCCGCGTGAATTCCTGCCTGACGTTTGCCGCGATGCATCAAGGCGATGAAATCACGACGATCGAAGGAATTGGCCAGCCGGGCAATTTGCACGCGATGCAGGCTGCGTTTATCGAGCACGACGGCTTCCAGTGCGGCTACTGCACGTCGGGACAGATCATGTCCGCCGTGGCGATGACGAAGGAGCCGTGGGGACCGGAAGACAGAGACGTGAAAGAAGCGATGGCGGGCAACATCTGCCGGTGCGGCGCGTATCCGAATATCGTTTCCGCGATTCAACAGGTTCGCGGCAACAACGGGAGGAACGGATGATCGAATTCCAACTTATCACTCCGGAATCGGCCGCGCAGGCGGCGCAGCTTGCATCAGCGTCGCACACGGCGCAGCAGGGCGCGGACATCCGTTTCGTCGCCGGCGGCACAACATTGATCGATCTGATGAAGCTGGACGTGGAAACGCCGGCGAAGGTGATCGACATCAACCGGCTAGACCTGGCACGGGTGGAAAAGCAGCCGGATGGAACGCTTCGAATCGGCGCGCTGGTGCGCAATTCGGATTTGGCGCATGAACCGAACGTAGTGCGCGATTACCCGCTGCTGTCGGAAGCGCTGCTGTCTGGCGCGTCCGCGCAGCTTCGCAACATGGCGACGACGGGCGGCAATTTGCTGCAGCGGACGAGGTGCATGTATTTCCGCGATCTGGCGTACAACGAATGCAATAAGCGGAATCCCGGAACGGGTTGCGCGGCGATCGAAGGACTGAATCGCACGCATGCAATTTTGGGGACCAGCGAACACTGCATCGCGACGCACCCGTCGGACATGGCGGTGGCGATGATGGCGCTGGAGGCGGTGGTGCACGTAGTTGGCGCAAGTGGAGAACGCGATATTCCGATCGGCGAGTTTTATTTGCTTCCCGGCGCGACGCCGCAAAACGAAAACGTGCTGAAGCCGGGCGATTTGATCACGTATGTGACGCTGCCGGCGGCTGCGGCGAACAGCAAATCGCACTACCTGAAGCTGCGCGACCGCGCGTCGTACGAATTCGCGCTGGCGTCAGCAGCTGTAATCGTCACGACCGGGGGCGGAAAGATCACGCGAGCGCGAGTAGCGCTGGGCGGAGTGGGGACGCGGCCGTGGCGTTCGCACGAGGCGGAGCGGGCGCTCGAAGGCCAAGCGGCGAGCGAGCAGCATTTCCGCGCGGCAGCCGATGCCGCTCTACGCGATGCGAAGCCGCAAGCTGGGAATAAATACAAAATGGAACTCGCGAAGCGCTGCATCGTCCGGGCGCTGACGACGGCGACAGCGCAGGCGTAAGGCCGGAAGAATAAGGAGAGTGCGTATGCCTCAAGCTCCAGCGCCAAATTTGATTGGGACTTCGGTTCCGCGGATCGACGGGCCGCTTAAGACCAGTGGGACGGCGAAGTACACGTCCGACCACAATTTTCCGGAGATGCTCTACGGCGTGCCGGTGCAAGCGACCATCGGAAAAGGAAAAATCAAGTCGATGGACGCATCGGAAGCCGAGAAGATGCGCGGAGTGGTGCGCATCTATCGTTACGGCAATGCGCCGAAACTCTACCGGCCCAACGGGCAGGATGAAAACGCGCACGTGGACGAGACGCGCCCTCCGCTGGAAGACGAAGTGATTTATTACAACGGGCAATATGTGGCGATGGTGGTGGCGGAAACGTTTGAACAGGCGAAAGCGGCGGCGAACAAAGTTCGCGTGGAATATGTTTCCGAAACGCCGAACGTGGCGCTCGACCTGAGCGACGGATTCAACGACAAGATGAAGGAAATCAGCAAACGCGGCGACGTGGATGCGGGGTTCTCGAACGCCGCCGTAAAAGTCGATCACACCTACTCGACGCCGATCGAAACGCACAATCCGATCGAACTTCACTCGACGGTGGCCGTCTGGGACGGCGAGAAATTCAAGCTCTACGAAACCACGCAGTCAATCATGAACCATCAAGCTGCGATGGCGCAGATGCTCGGCGTGCCGAAAGAAAACGTGCAGATCGTGATGAAGTTCCTCGGCTCGGGCTTCGGCGGAAAGCTGTGGCCATGGACTCATGACGTACTTGCTGCGGCGGCGGCTCGCGACTTGAACCGGCCGGTGAAAGTGGTAATCGACCGGCGGATGATGTTTTCGAACGTAGGGCACCGGCCGCGAACGCAACAGCGAATCCGGCTGGGTGCGACGGCGGAGGGCAAGCTCAACTGCCTGCAGCACGACTATGTGAGCGACACCTCGATACTCGACGAAGTTTCCGAAGACTGCGGCGAAGCGACACCGTATCTCTACAGCACGCCGAATCTCCGGGTTCGAGGCGAGATGGTGGTTCGCAACGTGGGAACACCGACGGCAATGCGTGGGCCGGGAGCGGTGCCGGGACTGTACGCACTCGAATCCGGCATGGATGAGCTGGCGATCGCGCTGAAGGTCGATCCCGTTCAACTCCGGTTGATGAATGAGCCGGAGATCGACGAAAGCAATGGGTTGCCGTTTTCTTCGCGCCACCTGAAGGAATGCCTGACGACGGGAGCGGAGAAATTCGGCTGGTCGAAGCGAAACCCGGCGGTCGGATCGATGAAGCGCGGTGATTTGACGCTCGGCTGGGGAGTCGCCTGCGCGTCGTGGATCGCGATGCGTATGCCGTGCAAGACGAGCCTGATGCTGAATGACGACGGATCGGCGCGAATCGCGTGCGCCACGCAAGACATCGGCACAGGCACGTACACAATTTTCGCGCAGGTGGTGAACGCAAAGACGGGAGTACCGGTCGATAAGATTCAGGTGGTGCTCGGCGATAGCTCACTGCCACCAGGACCGGTGTCTGGCGGGTCGTGGGTGACGGGCACGGTGATCCCCTCGATCGCGAATGCGGCGGATAACGCCGAGAAGCAACTGATCGATCTCGCGGTGAATGGAACGCGATCGCCGTATCAGGGCCGCGACCCGAAAGAGCTGTCGTTTTCGGAAGGCCGAATCCATTTGGCGGCTGAGCCGGCTTCGAGCGGAATCGCATTCGACGAATTGCTCCGCAAGGGGAGCTTGCGCTTCATTCAAGCGGACGGCGATTCGATGGCCAGTTTCGCGGATCCCAACGCGAACAAACATTCGCTTCACTCGTACGGCGCGCAATTCGCGGAAGTGGAGTGGGATCCCGGGATCGCCCGGTTGCGAGTGAGCCGTGTGGTTTCGGTGATCGACGTGGGAAAAGTGCTGAACCCCCGTCCGGCGCGCAATCAAGTGGAGGGCGCGATTGTGATGGGCATTGGAATGGCGATGTTCGAAGAGACGCACTACGACCCGCGCAACGCGCGGCCGATCAATTCGAACCTCGCGGATTACATCATGACGACGTGCGCCGATTGTCCGGACATCGACGTGACGTTCCTCGATTATCCCGACAAAGTGCTGAACGAATTCGGCGCGCGCGGCGTGGGCGAAATTGGGTTGGCCGGAGTCGCGGCGGCGATCACGTCCGCGGTGTACCACGCAACGGGAGTGCGCGTTCGAAATCTGCCGATCCGGATCGAGGACTTAATTTCCGGTTCGAGCAACAGTCAGCACTTCGCATAGGACTTCTCATAAGCGCAGGAGGCCGACTTGTCCGAGACCGAGCGACTGGTTCAACTGTGGAAGCGCGCCAAAGCGCGCGGCGAGAGCGTGTACCTGGCCACGGTTGTACACGTGGAGGGTTCTTCGTACCGGAAACCGGGCGCTCGAATGCTCGTGACGGGGAGCGGTGAACGCGCCGGTACGATCAGCGGCGGCTGCCTGGAGGCGGAGGTCAGCCGGAAGATTCGATGGTTCACGCAGAATGGACCGAGTGTGGAGGAATACCGTTCCTCATTTGACGATGACAACGAAGGCGTGCCGTACGGACTGGGGTGTGGCGGCAAGATCTGGATCCTGATGGAAAGCGGACGTGCCGTCGATGAAGTGATGGGCGCGTATTCGCGGGCGCTCGAAGACAGAATTTCGTCGGTGATCGTGAGTTCGATTGGCGCGAGTGGTCCGATTTCGTCGTCGGTGGTTGCGGAAGACGAACTGGATGCGAGCTTGGGTGACGATGCTGCGTGCGTGGCTCTCGCGAGAAGGGCGCTGAGCGAACGCCGTTGCACAGCGGCGCTGACGGCCGCGGGCGGCATTCCGGAATTCGTCTGCATTCCGGTGATGCCTCCGCCGGTATTGCGCGTTTTCGGCGCAGGAGACGACGCGCAACCGCTGGTTCGATTCGCGGTTGAACTCGGATGGGACGTTTACGTTGCGGACGGCCGAGCGCATCTGGTTCGACCGGAGCGCTTTCCGGAAGCGAAAGGGCTGCTAACGCTGAAGTATGAAGCATTCGATTCTGCCGGTCGGGCGATTCGCGTCGCGACCGACCCGCTCGTCGCACCGGGCGACCGGGCGGTGATCCTGACGCATTCGTACGAACAGGATCGGGCGCTGCTAAAAGCGCTGCTGCCGCAGACGCTCGAGTATCTTGGCATTCTCGGTCCGCTGCGTCGCACGGTGCGTATCGTGGACGAAATTAAAGGCGAACTGGGACTTTCGCGCGACGAATGTTTGGAGCGTTTGCACGCGCCGGTGGGCCTGCCCCTCGGATCCGGTGGACCGGCGGTGATCGCGTTATCGATCGTCGCGGAAATTCAGGCGACGAGCGCGAAATCCTCCGGTAGCGAAGTGGCTAAACGTTCGCAATCGGAAGCAATTCCGATGCGAAGAACGCCGCGTGATGCAGCGCGAGAACAATTTTCCAGACTCGAACGCGTCTAGGAATTCTTGCCCTACTTCAATCGATCGTCAGTTTTGTGTGGCGGGCGCGCTTACGGCTTGGGCCACGGTGTGCGCGTTGATGGCTTGGGGCTTGAAGACGACGATTTGGATCATGTCGCCGAGACCGGTGGCGATGAGTTCGGGCCGCTGCTGGTGCGGGTGCGTGGCCGCGGCAGGGCGAGGCTCGAGGTGCCTCGGTCGAGGCGAAAGCAAGGCGGTAGCTTCGCTCCCGCAGTCCGTAGCAGCCGTGCTCATAATAAGAATGCCTGGAACACCTCCACTTTACATGCTGTCTATTTATGACGTGGCGACTTTTTGTTTGAGGCGGGTGAAACGGGCGTCTGCGCGGAGCGCGTCGCAACGGGGATCGGGGCGAGCCAGACGAGCTCGGCCTCCCTATCGGCAGCTGCGGCGGCGAGCGAATCGAGCGCCGATCCGGATTCGCCGAAGGCAAGATGCAGGAGAGCCTGGCGCGTCTTGCTGATGGGCGATGCGGCTCCGGTTCCAGTCGCTAGAAAATTCACGTCGGCGGCGATTCGTTTGGCTGTGGCTGCGTCGCCACTGGCGGCGAGGATATCGACGACCGAAGAAATGACGCCGTGCTGCGCGCCGAATCCTTTCTGCAAAGCTTGAGCGGTACGGCGAGCGTCTTCGTGCTTGTCGAGCGCATTCTGCATGCGCGCAAGAGCCAAGCGAGCTTCGACTGGCGGAGCGCCATAGACGGGCCGCTGCGTGCAGTGTTCAATTCCCTCCTCGAAATTCCGGCTGATATAAAACCAGCGAGCCTGCACGAGCTTTTGGCGGCTGGAGAATGGATCGATTTCCTGCGCCTGCTGGATGTGTTCCCAGGATTCGTCGAAGCGCCTCAGCACGGCACTTGGTGGAGGTCGCGGGGGCGATGAGGCAGTTCCTTGAAGGCGCGGTGGGTAAACCGGGCGCGAAGGCCGCGCCGACAGTGAATTAATTCACGCGGCGAATCGCAGGCTCCAAAATTGTGAACGCCCGGCGACTTTATGCGCCGTCCGCGGCGGCGCGGGAGCGCGCTTGCGCCTGGCTCGCGCTGAATAGTTCGAGGCGCGCTTTGATGGTTTCCTTCATCGTATTCACCACGTTCGGAAGAATTTTGTAGGGGACGATTTCCGTTGGCTGCAGCGCGAAGGCTTGATCGAAGCCGCGGCGCCAGGCGAGGCGAATTTCTGTGTTGATGTGAACGACGGTAATTCCAGCGGCAATGGCTTTCTGCAAGTCGCCGTCGTCGGTGCCAGATGCGCCGTGCAGCGTGAGGAAAATATTGGTTGCGGCTTTGATTTCGCGGATGCGGCCGATGCTCAGATGTTTGCGCGCTTCTCCGGCGGCGATGGCTTTGCTCATGCCGTGGTGATTGCCGACGGCGGGCGCGAGCGTATCGACGCGGGTTTCGGAGACGAATTGCTTGGCTTCGGTGGGATTGGTGAGTGTGGCGTTTGCGGCGAGATCATGAATCTCGGAGCCTGAACCGATGTCGCCGATTTCCCCTTCGATGAGGATGTTGGGATTGATCGATTTCAGTTGTTCGACGGCGGCTTTGGTTTGGCGAACGTTTTCGTCGAACGGCAGCGTGGAAATATCGAAGACGATCCAATCGAAGCCGGCCTTCGCGGCTTCGACGGCGGACTTGAGCGAGTGCGTATGGTCGGCGTTCAAGTAAATCGAAAAACCGAATTCATCGCGCAGGCTTTTCACAAGGGCGGCGGCCTGGTGAACTCCCATGAACTCGCGTTCGCCTTCGGATGTGCCGACGACGACAGGCACTCGCAGTTCGTTCGCGCTGTCAAAGACGGCCTTTAGCGCGACCAGATCGGAAATGTTGAAGTGGCCGATGGCGACGGCCTTGGAATCGGCTTCCTGCAGAACTTCGCGCAGCGACTTCATGGTTCCCTCCAGCCCAGCGTTTCACGCCCGACAGTGAGATGTTTCCACGAGCGAGATAGATACCATGTAAAAAGCGAGGTTTCGGCCGGCGAAAGCGCGCGAGCTGGTGCGAGTTGGGGGGCAGCTCATACGACGAACCAAATCACGTCGGTGACGGAAGCACGCCGGGGGCGCTCGGATGTTCGCCGGAATGGATGGTTCTTACGTTTTTTTCTTCGTCGGTTTGGTGTGGGGTTTCGGTTTGGGCTTCTTTGCCGGGATCGAACTGGTCGATGCTGGAGCGGATGTGCCCGCGAGTGCGGCGAGAAGTTTCTGCCCGTTAGGCACGCCCCAGCCGGAGACGGCGTCGTAACCTGCGCCTGCGGTGTAACCGCCAACTTTATCTGTTTTGTTCTGGCCTGATGTGACGTCGGCGCATCCTTGTGTTCCGATTGTCGCGCCGAAACTTCCTGAGGGCGGCGCGTAGAGCAAAGGCGCGAAGTAGCCGACGCGTCCGGCCGTGCCGCGTTGCGCGTTGATCAGCGTGAGCAAGCTCGCCCACAGCGGAGTTGCAGCGCTGGTACCGCCGTTGCCCTGCGATTGGCCGTCAACGACCAGAAGATACGGAGATTTATTCCAATCCGCATTGGCGGCGATGTCTGGCACTACGCGTCCGGCAATCGCGCCCGAGTTGACGGACTGGATTGTGATAGCCGATTGCCACGCAGGCCGCGGGAAAACGGCGCTCACACCACCCCCGGTGCTGCCGCCGTTGTCTTGACGCAGACCGTCTCCTTCGAACCAGGCGACGTCATTGGCCGAGATGGATTTTGACGGGATCGTGGTGCCGCCCACGGCGAGCGAGTACGGGCTGGAGCTTGGGAAATCGACGTGCGCGTTGCCGTCGGAAATCGCGTCGCTCGAGCCGTCGTCACCCGCCGCGACGCAAACCGTGACGCCGAGATAGGCGGCGTCTTTGAGCGATTCGTTGATCTGCGTCATCGCTTGGGCGGTCCAGATGTCGTTGTCTTCCGCGTAGCCCCAACTACAGGAGAGCACGCCGGGGTTGTTTGTGGAGTCCTGCGTGGCAGCGTCGAGAATTGTGACCCAACCCTGCTCGGTGAATTGCGCAAAGTACACGACGATCGTGGCGCTGGGGCAAACTCCCGCCACCACTTCGATATCGAGCATCACTTCGCCTTCCGCGCCGTCTTTCGCCGAGGTGGAGGTTCCGTCTGTGCTGACGGGTTTCACCGTGGGAACGGAAACCTTCGCGAGCCCGCAGAAGGTAGAAAGGTCCGAAGGAAAGTAGCCGCCGCCGAATTCGAGAAGACCCACAGCCTGCCCCGAGCCGTTGCCTGGCGGAAAATTGTAGTGCGTCGCAAGTTCACTGGGGATGTACCACGACGGCGGAATTTGCGTCACGGCTTTCGCGCGGTTTGCGGCCGGGATGGGCTGAGGCCTTCGCCGCACCACGCGGCGATTGTCCATGCCGAAGACGCCTTGCACGATGCCGTTCAGCTCCTTTGGAACGTGAACCTCGCCGACACGGCCGCGGTAATTACCGTCCACGTGCTCGTAGTCGAAGAGTTTCACGTCGAAAGCGTTCTCGGCTTGCGCGACAGTTCCCGTCAGATGAATGGTCCGCGTTGCGAGGTTCGTCGAGACGACTTTCAGACCAAATTTTCCGAGGGAGGTTTCGACTTTGCTTGCGTCGGCCTGCGTTGCCCCGAACGTCGAGGCGAGCTGTTCGCGCGTGAGCGGCTTTTTCGGGCGGGTTTTGAGGTCGGGCAGCGATTTTTTGCGCCTGAGCTTAATCGTGATTTTCAACGACTGAGTGGGATTCGCGCGTCCTTTGGCGCGTGCTCCGGGGAGAACTTTTCGCGCGCTACCGGGGACCGCCGTGTAAATCATTTGAGCCATGATGCCTCCTGTTTTCCTTCTATGTTCGATGGCGTCGCGGATTTCGCCTGATGGTGGGATGCGAGTGGCGCGAGTGGGCGACGGGGCGTGGGGCGCGTCGCGTGACGTGAGAGTTACATTCCGGCGATCACGCCCCAGCACGCGAAAGCGCTATTGAGCGTAGTGCAATATTGATACACGCCGTAGATTGACCCCGCGATTCCTTTGAGTTTGTCGATGATGGCGGTTTGCGACGTGCCCGGCGGAAAGGCAGCGGTGACGATCTGGGGCTCGGAGGCGTTGCGAACCGAGAGCCATTTAGGTTGTTGCGCAGCTGCGAGCGTGCCGATGGCGTAGAACGCGAAAGCGTCGTCTGTGTCGTTCATGATGCCGAGCTGCTGAAGGCCTTCGGCGTCATGATTGTCGTCCACGGTGAGATAGTCGGCGGAAACGATGTCCATCGGCTCGGGGCCGGGCACGGCGTTCGTGCCGTTCACATAGATGAAGCAGGGCGAGACGTTTTTTTTGAGAAACGTGTAACCGGGCCGGGTGCCGATTTTTGCATAACACTGCTGCAGGCCTGGGAGCGACAGCTTGGTGTAATTCTGCGCGGCGTACTGGACGTAGCTCCCTGCAACGCTCACTGCGTTCGCGATTTGTGTGTGCGAGTTCGAAAGCGAGTCAATCTTCGGATAGCCCGGATATGTGGAGCGAACGTGAAAGCGCGCCGCATTCGTGACGATCACGTCGCCGCAATTCAACGCGCTGCCGATCGCGCCCGCGGTGCCGGTGCTGATGACGAGCTTCGGCGAAAGCTCGCCGACGAGCTGGGCAATCACCGGAATGAATGGAAGCTGGAGACCGTTGGCCTTCGGATGCAGCTCCGTTTTGTACAGCGCGACCTTTTTTCCGCCGATCGTCATGAGCGACAGGTATCCGAAGTAGCCCGATTTCAACGCATCGTTATCGTCGATGCCAGTGATCTTGGGCTTGATGGTGGCGAAGTTGTGGCCGTAGGCGTTCCACGTTTTCTGGCGGCTGGCGCCCCATGTGGAATCGCCGGTAAACACTTCGAGGAGCGCACTGATCTCGAGGTCCGTATAAAGGATCAGCAGTACATCCACAGCCTCGCCGACCGCCGTGGTAATGGCCGCGCCGGGCGCGTGATTCGCGAACTGCGACGGGGTGGGAGCTAGGCCTGCGGGCCACGCGAACGCCGGCAGCTTCGCGATGACGGGCGTCTCATTCAGTGCGGCGAGCGCGAAAGCATCCGTGGTGGGTACGCCAGTAAACGGCCCGGACTTAAACACAGACACAGGCATTGTGACTCCATTTTCTTTATACTGAATAATTACGTCGCCGGGGAGATATACATTTAGCACCGCCCGGCAAGCAGGTCAAGCCCCCCAACCAGGTATGGCCGGACGGCGGACTTTCGACTGCCGTTCGAGGCCGAACATGGGGTATTTTCGGTTAGTACCCCGGGCAATTCCGCCTTCGCGAGGCATGCATGGACGACGTCATCCCCATCGGAGCGAAGCCCTTCCCCGTTCGCACGGTCCTGCTGGTCGATGCCGACGCGGCAGTCGAGACTATTTTTGCCACGGCCTTTCCCAAGGGCGCCTGGGTCGTGCTCCACGCGACCGACAATCAAGCCGCGCTGGCCGCCGCGGAATCACGCCCATACGATTTGATTCTCACCGGGGAGAAATCGTCCGGTCACGAAGACGTGCAACTGCTGCGCCGGATCCGGCTGGTGCGGCCCCACACCCGACTGATCATCCTGGCGGACGAGAGCACGCCGCAGGATGTGATCGCGTCGATGCGGGCCCACGCCTTCAGCTACTTCGCAAAGCCGATCGACTGCGACCTGCTCACGGAAATGATCCGGCTCGCCGCCGACGGTCCCACGTGGGACGACGGGATCGAGGTCGTTTCGGCGACGCCGGAGTGGATTCGCTTGATGGTGCGCGCCGAACAACGGACGGCAGATCGAGTGGTGCATTTTCTGGCGGAGGTCGCCGAACTCCCCGCGGAAGAGCGCTTCGCGGTGGGAATGGCTTCGCGCGAGATTTTGATGAACGCGGTGGAGCATGGCGCGCGAATGGACCCTTCGAAATACCTCGAGCTATCGTATGTGCGCGCGAAAAACATGGTGATGTGCCGCGTGAAGGATCCGGGCGACGGCTTCACGCTCGACGAGATTCCACATTCGGCCATCGGGAGCCCCAACGAGGACCCGATGCAACTGCTCGAATATCGCGCGGAGTTGGGGATGAGGCCGGGAGGCTACGGCGTGCTGCTGGCGCAGAAGCTCGTGGATGAGCTGATCTACGACCAGAAGGGCAATGACGTCTTGCTAGTGAAATACCTCAACTTAGGGCCGAAGGACGCGACGAAAGGCGAAGGTACGGCGGCAGCTCGGCGAGCCGATGACCCACCGCCAAACGTAGGGTGATTCATGTAATTTTTGCGGAGGCGGGCAGTATTTTCACGGTTCGCCTGCTCATCGAGAAATGTTCGCCTGTGGAAAACAGCGACACTTTTTGTCGAATGGCCTAAGCTACTTATTTGCCGCAGTTTTAACGATAACTCTCCAGGCACATATGTGACGAACTCCGGCGATTCCCGCCGTGTTCGGCCTGATTTTTGCCCAACCTCCCGCGCAACACAATTCCAGCGAACTCAGCCAGCGCTGGACATCCTGGGGGAAAGCATGACAGGCCATATTTCAACCGAATCACGCGATTTGCACGCACCGGCGGAGACGCGGGTGTGGCAGGCAGTGATCACCAAGACCATTCAAGAGTGGATCTCAGGTCCGCTGCGCCGCAAACGCGAAGCTGAAGAGTACTTGTTCCGTGACGAAAAGGATTTTCCGCTCGTGTGCCAGTCCGCAGGGTTAGACGTCGGGCAATTACGCGCGCAGCTTTTGCGCCTGAGGCCCGTAGCTCTAACGCTGCAGAAATCGCCAGCGTAGTTTTTGGTGGAGTGGTGCAGTACGAATTGGGGCACGGCCGTTGCACGCGAACATCTAAGGGGCGTGCAACGGCCGTTTTTATTTGGGGCTGCTTCTCGTTCACACCGCGCGATCGCGTGTGAACGCCTTTTCTTCCGGCATCGGCGGCGGCGTTCCAAATAGCCCGTTGTAAATCAGCCCACCGATGGCGCCACCGACCAGCGGCGCGAGCCAGAAAAGCCACAGTTGGTGAATCGCCCAACCTTGAACGAATACTGCCGGCCCCGTGCTGCGCGCGGGGTTCACAGAAAGATTCGTGATGGGAATTCCGATCAGGTGAATCAAGGTGAGCGCAAGCCCGATTGAGATGCCGGCGAAACCGGATGGGGCGCGCTTGTCCGTGGCGCCCATGATCACCAGCAGGAAGAAACAGGTGAGTACGATCTCCGCAACGAGGCAGGCGATCAGCGAATATCCACCGGGAGAATGCTCGCCGTAACCGTTTGACGCGAAGCCGCCGGAGAGATCGAATCCCGTCTTGCCGCTGGCGATCACATAGAGCACTGCCGCTCCAGCGATTCCGCCAACCACTTGCGCGATCCAGTACGGAATCAGCTCCGAAGCCGGGAATCTCTTGCCGGCAACAAGGCCGAGCGACACGGCGGGGTTTAAGTGGCATCCCGACACATGGCCAATCGCATAGGCCATCGTCAACACGGTTAGTCCGAACGCCAGCGCCACGCCCACAAAGCCGATGCCCAGCGCCGGAAATGCAGCGGCAAGCACAGCGCTTCCGCATCCGCCAAATACAAGCCAGAACGTGCCGAAAAATTCAGCGGCCGCCCGTTTTCCTAAAGTCATTACGCCCTCCTTTTGAGGATTGCCTCGTCGAGGGGCGTTTCTTTAGCACGGCGATTGATGGCTGACAAGAAGTTTGGAAACCTTTCCGCTCGCTCCCCCGGCTCGGCGCTGAAGTTCGATGGTAAAATCTGAGATTCGCAGAGTTTATTGCTCGATTTGGACTACCCATGCCCAGCATTTTGCTCACAAACGACGACGGGATTCACGCTCCGGGATTGCGCGCGCTGATTCCTGCGCTTCATGATCTCGGGACGCTGACCGTGGTGGCGCCGTCCACCGAGCGCTCCGCGGCGGCGCAATCGCTCACGCTTCGCCAGCCCATCTACTGCGACCAGATCGGCGAGCGCGAATACGCCGTGGAAGGCACGCCCGCCGACGCGGTGATCCTGGCATTCCACACGCTGCTCGGAGCGAAGCCGGACCTGGTCGTATCCGGCATCAACCGCGGCGCGAACATCGGCGAGAACATCTATTACTCCGGCACGGTAGGTGCGGCGATGGAAGGCGCGATCAATCGCGTTCCGGCGATTGCCGTGTCGCTTGCGTGCAAAAAGGAATGCGACTTTAGCGCGGCTGCGGAGTTTACGCGGGTGCTGGCGCCACTGGTGCTGCAAGAGGGATTGCCGAAGGGCGTGATGCTCAACGTGAACGTGCCTGCGAAATGGAAGGGCGGCGTGCGCGTCACGCGGCAATCCGCGAAAATCACGCGCAACCTGCTCACACCGGGGCAAGACCCTCGAGGCCGCACATACTATTGGCTGCACGAACAACAAATCGTCGAAGGAATTGAACCGGACACGGACATGGCGGCGATCCGCGACGGCGCGATCTCGTTGACGCCGCTGCTGCTTGACCACACGCACGCGCAGTCGATGAAACATCTCGAGCAGTGGCTAAAAGTGCTCGAGCCGCTGACGAAGTAGCGCGACTCGCGGTCATAGGTTTTCGTCGCGGGCGACGAGTTCCCTCCTGACGTTTTCTCCCGTTGTGATAGCCTCGCACGAAGATGACCTCCAATTTCTCGTCGTTGCTTTCGTGGATCGCTCGTGGCGCCGTATTTTGTGTAGCGGTGCTTGCGTGTGTGCCGTTCGGTCGCGGCGCGGTCGCGGCGCAGCAGACGGCACAACGCGCGCCGGTGCCGGCGGTTTATGACGGCGTGAAAAAGGTGCAGACGTGGATTCCGATGAAAGACGGCACGCGACTCGCCGTGAATCTGTTCATGCCAGAGGGCTCAAAACCCGGCGATAAATATCCGGCGCTGCTGAGCTACCTGCCATACCGCAAAGACGATTGGAGCCTCGCCGGCGATTGGGACTTGATGGCGTTTTTTGTGCGGCGCGGTTATGTGGGGGCGCGCGTGGACGTTCGCGGGAATGGCGCGAGCGAAGGCGCGCTGCCGGATCGCGAGTACTCCGACCAGGAATTGAAGGATGGGCTCGAAGTGATCGACTGGCTTTCGAAGCAGTCGTGGTCGAGCGGCACGGTCGGAATGTTCGGAATTTCGTGGGGCGGATTTAATTCAATTCAGCTTGCGCATCTGAATCCCCCGGCGCTGAAAGCGATCATTGCCGTATGCGCGACGGAAGAGCTTTTCCACGACGATATCCACTACATCGACAATCTGATGCACGCCGACGAGTTCGAGCTGGGCATGGACTTGATGATCGGCATGACGCGCGCGCCGGATTTCCCTATCGACGAAGATTCGCTCAAGGCGCGCTTCGACGCCGAGCCGTGGTTTCCGCTCTACCTGAAGCATCAGCGTGACAGCGCATTCTGGCGTCGCGCATCGCTCGCGCCTGATCACTATGCGGACTACAAAGTTCCCACATTCATGATCGGCGGCTTTCTGGATGGCTATCGCGACAGCATTCCTCGTTTTCTGGAAAAGGTGAATGCGCCGGTGAAAGCGCTGCTCGGGCCGTGGAATCACACGTGGCCGCACGACGCCGATCCGGGACCGGAAGTGGAGTGGCGTACGGACGCGGTTCGCTGGTACGACTACTGGCTGAAGGGCAAACAGAACGGCGTGATGGACGAGCCGAGGTTTGAGGTTTACATGCGGCACTATTTTCCGCCCGACCCGAATATTCACACGGTGCCTGGTGAATGGCGCGCGGAGAAAACTTTTCCGGCGGCCGATACGAAGATTCAGACGCTGTATCTGGCGCCTTCGCACGCGGTCGCCTCCAGTGTGCCCGCGACGACGGCTTCTGGAGCCCTGAAAGACGACCTGAAGTACGTGCCGTCGATCGGCAACGAGGCGGGTTTCTGGTGGGGTGACGCGACGGCGGACCAGCGGCCTATCGACGCGTTCAGCCTGGTGTACGACTCGCCGCCGCTCGAGAGTGATACGGCGATTCTTGGCTGGCCGCGCGCGTTTTTGAATGTATCGGCCAGTGCGCCGCTGGCGGATTGGTTCGCGCGGCTTTCGGACGTGGCGCCGGACGGAAGTGTGACGCTGATCACAGGCGCGGGACAAAGCGGAGCGCAGCGCGAATCGTGGTCTGATCCGAAGGATTTGAATCCCGGCGAAATCTACGCGCTGCCAATCGAATTGCACGTAACAAGCTGGGTCTTCCCGAAAGGCCATCGCGTTCGGCTTGCCATCTCGAACGCGATTTGGCCGATGATCTGGCCGACGCCCTATTCCATGACCACTTCGCTCGCGCTGGGCGGCGCGAACGCGTCCCGGCTGGAATTGCCGACGGTGCCTGTGCAGCCGCCTGCGGTTCCGGTGTTTGACGCGCTCGTGAAAGAGCCTCCGCCGAAAAGCGAAGTCGAATGGTCCGGATCGACTTGGCCGCCGCAGACGTGGACGGTGACCCGCGACATCCTGACGAATTCAACGCGTGTTTTCTGGAGCAGCGACGATTCCGGCAAGTTTCCATTCGGGCTTCTGAAAGACCACGAACAAATGTGGTACGAAGTCTCGGACGATCATCCGGCAATGAGCATCGTGCACGGGGAAGGATCGACGTCCGTCGATCTTCCGGGGCGCGCGCTGGTGTGGGGCGCGGTGCTCATTCTGAAAAGCGACGAGAACAATTTCTATTACCACTTCGAGCGCACGCTCACGGAGAATGGAAAAATGATCCGCGAGAAAAAGTGGGATGAGACCATCCCGCGGGATCACCAGTAACCCCAGCGACATGCCAACTTCCAAGAAGACTGCGACGCTGCTGATCAGCTGCCCCGATACAAAGGGGCTGAACGCCGCGATTCACGATTTTATTTATCGCGGCAACGGAAACACGCTGCACGCCGACGAGCACCAGGATGCCGACCGGAATCTTTTCCTGATGCGCGTTGAATGGGATCTAAACGACTTCGCGATCGACATGAACGACTTCGCGAAACATTTTCAGCCGGTCGCCGACCGTTTTCAGATGACCTGGCGCGTGGCGCTTTCGACCGGCCGGCCGAAAGTCGCAATTTTCGTTTCGAAATACGACCATTGCTTCGTTGACCTGCTGAATCGCCAGCGCAATGGCGAACTGGCGTGCGAGATTCCGCTGGTCATCAGCAACCATGCGGAGGTGAAGCGCTGGACGGATTTTTACGGCATCCCGCTTCATGTGATTCCCGTAACCAAAGACAACAAAGTGGAAGCCGAGCGGCAACAGCTCGCGCTGCTGAAGCCGCACAACATCGACCTGATCGTGCTCGCGCGCTACATGCAGGTGCTTTCGGCGGACTTCATCCGGCAGTATCCGCCGCATCACATCATCAATATTCACCATTCGTTCTTGCCGGCGTTCATCGGCGGAAGCCCGCACAAACAGGCTTTCGAGCGCGGCGTGAAACTGATTGGCGCGACGGCCCACTATGTGACCGAAGTGCTCGACGACGGACCGATCATCGAGCAGGACGTGGTGCGGATTTCGCACCGCGACACGGTGGAAGAACTCGTTCAGAAGGGACGCGACCTGGAGAAGGTGGTGCTTTCGCGCGCGGTGCGCTGGCACATCGAAAATCGCATCCTGCTCTACGGCAATAAGACCGTCATTTTCGACTGACGCTGACGCTCGCAATCGCGTACAGCTTTCATCGATCGCCTGCTGTTAGCGCGCCGCTGCGGCCTTCGTGTCATTCAAATCGGCAGCGAGCAAGCGATGAAACAGGTGCTCGCCGGTTTCGCGCCTCACGGAGAGACGGCCCGCGTTGTAAGCACGCGATGAAAGTCCGCGCTGCACGCCGTCACAGATGATGATGTCTTCCTGCTGCACCAGTTCGCTCACGCCCATGCTTTCGCGGATGTAGGGCATGTTATCTTCGCTGACGTCGCCGAAGTAGAAATCGAAGATCACTTCGCACTTCCCTGGGCCCATCGGCAGAACCAGATTCGTATCGAGATAGCCCTCGTACCAATTCAGCATGAAATTCGGATACTGCCAGAAGTAGAACGCGCGGTCGCCTTTGCGAGTGTTCGCCGCAGCCGCTTCGGACGAGCCATCGACGCTCACGGGGCTCGACTGGACGCAGGTGCGATCGACGTTTTCGATCGTGTATTTCGTGTAGTCGAGCACGCTGTTCAATCCCTTGTGCATGTGCGGCACGTGATAGCCACCGTCGAGAAAATTATCGACGTACACTTTCCAGTTGCAGTTCAGCACGTAGCTCCGGCGCTCGACGAACGAAAGGCCGGTGAAGCCGAGCGGCTTCGCGAGCCCCACAAGCGAGCCGAGATAGTCATGCAATGTGCCGGCGTGCGGATCGAGATTCACGAAGACGAAGTTTTCCCACGTTTCGACTTTAATCGGCACGAGCCCATTGTCCGCGCGATCGAAATTCTTCACGCCCTCGAATTCGGTCATGCCGCGCAGCTCGCCTTCCAGGTTGTACGTCCAGCCGTGGTAGGGACAGCGGAGGTGCTGCGTGTGGCCGCAGGGCTGGTTCATTACCGTCATCGCGTGGTGGCGGCAGACGTTGAAAAACGCGCGGAGCACATTATCCGAGCCGCGCACCACAACGACCGGCTCGTTTGCCACCGTCGCCGTGAGGTAGTCGCCCGCCTTTGCGACCTGATCTTTGCGGCCCACGGCCTGCCACTGGCGCGCAAACACATTCTTCAGCTCCAGATCCGCGACGCGCTGATCGGTGTACCAGGGCGCGGGAATGGTGTATGCCTCTTCAAGCGGCGCGTTCGCGTCGTACGAACCGAGAATCTCTTTCAGCGTGGGCTCCATCGAACAGTCTCCTGAGTGGATTCGTACCGCAAACGAGTGCGCGCCGCAGTGGCGCAGGTCACAAACCGGTCACACGCCAATGGCACCGCGCAGCACCATCAAGAACTGCTGGATTCGCGCCCGGTTTTTTTCGGGGTCGGCAGGGTGCGGGAATAGGCCCGGATCGAGTTCCTCGGTGAGCAGCGCATCCTGGAACCGCTCCATCGTCCAATCGAGAATCGAAACGATCAAGGCCGGATCGATGTCCGAGCGAACTTCACCGCGCGCGATACCGAGCCGCACGAATGCCGTGCTGCCGTAAGGATCCTCGGAAAGCAGGAAACGATTGATCTCGCGCTTCAGCGCCAGGTCCACACCGTAATTTCCGAGCAGCGCCACGCGATACGGGATCCAATCGTCGCGCAGCATCCGCTCGGTGGAAAGCAACCAGTAGTGGAGGATCTCGAAAAATCCCTTTTCGCGAATTTGCGACGGACATTCCAGGTACGTGGGGAAAGAACGCACCGCTTTCTTGTAAGCCTCGAGAAAAAGTCCGGCTTTGCTTCCGAAATATTGAAAGATCGATCCCTTGGCCACGTCGAGCTGCGCGGAAAGATCTTCGATGCGCGCGGCGTGATAGCCTTGGGAAGCAAAATGGCGCATCGCGGCGTCCACGATGCGCGTGCGCTTGACTTCCAGACGATTCGAACCCGGCGCGGGATGCAAATGCGACTCGCTCTGGGGACGGTAGGATTTCCCGCGTTGGTTTGACCTAAGGTCAGGAATCGAAGCTTTCATTGGCATATTTCCCCATTTATGTTATCAAAGTCACAGCCTACGCGGCACTGACTCGCGGTCATACTAATCCAAGTGCTTCCACTTCGCAAGTCCTACGACGCAATCGTAATCGGGGCCGGCCACAACGGCCTCACCGCCGCCGCGTACCTTTCTCGCGGCGGACTTTCGACGCTCGTCGTCGAGCGCCGTGAAATTGTCGGCGGCTGTTGCGTGACGGAAGAAATCGCGCCGGGCTGTCGCGCATCGACGACGTCATACGTGGCAAGCATGTTGCGCCCCACCGTGATTCGCGATCTCGACCTCGGCGCGCACGGACTGCGGATGGTTCCGTGCGATCCCGGCTTGCTCGTTCCATTCCCTGCGGACAACGAAGTGCTCGCGTGGTGGGCCGACCGCGACCGCACGCTCGCCGGCTTCCGCAAGGTTTCGGCGCGCGACGCGGACACTTTTCTTCGCGTCGATGAGCAACTGAAAAAACTTGCGCGCTACCTGCAGCCATTTTTTCTGGAAGCGCCACCGGATCCCTCTCCGCGCGGCCTGAGCGGCTGGCTCGAGCTGGCGCGCGTGGGCAAAAGATTTCGTGGAATGACGGGCGAGGAGATGGCACAGCTGGTTTCTTTTCTGACGGGAAGTCTCGGCGATTTCCTCGACCGGCATTACGAATCGGAGAAGATGAAGACTTTGTTTTTAGCGAACAACGTGTATGGCAAACACGGCGGCCCTTACGATCCCGGCTCCGCTCTCGGTTTGCTGTTTCATTTGCTCAGCGGCGGCGAAGGCGAGATTCAGGGATTCTACGGCCACGTGATCGGAGGCATGGGCTCCGTTACGCAGGCTCTCGCTTCAGCGTGCAAAAAGGCGGGCGTCGAAATCATCACGTCGGCGCCGGTGGCGCGCGTGGATGTCCGCGACGGCCGGGCGCGCGGCGTGATCCTGGAGGACGGCGCGGAAATCTCCGGCCGCATCGTGCTTTCGAACGCCGATCCGAAGCGAACATTCCTTGGCCTTGTGGACGCGACAGATCTTCCGGGCGATTTCCGGCAGGCCGTGAGCAGGATAAAAATGGCCGGGCCATGCGCGAAGGTGAATTTCGTACTGAGCGAAGAGCCGCGCGTGATTGGGATGCCACAGGACTGGTCGCTCTCGCAGCGCGCGCTCTTTACGCTAGTGCCGTCGCTCGAATTCGCGCAGCGCTGCTACGACAACGCAAGATTCGGCGACATCCCGGAAGAACTGTGGGTCGATTGCGTCGTCGCGTCGAACGCGGATTCCACGCTCGCGCCGCCGGGGATGCACGTGATGACCACGTTCATTCAATACGTGCCGTACAAACTTCGCGAAGGCACCTGGGACGAGAAGCGCGAGCTGCTGGGCGACCGCGTGGTGAAAAAGATCGCCGAGTACGCACCGAACGTGGCGCGGTCGGTCGTCGCGCGGCAGGTGCTCACGCCGCTCGATCTCGAACGCACCTACGGCCTTACCGAGGGCAACATTTTTCACGGCGACCTGTCGCTCGAGCAGCTTTTTTTCATGCGTCCTGTCGCGGGCTGGTCGCAATATCGCACGCCGATTGACGGACTTTATTTGTGCGGCGCGGGCGCGCACCCCGGCGGCGGCGTGACCGGCGCGCCCGGATACAACGCGGCGCATCGCGCGCTGCGGGACTGGAAGGGCGGAAAGTCGCGGCGCGCTTCGGCGTAAAACATTTCCTGGGATTCGGTTCCGATCCCGCGAACGCGTGAGAACCACTGTAAGAAAAGGGGGCGTTTGACGATGGCGAAGAAACGAAATCTTCTCGAGATGCTGGCCGCCGGGCCGGTGCTCGGCGACGGCGGCTACCTGCTCGAACTGGAAAAGCGAGGGCGCGTGCGTGCGGGACCATTCACCCCGGAGGTCGCGCTGAATAATCCCGAGGCGCTGCTCGAGCTGCACAAAGAATTTCGCGACGCAGGCGCGGACGTGCTGCAGTCGCTCACGTTTTATGCGAGCCGCGACAAACTCGCGACGGTGGGCATGGAAGATCGCGTCGCCGAATTGAATCGCGCGGCCGTTCGAATCGCGAAGCAAGCCGCCGGAGATCGCTGCCTCGTCGCCGGCAATTTGAGCCTCACCTGGATGTACGAGCCGGGCGAACCGGCATCGCCGGACAAGGTGCGCCGCACGTTTGACGAGCAGCTCGACGTGCAGGTGGCCGAAGGCGTGGACTTCATCATCGGCGAAACGTTTTCCTACGTAGGCGAAGCGCTGCTTGCCGTGGAACGCGCGAAGGCAACGAAGCTGCCGGTGATGGTGACGGTCTGCTTCGAAAACGAAGACGTGACGACGGACGGCCGCACCGCCGCGCAAGCTGCGCGAGAATTGACCGACGCCGGCGCGGACGTGGTGGGCATCAACTGCCTTCGCAGCCCGGAGCACACGCTTCCACTAATGAAGGAAATGCGCGACGCCGTAAAGACTTACATCGGCTGCCAGCCTGTGGCGTATCGCACCACTCACACGCATCGCGACTTCACCAGCCTGCCCGCGTTTCCCGATCAGCTCGAACCATATCAGCTCACGCGCCGTGAGATGGCGGAATACGCCGCGAAGGCGCGCGAGATGGGCATCAACTACATCGGATCGTGCTGCGGAGCGGTGGCTACGCACGTTCGCGAGATGGCGCGAGTACTCGGAAAATTGCCCGAAGACGATCGTGTGTGGAAGAAAGGCGGGACGAAAGCAATGTCCGCCTACGAATACTACGACCACGATAACAAGCCGAAGGTTTAGCGCGCCTGCACAAAGCAGAAAGCCGGCGTCACCTCATGCGAGATGGCGCCGGCTTTTTGTTTGCACGAAACGAAAACCGAACCTCTGAAAGTTAGCCGCCCTGCTGGCCCTTTGGATCGCTCCACCCGCCGATCGCTTTCGCGAAGTCCGTCGCCGCCGGCGGGCCCCAGGTGCCAGGCTCGTACGTTTGCAGCGGCACGACATTATTAAGGATGGGATCGACGATCACCCACGCCGCTTCCACAGCATCCTGCCGCACGAAGAGCAGCGGATCGCCTTTCATCGCGTCTGTCAGAAGCCGCTCGTACGCGTCCATTTCATTCGCGAGCGATTGTTGAACAGCCGAAAGCTCGGTGGGGATCGTATCGATCTGCGGCCCCGGCTTTTTCACGCGCGCTCCGATACTCAACGACAGGTCCGGCCCGAGGCGGAAACGGAAATAATTCGAACCTTCCGGCAGCCTGCTCAACGGCGGCTTGCGCAGCTTCACCAGGACTTCCGTTGCCGTCACGGGCAGGCATTTGCCTGCGCGAATCAAGAACGGCACACCCGCCCAGCGCCACGAATCGATTTCCAGCTGCACCGCTGCGTAGGTTTCCACGGTCGAATTGGGTTTCACACCCGGCTCTTTGTGATAACCGTTGAACTGGCCGCGAATCACGTTTGCCGGCTTCAGCTGCGGAATCATGTGGAAGATTTTTACCTGTTCATCGCGCAGCGAATCGGCCCACATACGCGTCGGCGGCTCCATCGCGAGAAAGCCGATGACTTGAAGCAGGTGATTCTGAATCACATCGCGGATCGCGCCGGTCTCGTCATAAAACGCGCCGCGGCCCTGCACGCCAAACGACTCGGCCATTGTGATCTGTACGCTGTGAATGTAATTGCGATTCCAAATCGGCTCGAGGAAGGAATTCGCAAAGCGGAACATCAACACATTCTCGACGGCCTCTTTACCGAGATAGTGGTCGATGCGGAAGATCGAATCCTCGGGAAACACGGAGAGCAAAATCTTATTGAGGGCCCGCGCCGAGGCGAGATCGTGGCCGAACGGCTTTTCGATAATCACGCGGGCATCTTTCGCGCATCCTGACTTTCCCAGCGCCTCGACCACGGTGCCAAACAAACTCGGCGGAATCGCGAGATAGTGCGCGGGATGTTTGGCCTGGCCCAGCATTGTTCGCAGTTGCGTGAACGTTGATGGGTCTTCATAGTCGCCGTCGATGTAGTTCAGCAGGCTCATCAGTTTTGCAAAAGCCGTCTCATCCACACCGCCGCCGAATTTCGTGATGCCGTCGCGCGCCCGCTCGCGCAGCTGTTCCAGATTCCATCCCGCTTTGGCGACGCCGATTACCGGCACATTCAGGTTGCCGCGCTTGATCATCGCTTGCAGAGACGGAAAGATCTTTTTGTGCGCCAGGTCGCCGGTGGCGCCGAAAAATACGAAGGCATCCGACGGGATGTGTTCTGCGTTGTTTCGCACTTGCGCAGCCGACGCTGCCGCCATCGTTTGCTGTCCAGAACTCATGCCAGAATTCTCCTTCGCTTCAAATGTGAACGGGGTGAGCTGGTGGAGATGCGAGCGCCGGAACGCGAGACCAAGGCGCCCGGCGCCACTTCGCCGAACTACGCTTTCTGTTCGTGATGGCCGCCAAATTCAAAGCGCATGGCGGAAAGCAGCTTATTCGCGAAATCCGCTTCGCCGCGCGATTCAAACCGCTCGTAAAGCGCTGCCGTGAGCACCGGCGCCGGACTACCCTCTTCGATTGCCGCTTGGATCGTCCAGCGGCCTTCGCCCGAATCCGAAACGCGGCCAGTGAAATTGTCGAGCGTGGGAGACTTCGCGAGAGCGATCGCCGTCAGGTCCAGCAGCCACGACGCAATCACGCTGCCACGCCGCCAAACTTCAGCCACATCCGGCAAGTTCAAGTCGTACATGTAGTGCTCGGGATCGCGGAGCGGCGTGTTTTCGGCGTCGTCGATGCGCTTCACCTTGCCGACGTTCGCGTGCTTCAGGATGTTGAGGCCTTCGGCATACGCGGCCATCACGCCATATTCGATTCCGTTGTGCACCATCTTCACGAAGTGGCCGGCGCCGGAAGGTCCGCAGTGCAAGTAGCCTTGTTCGGAGGTGCCGCCGAGTTTCTCGCGTCCCGGCGTGCGAGGAATGTCGCCGATGCCCGGCGCGAGCGTCTTGAAAATCGGATCGAGGTGCTGCACCACGCCGTTCTCGCCGCCGATCATCATGCAGTAGCCGCGTTCGAGACCCCACACGCCGCCGCTGGTACCGACGTCAACGTAGTGAAATCCCTTCGCGGTCAGCTCTTTCGCGCGGCGAATATCGTCGATGTAGTACGAATTGCCGCCGTCGATCAGGATATCGTCTTTCGAAAGTTTCGGGATGAGCGTCGCGAGCGTGCTATCCACCACCGCCGCCGGCACCATCAGCCAGATCGCGCGCGGCGCCTTTAGCTTCGAAATAAAATCGTCGATCGAACTCGCGCCCGTCGGGCCTTCCTTTGCCAGATCCTGCACCGCCGCCGGATTCATATCGAACACGACACACTCGTGCCCGTTTTTCTGCAGGCGCCGCACCATGTTCGCGCCCATCCGTCCCAGACCGATCATTCCGAGTTGCATGAGAGACTCCTCTCGTATGAAATTCGTCGAAGCGTCGCGATAGTGAATTGTTCCGCGGGCTTGGCGTTCGACTTCTCGTAATCCAACCGGCCGACCGTCGCCGCGCTTGCGGCGGAATCGGCGTTCGCGCAGGCCAGTATTAGGCCACAGATTCGCGAGTCTCGATACGGCGAAACCCAATGTCGCGAAAGCGAGCCTTAACACACCGAAGTTACGCTTTCAACATTCGATGCGGCAGTGACCGAAAGCGGTACATCCCGGCGTACTACACTGGTTCCGATCTCCTGAAGTGCCACCCATAAGATGGAGCAGCCCGGTTGACGGTTACAGCGAAAGACATCGAAATTCGTCCGGCAACGCCCGAAGCAAATGCAGCCTCGCCCGCTCCGCCTCCATCCGCTGCCGCGTCGCCCTGGATCTACTCAAAGTGGCTCGATTGGCTCGTCGGCTGCGGCGGCTGGTCCGCGCCACTACTCGCTGTCACCTTTCTCGTCGCGCCGGGGAATTCGAAGGGCTGGGCCATCGCGTTCTACGTGCTGGCGGTGATTTTCAACTATCCGCACTTCATGGCGACGATTTACCGCGCGTATCATTCGCGCGCGCAGTTTGAGAAATACAAGATCGTCACGCTGCATGTGACGTTGCTCGTTGTGCTCACCGGCGTCGTGATGCACGCCTCGCCGCGATTTTTTCCCTGGATCTTCACGCTCTACATTTTTTGGAGCCCATGGCACTACACCGGCCAGAATTTCGGCCTGACGATGATGTTCGTCCGCCGCAGCGGCGCGGAGATTCAGCCGCACGAACGGCGCTGGCTGCGCGCTGCGTTCGTCGCGTCGTACCTGATGCTGCTCGCGAGCTTCAATACGGGCGCGTCGAACGATCCGCTGGTCCTCTCGCTCGGCTTACCAGCGAAATTTACGTGGCCAGCCCGGGCGATCCTCGGCGCTGCGTTTGCGGTCTTCACATTTCTGGGGCTGAAGCGGCTGGTGCGCGCGAAAGGCGGAGAAGCTCTGGCAGCGCCGATCACGCTCGCCGTCACGCAGTTCCTTTGGTTCGTGCTGCCCACGCTGCTGGAAATGCGATCCGGCGCTGGAATTCCGCAAACGCGCTACAGCAGCGGCATCCTCGCCGTGCTGCACTCCACGCAGTATTTGTGGATCACGAGCTACTACCAGCGCCGCGAAGCGAGGGCCGAGGGGATCACGAATTGGAAGCTGGGCGCGTACTTCGTCACGCTCATCGCCGGCGGCATCGCGTTATTCATTCCCGGGCCGTGGCTCGTGAGCGTGCTCTTCCACTACGATTTCAGCACCAGCTTTTTGATCTTCCTTTCGCTCGTGAACATTCACCACTTCATTCTCGACGGACAACTCTGGAAGCTGCGCGACAAGAAAATCTCGTCGATGCTGGTCGATCGCAACGCGCAAACAGCGCCAGCTGCAGCCGCTCCGGCCGGCCCAACCCGCTCCACGGGCCGATTAATCGCGCGAGTGGCCATCGTTGGCCTGCTATTTTTGTGGGGCGGATTCGAGGAGGTACATTTCGCGATGCGGAACAGCGAAGGCAACCTCGCATCGCTTCGGCGCGCTGCCGAGATCAACCCGTACGACAGCGGCACGCAGCAGCGCATCGCACGCACCGAATTGAAAGCCGGCAACTCCGCCGAGGCCGTCGCAGCGCTGGAAAAAGCGGTCGCGATGAATCCGACGAACATCGCGCTGCAGGAATCGTACGCACGCTCCCTCATCGACAGCGGCCGCTACGACGAAGCCTACGCGAACTACCAAGAATTCCTCGAGCGTTTCCCGAACGACGCCGACGCTCTGGTGAACTATGGCCTGCTGGCGGCACGCTTCCAGCATCCCGAAGCAGCCATCGACGCTTGGAACAAAGCGCTCGAAATCGATCCGTCTGAGTCGAACGCGCACCTTTATCTGGCGCACGCCTACGACGAAAGCGGCTCCGTTGCGTCCGCCGCGCGCCACTGGAGGGCCTATCTCGACTCGCCGCCTGCTCAATCTCCCGATCCGGCGGCCGCTGCTCAACAGGCTATCGCGGCGACCGTTCAACTTGGCGACGATGAAGCGCAGCTGAATCAACCGTCCGCCGCCGCGAAGAGGTACGCCAACGCATTCGACATGGCGCAGCAAGCCAAACAGCCTCGGCTCGCGAGCCTCGCGCTGGTGCACCTTGCCGACGTGCAGGAAAAAGCGGGCGACGCTCCTGGAGCGCTGCGCTCTTTCCAGCGAGCGCTTTCGATTGACGCAACGGCCGGCGATTCTTACGCCGAAGGTCTCGATTGGTTCAACTTCGGCCAGTTTCTGCGCCGCCGCGGAGTCGAGGACGATCTCGTTTACGCCTGTTTCGCGCGCGCCGACACATTGATGTCCGCAAAACCGGGCCAGGAACTCGACACGGTGCGCGCCATCCGGCGACAGGTGGAAACCAAGCTTGGGAAACAGGCCGCGCCCGCCGAACGCAACCTCGACGCACTTTTGCCCCGCGCCCTCTCGCTCACCTCGGCGTCACTTTAATCACGCCAACTCACCACTCGGCGCTGTGACTGGCGGCGAGTTGCATGTAAAATCTGTGCGCCTAATGCCGACGCCCGCCGAACGCCAAGATACAAAACTGATGCGCGCGATGTTCGATCGAATCGCCCCGCGCTACGACTTCCTCACCCGCATCCTTTCCTACGGCATGGACCGCCGCTGGAAGAAACTCGGCGTCGAACGCGCCGAGCTTCCCGCAAACGCCATGGTCCTCGATCTGGCATCCGGCACCGGAGACTTCACGAAATTCGTGCAGGAAAAGCTGCCGAAAGCGCGCTCCGTGGCCGTGGACATCACCGAAGGAATGCTGCGCCTGGCTCGCGCGCAGGGCATCGCCGAAGCCGCGTGCGCCGATGCGACGCTTCTACCGTTTGCCGACAACTCGTTTGATTGCGTGTTTATCGGTTACGGCATGCGCAATTTTCCGGATTTGAAGAAGTCCGTGCGCGAGATCGAGCGTGTCACCCGCCCCGGCGGGATGATGGTGTGCCTGGATTTTTTCATGCCCGCGAATCGTGTTTTTCGCGAGCTGTATCTCGGCTATCTCTACTTGCAGGGAGCGGCCTGGGGAATCTTGCTGCACGGCCGGCCGCGAACCTATACCTACATTTCCGATTCGATTCGCAACTTCACCACGGTGGGCGATTTTTCGGCGCTCTTGCAGCAGATGGGCTATTCGGTCACCGATCAGCGCGCGTTTATTCTGGGAGGGATCGGTCTGCACTGGGCCGTGAAGCGATAGGCCCGCGAGGCGAGCTTACGTTTCGAGCTTGTATCGCGTGGCAGCCACAGAGTAAAGCCGGCGCCACACCAGCCGGTTAATCGTCACCACCATCGCCGCCATCACAATCGTCGCACCCAGCAGCAGCGCAAAATTTCCAGTGTCGGTCGCGTTACTGATCACCGCGCCCAAACCCGTCACAGAATAAGTGTGCCCGCGGAAGCGGAAGTACTCCGCCACGATGCTGGCGTTCCACGCGCCGCCTGACGCCGTGATGAAACCAGTGATGAGGAACGGAAAAATTCCCGGCAGAAACAGCTCGCGCCAGCGCTCCATGCGCCCGAACCGGAAAACGCTCGTCACTTCCTTCAAGTCCGTCGGAATCGACATCGCGCCGGCAATGATATTGAAGAGCAGATACCACTGTGTGCCGAGCAGCAGCAGCACGATCGAGCCTATGCCGAGTCCGCCACCGACGCGGATCAACAGCAGCAGGATCACAGGAAACAGCGCCGTGGCCGGAACAGACGCGAGAATCTGCACCACTGGTTGCGCGATGGCTGCAAGTTTCGGCTTGAGGCCGATTAGCACTCCAATCGGCACCGTCCATAATCCCGCCAGAAGCAGCGTGAAGACTACGCGCAGGAACGTGGCGCCCGCACCCCACGCAATGCTGCTCACCTCGCCGCTCGTGAGATGCGAGAGCAGCGCGACGATTTTCACAAACGCATAGAGCAGCCCGGCTATCGCCGCGATCGAAAAAAGATACCCAATCCACGACCGCGCTTTGCCCGGCTCTGCGACGCCAATCTCGGCGGAGCGCTTCTTCGCGAAGTACAGCGAGATGTGCTCGCGTGCCGGACGCGTGGTGAATCGCGATAGCCACGAAAGTACTTTCGAGCTGCGCAGAAAATCGAGCACCGGCGAGTGCGGCACGTCCGTCGATTCCACCTGCTCGAATTTAAATTTCTCCGCCCACGCGATCACCGGCCGCCAGATCAGTTGGTCGATGGCAATAATGATCGCGACCATCGTCCCGAGTCCCCACATGATCGCAGGGGTATTTCCTTCGTTCGCCGCCGTCTGCAAATACGAGCCAAGCCCCGGCAGGCGCAAGTCGCGATTCCCCAGCGTGAACATCTCGCACGCCATCAGGAAAAACCAGCCGCCCGCGACGGACATCATCGAATTCCACACAAGGCCGATGGTCGCGTACGGCAGCTCCATCTGCGTGAACCGCTGCCACCAACTCCACCGGTACACCATCGCCACTTCACGCATCTCGCGCGGAATGCTCTTGAGCGATGAGTAGTAGCTGAACGTCATGTTCCATACCTGCCCGGTGAAAATCAGCAGGATGGAGCCCAGCTCGACGCCGATCTGCCGCGTGGGAAATAGAGACACCATCGCGACCATCACGCCAGGCAAAAAACTCAGCACGGGGATCGATTGCAGGGTATCGAGCAGCGGAATCATCAGTTTTTCCGCTTTGGCGTTGTACGCCGCGATGTAGCCGTACACCAGCGTGAAACCGAGACTCAGCAAATAGGCGATCGCGATGCGGAGCACCGAGTACATCGCGTACTTCGGCAGCGCGTGAGGTGAAAGATCGATCTGTGTTTCCACGCTGACCGGCGTGAGCCAGTAATGCGTGAGCGAAATCAGCGCGTAGAACAGCGCGAACGCCGCAAAAATCACGGGAAGATCGCGAACGATCGAAGGCACCGCGGCGGGAATCGTTCCCCACGTAAGCGGCGCCGGCTTGGGCGCGTTACGCCGTGGCATCAGCCGCGCGCACCAGTTTCCGCTGCGGTCTCGGGCTGCCCAGCTCCGTGAATATGTAACGTGTCCGTGTCCGGATCGTAGGTGAAGAGTTCCGCGTAGCGGCCCCAGCCGAGCGCCGTTTCGATTTGCTGCTCGACCTCCACCTGCGCGAAGCGCTCGTCGAGCAGGTCGCGGAAAAATTCGAGCGGCATCGTGTGATCGGATTTTTTGTGCAGCGCCGAGTGCATTTGCTGCAGCAGCGAGACGTGCTCGAGCACTGCGTCGCGGAAAAGCGTCTTGCGGGCCGCAATGTCCGCTTCCGCAAACTCCTTGCCGATAGGCGTAAGTTTCACGTCGCCTTCGCTGGCCTCGGCGAACGCGAGCATCTGCGACGCTTCCAGAATCGGCAGCAGGTCGTCCACCTCGAGCAGCAGATCTTCGGCGATGTGATAAATGTCTTCCTCGCCGCCGCGATCGTTCAGCAGCTCGATCAAGCCGGTAATTCCCCCGGGACGCGCGTGCGGAATCATCTGCGCCGGAGCGCGTTCGGTGTGTCCCGCGCGCGTCGGTGGCGCAAGCTTCAGCTCCGGCTGCGTCATAACCTTATAGATGTAGTCCACGTACAGCACGAAGGCGGCGGACTTGCGATCGCGCGGATGCTGCAGCGGCACGCGGAAGTCCGCGCGGATGCGCGCCGGATTGCGCCCGAGCACGATGATCCGGTCGGCCAGCAATACTGCTTCTTCAATGTTGTGCGTCACGATAAAGATGCAGCGAGTGGGAATCTTCTTCGCCAGCCACAACTCGAGCAATTCGTTGCGCAGCGATTCGGCGGTGAGCACGTCCAGCGCGGAGAAGGGCTCGTCCATAAATAAAATCTCGGGCTCGACGGCCAGCGCGCGCGCAAAGCCAACGCGCTGCTTCATACCGCCTGACAATTCCTTCGGGAACGCGTTCTCGAAACCTTTGAGGCCGACCGACGCGAGCGCACTCAACGCTTTCCGATGTCGCTCGAAATGTCCAGTGCCGCGCGCGAGCAGTGGCGCTTCCACGTTGTCCAGCACCGTAAGCCACGGGAATAGCGCGAAGCTCTGAAACACGATCGCCACGTTCGGCTGGCAATGTCCCATCGGCTTGCCGTGCCATAGCACTTCGCCAGACGTCGGCTGCGCGAGTCCCGAGAGCATTCGCAGCAAAGTGGATTTGCCCGAGCCGCTCGGCCCGAGCAGCGCGATGATCGTGTCCGGCTCGATCGAAAAATCCACCGGCGCGATCACTTGAATGCTGCGCCCGTCGGGCTGGGTATAACTCTTTTCGATTTGCCGCGCTTCCACGATCGGCTCGGGAGCAGCGGGCATCGCGCCCGCATCCGGCGAAGTCTCTTCGATCGACACTGCTCCTGATTCAGTGAGCGCTTCGGGGACGGCTACGGCGTCGCGAACAGGTTCAAAAGTTTCCACCGTGTCTGGCGCGGTTTTGGGCTCGCCGCCCGCCGACCTGGGCGCGCCGGTCCGCGCGCTTGCTGGAGAGTCCGTCCTCGCAGCGCCGGTTCCAGTCGTCTGCGAAGCTGGTGCGCCCGCCTCGTCAATGGGGGTAGCCTCCAGCTCGTCGTGGAGCAGGTTCCACGCCTCTTCCGGCAGCGAATCGAGAAAATGGCTGCGGTCGCTCGGCGGCATCGCGTCGATGATCGCTTTCATTTCCTTCAGCGGGCGCGAGTGCAGCAGCACGTACGCGTGGTAGTAGGGCAGATGGACGATCAGCGACGCCGCGAGACCGATATCCAACCGGTGAAAAAATTCGCGCTGCCGGTCAAACGGCAAGCTCATGAAAAAATCCGCAGCGGCCGCGATGTCGAGCTTTCTCAAATGCTCGATTGCCGAGCCCCAGTGCCGCCGGTTCACCAAATTGCGGATTTTTTGCTGTTCGTTTTGCATGCGCGCAGGAAAAGCCTACTAGCTTTTGAAAATCGAGAAAAGCCGGAAACATGAATCGAGCTGATGCGACACTGATGAATGTTACGGAATTGTGACCAAGGCCTGGATCACTGCCTCGCGATGAAAATCTGGTTCCCGCGCGGAACCGAGCTTCCGCTCGACGGCTCATCCGTCACGACAACGCCCCCCAAATTGTTGAGGTCTTCACCGGGTGGGACGTACGCCGTTCCTCGTCCCCGCGAATCCACCTGAATTGCTCCAGCGCTCAACATCGAAGGTTGTCCCGCCTTCAAAATCCATAGCTGGTACACGTGATTCTCGGCGAGATTGGGCAAGCCGTGAGCAAGCAGCATCAAACCGCGATCGCTATCCCACACCACACGCGCATTCGCATCTCCGGCACTGGAGCCCACGGTTTTCAACGCTAACTGGTGCAGCTGGGGCGATTCGAGCAGCTTCATCATCTGCTGATTCTGCGCTGCGAGAGTTGCTGCCCGGCGCGCGTCGTCCTGCGCTTTCGAGAGCTCCGTTCGGATCGACGCAGCGTCCGTCTCGGCCCTCACGCGCGCTTCTTCCGATCCCTTAACACCGCCCTCGAGCGAAGCGATCTGCAGTTGTGCTGCCTTCAAGTCGGTTTGGTCGCGCACGGCATCGCGCTGCGCATCGGCAATTTGCTGATTCGCCTGATCGAGCGAAGCGCGCAGCTGTTCGATAGTCGATTGCAGGTCTTGGTCGTTTTCGCCGCTCGCTGCGATTGCTATGGGCTGCTGGCGAGTGTCGCGAACGATATGGTTGGTAACGGGATTCATCTGCCGTGCATCGAGGAGCTGCTTCTGCAGGTTCAGGTACGCGCGTTCAGCGATTAAAAACAAACCGAAGAAAACCGCCGCGGTCACCCATGGCGCCACCGTCCAGAATTTCCATCCAGGCTTCGCGCCGTACACCACATTGAGCTGTGCCTGCATCGCTGCGTCGTCGCGGCGCTGCAATGCTGAGGATGTGGCGCGTGCTGCTTCCAATCGCGCGGCGCAGACCGCACAGCCGTCGCGCAGATGCGCGGTCATTTCCTCGCGCACGACAGTGTCAAGCTCGCCTCGAGTGAGGGCTTCCCAATCTTCCCGGTGAATTTCGCAGAAGTCCGTCATGGCCACTCAATCAGCGTGAATTGTATCGGAAGCCGTCGCTTACGCGCACAGTTCCACGACCGGAAACGCTCGAATAGTCTGCCGCAACTCGCGCGAAACAAGTATGCTTTGCGGCGTATCCGGCCCCCATCCTTCGATGCGCAAGGAATATTCCATGAAATTGAGTTTCCGCGGCGTTTTGTGCGCCATCTGTTTGCTCGGGCTCGCCGCGTCCGCTGCAAAGCCTGTCACGGTCATCGCGGACGACGCGAAATTCCCCGCCGGTACAGAAAAAGCCTTCGACGACGCCGTCGCAAAAGAATTGAAAGCTTTCGGTGGCGCACAGCCTTCGCCCGGTTCGGTTCCGGGAGCCGTAGTCGGCGTTTGGGTTCCTGGTCGCGGGTCGTACCTCCGTGCGGTCGGCTACTCCAATCTTTCGCCGCAGCAGGCCATGGCGATTACCGATAAATTTCGCGTCGGTAGCAACACAAAAACTTTCGTGATCACCGTGCTGCTGCAACTCGTCGATGAGCACAAACTCAGCCTCGACGATCCCGTCAGCAAATTTGACATCGGGGTGAAGATTCCCAACGGCGACCACATCACCGTGCGCCAGCTCTGCCAGATGCGCAGCGGCCTGATCGACGCCTATAACGCCCCGCAATATGACAACCTTCAACTCACGCCCGAAACGAAACTCACTCCACGCGAGCTGATCGCGACCGCCGTTTCCAATCCGCCGCTCTTCGCGCCGGGAACCAAGTGGAATTATTACAACACCAACTATCTGATGCTCGGCCTGATCGTCGAAGCCGTTACGCACAATCCGCTTCATGACGAAATCGACCGCCGCATCCTGCAGCCGCTGAAGCTCGCACACACCACATTCCCCACCGCCAGTCCAGATATGCCCCTGCCTTTCACGCACGGCTTCGCGCTAGGGAAAGACAAGTGGGACGACGTCACCGTCACGCTTCCCGACTCGGTGACCTGGGCTGCCGGCGTGATGATTTCCGACGAAGCGGATATGAAGCGGTGGGTGAAAGCCTACGTGACCGGCTCAACGAACAGCGCCGCAACGCAACACGAACGGCTCGATTGCATCCCAATCGGCCAATACGGTCTTTCTTTCGGTCTCGGCATCGGCTGTTCAGGCGGGTGGTATGGCTACACGGGCGGGATTCCCGGGTACAACACCGGGGCTTATTATTTTCCTGAGAACGGCGCCACGGTTATTGCGTTCGTGAACTCGCAAATTGAAAAGCCCGATCCGGGCGTCGCGAACTCGATCGTGCGGGACTTCACGCAGATTCTCGACCCGGCGCACGTGGCATTCCCCACCGATCCTGCGCAGGCAATGCCCGCCGCAAAATAGCCGCGCCGCAGACAAAAAAAGAGCGGAAGCCGTGAGGGCCTCCGCTCCGAATTCAGTTCAACGATGAGGAAACGCCGCCGTTACTTCGTGCGGCGCGTCTTCGCGGACGTCACGGGAGCGAGCGGCTCGGCGTGATGCCCGTTGCCGCCGTTCTTTCCGTTGCCGGCCACCGCCGCGCGAACCGCGCCCTGCTGCGGCTTTTCGTTGCGCGATTTCCGCCAGTTCACGCGCGGCATGATCAGCGACGAGTCGATGCGGTCCTTGTAGCGAACCGCGATCTTCAGCAGCGAATCGAGCAGGTTCTCCGAAAGGTAGTGCGGCTGCAAACCAAGATCGATCAGCTTGGAGTGCTTGGCGTTGTAATAGTGTTCCTCGGCTTCCACGCGCGGATCCGGCAGGTGAGTAATTTCCACATCGAGCCCGATCTTTTTGCCCGCCGCCTGCACGTGATTCGCGATATCCATAATCGAGAACCGCTCGGTGAACTGGTTGAAAACGCGGAATTCGCCCGCCTTCGCCGGGTGATTGCACGCAATCTCCACGCAGCGAACGGTATCGCGAATATCAAGGAAGCCACGCTGCTGGCCGCCCTTTCCGTACACCGTGAGCGGATGGCCGATCGCCGCTTCGACACAGAAGCGGTTCAGCACCGTGCCGAAAATCTCATCGTAGTCAAAGCGATTGATCAACGCTTCGTCCATTTCCACTTCGTCAGTGACGGTTCCGTACACGACGCCCTGGTTCAAATCCGTCGCGCTGAGGCCCCACACTTTACAAGCAAACATGATGTTGTGGCTGTCGTGCACCTTAGAGAGGTGGTAGAACGAGCCAGGCTGCTTCGGATACGGCATCACGTCCTTGCGGCCGTTGTGCTCGATCGTGATGTAGCCCTCTTCGATGTCGATGTTCGGCGTCCCGTACTCGCCCATCGTTCCCAGCTTGATCAGGTGGCACTGCGGCGCGTGCTCCCGTACCGCAAAGAGCAAATTCAGCGTGCCCACCACGTTATTCACCTGGGTGAACACCGCATGGCGCTGGTCGATCATCGAGTACGGAGCCGATCGCTGCTCGGCGAAGTGAATGATCGCCTCAGGCTCGAAATCCTGAATCATGCCAACAAGAAATTCGTAATCGGTTACGTCGCCGATGTAGGAGCTGATGTTGAAGCCGGTGAGCTGGTGCCAAACGCGGAGGCGATCGCTCAGAGGTCGGATCGGGGTCAGTGTCTGCGCGCCGAGTTCGTGGTCCCACTGGCGGCGGACAAAGTTATCGATGATGGCAATCTCGTGCCCTTGTTTCGAGAGATAGAGTGCCGTTGCCCACCCGCAATACCCGTCTCCCCCCAGAACTGCAATCTTCATAAGCTCTCCTGCTTGGATTTATCTCGTTCGCAGCGCGTGCACAGTCCGTATTGCCGTCGTGAGTTCAGAAAATTCCATTATTGTTCGGGCGCCAGGCTGGGAACCGGTCCAAAGACCCTGCAACACCCCGGAAAATCGCGCCAGACCATTCTAATGCAGATTTCCCCCTGCCTCATCTATTTCGGCCACACCATGTGATGTGGATTATTCATCCCCGGTTACGGGAATCGGCAGATTTTCTTTCGTTCAGTTCTTGCCCAGAAACACCAAGGTCACGCCGAGGCAGACCAGCAAGACGCCCAGCCATCGGCCGGCAGACACTCGCTCGCCCAGAAAAACTTGTCCGCCAAACGCTCCTGCCGCGTAACTCAGCGCCGTCACCGGCACCACGAAGCTTACGTTCTCCACAGATAGCGCCCCGAGCAGCGAGAAAAACGCTACGGCCATCAGTCCAACGCCGAGCCACATCCACGGCACTTGGATCGCGCGAATCGCAACCTTTATCAGAGCGCCCGGCGTGAACTCTTTCACCTCGCCGATCACTTTCATCGCGCGCGTCACGCAAAGCTCGCCGGCCGTGCCGCACACCACGATCAACGCCAGCGCAATCTCGAACCAGATCTTCACGCGTGCTCCGTCGTTCGCGGCGGCGTGCGACCCACCACGAAAACGCCGAGGCAAATCACAAACACGCCTGCCCAGCGGATCGGGGTCACGGGTTCATGCATCACGAAGTGTCCGAGTAGCGCGGTAACGGCGTACGCAACGGCGGCCGCCGGCTGCACGAAGCTGTAGTCCGCCCAGGAAAGCACCAGCGTGTACGCCACAAAAAATCCGATTAGCGAGCCGATGCCGAGCCAGATGTACGGCGACGTGAAAATTTTCAATGTGGAGTGCACCGCGCCGCCCGGCGTGCTGAATGCAAGCGCGCCAGCGTCCGTCATTCCTCTCTTCAGCAGCACGTTGCCAATCGGGCTGAAGATCACGACGAGCAGGATCATCACAACCGTTTTGAATCGCAGCGTGTGGTGCTGATGTGTCGGCGGGGTTTCGGTCATCACTTGGGGCGCACGGCGTCTGAATCGGACAGATCTGCGGGCTCACCTTCGAGAATTCGCACGTCTAGTTTACTTGATTCGGCTCCGCCCACATACGCGAAGCGCTTCACGCGATGGTTAGCAAGCCGCCGCCGCGCCTTCGATTTTCTCGCAAACCAGGCGCGCGGCCTTCACGCAGCTCACCACTTTGCCGGAAAAAATGTGAATCTCGCCGGGCTCGCCATCCTGCACGTAAAGCGTGCGGCGATCTTCCGCCGGGTTGTTCTCCACCACGCGAATCGTAAATCGCGAGCCAAGATATTTCGCGTCGATCGACGCCGGCACGCCGAGCGCGGAATCCTTGCGCATCGCGTCGAACCGCGAACCTTCAAACGGCTCCCAGTTCGGCCGGTTCAACCGGCTCGCAAACGGCTCCGGAATCGGCTCGGTCGCGCTGGTCGTCGTCCAGTGATTCGTATTCTTCGCCGAACCGAAAAGCGAACGCTCCGAGCTTCCGTACGGATCGAACGCCGTGAACGGACCATCGACAATCACGAGCGACACGCCGCGCAGCTGCTGCGGCAGCTCGATTAAGATTTTCTCCGCCACCTGATACTTCGCGGCTTTGAAAATTCCGCGGCTCGGCCCCAGTCCGTACGTTGCCCACACAATCGTGTCGTAGCCGTCGCGCATTTCGCGCCCAAACTCACGCTGCTCAAACGAAATGTTCAGCTCGCGAATCCGCGCCGCGAGCGCGTCGCGCAGAATGTCGGGATCGTAGATGTGCTCATCCACCGCGTAGCACTTGTCGATGAAATCGAAATTCATCCAGTCCGGCCGCACATGCGCGAAAGGAATTCCGAATCGCGACATCACCGATTCAAAAAGTTCCGGCGGCGTGAGCGACCCTTCGCGCGGAATCGCGTAGAAGTGCCGGCTGTTCTGCACCACCGCCCGCGCAAATGTGGACTGAAATTCGGCGCGAGCTTCGAGCGTCTCCTGAATCGTCTCCGGGCTGCGCGGGTAGTGGTAGCCGGAGTGAATCCGGTACTGATTCGTAGCCGAAGCGGCCTGCGCGATGCCGAGCGGATCGAACAGCTTCACATCGTAGCCGCGCTCAGCGAGCCGGATCGCAATCGTCGATCCGTAAACGCCCGCTCCCGCCACCGCGATTTTGAATTTCTTAGCCATTCAAGGTTGGAAACTTCACGCAATTAGCCACTGGGGCTACCCGCGCGGCGAGTGCGCCGGAACCAGCTTGCCTTCACGCAGAAAATAATCCACTCCGCGCCAGCGGATTGTCCGGCGCGCGAAACTCGCGATCCAAATGCCAAATGCAACCGCGTCCCAAAGCGGGATCAACGGCATCTTCGCCCAAATTCCCTCTTGCTTCAGGCCCCACACGCCAATCATCCAGGTGATCAGCACACGGAAAAACGCGTATCCGCCCAGATAAATCGCCGCCACTGCAAGGGTGGGATGCACCGCCACCGCAAATAGCGCCCAAATCAGGCCCCAGGTGAAAATCAGCCCGAAGTGCCCCCACGGACGCATCAGCCGCATCACCGTCATCCAGCGCGCGCGCTTGTGCATCAGCTCTTTCAAATTTTGGAAATCCGCCACCGACTTCACCACGTAGGGCAGCAGCTTCACCTCGTAACCTTTTTCTGCCACGAGGCGCCCTGCGTACACGTCGTCCGCCGGCCGATTTTCAATCAGCGGGTAGCCGCCGTACGCCGCGTTCGCTTCGCGCGACGTCGCGATCGTCTGCCCGAACGTAAATTTAATTCCGTCCAGGTTCCACGCCACCATGATCCCAGCAAAGAAATCCGAGATCATGCCGATCGACTGCAGCTCCTGCGTCAGATTTTTCTCTTCCGTCGAAACATACAGGCAGGTCGCCGCACCCACTTTCGGATCGCGGAATGGCGCCGCCACCGCGCGCAGATAATCCGGCTTCACGCGCATGTCGCCGTCGGTGATCACGAACAGATCGTACTTCGCTTCCGCAGTCAGCCGCGTCAGCCGGCCCACTTTGTCGTTGATTGCGTCGCGCCCCGAGCCCATCAGCAGACGAATGTCACGCTCCGGGAAATCCTTGATCAGTTTTTCCAACACAGGCAGCGCGGGATCGTTCGGATCCACGCAGAAAACAATTTCGTACTGCGGATAGTCCTGATTGCAAAAACTGGCGTAATTGTCGTACGCGTCTTCGTCGAGGCCTTTGATCGGTTTCAGGCAGCTGATCGGCGGAGTGTAGCCCGCTTTCTTTCCCTCTTCCGCCTCACGCCAGCTCGTCGGGAAATATCTCGCGGTGCTGTAAACCACCAGAACGTAGTAGATAAACGGTATTGCAGCCAGAAAAAGAAGAATGTCCGTCGTGATCGTCAAAATCTTTCGCCTATCGTGTGACGCGCCGGGCGCTCGTTCGAACGGCTAGTTCAATATCACTCGTTCGAGTCGCCGCGCAAGCCTATGCCCCTTCGAGCTTCGCGGCAACGGGAAACTATCTCGGGGAAAACGCGGATTCGCCTTCTCCGCGGGCCTAAAAATTGTAGCATAGACCGCGATTCGCTCTGTTTGCGTGCGCACCAAGGGACTAGCGCCTCGCCGGAGCCGTGAAGCTGGAGGCTACAACGTCAAAGCTGCGCGCCTGCGTCACCGGAGCAACGGGCCTCATCGGCTCCGCACTCGTTCGCCGCCTCGGTGCGGCCGGCGCCGAAGTTCGCGCGCTAGTCCGTAGCTCCGATAAAGCTCGCGGCCTCGCAGCCGAAAACGTGCGGCTGATCGCGGGTGACGTCACTACCGGCGCCGGCCTCTCAGAAGCGATCGACGGCGCGGGTGTCGTCTTTCATCTCGCCGCTAAAGTGAATTCATCCGCTTCGCTCGGTGAGTTTGTCGCAACAAATGTCCGCGGCACCGGACGCGTGCTGCAAGCCGCCGCAGCTTCCGCTTCAACGCCGCGCGTGATCTACGCCAGCTCCATCGCCGTGTACGGCCGAATCAACCCCGGCGACCGCATCGACGAATCGACGCCGCTCGACCCCGCGCCCGAAAAGCGCGACGCCTACGCACACTCCAAAATCCTCGCCGAACAAAGCTTCACCGCCTTCGCACGTCACAACAAACTTCCGCACACGACCCTCCGCCCCGGCATCGTGTACGGCCCGTCGCACCCGCCGCCCGCCGGACTTGTTGCATTCCGCGCCGGCCGTACACACTTCGTCTTCGGCGCGCCCGAGTGGCACGTCCCGCTCACGTACGTTGAAAATGTAGTGGATGCTTTGCTGGCCGCTGCCGAGCAACAACCTACGAGCGCGGGACCAACCGACTACAACCTCATCGACGACGACGCGCTAACTCTCGGTGCTTACCACTTGGAACGCAACGCCGTCGAACACACGCGCACGATCTTCCTCTCGCCCGGTCCCGTCCTGGCATCGGCCGCGATCTTCGGCCCGCTCGCGCGCGCCATCGCACCAGCCGCGTCAGGATTTTCCACCTATCAGTTCGCGCGCTCGCTCCAGGACCGCCCCTACGACACCTCAAAAATCCGCGCCGCGCTAGGCTGGTCTCCTCGGACCAGCCTCCGCGCGGCGCTTGAATCGTCCCTCTAGCACATCACCAATTCACTTCTGGTTCGGACAGCCCTTGCTCACCGATGTCAGCGCGTTGCTCGCCGACTCCAGCGAGCACGTATAGAATCCGCCCGCCGTATCGAACGAGTTGTAGCTCTGCGAGGACTTTGTGTTCGTGTTACCGGTGAAATTGCCGGACGCGTCGAAGTTCAGCGTGTCCGTGCTGGTCACCTTGTTCTGCACGATTCCGGCATAGAACGGCGCAAGCACGTTCGTCAGATATTGCTGATTGCCCGTGAATATTTCGCTCGCCGAGCCGTCAGCGTTGAAATTCACCACGATGTTGAACGTCAACGGATAGTCAAACGTCTCGACCGCCGACGAGACGGCCCATCCCTGCCGCGCCGTCGTGAGCGAGTTCACCGTCGTTTTCTGCGTGATGTCCTGCACATACTGATTCGCATTGATCGTGAAATTCTGCACGTTCGAGAAATTCACGTTCTGCTCCACGTCGGTATCGACGCGCCCGTGCGAGGTCTTCACGTATCCCGAAATCTTGAAATTGCGGACAGACGCCGTCGAAACCGATCCCGTCAGGTCGCCCGATGAATCCGTCGTCAGATTTTCCTTGATCGCAGGCGACGGTGCACTCGCAAGAGTGTTCTGCGTCACCGCTCCCGTCACTTCCTTCGATCCGTCGTCGAGATACAGCAACAGCGTCGCGGTCGCAGAGAAATATCCGTTCGCGTTGTAAACGCTCAGCGCCACGGTGTGCTGTTCGCCGTTGCTCAGCACGCCGGCGAACGGCGTCAAATCCACGCGATACGGCTTGAAGTTGAGCGTCTGCACTCCGGGAATCGGGAACCACAGAAACGGATCGAATCCGCCCGTGAAGATCCACGGATACACCGGCGCTACGCCCGCCGGCTGCCCATCGATGCTGATCTCCGCCTCGCGGAAGCTCGTACCTGGGCACGATTCGAGTTCAGTCGCCACGTCATTCGGCACACAGCTGTACCAAAACTCGTCGTTGATCTGGCTCTGCGTGATCACGTCCAGATACGCGCGCTCCACATTCTTAGGAAGCGTCAGCGTTGTCGCCAGCTGATCCGTTCCCGTGTTCAGGAACGCCGGCTCGTTCACTCCGCCCGATCCGTTGGGCTGCTCGAGCGGCAGCACTTGGTCCGCCGGCCGGGCCGTATCGGCCGAATTCCAGCTCTTCTTCGCCGGATAGAATTTCAATTCCGCGGTTCCCGAGATGATTCCGGTGTAGTCGCTGTTCACCGTGTTGCCCAGAATGATGTGACCTGTTTGCGCCTCGGCAAAAAGCGCGGCGTAGTCGGTCTCATCGCGCTCGATGTGCCAGGCCGGCGCGAGCGTCGAACCCGGCTCCGCCGTCGTTCCGTAATAAATGTTCGCGTAGCCCAGATCGACGATCGCCGTGCGGTCAAACTGAATTCCTTCCGTCACGCTAAAATCCGCAGTGAACACGATCTTTTCGTACGGCCCCTTGCAGTTGCTCGGCGGCGTGTACGAGTAATCGTGAATGGAGTAGTCCTCGAACTGTACACCGGAGAAAAGCTGCACCACGCAAGGCTTCACATTGCTGGGCACGCTCACCGGCGGATCCGCCGTCACGGTGTTGCTCGAACCGACGATGTACTGCGTCTGCGCCCCGGAAATGCCCGGCCACATCGCAATCGCCGCGACCGCAATCAAAATGGCAAAGAAAATTCGCCCACGAATCGCCAGGAATTCCATAACACGCCCCTTTATACGCAGAAGTTCGCCAACGCGAATGGGAGAGCTGGGAGAAATGCGCGCACAACTTTTCGCACCGCATGCGAGCGAAGTCAAGGCTCATTCGGTTGAGAACTGAATCGAATGCCGCGGCGCCCAGTGAATAGCATGGCATTCTCGCCGGCAGAGAAGTCAGGCCTTAAGCCGCTGCGTTGGAGGTTACAGGAAGGTCGAAATGGTCGGGACGCCGAGATTCGAACTCGGGACCTCACCCACCCCAAGGGTGCGCGCTACCAGGCTGCGCTACGTCCCGACCGGGTGTAAATGGGTGAGAAAAAAGCGTATCACTCGTCTTCGAGGAGGGTCAAGGCAGCGCGCAACTCATCGCGCAATTCGATTAGCGCCGCTTTGTCGATCAGTGGGGCTTCCGTCTTTGCGACTACACGCGGAGCGCTCGCTCGCGGCGAAACCGACGGCGCCACATGCTCGTGAAATCCCGCGTCCGAAAATTCAAACGTGCCGCTGGCGTCGTTCACAGCCGCGTGTCCGTTCGAGCCGTTGAAGCTGTTCTCATGCCCAGCAATGAACGGCGCATCGCCGTTGCCGCCGCCGAGGTGCTTGCGCGCGCCGACGATCGTGAAGCCTTCATCGTAGAGCAAGCGCTTGATCTCGTTCACCGTGTCGATGTCTTCGCGGCGATACAGGCGGTGGCCACTCGGGCTCTTCACCGGCTGCAGCATGGGAAATTCCGTCTCCCAGTAGCGCAGCACAAACGTTTTCGTATTCGTGATCCGGCTCACTTCGCCGATTCGGAAGAGAGTTTTTTCTTCCACTGGTAGTCGTTCCGGGGCTGGAGCTGCGCTGGCCATCAATTCGTATCGTAGGCCGATTTCAGGCCGTGTCAACCCCGCATCGGGAAGTATCTGTGGATTTTCTTAGCGTTCGCGCTACCGCTTCTTCGAGCTCCGCGGATCGGTGCGGTCACGTTGCCGGGTGCCGCGCTTTTTCAACCGCTGCGTGAACCGGATCGGCGTGCCGATGAAGTCGAACTCCTTGCGCAGCTCGTTCTCCAGAAATCGCTGGTAGCTGAAGTGCAGCGGCCGCAGCTGGTTCGTGAACAGCACGAACGTCGGCGGCGATGTGGTTGCCTGCGTGATGTAGAAAATTTTCACTTCGCGCGAAGCCGGCGAAGTTCCGCGCGAGAGGTCGAGCTTCGCGAGCCAGCGATTCAGCTCGCCCGTCGAAATGCGTTTCGTTCGCGCTTCCACCACGCGATCGATCATGCTGTAGAGCCGCTCGACGCGCTCTCCCGTCTTCGCCGAGAGAAACACGATCGGCGCGTAAGAAAGAAATTTCAACCGCGCTCGCACCAGCGGCTCGTAATCCTGAATCAGCTTGTTCGAATCCCCGCCGCCAGTCCTCGTGCCTCGTCGTTCGGCTCCCACCGCTTTTTGCTTCGCGGCTGCGAGCGCCAGGTCCCACTTATTCATCACCACGATTACGGACCGGCCACTCTGCTCCGCGTAACTCGCAATCGTCGCGTCGTGCGAAGTCACACCCTGCTCCGCGTCCACCACCACCAGCGCGATGTCCGCGCGCTCCAGATGCTGCCGCGCCATGATCACGCTCAGTTTTTCCGCGATCAGCTTGGTCTTGCCCTTGCGACGGATTCCCGCCGTGTCGAGGAATCGGTAGTCCTTGCCGTTCCGCTCGATCACCGTATCCACGGCGTCGCGCGTCGTGCCCGGCACATCCGACACGATCGACCGCTCCGTGCCAACCAGCTGATTGAGCAGCGTCGATTTGCCGACGTTGGGCCGCCCGATGATCGCAAGGCTCACGTACGGCCGCGACGGTTCCGCGTCGCTCTGGATCATGTCTTGCGTCAACGCGTCGAGCAGCACGTCCACGCCGTAGCCGTGCTCCGCGGACACCGGGAAAATCTCGTCGCCCAACTCGTAAAATTGCGCTGCCAGCTCAGCCTGCCGCGGAATATCTACTTTATTCACCACGATGATCGGCGGCTTCCCCGCGCGCCGCATCAGCAGCGCCAGCTCCTGATCCAGCGGCGTCGGACCTACGCGGCCATCTACAATCTGCACAACGCGCGTCGCGTTCTTGATCGCGAAATTTGCCTGCCGAAGGATTTCGCCCGGAATCCCGGCTTTGTCGTCCGGCACGATTCCGCCCGTATCGACCAGCTCGAACGATTTCCCTTCCCAATTCACCGAGCCGTAGATGCGGTCGCGCGTGATTCCCGGCTCGTTCGTCACGATTGACCGGCGCGTGCCCGTCAGGCGATTGAAGAGCGTGGATTTCCCCACGTTCGGCCGCCCAACGATCACGATCGATGGCCGCGCTTCAGCCGCTGCTTGTTTGGCCTTTTCCATACAGGACTTAGTACGTTATCACGTTCTCGCCCAATTCGAGACCGGGCACGGCGCTCCTCCGCCGCTGGACGATGAACCATCTCGATGCTGGAAGTGCTAAAAGATTACAGGTGGGATACGGGCCCAATGTGACATAGACTGAGCGAAGTCCAATGCCGATAAATTTTTCACCCGACTACGGGCAGATTCTTATGTGTGACTTCACGACCGGTTTCGAACGCCCAGAGATGCAAAAGGTCAGGCACTGCATCGTTGTCTCACCGAAGGTCCACACAGGAACGTGTTTGATCGTTCCACTTAGCGTCTTGCCGCCGCGCACCGTCGAAAACTGGCACTACCTCTTGCCTCAAAATTCCTATCGTTGCATGGCTCAGAATACCGATATTTGGGCGAAGGCAGATATGTTGACGCACGCGGGCTTTCAACGCCTAAACCGTCCGAAGGAAAACCACGTTGAAGTACGGAGGATTTTACAGCCCTTGCATCTCAGAGAAGTGCTTAAGGCTATCGTCCATGCGATCAACTGCGGGCACGTTGAAGCGCATATATGAGGTCGAAAAGTAAGCCGCCCCGCCGAGACAAATTGGGTCCGGGCGGGGCGTGAATTCGATGTAGCTAGCCCCAAGAACCTGAGCCCTTGGGTATCTAAACTATGACTCAACAAGCACTTAGTGTCAAGTCATTTGTCAAAGGCAGGTGCATTTAAAGTGCTACCTAAGAAACTACGATTCCACTCCGAGACCTGCAGTTTAGCCCGTTAACTATCGCGGATCACCACGGACCGCTTCAACGCGATTTCGCGCACTGTGTTAACTTAGATTTTTCGCGCGCCGCTCATTTCGCGCGCTGGACCATGCCCAAGAAAGCCGTTCCCCAAAATTCCGCCCCTCAAGACCCGGCCGACATCACGGTCGAGGACATCTTCGGTCCCGGCGGCCTACTCGAGTCGCGCCACCCGAGTTTCGAATTTCGCGCCTCGCAACTCGAGATGGCCGAGCTGGCCGACGAAGCTTTCCAGCGCCACCTGCACGCCATCATCGAAGCCGGCACGGGCACGGGAAAGACGTTAGCCTACCTGATTCCCGCCATTCGCAGCGGCCGCCGCGTTGTGATTTCCACGGCGACCAAATCGCTCCAGGAACAGCTCTTCAGCAAGGACATCCCCTTCCTCCAAAAACATTTCGCGCCCGAGCTGAAGGCCGTCCTGATGAAGGGCCGCAACAATTTCCTCTGCCGCCAGAAAGTGCACCAGATGGGCGATCAGGCGCTTCTCAAAGGCATCGATGAAGTGGATTGGTTCTCGCAGATCAAGCAGTGGGAAAAACTCACAGACACCGGCGATCGCTCCGAGCTGACTTTCCTGCCCGACGATTCCGACCTCTGGAACAAGATCGACGCGCGCAGCGACCTCTGCACCGGACAAAAGTGTCCTGAATATGCGCGCTGCTTCATCACCACGATGAAACAGAAGGCCGAAGAGGCCGACCTCATCATCGTGAATCACCACCTCTTCTTCGCCGATCTAGCCATTCGCCAGGAGGATTTCGGCGCGATCCTGCCCGAATATTCCGCTGTCGTTTTCGACGAAGCCCACGAAATCGAAGACGTCGCGAGCGACTACTTCGGCCGCCGCGTCTCGAGCTATCAGTTCGACTTCCTAATTCGCGACACCGAAAACATGCTGCGCATGCTGCAAATCGACGCGCCGCCGCTCCGCAAACATCTGCTCCGCGTGCGCGAACGCGCTCACAGTTTCTTCGAAAAATTCCCCGAGCGCGAAGGCCGCTTCCCCTTCAACAGCGCCGAACGCAAATCTTTCCTCGAACGCAACCAGGAAGCCTTCGACGAACTTTGCGCCGCGGTGAAGCGCATCGAGACCGAACTTTCCGCGCTGCAGCCCAAGCCCGAAGAAGTGGTGACGCTCGCGCGCCGCGCCGCCGAACTCCGCCGCGAATTTTCATTCCTGCTCGAGAGCGAAGAAAAAAGTTACGTCTATTGGTACGAGCGCCGCGGCAAAGGCTTCATCCTCACCGCCACGCCAATCGACGTCAGCCAGATCCTCAGCGAGCGCCTGTTCGAGCAGTTCGACACGGTGATCCTCACCTCCGCCACTCTCGCCGTCGGCGGCAATTTCGATTTCCTGAAACAGCGACTCGGCATTCAGGCCTCGAAAGAAAAAGCGCTCAAAGCCGAATTCGAATTCCGCGAACAGGCCCTCCTTTATATTCCGCCCGCGATGCCAGACGTTCGCGATCCCAGCTTCGGCATGAAAGCCGCGCAGGAAATTATCAAGCTGCTAGAAATCTCGAAGGGCCGCGCGTTCTGTCTTTTCACCAGCTACAACCAGATGAAAGACGTCTTCGAGCGCGTCTCCGGCCGCATCCCATACCCAATGCTCATCCAGGGCACCGCGCCCAAATCGATCCTGCTCGAACGCTTCCGCACCACGCCCAACGCCGTGCTGTTCGCCACCGCCAGCTTCTGGCAGGGCGTCGATGTCCCCGGCACGCAGCTATCGTGCGTCATCATCGATAAGCTGCCGTTCGCCGTTCCGAGCGATCCCATCGTCGCCGCGCGCGTGAAAGCTCTTCAAGAAGACGGCCGCAACGCGTTCGCCGAATATCAAGTCCCCGAAGCCGTTCTCGCCCTCAAGCAGGGCTTCGGGCGCCTCATCCGCTCGAAGACCGACCGCGGCATCCTCTCCATTCTCGACAACCGAATTTCCCGAATGGCCTATGGTAGAATTTTTCTTGAGTCCTTGCCGGATTACTCAACCACGCAGGACCTGGCCGAAGTCGAGCGGTTCATGGAAAACCACCCGGACTGAATTCGAATTTTCCGGCCATTGCGCGCCATCGCGCCGCGCTATTTTCTGAAGTCGCGCGCACGATCCGAGGACTGCCGCATGTTTGAAGTCAGTGTGGACGATAGCTTCGCCGCCGCGCACAACCTGCGCAATTACAAAGGCAAATGCGAAAATCTCCACGGCCACAATTACAAAGTCCGCGTCACGCTCTCCGGCCGCGAACTCGATGAAACGGGCCTGCTCTACGATTTCGTGCATCTCAAGCAAGTGATCCAGAGCGTGATTCGCTCGCTCGATCACCACTATTTGAACGAGATGAAGCCGTTCGACGTGCTGAATCCTTCCGCCGAAAATATCGCCAAGCACATTTTCGACGAGGCGACCCGCCAGATGAAGCCGGTCGCCAACGGCGCCGGAATTTCCGGCGTCACTGTGTGGGAATCGGACATCACGGCAGCGACTTACAGGCCGTAGTCAAGCGCGTACGAACGGCCCGAATTTCCGCGGCGGCACTTGCCGTCGCTGAGCCCAAGCGGGTATAAATACCGCCGGCAAAAAAAGGGGTACCGGATTGAAAGCGATAGGAGAAACCGCGATGCGAAAACTCATGTTGGTCTTCGGTGCTTGGCTGGTGCTTTGTATGTTCGCGACGATGGCCGCGGCGCAAGGAACGGGCCGGATCGACGGCGAAATCATCGGGCTCGACGGCCAGCCCTACGCAGATAAGGCGGTGGTCCTGAAGAATCCCGATACCGGCCAGACCTTCAACCTGAAGACGGACAAGAACGGCAAGTTCACGCAGCTCGCCCTGCGCAGCGCTGTTTACACCGTCACGCTTCCCGACATTAATTACACCGAAAAGTTTCAGGTCACCGACGGCCAGGACAACAATTACAAGCTGAACCTCAAGGACGTCGCCGCCGCCACAGCCGCCGCGCATCCGGAAGAAAGCAAAAAGAAAGAAGACGACGCCGACAAATTCAAGAACATGAAGGCGCATTTTGACGCCGGCGTCGCCGCCATGTCGCAATCCGATCAACTGCGCACGCAAATCCGCACCGCCACGGCCGATCAGAAATCCAGCCTGCAATCGCAGCGCACGCAGGTTTGCACCACTGCCGTCACCGAATTTTCCGCCGCTGCGGACGCGGCCGGTGAGAAAGACGTGAAGAACCACGCCATGATTCTGGGCAACCTCGGCCAGGCCGACGAGTGCGCCGGAAAGTACACGGACGCCGCCTCTTCGTTCCAGAAGGCCATCGACCTTCTACCGTCCAGCTCGTACTACACCGGCCTCGCCACCAACCTCGCCAACGTGGGCGCCGCAGCGAAAGATCCTGCCGAAGCCGACAAGAATTTCGCTGCAGCATCGGATGCGTGCACCAAAGGCGACGCGCTAGCGACGGCCGCTCCCGCAGCCGGCGAAAAGGCTCCCGCTGCGACCGACACCTGCTGGAAAAATCTCGGCATCGTGCTCAGCAACAAAGGCGCGTTGAAGGCAGCCATTCCTCCGCTGCAGAAAGCCACCACAATCGATCCAAAGGATCAGCAGGCATGGTTCTTGCTCGGCAGCGCCTACACCGGCACCATCGACACGAAACAAGAGGGCGAGAAAATGACCTACATCATCCCGCAGGGGACCAAGGACTCGCTCCAGAAGTGCATCGACCTCGGCGCGGACAACGCGCTCGGCCAACAGTGCAAGCAGACTCTCGATGGTCTGGCGGCGATGGCGGGCGGCGAAGATACTTCGGTGGGCAAGCGCCCCGCGAAGAAAAAGTCGTAACGCGCGACGTCCTGGTGCCATCGGCACCTTAAGCTACCGATGGCACCTTGATTGCTTCATAGTTCTCAATCGGTCCGGGCCACCGGTCCGGTCAGACGACCTCGATTCGAGATTGCGGGACTGCTCTTCAGATCACCCGTCGATTTCAAGGGAACCGGTGTTTTCAGTGAATTCAGGCCACTCCAACAAGGAAAGACGCCGCAGCGAGCGCCTGTTCGAGGCGCTACCGCTGATTGTTCGCGGCACCGATCTGCTCGGCCAGCCTTTCGAAGAGCGTACCAGTACGCTCTCGTTTAACTTGCACGGCTGCCAGTACACCTCGAAGCACCATCTGCCGCGCAACTCGTGGGTTACGCTCGAATTGCCCGATGCGCATTCCAACATTCGCGCCCGCGTCGCCTGGGTCCAGCGTCCGCATTCCATCCGCGAATTTTTTCAAGTCGCCGTCGAACTCGAGCGCCCGACCAACGTCTGGATTCAAGGTCCGCTACCCGAAAATTGGTCGAAAGCGGAAGCGCAGTTCCCCTCCCAGTTCGCTTCTGCGTCGCATATCGAAAGCACCGCTGTTAGCGCGCCTGCAAATACCGGTACTGGCTCGGTCGCCACTACGCTCGGCCACTTTATGAACGCGGCGTTTCAGGAAACCGCATCCACCGCTGCGCCGATCGCCGAATCCGATGCCGCGCATCCGCTGCTGCGCGATCTCCGCGCCGACTACGAACGCGCGAATCATCCTGAGCCTGCCGGTTCCACGTCTAGCGTCGAAACTCCCGCGCATACCGTTGCAGAAATCCGCGCGAGCGAATCCATCGCTAACGTCGCCGTGCCTGCGGCCGTAACATCGGCCGCTGTGTCCGAGGCGAGCCTCCGCGATTTCCAGACGCAGATCGATCAGCTCCGCGCGCGAATTCAATCCGAGTTCACCGAACTTCTAAACTCGAAAGCCAAAGAAATGGCCGACGGCCTGCGCGCTGAAATGGAATCCAATCAGTCGCGCGCGAACGAGCTTCTCTCGCAGATCGATAAACAATCCGAGCAGCTGCGCGCGGAAAGCGAAGCCGCACAGCAAGTTTCTAGCCGCGTCGCGCAAGCTCGCCTCCAGATCGAGGCCATCGAAGCGTCGCGCGCCTCGCGCCCGCAGGTGGACGTCTCAAGAGAACTCGCCATCGCCAACGATCGCGCCACCGCCGAATGGCGCAAGCGCCTCGAAAACGAGATGGCCGCCGCGCAATCGCAGTGGAACGAGCTCCTGCAATCCTCACTCGATGCCAACGTGAAAAAAATCGTCGAGCAGCTTTCCGAGCGTTCTGCCGAAGTCGTTCGCGGCGCCGAGCAGCGCATGACTGAAAAGCTCGACGACTGGCGCGGCCCCTTTGCGCAAGCCGCCGATGAAGCGCGCTCGAACCTCACCGACATTCAATCGAAAATCGCGCAGGAAGTCGCGCAGGCGCGCGGCTCGCTCGCGGACGTGGAACAAGCCGCCAGCCGCACCAAGGAATTTTCTTCGCAGATCGAAGCGGCGACGCAAGACCGGCTCAACGAACTACACCGCCGCCTCGAAACGATCCTGAATTCGCAAACTTCGGAAATGAATCGCCGCGCCGAGGGCATCGCCAACGCGCTCACGCAGCGCCTCTCGCCCGCGCTCGATGCGATGGGCCAGCAATTTCTGGAGCGCAGCTCCGGTGAAATGGAATCGCGCCTCGCGCCGCACCTCGAGCGCCTGCCCGGCTTGATCCGCGAATTGAATTCGCGCGAAGCCCAGGCGGAAGAAAGTCTCCGACTCTACCGCGAACGCCTCCGCCAGGCGGGCGAAAATCACCAACGTGAAGCCGCGACGCAAATGGCTGCGGCCATCGCGAATCTTCAGAACGATTTTGAAAATGCGCGCAAGCAGGCGCTTTCGCAGTGGACCGAGGAACTCGATGCCACTGGCGTTCGTGCCGCGCACGCCACCGCCGAATCGATGGGCCGCTCTTCTGAGTGGTTTCAGCAGGAAGCGCGCGCGCGCCTGCAAGTTCTCGTCGAGCAGGAACTCGTCAACGCCGGCGCAACTTTTTCGTCAAAGACGGACGAAGCCGCGCAGAAATTCGCGGCTTCACTCAGTGAACATTCCGGCGTGCATCTCGAAAAAGCGCGCGCTTACGTGGAAACCATCGCTACCGAAGCTTCCGATCGCGCTCGCTCGCAGGTCGAGCTCGCCGCGCAAGCCGCCGCCTCGACCTTCGGCACAGTGCTGCACGGCGTCTCCGCCGAGGAACTCGAACGATTCAAAACCGCCAGTCGCGAGCTCACCGACCGGCACACCCGCGAATTCGAATCCACCTCGCGCGGCTTGCTCGACAACTTGAATTCCAACGCCACACAATCGCTCGATAGTTTCCGCGCGCAGCTTTCCGCGCATCTCGAATCCAGCCTCAACGATGGCCGCAATGCCCTGGCCGGCGAATTCACGTCCGCGATGGATCGCTACCGCTCCGAGCGCGAATCGCAGCATCACGATTGGGCGCGCCATCTCGATCATCTGCGCAACGACGCGTCGCAAAAATTTCAGGAGCATCTGCAAACCACATCGGACACGTGGATTGCATCGTCGCTCCGCCGCCTCAACGAGCACGGGCAGAACGGCATCGAATCCTTGCTCCACAATGCCGACCAGGCGCTGCGCGACGCATTTTCCAAAGTATTTGAGGGTCTCGCGGAATCGTTGCGCGATCGCAGCGTCGCCGCTGCGGCATCGAGCGCCGGCAACGTCGCGGGGTTCGGCCCGCTTCCCGCGCGCGATGCAGACACCACGGCCCCGCGCAACGAAGCTCAGTAAGATTCTTGCAGTAGCATGGGCGTTCTCGCCGGTGTGATAGCGCCGCGAAGCGGCGCCGCTTCTACCTTCTTCTTACTCCGCGCCCACAATCTCAGTCACAGCCTGAATCACGTACTCCACCTGCTCGTCCGTCATCTGCGGAAAATTCGGCAAGCTCAACACTGTCTCGCACGCGCGCTCCGCATGCGGAAACGTCCCCGCCGGATCGCCCAGCGAAGAATACGCCGGCTGCAAGTTCACAGGCCGCGGGTAGTGCACCGCCGTATCGATTCCCTTGTCGGCCAACTTCGCGATCACCGCATTGCGGTTTCCCACATAAATCGCGAACTGGTGATACACGCAATAATCGCGCGCGTCGTCCTTCGGCATTGTGAGCCGCAAGCCCTTAAACCGCTCGATGTAGCGCTTGGAAATCTCGCGCCGCCGCGCATTCCACGCGTGCAAGCGCCGCAGCTTGATCCGCAAAATCGCGCCTTGAATTCCCTGCATGCGGTAGTTGTAGCCCACAAACTCGTGGTCATACCGCGCCGTTTGCCCGTGTGAACGCGCCGCGCGCGCGTATTTCGCGATCGCATCGTCGTTCGTCGTCAGGGCGCCGCCTTCGCCGTACGCTCCGAGATTTTTCGACGGGTAAAAACTGAACGCCGCGCAATTTCCGATCGAACCCACCCGCTGCGTGCGGTAACGTGCCTCGTGCGCCTGCGCCGCGTCTTCCAGAATTTTCAGCCGGTGCTTCGCCGCGATTTCGCGAATCGGATCCATGTCCGCCGGCCGCCCGTAGAGATGCACGGGAAGAATCGCCGTCGTGCGCGGCGTAATCGCGCGCTCGATCGATTTTGGATCGATATTCGCCGTCGCCGGGTCGATATCCACCAGCACGGGCGTCGCCCCGGTGTATGTAATCGCTTCCGCGGTCGCCAGAAACGTGTTCGGCGTCGTGATCACTTCGCAGCCGGACTGCACTCCCAGGGCCAGCAGGCCCAGGTGTAGGGCTGCCGTGCCGTTGCTTAGCGCGACACAGTGCCGCGTCCCGCAGAAATCCGCGAACTCCCGCTCGAACGCCGCTACCTCGGGCCCCTCGACGAAAGTCGAGTTCTGGCATACCTTATCGACCGCTTGTAGAATCTCGTCTCGGAGTTCTGCGTATTCCGCTTTCAGATCGAGTACGGGGATTTTCATTGAGTGCGCCTTTCTCACTGATAAAACTGTACTGTACGCCTCACGGCTCCACAAGCGCGCGGCCGCCGCGCGAATCGCGCGTGTGTTAAGGAAACGTTACAGAGTCGAATCGCAGGGTTGCGTTACAGCGTTCCAGGAGATAGCGATGAATTTGCCGGGTGCCCGCAGTTTGTTCCGTTCAGCAGCTTTGGCCGTTTGCATTGTGCTCGTTTCGCTCGCCGTGCGCGCCGCGGGAAAATCCCTGCAGATCTACTTTTTAGACACCGAGGGCGGCCAGTCCACGCTCGTCGTCAGCCCGAGCGGACAATCGCTTCTGGTCGATACCGGCTGGCCTGGCTTTGACTCGCGCGACGCCGATCGAATCGTTGCCGCCGCAAAAGACGCCGGCGTTACCGAGCTGAATTTCGTCGTCATCACTCACTTTCACCGCGACCACGTCGGCGGCGTACCGCAACTGCTCAGCAAAATGAAAGTCGGCACATTCATCGATCACGGCCAGAATCGCGAAGACTCCGACGTTACGCGCGAAGACTACGCCGCCTACGAAAAAGCCATCGCCGCGTCCGGCTCCAAGCGCGAAACGCTGAAGCCCGGCGACATCATTCCCATCACCGGCATCCGCGCTCAAGTTCTCACCGCCGATGGCGACCGCATCACGACTCCGCTTCCCGGTGCAGGCGAAGAAAACCCCTACTGTGTCGGCCAGCCGCCGGCGCCCGTGGACGCCACTGAAAACGCCCGCTCGCTCGGCACTCTCTTTACCTTTGGCAAATTCCGTTTCATCGACCTCGGCGACCTCACCAAGCAGAAAGAGATGCAGCTGGTCTGCCCGAAAAATCTCGTCGGCACCGTGGATCTTTACCTCACCACGCATCACGGCTGGAATCAGTCGAACTCGCCCGCCATTGTTGACGCTCTCCACCCGCGCGTCGCCATCATGAACAACGGCGCCAATAAAGGCGGCAGCCCCGAAGTGTGGCAAACCGTTCACGATTCTCCCGGTCTGCTCGATCTCTGGCAGCTCCACTATTCGATCGAAGGCGCCAAGCAGCACAACGAACCCGACAGCTTCATCGCCAATCCCGAAGGCGCGCCGGATGCCGGCCACTACATTAAAGTCACCGCCGAAGCCGACGGAACCTTCACCGTGCTGAATTCCCGCACCGGACAAACAAAAACCTACAAGAAATAGGCCGGTGCGCGCGTGGTGCTAATGGTCATGGGCGTCACCGGCTCGGGAAAAACCACCGTCGCGGAACTCGTCGCGCAGCGTCACGGCTGGGATTTTGCCGATGCCGACGATTTCCACTCCCCCGAAAATAAGCGCAAGATTCACGCAGGCATCGCGCTCACAGACGCCGACCGCGAACCCTGGCTCCAGGCTCTGCACGCGAAAGTCGGCGAGTGGATCGCCCACAAACAAAACGCCGTGCTCGCCTGCTCCGCGCTGAAAGAATCCTACCGCCGCGAAATTGCCGTCGGCTCCGAACCAACGATCATCTACTTGAAAGGCTCGTACGATCTCATCGCCTCCCGTCTCGCTGCACGCCACAACCATTTCGCCGGCGTAAACATTCTCAAAAGCCAGTTCGAAACTCTCGAAGAACCGCGTGAAAGCGAAGCGGTCGTCGTCGAGGTCTCGCAATCTCCGGAACACATCGCCCGCGAGATCGACCGCCGGCTGGGCCTCGCATGAATCCCGCGCCAGTCGCGGATTCGAGCGGCGCCTTCGCCGATCGCGCTCTCATCTCTCGCGTCTTCTGGCGCCTCGTCCCGTTCCTCTTCCTGCTCTACGTTGTCGCTTACCTCGATCGCATCAACGTCGGCTTCGCCACGCTGCAAATGAAGCAGCGCCTCGGCTTCAGCGACAACGTTTTCGGACTGGCCTTCGGAATTTTTTTCGCCGGTTATTTTACGTTTCAGGTTCCCAGCAACATGCTTCTCGATCGCTTCGGCGCGCGCCGCTGGATCGCCGCGCTCATGGTCGCCTGGGGAATCGTCTCTTGCTCGATGGCCCTGGTGAAAACGCCGGCGGAGTTTTACGCCCTCCGCTTTGCTCTCGGCATCACAGAAGCCGGATTTTTCCCCGGGATCATCCTCTATATGAAGCGCTGGTTCCCCGAAGCCACTCGCGCACGCACTCTGGCCGTATTCATGACGGCCGGCCCCGTCTCCGGCGTAATCGGCGGCCCAATCTCCGGCGCAATTCTCCAGCATGCTCACGCCGGCATCTTGCAGGGCTGGCAGTGGCTCTTCATGACGGAAGGCTTGCCCGCAATTCTGCTCGGAATTCTGGTTTACGTTTTTCTCGTCGATCACCCCAACGACGCCGCGTGGCTCAGCCCCAACGATCGCACGCGCCTCGCCGCCATCATCGACACCGAATCCAGACTCTATGCGAGCAGCGCGGTTCCTTCGAACGCTCTGGCGGCCTTTACCAGCCCCACCGTCTGGATTCTTTCCTTCATCTACATAGGCCTGAATTTCTGCTCGTACGGAATGAGCTTCTGGGTTCCGAGCCTGATTCGGAGCCTCTCCGGCATCAACGATTTTCTGGTGGGAGCGCTCACCGCCGCGCCGTACTTCACGGCGGCGATTGTCATGGTTATCAGCGGCCTGCATTCGGATCGCACCGGTGAACGCCGCTGGCACGTCGCCGCTCCTGCATTCGCCGGAGCCGCCGCCTTCATCGTCGCGTCCACCACCACTTCGCTCGTCCCGATGATTTTCGCCGTGGGCCTCGCCGTCGTCTGCGTCAACGCAATGCTTGGCCCTTACTGGGCCATGCCCACAGCATTTCTTTCCGGAGCCGCCGCCGCTCCCGGAATCGCTTTCGTCAATTCGGTCGGGAACCTCGGCGGATTTTTCGGCCCTTACGTGATCGGAAAATTGAAAGCGGAATCCGGCGGCTTTCGCGGAGGTTTGCTCGCGGCGGCTGCAGCGCTCGTCATCAGCGGCGGGCTCGCTCTCAGCGTAAAAATGAAGAAACGCGATCCCTCGCCGATCTAGCGAGGCGCGCGTTAGATGTGCGTCAACGTCCCCGTAGTCTTCGTCCGCCGCAGCGCCCACGAAAATACAACAAACGAAACCGGGATCAATATCACCGCAAAAATCAGCAGCGCGCCGATCGACGGCCACAGTTCCCGCCACTCCGCGCCCGAAAGCAGGGCCGCTCTCATTCCTTCGAGCGAGTACGTCACCGGCACAAATCGCGCCACGAATTGCAGCGGCCCCGGAAGCACAGACACTGGATACATCATCCCGCCCACCAGTCCCGAAACTCCCAGCACCAGCCACTTCGCCGGATTCCCGCGCTTGAAAAGTACCGTGTAACTCGCCGACAGCACGCCCAATCCCGCGAACGCGAGCATCGACGCCACGAGAATCGCCGCCGCGCCCAGCCAGTTCGCTCCATGCGGCGCAAATCCGAAAAACAAATACCCCCACGCGAAGTAAACACACGTCCGCAGCCCGAGCGCCGCAAACGGATACACCGCCGATCCCGACAGAATCACAGCCAGCGGCGTCTGCGTCACCAGCAGCGCTTCCAGCGTCCGGTTCTGTCGCGCTTCCTCGATGCTCGAATCGAATGCCGTGAGCGCAATTCCCAAATAGTCGAAGAACGCGAATCCCACCAGCGCGAACGCAAAATAATTATTCCCGCCCGGAATCGCTCGCGAAAGCTCCGCGCTCGAAACGAATCGCGACAAATAATAAAACGTCGCCACGCCGAAAAACGCTTCCAGCGTCTCCACGATCAGCGCTCCGCGGTAACCGCTCGCAATTCGAAAATCGCGCAGAAAAAATGCGACGATCTTCCGCAGCGTCCGCCCCACGCCCGCCGGCGCGCTCATGCCCGCCCCTCGCGCTCGCGAAACAGCCTCATCAATTTCGGCGCCGCTTCTTCCAGGTTTGGCGCGCCCGCCAGCGCGCAAATTCGCGACGGCGTATCGAACGCCGCCACGCGCCCCTTCTCCAGCAGCACTACGCGATCCGCAATCTCTTCCACTTCCGCCGCCGAGTGCGACGAAAAAAGCAGCGTCGTCCCGTGCTTCTTCACCAGATCCTCTTTCAACAACCGCCGGAAATCCGACGCCGCAAGAGGATCAAGACTCCGCGTCGGCTCATCCAGCAGCAGAACAGGGGGCTCGTGCAATATCGCGCGAGCTAGTCCCAGACGGTGCGTCATGCCCGTCGAAAGCGTTCGCACCTGCGCATCGAGCGCCTCGGAAATTCCAATCTGCTCGCTCACCGCAGCGATGCGCGTCGCAATCTCGCCCGCGCTCAGATTATTCATCGCCGCGAAAAACGCCAGATTCGCCCGCCCCGTCAGCCGCGTGTAAAAACCCTCGTCTCCGCCCGTGTGATAGCCAAACTGCCTGCGCGTGCCCCGCGACTGCGCGAAAACATCAAACCCATTGATTGCCGCCCGCCCATCGGTGGGCAAAATCAGAGTGGCTAAAATTCGAAAGAGCGTGGACTTGCCCGCTCCATTCGGCCCCATGATTGCTACACATTCGCCAGGTTCGACGCTGAAGGAAACGCCCGCCAGCGCGCAGTGCGTGGCGCGCACAAACGGTTGCAGAAACGCGCGCCATCCAGCCGACGCCGGCGGAAAGTACTTCTTCAAATTTTGCACGTCGATCGCGCGCTCACTCATCCCTGCGTTTATAACTCCCGGCGGCACTGAAGCGAAGCCTTTTGGCCAATTGAATTTCGTACGCCCGCTCTCGAAGTTCCCTTGTTGCCCCGCTCGCTCCGCTCCCGCTACAATTGTTCCCAGTTTCCGGCACTCCCGGCATGCCGGATCGGCCCAGTCAGGCGGCGCCGGCTCGAGCCGCGATTTCTTTCATACCTTTTCATATTGGAGCGGTCCCGTGGGCTCGCCTCTTTCCTTCAACTCGATCGTCGTCGCTTCTCCCGAGCAAGTTTCTTGCCCGCTTGGCGACGAATCCGCGATCCTCAATCTCAAAAACAGCGTTTACTACGGCGTCGATCCGGTCGGCACGCGCGTCTGGAACCTTTTGAAGCAGCCTCGCAAAGTCGCCGACCTTCGCGACGCAATCGTCGATGAATACGAAGTGGACTCGGACCGCTGCGGCCGGGACGTGCTTGAACTGCTCGAAAAAATGCGCGGCGAGGGATTGATCGAAGTCCGCGAAGCGGTGGCGCGCTAGCCCGTCACGCGCCAAAAATCGCAACGATGAAACGTCGAATCTGGTCCGGAACTTTCGCGAGGTCCGTGGGTTGATATCCAGCAGCACAATGTGGCGCCGGTACAAAGCGCTCCCAGCGCACGAGCGAAAAATCGCGCGTGAAGCTGCGCGCCGCCTCACGCTCACCGCGCTCGGCCTGCGCACGCTCGGCTTCAAACGCATGCGCGAAAGCGCAGAACGCTATCCTCGGAACACGCGCCCGATTACAGACGCCACCGATTCCAATCCCCAGATGATCGCCTCACGCATGATCGCGCGTCTGGTCGGCTCCGCGTCGCGCCACTTGCCCTTCACACCAAATTGCCTCGTGCAATCGCTCTCGCTTCTCGAAATGCTGCGCCGTCGTGGCATCAACGCTGAACTCCGCGTCGGCGCGCGCCACGAATCCGGCGCCTTCGAAGCGCACGCCTGGGTCGAATTCGCAGGCATCGTTCTCAACGACGCCGACGCTCAGCACCACCACTTCACTCCGTTCGAAACGCCGTTCGAAACGGCCTCGACGAACGCCGCATCCGTCGGCGCCACCGAATCTCACGCGCCGGCAGGGACGCGCTCCCAATGAGCGGCATCGTCGGCATCTACCGTCGCGACGGCGTCCCCGCCGACCGCGGCCTGATCGAGTCGCTCACTCGCTTCCTCACCTTCGTCGGCCCCGACGCGCGCAGCACGTGGACTGATCGCGGCGTCGCGCTCGGCCACTCGCTGCTCGCCACTACGCGCGAATCCGCCAAAGAATCGCAGACGCTCTCGCTCGGCAAACTCACTCTCGTCGCCGACGCTCGTATCGACGCGCGCCCTGAACTCGCGCAAAAGCTCGCCGCCGCCGGCTATCCTGTTCCGCCCAATCCCACAGACGCCGATTACATCATCCGCGCCTACGCCTCCTGGGGCCGCGAGTGCGTCAATCATCTTCAGGGCGACTTCGCCTTCGCGGTCTGGGATCAAATGCGCAAGACTCTTTTCTGCGCGCGCGACCACTTCGGGGTGAAGCCTTTTTACTACTCCGAGACCGGTCCTCAATTTGTTTTCAGCAACGTGCTGGATTGCGTGCGCCTGCATCCAGAGGTTTCGCCCGAGCTCAACGACGCCGCTATCGCCGACTTCCTTCTCTTCGGTCTCAACTGCGACGTCCGATCCACAGCCTTTCGCAAAATCAGCCGTCTTCCGCCAGCGCACACTCTCACGGTCTATCCCGCCGGAGTTCGCGAGGAGCGTTACTGGTCCGCGCCCACCGACGGCCACATTCGCTACAAGGATTCCCGCGAGTACGCGCACCATTTCAACGACGTCTTCCGTCCCGCCATTGCTGATCGCATGCGCTCCGATCGCGTCGGCTTGCTGATGAGTGGCGGCCTTGACTCTGCCACCGTCGCCTCCACGGCATGCGATGTGTCGCACTCCGCCGCCTCCGGCTCGGGCAGCGACCTTCACGCTTTCACCATGGTGTACGAATCGCTCTTCGCCGACGACGAAGGCCGATACGCCCGCGAACTCGCGCAACATCTGAAGATTCCCATCCAGTGCATCCCGCTCGACGCGCTTCAACCGTTCCAAGGCTGGCCCGCTGGCTCCGCAGATGCATCAAACACGGGCGACGTCGCGGCTGCCTCGCTACGCTGGCCGGAGCCGGTGGACGATCCCTTTATGGCCGGCCTGTTCGTCCAGTTCAGAGCCATCGCAGGTACCTGCCGCGTGGCCCTTACCGGCGACGGCGGCGACAACTTGATGCATTTCGAAATGTGGCCTCATACCAAATCGCTGATCCGCACCAATCAGTGGGGAGCCCTCGCTCGCCAGGTTCCCGATTACCTCCGCCGCCGCAAATCGCCGGTCCCCGGAGCGGTTCGTCGCCTCCGAAAAGCTTTCGGCGCTCAGGACCCAGCCACGCAATTCCCAAAATGGGTCTCGCCCGCGCTGGTTGACCAACTCAAGCTGAAGGAGCGCGCCGCCGAGTGGCGCGATCTCACTCCGAACCGTCCCCATCCGGTACTGCCGCGCGGCCACGCTTCGCTCTCTCTTCCCCAGTGGCCCAATTTGTTCGAAATGCAGAGTGCCGGAGTCACGAAGTTGCCCGTCGAGCTTCGTCACCCGTTTCTCGACCTTCGCGTCGTCAATTTTCTTCTCGCGCTCCCTCCGTTTCCTCTCTATATGGAGAAGAAACTGCTCCGTGAGGTGCTGTCAACGCGAGTGCCAGATAGCGTTAGAACCCGGAAAAAGACACCGCTCGCGGGGGATGCGCTGCAGCAGCATATGCGTCAACCGGATACGGCTTGGCTCAGCCATGTCGCTTGGGTCAAAGAAATCGACGCGTATGTCGATAGAGCGGAATTGGAACGCGTTCTTCGCCTGGAAGCGAAAATTTACAATTCGGACTCGAAATCCAGTCGTATCAACGCCGCTGTCCGTCCCATTTGCCTCAACTTTTGGTTGCAGTCTATGCGTAGAGTCCGGTATAACTTGCATGCGGAGGTCCGCAATGGTTAAGCCCGTAGAACGGGGCCCGAAAAAACCTTATCAGTCTCCCGTGCTTACCGTTCACGGAACGGTGCAGAAGCTTACCCAGCATACCGGCACCCGGAAGAACGCTGACGGTGGACGGTTCCCCCGGAGCAAGACGCATCTGTGAGTTAGTTTTAATAGAATTTCGTTCGATCGAAGTCAGGCCGAGTTCAATTTTTTGCGCAATCGATAAACCAAATTAGGAGGCTGCGGGGTCAAACCTTCAGCCTCCTTTTTGTTTCTCCCCACACGGTCGCGCCGAAGCTAAGTGACATTTCACTACTCCCTTTTCGGTCTCGCTCTCGCCTCCAATCTTCCCATTCCGGAACTGGTCCCCGTCCCGGCCTCGACTATCGCCCGTCCTGCCCAAGACGTTCAGGTCCATTGGCAAGCCACTCCGGACTTCATCGCCGTCAGCTCAACGCTCGATCTTGCCTATATAAGCTCCTACACGGACCGCGCCGGCGAACCCGCGTTGAAGATCTGGTCAATTCCGTCAGCCGGACTGCTTCGCCTCGATTACTCAGACGGCGCTCGGTTCTGGGTTTCCCGCGACGGGAAATCGGTCTGGTCCATGTGGTCCGAGCCGCTTTCGATCGACGATACGGCCACCTATCTGCTCGGTCCCGTTTTGGGTCTGGTCCTTCGTCTTCGCGGAGTCACGTGCTTGCACGCCAGCGCGATCGCGTTCGGAGCCGCGGAAGACTTACTCGCCGCTGCGTTCGTCGGTGCCGAAGGTGCCGGTAAATCCACCACTGCCGCTGCCCTTGCCCGCCAAGGACTCACCGTACTCTCGGACGACATCGTCGCTCTCGAAGAAGGCGACAGCCGCTTCCTCGTAAGGCCCGCTTACCCTTACCTCTGCCTCTGGCCCGAATCCGTAGCGTCGCTCTACGGTTCCGCGGATGCGCTTCCCGCTTTCGCCGCCGGTTACGACAAGCGCTGCCTATCGCTCGGTCGCGAATCTCTCGCCTTCGCCAAAGCCCCTGCGCGTCTTGGCTGCATCTACATTCTGGGCGAACGCACGGGAGTTCCCGATCCGGTGATCGAGCCGGTTCCCGCGCAGCAAGCCTTTGTCACACTCGTCGCAAACACCTATGCGACCAACATGTTGGACAGCGAGATGCGCAAGCGCGAGTTCGAAACGCTCGGGCGGCTCATGCAGTCTGTCCCGGTGCGCCTCATCCATGCGCATCCCGAGCCTTCCCGCATTTCCGCTCTCTGCGCCGCGATTCGCGAAGACGTCGCATCGCTTTCCTGACCCGACTCCCCGCCGGGTCGATCAGTCCAAATCGGAGACTCTTACCTTCCGCACTCGACGCCGATTGTCTTTTGAACACGGGCCGGAGAATTTCGCATGGGGTGGTACTTATAGTATTTGCGGCTGTGCTACTATGCGTTTCCGAACGGCGAGCCCGCAGCTCGACCGCTCCGCGTGTCTCCGCGCGACGCGACTTATAGCCCAACACCAGATCCCAGGCTCGATGTCCGCGACGCGCAACACACTTACCCTGCAGCCCCATAGCTAGTTTCAAGAAGACGCAAACTGAGGAGAATCACCATGCAGACGAAGTCCAGAATCGCAAGAATCGCAGCGGCACTGGCGATTGCGGTAGTTCTGCCCCTGGCACTCTTAATCATCGTTCATAGCGGTAAAAAGCCGTTCGCGCACTCAACTCTCAATCCCGCCCTGTCGGCGGCCAACGTCCCGGCCCAGGCGACGCCGGAACAAGCGCGAAAAATCACGGAGCAATTCGGCAAGCTCCCCATGAGTTTCGAAGCGAACGAAGGCCAGAAATCGCCTGACGTGAAGTTTTATTCGCACGGCCCCGGCTACGAACTCTTCCTGGCGAACCAGGAAGCGGTGATGGCGCTGCACCGCATGCCCGCTGGATCCAAGCTCGCCTCGCTGCGCACCATGAACCCCGCTCAACGCGCAGCCACACTCCGCTCCGATCGGGTTTCCCTCGTGCGCATGAAGCTCGATGGCTCGAATCCCAATGCGCAGATCGCCGGCCAGACGCAACTTCCCGGCAAGGTGAACTACTTCATCGGCAACGATCCGAAGAAATGGCACACCGACATTCCGTCGTTCGCCAGCGTGAAATATTCCGCCGTTTATCCCGGCGTCGATCTTCTCTACTACGGCAATCAATCGCGGCTCGAGTACGACTTCGTCGTCGCTCCCGGCGCCGATCCGAAACAGATCGCGTTCAACGTTGATGGCGCAAAGTCGGTTCGCATCGATAAGCACGGCAATCTCGTGCTCACCACCGCCGCGGGCGATGTGAAATTCCAGAAGCCCTTCGTTTATCAGGACGAAGCCGGCCAGCGCCGTGAAATCGCAGGTAACTACGTCATGGGCGCGAACCACGACGTTCGCTTCTCGCTCGGCGCTTATGATTCGTCCAAAGCCCTCACCATCGACCCGGTCTTGATCTACTCCACCTACTTCGGCGGCACCGGCGCGGGCGGCGACGTTGCACTCGCCATCGCCGTCGATGGTTCGGGTGACGCGTTTATTACCGGCTACACCACTTCGACCGACCTCGTCACCCAGAACTCGTATCAGCCGGCTCCGAACGAAACCGCGACTCTTGGCGCGGCTTTCGTCACGGAAGTAAATCCTGCCGGCACGAGCGTTTTGTACGCCTCGTACCTCGGCGGAGACGGCAACGGAAATGTGGGTGATCAAGCGAACGGGATCGCCGTCGATGCCAGCGGAAACGTTTACGTCACCGGCGTCACAACCTCTTCCAATTTTCCGATTACAACCAGCAACGCGTACATAGCCACTGCACCCGCCACCGTAGCTGAGGGCGGCGCAGCTTTCCTCACTGCGTTGCATCCTGCAACGTCGGGCACCGGTCAACTCGTTTATTCCACATACTTCGGCGGCGATGGAAATAACGGCGGGATCGATGAAGGATTCGCCGTCGCCACCGACGGCAAAGGTAACGCCTATTTTGCAGGCGTGACGTCTTCCGACGACATCGTCATGGTGAATCCAATCGTCGCCACGCAGAACAGTCTGAACGGCAATGCCTTCGTCGCCGAAGTGAACACCGCAGCGACGACCAACAACTCGCTGGTCTTCGGGACTTACCTCGGCGGCACCGGTGCAACCAGCACCAACGTCGCGTACGGTGACCTTGCGCAAGCCATCACGCTCGACGCCGCAGGCCACACTTACGTCGCCGGCTCCACCACTTCCACTGACTTCGCTCCGGCCCCCACGGCCGGCACTCCATGCGGCGATAATTTGATGGGAACGGCTTTCCTCGTCGAAATCGATACGACGATTGCTGTTCCCAAGTCGCTCTTCTCGTACTGCTACGGCGGCGCGCAAGGCGACACCCTCGCTTTTGGTGTTGCTATCGCACCGGACGCAACTGCCGTAGTCGTCGGCCGCACTTACTCCAGCGATTTCGCCACTACCACGGGCTCGATCCCGGTTCCCGCCGTTCCGAGCAACACCTACAGCCTCGGATTTGTAACCAAATTCAACACCACCGGCACTCCCGTCGTCCCATACTCCACGCTCCTCGGTGGATCGTCGAGCGATACGCTCTACGCTGTGGCTACAGACTCGGCGGGCAACATTTACGTCGGCGGTTTCTCGCAGTCGGCTAACTTCCCGCTCACCCTCGGCGCGCTCCAGTTGCAGAACACCAATACGGACGGCACGGGCACCGTCGCAAAAATCAATCCAGCCAGTGGCGGAGCTTCCGACCTCGTCTATTCCAGCTACTTCGGCGGATCGGGAAACAGCAACGGGCTGCAACTGGGCGACTCCGTCAACGGAATCGCGGTTTCAGCCACAAACGCATACGTCACGGGCCAAACGTCATCGCCACAAACGGGCACGGTTCCGTTCCCGATTTCGAGCGGCGCTCCTCAGACAACATTCCACGGCGCGGTCACAAACGCTTTCGTCGCCGAGCTGCCTCTCACTCCGACGATCAGCGTCTCACCGTCGCCGTTGGCTTTCGGTAGCCAGCCCGTCGGCATCGCCACCTCGCCGTTGTACTTGACTGTCACGAACAACACTACATCCGCAGTCGCGATCGACATTCCTCCGACGATCAGCGGCGCAAACAAGGCCGACTTCACCTACAGCCCCACCGCCGGACCCGGCACGGCCTGCACCAGTTCTGTGGCAGCTAGTTCGGCTTGCACCGTCGGCGTAATTTTCACGCCGTCCATCGTTGGCGCAGAAACTGCCAACCTCGTGCTACAGGGTACGAACCTCGGCGTCACGCTCACCGGCACCGGCACCAACGGCGGCCCGATCGTCAACCTCAGCTCAGCTAACCTGACGTTCACCGGCACCCTCGTCGGAGCCACGAGCGCCGCGCAAACCGTCACCGTTACGAATACGGGCAATCAACCGCTCGTCTTCGGCGCGAACGCGATCACTTCCACCGGCGCGAATTTCGCCGTCGGCTCCGACAATTGCTCCGGCACCTCGGTCGCTCCGACGGGAACTTGCACCTTCGCCGTCACGCTGGCTCCGCCCGCTTCCGCAACTGCCGGCCCGACCAGCGGCACCATTCAGCTCACGAACAATGCCGGCAACTCGCCGCAATCCGTCAACGTGTCCGGCACGGTTTGGGACTTCAGCCTCACCGTCCCAGCCAGCCAGGGCGTGATTCGCGGTAGCACCGCAACGTTCCCCGTACCGATTACCGGTCTCGGTGGATTCACTGGCTCGGTCGCCGTATCCTGCACCAGCGCACAGACCAGCATCGCCACCTGCGCCGTCAGCCCGTCTTCAGGCAATCCGGGCGGCAGCGTCACCGTCACGGTCACCGGCGCCAGCACCGTCGTTCCGGTGAATTCGCCAAATAACCTTCCGCCGTTCTCCATCAAGCAGATCGTCTTCGCCGCCATCGCGATGATGCTTCTGTTTATGATTCCGATGACGCGCCGCACGCGCACGCGCCTCGGTCTCGCGGCGGCGATGCTCGTGTTCGCGGTCGTAGCGGGTTGCTCCGGCAGCGTGAAGTCGAAGGGCACCACGCTTACGATCACCGGTACGTCGGGTTCGGACAGCCACTCTTACACCACGACGGTTACCGTAACGGGCTAACCCCGGCCTTCAGGCCGGCTGAACTTCAGGCCGCGCGCTCCGCACTCCCGGGGGCGCGCGGCCTTTTTCTTTTCTCACCGGGCCTTCTCACAAGCCCGCACCTCCCCCGCCGCACTAGTTTTCGTCCCCATTTCCCTTTATCCTGTGTGGACGCACTTACCAACGAATTGTGCGCTGTGTGCATCTGAAGATGCTTTGCGCAATCCGCGCAACCCAGGTGGGAATCCCGGAGGATGTGGTCGATGAAGTTGTCTATGAAAATGGCGGCGCTCGCCTTGCTCATGGCCGTGGCGTGTGTCCCGGCGAAGGCGCAGGATTTCATTAAGCGGAATTTGGCGTGGAGCAGCAGCAAACTCGAAATCGGCGGCGGCTACACCTACATCAGCCTCGTCAACCTCGACGGCACCCATCGCACCAATATGAACGGCTTCAACGCGTTCGGCGAATACCGCGTCATCAAATGGATCAGCCTCGCCGTCGATCTCTCCGGCTCCTACAATTTCAGCCACGCCACTCCGGCGAATCCGAATAACGGCACTCCCTACTCCAATAGCAACGGCACCACCCAGCTTTACAACATCTACATCGGTCCGCGCTTCTATCCCTTCGGCCACGCCCACAAGCTTCAGCCCTACGGATCGTTCTTGATCGGGCCCGCGATTTTCGGCAACAACATTCCCGCCGCGGGCGGTTACGACGCCTACAGCTACTGGGATCATGCCTATTCCTGGATGGCCGGCGGCGGCATCGATGTGCGATTCAAAAAGCGCTGGGCGGTCCGGGTGATCGACGTCGATTGGGAACACACCAAGTTTTTCAATCAGTCCACCGGCCAGGGAAACTACCGTGTGTCGGTGGGCGTGGTTTACCACTTCGGGCAGAAGTAGTAGCCCGCACGGCCCAACGCGTCGCAACCCAGCCGTTGTCGCGTCATGGACCCGCGGGGCCAGGGCCAGCCGTTCCGCCCGTAGCATCGAATTTGCGCTTGCGGAACTGCCGCGCGCATTGCAGATTACCGGAACGTGGAGTCAGCCATTCAATCCAGTGCCTTGCGTCGCGCTCTTCCCGCGCTGGCGCTTCTCGTCGCCGCTGTAATGATTTATCACGCGGTCCGGTTCGCGCTCGCCGATCACCGCATCCACGAAGACAATCTCGAATCCATTCAGAGCGGCGTCCACCTCGAACCAGGCGATGCTGACTCCTGGGATACGCTCGGCCGCTTCCTTCAGCTCTCGCTCGAGCATTCCGATCCAGCGCAATCGCTCGCCGCGTATCAGCAAGCCGTGAAGGCCAATCCGCACTCCTCCATCCTGCATATGAATCTTGCCGCCGCTTACGAAGGCGCGGGCGACGTCGATCAAGCCCGCCGCCAGTATGCGGACGCGGCCGCCGTGTATCCTCTCTCCGCGCAAGTTGCGTGGAACTACGGCAACTTTCTTCTCCGCCAGGGCGACGACGCCGAAGGATACGCGCAAATTCGCCGCGCGATTCTCGCCGACCGTTCGCTCATCACTCTGGCTTCGTCGCGAGTCTGGCGCGCCAGTCACGATGTCAACACGGTCCTCGACAACGTCATTCCGGCCGACCCCGAATCCTACGAGCACGCGCTCGATTATTTTTCGAGCATCCATCAGACTCAGGCTTCCCTCGCCGTATGGGACAAGCTTATCGGCCTTGGTCAGCCCCTTCCGCTTTCCAAATGCTTTCCGCTCATCGACGCGCTCATCCAGGCCGGCGATTCCGCCGATGCGTCCCGCGTGTGGGTGGGCGCGCTAGGAGCCGCCGGCATCCCCTACTCCGCTCCCTTGAACCACTCGCTGATCTGGAACGGGAATTTTCTTCGCGATTTTGAAAATGGCGGCCTCGACTGGCGCTACGACGGCTTTCTCGGCGTGAATCTCGATTTCGATACCGTGCCGCCCGGCCACGACGGCCGCTCCCTCCGCCTCGATTTCGGCGGTGGGAATAACACCGAAATCGATAAACCCGTGCAATACGTTCCCGTGGAACCCAATCACAGCTACCACTTCCGGGCCTCCATGCGCACCGAAGACATCACCACAGAAATGGGGCTCCGCTTCTTCATCTCCGACGAAAATCACGCCAACGCCGTGGACGTGATGACCGAAAATCTCACCGGATCGAACCCCTGGAAGACCGTCACCGCCGATTTCACCACCGGCCCTGATACTCACTTCGTCGAAGTCCGCCTCTACCGCCGGGCCAGCCGCTTATTTGAAAATCACCTCGGCGGCACCGTCTGGATTTGCGACGTGTATTTGCTTCCCGCTGAATTCGACGCGGAGCAGCCCGCGAAATGAACATCGTTCGCAACGGCCTGCTCCTCGTTCTCGCCTTCGCCGTATTCGCGTTTGGCGCCGTGGAAGTCTGGGCGGAATCCATCGTCGAAATTCTCGCCGCGTTTCTTTTTCTGATTTGGACGCTCGCGGTCTTTCGCGACAACGAAATCAAAATCACGCTCAACCCGCTCCTCTACCCGCTCGCCGGTTTCATGGCGATCGGCGGCGCCCAACTCCTGCTCCATCGCAGCGAGTATCCCTACCTCACCCGCGTCAACCTGCTGCTTCTCGCGGCCTACGCGATTCTGTTCTTTCTCACAACGCAGGCATTCCGCGGGCGCCGCGATCTCGCTCGCCTCGCCTGGTTTCTCTCCGCGCTCTGCTTTGCCGTCTCGCTCTTCGGCATCGCGCAGCACTTCACTTCTGAAAATACAATCTACTGGTTTCGCAAGCTCACCGTCGGCGGCGCCGTCTTCGGCCCCTATGTGAACCGCAACCACTACGCCGGCTTTGTCGAACTCACTCTTCCGTTTCCCCTCGCCCTCATGATTTTCCGCGGCATGCGTCGCGACGTTTTTCCGCTCGCCACGCTCTTCAGCGTCGTCCCCATCGGCGGGCTGATCCTCTCCGGCTCGCGCGCCGGCGTCATTGGCTTCGTTTTCGAACTCGCAGTCCTCGGCCTTCTCTCGCGCTCGCGTAAGACTCGCAGCGGCAAGGCCTCTATCGCCGTCGGCATCGTCGTCCTCGCGGGTCTTGCTCTTGTCGCATGGCTCGGCGCTGGAAAAATCATCGAGCGATTCTCCATCCTCCGTCCCGGCGAAGTCTCCATCGCCCGCCGCCTCTCCATGGACGAAGGCGGCCTGCAGCTTTTCCGTGCTTATCCCATCAGCGGCTCAGGCCTCGGCACGCTCGTTGTTGTCTATCCAAAATTCGAAACCTTCTACGACGGACGTCTCGTCGATCACGTACACAACGACTACATCGAACTGCTCGCCGAACTCGGCATCATCGGCGGCCTCTGCGGCCTCGGTTTCCTCTTCCTACTCTTCCGCGATGCCCGCCGCTGCTACGAAGCCGAGCAAGGCCACTTCTCCCGTGCCATCCATGCCGCTGCCGTCGCAGGCATTGCCGGCCTGCTCCTTCACAGTCTGGTCGATTTCAATCTGCACATTCCCGCGAACGCCATCCTTTTCCTCGTCCTCTGCGCTCTTGCCACCTCCGATCCTCTGCCGTCCGAGTCCCAAATGCCGCGGGCCCCTCGCCGCCGGCGGCGCATCGAAGAAGAACCCGTCGAGCCATAAGCATGGCCAAGAGCGTGTAAGACTTGACGCGAACTGATTAGAGTTTTCTATTCCGTTTTGGCACATCTTCTGCCCCTCGAATGTTATTGAAACGGCACGTCTTGGTTGACAGTCGAGCGCGCGCTAAGGGATAGTGTTTGTGGGGTTTTTTGACATCATGATCAGATACGTCCGGACCATTTCGGACTCGGTCCGAGCGAAGCCTGCCCTGTTGCTGGGCATCCTCTCGATCTTATTTGGGGTTCACTCCGTTTACGCGCAACAAGCCCCACAGCCCGCTCAGGAGCAAACTCCGCAGCAGACCAACGACAGGATTCGCCAGCTGGCTGCGCTCGCTCAAGCCGCCCCTCGCGATACGCCGGTTGGTGCGGGCGATCTGCTGCACATCGAAGTCTTCGACGTGCCGGAACTTTCCCGCGACGTGCGGGTTAGCGATACCGGCGACATCAGCTTTCCGCTGATTCCAGACAAAATTCAGGCCGCTGGACTCACCACCTTCCAGCTCGAGCAGCATTTGGCGCAGCTTCTCATTCAAAACGGACTGGTCTCCCATCCGCAGGTTTCTGTCTTCATCAAGGAACAGCAGAGCCAGCCCGTTTCCGTCGTCGGCGCGGTCGCCAAGCCGAGCGTTTTCCAGATTGTCCGCCCCACCACGCTGCTCGAAATTCTCACCGCCGCGGGTGGCATCGCAGACAACGCCGGCAACGTCGTGATCATTACGCGAGCCGATCATCCGGCTGTCGGCAAGGCCGCCTCGGCCCCCTCCGCCGATTCGCAGCCGCAATCGGTTACGATTCGCCTGCAAGACCTGCTCGAGTCCGGAAATCCCGCCTATAACATTCAGATTTACGGCGGCGACATTGTCAGCGTTCCTGCCGGCGGCATTGTTTACGTCGCAGGCGGCGGCATCAATCAGCCTGGCGGATACGTTCTCCAGAATCACGGCGAACAGATTACCGTGATGAAGGCTGTAGCCCTGGCTCACGGAATGAGCGGCTACGCCAAGCCCAATCAGGCTATCGTCATGCGTAACAATCCGGTCACCGGACAAAAAGACATTATTCCCGTTCGGATCAAAGACATCGAAAATCTAAAGACCGAAGACGTCAAGCTGAACTCGAACGACATTCTGTACATCCCCGATAGCCTGGGGCTGAAAATACTCGCAAAGGGTTCCGAGGCTGCCGTGCAGGTCGGCACCGGTGTCGCGATCTATCGTTCGAACCCGTAAGAGTTTCCAGTAACCGGGCTGGGACGGAGTCCAAGGAATATTTTCTCGAATGGAAGAAGCTCACAGAATCGTACCGAATCCGCGCGATAAAAAACCCGGTGACGCTCTTACCGTCATCCCCGCGCCATCCGTCCTTCCCTGGGATCAGGGCCCGCGCGAGCCGCACCTGCTTGACTACATCATCATCCTTCGCAAGCACCAGTGGCTCGTGCTTACGTTTCTTCTTACCGTCGTCACGGTCGTCACCATCGCTTCCTTCAAAATGAAGCCGGTGTACACCGCTAATGCGCGCGTCGAAGTCGATCGCGACAACCAGACCGTCGTTCCCTTCAACGACACCAACGAATACTCCGCTTTCGAAGACACCGAAAACTACATCGAAACCCAAACGAAGATTCTTCAAAGCGAGACGCTCGCGCTGATTACCATCAAATCGATGGATCTGGAGCGCTATCCCGAATTCGGCGGCATGCCCGCCGCGACGCCCGGCAAGAACGGCAATGCGTCTTCGCGTCCCGCAATTCTCGGCGCCTTCCTCGGCCGCCTCACCATCAAGCGCATTCCGAGCAGCCGGCTGATCGACGTCCAGTTCGAAGCGGAAAGCCCGCAGCTCGCCGCGCAAGTCGTCAACGCCCATCTTCACAATTACATCGAGCAGAATTTCCGCAGCAAATACGACGCCACGATGCAGGCCTCCAACTGGCTCTCGGGCGAACTCGAAGAACTTCGCATCAAAGTCGAAAAGTCCGAAGACGCGCGCATCGCCTACGAGCGTGAAAATCAGATTTGGCAGATCGACGAAAAGCAGGACATCACGACACAGAAGCTCGCGGACATCAGCAAAGCCGTCACCGAAGCTCAAACCGATCAGGCCCAGAAGGAAGCGCTGTACCGCATGGCCCTCGCTGGCAACGTCGATGCGCTCGCCAGCTCCAGCTCCCACTCCAATGATCTGGTAGGCAGCCTGCTCAAGCGCAAAGCGGAACTCGATGAACAGTACGCCGAAGCGCTCGATCAGTACGGCCCGAATTTCCCGAAGGTTCTGCGCATCGCCGCTCAGCAGAAGCAGAACACACAGAATCTGGAAAACGCCCGCACCTCGATGATCTCGGGACTCAAGGAAGATTTCGACACCGCATCGAGCCACGTCGAAATCTTGCAGGAAGCTCTCGACAAGCAAAAAGCCGAAGCCAACGACCTCGCTGAAAAGCTCGTCCAGTACCACATCCTTCAGCACGATGCGGATTCGAACAAACAGCTATACGACGGCCTTCAACAAAAATTAAAGGAAGCCACCATCACCGTCGGCCTCCATTCCGACAATATTCGCGTGGTCGATCCGGCTCTCGTCCCGTCGAGCCCGTCACGCCCGCAAAAGGCGCGCAACATCGTTCTCGCATTTCTCGTCGGTTTGGTGGGCGGCATCGGCCTCGCTCTTTTCCGCGAGTACCTCGACAACACTGTGAAATCGCCCGACGACGTGGAAGCCCTTACCGGCCTGCCTTCTCTAGCCGTGGTTCCTTCGCTGCCTGGCATGAACACCAGCCACAACCGCCTCGCTCGAAGTGCCGAGGCCACACCGGGCGGAGGACCGCGCGTCGAACTGCTCTCTTTCGTGCAGCCGAAGTCGCAAATCTCGGAAGCTTTCCGCGCGCTGCGCACTTCGCTTCTGCTTTCGCAGGCCGATCATCCGCCCCAAGTCATTCTCGTCACCAGCGCCCTGCCTCGCGAAGGTAAGACCACTGCCGCGGTGAACCTCGCCGTCACGCTCGCTCAACTCGGCGACCGCACGCTGCTCATCGACTCCGACATGCGCAAGCCCGGCGTCCGTCGAGCCTTGAACCTGACCAGCGGCAAGGAAGCCGGCCTCAGCTCGTATCTCGCCGGCGTCTCCACGCTCGATGAAGTCACCGTTCCGCACCCAACCATCGAGAATCTCGTCGCTCTCACCACCGGTCCCGTCCCGCCCAGCCCGGCCGACTTGCTCTCCTCGCATCGCATGCGCGAAGCCATCGCCGAGCTTCGCCACAAATTTAAATTCGTCGTCATCGACTCGCCGCCCGTTATGGCCGCGACCGACGCCGTACTGATCTCCGCGCTTACCGACGGAGTGCTTCTCGTCGTCCGCAGCGGAGAAACGCCCAAGGAAGCCTTCACCCGCACGCGCGACTTGCTCGCCGCGGTGAAGTGCCGCCTGCTCGGAGTCGTGCTCAACGCCGTCGATTCCAGCGCTCCCGATTATTACTACTCATATCGCTACTACCCGTACGCCTATGGCTACGGTTATGGCGAAGATGTCGGAAAAACTCCAAAATCCACTCCCGGTCCCGACGAACCTGCCGGGCCCGGCCGGTAGGGGTGCAATCTTGCGTTATCTCATAACCGGCGGCGCCGGTTTTATCGGCTCGCATCTCTCCGAGGCTCTGCTCGATCGGGGCGACGAAGTTTTTATCCTCGACGACCTCTCGACTGGCAGCGTCGAGAACATTCGCCACCTGAAATCGAATCCACGCTTCCACTATGTCTTCGATACCATCGCCAATAAGCAGTTGCTCGCCGAAATGGTGGACGAAGCCGATCTCGTCTTCCATCTTGCCGCCGCCGTCGGCGTGAAGCTCATCGTCGAAAGCCCGGTCCGCACTATCGAGACCAATGTACACGGCACCCAATTCGTCCTCGACGCCGCCTCCAAGAAAAAGAAGCTGGTCTTCAACGCTTCCACCTCCGAGGTGTACGGCAAGAGCGATAAAGTTCCTTTCCACGAAGACGCCGACCTCGTGCTCGGCCCCACCAGCAAAGGCCGCTGGAGCTACGCCGCGTCCAAAATGCTCGATGAATTTCTCGCGCTCTCATACTACAAAGAGCGGAAACAGCCCGTCGTGATCGCGCGCTTCTTCAACACCGTCGGCCCGCGCCAGACCGGCCGCTACGGCATGGTTCTTCCCAATTTTGTCCGCCAGGCTCTCGCCGGCGAACCGATCACCGTCTTCGGTGACGGCAAACAGTCGCGCTGCTTCTGCCACGTGCAAGATTCCGTGGAAGCCGTTCTGCGCCTCGTTGCGACGCCAGCCGCCATCGGCGAAGTCGTCAACGTCGGCAACACCGGAGAAATCTCCATCGAGAATCTCGCGCATCTTGTGAAACAGCGAACCGGCAGCACCTCCGAAATCGTTTACGTTCCCTATGATCAGGCCTACGAGCCCGGCTTTGAAGATATGCCGCGCCGCGTTCCCGCTCTCGGCAAGCTCAAGCAGCTGACGGGCTTCACGCCATCGACGACGCTCAATGAAATCGTGGACAGCGTCATCGACTACTTTCGCAACCGCCGCGAAGTAACCACAATTCATCCGGAAGCCGCCGCTCACGCCGCGCCCGCGAAATCTTCGCTGCCGGGCCGCGCCGCCGCCGGTTCCACCGCGGACTAACAGGAGACGCGCGCAGCGCAAATGTCGTGTCGTCATCGGCTCACAATCCGCCCTCGCCATCCGCCGCCGAGTCCGGCCGGGCCGCCATGCCCGATCCCGCTTCGCAACCGATCTGGACCGGCAACAGCGGCCTCAAAAACCGCGCCTCCACCACTCTTTCCGTTCTGGTTCCTGCCTACAACGAGCAGTACCTGATCGAAGCAAGCCTCAAGCGCCTCGCCGTTCTCGACGAATCGCCGCGCCTTGAGCACATTCAAGTGATCGTCGTCGATGACTGCTCGAAAGACGCCACCCCGCAAGCGGTCGCGCGCTTCCAGCAATTTCTCGAATCCTCGCCGGACTTTAAAAAGTTCAGCTGGATCTGGCTCCGCCACCACGTCAATCAAGGTAAAGGCGCCGCCATTCGCACCGCGCTCGCTCACTCGTCCTGCGATCTGGTCGTCATTCACGACGCCGACCTCGAATATCACCCCAACGATCTGCTTCAGATGATCGACCTTTTTCTTTTCGAAGACGCCGACGCCGTCTTCGGCTCGCGCTTCATGCCCGGCGGTTACAAGCGCGCCCTTTTCTTCCGCCACGCTCTCGGCAATAAATTTCTAACTTTCTTGTGCGACATGGTCTGCGACCTCAACCTCACAGACATGGAAACCTGCTACAAGATGGTCCGCGCCGACCTGCTGAAAAGCATTCCTCTGAAAAGCGCCACATTTGACGTCGAACCCGAACTCGCCATCAAGCTCGCCAAGCGCGGCAGCCGCATTTTCGAAGTTCCCATCAGCTATTCCGGCCGCACCTACGCCGAAGGAAAAAAAATCGGCTGGCGTGACGGCGTTCGCGCCCTCTGGGCCATCTTTCATTACGCCACTTCCGATCAAATTTATGGTGACGACGCGCACGGCGGTGAAATTCTTCTGCGCCTGAATCGCGCTCCGCGCTTCAGCAAGTGGATGGCAGACGTTGTGCGCCCGTTCCTCGGCGCGCGCGTGATCGAAATCGGCGCAGGCATCGGCAATCTCACGATGAACCTGATTCCGCGCACCGTGTACTGGGCCACCGACGTCAACCCGGCTTACCTCGACACGTTGTCTCGTATGAGGTCCAGCCGACCGTATCTTGGAGTCGCCTACGTGGATGCCGCTCGCGCCGAAACCTATCCACCGGGCCAGCAGTTCGATACCGCGATCTGCCTCAACGTCGTCGAGCACCTGTCCGACGACGTCGGCGCGCTTCGCAACATCTACAACACCCTCGAACCCGGCGGTCGCGCGATCGTACTCGTTCCCTGCGGCCCCAAACTGTTCGGCACCCTCGACGAAGTTCTCGGCCACTTCCGCCGTTACACCATTCCGCAGCTGCGCTCGATCTCCGAACAAGCCGGCTTCGAAGTCGAACAGGTTCTCGAATTCAATCGCGCCGGCTCCCCGGCGTGGTGGCTCAACGCGAAAGTCATGAAGCGCCGCACCTTCGGCCTGAATCAAGTCCGTCTATTGAATTTCCTAACGCCGCTGTTTCGTAAAGTGGATTCGTTTCTTCCGTTCCCCCCGCTTTCGATCATCGCGATTTTGCGCAAGCCCGGCGCCCCCACCCCGGCACCGGGTCCGGCCCCGCGAGACGCCTCTCAATCGGCAGTGTGAAAGCGCTGGCACCTTGTCCACTGATCGCGAACAAATCCGCGTGAAAACTCCGTTCAACCTCTCTCGGAACGATTGGGTGTTGATCATTCTCTTCATCCTCACGCTTCCGCTCGTCAATCCCTGGATCCGCGGCGACGGCGTGGGCTACTACGCCATGGCGCGCGCCCTTCTGGTTCAGCACAATCTCGATTTCCGCCCCGACTGGTACGCCGGCAACACCAGTTTCCGCCTGACGAAAATCGATCCCACCACCAACCAGATCTATCCCGGCGAATTTACAGACACCGGCCACATCAACAATCATTTCTCGATCGGCCCCGCGATCTTATGGTCGCCATTTCTCATTCCCGTTCACGCCGGCGTGAAACTCGCTGGCGCGCTCGGCTCTCACGTCTCGGACGACGGCTTCAGCGCTCCTTACCGAGTCGCCATCAGTTTCGCCACCGCTCTGTACGGCTTTCTCGGCCTGTGGCTCTCGTATCGACTCGCCCGTAAATACGTTCCCGATTACTGGGCCTTTCTCGCTACCATCGCCATCTGGTTCTCAAGCTCGCTGCCGGTGTACATGTATTTCAATCCGTCGTGGTCCCACGCGCACTCCGCCTTCACCGTCGCGCTTTTTATCTGGTATTGGGATCTCACTCGCGCATCGCGCTCGTGGCCGCAGTGGATTCTTCTCGGCCTTCTCGGCGCGCTGATGATGAATGTGTACTACGTCAACGCGGCGGTGCTCTTCATTCCGCTTCTCGAATCCATCGGCCGCTACTTGCGCGCCGCGAAAACCAAAGACTGGGCGCAATTCGGGAAACTCTTCGCGCAGAATTTCGCGTTCGCCGTCTGCGTGATCGCCGGATTTCTTCCCACGCTCCTCACCAAGAAAGCCATCTACGGGGGCTTCCTCAAATTCGGCTACAAAGAGCAGTGGTTCTGGAATTCTCCCGCCATCCTCAAAGTCGCCTTCTCCTCCGATCATGGGCTGTTCAGCTGGACGCCCGTTCTCCTGATCGCCATCATCGGCCTGTTCTTCCTCAGCCGCATCGACCGCCCGTTCGCCTCCTACCTTCTCGTCGTCTTCGCGTTCTACCTGTACACCATCGGTTGCTACGAATCCTGGGACGGCATTTCCTCCTTCGGCAACCGTTTCTTCGTTTCGCTCACGCCGATCTTCATCCTCGGCCTCGCCGCGCTTTTTGACGCGAGCGCGCGTGCCCTTAGCTCCACTGGAGCCGGCGAACGCCCCGCCACCATCCTCGCCCGCCTCGCCACCGCCGCCCTGATCCTCTGGAATCTAGGGTTAATCTTTCAGTGGGGCACCCACCTGATTCCCGCGCGCGGCCCCGTTTCCTGGCGCGAAGCGGCTTATAATCAAGTGGTCGTCGTTCCCGAGCAGGCGTCGCTGACCGTTTATCGCTACATGACCCAGCGCAAAAACATGATGAATCGCATCGAACAGGAAGACGTCGGCCACATTAAATCCACCCAACCCGACAATCAGCCTTTGCAACGACCAGAGACCGCACCTTGAGCACCGTTCCCGCAGCCGCCGAATCCGCCAAGCCCGTCGCCATCGCACCCGCCGACGTCCCCGTCCTGCGCATCACTCCGCCTTCGCGCTGGTGGGCGCTGCCGGTCGCCGAGCTTTGGGAATACCGCGAGCTGCTGTATTTCTTCATCTGGCGCGACATTAAAATCCGCTACAAGCAAACCGCCATCGGCGCCGCGTGGGCCATCCTGCAGCCGTTTCTCACCATGCTGATCTTCAGCCTTTTCTTCGGCCGCCTCGCGCACATCAATTCCGAAGGCCTGCCCTACGCGATTTTTTATTACAGCGCACTGCTGCCCTGGATGTATTTCGCCGCGTCGCTGCAGAACGCCACGAACACCATCGTTGAAAATCAGCGCCTCATCACCAAAGTGTATTTCCCACGCCTCGATCTGCCGCTTTCGGCCGTTCTCTCGGGCCTGGTCGATTTCGCCATCTCGTTCTGCATGTTCATCGTGCTGATGATTTATTACCGCATCGTTCCCACGCCCGCGCTGCTCTGGCTGCCGGCGTTTCTGCTTCTCGCTGTGCTCACCGCTCTCGGCGTCGGCCTCTGGCTTTCCGCGATGAACGCGATCTATCGCGACATTCGCTACGTCGTTCCGTTTCTCGTCCAGTTCTGGATGTTCGCTTCACCCGTCGCGTATCCCGCGTCGCTCGTTCCGGAAAAGTGGCGCTGGCTGTATGGACTGAATCCCATGGCCGGAGTGATCGAAGGTTTCCGCTGGTCGCTTACCGGTCGCGGCAATCCTCCGAACGCGCTGACGTTTGTCTCCGCCGGCGTCGTGCTGATCGTTCTTTTCAGCGGCATCGCCTACTTCCAAAAAGTCGAAACCACGGTCGCCGATGTCGTCTAGCGAAGTGGTCATCCGCGCCGAAGGCCTCGGCAAACGCTATCGCGTCGGCGAACGCGAACGCTACCTCGCGTTGCGCGACATTCTCACTCGCGCGTTCTCGAATCCCTTCAATCGCAAAGCCCGTCCTCCGAAAGATTATTTGTGGGCGCTTCGCGACGTCGATCTCGAAATCCGCCAGGGCGAAGTGATCGGACTGATCGGCCGCAACGGCGCCGGAAAAACGACTCTGCTCAAGTTGCTTTCCCGCATCACGAAACCCACTACCGGCTCCGCCGAAATTCATGGCCGCATCGGCAGCCTGCTCGAAGTCGGCACCGGATTTCATCCCGAACTCACCGGCCGCGAAAACATTTATCTTTCCGGCGCGATTCTCGGCATGCGCAAACGCGAGATCGATTCGAAATTCGACGCCATCGTCGCCTTCGCCGAAGTGTCGCGCTTCATCGATACGCCGCTGAAATTTTTCAGCACCGGTATGCAGATGCGCCTCGCCTTTGCCGTTGCCGCGCACCTCGAGCCGGAAATTCTGCTTATCGACGAAGTGCTCGCCGTCGGCGATACCGAATTTCAGAAAAAATGCCTCGGCAAAATGGAAGACATCTCGCACGACGGCCGCACCATCGTCTTCATCAGCCATCAGACCAATCAGATTCGCCGCCTCTGCGAACGCGTCTATTGGATCGATAGCGGCCGCGTCCGCCAGGAAGGCCCCACCAGCGAAGTCGTCGGCACTTACGAATCGATCGGCCTTCTGCCGGTGGAAGGCGCAGCCAACGATGGCCGCTGCTTCCTCAGCTGGTCGATCAACGGCCATGACAACGTCGTCCGCGAAGACATGTCCGACGTCGCGTTTCATTTTCAGCTGCGGCTCGATGAAGTGATCTCTGAAGGCCACTTCGGCCTGAACGTTTACACGGATACGGGCACTCTGCTTGCGGGCTGGGGCTTTGATAACGTCAACATTCCCGCCGGCCTGCAGGAAATGATCATGCGCGTCCCTGTGCTGCCCTTCCGCCCCGGCGCGTATTCCATGCAGGCCACGCTCTTTAATCGCGGCAACAATCTCACCGGCGGCAAAACCATCGAACATTGGTGGGCGCAACCTCCACTGATCGTTGACACAAAACCCATCTCTCACCCTCAGGATAATTTCGCGGGCCTCCTCAACATCGGCGCCAACCTAGTCGTAAAGTCTTAAAAAGTTCTCATCCGCAACCTCGGTTTCCAGTCGAACTACCTGTAGAGGCCGGTTCCGCAACGCGGAAGCGGGCACCTTCCATCGTTTCATCTCGAACCTAAATTCACGGCACCCGAATTGCTCTTCTCCTCGTCACTTCCGCCCACGAGGCCACACGCTTGCCCATACCGCGCGTCACAGCGCTGATCGACACCTACAACCACGAGCGCTTCATCGCCGACGCGATCACAAGCGTCCTAGCGCAGGATTTCCCCGCGACCGATCTCGAAATCATCGTCGTGGACGACGGTTCCACCGACCGCACACACGAAATTATCGAAAAGTTTGGCTCGCGCGTCCGCTTGATCTCGAAATCCAACGGCGGCCAAGCCTCCGCCTTCAACGCCGGAATTCCCGAAGCACGCGGCGAAATCATTGCGTTTCTCGATGGAGACGACGCGTGGGCGCCCACAAAAATCGCGCGCGTCGCAGCCCACTTCGACGCGCATCCCGAGGTCGGCGTCATCGGCCACGGAATCGAACAATTTGACTTGCTGTCCAGCCGTCGCTACCTCACGCTGCCGCGCGACCAACGCCAAATTTCTTTTGCGGCGGCCAACGACGCGACGTTCTTCCGTCATGCGATGTGTTTTTTCGGAACAAGCCGGCTTGCCATCCGCACGGGCCTCGCTTCCCAAGCGCTTCCCATTCCGGAATCGATTCGGATCGAAGCCGATGAGTTTCTCGCCATCGCCTGCACCGCTCTTTCGCGCGCGGCGCTGTTGCGCGATCCGCTGACCATCTACCGCCTCCACGATTCCAATCACTACCAGCTCCGCCAGCTCGATACCCGTAAACTTCGCACGATTCAAACCTCGCTCGAATCGCTCTCGAGCGAACTACGCTCGCGACTCGCTGCCGCCGGCGTGCCGCCGCTCTCGATCGAACTGCTCGTCAATCCACCGGCGAACACCGCGCGACGCATCCGCCTTCAACTCGATGGCGGCCACTCCTACGAAACCTTTGTCGCCGAACGCGCCGAGCGGAATTTTGCCTACACGAGCGACTCGCCAATCGGCTCGCGCGCATTCCATGCCCTCTCGCTCGGCGTCGCTCTCGCACTGCCTCCCCGCCTCTACTACCGCCTCCGCCACTGGTACAGCTCGAGCCCCCTCCGCCGCCTCCGCCGCAGCCTCGGCGAACCCGTGCCCTCCAGCCAAATCGCCGTCGCCCCCTCCACCGACCCCGAAGGTCCTACCTCGCCCGTGGAATAGGCACGTCGTGCCTGTGGTTTTGACTGTGCGACTCCAAAACCAGTCAACTTTCCCGTTTTGGAACTCGCGTTATTAATTGACAACCACGTACCCTTCTGGTAATATACGGTCTCCGAGTCGCGCAGGGGCAAGGAGCTAGATGCTTACCCGTGCGCCCGCAGCATCCCCATCCACCACACCGTCCCACCTCCGAATCAAACTTTCTAATCGACAATGGAAGGGATTAGAAATCGCCGTAACCCACACAAAACAAACACCCGATCCATTTCTAATCGACAATGAAAACGCACCTTTTCGCGCCACGCCCCGCACGTGGGGTAGCCAGTTTTGGCTGCGCAACGCAGTCCGCCCCTCTACGCACTGTGTGAGCAATGCTTCACCACGAAGAGTGGCACAGGCTGGAGTTGGCCTGTGTGCCTTCGTCTCACGGGCGTTCGCAAAACGCCCGTCATCCAGAGGCCCGTTCACGGGCCGAAAGATCTCTCTTCGGTTTCTCTCCGCACCGTCTTTCACCCTTGCCACCGAGCCAGTTGCAACCCAGTTGATAATTTCTAATCGGAGTACTCGCCGATTAGAATTGCCCGAAAGTTGTTGAAAACAAACGATGGCACCCCGTTCTAATCGACACAAACTTACCCACCGCGCGAACACTTCGCACCGACCTGCCCCTGTGGATGCGATACTGTCCCTCACGATGTCCGACGCCATCGTCTTCTCCTCCTGGAACTGGGACACCTTCAACGTCCCCGAGCGCATCGCCCTTGCCCTGGCCGGCCGCGGCTGGCGCGTCCTTTACTGCGGCATGCCCGTGTCGCGTTTCCGCAAGCCCGATACGTCCACACGCGAAGTAGCGCCGCGCATCCACGCCTTCACGCCCGAATACCTGGGCGGAAAGCTGGCGAGCCTGCCCATGCTCGGCGAATCGCAATGGAGATCCGTGGCGCGCCAGATTCACGAACAGGCCAAAGCCCTCGGATTCGCCGCGCCAACCTTTATCTATTCGCACGCCGAAGGCATCGAGCCGCTGTGCCTCGAAATGCGCGCGCTCGGCTCGAAGCTCGTTCACATCTGCATGGACTACCCGGAGCCCCACCAGTACCGGCTGATCGAGATCTCGGATGGCACGCTGGTGATCCCGCCCACGGTTTATACCAAGCTCCGCGCGAAGTATGGCGACAAGATTCAGTTGATTCCGCAGTCGATACACATCGCGAGCAGCACGACGCAGCCCGCAGCGCCGCCGTCCCCTGCTCCAGCGCTCGCAAAAGTTCCGCGTCCGCGCCTCGGCTACCTGGGGCCGGTATGGGCGAGAGTGAATCTGCCGCTGATGCACGCCGTGCTCACCGCGCAACCCAAATGGCACTTCGTTTGCTTTGGTGACACTACGGCACTCCCGCTGGCAAATGTTCACGGCATGGAGTGGTCCCGGCCGGAGGAGCTGCCGCACTACGTCGCGGGGTTCGATGTAGGCGTGATGCCGTACGACCTGCACGACGAAAAGAACCTGCACTGTGTCCCTTTGAAACTGTTTGATTATTTTTTGGCGGGCTTGCCCGTCGTTTCCACTCCGGTTCTCTCTCTCACGGAGTTTTCGGACTTGATCTATTTCGGTGACACGCCGGCAACGTTCGCACGCGCGATCGAAGCGGCGCTCGCTGAAGAAGCGTCGAGTACGAAGCGCACGAAGCGAACGCAAATTGCGCTCGCCCATTCCACCGAGGCCTTGGGAGAAAGGCTCGATCAGGTGCTTGCTTTTAACGCGCCGGGCGGCCCGGCCGATCGTTGATCGGGCTGGGCATCAATTATTTCGCGAACACGCACGACTCCTCGGCCTGCATCGCGCGGGACGGGCAAATTGTATTTGCCGTGGCCGAAGAGCGGCTGAGCCGCGTGAAGCACGACGCACGCTTTCCGGTGCAGGCGATTCGCGCGTGCCTGGATTTTGCGGGCGTCGCGTCCGAAGACCTCGACGTGGTGTGCCGCAGCTGGCCGCGCCACTCCGCCTTCGCGTACCACGATCTGAAGTGCATGCTCACGCAGAAGCTTCCGGTTACAACCGCCGGTGTCCTGACTCTTGCGCGAGACTCGATCGCCGGCGCTCTGCAGCAGCGCGGACGCAAACTCTTCGAGCGGCACTTCGGCGCAACGCGCGCCGAGTTTCACCTGGTCGATCACCATCGCGCGCACGCGATCAGCGCGTATGCGTACTCCGGCTTCGAAGACGGCGCCGTGCTGGTGATTGATGGCCGCGGCGCGAACGAAGCTACCTCGCTGTGGCACGGACGGGCCGGGCGCCTCGATCACATCTGGACGATTCCGTTTCCCAATTCGCTCGGGCTTTTCTACGCGCAGTTCACGCACTACCTGGGCTTCACGCCGTTTGCCGACGAGTGGAAAGTAATGGGCCTTGCGCCGTACGGCGAGCCGGGCGTGGACCTGCGCAGCTTCATTTCATGCGACGATTTTCCGTATCGCATCGCGGTGCGCGAGCTGCTGGGAGATTCGCGATCGACGCTCGCGAATCTCACGGCACGGTTCGGCCCGCCGCGCGCGGCTGAATCGGAAATCAGGATGCGGGATAAGAACGTTGCCTACGCCGTGCAGGATGCGTGCGAACGAGCGATGCTGGGCCTGGCGCGCGAAGCGGTGGCGCGGACGGGTTCGCGCAATTTGTGCCTGGCAGGCGGCGTGGCGCTGAATTCGAAGGCCAACGGCAAGATTCTGGCGTCCGGCATAGTGGACAACTTGTTCGTACAACCGGCGGCCAGCGACGACGGCGCGTGCCTGGGAGCGGTGCTCGCTCCGTACCTGAGCCGGTACGCCGCGCTGCCGCGGAGCAAAATGCGCGACGCTGCACTCGGTAGCGAATACTCCAACTCGGAAATCGAAAAGACGCTTGCGACCTATAAATTGAACGCCAAGCGCGCCGACGACGTCGCGCGGTCCGCGGCGTGCCTGCTGGCGCGCGGGAAAATTATCGGCTGGTTTCAGGGGCGCATGGAATTCGGACCGCGCGCGCTGGGCCGCCGTTCGATTCTCGCCGATCCGCGCGATCCGGAGATGACCGAGCGCGTGAACAATGCGGTGAAATTCCGCGAGTGGTGGCGGCCGTTTGCGCCGTCGATTCTCGCCGAAGCTGCGCACGAATATCTGGAATCCGCCACCGACTCGCCGTTCATGGTGCTGACCGCGCAGGTGCGGCCGGAAAAGCGCGCAGTGATTCCCGCCGTCACTCATGCAGACGGCAGCGCGCGGCCGCAAACCGTGGAACGCGACACCAACCCGCTCTACTGGCATCTAATTCATGAATTCGATAAGCTCACAAACGTGCCCGTGGTAATGAACACATCCTTCAACCTTCGCGGCGAGCCGATTGTTGCGTCTCCCACAGACGCCGTGCGCACATTTTTCAGCTCCGGCCTGGACGCGCTGGTGATCGGCGATTTCGTCGTGGTGAAATAATTTTGCCCGGAGCGCGCGGCTGGATCGGGAAACTGATGCTGAACGCGCCGGAATCCGTGCGTTCGCTGCGCAAGCTTCCCATTCTGGGATCGGTGATTCACGCGATCAGCCACAAAGTGGTGGCTACCGATCAGCGCGTGTGGGTAACGGTGGAATCCGGGCCCGCGAAAGGCCTGCAGATCGAGCTGAACCCGCGCACGGGGCAAGCGTATGCACGCGGTGAAGCAGAACTCGTCGTACAGAATTTTCTCGCGAGCAAATTGAAAGCCGGTGACGTGTTCTACGATCTCGGCGCGAACATCGGACTCTTCAGCCTGATTGCGGCGCGCATCGTATCGCCGGCGGGGCGCGTATTCAGCTTCGAACCCGACCCTCAGAACGCCCTGCGGTTGCGGCGGAATCTGGAGCAAAACGGATTCTCAAACGCGACGGTGGTGGAATCGGGCGTGTGGTCTTCGACGACGGACCTGAGCTTCGCGGTGGCGCCGGAAAGTTCGCCGGATCGCGGCGTGGGGACGTTCATGCCGGGCGATGCCGCGGCGCAGAACCTCTCCATTCATGTGGTGTCGCTCGATGATTTCACCCGGACGGCGCCTGTGCCAACAGCGATCAAGTGCGACGTGGAAGGCGCCGAACTGGAAGTGCTGAAAGGCGCGCGCAACGTGCTCGCGAAGTCGCGGCCGTGGATTCTGTGCGAGATGCACTCGCCGGAAAACGACCGCGACGGGCGCAAATTTCTCGCCGAACTCGGCTATTCGATTACGGAAATCGACGACATGCACGTGTTTGCGGCTCCGTGAGCACATTCGGTAGGATGCTTGGGTCAACTTTCGCCCGGAGGCGGGATGGAACGCACCAAGCGTTGGCTGCAAGCGCAGCACGAAGAAAAAGAATTCTGGGACGGCATGGCTCGCGACGAGCAATCCGTTCTGCGTGTGCTGGCCAGCAACGCTGAGAAGGCGCCGGAAGTGCGCGCGGCGATTCCGCCGAACGCGACGTCGGCGCTGGAGATCGGCGTCGGCCCCTTCGGACTGGGCATCATCGGTTTTCTCACGGAAATTCCTCATCGCGTTACGGTCGATCCACTGCCGCCCGTGCCGATTTCCATTTCCACCGCGCAAAAAGTAGAACTGCGCGACTACATCGCGGTCCGTCGCGAGCCGATTCGTTACGTGGTGGGCTACGGCGAAGAGTTGCCGGTGAAAAGCGAGTCGATGGACCTGGTGATCTGCTGCAACGTGATCGACCACAGCCACGATCCGAGCGCGATTTTGCGCGAAGTGCATCGCGTGCTGAAACCGGCCGGCGTTTTCTATTTCGACGTGGACACTTTTTCCGCGGCAGGCCTGGTGAAGTGGCACACGTGGACCAAGCACCGGCACAAGAACGAAATCATGGTGATCGGGCACCCGTACCGCATGCGCGAGCACGACATTGAAAGAAGCTTGCGCGAGACCGGGTTCCGCCTGAAGCGCCTGCACGGCCACACTTTTACGAGCAATTTGATCGGACACGCCCGCGATTCCACGTTTCTGGGCACGAAATGCAATCCGTCGTAGCGCTGCTGGGCCGGGGCGAGCCTTCGGCCGACGGCGTTGCCGACTACTGCAACAATCTTCGCGACGCGCTCCGCAGGGCCGGGCAGAAATTCGAAATCACCACGGTGCGCTGGTTCGATCGCGGCTGGTTCGCGGCGCTCGCGGAATTGTGGCGCGCACAGGTGCCGGCGCGTGGCGATTGGGCGCTGTTGCAGTACACGGCGCTGAGCTGGTCGCGGCGAGGATTTCCGTTCGGCGCGGTGGCGACGATGCTTGCGCTTCGATTGCGCGGCGTGCGATGCGGCGTGGTGATGCATGAGCCGTGGCGGCAGGGGATTTTGCAGCCGCGTCCGATCGACCGAGTGCGCGGCGCGATGCAAGACTGGACGATTCGCGCGATTCACGCGCTCTCGTCGCTGAGTGTATTCACGTTGCCGCTCGCGGATGTGGGCTGGCTCAACTTGCAGGACCGCAGCAACTTTTTCATTCCGCTTGGACCCAACGTTCCCGAAATTCTGGATGCGCCTTATCCACCGCCGCGGCCGCCGGGTGAGTCCGAGAAGGTCGTGTGCGTATTTTGCCTGAGCGAGCCCACGGGACCCACGCGCGAGTTGGGCGACATTTCTGCGGCTGCGCGCGCGGCTGTGGCGGCGGGCGCGAAGCTGCGTGTGGTGTTTGTGGGGCGCGGGACGGATACGGGAGCGGCGGAAATCGCAGCGGCATTCGCCGGATCGAACATCGAAACGGAAATCCTCGGGCTCCGCACGCCGGACGAAATCGGACGCACGATCGCGGCGTCTGATGTGCTGCTTTGCGTGCGCGGCCACTTGAATTTGCGCCGCGGCAGCGCGCTTGCGGGAATTGCGTGCGGCGTTCCGATGGTGGCGTACGCGGGGGGTGAAAAAGGTACGCCGCTGTTGGAGGCGGGCGTGGCGCTCGCGCCGCTGTACGATCGAGACGCGCTTGGAGTGGAGCTGGCGCGCGTGTTGATGGACGACGCGCTCGCGCAAGAGATGCACCGCAAGAACATCGAAGTGGAAAGAAAATATTTCTCGTGGGACACCGTCGCGCAGCAGTATCTCCGCGCGCTGAATAGCGACAACGCATGAAGCTGCTGATCTACACGAACTTCTACTATCCGCTGCCGGGCGGCACGCAAACGGTGGTTCTGGAATTGGCGCGCGGATTTGCGCGGCGGAGCACAGTGCGGCCTGGCACCGAACCCATCGAAGTGACCATCGCCACGCAAGAGGGCCGCGCGTGGAGCGAAGATGACGCGCAGCCGTACCGGATCGTGCGTGCGCCGAGCGCGAGCGAGCTTCGCCGGCTGATTCGCGAAGCCGATCTGGTGCATCTCGCGGGACCGGCGCTTGGGCCGCTCGTGTATTGCGTCGCGGGCCGCAAGAAATTTGTGGTGGAGCATCACGCGTTTCTGGTGTCGTGCCCGAACGGCCAATATTTTTACGAGCCGCAACCGTCGCTATGCAGCGGGCATTACATGGCAGGAAATTATCGCGAGTGCGTGCGCTGCAATTCGCACGTCGTGGGCACGAAGAAGGCGCTCGCGCAGCTGCCGCTCACGGGAATTCGGCGCTGGCTCTGCAATCGCGCGGCGATGAATATCATGCCGACGGAGTGGCTCGGCACGCTGCTGAAGTTGGACCGGATGGCGACGATTCATCACGGTCTCACGGACGCGCCGAGCTTCTCCGCGACGGTTGGGCAGCCCTCACCGTCTGCAGCGGCGGGGTCCATGCCGGTGTTCGCGTTTCAGGGGCGCCTGGTGCCAACGAAAGGCGTTCGCGTGCTGCTCGACGCCGCGGACAAACTGCAGAAGGAAGGCCGCAGGTTTGCGGTGAGGATCATCGGAGGCGGCGACAAGGCGGAGTTGGAAGCGTTGAAGGCAGACGCGGTACGCTCCGGCGCGAACGTGGAATTCCTTGGCCACGTGCCGGACGATCAGCTGCCCACCGTGCTGGCGAGTGCTTCAGCGATGGTGATGCCGTCGCTCGCCGGTGAGGTGTTTGGGATGGTCGCTGCCGAGAACATGCTTCGCAGCAAACTGGTGATCATTTCGGACCTCGGATCGCTGAAAGAAGTGGTGGGCGATGCCGGGCTGGTGTTTCGAAATGGCGATTCCGCCGACCTTGCAGATAAAATGAAACGCGTCATCGACGATCCCAGCATCGTGGCGACGATTGGCGAACGCGCAAGAACGCGCGCCCGTACCGCATTCGATCTGGATACGATGATCGAGCGCCACTTGGATATTTACCGGACAGTGCTGGGCCCCGGAGCATCGAAGCTCTAATGAGCGATTCAACGCCCCTAAAAAATATCGTGCGCACGGCCGTGCCGCGTTCTGTGCGCAACTGGCTGCGCTCGCCGTCGCGTTCGGCGGAGTGGCTGTGGGATTCTGCGGCATTTTCGCTGGGGCAGACCAAGAGGCTGCAGCTCGCGCCCAATGTGTCGCTCGTGTGCCACCCGCATTTCTACAAAGTGGTGGAGAGCGCGCAACTCAACGATCCGGACCAGGCTGAAGAATTCCGCAGCTTTCTTTCGCACTGTTCGGATCGGATGTTTTTGTTCGACATCGGCGCGCATTTCGGAGTGTTCAGCCTGGCGCTCGCGCAGTTTGGTGGAAAGGCCGTGGCCGCCGATCCTTCGCCGATCGCGACGAAAATGATGGACACCGAAGTGGCGCTAAATAAATGCGGCGATCGCGTGCGCGTGCTGCAGGCCGCGGTGAGCGACGTGAACGGGGAGATGGGGCTGGTCAGCTCGGGGACGTTTTCCGAGGGCTACTTCAAAGTGGAGCAAGGCCGTATGGCGAGCGACCTGACGCAAACGCAGGCGCTCACCGTGGACCAGATGGCCGCCCACTACGGCGCGCCGACGCATCTAAAGATCGACGTGGAAGGCCACGAAGCGGCCGTGCTGCGCGGCGCCAAAGAAACGCTTGCGAAACATTCGCCGCCGCTCTTCCTCGAACTCCACAGCGAAATGGTGCGCGACGCGGGCGGCGACGCAAACGAAGCGTTGAACCTGATCGAGCCGCTGGGCTACCGGACGTTCGACGTGGCGGGCCGGCCGATCGGCCGCGAGGGGATTTTCAGCAAGCCGATCGTTCGGATTGTGGCTGAGCGCGGCGCCTGAACGTCTAACTAGATAAGCGGATGCACGCCGCTTTGAAGTGAGCGAAACGCGTATCAGACAGCGCACGCCGCCTTGCACGGCCTAATCGCGTCCAGCATACTGGTTCAGCACCCTGATTTAGGCTTTTGCTCGCTTTTACGATGAGACTGTCCACAGTTCCGGCGGTTCGCACACAGGCCATGATCGGCATCAGTGTGTTCGCGGTGGGCCTTTGGATCGCGTGGCAGCTCGGCTCGCACATCGCAGACGAAGACCTGCGCACCCTTGAATTCGCGGGGATCGTGATGGCCGGCGCGGCGGTGATGGTCACCACACTTCGCGACTGGCGCAAGGGCTTCTACATGTTCCTCGGCTGGCTTCTTTTCGAAGACCTGGTGCGCAAATATCTCGGCAACAACCTGGCGATTTATTTCGCGAAAGACGTGCTGGTTGGAGCGGTGTATCTCGCGTTTTTCCGGGAAGTGCGTCGAGGCGCGGTGAAGATCTTCTACCCGAGGTTTCTACTGTTCTTCTACCCGTGCCTCCTGCTCTGCATTGCGGGAATGATGAACCCGTATTCCCCCAGTCCGCTGTACGGCTTGATGGGGCTGAAGATGAATTTCTACTATCTTCCGCTGCTGTTCGTGAGCTACGGGCTGATTCGCGACGACATCGACCTCCGCCGCTTCCTGATGTTCAATTTGTTGCTGGCGCTGGTGATCGGCGGGCTGGGAACGATGCAAGCGATCGTCGGCAATCAGTTTCTGAATCCGGCGAATATGGCGCCGGAGCTGCGCGATCTGGGCGAGATGGATCGTGTGACTCCCGTTTCCAACCAAATCCTGCACGTGCCAAGCTCGGTGTTTGTGAGCGCGGGCCGCTACGGCCAATATCTGATCGTGATCTTCGCGGTGGCGATGGGCACGGTGGGCTACGTGCTGCTGCACGAGGCAAAGCAGCGCTGGCTCGCGTATGTGGGGCTTGGCGGAATTGTGGGCGCCACGATTTTCTGCGGAGGCCGCGGCGCAGTGGCGTACATGGTGATTGGTTTCGCCGTGCTCACGTTTGCTTTTCTTTGGGGCGCTCCGTGGCGGCAACGCAAAGCTCACAAGATGATGAAAGCCGTGGGCCGCGTGTTTTTGATGGCGGTCGTCGCGATCGTGGTGATCCTGGCTTTGTTCCCGGACGAAGTTGCACCGCGCGTCGCTTTCTACGCTGAGAGCTTCGACCCCAGCAGCCGCGGTTACGAAGTGGGGAACCGCACCTGGGACTACCCGATCAAAAATCTGGTGGCTGCGCTGAATCAACCTTCCTGGCTGACGGGCGTGGGCCTCGGTACGGCTTCGCTCGGCACACAATATGTAGCGAAGCTCACCGGCCAAACCGAGCTGCAAGTGTGGGTGGAAGAGGGATACGGCCAACTGATTGTGGAGATGGGAATTCTTGCGCCGATTTTGTGGATCTTGTGGACCGGGGCGCTGGTGATCCTCGCGTTCAAAGTGGCGCGAAAATTGAGGCAGACGCGATTCTTCCCTTTAGCGATGGCCATCGTCTGGTACATGTTCCTGCTGTTATTCCCGTTCACTTACGGCGGACTGCAGGCGTATCAGAATTTCGTGGGCAACGCGTATTTGTGGATCTTGGTCGGCGTGCTGTTCAAGCTTCCCGTGCTGCTGGCGCAATATCCGAATGCGCCGGAGGACGCGCCCGTCAAGAAGCAAGCTCCCGTGATGTGGGCGCACCCGCACGCGCCGCAGTTCCAATGACGAGGCGCTTTCTAGCGCTGGAGCTTTCGTGAATCCGCCGCGCAAGCCGCGCGTCGCGGTGGTCTCGCCCTTCCTCGATAACGCGTACGGCACCGAACGAATCGTGATCCGCTGGATCACCGCGCTTGCGGACGAGTACGACATCCACATTTACAGCCAGCGCGTGCAGGACGTGGACCTTTCGAAGTTCACCGTACACCGCATCCCGACCCTGCCCGGCCCGCATATCCTGAATTATATTTTTTGGTATTTTGCGAACCAGACCGCGCGCGCTTGGGATCGCGCGTTCCGCGGGCTCAAGCCCGACATTATTTTCAGTCCCGGGGTGAATTGCCCCGACGCAGACGTGATTTCCGTGCACATCGTTTTCGCGGAATTTGTTCGGCGCTCGGCGGCCGAACTGCAATTTTCGCGCGCTCCGGCGAAGGCCTGGCCGCGGATGCTGCACCGCCGGTTGTACTACCGGCTGATCATTTTTCTCGAGAGCCGCGTGTACCGGCAGAATTCGAATTACCTGGTGCTGATCGCGAATAAAACCGCGGCAGACCTGAAGCGTTTCTACGATCGCACGGAGCGCTGCCTGATTTTGTATCTCGGTCTCGACCACGCCGTCTTCAACGAAGCGCGCCGGCAGCGGGGACGCGAGAAAGCGAGAGCGGAGCTGGGCATCGGCGCGGACGAATTTGCGGTGTTGCTCGTTGGCAACGATCTGCGTAAGAAAGGCATTCGCGCGCTGATCGAAGCGATGGCGCTTCTGCGGGACACTCGCGTGCGCCTCGTGATTGCGACGCGGGACGATGTGGCCCCGTTTGCCGCCGCGGCACGCGAGGCGGGCGTTGCGGATCGCATCCAGTTCTGTCCGCCGCGCGCGGACGTGGACTTCTATTACGCGGCCGCAGATGCGTACGCAGGCCCGTCGCTGGAAGATACGTTTGCGCTGCCGCCGGTGGAAGCGATGGCGTCGGGCGTGCCGGCGCTGGTATCGCGCGAGAACGGTACGGTGGAAATCATCGAGCACGGCGTGAACGGATTGATTCTGGAGGATCCAGCGGATTCTGCGACGCTGGCGTCGCTGATGCGGCAACTCGCGGCAGATCCCGTATTTGCGGCGCGGCTGGGCGCCAAGGGCGCCGAGACAGCGAGGCAATTTTCGTGGGAGCGCAATGTGGACGACGTACGCGGGATTTTCGCGCAGGTGCTGGCGCGCAACCGGCGGACTCCGCAGCACGACCGTGCGCCCCAGGAAGCTGCGCCACACGCCGGGGCGGACCGCAGCGCAGCGCAAAAATAATTGCGCACGCAAACCTAACGATGCCGATCGACACGCGAATCCTTGGCTTATTTCCCGAACTGCTGGCGCATGGCGGCGTGCAGGAAACGGGGCGGCAGACCGCAGCGGCGCTCGATGCGATCGCGGAATCGCACGGCTGGCGAACGACGTATCTCGCGTTGAACGATCCGAGCGGCGCGCACCCGTTGCAGGTGCGGGACCGCGCGATCAGCTTCACCGGGTTTCAACGGGCGAAAGTGCAGTTTGTGCTGGCGACGCTCAAAGCATCGCGTGGAGCAACGCGCCTGATTTTTGCCGCGCATCCGAATCTGGCGCAACCGGCGTCGCTGGCGAAGCGGTTCGCACCAAATCTGAAAATCGCGGTGGTCACGCACGGCATCGACGTGTGGGAGCCCCTGCAACCCAAGCGTCGCGAGTCGCTGCTGAAGGCCGACGTGGTGCTCGCGCCCAGCGCCTACACCGTGCAGAAACTGATCGACGTGCAAGGGGTGCCAGCCGCGAAAATTCAGCGCCTGCCGTGGCCGCTCGATCCCGAATTTCTGAAGTTCGCGGCGGCGCCGGCACAATTGCCGCTGCCGCAGACGTTTCCCGCGCAAGGGCCGGTGATTCTCGCCGTTGGCCGCTGGGCGGCCTCGGAAAAATATAAAGGCGCGGACGATTTGATCCTCGCCGCCGCAAAACTTCGCGGCGCGCATCCCGCGCTGTCGCTCGTGCTTATCGGTACGGGCGACGACCTGTCGCGATTGAAGCAACTCGCCGCGGCGCAAAGCTTGCCGGTCGTGTTTCTCGAAAACTTGCCGCGGCCGGAACTCGCGGCGTGCTACGCGCGCGCGGATATTTTTGCGCTGCCGAGCACGGGCGAGGGCTTTGGCCTGGTGTATCTGGAAGCGATGGCCTTCGCAAAGCCCGTGGTGGGCGTGGCAAGCGGCGGCACGCTCGACCTGATCCGCGACGGCAAAAACGGCTTGCTCGTCGCGCCTCCCAAGGAAAATCCCGCGCCGCTGCTCGCAGCGCTCGAGCGCCTCTTGGGGGATGCCGCGCTGCGCAATCAGATGGGCCGCGCGGGCGCTGCGATCGTCGAAAGCGAATATTCGGTGGCGGCGTTCCAGCAAAGTCTCGAACGGATCATCACCAAGCTACTGCCGTGAAATTTCGCGCGCGCGGATTGGCGGTACTGGAAGCGTTTAGTATGCTCAACGTCCGCGGTGCTCCGGGTCGGGCCGGCGCTGCGCTTTCGCTCTCACTTCGCTTACGGCGGCACGACTGAACCCAATGCGCTTGTTGATGGTGGTCCAATCTTATTTTCCATTTCAGGAGCGGGGAGGTCCCGTCGTCAAGGTTCGTGCGCTGGCACACGGGCTATCGGGCCTCGGGCATGAGGTGACCGTGCTCACCGCAGATTTGGGACTTTCAAAATATGTGGCGGAGGGAATGCCGGCCGAGAAAACCGGCGGCATGTGGATGGCGCGCGAAAATGGAGTGAAAGCCGTTTACCTACCGACCATAGCCCATTATCGTGACATCACGCTCAACCCAAATGTGATAGGCTTCTCGCGGGCCTCCCTCAGGGATTTCCAGTTGGTCCATTTTTTCGGCTTATACGACACGATAGGCCCCGTCGTTAGCGGTTTTTGCAGGCGATATCACATCCCGTATGTAGTGGAACCGATGGGAATGTATCGCCCGATCGACCGCGGTTTCAAATTAAAGCGCCTCTGGCATCGGAACCTGGGCGCTTCCTATTTGAAAGGCGCCGCGTATCTCGTTGCAACTTCCGAAATGGAGCGGCAGGAACTCGTCGAAGACGGCGTTCCGGCCGGCAAGGTAGTGATTCGGTACAACGGTGTGGATCGCGCCACCCCCGCGATCCAGCCGCCGCCGGGCACATTTCGCAAGCAGCACGGGGTAACCGCGGATGAGCCGCTCATACTATTTTTGAGCCGTATGATCCCGCGCAAAGGCGCGGATATTTTGATCGACGCGTTTGCGAGTGTTTGCCCTTCGAAGGGCTATCTTGTGATCGCGGGGCCGGAAGCGGACGCGGAATACGTGGCGGGTTTGCGGAAGCGTGCCGTCGATCGCGGTGTTGCGCGGCGCGTGCTTTTCACGGGCCCGCTCTACGATTCGGCGAAGGCCGCCGCGCTGCAGGACGCGACGGTTTTTGCGCTGCCCTCGCGCTACGAGAATTTCGCGAACGTGGCGGCCGAGGCGATGGTGCACGGCGTGCCGGTGATCATCAGCGATGCGTGCGGGATTCGCTCGCTGGTGGAGGGCCGCGCGGGCTTGGTAGTGGCGCCGGAAGTGGAGCCGCTCACGCAAGCGCTGCGCGCGTTGCTCACGGATCGCGCGCTGTACGCGAAGTTCAAAGAGGGCTGCCGCGGCGCGACGGACGAATTGAGCTGGACGAGCCTGGCCGCGAAAATGGAAGGCTATTACGCGCAAGCGCTGGTGACGGCGGCCGCCGCTGAATCGCCGGCTTGACCGGCACGAGCTTTTTTGAAAATCCGGGAACTTCGCTCGCAGAACGCAGGAATTAGCTGAACAGGGCACAAGGTCCAGTTATCGACCCCGGTTCAATGGCGAACACGAAAAACACGGTGATGGAATCGGGCACCGAGGCCGCGTGGCCGAAGTCCGAATCCGCTGCGGCTGGGGCTGCGGTGCCGGGCCACACCGCCTTGCGCGTTTTCTACCTGGCCTGGTACGGCATCAATGTTTTGCTGGTCCTTTCTTTGCTCTTCGCGGTTTACACCTTCTGCTGGGAACTCTCCACGCGCCGCTACTTGAAGGGATTTTCCGACGCGATCGTTCCTGCCAGCGCTCCCACCGAACAAAAAATCGAATCCGTGCTGGCGTGGATGGCGCACGGACCTTCGCGGCTGCCGTACGGCCCGTCGCCCAATGAGCCCGACCGCGACCCGACCGACACGCTGAACTACGACGCGCTGCTTCAAGTGTGCGGCACGGCGACCAACGCCTTCATCAACCTGATGAACACGGGAAATGTGCCGGTGCGCCGGTTGTTGCTGGTGGACGAGCATCACAACGCCAAGCACGTGGTGGCCGAGGTGTACACCGAGGGGCGCTGGATCATCGTCGATCCGGCGTATCGCCTGGTGCTGCGCGATAGCCGGGGGCGCACGGTAACTCGCGAGCAGATGACGAATCCCGAGACCTTTGCGTACATCACCGGGAAAATTCCGCGCTACGATCCGACGTACACTTTCGATCGAACCGAGCACGTGCGCCTGCCGCGGATTCCGGTGATTGGATTGCCGCTGCGCGAATTCATGAGTCGAGTGGCGCCCACCTGGTCGGATTCGCCGGTGGCGACGCTGCTGGTGGAGCGCGAATCGTACGCCGCCGCGATCGTGAGCGTGCTGCTGGTGATTTTCCTGCTGCTCGCGCGATTGCTGCTGCGATGGTTCGGCGAGCACCGGCTGCATTTGCAATTGCTGCGCGCGCGGTACCAGTTTCAGCGCAGCGTCGTAGCATTCTTCAGCGCGTAGCGGGGCGGGCGTTTCTCCCTCGCGGCCTGATTGTTCCCCTTATACTGTGCGTGTATCGCATTTCGCGCGTAATTCTGCGCGATTGCGTGTTTGCGTGAGGTCGCGGAGTGGTGAGGACTTAGCGGCATGTGCGGAATTTGTGGCGTGATCGGAGTGGAGCCGCCCCAGGCGGGTGAAGCTGTGGTCCGCCGGATGCTCGCTGCGCTGATTCATCGCGGGCCCGACGACGAGGGTCTGGTCGTTGCGCCGCGCGCGGCCATCGGCATGCGCCGGTTGAGCATTATTGATCTGCCGGGCGGCGGCCAGCCTGTTTGGAATGAAGCGGGCACGGTGGCGGTGCTCTACAACGGCGAGATTTACAATTTTCGCGAGCTGCGCGCCGAGCTGGAGTCGCTGGGCCACACCTTCCGCACCAAATCCGATACCGAAGTGATCGTTCACGCGTACGAGGCGTGGGAGGAGGAATGTCCCCGGCGTTTTCACGGGATGTTCGCGTTCGCGATTGCGGAGATGCCCGAGGGCGCGGCCGGGCCGGCGACGAAAATATTCCTGGCGCGCGATGCGATGGGCATCAAGCCGCTGTATTACGCGGCGGCGGGCGGCGCGTTTGTGTTTGCGTCGGAGGTGCGCGCGCTGCTGGCGAGCGGGCTTGTTGAGGCGCGCGTGTCGGCGGAGTCGCTGCCTTCGTATTTGTTGTTTGGGTCGGTGGGCGAGCCGGCCACGCTGATCGATGGTGTGCAGTCGCTGCCGCCGGGGCACTCGCTCACACTGCGAGTTAGCGATCGATTCGACGCAGCGCCTGTGCCTCGCGCGTACTGGGATCCAGCCGCGGAATTTCGCGCGCGTGGACGTGACGCCGCGTTGAACGGTAGCGCTGACGGCGCTGCGAATGGCGCGTCGCCTGCGGCTCGCGTGCGCACGTTGCTCGAAAATTCGGTGCGCGGCCACTTGATCGCCGATGTGCCCGTCGGCGTGTTTCTTTCGAGCGGTATCGATTCCACGGCGCTGGCTGCCATCGCGAGCGGCGTGCAGCGCGGGATTCACACGTTCACCGTTGCGTTTCCCGATGCCGAGTACAGCGAAGCGGAGATTGCGCGTCGCACGGCGGCGCGGCTCGGCACCGAGCACACGGAGTTCACGCTGACGCTCGCCGATATGGTGGCGCGGCTCGGCGAAGCGATTTCCTCGTTTGATCAGCCCAGCATGGACGGCGTGAATTCGTATTTCGTGTCGTGGGCGGCGCGGCAGGCCCGATTGAAAGTCGCGCTCTCGGGCCTCGGCAGCGACGAGCTATTCGGCGGGTACACCGCGTTTCGCGCCGCGTCGAAGGTTGCGCGGGTGGCGGGCGTCGCGACGTTTGTGCCGCGTGCGGCGCGTGCTGCTTTGCTTCGCGCTGCGGGGTCGGGCGCGCAGTTCGGCATGCAGCCCGACGCGTTTCGCAAGGCCACCGCTGCCTGGCTCGACCCAGACGCGCTGCCCGATCCGTATTTTTTTACGCGGCTGCTTTTCGCGCCGGAGCGTGTTGCTGCCGCACTGGGCTCGCAGCCTGGGTCATGGATGCGCACGAGTTGGGCCGCGTGGTTGGGCGCGAGCACCGCACAGGCCGAGCCGCTCGATCCCTTCACGCAGGTTTCCTGGCTCGAGCTGCGTTCGTACATGACGAGCACTTTGCTGCGCGACACCGATTCGATGAGCATGGCCAGCTCGCTGGAGGTGCGCGTGCCGTTTCTCGATCTGCCGCTGGTGCGCTACGTCCTCGGCTTGCCCGAATCCGCGAAGCGCGCCGCGGCACAGCCGAAGAGCCTGCTGATCGCGGCGCTCGGCGACCTGCTGCCGAAGGAAATCGTGCAGCAGACCAAGCGCACGTTCACATTTCCGTGGGAGAACTGGCTGCGCGGCGCGCTGGGCGAAAAAGTCGCGGCGGGCCTCGATGATTGGTCGCCTGCGCTCGAAGCGCACCTATCGCGAAATTTCGCGCAGGACGTGTGGAAAGAATTCCAGGCCGGGCGCACCACGTGGTCCCGTCCCTGGAGCCTCTACGTGCTGAACGAATGGATGAAGCAGCACGCGGTCGCCAAGTAGCACAGGCGGGCTCCCTCCTCCGCGATTTTTGCGGAGAATCTTGCCTGTGTGTCCGCGCAAGCGGACACGGAAGTTTCGTTCTGTAGCCGGATAACCACACAAAAAAGAGGCGAACAACGCGGGATCGACCCGCGCTGTTCGCCCACAGGCAGGAATGCCTGTGCCACCTAGAAAGTTGTGGTCAGCCGCAGGCCGAAGCTCCGCCCGGGGCCGATCGCGTTTCCTGAGAAAAGTCCGCCGAAGTCGATCACGTTCAGCACGCCGTTCAAGTTCGTGCCGTCCGCCTGAATCTGCACGTTGAATTTGTCGCGCTTGTAGAGGTTCGCGCCCACCGAAGCGTTCACCTGGAACGCCGGCTTGATGCGGCCGCGATCGAAATTGATGCGGTCGATCGTCGCCTGCCCGTATTGCGCCGTAACCTCCGCGATGCATTGCTGCATCGTCTCGTTCGGGTCGCATTCGAATTCAAACGGCAAGCCGCTATCGAACTGGATACCGCCCGCCACCCAGAACCGCGGCGTCACCTGGTAGCGCAACCGGCCGCGAACCGAGTTGCGTTGGTCCTGCGAATCCGGAAAGTGGCCTGTGAGCGGAATATTCGCGCCATCGCCGAGAAATAGTCCGCCCGTCACGGGATTCCACGCGTTTCCGACGATGTAGGAGTAGCTCACAAAACCAGTGAAGCCGCGCCAATACGGGACTTCGAGTTTCGCTTCGGCACCGTAAATGATCGCTTTGCGAAACGCGATCGGAAAGCTAATGTCCGTGTTGTCGATTTGATCGTCGTCTGCGTAATTACTCACCAGCCGCCGGAAATAATTCGCGTCGAGCTTCAGCTTTCCGCCGAAGCCCTTCGTCAGGCCGGCCTCGTAGTAGTTCCCTTCCGACGGCTCTACGGGAAGCTGCAGCGAAACCGGATTTAGGTTTAGGGCCGCAGTCGAACTGGAGAGCAAAATATTTTCAAACGACGGCGTCTGAAACACGCGGTCGTACGAAAAGTGAATGATCAAATCCTGGTCCGGGAAATATTTCGCGATCGAAAAACGCGGCTGCACGGACTGCCGATTCAGAATTAATTGGTAGTGGTCCCAACGGAATCCCGCGCCGATCGTCACTGTTCCGAGGTGAATTAAGTCTTCGACGAACGCCGACTGCTCGAGATCCGGCCGGTGCGCCGCGAAGGCGAACGGCGACGGCGTGCCTGGATCGAAATCGCCAGGGTTCGTAATCAACCAATTCAGGTTTTCGTGCAGAAATGTGTTGTCGGCCTCGAATCCCACTTTGATTTCGTGCCGCCCGCGCACGGCGGTCAACGTCCCCTTCGCGTAGCCTTCACGAAACCAGTTGTCCTGGAATACCTCGATCGGCGTCGAGTCTGGATTCGAATTGAAATTGTTCGCGTTGTCGCGAACCATCGCGCGAATGTCGGCCACCGTGTTCGGATCGAAGGTGTGCTGGTACGAAATGGTGCCCATCGATTCGATGTTGTTCGCGGTTTGGCGCTGGCCCGCCGCCTGCTGGAGCAGCTCGTTGGGAATGTCGTACTCCGACTGCTCGTGGCGCACGCTCATGCTGAGCCGGTCGTTCGGCGTGAAGTCGCACTCGTAGCGCATCGAAAAATCGCTCAGCGTGCCGGTGTTCGAATAATTCTGCTCTACCACCGGATTCAGGTAGTGGCTGGTCATCGAGCCGCTCGCGCTCACGCCGAGCGTATTTTTTCCCCACGTGTACTGGCCTTGCGCGTACGCGCCGCCCGAATCGTAACTGCCGCCCGAGAGCACCACTTGCCCGTGAAATCCCGGCGTGCTGTCACGCACCGTATTCACCTCCACCACGCCGCCCATCTTCCGCCCGTACTCCGCGGGCATTCCCGCGGTGTAAATGCTGATCGAATCCACATCGTCGGCGTCGATCTCCGGCCCGAAGCTTGGCGAGCGATTGTCGGTGAGCGGGATGCCATCGACCACAAATTGTGTTTGATATTCCGAGCCGCGGGGGTGCAGCACCGCGTTGCCTTCATACAGCCAGCCCGGCTGCATATTCACCAAATCCTGAATCGAGCGGCCCGGCAGCGAACTCACGCGATGCTGAATCGTGTCTGAGCCGATCTGATAGACCTGGCCGGGCTGATCGGGATCGACCAGCGTCTCGGGCGTTGAAACTGAAACCGACTGCTGCACCTCCGGCAGCTTCAGCGCGAGAGTGAACTCCGTCGCGATCGTCGAGCGAATTTCCACTGTGGCCACGGCGGGCGCGAATCCAGATTGCGCGACGCTTACTTGGTACACGCCAAACGGCAATCGCTGAACATCGAGCGCGCCCGTTGCGCTGGTCGTGAGCGAGGTGTTGTATTGGTTCGCGTCGCTGACAATTGAAACGGTGGTTTTCACGCCCCCGCCAGACGGGTCGGTGACCTTCAGGCGCAGTTCGCCGGTGTTGGTCTGCGCGAAAACCGGCAGCGCGGCGAGAAATAGAAGCGCGGCGATCGTTCGCATGAAATTCCGCATAAAGTTCGGCATCGTGAGCGTGGTCCGGTGATGAACGGTCTAACGGTCCCTCATTTGAATATCCGGCGCCGCGCCGATCTGTTCCGTCTATTTTCGCTTGTGTTTCCTGCCCGCGCGCGTTCGAGTGCGAAATTCGCAACACCCGCCGAATTTGCCGCGCCGCCTGCGAGCCGTCGCGCCTATCAAGGTAGCCCAGATGAGTCTCGCTTCCTGGCCGCTCGTCGAACGCATCTTCCCCGCCGCCGCGCCCTCAGTCTCGCGAGAATTAGAGGCGATCGAAGACGACGTACTCGCGCTATTCGACGAGTATCGCAACCCGATCCTCTGCTCCACGCGGCGTTGCCATGAATCTCGACCCGGAAGCGCGTTCGTTCGCCCCGGTTTTCCTCGAGCTCGTTGATTCACGCGATCTGCGTTAGCTGCGTTTCGCGGGTATCGCAGTACACTCCGTCGGACATTGCCGTGCCCGGAGACCTCATGACCGTCCGCATCCCGTTCCGCCGCCTCTCGGTTCTCAGCGCCTGCTTCGCTTCCGTATCGCTCGGCGCGTGCACCCATCCGCACGCCATCACGCAGGAGGAACTCGTCCGCCGCTCGCAGGAAATGATGGACGCGGTGCCCGCAGGAAATCGGGAACCGTGGAAGAAATACATCGCGGACGACGTGCTGTACTTCGACGAGAAAGGCCGCGACATGAACAAAGCCGCGCTGCTCGCCGACCTGACGCCCCTGCCGGCGGGCTACTCGGGCTCGATTGAAATCGTGAACGCGAAAAGCCACATCGAGCCCACGTACGCCGTGATCAGCTTCGATGAAAACGAAAAGGAAGGTGTGTACGGCCAGAATTTGACCGCGCGCTATCACGAGACGGACACGTGGGCTCCGCGCAACGGCGACTGGCAATTGGTCGCCGGACAGGTGTTGCGCTACTACGAAGACCCGGCGGCCGGCACTACCGACACTTCGAAATTTCCGCTTTATGCGGGCACGTACGAACTTGCGCCGGGCACGCAGATCGCCGTCACCGTCGAAGACGGAAAGCTTTTCCGCCAGCGCGGCACCGGCCCCAAGACCGAGTTAATCCCTGAGTCAGGTAGCGTCTTCTTCCGCAAAGGCGTCGAGGGCCGCACGCTCTTTCACACCGGCGCCAACGGGAAAATCGACACGCTGATCGACCGCCGCAACAACGAAGACATTGTCTGGAAGAAACTGAAGTAGTCCGCGCCGCCAACCTCGTCGCGGCCCCGCGTTCCAGGCGGCATCATCTAATCCTCGCGCTCCGCGGGGAACACACGATGTGCCGCCTCGCTTGAAACATTCCGTTCGCCTTGCGAAACTGGATGCTCCCGTTGCGATGATCATTCTCGGACTCAACGCGTACCACGCGAACGCCTCTGCCGCCATCGTGGCCGATGGCCGCCTGCTCGCGGCTGTGGAAGAAGAGCGGCTGAACCGCGTGAAATACGCGGCGGGCCTGCCGAAGCTTGCCATTCAGTATTGCCTCGAACAGGCCGGCATCCCGCTCTCGAAAGTGGATCACATCGCGATTCCGCGCAATCCATGGGCGCGCATCGGCACGAAGCTGCGGTTCGCCGCGCGCATGCCGCGATTCGCGCTCGACCGCGCGCGGGTGATGCAGCGCTTCGCAGGCATCCACGAAGATCTCGCGTCCGCCTTCGGCCTCGCGCCTGAAGCGATCACCGCGAAATTTCATCGCATCGAGCACCACACGGCGCACCTCGCCAGCGCGTTCTTCGTTTCGCCGTTCGACCAAGCCGCGGTGCTTTCCGCCGACGGCCTCGGCGATTTTGCCAGCTCGATGTGGGCGCTCGGCCAGGGCTCGCACATGGACGCGCTCGGCGAAGTCACCTTTCCGCACTCGCTCGGAATGTTTTACACCGCCCTCACGCAGTACATCGGCTTCTGGAAGTTTGGCGACGAATACAAAGTGATGGGCATGGCCGCGTACGGCCAGCCCGAGTTTCTCGAAGAATTTCGCAAAATCGTTCGCGCCGACGCGCCGCTCAGCTTCAAACTCGGCCTCGAATATTTCATCCATCAGGACCAGGGCGCGGACATGACCTGGCGCGATGCGAACAAGACGCCCGTGATCGGCCGACTTTTCTCGCCGTATCTCGAGCAGCGCCTTGGCCCCGCGCGCGCCGCCGATGCACCGCTCGAACAGCGCCACTACAACATGGCCGCCAGCATGCAGGCCGCGATCGAGGAAGTTCTTGCCGCGCACTGGAGCGCGCTCGCTGCCAAAACGAAGCAGAAAAATCTGTGCCTCGCGGGCGGCGTCGCCTTCAATTGCGTGGCGAACGGAACGATCTTCGATAAAACGCCTTTCGAGAAAGTTTACGTGCAGCCTGCCGCAGGCGATGCGGGCCTCGCCGTCGGCGCCGCGTTTGCCGTGCACAACCAGGTGCTCGGCCAGCCGCGCGGGTTCGTAATGGACAACGCCGCGTGGGGACCGGGCTACAGCGCCGCTGAAATTCGCGACGCCGTCGATCGCCGCTTCGGCTCAAGCGAAGATGTATCGATCGAAGAACTCGAAGAGCAGCCGCTCGTGGAAGCCACCGCGCGCCACGTCGCCGACGGAAAAATTCTCGGCTGGTATCAAGGCCGCGCCGAGTGGGGACCGCGCGCGCTGGGGCAGCGCAGCATCGTCGCCGATCCGCGCCGCCCTGAAATGAAAGACATTCTGAACCGGCGCATCAAGCACCGCGAGACGTTCCGCCCGTTTGCGCCGTCGATCCTGGAAGAAGCGGTTCCCGAATATTTCGAGAAGTCGCACCCGTCGCCGTTCATGACATTCGCGTATCCCGTGAAAAAGGAAAAGCGCAGCGTGATTCCCGCGCCCACGCACGTGGATGGCACCGCGCGCCTCCAATCCGTGAGCCGCACCGCCAATCCGCTCTACTGGAAATTGATTCGCGCGTTCGGCGACCTCACCGGCGTACCCGTGGTGCTGAATACTTCGTTCAACGACAACGAGCCGATCGTCTGCCGCCCCGACGAAGCGCTGGACTGCTTCGAACGCACGCGCATGGACGTGCTGGTGATCGGCAATTTTATTCTTGAACGCAAAGCCGCCGTCGCCGCACACACGGAAAACACCGGCGGCACTTCGCAATCCTCGGAACGCGCAACGTAGTCTCGCTCACCCAACACGCATGCACATCCTGCTGCTGAACGAGTATTACCCGCCGGACACTTCAGCCACCGCGAAGATGGCCGTGCAGGTGGCCGAGACGCTCGCGACGAAGCACGAAGTCACCGTGGTTGCCGGCCGCCCCTCGTACGATCCCGACGAATATTATTCGTACGCGATTTTGCAGCGGCGCGAGCGTAACGGCGTCACCGTCGAGTGCGTCGGCTCGACGGCCTATCCGCGGCACATCATGAAGCGGCGCGTCGCGAATTATCTTTCGTATCTCGCGCTGGCGGTGCCGCGCGCGCTGGCCGTGAATGCTGACGTGATTCTCGCGATGACGGATCCGCCCATCGCGGGGATTGCCGGCGCACTCGTCGCCACGCTCGCGGGAAAGCCGTTCGTGTACAACATTCGCGACATGTATCCGGACATGGCTGTGGGCGGCGACATCGTTCGGCAAGGCCGCGCGATTCAGAACTGGGAATCGATGCACCGCTGGGCGCTGCGCAAGGCCGCGCGCGTGATCGTACTCGGTGACGACATGCGCGACCGGATCATCAGCAAAGGCATCGCGCCCGAGCGCGTGGTGATCGTCCGCGACGGCGCTACGTTTCCCGCGTCGCTCCCCTCGGTTGACGACCCCGTCGTGCAGGAAATTCGCTCGGGCTTCCCCTTCGTTGCGCTGCATGCGGGCAATCTGGGGTTCTATGGCGCGTGGGACACGCTGCTCAAGGCTGCCGAAATTCTGCGCAACGAAAACTCCGGCCTGGTGTTCATAGGCGACGGGGCAAACCGCGCGCGCCTGGAATCGTCGGCGAAACAGGCGAACGCTCAGAATGTAAAATTTCTGCCGTTTCGCCCTTTCGAGCAGGTGCAGCACGTTATGATGGCGGGCGACGTTCACATCGTCACGATCCGGCGCGGCCTGGAAGGCGTGGTGGTGCCGAGCAAGCTGTACGGGATTCTGGCGGCGGGTCGTCCGGTGCTGGTGGTGGCGGACGCGAAGTCGGACGCGGCACGCATCGTGGTTGGATCGGGCTGCGGCTTGTCGGCCGATCCAGACGATCCCGCGAGCGTTGCTGGCGCGATTCGCGAGTTGCAAAGTAACCCTTCGAGGCTTACCGAGATGGGCACGCGTGCCCGGGCCGTCGCTGAAAAATATGCTAGAGTGAACGAGTTGCAGCACTTCTCAGCCATTATGGAAGAGGCTGCAGGGGCCCCGAAGTAAGCCAGCAACTTCGCTGTTCCGAGCGAACTACCCAAGTCCGCGTTCGGGTTTCGAGCATCCAAGAAGCGCTTCGCGTACAGCTGTCGAAAGTTGCGGTTTTCGGTTCCGGTTGAGCGGCAAGTTTTAAACGGAGCGAGTGTGTTGTTGTCTATTCCAAGAGACCTGATTACGTTCACGGTGGCGCTGCTGGCGTCGCTCGGTCTCACAATTCCCATCCGCCACCTCGCGCTTCGTTTTGGCATGGTGGATAAGCCGGGCCCGCGCAAAGTTCACATCAATCCGATTCCGCTGCTGGGCGGAATCGCGATTTACCTCGGATTTGTGCTCGCGGTGCTGCTCACGCTGCATGACGTGCCTCTATCGCAGATTCTCGGCATTCTGGCGGGCGCCACGCTGCTCGCGGCTGTCGGTTTTCTGGATGACGGCGGTCTGCTTCACCATCAGGTGAAACTTTTCATCGGCATGCCCGCTGCGGCGCTGTTCCTGGTGGCGAGCGGGATCCGTGCGCAGTTCTTCTCGCACTTTTTCCCCGGCCCGGTGAGCGGCGTCCTGGATATCGCGCTCACGATCGTCTGGGTCGTCGGCATCACTGCCGCCTTTAGCATTCTCGATCACATGGACGGCCTGTGCGCCGGAATCGCCGCCGTGGCGGCTGCGTTCTTTACGATTTCCGCGGGCATGAACGGACAAACGCTCGTCCGCACTCTCGGCGCTGCCGCGTTTGGAGCGGCGCTTGGCTTCCTGCGCTGGAATTTCAATCCCGCCAAGATTTTCATGGGCGATGGCGGCGCGATGTTTCTCGGTTTTCTGATGGCGACGCTCGGCCTGAAAGTCCGGCCCGATTCGGTGGACTTCCCCGTCACCTGGCTTGTCCCGATCCTGATTCTCGGCGTCCCGGTTTTCGATACCACGCTGGTATCGATCTCGCGTTCGCGGCGCGGCTTGCTGCCTTTTACCTCGCCCGGCAAGGACCACACCGCGCACCGCCTCTCGAATCTGGGCCTTGGCCATCGCGGTGCCGTATTGATCTTGTATGCGTTGGGTGCCCTGCTCGGCTCGCTCGCCATTCTCATCCAGCACATTTCAGCGACCACTGCATACGCCGTTGTCGGCGTGGCGGTGCTGCTCGCGTTCGTCGCCATTTTCTACCTTGAAAGCCTGCCGTATGAGCGCCAGGTGAAAGTGGCCAAGCCTGCCGTCTAAATTCATCTCAGCCGCGGATTCGCCCGTGTCTTCGCCCGCACCGTCCCCGATATTTTCGCGCAGAACGCCCTTCCGCTTTGGCGCACCGGGCGCCTGCGATATACTTCTGCACCATGCTTTGCGCGGAGACGCACTGTGTATCTCGTCCGCGCGGCAGGTGAAGGCGGCATTCGGCGCAGTTCGGCAATCCTTGGAAAACTTCATACTGTTTCAGCTTCGGTCGCGCGCCGATTCGTAGGACCGCACTAAAAGTCAGGATGCAATTGGAAGATTTGAACTCCACACCGGCCCACAATTCACAATCCCCCGCAAGCGGATCGAACGTTGCGGTTGTCGGCGGCTCCGCCGCGGGCTTGCTCACGGCTGCGGTGCTCGCGCGCCGCGGCGTTCCCGTGCGCGTGTTTGAGCGGATCGAGAATCTCGAGCCGCCCGAGCGCACGCTGATCGTCACGCACCGGATGCGCTCGCTGCTCGGCCCTGCCGCCGAGCACAGCGTTCGGAATGAAATCCGCCGCTTCGAGCTTTTCACCGATGGCCGCTTCGCCACGTTTCCGCTGAAAGACCCGGACCTGATCATCGAGCGCCGCTCGCTGATTCAGGGCCTCGCGGACGACGCGCGCAAAGCCGGAGCCAGCGTGGAACTCGGCCGCCGCTTCCATTCGCTCCATCCCAACGGCCGCGGCCTGATTCTGGAAGTCGAGCGCTGCAGCGACGGCTCGCGCGAAGAGGTTCGCGCCGGCACGATCGTCGGCAGCGACGGCGCCGCCAGCCGCGTGGCGAAAGCCGCCGGATGGCAGCCGCTTGAAACCGTGCCGCTGATGCAGGCCATCGTGCGGCTACCGAAAGACATGCCGCGCGATACCGCGCGAGTGTGGTTCATCCCCCAGGACACTCCCTATTTCTACTGGCTCATCCCGGAGAACGACGAAATCGGCGCGCTCGGCGTGATTGGCGAAAATGGGCCGGAGATGCGCAAAGCGTTCGACAATTTCCTCGCGAAGAAAAATTTCGAGCCGCTCGAATTTCAGGGCGCGCGCATTCCCGTTTACAAGCGCTGGATTCCGGTGCATCGCCGCATTGGCAACGGCTCGGTGTATCTCGTCGGCGACGCGGCCGCGCAGGTGAAAGTTTCCACCGTCGGCGGCACCGTTACCGGTTTCCGCGGCGCGCTCGGCGTGGCGGAAGCGATTTTGAACGGTGGCGTGAGCCGCGAACTGAAAACGCTGCGGCGCGAACTCGATTTGCACCTGCTGCTGCGCCGTTCGATGCACGATTTCCAGCAGGCCGATTACAGCCGCCTCGTCGATCTGCTCAACGATCCCGCGCGCCAGTCCCTGAGCCTTTATTCGCGCGACGAAGCCTGGAAAATTTTGTGGCGCGTGTGCCTGCAGCAGCCGCGCCTGATCTGGCTCGGCCTCCGCGGCCTGCTCACGCGCAACAGTTCGTTCAACCGCACCAGTTAGCTCGTCGAATAGCCTGCCGCGCAGGCTGTGTTCCTGCGAGGTCAGCCGATTGCGCGAAGCGCGCTCGACGCCGGATCGAATCTCAGAATCCGATTAACCGGAGCGGCCGGTTCGTCGCTGTTGCGAAGCGGGCACCTTTGTCTTTCGTTTCACCGCTCCGCGCACGCACTCGCGTCAAACTCTGGTACAACTGTAACGCTCGAGCATGTACATCCTCGGCCTATCGGCGATGGGTCATCACTCGGCAGCCGCGCTGCTCGGCGATTCCGGCATTCTCGCCGCCATCGAAGAAAGCAAGCTCACCCGCAATCGCGCAGCCTCCGGTATTCCGCGCGAAGCGATTCGCTTCTGCCTCCATCGCGCCGGCATCCACTGGAATCAAATCGCGCACATCGCCATCGCTTCGAATCCTCGCAGCGCATGGAAACGCCAGACGCTGTTCCGCGCCCGCCGTGCCGCCGTCGCTCCGGTGCAGAGCGGCTACTTCCTGAATAAGGCGCTCGGCGACCTCGGGCGCGAACTCAATAACGAACGCCTCGTGAAACAAATGTCCGCCAGCGGCTCCAGCGTGGGCGCCGCGCAGGTCGAGTCCTTCGATCATCACCTCTGCCACGCCGCGAGCGCCTACTACGCGTCGCCATTCGATCAAGCTCTCATCGTCACGCTCGACGAACTCGGCGACGGCCGCTCCGGCTTCGTCGGGCTCGGCAGCGGCACCGAGATTCGGGAACTCGTCTCGCTCGCATTTCCCAACTCCCTCGCTTACGTCTATTCGCAGGTCACCCGCCTCGTGGGCTATCAGCCGCACTCGGACGAACACAAAACGCAGTGGCTCAGCCTCGAAGGCCAGCCGACGCATAAAGCTGCGTTCCTCGAAATGCTCCGTCGCGAACCAAACGGCCCGCCGCACATTGATCCCAGATTCTTCACGCGCACTTTTGGCGCCGAGCTTTCCTTCACGCCCGAATTCTACCGCCGCATGCAGCTCCCCGCGCCCAACGCGAAGTCCACGGCCGCGCCGACGCCGCTCTCGCACGAGCAACGCGCCAACATCGCCGCCAGCCTCCAGTCCGCGATCGAAGAAGTCGTCTGCGACTGGCTCGCCGGGCTGCGCACGCAGCACAACGCAAAATCGCTTTGCCTCGCCGGCGGACTATTTCTCAATCCTCTGCTCGTTGCCGCCGTCGAATCCCGCGCCGGCTTCGAACGCCTCTTTGCGCAGCCCGCCGCCGGAAACGAAGGCGCCGCGCTCGGCGCAGCGTGGCTCGCGCTCCACAGCCACACGAAACTTCCGCCTAGCGCGGCAGAAATGTCCGCGCCGTTTTGGGGCCCGGCCTTCTCCAATCAGGAAATCAAAGAAGTCCTCGACAATTGCAAAGCCACCTATCATTTCTGCGACACCGACGCGCACAAGATCGACACGGCCGCTCACCTGCTCCGCTCGGGAAAAATTGTCGGCTGGTTTCAGGGCGCCGCCGAATTTGGTCCGCGCGCGCTGGGCCATCGCAGCCTGCTCGCGTCGCCCTGGGCCGAGTACGTGACCGAAAATCTGAATGACTACGTGAAGCACCGGGAAGCCTTCCGCCCGTTCGCGCTTTCGATCACCGCCGAAGACGCGCCGCGCTACTTCCACGCCTCGCCCAACGCGCGCTTTCTCACCACAATGGCTGTCGCGACGGACGAAGGCCGCGCCTTGCTCGGCGCGCTTCCTCGTGGCTTCCTGCTGCCCGGCAATCTGGTGCGGCTGCACGTGGTCCGCGAAGCCGACAATCCGACCTACTACAAACTGCTCAAGCACGTCGGTGACGGCGCGCCCGCACCAATGCTGGTCAATGCGTCGTTCAATCTTTTCGGCGAGCCGCTGGTCGTCACGCCGCGCGACGCCGTGCGCAGCTACTTCTGCTCCGGCGTGGACGCAGTGCTCGCCGGGAGTTTCCTGCTGCAGAAAAAATAAATGCCCACAGCCGACACGCAATCGCCCAACCGCAAACGCCGCCGCATCGTCATCGCGCTTACAGTGCTCGCGCTGCTCGTAATCGTCGGCGCAATCGCGGCTCGCGGCGCAGCGCACTGGCTCGTCCGCCCAGACCCGCTCGCGCACGCTGACGTGATCGTCGTCCTCTCCGGCGGCCTGCCCTTCCGCGCCGAAGGCACCGCGGACGTTTACCAGCAGGGCTACGCGCCGCTGGTGTGGGTTTCGCGCCCGGTGGGCCCGCAGGAAGAACTCGCCGCCATCGGCGTGCACTACATCGGCGAAGAGGAATACAACCGCGAGGCCATCGTCGCGCGCGGCGTGCCCGAATCCGCCGTGCAAATCCTGCCTGATAGCATCGAAGACACCGAGCAGGAGATCGAAGAAATTTCGCGCATGATGCGGCGCGACGGAAAACGCACCGTGATCATCGTCACTTCGCCCGAGCACACCCGCCGCGTGCGCGCGCTGTGGACGAAGCTTGCAGGCAACGACCTGACGCTCATCGTGCGCGGCGCCGCTGAGGATCCGATCGATCTGGATCACTGGTGGCGCAATACGCGCGACGTGTTTTCAGTTGTGCGGGAATATCTCGGCTTGATCAACATCTGGCTCGGCCTGCCCGTTCGCCCTCACACGCCCAGCGCGTGATTCGTAACGGACAAGCCGTCCAGCAATGGCGTCAAACTACTTCGCGGCCTGCGTCTGCGCCAGCTTGTTCTTGAAATATTCGTACGTGGTCTGCAGCCCGTCTTCGAGCTTCACCTTCGGCTCCCAATTCAAAATCCGCTTGGCCTTGGTGATGTCCGGGCAGCGCTGCTTGGGATCGTCCTGCGGCAGCGGATGAAAAATGATCGGGGTGTCCGAACCGACCAGCTTCTTCACGCGCTCCGCGAATTCCAGAATCGTGATCTCCTGCGGGTTGCCGATGTTGGTCGGCTCGTGCTCGTCCGATTCCAGCAGCCGATAAATTCCCTCCAGCAAATCGGACACGTAGCAGAAGCTGCGCGTCTGCTTGCCGTCGCCGTACACCGTGATCGGCTCGCCCACCAACGCTTGGTACAAAAAGTTCGGCAGCGCGCGCCCATCGTTCAGCCGCATCTTCGGACCGTACGTATTGAAGATGCGCACGATGTGCGTGTTCACCCCGTGGTAGCGGTGATACGCCATGGTCATCGCCTCGGCGTAGCGCTTCGCCTCGTCGTAAACGCCGCGCGGCCCCACCGGGTTCACGTGACCCCAGTAGCTTTCCGGCTGCGGGCTCACGTTCGGATCGCCGTAGCACTCCGATGTCGAGGCGATCAGATACTTCGCTTTCTTCGCGAGAGCCAGGCCTAGAGTGTTGTGCGTGCCGAGCGCGCCGACTTTCAGCGTCTGAATCGGAAGCTTCAGGTAATCCGGCGGGCTCGCCGGCGACGCAAAATGCAGCACCGCGTCCACCGGCCCTTGCACTTCGATGTAGCGCGATACGTCCACTCGCGCCATGCGGAAATTTGGATTCGACTTCAGGTGGGCGATATTGTCTTCACTGCCCGTGCACAAATTGTCGAGGACCAGCACTTCCCAGCCCCGCGACAGCATTAACTCGCTCAGATGTGAACCAAGAAAACCTGCTCCTCCCGTAATGACTGCACGCACTGGTGCCCCTTGCCGGCTTATCGCCGGTCTTTCTAGATTTACCGGATACGATTATGGCCGAAAAACACGGCCGCTCACAGCACAGCCACATAGCGCCTATATAAAGTTCGCGCGAGGCCTTCGCCTGATCTTCGCATGCGCCCTTGGCGTCACTGCCGGCACTGACTACTGCGCCGTTTTCTTTGGCGCGCCGCTGGTGTGATCGACCACCACCTTCCAGCCGTCTTTAAATTTCCGGAAATTCAGCGTGAACCATCCCGTCGGATTGTCGGGCGGCATATCCAGATGAAACTGTCCCACCGCGTACGCGCTCGTCGCGCACTCGACGTGAATCTCCAGATCCGTGAACGTAAGCTTTCCCATCTTTTCCTGCGTCGGATAGCCTTTTTTGTACCGCGCCAGCACCTCCGCGTATCCGCGCGTCACGCCGGCGCCGCTCACAAATTCCACGTCTGGCGAGTTCCAGTAGCCCGTCATAAACGCATCCAAGTCCCCACGGTTCCAAGCCGCAGCTTGATCGTCGAGCAGCTTGCGAATCGACGCTTCATCCCCCGCGCTACCCGCTGCCGCAGCGGCCCACTCCGAATTCCCAACCCATAGCGCACCGAGCACCACCAAGATCGCTGCGCACACCCACGCTCGCTTCATCCTTATCCTCCCGCGCCGCAAACCCGCAAAACGCGCGCCATCCTTGTATCACCCGCTCCCGAAACTCGCCCCGGAAAGTTTCAAACGAGTGGTACGGACGGGCCATTGTCCCGTGCAGTCACGGACGCGATACTGGTTGTGGACACAAATGCTAGTCGCCGCCTTCATGCTCGTCATATCCGTCGCCGCCATGGTGCAGTTCGCCGTCTTCACTTGGCGAGCCGGCCTGCTGCGCGTAGCCGCCGAAGCCCTACCGGGTGAGGCCGCCACGACGGGCGATAACCTATTGAATCGAAACGACTTTGAAGACGCCTCATCGATTCAGGAGATATGTCCTGCATTGTCAGAGGCTTCCATGGCTAGCCTGCGGCCCGTCCGCCTCTACCACAGCTTGCTTTCGGCCCTGAACGCGGTCGGCTCCTTCATCGTGCCGGGCTCCTCGGAATGGCTGGGTTGGACCGAGCGCGAGATGGCTCTCTGTACCCGGTATTCCAACGTCGTGCTGTCGCGCCGTCTGCAGCAGAACCAGCAGGCCGCCGCGATGATGCGCTCGTTCTAATTGGTCCACAGGTTCGCCGCAAGGCGCACCCAGCCCACAGGTTCATCCTCGGCAGGCGAGCCCACCTCGCCTGCCACCCTCTCACCTACCCTGCTGTACCAACAGCCAGTTACCTCATACGCTATTCGCCCTGCCCATTTTCGCCTCGCTGTCGCCCGTTTGTGGCCCAATACACATTGGGCTGCTGTAACGCCGTAGGAATCCGTAACTTCCCAAGGAGGCGCCGTGAATTTCCGCGCCCGTATCGCTTGTCTGGCCGCCGTCGCGGCCATTGCCATCTCTACGCTCGGTGGCTGCGCCCAAACTCCTAATCGCTACTACTCCGTCATTCTCTCGCCCAAGGGCCCGATCTCTGTTGCGCAGTCTTCGAGCACCACGATTTCCGCATCGGTTTTGAACGACGCTGGAAGCGGCGGCGTCACCTTTTCTCTCAGCCCGGTCGGCACCGGCACGCTTACGCAGACCAGCCCGCTCACTGCCACGTACGTCGCGCCGGGCGGCGTCACGTCTGCCACCTCCGTCTCCGTGATCGCGCAATCGGTGGACTACCCGGCATCCTCCTCGACGCTCGCCATCACCGTGCAGCCGCCGCCGGTGATCACCACCACCACTTTGCCTTCTGGCAGCGTCGGCGCTTCGTATAGCGCTCCAGTCAACGCAACGGGCGGCGTTCCTCCGCTCAGCTGGACCATCTTGAGCGGCTCGCTACCTGGCGGTCTCGCGCTCGGCAGCAGCACCACAGACACGGTGAACATCACCGGCAAGCCCACCACGAACGGACCATCCTCATTCACCGTGCAGGTTTCCGACGCGGCCGGCGAAACTTCGTCCGCGCCTCTCACGATCGTGATCAGCACACTTGCGATCACCACCACTTCGCCATTGCCCAACGCGAGCTTTACCACGCCGCCGACGAATTACAGCGAACAGTTTGCAGCCACAGGCGGCCTCTCGCCATACACCTGGACCGTTGCGTCCGGCTCCACATTGCCGGCGGGCCTCACGCTCAGCTCAAGCGGCCTGCTTTCCGGCGCGCCCACAGTACAGGGCACATTTACCTTCGGCATCACTGTCACGGACAGCGAATCGACTCCCGCGAACGTGACGCAAACTTTCTCGCTCACCATTTCCGGTCCGCAGAATCTTGGCGGTCTCTCCGGCGGCTACGCATTTCTTTTCAGCGGAAATAGTTCCACCGGCTCGGCTGTCACCACCGCCGGCACTTTCACGGCAGACGGCAACGGCAACATCACCGGCGGCGAGCAGGACACCAATTCCATCTCCGCTGCGACCGAGACAAACACACCGAACCTCGCGGGTTCGTACACGCTCGGCTCGGATGGCCGCGGCACGATCACGTTCACCAACGCGCCGGGCGCTCCGACTTACGCATACTCGATCGACACGACCGGAAGCCACGGCCGCCTGATCGAATTCGATTCGACCGGCACGCGCGGTTCAGGCCGCATCGAGAAGCAATCCGTCACCACCTGCGTCGTCACAGGAACGGGCACAAACACATACGCAGGCAACTTCACTTTCGGCGGTACTGGCTTCGCGAGTTCGTTCAGCACGCTGGGAACTTTCCTGCCAGGCCCACTCGCTACAGCCGGAACGTTCCTCGCAACCGCTCCGATTTCTCCTGCAACTCAGGGCAGCATCGGAAACGGTGAAGATGACACCAACATCGCTGCTGATTCGATTAGCGACCCAGGAGGCTCGGTAACTGGACTCTACAGTTCCGGCGCCGACTCGACCCATTGCGTTTTCAATCTTCAGCCGTCGTGGGGAAACCTCACCTACAACGCGTATCCGGTTTCCTCCACCGAAGCGTTTCTCATCGAGGTCGATCCCGTTTCGGCAGTTACGCCGTACGTTTCCACTCTCGACATGGAGGCGCAGTTTGGCTATCCGTTCGCCACACAGAACACTCTTGGCGGACCGATGGCGGGCGGCGCGTCCGGACAAAATCCGTACAATGGCGGACCGTATCTTCCCGAAGTCGAGATCATGCAGCTCAACCCCACCGCAGGTGGTGCGTTCAATTTGCTTCTGGCGGACAACTTGGCGGGCAACACGATTACAAACATGCAGACGAGCAATGCCGTCGCGACGCCATTCAACGTGACCTACTCGTCCGACCAATACGGTCGCGTGGGAACGAATCTGGCGAGTCCCATCAACCCTGTTTTCTATCTCGTCAGCTCCACCGAAGCATTCGTAGTGGGCGTCCAAGGTACAAGCGGGACTGAGCCTGGTGTGTTGCTCGGCCATGTGTATTCGCAATCGACGCCAGCCAAGGGCTTCAACGTTGCATACCTCAACGGTTCGTTCGTCGAAGGCTCCGTCGCTCCGCCGCCGAGCACCGCGGCACGCAACGATTCCGGCTTCTTCACCTTCGACGGCGCGGGCAACATTGCCGGTACGCAAGACGAAAGCACCACCAGCGGCAACACCCAATCCGAAAACGTCGCCGGCACCTACACCGTGCTCGACACAACCAACGGCACTGGCACCATCTCGCTCACTTCACCGTCCACTTTCGGCGGCCTCTACGTGATCGTCTCGCCCACCAAAGCCGTGATGATCACCGCCACCACCGGCGACACCAACCCAATCACCGTAATCCTGGGCAACTAGCAACACGCAAGCATCGCGCTCCCCAAAAAAAGGGACGGCCACAATCGGCCGTCCCTTTTTTGCTTTTCCGGGTGCCGCACCCTTTTCTTCTCAAAAGGGTGCGCAGCACAATTCAGCCCCACGCGCCGTACTTCACCCCTTCACAATCTCCACCCGATACGTAATCTTCGCCGCCTTCTCCAGCATTCCCGACACCGAACAATACTTCCCCTTGCTCAATTCAATCGCATCCCGCGCCGCCTTCTCCTCCACGTCACCGGTGATCCTGTAAACCAGCTCAATCGCGCTCCACACCTTGGGATAATCCGTCGCCCGTTCGCCATTCACGAAAATCTCAAGCCCGATCAAGTTCTGCCGCTTCTTTTTCAAAATAGACACCACGTCCACCGCCGTGCACGCGCCCAGGGCCCCCAGCAGCGTCTCCATCATGCTCGGCCCGTGATTCGATTTCCGGTCTCCATCAAAATGAATCGTATTTCCCGAAGGCATCAGCGCATCGAACTCTTCCGCCCCCGTCCAAGTCACCTTCGCCGTATCCATCTTTCACCTCTGCTCTCCATTTTCTCGCACACGCGCCGCAAACTCCACGCCGCCTCACACGCCCTTCCCGGAGTGCGGTCGCGAAGCCACCGCTCCGCCATCAACGCCCACACGCGCACAGCAAAGCCTCGAGCACTACCGATCACACTTCCACTCGCGTCTGTTTTACTTCAGGCAGGAACTACACGCGCGACTAACTAGAAACCTTCTCTCCACCCGTCACTTCCACCACAATCGGCCCCGTCCGCCGCATCGCCTCGATAAACGCCTTCACGATATTCGCGTCAAACTGATTACCCGCGCACCGCGACAGCTCGGAAAACGCATCCTCCGGCACGCGCGACTTCTTGTACGTCCGCTCCGACGTGATCGTATCGTACGCGTCCGCGATCGCGATGATCCGCGCGCCAAACGGAATCCTCTCGCCCGTCAACCGGTCCGGGTATCCAGACCCATCGAAAAATTCGTGGTGGTGACGCACCATCTTCCCAATCGCCTTCATCGCCTCGAGCGGCTCCAGAATCTTTTCGCCCAGCTCGGCGTGCGTCTTCATCGTGTCCCACTCGGGAGCGTTCAGCGGTCCGGTCTTATTGAGGATCGCCTCCGGAATTCCCACTTTGCCAATGTCATGTAGCAGGCCAGCGAGCCGGATCTCTTCCACCTCCGCTTCGCTCATGCCGAGCGCCTGCGCGATCACCACCGAGTACGCCGACACTTTCTGCGAGTGCCCCTGCGTGTAGTGGTGCTTCGAATCGATTGCGAGCGCCAGCGACGTGACCGTTTCTACCATCGCCGGATGCATCTTCTCGCCCAGCGCTTCGCCCTCCTGCGCCAGCGAACGCGTGAACTGCTCGAGCCTGCGGTAAATTTCGTCGAACGCTTCCGGCCCCGTGGAAAATTGCCGCTTCAGCGTGACGCCGAGATACGCCTCGAGCACATCTTTCTTCCAGCGCCGCGTCTCGTTCGGGTCGCCCTGCTCCGCGCTCGAAACCGCGTTGCCACCCTGGTGCTTCGAGAGGTACATCGACGAGTCCGCTACCTGAATCAATTCCTGCGGCGTCGAGCCGTGCACAGGGAACCCGGCGATGCCGAAGCTCGCCGTAATATTTTTGTCGCGCAGCAGCGGATCGCTCGCCACCCATCCGCGCAGCTTGCTCGCGAGCTGATAAGCCTGCTCCACGCTCGTTTCCGGCATCAAGATCACAAATTCGTCGCCGCCATACCGTGCCACCACGTCCGACCGCCGGCAATTCTGCTCCAGGATGTGTCCCACGCGCTGCAGCACCACGTCGCCCTCAAGGTGCCCGTAAAAATCGTTCACGAATTTGAACCGGTCGAGGTCCATCAGCACCAGCGCGAACACGCGGCTGGAACGCGTCGAGCGTTTCCACTCCGCAGACAGCGCTTCCATCAGGAACCGGTGCGTCTTCACGCCCGTCAATCCGTCGGTAATCGCCTGCTCCTGCGCCTTCTGGAACGTCATCGCGTTGTGCAGCGCGCCCGCAAATAAATCCGCGAGCGTGCGCAGCAGCAGCACGTCCTGCTCGGGGAACTCGCACAACTCCGCCGATTCGACGTACAGCACCCCGAGCAACTGGTCCGCATACAACACCGGCAGCGCGATCGCACACATCGAAGTATTCAGCACCGGCTTCGGCGACGACGCCGTAATTTCCTTCAGCACCGTCAGCTGCCCGCTGCGCGCCACCTGCCCGATCAATCCTTCACCGAGCAGCACACGCCGCCCCACCGCCTCGCGCCGCGTGCCCGCCTCAGCCTGAATCGTCAGCTCCTTCGCCGAATAATCGATCGTCGCGATCCCGATGTGGTCGTACTGCAGCCCGATCTCGATTTCCTGCACGATCTTCGCCAGCATCTCCTCGGGATTCATCGTCGAGATCGCATGGCTGGACACGTTGTTGATCAATGTCAGTTGCCGCGATTTCTTCTGCTCCGCCGAGAAAAGCCGCGCGTTGTCGATCGCCACCGCCGATTCGCTCGATAGCACGCGCAGCAATTCCACATGCTGCTCGTCAAACACGCGCTCCTGCAGGCTCTTCACCGCGATCATGCCGATCGCCCGGTCGTACAGAATCAACGGCACCGCGCACACCGAACCCACTTCGCGCGACATATTGATTCCCAGCCGGCTCATTTCCTTCGCGAAATTCTCGCGAATCAAAAGCGGCTGTCCGGTCTTTACGATGTATTCGGTTAGGAATTTCCCAGCTGCCCGCGAGCGCTTCGGCAGCCGCTTGTTCTCCACGACTTCCATCTCGTAGCGCACCGGGCCTTCCGCGCCGTCGTAAAATGTAATCTCAAGGCTCGTCACATCCAGCAGCCGCCGCATTTCGGAATAAATCCGCTCAAAAAGCGTGTCCGGCTCGAGCGTCGAATTCAGCGTGCGCCCAATTTCATTCAGGATGTGCAACTCTTCCGAGCGCCGCGAAGTCTGCTGCACCAGATAACTGTTCTCGACCGCCATGCCGATCTGGTGGCCCAGCGCGAGCAGCAGCCGCAATTCCGCCGGTGTAAAGCTGCGGTTGTCCGGCGTCCCCAGCACCAGCACGCCAAACACGCGATCCTTCGCCTGCAAGCTGATGCCGACGACGGTCTTCAGCCCCTGCGCCAAAAATAATTTCCGCAGCTGTGCAAACGCGTCTTCCTTCTCGAGCGCTTCCCACTTCGAATCCGTTTCCAGGTCGCGCAGCACCACCAGCCCGCCGAGCCACGCCACCAGCTTCACCAGATAATCGTCGCGCTTCGCCGACTGCACTTCCGACGCGAACGGATCCGTCATCCCCGTCACCACCACCGACGTAGGCCCATCCTCATCGCCGTAATGCAAGAACAGCGCGCCCGCCGGAATTCGCGCCACGTTCAGCACGCGATCCAGCGCCTGCGCCAGCATCTTTTGAATTTCGCCGCCCGCGAAGCTCGATGTCGCGAGGTTCAGGTTCGAGAGGGCCAGCATGTTCCGCTCAACGCGCCGCCGCTCTTCCTCATACAGCGCCATCACCATCAGTACGCCCGCAAACAGCGCGGGCACCAGCAGCAGCGACATCAACTCCACGCCGTGCCAGAAATGCAGCATCGGCTGCAGGGCCACCGCGATGCGCACCAGGCCCCACACGAAAAATGTCAGTGCGAGCAATTCATCGGCGCGCGATTCCTGTTTTCGTCCTTCCTGGAAAAACGTGTAGGACACCACGAACAATACGAGTCCGACTCCAATGCCCGTCGGCGCATGAATCCATTCTTTCCAGTACGCGTAACTCCACAGCGCGCTCGCACCGCACAGCGCCGCAATCAGCAGCGGATACACCTGCAGCCGCGCGTAAATTCGCGCCGCCACCAAAAACGCGATCGACACCAGCGCCATCGTCAGCGCGTTCGCAGGCGTCAGCCAATCGGGAATCGAACCTTCAGGAATGAATGCCGGACCAACGTAATGGAGGGAGATCAGCAGCCAGCCGGCCGCCCACGCCAGCAGATACTTCTGCCGCTTCTGCATGTAAACGTGCGCGAAAAATCCAGCCAGCAAGAAGGCGCTGAGCAGGAGCACAAACGCACTGATATTCACGTGACTCAACAACCGGACGCTCCTAAATCGGGTCGTTACAAGCTTGCTACGAGCGTAACAAACTTAATCGCTTAAGCCGCGAGCTCGGACCCGAAGTGTTGCTTGGGGGTTAATGCTCAAAAAACCGCTTAGACGGTTCTGGAGCTTCCCCCAAGGCGTTACCGGACCAGCGAGGGTTGGCGGCCCTGCATGGCCCATAAGCTACTCATAATAGGAGACATAACGCCGATGAGAGGGGTGTCCAATTCCGATACACCCGTTCCGCACCCTTCTCCGCACTTTCACTATCAAATCCCGCCACGTCGCGGTCAAGAGTACCCCTGTACCACTTTCCACACATTTCCAACGGTCGGCCAGCGGTCCCACAGGCGCCGGTCCCGGCCGCCCCGAATCCCTTTGAACCAAATTCCCATTTTGCAACCGGTACCTCGCCCGTTACCTCTTTCGTCCCTTATCGCCACCTGTACCCATTCTCGGCCCGCGTTCGTCATACACTTCGGTAGTAATCGGTCCCCGTAGCCTCACGGAGGATAAAATGGCCGCCCCAGCCAAGCACGCAACCGAGCTTTTCTTTGTCGCCGCCGCACTCGTAGCCGCACCGTTCACCGCTCGCGCTCAAGCTCAGCCGCAGGAACCCGCACCCGCTGTCGCTCAAGTCACGCCGCCCGCCGTTGCGCCGGTTGCGGCCTCCGCTGCTCCGAGTACGATCGTTCTGAAGGAAGGCACCGAAGTGCCGCTCGTATTTGCGAGCGATCTGTCGTCAAAGACGGCCGTTGACGACGATCCGGTAAACCTGACGCTCGCCGAAGATCTGAAAGTCGGCGATGTGATTGTGGCGCGCAAAGGCGCCGCTGCGTTGGGCACGGTGAGCAGCGTCCACAAATCCGGCGCGCTGGGCAAGGCGGGCGATCTTGCCATCCGCCTCGAATACGTAAAGGCCGGCGATGCGCGCGTAAAGATCCGCGGCACCAAAGGCAAAGAGGGCGAGGGCAAAGTCGGCGCTACAGTCGCGCTCACCGTTTTGCTCGGACCCGTTGGCCTGCTCAAACACGGCAAAAACGTGGAGATCGCGCAAGGCACTCCAGTCATCGCCTTCGTCGATCAGGATTACTCGCTCGCTCCTTTGCAGTAATCGCGTCGCGCTTCGCTGATCCGCCCAGCCGCGGTCTCTCGCTCGCGCAACTCCATATGGACTGCGGGAGGCCGCCGCGCGGCTACCGCTTTGCCTCCAGATCTCACCGTTGCACCGCGTAGTCTCGAACACCTCCGCGTCGATCCGTACCTCCGCCTTGTAGCTCCGTCATTTCGAGCGCCCCTGCGCCCATCGCCCCGATAACTTTTCCCCACCGCTTGCGTCTATCGACGCAAACCTAATCACGCTGCACCGTCCTTGGAGCCACAACGCATGCACGCATTCCGTCGCGCAACCGTCACCATCGCCGCACTCATAGCCGCCGCAACGCTGGCCGCACCGTCCGTTATCGCGCAGTCGTCGTCCGCCGCGCAGTCGTCCACCACGAAATCCGCCGGTCCCTGCGCCACAGACGCAAGAGCCTGTGTCGATCTCGCGCTCGAAGCCATGGGCGGCCGCGATCGCCTCGCTGCGGTGAAAAATATCGCCTACGAATCGCAGGGTTACACCGAGCTCACCGAACAGTCCTACCGGCAGGCACCCTTCATCACCGCGTACACGCACACCAAGGGCACGATCGACTTCGATCGACGGCGCCTGCTGCTCGAGGTCCAGATGACCTGGCCCGAATCCGACCCCGGCCAGTTCCAAACCACCGCGACCGTGGTCGCCAGTCCCGACGGCGCGATTCGCCGCGGGAAAACGGATTCGCCCGCGTCGATCGCAACCGTCGATTCCGCGCGCTACGCTCTCGCGCTCGGACCGATGCGGCTTCTGCTCTCGGCGGCCGCCGATTCAAGTCTCCGCATCGGTAAGCCCGAATTCATTCGCGGCACGCTGCATCCCGCGGTGGAATTCACGTACGACGGCCGCCCCGTGAAAATCCTGCTCAACCCGTTCAACCATCTTCCCGACGCCGTCGAGCGCGTCGCCGCATTCAACGATTTCTGGCGCGATTGGGGTGATGTCACACAACGCGTCTATTACGACAACTGGCAGACGTTTCACGGCATCGTCTATCCAACGAACGTCGTTGAAGAGCGCAACGGAATTCTCTGGCAGTCCTCGCAGATCGTAGCGCTCGATCTAAACACGCGGACGACGGACGACATGTTCAAGATGGATTCCGCCGCGGCTGAAAAGAGCGTGCAGTTCAAAATCGGCGAGCTGCCGTTTCAAGCGGACGAAAAAGTGGATCTCGCGCCCGGCGTCACGCTCTACCCGGGCCCGTGGAACGCGACGATCGTGAAGCAGGACGATGGCATCGTGATTCTGGAATCGCCGCTCTCCGCGCTCTATACCAGCGGCGTAATCGAACAAGCCAAAAAGCTGTATCCGGATGCAAAGGTGAAGTGCGTGCTGTCCACGTCCGATTCGTGGCCGCACGTTGCCGGCGTGCGCCAGGCCGTCGCGCTCGGCCTGCCGGTGTACATTCTCGATCTCAATCAGCCGCTGCTCGATCGCATGGTCGCCGCGCCGCACACGATTAATCCCGACGCGCTCGCGCAATCGCCGAAAAAGCCGGAGTGGGAAATCGTCGGCGAAAAAGTCGTCGTCGGCACGGGCGACAATCGCGTCGAACTCTATCCACTCCGCGGCGCGTCCACCGAACGCCAGTACATGGTTTATTTCACCGCGCACAAGCTGCTCTACGCGAGCGATACTCTCGTGGTGAACGACGACGGCTCGCTCTACGATCCCGAGCTGATGCGCGAAGTCGTAGCCGCCGTGGCGCGCGAGCACCTCGACGTAACCACAGTCTTCGCCATGCACCAGACTCCCATCCCATGGTCGCAAGCCACCGCCCTCGTGGCCAAATCGCAATCGTAGTTTTCGTAGTGTTGACTTGAGTCAGCGCAGTCGAGCGAAGCGAGATGTAGCTTAGACTTTCGAGGCTGAGCGGGACCAACTCTCAGTTGGTCCCGGTTGGGCCATGCCAGACTCTGGCAAACGCTGCCCGTTTGGCGACGCGACGTTCGTGAAGCAGTCTCGTCGTGCCTGTGCACCTGGGTAGGTGGGGTGCATGAAATGGACAACCTGTCTCTCTGCTTTCGCCGCGGCAACCCATTCCATGGCTCACGTCCATTCGCCCGCGCTCGATTTTCACCACTGCATCCGCTAAAATAAGGGTTTCCATTTCACACAAGGAAGTCGCCTGAATGTCTTCGCCCGCAAAACCGCGCGTCCGCTTCGCCCCGTCGCCCACCGGCTACCTGCACGTCGGCGGAGCCCGCACCGCCCTGTTCAACTGGCTCTACGCCAAGCGCGAAGGCGGCACATTCGTTCTGCGCATTGAAGACACGGACCAGGACCGCAACAAGCCCGAGCTCGTCGATGGCATCCTCGCCTCGCTGAAGTGGCTCGGCCTCGAGTGGGACGAAGGCCCTTTCTACCAATCGCAGCGCACCGAAATGTACGCCGCCGCTGCAAAGCGCATCCTCGCCGAAGGCAACGGCTTCGCCTGCTATTGCAAAGGCGCAGCGTACGCCGGAGGCGATCACGCGCCCGACGACACCGAAGACGAAGAATCGAAAGAAGACGTTGCCCCCGCCCAGCAGGCCGCGCATGCGGAAGTAAAATCTTTCAAAGCCGCGCCCTGCCCGTGCCGCGATTTCTCTGACGCGCAGCGCGCTGAGAAAAACGCAGCGGGAGTTCCCTTCGCGATCCGCTTCAAAGTGCCGCGCACCGGCTCCACGAAATTCGACGACGCCGTCTTCGGCGTGAACGAAGTGCAGAACGCGGACGTCGAAGATTTCGTCCTGCTCCGCTCAAACGGCGTGCCCACCTACCAGCTCAGCGTGGTGGTCGATGACATCGACATGCGCATCTCGCACATCATTCGCGGCGCCGACCACATTTCCAACACGCCAAAGCAGGTGCTGATCTATCGCGCCCTCGGCGTCGAGCCGCCGGTTTTCGCGCACGTCCCGTTGATTCTCGGCGCCGACCGCCACCGCCTTTCGAAGCGCCACGGCGCCACCAGCGTCGGTTCCTACGAGGACGAAGGCTTCCTTCCCGAAGCCTTCCGGAATTTCCTCGCGCTGCTGGGCTGGGCGCCCGGCAACAACGAGGAATATCTGCGCACCCCGGAGCTGATCGAAAAGTTTTCGCTCTCGGGCATCAGCCGCTCGAATGGCGTTTTCGATCGCGCGAAGCTCGAGTGGTACAACACTCAGTATCTGCAGAAGACGCCGGTCGAGTACGTTGTGCCGTACGTCGAAGGCCAGCTGAAGCGCGACGGTCTGTGGCAGGAGAAGTGGGGCACCACGGATCAAGCGTGGCTCGCACGCGCCGTGGATCTGATTCGCCCGCGCACACGCCTGCTCGGCGACTTCACCAGCTGGGCTCGCGGATTCTTCACCGACGATTTCGAGTACGACGTGGAAGCGCGCGACAAATTCTGGAAGGACGAAAAGATTCCCGGCCTGCTCGCCAAAGCCACAGCAGCGCTCGAAGCGCTGCTCGACTGGAATCACGACGCCTGCGACGCGGCTTCGCGCGCAGTAGCCACCGCCGAAGGCGTGAAGGCCGGCGTCCTCATCAACGCCATCCGCGTAGCGATCGTCGGACGCGCCGTAGCCCCGCCGCTCTTCGACACGATGGTCGTGATCGGCCGCGACGCCATCCTCCGCCGCCTGAACAAAGCCGTGGAATACCTGGCCGCCCACCCCGCCGGCAAATAGACATCGTGTAAATCAATAAGCGGCACCAGTTAACAGCACCGTCATCCTGAGGCCGAACACGGCCGAAGGATCTATCTTCGGTTATGGGGACGGCAGAGATCGAGGCGTCGTCGTGCTGTGGCTGCAGCTTGCGGCAAAGCGTAGCTTCGCTCCCGCAGTCCAAGGTGAGCGCTACTTGGCGGAGAAGATGTCAGCGTGTGCGAGGTGGTACGCGGCGCCGGCAGCGGCAACATTGAATTTCACCTCCACCGGTACCTTCACCGGCGGAAGGCACGTCGTCTCGCTGCAAGCCTGGTAGCGCAGCACCACAGGAATCGTCGTTGCGCCCACGGCGGCGCTCGCGTCCGCCTTGAGTTTGAGTTTCAGCGTGACGCTGCCTGAGTAAACATCCAGCGGCTCATCCGCAAACTGAAACTTAATCTTCTTTCCCGGCGGGTACACCGTATCAAGCAGCGTTACGCCCGCAGGCGGCGTCGCCGTGATCGTCGTCGGAATTAGGTACGCTTCGCTCGGCGTGTGCGAGTTCATGTGGTACCCCGGCTGAATCGCCACCACCACCGCCGCCTCGAAGAACTTCCCCTGCGGCACGCTATCGAGCGAAATAAAGGCTTGTGGCTTCACCAGCGACGCGGCCGTCTGCGACGGCCCCGACTGCGCCACCATGCGGGACGGGCGCAGCATCGCGCCGCCCGCAAGCATCACTACCGCCGCCGCAACCGCCGTCGCTCGCTTCATCGTCACACCGTCACCGAAATGCCCAGCTTCTCGCTCAAAATGCGGCTCATCACCTGATTCAAATTCTCGCCCGTCTTGTCCAGCACGAACTGCTGCGCCGAATCCGACCAACCCAGCTTGAAACTCGTGGTGAGCGCCGAAATCCAGATCTGGCGCAGGGGCGTCTGCGGGCTGATCACGAACCGCGTGCCAACCTCATCCTCGAACTCAACTTCGATCTTTCCGCCGCCATATTCGACTTCGAATTCGTTGTCGTCGCCGATCACCATCATCCGCTGCGACAAAGCCTCGAACGCCTGATCGCACTTCTTATTGAACTCTTGCTCGTCCATCATTGGCCGTGGGTTTCTCCCGTCTGGGGCGCGTTCAGAAGCGCTTGAATATCTTTCTCTAGCGCCGCTTTATCCACAGAGCCGATATAGCGCTTCTGGATTTTACCATCGCGCGAAATCACAACCGTGGTGGGAAGCCCGAGCAGCCCGCCGAATTTCGCAGCGATGTCGTCGTTGCCGAGTACGATCGGGTAATTCATCGTGGTCGGATGGCCGTCCACGTTGAAAGGCGTGGTCTGCACGAAGGGCTGAACGACGGGCTTGCCCTCTTCGTCCATGGCGACGCCGAGCAGCGTGAAACCTTTATCCGCATACTTTTGCTGGAACTCGATGAACCAGGGAATTTCCTCGCGGCACGGATCGCACCAGGTCGCCCAGAAATTCAGAATCACCACTTTGCCCTTGAAGCTCGCCAGCGTCACGTCATTTCCATTCAGATCTTTGAATGTGACGTCGGGCGCGGCGGGCTTGTTGCCTTGCGCGTCCGTCACCGCGGTGCCCGATGCGCCGCCGGAGCTGGCGCTGCCCGTGTGGCAGGAGGAAAAATTGGTGGTGACGATCAGCAAGATCGCCGCGATGAGAACGAACGTGACCGGATTGATACTCTTGCGCATTCAGAACTCCCCTTCCAGAGTACAACGCCACACCGCTACTGCGAAAAGCGGTTTAAGAACGTCAACTGGTTCGATAGCCACGTGAATTTGTTGGTGTAAATCAGCGCACCGACGATCAGCAGCAGCACGCCGCTGAAGACTTCCACGGTGTGCAGGTGGCGGCGGAACTTCTGGTAGAACTTCAGAAAGCCGCCGATGCCGATCGCGGTGATCAGAAACGGAACGGCGAGCCCCGCCGAGTAGCACGCCAGCAGACCGACACCTTGCCAAATCGTTGCTTTCGTCGCGGCGATTGTAAGAACGCTGGCGAGGATCGGGCCGATGCACGGCGTCCAGCCAAACGCGAATGCGAAGCCCAGGAGGAAACCACTCACAGCGCCAGGTTTGCCGCCGACGTTTTGGAATCGCACGTCGCGATTCAGCCATCGCGTGAGTGACGGCCCGACAAGAAAAATCAGTGAGATGGCGTAGAAATCGATCGGCTTTACGGAGTGGCCCAGCATGCCGGGCTTCATCGCAAGCGCCGCGCCGAGCAGCACAAGCACGACGCCAACGATGAGGCCGGCCTTTACCGTGATTTTCGCGAGCAGGCCCGTGAGATGCAGTCCAAAAAGAATGATCAACGAACCGGCGATGGGAGCCAGGGCAGCGCGATTGCGCAGCAGGAACCCGCCGACGGCGCTGGCCGACGCTCCGAACGTGATGAACACCACGGAGAAACCGAGCACGAACGCGATCGCCGAAACAATCAGAGCGCCGCGCGGGGCTTTGTCTTCTTTGAGTTGCTCGACTCCGATTCCGGAAAGCATCGAGATGTAGCCCGGAACGAGCGGCAACACGCACGGCGAGAGAAACGAAACCAGACCGGCGAGAAAGGCGGTGAAGATCGATACGTCCATGGGCTAGTGGGTGCGCTCTCTTCAGCGCCATCAGATGCTTGCAGGCGGCGCGACGTTACGAGTGTGACTAGCGATTTTCCCATAATCGACGGGCGCGTGCGCGGACTTTTGTGCGCAGCTTGGCAGGTGAAACGTGCCGGAGAAAGGCGACAAGTGGAGCGCGGCGGCGGCAGTTTGGCAGGCGGCGCGTTTGGCGCGAGCGAGCGTAAAACGCTGATTCGGCGCGGTTAACGCGAGCGGCACGAGTGGCGGCCCGTGTGCAATTGCGTAGAGTGCGGGCCTGCATGCTGGAGCCATGAGGGGCGGCGACGTCGCTTGCGGTGGGGCCCGCTAATTTTCTTGACGCTGCTGGCCGGAGGCGAGCGTGACGCCCAACCAAATTACGGTGATTCGAGTGGTGGCGGCATTTGCCGCAGTGGCGCTTTTCACGCTGGGCAGGCACGCGCTCGCGGTGGATGCGGTGGCCGTGCTGCTCACGATCGCCGCGATTGCGCTGGACGGCGTGGACGGCTACCTCGCGCGGAAGAAAAATCTGGCCACGCCGCTGGGCGCGCAGCTCGACATTCTGGGCGATCGCGTCGTCGAGAATTTATTTTTTACGTTTTTCGCCGTGGCGGGCCTCGTGTCGCTGTGGGTGCCCGTGCTGTTTTTCATGCGCGGCACACTCACCGATTTTTTGCGCGGGCTCGCGTCGCGCGCGGGGCGGACAGGGTTTGGCCGCGGCGGCATGCTCGAAACGCGGTGGGGTCGCGCCCTGGTGGCTTCGCGCGGAAGCCGCGGCGCGTACGCAGTGCTGAAGTGCGCATGCTTCTGCTACCTGGGATTTTTGTTGCCGCTCGCGCATTTTTCGGCGCCGTGGCTCGGTGATAGCTTACGCGCCGCGCTCGATACGGCGGGGCAAGTGCTGGTGTGGGCTACAGCCGCATTCTGCGTGGCGCGCGCGGTTCCGGTGATTTGGGAAGGCCGGAAATACTTGGCGATGGTGGACGCGAATGGCGGCGCGACGCCGATCGATGCGGTACCGGTGCGCGTTTCTGCGGAGCGGATTACCGCGCGAACCGCGCTGCGGCTGCCCGCTCCGGCCGCAGTGCAGGTGACGCGATGACGGGAGCCGGCGTGGTCGGCGCGTTCTTCGATCTCGATTCCACGATGCTGCCGGCGCCGTCACTCGAGTGGCGTTTCGTCGGATACCTGCTCGAACGGAATCAATTGAAAAGCGCGCACGCGGGCGCGTGGGTTGCGCAGTTCGCGCGCGAGATTTTGCGCAGCCCGCACGAGGCGATGGACGCCAACAAGCGTTATTTGGCGGGCTTGCGCGAATCGCTCGCGCGCGATTGGTCGCTCGCGGCGACAGAGGCGGCGAAACTTTCCGGTGAAGCTGCGTTTTTCCCTGAGGCGCTCCAGCGCGTGGCGTGGCATCAGGCGCGCGGGCATCGCGTTTGCGTAGTGAGCGGCACGTTGGCGGTGCTCGCGCGCGAACTGGTGACGGTGTTGCCGGGGCGCGTGGATCTGGTGGCGACGGAACTTGAGACCGCGACCGGATACGTTGAAGAGCGCGGCGATTGTGAAGCGGTATGGACCGGAGAAATTTCTGGGGCGCACATGACGGGCCTCGCGAAGGCGCGCGCGGTGTGGCGTTACGCGGAGGAACACGGCGTGAATCTCGCGCACAGTTACGCTTACGGTGACCGTGGCGCGGATCTGCCGATTCTCGATGTCGTGGGGCATCCGGTGGCGGTGAATGCGTCGAAGCGGCTCGCCCGGATTGCGCGGGAGAACGGGTGGGAAACGGCGCGTTGGCGTGAAGCTGCGGCAGGTGCCGGCGCCGGTGATACGCACGCTGGCATGACGCGCGGGGAAACCGCGCACGGAGCGGCGCGATGAGCGCGCAGGACGTGACGGTACCGGGCGTGGCGGCCGAGAATGTGCTGCCGAGCGAGTGGGCGGGTGTTGGCGTCGGCGTGCAGATTCCGCGCACGGGCTTGTTTGCGAGCGTTGCACGGGTATGCGGCGCCTTCGAGTGGGTGACGTTCACCTACCTGGCGTGGCTGCTCGCGATTTTCGTGGCGTGTCACGCGCACATCGCGCACGCAGGCGGATATTTTGCCCTGCACGTCGCGATCGGAGCTGCGATTGCTGCGATGTGCGCGGCGGCGGAACGCTGGCCCGCGAGCAAAATGCTGCGCTTTGCGCGCTCGTGGTATCCGTTGCCTCTTTATATTTTCTTTTTCGAAGAGCTGCAAGGATTGGTGCACGCGATTTTTCCCGGATGGTTTGACCGCTGGCTCATCGCGTTCGATTACGGATTCGCGCAGGTGCATCCGTCAGTGTGGCTCGGCCAGTTTGCGAATCCGGCGCTCAACGACGCGATGCAATTCTGCTACATGACGTATTTTGTGTTCCTGGTGATCGTTCCCGGCGTGCTCTATTTTTCGAAGGAGCGTGCCGCCTTCTGGACGACGATGACGGCGACCGCGATGGCGCACTACACCGTGTACGTGATCGCGCTCCTGTTCCCGATCGAGAGTCCGTACTTCGCGCTTGCATCGGTGAACACCAAGCCGCTCGTCGGCGGTCCGTTCACGGCAACGATTGAACTTGTCGAACATTTCGGGCGCGTTCACGGCGCCGCGTTTCCTTCGGCGCACGTGGCCGGATCGATGGTGGCGATTTGGGCCGCGGCGCGATACCGGCGCGGAATTTTTTGGGCGTGCCTGCCGTTTTTTGTGGGGATGTGCGTCGCCACGGTGTACGGGCGATATCATTACGTCGCGGATGTGCTGGCGGGAATCGTGGTTGGTTCGGGCGCGTGGTTCTGTGCGGAAAGGCTGATGCTGCGGCATGGCGCAGTGCCCGGCGAAGCTCAGGCTTCGGAGTCCGCGAACTAAAGCGACGGGTGTCGCTTGTGCCAGTCTGTGGCTTGTTGGTAGGCGCTGGCAATCGCTAGAAGTTTTGATTCCTGCCAGCGCGAGCCGATCAGCTGCAGCCCAATGGGCAGGCCGGATTTCGAGAAGCCGCACGGCAGCGCGATGGCCGGGTGGCCGGTGAAGTTCGCAGGACGATTTGCATTGATCAGAGCGTTGCGCAGCGAAGTTCTCTTGCCGCGAATCACGATCTCGTGGTCGCCCACGCGCGGCGCCGTGATTGAAGTCGCAGGCGCTACGATTGCATCCACTCTGTCCAGAGCCGACACGAATTCGCTGGTGAGCTTTCCACGCACCTCGACGGCCTCAAACAGCTCCTGCGCCGTGACTTCGCAGCCAAGCTCAAGCCGGCGGCGAACATCTTCGCTGTATTTCTTCGCACGCGCGGGAAAATATCCAATCTTGGAATGAAATCGGGTCGCTTCCGCGAGGCCGATTTTCGTGCTGGCATCGACCGACTCTTCGAGGTGCGGTACCGAAATCTCTTCGGTCCGCGCGCCCATGGATTCGAGCAAGCGCACGGCCGATTTAATGGCCGCTTCCACTTCCGGATCGACCCGATCAAAAAAGTAATTCTTCGGCCATCCGAGTTTAATTTTCAACGGCCTAGTCCGAAGCGGGGCTTCCCGGTTACGCCGCATCCAGCGCTCGTACTTTTCGCGAATCACTCCGAAGAGAATCGCAGCGTCATCCACGGTGCGCGCAAGCGGGCCCGCGTGATCGAGGCTTTCCGCAAGTGGCACAATTCCATCCACATTCACCATATCGTGGGACGGTTTGAAGCCGACCAGCCCGCAGAACGAGGCCGGTATGCGTAGCGAGCCGCCCGTATCCGTGCCAACAGATCCGAAGCCGATGCCAGCAGCAAGCGCCGCAGCCGAGCCGCTGCTCGAACCCCCGGTTGTGCGATCGAGCGACCACGGGTTGTGCACATCGCCGTAGTGCGGATTCAGGCCGTGAATCCCGTACGCGAATTCGTTGAGATTCGTTTTGCCCAGAAACACCGCGCCCGCTTCGCGCAAGCGCGCCACGACCTCTGCATCCTCGGAAGGAACGCAATCCTTCAAAATCTTCGAGCCGGCGGTCATGCGAACGCCCTTCACGGCAAAGTTGTCTTTGATCGTGACGGGAATGCCGTGCAGCGGGCCGCAATGCTTGCCGGCGCGAATTTCGCGGTCGGCGGCTCGCGCCTGTTTGCGCGCAAGTTCCGCCGTCACGGTGATGAACGCATTCAACGAAGGATTGAGCCGCTCGACGCGGGCCAGTGCGTCGTTGGTCAGCTCGAGCGAAGAAACTTTCCCCGCGCGCAGCAAACGCGCCGCATCGGAAATGGTGAAAAATGCAAAATCGCGATCTGCGCCGGCGCGGGCCATACGCTAGAAAATCTTTTCCGCGCGGCGCAGCGTACCGGCCGAGCCGAGGTTTGCGATGCGGAACACTACGAGGTACTGGTTCTCATTGCGGATCGTTCCGATCGAAAACCGGCGGTATTCGAAGCCGAGCCCGCAGCAATCGCCGTTATAGCTGAATTCGGCGATCTGGTTTTGGAAGGCGGACTGCGTGATGTCGTAGCTCGCGCCAAAGGTGGCGTTGAAACCCCGGCGCGTCAGGTCGCCGTAGCCGGCGAGCGCGCGAATCTGGTTCGACCGGTCCTCGAAAATAAATCCGGGCGGCTCGTCGCTCGCGGGGCTGGGAAGATTCTGCGTGGAAAAATGCGCGAGCGTGAGAAACGATTCCTTGTACGGCTTCCACTTCACCAGCGTCCCGATCGCCTGCAGGTAATTGTGCGTCGGATCGTAGTTGACGATCACCTCCGTGTCGAAATGCTTGCCCGCATCGACGCGCAGGTTTGCCACGATCGGCGAAAAATGCCGCGCCGTATCGGCAAAGGCAAAAGGCGTAAGCGCGTCCAGCGTGGCAAACACGTTGCGCTCGCCCGAAATCAGCGCGCCGCCGAACGTGGGATCGAAGAAATATTTCTGCGTCAGGCTGAGGCTCGCCACTTCCTCCGCTTCGCCGTCTCCATCGCGCCGGTATAGCCGCTGCGTGATGCCGTACTGTATTTCGTTGGTATCCGTCAGCGTCTCGTCTTCGTCGAAGCGGACGTACTTGCCGTAATCGTTCACGCCGTTCACGTAGCTATAAACGATGTCCGGCTCGATCACGTGTTTCCACTTCGTGTTGCCCTTCTGATAGACCTTGTCGAGCGAGAACGGCCGCAGGTCCAGCGAGAACTCCTCGGTAGTGCGGACAAACCCCTTGTTCACGAAGTCGCCGTTGGATTCGAGCTGGCCGCCGTAGTAGGTGGCGCGCAGAGTGAACGACGGCGTCACATCCAGCCACGGCCCGAAATGCAGCGGCATGGTCACCGTCGGCGCAATCTCGCTGCGCTCCACAAAATTACCCGTGGAAAATCCAGTCACCGTGTCGCCGCGATGCACCGCGTCTGAAAATCCCTCGAACGAAAAATAAATCGGCAGCTTGGTCCACGGCGCTTGATCCACCGAGCTGACCTCGACTTCCGGCGCCGCGCGCAGCGTAACGGATGTGTCCTCCGAGTTCGGCGTCGTGGCCGTGAAATAGTTCTGATAGCTGAGCGACGCGAAATTCAAACTGAACCCACGCCAATTCTTCGAGAGGAATGCGTTGCGCGGAACCTCCGAATTGACGGCCTGCGCGAACGTTTCCGACCACGCGATGCGATAGGTGAGCGAGCTGAGCTGGTCGAGGTCGGCCACCGCGCGCCAATCGTCCGGCAGCAGCGCCGTGAATAGAACGTGAACTTCGTGACCGCCCTGATTGATGTTCTCGTACGTCGTCGGCCCGCCAGGCACCACAGGCGGAACCGCTTCCACCAGGCCACGATCGATCATGCCGGAGTACAGCACGTCGAGCTTCGCGTTTTCCCACGGCCGCATCCGCAAGTCGCCTTTCTGAGACCAGCCGCGCTTGCTGTAATAGTTCGCGCCGAGCGTCAAGTCCGCCCAGTCCACCGGCGCCCAGTACACGGCATCGCCCACAATAAAACCCTTCGTGGAGCTTTCGCCCACGTCGGGAATCATGAATCCGGACGTCCGCTCCTTCTCCGCGGGAAACGTGGCGTACGGCAGATACAAAACCGGCACGGAGAACAGCCGGAAGTTTCCGTTCTCCAGGTGCACCGACTTCTGCATGTACACCGTCGCTTCCGGCGCGTAGAACTTCCACGTCGGCTTCGCCGGATCGCACACCGTCATCCATGCTTTGTGAATTTTGTAAGTGTTCTGGTCCACCCGCTCGGCCACGTCCGCCTCGAAATAAATCGGGTTCGGGCTGATCAGCAGCGTCGGTGACGCGCGGCGCTGCACGGCAAACGTCGCGCGCACGCGGTAGAACGTTCCCTTGCCGGTCTTGAGTTCGTACACCGCATCGTCGGCCTCGACGTGCTGCGTTTCGTAATCGAGCTGTACGTGGCCGCTGGCTTTGGCGATTTGCGCGTCTTCGTCGTACTCCACGTGGTCGGCGCGAAGGCGCGTGTTGTCATAAAGGAGATCGACGTGGCCGTCGGCGTAATAAATGTGCCCGACTTGTTTCTGCTGGTCGGCTTCGAGGCTGGCGTTCTGGTCGCCGCCACCCGCACCGGGAAGCACGGGCTTTTGCTGCTTGGGCGGCGCCGGCTTCGCCACCTGCTGCGCGCACGCAATGCGAGGCGCGGCCGCGGCGGCCGCGAAGAAAGCGAAGGCAAGAGCAATCGAAAGCGCGACTGTCCGAAGAAATCGTGGAAAATCCGCGATTGCCATTGCCTCAGTAAGGTCCAAGGAGTACGCCAGAAAAAATCACTCCGAGCCTAACACGCACATTCCGGCCTCGCAACGAACCGCGCAGCCGAAGCTGTGACCAACCGCGCCCGTAATCAAGCGCAGATCCAAACCCAACTCCGCACAACCGCGCGAAAGTTTCCTTTTACGCAACATCCCCTCCACATTCGCGCGCGCCGCCCGCAAACCCCGCGTGTTACGATATCCGCGTTCCGCACCACTGGACATCCGCAGCGCAAAACGGACCAGTGATCCAAATCTGCTCGCATTGTGGTGCTCTCCTCATGGAGCGCACCGAGAATTGCTCGTTCTGCGACGCCCCGCTCGTCGAACAAGACAAAGTTCTCGAAGCTGTTGGTACAAGTGTGCCCGCCTCGCGCGAGCGCGCGCGCGCGCCCGAACCCGTGCCCGTGCCTGCAAAAGCTCGCGCCGCAGCAGCCGCTTCCTCGCACACTTTGTCACGCACATCGTCGTCTCGCTCGTCGTCACAGAATTCCTCCGAACCTTCGGCCGACGCGCTGGTCGCGAACCGCTACCCGGCCGTTGCTCTTGAACCCGCGTGGCGCGAGGAAGTTACACGCCGCCTCGATGCCTACCGCCTCCGCCACGGCCGCCCCGCGCGCAACGATTCTCAATCCGGACTTCCCTTTACCCCGTCGCCTTCCCCGGCCGCCGAGTGGGACGAACCGCACTACGAAACCCCTTACGCAGCCGAACAGGACTCCGCCGAAAATTCCGCGACCGCGCACTACTTCGGCGGCTCCGGCGAATCGGCAGCGCCTCGCTATACGCCGCTAAAAACCGCTTCGCGGCCCGCGCGAAAACCAAGGAACGAGTGCGTGGAGATCTGCATCCAGCCCGAGCTGGATTTTTCCAGCCGGCCAGACGATCGCGCCCATCCGCAGAACGCCATCGTGCCCGTCGCAGGCCTCGCCGAACGCCGGATCGCCGGCGCGCTCGACGCGGCGTTCCTCGGCATGACGTTCGCCGGCTTCCTTTTCCTTTTCAAATCGCTCGGCGGCCAGATGATGCTCGAGAAAGTGGACGCAGCCGTGTACCTCGCAGCCTTCTACCTGTTCTACATGCAGTATTTTTTCCTCTTCACCGTGTTTGCCGGAGCGACGCCCGGTATGCAGCTCCGCGAGCTGACCATCGTGCGCCTCGACGGCACCCTGCCAGACACGCGCCAGCTTCTGTGGCGCGCGTTCGGCTACGCGATGTCCGGCGCCACCTTCTTGCTCGGCTTCGTCTGGTCCACCTGGGACGAAGACAAATTCACCTGGCACGACCGCATCTCGCAGACCTACGTGACCGCAGCGATGCCCTCGGTCGAGCCCGACGCGTTCGAAGTCCCGGTAACTCCCCGCGCCCACTTCGCCCGCGAATAGGTCGTTTCAGCCAACTGAGGGCTAGAGGGTCTCTGCCGTCTGGGCCGCTACCCCATTTTTGCTTCCTCGCGTCTAATTGCCTGCCGCTGTTATACTCGGAAGGCTATCCATAGGGTGACCTCATGAGTCCTCGCATGAAGAAGATCGTCGTGGTGGTATCGGTTCTGATCGTGGCCTATGCCGCCACGGGACGCATGTTGATGGGTCGCTCGTCCAACGAAGACAAGGCCTTCCGCGCGTTGACGGTCTATAGCGAGGTGCTGGAGCACATCCAGCGCGACTACGTGGACGAGCCGAACATCCCGGCCGTCACGAACGGCGCCCTCCACGGCCTGCTCGATTCGCTCGATCCGCAGAGTGCCTACCTGAGTCCGCTCGAATATAAGGATTACAAAGAGAAGTCCGCCAGCCCCGCCACGGGCGAGGCCGGCATGGCGCTCACCCGCCGCTTCGGCTACATCGGCGTGATCAGCGTGCTGCCCGATAGCCCGGCCGCCAAAGCGGGCCTGCGCATCGGCGACATTCTCGAAAAAATCGCCGGATTCACCACCAGCCAGATGGCCATCGACCAGGCGCAACTGTTGCTGAAGGGCAATCCCGGCACCACCGTGAAGATCTCCGCGATTCGCCGCGGCAAAGCGGAACCGCAGGACATCGACATCACCCTCGCAAAGCTGGCCGCTCCGAAGCTCGTGGAAGACAAAGTCGCCGGCGACATCGCCTACCTGCACGTGCCGGAATTCAACGCCGGCACCACGGCGCAGATCAAAGACGCGCTGGCGGGATTCCAGCAGAAGGGCGCGAAGAAGCTAATTTTGGACCTGCGCGACTGTGCGATCGGCGACGAGGCCGAAGGCATCTCGACGGCGCAGCTTTTCGTTCCCTCCGGCACGATCACCACGCTGAAGGGCCAGACGGTTGCGCCCGTGAATTACGCGGCAGACCCGGCCAAGGTCGTGTGGAATTTGCCGGTCGCCGTGCTGATCGGTAACGGAACGGCGGGCCCGGCGGAAATCGTGGCAAGCGCGATTGCGGACAACAAGCGCGGCGAGACCGTTGGCGAACGCACCTACGGCATCGCGTCTCAGCAGAAGCTGATCGAGATGGACAACGGCGCGGCGTTGATTTTGACGACGGCGCTCTACTACACGCCGGGTGGCAAAAATATTCCGGCCGAAGGCATCGCGCCCACGCAGGAAGTGCATCTTTCGATCGACCAGTTGATGGCGATGAACGACGTGGTGGCGCCAACGCCTCCGCCGAGCGCTTCGCCGGATGATGCGGACATGAAGCGTGCGATCGACATCCTGCAGAACGGCGTGACGCCCGCAAAGAAAGCGGCGTAGTTTTGGAATTTGAGCCGGCTTGCGGCCTTAGCGCTGTGAGCCGGTTTTTTTGTGTGACGACGGGTTACGTTGTGAGTTGGATGGGCGGCTTCCCTCTCGTTTGACTACCTTTCGAAATTTGGACGGTGATTTGAGCAGGATACGCACGCGCTTACCGCTGCGCCTGCTGGTGGCGCTGGTGTGCGTCGTAGCGGTGCTCGCGGGCTGCAGCAAGAAAACTATATCGAAGGACGAGCTGCGCTCCGTGACCAGCGAAGTGACAGCTGCGGCGCAGAAAATCGCGGGCAAGAATTCGCGGATCGAGGTTCGCCCGCAGCCGGGGGCAGGCGCGGCGGGCATTCCAGCCGGGCCGGGCGTGGACGATATTTACATTTCGCTGAGTGATGCCAGTGAAGCGGGCGCGATGAAAAGCGCGATCGACGGTATTGCGGCGCGGCACGACTTGAGCGTGAGTGCGAGCGCCGCCGGCAGCGTTGCGCGTTACGACTATTCGCTGAACGGCGCACGGACGCACACGATTCACGTGGTCACGCCGCTCAGTCCGCGCAGTGCCGCGCGGAAGCCGCCCGCCGTTAAGCCGCTCGCTGCGCACGCGCGCAACGGCGGTCCGCGCCTCGCGATCATCATCGACGACATCGGCTACGACCGCGCAGAAGACGATTCGGCGCTGGCGCTGAATTTTCCGGTGACGCTTTCCGTGCTGCCGCACCTTCCGCTCTCCGGTGAGATCGCAGAAGAGGCTCACCGCCGCGGCGACCAGGTGATGCTGCACCTCCCGATGCAGTCCGAAGGCGAAGACGCAAAGGCAGAGACAGTGGAGCTGCGCGTAGGCATGAACGCCGCGCAAGTGAATGAAATTCTAAGCGGCGCGCTCGACACGGTGCCGCACGTGGCCGGCGTGAATAATCACCAAGGCTCGCTCGCCACTTCAAACGCCGCGCTGATGAACGAGCTGATGCCCGCTCTGCGCCAGCGCGGCCTTTTCTTTATCGACAGCCGCACCGAGAAAACCACCGTCGCCTATGACGCGGCGAAGAAAGCAGGTGTGCGCGCTGCCTCGCGAAAAGTTTTCCTCGATGACGTCGCGACCCGCGAAGCGGTAATCGCTCAGCTGAAGCTCGCCGCGAAAGATGCGCAGCGCGACGGCTCCGCCATCGCCATCGGCCACCCCAAACCCGCAACCCTGGCCGCCCTGGCCGAACAAGCCCCCAAACTCGAGGCCGCCGGCATCGACCTAGTCTTCGCCTCCGACCTGGTGCAGTAACCGCCTAAGGCGAGCGCAGCAAGCTGTAACATACACAGTCAGTCTGTGACTCCGGCCAACGCTAAGTTGCTCCCAAGTTCAGCCACGCACCCTCCAGGCACCACTCCAACTTCTTGCCACAATCACATTAGGGAAGCCAGTCTGTGGCACAGGCTGGAGTTCGCCTGTGTGCCGTTGCCGTCGCTCTAGCCTTTGCCGTCACCCAGAGGCCGATTCATCGGCCGAAGGATCTCTCTTCGCCGTTGCCGTTGCCGTTGCCGTTGCTTTCGCTTGTGCTTTTGCTCTAGCCCTTGACGTCATCCAGAGGACCGTTCACGGTCCGAAGGATCTCTCCTCGGTTTTCGTCCGCACAAGCCTAGTAGTCGCCGCCAATCCCCGCATTCAAGTAGCTAGTAGGCAGCAGTCTCGCCTGCGTCCCATCATGCACGGCGTACTGCACCGGCCGCCCATCGATATGCTTCTCCCACAAACTCACCGCGCCGTACTCTCCGTGTTTATTCACCGCATAAAACTGAATATGAAACAGCTTCAACCGATCCGGAAACGCCTTGTAGTTGTGAGCCACGCGCTTCATCGCTTCCATGCACGCATCCGACGGCGAAGCACCGCGCCGCATCGCCTCCACAATCGTGTGCCCGCCTGAAATCTTGATGTTCTCCTCACCACGCCCCGTCGAACCCGCGCCGCCAATCTCAGCATCGACGCAAAGCCCCGCACCGATAATCGGCGAATCACCGACGCGTCCCGCGATTTTCCACGACAGCCCTGAAGTGGTTGTAGTGCCGGAGACATCGCCGTTCGCGCTGACGGCAAGGCAGTTGATCGTGCCGGTGATCGGGTACTTCACCACCTGCTCGATGTGCTCGCGCCACGCCTGCTTTTCCGGCGTATCGAGCAGCATCGCAAGCTTTTCTTTCCACTCCGGGCTGTCGATGCCAGGGCGCCAGTTCGGCGACGTGGACGCCTTCCACGCGAGCCACGCGATTCGCGACCTCTCCGTGAGCAGGTTCATCGGCGTGAACCCTTCGTCTTCCGCGAATTTCCGCGCGCCATCGCCGACGATCATCACGTGATTGGTTTTTTCCATCACCGCTTTCGCCACCAGCGATGGATTTTTGATTTTGGTGATCGACGCCACCGCCCCGCATCGCCGTGACGGTCCGTGCATCACAGACGCATCAAGCTCCACCACTCCGTCTTCATTCGGCAGGCCGCCGTAACCGACCGAGTCGTCGTTCGGGTCGTCTTCCACTTTCGTCACTACCGCCAGCGCCGCGTCCAGCGTGTCGCCGCCGTTTTTCAGTACATTCATCCCGTCGTCAAGATGTGTGACGCCGTTCGCCGAAGAAATGATCAGCGGCCGCGCGCCACTCTTCGTTTGAATAGCGCGCGCAAGCGGCGAGCCGTCTCCGCCCTTCGGTGTCGCGGCAAAAAGACTCCGCGACGACGCAGCGATACTTCCAGCTAGCGTGCTAAGGAAAAATTTCCTGCGGGTCCACTTTTCCATTTTGTTCCTTTGGTTTGGGGCAATCCGAGCGCAGCTTATGCCGGGAACACAACGCACCACAAGCACAGAAATGACGTCGCGCTTCCCGGGGAACGGAAGAGCGGACCTTCAGTTTCGCCGTAAACGCGAAGCCAGGAGAACGGCTTTAGCCGCTGAAGCTCGATGCGACTCGCACGTTACTCAGGTTTGAAACCCACCGACTTCCACAGCTCCGCCGTGTTGTAGAGCACGCCGTCAGTAACCACCGTCTCGACCTTGCGAATGTTGTGAATCGATTCAAGCGGGTTCGCACCCACGATAATCAGATCCGCGCGCTTCCCCGCCTCCACCGTTCCAAGCTCCGTGTCGAGCTTCATCACCCGCGCCGGCACAATCGTCGCCGCCTGAATCGCCTCCAGCGGCGTGAATCCCGCCTGCACGTACAGCTCGATCTCGCGGTACAAGCTGAAGCCCGGCACCGTCTGGTCGGTGCCCGCCACAATCGGCACGCCCGCCTTGTGCAGCGCCCCGACGATCTCGATGTCCTTCGCAACATACGCGTTGATCAACGCGGCAATTTCCGCCGGAGGCGGCGGTCCCACATCCACAAGCTGCTGCTGCAGCTCCGGCGCCACGCGAAGCACCCCCGGCTCAAAACTCTCGGGCCGGTGCGACGTATTCGCCGTCTCAAATTCAAAAATCGCAAGCGTCGGATCCACCACCGTGTGATGCTCCACAAGAAACGCGATCGCCCTCTGCGCCTCGGGCGAATTCAGATCGATGTGCGCGGCAGCTTCGATCTTCGCGCGCCGCGGCGCACCGTCCGGCACCGGCGCATGCATGATGTCCGCCACATACTGCACGTGATTGATCTGGTCCTGCCCCGCCTCGATCGCCTGATACGCGTTGATGCCTTCGGGGATATGCCCCGTCACCGTCATGCCCAGCCGGTGCGCTTCGTCGGCAACGTCCTTCAACTCCTCCAGCTTCACCGAGCTGTAAATCTTCATCTGCTGAAAATTCGCGTCGTGATATTTGTCCACCCAGAATTTCGCCTGCTCCGGCGTGTCCACGCGCGCCACGCCCAACGCATATTTTCCCGTGCCATCCACGATCCCCGCCAGCTCCAGCCTCGGCCCCAGCCCACGCCCCGCTGCAATCGCGTCGCGCACCGCCGTGATGAACTCAAACTCGTTCCCGCAATCCCGCACCGTGGTCGCGCCCGCCGCCAGATAAATCGGCCCCCACTCCACCTGCTCGAAGTGCGCGTGCATATCCCACAATCCCGGCAAAATAAATTTCCCGTGCGCGTCGATCGTCTGCGCGCCCTGCGGAATTTTCACCGTCGCGCGCGGCCCCGCGGCCACAATCCGTCCCTTGTCGATCACCACCACCGCATCCGGCACTGGCGCCGCATTCGTACCATCGATCAACGTGCCGCCCACAATCGCCATCGTCTGCGCGCGGCTGCCCGAAATTCCCTTCGAAATTTCCGCCAGCGCCGCCATGCCATCCGTTCCCGCGTGGCTCACAAATTCGCCCAGCCCACTCTCATACCCGTCGCGAATTGCCTCGAAGTGGTCGAACTCCGCGTCGATCGTCACTGCCGCAGCCAAATCATGATTCGTGTCGAACCACAGCGACTCGCGCCCCCAAATCAGCCCCTCCACCGTGTACCGCTCCAGCGTCACCTCCTTCCCGTCGATCTTCACCGTATCTTTGCCGCGCGGCTCGATCTTCACCGCGCCACTCGGCAGCGTCACGAGCGACGCAGGCGACCCGTGCCCCGCCCAGTACCGCACCATCAACATCTGCATCGTCGCCGGCGCATACCCGGCAATCGTGAAAAATTCCGCCGGCTTCGCCCCGTCCGTCCACTTCTCGCGGTCGCGCACTTTCACTCCGCCCGCGCTCACCTGCACCGCCTCGTCGATCGTCGTCTGCCGCGAATTCTTGCCTTTGATCTCAAACGCGAGCGGGGCCCAATCCTTTCCGGAACGAAACGTCGCGGTCATCGGCACATCCGTACCGCGGTCCGTGAATTTGAAATCGATCTTCGTCGAGAGCGCGTCGCCATCCGCCGAGACTGTGTACGTCTCCTCGCCGATCGGCTGCTCGAATTTGTGCAGCGTGAACTTGCCCTGCTCAACGGCAGGCCCAGCAGGCGCCGCCTGCGCCGAACCGGCGCCCTGCGCTCCCGCCACCGGCACAAGCACAAGCGTTGCCAACGCCCCGCACGCCGCCGCAGCAATCACCAGTCCGGCCCGCTTCGCCACCATTCGCACCCCGCGCAACCAATCCATCATCGATTCTCTCCAGACTTCCTCTCCAACGATCACTTCAGACACCCACTCCAGTAACAAGCGCTCGCGCCGATATCATTCCTGAACCGGCGCCGGCCCTTAATCAGTTTCACGCGCGGCGCCTATAGCCTATACGGAATTTCAGGCCGAAAGTTTCGCACGGTACAGCTCAACGTGGCGCGGCACCCAGCCCGCAACGCGGCGTGGCAACAGCCCGGCTCGGTACAAATGCTCGGTACGACAGCACTCTCAAGGGCCACCTTCTCTTTGCCTGTCTTTCAGGACAGTAAAAGGTTCTAGCCCGAAAGCTGCCCCTCCGTTCTATTTTCACCGTCCGCCGGACCGTTTACCCTCGCCTTGTTGGAACGCCCCTCGCGCTCCCCGCGCGGCCAAGGAAGGAACCTATGTCCCACTGGATTGGAACCACCTCTCCATCCGATGCTGGAATGAACGATTTCAAAGAGTGCCTGAAATTCCTCAGAGATGGCCGCTCGGACGATGCCCTGCTTCACGCGCGCCGCGCTCTCGGCGTCGCACCCAAAAATCCTTTCTATCTTTCTTATACGGGCCTGCTCGCGGCGCTCTCGGAAAAGCGCTTTGGCGACGCCGAATCGCTTTGCCGCGAAGCTCTCGGAATGAAACACAATCACGCCCAGCTCTACCTGAATCTCGCGGAGGTTTACTACCAGGCGGGACGCACCAGCGAAGCGATCATGACTCTCGAAAAGGGCCTCGTCTCCGCAGGACGCGATTTCCGAATCCGCCGCGCCCTGGAAAAGATCGGCGTGCGCCGCTTGCCCGTCGTTACGTTCCTGCACCGCAGCCATCCCGTGAATCGCGCGCTCGGAAAATGGCGCCATCGCCTCACCGGACCTTACAAAGCAGCCTAACTTTCAGTTCTCGACTTCACGCCGGCATTCACAGTTTGCGCAGACAGTCTCCCCCGTGCGCATCCGGGATTCGTAGCCTGGCGGGGTTACGGGTCCCGGCCCCTTTTCCACGTTTCCGATTTCGTTTTTGCAGTTTAGCGCGGCTCGGTTTTAAGCCGCGTCATCCTGCTTGCCCTGAGCGGGCCTCGCGAAGGGAGCGTAGCGAAGGACCCCTCTTCGCTTTTGTTTTTTTCGGTGAGTAAGTTCTAACCGTGGCCGAGCGGCAGGAAGTACTGCGTTCCGCTCACAGGCTGGCGCAACCGCCGCAGCAGCTCCTGCAGATCCTGGTTGCGCTCCACAAAATCGATCTCCGACGTATCCACCACCAGCAGATTCGACGTCGAATAGCGAAAGAAGAAGTGCTCGTACGCGTTCGCCACCGCTTCCACGTACTCCAGCGAGATCTGCTTCTCTTTCGGGTCGGCCTTTTTTGAGACGCGCTTGCGCAGCACCTCGGGCTTAGCTTGCAGATAAATCACCAGGTCCGGCGTGGGGATCGACGGCGCCAGCATGTCGAAATATTTTTCGTAGAGCTTCAGCTCTTCTTCGTCGAGGTTGATGTAGGCGAAGATTTTGTCCTTCTCGAAAAGGAAATCGCTCACGATCGGGCCGGGATTTTCGTCGTTGCGAGTTTCGAGCAGGCGGCGGTACCGGTCGTAGAGGAAATACATCTGCGCGCTGAACGCCGCGCCCGGCTTTTCTTCGTAGAAATCGCCGAGGAAGGGATTGTCTTCGCTATCGAAAATGCGTCGCGCGTGCAGCTGCTCCGCCAGCACCTTCGCGAGCGTGGATTTTCCCACTCGTATCGGCCCCTCAACCACAATATGTCGAGGCGGCTTGAATGTTGGCCCGGTCACGGCTCGCGATTATAGCAAACGCCCCCGCCGCCGCTACGTAGCACAGGCAATCCTGCCTGTGGCCTCAAGCGAGCGCAGCGAGATGTAGCTTAGACTTTCGAGTCTGAGCGGGACCAACTCTCAGTTGGTCCCGGGTTCAACCATTTCCACTCCAGGCACCACCCCAACTTCTTGCCCCAATCTCATTAGCGAAGCCAGTCTGTGGCACAGGCTGGACTTCGCCTGTGTGCCTTTGAACTTGCAGTTGCCTCAGCCCTTGACGTCATCCAGAGGCTGGTTCACCGGCCGAAGGATCTCTCTTCACTTCCGATCGACAACCACTCCACTCGAGGCGTCTGGCAATCTCCCCAAACCCACAACGCCTCAAATCACGCACCGCCACCAGTTACAGTGCTTTGTGTGGCATAGAAATATTTTCTGTGTTCTTTTCGTTCGTGCGCGCCACCAACATCACCACTCCCTCGCCACCGCCGCAATAATCCGCGCCAACGCCTCCACATCCCGCGTGTCCACCACCTCCGCCGGCGAATGCGAATACCGCAGCGGCCACCCTAGCGCGATGTCCAGCGTCCCATACCTCACAAACGCGGACCCATCGTTCCCACCCGACGTCACCCCATACTGAATCGGAATCTGATTCTCGCGCGCCAGCTTTTGAATCTTTTCCAGCGCCGCCGGCGTCACGATGTTCGACGAATCCACCGCGCGCACCACAAATCCGCGACCAATCTCCGCATCCGCATAGCGTTTCGATTCCAGCGGCGAATCCGAACTCACAAACGTATCCACCGCAAAAACAAAATCCGGCGCCTGATGTTTTTCCGCCATCCGCGCCGCATATTTCGCCGCGCCCACAAGCCCCTCTTCCTCTCCCGTGGACCACACAAACGTAACGTTGCGCCCCTTCAGCGCCGCCGCATTCGGTCCGCCCAGCGCCCACACCGCGGCGATCAGCGCCGTGCAGCCGACGCGATCGTCGAAGCTGCGCCCATTCGCGCGCGTCCCGGTCAACCGCCGGTACGCCTTCGGAATCGTGATCGTGTCGCCCACTTTGATTCCCAGCTTCGCCGCTTCCTCCGCCGTGCGCGAACCGGGATCGATCCGCAGCGTAAGCTCCGGATTTTCGTCCGGCCATTTGAAATTTGAGTTGTCCCAGCTGTGCGGCAGTTCGACGACTGCGTTCACATCGCCATTCGCGGTGTGAACGAGCGCGGGATGCCCCTGAAAGAAATACGGAATCCCCGATCCCAACTCGACAACCGCCAGCCTCCCGTCCTCCGCGATCGTTTTCACTTTGTAGCCAATCTCATCCATGTGCGCCACCACCACGATGCTCTGCGCTTTCGCGTTGCCGCTCGATAGCGGCAGCACCAGATTTCCCGCGTCGTCGGTTTCAGGCTTCGCCCACTTCGGCAGCAGCGCCTGCACGCGTGCGCGAACCGGATCTTCATGCGTGCTCGCGCCATACGCCTGCACCAAGTCGCTCAGAATCGCCACGGTGGATGGCGCGCCGGATGCCGGGAATTTTTCCACGGTAGGCGCTGGCGGCGTGACGCTTGCGATCGCGGCAGCCACATCGCTCGTCGCGGGCGTCGTAACGGGCGCGCCGGTTTCATACGACTGCACGAAATTGGAGAGCAGCTGCAAATCGGCCGCGCTCACAAATTCAGCGGGCGTGTCTGGCCACGCCGCGCCGATGCCGATGTGCGCCGTCTTTGCGGGAAGCGCCGGCAGCGGCAGGTAGCTGCGCGCAATGAGGCCAGACGAATAATCGGCGGCGAGCTCGCCGTGATTTGCGGCGGCGAGTTTTTGCAATTCCGTCTCGAAGGCGGATGGCGTGGGCGTGGATTGTTCGTTTGCCACGATCACTCCGCTGCCGGGCTCGCGGCGCGGCGCATGATGCACCCCTTCCATGCTTGGGATCGGCCCGCCGGGCGTGAGCCGGCCCACATAAAGCAGCTCGTCGGCTTGCGTCGTCGTCAGAATTCGCTGCAGGCCGCGCGCGCCGGTGCGCTGCTGCACCACGAATGCCACGGTGAGTGTGCCGGTAATTTTCGATGGATCGATGTGCTCGAACGAATCCAGAACGGCCGCGGCGCCGAAGCGGTCGCCCACCGACACAGCGTTGAGAAACTCGCCGTTCATCGCGGCGAGGTGCCGCGTGAGCGTGATCGGATTCAGCACATCCACACCCGCTTTCCGCGCTTCGGCGGCAGACGTTGCGCCGACGTCCACATACATCGCGTCGAGATCGGCGGGATCGGCTGTGGGCGCGTGCGTGTCACCCCCGTAGGGCTGCAGATGAATCGAGAGCCCGGCAAAGACGCCATCGATGGCCGCTCCGTGCGCGGTGCCAACCTTCACCGGCTGCGCCGAGACCAGCATGTTGTAAATCGGCGGCAGCCCGCGCTGCGGCAGCCGCTGCACGCGCAGATAACCGTCCGGCGTGATCGCGCTCACCACAAAACCCGGCTCGTCGATCGGCGCGACGATCAACCGGTGCGGCGCGCCCGTACCGATCGTCACAATCACGTCGCCGATGTTGTCCGTCACCGGATGAAACGCCGCGAGGTCCTTGCTGATTTGCGCGCCGAGTTGCTGCTCGTACCCCGAAACCGCCGGAGTCGCCACCAACTCGGCGAGTCTCACCACAACATTGCCTTGTGGCGCGGCTTGTTGCGAAAACGCAGCAGCGCCGCAAAGCGCGAGCGGAGCAGTAAGTAGCACAGCAACAGACACCAAACGACGGGTGATGCGAATCATCAGAAGTCCTCGCAAGTAACGCAGCAGCTGAGACATTCAACCCCAACCGCGCACGTTTCGCAATTGCGACGCGCGCAGCGCGTCGGACAGCCTCCCAGGCGGTCCTCTTACGACCCAAAACTTCCGCCTCAACGCTCCCATCACAAATCGGCCCGCTCACTCATCCATGGCCGCGCCTCAGCCTCTGACGTCATCCAGAGGCCGATTCATCGGCCGAAGGATCTCTCCCCGGTTTCCGTAACGCACGCCGAAAAATAAAAACGGCGGGCACCTTCGCCCGCCACGCCACTCCATAAATTGTAGAAGTACGCCCTACGAAGTCTTACTCAACGCCTCAATCAACGCTTCCCGCTGCCCGATTGCCATGCCATCCACACGCCCAAGCACCAGCGCATACGCCACCGCCGCAATCACCGCCAGCAACCCGAAAACCGGAATCGCCACCCACAGCATCTGCATCGACCGCGCAATCAGCACCGTCGCCGTCGCAAGCCCGATCGTCAACGCCTGCACACCCAGGCTCGCGAACGCCGTCACCGTGGACGCGCGCTGCCGTCCAAACGCACCCACATCGATCTTCTTCGGCGTGAAAATCGACAACAGGTTCCCCGCGATCAGATTCACCAGCAGCCCAAATACCACTCCAAAAACCGTCGCGAGAAATAGCACCGGCGAAGGCGGCTCGTACAAATAAGACGCTCCAGCGAACACCAGCGCCACCTCAATCGCCAGAATCGTCGCGTGCGCCAGATTTTTCCCCAGCAAAATTTCGCTGAACCGCGCCGGCGACAAAAAGAAAAACTGAATGCCCACTCCGTCCGCTCCAAACGAGTTGTAAACAAGATTGGAGAGAATAAGCACCGCGTATGCCGCTCCAATCGGAAACGCCATTTCGCCCGATCGAGCGAGAAACGATCCGCCTCCGTGCGGCGTTCGGCCCACGCTGAACTTGAAGATCACCAAAATCACTACCGGCATCACCAGCGTGTACAGCATCGGCCCGCTGCGCAGAATGTATCGAACTTCTTTTTGAAACACCGCGCTCGTCGCGGGCGACGCAAGCGGCACGCTCCATCCCGCGCGCACCTTCTCTTTCACCGCCGGCTTCGCCACGCGCGCGGCGGATTCGCTGAGGTCTTCGCCGAAGTAGTACGCGCGCAACCGCAAATTCAGCAGCCAGAACGAAACCGCCGCGTACACGCCGAGCAGCGCAAATTTTACGAACGCCACTGGGATCGCGCCAACCGACGCCGACGTGAGCGCCCCCGCTGCAAGCCCCGGCGGCATCACTCGCTCAAAAGGCAGCGCGAATGCCGTGTACTGCCCGATGTGCGGGCTGTGGCTGCGCGTGAAGTAGCCGATGGCGGGTCCGATGAACTGCATTCCGATGATCAGCACGAAAAAAATCAGGCCCATGATCTCGCGCGTCTTGCGCCGTGCCAGCCACCGCTCGATCCACGCGAACACCATCCGCGCGAATAGAATGTTGAACACAGCAAACAGCGCCAGCACCGGCACGGCCCACCAAAACATTTTGAACGATCCAAGCGCGACTCCGGCCGTGAGTCCCGCCACCCACACCAGTCCGATCAACGTGGCCGGCTCCAGCGAGCCGTACGCCATCCGGATCCAGAAATACGCGCGATAAGTGAGCGGGAAACGCAGCAGGTACGACGAATCGATATTTTCCGCGAGCGCGTGCGCCATCACCGGAAAAAGCTGCCAGAACGCGAAAATTCCCCACAGGAACAGCGCCAGCAGCTCGATCTGATTGTGCGACACCAGGTACCAGCCCGCGAACCCGAACCCCAGCGCGCCGCCGAATCCCAGCACGGTGAAACCGATGCCCATGAAAATGCGCGAGATGATTTCCAGGCGGCCGCGGATGTTGCGCATGCCGTTTAGAAAAAGGTGCCAGCGCAGCAGCGCGATCGCTGCAAACTGTCCGCGGATCGGCGGCCGAGCCGTTACTCCAGCCACGAAAGTTCCCGCTCCGCCGGGCGCGTGCCGCCCACCACGCGCAGAAAAATCTGCTCCAGCGTGAGCTTCTCGCCCTGCATCGCCGGCGCCTGCGATTCCACGCCGGCTCGCAATTCTTCCAGCGATCCCTGCGCCACAAGATGTCCTTTATGAATGATCGCCACGTGGCTGCACAGCCGCTCCACGATTTCCAGCACGTGCGAAGTGAGGAAAATCGTCGCGCCGCGCGCGATCATGTTCTGCAGCATCGCCTTCAGCGTGTTCGATGCCACGGCATCCACGCCCTCGAACGGCTCGTCCAAAAACAAAATCCGCGGCCCGTGAATCACCGCCGCCGCAAGCGCCAATTTTTTCTGCATCCCGTGCGAGTAGTCGGTGATCAGCGTCTTCGGCTGGTCCACCAGCTGCATGAACTCCAGCAGCTCGCCCGTGCGCTTCGCCGATGTAGCCGCGTCGAGCCCGTACATCCGCCCCACAAAATTCAGGTACTCCGATCCTGTGAGCCTTCCGAAAAGCGCCATGCCTTCCGGCACCACGCCGATCTGCCGCTTCACTTCCACTGGGTTCGACGCCATGTCCGTCCCCAAAATCTGGATCCGGCCGGACGTTGGCGCCAAAAGCCCCGTCAACATTTTGATGGTGGTGGATTTTCCCGCGCCGTTCGGCCCCAGGAAGCCGTAGAACTGCCCCGGCGCCACGTGAAGGTTCACGTTTTCAACGGCGATCAGATCGCCGAACCGGCGCGTCAGTCCCTCTGTCGCGATCGCGAATTCGCTCATGGTTTCACGCGACTCTACCATATACGGCTGAGCCGCCAGAAAGTTTGGGCTGAACGTTCAGATTTGCAACGCAAACGCGCAATCGCGCATGCACGCAACACGCGCAACGCGGCTCTACCGCATGTGCACCGTCACCGGCGGCAGCGGCGGCGTCTGCGGGAACACAGCCAGCACCGCCGGCAGCTCCAGCCGGAACGTGCACCCGCCCTCTGGCCGGTTGAATCCCATGATCGACCCGCCATGCTCCTGCATCACGCCGTAGCAAATGCTCAGCCCGAGCCCCGTGCCCTTCCCAACGGGCTTCGTGGTGTAAAACGGATCGAACACCTTCTCCGGCTCCTTCAATCCCGGCCCGGTATCCGAAAATTCGATCACCACGTTGTTCCGCTCGCGCAAAGTGCGGATCAGCAGCACTCCGCCGCCCGCCGCGCCCATCGCATCCACCGCGTTGCTGATCAAGTGGTAGAACACCTGCAGCAACTGGTTCGGATCTCCATGTACCGCCGGCAGAATGCTGCGATTCTCCAGCTCGATGCGAATCTGCTTCTCGCGCAAATCCAGATTCCGCAGCTGAACCGCGCCCGTCAGCACCGTATTCAAATCCAGCAGCTGCTTTTCCGCCGGCACCTGCCGCGCAAAGCTTAACAAGTTGTTAACCAATTCCTTCGTGCGCCGCGCCTGCTCGCGAATCTTCATGCCCAGCGTGTGCGGCCGCGATTCCTGCGCGTTCTCCGCCGTCAGCACTTCCGAATATCCCAGAATCGCCGTCAGCGGATTATTGATCTCGTGCGCCGCGCCCGCCGCCAATTGCCCCAGCGACGCCAGCTTTTCCGACTGCACAAAATGCGTCTGCAGCCGCTTCACGTTCTCCAGCGATCCCCACAGCTCGTGCACCAGCCCCGTCCGCTCGATGTACACCAAGTGCTGCCGGTAAAAAATAATCGCCGTCGCGCCCACAATGGCAAAGAGCGTCGCGAGCAGCCGGAACTGCCGCACCGCAGGCGGCGCCGTGCTGAAAAGCGCGTTCCAGATCGCCAGCAGCGGCGCTGCCAGTACGCCCAGCATCGCCAGGTGCACAGGCCATTGCTTGTCACGTCGTAAATTTGCATTCAGCGGCTCAGGCTCCAGCTCCGTCCGCCGCGCCAGAATGCCCGCCGTCGCCATCCACACGAATGCAGACATCACCGGCACCACCAGTAGCGTCCCCGCAAACGGATACCCGCTCATCACCGCCGAGTGCGCCGTCACGAACGCTGCCAGGTACAACGACGTCGCGCCAAACAGATGCCCGTAAATTTTCTTCCACCCGCCGCGCGCGTTCCAAAATAAATACGCGAATCCGCACACCACCACGATGTTCTCCACCATGTACGCGTCGTAGTCCCTCACCCGGAAAAGCGCCGGATCGGGATACGCCAGCTTCCACGGCATCGCCGTGAACACGTACACGTAAAACCACAACAGCGTCAGCAAAAAGAAATCCAGCAATCCGTACCGCAGCGTCTCGCGCATTTTCCGCGCGTGCGGCGCCAGCGCCAGCGCCGCCATGAACGGCACCGTGTGCAGAAAAAATAAGCTGTCCGCCAAAAACGACGGCTTCGCCTGCGATCCCCCCGAGACGCGCTGGTACGTCATCACCAGGTGCCCGAACAGCCACACCGTGCACCCCATCGCCATCAGCATCCAGAAAGTATTTCGCCGCCGGTACGGGCTCGCCGCGTTGTACAGCAGGCACGAATTTGCAAACAGCGGAATCAGGCACATGAACAAATCCGCCGCCGTCCGGCGGAAATCTCCCGCAGGCACGAGCAGCGTGATGGCGATCAGTCCTCCGATGAACACACTCCAGGAGGCGATCAGGAACACAGTGGGGCGGGCGGGTCGCATGTGTGGCTCTGAAAATCGTAACCGTTCCCATTTCGGAACGCAGCCCCTACCTCGCGCAAATGCCGCCGAATGATAACGTTACGCGATACGACACGCTACAGACTAACCTCTCCCGTTAGTACTATTGCCCCGTTTCGACAATTGAAGCCTCCTTGAAATTGTTTGTGCCGGGCCTCGACCCTGACGTATCCTCTCGCATACATTCGAGTTACGGGCGCGAGCGAGCGACCACGGGTCGCTCCGAATCGCAGCCTCACAAGCCACAGAGGTGCGCCGGATGCCACGCTCCAAATTTTTACTAATAGTTTTAATAAACGCAGCGCTTGCGACGCTCGCAGCAACCTCCACGCGTGCGCAATCCGCGCCGCCTCCCCCTCCGCCCACCTACAATAAGGACGTCGCGCCCATCCTCCAGAAACATTGCCAGAGTTGCCACCGCCCCGGCGAAGCCGCCCCGTTCTCGATGCTCACGTATTCCGAAACCAAGCCGTGGGCCACCGCCATGAAACTCGCCGTGCAGCAAAAACAGATGCCGCCCTGGTTCGCCGATCCCAAGTACGGCCACTTCGCCAACAATCGCTCGCTCACCGACTCCGAAATTCACACCATCATCGCCTGGGCCAACGGCGGGGCGCAGGAAGGCAATCCGAAAGATCTGCCTCCCGCCGTGAATTGGACCGAAGGCTGGGGCATCGCAACGCCCGACGTGGTCTTCCAGCTTCCGAAAGTTTTCCACGTTCCCGAATCGGGCACCGTTGAATATCAGTATGTAATCGTGCCCACCGGATTCACCGAAGACAAATGGGTGCAGATGGCCGAAGTGCGGCCCACCGATCGCGCCGTCGTTCACCACATCATTGCCTACCTGCGCGAACCCGGCTCGAACTACTTCAAGGATCAGAAGCCCGGCGTATTTTTCGAAGCGCCGCCCGCGAAAGACGACGACAAGAAAGACACCAGCGCGCTGCCCAGCGACTTTCTCGTCGGCTACGCGCCCGGCCAAACGCCCGAAATCATGCAGCCCGGCCAGGGCAAGCTCATCAAAGCCGGCTCGGACATCGTTTTCGAAGTTCACTACACCACCGACGGCAAAGCCACCGACGACCAAACGAAACTCGGCATCGTCTTCGCAAAAGAACCTCCGAAAGAACGCGTCCTCACTCTCTCCGCCGTCAACGGCACCTTTGCGATTCCGCCGGGCGACCCGAATTACAAAGTCGATGCCACCTTCGATGTGCTGCAGAACGTAAAGCTCGCCGGCGTTCACCCGCACATGCACACGCGCGGAAAAGATTTTGAGTACCGCCTCGTTTTCCCCGATGGCCGCAAGGAAACCATTCTCGACGTCCCGAATTACAACTGGCACTGGCAGCTCTGGTACAACTACACGGACATGATCGATCTCCCCAAGGGCACCAGGATCGAATGCACCGCGCACTTCGATAATTCCGCCGACAATCCGGAAAATCCCGACCCAACCAAAACCGTGCGCTGGGGCCAGCAGAATTGGGACGAGATGATGGTCGGCTTCTTCAATCTGGTTTTTGACGCGAAGATGCCCGCGAAAGATCTCTATCCCCAGACGGCGGCCGCCGTGCCCGTCGCAAATAACTAACGTGCCCCGTCGCCCGCGCATGATGAAAAGTGTTTTGCTCGCGCTCGTCGCCGTCGCTATTTTCGGATTCTGCTCGCTGCACGCTGCGCAATCGCCGGCCGCCACAAAAAAACATCTCCTCTTCATCGGCGAAGAAAAGGGCTATCGCCACGAAGCCGTCTCGCACGCCATGGCCACCATCGAGCGCCTCGGCCGCGAAACCGGCTACTGGGACACCACGCTTCGCACCGATACCGAAGCGCTCACCAAAAAGAAACTCGAGTACAACGCGAAAAATCTCAACGATTTCGACGCCGTGATGTTTTTCACCGGCGGCTCTCTCGAAATGGACGCGCAGCAGAAGGCCGATTTCATCAGCGCGATTCACGACGAAGGGAAAGGCTTCATCGGCGTCCACAGCGCAGCGATCACTTTCACAGACTGGCCGGAGTTCGGCGACATGATCGGCGGCTATTTCGACGAGCATCCCTGGGGCACTTTCGACGCGCCCATCATCGTCGAAGACCCGGGCTTCCCCGGCATGTCCGCGTTTCCGCGCGAATTCGTGCTGCGCGACGAGATCTACCAGCTCAAAAATTATTCGCGCGCCAATGTGCGCGTGCTGATGCGCCTCGATACCGCGAAGCTCGATCTCACGAATCCGCGCGTGCACCGCAAAGACGGCGACTTCGCCGTCGCCTACGCGAAAATGTACGGCAATGGCCGCGTCTTCTATTCCACGCTCGGCCATCCCGCCGAAAATTGGGACGACCCGCGCATCCAGAAGATGTACACCGAAGCGATTCGCTGGGCCACGCGCCAGATCGACGCCGACGTAACGTCGCGCCCTCTGCCGCCTTCGCATTAGCTCGCGCGCAGCGCGGTGTAGCTTAGACTTCAGTCTGAGCAGCATGTCGCGCAGCGCGCGACCGTAACTTAGACTTCAGTCTGAGCGCCTCGACGCCCAGACATTGCACCAACCGCATTTCGGAGAATTTTATGAACTCGCTCCTAAAAGCCTTCGCCCTAATCGTCATCGCCGCAGCCGCCACTTTCGCGCAAACCACGCACCCCATCCTCCCCATCGGCTCGCAAGCGCCCAACTTCGAACTCCCCGGCATCGACGGCAAAACGCACAAGCTCGCCGACTACTCCGCCAGCCCTGTCCTCGTCGTCGTCTTCATGTGCAACCACTGCCCCATCGCGCAAATGTACGAGCAGCGCGTCGGCCAGCTCGCCGCCGATTACGCCGCGAAAGGCGTCTCCGTTGTCGCCATTCAGGGAAACGACCCGAAAGCGCTGCGCATCGACGAGCTCGACTCCTCCGACGTCAGCGACACGCTCGACGAAATGAAAATCCGCGCCGAATACAAAAATCTGAAGTACCCCTATCTGTACGACGGCGATACGCAAGACGTCACGCGCGCCTACGGCCCGCAAGCTACGCCCCATGTTTTCGTTTTCGATGCAGACCGCAAGCTGCGCTACGAAGGCCGCTTCGACAGCAATTTCCGCATTGAAAACGTAAAATCCACCGAAGCGCGCGACGCCATCGACGCGCTGCTCGCGCACAAAGATCCCGCCGTCACGCACACCGGCGTCTTCGGCTGCTCCACCAAGTGGGCCGAGAAAAAAGTTCAGAGTGACGACACCATGCGCAAGATCGAAGCGCAGCCCGTCACCGTGGAACTCGCCACCGCCGACGATCTGAAAAAGCTTCGCGCCAATCCCACCGGAAAATTTCTCGTCGTCAATTTCTGGGCCACCTGGTGCGGCGCCTGCATTCACGAAATGCCGGACCTGCAGGACACCTTCCGCATGTACAACGTCCGCGAGTTCGATCTCGTCACCGTCGCCGCCAACCAGCCCGACGAAAAAGAAGGCGTGCTGAAGATGCTCCAGAAATTCCACGCCACCTCGCGCAACCTGCTCTTCGCCTCGGACGACACCGCCGCGATGCAAAAAGCCTTCGATCCAGAGTGGGAATCCGCCGTCCCCTACACCGTGCTCATCGCGCCCGACGGCAAAATCCTCTACAAGCAAGTCGGAAGCATCGACGTCCTCGAGCTGCGCCGCAAAATCCTGGCAGTCCTCCCATCCGACTACATCGGCTTCAACAAATACTGGGGCGGCCAATAAATTTCCTCACCGTCCGTAGCAGTGGCGCCACGGGCACTCCTGCCCGTGGCACAGGCATTCGTGCCCGTGCGTACCCGAGTTTCACTCGGGTACGGGTTGTGCCATCACCACCCCCACCACGCACTCACCCACAACTACCTGTAGGGGCGGGTTGCCCGCTTCAGGCAAGCCGGCGCCTCGTGCCCGCCCCGCATTCCTCATTGACTCTCCCGTTAACATATGCTACTGTGTATCAGGCCCGAATCCAGCCGGGCCGAAAATTACACATGCACCGCGCCCGCTTCCTCTTCGGCGCCGGAAGCAAGCCCACCGGTAACGCGCACCACTCCAGCCACACGCCTCAGCCGTACTTCTACGATCCGTCCTGCGTACTTCCCGCAACCACGGCGCCCCAAACCAGCCCGTTCGAAATTTCTAATCAGCACCTCGTGCGATTAGAATGTGATGTAACTTCCACAAAACAAAAGAAAGCCACCATTTCTAATCGGCACTAGATGGCACAATTGCGACTGTACGTAGAATCCGCAACGGCCCCGGAGGCCCAGTGACCCGCTCGAAACTCATCCGCTCCCTCGCCGCGCTCATTCTCGTGGCAGCAGCCGCCCCGCAAACCGCCCACGCGCAGGACTCGGCCAGCGCCCAGATCCCGAAAGCCGCCTGGCGCCGCCCGCTCGGCCAGCCTCTCGCCGATCCCGGCGTAAAGCGCAACCCCACCGATATCGACGACGGCTATTACCAGGGCGCCCCCGTCGGCGGCTTCGGCTCCGGCACTTTCTCGCGCACCTACCGCGGAGACTTCGCCCGCTGGCACATCAAGGCCGGCGTCCACAAGTACGAAACAGTGAACGCGAATCAGTTCGCGATGTTCCAGCAAGTCGAAGGCGAGCCCGCCGGTTTCGCGCAAGTATTGATGAACGGCCACCCGAAAGACGCCGCGCAACTCTCGAGTTGGAATTGGGACTATCCCGTTGGCGCCGGCGACTACGCTGCGCTCTACCCAAAATCCTGGTTCGACTACAAAAGCGAAAACTTTCCCGCGCACGTCACGCTCGAGCAGTATTCGCCCGTGCTGCCGGATAACTATCGCGAGTCCAGCTACCCCGTCGCCGTGTATCGCTGGCACGCCGAAAATCCCACCAACAAAACCGTCGTCGTCTCCGTGCTGCTTTCCTGGACCAACATGGACGGCTGGTTCCGCACCTACACGCGCGATTTCAAAGGCGCGCCCAGCCAGGGAAATTACGACAGCCCGAAATCCGAAAGCCTCGCAGGCTCCACAATGCGCGGCATCGTCTTCGATCGCACGCGCGCCGGCGCCTCCATCAACGAATATGACGGCCAGTTCGCCATCGCCGCTCTCGATTCTCCGGGCGTCGAAGTCACCTACCAGACCACGTTTCTCGCCGACGGCGACGGCAAGCCCGTGTGGACCGCGTTCTCAAAAGACGGCCGACTCGCAAACAGCGACGTCACCTGGATCAGCGCGAGCGAAAAATTGGCGGGCGCAATTGCCGTGCGCTTCACACTGAAACCCGGCGAAAAGAAAATCGTGCCGATGGTGATCGCCTGGGATTTTCCTGTCGTCGAATTCGGCCTCGGCCGCAAATGGAATCGCAAGTACACCGATTTTTACGGCGCCAGCGGCACGAGCGCCTGGGCCATCGCCCGCGACGGCCTGCTCAACGCCGCAGCCTGGAGCCGCGCGATTGACAAGTGGCAAGCGCCCTACGCCAACGACGAATCGCTCCCGCTCTGGTATCGCGGCATGATGTTCAATGAGCTGTACGCGCTCACCGATGGCGGCACATTCTGGGGACGTCCCGTAGGCTCGGACAAAAATCTTCCCGCCTCGTTCGCTCTGCTCGAGTGTTTCGACTACGCCTACTACGCCACGCTCGACGTCCGCTTCTACGCTTCCCTGCCGCTTCTGAAATTCTGGCCGCAGATCGATAAAGACGTCCTGCGCGAATTTGCCGATACCGTCTCGCGCGAATATCCAGACATGGGCCTCGCCGTCGCGAAGACGGCGGAAACCGGCTCGCCCGTGATTCACAAACGAAAAAACAAAGGCCTCGTCCCCCACGATCTCGGCGTCCCCGAAGGCGATCCATTCTTCCTGGTGAACGAGCCCGGCTGGCAGGACACGAATCAGTGGAAGGATCTCAATTCCAAATTCGTTCTGATGGCTTATCGCGATTACGTTCTCACCGGCCGCACCGACACCGCGTTCTTAAAACAAATGTGGCCCTCGATGCAGGACGCCATCGCCTATCTCCAGCAATTCGACCACAGCGGCGGCGGCGTCCCGGAAAATAGCGGCTTCCCCGACCAAACGTACGACTCCTGGCCCGTTCACGGCGTCAGCGCCTACTGCGGCGGTCTGTGGCTCGCAGCTTTGCGCGCAGCGGAAGAGACTGCAAAAGCTCTCGGCGACTCATCAGCCGCGGACAAATATCACGCCATGTTCCTGAAGGCGCAGAACACCTACGTCACCAAACTTTGGAATGGCGAATATTTCCGCTACGACGTGGACAGCCCGAAAGACAGCAACGCGATTCAAGCCGACCAGCTCGCCGGCGAGTGGTACGCCAATCTCACCGGCCTCGGCGACATCGTGCCACCGGAAATGAAGCTTTCCGCGATGAAAAAGGTTTATGCGTTCAATGTGCTGAAATTCGGCGGCGGCGAAATGGGCGCCGCGAACGGCATGGCCGCCGACGGCTCGATCCTCACCGACAACGAACAGGGCGAGGAAGTCTGGGCCGGCACCACGTTCGGCTTTGCGGCGCTTCTGCTCAGCGAAGGAATGAAGGACGAAGCGTTTCACACCGCCTGGGGCATCTATCACGTCTCCTACGAAACCAAAGGCTACTGGTTCCGCACTCCCGAAGCCTGGGACGTCACCGGAAATTTCCGCGCCTCCATGTACATGCGTCCCGCGGCGGTGTGGGCGCTCGTGATGATGCCCCCAAAATCGAACTAGCAGCGCGGCGCTACAGGACGTGGTGGAAGTGAGCCGGCACCTGACTGGACGCGCTTCGAAAGCGCGCTCGCGCCAGCCACAGAAGAATTACTCCGATTGCGGCCAGCAGCGCGAGCCCGAAATAAATATCGATGTACGAAAGCAGCCGGCTCTGAATGATTACGTTGTTCTGAAAAAGCCGCAACGCCCCGAGCGACGGGTCGTAGGCTCCTCCGGCGTTGCGGTGAACGAGTCCTGAGTACGCGTGCAGCGTCGAGAGTGCGGTGGGATCGAGTCGGTTCGCCGTATCGAGCAGGTAGGTTGAGTGGACCGTCATGCGGTGGTCGAACAGCACGGTCGCAGCCGTCACGCCCATCGTGTTTCCCAGCTGCCGCACGAAAAAAAACATCGTCGATACGTCGTTCACGTCGGCAAGCGGCACATTGCCCGTCGCCACGTTAGCCGCGCCAAGCAGCGTCGGCGCAAGGAACAATCCTTGCAGAAAGAGCGCCGGAGCCAGCACCACCGTCGGCGTCGTCGGAGTCCAGATATAGATGATCAGTCCGCACGTGACGGAAAGCATCGTCAAGCCCAACGCAATCGTCCATGCACCGCCGATTCTCGGCATCACGAGCCGCAGCGAGCACACCAGACCCAGCGTGAGCCCGAACGAATAAATCGAGATGAATCCACCGGTTTGGGTGGCGCTGTAGTCCTGCACGAACCGCAAGTATTGCGGCACCACGTACAGACCCCCGCCAAGGATCGCGCCGACGATCATCACCACCAGGAGCGACGTCCGCAGTTGCGCAGTCCGCCAGATCACGCGCAGGTGAAACACAGGATCCGAGACCTCCGCGCGGGAATCCCACCACAGAAAATAGCCGAGGAAAGCGATCGCAACAGCCAACGACGCGCTGACCCACACCGATTCAAGCCATAAATCCTGTTCGCCTCGGCTGGTGGCAAGCTGCAGGCACGCGAGCGACACAAGCAGGACGAACGCGCCGCGGTAATCCACGCTTTTTTGCGGATCGCGTATGAAGATGTGGCCCTTCGGAATATGCCTCGCGACCAGCATTGCTCCAATGGCCAGAAACGGAAAATCCAGAAGGAACGCGTAGTTCCAATGAAAGTGGTCGTTGATCCATCCCATCGACGGCGGATAGATGACCTGGAAAATTCCAAGAATAAAATACAATTTCGTTACGGCGCCAAGCCTCGATCTTCCGGGGAACATAGTGTTCGCGAGAATCACCGCACGAACCAGAAACGCGCCGCCGCCGAAACCCATGATCGTGCGCGCCACGAGCAGAGAAGTGAGGCTGTGCACGCTCAGAAAGCAGCCGATCGCACCGATGGAATAAAAACCAATGCTGTAAAGCAGGTGCCTGCGCGTACCGATCACCCGCGTCATCCACGATGCGACGGCGATCGAGCAAAGAAATCCCAGGTTGTACAGTGTAATCGCCCAGCTGATCTCGTCGGAATTGGCGCCGACGCTGCCCTGGATATCCGGCAGCAGCACGTTGATCGAGATGCGGTTGGAAATTTCGACTGCGGTGACCACTCCCACGCTGAGCAGAGCCGCTAGCCGCGCCTGGGGCGAAAGCTGCGCGATAATGCGGCTCATGAACTTGCCTTCTTGGAGTTCCCATTCCTCCTGCGTGCCCGGTACGTTGCCGGCTAAATAACTCACCGCGTGCTCCGCTCCCCGTGCGACCAGCGCGTTAAGATCGTCGCCTCCACGTTCATTCCAGGGCGCAGCGTGTAATTCGGGTCGTCGGACTGCTTCACCAGAATTTTCACCGGAATGCGCTGCACCACTTTGATGAAATTCCCCGTCGCGTTTTGCGGCGGCAGCAGCGCCTGCAGCGAGCCCGTGGCTCCGGCGATCGAATCCACCACTCCGTCGAAGTCCTTGTCGTAGGTATCCACGTGAATCCTGGCGTGCTGGCCAGGGTGAACGTTGGCGAGCTGCGTCTCTTTGAAATTCGCGGTGATGTAAACCTTATCGAGCGGCACGATGGTGAAAAGCAGCTGCCCCGCGGAGACATACTGGCCAAGGTCCACGGACTTCTGCGTCAGCTGCCCCGTAATCGGCGCGATGATATGCGTGTAGCCGAGGTTGAGTTGCGCCTGCTGTACCGCCGCCTTCGCTCGTTCCACATTCGCTACAGCCGATTTGTACGTCGCTTCGGCGATCGGCACTTGTTGTTCTCGCGCTTTCGTTTCCAGATACATCGCCTGCGACTGGCTCATGCGCGCCTGCGCTGACTGCGCATTGGAGCGCGCGATCGCCACGGCCTGTTTTGCGGCGGCCAGTTGCTGCTCGGCCGCTTCGAGGTCGCTCTTCGCCACGCGCGCAGCGGCTTCCACCGCGTCAAATTGAAACTTCGACACATCGTCCGTTCCGAGCAGCGGCTGATACCGCTTCAGGTCGCTTTGCGCGCGTTCATTCGTGGCCCGCTTCGACGCAACATTGGCTTCCGCGAATTGCAGATTCGCCGTGGCCGTCTGCTCGAGCTGCGCCTGCGAACTGGCGTAGATCGCGGTGTCCGATTGCTGCTGGCCGGAGGCGCCGCTGGTGGCGTGCGTGGTGGTGTCGCGCGTGAGGCCGATCTGTAGCTGCGCGGAATTGGCCTGCGCGATCGCCACGTCCAAATTCGCCTGCGCCTGTGCGAGTTCGGCTTCATACGGCCGTGGATCGATTTCGAGGAGTTCTTCGCCTTCCTTCACAGGAACGTTGTCATTGATAAAAAGTTGAATCGCGTACCCCGGCACCTGCGGCGCGATGGCCGAGATGTGCGCATCCACTTGAGCGTCATCGGTGGTCACGCGCCCCGTATATATATAGATCGCGAATAGCAGCACCAGGATCACCACGGCGATCATCACCTTCGTCCCGGTGCTCAATTCGCGAAATCTCTCAATGAGAGATATGGATTTCCGCTCAGCCGCAGGGGCGGGCGCGACCGACGGAGGAGCGATTGGCGCGGCCGGCCCGCCGGCCGATGGCGGTTGTGGAGGATTCGGGGGCGATGAGCTCATGATCGATTCGTCCTTTACTTTGTGTACATCCCTTCGATATCGCCCGTTGCGCGAGCCAGCAGCGCGCGAGAAAGATTGAAGTTGTAGAGAGCGGCGATCTGGTTGTCGCTGGCGCGAGCCAGCGCGTCCTGCGCGGTGATCACTTCCACGTTGGTGGTAACGCCGGCCGCGAACCGCCTCTGCGCCTGCGCCACTTCATCCTGCGCAAGTTTCAATCCGAGATTCGCAACGTCCACGCTCGTGCGCGCCGCAGCCAGTTGATCGAACGCCGTCTTTACGTCGCTCACAATCTGCGCTTCCAACTGCCTGCGATTCTCCGCGATGCGCTGCTCTTCGAGCTTGGCCTTCGCCTCTTCCGCGTGAATCTTTCCTCCGGTAAAAAGCGGAAACGCGAGCGTGATTTCGTACGTGTAGCCGGGCACGCCGTCGCTGATGTGCTTGGCCTGATAGTGCCAGAAGCCGTCGAATGCGAGCTGCGGCAGGCGCTGCTCGCCGGCAGCGTCTGTATTGAGGCGCGCGATTCGCTGCTGCGAATCGAACGAACGCATTTCCGGCCGCGCGGCGAGCGCTGCGGTGACCAGCGCCTCTTTTTCCATCGCGGGCAAATCGAAAAAGCTCAGCCGGTCCACCACGTCGAGTTCCTGCGTGCGCGGCAGGTCGAGCAGCGCAGCGAGCTGATATTTCGTCGTCCGCGTCGCCGTGTCCGCATCGATCAGGTTTTGCTTTTCGTTTTGCAGCTCCACGTTCGCGCGCGTGGTGTCGATGTTGAGCCCGATGCCGTTTTTCTGCAGCTGCGAGGCCTGCTCGTACAGCCGCTGCGCGAGGTCCACGCGCGATTGCGCAGCTTCGCGATCGGCGAGCGCGCGCAGGATCAGCAGGTACTCATTCACCGTCGCCTGCACGGCAATTTCGCGCGCCGTCCGCTCATCGGAGCGCGCCTGCTTCACGCCTTCGCGGCCCGCTTGATATGCGCGAATCAGCGGCAGGTTCAGCAGCGTCTGCGAAAAATTTGGCCCGACGTCGAGGTATTGATAAGGTCCGGCATCGACAGGACGCGGCTGCGACTCGACAATCTGCAGGTTGTACTGATTGAGCGAGGCTGCGCCGTCGATGCCAGCCTGCGGAAGCAGCGGCGCGCGGGCAATTTGGCTGTTGCGTTCGCTTTCGAAGAGCAGAATTTTCGCGATCACGCGCTGTGGATTTTGTTTCAGCGCCAGCTCCACGGCCTGCTTCAACGTGAGCTGCAGCACGGCCGGATTCGCCGCGCCGGGCGAAGCCGCCGGGGGCGCCGGCTGCTGCTGCGCGCGCAAACTGGCCGCGCACACACACTGCGCTACGACGATCGCAAGGCCCAAGCTTCGCAGCCACTTCACCGGCATGAATACCCCGATATCAGAACAATCAGAATATGAGGCTGGCATTATAATGAAGTGAGAGCGGATTGCGTCCCGCGAGCGAAGTTTTCAAGGGGCAGCCGCCCTGCTGAAAATTAGACGCCGCCCAGTTCGCCGCCGGAACATTATTTGCCGTAAAAAGTTCGCGAATCCGGGCGTTACCGCGCAATTTACATCTCGATCTTCCGATTTACCTTAAGATATAAGGTCGAGAATGGGAAAACGCACTGACCTTATGCCGACCACCACTCGATTCAATTCCGGACGCACAAAATACGGGAAGGTACTTCTTACAACTATGACTGTAATCCTTTCGTCGGGCGCCATCGCCACCGGAGCAGCGGGCCAGGCAGGAGACGCGAAGTTCGGGCCGTCGAATCCATTCTATGCGGCGAGCACGTTGCCGTTCGGCGCGCCGCCGTTCGACAAAATCAAGGACTCCGACTACCAGCCCGCGATCGAAGCCGGCATGGCGCAGGAACTGGCCGAAGTGCGGGCCATCGCGGACAACCCGCAGCCGCCCACATTCGAAAACACTTTAGTCGCGATGCAAAAGAGCGGCCAGCTGCTCACGCGCGCAATGAACACGTTCGCCGCGGTAGTGCAGGCCAATTCCGATCCGGAGTTGCTGCAGATTCGCGCGAGCCTTGCGCCAAAATTCGCCGCGCACAACGATGCGATCGTGCTCAACGAAAAGCTCTTCGCACGCGTCTCGACGCTCTATAAGCAGCGCGACACGCTGAAGCTCGATCCCGAATCGCTGCGGCTGCTCGAACTCACCTACGACAACTTTGTGCGCGCCGGCGCGAACCTCTCGCCCGCGGACAAAGAGAAACTCAAAAAGATGAACGAGCAGCTCTCCACGCTCGGAAACGATTTCTCCGAGAAGCTGCTCGCGGCCACGAAGCGCGGCGCGTACTACACCGACGATAAAGCCTCGCTGGCCGGATTCACCGACGCGCAGTTCGCGGCCGCCGCGGCCGCCGCAAAGGGCCGCGACAAGACCACGGGCTACGTGCTGCCCCTGCAGAACACCACGCAACAGCCCGAGGCCGGCACGCTCACCAACCGCGCCACCCGCCAGGACATTTTCAAAAACTCATGGGACCGCGCCGAGCATGGAGACGCCAACGACACGCGCGATACCATCGCCAAAATCGCCCAGCTTCGCGCACAGCGCGCTCAACTGCTCGGCTATCCGAACTACGCCGCTTGGTCGCTCGAAAATCAGATGGCCAAGACGCCGGAGAACGCGCTGAAGTTCATGGACTCGCTGGTGCCCATCGCCACCGGCAAGGCAGCGAACGAAGCGAAAGATATTCAAGCCGTGATCGACGCGCAGAAGGGCGGCTTCACGCTCCAGCCGTGGGACTGGGATTTCTATGCCGAGCAGGTGCGCAAGGCCAAGTACGACTTGAACGACTCCGAAGTGAAGCCCTACTTCGAAATCGACAACGTGCTCGAGAACGGCGTCTTTTACGCCGCGACGCAGCTCTACGGCATCACCTTCAAGGAACGCAAAGACATACCGGTGTACGAGCCCGACGTGCGCGTCTTCGAAGTCTTCGATGTGGACGGCAAGCCCCTCGCGCTTTTCTACTGCGACTACTTCAAGCGCGACAATAAAGAAGGCGGCGCGTGGATGGGCAACTTCGTCGATCAGTCGAAACTGCTCGGCCACCTGCCGGTGGTGTACAACGTCGGGAATTTCCCGAAGCCGGCGCCCGGCGAACCCGCGCTGATCAGCTTCACCGACGTCACCACGATGTTCCACGAGTTCGGCCACGCTTTGCACGGCATGTTCGCCAATACCGAGTTCCCGGCGATGTCCGGCACCAGCACGGCGCGCGACTTCGTGGAATTTCCTTCTCAATTTAACGAGCACTGGGCGATTTACCCGGCCGTGTTCAATCACTACGCCAAACATTACAAGACGGGTGAGGTGATGCCGGCCGATCTCGTCGCAAAAGTTCAGAAAGCGGCAACGTTCAACGAAGGCTATAGGCTCACCGAGCTGCTCGCCGCCGCCGAACTCGACATGCAGTGGCATACTCTGCCGGCCTCCGCGCCCCTGCAGGATCCGGATGCGTTTGAAAAGCAGTCGCTCCAGAAGACGCACCTGCTGATTTCCTATGTGCCACCGCGCTACCGGTCGAGCTACTTCAATCACATCTGGGGCGGCGGCTACGCGGCGGGCTACTACGCCTACCTCTGGACGCAGATGCTCGACGACGATGCGTATCAGTGGTTCGACGACAACGGCGGCCTCACGCGCGCGAACGGCGACCGTTTCCGCCAGATGATTCTTTCGCGCGGAAACACAGAGGATCTCGAAAAACTGTACGAAGCGTGGCGCGGCAAGGCGCCCAGCGTGGAGTCGATGATGAAGTACCGCGGGCTCGATCGGTAACGCGGCAGCCGGTTCAGAAGGGTGACTCTCACAGGCGCGTTCAGTTTGCTCGGCGCGTTTGCACAGCACTCGACGAGCGGCCGGCGCGCCTTTTTTATTTCACCGGTTCCGCGTTGCGCGTATCGAGCGTGATCGCGTTCGCGCCGGACTTCAAATCCAGCTTCACCTGCCAGTACATCACCAGCTGGCCAATTTTCGCGGATGTGGTCAGGTAGTACGTCCCCGGCGGAACTCCGGGCAACACCGTCGCGCCGTTCGCTCCGGATTTCGCGCCGGTGGCGGCGTCGTTCCCCACCGCGATCAGATATTTCCCGCACTCGGGCTTGTTCGCTTCGCACGCGCTGTGAATCGCTTCCTGGCCGGACATATGAGCCGGCACCAGCACTCCGCTCTTCGCCAGCGCCGCCGCCACCGGATTTCGCATCAGCATAAATGCCGAGCCCCTCAATGGATCGGGTGCGTTCGGCTGCGCCGGAAAGCCCGACTTGATCGTTAGCACCGCGTTTCCGAGCGGTTTCGCGGCGGTGGAAAAATTCGGATGAGCGCCCGCAGCCACCGACGAAACCCCGCTTACAGGCGTGGCCGCACTCGCACCACCCGCAGGCGCGGCTGGCGAACCCGCGGAACTCGCCGCCGCAGACAAATTCACCGGCGCTCCGTCCGCCGCCGCGCTGAACGTGCCGAGCGAACACTTCGCCGTCCGTTGCGAGTACACCACGTCGCCGTCATTGTTTTGTCCCATCGGCACGCGGCCCGTCACTTGAATCTCGCCCGTCCCCGCAAAAGTATTCTTCTCACCGAACGTGAGGTCAATCGGCTGCTTGCCCGGCCCCGCGAGGCGCAGCACCGGATGTTCACCGCTCAGATCCACCGTGTACGGGTACTCCGCCGCGATTAAGCCGCACGCGACGATCGCGCTGTTGTCGCGAAAATCGATGTCCGCGCCGCCCGGAGTTTCGAATTCACCGGTCATCCGCAAGCCGGTGGGAGCAAGCGCAGCCGGGGATTTCTTCTCCGGTGCGTCGTCCGATCCGCCAAAAATTCCGGCGATCGACGTAAGCGCGCTGCCCATATCTTGCGCTTGCCGCTCTGGAGTATTCGTGAGTACAGGTGCTGGGCACGAACGCGTGCGCGGCGCGGTGATCACCTGCGGGCCCGTGTTGTAACTCACCTGCGGTGCCGGCGTTGAATGGTATTCCGTGCTCGTGGTCGTCTCGGTTACGGAGTAACTCGCGCCATTCGGCTGCACCGTGCCCGATCCGCCGCTGCTAACGTAAGCCTGGGCTTGCAGTGGGCTCATGTCCGTCGTCGTCGTGTGAGTTGTGGTGGTCGGCTCACTGCTGCTCGACGGACTCGCGGCGTACGACCCACCGCTACCGGCCGTGGTGCCCACCACGATCCGCCCCGCCACCGCAACCGCCTGCGAAGGTCCGTAAAGCTTGCCGTCGCGCAAAGAAAAAATAAGCCCCTGCGGATCGTTCTGCACATGCAGCGCGACCTTCGTGCCCTGGAATTCGATTTTGTAAGGATGGCCGCTCGTCACCAGATCCGAGCAGTACATTTCCGCGATGCCCGGCGTGAAATCGATGCGCCAGCCGTTTCCTTCGTAGCGGCCGGCGAAGTAGAGCCCCGTTTCCGGCTTATCCGCGCCGATCAAAGCTCCGGCGAGATTGAGCGCCTCCCCGAAAAAATTCCCAAACGCATTGCCCGCGCACTGGCCTTCGGTGCGCCCCGCGCTCAGGCAGCGCTGCAGCCGCGCTTTATCGCGAGACACGCTTGTTGGTCCTGCAGCGCCGGGTGGCGGCGTGTCCATCAGTTTCAGGTTCTGCTGCGCGATCGCGTCTTGTTTGTCCTGCGCGCCTTTCCGCGCGCTATCCGCCTTCGCCACCTGCGCCGAACCCGGCTGCTTGCACGCAGGCAGCAGCGTCTTCAGCGTGCCGCGGGTTTCATTCGTGTACGCGGGAAAGCCGTTGTGCTGCGGCCGGTCGGGATGCTGCACCATGCAGGTCGAGGTATCGGACGTGTCGCGCATGTTGCAGCTCTCGATCAGAAGGCGCTCGCCGTTGCACACGTACGTGACGCCCATGTGCAAGTCCTGCGCGGACGCAAGGCCGCCCAAGACGAGGCTCGCCAACGCAGCGACTACGAGCGCCACCCGCCGAATCAGACGCATCAATTCTTCACCTTCTCCAGGCGCGGGATCGGGGTGTCGCGCTGCGGGTCGAGCGATCCATCCTTATTAACGGTGAAAACGATTGTGTGCGGCAGCATCATTCCGAAGTCGCCGGTAGCGATGATTTTGTTTCCATCGATTTTGTACGTGCCATCCACGGCGTACACGCCCAGGCCAATGTACGCCTTTCCGTCCTCGAAGCTGCAATTGATCGTCCCGCTCGGGTCGCGATACTTCCCTTCCACGCTGTCGCCGCAAGCCACGGCCAAGCATGCCGCTGCGAGCGCCGTCGCCAGAAACGCCTTCTTGAACGTAGTCGTTTTCATTAATTCTCCTCGTGAACATGCGCATTCGCGCAAGTCGTGCCGCACCTGCCGCCTCGTTGCCGTTCGCGGGCGGCGGTGCTAAAGTTTCGGCACTGCGTGGAATTCGCGCTTCTGCCCCGTTCTATATCCAACTATGCGTAAAGCCTCCTCCAAAACCGTCACGCTGCCCAAGCCTCAGGCGGAACCTGTCCAATTTGAAGCGGACCTGCTCGAGGCGCCGGTCGCAAACCGGCACGCGCTCGACCAGCTCTTCAGCGTCACCTACGAGGAGCTGCGGCGCCTTGCCTACGCCGTAAGGCGCGGCGATCCCAGCGCCACTCTCAGCCCCACCGCCCTTGTGAACGAAGCGTGGCTGAAGCTCGCGAAATCGCCAGACATCGGCGCCACCTCGCGCCTGCATTTCAAGCGCATCGCGGCGCGAGCCATGCGCCAGCTGCTGGTGGAAGCGGCGCGCAGGCGCAATGCAGACAAACGCGGCGGCGGCGCGGAGATGACGGTCTCGTTCGACGATGCGCTGACCAAAGCGCCGTCGAGTGAAGATGAAGTGCTGGCGCTGAATAACGCGCTCGACGCGCTGGCCGAAATGAATCCGCGGCAGGCAATGATGGTCGAGACGCGTTTTTTCGGCGGCTTGGAAATTCCAGAGGCAGCCGAACTGCTCGGCGTTTCCGAGGCAACGGTCTTGCGCGACTGGCGCGCCGCGAAAGCCTGGCTCGCGAATCAACTGCGCAAAGCTTGCTAGAGGCGCGGTACCCGCGATTTAATCTCCCGCGGACGGATCAATTGAGTGGATAGCGCGCGCTGGCAACAAATTCAAGCTGTGTTCCACGAGGCCGCGGGGCTCGCTCCAGAGGACCAGCGCGCGTTCGTCGATTCGCGCTGCGGCGGCGACGCCGCGCTGGCCGGAGAAATTTTCGCGCTGCTCGAGCAAGATGCGCGCGGCCATTCGCTGCTCGATCGCGACATCGGCCACCTCGCCGATCGGATCCTGAACGCTCCCTCCGCGGATCACTCGGGCGAAACTCGCGACTTTGGCGCTTACCGCGTAATCCGCAAACTCGGCGAAGGCGGCATGGGCGTCGTATTCCTGGGCGAGCGCGCCGACCTCGGCAGCCGGGTGGCGATCAAAGTTCTGCGCGATGCGTGGCTCTCGCCCGCGCGCCGCGCGCGTTTCGCCGCCGAGCAGCGCACTCTCGCGCAGCTGAATCATCCGTGGATCGCAAGGCTCTACGACGCGGACACCACCTCCGACGGCACTCCCTTCTTTGTGATGGAATACGTGGAGGGCGCGCCGCTCACCGAATTTTGCCGCCGCCACAATTGCGCGATCGAAGAACGCCTGCGCCTTTTCCGTGATGTGTGCCAGGCCGTGCTCTACGCGCACCAGAACGCCGTGATTCACCGCGACCTGAAGCCCTCCAACATTCTGGTGCGAGACGATAGCGCCGTACGCCTGCTCGACTTCGGCATCGCGAAACAAATGGCGACGCTTGGCGCCGAGGACCAGACCATCACCGCGCTGCGCCTGATGACGCCCGCCTACGCCGCGCCCGAGCAATTCGGCGGCGAGCAAGTGGGAATTCTGGCCGACGTTTATTCGCTCGGCGTGGTGCTCTACGAATTGCTCGCGGGAAAACTGCCTTTTGATGTGGCTGCGGTCCCGCCGGCGCAAGCCGTGAAAATTCTGGTGGAGCAGCAGCCCGAAAAGCCGTCCGCGGCGTACCACGAAACGCACTCGCCGAATGCCGCGACAGGCTACGCGGCGTCGCTGCGTCCGTCCGCGTGGGCCGACCTCGACGTGCTGTGCCTCACCTCGATGCACAAAGATCCACGGCAGCGGTACCAATCCGTGGAGGCGCTGATCCGCGACGTGAATCATTACTTGAAGGGTGAGCCTCTCGACGCCCGGCCCGATTCGCTGCGCTACACCGCCGGAAAATTTGTTCGCCGCAATCGCAACTGGCTTTCCGCAGCCGCGGCCGTGCTCGCGGTGGTGATCGCGTTGATCGTCGTTTACACCGTGAAGCTCACCCGCGCTCGCAACGCCGCCGTGGCCGAAGCCGCCCGCACCAAGCGCATCCAGGATTTCACCGTGAATCTGTTTCAGGGCGGCGACCCCTCGGCTGGTCCTGCGGAAGATTTGCGCGCCGTGACGCTGCTCGATCGTGGCGCGCGTGACGCGCACGGGCTCGATGCCGATCCCGCTTCACAGGCCGACCTTTACGACACCCTCGGCGGCATCAACGAAAAACTCGGCCGCTTCGACCAGGCCAACACGCTGCTCGAATCCGCGCTGAAAGAGCGCAACACGATGTTTGGCCCGAACAGCACCGAAGCTGCCGCCAGCCTGCTCGCGCTCGGCTCTCTGCGCGACTCACAGGCAAAATACGACGACGCGGAAAAGCTCACCCGCCAGGCGCTCGACATTTATGAACGCAAGCTCAAACCGAACGATCCCGCCATCGGCAAAGCCATGCTCCAGCTCGGCGGCGTGCTTGAAGATCGCGGCGAATATCCGCAAGCCATCGCGCAACTCGAAAAGACCGTGAATTTCTTTTCCGCACCCGGCGCGTCGCAAGCCGACCTGGCCGATTCGCTCCACGAACTCGCGAACGCAAACTACTACGCCGGCAATCACGAAGTTTCGAACGGCATCAACCTGCGCGCGCTCGTGATGTACAAGCAGATTTATGGCGACCGCCATCCGCGCGTCGCCGACATTCTGATCAATCTCGGCGCCATCGAATCGGACGCCGGCCACTACCCCGCCGCCGAAATGTACGACCGCCAGGCGCTCGCCATCGTGCAGAACTGGTACGGGAAAGACAGCGTCGTCACCGCAGCCGACCTGACGATCCTCGCGCGCACGCTCGTTCTCGAGGATCGCTACGACGACGCGCTCGCGTTGCTCCAGCAATCGCTGGCGATCAAGGAAGCCGCTTACGGAAAAGTTCACCCCACTGTCGCGTCCACCGTGAACGAACTCGGCACTGTCGCGCTGCGAAAGGGAAATTACCTAGAAGCGCTGGCCTATTTCAACCGCATGGCCGACATTTGCCGCTCCGTGTACGGCGAGCATCACTACTGGTACGCCACGGCGCTCTCGAACATCGGCAGCGTGTACTCCGCGCAAAAAGATTGGCCGCGCGCCGAGAAGCAGTACCGCATGGTGATTCCGATTTATACCGAAGCGCAGTCCGCCACCAGCACCAACACCGGAATCGCGCGCATCAAGCTCGGCCGCACGCTGCTGCGTCAACGTCGCTACGCCGACGCCGAATCGGAAACACGCGCCGGCTACGACATCCTCGTGAAGCAGATGGACCCGAAGGTGAGCTGGCTCGTGAACGCGCGCAACGACCTCGTCGCTGAATATCAGGCGCTGAAAAAGCCCGACGAAGTGGCAAAATTCCAGGCGCTGATCGCCGCGAACGCCCCCGAAACCAAACCCACCGCCTCCCACTAATGCGCGCGTGCTACGCTGGGAAATCGATGAGTAATTCTTCTCAAGTGCGCGTTCATATCGCCGTTCCCGCGGACATTCCCAAGCTGCGCGAACTGATCGATGCCTCTGTGCGCGGCCTGCAACCCGGCTTCTATACGCAGGCACAGATCGACGGAGGACTCGCGTCTGTCTATGGCGTGGATACGCAGCTCATCGCCGACGGCACGTACTTCGTCGCCGAAGCGCTCGCAAGCAACGGTAGCGGCGCAGTGGAAGACTTCGCCGGCTGCGGCGGCTGGAGCAAACGCAAGACGCTCTACGGCGGCGACCAGTTCGCCGGCCGCGAAGATTCGCTTCTCGACCCCGCGCGCGACGCCGCGAAAATTCGCGCCTTCTTCGTGTCACCTCGCTGGGCGCGCCGCGGCATCGGCACGCTCATTCTTGACGCGTGCGAGCAAGCCGCAATCGCCGCCGGCTTCACGCGCCTCGAAATGGGCGCGACGCTTAGCGGCGTCGCATTCTACGAAACGCGCGGCTACGCGAAGCTCGAAGCACTCGAAGTCGCGCTCGACGGCGGCGTGCAGCTCCCCATCGTGCGCATGGCAAAGACCGTCAACCGCACGTAGCCTTACGCCGTCGCGCTGTGCGACTTCTCCTCATCCAGCGTGTGCGCCGGTTTGTGCGCCGCAATCACCTTCTCCGCGATTTCATTCGGCACGTAATCGTAGTGCGAAAATTCCATGCTGTAGCTCCCGCGCCCCTGCGTCAGCGAAGTCAGCTCGTTCGCGTAACTCAACATCTCCGCAAACGGCACCTGCGCCTTGATCGTCACGCTTCCCGCGCGCGAATCGCTGCCGCTGATCTTCCCGCGCCTGCTGCTGAAATGCCCCAGCAAGTCGCCGGAATATTGATTCGGCGCGTGCACCTCGACTGTCATCACCGGCTCGAGCAAACACGGCCGCGCCTGCTTCATCGCTTCCTTGAACGCGAGCGAGCCCGCGATCTTGAACGCCATGTCGCTCGAATCCACGTCGTGATATTTGCCGTCGTAAAGGCTCACGCGGAAATCCACCACCGGAAATCCCGCGAGGTAACCGCGTTCTGCCGATTCGCGCACTCCCTTCTCCACCGACGGAATCCAGTTCTTCGGAATCGCGCCGCCAAACACATCATCGACGAACTCGATTCCTCGCCCGCGAGGCAGCGGGTCCAGTTTGATCCGGCACAATCCAAACTGCCCGTGCCCGCCGGTCTGCTTCTTGTGTTTGCCTTCCGCGTCGGCTTTCGCACGGATCGTTTCGCGGTATGGAATTTTCGGCGGATGAATCACCAGGTCCACGTGGTAGCGCTTGCGCAGTTTTGCGACGATCACTTCCACGTGCTGCTGCCCCGACCCGCTCAACAAGAATTCTTTGGTCTGCGGGTCCCGCCCGAAACGCAGCGACGGATCTTCTTCCAGGATTTTGTGGATCGCCACGCCGATGCGATCTTCGTCCGCGCGCGTCTTCGGCTCCACGGCAAACGTGATCGCCGGCTCCGGCAGCCGCGCAGGAGGGTAAAAGACCACCGCGCTCTTATCCCCCAGCGTCTCGCCCGTAGTGGTTTCCTTCAGTTTCGCGATCGAGCCAATATCGCCCGCGTACAGCTCGTTGATCTCCGCCGCATTCTTCCCCTGCGACACATGCAGGTGCTGGAACCGCTCCAGCGAGCTGCGCTGAAAATTCGTCAGCGTCGCGTCATTCTTCAGGACACCGGACATCACCTTGAAATACGAAATGCGCCCCGAAAAAGGATCGGCCAGCGTCTTGAATACGAACACCGCCAACGGCTCCGTGCTGGCCACGTCGCGTTCGATCACTTCACCCGAATGGTCGGCGTTCTTGTGGCACGTGCATTTGCCGTGCCCGCAGGGCGAGGGCAGAATCTCCGCCACAAAATTCAGCAGCGCGTCGCTCCCCACGTTATGCAGCGCGGACGTGAGTAACACAGGAAAAATTCGCCGCTGCGCCACCGCCTCACGCAATCCTTTCACCAGGTCGCGAACGGGCAGCGTGCCTTCGTCGAAAAACTCCTGCATCAGATCGTCGTTGCCTTCCGCCACCAGCTCCACCAGCGACTCGTGCGCGAGCTTCGCATCGTCGGCCAGCGCCTGGGGAATTTCCTCCACCTTCGCCACACCGTTTCCATCCGGCTGGTAGAAATACGCCTTCATCGCGATCAGATCGACCACGCCGCGAAATCCTCGCTCGCGCCCGATCGGCATCTGCAGCGCGGCCACTCCGCGCCCAAACGCGTTTTGCAGCGACTCCATCGCGCGATCAAAGTCCGCGAGGTCGCGGTCCATCCAATTCAGCACAATCGCGCGCGGCAGGTTGTACTCATCCGCGAAGCTCCAAACTTTCTCCGTCACCACCTGCACGCCCGCCGCAGCGTCCACCAGCACCAGCGCCGCGTCCGCGGCCACCAGCGACGCTTTCGTCTCGTTCACAAACGTCGAGTAGCCCGGCGTATCCAGAAAGTTGATCTTAATTTTGTCCTGCTGGCTCGCGGGGCGCCATTCGGCGTGCGCCACTCCGGTGTGAATCGAAATCTTGCGCGCGATCTCCTCTTCGTCCCAATCGGTGACGGTGGTCCCTTCGGCCACTTTCCCCAGCCTCGGCGTCATCCCCGCCGTGAACAGCAACGACGATACGAGCTGGGTCTTACCCGTATCGCCGTGGCCGACAATGCCCACGTTTCTGATCCGGTCCGTGACGTACGCGTTCATGTTGCACCTCCGGTGAAATTAAAACTCGAAACCCGAGAGGCGAGGAATTGCGCGGCACACTTCGACGCGCAAAAAGCCGTGCTCCTAAATTTTGCGGGGAAGCTTTGCGGGGGCTTTTCACACAACCAGAGCAGGACTCGCCGGATGCTTACGACTTGGCGCTGCTTTGGCTTCACGGCATCTCGCCGCCATTTCAGAGCGCTTGCGCCTCGGGTGGCGCAGGATCGCCCGTCGGAAGGACTCAGTGTACAAAAGGCGAAACTCGGAGTCGGACGGCGTTTTCGACAGGTCACGCGTCCGGCGGTCCCCGGCAGGCACACTATACACCCGCGGAACGCAGCGGCAACTTTTTCATAATGTGGTGCGGTGAGCGCCAGGCGTTAGCGGCCGAGCCAGCCGCCATCGACGGCGAGGATGTGCCCGTTCACGTAATCGCTCGCGGGCGACGCGAGAAACACAGCCGCGCCCGCAAGATCCTGGGGCGCGCCCCAGCGGCCGGCGGGAATGCGATCGAGAATTTGTTTGCTGCGCGCCGGATCGTTGCGCAGCGCTTCGGTGTTATCCGTCACCATGTAGCCGGGTGCGATCGCGTTCACATTAATATTCTTCGACGCCCACTCGTTCGCCAGCGCCTTCGTGAGCTGCGCCACGCCGCCCTTTGCCGCCGCGTAGCCCGGAACAAACACGCCGCCCTGAAATGAAAGGAGCGACGCGATGTTCACGATTTTTCCGCCGCGGCCCTGCGCGATCATCCGCTGCCCCGCAAGCTGCGCAATGCGGAATACGGCCGTCAGATCCGCGGCAATCACGTCGTTCCAATCTTCCATCGAGTGTTCATGCGCGGGTTTACGCCGGATGATCCCGGCGTTGTTAATGAGGATGTCGATCGAGCCAAAATCCGCGACGGTCTTCTCGATCATCGCGGCACATGCGGCGGCGTCCGTCACATCGCCAGCGAAATAGAAAGTCTTGCGGCCGTGCCGCCGGATTTCGTCGCCCACTTCGCCGCCATTCTTCTCGCGCCCGTGGCAGCCCACGTTCGCGCCGGCTTCCGCGAGCGCAATAGCAATCGCGGCGCCCAGCCCGCGGCGCGAACCCGTCACCAGCGCGTTTTTTCCTTCCAGTTGAAAGTAGTCGAGGATCATCTTCAATATGCTTACTTACTTTCGAGACTGCTCGAGTCCCGAGCCGCCCTGCCCGAAACCCGGCTGCACATTTACCACGCCGAACTGCCGGTCTGTAACTTCCCGATGCGCGGCCATCGCCCACAAAAATGCGATGCGATGCCCCGGCACCGAAACGTTCGGGTGATATCCGGCCGGCATCAGCACCGCATCGCCGTCGCGCACCACCGTCACCAGCTCCGGATACTCCGTGTTCTTATAGACAAGTTGTATGCCAAACGCCGGCGCGGGCATATCGAAATAAACGTACAGCTCCTCGAGCATATGCTCGTGCTCGTGCGGCGGCCAGCTGGTCCAATTGCCCGGCTCGGAGAAGGTGAAGCCAACGAGTAAGCGTCCCGCATTCACGTTTTTCCCGATGGCGATGTTCAGGTCGCGCGTGTTGCCCGGCCCGCCCGTCACGAAATGCAGCGCCGGATCTTTCACCGCCGCGGCGCGCGAAATAAACTGGAGCGGATATTTTTTCTCAACGTCCGTCGAAAACTCCGCGATGTCCGCGGTACTCGCGCTCGCAACTTCAATATCGCTGTCACGCGGGATGTATAGCGCGTCGTACTGATCGAGGTGGAATCTTTCGCCGCCGGCATTCACATCAGCGCTGCCGTCGAGGCACACAAATCCGGTTTCCTGCACGCCATTCGAAAATTTCACCGCGGGCGCGCCTGCGTCAAGAATGATCCGCCCGTACGAAAGATGCCGCATCGTGCTGTTCGCCGGCGTTACGGAAATCGTCCGCCCTGCGCGCGCGTTCGTCTTGCGGAACACCATCTTGTCAGCGGCGCCGGCTTCCACTGTGCTCATCTTCCAAATCCTCCAACCCCGAATTGAGCCACCATTAAAACTCAAATGCCCGGCGCGGCACGACTGTTTCACGCAACAAAACCGCACGCCCCCTCATAGTGTTCCTTTGCGGCTACTCCGCCGTCTCATTTTGCTGCACGAATTCAGTTCTAGTACGTCTGCTTCGGGTCTTTCCTGTAGAACGCTACTTTCATGCGCCACGCGGGTTGAAGTTGCGTACACTCGGGGTGCTGCCCGGCTGGCCCCTGTGCAGCGCAACGATTCACTCGATTCGGCAGTTTGCATCCGATGCAATCTCCTGGTCCGGATGCATATCGCGACGCGCGTTCCGCGGCGCTCTTGTCTAACGACCGCCGCTCCGCACCGCGCATCAATACAGTAGGGGAAGTCCTGAATGCAGGCCACGCCGGAACATTTCGCCGCACCGCCGAACGGCCACGAACGCCGTGCGAAGCCGCGCCACGCGCCGAAGTCGCTCGCGTATGTGAATGTCGGCGATGCGAACGGCGGCGTGATCGTCGATATCAGCGAAACCGGAATGTCGATCGCCTCGGCCGAGCCTCTCGAACAAGGCGCCGCGCCGCGCTTGCGTTTCCAACTTCCTCACATCGATCGCACATTTGAAGTCGCTGCTGAGATGGTTTGGAGCGCCGATTCGAAAACGAAAGCCGGCGTCCGCTTCGTTTCGATGCCCATCGACGACCGCATCCAAATCCGAAACTGGATCAGAGACGAACTTTACACCGACGCCTTTCCGGCGCGCGTTGCCAGCACGGTGATCCCGCGGCGGCGCTTGCCGTTTTCATTCGAAGCGATGGACGAACCGGGCGCAGCCGGCACGGCGCGCGAAACGCAGCCGGCCGTGCCCGCCAAATTGTTGCCGGATATTCCCGTCGCGATTCCGTCGCACACCGCCGACGCCTTTGAAAAAATGTTTCCCTCGGAGAGCTCGCTCGGCCCGCAAATTGTGAAGCGCCCCGAGCACGCCGCGCCCCGGGCCGTCCTTTCGTCGCAAGCCAGCATCGACACCTCCGCGCTGTGGATGAATTTTCCTTCTGAGCAGGACGTCGCGCCGCGCGTCGTCGAATACCACGAAGAGCCGGCGATCACGGTAGCCGCTCCGCCCATCGAACTCTCGACGCCGCTCGTACCGCATATAGAGGACCAGCCCAGCGCTGCACCCGCGATCGAAGAAACTCCTCACGTCGAAAATCTCGTGAGTGCCCCGGTGGAATCGCCCGCCCCAGCGCCGATCCTCGTCGAGCTGACGGCTGCACCCGTTGCCGACGAACCTGCCGCGCCCGACGAAGCCGCGCAAGTGCCCGTCGCTCCCGCCATTATCGAAGAAGAAGAAATTCTAGCGACGCCTCCTCCTGCGAAAGATCCGGACGCTGCTCCAGCGGTCCATGCCCCTGCCGTCACGGAAACGCCGGCCGCGCCCACTCCCAAAATCACTCCGCGCGCAGCGACGCCCGTACTCGCAATCGCAGAATTCGAAATGGCTCCGCCGGTCCTCGATCCGCCGCCCGACGAGACTTTCGACGAGCCCGCCGAGGAATTGCCCGTCCACGAATTGCATCCAGCCGCGGAAGGCCCTGCATTCGTCGCGTCGCAATTGGAGGCAGTGGACATTTCGCAGGCCATTCGCGCCCCTGGAAAGTTCACGGGCGGCGCCGTGAGCGACGCATCGATCGAAAGTTTGCTCGCCATCGCCGAAGCGGAGGATGCCCCGAACACCAAGTCGCCTCGCAAACCGCTGCGCGTTGAGCCAGAACAAAAACCATCCCGGCCGCGCGCCGCGGCTCCGGTAAAACAAGCCGCCAAATCAAACACCACAACCGCCGCCGCGACTCTCCCGCATGTCGCTCTACGCACCGCCGCGCAACAATCCGTAGCGCCCCAAAGGCTCATCGACGCCGACCAAAAATTCCACGGCCTTCTCGTCGCCGCCGCGCTCGTGTTTCTCGCGCTCTGCTTCGTGATCGGCTACTCGCGCAACGTCCACCTTCCATGGACGAAAGACGCTGCGCCCGCAAACTCCGCACCCGCGCAACCCGATCCTTCCGCTGCGCCCGCCGGCGACGCCACGCCAGCCTCTTCCTCTCAATCCGCTATCCCGGCCGCAACGAACAGCGCGTCACTCTCTCCCCTTCCGGACAGCGCATCCGTAGCGCCCAGCGACAAATTCGCTGCGCCGCCGCTTCCCGCCACCCCGTCAGCCGCCACGCCTTCCTATTTCCCGGTCACCGCGCCCGCGCAAGGAGACGCGCCTCGGATGGTCGAGCTGCCCGAAAAAACCGTCTTCGAATCGCCGAAAGTTCTCATCCTGCTCCGCCAATATTTCTTCGTTCCGCCTCAGCCCGGCCCCGAGTGGTCGCACAAACTCGATCAGATTCAGATCGGCGAGCCCACCATGAAAATGCCGCCTCCCCCGGTGAGCGATGGGGATTCCAATGTAGTGCATTTGCGTGCCACCTTCGGTAAAGATGGCGCGGTGAAAACCTTACGTCCAATCAATGGGCCGGTCGCGCTCATACCGCGCTCGGTCGAGGCCGTTCGCCAGTGGCGTTATCAGCCGTCGATGCTCGATGGCTCGCCAGTTGAATGGCAGGGAGATTTCACAATCCAGTTTCGCCCAGCCTCATAGCTCATAAATCAGGAGTGAAATTTTTTCGACACAGGAGCGGACATGAGAGCGAGAAACATAACGGGCATCATTACCTTGGGTCTTTTCTGCGCGGCCGGACTTCTCGGCTCGGCTTTGCGTGCCGATAACAACGCGAACGATCCGGAGCGGAAGGCCGTGATCGCAATTCAATCGCCGATGGAAATTCCAGGCTCCGTGCTTCAGCCGGGAAGCTATGTGTTCAAGCAGTCCGGCGCGCAAAACGGCTGGACCATCGTTCAGATCTACAACCAGAGTGAATCGACGCTCGTCACCACCGTGATCGCGTACCAAAATCCGAAACTCACTTCGAACGGTGAGACGATCATGACGTACTCCGCGCCCGGCTCGAACGGCCAGGTGCTCGAAGCCGTCACGTTTCCCGGGGACGCAGCGCCCGACCAGTTCGCCTATCCCGCCGCGGAGGCCGATCGCATCGGCTCCGCCAATCGCGTGAGGATTCCCAGCACCGGCACGAACGACGCGTATCCGAGTTCGCTGCCTGATGCAGCGTCGTCGTGGTCCGCAGCGTTGACCGGGGGCACCAGCGCCGCGCAGCCCATGAGCGCATCCAACGCGACCGCGGACGCGACGCTTCCGCAAACAGCCAGCGATTTGCCGCTCATCGGCATCGTTGGCCTTTCGGCTTTCGCCGGATTGCTCGCGCTCCGCAAAATCGGCGCCGCAAAATCGCCGCAGCTCTAACGCAGCCAACCGCGGAGCCGGCGGGCACGCATTCGCCGTCGTCTCCGCGATTCTCTTCGATCACGAGTCGCGCATGACTTCCGTCCAATTCAATGAGCTTCGCGCCCGAGTCCAACGCTGGCTCAAACATCCCGTCGCGCCGCGCACAAAGTTCGAGGAAGCGACCGCCGCATTACGCTCGCGTAACCTGCGCCGCATGCGCAAGCCCGCTGAATATTTCCTCGGTCTCGTCGCCGTCGTCGCCCTCGGCTACTGCACCGCGCAATACTCTGCCGCCGCGATTCACCAGTCTCACCAAAACGCGCGCCTCGACGCACTCCGCGCGCAATCCGCGCAACTCGATAAAACTCTCAACGCCGCGCCCACACTGGCAGCGGGCAAGTCCGGCCCGCCGCCACTCGGCCGCATCGAAATTCCCAGCGTCGGCGTGAGCGCCATCGTGGAAGAAGGCGAAAGCGACGCCACGCTCTCCGAATCCGTCGGCCACCTGAATGGCACCGCGCTCCCGGGCCAGCCCGGCAACGTCGCCCTGGCCGCGCATCGCGACACCTACTTCCGCGACCTCGCCGGCATCCAGACCGGCGACGAAATTTATTTCACCGCCCCCACAGCGATCTACAAGTACCGCGTCTCCAGCATCAGCATCGTCGATCCCTCCGACGTCTCCGTCCTCGCGCCCACCGCCGATTCGCGCCTCACGCTCATCACCTGCTATCCGTTCCACTACATCGGTCCCGCGCCAAAGCGCTTCATCGTCGTGGCCGCGCTCGAAAAACTCGAAAAATGAGTGACGCCGCGCCCCCAGCGCGGTAGGATGCGCCAGTCGCCTATTGGCGTCCCGCTTCAGCTTCATTTCTTTGCTGCCAGTTCCGGTAACGGCTGTACTCAGGATTGGATATGACTCTCTTCAAACAAGCCTTCGCAGTGCTCACCTGTTTCGCGATGCTCTTCGAACTTTCGCCCGTGAGCGCCGCGGAAATGCTTCAAGATCCGCAGCAGCAAAGCGCCGCGCAGCAACAAGCGTCCGCAGCCCAACAGTCGGGCGATCAAAATTACACCGCCGACGACGACAACTACGCGCCGCTCACCGCCGATGAACTCGACGGCGTCGTAGCTCCGATCGCACTCTATCCCGACGCGCTCGTCGCGCAAGTTCTCGGCGCCGCTTCGTTTCCCGATCAGATCACCGACGCATCCTTCTATCTGCGCGATCACTCGTCCCTCACCGGGGACGCGCTCGCCAAAGCCGTCGATGGCCAGGATTGGGATCCCGCCGTAAAGGCCCTCACGCAATTCCCCACCGTGCTCGATCAGCTCGCGCGCAATCTTTCCTGGACCTCCACTCTCGGCGAAGCCGCCGCCACGCAACAGTCCGACGTGATGGCCGCGATCCAGCGCATGCGCGCCAAGGCGCAAGCCGCCGGCAATTTGAAAACGAGTTCTGAAATCAAAGTCGTTCAGGAATCGCCGCAAACCATCGTGATTCAGCCGGCGAATCCGCAAGTCATCTACGTTCCGCAGTACAACCCGACGGTGGTTTACGGTCCGCCTGTCGTCGTTCCGAGCTACACCTACTACCCGCCGCCAGGCGTTGCGATCGCCGCCGGAATTTCGTTCGGTGCGGGCATCGCCATCGGCGCTGCAATCGGAGGCGGATGCGGTGGCTGGGGATGGGGTTGGGGCTGCTGGGGCATGGGTTGGGGCCCCAACACGATCATTTACAACCGCAACGTTTATTACGGCAACCCTTACTGGCGCGGCGGCTACTACCGTCCGTATCGCCCCGGTTATCCGTCATACGGCCGTCCACCTTATTATCGTCCGCCCGGCCGGCCCGTGAACGGCAGGCCGCCAGGTTATCGTCCGCCTCCGGGCGGAGGCAGGCCGCCGGGTGGTGGTCGCCCACCGAATCCTCCGGGCGGAGGTCGCCCGCCCTACAACCCAGGCAAGCCCAATCCGGGCAGACCGCCGGGTGGTGGTCGTCCGCCAGGTGGCGGCAACCCCGGAGGCGGAAGACCGCCCAGCGGCGGAAAACCGCCCACAATTCAACCAGTGCCGGGTCCAAAGCCAGGGCAGCCGGGCAACGGTCCCAAGCCAGGGCAACCGGGTAATGGTCCAAAGCCGGGTCAGCCCGGCGGCGGTCGTCCGACGATTCAGCCCGCGCCCGGCCCGAAGCCGAGCACGCAGCCGAATCGAGGCTATCCAACGCCAGCCAAACCGGCGGGCCCCTCGATTCAGCCCGCGCCGAAGCCGGGTGCCATGTCGTCCGGTGGACGCGCAGCCAGCACGCGCGGCAACCAGAGCTTGAACTCCAGCCGTGGCGGCGGTGGCAATCGCGGCGGCAGGCCGAAATAAGACAACGCGCAGCGCGCGGAGGCCTCGAGCTTGCGCGCGCTGCGGCTCAGCCCCGCGCTCCACGGCGCGGTTTGCGAACCTGTTCGAAGCAGCAGTCGGAGGAGTGGCATGGCGCACGTCAGAATTTCGGTCTTCCGGAAATTTTTGAAAACAGTCGCGCTGGGCGCGGCCTGCACTGTCGTGGCGCTCGCCGCGGGATGCAGCAAGAGCGCAACATCATCCATTCCCGCGACGCCGCAACTTTTCGCGTCGCAAGACGCAGCCGGCGCCGCGCTCTATAACGCCGCCAAAGCGCACGACACCAACGCTCTGCTCACCGTCTTCGGCACGAACGCCAAGGAACTCGTCCTCTCCGGCGATCCCAGCGACGACAAAAATAATCAAGACCGCTTCGTAGCCGCCTACGACCAGATGCACCGCTGGGACAAGCTCGTCGATGGCAATTACATCCTCACCATCGGCGCCTCGAATTACCCGCTCCCTTTTCCGCTCACCAAGAATTCCGCGGGCCAATGGTATTTCGACGGCGAAGACGCGAAGCACGAAATCCAGGCGCGCCGCATCGGCGAAAACGAAATCAAAGCGATGGATACTCTCTCTGCGATGGCCGACGCGCAGGACGATTACTACGCGCAGCTTCACGACGACGCCACCGTCCAGCAGTACGCTCAGAAATTCGTCAGCGATTCCGGCAAGCACAACGGCCTTTACTGGAAAGCCGAAGGCGACGACGAAAGTCCGCTCGGCCCGCTCGCCGCCGCAGCAGCCGCCGATGGACATACCGGCGGCCCCAACGAGCCGTACCACGGCTACTACTACAAAATTCTTACCAAGCAGGGCGAAGACGCGAACGGCGGCGCGATGGACTACGTGGTGAACGGCGCGATGACCGACGGCTACGCCATCCTCGCCTGGCCCGCGGAGTACGCGAATTCGGGAGTTATGACCTTCGTGATCACGTCCGATGGCGCGATTTATCAAAAGGACTTCGGGCCAGACACGTCGAACGCCGTGAAGTCCATCGACGAACTCAATCTCGATTCTGGCTGGAAGCTTCTCGAATAACCTCGCGCAGCCTTACGCGAACGAAACGGGTGTAGAATCCCGTCACTCGTTCGCGTCTCTCCAACGTCCGAAAAGTTTCGCATCGAAAGAATCGCCGAGTCGGAAACGAAGTCCGCTCAAGTTCGCGCGTCGCTCCGCGAATCATCGAAGCCGCACCGCTTCTGATCGTCGCTTCTACACCGTCGCCGCCGTCTCGATGCTGCTGTTCTCACACCGCGCCCGCTGAAAGCCGTCCCGGTTACTTCACGCTGCATCTTTGTTGGCTTCACTTCAAAAAATCTTTGGGAAGGGTGTCAGTTTTTGAGCGGGGATTTCGATTACCTAGATAGAAAGCTTGGGCTTATTCAAAAGGAGCGAAACCCACATGGCTAGGAAGCACAAGCTCTCCAGAGGCAAGAAGGCACCAGCCCTCAAGCCGCTGATCCAGCGCCTTGGCGCAGGTCGATAGAACCAGCGGCCCGGCGTTCCCTGTTGGGCCCACCCGAACGGAAACAGAGAATCATACATGGCTGCGACGAAGAGGTTGACCGCAAGCCACAGGGCGACGGCGGTGAAGGCGCTGATCGGGCCCGTCGTCCAATCGTTTCCCGTTGCCGGGAAATGGCGGGTTCAGGGGACTGGGTGTTTCCGGACCCGCCAGCAGTCTCTCCGAGATGACACGATGAAAGGAGAGCACGATGGCTACGAAGAAGAAGCTGGAGAAGGGCAAAAAGGTGTCGAAGGTGAAGTCGCTAATGCGCGTCGCAGCCAAGTAACCCTGTATCCGAACGTGAATTGAAAAAGCGGCACAAACATGGATACGAAGAAAAAGCTTCCGAAGGCAATAAGGAAACGAAGATCGAGCCGCTCGCGCATCCGGTGTTGCGCTAGTCGGCTTTAGACTTTCCAGTTGATGCGTAGGCGTCCTCCCCTCACCAGGAGGGCGCCTGCGCGCAGTGTACGGGAGCAATGAAATGAGCGATGCCAAAGCGCCAAAACCAAACACCACCCAAAAGCTCCGGGCGAGGCCGTTGAGCCCGCTGAAGATCGAAAAGTCGAAGTGAGGAAGCGAAGATGATGCGTAACTCGCTCGTGGGCGCGGGGCTGGCGGGCCTGCGCCGGACTCGCTGCGCCGGACTCGCTTCGCGCGGACTTCGGCTTAACGGGCGCTACGAAAACGTACGGCTTATTTGCGCAGACGGACTTCGTTCCCGAGGAGCCGTCTGCGCATTTTTTTGTGTGGAGACGTAAGGAAAAAGGGGCTGCCTGGAGCGCCCCGGGGCTTTGTTTGGGCAACTTGGAGCGTGTAACGGATTTGACGTACGAGCTAGAGCACGCCTCTATCGGCGGCTAGACGGGCTTAGCGCTCTTGTTGTGGAGCTTATTGGTGCCGGACTTTGCTCTCGGACTTTCCTGCAATGCGACTCATATCATCGGAACTCGGCCCAAAACGCCGACATTCGCCCGTTGGATAGGAACTGAGAGAAATTACGAGACTGAGTGGCGGAGGGGGTAGGATTCGAACCTACGAGACCCTTACGGGCCCAACGGTTTTCAAGACCGTCGCATTCAACCGCTCTGCCACCCCTCCGGCCTAGCGCGGGTTTCAATTTTAGCACGGCCCGCACGCAGTTCGACTCCACCCTTTCCACTCCAAAGTGCGCACTCCATCACTCCCACTTCAAGAGTGGAATAGGCGCCTCTGTGTGACTTTGCCGTTGCCTTATCCTCGGCCGCAGCCTTTGACGTCATTCGGAGGCCGGTTCACCGGCGGGCCGCCCACTTCCCGCCTTCCCCGCCAATACCCCAATCCGCACACTCGTCCACAAAAAAGACAGTATGTCTATCTACATATCACCAGATCCAAATCAATGCGGAGTCGTTTTCGAGCCAGAAGCGGAATTCGTAGCCGCCGGCACACCAGCCGCCTGCTTCTGCGCCGCAGCCTGTACCTGGTCTCGCAAGTGCCTCACCTGATCAGCCTGTTGCCCGGTTCCGTTCAACTTCAGAAACGCATCGATCGCCGCCAGCGCCGCCGCATAATCGTGCGCGCCAAGATTCGCGTTCATCAGCACCACATACATCTGCGGATTATCCGGCGCGCCCGCCACGGCTTTCTTCGCGTACGGCAACGCCTCGTCCCCGCGCTTCAGCCCGATCAACGCGCGCGCAATCTCAAAATTCCCGCGCCACGCATTCTCGTCGATCGCGTTGCCCTTCTTCCCCACCGTCAACGCATCGTCAAACGCGCGCTTATTGTTAAAAAGTCCAGCCATGTAAAACATCGCCAGCGGATACTTGCTCTCGCTCATGTCGATCGACTTCTGCAAATCCTGCTGCGCCGCGTCCAGCTGATTCAAATTCACTTCCGCCACGCCCGCTTCCGCGTACGCCTCGTAATACGTCGGATACGCTTTGATCGCTTTGCGAAATTGCTCCAGCGCGGCCGCATAATCAGGCTTCGCTTTCAGCGCGATTCCTTTCGCATATAAATCGCGCGCTTTCTGCGGCACCGTCAGCTCGTGCGCCGAGAGCACCGCTCCCGGCATTTCCGCCGCCAGCTCCGCCGCGTCCAGCCGCACAATCAGGTTCAGGTAGTTTCCGTTCGCGAGTGTGATGTGCTCGCGATACGGCTTGTAGCCCTTCTCGTTGATCACCAGATCGTAGTTTCCGTCCTGCACGCCCGCGATTCGAAATTGTCCATCGGTTCCCGTCGTAACGTAGATCTCCGAAACCCCGCTGCCCAGCGGGCTCACTTCCACTTTCACAGACGTCAACGGCTGGCCTGACGCCGAGTCGCGCACGTAGCCCGTAATCCGCGCCTCGCCCGCGCTCATATGAGAACTCTGACCCGCAGCGATAAGCCCGCACAGCAAAAGCAGCGCGGCAAGAATGGGAACGCGAAATTTCAAAGTGGATATTGCGGAGTTCATTTGCCGCTCACTATCGCGCCCCAATCCAGTCAACGCAAGCACGCGTTTGTAAATTCCCGCACTCAGTTCGCGTCACTCAGCACTTCCACGCCATATCCGGGCAGCGTCACAGACGTCACTGTGCCGGACCCAGCCAGCAGCGCCGTCATCGCGCGCGGCAACGCCACCACTTCCGGCGTGCGCTTGAAATTGATCAGCACAAACACCTGCTTGCCGCCCGCACCCATGCGCCGGCTTACGTCCACTCCATTCGGCACCGCGCCAAACGCCGGCGCAACACCAGTCTGCTTCACCATCCAATCCGCCGCGGCCGCCATCGTCTTTTCGTCGAGCACCGTCCCGATGTACGTGATCGTGCCCTTGCCAAACGCGCGCGTCAGCACCGCGGGCTGGTGATCCAACCAACCGTTAGACTCGCCGTACTCCGCGAGCGAATGCGTTTCCGCCGAACTCGCCTTCAGCTGCTCGGCCCATACCGACGCTGTCGCATCGCCCCACGTCCCCGTTACCGGTACATCGCCTTCGAGCGCGTAGTATTGTTCGACGCGCCCGCCCAGCACATCCACCAAATATCCCGGCTGCCGTTGCGGCAGAAGCCCGTTGTACTGATCTTTTTGCCCCGACCGCGGCCCCAGCACCAAGTGTCCGCCGTGCTCCACGTACTCGCGCAAATGCGCCGCGAGATCTTCGGGAATCACATTCAAGCTCGGCGCCACCACCAATTTGTAACTGTCGAGCTTGTCGTACGGGTTCACCACATCCACAGACTGTGCGCGCTTCTCGAGCGCCGCGTAGTAATCGTGAAGAATCCCAATCTGATTGTATTTCTCCGTGTGCTTCTGAAATTCGATCGCCCACCGGCTGTCGTACGATTGCAGCAGCGCCACTTCCGAAACCGGCTTGGTGTTCCGCAGCGCCTCCTGCGTCTTCGCGAAGTCCGCGCCCAGCTGCGCCACTTCGCTGTAAAACGGCACCGGAGTTCCATCCGGCCCGATCAGCGTGCCGTGCAATTCTTCCTGCCCGTTCAGCGCGCTTCGCCATTGCCAGTATCCGATCGCGTCCGCGCCGTGCCCTACGGCCTGCCACGCCATCGCGCGCGCCTCGCCTTTGTTCAGAAAATTATTCAGCTTCGACCAGTTCACCGCGCCGGGCTGCGTCTCCATCACCCAGAAATTCCGGTCGAGGAACCCGCGCGTCAGATCGTGAATCATCCCGTTCATCGCGGGATCCACGTGCCCCGTTCCCACGTAATCGTCCCACGAGGCAAACGTCAGCGGCTTCGCCACATCGTAGTTATCCACGCCGTCCCACAGCCCCATCAAATTTCCCGTGATGAATTGCCGCGACTCGATGAACTTCTTCAGCGCGTCGATCTGGTTCTGCTGATACCCGACCCACACGTGCGTCACAAACCGCTTCCAATCCAGCATCAGCCCCGGATTGTGCTCGCCCACCGGGATCGGTATCTCGCTCCAATTGTCGTAAACCTCGCTCCAGTATTGCGTCGCCCATCGCTCGTTCAGGTTATCGATCGTCCTGTATTTCGCGGCGAGCCAATCCTGAAAATCTTTCTTCGTCGCATCGTCGTACGAGACCTGCCCATAGCCGTACTCGTTGTCGATTTGCCAGCCGATCACGTTAAGGTTCTTGCCGTAACGTTCGCCCATCTTTCCTGCGATCTGGCGGCAGAATTCCAAATACCGCTGAGACGTCGCCGACCCGTGCGCGCGATTTCCGTGCGTCACGCGCTGGCCGTTCGATTCGATTCGCAATGTTTCAGGATATTTTTGCGTGAGCCACGCAGGAGGTGTCGCCGTCGGCGTGCCCAGCACCACGGCGATGTGATGTTTCGCGGCAGCTGCGATCGCGCGGTCCAGCCAATCGAAATCGTACTGCCCTTCGCGCGGCTCCATCTTCGCCCAGGCAAATTCCGTGATGCGCACGAATCGAATCTGCGCCGCTTCCATCAGCTGCAGATCCGCTTCCCATCGCGACTCCGGCCACTGCTCCGGATACCACGCCGTCCCCAGCATCAGCGACGGCCAGCTCGCCGGCGACAGTGAGTCAGTTTCAACAATCTGCGAGTCGCGCGGCGACGCGCTGCGCCCACTCGCGAACGACGAGACACTCGGTGCCGCACACAGTGCAGCCGACACCGCAACCGTCACAGCTCCGCGCCACATCGCCGCCTTGTTCACGCACCCTCCGCGCAACTGCAACGCCCCTTATGGACTGCGGGAGCGCAGCTATCGCTTTGCCACCTAGTTATCGCATCGCACTCAGAAGCCTCAAGCGCCTCGCACACTCCGCGGCAAAGTTTTTCTCGTGCTCGATCTTCTACGATCCGTTCGCGCGCCATCCTCGTGCCTTTACTGCGAAACGCTCACCTGCGCGCCCGTGTACTCCACCGTCTTATCCGCCGTCGCCGCCGGATCGATGCCGCCACCGTGACCGTCGCCCACAAACACCACGTGAAAGGTCCGCTTCCCGAGCATCCCTGTAAAGCTTCCCTTCCGCTCGCCGATCGTCAGCGTGTGCGACGCATCGTTCCACGCAAACGCAATCGTCGCGAACTGTCCCTTCTCGTAGTTGTACGTGTCGCCCTGATCCTCATACAAAGTGAAGTGCCCGTCCGCGCCCGCATACACGCGCAGCTCGATCGGGTCCGCCGGCTTTTCGCTTGCCCACTGCACATCCGGCCCCAAAGGCACAATCGATCCCGCGCGCACAAACAGCGGCATCCGCTCGATCGGCGCCGCCGTATCGACCGCCGCGCCGCCATCCACCGCCTTGCCCGTCCAGAAGTCGTACCACTTCGCCTTCGGCAAATATAAATGGCGCACCGTCGCGCCCGGCTCGGTCACCGGCGCCACCAGAATCGCCGGGCCGAACAAATATTCGTCGCCAATATTTTGCGCGCGCACATCGGTGCGGTAATCCATCGCCAGCGCCCGCATCGGCGTGTAGCCCTGGTCCGTTGTCATCCAACCTATCGAATAAATGTACGGCAGCAGGCGGTAACGCAGCCGGTCGTAGCTCGTCAAAATCGTCTGCGCATCCGCCCCGTACGACCAGAGCTCGTTCTGGTTCGTCGTCCGCGTTCCGTGCGCCCGGAAGATCGGGCAGAACGCCCCGTACTCAAACCACCTTATATATAGCTCGCGATACGCCGGATCGTCCGGATTTCCGCCGCTGATGAACCCGCCAATGTCCGTCGTCCAGTACGGCAATCCGCTCAATTCGAAATTCAGCCCCGCCGGAATTTGCCGCGCAAATGCCAGCCAGTTCGATTCCACGTCGCCCGACCACGCCGACACCGAATTCCGCTGCACTCCCGCATACGCCGACCGCGACAAAATGAAAACGCGCTTCTGATCCGTCACGCTGCGCTGCCCCTCATACACCGCCGTCGTCGTCATCAACGGAAAAAGATCTGCGTAGCGCGCGCCGCTTCCGATTGAAACTTTGTTGTTCACCAGGATCGGCGTCTGCCGGCCTTCCGTCTCCGGCTCGTCCGTATCGAGCCACCATGCGTCCGCGCCAAGTTGAAAAAGCCCGGTGTTGATCAAGTTCCAGTAATATTTCCGCGCCGCGGGATTAAACGCGTCGTACAGCGCCATTCCCTGCGGGTGAAATCCGCCTACCACCGTCTTATCGACGAAAAATCCTTTCGAAGCCATGTCGTCATATACCGGCGACGGCGGATCGAAATACGGCCAGAACGAAAACATGATGTGGAAATCCAGCTTGTGCAGCTGGTCGATCATTCCCTTCGGGTCGGGATAGTTCTTGTTGAAGACCGGCTCGCCCATGTGATTCCACCAGAACCAGTCCTGCACGATGTTGTCGATGGGTATTTTCAGGTCGCGGTATTTTTTCGCGACGGCCAGCACTTCATCCTCGGAGTTGTACTTGTTCTTGCTTTGCCAGTACCCGTACGCCCACTTCCCGAAAAGCGGCGCCGCGCCGGTCATCTCGCGATACGAAGCGATGATCTTGTCGAAATCCGGCCCGTACAAGAAGTAGTAGTCCACCGTATCCGCCACTTCCGCGCTCAAATACAGCGCGTGCGGAAACCGGTTGTTGAAGCGGCTGCGCGACGGATTGTTCCAGAAAATTCCGTACCCGCGCGACGAAAGCACCACCGGCACCGAAATGTTCGTGTTGTCCTGTGAAATATCCACGTCCTCGCCGTGATAATTCCACACGCCTGCCTGATGCTGCCCCAGCCCGTAGAACGCTTCGGTGGAATCCCACAAATTCGAAAACACTTCGGAGTGATACGTCTGCTCGCCGTTCACCGTCGCAGGCGTGAGCGTCCGGTCGTAGTCCTGAAAAAGTTTCCCGCCGCTCGCATCCGCGAAAAGTATCGCGCCATCCTTCTTCGTAATCGTGATCTTCAGCTTGCCCGTCGCGAGTGTCGCGCTCTTGTCATCACTCGTGAACGTGAATGGCGCCGGCGCCCATGCACTCTTCGTCACCACATATTGCGGCGTGTCTGGAAACGCCGCGCCCGGCGCGTACGTGACGCGCACGATCGAATCGGCGCACACCTGTAGCCTCAGCGTCCCTCGATCCATCGTGAACACCGCGCCATCCGCCTGCTGCTTCACATCCTTCACCGGATTCAGCTGGTTCCACTGCGCCCCAGCCGACGCCGCCAGCAGCACAACGCAACTAAAAGCCTTCAAAACTCTCGAACACATGCGGTTTTTCACGATTGTATCCGTTTACGGCCCCTCGCCCACTTCAGCGCAGGCCGCCCTTCTGGATTTTTGCCCTGCCGGAACTACCAGAAAAACAAATCTACGAGAACCCGCCGAATTCGCCCGAGCCGCAACTCTACACAAGAATGCCGCGTGCGGCACTGCACACAAACGCGACGCGAGCCGCCGCCTGCCGTCGAAAAATATCTTACTGCGCGAGCGACGTCTTGCCCGTCAGTTCCGTCTTCGCCGACGAGCTTCCCACGATAATCCCAAAATCGCCCGGCTCTGCCACCCACCCATGCTTCGCCACGTCGTAATACGAAAACGACCGGTCGTTCAATTTCACCGTGATCGTCTTCGTTTCGCCCGGTTTCAAATCCACTTTGCCAAAGCCCTTCAATTCCTTCACCGGCCGCGGCACATGCGAGTGCGTGTCGCTCACGTACACTTCGCCCACTTCTGCGCCCTCGCGCGCGCCCGTGTTCGTCACGTCGAAGCTCACCGTCACCGGCTCGCCTTTCTTAAACGACGGCGTCACGTTCAAATTCCCGTACTTAAACGTCGTGTACGAAAGCCCGTACCCAAACGGGAACAGCGGCTTCACATCCGACTTATCGAAGTGCCGGTACCCCAGAAAAATTCCCTCGGTGTATTTCACGTGTTTCGTTCCGTTGTCGTAGTAGCTGTTGTAAGTCGCGTTGTCTTTCCATTCCCGCTCAAACGATACCGGCAGCTTGCCCGACGGACTGACGTCGCCAAACAAAATCGCCGCCAGCGCCGTGCCGCCTTCCTGCCCCGGATACCAGGTGTGCAGCAGCGCTGGAGCCGCGTCGATCCACTGCGTCATATCCACATTGCCGCCCGCTGAAATCACCACCGCTGTGTTCTTGTTCGCCGCCAGCACGGCATTCACCAGCGCATTCTGCCCATTCGGCAGCTCAAACGTGCGGTCGCGTCCCTCTCCCTCAGTCTCCGCGTCGAACCCGACGCACAAAATCACCGCGTCCGCTTTCGCCGCCGTCGCCGCCGCTTTGTCCACCGCCGCGTTCTGCGCGAACACAATCCCAAGCCCCGCCTGAAACTTGCTGTCCTTGCGGAAATATTCCATCACCAGCTTGTGCGCTTTGCCGCCTTCCAGCTTGTAGGTGTTCCCCTGAATCGGCGTGCTCTCCCACTCCCACTGCCGCACCACCTCTTTATCGTCGATCAGCAGTCGATAGCCATCATGTCCACCAACGAAAATCGTGTACTCGCCCGATTTCGCCGGCGTGAAATATCCCGTCCACCGCGCCGATGCCGACCCCGCAGGCGCATCCAAGCCGCCGTCCTCATTCCATCCAAAATTAATCGCCTTATCCACGCGCTTCGCCGAAGGTTTCCCGTCCAGCTTCGCATTCGTGAAATATTCCGCGTTCACGCCCGCCGTCTTTCCATCCGCCGTAGTCGTCAGCTGCGTCGTCGTCCCAAAACTCTCCACCGGCGTCACCGCCCCGCGCTCGTACATCACATTCACATTCGAGCCCATCAAGTACGCGCCGATCCCCTCCAGAAAACTTCCCTTCATGATCGGGTCCACATGCGCGCTGCCGCCGCCTTCCGGCACTTCCGGAAACGCGTCCGGCCCAATCACCGCAATCGTCTTGAGTTTCGTTTTATCCAACGGCAGCAAATTCCCGTCGTTCTTCAGCAGCACCATGCCGCCTTCCGCGGCCTCCAGCGCCACGCGCCGCCCCTCCTGGTTGTACACGCTCGCATTCGGATCCAGTTGCGGGCGATCCAAATACCCGTACTCGATCATCAACCGCAGCACGCGCCGCACCTTGTCGTCGATCGTAGCCTCGGTCACGCGGCCATCCTTGATTGCCGGCAGCAGTGTCTCCCTATTCATGAACTTTCCCGACGGCATTTCCAAATCCATCCCGCCATTCGCTGCCGCCACTCCGTCGTGCGTCGCGTCCCAGTCACTCATGATCACGCCCGGAAATCCCCAATCCTTCTTCGCCACCTCAATATTGATGAACTTGTTCTGCGTCGCGTGCTCGCCGTTGATCAAGTTGTACGAATCCATGATCGCGCCCACATGCGCCTCTTTCACCGACGCCTCAAACGCCGGCAAATAAATTTCGCGCATCGTCCGCTCATCAATGTCCGAGCTCACGTTGTAGCGGTCGTACTCCTGATTGTTGCCCATGTAGTGCTTCGCCGTCGCGATCACTCCCTCGCTCTGCATGCCCTCGATCACCGCCACCGCCATGCGCGATGCCAAAAATGGATCCTCGCCGAAATATTCAAAATTGCGCCCGCACATCGGCGCGCGATAAATGTTCATGCCCGGTCCGAGCATCGTCGAAACGCCGCGAGCCTTCGCGTCCCGCGCCACGCCTTCGCCCACCTTGTACTCCAGCTCAGGATTCCAGTTCGCCGCTTCCATGATTCCCGCGGGATACGCCGTCGATTCGCCCGTCCCTCGCACTCCCAAAGGTCCGTCCGACATTTTGAATTCCGGCAGCCCCAGCCGCGGCATCGCTCGCACATACATATTGTTCACGCCGCCGAGGTAATCGATTTTTTCCTCGATCGTCATCTGCTTCAGAATTTTTTCAGCGCGCGCGTCTGCATCCGCTTCCGGCACCGGCTGGAACTTGTGCTCTCCGGCCGCCTGCGCACTCGCCTTCGGCGCGCGCACCAGCACCGCGCACACCGCCAGCGCAGCCATCACACACAGCGCAGCCGAAATCGTCGTCCAGGTTTTCGTCGGATTATGCATTCAAGCCTCAGTTAGCCCATGCGCGGCGCAAATCGGCACACAAGCCCGCGCAAGGACCGGGATTTTTAGCACTCAGTTGAATCGGCAGATGGGTAAAATAAAGGGCGCTTCGATACGTTTCACAGGGTGATGCGGGCTTTGAAAAAGCTGGCATATGCGGCGAAGTTAGCGTTAACTACGCGCGAAACTTTGGCACCGCGATGTCATGATGTCAACGGCTTTCTGCCGCTCTCGTTCTCGCATCTCGCGCGCTCCACAGTCGATCGGCCAAAAGGGTGACCTCCATGAAACGTCTTGTTTCGCTTTTCTGCTGGATCATTTTCGCCTCCACCTGCGTTTCCGCTGCACCTTTGCCGCAACTCACCGCCCCGCCCGAGTCCAGGCCGCCACAGGATCTCGTCGCCAACGTTCCCAACCGCACCACAATCTCCCTCGACGGCACCTGGCGCGCCATCGTCGATCCCTACGAAGGCGGCCTCCACTCGCGCTTCTTCGAAAATCGCAAAGCCAAAAATAAACAGGAACTCCTCGAATACGATTTCGATCTCTCGCCCGGCCTGAAAGTTCCCGGCGATTGGAACATGCAGCGCGACAGCCTTTATTTTTACGAAGGCCCGCTCTGGTACAAATATTCCTTCGACTACAAAAAGAAAGACGGCGTCCGCCCCTTCCTCTACTTCGGCGCCGCAAATTACTTCACTCGCGTCTATCTCAACGGCCATTTCCTCGGCGATCACACCGGCGGCTACACGCCGTTCAATTTCGACGTGAGCGACACTCTCGTCGATGGCGACAATTTCGTCGTCGTCGAGGTCAACAACACGCGCCACGCCGACGGCGTCCCCACTCTGAATACCGACTGGTGGAATTACGGCGGCATCACCCGCGACGTTGAAATTGTCGAAGTGCCAAGAACCTACATTCAGGATTACTTCATTCAGCTCGCTAAAGGTTCGCTCGACACAGTCGCCGGCTGGGTAAAAGTCGCGGGCGGCTCCGGCGCGGAAACCGTCACCATCGAAATTCCCGAAGCAGGCATCAAGCAGACCGTCACCACTGACGCCGGCGGCAAAGGCACATTCCAATTTCCCGCGCAGAAACTCGATCTTTGGTCGCCCGAAAATCCGAAACTCTATAAGGTCGTCGTCTCCGGAGCCGGCGACACCGTCACCGACCAGATCGGCTTCCGCTCCATTACAACCAGCGGCGACAAAATCCTGCTCAACGGCAAACCCATCTTCCTTCGCGGCATCTCCATCCACGAGGAAGCTCCCTTCCGCGGCGGCCGCGCATTCTCACCCGAAGACGACGCCACGCTGCTCGGCTGGGCCAAAGATCTCGGCTGCAATTTCGTGCGCCTCGCGCATTACCCGCATCACGAATCGATGGTCCGCGCCGCTGACCGAATGGGCCTGCTCGTCTGGTCCGAGATTCCGGTGTATTGGAGCATCGACTGGAAAAATCCTGGCACGCTCGATAACGCCAAAAATCAGCTTCGCGAAGAAATTTCGCGCGACCACAATCGCGCCGCCGTAATCCTCTGGTCGCTCGGCAACGAAACTCCGATCAACCCCGACCGGACCGCTTTCTTCACTCAAACTGCTGCCGAGGCTCGCGCCATGGATCCCACTCGCCTGCTCACCGCCGCCATGAACGTCACCACAAAACAGGGCGAAGACACCCGCGTGATCGACGATCCCCTCGGCAAAATTGTGGACGTGCTCGGCCTCAACGAATACATCGGCTGGTACGAGCACACCATCGACACCACCGATCACACCCACTGGACCACACCGTACGACAAGCCGCTCATCGTCAGCGAATTCGGCGCCGACGCGCCCTTTAACCGCCATGGCGCGGCCGATGAACGTTGGACCGAGGAATATCAGGCCGACCTCTACAAGCATCAACTGGCGATGTGGAACAAAGTTCCATTCCTCGCCGGCATGTCCCCCTGGGTTCTGATGGATTTTCAGTCGCCCGTCCGCCAGCTCCCGCAGGTGCAGGACTTCCACAACCGCAAGGGTCTGATCTCCGACCGAGGGCAGCGCAAAGAGGCTTTCTACGTGCTCCAGCATTACTACAAGGAAAAAGCCGCAGCGCCGCCCGCACAGTAGCGCGAGGCGGAACTCGCACAAGAATTTCCAGAAGACGCTTTCTGAAAATTAATTCGCGTCCGGCGGAAACATCTGGCCAGATCCGTGCGTCTATATTTACGAATCCATTCAACAAGCGTATCGTTGGGGCCTTTGCGGTCTCTCGCTTCTCGCTCCAGGGGATTTGTTCATGAAGCCCGTTCGGATGAAGGATATCGCCCGCGACCTGGGCGTATCCGTCATCACTGTTTCGAAAGCTCTGCGCGACCACTCGGACATCAGCGCCGCCACGCGCGCCCGCGTGCTGAAGCGCGTGAAAGAGCTGAACTACAAGCCGAATTACGCCGCGCGCGCGCTCGTCACCGGCCGCTCCAACATGATCGGCCTCGTCGTGCCTGACCTCGTCCACTCGTTCTATTCGGAAATCGGCAACGGACTCGGCGGGGTTCTCCGCAAAGCCGGCTACAACCTCGTCATCTCGTCGTCGGAAGAAGACCAGGAAATCGAAAGCCAGGTGATCGACCAGCTCATCGCCCGCCGCGTCGATTGCCTGGTGATCGCCTCATCGAACTGGACCGCCGCAGCCGTGAAGCGCGTGACCGAAGCCAACATTCCCTTCGTGCTCATCGACCGCCGCGTCCCCGGCATCGACGCCAATTTCGTCGGCGGCGACGACGAACTGATCGGCGTAATGGCCACCGAACACCTCATCGAAGTTGGCTGCAAAACGATCGCGCACATTGGCGGCGCGAAAATCACTCCCGCTCGCGGCCGCCTCGAAGGCTACAAGAAAACTCTCGCCAAGCATCGCCTCGCGCTCGGACCCGAATACATCGTCACGCACGACATGCTCGACGAAAGCGCGCACGAAGTCGGCTACGAATCCGCCATGTCGCTTCTAAAACTTAATCCGCGCCCCGATGGAATTTTCTGCTTCAGCGATCCTCTCGCCATCGGCACGATGCGCGCCATTCTCGATGCGGGCCTCCGCGTCCCCGAAGACGTCGCTCTGGTCGGCTGCGGCAACCTTCACTATGACGTGTTCCTCCGCATCCCGCTCACCAGCGTCGATCAGCAGAGTTTCGCCATCGGCGAACGCGCCGCCACCCTGGCCATTGCCATGATCGACGCCGAATCCCAGCCCGGCCCCAAACCCAAACCCCGCAGCATCCTCCTGCAGCCCAAGCTCATCATCCGCGAATCCACCTACCGCAAAATCCACGCCTAGGTGAGCGCAGCAAACTGTAGTTAGACTTTCGAGTCTGAGCGGCACAACTCTCGGTTGGTCCCGGGTCCAACCATTCCCACTCCAGGCACCGCTACAACTTCTTGCCTCATTCACATCAGGGGAAAAAGCCTGTGGCACAGGCTGGAGTTCGCCTGTGTGCCGTCGCGGTTGCCGTTGACCTAGCTTTTGACGTCATCCAGAGGCCGATTCATCGGCCGAAGGATCTCTCCCCGTTTTACTTTTCCACCGATGCCTTCTTCCCCGCACGCGCGCCAAGCGTCGGCCTCTCCACCCTCAACTCCACCGTCTGCGTCTCCGCCGAACTCGGCCCCACCATCACATCAAACGCACCCGGCTCGACAATCGGTTTCATATCCAGCCCAAGCATCGCCAGCGACTCATGCCCCAACGCCAACTCCACGCTCTTCGTCTCGCCCGACGCCAGCGTCACTCGCTTGAATCCGCGCAGCGCCATCACCGGCTGCGTCACCGTCGCAATCTTCTGGTGTATATACATCTCCACCACCTCAGTCCCCGCGCGCGTCCCAGTGTTCGTCACATCCACTCGCACGGTCGTAGCCCCGTTCGCCCCGATCGTCGCCGGCTCCAGCCGCAAATTCTGAAATTTGAAAGTCGTGTACGACAATCCATACCCAAACGGATACAGCGGCGAATTGTCCACAAACGCGTAGCTCCGATTCCGCGAAGGCTTGTGGTTGTAGTAGTCCGGCAGCTGCCCCACACTCCGCGGAAACGTCACCGGAATTTTCCCGCTCGGATTCGCGTCGCCAAAAAGCACCGCCGCCGCAGCCGTCCCGCCCTCCTGCCCCAGATACCAGCCCTCCACAATCGCTGGCACGTTTTTCGATATGTAGTTGATCGAAAGCGGCCGCCCATTCAGCAAGAAAACGATCGTCGGCTTCCCCGTCGCCACCACCTCGCGGACTAACTCCTCCTGCGCGCCCAGCAAATCCAGCGAATCTCGATCGCCCAAATGATTTTCTGCCCAGGCTTCGCGATTCGTCGTCTCGTTCTCGCCCACCACCACAATCGCCACATCCGCCTGCTTCGCCACCTCCACGGCCGCGTGAACATCCTCGAGCTGCTTCTGCGGATCGGCGAGCTTCACATCGTTCTGATACCAACCGGCCCAGCCTTCTTTCGCGTCGGTGATCTTCCCGCCCTCCGCGTACAACACCGTCGCGCTCGATCCCACGCGCGCTTTGATTCCGTCCAGCACGCTCACCTTGTGCGCCGCCTCTCGGCTGTATCCACCCAGATGAACGTCCGCCGCATTCGGCCCAATCACCGCAATCGTTTTGTACTTCGTCGTGTCCAGCGGCAGTAGTCCGCCTTCGTTCTTCAGCAGCACGATCGTTTCTTCCGCCGCTTTTTCCGCCAGCTTCTGATGCTCCGCGCTGTTCGTCGTTTTCGCCGCGTAGTCCACATCCACGTACGGATTCTCGAAAAGCCCGAGCCTGAATTTCAGTGTCAAAATTCTCGCCGCCGCGCGATCCACTTCCGCCATCGGCACTTTTCCCGCCTTCACCGAATCGATCAGCGTGCGGTACACCGAGCCGTCCGAAAGGTCGTAATCGACGCCCGCCGCCAGCGCCAGCCGCGCCGCATCCGCCTTGTCTTCCGCCACGTGATGCGTGCTCACCAGCATTTGCAATCCTTCGCCATCGCTCATCACGTAGCCCTTAAATCCCCACTCCTTCCGCAGCACGGTGTCCAGAATCCAGTGGTTGATATGTACCGGAATTCCATCGATCTCGTTGTACGAAGCCATCACGCTGCCCGTCTTCGCTTCCTGCACCGCCGCCCTAAACGGCACCAGGTAAGACTCGCGCAGCTCGCGCTCCGAAATATTCGAAGGCCCCGTGTTCCGCCCTCCCTCCATGTAGCCGTGAACGAAATGCTTGGCCGTCGCCACCACGTGGTGCCGGTCGATCGAATAATTCGTCCCCTGAAATCCTTCGATCGCCGCTACGCCCATCCGCGCCACCAGATACGGATCCTCGCCGTACGTCTCTTCGGTGCGGCCCCATCGCGGATCGCGCGCCAGATCGATCACCGGCGAGAGCGCTTCATTCACTCCCGCGGCGGACATCTCATCGCTCACCGCCGTGAACACCTGATTCACCAGCTCCGGATCCCACGTGCTCCCCAATCCCAACGCCTGCGGAAAACTCGTGCTCCCGTTCTCCATGAATCCGTGCAGCCCCTCGCCCAGAAACATCACCGGAATCCCAAGACGGGACTTTTCCATTTCGTATCGCTGCGCCGCGTTCCGCAGCACCGCCGCGTCGTGCGGCGTAATTTTTGAATCCACGTTGTACAGCGCGCGAAACACAGTCGCCGCATCTTCGGCCTTGTACTGTCCGGTCGAATCGACGATTCCGTATTTGTGCCCACCGCACAGCTGATCCACTTTTTCTTCGAGCGTCATCCGCTTCAGCAGGTCGCTCACCCGCTCCTCGATGGCCAGTTTCGGATTCTTGTAGGGCGCCTCCGGCACCGTCGCTCGCGCCGCCGTCATCACCAACACCGCCACCACCGCCAACGTCAGAATCCGCTTCATCGCCGCTCCTCCCCTCCATCCCCGCTCGGGCGCGCGCATGTTACACCCGAGGACAGAATGGCGTCATGCGTTCGTAATCGGATACGGTAATGATGCGAAATCACGCGATTCTGGGCTTAACTCTCCGCGCAATCCCGCTCAAAAACCTCTTCCCATCGCTCTGCCGCCGTCCTATGCTCTAGCCGCCTATACCGCCTAAACCCGCCGTACCATTAGTTTTCCAGATACATTCCATAGAAAAACCTTGACACCCCATAGGTCGCGGCGTAAAACGCTACCAGTCATGTACGCGGTTACGGTAACGCTACAGTTCTGCCGAAACCGTTAGTGTTGTAAGGGGTGGGTCAAAGTCGATCGCTGCTCGCTGCGCCTTTCCGCGCACGAGCCACTTTCCTTGTCCCAATCGCTCGATTCGACTCTGTTTTGCAGGCCCTGCTACGGCCTGGGAGGCAACACCAAAATGAATAGTTCGTCACACCTTGTTGTAAGTCCCAGCATTTTCGTGACGACGCGGCTCGTTCGGTGCGCAGCTCTTCTTCTGCTCGCACTGCTCGTGTTTTTGCCCGTCGCTCACGCTCAAACCACCGCTACCATCACCGGCACGGTGCTCGATACTTCCAGCGCCGTCATTCCCAACGCCCAAGTCACCCTCACGAACGAAGCCTCAAACGACGTTCGCGTGGTTGCAACCAACGGCGACGGCAACTTCGTGTTCCCGTCCTTGATCCCCGGCAGCTACACCATCACGGTCGAGCTGAAGGGCTTCAAGACCAGCAAACAGATCGGCGTCGTCGTTCACGCCGGCGACAACATCAAAGTTCCCAACTTCGCCCTCGAAGTCGGCGACTCCAACACCAGCGTCACCGTCGTTGAAAACACCCAGATCATTCCGGTGGACAACGGCGAACGTGCTGCCGTTCTCGACTCGCAGGACATCGAGAACCTGGCTCTTGAAACCCGCAACGTTTCCGAACTTTTGAAAGTTCTCCCCGGCGTCACCGTCGCTCCCAGTGCCACCGGCAACTCCGGCGTCGGCGCCGCTCTTCTCGCCGTCTCCACCGGCCAGAGCGCCGTCGGCAACAACATCTCGTTCAACGGCGTTCCCAACCGCGGCGGCACCAGCCAGTTGGCGGACGGCGTGGACATCAACGATCCCGGTTGCAACTGCAACGCCATCGCTACCATCAACCCGGACATGACCCAGGAAGTCACCGTGCAGACCTCCAACTTCGGCGCGGACGTCTCCCATGGCCCGGTCATCGTCAACACCATCAGCAAGTCCGGCGGCGCCGACTACCACGGCGAAGGCTACATCTTCGCCCGCAACGACGCCTTGAACGCCAACGACTGGCAGAGCGACCACCAGGGCATCGGCAAGGGTGACGCCTCTTATTACTACCCCGGCGGTAACATCGGCGGTCCGATCCCCTTCACGCACAAGAAACTTCTCGGCTGGTTCGGTTACGAGCACTACCTCCAGAACCAGGGCAACGCCAACGTTCTCCACTCCTACATTCCCAGCCCAGGCATGGCGGCTGGTAACTTCACGGCAGCTGGTCAGGGCAACGCAGCGCTATGCCCGGGTGGCTTCTCCAACACCGCCACCGACTGGTGCAACAACCTCGATGGCTTCGGTCTTTCCAACGGCGCCATCATCGGTCAGACGCCGGGCTATCCCGACGGCATCATTCCGACGCAGTTCTTGGACCCCGGCGCCGCCGCGCTAGCCAAAGTCTGGCCCGCCGCAAACGCTGACCCGGCCACCACCCCGGGCAACTACAACTACTACGCACCCATCGACAACATTCACAACGGCTACACGTACCGCGCCCGCGTGGATTACAACTACAGCGACCAGACCAAGTTCTACTTCTCCTTCCAGTACGGAAACGATAGCTCCCTGGTGCAGGGCAACGGCGCTCATATTTACTGGACGCCGGGCGATGCGATTCCGTTCCCGGGCGGCGGCCTCTCCACGCTCTCAACCACCAAGAGCGTCGCAGGTCACTTCGTCCATATTTTCAACTCCACCACCACCAACGAATTGATCGCGACCTGGGGTTACGGCAATTTCCCCGTCGGCCCCTCCGACATTTCGCAGGTTTACAAGACCACCCTCGGCTACCCGTACCCCTCGATCTTCGGCGGTTCGAAGATCATCCCGGCGTACAGCGCCCCGGGCGGCGGTTACGGCAGCAATGCCTATCCTGACTTTTCGCAGCAGGACATTTTCGAACCCACCGGCAAGTACACCGTCCGCAAGGAAGTGCCGCAATTCGAAGATGACTTCACGAAGGTCTGGGGCACGCACACCATCAAAATCGGTGCCTTCACTGAGAACGTCAGCAACCTGCAGGGCTCGTTCTCTAATATCAACGGCAACCTCACCTTTGCAGGTGGCGGCAATCCCGACGTCTTGACCGGAACGCTCATCGGCGGACAAAATCCGACGGCCAACTTTTTCACCGGCACCGCGACTGGCTATTCCGAGCAGAACGGCGCCCCGGTCGAAAGCTTGGCGTTCGAGACCATCTCCTTCTACGTCAACGATTCGTGGAAGGCCACTCGCCGCCTCACCATTGAAGTCGGCGCCCGCTTCGAACACATCAGTCACTGGTACGATCGCAATGGAATCGGTAACGCGGTTTGGATTCCCGGCTTGGTCGCTTCAGACTACGCCTCGGGCCAGCCCAACCCCGGTATCCGCTACCACGCGATTGATCCCGGTATTCCGACCAGCGGTTCCCCGAACCGCCTCGCGTTCGTTTCGCCTCGCTTCGGCATGGCGTACGACGTGTTCGGCGACGGCAAGACGGTCGTCCGCGGCGGCATCGGTACCTACCGCTTCAACGATCAAACCAACGACTACGACAATGCCTTGACCACCGCTCTCGGCGTCGGCCAGTACTCGCTGCCGGGCGGCCGTAACGTTCTGTTGTCGGAAATCGGTCCGGGCTTGCTCAAGACGGCCACCGCTTCTCCGATCAACGGCACCGTCAACGCGGTTCCCTACAACGACTACGATGTTCCGGTTACCTACGCCTGGAACATGACCGTCTCACAACAGCTGCCGTGGCACTCGTTGCTCGAAGTCGCCTACGTCGGCAACAACGCCGATCAGCTCTTCATGGGCGGCGAAACAATCTCCGGTAGCGGCTTCGCCAGCTTCACCGACCAGAACAAGACTCCTCTCGGAGCCTTCTTCGCGCCCGATCCGGTCACTGGCATCATCGCGCCGTCCCCGGAAAACATCGTCGCTTCCACCGGCGGCGTCAACCAGCTTGCCGATTACCACCCATACGGCAAGTACTACGGCACCAACCAGATCCTGGTGAACTCGCACGTTGGATACTCCAACTACAACGCGATGCAGCTCAGCTGGGTCAAGCGTTCCGATCGGTTGACCTTTAACGCCAACTTCACCTGGTCCAAGACTCTTGGCACAGGCCAACAAATCGATCCGTTCAACGTTCACGCCAACTACGGCATCGCGGCCATCGATCGTCCTTACGTTGTGAATACCTCGGCGGACTACAATCTGCTCAAGGTTTATCACGGCGAAAACAAGATCGTCGGCGCCGCCGCCAACGGCTGGACCATTTCGCAAATCACTTCGTGGCAAGCTGGCGGCAACCTTCAGGCCATCAACAGCCCGAACTTTGGGTTGACGCTGAACTACGACCCGACCACGCTTCCCGCGGCCACCACTCCGAGCCCGGGTTTCCCGTTTGGTTACGGCTCGAACACTGGCATCAGCTCCGCTTCGTATTTCGGAACCGACGCCTCGATGCTCATCATGCCGATCACCACGTGCAACCCCAACTCGAACCTGGGCGGAAGCACCACCATCGGTGGCGTCCAGTACTTCGGCCAGCGCGTCAACGGATCGTGCTTCACGGCACCTCCGATCGGCACGCAGGGTCCGCGCACCTACGGTTACCCGTCGGCTGCGTCGTTCTTTGATAGCGACCTGGCTCTGTACAAGACGTTCCACATCAACGATCGCAACAGCATCCAGTTCCGCGTTTCCGCTTTCAACTGGTTGAACCACCCGCTGCCCGAATTCTCGAGCGGCAACCAGATCACGTTGAAAGAAACCGCGAACTTCCAAAACCCCGGCGCGGGCTTCACGGTCAGCCCGAGCCAAACCAACACGTTCGGTTACCTTGACACTAAGGCGGGCGCACCGAACCAGCGAATCTGGGAACTTTCGCTGAAGTACATGTTCTAAAGCACCACCCACCCCAAAAAACGGGCGGCCCGATTCTTGGGCCGCCCGTTTTTTTTTGCCCCGGCCTTTCCGGGTGCCTCACCCTTTTCTTCGCAAAAGGGTGCAACGCACACCGCCACCCTCGAGATCTCCTCACTTCGCGAAATCGCGAAATGCCCCTGAAAAATGCCGGTGGCATGACGAAGGGCTTTCTTTGCTGGATTCCCCGCCTCTGCCGAAGTGCGCGCAGCGCATGTAGCTTAGACGTTCAAGTCTGAGCACCAACTCTCAGTTGGTCCCAGGTTGAACAATCTCGCCAAAGCCACAAGCCCTCAAATCACGCACCGCCACCCGTTACAGTTCTTTGTGTGGCATAGACATTGTCTGTGTGCCTTCGCTTTTGCTTTTGTCGTTGCAGTTACAGTTGCACATGCTCTTCAGCGCGGCTGCCTCTCAAGCCGCGTCATCCTGAGCGCAGCGAAGGACCCCTCCCCGTTTTTGTTTTTGTTTTTGTTTTTGCTTCTTCCCCCGCCTTTGACGTCATCCAGAGGCCGATTCATCGGCCGAAGGATCTCTCTTCGCCCTTACCCACAAGATCACACCACTCCCCCAACCACCACTCTCCGTGCCCGCCGCCTTTCTCCTCCCCCTCCGTGAAATGTTCCACGTCTTTGAATCTCGCCTTCGCCTCTGCGCAAAACCAACCCGCCGACGAGCCCAAACCCGAAGTTTCTAATCATCAATCGATGCAATTAGAAAACACCGTAACTCCAACAAAACAATAGCCCGAGCCACTTTCTAATCGTCACAAAAACACCGTCATCCACGCTCAATTTCACTCATAATACGGGGCACAATATGGCCGTCCGTCTCCACCATTTTGCGCCCCCAATACGTCGCGTCGTACTCGTCGCCACGTTGTGTCTCGCCGCCCCGCCCGCCCATGCCCAATTTTCCGGCGCCAACGATTCCGGCTCGCTCCTCCAACAGCACTACGATTCCGCTCAAAATTTCCAGACGTCCGGCGATCTCCCCGAAGCCGCCACTCAATACAAGCTGTTCCTCTCGAGCGCTCTCGTTCAGCTCGCTTACAATCGCGCCAAAGCCGGCGACTTCCCCAAAGCCTCCCAATTTTTTGATTCCGCCATCGCTCTCGTTCCCGCCGACCTCGCGCTTCAGCTCGACTACGCCGAAGCGGCGCTCGACGCCCACGACCTGGCAAAAGCTCGCGCTCTCTCCCAAACCGTCGTCGATGCCGATCCCAAAAACGCGAAAGCCCATCGCATCCTCGGCCGCACCATGATTGAGCAAAAAGAACTTCCCGCCGCCCGCATTCAGCTCGAAAACGCCGTCGCCCTCGAACCGGATTTTGACAACGGCTACGCGCTCGCCTCCGCCGACCTCGCCTCCAAAGACGAAAAAAGCGCCGCGAAAGTTTTCGGCGAGATGCTCGCTGCGTTCGGCGATTCCGCTCCCCTTCGCATGAGTTTTGGGCGCGCCTACGCGCAGTACGGCTACCCAGAGCAGGCCATCGTCGAATTCAAGAAAGCCATCGCCAAAGATCCAAAAACCCCCGGCGCCCACTACTCCCTCGGCGCTTCCTACGTCCTCAGCCTCGGCGAAATTAATTTCCCCCTCGCCATCGCCGAATTTCAGAAAGAACTCGCCAACAATCCCGACGACTACTACAGCCATTCGCAACTCGGCTACATCGATCTCAGCCAGCACAAGCTCGACGAAGCCGTGATCGAGCTTTCGAAAGCCACCACGCTCAATCCCATCGATCCCGACGCGTTCCTCTCTCTCGGCCAGGCCTACTTCGAACTCAACAAATTTCCCGAAGCTGAAGCCGCGCTTCGCAAATCGATCGCGCTCACAAGCGATCCTTCGCGCAACCACTATCAAGTGCAGCGCGCGCACTACCTGCTCGGCCGCGTCCTGCTTCAATCCGGCCATGCCGACGAAGCCAAAAACGAAATGGCCATCTCGCAGGATCTTTCGCGCCGCAGCGTTCAGGAAAATCAGGGCAAGGCGCCCTCCGCATCAAGCGACGCCGCGCAGAACACAGCCAGCAGCAAATCCGCCGCTTCCGCCTCTTTCAAATCCGCGGGAGACACCACCGCCGCGCCCGACGCCGTGAAGCACGCCGCCGAATACGAAGCCCAACTCGCCGGTCCCATCGCCGATAGTTACAACAATCTCGGCGTCATCTCTGCCAGCGACAAGGACTACACCACCGCCCTCGCCTGGTTCGAGCAGGCGCACCAGTGGAATCCCAAGCTCGACACTCTCGATTACAACTGGGGTCGCGCCGCATTTTCCGCGCGTCGCTTTGATGACGCGATTCCGCCGCTCACCCGCTACATCGCCGTGCACCCCAATGACTCCGGCGCGCACATCACCCTCGGCCTCAGCTACTTTCTACTGAAAAATTACAAAGACGCGCTCGCCGCGTTTCAGCCCGTCAAATCGAAACTCGATTCCTCACCCGCGCTCACCTTCGCCTACGCCGTCTGCCAAACCAAAGCGGGCGATTACGAGAAGGGCCTCGCCACCCTCAAGCAGCTCACCGCCGCGCACCCGGAAATTCCAGACAATCACAAAGCGCTCGCCGAAGCCTACGCAGCCCGCAACAATTTCACCGATGCCGCCGACGAATTGCGCGAAGCCCTTCGTCTCACCCCGTCAGACACCGAAGCTGCCGCCGAGCTGCAGCAGTACGAAGCAAAGTCCGCCGCTCAACCTCAAACGCCCGCAGCGGCGAAGCCGAATTGAATCGCACATGACGCAAAAAAGCGCGAACGTGCCGCCGTGGAATAAAGCCATCGCCAGCGCTTGTGTAATCGTACTCGCCGCTTCGTTGCTCGCCTTCACGCAATCCCCACAAAAATCAGCCGCCGCACCGCTGCATTTTCGAGACGTCGCCGCTCAAGCCGGCCTCACGACCATCCCTCACTTCGACGCCGACAAACGCTACCTCATCGAAATGATGGGCGGCGGCATCTCGCTTCTCGATTGCGATGGCGACGGCAAGCTCGACATCGTCACCGTCACCGATTCCACCATCGGCAGCTACCTCAACGGCGGCGATCCGATGGTCACGCTCTACCATCAGGACGGCGATCTCCACTTCACGGACGTCACGAAATCCGCCGGCCTCACCACTCGCGGCTGGGGCATGGGCGTTGCCGTCGGCGACTACGACAACGACGGCCTTCCCGACATTTACGTCACCGGCTACGGTCACAACGTGCTCTACCACAATCTCGGCGGCTGCAAATTCGAAGACGTCACCGGAAAATTCCACCTCGCCGGCGGCGGCTTCAGCGTCGGCGCCGCCTGGGCCGATTACGATCGCGACGGTCGCCTCGATCTTTTTGTCTCGCGCTACGTCAATTCCGATGTCAGCAATCTTCCGCAGCCCGGCAACGCCGCTTTCAATTACCAAGGGCTTCCGATGGAAGTCCCCGTCTCGGGCGGAGAAACCGATTTTCTTTTTCACGCGAAATCCAATGGTGGCTTCGAGGAAGTCGCCGAAACAGCTGGCGTCAGCAATCCCGATAAACGCCTCGGCATGGGCGTCGTCTGGGCGGATTATGACAACGACGGCTGGCCCGACCTCTTCGTCACCAACGACATGGGGCCGAATTTTCTTTTTCATAATAAACACGATGGCACCTTCGAAGACCTTGGCATGGTCACAGGCACCGCGCTCAGCGCCGAAGGCCGTTCGATGGGAAATATGGCGGGGGATTTTGCGGACTACGATCACAGCGGCTGGCTTTCGCTCGTCGTCACGCGCTACGGTTACCAGCCCATGACGCTCTATCAGAATCAGTCCGGGAGGGATTTTTCAGACGTCACCTTCGCCTCTCAAATTGGCAAAGTGTCTTATTCACCCGTGCGCTGGGGCGCCGGCTTCGCGGATTTTGACAACGACGGCTGGCCCGACATTTTCGTCGCGAATGGCAACGTCACTCCAATCGTGGACACGTTGCCGAATGACCTGAAATATCGCGAGCCCATCCAGTTCTATCGCAACCAGGGCGACAAAACTTTCTCGGAAATCGCCGACGCCGTTGGCCTCAACGACGGCGCCCTGCAATCCCGCCGTGGAACCGCCTTCGGCGACATCAATAACGACGGCAACATCGACGTCGTCGTGTACAACGTCGGCGCCCCGCCCTCGCTCTTCCTCAACGAAACGAAAAACGCCAATCACCGCGTCCTGTTTCGTCTCGTCGGCACAAAGAGCAATAAAGAAGCGATCGGTGCTCGCGTCACCGTCGTCACCGCAAAAGCCACCCTAATCGACGAAGTCCGCGCCGGCGGCAGCTACCTCTCCACCAACGACGTCCGCCTGCACTTCGGCCTCGGCTCCGAATCCACAATCAAAAAAATCGAAATCCAGTGGCCGAGCGGCCTCAAAGAAGAGCTTAAAAACATCTCCGCCGACGCGATCTACACAGTGGTCGAGGCGCAAGGCATCCAAAACACGATCAAACTCCCGCCCCCCGGCGCCGCACTCGCAATTCCCACCTTCAAATAACTTTACATACTGTCTATTATTTCGCTTCGCTAAACGCAAGCTTCTTCGTCACTCCGCGCCCTTCCGTAATCGTATAAATCCCGTCCGCCGCCAGCCCCGTAAACGTCTCCGTCTTGCCGCCCAACCAGGTCACGTCCACCCGATCCATCGAGGCGTGTCCACCTAATCCAAAATGCACCCGCGGATCGTTCGACGAGAGATAACTCCCGCCCCCGCGCACCTCGTCCATCTGCACCAAATCCCCAGCCGTCACCCGCACCCGCGCCCCGATCGCACTCTTATTGCTCATCGTCCCAACCAGATGGAACTCCACCGCGTGCTCCGCGCCTTCCGTGCGATTCATCAGCAGCGTCGGCGGCCCGTCTATATTCACAATCAGAATGTCGATCTTCCCGTCGTTGTTCACATCGCCAAACGCCGCGCCACGCCGCGAAAGCACGGGCAGATTGTCCAGCCCGCTCGCCTTGGTCACGTCTTCAAATGAGGCGTCCCGGTTGTTCCGGAACAAAAACACCGGCTCGCGGTACGGCGCCAGTCCTCTCACATTGTCCGCCTGTGGAAACACATGCCCGTTCGCGATGAAAATATCCGGCCACCCATCATTGTCCATATCGAAGAACGCCGTGCCCCATCCCACGTACGGATACGTCGGCTGCGCGATCCCACTCTTCCCGGTAATGTCCGTAAACTCCTTCGGCCCCTCATTCATAAAAAGCGTGTCCGACTGAAAGTTGTACTCCGTCACAAACAAGCTCAGCCAGCCCGTGTGCAGAAAGTCCGCGAAGTCCACGCCCATCGATCCCTTCGCCTTCCCGTTCGCATCCACCGCCGTGCCGGAAAGCAGGCTCACATCCTCAAACCTCCCGTCGTGTTTATTGCGATACAGGTAATTCGGTCCCGCGTCGTTCGCCACAAACAAATCCGGCCAGCCGTCGTTGTCGTAGTCGAACCAGATCGGTTGCATCCCATACGACCCGCCTGGATTATCGACACCCGCTTTCTTCGAAATCTCTTCAAACGTTCCATCACCTTTGTTGCGATAGAAAAGATTCGTTTCGCCCGGCAATCCCAGCGGCCCGCACTGCACCTTCATCCCCAGAATCGTGCACGACTCTTCTTTGCTTCCGAACTCCGGTAAATGGTGAATGTCGAGCTTCACGTACCGCGCCACAAAAAGATCCACATACCCGTCGCGATCGAAATCGCCCCACGCCGCCCCGGCATTAAAACCCTTCGCCGTGAGTCCCGCCTTCTCCGTCACATCCTCAAACTTGCATCCGCCCAGATTCCGGTACAGCACGTTGCCGTCGAATCCCGTCACAAACAGATCCGGCAAGCCGTCATTATCAAAATCCGCCACGGCCACTCCCATGCCCCAGCCCTTCTTCGTCAGCCCCGCCTGTTTCGTGATGTTCGTGAATTTCAACCCCGCGTCCTGGTGATACAGCGTCACCAGCAAATCGCCGCCCGCCAGAAATCGTTCCACGTTCGATCCATTCACCGTCACGATGTCCAGCTTCCCGTCGCCGTCGCAGTCGATGAAGCCGGCTCCTCCGCTCATCGACTCCACAATATATTTTTTGTCAGCGGTGGAAATGTGCGGCGCCACAAGCCCGGCTTGCTTGGCAATGTCTTCGAATCGCGGAACAGCTCTGGTGGGGTGCGTCTGCGGCGCGCCTTGCATCGCGCAAAGCGCCGTCAACGCGAGTGCTGCAACTGCTCTACGCATCGGAATCGGAAGATGATAGCATGCGGAAAATCCGCACTAGTTCCTGACCTTGTTGCCGCCACCGGCCGCTCCGGCAGATTGCGCGTAATCCACCTGCGGAACTTCCGAATCGGCAATTTGTCCGTTCTGCGAGCGTCCGTTCGCGCCATCCGCGTCCTGCCCCGCGGGCGCCGGCAGCCCCTTCAGGAAATGTTCCAGGCTTCCGCGCGTGATCAAGTGCGGTGAAAGCGTGAGCTGCTGCGATGAACATTCACCTTCGACCAAAAATTCGTGCAGCAGCCGGAACGCCATGCGCCCCTGCGCCCGCGGCCGCTGAAAAATCGTGGCCGCCACCGAGCCGGCGCGAATCTCCTCGATCAACGCCGGAAACAAATCCGTCGCGATGATCGTCAACGTCCCCAGCCTTCCCAGTTCGCGCGCAGCGCGGATCACCGGCATCGACGCTTCCGTCGTCACATAAATTCCGGCGAGGTCCGGATGCGCCGTGAGCAGCGCGATGCTTTTTCCGTACGCTTCCGCTTCCAAATCGTGATCTTCGATCGGGCTCTCGAGCTGCATCTCCGGAAACAGTCGTTCAATCGTCGCCTTGAACGCCGTATATTTCTCCGCGTGCTCGGTGATTTCCGCGTCGCTCATCGTCACCGCCACGCGCCCTTTCCCGCCCAGAAACCGCCCCATCAAATCCGCCGCCAGCGATCCACTCACGTGCGTATCAATCGACACCACCGCCACGCGGCCAGACTCCGGCGCATCCGTCACCACGCAGACCGTCGGCACCTTCGTCTTCGCGCCGCGCCGGATCCATTTCCGCAAACTCTTCGGCCGGCTCGGAAACGTGATCACGCCATCGACGCCCTGATCCGTCGCTTCTAAAAATGCCTCGTCGTCGCCCTCGCCCAAATTCGGAAACGTCCTGAACTCGATCTCGACGTTCTCGATCCCCTGCGCGCGCGCCTCTTCCATCACGCCCGTGCGCACCTCATCCCAAAACGAAGTCGTCCCCTGCAGCGTATTCACGGAAATTTTCGGTTTGCGTTTTTGCGAAAGGGTGCGCGCCGCGAGGTTCGGTTTGTATCCGAGCCGCTTCGCCATGCGCAGCACTTTTTTCTTCGTCGCGGGACTGATTCCCATCCCGTCGTGCAGCGCTCGATGCACCGTCCCGGTGGAAATATCCAGGGCGTTGGCGATGTCATACACCGTGGTGCGTTTTGACATCTAAATCCTTATATTACAGTCGCTTGGACGCCCGATTATACCCCTTCTCCAGTCAATTTTGGACCCGGATACAATTGAAAAACCACGCCGAACCGGAGTGCACCAAGGTCCAAAATCGCGCGAATAAATCCCAAAACGCCTCCAAAATTCGCTCGAATTCGCCTCGCTTTTTCGTCCCACGCCACGCCTCACACCGCCGCACTTTTTCAGAAACGCGCAACCTTCGCGGTGCTACTATGAACTTTCACGCGCGCAAGAATCTTGCCGAACGGAGCGCCACAACACATGAATCGCAAATCGCTGACGGCCGCACTGCTCGCCACCGCCGCTCTGTTCATCGCGTCGCCCACGCCCGCGCAATCCGCTGCCCCGCAATCGCAAGGCTCCGCTGCCACGCAATCCGCCCCCGCGCCGAAGCCGGTGCCGAAGTATCACGAATCAGCCCCAAAAACAGGCCTTCCAGCCACGCAAGACCCGAAGCAATTCCCCGATTACGAAACGCAAAATATCTACGCGCTTGCCGCGAAAGAAAAAGCGGTCCTCTACCAGCAACCCTGCTTCTGCCATTGCGATCGCGAAGTCGGCCACGATAGCCTTCTCGATTGTTTCGTCGATAACCACGCATCCGGCTGCCTGCTCTGCAAAAAAGAAGCCGTCCTCGCGTACGACGAATCGAAGCAAGGCAAGACCGCCGCGCAAATCCGCCAGGACATCATCGACGGCAAATGGAAAGCCGTCGATCTGACAAAGTACGATAGCGAAATCGTAGTCACCGCCGACGCGCCGGAAAAACCTGCCGCCCAATAGTCCCGCGTAGCTCTATCCACGAATGTACGGTAGCGCACACACGGAATGACCGGCGGTCATCGCGCGCGCCCACTCTTCCTCTGCTCAACTTTTTGGCGTTTCAGCGGATACTTCGCTCGGTGTTACAACTATCTCTGCGCAGGCACTCGAATCGCCATCGCAAGATCGGTTCTCGAGGACCTTCGATCTTTGGCGGGCTTTAGTTGGTGGAACCGGAGTTGGACGGCGCGGGCCAATCCTGCGGCGCAAAATCAACACCCCAGAAATGCGGACTCGGCGACAAAAATTCGATGCCCACGCGCGTGCCCTTATCGGACATTTCGCCCAGGTACACCACCCGGCAGTCTTGCTCTTCCTCGGTCACCGGGTTGATCAGCACGAGATCGTGCCCCATCGCGATCTCCTCGTTCAAGTAGAGCAGCGCCCCGTGCGCGTTAATCACAATCGTCTGGCTGTTTTCGCGGAATTTCTTGCCCATCGCGTTCTTGCCGGACGCCCGTACCGGGATCCGCGTGAAGATGCGCGAGCTGCGGCGCTCTTTGCTGGTGGTGGTTTCGGTCGTCATGATATTTATCGTCGCTCCCGCCGCAATCTCAGTCAACGAGCCCAGCGCCCCGTGTGTCCAAAAGCTCAGTTCGCGTTACCATTTGCGGCTTCACCTGACTTTTCATTAAACTTTCAGATTGTGCCCTCGCGATTTATCGGGCATGGTAGCAGTCCGTTAGGCACCAGATCCAAAACTCGGCCAATTTAAGGAAAATAAGCCCCGAATGACACTGATCGACCACATCGAAGCCAGCCGTGATGCCCATCTCGAAGAGCTGAAGGAATTCCTCAGGATCCCAAGCGTCAGCACGAAAAGTGAACACAAGTCAGATATCGAGAAAGCCGCTCGATGGGTAGCCGATAAACTGCGCGCTGCCGGCCTCGAAAACGTAGAAATTCATCCGACCAAAATGCATCCACTCGTGTACGGCGAATCGCTTCATGCGCCGGGCAAGCCCACGGTTTTGATTTACGGTCACTACGACGTTCAGCCTGCCGAGCCGCTCGATCTCTGGACCAGCGGCGCGTTCGACCCGACCGTGCGCAACGGAAATCTCTACGGCCGCGGCACCGCCGACGATAAGGGTCAAGTTCACATCCACATCAAGGCGCTCGAAGCGCTGAAAAAAATTCACGGCACGCTTCCGATCAACGTGAAAGTGATGATCGAAGGCGAAGAAGAAGTTGGCAGCGTGAGCCTCTGGGATTTCGTGAATCAAAATCGCGAACGCCTGAAGGCCGATGCGCTCGTCGTTTCCGATACGTCGATGCTCGCGAAAGGCGTTCCCTCCATCACCTACGGACTGCGCGGCCTCAACTACTATCAAGTGGAAATCTCCGGCGCGGCCCAAGACCTGCATTCCGGCGTGTTCGGCGGCGCAGTTCCCAATCCGATCACAATCCTTGCGGAAATGATCGCGAAGCTGCACGACAAGAATTTCCGCGTCACCGTTCCGGGCTTCTACGACGGCGTCGCAAAACTTTCCGCCGCTGAAAGAAAAGCGATTCGCTCCTTGCCGTGGAAAGAAAAAGATTTTCGCAAGACGGTCGGCGCGCCCGGCTACGACGGCGAAAAAGGCTTCACCATTGGCGAACGCCTCTGGGTTCGTCCGACTCTCGAACTCAACGGAATTTGGGGCGGCTACACCGGCGAAGGCGCAAAAACCGTGATTCCCGCGAAGGCTTACGCAAAATTCTCCACGCGCCTCGTCCCCAATCAAGATCCGAAAAAAATCGCGAAGCTCGTTGAAAAGCACGTCCGTGCGCTACTTCCCAAAACGGTACATTGCAAATTCGATGTTCTCAGCATGGGCAAGCCCTGGGTCGCTTCCTACACGCACCCGATTTTCCAGAAAGCCCGTCTCGCGCTTGAAAAAGGCTTCGGCAAAAAAGCGGTCTTCATTCGCGAAGGCGGATCGATCCCGTTTGTCACGCAAATGCACGATACCTTCAAGGTTCCGTGCGTTCTGCTCGGCTTCGGGCTGCCCGATGAAAACGCGCACGCTCCGGACGAGCACATCGCTCTTGAAAATTATTTCGGCGGCATTCGTGCCGTTGCTCTTTTCTACGAGCAGCTCGCCGCGAAATAATTTCCACAGCGTATTTTCCTAAATTCACAAAACCCCTGATTTTGCGGGGCTTTTTTCACATTATTACTTGCGTTCGAATCCTTGTGCCGCTATAGTCCCAAAGGCATCAGCGCAAGCGTTGCCGAAATTGCTTTTAATTTTCAGGAGGAAAACGTAACTCGATGGCCAATCCGCTTAGCAAGTCCAAGATCATCGCCCACCTCACGGACAAGGTGAGCACCGACGAGAAGCCGGTCTCCAAGAAACAGATCGCTTCCTTCTTCGAAGAACTCTTCAAGCTCGCCGTGAAAGAAACCAAGAGTGCCGGCAAGTTTGTGATCCCCGGAATCGGCCGCGCCGTCAAGGCTCACCGCAAGGCGCGCCTTGGTCGCAACCCGGCCACCGGCGAAACCATCAAGATCAAGGCCAAGACCGTTGTGCGCCTGCGCGCAGCGAAAGCGTTCAAAGACGCCGTCCTGAAGTAGGCCCTTCGGCGCACCGATTCGCTAGGAGACCCCCAGGCACGCTCGGCCCGCTTAGCGGGTACGCGGCTTGGGGGTTTTGTCTTTCCAGCCATCCCGTTTTGATTCATCCGTTCTCCGTTTCTCGCATCCAATTCTTCAGCCGTCTTCGAGGGACCATGATCCATCCCTGTACGAGCGCCCGGAGCTAGCCGATGCAGCCCAGACTCGTCGCCGAACACTCCGGCCTTCTTACCGACCTTTATGAATTGACGATGGCTGCGGGCTATTTGCAGACCCGCTTTGACGCCAACGCCACCTTTGAGTTGTTCGTCCGCCATCTCCCGCCCCACCGCAATTACCTGGTCACCGCCGGCCTCGAACAAGCCCTCGAATTCCTCGAAAACGTCCATTTCACCTCGAAAGAAATCGACTATCTCCGCCGCCACCCCGTCTTCCGCAACATTCGCGACGAATTCTTCGACTACCTCTCAACGTTTCGTTTCACCGGCAGCGTTTGGGCCATGCCCGAAGGCTCGCTCGTATTCCCCGGCGAACCGATGCTCCGCGTCGTCGCCCCCATCATCGAGGGCCAGATCATGGAGACCTACGTCTTGGCTACCATGAGCTACCAGACGATGATCGCCAGCAAATCGGCGCGCATTTACACCGCCGCGCAGGGCCGCCAGGTTGTGGACTTCGGCGCCCGCCGCGCCCACGGCAGCCAGGCCAGCCTGCTCGCCGCCCGCGCCGCCGCGATCGGCGGTTGCCTCGGCACCTCCAACGTCCTCGCTGGCCAGCAGTTCGGCATGGAGACCTACGGCACGCAGGCGCACTCCTGGGTGATGGCGCACGAAGACGAAAGCGAAGCCTTCGCGCACTTTCTCGACGCGTTCCCCGAGCACGCCGTCCTCCTGCTCGACACCTACGACGTCCGCGACGCCGTGAAAAAAATCGTCACCATGGGACGCAAGCCCGCCGGCGTTCGCCTCGATAGCGGCGACCTCGCGAAAGATAGCCGCTGGGTCCGCGCGCAGCTCGACGCAGCCGGCTGGCAAGACGTGAAAATTTTCGCGTCGGGCGATCTCGACGAAACGCGCATCGCCGCGCTCATCGCCAAACACGCCGCCATCGACGCGTTCGGAGTCGGGACCGCGCTCGCCACTCCCGGCGACGCGCCGCACCTCAATCTCGTCTATAAGCTCGTCGAAGTCGAACGCGACGGCCAGGTCCGCGAAGCCGCGAAACTCAGCGCGGCGAAAGTCACCTATCCCGGCCGCAAACAGGTGTTCCGCTACTCGAAAGCCACCGGTGAATACACCGGCGACAAAATCGCTCTCGATGGCGAGCCTGCCGACGGCGGCGAGCCCATGCTCGTGGAAGTGATGCGCGGCGGCCGCCGCACCACGCCCGCCGAACAAGTGGCCGAAATTCGCGGGCGCTGCATCGCCGGCCTCTCGCGCCTGCCCGCGCGCTACCGCAGCATCGATCGCACCGCCGAGTATCCAGTTCACTACACCAAGCGTCTAAAGCAGCATCTGGAGAAGTTGCGCCGCCGCATTCGCAAGGCCGCGCCGAAGTAGAAGGGCGGCGCGCGGTAGGGCGGAACTTTAGTTCCGCCTCATTCGCGCCGGACGCGGAAGGGCGGAGTTTTAACTCCGCTGGATTGGACCCACAGATCACGGGGCTTTAGCCCCTGAAGTTTCGTCGAGGAGTCGGGCCTTGAAGTCGCACAAGAAAGTTCTCTGGCAAGTGGACGCGCAAGTCGATTTCATGATCCCTGGCGGCGCGCTCTACGTTCCCGGCGCGGAAGATATCATCCCGAATATCGCGCGCCTCGTTGACGCCGCGCAGCGCACTCACGCTCCGCTGATCTCCAGCGCCGACGCGCATCCGCCCAACGATCCCGAGTTCAAGAAACACAAATTTCCGCCGCACTGCATCAAAGGCCGTCGCGGCGCCGATCTGATCGCCGAAGCCCGCGCCGCGAAAGTTCTCATCATTCCCAACGAGAAATCCTTCGTCGTTCCCGCGGACATCACTCCGTACGATCAAGTCGTGCTCGAAAAGCAAAGCTTCGACGTCTTCGACAACGTTCACACCGATGCGATTCTCGGTAAGCTCGATCCGCACGCCGATTTTTATCTCTTCGGCGTCGTCACCGAATACTGTGTCCACGCCGCTGCGAAAGGCCTCGCCAAGCGCGGCCGCAAAATTCATCTCGTTTCCGACGCGATTGAAACGCTGAAGGAATCCGACTCGAAGCGCGCGATGGAAGAGCTGCGCGGCCTCGGCGCCAAAACCATCACCACCGCTGAAGCCGTCGCAGCGTTACACTGAAATCACCCGCTTCACAGCGTCACGCGATGCACGGCGGGCGCATACGAAAATGACGGAACGCCAAAAACAAGAACAAGCCTGGTCGCTCTTTCAGGAAGCCTACCGCGTCCAGATGACCGGCGATTACAGCCGCGCCGTCGAGCTGTATCAGGACTCGCTGAACCTCTATCCCACCGCCGAAGCACACACGTTCCTCGGCTGGACCTACCGCTTTCAGGGGAAACTCGATCAGGCCATCTCCGAATGCAAACGCGCGATTGAAGTCGATCCCGACTTCGGCAATCCGTACAACGACATCGGCTCGTACCTGATCGAACAGGGCAAGTACGACGAAGCAATCCCGTGGCTCGAACGCGCTCTAGCCGCCTCTCGCTACGAGCCCCGCCACTTCCCGCATTTCAATCTCGGCCGCGCCTATATCGCCAAAGCGAATTTCACTCGCGGTCGCCACCACTTCAACGAAGCTCTCCGCCTCGAACCCAATTACACCCTAGCCCGCCAAGCCATCGAAAATCTCCGCCGCCTCGTCAATTAGCAGCCATCCTTTTTGGACTGCGGGAGCGAAGCTACCGCTTTCGCACAATGCGGCCCGCCCCTAGCTCAATCCACGCGATGCGCAGCTTCGCGCTCCACCACGCCGCCCGCACCACCGCCCCTTCTAGTCACTAGCCACTAACCACTAGCCACTTCCTTCGGCCTCAACGTCGCATCATAAATCCACAACAGCGCCGCCGTCCCCACTCCCACCGCCACCACGCACCACCACACCTTCGCCGGATCTCCCGTCACCTCAGCAAAGTGATGAAAAATCTTCCCGCCAAACCACCCGCCGATCAGCGACCCAATCCCAATCGGCATAAACGCAAATCCCATGTACGTCCCCTGCTGCCCCGGCGGCGCAAGGCGCGAAATATATTCGTAGTAGCGCGGCGATTGCGTGATCTCCCCAATCGACACCGCAAACAAAGTCGCGATCACCATGAACGGCGTCGGATGCAAAATCAGCAGTATCCACGCGAGCCCGCTGATCAGCGTCCCAATCGTAATCGCGCGAAACGCCGGAATCTTCTGCGTCAAAAAACTCGCCAGCAATTGCAGGCAGATCACCGTGATCGGCCCCGTCACCAGCATCAATTCCGTATCCATCGTCGAACTGATAAATTTTGGCACGTACAGCGGCAAAATAATAAATTCCTGCCAGTACACCACCCAGTACCCCGAAAAAATCACCAGGAACAACATGAACCGCGGATTTGTCACCACCGTCATAAAATTCCGTGCAGACTGCGCCAGTGACGGCGGCTTCTCACCCTCGCGCTTCGGCTCGCGGAAAAGCAGCAGCACAAAGAAAAACATCAAGAAAACACTCAGCGCCGCCACACGGAACACATTTTCCACACGCATGTGGTGATGCACGTACGACGCAAGATACGGACCCGCCGCGCCGCCGATATTCACCAGCGTGTAGTAGATCGAGTATCCAATCGACCGCACATTCTCTTTGGACGCGCGCGCCGTCGTCCCCACCACGCTCGGCTTCACCAGCGCCACGCCCAACGCCGGCAGCGCCAGCACGCATCCCACCAGCAGCGGCAACGGTACCGCGTTGCGAATCGGAGCGAGCCACGACGCTCCAATCGATCCCAGCGTGAAATACGCGCATGTGAGAATGAAGTACGCGAGAGAGAGAGCGCGCCGGAATCCCAGCTTGTCCGCCAGCGCCCCGCCGAACGCCGCCAAAAACCACACCAGCCCGCCGAATAGTCCCGTCAGCGTTCCGACTTGCTCCGCGGGAAACTGCAGCGTCTCGCTCAGGTACCGCGCCAACGAAGCGAACGCCGCGTAGTACGACAGCCGCTCAAACAGTTCGCTGAAGTTCGCGACCCAGAACGACCTCTCGAATCCCGTCCGTATCTCACTCAGCCGCGATGTAGCCGTAGCGCTCACCCCGCCTCCCCACCTCAACAATCGCGCGATTGTACCCAAACCCCGGCCGCATTGGCCTGTTTATTACCCGCACTCACACAACGCCGCAGCCGTCCAAAGTTTCGGCCCCTTACTCATTGTGCTAACATCGCAGTTTCGGCCCGTCGTCTCCATCACCATCAGTGAGACCGCGCCAACTTCTTATGCCTAATGCCCACAGCAATACAAAGATGAAGGCCCTGCGCAAAGTCCGCGCCGAACGCGGCGCCGTGCTCGAATCCGTTCCCGTCCCCACGCCTGGGCCCATCGAAGTCCTGGTTCGCGTGAAAGCCGCCTCCATCTGCGGCACCGATCTCCACATTTACGGTTGGGACCGCTGGTCCGCCAGCCGCATCAAGCCGCCCATGACTTTCGGCCACGAATTCTGCGGCGTCATCGAAACGGTCGGCTCCGAAGTCACCTCCGTGAAGCCCGGCGATTTCGTCAGCGCCGAGATGCACGTCAATTGCGCGCACTGTCGCCCCTGTCGCATGGGCCAGCCGCACGTTTGCCAGAACGTGAAAATCATCGGCATCGACGCCGATGGCTGCTTCGCCGAATTCGTCAAAATCCCCATCCGCAATATCTGGAAAGTCGATCCCGCGATTCCTGAACATTACGCCGCGATTCTCGATCCGCTCGGCAACGCCGTGCACACCGTTCTCGCCGGAGAAATTTCCGCGCAGAACGTCGTCGTCACCGGGGCCGGCCCGATCGGCCTGATGTCTATCAACGTCGCCCGTGCCTGCGGCGCTGCCAAAATTTTCGCCACCGAAGTGAACGTGCATCGCCGCGAACTCGCCCTGAAAATGGGCGCGGACGTAGCCATCGATCCGTCGAAGGGCAACGCGATCCAGCAAGTGCTCGACGACACCGACGGCGCCGGCGCCGACGTGCTGCTCGAAATGAGCGGCCATCCCGACGCCATCCACCAGGGATTCCAGATGCTTCGCGCCGGCGGACGCGCCTCGCTGCTCGGCATTCCGAAGGATCCAGTCACCTTCGACCTCGTGAACGACGTCATCTTCAAAGGCGCCACCGTGCAGGGTATCTACGGCCGCAAAATGTTTGAGACCTGGGTGCAGATGACCGACCTGCTCAAGGAAAATCGCCTGAACCTCGAACCGCTTTTCCGCGAGCGCCTGCCCATCGAAGATTTCGAGTCCGCGTTCAAGCTGCTCGAGTCCGGCCAGGCTGGAAAAGTTCTTTTGTATCCGGGCGGCAAGCCGAGCTGAACGCAGTCGAACCCGCGAACATTAAACTCGCGCCACAAGCGCCCGAAATAATCCTCGGAGGCCATATGACCGTCCCCTCGCAGCGCCCGCAAATGCAGTTCCTTCACAACGCGCTCGAAGACATGAAATCCGCGAATCTCTACTACCGCCTCAAAGTTCTCGAAGGCGAGCAGAAACCCATCGCCGACTTCGACGGCAAGCAAGTCATCAACCTCAGCTCCAACAATTATCTCGGCCTCACCACGCACCCCAAGCTTCGCCGCGCCGCCATCGACGCCACCCGCACATTCGGCGTCGGCTCCGGAGCCGTACGCACCATCGCCGGCACCATGAAAATGCATCTCGATCTCGAAAAGCAGATCGCCGCCTTCAAAAAAGTGGAAGCCTGCGTCGTCTTCCAGTCCGGATTCACGGCCAACGCCGGCACCGTCTCCGCGATTCTCGGCAAGGAAGATCTCGTCATCTCCGACGAACTCAACCACGCCTCCATCATCGACGGCTGCCGCCTCTCGCGCGCCACCATCAAAGTTTTCAAACACAAAGACGCCGCCGATTGTGAGCGCGTCCTGCAAGAGACAAAAGACTGGCCCGGCAAAAAACTGCTCATCACCGACGGCGTTTTTTCCATGGACGGCGACATCGCCAATCTTCCCGCGCTCTGCGACCTCGCCGAAAAATACAACTGCATCATGATGGTGGACGACGCGCACTCCTCCGGCGTTCTCGGCTCGCGCGGTCGCGGCACCATCGACCACGCCGGCTGCCACGGCCGCGTCGATATTCAAGTCGGCACGCTCAGCAAAGCCATCGGCTCCATCGGCGGTTACGTCTGCGGCTCGCACGACCTCATCGAATTTCTTTACATGCGCGCGCGGCCCTTCCTCTTCTCCACTTCTCATCCGCCCTCGGTCACCGCCACGTGCCAAGCCGCATTCGAGTTGCTCGATTCCGAAGCGGGCGAAAAGCTGATCAAGAAACTCTGGTCCAATACGAAGTTTTTTAAGCGCAAGCTGAAGAAGCTCGGCTTCGACACAGGCAGGAGCGAAACGCCCATCACACCGATCATGGTCGGCGAAGGCGCAAAGGCATTTCAATTTTCGAGGGAATTATTCGCGGAAGGAGTCTTCGCTGGCGCGCTCGGCTTCCCAACGGTGCCGGAAGGCAAAGCCCGCCTCCGCACCATCGTCACCGCCACCCACAAACGCGCCGACCTGGAGCGCGCCGCCGAAATCATCGCCACAGTAGGCAAAAAACTCGGCGTCATCTAGTCCCACGTCCGACAGGGCCCAAGCCCTGTCGGCGACAACAGGCGCCAGCGCCTGTACTCCCAGCGCGCCCAGCCTTCTTGGCCGCGTCGTCCTGAGCGCAGCGAAGGACCCCTCCCCGCTTTTGCCTTTGTTTACGCCGCCACCGAAAGCGCCGCCGGCGAACTCTGGTGCAACCGGCGATTCACAGCCAGCACCATCCCGCCGATGCCCCACACCACCACGAGGAACATCACCCACCCACCAACGTAAGGCAGCAGCGAAATCACGCGCAGGATCAGCAGCCCAAGCGCCATCCGCCCGAGCGCCGCACCCATTCCCGGCTCGCCCGCGCCCAAAATCTTCTCGCCCACCCAGCGCCCGACGATCACCTGCGCACCGTAAATCGCGATCAACCAAACCATGATCGTCGAGATGCCCACTCCCAATCCAACCACCGTGAAGCAGATCAGCACCGCCGCAATCGGCACCGCGAACAAAAACAGCACTCCAAACCCAACCGACGGCGCATACCGATTCAACGCGTTCGAAGCGTCGAAAAAGAACGTCGGTGCCAGCAGCAAAAACACCAGCCCGAATACAAATGCCGCGCCCCAGCGCAGCACCGCATGCCAGTAATACCTCAAAGACGAATAGCGGTCCCCGTAATCCTCCGAAATAATCGACGTCTGCAGCGGCTGCGCAAACTTCGCTCCGCTATTCACATCCGCCTGATGTCGCCCGTGGAATGTAGCAGTACCCGCCACTACCGCATGCTGCCCGATTTTCAAATCCTTCGCGCGAACGTACATATTGCCGCCCACGGGTCCGTTCAAATCAAACTCGGCGCCATAAACCTGCACGTCGCCGCCGACGCTTCCCTCCAGCACACCGTCGCCCGTCCCCAAAATCACCGAACCGCCGATCTTCGTCGAAGGATCCACATTCAAATTTCCCACCCACGCCGAGACGTTGCGCTCAATCGTCGAACTCAACTCCAGCCGCTGCGCAAACACGCGCACGTTTCCGCCCACCGGCCCTTCCACGCGCAAATCTTGCGCAAACGCGATGATGTCGCCCTTCACGTGCCCCGTCACCGTCGCGTTCTGCGACCACACAATCAAGTCGCCATCAACGTTGCCCTCAATCCGCGTCGTGTCCGCAAACACGATCAAGTCGGTCTTTACCGTCTGGTCCGCCGGCAGCGTATAGTTCGGCGAGCCGTGCTCCACCTGCCCCGCGTGTGCCGCCGGCGCAGCAAACGCGGCCGCGAGCGTCAGCCCCGCCATCGCCACCACCGCGGGCGCCACATTGGTCAGGTGCTTGCGCACCAGCCACAGCACCAGGATTCCTACCGTCGCCAACGCCGTAAATTCAATCATGCTTCGCATGGCTTCCCATCCTTTCCAGAACGCTCCGCTGAAGAAAAGCATCGTGAGCAAATTTCCCTGCGTGAATCCCGCCTCGGCCGCCTGCGCACGCCACGGCTCGATGAATCCGTTCCACACGGTGTACGCGCCGCCGATTCCCAGCGCCATCGCCGCGATCCAACCCCACGGCGCGGATCCCTTCTCGGGCACCTGGATCAACCGCGCCGGCACCATCTCGTCGTCCATCTCGAGCGATTCGCGCAGCCAGATCGATTCGCGATTCAGGGCTTCGAGTAGATCGCGGCACTCGCCGCATTCGCTCGCGTGCGCTCTTACGCCGTCCGCCGCGTCCGGACGCAACTGATTCTCCAGGTACAGCAGCGCCGTCATCTCATCGAAATGCGTCATGGTTTTCCGCCAGCGGTCGCGCCCAGCATGCTCGCTCCGCCGCCCTCCCCCAGAATTTCCCGCAACTGGTGCCGCGCGCGCAGCAGCAGCACTCCCACAAACGCGCGCCTCACTCCCAGCGTGTCCGCGATTTCGTCGTAGCTCATGTCCGAGTAATACCGCAGCACCAGCACCATGCGCGCGCGGTCCGGCATCTTCGCCAGTCCCGCCCGCACTTGTTTGCTGTCGTGATCGAATTGCATTTTTTCCAGCGCGCTCGGATCGGGATGCTCGAGCGGCAATGTTTCCAGGTCGCCCGTTTCCAGATCCTGCCGGATTCTGCGCCGCCTCAACATATCCCAACAGTGATTACTCGCGACCTTGTAAAGCCATGCCTGAAACGGCCGCGATGAATCGTACGTCCCGAGTTTCTGCTTCACTTTCATGAAGACGTCGGTCGTCGCGTCTTCCGCGTCCTCGCGCGTCGGCAGCGCGCGCCTGCAGAACCGGAAGATCGCCGGCGCGTACAGGCGATACAGTTCGCCCCACGCATCGCCGTCTCCGGCTCGGACGCGCTCGACCACATCCGCTAGTTCCGCGGCGCTCATTTCTCCTGTGGCCTTCCGTCTCTCCATAACCTGATACGCACGCCCCGCTAAAATATTTCAAACAGGTGACATAGCCCGCCCCAGCCAGCCACCGCCCCATAACCTGTTACGCCATCCCTTCGCCCACGGGAGCCCCCGCAGCAGGCCCAACAGCCTAGCAAACCAAGCCTTTACCGCGCACTCCTTAACCGCACACGTCCGACAGGGACCAAGCCCTGTCGGCTCCTCACAGGCGCCAGCGCCTGTGTTCCCAGTGCGGCCAAGTTTTTTTGGCCGCGTCATCCTGAGCGAAGCGAAGGACCCCTCTTCGCCTTTGTGCGCCACTGCACCGCGTTAACCTCAACTCCCTGTAGTGGCCGGTTCGCCGCCGTTGCGAACCGGGCGCTTTTGTCTCCGCTTAACGCGCCCAATAAAAAAAGCCCGACGCGACACAATCGCCGCGCCGGGCCCCAAATCCCTCCCAATCGACCTCTGCTTCAGAACGAAAACTTCGCGACCAGCTGAATGCCCCTTGGCCCGCCGCCGCCAAGGAACGGGTTTCCAATGCCCACATCCCCCGTAGCCGTCAGTTGGTACGGACCCAGCCCCGCTCCGTTCGTCCCAATCCCCTGCTGCGCCGGATCCGCAATAAAGTTCGGCAGGAACGGGTTCGAAAAGTTCGGGTGGTTCAGGAAGTTGAAGAACTCCGCGCGCAACTCCATGTTCACGCGTTCCGTGATCGGCGTGTTCTTGTACACGGCGAAGTCCCACTGCTTGAAGCTCGGCCCGCGCAACGAGTCGCGGCCCTCGTTTCCAAAGTGCCGCGTCCCGGGCACGCAATTTTGCGCCGGGCTCGTGTATGCCGAACCCAGGCCCGCCGCAACGTCCGCTTCATACGCTGCCAGCGGCGCGCCCGTAAGCGAAGTGCACGGCGTGCTGAACGAACCGAGGTTCAGGAAATTCGACGGATCCGACGAATGGTATTGAATCGGTCCAGTCACATCGGGCCGGTCGAAGCCTTCGCCGCTTCCGCTGAAATCATCCTCGAAATCGTAGTTCAGTTGGAACGGCTGCCCGTCCTGCAGCGTCACCGTGCTGTTGAATCCCCATCCATTCTTCAGCTTCTGCCAATCGCCGCCCATATGCGGCAGATCGTACGCGAAAATCCACGTGAACCGGTTTCGGATGTCGAAGTTGGAATTGGCATACTCCAAATTCGGCCGCGTGCTGTCGTTCGGCTGCGAAGCGTTCGGTTCGAAATCGAAACTGTCACTCGCCGTATCCAGCGAGTGCGACCACACATAATTCACGATCGAAGTGATTCCGCGCCAGTTGTTCACCCGCAAGCTCGCCTGCAGTGAGTTGTAATTCGACCGCGCATTCGCCTGCAATTGGTTGATGTATTCCGCGCCGTACGGATTGTTCACATAGTTCGTCGGCACTCCATAGCTGATGATGCAGCCAGGACCGCCCGTTGGAACGCCGCCCGTCACGCACGGCCCGCCAATCACCGGCGGCAGCACCGGCCCGCCAGGCACCTGTCGAGGATTCGGCACGTAGTAATTGCTCGACGCTGCGTTGGTCACATCGAACGAAGTAATCGCGGCCTGATCCGGCTGGTTCACGTCGAGATAGTGCAGCAGGCGATGCCCTTGCGCTCCCACATATCCCACTTGGAGCACCACCTTATTCGTCAGCTGCTGCTGAATATTTAGGTTGTAGTTCTCCATATACGGCGTCGGCAGGTGGCGATCGATCGCAAAAATATTTCCCTGCGGCGCTCCCGAAGGCGCAATAAACGCCGGCACGCCGTTTGCTAGGCTTCCCGTCGGGCTCACCGAATAAATCGGATCGGGTCCCGCCGGATTGTACGCAACGCCCGGGCAGAACACGCAGTTGTACGGCAGCTCGCCCAAGAACACGTCCTGCGAAATGCCGTCGTAGAACATCCCCCATCCCGCGCGCACGACCGTCTTATTTTTGCCGAGCGGATCCCACGCCACGCTCACGCGCGGCGAAAAGTTTTTGTAGTCCGGCTTGTACACGCTTCCGAGTCCCGGCTGCCCCAGCTGCGTCAGCGTCACCGTCTGTCCCACGGGATCAAACGAAGTCACGTTCGTGAAAAGGTTCGCTTCTTCTCCCACCACCCCGAAGTAATCCCAGCGCAATCCGTAATTCAACGTCAGCCGCGAATTGAACTGATACGTGTCCTGAACGTAGAATGCATGATTGTTTTCCGACGTGTGGCGCACCGACTGGCCCAACGACTGGCCTCCGCCGTCCACCGTCCCGCTCAGAAAATCATCCAGGGAATCGAACTCCAGTTGGCCGCGGTACGTGGCGCCGAAAAACTGCTGAATGCTCGTCCGCCGGAATTCATATCCAAACTTCACATCGTGCTTTCCGATCTTCCACGAGAAATTGTCCAGCGCTTGCCAGTTTGTGTCGTAGCGGTGCCGCGGCGTCGAGTGGCTCGCGCCCAGTTGCGCGTAATCGCTCACATTGATCACCGGCAAGCCGGAATTGGAAAGCTGCGAGCCCGTGCAATCCGCCACTGTCGTTGCGGCGCACAGTCCCACGCTGCTCGGTTCGAAGGCTCGATCCTGCGGGAAAAATCCTTCCGCGAACCGGTTCCATCCAAACCGCGCCTCGTTCACCTTCGTCGGCGAAAGCACGCTCACGTACGAAATCGAAACCAGCTGCACGCGCGTCGGCGTGTACGTGTTGAATCCCGGCAGCACGCCTCCACCCGTCAACGCCAGCGGAAAGCTCTGCTTGCTGTCTCCGAAGTAGTAGCGGCCCGTCAGAATATTGTTCTGGTTGATGTTGTGATCGACCTTCCCGATCAAGCTGCTCAGCTTGTTGTACGACGGCGCCACCACAGACGACGGCAGCGCATCTCCGCCGCACGACGCGTTCGTTGAAGGCGTCGGCAGCGGCCACGGATCGTTGTTTGGGTAATGCGCCAGCAAGCTCTGGATCACCGGGTTCGTCGCCACCAGTGACGCCGGGTCCGGCACGCAAGCCACGCTCACCGTTCCCACGCGTTCTTCCTGGCCCTCGTAATCGAAGTAGAAAAACGTCTTGTCCGGCACAATCGCCCCGCCGATCGCGCCGCCGTACTGGTTATTGTGAAAAGGCGCCTGCGGCGTTCCGACTGGGTCGAAATAGTTCCGCGCATCCAGCGCGTTATTGCGGAAATAATCGAACACATCGCCATGCAGCGCGTTCTGCCCGCTCTTGGTGACGATGTTGATTACCGCGCCCGCGCTGCGCCCATATTCCGGCTCGAAGTTCGAAAGCACCTTCAACTCGCTCACGGCGTCGATCGGCAAAATCGTCGCCGGCGTTCCGAATACGCCCGCCTCGTTGATCGCCGGGTCGTTGCGGTAGCCGTCGTTCATGTCCGTGCCGTCGAGCAGAAAGTTATTCGATCGGCCGCGCGCGCCATTCATGGAAAAAGTTCCGTACGATCCCGGCGAATCCGAAATTTGGTCCGGCGAACCCGCCACGCCCGGCGTCAAGTAAATCAGCTTCGTGTAGTCGCGCCCGTTCACCGGCAGATTTTTCACCTGCTCCTGCGTCAGCGTGCCGCCCAGCGTGTCGCCGGTGGAATCCACTTCCGGCAGCTCATCGCCTGAAACCGTCACCGAATTCGTAATCGCGCCCGGCTTCAGTATCGCGTCCACGCGCCGCTCGGTCGCCACGTCCACGGCCACGCCTGTCGTCACCGACTTCTGAAATCCGCCCAGCTCGATCGTCACGTTGTACGTGCCGACCTGCAGTTCCGGCACCAGGTAGCCGCCGTCGATGCCGGTCTGCGTGATGCGGTCCACGCCCGTCGCCACGTTGTGCACCGTCACCGTCGCACTCGTCACCGCCGCGCCCGACGTGTCCGTTACCGTGCCGGCGATCGACCCGCGAAACGTCTGCGCCCCCGCGCCTCGCGCCCCCAAAAGCGCCAGCACCGCAACCACAGCAACCATAGCGATTGCGCTAAAGCGCGCACGCGTCTTCATGGATTCCCCCAAACCAATTTTGAATTTTGCAAATGTCGTTGCTGAAGATTGAAGCTGCGCAGAGGCAGACCTGTCCAATCAATATGTTTAATGCGGACGATAATCCCACCCAGGCCGCAACCACTTTCAACCACACCCACGCCCCATTACAGTGCCCCACATATATTCCCCATCACGTTCCGAGTCAAGCATCATCATCCGCGCGTCCGACAGGGCCCAAGCCCTGTCGGCGTCCCGCAGACTTCAGTCTGCGCTCTCCGCGCCTTTGGCGAGCGCAGCGAGCTGTAACATAGACTGTCAGTCTGTGTCGGGTTCACAGTGCGCGCAGCGCATGTAGCTCAGACTTACGAGTCTGAGCGGGACCAACTCTCAGTTGGTCCCGGGTTGATCCATGTCAACCAACGCCACATCCGTGAACCATAACTACTAGGGGCCGGTTCGCGCCTTTCGCGAAGCGGGCGCAGTCGTCATTCACGTCCGACAGCCTTCCAGGCGGTCGGCGTCTCACAGGCGCTCGCGCCTGCGCTTTTCGCGCGGCCGGGCTTTCCGGCCGCGTCATCTGAATTCGGCTGTAGCCGAATTCACACTGAGGAATGCCTGTGGCATGACGAAGTGCCCCTCTCGCGCAGCGAAGGACCCCTCCCCGCTTTTGTCGCTGGCGCCACCTTACCGTCCGCCCCCACCCCAACCTGCTATACTAATTTTTCCGCGCCCAACTTCCGGCGCTCACCGACATGCCTTCCCGCAAACCCAAAGAGCTGAAGTCCAAGTCGCGCCCCGCCGCGCCCGTAGAAACCACAAAATCCCCCGCAGCGACCACTGCGGCACCAGCACCCGCGCCAACAAAATCCGAAGCACCCGCCAAACAAAAACTCGCCCCCGCCACCCCCGCGAAACAACAGCACCCACCCGTCCCCCGCGACCCCAACGGCCCCAAGCGCCTCTTCCTCATCGACGCGATGGGCTTCATCTTCCGCGCCTTCTTCGCCCCCATGCCGCTCCGCATGCGCAGCGCCAGCGGCCTGCCCACCAATGTGCCGTTCCTTTTCTCCAGCATGGTTCGCAAGCTCATCAAGGACTGGCAGCCCGACTACCTCGGCGTCGTCTTCGACGTCTCCGCGCCCACATTCCGCGACAAACTTTTCACCGAATACAAAGCCCAGCGCCCGCCGATGCCCGAAGACCTGTCGGTACAGGTTCCCTTCGTCCGCAGATTTTGCGAAGCGATGCGCCTGCCCATTCTTGAATATCCGGGCTACGAAGCCGACGACGTGATCGGCTCGATGGCACACCTCGCCACCGCGAAAAGATTGCAGACACTCATCGTCACCAGCGACAAAGACATGCTGCAGCTCGTCAATAAAGACGTCCTCGTGCTGAACCCGACCAAAGGCGATCTGCTGATCGACGAAGCAAAAGTGGAAGAGCTGATGGGCGTGCCGCCCTCGAAAGTCGCCGACGTGATGGCGCTGATGGGCGATTCCATTGACAACATTCCTGGCGCGCGCGACCCGAACGACAAGCCCGCCCCCGGCGAACGCCGCAAACCCGGCATCGGCGACGTCGGCGCCAAACAATTGATTCAGCAATATGGCAGCGCCGAAGAGACACTCAAGCGCGCGGCGGAAGTGAAGCGCGCCAGCTATCGCGAAGCTCTCCAGAACAACGCGAAGTTCGTGCTGCTCAGCAAGCAGCTCGCCACGATTCCCACCGACGCGCCCGTGAAGCTCGACCTGAAGTCGCTCGAACTCGAAGAGCCGGACACCGCCGCGCTGCGCGATCTCTACGTCGAACTCGGCTTCAGCTCGCTCTTGCGCGAACTAACGCCGCTCGCATCGATGCACAAAGACGACGCGCCCGTCGATTACGCCACTCTCGATTCGCCTGCAGGACTCAGCGCTTATCTCGATTCGGGCGACGGCAAACGCGAAACTGCAGTTTGGCTCGGCATCGACGCATCGGAAGACGACGAAGAAGGCTTCGGCTCCGCCGTTCTGAACGTCGAAGTCAGCGGGAAAGAAGGGCTCGCGCGCTTCGCCGCAAACGACCTCGAAAATCGTACCCTCTCCGCGATGTCCGCGTTTCTCGCCGATCCTAGACGCCCGAAAATCGTCCACGATCCGAAATTGTTCCGCCTGCTCGCCGCACCCGGCTCGATCGACGACCCCAAAGCTATCGCAGGCATCAAGCACGCCACCGCGCTCTATTCCTATTTGCTGCGCCCCACCACAGCCAAACACAATCTCGCAGATGTGGTGCTGCGCCACCTGAATCGCACGTTCTCCGGTGCACCCGGCGAACGCGCCGATTTTCTGTACCGCGTCGCGCCCGTACTTCGCGAAGAAGTCGAAAAGCAGGGCCTGCTCGATGTTTACGAAAAAATCGATTTGCCTCTCGCGCCCGTCCTCGCGCGTATGGAGGCCTGCGGCGTTCGCATCGATCCCAAAGAACTCGACCGCATCGGCACGCACCTCGCCACCGAAATGGCCAAGCTCGAAAAGCGCATCTTCGAACTCGCCGAGTGCGTCTTCAACATCAATTCGCCGCAGCAGCTCGCCGAAGTTCTCTTCGACAAACTCAACCTAACGCCGCCGCGCATAGGCCGATTCAAACCGAAGTCGCGCTCGACCGGCGCCGACGTACTCGAAGAACTCTGCGAAGTTCACGAGCTTCCCAAGCTCGTCATCGAATATCGCGAACTCACCAAGCTCAAATCCAATTACGCCGATGTGCTGCCGCGCCTGATCCACCCGCTCACCGAGCGGATTCATACCAGCTTGTGCCAAACGGGCACCGCGACGGGCCGCCTCAGCTCGTCGAACCCGAACCTGCAGAACATTCCTGTGCGCACCGAGCTTGGCCGCGAAATTCGCTCCGCATTCGTCGCCGCGCCCGGGTCGCTGCTTCTCTCCGCGGACTACTCGCAGATCGAGTTGCGCGTCCTCGCGCACCTCTCCCGCGACCCCGTCCTCACCGAAGCCTTCCAACGCGGCGAAGACATCCACGCTCGCACGGCGCAGGAAGTTTTCGGCGTCGGCCCCATGGCGCAGACGCGCGAGCACCGTCGCGTCGCCAAAGTCATCAACTTCGGCGTAATTTACGGCTTGTCTGCTTTTGGCCTCGCGCAGAATCTCGGCATCGAACAAAAAGAAGCCGCTCACTTCATCGCCGTCTATTTCGAGCGCTACGCCGGCGTGAAGAAATTCCTCGACCAGCAAATCGCCGAGACGCGCAAGACCGGCGTCGTGCGCAATATGTTCGGCCGCGTTCGCCCCATCCCCGAAATCGAATCGCCGCAAGCCAACATGCGCAACTTCGCCGAGCGCACCGCGATGAACACGCCCATGCAAGGCGCCGCCGCGGATCTGATCAAGCTCGCCATGATCGAACTCGACCGCCGGCTGCCCGCCGAAAAATTCAAAGCGCGCATGACCCTCCAGGTCCACGACGAGCTCTTGTTCGAAGCCCCCGAATCCGAAATTCCCGCCCTCCGCACCGTAGTGAAAGACGTAATGGAAAACGTCCATAAGTTCCGCGTCCCCATAGTCGCCGAAACAAAAGTCGGCCCCAACTGGCGCGACATGAAGTGAGTCGCACAGACTCACAGGCGGTCCTCTTACGACCGCCGCTCACACAACGACTACACAACCCCGCCGGACCGCGATCCACACTCATGGCGCAACTCTTCGCGGCGACAAGTACGACTCAAAAGCATGCTATGTTCGGTGTGACTCACTCCAATTAAGGACACTCCCATGGACCACGCTCAAGGCTTCCTCGCCCTGGTAAACGACGCCAAGAAGCGCATCAAAGAAGAAGACATTCCTACAGTAAAAAAGCGCCTCGACTCCCCCGAAAAGCCCGTCCTGGTCGACGTCCGCGAAGACTCCGAGTGGGCACGCGGCCACGTCCCCGGCGCAATCCATCTCGGCCGCGGCGTGATCGAACGCGACATCGAACGCGCCATCCCCGACAAAAATACACAACTTGTCTTGTATTGCGGCGGCGGCTTCCGCTCCGCGCTCGCCGCGGACAATCTCCAGAAAATGGGGTATCGCAACGTGATCTCGATGGACGGCGGCTGGCGCGGCTGGACCGAAGCTGGCCTCCCCGTCATCATCGACTGAATAGTCGACTACGACGCTCCTAACACCGATGCGTTCCGCAACAACGCGCCGCTTGCTCGCTATATTCTTCGCAGCGGCCGTGTGTCTCGCCGCAGCTGCCAACGCGCAACAATCGCCGAGCGCATCTTCCGTACCGCCATCGCAACCGCAATCCGCGACTCAACCACAAACCGCCGCGGCATCCTCACCGCACTCGCTCGCATCGAGCACCGAACTCGTGCTTGTTCGTGTCGTCGTTCGCGACCCATCCGGCGCAGCCGTCGCCGATCTCAAGCCCGAGGATTTCCAAATCCTGCAAGACGGCAAGCTTCAAAAGGTGGTGGTGTTCAGCAAATCCGCCCCGGACCGGCCCGTTCGCGTCACACTTGCGAATCCCCCCGCAGTCGCTGCGGTGTCCGCGAACATGCCGTCGCCCCCGGCGCCCACGCTCGAATTCCCGTCACGCTACGTTGCGCTTTTCTTCGACGACGTCCATCTCGACGATTCCGACGTGATCCGCTCGCGCGCCGCCGCCGACAAATTCCTCGACGCAGCGATTTCACCCGCCACGCGCGTCGCGCTCTACACCGCTTCCGGATTCGACCAGATCGAATTCACCACAAATACCGCCGCACTCCGCAAAGCCATCGGCGCACTCTCTCCGCATCCTCACGACGTCACCAATGACGACGCCCTCGGCCAGTGCCCGCCGATGAATTTCTACCAGGCCGACCTGATCATCAATCACAACGACAAAAGCGCAAAGGACGTAGCCCAGGCCGACGCGCTGGTCTGCACCGCCGATCAGTCCCCGCAAGCCGCCTATGCGCAGATGATGACCGTGGCGCACCAGCTCCTCGCCACCGGTGAATCCGAAACCGAATCCACACTCGGCCGCCTCGACAAAATCATCGACCGCTTCGCGAAGCTGCCCGGCCAGCGGGACATTTTGCTCATCTCGCCCGGCTTCCTTACGCCCATGGCGCAAACGCGGATTGCGGAGATGACCGACCGCGCCGCACGCGCCGGAATTTTCATCGACACGCTCGACGCGCGCGGCGTTTTCTCCACCAGCCCGCTCCCCGAAGGCAACAATCCCGGTCGGCCCGGTTACACCAACTCGCGCTCGGCCGGTCTCGCCTCGAGCTACCGTCGCGACGCATCGATCGCACAGGACGAAGTAATGCGCAATCTCGCCGACGACACGGGCGGCTACGCATTCCTCAGCAACAACGATCTCGAAATGGGGTTCGCGCGTACCGTCGGGCATCCCGAAGTCTCCTATATGCTCGCGTACTCGCCCGTCGGCGTGAAGCACGACGGAAAATTTCACTCGATTAAAGTGAAAGTGGCCGGCAAGAACGATTACACGATCGAAGCGCGCAAAGGCTTTTATGCCGCGCAAGGCGAGATCACCGATCAAGCTGCCGCCAAAGAACAAATCGAACGCGCCGCGTACTCCCTCGAAGATTTGAACGGCCTACCCGTTGATCTCACTCTGCGTTACGCCTTCGACGGCGCAGGCAATCCTTCCCTTTCGGCCCTCGCGCACGTGGACGCGTCGAACGCCCAGTTCGCCACGCGCGACGGCCAGCGCTACTACAACTTCACCATCGTCACTGCGCTTTTCAATTCCAACGGCGATTACGTCTCTGGAAATCAGAAGTCCGTCGAGCTGCGTCTGAGAGACCCATCGCCGGAACGTCTCGCACAGGGCCTTACGATTCGCTCGTCGTTCGATACCGAGCTCGGCGCACAGTTTGTTCGCGTCGTCGTGCTCGATGCGCACAGCGGCGCCCTCGCCGCGCTCACTCGTGCGATCGACATCACATCGCAGCCTCCCGAAACCGCGGCCTCCAGCACTTCAGGCGCTGCCGCAACCGTCGCTGCGCCAGCTGGAGCGGCTTCACCCAGCGTCGCTCCCGAATCCGCCAAAAAACCCTCTAAGAAATCCTCGCTGAAAATAAAAGAAGTGGCGCTGCCGTGGAATCCGCCAGTCACCGACGCGCGAACTGGTGCGGCTGCAGTGAGCGACACCGCCGCCTCCTGCCCCGCCGGTGAAATCATCATCGCGGCGGGCGCCCGTGCGTCCGAACTCTCGAACAATCTCAGCCGCTTCGACGCGCTCGAATCCACCGCGCTCGAATCGCTCGACCGTTACGGCGTCGCGCGCCTCTACGTTCCCGCATTCTTCGATTACACCGTCGAGTTCGAACGGAAGCCCGGCGTCTTCCGCATTGAAGAATCCCGCACTCCCACTCGCGATTCGAAAGCGGGCCTCTCCGCCGTGCAGGATTCCGGCGTCTCCGCGGTCGCGCTGATTTTTCATCCGTTCTATCGCGAAGATTTTGAGATGCACTGCGACGGCGCATCCGCATGGAATGGCCGTCCCGCATGGCTCGTGCGCTTCCATCAAATCCCAGGACGCCCTTCGCGCATTCTGCAATTCTCAGCGCCCGGCGCCATCTACCCCGCAAAACTGAAAGGCCGCGCGTGGCTCGCGCAAGACTCCGGACAGATTCTTCACCTCGAGGCAAATCTGGTGGAAGGACTTCCGATCATGAATCTTGTGGCGCACGCCATCTCGATTGACTACGCCCCCGTGCAGTTCGCCTCGCAGCGCGCCGAAATGTGGCTTCCGCAAACTGCAACTTCCTACACCGAGTACACGGACCATCGCGTGATCATGCATCACGCCTACTCCGATTTCCGGCTCTTCTCCGTGCAGACCCTATCCACAATCGCCGCACCACCGCCCGCCACCACAGCTCCTGCCCAACCAGAATCTTCTTCGGCGAGCCCTCAGCGCTGACCGCTGAAAAATCGTCGCGCGCACGACCGCGCCATTCTGATTTACACTTCGCCTCAAGGAGAGATTGCGATGCCCGTGTCGGTTTTTGTGGGAACGAGCGTGGACGGATTCATCGCGCGTGCGAATGGCACTTTCGATTTTCTGGGCGGTGACGATACCGAACCGCACGGCTACGAAGAGTTCATCGCCGCGGTCGATGCCGTCGTGATGGGCCGCAACACCTTCGAAGTGGTCGCGGGCTTCGGCTCCTGGCCCTACGAAAAAAAGCGCGTCGTGGTGCTCAGCAGCAAGCCCGTTGATTTATCGTCCGCACGTGGCGCAACTCTCGAGCAAATGTCCGGCGAGCCGGCAGACATCGTCGCCAAACTAGCGGCTACCGGCGCGCATCATCTTTACGTCGATGGCGGCATCACCGTGCAGCGCTTCCTGAACGCCGGACTCGTCGATCGAATCACCGTCACGCGCGTACCGGTGCTGATCGGCTCCGGCATTCCGCTCTTCGGCGTGGTGCCGCGCGATATCGCGCTCCGCCACATCACCACAAATACCTACCGTGGCGGCCTCGTGAAATCCGAATATGAAGTCATAAAGTAGCGCGCAGTCACCTTACAAAATCGCGCGCACCACACCGCCATCCGCGCGCACCGCCGCGCCGTTCGTCGCCGACGACGGCTCGCCAGCTAGGTAAGTCACGAGCGACGCCGTCTCCTCCACCGTTCCGAATCTTTTCAGCAGCGACGTCGGCCGCGCATGCTGGAAGAATTCCTTGTCCACTTGCCGATTCACCCTGCGTGATTGGATGTAAGCTGCGGAAAAAGGTGTCGCCGCGCCTGCCGGTAAACACTATTCGCCAATTCTTCGTTTGCGTCTGCGTCACCAACGTGAATAATCTAGCCGCATCAAAGCACGTCCCCGCGGCCTTCCAGCCCGTCCGACGAACGTAATCCATTCTTTGCCGCGTGGCACCGAACGTGCACCGGGGGACGCCGTAACGCTCGAAATCGTGGTTATCCCTCTACTGGGATACCCAGGACGCTCGGGAATCGCCCAGAAAGTTCTCTTTTTAGGCAAAACGCTGGGCGGAGGGAATCATATGAAGACAATTCTGTGCCTCGCGATCATCTTGCTCGCTGCGGGAACAGCAAGCGCCGATAGCACGTGGGTTTACACCTACACGGGCAATCAGCTCCACGGCTGCAATTGTTCGGTCGATGGTTCGTTCACGACCGCCGCGCTTATGCCGGCATCAAGCTCCGGACCGATGGACCTGCTTTCTTACTCGTTCACCGTGGACGGCTTCACGTTCAATTCGTCGGATTCCACCGGCACGATCCAAGCGACGACGGACGCCACTGGCGGTATCTTGTCGTGGACGATCAGCATCGCGGACGGGGACAAGAACCTGTTCAGCTCGTTCACCGGTAACACGAATGATCAGAACATCCCCTACTACGCGATCGATGTTTATGGATTTGGAGCCGACGAAGACTATCGCGAGAACGCACCCGGCACGTGGACCGTCGCGGATCCTCCGTCGTCGCCCATGCCTGAGCCCGCCCCGCTGGCGCTGCTAGCGATCGGCGTTTTGGCGTTGGTCACGCGGAAGGCGCTACTTCCAAACAAGATCTAAAACGATTCGGGCAGGGACATCCAGCAGGCAGGAAGAAGTTGGCTGGGGCGGTTGGACTCGAACCAACACCGTCCTCATTAACAGTGAGGTGTCCTACCAATTGGACCACGCCCCAACCGGCAAAAAATCATAACATACGCGCAAACGCGGCCTCTCTCGCATCACTCTTGTCTCGCGCCAACAATTTCAAATCGCATGCATTCGTATTTCTTATCGGCGTGCGCCCGCAAAGTCGTAGATTCTCTGCGTCCACGGCCTTCCCCGCATGGATCCTCTGTTCCGCATCTACCTTCGGCGGATTAAAGTCGCTCGGCGCCGCGGTGCCATCGCCCCACTCAGGCTCGGCTTCAGGCCGCGAAATTTTGCGCCGAGACGCGCCCCGGCAGACACGCGAGGCTCAACACACTGATCGCGCCCGGTCATATCAGCGCACAAAAATTTTCAATCACGAGAGACAAATCCGGAGAGCCAACGCGGGGCCGTTCTCGGTATCGCTCAACCAACGGCCGAAGCGGGCCGCGCGCACACGAAATTCAGCGCCGTCACAGCATTAGATAAATCGATTTAGTAGGGGTGAAAGTGAAACGAAGAAAATTAGGTCGAGGGAAGGAAAGCCGGCCCAGCCCTCAATCCCCTATAGGGATCCTCGGCTATCCTTCCCTCTGACGCGATAGCTAAGTGCATCCCACAGGCCAAACTCAAGCCGCTCGAAACACGGCACTTAGACCTTTCGTACCAGAGTAAAAACTCCCCCCTCCCTGTAAATTTTCCGGGAAACCGCCGGATCGCGGGGTTACCGCACCAGGGGAATGTAGGCCCGCACCGATCGACGGTAGTCTTGAAACGTGTCGCCGAAACGCTGGCGCAGTAGATTCTCCTCCACGTGAACGCGAATTTCCGTTCCCGCCACAAACAGTGCGATTGACAGCGCAAACATCGGCCACGGCGCCACGATAAATCCCACGGCGCACAGCAGGCACAGCAGCGACGTATAAATCGGATGTCGGACGAGCGCGTACGGTCCGTGGCGGACCAATTCGTGCTCCGCATTCAGCCCCGCGTCGATTCGCCATTGAATTCCGAGCGCGCGCACCGACGTCCAGGAAATTCCCGCGGCGATCGCGAAAAACGTAAACGCAACCGCGGCGCGCCACTCCGGCACCGCACGCATCCAAAATCGCGACTGCCACAGCGCAGCGAACGAAAACATTTCCAGCAGGATTCCCCATCGTGCGCGTTTGTCGATTTGGTTCGTCAATTCGGGATGCCGCTTCGCCAGCACAAATGGCGCCACCCACGCCGCAATTCCCGCAATCACCAGCACGTACGCCCACCACTGCATCATGGTTGTGAAAATCCTGTGCGCTTCAATCGCGCCGTGCCGAGCCTACGGCCGGAAAACAATCCGCACGCCCTCTTCCTTGCGGCTCCACGCCGATTCCACGTCGGCAAGCGGCGCCTGCTCGATCTTCATCCTAAACGGATTCTCCGCCGCTCCCGCCAAAAATTCACCAACCGCCTTCATGATGTCCTTCAGGTCCACGCTTCCGAATCCACTCCCCATAATTTCCACGCCCGAGCTGCGCAGTACAGACGCCGCCAGCTCGATCTTGCTTCCCGCGCTTTCGCCGATCTGCACATAGCGCGTGTTCCCCGATTTCCGGTCACCGCCCTTCGTCAGCATCGCTTCAAACGCCGCCTGCGCCGGTGCGCCCCACAAATAATCCAGCACCACATCCACGCCGGACTCGCCAAACTCATTCCGCAGCGCCGCCACCACTGCGTCATGGTGCTGAGAGAGCGAAATCGTCACGTCCGCGCCATTCGCTTTGCACTCCTCAAGCCCCGCCGCGTTGCGACCGCACGCCACCACGCGCCGCGCGCCAAGCCGCTTCGCGATCTGCACCGAAAGTTGCCCCGCCACTCCCGTCGCGCCCAAAATCACCACACTCTCGCCCGCTTGGAATTTCGCGCGATACTTCAGCGCTGCCCACGACGACATTCCAGGATTCGCCAGCGCAGCCGCCGTTTCATCCGGCAACCCATCCGGCAAATTCAACGCCAGCCACTGCGGCGCCGGCGCGATCTCCGCAAACGTACCATACGGTTTTCGCCAAGTTCCAAAATAGACGCGTTGTCCATTTTCAAGTTTGCCCACGCCGTCCACCCCCGCGATGAACGGCAGCCCCTCCGCGCTCGCGTAGTGCGTCCCCGCCGCCAGCCCCTTCACGATCGGATGCAGCCCCGCCGCCGTCACGCGCACCAGCTTCTCGCCCGCCTGTGCCACCGGCTCCGCAAAATCCCGAAACTTCGGCGCCGCTCCAAACTTCTCCACCACCGCTGCCTTCATCCCGCCTCTCCTCCCACTCCCACGCCGCGACATCCGAGTTCGGCGAGCGCAGCGAGCTGTAGCTTAGACTTTCGAGTCTGAGCGGGACCAACTCTCAGTTGGTCCCGGGTTGAGCCATGCAAACCGCGCGACGCTCCCACATCAAGCACCGCCAATTTCGGACTTCACCACCGTAGAAGTCGCGTTACCGCCGAACCGTTGATTCTGAAGTCCCAGCTCTTCCGCCAACCGAAAATACTTCTCCGCCTTTTCGTCGTCCCTCTCAATCCCAGGCCGCCCTTGGCGGTAAATCGTCCCGAGATTGTTACACGCGACCGCCGAAATCACCCCGTCACGAATCCCGCGCTCTGCTACGCGCGAATACATTTCCGCCGCCTTCGGCGCATCGAGCGCCGGGCCCCACCCACAACTGTATAACAACGCTAGGTTTATGGTGGCCTTCGCATTCCCCTGCTCCGCCAACGGCGCCAGTCTCGCCACCACTGCCGCATAATCCCGCGCCTCAATCGCATCGATCGCCGTATCCACTTCGTACCGCACGTATTCCATACGCCGCACCAGACCTTTTGATTTCGCCACCGCATTGCACCAATCTGATCTACCCCCGCGCACGCTCAAACAATCCCTAATTCATTTGGTCGGAACGAACCCAGAAGCATCCAGGCTTCGCATCGGTCACTGCGCGTAACAACGACGCGGCGATCGTATCCGCAGGATTGATGCGCAGTTTTTTTGGCAGGATCGGCCCCAGCATTCGAAACAAAACCAGCGCCACACTCTCACCAGCCCGCTTTTCATTCCGCTCTCCGCCGATCAGGCTAGGCCGGCAGATCGTGAGCGACCGCAATCCGATCGCGCGAATGTCTCTCTCCACTTCCCCCTTGGTTCTCAAATAAAAAGTTCTCGAATCGGCAGCCGCGCCCATCGCCGTCACAATCGCATACGTCCCCACCCCGCAGCGTGCGCCGCCTTCGCAAACATCAGCGGCAATTCGTAGTCGACATAACGAAACGCTTCCTTCGATCCCGCCTTAGCAATCGTAGTCCCCAGCGCGCAAATCACCGCGTCCGGTCCCTCCGCCATCGCCGCCTGCACCAACTCCTCCAGCCGCCCCCCGACCGGGTTCACCAATTTCTCATTCCGCGCCAACTCCAACCGAGTAGGCGCAATCACCCTAGCCACACCCGCATCCGCAAGCGCCCTCTCCAACACCCGCGCCCCCACCAACCCCGTCCCCCCCAGCACCAGCACTTTCATCTCGATCCTTCACCTCGCACCGCGCCCTCGCTCAAGCATGTCGCATAAGCCACACGGAATTTTCAGATGGTCCTCGAACCGGGCAAGTTTCCTCGAAATCGTAGCGCCTCGCGCGAATCGACCAGCGCCTCTCTCAGTTGCCCGCCGCCTTCGCCGCGCCACCCAGCGCCTGAACGTGCCGTTGCGCCAGGCTGTATGTTGAGCCCGGCTGCTCCACTTTCATTTTTTCAGCGCGCCCATACATTCTCAGCGCCGCGTCTGAAATTCCGTAATCTTCCGCCACCAGCCCATACCCTACCCAGAGCGGCGGATTTGGCTGACTGAGGTGCGCCGCGTCCATCGCCTTTTGGAAAATCTCCCGAGCCTCAACTGTGTTTCCCGATTGCGCGTAAACGCAGCCCAGTGTGTGCAGAATGTTGAAGTCTCCGTGCGACGTCATGTCGTCTGCGCGTTGTGCCGCATCGATTGAACCGGCGTCGATCGGCCCAGGAAGAAAAAGCGCGTTCCACGCATAAAGATTCAGATCGCTCGCTGTCGCCTTCCCTGAATCCATGATTGCCTTGATCTTCGTGCGCGCTCCCGTGAAATCCCCTCGCGCTGTCGCCAGGAAAACCTCCGAGCGCTTGTATGCAATTTCGTCCGGGTAAGCCTTCTCGCGCGCTGTGATTGCGGTCTGCCAATCGTCGAGCTTCCCGTTTCGTTCGTACGCGGCCGTCAGCAATCCGTACGCTCGTAGCGACGTCGGCACCGCCTTCACCAGTTCCTCGCACACCGGAAGCATCTCCGCCCATCGTTCCTGCGCTTGGTAACCGTAGGCGACCACCATCGTCAATTGCCTTCGTTTCGTATCGTCCTTAGTCGTCGCGCGCGCTTGTTCCACAGTCGCGAGGCTCTTCCCCTTCAATGATTTCGATCGCAAAAGAACGAGCGCCGCAAGCCGCATGGTCTCGGCGTCGCCTTCTTGTCCTTTTGTCCAGAAGTAGGGGAACGGGCTGCCCGCTAATGGGTCGTCTCCTCCGCCCATTGAGATCTGCTCGCGCGCCCAGTCCAGCCACCTTCGCGCTCCTGCAGTATTTGCATTATCCAGCGCCTCCAGCGCGGGTACTGCCAAGTCTTCGCCGTTTGCGGAGCCGGTCGTCGAAAATCCTGCGAGCTTGTATCCACTGGCCGTTTTCAATACATATGCGCTTCGCGGACCGGAACCAATCGTATCGGCGATCACCTTGAATCCCGTTGCATCGTCGCCATCCACTGTGTACGTCGTGTTCGACATCGTCATGTCCGCGATCGTCTCGGGCGGCATTCCCGTCGCAATTAGTTCATTCCTCGTTTTAGACATCATTTCCGCGAAGTCTTTCGCGTTCGTCGGTGGTTCGGAATAGTCGGGATCGTGTAAAGACATCGCGTTGAAATCTTCCAGCGTCATCGTCCCGCTGAGCAGTCCGTACATGATTCGCTTCAGCACGCCGGTTGGTTCGCTCAGCTTCGTCTGTGCCGGATCGTAAGGCGTGGTCTTCGCGAAGATCTGCGCGGTTCGCGTAAGCTGGCTCGCATCGTTTTGGCCGCGTGCCGCTTCTGCGAATAGCGCGGCGCCCTCTGGATATTTGCGGACGCGTACCAGCACAGCTCCGGCCGTCAAAAGCGCCTTGCTCCTGGCTTGGTCGTTGGTTGATAACTCCGTCGCTTTTTTCAAGGCGGCGGCTGTTCCGTCCAGCGCCGCAGTCGCGCCCACGATCATTCCTTGCCGCACGTCGTTTGACGGCAATGCCGTGGCCGCCGCCAACACTTCCTTGTACTCGCGTGCGTACCACAAATCGTAGAGTCCGTTGTCTTCATACTTCCGTTCGAAGTCCTCGTCCAACTTCTTCAAATCGCGCAGCACTTGTACAGCCTCGAGCAGCCCAGCCTTATCGTTGTACCGGACTCCATCGGAGTCGTATTCCAGCAGCAGCGCCAGATTCCCGCGAACGTCTTTATCCTTCGGGTCCAGCACGATCGCTTTTCGATACGCCGCCGTCGCTCCCGCAAAATCCATTCCTGGCTTAATCGCGCGGCCGATCAAATCGGCCTTCAGTACATCGCCGAGAGTTGAGGAGGCGAGCGCGGAACTCGGTTCCAGTTTTGTAGCTTCGCGCGCCTCGTTCCGAGCTTCCTCTCCCAGTCCAGCCGTCAGCAGCGCTTGCGCGAACCGCACCCGCGGCAGTGCTTCCTTCGGATATTCGCGCGTCACTTTTTTGTACGCCGCGAGACCTTCTTTGATTTTTCCCGCCGCCATCAGCGCATAGCCGGTGTTGTCAAACGAGATCATCACCGGATCGGCTTCTCGCGCCTTCACCACTGCATCGCGCAATGCCTTCGCATCTTCCACACTGATGCGGGGGATTGTGTTCTCCACCCGCAACTCGCCTTCAACCACGGTGCCGTCTGCATTGCTGGTGTACTTTTGCGTGAAACTAAGCGTCCCAACTTTTTCATTCTTATCCGGTGGCAGAGCTCGCACTTTGAATCCAGCTGGCGCCGTCACCTTGTAGTGCCACTCCTCGGTAAACGGCGTAATCCACCAATCCACAGTCCTCGGATGTTTCTTTTCGTCTGAGTCCTCACTCGGGTGCGCTGGTTCTTTCGTCTTGAAATATTCGGGAAGCGAGTCGAAGAGCGCTTCCGTTCGAATCGCCACGATCGCCGAATTTAGATCCGTGTATCCTCGTCTCCCTTCCGCCACAAATTTCACCTGTGCCGGCTTGCTCATGTCCTCCAGATTGCTGTGTTCGAGCGCCGTCAGAGATTCCGCCAGATATACAGACTTCACATACTCTTCGCTTTTTTCGCGAACCTCTTTGGTGTCTCCGTTGTAATAGTCCCGGTAGTCCGCTTCATCCGGTCCATGCTCTTCGTCCGTTTCCACAATTTTTGCCGGCCCATACGGCGCCAGCGTGAAATCCCGCGTCTCCTTCTTCACGGCCATAGCGGCCGTCAGTTGCGGTGTGCGTTTTAGCGCGTCGGTCTTGTCACTTACGATCAATGCCCATCGGTCGTAATCCATCCAAGGAAGCGTTCCCACCTGCGTATACTCGGCTGTCGCGTCAATCCATAGTTCCGGGTCTGCGCCAGACGCTGGAACGTAAACGATCGCGTGGTCGAACATTCCCATCCCCGGCAGCTCTGGATCCAGGTCTCGCCCCGGCCCACTGTCGAGCAGCGCAAGGTTCGCCGGAATGCCGGCCGCGCGCAGCATGGTCACCAGTAAGGCCGCCTTGTCTTTGCAGTCTCCGTATTTCCGCTTCAGAGTTTCCGACGGAAATTCGGGCACCAAGCTCGCCACTCCGAACTCCACGCCCGTGTAGCGCACATCCGCATGCATCGCAGCCACCAGCTTCTCAATCACCTGTTCGCGCCCGCCGCTTTTTGCTCCGGCCTTTGCGAGGATCGCGTGTACGTCCGCCTCTCGCATTTTCGGTTCAGAGAGCCCTGCGTAGTCCGCCGCGACCTCCTGCCATGACTTCGCCGTCGAAAATCGCATCTCCGGATACAGCGCCACGTCGGACGGAACGTGCAGCGTCTCTTCCGTAAATGCTCGGATCGGTCCCTGCTCCATCCGGACGGTTTCGATTCCATTCGCGGTGGACTTCGTGACGGTTGCGTCCGGCAGCTGGCGCACTTTGTATCGCAACGGTAGTGACTCGGGATGAACGGTCGTCACGCTCGTTCGATTCACCGGCACGGTCCACGCAAGCACCTTCTCGTGCACCGTTCCCGCCGCAAGTAGCGGCGCCGTCTCCGTGGTCACCACCTGCGTCTCGACGATCGCCCCAGCCGCTACCGCCGGCAGTGGTCCCGCCAATTTCCGGGCATCGCTGAATACGTCGGGATCCTGTTCATGGACGGGTACATCGACCAGCGTCTTCGCGTCGAGCCAGTGTTCCGCGCCATCCGCCGTCACCACTCGCGCCTTAATCTCTGGTTTGTTCTGGTGCCAGGGTTCCCACTCCGCGCCGACATCCGACCATCCGCGGACTCCCTCCACCGTTTCCACGCGGTAAACGATCCTTCGCGTGTACGTTAGCTTGCCCGTCGCGTCAAACTCATACTTGTCCTCATCCAGCAAGACCGTTACTTCCATCTGCTTTTCGGCCGGCACGGTGTCGGCGGCCTTTCGCAGCGTCGCGCTCTCCACGCTAAACGCAGGAGCGCTCCAAACATCTCGGTCCGCCGCCCGCAACAAGGGGAAAAGCGCAGCAGCCAGTACGAATGCCCACACTTGGAGAGTGAATCGCACGTAGTCACCTCAGGAATCGGATTAGCGAAGTACCTTGTACGTTAATAGGACGGAAAAGAAAAGAGGAACTCGCGTGGCATTAGCGCTGCGGAAGAGGTAAGTCAGCTTCGGTCGTTCCGCACACCCCCAAGCCACAGCATTCCGCTGCGCTGTCTTTACGACTCGCGGGCCGAAGCTGGAAAATCGGCCATTTCCACCCGATTTGACCCGCCGCTCGCCCCGCTGTTATTCTCGTAGTTTACATTGGCCCCATTTTACCCACTGTATGCCGGGGCTCACTGTAAGGAGTGCCGCTCGCGCGATGGGTCTGAAGAATATCGTCATCCGGGGAGCCCGCCAGCACAATCTCAAGAACATTCATCTTGAGATCCCCCGCAATACGCTCACGGTGATCACCGGCCTGTCCGGCTCCGGTAAGTCGTCGCTCGCCTTCGACACGCTCTATGCCGAAGGCCACCGCCGCTACGTCGAGTCGCTCTCCGCCTACGCGCGCCAGTTCCTCGATCAGATGGAGCGCCCCGACGTCGATTCCGTCGAAGGCCTCTCTCCGTCCATCGCCATAGAACAGAAAACCACCACGCGCTCGCCGCGCTCCACCGTCGGCACCATCACCGAAATTTACGATTACCTGCGCGTCATCTACAGCGCCATCGGCACGCCGCACTGCCCGCAATGCGGCAAATCCATCACGCGCCAGTCCACCGAGCAAATCGTCCAGTCCGTGCTCGCGCTCAAGCCCGACGACCGCATCATGGTCCTCGCGCCCGTCGTCCGCGGCCGCAAAGGCGAATACAAAAAGGAATTCGAGAATTTCGCGAAGCAGGGTTACGTCCGCGCGCGCGTCGATGGCGAGCTGATGAATCTCGACGAGCCCATCCCTCTCGACCGCCGCAAAAATCACACCATTGAAATCGTCGTCGATCGCCTGCTGCTCAAAGGCGGCGTCACCCAGCGCCTCGAAAAATCCATCGAGACCGCGCTAAAGCTCACCGGCGGCCTCGTCACCATCGTCGTCGTGGGCGGCGACGAACGCGTCTATTCCGAAAAACTCGCCTGCCCCGATTGCGGCATCTCCGTCCCGCAGCTCGAGCCGCGCTCCTTCAGCTTCAACTCGCCCTACGGCGCCTGCCCCGCGTGCCACGGCCTCGGCTCGAAATACGATTTCGATCCCGCAAAAGTAATCGTCGATTGGACCAAGCCGCTTTTCGAAGGCGGCCTCGGTCCCGGCTCCGGCTCCGCCTATTTGCAGCGCGCGATGAAGCTCGCCGCCGAAGCTCACGGCTTCGACCTTGAAACGCCTTTCGAAAACCTCTCGCGCAAAACGCAGAATCTGATCCTCAACGGCTACGAGCCGGAGAACAAAACCGAAAAGCATCTCGCATTTACAGGCCTGCTGAAGCACCTCGAATCGAATCTCGACGAATCCAAGTCCGACGCCTACCGCGACTGGCTCACGCAATACATGTCGCCCGCGCCGTGCGTCGTGTGCAACGAGCGCCGCCTGCGCCCCGAATCCATCGCCGTGAAAATCGCCGGCCTCTCGATCGCCGATTTCACCGCGCTCCCCTTGAACGAAGCGCGCGCCGCCGTGGACAAAATCCGCACGCAGATCACCGCGCGCAACGAAAAAATCGCCGGCCGCCCGCTCAACGAAGTCGCCGAACGCCTCGACTTCCTTCTCGCCGTCGGCCTCGGCTACTTAACTCTCGCGCGCTCCGCAGCCACGCTCTCCGGCGGCGAAGCGCAACGCATCCGCCTCGCCACGCAAATCGGCTCGCGCCTCCGCGGCGTGCTCTATGTTCTCGACGAGCCCTCGATCGGCCTGCACGCGCGCGACAATGGCCGCCTCCTAAACACTCTCGAAACCTTGCGCGACCTCGGCAACACCGTCCTCGTCGTCGAGCACGACGAAGAAACCATCCGCCGCGCCAACTACGTCGTCGATCTCGGCCCCGGCGCGGGAAAAGCCGGTGGCCACCTGGTCGCAGCCGGCTCGCCCGAGGAAATTTCGGAAAATCCCAACTCGCTCACCGGCGCCTATCTTTCCGGCCGCGCCAGCGTCGGCGTTCCCGCCGAACGCCGCATCCCCAACGGCAAAGACATCACCATCCTCGGCGCGCAGGGCCACAATCTAAAGAACGTCGACGTCACATTCCCGCTCGGCGTTCTCGCCGTCGTCACCGGCGTTTCCGGCTCCGGAAAATCCACTCTCGTGAACGACATTCTTTACCGCGCGCTCGCCGCCAACCTTTACCGCTCGATGGAAAAGCCGGCGCTGCATCGCGCGATCACCGGCATCGAGCACATCGACAAAGTCGTCCAGATCGATCAGGCGCCCATCGGCCGCACTCCGCGCTCGAACCCCGCCACCTACACCGGCGTCTTCGCGCCGATTCGCGAGCTCTACGCGATGCTTCCCGAATCGCGCGAACGCGGCTATAAGCCCGGCCGCTTCAGCTTCAACGTGAAAGGCGGCCGCTGCGAAGCCTGCCAGGGCGACGGCCAGCGCCGCATCGAAATGAATTTTCTGCCGGATGTGTACGTCACCTGCGAAGTGTGCCGCGGCAAGCGCTACAACGCCGAAACTCTCGCCGTGCGCTACAAAGGCCTGAGCATCTCCGACCTGCTCGACCTTCCGATCGAAGAAGCCCTCAAAGTTCTCGAAAATATTCCGGCGATCCAGTCGAAGCTCTCGACTCTCGTCGATGTCGGCCTCGGCTACGTCCAGCTCGGCCAATCGTCCACCACGATCTCCGGCGGCGAGGCGCAGCGCACCAAACTTGCGCGCGAACTCTCCAAGCGCCAGACCGGCCGCACCCTCTACATTCTCGACGAGCCCACCACCGGCCTGCATTTTGACGACGTGAAAAAACTTCTCGACGTGCTCCACCGCCTCGTCTCGCTCGGCAATAGCGTGCTGATCATCGAGCACAATCTTGACGTGATCAAACAAGCTGACTGGATCATCGACCTCGGTCCCGAAGGCGGCGAAGACGGCGGCCGCATCGTCGCGCAGGGCACGCCCGAGCAAGTGGCCAAAATCAAGAAATCCTACACTGGACAAATCCTCGCACGCGCGCTGAACGGCAATGGTAAATTAGAGCCGCAGCGCACCTAACCTCTTGAGCGACGCCGAACAAAACCCGCCCTCGCCGCAGCCTCCGTCTGAAAATAACGCCGCTCGCGAATCCGTGCCCGGTGATGTGGGCAGTGTGTTGCCGCCGAGCATCGTTCATGAAGACGCCTCTTTCGCGGCGCCTCCGCCGCAGGGCGTCCTGCCCGGCTCTCTTCTGCCCGGCCAGCAAACTCCAGCACAGCCGATTCCACCCGAAATTCGCTACGCGAATCTTCCGCCCGAACTCCGCGTTCCCTGGGGGTGGGTTGACATTTTGCTTCTCGTCCTTTTCAGCATCGCTCTGTTGCTGGTGATGGGCTTCGGCTTCGCGTTCATTTATGGTTTGACGGGCCACGACCCGCGTGCGCTCAATCCCTCCTCGCCCGCGATGATTTACATCGCCGTGATTCTTCAGGCGATCCTCGACGCGATTATTCTCGCCTACATGCTTGGCCTGATGCGCTGGCGTTACAACGCGCCATCATGGCGGGCGCTCGGCTGGGAACCGCTGCCAAATGGAAAACTCGGCCGCGGCTCCGTAGTGATGGGTTTGATCTTCGGCGGCATCCTGCTTTCGTTCATCGTCGCCGCCGCGTCGCAACTCTTCCCGCCCAAAAGCGAGTTGCCTGTCGAACAAATCATGCACGACCATCGCGCCGCGATTCTCTTCATGGTGATGGCCGTCTTAGTCGCGCCTGTCGTCGAAGAAACTTTGTTCCGCGGATTCCTCTATCCCGTCGCCGCGCGCAGCTTCGGCGTCCCCGCCGGCATCGTCATCACCGGCACTCTTTTCGGGCTGCTGCACGCCAGCCAACTTTCCGGCGGCCCATGGCTCGTCGTCCTGATTATCGGAGTCGGCTGCGTCTTCACCTGGATCCGCGCCAAAATGAACACCGTCCTGGCCAGCTTCATCGTCCACACCGCCTACAACGGCATCCAGGTCGTAGGCCTCCTGGTCGCCACCCACGGCCTAACCAAAGCGATCCCCCATACCTGACGCCTGCATGCCCGCTCGCGTCAGTGAACTGACGTCACCTCAAACTCCACCGTCGCTGTCTGGTGCTCGGGAATAAACGTCGCCGTCGCGCGATACTTTCCGTCAGGCACATCCGCGGCGCTGAACTTCCACGTTTCACTCTTCACCCACCGCGCGCCCGCCGCAATTTTCACCGGCGTCACCATCATGCAGAACATTTGCCCGTGCGACCATTGCCATACCGGCTGACCGGGCTTATCCACCGGCGCCACCGCGATGTCGAACGTCTGGCAGTTCGGCGCGGTCCCGTCGTATTCCGCCGCCGCCGAGTTCGCCACCACGAAAATAAACTTCTCCTCGTAGGATTTCGCCGGCCCTGGCCCGGGCATGCGATCCACCTGCACGCCACCCGGCGTCGCTCGCAGTCGATATTTCAAACCGTTCGCACTCGCGTTCGCCGCGTCCTGCGCCGCAATTGCGCGCGCAGCCGGAACCACCGGCGCCACGCCCGCCGCGATCAACAGCAGCGCCAAACCTCTCCTCACGTTCAAAGCATTCATCATCCACCTCCGCGATCGCTCGAGCACCCGCACCGCCATTCATACACCACGCACCGCTGCCAATCCACCCCGGTGCGCTCGAAATGTCCGCTCGACAAGCGCTCGCCTCCGCCAAGGTGTAAAATACCCATAGACCGAATCGCGCACCAGCGCACACAGAATCCGAACGGAGCCTCACCCTTGCATCACGTCGAACCCATTGAGTGGAAGCCCGAAGGCGTAGTCATTCTCGATCAACTCCGCCTGCCCGGCGAAGTCGTCTATCACACCTACACCGACTACCGCCACGTAGCGCGCGCCATTAAAGACATGATCATCCGGGGCGCGCCAGCCATCGGCGTAGCCGCCGCAATGGGTGCAGCGCTCGGCGTGCAGCACTCCAAAGCCGAAACGCTCGACGAACTCCGCTCCGAATTCGCCGTCATCACCGAGACTCTCGCGAAAACGCGCCCCACCGCCGTCGATCTTTTCTGGGCCATCAAGCGCTTCCGCCGCCGCTTCGACGAACTCGCGCACGACGCCTCTCACGCAAGCGATCCCGCCGCGGAAATCGCCAACATCAAAGCCGCGCTCATCGCCGAAGCTCTGCTCGTCCACGAAGAACGCCGCGCCGCCGATCGCGCCATCGGAAAATTTGGCGCCGAACTGATTCCGCACACCGGCCGCGTGATGACGCAGTGCAACGCCGGCGCACTCGCCACCGGCGGCATCGGCACCGCGCTCGGCGTAATCCGCATGGCCGTCGATTCCGGCCGCACCATCGAAGTGCTCGTCCCCGAAACGCGCCCCTATCTACAGGGCGCGCGCCTTACCGCCTGGGAGCTTCATCAGGACGGCATTCCGCTCACGCTGATCACAGACAACATGGTCGGCCACTTCCTGCGCACCGGCGGCGTGGGAGCCGTCGTCGTCGGAGCCGATCGCATCGCCGCCAATGGCGACACCGCCAACAAAATCGGCACCTACGGCATCTCGGTGCTCGCGCGCGAAAATAACGTGCCCTTCTACGTCGCTGCCCCGATCTCTACACTCGATCTCTCGCTCGCTTCGGGCGACGCGATCCCCATCGAAGAGCGCTCCTCTCACGAAGTCACGCATATCGCCGGCGTCCACATCGCGCCAGACGTGCAGGCTGCGCATCCCGCCTTCGACGTCACGCCCAACCGCTACATCACCGCCATTATCACCGAACGCGGCGTCGCCAAGGCGCCCTACACCGAAACCCTTCGCTCCCTCGCGCCAACACACCACTAGATCGCACAACACGCACCGAACGCGCAAAAAAAACGGCGCCAGCTCCGAAAACGTCTCGAAGAGCCAGCGCCGTCACGTCCTGCTTCAGTCGTCTTGTTGTTGTCCGCCTGGTCCGAGACTACAGATCCTCGCCCTGGCTGTCCTGCATCTGCTTCGGATTGAAACTCGTCCGCAGCCACGAACCCGCCACCTGCACGCTGAAGTCAACATCTTTGTCGTCGGGAGAAATTGTCGGCTCGCCGTTCGCCAGTTTTTTTGGGAAGCTAAAAACGACACCGACTACTTTGCCGTCCGCATTCTTCTGAAATTCAACTTTCGTCGGCGCTACCTTCTGCTTCGATTTCTTCGCCTCAAGGAACGCCGCGGACTTGAACGCATCCTCGCCGCGCTGCTGGAACACACTCATGTTTTGACCCGCCACGAGCACCTGATAATCGTCCGGCGTCTGCTTCAATGCATTGTCTGCCGCTTCCTGGGTGATACCGCCCTTCAATACCTGGCTTCGCAGGTTAGCCTCGCGAATTGTCCGCGAAGACCACCAGTACACGTTGTACGCTTGCGAGCCCGCCGTGGCAGCAGCAGCCTTTTCAGTGCCGCCGGCTTGATCCGCCATCGCGCCATTCATGTGAGACGTATCGTTAGCGCTGCCTGCATATCCCACGGACCCGCCCGTGATCGGAGTCGAATCGGACGGATGCCACGCGCCGGATGCCGTTACGTTTACCTTGGCCCATGGCGACGTCTGAAGGACCGCCATGACGTCTTTCTGATCCCACTGCGAATAAGGTTTGGACTTCCAGACATCGCCACCTGCTACGACCACTGTCGCCGCCAGAAATATCGTGGAGGCCCCGGCTAGAATCTTGCGCATCGCTATCTCCCTCCTGAATCCAGAATCCGTGAACTCGTCCCCTCTATCTGAGACGCTCTCTGGCGGCCAACGGTTGCGGGCGATTCCCGCTTAACCCGAAATTCAGGCTCCAGCACAGCGTGGTATCGAGGCAATTATACGGTAAGCCGATATGTCCGCGCTCAAAGTTCGCTCAAATCGCCTTCGCAAAGCCGAGAGCGCATAAAAAAGGGAGCGCTCCGTATTCCGGAACGCTCCCTTTTTGTCGAACCGTGCAGCGCTACGCCAAAGCGTAGGTTAGAACGTGATTTGGCCCTTCACCTGAATCAAGCGCGGTGAAGCGTCGCCGCCAAGGAACGAACCGAGAATGCTGGTCGGCGGGTTCACTTCGGAGACGATCGAACCAAACGAACCGCTGTTGATGTCGCCAACGGGGTTCGAGAAGTTCGCGTGGTTGAACAGGTTGAAGAACTGGAATCCGAGCTGGAACGTACCACGCTCCCAGTGCGGAATCGCAAACTTCTTCGTCACGTTGAAGTCCGTGTCGGCGTAGTGCGGTCCGCGGAACGCGTTGCGCAATCCCTGGGCTCCGAAACCCGTCTCCGTCCCCGACGCGACAAACTGGCTGGTGGACAAGCAGGCTCCGTTTCCGATGAAAAAGCGCGAGCTGTTGCAGTTCGTTCCGAAAGCGGATGCGGAAAGCGCATCCGGGAAGATCGGTCCGCCAAAGTTTCCAGCTGCGAGGGCGTTCGACATTCCGGTATCAGTAACCGTGAACGGAAAGCCGGTTCGGTAGAACACGGTGCCCGAAACCTGCCAGCCGTCAACGAGCGGCGCCCATCCGTGCCCACCAAGCATCCGGCGGAAAGGCACCTGCCACACGTAGTTCGCGTTGATGACGTGCCGCGCATCGTAGTCCGCCGGTCCGTAATTCCCCTTCAGATCAAACGGATTTTGCGGGTTCAGGATGTTTCCCGTACCACCAAAGCCGAAGAATCCCCCGTTCGAGATGTCGTCCATCGCTTTGCTGTACGTGTAGTTGAATTGAACCATCCCGCCGCCCATCCCGCTGAAGCGGTGCTGGTAGGACGCCGTCATACCGTTGTAGTTTGACACGCCGCCGCTGGTCACGTCCGTAACGGTCCCGAACTGCGTTGTAACGGGCGTCGCAGGAAGTCCGGCGAAAGGCGTAGCCAAGGGGTTAAACGCGTTCACGCCGTTGTCAAATACCGGAATGTGAATGCCATGGTTGCCGTTGTATGCCACCGAAAGCAAATCGTTCGAGCCAAAGCCCTTCTGGATTTGCAGGTTCCACTTCTGGAACTGCGGTGCGTAAGTGTGTGGGTCGGTGTACGTGAAACCGGGCGGCAGAGGAACTGTGCTGGCGCCCGTGTTATACGCATTCAAGAACGTTGCGTTGTCCGATGACGCGCAATTGTAGATGCTGCCCGTCACGCCAGGCGACAAAAGACCGGGGCAAGCTGCAGTCCCAGAGAACTCCGTGAACGGATTAAAGTACGGTGCGTTCTGCGCCAGGTTGTCCGCGATGGCGCCCGGGAAGATATCGTAGAAGATACCGATTCCTCCGCGGACCACCAGGTTGGACTTCAGCATGTCTCCGGACGACGCCGAGGCGAAAGGTTGCCACGCGAAACTCAGGCGCGGCGACCACTGAACGCCTTGGTAGTTGTTCAGAGCCGAGCCGCGGTTCGCAAGGATTTGCGTGTTGTATGGAGCCGACGGATTAGCGCCGACATCGGCCAAGGTCCCGTTCAGCTGGGCGAAGCAATTGATCACGCAGTACGGGTTCGACGCATGTTCAATGCGCAAGCCCGGCGAGATCGTCAGGTTCGACTTGATCTTCCAATCGTCCTGGATGTATCCCGCAACTTCGTACAAGCGCACCGGAACGTTGGTCACCGCGCTGAAGTTCTGTTGGAGCTCGGTACCCACGGAACCGTTGGTCGGCGTTACGAGACCACCGTTCGCGAAGTCCGCCAAGGAGAACGGAATCGCCAATCCCTCGATCCGGTTGCCGAAGTCGTGGTCGCTTACCCAGTTCTTGTGGAACTTGAAGCCGACTTTCAGCGTGTGGTTTCCCAGGAGCTTCGAAACGTCGTCGCCAATCTGGAATTGCGTTACGTTGCGGCCTTGCGGGAACGCAAAGCCCTCGCCACCTAGGTTCAAACCGCTGCTCTGATCACCCAACGACAAATCGCCGAGAATCAACGACGTCGGGAAAGCTTCGAGCGACGCAGCCTGCTGGGTGTTCTGGAAAATCGCCGAATACCACGTGGAAGCGATCAACAGTTGGTTGGTCAGCGTCGGGCTGAACGTGTGTGTCCAGTTCAACTGGCCTTGATATTCGGGCTGGTAGCTGGACGCATTGAAAATCGGGTTGAGCGGGTCGGTGTAGGTTGGCTGGGTTCCGACGTCGTACTGCACGCGCATGAAGGCCCGGTCGTTCGCTCCGATATTCCAGTCCAAACGGCCTGCAAGCTGCCATTCCGGTGCGAAGTTGATCGGGTTTTCACGGAGGTTCACGGCGCAGGGATTTCCCACGCCGAAGGCAGCAAACGGTCCGCCTGCGTAGTTCGCGTTCGAGCAACCACCATTGGCGAGCTGACTGGCCGACTGTTGATTCAGAGCCGAATTGTAAAAGCCGAACGCTCCGGTTCCCTGTCCGGGCGCCGGACCGACTCCGGGGCAAACCCCCGCGATATTCTGGCAGTAGAACGGCACGGAGGATGCCAGGCCGGTCGCGTTCAAGTTGTTGACGATCGCCGCTTCAAAAGGAAGCGTGGGAACGTTGAACGACGACGGCACCGGAATCAAAACCCGCAAACCTTCCGTATTCAGGAAGAAGAACAGCTTGTCCTTCATGATCGGTCCGCCAAGTGACGCGGCCCACTGGTTCGCATTGTCAAACGGCTTCGGGATGCCGGCAAACTTGTCCTGCCAGCTTTCGGCGTTCAGCGCACTGCCGTTCCAGTAGTACACGGCGTTGCCGTGGAACGCGTTGCCGCCGGACTTGGTCACGTAGTTCACATTGATGCCCGCGAAGGTGCCGTATGCCGCGGAAAAACCGTTGGTCACGACGTCCGCTTCCTGCACTTCGTTGGTGCCGAGCAGCAGGTTCGATGCGCCGGAGTTTCCCAGGTTCAGGAACGGATCGTTGTCGTCCATTCCGTCCATCGTGAAAAGGTTCGAGGTCGCCGGAAGACCAAACGCCTCAACGTTGCCGTAACCGCCCTGGTTATTCGCCACGACGCCCGGCGCGAGCTGCGCGATCGCCGTCAAGTCGTTTCCGGGGTTGGGAACGTTCGCGACCTGCTGTGCAGTCACTGACGTAGCCGTATCTCCATTGTCAGTCTGCAGCAGCGGCGCTTCTTCTGTAACAGTTACGGTCGTGCTCGATGAACCCACCGACAGTTGGAAATTCACTGCCGCGATCTGTCCGACGAGCACGTCCACCCGTCGGCTCTCCGACTTGAAACCGGTGGATGTCACGGACACCGTGTAAGACGACGGCGTCAGCAGGTAGAACCGGTACGTTCCCTGCGAGCTAGTCGTGGTTTCTTGCGTGTTGCCCTTCGTGTCGCTTGAGATCGAAACCTTAGCGTTCGGGACTACCGATCCGCTCGGGTCAACCACCACACCTGTGATGTCGCCCGTCGTGTTTGTCTGCGCTGCCGCTCGATTGCTGCCAATCGTGAGCACAGTCAGGAGCGCAAACATCACGGCCAAAAAGCGCTTCCAATTCATACACCCTCCTAAGATTTGAAACCGGAACGAAACTCGAAAACCTGTGAACTCACCCCATGAGTCCCACAGAAACACATCCAGTCGGAAGACCTATTGCAGGTTGGTGCCCACCTGCATACCAAAATAAATACCATATTCACAATGCTTTACAGACACCTTCCCAATTCCGCGCTCTGAACCCTATGGTTTCCCATATTCGTACACGCTATTCCGTATTCTGGAGCTCCCAGGACGGTACTCGCCACGCTTCATCCTCGGACCATCACACAGCCCCCACTTCCTGCCCGCTTACGGACGGCTACAAAAACAAAAAGGCCACCCGAAGGTGGCCTTTCGTCCCAACTCAGTTGGATTTGAGTCGTCTCGCTTTACTGTGCGTCCGCCACCTTGCCATTCAAGAAGGTGACTTTGATATCCTTATATACATAGATCTGTTTTGGTCCGATGTTGAGCACCTTTTCGGGCTGGCCCAGCACCCCCACCACCTGGTCCGGCGTCATCCCGATCTCCACCGAAGCCGGTGGTGCAGCCGCTGCTGCCGGAGCCGCAGCCTGTTGCTGTTGCCCTTGATCCGCCGGAGCCGCTGCCTGCTGATCGCCCCCGCCCGAGTCCGCTGCGGGCGTCAGCACCTGGCCAATAATGTCGCCCACCTGCCCCGCGTCCGCCCCGCCCTCGATGTAGCCCTTCGGGTAGTGGAACACGATCTGCGATTTCATCTGCGACGCCGACTGCACGTTGTTACATGAGTCGCACTCGACGATGGAGAAAATCACTTTCTCGTCCTTCGGATTAATTTCGATCTTCGTGACGTACACCTTCTCGCCCGAGTTGATGTACTTCGAGACCTTTGCCACGGAAAGTTTGCACATCGTGTTGGGCGGCTTCAGCGTTCCGTCCTGATAGTGGGACGGGCAAAAAACCATGTTGTCGTACGGCACGCCCAGCACGCCGCCTTTGTTCAGCGTCAGCACCGTTCCCGCTTCCACCACCACCGTGCCGGTCGAATCCGTCCCCATCTTCGCCGGCTTGTAGGTCTTTTCCAGGTCCGCCTGCAGCGTGCCTTGCGCGCGCGCCGCCAATCCACAGCTCGCCACCGCCGCCAGCAGTGCTGCCACTCGCACCGCCCACCTGAATCTGGAAATCATCGAACCGCCTCCTCGAAACCTGCCGCGATCGCTGGAATTTTACGCCGGAACTCGCGCTTGAGCGCTGCGCTCAATTTCAACTTCAGTTCAGGAGCGCCAGCCGGCCTCCAAATTCCCCCGGCACCGCTGGCGCTCCCGCCCTTTTCCTACGTGGCCCACCGCGACATCTTTACCGCAACCACTTCACGCCGATTGCTCAGCGCTGGTCAGTCGTTGCCCTGTCCTGCCGGTTGAGCGGCCTGTTCCTGCACTTCCGCTTCGGCCTTATCCGCATCCGCTTCCTGGCCCTGCAGCTGTTGCTGCACCGTCAGGTCCGGCTGCACCTGGCCATCCGGGTTCGCCTTGGTCGTCGTCGAACCGGCAGGCGCCGCCGGCATTCCGGCCGTGCCCTGCTTCGAGGCGAGTTCCTTCAAGCCGTTGTCCAGCTGCTCGCGGAAGTGGTTGTGCATGTCCTGCAGATCGTCCACTTTCACCGCAACCTGCGTGCCCGAGTGGCAATCGCTTTTCTGGCTGCTGCTCACCAGGACCTTCACCGATGCGTTCGCATCCGGCGTGTCCTCGATTCGCGTCACCACGTCGCCCGAAGAAAGCGCGCACTCCGATCCGTCCGCCGCCGTTTCCGTCAGCACCGTATTCACAATAAAGGTCCGGTGATTCGGATCCAGCGCTTCCGGCGTTTCTTCCGGAGGCGTCGCCGTTGACGCGGTTTGTGCCGTCGCCGCCGGTGCCGCTGCTGCGGGAGCCGAAGCGTTCGCCGCCGCGGCATCCTTCTCCGCTGCCAGCTGCGCCTTCACTTCCTCGGCGATCGCCTGCTTCACCTCGGGCGTGAGCGCCGGTGACGATCCCTCCGCCGGTGCCGCTGAATTGTCCACAGAAGCCTGCGCCGGTCCCGCTGCTGCATTCGCCGCCGCTGCGTTGGCGTTCGCTGCCGCCGCATTGGCGTTCGCCGCTGCCGCGTTCGCATTCGCCACCTGCGCTTCATACGATTCCTGCAGGCTCGCCGCGACGATGTAGTCCGTCATCCAAAGCGCCGCGCTCGCGTACACCGGATACGGGTTGAAGTAGTAGCCGTAGTATCCGTACCACGGAGCCCCGCCCCAGCCCCAGCTCCAGGCCACCGGCGCCGCCCACGGGTTATACGCCCAGCCATAGAAACCCGGGTTGTAGTAATAAGGATTAACGTATCCATAGTAGTAACCACCGTGGTAGTAGCGGCCGCGGTAGCCGTAAGCGTACGCGTGTCCGTTGCGGTAATACGTCCGCCGCATGTACGCGTGTCCGCCGCGGTTGTACGGGTGCTCCGCGTAACCGCCGCGGTGTCCGTTGCTCACCAGGCGTCCGCCGCCGCTCAAATGCGTTTCCACGCGGCGCGATCCGTTCGGCGCGCGATTGATCGTCGCTCCGTTCGCCGTGTGAATCGAAGTCACGCGTCCGTGCGCATCGGTATGCGCCGTCGTGCCGCTCTTCGTCGTTACCGTCTTGCCGCCGCCGCGTGCGTTGTTCGTCACGCCCGGCTTGCTCGCTCCGGCTGCCGCCCCGGTTTTACCGGCCGTTCCCGTAGCGCCGCCCGTGCGGGCCGACGTGTTCGTCGCACCACCCGTCTTCGCACCGGTTACGCCCGTCGTTCCCGTCTTCGCGCCCGTTGCGCCGGTCGTGCCGGTCCGTGCGCCGGTCGTGCCGGTCGCACCTGTGCGCGCTCCCGTGGTGCCTGTCGCGCCCGTGCGTGCCCCGGTGTTCGTGGCTCCCGCCGGTTTTGCGCCGCCCGCCGGTGCCGCAGGTTTTGCCGCGGGCGCTTTCGGCGCCGGTGCGTGCGGTGCGCTGGGCGCCTTGTTCTTCTGCGCCATCGCCGCGCTGGGCAACGCGATCAGCGCCAATCCCAACAAAATTCGCTGCACAATCGCCATGCTCTTCCTGGGATTCATCTCACTGCCTCCTGATTCCCCCGCTGTTCTTGTGGGTCTTGCGTTCGGTCCCCAAAAATCGTCGGAACGAGTCCTACACGCATTGCGTAAATCCCCGCCACAAAACGTCGTCAAACGTCTATGAATTTTGATTCATTCCCCGCTTCTTACCCTATAGAACGCGCAGAACCCAGGAATTCCACACGCCCCTTCCCGCGCAGCCCGCTAACCGAATCTTGTCCCTACGGCTTCGACCCGCTCGCGCCCGTATCCGCAGCCTTTTCATACGTCGCCGGGCCAGCCAGCCACAGCTCCTGCACCTGTCCGGAGTCAAACGTGAGCGCCGCGCCGCCTCCTGCCGATCCCTGCGTCACCGCACCGCCCGCGCCCTTCAGCTGATACCGCACGCCGCGAATCACAATCTGCTCCACCGTCAGCGAAGTCTTGCCGTTTACCGACATGCCCTCGCCATCGATCTCCGTATCCTTCGCGAGCGGCGTCGATCCGGTTCCCGAAATGGGCTCGAGCAAACTGCCCGTAAACGCGAAGCTCGAATCGCTCCGGCGCGTAATGTTTTTGTACACGATCCACACGCGCGTTCCCGCGCTCAGCTGGATCGACTGCGGTAGCGGCGCGCTCGATACGGCGCTCTTCGGTCGCCCTGCCGCTGCGCTCGTGTTGCGCGAACCAAAGGTACTCAATCCGCGCAGTGATCCGCCTCCATTGCTACCGCCGCTGCTTGTGCTCGGAGCCGGCGTTGCCGCCGGCGGTGGTGCCGAATTCGAAGCCACCGCATTCGGCTCACTTGCATTGGCTGCGGCGCTTGCACTCGAATTCGCGTTTGTAGTCGGCGCAGCCGGAGTTGCAATGGCTCCCGTGTCCGTCGCGTCGTTCGAAGCTACCGCCGCTCCAATCTCGGGTGCCGTATGTTTCGCCGGACTGTGCCCAGCCGTACTCCTCGGCTTGCCGTGCGTCGCAGGCGGCTCGGCTACAATCGTCGCTCCATCCGCGTCGCGCACCGCCGGCGTAAACGCGCCGTTCGATCCCGTATCGTTCGCCACCGCGATCGGCGGCACTTTTGCCGCACCGCTCGTCGCCGGAGTCGCATTCCCGGAATTCGCCGTCGCCCTATCCGAGGGCGCAGCGTTGGGGGTTGTCACCGTTACCGGCGCGCGCTCAGGCGCCGCCACCTGCGCCGACGGCGGCGCGCCATCCTTCTTCATCAAGAAAAAGCCCGCGGCCACCAGCAGCGCCACGGCCGCCACAGACCACGCCGTCTTCCCCCACGGAAATTTCCACGCCGCCTCATGCGCCGCACTCGCCGCCGGCTCCACGCGCGCCGCCTTCCGGAAATCCACTTCCGCCGTGCGCACAAAATTCTCAGCCGCGATATCCAGGCGCTTCTCCGCGTTCACCCACTCCGCCTGCATCGGCGCGCTCATCGCCACTTCGTCTTCACCCGCCGCGTCGAACTCGGCCAGCTGCGCCGCCAGTTCCCTGCAATCCGCGCACGTCCCCAAATGCTTCTCCACCGCGTTGCGCACAAACTCGTTCGCGGTGTTCTGCGCGTACGCGCTCATCATTTCCGCGTCCGGGCACAGGCTCGCGCTCGCCTCATGAGCGTCTTTCAGCGGCGCCCTCAGCCTCTCCAGGAAGTTGGCTTCGGTCCAGGTCGTCATCAATCTTTCAGCCGCGTCACAGTTCCGGCCACGCGCTGCCACAACGCGCGCCGCCCGTTCTGCAAATGCGATTTCACCGCGGGCACGGACATGCCCGTCTTCATTGCGGTTTCTTCATACGAGTACCCTTCAATCTTCATCGCCAGGCATCGCCGCTGCGGTTCGCTCAAATTCCGCATCTCCGCGATCACCCGCTCCGCCGCCATTTTCGTTTCAGACGTCGGATCTTCCACCGCGCGCGACGGCATCTGATCGATCTCCGCATCCTCGCGCACGTTCTCGGTCTTGCGCTTCCTCCACTGGTCGATGCAAACGTTTCTCGCAATCCGCATCAGCCAGCCGCAAAAATCGCCGCCGCCGTAATGGCCCAGATTCTGAAACGCACGCAGAAACGTTTCCTGCGTCGCATCCTCGGCCGCGCTGCCGTCGCGATAAAACCGCCGGCACGAAAGATAAATCTTCTTCCGGTGCCTCGCGAAAAGCTCCGCAAAACAGCCCGCATCCTGCGTCGCACGGTACCGCCCGATCAACTCGTCGTCGGTCGGTCCGCTCGGCACTTCGCTTCTTTGGGCCCTTCCATGCATAACGGGCGCGGGTCACCGATTCCATACGACGCGCAAAATATTTTTCGCGCCCCAAACGTACACCCGTCTGCCAACGCCGCAATTCCGGGATTCTACAGGGAGGAACACCGCACGCGCTTCGCCGATAAACTCACGCCGGTCAGCCCGTCGCCTGGCCGTGATCGCACATCTCAGAAACGCCATGTGGGTCACCAAAACCGGTCAAGCAGAAGAGGAGCTTCAAACGTGGCTGCCGGTCATACCGCGTTATTTCCCCGCCACAATAAGCCGTTCCCGGCCCCAAGTCAACGCTCCGCCGCCCCAGTCCAAGCACCCTCAACGTGCTGGCAATGCGCCAGCTCAAGCACCGCCACCGTTGGTAAGCCAGCACGTGGCACAGGCCGCTGTTGCCTGTGTGCCGTAGCCTCCGGCGAGCGCACCAAGCTGTAGCTTAGGCTTTCGTGCCTGAGCGGGACCAACTCTCAGTTGGTCCCGGGTTCAGCCATGTCACCAAAGCCGCACACTCTCCAATCAAGCAACGCAAAGCGTTACAGTGCCTTGTGTGGCATAGACATTGTCTGTGTGCCTGTGCCTGTGCCTTTCAGCGCGGCAGGTTTTCAGCCGCGTCATCCTGAGCGCATCGAAGGACCCCTCCCCGCCCCCGCCTTTGCTTTTGCCTTTGCCCTAGCCTTTGACGTCATCCAGAGGCCCCTTCAGGGGCCGAAGGATCTATCTTCCGCTTTATCAGCGCACTACTCCACATCCTAACCCCTTCCCCTTCAACGCAGTACCACCCCTCCCAAACCCTCCGTACCACCAGAATGTACCCCCCGCTCCATTTCCTTCCCACTCGCCTCCCGGCAAGATGGGCCATGCTCCCGCACCACCCAGCCTCGCCCCACAAACTCTCCCGCCGGTCCGCCCTCGGCCTTACGGCCCTAATCACCGCCTGGCTCCTCGGCACCGCCTCTCTCGACCGCGGCCTCGTTCAAGACGGCTCAGACATCTTCTCCATCGTCGGCTTCCTGTCCGCCTCCGCGCTCTGGTTCTACACGCGCCGCCTTCTCCCCCGCTCGCGACGCAACCAGTTCATTGAAATCGTCCTCCTCGGCTGGTGGGCCTTAAATCTCGCCCTCTGCGCCGCAACCGGCGGCGAACTCGTCTTCGAAACCGTCTTCTTCGTCTCCTGCGTCGTCGCAACGGCCGCCCTGTTCGCCGTCGCCGTCCTCACTCCGATCTGGACGCCGCGCTTCTCTTGGCGCGCCAAGCCCTCCTTCCAATTCGCCCGCACCAAAACTCTTTTCTAATTCCCACTGTTTACATTTTCGCGTCTTCGTACTGTTGACACATCCGTTTCTAAACTGCACGCTAACTCATAGCGGCACCCCATGAGAACTTTCCGCAATCTGCTCGTCACTCTCGGCATTCTCTATCTGTTCATCTGGCTCGCCCTATTCTTCGCATGGCCGATCATCAAGCTCCGCAACGGGATTATTCTCGACGACGGGCTGTTCGGTTCCACCGCCATGGGCCTTATGCTATCGCTTCATCGCGTTTTCGCCGCGATAGTCGCAGGTATCCTCGTGGTCCTCATGTTGAGGAACGATCGGCCATTCCGATGGGCGGTCCTTCTCGCACTGCTCACGATTCCGGTCGGCCCGATTAATGTCCATGCCTTTCGACCCCTTTCGTTTTGGGAAAAGTATTCATACGTTTGCGAACTCGTTTTTCCTGCGTTCGCCTGCCTGGCCGCTGCCGCTCTTGCTACGCGCAGTCTCAAGCCGCAGCTCCGTTCCGAAACTCCGTCGCAACCCGATCCAGAAAGCGCGTGAGTTGTCCGCAAAATGAAAAAGGCGAGCCGTAGCCCGCCTTTTCCGCCTCGTTGCTCGACTTCTTCTTTACGTCACCGCTACAACGCCGTTTAGTTCAGTTGCACTGCCGCCGTCTTTCCGCTGAAGTCGATTTCCGTCACGCGGCCATCCTTGGTTTGAATCAGCGTCTGCGACGATTTCTTGTCCAGCGTGATCCACTGGCACGGCGCCGTCGCCACTTCTTTCCCATTATGGTACACAGTCACGTGATCGCCGTTCGGTTCCACCTTGAGGTCGTATTGTCCCGGCTGCAAACTCGTCGCTCCGAACTGCGTCGGCGTATCCACCACGAGCGTCGTCGATTCCGCGCGCGCCCATACCGGCAAGCTCATCAACGCCACCGCCGCCAACCCAACCAAATGCTTTCCACGAATGCGCATAGCTATCCCTCCACAAAATCTATGATTTCCAATCGATTCGCCAACGAAGAACGAAGCAGGCCTGCGGAGTCCCTGTCGGTTATCCCTGTAGCTTACTTACGGTGGGCCGATCATCGCCGCGCTTTTCTAGAGCGCTTCAGCTCACACTAATTCGACGCCCCCGCCTGAGAACGGTTGCGACTTTCCAAAACGTTCCATCACAATTTTCACATCACCTCTACAGCCTTCCCCCTACCCACAAAAGCTAACCAACCACGCCCTCACACGTCGCCGCTCTCCGATCCCAAAGTCCTCACGTCGCGCCTTTCCGGGTGCCGCACCCTTTTCCGCCAAAAAGGGTGCGCTGCACAGCGCAAAATCCTGGCACTCACTGGGTCCTTGCTTAGCCACACTTGCGAAGAAAGCAAGTGGCACAAGACGCTGCTGCCTGTGTGCCTTTAGCTCAGGCGAGCGCAGCGAGATGTAGCTTAGGCTTTCGTGCCTGAGCGGGACCAACTCTCAGTTGGTCCCGGGTTCAGCCATCTCCACTCCAGGCACCAATCCAACTTCTTGCCGCACAGACAACAGGGAAGCCAGTCTGTGGCACAGGCAGGACTTCGCCTGTGTGCCCTTGCCTTGGGCGAGCGCAGCGAGCTGTAACATAGACTGTCAGTCTGTGCGACCCGCGCTCATCAATCATCAATCGGCTCACTCTTAAATTTCCCACCCGTGTAGAAATACAGCTCCGCCCCGTACTTCTCCTCATCGCTATCCACAAGCTCCAGCGCATCCGGCGCGCTCACCTGCGACTTCTTAATCCGTATCCCATCCACCCAATCCTCCAGCGACACAACGCGGATAAAATAATCCTGCGGCTTCACCCTCGCCGATTCCGCAACCTTCACTGCCTCGTACGGCGCCGTCTCCGTCGCCCGTTTGAACACCACCAGCTTGTATCCGCGATCGCCCGCATGCGCCGGCACCAGCAGCACCGCATAATCTTTCGCGCCGATCCCCGTGATCGCACCAGCCGCAAGTCCCGGACACGCGCCAACCTTCGCACCCTGCCATCGCCCGCGCGCCATGCTATTCAGATCCGCCTCGCGCACCACGCGCCATTCGTCGTAATCCTTCTTCAGCGCGCTCTGAATCTCCGCCGGCAGCGCCGACACATCGCACGCGTCAGCACCACCAGCCGCACCGTGCGCAACCGGCGCGCAAACGCACACCGCCGCACTCAGCAAAGCAACCGCTACCATCAACCAGCGCCTAATCATCACCACCTCACCAGAGCAAGCCCGTCCAAGCCTATCTTCCCGCGCCCCTCAAGCAATCGTTGTTCCACATCAACGTACAGAAACAGGCACCTTCTCCCCAACCCGTTACAGAAATCACCCGATTGTTGCCTCGCGCCCCGCCTTGCTACAAACACAGTCCCATGCCCATCCGCGTCATCATCGCCGACGATTTCGACGCCGTCCGCCGTACCCTCCGCAATCTCCTCAAATCCGCCGACGATATCGAACTCATCGGCGAAGCCGCCGACTACGCCGAAACTCTGCGCCTGGTTTCCGAACTCGAGCCCGACGTTCTCGTCATGGATCTTCACATGCCCGTCCCAAATCGCATGACCACCACAGACATCGGCCGCGCCATGTCGCAGTCGCCCTGCCGCATCATCGCCATCTCCGTGTGGGTCGATGAACTCGCGCAGGAAATCGCGCAAGCCCTAGGCGCCGTAGCCCGCCTAGACAAATCCGAAATGCCGCGCACCCTGCTCCCCGCCATCCGCACCGCCGCCGCGTCGCGCACCACTGTCCACCAATCCCGCCCCTCCGACTAAAAAAATTCCGTGTGATGCACCACTGCCTGTAACGGCCGGTCGCGCTTTCGGACCGGGCAGCCTTTGTAGCCTGTCACGCTCACACCCGCTTCACACTCCGCTCAAATGTCGTACAATCGCTCGCGAATTCCTCGCCCCTTGAATCGAGGTCTCGATGTCTTCCAGTGACGTCACCGGCGCCCGCAAAGGCGACTACATCATCCTCGGCACTCTCGGCGCCGGCGGCATGGGCAAGGTCTATAAAGTCCGCAACCAGCTCTCCGACCGCGTCGAAGCCATGAAAGTGTTGCTGCCCGATCTTTCCGATCAGAAAGATCTCGCCGACCGCTTCCTGCGCGAAATCAAAGTCCTCGCCAGCCTGCATCATCCCAACATCGCCGAGCTCCGCACCGCGCTCACCATCGACAATCAACTCGTCATGATCATGGAGTACGTCGAGGGCGTCACTCTCTCACAGCGCCTGCAACAATCGCCGCTCTCCTACGCCGATTCGATCGCCTACCTCGATCAAGTTCTCTCCGCGCTCTCCTACGCGCACTCCAAAGGCGTCGTACATCGCGACATCAAGCCCGCCAACATGATCGTCACGCCGCAACAAGTCACCAAGCTCATGGACTTCGGCATCGCGCGCTCCTCCAACACCGACCGCGGCCTCACCATGACCGGCACCACGCTCGGCTCCGTCGCCTACATGTCGCCCGAGCAAGTCCGCTGCGAACCCATCGACGCGCGCTCCGATCTCTACTCCGTCGGCGTCTCGCTCTACGAGATGATCACCGGCCAGCGCCCCTACGTCTCCGACAATAATTTCGAAGTGATGCAGGCGCACCTGCAAGTGCCGCCTACAGAACCGAAAGATGTGAAGCTCGATATTCCCGCGCCGCTCTCGCAACTCATCATGATGGCGATGGCAAAAGATCCCGCGCAGCGATTCCAAACCGCCGATGCATTTCGCGCCGCTCTCGCATCCGTTGCGCCGATGGTCGGTCCGCCGTCGCCCGCGATTCACATCGCGCCGCCGTCGCCCACAATCACCGCGGAGTTCACTCCGGTTCCGCACGCGCCTGCCACGCCGCGCTCGATCACCGCGCGCCCCGCTGTCGCGCGTCCAACCACTCCATCCACGCCCACCACTCCGCGCTCCGTCACCGCGCGTCCCGCCGCAGCTCCTCCCGCCGCCCCTGCGGTTCCGCCGCCCGCCTACACGCCGCAGCCAACGCAAGCCGTGCCGCCATCCACCGTCGCGCTTCCGCAGGCCGGAGCCGGTGCGCCTGCGAAGAGCAAAGCTCCGCTCATCATCGGAGCCATCGTCGCGCTCGTAGTGATCGTCGCGCTCGTCGTCTTCTTCGGATTCGCCGACGAATTGTTCCGCAAGCCCGCCGTCACGAAAGTCGATAATCCACCGGTCGTCGCGCCCGCTCCGGAAGCGAAAGAGAAACCCGAAGCCAATGAAGCGCCGGAAAAAGACATAGACATCACCACCGACCCAGCCGCTGCGGCCGTCCTGAAAGCGTTACCTTGTAAAGTGGAAGACTGGCAATGCTGGGCAAAACTCGCGGAAACGGAAAACAACAAAAGCGGCAACAACAAGCTCGCGAAAAAAGTCGCGCCTGGCACTCCCGCGCCGGCGACGCCTCACACCACCACGAACGATCCAAACGCGAATCTGAACAACGTCACGAACGCTGCGCCGGCGCCGAACACGCCGCCCGCACCCGTGAACGGCCACACCGTCGATCCCGTCGCGCTCGCCGCTCTCGAACGTGAAGAAATCGACGACCTCAACACTCGCGTCACCAAAGTCAGCGCCACGCTCGATTCCATTCGCACCCAGCGCGAATCGCAGGGCCAGCACATGCCCACAGACATCGACGCCTCGCGCGACAAGATGAAATCCCTGCTCGCGCAAGCCGACACCGCCGTAGCCGCCGGCGACATCTTCAACGGCCAGAAATTTATCGACCTAGCCGAATCCGAACTCAAAAAACTAGAACGCTTCGCCGGCCACTAAAGAAACTCGTAGCGTGGACTTCAGTCTGCGCTCCCAGCCTTTGACGTCATCCAGAGGCCGATTCATCGGCCGAAGGATCCCTCTTCTCGTTTTCTCGGACTTCTCGAAACATCACAACTCGCGGCTCCTCATTTTTCGCTGGAGAAAATCGCTGAGCAGGCAACACGCAAACGCAGGCACGAACACAATAGGTAAGAACGCAAGTGGCACAGGCCGCTGTTGCCTGTGTGATTTTGACTTTCCTCAAAAAAAACGCGCCAACGCGAGCGTCGAAGGCCCCTTTGAAATCCTCGACGCCCGCACGCGCAAGGGACTGGACCCCTACCAGCACATTGCGCACTCCCCACCCCAAAACCGTCACCACGCCGGAGCGCCGCACCACCCCAAAAGCTCGCACCAAATAAAAAAGCCCCGGCTCGAGTTACCTCGAACCGGGGCTTGCGTTTGTTAAGGCAAACCTTCAGTGACGAAATCTTTGACTGATCGATGTTACAAGCAAGAACCCGTCCGGCTTTGAGAGCCGAGCCCAGCCAACAATGTGGCTGGTGGAGAGTCGTACTCGCCGAAGCGAGTCGTGCTCCCTTTTCTTTTAGAAAGGAGGTGATCCAGCCGCAGGTTCTCCTACGGCTACCTTGTTACGACTTCACCCCAATCATGAGTCATACCTTGAGCGTCTGCTTCCTTGCGGTTAGCGCGACGATTTCTAGTACAGCCCACTTTCGTGATGTGACGGGCGGTGTGTACAAGGCCCGGGAACGTATTCACGGCGCCGTTCTGATGCGCCATTACTAGCGATTCCAGCTTCATGCAGTCGAGTTGCAGACTGCAATCCGAACTGAGCGCGATTTTGTGCGATTAGCTCCCCCTCGCGGGTTTGCAACGCTCTGTAGCGCGCATTGTAACACGTGTGTAGCCCTGGACATAAAGGCCATGCTGACTTGACCTCATCCCCACCTTCCTCTCCGTTATCCGGAGCAGTCCTCCTAGAGTTCTCCCTTGCGGGTAGCAACTAGGAGTAAGGGTTGCGCTCGTTGCGGGACTTAACCCAACACCTCACGGCACGAGCTGACGACAGCCATGCAGCACCTCTACACAGGTCTCTTGCGAGAAGGCCCTATTTCTAGAGCTGGTCCTGTGCGGTTCAAGCCCAGGTAAGGTTCTTCGCGTTGCGTCGAATTGAACCACATGTTCCACCGCTTGTGCGGGCCCCCGTCAATTCCTTTGAGTTTCAGCCTTGCGACCGTACTCCCCAGGCGCATGACTTAACGCGTTAGCTACGGGACTTGCCCCGTACAGGGCAAACCCCAAGTCATGATGGTTTAGGGCTAGGACTACCAGGGTATCTAATCCTGTTTGCTCCCCTAGCTTTCGTCTCTCAGCGTCAGTTGTGATCCAGCAAGCCGCCTTCGCCTCGGATGTTCCTACGGATATCTACGCATTTCACCGCTACACCCGTAATTCCACTTGCCTCTCTCACACTCTAGCATAGCAGTTTCGTTAGCAGCCCCTGGGTTAAGCCCAGGGATTTCACTCTCGACTTGCTACACAGCCTACAGACCCTTTACGCCCAGTAATTCCGAGCAACGCTGGCCCCCTACGTATTACCGCGGCTGCTGGCACGTAGTTAGCCGGGGCTTCTTATACCCGTACCGTCAAACCCTTGCGGGCTTTCTTCCGGGTCGAAAGGGGTTTACACTCCGAAAAGCTTCATCCCCCACGCGGCGTTGCTGCATCAGGCTTTCGCCCATTGTGCAAGATTCCCCACTGCTGCCTCCCGTAGGAGTCTGGACCGTGTCTCAGTTCCAGTGTGGCTGGCCAACCTCTCAGTCCAGCTACCGATCTTTGCCTTGGTGGGCCGTTACCCCGCCAACAAGCTAATCGGCCGCGGATCCCTCTTCTGGCGACTTGCGCCTTTGAATTCAGAAGCATGTGCCCCCGAAATGTTATGCGGTATTAGCCCAATTTTCACTGGGTTATTCCCCACCTGAAGGAAGGTTATCCACGTGTTACGCACCCGTTCGCCACGGTTGTATTGCTACAACCGTTCGACTTGCATGTGTTAAGCACGCCGCCAGCGTTCGCTCTGAGCCAGGATCAAACTCTCGTTTGAAACTTGGCGTTTCCGATCCTGCGGATGTCGATTCGCATCGAGACCCACAGATCAGGAACGAACTTTTTGAATCGCTCGGTTATCTCTCAAATTGCGGCATATCCACCGGTACACCCGGTAGACACACCGTTAACCAAACGGGTTCTGGCTTGTATCATCGATTGTCAAAGAGCAGGTTCTTTCAGGCCAGCTGAAAGGCTTACAGACGAACCCCAATCCTACAGGCGGACTGGTTTACTGTCAAGCGTAAATTCAAAATATTTTTCAAATTCTTAACGCGCGCTTCATCCACCTTGTGGAAAAACGAGCTAACCTACGCCGTTTCCGCCACTTGCACCACCCTCTCGCCCTCGTATTTTCGTGCCAATTCGGAACTCGCGAATGAAAATTTTTGTTTGACGCGAACGATGGGTGCTCGTGAAAAATTCCTTTTCGCACATTGCATTGAGTTACGGACTGCGTTGCGCGGGCAAGAATGCCTAACCCACGCGGGTATGCGAACGTGCCATCTAGTGCCGATTAGAAACTGTCTCCTCCGTTTGTTTTGTAGAAGTTACATCACATTCTAATTTTACGAGATGTCGATTAGAAATCTCGGGTGCAGTGAATTCCTCATCCGCGGACTCGGGCACAGCGGGAAGCGCTCGATCGGAATGAACGGTCGCGGACGGAAGCGCGGCGGGCTCGCCGATGACGGCGTAGTGAATTACGCGTTGTGGTGGTTCGACCCATTCACCCATTTCATTGATCAGCGAGAGTGCGCGGACTGCTTTCAGCACGGTGGCCCCGGAGGGCTTTGCGTTTTCTGCGCGCGATGCGACGAGCGCGGCGACGTCGCGGACGTTGTGAATGCGGCGCTGGTAGAGTCCGGTAGCGCGAGCGTGGCGATAAATAACGCGAGCGCTGCGCAGTGAGAAATCAGCAGCGATATCTTCAGGATCGTGCCAGTGAAGGAAGTCGATTTCGATATCTTCGCGATCGTTGTGGTGGCAGACCGCGCATTTGCGCGCGTGACGTTCGAGAGGCGAGTTGGGCGCAGGAGCGTCGGCGCCGTCCTTGCGTCGATAGGAGCGCTCACCTAGCAGCCGACGGCGACTTGCGGGGCGAGGGACCGGCGCGGATTTTGCGTCTGCGATTTTCGTGGACGAATCTGAAACAGGCTGCGCGGGATCTTTAGTCGTTTCGGGATCTTTGGCCGGCGTGGTCTCTGCAGCGGACTGAGGCGGCGCCGGCTGCTGTTCCCAGGGAATCGGGACGCCTTTTTCGCGGGCTAGATCCACAACGATGTCGGTGAGGATTTTTTTGGCTTCGTCGCGGTCGCGTTCCATTTCGCGCTTGCGGAGGGCCTGAGCTTCTTCCCAGGACATGCCGTTCTTGTGAGCTTCCGGATTTTGGAGCGTTCCGAAGCCGATATTTCCGGCGCGTCGGAATTTTTGCTGTCGTCTCATTTAGTCTCCTTAGCGGGAGTGTACTCTGGGGTGGCGAAAAAAACACTTGTACCGAAGGACAGTTTTGGGAGGGGACTAGTACTACATGTCCTAAGTTTAATACTTGGCTACTACTGCGACTGGCCATAAAGCTGGGATTGGGTGGCCGCTTGGCGCGTGGTCGGGTTGGGGTGGGGTTGGCTTGGGTGAAGCACTTCGTCATGTCACCGGCGTTCCTGAGTGTGAATTCGCGCGGTTGCGAGAATTCAGCGGTGGCGAGCGCCCGCATCCGCATATGGGGCTCGGTCGTGTGGGGACCTAGGTCGTAGTTGGCGGCGTGGTGTGGGCGGCTTGTTGTTTGGTACAGGCTAAGACTATTCGATGGTGATGTGGTAGGCGGCGGTTTTGGCGGGAGGCGCAGATTTCTCCCAGGGGCGGGAGTAGTTGAAACGGAGGGTGGCCGAGCCTTTGGCGCGGCAGTGGAAGATGAACAAATTGTTTTCGCCGGAGCCGGGCGTGCCGGGGCTTTTTGGCGTGAAGGTCTCGCTGACTTTCTTGAGGAGCTTCGGATCGAGTTTTGTGGCGAGCTGCCAGCTGTAGCCGGTGGTGCGATTGCCTTCGAGAGTGATGGTGATGTCTTCGCCGGATTTGGCTTGCAGTTCTTGCAGCGGAAGCGTTTCGGTGGCGGGAGTGGTGGTTTGGTAGGAGGTGGTGACAAGTCGCGCGGCTGGCTGCATGCTTTGCGTGGCGCGGCTCGGCGTGACGGCATTGCCTGGACCCGTGCCCGCAGGATCCTGCTCAGTGGGCTGGTCACTCGACGGCGGAGCGCCGGGAATCACATTCATCAGGTTCGTGCCATCGAATTTTCCGGCCGCGTTGAAATTGAATGCCACGCGCGCCGAGCCGACGTTGGCGCAGGCGTGACAGCCGTCTTTGAGCAAATAGCGGACCAGGACTTGGGTGCCGCCGGAGTCGCGCTGGCGAACTTCGGGCAGGCTGGGGCTGGTGCGATCGCCGGGCCACGACGAGATGTTGGGATATTTTCCGGCGAGCTGCTGATAAACGGAGTTGGCCGAGAGCATTTTAGAGGTGAGGTATTGCGGATCATCGACATCGATGGGCGAAGGATCGCCGTTCACGATGGCGACGCCTTCGGTTTCATTGGCGCGGAAGACGTATTCGAAGTAGCCGATGGAGACCGCGCCGGTGTTGCGGAAAGCTTTGAGATAGATTTGTCCACTGGCGGCCATCGATTGCGCAAACGCGATGGCGGAGCTCGATGCACCTTGCTGCTTCATGGCGGTGAGGAAGCAGGACTGCATGCCGGCGGCGGCGCCGGCGCCACACCGTTTGCGGATGGCGTCGAGAGCGCCTTTCGGGGGGTGCCAGACGGAAAGGTGGGAGACTTTATTTGTGGAGGTTTGCGCGCGGAGCGGCGGCCCAGAGACGAAAAGAGCGACAGTGCACACAAAGAGAGCGGCAGATTGGAAGCGCGTCATGCGGAATTTTTTATCACGAATGCGGCACGGGCGGACAGTGGATGTTGCATCGCAAACCGCGACAAAAGCAAAAGCGGGAAGGGTCCTTCGCTGCGCTCCGGATGAGGCGGCTCGTGAGGCAGCCCGCGCGAAAGCAGCGGCCTGAAGGCCGACGCTGCTACACCGGCAGGATTGCCCATGCTACTTACACGCGGAGAAAAAATTGGGCGGGGCGTCCGCCGCTCGTTGGTGCGAGAAAGCGGAAGCCCCGCCCGTTACAGAATCAAACTACGTTGATGCGATTACGCGAGTGAAGTTACTTGACCCACACGCGCTCGGGAGCGCCAATGTCCAAATCCTTTTCGATGCTGCGGACGTGGATGCTGCGCAACTCACCCTTGCCGTTCTTCGAAGGCTGGGCACTGAACGACAGGAAATACTGGTTCTTCAGGATGGTATCGAGCTGCTGCAGGTACGGCGCGTACGAGATCGGCGTCTGCAAGCCCTGAAAGAAGCTCTCGCCACCGGTGCCGTCAGACAGCTGCGCGAGATTGCTCTGGCCGTAGTTCACGCGAAACATGTTGCGCGAATAGTAGCCGGTGCCGGAGTTATACAGCGTGTGAATCATAATTCCGGCTTTCTGCGCCCTGTCCACGGTGGACTGAATGTCCGGGCTGAAGGGATCGCCGCGGAAACGGTCGATGCCGTCGGCGATCAGCAAAATCTCGCGGCGCGCGCCGCTCTCGGGCCAGTTCTTAATCAGATCCATCGTGGAAAGATAGATGCTGGAATAAGCGCCCATGCGGCCGAGCGTGAGACGAACCGTATTCGCCGCCGAAGAATGATCGGTGGTGAACTGCGAGAGCGTCTGCACCGTGCCGTTATTGGCATAGAAAATGCCCACGGCGGTGGTGGGGGGCAGACCGTTGATGAAATTTTTCAAGTCGCCCATGTTGCTGCCGAACGTGGAATTGTTCGCTTCGTCCACGACGATGGCGAGTTCGAGCTTGGCCTTATCGCCCTGCGCCGCGACGAGATTCGTCACCACGTCTTTGTTCTTGCCCTCGGTGACGGCGATGTCGTCTTTGGTAAATTGCGGCGGCGGGGTGAATTTCGGCCCCAAAACCGTAACGACGGTGGTCACCGAGGAACCCTGATCCTGCGCGCCAGTGACAAGCGGCGCGAAAAGCAGCGCGCCGAGCACGGCGAGAAGGGTAATCCTGGTCAATGCGTTGCGCATACACTCCTCCGTTGCGGAATAGCTCCTGCCCTAACTTAGATGAGGCGAGTGGTCAGGATGTAAGCTGGGAGGAAATTTAGCGGGCGTCTGCAAATCCGTCAAGCTGCGACGGTTAGTGAGGGATTTTTGCGGCGAGTGCGAATTTACAGTTCGTGGACCAAATGGTGGGCGGGGGTTGTGCCCTTTTTGGGACATCGAGCCGCGAAAAACCAGCGCAGCTATATAGCTGTAGGCGGGCGGAAGCGGTATTCGAAGCGTGTTGAGTTTTTCAGTGGCACAGGCGACAAAGCGTTCAAAAATGAGACAGTCGCGAACGTGAAAAAAAGGTGAAAGTGTTCGGGACTCGCGGCGGGCTGGCGTATGATTGCTGCGCCCAGTTGTCCGCACTTCTGTGCTGACCTGCTGTACATTTCCGAATTTTTGATAGGAGAGAACGCTTTGAAGAACGGGAAAATTCTTACGATACTCTTGGTGTTTCTGGCGTTTGCCGCTGCCGCCGCTGCAGACACCGTGACGCTGAAGAACGGGGACCGCCTGACGGGCGCCATTCTAGATTCCGACGGCAAAGACATAACGCTGAAAACCGATTACGCGGGCGAATTGAAGATTCATTGGGGCGCGGTAGCGTCGGTAACGACCGACAAGCCTCTCTATGTGGTGACACCGGCAAAGACGACGGTGAGCGGCAACATGACGAGCGACGGGACGAACGTGGTAATTCACACGGCATCGAACGGCGATGTGACCGTGCCACTTTCGGCGGTGACGGTGATCCGGGGGCAGGATGCAGAAACGGCTTACGAGAAGAGCCTGCACCCCAGCTGGCTGGAAGGCTGGAAGGGCGGAGCAAACCTGGGATTTGCAATCGCGCGCGGCAATACGGAAACGACGAACCTATCGACCGGGTTCAACGCCGACCGCAAAACGCTGAACGACGAGACCACGATGTATTTCGGTTCGCTGTACAGCACGAACGACAAGACTGGCGGCGGCACGATCGCGAACTCGATCATCGGCGGCATCAAGTACGATCGCAACATCACGAAGCGGGAGTTCGCGTTTGGGGCCGGCGACTTTACCCACGACGCGCTGCAGGGACTGGACATTCGCGCCATTTACACCGGCGGCATCGGATATCACCTGATCAATACGCCGGATACGACGCTGGATCTGCTGGGCGGCATCAACTACACGCATGAAACGTACTCCGGCCCGCTCGCACCGGGGCTATCGGGCGACCGCAACCTTGTGGGAGTGACGGTGGGCGAGGCGGGAATGCACAAGTTCGGAAAAACCACGACGGCTACGGAAGTCTTCTACATCTATCCCGATTTGACGAACACTGGACAGTACCGGATGTCGTTTGATGCGGGCACGGTGACGCAGATCAAAAAGTGGTTTGGATGGAACGTGACGCTGAGCGACCGGTACGTGAGCAATCCGCCGGTGATCGGGACGAAACCGAACGACGTGATTTTGACGACGGGCGTGACGTTCAGCTTCGTTCACTAAATCGCGGTTGTGATTTGAGAAAGAAAAAGCCGGCGAGTGCTTCGTGGTGCGAGGCGCTTGCCGGCTTTTTTGATTTTGAGACGGTCTAGAGTTTTTGGTAGTCGTTGTTGACCGTGGCGACGACGAGTTGCTTGGACTGGCCGTCGGTGGTGACGCTGGAAACGTGGCTGGTGCCGTCGGGCAGCGAGTCGAAGTTCACGTTGAGCGTGAGGCCGTCGGACGGATCGTCCATGTACGTTTTGATGGCGATGCTGGAGATTTGCTTCTTGGCTTTGTCGAAGAGGATGGTCATCGAGTCGCCGGGCTTCACGTAATTGGTGAAGGTGATCTTCATGTTGCCCCCGTCGGGAGCGAACGCGACATTGCCCTTCTGATAGGCGGCCTGGATCAGGTCTTTATCGGGCGGCACGTACATCGCGGCGGTGGTTTTCATTTTTTCCGCGTAGTCTTCGAATTCTTCTTTTTTCTTGGCGACGACGCGCTGGCGGAGGCGGCCACCCTGCGGCTGTTGCGGCGCCTCGGCGGGATCGAGCGAAGTTTTTTGCGACTTGCCGTCGGAGCCTTCGCGGACTTGATAGTGCTGCACTTTCTTCACTTCACCTTTGAGGCTGATGGTGACGGTTTCCTTCCAGGTGTAGGTGGCGAGAGCGGCTTTATTTTTCGCCATCGCCTCTTTCAATTCCATCATGCGGGCCTGCATATCCGCACCGCCGCCCTGAGCGCGAGCCGGTAGAGCGGAGGCAGCGAGGGCGATGGCGGCCACGGCAGCGACGGATAATGCGCGACGTATCACAACGCGAACGGGTGCGAGGTTCATAGGTCTCCTATGTTGTGAGGTGTGGCCGAGAAGCGAACTACTTCGCCTTCGGCGGGAAATCTTTCAAGAGCTTCTTCATCGCGTTGTCGAGGTTCTTCTGAATCTTTTCCTGGCTGTTGCCGGGATTGACGGTCTTGGTGGCGGTTCCCTGCCAGACCAGCTGCTTCTGCGCGGGATTGTACATGTCGAGGATCAGCGTGCCGGTGTTGATCTTGGTGGGAGTCGCGACGGCCATGCCGCCGCCCCAGCCCCAGCGCATGCCGCCGGTGCCGTAGGCGCTCCACTGCGTTTGTTGGCTGACGGAAGCCTGATACGCGAGGTCGAGGTCGGCGTTTTCAGAGTCGGTTTTCGTGAAGCCCTTGGCGGCCATCTGCGTATCGATGGCTTGCTTGATCTGCGCATCGAGAATCTGGTTCGGATATTTTGCGCCTTCGACGGTGACCCAACGATAGGTCTTGAACTTCGAAAAATCGGTGCCGGGCATGGAGTTGGTGCGGACATCTTGCGCGGAAACGGTCGCAGGTACGGCGGCAATGGCGAAAGGAATGGCTAGAGCAGCAGCAAACGCGAGTATGCGGAACGGGCGGGACGTACGGAACATGGGGCGAATCCTCCTGGAGATTTAAATCCTTTTCAGCGAGCGAATTATTCCGGTTTGGTGCGGCGCGCGGTCCACGTGCCATTCTTGCCCTGCGAGATGAGCGTGCCGCGCATGGAGTCTGCCGTGACGTCACCGGTGTACTTAATAAAGACGCCGCCGCCTCGCACGCTGAACTTGATGGCGGTGCCGTCGAGGACCCCTTCGACGGTGCCGGACTGGTGCAAGCCCGTAAAAAGGCCGGCGAGGCGGTCGTGGTCCTGCGTGAAGACGATAGTTTGGTCGATATTGCCGGCATCGCCCGCGCCACTCACTTTCCATGTGCCAGCGACTCTGGCCGGCGTTTTTTCAGCAACGACGACGGCGGCAGTGACCAGAAAACCAAGAACGATGAGCGCGCTGAGCAACTTTATGGCGCGGTTACGATTGCGCATACCTTCCTCCAAATTCTGACCCACGTGATTGAACGCGGCGGCTGCACGCGAGCGAACGGCAAAGTAACACTGAGGTAGCAGGCGGCGTTCAAGACGTGCAGCGGCGCGAAGCATAACTCCCTGCTGAGGCGCGGGCAACGAGATTTTGAGGGGGGCGCGAGAATTGACCAATTCGCGGTTGACGTCGTCGAGCGGGCCGATATAGATTCCGCGAACCGTTTCATTTTTATTGAATCCACTGCGCTTCGCTGGAGTTTTCCTGGCGGCGAAGGCCCTGGTCAACAGGCAACCGGCAGGAGTTCCCAGCATTGAAGTGGCGCATTCTGGTGGTGGGCGTTTCCGCGCTGCTTAGCGCAGCGTGCGCGTGTGCGCAGCTTGCGCCGGCGCATGCGCAGCCGGCTGTGTCCCTTGCGCCAGCGCCGATTGATACGTCACATGCGGCGGGGCCGCAGGCGGGCGACCACGGCGTGCTGACGCTCGACGAAGCTGTGTCGGAAGCGCAGCAGAACAACCGCCAGATCAAGATCGCCTACCAAAACATCCTCTACTCGAACGACGCGATCCTCGCCGCAAAAACGCAGCGCTATCCGCAATTCAATGTGCAGCTGACGGCCGGCGGGCTACTGACTGCGGTGAACGTGCAGGTGCCGGAAGGGGTGTTTGGGCAAGTGGGCACAACGCCCGTGCCCGCGCAGAATTCGGTGATCACGACGCAACCGCACTTTACGGCGTTAAGCCTGGTCCAGGTGTACCAGCCGCTTTCGCAGCTCTACCAGGTGCATTTGAATGTGGAACTGATGAAAGCGGGCAAGCAATTGAGCCAGGAACAATTGCGGCAGCAGAAGCAGGAGATCACGGACTCCGTAAAGTCGAGCTATTACACGCTGCTGCAAACGCAAAGCGCGCTGGACGCAGCGAGAGAGAACGTGAAAGCGTTGCAGGAGATGGATCGCACGACGGACGAGTATGTGGCGCAGAAGGCGGCGTTGCCCTATCAAGCTTCGGGCGTGAAAGCGCAGCTGGCACAGGCCGAGCTGCAGGTGGTGACGCTTGAAGACACGATTGAAACGCAAAAAGAAAACCTGAACGATTTAATGGGGCGCGACATCACGACGGATTTTACTTTGGCGGGAGTACCGGATGCGCTACCAGAAGAGCAGAGCCTGGAGCTGGCGCGGCAGACGGCGCTCGATAACCGGACGGAGATCAAACAAGCGCAAAACAAGATCGAGCAGGCGACGCTGGCGCGGCGGCTCGAGAAGGCGAATTACATTCCGCAGGTGGGCGTGCAGTACATGTACTTTCGTCCGTTCACGATCGAGGGATTGCCGTCGGGCATCAACTCGGTGGGATTTTCCCTGAAGTGGGACGTTTGGGACTGGGGCAACAAACGGCATTTGATGGACGAGAAACAGCGCGGCATCGAGCAGAGCCGGTTGAGCTTGACGGAGACGCAGTCGCAGGTGGTGGTGGACATCAGCAACCGCTACCGGAAACTGCGCGAGGCGCGCGCGGGATTGAAGGTGGCGCAACTGGCTGAGGATGCGGAAAAGCAGAAGCTGGACGTGGTGACGCTGCAATTCAAGCAGAGCGCGGCGCTGCTGAGCACGCTGCAGAGCGAGCAATCGAACATGGCACAGAGCGAGGCGCAATACCAGCAGGCGCTCTCGAATTTCTGGACGGCGCGATCGGATTTCGAAAAGGCGCTGGGCAACGATTGATCACGAGAGCGATCGAGCGACTGGTGAGACGAGACATGAAAAATTGCGTGATTCCAGTAGCGGCGCTGGCGGTCTGTTTGTGGCTGGGCGGATGCCGCGAAGAGAAAAAGCCGGCGGAGACTCCGCCGACGCCGGTGACCGTGGCGACGGCGACAACGTACAACGGGATCGAGGGCGTGAATTATTCGGCGAGCATCGTTCCCTACCAGCAGCTTTCGATTTCGTTCAAGTCGGCTGGATACGTGACGAGCATTCTGCAGCGTAAAGGAGTGGACGGGCGCGTACGCAACGTGCAGATGGGCGACATGGTGAAGAAAGGCACGGTGCTGGCAACGGTGCGGCAGTCCGACTACCAACAGGCGGTGAACCAATATAAAGGACAGCTCGCGCAGGCGCAGGCGAGCGCGGCGAACGCGGCACAGACGTGGACGCGCGCGCAGGCGCTCTACAAGGGCGGCGCGATGACGCAGCCGGATTACGATTCGGCGAAAGCGCAGTTTGACGCGAGCCAGGGGCAAGTGACTACGGCGCAAGCCGCCGTGGCGCAAGCGCAACAGGCGCTGGACGATTGCCAGCTGCGCGCACCGCTCGACGGACAAATTCTCGCGCGCAACATCGAGCTGGGGGTGCTGGTGGCGGCGGGAACGTCGGGATTTACGATGGGTGAGACATCCACGGTGAAAGCGGTGTTTGGCGTGCCGGACACGGTGCTCGGGAGCGTGAAGCTGGGGCAAAAGCAGTCGATTGTGACGGAATCGTACACGCAGCCGTTTGCAGGGCAGGTGACCGCCGTTGCGCCACAGGCGGATTCGAAGAGCCGGACATTTCAGGTGGAAGTGACGGTGCCGAACAAGCAGGAACTTCTGAAGTCGGGAATGGTCGCGACGCTGGTGCTGGGGCAAACGAGGCTTGCGTCTCCTGTGGTGGTGGTGCCGATCAGCGCGATTGTGTCGGCGCCGGATGGGTCGAAGACGTTCAGCGTGTACGTGGTGCAGCACGAAGGCGACAAAGATGTGGCGCGGCGGCGCGCGGTGACGCCGGGCTCAGCGTATGGGAATTTAGTGGCGGTGGCGAGCGGCGTGAGCGCAGGCGAGCGCGTGATGGTGAACGGCGCGACGATTGTGAACGATGGACAGGTTGTGCGCGTGATTCAGTAAGCGGGCAAATGGACAGCTTGTAAATCTTAGTCGAGGACGATGGCACACCGGACAGAAGCCGATCTGATCGCGAACGAGCGCAACACGGCGCGGTTCTTCGTGGAGAACCGGCAGATCTCGTGGATATTGCTGATCGCGACGGTGATCGCGGGCTTCTACGGCTACAAGCAGATGCCAAAGCGCAAGGATCCGGATATTCCGGTGCGCGTGGCGAGCGTGATTACGCAGTGGCCCGGCGCGACGGCGGAGCAGGTGGAACAGCTGGTGACCGGGCCGATTGAAACCTCCGTGGCGCAGAATCCGAATATTCGCGCGCCGATCGGCGGAGATTTCGGCATCAAGTCGCTTTCGATGCCGGGGCTTTCCATCATTCAGGTACAGCTTTCGGATAAGGTGAAGGATTCGAAAAAAGAATTCAGCGACATGAATTTGAAGCTGAACGCGCTGAGCCTGCCGCAGGGCGCGGGGCCGATCAAGTTCAACAGCGATTTCGGCGACACGGCGGCGCTGATGCTGACGGTGGCGAGCCCGCTGGAAGATAAATCGACGATCGAAGTGCGCGCACACGCAATAGAGCTGACGCTTCGGAAGCATCGCGCGGCGCGAAAGCTGAAAGGACCAGGCGCGCCGGTATCGATCGTGGTGTGTTTTCCGGCGGCGACGCCGGCGGAGCAGGTAACGCGCGCGGTGCGGATGTTTGTGCAGTCCGCCGAAGCTGCGGGCGTGCTGAGCCAGACCGAAATTATCGCCGGGCCGGAGTTTGTGGCGACCGACGGACTTTCGACGGCGAGCGACGCGCAGATTTACGCCGCAGGAAACGACTTCATCTCGCAGAAGCTGCGCGAATCGGAATTTCATCCGGACGCGTGGCCGCCGGTGGTGGTGCGCGATCCGGGGCAAGTGGGAGCTGTGCTTTCGGCGGCGCCGGGAAATAAATACACGTACCGGCAGCTGGACCAATACACGGATCTTCTTCAGCGAACTCTGGCAGGAGCGCCGGAAGTTTCGCGTGTGGACCGGTCGGGCGTGCTTCCGGAGCAGATTTATCTGGATTACTCGCAGGAAAAGCTCGCGTCTTACGGGCTGCAGCCGTCGAACCTGAAAAGCATTTTGAATTCGCGGAATATCACGCTGCCGGGAGGGACGCTCGAGACGGGGACAAAGAACGTGCTGGTGGATCCATCGGGCGAATTTGTGAACACGGCAGACATCGGCAACGTGATCGTGGGTACGTCGTCGTTTGGCAGCGCGATTTATCTGCGCGACCTGGTGGATATTCGCAGCGGGTATCAGAGCCCGGCGCGCTACTTGAATTATTACGTGTGGAAAGACGCGAACGGAAAGTGGCAGCGGACGCGCGCGGTGACATTGTCGGTACAGATGCGCGCGGGCGAACAGATCGCAAATTTTGCGACGAGCGTGCAGGCGAAGCTTGCGGCGACGAAGGCGCTGCTGCCGCCGGACCTGATTATCGCGGCGACTTCGGACCAGCCGCGGCAGGTGAAAGAGAACGTCGATCTCTTTATGGATGCGCTGTACGAGGCGATCGTGCTGGTGGTGATCGTTTCGCTGGTCGGATTTTGGGAGTGGCGGTCGGCGCTGCTGATGGCGCTGGCAATTCCGATCACGCTGGGGATGACATTCGCGTTTACTCACCTGTTGGGCGTGGACATTCAGCAGGTTTCCGTGGCGACGCTGATCATCGCGCTGGGATTGCTGGTGGACGATCCGGTGGTGGCGGGCGATTCGATCAAGCGAATGCTGAGCGAGGGGCATCCGCCGGTGATCGCGGCATGGCTGGGCCCCACGAAGCTGGCGCACGCGATTTTGTTTGCGACGATCACGAACATTGTGGCGTACCTGCCGTTTCTGGCGCTGACGGGAACGACGGGAGAATTTCTTTTCAGCTTGCCGATTGTGATGACGTGCGCGCTGGTGGCGTCGCGCCTGGTCTCGATGACGTTCATTCCCTTCCTCGGCTATTACCTGCTGCGGCCGCCGAAGAAGAAAGAAAAACCGATGGAAGAGCGGCGGACAAAGGGATTCACGGGGCACTACTACCGGTTCGGGACGTTTGTGGTGGAGCACCGGTGGAAGGCGTTTGGCGTGTCGCTGATTTTTCTGGCGGTGGGATTTTATTTCGGGCACCAGCTGAAGACGCAATTTTTCCCGGAAGACGTGCAGTACCTTTCGTTCATCGACGTGTGGCTGCCGAATGACGCGCCGCTTTTTGCGACGGACCAGGTGGCGGCGCAGGTGGAAGATTCGATCAAGGAAACGGCGGAGGAATACGGGCGCGCGCATCCGGATAAGGATGGAAAGCCGCGGCCGATTTTGCGGTCGCTGACGACGTTTGAGGGCGGCGGGGGGCCGCGATTCTGGTTTTCGGCGACGCCGCAACTGCAGCAGCTGAATTATTCGCAGATCATTGTGGAGCTGTACGACAAGGAGGATACGCCGCTGCTGGTGGCGCCGTTTCAGGAGGCGGTGTCGCGCGCGGTGGCCGGAGCGCGCGTGGATGTGCGGCAGCTGCAGACAAATCCGGTGGATTATCCGGTGGAGCTGCGCGTGTCGGGGCTCGCGGATGTGAACGCGTTGGACGAAGCGCGCGACATTGCGACACTGCGGCAAATCGCGGGCAAGGTGCGGACGATCATCGAGGCGCAGGCCGGCGCGGCGCGCGTTCGCGACGATTGGGGACAGGACGGATTTCAGATTTCGCTGAAGGTGGATTCGGATCGCGCGAATCTGGCGGGCGTGACGAATCAGGACGTGGCGAATTCGTCGGCGACGGCGCTGAACGGGACGCCACTGACGAATGTGCGGCGCGGCGATCAGCAGATTCCGGTGGTTTCGCGGTTGCGGATGGAGGAGCGCGCGACGCTTTCGGACGTGCAGAATTTATATGTGTATTCATCGTCGTCGCAGAACAAGGTGCCGCTGATCGAGGTGTCGAGCATCGACAATTCGCTGCAGACGATGCGCATACGGCGCCTCGAACATTTCAGGACGATTTCGGTGCAGTCGTTCACGAAGCCGGGTGTGCTGGCGTCTGAAGTGTTCAAGCCGGCGCAGGCTGCGCTCGACAAATTGAACGAGACGCTGCCGCCGGGCTACCAAATTATTGTGAGCGGCGAGCAAGCGAAGACGGAGCAGGGATTCAAGAATCTCGCGGTGGTGATGATGATTTCGGTGGCGATGATTTTTCTGGCGCTGGCGTTTCAGTTCAAGCATTCGATCAAGCCGTTTCTGGTGCTGGCGTGCGCGCCGTATGGCGTGGCGGGCGCGCTGTTTGCGCTATGGCTGATGGGCGCGTCGTTTGGGTTCATGGCGTTTTTGGGGATTGCGAGTTTGATCGGCGTGATCGTGAGCCACGTGATCGTGCTTTTCGATTTCATCGAGGAGATGCACGAGAAGGGTGAGCCGCTTGCGGAAGCGCTGTTGGATGCGGGGATCGTGCGGCTGCGTCCGGTGATGATCACGGTGGGCGCGACGGTGCTGGCGCTATTTCCGCTGGCGATGCACGGCGGGCCGCTGTGGCAACCGCTGTGCTATGCGCAGATTGGGGGGCTGTGCGTGGCGACGTTTATCACGCTGCTGCTGGTGCCGATTTTGTATTCGATATTCGTGCTGGATTTGAAGGTGGTGAAGTGGGGCGCGGTGGAGGAAGCGCACCGGGTGGCGCCGCCGGCTTTGAGTTCACAGCCTAAGGGTGAGGTCTCGTGAGAGTCGATCGGTGGAGTCTTGTAGGAAAGCGTTTCGCGGTGGGATGCGCGGCCGCGGCGTTTTTTTTCGTGGGCTGGTGCCCGCGCGCCGCGGCACAAGCGCCGCCGGCTGGCAGCGCGGCGCAGGCGCCGGACACGAACGATATGCCTGGGTCGCATCCGGTGCACGAGCTGAGCCGGAATTTCGAGGCGTTGACGAAGAAGGTGTCGCCGGCGGTGGTGGAGATTTTAGTGACGGGGTACGGCGCGACGGATGAGGATGACACGACGGATTCGAGTCCGGTGGAGCGCGAGCGCAGCCTCGGTGCGGGAATCATCGTTGATCCCGACGGGTACATCATCACGAACTATCACGTGGTGAAGGGCGCGGACCGGGTGCGCGTGCAATTCACTCCGGCGAGCACCGACGAATCGCAGGCGTATGCGCAGCTGCAACGGCGAGGCAAGGTGCTTCCGGCGAAAGTGGTGGGCTTCAGCAAACAGATCGACCTGGCGGTGCTGAAAGTGGAAGCGACGGGATTGCCGACGATTCCCATCGGCGCTTACACGAAATTGCAGAAAGGGCAGATCGTGCTGGCGTTTGGGAGCCCGCAGGGACTGGAGAATTCGGTTTCGTTTGGCCTCGTGAGTTCAGTGGCGCGGCAGACCGACCCGAACAGCCCGATGACTTACATTCAGACCGACGCGGCGATCAATCCGGGGAACAGCGGCGGGCCGTTGATGGACCTGGACGGAAATATGGTGGGCATCAACACATTTATCTACACGAAGTCGGGCGGAAACGAAGGAATCGGGTTCGCGATTCCGGGAGGCATCGCGCGATTCGCATATCAGCAGATTCGAAAATATGGGCGCGTGAAGCGGCGCACGATCGGCGCGGACGTGATGACGTTGACGCCTCAGTTGGCCGACGGATTGAATTTGAAAATCGACGAGGGCGTGATTGTGTCCGATGTGCCGCCGGACAGCACGGCGGAGCGCGCGGGATTGAGAATCGGCGATGTGGTCGTCGCGATGGATGGACAGCCGGTGAATAACGTGCCGGTGATGACGGTGAACTTGTATCTGCACGAGAATGCGAATTTCACCAAGCTGACGGTGATGCGGGGCGCGGAAAAACTCGAATTGAATGTCCCGGTATTTGAGCCGCCGAACGACGCAGAGCATCTTTCGGAATTGGCCGATCCTTCGAAGGACATGATTCCGCGGCTGGGGATTGTGGGAATTACGGTGAGCGCGGAGATCGAGCCGTTGATTGGGCTGCTGCGGATTCCGGGCGGCGTGGCGGTGGCGTCAATGGTGAACGATCAGCTGGCGGTGGATTCGGGGCTGCAGGTGGGCGATGTGATCCACGCATTGAAGGGGAAGCGGGTAAGTAGTGTGGCGCAGTTGAGGGAGATGTTTAATGCGTTGAAGCCGGGGGAATCGGCCACGATGCAGGTGGAGAGGATGGGGAGGTTGACGTACCTCACGTTTGATATGGAGTAGGGCGGAGACGCGGAAGCAGACCCGTTCGTCATGCCACTGGCATTCCTCAGGGTCATTTCGCGGTGTCGCGAAATGAAGAGAGATCCTTAGACGATGCGTCGGCCTCTGGATGACGTCAAAGTCGCGGAGCACAGACTGACAGTCTATGTTACACCGCGCTGCGCGCGCCTAAGGCAAGGGCACACAGGCCAACTCCAGCCTGTGCCACTCTTTGATCAAAAACTATTTGCTTGTGGGTGGGGCGCCGTATTGGGTCATTTGGGTGGCGATTTGGGTGGAGATGTCGGCGGCGGTTTTCTTCACCATTTTCTCGGGCGCGTTTTTTTCCATAACGAATTTGGCGGCGGCGACGTAGGGATTCATGGTGATGATGGCGCCGGCTTTGTCTTTGCTGGTGGCGTCCTGCGCGGCGTTGTAGAGCGGCTTATCTGGTTGTGACAAGTCGCTGAGTGTGACGTAGAGATCCATGTTGGCTTGGCCCGAGCCGAAGCCGATGATCGCACGGCGGCGGCTGTTGCCTTCGTCCACTTCGGTGAAAACGCCGTGGACCCACGCGCCGGTTTTCGGAGGCAGGCCGCCGGGAGGGACGCGCTCGGCTTTGTATCCGGCTTTTTGGAGATCGGCGACGAGACTCTGGCTCATGGTGTTAACGAGCTTTGCGGCTTGCGCCTGCGGGTCGTGCTCTTCACGACGGCGGCCGAGGACGCCGGGGCGGTTGCCGCCGCTCTGGTCGGTGGTTACGTTCTGTGCGTCGAGGTCGAAATCGCTGACGTAGATTACGGTGTCTTTCGTGAAGGCGGGTTTCACGGGGGATTGTTGGGCGGCGACGGTTGATGCGATTACGAGCGCGGCGAGAGCGAGTGCGAAATTCCGGAACGTCATTGGGATCGTCCTTCTGGCTTTGGGCCGCTCGCTTGCGGCGGCGTGTGTGAGTGGCGGAATCGTAAACGACGGGCGTGTGCGGGTAAAGAGGAATCCGGGGAGAGGTGCCGCGCTGAAGGCCGCGGCACTACATTTAAATCTTGAAGGCGTAAGAGCAGGGTCATGGAGTAATATGGCCGCCGATTCTGTCCCGTTGCCATTGGAAAAACTAGACGAGGTGTGTGCTATGCGAGTGGCGAAGTCGAGTGTGGTGATGCTGGTTGCGCTGTGCATGGTGCTGGCGGGAGTGCCGTTGGATGCCGCGGCTGCAGCGCAGCGACCGGAGCGCGCGCTGTTGGCGCTGTCCGCTGCCGCGACCGCCGCTGGCGCGCCAACGTGGCCGCGCGTATTCGATCGCAACGGCAATCACGTGATCGTGTACCAGCCTCAACTGAAATCGTGGACGCAGTACCGCACGCTAAGGGCGGACACGGCGATCTCGATCACCGGCGCGGACGGGAAGCAGGCGGTGGGAGTGGTGACGTGGGAAGCGAACACGATCGCGAACGTGGCGACACGGATGGTTTTTATCGACCGGTTCAAAGTGATCAGCTCGCGGTTCCCTGGCCTGCCGGCGGATCAAGAAGCGGCGATGCAGGCAAAAATGTCGCAGGTGTATCCGACGCTCACACTGAACATCAGCCTCGACCGGATGCTGGCGATGCTTTCGCCGTCGCATGAGCCGGAGCGCACGATTCCAGTGAATAGCGACGTGCCCTCGATTTTTGTGAGCACGGTACCGGCCATCGCGCTGATGGTGAATGGAAAGCCGGTGCTGGCGGCGATCGATGGCACGAAACTGCAGTACGTGGTGAATACGACGTGGAATCTTTTCTACGACGGAAAAACGTATTACCTGCTGAGCGGGAAACAGTGGCTGAAGGCCGCGGATATTCCCGGGCCGTGGACGCCGGCGACGACGCTGCCGCCGGACATGGCGAAACTGCCGAAGGGGCAGAACTGGGACGAGGTGCTGAAGGCGGTGCCGCCGGCGGCGGGAGCCGGACCCGCACCGAAAGTGTTCGTGACGGAGAAACCGAGCGAGCTGATTATTTTTCGCGGCGCTCCGGTGTGGACGCCGATTCCGGGTACTTCCCTTTCCTACGGCGCGAATACCGACAACCAGATTTTCATGAGTTCGCAGACCAAGCAGATGTACGTGCTGTTTTCGGGTCGCTGGTTCCGCGCGGGATCGCTCGAGGCGGCATGGGTGTACGCGAACGAGCTGCCGCCGGACTTCGCAAAGATTCCCGTGGGCAAATCGTATTCGGCGGCGCTGGTTTCCGTGCCGGGCACGCAGATGGCGAGCGACGCTGTGCTGCTGGCGCAGGTGCCGACGACGGCGGTGGTGAATCGCGCGGCGGCGGAAGCGTCCGTGAAGATCGTGTACGCGGGCGAGCCGCAGTTTGTGGCGATCACGGGCACGACGATGTATTACGCGGCGAACACGACGGCGCGCGTGATTCGCGTGAACAATCTTTATTACCTCTGCTTCAACGGGATCTGGTTCATCGGCGGATCGGCGAGCGGGCCGTGGAAGACGGCGGATGCAATACCGGCGGTGATCTACACGATTCCGCCGAGCTGCCCTGTTTACAACGTGACCTACGTGATCGTGTCGAATCCGACGCCGACGACGGTGGAGACGAGCTACTCGAGCGGATATCTCGGCGTGTTTGTGCTGGGAATGGCGGTGGGAGCGACGGTGGTGTACGGCACAGGATGGTATTACCCCCCGTACGTTTACTGGGGTCCGCATCCGATTTACTACCCGTATCCCTACACTTACGGAGTTGCTGCGGTATATAACCCGTACACTGGATTTTATGGAGTGGGGCGCGCGGTGTATGGACCTTACGCGTCGGCGGGATCGGCGGCTTGGTATAACCCCTCGACCGGCTTTTACGGACACGCGGTGACGTATCAGAACGCGTACGGTGGGCACACGTATGCGTCGGCTTACAACCCGTGGACTGGGACGTACGCTGCGACTTCGCAGGGACACAACGCGTACGCGCAGTGGGGTTCGAGCGTGGTGACGAACGGCGACAACTGGGCGCAGGCCGGGCACTACTCGAATGCGAACGGGACAGTGGCGGGATTCGATACGTCGAAGGGCAGCGCGGGCGCGGGCGTGACGACGAAGAATGGGAATAATGCGTTTGTGGCGAAAGATGCGAACAATAACAATGTGTACGCCGGCGCGGACGGGAACGTTTACAAGAAAGATTCGAATGGAGATTGGAGCAAGTGGGATGACGGCGGATGGCAGCCGGTGGATCCTTCGACGGGAAATGCGCAGACGAAGAAATCGCAGGAGCAGGCGAAGACGCAGAATAATTTGAGCGGGGCTACGAATCCGAATGGGTCGTCGTCGGGAAATTTGGGCGCGTCGAAGAATGGTAGCGGCTCGACGAACGGCAGCACAGACGGAAATGCGAACGGGCGGCGGGCGCAGAATGGCGGCTCTGGCAGCGGGACCGGAACGGCGAACGGATCGGGCGCGGGTGCGGCGAACGGGTCGGGCGCTGGAGCCGGTGCTGGTGCGGGGCAGCAACGGCAGACAACGCCGCAGCCGCCTGGGGGAGCGAATTCGGATCTTGGGTCACAGTTGAATAATGATGCGAATGGACGAGCGCGTGGGGATCAGGCGGAGCAGCAACAGCAGAATCGGGGTGGGCGGTTGGGTGGCGGCGGCAATGGCGGTGGCGGATCGAGGCGGGGTAGTGGCGGTGGTGGGCGGCCGCAGAGGTAGTTCGTAGACTTGTTGAAGCTGTACCACGCACCCTTTTGAGAAGAAAAGGGTGCGGCACCCGGAAAGGCAACGGCAACATCGCCCGCTTCGCGAAGACCGTGAACCGGCCTCTATAGGTAGCCGTGTCAACTGCGCGGTAGAAATGTGCGCGGAAAATTTTGGGGCGGGACGCTAGGCGAGTCCGGCGACCTTTGTTAAACTTTACGTCTGCGTTTAGCGGGCCTGTAGCTCAGTTGGTTAGAGCGCACCCCTGATAAGGGTGAGGTCGGTAGTTCGAATCTACCCAGGCCCACCAATTCCCGCAATCTGCGATTCAAATTCCTTCGTCAAGCTTTCAGCGTTGAAATTCCCAACGATCGCCGGTCGCGACAAGCGTGGCGTTGTCAGACGGATTCGCCGAGATGACAGCGGCCATGTCTGGATAGGCGGTGCGCATCTGGCCGTCGTTGGCCCAATTGGGGACGTTAGCGATTTTGTAGTGGTAGGCGATGCTCGCGGTTTTCACGCCTGCGGAGTTTGTGCCGAGCGTGGAGTTGTCGATGGAAGTGACCTCGCGATTGCCGTAGCAGAAATTGCCGTAACCGGGCTGGGACGAGTCTGGCACCCATGCGGAGCGGCCGGCGTCCGAGAGGTCGTAATTATTTTCCTGCTTCGAAATGATCACGATTTTCTTCTCGCTGGTGGTGCGGACGAGCAGGCCGGCCTGCGTGAGCGCGTCGTAGCCGGCGGTCTTCACGTCGTCGGACGTGGCGGCTTGCACGGGAAATTTCTTCGACTGCGACCAGATGCACGCGGGAAAAGCTTTGAAGTGGTCGTTGATGGCGGTGCGGTAATTCACGTCGTTGTTCATGCCGTTGTTGCAACCGGCGACAGCGAACGTGACGAGCGCGGCAGCGGTGAAGGCGCGGGCGAATTTAGAGAGGGGTGTGAACATGGGTCTCCTTTGAGGCTCGAGGCGCAGTGAACTGAGAGCGCGTGCGGGAAGTGTTACGCACCCTGCGGGCGGGAGGAATACGCAAGAGCCATTACAAACGGGCAGGAATTGCCGCCGGTGCGCTTACAGCGAACAGAGTAGGGTGCGGGGCATGGCCGAAGCCTAAAATCGTGGCACCTGTGAAAAAAGCCAAACAGACGTCCGCCGCGGAAAACGACCCGGCAAGCACGCGCTACGAGCCGATCGAGAACTACGGAGTGATCGGCAACATGCGGACGGCAGCGCTGGTAAGCACGCGCGGCTCGATCGATTTTTTCTGTTTTCCGAAGTTCGACTCGCCGGCAGTATTCGCTTCCCTGCTCGATCCCGACAAAGGCGGATGTTTCTCCATTCAGCCGGCGCTGAAAAACAACCGGACCAAGCAGCTTTACCTGCCAATACGAGCATTTTGATCACGCCGGTGTTTGCGTTTGGCGAGAGCACGGAGCGCGCGCGGCAGCCGATCGACACCGCGCGCATCGAAATGCGATTTCAGGAAACGGCGCGTTTCTGGCGCGAGTGGATCGGTCAATCGAATTACACCGGGCGCTGGCGCGTAATGGTGAACCGTTCTGCGCTGGTGCTGAAGCTGCTCACGGACCGCGAGACCGGCTCGTTGATCGCGGCGCCGACGTTTGGACTGCCGGAGAAAATCGGCGGCCCACGCAACTGGGGCTACCGTTACACCTGGCTGCGCGATTCGTCGTTCACGCTGTACGCGCTAATGCGGCTCGGCTTCGTGGAGGAAATGGCCCAATTTCAGCAGTGGCTCAATGCGCGGCTGAAATTCGATGCAAAAGGCGCCCCGCTGCAGACTTTGTATCGCACCGATGGTGGCACGGAGACGCCGAAGCGCGTGCTGAAAAATCTGCGACGCTACAAGGACTCGCGGCCCGTACGCATCGGCAATGCGGCGTATGAGCAACTGCAACTCGACGTGTACGGCGAGTTGATAAACGCGGTGTATCTCGCGACGAAGTACGGCGATGGGCCGGGCATCGACGAGTGGAAGAGCACGACGCAGGTGCTTCGATGGCTATCGAAAAACTGGAATCAGCCGGACGATGGAATCTGGGAAGTTCGCGGCGGCCGGCGCCATTTTCTGCATTCGCGGATGATGTGCTGGGTGGCGTTTGAGCGCGCGATCCGCATGGGCGAGAAGCGTTCGCTTGCCGGACCGTTTGACTGGATGGAGAAAATGCGCGACGCGATCTACCTGGACATCGTGAAACATTTCTGGAGCGAGAAGCGGAAAGCGTTTGTGCAATACAAAGGATCGGATCGCGTGGACGCGTCTGCGCTGCTGATGCCGCTGGTGCGGTTCATCAGCCCGACCGATCCGAAGTGGCTTTCGACGCTGGCGGCGATTGAGAAGGATCTTGCCGTGGATACGCTGGTGTATCGCTACCGGAACGTGGCCGACCTCGATGGGTTGAAGACGGGCGAAGGGACGTTTACGGCGTGCTCGTTCTGGTTTATTGAGGCGGTGGCGCGGTCGCGACAGCTCGAGAAGGCCCAACTTTTATTCGAGAAGATGATTGGGTATGCGAACCACGTTGGCCTCTACGCAGAGCAGCTGGGCGAGAGTGGCGAGCACCTCGGAAACTTCCCGCAGGCGCTGACGCACTTAGCGCTTATCAGCGCAGCGACGTATTTGGATCGAGCACTATCCGGCAAGTGCGAGCCTTGGCAGTAAGATTGACATGTGCTCCACATGTATCTATGCTTGGCACATGTCAAAGATGATTCAGGTCCGAAATGTGCCGGATGGCCTGCACCGAGCGCTCAAGAGCAAGGCCGCCCTAGCGGGAATGTCGCTGTCGGACTTTCTGCTTGCCGAATTGCGTCTCGTCGGCGAGCGTCCATCCATCGCCGAGCTGCGCGAGCGCGTGCGACGTCGATGCAAAGTTGAAGGACTCATCCCCGCAGCGGAATTGATACGCCAAGAACGAGACACAAGGTGATTGTTCTCGACGCATCCGCTGCGGTTGAGTGGCTTCTTCAATCAACCAGCGGTGCACAAATCGATCGGCGTCTATTCTCGACTGCAAATTCCCTGCACGCGCCGCACTTGCTGGATGTCGAAGTGGCTCAAGTTATGAGACGTTACGTGCGGGACAATTCGATCACTGCGCAACGCGGGGCGGATGCACTCGAGGATCTCCGGAGCTTGGGCATCAATATGCATTCTCATGATCTATTGATGTCGAGAATCTGGGAGCTTCGCGCGACACTGACCGCCTACGATGCCGCATATGTAGCTCTCGCTGAACTTCTCGATTCCCCGCTATTAACATGCGATCGAAAACTTGCGGGCGCACGGGGGCACAACGCAAACGTAGAAGTAATCTGAATGGGGCAAATCTCTGCCGTTCTTCAACGCGGGCGGCCGGAATTTGGCAATACCTTGGTGTCATTGACGCGGCGGTTGCGGCGGGATAACTTCGAAGCTCGATCGATTGACCGCGCGTGCGCGGGTTGGGCTGAGAGCTAGCGCAGATACCCGAGCGGAACAATTTCTTACTGGCTCCTGTTCGCGGAGCCTTACTGACCAGGAGGCCTTATGGCGACGGCACAAACCGCACCGAAGACGATGAGGGTCGCGCAAATTTCGAAAGCGGGTGGACCGTTTGAAATCGTGGAGCGCGAGATTCCGAAACCAAAAGCGAACGAGGTGCTCATCAAGGTAAACGCATGCGGCGTGTGCCACAGCGACGTGTTGACCAAAGAAGGCGCGTGGCCCGGCATTCAGTTTCCGCGCATTCCGGGGCACGAGGTGGTTGGCGTACTGCACGAAGCCGGACCCGGCGTGACCGGTTGGAAGGTGGGCCAGCGAGTGGGCATTGGCTGGCACGGCGGGCACGACGGCACGTGCCAATACTGCCGCCGCGGCGATTTTATGAATTGCGAAAACCACAAGATTTCGGGGATCAGTTACGACGGCGGCTACCAGCAGTACATGATCGCGCCGCTTGAGGCGTTGACGGCGATTCCGGATTCGCTTAGCGACGTGGAAGCCGCGCCGCTTTTGTGTGCCGGCATCACCACGTTCAACGCGTTGCGGAACTGCGGCGCGCGGCCGGGCGACATCGTGGCGATACAGGGGATCGGCGGGTTGGGGCACCTTGGCATTCAGTTCGCGAGCAAAGCCGGATACAAAGTGGTGGCGATCGGCCGCGGCCCGGAAAATGGCGCGCTTGCGAAGAAGCTTGGCGCGCACGTTTACATCGACAGCGTGGCGACGAAGCCCGCGGAAGAACTGAAGAAAATGGGCGGTGCGATGGCGATCATCGCGACGGCACCGAGCGCGAAGGCGATGTCCGAGCTGATCGACGGGATCGCGCCAAACGGGCGGCTGATGGTGGTGGGCGCGGACTTCGGAACGATTGAGGTCACGCCGGTGCAACTGATCGTGGGCGTGCGCGAAATTCACGGATGGGCGGCCGGAATTCCGGCTGAGGCGGAGGACACGCTGCGTTTTGCGGAACTGACGGGCGTGCGGCCGATGATCGAAACGTATCCGCTGGAGAAAGCGGCCGAGGCGTATGACCGGATGATGAGCGGCCACGCGCAGTTCCGCGTTGTGCTGACGATGTAAACGAGAGCTGCTCCCAAGGCGGCTTTCAAGAGCTCCAAGTCGCGGAAGTACGCTGGCCAGCGCCATTTGTTGTGGCGCTGGCTTTGCATTTGTATAGCCTCTTTTGGCAGTCACCGGTGCGGGCGGAGCTTGACTCGCATTTCTTCCACTCCGCTACCAACGCCGAACCAGATCCCTAGTGTCTTCGTAGTATTGCGAGAGTTCCCCAAGGTAATCAGACTGCGCTGCTGAGAAATTGAAAGTGATGGTGTGTGCGTCGCGGACGGTGCACGCGAACGCGCGGTGCAACCGCTGGTGAATTGGGAGCTAATGACTATGCCGATTCCTACAGAACCGATTGGGAGCATTCCGCGCTCGGCGGAACTTTTGGGCGCGATGCAGGCGCTTTCGCGCGGCGAGATCACCGAAGCGAAATTCCGCGACGTGGAAGACGGCGAAGTGCGCGAGACGATCAAGCGATTTGAGGAGACGGGATCGCCGGTGATCTCCGACGGCGAACAACGGAAGTCGAGCTTCGCGACCTACCCGCTGACCGGGCTGACGAATCTAGCGCCAGGCGGCGTGACGATTCCATTTGAGGATGGCCACACGCGTCAACTGCCGAAACTCTCAGAGGGGCCATTTCGTTTTGGCGCGTATGCGGTGAGTTATTTGAAATCGGCGCAGCAATACGCGCACCGGCCGGTGAAGCAGGCGGTGATTTCGGCGTCGGCGTTGAGCCTTTTGTATCCGCAGGAAGGAATTCCAGGCTACACGCGCGAACAGTTTGTGAACGATCTAGTGAGGGAAGCGCAGAAGGACATTCACGAGTGCCTGGCGGCGGGGGCAGCGACGGTGCAAATCGATTTCACCGAGGGGCGGCTCGCGCTGAAGCTCGATCCTTCGGGCGGCCTGCTCGCGTCGTTCGTGGAGCTGAACAATCGCGTGCTGAGCGGATTCACTTCGGAGGAGAAACAGCGGATCGGTGTGCACACGTGCCCGGGCGGCGACAAAGACTCGACGCACTGCGCGGACGTGGACTATCTGGGTCTGGTGCCGCAGCTCTTCAAGATGGACGTTGGACGATTTTACGTGCAGCTCTCGAGCGAGAAGGATCGGCCGCGCGTGTTGCATGCGATGCGCGAAATGCTGAAGCCGGGGCAGATTCTATTTGTTGGTGTGACGGACCCGATCAATCCGAAGGTCGAGAGCGTGGACGAAGTTGCTGCGCGTGTGCACGAGGCGGCTTCGATCATCCCGGTGGCGCAACTCGGCACCACCGATGATTGCGGCTTTTCGCCGTTTGCGGACGACACTTCAACATCGCGCGATACGGCTTTCGCGAAGATCGCAAACCGCGTGGAAGGCACCAAGAAGGCTTCAAAGCAACTCGGCGTCGCGTAGCACGGCGGCAGGCACATGCCGACCGCCGAGTGGGCTGCCGGAGGGCGACCCGGCTAAGACGTCGGCTTGTCTGGAACAGGCGCAGTGGCAAAAAAGTCGTGACGGAAGCGCTGCGCGTAGGAATCGAGCAGCGAAACGATGCGCGCCGGATCGGGCGATTTGAGGACGAAGCCGGCGTGATATTTCTTGTAGATGCGCTCCACAATTTCAGGATCGTTGTAAGACGAGGTATCGGGATTTTCCTGGCGCGCCAGCGATAGCACCACGCCAGCGTAGTTTTTTTGGGGCGCCGGCAACGAGTACGGCGTGCGTCCCGCGATCACTTCCAGCCTGGCCCACTCGCGCCAGAGGTTCACGCCCGACGCAGCCTTCACCACATCGGTGATGTAGGCGCCGCCAACGCGAGACGCAATCTCAATGAAGTAGAACTTTCCGTCCGCGCGCGAACGCAGAAACTCCGCGTGCGTCACGCCGCGGACCAAGCCAAGCCCCTGCACCAGTTCAATATTCATCGCGCGAAGCGTCTTCGCTTCGTCTGAATCGCGCGGCAAAGTGCGGGTGGTGAAAATGCCGCCATCGTGCGAAGTATCGAGCGGAGGTGCACCGTACGCGTGCGCCTCGGCAAACACAACTTCGCGCTCGGACACGACGCCGTCGATGTGGAACACATCGCCCGGAACGAACTGCTCGAGAAGGTAGCTGGACTGGTCGTCGCCGAGGCGTTCGAGAATCGGCCACAGCTCGTGGGGCGAGCGCAGCTTTTTGAGGCCGATTCCGGAGGCTTGCGAGCGCGGTTTCAAGAGCCACGGCGCGGGAACGCGTTCCATGAATTCGGCGAGCGCGGCGTGATTCAGCACATGGATAAATTCCGGCACGGGAACGCCGGCTTCCCGGGCGCGGCCGCGCATGGCGAGCTTGTCTCGGAAATACCGGACGGTGGTGAGGCCCATGCCGGGAAGGCGCAAATGTTCCCGCAGCGCGGCCGCGTTCTCGAGGTCAAACTCGTCGAGGGCGACGATGCGGTCGATCGGCTGCCATCGCGCGAGGTAACTCACGGTATTGATGATGGCGGGAAGCGGGAGTTCCTCGGGCATGAAGAAAAATTCATCGACGCAATCGCGCGGCCATGCGCCGTCGCGGAATTTTTCCACGGTCAGCAGCAATACGCGGCAGCCAAGTTCCTTGCAGGTGCGGAGGAAATCGAAGCCCTTTTCGTAGGACGTGAGGCAAAGGATGGTGACCGGACGCGGGTCGGGCAATGCTTGCCTCCGAAATGCGGCACTACACAGTGCTGGACGTCGTGGAACGGAGGCGGAACGCAGCGTCCGCACGGGCCAGCGGCCGGAGCACAGGAGCGCGAATTATAACGCCGACTCTGCCACCGGAAACAGGAATTGCAGAAAGGGGGCGACGCGCTGCGCCCAGGCGTCCTCATTGTGCTGCGCGCCTTCAAATACCTGGAAGTGCAGGCTCGATCCTTCCTGCCAGCCTTTGGAGAGCAGCACGTCGCGAAGCGCAGTGACATTCGCGACCGTGCTCGTATCTTCCCTGGTGCCGACGTCAAGCCAGATGCGCGGCTGGCTGGGCATTTTCGCTTTCTCGACGTAATCGAGAATCGCGCGCCGATTCCACCAGACAGAAGGCGAGAGCACGGCGAGCTTGCCGAATACCTGCGGATATTTCACGCCGAGATAGACGGTGAGCAAGCCGCCGAGGGACGAACCGCCCAGACCGGTGTGTTCCGGGCCGCCGAGCACGCGGTATTTGGATTCGATGAAAGGCTTGAGTTCTTCGACGAGCATGCGGCCGTATTTATCGGCGCGGCCGCCGCCGAGTTTCTTGTCACGCGTGGGCGTGTATTCGTTGAGGCGTTTGTCGGTGTTGTAGATGCCGACGATGATCAACGGCTGGACTTGACCCTGCGCGATCGCACGATCGGCGGACTCACCGACGTGCCAGTACATTCCCTTAATAAAGGACGTGTTGGGATCGAAGAGATTCTGGCCGTCTTCCAGATAGAGGACGGGGAAATGAATGTCCGGGCGCTTGGAGTAAATGCCGGGAAGATAGACGACGATGTCGCGCTTTTTGGCGACGAACTTGGAGCTGAACTGGTCGATCTTTTCGATGTGGCCGGGACCGGCGGCCGCGAGCTGCAATGTGAGATCGTCGATGGCGGACAAAAGCCGTTCCCTTTCTTTTTTGGAGCCGGAGAAATGTTTTGGCGCGCGCCCCGATGAGCGTGCGCGTTGAGACGTGCCGCTAGAATAGCAGAAGCATTGCGAGCGGGAAAACGCAGCGACGGCACAGCGAGCTTGTGCCTGCGCGGGAATTTCGCGGCACAGGCGGGTTTCGCTTACAATTGCTGGAGTGGAATGTTCGCCTGATTTTCTCCTACAGACTGAAGCTGTCGATGGCCCGTTTGCGGCACGAGTGCGCGGGAAACGCCGTATAATACGGCGCGCTCGAGCGCCGCGGCCGCGCCGTGGGAGAAGGCGTCCGCGCAGGAGCACCATGAACCGGGAATACCATCACTGGTGGTCGCATCGCGTGGGAATGGAAATGGGAGTGGTGGTGTACGGCCACTATGGCATGCCGCTCGTAGGATTTCCGACGAGCGCGGGCGACGAGTGGGAGCTCGAGAATCAGGGCATGATCGGAGCGCTGGCTCCGCTGATCGACGCGGGCCGCGTGAAATTCTTCAGCGTGAACTCGATCAACTTCGCTTCCTTCTACAACAAACGCGCGCATCCCTTCCATCGCAGCTATATGCAAGCTCAGTTTGACGCGTACATGCGCGAGGAAGTGGTGCCGTTTATCTGGGACAGCTGCAAGACGCACGGCCTCGCGATCTCGACGATGGGCATGTCGTTTGGCGCGTACCACGCGGCGAACACCTTACTGAAGCATCCGGACGTGTTTCGGCGCTGCTTCGCGCTTTCGGGCGTGTACGACATTCGCGGATTTATGAGCGGGATGTACGACGACAACACCTACTTCAACAATCCAGTGGACTACATGTCTAATTTGAACGACGCCCATCAGCTGTGGCTGCTCTCGCAATGCGATATCCACATCGCAACCGGACACGGGCCGTGGGAGCATCCGGGGCCGTCGTATCGTTTCTCTGAAGTATTGAATGGCCGCGGGGTTCGCCATAGCCTGGACGACTGGGGCGCGCAGGGCGGACACGACTGGCCCTTCTGGAAGCACCAGATGTGGGAATACGTGAACCGGCTCTTCTGATCTAGTTGACGCGTTGTCTTGTTACGCCCCGGCAAGTCCCAGGTGGTCGAGCATATAGCGGCCGTTTGAGATAACCTGGTCCTGATCAATCCACACATTGCAGCGGCGGGCGAGCACATCGACATGTGTGCGCGAACTCCACTGCGCGTGCGTCTGGCTGCCGTAGGGATCGCCGAAGGCGAGATGGACGCCGGGAAACTTCTCATCCTGAAGCAGGATGCCGATGAATTCGTGGAGGCTGATGTTGGTGCCGAAGGCGAGTTCGCCGACACGGTCGCTGTTTTCGTCCGTGTGGCAGTAGCTCCAGAATTCGGCTTCGAGATCTTTGCGGTCGCAGGTGGCTTTGGTGAGGCGGCCGGCCGTGATTTCGAGCTTGAGCGGCGTTTTCTCGAGGTCGCCGTATTTTCCGCAGAAGTGATCGCCCGCGGTGCCGTCGCAGACGAAGGTGCCATCGACTTTCGCGGGAGTGGTGAACACTTCGCCGGCGGGAAGATTCGACCAGTAGCGCTTGCTGATCAGGCCGCTGGTCTTCACCCAGTCGAGCTTCGAATCGAAAGTGCAGACCAGGCTTGTGCCGGCATCGGTCTTTACGGTGAGCGATTTCGCGTCGTGCATGCGCTGTAGCAATTTCTCGCTGAGGCGATCGACCATCGTGTAATCGGCGCGCATGCCCTGCTTCATGATTTCGGGCGTGACGCCGATCATGTGCGCGTAGCGGATGTGGCGGCGCTCGACGACACCGACGATGTCTTTGCGAGCGCCGAGCTCGCCTTCCTGCGGCTGCATGCAGAGAATTCCTGCGTCGTCCCGGCCAAGAGCTTCGAGCACGGCGCCAGGAGCATGCTTTAAAGGGCGTGGAGCGAGTTCCTCGAGAATGAATGTGTCGGAGACGGCGCCGCGATTTTTAATCGCTTCGGCGAGGCTGGCGGCGACGGCTTGGCTGAGACGGTCGGCGATCAGCGCGACACGTTCGCCGGGCTGAATCGCGAGGCAGGTCTCGATTGCATTTTTCGCTCCGGGGCGGAGCTCTGGGTCCACGGATCCAAATTCCATCGAAAAATTATAGAGGCGAAGCGCGCGATTTTCTAGGAATTCATGCCATTTTTCGAGGGCGCGCGATTCTTGGCCAGGTCAAAGCCTATATCACAATTCGCTGCGTTCGCCTGTGGCCGCACTACTGTTTTAGTTGGATTAGGAAGGACGGCACTTGGCCGCCGCCCGAGGTGACGTTGGCCAGGCCCGTGGAGCTGAGGCGCGTGAGACAGCCGGCCATTTTGCCGCGGAAGAGGTAGGGCGCGAAATCGACGAGCATGTCGCGCATTTCGATCCCGCCGGCCGTCTGCATCGGGAAAACTTCGCGGCGGACGTTGATGCGCTCCTGTACGACCCAGGCGCTGTCAGTTTCGGCGAGCGCGCGATCGAGCGCGTCGTCCCATTCCGATTCGCTGCACTCCCAGCCGAGCAGCACGCCCTTGCCGCCGTATTCGTCGTTGGGCTTCAGCACGAAATCGTTGCGGCGCTCGCGGACGTATTCGAGCAGGCCGAAGGCTTGGCCTTCGCGCGTGGTTTTTGTATCGGCCACGAGGCGCGTCCACGGCACGTGTTGCTGGATCAGGTCGCGCTCGACCGGTGTGAAGAGGGCTTCGTTGCGCTCGTCGGTGAGCACGGCGAAAAACGATTTCTTGTGCGGGATTTTGCAGCTGAGCGCGTTTGCGACGCACACAGCATCGGCGGCGTAGGCGGCGAGAAGCGCAGCACACTCAGCGGGGCGCGCAATGATGTCGTTGATCAGCACGCGGCGATACACCAGATCGATTTTGTGGCCGTGCGCGATGAGGCGGCCGCCTTCGAATACGAGGTCTCGCGGGTCGGCGATGATCGTGGGCACGCCGGCGGCTTCAAAGCGGTCGCGGATAATTTCAAATTCGTTGAAGGTGGGAACTTCGCGCCAGTCCACAATCGCGATTACCGGCGGAGACGCTTTGCCGCCCCATTCCGCGTAGCTTGCAAGCAGCGCATCGAGAAGCAGCTTCATTACAGGATATTTGCGCGCCGCGTAACGCTGCTCGAAGCGCTGCATGATCGGCAACGTGAGAAACACATCGGCAAGAGTTTCCGCATAACCGCCGCCGGCGGGCGATTCGCCGTTGTATTCGGCGAATTGAAGCGAGTTCGGGAGCAAAAACGCGTCGAGGCGCGACGCGGTGCTCGCCGTGGCGTAACGCGGATTCAGGCGCGCGAGGCGCTCCTCTTCGGGCGACAGCGCCGATTGCGCAAGCAACTCTGGATCGACAAGCGATTGCTTCACCACGCGTTCGCCCATCGCGGCAATCGCTTCTGCGACGGGGCGCACGCGCTTTTCTTCCTCGGTGGTGAGAAAAAACGGGCGCAGGAACGGGCAGTGAACGCGCTCACCGAACGTGAGCCGTTTCGCGCGCATCGTCGCGTTCAATTCCTGCGCGAAGGCGGGTGCGAGCTCCACATCCGGGCGGAGCAAACTGTTCCAGAATTCCACCGGCGCCGCTGGAGCGGGCGACGGCTGCGCTCCTCCGCTCATGCGGGCTTCACTCCAGGGCGCGGCTTACCAGGCGCTGCGGGCGCGGCCGGTGCCGCGCTGGGTGGTGCAACGGGCGCCGCGACCTGCGCAACTTTGCCCGGAGCGCCGGTGAAGCCCGATGCCGGGCCGATGCCGAGCATCTGTTCCCAGCGCGGCCACGGGTACGAAGGGTCGCCGTGCAACGCACGATCGATCACGAGGCGCGCCATGCGATCGACGACGGTGCCAAAATAAAAATCGGTGATGCGATCGCGCTCCATGTCTGGCGCGGGATTCAGGAAGTCGATCGCGTACGGAATGTCGCCCTTGATCGCAAACTCGATCGTATTCATCTCGTAGCCGAGCGCTTGATTGATCGTCTGCGCGTCTTTCACCACGCGCGCGCCGAGCTCGGGCGAAAGATAATTGTGATCGATCAGGTAGCGTCGCTGGCCCGGATCGTAAACCACGGGAATGATGTCCATCTTGCCGAACGTGAAGCAGCGGACATACTTATCGAAATCGACATTCTCTTGCAGCGTCATGCAGTAGGGCGAGGTGCCATCGTAGGCTTTGATCAGTTCTTCTTTGTTATGCACCTTGTAAACGTGTTTCCAGCCGCCGCCGGAATATGGCTTCAGAAACGCAGGCCGGCCAACGTAATCGAGCAGCCCGTCCCAATCGATCGGGTAGTCGAGATTGCGCAGCGATTCAGAATTAATGTCCACGTCGGACGGGTAACCCTTCTGCGGCAGCACCACGGTGCGCGGAATCGCAACGCCCAGTTTGCTCGCTACGGCGTAATTGAAAAATTTATCGTCAGCGGTCCACCAGAAAGGGTTGTTGATCACGTACGTGCCCTGCAGCACGGCATGCTTCAGGTACGCGCGGTAATACTCCACCTCGTGCGAGATGCGATCGACAATCACTTTGTATCGCGGCGGCTCGCCCATCTTCGTACCGTCGAGTCGCACAAATTCAGCGGTGATGCCGTCTTTCGCGCCCAGCTCGTTCACTTTGGCGATGAATGCGGGCGGGAAGCTGTATTCGCGGCCGCAGAGAAGTCCGATCTTCATGTCGCGCGCTCCTTTGAAGTCGTGCGATTGCGAGTGAAGCGTTGTGATGAATGCAAAATCAATCGGCGCCGGGGCCCGCGGCGCTGGTGGAGGGCTGCGTGACGCCCGCGCGCGTTTCCTCCACGATGTGGCGCACCACGGCCTTCAGATCGCCGCCTGTTTCTTTGAAAACGCGGCGCTGGCGTTCGGCGCCCGTGCCCTCGCGGAAAATGCGCTGAATCGGCTCGAGGGCGTAGCGGCTGCCGAGATCGTCAAGCACATCGTCCACAAATTCGAGCAGCTCTTCGGCGAGGATGCTCATCGGAACTTCGGCTTGCTTGCCGAAGTCGATCAGCTTGCCCTCTACGCCCCAGCGCGCGGCGCGCCATTTATTTTCTTCGATCAGCGCGCGATGGTACATGCGGAAGCCCATGTTCGCGAGATACAGGCGGTGGAGCTTCACGACGATCGCTTGCGTGAGCGCGGCGATCGCGATGGCTTCGTCCACCCGCGTGACAACGTCGAAAATGCGGAATTCGAGCGTGCCAAACGTCGGATGCGGGCGCACGTCCCACCAGATCTTCTTTGCGTTGTCGATACAGTGCGTTCGAACAAGCAGCTCGATGTAATCCTCGTACTGATTCCACGAATGCAGATGATCGGGAATGCCCGTACGCGGAAAACGGCGGAACACCGTGGTACGGAAAGATTTCAATCCGGTGTCGCGGCCCATCCAAAAAGGCGAGCTCGTGGAAAAAGCGAGCAGGTGCGGCAGAAAATACCGCGCCATATTCATCAGCTCGATCATGCAGGTCTTATTCGGCATCGCCACGTGAACATGCATGCCGAAGATCAGCAGCGAGCGCGCGAGCTGGCCCATTTCCTCGACAATGTTTTCGTAGCGCTCGCCGGGCGAGATGACTTGATCGATCCAGCTGGAAAACGGATGAGTTCCGGCGGCGGCCACGGCGAGACCGCGCGACTCGGCGGCGCGCACCAGTTCCCCGCGCATGCGGCGAATGTCTGTATCCAGCTCGTGCACGTCGGCGCAGATGTGCGTGCCAATTTCCACGATCGACTGGTGCATTTCGCGCTTGATGTGCTCGCCGAGGCTGGGTGTGGTCGCCTCCATCAGCTCGCTGACGTGAGAACGCAGCTCCCACGTGGTGGGATCGACGATCTGGAATTCCTCTTCGACGCCAAGAGTGAACCGGTGGTCCATACGAGGTCCTTTACGGCCGGGGCGTGCGGGGTGCCGCGCACCATCATACTCTCACTTTTTCAGAATTTCATGGAGGGCCGGGACGGCGCGGCGTCCGGCTTGCGGCGATTTCGGGCCCATTTTCAGGGCCTTTCGTGGGCGAGCCGGCGAGCCGGGCGCTAGAAGTCGAAGAAGGCGGTCTCGCTTTCGCCCTGAAGCACGACGTTCCATTCGAACTTGTTCGCTTCAGTTTCGCTCGCGCGCGCGATCAAAGTTTCGCGGCGGTCGGGGGGAACGGCGTGCAACACCGGATCGGCAGCGTTGTGAGAGTCGGCCGGAAAATAAATGCGCGTTGAAAGATGGCGCAGCAACCCGCGCATGAATAGTGTGACGGAGATGTGCGGCGCCTGCACGGCCCCGCCGCTGCGGCTGCGCACCGGCCCGGGCTTGATCGTAGTGAAATGAAATTCGCCGTTTTCGTTTGTGGGGATGCGGCCAAACCCGGTGAATGTCTTGCCGCCAGCGCGCGCGGCGTAGTCGCGATCGAAATATTCGCCGTTCGAATCGGCTTGCCACAGTTCGAGCTGCGCGTCGGGGACCGGCGCGAGGTCGGCGTCGTAGATGTGTCCGTGAAACGAAAGGATGTGGCTGGCTGGGGTGCCATCCGGCACGAGCGAGTGGCGATTCAGGTGCGTGAGACCGAGGTGAAAGAACGGGCCGACGGTTTGCGGAGGGGTGTGGATGCGGCTCACCGTGTGGCCTCCATCGGCGTGCCTTCAGGTCCACGCAACACGATGTCAAATTTATAGCCGAGCGCGTGCAACGGAATCGTGGTGGCGAAATCAAACGCAGCCACCATGCGATGGCGCGCGCGGTCGTCGCGGATGCTGTTGTAGATCGGATCGTACGCCATCAGCGGATCGCCGGGAAAATACATCTGCGTGACGAGGCGCGACAAGAGCCCTGCTCCGAACAGCGAAAAGTGAATGTGCGCGGGACGCCAGGCGTTCGCGTGGTTCTGCCAGGGGTACGCGCCGGGCTTGATGCTGAGGAGCCGGTAGTTCCCTTCCGCATCCGTCAGCATGCGACCGCAACCGGTGAAATTCGGATCGAGCGGCGCGGCGTGCTGATCGTTCTTATGGCGGTAGCGGCCGGCGGCGTTGGCCTGCCAGATTTCGATTAGCGCGCGGGGAACAGGACGGCCGGAATCATCAAGCACGCGTCCGCTCACGATAATTCGTTCGCCGATCGGCTCGCCGTCGTGCTGCGCGGTGAGGTCGCTATCGGTCGCGGCTACGGCGTCCTCACCGAAAACGGGGCCGGTGACTTCGCTGAGCGAATGGGGCAGCAGAATCAGCGGCTTTTTCGGCGCGCGCTTGCGCGACGAGACGTAGGTGGGCCAGAGGTAGTCGGGTTGTGAGCGAGCCTCTGGACGGCGGAATTGCGGGATGTCAGCCACTCACACGATATTCGTGCGGCGAGCGCGAGATGTCAACGGTTGTCGGTTCACTCAGCGCGCGGATCGAGGCGCGGTTTCGAGATTGGCAGGCGAATCTGGAAGCGCGTGTCTCCGGGCTTCGACTGCACCAGAATGTCGCCGTGATGAGTGGAGATGATGCGGCGCACCATGTCGAGCCCGAGGCCGGTGCCTTCGCCCACGGGTTTGGTGGTGAAGAACGGTTCGAAGATGCGCGTTTGAATTTCGGCCGGGATGCCGGGGCCGTCGTCGCGAATTTCGACGAGCACGCGGTCGTTTTCGCGCGCGGTTCGGATGCGCAGCTCGCCTTTGCCGTGCATCGCGGAAGCGGCGTTGTCGATCAAGTTGGTCCACACCTGATTGAGCTCGCTGCCGCGCGCGCAAATCGGCGGAAGCGATTTGTCGTAGTCGCGCACCACGTCGATGCCGTGCTTGAGAACGTGATTCATCATGGTCAGCGTGCTTTCGAGGCCCTGGTGAATGTCCACTTCCTGCTCGGGCGCCTGATCCATGTACGAATATTCTTTGATCGAGCGCACCAGTTCGGAAATTCGCTTCGAGCCATTTTCAATTTCGCCGAGCAGGCGATAGGCGGTGAGGCGGCGCACGACGCGCGAAATCACGTCGGGAAACGCGGAGGCGCCGAGGACTTCGTAGCCCCGCTGAAGTTTCTCGATATCGGTGTGCGCTTCGGAGAGCAACGGCGCCAGTTCCCAGGCATCTTTCACGCCGTGCTGCTCGAGCCAGTTGGAGATGGATTCTTCGCGGTCGGCATCTTCGATGGCGTCCGGCACGAATTTTTGTTCGAGGCGCTGGATGAATTCCTGCTCGGCCTGATCGATGAACTGCGTCTGTTCGTTCGTAAGGGTGTGATGGCTTACGCGAAGGCCGGCGAAGCGCAACGCATCGAGCGTTTCGCGTAAAGAGGCGGAAGAGCGGCCGATCGCCGCGGCGGGATTGTTGAGCTCATGCGCGAGGCCGGCGGAAAGTTTGCCGAGCGCCATCAGCTTTTCGCGCTGCACGTCGAGCTTGGTGGATTCCCGGATGCGATCGGACATCACGCCGATCAGGCGCTGAGCGAGCTCGGGCGCGACCGTAAGCATTTCAGCGAACAGGCTCTCGTGAATCAGCGCGGCGCGGGAGCGCGCGACGACCCGAGCTGTTCCGCCGAAATTCTGCATGCGTGAAAAGGGCAGCTTGCCGGTGACCATCCCCGCGCGCGCGATGTAAATCGGCGAGTCCGGTTGATTCTCACGCTGGATGTCGATTTCACCTTCGAGAACGAAGACTAGCGTGTCTGCCACGACGCCCTGCTTGAACATCACGTCGCCCGGCTCGGCCCAGACGTCTTTCGCGTGCGCGGCGAGCCACGCGATGTGATCTTCGGGCAGATCGGCGAGCACGGGAATATCGCGCAGGGCTTGCTGCAGCGGCTTTGCGCCGGGGCGCGGCGAAGCGGAGACGGGCCGGAATGTGGTTTCGCTCATGTCAGACCTTCTTGAGGTACTGGTGCACGAACTGAATTGCGACGGAGCCTTCACCGACGCCGGAAGCGACGCGCTTCACAGAGCCCTGGCGAACGTCGCCCACCGCGAAAATTCCGGGCACGCTGGTCTCGAAAAGCCACGGATCGCGATCGGGCGTCCAGCCGGCCGGGCGCTTGCCATCTTTCATCAGCGCGGAGCCGGTGGGAATGAAACCTTTTTCGTCACGAACGATGGTGGTGCCGAGCCACTCGGTGTGAGGCTCTGCGCCAATGAAAATGAAAAGCGAGCCGGCTTTGACGCGCGAGCACTCATTCGTTTGCGAGCAGAGGATTGAAATTTCCTCGAGGTGCTCGTTGCCATGAGCTTCGGTGACCACGGAATTCACTTCGACGTGAATGTTAGGTTTCTTTTTGATTTCGTCGATCAAGTATTGGGACATGGTGGCGTCCAGCGAGCCGCCACGGATCAGCATTACGACGCGGCGCGCGAATTCGGAAAAATACAGCGCGGCCTGCCCGGCGGAGTTTGCGCCGCCGACCATGTAAACGTCTTCGTCTTTGCAGGCGGCAGCTTCGGTAAGCGAAGAACTGTAATACACGCCGGCGTCTTGAAATTTATCGATGCCGGGCACGTCGAGCTTGCGCCATTGCACGCCGGTGGCGATGAGCAGCGCGTGGCAGGAAATCTCGTGGCCCTCGGAGAGCTTCACGATGCGGTAAGGGCCATCGACGCGAAGGCCGACGACTTCCTGCGGCGCGAGAATCTCGACGCCGAAGCGGCGCGCTTGCATCACGGCGCGGCGGGCCAGGTCCCCACCGCTGAGCCCCGAGGGAAAGCCGAGATAATTTTCGATGCGCGAGCTGAGCCCGGCCTGGCCGCCGGGAGCTTCGCGCTCGATCATCACGGTGCGAAGGCCCTCGGACGCACCGTAGACGGCTGCGGCAAGTCCGGCGGGACCGCCGCCGACGATAACCAGGTCGTAGAATTCCTGTTCGGCTTGTGTGCGAAGGCCAAGCTTCTGCGCGACCTCTGCCGGAGTGGGCTCCCCGAGATTTGTGCCATCGGCGAAGAACACGCGCGGTAGTTTGTGCGCATCTTCGCCGAGCGAATCGACAAGGTGCTTCACTTCAGGATCCTGCGGCTCGGTGGTCACGTCCAGAAAAACGTAAGGCACGTGGCTGCGCGCGAGAAAATCGCGAATGCGGAAGGATTGCGGCGACCAGCGGCTGCCGAGCACGCGGACTCCCTGAAATGGCGGCCGCACGTTGGCTTGCCAGTCCGCCAGCAGATCGTCGATCGCGGGATACAGCTTCTGCTCGGGCGGGTCCCACGGCTTGAGCAGATAATTTTGAATTTGAACTTCGTTGATCGCGCGGATGGCGGCGTCCGTATCCGCGTAAGCCGTGAGCAGCACCCGCTTTGCTTTGGGGAAAATGTTTTTCGCTTCGGTGAGGAACGCGACACCGGTCATGTGGGGCATGCGCTGGTCCACGAGGAACAGCGCGACAGCGTCATTGCGCTTCTGCAGCGTACGGAGAATTTCGAGGGCCGCTGCGCCGGAATCCGCGCGCATCACGCGGTAATTTTCCGCGTAACGCTTGCGGAGGTCGCGTTCCACGGCGCGAAGGACTTCGGGATCGTCGTCAACGGATAGAAGGATGGGTTTCGCCATGGGGCTTTCCTGAATACGCTCTACATGGTTACACGAGGTGAGATGAATTCAAAGGCGCCGGGGATGCGCGGAATTGGCGGCGATTGTGGATTATCGGGGCATGAAGTGCTTTCGTACCGCTCGGCCGCGGGCTGGCGGGGCTTAGAGCTTGTTCATGCCGTCGAGCGCAGCCACTTTGTAGGCTTCGGCGAGCGTCGGGTAGTTGAAGACGGTGTCGCGAAAATACTGAACGGTGCCGCCGTAATACAGCACGGCCTGGCCGATGTGGATGATTTCCGTGGCGCGCTGGCCGATGGCGTGGACGCCGAGCAGCTTCTTCGTATTGCGGTCGAAGAGCAGCTTGAGCATGCCGCTTTCGTCGCCGAGCATCATGCTTTTCGCGAGTTCATTGTATTTCGCGACGCCAATTTCGTACGGAGCTTTACGGGCGGTGAGCGCTTCTTCCGTTTCGCCGACCATCGAAATTTCGGGAATCGTGTAAATGCCGAATGGGAAAAGTTCCGGCATGTGTTCGGCGGGAATGCCGAACATGTGGCAGCTCGCGAGGCGGCCCTGCTCCATCGAAGTGCTGGCGAGCGCAGGGAAGCCGATGATATCGCCGGCGGCGTAAATGTGCGGCACGTTCGTTTGGTAGTGTTCGTTTACGGTGAGTTTGCCGCGAGAATCCACGGAGAGGCCGGCGTTCTCGGCGCCGATCTGGTCACCGTTGGCCTGGCGGCCGACGGCGTAGAGCAGCGCGTCGCCCTGCACTTTTTTGCCGCTTTCGAGCTCGGCGAAAACGCGGTCGCGATTCGGGTCGATGCCGATTCGAGTGACCTTCTCGCCGAGGCGGAAGACGGTGTTGTTCTGCCGCAGGTGATACGCCAGCGACTCCATAATTTCGCGATCGACAAAATCGAGAAGAGTAGGCCGCTGGTCGATTAGCGTGACTTCGCTGCCGAGCGTCGCGAGAAACGATGTGTATTCCAGGCCGACCACGCCGGCGCCGACGACGATCACTTCGCGCGGCAAACCGTCCATGCCGGTGAGGCGGTCGGCATCGACGATGCGTTTATCGTCAAAAGGAATGTCCGCGCCGCGCGCCGGGCGTGTGCCGCAGGCGATCAGGATGTGGTCCGCGCGAAGCGTCATCTTTTCGGTATCGCTGGTCACCTCCACGGAGTGCGGGTCGGCGAATTTGGCGGTGCCTTGAAACACCTGGATACCGTTGCGCTTGAGTTGCGAGCGGATCACTTCGGTTTCGCGCGCAATCGTGGCGCGGACGCGGAAGGCGAGGTCCTGCATGGTGATGTCGTTCTTGCCGCGGTAGTGGTCGCCGTAGAAGGCTTTCACGGCGCTGCCGGTGAGCTGGAAGATCGCTTCGCGAACGGATTTGCTGGGGATCGTGCCGGTGTGAACGCAGACGCCGCCGATCATCGTGGTGCGATCGACGACGGCGACCTTCTTGCGGATCTTCGCGGCCGCAATGGCGCCTTTTTGCCCCGCCGGGCCGCTGCCGATTACGATCAGGTCAAACTGAGCCTCAGCCATCAAGTCACCCGTTCAAATGATTTTGGAAGCAGCAACAGGTTCGCGCACGCTAGACGCGCTGGCACGCCGCGAATCGAGCCGCGTGCCCGGCTCATCGCACGGAAGGGGTGAACGGAGCAACAGAGCGATTGTGTGCCGGCATCTTTGCTGCAATGTGAACAACCCTAGCATAGCGAAATATGCGGCGGCTCGCCAAGATTCGGCGCGGGGAGGAGGCGAGACGGTACAGAACGCGGAAACGCACGCCTGCTTGGCGATTTTGGCGGTTCCGCAGTTCGCACGCGCGATCGGCGACAGTTGGCAGGCCCGTCGCCGGCCGCGGCTGAGACGAGCCTACGCGAGAACGATCAGCTCGATCTCCACGCGGGCGTCGCGAGGCAGACGGGCGACCTCAACGGTGGAACGCGCCGGCGGATTGTGCGCGAAATACTTTCCGTACACTTCGTTCATCGCGGCGAAGTCGTTCATGTCCTTCAGGAACACCGTGGCCTTCACGGCCTTATCGAGCGAGGAACCCGCCGCTTCGGCAATCGCTTTCACATTGTCGAGCACGCGCACCGTCTGCGCGGCCACATCGCCCTCGATCAATTGACCGGTGGCGGGATCGAACGGGATTTGCCCCGAAAGAAACACAAAACCGTTGGCGCGGATGGCTTGCGAGTACGGTCCGATGGCTTTCGGGCCTCGTTCCGTGGCGATGATCTCTTTCACGTCGTCCTCCTGATTATTGCGGTCGCATTCGAATGTCGATTATTGCGCAGCGGCGTAGCGCTCGCGAAAATCCTGCGGGATGCCGGTGTGATTGAGCCACACGCGGAAAGTCGCTGCGAAGTCCTTTCCGCAACTGTGCTCGACGGACGACCGCAGAACTTCGTAGTCCACTTCCTGACCGGCCATGATGTGCATCATCTCCACGATGCCCTTGCGCACTTTGTCGCCGCCGCATTGATCATCGAGCGCGACGTAGAGTAGCGGAGCCTTGGCGAGGCTGATCGCCCGCTGCGCGTAGGGATCGTCGGGCAATGTCGCGGAGATCGGCTCCTCTTCGAGGAGCTTTCCGTTTCTCTGCTGGCCGTCGAGATTTTTCACGGCGGCATCGTAGCGGCGGATGTAACCGGCGATGCGCGCGCGCCGGGCTGAATCTCCACCACGCGCTTCGTCAACGACGATGGATGCGTAGCCAGACAGTCCGCCGCCGATACCGATCGCGGCGTTCGAGGCGGGGTAAACTCTGTCGGAGAACCAGCCTTCGGCGACGGCCTGTGTAGCCAAGCTGAGAAACTCACCGCTGTTCACGCCGAGCGCGAGAGCCGCGGGATTTACGAGCGCGCCGCCGGGGAATGAGAGCGCCGTGGCACTGTCCGTGTTGGGACCCTGACGGCCGAAGCCTTCAGACTCGACGACGTGCGCGGCACGCACATTCTTATCGAGCGGGCCGAACTGTTTTTGCATCACGTCCCATGCGCCGGCGACCTCCGAGGCAGCATGCGCGGGCACTTCGGAAAGCGGCTTCGACGTCCAAAAGGTGACGGCGTCCTTGCCGCCCGCGGCGCCGGCGGAATCGACGTAACGGCCGGCGACAATGTAAATATTGAAATCATTAGGCCCAAGCTTGTAGCGATATTCCGTCTCGGCGCCGTCTTTCTTGGTGCCGGCACGCGCGCCGCGCGCGACCACTTGAAAATCGTTCGGCACGCGGATCGTGTACTGCGTTTTCTCCGGGCGCAACGGCTCGGGCGAAAGCACGTGGTTCGGTGAGATCATCACCGGCAGCCAGCCGCGGGTGCCCAGGTGGAAATTGTCGGAGTTCAGCGTGATCTGCGGGCCGGAAAGCACCGGCGCGCGAAACGTGTATTCGACCACCAGTTCGCGGCGCTCTTTCACCGCGAACGGCGACGAAAACGAAATACGCAGCGCGTCCGGCAGCGCGGCCTGATATTCAGCGGGAAGAGGATTCGCCGAAGCAGGCTTGCCATCAATGGTGACGCGCATGCCGGCGCGGCCAAACACTTTTTCATTGGGCAAATCGACGTCGATGAAATCGAGCGGCGCGGTGCCTGTATTCTGCAGCGTGTAGGTGCTGCGAATCTGCAGCTCAGGCGCGCCGGACGCGACGAAGTGAACGTCTTCGGTCTGCTTCTTCACGTCGTACTCCGGCGCGAGCGGCACGGCACAGGCGGACGTGAAAAGAATCAGCGCGAGTACGGCGGCGAGGGTAAGCGACAGGAGAGCGCGGCGAATCAAGATGCTGGGATTTTACCGGGCCAAGGTGATGCGGGAAAGGCGGATTATTGCCGGGCGGCGCGGCGCGCGAGGGCCAGCGAAAGCCGCCAACGCTCAGACGTTGTAAACGCGCTCGATATCGAAAACGCCGGGGATGCGCTTGATTCCGGTAAGGATGCGTTCGAGCTGCTTGCGGTGCTGCACGTCGAGCGCGACTTCGATCCGCGCGCGCATATTATGCCCGCCGCCGCTTTCGAATGTGCGAATGTTCGCGCCCGTTTCGCTGATCACTCCAGTAATGTCCGCCAGCATGCCGGGACGGTCTTCGGTGAAAATGCGCAGCCGCACGGGAAAAGTTGCCTGCGTTTCGCCCGCCCACTGCACGGGAATGCGGCGCTCCGTTTCATATAAGAGATTCTGGACGTTGGGGCAATTCTTGCTGTGCACCGCGATGCCGCGCCCGCGCGTGACGTATCCGACGATCTCATCGCCCGGAATCGCATTGCAGCACTTCGAGCGGTACACCATCAGATCGTCGTGGCCGCGCACCACGATCGCGCCGTCGTTGATTCCCAGCATTTTCTTGACGGTGGATCCGAGCTTTGGAGCATCTTCCGCGGCCGTTTCCGCGAGAGTCTGGCCGCTGGCCTTTGCGAGCACCTGCCGCGCCGACCATTTTCCGTAGCCCAGGTCGGCGTGCAGGTCGTCGATTTTTCCGCAACCGTATTCACTGGCGACGCGCTGCCAATCTTCGTCCGTAATTTTCTTGAGCGTGATGCTCGCCGCGCGCGCCTCTTTCTCAAGGAGCTTGCGGCCCACGTCCTTGGCCTGTTCGCGCTCGTGAAGGTTGATCCACTGGCGAATCTTGCTGCGGGCCCGCGAAGTCTGCACGAACGAGAGCCAGTCGCGCGAAGGTTCGTGGCCCTTCTGGGTCATGATCTCCACAACGTCGCCATTGGAAAGCGCATGGCGCAGCGGAACGATGGCGCCGTTCACGCGCGCCCCGATACACTGATGCCCCACTTCCGTGTGCACAGCGTATGCGAAATCGATCGGCGTGGCCTGGCGCGGCAGCACCACCACGCGGCCCAGCGGCGTGAACGTGTAAAGCTCTTCGGGATACAAATCCACGCGCAGCGTCGAAAGAAATTCGCTGGGCTCCTGCATCTCCTGCACCCACTCGATCAGCTGGCGCATCCAGACGATGCGCTGATCGTCTGCGCTGGAGACTTCGCGCGCGCCATCTTTATATTTCCAGTGAGCGGCGACGCCTTGCTCGGCGATGCGGTGCATTTCCTGCGTGCGAATTTGCACTTCAAACGCCTGGCCGCCGTGAATCAGCGCGGTGTGCAGAGACTGGTACAAGTTCGGCCGCGGCATCGCGATGTAATCCTTGAAGCGGCCTGGCACCGGCGGCCACATCTGGTGGATCACGCCGAGCGCCGCGTAGCAATTCTTCACCGTATCGGTGATCACGCGGACGGCAAGCAGGTCAAACACCTGGTCGATGTTGCGCTGCTGCTTTTGGATTTTCTGGTGCAGCGAGTAGAAGCGCTTCACGCGCGCCTGCACTTCCACGGGGATCCCGGTCTCGACCATTTTGTTGCGGATGGATTCCTGCACGTCCTGCAGGAATTTATCGAACACCTTGCGCTTGGTGGCGAGCTTGCGATCGAGGTCCATGAACGCGTCGTGGTCGAGGTAACGGAAGGAAAGATCTTCGAGTTCGCCGCGAATCAAACCCATTCCAAGGCGGTTGGCGACGGGGGCGTAAATGTCGAGCGTCTCGCGCGCGATGCGCTGCTGCTTTTCGGGCTCCAGGTAATTCAGCGTGCGCATGTTGTGCAGCCGGTCGGCGAGCTTCACCACCACCACGCGAACGTCGTTCACCATGGCGAGCAGCATCTTGCGGACGTTTTCGGCCTGTCGCGCTTCCGGAGCCATCAGGTCGAGCCGGCTGATTTTCGTGGCGCCCTCGACAAGACGCGCGACGTCTGGACCGAATTGTTCGGAAATTGTGGAGAGGGGAATCTTCGTGTCTTCGACGACGTCATGGAGCAACGCCGCGCAGAGCGACGTGACGTCCAGCTTCATGTCCGCGAGGATGTGGGCGACTTCGACGGGATGCGAAAGGAAGGGCTCGCCGGACTGGCGCACCTGCGTCTTGTGCTGCTCGGCGGCGAAATCGTAAGCGCGCCGCAACAGCTCGAGGTCGTCCCCAGGGCGGCTACGGCGGACCTTGTCCATCAATTCAACGAAACGAAGGTCGATGCTGCGCCGCGCGGCCTGTGAAATCACGGGTTTCCCGGCCGTGCTCATGTCTGGCTATTTTAATCCCGACGTGGCGCCACAATCGTACTTAGGTGCACGGGATTGCATTGGTTTTCTGAATACAAGGTATTTGATTCGTAAATGGAGAGGCGTGATTCAGACTGGAACTGCCGGAACTGGTTGGGCCGGAAGGAGTTAGTGCTGCTTCTCGACCGGGTAGCCTTTGGTGATCCAGTCGGTATTGAAATCCGCGGGCAGCAGCAACACGCGCAGATGGGTAAAGCCCATGTCGTTCAGCGCAGTGAATGCCGCGCGAATGTTGGGACATTTTTCCAGCGGGCAGCAGCCACAGTAAATCACGAGGTTGGTGTCGCGCGGGAGCGGCTGGGCGAAAGCTTTCAGGTCGGCGAGACCTTGCGGCTTGCCTGTCGCGCCGTGGTAACTCGCGCCAGGAATGTGCGCGCCTTCGTAGAGCGGGCGGAAGCCGACGTACACAATCATTGGCTTCGCGACTTTTGCGGACGAAATTTCAGCGGCGAGCGCGGCCGGTTCCACGGTTTGCGAGGCGGACCAGGGATCCTTGTTGTCGTCTGAGCGCGCCGCCGCAACTGCGAGGCTCGCTACGAACATCATGAGCAGCGCATACGCCACGAACAGGCCTTTCGCTTTGTGAGTGATAGGTTTCATCGTATCCCTGGAGAAAGTGTACATCGGAATGGGACGTTGCGTGTGGAATGAACGTTGTGCGGTTGGAATGGCTCAACCTGCGACCCACTGGGAGGTGGTCGCGCTCAGACTCGAAAGTCTAAGTTGCACGTGCTGCGCGCGCTAAATCGTGGAAGCAAAAAAACCGGCAGCCCTTTCGGACTGCCGGTTCGTAAAGCATTTTAGATGTGACCCGCGACTACTGCTGCGACTGCTTGTCGGCCTCGTTCATCTTCTGCTGCTTGATGGCCTTCACTTTGTCCACCAAATCGTCGGCGGCCTTGTTGTCTGCGTCGCGCGCTTCCGGAGTGGTTTCCATGTCCGCTTTCTGGCGGTCGAGCAGGTTCAAATACGCCATCGCGTCGTCGTAATCCGGACGCAGCTGAATCGCTTTCTGCAGGTTCTCAATGCCCTCGTTCACAATCGCGCTGTACTTCTGCGCGAACTGCGCGGAGAGCGCCGGCGGCATCGGATCGGTATCGCGAATCGTCTTCTTCGCGGTCTTATTGTATTCCTCGCGCATGTCCTTGTTGCCGCGGTACGCGAGCGACCAATCGATCACGCCGATCCAGTAATACGGTTCCGGATCGTCGGGCTTCAGCTTGATGTGCTGCAGGTGGTATTGCTTGGACTGATCGAAGAGCTTCGGATCAAACGGCGAGCCGCCCATGTTGTATGTGATCGAGCCGAGGCCGTCGATAGCCGCGAGATTATCCGGAAATTTCTGCAGAATTTCCTGGTATTCCTGCTCCGCCTGCTGGCCGTTGTGCAAGTTCTCCGGCGACGGCGCGCCCGGAATATATTGCGAGGAGTACGCGGTGGCGAGGTATAGCCGAGCGTTGAGCAGGTTCGGATCGAGTTCCTTCGCGCGCTTGAAGTCTTCCAGCGCGGCGTCCGTCTGGCCGCCCTTGTAGGCCTGCACGCCCTTGTTCAGCGCGTCGCGGGCGCGCAGCTTGTCGCAGGCGGCTCCCGAAGCGATGGAAGCCATGACCAAGGCCAGAAGAACTGTTGTGTGGGGCTTACGCTTCATCCTGCTCTCCTTATTCGATTGCTCTACGGCCGCCGCATGAGAGGCTCGCGAGGCAGCGGCAGTCGCAGACGGTTTTCCGGTTGGACATTGTACGCGGAACACCGGGTTCCGCCACAATGTATTACTGGCCGGCTTCGATTTTCGCGGTAATCAGTCCGACGCTATCGATACCGGCACCGCGCATGATGTCGATCGCGCGAGCGACCTGGGCAAATTCCACGGAATCATCGCCCTTCACGAACGCCACTTTCTCGGCGCGCTGCTTGAAGATTTCTTCCAGGCGCGGCCCGAGAGCGTCCCAATCGGTGGGATCCTGATTGATCAGGACCTTTCCGTTCGCGGTGACCTGCACGACGATCGTCTTATCGAGCAGCTGCTGATCCTGGTGCTCGGTCGGCGGCGTCGGCTGGGGAACGAGCGCGTCCAAGCCCTGCGGAGTGGTGGGCGTGATCACCATGAAGATGATGATCAGCACCAGCAGCACGTCGATCAGAGGAACGATGTTCGGTTCGGACATCGAACCGCCGGTATTGCCAACTGACATTCCCATTGCAGGACTCCTTTAAAGCGAGTGAGGCATCAATCCGACGCTATCGATTCCCGCGCCGCGCATAATATCGATGGCCCGCGCGACCTGAGAAAACTCGACACCGTCATCGCCGCGAACAAACGCGACCTTTTCGGCTCGCTGTTTATAAATCTCTTCCAGACGCGGGCCCAAATGCTGCCAGTCCGTCTGGTCCTGATTAATCAAAACATTCCCGCCCGAGGTGATCTGCACCACGATCACCGCCGCATCGGGAACCGGCTGCGCTTCGTTCGCCGGTTGAGGAACTATCGCGTCGAGCCCTTGAGGCACCGCCGGCGTGATCACCATGATGATGATGATCAGCACGAGCAGCACATCTATCAGAGGAACGACGTTGGGCTCGGACATCGAGCCACTCTTGCGGCCAATCGACATTCCCATAAAAACCTCCGCTGAAGGCGCGAGGCTTCGGGCGTCTCGCCGGAGTTAGTTGCCAGCTCCGGCTGGAGGCGCAGGAGCATCCGTCGCCCCTTTACCGTGAGTCTTTTCGGTGAGCAGGCCCAGGTGATCCACACCGGCGGAGCGGACCTCGTCCACCGCCTTCACGACGTCGCCGTATTTCGCGCGCGCATCTGAACGCACGTAAACGGTCTTGTCGAGGCGGTTGGAAATCAGGTCCTTCACGCGGGTGGTGATGTCGCCCAGTTCGATCTGCGTGGTGCCGAGATAAAGCTTACCGTCGCGCGCCACCGCAATGATGATGGCGTCGTCTCTATCGGCGTCCTTCAAATCGTGGGCGTTATCCACCTTGGCCATGTCCACGGACACGCCCTTCTGCAACATCGGCGTGATAACCATGAAGATGATCAGCAACACCAGCATGATGTCCGCCATCGGAATTACGTTTGGCGCCGACATCACCGCGGGTGCTTTTGGCTTATATGCCATCGCAGTTTTCCTCGGTGGACCGGGTTACTTCTTGGCGCCGCGGCGCGTGATGAAGTAGTTGATCAACTCCATGGAGGAGTTATCCATCTCCACGTCGAAGGCTTCCACTTTGTTGGTGAAGTAGTTGAAGGTCCACACGGCAGGGACGGCGACGAGCAAGCCGAGCGCGGTGGTCAAGAGCGCTTCTGAAATACCGCCGGCGACGGCCGACAGACCAGTTGCCTTCGAAGCCGCAATGCCTTTGAAGGCGCCGATGATGCCCATCACGGTGCCGAACAGTCCGACGAACGGCGCCGTCGAGCCGATTGTGGCCAGACCCGAAAGGCCGCGCTTCATTTCCGCGTGCACGATCGCGACCGAGCGCTCAAGACCGCGCTTCGCCGCTTCGATCACTTCTTCATCGCCCACCTGCGCCGACGCCGCCTGGAATTCCGAAAGACCCGTGGCGACAACCTTCGCGATATGGCTCTTCTTGTTGCGTTCCGCGATCGAGATCGCTTCGTCCAGCTTGTTGTCCTTCAACGCGCCGGCAACCTGCTGCACGAACACGCGGGACTGTTTGCGAGCCGCGCTGTACATCAGAGCGCGATCGATCATGATGCCAACCGACCAGGCCGACATAATAAAGAGAATGCCCACGACGGACTTCGCCGGGATGTCCATGTGCTGCCACATGGAAACCAGGTCCCAGCTCGGCGCCCCTGCATCGCCACCCTGCTGAAACAGCATGACTGCCGCAATCAGTGAATTCGCAAACATGAGTTTAGATCCTCCATTCCTTTTCTAGCGATCACGGCAGATTCTGCCGGTCGGTATTCCTATCGAATCCAGCCCCAGGCCCGCAAAGGACCCGAACCGTCCTGCTTAACCGCCAAGAGTAAAGACGACAGAAATCGTGGTATCGACGTCCACAGGCTCGCCATTGAGCATGGTGGGCCTGTAGCGCCACTGGTGAACGGCATCCATCGCAGCCTTCATCAGCAGCGGCGGACCGGAAACGTAGGTGAGTTCTTCGATCGAGCCGTCTTTGGAGATGATGGCGTGCAGCACCACCGTTCCGGAGACGTGAGCGGTCTTCGCAATCTGCGGGTACACCGGCGTTACCTGGCGAACCAGGTTCGCAGCGGCCACGTTACCGCCGACGCGGAGAGGCTTGTTGGACTTCGGCGGAGGCGGCGGCATGTTGCCACCCGAAGTGCCGCCAATAATGCCACCGAGAACGCCGCTGGCCGAACCACCGGCCACGCCGCCAACGACACCGCCCATAGCGCCGCCAACGTCGGGCGGCTGCTCTTCTTCCTTAATAATATTGACCTTCTTCGGGATGACGGTCGGAGCCTTCAGCTCGCCGTCGTGAATCAGGTGAACCTGCGGCTTCACGATCTTGATCGGAGCAGCAGGGGGAGGCGGCGGCGGGGGCGGCGGGGGCGCGGCAAGGAAGGTGGTCAACATACCCTTCGGCAGCGCCTCAGTGTAGATCAGCGGAATCAAGATCATCACGATAACAATGCCCACCTGAACAAGCGTAGAGACCAGTACCGTCCAAGACTTATTCGTCTTGGTCTGATTCGCACCGGATACGACGAGTTGATCGAACATTTCTACCTCCTGGCCGCTGCTAGTACGCGCTTTTCGGCTGCGGATCCGGCGCGCACAGCGTTTCCATCGCCTCTATATTTGTTCCACAGCACCACAATGGGCGCCGCGATGCCAAAACTGGAGTACGTTCCTACCACAACTCCGACCACCATAGCAAAAGAGAACGCTCTGAGGACCTGGCCGCCCGTGAGGAACAGTACCAGGACCGTCAGAAATGTCAGTCCGCTCGTCAAAATGGTTCGAGAAAGCGTCTGATTGATCGCCTTGTTCACCACATCCTTGAACGCGTCGCGCCTCATCAATCGCTGGTCTTCGCGTACCCGGTCAAAAATAACGATCGTATCGTTCATGGAATAGCCGACCAATGTAAGCAAAGCGGCTATGACCGTCAACGAAATTTCATATCCGAACAGTGAGAAGAAGCCGAGCGTAATCAGCACGTCATGAAACACGGCGATTACCGCGGCGGCTCCGTACACCCACTCGAATCGGAACGCGATGTAAACCAGCATGCCGGCCAGCGCGTACAACGTCGCGAGGATCGCCTGCCGCCTCAACTGCGCGCCCACCTTGGGTCCGACCACTTCCACGTTGCGGATCGTAAAATCGTCCAGCGCGTAGCTGCTGTTCAACGTCGAAATCACGGCCGGAGTCACGCCTTCCACTCCGCTGAGCTGATCGAAGCTGGTGACGATTCCACCGTGATCCTTGTCGCGCGCCGCAAGCAGGTTCGCCGCCAGAGCGTTGTAGCGGTCCGTCGCGCTCGTGCCCGCCGACAGCGGATCCTTCTGAATCAGCACCGCAGCCAGTTGATCCTTGGTGGCTGCATTGAAATCCGCCTTACCCGCCTGCGCCGAAGTGCCGAACGTCTGATGCAGCACGTTCAGAATCGATTGCCGGTCGGCGTCGAGGTTGTCGTCGGTCAAGCCCTTGCGCTCAAGGCCAATCACGACTTCGTTGTTTTGCGAGCCACCGAGGACGTTGTCACCGATGGTCTGGATCGTACTTTCGGACAAACCGGCGGCCGAAAGGCCTTTCCGAATCTGGTCGATCGGCGGAGCTCCCGCAAAGCGAACATAAATCAAAGTACCGCCGCGGAAGTCGATGCCATATTGCAGGCCGCCCTTTTTGATGATCGAAGCCCAGCCGAGCGCCAGCAGAATCAGCGAGAGCGCGACGAAGTATTTCGCTTTGCCGATCCAATCGACGTTGACGTTTTTAAAGAGTTCCATTGCGCTAGCTTTCCGCCTTTAATTGGACACCGGCCGGTTTGGGTTTGTTCCCCGCCGCCGCGAATTTATTGAAGATCCCGAACACCGCTACTTCCCTCAAAACTAGATGCTTAGAGGCTCCTGGCGGTCCATGCGGCTGAGGTGCCAATCGAAAATCGTGCGCGATACAAAGATCGACGTGAATACGTTGGCCAGAAGGCCGATGATCAGCGTGATCGCGAAGCCTTGCACCGGACCCGATCCGAACAAAAGGAGAAAGGCCGCGGACACCAGGGTCGTGACGTGCGTGTCGATGATGGTCCGGAAGGCATTGCTGAACCCGTTCTCCACCGCCGATGCGGGCGTCTTTCCGTTGCGCAGTTCTTCGCGGATGCGCTCGAAAACCAGCACGTTCGAGTCAACACCCATGCCGATGGTCAATACCACGCCCGCGATACCGGGCAACGTAAGCACCGCCCCGACCAGCGCCATGAACGCTATCAAAATGAGCAGGTTGAGCATCAGTGCCACAACTGCATTGACGCCGCTGAGCCGGTAGTAAACCACCAGGAACAGCATCACCACAATCAAGCTGGCGACAGAAGCGCGCACGCCGGAACGAATCGAGTCCGCGCCAAGCGACGGTCCGACCGTCCGCTCCTCCAGATATTTGATGGATGCGGGCAATGCGCCCGAATTCAGAACCAGCGCAAGATCCTTCGCAGACTCTTCCGTGAAGTTGCCTTCGATCATGCCGCGGTCCTGAATCTCGCCATTGATCGTCGGCGCGGTCTGCACTTTCCGGTCGAGGACAATTGCCATGCGTTTGCCGATATTGGCGCGGGTGAAAGGTCCGAATCTGGCAGCGGCAGCCGTGGATAGAATGAAATCGATTTGATACTGGCCCGGATTGTTGGTGCTTGGACTCGTCGTTGCATGGCCAGCAAGATCGACGCCTGTGACGACAGGAGCGCGCGCGACAATGTAATAAACCTGAGAAGCCGACGTGGCACCCGGAGCATCGTTCTTACCCGGGAGCACGATTGAGCCGGGCGGCAGAATACCGCTGTGCGCCGCCAGTGCCGCTGCTTCCGAAGGATATGGCTGTTCGTCGGTCAGGAGGGTCAACTGCAGTTGGCCGCTTGCTTGAATCACTTCTTTCGCGCGCGTGGGATCGCCTTCACCAGGCAGCTGCACAAGAATTTCGTTATCAGCGCGCCCGGTTAATGCCACGGTCGGTTCGCTCAATCCCAACAAACTGACGCGGCGGCGGATCGTATCGACAGCCTGCTCCATCGTGTCGCGGCGCAGATCCGCAATCACCGACGGCTTCATCGTCAACAGGTAGCCGTTCGGCACTCCGGCAGCCGGCGACATGATCCAGTCGGGAAATTGATTGGTGACGATATCGCGGAAGGTGCTGGAAGTGGTGGGATCGATGCCGCTCACTTGAATGTGCGTGTCATCGACGCGGCCGACGTTGCCGACCAGGATGTTCTTGTCATGCAGAGTCTTCACCAGCAGATCGACCGTCTGGTCGCAGCGCTGCCCAATCGCTTCGTCCACCTGCACCTGCAGCACCAGATGGCTGCCGCCCTTCAAGTCGAGGCCGAGCTTGATGCGGTCCGCAAATGCCTGCTTCAACGCCGTCAGGCTCGTCGGCGGGGGAAATCCAATCAAACTGAAAATACAGGCCAGGATCACCAGGCCGATCAGGACAAACTTCCACGTAAACTGGGAGCTCATGCGGGCTTACGAATTCTCCTTCGGAGGTTCCTGCTGCATTCCGGCGATCGCATTGCGCGACACTTTCATTTTCACTTGCTCGGCGATCCGCAATTGCACGGTCCCATCGCCCTCATCAAGGCCGACTATCGTGCCATAGATGCCGCCATTTGTAATCACTTTGTCGCCGTTTTTCAGGGCGCCCAGCATCTCGTTCACTTTCTTCTGCCGCCGCTGCGCGGGCAGAATCATCAGAAAGTAAAAAATCACCATGATCAGGATCAGCGGCAGAAACAGCATGATTCCGCCGGGCTGTCCCGGGGCCTGCAGCACGCAGGCGAGTTCGCTCAAGTTGCCGGATGCAAGGTTCAAGTTCGTGCGCCTTTCCGTTGCCGGATGAGGTAGCTGCCGCGGCCGGCCAGGGGCTGCGGCGATTCCACTACCGAGTTGTACCGCGATGCGCGGCCTGCCGGGGACGACGGGCCGAATCGAAACTTTGGGAGGCGCCGCTCCGCCGGGGTGTTGCGCCCAACACCTGCCTGGGTTTGTCTATTTCAGACGAGCCTGAAGGTCAGAACGGAACTTTTCGAGCGTCCCAAAACGAATAGCCTCTCGGATTCCCCTCATAGTGTCAAGGTAAAAGTAGATGTTGTGAAGGGTGTTAAGGATGGTTGAGAGGAATTCGCCGGACGCATAAAGGTGCCTTAAATAGGCCCTCGAGTAGCGCTTGCACACCGCGCACCCGCAATTTTCGTCGATCGGACGTTGATCGTCCGCGAATTGCCTGTTGCGGATCAGCACGCGCCCCTGGGAAGTGTAAAGGCAGCCGTGGCGTGCGCTGCGTGTGGGCAGCACACAGTCCATCATGTCCACGCCGAGCGCCACGTAGTCCGGAATTTGTTCCGGCTTGCCGACGCCCATCAGGTAGCGCGGCTTCTCCGCCGGCAGTCGCGGCGTGACGGTGCCGGCCATCTCGCAGGTGATCGCGTGCGATTCGCCGACGGCGAGCCCGCCGATGGCGTAGCCCGGAAATTCCAGTTCGACCAGCGCGTCGGCGCTCTCTTTGCGCAGGTGAGGGTGCGTCCCGCCCTGCACGATGCCGAAGAGCGCTTGCTTTGAGGGATCGCCATGCTCGGCGAAATATTTCTTCGAGCGCTTCGCCCAATCGAGCGTGCGCTTCGCCGCGTCGCGCGTTCGCTCCTCGGGCGCTGGCGCTTCGATGCACTCGTCGAGCACCATGATGATGTCCGCGCCCAGCGCGATTTCGATTTCGAGCGCTTTCTCCGGCGAAAGGAAATGCTCGGAGCCATCGAGGTGCGAGCGGAACTTCACGCCCTCATCGCTTACCTTACGAAGCTCGCTGAGGCTGAAGACTTGGTAGCCGCCCGAATCCGTGAGAATCGCGCCGCCCCACGACATGAATTTGTGCAAGCCGCCGAGCTTGCGGATCAGCTCGTGGCCAGGGCGAAGAAAAAGGTGATACGTGTTGGAAAGAAGAATCTGAACGCTGAGGCTTTCGAGATGTTCCTGCGTGAGGCCTTTAACGGTGGCCGCCGTGCCCACCGGCATGAATGCCGGCGTATCGATCGTGCCGTGCGGCGTGGTGATCTGGCCCAGTCGCGCGCCCGTGGGATCGGTCGCGAGCACCTCAAACTTAAACGGGCCGCTTTGTTTAGCGCTCTGATCGGCTTGCTGACTGGGTTGCGAGGCTGAGTCCATTCAGCCTAGTTTAGCACCGCCGCTATCAGGAGAAGGCGGCAGCCAATCCCGCGAATCCGGCCATCACGATGAAGTATGTCGCGAAAATGATCGTGAACGCTTTTCCAAAAGACATCTTCTTCGGATCCACAGCCGTAAACCCGATCGCCATCAGCGCGATCTTCCAGAAAGTGAAAACGTCAAACACGCTCAACAAGACTTTCATCCACGATGCCGAGTCTTCCGGCAAATAGGCCGCTACGTTTGTGGCCACGAGATTGTTTATATCCACTGTTGACGGTTCTTTCAGATAGATCACCAGAAATCCCAGAAGCGCGGTGATGATTCCCGGCAGCCAGGCGTGGGAAACAATCCCGAGGGCCTGCTTAAATGTGGGGCGCTCGCCCGCGACGATAATAAAGATGAAAAGCAGCACGCCGGCGACGATCACGGCGAAGATGAACACACCGATCGATCCGGCGGCGTACCCGAAATAACCGGAAATTTTCGCCTGCGTCTGAAGCTGTTGCTCGCGCTGTTCCGCCGGCAACTGCTCCATCGCCTTTTGCGCGCGGGAATTCTGCGCGATTTGCCGGTCCACTTGATAACGCCAGCCGACGTGATTCGTGAAGTATCCGATCAGAAGCGTACCGATCACCGCCATGATCAGGAGTGGCAGCAGAAATGTGGGCCGCGCCGCGATCGCCGTGAACGTCTGCTTCGGCGAAATAAATGTGCCGATGATCCGGCCGAACGCGCTGTCGTTTCCAGCTGCCGGCGGCTCCGGCGTGGGCATTACAGGTGGCGGAGCGACGGACATCGAAACCCTCCTGAGCAGCGCGTGATCGATTGGTTGCTGGATGTGACTACGTGTGAGGCGGCGGAAAGTTTCACTTGCTCGACCGGCGAATGCTCGCCGCTTCGATATCTATAACGTGCCCCGGCTCTACATCCAAGTGGCGCGAGTTTACCTCATTTTCGCGGAGACGTTATGCGGGAACCGACTGCGCGCCACACGCTAAGCCTGAATTTCGGGAACGGCTGCGACCAGCGCCTGAGTGTAAGGATTTTCGGGAGCGCTCAACACTTTTTCGACGGCGCCCGACTCCACGATCTGCCCCGTCTTCATCACGGCGATGCGGGTCGCGAGCTGCGCCACCACCGGCAGGCTGTGCGAAATCAGGATCATCGTAAGCGCGAATTCCTGCTGCAGCTTCGCCAGCAACTCCAGCACTTGCGCGCCGACTGAAACGTCGAGCGCGGACACGGGCTCGTCGGCTATGAGCAGCTCCGGCCTGAGGATCAGCGCGCGCGCGATGCCGATGCGCTGCCGCTGTCCGCCGGAAAATTCGTGCGGGTAACGCGCTTGCGCCGCCGCCGTGACGCCGACTGCCTCCAGAATTTCGGAAACGCGCTGCGACCGCGACGCGCGCGAAAGTTTCGGCTCGTGAATCGCCAGCGGCTCGCCCACGATCGCCCCCACATTCATCCGCGGATTCAGCGACGCCATTGGATCCTGAAACACCATCTGCATCCCGCGCCGCAGCTGGCGCAGCTTCTCTCCCTTCGCTGCGAGCAAATCCTGCCCGCGAAACGCGAGCGTGCCCGAATCCGGCTCGATCAGCCGCAGCGCAATGCGCGCCACGGTGGTCTTTCCCGATCCGGACTCGCCCACAATCGCGAGAGTCTCGCCGCGCTCGACCGAAAAGCTCACGCCATCGACGGCGACGAATCGTTTGCCGCTCTGTACCAGCGCGCCGTGCATCGCGTAAGTCTTGCGGAGGTCGCGCGCTTCGAGAATCGTCTCAACGGGCATCGTTAAATTTTTTCCGCCGCGATAAACAGCGCGTTGTTGCACATCTGCATGTCGGGCTTCGCCGCAGGATTGGCCGGGTCGGGCGCCATCAGCTTCGGATGAAAACCCGCCAGGTCGCTCTCGAGCGTCGCTTCCATCAGACGCCGCGCTTCTTCGTACGAAGCGTCGCCGCGATGCCAGCCCGCCACGTGCAGCCAGTGGTCGAATGAACGAGTCAGCTCCTCGAATTTTGTGTCGAGCAGCTTGAGACCGGCTTGATCGAGCAGCGAGATGAACTCGCGGCGCATCAGCGATTTGGTGTGTGAACGGTCCCGCGCGATCTCGATCGCGTTGGCCGCTTCGGACGCGCCCGGAGTATCCGGCACCAGAATGTCGATGATGCCCACGCGTCCGCCCCGCTTCACTACGCGCGCCATTTCGCGCACCATCCGCGCCTGGTCGGGAACGTGGTGCAGGCTGTAGCTCGTCACGCAAAGGTCGAGCGCGCCATCCGCGATGGGCAGCTGCTGCGCGTCAGCACGGAGAAATTCCACATTCGTGAGCGCGTCGCTCTTTGCGGTTTCGCGCGCGCGCGCGAGCATCGCGGGTGTGAGATCGACGGCTACGACGGATTTCACGTGATGCGCAAAACGCAGCGCGAGAGTTCCCGGCCCCGTCGCGAGATCCGCGGCAGTTTGCGTTTTTGCCGCGCCGACCATTTGAGCCAGGGTCTCAGCGAGGCGCTTGCGCTCCACGACGGCGTAGTCGCCGAAAACTTTGGCGGTAGCGGTGAAGCGATCCTCGATCGCCTGGCGATTTTGGTTGGGCGGCGTGCTCATGGCGAGCTCCTATGCGGCGCGGCAGCATCGGCCGGTCGATCGAGCCGCGCGTCGGCCGGATTTTCGGGAACCAGAATGCATCGCGCCGCATGCACCGCGTTCACGCTGCGCAATTCCGGCACGCGAGCATCGCATTCCCCCACGCGATAGCTGCATCGCGGCGAAAACGCGCAACCCGGAGGCAGCGCATCAAGCGGCGGCACCGTGCCGGGAATCGGCACAAGCTTGTCGCGCACCAGCTTTGGCGCCGCGCGCAGCAAACCGGCTGTGTAAGGATGCTTCGGCGCGCGCAGCACTTCCAGCGCCGGCCCCATCTCGACAATGCGTCCGCAATACATGACGGCGATGCGGTCTGCCACCTGCGCCACGACGCCCAGATCGTGCGTGATGAAAAGCATCGCGAGCTTCAACTCACTTCGCAGCCGCGCGAGTAATTCCAGAATTTGTTTCTGCACCGTCACGTCGAGCGCCGTCGTCGGCTCGTCCGCAATCAGCAGCCGCGGACCCGCCGCAAGCGCCATCGCAATCATCACGCGCTGCCTCAGTCCGCCGGAAAGTTGATGAGGATACTGCCGCGCGCGCCGCTCCACGTCCGGCACCGAAGCTTTTTCGAGCGCTTCCATCGCGCGACGGAGAATGTCCCCCTCGCTCGCCTTCGGTTCGTGCACGCGAATCGCTTCTGCCACCTGCGTGCCGATGCGCATCACCGGATTCAGCGCCGTCATCGGCTCCTGAAAAATCATCGCGACTTCGCGGCCTCGAATCGCGCGCATCGCGTCTGGCGCAAGCGTCAGCAAATCTCGCCGCGCACTCTGCTCTCCCGCCGCCGCGCCGCCCAGCCACGCCTCACCTTTACGACGCGCCCCGTGGGGTTCGAGTCCCATCAGCGCGAGCGACAGAATCGTCTTGCCCGACCCGGACTCGCCGACGACGCCCAGCGTCTCGCCCGCAGCAAGCGTAAACGAAACATCGTTCACCGGCCGCACCCAACCCGCGCGCGCCGGCAGCTGCACCGTCAGTCCGCGGACGTCCAGCACTGGCTCCATACGAACATGATAGTCACGCGCGTGAACCGGCGGAACACGAACTTCCCTGCGTGTGCTTTCGAATTGGTTTAACGCTTCGCCACAGGGATGCACAGCCGCAGCGCCGTGTGCGTCTCAGAAAATTTACAGACCTTGTTATCGACCAGCCCCGCGCCCTTCGCCGCCGTGATCACGTCAACGGCTCGGATATGCCCCTGTCCTTTGGGGAAGATGGCCCACACCGCGCCCGTCTTCACGATCAACGCCGCAAGCGTTCGAAGCTCCGGCAAATCGCTGCGATCTTCCACCGCGTAGAAAATGAGATCCGCCGGGTCGTGCGGCACGCCGGTGTAAAAACTCGGCACTCGCGCGCTCAGCTCGTCCAGGAACGCCGCGTCGCCTACGCCCACCACGGCGATCTGCTGCCCCACCTTCACACCCAGCTTATCGATCAGCATGCGGTGCGAATAGTTGCGCTCGGGTTCGCGCGCCTTCGCCCCGCCCGCTTTCTTCTTTTTTGCCATCTTCGCGCGCGCCACACGCTTCTTCGTAGCCATCGCCGTTTCTCCCGCGCCGCCTCATCACCGCGAACCAGCCGAATTTTACTCCGTCTCGCGTTGAGAAGCGCAAACCGCTGTGGGATACTCGCGCTGTCCGGAGCCCGCAATGCCCACACTGCGAAGACCCAGAGAATCGAAAGGCCTCAGCGACGCCTCGCTCGTGAAGCGCACAGGAAAAAATCTCGAATCGTGGGGCAAGCTGCTCGATAAAGCCGGCGCAAAAAAACAAAAGTGGACGCACCAGCAGGTCACCGCGTTCCTCGACGACTATCCCGAGCTTGGCCCGTGGTGGGGACAGATGCTTGCCGTCAGCTACGAACAGTCGCGCGGCCTCCGGGAGAAATTTCAGAAAAGCGACGGTGAGTACTCCGCGAACGGCAGCCGCACGCTGAACATCCCTCTCTCGAAACTTTACGCAGCATTTTCCGACGCGAAACTCCGCAAACGTTGGCTGCCTGGCGCCGATCTCGAAATCACCACCGAAACCAAAGACAAATCCATCCGCGGCAAATGGAACGCCGGCGCAAGCCGCGTCAGCATCAATTTCTACGCCAAAGGTCCCGCGAAAGCACAGGTCGCCGTCGATCACATAAAACTTTCCAGCTCGAAAGAGTGCGCCGCACAAAAACAATACTGGTTCGACGCCCTCAACCGCCTCGAGGAGCTCATCGCTTCGTGAGCACGGCCTCGCCGGATTCTGCGGCACGCGCCGAGTCGGGCGCCCCGCACACCAAAAAGTATTCCCGCACGGTGCTCGCCGTTTGGATCGCGATGGCGATCTGCTGGGCCATCCAGGGCTACACCAGCCGCCACACGCTCATCGCCGCTGACGGCATCTCGTACCTGGAAATCGCCTACGGCGTCCTCGCCGGAAATTGGCACGCGCTGCTCAACACCTACTGGAGCCCCGGCTACCCGCTCGTTCTCGCCACCTTTCTGAAACTTTTCCACCCTCGCCCGCAGTACGAACTCCCGCTCATGCGCCTCGTCGGCTGGCTCACGCTCGTCGCGTGTCTCGGCGCGTTCGAATATTTCGTCTGCGCGTTTCTCCGTTTCCGCCAGAGTCTCGAATCTTCAAGCAGCGTCCAGGAAGAACCGCTTCTCCCCGAGCGCGAGTTCCGCGTGCTCGCCTACGCGCTCTTTTTCTGGTGCACTACGGTTCTCGTTCCGTCGTCAAACGAACACCCCGACATCCTCGTGTTCCTGATTTATCTCCTCGCCTCCGCCGTCGCGATGGACTTGCTCACCGCCCGCCGCGGCTACGCGCGCTACATTTTATTCGGCGCGTTGCTCGGCGCCGGCTTCATCGTGAAAGCGATTTTCTTTCCGGTCAGTTTCCTTTTCTTCGTGGCCATGCTGCCCTACAAAGGCCAGCGCAACGCGAAGCTCCTCGCCGCCTTCGTCACTTTCGCGATCGTCTGCGCGCCGCTCATCGCCGGACTCTCGCTGAAAACTCACCGCTTCAACGTCGGCGACACGGGCGGCGTGAACCGCGCGCAAATCAATAATTTCTACAGCTTCGAAAATTTCAGCCCTGGCACGCCCGTCGCCGCGTCGCCGCACATCCAGATTTTCACCGGCGCGGAATGGCACGGCTCGTATCCGCCGTGGACCGAGCCTTCGATCCGCTTCACCGGACACGTGCCGCACATTCCGCTGCGCATGCAGCTCAATCGCGCGCACATCGTGCTGCGCGCGTATTTCGATTTATTCATCGCGACCATCGGCGGATTCAGCTGCGGCCTGCTCGTCCTGATTTTGCTGCAGCGCGATTTCACCGGCTTCGTCGGACGATTCGTCCGCCAGACCACTCTCTGGCTGCCGGCGCTCGCCGGATTCGCCGCCTACGCAACGATTCGCGTGGAGGGAAGATTTCTCCCCGGCTTCACGATCGGAATTTTCGCCGCGATCTGCGGCGCGCTCAGCACAGCCAAAATTCCAGAAGGCGCAAAATTCGCACGATACGTCGTTCTCGCCGCTACGATATTTCTCGTCGCGCAAGGCCTCGCCGAAGTCGGTCACACTTCGTCAAATAATGTCGGCTACCCGGATTGGGAAGCCGCCGCGGCGCTCCAGCAATTCGGCGTAGCGGCCGGCGATAAAGTCGGCTTCATGGGCAACGGCCTCGAAGATCACTTCTGGGCGCACCTCGCGCGCGTCAATATTGTTGGGGAAATTCCGAAGGAAGACGTCGCGCTTTACTGGGCCGCGTCGCCCGAAGAACGAAAAGCGGCGCTCGATCAGATCGCTGCCGCGGGCTCAAAAGTTCTCGTCACTCCAAACGTGCCCGCCACGGCAATGCCCGACGGTTGGAAACAGCTCGGCGACTCGCACTACTACGTTCTGCAGCTCTCGCCGGCCAGCGCACCGCACCCATAAACAAAAAAAACGCGCGGCCCCGAAAGGCCGCGCGCTCAAACTTCAAATCACGTTCATCACAGCGAAAGTTTAGTAATCGTTCGCCGAACCTTCGAGGAACGCACGAAGCTTCCGCGACCGCGACGGGTGACGCAGCTTGCGCAGCGCCTTCGCCTCGATCTGCCGGATGCGCTCGCGCGTCACGGCAAACGACTGCCCGACTTCTTCGAGCGTGTGCTCGCTGCCGTCGTCCAACCCAAACCGCATCTTGATCACTTTCTCTTCGCGCGGCGTCAGCGTCTTCAACACCGAAGACGTCTGCTCCTTCAGGCTCAGGTTGATCACCGCATCCGAAGGCGATACCACCGCCTTGTCTTCGATGAAGTCGCCGAGATGCGAATCCTCTTCCTCGCCGATCGGAGTTTCCAGCGAAATGGGTTCCTGCGCGATTTTCAAAATCTTGCGCACCTTCGCCACAGGAATATCCATGCGCTTTGCGATTTCTTCCGAAGTCGGCTCGCGCCCGAGTTCCTGCACCAGCTGGCGCTGCGTGCGCACCAGCTTGTTGATCGTTTCGATCATGTGCACCGGAATGCGGATCGTGCGTGCCTGGTCCGCGATCGCGCGCGTGATGGCCTGCCGGATCCACCACGTCGCATAGGTGGAAAATTTGTAGCCGCGGCGCCATTCGAACTTATCGACGGCCTTCATCAAGCCGATGTTGCCCTCTTGAATCAGGTCGAGGAACTGCAAACCGCGGTTGGTGTATTTCTTCGCGATCGAAACCACCAATCGAAGGTTGGCTTCGATCAGTTCTTTCTTCGCCTGCTCGGCTTCCGCTTCGCCGCGCAGAATCACCTGCAAGCCGCGCTTCAGCTCGGTGGTGCTCACTTCGCTGGCGATTTCGATTTCCGCCAGCTCGGTGCGCCGCGCCTTCAATTCCTTGCGCGCTTCGGCCTGCACATCGGCCTTCGACGCTTCCACGCGCCGCTCCAGCTTCACCGCATCGCGCTCCAAGAAATGCACGCGCTCCACGGTCTGCCGGATCTTCTCGATCAGGCGCTTCTTTTCCAGAGGGTTGAAATCGAGGCCGCGAACGCGGTTCGACATTTCCACGCGCGTGCGAGCCAGCTCATAACGCGAACGCAGATAGGGACGCTTCTTCGACCGCGGCATTTTCTCGAGCTTGGCCGCCTGCTTCAGCGCCATCAGATAGAGCTTGGCGATCTTGTCGATTTCCTTCAGCGTTTCTTTGGTCTTCGCTTCGATCTTTTCTTCGGTCAGCTCTTCGTCGTCAAACTGAACGATTTCCTTGATCGACCGCGAGCCGTTGCGCAGATCTTCGCCCACCTTCATCAATTCTTTCAGGATGAGCGGAGCGCGCGAAATCGTCTTCAGCACCAGCAGCTGGCCGCGCTCGATGCGTTTCGCGATGGCCACTTCGCCTTCGCGCGTGAGCAGCGGCACGGTGCCCATTTCGCGCAGGTACATGCGAACGGGATCGTTCGTCTTTTCCAGCGAGCCCGGCGTCAGGTCCAGCTCGCCGTCTTCCGATGCGGAAGATGATGCGGGTTCTTCTTTTCCAGAAGGTTCGGCCGAATCCGAGGAGTCCGCCGCGGCAAGTGCTGCCTTCGCGCTGGAAAGGTCCTCGTACACGTCGATGCCGTACCGCTCAAACGTCGAAAGCAAATCGTCGATTTCTTCCGACGAGTGCACCTCTGGAGGCAGAATATCGTTCACCTCATCGTAGAGCAGGTAACCGCGTTCCTTGCCCATCGCGATGAGTTGTCGTACCTGATCGTATTTCTCTTCGAGAGCCAGACTCACACTTCCTCCCTTACCACCCAAAACCTGCGGGCATGCCCGTTAGACGACTTGGAATGCCAAAAGCGCGCGAGGCGAGACACCCCGACGCAGCTGCGAAACTCGCTTTCAAAATGAATTTTTTAGGACGAGATCTTCGAGCCCGTTCCCAATTTGCACGCCGGGCCGCCAGGCCGGCGCTTGCTCCGCTACATTTATATGATGCTGGAGGGGTGCAGGCCGTTTCCTCCAAAACCTTGCGAATATATAATATTTTTGAGCGAATCGTCAATTTTTACCCGGCCTTGAAACGTATTCGCCACACGTTCGGTTACGCGAAATCTCAACGTCCAGTCGTTCCCGATTTGGCACTGAATCGCTTACTCAACCCCGCCAGCGACCACGAAACTCTACTAAGCTACTTATTTATCAGCACCTTACAGGCAGACGATCTTCAGTCCCCTTCCACTCGCTTCTCGGCGACTTGCGTGGACGCCAGCAACCTCTGCAGCTCCATCCTCCGCTGCATCATTCGTTTTAAATCTTCCATCGGCGGATTCGAGGCAATCCGGTGCTGCAGCTCGGCCAGTTCCGCCGCCACCGGCCGTTGCCTCAGAAACAGCAGGCAGCTTTCCGCCTCCACCCAGGTCGCCTCGGGAAATTCCTCAAACAGTACTTCGAACATCACGCGCCGGTCCTTATCCTCCAGCTGTTTTCCCAACTCGCCGGGATCGGGGCGCGTGCCCGCTTCGCTCTGTAGAGTGGCTACGATCAATGCTTCGAAAATGTTTCGAGTCTCGAGCCCGTGATGCAGCCCCTCGCTCGCCATCACCTGCGCCAGGTGATGCCGGAAGGGATCGGCTTCGAAAAGCATGCGGATCAGTTGCCGCTCCGCGCGCTTCACCGGTGCCGCGAGCAGTTCGGCCTTCGGCGTCACCGCGGCACGGCGCTCGAGCGCGGCCTTGCGAAGTGATTCTCGCCACACCGGCTCATCCACTTGCAGTTCGGACGCGATGCGCGACGCCCACTCCGAACGCAGCAGCCGGTTCGGCAGGCGCGCGACAAAAGGCATCAGAAAATTTACCGCCGCGAGTTTTCCATTCGCCGTGGTTCGATCCATCTTCCTCGCGCGCTGGATCAAGTAATCGAGATACGGCGGCGAAGATAGCAGCAGGCGTTTGTATTCTTCCGCGCCGTTCAGTTGGATGAATTTGTCCGGGTCCGCGCCGCCCGGCAGAGCGAGAACCCGCACGTCGAATTCTTTTTCGAGCAGCAGAGAAATCGACCGCTCCGTCGCCGCCTGCCCTGCCGCGTCAGGGTCGAAATTCACCACCACGCGCTGCGTGAACCGGTTCAACAGCTTGATCTGCGGCTCGGCGAGGCTCGTGCCACAGCTCGCCACCACGTTTCCAAATCCCGCGCGCGCCACGCCGATCGCGTCCATGTAGCCTTCCACCAGAATTGCGAAGTCGCTGTGGCGCAACGCTTCCTTCGCGCGATCCATGTGGTACAGCACGTTGCTCTTCGAATAGATCGGCGTCTCGGGCGAGTTCATATATTTCGGCGTGTCGTCGCCCATCGCCCGCCCGCCAAACGCGATCACCTTCCCCGACTCATTCGAGATCGGAAACATGATCCGGCGGCGGAATTTGTCGTACAGCCGCCCGCTTTTTTCGTCGCGATTAAATAGCCCCGAAATCGCGAGAATCGCTTCCGGATACTTCTGCTTCAGAAAACGGAGCGCTGCATCGCCCGCCCCCGGCGCATACCCAATTCCAAAGCGCGCGATCGCATCGGCGTTCAGGCCGCGGTCTTCGAGGTATGCGAGCGCGAGCTTTCCTTCAGGACTTTGCGTGAGATGCCGCGCGTAGAATGCCGCAATTTCGCGGTACGCATTCACCAGCACGGAGCGCTGCTGATTTTCCGTGCGCTCCTCCGGCGACCTTTCGCGCGGCTTCGGAATCGCGATGCCCGATTTTTCAGCGACGAACCGCACGGCCTCCGGAAACGTGCACTTCTCCATCTCCATCGCGAACTGAAAAACGTCGCCGCCCTTGCCGCACCCGAAACAGTGATAGAACTGTTTCGTCGGGTGCACGCTGAACGACGGCGACTTCTCGTCGTGGAACGGGCAAAGCCCCGAAAAATTCTGCCCCGTCTTCTTCAGGCGCACGTATTCGCCGATGATCCGGACGATGTCCGTCTGCGTCTTTACGCGATCCGCGAATGATCCCGCTTCCGCCATTGCGCTTACTTTGTATGCGCTCCCATCATTGTTGTAAAGAGTCCCCTTGATGTCTAAACATGAAGCTCCGCGATCGTGATCGCTTCGCCGCCGCGATCCGCCGCTTCGTGCCGGAATCTCTCCACCAGCGGATGCGCCGACAAGAACTCCGCAATCCCTCGCCGCAGCGCGCCCGTGCCATATCCATGAATGATGCGCACTGTGGGTTTCCCCGCGAGCGCCGCATCATCGATGAACTTGTCCACAAGCTCCGTCGCCTCTTCCACGCGTTTCCCGATCACATTAATTTCGCCGCCCGCACCACCAGCCTCTTCCACGTCGCGCTCGCCGCCGCGCCCGCGCGCAGCTCCAGCCGCAGCAGTCTCCGCCGGCCGCGCCGACGCCAACACTCGCGCTCCCGGTGTCGCAGCCGGAGCCGCTTCGCCCGCGCTCACCACGTCCGCCAGCGGCACTCGCATCCGCAACGGTCCCGCCTCCACTTCCGCGGATCGCCCGTCGTGCCGCCGGAAAATTACCGGCTGCTTGAAGCCCTTCACCGTAATCCGCTGCCCCGCCGTCAGCGAATCCGGATCGACGCCCTTCACCACCGTCGCCGTTTCGTTCACGCCCAGATCCGCCTGCGAAGTCGAGAGAGTCTCCACCACCGCCGCATCTTTTTCCGCGCGCGCGTCCGATTCGATCTTCGCGATCCGCCTGCCACTTTGCTTTTCCAGCTGCGCGCGCAGCGTGCGGTCCTGGATGTCCGCGGTGAGCTTCGTCACCTCCGATTCGAGCCGCTTCTGCGTCTCCGCGAAATTCCGCTCGAGGTCCGCGATCCGCTCGCGCTGCCGCTCGATCCACTCCGTCCGCAGCGACTGCCGCTCCGTTTCCAGCTGCGCCAATTCCTCACGCGACTGCCGCTTGATCTCTTCCATCTCGTCGCGGCTTTTGTGCAGGTACGCGATCAGGTCGCGCGCCTCGCGCGATTCTGTTGAAAGGCTCGACTGCGCCGTCGCAATCACGCGCTCCGGCAGCCCGAGCCGCCTCGCGATCTCGATCCCGCTCGACGTTCCCGGCACTCCGACCAGCAGCCGGTACGTCGGTCGCAAATGCTCTTCGTCAAACTCCATCGCCGCGTTCAGAATTCCCGGTGTCGTCGATGCGTACGACTTCAGCCGGTCGTGATGCGTCGTTGCGATCGTCAGCGCGCGCCGCGTGCGAAATTCCTCCAGCAGCGCCACCGCAAGCGCCGCGCCTTCTTCCGGCGCCGTGCCCGTTCCCATTTCGTCCACCAAAATCAGCGACCGATCCGTCGCCACATCCAGCATCGATTTCAAATTCACGATGTGCGCCGAAAATGTGGAAAGGTCCGCCGCAATCGACTGCTCATCGCCGATGTCCGCCAGCACGTGATTGAAAATCGGCAGCACCGCCGTCTCCGCCGCCACCGGGATCGACGCCTGCGCCGAAAGCGCCGCGAGCCCCACCGATTTCAGCGCCACAGTTTTTCCGCCCGTGTTCGGCCCGCTGACCACCACGATCGTCTCGTCGCCGCCCATCGCGATCGAAAGCGGCACCGCCTTGCGCCCCTGCGGACGCAGCGTCGCCTCCAGCACCGGATTCCGCGCGTCTTCGAGGCGCAGCGCATTCCCCGCCGAAAATTCCGGCATCGTGCAATCCAGGTCGCGCGCGTACCGACCTCTCGCAAAAATCGAATCGAAGTGCGCCACCTCCGCCGCCGCCGCTTCAAGTGGCCTGCGATTTCCGCGCACGCGCTCCGTCAGCTCCATCAAAATCCGCGAAATCTCTTCAAGCTCTTCCTCGGTGAGCTGCACCATGCGGTTATTCAGGTCGATCGCTTCCAGCGGCTCCACAAAAACGGTCTGTCCCGTGCCGCTCGCGCCGTGCACCACGCCAGGCACGCCGCGCCGGTCCGACGCGCGCACCGGAATCACAAACCGGTCGTTACGCAGCGTGATGTAATCGCCGCCCGTCGATTCGCCGCGCCCGCGCAAAATCGATTCGAGGGACCGCTGGATTTTCTCGCGGCTCTGCGCAAGGCCAATCCGAATCCGCCGCAACTGTGGCGAAGCGTCGTCGCTGATCTCGCCATTCGGCAGAATCGCGTGGCGAATCACCTTCGTCAGCCAGCGCTGGTCCGCGAGCGCCGCCGCGCGCGCCGCGAACTGCGGAAATTTATCCTTAATCTCCTTGAACGACGCGCGCGCCATCTCCACCGAATCGATCAGCGTGCATACGTTCAAGAAATCCTGCGGCTCGAGCACCGACGCCGGAATCGCCAGCCGCGCCAGCCACTCCTCCGGATCGCGCAACGATCCGAAACCCAATTCGGCGCCCCCGCGCAAATACTCAGCAGCCTCGCGCACCAGCGCGAACTCCTGGTTCAGCGCAGCCACGTCGAAACTCTGCGCGAGCGCCTCCACCGCGCGCCGTCCTGGCGCACACGTCGAGTAGCCGCCGACGATTTCCTTCAGCTTGTCGAATTCCAGGACTTGTTGCGCGGAGCGGGACACGGAAACCTCAAGCTATAGGATGAAGCAATCGCGCGAACGCTTCAATTGAGCGTCCTGTGGAAAAAAGAAAAGTTACTGCGTGGGCTTGCTTCGCTTCTTCGCCGCCGAGCCGGCGTTCGTGCCTTTCGCGCCCGCGGGGGATGCCGGCGCAGCGCCCAGCGTTTCCACCATCGCCACGCCAATCGCATCGATCACGTTTGTCGCCTCGTGCCCCGGCTGCGCGTTGTTATTCCCGAAAATTGAAAACACCAGCTTCTCGCCGCGCAGCGTCGTCGCGAATCCACTCATCGACCGCACGTGCGACAGCGATCCCGTCTTCGCCTCGATCATTCCCTGCGCCGGCGTCTTCGTCATCCGCGTCTCGAGCGTCCCATCGATGCCCGCCACCGGAAAAGTCGTAATGTAATTCTCGCCCCACGGCTGCTGCGCGTCGTAACGCAAGATTTGCACCAGAGCGCGCGGCGTCACCAGATCGTTGCCCGAAAGCCCCGAGCCATCCTCAAGCAGCACGTCGCCATCCGCCACGCCAATCGACGCGAGAAAATCTTTCTCCGTCCAGATCCCCGCGTCGGTCACGCCAAATCCCTTTTTCGCGTACGCCACCGCGCGCAGCAGCAGCTCCGCGTGCAAATTCTGGCTCACCTTGTTCGTCATCCGCGCCGTCTCGACGAGCGTCGGCGAAAAATGCTCCGCGAGCACTTGTGTATCCGGTGAAGTGGGCGTCGGCGCGGGCCCCAGCACAATATCCTGATCGTTGTAAATTTCCGGCGACAGCGCGTGATGCAAAGTCGCTGTGCCGTTCACGTGGACGCCGCGCGATTCAAACACCTGCTTCAGCGCCTGCGCCGTAATCGCCGTCGAATCGCTCATCGCGAGATCCAGCTTCATGCTCGCGTGGCCCTGCGGAATCATCCCGCGCAGAAAAATGAAATTCGTCCCCGGCTGCCGTGTCACAGAAAAGTTCGGCTTGTCGCCCGCGGGACTCGTCACGATCGTCTGCGTAAACGATCCAAGCGCCGCCGCCGGCTGCACCGCGATCACCGCCGGATCGCCCACCGCCGCGCCCGGGCTTACTTCCACAGTGAACGTATTGTCGTTGAAGCAGATCGCGCTCACCGGCGCGCCGTACGTGAAAAACAAATCTCCGACGTTCCATCCCGCCGGATAAGGGTCATAAGGATAGAAACTGTCGTCCGCCACGACGTTCCCGTCGATCTCCTTCACGCCCTTTGCGATCGCGGCGTCCGCCATCTCGTACAAAACTTTTTCCACCGGCCCGTCGTGCTCCGCTTTCCCCGCAAATGGAAACACGCGGTTCGAAAGGTCCGGGTCGCCGCGCCCTACGAGCACCAAGTCGCCGGAAAGTTTTCCCGCCGCGTCGATTTTCCCCGTCGTCTCGAGCGTCGTGCGGAATTTGTAGTCCGGCCCGAGCGTCGCGAACGCCAGAGACGTGGTGACGATCTTCGCGTTAGACGCCGGCGTGAAAAATTTGTCCGCGTTTAACTCGTACAGCGTCTCGCCGGTTTCACGATCGACGACCAAAATTCCCCAAAAACTTTTCTGCGACTTCGCTTCATCCAGCGCCGCGCTCACGCGACTCTCAAATCGCACCAAGTCCGCACGCCGCGCACTCGCCGTAGCCGCGCGTCTCTTCACTGCAGTCGCGCCACCCGCCGCAGCCGGCGTCGTCGTCCCAGCTTTCTGCGCGGCCGCGCCCGAAACGCACCCATACGCACAGAAAAGTATCGCCGCGCCCGCTCCAGCCCATCGCTTCGCCCGCATCATCGAACCAATCATACGGGAACACACATCGCTCCCCGAGCGCTTCGCCAAACTTGGTTGCGAATCAGTCCCTAAATCCATATGATAAACGGCACTTCCCCGGAGGGAACGATGAGAAAACTAGTTTCAGCCCTACTCGTACTTGCTATGACCGGAGCACTCGGACTTTTCGCTCCCGCCACCGTCCGCGCGGACGACGATAAAACCACCGATCAGGACCGCATCAAGAATGCGGGCACGGTCCTTCACGAGATCATGGATATTCCCGACGACATTCCTCAGAGCGTGATCGACAAGGCGTACTGCGTCATCGTCTATCCCTCCGTCCTGAAGGCTGCATTCATTGTCGGCGTCAGCTATGGCCGCGGCGTAATGACTTGCCGCAGCGGAAAGTACTTCCGCGGACCATGGAGCGCTCCATCGATGATGGCTCTGGAAGGCGCGAGTTTCGGACTTCAAGCCGGCGGACAGGCGACTGACTTCGTTCTGCTGGTGATGAACCAGAGCGGCGCAAACGGAATCCTGGCAAGCAAGGTGAAACTTGGCGGCGACGCATCCGTCGCAGCTGGTCCTGTCGGCCGCAACGCTTCCGCGGAAACGGATGTTTCCATGCGCGCGCAGATCCTCAGCTACTCCCGCGCACGTGGCATATTCGCCGGTATCTCGCTCTCCGGTTCCACGGTTCGCCCGGACAACGATGCCAACGAACGCGTTTACGGCAAGAAGATTTCCGCGCGAGCCATCGTATTGGAGAACGCGGTGAAACCGACTGCCGATGCTTCCGAACTCCTTACCGTGCTCGCCAAGCACAGCCCGAAGCGCGCGAAGTAAGCCGCTTCGATAAACTCTTTAACCGTGCGCCGGGGGAGCGATCCTCCGGCGCATTTTTGTTTTCAGCTCACTCCGATTCCTCCAACGGGCTTCGAGCGCACGTTCCAATCTGGAACATCCAAGCTATGCAAGCCAAGCGCACCCGCTCACTCTCGACCTTTCCTCGAACTTGACTATTGGTCGAGTTTGGGCTAGAGTCACACTTGGATTCACTCCCTATGGCCACTCAACCACGACAGCTTCCAACCGTTCAGCGCCGCCCCGCAGGACGCCGCGAGCGCCATCGCAACGAGACCCGCGAGCGCCTCTATCGCGCCGCCCTCGACCTTTTCGCAGAGCGCGGCTTTTTGCGCACCACCGTCGAAGACATCACCGAAGCGGCCGATGTCGGTAAAGGAACATTTTTTAATTACTTTCCGACCAAGGAACACATCCTCGCCGAATTCGGCGGCGCCTACCTGGACGCCGTGCAGAAGGGCCTGGAAGAAGCCCGCGAAACCAACGGCCCGATCTTCGACGTGCTCCACAATCTGGCCACCAATTCGATACGCCAGATCAACGAAAGCGAGGCGCTGCTTCGGGCGATTTACGCCGCGCACGCTTCGTGCGAATCGGTGCGCCGCGAGCTGCACGAGCGCGTTCAGGCCTGCCGCAAATTGCTCGCTGAAATCATCAAGCTCGCGCAGCAGCGCGGCGAAGTCCGGCGCGACATTCCCGCCGCCGATCTCGCGCGCTTGGTGCAAGGAATCATGATGGGCGTCACCATGGGCTGGTCGATATATCCCACTGCCGCACTGCGTAAGGTATTGGAAGAGACCTGGTCGCTAATCGAGCCGGGCCTGCGCGGCGCCGCGTCCCCTGCGGGCAAAAACCGCCGGAGGAGAGCGAAATCATGAACGGCTTGCGAGTTTGGAACGAAAAATCTTTTGAAATTGCTGAGTCGCCGAGGCGCTCGAGTTCATCCATAAATAAACCGGAGGGTGTCTCCGTGATACGCCGTTTTTCAACTTTTGCACTACCGCTGATGCTTGTGGCCTTTGCTGCCGCGCCTTCGCACGCGCAGGCCGCCCCCGGCGCTGCGCCCGGCTCGTCGAGCTCGTCGCAATCTTCAGCTACGAGCAGCAGCGCGGCCTCCGCGCCCGCAGCTCCGCAGACGGCTTCGAATTTCCAAGGCAGCGTTCCCGGCCAGCTCGTCCCTGGCACGCTTCCGATTTCCCTGCAAGACGCGATCGACCGCGGCCTCAAAACCAATCTCGGCCTCCTGCTTTCGAATCAAGACGTTCGCTCCACGCGCGGGCAGCGCTGGCAGCAATTGAGCAGCTTGCTGCCCAACGTCACCACCACCAGCTACATCAACGCGTCGCAAATCGATCTGGCCGAGTACGGCTTCAACTTCAATTTTCCTGGCGTCTCGATTCCCACAATCGTCGGCCCGTTCGCTTATTTTGACTCGCGCGCTTACGTCACGCAGTCGATGCTCGATTTGAAGGCCATCAACAACGTTCACGCCGCAACGCAGAACGCGAAAGCCGCCGAATACTCGGCCAAAGACGCGCGCGACCTCGTCGTTCTCGCCGTCGGTTACTCCTACTTGCAGGCCATCGCCGATGCCTCGCGCATCGAGAGCGTGTCCGCGCAGGTTGACACCGCGCAAGCGCTCTTTAACCAAGCTTCCGACCAGGTGAAAGCCGGGACTTCGCCGCGCATCGACGGCCTTCGCGCCGAAGTCGAATTGAAAACGCGCCAGCAGCAGCTCATTCAAGCGAAAAACGACTACGCCATTCAGAAGCTCACGCTTGGCCGCGTTATCGGCCTCAACCCGGCGCAGCAATTCGAGCTCACAGACAAATCGCCTTACACGCCGTTCGCCGCCATGAGCGTTGACGATGCGATTCAGAAGGCGGAAGCCTCGCGGTCCGATTTGAAATCCGCGGAGCTGAGCATGCACGCAGCGCAATATTCGAAGAAAGCCGCTCGCGCCGGATATCTCCCATCGATCAATTTCTCCGGTGACTACGGCATCGCCGGCGTTTACTCCACACTTGGTACACACGGGGTTTTCGACGTCCGCGGAACGCTCACGATTCCGATCTTTCAGGGCAATCGGGTGAAGGGCGATGAAATGGTCGCCGATGCGCAGCTCGAACAAGCCCGCCAGCATTACGAGAATCTTCGCGCGCAAGTGGATGCCGACGTTCGCACCGCGCTGCTGAATCTACAGTCTTCCAGCGAGCAGGTCGAAGTGGCGAAGAGCAACATCGACCTGGCGCAGCAAACTCTCGACCAATCGCGCGACCGCTTCGCAGCGGGCGTTGCGGATACCGTCGAAGTCGTCCAGGCGCAGGAGCAAGTCGCCAGCGCGAACGACAGCTATATCGCCAGTCTTTACAGCTACAACTACGCCAAGATTTCTCTGGCCCGCGCCATGGGACTCGCCGAAGCGGGCGTGAAAGAATATTTCAAAGGAAAATAGCGATGCCACAAACTACCGAAACCGCCGCCCCACCCTCCAGCGCCGTGCAGCCTGCCGCGCAACCCGCGCCGCAGAAGCTCCCGGCCGAGAATCGCTCCGCTTCCGAGCCGCCCGAGCGCAAGCAGAGCTTCTTCGAGAAGAATCCGCGCGCGCCGATCTACATGATCGTCATCGCGCTGGTGCTGCTCGTCGGCGGCTACTTCGCCTACAACTATTTTTCGAGCTACGAATCCACCGATGACGCCGAAGTGGACGGCCACTTGCAGCCGCTCAGCGCGCGAGTTTCCGGCTACATCACGAAGGTCAATGTGGACGATAACCAGACCGTGAAAGCCGGCACCGTGCTCGCCGAAATCGATCCGCGCGACTATCAAGCCGCTCTCGATAAGGCCGAAGCCGAGCTCGCCGACGCCGTTGCCACCGCGCGTGCTTCGAATCTCAACGTCCCCATCACTGCCGTAAATACCACGAGCCAGATCAGCGTCGCGAAGGCCGACGTCGAAAACGCGCAAGCCGGAATCAATTCCGCCGAGCAGCAATACGAAGTGGCAAAGGCTCAGCTCTCAGAGGCTCAGGCCAACGACGTAAAAGCGCAGAACGACCTGGTCCGCTACAAACAGCTCGTCGATAAGCAGGAAATTTCCCAGCAGCAATACGATTCGGCCGTCGCCGCGGCAAAGGCCAGCACGGCCACCGTCGTGGGCGCTCAGTCCAGCGCCGCTTCCGCTCTGCAGCAAATCACGCAAGCCAAGACCAAGCTCGCCCAGGCCGAAGCCAATTTGCGCTACGCCGAAACCGCGCCGCGCCAGGTGGAAACCACCGAGGCGCGCGCCAGTTCCGCCGACGCCGCCGTAAAAGAAAAGCAGGCCGCCGTGGAAACCGCGCAGCTGAACCTCAGCTACACGAAAATCGTCGCGCCGGTCAGCGGCACCGTCACAAAAAACGCCGAGGTCGGCATGAACGTTTCGCCCGGCCAGCAGCTTTTCTCCATCGTTCCGCTGGCCGAAGTTTGGGTCACCGCGAACTTCAAAGAAACCCAGCTGAAGAATATGAAAGTCGGCCAGAAAGCCATCATCAAAGTGGATGCGAACGGCCGCGAGTACAAAGGGCACGTCGATAGCATCGCCAATTCCAGCGGCGCGCGCACCAGCCTGCTGCCGCCGGAAAACGCCACCGGCAACTACGTGAAGGTCGTGCAGCGCATTCCGGTGAAAATCGTGCTCGAGCCGGGGCAAAACGACGACCTCTACCTGCGCCTGGGCATGTCCGTCGAACCCAAAGTTTACGTGAAGTAAATGAGCGCAGCCGCTGCACTTCCGTCGGACGCAGCGTGGCGTCCTGCAGTGAACCCGTGGATCATCGCGATTACGGTGACTCTCGCGACGTTCATGGAAGTGCTCGATACGAGCGTCGCGAACGTTGCGCTGCCTCACATTGCCGGCAGCCTCTCCGCCGGGCAAGACGAAAGCACCTGGATTCTTACTTCCTATCTGGTTTCAAACGCGATCGTATTGCCGTTGAGCGGCTGGTTCTCGCAGCTCATCGGGCGCAAGCGCTTCTACATGACGTGCGTCGCGATGTTTACGATCAGCTCGTTTCTTTGCGGCATCGCTCCGAACCTGCCCATGCTGATCTTCTTCCGCGTGCTGCAGGGCGCGGGTGGCGGCGGGCTTCAGCCTAGCGAACAAGCCATCCTCGCTGACACTTTCGAACCGCGCAAACGCGGCATGGCCTTCGCCGTTTACGGCATGGCCGTCGTGCTCGCTCCCGCCATCGGCCCTACTCTCGGCGGGTGGATCACAGACAACTTCAGCTGGCGCTGGATTTTCTTCATCAATATTCCCGTAGGCATCATTTCCCTGCTGCTTACGAACATGCTGATCGAAGATCCTCCGTACATGAAGCGCCATGACCACAAGGCCGGCTTCCGCGTGGACTTCATCGGCCTTGGCCTGCTCGCTCTCGGCCTCGGCACGCTTCAAGTCGTCCTCGATAAGGGCCAGCGCGACGATTGGTTCGGTTCCCACTTCATCACCGCAATGACGACGATCAGCGTGATTTCGCTCATCGCCGTAATCATCTGGGAGTGGCGCCACAAAGATCCGATCATCGACCTGCACTTATTCAGGGAACGGTCGTTCGGAGTCGGCAACCTGCTGATGTTTATGGTCGGCTTCGTCCTGTTATCGAGTACCGTGCTCATCCCACAATTTTTGCAGGAGCTGATGGGTTATACGGCTGAACGAGCCGGCCTTGCGCTGATGCCGGGCGGCATCGCGATCATCCTGTGTATGCCGCTTGTGGGATTTCTGCTTGGCAGAACGGACGCGCGCCGATTGCTGCTTTTCGGCCTCGCGATGGTTTGCTTTGCGATGTGGCACATGACGCACTTCGACCTCAACATTGATTTCCGCACCGCCGCCACCGCGCGCGTATTTCAGGCCATCGGCCTGGCGTTCCTTTTCGTGCCTATCAATACGGCCACTTACGCTTACATTCCGCCCGGCAAAAACAACGCCGCGTCAGGCCTCATCAATCTCGCGCGCAACATCGGCGGCAGCGTCGGCATTTCGCTGGTCACCACAATGCTCGCGCGCCGCACGCAGGTGCATCTCAACGACCTGAATCACAATCTCAATGGCGGCAATCCTCAGTTGCAGAATGCGCTTTCCGGCATCACCAAATCGCTTATCGCGCGAGGTTCCAGTCCCGCGCTCGCCGCGCAACAGGCATACGGCCTGGTCGTCGGCACTCTCCAGCGCCAGGCCACGATGCTTGCCTACATCGACAATTTCTGGATGCTCGCCGTCGCTATCGGCGCTATGATTCCCCTGGTTTTCCTGATGAAGAGGGTCAAGCCCGGTGGACCCATGGCGGCTCACTAGGGCGCGACATGCATCGTGCCGATTCGCATCGTCACAGTTGAACGCGAGTACGGAAGTGGGGGCGCGCTGATTGCTAAAGCTCTCGCTACGCGCCTCGGCTGGAAGTTGTGGGATGAAGAGCTGAGCGCGGAGATCGCCCGCGTCGCCAACGTTGACGTGAACGCCGCGAAAAGCTGCGACGAACGCGTCGATCCTTTCCTCTATCGCTTGTTCCGCATTTACGCTCGCGGCAGTTACGAGCGGGCTCTATCCACCGGCAGCGACTCGCATTTTGACACCGACGAGATGGTGAACGTTCTCCACAAGGTGATCGAGGACATCGGCTCGCAGGGAAATTCCGTGATCGTCGGCCGCGGCGCGCCGTACATCCTGCGCCACCGGCCCGACGTTTTCAGCCTTTTCATCTATGCTTCCGACGAAGAAAAAATTTACCGCCTCAAGGCCATCGGCAAGACCGAACACGAAGCGCGCCAGCTCGTCGCCGAAGTCGATCGCGACCGCGCCGCCTTCATCGAGCATTACTTCAAAAAGCAGTGGCCGCACCGCCCGCTCTACAACATGATGATCAACTCACGATTCGGCGACGATTACGTGGTCGAATCCATCGTCCAGCAAATGGCGCTCGTCGATAGATTCCAGCCGGCACCCGAACCGCAAGTCCGCTAGCCGCGCTTCCCTACTTCGCCTCGCCCGGCTTGAAGTGCGGGTTGTAGATCACGCCGATCACATTGCCAAACGGATCGCGCACTTCGCCCACCAAAATCCCGCCGCCCACATCCTGCACGTCGCTCACCGGAGTCGCACCGAGTTCGATCAGCCTCTTGTATGCAGCGTGCGCATCCTCCACGCCCCAGTACGCCACGCCCGCCGCTTCGCGCTTTGCACCGGCTTTCGGTTCTGGAGTTAGTCCCAATTCGTACCCGCCGATGTTGTAGCCGACGTAAAAATCCGGCTGATCGAAATACGGCTCCACTCCAAAAACCTTCGTGTACCACTCTTTCGCCTTCGCGATATCCGCCACGTCGTACTTCACGGTTCGCAATCCGAGAAACATGTGCGGCTCCTTCGAATCTACACTTCCAACCATCGGCGTCATCGACGCGGCATTTACCCGCAACGGCCGCGCTCCATCACCACCAGAGGCGCCACTTACATCGCTCGCCACATCCGCCGCCGACGCATCCACCCGCCCCGCCACAAACGCCAGCAAGCACAGCAGCGCGACGCACATCATAAACGACGCCACGTGCTTCAGCGGCACTCCGCGCGTCTCCACCGGCGGCGGCTCGGGAATCAGAATCGGTATCACAGCAACCGGCTGCTGCTTCAGCGGCAGTTGCGCCTTGGCGGCTCTACCAATACGGCGCGTTGTGGGGCGGGCGTGAGCCATTATTGCCTCCTTCGTTCAGCGTCAATTCCATCTGCGGCGATTTCCAGGAACGCGGCGGACGTCCATGCGCCGCGCGGTCAGGCCGCGATCCCATTCCGTACTTTTCGCGCAGCTCGCGCACCAGCTGCGCAATCCCCTCGCGATACGCGCTCGGCGCATTGCCGCAGCGCACGTAGGTCTCGTTGTACTGCTTCGCCAGCCGCGGAAACTCCGCGCCGATGTAGCGAATGAAGTGGTCCAGCGAAGCCGTCCGCAAAAACAGCACGTTCCCCGCGAACCACTGCGCACCCGCCTCACTCGCCGCTTTCGCCAGCGCTTCCAAATCCTCGGCGCCATCCGTGATCCCGGGAACGATCGGCATCGCCAGCACTCCGCAGGGAATGCCGGCCGAACGAAGCTCGCGCACCGCGCCAAGCCGCAGATCGGGCCGCGGCGCACGCGGCTCGAGCGCCCGCGCCAGGCTCGCGCGCGTCGTTGTCACGCTCAAATTCACCGAGAGCGACGATCGCTCGTTGATCACCTTCAGCAGATCCAGATCGCGCACCACGCGATTCGATTTCGTCGTGATCGAAACGTTCAGCCCCTCGCGCTTCGCCACCTTCTCCAAAATGGCGCGCGTCGCCTGAAAATCCCGCTCCGCCGGCTGGTACGGGTCCGTCGCCGTCCCGATCGCGATGTGCTCACCCCACACCGGCTCGCGCGATAGATCCCGATCCATCAGCGCGCCGGCATCCTGCTTCACATAGACCTTCGACTCGAACTCTTCGCCCGGAACTTCCATGAATTCATGGGTATAGCGTGCGTAGCAGTAGTGGCAGCCGAACTCGCACCCGCGATACGGGTTCACCGTGAAGCGGAACGGCACGCGTGGTGACGAACAATGATTCAGGATCGATTTAACAGGTAAGAGGAAATACTCGGTCCCGCGCTTAGCGTCTGCGCAAGGGGAGGAAGCGGCGAGGCGCGCAATGCCGACCAGCTCCGAATCGGGCTTCGTTCCCAGGCTCGGTGCCCGGGTGGGCGCGGAAGCTTCGTTCGGTGACTCACAGGTGCCGTGGCGAGCGGCTGTGGGGAGAAAGGTGAGACTGGTTTGCTTCGAAGCCTTTCGAGGACGCCGAAGCGTCCGGGGAGCGTCTCGAAGTATGGGGTACGTGGCCATTGTTTGCCTCGCCGCACTTGCGCACTATATTCGCCTTTTCTTCGCTGTGTCAAGCGAAATATTTCGCTTTTCTTTCGCCTGTCTCTTTCGCTTGTCCGCTCGGCCAAGTTCGCCACAGGAAACCACGCCGCCTCAACGAAACCTTCGCCCATCCCCGCCGATATACTCCAAATAGACTCTCTGGCGGGAGCCCCCGGTTTGAAAAAGGTCGGCATACTTGTCATCGACGACGATGCAGTGAGCCAAACTGCGCTCACCAGCATCCTCGACGCAGAAGGCTGGCGCGTCCGCGTCGTCGGCGAAATCCCCAAAGCCATGGCGGAGCTCGCCAGCGGCCAGTGGTCTCTCGTCATTGTTAACGTCGGCCTTACCGACGTCACCGGTCCCCTGTTCATGATCCTGAAAGACCTCGCGCAGGGTGACGCTGACGCTCCCCATGACGCCGTGCTCGACGAATCGCGGCCGCGCGGAATCCGCGTCCTGTTTCTTGTTCCCGGGCCGCTGGCGGCGACGGCGAAGCCTGTGCTTGCGCGGGAGAAACTTCCGTTCTTCACCAAGCCTTACCACCTGCACGATTTTCTGGAGAAAGTCAGCGACTTGCTCGTCGCCACCGGATCAATCGAGGAGCCCATCCGCGTGATGAGCGACTTCAGCTTCGGCAGCCGCGCCCAGCGCGAACGCACCGAGGCCCGCCGCGCGCCGCAAAATCCGATGTTCGCCTCGCGCGAGGAATATCAGATGACCGAGGAAGAAATGCTCGAGTGGGAACGCTCCGAAGCCGAAGCGCGCAAAAAACAGGAAGAAGAAAAGAAGGAGCGCACGAGATTTTGAGCAGCGTAGGATTCAGCCTGCGTCCGCGCTTCACACGCCTTTCCAGGAGTGCGGTTGCGAAGCCACCGCTCCGCCACCAAACCCAACGCCACCACACGCGTTGGCTCGTTCAAATCAAACTCGCCCCACGCGCACAGCCCCGCGATCTACACGCCATCCACGGCGCGAACCTCACTCCGATCCTGCGTCGTCGCGAGCAGCTCGCGCGCGGAGCGCTTGAGGATGGGATGCTCGGCGTTCGGCGCGATCTCGGCGAGAGGGACCAGGACGAAGCGGCGTTCGGTCATGCGCGGGTGCGGGATTTCGAGGCCGTCTTCTCGGATGATCTGGTTGCCGTAGAGAAGGATGTCGATGTCGATCACGCGCGGGCCTTTGGGAATCAGGCGTTCGCGCCCCATAGCCCGCTCGATCACCAGCAGCTTGGCCATCAGCGCCGCCGGCGCCTCATCCGTCTCGACCTCAATCACGCTGTTCACAAACCAGTCCTGCGTCCGCATCTCCACCGGCTCGGTGTCATACAGCGCCGACTCCTTCGTCACCCGCACCCCGCGCTCGCGCAGCAGTGCAACCGCCCGCGCTATATTCCCCGCGCGATCCCCCATGTTGGATCCCAAAGACAGGTAGGCTTTCGGCATTGGTGGGGGACATTCTAGCGCGTGACACGATTGTGTGCTGACGCGATGACGAGGGAGCAGGTCGGTTGGAAGTCCGGCGCCGGTGGGTAAATTTGTGTCGATTAGAAAGGGGGTCGGTCCTTTGTTTTGTGTAACTTTCGGGCATTTCTAATCGGCGAGCACTCCGATTAGAAATTATCAACTGGCTTGCAACTGGAGGGCGCGGCACGCCCGACCGGCGACCGGTGCTGGAGCTTTTGGGAGTGCGATGAGCGAGACAACGAGGGAGTGCGATGTGAGCTTGCGGCGGAGCGGTGGCTTCGCACCCGCACTCCGGGAAATGCGTGTGGGGCGGGCGCAGACTGAAGTCCACGCTACGGGGATGGGGCGGATGATCGGCTTTGAACGAATGTGTCATCTAGTGCCGATTAGAATGGGCCTCCGATGATTGTTTTCTTGAACTTACGTCACATTTTAATTTTACGAGATGTCGATTAGAGTTCGAACCGAAGGCGATTTTTGCGGGTGTTACGGATGATCTAGTGACGATGCGGCGGTAGAAGTACGGATGGGTGGCGCGGACGAGGGTTGGCGGCAGGGTGGAGTGCGGTGCCTGGCCTCCAATTCGCATGCAAAATCCTCAATCGTTAGATAACCAAGATATAACATACTTACTTACATTTGTACAGCGAATTCAACAGTTCAAGGGACCGGCCGGATTTACAGTAATTCGTGTTTGCCTTTGTAGGGATTACTGCCCGTCATATAGATAACCGTCTTGGGCGCCCCACATTCCGGAGTCTTTCCCTTGTACGATGTAGTCGTAGATTTCGTCCGCATTCGTGTGAGGGATTCCGACCGCGATCAGGTCATCTTCGATCTCGACAACAGCATCCATCTCTAGAAGCGTGCCTACCACTTGCTGCTTCGACGACGAATTATGCAGGAGAATTCTACAAGTGCTATACCCCCCTCGTGCCAAAACGCGATCGAATTCGAGGACGCCCAGTTCTTTCGTCGTTGTTGCAATCTGGTCGCCGTATGAGACCTCTTTGAGGTAGAACGGTACGCTAGCTATACGACATATCGAACACTCTGGGTTTTCTGGTTTGCAAAGCAGAGCCTCCCGGGAACGGGACTTGGGAAAACCATCCCGGTCCTTGCGAATGTTAAACCATACTTCCACTACCAAGTTTCCATCCATAAGTTGACTCACTTCGAAGGTGGACCCGGGCTTTTATGAATTTTAACGTGACAAGTCCTGCACACGATCCGATTTCCTGGCGAGGCGCTATTTCCTCCCTTGCTGAGAGGCGGATCATGGTGGCGTTGCAGTTGATTGCCCGGAGTTTTTTCGCCAGCTTCGTTCTGGATTTTTTCGACGTCCTGGCCACACTCCGTGCATTTGATCGTTCCTCCGTTTTCTGCGGCGCGCTTCGCGTCCATGCGATCTTTGTCGGCCTGGCTAAAGTCTCCAACACGACGGCTCTCCGCCGGGGCGTTAACGACGTCCTTGATTAAGTTGACCCCGGCTGTGCCAGCTTCCACGGTTCCTTGTGCGCCGATCGCGGTCGCCACGACTGCGGCGGGCACGCCCGCTAAGGCACCGACCCCCGTTGCGTCGGCCGGAACTGACGCGGCGTCAACGGCCGCAGCCGTGCCCACTTTTTCGCTGCCTTCCATAAAGGCGCTCGCGTCTCCGGCCACCTGGCCGAGCTTCCCAGATGTCGTGGTCTGCTGCTGCCGCCCGTAGCCACCGGCGTTGTCACTGAAATACGCGTTGGCGCCTGCGAGCAGAAAATTTATGACATTCCAAACATCGCAACAGTCGTGCCCGTCTAAGTCGGGATAACTTTCTGGATTGTCTTTCACCATCATGTAGAGGTTGAGCGTTTGCGGATTTGTCAGATCGGCATAGGGGACGGGGCCTGGGGTGGAGGACCAGTCGGGGGATTCCCAGCGGCCGACCCAGGAGGCGTAGTAGCGGGCGCCGAAGTCGTCGTTGCCGGTTTCGGAGTCGCGCTCTTTGGATTCGAATTTGTAGTTAGGAACGCAGGTGTTGTTGAACTGGCGCTCGGAGCCGAAGGGAGTGAAATCCGCGCCGTAGCAGGGCGCGCCGGCGCCTCATCCGCCTCGACCTCAATTACGCTGTTCACAAACCAGCCCTGCGTCCGCATTTCCACAGGCTCGGTGTCATACAGCGCCGACTCCTTCACCACCCTGACCCCGCGCTCGCGCAGTGACGCGACAGCGCGCGCGATGTTCCCGGCGCGATCACCCATGTTCGATCCCAGTGAAAGGTAGGCTTTCGGCATTGGTGGGGGACATTCTAGCGCGTGTGGATGAGCGCGTGGAGCGGGGTGTGAGTGACGCAGTAGGCGCACAGTTCATTGAGGTGTGGGCGGCGTTGCGCAGGCAGGAATGCCTACCCCACCGCCGGGCCAAGGCGCGGTGCGCCCGACCGGCGACTGTGCTGGAACTTTTGGGAGTGCGATGAGCGAGACAACGAGGGAGTGCGATGTGAGCTTGCGGCGGAGCGGTGGCTTCGCACCCGCACTCCGGGAAATGCGTGTGGGGCGGGCGCAGACTGAAGTCCACGCTACGGGGATGGGGCGGATGATCGGCTTTGGACGAATGTGTCATCTCGTGCCGATTAGAATGGGCCTCCGATGATTGTTTTCTTGAAGTTACATCGGATTCTAATCGTACGAGATGTCGATTAGAGTTCGAACCGAAGTTGATTTTTGCGGGTGTTACGGATGATTTGGTGAGGATTTGTAGGTAGTTGTACGGATGGCTGGCGGAAGCGGGGACTGGCGGCGGGTTGGAACGGGGTTTCCGGCGGCCGATTTGCATGTAAAATTCCGAATTGTGCAGATTTAACAGTACGCTACAATAGCATACCTTGTGAAGTTCTTCAAGAGTAATATAACATGAGGATTTAAACGCTCCTTTTTAGGTGTGGTCGGTTGATCTGCGTCGCATTGAAGTTCCCAAGACCGCGTCCCGCAGAAGAGCCACCGGCTTCTGTTTTTTCGCGAATCGTGGCTCGAATTCTTCGACTAGGTCATACCACTCGACATAATCAAGAAACAAATCCTCACCCAAGACCGCAACGAGCACTATCGACGCTGCGCAATCCCGTTGATCGGCGGAGAGGCTAGCCGCCGATGGAGACTTCAAAAGTACTTCATGCCCTTTATCCGGATACTCAAGAAGTACGAACGTCCAACGCGATGCATCGAAGTGCTTTACGATACTGCCATCTTCAGCGTCCAGTTCGAATTTGTAGTCCCAGTCCTTCGGTAGTCTTGCGGAGTGGAATTCCCAATTCTCGATTGAGGGTGCGTGCGAAACCACTCGTCTTGCGAGGGCTCGAAGGTCCCGATTAAGGTTTGGCGAGATAACCAACTGCCATTCTTCACGTTCTCCCGGGCCTATTTCCCAGGTCAACCGACGATCAATTTCCGTAATTCTATGGTCTAATTCGCCCAGTAGCTTGCCGTTGTTTGGATCCGCAGAAAGCGCCACAGATATTTCTTCAAACCAATCCCAAAATTCATTTAGGCGCAATTTCATTCCTTTGGTTGTCAAGGTTATCTATCCCGCCGTGTTGATCTATCTGCTGTTGCTCTTTCTGTCGTCCTTCCTTCGTATCGTCCGCGTTGTAAGTATCAACGACTTTAGCCTGCTTCCGATCTCGCCCGTCTTTCGCTCTTCGAGTTTTTGAAGGATTCGGCTTGTTGTGGCGACCGATGTAGGGTTTACCACTTTTCGTGCCGGATCCGGGCACTTTGTAGATCGAACCGCTGCCTCCTGAGGCTGGCTGCGGCTCCGGTTCAGATTTCTTTTCTTCACTTTGGCCTTTGCCGTCTGAGTTGGAGGGATGGTGAGCGTTGCCGTCGCCCTTCTGCATGAGATAAGCAGTGGCGGCAGTCAGTGCTCCGTAGATCCAATCGCCTGCTTTGCTAGATGCGTTGGTAATTGCGGCGTCGACGGGTTCGAATTTGTCCGCGACGGCACTGTCGAATTTAGCTAGCTCGGGCGAGTACGATTCGAGAGTCTCAAGGACCTCAGGTGCTGCTTCTTCCAGCTCCTCGAAACATTGTGGACAGTGACCGTCGAGGTCGGCGAATGTTTCGGGGTCGTCGGTTGCCATCATATAGAGATTCAGCGTTTGGGGATTGGTGAGGTTGGCGTAGGGGACGGGGGCGGGGGTGGAAGACCAGTCGGGGGATTCCCAGCGGCCGACCCAGGAGGCGTAGTAGCGGGCGCCGAAGTCGTCGTTGCCGGTTTCGGAGTCGCGCTCTTTGGATTCGAATTTGTAGTTAGGAACGCAGGTGTTGTTGAACTGGCGCTCGGAGCCGAAGGGAGTGAAGTCCGCGCCGTAGCAGGGCGCGCCGGTGCCGTCGACGATCACGCTGTTCACAAACCAGTCCTGCGTCCGCATCTCCACCGGCTCGGTGTCATACAGCGCCGACTCCTTCGTCACCCGCACCCCGCGCTCGCGCAGTGACGCGACAGCGCGCGCGATGTTCCCGGCGCGATCGCCCATGTTCGATCCCAGTGAAAGGTAGGCTTTCGGCATTGGTGGGGGACATTCTAGCGCGTGTGGATGACCGCGTGGAGCGGGGTGTGAGTGACGCAGTAGGCGCACAGTTCATTGAGGTGTGGGCGGCGTTGCGCAGGCAGGAATACCTACCCCACCGCCGGGCCAGGGCGCGGTGCGCCCGACCGGCGGCCGGTGATGGAGCTTTTGGGAGTGCGATGAGCGAGACAACGAGGGAGTGCGATGTGAGCTTGCGGCGGAGCGGTGGCTTCGCTACCGCACTCCGGGAAATGCGTGTGGGGCGGGCGCAGACTCAAGTCCACGCTACGGGGATGGGGCGGATGATCGGCTTTGAACGAATGTGTCATCTAGTGCCGATTAGAATGGGCCTCCGATGATTGTTTTCTTGAAGTTACATCGGATTCTAATCGTACGAGATGTCGATTAGAGTTCGAACCGAAGTTGATTTTTGCGGGTGTTACGGATGATCCGGTGACGATCTGTCGGTAGAAGTACGGATGGGTGGCGCGGACGAGGGTTGGCGGCAGGGTGGAGTGCTGTGCCCGGCGGCCTGTTCGCATGTGCGATTCTCTAGGAAATTTTTGTAACTTTTAGGTAACGTTAACACGAAAAATAAAATTTGTAAAGTCGTTTGCGACTCGCCGATGATTCCACGCGACTTAAATAAGAAACTCAGTTCTCTTTGTATCCGTGAAAGGTCCCAAGAATTATCGCGCGAGGATTCTCTCTGGTCCTTGCCACCATCTCCTGTATTTCGTCGTTCTCGCAGGTCTCGCAGTCTGGGATCGTGTTCGCGCTTTCGATCGAAATGAGATGCCAATTAAATCGCTCGAGGTACGCGCTTAGTTTGTTTCTGGCAGATTCAGCTGAGTCTGCCCACGTCGTAACATTCATGAATCCCTTGGTAAGGCCCGAAGCCATGTCCCCCGGCTCAACCAAGATTTCTGCAACGAGTTTCCAGATGGTTTCCATATTCGCGTTATTCCGGATAATTGTGGTGCGTGCTGGTTGGCTTCTTCTCGCCTTGCGCGTCGCCTGAATGATAGTGCGGTTTGCCGGTGGTTGGATTGTTGTGATTTACCGCCGTCGAACCTCCGTTAAGAGACTTATTTCGAGCACCTTCTCTGGTGTTGCTTTCGGTCTCGTGGACCTGAGGCTTTCCGCTTCCCCCCAACTTGTTACCGTGCGCGTCGGTGGCTCGTCCGCTAGAGCTAACGCCCGGTGCGTCGGCGGCTTTCGGGCCTGATCCCTTGCTCTGCGCGGGTGCATTAATAACGTCTTTGACTAAGTTAACGCCGGCAGTAGTAGATTCTACAACTCCTTGGGTACCGAGAACGTTCGCAGCGACCATCGCAGGCACCCCAAGCGCAGCGCCAACGCCAGTCGCATCGGCAGAAAGAGACGCTGTATCGACAGCCGCTGCCGTACCGACCTTTTCGTTTCCTTCCATAAAGGCGCTCGCGTCTCCGGCCACCTGGCCGAGCTTCCCAGATGTCGTGGTCTGCTGCTGCCGCCCGTAGCCACCGGCGTTGTCGCTGAAATACGCGTTGGCGCCTGCGAGCAGAAAATTTATGACATTCCAAACATCGCAACAGTCGTGCCCGTCTAAGTCGGGATAACTTTCTGGATTGTCTTTCACCATCATGTAGAGGTTGAGCGTTTGCGGATTTGTCAGATCGGCGTAGGGGACGGGGGCGGGGGTGGAGGACCAGTCGGGGGATTCCCAGCGGCCGACCCAGGAGGCGTAGTAGCGGGCGCCGAAGTCGTCGTTGCCGGTTTCGGAGTCGCGTTCTTTGGATTCGAATTTGTAGTTTGGAACGCAGGTGTTGTTGAACTGGCGCTCGGAGCCGAAGGGAGTGAAATCCGCGCCGTAGCAGGGCGCGCCGGCGCCTCATCCGCCTCGACCTCAATTACGCTGTTCACGAACCAGTCCTGCGTCCGCATTTCCACCGGCTCGGTGTCATACAGCGCCGACTCCTTCACCACCCTCACCCCGCGCTCGCGCAACAGGGCCACAGCGCGCGCGATGTTCCCGGCGCGATCCCCCATATTCGATCCCAGTGAAAGGTAGGCTTTCGGCATTTGTGGGGGACATTCTAGCGCGTGTGGATGAGCGCGTGGAGCGGGGTGTGAGTGACGCAGTAGGCGCACAGTTCATTGAGGTGTGGGCGGCGTTGCGCAGGCAGGAATGCCTACCCCACCGCCGGGCCAAGGCGCGGCACGCCCGACCGGCGACTGTGCTGGAGCTTTTGGGTGTGCGATGAGCGAGACAACGAGGGAGTGCGATGTGAGCTTGCGGCGGAGCGGTGGCTCCGCTACCGCACTCCGGGAAATGCGTGTGGGCGGGCGCAGACTGAAGTCCACGCTACGGGGATGGGGCGGATGATCGGCTTTGGACGAATGTGTCATCTAGTGCCGATTAGAATGGGCCTCCGATGATTGTTTTCTTGAAGTTACGTCACATTTTAATTTTACGAGATGTCGATTAGAGTTTGAACCGAAGGCGATTTGTGCGGGTGTTACGGATGATTTGGCGGGGATGCGCCGGTAGTTGTACGGATGGACGGCCGACGCGGGGATCGGCGCCGGGTTGGGGAGTGTTGCCCGACGGCCAGTTCGCATGTGCGATCCTCAATAGGCTCTTAGTGACGCCCGCCTAACGTTAACATGTTTGTAATAGGTTGTAAAGGGAAAAATGAGTCGCGCGGCTAAGAATTGGCCTTGGCCAGGATTCCGCGCAAGTCAGCTGGAGAGTATGAAACGGCTGAGGTCCATTTCCCGAAGCCGCCGTGGGCATTTACAGCTTTAACCCACTCTGCAAGAAAGTCGCGCTTGGTGTGGTCCTGTTGGGATTCCTGTCCCTTTGTTTCGAGAACCAGGGTTGTACCGTTCGTCAGGCGAATTAAGAAATCGGGCCGGTAGCGCTTGACGACGCCGCGATAGGTGTAAAAAACCTCGAACCCCAGATGGTCGTTCTTGACCCAACTGAATATGTTGGAGTCGCGATCGAGGGCCGCGGACTCGCTGGCTTCGAGGCGTGAGTCCATAACGCAGAGATTGATGTGCGACTTGACGGTGACGTCGCAGGGCCGGCGGGTGAACCAGGGCTGCATTCCGCCCGTCGAGCGGATGGGCCGCTCTTTATCGAAAATGGGAACGACTGCTTCGGAGTTTTCTTCCCTGATCGCGTTCCACAGATGCTGAACGATCTTAGTCATGTTGAGGGTGTAGAGGATTCGACGATTGCGGTCCGACTGCTCGAAAAGCGGAGGCGAGATTACGATTCTGCCGCTGGTGAGGTATTGCTCGGTGAGCCGAATTACCTGAGCGAGCAGGTACTCACGGTTGCCCTTCCAAGGAGGCCGGACTTGATCGTAAATGTCCGCAGCGACCTGAAAAATTACGCGCTGCATGCGCTGTTCGCGGGCTAATTTCTCCAGGTCGATGAGCGCGGGTTTTGTGGAGTCGGGTTTACCGTCGATCACCGGGGCCAGTTCGGCGATGCGAGGATTGTCGGCGGCGTCCAGCGCGAGCGGCTTGATTTTGTCCAAGGCGAGTTGCAAATCATTTCGATATTCGTAGTTGAGGCGAATTAGATTGGGCCAGGAGATTTCCAGGTGCTTACGTTCGGCTACCGGCTCGACGCGAGAGGTAGGTTGCGGCGGAGGTGGTATGGGCGCGTCGGCGTCGCCCTCGTGCGGCATAAACGTGAATGGAACACCGAAAATGTTGACGTATTCGGGCGCGAAAAGGCCCGAGTCGGGCTTATTTGGGTCGATCTCGTAGGAGGCGCGGCGCAGGCCGCGACCGACGACCTGTTCGCAGAGCAGCTGCGAAGTGAAAGCGCGCAGGCCCATAATGTGGGTGACGGTCTTTGCGTCCCAGCCTTCGGAAAGCATTCCGACAGAAATCACGCACTGAATTTTCTCGCCGGGCTCGCCGACCCGGCCAACGGTATCGACGGTTTTGCGAAGAAGCTCGGCGCGTTTCTGCTTGGTAAGTTTTTTCTCGGGCGCCTCGGCGTTCTCGGCTTCGGTTTCAGCGGAGGAACCGTCTTCCGGAGCTTCGTTCTGTGCCTCGGCGTGGCCGAGAACTTTTGAATCGATATGAAGAATCCGGTCCGGATCGCAAAGCTTTTCGATGTGAATTTTCTTGCGCGAAAGCGTGTATTCGACGCGGGCGGCGGTGTTCGTTAGATTTGCGACGGTGATCATGACCGGCGGGGTCGGCTCGCCTCGCTGTTCCCAGAGTTTGCGGGCGGCTTCCCAATCGCTGCCGAGCAAAGTATAGGCGGTGTTAACGAGGTCTGGCAGGGGGACTTCTGGACCCACTTTCTGGTTGATGTCGTCCCTTACGTCGGGGTCGGCGTAGATGTGGTATAGACGCGATTTGTAGTCTTTTCCCGGTACGACATCGTCGCGGACTACTACGCGTGGAGTCTTGACGAGGCCGGATTCGATGGCGTCGTTAAGGCCGAAGTCGCTGACGATCCATTCGAACAGGGTGTCTTCGCCGCTGCGGCGTCCAGTTGGGGCGAATGGAGTGGCGGTGAGGTCGTAACAATTCAGAATGCCGCGAGTCTTGTGGATGCGGTCGAGCCCACCTACCCATTTTGTGGCTTCTTCGATGTCTTCTCTGGCGACCCCTTTGATGTTTGTCTTGGGAGCCTTGCGCCAAGCGTGGTGGGCTTCGTCGTTGATAACGACAATATTTTTGGCGGATGCCATGTCGTCGAGGACTTCGCGTGTATAAGCTTCGTCGCTGAGAGCACCGCGCTTGTCGACGGATTTTCGTTTGGCGATGCGCTCAGGGGATTCCCAGTCGAGCATGTGCCAGTTGACGATGCGGACTCTCCCGAGCCGGAGACCGTCTTCGAGGCCCGGGGGAATCAAGCTAAATTCGCGATAGTAGTCGTTCGGCCCTGGAACTAAGACTTGCAGGCGATTTTTTACGGTGAGGCCCGGAGCGACCATGAAAATGTTTTTAGAGAAGTTGCCCGGCGAGCCCGCGGCCTTGTTGAGAATTTGCCAGGCGATGAGCATGGCCATGACGATGGTTTTTCCAGAGCCGGTGGCCATTTTGGAGCAGAGACGCGGGAACGGGCCCGCGTCGCCCGGAATATGGATTCCGACCTTACCGACTGCGGGGCCTTCAGCGAGCCAGATGAGAGTTTCGATGGCTTCGAGTTGGCAGTAGAAAAGGCGGCGAGTGTCGCGCTGTTGGGCGTCATTCCAGTGAGCGAGCAGACGCTTGGTGATTCCTGAAACACCCCGATAGCCTTCGTCACGCCATTTTTTCACGCGCGGGCGAATCAGTTTTGGAAGAGGTAGCTCGATGAAGATGCCGGGATCGTCGAGGGCTTTTGAGTTTTCGGAGGCGCGGACGTAACCGGCGGGCCGGCGGCCTTCCATGCGGGAAAATAATTTTGTTTGGGGATCGCGCTTCCAATATTCACGCGGCTCTTCGTAGGGAGAGTTGATGATGAGCTGGTCGATTGTTTTCGATGGAGCGCTGGTCGGTGGCATATACGCAGAGCTAGAGCTGAATCACTTTCAGGCTTTCGATGCCGCGATCGTCGATGACTTTGACGGCGACGCGTTTGTGCTCGCCGAGTTCGAAAGGAAGCGATTCGGTGCCGCGGTAGGCTTCGATCAGTTCAGGATCAATTTCGGCTTTCAGGTTTTTGGCCAGCTTAGCCCAGCCTCCGTCTTCGTCGGCTAGTGGGAAGAACACTTGGCGCGGGTAAAGGCTACGGCCATCGTAGTCGGTGTCGAGGAGCCACATCGCAATATTTTTGGTATCGCCCGAAACGATAGTACCGGAGCGCGTGTCGTAGTAATCGAAGCCGTGGACAGTCGCTTGATGCTTACCTTTGTCGGGGCCGGATTTGATCTGAGTGAGTTCGACGTCGGGACGGCCGACGAGCCAAAAGGATTGATTGCTGGAACGCTTTTTCTTTAGGTCGTCGGTGAGAAGGTCGGCGTTCATTTGTGCGGTGAGGAACGTCATGCCGGTTTTTTCTTTGGTGAGTTCGTCGATGTCTTTGGCGGCTTCGGCGTCGAACTGGAATGCGGCGAAAACGAGGATGTCCGGTTTCGGGTGAAGCGTGCGAGCTTCTTCCCACGCCATTTCGACGACGCGTTGTTCGAGTGGAGCGTAGTCTGGACCGAAGCAGATGACGACGCGCTCGGGCTTGACGCCTTTGGTTTCGGCATCGGCGTGGAGCCAACGCGTGCCGGCAAGGGGCTCGACACGAGAAAAATTGATCGTCTGGCCGCCCTTACCGCGTATGCCGGTTTTTAGAAGTTCGTCGCGCCAGTCGGATTGGCGGAGAGTGGGACCTGATCGAGCGATGGACGCGTCGGCGGGAGGCGGCGGAGTATCGATGTCGTCGATGGATTTTACGTTGGGCGCGGGGACGGCTTCGACAGTGAAAGGGCCGGAGACTCTTGCGCGGGAATTGTCGACGAGCGGCTGGTCGAATAGAGTTTCCCTGACAACTGGCTCAGCATTCGCGATGGAGCCAAGCGTGACGTGGGAGGCTGCCTGGTATTCAAACCCGCTGTCGACTCCCTCGTTGGGTTGCGCCAACTTGAAATAGTCATACGTCGCCCCCATCACTCGCTGTTTGGCGAGAGTAGTCGCGACACGGGATGAATCACAGGTAATCCACCGCCGGCCCCACTGTTCGGCGACGTAGGCGCTTGTTCCCGACCCACAAGTAGGATCGAGAATGACATCTCCCGGATCTGTAGTCATCAGGATGCATCGCTCAAGAACCTTCGTCGAAGTCTGAACGACGTACGTATTTTCTCCGAACATTCCGACATCATTCCAGCGGTTATCGATCGTCATCCACGGGAAGTCCTCGAAGTAGCGCTTGAATCGAATCGAATTCCCACTGGCGACGATCCGATGCGCTGCAGCCAACCGGTCCATGCCTTCCGGTACGCTGGCGCTCCAGTGTTTATGTGATGGCGGGAAATAGCTGCGCCCCTGAAATTCGAACTTTCCGTCGCCTCCCTGACTGCCGGCGGAGGTCAGCGATGTGGTTTCAAATACCTTCGCGCCTCGAGGGAGTCTGGACGGATAGAGTCGTTCTTCTTGCGTTAAGGGAAGCGTTCTCCCGTCTTCGAGCTCGACTTGCGTATAGTGGTCGCCGCCTTCACCCGCAAGGCTCTTCTCCGTGTACAGCTGTCGGTATTTCATTTTTTCGCGGTCGCGCGCGTACAAGATAATGAAATCCGTCAACAACGGAAGATGTTGCGCGGATCTCTGGCCTGGTTTCTTGTAGCAGATCGTGGCGATGCAGTTCTTCTGATTAAAAACTTCATCCATTAATGAACGTACAAGATGCAAGTTCTCGTTGGAAATCTGCACGAAACACGAGCCGGATTCGTGAAGAAGTTCACGGGCCAAGAGCAGCCGGTCACGAAGGTAGGTGAGGTAGGAATGAACGCCGAGTTCCCAAGTGTCGCGGAAGGCGCGAACCATTTCGGGTTCCTGGGTGAGGTCTTCGTCTTTGCCGTCTTTCACTTCGCGGCGATTGACGAATGGCTGGAAATTGGAGCCGTAGCGGATGCCGTAGGGCGGGTCGATGTAAACCATCTGGACCTGGCCGGCCATGCCCTCTTTTTCGAGGAGGGAGTTCATGACCAGGAGCGAATCGCCGGCGATGAGGCGGTTGGTCCAGCCGTGGGAGTGGCGGTAGAAATCGACGGCTTCGCGAAGGGGAGGATTTTCTTCTTTGGTTTCGAAGAGGTAGCCCTGGGCGGGCTTCAGCGGCGCGCCATTGCGCTTGCGGACGGCTTCAATGATGGTGCGAGGGTCAATGCGTTCGTGGACGTGGAGGGAGACGGTGGGAACTTCGAATGAGGTGTGCTCTTTTTTGCCGGCCCAGACGAGTTGCGGGTCCAGGTGCGGATCGTAGTCGTAGGATTTGCGCGAAGGGACGGGAGGGTCGGTCTGAGGGGTGACGAGACCGACGGGCGGATTATTTACGCGCGTTTTGGATTTGTGTTCGTATTGCTCGATGGGACGCTTTTTCGAAGGAGGCTCGGATTTCGGAGGAGATTTTTTCTTGCCGGGCAAGGGCACGACCTCTTTGAGATGGAAGCGGCCAGATTGTACTGCGTGAGTTATGGGAAAGCTACTGTATCTCGGAGCGACTGCGAGCGAAAGCCAAAGGCGTTGCGCGAGCCCTCCGTGGGCGCGAGAACTCGCGCGGGACGGGTGGTGTGCGGGCGGCGGAGGGTGGTGTGTCGCGGCTGAAGGTGTGACCGGCGGGGCGTTTTGTGGGGGCGGTGGGGGGAAGGCACACAGGCGAAGTCCAGCCTGTGCCACTTGCATTCCCGGCTCATTTGTTGGGTGATGCAGCGGGCGTGTTGCCTGGAGCGGGGGTGCGATTTGTGAAGGGGGGACGGGCGCGGTTCTGTCCGTGATGTGCAAGATGCCGGTCACGCCGCAGGCGATTCGGGGGTGCGGCGGCGGAGGGTGGTGGAGGCGATTACGATCACCAGGGCTAGGGCGATCACTAGCGACGAGGCGATGCGGCCGAGGGCCAGGCCGCCTTGTGCGTGGGGCTTGGTTAGGGTGTCGCCTAGGGTGGCGCCCAAGGGGCGCGTGAGGACGTAGGCGGCCCAAAAGAGGATGCCGCGCCAGGCGGGCTTGGCGTTGCGGGTGAAGTAGGCGGCAACGGCGACCAGCGCGATGAGGCCGGCGAACAGGAGAGCGCCGCCGGAGAAGCCGAGGCCGAGATCGTCAGCCGTCATGTCGCCGAGGGCGGTGCCGAGGGTGTTCGAGACGAGGATGGCGAGCCAGTAAAAAATTTCGTCGGTGCGCGTTTCGATTTGGTCGACGCGGATCGCGCCGGTGGTGAGGCGCCAGGCGACGAGCACGACGACGACGGCGGCGAAAAGCATGATCGAGGATTTCACGTAGCCGAGGCCGAGCGTGCGGTCCAGATAGTCTGAGGTGGTGGTGCCGACGGTGGTGGTGGCGACGACGACGGCCCAGTAGATGGCGGGGTGGTAGCGGCGCGTGGCGAGTTGCGCGGCGAGCGTGACGGCGAAAAATCCGAGGAAGATCAAAGTGGAGAGGGCGTAGCCGAGCTGGAGCGTCATCGAGAGCGCGTCGCCGCCCGTTTCGCCGAGGGTGGTGGCGAGGATTTTGGCGACCCAGAAGGCGAGGGCGACTTGGGGGACTTTGCTGAGGAGCGCGGAGCGGGTGCCGGCGACGGCTTCGGTGCGCGACGGCGATGACGATGCGCCGCTGAAGAATTTTGCGGAGGAGATTGAGAACGTTTGTGCCATATGCACCTCGAATGGATGAAGAGATTAGAAGAGGCCGGGCTGGCGGCGCGGTTCTTCGAGCTGGAAATGTTTGTAGGCGAGGCCGGTGGCGACGCGGCCGCGCGGGGTGCGATCGAGAAGGCCGAGCTGCATGAGGTAGGGCTCGTAGATTTCTTCGATGGCGTCTTCTTCTTCGCTGAGCGAGGCAGCGAGAGTATTGAGGCCGACGGGGCCGCCGCCATATTTTTGAATGATGGCGAGCATCAGGTTGCGGTCGGTCTCGTCGAGGCCGTGCTCGTCGATGCCGAGCATGGCGAGCGAGTCGCGGGCGACGCCGAGGTCGATGACGCCCTTAGCGCGGACCTGGGCGAAATCGCGGACGCGGCGGAGGAGGCGATTGGCGACGCGCGGTGTGCCGCGGCTGCGGCGCGCAATTTCGAAGGCGCCGTCTTCATCCATTTTGATATCGAGAATTTTTGCGGAGCGGTGAACGATGCGCAGCAAATCCTCGGGCGTGTAGAACTCGAGGCGGTGCACGATGCCGAAGCGCGAGCGCAGCGGCGCCATGATGAGTCCGGCGCGCGTGGTGGCGCCGATGAGCGTGAATTTATTCAGCTGATAGGGATGGACGCGGGCGCCGGGACCCTGGCCGATGATGAGATCGACGCGAAAATCTTCCATCGCAGGATAGAGAATTTCTTCCATCGCAGGCTGCAGGCGGTGAATTTCATCGAGGAAGAAAAAATCGCGCGCGTCGAGCGAGGTGAGCACGGCGGTGAGGTCGCCCTTTTTTTCGAGGAGGGGGCCGGCGCTGACTTTGATGGCCGAGCCCATTTCGTTGGCGAGGATTTGCGCGAGGGTGGTCTTGCCGAGGCCCGGCGGACCGTAGAGCAGCACGTGGTCGAGCGCCTCGTTGCGGCTGCGCGCGGCTTCGACGGCGATTTGCAAATTTTCTTTTACGCGATTCTGGCCGATGTAGTCGGAGAGGCGCTGCGGGCGAATGCTGGCTTCGATGCGCGAGTCGTCGTCTGGCAGCGCGCGGCCGGAAAGGATGCGGTCGTGAGGTTCAGTCATTTTCGCGTGGGATGGAGACGAGCCGCTCATTTGGCGCGAGCCGCCTTTTGCATGTTGGCCGCGCCGAGAATCTGGAGGCAGGCACGCAGCAGAGTTTCAAAATCGGAGTTCTCCGGGCGGCGGGATTTGGCGATCGCGCTTTCCACTTCCTTTTCATCGTAACCCAAATTGATGAGCGCAGACGAGACGTCGGAATCGAGCTGCGATTTCGTGGCGGGCTTGCCGGCTTCGGGCACGTCCACGGGAGCGAGCTTATCGCGAAGCTCGACGACCATGCGCTCGGCTGTTTTTCGCCCGACGCCGGGAATTTTTACGAGCTGCGCGAGATCGCCTTTACGGATGGCGGGGATCAAGTCGTCGAGGCGCATGCCGGAAAGAATTTTCAGCGCAAGCGAAGGACCGACGCCGGAAGCGGAAATAAGCAATTCGAAGCAGTGCTTCTCGCGAGAGGTGAGGAAACCGAAAAGCGAAAACGCGTCTTCGCGGACGTGGGTGTGAATCATCAGCGACGATTCGGTGTGAAGCGGTCCCAGGCTGGTGAAGGTTGAAAGCGGAATTTGTACGAGATAGCCCACGCCGCCGACTTCGAGGAGAACTTGATTCGGGCGCTTTTCGATGAGTTTTCCGCGGAGCGAACCAATCATGAGAAGAGATTATTGATGAGTGTTACGAGAGTGTCAACGAAGCGGCGGAAATGTAACGCAAAAAACGCGAAACAATTTGGGACGCACATGCGTATCTGAGGAAGCAGCGAGGATTAAAGGAAACGAGGAAACGCTATGAAATTGCGGAGAGAAACAGTGTTCGATTTCGAGCGGACAGTAGGCGAACGGTGTCCGCTTTCGATGCGGGGCAGCGGCGCGCGACGATACCAAAAAATATTTTCATAAAAAGTAAACACCGTTTGCTGCCGAGGGAGTTAGAGCCGCGTCTAAGGGATTCAAGATGAGTTTTAAACAGGGCGTTTCAATTAAAGGAGAATGCAAATGTCACGTGGTGTGAAGCAGGCAATGTCGGTGGTGGCGGTACTGATGCTGTGCATGACGATGGCGGCGGGAATCGCGGCAGCGAAAGGAACGAAGCCCGTCGTAGCGACAACCATGAGCCTTTATAATTCGGCGTTCATCCTGGGACACGAATTGAAGGCCGGCGATTATGAAGTGTCGGCAACGGATACGATGCTGACCATCTCGCAGAACCGCAAGACGATCGTGGAAGCGCCGATCAGCTGGAAGAACGAAGCGAGCAAGTCGCAGTTCTCGACGTTTGTGACGGACGGGAACAAGGTGACTGAGCTGCATTTCAGCGGGAAGACGCAATACGCGGTGGTCGCGAACTAGTGCGGGTGGGTCAATCCGGATGGCGGGCCGGTTTGCAAACTGCAGACCGTGCCCGCCATTTTTTTTTGCGCAGCTTACCCGGCGGGGTGAACGCGCTGATTTGCGGTGCGAACATGGCGGGGACAATTTGTTTGCTCGCCTTTCGCCCGCGTGGTATTTCTGAGTATGCCGATGCAAGGCGCTAATCAGGATCGAGTGCAGGGATTCGGGTACGCCAAAGTGCGCGCCAACGCATTCGTGTGCGCGATGCATGTGATTCCCGCGATTGGGATTCGAATTATTCGAATTAGCAAGCATCCAGGGAGCGGATGACGGCGGGCGAGATTCAAAAAGCGAAAAAGACCCGAGGCCGTTATCCCAGAGAGGGAGAACGGCCTTTTTTGTTATCGGGGGGCTGCGGCGGTGTTGACTGTGAACAAATCCGTGCAACGAAGGAAGAGCGATGGTGACGCTTCAGAAGATTAAGGATGCCGAGCAACGGATACGGAGCGCGATCTACGACTCGCCGTTCATGCGGTCCGAGACGTTTTCGCAGCGCACGGGAAATTCGATTTTCCTGAAGCTGGAAAACCTGCAGATGACGGGATCGTTCAAGGAGCGCGGGGCGCTGAACAAGATCCTGCTGCTGACGGACGATGAGAAGCGGCGCGGCGTGATCGCGGCGTCTGCGGGAAACCACGCGCAGGCGGTGGCCTACCACGCGACGAAGCGCGGGATCGCGGCGAAGATCTGCATGCCGCTGGCGACGCCGCTGGTGAAAGTGTCCGCGACGCGAGAGTACGGCGCGGAAGTGATTCTGGTGGGCGCGAACTACGACGAAGCGTGCGACGAGGCGTTGCGAATTCGCGAAGCGGAGAACCGGACGTTCATTCATCCGTTTGACGACCACGATGTGATTGCGGGGCAAGGAACGATCGGGCTCGAGATGCTGGCGGCGGTGAGCGACCTGGATGCCGTGGTGATCCCCGTCGGAGGCGGTGGATTGATCGGCGGTGTGGCGTGCGCGGTGAAGGAGACAAATCCGAAGGTACGCGTGATTGGCGTGCAGACCACGAAGCTGCCTTCGATGCAGGCGGCGGTGAAGGCCGGGAAGCAGGTGACGCTGCCGTCGGGGAAGACGATTGCGGACGGCATCGCGGTGCGGTCGCCGGGCGTGCACACGCTGCCGCTAGTGCGGAAGTATGTGGATGAAATTGTGACTGTGGACGAAGAAGAAATTGCGAACGCGATCCTGACGCTGCTGGAAAAAGAAAAGACGTTGACGGAGGGTGCCGGCGCAGTGGCGGTGGCGGCGGTGTTGAATGGGAAGACGGACGATCGGGGTCGGCGGCTGGGCGTGCTGGTGTCCGCGGGGAATATCGATGTGACGCTGCTGTCGCGGATTATCGAGCGCGGGTTGGTGAAGGATGGACGCCTGGTGAGATTGCGAATTCATTTGCCCGATTATCCGGGGGCACTGGTGCGGCTCTCTACAGCGATTGCGGAGCAGAAGGTGAATATTGTGGAGACGGCGTTCAACAGGTCGCTGTATGGAGTGGAGCTGGGGGATACGGCGATTGACATCACCATGGAGGCGCGGGGGTTTGAGCATATCGCCGAATTGGAAAGAGCTCTCGATGGGCATGGTTATGTGCATGAGCGGGTGGAGTGAGCGGTGCGGGTGGTGAGAAAGCGGGGAGAGATCCTTCGGCCGATGAATCGGCCTCCGGATGACGGGCTTTTTGAAAAAAGCCCGTTGCACAAAAACAATTCAAAAGCACACAGGCGAACTCCAGCCTGTGCCACAGACTGGCTTCGCTAATGCGATTGTGGCAAGAAGTTGGAGTGGTGCCTGGAGTGGGAATGGCTGAACCCGGGCCAACTGAGAGTTGGTCCTGCTCCCTTCCTGCGTCAGGGCAGGCAGACTCGAAAGTCTAAGCTACCTGCGCTACGCGCACTTTAGAACCGGCACAGACTGACAGTCTAGTTACATCGCGCTGCGCGCGACTTAGGCTAGTGGAGGGCGCGGTCTTTTTTGATGGATTCGTCGATCAGGGATTCCAACTCGCGGCGAGTGAGGGTGATGCGTTCCGTGTCGCTGCTGTCGCTGGTTAGGGGCGCGCCGGGCTGCGGGACCGATGGAGATTGCAGGCCGTAGCGGGCGCGGGCGGCGAAGAGGCGCTCTACGTCGCCACCGGACAAGAGAACTTGCTTGCCGAGCATTTCGGTGACGAGCGCGACGCGGGCGAAATGTTCGGTGGTCTCCATGCGGAAATACGAAGTCATCAAGTCCGCGCCGAAAGTGACGACGCCGTGATTCGCGAGAAGAATCGCGTCGTAGCTTTGAACGAGCGGCTCGATGGAGCCGGCGAGTTCGCTGGTGCCCGGCATTCCGTAAGGAGCGACGGGAACCGAGCCGAGAGCGATGACCAGTTCGCATAGCAGAGCTTTATTGAGTGGCATGCCGGCGGCGGCGTAACCGGTGGCGGTGGGCGGGTGAGCGTGGCAGACGGCGTTGACCTCGGGGCGGCGCGCGTAAATCAAGAGATGCATCGCGAGCTCGGAGGAAGGATTGCGGCGGCCTGCTACTTTTTTCCCATCGAGATCGGTGATCACCAGATCTTCGGTGGTGAGCATGCCTTTGCACATGCCGGTGGGAGTGGTGAGGATGTGGCGCGGATCGAGGCGCACCGAAACGTTGCCATCACAAGCGGCAACATAGCCGCGATCGTGCATCATGCGGCCTACGGCGCAAATATCGCGCCGGTGATCCTCTTCCGATTTCAGCGCACCGGGGTAGATCGAATCAGGACTCACGTTCCCTCCTCGATAATGCGCCGGGTTGTACTTCGCGTCAGGCGTAGATGCCGCGAAGCTTAAGAGCACGAGCAACGCGATCGATGGCCATGATGTAAGCGGCGATGCGATTGTTCACGCCGTGGGACTCGGCATAACGAACAACCTGATCGAAGCTCTGATCCATCACGTCCTGCAAGCGCTCATTCACTTCACTCTCGCGCCAGAAGAAACCCTGGCGATCCTGCACCCACTCGAAGTAACTCACGGTCACGCCGCCCGCGTTGCCGAGAATATCGGGGATCACGAAGATTCCCTTGCTCTCGATAATCGGGTCGGCATGTGAGGTTACAGGACCATTGGCTCCTTCGCAAAGAATTTTGCAATCGACGCGGTTGGCATTCTCGGTGGTGATCTGATTTTCGGTGGCTGCGGGAATCAGGATGTCTGTGGGATGGAAAAGCACATCCTTAGAGGACTGCTTGTCGCCGCCGCCGGGAAAGTCGTGAAGTTTTTTGCCCTGGTTGTAAACCCAATCGACAACCTTCGGAACGTCGAAACCTTTATCGTTGTGAAGACCGCCGTGAATATCGGCGAGGCCGATGATTTTGTAGCCGGCCTTGTGCATCAGGATGGCGGCTTGCGAGCCGACGTTGCCGAAGCCCTGGATGATCACGCGGCAGCCGTCTTTTTTCATTTTCAATTTCGCGAGGGCGTTGTCGCAACACATCATCACGCCGCGGCCGGTGGCTTCCTTGCGGCCGAGCGAGCCGCCGAGTTCGAGCGGCTTGCCGGTGACGACGGCGGTGGTGGCCTGGCGCACGTGCATGGAATAGGTGTCCATGACCCACGCCATGGTCTGATCGTTGGTGCCTATGTCGGGAGCGGGAACGTCGCGCTCGGGGCCGAACCAGTCGCTAAGTTCGCCGGTGTAGCGACGAGTGATGCGTTCGAGTTCGGTCTTCGAAAGTTTGGAGGGATCGCAGATGACGCCACCCTTGGCGCCACCGAAGGGAATGTTGACGACGGCGCACTTCCAGGTCATCCAGGCGGCGAGGGCGCGGACTTCGTCGATCGAGACATCTGGCGCAAATCGGATGCCACCTTTGCCTGGGCCGCGGACCGAAGAGTGGAGGACGCGGTAGCCGATGAAGACTTCGAGGCGTCCGTCGTCCATTGCGACGGGCAGATAGACGGTGATTTCCTTGCTGGGATATTTCAGATAACGATAAACGCCATCTTCGAGGCTCATTTTCTGCGCGGCATATTCGAAGCGGGCTTCCGCGGACTTATAGACGTTCAACTCTTCCTGTGAAACCGCACACATACCGATCCTCCTGGAATAGCGAGAGCAAAATAAGATTGAGAAATTTAACTTGAGGGCGCCAAGAGGCAGCCCCGACACGCTGCGGTCCAATTTGGGCAGCGCCGCTCAGTGTATGACTGCAGAGAAGGAGGCGCAAGAATCGGATTTCCAGGATTGCGTGATGCGGAACAGACCAAAGTGGCTTGCGATGGGATCACTTTAGAAACCGGCTATTGGGCGTGGCGCTTGACGAATTCTTCGAGGAGCAGGCGGGTGAGTTTGTTCTGATCGTGGCGGACGACGCGATGGTAGCGGGCGAGGTCGCCTGTGACGTAACGGATGCCCATGCGTTTCAATTCGGCGGCGGAGGATTGGACGGGCTCGGCGCCTTCGGCTTTGTAACGGCGAAGGATTTTCGCGGGGATCACTTTGCGATTGATGACGACGAAATCGAAGAGGCCTTTGCGGGAGTGCTCGTAGATGGCGTTGACGTGGTCGGCGACGGAGTAGTGCTGGGTTTCACCGGGCTGCGTCATGAGGTTGGCGATGTACACGCAGGTGGCGCGGGATTTGTGGATTGCTTCGGTGACGCCGGGGACGAGGAGGTTGGGGATGATGCTGGTGTAGAGCGAGCCGGGGCCGATGAGGATCAGGTCAGAGCGGCGGATGGCAGCGAGAGTTTCCGGAAGCGGCTTGACGCGCGGCGGAACGAGGCGTACGCGGAGGATGCGCTGGCGGGAGCGCGAGATATTGGTTTCACCTTTGACGATGGCGCCGTTTTCGAGCTCGGCTTCAAGGGTGACATTTTGAGCGGTGGCCGGGTAGATGCGGCCGCGAATGGCGAGGACGCGCGAAGAGACGCGGACGGCTTCGGCGAAATCGCCGGTGACATTGGTGAGGGCGGTGACGAAGAGATTGCCGAAGCTGTGTCCGGCGAGGCCGCGGCCGGCGGGAAAGCGATATTGGAAAAGTTTGCTGAGCAGGTGCTCGTCTTTCGAGAGGGCGACCATGCAGTTGCGAATGTCGCCCGGAGGAAGAACGCTGTATTCGCGGCGAAGGCGGCCGGAGCTGCCGCCGTCGTCGGTGACGGCGACGATGGCTACGAGGTCGGCGATGGGACGGAGCTGCGATTTTTTTTGGGGGTTCTGGCCGGGGCGCGGAGTGGCGCGAAACTCGACGAAATCCTTAAGGCCGCGGAGGACGGTGGAAAGGCCGGTGCCGCCGCCGAGAGCGACGATGCGGACGGGACGTTTACGAAGATTGGATGCGGCGCGCGCGGGACGCTTCGATGCGGGCTTCGAAGGGCGCTTGGCCGGGCGCTTGGACGTGGATTTCATGAGAAGGCCGCGCGAGTCGGCGGAGTGGCGCGCGCAGCGAGCGACCTTTCGTAAAGAAAATCAGCCCAGCGAGCCTTCGCGCTCCGGGTAGAGCAGTTCGGTGAATCGCGGGTCTTCCTGCAGGAACGCGAAATCCTCGTCGTTGCGTGCGTGGTAGCGATTTTCGGGGCGGAGCTGAATCGCGATGCGAAGATTCTGCATGGCGGAATCGGCTTCACCGGTGAGGCAATCGAGAGCGGCCATGGCGTACACGATGTGGTCGGCCTTCGGCGCGGCTTTGTGAGCGCGGTCGAGATGTTCACGCGCTTCGTCCCAGCGGCCGAGATTCATCAAGGCCACACCCTGCGTGTAGTGGTCCTCGGCGGTTTTCACCGTGGGGACGGGCGAGCGAGAGGCGCGCTGATCGCAGATGCGGATGTGCATCATGGCGCGATCGTGAAGTTCTTTGACGGGGCCCTCAAGCACCTTTTCGAGAGAGAGCTTGGCCTTGGGGAACTTCTGCTGCTGAAAGAGCTTGAGGCCCTCTTCGTAGGCCTTGAGCTGGGCGAGCTTGGCCGGGGCGTCTAGATCAGGCACCGAGACCGGTGCCTTAGCCTTCAAGGCCTTTTTTTTCACTAATTTGTGGGGGGCCGAGGATTTCGAGGTGTGGCTGGCGCGACGCTTCACGTGTTCGCTCCGCTTAAAAATGCTAGGGGAACATAGCAGAGGTGAGAGGGCGCGTCAATGCGAGCGCTTCCCTGCAGGAACGTTGGTGGGGGCTGCAGGGGGCGTGGAGGCGTGAGACCTGGGCTCTGGCGCGGCGGGTGGTACCGGTGGTGTAGTGACCGCGTAGTGGAATTACACCGTATCCGACACGGTTATCAGTTGAGAAAGCGGGGCGAAGCGGGCGCGTTGGAGGGCGGTACTGGCTATGCTATAAAGAACGAGCTACCTAATCTGAGGAAATTGTGCCGTTTATAAACTTTCCCGCTCGCGAGATAAACTGCAAGCTCGTCTATTACGGACCCGGCCTTGGCGGGAAGACGGCGAACCTGCAGTGGATCTACGAGCATACCGGGGCGAATCAAAAGGGAAAGATGGTTTCGCTGGCTACGGAAACCGACCGGACGCTGTTCTTCGATTTCCTCCCTCTGGATCTCGGTACGGTGCGCGGGTTCAAGACCCGTTTCCACTTATATACAGTTCCTGGACAGGTTTTCTATGAGGCGAGCCGGCGCCTGATTTTGAAGGGCGCGGACGGCGTAGTGTTTGTGGCGGATTCGCAGGAAGAGCGGCTGGATGCGAACCTGGAAACGCTCGACAACCTGCGCGAACATCTTAAAGATCACAACCTGGATTTCACGACGATTCCGTACGTGCTGCAATTGAACAAGCGCGACTTGCCGAACGTGCTGTCCATTGAAGAGCTGACGAAGCAGCTGGGCGTGAAGGGCGAGCCGGTGACGGAAGGCGTGGCTGTAACTGGACAAGGTGTCTTTGAGACGTTGAAGGAAGTGGCGAAGCTGGTGCTGGCGGAGTTGAAGAAGAACGCGTAATTGTAGGTTCCTGCCTTGAAGTATTTTGCTAATTCAAAATTCTGAAGGCCGTGGTGTGTTCGTGAGAGGTGATCGAGGCTTCGTGCGAGTGATGTGGAATTTTGCGGCAAAGCGGTAGCTCCACTCCCGCAGTCTAAATTGCGTGTACGGGTGCGTCGAGTGCGCAGGCACGAGTGCCTGCTTGTCGCCGACAGGGTTGGGCCCTGCCGGACGGCTAGGCGCGGGCGACGCCGCCGCGGAATGAGGCGATGGCTTTGGCTTCGTCGGTGAAGGTGGGGATGGCGTTGATGAGGCGCGTGAGTTCGAGAACTTCGCGGACGTGGCCGGTGGGATTGAGAATTTTCAGGCCGCCGCCCTGGCGCTCGAGGCTGACGAAACTGCGGACGAGAGTGCTGATGCCGGAGCTATCCATCTGCACGACGCCGGCGAGATTCACGACGATTTCGGCGGGTGGTTTCTCGCCGATGCGGCGCAGCTCGGCGTTGAGCGTGTCGTTGCTGACGCCGATGATGATCCGGCCGACGAGATCCAGCACGGTGACGCTACCGTTTTTTCGCTCAGCGATCTGCAGCCCCATCGTTGCTTCCCTCGCGGCTTACGGTGAGGCCGTGCCTCACCCAGTTCGCGGCATTATAGCGCGTCCCGAGTGTGGGTAAACAGATTCTGCGTGGAGGCGTCGTTCGATGTGAGGGCGAAACAAATGAGGCGAAAGGATTGCCCGCTAGGCGCGTGGTTAGTGCGAGGTGCGGGTCACGTCGGCAACGCGGTGGCAAGCAACCGCAGTCTAAGGCGCTTCGCGCTGCGTCGCAAGCGACGGCAAATCTTGGAGAAATTAAAACGGGAGGCGGAAACCGCTAGGAATCCACCTCCCGGGGTGGGTGGGTTGTTGTAGAGATATCGCTGATGGCTGCGTGTTCCGCGCCTGACATCCCTACAATCCGGCGTTTCCACCGGAAGCCACGATTGAGCAAGAGATACCATGCAAAATGAAAGTGTGTCAACGGATATGAGGCTGAGAGGGGCGAGGGGAGGGCGAATTTTACACGGCGTTCAATTTGAAACGTGCTGCGGGACATGCTGGTCGAGAGTTTCGCGGACGCGGCGGGCCAAGTCACGCGGAATGTATGGCTTCTGGAGGAGCATGGCGCCCTGCATTTCGGCTTTGTGAAGCAGCGCGATATCGGCGCTGTAACCGGTGGCGAAAATGATGGGCAGACCCGCTTTACGCTTTGAAATTTCGGCATAGGCTTCGGGGCCGCTTTTTTTTGGCAGCATCACGTCGAAGACGAGCAGGTCGATCGTGCCGGTGTAATCCTGAAATTCGCGGACGGCCTGATCGCCATCGCAGGCGATGAGGACGTTGTATCCGAGACCGAGAAGAGTTTCGCGGGCGAGTTCGCGCAGGCCGTCGTGATCTTCGGCAACCAAGATGGTTTCCACACCGCCGCGGACCGTATTGGGATCGCTTTTTGCGACGTCGGCTACGGCGCCGGAAGCGGTGAATGGCAGGTAAACCCGGAAGGTGGTGCCGACGCCGACTTCGCTCTCGACATCGACGAAGCCGCCGTGCTGGCGGACGATGCCGTAAATGGTGGCCAGGCCGAGGCCGGTTCCCTTCCCTGTTTCCTTGGTGGTGAAAAAAGGTTCGAAGATGCGATCGAGCGTGCCCTGCTCCATGCCGGAGCCGGTGTCTGTGACGCGGACGACGGCAAACTTTCCGACGTGAGCGATGGAGTGAGCGGAGCAGAAGGCTTCGTCGATGGTGACGCTCGAAGATTCGATATCGAGCTTGCCGCCCTTGGGCATGGCGTCGCGCGCGTTGATGCAAAGATTCATGACGACCTGCGCGATTTGGGTGGGATCGGCGCGGACGGCGGGCGGATCGAGATGGAGATTGACGCGAATCTCGATGTTGCTGCCGATTACTTTTTCAAGAAGGCTGAGCGTCTCGGTGACACATTGATTGAGGTCGATATTGCGCGGCTCGAGAATCTGGCGGCGGGCGAAGGCGAGCAACTGCTGGGTGAGCGCAGCGGCGCGTTCAGCTTGCTGGCGGACTTTGTTGAAGTGGCGATTAAGCCGGCTGTCTTTTTCGGTTTCTTCGATGCCGAGTTCAGCCCAACCGAGGATGGCACCGATCATGTTATTGAAGTCGTGCGCGATTCCGCCGGCGAGCTGGCCGATGGCTTCGAATTTCTGGACTTGCGCGAGCTGTTTTTCCAGGGCGAGGCGGTCGGAAATATCCTCGACGAAAAATTCCATGCAATCGACTTTACGGAACAGATCTTTGGTGCGGCGGCCGACGAGGCGGACGGTGATGTGCTTACCGTCTTTGCGTTTCCATTCGACTTTGGCTTCGACCCGGGCGTGCTGACGAGAGACTGAGGCGAGCTCGGCAAACGCGTGCGGATCGACAAAAATCCCGGCGGACTTTGAAAGGCGAAGCAGTTCTTCGACGCTGTCGTATCCGAGCATTTCGACCATCGCGAGATTGGCGTCGAGCAGCTGATCGTCAAAGGTGACCCAGTAAATGCCGTAGGAGGCGTTGTTCACCAGGCCGCGGTAGCGTGCTTCGATGTAGCGGACAGCTTCTTCGGAGCGTTTGCGTTCGGTGATATCGAGAATGCTGGCGCGGATCGTTTGTCGCGTAGGCGACGGCAAGCAAACGAGATGAACTTCGCAGGCGATTTCTTCATCGGCGGCGTTGCGATGAATCCATTCGAAGGAAGGCTTCGCGTCGTTCCTGGTGCGTTCGAACCATTCACGCGCGGCGATGGCGGAGTGGCGGCCGTCGGGTTGGAAGGGAGGGCTCAGTTCGCCGGGGCCAAAGCGCATGAGATCGGCGCGGCTCATTTTGAAAAGTTTCAGGGCATTGTTGTTGCAGTCGATGAAAAGTCCTTTTTCCACATCGAGAACGACGATGGCTTCGGGAGCGTTTTCAACCAGAGTGCGGAAATGAGCTTCGCTTTCGCGCATCGCGTCGTTGGCTTTGCGCTCGCCTTCGCGGAGAAGTTTTTCCTCCTGCGCGCGGATGATGGCCATGGGAAGGCGCGCAAGCTGATGTTTCAAGACGTAGTCGGTGATGCCGAGCTTGATGCACTCGACGGCTTTGCCGTCGCCGAGCGTGCCGGTGAGCAGGATCAGAGGAATATCGTGACCGGACTTGACGATTTCGGTGAGGGCGTCGATGCCGGTCCAACCGGGCATGCGGTAATCGGAGAGAACGAGATCGACGGGGTTGTGCCCGAGCTTAAGGACGAATTCTTCGCGGGTGCTGACGGTTTCAATTTTCAGGTCGAGGCCGGACTTGCTGAGGGCGCGAAGAGTCAACTCGAGGTCGTCGGGATTATCCTCGGCGATCAAAACGTTGAGCGGATTGTCGTAAGAAAGCATCTCGTTGGCGGAGTGCGCACCCTTCCTTGAAAGCGCCGATCGGATCCCGGTTAACAGGCAGCGAAAGCGCCAGCGGGCGGCTTCCGATTGACCACCAGCCAGTAGAAGCCGAGCTTGTGGACGACCTCTTGAAATTCGGCGAAGTTGACGGGCTTCTGAATGTAGCTATTCACTCCGCTTTGATAGCCGGTAGCGAGATCGTGTTCTTCCTGGGACGAAGTGAGCAGAATCACCGGAATCGCGCGGGTGCGCGGATTCGATTTCAGCTCGTGCAGGACTTGAAGCCCGTCGATTTTCGGAAGCTTCAAATCGAGAAGAATCATGGAGGGCCGGTTGTCGAAGTTGCGCCCGGCATATTCGCCGCGGCAGAACATGAAGTCCAGCGCTTCAGCGCCATCGTGCAAGTGCAGGATGTGATTGGCGATCTTGCTTTTGCGCAAGGCGTGAAGCGCGAGTTCGGCGTCCGCGGGATTGTCTTCGACCAGAAGGATCTCCACCGAATCAGACTGGCACATGTTTCACCTCTTCGAGATTTTGCGCAGGGGCTGCGACCGGGCGCGCGCCCAGCGTGAAATAGAAGGTGGCACCGCATCCGGGTTGCGATTCGGCACGAATCGAACCACCGTGGCGATGAACGATGCGCTGCACGGTGGCGAGACCGATGCCGGTGCCCTCGAAATCTTCCTGGCGATGCAGCCGCTGGAACGCCCCGAATAACTTATCGGCAAATTTCGGATCGAAGCCCACACCGTTGTCTCGGACGAAGAAAGTGACGGCGCCGGCGGAGCCAGTGATCGCTCCGAATTGAACCAGCCGGTTGGGAATGCCGCGCGTGAATTTCACGGCGTTTGTAATGAGATTGGCGTAAACGATTTCGAGCAGGCCGGGATCGCAACTGACATCGGGCAGCGGATCGATGCGCCACTCGACACCGCGGGCATCGTCGCTATCGCGATAGTTGGCGACGGAGCGCTCAACGAGATCCCGGACAGAGATGCGACGGCGGCTGAGTTTTTTGCGGCCGATGCGGGACAGATCGAGCAGATCGTCGATGAGGCGGCCCATTTGATTGACGGCTTGCACGATGCGGTGAAGGTAGTGGCGTGCGTCCTGGCTCAGCTCGGGACCAAATTCGCTTTCGAGAATGCGGGAAAAGCCATCGACGTGGCGGAGCGGAGCACGCAAATCGTGGGAGACGGTGTAGCAGAAAGAATCGAGTTCCTTGACGGCTTGGGTGAGCTCGAGGGTGCGCTGCTCGACGCGCATTTCGAGCAAGGAGTTGAGTTGCTGCACTTGACGTTCGGCGCGCTTGCGTTCTTCCACTTGAGCCTGGAGCGCAAGATTGGCCGCGCGGAGAGCTTCGGTGCGCTCGAGGACGCGAAGTTCGAGGCCGGCCTGCGTTTTTTCGAGTTCGTGCTGGACGGAAGCACGGTGGCGCATCTCGGCGCGAAGGATGACGAAGCAAATCGCGGAAAGAAGAATGGCGCTGGCGTAGCCGAAGTCCAGGTAGTACGAAGTGAGGCGGAGACCTTGGTCGATGGCCTCCCGGCGAACGAGGGAGAGGCGGTCTTCTTCGGCATTCAGTTGCCGTACCAGGCCGGCGATATCGCGGGAAAGATCGGTGCGTTCAGGAGAGAGAGGGCGCAAAGCAGGTGCTTGGTTCCGCGATGCCGGTTTGGGTGTCGCGACAGCCGAATCGCCGGAGGGCGATTCGATGGCGGCGCGAAGAAGATCCAGGTAGCGCGAGAGTTTTGGTTCGAGGACGTCGAGACGCTGCTGCTGCGAGAGATTGTCGGCTGTGAGCATGCGGAGATCGCGCTGAGCGACGAGCGCGCTTTTGCGTTCAGCGTCGAATGAGGCGAGAGCTTGCGCGTCGTGCGAGCCCGCATATTCAAACGAAATCGCCTCGAGGCGAGCGAGCCCTTGTACGAGAGCTTCACCGCGATGGAGCACGGCGTTCGAATGGCGCCCCCAGACTCGAGTTTCTTCGACTTTCTGAGCGTTGCGATAGGAGACGAAGCACATGGCGCACAGGACGACTACGGCGAGACCGTAAGCGGTGGCGAGCTTGGTTTGGAAGGTCATGAGTCTGGGGCCTCTCACGTTCACCTGTGCCCGGGCTGCCGATTGAAAATCAGTGATGCACCGCCGGGGCGAGAACCGGCTCGAGAGTGTGGTGCGAGCCGGTTGCGGATTCGGCGCCCGCGGCTGCGCTGCGTGCCGCACCGAGAGTGAAAAAGAAGGTGGCGCCCTGATCGAGAGCGGATTCCGCCCAGATGCGGCCGCTGTGACGCTGAACGATGCGCTGAACGGTGGCGAGGCCGATGCCAGTGCCTTCGAATTTTTCCTGGGCGTGCAGGCGCTGAAAGACGCCGAACAGTTTATCGGCGTACTGCGGATCGAAGCCGACGCCATTGTCTTTGACGAAGAAGGCGAGCTCGCCATCTTTTGCAGCGGTGCCGACTTCGATGATTGCGACGTCGCGTGTGCGGGTGAATTTGAGGGCGTTTGAGAGGAGATTCGTGAGCACCGCGCGAATCAGATCGGGATCGCACTTCACCGAGGGCAGAGCTTCGATGCGCCATTCGACGCTGCGCGCGGGTTCCGCTTGCGGCAGGTCGGCAATCGCGGCTTTCACGAGTTCGCCGAGATTCACTTTTTCGCAGGTGAGTTCGCGCCGGCCGAGGTGGGCGAGCTTGATGAGGCTGTCGATCAATTTGCCCATGTCGGTGGTGGATTTGAGGATGCGGGCGAGGTAACTGCGCGCTTCTTCGGGAAGTCCGGCGGCGTATTCGTCGGAAAGGATGCGCGCGAAACCGTCAATGTGGCGAAGCGGAGCGCGGAGGTCGTGCGAAACGGAGTAGCTGAAGGATTCGAGTTCTTTATTGGCGAAGGTGAGATCGCGAGTGCGATCTTCGACGCGGCGCTCGAGAGTGGCGTTGAGAGCCGCCACTTCGTTTTCTTTATTCTTGCTGTCGGTGATGTCGAGGTTGGCGCCGACCAGGCGGCGGAATTCGCCTTGTTGGCCGTAGAAGATTTGGCCCTGAGCGCGGACCCAGCGCGTTTGGCCGTCGGCGCGGAGGATGCGGTATTCGTTTAGATAGGGTGAGTGCGATTGAATCGCGGAATCGGCGATGCGGCCGGCGCGATCGCGATCGTCCGGGTGAACCATGGCGAGCCACGCTTCGCGCGTGCCGGGGAAGCTGCCTTCCTGGATGCCGTAAACGGCTTCGAGGCCGGGCGTCCAGGACGTGCGTCCAGTGGCGCCGTCGAGCTCGAAGGTGCCGATGCGCGCAACGCGTTGAGCGAGGGCCATGCTTTCCTGAGTTTTGACGAGGCCGGCGTTGGCCGCGGCCAGCTCCGCGGTGCGGGCATGGACGCGCTGCTCGAGGAAATCATTGGCGTCGCGGAGGTCCTGCTGAATGCGGTGGCGATCGCTGACGTCGCGGATGGCGCTGGAGATCAAAGTGCCTTCGCTGGTTTCCAGCGGGCTGAGGCTGATCTCGACGGGAAATTCGGAGCCGTCTTTGCGGCGACCGCGCAACTCGAGATTTTCGCCCATGGCGCGCTGGACCGGACAGGCGGAGTAACGCTGGCGCTGGAGGATGTGATTTTCGCGGAAGCGCTCGGGAACGATGATCTCGACGGGTTGGCCGATCAGCTCATCGCGCGTGTAGCCAAAGACGGATTGAGTGCGCGCGTTGATGAGGCGGATGATGCCGTCGGGATCGACGATGACCATGGGATCAGGCGCGGATTCGAGCAGGCCGCGGAATTTGCTTTCTTCCCTGGCGCGCGCGGTGATGTCGCGATTGCTTTCAAGGATGGAAACCGGGTCACCGTTGGCATCGCGACGCAAAGCCCACCTGCTGGAGACGATGCAAATTTCGCCGTTGCGGCAGGTGTGGATCAGCTCGCCTTCCCACGAGCCCTGGCGCATGACGATGGCTTCGATTTCCTCGCGCGGGATGGGAAACACGGTCTTCAGCAGCGCGTGCGAAGAATTGCCGGCGGCCTCGTCCCTGGTCCAGCCGTAGAGGCGCTCGGCGGCCGCATTCCAAAATAGGATGCGGCTGTCGAGGCCGCGGACGAAGATCGCGTCGTGGGTGAGATCGACGAGTTCGGCGAGATCGCGGAAGTGAGCTTCCTGCTGGCGGAGGCGGACTTCGGTTTCGCGGCGTTCATGCGTTTCGGATTCGAGGGCCACGTTGGCGATGCGCCAGTCTTCGACGCTGGGAAGAGTGACGAGAGTTGGAATCGAGCGCGCGAGGACGACGGCTGTGGAGATCGACGCGAGAGCGGTGACGGCCTTGATCACACCTTCGATCCAATAATCGGTGTGCCAGATGTTCCACACCTCCAGCAGGTGCGTGACGCCGCAGGCGACGATGAAGACGGCGAACAGGCCGAAGATCCAACTGAACGGAATGTCGCGACGCCTGCGGACAAACCAGAGCAGCGTGATTGGAATGGTGAAGTAGGCGAGCGCGATGCCCACGTCCGACGCGATGTGAAGCCACATGAGCTGGCGGTTCCACAGGTAACAGAAACCGTGAGGGCTGAAGTCGCCTGAACCGGGAACCAGAATGAGCAAAGCGAATAGGGAGCGCATTCGTAAATGGACCAGCGTGAGGACTGTGGCGACACTGGTGTAGAGGGATAAATCGGACGAAAGGGAGGAAACTTCTGCGCGGGTTCAGAACGGGACGCGGGAGATCGAGCGAGCGTGAGCGGAGGAATGCACTGCGGGTGCGATGAATTAAAAATTTGTAATCTGGTGGGTTGGCGCGCTAGTCCGCAGAAGCGGCCTTCGGCGGATTGGCGGTGAAATACTGCGCGAGGCTCGCGGTTGCTTGCTGCATGCAGGTCTTCACGTTGGAGTCCATGGCGAGGACGATGTCCGCGACAGTCTTACCGCCCTGCACTGGTTCGTCGTGGCTGTAAGCCTGAGACCAGACGACGGCGTGATTCGAGGGATCGTAAAGTTCGAGCTGAAGAACGAGGCGTGCCGAGAGCGTGGGCTGATCGACGCCGTACATGGAAACCAGACGGCCGCGGAGAATGTAGTCGCCTTTGACGCTGCTGGTGACACGAGTAACGGAGCGGTATTGGCCGGTGGCGCGGAGCGAAGCGATCAGGGCCGTCTGGATCAGGTCTGCGGGAGGTTCGGACCACCGTTCGTAATCGTACAAGCCGAGTTGAACCTGGCCGGAGCCGTAAACGATTCTGTCGTCGCGGTAGAGCTGGGACGACAACATCCGGCCGACGAGAAGGCTGACGGGAAACTGGGCCGAAGTGGAGGTGACGGGCGCGGGGGTGGTGTCTAGAGTGTAGTACTTGATAGCGCGCGGAGCGCCGCAGCTCGCGGTGAGCGAAGCCAGAAGGATGACAAGTCCGATGATGCATTTGTGACGGCTAAACACGCTTGGCTCCCTCCGATTGCAAGACTAAAACAGAAATCAACCGCGCGAACGAAATCACGGCGCCTACTTGGGAGGCGCGGAGCCGGGCTTGTGCGGCTTCGGCGCAGAATCGCGAAGCAGCGTGTAGGGCCGCGACTTGATGGTCTCGGTGAACGAGTTCAGGTTCTCGGTGGTGACGCGGAGATTTTCGATGATCTCCTGAATGTCTTCGGAATTGTCGTCCACGATTCCGTTCAGCTGGGTAACGGCCTGGCGCGCCTGGGCGATCGTGGCGCGGAGATCCTTGACGGACTGGCGGATATCGTCGCGATTGTCGCCGATCATGGAGTCGATGTGATCGAGCGTCTTGTCCGCTTTGTCGGTGGCAACGGAGAACTTGTCGATCAGCGGATTGAGCTTCTCGGCGGCCGTGTTTACGTTCGTGAGCGTCGATTTCACGAGCGGCCGGTCTTCCTGCAGCATGCCGCGGAGGTGGCCGAGCGAAGCGGAAATATTGTCGCGGTTGTGGTCGTTGAGCAGGTCGTTGACGCGATATAAAGTGTCTTTCAATTCGACGACGCGCGAATTCAGGTTCGCAAGAAGCTGATTGGCTTGCGGAGTGAGGGCATTGATGGCGTCGGCGATGTCCGAAAAGCTGATGGGCTCGGTGGATTTCAGGACGTAATCTTTTGGCGCGCGCGGAGCGGCGGCGGTGCCGGGCTTGATGCCCAGAAAATTTTCGCCGAGCGGGCTGGTGCTGCTGATGATCACGCTGGAATCGGTTTTTACGGGAATGTCGGGATGGGCGTCGAAATCGACTTCCATGCGGGTGGGATCGCTGGGATCGACGACGACTTTGCGGACGCGGCCAATCGGCGGGCCGCCGGCGTAACGCACTTCAGCTCCGGGACCGAGGCCGCCGGCATTCTTGAAGTAAGTGCGATAGAGCATGTCGCCGCTGCTGAAGGTGCCCGACAGGGCGAACAGCGTCGCGATGAGCAAGGCAGCTACAACGAGAACAAACAGCCCGACAAACGCCTGCTCGCGCTTTGAATCCATTCGTATCCTCGATGATTTCCGCGGGGGGCGCCGCGCTTCCCACTCAGTGGCGGGGAGTATAGCAATGCAACCGCAACCGCGCTAGTGCTTGAGCTGCTACTGGCGGATGGGCGGAATGTCGCCCGTCAGCATCTGCAAGTAGTCAATCTCGCCGGTGATTTCGGGCTCCGGCACCCGGTCTAAAAACTGACGCACGCGGGGCTGCGTGCTGTTTTTCATTTCTTCGGTGGTGGCGTCGGCGACGATGACGCCTTTATCGAGAACGATCATGCGGTCGGCAATCAGGAAAGCGCTGGCCAATTCATGCGTCACCACCACAATCGACATCTTGAAGGCCCGCTTGAGCTTGAGGATCAGCTCGTCGATTCCTGCGGCGATGATGGGATCGAGGCCGGCGGAAGGTTCGTCAAAGAACAGAACCTGTGGATCCATGGAGAGCGCGCGGGCGATGGCGGCGCGTTTTTTCATGCCGCCGCTGAGCTGCGCGGGCATGTAATTTTCGAAACCGGATAGGCCGACCTGGTCGAGTTTCAGGCGGACCATGATTTCGATCGTGGAGGGATCGAGGTCGGTGTGTTCCTGGAGCGGGAGCGCGACGTTTTCGCCGACCGTCATGGATCCGAAGAGCGCGCCGCTCTGAAACGACATGCCGATGCCCTTGCGGAGTTCGTCGCGTTCGTCTTCGGAGATGTTGGCGAATTCCTTGCCCATGATGTAAATCTCGCCGGAGCTGGGGCGTTCGAGGCCGACCAGCGTGCGGAGAAGCGTGGATTTACCGGAACCGGAGCCGCCGAGGATCACCATCGTCTCGCCGGCGGGAACGTCGAAATTGACGCCGTGAAGAATTTCGCGCTCGCCGTATTTCACGCGCAGGTTGCGGACCGAGATCGCGCAGCTGGCTTTCACGGGCGTGGGCGTCATCGCGCCGATGTAGTCTTTTTTGGGAGGAAGAGGGCTCATTTAGCGAGGCGCCGTGAGATAGAAGATTGTGGTGGAAACCAAGTCCACCATCACGACTGCAAAAATCGATTTCACCACGGCCGAAGTCGTGGAGCGGCCCACTTGTTCGGAACCCAGGCCGGTGGAGAAACCTTCCTGACAACCAACGGCGGTGATGACCAGGCCGAAGAACATGGCCTTGAGCAAGCCGGTGAGAATGTCGTGCGCGATGAGCGCTTCGAGAGTGGCTTGGATGTAACTGCCCCAGGTGAAACTGGCAGCCGCAAGACCGAACGCGCCGCCACCGAGCACACCCATGAAGTCGGCCCAGGCCGTGAGACAGGGAACCATCAAAATCATGGCGAGAAATTTGGGAGCGACGAGGAAGGAGATCGGCTCAAGGGCCATGGTCTCCATGGCGTCGATTTCCTCGTTCACTTTCATCGTGCCAATCTCAGCGGCGAAAGAAGACCCGGAACGGCCAATCACGACAACGGCGGTCATCAAGGGGCCGAGTTCGCGCGTCATGGAGACGGCGACGGCGCTGGCGACGAGATGCAGCGCGCCGAATTTGCGAAGCTCGTAGGCGGCATTGACGGCGAGAATCGCGCCGATGAAGAAGGAAATCAGAGATGTAATTGGAAGAGCTTCGACGCCGACGGCCATCGCCTGGTGAATGGCGCGGCTGATGTGGAAGCGCTTGCCTTGAAACGGGGAAATGAAAACGGCTTTGGCCGCGCCGCCGGTGAGGCGCGCAAGTCCACCTACATATGCCAGGCCATCGATTGTGGCTGCGCCAATGCTGTCAGTAAATGCCATCAGTGAGCGTTGGGGCGCCCAGAAACGTTAACGAGCCGGACTTGCGTCCGTTTTGGCGCCGCCCGCAAGCGCCTCTTCCTCGGTGTTGTACACCTCGAAAACTTTTATCAAACGCGTAAGCTCGAGAACTTCGCGCGCGGTGCGGCTGAGGCCAAACAGCGCGAAGGAGCTTTTTTGGTCGCGCGAAACTTTTAGACCTTCGACCAGGGAGGCGACGCCGGCGCTGTCAATGTACTTGACCCGCTCCAGGTTGACGATCACTCGAGGCGTCTTTTTGTCCTTAATAAGGTCGAGCAGGACTTTGCGGACTTGGGGCGAATTGTAGAGGGTGATATCGCCCACCACATCGACAATGGTGGCCGCCCCTACTTTGCGTGTGCTTATATCCATCAGGTATGCCCCCCGCAGGGCGTCGTAGTGTTTTGCCAGAGATTGGCGGAAGATGCAAACACTTTCGGGCCTGCGTACATTGTGAATCGATTCACGGAAGGTGAACCTGCGGCGAACCTTGCACGGACGACGATGATTTGCATCCAGGGCCCGGAACACCCGCTAAAAACCGGTGCGACGGCTACTTGCGGCCATCCATATCCACATAGCTGCGCAAATCCGACCCGAGGTAAACCTGGCGCGGGCGGGAGATTTTCTGCTCCGGATCGAGAAGCATCTCTTCCCACTGCGCGATCCAGCCGGAAGTGCGCGGGATGGCAAACAGAACCGGGAACATGGTGACCGGGAAACCCATCGATTGATAGATGAGACCGGTATAGAAATCGACGTTGGGGTAAAGCTTACGCTTTACGAAATATTCGTCTTCGAGGGCGATGCGTTCGCATTCGAGAGCGATTTCGATCAGCGGATTTTTTCCCATCACATCGAACACTTCGTAAGCGATTTGTTTCACAATGCGCGCGCGCGGATCGTAATTCTTGTACACGCGGTGGCCGAAGCCCATCAGAAGTTTTTCGCCGGCTTTCACGCTCTTGATGTAGGCGGGAATATTGTTGATGGAGCCGATTTCGACGAGCATGCGCAGCACAGCTTCATTGGCGCCGCCGTGGAGAGGGCCGTAGAGCGCAGCCGTGGCAGCGGCAGTGGCGCAATAGGGATCGACGTGCGAGCTGCCGACGACGCGCATCGCGGTGGATGAGCAATTCTGCTCGTGGTCCGCGTGGAGAATGAAGAGGACGTCGAGCGCGCGTTCCAGCGTCGGGTTCGGTCTGTATTTGGGCTCGGCGGTGCGATACAGCATGTTCAGGAAATTTCCGCAGTAGCTCAGGTCGTTGTCTGGATAGACGAACGGCATGCCGAGCGAGTGGCGGTAGGCGAAGGCGGCCAGCGTGGGCATTTTGCCGATCAGGCGGTAAGCCTGCTTGCGGCGCGAGTCGGCGTTAAAGATGTCTTTTGCGTCAGGATAAAACGTGGAGAGCGCTGCGACGGTGGAGATCAGCATGCCCATCGGATGGGCGTCGTAATGGAAGCCGTCGAGAAATTTTTTAATGCTCTCGTGAATGAACGTGTGATGCGTGATGTGGTAGGTCCAATCCTGAAGCTGCGCGCGGTTCGGGAGTTCTCCGTGAAGAAGCAGGTAAGCCGTCTCCATGAAGGTGCTGCGCTCGGCGAGCTCTTCGATCGCGTAGCCGCGGTAGCGAAGGATGCCCAGGTCGCCGTCGATGTAGCTGATGCGGCTGGTGCAGGATGCCGTGTTGGTGAAGGCCGGGTCGTAACCCATGAGGCCGAAGTCGGCAGGGTCGGCCTTCATCTGGCGGAGGTCGAGAGCTTTGATGGTTTCGTTCTTGATGGGGACTTCGTACTGCTTGCCGGTGCGGTTGTCGGTGATGGTGAGAGAGTTTGTGCCGGCAGACTTCGCTGCCTTCGAATCGGCGGCGTCGAGCGTTTCCTGCTTGGTGGGATTCATGGGATCAAACCTTTCGAAGCGGGGCCATTTCCGGGCGCTTTTCGTTTACTCCTAGACTGTACACCAAAGCGAGCAGGGCGCGGAATGGGATTCAAGGGCAATTCTACCGCCCCGCGCAAAAACGATAAAACTCAATACGGAACCGTATATTCGCCGAGCAATAACCATACACACATGCCCGAGCCGGCAAACCTTGCCGGGCGAAACTCAGGTGAAGCGCGCGTTCACACATGTACGGATCCCGCGCCGGAATTGAGGCGCCAAATCGTTCCATTCAGGACCGTTGCAAACGTCACCCAGGCCAGGTACGGCACGAGCAGCCATGCCGCAGCACGCGAAATGTTCCAGAACAAAACGATGGTCACGAAAATCGCCAGCCACAGCAGGACGATATCCACCAGCGCCGCACCGGGCCTGTGCATTCCGAAAAAGATGAGCGACCACGCCGTATTGAACGCCAGTTGAATGGCAAACGCCGCAAGCGCCACCGGAATACCCGGTTGCTTTCCAAGCCGAAGCCACACGAGCCATGCGGCGACAGCCATCATCGCGTAGAGCACAGTCCACACCGGACCGAATAACCAGTTCGGCGGTTGCCACCACGGCTTCGCGATCTGCGTGTACCACGTCCTTACCGCAGGAATCGTGTACGCCGAGGCAAATCCCGCCGCGGCAAAGCAAACCGCCAGGCTCACCGCCAACGCGAGATAAGGATGCGCTTTCAATGTCGATCCCATCAGCTACTCCAAATGCGCGACCGCCGCTACTTCGAGAGGTCCGCGACGAGGGCTTCGGCAGCGCGGCGTCCGGAAAGCATCGCGCCGTGGATCGAGGCGGTGTCGCGGTGATCCCCGCAGACGTAGAGGCCGGGCGCGAGCTTTACGGGGCGTTCGATGGGATCGAGCGCGCCGGGCAATTGCTCGGGCTGCGCGTGCGGGATGCGATAGCTGCGCAGGAGCTTCCAATTGCGGACGACCGGGCCGAACCAACCTTTGAGATCGGCGATCACGAAGCCGCTCAATTGTTCCTCAGTGAGCGCGGGATTGCCGAGGACGCTGACGGAGACGAGCGACTTGCCTTCCGGCGCGTAAGCGGGCGCGACGCGATTCATCACGGCGAGATTATTAACGGTGCCACCGCGAGCGCCGGCGAGAACCAGGATCGGATCCTTGACGGGCGGTTCGTCGGCGGCATAGTAAAAGCAGCTGACACTGCGCGACGCGACGGGCTTGAGGCCGGTGAGGAGTTTCGCGGCGGTGGGGCCGTCTGTGGCGACGACGATCGCGCGCGCCTCGATCACTTCGCCGCCGGCGACGGTGACTTTGCCTTCTTCAATTTTTTCCACCGGTGAATTGATGCGCAGCGCATTGGGCTGAAGCTTCGAGGCAATCTGCGCGGGAATCGCGCCCATGCCCTTTGCGGGGACCGAGACCGGGCCGCTGGACATCATGCTGAAAACGAAATCGAACATGCGGCTCGAGGCTTTCAGGTCGCGATCGAGCATGATGCCGCCGAAGAACGGCTCGAAGAAGTGCTCGATCATTTGAGCGGAGAAACCGGCGGCCTGAAGTTCGGCGCGGGTCGGCTGCTCGGGGCGCGAGAAAATCTTTTCGAGCGGCGCGGCGTGGAGGCGCGCGCGCAGGCGCCACAATTTAATTTTGTCGCCGAGCGTGCCGACTTTTGAATCGTAGGCGTTGCGCCACTCGCCCTGTTTGCGCCACGGATCGATGAAGCGGTGCAGCTGGCCGCCGAACCAAATCAACGCGCCGGGCTCGAAGGATTTCAGATTCAGCGCGCCGTAATCGAGGACGCGGCGCGCTTCGGGATAATCCTCGAGCAAAACCTGGAAGCCACGATCGAGCGTGAAGCCGTCCACGTAATCGCTGCGGACGCGTCCGCCGACGCCGTCTGAAGCTTCGAGCACCTGAAAATCGATGCCGGCGGCGTGCAGGATGCGCGCGCAGCACAGCCCGGCCAGACCCGCGCCGACGATCACTACGTCCGATTTAGTCATTCGTCTCCATCTTCCCTTCTGCTGGCGCGAGCCACATCGAATGCGAGTGCAACATTCTCGCGCATTTTCGAGGGCGCGTCACGATTCGAACATGGCGTCTGCCGTGGCGTGGTGGCGGTAATCGAAAAGGCGAGTGAGCTTTCGCCGCACATACCAATCGCCGAGGAATTTGCCGAGCGCGCCGAGAGGCAGCTCGTATTCGATGCGATCTTCGAGCAGGCAGGCGGTGGGGCTGAGCGGCGTCATGCTATGCCGATGATGCCAGCTGCGAAACGGGCCGGAGATCTGAACGTCGTTGAATTCGCGTCCGGCAATGTAGCCTCGATGTTCGAGCACCCAGTTCATGCGGAAGGGCCACGGACCGACGCGGAGCACCGCGCGAGCGCCGTCCTTTATATTCGCGGGACGCTCGACGAATTCGACGGGCTCCCAGGGCGGAGTGAGCCGCTCGAGCGCGCCGGGCGTTTCGTGGAACGCGAAGACGCGTTCGGCGGACGCATCAATCGTCGAAGAGGCTACGAACACGCTGGGTGCGCGGGCCATATTTTTCGAGGTACCCCTTCACGTCAAACTTGCGCGCGGTGTTGTCTGAACTCATGTAACGGATCGTGCCGAAGATAGGGCGTTCCGGGCCCCACGGACGGTCGTAGCGGCCGAGGCACCAGAAAATTCCGCTGTAGGAATTGGGATTGCGGCCGTCGAGGCCGTAGCGATTGTTGAGTTCGATCATGATCTCGAGCGCTTCCTCGGGCGTGCGCGACCACTCGAGAATTTTTTTGCCCCAGACCATGCGCATGTAGTTGTGTATGCGGCCTTCAGAGGCGAGCTGGCGCTGCGCGGCATTCCACAGCGGATCGTGCGTACGCGCGTTCGCAAAATCCTTGAGCGTGTACATCACGGCGCGTTCATCGCGCGCGTGTTTGGCGAGAGTCTGCTGCGCCCAGTCGGGGAGCGAGTCGTAGGTGTCGTAATCGGCGGGGCGGTGCGCGGAGAAGTTGTAGCCAACTTCGCGCCAGGTGATGAATTGATCGAGGAACTGCTCGGCGTTTGGACGGACGCCCCACCAGCCGGCGCGAGAGCCGTCGGCTTTGAGAGCGAGTTTTTTGGGCGACCAGTTTTCGTGTTCGGCAAGATCGTGAAACATCTGGTGGCTGGAGATGAATCCGAAGTGGAGATAGGGCGAGAGGCCGCTGGTGGCTTCTTCACCGGGTTCGTTGCGATCTTCGCCGTAGCGGTCGAGTTTCGATTTCAGGAAATCGTTCCAGAGTTTGCGGGCCGGCGTTTCGCCGCCTTTTTCTGCGGCCGGTGCGATGGAGTGATTGATGGGAAGCGCGGCGAGCGAGCCGGGATCTTCGAGCCACGCTTTCGTGGCGGCGGGCCAACGCTTCACGATTGCTGTGGGCAGAAATTTCAGTCGCGGGAGATCCAGCTTCGCGAGCGGATTCTGGTGAGGCGCGTGATCGAGGTGCAGCGGGAGATTTTTTTGGAGGAAGCGGCGGAAGGCGTAAGCCGTGGGGAACACCTGATCGGTGGTGCGGAGGGGGAGGAGGCCGTTCGAATCGATGGCTTCGAGAAGCGCGGGAATTTTCTTCGCGGCGCTCGCGATCATGCGCGGCAAAAAGAAACAGGGGAAATCGTCGGTGACAACGACGCAGGCTCTTTCGGCGAGCGCGGCGAGCAGGCCTTTGTCAGCGTCTGGCTCGGGCTCGACGTACGGGTAATAGAGGACGGGCGTGTCGGATAGCGTGTCGAGCTTTTCGGACATTCCGTCGAGGACGAAGCGGTGGAAGCGGTCGCAGGCCCACGGGTAGCCGGCGCGGAGAGCTTCGAAAATGATCAGCGGTTTTTGGAGTTGACGCGCGTGGTGGATGGCGCGATCGAGCGCGAAATTCCAGTGGAGGCGGCGGAAGGCGATCATCCAGTAGAGGACGTAGTCGCCGCTCTCGCGGATGGCGTGCTTGTTGAGAGTTTGGATTCGGATTTCGGGAATCGGCAACGCGCGCTCCGTCGGAAGTTCCCGGGCTGGGGTACGACTATCTTCGGCGGTGAAGCGGCCGTGCGCAAGGGAGAGTGACGCGGTCGAATGGTCTGAACGTTTTGAAACTTTAGAAAGAAGTGATCGCGGCGGACCGCTCAGAGCGATTACGGCGTGCCGCGCACCCTTTTGAGCAGAAAAGGGTGCGGCAGCCGGAAAAGCGATGTCAGGTTGCGGTCAGCGCAACGCGGATTGGCCGGCTTGCGCGGGCGACTTCGCGCCGATGTGGCCGGAATGAAGCGCGAGCGCTTCTTCTTCGCTTGCGAGTTCGCAGCGGTTGCGGCCATGTTGCTTGGCGCGGTAGAGAGCGTCGTCAGCGAGGCGCAAAAGCTCGGAGGCTTCGAGAGGGTTTGAATCGGTGCTGGCGGCGACGCCGAAGCTGGCGGTGATGGAGATTTCGCCGGCTTCGGTGTGAACGGGCTTGGACTCGATGGACTTGCGGATGCGTTCAGCGAGGCCCATCAGGCCGGGAACATCGGAGGTGGGAACGACGATCAGAAATTCTTCGCCGCCGTAGCGCCCGACGAAATCGTACGGACGCACGGAAGCGGCCATACGTTTGGAAGTTTCCTGGAGGACGACATCGCCGATGGGATGTCCATACGTGTCGTTGACGTATTTGAAATGATCGATATCGACCATGACGATGCCGAACGTTTTCCCGTCGCGTGCCTGGCGCATGCGTTCGCGGCTGACCATGTCGAGAATGACGCCGCGATTGGCGACGCCGGTGAGATTGTCGTGCGTGGCGCGGAAGAGCAGCTCTTCACTGATCGCGATGAGGCGGTCTTGCAGATCCAGCACGCGCTGGCCGACGTGCAGGCGGGCGCGAAGCTCCTGCGCGTCAAAAGGCTTGGTGAGGTAATCGTCGGCGCCGCATTCCAGGCCGTGGAGCAGGTCTTCTTTCTGCGCGCGCGCCGTGAGCAGCAGCACGTAAACATAGGGCCGCTCGGTATTGGCGCGCAATTTTTGGCAGACCTGCACGCCTTCGAGGCCGGGCATCATCCAGTCGAGAACGGCGAGGCGAGGCGCGTCCATGCGTTCGAGAAATTGAAGCGCGTCTGTGCCATTGGTGGCGACGACGACTTCGAAGCCCCATTTGACGAGGAACACTTCGAGCAGGCGGCGCGAGACGGGGTCGTCTTCGGCGATCAGAATTCGTTTTTTCTTGTCTGCGGTTTCGGTCATGTCGCTTCCTCGCGAATTGGTTGCTGAGTGACTGCGGCTGGCTCGGCATGAGCCGCGCCGAACAGCGCCGTGAAATGAAACGTAGTTCCCTTCCCGACCTCGCTTTCGAGCCAGATCTTTCCGCCCATCAGATCCACCAGGCGCGCGCTGATCGTGAGGCCCAGACCGGTGCCGCCATATTTGCGCGTGGTGGAGCTATCGGCTTGTGCAAAGGCTTCGAAGACGAGCGCCTGCTTTTCGGCGGCGATGCCAATACCTGTGTCTGTAACGCGGAAATGCAGCAGCACTGCTTCGTGCATTTCGCGGTCCACATCGACCGTGACCGTGACGCTTCCGTGATCCGTGAACTTGATGGCGTTGCCGACCAGGTTCAGCAGGATCTGCCGCAGGCGGAGAGGATCGCCATTGACGATTTCGGGGACTGCGGGCGCGAGCGTCCATTTCAGCGTGACGTGTTTCTGGCTGGCGCGGAAACGCATCGGCTTGAGACTCTCGTCCAGCTTGTCTGCGAGTGGGAATTCGTATGGGTCGAGGTCAAGCTTGCCGGCTTCGACTTTTGAGAGGTCGAGCACGTCGTTCAAAATCTGCAAAAGCGAGTCGGAGGAAGTTTTTACCAGTTCGAGATACTCGCGTTGTTCGTCGTTCACAGGACTATCGAGGACCAGCTCGGTCATGCCAATGATTCCGTTCATCGGAGTGCGGAATTCGTGGCTGATATTGGCGAGAAACTCGCTTTTCGTGCGACTCGCGGCTTCCGCGTTGTCTTTGGCTTTCTGGAGCTCGGCTTCCCGGCGTTTGTGTTCGGTGATGTCCACCGCCGTCATGCAGACGGTCTTCCAATCGCCGGCGGCGCCGATGCGCACCGGATTGATGCGCGAAATCCACCAGTGATCCTCGCCTTGCAGCGGGAAGCGGTATTCGACGCTTTCGCCTTGGCCTGTGCTCAAGACGCGGCGGCAGGCCGACAGAAGCAGTTTCGCGACGTCTCGATCGATTACGTCAGATAGGCGTTTACCGAGCATCTGTCGCCGCGGGATCACCAGCGAAGATTCGTCGGTGACCCAAATATTTTTGTACGTTCCCTCTTCGTCAAACTCGAAGATCACTTCGTTCACCGAGGCGACGAGGGCTTCCATTTGGGCGAAGCTTTCGCGCAGGCTCCGCTGGCCTTGCTCCCGTTCACTCACGAGCGTGCCCAGAGAGAGACCGGTGAGAGAGACGATCAGCATCAGCACTTGCAGCATCGCCAGTTTGTTCAACGATTCCGGATAGTAAAAGATGTTCAGCATCGCGCCCGCGTTGAGAAGCAGGATCGCGATGGAAGCTCCCCGAAGGCCATGCCGCACAGCAATCCAAATGATCGGCAGAAAAAACAGATAATAGAGCTCGTAGCTGGCCATCAGCTCCCAGCGGAAAACCACAAAGAGCGAGAGCGCGATGCTCGCCCCTTGCGCGATGTTCTCGAGGAACCAAACGCCCGGCGCGGCAATCGCGGAATCGGATAACGGAATCACTTTCGACGCGGACGCCGGCTCGAGCCGCGTGAACCGCCGGATCCACGGCATAACGTGGATCAAGAGGAAGGGAGAGAAGCAGACCAGGGCCACCGAATCGCCGATCCACCAATTCAGCGCGGCCGTTGCATATTGGGAGCGCGGCACGTCTGCCAGCATGACCAGCGCCAACGAGCCTTGCGCAGCGACGAATCCCGCAGCGCTCATCGAAAATGTAAGGAAGATGATTACGTCGCGCAGATTGCCAAACGGCATCCGGCGATCGAGATAGCGGCGCATGCTCCATGCCGCGCCCCAGTAACCGGCGAAGATGACGGTGATCTCTGCCCAGAATTCCTCGGTGGCAGGAGACTGGTGATAGTTGACCACGCTGCAGATCACCGCCATGAAATACAAGGGCGGGACGTAGCGGAATTCGAGGCCCAATAGCACAGCGAGCAGCAGAGCCGTTGGCGGGTACCAGGCGCTGATGTTGTTCCAGAGTTGAAAATCGACGGTGATGCGGTCGAGTACGAAATAGGAAACGCAGAGAACGACGGCGACGGCTGCGCGCCGCCCGTCCCAACCTCCGTGAACACTTTTCCATCCCTGGCGGACCCATCGCTTGAGTGTTGTGCGCGCTGGGGAAGCCATTTCGCGGAGCGCCGCGCAATTCACCGGATCACCCTGATTACATTCACACTTTTTTGCGGGCCGGCCGCGCCGTCAGCGCACCGGACGCACCGGCAATCGCTCAGCGATGGCCCGTGCGGTATTCACGGGCATCGAGCGAGCGTCACTGATCACCGCAACAGCTTCCTTCGCGCGTTCGGTCAAATGCGCGGCGATCGGAATCAAAGCGCCCTCCGCCTCTTTCAAGAAGGTGAGGCTGCTCTGGCCATCGCCCCAGTCCACTGAGATCACATCGCCGAGCGAGACTTGCTCGGTGGCGAGAAGGCTCGCGAGTGGATAGACAAGATGCCTTTCAATGGCGCGTTTCAAGTGGCGCGCACCGTATTTCAGGTCCGTTCCTTCGCGCAGCAGGAATTCGCGAGCCGGAGGAGTCGCACGGAACAGGAAGCGCCCCTTTGCCGTTTCCAGCACGCGCTGCTGCACCATCGATAGCTCGATGTCCAGGATCTGCTCGAGCTGTTGCGAACGGAGCGGGTGGAACACAACCGTCTTGTCGATACGGTTCATGAATTCCGGAGCGAATTTGCGCTTGGCCGCTTCGGACGCCGTCTTCTCGACCTTTTCATCGAGACGAGGAGCCGTGTCTGCCTGCACCTTCGGCGCAAAGCCCATTCCGCCGACCATGAGGTCGGTGATTTCCTGACCGCCCAGGTTCGACGTAAGGAAAATCATCGTCTGTGAAAGATCGACGCGGCGGTTGTCGCCGAGCGTGAGTGTGGCTTTGTCCAGAATGCCGAGCAGCAATTGCCAGAGTGCGTCGCTGGCCTTTTCAATTTCGTCGAACAGCAGGAAAGAAATCTTCAGCTTCTCGGTGTGATATTGCGCGAGAGCTTCCTGCGTGATCAAAGGGTGCGTTTCGCGGTGGCCCAGGTAGCCCGGGGGCGAACCAATCAATTTGGCGATTTCGTGGGAGTGTTGGAACTCCGCGCAATCAACCTTAATCACGGCGCGCGGATCGCCGAACAGAACTTCGGCCGTGGCTTCGACCACGCGCGTTTTGCCCGCGCCCGTCGGCCCCAGGAACAGCAAGTTCCCCACCGGACGCCCGGGCGAGTTCAACCCCGCGCGGAACACCTGGTAGAGATCCACCACTGCCTGTACCGCTTCATCCTGCCCTACAATCTTCCGCCTCAGCCCCGCTTCGAAGTCCCGAGACTCCAAGCTGCGTTTTGCTGGATCCAGTTTGCGTTCAACCGACGCGTCCATGGCACAAGCCTCCCCAGATGCGCGGCCGCGCCCAACCTGCGGCAGCGCGCGGCTTCCTTCGCGGATATGGTATGCAGACGGGTGGCCAAAGCCGCGAATCCAGTGACCGGGGAAACGCATTGGAATGAGCCAGATGAAGGAGGCGCAGCACGCGGGAAAACGCGGCAAAAGCGGGCTTTCTGTTTCAGCGGGGACGCAGCGTGCCGCTCCGACACGGTGTTACAGAACCATTAAAAAACTGTGACTTCGCCTCGCAAGCCTTGCGCTGGACACTCGCTTTCTCGTATGGTGTGACGGATTCCATGAAGAAAACCCAATGAAACGTGTACTCGTTGTCGAAGACGACAAAGACATCGTCGAACTCGTCCGCTATAACCTAGAAAAAGACGGCTATCAGGTCTCATCGAGCGGTGATGGTGCGACCGGACTGGCGCAGATTCGTAAATCTCCGCCTGATCTGCTCGTGCTCGACCTGATGCTGCCGAAACTCACCGGCTTGGAGATTTGCAAAGAGATCCGCAAAGACGTGAGCCTGAACCGGCTGCCGATTTTGATTCTGACGGCGAAGGGCGAAGAGGCGGACCGCGTAGTGGGTCTCGAACTGGGGGCGGACGATTACGTCACCAAACCGTTCAGCCCGCGTGAACTGGCTGCACGCGTAAAGGCGCTTTTAAGGCGTGCCGATCCGGGAACGCCATCGGAAAAGCCGATTGAAGTGGGACTGCTGCGAATCGATCCCGCCGCGTATCGAGTGACGCGGGCGACCAAGCCGGTACCGATGAGCACGCTGGAATTCCGTCTGCTTTACTTTTTGGCGGCGCGACCGAACCGGGTGTTCACCCGCGATCAACTGCTTGACGCGGTGTGGGGCACGGAACGGTTCGTGACGCCGCGGAGCGTGGATGTGTACGTGCGCCGGCTCCGTGAAAAAATCGAAACCGATCCGCAGCATCCTGCATTCATGAAGACGATTCGCGGAGCGGGATACCTGTTCGAGACCCGTGCGAGCTAGGCTTTTCTGGAAGCTCGGCCTCACGTACGTGGCCGTGCTGGTTGCAGTGCTAATCGCATATAGCCTGTATCAACCGTCGGAGCGGCGGCTCCGGCTGCTGGGCCTTGCGGCAATGCTGCTCGTGGCGGGGTTGGTGCTGTCGTTTTTCTTTTCGAGTTCCTTTTCCTCGCGCGTCGATCGCCTGAAAAACTTCGCGAAGCGCATTGCGGAGGGAGATTTCCGTCCGCTCGAACTGGATGGTCCGCAGGACGAGCTGACGGATCTGGGCGTGGCGTTGAATCACACGGCAGCGAGCCTGGACCGCGAGATCCGCATGCTGAGCGGCGAACGGAACCGCTCGAGCGCGATTCTGCGAAGCATGGTGGAGGGCGTGGCGGTGGTCGATGCGCAGGAGCGAATGGTCTTCTGCAATCGCGCATTTTCCGAAATTTTCAGCGTGGATCCGGCGAGCGGCGAGGGACACGCGCTGATCGAAGTGGTGCGGAATTCGGAGCTGCTAAGCCTGATTCGCAAAGCGCTGCGCGGCGAGGAAGGATTGCAGAGCGATATCGCCATGGGTATCGCGCAGATTCAATATTTTTCGGTGAGCGCAACGCCGGTGCGGGCGATCGAGCCCGGCCCGGGGGGAACGATCGGGAAAATCACAGGCGCGGTGGTGGTGCTGCACGATGTGACGGAGCTGCGCAGGCTCGAGCGCGTGCGGCAGGATTTTGTGGCCAACGTCTCGCATGAGTTCAAGACGCCCTTGACGGCGATTCAGGGTTTCACCGAAACGCTGCTGGGCGGCGCGCTGGAAGATCCGAAGAACAACGTCCGCTTTCTGCATATCATCCGCAATCATGCGATGCGCCTGGCGCGGCTCACCGACGATCTGCTGAAACTCGCGCGCATCGAAGCCGGAAAGATGGAAGTGGAATTTTTCTCCGTGGGCCTGATGGAGTTGATCGAGGGCTGCGCGGAAACGGCGCTGATGAAGGCGAGCAAGAAACAGATCACGCTGGATATCGAAGTGCCGGCTGGACTGCCGCCTGTGCGCGGCGATGCGGAACTGCTGCGCGACGTGCTGCAGAATCTTTTGGACAACGCGATTCAGTACACGCCCGCGGGCGGGAGAATCCACGTGACGGCGATGGCGGGAGCGAAGGAAGCGACGGTGACGGTGTCAGATACCGGCATCGGAATTCCGCTGGCGGACCAGGAGCGCATCTTCGAGCGATTCTACCGCGTGGATGCGGCGCGTTCGCGCGAGGCGGGCGGCACGGGCCTGGGGCTTTCGATCGCGAAGCACATCATGGAAGCGCACGGCGGCCGGCTGTGGGTGGAAAGCGAAGTGGGCAAGGGATCGAAATTCTCGTTCTCGATGCCGCTCGCGGCGTAGTCGATCGGACGGTCCAGCCACTCAGCCCTCATACCCTAGCACCTTTATCCGCAAGATTTGGCGGGGATTCCGCCGCCTTCACCCAGCGTTCATGTGCGATTTATCTCGTTGCAACAGCGCGGTCCGAAGCTCCAGGGGTGGGGCTAGGTGCGGGCATTGGCCCGCAAGGAGATTTCGATCGTGGCAACCACAAAACCAGTGAGTGAGGGTGTGTTTCAAACAGTGCTGGAGAATTACATCGTCTCGCAAGCGCGGACGGTGGAGGCTTCGGTGAACCGCGGATTGCGCGCGCTACTCGAGCGCAACGAACGGCTCGCCAGCGAAGTGTTTCTCACCGAGCCGCGCATCAACGAAATGGAAATTCTGATCGACGAGCATGCGGTACGCATGCTGCGCCAGGGCAATCTTTCCGACGCCGATGTCCGGCTGATCGTGGCGACGCTGAAAATTAATAACGACCTGGAACGCATGGGCGATTTGGCGGTAAACCTGAGCGAACGCGCGGTTTCGCTGGCAGGAATGGGCGAAATTCCGATTCCGTCGGAGATCGAGCCGATGACGTCCGCGGTGCGCGCGATGGTGTCGAAGTGCCTGGGCGCGTTGATTTACAAAAACGTGGACCTCGCGACGCAAGTGCTGGAGAGCGACGACGTGGTGGATCAATTCCGCGATCAAGTATTTGAAAAGCTGCTGGCGGGCATCGCGGATAATCCGGCGAACGCCGCGCCGAATTTGCATTACGTGCTGGCATCGCGCCACCTCGAACGGATCGCGGATCACGCGACGAACATCGCGGAAGACATTCTGTTCTGGGTGCGCGGGCTTGAGGTGCGGCACGGCCGCGCGAAACAAATGGAGATCACGCGGGACAAAGTGGAGCCGGCTGCAAGCGGCGCACAAGCCGGAACGGTTTAACCGGCTTTTCATCGAGGCGTAATTTCACGTGTAGAGGGGCGCGTTAGTCTCAAAGTGCGACAGGCTCTCGATTCGCCTATCGGGCGCCCGTTGTGAATGCCCTCTCGATACTGAGATTAACCACCGCGTTTTTAGATATTTGCGCGGCAGAAGAGATGGCTTCATCCCCGCATCCCGAGGCGCAGTTGCAGCACACCCCGATAAACTGCGCCTCCCACCCTTTGTCTGCCCGATTTCATTCCCAATTCTTAACGATGTAACAATTCCGTAACATTCTCCGCGAAAGATGGGAGTACAAGGAGAGTCTCAATAATGACCAAACGAATCCTGCTAGGTGTGTCGCTCGTGCTCGCGTTGGCGGTCGTTGCCTTGGCTCAAGGTACCGTGCTGCTCAACGGTGCGGGCGCCACGTTTCCCGGTCCGATCTACACCAAGTGGTTTGATGTGTATCACCAGGCGCATTCCAATATTCAGATCAACTATCAAGCAATCGGCTCGGGCGGCGGAATTCGCCAGCTGCTGGCGGGGACGGTGGATTTCGGCGCGTCGGACGGTCCGATGAGCGACGAACAACTGGCTCAGGCGAAAATCAAGGTTCTGCATTTCCCCACCGTGCTTGGCGCCGTGGTGCCGAGCTACAACGTTCCCGGCGTGACCGGCGAACTGAATTTCACGCAGTACGCGCTCGCTGGAATTTACATGGGCACGATCACGAAGTGGAACGACCCGATCATCGCGAAAGCGAATCCGGGCGTGAATCTGCCGGCGAACGACATCGTGGTGGTGCACCGCTCGGACGGCAGCGGCACCACTTATATCTGGACGGATTTTCTTTCGAAGGCCAGCGAAGACTGGGCTAAGAAAGTGGGAAAGAACACCGCAGTGAACTGGCCAGTGGGATTGGGTGGCAAGGGCAACGAGGGCGTTACCGGCCTCGTGAAGCAGAGCCCGAACTCCATCGGCTACATCGAACTGGTGTACGCGGTGCAGAACAACATTCCGTTCGGCAAAGTGCAGAACGCGGCGGGACAGTATGTGAAGGCGGACCTGGCGAGCGTGACGGCGGCGGCCGCGGGAGCAGCGAAGGATATCCCGAACGACTTCCGCGTTTCGATCACCAATGCGCCGGGCGCGCAGTCCTACCCGATCTCGAGCTTCACCTGGCTGTTGATTCCGGCGCAAATTCAGGACGCGGCCAAGCGCGATGCGATTAAAGGATTCCTGAAGTGGATGCTTACCGACGGACAGGGCTACAACGAAGGACTGACCTACGCGAAGCTTCCGAAGGCTGTGGTGGACAAGGAGCTGAAGGCGATTTCGCAGATTCAGTAAGCGGCTGCGCAGGTAAACCCAATGTCAGCGACGGCAACAACGTTCGGTCACGAGGCTCCGCGCCATGCGGGGCCTCGTTCTTTTGTAAAGCGGCTTCGCGGCGGAGACGAAATCGCGCACGTGATCACGTTGATTTTCGCGGCCGGCATTCTGCTGGTCACTTCGCTGCTGGTGTGGGAGCTTTGGCGCGAATCGCATCTTTCGCGCGCGAAATTTGGTTGGATGTTTTTCCTCACGCGGGTCTGGGATCCCGTTTTCGATAATTACGGCGCTGCGCCGTTTATTTACGGGACGTTGATTACCTCGGCGGTGGCGCTGGCGATAGCGGTGCCGTTTGGCCTCGCGAGCGCGATCTTTCTTTCCGAGCTGGCGCCGCGGAAAATCAGCGACGTGATTTCGTTTCTGATCGATTTGCTGGCCGCCGTACCCAGCGTGATTTACGGATTGCTGGGCATTTTCGTGGTGGTCCCGCTGATGCGGAATCATATTGGGCCCGTGCTGAAGGCGACGCTGGGATTTCTGCCGATATTCAGCGGGCCGAATTACGGCGTGGGGTTTCTGACCGCGGGCATCGTGCTCGCAATCATGGTGGTGCCCTACATCATTTCGGTGTCGCGCGAAGTGCTGCTGACAGTGCCGGGCGATCAAAGGGATGCGGCGCTGGCGCTGGGCGCGACGCGCTGGGAAGCCACATGGAAAGCCGTGGTGCCCTGGGCGCGGACTGGAATTCTGGGATCGGTGTTCCTGGCGCTGGCGCGCGCGCTGGGCGAGACGATGGCGGTAACGATGGTGATCGGCAACGCGCCAAACATCGTGGCTTCGCTATTCTCGCCGGGCGATACGATCGCATCGACAATCGCGAGCCAGTTCACCGAGGCGACCGGCGATTTGTATTTGAGCGCGCTGATTGAATTGGGACTGGTGCTATTTCTGATGACTTTTATTTTGAATGGCTTGGCGCGATTGCTGATCGTGGCAACCGAACGCGGCCAGGGGAAAGCGTCATGACGCTCACCAGCGCGGAAAGAGCCAGGCTTGTGTGGCGCAAGACGGTGAATGTGGTGATGCTCAGCCTGACGGGCGTGGCGGCGCTCGCCGTAGTGAGCATCCTTTTCATGATTCTGGGCTACCTGATTTACAACGGCGGCCACTCGCTGAACTGGAATTTCTTCACCAAGCTGCCGACGCCCGTTGGTGAGACGGGCGGAGGTATGGCGAATGCAATTGTGGGCAGCCTAAAGCTGCTGTTTATAGCGGCGCTGATCGGATTGCCGTTCGGTCTGATGACCGGCGTGTATCTCGCGGAATTCGGCGGGAAGACTTTCTCGTTCGTGGTGCGCTACACGAATGATTTGCTGAACGGCGTGCCGTCGATCGTGATCGGCATTTTTGCGTACTCACTGGTGGTGCTGCCGGTGAAGCATTTTTCCACGCTGGCTGGCGGCGTGGCGCTGGCGATGATGGTGATCCCGGTGACGGTTCGAAGCACGGAGGAATTCCTGCGAGCCGTGCCGGGAAACATGCGCGAAGCGGCGATGGCGCTGGGCGCGAGCAAGTGGAAAACGATTGCCACTGTGGTGCTGCCTGCGGCGAGCGGCGGCATCCTTACCGGTATGCTTCTCGCTTTGGCGCGCGTGGCGGGCGAAACGGCTCCGCTGCTCTTCACCGCCTTTAGCAACCGCTACTGGAGCCAGGGCTGGCTGCAACCGATCGCTTCGCTGCCGGTGATGATTTACACCTACGCCATCGCGCCGTACGACGACTGGCACCGGCAGGCATGGGCCGCCGGCTTGGTTTTGTTGACGCTGGTGTTGCTGTCGAATCTGGGCGCCCGGTTTATCCTGGCGCGGGCGAAATCCGTTTAACGCGATGAGCGAAGGTGAAAACGTGAGTGGAGCGCCACAACCCGCGATGTACGCGAACCCGAACCCGCTGCGAGTACCGGTGACCATGGAAAATACAACGACGCAGCATCAGAAGGCCGAGCTGGCGTTGAGGCTCAAGGTCGAAAACCTGAACTTCTTCTACGGCGCGAAGCAGGCGGTGTTTGGCCTGAACATGAATATTCCGGTGAACCGCGTGACGGCGCTAATCGGGCCGTCCGGTTGCGGCAAGTCCACATTCCTGCGCACGCTGAACCGGATGAACGAGACCATCCGCAACACGCGCGTCGAGGGCGGAATTCTGCTGGATGGACAGGATATTTTGGGGATGGACGTCGTGGGACTGCGCCGGCGGGTGGGAATGGTGTTTCAGCGGCCGAACCCGTTTCCGAAGTCGATTTACGACAACGTGGCGTACGGCTTGCGCATCAATGGCTTCAAGGGCCGGCTGGACGACCTTGTGGAGCAGAGCTTGCGTCGCGCAGCGCTGTGGGACGACGTGAAGGACGTGCTGAAGAAGTCTGCATTCGCGCTTTCCGGGGGGCAGCAGCAGCGGCTGTGTATCGCGCGCGCGCTTGCCGTGAATCCGGAAGTCCTGCTGCTGGACGAACCGTGTTCGGCGCTCGATCCGGTGACGACGGCGAAGATCGAGGAATTGATGTTCCAACTGAAGGACAGCTGCACGATGGTGATCGTGACCCACAACATGCAGCAGGCCGCGCGCGCCAGCGACTACACGGCCTTTATGCTCGACGGCAAATTGATCGAGCACAGCGAGACTTCGAAACTCTTTACGATGCCGACCGATCCCAGAACGGAGGCGTACATCACCGGCCGTTTCGGATGATACTGGTAAGAACGATTTTCAGCGGGCCCCGCATCCCCGGACTCTGAGGAACCATGGAACGACACTTCGAACACGATCTGGAAGAACTCAAGCAGCGGCTGCTGTGGATGGGCAGCCTGGCTGAACGCGCCGTGCATCAAGCGGTGCACGCCGTGCTGGACGCAGAGGAGAACCTCGCCGACTCCGTGCTGACCGAAGAGAGCGCGATCAACGAGATGCAGATCGAGATCGACGACCGCGTGCAGCGGCTACTGGCGTTGCAACAGCCCATGGCGGCGGACTTGCGGTTTCTGCTGGCGGTGTCGCGCATCAACCAGGATTTGGAGCGGATCGGCGACCAGGCGGTGAACATCGCGCAGTCTGCTATGCGGATTTTGCGGCACCCGCAGGTGAAGCCGTATGTGGACCTGCCACGCATGAGCGAGCTGGCGGAAGCGATGGTGCGCGACAGCTTAAACGCGCTGGTGCGCGGAGATCAGGACCTGGCGCAATCCGTGCTGCGCCGCGACGATCAGGTGGACCGGCTTCGCGATCAACTGTTCCGTGAATTGCTGACGTACATGATGGAAGATTCGGCGCAGGTGTTTGCGGCGTTTGAATTAATCCTGGTGGCGAAGAACCTGGAGCGCATCGGCGACCACTCCACGAACATCGCTGAGGACGTGATCTACTACATCGCGGGACGTGACATACGGCATCCTGCGCTCGATCGACGCTAACTCACACTCCACCCCACGAACAAAACGAGCGCGGTTTAGCGTGCGCCTGAGCGTGGTGGTGTGCGCGGTTAAATGCGGGTGAGGGCTACGGCTTCGTCGTCGGCCAGGTCGAGGATGGTGTCCAGGCGGACCATCTTGAGGAGCATGAGAACGCGTTTTGTTGGCGCGAAGTAGGTAGCTTTGCCGCCGGCGCGCTTCAGAGTGGTGAAGGCACGGACCAGCGCGCCGATGCCGGAGCTATCGAGCTCGGTGACGCCGGCGAGATTCACGGCGACGTGCGTCGAGCCGGAATCCACCAGCTGCTGAATCTTGTTGCGGAAAGCCTCTTCGGCATCTCCCAACTTTAGCGGACCTTCGAGGTCCAAAATCGTCGCGTGGCCTGCTTTGCGTATGCCGATGTGCACCGTGCCCTCGCTAGGACATGCAACGCTAACCGAATTTGGAGCTTCAATCAAGCACCGTGGAAGCGTTTTCTCGGGCGGGGAAAGCCGCGGCATGCCGTAAAGTTGAGCGGATTTTCACCTAATTATTTCGGCGGGTGATAGCCTCAAACGCCCGCGGTGATTGGCACAGTTCCTTGACGCAACGTTGCCGCATTTGCTAGTCTCGCGCATCTCGCCGCGCTCCTGAGGGTCGTAGTGTTCGCGGCGAGCGCCGGAAGTGCCCCCTTCCTATCGGGAGAGACATGGAAACGTCGTCCGCGCTCTATGAATTAGCGAGCGTGTCCCTAGCCTGTCGCGACCAAGACACCCTGCTCAGGACGTTTGCAGCACGCGTAGGCGCGTCGCTGTCTGCGCGGGCGGTGTTCATTTGGACCTACGACGAGACTTCGGAAGCATTGGTGTGCCGGACGCGGTGGACGGAACCGGGCGAGCGATTGAGCGTGAGCAACGCCCCGGTGAGCGAAGGAATTCTTTCCGAAGTGTATGAGGCCGGCGGCAGCCGCATCGCGGACGCTGAGGCGATTGCCGAGGACGGCTTTGAACATATCGATGAGGCCAGCCGGGAGCGCGTGAAATCGGCTTTGTTTGCGGCGCTGCCAGGCGCGCAAACGACGGCAGGCGTGGTGGAAGTGCTGAATCGCCGCACGGGCGACTTCACGGCCGATCAAGCGCATTTCCTGGAAGAGGCTGCGCGATTTGCGGGCCATGCCTTCGCCAACCTCGGCGCCATCGAGGCGGAACGCCACACGCAACTTTTCACGCTGGAGCGGCTCACAGCGCTGTACGACCTGGGGCGCACGTTTACATCGACGCTCGAACTCGGTGAGCTGCTGCCCGTGGTGGCCAACAAAATCAAAGACATTCTTCCGGCGGGCGCCTGCAACTTGTGGATGGCGGATTCGGGATCGGGAGAGCTGTACCTCGCGAAAAAGGTGGGCGAGGATCCGACGATCGAAGAAGATGCGCGCGTTTCGCTCACGGAAGGGCTGCTGGCGGAGATCGCGCAGAAGGCGTCGCCGAAATTGGTGGAGGATGCGTCGAGCGAGCCGTGGCTGGCGGAGCGCCTCGAAAAAGGCGGCGAATTCGGGATCACGTCGTGGATGGGAGTGCCGCTGCGGAAAGACGATCAAGTGCTGGGAGTGGTGGAGATCGTCAACAAAGCGGACGGGACGGCGTTCAACGAAGAGGATCTTTTCTTTCTCGCGAGCATCAGCGAGCAAGCTGCGGTGGCGTTGCACAACGCGAACCTGCTCGAAGCGGAGCGCAAGGTCAGCGCGCTCGATGCCCTGCTGAAAATCTCGCAGGAAATTACCTCAACGCTCGATCTGGATCACGTGCTGACGACGGTGGTGCATCAGGCGTCGTCGGTGGTGCCGTTTGAGCGGTGCGTGATCGGATTTTTCGACCGCAGCAAATTCATCCTCGGCGCGGTTTCGGGTGAAGCCGAGGTGCCGAAAACGCGGGAAATGTCTGACCTGCGCACGCGCCTCGAATGGGTGGCGAGCCAGGACGGGCCCGTCTCGGCGGACCTTTATGAAGACGGCTGGCACACGACGCCGGAAGATGTGAAAGCGCAGGTGGTTCCCTTCCTCGAAGCGCACCAACAGAACGGATTCTACGGGCTGCCGCTGAAAGACGATCAAGGCACGCTGGGCGCTATGGCGCTTCTGAGCGGAGACGCCGATTTTCTGACCGAGAGCAACAGGGAAACGGTGGGCATTCTCGCCAACCAGACGACCGTCGCAATTCGAAACGCGCAGCTCTACCAGCAGGTGCCGCTCGCGAATTTGCTGCAGCCTTTCTCGCAGCGCAAAAAAAGGTTGATGACCGCGATGCCGCGTTCGCGGTGGGCAGAATACGCGCAGCGCGCGGCGCTGATCGCGGGAGCGTTGATTCTGATTCCGTGGCCGATGCGCGTCGGGACGGATGCGACGGTGGTATCCGGCGAGCGGCGAGTGGTGACCGCGGTTGGCGGCGGAGTGATCCAGCACGTGAGTGTTCGGGAAGGCGATGTGGTGCAGGCGGGTCAGGTGCTGGCGTTGCTCGATAACAGCGACGATCGCGTGAAGCTGGCTCAGGCGCAGGAAGCGCTCGCGCAGGCACGGCACGAATTGGCGGAATCCGAATTTCGCAATGATCCTTCGTCGGCGGGCCAGGCGAAGATGCAAGCCGACCTGCACCAGGCCGAAGTGGATCTCGAGCAGCAGCGCGTGTCCGAAGCAGCGCTACGCGCGCCGATCAGCGGCCTGGTGGTGACGAACAAGATTGAAGACAAGGCCGGCACGTATCTGCATCCCGGCGAGGCATTCGGCGAGATCGTCGCGCAGGATCGCATGGCCGCGGAGATGAGCGTGCCGGAGACCGATCTGAACCTGGTGAAGCCCGGCGCCAAGACGGCGCTGAAACTGAACGCGTTTCCGACGATCACCTTCGAGGGAACCGTGGACCGGCTCGGAGCCCAGACGCACGGCGAAGCGGGAGAGCAGTATTTCGTGGTGCGAACGGCCTTCGAAAATATCGGCGACCGAGCGCGAATCGGGATGGCGGGGCGCGCGCGGATTTCGGCCGGCGGCGGATGGTTTGGAAGCGGCTGGTATCCGGTGGGCTACGTGCTGCTGAGGCCGCCGGTGCGATGGCTGTGGGAAAAAGTTTGGGGATATCTACCTTGAGGTTTCACGGAATGAGGGACGCAAAACATTTTCGGGAGGCGCGCGCGGCGCTGGCCGCGCTGGCGCTCGCGTTAACACTTGGCGGATGCGGCGATTCGTCGTCGCGCTCCGAGGCTGCGGCACCGGCCGCGCAGCCCGCTGCTCCTCGTCCGGCGCCGGCGACCGCGCCTGCATCGCTCGCCAACATGCCGGCCGCGAACGAAGTGCTCAGCGTGCTGACCGTGGAGCATCAGGTGGACGTGACGGCGCAACGCGACGGCGTGGTGACCGGAATTTCGAAAGACGAAGGCGCGGCCGTGAAGGCCGGTGAAGTGCTGGGAAAACTGGACGACCGCACGCTGCAAACCGAACTGGTAAAAGCGCGCGACGACCTGCAAGTGGACGAGAACAACCATAAATATAAGGAAGCGGAACTGAAGGCCAAGACTTCGGCTTTGCACCGGCAGGAGCAGCTTCGCGCCAATGGCCTTTCCACCGAGGCCGATCTGGAGCAGGCGCAGTTTGAAGCGAAAGCGGCCGAGTACGACATGAAGGGCTACGAAGCGCTGGTGGAGAGCGGGCACGCGGAAATCAACCGCTTGAATCTGGAAGTGGAGCAGACGCAGATCAAGGCGCCGTTTTCGGGAGTGGTGGTGCGGCGTTACATCCGTGAAGGCCAGGCCGTGACCAAGGGCGACAAGGCATTTCGCGTGACGCAGCTGGCGCCGCTGCAGGTGCAGTTTCAGGTGCCGGAAACCTCGGGCTGGAAACCGACCATCGGCGCGCCGGTGCAATTGGCGCTTCTGGGCGAGGTGAACCGCGCGGTGACGGCGCACGTGCTGAAAATCAGCCCCACGATCGACGCGGCGAGCGACAGCTACGACGTGCTCGCTCAGCTCGGCGGCAACGGAATCGGCGATTTGCGTCCCGGCATGGCTGTGCGCGTGAGCTGGCCGAGCGCGAACTCCGGCATTAGTTCGGCAACGAAAAAACAGTAGGCATTTCCTGTCATGCGTTTCGGACCGACCAGCCTTCAAGTCTCGAGCGTCCTCGCCAAAGGCCTGCGCCGGCCGAAGCTGCGCAGCGACGTGCGCATCAGCGAGCAAACCATCAATGGGGACACCAGCTACGTCATCAAAAACCACGAGACGAATTCCTACAATCGCTACGGCTCCACCGAATACGAGCTGCTGCAACTCTGCGACGGCACGCGCACCCCGCTTGAAATTTCCGAGGAGCTGACCCGGCGGAATCCCGGTTCTCCGCTCGACGAGGGCGAGGTGCTGGAATTTCTGGACAGCATCGAACCGGCGCTGTGGGAACGTTCGCTCGGTGAGAAAAACCTGGCGGTGCTGGAGCGCATTCGCGACGAACGCAAAGGTCGCGTGGAACAGTCGAGCGTCCTTTACATGAGCTTCAAGGCGTGGGACCCGAATAAGGCGCTCGCGAAGCTCGATCCGTATTTGAGCTGGATGTTCACGCCGGGTTTCGTGATTTTCTCGATCCTGCTTTTTATCACGTCGGCCTACCTATTGGCCGGCGACTGGGCGCGAGTGCAAGCGGACACCGGTGCGCTGTACAACTTCGCGGACAAAAGCGCGTACGACATCTGGATGTTCTGGATTTTGTTGCTGGCCCTCGGCGGAGTCCATGAGTTCGGCCACGGGCTGACGTGCAAGCATTACGGCGGCGACGTGCACCAGATGGGCTTCCTATTGATTTATTTCACGCCGGCGTTTTACACGGACACCACCGACATCCTGCTCTTCACGAAAACCTCCGAGCGGCAATGGGTGATTTTTGCAGGGATCTGGATTGAACTGGTGCTTTGCGGACTCTCCGCGCTGCTGTGGCACTTCACCTTGCCCGGGACCGTAGTGAACGATATTTCCTACAAGCTGATGCTGCTGAGCGGAATTCAGGGAGCGTTGCTGAACCTGAATCCGTTGATCAAGGCCGACGGCTACTACGCGCTCTCGCAATTCCTCGACATGGATAACCTGCGCGAAGAATCGTTCGCGTACCTGCGCGCCTGGTTCAATTTCTACATTCTGCGGCACGATATCGATCTTCCCCCGGCGAGCCGCCGGCAGCGCAGAATCTTCATGATTTTCGGCTTGACGGCGATCGTTTACAGCACGCTGCTCCTTTTGCTGGTGATCACGTTTGTGAAGAACGTGCTGGTGAATCAGCTGGGCGACATCTGGGGATACATCGGCACAGGCTTCGTGATTTATTTCTTCGGGCGCGCGGGAATCCGCGCCGCGATTCCGAAGGTGCGGGCCTGGGTCCGCGAAAAGAAGGAGGAATGGATGAAATGGAAAATGTCGCCCGCGCGCGGTGCCGGCGCGCTGGCTCTTGCGGCGTTGATTTTCCTGCCCCCCGTTCCTTCGCGCGTCACAACGCCGATGGTGCTCGAGGCCGGCCATTCGTCTCACGTTCGCGCGACGGTGCCGGGAAAGATCACGGCCGTGTTCGTCCATCAGGGCGATCACGTTCAAGCCGGACAATTGCTGGCGACAATGGCGAATCCTGAAATCACCGCGGACAATCGAGTGGTCGAGCAGCAACTCGCGCTGGCGTCGAGCAGCTTGCGTTACGGGCAAGAGCGATCCGATTCCACAGGCACCGCGAATGCGACCGCGAAATCGGCGCGGCTCGAACAGGAGTTGCAGGTCGCGCGAACGGATGTGGCCGGCCTCGAGTTGCGCTCGCCGATCGACGGCATCGTGGAAACGCCCGGCGTGGGACAGTTGACCGGGCAGTACCTCGCGCCTGGAGACGAGTTCGTGAAGGTGGTCGATCGCAGCTCCATGCGAGCGCGGATTCTGGTGCGCGATCTCGATCTGCAAGATGTCCAACCCGGCGCGACCGCGAAAGTAAAAGTCCTGCCCTTTCCATTTCGCACCTTCACCGGGCGCGTGGAGAGCATCAAGCCCGCGGCGACGATCGACCGGCCCATCGACGAAACCGAGAAGCTCGAGCGGATGGGGCGGCAGCTCACCAGCTACGTGGCGGTGGATATGAACTTCCCGAATCCTGACGGGACGCTCACCGAAGGAATGACGGGCACCGCGAAAATCTCAGGGAAGTCCGCTCCGCTTGCGTGGCAGATTTTGCGAAGCGGATGGCGCTGGGTGCGAAGCCAGATTTGGTGAAATTGCCGTGCTCGGGCGAGAACGATAAGGAAAAGAACGCGGCGCAAAAAAAGAAGACCGCCGTTCCTGGGACGGCGGCCTTCCTTTGGGAGTGCTACTACTTCGCACCCTGCCGGGCCCAAACCCGGCAGGGAATCTTTTGGGCGAGCTGTAGGTCAGCTCTCTTAGTTATTCACGACGCGCATCAGCGGCAGAACGTGCGACTTTTTAGTCGGTTTCTTGATACCCGCTTTTTTGTCGCCCTGCTTGATCGGTTTCGGCTTCTCAGCCATATCTCGCTCCCTACGCGTCGGTATCAACTTCCTGACTGGGTGTAGTGCAATCAACTCGCCAAAGCTTTGAATTTTCTGAACTACCGATTCCGCTGATAACAGGGCGCTTAGGCTGCCTCGTTACGCGCGCCACTCCGATATTCTCGCCTACGCTGTTGAAATTTTCCCGCCCGCTGTTGACTTTTTCAATAACACCCGGCGGGCGTGAGGTGCGCCGGACCGGATTTGCCGAAGGACAAAACAAAAAGAGCTGCTGCCTTGCGAGGCAGCAGCTCTGGGAATCCGGACTCTTCGGCTCGCAGGGCTGGGTTTCTCCCCGAGCTGAAGATCGAACTAGCGAACCTTCACCGGCGCGTGGGACTGCAGCGGCTTCGTCGCTTCCATCTTCTTCGCCTTCTTCAAAGTCTTCTTGGCCATTGTTATCTCCGTCGCTTAATTTGCCCTCGTTGGGCAGTTGCTTCTCTATATGCAAGGGAGTGCCCAAACCACGGGGATTCTTCGCCGCACGCTAAATGGCGCATTTTCTTTAATCCGGATTCAACGCCCAGGCGCGACCTGCCCGAAAGGACAGTCAGTCGTTGAATAATCCAGTGGTCGTTTAAATTTTCAACGATTCAGCGCCCGGAAACGCTAGAGGTTGTACTTCCGGCAGAGGTAGTTGAGCCGGTTCCGGTCCACGCCCAGCAGGCGGGCGGCTTCGGATTTCACATTCTTCGATTGCTCGAGCGCTTCCTTCACCCAGCGGCTCTCGAAAGCTTCAATTTCGCGGTCCAGCTTGATCCCGGCGGCAGGCAGCTTGAATCGATTCCGCGGGTCCTGTCCGGCGGCCTGCACGATTTCGCCCGGCAGATCCTTGAGCTGTACGGTCTCCCCGTCCGACATGATGATCAGGCGCTGAATCGTGTTTTCCAGTTCGCGAACGTTGCCGGGCCACGCGTAGCGTTTCAGGGCCAGCATGGCCTCATCCGCGATTCGCTTGGTGGGCATGCCGTTGGCGGCCGAGTAGATCTGGGTGAAATACTCTGCCAAAACGGGAATATCCTCCACGCGCTCTCTCAATGCGGGCACGAAGATCGGGACCACGTGGATCCGGTAGTAGAGGTCCTCGCGGAACAGGTCTTTGCGGACCATTTCCTCCAGATCTTCGTTCGTGGCGCTGATGAGCCGGAAGTCGATCTTGATCGACTTTTTGCCGCCCAGCCGGGTGAGTGCGCGCTCTTCCAGGACTCGAAGCAGCTTGCTTTGCAAGGGCAGGGTTAAGGTCGCGATTTCGTCAAGGAACAGCGTCCCTTGGTGCGCCAGCTCCACACGGCCCTCTTTAGCGGCCACGGCGCCCGTAAAGGCGCCCTTCTCGTAGCCGAAGAGCTCTGCCTCCATCAGGCCTTCGGGCAGCGCCGCGCAGTTGACGCTGACGAAGGCGCGCGATTTCCTGGGGCTTTGCTCGTGCAGCGCGCGGGCGACCAGCTCCTTGCCGACGCCGCTCTCGCCGCGAATGATTACGTTGGTGCTGGCCTTGGCGACGCGCGAGATGGAATCGAAGACGTGGCGCATCGCGTCAGTGGCGCCGATGAAGTCGCCCAGCGTCTTCTTGCGGCTGATTTCCTCGCGGAGCAGGCGATTTTCCCGCTGAATCCGGAGCTTTTCCACGCCGCGGCTGATCAGGTGACGTAAAACGTCAGTATCAATGGGCTTGATGAAGTAATCGTAGGAGCCGGCATCGATCACTTTCAGCGCGGCGGCTTTGGACTCATCCGAGCTGAGCACGATGACCAGCGTGTCGATGTCGCTGCCATCGAGGCGGGAGAACAATTCAATACATTGCTTCAGGCCGCCGGACTCGATCGGCATGCCGAGCAGCAGCACGTCCAGCTCGGAGCCTTCCAGCAGCTTGTACGCTTCCGGGTAGTCTTCACCCTCGAAGACTTCGAACTCGGAGCGGAGCGCCGACGCGATCTTGCCGCGCAGCGCCGAGTCGTCATCGACGATGCCGACTCTTGGTTTGGGCGCCCCTGGTGTGATGTCCGAACTCCGATACAGATCGGCAAAATGCATGCACGGAAGGGGCAATCAGAACGGATCCGTGTCGCGGAGATTCTAGGTAAGGGCCTGGCCGGCTGTCAACGCTGCATTGGCTATTGAAACGATTAGCTGGAGCGTGGGTCAGGGTCTCTGCGGACTGCCTTCACCGGGGATTGCGGACCGCGTGGAGTACAATATTGAGAACCCACTGATGGCATCTCCCTTCAAACAAATTTTGCTTCACGATTCTTTCCGCGTCGGCATCACGCTGAAAGGCCTCGACGGCATTCTGGAAGTGCTGGCGAGCGTGGCTCTCTATTCGATCAGCCCGGCGAAAATGACGGAACTCGTCCGCCGGCTCGTGGAACACATGGTGGCGCGTATGCCCAACGGGTACCTCGCCGCACACCTAATCGCCGCGTCGCAAAAGATGAATAACGACAGCCGCGAATTCGCCGTTTTCTACCTGCTCACGCACGGACTGGTGAAAGTGGTCCTGGTGGTGTGCCTTTGGATGAATAAGCTGTGGGCTTATCCGCTGACGATCGCGGTGTTCGGGCTTTTCATGCTCTATCAAATGGGCCGGTTCGCTCACACCCATTCGATCGCGATGGTCTTGCTGACGCTGTTCGACGCTGTGGTGATTTATCTGACGTGGATGGAGTTCCAGCAGCAGAAAAAACGAAGGTTCGAACAAGATCGCGCGCGCGAAACGGCGGCGTAGCTATTCTTCTAGGGATTCGGCTTCGATTCCGATGTTCGTTTCGCCGAGAGCTTTCTTTTCGTTGTACTTCTTCACCCACGCCGCAAAACTTTTGCCTGCCGCGGTGTCCTTGCCGGTGAAGGCGATTCCCGCGATTTCGCTGTAGGAAATCTTAAGCTTGTCGGCCGAGTCCTTGGGCATCACGCGGATGAAAGAATCGGCGAGCCCGGGGCCCCCGATCTTGCGATCGAAGAGATAACCGACGATCACGCGGCCGTCTTTCAGCGTGAGCGTGAGGTCGCCGCGATAGTCGAACGCTTTCTCGATCGCTTCGTGGAACTCGGAATCTGTAGCGAGCGTGGGCACCCAGCCTTCGAGATTTTCGTGCGAGACGCCGAGGCGCTGCTCTTCCTGCTCGCTCAGATGATTATTCAGGGGATTCATGGGCGTTCGGAACTAAGCCTTCGGAGCCGTTGCGATCTGCACCAGAGGCCCAGGATTGCCCGGGCCGCCGTTCGGGCGGATCATCGCGTCCGGATCTTTGTAGGTGCCGAAGAGCGTTGCGCGCACAGCCGTCATGAAACCGCGAAGCGAGCCGAACATATCGTTCACGGCGCTGGCCTCGTAACCACTGTGCACCATGCAGTTCGCGCACTTCGGATTGCCGCTCTCGGTGCCGTAGCGCTCCCAGTCGGTTTCGCGCAGCAATTCGTCGAAGCTGTCCGCATAGCCGTCCTGCAGCAGGTAGCACGGCTTCTGCCAGCCAAAAATGTTGTAGGTGGGCATTCCCCAGGGCGTGCAGCTGTATTCGCGCTTGCCCATCAACATTTCCATGAAGAGCGGGCTTAGGTTGAAACGCCAGCTGCGCTTGCGGTTGCTGAGAATCTGGCGGAAGAGCGACTTCGTCTTCTTCTTGCTGAGGAAATGTTCCTGGTCGGGCGCTTTGTCGTAAGTGTAGCCCGGGGAAAACATCATCGATTCGACGCCGAGGTCCATCATGTCGTCGAAGAAGTCGCGAACCTTCTGCGGGTCCGTTCCGTCGAAAAGCGTCGTGTTGGTGGTCACGCGGAAGCCGCGGTCGAGCGCCAGCTTGATCGCTTCGACGGCTTTATCGTAAGTGCCTTCGCGGCAGACGGCGAAATCGTGCTCTTCGCGCTGGCCGTCCATGTGCACGGAAAACGAGAGGTACTTGCTCGGCGTGAATTCGTGGAGCTTTTCTTTCAGCAGCAGCGCGTTGGTACAGAGGTAGATGTATTTCTTGCGCGCGACGAGGCCCTTCACGATCTCCGCGATCTGCGGGTGCATCAGCGGCTCACCGCCGGGGATGCTCACCATCGGCGCGCCGCACTCGTCCACGGCCTTGAAGCATTCCTCGGGAGTCAGGTGCTTCTTCAGCACGTGCGCCGGGTATTGAATTTTTCCGCAGCCCGCGCAAGCGAGGTTGCAGCGCAGCAACGGCTCCAGCATCAGCACAAACGGGTAGCGTTGGCGGCCCTTCATCCGCTGGCCGATCACGTAGGACGCTGTGGTCCACATCTGTGAAACAGGTACAGCCATCTCGAAACCCTCACACATCGGCGCGGCGAGCGCGCAGCAAGCTTAGACTCCAATTTTACAGGATTTGATGCCTGTGGGGAACCGTCGGTTCGCGGATTTGTGTCCTAATTCCCACAAAGCGGAGCGGCGCTGGGGCGGATGGCTCTGGGGCTTCTGATCGTGCGCGTGATTTCGATGCTGCCGTACGTGGGTGGATGAGCGATGTTCCTTAGACTCCGAACCTTACACATCGGTGCCTGAGAAATCAACGATGACGGCGCAACGGGGTGGCCTGCGCGTTTTGCATCGCCGCCGGGACATCCACATCCAATGTCGATAGTGCTGGACGCTTCACTTCGGCGCAACGCGCTGCATCCACGGTGCGGCGTAGCCATCGGGAAAGGATTCGATTAAACTTTGACCGTGAGCCATCCGAAAAAATTCAAAGTCGCGCTGGTGCAGATGAGCGTGGGCACCAAGCCCGCGGACAATCTGAAGCACGCGATCCAGTTCATCGAAGAGGCCGGCAAGAAGGGCGCGCAGGTTGTGTGCCTGCCCGAGCTTTTTCAATCGCAGTATTTTTGCCAGCGCGAAGACGTCGCGTACTTCGATCTTGCTGAGGCCGTTCCCGGCCCCACCACAGACGCTCTCGGAAAAGTGGCGAAGAAAGCCGGCGTCGCACTGGTCGCTCCGCTTTTTGAGCGCCGCGCAGCCGGTGTGTACCACAACACAGCCGCGATTCTGGATGCCGACGGCTCGGTGGCCGGCGTTTACCGCAAAATGCACATTCCGGACGATCCCGCGTACTACGAAAAATTCTATTTCACGCCGGGCGACCTCGGCTTCAAAGCGTTTGACACCAGAGCCGGGAAAATCGCGACGCTGATCTGCTGGGACCAGTGGTATCCGGAAGGCGCGCGACTTGCGGCACTGCATGGGGCCAACATTCTTTTCTACCCGACGGCGATCGGGTGGCATCCCGCCGAAAAAGCGTCGAATGGCGAAGCGCAGCGCGACTCCTGGCGCACGATTCAGCGCGGCCACGCGATTGCAAACGGGATTTACGTGGCGGCGGTGAATCGCGTCGGCCACGAAAATCCGTCGGGCGGCGATGGCCTGGAATTCTGGGGCACTTCGTTTCTGTGCGATCCACAGGGCGTGGTAATCGCCGAAGCTTCCACGAACAAAGAGGAAATTCTCTACGGCGATGTGGACCTCGCGCATCTCGAAGACGTCCGCCGCAACTGGCCGTTCCTTCGCGATCGCCGCATCGACGCCTACAAAGGCATCGAGCAGCGCTTCCTCGACGGCACGCCTTAAAAATCGTGAAATCCAAGTCCGAACAAATTGTGACTGCGACGCCCGCCTCGCTTGGCTACTCGATGCCCGCTGAGTGGGACAGACACGAAGCCACGTGGGTCGGCTGGCCGCACAATAAGACCGACTGGCCCGACAAGATCGCGACGATTCAGTGGGTGTACGGAGAAATCGCTCGCAAAATCGCCGAGAGTGAAATCGTTCGCATTCTTGTGAACTCGGCGGCCGATCAAGCCAAAGCGAGAGACGTACTGAAGCGCGCCGGCGCAAATCTGAAAAACGTCCAGTTCTTCCGCTACCCCACCAATCGGGGGTGGACGCGCGACTTCGGCCCAATCTTCGTGAAGCGCACCTCGCCCGACCCGCGCATTGCCATCCCCCGATTTCGGTTCACCGCCTGGGCGAAATATCCCGACTGGAAGAAAGACGACGCAATCCCTCCGCAGCTCGCGCGCAAGCTGAAATACGATCTGCTGCCCGCGCACATCGGCAGCCGCGAATTCGTTCTCGAAGGCGGCAGCATCGACGTGAACGGCCGCGGTACCGTGCTGACCACCGAAGAGTGCCTGCTCGATACGAAAGTGCAGGTCCGCAATCCGGGCTTCGGCCGCACGGAGATCGAAGCGGCGCTGAAAGAAAACCTTGGCGTCACAAATGTGGTGTGGCTCGGCAAAGGCATCGCCGGCGACGACACCCACGGCCACGTGGACGATCTTTGCCGGTTTGTGGACGCGCGCCGCGCCGTGCTGATTCGCGAGAAAAATTCGCGCGACGCGAATTACCGGCCGCTCGAAGAAAATTGGGAGCGCATCCAGGACGTCCGCCTCGAAGACGGCTCGAAGATCGAAGCGATCGAGCTTCCGATGCCCGCTCCGCTGCATTTTGACGGCGTGCGTTTGCCCGCCAGCTACGCGAATTTCTACATCACCAACGGCTCCGTGCTGATGCCCACATTCAACGATCCCAACGACCGCATCGCGCTCGGCATCCTCTCCGAGCTGTTCCCCGGACGCACCGTTTCCGGCATCCACGCCGTGGATCTCGTGTGGGGATTCGGCACGCTGCATTGCCTGACGCAGCAGCAGCCCACCGCATAATTCGTTCGACGCTGTTTCATTTCGGTGCACACGCGGCATCATCAAGCGGAATTCAACTTGCTCGGAACTCTCTCGCATCCCAGCGAGATGAGTGTGTCCCAAAAGCACGCACAAGCCATTGCCCACTTCGAAGCCGGTCGATTCACTGAAGCGATCCGGCTGCTCGAAACGCTGCTGATCGAAACACCCACCAGCGAGCTGTGGAACGATTGGGCGACCGCCCAACTTGCCAACGGCGACAGCGCGAAAGCCCGCGACGGTTTCGCGCAGGCACTGGCAGCCGATCCCACGAACCACACAGCTGCCATGAACTACGGCGTCCTGCTCTGCACCACGGGCCGCGTGCGCGAAGGTAAGCCACTGCTCGAGCGCGTGATGCCGCAGGTGACGGACGCGGAATGCGCGCAGGTTCGAGAGTTCATCGAGAAGTTGCCGGCCGAAGCGCCTCTGCACAGCCCCGACGAAGCTTCAGCTCAATCGAGTCACGCAGCCACACATGCGAAAACGCCCTTGAACGTCCTGGTGATTCACGAAATCCTGCCTCACGCCGACCGCCACGGAGCCGACTTGCAGTGGATGCAGATGCTCACGGAATTGCGGGCGCAGGGCCATCGCGTCACCCACATTGCCCGCAGCGCGGTGAATAGCGAACGCTACGCGCCGGAAGTGGAGCGCCTCGGGATTCGCGTGCTCGCGCCAGACGCCGAACGCATGCGTTTTGTGGGTTACGACTTTCCCCTCGCGTGGCGATTTGAGGAGTTGCTCCAGCGCGAGCATTTTGATCTCGCGATTCTCGCGCTCTGGTTCTGGAACGGAATTTCGATTCCGGAACACTACATGAACGAGATTCGCGCGCTTTCGCCCCCCACGTTCATCGCCGTACTCACCGACGACCAACACGCCCTGCGCGAAATGCAGATGGCGAGGATCACCGGGCGCTGGAACGACTTTGAACGCTGCGAAGATTACGGCCAGCGCGAAATGGAGGTGTACAAGCGCGCGGACTGCGTGCTGACCATCTCGAACGACGACGCTCGCGCGTTCTGCACGAAGCTACCCGCGCTGCGCACCGCGCGCATGCCGATGATCGCGGAGATTGCACCGGACGGTCCCGGCTTCGATGAACGCTCAGGCCTGGTCTTCCTCGCGAATTTCGACAACCTGGCAAATAGCGACGCCGCCACCTGGTTTCTGCGCGACATCTGGCCACTCGTTCGCCGCGCGCTGCCAGACGCAAAGCTTGCGCTGGTGGGAAACAATCTGCCCAACGATCCTAAGTTTCACGGCGCTGGAATTCTGCGAGTGGGCTTTGTCGCGGACCTCGTGCCCGAATTCGCGAAGTATCGCGTTGCGGTTTCGCCCGTACGCTTCGGAACGGGCATCAAGACAAAAAACCTCCTCGCGATGGCGAATGCAGTCCCACTGGTCACAACCCGTGTCGGTGCCGACGGGATGAATCTTGTCGATGGCCAAAGCGCGCTGATCGCCGATTCGCCCGAGGATTTTGCGAAAGCCGTCGTGCGAGCTCACAACGACCGTGAACTTTGGCAGAAACTCTCAACGCTCGGAAAAAACCACATCGCCGGCGAATTCAGCGCCGCGCGAATGGCTCGCGCCGTGCACGACCTCTGCGAGATGGCGCGGACGGTTCCTCCGATGGCCGGCGAGCGCGGATTCACGTGGTCTTTCACAGATGTGGAAACGCATGCGCCCCAGTGCCTCACCGGGGTTCCGCCGATGCAACGGCCTACGCTGCGCATGACGGCTTACGTTGAGCTCGCTGCACAACTTCTCGCCGGCGGCAACGTCGAAGAAGCCCTCGCACAGCTGCGCCACTTCTTTGGACTGCTCCGCGGACCGGTGAAGGCGACGAGCCTCACCATTCGCTCGATGGAATTGGCCGCGGAGTGCTACAGAAAACTCGGCGATGCGTCAAAAGCAAAAGAATACGAAGAAAAAGTCGCGCAATCCTGTGCGCTGGATCGACAGGCAGGCAGAAATGGAGCCGGCAAACGCGCTGCCGCTACACCACCTCGCGCGCGTGCCAACGAACTCGTCTTTTCGGTGATCGTACCGACGTTCAATCGCCAGCCCACGCTTGCGCTTTGCCTGGACGCGCTCGCCGAGCAAACATTCAGCGCCGATCGCTTCGAGGTGATCGTTGTCGATGACGGTTCGAGCGACGGCACGCCCGCCTTTTGCCGCGGATACGATTCTCCGCTCTCGCTGGTCTATCTTCGCCAAACGAATGCCGGAGCCGGAGCAGCGCGGCGGCGCGGAGTCCAGCACGCTCGCGGTAACTTTCTTCTGCTGATCAACGACGACACGATTGCCGCGCCCGATCTGCTCGACGTCCACTGTCACTCGCACGAGCGCCACACGGGCGAACGCCAAGCCGTCCTCGGCGACTTCCAGTTTCCCGAATCCGGCATGGATCGCGCGCTTACCCGTTTTTTGATGGAAAGTCCGTTCTTATTCCCGCAGGCCAAGCTGCACCCGGGAATTCATTGGGACTACACGAAGTTCGTTACCTGCAATCTGAGCGTTTCGCGCGATGCTGTGGCCGGAGTCGGTTCCTTCGATCCGGATTTTCGCGTCGCGGAAGATTCCGAGTTGGGGCTGCGGCTCAGCCGGCGTGGATATTTCGTGCGTTACGTGCCCGAAGCGCGGGCGGCACACCGTCACTTGCCTTTCGGCGTTCCTGACCTGGTCCGCCGCGCAAAAGCGTACGGAGCGATCCAGCTTCCATTTTTGCGCAAGCATCCCGGGCTGCTTGGCGACGGCTCCACGCAATACGGCTGGCTCGATCAAAAATTCGTGGACGAATGGCGCGAGCGGGTGGATCGGCAGCGCGCGGAAATTCTCGATGCCGAATCCGCGATCGCTAAATACGACGACGTGCCGTTCTCAGAATTCAGCAAGATCGCGAGCGACGGCCGTGCGCTCGGAGACGAAGTGATGCGAATGTTCCGCCGCGTGGTGCCCGAGGTTTACTGGCATCACTTTTTCGAAAGTCTCCTCGGAGCCATCGAAAAGGAAGCCCGCGTCCCTCCGCACGTGCGCCAGCAGCGCAACGCGGCACAGCGCGACGCATTTCTTTGATCCGCCGTGCGCTCTGAGCGCGACTCACGGCATGGCGCTTCCTTATTTCTTTGCGGGGCTCGGATAATCCACGCGAATCGTCTCGATGGAAAACGGATGGGTTGCGAACGTCACCTTGTTGCCGGCGGTCGCAAGGGCGTTTCCTTCAGCCTTCTCCATGAGGTTCGTACCCATCGCAGCGGTCGCGCCCGATGGCACCGTCACCGTCACGTTGCCGTCTTTGCCCGCCCACTCGTAGAAACGCAAGAGCAGCGCATCTCCGTCCTCGGTCTTTTTCAGCGCAGTCAAAACCACGTTGTCCGCGTCCACTGACACGAACGAGTGGCTCGCCGCCCATTTTCCGTCGTGCGACCAGGTCTGCGCCGCGGCCAGCGGATAATTGAATTCATATCCGTGGCGCACCGTGAGCGCCTGTTTCCAGTCGCCGCCGTGCGCGTAAAGCGAGTACGAAAATTTGTGGCGGCCGCGGTCGGCCTCGGCATCCGGCCAGGTGGGCGAGCGAAGCAGTGAAATTCGAAGCGTGTTGCCGATGGCGTCGTAGCCGTATTTCGAATTGTTGATCAGGCTGAAGCCGTGTTTTCCATCGCCGAGGTCGGCCCAGCGGAGCGCGGGAACTTCGAACTTCGCCGCTTCCCAGCTATTGTTGCGGGTGGTGGGGCGCTCGATCCAGCCGTAGGGAATTTCGTACGTCGCGTTGGGCCCGGACGCCGCCAGCGGAAACGCGGCCTTCAGCAGCACATGCGTCTCGTGCCAGTCCACGTCGTTCGCGATGTCCACACGGTCGAGATTCGCATAGAGCGAGATGTCTTGCACGAACTTCGAGCTTTGCCAGGAGCGCGTGATGCGAATCGTCGCGCGCACCGGCCCCTGCTCAATGAGCTTTACCGATTCAGTGTCATCGATCTTGGTGAATACCTTGTCGAAGTCCGAATCGATGTTCCACGCGTCGTAGTCCTTCGGCGTGTCTTTGAAGCCAATCAGCTCGTTGCCGCACGCGCCGGCTGCAATCGATTCGAACTGTGCCTTTTTGTCGTAGAGGCTCGTGATGCAGCCCGACTTCGGATCCACCACCACTTTCACGGCGGAATTTTCCAGCGTCAGGCCGGTCGCCTTCAAATCAGTGGCGGGCTCAGGCTTCGTGGAGGCAGCCACCTGCAATACTTCGTAGCCGAGCGACGGCACGCCTTTCAACTCCAAGAGCAGCGTGTACTTATTTTTCGCCGCGTCAAAGGAGAGAACTTGCGTTGGAACGGGGGCGTGCTGCGCGTCCGTGACGGAGACTTTTCCGCCCGATGCGCTTGGGAGCGTCACGTCCACCGTCGTCACTTCGTCGCGCTGCCATGCGAGCGGGTTGTACACCACGACAGGCACGCTGCCAGCTGCCGCTCTTGTATTCACAAAACCCGACAGCGATGCCAGCGCATTCGTTGTCGCGTCGTTCGCGGTCCATTGCACTACGTCGTAATCGCGCTGCGCATCCTTATATATGACGCCGATTCCCGATCCAGCCGCGAGGTCGTGGAATTGGTTGAACAGCACTTTCTTCCACGCTTCGTTCAGAGGATCGGTGGGATAGTCCGCGCCATTCAGCCACGCCAGCGACGAATATTTTTCCGCGTCGAGCATCGCCACTTCCGCTTCTCGCATGTTGCGTTTGTGCTCTGCCTGGGTGGTGAAAACGCCGCGGTGGTATTCGAAATACAGTTCGTCGTTCCACACCGGCAAGCTGATCTTCCCTTCCGGCGGCGCCGGCAGCTTCGTATTCGCGCTGGCGATCGACTTGTAATTCCACACCGGCGAGTGCTCCGTATCGAGCTTGCCCTCCACATCCGAGAAAAACCCCTGCGCGACGCCGAAAAACATCTTCGGGTAAACAACGGTCGGATCGGTCCACACCATTCCGCCATCGAGCATGGCGCGCGTCGGACCGCCGCCATGGTCGCCGACACCGAAGAGGTGCATCATCTCGGGCAATCCGGGATTGTGTTCTTTGGCGATGGTGATGTCTTTCGCGATGCGCACCGGCTCGATTTCATTCACGTAGTCGTGCGGAAAATAGGTGAGCACCCGGCTGCCATCCGGGGATTGCCACCAGAACAGTTTGAACGGAAGCTGATTCGTGTCGTTCCACGCCATCTTCTGCGTGACGAAGTAATCGACGCCGGATTTTTTGTAAATTTGCGGCAGCTGCCAGTTGTAGCCAAACGAATCGGGATTCCAGCCGATGCGCACGTCCACGCCAAATTCCTGCTTGAAGTAGCGCTTGCCAACCAGCAGCTGGCGCACCAGCGATTCGCCGTCCGGCATATTCAGGTCGGGCTCGACCCACATGCCGCCGACCATTTCCCACCGGCCCTCCTTCACGCGCTGCTGAATTTCCTCGCACATCGACGGATATTTCTGGCAGACCCATTCGCTGTAAGCGGCCGCCGATTGCGTATAGGTGTATGGCGGGTACTCGTTCATTAGCTGCAGCGCCGTGCCAAACGTCCGGCGAACCACGTCCACCGTTTCCGTCCACGGCCACAACCACGCCGCATCGATGTGCGCGTTGCCCGTCAGCCTTACGGTGGTTCCCTGCAGTTTTGGCTTCAGCGCTTCGAGACCCGCCTGCGCCTTCGCGAGCGATCGGTCAAACGCCGCCTGATTCGCCTGCGCGAGCGCGGTGAGGTCGATCGATTCCGCGGCCCGGTTAAGCATCGCGCGCGTCGAGTTCGCGTCCGCGCCAAGCGAGGGGATCAATTCGGCCGTCGCGAGGATCTCATCGAGCAGCACGCCGGGATTCGGGCGCTTCGGATCGAAATCGATGTGCAGTTCCGCGCCCATGAATCGCTTCTTGTCCACGGTGTGCAGCAGTTTCACCGCCACCAGAACGCGATCGCCCGGCTGCGCGTGATCGAACAGCACGATCGGCTCGAGGTCTTCGCCGAGCGCGACGCGGCGTCCGTTAAAATAAATAATTTCCGGAATCGGTCCGTTCGCATTCGCGTTGAACTGAAACCAGATGCGCGCGCCGGTAAGGTCGTAGCCGTTCAGATTCTTCGGAACTTCGATCGAGCGGCGGTACCACACCGCGTCGTTGTAGTCGCCGCTGTCTTTCTTCGCCACCGCCCAGCTCGAATCGTCGAGATCGGGCGCTTCGCCGTGCGCCATGTCACCCACGTGAACGCGCCACTCCTCCGCGGGCAGCGACGAAAGCCTATCGAGCTGCCGAATGGCTTGCTGCGTTTGCGCGGAGAGCGCTGCCACAGGCGGATCGGCGTCGGCGCGCTTTTGCGCAGGCGCGGGCGTCGCGCTGAATAACACCAGCAGTGCAATCGCGGCAAGGCAGACGCACCGCAGCGCGCGGCGCGCGAATTCAGACAAACCGGCTTGCATAGACATCGGCGTTCTCCTCGACGATCGGCGCCAGCCGCGCCCAATCCAAACGAGCAGCGGCACGGTGAACTTTTTCTCCCACGTAAAATTGCGACGCGACGGCGGATTATAAAGCATCCTCCGCTCGTGTAGTATGGTTTCCGCTTTCACACACCTCAGGAGAATCTTGTGAGCCGTCCCGTGATGCGCGCTGCCGCGCCCGTGTTCGATCGAACGATTTCCGGCGAGTTCAGCGTCGGCGTGGATTTCGGCGGCACGAACCTGCGCTTCGCGGCCTACTCGCCGAAAGATGGCGTGCTCGAAAGCGTCACGCTGGCCTCGCGTGTGAAAGACGGGCGCGACGCAGTGATCGCCGATATGTGCGCGGGCATCCGCGACGTGATCGCGCGCCACTCCAAATCGCGAAAGCTGAAAGGCATCGGTATGGGCTCGCCCGGTCCCATCGAGCTTCCCGGCGGATTGCTTCACGATCTGCCGAATCTGCCGGGCTTTGGCGGCCTGGAACTTCGCGCGACGCTCGAAAAGAATCTGGGCACCGCGGTAATTATTGAAAATGACGCGAACGCCGCCGCGCTCGCCGAGTGTTTTCTCGGCCGCGGCAAGACGCTCGGGATCGATTCGCTCTGCATGATGACGCTCGGCACCGGCGTCGGCGGAGGAATCATCCTGCAGGGAAATATTCTGGACGGCATGAACGGCTTCGCAGGAGAAGTGGGGCACCTAAATATCTGGACGGACGGCCTGCGCTGCGGCTGTGGAGGCCACGGCTGCACCGAACCTTACGCGTCCGCCACTTCCGTGCGCCGCGCAGCGAGAGATGCGATCGCGACGGGCGCCGCGCACGGCCTTTCCGCACTGGCGGCGAAAAATCCTGACTTCACTCCGCGCGACGTGGGCCTGCTCGCTGAAGCGGGCGACGCCGACGCGATCCGGATCTTCGAAAATCTCGGCCAGGCGCTGGGCATCGCGCTCGCTGCGATCGTGAACACGCTGAATCTTCCGCTGTATTTGATGGGCGGCGGCCTTCTGAACGCGTGGGATCTCTTCGCACCCTCGCTCTTCACGGAGCTGCGCTCGCGGAGCTACATCTACCGCCTCACCGAGCCTTCCGCCGAAGACTTGCAAACGCACCGCGAAGGAAAGACATACATTGAGAAGGCGGAACTCGGCGGCGACGCCGGATTCCTGGGCGCGTGCCTTCTCCCATTCACCACCTGGCCCGAAGCGCGCCGCTAACCGGCGCCTTGCCGCGTAGCTCTAGAAGTAAAACTTCAGCGCGAACTGGATGAACCGCGGATCGCGCGCGCCCTGAATGTAGCCGTACTGCGGCGTGCCCAATTCCAGCGGCTGCGGCTCTTCGCTGATCGCGTTTTCCGGCTCGATCAGCGGGTTGAAGTGGTTCCAGATGTTGAAGAACTCCGCACGGAATTCGAACCGCTTCGTCTCGTTGATCGGAAACATCTTGAACACCGAGAAGTCCCAGTTCTGATAGCCGGGACCGCGGACGATGTTTCTTCCCGCGTTGCCAAACGTAAACGGGATCGTATTGTCTTCAAACGCGCAGGTATTGAAGAACTGTCCCGCGACGCACGGCTTCCCGTTCGGATTTCCGATCCGATTCGGACGCACCGTGTAGTAGCCCACGCCGCCGCCACCATCGCTCGTCGAGACGTTCGAAGCTGCGTCGGTGATCGTAAAGTAGTTGCCGGTCGATGCCGTGGTGATGCCGGCGATCTGCCAATTGCCGATCAGCTGGTTCTTCACGCCCGTCGCTTCTCCGCCGAAACGCTTCCCATTTCCGAAAGGAAGTTGATACACGTAGCTGATCACGAAGCGGTGGCGCACATCGAAGTCCGAGTTGCCGTACTCCAAGAACGGATAACGTTGGTCGCGGAAATCGCCATTATTGAGCGAACCTAAAGCCGCGCTCGACGCATCGTCCAGAGCGTGCGCGTAGGTGTACGAAGCTTCGAACTGCAAGCCGTGCGAGAAATTTTTCTCCCAGCGTACTTGCAGCGAGTTGTAGTTCGAAAATCCGTCGGACCTCAGCTCGTCGATGCCCGTATCGAATACGTCGTTGCACGCCGGCGGAAATACGCTGTCGTTGCACTGCTGCGCGGGCCGGCGCGCGTCTGTCGGGCAATTTCCCGGAGTGTTCGGCGGGGTCGTGCAGAAGGTCGCATTCGGCACCGCCTGGTTGCCATTGTAGAAATTGTAGAGATCCGAGCCGTGCGAGCCGGCGTAGGAAACTTCAATCACGCTATCGCCCGGCACCTGATACTGGAATCCAAGGTGCCATTGCTGCGTGTAGGGCGTGCTCAGGTGCGGGCTAATCGAAAAAAGAATCGGCGTATTCGGGTCGGTAAGCGCGTTCGACGGAAACCCTTGATTCAGCACGTTCAGCCCGGGAATCGAACAGTCCGTCTGATTCGGATTCGCCGAGGGCGCAAAACACGGCACGTTGTAAGACTGCGTCACAGAGAACGGAGGGTTGAATCCTGGGCTCGGATTCGAGTACGGGCCGTTTTCCTGGCCGCCGTAAAAAATGCCCGCGCCGGCGCGCAAGACGAGTTTTTCGTTGATTTGATAAGCCACGCCCAGCCGCGGCGCGAAATTATTCAAATCCGGATGGATCAAACCCGGCGAGCCGGTCCGCACGATCGGAATATTCGCCGCAAGATACGGCGTGAGCTGCGCCGTCTGCCCCTTCGGAACCAAGATCGACGTATCGGCGAAATCAAACGTCGCCTGCTCGTTGTTCGTCGCTTTCAGCGTCGTGAAGAGTTCGTAGCGCAATCCCAGGTTGAACGTCAGCTTCGGCGTCATCCGGAAATCGTCTTGCGCGTAAAAGGCGTATATCTGCCGGTGGTAATCCACTTCATTCGCCGTGGTGATTTGGCCGCTATCCGGAATGCCGAGCAGGAAAGTCGCAAACGCATCTCCACCCGTTGTCGGAGACCCGGGGTTATCCGTGAAGTCGCTGCCGAAGGTCATCGTGCCCCGCGGTGCCGCCGGCTCAAACAGCGTGAATTGCTCGAAGCGCACCTCCGTCCCGAACTTCCACGAGTGGCGGCCGTGCAACCACGTCAAGTTGTCCGTCAGCACGTAGCTGTTCTGCTTCTCCACAGCGGGTAAATATCCCGAGGCCCCGATCCCCACCGTTCCATCCGAGAAACTGATCTGCGGCAATCCGCCGAGGCTGGGGCCGTACGGCACACCCGGGAAACCCAGCTCCTGTGAGACATTTTCGTTGTCGTTCAGCTGGTAACGGTGCGTGTCGATGCGGTTGTAGCCGACGCGAAATTCATTGATTAGGTTCGGCGAGAAAATGTGCGTCTCGCTGAAGGCGAAGCTGCGAAATTCGTCGTTCTCGTTTCCGTCTTGAAACGCTCCACCATCGAGCGCGTTGTCAAACGGCGAGGGGGTGAAACTGGGCTGATTTTCGTAGCTGAACCGGCCGAACAGGCTGTCTTTATCCGAAAGGTGATAGTCGATTCGCACATCGCCGTTGTTGCGGCTCTGTGTGCGTTTCGGTTCGGAGATGAAATTCGATCCGTTGATGTCCGTGTTCGGCGAAGGGAAGAGCGCCGCGAGCCGCGCGGCAAGAGTATCGATCGATCCATTCGGAAAGATGTTCGTGGGATTGTTGGCGCCATCCACGCCAATCGGAACGCCGCAGTAGCCGTTGGGATTCAGCGCCGAATTTTGAGTCAGGCGCGAATTGAATATTTCGCCCATAAATGTCTGGTGGCCGTTGCAGTCGAGGGCCACCGTGTTGGGCAGCACGTTTCCGTTGGCGTCCACCTGCGGCGCGGGTGTCGTGGTGAGAAGCGAAGAAAAGTTTCCAGCGATCTCATCGGGCGTGGGAACCAGCGACAGCTGCGGGCTGCCCTGGATGATGCGCAGCCCTTCGTAGTCCACGAAGAAGAAAAGCTTATCCTTGATGATGGGTCCGCCGAGCGTCGCTCCAAACTGATTCTGGTGATACGGCTGGCGGCCAAGCAGGTCGAATGCGTTCGCCGCATCGAGGCCGTCGTTGCGGAAAAATTCGTACGCATCGCCATGAAATCCGTTCGTGCCGGATTTGATCACCGCGTTCAAGATCGCGCCGTTTCCACGCCCGAACTCAGCGCTGTACGAGTTCGTCTGCACTTTGAATTCTTCGATCGCATCCACCGATGGTTGAATCACGTACGCCTGGCCGGTCAACACATCGCCAAGGTTCGAATTGTTATCGACGCCATCGAGCAGGAAATTGTTCTGCAGGGCGCGTGCGCCGTTTGAACTGAAACCGTAGCTCGTTGATACGCGCGACCCCGGCTCGCTGGGAGCCACGCCCGCGCCCAGCAACGCGAGCTGTGCGTAGTTGCGGCCGTTGAGCGGCAAGGTCACGATCCGCTGTTGATCGATCACCTGCCCCAGGTCGGACGTTTCGGTTTCCAGCAGCGGCGCCGACGATTTCACATTCACCACTTCGTCCGCCTGGCCGACTTGCAGCGCGAAGTCCGTCGAAACGCGCGACTGCACGTTCACGGTGATCGGTCCGGCAACCGCCTTTTTGAATCCGTTCTTCTCCACCGACACTTGGTACTGGCCGATCTTCAGCGGGCTGGCGACGTAGTAGCCCTCGCCATTCGTCGTCACCAGCAGCTGCGTGCCTTGATCGATAGACGTCACCGTGACGCTCGCGCCCACCACCACCGCGCCCGACGCGTCCGTGACGGTGCCAACGATGCTTCCAGCATCTTTCTGCGCCAGCGCCGGCAGAGCGCCAACCAACAGGAGAGCGACTACCGAAACAAACCGGAGTGAGCGGCTGCGGAACATGCGAGGTCTCCTATCCTGCGGCTGATATCGAAAAAGAGAAGATGAATGCAGGTTGAACCCCTGCTTTCGATTTGCTACTTTTACTTTCGATTTCTTTGCAAGTCAAGGGAAACCTGCCGGACCGCTCCGGCGTGTTCGGGGTCGGAACGGGGCGCCCACCCGGTGCCCTCAAGGGATTATGATGCGTGTCCGGCGCGCGACTTCGCCGCACGCGGAGGCACAAGATGAACAACTGGATTCGGCTCGGTTCGATCGCACTGGCAGGTATGGCCCTCACCGTGGCCGCCGCCATGGCCACGCAGCAAATCACCTACAGCGGCGATCCGAAGGCCAGATTGCGCATGACGCTGCTTCTTCGTGATTTTCATCCGGTCCCGATGCTCCACCTCACTGCACATGAGATCCCCCGAGCCAAATTTGCGGTTTGGGACGTTCACAACCACGTGGACGATGCCGCCGGGATTGGCGACCGCATTCCAGCGGAAGAAGTAGTGCGGAGAATGGATGCGACCAACGTGCAGAAAGTGGTGATTCTCACGGGCGGCTGGGGCGCGTCGCTTCAGAAAGTCCTCGATAACACCGTCAAAAAGTATCCAGACCGGTTCATCGTGTTCGCTCAGATGGATTGGAGCAGGGTGAACGATCCAAACTTCAGCCAGGAGATGGTCGCGCAACTGGACGACGCGGTGAAGCGCGGCGCGCGCGGCCTGAAAATCCTGAAGGATCTTGGCTTGGGCGTAAAGACTTCAGACGGAAAGTTTCTAACAGTGGACGATGCGCGGCTCGACCCCGTGTGGGATGAATGTGGCCGCCTGGGAATCCCGGTATTCATTCACGTAACGGATCCCGAAGCGTTCTTCCTGCCGATCGACGGCAAGAATGAACGGTACGAAGAGCTAATGACCAATCCTTCGTGGAGTTTCTACGGCCACGGCTTTCCCTCCAAGCTGTCGATCCTTGAAGCGCGCAATCGCGTAATCGCGCGCCATCCCCGCACAACCTTCGTCGCGCTGCACATGGCCAACTGGCCGGAGAACCTCGACGCCGTATCGGGTTGGCTCGATAAGTACCCGAACATGATGGTCGAATTCGGCGCGCGCGAAGCCGAGCTGGGCCGCCAGCCCAGGCGGGCTGAGAAGTTTTTCCACGACTATCAGGACCGCATCATGTTCGGCACGGATTCCGATCCCGAAGTGGCGATGTACCGGAATTATTTCCGGTGGCTCGAAACCAAGGACGACTATTTCGAATACTGGGGGTCGCCCGGCCAGGGCCGCTGGGCCATCTACGGCATGGGCTTACAGGACGAAATTCTGAAAAAGGTTTATCAGTCGAACGCGGAGCATCTATTCGCGCAATTCAAAGGGCTGCCGCAATAGCCCTCCAGCATCGCTCGCGGCATTAGCGAACTGCTGCGTTTGTGGCGAGGAATTGCGTCATCGCTTCACGATTGCGAAACGCTTCGGTGCCGCCTTCATGCGTAGTGGAAAACGCGCCCGTGAGATTCGCGTAGTCGAGGCATTCTTGCGGCCCGGCGTTCTTGAGAAATTTGTCGATGTAGCCGGCGTCAAAGCTGTCTCCGGCTCCCACAGTGTCCAGCGCATTCACGGTCACGGGCTGGCACCGCCACTCCCGCTTTCCTTCGCGCGCCATCGCTCCCGCCGGACCCAGCTTCACCACCACGGTGCGCACCCTCGCGGCTAGCGCGTCGATCGCTTGGTTCACATCCTCCGTGTGCGTGATGAACTTGGCCTCGCGCTCGTTTGGGAAGAAAATGTCCACGTGAGGGAGCACGTCAAGCAAATCGGCGGACCACTTCCCTTCCGGATCGTCGTTGGTATCGAGTGAGGTCGAAAGCCCGCGCCGCTTCGCTTCGCGAAACAGTTCTGCCATTCGCGGGCGCAGCGCTCGATTCAGGTAGTACGACGCGACATGCAAATGCCGCGCCGAAAAAATAAAGTCGAGATCCAAATCCTCGTACGACAGGTCAAAGATTGTGCCGGGATACGTGAGAATGAACCGGTGCCCGGGATGCGTGAGAATCACGCTCGCGCCCGTCGCCACATTCGCCGATCGCACCACGCGAGACGTATCGACATTTGCAGCGCGCAGCCAGCCTACGCACATCTCGCCCAACGCGTCCGGTCCGATCTTCGCCGCCATCCCAACGCGAGTGCCCAAAGCCGCTAAATTGTGGGCGAAAATGGCGGAGGAACTGCCCAGCGTGAGCCGGAATCCATCCACAAGATATTCGTGATCGGGTTTCGGATCGCGCGGCACACCGTAAAGAATCAGATCCGGATTCAATTCGCCGGCCACACAAACGTCGGGGCGCGAAGAACGGGTGTTGTCCGCCGCGGCCAGCTGTGTCACTTCCCCTCCAGCATCACCACGCGCGAAAGGTTACGAGGACTGTCTGGATCGAACCCTTTGCGAACGCCCGTGAAAAATCCGAGCAGCTGCCCGGGAACCAAAGCCGCGGCGACGCGCGCCGTCTCCGGCACGGTCAATCCCAGCTCGATCGCGTAGTCGGCCGATTTCTTCACTTCAGACGTAATCGAATTCGCGACCACCAGCGTGATGGCGCCCAGTTCCTTCATCTCGTGCAGCACCGCGGCTTCCGATTCGTAGCCGCTCTCGCTCATGAAAAACGTGAGCAGCGTTTCCGCGCTCACGATCGCTTTCGGTCCGTGCCGGAATTCGAGCGTGTGAAAGCACTGTGCGTAGGAGCACGACATTTCTTTCACCTTCAGCATCGATTCCTGGGCTGCGGCGAAAAATGGTCCCTGGCCGAGGAAGACGTAGTCGGCGAAGCTGCGCGAATTCACGAGCGAGCGAATTGTTTGCTGCGCAGGCTGCAGCATCGCTTCGGCTTCCGCCGGCAGCGTGCGTAGCGCTTCGGCGAAGCTGCGCTTTCCCGCGCGCTCGGCGGCGAGCGCCTGCAATGAAAGCAGCATCGAGGTGAACGATCGCGTCATCACCGTGCTTTTCTCGTCCGCCGGGTGCAGCACGATCGTCACGGTCGCCAGTTTCTCAAGCGGCGTATCCGACCCGCACGTGATGGCGAGAACGGGCGTCACTCCGCTGCCCTTCAATTGCGTAGCCACCTGCACCACTTCCGAGGTGTGGCCCGACCGCGAAATCAACACGTACTGCGCGGCCTCCGGCAGCGTTCCCGGGAACAACAAAAGTTCCGAAGCAGGCACCGCGCGCGCCGGCTCATTCGTCGTGAGCGACCATGACGCAGCAGCGGCTTGCGCGAGATAAAAACTCGAGCCGCAGCCGACAAAAATCCACTCCACTTTGCGCTGCAGATCGCTCGATAGCCGTTTCAGTTGGCCGGACGCATCCAATTCCGCCAGACATTTCCGCCACGTCTGCGGTTCGGAAAGTATTTCGGCGATCGTATGCGTGCCGGGGTTCGGGGTGAACACCTCTGGCCTCCTCAACATTTCGGAAGCGCGTCCGCTCCCGTCCAACTCTCAGGCTACGATCACCTTCACGCCGGAATCCCTCAACGCGCGCAGGACTTTCGGCGGAATCTTGTTATCCGTGATGGCCTGATGCACTTCGCTCGTCGGCGCAATCAACGAAAGGCTGCGCCGCCCGAATTTACTCGAATCGCATACCACAATCGTCGTCTTCGCGCTTTCCATCATCGCCCGATTCACTTTGGCCTCGAGCAGGTTCGGCGTGGTGAGTCCGTAGTCGATGTCGAAGCCGTCCACCGCCAAAAACAGCAAATCGGCGGAGACGTGCCGCAGCGAATCCTCCGCGAGCGGACCCACCAGCGAAAACGAATTCTTTCGCAGCGTGCCGCCCGTGAGAATCACCTCAACGCCCGTTCCAGCCAGCTCCGACGCGATATTTACGCCGTTCGTGATGATCGTCAGGTTCGGGATATTCCTGGCCACGCGCGCAATCGCCGCGCTGGTGGTGCCGGAATCGAGGATAATCACCTGGCCGGGCTGCACGAAACGAACGGCGGCCTCCGCGATGCGGTGCTTTTCCTTGCGATGCAGCCGCTCTTTTTCGCGGAGCGCCGGATCGCGCTGCGCGGCGGCCTCCACGGGCAGCGCTCCGCCATGCGCGCGCTGAATGCGCCCCTGCACGTGCAGGTGCTCGAGGTCCTTGCGGATCGTGATCAGCGAAGTGGAGAAACGGCGGGCCAGGTCTTTCACCACGACCCGGCCATCGCGTTCGAGTAATTCGAGGATTTTACGGCGGCGTTCTTCGCTGAGCATGCTTTCGCTTATGAAAACCCGCTGGTTTCGTTTTGTTTCTTTTTCTTATCTATTTTAAGCTGGCACAGCTTGACACATTTGGGAGGGCGGGACAAGTGGCAGCCGGATCACCCATCGTTGTGTGCGTCAGCGCCAATCCGGCGCTCGATCGCCGCCTTCACGTGCCCTCGCTCACTCTGGGCGAAGTCAATCGCGCCCGCGCCGCCGTCACCATGCCCGGCGGAAAATCCGCGCACGTCGCGATGGCCGCAATGGCGATGGGAGCACGCGCCGCTTGGATCGGCTTCAGCGGCGGCGCCTCCGGCGATGAAAACGAAGCCGGCCTCGCCCGGCTCGGAATCGAAGTTCATCCCGTGCGCGTCGCATCTCAGACTCGCATGAACCTCGAGGCCATCGAACAGTCCGGCCGCATCACCGAAGTCCTCGAACCCGGCGGCCCCGTGAACGAAGCCGAGCAGCACCGGATGCTCGACGCGCTCAAAAATCGCCTGCGCGCCGAATGGAATGGCGCCATCGTCGCTGTTTCCGGCAGCCTGCCGCCCGGCATACCTGCGAATTTCTACGCTACACTCATCCGGCTCGTCCGCGACGCAGGCGCCAGAACGTTTCTCGATACCAGTGGCGATGCTCTACGCGAATCGTTTTCCGCGGCACCTGCGTTTCTGAAACCAAATCGCCGCGAAGCCGAACAGCTCCTCGGCGCGCAACTCGACACGCTCGAAGCAACGACCAAAGCGCTCGAAAGATTAATCGACCGCGGCGCGGGAAGCGTGGCTCTCACCCTCGGCGCCGACGGCCTGATCTGGAAACCCACGAAGAGCAGCCCCTGCTGGCTCGCCAAGCCGCCGAAGTTGAAGCCGATCTCCACCGTCGGCTGCGGCGACGCGACGCTGGGCGGTTTCGCATTCGCCGCGCAGACAAACCTGGACGAGGAAACAACCGTGCGCCTCGCCGCGGCCTGTGGGGCCGCAAACTGCGTGGCGGAACTCGCGGGCCAGATCTCAGAATCCGATGTGAGGAAGTTTTTGCCGCAGATTGAGGTTCGCCGCATGGAGCCGTAGTCGCGCGACGCGACTCCCGATACTCGAAATCACCAAGGCGTCAGCGCGTTTACGGATTTGTATGCGGTGCCGGCGCCTGCTGATTCGCCAAAGGGGCGGTCGGCATATTCGCCGGCGCGAGTCCGGTCGGCCCGTCCTTCTGCGGCACGGGCGCCGCCGGAGGATTGTTCGTGCCCACGTCGTGCTTCGTCGGCAGCTGCGTGTAATCCCATCCGCCGCCGAGCGCTTCCACCAGCTGCACGCTCGACGTCATTTGCTGAATCCGCAAATTCACCGCCGTCTGCTTATTGCTCAGTAGCGTCGTCTGCGCGGTGATTACGTTCAGGTAGGGATCGATTCCCAGCTTGTAGCGATCCGTCGCGATCTTCAGGTTCCGATCCGCGGACGTCACCGCCGTATCCTGCTGCTGAATTTCCGTTGAGAGTACGCGCAGCGCCGCCAGATTGTCTTCCACTTGCTGGAACGCCGTCAGCACCGTCTCGCGGTAATTCGCCACGGACTCATCGTATTGCGCGCGGTACTGCATCACTGTCGCTTTCCGCAGTCCGCCGTCGTAAATAATTTCCGAGGCCGAGGGCCCCACGGACCAGAATCGCGACGGCCATGTGAACCAGTTCGAAATCGAAGTGGAGCTGAGGCCCGCGGCAGCGCTAAGCGTCACCGTGGGATAGTAGGCCGCGATTGCGACGCCGATCTGCGCGTTGGCCTGCTCCATCAATCGTTCCGAAGCCGCAATGTCCGGCCGCCTCTCGAGCAGTTGGGAAGGCACGCCGAACGGAATCGCCACCGCATTCGATTTCATCGGCTCGATCGGAATGGAAAATGTGGACGGAGTTTCGCCCACCAGAATTGCCAGCGCGTGCTCATACTGCGCTCGCAGGATTCCAAGGTTCGTCGCCTCCGCTTGTGTCGTCTCCAGCTGCGTTTCCGCCTGCGCAACGGACTCATCCGAATCGATGCCCGTCTCGTACAACACTTTCGTCAGGTCGAGCGATTCCTGATACGCAACTACCGTCGAATCGAGCAGCTGTTTCAGCGCGTCCTGTCCGCGCAGTGAATAGTAATCGACAGCCACTTCCGCCTGCGCCGTGAGCCGCACGTTTTCCAGGTCGGCTTCGCTCGCTTGCGCTGCCGATGCCTGTGCACGCACTTCGTTGCGCACCTTGCCCCACAAATCCGGCACCCACGACGCGTCAAACGGCAGCGAATATTCCGTGAACGAGCTCTGCACGTTCGGCGTTGACGTGTTCCCGGTGCTCAGAATCGGCTGGCGTTCGTTCGTGATTCCCGGTCCCACGCTCACCGTCGGAAAGTATTGAGACCGCGCCTGTTTCACCAGCGCGCGAGCCGCCATGTACGCGGCCGCAGATGAGGCGACGTTCTGGTTCGAGACGCTGACTTTCTCCTCCAGCATGTTCAATTCCGCGTCATTGAAAATTTCCCACCACTTTCCCTTCAGCACCGCATCGGAAGGCTGCGCGACTTTCCATCCGTCCGTGGTCTTGTAATCCGCGGGCGTCAGCTCTTTATATGCCGCCGGCGCGTCAACAGCCGGCCGCTGATACTTGGGCCCAACGGTGCATCCCGTCAGCAGCGAAGCAATCGCCAGGGCCGCGACGAAGCTGCGTCCCGGGTGGCGGCGTGCAACCACAAATTTCGGCATGAGGTTGGCATTCATAGTCAGTGTCGGATGCGCTTTCAATCGGCAGTCCCTTCAACCATCCCATAAGGTTTTTTCACATGATGCTTCTCGTCCCAGCGCAGGCGCATGCGATCGAGAAACAGATAAACAACGGGAGTCGTGTACAGCGTCAAAAGCTGGCTCACAATCAAGCCGCCGATAATCGTCACCCCGAGCGGCTTGCGGAATTCCGAACCCGTGCCCGTTCCCAGCGCCAGCGGCACCGCGCCAAACATCGCAGCCATCGTCGTCATCAAAATCGGCCGGAAGCGCAGCAGGCACGCCTGATAAATCGCGTCGCGCGAATTTTTGCCTTCCTGCCGTTCCGCGGCGAGCGCGAAATCGATCATCATGATGGCGTTCTTCTTCACAATGCCGATCAGCAGGATGATTCCGATCAGCGCGATCACGCTGAGGTCCATGCCCGTCAGCAACAGCGCGAGCAGCGCGCCCAGACCCGCCGAAGGCAGCGTGGAAAGAATCGTGATCGGATGAATCCAGCTCTCGTACAAAATTCCCAGCACGATATAAACCGCCGCCAGTGCCGTGAGAATCAGATACGGCTCGGTCGAAAGAGACGCTTGAAACGCCTGCAGCGTGCCGGAAAACATGCCGTGTATCGTGTTCGGCATGCCGATATCCTGCTGCATCTTCAGAATTTCTTCCGAAGCCTGGCTCAGTGGAACTCCCGGAGCGAGATTGAAGGACACTGTCACCGAGGGAAACACTCCCTGGTGGTTTACAGCCAGCGGCGCCGTATCGGGAGCGTACGTCGTGATCGCGTTCAGCGGCACCTCGTTGCCGTTCGATGGTTTTAGGTAAACGTCCTTCAATCCTTCCGGCGTCTGCCAGAACGGCGGCGCGACCTCCATCACCACGTGATATTGGTTTAGCGAGGTGAACATCGTTGAGACTTGGGCCTGTCCAAACGCTTCATACAGCGTGTTGTCGATCGTCTGAGGCGTCAGGCCGAGGCGTGACGCCGTCTTCCGGTCATACACCAGTGCGGACTGAAGGCCGCTGTTTTGCTGATCGGAGTTCACATCCGTGAGGATATTCATCTTCTTCATATTTTGAAGAAGCACGGGTCCCCACTTCACCAGATCCTCGAGGTTGTCGCTCTGCAATGTGTATTGATATTGAGCGTTGCTCTGCCGGCCGCCGATGCGCAGATCCTGTCCGGCTTGCAGAAACACAGTCGCGCCCGGCAGCGAGATCAGCTTCGGCCGCAACCGGTCAATAACCTGGCTCGAGGTAATCTTCCGATCTTCCAGCGGCTTCAAAGCCAGATAGATAAAACCGGTATTCACCGCGCCGCCACCGCCCGTGAACGCACCTACATGCTCCACCGCCGGATCGGTCTTGATAATCTGCACGAACTTCAGCGTCAGGCCGTTCATGGCCTGGAACGAAATGTCCTGCGAGCCTTGAATGCCGCCAAACACGGTGCCGTTGTCCTGCTGCGGGAAAAACCCTTTCGGAACCACGGTGTACAGGTAGAAATTGAGCACAATCACGCCGATCAACACCACGAGCGTAATCCCCGGATTGTTGAGCACCCATCCCAGCGTTCGTTCATAGGTGTTCAGCATCGCGGTGAAGCCGCGTTCGCTCCAGTTGTATAGCTTGCCGTGCTCCTCCGCGTTGTGTTCCTTGAGCAGGCGCGAGCACATCATCGGCGTGGTGGTGAGCGAAATCACCAGCGACACCAGAATCGCCACCGATAGCGTGACCGCAAACTCGCGGAATAAACGGCCGACGATGCCGCCCATCAACAAAATCGGGATGAACACGGCGACTAGCGAAATGCTGATTGAAAGCACCGTGAACCCGATTTCAGAAGCGCCCTTCAGCGCCGCATCCATCGGGCTCATGCCCTGCTCGAGGTAGCGCGTTATGTTCTCGATCACCACAATCGCGTCGTCCACCACGAACCCGGTCGAGATGGTCAGCGCCATCAGCGATAAGTTGTCGATACTGAAATTGCAGAGATACATCACTCCGAACGTGCCGATTAGCGAGACCGGAACGGCAACGCTGGGGATCAGCGTGGCGCGGACATTGCGCAGGAATACGAACACCACCAAAATGACAAGCGCGACGGATATAATCAGCGTCCGTTCCACGTCTTTCACGGACGCGCGGATCGTCATCGTGCGATCCAGCACGTACACGAAATTAATTCCCGATTGCACCGACGCTTCCAGCGACGGCATCGCTTCCCGGATGCGATCCACGGTGTCGATGATGTTCGCGCCAGGCTGGCGGAACACAATCAGCATCACGCAAGGCTTGCCGTCCATGTATCCCGCGGCCCGGATGTTTTCCACCGAATCGACCACGTCTGCCACGTCCGAAAGCTTGATCGCGGCGCCTTTGTGATACCCGACCACGAGATTTTTGTAATCCGCTGCGTGCAAGATCTGATCGTTAGCCACGATATCGACGGTCGTGTCGCCGTTTGAAATTTGGCCTTTGGGCTCGTTCGCATTCTGCGAACTGAGCATCGATTGCACGTCCTGCAACCCGAGGCCGTAGCTATTGAGCTGAGTCGGATTCAGCTCCACGCGCACGGCCGGCAGCGAGCTGCCGCCCACCGTCACTTGGCCCACGCCCTGAATCTGCGAAAGCCTCTGCTCGATAATCGTGGACGCCGCGTCGTACATGGATCCACGGTCGTAAATCTCCGACGTCAGAGCCATGATCAGGATTGGCGCGTCGGCGGGATTCACTTTGCGATAGGTTGGATTGGCCGGCAGATTCGTGGGCAGGTAACTTCGCGCCGCATTGATCGCCGCTTCCACATCGCGCGCCGCGCCGTCGATGTTGCGATTCAGATCGAACTGCATCGTGATGCTCGTCGTACCGAGGTAGCTGGAAGACGTCATCTCCGTCACGCCGGCGATGCGTCCAAACTGCCGCTCCAGCGGCGTGGCCACCGACGATGCCATGATTTCCGGCGCCGCGCCCGGCAACGACGCACCGACCGAGATCGTGGGAAAGTCGATCTGCGGCAGCGACGACACCGGCAGCACGCGGAACGCCACCGCGCCCGCGAGCGCTATCGCGATCGTGAGCAGCGTCGTCGCAACCGGCCGGTGAATGAATGGAGAAGAAAGACTCATGGTTTAATCCGCGGGCACCGATTCCGGGCTGCCATGGCCGTGTGTTTCCGGCTCGGGATTCCCCGCCAGGCGCTTCGAAATCTTGTCGAAGAAAATGTAAATCACCGGCGTCGTGTAGAGCGTAAGCACCTGGCTGAGCAGCAGGCCGCCGACCATGGCGATGCCGAGGGGACGCCGCAATTCCGACCCGATGCCGCGGCCGAGTGCGAGCGGCAGTCCGCCAAGCAGCGCAGCCATCGTGGTCATCATGATCGGACGGAAACGCAGCAAGCACGCTTCGTAAATTGCGTCTTCCGAGCTCTTGCCGTGCTTTCGCTCCGCTTCCAGCGCGAAGTCGATCATCATGATGCCGTTTTTCTTCACGATGCCGATCAGCAGGATGATGCCGATCAGCGCCACGACGCTCAGCTCCTGACCGCAAATCAGCAGCGCCAGAATCGCGCCCACGCCCGCGGACGGCAGTGTGGAGAGAATTGTGACCGGATGGATGAAGCTCTCGTACAAAACGCCCAGCACGATGTACACCGTGACCAGCGCGGCTAAAATCAGGATCGGTTCGTTGCTTAGCGACGCTTGGAATGAGGCAGCCGTCCCCTGAAACGCGGCCTGCACGCTCAACGGCATCCCGATGTCGCGCTGCGCATCGTCGATCGCACGCGTCGCTTCACCCAGCGACGCGCTCTGCGCCAGGTTGAACGAGATCGTCACCACCGGAAACTGTCCCTGATGGTTTACGGAGAGCGGCGCCGATCGCGTCTGGAATTGCGTGAAAGTGCTCAGCGGCACGGCGTTGCCGTTCACCGCCGTCACAGCCGCCGGATTCGCCGACCCCGAACCCGCCAGCGCGCTCGGATTCGAACTCGGGCTGGGGCTAGAACTGCCGGACGTCGCACTCGATGCGGTGATGATCGCGTTCGCCGAGTTCGACGAGGTGCTCATGTTCGAATTGCCTAAAGCCGATCGCACGTAAATGTCGCGCAGCTTTGCCGGGTTCTTCTGAAAGTCGGGAAGCGTCTCGAGGATCAAGTGGTACTGGTTCAGTTGCGTGTAGAGCGTTGAGACTTGCCGCTGGCCGAATCCGTCGTACAGAGTCTGATCGATCACCGACGGAGTGATGCCAAGCCGCGACGCTGTGATTCGGTCGATTACGAGTTCGGAAGCGAGTCCGTTGTTCTGCTGGTCGGTGGCCACGTCCCGCAATTCCGGGATCTGCTGCAGTTTGGCGACGAGCTTTGCCGTCCACTCGTTCAATTCGTTCAGATCGGGATCTTCCAGCGTGTACTGATACTGCGTCCGGCTTACTCGGTCTTCGACTGTGAGGTCCTGCACCGGCTGCATATACAGAGTTATTCCGTCCACTTTCGCCAGTTCCGGCTGCAGGCGGCGAATCACTTTCGTGGCATTGATGCCCCGCTGATCCAGTGGTTTCAAGTTGATCAGAATGCGGCCGCTGTTGAGCGTCGTATTGGTGCCGTCCACGCCGATAAACGACGACAAGCTCTCGACCGCCGGGTCCTGCAGGATGATTTTGCAGAGCGCTTGCTGCCGCTCCGACATCGCCGGAAAAGAAACCGTTTCCGTCGCCTCCGAAATGCCTTGAATGATTCCGGTGTCTTGAACGGGGAAAAAACCCTTGGGAATAATGATGTAAAGCACGATCGTCGCAGCCAGGGTAAGCACCGCGACGAACAAAGTAGCGGTCTGATGCTGGAGCACCCACTTCAGCGTCCGTCCGTAGAACGCAATAATTCGCTCGAAGGCGTTTTCAGACCACTTGTAGAACTTCTTGTTCTGCGCCTCGGGGTCGTGTTTCAGCAGGCGCGAGCACATCATCGGCGTCAGAGTCAGTGAGACCACCGCCGAAACCAGAATCGTCACGCTGAGCGTAATCGCGAACTCCCGAAACAGCCGGCCGACGATGTCGCCCATGAACAGCAGCGGAATCAGTACGGCGATCAGCGAGATCGTCAGTGAAACGATCGTGAAGCCGATCTGCTCGGAACCGACCAGCGCCGCTTCCAACGGATCCATTCCCTCTTCAATGAACCGGACGATGTTCTCGATCATCACGATGGCGTCGTCCACCACAAAGCCCGTGGAAATCGTCAGCGCCATCAACGTCAGGTTATTCAGGCTGTAGCCCGCCAGATACATCACGCCAAACGTGCCGATCAGCGATAGCGGCACGGCCACGCTGGGGATGATCGTCGCGCGAATGTTGCGCAGGAATAGGAAGATCACCATCACAACCAGCCCGACGGTGAGCATTAATTCGAATTCCACGTCCGCCACCGAAGCGCGAATCGTCGTGGTGCGGTCGGTCAGCACCGTCACTTTCACCGCAGCCGGCAGGTTCTGCTGCAATTGCGGCAGCAGCGTCTTGATGCGGTCCACCACCTGGATGATGTTCGCGCCCGGCTGGCGTTGAATGTTCACGATCACAGCCGGCGTTTCGTTCATCCACGCCGCCTGCTTCACGTTTTCCACGTCGTCGATCACTAGCGCCACGTCGGACAGCACGACCGGCGAACCGTTGTGATATGCGACGACGACCTTCTGAAAGTCCTTGCTGTTCACCAGCTGGTCGTTCGCGTCAATCTGATAATCCTGATGCGGCCCGTCGAAGTTGCCCTTGGCGGCATTGAGGCTGGTCTGCTGGAGCGCCGTGCGCACGTCTTCAAGATTGATGCCGTACGAAGAAAGCGCTGTCGGATTTACCTGCACGCGCACGGCCGGTTTTTGTCCGCCGCTGATGCTCACCAGACCGACGCCCGTAAGCTGCGCAATTTTCTGCGAAAGCAGCGTGTCCGCCGCATCTTCCACTTTCGGCAGCGGAATCGTATCGGACGTCAACGCCAGCGTCATAATCGGCGTATCGGCCGGATTGGTCTTGCTGTACACCGGCGGCACTGGCAGGTCCTGCGGCAAATACGACTGTGCCGCGTTGATCGCCGCCTGAACCTCCTGCTCGGCCACGTCGATGTTCAGGCTCAGCGCGAACTGCAGCACGATGATTGAACTGCCGTCCGAGCTGGTGGACGTCATCTGGCTTAAGCCCGGCACCTGCCCAAACTGGCGCTCCAGCGGCGCTGTAACTGCCGATGCCATCACATCCGGATTCGCGCCCGGATAAAACGTCACCACCTGAATCGTCGGGTAGTCCACTTCCGGCAGCGCGGAAATGGGCAACTGAAAATAGCCCACAATTCCGGCGAGCAGAATCGCGATCATCAAAAGCGTGGTCGCGACCGGCCGCGTGATAAATGGGCGAGAAGGGTTCAAGGACGATTTCCTGTGCTCGGTGTGCCGTTGTTCGGCGTCGCGGAATCCGCCGGCGAATTGCCCGGCGCCGCTCCCCGCGTGCTGTTCGGGCTGGATTTGCTCTGCCCGTTGTTATTGTCGTTGCTCCCGTTTCCACCGTTCGGCGGACTGTTGCGGACAGTCACCTTCGCGCCATCCTGAAGCTTGTCGAAGCCGGTCGTCGCCACTTCCGTACCCGAACTGATCCCCTGCACCGCGGAAGTGCTGCCGTCCGTCGTGCCCACGGTGATGTTCTGCAAACTCGCCGTGGAATCCGGCTTGATCACGTAAACGAACGCGCCCTTCGAGTTCCGCTGGATCGCCGCCACCGGAATCAGCGTTGCGTCCTGCTGCGTATCCACCAGCAGCCGCGCGTTCACAAACTGATTCGGAAATAACGCCAGATCGCCGTTCGCGAAAATCGCCTTCAGCTTCAACGTGCCCGTCGTCGTATCGATCTGGTTGTCGAGCGTCAGCAGCGAGCCCATCGCCAGCTTTTGCGTCTGGTCGCGGTCGAGCGCTTCCACGCTCATCGTGTGGGTGCCCGTCCGCAGCTGCTTCTGCACCTGCGGCAAATAATCTTCGGCGATGCTGAAAATCACCGTGATCGGCTGCAATTGCGTGATCACCACCAGCGCCGTTGATCCGCTGGCCTGCACGATGTTCCCCGGATCCACCAACCGCAGGCCGACGCGCCCCGTGATCGGCGCAGTGATCTTGGTGTAAATCAAATTCACCTTCGCGCTGTCCACGTTGCCCTGATCGGTCTTCACCGATCCTTCGTACTGCAGCACCGTCTGGTTCTGGTCGTCGAGCTGCTGCTTCGCGATCGCGTTGCGATTAAATGCTTCCTGATAGCGGTTCAAGTCGATGCGCGCTTCGTTCAGCAGCGCTTCGTCGTGCGCCAACGTTCCTTCCGCCTGCTTCAACACCGCTTCATAGGGTCGCGAGTCGATCTCCACCAGCAGATCGCCCTTCTGCACCATCTGCCCTTCTCTGTAATTCACGTTCATGATCTGGCCGTCCACGCGGCTCGTCACCGTCACCGTGTACACAGGCGTCACCGTGCCAAGCGCGTTGATGTACACGCCAATCGGTCCCGATTTCGCCGTTGCCGTCGTGATCGGCACAGAGAACGTCCGCGCGTTCGCCTTCGCTTTCGCGGCAGCCTGCGCGGCTTCGTGCTGCCGGTACACGTACCAAATTCCGCCGAGCAGCAGCACCACGATAATCAGCCAAATCCAGGCGTGGCCCGAACTCTGCTCCTTCTTGCGCGGTTGTAGCGTGGACCGCTCGGAGGCACTGCTGGGTGTGCGGTTTGTATCCGGTAGAGGCTCAGCCACGGAAATTCCTTTTATTTGATTTTCGCGACGTTCTTCGTGCTATGACAGCTTTCCCCGGGGGCCGTTGGATTGCCCTGTGCTTTTTGTTTCGATGCGCCCGCTGGTAAATAAGACCGGTCGAAGCCCCGCCCGGAGGAACCCTCAATGAGGGAACGTCTTCATTCTCATTATATTCCGACGAAGGTCAGCCCGGTTTGGTTTCAGGAGACTTTACCCGCCGCGCCCTTCGGGGACGGATTCCCGCCCTTCTTTACAGGCCCTTTTAAATGTGGGAGAGTGCAGCGGCTGCAGGCGTTCAGCGATCCAAAACGATTCAATTCAGGGGTGTCTCATGAGCGCGTCCGCGAACCGGGCTCACCAGGCCTTGGCGTCACTTCCTCCCTTAAAATTGTTTCTCGATAATGCCTGGGTCGAGCCTCGCGGAGAGGAAGTCGTTGAAGTCCGGAATCCGGGCACCGGGGAGATCATCGCCAAACTCCGCAGCGCTTCGCTCGACGATGTCAATCGCGCCGTCCTCTCCGCTCGCAAAGCCTGGCAATCCTGGCGTCTCACTCCACCCTTCGAACGCGCCGCCGCCTGCCACCGCATCGCAGACCGCCTGCTCGCGCGCAAAGAACAGATCGCCGCCGTGATCTCGCTCGAGCAGGGCAAGCCCTATGCCGCTGAAGCTTTGCCCGAAGTGGAAGAGTCCGCCGAAAATTTCCGCATCGCCGCCGAAGACGTGAAGCGCCTCGAAACTCCCATCATTCCTGCCCGCGATCCAAATAAAAAGCTCTTCACCTTTAAAGAGCCTATCGGCACCTGGGCCATCATCACGCCGTGGAATTTTCCCACCGTGATTCCATCCGAATATTTCGGTCCCGGCATCGCCGCCGGGAACACCATTGTCTTCAAGCCCGCTGAACAAACCCCTCTGGCCGGCCTTTTGATGGCCCAATGCATTCTCGAAGCGGATGTTCCTCCCGGCGTCTTCAACGTCATCACCGGCCTCGGCCCCACCGTCGGCGACGCGCTCGTCTCGCACACCGGCATCGACGGCATTGGCGTCACCGGTGAAACTTCCACCGGCGACACAATTCAACGCCGCGCCGGAGCGAAAAAGCTCCTGATGGAACTCGGCGGCAATGGCCCGCAAATCGTCCTCGAGGACGCTGACCTCGAACGCGCCGCGCGCGCCGCCGCCTTCGGCGCCTATTTCAACGCCGGTCAGGTCTGCTGCGCCACCGAACGAGTCCTCGTCGATAAACGCGTTCACAAAGATTTTCTCGATCTCGTCGTCGCCGAAGCCGGAAAAGTGAAGCTCGGCGACCCATTCGCCGCAGACACCACCATGGGCCCGATGAACAACGCGCCCGTCCTCGAAAAAACCGAGCGCCACCTCGCCGATGCAGAGAAACGCGGCGCGAAAATCGTCTTCGGCGGCAAGCGGCGCGCAGGCGCGCCGAGCGACCATTACTTCGAACCCACCGTGATCGACGCCGTCAGCCCCCAGATGCTTCTGCACAACGAAGAAACTTTTGGGCCCGTCGTTCCCGTGATCACCGTGAACGACTACGAGCACGCCATCGAGCTCGCCAACGGCACCGGCTACGGCCTGCAAATGGCGATCTTCACGCGTGACATCGACAAAGCCTTCTACTTCGCGAATCGCTTGCGCACCGGCAACGTTGTGATCAACGACACCACCGACTATTGGGAAGCGCATGAGCCTTTTGGCGGCGGGGGCGGCACGCGCAGCGGATACGGCCGTCTCGGCGGACGCTTCACCTTCGAAGACATGACGCACCTGAAGACCGTCGCGCTGCACATCAACGACATCACGCCGAAGAAGTAAATGCATTGCGTGGCGCGACGCGGCGTGCGCTCTACAAGGAGACAGGTGGACGGCGCCCATTCGCCCGAAAACCCGATCGCGTCCGGCGGTCGCTCCCACTCGCCCGCCTCAACAGAAAAACCAACTCAGCCGAAGCGTGTCATGGGTCTGCGCGACGTGGTGTTCTTCTACGTCGTCACCGGCCTCAGCCTGCAGTGGGTCGCAACTGCCGCCACCGCCGGCGCACCCGCAATGGCGATGTGGATTGTCGCGTGGCTGATTTTCTTCGTGCCGCTCGTTCTCGCCGTCATCGAACTCTCGTCGCGTTACCCTCAAGAAGGCGGATTGTATATTTGGACCAAGCAAGCCTTCGGCGAGTTCGGCGGCTTCATGACCGGTTGGATCTACTGGTCGAGCGATCTCCCCTACTTGCCGACGATTCTGTACTTTGCCGCTGCGAACACGCTGTTTCTGGGTGGCTCACGCGCTCACGCTCTGGCGGGCAATAGCACGTACTTCATCGTCTTCTCGCTCGTCGGACTCTCGCTCTGCCTGATTCTGAATTTGATCGGCGTTGACATCGCGAAATGGCTTTACAACGTCGGCTCGCTCGGCACCTGGGTGCCCGCCGTGATCCTGATTGTTGTCGGCACGATCGCCTGGCACAAATTCGGCAGCGCTACTCCCATCAACCTGCATACCATTCGCCCGGCCACCGGCCTGAAGGATCTGATCTTCTGGGCCACCATCGTGTATGCCCTCAGCGGGGCCGAGTCCGCATCCTTCATGGGTGACGAAATCCGCGATCCGCGTAAAACAATTCCGCGCGGCCTGATCACGGCCGGCATCGTCATCACAATTTGCTACATGCTTGGCACGTTCTGCGTATTGCTCGCGCTGCCCAAGGATCAGGTGAACGGGCTCGAAGGCATCATGCAGGCCATCACGCTGAGCACCACGCGCGTTGGCTGGAGCGCTCTAATTCCTGTCGCCGCATTTCTTCTCGTTCTCAGCAGCCTCGGAAGCGTCGCCGCCTGGCTCGCCGCCATGTCGCGCATCCCATTCGTCGCCGGGATCGACCGTTTCTTGCCTCCGGCGTTCGCACGGCTGCATCCGAAATGGGGCACGCCTTACGTCCCGCTACTCACGCAAGCCGTGCTCGCTGCAGTTTTTGTGTTTTTGGGGCAGGCGGGAACTTCCGTGCGCGGCGCCTACGACGTGCTGCTCAGCATGACCATCATCGTTTACTTCGTGCCTTACGTGATGGTCTTCGCCGCGCTCATCAAACTTCAGCGCGAGCCCGCGGGGCCGGAGGTGATGCGCGTCCCGGGCGGCAAACCCGTCGCGCTCGCTGTAGGCACCGTCGGCATGATCACCAGTGTTCTCACCATCGTCTTCTCAGCATTCCCGCCGGCTGACGAGCCGCACAAAACTCTCGCTCTGATCAAAGAACTCGGCCTGGTCGGAATTTTGCTCGCCATCGGCGTCGCGATCTTTATTTTTGGAAAACGCTCGGCTCACGCTCGCTCCTGAGCGCAGCGATCCGGGGCGCCCGATAAGTTCACGTCGCCAGCAGCGCGCTCGCGATCAGCGCCAGCACAATTCCCACCGCCTGCTTCCCCGAAAGCCTCTCATGCAGTAGCGCGACGCTCAGCAGAATCGTCACCAGCGGGTACAATGCAGATAGCACAACCACCGTTGACGTCTTTCCATCGATCAGCGCCGCGAAGAAAGTCAGGAATCCCACGAACGCGCAAAACCCGCCCAGCGCCGCCCAGGTAAATCCCGGCGTCGTCCACTCCACATGGAATTTCTCGAGCATCAGCACGATCAAAGCAAACCCGAGCACCCCCACGGTCTGGAACAAAATCGATTGCCGCGGCTTCGTGTAATTCGCCGCCAGCTTGCTGAACACGCCCCACAACCCCCACGTCAGCACGGTCAGCGCCGTGTATCCCATCCAAGGCTTCACAAGTCCCCCCAAACGGACGCGAGACAACACACACAACGCCGTCGCGCCTCAAACGAGCGCCATCATCCTCGAATTCAAATGGGGAATCAACGCATACAGAGGGCAACAAAACGCGAAACGCCCGGCTCCGTGCAGGCGGCCGGGCGTTTCGCAGCAAGCGGGGGAAATCGATACTTCAGTGCGGCTTGTACAGGTCCGGCAATTCCTTCTTCAGGTTCACGACCTTCGGGGCATCGTTCATCATGATGTAGGTGTTGTACGGATTCTTCTCCGCGAAATCCTGATGATAATCCTCCGCCTGGTAGAACGCCGAATAGGGCACCAGTTCCGTCACGATCGGCTGCGGATACACCTTCGCTTCGTTCAGCTGATCGATGTAGGCCTTCGCGATGCGCTGCTGCGTATCGCTGGTGAAGAAAATCGCTGAGCGATATTGCGTTCCGCTGTCCGGCCCCTGCCGGTCCAGCTCGGTGGGATCGTGCGCCACCGAGAAGAACACCTTCAGCAGCTGCCCAAACGTCACCTTCGACGGATCGTAAACGATCTTCACCGATTCAGCGTGTCCCGTCGCGCCGGAGCTGACCTGCTCGTAGCTCGGATTTTTCACCGTGCCACCCGCATAGCCTGCCGTTGCCGACTTCACGCCCTTCACGTGCTCAAATACCGCCTGAATTCCCCAGAAACAGCCGCCGGCCAGCACCACAGTCTGCTGCCCTTTCGCGGTCGCGATCGGCTCATCGACCACCGGATTCGGAATCGCGACCGCGGCCGTCGTCGTGCTCGGCGCAATCATCGTCAGCACGGCCATCAATCCCACCATCACTGCCAAACCCACTAAAAACGAGCGAATCATGGCGAAACTCCTTCTTTCGAAGCCCTGCTTCGAAACGCTTTTCAGCCTCACCTCTAGTACGCAGCCGGCAGCCTATTCGATTCCCGTTCCCGCCGGAAAGATACAACGGCTTCCGGCCCACCAAAGACCCGCACAACCCCGTGGAATCTGCTATTTTAGCGCCTCAGCTTGAGGAGTGCTCTTCTTGATGACGGATGGTAGCCATATCGATTCAAAACCTTCGGAATCGGGTGCCAGCGCGCTTTCTGGAAAAATGATCAGCTGGAGCAGCTTCGCTTTCGCGCTGCTCCAAAGCGCCTGCACCGCCGTCATCGCCATCAGCGGGCTTCGTGTCGCAATCGGGCTCACCGCTCTTGCCGCTGCGGCCGGCGTCAACGCTCCCGCTCACGGTTTCCATGCGGACGTGATTCGCATCCCGATGATGGTGTTCGCGTTCGCCGGAGCACTGGTCAACCTCTACATCGTCGGGCGAATTCGACGGCTGCGTGCGCGTCCTGCCTCGCAGTGGCGACAGGAACCAGTTTCGAAAAAGAAGCTCAACTCCGAACGGTTGCAAATCGCTCTTTCGATCGTCACGCTGTTCTTGCTTCTCGCCGAGTGGGTCACGCACCCAATGATCCATCACGTTCATTAGCCGCTAACCCGGTTCCGGCTCCGATTCCAGTTCCTTCGCCAATCGTTCGTGTAGCCGCTCGCTAAATCCCACAGGCAATTCGAACGTGCGATCGTCCGCCGTCAAAATCAGAATGTTGCGCGTCGAATCCAGGATCGCGGAACAGATTCCGCAATGCTCGAGGTGATTCTGAATTTCGGCGCGCAGCTCGGGAGCGACGGACCCGTCGATGTAGTCCGAGATAAAGCCCCAGACGTGTCTGCAATCGAGCTTCATGATCTCCTCCCGAACCAGCTGCGTTTCGCCGGCGCCGCGGATTTCAAAAACGGCACAAGGCGCTTCTGCAGCATCATCCGAGCGCGGTGCAAGCGCACTTTCACCACATTCTCGCTGGTTCCCAGCGCCTTGGCCGTTTCCGCTACGTCGAAGCCTTCCACATCCCGCATTGTGAACGCTTCGCGATAGATCTCCGGCAATTCCTCCACCGCCGCACGGATTGCGTCGCGCAGCTCGCCGCGCTCGAGCGCCGCCAGCGGCACCTCTCGCCAATCCGTCAGAAATGCCGGCGTAAAATCGGCCCCGGCCGAATCAATTGTTTCGTCGATCGACTCCATCGTTACCCGCTTCGAATTCCGCAGCCGTTGCCGCGCCGCGTTTATCGCGATCGTCATCAGCCACGTGCTGAACTTCGATTCCGCACGGAACGATGCGAGGTGCCGGTAAGCGCTGATCATCGCTTCCTGCGTGGAGTCTTCCGCCTCCGTCTCATCCTTCAGGATCGAGAACACCGTCAGATACACCATTCGCTCGTACGGACGAATCAGGTCGTGGAACAGATTCCTTTCGCCGGCGAGGATGCGCGCGATGATTTCAGATTCGGTCATTTCGGGTATTTCAGCAGGCGACGCACACGCCTCCTCATGGGAGTGCGTCGGATAGGAAAGGTTACAACTTCGTGCGGATGCGGCGCGACTCAGGTCGCGCGCTTGTCAGCCAACTGACAGCAGTTCTTCGTAGAATCCGCCGATCCCACGCGCGCGATCCACGAAGTGAATCTCCAAAATCCAGTGTCGCTCCTGCCCGTTTGCATCCGCGTCGCGCATCCGCAGATGATTCTTCGGATGAACGTAGAGCGAAATCTTGTCCTGCGGAATCCGCTCGTGCGGAAATTGACCGATCAGGTGGCCCGCGATCGCTCCGCCAAATTCCCAGCCTCGCTTCACAGCCATTTCTTCGCAGTAAGCGAATAGCTCGTTCGCGCGAATCTCCGGATGCTGCTTGTAATGCCGCTTGCCCTCGCGAAACGCATCTTCGATGTCGTCGCGCATCTTCCGCCGCACCGGATCGGCGCCCACCACAAACGTCCGCCCGAAATCCGCCTCCCACTTCTCAAACACCGGACCCAGATCGACAAACACGATGTCGTCGCTCTGCACCGTCAAGTCCGGTGGATTTTCGTCGTACGGCTCGAGCGTGTTCCGCCCCGCGCGCACGATTCGCTTATGCCAGTACGTTTCCACGCCAAACATCTCTGCGGCCAGCGCGTAGATCTCCTCGTTGATCTGCGTCTCCGTAACGCCGGCGCGGATCACATTTTTCGCCTCCGCCGCTTTGAATAGCGCGTCCGCCTTCTGTTGCGCTTCCCACAGTTGTGCTGCGCGATCGGTTCCGAGTTCTGGCATCGTCAAAAGCCTAGCACGCGAGGTTTCTCAGGCCTTCGCGAATTTCATCGCAAGAGAATTCATGCAATAGCGCAGCCCTGTCGGCTCCGGGCCGTCGTTGAACAAGTGTCCAAGGTGCGCCACGCACAGCCTGCACGAGACCGCCGTCCGCTCCATGCCGAGCGACGAATCCGTCGTCTCGATCACATTCTCGCTCGCGATCGGCGCCCAGAAACTCGGCCAGCCTGTGCCTGAATCGTACTTCGTGCTCGCGCTGAAAAGGGCGTTGTCGCAGCAGATGCACCGGAAGACACCCTTATCGTGAACGTTGAGCAGCGTACCGGTGAACGGCCGTTCCGTCCCCGCATTCCTCGTGATCTCGTATTCATCCGGCGTCAGCTGCTTGCGCCACTCTTCGTCGCTCTTCACCACCTGCGGTTCAGACACGACGCCCAGCTTTTTCCCCGCATCCGAGAACTGCACGATCTTCACCAGCTTCGGCGCGCCGCCCGCATAATACGGATTCGCCTGCACCGTCTCTCTTGTCCAGTAGTGCCACAGCACTACTCCGCCCACCAGCGACGCCGCCGCCCGAAAGAAACTCCGGCGATCCACTCCATTCGACATCTTCGCGTCCGTAAGAATCGGCTTTTCCATGGCTTTCTCTCCTGACACTCCAAATTCTATCCAAACGTAAACGCATACGCCTGAACGCCCGCGTCCAGGAACTGAATCTCAAATGTGCGATCTTCAACTTTCCCCGTCTGCCGGATTAGCTGATATAACCGGTAGCCCTGCACCACTCCGTTCCCATTCTCATCCACGTCCATGCCGTGATTCGCACCCGGCGCTGCGCCATCGATCTGCACGCGGAATCGCACCGGCTTCCCATCCGCGCCCGGCCCCAGCACCAAATGCAAATCCCGCGCGTGAAACCGGAATACGATCGCGCCCGGTGCGCTCTCCAGCGCCGCGTGCTCATCGCTCACTTCCCATTTCCCTTCGAGCGCCCACTGATTCAAATTCAGCCGCGACGGCAGCGAATATTTCTGCGCCGCGTCCGCCGCAATATCCCCAGGTCCCGCGAAATTCTGCCCGCGCGCGTATCCCACGTAGGTCTCCGGCGACTGTACGTCGCTCAGATCCGCCGCCGCTTCCGCGCCCGCGCCCTTCACCTCCACCACACCCGCCAACTTGAAATTCGCGTTTCGTTCCTTCAACAACTCTTGAATCACGCGCTCGCTCTCGTCGTACTCACCTTCGCCGAAGTGGTGATAGCGAATCACGCCATTCGCATCGATGAAGTAGTGCGCCGGCCAATACTGATTGTTGAAGGCTTTCCATATCGCGTAGTTGCTGTCGAGCGCCACCGGATACGTGATCTTCAAATCCTGCACAGCCTTCGCCACGTTCGCAGGGTCCTTCTCAAACGCAAACTCCGGCGTATGAACTCCAATCACCACCAGCCCGTCGCTCTTGTATTTCTCCGCCCACGCCTCCGTGTACGGAATCGCGCGCAGGCAGTTAATGCAAGAGTAGGTCCAGAAATCGATCACCACCACTTTGCCGCGCAGCTCTTCGCTCGACAGCGGCGGAGAATTCAGCCACGACACCGCACCGCCCAGGCTCGGCATCTCGCCTTCGTTCGCCAGCTTCACCGTCGCGCCATGCACTGCCGCGCCGCCCGCCGAAGCAGCCGCGCCGCTCCCGCTCACGCCCGCTGGCCTCCATTTATCCACGAGCCTTTGCTCGAATCCCGACGTGCTCGACGCCAGCGACACCCGCGCCAGCAATCCCGTCTCGAGCCCCGACGCAATCGCTACCACGCCCACCAGCACCGCCACGCCCAGCCCGCGCCGGATCCACTCCTCCGCGCCCAGCGATCGCTTCATCAACCCAAAAACTTTCTTCCCCGCCAGCAGCGCCAGCGCAAGCGACGCCGCCGCGCCCAGCGCGAACGCCAGCAACAAAATCGCCGACCGCGCGCTCGCCCCTTCCACCGCCGCGCCCGTCAAAATCAATCCCAGAATCGGCCCCGCGCACGGTACCCACAAAAGTCCCGTCGAAACTCCCAACAGCAGCGACCGCCCGACGCTCGGCGCCGCCTCACTGCCCTGCTGCGCCTTCGCGCCGAGCCGCACAAACGGCCGCGACAAAAATTCCGCCAGGCTCGGAAACAGCAGCGCCAGCCCCATCACCGCAAAAATCACCAGCGCGATGTACCGCCCGTACTGATTCGCGCGCCCCACCCACGATCCCGCCACCGTCGCCAACGCCGCGACCGCCGCAAACGTAAGCGCCATACCCCCAAGCATCGGAAGCCCGCTCCGCCGGAACGGCTGGTCCGCGCGCGCAAACACAAACGGAAGCACCGGCAAAATGCACGGGCTCACGATCGTCAGCACGCCTCCGATAAACGCCAGCACGTACAACAGCATTGCCGCTCCTAACCTCAAGCTACCGAATTAGATACTGTTTCCTGCGAATAGTTACAACCACTTCAGCCGCACCCAGCCTGTGAAGTGGCAGCGTATCCTCTATATAAAATACGCTTCTTGCTGCGCGCCGGATGTCAAACGTATGTCACGCCCCACGCCCGTCCATCCGCCCGCCGACCCTCTTTGACGCCGCACCCACTTTTCTGGTATTCGCTAGTAGCAGCGCCATTTAGCGCGCCCGCACACCTGCGGCAAACTTGCGCGCCAAAGCATCTAACCAGTCTCTGCCAGCCGCACCGTTCCGCCGACGTCGATGAGTAAACCTCGAAAACTCGTGCCCGCCGTCGAACCAGCTGCCGTTGCGCCCGTTTCGAAACCCGCGCCGCAGCTCGATCCGAAACAGTCCAGCCTCGAGCTGTTTCACGCGCCCGTCCGCGACTGGTTCGAAGCTGTCTTCCCCGGCGCCACCAAACCGCAAGCGCTCGGCTGGCCCGCCATCGCTCGCGGCGATTCCACTCTGATCCTCGCGCCCACCGGCACCGGCAAAACTCTCGCGGCCTTCCTCTGGTGCATCAACCGCCTGATGTTCGCGCCGGTCCCCGAAAAATCGCAGCGCTGCCGCGTACTTTACATCTCGCCTATTAAAGCGCTCGCCGTGGACGTCGAACGCAACCTCCGCGCTCCTCTCGTCGGCATCGCCCAGGCCGCCAAACGCGCCCGCGTCGAATACCACGAACCCGTCGTCGCCGTTCGCACCGGCGATACTCCCGCCGCCGAACGCGCCCGCTTCCTCCGCCACCCGTCCGACATTCTCATCACCACACCGGAATCTCTTTATCTGCTTCTCACCTCGAATGCGCGTGAATCGCTCCGCGCCATCGAAACCGTCGTCATCGACGAAATTCACGCGCTCGTCCCCACCAAACGCGGCACGGATCTCGCGCTTTCGATCGAGCGCCTCGAACGCCTCACCGGACGCAAACTCCAGCGCATCGCGCTTTCCGCCACGCAACGCCCGCTCGAAGAAGTCGCGCACTTTCTCGGCGGCGCCGACGTCGCGCAGAGCGCCGCAGCAGCCGACACGCACGAAGCCGCGCCGACCGATACAAACGACGGCGCGATCCTCGAAACCGAATCCTCGATTGTCGCGCCCGCCTACCGGCCCGTCACCATCATCGACGCCAGCGAACCCAAGCGCCTCGACCTCAAAGTCGAAGTCGCCGTCGAAGATATGGCGCGCCTCGACGTGATTGATCCGCTTCCCAGCGGCGCCGCCTCGCAAGGTCCCAAGCGCGCCTCGATCTGGAGCGCGATTCACCCCAAGCTTCTCGAACTCGTTCGCGCGCACCGCTCCACTCTGATCTTCGTCAATAATCGCCGCCTCGCCGAACGCATCGCCGCCGCCATCAACGATCTCGCCGGCGAATCGCTCGTTCGCGCGCATCACGGCAGCGTCGCGCTCGCTCAGCGCAAAGATATAGAAGACCGCCTCAAACTCGGAAGTCTCCGCGGTCTCGTCGCCACTTCTTCCCTAGAACTCGGCATAGACATGGGCGCGATCGATCTCGTCATTCAAATCGAATCGCCTACCTCCGTCGCGAGCGGCATGCAGCGCGTCGGCCGCGCGAATCACCGCGTCGGCGCCGTCAGTCCTGCCGTGATTTTTCCGAAGTATCGCTCGGACCTTGCCGCCTGCGCCGCCATCACCCACGCCATGTATCAAGGCGCCGTCGAAGCCGTGCACTACCCGCGCAATCCGCTCGACGTGCTCGCGCAGCAAATCGTAGCCATGGTCGCGATGGATCCCTGGGACGCGACCGAACTCTACAACGCCGTTCGCGCCGCCGCTCCCTTCGCCACTCTCACGCGCCCGATCTTCGAAGGCGTGCTCGATATGCTCTCCGGCCGCTACCCCTCCGAAGAATTCGCCGAGCTGCGCCCGCGCATCACCTGGGACCGCCTGTCACACAAAATCACGCCGCGCGAAAGCGCTCGCCGCGTCGCCGTCATCAACGGCGGCACGATTCCCGATCGCGGCCTTTATGGCGTGTTCCTGGCCGACGCAGTGAAAGGCGCGCGCGTCGGCGAACTCGACGAGGAAATGGTCCACGAAACGCGCACGGGAGACACCATCGCTCTCGGCGCTACCACATGGCGCATCGAAAATATTCTTCACGATCGCGTGATCGTCACGCCCGCTCCCGGCGAACCGGGCAAAATGCCCTTCTGGCATGGCGACGCCGCCGGACGCCCCGCTGAATTTGGCGCGCGCATCGGCCAAATGTCCCGCGAGCTTCTCGCCATGCCGCGGCCCGTCGCCTACGCCAAGCTTTCCAACGAACACAGCCTCGACGCCAACGCCTCCGAAAATCTATTACGCTACCTCGAAGATCAGCAGGCCGCCACGCGCTCGATTCCCAGCGACGAGCAAATCATCATCGAAGTGTGCCGCGACGAAATGGGCGACCGTCGCGTCTGCGTCCTCACGCCCTTCGGCTCGCGCGTTCACGCGCCATGGTGCATGTCCGTCACCGCAAAACTGCGCGACGAACTTGGCTGGGAAGTTGAGTCGATGTGGACCGACGACGGCTTCGTCATCCGTCTTCCCGAAAACGAAGCGCCGGTCGAATCCGCGATGTTCCTTCCGACTCCCGTCGAGATGAAGGCCCTCGTACTGCGCCAGCTCGGCTCCACATCGATGTTCGCCGCAAAATTCCGCGAAGCTGCCTCGCGCGCTCTGCTTCTTCCGCGCCGCCGCGCCGGCCAACGCACTCCGCTGTGGCAGCAGCGAAAACGCGCCGCGGACTTGCTCGCCGTCGCCGCACGCTTTTCGTCGTTTCCGATTCTCCTCGAAGCCTATCGCGAATGCATTCGCGACATTTTCGACCTTCCGGCCGTCGGCGCCATCCTCGCGAAGATTCAGCGCGGCGAAATCCGCGTCTCGATGCTCGAATCCGATAAGCCATCACCCTTCGCCGGCTCGCTGCTGTTCGGCTACATCGCCAACTACATTTACGACGGCGACGCGCCTCTCGCCGAACGCCGCGCCCAAGCTCTCTCCATCGACCAGTCGCAACTCGAAGAGCTTCTCGGCGATACCGATCTTCGCGAAGTCCTCGATCCCGCCGCGCTCGATGAAGTCGAAGCCACGCTTCAATCGCTTGCGCCCGAATATCGCGCGCAGCATACCGACGGCGTCCACGACCTGCTTCTCAAGCTCGGCGATCTCGCCGGCGCCGAGCTGCGCGCTCGCTCCATCGACGAAGCCACCGCCGCATCCGTCTCCGATCTCGTCGATGCGCGCCGCGCCGTCCGCATCCGCATCGCCGGAGAATTTCGCTACATCCCCGTCGAATTCGCCGGGCGTTACCGCGACGCTCTCGGCACGCCGCTTCCGCCGGGCCTCGCCGACGTATTTCTCTCGAGCGTCGATGGCGCGCTCGCCGAGATCGTCCGTCGCTACGCCCGCACGCATTTGCCTTTCACCACAGCCGAAATATCCACACGCTACGGGCTCGACGCCGCCGATGTTGAGCCTCTCCTTCGCGCGCTTCACAGCCAGGGCAAACTTCTCGAAGGCGAGTTCCGCCCCAGCGGCCGCCACCGCGAGTGGTGCGACCCCGAAATTCTGAAGAAGATTCGCCAGAAGAGTCTCGCCCGCCTTCGCCGCGAAATCGAACCTGTCGAGCAGCGCACTTTCGCGCGCTTTGCCGTTCGTTGGCAGGGTGTTGCCGCTCCGCGCCGCGGCGTGAACGCGCTTCTTGATTCGATCGAGTCGCTGCAGGGCGCGGCGTTGCTCGCGTCCGAACTCGAACGCGACATCCTTCCCGCGCGCATCGCCGACTACCGCCCCGGCGAAATTGACGCGCTCATGGCTGCCGGTGAAGTCGTCTGGGTCGGCGTCGAGCAGGTCGGCGACCGCGACGGACGCGTCGCGCTCTATCTCACCGAGTCGTTGCCGCTGCTTCTCCCTCCACGCGATCCGGCCATAGGCAATATCGTGCCCAGCGAACGCGGCCAGAAAATCATCGACTACCTCACGCAGCACGGCGCTTCGTTCTTTTCTGAAATGCACGCGGCCACGGGCGGCGGTTTTCCTGGCGACACCACCGAAGCTCTCTGGCAACTCGTCTGGTCCGGCCTCGTCACCAACGACACGTTCCACCCGCTCCGCAATCTCATCCAGCCGTACGATTCGAAGCGCAAGCGCGACGAATTTACTGACGTTCGCCCCGGCTCGCCTGAATTTTTGAGCCGCATGCGTTCGCGAACTTCTCGCGGCGGTCCAGCACAAGGCCGCTGGTCGCTGATTCGTCCGCGCATCACCGCGGCGGCGAACGCCCCCCCGAATCTCACAGAGTGGAGCGCCGCGATCTCGCAACAGCTTCTCGTACGCCACGGAATCGTCATGCGCGAAACCGCTGCCGCCGAAAATATTCATGGCGGCTACAACTCCGTTTACCCGTCGCTGCGCACCATGGAAGAAAGCGGCTGGATCCGCCGCGGAATGTTTGTCGCCGGAATGGGCGCCGCTCAGTTCGCTCTGCCCGCTGCAGTCGATATTCTTCGCAGCCTGCGCATCGATCCGCCCGCCCCCGAAGCCGTTTACGTCAGCGCCACCGATCCCGCAAATCCGTATGGCGCGCTGCTCCCATGGCCTCGCCCAGCAAGCGATTCCGATTCTCAGAATGACGCCAACACCGACGGTCAACCGATGCTCGCGCGCTCGAGCGGCGCCGCCGTGATTCTCATCGATGGCTCACTAGCCGCCTACTTCCGCCGCCGCAATCCTGCGATGCGCGTCTTTCTTCCGGAACAAGAGCCTGAGCGCACCCATTACGCCGAGCATCTCGCCAAAAAACTCGCTGAAGTCGCGGTCCGCCGCCAGACTCGCCGCGGCGGCCTGCTCATCGGCTCAATCAATGGCGCGCCCGCCCGCGAACACTTCATCGCGCGTTTTCTCGAAGAGTCCAGTTTCGTAAATACCGCGCAAGGCTTCCAGATGCGCCGCATCACTCCCATCGCTCTCGCGGCCGCCGACGAGCCAGTGACAGAACCGGAAGACGACGAGGCGGCTGGCGTCTCCGAGACCGCGTAGCCATGCCCGAGGGCGACACAATCTTCCGCGCGGCCCGCACCTTGCAGCTCGGCCTCGGCGGCCGGAAAGTCACCCGCTTCGAATCCGTCCTGCCCAAACTTTCGCGCATCGACTACGACGCGCCGCTGGCCGGACGCACCATCGAACGCGTCGAAGCTCGCGGCAAATGGATGCTGATTTATTTTTCTGGGGATTTAATTCTGCTCACGCACATGCTGATGAGCGGCAGCTGGCACATCTACCGCCCAGGCGAACAGTGGAAGCAATCCAGAATGAACATGCGCGTGGTGATCGAAACGGAAAAGCTCCACGCGATCGCGTTCTCGGTGCCCGTCGCGGAGTTTCACACCGCCGAGTCTCTCGCCCGCCGCGAAAGCTTCAAAGATCTCGGCACCAGCCTGCTCGCGTGGGAAGTGGACGAAGCCGAAGTCGCTCGCAGTCTCCGCTCGCGCCCCGATCTCGAAGTCGGCGTCGCGCTCATGACGCAGCATCTTGTCTCCGGCATCGGCAACGTCTATAAATCCGAAACCTGCTTCGCCTGCCGCGTGCACCCATTCCGCCGCGTCGCTTCGCTCACAGACGCCGAACTCGCCGACCTTATCTCAACATCGCGCAAATTTCTGCGCGCCAATGTCGCCGACGCCTCGAGCGACAAAATCGTCACCTACACCGGCATGCGCCGCACCACCGGCCTCGCCAATCCCACCGATCGCCTGTGGGTTTATCGCCGCACCGGCGAACCCTGCCGCAAATGCGCCACCCGCATCGAATCCCGCAAACAAGGCCTCGACGCCCGCAGCACCTTCTGGTGCCCCACCTGCCAGCCGATGCACCACGCCGCCGCTGCAACCTCTGCTCGCTCGTAGCGCGGAACGCCTCTCTCTACTTCTTCTCAAGTTCTGCCCACTTCGCGTACAGCGCATCCACCGCCGCCTGCGCCTTCTGCATCCCCTCGTATGCCGCGTGCAACTTCGTCGCGTCCGTCGCGATGGCCGGATCCTCCACCACCGCGCGTTTCGCCGCCACCACCGCTTCCGCATCCGCAATTTTCTTTTCGAGCTTCGCAGCCTCACGCGCCGCCGCGTCCGCCGCGCGCTTCTTCGCGCCAGCGTCGATCGCGATCACGTCTGCCTTCTTCACCGCAACAGGAGCTGCCGCCGTCGTCCGCGAAGCCTTACTCGCTTCCGCCTCACGCTCGCCCAGCCACTCCTCCCACTGCGAATAATCCGCGAATCGCTCCGCCCCGCCGCGACCATCGAGCCCCAGCACCACCGTCGATACGCGATCCAGCATGAACCGGTCATGCGTCACGAGCACCAGTGCGCCTCGGTACTCCAGCAAACTCTCCTCCAGAATCTCCAGCGTCGAAATGTCCAGATCGTTCGTCGGCTCGTCCAGCAGCAACACGTCCGCCGGCTGCAGCATCAGCTGGGCGATCAACACACGCGCGCGCTCCCCACCCGAGAGCCGCCCCACCGGCCGGTTCAAATCCTCAGCCGCAAATAAAAAACGCGCCGCCCACGACGCAACATGAATCACCCGATCCTGATAGATCACCGAGTCGCTGTCCGGCGCGAGCGCCCGCCGCAGCGAAACATCCGGATCAAGCTCCCGCTTCTGATCGAAATACACCACGCGCAGCGCATCCGCCCGCTTCACCGTCCCGCGCGTCGGCTCCACGTCGCCGCGAACCAATCGCAACAGCGTCGTCTTCCCGCTCCCATTCGGCCCCACCAGCCCCACGCGCGTCCCATTCGTAATCGCAAACGTCAGCCCGTCGAAAAGTTTCCTATCTCCGATCGAGTACGCCACATCGTCCAGCGTCACAAACTGTTTCGTCTGCCGGTTCGACGCCGAAAAATCGATCTTCGCCGTCGTGCTCCGCGTCCGCGTGTTCAACTCCGAAAGTTCGCCGATCATCTCGTGCGCCTTGTCGATCCGCGATTTCGATTTTGTCGTCCGCGCCTTCGGTCCGCGCCGCAGCCACTCGATCTCCGTGTGAACCAGATTCTCCAGCGCCTCCTGCCGTTTCCCCTGCGCGTGCAGATGCGCTTCCTTCGACTCCAAAAACTTGCTGTAGTTCCCGCTCACGCGCAAAAATCCATCCGCGTACGCGCGGCTCAGCTCCACCATCTCATTCGCCACGTTCTCCAGAAAATACCGGTCGTGGCTCACCACCACGCTCGCAAACTGCGCCGCCCGCAGCACGCCCTCCAGCCACTCGATCCCCGCCAGGTCCAAATGGTTTGTCGGCTCGTCCAGCAATAAAATGTCCGGCTGCTCCACGAGACCTTCCACAATCGCGAGCCGCTTCTTCCAGCCGCCCGAAAGAGCCGTCGCCGCCGCGTCGTAATCCTCAAATCCGGCCCGATGCAGCGCCTCCTCCGCTCGATACAGGCGCTCCATCTCATCCACGCCCGCGCGCTCCAGCGCCCCTTCAATCACGCTTCTGCACGTCGCATCTGCCGCGAATTCCGACATTTGCTGCACGTAGCCGAGCGCCACGCCCTTGCGCACCGCCACCTCACCCGCGTCCGGCTTCACGTCTCCCGCCAGAATTCCCAGCAGCGTCGATTTCCCCGACCCATTCGGCCCAATCAGCCCGATCCGATCGCCCTGCGAAATCGTGAATGAAATATTCTGAAACAGCGGCGTGACGCCGTACCGTTTCGAAAGCCCCTGTGCATTGATTATTGGCGGCAAAAGTTTCGTTTTCCTCGACTCTAAGTTTAACCTTGATGCAGCAGCCCGCGGAAATGACCGACAACACTCCCGCACATTCTTTCGACGCGCTCATCATTGGTGGTGGCGCCGCCGGCCTGATGTGCGCTATCGAAGCCGGCAAGCGCGGCCGCAGCGTCGCCATCCTCGAACGCGCCGAACGCTGCGGCAAAAAAATCCTCATCTCTGGCGGCGGCCGCTGCAATTTCACCAACCTTCACGCGCAGCCTGAGAATTTCATTTGCTCGAACGAACATTTCCCGAAGTCCGCCCTGGCGCGATACACGCCCTCCGACTTCATCGCTCTCGTCGAAAAACATGGCATCCGTTACCACGAAAAAACTCTCGGCCAGCTCTTCTGCGACCGCTCCGCGCAGGACATCCTCTCCATGCTCGAGCTTGAATGCCGCGACGCCGGCGTCCGCATCTTCCGCAACGCCCACATCACTCACATCGCACGCACCACCGAATTCACCGTCATGGCCAACGACACCACTTTCCGCGCGCCCGCGCTCGTCATCGCCACCGGCGGCCTCTCCATTCCGAAAATGGGCGCCACCGGCTTCGGCTACGACGTTGCCCGCCAATTCGGCCACACAATCCGCCCCACAAAGCCCGGCCTCGTCCCGCTGTTCTTCGCAAAATCCGAACGCGACGCGTGGTGCGATCTCGCCGGTGTCGCCACCCAAATCGCAGCCACTGATTCTCAGCGCACGCAAAGTTTTCGCGAGAGCATGCTCATCACGCATCGCGGCTTGAGCGGCCCCGCGATCCTCCAGATCTCCTCTTACTGGAATCCCGGCGACGCAATTCATCTCGACCTTGCCCCAACAAATCACGTCACGCGCAAAGTCCGCCCCGGCACCGAACGCACCGCCGCCTCCGTCCGCACCGCCCTCAACGTCGCGCTCCCCCATCGCCTCGCCGTCCGCTGGTTCGACGCGCACGCGCCCGCCACATGGAGCAACGATTCGCTCGCCCAATTCGAATCCGCTCTTCACGACTGGAAAATTGTGCCCGCCGGCACGGAAGGCTACGAAAAAGCCGAGGTCACCGTCGGCGGCGTCGATACCGGCGAGCTCTCCAGCAAAACGATGGAGAGCCGCAAGGTCCCCGGCCTTTTCTTCATCGGCGAAGTCGTGGACGTCACCGGCTGGCTCGGCGGCTTCAATTTTCAGTGGGCTTGGGCTTCCGGAGCAGCCGCAGGACGCGCGCTTTAGCGCGGGCATTCCCGCGCGTACAACAATCTACTGAAACTGCTTCTTGAACTCGGCGAGCTGCGTCTTCAATTCCGCCACTTCCTCGCGTAGCGTCGCCACTTCCAATTCCAATTGCACCACGCGCTGCGCATCCACGGGTTGCATTATGCCGCTCGAGTGTGTCTCCGCACCATCGCGCGTATGACCGGCGCCTGCGCCGCTTGCCGCCGGAGTTTCGTGTCCGGCCACATCTCCCGCCAGCAGCTGGCCGTATCGCGCTTCTTTCGTTCCGGGCTGCTTCGGCAGCAATTTCACCAGCGACGGCTCCCGCTTCATCAGCCGCTGCAGCGTCATCAACACTTCGTCGATGTCGTCGAACTCATGCATCCGCTCACAACGCCCGCGCAATTCGCCCGGCGTCTGCGGCCCGCGAATCAGCAGTTCGCACAGCACCGCCGTCTCGCGCCTGTCGAAGTTGAACGCTTCGCCGAGCCGGTGCTCGTACTTCGTCACCCGGCTGTCGAAATTGTCCGCCGGTCCCGCATATCCTCGCGCTTCCAGCGAGCGCAGCGCCGTCCGCGCCGCATCTTCTTCCACATTCATCACCGGATCGCGATTCGATTTCTGGTTGCACGCGTTCACCAGCGCGTTCAACGACAGCGGATAGTACTCCGGCGTCGTCAGTTCCTTCTCGATGAGCGCGCCCAGCACTCGCACTTCAACGTTGGTCAGCAAGGGATCCACGATAAAAATGATACAAAATCAGTGCGGCGCGAACCACATCTTGTACACCACCACCACAACCATAAAAACCAGATACACCCGCAGCGACCACAGCACCGCCACTTCCACCCCCGCCAGCTTCCGCCGAGGCAGAATCTGTTTCTTCATTCCCGTCAGCTGTCCGCGCTCCAGCGACGACATCACCATGTCCTTCGCCGCAGGACTCACCTCAATCGATTTCGGTCCTGATTCCGATGGAGTCATCGCCGCTCCTCACTTCCCGCCAAAAACGCTCAGCACGTTCGGCGCAAGAATGCTCACGCCAAACATCACACCCGCGCCCGTCAGAATAATCACCACAATCGTCGCCAGCACATTCGCCCAGAGCGGGCTGATCAGATCGCCCATGATTTCGCGATCGTTGACTAACATGAAAAGGAACACCAGCGCCGGCGGCATGGCCAGCACGGCGATCACGTTCACCAGCAGCACCACTGGCACCAGCGGCAGTCCCGGAATTAGCACGATTCCCGCAGCCGCAGCCGCCAGCACAAAAAGCACCGAATAGAATGCGCGCCCTTCCTTGATCGGCAGGTTCAAGCTGTGCGGCGTCTGCGCCACTTCCGCGAACGCGTAGGCCGACGAAGTGGAAATCGTGATCGACGCCACAATTCCCGCCTCCACAATCCCAATCGCGAAAAGCGACGCGCCCAGCTTTCCGATCCAGGGCTGCAGCGCCTGCGCGAATTCCGCCGCCTGAAAATCATCCGCGTTCATCTGGTGCTGAAACAGGAGATTCGTCACCACGATCGTCGCAACGCCCGCAGCGCCCGCAAGCACCGCGCCGATAATCGTGTCGAGTCGCCCGTAGCGAATGTCCTGCCGCGTCAGGCCTTTATCCACCGTCGCGGACTGCTGAAAGAAAAGCATCCACGGCGTTACCGTCGCGCCAATCACCGCGAGCAACAGCTCGAGCACTTCGGATGTCTTTCCTTGCGGCAGCGGCTTCCATGTCGCAAATGCATGGCTCACCGCGCGCCAATCCGGATGGCTCATCAGCGCCACCGGCACAAAAATCAAATTCACCAGCGCCGCCGCCAGCGTGAGCCGCTCCCACGTCCAGTACCGGTGCGTCAGCAGCGCCAAATAGAGGATCACCACAGCCGCAAGCACACTCACCCACGGCGGCACTCCGAAAAATCCCAGCCCCGCGCGCACCGCAATAAATTCTGTAATCAGCGTCAGAAAATTTCCGAGCGCCAGGTCCATCATTGAAAACCAGCCCCAGAACGGCCCGAATCGCTCGAAAATTAATTCCGCGTGCCCTCGGTGCGTCGCGGCCGCGAGGCGCACCGTCATTTCCTGCACCACGATAGCCATCGCAAAGGTCAGCACTACGAAAGGAAGGAAAAAACCGATTCCGTATTTCGCGCCGGTCGCCGCATACGCAAGCATGCTCGGCCCGTCGTTCTCGCCGAGCATCACCAAAATTCCCGGCCCGATCAGCAGCCACAACAATCGCAACCGCGACCACGCTCCCGAATCCGAGCGCGCATCCGCCACCCGCGCGCGATCCCGCGCGCGGTCCACATCTTCATGGGTGATGACGATTTCGTCGCGCGGCGAGGGCCTCGTATTCACGGGTCGGGACTCGAGCTTAAGATAACCTCCAGTGCCCTCGATTTTACGTTTCTTTCGGCGAATAGCCTACACACGCCAGCAGCGGCAGCCGCGGATACTTCGGGAATCGCCCATCCGTCTTCGATAGCTCGCACAGCACAAACACCGATCCCTTAGCCGACTCCACCACCCGCACGTTCACGCAATTCGCACACAACCCCACGCCCAGTATCGCTTCATCGCGTCGCTCGCTCACGACACAAGCATACAACTGCTCTCACGTTCGACTCGCACGCAACGGTTTTCCCGGACTGCGGTGGCTCCCCGTCGCGGCGGGGACCACCGCCCCGCCACGCGCCTCAACCCCACACTCAGTAGGGTCGAGCCATGCTCACTCCAGGCAGCGCTCGAACTTCTTGCCACGATCGCAGAAGGGGAGTAATGCACGTGGCACAGGCTGGAGTTCGCCTGTGTGCGTTTGCCCTGGCCTTTTGCTTTTGACGTCATCCAGAGGCCCGTTCACGGGCCGAAGGATCTCTCTTCGCTTTCCCCGCGCACTGAAACACACCCATCCCCAATCCACCCTCTCCGATTAATTGTCAGTCTTTGAAAAATCAGAACCCGCGCCTTACTGCTGCCACCCACCACCCAGCGCATTGTAGAGCGTCACATACGCCGTCAATTCATCAGACCGCGCCTGCGCCAGCGTCAGCTGCGCCCCAAAATAATTCGTCTCGCTCGTCAGCACTTCCAGATAGCTCGCCACTCCTCCCTGATACCGCGTCTTCGAAAGCTCATCCGCTCCACGCGTCGCTTCGGTGAGCAGCTCCTGCTGCTCGCGGAACTCGCGATTCTTCCGGTACGCGATCAGCGCGTCAGACACATCCTGAAACGAATTCTGTATCGTCTGCTGATATGTAAGTAGCGCCTGCTGCTCCTGCGCTTCAGCCTGCTTCACCTGCGAATGAATCTTGCCCGCCGTGAAAATCGGCTGCGTCAGCTGCGGACCAAAACTCCAGAGTCCCGCCGGCCCGCTGAAGAGCCGTACCAGCGCGTCGCTCTGGAATCCGCCTTCGCCGGTCAGCGAAATGTCCGGGTAATACGCCGCCTTCGCCACGCCAATTTGCGCGTTCGCCGCAATCAATTGCTGCTCCGCCGCCTGAATGTCTGGCCGCCTCTCCAGCAGCGTGGAAGGCAATCCCGCCGGCACCGACGGCGGATGTGGCTCCTCGGTGAGCTTCAGGCCGCGTGCCACGTCCGTCGGATTTTCTCCAATCAGAATGCTGAGCAAATCTTCGGTCTGCGCGATCTGCTTTTCCAGCGCCGGAATCTCTTCCGACGCTGTGTACACCAGCTGCTCCGACTGGCGCACATCCACCAGCGAAACGTTGCCGCTTTGCTCCAGCGCCTCCGTGAGCTTCAGCGAATCCTGCCGCGACGCGAGCGTCTCCTTCGAAATCTCCAATTGATAATCGAGATTGCGCAAATTGAAATACGCCGTCGCCACGTTTGAAATCACCGTGTTCAGCACGCCGCGCCGGTTCCACTCGCTCGCCAGCAGATTCGCACGCGCCGCTTCCGTCGCTCGCCGGTATTTGCCCCAGAAGTCCAGTTCCCAGGTAGCTGACAGCGTCACCTGTCCCGCGTTGATCTGGTACGGCGGGAACACTGTCGTCTTCGGATACCGCGTGCTGTTGATCTGGGCTGCGCCGTTCACCTGCGGGAATTGATCGGCCCGGGTGATTCCCAGTTGCGCTTGGGCCTGCAGCACGCGCGTCGCTGCGATGCGAATGTCGTAGTTGTTCTTCAGCGCTGTGCGGATCAACTGTTGCAGCTGGTCGTCTTTGAAGACGTCCCACCACTTCATTTCGCCAAACGACGGCGCAGTCCCCGCCGCCGATTCCTCCGGCGTCGCGTTGCGGTACGTCACCGGCACGTCCACCGCCGGCTTGTGATAATTCGGCCCCACCGTGCAGCCCGCCACGATCACGCCCGCCGCCATCGCTGCCGCGAGCTTCATCGTCGCCCGCTTTGAGGCCTGGCGCGTCATACTGTTTCCCCTGTCGGCGCCGGCGGGGGGGGCGGTCCCGCTTCCTCTTCTTCTTTGCGCTTCCGCCGCGTAGCGAAGCTTTCCACCACGTCGAACGTTACCGGAATCAAAAAGATCGCGATGCACGTCGCCGCAAGCATTCCGCCGATCACCGCCGTGCCCATCACCTGCCGGGACACGGCGCCCGATCCCGTCGCTCGCCACAGCGGCACGCAACCCAGAATGAACGCAAACGCCGTCATCAAAATCGGCCGCAACCGCACTCGCGCTCCGGCGATCGCCGCTTCGGCCACCGTCTTGCCGCCTTTCTCGTACTCGTCTTTCGCGAACTCCACGATCAAAATTGCGTTCTTCGCCGCAAGTCCGATCAGCATGATCAAGCCGATCTGCGCGTACACGTCGTTGTCCATTTTCCGCAGATGCAGCGCCGCGTACGCGCCGAAAACCGCGATTGGAGTGCCCAGCAGCACGCTGAACGGCAGCGACCAACTCTCGTACTGTGCCGCGAGAATTAGGAACACAAACAAAATCGACAGTCCGAAAATCGCGTTTGGCGAAATTCCCTCCTCCGCCTTCTGCTCCTGATACGAAATCCCCTGGTAGTCGTAGCCCATCTCGGGCGGCATCGTCTTGTTGAACACATCCACCAGCGCCGCTCTCGCCTGCCCCGAACTCACGCCCGGCGCCGTGATTACGTTGATCTGCGCCGCTTCGTGCTCGTTGTAGCGCGTTGTGAATTCAGGCCCGAATTTCTGTTCTATGTCCGTCACCGCGCTCAACGGCACACGATTCCCATTCCCGTTCGTCACGTAAAATTGCCCAACGTTCTCCGCGCGTGTTCGCGTATCGCCTTCCGCCTCCACGTACACCTGCCACTGGCGCCCGAACCGGTTGAAATAATTCACCAGGTAGCCGCCCATGAACGCCTGCAGCGTCGCGTACACATCGCTCAGGTTTACGTTCTGCTTCAGCACCTTCGCCTGATCCACGTTCACGTAAACCTGCGGCACGTGCGGCAGAAACGTCGAAATCATTCCCGCAAACTCCGGCCGCTTTCCCGCCGCCGCCAGAAATTTCTCCGTCTGCGCCGCCAGGTAATCGTTGCCCTGTCCCGACCGGTCCTCCAGCACCCACGACACGCCGCCCGACGAGCCAACGCCCGGAATTGCCGGCGGCGGGAACGAGAACGCAATGCCGTCCTGCACCTTCGACAATGCCACCTGCACGTTCTGCTGAATCGCCTTGTACTGCTCGTTCGGCGCCTTGCGCACGTCCCAGTCTTTCAGCGTCACGAAGAAAAATGCCGTGTACGTGCTCTGCGTCCCGCTGAGCAAACTGAACCCGACAACGCTCACGCAACTCGCCACGCCCGGCGTCCCCAAAATCGCGTGCTCCACTTTCACCGCCGCGTCCCCGGTCCGTTGCAATGACGCCGCATCCGGCAGTTGCATGCCTACGAACAAATACCCTTGGTCCTCGTCCGGCAGAAACGAGCTCGGCAGCCTGCTTCCGAGATACACCGCAAATCCCGCGATGATCGCGAGGAACACCAAACTCAAAAATGCCTTCCGGATCAACAGCGACGAAAAGCTGATGTAGCCCTCGGTCGTCTTGCCGAACATCTTGTTGAACCATCTGAAAAACGCGCCCAGCGGCCCGCGCGACTCTTTCTTCGGCTTCAGCAGCAGCGCGCACATCGCCGGGCTCAGCGACAGCGCGTTGAACGCCGAAAACACCACCGAAATCGCGATGGTCACCGCAAATTGCTGGTACAGGCGCCCCGTAATCCCAGGAATAAAAATCGTCGGCAAAAACACGGCCACGAGAATCAGCGCAATCGCGACGACGGGGCCAGACACTTCCTCCATCGCCTTGAGCGACGCTTTCCGCGGCGTCATACCCTCTTCAATATGGTGCTCGACCGCTTCCACCACCACGATCGCGTCGTCCACCACAAGTCCAATCGCCAGCACTAATCCAAACAGCGACAGCGTGTTCACCGAAAATCCGAGAATCGGAAACACCGCGAACGTGCCGATCAACGACACCGGCACCGCCAGCAGCGGAATCAGCGTCGCGCGCCAGCCCTGCAGGAATACGAACACCACGATGATCACCAGCAGCAGCGCCTCAAACAGCGTGTGCTCGATTTCCTTCATGCCAGACGTCACCGCCAGCGTCGTGTCCAGCGCCACCTGATACGAAAGGTCCGTCGGAAACTTCTGCGCCAGCTGCGCGATCCGCGTCCGCACATCCTTCGCCGCCTGCACCGCGTTCGATCCCGGCAGCTGATAAATCGCCAGAATCGCTGCCGGCTTCCCGTTGAACCTCCCCGTCAAGTTGTACGTTTGCGCGCCCAGCTCCAGCCGCGCCACATCCTTCATCCGCAGCACGGTGCCATCGGGATTCGCGCGCAAAATAATGTTTCCAAATTGTTCCGCCGTCTCCAGCCGTCCCGGCGCGCGCACCGTGTACGTGAACTCCTGCCCCGCCGGCACCGGCTCGCCGCCGATCTGCCCCGCAGGGTTCACGTTGTTCTGCACGTTCACCGCGTTGATGATTTGCGGCACCGTCACGTTCAACTTCGCCAGCTTGTCCGGCTCCACCCACACGCGCATCGCGTACTGCCCCGCGCCAAACACCAGCACCCGCGCGATTCCGGTCACACGCGTCAGTTCGTCGGCCAAGTTGATGTACGAGTAGTTCGCCAGGAAAATGTTGTCGTACGTGCTGTTCGGCGAATAAATCGTGATCAGCATCAGCGGCGCCGTAAAAGACTTCTGCACCACCACGCCCGCCGTATTCACCTCCGCCGGCAATTGCGACTGCGCCTGCGCCACCCGCAGCTGCGTCAGCACCTGGTCGATGTCCGGATTCGACGCCACGTTGAAATCCACCGTGATCGCCGTCTGCCCGTTGTTCGCGTTCGTGGAGTACATGTAATTCATGTTGTCCACGCCCGTGATCTGTTGCTCCAGCGGCGTCGCCACCGCCTGCTCCAGCGTCAACGCGTCCGCGCCCGGATACGTCGCCTGCACCTGAATTTCCGGCGGCACGATGTTTGGAAATTGCGCCGTCGGCAGCTGGAAGAAACACACCCCTCCCACCAGCACCATCAGGATGGCGATCACCATGGCGACGATCGGACGATCGATAAAAAACTTGGACATGAGTTATTGGGCCTTCGAGTCCGTATCGGAGGAAATCGGCACTAGCTTTGGCTTCACCGTCGAGCCTTCCCGCACTTTCTGCGTGCCTTCAGAAATTACCTGCTCGCCGGCTTTCAATCCGTCGCGGATAATCCACAGCGACCCGGTCCGGTCACCCACCATCACTTTCCGGATCTCCACCTTGTTGTCGCTGCCGACCACCGCCACTTGGTACGATCCCTGCAGCTCGCTCACCGCGCGTTGTGGCACCAGCACTGCGTTCGGGTTGTTTCCCGTCAGCGCCCGCACCTTCGCAAACTGTCCCGGCCGCAATATATTTCCAGGATTCGGAAACGCCCCCACGATCCGGATCGTTCCCGTCTGGCCATCCACTTGACGATCTGTAAACACAATCCGTCCTGGCTGCGGAAACACGTTCCCATTGGCAAGCGTCAGTTGCAGCGGCTCCGGATTCGTCGCGGCCAGCATGTCAATGCTGCCCTTGATCCGGTCGCTCATCGCCAGATATTCCTGCTCGCTGATCGAAAAATACGCTTTGATCGGCTGCACCTGCGATACTGACGTCAGTGTCGTCTGCTGCGTCACCAGATTCCCGATTTGCGTCTGCGCGATGCCCGCGATTCCATCGATCAGCGAAAGCACTTTCGTAAATCCCAAATTCAGCGCCGCCGATTCCACATTCGCTTCGGCGGAAACCACCGCCGCTTCCGACTGCGCTTTCGTCTGCGCATCTGTGTCGAACTGGCTCTGCGCGATCGCGTGCAGCTTCGCCATCGGCTCGTCGCGCTTGTAGTTGATGTTCGCCAAATCCAGTTGCGCGCGAGCCTGCGCCAGCGCGCCTTTCGCCTGATCCAGCACCGCCTGAAACGGCCGCGGGTCGATCTCAAAAAGCACGTCGCCTTTGTGAACGTACGATCCTTCGCGGTAATTCTGTTTGATCAGGTAGCCCGTCACCTGCGGCGTGATGTTCGCGTTTGTGTATCCGTCCAGCGATCCGATCCACTCGCCGTACACCGGCACGTTCTTGGTGATCGCCGCCACCACTTCCACGTCCGGAGGCGGTGGCGCACCCGGCGCCGCAGGCTTTTCGCATCCCGCTGCCATCACGGCCATCGCTGCGCAAATCGCCACACCCGCGCGCGCAAATCGCCGCCTCAACATGTCCCTCGATTTCGGTGTTTCGTTTCGATGCGGGTATAGCTGCAGCTTTTCCAAATTCGTTTCCTCTTAGATGAACCTCTAAGTCGCTCGTGGTCTGGCGCCACATACACGGCGCCTGATGCGGCTTCCCCACAACGCTATTCAGATGCGGACCGCCCAACTGCGATTCAGAAATCCGTAGCCTTCTGCCGCAATCTGCGTAGCAAATGGTGCGATAGTATTGCACAACTGAATCGGTTTTCCAGCGCGCCATCTGCGCCAAAAGCGGCCCTCATGGCGGCTTTTGCGAGTCTCCGCCTCACTCTCAACGCGCCCGCCCTCATCATTTACGCGCGCTCCACCGCCGTTATATGCTTTTCGCGTGGCCCCGCGCACCGAACGCTCTCCCACCCTCGCGCTGATTCTCGGCCTGATTATCACCCTCGCCGCCGTCGTCACCTATTCGGGATACATCACGCATCAGATCGGCGGCCTGCGCGATTTGCAGCGCAATCTGGTCGATCGCAATCGCAAAGATTCCATCCAGCTGCTTCGCATCCAGAATGATCTGAATTCCCTCGGTCTCGCCATGCGCGACATGCTCGGCTCCGAACGGTATCCCATCGATGCGTGGGCCAATCAGTTCGCGCGCATTCATGACGATATGGCCGGCGCGCTCCAGTTCGAAGCATCGCTTTCGCCCGACCTCCGCACCCCCGATCAGCAGCAATTTTTGCAAAATACTTTCACTCAATTTTTTGACGTTGCCGCCGACGCCTTCGACATGGCTCGCAACGGTGACGACGTTGCCGCGCGCGATCAAATCCGCCTTGCCATGCAGCCCCGCCAGGAGGCGCTCGCCAGCGCCGTCTCGCGTCTTCTCGTCGCCAATAACGAAAGCGAGGAAATCGCCGCCGCGCAAATTCGCGAAATCTACGAGCGCGTCCAGCGCCAGGTTTATTTTTTTCTCGCCGTCACGCTTGCCGCCATCGTTCTCACCAGCATCGTCCTCATCTCCTCAAACCGCCGCATCTTCGCTCAGCTCGCCGCTCTCTCGCAGCAGCGCAGCGAGCTCGCCCAGCGCCTGATCACCACGCAGGAATCCACTCTCCGCCACATTTCCCGCGAACTTCACGACGAATTCGGCCAGATCCTCACCGCCATCGGCTCGCTTCTCAGCCGCTCCGAAAAACTCGCTCCCGAAGGTTCCGTCCTCCGCGCGGATCTTCACGAAGTCCGCGACATCACGCAGACCACCCTCAACAACGTCCGCAGCCTCTCGCAGGCTCTGCATCCCGTGATGCTCGAGGAGTCCGGCCTCGAATCCACCGTCGATTGGTACGTGCCCACCGTGCAAAAGCAGACCGGCATCCTCATTCACTACGAAAAATCCGGCACCCCATTTCCCATCGAAGGCGCCGCAGCGATTCACATCTACCGAATCCTTCAGGAAGCGCTCAACAACATGACCCGACACTCCAACGCCACCACCGCATGGGTTCGCCTCCGATATCTTCCCTCGGCGCTCGAACTCGAAGTGGAGGACAATGGTGTAGGTTTGAAGTCCAGCTCGAACGGATTCGGAATCGGAATGGTCGCGATGCGCGAGCGCGCCGAATTGCTCGGCGCCGGCCTCGAAATCGGTCCCGGATCACGCGGCGGAACGCTCGTTGACCTGAAAGTCTCTCGCGATAAAGTGGATGCCAATGCCGTCGCCTAAAATCACGGTCCTACTCGTTGACGATCACAGCCTTGTGCGGAAAGGTTTTCGCCGCATGCTCGAGGATGAGCCGGACCTTAACGTCGTCGGCGAGGCTGGCACCGGCGATGAAGCCATCAGGCTCGCGAATAGCCTTGAGCCGCGCGTCGTCGTGATGGATTGCGCGCTTCCCGGCACCAGCGGCCTCGTCGCCACGAAGAAGATTCTCAGCGAACTGCCAGACACCGCAATCCTCATGCTCAGCATGCATTCCGAGGACACGCTCGTGAAGCAAGCGCTCGACGCAGGTGCGCGTGGCTACGTGCTGAAAAGCGCCGTCGATCTCGAACTCGCCGCAGCGATTCGCAGCGTCGCCGCCGGCGAACAAGTCTTGGCGCCCGAGCTTTCCCGCGCCGCCACGCTCAAAGGCGAAGCCAAGTCGCGCCTCACCGCTCGAGAGCTCCAAATCCTTCAGCTGATTGTCGATGGAAAATCCAACAAAGAAATTGCCGACCACTTCTCTCTAAGCGTCAACACCGTCGCCGTTCACCGCGCCAACATCATGGACGCCCTGGGCATCCACAAAACCGCCGAGCTCGTTGTGTACGCCATCCGCAACGGCCTGGTAAACATCTCTTAAGCGAGCGCAGCGAGCCGTAGCTTAGACTTTCGAGTCTGAGCGCGACCAACTCTCGGTCGGTCGCGGGTTGAGCCACCTCTCAAAATCCACACATCCTCACATTACCTATGCCAAACGTTATAATGCCTTGTGTGGCATAGACATTGTCTGTGGCTTTTGTGGGGTGGAGCTGGCGCGAGCCTTCGGGGGGAGCGACACCCGCGCCAGCTTTGGGGTGAAAATCCTCTGTCGCTTTAAGAACTAAGCCGCCTTCTTCCGCGGCACTTTTGCGCCTTTCTTTCGCGCTTCGGAAAGTCCGATCGCGATGGCCTGTTTCCGGCTCGTCACCGTGCCGCCTTTTCCGCCCTTACCTGATTTCAGAGTTCCACGTTTGTCGCGATGCATTGCGCTCTTCACGCTTTTCGCGGCTGCTTTTCCGTACTTCGCCATGTGGCACCTCCACTTTGCATCCACAATTTAGTTCCGCGACTCCGCAGTGAGAATCAGGCGCTCGATGTAAACGTCTTCAGAAATCCCCGTATCCCCGGGGCTCTCCTCGTCATCCGGCGGACCGGTATCGCCCGAAATCGTCCCATCTAAACGCTTAGAATCGACTTTCCGTCCGTCGGTTTTCGCATATACTCTCCCGCAAAGCCGTGGCCACAACCGAAAATCCAATCGCAGCCCAGGCGGCCCCTGAGCCGCACCTGAAACGCGTCCTTAGCCTTTGGGACCTGATCTACTACGGCATCATCCTCACGTCGCCCATCGCCGCCGTCCCGCTGTTCGGCGAGGGCCAAGTCCTCTCGCACGGCCACACCGTCGCAACGCTGCTTCTCGCGATGATCGCCATGTCTGCCACCGCCGTCAGTTTCGGTCGCATGGCCAGCGTGTACCCGTCGTCCGGCTCGGTTTACACCTACATCAGCCGCGAACTGAATCCACATCTCGGCTTCGTGATTGGCTGGGCGATGTTCCTGGAATATCTTTTCCAGCCCATTCAAAACGCTTTGTATGCCGTGCTCGCAATCCAGCGCATGACGCCTTGGGTTCCCTTCGCCGTGCTCGCTCTGCTCACCGTCGGGTTCATCACGCTCCTCGCCGTCCAGGGCATCAAGTTCACCGCTCGCACCAACGAAGTGCTGCTCGCCTTCATGCTCATCGTGACGACGATCTTCTTCATTCAGGCGTTCCGTTACGTGGTTCTGCATCAGGGTCTCGCAGGACTCGTCTCGACGCGGCCGATCTACGATCCGCGCACTTTCAACCTGCGCGCGCTCGCAGCCGGCACGTCGCTGGCGGCGTTGGTGTTCATCGGGTTTGACGGCGTGTCCGTACTGGCGGAAGAGGTGAAGAATCCCAAGCGCAACGTGCTGCTCGCGTCGGTGCTGGTGGTCGCGTTCACGGGAGTCTTCAGCGGGTTGCAGGCCTATGCCGCCCAGCGTGTGTGGCCGGACTACACCACGCTGCAAAATCCCGAGACGGCGTTCATGGACGTCGCTCGCGTGGCCAGCGGTCCGCTGCTCTTCACGGCTTACGGCGTGATGCTCCTAATCTCGAGCATCGCCTGCGGCCTTGCGGGTCACGTAGGCGCATCGCGCCTGCTTTACAGCATGGGGCGCGACGATGTGCTCCCGAAGAAAATCTTTGGGCACCTGAGCCCCAAGAAAAGCAGCCCGATTTTCAATTTGTGGATCATCGGTGTTCTGGCCTACATCGGCACCATTACGATCACTTGGGAACATTCCGCCGAGGTGGTGATCTTCGGCGCGCTGATCGCCTTTACGGGCGTGAATCTCGCGTCGTTGCGCCACTTCTATTTTTCAAAGGCCGCTGTCGGGCAACGCAACTTCTTCATGGATGCGTTCGTGCCGATCTTCGGAATCGTGTTTTGCATCATCCTTCTCTTCAGCCTCCAGACCTGGACGAAGTGGGCTGGATTGGTTTGGCTCGCCGTCGGCGTCCTTTACGCCGCCTACAAAACCCGCGGGTTCACCCGTCGCCCGAAGCTGATCGACTTTTCGGAGTCATAAAAAGCGCATCCGAGATTGGGTAAATTTGTGTCGATTAGAAAGGGTCGCCATCGTTTGTTTTCAACAACTTTCGGGCATTTCTAATCGGCGAGCACTCCGATTAGAAAACGTTTTCCCCACGAAAGGCAGCCGGGTCAAAACGCTGCGCTGACCCGCCGTTACAAATCCCACGGCCATCGCGGGGTGCTGTTCGAGGCTTGGTTGGGGCGGTGTGGGGGCTTGGGGCAAAGCGGTAGCTGCGCTCCCGCAGTCCGAAATTGATTGGGTGCTTGTCATGATGCGTTTTTATGGGGTTCAAATTAGAGCCCTACCCATGTTAGCAGAGTAGTTATTAGATGTCAAGGGAAATGAGGGCATTTCCAAAACGGGAATGAACGCGGCTTAGGAGCCGTAGTCGATCCGAACGGGTTGACCCAGACGGGCAGATTCATAGATCGCAGCGGCAATAATCACGTCTCGATGGCCTTGCTCGCCGTCAGGCTCGGGCGTCTTGCCGCGCTGAACAGCGTCAGCAAACGCGTCGATCTCGAGCGCGAACTCGTCTAGAACCGGGAACTTACGGGTAGTGATCCGGCCCTTCACGCTCCAAGAAAGCAGCCGCGGCTCGTGAAAGGTGAATGCGGGGGTGAGCATCGCCCAGCCTGCTGTCCCCTGGACATATATAAAGGACGAAAGCTCGGCGGAGAATGTGGAGTTGCCCTGGAGCAGCAGGCCGCCCGGGAACTTCGCGCGGAAGCTGATTCCCTCTTCCACCTGATGGAAAGTGGTGTCGTCGCGGCGCCAGGATTCGGCGTCCACCTCAACGGGATCTTCGCCCGCGAGCCACCGGCCGGAATTAATGCAATAAATTCCGAGGTCCATTAGCGGGCCGCCGCCGGCTAGCTCGAGATCCACGAGCCACGGCTGCGAAATGCCGGGGCGATAGTTTTCGCTAAACGAAGTGTGAATCGCGTCGAGCTTGCCGAGTTTGCCGGACGCGATGAGCTTCTTAAGCGCCAAGGAGCTAGGTTCGAAATATTTGCGATACGCCGTCATCAGCGTGACGCCGGCCCGCTTGCATACCGCCACCATTTCCGCGGATTGCGTGGTGGTGGCGGCGAGCGGCTTTTCGCAAAGAATGTGCTTGCCCGCGGCGACCGCGGCCTGCGTCACCTTCAGGTGATTACCCGGCGGCGTGGCGATGTAAATCGCATCGACAGCGGGATTGAGCAGGCAGGATGAGAAGTCGTCGCTCTGGTAGTAGCTTTTGGCGCCGAACTTTTTCGCGATGCGCTTGGCTTTCGCAGCGTCGCGGCTGACGACGGCGACGAGCTTCGCGTTCTTGGTGTGGCGGAACCCGGGCAGTACCGCCTCGTCGGCGATCTTGCCCAATCCGACGACCGCGATGCCGAGTTTTTTCGTGGCTGCCATCGTAGCGCGGGAAAGTTTAGCTCTCGCGGTCAGCGCGGCCAAGCTTTTGATTGCGAATCGATTTGTGATCGAGGTTGCGTAGCTCGTCGATATTTTCGATCACCTTGTGGATCGCGTTCACGATGTCGTCCACATCCTCGGTGCTGCCGAGGAAGTGCTGGTGCGGAAACCACACAGCCTCTTGATACGCGGCGCGATCAGATTCCGGGCACGAGTACATGTTCCGGAGGTCGAGCGGCTTTTCGCGGCCCCAGCTGAGCGCCGGAAAATCTTCCGACTTCACGGGGAAGAGCGAGCTTTTGTACACGGGCTCGTAGAACAGGCCGTCGCAGTGAACTCCTTCGATCTGCATCGCGGCCACAAAGTTGGCGCGCGGAATGCCGTCGAGCTTATCGGCGAAATATTTCATCACGTAGCCGTACGGCGCCGTCCGCGTGATGCGCGGCTCCGGTTTCAGCAGGCCGATGCCGGTGGTGCCCTTCACACGATCTTCGAAGTGTTTCATGTTGCGCGTGCGTGTGGCCGAATGCTGCGGCAGGCGATCGAGCTGCGGGCCGAGCACGGCAGCTTGAAATTCGCCGAGCCGGTAATTGAAGCCGATGGTGCGATGTTTGAACTGGTCCGTCATGCTGGCGCGGCCGGCGTTGATATAACTCTGCACCAGCTCCATGTATTCGAGATTGTTGGTGATCACGCAGCCGCCCTCGCCGCTGGTGATCAGCTTGCTGGATTGAAAGCTGAACGCGCCCATATCTCCCATCGAGCCGGCGCCTTTGCCGTTCCAAACGCCGCCGTGGGCGTGAGCGCAGTCTTCGACGACTTTGAGATTGTGCTTCTTCGCGATCTTCAGAATCTCGTCCATATCCGCGAAGCGCATTCCGAGGTGGACGGGGAGAATCGCTTTCGTTTTGGGCGTGATGGCCTTTTCAATGAGGCGGTAATCGAGACAATAGGTTTCGGGATCGACGTCAACGAAAACAGGAACAGCGTTAATGAGCAGCACCGGGCCGACGGTGCCTTCCCACGTGTAAGCGGGACAGATCACCTCGTCTCCGGGCATGACACCGATCGCTTTAAGCGCGGCCTGAATCGCGACGGTGCCGGTATTCACGCACTGCGCGTATTTCGCGGTGTGCATCTCGGCGAATTTTTTCGCAAACGCCGCGGCGTGTTTGCCGGGGAACGGTTGGCCGCCCCATCCGGTGCCGCTCAGGACGTCGAGAAGCGCGTCGGCCTCGGCCTGGGTGTGCATGGGCCATTGAGTGAACGGCTTTTTCCGCAGCGGCTTTCCGCCGGTGATCGCAAGCTTTCCCACGAGAAAACCTCCCAAGAATTTTTCTCACGCGCTGAATGGCGCGGCGAAGCTCGAAACTTAAGCCGTGTCTGGATCGGGAATCATCACGTCGCGTACAAGAGCGTCGAGGTCATGGCACGCAACGATGAATTGACGCAGCGTGCGGCGCGTGGGGCCGAACGTGTCGAAGTCAACGATTCCGAGGCCATTCTCCGCGTAGGCGCGTACGAAATCGGGAAACTTGCGCGACAGCTCGGCGACGATTTTGGGATCGACCGGATCGTCAATGCGATGCCGGACGTCCACATCGCTGCCGTTGAAGCGAACCTGCCACGAATAAGGCGGCGAGATCACCATGTCCGCGCCGACAAATTCGCTCCAGTGCATGTGATTGCGAAACGCTGCGGAGAGCAGCCGCACGCGATAGCCGCGCTCTTTGTAGATTCTGTATGCGTTCTTCATCACGGCGACACCGGCCCATTCGGCATAACCAGGGTCGATAGCGATGTTGTGTTTTTCGATGAGGAGCTTCAGCCAGTCGTCAACGCGGCCGACCATGATCGTGCAGACGGGCCCCATGGACGCGATTTCTTTATTTTCGCGTTCGCGGCGGTTCAGTCCGCGTTCGACAGCTTCGGCGACGGCGACCGCTTGCGAGACGGTGAAGCTGACGGTGGCGTTGATGCTGATGCCGAGATAGGTGGCTTCCTCGATCGCGGGGATTCCGGCCGAGGTGGCGGGAATTTTCACGATCATGTTGGGTGCAAGTTTGCTGAATTCGATAGTTTGATCGAGGATCGCGCTCGTATTGCGGTATAGGCGAGGATCGGTCTGAATGGAGAGGCGGCCGTTTTTACCTTTCTGCGCTTCGAAGATCGGCATCAACTCGCGCGCAGCGTTTTTCGAGATTTCGCGAACGACCTGCCAGGCGATTTCGTCCTCTGTGGCCGTGGGCATTTCCGTGAGCAGGGCGCGAATGCGATCTTTCCAAGTCTTCAGTTCTTTTTTGAGGACGGAGAGAACGATAACGGGATTGCAGGTGGCGCCGACGGCTCCGTGGGCGATGGAGTAGCGGAGTTCATCGACGGACGCCGAGTCGTTCCAAAGAACGGTAGGAGACGTCTCGGTCATTTTGTGGAGCGGGCTTTTGAAGGCAGAGGTTGCGTTTGTCATCGTGCGTTCTCCCGTGGCGCGCACTGTGCGGCAGAGCGCGGCCGAGGGCACTGCGTTTGCGTTAAACCGCCTTCACTTCCACCGACTGGCCGGACTTGTGCGATTCCTCGGCGGCGACGGCGATGGCCAGAGATTTGAGGCCGGTTTCAGGGCCGATCGCGGGCGCTTTGCCGGCGAGGATCGTGGTGGCGAAGTCGCGCAGCTCTTCGACGTAAGCGTCGGCGAAGCGCGAAAGAAAATGGTCGGCGAGGATGGCGGTGCCGCCGGTCGATGTAAGGAATACGGCGGGCGTTTTTTCCACGGCGCCGATGAGAATCGAGCCTTTAGAGCCGACGACTTCGGTGCGCACGTCATACCCGTAGACGGCCTGCGCGTAGGATTCGATATTGCCGATGGCTCCGTGGCGATAGTGAAGATTCACGAGGCTGGCGACAACGTCTCCGTATTTTGCGACCTCCGGACGAATCGCGCTGGTGGTGGCGGAGTGAACTTTTACGACTTCGTCTTGCATGAGCCAGCGGGCGAGATCGAAATCATGAATCGTATTGGTGTAGAAAATCATGCCGTTCACGCCGGAATCGTACGCGGCGATGGGCGGCTGATCTTTATCGCGGCCCATGGATTTGAAAATCACGGGCGTGCCGATTTCGCCGGCTTCGATTCGCTTCATCGCGGCAACGTAGGGCGGATCGTAGCGGCGCATGAAGCCCATCTGCATGTGAACGCCGGCTTTTGAGACGGCGTCGGCTGCGGTTTTCGCTTCGGCGAGATTCAGGCCGAGCGGCTTTTCGCAAAGGATGTGTTTCCCGGCGCGAGCGGCGGAGACCACAGCCGGAGAATGAAATTTATCGGGAGTGGCGATCAGGACGGCTTCGACGTCTTTATTTTCGAGCATCGCGTCGAGCGAGCCGTACGCAACGTCGATTTCAAGTTCATTCGCGGCTTGCTTGGCGCGATCGTGCGCGACGTCTGCGATGGCGACAAGCCTTGCATTGGGAACGTAACGGCGCACGTTTTCCGCGTGCCGACGGCCCATCTCTCCCACGCCTACCACTCCGATGCCGAGCTTCTTCATTCTCCGGGTCCTCTGCGTTAGCCGATGCCTGCGTACTGCATGGCGTGTTGCGCGAATTTAGACTTTCGCGCCGTCGCCCAATTCTTTCATCACGCTATTCAGATACTTCAAGCTCGCTGCGATGCTTTCCGCGGGCGGAATGGGCGTGTGGCCGAATTTCACATCCTGCTCGACAACGTTCCAGCCGACGTAATTATTTTTCACGAGCGCGCGAAAGAATGCGGGAAAGTCGATATTACCCTGGCCGATGACCGTGAAAACTTTGTGCTCGATGGCTTCTTCGAACGTCCACTTATTCTTGCGAGCTTCCTCGAGAACTTTGTTGTTGCAGTCCTTGATGTGGACAAAGCGGAGCTTGTCTTTGTACTTGTTGGCTTCGGTGACGGAATCGCCGTGGCCGTAAACGCAGTGGCCGGTGTCGAGGCAGAGGCCGACGCCCGTGTGCGAGCAGGCGTCGTAAAAAAGTTCGCACTCCTCGGGAGTTTCGACGTAGGTGGCGACGTGCGGATGGAAGACGAGGTCGAGTCCGAATTCTTGCGCGACTTTTTCCGCATCGGCGACGATTTTGCCGATGTGCTTCCACTGCGCGGCGGTGAGCGTGGGGCAGCCCTTATCGTAAACGCGGCCGGAGTAGGCGTTGCGCTCGTTGGATTGATCGTCGGCGATGACGAGGAACGGGGCCTTCAGATCGGCGAGGAGGCTGCCGACTTTGCGGATGCGGTCGATCACGGCTTTGCCGGCTTCGGGGTCCGTCATTTTCACGGGCACGAAGGAAGCGAGGAGCTTGAGGTGGCGCTTCTCGAGCTGCGGCTTCAGAACTTTTGCGTCGGTGGGAAAAAATCCGTACGGGCCGAGCTCGGAGCCGGTGTAGCCGGCCTGCTCCATTTCATCGAGCATTTTTTCGTAGGACTGCTCCCAGGATGGGCCCGGGTAATCGAGAACGCCCCAGCTATCGGGCGCGGACGCGAACAGGAAACGATCTTTTTTCAGGGACATGCATGGCCTCTTTGGCTGCGAATTGGATTCAATTATTAGAACTGGGCGACGCCTTCCATGGATCGATCACAACTTTCATCGAATCCGGCTGCACGGATTTGAGCACGGCGGATTCGACTTCCTGCAAAGTGAAACGGTGCGAAACGAATTCGCGCAACGGGTAGTGTTTCATGTAACGCGCCATCTGGCGCATGCCCGGGCCGTACGCGGCCGGTTCTTCGCCGCCGACGCCGAGGATGCGGACATTTTTCGCGCAGAGCTGGCGATGCGGGCTGATCGAAACTTCGCCGAGGTCGGAGAAATTTCCGGCTTCGACGAGCAGGCCGCCGATGCGCAGCAGGTCGAGCGATTCGGGAACGGCGGAGGGGACGCCGGCGCATTCGGCGACCATATCTGCGCCGCGGCCGTGAGTGAGATCTTTGATGAAGGCGAGGCGATCTTGCGCGCTGGTGCGGGCGGCATTGAGCGCGTGATCGGCACCGAGGCGCTTTGCGAAATCGAGACGATAGTCGGAGAGATCGACGGCGATGATGGTGCCTGCGCCGAGCATGCGGGCTTTCATGAGGAAGCACATGCCGAGCGGGCCTACGCCGAGAACAACGACCGTGTCGTCAAAGCGGAAGGACTCGTTGGGAAACGCGGACATTTGTTTCGCTCGATCGAGGCCGACGGAGACGGCGAAAATTTCGGTGAGGACGGCGACTTCGGAGGGGAGATCGTCTGGAACTTTGACGAGAAAGCTGCCAGGGACGATGTACATGTACTGCGCCCAGCCGCCGAAAAGGTGTGGAGGATTTTTGGCGCTGAGGTTGTTGCCGTAGTCGGTGGTTCGCTCGCAACAGTAGTACGGGAAATCGTGGCGACAGTAATAACAATCGCCGCAGGCGACGTTGGCGCCGACAACGACGCGATCGCCGACTTTGAGAGGAACGCCTTCGAAGTCTTCGTATTTGCCATTGCCGCCGATCGCGGCGATGGTGCCGACGTTTTCGTGGCCCTGAATTATCGGAAACTCCAACTCGCGTCCGCCGTACTGCGTGGTGTAGCCCTGGAATGTGTGCTTATCGGTGCCACAAATTCCAGAAAGCTCCATTTTGACGAGGACGCAGCCCGGGGCGGGGTCCGGCATTGCGTACTCGCGAACTTCGTATTGCCCGGGCTTCACAAGCGTGGCCGCGAGCACACCACTGGCCGACATAGTCCTTCACCATTTGCGGCACCTGCGACCGGCAGGAAAATTCCGCGGCGAGCTGAAGTCCCGCGAGCGGCAGCTGCTACGGCTACCACCCGCGGGCCGAGACCTTTCTACAGCGAGCCTGCGCTCGCTCAGCGAGTGAACTTCGATTAGAAGTTGAGCTTGAGCGAGAGCTGGCCGATGCGCGCAGGCAACGTTCCCGGCACGGAACCGAAAGACGACGAGCCGAGAATGCCGTTGGGCGTGAGGAACTGCGCGTGGTTGAACAAGTTAAAGAATTCACCGCGGAACTGGAGATTGACGCTCTCGGTGATCGCGGTGTTCTTGATGATCGCCATATCCCAGTTGTTGACGCCGGGGCCGTGGAAGAAGCGGCGGCCGGAATCGCCTTCGGTGCCCAGCGCAGACGAAGCGAAGGCAGCCTTGCTGAAATAGACGCCGCCCGTGGTGCGCGGGTTGGTGATGTCGAGCGGGCCAACCCAATCCGGCGTATCGGCAGGCAGCGTGATCGGGCCGCCGAAGCCGGTGCCTTCAAGCGACTGGTCGTCGGTTTCCACCATGGTGACGGGAAGGCCAGTGGAGAAGCGCGTGATGCCGCTGAGCGCCCAGCCGTGAGTGAGGCGCGACGGACCGCCGAGCTTATCGATCGGCAGCGAGAGGTTGTAACTTGCGACGAACTGGTGCGTGCTATCGAACGCGGACAAGCCGCGCGAGAGGCGCTGATTGTACGGATTCATCTGCTCGCCGTAGCCGGACGAATCGTCGATGGCTTTGCTGAAGGTGTAGCCGACGAGCGTCTGGAGGCGGCCGCTGGTGTGGCGGTAGTTGACCTGAGCCGAGTTGTAGGCCGAGGTGCCTTCGGTAATAAACCAGGAATCGTTACCGAAGGGTACGATCGGCGTGCCGCCGGGAAGAACGACGCCCGGGAAACGAGGACGCGTGCCGATGACGAGAGTGCCGTCGGCTTTGGTGTAGATGTTGTTCTCGCCGCCTGGGCCGCATGTCGGAGTGCCGGGAAGAACTTCGCTGGGCTGGCTGACGCTCAAGCAGATCGAGGGATCGCCGGGGTTCGCGGAGAGCGACGAGAGCAATCGATGACCCTGCGTGCCTACATAGCTGAGGGTGAGCAAGTCGGACGGAGTGAGCTGACGCTCGATCGAGAGCATGTACTGCACGGCGTATGGAATCTTGTTGCGATTGTAGAACGCGGGCGAGCTGCCGATGGTGCCGAACGCGTTGTAGAAATTCGTCAACGTATCGTACGGCGGATAGTCCGCCGGATTCTTCTGCGAGAAATGGAGCGGCGGATTCGGCGCCGGGAAAAGATTGGTGATGGAGGTGCCGGCCGCACGATTGGTGAATGGAGCGGCGAATGTCGGTTGGGACTGACCGGTGTAGTTGCCGAATGGAGCGTCACCGATTTCGTTGAAGTCGGTAGCGCCTTCGAAAGTGGCGTTGTAGATGCCCCAGGCGGCGCGAATGCTGGTTTGGCCCGGACCGCCGAGCAACTTGCCGATCATGCCGTCGTGATAGTCAGGCGAATACGCGAGACCGAAGCGCGGCGCGAAATTGTTCCACTTCGTGGGGGCGAGCGTGCTGGGAACACCCGGATCACCCGGGTAGAGCCAGCCCAGCGGCGAGCCGGGGAACACTTTCGACTGCTCGCCCGGAATCATGGTCTGGATCTGATTGTATTTTTCCTTCCACGGCGCGCTGACGTCCCAACGGATGCCGTAGTTGAAGGTGAGGTTCGACTTCACGCGCCAGCTATCCTGCGCGAAAAGGCCGAGGTAGAAGTTGATGCCGTAGGACGGGTACGACTGCCCTTGCACGAATTGGCTGGGCGCGCCGAGAAGGAAGTCGGCGAAGTCGCTGCCGGTTTCGCTTGCGAGACCGTTGAAGTTGCTGCCGAAGAAGAAGTTTCCGTTAGACACGTTGTCAATCAAGTCTTCTTCGAGCTGGTCGTAGTGATACTGGCCGCCGAACTTGAGCGAGTGCGTGCCGATGACTTTGCTGAAGTTGTCCACGACTTGATAGATGTTTTCGATCAAACCGTTCGGACGGCTGGGAACGCCGATTACGAAATCGTTGAAGTCGATTTCAGGAACGCCTTCGAGGCTAGGGGCCAAAGGCACGATACCGGGCGCGCCGCCTGCGCCGGAAGCGAAACCAAGATCGGCGAGAGTGACGTTGGTGCCGCCCTGCGGCTGGTTGAAATGCGTGTCCATGCGGAAGTAGCCGAGCCGGAATTCGTTCACCGCGGCGGAGCTGAAGGTTTTCGTGTCGCCGAGGTTGACGAAGTGGTTCTGGCCTTTTCCGTCGACGTCGAATCCCGGATAAACGGGCGCGTTACCTGACCAGTAAGGATCGACGCGGTTGTAGCGATCCCAATAGTAGTAAGCGGTGAGCAATCCGAATTGTGAATTGGCGTCGAGACGTCCGCTGAACTTGTTGTCGCTCAGATTGGTCGAGAAGGCGTTGGTGGTGTACGTCGGACCCGCGCTGCTGACACCGTTAGCGGGAAGAATGTAGGGCAACAACTTCGCCGAGATGGGATTGAATCCCGTGGGCGAAATTTGCGCGCCAGGAAGCACGCACTGCGCGGTGCTGGCACAACTCGCCGTGTAATAGGGTTCGCCGGGAGTGACGGGGTAACCAAGCTGGGTTGTGAGTTGGGACGCCCACGCCGCGCCTTGAACGGTGGTGGGAGCGCCGCCCGCCGTGACGAAGCTGCTCGCGAGCGAAGAGAGATCGCCGCCTTCCACCGCGGACGTAGGAGCGCCGGTGATGCGCTGCGTGACGCCCTGAATCACGCGATTGCCCTGGTAGTCAGCGAAGAAGAAGATCTTATCTTTCTTGATCGGACCGCCGATCGTGCCACCGAACTGGTTCTGGTGGTAAGCGCTGCGGCTGCCCTGGTCGAAATAGTTGGCGGCGTCGAAGTCGGTGTTGCGGAGGAATTCGAAAATGTTGCCGTGAAACTGGTTGGTGCCGGATTTGGTAACGACGTTGATCTGCCCCCCGGCGTAGTTGCCGTATTCGGCGTCGTAGTTGTTGGTGAGAATGCGGAACTCAGCGAGAGAGTCGAGGTTTGGAACGGCGCCCGCGCCGGAGAAGCCGGTTTCCTGAACGAGAATGCCGTTGAGCAGGAATCCGTTTTCGGATTCGCGCATGCCGTTGACCGATAGCGCGCCGGAATTCAGGTCGCCGGAAACCAGAGGCGCGGGAAAGCCGGCCGAGATAAAGGAGCCAGCGTAAGCGCCCGTCATCTGCGAAGCGGTACCCACAACGCCCGGCTGAAGCGCGAGAAGGTCGGTGTAGCTGCGGGTTACGAGTGGTACGTCCGTCATTTCCTTGCCGGTGATCACTTCACCCATCTGGGTGCTTTCGGCATCGACGTGCAGCGCGGAGGCGGAGACTTCGACTTTTTCGCTCGATTCGCCGACCTGCAGAGTAACGTCAACGGTGAGTGCGGTATTCACGTCGAGGATCAGGCCGGTCTGTTGGTAGGCCTTGAAACCTGTCTTTCCGACGCCGACGGAGTAGGTGCCGAGCGGCAGAGCCTGGAACGAGTAGTAGCCCTGCGCGTTGGTGGTCTGCGTGGTGGCAACGCCGGTAGCGATGTTGGTGGCGGTGACGGTGGCTCCGGCGACGACGGCGCCGGAAGGATCTGTGACCGTGCCGGAAATGCTGGCCGTGTCGCTGGCGAGCATCGAAGTACAGAAGATCAAGGTAAACAGAAATACAAAAAGACCAACCCACCCGCGGATTGCTGACATTCGCATCCCCCTTGCAATGGTCCGGAGCGTTCCGCTTAGCCGCAACGATGAGCGCTGACGACAGCAGCGCGAAAAAACTTCAGTCGTTCCACCCGGCGAAAAAGGGAATCGCTTCTAACCGCTTATCGCGTTGGCTCGGTTTATAGGCCAACGCAGAATCCTTTGTCAAGGAATTTTGGACCGATGGCGGGAGCGATGATCGAGTGCTGGCGGCGCGCGGCTGACCGTTACCGATACAGTTCGCGGCAAACGCGCTTTTTTGCGTAAAGAAAAGGGCGTGTTTTATTGAGGAAAGATGCGTTTCCGTGATACGGGATGGCGGGCATTTGGGAAAGGATGGAAGCGGCGGAGCGGCTGGCGTGCTGCGGTGATGGCGGTGTGGATGCACAGCGCGGCGCTGCGAAGTGCGATAACCGTTTAGAATAAGCACGATTTGAAACGTGGATTTTGAGGTTGGCGTGCAGTTTTGCGGAGTGTTCGCAGCAGGGCGCTGCGCGGTTCCGAACACGCGCTGCGAAGGCTTCACAGGGCTGAGAGGCGTTGCAAACAGGACGAAAAAACGTGCAAGCTGGTGGCCGTGCCTGAACTGCCCGACATTACCGCGTACATCACGGCGCTGGAAGCGCGCGTGGTGGGCCAACCGCTCGAAAATGTGCGGTTTGCGAGCCCGTTTCTGCTGCGGACCGTCGAGCCGCCGATCACGACGATGGTGGGGCGCACGGTTCGCTCGCTGCGGCGCGTGGGTAAGCGGATCGCGTTCGAATTCGACAATGGGCACTGGATGGTGCTGCACCTGATGATCGCCGGGAGGCTGCATTGGAAGCCGGCGGGGACGGCGCTGCGGAAAAAATTCGATCTGGCGGCGTTTGATTTTCCCGACGGGACGCTGCTGCTGACCGAAGCGGGTTCGAAGCGACGCGCGTCGCTCCATCTATTCAGCAGCGAGCGCGACATGGAGTCAATCGACCCGGGCGGCGTGGAAGTGTTCGCCGTGGACCTGGGCGGATTTCGGGCGGCGCTGATCGAGGAGAACCGGACGCTGAAGCGCGCGCTGACCGACCCGCGGATACTGAGCGGAATCGGAAACGCGTATTCCGATGAAATTTTGCATGCGGCCCGGCTCTCGCCGCTGCTACAAACGCACAAGATGACGGAGGAGGAGTGGGAGCGCCTGTTTACAGCGACACAGGCGACGCTGCGCGAGTGGATGGAACGATTTGGCGCGGAGGCACGGAAGAAATTTCCGGAGAACGTGACGGCATTTCGCGAAGGGATGGCGGTGCACGGAAGGTATCGCGAGCCGTGTCCGCGATGCGGCGATCCGGTGCAGCGAATTCGCTACGCGGACAACGAGACGAACTACTGCGCGACATGCCAGACCGGCGGGAAAGTGCTGGCGGATCGCGGGCTATCGCGGCTGCTGGGTTCGGATTGGCCGCGGACGCTGGATGAATTGGAAGCGCTGCGAAAAAAATAACGCGCGCTCCGGCTTCGTTCGCGGCGCGCTTCGTTAGTCGCCTGTCTTAGTCGCGTTTCTTTGCTTTGCCGGAGGCGGTGTACGCGACCGAGGCTTCCGACGTGTAATAGAGGAAAGTGAACGACTCCTGCAGGTAGAGCTTCACGGCCGTATCCGTATGGCTGAGGTAGCCGATCGAAAGATCCTGGCCGAGGTGAAGTTCGAAATCGCCGCCGCGCTTGGTGAGGATGAATGCGCCTTCGATCGCGGGCGCCCAGATGATGTGCTTTTCATCGACGAGGCGCTTCACGTGATCGAGGACTGGATAGCCGTGGTCGCTGATTTCAGAGAGCTGCGTGTAGGCGTCGGCTCCAAGAAGAATGGTGTACGGGCCGTTCACGCCGGCTAGGCGCAGTGCGCTCAAACCCTGCGAGATCGCGTCGGGATACTCGCGCACGTCGGAGGGCAGCGTGAGCTTCGGGTTGCTGGTGCCTTCGCGAACGCCGACGATTCCGGCGGCGGCGTAGCCATCGAAAATCGCGCTGTCTTCGGCAAATGCGATTTCGCGGGCGGCGTCTTTCGCGGGCTGCCAGTCGGAATTATTTGAGCCGCGCGCAACGTCGTTGATGGCCTGGCGCGTGAGTTCAAAGGGAACGCGGAATTCGACGACGGCGCGGACTTCGCGCTGGCGGGTGACGACGCCTTTGCGATTGGGCGCGATATTTTTCAGGTGTCCGGTGCCGACGGCGGAAAGAGAGACGCCCTGCGCTTCGATCACATCGACGGCGCGGCGACCGGCGAGATAGCGTTTGAATGTGCGCGCGACTTCTTCTTCGATTTGCTCCCAGGCGGCGTCGGAGACGGGCGCGAGTTCGCGGTGCAGGTTATTCATGGGAGGATTCTCCTTTCAAGGAACCGATGCCGAGCGAACCGTCGCCCGGATATGTGGATGGCTTCGAATTGTCTGTGTCGGACGCCGGCGCGTCGGACGGCGAAGCGGCGGAGGGCGCTGGTTCGTCGCTGACGTCTTCGAGAAACGTCGCCGATGGAACGAAGAAAAGATTGCCGGTGACGGCGGTGCTGAAATCGAGAAGGCGATCGTAGTTTCCCGGCGGACGGCCGACGAACATATTTTCGAGCATCTGCTCGATGTGGCGGGGCGTGCGGCTGTAGCCAATGAAGTAGGTGCCGAATTCACCGCCCGAGGGGCGTCCGAAGGGCATGTTGTCCCGCAGGATTTTCACTTCTTTGCCGTTTTCCTCGATCACCGTAAGTGCGTTGTGCGCGAAGCTAGGCTTGGTGGCATCGTCGAGTTCGATGTTGTTGAGTTTTTTGCGGCCGATGATGCGCTCCTGCTGCTCGACGGGGAGCGCATTCCAGCCGGCCATATTGTGCAGATATTTTTGGACGATGACGTAGCTGCCGTTGGCGAAGGCCGGATCTTCGTCGCCGATCAAAACGGCTTCCAGGACGGCCTGGCCGCGCGGATTTTCGGTGCCATCGACGAAGCCGATCAAATCGCGATCGTCAAAGTAGCGGAATGCCTGCACTTCATCGACAGGCTCGACGGCTGCGGTTAGGCGTTCCATGATTTGCGCGGTGAGTTCGAAGCAGAGATCCATGCGAACGGCGCGAATGTGGAACAGCAGGTCGCCGGGTGTGGCGGGCGCGTGGCGGTTCGCGGCGTGAAATTCTTTGAAAGCGTGGAGCTCCTTCGGGCGGGGCTGGGCGCCGAAAAGATTATCCCAAGCTTCGGAACCGACGCCCATGATGCAGGAAAGCTGGCCGTCAATATCCCGGAATTCGACCGAGCGCACCAAGCCGGAAAGATCGGCGCAGAACGAGCGGACCGTGGCGCGATTTTCTGGGCCGGGCTTGATTTTAAGGACAAGGAAAATCGCGGCGCGCGTGAGCTGCGCGGAGACGAGCTGAGCCGTGTGCGCGATGCCGGTGACGGACTCTTCGGTGTTGTTGGGATTTTCGGCCATGTGAAATTGAGGCGTAAAGCTTACACAAATTCTGCAGGGCGTAACACTAGGTTTCAAATTGAGGGAGCAGGATCGCGCGGTCCACGCGGGCGGGCTATTCCATATTCATGGAATCTTCAGTGACGCGACGATTTTTTGCGGAGCGTATAGAATCGGCTTATGAAAGCTTGCGTGCTGAAGGCGCCCGGGAAGATTGAGACGGCGCCGCTCGTTTACACCGATGTGGCGATGCCGGAGCCCGGAGCGGGCGAGGTGCGGGTGCGCGTGTTGTGCTGCGGCGTGTGCCGGACGGATTTGCATGTAATCGAAGGCGAACTCGCACCGCGTAAATCGCCGGTAATTCCCGGGCATCAAGTGGTGGGATTCGTCGAGAAGCTTGGAGCGGGAGCGACGAAGTGGAAGATCGGGGATCGCGTGGGCGTGGCGTGGCTATACAGCGCCGACGGAACGTGCCGATTTTGCAAAAGCGAGCGCGAGAATTTGTGCGACTCGCCGGAGTTTACGGGATACACGCGCGACGGAGGGTACGCGGAATATGTGGTCGCCGCGGAGCAATTTATTTATGCGATTCCGGAGGAATTTACGGCGCTGGAGGCGGCTCCGCTCCTGTGCGCGGGGATCATCGGGTATCGTTCGCTGAAACTGGCGGACTTGCCGCGCGGCGGGCGGATCGGATTTTACGGATTTGGCGCGGCGGCGAGCTTGGCGATTCAGGTGGCTTTGTCGCGTGGCGCGGAAGTGTTTGCATCCACACGCGATGAACGGCACCAGAAGCTTGCGCTGGAGATGGGCGCTGTGTGGGCAGGCGGAACACTCGATGCGCCGCCGAAGAAGCTCAATGCGGCGATCGTGTTTGCGCCGGCCGGCGAGATCGTTCCAGCTGCGCTGAAGGCACTGGATAAAGGCGGCGTGCTGGTGCTGGGCGGAATTCACATGAGCGCGATTCCGAGCTTCAGCTACGACATTTTGTATCAGGAGCGCATGATTCGGAGCGTGGCGAATAACACGCGCGACGATGGGCGCGAGTTTTTGCAGGCGGCCGCGTCGATTCCGATTAAGGCGCGCACGGAGATTTTTCCGTTGGGCGAGGCAAACCGCGCGCTGAATTCGCTGAAGAATGACGCGATTCGCGGCGAGGCTGTGCTGCATGTGGCGGACGAACCTCGCCGCTGAGACCTGGATTTTTTAGAGCGCCATTCCGCCCGATACTTCGATGCGCTGCGCATTGACCCAACGATTCTCGTCGGACAGTAGAGACGCGATCATCGGGCCGATGTCTTCGGGCAGGCCGGCGCGGCCGAGCGCGGTGAGTTCGGAGATGCGTTTATTCACTTCGGGATTGTCGCGGACGATGCCGCCGCTGAAATCGGTGGCGATGGCGCCGGGAGCGACCGTATTGACCGCGATCCCGCGCGGACCGAGTTCCTTGGCAAGGTAGCGCGAGAGAGTTTCCACGGCGGACTTCATCGACGCGTACGCGGAAAGGCCGGGATAGCTGAAGCGCGTGAGGCCGGTGGAGATATTGATGATGCGGCCGCCATCGTTGATGAGCGGCAGGAGCTTTTGCGTGAGGAAGAAGACGCCCTTGAAGTGAACGTTATAGATCTGGTCGAGGTCGGCTTCGGTGGTTTCGGAGAAGTTTTTGTGCAGCGACGTGCCGGCGTTGTTGACCAGGTAGTCGAAGCGTTCGACGCCGAGCTCGGCGAGCGCGGGCTTCACGCTCGAGACAAAATCGTCGAACGTGCCGACGTTCGTAGCGTCGAGCTGCAGGGCTTTGGCCTTCGCGCCGGCCGCGTGGACGGCGGCGACGACTTCGCCGGCTGCGGCGCGGTTGGAATGAAAAGTGAAGATGGAATTCACTCCGCGGCGCGCGAGCGCGAGCACGGTGCTGCGTCCGAGGCCGCGGCTGCCGCCGGTGATGATGGCCGTGCGTTGATTCGCGGTGGCGTCGTTAGACATGCTGTCTCCTTGGAATTAGTGCTTCAGCAGCGTGTGGAGCGATTCGGAATCCGGATAGACGGTTGAGGCGGTGACATCGCGCCATTTTTCGGCCTCAGCGCGGCGCGCGGTTTCGGCGGCTTCGACGCGCTTTCCGGCATCGACGCCAAGGATCAGCCGCTTCGGGACGTCGTCACTCGCGATGAGCTTTAGAATGGCATCAGCGATCTTGCGAGGATCGCCTTCCTGGCGGCCTTCGATCTGGGTAAGAAGCTTGAGAATCGGGCCCACGGAAGATTCGTACTCGGGGAGGAGTTGTGGCAGATTCCCGACCGCGCGGCGAGCCCAATTGGTGCGGATGCCGCCCGGTTCGAGTGTACAGACCTTGACGCCGAAAGGCGCAACTTCCATCGCGAGCGCGTCGCTGAATCCGCCGACGGCCCACTTGGCCGCGTGATACGGGGTGTTTCCGGGAACAGCCATGCGGCCGCCGACTGAAGAAATCTGAAAAATGTAGCCGCCCTTCTGCGCGCGCATCACGGGAATCGCGGCGCGCGTGGTGAAGACGACGCCGTAGAAGCAGGTGTCCACGACGGCTTTGAAATCGTCGGGCGACATTTGCTCGAAGGGCGAGAATTGGCCGTAGCCGGCGTTGTTGACGAGGACGTCCAGGCGGCCGTAGGTATCGACGGCGAGTTTTACGGCGGCGTGGGCGGCGGCTTCGTCGCGAACGTCGAGAGTGACGGGCTTGATGCGCGAGCCGTACTGCGCGACGAGCGGGGCGAGTTCTTCGGTGCGGCGGGCAGCAGCGACCACGTTGTCGCCGGCGGCCAAGGCTACTTCAGCAATGTAGCGGCCGAGGCCGTTGCCGGCTCCGGTGATCAACCATGTCATTTGCGGTGTGTCGGGCATTCGAATTTTCTCCGTGCTTTGAATTACAGGGCATTGGATGCAGAAATGACTGACTGGTTGCTCATTTTAGAGTGAAACAGAAAACAAAGGACCTACCGTCAGCGGACGGCGCGCCAGAAGACCTGAAATGAGCGAGCGATCAGTGCATCGCGCAGCCTGGGTTGCCGGGCAACGACACCGATCGTGGTCTCCTGAAGTGCGGCCATGAAGCTTGAAACGAATTGAGGCGGGAGGCCGCGCAGCGGAGGGCGGCGGCTGATTTCGGCGAGGACGTCTTCCGACTCGCCCCGAAGGGCGAGAGCCTCGGCGCGAGTTTGCGCCGTGAGAATCTCAGAAAGATTGAGAAGCACGGAAACTTTGCGGTGCTCGGGACGCTCGAGCGCCCAAGCGAGGAATTGCGTCCAGAAGTGGCGTGCGCGGCGTTCTAGATTCGACGCTTTCGGAAAATTCGCGTTCACGCGGCCATACACCTCCCTTTTCAGGTCGAGGTATAGCTCGTTGAGCAGCGCTTCCTTGCTCGGAAAATAGGTGAAGAGGGTGCCGGAGGCGACTCCGGCGCGCCTGGCGATGCTGGCCGTAGAAGCGGAGAGGCCGTTGCGCGCGATTTCGTGAACGGCCGCTTCGAGTATCGCGTCGCGCTTCTCCGGGCTTTTCAGGCGGGCCATGGTCGCGCAACAGTATAGCGTTTTGCGCTCGGCGGGAATGTGCGCCGATTGGTGCGCTACGACGCGTGATGGGCGAGGCGGATCAGAGTGGGGAGAACGGCGCCAAGTTCACCTTTGGCGGGCTCGCCGAATGCAAAGTACAGCTGGCGGTATAGAGGATAGAGTTCGGCGTAGATTTTCTGCGCGTCGGGCTGCGGCGAGAAGACGGTGTGCCCGGGGCACATTTTATCCTGCGCTTCATCAACGGATTTGAAAGTGCCAGCGGCGAGAAACGCGAAGATCGCGGAGCCGAGGCTGGTGACGCTGGAGCTAGGCACCAGAACTGGACGCCCCAGCACGTTTGCGTAGATCTGATTTAGGACATTGTTCTTCTGCGGAATTCCGCCTGCGTTGATGACGCGATCGAGTTTCACGCCGTGTTCGGACATGCGATCGAGAATCACGCGCGTATGGAACGCGGTGCCTTCGATCGCCGCGAAAAGTTCGTCCTGCGCGGTGCTTTGCAAATTCCAACCGAGCGTGATGCCCCGCAAATTCGGATTCACGAGGACGGTGCGGTCGCCATTGTCCCAGGTCATGCGCAGAAGGCCGGTCTGGCCAGCGCGATACTTATCGAGGCCCTGACTGAGCGTGGCGACGTCTGTGCCGGCGCGGCTGGCAATCGCACTAAAAATATCACCGACCGCGGAAAGCCCGGCTTCGATGCCGGTGCGCTGTGGGTGCACGCTGCCCTGCACCACGCCGCAAACGCCGGGGACCAGATTCAGCGATGGCGTGATGCCGATGATGCAGGTGGAGGTGCCGACGACGTTGACCATGTCGTTGGTGCGGCAGCCGGCGCCGATCGCGTCCCAGTGCGCGTCAAAGGCACCGACGGGAATTGGAATACCCGCTTTGAGTCCGAGTTTTTCAGCCCATTCGGGGGAGAGGTGGCCGGCGATGTGGTCCGAGCCAAGATAGTCGCCTTGCAATTGTTCGCGAACGCCCGCGAACAGCGGATCGACACTAACGAGAAACTCCTCGGGCGGCAGACCGCCGAGATCCGCGTTCCATAGCCACTTGTGGCCCATCGCGCAGATGCTGCGCTTCGCTTTGCGCGGGTCGGTGATTCCGGCGAGCGTGGCGGCGGCCATGTCGCAATGCTCGAAAGCGGAAGCAAACTGAGCGCGCTTATTTGGATTATTGCGGAGCCAATGGAGCAGCTTGGAGAATCCCCACTCGGAGGAATACACGCCGCCGCACCATTCTATTGCGGGCAGCTTTGCGCGATGCGCGGCTTCGGTGATCTCCGCGGCTTCGGACTTTGCGCGGTGATCGCACCACAAATAATATTCGCCGAGCGGCTGAAGATTCTTATCGACGGGGATGACGGAGGAGCCCGTCGTATCCATGGCGAGCGCTTCGATCTGCGAACCTGCAACGCCGGCTTTTTTTACCGCTTCGCGCGTGGCGGCAGCGAGCGCACGCATTTGATCTTCGTGCGATTGCGTGGCGTATTCGGGATCTTCGCGCTTGCGGTGGAGCGGGTACTCGGCGAGCGCGGTAGCGAGCAGCCCCCGTTCGCTATCTACGACTGAGACGCGAACGCTGAGGGTTCCGAAATCAACTCCGGCGACGATGGCCATTGGCGAAAATACTCCGGTCGCGCCGCGGCGCTAGGCCGTGTGCGCGTACATGTCCCAGCCAAGATAGCGCGTGGCCGCTTCGTGAACGACGGCATCGACGCTCGAAAAATTCGCGGCGACGTGATGCTCGAAGCCATTTTCGCAGATGAAGTGAAGAAGTTTCTGCAAGCCGCCGATTTCGACGACGCCCGCGCCGCCGAACGTGGTGAGAGGATCGTCCGTAAATCGGCCGTGGCCGGTGTACCCGCGAATCTTTCCGTGCGTGTCGTCTGTGGAGAAACGCGCGAAGCTCATCGCTCCGGCCTTCACCTGGCCGACGCAGGTGCCGAACGTATTGTCTTTGCCGACCGTCCCCGCGATGATTTCCTGAAAATCCATCTTCACGCTCTTGAAAAAATGCTTCGGCAAATTGCTGCAGTGGAAGCAGACGGCTTTGTTCGGGTCGGCGCCGTAATTGTTGTTCCAATCGAGCAGCGCGCTGGGCGTTTCGGACGCAAGTTGTAGAGCGTGCATGCCGAGCACGCCGCAGACATCCACTTCACAGGCGCTGGAGAGAAGCGACTCACTCATCATGCTCATTACGGTGCACGGTACGACGCCGAGATTTTCCTCGAGCGACGTCCAGCACTGCACGGCGCTGATATCGATGTGCGAGGCCTTCATCCACTGATCGACCACAACGCCGAGCTTGGCCATTTTCAAGAGCGCGGGCAGCGGAATGTTGTCGGTAGTGACGTACTTCTGAATCGTAGCGAGCTTTGCGACGACGCCTTCGTCGGCGTCTTTGAGGCGCGAGATGCGGCCGAGAACTTCGCTAAGGTCGAGCGTTTCGACGCTGATGCCGCTGACTTCGAGAAGCTTTTCGCTGTACCGGACTGTATTGAAGGCGGTGGGACGCGCACCGATCGCGCCGATGCGGAGATTCTGAAAACCTTTCACGACGCGGCAGACGCCGGCGAACCACTCGAGGTCTTTGGTGAACTCGGCGGAGTCCGGCGTTTCGGTATGCAGCGTGGTGAGCGAATACGGGATGCCGTACTGGCGGAGATTGTTGCAGGCCGACATTTTTCCGCAGAAGCTATCGCGACGGTGCGTGATGGCCATCTTTCCCGGCGTATCGGGAGTGGCCTGCACGAGCACGGGGACTTTCAGGCGCGAAAGGCGCAGCGTATCGGCGATCGCGCGTTCGTCGCCGAAATTCGGAAGCGTAACGACGACGCCATCCATGTGATCGGCTTTCGATTTGAAAAGCTCGGCACAGCGCACGGCTTCTTCGTAAGTTTCCACGGCGCCGTGCTTGCTTTGTTCGGGACCGAGTACGATCGGTTCGATCCCGGCGCGCGTGAGCGTGGCGATGATTTCTTCGCGTCCGGTTTTTGCGAGGTGATCGGGGAAAAAGCCGCGGTTGCCCACGATCACGCCCATTGTCATTTTCCGTTTGTTAGCCATGGTTGAATGTCGTCCTATCGAATCCGCGTCCGCCGCCAAAGGTGCTGCCGGCGGATACCGTAATTAGTGCTTAGGTTTCTTTTGGCCGTAATACGCATTGGTGCCGTGCTTCCGCAAAAAGTGCCGGTCGTGCAAAAACTTATCGATCTCCACCGCCTGCGGGTGAATGTTCACCGTGAGAAATGCGATGCGAGCTGCAGCTTCGAGCATCCAGGCATTCTCTGCGGCGCCTTTCGGCGTCGCGCCCCAGGCGAACGGACCGTGATTCGCGACGAGCATCGCGGGAATCGACATCACGTCATGCCCGCCCGATTTCACGGTGCGAATGATCGCGGTGCCGGTGTTGAGTTCGTAGTCTCCGTCGATCTCGCCCTTCGACATGGGGTCGGTGACGGGCACGGCGCCGTGAAAATAGTCGGCGTGCGTGGTGCCGAAGCACGGAACCGGTTTGCGCGCCTGCGCCCATGCTGTGGCGTATTCGGAATGCGTGTGCGCAACCCCGCCAATCGCGGGGAAGGCGCGATAAAGCGCCGCGTGCGTGGCGAGATCGGACGAGGGGCGAAGCTTGCCTTCGACAATTTTGCCGTCGAGATCCGTAACGACCAGATCGGCGACCTTCATTTTTTCGTACGGCACGCCGCTGGGCTTAATGACGATCAGGCCCTTCTTTCGATCGACGCCGCTCGCGTTGCCAAAGGTAGAAAGCACGAGCCCGTGACGCACCAAGTCGAGATTGGCTTCGAGGACTTGCTTTCGTAGATCGGCCAGCGACATTTGCAAACGGCTCCGCGCTACTTCGTAGTCGAAAACTTCAAGATCGTGGTGGAGTGAAGCGTCTCGCCGGGCTTCAGCTCCGTCGATGGAAAATTTGCGTGATTCGGTGAATCGGGAAAGTGCTGCGTCTCGAGACAGAATCCAGTGCGATAGGCGTACGGAAATCCGCCTTTGCCGTGAACTGATCCGTCTAGAAAATTGCCGCTATAAAATTGAATTCCAGGTTCGGTGGTTTCCACTTCGAGTACGCGGCCGGTAGTCGGCTCGACGACGATGGCCGCGGTACGCACCGCGCCTTTCGAATTCGCTTCGAGCACCCAATTGTGATCGTAACCTTTGCCGTATTTCAGCTGCGGATCGTCCTGCGCGATTCGCGCACCGATCGCCGTGGATTTCGTGAAGTCGAAAGGCGTACCCGCGACTTTGGCGAGCGCGCCAGTGGGAATCAGCGTTGCGTCCACGGGCGTGTATTCCGGCGCGCGCAGCGTGAGTTCGTGTTTCAGAATGTCTCTTGTGGGATCGCCGGTGAGATTGAAATAACTGTGATTGGTCAGATTGACCACCGTGTCTTTATCCGTGCTCGCCGAATAGTCGATGCGCAGTTCGTTTTTACCCGCAGGGAGCGTGTAGGTGACTTTCGCAGTCAATGTTCCCGGATAACCCTCTTCCCCATCGGGGCTGACGTAGGAAAATTCGATCACCTCGGCGTCGGGCCGCGAGCGATCCGTCGCGGTCCAAACTCTCTTATTGAACCCGATTGTGCCCCCGTGGAGCGTGTTCGGCCCATCGTTTTTTGGAATCTGATAGGAGTGGCCGTCGAGGGTAAATTGGCCGTTTGCGATGCGGTTCCCGTAACGGCCGATGCTGCCGCCGAAATAGGACTTGCCGTCTGCGTAATCGGATACGGAATCATAGCCGAGAACGACGTCGGCGAGCTTACCGGCGCGATCGGGCACTTTCAGGGAAACGAGCGTTGCTCCAAAGTTGATGACGGTAGCTTCCATGCCGGCTTTATTGGAGAGCGTGTAGCGTGTTATCTCGTTTCCCTCCTTCGTCTTACCGAAGCTGGACGTTTGCACCGGGCCCCCCATGCCTGAGGCGGTAAAGGACGGAGAAAAGCCAAGGAGAACAATCGAGGCGATAGCGACGGCGACAGGTTTCAGCACAAGTCGTCTCCCAGGAGGAAGCAAGATGGAACTGGAACGAGGAAGCAGAGTAAACGTTTACCATGAGAACATTGAGATTGCAAGCCATTCCCAGCCCGGTCCCAACGTGGGTTGCATCCAAAGGGATTTAACCGCATATTGACGCCCCGGGACTGGCGCTGATTTGAGATAGCGTGTACTCTAAGCGCCGCCTGAAAAGGTCCGATAAGGATTGAACAGACCTCGTGGATATACGCGACATCGCCAAGCGAGCCCGAGTTTCCACCGCGACCGTTTCCCGCACCGTGAACCAGGCGTCCACGGTGGACGCGCAACTGGCCAAGCGCGTGTGGAAAGCGATCGACGAACTTGGATATTTTCCGAACCGCCAGGCGCGCGCGCTCGTGAGTGGACGCAGCCGCGTGTTCGGATTGATCGTTTCCGAAATTACCAATCCATTTTTTCCCGAAATCGTACAAACGTTTGAGACCCTGGCTGTCGAACATAACTACGAAATTCTGCTCACCTCGACGGTTCACGATCCGAAGCGCATGGAACTCGCGGTGCGGCGCATGATCGAGAGTCGCGTGGACGGTGTGGCGATCCTGACGTTCGGCATGGAAGACGCGCTGCTGGAACATTTGCGTTTCCGCAATTTGCCGCTGGTGTTCGTGGACGTTGGCCCGAAGGCCCCGCGCGTGAGCAATATTCGAGTGGCGTACGCGGACGGCATCCGGCAGGCGGTGCAGCATCTGGCGGCGCTGCGGCACGAACGAATTGGCCTGGTAACTGGTCCGATGAAATTGCGCTCGGCGGTTGCCCGCCGCGATGCGTTTGAACAATCGATGAGCGAGCTGGGTCTGCCGGTGCGGCCGGAATTTATCGTGGAAGGCGATCACAAGCTGGAAGGCGGCGAGCGAGCGCTTCAGAAGATGGTGGCGCTGAAAGAGCGGCCCACGGCGCTGATCTGCTCGAACGACATGACGGCGATCGGCGTGATGCGCGCTGCCTACGAACTTCATATCGAAGTGCCCAAGGAACTTTCGGTGGTTGGATTCGACGACATTCGCATGGCGGACTTCATGGTGCCGCCATTGACGACGATTCAAATGTCGCAATCGGAAATTGCGACTTTGGCGTTCCATGCGTTGCTGAAAGAAACCAAGCGCGAGACGCCCGATCCGGCAGGCACCGAGTACCTGTTGAAGACCCGGCTCGTGCTGCGCAGCACGACGACGTTTCCGCCCGCGCATTCCGATCCGAAAGCGCTTGCGCGCGCCCCGAAGGCAAAGGCTCCACGAGCGCGCCGCGAGTAAGCTTCCCTGCCAATCGAAGGCAATTTGTCGGTGGAGTACTTTTTCTTTGATTTGCAGCTGCGCGTCCGCGGTGTATGACGAGGGCTGCCTTCGCGTCCGGCGCGACAACTGCGCGTGGCTCCGCCGTCATCGCTCCCTCCGCAAAGGGATTTGGCTACAGCAGGAGCGGAGCCTGCGGTCCTGGTCGAGACCGCAGGCCCCAGTTCCCGGGGTGGTTAAAACGTGAAACGTCCGCCGATCTGCCACCAACGGCCGAGAAGCTGTCCGGTGGCTCTGCCAAAGTTTGCGTCGTATGGATTTGTGTCCATATTCTCCAGGTTGGTCCGGTTAAAGAGGTTGTAGAACTCGAACCGGATCTGGAAGTTGTAACGCTCTTTGATTCGAGTGTCTTTGTAGATCGCCGCGTCGGTTTCGGCAAAGTTCGGGCCGGTGAAGCCATTCGACTTCTCGTTCCCTTCGGTGCCGAGCGTCGGCTGCGTGAATTGCGTGAGCGGATCGCTAAAGACTCCGTTCAGGAACGCCGACTTCGATGTTCCCTGGTGGTAATTCACCGCGTTCGGGAAGTCGTAGTTCGTGCCGTCTGCGTTGTAGTCGCCGCTGTTCGGAGCCAGGCCCGTGATCGGGTTCCCGAACGAAGGACAAGGATTCGCCGGCGAACTTGCGAACTCGCAGGTCGGGTTGAAGTTGTTCGTATTGACGACGGTGAACGGATAACCGCTCTGATAGATGCTGGTTCCCGTGATGCCCCATCCGCCCGTTGCGTGCCCGACGAAACCCTGCCCGCCGTTCAAGCCCGGAATCGAATAGTTGAACGTGAGCGAGAAGCGATTCGGAGCGTTCCACGGAGACGGCCCATAATACTGACCTGGATTGGCGGCCGTCGGGTATGAACCGGCGTCGTCTTGCGAGCTGGAATGCGTGTAGGACGCGTCGAAGAAGGCGTGCTTGAAGCGGCCACGCAAATCGAAGACAACCGCCTGGTAGTTGCTGTAGCGATTGTTGTCAGCGTAGAGAATTGAGCCGAAGCTGGAGTTCAGGCGAGTGGGGACGAGCGACTCATTCTGAACAAGGTCGCCGGCGAACGAGTTGATGTTCACGCCGTAGCTGACCGCGCCAGCGGCGTTGCCATTGCCGACCAGGTTGTAGCCGTGCGACCCGGTGTATCCGACGCTGGCGACCATCAAACGGCCGAGACTCTTTTCCACAGTACCCGACCAAACAGCGGCTGCCGGAGATTGCAAGTTCGGGTTGATGCCGCCGATTCCGAAGTTCAGGCCGGATATACCACCCTTGCTGTCGAGTCCGGCGCTGAAGGACGGATTTGGGAAGCCGAATGGCGGCGTATTTGAAGTGCCAAGCTGGAAGATCGGCGCACCGGAAACGCCTGGAACGCCGCCAGCTTCGAACGTAGGTTGCACGGGTCCCGGCGGGTTGCCGCGGAACTCTTCCTGCACGTTGGCGGAGGTGAGCCAGTTATTGAACACGCCAAAGCCACCGCGGACGACCCAACCGTTTGCGGGGCTCCATGCGAGGCCGAGGCGCGGGCTGATGAGATTGTTTACCGAGTGATTGAGGGCGTTGTGCGTCTGCTTGGCGAAACCGTTTGCGACTTGATCGTCAAACGTGGCGCCGGGCCCGAGGTAGAAGTTGCCGAATACGGTGCTCGAACTCTTCGACCACGGATTGCCGGAGTCGTCGTAGCGCACGCCGAGCGTGAGAGTGAGGTTCGACTTTACCTTCCAGGTATCTTCGGCGAACGCGCCCCAGGTGCGCGAAGCTGCGTCCCACGACCACAACACGGGCAAGCCGGTCGTCGGGCTGTACATCACCGCACTTTCGTTGCGCGGCTGATCCTGAATGAGAGTGGTGAGGTCCTGGAAGTTGAAGGTCGGAGTTGAGTACGGGCCCTGGAACGGCTCGATATCTTCACCGTACCAGCCTTCGTAACCGAACTTCAGGGTGTGAGAGCCTTGCACGTGGGTGAGCACGTCGCGCCAGTGGTAATTCTTCTGAATGAAATCGCCTTGCGCGAAGCCGGCGCCAAAAGCTTCGCCGTTCTCCGTGTTGATGCCGCCGACTTGAATGTTAGGCACGGTATAAACCTGAGCACCGCTGGCCAGCGTACCTTCCACGCGGCTCACGCCGAAAAGAGCTTCATTCAGAGTGGTGGGGCTGAACGTGTGCGTCCAGTTTCCCTGAATCGCGTATTCCCAGTTCTGGTTGTTCGACGCGGAAAACTCGGGGATTGCGCCCGGCGATCCGTACGTGAGAACCGTGCGGTAGAAGCTGCCGTAAATACGGTCTTTGCTGAAGTACTTGTCGACGCGTCCGAAATACTGAGTACCGTTGCGGATGGCTTTCGCGCTGAAGCTGCCAGTATCGATGAAGTTCGTGCCGCATGGGAGCAACGCGGCTCCGACCGGAATCGCTACCGTGCCGGCAGGGCAACCGCTCGGGCCGTAGAAATAAGTGCCGGCGGTCTGCGCGACGCTCACGTTAGAAAGGCCCGCCGGTAGATACGTTGAGAGCACATTCGTACCGACGGTGTTCGGGAAATTCTGCTGTGCAAACGCGATGAACGCCGGATCCGCGAAAGTAATGCCGCCGGTGTTGGTCGATTGCTCCTCGCGCAACGGTTCAACGTCGAAGAAGAAGAAAAACTGGTGATGCGGAATCACCGGCCCGCCGATTCCGAACGACATGTTGTTACCGTGGAACGGCAGGTAGTCGCTCGGGCTGAATTTCGTGCGGGCGTACATGGTGCGGTTGGTGTAGTAGTCCGAAGCGAAACCGTGAAAGTCGTCCGTGCCGGACTTCGTAGTCATGACGGTTTGCAAACCGCTGGCGCGGCTGTACTCCGAGCTGAACGTATTCACCTGGATGTTCATTTCCTGAACCGAATCCGGGTTCGGAGTGAGGTTCAGGACGCCTTGGCGAATGCCGCTGGTGACGTCGAGGCCGTCAACCACCCACATATTCGACATCTGACCCTGGCCGTTGGCGCTGGCATCGACCGCAGTTTCCGTCGAGTAGTTGTCAACGTTTGAGCCGGGCGCATTCGATGCCGAAGTGCCGAGGCCCGTAACGCCTGGCGCGAGAGTCGCGAGGCCAACCATGCTTCTTCCCGGAACCGGAAGCACATCCACTTCCGTGTGCTCGAGCGTGAGCTGGTTGCGGGTTTCTTCCGTGTTCATGATCGGAGCTTGCTCGCTGACTTCCACGGAACTGGCCAGCGATTTCATCGTAAGAGACACAGTGACCTTCAAGCTCTGCTCGGTATCGACCCTGACGTCCAGCACCTGCTTTGCAAAATTATCGGTATCGGTGGTGAGCTGGTAGGCGGCGGGCGCGAGGCTGACGAAACTAAAGTTGCCGCTGGCGTCGGAAGTTGTGGTCGAGGTGACCGTCGTGCCCACGCGGACTAGCGTGAGCTTGGCGTTGGGCACTGCGGCGCCGGAAGGGTCTTGCACCACGCCGTCAATGCGCCCGCTGAACTGCGCGAAGGAGGCGCCGGCGGTGAGCATCAGCGCAAAAAGCAGGAAAAGACTTCGTACGACCGTTGTGATTCGCATCCTGATTCCCCCAAATAGCGATCTGGCGAAATGTTCGGACGAAAAAGCGACTTCCGCCCCTAACGGCGGTTCAGAAATGGGTTAGCCGGAGTGGCCGGCCAAAGAACTGGTCGAAGAGCTGACCGAAAAGCTGGCGGAACTGCATGATCCAGAACCCATCCCTCACCCGTTTCTGAGAAAACGTTTACTTGCCAGTGGGCGAAATTTACATCCGTTTCTCAAATAGTGTCAAGCAAAAACTTGAATCGTTAATTCTTTTTGACTATGGACATCTGTTCGGTGGTGAGAATTGGCGGACATTTTCGCAGTGCCGCCGCTCGGAAATTGGCCTGGCTGGGGGAGGTCGCAAGGCAGGAAATATATGTAAAAGCCTGACAAAGAGGCGTATTTGAGCGAACTCGGACGGCCCACGGCAACGAGGCCGTCGCGCCGCCAATGTGGCTTGCAGGCCCGATATCTGAAGGTAGGAAGTTCCTCTCGATCGCGCGTTTATCAATAGGAACAGGGCCCTGAAATCCGGAATGTGGAGGAATCGTTTTCTCAAAATGCTTCGTTAGGAAGCGCCTTGTGGCTGCTTTTGAACCAACCACCGGTGCTGTGTGAGATAGGCGAAGCCGGTGCGTGGAACGGCAAACTGCGGTGACGGAATTGCCGGTTGGGCGTGTGTCAGCTTGACGGCGTGGTGAGCGAGACGTATAAAGCGAAAGGAAACGTTTTCTAAATTTCGTGCGCACCTCTTACCGATTTCCGTGACCCGGAACCAATCCGCCGGCCCTAAGCCTCACGCGAACGCTGGTATCGAGCCGCTCAAGCACCTCGCTCGCCGCTGCCTCTTCAGTACATGCGCGATTGTCGCGTTTTCTCTGCAGGCTCTGGCGCAAACCAATCCGCCTGCGGCAGACATCGGCGAAATCCAATCGGCGCTGCGGTCAAATGACAACGGCGCCGCGGTAGGTCTGGCGAAAGTGCAGCTTCAAAAGTATCCGAACGACGTGCGAGTGTGGACGCTCGAGGGTGTGGCGTACTCGCGGCTGAAGAAAAATCACGACGCGCTGAGTGCCTTCGACAAAGCGCTCGCGATTCAGCCCGATTTTCTTCCCGCGCTCGAAGGCGCCGTGCAGATCGAATACGCGGCCGGCAGCGATCGCGCGGCCACCTTGCTGACTCGCATCCTGAAAATCCGGCCGGACGAGGCAACGGCGCACGCGATGCTCGCGACGCTCGCGCTGAAGAAACACGACTGCCGAACCGCTGTGGAACATTTCACGAAGGCGGGAGAGGCGCTTCGATCGCAGCCGGGTGCGATGCAGTTGTACGGCGCGTGCTTGTTGGAACTCCAGAAGCCGGAGGAAGCGCTCCCCGTGTTCCTGCAGCTTTTCGACGCTGCGCCTGGCGATCCGCACGCGCGGTACAACCTCGCGGTGGCGCAACTCGCAGCTTCGCACGCGGCGGATGCGATTGCGACGCTCCAGCCGTTACTGAGCGACGCGCAGCCTGACCCCGATACGCTGGAGCTGGCTTCGTCCGCGTACGAAGAGCAGGGCGATACGCCGCGTTCCGTGGCTTTGCTGCGGCAAGCAATCGTGGCGGACCCGAGAAACGCGAAGTATTACCTGGATTTCGCGGTGCTTTCTTACAAACACCAATCGTTTGACGCAGGCGTGGAGATGCTAAACGCGGGGATCGCGCAAATTCCCAATACCTCGTCGCTTTACGTCGCGCGCGGAATTCTGCTGATCCAGATGGGGCAGTTCGAAAAAGGGCAGGCGGATTTCGAGACGGCGAACCGGCTCGATCCCAAGCAGGCGTCCGCCGCCGTGGCCGAAGGTCTCGCGCAATTCCAGCACAGCGATCTTGGGCAGGCGCTGAAGACGGTGGACGCGCAACTGAAACTTCATCCGGGCGATGCGTTTCTCCATTACCTAAAGGCTGAAATTCTTACGCAGAGCGGAGCGGAAGCGGGTAGCGCGCAATTCAATGAAGCTGTGCAATCCGTGGCGCGCGCCGTGCAGCTACAGCCGAATTTTCCGCTCGCGCACAATTTGCTGGGCAACTTGTACTTCGAGGCCGGTCAGAACGAGAAGGCCATCGCGGAATGCCGGATCGTGCTGCGCGATAATCCGGACGATCAAGTAGCGCTCTACCACCTTCTGCTGGCGCTGCGAAAGACGAAGGACTCGAATGCAGAAATCCCCGGAATCGTGAAGCGGCTTGCCGAGCTGCGCGCTCAGTCCCACACCGAGGAAAGCTCAGCGAACAAGTACAAGCTCTACATTCCGAAAGGCGATGGTGCCGGCGAACCCGCAACACCGGCGAATCCGTAGCAACCTTGCACGACCACAGAGCGTGATCCGGAACTCACAACATCGGTGGCTGGCGCGCGGAACCACAGCGCTTGCTGTGGCGCTACTTATATATGTAGGGGCTGTGGCGGGAGCACGCCGGCAAACGGCGGAACGTGCGCAGGCGGCGCAGCCAGCAGTGGAGCGGCGCACGAAAACGGCGGCCGGTGCCGAGCGTTGTGCGGTTTGCCATCCTTCCGAGGTAGCAGGATACGAAAAGACGACGATGGCGCATTCGTTGCGGCGCGCAGAGCGCGAGCCAAATGGAACGGTGAGTGCGAACGGCTCGACGATCACGATTGCGTCTTCGCCCGGCGGATTTTTTCAGCGCTGGTCGAACGGCGGCGACACGCTCGATTTTCGCGTGGATTGGGTGATCGGATCGGGCACGCACGCAAGCGGTTATCTAGTGAACGTCGGCAATCATTTATTTCAATCGCCGGTCGCGTACTACAGAAGCCGCGGCGGATACGACCTGGCGCCAGGATTCGAAAATCAAAGCGATCCCGATTTCACGCGGCCGATTCGCGAAGAATGCTTGCTGTGCCATGCGGGCGCGGCGCTGCACGTGGGCGGCACGCTGAACGAGTATCGCGCGCCGATTTTCCCGGCAGGCGAAGAAGCGATTACGTGCGAGCGGTGCCACGGACCTGCCGAGCGGCACATCGCCGATCCGCGCGCGGGAACGATCGTGAATCCGGCGAGGCTCGAGCCGGCAGCGCGAGACAGCGTTTGCGAGCAGTGCCATCTATTTGGCGCGGCGCGCGTAGCGAATCCGGGGCGGCGGCTCAGCGATTTCACTGCGGGCCAGCGCACGGAAGAGGTGTTCACCACGTATCACGACGCGAATCCCAATGGCGGCTTCAAAGTGATCAGCCACGCCGAGCAGCTGGCGCTGAGCGCGTGCTCACGGAACAGCGGCGGAAAACTGTGGTGCGGTACGTGCCACGATCCGCACAACAAGCCGGTTGAGCCGGTCGCGTACTATCGCGCGAAATGTTTGGCGTGCCATGCGACAAGTTTTCCGGCGGCTCCCCATCCTGCCGCGCAAACTAGCGACTGCTTGAGCTGCCACATGCCGCGGCGCGATGCGAAGGATGGCGGGCACACGGCCTTCACCGACCACCGGATCCAGAGGAAGCCGCAAGAATTGCCCAGCGCGCCGGCGGATTCGCAAATCGTGGCGTGGCGCGAGCCTGCGACGGAATTTCAGACACGCAATTTGGGCATCGCTTCGATCGACGCCGGAATGCAACGGCACTCGGCCGCGCTGATTTTGCAGGGCTACCAGATGCTCACATCCGTGCAGGAACAATTTTCCGGCGACAGCGACTTTTTCAAGTGGATTGGGCAGGCGCTCTTGATCGGCAAGCAAGACGCGGAAGCGCAAGTCGCGTTGGAACGCGCGGCGCAGCTCGATCCGAATTCCGCGATGACGGAGGGCGATGCGGCTACTCCGTATCTGGAGCAAGGCGACGACGCAGGCGCGATCGCGCACCTTGAGCGAGCGCTGAAAATCGATCCTCTCGATCTTCCTGCGGCGAGCAAGCTGGCCGTGCTCTACAAGAAGGACGGGCACGATGCCGAGGCGGAAGAGCTTTCGGAGCGCGTGCGCGCCGCGATGGCGACCGCCGGGAAACCTGCTTCGGTTGGCGCGGGCGCTTCCAGGGCAGGCGGGCCTGGACCGCTGGCAGGGAGCGTGTATAAGAACATTCAGGTGTTGAAGGGAGTGCGTGCCGACCAGGTAGTGCCATCGATGGAATTCATTTCGTCATCGCTCGGCGTGCAGTGCAGCTACTGCCACGCGGAAGGTCACTTCGAGAAAGACGACAAGGCGCCTAAGCAGACGGCGCGCGCGATGATGAGGATGGTCTTCTCGTTGAACGAGAAAAACTTCGACGGGACGCGCGGTGTGACTTGCTATTCGTGTCATCGGGGAAGCGTCGAACCGGCGGGAACGCCCCACGTGAGCGCGAGCGACGGATTGACGGGCGTCGAGGGCGGTGCAAACGTTTCGACGATCCTGCCTTCCGCGCGCCAGATTCTGGACGCAGCGGTCGCCGCAAGTGGCGGGCATACCGCGCTCGACCGGAAAATCACACGTGTGGAGCGCGGCCGCGAAACTTCGAACGGGCGGACGACGCCCATTATGATCTACACCGACGCGAGCGGAAAAATGGCTGTGGTCCGCCAGCTCGATGGCGGCGCCACTGCGACAACGGCATTTGACGGAAGCGAGGGCTGGACGACTGCGCCGGGACATCCTGCGCGAATCATGCACGAAGCGGATGTGGCTGCCGCGCGGATCGATGCCGACTTGCGGTTCCCGTCGGACCTGCTGGACGAATTCCCGGAGGCGACCGCCGAGTATTTTGAGGAGCTTGATGGGCGGCCCGTGTATGTGGTGAGCGCGAAGGGTAACGCGCCGCTCGAGCTGAAACTTTACTTCGATCGAGACACGCACACTCTGGTGCGCGAAGTTCGCTACGCAGAGTCACCGCTTGGGCGGAACCCAACACAAATCGACTACGCGGACTATCGAAACGTGGCTGGCATCGAGGTTCCGTTTCGCGTCACGGTCACGAAGCCGGATGAGACGTCAGTGATGGAATTCGACGATGTGCAGGCCGATGTGCCGATCGATCCCTCGGTGTTTGCGCGCCCAGATTCTCTCGGTGCGGACGCTGGGACGGTGCCGAAACCGTGACGCGCTGCGCATCGCTCGAAATCTTCGCCTTTTAGCGCGCTTGACAATGTGAATTCCAGGCGCGTATATACGGTGAGTAAACGATTACTCAGTTTCGGGCATCGAAATGCCCGTGGAGCGGGTTCAGTTCCAGCCTACGCCGCCGACCTCAGCGACTTCCGGAGACCAGCCAATGAAGAAAACTTCGAGACGTGAATTCATGACGCACGCGGCGGTAGGCGCCGGAGCCTTGTGGGCGGCGAATTCGATGCCCGCGTGGGGACGTGGCGCGCAGAGCCAGGTGCAGGTGGCGATCACGCCGCAACTTTCGACCTTCGGTTATGCGCAAGTACAACTGCTCGACGGGCCGTTCCGCCAGCAGTTCGATCAAAACCACGACCTCTATCTCCATCTGAACGAAGACGCGATGCTCAAGCCCTTCCGCAAGCGCGAAGGCTTGCCCGCGGACGGGCCGGACATGGGCGGCTGGTACGACGACGCAGACGATTTCAGCCCGATGGACAATTTTCACGCGTTCATCCCGGGCCACAGCTTCGGACAATATCTTTCGGGCCTCGCGCGTGCGTACGCGATCACCGGCGACAAGGCTACGCAGGAAAAAATCGACCGGCTGGTGCGCGGCTACGGCGCGACCGTGGAGCCGGCGGGAAAGTTTTACGTGGACTACCGGCTGCCGGCATACACGTTTGACAAGACTTGCTGCGGCTTGATCGACGCACACGAGTTCGCGGGAAATAAAGATGCACTCGATGTGCTGAAACGCAGCACGGACGCTGTGTTGCCTCACCTGCCTGAAAAAGCGCTGAGCCGGGTGGAACAGCGCGCGCGGCCGCACAAAGACATCGCGTACACCTTCGACGAGACGTACACACTGCCTGAGAATTTTTTCCTCGCCTACCGGCGCAGCGGCGATCCGCGTTACAGGGATCTCGCCGTGCGGTTCATCGAGAAGGAGTACTTCGATCCGCTGGCGGAAAATCAGAACGTGCTGCCGGGCGAACACGCCTACAGCCACGTGAACGCGCTCAGCTCGGCGATGCAGTCGTACCTGGTGCTCGGCGACGAGAAATATCTGCGCGCGGCGACGAATGGATTCCGCATGATCCAGGAGCAGAGTTTTGTGACGGGCGGCTGGGGACCGAACGAAGCGTTCGTGGTGCCTGGCAGCGATGAGCTGAGCCAAAGCCTCGGGCTGACGCATGCGAGCTTCGAAACGCCGTGTGGCGCTTACGGACACTTCAAGATCACGCGGTATTTGTTGCGCCAGACGGCCGATTCACGCTACGGCGACAGCATGGAACGCGTCCTTTACAACACGATCGGCGGCGCGTGGCCGATTCTGCCGGACGGCACGTCGTTCTACTATTCGGACTACAACAACGCCGGCGTGAAAGTTCATTACAAGGATAAATGGCCGTGCTGCTCGGGCACGTTCCCGCAGCTGGCGGCCGACTACGGAATCAGCTCGTATTTGCAGGGCAAAGACGGCGTGTATGTGAATTTGTTTTTGCCATCGGTGCTCACCTGGACGCAAAACGGAACTCCCGTGAAGTTGACGCAGTCGACGCAATATCCCCGCGTGAACACCACGCAGATGGAGATCCAACTCGCGAAGCCGGAGACGTTCACGACGTACGTGCGCATTCCGGGCTGGACCACGCCGAAGACCGTGGTGAGCGTGAACGGATCGAAAATTTCGCAGGATGTAGCGCCCGGAAAATTCCTCGCGATTCAGCGCACGTGGAAAGACGGCGACCGGATCGAGGTCGAGTTCGACATGCCGATGGCGCTGGAGCCGATCGATACGAAAAACCCCGGAACGGTGGCGCTGCTCACCGGCCCAACGGTGCTTTTCGCAGTGAATAACCCGCCGGACTCGATGACGCGAAAGCAGCTGCTCGCTGCGGCTCCGCTCTCGCAGACTTCGTCGGACTGGATCGTAAAGACGGATACGCGGCCGGTAACGATGCGGCCGTTCTCTTCGATCATGAACGAGGAATACCGGCTGTACCTGCAAGTCAACGGGTAGCTCCAGCATTTCAAAAGCACGCGGAGGAACCGATGGACAGGAAGAATAAAATCTCGCGCAGAAATTTCGTTTCATCGGCGCTTGCCGCCGGCGCTGCGGCCGCCGTGCTTCCTGCAGGAACGCTGATCGCAGAAGTGGCGAATCCGTTCCGGTCGGGCAACCTGCCGCAGGAGGCACCCGGACTCCTCCCAACGCCATCGTGGAGAGACCAGGGGATTGAAGATCTCGCGCGGTCGCCGCACGCGAAGCTCAAGAACATTCCGGTGCGCGCCGTGACGATTCACGAAGGTTTCTGGTACAAGCGGCGCGAGATCAACATCAACAAGAGCATTCCGAGCATGCACGACCTGCTCGAATCCAACGGCCGCATGGAAAATTTCCGGCGGCTGATCGGCGAGAGCACGGCGGCGCAGAGCGGCCCGGTTTATTCCGACTCCGACATTTATAAGTGGACCGAGGCGGTGGGATTCACGCTGCAGTCGGGGGCGTATCCGCAGCTTCGCGCGTCGGCTGAGAAATTTATCGACGACGTGGTGGCCGCGCAGCAGCCGAACGGCTACCTGAACACCTATTTCGTGGGAGATAAGGCGTCGCAGATCATGCTGCCCGCCACGCAGACCACCGGCCACGAGCTTTACAACATGGGGCATTACCTGCAGGGCGCCATTGCGTACTACCGTGGCACGGGCGATCCGAAAATGCTCGAGGCAGGAATGAAATTTGTGAACGATTTCCTGCTGCCCAACTACGGGCCGGCACCGCTCAAGCCTATCGTTTCCGGGCATCCTGAGATCGAGATGGGACTGATCGAGCTGTATCGCATGACGGGCGATAAGCGGCAACTCGATCTGGCGGGCTACATTCTGCACGGCGACAACCGAATCGAACTGCCCGCTCACCGCACGATTTACATGTTCAGCGGGACACCCTTCACGGAGCGCACGAAACTGGAAGGGCATGCGGTGCGCGCGATGTACGCGTGCTGCGGCGCCACCGACTACTATATGGAGACAGGCGACGATGCATACTGGAAGACGCTCAACACTCTTTGGAACGATTTGACGGCGACAAAGATGTACATCACCGGCGGCGTGGGCGCGCGCCAGGCGGGCGAAGCGTTTGGCGATGCGTACGAATTGCCCAACGCTCTCGCATACGGCGAAAGCTGCGCGGCGATCGGCAACATGATGTGGAACTGGCGCATGCTGGCGGTGACGGGCGACGCGAAGTTCACCGACGTGATCGAGCGTGCGCTTTACAACGGCATCAATTCCGGCATGTCTCTCAATGGCACGCTGTATTGCTATCGCAATCCGCTCGCGTTTGATCCTGCCACGGGCGATACGATCCGCAACACGTGGTATGACACTACATGTTGTCCACCCAATCTGGAGCGCACGTTCGCATCGCTGCCGGGATATTTTTACAGCACAAGCGCGGATGGAATTTACGTCCACCTCTACGACAACTCGGACCTCGACTGGAAACTCGAGAACGGCACGGGACTGAAGATTTCGCAGAAGACGAATTATCCGTGGGACGGTTCGGTGAGCCTCACCGTGACACCAGCGCAAACGTCCGACTTCACAGTTTATCTGCGCATTCCCGGCTGGTCTGAAAGTGCGCAAGTCACGGTGAACGGGAAGAGCGTGAGCGGCGCTAAGGGCGGCGAATACCTGGCGGTGAAGCGGTCGTGGACGGCAGGCGACACAATTCAGCTGAAGTTTGAAATGACGCCGCAAGTACTCGAAGCGAATCCCCACGTGGTGGAAGACGAGGGTCGCGTGGCAGTGCAGCGCGGACCGCTCGTATATTGCCTCGAGCAACTCGACCAGCCGAGCGGGACTTCAATTGAAGATGTGTCCGTCAATGTCTCGCGGAAGCCTTCGGACGGGTTTAAGTCTGAGTTCAAGCCGGATTTGCTGGGCGGCGTCATGGTGCTCCAGCACGAGGGCGAATTGATTCAATATCCGGACTCGCGCAACTCGCTCTACACGCCTTACCAGCAGGATCGGCCGAAGAACAAGCCGGTCGAGCTGACGTTCATTCCCTACTACGCGTGGGCGAACCGGGATGCGTCACCGATGCAGGTGTGGACGCGATTGACCAAGGTATGACGGACGCCACGGCGTCGCGGTGAAATTCAGGTAGAATCGAAACAAGTTCGGGACTCGAGCATCGAGCGCGATCGGACCACTGCGTGAAGATTTCACGGCGTCTATTTCTCGCATCTCTCTCTGTAGGAATTCCAACTCTCGTAGCGAACGGCCAGGGCACGGCTTCGCGCAATGTGAAGGCGCAGCCGCGGTTGAAGGCGTCCGGGAAGGCGTGGGACGCGACGTTTGTGGACGTGTCGCGCCAGGCTGGACTGACCGCGCCGGTGATTTGCGGCGAGCCGGGGCAAGCGGACTTCATTCTGGAAGTGATCGGCTGCGGCTGCGCGTTTTTCGATTACGACAATGACGGCTGGCTCGATATTTTCGTGCTGAGCGGCTCGCGATTGCACGGCGACACGCGCGACGCGACGAACCGGCTCTACAAAAATAATCGCGACGGCACGTTCACTGACGTGACGGAGCACGCGGGATTAAAGCGCGGCGGATGGGCTTCGTCGGTAAGCGTCGGCGATTACAACAACGACGGATTCGAAGATCTTTTCATCACCTATTTCGGCGAGAACGTCCTTTATAAGAACAACGGCGACGGCACGTTCACCGACGTGACGCAGGCGTCTGGCCTCGAGGGCGATCCGAAGCGATGGAGCGCCGGATCTTCTTTTATCGATTACAACCGCGACGGCCATCTCGATCTTTTCGTTTCGAACTACGTTCAATTCGATTTCGAGCACATTCCGAAACCGGGCTTCAATGTGAATTGCAACTGGAAAGGAATGCCGGTGAATTGCGGCCCGCGCGGGCTGCCGCCGGGATATCACTCGCTCTATCGCAACAACGGCGACGGAACTTTCACCGACGTAAGCCAGCAGGCGGGAATTTCGGTTTCGCGGGGAAGCTACGGCATGACCGTCGTTTCGGCGGATTTCGATGAAGACGGCTGGCCGGACATTTATGTGGCGTGCGATTCCACGCCGAGCCTGCTTTTCATGAACAACCACGACGGCACGTTTCGCGAAGAGGGCGTTGCGCGCGGCGTGGCGCTGAATGAAGACGGGATGGAACAGGCGGGAATGGGTATCGGCGTCGGCGATTACAACTTCGACGGGCATCTCGATGTTTTCAAAACGCATTTTGCGGACGACACAAACGTTCTTTATCGCAACGACGGAAAAGCGAATTTTGACGATGTGACGAACGCTGCGCACCTTGGCACCGAGACGCATTACATCTGCTGGGGCACAGGGATCGTCGATCTCGACAACGACGGAAATCCTGACATTTTTGTGGTGGCGGGCAGCACGTACCCAGGGATCGAGCAGAAGCTGCCGCAGTATCCGGATAAGTGTCCGCGAATGCTTTTCCGGAATCTGGGAAACGGGACGTTCGAGGAATTGACGACCGAAGCGGGACCGGAGCTTGCGGCGTTGCATTCCAGCCGCGGCTGCGCGTTTGGGGATTTCGATAACGACGGCGATCTGGACATTCTGATCGTGAATCTGAATGAGCCGCCGACGTTGTTGCGCAACGATCTGGCCGGCGAGCATCACTGGATCAAGGTGAAGCTCGTAGGTACGACGTCGAACCGGAGCGCGATTGGTGCGCGGGTGCTGGTGCGTTACGGGAAGAAGGTACAGGCGCAGGCGGTGATGAGCCAGGCCAGTTTTTACTCGTCGAATGATCCGCGGCTGCATTTCGGGCTGGGTGACGAGCGCGTGGTGGATATCGAGGTGGTGTGGCCCAGCGGCAAAGCGGAAAAGTTTACGCGCGTGCCGGCCGATCAGCTCGTCGTGATTCGGGAAGGAAATGGAATTGTGCCGGGCGCGCATCTGGCGAAGAAGTAGAGTCGAGTTTGTGGACGACTTCATGCTCGCCTCACGGCAAGTACGAAGACCGAAGACCTCGGCGGCCCCAAAAAAGGTGGCTGCCGGGAGCTCGATTCGAATCTTTGGCCGATCGACGAACGCTTGATATCTAAAAATTGGACTTTTCGCCAGCCAACTATCGCTCCGAGCTAGCCAGCAGGTTTCCAGATCCGACACGCTCAGCGCGTTTCTCACCTATGGGCAGGCCATTCGAAATGGCTCGCTGTTGGCACCACTCGCCCCTGGAACAGGTACGAGCCAAAGGGCCGCTCGATGGTGACGACGCTTTTGGTACCCCAGGCAGCTACGGCCCGGCGCGGAGCCGGCGTTCGGCCTCACACGCGAGCGCCCAATCCAATTGACGTCCGCGTCCTTGAGTCTTAAACTCTTAAGAGTGTGGATAGTTCCGCGGCCGCGAGACTCGTTTCGTTCTGTCTCCGGGCCCAGTTTAAACGCGCCTCATCGCATTGGCGGCGGCTTCAAATGTCGATCCGTTGTGTTTGCTTGTGCGCTGTTAGGCCTTGTTATGACTGCGACCACGGCACGCGCGCAGGACAACTACGAAATTCAGGTTTACGGTTCGGAACTCGTGGATCCCGGCCACACCATGGTCGAGCTGCACAGCAATTTCACGATCGACGGCACCAAAGTGGTTACCGACGGCGTATATCCCACGAACCATGCGGAACACGAGACGGTGGAGATCACGCACGGATTCACCGACTACTTCGAGTGCGGCTTCTACATTTTTACTTCTATCAACGATGGTCATGGCTGGCAGTGGGTTGGAGATCATATCCGGCCCAGGTTCGCCGTACCTCAGAAGTGGCACTGGCCAGTCGGCGTCAGTATTTCAAATGAGATCGGCTACCAGCGCCGCCAGTATTCGACCGACACATGGACCTGGGAAATCCGGCCGATCGTCGATCAAAAAATCGGCAAGTGGTATTGGTCAATCAACCCTACCTTCGATCGCTCGTTTCATGGGGAAAGCGTCCACCAGGGATTGGTGTTCTCTCCGAATTTCAAATTTAGCTACGATTTCACACCTAAAATTGCGGGCGGCCTCGAGTATTACGGTTCGGTCGGACCGGTCACAGGATTCGATCCGATCTCGCAACAGCAGCAACAGATCGTTCCGGCTGTCGATCTGAACCTGGCGCCGCAGTGGGAAATCAATTTCGGGCTGGGCGTGGGCGTCACCGGCGCCACCGACCATCTCATTGCTAAATTTATCCTCGGATACCGCTTCAATTTCTAGAGTTTCCGCTTGAATCGCGAGATTGGTAGCAGATCTCAACGAGCTAGCAATTGACGCACGCTGAGTGCAGTCTTAGACTCCCGAGAGACCCGTGAAAAGACGAATTGGATTGCGATCCCGGAAAGTGGTACCGACAAACGCGGAACTCCTGATTCTGAATGTGCTGTGGGAACTGGGGGAAGGCACGGTGGACGAGGTGGTCGAGCGGCTGCCCGCGAAGCCGGCGCCGAACTATAAAACAATACAAAGCCTGCTTCGGATTATGGAGACCAAAAAGCTGGTTCAGCATAGCGTTCGCGGCCGCGCATTCGTATTTCGGGCGCGCACAACGCGCAACGAAGTGGGTGGCACTCTCGCCAAACGCCTGCTCGATTGGACGTTTCAAGGGTCTGCAACCGCGTTGATGATGAATCTGCTGGACCGGAATGCGGTGGACGCGGATGAACTCGACGAACTGGAAGGACTGATACAGGAATACCGCGAGAGGAAAACCAAGGAACGAGCGTCCAAATAATATGGCTCCGACGCACATTGCGGCGATCGAGCTGTTGAGCAGCGCAGTGATCCGCATACTGGCCGGATACTTGCTGGTCTTTGCGCTCACAAGGCTGGCATCGCGAGCGTCGGTGCGTCACATCCTCTGGTTTACATTTTTAATTGCCGCCTCGTGCTACTGGCTCGCCACTGCGAGGCAGGCTGCCAGCGCACATTCCGTGGTGAATTCATCGCCGGCGATAAGTATCGAGTCCGCACATCGAACGTCTTCCACACTAACCACCGTGACCATTCCGACGGTGTGGAACCGCGGTGTCGAGTCGGGTGCAGCACTGCTCGTCCAGCTGTACTTGCTCGGTGTATTTGTCATGTGCCTGCGATTTTGGCGGCGGCGATTGAGGCTTCGCCACTCCATTGCTATGGCGCAACAGGCTTCTCCAGAACTCTCGGCCATCTTTGAGGATGAATGTCTCCGGTTCGGAATTTCCCGATGCCAGATACTGGAGATGCCAGAGCTCAATTCCCCCGGCACGGCCTACGCGTGCAATCCGGTGGTGATTATGCCGGAAGGCATCGACGCATTTCTTGATGATGAACAACTCGTGGACGTACTTTGTCACGAGTTGATGCACGTGAAGCGCCTCGATTTTCTGTGGAGCAGTCTTGCGGAATTCGCGAGCTGTGTGCTTTTCTTCCATCCCGCCGCGTGGCTCGCGCTTCGCAATCTGGCGCGCGACCGCGAACTGGCTTGCGACTTCGCTGTGATGGAATTGCGCCGCGGGCGGACAACCGACTATGCATCGTGTCTCACCCGCCTTGCGCGGCGGCAGGTCGCGGCGACGACCTTCGAGTCGCCGAACTATCTGGCGCTCCTGGATTCATTCCTCGCACTTCGCGTCCAGGCTTTGCTCGCTCAGGAGGGTCGTAGCCGAACGGTTCGGCTCTTCGCTTGCGCCGCAGCCGTGGGAGCGCTGTGCGTGTTCGTGGCAGCCTGGTCGTCGCTCGCTCTCACCGTTCTGGTTGAGGGTGCCGCCACCCAAGTTGTCGCGGCAGTACCGTCAATCGTGCCACCTGTCGGACTGAGCACCAGAGCGCGGCGGATGACCCCGCTCTTGCAGTCTGCGACGAATACTGTCCCATCCTTGGAGAACGATGCTGAATCGACCGAACCAGTCGCGCAGTCCGACCTGCGCCCATTTTCCCCAGTGGACCCTTCTCTCGATGGAGGCAGCGGAGAATATAACGATCCCGAATCTGTGGTTTCGACGCGATCTAGGACCGGGGGAACTCCCGGTGACGACCGATCGCCGACAATGCAAACGCAGAAATCGCCATCGTGGCAGAAGACTGCGGCAGCAGCCGCGGGCGCTCTCGGCCATATCGCTGGCGGTAAACGAGACAACGACGGCAACGCAGACGACCGGGCTTCGCGACCCTTTTAATTGGAAACGACTCACCCAAGGCCTACAACCCTTTCCCTGTTGCCGGCGTCCATAGATTCGTAACTCTTAGCGCTATAAGACTTGCCTTGACTGCACGTCTTAAAGACTTAAGATTAAATTGGAGAGCGCTTCCGGCTCAAGCTCACCGAAGAAAGAGGATCTGCCTTTGTGCGGAATCGCGGGTTTCACGCATACGAAGGGGTGCTCGGACCCCGAACAAATTCGAAAGGCTATCACTACGCTCGTCCACCGTGGACCCGACCATCTTGGAGTTTTTCGGTCAAATGCCGTCTCGTTGGGTGCAACCCGTTTGCGGATTATCGATCTGGAATCGGGCGACCAGCCGCTCACGACGGAAGATGGGGACGCAACAATTGTTTTCAACGGTGAAATCTACAACCACCGGCAATTGCGGGCGGAGTTGGAGCGCCGTGGGCACCGGTTTAGGACGAACTGCGACACCGAAGTTGTGCTGCGTGCGTTCGTGGAGTGGAATACCGATTGTTTCTCGCGGCTTCGGGGAATGTTCGCGATAGCGATTTGGACGGAATCCACACAGACGTTAGTTCTTGCCCGCGACCGGATGGGAATTAAGCCGCTCTATCTGGCTCGCCGCAACGGCGAACTTTATTTTGGATCCGAGTTGAAGGCAATCCTGGTTCATCCACAGATCGACCGGCATCTCAGCCTCGCTGGCTTGGATTGCTACCTTTCGTCGAATTACGTGCCGAGCCCGCTGACTCTGGTTGACGGGATCGAAAAGTTGCCGCCAGGAAGTTGGACAAAGTGGCGCGACGGCGAGGTAATTTCCGACACGTTCTGGGAGGTTCCTGCCGTAGTGTCGCGCGATTGGTCGATGGTCGAGGCGAAAGAAGAACTCGATCTCTTGATTCGACAATCGGTGCGCGAGCATATGACGTCCGATGTCCCTATTGGAATTTGGTTGAGCGGCGGAATCGATTCGTCAACAGTGCTTCACTATGCTGCAACGGAAACGAGCGCACGGCTCAAGACGTTTTCAGTCTCCTTCGCGGGTCTGGGCTGCGATGAAGCTAGTTATATACGCGACGTCTCGCAGCAGTACGGCACCGAGCACTCCCAGTTCGATCTGAATGCCGGCTGTAACATGCGGGATGCGATCGAGGAATTCGCCTACTACTCTGACGAACCGAATGGGGACGCAGGGGCACTGCCCGTTTGGTATCTCTCGAAGTTAAGCCGGGCCAAAACGACCGTTGCGCTAAGCGGAGAAGGCGCGGACGAGCTTTTCGGCGGATACCTTACCTACCGCGCGGATCATATCGCGGCCTACGCTCGAAAAATCCCCCAAGCGGCGATTCGATTCGCGCTATGGCTGGCGAATTCGTACCCGGTATCCGACGAAAAAATCGGTTTTGAGTACAAACTGAAGCGTTTAGTGGAGGGCTGTCTACTGCCAGCAGGGCGCGCTCACGCTTTTTGGAACGGATCATTCACGGAAACTCAGAAATACGCGATGTTGCGGGCATACCTTCCCGGTGCATTCGACGAGCACCTGTCCCAATTAGCGAATCCTATAGATTCTAAGGGTAGTAATCTGGAACAATTCTTACGCTTCGATCAGCGCTTCTATTTGCCCGACGATATCCTGGTGAAAACCGATCGCATGAGCATGGCGCATTCGCTCGAGGTACGCCCGCCGTTTCTTGATCATCGCATCGTTCAATTCGCTGCTACCTTGCCGGCTCGACTGAAAATCGATGGCTCGCGCCAAAAGGTCCTGCTGAAAGAATTGATGCGGGACAAGTTGCCGAGTCGCGTGCTTCGCCGCAAGAAGATGGGGTTCGACATTCCAGCCCACGACTGGCTGCGCGGTCCGCTGCGGGCGATGCTTACTGAAATTTTGACCCAAGGTGCGGCGGATCATGGCGATTTATTCCGGCCCGAAGTCATTCAACGATACTTGAATCTGCATCTCGAGCGCCGTGCCAACTTGGGTTATCACCTCTGGGGCTTGATGATTTTGTTTCTATGGATGAAAAAATGGGGGATTCAATCGACAGTCGAGCCGAACACCGCACGGATCTGCCAATCATCCGCCACTATTGCGTTCTAGCCGCGCTGCTCTGTTCGGCTGCGATCTACGTTGGATGCATGCTTTCGCCGCCGTCCCTGATGGATGATGTGGACGCAGTGCAGGCTCAAATCGCACGGAACATGCTGACGTCCGGCGACTGGGTGACGGCACGCCTGGATGGTGTCGCGTACCTGGAAAAGCCGCCCCTGATTTATTGGGCGATGGCGATCGCGTACAGGATTTTCGGCGTTCACGATTGGGCAGCGCGCATTCCTATCGTACTCAGCGTGATCGCGCTGGCCTGCCTCACCGCTTTGTTCGGCCGCTGGGCGTTTGGCGAGCGAGCCGGTTTTTACGCCGGGATCACTATGGCGTCCGGTGTCGGGTTGTTCTTGTTTACGCGAATTCTGATTCCAGACGTGATCTTAACTCTCACGACGGCTCTCGCACTGTGGTCGTTTCTGCGAGCGATCGACGAAGAAGAACCGGCCTCCCGCTGGTGGGCCATGCTGCTGGCGGCATGCCTTGGGCTTGGACTCCTCCTGAAAAGCCTCATCGGAGTTGTGTTTCCGGTTGGTATCGCGCTGTTGTACCTCGCGCTAACGCGACAGCTGCTTTCTCAGCGCGTATGGAAACAACTTCGATTGCCCAGCGGGATTGCCCTGATGTCGGCCATCGCCGTTCCGTGGCACGTACTCGCCGCGATGCGAAATCCTCCTCTGTTCAACTTTTCAATGCACAGCGGACCGGGCCAGTATCACGGTTTTCTGTGGTTTTTCTTTATCAACGAGCAACTCCTGCGCTTTCTGAACTTGCGCTACCCGCGCGATTACGACACCGTTCCGCGGACGCTCTTCTGGCTTTTGACGCTTGTCTGGCTCTTTCCTTGGAGCGCATATCTGCCGGCCGCGGCAAGGCTTTCCTACCAGCCGGTCGATCGTGCGGGCCGCGTCCGCCTGCTCGCTCTGTGCTGGGTCGGCGTCATCATGGTGTTCTTCACCTTCTCGACGACGCAGGAATACTACTCCATGCCGTGTTACCCGGCTGTGGCGCTTCTGATCGGTTCGGCCATGGCACGGGACGATTCATGGGTGAAATGGGGGACCCGCGGCCTCACCACGATTTTCTCTTTCGCGGCCGTTGTGGTCTTTGGAATTTATTGGAAAGTGCGGGATCTTCCGGCGCCGGACGACATTGCTTCGGCTCTTTCCCGCAATCCCGGCGCTTATCGTCTCTCCATGGGTCACATGCTCGACCTCACTATGGCTTCGTTTGCGTACCTTCGTACTCCGCTGCTGCTGGCTGGAGCCGCTTTCGTGGTGGGCGCTCTCTGGACCCGTCGCGCGAAGACGTTCCGCGCATCAATCGCGATTGCGTTCACGATGGCCTTATTTTTTCAGGCTGCCCGGCTTGCGCTGGTTGTGTTCGACCCTTATCTCTCATCGCGACCGCTCTCGCGCGCGCTTCTCGTCGCTCCGGCCGGCAAGCTGATCTTCGACGGCCAGTACTACACCTTTTCTTCACTGGCGTTTTACACAAATCAGCGGCCTCTTCTCTTGAACGGGAAGATTCAGAACCTCGAGTACGGCGCCTACGCTCCGGATGCTCCTTCGGTTTTTATTGATGACTCGCAACTGCCAGCCTTGTGGTCATCGAAGGAGCGTTGCTACCTGGTGACCCAGGCACCCCGTCAGGAACACCTGGCGGCAATCGTGGGAAGCGCCAACCTCGTCGAAGTCGCAGCCAGCGGTGGAAAGGTGCTCCTGACGAACCATCCGTTGTCTGCACCAATCTCGATTAACGATACGGCCGCAGTTGAATTTGCGAGCAAGACCTTGATCTCGTTCAACACCGAACACAACCTTCCCTGAGCGGGGTGTCTGCGGTTGAGCCAATTTGTGAACACGTTTGAAGAGGAGACGGGATGAAGATTCTCGTGCTGGGCGGCGATGGCTACTGCGGCTGGGCGACGTCGCTCTACCTTTCCAAGCGCGGTCACTCGGTTGCTATCGTCGATAACTTTCTGCGTCGGCGTTGGGACCATGAACTCGGAGCCCAGACGCTCACCCCGATCCGCCCGCTCGCAGAAAGACTCGCGGCGTGGACGACGGCCACAGATCTCACAATCGATTCGTACATCGGGGATGCCACGGACTACGAATTTTTGGCGTTCGTGATCCAGCGGTTCCAGCCGGACGCGGTCGTTCACTTTGCCGAGCAGAGATCCGCGCCGTTTTCGATGATCGATCAACGTCACGCCGTACTGACCCAGACGAACAACATCGTCGGAACGCTGAATCTGCTCTTTGCCCTTCGCGAACACCGGCCCGACTGCCACCTTGTCAAGCTCGGCACAATGGGCGAGTACGGAACTCCGAATATCGATATCGAGGAGGGCTACATCGAGATTGAACACAACGGGCGAAAGGATGTGCTTCCCTATCCGAAACAGCCCGGATCGTTCTATCACCTCTCCAAAGTGCACGACAGTCACAACATCATGTTTGCCTGCAAGATCTGGAAATTGCGCGCCACCGATTTGAATCAGGGTGTTGTGTACGGAACAGTTACCGACGAAGTCGCTATAGATGAAGCGCTAATCAATCGATTCGACTACGACGAGGTCTTCGGCACGGTTCTGAATCGCTTTTGTGCGGAGGCGGTCATCGGTCATCCGCTCACCGTCTATGGAAAAGGGGGCCAGCGAAGAGGGTTCCTCGACATTCGCGACACCGTCCGGTGCATCGAGATCGCCTGTTTAAGTCCCGCGGCCCCGGGCGAATGCCGGGTCTTCAACCAATTTACCGAGCAATTTTCGATTCTTGACCTCGCACGGTTGGTGAGGAAATCAGCTGAAAAAATGGGCCTCGAAGTCGAAATCCTGCATCTCGCCGATCCGCGAGTTGAAGCCGAGGAGCACTACTACAACGCGAAACACACAAAGTTGATGGAACTCGGACTCGAACCGCACTTGTTGTCGGAAGGTCTGCTCGATTCGCTGCTCAAAATCGCGCTGAAATTTCGGGATCGGGTCGAGGAGTCACTGATTATGCCGACCGTGAACTGGCGCGCGGCGAGAACGGAATTCCGGCGCGCGCGACACGTGATTCCGCGTTGAGCGTCATCGCATTGATTCCGGGGCGAGGCAAGTGTAACGCGCTTCGGCTGAGAAGGGGATTGCGGGCCTTGTGATGTGGGTAGTTCCGGAACTTATTTCATTCCGTCCGGTGCTGGTCGTGGGCCGATTCCAATCTGCATGGTTGTATTTTTCGGAAACACCACATCGCGCCCTCGGGCGATGAAATGCACGTAGATCGAGCGACTCGCGCCGAACGCTCCCATCGCCATCGAAAATGGCTGCGAGCGAACGCCCATTCCGAGTGCGATTCCGACCAACCGGAACCCTCCAGCGCCTCCCGCCGCTCCATTCACCAAATCGTCGCCCGACGAAGCGGCAGCGAGACCTAGAGCCACCGCGGTTTGTAAATATCGCGTCTTGGGGGTTTGGGCCTCGGCTCCGCCTTCCGAGTCGATTTTGACGTTCTGGTCTTTACCTGATTGCGCGCCTTCCACCGTCGATTGGATCGCCCGCTCGATCCCGTCGGGCGGAACAATTTCGTGGAAAACGATTCGCAACTGGCCGTTCCGGCTCATAAAGCGCGCTGGCCGGGCTTGCACGACCGAACCCGTCAGCCGGCTTCCTTCTGGAAATACGAGGCGCGTGTCGGCGAACAGTGGTTGCGATAATACGGCAGTCACCGCATCTCCTCGCCGTGCTGTGCTGGAACTTACCGTGGCCGTTAGTCGCGCGCGAACCGAAGTACCGTCGGGCGGAGTTGTGCCGATCGACTCCAGCACGTCCTGAGTGACTACTTCACTGCCGAAATCGAGCGGCGCGCGAAGTTCAGCGTAATACACGGTGCCGGCGTCGATATACTGCGGATGGAAGGGAATTTGGGCCATGGCGTAGCGCTCCAGCCGGTGGAACTTCCCGGGCTGCTGCACCTGAGCTACGGCGTTGTCCCAGTCCCGCTTGGCTTGTTCTTTGGCTTCGCGCGCCTTCTCCGAAGCTTGTTGCTTGGCCGAGTTGCCCTTGGAATCGTCTTGCGCCGCCACGAAATTGATCACTTGGGCTGATCCGGCGGTGACGTCGGTTTGGAGCGCCAACGATCGTCCGTTGGGGAGTTTCAGCTCGTTGAACTCGACGGTCACCTTGCGCGGAGGAGTGAAATCCGCATTCAGGGCCTCGAGCGCGCGCTCGCCGTTCGATACGCTTTCCAGGCGTGTGATCGTGCCAGTCACTTCGGCTCCCACCGGAACCATCAACTTATCGAACACATACACCGGTTCGATCGTTCTTGCGTGAATGGACTGCCCCACATTCTTCACCCGAACATCATTATCGAGAATCACATCTAACGCCGTCCCTGTTGGCGCCATCAGCGCTACGACCCGCTCGTGTTTGGCAGCCGACGCGTTGGTAGCTTGGGAGTGCGGGGGTCCTGCTGCATCTTTTGTGAACGTGGGGCGCTCAGAGATCGCTGTCGATAGGTCCGCCGGATTCTCATGTCCAGCTTGTGCGAGCGCGCAGGCCGCACACGATGCCGTTAAAAGCAGTGCCGATAGAGACCTCAACGTGACGACTGGCCTTCGTGCCACGGGCACCTCAAAATTAACTAATCCTACGAGATAAGATGCGACGTGTGCCGCCGGAGTAGCGTCTGGCGATCAGCAAAGATGTTCGCTGCGCCACGCGGCGCACCAGTCCAGAAACCAAACGGCACGATCAGTCGGGAATGGCCAACCAGGTTCGCAGCGCCGTGGATCGAGCGAACAACAAGCCCTACGGAAAAAAGGAACGTTACATTTTCGCGACAGTCATCTCCCGAAAAAGAAGGAGATCGAACTCGCAGTATGCAACTGATCGAAGAAGAAAGAAAAGGTGGCTCCCCGGGCTAGATTCGAACTAGCAACCCTTCGGTTAACAGCCGTTAGGGTGACAAAATCTAACTGCCCTATCTGGTGTCGCGTACACATCATCCGGGGGGCCGTGCTTTCTCTCTAGCTGCACCCAATTATTCACCAAAGTATCCCCGAATTCGCATCTCCGCTGCCGGTTCTTTAGCCTCCCGTTCGTCCAACTCGGATTTTGTCGCCTTAGAGGCTACGGAAGTGCTTCCATCCTTTCAATCCACTGATGGAAATGTGTGCAGCTTGCGCGGAGGGCAATCATACCTGTGCGTTGTGTAATCAAGGGGCCAAAAACTACCTTTTTATAAGTCGCGTAAAGCTGGGCGAGCCGTTTGGAGGGAGCGCTCTCGACACCTTCATTTATGTGCTCAGGAGTTGGATACAGAGCTCTCATCTCCTGCAGCGCTTTCAATTTCGAAACCGAGGGAGGTGCCGCAAGAGCCTGATCGGTGATTTGTGGAGAGCAGAATAAAAGCGCCTCGAACTCGTGGACTTGAATATACGGCAAGAGCATTCGGTCTCCAATGTCATCCGCAATGCCCCGCTCGATGAGCTCGGCCTTTTCGAGAGGGTCGGCCATCCGCGACGCGGCAGATCGGTTCGGGAAGTCGTCTGGGAGCCGGTAAAGATCGAACATTGTAGTCACATACGCCGTACGATCCTCAGTAAGCCATCGATGAATGTCGCGCTTCGCGCGTTGGTACGTCGTCATACCTCCTCTAACTATCCAGGCGCGCGTGCGGCTCGTTTCAACGCTGCGTGCGCGAGCATAAACCCCGCGTGGCGCTAGATATTCCGCCAGCACATCCCGCACAAAAGTTTCTTCCGTTTGACCTTCCACCACAAAGTTGACTCTAGCCACGTCTCACCTGGAAGGTCGGCCGCCCAACACGTTTTTGTCCCACAGATCGCCCAAGCTGTACTCCTTTAACCACTCCGCGAGGGATTGCTGGTCGACGCGCTCAAACGTGCTTTGGTTATCGCTTCGATTGACAACCACTAAATCCTCGGGATTGAATTCATTTAAGAGTGAGATCGACTGAGTGGTAGCGATTACCTGAGTACGCGAAGCCGCACTTTGCATAAGAGAGGCCAACACGGTTATTGCGTACGGGTGAAGTCCGAGCTCTGGTTCGTCGATAAGGACAGTTGACGGCAAATTTGGCTGCAGCAGTAAGGTTGCAAGACAGATGAATCTGAGCGTGCCGTCTGAAAGATGGTGAGCCAAGAACGGGTAATCGGATCCGCGCTCATTCCACTCAAGCCTGATTTTGGCGGGTGCCTCCGGTGCCGGGCGAAGGATGAAATCGTCAAAAAAAGGAGCAACCATTCGCACTGTATCCCGAATGGATTCGTAACTTCTCGGGTTCGCCGTCTGCAGCCTGAAAAGAAAGGGGGCGAGATTTGCCGCGTCGCTACGAAAATAGAGATTGTCGTTAAGATCTCCCATCGCCTTAACAGGGGCAGATTCGCTGGTGTCATGGAAATGATAAACCTTCCAGCTTTTGAGTTGGCCGAGTACGTATTTTGGAATCCCGCCACGCTCTTTCGCTAAGGCCGGTAGAACGCTCTCTAACCCCGATACAACGTACGAATCGGAATAGGGTTTTGGAAATCTCGACTTGTCATGGAAATATCCCACCTCTTGTTTGAAGATTAAATTATCTTCTGCCGTTGGCACCCATTCGCATTCGTAGCCATTTTGATCGAACATTAGAAAGATTCTTATTTCTCGGGTCTGTTTTCTTCCATAATGAAGGAGCGCATTTGCCCCCCCGGCTACCCTCACGGAACGTTGGAAGTTCCCGTCTACGGCTTGGTTCATTAATTTGAAGAGGGAAATGAAATTGGTCTTCCCGGAACCGTTCGATCCGATAAGGATGTTGAGGCGGTGAAGATCCAAACTGAGTGTTCGTATGGATTTGAAGCCGGCTATTTCAATATGTTTTAAAGACATGGCTCATCGCTTGGCCCTAGGGACCGTCGTTTTTGAGTCGTTGGCATTTTCTCGGTCTGACATTACCACAGCCTGGAACGACAGGTGGCGTTCTAGGCGAGTCAGACGCGACATACCAAATGATGATATCAACGACATGATTTTCACCTGCCCGACTTTTTGTATCAGGGAGTGAGAGAGTCTACATCACGACCTGATGGGGCGAGTCCGCAAAGGGTGCCTCGCAGGGAGCCGTAGGCAACAGCAGAGCCGCGCTTTGCCGAGCGATCGCCAGCGTCGCAGAGCGCCTTAGCTTCTGTGGAATTAATACATTCGGTATCTTCCATCAAGTTTAGGTGCTACCTAGTTGGGAATTCTGATAACTTGCCGGTGAACTCTATGAACGGTCGTCGCCCACGATGAAAGTACACCTTAGCAAAAAGTCTGCCATGACAGTTCATCGTCGCATCATCAAGCGCGATAAATTGGTATACCTTCTTGTCGGACCTTGCCCCGTTAAGTATCGGGATGGCAAATCAACGATCGTCTATATCGGAACTACTAGCAAAGGGGCGAAAAGAATTGCGAGCAGCATCGCTCATCGCGCCGGAGAAATTTTGGAGACCCGAGGGTTTCGCACGATGGACGCCTACGTGGTCTCTTGCGCGGCGACACCAGGCTTGAAATCGTGGCTATACCTCGAAAAAGCGCTGCTCGCCGAATTCCGTTCTCGATATCACGAACTACCGCGCTGTAATACACAAGGGAAAAAGCTTCGCTGGAATAACAAACTCGATAGATTCTTCCGGCGAAGGGCAATCAATAAGGTTCTAGAGCATTTTGACCGTTAGTTGACGCTAGCGACGACACGGCATATCGGGCTTGACTATCTGATTGTTTCTATCGAACGCGCGCTCATTCTGAGGGCGCGAGATAGTAGACGGGCTTGAGGGGAAGCAGGCGTTTGTCAGACTCTTCGATTTTATTGTAATTCTCAACCCACAGGTCGAATAGCTTTTCAGAATCTATCAGCGTGACCTTCCTTCGTTCTTGAGTGCGGGCCTCCGAGGATGCATCGGCCGTAAAGCCCCCAGTGGAGACAAAAATCCCGACATCCTGATCCCCGAGGATTGCCATGAACGAACGCAGCCCGTCGGCGCTGATTTTGTCAGCACGGCGCTTGACCTGCACTTTTATTCTCGGAACACTCGTCCCTAGGGGATCGGTGTGCGCGAGGATGTCCATTCCTTTGTCCGGACCGGGAGGAGCAATCCAGGAAACGTGATAGCTCATTGCGCGGAGCAAGGCTGCGACTAGGTTTTGAAAATCATACGGCGGCATGTTCTGAATGTAATTTTCAATCTCGGACCAGGCTGCCTCTTCGGCCTCTTCGAAGGTGCTCGTGATATCTGGTCCTTCGTCTCCAACTTCTGCGGCGGTATCAGGCCTGCTTGCCTCCCACTGCTTGTAGAGTCGTCCGCCCTCCCTTTCAAATTTTTCAGGATCTTGAATTCTTTCGTACGCCTTTCTTCCTTCGTCTGTCGCACTCCAGCGGCCTTTGCTCTTTATCAGCCAACCGGCTTTGACCGGAGCAATCGTCGCGAACCGCACAATTTTCTCAAAGCGTCTGACTCCCGGTCGTTTTGGATATTCACTCTTTTCAAACTCAGTTGGAGGCACGACAGATTCGAGCCGTTCCAGCAGCTCCTTAGCTGGTAGTCCATCGGGATGATCGACAAGTATCTTGAAGACACCGCGTTCAAGTTCTCCAACTCGCCGCCGAGTAATTTCTGCCAAGAGCGCCTCCTGGATCTTCTCGAAAGTCGCAGCTCAAACAGGCTACGCAGCAGCCCGTCGCTGAACCTCTCTCACAATCGAAATCAGATGCGCAACCTGGGGCGGATCGAACACCCCGTCAACTCCCCGAGGACTGAAGTCGGTAAACGGAGACTCGTACAGCGAAGAAGCCTCTACCCAACCGCGCTGGCTCAGGTAGTCAATCATAAGGTTTACAAATTCGATCTGGTTCGCTGTGAGATTTTTATTGGAGAGGAATTCCGCGAAAACTTGTTTTGCAGCTTCGCGATTCAATCCGACGAGGGAACGCAAAAAAAGTCCGAGTCCGTAACCGTCGGCCCGTGCACGGGCCAGATCTTCGGGAGTCCCTGTACCTGCTTCCAGAAGCATTTTTCCTAGCCGACCTAGATCCGACTGGGTTAGCGGCTCGTTCCAGCGGAGTTTATGGATGGCCGGATCGTTTTCGTGCGATCGAAGAAATTGACGGGCTTTACTCCGAAATTTCTCAAAATCATCCCGCGTGCCAAAACCAGGCAGCTCTCGAACCGATTCATCGCCGATTGAATCGATAAAATCCGTATACACAGCTTGCCGTCCGGACTTCTCAATCAACTTCACCAAGAGCCTGAGCCGCTTTCGGACGTTCTCTAAAATCGGAGCCGTTACGTCTTGCCAGAATTCTTCACTTTGTATTTCCTGAATGAGTTCGAGCTGTTGTTGAATCATCGGAATGCTAGATTTTTCCTCAAGCAATCCGGCAATTTCAATAACTTGCTTCCGCAATCGTTCGAACGACGGCTCCCGCCTCAAAGTCGCCAGTTGGAGACGCAACATAAGCAGGTCAAAGAGTTTGGCTTCCTGATCGTCATCAGCAATCTCGGTTGGCAGATTGGCAAGATGATCCGCCAATTCGATCTGCTGCTCAATTCTAAGCTCCTTCCAAGCTTCAGGAGCCGAGTATTGCTCGACATATTTTCGCTGGGGCCGAACGATGAAATTATTCACATTCATTCCAACCACTTGGACACGCAGGAATTCTGCGGTCTCTTCACGCAGTTCTGCCGATTTCGATTCTTTCGTTCCAGATCGCTGCCCTTCATCGAGAGTGGAAATCAGTTCGACTCTCGCTTTGAAGAGTCTAGCGCCTAGTGCTTCGACGCTGGCTCCTTCGACTGTGTCTGGATTTTCGCTGAAGAATTCGAGGTTCTGGCAATAATCGAAAATGTAAAAGCTGTCTTTGTCTTTTCCAACGCCAAACAAATTCGGCGAGAGCCGTGTACCTCTTCCTACCATCTGCCAGAATTTGGTCTTGGAGCGGACCAACTTAAAAAAAACGAGATTCAACACCTCGGGGATATCGACCCCTGTATCCAGCATGTCTACCGAAATAGCGATGTGCGGCGGCTTGTTCGGATTTGAGAACTCATCGATGAGATTCTGGACATACTCCACTTGGAAATCGATCACGCGAGCGAACATACCTTTGTACTGCGGATAGTTGGCGTCGAATCGCTCAGCTATAAAAACTGCGTGGTCATGGTTCTTCGCGAAGACTATCGTTTTTCCAAGGCGGTCGCCGTTCGCGACTTTCGCACCTCGAAGCATCAAATGCTCCAAAACCTTGTCAACTGTGTCTATGTTGAAAAGCCATTTATTGACGGCTGCCGCTTCCACCCTGTCCGGTATCTCGCCTTCTTCGTTCCACTCCAGCGCGTCCCACTCCTCCTTCTCATCTTCAGTGAGTTGGGTGTAGGTGATGCCTTCTCGCTGAAACTTTAGAGGAACAGAGACCGACTTTGCGGGAACGAGGAAGCCGTCTTTTACCGCCTCCTCAAGTCCGTACGCGTCGGTGGGTACACCCGTTTCTAATTCGAAGAGATTATAAGTATTCCGGTCAACCTCGTCCTTCGGTGTGGCCGTCAACCCAACGAGATACGAATCGAAATAATCGAAGATTGCCCGGTACTTCTGATAGACGGAACGATGCGCCTCATCGATAACGATCAAATCGAAATGCCCAACACCAAATCGTCTTTTATCCTCCGAAGTTTCATCGATAAGCCGCATCATGGTCGGGTAAGTCGAGACGTATACGCGGCCCTCAGTATCTTTTTCGGTGACGAGATTGACCGGGGAGGACGCGGGAAGGTGTTTCTTAAATGCGTTCGTCGCCTGCTTCACCAACGCCACCCGGTCGGCGAGGAAAAGTACGCGCTTTACCCAATGGCAGCGCATCAAAAGATCGCAAAGAGCTATGATTGTGCGAGTCTTGCCCGCACCGGTAGCCATTACAATTAACGCTTTTCTCTCATTGTCCTTTTCAAAAGCCTCGCAAATACGGCGGATAGCCCGCGACTGATAGTAGCGCTCGACGATTTTGGCGTCGATCTCCGCAGATCCCAGGGGTACGCGTGTGTCGCGACGCTGAATTCGTAATTCGAGTTCGTCCTTCTTATAAAAACCTTGCACCGGTCTCGGCGGATGGTTTTGATCATCCCACATCCAGTGTTCGTAACCGTTGCTGTAAAAGGTTATCGGTCGCTGACCAAATTGCTTTTCGAGACAATCTGCGTATAGCTTCGCCTGTTGCTGTCCCACTCGGGCGTCTCGTTTAGTTTTCTTTGCTTCCACGAGGCCAAGCGGTTTGCCGTTACCTCCCCAAAGCACGTAGTCAACAAACCCTTCATCCTTCTGATTGGGCATTCCAGTGACACGGAATTCGCGATCCTGCGGCTGATCCAGAGCCCAACCTGCTTCTTTCAGCAATAAGTCAATGAAGTAGTCTCGGGTTTCAGCTTCTGAGTAATTGTGCTCGTCCGGCTGCGATTCGCTGGCCTTTTTGATTTCGGCGATCTCAGCCCTCAGCCGTTCCAATTCCTCGTCAACAGCGAGCTTGTCGGTTGCCAACTCAGCGAGCTTGGCATCTTTCTCCGCCAATTGGGTGGCGAGTTGCTGAAGTTGCGAAAGGGTCTGGCGGGGGATGTGAGAAGTCTTTGGAAGTTGGTCGGGATCAAATGCAGCCCCGTCAACTGGCTTCGTCTTTCGCGCATACGTTCGCGCGAGCCAGAAACAAATGTGAAAGAGTTCGCGCACTGCAACTTGAGCGTCGTACGAACTAACAGATTTCGAAGTGTGAACAGCTCGATTGCCAAGGTCTTTGACGATGCGTGCCTTGGCATGAACTGCCGCTCCGACCGTATTCTTGAAACTCGGCTCGTAGAGAAGAGCGTTTAAGGAGTCTTGATACGGGAAGCGCAGCGCACCATCGTGCTCGTAGAGCCAGTGAATGGCTAGTTCTAATGCACGGCGAGCGTAGAAGCAGGCTGTTCTCGGATCAGAAACGGCCAGCGCCTCTGCCTTTTCGGCAGATTCAAAGACTTCCAACCATTCTGCTTGCAGAAAGAGAAAGTTGCTCACTTTTCCGATTTTCCTGCGATGCGGAAATAGTACGCGCACTCTCGGCATTAAATGGTGTTTGGCTGCGAGTGCAATCTCACACCGGAACCACAGCCCACGACGGACAATCCTCGCCTCATCCGCCGTAGACCGAGATCACGTTTAGTCGATCAACGATATATGGTGAAACTCCGGCCAATAAGATAGTTACAGCAACTAAATCTCGCATGTCGATTCTGCGTTTGGAGTTGGCTGGAGTCCCGGCGTGTCTGATTCCTGGATAGTCGCACGTAAAAGTGTATAGACTCTTGGCCGCTTCCTTCAGCTTGTCATGTGGCCACGCCCCTACTTCCTCGCAAATTGCGCCGAACGTCGTCGCATTGACACCTTCACAGTTCCGCCCAAGTGCTTCCAACAGATTGACTTGTTTTTGAATGCAGGTTTTGATGCGGTCGTCCGAACAATCGAGTCGGAGATCGCGGATCGAATTTTCGAACGCATTCATAAGGGCGTTAAGGTGGGCGTCTCGCCCACTCGTTTGCTTGAGTTCATTAATAAGACTTGCGAATACCCCGGGAAGTGTTGGGCAGAGAGCACAAGGTCGCCGGAGATCGTAGCGCAGATTGAATTTGTCGATGAAGGCTGAAAGTAAAATAAAGTAGTGGTTCGCGAGTTCTTCGCCGCCGAGATCGAACAGTTCCTCATGTACGCTCTCAAAAAACCTCACTACAAACCTCTCCCCAGCGAAATCTTCGGCTTTGACAGCTTGGAATGTTTCGCGGCTTTTAGCTAGATCGTCAATAACATCAGCAAGCTGTTCGGGGGTTAGCTTGGCTGTAAAGGAGGTCGACAACTCACGATAAAGTTCGCAAAACAAGTCCCCAGGCGCCGTTTCGTTCGCGGCCAATACGTTCCAGATGTCGTCCCAGGTCTCGGCCCAAACGCTGATGAACTCGCCCCGCATCTCTACAGTTCTCCGTGAAAGGCGCCGTACTGTAGCGAAGCAAACAACGCCTCGATCTCCGCCAGGGAATCTCTGTTACTGTTTTTAAGAATCTCCAGGCGCTCGATTCGAGTCGCAAACTCTTCTTGTTCGGATAGCGATGGACTGAAAACGGTGAACTTCTTAATGTCGCTGAGATTGACGGTCTTCTGGGCAACACCTCTCGCCGCTCTGTCTGCTTGACGTCGCAGTCCCGGTGAAGCCAACATTGCGCGCAAGAATTCCGAATTGAGCAAGGCTCGGTTAGGTTTTAGGTGGGCGATATGGCGTTGAAAAGCGAACTTGCGCGACGTGCTAACGAGTGCTGGTATTCCATACGATCCAACGGTCGAGTAGAGTACGTCACCAATTTCAATAGGACATCTTCGGGTTAATTCTGCATGAGTTTCCTCGGAAATAAATTTCTCGGTGTCGAAACTAATTTCGCCACCGACAATATTACGTACGAAAAGGAAGGGATGTCCTTCTGGACTCCAAGCCGGGGGCTGATGAGTGCCATCAGTAATTCGCGTGCATACAGACTCGAGGGTTGCGGTGTGAAGTTTTCTCGTATTCGTCGCTGGATCGCCGAACGCATCGACGAAGAGGGCCTGCGAAACATTGGCGAGTGTGACCATGGAAGCGCGCCGTTTTCGGCGCAGTAAGTCCGCGACATCCAGAACCTTTGCGATTCGTTTTTGTTCACCGAGGGAAGGTAGTGGAATCCGTAGGCGTGATAGAAAATCAGCGGGAACTCGCCGTTGTCCCGCACTCCCCGTCATCCTTCGCTGTCCCGCGGCCCGTATCCTGTCTTGTCTCAAAAAATGGAAGACGTAGCGCCCATCTGCTAAGTCAGCCCTCGGTCGGATTACGTGGAATTCCGTTGAACCTAGCCCTACACCTGACTGCAAAGTAGCCTGACCTATTTTCCCGTTTTCAAAGCAAGGAGTGATTTTAGCTACTAGAACATCACCCTCGATGAAAGCGGTGTAACCACTTTTCGCGTCGCCGTACTTTCGATATCCGACGCAAGACGTAGTTCCAGTCTCGGCATCCAATGCCGACATCGGTACAAATGAGACTAGGTCGTCATTTGCCGGGCACTGTGGTAGTGCGGGGTTCACGTCAACGACGTCACTTAGAATCACCACGTTCGCTTCGCGATTCATTCAAGAGCGCCCTTCAATTCTGTTAAGCCTCGCAAAATCTCGTCCTCAAGCCTTGCAACTTCCTCAAGTATTTCGGTAGGGCGCCGATGATTAGTTTCAGAGTGAACCACCTCTTTGTATCGATTGAGGCTGAGGTCGTAATCGTGCGCCGCAATATCAACCCTCGGGACGCAAAAACTTTGGGCAGTACGCGGACGCTCAAGCTCCTGCATGTTTCGTTGCTGCCACCGCGTGAGGATGTCCGGCAGGTTGTTCATTTCCATCTCGTTTTCACTGAGGGGTTCCGAGGGGATGGGCCCGAGTTTTCCATCGGAGAGCAGTTGTGCACGTTTATCATCGAGAGACCACCCGTCGGCCATGCAGTCGTAGAACCACACACGGTCCGTGCCGCCGGAATTCGTCTTTGTGAACAGCACGATAGCTGTCGAAACCCCTGCATAGGGCTTAAAAACCCCACCCGGCAAGGAAATAACAGCATCGAGCTTCTGATCTTCAACGAGCGTCTTCCTTAGTGTTCGATGGGCGTTGCTTGAACCGAACAACACGCCATCCGGTACGATGACGGCTGCTCTTCCACCCGGTCTCAGCAGACGGACGAAGAGCGCAAGGAATAACAACTCAGTCTTCTTCGTTTTGACAACCTGTAGTAAATCCTTCGCGGTGTTTTCGTAGTCGAGCGAACCGGCGAAAGGCGGATTCGCGAGAACAAGCGTATATTGCTCCTCTTCTCCAGCATGATCTTGAGCAAGTGAATCGCGATATACGATCTCAGGATTTTCGACTCCGTGCAGAAGCATGTTCATACTTCCGATGCGAAGCATCGTGTTATCGAAATCAAATCCGTGGAATAAACCATGGTGGAAGTGATCTCGGAGCTTCGATTCGATAAGCATCTCCGGATGTCGTCCGCGGAGATATTCACCTACGGCAACTAAGAAGCCGCATGTGCCGCACGCAGGGTCACACACGATGTCGGCAGGCGTAGGTTTTACCATTTCCACCATGAGCCGAATGATGTGTCGGGGGGTCCGAAATTGACCGTTCTGACCGGCGGTCGCGATCTTGCCGAGCATGTATTCGTAAAGATCGCCCTTCGTGTCGCGATCCTCCATCGGGACTTGATCGAGAAGGTCCACGACTTTTGCAAGCAGCGCTGGAGTCGGAATGGTGAACCGTGCGTCCTTCATGTGATGAGCATACGTAGAGCCGTCTCCCCCCAATGACCGCAGAAACGGGAATACATGTTCGCTCACTACTTCGTACATCTGACGAGGTTCCAAGTTCTTAAAATGTGCCCAACGAAGCTCCTGAAACCTGAGTCCCTGAGTATTCTGCCCGTCCCGAAATATGCGCCGTTCGATTGGCTTCTTCGTACGATCGGATTTCAGCTCCTCCAAAGTTTGCAGCTCATCCAGCCGACGGAGAAACAGCAGGTAAGTGATCTGCTCGATCACTTCAAGAGGATTGGAAATTCCCCCGGTCCAAAATGCGTTCCAGATTTGGTCAATCTGACCGCGTATTTCCCCAGTTAGCATCTAGTTTCCTTAAATTACAAAGCTCGCAGCCTAATTCGGCGAAAATGAAATCTTGAAGGAACAATTTTGCTTCGAGATTAAACGGGCGGTTTCTCCGTAGAATCTCGGTAGGACTGTGTCGAATTGTCCCAAACAAAAATGGAACGTATAAATTTAATTGCGCTCGCTACCGAGCAAAAAATGCGCTTCTGTTAACCGCCGTGTTTACTGTGACTTGCAACTTACAGCCCTTATTGTTCGAAACACGAAAATTAACCGAGAGGGACTGCTAATTCTCCTTCTCCGCATAAAACGGCGATTTCGTGAAATTGGTGGCGACATCGCTCAACAAAACGCTCGAAGGCACTAAAGGTTTTGAACTTTGTTCCATCGGGATCTAGCCGTAGATGAAGTATTGGAAGAGCAGGAATCTGAATATTCAAAGCGAAGAGCATGTACAAATACAGCCGAGAACTCTTCTTGGAATTTATCCTGGGTCGGAAAGCCAGCGAAGCGGCCAATTGCTTTAGGAAAGCTTGGTCGGCCTGAAGACTGGCCGTTCTGATCACATCTCTAGTGCAACTATCTGAGAGGAACAGTTTATCGATTTTCACAAGATCGAGCACGGCTCGCCGATCTCCGCTGCGTGCCTTTTCAATTATTTGATACGGAAATGCGTTTAGAAATAATGCGCACAGGCAATGAGCACGCATCGCCCGCATCCGCATCAGTTGTGCCTTCATTGCACCGATTTTTGTTTCTGAAATGCTACCGAGCTTGTCCTCAAGTTTCGCTTTAAGCGCCTCCTTAATTTGCGATACGCGGTTGGAATCTCCGCTATTGAACGCCTCGAATATTTCTGCCGCGTCTTGCGCTGAAATGTGCTCTGTAATTCTCATAAGCTCCACTTCCGCATCGCTCTTTGCGTCGGTTAAGATTTCTCCCGATTGCAGCAAGGCCGTTCGCTCGTCGGACGATCCCTCGTGCGCGGGATGTAGAGTCAGTACCCTCGTTGACTTCAGACTTAAATCTCTAATCCACTCCGACAAATCACCCTCAAAAGGCCCATTCATTGGTACGTCACCGGAGCTGAAGGCTAGTTCCGCCGTAGCCATTAACGCTTGGGCTGCCTTTTCCGCAAACGGACCAGGAGCGACAAAAATCAGTCCAGGAAATGTCGGTTTGACTGGCTGATTCCTTCCCATAATCCCTCTCATGTAAGTGAACGCAAACCTTACATGAGAGGCACATGAGACACAAGCTATCCAAGAAACACCGAATCAAAGGTTTGCGAAAAGCCATTTCTACGATTCGACGAAAAAAAGTATCGCCGAAATGGCTTTTGCCCGGTATGCGCCGTTATCTGCGGACGTTACGCGCGGAGGTCCGGCGAGAGGAAAAGCCGAGCAAAGAAAACACCAGAATCGGCCGGGAAGAAACAGCAAATCCTCGGCCACCCGGTCGGCGGACGGCACCCGGGCAATAAGCGCAAGTCTGCTGGCGAGCAGCTTGCCACCTCAGGGGCTGCGGGTGCCGCCTGCCGCAGTTTTTTTGCCCCTTGCAGCTCCTAGGTAAAAAAACGCGCTCCCTCCCCCAGCGGCTGCCTTTGCCGCTGGGGGAGGGCGGGGGGAGGGGGCCTGGACGAATTTCGACGTACTAGTATCACGTCGAAATTCGTCCAGGAATCCGGACTCGCAAATCTCAGGAAGGTTGACGGGAATGCTAGATACGGTCACCGGAAAGTTCGAACACGGACCATATATTCCTTCTGACGCCAGCCGAAATGATTGGACGACCAGCGAACGTCAGTTTTTCGATAAACGGAACAAGGTTCAAGACCGGTCGATCACGCAAATGCTTAGTAAGCCGGAGGCTCGGATCATGATCTATGGGGACCAGGGAGGAATTCGTGTCGAATCTTCACTCCCGAAGCTGCTCTTTGGAAACAATCTAAGTCGCATCTCAGACCCCGCTCCCGCCTTGGAACGCCTTCGTGAATTTGTTCTCGATCACGTCACGGGAAACCTGCCGAACCTAATCGAAATGGAATACACGCGCGTCGATTACTGCCACAACTTCAACGTTGGCGGTGCCCTGAGCGATTACATTCGAACCTTGGGACAACTTCCTTATCTTAAGCACAACCGCACAACGGATGGATCAGGTGCCGTTGAGTGGTGGAACAAAAACAGGCGAATACGCGCTTATGACAAACATCGGGAGATGAAAGAGAAGGACAAACTCGATTCAGCAAACGCGAAAGGTATTCTGCGATTTGAAATCGAGTTGAAGAAGAAATCGGGATTCCTCGAACGGCGGTTACGCCAAAAACGACTGACCTTCCGTGAAGTCCTCGATCCCGAAGCAGCGCACATGTTTCTTAACGATGCGCTGACTCAGATGTGCCTCAACGCGACTTTCCTCACCTATGATCGCGCTAAAGACGTGCTCGATCTCAACTATCGGTATGCTCGGGCCACGCGACTACTCGGGGTCTTGAGACGCGCAGAAAATGATTCATTCCAGGACATAAAGACGCTCTCGTCGCGAAGTAGCTACTACGCTGATCGCAAGGCTCTCCGCGACGTTGGACTTTGGCCGCCCTCCACCGCAAAACCGAGTCTTCCGGGGCTTAAATTACCGCCATTGCAGGATTTATTGGGAAACCAATTCATTTCTTCGGGGAGCAACTAGCGGAGCTTCTGCTCAATTTCGTGAAAAACACCCTTCAAGAGCGAAATGATCCGGACGGCTTGCATTTGAGTGCGAGTCCGGATAATTTCGCTCCCGCGACACCAGATAGACGGCCGAGGAGAAAGTCAATGGCGCGTCGTTCTGGTCAAGTTGGGTATGAAGAAGTGAAAGGAGGTTGGTATCACGTTCGGTTTCGGATGGACGTTCCAGGGCGAGAAAAAAGGGCTTATCTGAGCAAACCGGTTTGTCCGATCTCAGGACCTGGTTTTTTGACGAAACCCGAACGGCTGAGGAAGCGAAGAGAAATTATTGCCGCGAGCGGAGCTGATACCGAGGAGCACTTCAAAGCCGTAGAAGCGATCAACCACGGTGTCACGTTCCGCAAGCAAGGTGAGTGGTGGTTGAATCACATACAACATCGAAAGCGACGGCCCATCAAGCCCGCTACTTTGATCGGATTTCGAAGCTACCTAAAGAACTGGATCAATCCGAACATAGGCGATGTTCCGCTTTCGTCAGTCAACAACCTGGTTGCAAAAAACCTGGTGACGACAATGATGGACGCGGGTTTGTCGCCAAAGATGTGCAGTAACGTGATTCAAGTCGTGAAAATGGTTGTGGCGTCCGCTGTGAACGAGAATGGCGAAGCGATCCACTCGCGAACGTGGAACCACGAATTCATGGACTTGCCGGAAGTCCGAAACCAGCGGCAGCCCTCACACTCCAGCGAAGCACTAACCGCAATCGTGTCGGCGTCACAAGGGCGGGAACAAATGCTGTACGTCCTTCTCGGAGGGTCGGGAATGCGACACGGCGAGGCGCTCGGACTTGAGATCGATAAACACATCTCGGGAGACGGGTCCACTCTGTACATCCGTCAAAAGGTCTGGAACGGTCGTATTCAGCCGTTCTTAAAAACTGAGAACGGCCTTCGAGATATCGACTTACATCCGGAAATCGCGGCAATGCTCAAGAGGTTTATCGGGACTCGGACCTCCGGTCTTCTATTCAGGTCGAGGAACGGGTTTCCGCTTTTGCAATCGAACGTCTTGAGGCTTTCTCTTCATCCGCTACTGCGGCAATTGGGGCTACCGACATCAGGCGCTCACGCTTTTCGGCGGTATCGTACGACGTGGCTTAGGAAACAGCACGCGCCAGAGGATCTAACCCGCTTCTGGCTCGGTCACTCAAACAAGAGTGTCACGGACGGATACAGCAAGCTGAAAGACGACTTGGCATTCCGAAGAAAGGTTGCGGAACAAATCGGTTTTGGGTTCGAGCTTCCGAGGATCCAGGCCGATGTTGCACCCAATTGCACCCAAAGCGAGTCGGTGACAGCGTTGGCATAACCGGCAGACTCTAAAGAGAAAGGTGGCTCCCCGGGCTAGATTCGAACTAGCAACCCTTCGGTTAACAGCCACTTAGTTACTCTAATCACGATTTACCGGAGCGGGAGTTTTCCCAAGGGAATCAGCAAGTTCCGATGAAATTCGGTGAGCCACCTTCTCTCATTTATTCGCGTTTTCTTCACGTTTTATCGCCTTTTGCCGCGACTGCAGTTACATTCCCGTGACAGGCGACCGTTCGGCCAACGACCGGACGCTCGGTATCCCAAAAATGGACTGCGGAATTTGATGCGGCTATTTCGAAGTGATACTCACAAAGCGGCGGCTTCGTTTCGTTGACTCTTCTTCCTCCTGCAACCTAAGATGAGGGCCAAATGCCCGAGTCTCCTCCGCTGATCGGCCGCGCTGTCTCCCACTACCAGGTGATCGAAATGTTGGGCGGCGGTGGTATGGGCGTGGTGTACAAGGCGGAGGACACCAAGCTGCGCCGCTTAGTGGCGCTGAAGTTCCTTCCCGATCACGTCGCGTCCGACGCGCAGGCACTGAGCCGCTTCGAGCGCGAGGCGCAGGCGGCGTCGGCGCTGAACCATCCTAACATTTGCACGATCTACGAAATCGGCGAACACGACGGCCGGCCGTTCATTGCGATGGAGTTGCTGGAAGGGCGAACGCTCAAACAATGCATTTCCGCGAAGCCGCTGGCGCTCGGACGAGTGGCAGCGCTGCGAATCGATATCGCCGACGCGCTGGACGCCGCGCACGCGAAAGGAATCGTCCACCGCGACATCAAGCCCGCCAACATTTTTGTCACCGAGCGCGGGCACGCCAAGATTTTGGATTTTGGTTTAGTGAAGCTCGCACCGGTGGGCGGCGCATTGAATCTCTCTGCGATGCCAACGATGAGCAAGCCGGACCGGCTGACGCAGGCGGGCACGGCCGTGGGCACGGTCGCGTACATGTCACCCGAGCAGGTGCGCGGAGAAGAGCTGGATGCACGCACAGACCTATTTTCATTTGGGGTGGTGCTGTACGAGATGGTGACTTCGGCGATGCCGTTCCGCGGCGACACCGCGGGCGTGATTGCTGAAGCGATTCTAAACCGCAATCCTGTTGCACCGATCCGGCTGAATCCTGACGTTCCCGCGAAGCTTGAGGAGCTGCTCGACAAGGCGCTGGAGAAGGACCGCAAGCTGCGCTACCAGAGCGCGTCTGAAATGCGCACGGATTTGCAGCGGCTTAGACGCGAATCCGAGACCGGCCGCGTAGCGTTCGCGACGGCGGTGCAAGCGAGTTCGAACAGCACAGAAGGGTCCACACGGCGCTGGTGGGTGGCGGCGGCCGTCGCGGCGCTGGTCGCGACCGCGCTGGCTGCGGGAGGATGGTTTCTTCTCTCGCGGAAGACTCATCTGCTGACGGACAAGGACACGATCGTGCTCGCGGACTTTACCAACACCACGGGCGACGCGGTGTTTGACGGGACACTGCGACAAGGGCTCTCCGTGCAGCTGGAGCAATCGCCATTCCTCAGCATTATTTCCGACCAGCAAATTCAGCAGGGCCTGCAGCTGATGGGCCAGAAGCCCGACTCGAAGCTGACGCCGGAGATTGCGCGCGAACTCTGCCAGCGAACCGGAAGCAAGGCCGTCTTGGACGGCGCGATCGCGCAGATCGGCACGCAATATCTTCTGACGGTGAAGGCCGTGAACTGCGCGAGCGGCGAAAATCTGGCCAGCACAGAAGCGCAGGCCAGCGACAAAAATCATGTGCTGGGTGCGCTGGGTACGGCAGCGTCGTCAATCCGCAACAAACTTGGCGAGTCGCTGGGTACAGTGCGCAAGTTCGATACGCCCTTGGAGCAAGCCACCACGCCTTCGCTCGAAGCGCTGAAAGCCTTCAGCTTGGGGCGCGAGCTGATGTACTCGAAAGGAGCGACGGCGGCGATCCCCTATCTGAAACAGGCGACTGCAGCCGATCCGAATTTTGCGATTGCCTACGCGTGGCTGGGCCGGGCGTTCCGTGACCTTGATGAAAATGCGAGCGCGGCGTATAACGCAAGGAAAGCCTACGAACTTCGCAGCGCAACCAGCGAAGCAGAACGGTACTTCATCGCCGCCAATTTCGACATCGTAGCGACCGGGAATTTGCCGAACGCCCAGCAGACCTGCGAGCTTTGGACGCGGGCCTACCCTCGCAATCCGATGCCGCGGACTTTTCTGGCCGGCCCAATCTACCCGTCGTTGAGCCAATACGAGAACGCGCTTGAGGAAGCCAAGCAGGCCTTACGGATGAGTCCCGACAGTCCGGTCCCTTACTTTATTCTCGGCTTTGCCTACCTGAACGTGAACGATCTCGGCAACGCCAAAGCCACGTATAACGAAGCGCTCGCGCGCAAGCTGGATCATGCATACATTCATGGTGATTTGTATCTGCTGGCGTTTCTGCAGAATGACCACGCGGCAATGGCGCACGAGGCGGCGTGGGCGGTAGGAAAGCGTGGAGCTGAGAACAATATGCTGGCTGTGCAAGCCGACACGTCCGCCTATGCGGGCGGCCTTACACAGGCTCGCGAGCTTTCTCGACAGGCCATGGATTCCGCAGAACGTGCCGACTTGAAGGAAGCCACCGCAACTTACGCGGCGCGAGCGGGATTGCGGGAGGCGCTCTTCGGCAATCGTTACGAGGCTCGCCGCAACGCAGAAATGGCCCTCGAGCGGTCGACGGACCAGTGGGCGCAATTCAGCGCGGCGCTCGCGCTGGCGTATGCGGGCGACGACAAGCAAGCGCTCATGCTGACCGACGATTTAGCGAGGAGGTTTCCGGAAGATACTGTCGTGCGCTACAACTTCGAGCCGACACTTCGCGCGAAATTGGCATTCAACAAAGGCGATATCGCCGGCGCGATAAGCAGTTTAGTTCCTGCCAAACCGTACGAGCTGGGCAGGGCCGGGCTCTACTACTGGCCTTCGTTGTATCCGATTTATGTGCGCGGCGAAGCGTACTTGGCCGCGCGTCAGGGAACGGAAGCCGCCGCAGAGTTTCAAAAAGTCCTCGATCACGGTGGGCTCGTGTTCAACGGGCCGATTGGCGCGCTGGCACGCTTGCAGATTGCGAGAGCTTACGCGAGTCAGGGCGACACCGCGAAAGCCAAAGCGGTGTATCAGGAATTTCTTGGCTTGTGGAAGGACGCCGATCCTGACGTTCCGATTTTCATCGCGGCCAAGGCTGAGTTTGCGAAGCTGAAATAACCTCTCGAAGTGCTGAAAGCGGAAGCAGACCGCAAGCGGAAACTGCCGAGGGTGAAGAAGTGAAGTTGATGCGATTGGCGTGGCCACCGTGGAAACTCTGGAGCCGGGTTCCTGCGCCGGCCCGTCGACGGATCCAATTCGGCATCGATTACGGCACTTGCGTGTCGAAGATCGTCTTCCGCGCTAACGGAGCGCCGCCGAACGAGAGAGCCGTGCTGGTGCCGCGGAATGGAACGTTTCGAATCCCCTCGCGCGTGTGCGCGACGGCGACCACGCTCTTTTTCGGCGACGTCACCCGGACCCGCGCCGAGTGCCACATCTATCAAAACACTAAAGCGCGTATCGCGACGGAAGCTGTTGCGGCGCCGGAACGCGCCGGCGATGCCCCGGCGCCGCTTGGATTCAGTGCCGCCGATCTCGCCGCGTTGACTTTCTCAAGCGCACCGCGCCGCTGCTGCTCATTTGAACGGCGGCATCGAACGCGCGGAGATTGGCGCGTCGGTCGGTGTGCCGATGCCGATCTTCAACGACGAGCGGCGACGAGCGCCTTTCCTAAGTGTTGCACGGCGAGCGTGGGCACTCTACAGCAACGAGGGTTTACTCGATTCGGAGTGCTCGATCGAAGACGCGCGTCGCCTGCTGCAACAACATCCCGCGCACTTCCCGGCGATCCCCGACCGTGCGTTTCAAGAGTGGGTCGAGAATCGCGAGCGACGCACAGCCCGATCGATATCATTCGACCGGAAGATGAGGCGGGTTTGTGGTGGCTGCTGCGCTCGCCGAGCGTTGGCGCCGGCCCGTAACGCACGCCAACCTGTTCCGGATTTTTGGCCCGGTGAAAAGTGTAAAACGAAGCGTGGTGCGTTACGGCGCGGCTGCTTCGGCGGTTGGCACTGGCGACATGCAACGCGCCGTGCCGGATTTGTTTCTGCCCACTGTTGAACCGAAGTTCGCGAGGAGTGACGCGTTAATGTCCGCTGCGCAACACATTTGCGACACATACCAAAAGGCCTGGAGCAACGCCTGCGCCAAAATGCACGGAAACGCTCTGGAAATTTCATCGTGGCGGCAGCAGAAGTTATTCGTAACGGGCGCGGGTGGCGGAATACCCTTCCTCGTGGACATGCTTGGAACGGAAACGGATTTCAGTGCGCCTATTTCGTCGATGGCTTTAGAGCGACCCTTCGATCTGATCCGAGCCGATCGCGCGAAAATCGCTAGCGAGGATTTGCCGCACCTCACCGTCGCTTACGGCCTATCGAACATCGAATCGTACCTGCCGAATCCGTATAACCGTGACACGGGCTAGCTCAGCTTTAAGATCGCATCAAGTAGCGATCGCAAACGATGGTTTGTGTCCCCGAGTAACGAGTGCGACGTTGCAGATCGCTCGTCTCACGGGTGCTCATTCGTGCGTGCCAACGCCTGATAAGTTGCGTAATCGGAAACTTGATATTCCACATCTCCGGTAAGGGCGTTAATCAGGCGTTGGCATCAGAACAAAACTCATTGACGCACGCGTGCCATCGGTTCGGCGCAAGTTGGCGTAAGATCTCCGAAACGCTGAAACGATGGCAAGAACTTCGATTTGTCCGGTGTGTGCTGAGAAAATGACTTTGGAGCAGGCTCCGCCTACCATCACCTGCCCGAATTGTCGCAGCGAACTCGTATGGGCGCGCTCCACGATGTTCGCGTTCACCGCGCTGGCGATTCTGCTCGATTTGTCCATCATCCACATGTCTGGCGCGAGCGGTGGCGGCGCCGTCGCCCTGTTCTTCATCCTGCTCCTGCCTTGCCAGTTTGTTTCGATTGCTCCTGTGGTCCAGACTTTACCGCCGCGATACGACCCGACGGGCGTTCCGAGTCTCTTTCACCGCTGACCGCATCACCGGTAGACAACCAGTTCACGAATCTGTCTACTAGCCTGGGAGGGACATGCGCTGGATTCCTGTCTCCGAACCAGAGCCCGGGAGCGAATCTGTTTGACTGCTCGACAGCCGCACGGTCGGCTTTCCTGAACGCATTCAATTCCGGGGCAAACACAGTCGCGACGCCTCCGGTCATAACCTTCACCCCACAGAAAAGCTACGCGCCTGAATATCAGAAGTGGAGTCTCGAAGTTCAGAAGGGTTTCGGGTCAAACGACTCGATCAGCGTAGTCTACTACGGCAATCACGGCATTCACATCCCAGTGTTCGACAACTCGCTCAACGCATTCGGATTCGGGTCTCTCCCGGCGGCGCCGGCTTCGACTCAGTTCGGTGAAATGCAGGGAGTTCTGAGCGCCGGGATCTCGAATTACAATGGATTGGTCGTCTCCTACCGTCACCGCTTCTCTGGTTGGGCCGGTAACGGAGTGTTCCAGCTAAACTACACGTACAGTCACGCTTTCGACGAAATCTCCAACGGCGGATTTTCCTCCTTTACTCTGGGCGGGCAGTTAAATCCTCAGAATCCCTTTAATCTCAGGGAAAATTACGGCCCAGCGGACTACGACATCAGACACGTCGTGAATGCAAACTACGTGTGGGAGCTTCCCATCCGGAGGGCTTTGATGGGCCACGGGTGGGGACCATTGGTGGACGGGTGGCAGGTATCGGGCGCCGTCTTCGTGCACACCGGCCTTCCCTTTACCGTGACGGATGGTGCGGAGAGCAGCGCCCTGAACTCCAACAACTACTTCGCCACGATATTCCCCAACCTAGTTAATCCGGTTTCAAAAAACTGCAGCGGCGAAAGAGTCGCCGGTGTAACGGCCATCCCGTGTTTCAGTCCCAGCGATTTCGGAAACGGAGGAGGCGGTCCAGGCAGTGAGACGGAGTTTGGCATTCAGGGACTGCGCAACGCCTTCCGAGGACCTGGTTACTTCGACACTGACTTCAGTTTCACGAAGAAGACGAAAATCCCCGGATGGGAACGCGGCCAGTTTCAGCTCGGCCTACAATTCTTCAACTTGTTCAACCATCCGAACTTCAACACGCCCATCTTTAATATTGCGAACGGCCAGTTCGGCACGATTCAATCCGCGGTGAGCCCACCGACCAGCATTCTGGGAGCGTTCCTTGGCGGCGATGCTTCACCACGATTGATCCAACTAAAGGCGCAGTTCATCTTCTGAGTGATGGGATCTTAAACGGCTCACAACGGGTCGAATGCTGAGCAAGCCGCAAAAGGGGACGCTTCGATGGTCGAATGCGTCTCCCTTTTGCGGATTAACCTGAATGTCGAACCACTCATACTCTCTGACCATCACTTGGCGGAAGCATGATTCCCCGTGATGTCGAGTGAGTTTGATGACTACCGGCGAAATCCCTTCCGCTGTTTGCGTTTCACTCGCGCTTCGTTTCCCTCTCTTCGCAACGGCCCAGACCTAAAAACTTCGGAGATTTTCGAAATTCCAAAACCACGGGGTACTAGGACTAAGGCGCAGCAGGACGCTGGTAATTTTACTTGCTGGTCAAGAACCCTAGGGATAGAGTCGCAGCCAATCGCGCGGAGGGCTGATGAGATACAGACTTTTGGCGGCATGTTTCTGTCTCCTCTTCCCATGCTCCCTGACCGCCCACGCTAACAGTGGACAGGCTGTATACGACGTTTCCGGCACCTTGGTAATTGCTGGAGCTTCGAGCTGCAGCCCTGGTTGCGGCGAGACAATCAACTTCTCGATGGATCTGACGTACGCCCTTGGATTCGACGGCACTTACGATCTCACCGTCGTCGGAGGAACCAGTATCGGAACGGGAGCGATCGACTACACCAGCACCCTTCCCGCCTTGATGGTGTCCGAGCCGCAGCCTTTCACGAACGAGAACGCGAATTACTTGAATATCGGCGACCCGTTTGGTGACCAAATCGATCTCTACTTCGCAGACAATGCGTTTCCTTCAAACCCTTCGGCGCCCGTACTCGCAGGCGGCTATCTGTACAGCTGTACAACAGACGCCTGCAACATCGACCTCTGCCCAGGCGCCGGCTATCCGTGCGTAGCCGGGAGCGAAAGCTTGGGCATTTTCAAGGACGGAACATTGTCCGACGTCACCGTTTCGGTTGTCGCTCCGGAGCCGGGCAGCGCCGCGTCGCTCTTTCTCGGAGTCGGCGTGCTGATGCTATTGGAATCCGTAGTTCGCCGACGCCGTCAAGAGGCAGCGAGTTTCGATCGAGCGGAAGCATCTGAAACAGATTCTTAGCGCCCAGAAGTAAAACGTCTGCCACGCGGTCGTCGCGAGGTCTTGCTAAGATACAGCCTTCCGTCTTGCCCCAAGGAGAACCCACCCTATGATGATCGGTGAACGATTGAAACAGTTGCGTGAAAATAAGAAGTTTTCCCAAGGCGACATCGAAAACCAAACTGGGCTACTGCGGTGCTACGTGTCACGCGTCGAGAACGGTCACACAGTGCCAGCCGTGGAAACACTCGAAAAATTCGCACGCGCCTTGCAAGTGCCGATGTACCAACTGTTCTACGACGGCGAGGAACCTCCCAAGAATTTAACGAAGCTCGAATCCCCGCGTCAGCCCGGATTCGGAGCAAAGGGTAAAGAAAGCAAAGAACTATTCCAGTTTCAACGGCTCTTGGGAAAGATGAGCCAGGACGACCGGAAGTTACTGGTGTTCCTAGCCCAGAAGATGGCACGCGGTTAGATCGCGGCCCATGCTTTTTTCTTCTCGCGGGTTCACTGACGTCCAGTATCTTCCATTGCGAAACACGAAAGTCTCGCGGACTTTCAGGCTGTGAAGGATCGCCATTTGCACCGATAAGTTCAATCCACGCTGAACGCCGCAGTCGTCAATCCAGTGTTCATGTTTACGCTTTGAACGGATAGATCGAAAAGCAGATTTCCGTTGAAAAACTTTTGAACGTGGAACGGTGTTTGCACGCCCTGAACGGGTTTGTAGGAGGAAAAATCAACTTCAACCGGAATATTGAGCAGAAGGTCGTTGTCCGGGTGAACGTAATAGGTAATGGCCACTGGAAGAAGCGTATTGGAATCCAGATATACCTCGGTTGCTGAAAGCGGGGTCAGTATCGGGTCCGGAACCGAGGATACCCCGGGAACCGCCACTGTGTACGAAAGATGCGTGACCGCAACGCCATTCTTGGTTTCGGCCCCCACATAGGAGACAGAAACAGCCGGGTTTGAGAGGTCTCCCACGATCGTAAGCGCAGGGAAAAACCAAACCTCGCCCGCGAAGCAGTTGTGATTCGCGATTGAATGCACGGCAGAGTCTGTGCCGATCCAAAAGCCTTGGGGTGCATTCGTAGCGCTCGATACGTTATACACCTCAGTGGTCGTCCCCGAGGCGAATGTAAAATCGAATCGGCTTTGATTGTCGCCGAGCGCTTTCAGCGTGAAGTTCCCGGTTTCAGAGTCCGGTCCGATGGTGCGGGTGGCTGTTCCGGTCATAGTGACGTCAGCCAGTGGAACTGCACCATAGAGCGCCGCGCGGGCTTGCTGCGCGATTACGAGTGGCGAGGTTCCCGCGCTGGCGGCTTGCGGAGCTTGCGTGGTTTGCGCAACGAGAGCTAGAGGGAACAGAACGAAGATACACGCAACGAGTAACAATAGCTTCACGCGCATGAGACCCTCCGGAGAGTGACTCTGTGCGAGTTATATATGTACCAAAACCTTCAATGTCAAGTAGAAACGCACACCGCCCAGGTACGAATCTGCCTTCAGCACAGCATGGTTGCACCACGACTCTGGACGATCGAGTGACGAGCCGTTAGGAAGAGTCGACCTGGGTCGCAAGCATCCATGCTCGCCGGCAGGTCATCGATCGTGTGGTACGCCATCTCAGGGCTGCCTTTGCTTTCGAGTTTTGGCGGCAATTACCATTTCCGACTGTAGCCTTCATTGCTAGGGGAAGCGCCTGGGGCTATGATAAGAATCAACCACTAGGGCCTAGCTGGCACGTCAAACGGAGGCTTCATGCAGGGGCGAGTTCTTTTATCTCTAGCGCTCGTTTTATACGCGAGCTGGTACCCGGTTCCGCGGCTCGGTCGCTCTGAGGGAAAGCCGCTGTGCAGCGGAGAATACTCGCGGACTCGAGACGATGCGGGACATTCCAAGCTGGTGCCGTTTGACAGCTGGAGCATGTACCAACTCACGAACGGAACGTATACCGTAAAAATGTCGATGATCTTCCCCTCGACAACTACGGGCCGTTCGGAAAAGGGCATTTCGCAAAGTGTCACCTATGATCACAACATGTCTCCGACAAGCTATACACTTATCGACTCGGTGTCTCGCCCCGACTCGAAAACGACGGAAGTTCATTGTCGCTACTATCCATCGAAACTAGAATGCTCGGTGGGGCAATCGGGAGACCTTCGCCGGCCCGTGGCATCGATTCGTCAAACCGAACGATTCGCGTTTCTACCATATCCGCTGCTGACTTTCGACTTGCCTTGGTCCTATCGAGACATTGCCTCAAAGGGCGAGCGGGTTACTGGAAAGATGATTACCGTTCCCATCATCGGTTTCAGCACCGAGGAAGGCGATTCTGAGTCCAGCCTCACCTTGGAGGGTACGAATGCGGTGGAATACTTGGGCGAAGAGTCTTTTACGGTGGCCAATCAGCCGGTAACGGCTCACAAATTTCGAACCTGGGACACCGCGAGTGGACCAAGCACCTTCACGGATGTCTGGCTCTCGAACTCAGGACTCGTCCTGCAGCTCGGTCAGAACGGAAGCCTGGACTTCATTCTGTCGAAATACTCTGGGCCTTCGCTCTAGCGAGGCTCACCCCTGGCCCCATACGCCCTTCATAAGAAGTCTTCCAAGTACGAAACAGGTGACGATAGCGCTTCTACCGCACCAGCAGAACTAGCGAGGTTCGCGTTGATTTGAATCGGTAGCCTCAGGCGCGTACCCGTATGCGACCTGTAAGTGAAGGTTTGCTCGCAGCAGACTATCGACTCGTGAACCGGAGCGATTGGCCATCAGCACGGTCACTTCGCTCAACGGCGCCAACACCGTGGAGGAATCGCGTTGGTCTAAAAGCACGAAGTCGCGACTCGTCAACCAACGATTGGGAAAGTCATCCAACAACCAGAAGGTTGAATCGGATCGGAAGTCACTCGGGAGTGTCCATTGCGAAGGAATATTTAGCGTCGCCGTAACGACGAACTGATCTCCTGGCTTGGCCAGAATCAAAGAAACGTCGGCGAGCTCAACTTGATGACGCTTCAAACCTGCAATCAGGTCTTCGCAACGAACGAGGCTCTGTTCTTTCAGGCCGCCCGGCCACCTACCGAACGGAAACAAAGCTGCAAAACCTACGCAACAGATCACGCCAACCGGCACCCATGCGCTCTTGAGCGTGATCAGCAACCACACCAGGCCTGGGGCCAAGATGGCGAGAAAGATATAGGACAACAGCGCGAGTCGCCCGGCAAGATTGGACGGGCCGAGGCGAAAATTCAAAAACGGATTCAACAAGACCACCATCCCGATCCACGCTGCGGTCCCAAGTACCCGAGCGGGCACCGCTGGAATGCGATCGCCCTTCGAAGCAATCAGCCCAAGCACCCAGGGAGACAAAATCAACAAAAGCAACGTTTCTGGAAACTCGAAACTCGTCACCGGCCACTTTGGATACGGCTGGAATGAGCCGAGTGCCCACACCGGTAAATATCCGACAGGTAGCCTTGAAAGCGCCGCGGGCGACAACCACGCAACAATCGTCAGCAGACCCCCAGCATAGCTCCACGTGCTGGTTGATAGCAGAGCCCAAACTGCGGCGTACCCCGCGGCTATCAGAAGGATCAGTGGACCGGCGGATCTGTGAGCTAGCAGCGCTAGAGCAACAAGCCCTAAGACTGCGGCGATTCTCAAGCGAGCGCCCAACCTCGGCACCATGACGCAATCCAACAGAACAACAAGAGCCCAAGCTAAAAGCACCAGGGCCAGTAAGTTGCTGCAGTATTCGCTCAGGAAGTAAAGGTGGAGAACGCTAATCTGGGAAAGTATGGCCGCGAAGAACCCGAACTCTGCTCGGCCCGTCAAACTCCGCATTACATAAAAGATCGCCACGCTGAATAAAAGTTGCAGCGCAAGACACAATGCTTTGATCACCACAACCGGATGCCCGAACAAAGAGCTCAGGCCTGCTGCCAGATAACAGAATGCTAGAGAATGGGACGCGTAGTAGGGACGCCCCGTCTCGAGAATATGCCAGACTTGAACGACGTAGTAGTAACCATCTAAACCGACTGCTATGCGGTGTCGATAGAGCAAGCATCCATCGCGAATCGCCGCGGCCAATGCGAACCCCCAAAGTACGATGCGCCACCCACCGCTTGATAGCAGCACAGCCGGCGCCGCACGAAAGAACTTCGAAAGAGCCCATGGATTCGGCATGGATATCGAATTGGTTGGTCACTCTATGGACTGACGCCACAGCCAAGCCGCTGCCTGAATTCTACCCAGGGGAAGCGATCCCCTGGACAGAGGGTTCCCGGCTTCAGATCTCGATGGCGGAACACAGAGGAGCAGGAAATTTTGTATTTTTTTTGAAGGCTTTCCGCCAGCATTGCGACGCTTTGCATCTGTGCGTCGGTGGGGCTTTTCAGTCCGCCCTCCCCGTCCGGATTTGCCACACTGCTAAAATTTCCAATGAGGCAGATCCCAATATAGCTGCTGTGACCTTCCACGTGCTGACCGCGACAGTGCTCGGGGCGGCCTGTCTGTATAGTACCATCCGGTAATATTAAATATTGATAGCCAATATGGTAGATTTTCCCCCAGTAGAAGGTCCTAAATCCTCGAGTTTGATGCAGTGCGTCAATCACAGCGGCATCCGTCGGGCCCGGAAACCGAACCCGATCATCCGCCGAAAGTGCCGAATGGTGGATTACGATGCCATTGGGCTCGATAGTATTGTCGAGCGACAATTGAGCCACCACCAATAAGCCGATGAAGACCAGGGCCGCGATCCAGCGGACGAACAACGGCAGTCGCTCCATGAACCCCGCGCCCTCACTGATGCCTGTGCTCCGCATCGACCATGCCCTATTTTGCGTTATCGCCCGTCCCGCGCGCGGGTTTCGAGGAAACTTCGCCGGCGACTGTCCGGAGCCGCGAATATATTTCCTTCCAGGTTTCGCTATTTCGGAATACGTGACCCTCCGAGGCGAAGGCGCGAAACTCATTGCTGCTGGTATCGAACACACCCGGGCCAAAGATACGCTCGAGTTGCGTTTGGGCTTCCTTCCCGCTGTTTATATCGTGCACGCCGTGAAACGCCAAAATCCGTATGGATGTGCGCGCCGGCGCGATCCCCGTCATCGCATGAGGTAGCAGCGACACCAGGACTAAGGCGTCTGCGCAATTGGGCTCAGAGACTGATGCGGTTACCGCGACAGCGGCGCCGTAGCTGGTTCCAAAAAGGACGACCCTCGTGCTCTTCCCGTGTGTCCGCCGGACATACCGGCAGACGGCGAGAACATCCTCGGTGCGAGAGGCGAGATCTCCGGCGCGTTCGAAGTCCGCTCCAAACCCTGAGGAGCCGCGATAGTTTGGTGCAACGACTTCGATTCCATTGCGACCCACAACCGCTGACAACAAATTCCAACTGAGATCTTCCTCCAGGTGCGGACCGCCGTGGACGTCAATCAGAACAACGTCTGATTGCTTGCCTGTTGGTGATGCTGGCCGCACAATGGTCGGAATCTCCACTCCGTCTGAGCTCTTTACCATCTCAAGAAAAGATGTGGGAGACTGCAACTCAGCGCGACGGGGAGCACAGAAGGCCGGCTTCCTCCGTTCGGTGCGCATCGACAATTCATAGAGGCAGGCTGGGCTGGTCAGATCGGCCTGCAGATACGCTACCGACCCGGCGTGTGCATTCGACAAGATCTTGACGAAGCGATTGCTCCCCGACCAGGGTCCCAAAATTCGAGGCGTCGAGCTATCACAGTGAGTTGAGAATAACGCGGATCGAGCCTGTCTCGACGCAACGAACACGATCGTCGAGTTGTCCGACATGAAATGCGGAGAAGAAACCTCACCCGGGCCGACCAGACACCGCTCCGTTCGATTCTTAGCTAGATCCAATAGCCTCAGTTCAAAAAAATCGGATTCGCTTCGAATCGTGAAGGCCAGTTTCCGTCCGGACGACGACCACGCAAGTTCACGAATTTCTGCCGCTGCTGACGTATCGACTGGAATCAACCTGGTTGCACCGCTCTTCACCTCCATGATCGTCAGCGCGTTGGGAGTGGCGAGTTGAACCAGAGCAAGTGACCGGCCGTCCTCGGACCAAACCCAATCGCTTGGCGTACGAACGCTTTCGATCAGCATTTTCGGAGCAAGGCTGGGGGTTGAAGGTACCAGCCACAGCGTCCCTGAACTGTCGTTTCCCACGAAGTAGGCCAGTGCGGTCCCGTCCGGGCTCCAGCGGGGCGGCTGGATAATTGTTCTGGTCAACGAATCCCCAATCGTGGAGGTTGTTCCTGTGCGCAAATTCCATACGCTTAGGCGATAGGACTCTACGGCTTCTTCAGTTCGAGAGAAGAAGGCTATTTTGTCGCCATCCGGGCTCCAACTGAGCGCCACGTGAGGATAGGGCAGTTGATGGGTGAAAAGGACTTTTCCCGAAACTAGGTCCACTACATCGATTGCGTCGCCGTGGATGGTGTTTCGGCGCACAAGTGCGTTCGAGCCGTCCCGTGAAATACTGATCGGAGCTGGGTATTGCGCATCGACCATCGCCGCAACCGCTGGATCATTGCTTCCAGGTGACAGCAATGAACCGCTGCGGCGGCCACAGCCGCAAAGAGCACCGGATCCGGTCAGCCACACAACGATGAGGGCCGTGTTGATGATCCTAGAAATCACAACACCAAGTTTATGTTCCTACAAGCCGACGGCCTCGTACATTCGCGTAGATACGTAGACTTCAGTATTGGTCAGTCCACTTTCGACCACTTCCGTCCCAGCGCGCGTCGCCTCACAATCGGTAGCAACGGAAGCAGCAGCAGACAAAGCAGGAGCGGAGCAGACGCTAACTGCAAGCTGTCGGGCGGGCTCATGGGAGTGGCGTTCGCATCGCAGGCTTCGTCGCAGTCAGGGATGATGGGGTCCGTGCTTCCATCGTTGGCCGGATCGTTCGGATCTGGGTTAAAAATGATCTCCATGTGGGAAAGATTTCCGTCGTCGGGATTGGGCTGGATGATTCCGCCCAAGATGTTGATATTTTGAATGTCGTTCACGTCCGGAGCCACAATCGCGATTCCGCCCGGATGTTGCCGCGAAAATGTCTGCGATATATTGCAGGGTGCGCCCGCATACTGACCGAGATCATTGCTGGGTTGGAACGCACATCCGCTACTGTGACCGCACGTACCGCCCGTGTAGTCGTACACGGCAATGCCTTCGTTGTTCGCAGCGCTCACCGCCGGACCTGTAACCACGGCCTCTTTCGCGCCACTTCCCGTGTAGACGTTGGTTTGGCCGTTCCCCTGTATCAAGCTGCCTCCGGGTTTGATTCCCGGTGATAGATAAGTGATATTGCCGATGGCTCCTTGCACCTGCTTGGGAAGAGACGAATAGATATTTTGGAAAATCTGAGCCGAGCCGCTAAATAGAAATAAATTAACCTGCTGCCCTTGGGGCGTTTGGGAATACGCGTCCAAGATTGCATTTGTTAGCACGGCATTCGCGTCTTGGCTGCCCGCCATGAAGTTGCCAAGCCCTCCTGCAACGCCTCCCGACGAGAACGGATATGCGTCATCAGCTCCGATGCTTCCTGCAAAATTGGCGATGGCCTGACTCGCCGGGCTATTGTTTAATCCTCCCGCTACGACATCGCACAAACCTGAAGGATCGATTAAGTTACAAGGATTGTTCAGTACGTAGGTGTATCGGTTCAGCGATTGAGGATTGCGAACATTTCCCTTGAGCGGATCGGCAGAGGTAAACCGGCCGAGTCGGCTGCTGTAGTACCGATGCGTCGCATAGTCGAGGCCCGATTCGGTGTCCCGTTCGTAGCCGGTGAATTTATAGTTTTGAGGACAGCTATTGCTGTGATTTACCTCGGTGCCAAAAGCGGTGAAGTCCGCATCGTAGCATTTGGTGCCGGCGCTGTTGGCCATCGCTCGCGTGCTGCCGAGTTTATCCAAAAAGTAGTAGTACGCGTTTCCGAGATTGTCTAAACGCGTGGTTCGCGCCCCATCAAAGTAAACGTAATCGCTCGAGGTATTCCCTGACAGGTCAGACTCGGTGAACACGTCGCCCTGAAATGAACGCCAGTACAGCGTACCAGTTGACTTTTTCACACGAAGATCGCGGCCATCGTACACATACGTGGCTCCGGCCGCGGTAATGATGTGGTTGGCGGCGTCGTAGCCATACGCGTTGATCGCGTCATTGGTCAGATTGCCGTTCCCGTCATTTACGTATCCCGTGGTACTGATCTTGTTGTTTACGATCGTGAGATTGAGTGGAGTTCCAGAACACTGGCTAATACCCAAGGACAGAATATTGCCCCACACGTCGTATCCGTACGTCTGTCCCCAACAATCGGCGCCAGACGTCGCCTGCGTCTTGGCGGACGAAATCCGATTGAGCGGGTCATAGCCCACCGTTACGGTGCGACCGTTGTCGATGTTATTCGTGATGGTGGTGAGTTGATCATTGTTGCCAGGTGCTGCTGGGTACCCGTAGGTTAAGTTTAGAAGTGCTCCAGCACTGGAAGACGATTGTTGCGTCTTCAATTGAAAGCGCTTGCTGTAGGTATTTGCTTCGGTTATCCCCGCAAAGGATGAAGTCTTCCCAATTAACAAACCCGATACCGCTGAGTTCGGTGCGTACGTCGCGGCGCTGGCGTAATTGACTCCCGTCGTTGAGTCGATGGCATTGAGTGGCCGCTGTGCATTGCTGTAGGCATATGCGATCTGCCGGCCGCTCGGATAGGTCAGGGACGAAATTGAGCCGTCCAGATTAAACGTGTAGGACATGCTCTTGGTCACACCTGCGATCGTGTGATTTTCCGTTTTGGGCTGGCCGAGTAGGTCAAAGCTGTACGCCGAGGTCCCGGACCCGTCGCTCATGCCCGTGTTTCTGGATTTGCCATTGCTGATGGATAGCCCGTTGTAGGAGGCTTGATCGTAGAAATACTGAATGTTAGGAGTTACCCCGTCCGAGTACGAAATCCCCGTGAGACGGTTCAGGGCATCATACGTATACGTCGTCACCACTCCGAGATTGTTGGTCTTTCGGCAAATGACCGCTGGATCGCCGCTGCACAGCCCTCCGCTCGAATTGGTGTACGAGATCCCGACGCTGCCCGCTTCGGGCGTGCTTTCGGACGTAACCCGTCCCAACCCATCGTAGCTGTAACTTCGAGTCTGGGTTCCTTGAACAACTTGAGTAACATCGCCGAGTGCGTCGTAGGCATAGCACGTCGGGACGGTCAGGCTTCCCGATGAATTCGCTTCGTCCGTCTCGATAATCCTTCCCAGCGAATCGGTCCACAGTTCGCGTTTTTTCCCCGCAGCGTCCACCGAAAGATTGGGGTAGCCCGCGCCGTAGGTGGCGGTCGAACACAGCTGGGTCGCGTTACCTCCGTTGGTGCCGACTTGAGAGCCAAAGTAGGTGTAGTCCGTGCTTCCGTCGGCGTACGCTTTGGCTGTCACGCGGTTGAGTGCGTCATACGAAATCGTTGACGTGCCGTAGGTAGGATCGGAGGTGGTGCGATACGGATTTGTCACACTCTCCACCCGCCCGCGAGCATCGAAACTTGTGGTTTGAGTCGTCGCGCCATCGGGATCACTAGCTAGTACCCTCGACACGGGGCGTCCCATGGTGTCGGTGAACGATTCTTGGTGAACACAACTCGTGCAGCTGGTAGACGGTGACGACGAGGTTATCGCTGTGTACGTATCGGTTTGAGTGCGGCTCGGATATTGTGCCAAGGTCCATCCGCGAATGCCGTTGGAAGCCGGCGGCAGATATTGACTGGAGAGGCGATCCATGGCGTCGTAATGCGTGTAGGTATCCGCGCCGTTGACATCGACTCCAAGCGCTGTTTCGCCTGAATAGACGTAGTACCCGTAGGTCGCGTAAAGGCCCAGGATTGGCAAAGTCACAGTATGCACATACGCGTTCGTTGGTTTGGAGGGTGTGAACGTTTGCGGCGGGTTGCTGCCGTTGTCGATGTACAGATTGTCGCTGTAGCTAAAAGTGGAGGTGTTGTTCGCGGGATCGGTCGTGGTGAGCATTTGACCGGTTTCGTCGTAGGTCGCAAGCGAAATTAAATAGGTCGATCCAGAAACCAAATTCTGCACTTCTGTTAAGTTGCCTCGCGTGGTGTATCCCACTCCGTACGACGTATCGTTGTGCTGGGAGGTGCCGGCGATGGATCCGATCGTAGTGGAGTCGTAGGTGTACAGCGTCGACGCCACCACGCCACCGGTGCCGTTCAGCACGTTCAGCTGTCCGACGCGAATTGCAGAACCACGGGTCACATACGACATGATCGATTTACGAATCAGGCCCCCCGGCGCCCCGGCCCCGTAACCGTAGTCATCGTCTTCCGTCATCAGCCCGGACGAGTTGTAAAACAGGTCGGTTTTCGAAACCAGCCCATTCGTGCCCGGCCACTGGGTGAACACCGTCTTTTCCGTCACTGCAGGCAGGTTTGGCGCTGCCGTACATGTGGAACCGCTGAAGGCTCCGTTATAACAAGTGTTAACGGTGGCTTGTAGCGTGGAGGCGCCCGAATTCACCTGTCTTGACGTCTCATAGATCGTGTTGAACGTCATGTTCGTCTGATTCGACAGCGGATCGGTCACCAGCGTGTTCCAAGAGGTCCCCGACTCCGAATGCGCGTAGGTCCAACTGCCGTCCGGGGTGGCGCGAGTCAACGTGGCGGCTGTTCCATCAGCGCAAGTAATGCCGTTGGTGCCCCCGCTGTACGAGTAGGTAATCCATCCTCCCGTAGGAAGAGTCACCTTCGCCAGGCGGCCGGTGACCGGCCCAGAGGTTCCGGACGTGTACTCGTACGAGAACGTGTATCGATCACTCGGATTCGTCGCTTGATCGGGCATATCAATTTCAGAAATCAACGAGACGTTGGACGCAGCGTACTCCGCAATGCCGCTGCACCCGAAGGCCGTCTGTATGTTGTAGGTTGTGTACTTTATGGTGTCTACGGCTGCCGCTCCGGATGGGACCTTGTAAGTGAAGGTGACCGGATTTGGAGCTCCGCCCGCTATTGCGAGAACCGTCTGGCCGAGCGTGTCGGTGAATTGGCCTGAAGTATTGACCGAAATCTCGTTGCCGTTATTGTCCGTCACGCTGGCCGCACCGGTAGTGGTATTGACGGGCGGGCTAATCACTTTTCCCGAGGCCGAGGTCACCGTAATGGCGCCCCCCAAGCCCCCCGGCACGTACAACTTGTAGCCCGAGTTGTCGAGCGCGTACGCGTTCAGCGGATTATTTCCCGTATTGCATTGGGTGTTCCCCTGGATCGTCGTAGCTTGTCCCAAAAAGGCATGCGGTACGGCGAATGAGTCGCTATAAATGAAGTGGGACGCGATGTACTCCCTGCCGTTGCCATTGCAAGCTGACTGTTCGGTGGTCTGATAGGTGACATATCCCGAGTACGCTTGGGTTTGAGCTCTCCATCCCCAGTTCGCTACGGGCTGCCAAGTCAGGACCCCGTTCACTGTGATCGGATACAGAACGGAGGTATCGTACGTTAGGGAGTATGTGAAGTTTGTTCCGCGACCAGCCTTATTCACGAGCGGCACGATCAGTTCGGCGTTTAAGTTCCCAAGATTGACGATGTCAGGTCCCCCGCCGAAGCTACCAAACGCCGGGACACCGGTCGTGACCTGGGCGACCACGGGAGGCGCGAGCATCAGAAAGAACACCGCACTGCCAGCCAGTACGAATAACGTCGCAAGTCTGCTCCGGTTTTTCATGCCAATCCCCTTCCCAGCGTGTCGACCACGAAGCGCGAAGTTCAACCTTCACTGATTGTTGTGTCTTGCGCGTCTAACGTCAGAACTGGCCGTAAGCCAAGCAGCCCGAGAACGACTCGACCTTTGACGCACGCACGGTTTGAGTCCTGCAGTCACCAACGAAAGCTTTAACGAATGCTGGGAATTGTTCGACTCGCGACGTGCCGGAGGGAAACAGAAGGAGAGACCGCCTGCACGCACAATCTTTGGAGAGCACATTCGTCCCCCAAAAAAGTTCTAAATTGTGCGCTTGTTTACTAGGTCCGTTGAATGATGTCAATCATTAATCGAGCAGATAGCAAGACTCGCGTCAAATGCAAGGTCAATTACGTCCTAGTCTCTGGAAAGCCGCTTCTCATCCCAGTCCCGCGATTCGTTCGGCAGACCACAACAACGTCCACCTCGCAGCCATTCTACCCGTCCCTGGGAATATGCGACTCTACGCCTGTGGCGGCCCGTCGGACGATGCAGGTCGTTGACTTTCCTGCTTCGCAAAAGATACTCGAGCCCAACCGAGCAGCAAACGTCCTCGAATGAGCCCCTCGCGATCACTCAAGGATTCAATCGCTTTAACTCTTGCACATAATCGACAGGCAATTGTCCCGGCGACCGGGCGGGACTTTTCCAACCGACAATCTTCACAACCTTGTCCACGAAGTCGATGCAGTTGCTGTCCGTCAAGTTATAGTGTGCGGCATTGTAGTCGTCGGCCGCCCGGTACACCGCTCTCCGTTGTTCATCCGTAAGCTCCTTTTGAACGCTCACGGTTACGTTGCCGAAGTGACTGGGTCGCTTCGCGGCGAATTCATTCTCTACGACGCCCGGACCGCCGAGAAACGACTTGATGTTTGAATCCGCCGGATAAAAGCCCAAACAATCCTCCTTTATTCCACCGTTCAGCTGTAGGCCCACACATAGAAACGCGTGCCCAACGTATTGGGAATCGGCCCACGAGATTTTGGACGCCATGATTGTGAGTGAGATGCCTGTGCCCGGTTTGGAATGATCACTTAGGGCGTCGGTAACGAAAATTAAAACTCCCACCAGTAAAACACTGGCATATCTTATTTTCACGCGCGTCCTCTCGATGAAGCATGCCTTTCAACCGAATCGACTGCCGAACTCTAGTTTCGCTTTGAAGATCAGACGATGGCCGACGTTGCCCATGCTCTCGGGTCTGTTTTACTCCTCATACCTCGCACTGTCGAGCCTTCTCACGCGGAAATATGCGGCTGTCAATCGCTCGGAATCGCGATCGCGTGCCGGGTCGTCTCGTACACAATAGAATTTTCTTAAAAGCTGTTGAATTAGCTCGAACGCTATATATAATCCGTGCACTTTATGGGCTTGAACGCCAAGACCTCGAACCGTCCGTCGTTACAAACGTAAGTTTCAGGATGCGATCCAACTGGGCCCAAAGAACTACGAGGTGCTTCAATGCTCGGTTCTTGGCGTTCTTCCTGGCTCCCGAACTCGGCTGACTGCTCGAGGTCGAATCACAATGGCCCGTTCACAGATGTATCCCTCGCCCCACTGAAGCAACTTCCGACAACCAATACTTTTTGTCGCCAGCCATTGCTGGGAAAAACCCGCACCACAGGGAGGCAGACTCGGTGACACCTCCGTCCTTGCCTTACCTGCTCAAGCTCTATCGCAAGAACGATGAATCGCAAGGTCCAGGCTGGTCTCTCGGCGTCTATGCCAGCGGCAGTAAATTATTGTTTGATGGGACGGATGCCGGCCTGCTTTCGTCCGGCGGGACTCTGCCGTGGCAGTACGAACGGTGTGAACTCTATGCCGCCGAGCAGCCATCCAGTGCGGCAGGTGGCCCATCGCCAACCTTTACCATCCCCACGTTAGCGACCGAACCTAAAGGGCAAGCCTCGATCTCGTTCGACAACTCGATCCAAATCCTCAGGCTTAAGTTCCACATGCTGATGCTGAACGGCGATCAACACCAGCATGATCAATACGACGTAACCGCAATCGGCATCCAAATGAAGCTTTATCGCGCCCCTGGAGTCGTGAACGGAACAAAGCAGTACGTCACGTTCCTGGGTGGCGGAGAAAATGGGAATATCGGAAGCACGCCGTGGAGTTGGAAGTCAGCCCCCGTGATCCCTCCTGTTGGCGATGAAAAAAAAGCCGACTTTCCCGTTTCCCAGATTGATGGGGAATGGTTTGCACAGAAAAGACCCATTCAGGCACTGGGCGTTACCTGCGGTCCACTGTTGGCAAATGCCTTCCAAGGCGTCTCTAAAATCGATGCTGGCGCCAGTCTTGAGATCGTGCTGTTACCCGCCGATTTGGCCTCGGCGATTCCGGCGACTCTGGCTTTGTTTTTCCGGCCCGGACCGAAATGCAGTCCATTTCCGCTGCCCGTCGATAAAACCGGTAGCCGTTTTCGATTACCCGTGCTGCCGGACATGAGCGACGCAGGCGAGGTTGCCGATTGTCGCTATCGTTTCGTGCAACGTCCCTCGGATCGTTGGCTGAAGCGTCAGTCGATTGAGGGTCCGCAGGGAGAAGAATGGCTTCTCAGTTTAGAGACCGCCGGGCTTGAAAATCTTTGGAACCAAGCTCTCGATCAATACGATCGGGCCCTGCGTACCGTGCGGCCCGTCAACCGTACCACCCTGCTTCCGTGCGTCGAGAATCATCCCACGATCGTTGATCCGAAGCCTTGCTTTCCGCAGCACGACGATGAACGGGACTTCAACCTATGCGGCCAATTCCTGGTTCGTCGCAAGCCAAAATCGGGCGGCCCGCTTGCGACCCTCAATGACTTAACGATCGAAGAATTCCGAATCAAGCCTCTGGGCACGCTCGACGCGATTTTGTGTTTTGATTTTGGCGAGCGGGGCCTTACGAATCCCAGCGCGGCGCATCACCGATCGAGAGCGCTTTTTTATCGGGCCAAGGTGACTCGCTGGAGCTTAAATGCTGAGGGCGGAGAAACCCAGGATCTGTACTCGTTCGCGTGGGAAGCCCAGTTAACGCAACGAGTGAACGCGATGGGGAACCAGGATCTCGGTACTGGTCCCGGGGAACAAGTCCGTATCGGCTCTCTTGATCTTAGCTTCGGGGGAGTTCTTCCGGACCAAAGTTCGACCACGAAACTTCAGTACATCGAACTTTCTGGGAACTCCCATCGAGTTCCTAGGCTGATCGGCGATATTACACTTCCCATCCTCGATGCGAGTCCCGGCGGACAAGATGGATTGCCAGCCAGCGAGTACGTTCCGGAAGGCTACAGTTCGACTCCTTTGAGCGATGAACTCTGCATGGACCGGCGTTTCACCGGAAGTCAGCCCATTGTCATTCCGATCTCAAACAATCCTGGTGCGGCCGCGACCTCGTTTCTTCTTCAGATTCATGAAAGCAATCCACAAATTTATTCCGAGACCGTTAGCCTCATCCTAAGACGCGTAAGCACTCCTCCATTGCGCGATGGCCACGAAGCGCCGATTGAAAATCCTCGCGTCGTCGTCATTGACTCGGATCCGTTCCTGATTGCCGAGGTCGAGTACTCGCCGCTGGTCGCGCTCAATTCGGATGTCGTCGCCTTGTGGAGCACAGGCAACATGGACGGGGAGGCCTGGCAATTAAGGTCCGAGGCACAACCCTTTAGTTTGATTTTGCCACCACAGGGCGTCGGTGAGGAGATGCCCAAGGCGTGCGAGCTGTGGGACAAAGACGGCGGAACGCCAGTCGGTGGCAAGCTAGGCTGCGGAGAGCAGTCTCCGAACGACGACAACAAGCTGAAGCCGTTGGATTTCCGTTTCTCGCCCCCAGCCCGCCAAGAGCTGCTCGCCTCCTACACTCCGCAGAACTTCACCGAAGCGCCGTGGAACTTGCGCCGCATTCTCGGTTATCCCGGACAGCGTGACGCTGGCGCCGGCGTAAAAACATTGAGTTACGAATTACTTTATGGCCTGTCTTGCTCGACCGAGGCTCCTTTACTCAGGCTCGCCGAGGTTTTTTCCCTCATCGGGCGCATTCCGGGACGAATTGCAGCGTACGATCCCCCCAGCCAGCCCGCGCCGATCCTGCCGATTGCCACCCAAAGCAAGCTGTTCTTGACGCGGCGATGGAACTGGTCCTTGTACGCCGAGCTATATTCAAAACACCTAGCCTTGCTGGAGTCCCGGGCTTCAGGGAGCAACTACGGAACAACGCTCGGGGCCGCCGGTGCTTCTGACCCGCCCGAGGTTTTCACAATCTCGCAGGGTGTGTCCTGCCAGTTTCGTAAGAGCGCCGATCTCTATTACAGCGTCGATCCGGCGGTTCTTGCACACGCTGATGCAGATGCTTTCCCTGAACCAACCTCTACCGGTTTAAGAGGCGGCGTCACGTGGCCGTTTGAATCTCCCCGCATCTTTCGCGCAACGGTGCGGAATCCGAAATCCAGTTCGGCTCTTGCAAGCGGTCTGGCTCTTTCTGCCTTGGGTGGCTCGGGCACGATCAAAGCTGGATTTGACAAGGATCTCTCGACAGTTACTTCGGTAACGGAATTTGGAAGAGCGAGCAAGGTTTCTGTAGCGCGCTTGGGAAGGATCGGGGTATTCCACAATCTGGCTCGCTACGTTATCGAATATGAGCGCGACGCTTCGGTGTCCAAACAATTCGAGGATAAACAGACTCCCTTCAAAAACCGCCCCGTTCTTCGTAAGGTTCGCGAGTACGTTGAAATCCTCGAACCAATCGCAACTTTGTCAAACGCGCAGCAGCTATACCCGGGCGGAGGCTGCGCCAAGTCGATCGAGTTCAAGCAACGGGTCATACCTGTTTCTGGCACTTGGTCCTCGAACGTGGGAGACGGCGGATGGAAAGTGCCGCTGTGGTTTGAACCCGACTCCCACACCAGCGCAACCAACATCTACAAATACGATTTGCCGTCGGTTGTTTTTAATCTGGCCGGAAAAGATGGCTCCGATGTCGAGTGTTCCATTCGAACTGTCGACAAACTCTTTTTCTACACCGAGACCGACGCCAATGCGGATTCCGACCCACACAACTGGCCGATTGTACCGGGAGTGGATTTTTTGCCCGTGCCGCCTCCGGCTTCCAATCCCGCTTTCTCCAGTGGCACAGCTCACGAGATTCCCGCCTATGACTCGCCCGTCCCGTTCGGCCTAGCCGCGTTCACTCATGAGCTCGAGGCAGGGCATGGTCCCGCGAATATCGTTTATGGCCGCTCCACCCAGGCCATCGGTGCCGATCTCACCGCCCTCACACTTCAGAGAGCTCCGCAGACTCCGTCGGACGTGCAAAAACAGTTGCAGGCGGTCCATGACAAAATCCGCACGGATTTGTTCAATGCGGTGCGCCTCGATCCAAGCGGCGTTCCGGGTCTGGCCCAGAACCTGTGCGATTCGGCCGAAGCTTTGGTCGCGCCGATCAAGACACAGCTCGATGCACTGGCGAAAACCGTCGCAACCAAGGAAACGAGCTTTCTCCAGCGCTACCTGAACCAAGCAGCCGCGGAAGTTGGAATCTTGGGCGACGATTTGAAGGCCCAACTGAGGGCTCAGGCCGACCTTCTCCACAAGAATATTGCCAGCGTCGAATCGCAGCTCGAAGACACCGTGAATCTCGAAGTGCAAGGCTTGCTGCATCGGCTCACGGGAATCCCGACGACCGTCAACGCCTTACAAAATTTCTTTGCCCGAGTGTGCCAAGTCCTGGTGTCCGCGAAGGTCCAACTGGACACAATTAAGGACTCTCTTAAACAGTCGCTGCACAACGTCAGTCTTACGACGAGTCAAGAAGCGGCCCAGATTCAACAGTCGGTCGAAGACACCAGGGCGCTGCTGGTCGAGCCGCTGGCCCGGGCGAGAAACTTCCTGTCGAGTCTTCGGTCGCAGGTGCAGTCTTCGGCCGAGCCATGGATGCCCGGCGCGGCCTTCATCAGCCAGCAGTGGGAAGGGCCGATCTGTTCAAGATTGGCAAAGGTAGAATCGGTTCTCGCCCAAGGCGATACGCTTTTGTCCTATGCGAACTCGGGCGCCCTTGACCAGATTGGCCAAGCCCAAAGCGCTTTTCACGCCGTTCTCAACGACGCCATTCAAAGTATCGACGGAGTCTCCTTTCCCTCCGGTTTGCTAAATGCGGCCGATCAAGCCCAGAAGGACGCCGCTGCCGTGCGCGTCTATTTCAACGGACTGCCGGATCAAGTTCAAAAGCAGTTCCACGGTTGGATCGGCCTTGCGGCGAATAGCCTCCAAAACGGAGTCATTCAGACCCAGGCGGACCTCGACGCCATTGCCTCGGTCCTCACCCAGCAGATCCTAGGCTTTTTCGATATCGGAAGCGCCGGGCTGCAAGCCTTACAGAATTCTGTCTTGACGCTCGCCTCGACGGTGGCGAACCAATTAGTGGGGTACGCCAATAACCTTTCCCAGGAATTTTGCGACGGCGTAAAGCACTTACAAGACGCAGCGATAAGTCAGCTTAACAGTCAGCTGGAAGCCCTTCGCCGCGCCGTGGAAGATGCTGCTGGAAGACTCGCTGAATCGATTGCCCGGGCCCTGCCGCCGATCGACATTCAATTGCCTCCGGGAGCGTCGCTGCCTGTTCTTCTGAACCGAGCGTTCGGATCCGTTCCTTCGATTCCGAACTTGGGCTTTTCTTTGCCGAATGCGGCTTATTTTTTCGGCCAAATCGCACCGGGCCAGCTCGTTCCCAACGTCAATTTGACCCCGTTGCTAACGCAGGTGAAGGACCTGGTTCCAAATCTTTCGCCCCTTTCGACGCTGGTTCCGTCGTTCGCTCTTTCGGACCGCGCCCTGCCCGTTCCGCATCTTCCCAGCTTTGATCTGAACAGCGTGCTTCCCGATTTTGCTGGCCTCAAGCTCACCAATCTATTCCCCGCGCTCAAGATGCCTGAAGGCTCAAGCGATGCCGTCAAAATCACGCATGGTATAGACAATTCCTCGCGCACCGCCTGGGTCCAAGCCGACATCGATTTGAAGACCGACACGGCTAGCATTTTTTCGGTGGGCCCGATGGCCCTCCAAATTCGCACGCCACATTTCACCTCGCGGGTCCGCGCGCAAGCCAATTCGACCGGGCAAATCTCCAAAGAAGCTACCGGCGCCATCACCGGAGATTGGCAACTGCTGATTGGCGGCGCACCCATGATCACCTTTGTTTCGACCGCCTTGACCTTCGACAAGGACGGCAAACTCCATGTCGACGTCTCACCAGAACGAGTTCAACTCTCGGCGGCGCTATCGTTCGTCCAGCAAGTCATCGCACTTTACAGTTCGCCCGACAGTGGCTTCGGAATTTATCCTTCCGCGACCGGAATTGAAACTCGACTCGCTTTGCCCATTCCCGACACCAGTCTGGGCACAACCGGCATCACGAATCTCACCTTCAACTTTCTATTCGGACTCAGCTGGGTCGATAACTTCCGGCTGTACGCTGGATTTGGACTAGCTTCACCCGATAGGCCGTTCAATATTTCGGTCTTTATTCTTGGCGGCGGCGGGCACCTGGTCGCCCAAGCGGATTTCACTCCAGGGCAAAGTCTGGTCTGCACGGTAGACATGGCGATGGACGCCTCGGCCGCACTATCCATCGCCTTCGGACCGATCAGTGGCAGCGTTCATGTAAACCTTGGCATGCGCTTCATCTTCAACAGCGGTAGCGGAGACCTGAGTCTGGGAGTTTTTCTATTGATCGGGGGAGAAGTCTCAATTCTCGGGATCGTCTCGGCGTCGATTCTGCTGCGACTGGACGCCACGTACGAAAATGGAACCTTCACTTGCCGAGGGCTATTCAGTATCTCGATCAAGATCTGTTGGTGTTTTACGCTCAACGTCTCGGAAGAAGTCTCTTGTCATCTTGGTTCCGGTGGAGGGGTTGCTTCGTATCGTAAGCCGACACTCCCCTGGGAACAGGAACCCGACTCCGATTTTTTCCTACCCGCATCGGCCATTAGCTCTGTACCTGCGAAGTCGGAACTCGACTTGTACACCGACTTCGCCGATCGGTATCTACAACTCGTCAGTTGAGGCGCGTTCATGCCAAAAGCGATTCAAATTCTCACGACACTGGAATATTTGGGACCTTATCCGAAGACCGGAACGTATTTCGGCCTGGTGCTGCAGGTCGGCGTCGCCGAGGCGGCTACCCCCCAAGACGTCCAGGTTACGGCTGCGATGGAGCAACTGTTCGAGCCTTGGAAATGGAAGTCACTGGACATCCAGCTATGGAGGTATCTCGTCGCGGGGAATGATCCTCGAGCCGCAACCCCATCGCACGACCGACCCGTGTCGGTAAACCTCCGTTCCTACTCGCTGGATGCCTCGATTGCAGCGAAGCTCGAGAGCGATTGCCGGGCTGCAATTCCCGACCATCTTGCATGGATCGATGCCGGAGCAGAGAACGGGATCTCGGCTGCCGATCCGACCACGAAATCCTATCCTTGGCCGGCGCATCTTGCGCAAGTTGCACTGTATCCCTATCCCATACCTCATCTGCTCAATCTGAGTTTTCTGTTAAGCGTGCAGGATCCAGATTTTGTGATTCCTAAATCTGGATACGCTTATTTCGCTACCGTCGCGTTTCAGGCAAACGTCGCCGGCAACCTAAAGACGTACACGCCGCAGGTCAAGTCCGATTCCCAACTGAACACCGATGCTTCGCGACTGACCACTAAGTACGACGACCACAATCTGGTTGCCTGTACGCAGCCGCTCTGCTCGTTCACCCCAGTCGCCTCCGTTCTCAGTAATGCGTCAACGAGCGCTGAAGCGACCGACTGGCAGGCTCACCTCGCGGCAGGATGCGGAGACCTGTTTGATCTATCCTCGCGATTGATCGGTGCCGTCCGAAATGATTGTCTGCAAGCCGTTTCTGCGGATAAGTGCTCGAATTTACAGAAAGCTGTCGCGGCGGATTTCGACACATTTATTCTGGCCGTCTTAACGGCCGAACGTGACGCCGTTTCCTACGGTTCCCAGAGGGGTCCCGATGGAAGCTCGCTTCTGTCACGTCTGTGCACGCTGTGGGTGAGCGAGGGCAAACCCGGTGGCACCGACCAGCAGCAGCGCCGCATCTTTGCCGAGCAATTCCCCCAGGCGGTAAAACGACAGCGGGCCATGGACGCCTTAGATTGGGCCGCTTTCCAAGACGGCTGGTTGCTAACGTTGAAGCAGAACTCAGCGTTCGCGCGCAACTCACTGCTTCCGCTAGCTGCGACTCCTCCCGCTTCGGCCAAGCGATTCAACAAGAAAAGTCAAATCCGCAAGGGCGACGTCGTAATTTTTCACGGACGCCTCTTTACAGCATTGGGAGATTTAGGTGCTTCAGCTTCGAGTCCCGGCACTCTCGGTTCGGCCCCGGACTGGTCCCTGTTCGACTCCAGCATCCGGATATACGATGCCCGGCCGAGCGCGACCTACAACGTGGGAGACCGCGTCCTGCTCTTGGACTCGGTGTACCAAGCGGCTCAAAGTGGCGGATCTACCGCGTTTGGGCCTCCGCCGTCGGCCAATTGGACGCTCTTGGCACCCGACCGTCTCGTGGTGGATGTCTCTCATTTATCCGATCGCTTGGTCGCACTCGAACATCTGCACCTTCAACTGACCCAGAGCGATTCGCTTTCACAAATTCTCCTTGCGCAGTGGCAGACCGTCGTCGATGCCTATGACCCAGCCGATCCACCGACTGGCGTCTCCACGCCGCTTCCCAAGACTGCTTACAGCCAGATGTTTCAATCCTTTCGCAACAGCGCCATGGCCAATATGGACGTTCTGAATGTACGAGGACTGCTACTACAAGGGAATTTGGAGGGCAGTTGGGACCAGATTACAGCGACCGCCAAGATCAAAGAAAACCTGATAAGGAACGTGCCCACTGCCCTGGATACCCGACTCGGCGCCCTATTGGCGGGAATCACTAACGGAGCCGTTGTTGGCTTCGCTTCGCCGTTGCGAGAGGCAGTTGCAGCGTCGAGCGTCCGCTTAGTGAACAAAACGCTACTTCCCAGTGCAATTCAAACGGCGGCCGCAAAACTTCCCGCCACCGTCCAGCCGACCCGCACGACCGAGGGCCTTTCGATTCTCGTCGATGAGCTCAATTCTGCTTCTTCGCTGGCCAGCGACAAGCACGACAGTTTGCGGCAAATGTCCGGTCTGTGCGTGCTGATGCGCGAGACAACTGAAAATATTTGGCGCTGCCTGAACGCCGCGAACCCCGTGCCGGCCGTGACCGGGCTAGCCGATCCCATCGTCGTCCCCGTGCCTCAGCACATTCAGAATAACCTCCGTCGCTCGATACTGACGTACAACAATCAACCGTTGATGGGTGAAAGTCCGGCTCACCGGTTCGGTCAAAACATCCTAGCGGCCGATGGTAAGGTACGCGAGCGCTTGGTCTCCTTCCAGCATCCCTCCGTCACCAAACGTCTGGACGCGGACAGCCTTCCACAATGGAAAATGCCAGGCTTGGCGTTCAATCGCAAATACGACGTGTTGATCGGCCGCGTCAGCAATGCCGGAGCCTTGCCGCCTTCTTTCTCCAGCCCGCGGCTTGGCCCCGCTGTATTGGACTTTGCCTCCGTCAATAAAAATAACCCCCCGCCTTCGTTGTCGAAGGTTCCGTACGGTCGAACCGTGCCCGTGTCCGATCTTCGCTTCGGACCTTCCGCCGGCTCACTCGATAAGATCGCCCTGCCTCCCGTCCCGGACGACGTCCATCCCAGAGCACGCGAAGCTGGAATGTTTGATAAGCCTGGCTCGGATGCAAAGGCAACTCCTCTGGTCATGCTCACCTCGTATCCGGTGCCAAACCAGACTTCCGCGTTCGAACTCACGATCTACAAACCCACCACCGATATGCTGACTTGGGATCGCTGGATGGCTGCGCTCGATAAGAGTAAACCGGGCACTTCTTCCGATTTAAGAAAATTACGTACTCAGGTTTGGGAGCGGTACAACGTTCTCGCTCGTAGGGAAAGTTCAAAAAACCTACTTTCTCTGGACGACCCCGCAGTCGGAACGTTGACGATTACCATCGAAGGACTCGACGGGCTCACTGGTGCCGCGAGCACCGATACCAAACCATGGGATCCCATCCTCACCAAACCCGATCCGAATCCTCCTGCGGATCGCGTTCTGACTCCAGCTTCGCCGCTAAGCTTAAAGATAAACGCGGTCGGGTCCGGTTCGACGGACCGTGTTTTTGATCCCACCACCTGGACCCTCAATCTCAAACCCGGCACAGTCGCCAGAATTACTCTCACGCCCACGATCGCACCTTCCGACCAAGGCTTGTTTGCGCCCGGCATTCAGGTTGCATCCTTGGAGCCCTACCAATTCGTCGTGGAGACAGCCAGCAAAGACTTTCCGAATGCGGATGAGCTTCGCGACGCATTTCAGGTGCTCGCCCCAACGGCCAGCACCGACCCCCGAGTCCATTTGCTGCTGACCCCCCAAAATGCCGCCAACGTGAAAGGCGCGGATGTGCGAACCCAGGTCTGGCGTTGGGACGGGCGGCCTTCCACGCAGTATCCCTTTTCCGCAAAACTCAATCCGCCCGACCCGGATCTTCTCGCTTGGGAACTGGAGACCTTTGCTACCCGGCTCGCCTCTGACGCGAGTGTTCGTCCTATGACGCGCGGCGATGTAAAGAAAGGCGTGACGGCCTTTGAATCCTACGACGACCGGACGACGGAACCGTCCGCCACCTACTACCGCGCTTCGATCACCGCTTACAACCGCTACGGTTCGCTCGTCCCAAAAGAAAATCGATCCGTTTCGACATTGGACCAGTTCGCCTCCGTTCCGGGCGCGTTCGGCGGATGGACTCGTGGGTTTGTTCGCGCCAATTTGCCGGCGAGTTACAAGCCCCCCAAACCGGCCGTCAAATTCATTGTTCCACTAACTTCTTCCACAAACGGCTCCCAGGACCGTGCCGCGAGTGTCCTGGTCGTCCTTCAAGGCCCTTGGTACTCGATCGGGGGCTTGGCTGAAGACTTTCGGGCGCAAATTCTGGATTCCTCGCCAACCAACGATGCCGAAAAGGTTAAAGAAGCGGGGCCCGACCCAATTACCTTCGAAGGGTACAGAAAAGAGCTGCCCACGGATTACCTCGAATACGATGATCTCTATCCCCTGGGGCGTGACCCGCTCATTCATGGCCCAATCGGCCATACGTTTGACTCCTCCGATATCAATCCTCTGTGGATTTCAACGAGCTTTGTTTTGGACCCGCCGCGGATCAAACCGGAGAACGTCGCCGCCCAAGAAGGGACGTTTGCGCAAATGCAGTTCGCACGCTTGATCCATGGGAAGGGTGTATTGGGAAGTCCTGCATCCGATCTAACGAGCGATTTCACAGACCCCGTATGGATTCAGTTTTTGCCAGGAAGTTTTACTCCGTTTGCATCACACGTCGAAGGCCTGTCGCTCGAAGTCGATGGCAATACCGCCACCGTAACGCAGAATGGGACACCGATCACACTACATCACCCGTTGAACAGTGGCATAAGCGGCGAGCACTACATCTATGCGCTGTTGGTCACGGAAGAAGTGAGCGACTTACTCGGACGGCAAGGACAAGAGCGCTTCCGTGACGTCTTGCTCAATCCCGCGATCGGTGTGCCCGGCTCCAGTTCCACGACTGCGCGCTGGACGACATCACTTACGGGATCTGCCTTCATGGGACGAATCCTGGTAATCCAGCGCCAGGCCAATTCGACCGCTTGCACGACCAAGAAAGCTGGCTGTGTACTGTCGAATGCCAGCGATCTTTGGAAAGAGATGTTTCCCTCGGATGTTCCTGAGCAACAAGACGTCATCTCCCGAATTGTGAGCGTTTCGCCGCCAGTCTATTCGTCCGGCACTCGCGTCACGTGTGCTGACGCCAAGCGAGAAACCAAATGACACCTTTCAGCCGTCGCGCTTTTCTGCAGGGTTCGCTCGCCGGTGGCCTGGTTGCTGCCGCCGAGGTTGCCCACGGCCATTGGCTGCTCGAGACTGCCGAGCCTCCGATCCGAGTGGGAGTGATCGGGCTCGATCATTGCGGCCTCCAACAACTTGCCGTCTTTGCAGCCATTCCCGGCGTGCGCGTGGCAGGGATCGTCGATCCCGAGCCGCGCCGCCTGCGCAGTGCTTTTCAGATGCTCGACGACCTCCAGCAAGATCGCCCACGAGTCCATGAGGGCCTTGATTCCGCACTCGACGACCCTGAGCTCGATGCGATTGCGATCTCGAACTCGGCGCCGATCGCAAGGGTAGCTTTGGAACAATCTTTGCCCCGGCGGCGGCCCATCTTCACCTCTCTTCCGCCGGCTCTCGATCGCGCGAGTCAACGCAACGTATCCGCGGCAATCGTCTCCCGGTCTGCCCTCGTGCATTTTGACGTCTCGGACCGTCTCTATCCCGCCTCTCCCAGCGACTTCTCGACGTGGATTCACCGCGCTCACCCGAATCCAGTCGAGGCTCAGCTTCTTGTCTCTCGGGCCACGACGAAACTCGATTTGCGCAGCGCTGCCATTGCCGCCACCGATGCTGTGTTCGCCTCCATTGACACGTCGCCTCGAGACGTACTGCGATGGCTAGAGTCCACTCGCGCGCAACCTACGATTATCAATTGCGGAACCCTCGGAATATTGCCTGTACCGCCGAATGTTGCGGGGCTGAAGGAACTACGCGTATCGTTTTTGGGAGCTGTGCGTCAAAAGACCACCTTCAAGATGCAGCACAGGACCGGAACGCTGGAGGTTGCCGTGGCCAAGGAGAGTGGGCTTGATCGTTCTTTGGCGAGCGCCATGAAATTTCTGCATATGGTTCGCCATCCTGAAGAATCAAATCGTGCCGAGGGCGCACGGACGCAACTTGCGGCCGTGCTGGTCGATCGATTCCTTACTCGGCTGGCAGAGCAAGGCGCCTGATGTCGTCATTTGCGATCTTGGGGCCGGCGACGTTTGGATCGAGGTTTACGCGGTTTACGAGGTTTACGAGGCTCCTGGGTTAACACGCTTTCGTCGGCGGCATCCAGCATCGCTTGAGAATAGCCGGCCAATTGACGCAAGTCGCTCATCGTTCCATTAAATGCATCGACATCAACTACGCCAGTCGAAATTCCTCCCAACATCTGTTTGGCAAATTGCCAGAAAATCCAGTTGGACCACCCTCCCGGAATCGTAGGGGCGGTGACGTTTAGATGCGATATCCACAGCGGATACCCCGACAAATCGTTCGGGTTGCCGAGTGTCGATTGCCAGAAATCCACGTACGTGTACAAAATGGGCCTTCGCCCAGTCGCCTGCTCGATCTTCAGCAGCCAGGCTGTCACACCTTGAAGAATGGAAGCCGGGGCAACTCCGTCACTGACCTCGAGGTCTAAAGCGACCGGCAAATCACCGGGAGCCAGCTGCGTCGAACCCCCGTTGGCGTTCGCCAGACGGCTCAGGAAGAAATCGGCCTGCTGCGAGGCATCCGTGGCAGGATGAAAGAAGTGATACGCTCCTCGCACGATGCCTGCGTTTTTTAGCGCAGACCAGTTATCGGCAAAGTATACGTCCGCAATCGAGCCGCCTTCGCTTGCCTTGGCGAATGCGAACGCCTCGCCACTGGAAGCCAAAGCGGACCAATCTATGATTTCTTGATAGTGCGAAACATCCAGGCCCGGTACGGCGCCACTTGGGAAAGCCATATTCTTTCTGCCCCCTGAACGTCCTGCCGATGTTCGCTCTTAGGGCTTCGGTTATATCACATGAAGTCCGTGTCGGGAATATAACCGTGCGATGGGGATAGAGGCACTATGGAAGACTCAACCACGCAGGGATAGAAAATGCATTTTCGAGAATCGCTCACCGTCCAGGCAAGGGCTATTTCATTCGCAGTACGAAAACTTTCTAAGCTCGCTCGCTGCCAAAGAAAGCACAGCCATAAGACAACAATCGCAGCGCGAATCGGCAATCTCAAGTTCCCCGTGCGTCCCCTTCGGTCTCGAGCACCCGGTTCCCCACAACGCTCATCACAATCTCGGTAACTCCTCCTGCGATTGCATCGGACGTTCGAATTCGGTCTTCCAGCCGATTAATTCTCCTTTGACTTCTATCGATTGGGACGAATGGCTCGGGAAGGATGAACGGGTGCAGAGTGCAACTCTGCATTCCTGCCAGCAGCCTCATTGATCTCGTTGACGTCCGTTGCCGCGCCGCGAGAGCTAGATCTTTGTCCATCTACCTAACCTCCCGTCTGTACCGGACCCGCGTAACGCGAGTATTAGGTCCCCGAATCGGAATTCGGAATTGGGCCACAGGCAGAAAACTTTCCTCTGGCCGGGGAAGATATCGGCGGATGGTTGAGGATCACTCTTGCAAACGTTCAAAAGGAAGGAGGTAAGCCTGTTCGGTCGTTCAGAACCATGGCCAGATTCCAAACGGCGTGTATGAAGCGCTCGACAGAATTACGATCGCAGGCCATGAAGTCCATAATTCGATTTCGACCGTAAGTCTCTGTTTTTGAGTGGCTTGTTGGAGCAGAGCCCCGTTGGGCCTGTTCCAGCGATCACTCCTCGTTCTCCCCGGGCCTGCACGCACACGTCGATTGTGAAGAAATACGAGTCAAGACTGCGTAAGCTGCTTATAAGCAATCATTTACAATCAATCCAAGAGGAGCACGGGTCTCACGGTACGTCTGAATACGCCTATATATATGAGGATACGGAAAAATCTGACGTTCGGAGGTTCCGGCGGCCAGTAGCTGTGCTCAGGGCCGCGGAAGGCGAGGCGTCGCCTCAGTCCCCTGTAGGAGGAAGCGATCGGCGCTGATCTCGTCGAAGTACGGCCACGCGGCGGAATACATCTCGTGATTGCCCATCCGGTTAGGCGACTTCGGGATCGGTGACATCCCACAGCGCCAGAACCGCAAGCCTTTCCATCCCACAACGCGCGCCTCCCATAACCCACCGTCAATTCGGACATGGCGGCAAGCCCCCCGCCTTCAACTTTTCCCGCTTCTCTTCCCATTTCAATTGCTCGTTCACGTACGGGCGGATCAGAGCCTGCTCGTCGCGGCGACGCAGTGGCAGCCCACGCGGCCCCGTCGTTTCCCACAGTCGCTTCATGGTGCCGAGATGAGCATAGATGGCGAACATATCCTCACTCTGAACATCGGCCTGCATCCGACGCATCTCGAATCGTCGGTCGACTTCCTTCGCCCGCGACCAGTCCGGATCATGTCCCATGGACGACCCGCGATTGAACACCACGGAGATGAACACCACTTGGCCTTCTACTGGTAATCGTTCCAACCCCGGAAAGAGTTGCAAGACCAGCGGATAGTAATCGTCGCGGAGGGAGCGTAGGAGCACTTCTCTAGAAAGTTCGCGCGGAACATCAATCGATTGCATCTGCGCAGCGAGTGCCCTGGCCTCACCACCCTTTTTTCCGGAGGCAGGTGCCAGACGTGCGAGCGCCACTTCTCCAAGTCCGGCCCAAGTTCGCTGCAATTCGGCGCCACTGTGGTAACCCGCGTCCCAACCAACTCCAAGTGTCACGCCAGAGGTGCCCCCCGGCCAGTAAGGATGCGGGGGCAAAGCTTCGGCTTTTGTGAGGAACTCGGCGGCTTTTCGGACTACGTCGTCGCGCGAGCCAGCCGGGAAGGTCAGGTTCCCTAACGGCCAGCACGTATCGTCTCCCCGTTGGTGCGGATGAGCGCTGCTCGCGACGCTCAACATCAGGGCGAGCGCAACGCAAAAGTACGGAAGACGAGATGCAAGTCCGTTGTTCATTTCGTTCGAATCGCCCCATCGTCGAGACATCTTCCAACGTCTTTGTTCATAAATTCAGCCAAGTTTAAATTTACAGAGTTATTCGATTCGTCCTGAAAGCAGTCGCTCGACTAAAGCGCGACCACAAGGAATCGCGCAGGCAGGGCATTCGTCAATCACGTGTAATTCTTCGCGCACACCTGAGATGCTAATGGCCGGGAATGAATGTACTGCCTTCGCACTTTGGGCTGTCTACGGAAGACTCACTACTGTGACGATCCCATTTTCAAGTATTGCTAGAAGGTGGCCGTCGGGACTTAGGCAGAAATCGAAGTCCGGTGCCGGCACTAGCGGAACAGGAACGGACGCAAGTTCTTCGCCCTGCTTTGACAGCACTTCGATGCGCCGTGCGACTCGGTTTGCCGAAACATCCAACAACTGCGAGCCACCACGGCAGGAGTCAACCAGAAACGTCACGCGATCGCCAGCCTCGTCAGTTCTGTACAGGGCGACAGCGCGATCGTGTTCCGGCAGTTCGCGATGAAATACGACGGTCCCGTCCGCTTTGATAAGATCCACTCCTCGGCGCTTCGAGTCCGTTAACTTGCCTGTTCCAAGAAGTAATAGCAAGTCATCGGTAAGGGGAACTACGACAGTCGCTCCGCGCATCCCGAGTGGAAGACTAACCACGTGTGAGCCATCACAGAGGGGATGTCTTCGTATGTCCAAGCGCACATTGTCCGACAGCAAGTAGGCGAACTTGTCGGTGATAGTTCCGCCGGTACAATCGGAGACGACCTTCGGTGGCGAGACCGAGGCATCCACCAGAGCGTTCGTCCTTGTCCCCTGGTTAAAGTTCGGTTCGTCGAACAGAACGCTGTAGGTACTGACGGTAAAGGTTTTCCGAGTGGCCGACTCCCCAATCGTGCAGTTTCTCGAACATGGAAGCAGGACATGCCAATCATTGGATACGCTACTCGGATTCCCCGGCACCAGCCACTGCAGCTGATCGTTTGCGCGCGCAAAAATTGCGTCATCCGCCCCAAGGTAGAATCCATTCGTGAATAGATTGTTGGTCGGCAGAACCAGAGAAGCATCCAAACTTCCAGTGGCATCGAAGCGGAGTATACGAAACGAGAACCCCGGAAGCTGGCGACTCGCTAATGCAGGCTCATCGTTGCGCGCTGCAAAACCCACGAGAACACGCGCTTGATGATCGATCCAGATGTGACGACTATTTGTACCCGGCCACTCTCGGTGAGGAGCATCCGGGATCGCCTGCCAACCGTATTTCCGTAAGTCAATTTTGAATATATTTGACTTAGCTCCCCACGCTACGCGCACGACGAAAAACAAAACGGCTAGAAATAAAACCTTGCGCGTATCTCGCTTCCGCGTCTGCCCCAAATCAGTACATCGGTACACTGCCATTGATGTGTCCTATAAGCACGTCTACTACGCCGTGCATAGCAAGGCCCCAGCCGAAGGTCGACCATGAGAACGGGTTGGCCGTGTCGGAGTGCAGCATCGAGTAGTCGTAATGTAGCGACCCGACAGATCCAAGTCTACAGGCCACTTCGCAACCAGTTCCGCTTAATCCCAAGTTTGCCGGCAGCCCCAAGTCACTCGCCGAACTCCCGTCCGTCCCATCCCACTCAAAGTCAGCGTTGCCGCCGCCCGTACCTACCCAGTCCAAGTGATCGTAGATATAATCCCAATTGGAGCCGTCCGGCGACCTGCTCGCGTTCGACATTTCATCGGCTACCCGTTCCTTTGCCGCTTCGATGGCCGCATCCGTACTCCAATGATCGACGAGTGACGCGACCAAGTCGGGATCTGACTGATCAATCGCGCTGATCGAGTTCATTACGCCCGGCGAAGCAAGTAGTCCGGGATTCGCCGTCACCAAACCAACAAACGTCTCGGCGTCAAACTGTCCGGTTGAATACCCAAGTGACAACGACGCTCCCAAGTTAAGATCGCTTTCGCCGACGTTATAAGCGACTTCGACGTCGTCTGGCATGTCACCGGCCCAACCGCCGCCATAAGCCCAACAGTTGCCATAATCGATGGAGCAGCGGTACAGACCGGTCGGATCTACGTTCGTCAACGGGTTGTTTTCTACGTACGCGTATCGGTTCCAACTCTGAGGATCTTCCAACGAAGCGACACTGCTTCCGAGTGGATCGGGACTCGGCCATCGACCGTGGATTCCGTTGTATTCGCGCTCTGGGAAATCGAAAAGACTTGCCGCCGTGTCCTGCGACATTCCTGTAAATGAGATATCCGTGGACGACGACTCGGCGATCACTTCACCAAACGGGGCAAGGGCTCCGTCCCAATACATTGTGCGGGTGGAGGTCGAACCAAATCGATAGCTGCCTTGCCAGTCTGCATGACGGTAATACTGAATCCCGCTTCCGTTGTAAACGGCGGAGGCACCTGCCGTCAGAGGGATGAAAGCCTTAACGAGAGTCGAACCATTCATCAACGCGAGTTTGCCTCCGGTGGGCGCATAGACGACCTGTGTGTAGATCCCCCCCCTGGTTGTCCTCCGCCATCCTGCCAAGTGCATCAAATGTGATAGAAGCCGAGTCAATCCCGACAGGGCGGCCGTTGGCATCCCAGGTATAGGCGTGCGCGGTATCGTTCAGCACTTTGCCATTATTATCGTAGGTCGGGGTCGAGCTGCCGATTCGAGTCATCCGATTCGTCTGGGGATTGTAGGTAGGCTGGAAGGAAATCGATCCGAACTTGCTGATGTTCCCAAACGCATCGTAGCTGAACGTTTGCGACCACGGCGTGCCGCAATTCGCGGACGCGATCCGGCTCAGGTCATCATTAGTGTAAGTACAAGTCATCGTGCCGGGGCTGTACAACGCATCTGTCGTCGCCAGCTGCTGCATGGTGCCAATGGCGTTCCAAGTAAGATTGCTGGTGACAGCTTGCCCGCTGACGTTGAATTGGTACTGTTTCATCCGGAAGGTGTTGGGATCGTACGTGTAAACATCGTTGTCGCCTGAACCGAAGTTCACTTGCGTCGCTTCAGAATCCGCGTTGTAGCTCGCGCTTGTAAGGGGATACTGACCTGAGGATGCAGAGACCGAATAGTTGCGTCCTTCGCCGTCCAAGCCGATCGTGAAATTAGGTAGGCCCGTCAGGTTACCTATACTGGTCACCGCATGATTGCCGTCGTAGGCCGAAGTCACGTGGTAGTACCCACCGGAATTTGGCGTACTCTCATAGACGTCCGCGATGTCGCCGCGCTTGTTGTAACTGAAACCCAAGTCCGTCAATTTTGTCGAGCACGGACTCCCACACGTGTACGCTTCGGCCAGTCTGGTTTTCGGGTATGCCATCGCCACGGAATTCACAGTGGCGCCATGGTATACAAAGTTTCGAACCGCCGTCACGGTGGCGTAGCTCCCGCTCGATACCGACGATGACGTCATACGGTGAAGAGCGTCATAGCTGTAACAATTGATGTTCCCCACCGCGTCCACCTTCTTGACCAGATCGCCTGCTGAAGAGCCGCAGGTGGCATCCGAGTCATAGGTGTAGGTCACCGCGGCGGAGTACTCCGGAGTGGTTTCCGAAGTCAGCCGACCAAGCCCGTCGTAGGAGTAGCTCCTGGACTGCTGGCTTCCTACGGCTTGTGCGTTCTGTGTAACACCGGTCAGATCGTTGAGCGCGTCGTACGTGTATTTCGTCCAATAGCCCGTCACGGGCGAGGTTTGCGCACAACTCCCGCTCCCGGTTAGCGATGTCACCTCGCAGACCGAGCTCAGCCGCCCCAGAGCATCGTACTCCAGCTGCTTTTGTTTGGTATTTTCACCCGTCGGCGCGGGCCCAAGCGTGCGATAGGCGTCGTTTTGAACATAATTCAGAACGATCGTTTCACCGCCTGAGGTGTTGGTCTGACTCATCCGACCCAATGCATCGAAAGTCATCGTGGACCCGGGAGCCGTTGCATTGAGATTGCCCGCTGTTCCGATGAATGGGAGAGTTGTGCGCTCCGGCTCGCCTTCATTGTTGTAGTCAGTTTCAACAGAATCAAAATTGCTGGAACTCGGACCTTGTCTCTTCTGCGTCAAAGTGGTTCGACCGAACGCATCGTAGGTTGTCAGAATATCCGTGGCGGAATTATTGCTGTTGAAGAGCATCGAAGATTCCGTGGAATTCTGACTTGCGTACGCGTAGTTGGTAATGAATCCCGATTGATCCTGGTATTTCGCGAGCCGCCAAAAATATGGATCGGTCCAAGTCTCGGTCGTGGTCAGCCCGTTTTCGTCGGTCGCTGTGGTCTGTACGCCGCCGCTACAATTCCAGGTCGCAGAGCGCGACAAGCTAAGAGGTTCTGCGACGGTCGTCGGAAAGGAGTTGCCGCACGAGGTTCCACTGCCGTAGGTGAAAGTTACCACCGCACCATTCACATCTGTCGCTTGATTGATCTCGCCGGTGTCATAGTAGCTAAAGCTGCGGCCTAAGCTTGTCGCGCCCTGCACGAGGTAGGTAATCGAAGTAACGTTTCACCGGTCACCGGTCACCGGTATTTTCTGTGGAGTTCCGACGGTGCTGGTCACCGTCGGAGAATATCCGAAGGTCGTCTGTGATTTAATGTTGCTGGAACCATCTTCGATCTTAACGACCAGCGGCATCCCAACGATGCCATTTCCCAGACTTGCGTAGCTCGTGAGCGTCTTTCTCGTCAACGCACCCGGCGAGCCCGATCCGTAGGCGTACTCGTCTACCTCGGTCACGTTACCGTTGCCATCAAACTTCGTGTCGCTACGGGACTCAAGTCCCCCTGTTGTGATGGGCCACTGCGTATATTTTGAAATCTCGGAAATGGGTTGCGCGATCCCTCCGCCCCTTCTGTCAAGGCTCTCCGCTGCGCTTCGATGAACGCCAACCCCGCGGCCCTGACAGCGCGGAGGGACAGCCGCCTTCCCCCGCCATGAAGGGCATTTGCTTCAAACGCGCGGCCGCCGCGCCTCTCGGAAGCGGAAGCCAATTCAACAGAGGAGAAAACACATGATGCGCAAAATTACGAAACAACCGCTGTTCGGCGTCGGTCAACTTGTGGCTACGCCGGGAGCGCTCGCCGCGCTCCAAAAGACCGGGCAGTCTCCGGTCGAATTCCTCGCACGGCATGTGACGGGCGATTGGGGAGAGCTTCCGGTCGAGGACCGGGCGGAAAACTTCTTGAGCGTGGAACGCGGTTTTCGGGTGCTGAGCAGTTACCGCACTTTGGCCGGAGAAAACATCTGGGTCATCACCGAAGCCGACCGTTCGCTTACAACGTTATTGCTTCCCGAAGAGTATTAACCAGAAAAAACCACGACTGGGAGAAGCGGCCCCCTCGTTTCACGCGGCCCGCTTCTCTAACCCAGCTGCCGTACCCGAGTCGTCTTTACCACCGGGGATTTCTTCTGCCGTTCCGCGAACTTCGCGGCTTTCTCCCGATCAATGTAAACGCGCTCGAACGTTTCTCCGTCAAAATACGTCAAGGTCACGACCCAGTGATCGTGTTTACGACGCCGGTCTTTTTTCCGGCCTGCGACCGTGGGTTTGCGTATAGCGGCTTTTCGCATGGAGGACCTATCGTAATACGATTTGTCCGAATGGCCGTGTCAGTTTCCGTCGCGGGTCACGGACGCGCTTCTACCAAACGCATGGCCACACCGGTCACCCGGCCGATAATGTCCGCCTCGCGCGGGTAGGGGAACCGTCGAATCTCGCACCGCGAGTTCGGATAAGGAACGGCGAGCAGATGGCCCTCGCGGATTTCACACCAGCTGCAGATATATTCCTCGCGCAGCTCGATGAAAAAAATTGGTCTTTCGTGTTCGTTTTCCCATTTGACCGGCAGTACTTTTCGCTGACTCCCGTCGATCTGCACGATCGATCCCGGCCGGATTAACGGCCACATGGTGTAATCAGAAAGCCCAATGACGCCGTACACGGCCTTGTGAGCATCGAGATGCTGTACCAGACGGAATGGTACTTCGCCCCAGATTTCAACGAGCCTGGACAAAAGATTGGTTTTTTCCAGCCGCGGATCCCGACCAGAACGCGACGGAACGACGATCGATTCCGGCTCTCCCGTTTCCGCTTGAGGAATCAGTTGCGTAGTAGGCAGTCCGAATCGCGCCTGATCTCGGCCCAGGTCGCTGACGTTTATGCCGAAAAACGAAACGATATTCGTCCACGGCGTGCGATAGATTGCCTCGAGCGCGTAGATCTTGTAGATGCTCGGAGTGAACGATTTGTTTTCGACATTGTTTAACCATCCGCGCGAGATGATGTAGTCGGGGTTCTTTTTGTCGGCGGCCAGTTCCCGGCTCCGCGCTTCCACATCCCGCAAGGTAAGGTGCAAGCGCTTACGAAGCTGCTTAAGCTTCGCGCCCGCCGAACCGGGAGATGGAGGTTGATCCATTGCTGGCCAGATTACGTAGACCCCTCGACAAGGGACATACAATAAAACAGTTAGTGCTGTTTTGCCGCAAACCTGCTCGTTGTCCTCTATCCCGGACGGGTCCGTTGTCCTGAACCCAAGCCACGCGAAATATTTTCCGCAAAGCGAGTCCCCCTTCGTTTTTACTTTCTCGCAACGAGGAACCAAAGCCGGCTCGACCTGCCGTTCTGAGAGAATCGATGCAGCCCGATAGCAATGCTCGATCGATCGCCGCGCGCGCACGAAGGATGTTGGCGGCCGCCGGTCTGTCAATATCGGACGTGGCCCGTGCCTCGCGTACCCTGTTTCGCGACGACGCCCGGTTTCACATCCCGCCGAATCTGTTCCATGCCATCGAGCAACGAGGTTTCAGTCCCAGTATCCAGCAAGTCTTCGTGCTCAGCCGCCTTTCAAGCTATCGTCTCGCGGACTGGCTGCTCGTCTTCGGCATATCTCTCGACGACATTCCCCGCCTTCAGGCGATCCTGCCTTCCCGGTATACCACGCTGGTCGATGCCCGAGCGGGCGACGATCTGAGTTGGGAGCTCTCGTTCGAGCAGATTTCCCCGGCCGTGCCGGCGGGTTTCCTTCGACCCCTGGTCGAATCGATACGCTTCGATCTCCGTCTCGCAAGCGCCGGAACGTATCGCGGTGACTCCTTCTTGTACGCAAAACTGGGATGCCGGGATGCGTTTGCATTCCCACACCTTCTCCCCGGGAGCATCGTGCGCATTAACGCGGAACACGGACAATTCTTGGGCCAGCCGGCACCCGGCCGTTCGGGAGCGATTTTTCTGGTCGAACACATGCGAGGCTTGGTGTGTTCCAAACTCCACTTTGTCGAGAAGAACCGGATCGTGCTATGTCCGACCGAGCTCGCGTACGCTCACGTCGAATTGGAACTGGGGAAAGAAGCGCGCATCTTGGGCGTCGTCGACCGGGAGCTCCGTTCGACCGAATTTGCGGGATCGGCACACGTGCCGAGAGGTCTCGCCGAATTCTGGAGTCCCACGCCACTCGAGACGACTTCGTCCGGATCGTCGCTGCACAATTTATTACGCAGCGCGAGACGGCGCTCCGGGCTGACGTTCCGAGAGGCGTCGGCGAAAACCGCCATGATCGCCCGGACTCTTCGCAATAAGGAATGCTTCTGTGCCGTGGGATCGCTTTCCGATTATGAATCGAATACGGAGTCTCCCAGGCACCTGCACAAATTGTTATCTCTGTGTACTGTGTATTCGTTAAGTCCGTGGGAGTTCATGAGCGCAGCTGGATTGCGTCTTGGCGAAGCAGGACAAAATCCCATGCCCGGTCAGCTGCGGGACGGCGCCGTTCCTTTGAACATCGAAACGGTCCGCGCCGACAGAGGTCCGAGCGGCACTCCGCCCCGTGAGGCTGCGGCGGTTTTGCCGTTCTTTTTTGGACGAGCCGCCGGAGAATTTCTGAAAATGGAGCATCTTTCGATCCGGGATATTTTTTGGATGGGGCATGCCCAAAAGTCTTTTCATCCCTATTTGGCCGATGCCCTGGCCGTGATTGTCGACCGGCACAAGAAACGGGTTACCACTCAGCCTCACGTCCCTCTATGGGCCCAGCCGCTCTACGTCCTGCTGCGGCGCGATGGCCATTACATTTGCACGTCCTGCGGTTCGGATAATGGCAAACTCGTGATGCGCCCCTTCTCCGATGGATTTGACCGTCCGGTGCGCTTCGAGAATCCCGACGAAGTCGAGGTCATCGGCAAGGTCGTGGCCATTCTCCGTAATCTCCTTCCGGCACGACTTCCCTCCTCCGCTCGCAACTTCTCGTAAGCGGCCGTTTGAATGTAATCGCGAACGCTGTCGCGCCATGCGTGTTGGAGCGAAGCGGGACCGCAACCACCGATCTCCACCGGTTGGTCCTCGTTGAGTTCAATCGCGAACAATTCGCGATGTTTGTGGCTTGGGACCATGCTTCCTGCCAAAGTCTCCGCACGACGAACAACGATGTTGACGATTTCACCATCGATCCGCATGACCAAATCCCCCGATGGCGGAATTTTGCTCGACGTCGAGTTGGGAGAAATCTTTCGCTTGAACCCGGTTGGCACGCGAATCATCGAGCTGTTGAAAGAGGGACACGACCGACCCTCGCTCACGCGTGCTCTCAGCTGCGAGTTTGGGGTCCCGGAGCAAGTTGTCCTTGAAGACGTGCGTGACTTTCTTGCACAGCTGCGAGACCGACATTTGATCGCGGGGCTCGATGGGGAAGGCGAACCCGTGGGGGACCAAAAGTGAACGTCGTCGTTTCCGTTCCGGAACTTGAATCTTGGCGGCTGCTCATCGTCCAACGGGAACCAGCGGAAACCCTGCTCGCTTCGGACGGCGCGCGATTTTCCTTGCCTGAAATTGCGATACCGTCACGGGAAAGAATTGCCGCGAACATCAATCGCGAAGTCGAGCGACGATTCGGATTGCGAGTCGTCTCCTTGTACGAAATCCATCCCGAAAGTTCCGGCGTGCCGGACGGCGTCTTCTATCATGCCGTGCTCGCCATTCAATCCTCGGAACGATTACCGAACACCATGAAATGGATGCCGATGGGTGCTCTCTCTGCCGATTCGTTTCGCCGCGAAGAGGATTTTGCGGCGATCGACAGGTTTCGTTCCTTGGCTACGAAAGACATTGCTGACCCGAAGCCTGATCCGTTTCTCAGGCTCACTTGGTTTAGAGAAGTTACGGATTGGGTGAACGAATCGCTCGGTCCCTCCCGGCTCCGTCTCACCGGGCCCTTCCAGCAGTTGAACGCCTGTTCGACCTTCAGCTTGATTCGTTTTGAGACCAGCGGCACGCCGGTTTGGTTCAAGGCGGTCGGCGCGCCAAACACTCGGGAGTACCCCATCACTCTGGCACTCGCCCGCACCTGCACGGAATTCGTTCCGAAAGTGCTCGCGACACGAAGCGACTGGAACGCATGGCTCGCTGAAGAAGCGGCAGGAATCTCGTTACTTTCCGACACGCATCTTCCTCACTGGGAATGTGCCGCCAAGAGCCTCGCCGGCCTCCAGATGCAAACGATTTCCTGTGCCCCGGAGTTGTCACCCGCGGGCGCTCGCGATTTAAGCTGTCGCTGTCTCGGTTCCTGCGTCGGGCCGTTCCTCGAATTCCTCGAGAACAACGCGCGCGAATCGAGCCCGAGTCGCGAACTGCAACTGCCGGTTCCGGAGCTGCGCGAATTAAGAGATGTACTAGAAGACGTGCTAGCAACTCTTGACCGTCTCTCCCTGCCCGAAACCGTTGGACATATGGACCTCAATCCTCAAAACATCATTTGTTCCGACCGCGAATGCGTCTTTCTTGATTGGGCCGAAGCCTTCCTCGGCTGTCCGCTTCTTTCTTTTGAATACTTGCTGCAGCAATTTCGTAGAACGTTTCTTTCGCAGCCCACGATGGAAAGGAAGTTTCAAGAAGCCTACCTCGCTCCTTGGCGGACTTCGATCTACCCCGAAAATCTGGCGCTTGCGGTTTCCCTTTCACCGCTCGCAGCTCTGTTCGCATACTCGGCGACCGTATGCCGGTATCTCGAAACCCAAGTCTCACCGAGTTCACTTCAATGGGAATATTTTCTCCGGCTCGTGCGCAAGATGCGCCGCATGTCGCGGGAGCGGGAAGGCGTGGCCCGATGACCTTCGTTCTCGTTCGCGCCTATCTGCTTCTTCTTTCGTTCGAGACCGCGATCGTTCGAGGGCAGTTTAACACCGTGTATCGCCGCGTACGCGAGTGCCGCGTCGGAACTCCGCCCAAGTCGTTCGGACCAAGTGATGCGTCGGTTGCGATCAACACGGCATGCGTCTTGTACTTCAAACAGGTCGAGTGTCTGCAACGCTCCGCTGCGCTCGTCTGTCTTCTGAGGCGCTTCGGAACTCCGGCCGAGCTTGTTATCGGGGCCCAGCAGCTTCCCTTTCGCGCCCACGCGTGGGTCGAAATCAACGGAATTGTCGTCAATGACAGTCCGTCATCCGTTCAGTTGTACGGAGTATTGGACAGACTGTAAGTGTCGCGATGGAGTGCGCGCATGAATATCCATGTCGGAATTTGGAACTTTGACGGGAAGGAAATCGACGGCGGGCTCCTCGCACGTCTTGGGAACGTCCTCAAGCCGGACATGGTTGGTGAAATTCGGCTGCTCCAGAAAAATTCTCTCGCGATCCTGTACGACGCGAGCGGAACAAACGCGCAGCCGGTCGCCGGCCTAGCACAGGAAAATCGCCCTTGGATCTTTTGGGATGGACGACTCGACAATCGCAGCGAACTCGAAAGCCACGCGTTTGCCGTTCCCGGTCGAGGATCGGATTCGGACCTTCTGCGGGAGACATACGAACGCGAGGGAGTGCACGCATTCTCGCAGATCGTCGGAGATTGGGCGATTTGTTGCGTGTGCGAGGCGAGACGGGAATTGGTTCTCGCGCGCGATTTCGTCGGTGCGCGGACTCTGTTTTATCGGGTCCAGAAACACTCGGTCATGTGGTCGAGCGCGCTGGAAGCGCTGCTCGTCGGCTCGAATGGTCTTCCTGAACTGTCCGAAGAGTATTTGGCGGGTTGGTTGTCGTTCTTCCCTGAGACACACCGCACTCCCTACCGCGACATTTTTTCGGTTCCCCCCGCCTCCTTTGTTCGAATCACTCCAAACCACGTAGCGGTTCATAAGTATTGGAGCCTCGAGTCGGCTAGGCCCGTGCGCTACCGCAATGATCGCGAGTACGAGGAACACTTCGTTTCCGTCTTCCGCGAAGCGGTCCGGCGCCGCATCGCGCATTCCGGACCCATTCTCGCCGAATTGAGCGGAGGAATGGACTCGACCTCGATCGTTTGCATGGCGGATTCCATCGTTCAAACGAACGCAGGGTTTCCCCGAATCGACACCGTGACGTATTTCGATGCAGAGGAAACCAACTGGGACGAATTGCCGTTCGCTCTGAAGGTGGAAGAAAAGCGCGGTAAAGCGGGACACCATATCGAGATTGGCCCGGCGCAAGGTCTGACGACGGATCGGGCTCTCGCTTATTTTCGCGCCGTGCCCATCTCGACCTACGATCGCAGTTCGTCTGCTGAGGCATTCGACCGCATCGTGTGCGAAGGGAATTACCGCGTTCTGTTATCGGGCCTCGGCGGCGACGAGATACTGGGCGGCGTGCCAACACCCATTCCCGAATTGGCGGACCTACTGGCCCGCTTGCGCGCAGGCCGATTCTTCCGTCAATCGTTTCGCTGGGCTCTCGCGAAGAAAAAATCTCTCCTCCATCTGTGGCGCGACAGCGTCTTGTCATTTGCGCCGGACCTCCTACGGAATGCATCGAGTCCGAAACAAGACTGGGGCTGGTTGCAACTCGGTTTTCGCGAACGGAACCATCTGCATCTCGGATTTCAATCGCCGGCCTTTCGCTTGCTCGGACCGCTCCCCAGCCTGCAGGCGAATGCGGTGGCACTCGAGATTCTCGGTCGTCAGGTTTCTTGCGCGATCGCGTCAACCCCGCGTTCGCACGAATGGCGCTACCCATTTCTCGACCGGGATCTCGTGACATTTTGTTCTTCGATTCCGCGAGAACAGATGGTGCGCCCGCGTCAAAGGCGTTCGCTCATGCGGCGCGCACTCGCCGGCCTGGTGCCGCGCGAGATCCTCGATCGGAAAAGGAAGGCCTACGTTAGCCGCGGCGTCGTCAAGATTGTCGCGGCGGAATGGTCGCGACTGAATGAGCGAGGACCGTGGCGCACCGAGGAGAACGGCTTGGTTATTCCGAGGTCACTCGCAGCGGCGGTCGAACAGGCCGTGCAGGGGGAGGACGCTTCCACGCTCCCGCTGCTTCGGATCATGGCGCTCGAACAATGGTTACGGGATCTCAGGGAGTCGTTCGCACGAATCAGTTCGGGGATGGCACATCCACTCATCCGCGAACTCATTCCTGACACAACAGAGCAATTTCTCGGCTGAGAAAAGTCACAATAAAAAGGGGGTGATTGCCATGAGGTACACAAAACCTGAAATCACGAGGATCGCCGAAGCAACGACTGTCATTTGCCTCGACAACTCGTTGGCCAAGTCCATCTTGGGCTTCGACTTGACCAATCCGCATCGGATGACGCCAGTCGCGTACTCCGCTGACGAAGAATAATTCCCATCTCCGGGGCGCTCGGGTTCCGGACGCCCCGGACGCTTTCTTTGCCGAGGATAGAGGGAGTTCGATCGGCAGCGCCAAGCGCCAAGCGGTGAGCGAGAAACACTTCTGAGTCCGAAGTATTGTCACGATTTTTGGTGCGGATTCGGTCCGCGCGGTGCTGGATCGTATCCCACGCGATATCGTGGGCGTTCGCCAGCTGCCAAGTCGCGTGCCCCGAGAAAGTGCACCGACAGGCTAAAAAGCAACGAATCGTTGCAACTCCGATAGCCCGCTCAAGAGCGAAGCGCCCGGTAGTCCTCGATTGAAAGAACTGTGGTGTGGTAAAACTTTTCTTGACACGTATATTTCGCAGATATAGAAGTGTGGATACTTACCGCTTGGAGAATTCATGGACAGTGGACGGTGCAGTTTCTTAGCAGCGTTTGCCGTATTCGCAATTTCTTGGTCTCCCCTCACCCAGCAACCAATCTCTTCAAATGCTGTTCAGCGCGACGCCCAAGCGATATCAATTTTGACCCAATCCGTTGCCGCAGCTGGCGGCACAACCGCGATTGAAGGAGCCCAGGACTGCACCGCAGACGGCACCATCACATATTACTCGGCAGGTCAGGAGATACAGGGCACCGTCACAATCAAAAGCCGAGGTATGAAACAGTTCCGATTCGATGCCACGCTCCCCCAGGGAGTTCGATCTGTTGTGGTCGATGGAAATTTCGGGCAGGAACATCGAACGGACGGTATCATCGCGTCTCTTCCGTATTCCTCGACAATGCAATTCGACAGTTTTACGTTTCCAGCGGGCAAGTTGAGCGCCGATTTACAGGACAGTTCAACGAGCGTCTCGTACTTGGGGATAGTTACCTACGAAGAGCATCAGGCCCATCAGATTCGCTTAAGGAACCCCGCCCACCCAGCGAGCGGCTCCGCCGATAACGCAGTTAGGACACGAGATTACTTTATTGATTCAACCTCATTTCAAGTTCTTGCGCTGAGGAGCAAGATCTACTCTGCTGGCTCGCCAAGCAGCAACCTTAGTCGCGAAATGCGGTATACCGACTATCGCACGGCGCAAGCGGTCAGCGTCCCCTTTTCCATCGACGAATTCATAGAAGGGCAGCGCGTCTTTACCATTTCGCTAAACAACGTTACTTTCAACGCTGGTTTAGATTCGAGCGTCTTTCAATTCTAGGTTGTTCGACTCCCAACGCAACTCGATCCCCCGACCTCTTCGATTTGAAAGGCTGACAGGAAGAAGTCCGAACGATGTCTTCCAAATGACCTCCTCGCAAGGAAGCCTAGGAGATTCGTAAATGCGGCTAAACGCTCCGCGGTATCTATTCACAGTCAGTGTGCTGCTATTTTTCGTATTCGGCGGGAGTGCCGCGAGAGGCCAGAGCTACCTCGCCAGCACCGGACAACCGAAATTTGCGGTCCCCATTCCGGTGGAGATGGGCTTTACTGATGCCAGCAACGGGAACCTCCACATTGAGATACCTCTCGGCTCATTTCCGCAGAGGGGGAGCGGCCAAGCCGTCGCCGTGGCACTGATCTACGATAGCAGTTTTTGGCAAGCGGTTCCGGATGGCGCTTCGGACATTTGGTACCCCAACACGGCCAGCGGGCTTTGGCGACTCGTGCCGAACGGAAATGCCAGTACAACGATTGGATCCGGCGTCGGGTGCTTGACCGAGTTCCAATATACGGACGATGAGGGAACGTCCCGCTATTTTGCAGTACCAGTTGCGGACTCAACAAGTTGCCCAGGGACCGGAAACGCTTTCGCAGCGGACTCGTCGGGCTACCGGATATATGTTACGAACTTCACGCCCGGTCAGACCTACTCTCTCGCCGTATATGCTCCGGACGGGACTTTGGTTAGTGGTACTTCCATCGGGGGCACGAATTGTACGCGGACGAGTGGCACCGTTTGCCCCGTCGTGGAGGACACCAACGGAAACTACCTCTCTTTCGATTATACGAACAACAACTACATCGACACTTTGGGTCGAACGGTGGTTCACACCGTCGTGGGGTGCACCGGTTTTTACGAATGCTATAGCATTCCGAATTCACAATTTGGACTCTCGGCCGGGACTTCAACTTACGGAATAACGTGGTCGGTCATCAGTTACAACACAGACTTCGGAGAAACCGGCGTGACCGATCACGGAGGCAGCCTGGGCGTGATCCAGAGCATCACGTTGCCCGGTGGCGCTGGTACCTACAGTTTCAAATACGATTGCGACTCGAGCACCGGCAATGCTGCGTGTGGTTCGCCCCACGGTCAGGCTGGATACTACGGAACGCTAACCAGTATGACATTGCCTACCGGAGGTCAAGTTACCTACGGATACACCACGTTTTCAGATTCTTACGGGAATAAGACGGAGTGGCTGAGCTCGAAAACATCGCCAGGGGGAAACGCAAGTTACGTTCCACAGGTGCTGACCAACTGCACAGCTACTCAGGTCGGCTGCAAGATGCAGGTGACCGCCACCGCCGCAAGCGGCGCCGCGACCGTTTATACCTTGTACCTCGACAATGGTGCGTGGCCGATCGAGACGCAGACATACAATGGTCCCGTGTCAGGTCCAAATCTGTTTTCGACCGTGAACGACACTTATGATTTCACACAGCCGTGCCCGTTGCCCAATTGCATCGGCCACGCTTTTATTCGAAAAAGTTCGGAAACGCTTACTCAAGTCGGGGCCGGCGGCGCGAGTCTTACCAAGCAGACAAAGTATACCTATGATTCTCCTCAGACAGGCAACATCACTGGAATTATGGAATGGAGATTCCTACCAGGGTCGGCGCCCAGTTTCCCTATAACACCCGACCGAGCAACATACACTTCCTACCTAAGTACCGGCACGAACGACATCAACAGACCGCTCAGCGTTACGCTCTGCAGCAATTCCGGAACCAACTCGTATTGCACGGGAGGAGGATCTCCGGTTACCCAGACACTCTATGCGTACGACGGCTATGGGCCGGGCGGACTGACGTTAATGAACGGCACGTCGAATCACGACGACACAGACTTTGGCGTTACTTTTACCGCTCGGGGAAATCCAACCAAACTTTCGAATTGGGTTAGTGGAAGCCAATACCTAAATACCTCTCTGTCCTACGACACCACCGGGCAGATCACACAAACGTCTGATCCGAAGGCGAACATTACAACCTACGGCTACGCCGACAAGTTTTACAGCGACAACGGTGCTAATCCTCCTTCAAGCTATACTCCCACAGCGCCAACCAATGCTTACGTAACCAGCGTGACGTCCGTGCTCGGAACCGAGAATCTCGGGTACTACTATGGCAGCGGAAATCAAACCTTCTATAGCGACCTCAATGCGGCGACCACCTACTCACACTTTGTTGATCCTTTTGACCGTCAAACGGAAAATGTGTTTCCGATCGGCTGGAGCTTAACAGCCTATCCTTCGCTTACTGAAACCGATGTTTACAATTCCGTTGCAGATGCCGCTGCATCAACTGGATGCAGCAGTTGTCAGCATTTGCAGTATCTGCTCGACGATTTGGGGCGTGAAAGCTCAAGAAAACTAGTGAACAATCCTATTGGCGCCGTCAGGGTGGACACGGCATACGACATCAGTGGGCGGGTCTTAACGATCAGTCACCCGTACGTTAGCGGCCCAGTCAACGAAACTTTCTCTTATGACTCCCTCGATCGAACAACACAGGTGAATCATCCGGACAGCCAGAAGGCACAAGCGTTGTACGGCGCGACGATCACTGGCGCTTCACAGCAGGGCTCGACTACGACATACGGATATGGATATCCCGTTTTGGGCGTGGACGAAGCCGGAAAAGGTCAGATGGAATGGGTAGATGGGTTTGGCCGAAAAATCGAAGTCGACCAGGGTGTAGTGAGTTCGCCAGGAACCCAAGCCACTGGATGGATTCTGTTCGGCGCTCCCCCTCAAGGATCCTTTTCGGTCGCCGTCGGAACGTTTCAGGCTAATTTCACGATACCCGTCAATCAAAGTAGCCAAGTCGTAGCGCAAGCTGTTAGTTCCGCCCTCAATGGCTCAGGACTGGTCACGACAACCCTCTCGGGCAGCGAAGTTCTAATCACCAGCATCGTGACTGGAATCGCGGGGGACTATCCGATGTCCGTTTCAGGAATTACTTATAGCATTTCGGGATCTTCTCTTACGGGCGGCGGTTCTGGAACGAGTTCCTCGCAAGCCTACACTACTTATTTATACGACGCTGCGGATCACCTCACACAAGTAGTTCAGGGTTCCCAGACCCGGAGCTTCACCTATGACGGACTCGGACGCGTTGTGCAAGAGGTTACGCCAGAAGCAGGAACAGTGACGTTTTCTTTCACCACGAGCGGAAGCCCATGTGGTGGCGATCCAGATAATATTTGTTCAAAGACTGATGCACGTGGTTTGACGACGAACTACTCGTACGACACTGCGAATCGACTAAGCAGTCGATCGAATAGCGCCGGTACTTCGACCTATACATACGATCAGGGAGGTGCGGCAGCGCATGCGTTGGGCCGCTTGACCAAGCTAACAGACCCATCGGGCTCCGAAACGTATACCTACGATGCAAACGGACGAACAACTGCCGTTGTAAAAGTGGTCGGGACTTCTTCATACCCTACCAGTTATCAATATTTGGGAGGAACAGCTGAAATAACGCAAGTGACTTACCCCTCGGGCCGAGTCGTTCAACAAGGTTACAACGAGATTGGTCAACTCTGTGCGGTTGCAGGACAAACCTCTGCGACTTCCTGCACCAGTCCTACGAACCCCTACGCGACCGGCTATACCTACAACGCACTTGGAGAGGCGACTGGCTATAACTATGGCAACGGAGTTGTTGCGGCTTTTTCGTATTCGACACAACGGTCGCAGCTGTCGAGTATTAGCTTTACGAAAGGCACTACAAAACTGCTCAGCTTGAACTATTGGTACCAGCAAGCATCCCCGAACTGCGTTCTTGGAACGTCCGGTAACAACGGCCAAATTCAATGCATTACCGACAATGTCGATTCTGGCCGGAACGTTACCTATACCTACGATTCGCTGTTTCGACTTACCGGCGCCAAAACCGCAGGTTCCGCAAGCTACCCTCAGTGGGGAGTCTCCGAAACCTATGACGAGTACGGCAATCGTTGGACTCAAGCCGTCACGGCCGGCACCGCCCCCACCGTATCACTCAGCTTCGGGTCGGCAGGAATGAACAGTTCGACTACGAACCGTCCGAATGGCTACACCTACGACGCGAGCGGTAACCTCACAGTCGAACCACTCACTCCTGCGAACAACTACACATACGACGCCAACAACCGGTTGGTCAGCTTTTCTGGAGGAGGAGGAACGGCGAACTACACGTACGACGACAACGGAATGAGAGTCGTCAAGACCGCGAACGGCACAACCACTGTCTCGATTTATTCTGGATCCGGTGTGATTGCAGAATACGATAACGGGGCCGCGCCTACTTCGCCGTCCCGCGAGTACATTTATGCGGACTCCGAAAGTGGTGCGCAACTGATTGGGATGATTAGCGGAGCCACAATCGAGTATTTCCACCCGGATCATTTGTCCGTTCGGGCTGTAAGCAGTTCGACGGGAAGCCTACTCGGGCAGCAGGGGCATTACCCATTCGGAGAGAACTGGTACCAGACGAACACGACAACCAAGTGGATGTTCACTTCATACGATCGCGATTCGGAGAGTGGTTTGGACTATGCGCTGGCGCGCTATTACGACAATCGGACGGCGGCGTTTTGCTCGGCGGATCCACTCGAAGGTACGCCGGAAGATCCGCAGTCTTGGAATCGTTATGCCTATGTCGAGAACGACCCCATCAATTTGGTTGACCCGAGCGGCAAGAGCCTACTGACCGACGTCCTCGAAGCTTTGTCAATCGTCCTCGACGCATGGACGGGAGGAGGTGCCACCGAAATTCTAGGGGAAGTTATCCAAATATCGAATCTTGCCTCCCTCACGAATGCGGCTCTCATTGGCAAATCCGCCCTTCAGCAGACTGAAGGTAAACAAAATACTCAGCCGTCGCCACCCCTCCCGTCCATTCCGCAAGGAAATGGAAAGACAGGAAAAACTGTTAACTGTGGATCGCGAAACATCTCCATCACCGTCGTCGGGGGAAACCAGGGTCAAGGAAAAGGAGCGTTCACCCATAAACCAATCAACATCGGCGAGGTCGCAATCGACCCTACTGACTACGGCTACGACGATTATTACGAACTTGCCGGCCAGATCAACCCTGCCAAGGGTGCACCCAACTCGCCCCAATATCCGAACAGTCAAACGGCAATGCAGCAGTTGTCACAAGAGCAGGCGGAACTGAAGAACGCACACATAACAATCACTCCAACCTCTCCGCTGCCTAAAGGATTACCGTCGCAGGGCCCTTTTACTGCCGCCGACGCCATTCATCCTCCTCACGACAATGGAGTTGACGTCTACCGGACCAAAACTAAAAAAGAAGCTTTGAAATTAGGCAGGATTTCCGCAACGGCCAATGTCTCGTACACTCCGTCGGGGAGGGTACATTGCCTAAACTGAGCCTGCGATCGCGCCGGAAACCCGAAGTGGCAGCGCTGCTCTTGCTGGTCTTGCTAGCGTGTTCGCCGACTTTTGCCCGCCCCCCCCAACACGGCTGTCCCAAAGGCGGGACGCACGGTGGAATTTATTCCAAGTTGGGCGTTGCGCTATGTTTTCAAAACGTAGAAAGGGACCAGCGCCATTTAGAGATCCTTTCGCCCAATGCTTCTGTTTCGCTGATCATCGACGGGTATCAAGGAAAGTTTGTTCAAAACGGCGGGCAGATTGGAAATACCTTCGAGGTCGCGAGCGATTCTCAAGTGATTTGGTCGCCCGATTCGCGAGCAGTTCTTCTCACATTTTCCTTGGGCGGATTGGGGCCCGTAAAGACAGGAATACTCTACGTTCACCCAGACGCCGTAGCCGGAACTCCGGATCTCACTTCACTTGTTCAGAAGAATTTTGCCGCGCATCATTCCAGCGAGCCATGCGCAAAGGACGTTAACGTTGGGGCGCTAAGTTGGAGCGCCGATTCCCAGCATGTAATTCTAATTGCAGCCGTGCCTTCATCGTCGTCGTGTGGGGCATCCATGGGTAACTTTGAAGCCTACGACGTCTCACCACAAAACGGGCAAGTGCTGGCTTGGTATTCCGAAAAAGACGCGATTAGAAAATGGCGGAAAATTCTGGCTCAGGATATGCTCGGCGGCAATTGAGATTCGATTGTTTGGCGTAAGTCAGTCTCGCGAACCACGGAAGGCTCAAGTCGGCTAATATGGCGGAGCTTTGTGCAGCTAGGGTTCTTCGTGCTCGCGTCTGAGTCGGTGGGACGGCTGGGGCGAAGGCAATGATCTTAGGTGGATGCGGCTCGACCGATCGAAGAACGGACCGTAGTTGACGCATGAAGGTCACAGCAAGAAAGTTTTGGGGTTACGGAGTAAATCTCTTTCCTTGTTCGCCGAGTAGTCTTTCCTTGGGCGGGTCTGACCATCCAAATCTCGAGTAAATATCCAGCGCCACATCCAGAGCGAGTTCGCGTTTCGCCGCTTGAAGTTCATCCGAAGTTGCTTGCCGGGTTAAGCCGAAGCTTTCATCTTGGCACCAACAGTCTTGGGTGATCTCGTCGCGCTGGCCTAAGAGATCTGCTGGCCAAGTCAAACCCCGGCCGTCGAGTCCGTATAAGTCGAACGTAAGACGAGCTTCGGGCGACAAAACCCCTAGCTCCGCCATTCGTGCCGCGAATTCGAACGCCGCCGTTGCGGTGTCGAGAATCTCCAGGACATGAACGCGATCACCGAGTTCCGGAATTTCATCGAAGGCGCGATTGTGAACAAACTGGGCGTTCCGAAAAAGAACCCACCGTTCCACACGACTGACTCGACCACGGTCCGACAGGTCGATCTCGCCGGCAATCCACTCGTTGCCACTTTCGAGCGCGTCCTTTGAAAACCATGGATACGGAAACCATCCTTGAATGCGTACGTAGGATGAGTTCATGAACGCTTGGCACTGTTCCAGATTCCGGAATCGGGCTTTTCTGAATTCTGTGGGGCGAATCCAAATGCGCCAACGCGGTTTGGACCAGATTTTCCTTAGAATTTCAGTGTCCGCAAGCCTCCGGGTCTGTTCCCAGTATTCCTGCGGGTCGGCTGCGAGCCCTCGTTCGGTCACTCGCGGTTTTTGCGACGACTCGGCGGGGCCACTTAGTTTTTGGACGAGTTGCGCGCAGATTCCCTGGATGCCATGCTCTTGAAAACGCAGGTAGCCTACCGTATCGAGTAGCCCGGGAATTTCTGTTTCATCGAAGCGAACCGGAAGGATGTATTCGGCGCTTTGCGAGAAAGCACGGGATTGCGCGCTCTTGCGTTCGTGTGTCGTCCAAACTTTGGCCGCGTAGGCCGCAGAAACAAGCATCAAGCAATAGCGAGCTTTTTTCCGATAAACGTCAGACAGATGCTCGTAGAGATCTTTTCCCCATAGATTTGCGTTTTCGTATCCGTCATAAAAAACCTTGATGTCGAGTCTCTGAAGACAAGCAGCAATTGCTTCAGCTTCAGGCCTTTGCTCGCCGGCGAACGAAATGGCTACATCATATTCGTACTTCATCTTTTCGTCAGGGTAGCACACTTGGAGTCTCTCTCCCGTACGCTACCAGATCGCCACAGCGATCCCATTTCAAGCGGACATATATCCGGACTTCAGAGGGGGCATAGAGCTCCTTGAACGTCTCACAGATAACTGATATAATTACCCTTATGCCTAGGCGAGTGCGGACATGAAAGAGGACATTATAGCGGTCATGGATCGCGGGGAATCAGTCGGATTGATGGAACCCATGCTGATTGGCGAGGGCTCCCGCCATCGCGGAGCCTTGACCGATCTTGCCGTCGAACTCGCCCAAAAATCCAGCGGCTTCCGACGTAGCTTGCCGGCCAGCCTGCTAGGTTCCTTGGCCGATCTGGTGCGGTCCATGAACTGTTATTACAGCAATCTGATCGAAGGGCATGACACTCATCCCGTCGACATCGAACGTGCGCTAAAGAACGACTATAGCAAAGACGCCCACAAACGCGATCTGCAGCTGGAGGCAAAAGCACACATCGCGGTCCAGAAATGGATCGACGACGGCGGTCTCACGGGACGCGCAGCCACCGCTGACGGGATCCACGAAATTCATCGCCGTTTCTGCGAACTGCTGCCCAACGATCTACTCTGGGTCGAAGACGCGGAAACGAAAGAGCGCGTTCCCGTCGTACCCGGTGGGCTGAGAGAGAGAGACGTAAGAGTCGGCGACCACATTGCTGTTAGTCCGGGCGCAGTGTCGCGATTTCTCGCGCGGTTCGAGGAAGTCTATGAACGGCTCAGCAAGACAGATTCAATTCTGGGGACCGCCGCAGCACATCATCGTCTCGTGTGGATCCATCCGTTTGTCGATGGAAACGGTCGCGTGGCACGCTTGATGTCCCACGCGATGTTGCTCGAGTCTCTCGACACCGGTGCTATTTGGTCCGTGGCACGCGGCCTTGCCCGCAACGTGGACGCGTATAGGAAGCACTTAGCCGCTTGCGACCAGACTCGGCGCAACGATCTCGACGGACGCGGTAATTTGAGCGAAGAGGCTCTCGCGCAATTCACGGAGTTTTTCCTCAAAACCTGCATCGACCAAGTCGAATTCATGGAAAGCCTGATGCAACCCGATCATCTGCGGGCACGCATCCTGCTTTGGGCTGAGGAAGAAATCAGACTCAACACGCTACCGCCGAATTCGGGCAGCATTCTCGAAGCTGTTCTCTATCGCGGCGAACTGCCTCGCGCCGACGCGGCGGGCGTGGTGGGAGTGGGCGAACGCCATGCGCGCCGAATCGTCGCAGCCCTGGTCGAGCGAGGCGTGCTGGTATCGGACGGCCCTCGCGCACCGCTCCGCCTCGTTTTTCCGGCGGCGCTTGCGTCTCGCTGGATGCCGGGCTTATTCCCGGAAAAAACAAATATCGCAGACAAAACCGATCTAACGTTTCCCGTGCCGGAAGAGCGCTATATCTTTGACCGAGGAGTCGTGGCGTTCTGGGGGCAAGACGGGGAGAAGCGCGTGCGGTGCGAGATTAGTAGAGAAGCGTTAGACGACCAATTCCGGGGCGATCACAAAGATAAGCTGGAAGTATTCCGCGCCAACCGTCAGGCGATTGAACGCGCGGCACGCAATAAATATCGAAATGGAAAGACGGAACCGGACGGCTCTGTGCTAATACGCACTCTCGATTTCCTGCGCTAAACAAAAGACACACAAGGCCGAACATGACCATCCGTCGCTCAGCCAGTAAGGAAACCCCAGATACCGAAATGAAAAGTGGATTCAATCGCGACAAAGCGATTCTCGCGATCCAGCGCACACTGAAAGCCACATTCGATGATAGTCGCTGGCAAGAACTCGGCTACCTAATTGGCAAACACGATGTCATTACCGGCCATGACCGCTTGCTCCGGAGTCTTCATTGGGGCGATGACGACTATGGAAGTTGCATATTCGCTGTCCTACCGGAGTTGCTGGGACACGATTCTCGAAACCTTCGCACGATTGAGGAATTCGCTGGAGTGCGCAAGTGGTTGAAAAAGAACGACACGAAGCTTTACACAGAATCATATGACGACGAGAACCCCGTGTCGGTCGTGTCGTTAGAACACGTCGAAAGTGTGGCAGACATCCATGATGTACTGGAATTGAACAAACACGCCGCCCGCATTCGGCGCGGGATTACTGACGATCCTGCGCAGGCGATCGGCTCGGCGAAAGAATTGCTCGAAACGGTCCTAAAGACTGTCATAGGTGACCACGAACAGAAGTCTCGGGACGACATTCCGGAGTTACTCAAGAAAGCCCAGGTCCGGCTGGACCTTGATCCCAAGAGCATAGTCGGGGCGGACACCCTGCGTCGTACGCTCAGCAATTTAGGGCAGGTCGTCCACGGCGTTGCGGAACTGCGAAGCCTGTACGGAACGGGTCACGGTCGAAGCAAGAGCCACGAGTTGGAGGCCGCTCACGCCCGTCTTGTCGTGAATTCCGCCATCACAATTGCGACGTTTTTGCTCGAAGTATGGCAGGATCAAGTTGAGAGTTAGTTCGATGGAGTGGTTCGAACGGGAGAACTCCTACGCTGAGCCATCGGTCATGCCTTTATCCTTCTCGACAAAACCGAAATCGATCGTGCTCCGCTACGATTTCTTGCTCTCCGATAGCAGCTGCTCCCATCTTCGATACTGTTGGCCCTTGTTCGCATCCGGGCTCTGTTCACCTTTGAGCCAAAACAGAAACCAGTCTAGGTTGCGCTCGTAGACTTCCAACCGATGCCTCGGCTGATTTCGTACGTGCAGTTCTTGGGGATAGATGTAAAGCTCAACCGGTTTCCCTAAATCAACGAGCGATCGATACAACGGCAGATAGATCAGAAATTCCGTGTCCGAGGTGTTCTCCAGAATTGCGGTGTGGATTCGGTCGACGTGGGCTGGCATGTTGATCTCGTCCCAATTCGATTTCGTCTCTCCCTCAGGCCAACCTCCCAGCCCGACGTTCTTAAACGCACTCCACCAATCGCTCCCACCGATGAAATAGAAACAGGGATCGTACAGGGCCGCTCCGATGGCCGCCCGAAATCGATTCGTGTGCAACACGGCGTAGCCCGCGATCTCTTCGCCGTGGCTGAATCCCGCAATCCCCACTCGTCCCGCATCAATAATGCCGCGCTCGCTCAGCTGGTCGATCGCCGCCTCGATTGAAGCGGTAGGCCCCGACCAATCCAACTTCTTGTCCTCAAAATTACCGGGCCGGATATTGCGTGGCCTTCCCGTATCGAAACACAGAACTGCGAAGCCTTTCGATGCATACACCTGTATCGGATTCTGATCGCCCGATGCGCCGCGCAGAAAATAGTCGCCGCTTCGGTAGGTCGTGACGATCAGCGGGTACCGAGTGCCCGCGGTGTACCCGAGAGGTTTCACCAGATACCCATACCAAGTCTCGCCAAAGCGGTTCGTGCCCTCGATCCTTTCCCCCGGGCTTCGCGTGAGATTCTGGAAGTTTGGGTTTAGATCAACCAGCGTGCGCAGGTGTCCAGTGCTCGAATCGAGCAACGCAATTTGCGGCGGCGAGATGTTGTTTTCGAGAAGGCCTGCAAAATACCGGCGAGATTTGTCCGGCGAAAACGCCGAAAAGTATTCCGCGCCCGCGGCCCTGAAAACGGTCTGGAGACTCGAGCCATCCGCGGACACCTTCCGCAACTCCGGGGAGTGGCCCTCGCCATCGCGCTCGCTGAAATAGAGCGCCGCACTATCTGCTGTCCACCACAGTTGCTCGACGAAGTACGCATCCGGCGTGACTTCTGTCAGTGCTCCCGTTCCGCGGTTTCTCAGGAGCAGACGGCGGGCCCACAGCCGCGATAAGGATGCGTCATCGACCGTATAAATGTAAGCGACGTGTATTCGGTCGGGAGCCTCTAGAGTCTGGTCGAGATGATATTGGTCGAGCGGTCCTTGCTTGTCGTTATCGAGAACCGCTTCTGAGGATTCTGCTTGTGCCCATTTGCGAATCTCGTCCTCCGTCGCCCGCCGTTCTCGCGCTGTCTCTAAATCGTGAATCCAATATTCGCGTATCGGTTCTTGAGCCAGTTTCATTTGCGACACGATGGGAATGCTTTGGTAGGTGCGAAACTGCCCGTTGAATAGAATGCCTGGCTCGAACGACGGCTCACTCGCTTCGGTAGTTCGACGCAAGTCGACCGTCAGAAACAACCCGTGCAGGGCCGGTTCAAACCGATAGCTTTCAACGTCCCCCGGTACGTGCGTAACTTCTATTCGTCGACCGGAGACACGATTCCAACCCCACACTTGCCATTCTTTCTGATCGTCCATTCGCCCTCGGCGCCAGATCGTTTCGTCATCGGGCGACCACTGCGGATCTTCGACAACCCATTGGTTAATGTCATCCCAACACGGAGCGCCAGAGGTTCCGTAAGAACGCACTTCGGGCGGCTCGATTGTGGACGCGACAAACAGGCCCGAGCGGTAGCCATTCGTTTCGAAGTCGGCTTGACCCACAACGAATGCCACGTATTTGCCGTCCGGAGAAAGGCTCAGTCCTTTGGAATCGCGTAGCGTCAGCAAATCCATAGTCGTGACCGGTCGTGGCACCGAAACTTCGGAATCGCCGAGACGTACCGGCGTCGGATCGAATCGCGCAGCTTGAATCGTCTGCGCCTCGATTCCAAATCCGAACAGGCAAACCACAAAGCTTGCCCCAAACACTTTCCGAACGAGCGCACTCCTACCGTACATGCACACTCCGAGTGATTCGCTTTCATAGCTTCGCGAAAGCGATCGCTGACTTATGTCTTGCGATTTAGAAAATAAGTTTGAGTGACAGTTGCAACGAGCGAGGCCCGCCGCTCTGAAACAGAGGATTGAGTCCGCCCAAACCCTGATTCAGCATCTTTGTAGACTGGAGATAAAGTGGCCCGAACTGAATGTATCCGGCCGGATTCGTGAAATTGGGATGGTTCAGAACATTGAAGGCGTCGGCCCGGAATTGCAGGTGAATCCGTTCCCCCGCCGAGAACTCTCGCCCGACCGACACGTCCGCCTGAGTCAGGCCAAAGCCCGGGATGTCATTTCGGCCCTCCGTTCCCTGACGCACCGTCGAAGGAACCGCAAACGCGTTCGGATTGAGAGTCTTTTCGCCCGGCGCTCCTCCGGTTGGAATCCACAGCGGTTGTCCGGCCACCAGGTCCGGACGCGTGTACTGCTCGGTCAGTACCGACGCTCCGAGGTACACGTGCGCATTAAACGGAAATCCGGACCGTGCCACGACGATCGTCGCGAGTGACCAGTTTCTGGTGATGGCGGAAAGAATCGCGTCGTGTTTCGTGGAAGGAATCTGCCAGGTCACCGCGCCCGAAAAACTGTGGCGCGCGTCGAAATCGGATGACGCGTAGTCACTCGCCGCGGATATGACCGTATTCGACAGGCCCGCCACCACGTCGTTTGAGGCGTTGTCGAGTGAGTGCGAATAGCTGTAGTTCAAGAGCGCCTGAACACTCTTCGCGAGCGGCCGTCGGTATTGCACTTGCAAAGCATCGTAATTTGCAAAAGCGTTGTTCCGCGTGATGTACAACAACCCGCTGAAATTCGGATTCGGCTGATACAACGCCTCTTCGCGCAACAGATCGCGGCCCGCCTGCCCGAGATACGTCATGCTGACCGTCTGCTTTCCTCCGAACGATTTTTCGAGGGCCACATTCCATTGATACGAACGAGGAAGTTCCAACCCTGGAGTGAACGCAAAAATCTGATCGGGATAGGGCGGCGCAAGAGATATGGCAGGGAGATACGGGCTGACACTCGCGACCGGAACCGAAACCCCGAGGAAGGACCCGGCAGCAGAATTCGGCCAGTAGGACGGAACGATCGACGCTGAACCAAGACCCAGATCGTAAAAGACGCCCGCGCCCCCACGAACCACGAAATCGCCCTTCGAATTCAATCGATACGCTATGCCGATACGAGGAGCGAAGTTCGCGTATTTCGTACTCCAAAGTGGCGTTCCCGCCGGAGCCGGAGCAATCGCTGCGGGATTGTTCAAGTTTTCCCAAGCAACGAGCGTCGTGTTCGCTTGCGCGGAAGGCGCGGGGCTAACTTCCCAACGCAAACCGTAGGACAACGTCAGCCTCGCGTTTACGTGCCAAGTATCTTGCGCGTACAGCGAGAAGGCCTTGGCGAGGATTTTCGCGGGGAGAGTCGTCGTCGTGTATAGGTCCGCTTGACCGGTAGCCAAGAAATCTTGAACGGTGTCCGTCGAGTAGCCCACGACTCCCATCGACGGAGCGATGTGGAGATAAACAAGGCGACCATCCCCGCCGAATTTGAACGCGTGACCCGCGACCGTCCAGGTGAGATCGTCGGTGAAGTTCACCTGCTTAGACTGATTGTGTCCAACGTTTCCCGCCGCAAAGTAGTATGTGTCGAAGGTTTGGAAATTGAGTTCGTTTGAAGTCGGTGACAAGTCACCGAGGTAGAGGCTCGCCGGAGGCAGGACGGCCCCGCCCATGGCGTGCAGCGAGGATTGCACGTTTGAAGTCTGAGTCGAATAGTTGCCTCGCAGCGCATTCGAGAATCGCCCTCCCCACTCCATGTTCGCGCCGAGAGTGAGGGTCTGGGTGTTAACAGGCAGTGTGTCCAGCTCTCCCGGACTGCTCAAACTCACGAATTTCGATGGCGCATAGTTGTAACGCCCGAAGATCGAGAACCGCGAACTAAAGAAATGATCGATGCGGAGGCTAGTGGCATTGAGTGTTCCGGAGTTCGAAAAACCACCCGCGTATTGCGCCGTGTAGCCATCGGCGGATATGGGTCCATTCGGTATCGGAAACGCATTCAAGAAAGGCGCCAGCGCCGCCGGTGCACTCTCCCTCGACGAAACAGAGGGGACTTGATCGATCAACGTCGTCGGCAGACGCAGTCGCGCGCCTTCATAGGAAACGAAAAAGAAGGTTCGACCCTTCAAGATCGGTCCGCCAACAAAGCCGCCGAAATCGTTGTGGTGTTCTCCGGCACGGTCTAGTCCTGCGTTATTTGCAAACCAATCGTTTGCGTCCATCACGGTATTTCGGAAATAGTCGAAGACACCACCGTGCCAGTCGTTCGTTCCCGAGCGCGTAGTCAGCATCACCTGACCACCGGGTTGGCGCCCAAATTCAGCATCGAAGGATGAAGTCTCAATCCGAAATTCCTGAAGATCGTCTGCAGACACCAGGCTGCTGGTTCCCCCTAGCGCGCTGAATGCCTGGGCCTGTCCGAGCCCCGAACCACCGCCGGCCGTGATTCCGGCCTGCACTCCGAAATCGGCCGAGGCTCCGTCTACCGTGAAATTGTTCGCGCTCGTTCTCTGCCCCGCGATGCTGAATTGACCGGGCGACTGCACGCTCGAAGGTGCGATCACGACGCCAGGCGTGAGCTGTAGCAGCGTATTGAAGCTTCGACCGTTCATCGGCAGATTCTCGACGAACTGCCGGTCGATCACCGTGCTGACTGAACCCGACTCTGTATTTACAAGCGGCGTGCCTCCCTGGACCGTCACAATTTCCGATACGGCGCCAAGCGGAAGTCTGAAATTGATGGCGAGTGCATCCTGCACGTGGATGACGATGTCCGGCTTGATGATCGTCTTGAACCCGATCTTGGACACCTGAATGCGGTAGGGGCCGGGTGGAAGATTCGCTACAAGGTAGATTCCTTCACCATCCGTCCTCGCGGGATATTGAACGCTGGTGGTGTCGCTGACGATCAAAATATCCGCGCCCGCAACGATGCCGCCCGAAGGGTCGAAAACGATTCCGCTGATCGTTCCGGTCGGGGATTGCGCCGAACAAACCATCGCGGAGGCCAAACTCAGAATGAAGAGAAGCCCGATCGTGCGCACTCGCAAGAAACCTCCGGCAGCGAGGAGTTTTGCCTCGCTACTAGGTCTATGCGAATCGCGGCGATTTTTGTGCCAATGAAAGTTCCGTCCGGGAAACCGGACAGAGTCTGAACTTGTCTGATTCGGACTATGGATGATTCGGAGTTATACGCAGAGAGGCAAATAATAATTGCTTGCCGCTGGGATGATGGCTTCCGCCGTGAGGCTCGACCGTTACGAACACTGCATCGATGTTTGCGAGAGTTTTGGGATCGTCAAATTTTAGAACCCATCGCTTCTTGCTTGTGTTGTCTTCGTAAAAAACTCCCAGACTGAGAGCTTGCTGCTTGTCGATACCACGACTTCCCCACGCCTGGAATGTGCTGGCGGTTTTCAAATCCGTTTCCTGATCCAGGTCATATGCGTAGAAAATGAGTGACTTCCCTTTTGTATAGAAAACACGGCCGTAGGTTTTGTCGGTCTCACCGGTTCCCGCGACATCGTGAACCTCGGCGATGTATAAGTCGCGCGCGCCCATCAGATCGCGGATGTCGCGATCGTGGTCGAGCAATACCTGCTGTTTTGCGACCACCACTTCCTGTTGATCGAGCGCTAGCTGCCGGTCGCGTACGACTTGAGTCAATTCATCCACTTTTGCTTGCAACGCCTGAGCCTGCTTCGCCGTGTCCTCGCGTTGCTGGCTGAGCGAATCCGCTCTCGCTTCGAGCTGCTGGAGGTTCGTTTGCGCAGCGGCGAGTTCCGCGTCTCGACGCGCAATCTCGCTCGATGCTTCTGGACCAGCTTGCGATCCACTTTGTTTACTGGCAACGGCATTGCCGTTTGCGGCTTTCAACCGTTTGATCTCGTTTGCTTGCTCCGCGACCTGCCGTTTGAAATCATTTATGGCTTTGTCGTCGTCTGCGAGCTTCGTCAGGAATTGCGATCTTTCGTGACCGAAATCGCTGATCTGCTCCTCGAGCGACCCAGCTGACGCGCTTGACGTCGCAGCTTGCTGTTGCGTGCTGGCGGTACCGTGTTTCACTCCGCTTCGATACGCAACAATTCCCAACGCGATGGCCAGAAATACGCACGCCGCAAACGGCATCCAGAGTTCCGCCCACGGAATCTGAGAAGGCCGATAGGTGAACCGGCGACCCGCCTGTTCGCCGCTCGCTTCTGCGGATGCATTGGCAGACGGAGAATTCTGCTCCGTTCGGAGCCGCTTGAAAAAGGCGACCTCGGCTCGTTCCACGGACCAATTGCTATCGGGTTCGACGGCCGAAGAGGCGAGATCATCGGCTAGGGCGGGAACGGCCCTCTCGACCGTCATTTCATACTCTTGTTTCACGCGGCGGCAGGACGCGCAAACGGCAAGATGCTCTTGAAGCTCTAGTTCTTCGCCGCGGCTGAGTTCGCCGGCGGTTGAAGCAGCGCACAATTCTAGATATTTCTCGTGCGAATTCATGTGTTACAAAGCCTCTATATTCCCTTACTCGTCTTCCGCCACAGCAGACGACCTAGGGCCAATTCAGTGCGTTCTCATTTGCATACTTTCGAAGCTTTTCAAGCCCACGGTAGTAGTGATGGCGGATGTTAACGTAGGATTGGCCCAACTTTTCAGCAATCTCGGTGAACGTGCAACCCTCATAGAAGTGAAGTCGTAGAGTCTCGCGCTGGCACTCGGTCAGGCTATCCCAGATGCCTTTCCATCCCTCTCTGCCGAAAAAGCCTTCGACGCTTTGGTCGTAGTGTGCGCCTCCGGTCGTTGTGGGGCTACTTTCAGTTCGATTGTCCGTGATTGCGGACGCGTAGAGGCCGTGGGATTTCAGCTGGCGCCTGCGGATTAGAGCCTGAGTGTAGGCTACTTGGAAGATCCAGGAACGCGCGGAGCCTTTGGACCGATCAAAGAGTCCGCTCCTGCGATGAATGTAAAGAAAGACTTCTTGAACCAAATCGTCCGACTCTGCAATGTCTCGAAGTATTCGCTGACCGATTGCGCGGACCAGCTTGGCGTAGCGCCTGAAAAGTACCCCAAGAGAATCTTCGTCGCCTTCGGAAACCATCGCTAACAAGCATTCGTCTTCCGGCTGCTTTGGGCCGGATGGCATCGCGACGGACGCGGTCAACGTATCTGGGGAAATATCCAACGACGACAATCTAGCCGTGAACGAGGAGATCATCGGAGTTCGCCTGTTTTGCCCGCCACAACGTGCCATCTACAAATGAGGAATGCATTCCGTGGGAATGTATTCGTCAACGTGGGACGCTGCGATCTCACATGAAGGTGAATGGCAGACACGTTCAGCCCCTTACAGGACCTGAAAAGGCGTTTGGAGAGGCCTTTCGTAAACTAAGAAGGAAGAATGGGATATCGCAGGAAACGGTAAGCGAAGAGGCGGAATGTGACCGAACAACCGTAAGCCTGATCGAACGCGGCGTTGTCAGCGCCAAATTAGCGACGATCGTAAAGATGTGCAAGGCGATAGCTGTCCTTCCCTCAGAAGTCATGCGCGCGATGGAAAAATCATCGTTGTATTCGTAACTACGCCTTGTGGGTCCCTTTGTCAATTAATTAGTGACTTCTGTGGTGGTTTCACAATCGGGCTGCCCCATTTACTGTCCAGGTTGGAAACTTCCGTGACTGCCGCATCACAATTCGGCGCCTTAGTCCGTTCTGTACGGAAGTCGAGAAAGCTGAAGATTTGGCAGGTCGCAGAGAAGGTGGACATCGAAGTTAAACACCTTGGACGGATTGAACGTGGGGAGAGACAGCCGTCGTTTGACCTGATCCTGGCCCTTGCCAAATGTCTGAACGTTTCGCCGGCAAGGTTTTTTGAGTTTGACTCTGCTGCTGATCCGAAAACTCTTCGAAAGAATATCGATCACATACTCATCAGACTCGACCCCAAGCAACTCGCCCACGCTCGACAGGTCTTGAGCGTCTTGTTCTAGAGCTATTTTCCTCGACTCGCGCAAATCTAAACTTCATGGGACGGGCCCTTGTCCGGCATTACGGACAGCTTCGGTAAGAATTAATTTGCCGCATGCGCGATGGTAGCTTTCGGAAGTGAGGATTCGGCTCATCCCATGAAGATTGGTCCAATCTCAGAGGCGTTCTGCCAAAACTCGCCTCTGTGGTTTCGCCGGTGCTCTGTTGCCACCCTAATCATTTCGATTATATTTCTGTGCCTCTCTCTTCTTGGCTACACTTACCATTCCGTCCCCGTTACGACACCGGTTCCGTTGCTGCTCTTTGCTTTAAGCTTCGCGGCATTCCTGAATATTTATTCTCTTTGGTTCTTCCGAAGTGAACATCGACGATCTGACCAAGCTTTTCGAAACACCGATTGCGAGTTTGCGTCAATTTTCCGAAGTGTTCTCGATGGGATCGTAATCGCAGATAGTGCAGGAATTTGTCTCGACGCGAACCCAGCTGCAGCAGCTATTTTGAGATGCCCTCCAAATGAACTGGTCGGGCAAAATATTGGTCGCTTCGTCGAAAACGCTGATGCGTTCGACCAAGGATGGAGTTCACTCCTTCGGAACAAGCTCCAAAGAAGTCGGGCGCGCTTAGTTGCGAGTGACGGAACACTCTTATACGTGGACTTTACTGCGGCGACCGACTACTTGCCGGGGCGCCACCTGCTCATACTCTGTGACGTTACCGAACGCACGAAGGCAGAATTGTGCCTCAAGAAGAGTGAAGAGAGATTTCAACATATGGCCAACAACATCCAAGAGATTTTCTGGATGTTGGACGCCGAAACGCAAGAAGTTACATACGTGAACCATGCTTACGCCACGCTGACCGGCCACAGTGTCGAAAGTTTGCGACAAAATCCGTCTGCGTACCGCGATTTAATCTATCCCGAAGACAGAATCCGCGTACTTTCTAAGCTTCGGGAGGTTGTACGCACCGGAGTCTTTGACGAGGAGTTTCGGTTCGTCCGCGCCGATGGTGAATTTCGTTGGGCTTGGGCAAAAGGGTTTCCGGTCCATGCGGATGGAGAAACGCGCTGGGTAGTAGGAACGGCTCAGGACATAACTTCCCGCAAGCAAGCTGAAAAGGCGATCACCGAGCACCTAGACGCCGCAGAAACAGCGCGCGCGGAGGCAGAAGCGCTGCGGAAGGCAACGTTGGCACTCAGTCAAAATCTGGCCATGGACTCCGTTCTCGATACATTGCTGCAGTGCGTGTCGGAACTGGTGCCGTTCGACGCAGCAGCAGTGTTCTTTGTGGAAGACTCGTCGAACTTGATGATCGCGCGCGAAGCTCCTCACGTCGTTACGGAACGAATTGGACTGAGCTTTAAGGCGTCCGAAAACGCATTCTTGGAGAAAATCCTGTTTGAGCGGCGGGCCGTTCTCTTGTCGAACGTAACCCGAGAAATGGAATGGCGCGAAATCCAACCGCTCGATCGAATCGGATCGTGGCTTGGCCTTCCCCTCATCGCCGCCGGGCAAGTCTTGGGTATTTTATCTCTCGGCGCGTTCGCTCCGAACGCATTCGGACATGAGCATCTCCGCTTAGCGAAGTCGCTCGCAGTCGCAGCTGCTGTCGCCATTAGGAACGCGAGGGTCCACGAGCGTGCCGAAATCTACGCCTCCGAACTGCAGCTCAACCTGGACCAGCTCCGCGAGACACAAATAGCCCTCCAACACGCGAAACATAAGACCTCTAGACCATCTGGCCCTTGAGGTTTTGTCGCATTCTCAGACTCGAATCGGCGGTAGGCCCGCTCCCCACCGCCGTGCCAACCTAGCCACCTGAAATGGAATGGCTTGCGCTTGCGTTTGTATCTGGCGCGTACCTCATTCGCGGGAATCTGACCGCTGCCGTGACAGCGTAGCCGTATTCGGTTTTACAATGTGGAACAACGCGGGGACATTCCCTACTCAACCCCCCACTAACGAAATGCCCTCCGCTCACGAGCCAGTCAAGGACGCTTCGCGCCGCTTTCGGTCTCGACTGCAGGTTTTGGCCTGGCATGGCGGAATGAAGTATTCCGCCTTTGACGCGCGGACTACAACAGTGTGGTTTCCAGCCGACGCTTCTTCTACACTAAAGTTGCGGGGTGCAACATGGCCCAATATGATCGCGGTGATTACGTGAAAGTTGAGTTTCCTGCAGACACTCCGGGCTTTCCCGGCGAATACATGTGGGTCCGCGTGCATCACTGCGATGAGGAGCGCCAGCTCGTCTTCGGCATTCTCGACAACGAGTTCATCGTAAATCCCGAAGACCTGCAGCTGGGCCAGGAACTCGCTATAGTTACGGCCAGATCCGCGAACACAGAAAGCCTTGGGAATTTCACAAGAATTGAGCGCGCAGCTGCCTTGTTCTGCGATGCCATTGACCAAGTTCTCCCCCCTCCGGGAACCATAGGCGAATATAAGGCGAAAGCGGTACAATGCTCCAGATATGGAGCCCGTTGGAGTTCCGACGAAAGTAAATGACGAGGGATCGTACTGTGTTAGGTATCAACCTTACGATTGCCCAAAGGCGAGTTCACCACTATGGTGAACTGTGGTGCTATACTCCCGAGCAAGTGGGTTTATCCCGTGACCCGAGGCACGAAGCGAAAAACAAGAGTCGCGTCGATCGAGAAATCATCGGTTCGCGCCACGATAAGTTTCCCCACAGACCTTCACGAAACACTTGAGGAAATTGCGCGCGACAAAAAAGTTTCCCTTGCCTGGGTCGTGCGCGACGCCGCGGAACGATACGTGAGGGAAAAATGGCCACTGTTCAAGGGGCGGCCATGAGCGGAAATTTCGTCGATCTCTTCGCCGGCGGAGGTGGTCTTTCGCTCGGACTCATGATTGCAGGCTGGAACGGCCTGTTCGCGGTAGAGCAGGATTCGCTTGCGTTCCGCACGCTGAAATTTAACCTCTTGGGAGACGAGGGATCGTGCCCTCACAAGTACGACTGGCCTATCTGGCTGGAAAAGAGCCCCATCGAAATCAGCCATTTCATCGAGAAGCACGGCGAGGAGCTTGCCACACTCAAGGGCAAGCTCGATCTCTTGGCCGGAGGACCGCCATGCCAGGGCTTCTCCTTGGCAGGCAGGAGAAAATCCAACGATCCGCGCAACCGACTTTTCAAACACTACGTGGAAATCGTGGAATTACTTCAGCCTCCCTTCCTGCTCCTTGAAAATGTGAAGGGAATCTCCGTCGCATTTCGTCAGAAGGTGAAGGACGGAACACGAAACAAGAAAACTCTGAAGCCGTTCTCCGACCGAATCAAGAAAAGCCTTCGAGGCGCCGGATACGAGGTTTTCACGCGGCTCGTCCGCGCCATGGAAATCGGTGTACCTCAGTTTCGTCCTCGCTACATCATGCTGGCCATCCGTCGCGATCTTCTCAAGTCACGTCCCGACTTTGATCCGTTCCACGATTACGAGGAGCGCCGCAAAGCATTTCTGAAGGCCAAGGGACTTCCTTTCAAGCGTGCAATCACGGTGAGTCAGGCGATATCGGACTTGGAGAACAAGGGCAAGCGACTCGTGGACTGCGTCGATGCCACGGGCTGCCAACAAATTGAGTATTCACACCCCAAGACAAACTACCAGCGCTTGTTGCACGGCGAATTAAACGGCACAGCTCCCAATAGTCTTCGATTGGCGAATCACCGCGAGAAGACCAAGAATAGATTCGAGCAAATTATTTCAACCTGCCGGCACGGCATCCAGCTATCCGAGAAAGACCGGAAACGTTTTGGCCTGAAGAAACACTGCACCGTTCCGCTCGACGCCAACCAGCCCTCGCACACGCTAACGACGCTGCCGGATGACTTGCTGCACTACTCCGAACCACGGATTCTTACCGTTCGCGAGTATGCTCGCCTACAATCGTTCCCTGATTGGTACGAGTTCAAAGGCAAATACGCAACCGGCGGGGACAAGCGCCTCAAGGAATGTCCCCGGTATACGCAAACGGGAAACGCTGTGCCGCCCTTCCTGGCCGAGTTTATTGGCCTGCTGTTGAAGGACTTGAACCGGAAACTCCGCCGGGAACCCGCATGATTGGAGACTAATGCCTGAAAACGCGAACCCGCGCGTCGTCGAACTGTTGTCTTGGCATGGACACGCAAAGGGCGGCGTTCACGTTCCTTTCCAAGCAGCAAGCAACCCTATCGGTCGAACGATAGAAACGAGCCTCGTGCAGCGGCTTCGAAGGCTCGCGAACGATATCGCGACCAACCCGGCTTCGTCACCGAGATGGATATTCCTGATCGGTGGCCCTGGCAACGGAAAATCCGAAACGGTCCAGGATTTCTTGTCACACCTTGACACCGCGCTCGGCCTTGGCGGTGCACTTTGCCAGGTGCTATCGCAACGCTTCGCCCCAAGCGGGCTCATTCCGCGGAAGGTCGAAATACTACCGGGAGACCTTGGTGCAGCTGGCGCAGCATTTGCCGCGAAGGTAGGTCGTTTGATGGTGGTCCAGGATGCCACCGCAACCGAATCTGCGCACGGAAACGCCGCAAACGAGCTGGCCCTCGACCTCGCGGATTTGATAACTACCCCCGACACTCCTCCCATGCCGGTTTTCATCGCGTGTGCCAACCGCGGGTTGCTCGCTAGGGCGATGAACGAGGCTTACCGCGCCTTTGGTAACGACGTTACGAAACTATTTGCGAACTTAGTACAAGCATCGAGTCTGGGGAGGGACACTCTAGCGGGACCAAAGCCTTGTTGGCCTATCGAGACCGACCCGCGCTTTGCCTGTTGGCCCCTTGATGTAGACAGCCTGCTAGTCGGAAACTCCCCACCGCTGGAGCAAGCGTTGCTGTCTGCCGTAGACGTGGCCTCGTGGGAAACCACCGGACAGTGCCAGGACTGCGCGTCGCGAGATCTCTGCCCATTTAGGCAGAATGCCGAGTGGTTGCGCGACGATGACACGCGGCGCAACCTCTTGGCGATGCTGCGACGAGGTGAGCTAGCGCGTGGGCAGCGCTGGAACTTCCGGGACGCGTTCTCGCTAATTGCAGAACTCGTCGTGGGGCAATGGAGCGACTTCGCTGACACTGTTCACCCCTGCGAGTGGGTTCATCAAAACGTTGCAGCCGCCAGACACGCTGTCCCTGATTCGCAGGCAATCCTCTCCCTTGCGTTGCGACTCTACCCGCACGCAATGTTCAGGGGTGGACCGGCAAGGAAAGCTGCCACGGCGTTCCTTGAGCACCGTTCGATTGATGCCCAAACTCAACCCGTAACGCTACGAGCGCTCCAGGCGATCTCGCTAGACGGGCAGGGGGAATCCACCAAGCCCATCCGCGAAATCATTGCTCGCGACTACGCGCGGCTGGACCCGGCAACATCTACACCTCGCGATCCCGGCCATCCTATCCGGCTCATCGAAGATGCGTTCTGCCAATCGGTAGAGCAGGGCAGAACCGCGACCCGGCAACATGGCCCGGCGACAGCGGAAGACTCCTTGCTTGATGTTTTTGAAAAGGCGGAACGCGAGTGGGACCTGCTTGGAAGGGAGTCGGCCGTCGCCGTCGCGGCGGTCTGCCTGTTGAGAAACATCGCGGGAATGATAGCCAAGCGATCGACGGGAGTTCGCCTCGGTTACCATGCGCTGGAAGACCTACTTGCTGACTACGAGGCTTGCTTACGGGACAGCGCGCTACTGCGCGCAGTGAGCACCTCGCTCCAGCCCCTGCTAGGAAATCCTGTATTCAAGTTCAACCTGCTTGAAATTCTCGGACAACCAACCGCCGACGAAGTTGAGCCGCTCGTTGCGTTGCAGGGACCAACCACTGGAGCGCAGGCGCTTGCCGCGCCGAGCGCGACGGATTCTTCCCCTGGCCACGATGTGCCATCTATCAGGGTTACTGAACCAAGTTACCGGATACCGGTCACCTTCGACTTCTTCATGGCCTTACAACTTCGCAAGAAGGGTTGTGCTGCCAGCAGCCTCCCTGCCAGTGTGAGAGCGGCGCTCGACCGTGTGCGCCATCGCTACGCAGGTGAATTGTGCCGGAAGGAAGACTTGTTCGTTGATGGTCGCACGTTCGTCTTGTTGCCCGACGAAAAGAAAGTCAGTGTCCCAGCGCCGGGAGCGGCTCCCGGCTTGGTGCCGAATTAACCGAGGCCCCATGCACGTATCAGAATTCGAAGCGTCCCCGACAAAGAATCGCCACTCAGTGTACGAGGACTCGATGCTTTACTCGACCGCGCCGGAGTGGTCCACCGGCGAAGTATTGTTGGCGGCAGCTTACCGTCGGCTCATCCTTGGCGTTCCGGAGAGCAGCGTGGACTTGGACAACATCGAGAAGATTCCCGCGGCAATGCCTGATGTAACCGGCGGGACGGAAACGTGGTCAAGACTGCTCACCCAGCGCGGCGGAATTGCAAGCCCGCTCAAGCACGGACAATACAGTTCGCTCGCCTCGCGGCAGCTCATGCCGCTCGTACCTTCTGTCGCGCGTATTGCCGGCGTCCTCGGCAAGCGCCCGCGAAGTCGCTGGAATCCGTCGAACCTTCTGCTCGAGGCCATTGGCGCAGGATTGGGGCGACAAGACGGTGTTGCATTAGCCCGCCAACTGGGAGAGTCACTCTCGATTGCGTCAACCGACGACGTGTTCGCGCGTTTTGTTGAAGGGTCCCTGCAACAGGGCCTGCAGCAAGTACAGCCGCCTCCAGCCTCGGTCGCACCATTCCATACCCTGCAGCTTGGTGAAGAAATGCTACGAGCGTTCCGGTCGAGCCAAGGTGCATTTCGCCTGTGCCCTGCAGAGCGCTTTTGCAAAGATTTGCCTGCGGTTCTCACTACCAAGCCGAGCCTCACCCGCCGCCAGTGGACCGTGTTGGTTGAATCGCTCCTGCGTCTCGGGCTGGGCATGCACGTCCTCTGGACGTGCAATGCGAACGTCATCGTCTGGGAACACGCCTTGCAGGTAGCATCGGGGTCAACAGCGCCTACCGCAACGGAAATCGAAACCCAGGTATGGCAGGCACATGACAAGTCGCGCCCGCTTCTCGAACTTGGCGCCGATGCTGAGCCACTCATCAAACGCCTGATCGAGAAATATGCCTACGCGCGAACCGGCATCAACCTGTTGCTCTGCCGGTTGGACGATGCTGGTGTTCCCTGGCCGCAGGCGACCCCAATTGGCTTTAACTCATCATCAGGTGCGGGCGCGCCGTCAGCGCTGGCTGGCTTCCTTGCTCACGTGTCCACGCACAGGCTGTTGATCGACGCGGGCGATGCTGGCCAGTGGCTTCGCGCACGTGTCGGCCAAATGTTCGACGAGCGGGAGGACCTTCGCGACTTGGCTAGATGCGATTCCGGATACACGAAAAACTTGTTTGAATTCGCGCGCCACAGCCTAGGACAAGTAAAAGCAAAGTACCCGGAACAACGTTGCTACGACCTAGCGTACCTGCTTGCCTATGCCGGGGAACGAAAGCCACTATCGCTTGAACCTGGCCCAGCGATGCTCGTGATGCTCGTTCATGCTTGCTGCGCCGCGAACCCGTCCATTCCCGTCAGCCTGGACGATTTTCGCCAGCGTCTCGGCGAGTATGGCCTCCACGTTCCGGCCGGAGAGCTCCTGGACGGCAAAACGGGTCGCGATCTAGCCCGGTTAGGATTGGTAGTTGATAGTCCCGATGCTGCGGGCGGCCGCCTGTTGGTCCCGCCGTTCTAAGGAACAGTAACAATGAAGGGATATTCACATTCATGGTTGCGCTAGCTCAAAGCCTTCGAAACTATGTCGAGCAACAATTTCTGTACGCGTTGACGCGTGCACCGCACGATCCTTTTCGTCCTGTCCTTGTAGGTCCCCCCGACGAAACGCTCCGGGAGCTTTTCGCGATGCTGACCGGTAGCGGGCAACACGAATGGCAGTTAGTAGCCGGTGGCAGTTCCCGCGAAGTCGTCGTTCTTCTGGTTGACGGCAACGCTCCCCTGGGTCCGAACGTCCTTTCGTGCGGTTGTAACTGGGACTATGCCGTCACGATCCGAAACAGTCGCCCGCTGGTTCTGATCCTCGCGGCGCGCAGCTCGTGGGACACTCGTCCCGAGTCTCTCGCGAACACGACGGAGACCCTGGGAGAACTTGGCCTGGTATCTCACGGCGGAGAGGATTCATTACACGTGCATTTGGTGTCAGCCGTTGCTGCGCATCTGGGCTTACAGGAAAAGCAAGCACGTTCTCTGGCTAGGCTGGTTAGAGTGGAATCCGCAAGGCTCGAGCCTGCCGCCCGGGACGGAATGTCGTGGGAAGTATTTGACCGTCTCCTCGCAGCGACTCCGGGTGCCTCATCCGTCGACACGGCCTGCCGGGCTGCGGGTTTCCCCGTCGACGGAACGAGCGGCCTTGATTTCCAGGAGTCCTACAATGTGCTGCGAAGCCTGGGTAAGCTGGTCGGCTCGGCGGGGCTCCGCGACGCCATAGACCAGATGAAAATGACCGGCGCTGCGCAAATCCACGGCGTTTCCGCCAGCCTTGATTCGCTGCAGGGGCACCTCGGAGCACGACTTTTTTCACCAACCGCTTTCGAGACGGCGCCCTCGCGTTACTACCACGTTCCGGGTTCCACGCCCGCGTGGTATGACTCGCTCTCCGTCAAGGTGCTGGACGATATCCTCTCCGAACTGGGACAGGGTCAGCAACTAGACCGTCTTGTGCTTGCCTGCACCAATGGATTGCCCGGGGCAAACCCTCTTCGCGGTGGGCCTTTCGTCGTGGCGTCCGCGCCAGATCTGTCCGCGTCGAGCCAGTCGGGTAACACACCAAGCATCGTCAACTTTTCTAGGAAGGTTGACCGCCTAGCGGCGGTTCCGTTGCCGCCCTCGACGACTGACCCAAAGAAGTGCACCGATGCAACTCCGCCTGCACACCGAAAGCCTGTCAAGTACGCGGCCGAGGCGACCAATTGTCGTGCAGGCACTGTCGATGTCCTTGTTCTCGACTCCTTCGCGTGCGGTGGGATAGTTGTCACACGCGACGCCGAACGCAATGGCATACCGGTGTACGCCGCGCGGGCCAACAACTGGACACAAGAGCTGGGGCTGACCCGTGGGGGAGCGACCGAGCTGGTAGTGTTTCACGGCAGCAATGCCACCCGCGTATCGCTCACGCGTACCGGCGAGGCTACAAAGGTCCAGGTCGTCCAACCGGGAGGACACTCAGTTGCCTTCAACGAAGACCTCGAAGACAACGACACTTTCGAAGTAAGTGTTGTGGATGCTGCAGGCTCTGCCATCGGAATCTGGGCCTTGCAAATCACAATCCGCGACCTAGCTGATCTCAGTAATTCGAGGCTTGAGGCGCTGGTGAAGACGCATAGGACAAAGAGACCAAGCGTCCCCCATGCGCCCGATACACCGTTGCACCGGCTTGAACTTAGCGCGTACCTACCGTCTTCGGAGAGCTGGAGGCCTGTCATCGCGTGCTGGGCAGAGCACGTCCCAAGCCGACTGACAATAGACTGGGGCGGCGACCGGATGCTCGGAAACGTGCAGCCTCAAATTGATCCGCGCCCGCCATGCAATCCCCCGGCCGCCTTGCTTGCGGCTCGTGAAGTCGTGCGCGACATTCTCAAACAAGAACAACGCTGTGTTGCCGAGATAGAGATGGACCAATCATCTCTACTTCCTTTCACGAGTGACTATCTAGCGCAATACCTCGCATGGTTAGGCGTCGAACCGCAGGCTGCTTGCTGGCTAGACGCGCTTGCTATCCATGCTGCGGAATGGAACACGCAGGCCGGTCGCCACGTCGCAACGGAAGAGCCCGTCGTCCTCTTGCTTTCGCCTCTTCACCCGCTGCGGCTCGCTTGGCATGTCGTAGCCCAAGGACAACTTTCTGACTCTATGGCAAACCTGTGTCCCGCCGCAGGATTGCTCACGCCCGCGCAGTGCCCGGACGCCGGGGTCCTTTACCTGTGGGACGGGCAATCCGCGAGGGCCAGAGCGTTTTTCTCACTCCCATGTGAAGACGTACATTGGGCGGTGTTAGCGAATACCACCTTTCTTGACAAAGAAAAACCAAGGAAGGAAGCGATGTTACGTCTTGCTGAGCTAGGTCTCGACGTGCAGGCGATTACGGGTGGATTCACGTCGCAACAAACTCAGGACAGCTTGCGCGAGGTTAACCGGTTGCTGCCGGCCCGCGCGACGCTAAGGATAGGGATTGTTGGCGACGCGGAAAGCTCGAGCGAATGTGGTGATGGCGTGTTCCGGTGGAGCGAAAAACAACATACCCAAGAGAACGCGGGAGCGACGGGAAGCCTTCACGTGGAGGTGTTTGACTCGCGCGGTGCTGTCGACCCGTCGCCCGAGCAGCTTGCTGACCTTGCGGAAACGACAGCAGAGCGAGTCCGGTGGTTCAAGTTAGGCGCAAACGGCGATGTCCCACGGCTTGATCTCACTATTATCGACCAGCTCGGTGCGCGCTCGCCCGAGGCAACCAATGGTTTCACGCGCTCGGTAATCGCCCCGGCCTCCCTATTTCGCGTTCGTGTACGCGAAGACTTTCAGAATGCCCGCGCCATCCTTGAATCCCGCGTCGCCACGACGCGGTTGACGGATTCTAGCCTTCCCGCCTTGCTCGCAAGGACGGTTACAGCGTATGAAAATCTCTGCGTCGGAGACGGACAAAATACTCACTTCCGGTTCACTCCGAACCAAGACGCTGTTGGCAGTCGCTTGCAGAATGCGATTTTCCTGTCGGTGACATCGAGCCAGGTGGACCCCGCGTGCGTTGTGCGCGGAACCGTGGGCCAAGGCGGCTACCTCTGGGACTACGAACTGCCCGGGGTTCTTTCCGGCGGCGAGAGCAGCCTCGGCTACTACCTTGTGGCTCGACCGACAACAGCGATGTGCGACGCGGTCGAGCGAGCGGCTTCACTCGTCACCGATTCAACACTAAACATTCCAGGCCTCCTAGAGGAAATTTCCCGTCACGGCATACCAATATTAAAACGTCTGGCGAGCGGGGGAAGCCAATCGCGCGGCGAGCTTGGACTATTACTTGCCACGCGTCTCGTCCAGGATGTCTTTCGCCCGGGCACAACAGCTATAAGGCTTCCGGTGTGGACAGGCAACTGTATCCACCTTGTTCTCCCGGTTGATCCTTACGAGGACCTCTTCGACGGCCTACGGGATGGCCTGCTTCCGCGGTCCGCGACTGCCCAGCGACCCGATCTGCTCGTGGTCGCCGTGCAGCTTCCACTTCCCGGTCAGCACGTTGCTATCAAGCTGACACCCGTCGAGGTGAAGTATCGCGCAACGGGAATGTCAGCGACCGAAATGCGTGCCGCGCTCGGACAAGCCGCTAACCTTGGCAAGCTGCTTCAATCGGTTTGGGTTCAACCCTTGCCAAGCGACTTGTGGAGGACCTGCGCTGCCTCTGTGCTCGCGCAGTTTCTCGATTTTGGTTTTCGTATTTACGCGGCGCCATGGTTGCACCAGCACCAGACCGCCGAGTGGGCTACCGCACACCAGAAAGTAATGCAGGACGTGCTCGAAGGTACTGCTCAAATCACGATCAACTCCGCGGGCAGACTCGTCGTTTTTGATGGATCAACAATGACGCGCGTTGCAGACCTCGACGGCGACAACCGGCAAGACACCGTGGTTGTTTCGCTGGCGGATGCTCAGGCGTTACTCGCGGGGATGGTGTCGGTCTCTGCCGAAGGCGATGCCTCGGTGCGACAGCTGGATCTTTCCTTCCCAAATTGCGGTGCCACGCCAATCACCACGGCCCCGCAACCAGCAACGACGCAGCTTCGGTCATCCACTGGAGTTTCGGAGCCCTCCGCTCCGCCGTCGTCGGCGATCCCGCAAGGAGGAGACCAAAGCACTGCTCCGCCCGTTGATAACAAAAATGACGGATCAGCAACAGGATCAGGTGATTTCGTTGCGACGCTGGGTGCTCCTTCTCGGATACCTCCCGAAATTCGCCAACGTGTACGACGGGCATTCGAGGGATTCATTGGTAATGAGCCCGCGGTTTCGCGTCTGTCAAACGACTTACTCCGCGCTCTCATCGAGCAGCCTCCGCATTTGGCGAAGAACTATCTTTTGACTGGGCTACCTAGCACGGGCAAGACTGAGCTAGCCCGGCGAATGGCGCGCGCACTCGAACTTCCGTTCGTCAAGCTCGACGGCCGCGGAGTGTCCAGCCGCGACAAGCTTTTTGAAATGGTCAACGGGGAGCTAAGGGCGCACCACTTGTCTTCGTCGCAGGTGGGACAGCAGGTTGGCTTGCCGGTGCTGGAGTATCCTCCGCTCATCGTCTTTATTGACGAAGTTCATCTGGTTCCACGGTCTCTGCAGGAAGCGCTACTCACGATGCTCGAAGCGGCCGACAGGACAGTGGTGCTTTCTGACCACGTCGCACGCGTACAACAAGCCACATTCCTGTTTGCCACGACACGCGTGTCCGATGTGGACGCCGCCTTCGCCAGCCGTTGCGACGAGATCCAGCTCCGCGAATACACCGAGGCCGAAGTCGCGCGCATCCTTGAATGGAAGGTGCCTCATCGCGACTGGCCCAACACTGTTTACGACGCGGTAGCGCGGCTCGGCCGGTGCGTCCCACGGATCGCGATACAGCTTGCGGAAGCCTTGGAAACCGCAGTGCTCGTGTCCGAGCAAGAGAAGCCGTTGCCAGAACATCTCGACGATGTCCGCCGAGCCCGGGAGATCGATGAGCGGGGCCTGACCCGTATGGATTTCGAATACCTGGCAATCCTGGAACGTGCGAATGGCCCCATAGGTGAACAAAACATCCTCAACTTGATGCGCACTGTGGACAAGGATCGCATCCTGAACGATGTCGAGCCATTCCTGGTCAGGCTCGGTTTTATTAAGCATGGCCCGCGGGGACGCGAAATGACAGGGGAGGGCCGAGAGTACCTGCTTGCACATCGGCTTGGAGAACGAGGCGGTTGACATGATCAAGGAGGATGCGATTAATCTTTAGGTTCGTGCTAAGCGCCGCGTGACAGGGACACATACCAGAATCGAAGCGAGAATTGCACGGCATGCAAAACGTGTGGCCGCGTTCCGCGAGCTCCTTATTGCGTGGTTCCAGAGAGAAGGACGCACCTTCCCATGGCGCGAACCCGCTGCTTCCCCCTACATTCAGATAATTTCCGAGGTTCTACTTCAGCGTACGCGAGCCCAAACAGTGGCAACTTTTTTCCCTCGTTTTGTTCATCGCTTTCCAGGGTGGAATCAGCTCGCTGCCGCCACGAACAGCGAATTACGGGCTTTTCTTGAACCGATTGGTCTATGGCGAAGGAGGGCCGCCTCGTTGCGGGCACTCGGCAAGGAAATGCAAGCCCGTCGGGGTCGCTTCCCCGCATCTCGTCCCGAAATAGAGGCCCTTCCAGGGATTGGGCAGTATATCGCTAGCGCGGTGATGACCTTTTGCCACGGTCATCCCCAGCCCCTCTTGGACGTAAACATGGCGCGGGTCTTGGAGCGATGCTTTGGCACACGAAAGCTATCCGATATTCGCTACGATCCGTGGCTGCAGGCACTTTCGCGGCGAATCGTCGATCATCCACGCGCGCCTCAGATTAACTGGGCCATCCTTGATCTCGCCTCGAAAATCTGCACTATCCGGCACCCGCAGTGCTCGATCTGTCCAGCACGTTCGTGTTGCCGCTACGCGTCTGCTAAATCAGCGACGCGACACACCGGTTAAACACATTATCAAGGCCGCCTCTCGTCGGTCGCTTCCCTACGTTCCGGCCAACCAAGCTCGTCAAGCCGCACCTGTCGTGAAAGCTCCATGTCGAATTTGGGATATTCCAACAATTACCAATCCGCTTGGCGAGAACTACCGCGCATTCCTCTCCGCACTTTAGCGCCGCCGACACCTAGCCAGCATTTGTTGCCCCTCCTCAAATTTCCCTGTCCCAGAACGACAGCATGTATTTTCTGCCTTTCCAGTCCTTCCCCTTCTTTTCGAACGAGGCCTGGGTCAAGGTGCTCTTCATGTAATCGTTGGAGGTTGTCGCAAACAGCCTTCCGCGATGCTGTTTCAAAAGCGTTCGAACTATGCAGTGTGATAGATCATGACCTCGGTGTTTCTGCGAGACCGCAACATACCCTAGTTCCAATGTCTCCGGCGGGAATTGCACCTCACTTCTGACGGCTATGCCAGCGGCGTATTTCTTACGTTCGCGCTTGATCGCGCCGACGCCCACGATTTGTTCATCCTTCCTGACGATAGCCAGCGCGGAGGCCAGCGGCAGCTCTCTTCGAGCTAAGTCCCAATCGACCGCATCACCCTCTTTCAAAACCGCGACACAAGCGGCACAATCCGCAGCGCTCAAATCCCTCGGAACAGGTGTCGCAATCTGATACCCCTTGCAGTCATAGTCGAACGCGTTAAGCGCGTCCGCGATTTCCTCCCCGAGTTTCTTATGAGCTTCAGGAAACGATTTCCCTTTCCGCTCCTCCATGCAAATCTGTCGGCAACGGCGGGCATTGTGCAGAGATGCTGCCTGAACCCGCTCCAGCCGGTTCAAAGTTGCGATTCGTATTAGAACCCAGTAGAGCCGGGCACAGACTTCGACTATTTTCACGTCGCGTAAGTACCGACACGCATCCCACGTCAGTCCAAAAGCCGCATTTTCAATTCTCTTCAGTAGCTCCACGTCCTCGTCGGAGAATTTTTCCCTGGCTGGATAATGGACTCCTCCGCTCTTGATTGGCATCACTTCCATCAACACCATATCAACCGATTGAGCAACGCCAACCGGCATGTCCCGACTGGCTCGCCCGATAATATCCATGACCGCATCTAGAACTCGGTGCTTCACGTTATAATCGAATTCGCGAGCGTACGGAATTAACCTTTGCAGAAGCACATCGAGCTCCCCCCAGTCTGAGATTGCTTCCATGTAGAACCGAATCCGTTTTACTTCAAAAGCTGGGCCTGTTTCATGTTCGAGCCTTTTTATTCGCTTCTTCAGCGGACGCGTCGCCTCTTCTATTCGACTTTCGAGAATACTGGCCAGTCGTGCATGAATCTCGTCGCCGTCGAGATCGATTTTGCGATCCGCCTTCCTTCCGAGACACTGGCCCGGCGAAAGTAGTACCCGACCATTGCTGTCAAGAAGCCTTTTCTTCACAACATAGAGCGCGCGGCCGTCCGGTTTGACGATCAGGACGCCGATGCGCCTGGCCTTCGGGAGGTTGAACTCTTCATACGCATATTTCAGTGAAGGGAAAATATTGGCATCCAATAGCTGGCCGAACGTCGCCCCATCGTAGCGTTCATTTTTGCCTCCATGAAAGCGCCCATCCTTGAACCCGATCACAAGGTGAGCGTCCTGGCGCGGGTCTTCACCTTCAGAATTGGCTAGAGCAATGACATCTCGTATGAATTCCGCTTTTGCACCGGGCGTGCTGAGATCCACCTTCAGTTTAAATTCGAGGCGGCTATCCTCTTTTTTGTTCTTGTCGATCCAGAGCCGGACTTGGCGCTCTAAATCCATTTTGATGGGCTCGGGCATTTCTACAGCATATTCCAGCACCTTCAGCGAATCCACGGCCCATTGTGAATGCTAACGTGCTTTATAATTCACAACGTTGGGCGGCAAGCCCGCAAGACGTTGGGTTCAATTGTCCAGAATGGCGACCGATGGCTCGTGTGGTTTGCTACGACGAAATACTCAGCGCAACAGCCAAGCCGTTCACTTCCGGGATGAAATTCGAACGCGCGGGAAAGGTCAGGTTCCGCCGTATGAAGGCCGCCGCCCGCACCCAGGGAAAAAGCAGGCGAGAACTAGCTCGAAAAGGCGCCCACCCAGTTCGTTCTTTTTAGCTGCCAACCGCGCAGCCTCTAAAGCGTCCGTACGAGCAGCTAGCGGTTCAGCATACTTGCTGAAGGATTCGTATAGGCTACGGAAACGCGCAAGATCCCGCTTGGCCTCTCTCAGTTCTTGGTAAAGCTCAAAGCCCCGATCCATAGCTTTCTCGTACTGCGCCTCCAGCGATTCAACCCTAGCCGTAAGAGCGACGATGATTTGGAGCGCGAAAATCAGCGCCCTCGATTGTTCGTCATGTGAGCGCTCAATGCGTCTCAGTTTACTGTTCTTCCTCCACACAACAAGGCTCAGTGCTGCGATCACGCATAGATACACCACATGGCTCGTCATCGCTGTCTCCCCTCGAAGAACGAAGAATGCTTAGCGTCAACATCCGCAATCGCCCGCTGACCGGCCGAATCGGCTTTTCCTTCGGCCTCTCCCCTGAACTTATCGAGCTTCTTCCTTTCCGAGACTGGAGAGGAATGCCGACCGAACAGCCTTATCAGGCCGACAATCAGAAGCGTGATCGAAATGATTGCACCAAGATGGCTGGTCAAAAAGTCCATTAAATCAAAGCTCATTGGTTCCTCCGGACCACGCGCCTACTTAGATGTCCAACCAAGCGAAATTGGTGTTTTGCGGCCCTCGGTCTCAGACGGTGACCACCCCGTATCGACCGGCCCTCGTTCTCTCCAACTCGAATTGAGTTCATAAGTTTTATTCCTTTTTTGCCGGTCATTTTCTTGGGCACAGCTTCGGGCTAATTCCTGCGCCCGGCAGCTTCACGGCTTCTGCTTTCCCGGTTCCTCCCTTACCGCGTTGGGTCCCTCCCAGAATGCAGCCACTCGCCTTGGGAGCAGCAGCCTCTCGCTTTTGGGTGCCCCAGGAAAATGGGGCAAAAAAGGAGATTCACAAATGTCTTACCTGAACTCAGTAACGATCATCGGATTCGTCGGAGCCGACGCCGAGCAGCGTCAAGCCCGGAACAACGGCGCGAAGTTCACCGTCCTGTCCGTCGCCACACAACGCTCCTGGAAGAACGCCGACGATGAGTGGTCCTCGAAGACCGAATGGCACCGTGTCTGCATCTTCCGTCCACGCCTCGCCGAATACACCCTGACCTCGATCAAGAAGGGCGCGCACGTCCTCGTCGAAGGCAGTCTCATTAGCTCGACCTACGACGTCTCGAACGGCAAAGGCAAGAAGGCAAAAGGAACGAAGGTCACCTCCTGGACGATTCGAGCGGACGTTGTAAAAAGGCTCGACCGCGGCGAACCCGAGCCGCAGGCCAATGCCCCACAGCCTGAAGCTTCGGCGCAATCTCCCGAACCTTCCGAGGAGAATCGCTACTAGCTGCGTTCGCGATCAAGGCCCTCCGGCTTACGCCGAAGGGCCTTTTTTCTTTGTCTTCGATTCCTGCCAGAAAAAATAAATCTCAGCAGCGCGTTGCTGAATTGCGGAGGATACGCCTCCGCCGTTGACCCTCAGCAGCCAGCGGCGGTCCAACGCCGGTTCCTCCCCGAAACCGATGGATTCCCGTTTTGCTGCATGGAAGCGGTAGAGGGCAGGCCCAGCCCTCCGACGCGGAATCCCATTTTCACCGTGGGCCTGAGGGGGAAAGACAATGCCCCTGGGTGTCACTTGCAGTTGCACGCTTTGCGGCATCGAAACGCGTCTTCTTTCGGACGTGTCCTCGACCGAAGCCGACCTCGGCGGGCTGTTTTCTGAGTTCGAGGCCTTGCGCCACTACTCTTCCGTTGTAGGTCTCCTCTCCGATCTGAAGACGTCGCCTGCCGACACCCGTTCCGATGCATTACTCAGCGAACTCTTGGCGGCCCGATCGCTCGATGGTGCATTCGTCGAAAGCATTCTGGTCCTTGCGTTCCTTCCCATGCTCCATGGGACGGTCCGCCGTGTCGCACGGCAACAACCGGGGCTCGCGCAAGAAGACATTGCGCAACAGGCGCTTAGCTTCTTGCTGCGATATCTGGGCTCCGGAGATCTCCGGGCACGAGAATCGCATTTCGCATTCGCCATTTCGCGCGCCGTGAAGCGCGAGCTATTCGAGTGGGCAAGCCGCGAGAGTGGAAAGGTTGGATTCGAGAATCACGATGACGGCAAGACATTCGCCACATTGCCCGTCGAGGATTCCTTCGAACGATACGTCGTACTGCGGCACTTTCTCCATCGTTGCGTCACCAAAGGCCGGCTGACCGAGGCGGAGATCAATCTCTTAGTCGATTTCAAACTAAATGGGACCAGCGGAATGGAATTCGCCGATTTCAATGGATCGTCGTCGAATGCCATCCGCCAAAAGCTGAAGCGCCTGGTCGCTAAGCTCCGGCGCTTGGCACGCTGACAAGTTCAAAGCCTCGTCGCGCGCGATTGAGGCACGACCTCGCAAACGTCAGCCTCGGCTTTCGACGAGCGCCACCGCTCGTCTCGGTCTGCGGACAACACACGTGCTCCAGTCCCTCCTCCTAAAATATTTTGGTTTTCCTGCGACACATTTTCCTTCGCCAACACTGAATAGGTAAAGAGAGGGAAGTTCACGCCATTCATTCTTTCGGCGCTCGATAGCGGCAAGGCGCAACGGGCGAGATTCTTCCGGGGTAAGCCTAGCGTGTCTTCGGACCAGTGCGTTCCGACTGCGAGCTCGAGCACCGATTGGAAGCGCGGATTTCCCTCACATCGCATCCTGCGATGAAGACTTTTGTCGAGGATTGGACATGAAAAAACGTGGGAAGGTCGTTCCCTGCTCGCTTTGCGTAACTCGCACCGTCCTGGCTTCGGTAGCGGCCTTGTTTCTGGCCGCACCGGCGTTCGCTCAGGGTGGTGGCAATTCCCCTTGGGAAAACGCGGTGAGCGTGCTGCAAACCGCTTTCACCAGCACCATCGCGCGCGGCCTCTCGCTTGTGGCCATCGTCGTTGCCGGTCTTACCTTTGCATTCGGCGAAGGCGGCTCGAAACGCGTGCTGGCCGGCGTACTGTTCGGCGTCGGCATGGCGATCGCCGCGGTGAACTTCCTGACCTGGCTCTTTCCCGGCAATTGATTTCTTAATTCCCCAACGGAGACGAGGGTGTCTGAATCCCGACGAATCAATCGCGTGTCCCGATCGCTTTCCCGGCCGCTCACGATCCTGGGAGCCGAGCGGAAGCTCTTCTTCTTCGCCATGTGCCTGGGCGCTGCCACCTTCAATCTCCTCAACAGTTTGCTCGGAGGAGTGCTGATTTTCTTTCTGCTGTACCTCGTCGCCCGCTGGGCCACCGCAACCGATCCGCAGATCTTGCGCTTCTTGCTCACCGCGGCGAAAGTTCGCCCGCAGTACGACCCCATGAGATTCAGCCCCATTCAAGTCCGAAGAGATGGTCATGCTTAAGCTCAGCCGAATATTCAAGAACTACAACGAGACGGGCTCGCTTGCCGAGCAGATCAACCTTTTCGGGTTCATCGGCCCGCAGGTGTTTCTGACCAAGAGCGGCGAAGTCGGAATCATCCTCGAAGTGCGCGGCGTCGATTTCGAGTGCCTCGACGGTGCGGCGATTGACGGATTCACCAAGCGACTCGAATCGGCGTTGAAGTTGTTCGACGAGAACTACCGGCTCTATCAGTACCTGTTCAAACGGAACAACGAACCGATTCCCTACAAGCTCTATGCGAATCCGATCGTGAACTCCGCGATCCGCAATCGCATCGCCTACCTCGGCAGTAAAGCCGACACGCTGTTTTCTCTGTCCGTCTACTTCGTCGTGCTCTATCAGGGATTCGAGACGGCAACGCAGATCGGACAGACGCTCGCTGAGTTTCCCAAGAATCCCCGAAAGGCGATTCGCGACCTGCAAGCGCATTTCTCGTCGCAGAAACAGGTGGTTCGTCTCGGGCAGCAGGTGAGTCAGGCCGAGACGGCGCTTCTGCAGAAAGCACGCAGCTTCATCCTGCAAGTGGCGGACTTCGTCGACGTTCGAATCCTCGACAAGCAGGAAGCATTCCGCGTTCTCAAGCGGACGCTCAACTTCGCGCCCGAGAAACTCGAACTTGCCAAACTCAAATACGACACGTTTCTCGATTACTACCTGCCCGAATCGCCGATCGAGTGCCATCGCGGGCATCTGCGCGTCGACGACTACTTCGTAAAAGTCCTGACCCTCAAGGAACCCTCAGCGCAAAGTTTTCCACTGATCTTCAAGCGATTGCTCGAAGTCGAAGCGAACTATTACGTCGTCACGGAATGGAAAAAGCAGGATTCGGGCAAGATGCGCCGCGCCATCCAAACCAAGCGCCGGCATTTTCACAACACCAAGCGTTCGTTCGCAAGCCAGGTCAGCTTGAACGACGCACCGACGCAAGACGTGCTTCTCGATGACTCCAAGGAATCCCAGGTTCGCGAACTCGGCGAAGGAATCACGGAAATCGAGCTGCACGGCAACTACTTCGGCGAGTTTTCGCTCACCGTTGTCATCTACGACCTCGACATGGGGAAGGTGGAGCGGGCCTGCGCCGACTTCTACAAAGTCTTCAGCGTCCATGACGCTCAGCTCTATGAGGAGAAATACAACCTATTGAATGCTTTCCTCGCGGCCGTTCCCGGAAACCACGCCTTCAACCTGCGTTTCTTGTACCTGCTCAACACGAATTATGCGGATTTCTCGTTTCTCTTTACCCTCCACTGTGGCGAGCGGCGCAATGCCCATCTTCGCGCCGAATATCTCGCGGTCCTCGAAACCAACCATCACACTCCGTACTACCTGAACCTGCATTACCGGGATGTCGCCCACACCATGATTCTTGGGCGAACGGGCGCCGGAAAATCGTTTCTCCTGAATTTTCTGATCACCAATCTTCAGAAATACGATCCCCACACTTTCATCTTCGACCTGGGCGGCAGCTTTGAGAGTCTGACGCAGCTGTTCGGCGGTTCCTATGTTCGGGTGGGCCTCGAATCCGAGGGCTTCAAGATCAATCCGTTTTCATTGCCACCAACCAAGGAAAATCTCGATTTCCTCGCGCTCTTCCTGAAAGTCCTGATTCAAGGCCAGCGAGCCGGCGAACTTGACCCCTCGACCGAGCGAGAGCTCTTTCACCAGGTTGAAAATCTGTATTCCGTCGATCCGCCGCTGCGTAGCTTGAGCGTTCTCGCGAATACGCTGGGCCGTGACGTTGCGAGCCGCCTCTCGAAATGGACTCGCGGTGGCCAGTTCGGCTTCCTGTTCGACAATTCGGAAGACACCATTTCGTTCTCCCGCTTCCAGTGTTTCGACTTCCAGCGCATGAGCCAGTATCCGGAACTTCTCGAACCGCTGCTCTTCTACATACTCCATCGCGCCAATTCGGTCATCGCGGATCGTGAGATTACCTCCGTATTCAAAGCCTTCTTCATCGACGAGGCCTGGGTCTTCCTGAAAAATCCGGCCATCCAGCGATACGTGGTCGAAGCGCTCAAGACCTGGCGAAAGCACAACGCCGCGATGGTTCTGTCTACGCAATCGCTCGATGAGCTCAAACGCTCGGACATCCTCGACATCATCGTAGAAAGCTGCGCCACCAAAATTTTCCTCGCCAACCCGGACATGGACCGCGACCTCTACCGCCGGCAGTTTCATCTGAACGAAAACGAAGTGGAACTCGTCTCGGGCCTCGTACCCAAGCAGCAATTCCTGATCAAGACGCCTGAACTTGCGAAAGTGGCCAATCTCACCGTCGACCCCAAGAGCTATTGGCTCTACACCAACGATCCCTACGACAACAAAAAGCGCAAAGAAGCTTTCGAGACCTACGGTTTCGACAAAGGTCTCGAAGTCCTAGCCGGAGGTGAACGGTGATTCTTTTCTATCGTCTGCTTGCGTGGACGACATCGTTCGCTCCGCCGCGCACTGCATGGCTCGTGCTCCTGGGTCTGCTCTCGATGTTTCTGTTCTTGCTTTTGGGCATGATTGGAATTTTTGTCAGCTACGACCGAAGCCGTTCAAAACACTAGAACCTCAAAAAGGAGCAGCCTGTGAAACAGCCCAGCAGCAGTCAGTCGCAATTTCGTTTTCTCCACACGTTCGTGATCGTCGTTCTGAGCGCCATCGCTTTCTGCGCTTCGCCTGTACAAGGCGCAACCGATGCAATGGCGCGGGTCGTCAAGTATTCGAAAGAAGACATCGTTCCCGTTCGCGCCAAACTTCGCTTTTCCACACTCATCGTCCTGCCGGAAGACGAAGAGATTCTCGATTTCACGACCGGCGACAAGGAATTCTGGGTCATCAACGGTGCACACAATCTCTGCTACGTCCACCCCGCGCAGGCCGGCATTCGCAGCAACCTGAATCTCATTACCGCCAGCGGCCACGTCTATTCGTTCCTGCTGACCGAGATCAGCAGCGAACCCAATACCGAACCCGACCTCAAGATTTTTGTCGAACCCAAGGAAGGCTCGGCCGTTGCAGGAAACACCGGGCTGCATGGCTACGTCAGCGCCGGCGAGGCCGAGGCCTATAAAAAAGAACTCGAAGCAATGCGCGCGCAGACGGTCGAGCAGGTTCGCGCGGCGAAAACAGAATCAGCGGGCGAGCTCGATCGCTTTCGCTCGACCTACCCCACAAAACTCCAGGTCGATTATTCCCTCGATTCCAAGGCCACGCGGGAACCGTTTCTCGTCTCGGTCATTTATCACGACGACTTGTTCACCTACATCAAATGCGCGGCGCGCGAAAAGCCTGCCTTGTACGAGATCAAGGACGGTAAGCCCAACCTCATCTCGTTCCAATTCGAGAACGGTGTCTACATCGCGCCGAAGGTCATCGACTCGGGCTATCTCATCATCGGCAAAAAGAAATTAACCTTTGCCCGTCGCGCGGCCGCGAACTGAGGAACGAGCGATGACCGAAGCCGCCGAGATACAAGAAAAAGCCCCCAAGCCCCAAGGTCTTCTGCCCAAGAACGTCCAGTCCTGGCTCCTTGTCGCGCTGGCATTCCTGATGGTCGCCATCATGTGGCTGACCGGAGGAAAGAAGCCGCCCGCGCCAACCAAGACGCCTTCGACTGCGATGCCCGCGCAGGTACCCCTGGAAGTCAACGAAACCAAGATCAACGAATTGCAGAGCCGGATCGAGCAGCTGCAACGCGAGCAACTGGTCGCGCAGAGTGCTCTCGCCCAACAGACGCGCTTGCTCGGCCCCGCTGCCCCACCAGATGCGCAATCGATCGAGCCGCAAAATACTTCCGGCAATCCTCCCGATCAACGGGCCGAAGATCCTATTCAGGCCGAGCGGAAGAGACGGGCCTATACGTCTCTTTTTTCCTCCAATGTGGCTCTGACGTTTCGCAAGACCCCGCCCGCCGCCACCACACCGGAACCCGAATCAACCACCGCCGCCCAGAACCTCGTTCCGGTTGGACCGGATTCGCCGCAAGTGGCGCAACTCGTGAAAGAGATGCAAATCGGTCAGGCGGCGCAGGCCGCCGCTACTCCATCGGCAGCACCGGTGCGAAACGATTCCGCGGAATCAACCCACGAACGAAAGGAGGAAGCGAGAAATCCTGCCGCCGTCGCGGCCGGTTCCGCCAACGCGGCGGCAGGAAAGACTTACGTGCTGTTCGAAGGAACGATCCTTGAAACCGTTCTGATCAACCGACTAGACGGAGGCTTCACCGGCCCGGTCGAGTGCCTGCTCTCGACCGACGTCTACTCTAATGACCGCCAACACTTACTCGTACCGGCTGGATCGAAGCTGCTCGGAGAAACCAAAAAAGTCGATACGTTCGGTCAGACACGTCTGGCCGTCGTATTCCATCGGGTGCTCATGCCGGACGGCTACTCGGTAAGCCTCGATCAATTCAAGGGACTCAATCGAATCGGCGATACCGGGTTGCGGGATCAGGTCAATAACCACTATCTCCGCATTTTCGGCGTGTCGCTCGCGATCGGCGCCCTGGGAGCAATCGCCGAAGGTGGCACCGCCGGCTCTCTCAACGCGTCCAGTTCCGATCTGATGCGGCAGGGATTCGCACAAAGCACCGCGCAGTCCTCCGCTCAAATTCTGGACAAATTCTTGAACGTCATGCCCACCGTGACCATCCGGGAAGGTCACCGGGTCAAAGTCTACCTTTCGGGCGATCTCGCGTTGCCCGACTACGCCAACCACAAAATGCCTCCAGACCTCTGAAGGCCCAAAGGAGAAAAGTGTCATGAAACGAAAGATTCTGATTTGCCTGCTCGCTGTGGGCTTGGGAGTGGGAACCGCTACCGCGCAACTCGGGAGCGGAATCGTCTACGACCCAACCAACTACCACAACGCGCTGCTGCGTTATTACCAGCTGCAACAGCATTTGATTCAGCTGCAGCAGAACGTTGCAAAGGTCACCGCTCACCTCAACCTGGCCTTACAAATGGCGCAGTTCGTTAAAAACATGCCTGCCCGCTACAAAGCGCTGTTTTCGCAGTGGCGAAAAGTGACATCACTCAACAGTTTTGGGAACACAGTCTCGTGGATCAACGGTATCAACACCGGCGTGCTCCCTAACATCAACACCGGATATCTCAAGTCCACCACGCAACTCTCTCAATACAGCCCATACGAACTGTCCGGAATGGATTCTTCCGAACTTGGTCGAGTGCAATCCCAGTACGCGTCGATCGAACTCGCCGACGGCGCGAATATTAACGCCATGGCCACCATCGGCTCGATTCGCGGAACGGCGGATGGCGTCGAAACTCAGATCGGCAACCTCGAAGACGACTCCTTCTCCGGAGAGTCAGGAATGAATAGCGAAGTATCGGTTCTCAACAAGATCAATGCCGCGGGCGTTTTGACTCTCCACACCGTTCAGGACTCGAACAAGCTGCTCGCGTCGCTCCTCGAACAACAGACCATCCTGGCCAAACAACAGCGCGACTCGGCGGCGAATGCGATCAACCTCGATATCGGCCGTCAAGCCACCATCTCGCAAAACATGAGCCAGATGACCGGAACCATTACCGATTCACTGCAAAACTTCCGCATGCCGTAACAGTGCGGCGAGGGACGCCCGGCGTCGAAGGAGCTGACGGCAGTGCAAACCGATTTCCTCCAGTACATCTTTCAGGCGATCAACAACCTGCTCACCCAGAACCTCGGCTTCTTCGACACCATGGGCCAGAATCTCTTTCGTTCGTTCGCCACCGTTCTCATCGCTTGGTTTGGAGTCAAGTCCGCTCTCGCTTCGGCCAGCGGAAGGCCCTCGTTCCAGTTCGATCATTTCGCCAGCTTGTTGCTGACCATCAGCTTTGGCTTCGCGATGGTCAACTACTACAGCACTCCCATTCCGGGCATCGGCTCCAGCTTCCACAATCTCGTGACCGACGAGGCGCAGTTTTTGTCGAGCAAGATCGATCAGGCCCAGCTTCAGACCGTTATCAGCCAGGTTGCGGACTTTGAATCCCGCATGGATTCGCCGAGCTGGGGCGACATTTTCGGGACAGCCATTTATATCGTCGTTAACATCCTTCTCGCAGCCGCTCAGGCGATTGCGATTGTGGTGATCGCTTACGGATTCATCGCCACGGCCGTTTGCGTGCTTGTGGGACCTGTCTTCATCCCGTTTTTTATCGTTCCCAAAATGGAGTGGCTCTTCTGGGGTTGGTTTCGTTGCTTCATTCAGTACGCCTTCTATCAAGTCATCGCCGCCGCCATCGTGTACGTGATCGGGAATCTCATGCTCGGCGCCCTTCGCTTGCCGCCGACCGGGACCCTTTCGACTGCGCAGCTCATCGGCTGGTTTCCCGTGCTGTTCATAACGTTTCTCGCCTCGATCTACGTTCTCCTGAAAATTCCTTCTTTGACGAACCATATCTTCAGTGGCACGGCCGGAGGATCGTCCGCAGGCCTGCTCGATGCTCCCGCCGCCGTTCTCAATCGGGTGATGTGATGGACCGCGATGCCAGCTTCCAGAATGCCAAGCGTTTGTATCTCGAATCCTGTGGTGATCCGATGGTAACGAACACGTATCTCAAGATCGCTCTGGTTCTCGTCTCGCTCGTGGCCGTCGGCCTGGCTCTGGTGGACCTGAGAACGATTCGCACCTTCCAAAACTTTCGTCCACTCGTTATCCGCATCGACGATCTCGGCCGCGCCGAGGCGATCAACTACCACAACCTCGAATACAAACCGCAGGACGCGGAGGCTAAGTACTTTCTCTCTCAGTTCTGCGCGCTCTACTACCGCCGCAATCGCTATACGATTCAGGACGACTTCTCAAAGTCTCTGTACTTCCTTGATGGCAAGCTCGCAGACGGCATTCTCGACGCCTACCGCAAAGACGACATCATCAAGAAATTCATCACCAATACGGCCGCGCCCGAAATCGACGTGGACGTTAAAAAAGTCGCGCTCGAAGAGATGCAGACGCCGCCGTTTCGCGCGCGAGTGGACTTCAATATGGTCTATTACGCGCCGGCGGATCACAGCGAACTGAAACGCGAGCTGTATACCGCGAACTTCATCTTCCTTTTTCGATCCCACGTCCCCAACGAACTGATTCCCATCAACCCGCTGGGAATGACGATTACCTACTTCCGCGAAGATCAGGCGTTCAAGTGAAGAAACGAGTGCAATCGCCAACCGAAGAGGTCGCGGGCGGACGCAGGGCCACGTCGGCCCAACCTCGGCACGCCAGCGCCGGCCTGATGCTGGTGGTTTTCTCCTCCGGAGGGCCACATCCCAACTCACGGACTTTCGCCATCCGAACAAACGGCGCGCCTCACGAGGGCCTCCTTTTTGCCCCGCTTACCGCCCGCTCCCCGGAACACAACAGATGGATGGGAGAACCTGGGCGAAAACCGAGGAATTCACGATGATCGCGAACGCGCTGCTGATGACCATTGCCCTCTTGCTCGCCTACGGTTTCTGGCTGCTCGATCAGTTGAAGTTCATGGCCCCGTACAAGAACGTCCTGTACCACTCCTATGGGACAACGCTTCTCCTGTCTCTGGCCGTGCTGTTCTTGAACGTCTTCGGCGCAGCGCTCCTTCTGCAACGGAAGTTCTTCTTCAAAGACACCGGGCGCAAGCTCTCGCACCTGGATCGCCAGTTTCAGGCCGGCCAAGTGGAAATGCCGGCCCCCGAGGAAGACCCCGAGGTACGGCACGATGTCTCGTAGTCCCTATCCCATCGATCCGCAACAAGAACGTGACCCGGCTCATCGCCGCACCACCGCTCGATTGGACGCGTGGGCCACATCGGAATCCCGTCCGGTCGAACGAGTGGATTCGGATGCTGGTGATCCTCGATCCGCTAGCCATTCGGTGCGACACGAGCGTGTGCCCGAATCGCTCGACTCGCCACGCGCTCACTACACGCGCGACCGCACCTATTTTCTTCGCGACTCTGAGCTTCAAACCCTCGCGGAAGTGGGAACGTTTCGCGTCATCGCCGCCTCCGACCTCGCACGCGTTAGCTACGGCGGCGATACGGCACGAATGGAACGCGAAATCCGTCGCCTCAAGCAACAGTCGCTCGTCTCCGAAAAACCAGGTCCCGGCGAACGAAACAAACTGTCACGTCTACTCGCGTTGACCAAGCGAGGTTCGCGCATTGTCCGGAAATCGGGGCGCGTCGCGGACGAACAGTCGCTCTATCACGGCTTTCGGAAACCGCGCGAGGCAAAACACGACGCGGATTTGTACCGCCTCTATCAGACCGAAGTCGCGCGTATCGAATCGTCGGGCGGGCGCCCGACTCGGGTGGTGCTCGATTACGAACTGAAACGAAATCTGAATCGCGATCTCGAAAAGCTCGGGACGGAAAATCGCTCGCCCGAAGCTCTCGAACAGATCGCCGAACGGCACGGTCTTTCCGTAGTTGACGGCAAGATTCCGATTCCTGATTTGCGAATCGAGTACGACACCGCGGAGATGGGGCCCAAGCATCTCGACCTGGAGCTCGCGACTCGCAACTACCGGCCTCGCGCTCTGGCCGAAAAAGCAAAAGCCGGATTCTCTCTCTATGCCCGGCGCGAAGATGCTTCGCGACTTCGCCGCGTTCTCGACGAACGCGAAATCACAGCCGCTATCTTATCGCTATGAATCTTCCACCAACGCAAATCGACGCGCTCGAAGCCCTGGGCTACACCCGGACCGAAGCGCAATTTCTCTATCTGGTGGCTACTCATTCTGGATATTTTGTCGCGCGACAATTCTTGGGCTTTACGGGCTGCTGCTGGGGCAAACGAACGACTCTGTTTTGGAACAAACTGCAGGCCGATCAGCACGCCCGAACCTACCGCTTCGCTCACGGCGGCACCGCCTACCATCTGTTCTCGCGCAAGGTATACCGCCAAATCGGCCGCGAGAATCTCCGCAACCGCCGCGAGCACGAACTCGAATACATCCGCGCTCGCATTGCCATCCTGGATTTTGTCCTCGGGAATCCCGACCACCACTATCTCGAAACGGAACCGGACAAAGTCTCTTATTTCTGCTCGGAACTTCGCGTTTCCACACACCATCTGCCCTCGAAAACCTACTGCGGCCGAGATACCGTTAGGCAAACGGTTCGATATTTTGTTGACCGCTGTCCCATGTTCTTTTCCAAGGATGCCTTCAACTCTCGGATCGTCACCTTCACGTACATTCAAAGTGCCCAGGCAAACCTTGCCGGATTGGTTCACCACCTGCACATGTACCTGCCGCTGTTTCGTGAGCTGACCGCGTTTCGATTTCTGTTTCTGGCACGAAACGAATCTCATTTCGTCAAGGCTGCCGAGCTGTTTCGCGATCTCGTTACGATTCCGCTCGCGTCCAATCCCGCCGAAGATCTGCTGCGATATTTTGCGATTCGGAAAGCGTGGGACTTGGCGCAGTACGGTTCGCTTACCGAAGGGGACTTGATTTTCCGGAATCTCGCGAAGGAACGTTTTCAGGGAGCGCGGTTCGAACATCTATATCGCGTCTGGAAGATTGGGCGGGTGCCCGACGCGCAGATTCGCGATGACTATCGGGGAAGCGACAAGCAGCACACCGCGAACTTCGCGACGCAAATCGTTCCTGCAGCCGGACCCTCTCGCACGGAAGCGGAGGAAAACCGGTGAAGAACGTAAGTCTTACACCCTGCAAGTCTCCCTGCACCAAAGTCTTCACCTTGTGGCCGCGCATGCCCTTAAACATTCAGGAGTTGCCTGAAGCAAAACTCCAAAGCAGCAGCGGGACAACTATCAAAACGGGCGGGAGCGACCCCACTTTTTCGGCTTTCAGCCGCCCAAAAAGTTCGTGGGGTCGCTCCCGCCCGTGGGCACCGCTTCGGGTGCCCGTCGCATTCCACAATCCACTTCGAAGGAGACAGCAATGCCCATCATCAAGAAGGCCCCAGCGATCCTCACGCGAGAAGTTCACATGGAAGAACCGGTCAGTGTGCTCCTCGATGAGTACGCACAATTCATCGAGAGCAGTCCCGATCACGTCCTGAATTCCGTCTTGAAGAAAACCCTCTGGCGGGATCAGGAGTACCGCAAGTGGCGAGAACTACAGAAGACGGCGAGCGACAGTGCATCGCGGCTGCCAACGGACCGGCCGGAGAGAACATGATGCGTCGACTTCTCGCATCGCGCCACTTCGTTGCGGCGATTCTCGCTATGGCCACGGGAATGTTTCTTTTCTATTCGCGGCCGTTCCCCGAGAGCCAATTGTTCCTGCAAGTCATCGCGAGGCGCGCTCCCGAAGCGTTCTTGAGCTTCCGCTACCTCTACAACGCCGCGCTGTTCACCACACCCTACATCGCCTATCTCGGAGTTCTGTCGGCCGCCTATATCGGCACGCTCAGGATTCGTTCCCGTGTTGTGGCGGGGCGCCTGCCGGCGTATCCGGAACCCGCCAAACGCAATGATCTATTTGTCGTCCTGGGAGAGGTGCACAACCCTCGTCGTGCCGGTCCGTCCGCGACTCCGAAATGGCTCACGATTCCTGAACGTGGATTGTTCACCGGCATCGCGATTTTGGGAGCCGTGGGAAGCGGAAAAACTTCCTGCTGCATGTATCCGTACGCGGAACAAATCCTGGGCTACAAGGCTGCGAATTCAGACGAGCGTATTGGCGGTCTCATCCTTGAAGTCAAAGGGGACTTCTGCAAGAAAGTGAAACAGATTTTGGAACGCCATGGCCGTGGAGAGGATTACATCGAAATCAGTCTAGACTCGGAATTCCGTTACAACCCGTTGCACAACGACCTCGATGCCTACGCGCTCGCGTTCAGCATCGCTTCGTTACTCAACAATCTGTTCGGCCGCGGCAAAGAACCGTTCTGGCAGCAGGCTTACACCAATCTCGTCAAGTTCGTCATCCTGCTTCACAAGGTCGCCTACGATTACGTCACGCTCTTCAACGTTTATGAGTGTGCGATCTCGCCACCGCTTCTCGACCAACGAATTCAGGAAGCCGAAGAGATCGTGATGGGCCGGCACTACGTTGCCGTCACCACACGGCTGTTCGGCGAGCGGGCAGAAGACCTAGCCGGTTTGGGCTTTCAGCATCGATCGCGAGAGGACTGCTATGTCGCGGAAGCAACGCCCGAGCTGCGAGAACTGCTGCAAAAGAAGGGTATTCCCTTCGAGCCGCGCAGCGTTCTCGATCCTGCCTACGCCGACCCCGAAAAACTCGCTCAGCTGGAAGCAGTGAAGAGATGGTTCACGGAAGATTGGAGACGCATCGAGCCGAAACTTCGCACTTCCATCGTCGAAGGCATCTCCGTCTTTCTCTCCTTGTTCGACGACAGCCCTAAAGTGAAGCGCGTGTTCTGCCCGAAACGCGAGTGCTACGATCCACAAAAGAACATTGGAAATCAGTACGGAAAGCCGCTTCCTTCGTTCTCCTGGTTGATCGAGTCCGGCAAAGTTTGTGCGCTCAATTTCCCTATTGGCATGAACCCCGGGCTCGCCAAAGCCATCGGCGTAATGATGAAACTCGATTTTGAGCGGGCGGTGCTGAATCGCGTGCCTCAGATCGAGGCGAATCCTGGGAAACATTTCCGGCAGGTTCTGTTTCTGTGCGACGAGTACCAACACTTTGCGACTGTAGGCGAGAGCGATCCAACCGGCGATGAAAAATTCTTCAGCCTGTCGCGACAACCGAAATGCATTCCGATTGTGGCCACGCAGAGCATCAGTTCGCTCCGGTCCGCGCTCCCGGGAGACAGCTGGCGCACCTTGCTCCAGACCTTCCGAACCAAAATCTTCCTCACGCTTTCCGATGATTTTTCGGCCAAGAATGCGAGCGAGTTGTGCGGCCGCGAAGATCGGCTGAAAGTCAGCTACAACCTCTCCGAGAGCGGGCACGACGCCCGCGTAAGTTTGTTGACCGGGAACACGTTGTCCCATCGCGCCAACATCACGGCTTCCAAGAGCTACAACACGCAATCCGATTTTCGGTTCGACATGAAGACTTTCACCGAACTGCGCAACGCCCAGTCCGTTGTCGTCGCCTACGATGGCCTGAACCCAATTTCGCCATCCTTCTGCTATCTCAAGCCCTACTACAACGATCCCAATAAGTCGTATTTCCAGCAGCTGGAGGAAGGAGCGCTCTGATGAACGGTTTTGAAACCATACTCCCCTTCCTCAAACCGATTGAACACCTGATTCTCGACGACACCATCAGCGAAGTCATGATCAACGGTCCCGATCGCGTGTTCATCGAGCGGAAGGGATTTATCGAAAGGGCTTCCGGCATCACTCTCGGCGAGCGAGCGCTGACGGTCGCGGTCAAGAACATCGCGCGACGATTGGGTGATGACATTTCGGAGGCGAAACCGATTCTCGATTCGCGGCTGCCGGATGGGAGCCGCGTCGCAGCCGTGATTCCTCCGTGCAGCCTCGGTGGAGTCACTCTGACCATTCGCAAGTTCAACGCCCGCCGATTCGAGCTCGACGATCTTATTCGCGAAGGGACACTCGACCGCAGTCTTGCGAATCGGCTTGAGGATTACGTGCTACAGCGAAGCAATATTCTATTGAGTGGCGGAACGGGCACCGGGAAAACCACGTTGCTTACGGCACTCGGAAAGTTCATTCCCCCGGACGAGCGCATTCTGCTGATTGAGGACACCGCAGAGATTCAACTGCACCACGAGAACTTGGTCCGTTTTGAGGCGCGCCGCGAACAGAATGGGACCCCCGCAGTCTCGATTCGCGATCTACTCAAGGCATCTCTCCGGCATCGCCCGGACAGAATATTGCTTGGCGAAATTCGTTCCGGGGAAGCATTTGACCTCTTGCAGCTCCTAAACACCGGTCACTCCGGAACCCTTTCGACCATCCACGCTAGTTCTGCCAAACAAGGTCTCTCGCGTTTCACAAGTTGTGTGCTTCAGAGCGGCGTGGAGCTGCCGTACCGCGCCGTCAAGACCAATATCGGAGATTCACTGAATGTCGTCGTGCAAATCGAGCGACGCCCGGGACGCCGATTCATCTCCGAGGTGCTTGAGATCAAGAGCTACGACCCGGACGCCGATCTCTTCGACTTCTGCGCCATTTGCGTGGCCCCGCGAGAAAACCCATGAGCGAGCGGGCGTCGTTTTCTCGAAAGCCGCTTTCCGCCTCGGAGTACATCCTCGCGCTTCATTCGCCCGAAGACCGCGTCGCCGTTTTGGTGCGGAACCGCCTTCGTGGGCAAACGATACAGCGCATCCTGACCGTGGAAGCGATCGCCAGTCCACCATTTCTGTACTGGCTCATCGAACAGAACGAGAGTGGCGCTGACATTTTTCTCGGGATGAATCCAGTCAAAGCTCAATGCTATTCCCGAACAAAGGAAAACGTCCGCGAGATTCGCCATGTGTATCTCGACCTCGACGAAGACGCTGCGCAGTCTCTCGAGGCCATACGATCGTCGGGAGACGTCCCCACCCCCAACTTTGTCCTCGATACTTCCCTCGAAAAAAATCAAGTCGTCTGGCGGGTGGAGGGATTGGATCCAGGACAAGCCGAGGGCCTCTTGCGCTCGCTGGCGACGCAGTTCGGAGGCGACATCGCGGCAACCGACATATCCCGAGTGCTGCGTGTGCCCGGATTTGCAAACCGAAAGTACAACGAGCAGTTTCTGGTCCGCGCTATTCAGGAAACGGATCAGATTTACCGGCTTCATGACTTCGCTGTCTACGAAGACTCCCCCGATGCGCCCCGACACTTGGGGGACGAGCACGGTCGCACGCGCCGGCCGCCATCGGGGCACCGTAGTCAATCCGAAGCCGACTGGGCCTACGCGAAGCGCGCACTCGCGCGCGGTGACCATCCCGAGGAGATCATCCGGAAAATCACCGACTATCGCGCCGAGGATAAGGCCGATCCGGACTACTACGCTCGCCTCACAGTCACGAAAGCGGGCGCGGAACTCGCTCGGCACCCGTCTGTTCCGAATCAATCTGCCGAGGCACTTGCTCTCAATTCCTCGTCGAACCTTTCCGATTCCCGGGGAACCGACCGTGACCGATCAAGACTATGAGGCGACGATGGACACACCCACTCAATCGAGAACAGAAAACCGCGTAAACCAATCTACGGGCGAGCTACCGGCGTGCACCTACGTCGTTGTCATTCCCACGACCGAGAGGCCGGTCATCGAAGCTCTGGAGAAGCTGATAAAAGCCCTCTCCTCTCAGGAGCCGCTTGTCCTGCCGATGAGTGTCGGAAAGCCTTCGCTTGAGATCGTCGATTCGTGGCTCGAACATAGCGCGGCGGCCGAATATCTGGGTGTCGCTCGCAGCACGCTTTACCGCTATGCAGAGCATCAAGAAATTGAGTCGCGTAAGTTCTGCGGCCGGCTCCAGTACCGACTGTCGAGCCTCGATGAGTTCAAAACCTCTCACGTGCGACCCGCCCGCGCATTCCATGCTGACCACGTTATAATTTCGTCGGCGCCCCGCTCCGGGAAATCAGAGGAGCGCTGATGGGACTCTATCAGAGACATGCTTCACGGTTCTGGTGGATGACGTACACGATGAACGAAGAGCGGTACTTTGAGTCGACCAAGACGACCAGCAAAGAACTCGCCAAGAAGATCTGGAAGCGAAGGGAAGGCGAGATCGCGATGGGGCTTTTCAAGGTCGGCTGGCCTGGCGAACGAATCAGGTTCGGACTGTTGTGTGAAGAGTTCGAGCGTTCGCACTTCGCCGGGCTCGCGGAAAACACCGTCAAAGGCCACCGTTCCTACATCAACAATCTGAAGCTGTTTTTCGGCGATCGCAAGCTGGACAACATCACGGTCGCAACGGTCGAAGCCTACCGCGATGAGCGCCGACAACAGCCATCCAAAAACAACCCAAAACAGACGGTCAAAGGAGCGACGGTCAATCGCGAACTCGAATGCTTGAAGTGCATGCTCGACTTTGCCACGAAGCGGAGATACATCGCAGAAAACCCCGCTGCGGAGGTCAAACACTTCAATGAGCTTCGCGAAAGGCCGATTCGGAGGATGCTTACAGTCGAAGAAGAACGGCGAATTCTAGATGCAGCGCCTGTCTATCTTCGGGTGGCGATCATTCTTCTCGCCCAAACCGGAGGACGAACATACAGCGAGGGCTTTTCGTTGCGCTGGTCGCAAGTGGATTTTGAAGGCAGGTTGATCCGCTTGACCAACAACGTGAAGACTCCCGCATCGGCCGAGCCGATTCCTTTGTCCGAGTATGCCTGTGATGTCTTGCGGGCATGGAAAAAGGAAGGAGCTTCGACGAGCGAATATGTTTTCCCGAGCCCGGTTCTGCCAAACCGGCCCATCTCGACGGTAAAAACAGTTTGGAAAACAACACTGAAGCGAGCGGGCGTGCCGGCGTTTCCGATTTACAACCTGCGTCACGTCTTCTGTACTCGCCTCAGCGAAGTAGCACCGGATGCCGTCGTCGAGCGCGCCATGCGGCACACCAGTCCGGAAACCAAACGGCACTATCAGTTGGGAATGGCCGATCAGGTTCGCAACGCTGTCGATCGAGCGAACAAAAAGCTGTACGGAAAGCGGGGCGCGTTACATTTTCGTGACAGTCAGCCCCCCAAAAAGGAGGAGACAGAAATCGCCGTCTGTAACTGATTGAAGAAGAAAGAGAAGGTGGCTCCCCGGGCTAGATTCGAACTAGCAACCCTTCGGTTAACAGCCGAATGCTCCACCATTGAGCTACCGGGGACCAGCAGGCGAGACAACTAATTTACAACAAACTGAGCGGGGATGCTACTGGCGCTGGGCCATCTGCGTGACGAATCGCGGGCCTCCCGCGGCGGGCAGCAAATTTGGCCGGCGCTCACCGGTGCTCGATGGCGCGACCGGCGAGGACGCCCAGCCAGACGCAGATAAATCCCGCGACGACGCTGCCAACTACGTTGAGCAGCGCGATCAGATGGTCGCCGCTTTCGAAGCTGCGGAACGTGTCGTACTCGAACGCGGAGAACGTGGTGTAGCCGCCGATGAATCCGATGGGGATCAGGTAGCGCCAATTGGGGCTGAGGTCGGTGCGCGCGACGAGAATCGTGACGATCATGCCGATCAGAAACGAGCCGGTGGTGTTTACAGCGAAGGTGCCCCAAGGCACGCGCGTGCCGAATCTGCTCGTGAGCAGCGTCCCGACCCAGAAGCGCATCACTGAACCGACAAAGCCGCCTACGCCGACGATCAGATATTTCAGCATCCCTTCTCCAGCTTGAGTGCTAATGCACGGAAGATGATACGTGGCGGTAAGTCGAAGTCAATCGCGGAAGCGGGTGTGCAGAAAGCGATCGGCGAGCGCGAGGCGGAGCCTGCCGGGCTGAATTACTGAAGCTTTTGCGTGGACGCGTCGTGGCAGATCAGATTTTCGAAGATCGCAAGAACGTGCTGGCGATAGCGAACGACGCGCTCGAGGACGGGCCGCAACTCCGGCTGGCGAATCGTTTCTTTATCCCACTTTGCGAGGACGCCGGCCGGAACCTGAATGTCTCTCCGAAGTTCTTCAGCGGAGTGCCCGCGGAGGAAGAGGCCGTAGAAAAAAGCGGCTTCGCGTTGGGGGAAATCAAATTCCTGCAGCAGCTCCTCGCCGGGCTGTGCAATCGGGTTGGCGTTGGTTGCCATGTCAGAAATCGCAGTTTACAGATTTTCGCGTTCGCGTCAAGACTGAGTGGAGCGAAAAAGGAAATTCTCTGATCGTTTGCAGAACGAACATTCGATGTCGGGAGTGGCACGAAAGTTGCTAAATGGGCCGTAAAACAGGCCTAAAAACGCTCCCGACACTTCCGGCTAACTCGTCTGGTTTCAACTTCTCAGCGGCAGCGAATGATTCCAGCCTCGGCTTCGGCAAAAAATTCCCGTCAAGCCTGGGGAATGGTCGGCACGGCTCACCGAGCATGGCTGATCGGTATCCGCGCAGAAATCTTTAGGAATTCGGGGACGAAAAAGCGGGAGCGCTTGCGGAAAACGCCCCCGCCTTTGATGCTTGACGCTCGGTACCGGCTACTTTTTTGCCTCGGCGAAATTCTCGGCGACCTGCGCCCAGTTGATGGTGTTCCACCAGGCTTCGAGATATTCCGGACGGCGATTCTGATACTTCAGGTAGTAGGCGTGTTCCCACACGTCGATGCCGAAAAACGCTTTGCCGCCGTCGATGATCGGATTGTCCTGATTCGCGGTGGATTCGATCACCAATTTTCCGTCGCGGAATAGCAGCCAGGCCCAGCCGGAGCCGAAGCGCTTGGTGCCGGCGTCAATCAACTTGGCTTTGAAGTCGGCGAAGCTGCCGAAGGCGCCGTTGATCGCCGTGGCAAGATCGCCGCTGGGTTCGCCGCCCCCGCCCTTCTTCATAATTTTCCAGAAGAGCGAGTGGTTCATGTGGCCGCCTCCGTTATTCCGTACCGCGGTGCGGATGGCTTCGGGCAAACTGTTGAGGCCGGTGAGAAGCTGTTCGACCGTTTTATTTTGCAGGTCGGCGTGGCCTTCGAGCGCTTTATTGAGGTTGGTGACGTAAGCGCCGTGGTGCTTGTCGTGATGGATCTCCATGGTTTTCGCGTCGATGTACGGTTCGAGCGCGTCAAAGGCGTACGGCAATGGCGGAACTGTGAAAGGCATTTGAGGAAAGCTCCTTATTTAAATGTCGAGAGACAGATACTCGATTCAGTTCATTCCCTCTTTCCGGCTCCCTGATTATACTCATCCCGCGCGAAGATAAAGGGAAAGACGGCTCTCTTCGCCGCCGCCCGTTAGATGATTCGAAGGAGTGAAAGATGCCAGCCACGGAGCACGTGGAGAAGCATTTCACATCGACCGCATTCGTTCGCGACATCGTGATCGGGATGGCCGACGGCTTGACGGTACCGTTTGCGCTGGCGGCAGGATTGACGGGCGCTGTGGCTGCTTCTATCAAAGGGACGAGCATCATTATCACGGCGGGATTCGCAGAGATCGTCGCGGGATCGATTGCGATGGGGCTCGGCGGATATCTCGCGGCGAAGACGGACACGGAGCATTACGCGAGTGAACTCGATCGCGAATACCGCGAAACTGTGGAGCTTCCGGAAGTCGAAAAGGAAGAGGTGGCGAAAGTCTTCCGCGATTACGGACTGAGCGAGCAGCAGATGGCGCCGATTGTAACGGCGATTACGGCCGATCAGAAAAAGTGGGTCGATTTCATGATGCGATTCGAGCTGGGACTCGAAACGCCGGACCCTTCGCGCGCGGCACGGAGCGCGGGGACGATTGCGGCGTCCTACATCGTTGGCGGTTTGGTGCCGCTGGCGCCGTACATTCTTTTCCGCCACGACGTAAACACGGCGCTGATGCTCTCGGTTTGCGTGACCTTAGTGGCACTCTTCGTTTTCGGCAGTATTAAAGGTCACTACACGGGAGTGAAGCCGCTTCGTGGTGGCCTCCAAACCGTCCTGGTGGGTGGCCTGGCCGCAGCTGCGGCGTTCTTTCTGGCGCGCCTCATTAGCTAGGCGCTCGACCGGTTAGATAGTGTAAATCCATTAGGGTCAGCGACTTTCAGACAATCGAAAGCGAATAAAAATCGGCCCACCATACGCAGACCCTTATGCTATTTTTTTCCGACGCGGCCTCACGAATTTGCCAACTGGCTTGTTTGCCGCAGGATACGCGCCGTTTTTTCCTATCGCGGGCTGCTAACCCCCGCCGACACCCTTTTCTCCCGCCAACGTCAAATATTTACGAGGAACGCAGCGCGCCCCCGTAGCGCGCCGGACTCGAAAAGAGTAAATTTGGGTTTCGAGCGAAAACAGGAGAGACAGCCATGCAGAGCAGTACAGTGAAGATTCGCCGCTGGGTCGCAGGAGTCGCGGTGACGGCAGCGTTCGCGGGAGGCGCCCTCCTCTCGCAGGGATTCAGAGATTGGGCCGGCCACACAGTTTTGGGTTCGCCGCGCACGCCGGTAACGATCGCGCAGAACGCGCTTCCGGTGAGCCTCGGCAATTTTGCAAACGGATTTTCCGCCGTCATCAAGCCCGCGCTACCGGCCGTGGTGAACATCCGCACTTCGAAAATCGTGAAGCCGCAAGCGGGACAGATGTCGCCGATGTTCAACGACCCGATGTTTCGCCAGTTTTTCGGCGATCAGGGAAATGGAATGCAGCCGAAGGCGGAGCGTGAGCAGGCGCTCGGCTCCGGCGTAATCATCACGGCAGACGGCACGATTCTGACCAACAATCACGTAATCGACGGCGCGACCGACATCAAGGTCTATCTCAACGACAAGCGCGAATTCACGGCCAAGCTCGTTGGCGCGGATCCGAAGACGGACATCGCCGTGCTGAAGATCGAAGCGAAAGATCTGCCGACGCTGCCGCTGGGCGATTCCGGCCAGCTGCAGGTGGGCGATTTGATTTTCGCGATCGGCGATCCATTCGGCATCGGTGAGACGGCCACGATGGGCATCGTCAGCGCCACGGGCCGCGCAGATCTCGGCATCGAAAACTACGAAAACTTCATCCAGACCGACGCTGCCATCAATCCGGGCAATAGCGGCGGCGCGATGATCGACATTCACGGCAACCTGGTGGGCATCAACACCGCGATTCTTTCGCATGGCTCCGGCGGCAACGAAGGCGTGGGCTTTGCGATTCCGATGAGCATGGTAAAGCCGGTGATGGACCAGATTTTGGCTCACGGCAAAGTAGTGCGCGGCTATCTGGGCATTCTGCCGCAAGACGTGACGCCAGAACTTGCGAAGGCCTTCAACTACAACCAGCCGGGCGGCGTGCTGATCGGCAACGTGGCCAACGACACGCCGGCGCAGAAGGCGGGCTTGCACGAGGGTGACGTGATCACCGCGTTGAACGGCCAGCCGACGACGGACAAGAACACGTTTCGCAACGCGGTGGCTGCGATGGCCCCGGGAACGACCGTGAAGCTGGATGTGTGGCGGGATGGAAAGACCATTCCGTTCACTATCACACTGACCGAACTCCAGCCGGACAAGAACGCGCAGGAAGGACCGGCGGATAATACAGCGACGGGCGGTCTGGAAGGCGTGAACGTCCAGAACATCACGGGCGACATCGCGGGCCAGCTGAATCTGCCGCCCAGCACGAAGGGTGTGGTGATCACGTCGATCGACGACGCCAGCCCCGCGGCAGCGGCCGGCCTGAATCGCGGCGACGTGATTCAGGAAGTGAACCATAAGCCGGTGACGAATGTGGCCGATTACCAGAAGGCGGTCGCAGCGTCGCCGGCCAACCAGCCGCTACTGCTGCTGATCAACGAGGGCGGCATCACCCGGTACGTCGTTGTGGAAGCGCACTAAGCTGGTAGCCAGTAGAAACCGTAACTAACCATCGTAGAGATGCGGGGTTCGAGTGCCCAAACTCGAACCCCCTTCTCTTTCGTCACACGTAACGGTAATTCCACAACCGAGCCCACCCGGACGGGTTAGAGTAGGGAGGGGCTTCTTCCGCAGTTCACGTTGAATCGGTCGATTTGCTGCAGCGGAGCTTACTGTGTTGTCACCCGCTGACGCGCAAGTTATCGCTTTCAGCACGATGGACGATAGAATGGTACTTACGTCCTATTAACCCCGGCCCCTGGTTCTAGTACTTAGATAGCATCGGCAGTATTCGTGTCTGAACGCATCTAAGAAATCTAAGTAGGGGGAATCGGAGAGAGTATGTCGCGGACCACAAATCGAGGTGTCTTCAACGCCTCGCTGCTCCCAGAGGCGCAGCCTCGTTGGGACCTATTCAGCGCTGGTTTTGGGTTGCAGATTGTCGCGGTGACCGCACTGGTCGTGATACCTCTGCTCATGCCCCAGAAGTTCGAAGCGGCTCAACACTACTGGACCACACCGGTCGAGACGCCGCCGATTGTGGCTTGGAAGCCACAGCCGCCTCCTCCACAGCCGAAACCGACGCCGATCAAGGCTGCTGTGAAGCCGGAAGTGAAGCCCGACCCGGTGATTGCGCCTCCCGTTGAGGTGCCCAAGCCGAAGGTTTACAACCCCGTGATCGCGGCTCCCGTGGCGAAAAAGATTGAAACGAAGAAGGTTACGCCAGATGTGGACGTGGCCAAGGCCTTCCCGGAGCCTGCCCCGATCTCGATGGGTAGCTCGGCGTTGCCGACGCTTAAGAAGCCCCGTGAAGCGGTGCAGACCGGCGGCTTTGGCGATCCCAACGGCGTAAAGGCCAACAACGTCACCACCAAGAACCCGAATATCAACGTGGCGGGCGGGTTTGACATGCCTGCCGGCGCGGGACAAGGAAACGGCACGGGTGGCGCGAATGGCGCCAAGGGCGTAATCGGCAGCTCCGGCTTCGGCAATGGAGTGGCAGCCGGCGGCCCGGGCGGGGGTTCACATGGCTCGGTGAAGACCGGCGGCTTCGATGAGAAGGCCGCGGACACGTCGATGGCCGCAAAACCGAAGACCGTGGCTCCAAATACGAAGGGCGTACAGATTCTTTCCAATCCCAAGCCGATTTATTCCGCAGAGGGCTTGGCGAAGAAGATCGAAGGGGACGTGCGCATCCAGGTACTGTTCACCGCTTCCGGGGAAGTTCAAGTGCTTAGAGTAGTCCAGGGACTGGGTTACGGGTTGGATGAAGCGGCCGAAGCGGCTGCCAAACAGATCAAGTTCAAGCCGGCCACGCAAGATGGCCAGCCCGTGGATCAAACCGCCGTAGTTCACATCGTTTTCGCACTCGCGAATTGAAAAGGGGAATGGAAATGCGCATCTGGAAGAATGTCCTAACGTTGACGCTGCTTGGCGTTGCCGCGGGCGCTGCTGCCGCGCAGAGCCAGCCGGCGAACCAATCGCAATCGCAGTCCAATCCCGCCGCCGCGGGACCCGTGGTGACTGTGGATCAGGCGATCGATCGCATCACTGCCCGCGAACGCGAGCAGGTTGCGACGTTCCGCCGCTTCAGCCCGATCATCGAGACGTACATCCAGGAAATGAAGTCCGATAAGGACATGGGTGCCGTACCGGTGAAGGACCACTATTTCCTGGGACAAGCCGACCTTTCCAAGGGCATCGTGGATCACTCGATGCTGGGCGCTCGCAAAGGAAAATTCGACGCGGTGAACCCGCTGGTGCACATGAGCGGGATGTTCACCTCCTCGTACGTTCCCGAGGGCTTCCTGCAGATGATTTATATCGACACGACGGGATTCGACCGGCAGCACTACCAGTTCGACTACGTGCGCCGCGAATTCCTCGGCGAAGTCCGCTGCGTGGTGTTTGACGTGACGCCGCTGCCGAAGTCCGGTCGCGGGCGCTTCAAGGGCCGCATCTGGGCCGAGGATCAGAATTTCACGATCGTGCGTTTCAACGGCGTGTACACGCCGATCGCCGGCATCAACAGCTTCAACCTGCACTTCGATAGCTGGCGCACCAACGTTCAGCCGGGCCTCTGGCTGCCGTCGTATGTGTACAGCCAGGAATCGGACCTCAAGGAATTTCTCGGCGGCAACATCCGCTTCAAGTCGCAGACCCGGTTCTGGGGTTACGACTTGAAGAACGTCGGACACCAGTCTGAATTCACCGAACTGACCGTGGAATCACCGACGATCAACGACGACGCCGTGCAGCAGTCGCAGGATCGTTCGCCGATCGAAGCCGAACGCGAGTGGCAACACCAGGCGGAAATCAACGTTCTGGATCGCTTGCAGCGCACCGGCTTGCTCGCGCCTCCGGGAGAAGTTGATAAGGTGATGGAGACCGTCATCAACAACCTCGAGGTGACGAATAATCTCGACATTCAGCCGGAAGTGAAGTGCCGCGTGCTGCTCACCGGTACCATCGAAATGTTCACCATCGGCCACACCATCGTGCTGAGCCGCGGCTTGCTCGACGCGCTACCGGACGAAGCCAGCCTGGCCGCGATGCTTGCGCAGGAATTGGCGGACATCATCGTGACCAAGCCTTCCACCGACCAGTGGGGCTTCAACGACACGACGAACGTCAGCACCACCGAAGCGCTCTCTCACTTCTCGTTTAAGGACACGCCGGCGGAAGTGCAGCTCGCCAACGCGAAAGCCCTCGAACTGCTGAAGAATTCGCCGTACAAAGACAAGCTGGCCAGCGCAGGCCTCTTCATCAAGCAGCTGGACTCGGAATCGAAGAACCTGCCGGCGCTGATCAACCCGCGTCTCGGCAACCGCGTGCAGTTCGGCGATCAGCTGGCAAGCACCGCGCCGAATCTGGACGTGAACAAGCTCGACCAGATCTCGGCTCTTCCGATTGGCGCGCGCATCAAGCTGGACCCGTGGAGCGATCACGTTGAACTGGTGAAAGCGAAGCCGGTGCCGCTGCTGTCCGCCCGTGAAAAGATGCCGTTTGAAGTGACGCCCTTCATGCCGTTCCTGACGCGCTACCAGAAGCCGGGCGAAAGCCCTGCGGCCGATGCGCAGAAGGCGGACGTGGCGAAGAAAGATTCACAGCAACAGTCGCAGCAGCAGTAAGAGCGGCGGACTCGATTTAACGGAAGGGCGGGTGGCTTCGGCCATCCGCCCTTTTTGTTTTTGGGGGGTGCTGCGTTTGATTTGGGGCGTGGTCGTGGTGCGATACCGGGTTACGGATTCACGGGCAGCCGCAGATGGGCTTCCGAGCCGTGCGTGCCTTCGCGATTTTCCAGGGTCAGTGTGCCGCCGTGCGCTTCGGCAATTTGGCGGCAAAGAACGAGGCCGATGCCGGAGCCGCCGGGCTTGGTGGTGAAGAAAGGCACAAAGAGGTTGGCGGGATTCGGAATGCCGGGGCCATCATCCTGCACCACCACTTCCACGGCGCCGCGATCCAGCCGCCACGAAATGCGAACGCCGCCGCTGGTCTCGATCGCCGCGTCGATCGCGTTGTGCAGAAGATTGATCATCAGCTGCTCGATCTGGTCGGGATCGGCTTCGATCATGATGTCTTCGCCCGGCAGCACCTGAATGGCGAGGCGTCGTTCGAGTTCCGCCACGCGGCGCAGCAGCCCGCCAATCTCGAGAGGGCGCAGCGACGGCGGCGGCAACTTTGCGAGGCGCGCGTAGGCGCTCATAAATCGCGCGAGCCCGTCGGAGCGCGTGGCGATGATGTTGAGGCCGCTGCGCATGTCGTCCTGCCAGTCGTCGGCGCGGTCTTTCCGGCCCAGAATAAAAACAAGGTTCTCGGCGACGGATTTAATCGGCGCGAGGGAATTATTGAGTTCGTGGCCCAGCACGCGAATCAGGCGCTGCCACGCCTGCCGCTCTTCATCGCGAAGCGCGCGGCTGATATCTGAAATCACTACGAGCTGGTGCGACACTCCGCCTTCGCGAAAAATACTGCGATGAATTTCCCAGCGGCCTACTTTTCCGGGGAACTCGATCTGCGCGATGCGCGGCGTCGCACCTTCGAGGCATTCATGAAGATTCAGCGCCTCAGCCGTGCGGCCGAGCAACAATTCGGCGTCTTGATTCAGGATGCGTTCGCCGGCGCGATTGACGAGCCTGAGGTGATCGGTGCCATCGAACGCGAAAACGGCGACGTCGATTTCTTCCATCACCTTGCGCAGAAGCGCCGTGGCTTCCAGCGCGCCGAGGCGTTCGCGGCGGAGCGTTTCGCCGAGCGCGTTCACTTCCCAGAGGACTTCGCCGAGCACGTCGTCGCGATTGGCGCCGCGCGCGCGGATCGAGAAGTCACCTTCGCGGAGGGCGGCAAGCAGGTTGGAAACGGTGCGGAGTGGAAACGTGACGCGACTTTGCGCCGAGAATGCAAAACTTAACCACGCGACAACCATCACGATCGTCAGCGTCCACTGCAGCTTCGGCGAGAAGGCGCCGAGCCAAAGCAGAATCAGCGCGACGACCGTGCCCCCCAGCCCGGCGGCCAGGGCGAGCAACAAAATCCGGCGCTCGTACAGAAGTGGACTCAAAGGCTGTATTTTTGCAGGCGGCGGTAAAGCGCGCTGCGGCTGAGGCCCAGAGCCTTGCTCGCGTGGCTTACGTTGCCGCCAAAGCGCGCGAGTGCTTTTTGGATCAGCACGCGCTCCACATCTTCGATTCCCATTTCATCCAGGCGCAGGGCGGATTCGCGCGTGGGCCGCAGCCCCAGGTCGCTCGCGCGAACCTGCGGCCCCTCGGCCATCAACACGGCGCGTTCGACGGAATGATCGAGTTCACGGATGTTGCCGGGCCACGGATGATCCATCAGCAATTGCAACGCGACGGGTTCGAAACCTTCCAGCTGCTTGCGGTAGCGCTGCGCGGACTGCCGCAGAAAATGATGCGCGAGCAGGGAAATATCTTCCTTGCGCTCGCGCAAAGGCGGCAGGTGAATTTCGATCGTGTTGAGGCGGAAGAGCAGGTCCTCGCGGAATTTTCCGGCCGCAACTTCGGCTTGAATGTCGGCGTTCGTGGCGGAAATGATGCGGACATCGACGCGCCGCGTGGTGGACGAGCCGACGCGTTCGAGTTCGCCGGTTTCGAGCGCGCGCAAGAGCTTCGCTTGCAGGTTCATCGGCACGTTGGCGATTTCGTCGAGGAAGAGCGAGCCGCCATCGGCGAGTTCAAAACGTCCGACGCGATCGGACTTCGCATCGGTGAACGCGCCCTTCACGTGGCCGAAAAGCTCGCTTTCGAAAATGCCTTCGGGCAAGCCGCCGGCATTCACTGTGACGAGCGGGCGGCTCGATCGGGAAGACAAGGCGTAAAGTGTTCGCGCCACAACGTCTTTGCCCGTGCCGTGTTCGCCGGTGATCAAAACGTTTGCGTCCGACGGACCAACGCGAGCGATCAGGTCCATCACCGGGCGCATCGCGGCGGATTCGGCGATCATCACCGGCCGGCCATCGGCGCGCAGCAGCCGGTTTTCCGCTTCGAGGCGCTGGCCTCGGCGCAGCGCTTGCGAGAGCTCGATCTGCGTTTTCAGAATCGCGAGCAGCCGCGCATTCTCCCACGGCTTCTGCACGAAATCTTTTGCGCCCCGGCGCATCGCTTCCACCGCAAGCTCCAGGCTGCCCCACGCCGTCATCACGATGATGGGAAGCGTGCTGTCTTTCGAGCGAATGTTCGAGAGCAGGTCGAGGCCTTCCTGGCCGGATGTGGTGTCGCGCGCGTAGTTCAAATCCATCAACAGGCCGTCGAATTCACGCACTTCGAGCGCGGACAGCACCGCTGCCGGCGACGCGACCGTCTCCGTCTCGAAGCCTTCCGCCTTCAGCAACAGGCGCAGCGCTTCGCGAATATCTTGCTGGTCGTCCGCGACGAGAATCCTGATCCGGTTTGCGTTCGAAGACATGTTGCGTGGCCTTTCTCCCTGATGAATCCGTCCGTTCTCGGCTGTTACCGTGTCCCGCTCTTGCATCATTGTTTGGCCCTCACTCGTATCGCAGCGCGCTCAACGGATCCACTTTCGTCGCCCGCCGCGCCGGAATGTAGCAGGCCGCGAGCGCCACCAGCGCCAGCGCCACTGCCACGCCGGCAAACGTGATCGGATCTCGCGCCTTGATTCCGTACAACTGACTTTCCAGATACTTCATGGCGATTAGCGAGCTGATCAGGCCCATCGCCAAGCCGAGCAGCGCGAGCTTCATTCCGTCGCGAACGATCATGCGGACCACATCGTCTGGCCTTGCGCCCAGCGCCATTCGAATTCCAATTTCGTGCGACCGCTGCTCCACTGCGTATCCCATCACTCCGTAAATTCCGATGGCTGCCAGCACGCCGGCGACAATCGCAAAAAACGCGAGTAGCGACATGTTCAACCGCTTCTGCGCCACGGCGATGTCGAGGTATCCGTCCATCGAGCGGACGTCGGTCACCGGTTGATTCGGATCCGAGCTTTCGACAGCGTGACGAATGCTGCTCGTCAGCTGGTTCGGATCGCCCTGCGAACGTACCGTCAGATGCATAAGCCGCGAAGGATCCTGCGCAAGCGGCAAATACATCTGGCCTGCTTTCGCTTCGCCCCAAGCCCAGTCGCGCGCGTCGGCTGCTATTCCCACAATCGTGAGCCAACCAGCTTTCGGCTCGCCGTCCCACAGCTGGCGTGTGGAAGGGAAAATTAATTTGATCTGCTGGCCAACGGGATCTCGTCCCGGCCAGTACCGGCGCGCGAGGGTTTCGTTGACGATTGCGACGCCCTGAGCATCCGGCCCGTCGGCGGCGGTGAACGCGCGTCCTTCTTTTACTGCGATGCCCATCGTCTGCAAGTACCGCCAATCCGAGACGCGATATTGCGTCGTCGGCTGCTCGTCGGTCTCCGTGATCGGATGCCCTTCGATCTCAAAATTGCAAAACACAACCCAGCCCGTGAGCGGCAGAAAATTCACCGCACTTGCCGACTGCACGCCAGGCAGTGCGTTGACCTTGCCAAGCACGTCGCCGTAAAAATTCGACACGCTCTGCGTCGTCGGATACTGAGTCGGCGACAGAAAAATCTGCATCGTAAGCACATGCGACGGATTGAAGCCCAAATCCTCAGACATCATCCGGCTGAAACTCCGCACCAACAGGCTCGCTCCGACCAATAAAACCAGCGAAAAACCGACTTCACTGACGATCAGCGCCGAGCGCATGAACTGGCTGCGACGGCCGCTCGTGGTGCCCCGGCTTCCTTCCTTCAGCGACTCGTAAATCCTGGCGCGCGCCACTTGCAGCGACGGCGCGAGTCCAAAAATCACGCTCGTGACAAACGCGATGCCGATCGTGAAGCACAGCACCGTTCCGTCGATCGTGATCCACTCGGGATGCGGAATTTGCCCGCGCCCGGTGGGCGGCGGCAAAAATGCGCGCAAAAGCTGCAGCCCGCCGATCGCAAAAATAATTCCAACCACCGCACCAAGCGCCGCCAACAAAAAACTCTCGGTGAGCAACTGCCGCAAGATCCGGTTACGGCTCGCCCCCAGCGAAGCCCTCACCGCGATTTCGCGTTCTCGCGCCGTCGCTCGCGCCAACATCAGATTTGCCACGTTCGCGCTCGCGATCAGCAGCAAAAACCCTACAGCCGGTAGCAGCAGCAATAGGCCGGGGCGAAGCGAACTCACCAGCTCATCGTGAAATCCCGTGACGCGCAGGCCATTTTTTTGGTCAACGCCCGGGTATCTTCGTTTCAGCTCCTCCTGCACACCGAGCATGTCCGATTGCGCTTGCGCAATCGTCACAGACGGCGCGAGCCGCCCGAATACGACGAGTGCATGAGCCTGGCGATCCAGCTTTGCCCGATCAAACTCGAACGGCCGCCAGATATCGAACGGCGGCGATGTGCCATACAGCGAAAATCCTTTGGGCAATACGCCGATCACCGTCGCGGGATTTCCATCCAGCTCGATCGACTTTCCGATCAACGCCGGGTCGCCGCCAAAATGCCGCCGCCACAACGCGTCGGTAATGATTACTACCGGCGCGTGTCCCGGCTGCTCGTCGTCCTTCTCGAAATCGCGCCCGAGAACCGGCGTGACCTTGAGCATCCGGAAAAAATTTCCGGAAACCTCCGAACCCCAGACACGTTCCGGATCTCCGCCTCCGGTAATCGTGAAGTACAGGCCTCGCCATCCCGACAGATTCTCGAAGGAGTGATTCATCTCCTGCCAATCGAGAAATTCCGCCGGCGACGCCGTACCGCGCACCACGTTTCGCTCGCTGTCCGTTTCCCAGATCGTAACCAGCCGCCGCGAATCCGGAAAAGGCAGGGGCTTCAACAGCACCCCGTTAATCACGCTGAAGATCGTTACGTTGGCGCCGATTCCGATTGCGAGTGTGACGATCGCTACGACTGCGAATCCTGGATTCCTCCACAGAGTGCGCCAGCCATACCGGAGGTCCTTCCAAAGCGTTTCCATAAGGGCCCATCCCAAGCTTCGAGTAACGCACCATATTACCGCCGCGTTACGTGTTGTCCAATCAGGGCCCGGCGCTTTGTTGCACGCGGCTTCGGATTCTATTCGCCGCCGGACGCGGTGCGCCGCCGCCGGCGCACCCGCGATTCGCTAGCGATTTGCTGCCGCCACCTCCCCTACATGCGTGTTGCCATCGACGATCCATCCATCCGCGAGCTGGATGATCCGGTTTCCGTACGCGGCCCACGCGTCGTTGTGAGTCACCTGAATGATCGTCGTGCCTTCGTCGTTCAACTTTTTGAGAAGGTCCATGATCATTTTTCCCTGGCTGGTGTGCAAGCTGCCCGTCGGCTCGTCCGCCAGAATCACCTTTGGCTTGCCGATCACCGCGCGCGCCACGGCCACGATCTGCTGCTGCCCGCCGGAAAGCTGGCTTGGGAAAAGCGCCTTCTTTCCCACGATCTGGAAACGGTCGAGAATGTCGGCCACTGTGCCTTCGCGCTCGTTCTTCTTCATGTCGCGATAAGAAAGCGGCAGGTCCAGATTTTCCGCGACGGTGAGATTGTCGAGCAGGTGATACTGCTGGAAAACGAAGCCGATGTATTTTTTGTGCAGCTCGGCGCGGCGGCGGTTGTCGAGTTTGTGAACGGGATTGTCGAGCAGGTAATACTCGCCCTTCCACGCGCCGTCCAGCATGCCGATGATACCCATCAGGGTGGATTTCCCAGCGCCCGACGGACCCATCACGGTGACGAAATCGCCCTCTTTGATTTCCAGGTTGATCCGGCGCAGCACCCACGTTTTCCCCGCGCCCGATTCGTACGCTTTTTCTACATCGACCAGCTTAATCATCGCTCCGGCTCCTCGGAATCTTTCGCGCCGCTTTCTAATTCACCGCGACAACAATCAATGTGGCGTCATCCTGCCACGCGCCATCGCAAAACTCGTGCACCGCTTTCATGATATTCCTCTGCATCTGCTCGGCGTCGTGCGAACGGTTTTCAAGGACGATATCGACCATGCGTTTGTCGCCGAATTCCTCGGCCGCCGCGTCCGCGGCCTCCGTGACTCCGTCGGTAAAGAAAACGACGCGGTCGCCGGACGTCAAATCCTCCACGCCGCTCGCATAGCGTTCGTTCGGAAAGATTCCGAGCACGCCGCCGCCGATCTCGAGGCGCTTGTGCGAACCGTCGCGCCGCACCACGATCGGCGCGTTGTGCCCGGCATTCACGTACCTGAGTTTCCGCGATTCGCCGTCAAGCTGCGCGTAAAAAAGCGTGATGAAGCGGTCGGCGCCCAGGTTGTCGCACACCAGCGCGTTCAGGCGATCGCAAACCACGTCCGGCTCCGGCTCGCTCGCTGCCAGGCTGCGAAATGCCGCCTGCAGATTGCCCATCACCAGCGCGGCGGGCATGCCTTTGCCGGCCACGTCCGCGATGCAGATGCCGAGGGTTTCGCGCTTCAGCGCAAGAATGTCGTAGTAGTCGCCGCCCACCACGCGCGCCGGCTGCCACATCGACGAAATCCCGTAGCCCGTGATTGCGGGGATGTCGTGCGGCAGAAAGCGCTGCTGAATTTCGCGCGCTTCTTCGACCTCGGACTCGCGCAGCTTCAGTTGCGACGCGATCTTGGTCTGCGTGCGCGCGTCTTCCAGAGACTGTTTCTGCCGGTCGCGATTCTCGCGGCCCTTCTGGATTTGCGTGTTCAGAATTTCGAGCAGCTTGGCGTTGACCCAAGGCTTCTCGACGAAATCGCCCACGCCCCGTTGCATCGCCTGCACGGCGAGGCCAACGGTAGCCCAACCGGTCATCACCACGATGGGCGGCGTATTCTCGCGCGTCTTCAGCCGCGAAAGCAGATCGAGGCCTTCGGCGCCAGACGTCGTGTCGCGCGCGTAGTTGAGGTCCATCAGCACCACATCGAATTCGCTCTGCGAAAGCGCGCCCAGCAACGCAGCCGGCGACGTGACCGCCTCTGTCGCGTAACCGTTGCTCTTCAAAAGCAGCCGCAGCGCCTCAAGCAGATCGGGCTGATCGTCTGCGATCAGCACCCGCGGTTGCACCGAAATGTTGTTCTCTCGAATTTCCATCGCGCTAACCATGGGGCTGGGAATCCCTGTCTGCTACTACGTTTGAATCGGGTCCGAGTTTCAGTCGTATCGCAGCGCAACCATCGGATCGACACTCGCAGCCTTGCGCGCCGGCAATAAACCCGCCATCGCCGCGACCACGGCCAGCAGCGCCGCCGAGCATACAAATACAAATGGATCGCTCGCCTTCACTCCATAGAGCTGCGTTTCCACTACACGCCCGAGAAGGTACGCTGCCACGAGTCCAATCGCCAGGCCTGCCGCGCACATCACCACAATCTCGCGCAGAATCATCCATGCGACGTTGCCCGTGGATGCTCCGAGCGTCATCCGAATTCCAATCTCACGCGTCCGGCGTGCCACCACGTACGCCATCACTCCGTAGAGACCCATAGCCGCGAGCAACGCCGCCAACAATCCGATGCCGAGCGAGAACACCGTGACCAACCGGTCCGTGAACGCAAGTTCATCCACGTCACGCGCGAGAGTCTTCAGGTCATACACCGGCAAGTTCGGATCGAATCTATGAACCGTCTCGCGCAGCGTCGTGCCCATCGAGGCGGGGTTCGAATTGGTCCTGACGTAGAAATTGGCCGTGTCGGGCCGATCCACCTGCGAGAATGGGGTCAGCACAAACGGCCGTACCGCAGTACGCAGATCCGTGCTCTTCGCGTCGCCCATCACCCCGACAATTTCCATATTCAGCTTTGTTCCCTGCCCCGCACCCCAACCAATGTGCATTCCGATCGGATCGCGCCCGGCGAAGAAGTGCTTCACCATCGCTTCGTTCACCACCACCACTTTCTGCGAGTCCGCGGTGTCGGACTCATTGAATTCGCGTCCGCGCTTCAGCGGAATCCCCAGCGTCGCCAGGTAGTTCGGCCCCACCGGATTCGTCCCAACGTCGGTGTTCTCGTCTTCGCCTGGTTTGTAGCCCTCGGCCGTAATGTTCTTCGATGCATTGCTATTCGTCAGAATCGGAATCTGCCCGACGCTCACCGAGCGCACGCCCGGCAGCGCCTGAATCGCCTGGCGGAGGCGTAGCACAAAATCTTCTTCTCTCGCGTTGTCGTAGCTATTCAGCTCCGGCGAAACGGAGAACACCAACACGTTCTCAGCCTTCAGACCCAAATCTTGGTTCTGCAGGTTTCGCAAACTGTGCGCAAAAAAACCCGCGGCTGCAAGCAACACTGCGGTGAGCGCCACCTGCGCCACCATCAGCGTTTTGCGCACGCGCACGTTCCCCGCGCTTCCCGTCGTCCCCGAGGCTTGTTCCTTCAGTGTGGTGCTGATCGACGAAGCGCTGGCCCGCATCGCCGGCAAGAATCCAAACAACACGCCAGTGAAGAGCGTGAGCCCCACGGCGAACAGCAGCACGCGCGGATCCAGTTGCGGTTTCAGCCCGCTCGCTCCGATCGATTCAGGAATCGAACTCACCACCGTTGAAAGCGTCCAAGCCGCAATCAAGATTCCCGCCGCTCCACCCGCCGCCGCGAGCAGCAAACTTTCGGTCATGAGCTGGCCCATCAGCCGCCAACGCCCCGCGCCGAGCACCTGCCGCAGTGCGATCTCGCGCTGCCGCGATTCGGAGCGCGCCACTAGCAAGCTCGCGAGATTCGCGCACGCGATCAATAAAACCAGTCCCACCATGCCCATCAAAATCAATAGCGGCTGCTTCGCATCGGCCTGCAAAATCTGCCGCCCGCGCGCGCCCGGCGAAAGCACCATCTTCTTCTTCACATATTCAGTTTTGCCGCGCTGCGACATCTGCATCGTCTTCACGTCGTCCGCAAGATACGCGGAATACGCCGGTTGAATTCCCGCTTCCGCTTTTGCAATCGACACTCCCGGCTTCACGCGCCCCATCAAAGCCATCCAAAAACTGCGCCGGTCCATTAGGTCGTCGTTCGCGGGCATGACTACCGGCTTCTCGGTGATTGGGATAAAAATGTCCGGCAGTTGGCCGATCTGCACGCCGTCGAATCCCGCTTGCGCCACGCCCACGATCGTCAGCGGTACGTTGTTCACGAGGATCTGCTTATTCAGCACCTGCGAGTTCGCTCCAAAGTGCCGCACCCAGTACCCGTGGCTCAGCACCGCCACCGGATTCGCGCCCTTCGCCGTCTCATCGTCGCTCGCGAACACCCGCCCGAGCGCCGGCCTCACCCCCAGCACTTCAAAGTAATTGCCGCTGACAAGTTCTCCGTTCGCCATCTCGGATTCGCCCTGGCCCGCCACATTGATCTGTATCGCGAATCGCCCGAGCAACCCGCTGAACACCTCGTTGTTGTCGCGAAGCGCTTTGTACTCCGCGTAGGAGAAGGACGAACCCGGCGTGCTGTCGTTCCACACGTGACCGCTCTGCGGGCCCGGAGAGTTCAGCACCACCAGTTCGGCCGGTTTCTGCACGGGCAGCTGCCGCAGCAGCACTTGGTCGGTCAGCGAAAACATCGCCGTATTGGCACCAATGCCCAGTCCGAGCGTCAGCACAGCGATGAGCGTGAACGCGGGATTTTTAGCGAGGTTACGAAGCGCGTGTCGCAGGTCTTGCATCAGGTTTTCGATCATCGCCCCCCGCTACTCGGCCAAAACACACCCGTGCGCACTGGCACGATACCCACCTTGGGCTGCTGATAAGTCGGATGCGCCGCCGGCGCGTTTACGCCGTCGCGGGCTTCTGGCCGAGCGTTTCTTCCACGATTCGTCCGTCAAACAGATGAATCGTGCGGTCCGCGATGCTCGCGTAGCGCGGATCGTGCGTCACCATGCAGATCGTCGCGCCTTCACGGTGCAGCTGGCGCAGCAAATCGACAACGGCTTCGCTGTTCTTCGAGTCGAGGTTTCCGGTCGGTTCGTCCGCCAGCAGAATCGACGGCTGGCCGACAAGCGCACGCGCCACGGCGACGCGCTGTTGCTGACCGCCAGAGAGCTGCGAGGGATAGTGCTTCATGCGGTGCGCCATGCCCACGCGCTCCAGCACTTCCTGCACGCGCTTCTTGCGCTCCGCCGACGCCATGCTGCGGTAGGTGAGCGGCAGCTCGACGTTCTCGTACACGGTGAGGTCGCCGATCAAATTGAACGCCTGGAAGATGAACCCGATCTCGCGGTTGCGAATGCGGGTACGGTCCGATAGCGAAAGGTTCGCCACGGCCTGCTGATTGATCTGGTAGTTGCCCTCGGTGGGCGAATCGAGCAGCCCGAGGATCGAGAGCAGCGTGGATTTGCCGCATCCCGATGGGCCGGCGATCGAAAGGAATTCGCCGTTCTGTATTTCCAAATGGACGCCGCTCAGCGCGTGCGTCTCGACTTCATCCGTGTAGAAAACCTTGGTTACGCCGTTTAGTGAAATCAGCGCCTGACTGGTGGTATTCATCCTCTGCTCCTAGAGAATCACTGTTTGTTACGAGTGGCGCGCGGCCAAAAGTTCCCTAAATTATTTCAATTGAACGCGATCGTAGTTGTCCCAGGCCGACATGTCGGACAGGATCACCTTGTCGCCCACGTCCAGCCCCTTCAGGATTTCCACCTGATTGACGGAAACGCGGCCCAGCTGCACCTGCACGCGCTCGGCTTCTTTGCCGTCGTCCACAATCTTGAAGAGGCCCACCGTGCTATTGGCCTCGCCATGCACCGGCCGGCCCACGAAAAGTACGTTTGACAGGCGTTCCAGCTCCACCGTGCCTTCCACGCTCAGGTCCGGCCGGGCGCCCGGTGGCAGTGGGCCGTCGAGCGCAACGTCCACAGTGACCGTGCCGTTCTGCACGGAGGGGTCAACGCGTGAAACATGACCGGCGATCGTTCCGTTGTGTGTATCGACGACGGCCTTTTGGCCGACCACTACGTCTTTGGCCTGTGTTTCAGCAATCTTCAGTTGGGCTTTCAGGTGCGTCGGCTGAGCTACGCGCGCCAGCACCGTGCCCATCGTCACCTTCTGCCCCACTTCCACGTCAAGTTCCTCCAGCATCCCGTCGATGCCGGGCCGAATGTGCAGTTGATCCATTTGCGATTTCTTCAATTCCCACAACGCTCGCATCTGGTCCACTTTCGACTGCTGCACCGCCAGCTGCGCGTTAATCGAGCCTTCGAAGATTGAAACTTCCTTCTGCGCCAGGTCGTTTTCCTTCGCCAGCTCTTCTGCCTGCACCTGCGCCGTCTTCACGTCGAGCATCGGGGCCAGGCCGTTCTTGCCAAGCTCTTCTTTCGTCTGCCGCACCATTTCCTGGGTGCGGTATTGCGACGAAATATTGGCGGCCTGCGTGCGCTTGTCCATCAACTGGTTCTCAAGCGTCGCTTTGGTCTGCTCGAGCATCGCTTGCGCGCCCTTGTACTGATACTCGGCGTCCAGCGTCTCCTGCTGCAGCTGCGGGTTGCTCAAATCGAAAATTACGGTATCGGCTTTGACGGGCGTGCCGGGCAGAAGATAGCGCTGCTGCACCTGGCCGTCGGTCGCGGCTGGAATCAGCCGGATGGTTTCCGGCACCAGCGTACCGAGTCCACGGACGTCGCGCAGCATCGGGCCGCGCTGCACGGTGCCCGGCCAAATCGTGCCGGCATCCACCGACGGTGCCGCAGGCTTCAACTTCGAAAGCGCGAACGTAACCAAGGGTACCAGTATGATCGCCGCTACGACGTAGATCGTCCGGCGAATCTTCTTCTGTCGCTTCGCTTCAGGGCGGGCAATGTCCACGGGAAACTGACCTCAGCACTCTGTATCGCAAATAGGATTCCGCGACGGAGTGTACACTAAGTCATTTTATTTGTGCTAGATGAAAGGAATCGAAGGCGCCGCGAATGCACGTTTTGGGCGTTCGTGGGAATCCGCCGTCCCGTAATCGGACATTCTTTCGTGGTACTGCTACCGGAGTGGCCATCCCGGCGAAGGCGCGGTGAGCGCACCCTTCGCCGGTGATTGCAGATCGCTAGGCGGATTCGGTGCTGGCTTTGATTTCCTGCCAGCGTTTGGGGCGTTTGCCTGCGTCGAGAACTTTTTTGCGCAAGCGGATGGACTTGGGCGTCACCTCGACGAACTCGTCGTCCGCGATGAACTCGATGGCCTTCTCGAGCGTCATATCGCGCGGCGGCACCAGGCGAATCGCTTCGTCTGCCGAAGACGACCGCATGTTGGTGAGCTTCTTTTCTTTGGTGATGTTCACGTTCATGTCGTCTTCGCGCGCGTTCTCGCCGACGATCATTCCCTCGTACACTTCGATCGCCGGCCCGACGAACATTTCACCGCGTTCCTGAATGCCCCAGATCGCGTAAGCCGTCGTTACGCCGGCGCGATCGCACACCAGCGCACCTGTGAGGCGCATCGCCATATCGCCCGCGTACTCCGTCCAGCCTTCGAGGATGGAGTGGACCAGCGCCGTGCCGCGCGTATCGGTCATCAGCTGCCCGCGCAAGCCGATCAGTCCGCGCGACGGGATGCGGAATTCCATGCGCACGCGTCCCGAGTTATGGTTCACCATCTTGGCCATCTCGCCCCGGCGCGTGCCCATCAACTCCATCACGATTCCGATGAAGTTTTCCGGGCAGTCGATCACCAGCAGCTCGAGCGGCTCCATGCGCTTGCCGTTTTCTGTGCGCACCACGATTTCAGGCTTGCCGACCATCAGCTCGTAGCCTTCGCGGCGCATCGTTTCGATCAGGATCGCGAGCTGCAATTCGCCGCGTCCCAGCACGCGAAACGCATCCGTGGTGTCCGTCGGTTCCACGCGCAACGAAACGTTGGTCAGCAGTTCTTTTTCAAGCCGCGAACGAATGTCGCGCGACGTTACAAATTTCCCTTCGCGTCCTGCGAACGGTGATGTGTTTATCGTGAACACCATCGTCAACGTCGGCTCGTCAATCGTCAGCGGCTCCAGAGGGGCTGGATTCTCGAGATCGGTAATCGTTTCGCCGATCTGAATTCCTTCCACGCCCGCAATTGCGACGATGTCGCCGGCCTTCACCACTTCCGCATCCACTCGGTCCAGCCCGTGAAACGTGAAGAGCTTGGTAATCTTCGTCGGCTGAATTTTCCCGTCCAGCTTGCAAATTCCCACTTCCGTTCCGCGCGCCAGGGTTCCTTCAAATACGCGGGCAATCGCCACGCGGCCCAGAAAATCGCTGTAGTCCAGGTTGGTCACCTGAATTTGCAGAGTTTTGTTCGGGTCGCCCGTCGGCGCAGGAATCGACTTCACGATCTTCTCGAACAAAGGCTCAAGCGTGGTGGAGGAATCGCCCACGGCATTGTGCGCGACGCCAAGCTTGGCGTTCGTGTACATCACCGGAAAATCGAGCTGATCTTCGGTCGCGTCGAGGTCGATGAAAAGATCGTAAATCTCGTCGAGCACAGCGGCAGGGCGCGCGTCAGGCCGGTCAATTTTATTCAGAACAATGATCGGGGGCAGCTTCGCCGCCAGCGCCTTCTGCAGCACGTAGCGCGTCTGCGGCAGCGGGCCTTCGCTCGCATCGACGAGCACGATCACGCCGTCCACCATGCGCAGCGCGCGCTCCACTTCGCCGCCAAAGTCGCTGTGGCCCGGCGTATCCACGATATTGATCTTGGTGCCCTTGTACTCGATCTCGGTGTTCTTCGCGAGAATGGTGATACCGCGCTCACGCTCGAGGTCGTTCGAGTCCATCACGCGCTCCACGATTTCCTGGTTCACGCGCCAGGTGCCGCTCTGCTTCAGCATCGCGTCCACAAGGGTGGTTTTGCCGTGGTCAACGTGCGCAATGATAGCTATGTTTCGGATATTCGTATTCATTTGTATGCACTACCAGCGATTGAATTTAAAAGGTTTAGCGCGGTCTTGCAGCCCTAACCGAGCCCTACACTACGGTGCTAAGGAGGCGTACAGGAGCAAACAACGCACCGCTATATTAGCATGCGCCAAGCCCTCCCGCCACGCATTCTGGGCTCGGCCAATAGCGGAGCACGGGAGCTCGGATTGTGTCATTATCTGCGCCGGAGGTGTTGCGTGAAAAGATTGCTCTTGTTCGCATACGTTGTTCTGGTCTTCATCCCAGCCGTCGCACAAGCTCAGGAGGCTGCAAAACCGGCCGCTTCGGCAAACCCGATCACCATGAGCGAAAAAGGTGTGTACGACTCCGTCAGCGGCGACGTGCTCGCCGCCGCGCAAAAAATGCCCGAAGAAAACTACTCGTTCAAGGCAACGCCCGCGGTTCGCAGCTTCGGCCAGATCGTGGGCCACGTTGCCGACACGAGTTTCATGCTCTGTTCGCTCGCGGCCGGCGAGACCATGCCACGGAAGGACTTCGAGAATACCAAGACTTCGAAGGCCGATCTGATTTCCGCGCTGAAAGAAAGCGTCGCGTACTGCAACAAAGTGTACGAGGGCATGACCGACGCGAAAGGCGCCGAAATGACCAAGTTCATGGACTTCAATCTCGCCCGGATCAGCGTACTCACAGTGAACACAGCGCACAGCAACGAGCACTACGGCAACCTGGTCACCTACATGCGCTTGAAAGGCCTCGTGCCGCCAACGAGCGAAAGCCAGCAAGCTCCGCCGGCAAAATAACTCTCGCCTGTCGCAAAGGGCCAGCCAGGCATCCGGCGGCCCGCTGCGGCGCTCGTTACCAAGCGTCTTCCAACCTGGAACACGGCTCGAGACGTTCGTCTCTTTGAACGTCGTCTTTCGTGATATATGTTTGCCTGATGTCCACGGCGATACTGATCGAAAATCTAACTAAACGCTTTCGCGACGTATCTGCCGTCGATGGCCTGAACCTGTCCGTGCCGGAGAACTCTATCTTTGGCCTCGTTGGTCCAAACGGCGCCGGCAAGACCACCGCAATCAAAATCATCATGAACATCCTGCGCGCGACGAGCGGCCGCGCGCAGGTTCTCTCTTGGGACAGCAATCAACTCTCGGGCGAAGCGTTCGAATCGATCGGGTACGTGTCGGAGAACCAGAAGCTCCCCGAATGGATGCGCGTTTCGGAGTTTCTCGCCTACTCCAGGAATTTCTATCCCACCTGGGATCGCGACGTCGAGAAAGACTTGGTGCAGCGCTTCGACCTGCCTCCCAAAAGACAGCTCAAAAAACTCTCCCGTGGTATGCGCATGAAGGTGGCTCTGGCGAGTTCGCTGGCCTACCGCCCGCGCCTGATCGTGATGGACGAGCCATTCAGCGGCCTCGACCCCGTGGTGCGTGACGAGCTGATCGAATCCATCTCAGAACGTGCTCAAGGCTCGACCGTGCTGATCTCTTCTCACGACCTCGCCGAAATCGAATCGCTCGCGAATCACATCGGTTATCTCGAAGCGGGCCGCCTGCGCTTTTCAGAATCATTGAGCAGTCTTGCCTCACGCTTTCGTCAGGTCGATCTCACTTTCGCCGCCCCGCCCACAATTCCCGCTCAACTTCCCGCGAGTTGGATGAGGCTTGAGGCCACGGGCACCACCGTTCGATTCATCGAAAGCACTTTCGATGAATCCAAGACCCGTTCCGAAATCACCCAAGTCTTCGGCGAAGCCTCGAGCGTCGCATTCACGCAGATGTCGTTGCGCTCCATCTTCCTCGCCGTCGCAAGAGACGCCCGCAAACATCGGGGGACGAGCCCATGAATCAAGTCCTCTACATCCTCCGCAAAGACATCCGCCGCCAGCGTCTCGAAATCGCGGCATCCCTGTTATTGCTTCTGGCCTTCGCATGGAAAAGTCCGATGGTGTGGAACAACGGCACCGACGCTGTCCGGCTTCTGTTCGGTGTCGTCGGCGTGGCACTCATCTTGTCGTGGTGGTTTCTGATCATTCGCGTGGTGCAGGGTGAGTCCCTCGTCGGCGATCGGCAATTTTGGCTCACTCGCCCTTACCGCAGGCACAGCCTCTTGCTCTCCAAAGTCCTCTTCATCTTCCTATTCGTGAACCTACCGGTCTTCATCTTCGATATCGCCGCTCTACATCACGCCGGATTCTCTCCGTGGCAGCACGGAGCGGGTCTTCTGGAAGGTCAGCTTTTACTCACGGCATTCCTAATCGTTCCGATCGCTACCATCAGCGCATTCACCGAAACCATCGCGCAGGTTCTGCTGGTGTTCTTGGGGCTAATCGTCTTCTTCGTAGGATTGAGTTGGATCACCGACAAAATTCCCAGTTCGTCCTTCGGCAACAACATTCCGGGCAGCGTCGTGGTTATTATCTTGGCCTGCGTGTGTCTGGCCGTGCTGGGTCTGCAATACTTCAGGCGAGACACAAGGCTTTCCCGGTCCATCGTCCTCGGCAGTTTGTGCGTGATTGCGGTGATCTTGATCGCCGCGCCCTACAACCGCTTGATCGAACACGCATACCCGAAAACGCCCAACGGTCCCTTCACTGCGATTCGCGCGGTGGTCCAGAAGTCGAATCCCAAAAACCGCTTAGAGCCCTCCTCTTACCGCAATAACGTAAGCCTCACGACAGCCATTAAAGTCGATGGCCTTGCCGATGGATCGCTCGTCGTTATTGATGCCACTCGGCTTTCAATTTATGCGTCCAATGGTCGCGCGTGGAATACGGGCTGGGTGGGCTCGTCGCGAACGATCTGGTCTAACTCCAGCGAATTCTGGGAAATGTTTGCCGTGGATAAGAATTTTTACTCGTCCGCGTCTTCGGGCGACGTTCGTCTGCGCGTCGAATTGGCGGTGTCTCAATACCACGAGCATTTCCTCGGGCCGGTCACCGTCGCGGCTACCGATTTCCGCGTGACCAACGATGGAATTTGTTCGGGCGCCGACGTTCGCGTCTTACGCGTTCTTCGCTGTAGAGCCGCCCTCAATGAGCCTGCTTTCACAGCGCAATTCAGTCCGCTCGATACCACCTGCACTTTGCCCAATGCTTCCTGGCCTTCTCTACAGGTCCGTCGGTACGATGCCGCGATCTCCGCTGAATTCGGCGGCGGCGCCGGCATAGTCCCCATTCACTCGTTCGATATCAGTTTCGGCGACGCCGTCGATCCCTCGGGTCAGAAGAGTGTTTCGATAATTTGTCCGGGAACAAAATTCGATCTCGCCAAGCCCGAGCAAGTCGGACAGTACAGAGTTGAATCCGAAGTTCAAGCGGTGCGCCTGGCCGATTATCTTTTCGACCAATGACCCCGACGAATGACGGCTGTCCCACGTCGCTTCCGGACACCAAGGCGCTTTTCGCCCGGCTTCTTGACGCTAGTAACGCTCTGGCCTCACTCACCCCACCGCGCTAATGCTCCCTTCGCTTCGCGTGGTATTTTTTCTGCGAACGCACCTTTGCAAAACGCCATAGGAGTCTCCGCTCATGAATAACGTCTCCGTGAACTTCAACATGGTCACCACGGCCCTCGAACTGCCCGGTTACAAGATCGTGAAATCCTTTGGCCTGGTACGCGGCATCACCGTGCGCTCGCGCAGCATCTTCGGCACAATCGGCGCCTCGCTCGAGACGCTCGTCGGCGGCAACATCACCCTCTTCGAAGAAATGTGTGAGAAGACTCGCGAAGAAGCTCTCGAGCTGATGATGCAGCACGCCACCCAGCACGGAGCCAACGCCGTGATCGCGATGCGCTATGACGCGAACGAGCTGATGCAGGGCGTCACCGAAGTTCTCGCGTACGGCACGGCGGTGCAGGTCGTCCCCATTGCCGCATAAACTCCGCGCAACCAATCCGCATCCGAAACTCGATGAGCTTGCGTGAGACGCCGCGCATCTGCGCTGGCGTCTTGCGCGCCCGCAAGCATACAATTCTGGTAGCTCACGTTTTGGAGGCTCTTGGAATGAAGGCTGCGTCCCACGCGCTCGCGCTCACTCTCGCATTCGCACTTTGCTCCGCGTCGCTCACTGCGCAGTCGGCGCCCGCGGCCGCCCCACAGGCCGGCAAGGTCGTGACCGTCTCGACCAAGTCGCAGGACGTCACGTACCCGAGCGGCAAAGACACGCTGGCCGGATATCTAGTCGAGCCCGAGAAACCCGGCACCTACGGCGCTGTGATCGTCGTCCACGAATGGTGGGGCATGAACGACTGGGTGAAAGAGCAGACCCAGAAGCTCGCTGCGCTCGGATACGTTGCATTGGCCGTCGATCTATACAACGGCAAGTCGGCTACCGATGCCGGCGAGGCCCACGAGCTTTCACGTGCACTCGCGCAGGACCGCGCGATCCGTGAAATTCAGGCTGGTTACGATTATCTCGGTACGCTCAAGAGCGTAAACAAGGATCGCATCGCGATCGTCGGCTGGTGCATGGGCGGAGGATTTGCAGCGGATTTTGCGGTGAAGCAGCCTCGCCTTGCGGGTCTGGTAATCAATTACGGCGCGCTGCCCAGCGATCCCAACGATTTGCAGCAAATCGCCGCGCCGGTGCTCGGCAATTTCGGAGCGGACGATAAGGGCATTACTCCGGCCGACGTAAATCAGTTTCGGGATTATCTGAAGAAGATTGGGCACTACGTGGACATCAAAATTTACCCGGGCGCGGGCCACGCCTTTGAAAATCCCAACAACACAAGCGGTTACCGGCCCGAAGCTGCGGCCGATGCGTGGGCGCGCACCGTCACGTTCCTGCACCGCTGCCTGGGCTGATCGGCAGGCGAATTCGCGCAAGTGATGCCGCGGCTTACGGCCTTGCCGGTAATTTCTTTGCGAGCAGCGAATCAATCGCATACTTGCCCGGCCCGAAGAACAACACGATCAATCCAACAAACAAAAATAGAAACGGCGCGGCGGCCACGAATTTGTCTGGGTCCGAGATGAACCCTTTGAACGCCTCGAGATCCGCCGTGAGAAATGCAACCAGCATATCGATCACAATGCCGAGCGCGGCGATGCGCGACAGCAATCCCACTGCCAGCAGAATTCCGGCCACCAGCTCGAACGCCGAAACAAAAATCGCCGTGAAGTGCGGCGCGGGAATGCCCAGGTTGGTGAAGAACCCCACCACGCGCGGGATGTCGTGCAGTTTCCCCCAGCCCGCCTGTGCGAACTGCCAACCAAAATAAACGCGGATCAGCAGTAAAAACGCGGACTGCAAGGCGTTCATCACCCGCACAAACGTCGCGTGCCAGCTGATAATGGGATTCGTTGCGCTGCTCATGGAAAACACTTCTCCTCGCGCCACTGTCTGTATTTTCGTTCTCGTCGGCGCTTCTACTGCTTCAAATTTTTATCGATGTGGCAAAACCAGCCGAGCGAAGACCACGCCTGAAACCACCGCTGCACGTGCGCCGTCCTCTCCGCGGACGAAATCTTCGAGTCCGTCCACGCCGCGTCGAGCGCTTTCGCGAGCGTCTTGCCGGCCGCGATCGCCGCAAGAATCGCATACTCCTCGCGCTCCAGCCGCCGGAAATATACTTCTTCATCCACCCGGTGTACGCAAAGAAAAATTGCGGCCGGCTTCAGCGCCGCCACCTGCCGCACGCGCTTTTTCTTCTGCCGCTCGCTGAACGCGTTGCTCGCTACGTTCAGTTCGTCCATGTCTTTGCGCACCTCGATCAGCAAATCATCCACCGGATAACGCAGGTCGAGCAGATGAATGTACGGCTGCAGCCTCAACCGCAATTTCGATGGGTCGGCCTTCGCGAGGTCCGCTTGCTTCAGCCCCGGCTCGGCGAGCCCGTCGAATGCGTCGATGTCCGCCCACTCGAGCCGCGCCATATCCACCGCCAGCGCAGCGCGATCGCCCAGCATGGCGGTGTGCTTGCGAAGCCAGCCTTCAAGGCGCGCGCCTAAATTTCGCAGCGTGAACGATTCAGAAGGGCAATCGATGAGATACGCCTTCGACACCGCGTCGAATTTTCGTTCGCCGAGTACGGCGCGCAGCCCCGGAAAATCCTCCGCGAACCCGCTCAGCACGCGGAACCAATACTGCCGGTTGTAGATTTCGAGCCGCTCGAACGATGTGAGCCGGTCATTCGGCTTGATGAATTTGGCGGCTTCAGCGCGCATTGAGCCGCCGCCTGTAGCCGTGGGGCGCATCCGCTCGTCGCGCGTTAGCGGACTCATCACCGCGCGCGCCATGCGCCGCTGGATCGCAGCGAGCTTCATCCAGCCTTCTTCAGCACGGCGCTCGCGAGAAACTTGTTGGCCTTCAGCGCTTCGTCGTGCACTTCGTCAAAGGACGGAATGCTGTCGTCCCACTCCAGCAGCGTCGCCGTGTGGCCCACGCGCTCGATCGCTCGCGCATAAATCTTCCACACCGGATCGATCACCGGATGATCGTGCGTATCCAGAATGTATTTGCGGTACTTGGAGTGCCCGGCGATGTGAATCTGCGCCACACGCCCGGCAGGCACGCTATTCACGTAATCAAGCGGATTGAACGAGTGATTCTGCGACGAAACGTAAATATTATTCACGTCGAGCAGGATGCCGCAGTCCGCGCGCTCCACCACCTCATTTAGGAATTCCCACTCCGTCATTTCGCTCACGTGGAATTCCGCGTAGCTGCTCACGTTCTCCACCACCACCGGCACTTCCACAAAATCCTGCACTTCGCGAATTTTCTGCGCCGTCACGCGAGCCGCTTCAAACGTGTACGGCATCGGCAGCAAATCGTGCGTGTACCGGCCATCCACGCTGCCCCAGCAAAGATGATCCGAAAGCCACGGCGTCTTCGTCCGCTTCACCAGCGCTTTCAGGCGCCGCAGGTGCTCGCGGTTCAATTTCTCCACTGAACCGAAATACATCGACACGCCGTGCTGCACCACTTTGTACTGCTCGAGAATCTGATCCAGGATTCGCAGCGGCCGCCCGCCGTCGATCATGTAATTCTCGGAAATAATTTCGAACCAGTCCACCACGGGCTTACGCGTCAGGATGTGATGGTAATGCGGCGCGCGCAGACCAATCCCGATCCCGTAGTTCGTGAAATTGTTAAACCGGTTCGCCGGCATTCACAGCTCCAAAAAAAACAATCGGCGCCAGAGACCTGGCAACGAACACCACGCCAAGCCCCTGACACCGGTGATAGACGTTACGCCTTGGGCGCGTCGCTGCTCGGCATCTTCGAACCATCCGTCGCGCAACCACCCTTGCCCTTGCACGAGTTCTGGCCCTTGCAGCCGTTGTCGCTCGACTTACATCCGCCCTTCCCCTTGCAGGAGTTCTGACCCTTGCAAGCGTGCTTTTCCTTCACCTTGGTGTCTTTTGTGGACTGATCCTGCGTGTGCGTTGCCGCGGCGCGCGCGCCCGCCACAACATTCGACGCCTGAACAGCCGAGCCCGTTCCCGCCAGCAATCCGGCGAGAGCTGCGCCCGCGATCATTGCCTTCTTCGACTTTGTCATGTGCTGTTTCCTCCAGTTGAGTTTGATTCTTTACCGCTTTCGAGAAAAGACCTGTGAATCGGCTGGGGCTTCCGCGTTCTTTAGATTGACCGTTCGACGCCCGTGGCCCGCAACCTTTGCTGCAATTTCGCGATTCCAGCAGGCAACGCGCGCGACGCCCTTTCGGATGTCCCACTCGTGCCCCTTAGACTGCGTGAGTTCGGTTAGGTTACAGGTTATCTTTTGCAGCGCTCCATCGATGCTGACTGCGGCCAATGCGGCCCCGCAGCGTCCACCGCCGCTGAGCCTGCCATCGGAATTGGGCTAGGCTGACCTCACCTTGTACTCCTTTCCGAGGGCTTGGTCCAGATACTTCCCTTACGCTTTATCACGCGCCATCGGATTTATGTGCGCAAATCGTTCCGTGGTGACAAAAATGTGACGATTCGACAGGGAACGGCGACGGGCGCCGCCTACCAGGCCGCTGCAGCGCCCGCTGTTGCGGTCGGCGCGTGGCTACTGTAAGGGCAGCGCGTGCCCATCGGTGTGCGATATTGAGACGCCAGCCACTTTTGCGAGCGTCGGCGCGATGTCCGCCGGCGAGGCGGCCGTCGGATCCGACTTTGCGCGAACGCCCGGCCCCATCACAATCAGCGGCACATGCTGATCGTAGTCATAAGGCGATCCGTGCGTCGTCCCCGAGGGCTTGCCGGATGATTTCGCGTAGAAGAACCAGTACGGCTTCGGGATTACGATCACGTCGCCGCTACGGCTCGCGTAGTAGCTGTAGTTCGCCGCTTGCGCCAGCGCATTCGTGCTCGAGAGTTTGGAAAGCGAGCTGGAAGCGAACGCGTCCGCGATTCCCGGCACGGTCTTGATCGCCGTGAGCACCGATTGCATCGCCGCGGGATTGGCCTTCAGTTTCTCCGCGACGTCCGGCTTAAAATAGAGATTCTGGTCCTGGATGCTTGCGATTGGATCGGCTCCCATGCCGTACGATGTGAGCGCCTGCTCAACTTGCGCCTTCACCGCAAGGATATCCGCGCGACCCGCATCCATGCTTTTCTGCAGACGCAATTCCGGTAGAGGCGCAACGCCGTGGTCCGCCGATAGCGCCACCACATAATTTCCGCGTCCCACAGCCTTGTCGAGGTGATCGAAGAGCTTCCCGAGCGTGCCGTCGAGCTGCAGCAGCAGATCCTGAATTTCCGCGCTGTCGGGTCCGTATTGATGTCCCACCACATCGAGCGCGGAAAAGCTGATCCCCAGCACGTCGATCGAGCCGCGCTGCCCGAGCTTCATGCTATCAACCAGCGATTCGCCCATCACTTCCAGGTACGCGTCGGAATAGGGGCTTCCTTCCCACGCTTCGTAGAACGCCCGATCCGCCGTGCCGCTTGCGCTGAGGGGATGAGGAAACGCGGAGCTGAGCGGCGCACCGGTAGAATCCGTCGCGCTGCCTTCCGTTGAGCCCGTCCAGGTCTTCGATAGGTCCGCCTCGATCGGGTGCGACGTCACAAAAGACTGCACCTCCGGCACTCGCACCTGTCCGTAGGCCGTCGAAGTCACCCAGTGGCTTCCCTCCATCCACGTCACGGCATCCGCGTTATGCCCCGCGAGTGTTGCTGCCGCGCGCGCCTTCAAAGACATCGTCACGGTGCGCGAGCCCGCCGACTGCTTCCGAATCTGCTCCGCCAGCGACGGCGCCTCCATGCGCCAGGCGCTTTCACCCTTGCGGCCGGGCTCGGACGCCTCGTCGCCCGCCCCGTATCGAACGATGGTCGCTTTTGGATCGTTCACGCACGTCACGCGTGAAGAGGTGTCGCGCTGATACCACTCGTTCGCGATCATGCCGTGCGTGGCGGGGAAGTCACCCGTCGAAATCGTCGAGTGTCCCGCGCACGTCACCGTATTCGCGTAGGGGAAGTACGCGTTCGTGAATCGCGCGCCATCGGTCACCAGCCGGTGCAATCCGCCGTGCCACGACTCGCTGAAGCGGTCCACATAATCCGCCCGCATCTGATCGACAACCAGAATCACCACCAGTTTCGGCCGCTGCGTCTTTGCCGACACGCTTGTAATGCCCAGCGCCAAAGCCGCCGCAATCAGCAACGATCCGACGCGCAAAACTTTCCTCGAACCTCGTGTCATGACGATCCCCACTCAATTAATTTGCCGCGCGAGCAGCGGCCACATTTCCTCGCAGCACCGTGATCGACGCCGCGGGCAATTCATAGATAGTCTGCGTCGAGGCCTGCACGGTCGATCGCGCAGCAGGACCATCCGGATCAGCGTAGCCTTCCTTGCGCGCCGGATGCCACGTGTATTGTTCCTTGCCAAACGTGATGCGCGCCACATCGCCGGTGAGCATTTGTTCCGCGCCACTCGCCTCGTCACGAAATGCGATCTTCACCGAGTGCGCGTGATCGTAATCCTTATTCACAAGCAGCACCGCCCACTGTCCATCCGGCCGCTTCACCGGATAAGCCGTCACAAGAGTGTGCCCGTCGCCATCCTTTATATCCGCCGCCGCGCGAAACAAAGTGTGAGCCTGATCGATAGGCTGGGCCCACTCCTGCGTCAGCATCTCCGCCGCGAAATACTGCGATACCTTTTGCCGGATCTTGAAATCCTTATCCAGCATGAACATGTGATACGTGCCCCAGCTGTTTTTGCAGTTCGGGTGCGCGGGCGAGTACGGCAGATCGTGGTAGTAATACGTTCCTTGTCCGCCGGCCGTGAGAAATCCGCCGAACGAATCCGCCAGCCACAGCGCTCCGAAAACCTCCACCGACGCCTCACCGCCGTGCGCGTTCGTCTCCGTATCGAAAAGCGGCGTCCCCGCCGGCAAGCCATCCGCGCGCCACACATCTATGATGTGCATGATCAGCTGAGGCTCTTGATAAATATTTGCCCACGGCGTCTCGCATCCGTCGTAGGGATAGTGCTCAAACGACATGAACCTGAAATCGCTCATCCGCCCGTGCGCCTTCAGATAATTCAGAAAGCGTCCGAACCAAGAATCGTTGCCGCTCGCGTCGCGCCACGTCTTGATGTCTTCCGTCACGCCCTGAAACGCCGGGCCGCCAAGTTGCAGCTTCGGATCCACTCGATGCAGAGCCGTCGCCCACTGAAGGTAGAGCGACGCGTAATCCTCCGGCACCATGTACTGCCCGTCGGCCTCTTCTCCCATCTCCACGCGCGAGATCGGATATCCGCGCCTCTCGATGTAAGCGATCTGATTCGCGGAATCTTCCGGCACGCCATATACCAGCGCGATGGGAATAATCGCCGGCATCCCACGCGTGATTCCGCTCGTGTAAAAAAGATCGAAGCCCGGCTGGTCGCCCGACCACATCTGATTCGGAGCCCTCAGCAAGTCTGACGCTTGATGCCAGGGATCCACCGACGAGCACAGCGTGTACGTCTGGTCCTGCCCCTTCGTGTGCCGCACGTAATCCGTGAACTTGCCTTTCGCGTCCGTCGCGCCCAGATACACCTCGTTGATCGCGTAGCCGACGCAGTTCCGCTTGTCCGCCGAGCCGTGCGTGTCGCACGTGTTTGACGATTCCGTCATCAGCACCCGCACATAGCGAAGCTCAACCGGCGTATCGGCGAGCCTCAGTGTCACCTCTCCGCCTTTCGCGGCGCGAAACTCGGCGCCCGGAAAAGTCTTCCAATCGCCCGATGCCTGTTCGTCCATCGCGTCGCCTGTCCCCACCCAATACTGCACCTGATAAACGCGCGCGAACGGCTCCGCCCAATCGATCTTGATCGTGTTCACCAATTTCTTCGCTTCAAGATCGATCACGATCCATTGGGGGTGCAGCGTGTCCGCCTCGCCGGTGTACGCGCTGGTCAAGTACGGATTGCTCTTCCAATAGGATTTCGTGTCGCCGTCGTTCAACCGCGAGTAGCCGTCGTCTTCCGTGCCGCCGTTGCGCGTGAATCCGCGATGCGGCAGCGCGTAGCCGTACGAATGCCGGATCGGTTCGCTGGTTGGCCTAGCGTCGCCCACGAAATATCCTTTGCCGTTCGGGTCGCTCCACGTTCCGTTTGGATTCCAGTGCCAATCCTGAATAAAAAGTTCCGTGTTCTGCCGGTAGCTGATCTGGCCCCATCCCGCGGACCGAATCTGCGCCAGTTGGTCAGGCGCAAAAAAAATGTCGGTCATGTTGCTCGGCACGCGGTCCACCGTCGAACCTAGAGCGTATAGAGGACTGAACGTGTTCACCGCATGCGCGGGCGTCGCGTCGATCGTGACGGTACCGGTCGCGGCAGTCTGCGCCCGCAACGGCGACGGCGCAGCGCCCAACGCGAACATCGCGATCGACGCGCACACGCCGCAGCGCATCGTGAATTTTCGCAACCTCATCGTTGTTCGTGCCTCCGCATTCGCGCCATAATCGGGCCGCCTGATGGTAAACGCAAGCCGCTCGCGAGGCTCCGATGATTTTCAGAATTTACGATCAAAAATCCGCGCTGGGAAAATCCGCGGCCTCTCATGCCGGGAACCTAATCCGCCAAGCCATAGCCGAACGCGGCAGCGCGCGCATCGTCGCCGCCAGCGCCGCCTCGCAGTTTGAATTTCTCAAAGCTCTCATCACCGAGCCCGGCATCGACTGGAAAAAAGTCGAACTCTTCCACCTCGACGAATACATCGGCCTTCCCGCGACTCATCCCGCCAGCTTCTGCAAATTTCTTGAGGAGCGCTTGATCTCCAAAACCGGCATCACGAATACGCATCTTCTGAGTGGTGAAAAAGATCCCGCCGCGGTGATCGCCGAAGCGAACGAAGCCATCTCCGCCGCGCCCATCGACGTCGCTTTCGTCGGCATCGGCGAAAACGGCCATCTCGCTTTCAACGATCCTCCCGCCGATTTCGAAACCGACGTGCCTTACATCGTCGTAAAGCTCGACGAACCGTGCCGCCTGCAGCAAGTCGGTGAAGGCTGGTTTCCCGATCTCGCGCACGTTCCCACGCACGCGATTTCAATGTCGATCCGCCAGGCGCTGAAAGCGAAAGAAATTCTCGCCATCGTTCCGGATGCGCGGAAAGCCGCCGCCATCGCCGCCTGCTTCAACGGCCCGATCACGCCTCTCGCGCCGTCCTCGATTCTTCGCACGCACGCGCACGCGACGATTTATCTCGATCGCAATTCCGCCGCGCAGCTCACGCCGAAAGCTCTCGCGCAATTTTCCGAACGCAGCGAAGCGAAAGCCTGACCCTCACCACAAATCCCATGCCGCAAGCCACCACCGGCCGCCGCACCATCCCTTCGCTGCGCTGGTGGATCGTCGCTCTGCTCTTCGCCTCCACGGTCATCAATTACGTTGACCGCCAGACGTTCTCGCTCCTCGCGCCGTTTCTCAAGCGCGAGCACAACTGGTCGAACACCGATTACGCCAATATCGTTGTCGCGTTCCGCGTCGCATACGCCATCGGCCAGACCGTCTGCGGCCGCCTGATGGACCGCGTCGGCACCAAGCGCGGACTCACCATCACCGTGCTTTGGTATTCGATCGCATCGATCTTCACGCCGCTCGCGCGCGGCTTCCGCAGTTTTCTCGGTTTTCGTTTTCTGCTCGGCGCCGGCGAATCGGGGAACTGGCCCGGCGCGGCGAAAGCCGTCTCCGAATGGTTTCCGAAACAGGAGCGCGCTCTCGCCACTGCAATTTACGACAGCGGCTCCTCCATCGGCGGCGCCGTCGCACCCTTCATCATTCTTCCTTTATATCTTCGCTGGGGTCTGAAGCCGGCTTTCGCGATTCCCGGCATCCTCGGACTTCTCTGGCTGATCGTTTGGCGAAATTTTTATCACTCGCCGCAGGATCATCCCCGCATCAGCAGCGCCGAACGGGAGATGCTCATCAACGACGCCGCGGCTGATGTTGCGACACCCGCAACTCCTGCAAAACGCCCACCCATCGTTCAACTGCTCGAGCTCCCGCAAACCTGGGGCGCGATCATCGCGCGCGCTTTCACGGACCCTGTTTTCTTCTTCATCGCCGACTGGTTTCCGATCTACCTCGTCGCTAAAGGCATCGCTCTGCAATCGGGCCTCGTCGCCATTTGGATCCCGTTCGTCGCCGCAGACCTCGGCAATCTCTTCGCCGGCGCTGCCTCCGGCTACTTGATTCGCCGCGGCTGGTCCGTCGGGCGCGCGCGCAAAGCGCTGGTGATCTTCGGAGGACTCGGCTGCACGCTCTTGATTCCCACCGTGCTCACCGTGAATCTCCTTGCGCTCACGATCCTTTTCGCAAGCGCCACCTTCTGTTACGCCGCCTTCACCACGATGGCGAATGTCCTGCCCACTGACCTCTTCCATACAAACTCCGTCGGCACGGTCAGCGGCCTCGGTGGCACCGGCGCCGCCATCGGCACCATCATCGTCTTCGAACTAGCGGGCCGCATCTCGGACGCGCGCATCGCCACAGGCACACATCTTTTCGATCCGTTGATGATCCTGAGCGGACTGATCCCGCTCACCGGTATGCTTCTCGTCCTCCTTCTCGTCCGCAACACAAGCGCCACAGACAGCGGCCTCGTTCGGAAAATTTGAAGCACGCGCGTGGTAAAGTCTTCGGCTCGGGAGGCTCCATGCGCATTAGTCACGCAGGAATTCACGCAGCCGTCCTTTGCATCACCGCCGCAGCACTCGTCTCCACCCCGCCCGCGCGCTCCCAGCAATCCGAGCCGCAGCGCGAAATCTGCATCACCATCGACGATCTTCCCGCCGCCTCCGCGCAGTCGATGAACGGTGCCGAAATCGTGGAGATGACCTCGAAGCTGCTCGCCACGCTCACCGCGCAGAAAATTCCAGCCGTCGGCTTCGTGAACGAAAGCAAGCTCTACTACGACCTCAACGACGTGCAGCCTCGCATCAAAGCCCTCAGCCTGTGGACTGACGCCGGCTTCGAACTCGGCAACCACACCTTCAGCCACATGTCCCTCAATAACAATCCGCTCGCCGCATGGGAAGAAGACGTCGTTCGCGGCGAATCCGTCACCCGCCTGCTCGACGCGCAGCACAAATTCAAGCTGCGCTATTTCCGTCATCCGTTTCTCGACACCGGTCTCGACCTCGAAACTCGCCGCCAGGCCGAGATGTTTCTCGCGCAGCGCGGCTACCGCATCGCTCCCGTCACGATGGACGCGTGGGACTGGATGTTCTCCGGCCCATACGCCTACGCACGCAAAAATAATGACGCCGCTCCTCAGCAGCGCGTCGTGACTGAATACCTCGCCTACACCACTACCGTCTTCGACTATTACGAAAAGCTCTCGCGCGACCTGATCGGCTACGAGCCGCGGCAGATTCTTCTCCTTCACGGAAACTGGCTGGAAGCCGATCATATCGGCGAGCTTTTCGATCTGCTCCGCAAGCGCGGCTACAAATTCGTCACGCTCGAACGCGCGCTCGACGATCAGGCCTACGCACTGCCGAACACTTACGTCGGCCCCGAAGGCATGGGCTGGATCGACCAGTGGGCCATCACGCAGGGTAAGCCGCCGCAACACACGCCCGTCTTCCCGCAGTGGGTGATCGATAAGGCGCAGGAAATCTCCGCGCCTCGCGAACCGGTCACGCCGGCGAAGCCGTAACCCAAATCAATGGCCAAGCCGTAGTCTTCAAACGTGCTTCGGTGTTAGGCTCGTGTGCTCACGCCTTGAATTTTCCGGTCCTGGGGGAGTGGTATGCCGCGTTCGCGTTGGAGAGTTGCCGCAGGTCTCGTCGCGCTCATCGCGAGCGCTGGAATTTTTGCCGGCGCAGCGCACGCGCAGGTCACCGAAGCCGATAAGGAACTCGCGCACAGCATTTACAAGCAGCTCATCGAAATCAATACGACGGACTCCGTCGGCAGCACCACCGTCGCCGCAGAAGCGATGGCCAAGCGCCTTCGCGACGCCGGTTTCCCCGCCTCTGACGTACAAGTCCTCGGCCCTAACGACCGCAAAGGCAACATGGTCGCGCGCATTCACGGCACCGGCGCGAAGAAACCGATCCTCTTCATCTGCCATCTCGATGTGGTCGAAGCCAAGCGCGAAGACTGGTCGATCGATCCCTTCACCTTCACCGAAAAAGACGGTTACTTCTACGGCCGCGGGACCGGCGACATCAAAGACGGCGACGCGATCCTGATGGCCACCTTCATCCGCCTCAAAAAAGAAAACTACAAGCCCGATCGCGACTTGATTCTCGCGCTCACTGCAGACGAAGAAGGCGGCTCGTTCAACGGCGTCGAGTGGCTTCTCAAGAATCACCGCGACCTGATCGACGCCGAATTCATTCTCAATCCCGACGCGGGCGGCTTCGAGCTCGATAAAGGCAAACACACCGTGGTCGGCATCCAGGCCGCCGAAAAGATGTACCAGGATTACGAGCTGAAAGTCACCAATCCCGGCGGCCACAGCTCGCTACCCACGTCCTCGAATGCCATCTACGAGCTTGCGGATGCGCTGGTGAAACTGCAGCGCTTCCAGTTTCCGCTCGAACTCACCGGCGTGACCCGCGCGTACTTTGCGCGCGAATCGCCCATCGTCGGCGGACAGGTGGGCGACGACATGAAAGCGATCCTCTCGAATCCGCCGCTGCAGTCGGCCGTCGATCGCCTCTCCGCGATTCCTTATTACAACGCGCGCCTGCGCACCACCTGCGTCGCCACGCGCCTCGACGGCGGCCACGCCAACAACGCTCTTCCCGGCATGGCCAAAGCCAACATCAATTGCCGCGTCATCCCCGGCCACTCACCCGACGAAATTCAGGCGACGCTCACGAAAGTGATCGAAGATCCAGGCGTGACGATCACCCAGGTGCAGTCCGGCACGATTCGCGCACGCACCGCTCCGCCGTCGCCGCTTCGTCCCGACGTGATGGGTGCGCTCGAATCCGTCTCGAAACAAATGTGGCCCGAAGCGATTGTGATCCCCGTGATGGACGCGGGCGCCAGCGACGGCGCGATTTCGCGCAGCTTCGGCGTTCCCACCTACGGTGTGCCCGGTGTCTTCATGGACATCGACGACGACCGTTCCCACGGCCGCGACGAACGCATCCGCATCAGCGCGTTTTATGAAGGTTTGGATTTCTATTACCGATTCACGAAGGCCCTGAGTTCCGCACAATGAGCTTCGGCCGCACCGTAATCCTGAAAGCCGCGCAAAGTCCGTGGCTGCGTGAACGCGCTCCGCGTCTCGGTTTCGTTCGTCGCACGGTGAGCCGCTTCATGCCCGGCGAGGAAGCCGGCGACGCTCTCGCCGCATGCCGCACTCTGGCCGGCAATCGCATCGCAAGCGTGCTGACGCATCTCGGCGAAAACATCACCGACCGCGCCGAGGCCGAAGCCGTGAAGCAGCACTATCTCGAGCTCAATCAACGCATCATCACCGCGCAGCTTCCCACCGAAATTTCCGTGAAGCTCACGCAGCTCGGCCTCGATCTCGATCCGGAATATTGCTACCAGAACGTCGCCGCGCTAATCGAAGCCACGCCGCCCGAAAAAGTTCTGTGGATCGACATGGAGCAAAGCCCCTACGTGGATGCCACGCTTGCGCTTTTTAAGCGCGCTCGCGCCGCCTACGCCAATGTCGGCATCTGCGTGCAGGCCTACCTCTATCGCACCGGCCAGGATCTCGACACCCTAATTCCAATGCGCGCCGCGATTCGCCTGGTGAAGGGCGCATACAACGAGCCCGCTGAGCTTGCATATCCCGTGAAGAAAGACGTGGACGAAAATTATTTCCATCTCGCGCAACGTCTTCTCAGCCCTGAAAGCCGCAAGCTCGGCGTACGCGCCGCAATCGCCACCCACGATAAGCCGCTCATCGCCCGTCTCAACGAATGGGCCGCCAGCCAGGGCGTTCCCAAGCAGGGCATCGAATACCAGATGCTCTTCGGCATCCAGCGCGCCGAGCAGCAGCGCCTCGCCGACGCAGGTTATCGCTCCACGGTCCTGGTCGCCTACGGCACCTTCTGGTTCCCGTGGTTCATGCGCCGCCTCGCGGAACGCCCCGCCAACGTCCTCTTCCTAGCCCGCAACTTCTTCTCAAATTAATTTAGGATTTTCGTATCAGGAGGGACCATCACACGTACAACCACGCGAATTCTACGCCCGGCGCGTCGCTTCGTCCTTCTCCACTTTGCCGTCGCGTACGCGGATCACGCGATGCGCATTCGCCGCGATGTCCGGCTCATGCGTCACCAGAATGATCGTATTGCCCTGCGAGTGCAGCGACGCGAACAGCGTCATAATTTCCTCGCCCGTCTGCGAGTCCAGGTTTCCCGTCGGCTCGTCCGCCAGCAAAATAGACGGCTTGTTCACCAAAGCTCGCGCGATCGCCACGCGCTGTCGCTGACCGCCGGAGAGCTCGTTGGGCTTGTGCCCCATGCGCTCGCCGAGGTCCACCTGCTTCAGCGCCTGTTGCGCGCGTTCGATGCGCTCTTCCGACGGAGTGCCGTTGTAAATCATCGGCAGCTCCACGTTGTGCAGCGCCGTCGCTCGCGGCAGCAAATTGAAAGTCTGAAAGACGAATCCGATTTCTTTGTTGCGGATGTACGCCAGTTCGTCGTCGTCCAGCTGGCTCACCAGGCGCCCAGCCAGCCAGTAACTGCCCTTCGTCGGCGAATCCAGGCAGCCGATCAAATTCATCAGCGTCGATTTTCCCGAACCGGAAGGGCCCATGATCGCCACATACTCGCCCTTATTGATCTTGATGCTCACGCCGCGCAGCGCGTGCAGCTTCTCCGTGCCCATCTCATACGTCTTCCAGAGTTCGTCTGTCTGAATGACGATGCCGGAATCGATCAGATCCTGTCGAAAGTTCTGCCCGACGGATACCGCGGATGCTGCCATGTTCGAAGAATCTCCTGGACCTGGAACTAGATCTGGACCGCGTAACCCGCGTTAACTCGCAGAGTCGGGGCCGCCGGGGGCTGGAGCGGTGTTGTTCACCTTGATGGTCGCTCCCGGCTTCAGCGTGCGCAGCGCTTTGTAGCTGCCGGTGACGATCTCGTCGCCGGATTTCACTCCGCTCGTGATTTCAATGTCCGTCACACCCGTAATACCCGTCTGCACCGGCACGAACTCCGCCTTCTTCCCGCGGATCACAAACACTCCCTGCACTTCAGACTTCTGCAACGCATCGCCCGTCGCCGCCGGCTTTGGCGCCGCCAGCGTCACGTTGCCATTCGTGCCTTTTGCCGCTTCATCCAAATCGCGCTGCGTGCGCACCGCCAGGGCTTGGATCGGAATCGTCAGTACGCCATCCTTCTTCGCTGTCTGGATCTTGGCGCTGGCGGAAAGCCCAGGACGCATCGTGTCCGGCGGGTTATCCAGCACCACCACCACCTTGAAATCCCTTGCTTCCTGTGTGTTAGCCGTGGTCTGCGTCGTGGCCGCCTGCCCCGAAGAGCGCAGAATCGCCAGCTCACCCACCTGGCTTACGTGCCCCTTAAAGATCTTCCCCGGAATCGCGTCGATCGTCACATCCGCCGGATCGCCAGACTTCACATTCGTGATGTCCGTTTCGTCCACCTTCACTTCTGCCGTCACCACACTCATGTCCGAGATGGTCATCAGGAAGCTGCCCTCGGCGTTTTGAATGCCGGGCACTACGTTCTCTCCCACACGCACCGCGATATAGCTCACAATTCCATCAATCGGCGCCACATACGTCGTTTTCCGCAGCACATCTTTGGTGTGCGTCAGCACCGCCGAAGCCTGCTCAAGGTTGAATCGCGCTTGCTCCCGTGCCGCCTTCACCTGCGCCACCTGCGCTTGAGCCGCCGTCAAGGCCGCCGACGCACTGTCAAACGTCGCCTTCCCGGCGTCATAGTCCGACTTCGCAATCAGCTGTTGGTCATACAGCTTCTGCGTCCGGTCGAAGTCAAACTTGGCCTTGGTCAGGTCAGACTGTCTCTGTGCCAGCGTCGCCACGGCCGAATCGTAATTGGCCTGCGCCATCCGCATGCCGGCCTCATTCGAATCGATCTGCGCCTGCTGCGCCTGCACGTCCGCGCCCGGCTGTATGTTCTCTAGTTTCAGCAGGATATCGCCCTTCTTAACGTGGTCGCCCTCTTTCACGACGATCTCGGTGATCTTGCCGATACCCTCACCCAGCACGTTCGTGTAGTTCTTCGGGCGAACCTCGCCCGACGCCGTCACGATTGACGTCAGGTCGGCTTTCACCACCTTGCCGGTCTGGACCTCCACTACACCCTTGTTGGCCTGGTACACGCTGTACCAGACAATCCCGCCCAGCACCGCAACTGCGCCGATTCCGAGGGATACCTTTTGCCACGTTTTCATTTCTTCTTACCCTTGAAGGTCTCTGGTTATGCCGCGAGTACGCCCCGCACATACACTACGCGCGGGCGCACCGGAATGTTTCCCTTTAGACGCAGGCACGACCGGAAGGACAGGCGCGACAATCGTTTTGGGAGCTACCGGGGAATCGGGATCCACTCTGCCCGACTGGCTCGAGACACGCAGTTTCCAGTGTAATCCGATTCCTCCAAGAAGTGAATCGACATGCGGCCCCCAGCCAAATTTTCACCCCGCATTCAAACTTCGTCCGGTTCCATTTTGGAACCAATCTGGTTCCTGTACTCACCTGTGCAAACCTGTGGAAATCTTCGGGCAACCCCTTGCCACACAGAGGATTCCAACCCACCAAGCCCTGGCGTGAGGGCTTTCTCACGTTGACCTGTACTGGTGGACAGGTTAGACTTCTCAGCCGTATTGGGCGCAAAGGTGTAACCATGAACCGTAAGCTTTCTTTTCTCGTTTTGTCATTTTTTGTACTCGTGTTCGTGTGTGCTCCGCGTGTTTCCGCCCAAGGTGAATCGCAAAAGCCCGCACAAGGTTCCTCCTCGCCGCAGGATCAGTCTCCCGCCGATAAAAAAGCCGCGCAGCAGGCCAAGAAAGCCAAGCAGAAGCGCGACAGAGATCTCTTTAACGAACTCGATTCGCAATACAAGAAGTGGCTCAACGAAGATGTGATCTACATCATCTCGCCCGAAGAACGCAGCTCCTTCCTTCACCTCTCCACAAACGAGGAGCGCGAACAATTCATCGAGGCCTTCTGGCAGCGCCGCAATCCTGATCCCGATTCGGCCGACAATTCCTTCAAGGAAGAGCACTACCGCCGCATCGCCTACACCAACGAGCACTACTCTTCCGGCATCCCGGGATGGAAAACCGATCGCGGCCGCATTTACATCATGTGGGGTCCGCCAGATGAAGTTCAGACTCACCCGACCGGCGGCACCTACGATCGTCCCGCTTCGGAAGGTGGCGGCGAAACTTCCACCTACCCGTTCGAAGACTGGCGCTATCGCTATCTGGAAGGCATCGGCGAAAACGTCGAGCTCGAATTCGTCGATCCCACGATGAGCGGCGAGTATCACCTCACCATGGACCCCAGCGAAAAGGACGCGCTGCTCAACGTTCCCGGCGCGGGCTTGACCGAAATGGAGCAGATGGGTCTCGCCAGCAAGACGGCGCGCTTCAACAACACGGACGGCACGCACGACGCGCAGCCCATCGGAATGCTGCCGGAAACAATGCAGGAATTTACCCGCCTCGATTTGTACGCCAAGATTCAGCAGGCGCCTCCGGTGAAATATCCTGACCTGGAAGCCGTCGTCACCTCGCGCCTGGTTCGCGATCAGGTGAAATTCCAATACCGCACGGATTTCCTCCGCATCACGTCAGACACCGTGCTCGTCCCGATCACCATTCAAATTCCCACTCGCCAGTTGAGCTTCAAGGAAAAGGACGGCGTGGACTCCGCCTCTGTGAATCTTTTCGGCCGCGTCACCAGCATCAGCGGACGCATTGTTCAGACCTTCGAAGACAATGTCCGCCGCGACTATCCCGCCGCGCAACTCCAGAAATCGCTCGATACGGCCTCAATCTACCAGAAGGCTGTGCCCCTCACGCCTGGCCTCTACCGTCTGGACATCGTTCTCAAGGACACCAACAACGGAAACGTCGGCGTCGTGAACGCCCGTCTCGCCGTCCCGCGTTTTGAAGACGACAACTTGTCTTCCAGCACGTTGATTCTCGCCGACCAGATTTCGCGCGTCTCCGCGCACGACATCGGCCTCGGCCAATTCGTTCTCGGCGATTTGAAGGTTCGCCCCAAACTCGATAGCTCATTCAACGCTTCGGACAGCATGGGCGTCTTCCTCCAGGTCTATAACCTCAAGACCGACGAAAAGACTCACAAAGCCGATGCCAGCGTGCAGTTCCGCGTCACGCGCGAGAAGGAATCCACTCCCGTGCTTTCCTTCGACGTGCCGCAGAATAGCCTTCCCGAGCACGGCGAAGAGCTCACGCTCGAAAATCGCATCACCCTCGGTTCGCTCTCGCCGGGCAGATACAAGCTCGAAGTGGCAATCACAGACAACATCGCCAAACAAACCATCACGCCCACTGCCGACTTCACCGTCAAGGGCAGTGGCTCAGCAGCGCCCGCGCCGGCTCCAGTGGCGCAACAGGCAAAACCGCAAGGAAGGTAGATGGGGTTTTATTCTCGCCTCGGTCGAGTTCTCTTTCTCGGCGCACTCGTATGCGCACTGGCGATCTCTGCCAAGGCTGCGCCGGATGGCGGGAAACTTTCGGGCGTCGTCGTGGACGCCGGCGGCATCCCGCAGATGGGCGCCACCGTCATCGTCACTTCCGAAGCGGTCTTCTCGAATCTTTCCTTTGAAATTCTCACCAACGATCGCGGCAAGTTCGCGTTGGGAAATCTTCCCGCCGGTTCTTACTCGATCAAAGTGACTCTCGCCGGCTTTCTCCCGTCGATCGAGCAGAACGTCCTGGTGAACGATCAGCACGTCACGCTATTGCAGATCGTCCTCGGCTCCGTCTTTTCCTCCTTCGATAAATTGCGCCGCGCTCCCGATCAGCAAGTCTCCACCGACGAATGGTCCTGGGTTCTCCGCAGCTCGGCCGCCACGCGCCCTGTCCTCCGCTGGCAGGATTCCGATGTCGCGATGACGAACCAGGGTCTTCCGGTCGATTTTTCGCAGCAGGGCCCCCGGGCTCGTGTGGAGCTCACTTCCGGCTCCGACCATCCCGGCTCGATCAGCGGCCTTTCCGATGCGCCAGGTACGATCGTCGGTTACGACTACGAATCCGGAGGCTTGGGCGCCGTAATCGTCGCCGGGCAGTACAGCTCGGATGGCAATTTCTCTTCGAGCGGCATCGTCACGCAGTGGCTGCCCTCGGGTGAGAATGGCCCAGTCACCACGCTGCTGGTCCGCGAAACCGGACTTGGCGATGGTGGCGCTTCGTTCCGCGGCCTGCGCATGTCTCACGATGGTTCGCTCGCCGTCGGCGATCGCGTCAATATCCGCTACGGCGCGGACCTGATTATGGCGGGCTTTTCCGGCACTACCACTTCGGTCCGTCCGCGCGCGCAAGTCGCCGTGAAAATCGCTCCCACATGGCGCGCATCGCTCCTCGTCGCCGAAGCGAATTGGCAAGATACTCCCTCTGCCGAAGGCACTCTGCAGGGCGCTATGCAGCAGCTCGATATGTTTCCGACGCTGCTCATGCACAACGGCCATTCCGTTCTCGACGGCGGCTTGCACGAAGAACTTGCGTTCGAGCACGACCTTGGAAAGAAGTCCACGCTCAGCGCCGCGGTCTTCAACGATCAATCGTCCAACACCGCGATCTTCGGCAAGGGCCAGGTCACTGGCCCGGATTATCTCCCCGATTTCTTCTCGAACGTATTCGCGTATGACGGTGGGGAGATGCGCTCCGGCGGCGCTCGCCTCGCGTACACCCGCAAATTCTCCGAAGACGTGGATATGACCGTCGTTTATGCCTACGCCGGAGCGCTCGCGCCGAATGGCGACTCTTCAGAAGGCGCCCTGCGCAGCCTGCTCTCCACTCAGTTTCGCCAGAGCGCCGCCGCTCGCGTCTCCGCGAAGATTCCGAAGTCCGGCACCAAAATCGTCACCAGCTACAAGTGGCTCAGCGGCCCCACGGTTTCCCAGCAGGACGAGTATGGCGAGTCGATGTATCGCATCGATCCCTATCTCAGCGTCCAGATCCACCAGCGTCTGCCGAACTTTATCCCCGGCCACGCCGAGATCGTCGCCGATTGCGGCAACCTGCTCGCCCAGGGCTACGTCACATTGAATACCAGTGATGGCGGCGTAGTTCTGATCCCCACCTATCGTTACTTCCGGGGCGGTTTGAGCTTCCAGTTCTAACCTCGCAAGCCCTACTGGATTCGGGAACCGAGATTCCACAATTGGTATGAGTTCGTCGCGCATGCATTTATTTTCTTGTAATCTGCTGACAATAAGCCGTTTACCGATTCCGGAATCTCTGCATACCTGGAATTCAACGTGCTACCATTCCGCTTGGAGTTGTGCGGGTGTGCGCGAATGAATGACAGTCTGCGAATGCGTCTGGGTGCGGTGCTTCTGGCACTGCTCACCCTCGCCGCCGTCATTTTCGCTTTCCTGAATTTCCAGCAGCGCAGCCGCTACGTCCAGTCTGACGATGGCGTCACCTGGATGGACTCCACTTCCGGCGTCACCGCCTGGCACGTGGTCGCCGATTCGCCCGCCTCCAAGGCTGGCATCAAGGAAGGCGACGTCGTCGAGACGGTTCGCGGCGTTCCCATCCACCGCAGCACAGACGTCACGCGAGTCCTGTTCCGGGTCACGCCCTGGACCGAGATCCGCTACCAGCTTCGCCGGGACAACAGCACCTTCGAAACTCCCGTCGTCACCGCGCCGCAAGACACCGGCAACTCCATCGACGACTACCTGCGCATTACCGCGCTCCTGTATCTCTTCATCGGCCTTTTCATCTTCGTCCGCCGGTGGAACGCGCCACGCGCCGTGCACTTCTATGTCTTCTGTCTGGTCTCGTTCATCCTTTATAGCTTCCACTACACCGGCAAGCTGAATTCTTTCGACTGGAAAATTTACTGGGGCAACGTGATCGCGCTGCTCCTGCAACCCGCGCTCCTCGTTCACTTCGCGCTGGTTTTCCCGGAGCGCCGCGGCACGCTCTGGCCCAAGCTGCTCGCGGTTTACACCCCGCCCGCCGCCCTGCTCACGCTGCACATCTTCATCGCCACCGGCACGCTCGACTTTTTGCCGTCCATCACCACCCAGCGCTGGCTCGATCAAATGGAGCTGGCCTATCTCGGCGCCTACTTCCTGCTCGCGGCCGGAATTTTCCTCGCGAGTTACTTCCGCGCTCCCAGCGGCGTCCTCCGCCAGCAGCTGAAGTGGGTCACCGGCGGCACGTTCGCCGGCATCACCCCATTCCTGCTTTTCTACATCGTTCCGTTCTTCTTCGGCTTTGTCCCCTCATCGTGGATGAAGGTCTGCGTTTTCTCCCTCGCGCTCATCCCGCTTTGCTTCGGCTACGCCATCATCCGCTACCGCCTGATGGACGTGGACATCATCTTCAAGCGCGGCCTTTCGTACACATTTGCCACCGCCACCGTCGTCGGCATCTACTTTGCGATCATCGCCATTATTGGCGAAATGGCTCATCGCCCGGGCCTTTCCACCGGTCCCGCCGGTGCCGTCATCGCCATCGTTGTCGCCGCGTTCTTGATCGAGCCTCTTCGCGTCGGCGTGCAGGCGCGCCTCGATCGTTTCTTCTACCGCGACCGCCTCGATTACCGCCGCACCCTGATCGAATTCGGCCGAACGCTCACCAATGAAGTCCGCCTCGAGCCGCTCGTCGCTTCCGTGCTCGATCGCGTTTCGCAAACGCTGCTCGTCGATCGCCTCGCCATCTTTCTCGAAGACGATTCGAATCCCGGCCACTTCGTGCTTTCGCGCTCCATGGGCGTTCGCCCCGAAGGCCCGCTCGATTTGAATTTCCTCGATCCCGCGAATCCCGCGCTTCAAAGCGGCTGCCTCTTTTTCGAATCCACGCGCGCGGCCGCCGATCTGCAGCCTTCCGTCCGCCGCACGCTCGAAGAACTCGACCTCAACTACTTCATCGCCTGCCGCTTCCGCGAACGCGTCGTCGCCGTCCTCGGCCTCGGCAAGACCGTCGATGGCGACTACCTTTCGAGCGACGACCTCGAACTCCTCAGCACCATCGCCGGCTACGTCGCCATCGCTATCGAAAACGCGCGCCTCTATTCTTCGCTCGAACAAAAAGCCGTGCAGATCGAGCGCCTCAAAGATTTCAGCGAAAATATCGTCGAGTCGCTCAATATCGGCGTACTCACCATCGACCTCGAAGACCGCATCGAATCCTGGAATCCGCAGATCGAAGATCTCCTCGCCGTCCCGCGCTCAGAAGCCATCGGCCGCAAGCTGGAAGATATTCTTCCCTCCGATCTCGTCGCCGAAATCAATGCGCACGCGGCCAGCGACCGCGTCGCCGGTATCTACAAATACCGCCTCAACGCGCGCTCCAATCGCCATCTCGTCGTCAACGCCTCGATTGCGCCTCTCGTCGGGAAATCCGGCACACGGCTCGGCCGCCTGATCCTGCTCGACGACATCACGCAGCGCGTCCGCATGGAAGATCAGCTCGTGCAAACCGAGAAGCTCACCTCGCTCGGCCTTCTCGCCGCCGGCGTCGCGCACGAGGTCAACACTCCGCTCGCCGTGATCTCGAATTACATCCAGATGCTCGCCAAGCAAATTCCCGCCGACGATCCGCGCCAGAAAACGATCGAGCGCATCGTCAAGCAGACTTTCCGCGCCAGCGAAATCGTCAACAACCTTTTGAATTTCTCGCGCACCGGCGCCGCCGAGTTCGTCGAAGTCGATATCAATTCGGTCCTCGAAGAAACTTTGACGCTCGTCCAGCATCCATTCAAGACGGCCCAAGTGAACGTGATCAAGAACTACAACCAAACGCTGCCCCCGGTTCTCGGCTCCATGACGCGCCTTCAGCAGGTCTTCCTCAATCTCTTCATGAACGCGCGCGACTCCATGCCGCAGGGCGGCATGCTCGAGGTTCGCACCGGCGCGCACAATGGCTCGGTCGAAATCGAAGTCACAGACACCGGCTCGGGAATCCCTCCGGAGCATTTGCAGAGAATTTTCGATCCGTTCTTCACCACGAAGTCCGTCGGCAAGGGCACAGGCCTCGGCCTCTCGGTGAGCTACGGAATCATCAAAGAACACGCGGGCAAAGTTGACGTCCGCTCCACGCCGGGCAAGGGCACATCCTTCCGGCTCGAATTTCCCGTAGCCAGGAAACCGGTCCATGCCTAAGGGCACAATCCTCGTCGTTGACGACGAGATCGAAATCCGCGAAGGCCTCGAAGCCCTCCTGACTTCGGAAAGCTTCGACGTCACGCTCGCCGAAAATGGCGAAGCCGGCCTTCAGAAGCTCGAGGATCGCCCGTTCGATCTGCTGCTGCTCGACGTCAGCCTGCCCGGCCGCAACGGCATCGAGCTCCTCCGCGAAATTCGCGCGCGCGATCCGCAGCTTGCCGTCATCCTGATCACCGCCTTCGGCTCCATCGACATGGCTCGCGCCGCATTCAAAGGTGGCGCTCAGGATTTCATCACCAAGCCCTGGTCCAACGACGAACTCATCGCCACGGTTTCGCTCGCCATCGAGGGCCGCCGCCTCCGCGACGAAAACGTTCAGCTTAAACGCGCCTTAAAACAGCGCTACAACTTTCCAAACATCGTCGGCAAGAGCGACAAGATGCAAGCCGTGCTCGACCTCGTCACGCAGGTCGCGCCGTCGCGCTCCACCGTTCTGCTCAGCGGCGAAAGCGGCACCGGTAAAGAAGTCATCGCCAAAGCCATCCACGCCGCATCCACACGCGCGGACAAAGCCTTCATCCCCATCAACACTGGCTCGATTCCCGTCGATCTTCTTGAATCGCAGCTCTTCGGTCACGTGAAGGGCGCTTTCACCAGCGCCGTCGCTTCGAAAAAAGGCCTCTTCGAAGTCGCCGACCAGGGCACGATTTTCTTCGACGAAATTTCCACCGTCAGCACCGAAACGCAGGCCAAGCTTCTCCGCGTCATTCAAGAGCGCGAGTTCATGCGCCTCGGAGGCACGGAAACCATCAAAGTCGATGTCCGCATTCTCGCCGCTTCCAACGAAGACCTTCGCAAGCTCGTCCGCGAAGGCCGCTTCCGCGAAGACTTGTTCCACCGCCTCAACGTGATCTCGATCCACTTGCCGCCGCTCCGCGAGCGCAAGGAAGACATCCCGCTGCTCGTCGATCGCTTCCTGAAGCAATATTGCCAGGACAACGGGAAGCCGGTTCGCACCTTCACCAACGGTGCCATGAAGCTCCTCGTCGATTACGATTTCCCCGGCAACGTGCGCGAGCTCGAAAATGCCGTCGAACGCGCCGTCGTGCTTTCCACGCAGGAAAGCATGGACGCGGACCTTCTCCCTGAAGCGATTCGCACGCGCGAAATTGTTCGCGGCGTCCGTCTTCAGCTCAATGAATTTCTGCCGTCGCTTCCGGGCGAAGCCGGCGGCCGCGAAACTTCTCCCTCGCTCTTCGCCATTCTTGAGGAAGTCGAACGCCGCATCATCGTGGACATGCTCGAACGCACGAACTGGAATCAGACCGAAGCCTCCGAGCGCTTCCAGGTCCCATTGAGCACCCTCAATCAAAAAATTAAGCGCCTCGGCATCGAAACGCGCCGCCGCAACCCGAGCGCGCGCCCCTTCGACGACGACCCTCCCACCAACGGCTTCGCCGCCAACTGCTAGCGGAATAGCCCGTCGCGCAGGCTGTTCTCCAACGACCACATATCTAGGTGAGACCGCAACCGCTTGCGGACGAATCCCACGACGACGGCTCGCCTTCGTCTCACGGGCTTGAAGTAACACAAGCCCGTCATCCAGCTTGCCCTGAGCAGAGCAAAGGGAGAGCCGTTCGCGCCCCAAACGACCTCACTTCTCTTTTGGAATTGTCACCACAAGGCAGGTAAACCACTCACGACGCCGCTACTTCGCCCCACTCTCCAACGCCAACGTCACCCTCTTCAATTCCCGCACATCTCGAATGCTCCACCCACTCCCTAACTCCCCCGTGAGCCGTGCATTCACCTCATCCACACTCAACCCAGCCACCGACGCCACAAACGCGCCCCACTCCTGCACCACCCGCTTTCTCTCCTCCTCACTCGCATCGTCGCAAAACGCGCGCGCCGCCGCCGCCGGCGTTCCGTACTCGTCCTCATAATCCTGATTCAAATACGCGCGAACAAATGCCCGCACTGCCGCAAACTGCTCCACGTTTCCACTCGCCCCTTCCGTCATCGCGGACACTCCGGATACGCCGTCAACACGTAGAAATCATTCCCGCCGTACGCCTTCAGCACGATCAATGCGTCGTATGCCGGCACAGCCGTCGTCGATCCTCGCGCCATGCATCTCCCGATTGGATGCTGCGGCGATCCGTGATAATCGATCACCAGATTCGGCTTTCGCCCGTTGCGGTCCAGCCATCGCTCCAGTTTCGCGTTGTGCTCCAGCGCCTCACCCACCGCATCTTCCGCAGAGGCGCGATCCGTCCACGTGGACGACGCCGAAATATTTTCTTCCTGCAGCCTCTCGAGCAATTCCTGATCGCTGCGCCCCACGTGCTTTCTTAGCGTGTGCCCGCCATGCTGCTCGTCGATCTCCAGATCGCGCCGCGCGCCATGCTCCGTCGAACTGCGCGACTCGCTCTGCGCCGGCGTTGCGCCCGATCCGGCGCCGGACGATGCATTCGACGGCGTGCCAGTCGATCCGCCACTGCACCCGGCAAAACTCGCGCACCACGACACCAAAGCCGTCGTGAAAATGAGAAGTGGGAATCCGCGAAGGGAAGTCGTGCGTTTCAAACGTCTCGCCTCGAATATTTAAGCCGTGAGCGGCCGTCCCGCGATGTCTTCCAAAATGCGGTACGGTGCCACGTCCGGTGTCACCAGCGCCGCCGGTGGAATCAAAAAAGTCTGTTCGATCGCGTACTGCCCACTCATCACCGCGTGCGCCACGCAATCCGTGAACACGATCCATGTCGCCAGCGGCGGAAAATCGATCTGCGTCTTCGGCGTGTTCTTCTGAAAATCCGCGTTCTCCTTCAGATAATCGTGGAATCGCAGCATGAACATGTCGTACGGCGAACGCACCGCCGACGTGAGCCCCAGTTTCGCACCCAGATTGTGTACGGCGCGGCTGATCGCCGAATCGTCGTCCGCGATCTTCTCGAGCCCCGCCGTCTTCGCAAACTTCTTTGCGATCGCGCCAAAATCTTCCGTCGTGTTCCACACACGCGGCCGCGATGGATTCAGATTTGTGAATATCCGCAGGATTCGTCCGCCCCGTGTAGGCCGGCTCGGAAATGCATCCACGTGTAACAGGTCGTTACGTTTATGCAACGGTAAATCGCGGCCTTCTTCTTCCAGCGGACGAAAGCTCGCGAAATCCAGAATCCATTTATCTTTGTACGGGGAAAGGAACTTGCCCGCGAACTCCACCACCTGCGCGCTGTAGCTTCGGAAAATCTTCTCCAGCCGCTCCACCGTCGCGCTGTCGCCGCTCACTCCGCGCAGCACATCCTCCGTCGGCCGGTAGGAAACGTTCTTGTGCATCCGCAGCTCGCTCCACTGCTGCTCGCGCAAGAATTTTCGATCGTCCGCTGAAAGCTGGAAGGGAAGTTCACGAAAGAAAAGAATTTCGCCGCGCTCGAGCAGCTCGCAGTACGCGCGCGAACGCGCCTCCCGCTGCTCGCCAGACGCCCATCCGCCCGGCGCCTTGTAATCTTCCACCTGAATCCAGGGAGCGTTGGCCATCGGAATTTCGCAGCTGCTTGGATACTCCCGCACCACGCACGGCAACTCGGTGACCGCGACTACGCCGGCCGTTTGTACCCCGGCGGCATCAACGTCGTCGTCAGGTCCAACCCCGAAAGATCCACGCCTTCCAGATTCGTCTCGCGCAGAATCGTCGTTCGCATCGTCGCGCCTGCAAACGTCGCGCCCTGAATTTTCGCGTCGCGGAAATTTGCAGCGCCCAGATCGGCATTGCGGAAATTCGCGCCCGTGAAATCCGTGCGGAATAGTTCCGCGCCGCCCACTTTCGCGCCGCCCAAATCTGCTCCGCTCGCGTGCGCCTCGGTCAAATCGGCTTTGCGCAAGTCCGCGTTCTTCAGATTTGCCTTCGTCAAATCCGCCGACGAAAGCCGCGCGTTATAGAATTTCGCGCCTTCCAGATTCGCGCCGATGAAATTCACGAGGTCCAGGTTCATATTCGTAAAGTCCACGCCGGAAAGCTGCGCTCCGGAAAGATCCGCGCGCGCGCCGGTCTCATCGCCGCTGATAAATCGGCGGTGCTTCTCAATAATGTCGGAAATGCGCTCGCCCTTATGTCGAACGCTGTTCGGGGTTCTCACCGGTTCTTCACTCCATTTTCTGAAAAGTTGCGTCCACGGCGCGTCTCACCGCGCCTGCGCCAGCCCTGAATTTTACTAGATTCTGCCCGTATCCAGCCATGCTTCGCTCGCGCTCCGCCGCGAATTGTTTTGTGGTAACGTCGGCGTATGCGCGCGCCCCTTCTCGCTCTCGCCCTGCTCGTTCCCGTCATTGCGCCCGCTGCGCTTCACGCACAGCAGACCGAACAACCGCCCGCCGAAGAATTCGTCGCGAATCTCGCTGCCGGTCGCGTGGTCATCGCCGTCGTGAAAGACGCCATCGTCATCGCCACGATCGAAAATCCCATCGAAGTCCAGACGCACGTTCCCGCTCCCGTCCCCGTTTCCTCGCTCCGCGCTGAGATCCTTCTCGGCGCCGTCGATTGGCAGTCGCCCTCCTCTCAGCAGCAAATCGCCCGGCTTGACCTCGAGCTTCCCGGGCTCCGAGGTTCGGTCGCCGCGGGTTCGCCCGCGAAATCGGCGCCTTCGCTCGGTGGCGGCGGAGCCGTCGCCAATGCCGAAGCTGTGGACCTCGAAGGCGTCGGCCAAGCTCTGTTCGAGCGATTCAACGAAGTCACCCGCGGCATTCACGGCAAAATCGCGCTGCCGCCCGGCGAACCGATCGCCCAGCTTGTGGTCGCTGGTTACGCTCGAAACTACGGCCCCGAGGTCTGGCTTCTCACTTTTAATGTGAAACAGGACATCCAGCGCGAGGACTACTACAACACCCACGTCACGCACCCCACCTTCTTCCAATACTGGCCCACCGAGAAGGGGGAGCGCCACACGCTCATCGAGTTTCAGTATCCCCCCGAGAATCCGTCGCCCACGATCCTCGACCTGCTGAAGAACAAAGACCCCCGCATCGACAAAATCATCTCCAGCGACGCGAAAATGTCGCAAGTCGCTGGCTTGTTCGCGTCAGGGGACAGCAAACTCATTCTCGGAGTCGATGCTGTCCAGTTTCTTCGCGCGGTGATCGGCGCGATCTCCTCCGAAAAGACCCGCATTACCGTTTCCACCATCACGGAAGACAACGGCTTGCAGTGGGTGCTTCAGCCGCCGGCCGAACCGAAGCCGCTGTCCCCCATTCCCGGCCAGAAGGAACCGCCTCCCGACCGGCCGTCGCTCCTGCACAACTAGCACGCCACTAAGAAGTCTAGGTTTTGCCTTCCGCCAGCTTCGCCTTCAGCTTCGCGTTTTTCTCATCCACGGCCTTGGCCAAGTCCTCTTTGTGTTCCACGAGTTTCTTCGCGATCGCCGGGTCCGAAAGCCCCAAAATCTCCGCCGCGAAAATCGCCGCATTCGTCGCGCCGGCCTTATCGATTGCCATGGTCGCCACCGGAATTCCGCCCGGCATCTGCACCGTGGAAAGCAACGCGTCCAGCCCGTTCAGCGAGCTTGTCCCCATCGGCACGCCGATCACGGGGATCGTCGTGTTCGCCGCCATCACGCCCGCTAGGTGCGCCGCCGCGCCAGCCGCCGCGATCATCACTTTCAGCCCGCGGCCAAGCGCCGTCGTCGCGTACTCGTGCGCGCGTGCGGGCGTCCGGTGCGCGGACATGATCTCGATCTCATACGGTATTCCAAACTTCTCCAGCGCCTTGGTCGCCTCGGCCATCATCGGCAAGTCGCTGTCCGAACCCATAATGATCCCCACCAGAGCTTTCTTGTCTTGCGCGCTCACTCGTTGCTCTCCTTATATATATATTTATATATGCAGTCCCGCCGTCGCCTGCGTTTCCGCCGGCTCGACCGCCTTTTCAATCAACTCGATCCGATCGCCCTTTCGAATTTTTCCTGGAGCCACCACTCTGCACAACCATCCTCGCTGCCCGCGAAGCGCATCCTCGAGTCCCTTGCGAATTTCTTCCATTCGCGGGCACGGATCGCATCGAAGCGAGACCTCGAAAACCGCCTCACCGGCCTGCAGCCGCTGTCCGATCTCGAGCTTCGAGAAATCCAGCCCGCGTACCACAAGATTCTCTTTTGTGACGCCGGGTTCCAACCCAAATTTCTCAAGCGTCTCGATATCCATCAGCAGCACCTGCCGCTTGCTTCCCACCCTACCGTGAATGCACCCACGTAGCCCCTTATTTTCAATGGCTTCGGCCAATTCTACTTCCTTCATTGGGAACCGATGCACGAGGCACAGAAAGATGTTCTGGATCTCAGCCATTCGGCGTCCCCGACGCAGCCTTCGCTCCCGTCGTCTCATTCGCGTCCGTCGCAGCGACGCCGATGTCCTTCCGGTAGTGCGCTCCATCGATCTGAATTTTGTCCAAAGCCCCATAGGCCGCCATTCTGGCCTCTCCCAGCGTCCCGCCCGTCGCCGCAACGCCTAAAATCCGGCCACCGTGCGTGTAAAAACCGTCGTCTTCATGTCGCGTCCCCGCGTGAAACACTTCAACGCCGCTCACCTGCTCCGCCTCCGGCAACCCTTTGATCTTCTTACCCACCACTGGGTCTCCCGGATACCCTTCGGACGCCATCACCACGCAGACGCTCGCCTCCGGCTTCCATTTTGCCGCCGAGGCGTCGAGCTGTCCCCTCGCTGCGTCGTAGCACGCCTTCGCGACGTCAAAATCCGCGCGCATTAAGATCGACTGCGTTTCCGGGTCTCCGAGCCGGCAATTGTATTCCAGCACTTTCGGCTCATCGGCCGTCAGCATCAACCCGAAGAATATAAATCCTCGATACGCGATTTGTTCTTTCGCCAGCGCGGCCAGCGTCGGTTTCACCACTTCATCCAGGATCCTCGCTTCGAGTTCCGTCGGCAGAATGTCGCTGGTCGAGCAAGTCCCCATTCCCCCCGTATTCGGACCCTGATCGCCATCAAACGCGCGTTTGTGGTCCCGCGTCGGTGCCAGCGAAATGAACGTTTTGCCGTCGGTAAGAATAATGTACGAGAGTTCCCTCCCGGTAAGCGCCTTCTCGAAAAGCAGCTGCTTGCCGGCGTCTCCGAATTCCATCTTTTCCATCGCGCGCGCAATAAATTCCGTCGCATCTTCCGCAGACGACGTCACCAGCACGCCCTTTCCCGCCGCAAGCCCGTCCGCCTTGATCACCAGCGGATATTCCACCGTGGCAAGGGCCTTTCGCGCTTCATCGGCCGAGTCAAACACCCCGATCGTTGCCGCTGTCGGGATTCCATTTCGCTCCATGAACCGCTTCGCGAAAACTTTGCTTCCCTCGAGCTGCGCCGCCGTCTTCGATGGTCCCAGCAATAATAGGTTTTGCGCAGCGAATCGATCGGCGATTCCATTCACCAGCGGCAGCTCCGGGCCAACGATCGTCAGGTCGGCACCCAGCCTTTCAGCGATATTCGCCGCTGTTCCGGCGTCCGCCACGTTCAACGGAACACACTCGAATTCCCGCGACATTCCGCCGTTTCCGGGCGCGCACCAGATTTTCTCCACGTCTTTCGATTGCGCGAGTTTCCAGGCGATTGCGTGTTCACGCCCGCCGCTTCCGATGAGTAGGATCTTCACGGTGTGTTTTTGGAGATGGAAAGATACGGCGAGCCTCTCCGGGTGTCAACTATCGGAACGAGTTCAGTCGTCAAACGCCCGGGGCACTTGTGCGCGGCCTCAAAAAGTGATTCTATTCTCGGCGTCCGCCTCGCGCGACGCGCCCAATCATGGCCGAACTCTCAAATGCGAAAATTAAGCGCCTGCTCGAGCCGTACGGCGTCACCGCCTCAGACCAACTCTGCGAGCAAGTCCGCATTTACACCTCGCTCCTTCTCGAATGGAACAAACGTATTTCGCTCACCACAATCACCGATCCTGTCCAAATCGTCCGCTTCCACTTCGGCGAGAGCATGTTCGCCGCCTCTGCCGTGCCCATACGGAATGGTCGGCTCGCCGACGTTGGTGCAGGCCCTGGATTCCCATCCATACCCATAAGTATGGGCAATAGGTCCATTTCCGCCGTACCAATTGAGTCCAACTCGAAAAAATCCACCTTCATCGCCGAAGTCGCCAGAAAGCTCTCACTGCCTACCGTCAAGCCCTTTCGCGGCCGTATGGAAGAGTATCCACCCACCGACGGCTCATTTGATTGGGTCGTAGCCCGCGCACTAGGCATGCATCGCGAACTTGTTGCTTGGTCCCACAGGTTCCTCGTTCCCACAGGATCGCTCGTTCTCTGGCTCGGTGACGCGGATGCTTCTGAAATCTCGAAACTGCCTAACTGGACCTGGCAATCTCCGATCAAAATCCCCGATTCCGATCGACGCTTCCTATTGGTCGGCGAACCAGAGCACTAGCTCCTTTTTGTTCCACGTGAAACGTATTGTGGCTCCGCTTGAGACTGTTTCACATGGAACATCTGCCGTTTGCGCGCTCGCGCCTTGGCTCGTCCTGTTTCACGTGAAACACCCCCACAGCTCGCACCGAAATGCCGCGACGCTGGTGTTCCACGTGAAACAACTCTCGCATCCATTCGCAAGTCTCTCAGGTTCCACGTTCCACGTGAAACCACTCCCAGAAATCCACAACTTTTTGCCCCGTTCCACGTGAAACATCTTGATTCTCCTGTTTTCCCTCTGTTACATTCCGCCACGCGAAGGAAAATTGAATTTGGCCCGCGTAATCGCTATCACCAATCAAAAAGGTGGCGTCGGAAAGACCACCACCGCAGTCAACCTAGGCGCCTCTCTCGCCGCATCCGAGCAGCGCACCCTCATCATCGACTGCGATCCCCAGGGCAACACCACGAGCGCTCTCGGCTTCCCCAAAGATCCTGCTCGCCGCACTCTCTACCAATCGCTCATCTTGGGCGAGCCTATTGAACGCATCATCCTCGACGCTCAAGTCGAAGGCCTCGACCTCATACCCTCCGACAAAAACCTCGTCGGCGCTCAGATCGAGCTAATGAATGTCGAGAACCGCGAGTACCGCCTCAAGAGCACCATCGCCGGCATCCTCGCCAAATACAATTATGTCCTCATCGACTGCGCGCCGTCGCTCGACCTTCTCGCCGTCAATGCATTGGCTGCAGCCGACTCCGTCCTCGTACCCATTCAATGCGAGTTCCTGGCGCTCGAAGGTGTAGCAGAACTTCTTGACACCCTCATGCGCCTCCGCCGCTCGATCAATCCGTCCCTCGCGATCGAAGGCATTCTCCTCACGATGTACGACGACCGCACCACACTCTCCAAGCAAGTTGCCGCCGACCTTCGCAGCTTTTTCGGCACGCAAGTCTTTGAAACCGTCATTCCGCGCAATGTCCGCTTGGCCGAAGCGCCCAGCCACGGCATGCCCGTCATGTTCTACGACATACATAGTAAAGGCGCCGAAAGCTATATCCAACTTGCCAAGGAGGTTATCGAGAATGCCCAGAAACGCATTGGGCAGGGGATTGAGCGCCCTGATCCGCGAACCAGAGACGGAGCAACCGCTCCACCAGCCGTCGCAGCCGCCGCAGCTGCCGGGGCAGGAGTCGCATCCAGTTCCGCACCAGTCGCAGCCCCAGCCACCGTCACAAGCAGCGAGCTACCCGAATCCCAACCCGTCGAGACAGCTCAACCACATTCCGCCGACTCCGTTCAGCAGCACGACCACAACGGGAGCAGCAACGGCGACGGCGGTAGCTCTGGCGCAGAGTGAAGGCTTCCACTACGCCGACATCGACCTGATCGATCCGAGCCCGTATCAGCCACGCACGCGCTTCCGCGAAGACGCGCTCGATGAACTCGCTCAGTCCATCCGCTCCAGCGGCATCGTTCAGCCTCTCGTCGTCCGCAAGCAAGGCTCGCGTTATCAGCTGATTGCAGGCGAACGCCGTTGGCGCGCCGCGCAACGCGCTGAGATGCATGCCGTCCCCGTCGTCGTCCGCGACGTACCCGAGGGTATGGCGATGGAAATGACCCTCGTCGAGAACCTGCAGCGCGAGGATCTCAATCCCATCGAACAAGCGCACGCCTTTCAGCGCCTCACCGACGAATTCCACCTCACGCAGGAGCAAGTCGCCGAGCGCACCGGCAAAGACCGCACCACCATCGCCAACGCCGTCCGCCTCCTGAAACTCGAACCTCCGATCCAGGAACTCGTCGAGGAAGGGAAGGTCACCGCCGGCCACGCTCGCGCTCTTCTCGCCGTCACGGACTCATCCACCCGCCTCGAGCTCGCAAAGAAGATCGCCCGCGGCGGCATGACCGTACGCCAGGTCGAGCGCCTCGCCACTCGTGTTCCACGCCCGCGCGAACATTCGGTGGCGTATTCACCCGACCCGAACACCAAAGCCGCTCTCGAAGATCTCCAGCGCGAGTACGGCACCCGTACCGTCATTCATCCGAAACCCGGCGCGAAGGGCGGCGAGTTGGCGTTTGAGTACTACGACGATTCCGACCTCGCGCGCCTTTACGACCATCTCATGCGAAAATAATTCCCGCGCGCCATCGCGGACGTCGCAGCCACAGCCCCCACGCGGCATCCGCACGCGTCAGCACCGGGACAGGAAACCGAATGGTTCTCAGTTGGTTCAAAGGTGACGCCAAGGATTCCGGCGAGTGGACCGGCTTCCTCGAGCGCGGCGTGAAATTCGAAGGCCGCCTCGAGACCACCGGCACGTTCCGCGTCGATTCTCAAATTAAGGGCACGCTCGTCTCGGGCGAAACCTTGATCCTTGGCGAAAACGCCCAAATGGAAGGCGACATCGAAGGCCAGATCGTCGTCGTCGCCGGCCAGTTTGAAGGCACGATCCACGCCGCCTCCAAAGTCGAGATTCAGCCCAAGGCCGTCGTCAGCGGCGATATCTATACACCTTGTCTAATTATTGAGCCCGGCGCGTTGTTTGAAGGCCGCTGCCACATGCTTTCCTCCAGTACCCACGATTCATCCCGCGCTCCCATCGCCATTGCCATTCGCTCCGTCGTCGCTCGCGCCGCCACGCAGCAGTCTTAATCCCGCCGCGCTATAATTCCAATCGCTGGCGCCACCACGCCTGCAGTTCACAAAAGGGAACTCGTCTTGCCCAACGACGTCAACGCTTCCGCTCCCGTCCGCCTCACCGCCACCGCCAAAGCCGCCGGCTGCGCCGCCAAGCTCAGCCCCAGCATCCTCGAAGCCGCGCTCAAAGCGCTTCCCGCACAGCACGATCCCAATTGCATCGTCGGTTTCGAGACCAGCGACGACGCCGCCGTCTATCGTCTCGCTCCCGACCTCGCCATCGTCCAGACCGTAGATTTTTTCACGCCGATCATTGACGACCCTTTCGAATTCGGCCAAGTCGCCGCCACCAATGCGCTCAGCGATGTTTATGCCATGGGCGGCCGCCCCGTCTCCTCGCTCACGATTCTCGCGTTTCCCGCGGACGGTGATCCCGCCGTCCTCGCGCAGGTGCTTCGCGGCGGCCTCTCCAAAATGTCAGAAGCGAATTGCACCGTCGTCGGCGGCCACTCGATTCGCGACGAAGAATTAAAATTCGGTTACGCCGTCACCGGCACGATTCACCCCGATAAAATTTGGAAAAATGTCGGCGCACAACCCGGCGACGCGCTCCTCCTCACCAAAGCCCTCGGTACCGGCGTGATCTCTACCGCCATCAAGCAGCAAAAGGCCGAGCCCGCCTGGATCGCCGCAGCCACGAAATCAATGACCACCCTCAATCGCGACGCCGCCGACGGACTTCATGACTTCGAGGCCGCGCACCCGCAAGCGATCCACGCCGTCACAGACGTCACCGGATTCGGCCTCCTCGGCCATGCCCGCGAAATGGCTATCGGCAGCGGCGTAGCGATTGAGATCGATCACACAAAGATCGCGTATCTCGACGGCGCCATCGACGCCGCCCGCGCCGGCTTTTTCTCCCTGGGCATGAAAAATAATCGCGAGTTCGTAGAAGGCTGCGCCGACGTCGCGCCGAGCGTCCGCGACGAATACCGCGCCTTGGTCCTCGATCCCCAAACCTCCGGCGGCCTTCTCGTCTCCGTCGCCCAGCCACACGCAAACGAAGCCCTCGCCGCCCTAAAAAATCGCCACGTGGACGCCCGCATCATCGGCACCGTGAAACCCAAGACCGCGCATCTCCTCTTCGTTAGGTAGCACGGGCTGGCTCCCTCCTCCGAGCGCCTTTCGCTCGGAGAATCCTGCCTGTGGGCGAACGCCGCGGTTCAATCCCGCGGTGTTCGCCGGTTGCGTCTTTGCTTCTGACGTCATCCAGAGGCCCGTTCACGGGCCGAAGGATCTCTCTGCTCCTTTGTGCGACGCGCAATCTCCGCGCCCATCGTGTAGAATTTTTTCAGCGTCGCGTCGCTGTGTCGCGCGCACGAATCCAAACCGTTCAATGGACACAATCACCCACGGCATCGCCGGCGCCCTAATCGGCAAGGCCTTTTTCTCAAGAGAAAAGCGCGTCGTCCCCGTCGCCACCTTCGCCGTCACCGTCGGCGCAATGTTCCCGGACATCGATATCGTCCGCTACGGCTTCTCCTCCGACCCACTCGCCATCGTCAAATATCATCGCGCCATCACTCACTCATTCATCGCGCTTCCGTTCTGGGCCATCGCACTCGCGCTTCTCACCCGCGCGCTCTTGCCATTCGTCAAACGCCAATTCCCGAAACTCTCCGATCTCGAATCTCCCTCACTCCCACTTTTAACCTTCTTCTACGCCGTCGGCCTCGCCAGCCACATCCTTCTCGACGGCATGACCTCCTTTGGCACCCGCATGTGGACGCCGCTTTCCCAAACCCGCGTCGCCTGGGACATTCTCTTTATCATCGACTTCATCTTCACGGCGCTCGTCCTCGTCCCTCAGGTCGTCGCCTGGATTTTCTCGAATCCCGAAAAATCGCGCGCTCGCGGCGTCTCGATGTGGGTCGTCTTCACTCTCGCCGGCGTCGGCGCATGGTTCGTCGCCGGCGGCGTCGGCTTCCCGTTCCATCTCTGGATCGTCGCAGTCACCTCTGCCATCTTCGCGCTGCTCTTCTTCGCGCCTGCGCGCGGTGGCTGGGGTTTCACGGTCGGCACTCCCGCTTGGTGTCAGGCTGGCGCGCTTCTCACGCTCTTATATCTTTTCGCCGCCACCTACGCGCACCACGTCGCCATCCATCGCGTCGCGGCGTTCAGTTCCGCGCAAGGCGTCACCGCCAATCGGCAGGCCGCCATTCCGCTCCCTCCGTCGCTTCTCGATTGGGGCGGTGAAGTTCGCTCGCCCAACGGCATCTATCAATCGCGATTCGATCTTCGCAATCCCGGTCCGCCGTCGTTCCGTTTCGTGCCCGATTCGCCGCCCAACGATTACGTTCTGCGCGCCATGCAGCTTCCCGAAGTCCAGCTTTACTGGCAGTTCGCTCGATTCCCAGTGATTCGCACCGCGTCGGAATCTGGAAGACATATCGTCGATTTCAATGAAAATCGCTTCATCGCGCGACAGAATCCCGACAACGGCCCAACTCCGTTTTCGTATCGCGTCGTCTTCGACGATTCCGGCAACGTGATCGAAGAAGGCTGGCAAGCCGACGGCCTCAACGTCCGCCGCATGTCTCGCATCCTGCCTCCGCATGGAAAGGAACTCAAATGAAAGTCCTCCTCTTCAGCGACATTCACGGCAACACGCGCCAGCTCGAAAAACTCGTCGCCACTCCGGCCGACATTTACATCGCGGCCGGCGATCTCTCCAATTTCGGCAAAGTTCTCGATCGCTGCGGTGAAATCATGAAGCCGCTCGGCGAGCGCGCCTGGATTCTTCCCGGCAATCACGAAACGCATAAACAGACCGCCGCGCTCTGCGAGAAATTCGGCTTCACGGATTTTCACAGGAAAAAATTAAAGGTAGGAAACAGCAACTGGGCGGGCCTCGGCTACAGCAACATCACTCCATTCCACACGCCCGGCGAATACACCGAAGACGAAATCGCCAAAGCTCTTGCTGAATTTGACGGCACGCCCCAGCTCAATCTAGTCGTCCACTTTCCGCCGCTCGATACCAAGCTCGACGAATTCGCCCCCGGCAAACACGCTGGCAGCGCCACGCTCCGCGCCTGGGTCGAAAAGGAAAAGCCCGTCACTCTCTTCTGCGGCCACATCCACGAAACCGCCAACCTAACCGACACCCTCGGCCCCACCCTTCTCCGCAACGTAGGCCCCGACGGCTTCCTCTTCGAAGCGTAGCGTAGCCTTCCGTCTGCGCACTGTGCGCCTCAGGCGAGCACAGCGAGCTGTAACATAGACTGTCAGTCTGTGCCGCTTCAGCCATGCCAACTTCAGGGACCACGCCCTCCGGCTGTCTCAGCTCCCTCATCAAAGAGTGGCACAGGCTGGAGTTGGCCTGTGTGCCGTTGCCTTTTGAATCTGTCTGACGGGCCTTTTTTTCAAAAGGCCCGTCAGACAGAGGCCGATTCATCGGCCGAAGGTTCCCTCTTCGGTTCTAGTGCTGCACAACACACACTGCTCCCCGCTTTCCGCAGCCATCCAGCACCCAAATTTTCAGTGAAAAAACGCCGCAGACAGAACGCCCGCAGCCACTCCGTCAAAACTTCTTCCCCGCCGGATAAATCACCAGCCGTCTCTGATCCCCCACACCTTCACTCATCGTCCGCACTCCCGCGGCTCCCGCGAGCTCCAGGTGTATCAACCGTCTCTCCCGCGGCGACATCGGGTTAAACCTGTGCTCCAGCCCCGTCTCCCGCACCCGCTGTGCCGCCACACGCGCAGACAGTTTCAATTCATCAAGTCGGTTCGCGCGCCACTCCGCAGCATCAAACCTCACCCGATCGTGCAGCCGTGGATCCAGCCGCAGCCACCGGTGCCCCACATGCTCGAGCGACAGCAACAGATCCGCCTGCTCTTCGAGCAAGAAATCCTGATCCGCGCCGGTGAACGTCACCAAAATATCTCGATCGTTCGCGCCAGCGCCCACCGTCGCCGGTTCGCTGATCTCGTAAGCGATCTCGAGTCCCATCTCGCGCACCGCCAAATCCAGGTAGCGCTTCAGCTCACTCAGCACGCGCGCGTTATCTAGCTTCGGCTCCGGCTGTCCCGAATGTTCCCGCCTCGGCCCGCGCGAACCACCATGCGATCCTCCGCCGCGCGAACCCGACCCGCCCCCGCGTGACCCGCCCCCGTACGGCCCTCCGGATCGCGACCCGCCGCTGCGCGACCCTCCGCCATACGTTCCGCCGTTTCCCGGCCCATCGATTCGATTTCCGTCTCGTGCTCTGAATTCGCGCATCACTTTTCGTCCGTCGGTTTGTTCTTGAATTTACTACGCGATGGCAGCGGCTCGGTCCTGTTCAAATAATATTGCTGCGCAATCGCCACGATGCTGCTCGTGGACATATACAGATTCAATCCACTCGACAGCCTGTAAAAGAAGAAAAGCATCATCAGCGGCATAAATGACATCATCCGCTGCTGCGCCGGATCCACCGTCGTCTGCGGCGTCATCCGGTTCGTCACGAACATCAGCGCCGCCATCGCGATCGGCAAAATATAATACGGATCCATCGCCGATAGGTCGTGGATCCAGCCCAACCACGGCGCATGCCGCAATTCGATCGCGCCGTTCAGCACGCGCCACAGCGCCCACCAGATCGGCAGCTGCGCCAGCATCGGCAGGCAGCTTCCCAGCGGATTGATCCCTTCGCGCGAATAAATGGCCATCACTTCTTCGTTCATCTTGGCCTTGCGCGGATCGTTCATCTTGTACTTCTTGTACTTCTCTTGAATCTGCTTGATCTCCGGGCCTACGCGCTGCATTTTCTGCATCGACCGCCAGCCCCGCATCTTCAGCGGGAAAAGCGCGATGTTGATCACCAGCGTCATGATGATGATGCACCAGCCCCAGTTCGGCACTTTCGTGTGAACCGTCTGCAGCACCCACAGCAGCGGCTTCGCTACCGGCTCCATCCATCCGAAATTCACCAGGCCCGTCAACGACGGCGTCATCTTCTCGAGGATTCCCAAATCCTTCGGCCCGATATACGCGCGCATCGCCACCGGCCCTGGATTCGTCGATCCCGCCGCCATCTGCAATTCCGGATTGGTCTTATCCGCAGTCGGCTTGTAATCCTGCTTCCAGTGCCACAGTGAAAGATTCCCGGTCGTCTCCGGAATAAATGTCGCCGTAAAAAATTGATCCTCGATCCCCGCGAACGCCAGCGGCCCGTACTGAATCGCCGGCTGCCCCTGATTCCCAGACGTGCCGACCTTCTTCACCGGCAGCAGATTCAGCTTTCCATCCGTGTTGTAGAAAACATTCAGATTCTGTGCGCCGTTGTACGCTTCCTTGTCGCCGAATCCTCCGCGCCACGCCAGCGCTGAAGCCTGCGGCGCGCCGTCCTGCGTCACCGTCAGCGTCACGTTCAGCTCGTAGTTATCGCCAAACGTGATTTTCTTTCTCACGTCCGTGTGCCCGTCGCTCCAGTGAAATTCAATCTCGGCCGGAGCCTGCACCGTCTGCGCCGCGCCCGTCACCGGCGTCGCTGTTCCACCCGTCAGGCTCGCATGGCTGGTCGTGGTAATCTCATACAGCGCCGAGTTCGCCGTCGCTTGCTGCTTCGCGTCGCCCAGCACCAGCGAGAACGGCCATCCCAGCTGTTCCGCCACCGCGTCGTTCACCAAATCCAGCGGCTGCGGCGTCTTCTGATCGTCGAAATATTTATTCAGCTTCCACGAACGCACCACCGCGCCGCGATTCGAAAACTCCACCGTGTACAGCGGGCTGTTCACCGTCACCGTCTGCTCGGCGCTCGCCTGCGTCGCAGCAGCATTCACCGGCGCGCCAGACGCAGCCGCACCACTCGCGCCCGCGCCGCTCGCCATTTTCGCGCCGGCCGCCGTCGCTCCACCCGCACTCGTTGTCTTGGAATTTGTCGCCGCGTCCGCACCCGAAGCCGCCGCTCCGGGATTCTGTTGCGAAGTGTTCTGCGCGCCCTGCGCTGGCACGATCGGCGCCGCAGGCTTATAGAAGTGCTGCCATACAAACAGGATGATCAGCGCGCAAATGACGAAAACGATCCCGCGCTTCTGGTCCGACAATTCATCCACTGCGATGACTCCTCACTTCGGGGAAAAAATTATGAAGACTCTCCGCGCCGCCGCCAAACTCGGTGACAAACGCGCGCGTCAAAAATCGCCGCCTACAATTCCTCCGGCTCCGGCACTGGATCGAATCCGCCTTTCACAAAAGGCCTGCATCGACCCAGCCGCTTCACCGCCAGCCACGCACCGCGCCGCGCTCCGTGCTTCTGCACCGCCTCCTGCGCGTATCGCGAACACGTCGGGTGGTACTTGCACATGCCGCCCAAAAACGGCGAAAGAAAAATTTGGTACACGCGAATCAGAAGCAGCAGCACCCATGCGCCCGCCGAACGCGCTCGCTCCGCCGCAATCGGACCAGCAACCGTTGACGAACCGGCGCCCGTCCCCACGCTACTTGCTACGTTCGCAGCGCCCTTCATGTTTCCTCGCGCCCGCCACTCGTCCCACCCGCATCACGCGCCGGCCGCACCGCGCCAGCTCCGCTAGCAACCGCCGGTGCCTTCTCGCGTGGAACCAGCTTCACCAACTCCTCCACGAGCGCCGCAAACTCAGCCGTCGCCACCGCAGCCCGCGGATGGATCACCACATCCCACCCCGCGCCCATCTCATGCCGATGCATGCGTACAATTTCCCGCAAGCGCCGGCGGATTCGATTGCGCACCACCGCATTGCCCAGCGCCTTCTTGATGCTCCATCCAAACCGGCTGATCGGGAGTCCATTCGGACGTACAAACAGCGTGAACTGGCGGCTCGATCGTCTCCGCGCTTCCCGGTACACCAGGTCGTACTCCGACCGGCGCACAATCCGGCATTCGCGCGGAAAATCCAGCCGCGGCGGGTCAGACGCGCGTAAGTGCGTGGCGCCCCTTCTTGCGGCGTGAGGCCAGAACCTTCTTTCCACCTGTTGACTTCATCCGTTTGCGGAACCCATGCTTCTTATGTCGGCGGCGCACATGGGGTTGAAAAGTACGTTTCGGCAACTCAAATCTCCCTTAATTTTTGGCGTCCGCTCACACGCCGTCCCTTCGGGGACGCACCACTCCGCGGACTCTTCCTCGCACTCTACGCCGCGCCAATCCACACCTCGGCGCCCATCAGCACGAACCACCAAGTCTAAACGACCCTCTCCGAAGGGTCAACAAATCCCACCATACCGCCGCCACTCGTCCCCATTGAGTGGCACAGGCTGGAGTTGGCCTGTGTGCCTTCGCCGTTCCGGGTGCCGCACCCTTTTCCCCTAAAAAGGGTGCGCGGCACAACGTCAACCTCAACCGCCACGCATCTCCCTCACTTCTCCAGCTTCGAATACTCCGCCTTAGCCTGCACGTACACCGGCACATCCGCGTCCGCATCCTTCCACAACCCCAAAAAATCCTGATACGCCGTCCGCGCCTTCGCCCTCAGCGCATCCGCTTCCGCACCCGCCGGCGCAGCACTCGCCTGCATCGCATACGCGCGCCCCAACCCCAAATGCGCCAGCGCCCCCGTCACCGAGTTGCCCACTATCGTCTTGTGATCGATCACCTTCTGAAACTCCACCGCCGCCGCATCGCCCTTCTTCGCCAGCAGATTCGCCTGCCCTCGCAGGTAAGGCCCTCCGATCTGCGCATCTACATACAGAGTCCCAAACTCGTAAGGCTCAATCGGCTCGAGCGCAGCGATCGCTTTCGTCCCGTCTCCCGCATGAATCGCAACGCCAGCTTTGATCAGCGGCTCGTACTGCATTTTCGCAATCGTATCTTCCGGATATTTCTTGCTCAGTTCATCCAGTATTTTCCCCGCTCCACTCGCATCGCCTGCCAGCGCAAGTGCCAGCCCGGCTGCTCCGTCGATGTCGCGGTTCGTCGCCAGCCGGAGCGCTTCGCTCGCTCGTTCCCTCGCCTGCGCGCCGTTTCCCGTGAGCGCTTCCAGCACTCCCAAATTCGCCGCATACTGCGCCGCAGTCTCCTTCTGGTCCGCATGCGTTGCCGACGCCACAGCTCTCTCCGCAAATCCGCGCGCCTTCGTCATCTGCCCGCCGTAGGCCGCCGTGTCTGCCTCCAGATAGAAAAGGTTGTCCTCCACTCCCGGCTTCCCGGCCGCCCACGCCACCGCGCTCGCCATTCCCGCTGGGTCGTCTCGCAGGAAGTCCACTAGATACTGGTTCGCGTACAGTGGGCCAGACTCCAGATTCCTGCGCTTCGCCTCGTCGATTGTCATCTGCGCTTCATCCAACCGGCCGACGCTCAAATACCCGGAAGCCAGATTCGCGTAGCTCAGTCCGCTTTGGCGATCCAAATCCAGTTCCTGTTCGTAAAGCTCCGCTGCTTTTTGCATATCGCCGATGTATGTCTCAACGATTGCCAGGTTCGTTCTCGGACCCTCGTCACGTGGGTAAGTCTGGATCCACTCCCGGTACACGCCTGACGCTTTATCCAAATCGCCCAGCACCAGCATGTAGTAATGCGAATCGATGTAGAGCTTCTCGCGCTCACTAGCGCGGTCTCGCAGCGAGTACGCTTTTGTGACGTTCTCGTTCGCCAATCCTGGTTCCCCGAAATTGCTATACGCCGTCCCCAGCCGCGCGTACGCCATCGCGAAGTTCGGATCCAGCTCTACCGCCCGCTTCAGATGCGTCACGGCGATTGTAGGCGTGTTGCTCACAATCGCCCGGTAGCCCAATGTAAATGCCTGCAGCGCTTCCAGCGACGGCGTCGTCGCTTGCTCCAGCGGTGTGTCGTACTTCGCGAGCGTGTCGCGCGATTCACCCAGTTTTTCCCGCAAGCTCGATGATGCTTTTGCCAGCGCGTCCAGCACGTGCGCCTTGTCTTGCGCCGTCGCCTGCTCCGTCGCCAGCGTATCGCCCGTCTTGCAGTTCACCGCGTTCAGTCCCACCGCGTACGCGCCGCCCAGGCTCGCAATCGAACCTTCGATCACCGCTGCCGACGCCGTCCTCTCGCACACTTGCCGCGCCACGTCGCGCGTCAACCGCGCGTCCGCGCCGAGGCCCATCATCTTCAGCGTTCCGTCCACCTTATCTTCCGAAACGATATTCAAATACGGCGACTGCTCCAGTTGCGCCGCCAGCCCCTGCCGCAGCGTCCCGTCAAACACCGGATCGCCCGTCGTATTCGCGAAGTCCGCCAGCACGATCGCATCTTTCGTCGTCAGCTTCGGTTTATTGAAAAAGAAAAAGTACGCCGCGCCCGCCACCACCGCAGCCGCCACCACTCCGCCAATCGCAAATTTCAACCAAGGCTTCGCCGCCGAGTCCGACAGGCCCCGAGGCCGGTCGGCGTGCGCGGCCGTTTCAGCCGCCGCACTTGCACCCGCCGCCACCCTCGCCGATTTCTTCTTCGACGAATCGCTCCGCGCCGCCACGCTCCCACTCGCCGACTGCACCACTTCCGTCACATCCACATCCGCCGCCGCCACCGGCGCGCTGAACCCGCTCGCCACCCGCCTCGAATCCGTGTCCCGCTTCAGCCTCTGCAAATCCGTCCGCATCTCGCTCGCGTGCTGGTACCGCAGCGCCCGGTCTTTATCGAGCGCCTTATTCAAAATCGGTTCCAGCTCCGCCGGCATTTTCGGATTCAGCCGCACCGGAGACACCGGCGCCTTGTGCAAAATCGAATCGAAAATCGCCGCCGACGTCGTCCCAGAAAACGCCTGCTGCCCCGTCGCCATCTCGTACAGCACCACGCCGAAACTGAAGATATCCGTTCGCGGATCGAGCGGTTCGCCCAGCGCCTGTTCTGGCGACATGTACGCTACCGTACCAAGCGCCACGCCGGGGCTCGTCAAGTTCGGCCCGTCGCTCAGATCGCCTTCGCCCGCCGTCGTCGTTCCGGTCTGCGAATTTCCATTCGTGCCCTGCACCTGCTTCGCGAGCCCGAAATCCAGCACCTTCGCTTGGCCGCGCTCGGTCACAAAAAGATTCGCCGGCTTGATGTCGCGATGAATGATTCCTTTGGAGTGCGCCGCGTCCAGCGCATCCGCGATCTGCGCGCCCATATCCAGCAGGGACGCAAGCTCCAGCGGCCCCGCCGCGATCCGGTGCTTCAGCGTCTGCCCTTGCATCAATTCCATCGCGATGTATTCGGTGCCCTTGTGCTCGCCGATTTCGTAAATCGTGCAGATGTTCGGATGGTTCAGCGCCGCCGCCGCGCGCGCTTCGCGCAGAAATCGTTCCAGCGCCACCTTGTCTGTAAGTAAATCCGTAGGAAGGAACTTCAGTGCCGCTTGCCGCTCGAGCTTCGTATCCTCCGCTCGATAAACCACTCCCATCCCGCCGCCGCCCAACCGCTCCACCACTCGGTAATGTGCAACAGTCTGGCCAATCAACGAATCAGTTTCGGGCATGGGCGGCTGCATCTTATTTCGCCCCCCACCCCCTGTCAATCAACGCGTTAAACCACCTCTCCGCGCCCGCTCAAGCGGGGTGTGCCTCAGGCGAGCGCGGCGCGCTGTAACATAGACTGTCAGTCTGTGCCGCTCTAATCGCGCACAGCGCGATGTAGCTTAGGCTTTCGTGCCTGAGCGGGACCAACTCTCAGTTGGTCCCGGGTTCAGCCATTCCCAATCCTGGCAACCACGTCGCGCGCTTGCCACCACCACAGCAGCAGCGAACGCCCGTGGAATAGGCAGACCTGCCTGTGCTTTTGTCGTCTCAATACGTGCGCAGATCTCACGTCATCCGGTACTTTCCATTCCCACGAAACTCCACCAATCCCATATCCCGCAGCACCTGCAACTGCTGCCGAATTTTGTCCCGCACGTGCTGATTGTCCGGATGCAGGTCGGCGAGATGTTCCTCATGCGCGTACACGTCCGCCAAATCAAACTCTGTTTTCCCAAGCGCACGCAACACGTTCAACACATCCAGCGTCCACCCACGTTGCTTGGGTTCAAGTCGCTCGAGAGGCCGGATCCGCTGGTACTGAGCCCGCACCTCACGAGGCGCGCGCGGTACCCCGTTCAGCACAACAGGAATTCGAGCATCAGGAGGAAATGAGTCGAAAAGTATGTAGTACCCCACCCAACCCTTTTGTCTCGCGTGGGGAGCCAGAGGAGGTCGTTCTTTTATCGCGGATACTGGAAAAGCAAAATGGGGTATCAGTATAAGGTTTTCGACGGACCACTCGATGGGTCGATACTGAAGCGCGAGTAGACTTGGCGCGCTATCCTCGAGAATTTCGCGGCACATTGCAGAGTAGGACGCCCCGAGAATTCGTCCCCTCAATGGACGGCCCTGCGACTTCAGCTGATATCGTGACTCGCAGTTTTTACAAGTGAAATCGATTGCGCGGGTGTTTGTCGGTGTGTCAGCTAACCGAGGCGACGTGCAGCTCGCACAGTATAGGTTCTTCTCACCCCACTCTTCAGTGGCAACGCGTACGAGTTGCGGTTTGCTTTTATATTTCTCTAGCCCATCGGTAGGCAATGCGGTCTGCACGTCCGCATTAGATCACCTTCACTCCGCCAGATAAATCTCCGTTTCTGTCTTCACTACCATCAATATCTCGACGCCGCTTTGCGTACTCGCCGTAAATTTCTGTATCGCCTCTTCCATATCCGGCGCCACCACCGAATAGACGACCTCGCGACGATGGCTGCCAACGAAGTAGAAACTCCGCTCCCGCCGCACAAGTTTTCCTGCTTTCAGCTCGTCCATGGCCGCGTTTTCGTTCCACATCGATCGATCCATAGATCGCCCGAGCAGATCAAGATCAATCGACGTCGAAACGGCTGTCATCGCCACAAATATCAGCTCCGCTGTGATTCGTGAGAGCGTCGTCGATATGAACTCGTCGTCGCGCTCAATTCCCAGTACCGTTCTGGAACACCGCCTCGCCGCAACCGCCGTCGTCCCGACACCCATGAAAGGGTCGAGAACCAAATCTCCCTCATTCGATGACGCCCGGATGACTCGCTCAAGCAACCTCAACGGCTTCTGCGCCGGATGCTTTCCAAATCGTTTCTCTCCGCTGCTTGGCGGCAACATCGGCCACACGCTTTTCATCTGCTTCCCGCCGTTCTCTTCCTTCATCCGCTGGTAATTGAATGTGTGCCGGCTCTTCTTGTTCTTCGCCGCCCAAATAATCGTCTCCGTCGCGTGCGTAAAATACCGGCACGAAAGATTCGGCGGCGGGTTCGGCTTCACCCACGAAATATCATTCAAGAGCTTGAATTCGAGCTGCTGCATCGCGAATCCCACTGAATAAATCACGTGGCTCGTCCCGCTCACCCATATCGACCCATTTGGTTTCAAAAGCCTCTGGCAAGCCGCCAGCCATGCCCGGTTGAATTCATGATTCGCGTCCGCGCCACGGGACTTATCCCAGTCACCCTTGTTCACGCTCACCATTTTCCCGGCATGGCACGTTATTCCGTCGTTGGAAAGAAAGTACGGCGGGTCCGCAAAAATCAAATCCACGCTTTCTTCCGGCAGCGCAGCCATCACTGCGAGGCAGTCGCCCCGATAAATACGAATGTCGTTCTTCGGGTCATGAAACACCGGTTTCGCAGACTCGGAATTGCCGTCCGAAATCGGCGAACCTGGAGATTTCTGTGTAATTTTAGTCACGATGCGTCCGCGCCGGACACTTCACAGCGCGATCGGATCGTTGATCGGAATCGAGCGCACGTCAACTTCAAGCATCATCCCGCTGATCGCTCAAAAACAGAGTCCTAGTACCCTGATATTTCTTGCTTTTTGTGTACTCGTGAGTTATCATGAGACGGGCGTTAATGGGGGCCCTTTGGAGCAGTCGCATGCTAAGCGCTCAACAAACTCAGCCAACATTTTTTCCCGAAACGGGAATCGCTGGCGCACGGCTAACTTGCGCTACATCTAATCGCTTAGCTAATCGACATCTCGTACGATTAGAATGTGATGTAACTCCAAGAAAACAAACGAACGAGGCACTTTCTAATCGGCACTAGATGACACAATTGACAACAGCCGATCAACCGCAAACCCAGACCCAAAACCGTAACGCAGACTTCAGTCTGCCCGCGCGAAGCGCCTTAGACTGCGGTCGCTCAGCCACCGCCTTGCCCACGTCAACACTTCCGCCCACCGTTCACGCGCCCAGCGAGCAACCCTCCGCCTTTGCCTTCCCTCCTTTGACGTCATCCAGCTTGCCCTCGAGCGAAGCGAAGGGAGGCCGATTCATCGGCCGAAGGATCTCTCCCCGCTTTCTCTCTGAGTCACCCCGCACCTTCACCTCACCGCCAGTTGTCCGCCACTTGATAATTTCTAATCGGAGTGCTCGCCGATTAGAAATGCCCGAAACTTACACAAAACAAAGGACCGACCCCCTTTCTAATCGACACAAATTTACCCACTCCCACACCACATCCTCCCCCACCTCCTCGCAACGCCCCACGCTCCCCGCGTTGACCCACCCTCACCCGTCCCCTACAATAAAAGTTCGACGCCATGTTTGAATCCCTAACAGAAAAGCTCCAACGCACATTCAAGAACCTCCGCGGCCAGGGCAAGCTCACCGAAGAGCACCTCGACGCCGCTCTCGCCGAAATCCGCGAAGCCCTGCTCGAAGGCGACGTCAACGTCGGTGTAGCCGACGACTTCATCTCGCAGGTCCGCGCCAAGGCCGTCGGCTCCGAAGTCCTGCTCCAACTCTCGCCCGACCAGCAAGTCGTCAAAATCGTTCGCGACGAACTCGGCGAGCTCCTCGGCAAGGAATCGAAACCCCAGTACGGCTCAAAGCCGCCCGCCGTCTGGCTGATCGTCGGCCTCCAAGGCTCCGGTAAGACCACCTCCACCGGGAAAATGGGCAAATGGCTCGCTGAGCACGGCCACCGTCCGCTCGTCGTCTCGACGGACGTGTACCGCCCCGCCGCCCGCGAGCAGCTCGCGCAAGTCGCCAAAGCCACCGGCACACCGATCTGGCCCGGCGCCGGCACCGATAAGCCTCTTGAAATCGTCCGCGGCGCCCTGAAAGAAGCCAGGCTCGCCGCCTGCGACGTGGTCCTGGTTGACACCGCCGGCCGTCTCCACATCGACGACCAGCTGATGAAGGAACTCTCCGAGCTGAAGAAAGAACTCAATCCCGCCGAGCTTCTCTTCGTCGCCGACGCGATGATCGGTCAGGACGCCGTGAAGTCTGCAGGCGAATTCCACAAGCGCCTCGGCATCACCGGCGTCGTCCTCACCAAGATGGACGGCGACGCACGCGGTGGCGCAGCTCTCTCGATTCGCAAAGTCACTGGCGCGCCTGTGAAGTTCGTCGGCGTCGGTGAAAAATACGACGCGCTTGAGCCGTTTCTTCCCGACCGCGTCGTCTCGCGTATCCTCGGCATGGGCGACGTGCTGGGCCTGATCGAACGCGCCGAAAAAACGATCGACCTCAAGCAAGCCAAGGAACTCGAACGCAAACTTCGCGAAGACGAATTCTCTCTCGAAGACTTCCGCGATCAGCTCCAGCAAGTCCGCAAAATGGGCTCGCTCGAATCGCTGATGGGCATGCTTCCCAAAGTGGGACCTTTCGCAAATCTTCCGAAAAATCCAGAAATCGACGAAAAGCGCCTGATTCACGTGGAAGCCGTCATTAATTCGATGACTCACAAAGAGCGCATGAACGCCAACATCATCGACGGCAAGCGCCGAAAGCGCATCGCCATCGGCAGCGGCACCTCCGTTCAGGAAGTGAACCAGGTGCTGAAGCAGTACGCCGACATGAAAAAAATGATGAAGCAGTACGGCGCACTGGCCCGCACCAAAATGCGCGGCCTAGGAAAGTTCGCCGGCCTCAAAGGCGGCAGCAACTAGTCACCCGCCATGCCCGCTTCTCCTTACGTTCACGACGTCCGCGCCCACATCGGGCACGGCCTGCTCATGCTCTCGTCAGTCACGGCGATGCTGTTTGACGATCAGCACCGCCTGCTCGTGGTTCGCGACGCAAACACCGGCAAATGGATCACGCTCGGCGGCGCCGTCGATCCCGACGAATCCCCCAGCGATGCGATTGTCCGCGAATGCTGGGAAGAACTCGGCCTGATCGTCGAGCCCACACGCCTGATGGGCGTCTTCGGTGGTCCCACCTTTCGCGTGAATTATGCGAACGGCGACACCTGCTCCTACGTCGTCTGCATGTTCGAGGTCCGCAAAATCTCCGGCGACCTCAAACCCGACAATCTCGAAATCTCCGAAGTGAAATACGTCAGCCGCGAAGAAATGGCGAAACTGGATATGTCCGATGCCACTCGCGAGATGTTCGAATACGCCTTCCAGTTCGACGGCACTCCCTACTTCTCCAAAGTCAGCTGGCAGCCGCCCGCGCCTCGCGCAAAGTGAGCCCGAAAGCCGCGAAATTCCGATTGGTCAACTGCCAATCGCTCCGCTATACTAGTCAGTCCGATTCGACTTTAGGAGGATGTACGCAGTGTTGACGATTCGTTTGGCCCGTATTGGCAAGAAAAAGCACCCGTTCTATCGCGTCGTGGTCACCGAAAAGACCCGCCCGCGCAACGGCCGCTTCGTGGAAATCGTGGGAACCTACGACCCGTCGAAAAAGCCCGCCGCCGTGGATCTGAACCGCGAGCGCGTGGACTACTGGATCGGCAAAGGCGCTCAGCCCAGCGACACCGTCCGCAGTTTTCTTCGCAACCACAAGACCGCTTGAAGCGTCCCAGTTTCACAGCAACTTTTTTCCGGAACCAGGGTTCGCTGTACGGGGAAGTATGTCCTGAACACGCTCTTGTTCTCTCGCTGTGGAGGCGCTCATGAAGGAACTGGTTTCAGACATCGCGAAAGCTCTAGTCGACCACCCCGACGAAGTTCAGGTTAGAGCCGTGGAAGGCGAGCAGGTTACCGTGCTCGAGCTCCGTGTTGCACCAGACGATCTCGGCAAGGTCATCGGTCGCCAGGGCCGCACGGCTAAATCCATCCGCACTCTCCTCGGTGCGGCCGGAATGAAGCTGAAAAAACGATTCACTCTGGAGATTTTGGAGTAGCTCCAGGCTTATCCGCAGTGCTACCGTCCCCCGGTAAGCTCTTTGAACCGCATCTGAATGGAAAATCAAGGCCAGTCTAACGGTGTAACCGTGGCTCTCGCGGTCCGCCCCCACGGTGTGCGCGGCGAGGTCGCCTGCGATATCCTCACCGACTTTCCCGATCGCCTGAAAACTCTCAAGAGCGTCGAACTGTCGGACGGCAAACGTCCCCCGCGCCGCGTCGCCGTCCGCAAATGTTGGCTATCCCACAGTCACGGCGGCCAGGCCATTTTCCACTTCGAAGGCGTCGATTCGATGGACGCCGCAAAGAAACTAGTCGGCTGCGAGGTTCAGGTTCGCCGCGACGAGCGCGTGAAGCTTCCTGACACGAGCCACTACATCTCGGACCTGGTGGGCTGCACAGTCGTTCAGCGCGGCGGCGGCGAAGTGGGCGTGGTGAAGGATGTCCAAGGCATCGGTGAGGCGGTGGCAGGCACGCCGGTCCTGGAAGTGACAGCCACCGATGGCTCAGAAGTTCTGATTCCGCTGGCGCAGGACATCTGCGTCAACATCGACACCGCCAAGCGCGTGATCGAAGTTGTGCTGCCCGAAGGATTGCTCGACGTTAATCGCAGCTAACGCTCAGTCCGCACCGCGCGCTGCATCGCATGCGAGCCTGCGATACGATACCTACCAATGCGTTTTGACATCATCACCATCTTCCCGGAGTTCTTCACCGGCCCGCTCGATTACGGGATCGTCCGCCGCGCGCGCGAAACGAACCTGATCGATGCGCAGGTGCACGATCTGCGCGCCTTCACTCACGATAGGCATCGCACGGTGGATGATCGCCCGTTCGGCGGCGGTGAAGGCATGGTGATGAAGTGCGAGCCGCTCTTCGAAGCCGTTGAATCGCTCGTTCCACCTGATACGCGCACGACGCCAGAATGCGCGAACACCGCAATCGTGCTGCTCTCCGCAGCCGGCAAGCTTTTCCGCCAGGCCACCGCGCGCCGATTCGCGAAGCTCGATCGAATCATCATGATTTGCGGCCGCTACGAAGGCGTGGATGAACGCGTCGCGCAGCACCTCGCCACCGATGAGATCTCCATCGGCGACTACGTCCTATCTGGCGGCGAACTCGCTGCAGCGCTGATCCTTGATTCCGTCACGCGCCTGATTCCCGGCGCGGTCGGCAACGCCGATTCCACCGTCAACGAATCGTTCAGCGCCCGCACCGAATCGGCAGCCGAAAATGACGATGTGCTCCCGGCAATCTCCACGAACGCAGCGCACTCGAGCGGCGCGCACGGCATCCTCGACTATCCGCACTACACCCGGCCCCCCTCGTTCCGCGGCTGGGACGTGCCAGAAGTCCTCATGAATGGCAACCACGAACACATCCGCCGGTGGCGCGAAGAACGCGCGATCGAAAAGACACGCCGCAACCGGCCTGACCTGCTTGGCTGAAACGGGTGGCGCGGCCCCGCCTAGGCACCACATTTCGGCTAGTCAGAAGCTCCAAGTTTCGGTAGAATTAGAGTTTGTCTGTCGTAGCTGGCCCCACCTGAGCGGGTCTGCCTGGAAAATAGAATCATGAATCCGATCGTGCACAAATCGCAGCAGTCCCAACTTCGCAAGGACCTCCCGAACTTCCGTCCGGGCGACACCGTCAAGATTAATGTCCGCCTGAAAGAAGGCGAGGGCGACAAGGAACGCATTCAGCCGTTTGAGGGCGTGGTGATGAGCCGCCGCGGCGAGCTTTCCGGCGAATCGTTCACCGTGCGTCGCGTGAGCTTCGGTATCGGTGTGGAGCGCATCTTCCCGGTGCACTCGCCGATGATCAGCTCGATCGAAATCGTTCGCGCCGGCCGCGTGCGCCGTGCCAAGCTGAACTACCTGCGCAAGCGCAAGGGTAAGGCCGCCCGCATCAAGCGCGTCGAAGCTCCCGCTGGCGGTCCAAAGTAACCTCGATCCACTGCTTTTCAAAAAGGCCCGCTTCGGAAATTCCGGAGCGGGCTTTTTTATTTTCCACAGCTTTCTGCGGATAATTTGTTTACCGATTCGCTTCGCCGGAAATGCACAAGAGTTGCTGTGCTAAAATCGCGAGCCGATGGGGAGACTTTGCTCGTCGCGATACGAACGCGAAGCGCGCCAGAGCGGCTGGATGCGCATCGCCGGCCTGGATGAAGCCGGACGCGGCTCGCTTTTCGGTCCCGTCGTTGCTGCCGCAGTAATTCTGAATCCCCGCAGGCGAATCGTCGGCCTCGACGATTCCAAAAAGCTCAACGCCGAACGCCGCAACGAGCTCTTTCCCCGCATTTGCGAGCACGCAATCGCCTGGGCTATCGCCGAAATCGACTCGGCCCGCATCGACGCGTGGAACATCTATCAAGCCAGCCGCCAGGCCATGATGGCCGCCGTCTCGCAGCTCTCTCCGTTGCCCGATTACCTGCTTCTCGACGCCATCGAGATCGACCTGCCCATCGAGCAGAAGGCGCTGATCCACGGCGACGCGCGTTCGGTATCCATCGCCGCGGCTTCCATCCTCGCGAAGGTCGAACGCGACCGCCGCATGGCTGAGTTCGATGAGCTGTATCCGCAGTACGGCCTCGCTCAACACAAAGGCTACGGCACGCCCGAGCATCTCGAAGCGCTCCGCCGCTTCGGCCCGACGCCCCTCCACCGGTTTTCCTATGCGCCGGTGAGGGAGTCCCGCTGCTGGGCCGCTCAAGCGACGCAGAATCCGCTGCCCCTCGCCGCCTCACCCGAAGCGCTCCCGAACTAGTCCGCCTGCCGCCCCGCGCGGTTTCGTCCCACCCACGCGCCCACGCGTGTCCTCAAAGAGACAATGCTCACGTTCGTAGCTGCTGTTATCGTGTTTGGCACTCCTGTCCTCCCCGCGCGTTGCCCCTTGTTTTTGCTGGGTGCTAACCTTTCGTTCTAAGCCGAATTGGGGGCCCTGTGTCATCCGTGTCTCATGGGGGCGGATGGCCGATAAGCAATCATGGCGTTCAACAAAAGCAAAGCTCTCGAGAATGCGCTGAAATTTCTCAATCAGGGGAAAGTTCCCCAGGCGATTGCGGAATATCAGTTGATCCTGCGCGCGGACCCGCGCGACCAAGCCACGCTGATGACAGTCGGCGACCTGTTTGCCCGCCAGGGCGACATGCCGCACGCCATCGAGTACTTCGAGCGGCTGGCCCAGGTTTATCTGGGCGACGGTTTCAACAGCAAGGCCATCGCTATTTATAAGAAGATCGCGAAGCTGGCGCCGAATGAACTCGCGCCGCTCGAGCGCCTCGCCGACCTTTACGTTCAGCAGGGTGTACTCAGCGAAGCTCGCCCTCTGTTCCTCCAGATTGCCGAAGCTCACCTGAAGGCCAATCACGCGCAGAAAGCGGTAGAGGTGTTGCACCGCCTGCTCGACGTGGAGCCGGAAAACCAGCGCGTGCAAATGCGCCTGGCCGAGCTGTACGGCATGATGGGCCAGAAGAAGGAAGCCGCGCAGACCTACCTGAATTACGCGCAGCGCCTATTCGAACGGGGCGAGTCGGACGAAGCCGAAAAGCTCGTCGAGCGTTCACTGGAAATGGACCAGACCAATCCCGCGGCGCTGCTGCTCAAGGCCCGGGCGCTGGCACAATCCGAAAAGCTCGAACCGGCCATCGCCGCCTTGGCCAGCCATCCCGAAGCGGGCAACGGCGGCGAAGTCACCACGTTGCTGGTCGAATTGGAATTGCGAGCGGGCAAACCCGAGGAAGCCGCGCAACGTGCGCGCCGCTTGATGTCGGCGTCGCCGCAAAACTACGTGCTCTTGTATCAGGTGGCGGAAGCGCTCATTGAGAATGGCCACGCCGAATCGGCGCTGCCGCTATTGGGGGAGTTGCGTGCGCCGATGGTGGAGCACGGCGCGCAGGAAAATTACCTCAAATCCCTGACGTCAGCCTGCACGGCGCTGCCCGGCCGCCCCGATGCTCTCGAGCAGCTTGTCGATTTCTGCCGTCACGCCAGCCAGCCGTTCCACCTGAATACGGCGCTGGGCCAACTTTCAGACGCCTACGCCGCGCAGAATGATTTCGCCCGCGCCGAGCAGGCCCTCACGGAACTGGTCGATCGCAATAAGAATGATGAGCGCCTTCTCGAACGCCTGAACGAACTTCGCGCCCGCTCCGGTGGAGCGCCCGTTGCCGCGCAGCAAACGATCGCCGAAGCGACCGCAAGCGCGGAACCCGAGCAAAGATTCGACGAACAGCCCGCTGCGGCCGTTGCGGCTTCTGGCGTTCCCGAAGAAACGTACGACGAAGAAACGCAGCAGTACATCGCGCAAGCACTCACGGACGTCGATCTTTTCTCCAGCTACGGCCTCACGCAGAAGGCCACGCACCTTCTGGAAAACGTGCTGCAGAAGGCGCCGCGCCACACGCCGACGCTCGAGCGTTTACTCGACCTTTATCTTGGCGCCGGAAACGATCGCCGCACCGCTGAACTCGCGTCCCAGCTCGACCAGATTCATCGCGAGCGCGGAGACGTGGCCAATGCCGACCGCTTCGCCGAGCTGACCCGGCGCTACTCCAAGGTCGCGGGAATTTCAGCCGCCGATTTGCCGCAGGTTGCCACTGCCCCCACGCAAGCCGCTGCGCCTCCCGTCGCGCCGCCGGACGCTGAGCCACAAGCATCGGTTGCAGCTCCCGTGGTGGAAGAGCCTGTCGCCGCCGCACCCGAAGTTCCGGCTTTCGAAATCGAATCCGCGCCGACCGGAGTCGCGGAGGAACCGCCCGCATTCGAGATCGCTCCTGAGCCCGTGCAGCACGCCGCGCCTCCGTCCAAAGCTGCGCCGGCCAAGCCCGCCGCTGTACCGATCGAGTTCGAAGTTCCGCTGGTCAGCTTCGAGGAAGAGCCAGCCGCCGTACACGTTCCTGAAGCCGCCGCGGAACAAGCCGCACCCGTTCAAGCTGCTGCGGCGGAATCGGAAGAGCTGGATCTTTCAGAGGAATGGAATTCGATCTCGACCGAAGACGCACATTCGGAAGTGGCCGAGCCTCTCACCGCAGGCGCCGACCTCGATCCGGTGGTTGAAGTCGATGCTTCCGCGAGCGAAGAAACCGCCGCGCCGATTCACGCGGATGCCGCTCCCGCGTTCGATCAGGATACGGAAACCGCTCCAAAGGTCGAAGAATTCCACATCGACGCCAATCTGGCGCAGTCCGATTTGCTCGAAGAACCGGCCGTCGAAGCGCCCGTTCGCGCGGAAGAAATTTCCGCGGCGAGCGATGCTGCGCAGCCCGAGTTCGCGATCGACGCCGACGTTCCCGTCGAAGCGAGCGCCGAAGCCGCCTCCTCCGAGCCGGCTCACGAAATTTCCGCGCACCAGCCAATGGAAATTCCGCAGACCGTTTCCGCGGAAGAGCTGGCCGCCATTTTCGAGACGCCGATTCCGCCGGCCGCTTCTCCCGAACCGGAAGAGGAGCCTGTCGCAGCGGAAGCCGAAGTTCAAATCGAAGCGCACGCCGAAGCGCCGGCTGAAATCGAAGCCGATCTACAGACCGAATTTCTTAGCGAAGCGCCGAACGACGTGCAGGCCGATGCGCCGGTCGAAGCCAGCGAGTTCGTACTCGAATTGACGCCCGAATCCGCGCCCGCGGCTGCCGCGAGCGCTCCGGCAACCACCGACGATTTCATCAGCGACCTCGTCGCCGAACTCGAAGAGATCGACGGCCCTGAACTTCAAGCGCCCATCGCGGCGAAACCCTCGCAACCGGTTCGCGAGCCCGAAAAAGTTCACGACGCGCTCGCCGATGTGTTCGCATCCACGACGGCCGCGCCAATCGCTGCGTCAAATACGCCCGCATCGGTCCCTGCGAATGGAAATGGGCACGCCCCTGTGCCGCCGGAAGTAGTAGAGGCCGCACTCGCGCCCGAAAGCCTTAACCAGCTCGCGGAAGTGTTCCAGGAATTCCGCACCGAACTCGGCGAACTGGGCGAAGAAGACGAAGATCTCGAGACGCACTACAACCTCGGCATCGCCTACCGCGAGATGGGATTGCTTGACGAAGCGATCGCCGAATTCCAGAAAGTCGCGAAAGCCGTCCAGAAGGGCAAACCGTTCCCGTACATGATGAACTGCTCCACGATGCTGGGCCTCACCTTCATGGACAAGGGCGAGCCGAAAGTCGCGTCGCTTTGGTATCAGCGTGCGCTGGAAACGCCGGGCCTGGAGGAAGATTCGATCCTCGCGCTCCGTTACGATCTGGGCGCCGCGCTCGAAGCCGCCGGCGAAGCCAAAGCCGCTCTGGATACGTTCCGCAACGTGTACGCGATGAACATCGACTACCGCGACGTGGCCGACCGCATCGCCACGATCTCCAAGCGATAACTTTGCAATCGCGCCATCACAGTTGCAGCCCCAACCTGAATCTCACATAATCAATAGAGAGATGACCCGTACGTTGCGAATCGCCCTGCTCCTGCTCTGGGTTGAACTGGGAATCCTCCTGATCCTCCTGCCCTGGAGCGACTGGTGGAACGTGAATTATTTCCTTCGCTTCAGCGGTTTCGCCATGCTGATTCAGAATCCGTTCGTCCGCGGCGCGATTTCCGGCCTCGGCATTATCAACGTGCTGCTCGCGGTGCAAAGTTTCCGCAACCGGACTGCCCCCGTTGCTGCCCGCACCTGAAAAACCGATCGTCTGCTACGTAACGGATCGCGGCGCCTATCCGGCGGAGACGTCCGTCCAGCGCGTCCTTGAACGCATTCGCGCAGCCGCCGCGGCTGGAGCGGACTGGATACAAATTCGCGAGAAGGATTTGAGCAGCGGCCAGCTGTTCGCGTTTGTGCGCGACGCCATCGCGGCGGTGCGGCGCGCGCACAGCGCACAGACGCGCGTGATCGTGAACGACCGGCTCGACGTCGCAATCGCTTGCGCTGCGGACGGCGTACATTTAGGCCACGCGTCCGTGCCTGCGCAGGAAGTGATTCGCTGGTGCCGCAACGGAGGCGCACCGCAGGAATTCATCGTCGGCGTTTCATGCCACAGCCTGGAAGACGCTAGCGCTGCCGAGGCCGCCGGTGCCGGCTACGTGTTCTTCGGTCCCGTTTTCGATTCGCCCTCAAAGCGCGGCTTTGGCGCGCCGCAGGGCACAGCACGGCTGCGCGAAGTCTCGCGAGCGCTGCGAATTCCGGCGATAGCGATTGGCGGCATCAACGCAAGCAACGCGCGCGAATGTCTCGCGGCCGGAGCAGCAGGCCTAGCCGCAATTCGTGAATTTCAGGATTCAGCGGACGACGATCGCGCGCGGAAGTTCGTTGAGACCGTACGCAGAGGAATTTAAAACGACGACGACGCAGTAGAAGCTAGGCGCTGAGCCAGCGCCCCACAGGCTGCAAGCTCTCGTTGTGATCGCAGATCACCTTGATCACCGCGGTCACCGGAATCGCCAGCAACAATCCCACACCACCCCACAAAAATCCAAAAAAGAGCAGCGAGACCGTGAGCGCCAGCGCGTTTAGCCGCACACGCCAGCCCACCAGCGCCGGCACGAGCAGATTGTTCGCGATGAAGTGGAAGAACGTAAGCACGGTGAAAATTCCGATGAACGGCCCCGGCGTATTGAATTTCTTCAGCCCGATCAACACCGGCGGCAACCAGCTGAGCACCACGCCGAGGTAAGGCACCAGGTTCATCAAGCCTGACACCAGCGCGAGCAAAAACGGAAACTCCAGCCCGATACCCATAAAAAACAGCCAGCTCGCGATGATCAAAATCAGTCCGACCAGCGCCGTACCCACCACGTAACTTCGCAGCACCTGCGTCACATCCGAAAGCGTTTCCTTCACGTCGGTGCGCCGCGTCGCTGGAAATAGCTGCATCGTCGCGTGCCACACCTGCCGCTTCGCCGCGAGCATGAAGAAAAGCAGGAACGGCACAAACGTCGCCGCCAGAATCACTTCGTACAGCCCGCTGATTTTTGCGAGGATCGCGTCCCGCACCGGATGCGATTCCGGCCCCTGTTGCCGGACGCCTTTCGCCGCGTCCGCATCTGCCGAGATATCCGAGACGTGCTGTTCGAACGATTCCATGCGCGACTCGACCGTGTGCGCCACCGCGCGTAGCGGCTTCTGATACAGCGGCCAATCGCGCCCGAACTGATCGATGCGCACCACGAGCGCCCACGTGATCACCAGCAGCGTCCCGATCGTTGCCAGCACCACGATCAACGCGCCCAGCGATCGCGGCACGTGCCAATCCTCCAGCCACGTCACCACGGGATCCAGAAAATAGGCGAGCAACACGGCCACCAGCAGCGTCACCAGCACGGACGACGCCCAGTAGCAGAATGCGATCACAATTCCAGCGGCGATGATCCGCGCGCTGGTGGAATTTGCGTTGATTACTCGGGTTTCGTCCAACGGCATCGCCCGTAACGATACCATAGCCTTTGACCGCGATGGACACGTGTGTCTGCGAATACACGGGCCTGCGGCGGCCGGGCGAAGGACGTGAGCAAGCGCAGAGTGATACGATGAAGTGTTCGCGGTTGGGCGCGAACGCAATCGTAAAAATGGCGAAACAACTTTTTGGCACGGACGGAATCCGCGGCCTCCCCGGAGAATACCCGCTGGACGACGCGACGCTCGAGCGCGTCGGAGCGGCGCTCGGCGCGTATTTGCGCGCGCACAGCGAGCCCAAGGCCGGCGCGGCAAAGCCGCGCGTGCTGATCGGCCGCGACACCCGCGAATCCGGTCCGCACATTGCCGAGCTGATCGCGCGAGGCCTCACGGCCGCAGGCGCCGAACCGGTTTCTGCCGGCGTTGTCACCACGCCAGGCGTCGCGTGGCTTGTAAGCCGCGAAAATTTCGCCGCGGGCGTCGTGATTTCGGCGTCGCACAACCCTTACCACGATAATGGCGTGAAGCTGATCTCTTCGAACGGGATGAAATTCCCCGACGCCGTCGAAGCTGAGATCGAGTCGCTGATTCTGAATCCCACCGCGGCTGGGGCCGGCGCGCCTCGCGTACACCTCGAAGACAACGAGGCGATCGACGACGATTACCTCGCCGGCCTGCGCGACACTGTGTTGCCCGGTGCCAAGCTCGCCGGAATGAAAATCGTGCTCGACTGCGCGAACGGCGCCGCGAGCGCGCTCGCGCCGAAACTGTTCCGCTCGCTGGGCGCCGACGTGATCGCGCTGAATAACACGCCCGACGGCAAAAATATCAACGCCGGCTGCGGCTCGCTGCATCCCGAAGCGATGCAGAAGCGCGTCCGCGAATCCGGCGCAGCGCTCGGCGTGGCGTTTGATGGCGACGCAGACCGCGCTCTCTTCGCCACCGCTTCCGGCGCGCTCGTGAACGGCGACGGCGTGCTGCTTATCCTCGGCCGCTACATGAAATCGCAAAAGAAACTCAACGCCAACGTTATCGTAGGCACCACGATGGCGAATCTCGGCCTCGAGCGCGCGCTCGAAAATTCCGGCCTGAGTTTTGTGCGCACGGCCGTCGGCGATCGCTATGTGCTCGAAGAGATGCAGCGCATCGGCGCGAACCTCGGCGGCGAGCAGTCCGGTCACATCCTGCTGCTCGACGACGCGACCACCGGCGACGGGATGCTAACCGCCATCAAGATCGCATCGGTCGTCTCGATTTCTGGATCGCTCGATTCGCTGGTGGCCGACCTGAAAAATTTCCCGCAGCAAATCGTGAACGTGAAAGTGAAGTCTAAGCCGCCGCTCGAAACTCTGCCCGAAGTGTGGCGCCGCTTTACCGAAGCTGAAAAAACGCTCGGAAAATCCGGGCGCGTCGTCCTGCGTTACTCCGGCACCGAGCCGCTCGCGCGCGTGATGGTCGAAGCCGAGCACGATTCAGACGTCCACCACTGGACCAAAACTCTCGCCGACGCCCTTCGCGAATCCATCGGCGCGTAGGGTCACTGGCCGCGTCGCCATCTCGCATCACACTGAAAATGCGCCACTTGTCTTAAGCCACAAGCCGCACGCCTTACTGCGTCGAACAATCTGACATTCCCCCGGGAACTTTTCGTGTACTCGCGACATTGCACTGTTTTCGGCGCGTGAGCGCGCACCGATGCAAGAAACGCGGATGAGGCCGTTCTAAATGGCATGAGCACAGACGAACAATTGATCGTCGCGTTTCAGCAGGGCGATCGCGACGCCTTCACCGAACTATTCGAACGCTATCGCCAACCGGTGTACGCCTTCTTCTATCGGCGGCTTTCGAATCCGTCGCGCGCCGAAGAACTCACGCAGGAATGCTTCGTCGCGCTCATTGAAAACGCGGCGCGTTACGAGCCGCGAGCCAGCTTCCGAAGCTATCTCTACGGCATCGCGATGAAACTCGTGTGGGCCGAGCGCCGCAAGGCCGGCCGCGAAGTGGCGGAAAACGAAAAGCTCGACGCGCGAACCGACGCAGCGCACGCAGATTCCTCGCCAGAGTCTTCCATCTGGATCCGCGACGCGCTCGCGAAACTCGATGGCGCTGAACGCGAAATTCTGATGCTTCGCGAGTACGAGCAACTGAGTTACGCGGAAATCGGCGCGTTGATGCAAACGCCCGTAAACACCGTGCGATCGCGCCTGTTCCGCGCTCGCACCGCATTGAAGGAACAACTGAGGTCGGTCAAGGTCTGACTGAAAATATTATGAGCCACGGACTACAACACGCGTTTGAAGCCGAAGAAGTGATGGCCTATCTCGATGGCGCTCTCGAAGCAGACCGAGCCGCAGCGCTCGCAGCGCACCTCGATGGCTGTGCAGAGTGCCAGGCGCTCGCCAAAAATTTCCGCCAACTCACGGACAGAATGATGAGCTTCGAAGTCGAGCCGGTGCCGCAGTCCATCAATGACGCCGTGCTGAAGGCTGTCGAAAGGCCCGTTGCCACCACGCCCCCGATCGAGAAGCGTCCAATCTGGAAACGCTTGGATTTATGGAATTGGCCGCTCGTGCAACGCATTCCGAGGACTTGGGCGATTGTCGGCGCTCTCGGCGCGGCAGCGCTAGTGCTCTTGTTGATTCGCGCTGCGACGCCGAATTTGCTGTATATGCGCGAGGCTGCCAGCTTGAAAAACGCTCAGTCCGATCTCGCTCTCAGCTATCGGGATGAGAGCGCCGCGCCAGCGCCACCCCCGCTACCTGGCTCGCGCGGAAAGGCGGCGCAATTCGACAAGCCCAACTCCGAGTATCAGCAACTTCTCGAGCGTAAGGCGCAGATGGAACTCTCGAGCAACCTGGCGCAGGCGCATGCCAATAGTTACGTCGCGACAGCTTCGGAGCAGTCCGTCGAGTCAGACGACCAGGGCGGTGCAACACTCACCGCGCCGGACGTGAAAGGCCCGATGATCGAGCAGAACGTCTCGCTCCACATCGTCCCCTCGAATTACGACGACGCAAGTGCGACGATCGAAAAGATGGCTGCAGCTCGCGGCGGCTATGTAGGAAGCCTGACCGCCACGGCGCAGACCGGCTCCGCGCGTGATGTGAACGTGGAGCTTCGCATCCCGGCGAAACAGGCCAATGCCTTCATCGCCGACGTGCGCAAGCTCGGCAAAGTCGTCGAGGAGACTCGCACCAACGAAGAAGTCACCGCCGAGTACGTCGATCTGCAAGCCCGGCTGAAAGCTTCCAAGGCCGCTGAGCAGCGCCTGGTGGAATTGCTCGGCACTCGCACCGGCAAACTATCCGACGTACTCGAGGTCGAACGCGAGCTGGCCCGCGTCCGCGGCGAGATCGAGAGCATGCAGGGGCAGGCTAACGTGATGCTGCACGAGGTGAACTACGCCACAGTGAAGGTCGAGTTGAGCGAGGAGTATCACGAGACGCTCCACTCGGATTCCGTGGGCACCAAGATCGGCAACGCGTTCGTCGGCGGCCTGAAGAACCTCGAAGACGGCATCGTCGGAGCCATCATCTTCATTCTTGAAGACGGCCTATCCATCGCCTTCTGGGGAGGGATCCTCCTTGCGATAGCGTTGCTGGTTCGCCGACGCATTCGGTCGCGCCGGTCAGCCTCAGCGGCAGTCGCCTCGGCAAAATAAAATGGATCCTTCCAAAGACCATAGAAATGACCCTCGGATGTTTTCAGAAAGTGGAGAATTCCGGGCCTCGAAGCGGCCTGGCCATCAACTCAGACCCTCAAGTCCTTTCGATTCAGTAGGTAAACGGTCTAATGGAAAATACTTAGGCGTGGCACGCGAAGTGCAACTCCCAACCCGGCTGTCTCATATCCCGGGGTGGGCCGGTTTCGCCGCGCTGAAACCGGATCTTAGGGGTAGAGCAATGGGGGTCCGACGGGACCCCCTCTTTTTTTGCCCATACGCCGTTCAGTAGTTCCCAATACTCCAAGACAATTCTGCGTGCACGACGCACCGCCAGCCTCGCAGTCGCGCGCCCACGCAAAAAAAAGGGCGGCCCAGACTTCGAGCCGCCCCAGAGTACCGTTTGTGTTTTGGTCTAGCTGCAGCCGCTGGTGCTGCCGCAGTTCGCGCACTTGTAGCAGCTGCCGTTCGGCGTCATCAGCATGCCGCACTCGGAGCAGGACGGCGCATCGTCGATCGCCGCGCGAGGACGCGTCGCCGGTTCCGGCTCAGCGTACTTCGCAGCCGTCGCCGGAGCCACCGCAGGCTTCGCGGCAACTTCAGGAGCGGCAGTCTCCACCACGGATGCCGATTCCACAGCCTGCGCCGGCATGTCGTCCAGGTAATCCGGCGAGATGAACTTCCCGCCGAGCCAGCGGCCGATGTAATCCACCACGGACTTGGCGTAGCGGATGTTCTGGTTGCCGGTGTAGCCCGAAGGCTCGAAGCGCGAGTTGACGAATTTATCGACCAGCGCGCGCAGCGGAACGCCGTACTGCAGCGCGATCGAAACCGACAGCGCGAACGCGTCCATGATTCCCGAAAGCGTGGACCCTTCCTTCGCCATCTTGATGAAGATCTCGCCCGGCGCGCCGTCTTCGTATTTGCCGACGGTGAGGTAGCCTTCGTGGCCGCCAATCGAGAACTTGTGCGTGATCGAATCGCGCTCGTTCGGCAGTTTGCGGCGGCGAGTGCGGACGAAAAGTTCCTGTTGCTCGGCCGACGGTGCTTCCACCTTCACCGCGGCAGCCACCGGAGCTTCGGCCACAGCAGTCGCGGCCTTGTCCTTCTCTTTGTCGTCCTTGCCCGCGGCCGAAAGGGGCTGCGAACGCTTCGAGTTGTCGCGGTAGATCGCCACAGCCTTCAGGCCGTACTTCCAGGATTCGGTGTAGGCCTGCATGATGTCTTCCACGGTCGATTCTTCCGGCATATTGATCGTCTTGCTGATCGCTCCGGAAAGAAACGGTTGCGCCGCAGCCATCATGCGAAGGTGGCCGCGCCATGCGATCGAGCGGCCGCCGCCCATCGGTGCGAGCGAGCAATCAAACACCGCGAGGTGTTCGGGCTTCAAGTGCGGAGCGCCTTCGATCTTCGCGTTCGCGTCGATGTAATCGACGATCTGCGAGACCTGCTCGGGCGTGTAATCGAGATTCATCAGCGCCTGGGGCACGCTGTTGTTCACGATCTTGATCACGCCGCCGCCCACAAGCCGCTTCTGCTTCACCAGCGCCAGATCGGGCTCGATGCCGGTGGTGTCGCAATCCATCATGAAGCCGATCGTGCCGGTCGGCGCGAGCACTGAAACTTGCGAATTCTTGTATCCGAACTTTTCGCCGAGTGAGAGCGCGTCGTCCCATGACTTCTGCGCGGCGCGCAAAAGCGACGGTTGCACGTTCTCTTCCTTAATCGGACGCAGCGCATCGCGGTGCATGCGGATCACGTCGATCATCGAATCGCGGTTGCGCAGGTAGCCGCCAAACGGCCCCATGCGCTCTGCGATACGCGCGGATTGCGCGTAGGATTCGCCGGTCATCAGCGCCGTCACTGCGCCGCAGAAATCGCGTCCGCCGTCGGAATCGTACGGCAGTGCCAGCGTCATCAGCAGCGCGCCCAGATTGGCGTAGCCGATGCCCAGCGGCCGGTAATCGTGCGAATTGCGCGCGATCCGTTCCGTCGGGTAGCTGGCGTTGTCCACCAGGATTTCCTGCGCCGTGATCGTGATGTCCACTGCGTGGGTGAAGGCGTCGGTATCGAACTGGCAGTTCGGGCCGAGGAACTTCATCAGATTGAGCGACGCGAGGTTGCACGCCGTATCGTCAAGGAACATGTATTCCGAGCACGGGTTCGACGCATTGATCCGGTCCGTGGCCTTGCTGGTGTGCCAGCGGTTGATCGTCGTGTCGTACTGCATGCCGGGGTCGCCGCACTGCCATGCCGATTCCGCCATCATCTTCAGCAGTTCGCGGGCGCTGTGCTTTTCCGCCGGCTTGCCGTCGGCCACGTTGCGCGTCCACCAGTCGCGATCTTCTTCCACGGCGCGCATGTAATCGTCGGTGACGCGCACGGAGTGATTCGCGTTCTGAAAGAACACCGACGAGTACGCTTCGCCGTCGATCGCCGAGTCGTAGCCCTGGCCGATCAGCACGTGAGCCTTGCGCTCTTCCTTGGTCTTCGACTCGATGAACTCAACGATGTCCGGGTGTTCGACGTTGAGGATCACCATCTTCGCCGCGCGGCGCGTCTTGCCGCCGCTCTTGATCACGCCGGCAAAGGCGTCGAATCCCTTCATGAAGCTCACCGGGCCGGAAGCGATGCCGCCGCCGGAAAGCGATTCGCGGCTGCCGCGCAGCGACGAGAAGTTCGTGCCGGTGCCGGAACCCCACTTGAACAGCATCCCTTCCGTCTTGGCCAGGTTCATGATCGAGTCCATGTTGTCCTGGACCGAATTGATGAAGCAGGCCGAACACTGCGGCTTGGGCTGCACGCCGACGTTGAACCACACCGGCGAATTGAACGCGACCTTCTGCTCCACCAGCAGGTGGGTCAGCTCATCGCGGAAAATGTTGCGCGATTCCGCGCTCGCGAAGTAACCGCCTTCTTCGCCCCAGCGCACGATCGTATCCACCACGCGGCCGATCAGCTGGCGGACCGACGTCTCACGCTCCGGAGTATTGGGTTTACCGTGGAAATACTTGGAAGCGACAATGTTCGTCGCCGTCATCGACCAGGTCTTGGGGACTTCCACATTTTCCTGCCGGAAAATGACCTGGCCCTTTTCGTTCCCGATCAGCGCGGTACGGCGTTCCCATTCGACCTTGTCAAAAGGTGACGACTTGCCGTCTGTAAACTTCCGCTGGAATTCCAGCCCGCTCACACGCGGCTTGCCCTGCTGCAAGTCCGTTTGGGCGTTGAATACCGTTCTCGTTTCTGCCATCTCTGCCTCCGCGCCGGCAGTCCTGCCGTCGAAATGTATGACGAATGGCCGGGCTCGGCTGGAACCTCTAGTTTAACTCCGAGCGCCGGTGTTCGTGAACCTTGTCGCGTGTGCCGACGGCACACAGTGCGTTGTTCTCAGGGGCCGTGGAATACGCGACTTGGGGTGGGCAGGAGAGACGGAAAAAGAGAAAAGCCTAGCTAAGCCGCGCTCAATTTTCATTCGCGGCGTTCACTGCTTGCTGCGCTCTTCGATTTTTCGGTAATTCCGGTCCGTTCCGCATTTCCGGCTGCACGATACAAGCGCGAGCGCCGGAAAACTCCCCCGAGTCTGGATGCGAAGTATCGCGGCATGTGGAAATGATGTCAAGGAGAATTCATATTCGAACCACAAAATCTTATGCTTCGCGTGTCGAAAGCGTCTATCTGTAGTGGTAACTGTGAAGACAAGCCCAATCTATAACGCCGCTGCTTTTTCCACGCTCGTGTGTCGATGCTCTGAGCCAATTCGGGAATCATTTCTCCGGCAGCTCCGCGCGAATTCCCGCGTCACCCCCAATATTTCTCGCGCACCGTGGGAGTGCAGAGTGCGAAACATGTGCGCGAGTCCGCACTTCCGACGCCCGCGCGAAACAAATGATAATCCACCTGTATGAGTGCGCCCGCCATCGAGATCCAATCGCTCACCAAAGACTACGCCGTCGGCTTCTGGCGCAAGAAATTGCGGCGCTCGCTCGATTCGCTTTCGCTTGAGGTTCACGAAGGCGAGGCCTTCGGTTTCCTCGGCCCGAATGGCGCCGGAAAAACCACCACTTTGAAATTGCTGATGGGGATCATTTTCCCCACCTCCGGCACCGCTCGCATTCTCGGCCGCCCGATTGACGACGTCGCAATGCACCGCGACATCGGCTATCTGCCCGAGCAGCCCTACTTCTACGATTACCTCACCGCGCGCGAGCTGCTCGACTATTTCGCCCGCTTCTTCGGCTTCAGCGCCGCCGAGCGCAAAGAACGCGTCAACAAATATCTCGATCTCGTCGGCCTGGCCTCCGCCAGCAATGTGCAGCTTCGCAAATTCTCCAAAGGCATGATGCAGCGCGTCGGCATCGCGCAGGCGATCCTTCACGAACCGAAAGTCGTTTTCCTCGACGAGCCCATGTCCGGCCTCGACCCTGTCGGCCGCCGCGAAGTCCGCGACATCATCCTTGAACTCAAGCGCCAGGGCCGCACCGTCTTCTTCTCCACCCACATCCTCAGCGACGCTGAAATGCTCTGCGACCGCGTCGCGGTGCTCGCCGGTGGAAAATTGCAGGGCGTCGGCGCGCCCAACGAAATCGTTTCGGTGGAAGTGTATGGAATGGAACTCCTGTTCGAGCTGAAGCCCGGCGTCGCCGTCCCCGCCGGCCTCGCCGCAAAAGCCACGAACACCGGCAATCGCTACCGTGTGGAAGTGCCGGAAGCGGATCTTTACGCGGCAGTCGAGCAGCTCAAATCCGCGAACGCAAAAATCCTGAGCGTCACTCCGCTCCGCGCGTCTCTCGAAGACTATTTCTTCAAGCTCGTCGGTAAAGGGCAGTACGCGCCGCACTCCATCGAGGTCCAATCGCAATGAGTTCCGTCCCAGCCGTCGTTGCGGTGAATACGTTCCGCGAAGCGGTGCGCGACCGCGTCCTCTACAATCTCGTTTTCTTCGCACTGCTCATGATGGGCGCGGCGATCCTCGTCGGGCAGATCTCCGTCGGCATCGAGCGGCTCCTGATCGTGAATCTCGGCCTTTCCGCCATTTCGATCTTCGGCATCATCATGGCCATCTTCATCGGCGTCGGGCTGGTGTACAAGGAAATCGAAAAGCGCACGCTCTACAGCCTGCTCGCCAAGCCCATCCAGCGATGGGAATTCATCGCGGGAAAATTCGGCGGCTTGCTGCTCACGCTAGCCGTAAACACGGCATTCATGCTGCTCGGTCTGTTCGCAGCGCTGCTTTTCGTCAGCCACCAATTCGAGCGAACGGATTCCGGCATCGTGGTCGCCGCGTACTTCATCCTTCTGCAACTCGCGCTTGTCACCGCGATCGCGCTTTTCTTCTCCTGCTTTTCGAGCCCCATGCTTTCGACGCTTTTCACCCTCGGCATTTACGTCGCCGGCGCTTTCCTGAAAGACATTCGCGACATCAGCGTGCTCACGAAAAGCCCGGCCGTCGGCATGATCTGTAAAGCCCTCTACTACCTGCTGCCGAACTTTCAGAACTTCAACGTGATCGCTCTCGCGGGTCACGGCGTGCCGATTCCGATGAACCTGCTCTGGCAGAACACGCTCTACGCCGCCGTGTACGTCGTGATTCTGCTGATCGCCTCAGCCGTCGTGTTCTCCGGCAAGAACCTGAAATGAACCCGCGTAAAAAACTCTCGCTGCTCGCCTCCGCCGGCCTGCCGCTGCTTTTCGCCGCGCTGATCCTGCTTCAAGCCCGCATCGACGAGACCGCCTCTACCGAAGCGCCCGAGCAGGAGCAGCTCCTGCTCTCCTCTCCAACGCTGATCAAAAGAATCAGTTTCGGCTACGACGCTCTGCTTGCAGATATCTATTGGACTCGCGCCGTTCAGTATTACGGTACGCGGGCCGGAATCCGGGGAGCGCAGTTTCCGTTGCTGTGGCCACTGCTCGACATCAGCACCACGCTCGATCCGAAATTGATTCCCGCGTATCGCTTCGGGGCGATTTTTCTTTCCGAGCAGCCACCCGTCGGCGCGGGCGAGCCCGAGCTTGCTCTGAAGCTCACGCAAAAAGGCATCGAAGCCAATCCAGAGGACTGGCAGATGAACGCCACTGAGGGTTTTCTCTACTATTGGTATCTGCAGGAGTATCAGAAATCGTCCGCCGCCTACTTAGCGGGCAGCAGAAATCCTCAAGCGCCCGCGTGGCTCGCGATGATGGCGGCACAGGTCGTTTTGAAAGCGGACGAAACCAACACCTCCGAGATGATCTGGACCGAAATTTACAATTCGTCTTCCGATCCCTCGATCCGCGGTAACGCGCTGAAGCACCTGAAAGGCCTGCAGGCCTCGAAAGACATAAAAGTCTTGAACGAACTCGCGCAGAAATACCACGAAACGTACGGCCACTTCCCGGCGAATGTGGATGCGCTGGTGCAGGCAGGAATGGCGCGCTCGACGCCCGTGGATCCTTCTGGATTCCCCTACATTTTCGACGCTGAGGGCGTCGCGCAGTTGAATCCGGAGAGCGACATCACGATCCAGGCCGGACCTGTGACACCGCCCACCATTTACAACAAGTAGCCGCTATTCGTATCGCAACGCTTCCACAGGATTCAGCCGCGCCGCTTTCGTCGCCGGCCACACTCCGAAAATCAGTCCGATACTCACCGAAACCGTGAAGCCCACCACCACGGCCCACAGCGGCACCACCGCCTTCATCGACGTGATCACGGGAATCAGAAACACGATGCTGCTGCCAAAAACGATCCCGATGATTCCGCCGGCGCCCGTGAGCGTCATCGCTTCGAACAGAAATTGCCAGGTGATGTCGCTGCTTCGCGCGCCAATCGCTTTGCGCACGCCGATTTCGCGCGTTCGCTCCGTCACAGAGACGAGCATAATATTCATCACTCCCACGCCGCCAATCAACAGCCCGATCGAGCTGAGCACCACGATCGCCAGCACCACGCCAAAAATAATGTCGTTGAAATTCTGTGCCGCTTCCACCTGCGTCTGAATCGAGAAAGTGTCCGGCTTGTTGTACGGCACCTGCCGCCGCCGGCGAAGCACTTCGCGCACCTGATCCACCGCCGCGTCCAGCTTCCCGGGATACGCGAGAAATCGGTAGCCGATTTCGTAGCTGCCCGGATACATCTTCATGAATGTGTAAAACGGAATCACCACTCGCCGGTCTTCATCATCGGTTCCAAATCCGCCGGGCGGCCTCTCAAATACGCCGATTACCGTGAACGTCGAGCCATCCACCAAAATTTCTTTCCCGAGCGCGTCCTGCGGAGTTGGAAAAAACGCTTTCGCCGTGTCCTCGCCGATCACCACCACGTTTTCGCGATGTTCATTTTCCGTCTCGGTGAAAAAGCGCCCGGTTTTCATCGTCGCGTTCGAATAGACGGTGAGGTACGCCGGGAATGTGCCGCGGAAGTCCGTGCCGTCCACGATGCTCCGCTGGTAGCGCGCGTTATGCGCAAGGCTCCATTGAAATCCGGAGATCGCGATTTCCTTGATGGCCGGGCACATCTCGCGAATCGCGAGACCGTCTTCCAGCGTGAGCGGCTTGCGCAGCTTCTCCTCTTTCGGGCGGCGTTGGTTCTGCGGGCCCTGATCGAATCGCGAAACGAACGCCGTGTCGATGCCCTCGGCCGTGATTTCGTCCTGCACCGTTTGCCGGAAACCCTGCACGAGCCCGACCACCAGAATGATCAGCGCCACGCCGATCATCACGCCGAGAATCGCCAGAAAGCTGCGCAGCTTATTCGCTCGCACCGTATCGAGCGCCAGCTGAAGATTTTCGCGGAAATCCTGACGGACCATGGCGCTAACCGTCCGCTCGCAGCGCTTCGATCGGGTCGAGCTTCGCGGCGCGCATGGCAGGATAAATTCCAAAAAACAATCCGACTGCGGTGGAAAGGAGCAGCGAAATCGTAATCGCGAAGATCGGCGTCGCGATCGGAATCGACGTTGTCGCACTTACAATTTGCCCGATCGAAACGGCGAGCACCACGCCCAAAAGGCCGCCCGTTGCGGCAAGCAGCGACGATTCCACCAGGAATTGCAAAATAATGTCGCCGCGCCGCGCTCCCAGCGATTTGCGCAAGCCGATCTCGCGCGTCCGCTCGGTCACGCTCGCCAGCATGATGTTCATGATCACAATGCCGCCCACCACCAGGAATACAGACGTCACCCAGATCGCGATTCCGAAAGCGTTTCCCGTAATCCGGTTCCACAGGCCGGTGATCGATGTCGGCGCGATGATCGCGAAGTTGTCGTCCTTCGAGTACTCCACGTGCCGTCTCGCCCGCAGAATCGCCCGTGCTTCGTCCTGCGCCGCGTCCATCCACTCCGGCCCTTTCGCCTGCACGAAAATCGTCACCGAATCCTGCGGAGCGAGCCATTCCTTGCGGTATGTGCCCAGCGGCAGCATCACGAAATTGTCGCGGGATTGCCCCAGCACGGTGCCTTGCGCCTTCGCCACACCCACGATTTCGTACTGGCCTTGGCCGGCGCGAATTTCCTTACCGATCGGGTCCGTGTTCGCGAAAAACTTTTTTGCGATGTCTGCGCCAATAATGCAAACGCCCGCACGGTGGTCTTCGTCGATCTCGCTGAAAAGGCGCCCACTCGTCACGTCGATGTCGCGAATCGACGTGTAATTCGGCGACGCGCCCATAATCTCTACGTCCTCGCTCAAATCGTTGCCGTACCGCACGTCCGCGTTCGTGTTCTGCTCGCCGGCAATATTCGATGCGAGCTTCATGCCTTCGCGCAGCGCCGCGATGTCGTCCATCTGGAGCGGCGGCCGCTTGCGCGCATTATTCCAATCCTGGAAATTCGTCACGATTCCGATGCGATCGATCACAAACGCGTTCGCGCCCAGGTTCGCCACTTTGTCCGAGATGTAAACGTTGAGCCCGTTCAGCACGGAAATCACGGCGACGAGCGTCGTCACAGCCAGAATCACGCCCAGCAGCGTCAAAAACGTACGCATTTTGTGCGCGCGCAGCGTATCCATCGCGATGAGCGTCGTTTCGCCCAGAGACGCGAGGGTCTTTCGCGCATCGGGGCGCTTCAGGTTGGGCGATTTCATGGCTGGGTTACCGGACTGCTATCTATTATAGACGGTGAAAAGCGCAGAAAGACTCGCCGTAATTTCGGGGCCCGCCGGCGCCTCGCGCCTTCGCTAACGCCATCCTTTCATTTCATTTACGAGCGATGGCGCATCGGCCGGATTCCCCTTAAAATTAAGGGGCGGATGAATTTCACCAAATACGTTCACCTTACCGTCCGCACTTACATGAATCGACGCTCGGAGATTCTTGTCTTCGCCGCTACGGTTGCGCTCGCCGCAAGTGCGCTTCCTGGCGTCCGCGCGTCTGCGCGCCCGGGCTCTCTGCCCTCAGCCCAGCAAAGTGGTTCATCGGCTTACAAGCCCACCGATGCGGAAGTCCAGGCGCGCACCGACAAGCTCATCGCCAATCAGCATCGCGACGACGAGGCGCTCGATGAATACGAGCGCGTCGAGCATCAGGTCGATCGCACCGGTGGCAGTTCTCCGCGCGTGCTGGAAGACAAGTTGTACCGCATTGTCCCCACCGGCAGCGGCAATATGAAAATCTTGCTGCGTGAAGACGGCAAAGACGTTGATCCCGCCGCCTACCGCTCGCAGCTGATGGCCTGGCGCGACGTGCTCGAGCTGATGCTCAAACCCGACGACGCCCGCGCGAAAGCCGCTTTAGCGAAGAATAATAAGAAGAAACAGGACCGCGACGAACTCGTCCAAGCCACTCGCAGCGCCTACATCCAGACCTGGCTCGCGCCCGAAACCATCAACGGCCACGTGTGCGACGTGATCGATCTCGCGCCCGACCCCAATTTTCACCCGAAAAACATTTTTCAAGACGCGATGATCCACATCACCGCCAAAATCTGGGTGGACCACGCCAGCCTCCAACTCGCCCGGGCCGAGGCGCACGTCACGAAAGACCTCTCCATCGGCGGCGGACTTCTGGGCAAGCTATATAAAGGTGGCGTTTTTTCGTTCGAGCAGACCGAAATCTCGCCCGGCCTGTGGCTGCCGAGCCGCTACCAGTTCGACTATTCCGCCCGCAAATTCGTCTTCATTGTGGACGAACACCAGGTCATCGAAGTGAACCAGTACCGGCATGATGGCCCCCCCAAGCAAGCCTTGACGGTGGTACAGAACGACTTAGCCAGCGGCAAACCCTTCATCTCCGGCCAGTAACTTTTAGCACTCCGCCGTGTTTAACCTGGTACTGGTACGCCTGCAAACGTGGAACACTAAGTGGAACCCTTCCCTTAGTCCGTGTGCAGGCATTCGAGTGTGTTCGTCTTCGAGGAGGATCTATGCGGAGCCATCTAACCCCGCTCCCTTTCGCGTTCGCGGCGTTATCCGTGTTTGCGGTTGTCGGCGCGCAGGGTCAGTCCGCCTCCACCCAAGCCAGCCAGTCCACGCAAGCGTCATCCACAACGCCAGCCCCCGACCAGCAGGTCGCGCAGACCACGGTCGCGCCAACCGATTCAGCGGCGCCCACAAAGAGGGTTTGGACCAACGACGACGTTCACGAACTGCGCCGCGATTCCGCCATCTCCACAGTCGGCCCGGCGAAGGCGAAGCCTCAAAAAGCCGCGGCAACGAATATGCCGGTCGCGAATCCGGCCACAATCAAGTCGTACCACGACCGCATCCTCGCGCTGCAGGACAAGATGCCTCCGCTGGATTCGCAGATTTCGGATCTTCAGGGCGTGCTCAACGGTCAAACGATGAACTCGACACGCCACGCGACCGGCGCCAGGATTGACGATTGGCACGACCAGCTCGCTCGCCTTCAGACTCAGAAGTCCGATCTCGAAACGAAAATCAGCACGCTGCAGGACGAAGCTCGGCACAAGGGCGTCCCCGAAAATCAAATTCCGCAGTAACGTGCGCGCCCGCGCCAGACGAAACTCTTTGCGAAAAAAAAGGGAAAGTCGTGGGACTCTCCCTTCCGTTCCTCGCCAGGTAAATATTTTTAATGCGCGGCTGCGGCAGCAGCTTCCTTCTCGATCGGCGCGCCGATCAGGTTGCCCCACTCGGTCCAGGAGCCGTCGTAGTTCTTCACGTTGTCGTAGCCGAGCAAATACTTCAGCACGAACCAGGTGTGCGAGCTGCGTTCGCCGATGCGGCAGTACGCGATCACTTCATCGCCGCCCACGATGCCCTTCGACTGATAGAGCTGCTGCAGCGCTTCGGCGCTCTTGAACGTGCCGTCTTCATTCGCCGCCTGCACCCAGGGAACGTTCGCTGCGCCCGGAATGTGGCCGGCCCGTTGAGCGGTTTCAGACATTCCCGGAGGCGCGATCACCTTGCCCGTGAATTCATCCACCGAGCGCACGTCCACCAGCTGCGCCTTCTTGCCCTTATCGATCGCCGCGAAAATCTGTTCTTTGCGCGCGCGAATCGATTCGTCCGGACCGGACGCGGTGTACTTCGCCGGCGCCGGTTTCACCGCGTCCGTCGTCAACGCGCGCTTCTCTTCGATCCACTTCTTCCGGCCGCCGTTGATCAGGCGCACGTCTTTGTGGCCGTAATACTTCAGCTGCCAGAGCGCATACGCGGCAAACCAATTGTTGTTGTCACCGTAGAGCAGAATCGTCGTGTCGTTCGAAATGCCGGACTCGCCCAGCAGCTTTTCCAGCGCCGCCTTGTCGATCAGGTCGCGGCGAACGTTGTCCTGCAGCTGCGATTGCCAGTTCCAGCCCACCGCTCCGGCGATGTGGCCCTGGTCGTATGCGGATGTGTCCACGTCCACTTCCACGAGCCTCACGTTTGGATCGTTCGCGTGATCCGCGGCCCACTGTGTAGAGACGAGAACTTCGGGGTGCTTGTAATCAGCCATGTGCTTTCTCCTGGTCGAGTGATTGGTCTAGTTGTTCGTCGATCGTTCGAAACTCAAAGCTTCCGCGTAAAACATCCCCTAAAACAAAAAACCCACCGGCCAGTTCAATTCTGGCGGTGGGTCGGAAACCGTAGGCTTGTGTGGCTCGTTAGTCGATGCCAAGCCCGGCCGCGCCAGAACACACGTGCGCACAACACAGACAACAACAGGCGCAGGCGACGTTCTGTACTCGGCGAATCATCTACACAAGCCTACAACGGAAGGGGGTTGTGAGCAATGGTACCGCTCCTCTTGCGGGAGCGAAACGAATTACGAAACCGGCTGGAGCGCGCCACCCGCATCGGATTCCAACTCAATCCGCAGCAGCCAGTCGAAGTGGAATTTCTCCCGCGCGAGCCACTTCTCCAGCTCTTCGCGCGTCGGCGCCGTAAACTCGGCGAGCATCTTCCCTTCCTGCATGTTCACCAGCACCCGGCTCACCGTCACGTCGGTCGCGGCGAGCAGCCGCTTCGTAAGCTCTTCGGCGCCCTGGCGCGTGAGGCACGCAAGTGTGTGCTGCGAAAGATAGCGAGGCATCAAAGCTCCTGTCTGGCCAACGCACCGGCAGGTGCGAACCACGAAGTTGTGGACCGAAAGAATACTGCATCCAGCGCCGGCGGCACTAGAATATGCGGCGGCTCGCGCGCCACACCAGCCACGCGTGCGGAGCCGGAGGTCACGCATGTCCGACGCAGCCGCGCAGCATACCCACTACATGTACGACGCCGTTCACGCGCAGCCCGCGCTGATCGAAAAAGTTTTGGCGCAACCCGCCGAGATCGAGCGCGCCGCCGACGCCGTCGCCACGAAAGAGCGCATCACCTTCGTCGGCATCGGCAGCTCGCTGCACATCGCGCGAATCGGCGAAAGCTGGATGCGCGAACTCACCGCCGGCCGTCTCTGGGCGCACTACGAGCAATCCTTCGAACTGCTGCACCACCCCATCGCGTTCAGTGCAAACGACGCCGTGATCGTCATCACGCACACCGGCTCGTCGTCCGCATCCGTCGAGGCGCTCGCGCGAGTTCGCGCGCAGGGCGCACTCACCGTTTCAATCACCGGCCTAAATCCCGGCGAAGCCGCGCGCGCCGCCGACTTCCACATCGAAACCTGCGAACAAGAGAAAGCCTTCGCCTACACGAAGAGCTATTCCACAGCGCTGATGGCTCTCGCGCTGATGATCGTCCGAATCGCCGGCCGCAAAAAACTGCTCGCGCGTCCATCCGCCCAAGACGAACTTGCGACCGTGCCCAATCTGATGGTGCGCGCGCTCGATCTCAAGCCCCTCGTTAAGGCGCTGGCCCGCCGCGTCGCGCCTCTCCACCGCATCGAAATCTTCGGCTCGGGCGCTGCATGGGCCACCGCCTCGGAAGCCGCGCTGAAAATCAAAGAAGCCGCCTACATCGCCGCCGAAGGTTTCGACACGGAGGAAATCCTGCACGGGCCGTTTTCCGAGACCGACTCACGCGCCGCGCTGATTGGCCTGCTTACCGGCTCGGACTCCGACAATCGCGCGCGCCAAATCCTGAAAGCCGCCGGCGAACTCGAAGTTTTCCGCACCGCGATCGTCACACCCAGAGCGAATCACGATGTCGCCGCTGAAGACGTGCTGATCGTGCCCGAATGCAGCGAGTGGCTTTCCGCGTTTGTGCATCTGGTGCCGCTCCAGCTTCTCACCTACTATCTCGCCATCGAGCGCGGCACGAATCCCGACACCGGCCGCATGGAACAGCCCGGCCACTCCAAGGCCAGCAAACACTACAAATACTAGGGCCTTCGCCTGTCCAGCCGGACAGGAGTTGGCTTTGCGCAACATCGCGATCGAGCGCTTTCGGGCAAGCCCCACCCGCACGCTAAAATTGTGTGCGTCACGCTCGGAGGTGGCTCATGAGGCGATTCGGAATCTTCGTAACGCTGCTCGCGATTTTAGGCGTAGCCGCGGCGACGCTGCCCGCTCAAAATTTATTTGGACTTGGCACGCTGCAGGGGCAGGTGGTCGATGCTCACGGGAAACCGGTCACCGACGCAAGCGTCACGATTCAGACCTCTGACGGTCTGCATCCCCACGCCACACACACCGATGCGAACGGCCACTTTGAATTCGCGCGCTACAGCGCGGGCCAATACGACGTGCGTGCCTACTACAAAGGCGCGTTCAGCGAATGGAACAAGCGACTCGTGATTCGCCCGAAAAAAGTTACCGACGTCACGCTCACCATGCCCGGTGACAGCGCCGAAACTGTCGTCGTTCCCACCAAGTAGAGCCCAAGCAATTGGTTAGTTTACAACCCGTCCACTAGAAGAGCCGCTATTCGTGGCGCAGCGCGGCCATGGGAACGATGTTAGTGGCGCGCCGCGGCGGCACAAAGCCCGCCAGAAATCGCGCCGCGAAAAGCAGCAGCACCACGCTCACCAGCGTGACGCAGTGCAAGTGAGATCACCGCGACGGACGTAAACCCGGGATTTTTGCGCAGGCCGCGCGGGCCGTAACGTACGTCCGCCACGAACGAATCGAACCAGTGGCCGCGCTGCTCATCGCGGCGATTTTACTTCACACCGTCGGGTGCGCCGAGCGAGAGCCGCGCCTCTCCGGGCGACATGCCTGCGCCAATGTTGTGAATCGTCTGCCGCTCGAATGGCTGCGCAACGTAATCAGCCCCTGGGTCGAATATCCGTCCTCCACCTTTATTCCCATTTTGAAACTCTCACCCTTCCCGGTTCGCCCCAGCCACTCGCCACGAGTCATCTGCCACTTTCCCCTTGACCTTCTAGTACCTTTATGGTAAAGTGTCGTGGGCTTTAATCGACGCCCAGCTTTCTATGCTTCCGCGAAGCGGCACTTCGGTCCGGCCGCCGGCCGCCTCCCACCCGGCTTTATTCAGCCCCTCAGCCCCAGTTTCTAATCGACACTGGATGCGATTAGAAATCGCCGCAACTCCAACAAAACAAACGGTCGAGGCATTTTCTGGCAATAACATACTTGACTCAGGAGGGCGATAACGAGGATAGTAGCGATGGCGAAAGTAGTGATAACCCATCGGAGAAGGTTGTCCGATGACATTCGCCATACAGGACGGTCTGATGAGTCGAAATGATGTAGTTGGCCTAGCAGCGCAGTACAACCGCTGGCTTAAGCGAACAACTGGCTTAAAACTACCTAACGGTGCCACCCCTTTCGATTTGTTTTGTGCGGAGCAGTTTCTCAAGCCCCATGTGCTGCTGACGGACAACGATATTCTCGATGGCCTGATCGGTCGCTCGAAAGACGGCGGAGTCGATTGTTTTTATTTTCTACTCAATGGACTACCCGTTGAAGAGAACACCGAGATCGGCGCTCATCAGGAACAGTCTGTACATATCGTGATCATCCAGACAAAAGAGACAAGCGGATTCTCAGCCAATTCTATCGACAAGTTCAATACGTTTTCGGAAGACCTTTTCGATTTGGGAAAAAAATCAGACAAGTACGGACGTGAATATCACGAGGGGTTAAAAGATAAAATGCGAATTTTTAAGGAGAAATTCGCGGAGTTGTCGTTACCTAAAACGACTGTCGATTATTACTACGTGACTAAATTGGATGCGATGGTTGATCAGGGATCTAATACGGCGGGGCAAAAGGTGATCGACACTGCCAAACATCAAATGCGAGCGGCGAAGGTTAACGATTTTCATTTTATAAATGCTGCTCACCTGTACACACAAGTTACGAGCAGACCGCCAAAGATGAAAACACTAACCTTCACCGAAAAAATTGACGCGCCGGAAGGTTACATCGGGCTTGTTACGTTATCTGAATTCAATTCGTTTTTGAAAAACAAATTTGGCGAACGAAACGATCTGATGTTCGATGACAACGTGAGAGGGTTTCAGCGCGAAACAGCCGTCAATGAATCGATTCAAAGAACTTTATCGGACGCAACGAGTCCTGAATTTTGGCTTCTAAACAACGGCGTAACTATTCTTTCGTCCAAAGTACAACCGAAACCGGGAAAAAGCATTGAGATCACCGACCCGCAAATCGTGAATGGGTTGCAAACATCGAGACAGATTTTTAGTTACCACGCATCGCAAGGCGCTCCACCAAATGATCAACGAAGGATTTTGGTGCGCGTAATTACAAACGATAATGAGGATGTGCGCGATAAGGTTATTCGAGCCACAAACAATCAAAATCCAATGCCAGCAGAAGCGTTATTCACGACCTTCCGCATTCACAAGCAAATCGAGCAAGTATTCTTGAATTACTCGTTGTACTACGAGCGACGAAAAGGATTCTATCGAGATCAGGATATGCCGATAGCGCAAATCGTCATGCCGAAGGAGCTTATTCCCGCTGTTATCGCGATCATGACTGATAATCCCCACGACGCGAGAAGCCATCCGACGAGATACATCGCAGAGGAAGATAAACGGTGGAGCATATTCGGGCATGATGATTATGACGATTCAAATATCACCTCAGACCCGAAGGTTGCTAATAATCCCCCATTCGACATTGGTGTATATCTCAGTTGCGTTCTTCTCGTGCGCCGCGTGAATAAATTCTTAAATAAAAAGAAAAAACTGGACCCAGCATCGAGGCGAAATACTCGTTTTTATTTGGCCAAATATGCAGCATGTGCGGCGATCAAGAATGCGTATTGTCCTCCCGCTGAAATTGCCAAAATAAAAGCGGACGAAATTTCAGATCAGTCTTTGGAAACCTACTTCAGGAAGGTTCTGAGAATTTACCGAAGAAACGGAGGCAACGACGCTGCTGGAAAATCTCAAAAAATGAGTTCGGATTTGAAGAAACACCTTCAAAAAACATTCTGAAGGGGACTGATTGAATGAAAAGAAAGTCAAGCGAGTTCGACCGATTCGACCAGGCTTTTCGAGCATTAATTGATGTTCCACATAACAAAATCCAGGAAAAACTGGCGCGCGAAAAGGCAGAAAAAAGCCGAAAGAAACTTAGGGCTTCTTCCGGCTCCCGCGAGGTAGGCGATAGGGATTAATTAAGCGTGGAGGAACCCACCTTGCCTGTGAGTTCGGCGTAGGTGACGCGCTTTCCGAGGATATGCGAAGCGACATGCTCAAATCGTTCGCCGTCAGTGACAGGGCCGCTAGCGTCCTTGCGCATGTTGTAGCGGAAGGTTTGCTCATCGAGGTAACGGAAAAGATGGAAAGGTTCAACGCTAACGTAGGTGCCCTTCAGACCGCGCTTCAAGAGGCTCCAGTAGTTTTCGAGTCCGTTAGTGTGAACCTTGCCCTGAACGTAGCAGACCGCGTGATCAACCATGTAATGAGCGTAGTCACGCGCCAAGCCTTCATACGATTGCAAACGGTCGCTGTACAAGGCCGAATTAACAGTGACGTTTTCGCGGACTTCCTTATGAAGTGTGTGCTTACGGCGATTCGAGATCACCTTTGTGCGAACTTCACCGCCGCGTTCAAGGATTCCCAAAACAACAGTCTTGTCATGCGGTCCACCTTTCTCGATTCGGCGTTCGTGAACTGCTTTGTGCATGTGTCGAGCCTTACCGCCGATGAAGGTTTCATCGACCTCGACTTCGCTGCCCTTTCCGCGTCCAAGTTTCACGGTCGAATTGCTCTGCATCGCCAAACGAATACGGTGCATCATGAACCAAGCCGACTTTTGAGTGACACCAAGAGCGCGCGCCACTTCATACGAGCTAACGCCGTTCTTGCAATTCGAGATCATCCAAACGGCAGTAAGCCATTTATCAAGGGCGATGGGCGAATCTTCAAAGATTGTCCCAACCTTCACGCTGAATTGCTTCTTGGGATGCTTTGTCTTGCATTCCCACAGGCGGCGCGTGCTGATAAATCGGACTTCCTTGCTGCCACAGGTCGGGCAGGTGACACCATTAGGCCATCGACGCGCTACCATAAATTTCAGCGCGTTATCAGGATTCGAGAAGTAAACGATGGCTTCTTGAAGCGTCTTTGGATTGTTGTCGCTCATAGCGTCCTCACAACCCAAATCTACCAAAAACGCCTTACTGAGTCAAGTATATTATTGCCCATTTTCTAATCGACACAAAAACACACCTTTTTCAGCCTTAAATTGTCCGCGTTACGCCATCCAGCGCTTGCGAGGTTCGGAGCGTGGCTTCATCATGGTTGGAATGGAACCGCTCTGGAGTGCGCGCGATCAGGCCAAGCGACTGGCTGAACTGACGGCTGGGACGACGAATGCAGAGAAGGAAGTGCCGCTGCGGCGCGACGTCCGGTCGCTGGGCGTGCTGCTGGGCCGAGTGCTGGTGGAGCAGGGCGGCGAAAAGCTGCTCGAAAGCGTGGAAGAACTGCGGCGGCTCCTGACCCAGGGCCGGGAAAACGCCGAGGGCCCGGAGCCCGAAAACAATTTGATGGCCGAGGCGCGCGCCGCCATCGAAAAGATGGACCTCGAAGCCGCGCACCGCGTGACCAAAGCCTTCGCGATTTATTTCGAGCTGACCAACCTCGCTGAAACCAATCACCGCAAACGCCGACGCCGCGCCGCAAAAGTTCACTCCGAGCAGACGCCGTTGGCAGGCTCATTCCGCGGCACTTTGGCGCGCATGCGCGACGCGGGAATCTCCGCGGCCGATGCGCTTGCTGCGCTGCAACGCGTGAAAATCGTTCCTGTCTTCACCGCGCATCCCACGGAAGTGGCGCGGCGCACGGTGCTGATGAAGCGGCGCCGCATCGCGCAGTATCTCGAAGATCTCGATCGCCTCCCACTTCCCGAATCGGACGCCGCACATCTGGAAGCGCTGATCTTTGCGGAGATCACCGCGCTGTGGCAGACCGACGAAGTGCGACTGAAAAAGCCGGGCGTGATCGACGAAGTACGCATGGGCCTGGACTACTACCCGATGACTCTCTTCGAAACGCTCCCGAAGGTGTACGCGGAATTTTCCGACTCCTTCGAAGCGGTGTACGGAAAAAAACTGAGCCGCGAGGATCTGAGCGACGTGATTCAGTTCGGCTCATGGATCGGCGGCGACCGCGACGGCAATCCTCTGATCACGCCGCAAGCTACAGCCGACGCGCTCGAGATGGCGCGCCGCGTGGTGCTCAATTTTTATCTCCGCGAGATCGAGCGGCTCACCGAACAGCTCAGCCCATCCACAAAGCAAACCGGCTGCTCGCTCGAGCTTCAGGCGGCGCTCATCGCGTATCAAACAATGCTGGGCGCCGAGGTCGCGCTCGGCAAATGGATTTCCGAAACCGAGCTGACGCGCAAATTTCTCGACTACGTGAGAATCCGGCTGCAATACAGCCGCGACGAATCGCGCAACGCGCGCGCGTATCAATCGGCGCGGGAACTCGAGCGCGACCTGGACCTGGTGCGATCGAGCCTCGCTCAGAACGGTGCAGAGCGGCTCGCGCAGCTGCTGGTGGATCCCTTTGCGCGCACCGTCAGCACGTTTGGTTTTCATTTGCACACGCTCGATATCCGCCAGCATGCCAAGTTGCACGCCGAAACGCTCGACGAAATCGAATCGGCCGGTGGCGCTAAAAATTCCACGGTGCTCCCAGTGAAGTCCGATCGCACTCGTGACGTAGTCGAGACGTTTCGCATGGTGGCGAAGCTGAAGAAGCTCTATCCCGCCGAAGCGATTCGCTGCTACGTGATCAGCGGCACCGAATCCGAAAAAGACATTTTCAACTGGATCGCCCTCGCGAAATTGTGCGGCCTGCAGGCGGCCGGTTCGGCGGACGATCCGGGCGTGATGCCGGTTCCTTTGTTTGAATCGATCGACGCGTTGCGCGCCGCGGCGCAAATCATGAAGCGCGTGTGGACTTCCGCGGAATACAAACCGCTGCTCGATTCCTGGGGCCGCCGGCAGGAGGTGATGCTGGGCTACTCGGACTCGAATAAAGATGGCGGAATGATTACCAGCATCTGGGAACTGCAGAAGGCGCATCGCGAGCTGCATGAAATGGCGCGCGAGTGTGATGTGACGTTGAGTTTATTCCACGGGCGCGGCGGCACGGTGGGGCGCGGCGGCGGACCGACGCATCGCGCCATTCTCGCGCAACCCGTGGGAGATTTTTCCGGTGAGATTCGCATCACCGAGCAGGGCGAAGTGCTGAACTGGAAATATTCAGACACGGTGCTCGCCGAATGGAATCTCGAGCTGATGGCGGCCGCTTCGCTGGAAGCGCTGACGAGGCCGAGCGGACGCACGGCGGCGGACGATAGCAAGTGGGACGATGTAATGGACGAGCTGTCCACCGATGCTTTCGCGTATTACCGCCAATCAATCGCGGAGAGCGCGGACGTGCTGGAATATTTCGAGCTGGCGACGCCGGTGAATGAACTGGTGCACGCGCGAATCGGCTCGCGCCCGGCGCGGCGTTCCGCGAGCCGCGACCTGGCGCAGCTGCGCGCGATTCCCTGGGTGTTCGGATGGATGCAGAGCCGGCAGGCGGTGCCCGCCTGGTTTGGTGTGGGCTACGCGCTCGAGCGCTACGCGGCAAAAGGCGCGGACCACGAAAAACGCCTGCGCGAGATGATGAAGGCCTTCACCCTTTTCTCGGATCTGGTGCGCAACGTGGAGATCGCGATGGCGAAAGCCGATATGCCGATCGCGCGGCTTTACGCGACGGCGCTGGTGCCCGATGCGGCGCTGCGCGAACGAGTGTTCGGCATGCTCGCCGAGGAATTTGAGCGAACGCGGCGAATGCTGATGCTCGTGACGGGGCAGAACGAAATGCTCGAGGGCAACACGGTGCTGTCGCACTCGATCCGGCTGCGAAATCCGTACGTGGACCCGATGAGTCTGATTCAGGTGGAATTGCTCCGCCGCAAACGCTCCGGCGAGCCGAGCGAAGAACTCGACTACGCCCTGGGTGCGACGATCAACGGGATCGCCGCCGGGCTGCACAACACGGGATGAGCCCAGATCGCCTCCGTAAACTGTTCATTATAGTGGCTTTGCGTTTTCCAGCGTGGGGCGAGTACCATAACAGGAGTACCCGAAAATTTGTGACCCGCGCTCCATTGGTTCTCATAGCGCGCGGTGTAATTATCCATGGGCGGGTTGAAAGCTTGCGAAAGCGGGGACGACGGCTCCACATAAAAGGATCCGGGCACGCTTTCAACCCGTCGATATTCTTTCACTTTCAGCCGCATTCCCTCGCCGCGTCGAATCTGATCGCATCTCATTTAGCGTAAAAGTGATGCATGACGAGATTGGCAGCTTCCGTGCAAATTGCTACGCGAGCGCCGCTCGCCGCGCGATCCGTGCGCTTGGGGTGACGCCAATACGCGACACATGATGCGAATCCACGACAAATCCGGCACGCGCACCATCGCGACCGCATCGGCCCGTGCTTTGGCGATGGTGCTCGCCTGTTCGCTCGTGTTCGGTCCCATCGCCGCCGCCGCCGATCTGGACCCGGCAACGAATCGCGCGTACGACCATTACGTCGCCGTGACGCAAGAGCAGGTGACCCGCGAACTCTCGCAACTCGACAAGTATCTGTGGATCGATCAGCTGCCTTCGGCGCGCCGAACGGCCGATCTCGCAACGCTGAAGAGCGGCGGCCTCGTGATCGAGCGAATCGAGACCGAGGAGAACGGCAAGCCGATCACCGCGCCGAACGGACTGATTCATCACTGGGTCGGAACGGTGTTCGTTCCCGGCGCGACTCTCGATCAAACACTCGCGTTCATGCAGGACTACGACCACAAAGTGGATTACTTCAAGCCGGACATCCTGATCTCACAGACGCTCGCGCACACCGGCGGCGACTACACCGTGCACCTGCGGTTCTACACGAAGAAAGTGCTGACCACGGTGATCGACACCGACCAGGAGATTCACTACGAACGCGTGGATGCGACGCACGCCTGGAGCCGGTCGCGCACGACGCGCGTGCAGGAAGTGACGAACGCGGGCGAGAAGGACGAGAAGCTCGAGCCCGAAGGCCGCGACCACGGATTTGTGTGGCGGATGAATACGTTCTGGAGATTCGAACAGAAGGACGGCGGCACCTACATCGAGTGCCAGGCCATCTCGCTGTCACGCGACATTCCCACCGGACTGGGGTGGATGGTCGGACCGTTTGTGCAGTCGGTCCCCAAAGAGTCGCTCACCTTCACGCTGGAGACAGCGCGCGCTGCACTGACCAAGAAGGCCGCGGCGCACGGCAATTAGCTGAGAGCGCGCCGCGGCTCGGTTCAGCGAGGCTTCGGTGTCGCGGGTACCTTGAGCGCTTCGGCGGGATCGGTTTCCGCGTTTTCCACTTCCGGCTCGCCTGCGGGCGTTTGTTTATCGCCCGTCACCAGCACCGTGGTGTAGGTCGTTGAACCCAGGAACATGTCCTCGAGTCCATTGGTGTCGTTCGGCACCAAATTGTTGGCGAAGGAAAGGAAGCTCACCGTCTGGCCGTCAGCGCTGATGGACGGGACGTAGCTTGAGCCGTTGGCAGGCGACGCGTTGGTCCCCTGCGGAATGCTGGCGACGGCGATGCCGGTGGTGCAGGAAATGTCCACGGCGACACAGGTGTTTCGCACGAAGATATTTTCCACGCCGTTGGTGGTGTTCGCGAAGTTCGATGCGAGCGAGGAAAACGCGACAAACTCAGCCGCGCCGCTGATACTCGGGTGCTCGCTCAATCCGTTGCCGGGTGTGACGCCGTCGGCTGTGGAGACGAGGATCGTCGATGGCGTACACCCGGTGATAACGCTGGTCGTAACGCCGGTGCACGTATCGCGCATGTAAATCTGCTGCGTGGGGCCGGCGCCCGGAACCAGGTTTGTGGCGGTGGAAGCGAAGGCGACGAAGCGGCCGTTGTAAGCAACGCCGGAAGTACTTGTGGCGGTGGTGGTGTGGGAGATGGACGACTGGCCGCTGGCACCATTGGCGGGCGTGGCGCCATCGGGGGTGGAGACCAGGAAGGTGAGCGGCGAGCAGGTGTTTGTGGTGGAGCCAAGCGTCGTGGCGCACGTGCTGCGCTCGAATACTTGCGGAATGAGCCCGGGATTCGGTGCGGTGGCGCCCAGGTTCGAGGAGGCCGAAGTGAACGTGACGTAGAGTCCGCTCGCTGAAATCGACGGATTCGAGCTGGCTCGATTTCCCGGCGTGATACCGTCGCCGGTGGAAACCAAATACGTGGTGGCGGCGCAGGAGCTGGTGGGCGCTGCGCCGTTGCAGGTGCCGCGAACGTAAACTTGCGGAGTAACGCCATCGACATTGACGCTGGAGACCAGGTTCGTTGCGAGCGAAACGAACGCGACGTACTGGCCATCGGAGCTGACCACCGGATTGTAGCTTGCGCCATTGCCTGCGGTGAGGCCGTCGGCTCCCACGGAAATCAATTGCGTGACGTACGTGGTGGATGTGAATTGGCACGCCGTGGTGGTGGAGGTGCACAGCGGGCGCCAATACACCTGTGAGACGCCCGATGGGATGGGAACGCTGGTTGTGAGGTTCGTGGCGGTGGAGGTGAACGCGCCAAAGCCCGGCACGGTGGCAGACGTGGAAATAGACGGCTCGGAACTCGCGCCATTGGCTGCGTTGCCGTTGGGATCGGTGCTGATCACCGTGGTCGTGGGCGTGCAGGATATGGTGGATGTGGCAGTCTGCAAGCAGTCGTTGCGGAGATAAACGTCCGACGACTGGTTTTGATCGCTAAGAACGAGATTGTGCGAAAGCGACGCGAAGGCAACCCACGATCCGGTGCTGCTGGTGGCAGGCCCGACGTTGTCGATATTCAGCGGCGCGGAAGAATTGGTGCAATTGACAAGACCGTCGCAAATTCCCAGCTGCGCTTGCGTCGCGTCCGCCGCGAGGTCCAGAAGAACGGGCAGACCGAGAAGCGGCTTCGGGCTGATGGAAAACGGTAGCGAGTTGGAGACACCGCCGCCGGGCGCGTTGTTTACGACTTCAACGTTTTGCACTCCGCCGACCAGCAACTGATCGGGAGTGAGTGTCGTGGTCGCCGTTGTGCCGTTCGCAACGCTGGTCAGCTCGGTGACGCCGTTCATTACGATGTTGGTGTATCCGGAAACGAAGCCGGTGCCGGTAACGGTGACGGTGGTGGCTACTGCACCAGCCACCGCGCTGACAGGGTCAACCTTAGAAATAACGGGGACCGCAAGATTCACAGCGAGCGGCACGGTGTTGGAGGACCCGCCACCGGGTTGCGGATTGAGCACGGAGATCTGTTTTGGACCGGGTTGAGCGATGTCGCCCGCGGTCAAAGTAGTCGTCAGTTGGCCGGAGTCAACGTAGTTGGTGGTCCGGTTTGCGCCATTCACTACCACTGTGGATTCAGAAACGAAATTCTTCCCAAAGACCGTGATGGTGGCGCCGCTACCCGCGGCAATTACAGACGTGGGAGTGATGGAGGAGATCGACGGCGTCGGACTTTGAATGGCGTTGATGGTGAAGACAACGTCCGGCTGAGTGGGAGAAGGCGAAGTGCCGCCCCCGGGTGGCGGAGTGATCACCGAGATGTCAACCGTTCCCGGATTCTCGATATACGACGCCGGGATTTGCGCGTCCAGCTCATTCGTGCTCACGAAGAAAACAACCGGATTCAAAGTTCCCGTCGAGGTGGTCCAGTTGACGGAGGTCTGCTGAACGAGATTGTTGCCGTAAATCTTCAGAGTGAATTGCGGGCTGTTCGCGTTGATGCTGGTGGGGCTGATCGAAATGAGCGTGGGCGGAGGATAGTTGATAATTTCCTCGCACGACGGGAGGATGAGAATCACAAAAAAGAGCAGCAAAAACGCAATTCGAGACTGTGCCCGCACTTCGATCACTCCTATCGCTTTCAGTTGGGACGGCGGCGTAAGCGCAATCCTAGAGACTACTAAAGATGATGGAAACGGGCAACGAGGATGCCTGAGGGGAGGCTGCGTTGCAAAGACTCGGTACGAGGCTGCAGAGACGGCGCGCGCGATTCACGGCGGCGGCTTGCAGCCGCCGAACCTTCCGGGGTACAACCGAACGCGCGAAATACACACGGATGGCGTTTCGGCGATCGCGAACCGTCGATTTCAGGAGGGAAAGCTCATGGGTGCGTTCATACGTCGGGTTGAGATGGTTCTCGGCCTAATCGCGGCGGCAGCGTTATTGACGGGACTACCGGCCGCGGCACAGGACAAATCCGCGCAGCCACAGCAGGCTCCGGCCGCGGCTCCTGCGGCTACACCGGCGCCGGAAGCAAAGCCTGGCGATGTGTCGTCGCCCGATGCGATCATGGCGGCGACGTACGATGTGATCTCCGGACCACCGGGCGAGCGCGATTGGAACCGTTTCTATTCGCTATTCATTCCGGATGCTCGCCTGATCTCGACGCACAAAGGCAAGGACGGGGCGATGCAGATCCGGTCTGTGACGCCGGAAGGATACGCAAAGCTCGCGGGAGCATATTTCAAACAGCATGGATTTTTCGAGCGAGAGAGTGCGCGGAAATCCGAGCGCTACGGCAACATCATGCACATTTTCAGCACGTACGAATCGCGCAACACTGCGGCGGACGAGAAGCCGTTTGCGCGCGGAATCAACAGTTTCCAACTTTATTTCGATGGGAAGCGCTGGTGGGTGGTAACGATTTTCTGGCTGGAAGAAACGCCGGATAATCCGATCCCGAAAGAATTTCTGCCGCAATGAAGACGTGGACGTGGGGACGCAGCAATCGCCGCTGTGCTTCTGCCTCTAGCGCGGAGTTGGCGGCGCGGGTTGAGCAACGCGGCTAGGAGCGGGTACTACGGGATGCTGCGCCGGCGCGACGGCCGGAGGCACGTTCGGACCGAGCGGCATCGCGGGCACCGGGCTCGAGAGATCGGGCAATGGCTTCAGCTCGGTGAGAACCTCCGGCGCGAGTTTGTCGGCGCGCGCGACAAGCGCACTTACGTTCCACATTTGATCTTCGGTGAGCGCTCCGCCGAAGCTCGGCATGCCGGTGAGACGAATTCCGTTTTTCACTTTCCAGTAGGTTTCGCCGACGGGATCGTCCGTCACGGTGCCATCTTGCGTGAAAAGCTGCGGCGCCGCGGGATACATGCCCTTGGCGGCCGAGGTTGGCGGCTGCTGCGGCAGGCCGTGGCAGAAAGCGCAGTTCTTCTGATAGACCTCGGCGCCTTCAATTAATTGCGGGTTGGTGAACTGCGCGACGTCTTTATTCGGATGTTCGCGTTCGATGCGTGCGCGAAGGCTGCCGCGGGCCAGAATTTTCTCGAAAGGCATCGGAGCATCCGTCGCGGCCGCCGGCGCCGACCCGCTTTTTAAATAGACGTACAGCACGGCGGGCACGATCAGTATTCCCACGATCAATCCCAGGAGAAACTTCATTTTAGCGGGCCATCCTTTGGCGACGATTCGGGCGCGAGAGGATTGAATAACACAGGGCCATGCGGAATCCAAGCGCGTTGCGCCGGGGCAGAAAGACACTTGCGGCGGCGGTACGATGAGCTAAGAATACTGGCGCTCGCGGGAGGTCAACGATGTATCAAGCGGACTTATTTAAGGATCGGACGATATTGATTACGGGCGGCGGGACGGGACTGGGCCGGTCAATGGCGCTTCGATTCGCGGAATTGGGCGCGAATTTATTCTTGGTGGGGCGGCGACCGGAGCCGCTGGTGGAAACGTGCGATGAGATTCGCGCGAAGGGAGCACGAGCCGCGTATGCGAGCGCGGACGTGCGCGAGTTTGCGGCCGTGGAAGCTTCGATCGCCGCGGCGGAAAAAGAATTCGGCGCGGTGGATACGCTGGTGAACAACGCCGCGGGGAATTTCATCGCGCGCACGGAGAAACTTTCGCCGAATGCGTTTAATGCGGTGATGGGGATCGTGCTGCAAGGCACGTTTCACTACACCCTGGCGCTCGGGCGCAAATGGATCGCAGAGAAAAAGCCGGGGAACATTTTGAATATTGTCACGACATATGCGGCGACGAATGCAGGTTCGGGATTTGTGGTGCCGTCTGCCTGCGCGAAGGCGGGCGTGCTGGCGCTGACGCGGTCGCTTGCGGTGGAGTGGGCGAAGCATCACATCCGGCTGAATGCGATTGCGCCTGGGCCATTTCCGACGGAGGGCGCGTGGTCGAGGTTGATGCCTTCGACGGAGATTCAGGAGCAGGCGCGGAAGCGGCATCCGATGGGGCGCTTCGGGAAGCATGAGGAGCTGGCGAATCTTGCCGTGTATTTATTGAGCGAGCAGGCGGACTACGTGAACGGCGAGTGCGTGGTGATCGACGGTGGGTTGTGGCTGCGGGGCGCGGGCGAGTTCAACGATTATCTGGATATGCCGGACACGGCGTGGGACATGTTGGAAGCGGCGAGGAAGAAGTAGCGGTATTTGTGATGGCGGCGGAGTGCGCACAGCGTATTGAGGTGTGGGCAGCGTTGCGCAGGCAGGAATGCCTGCCCCACGCGTGGAGCTTTTCATGTACCGGCTCGGCGGGGTATATTGGCGCGCACTGGGCCCCGAAGACACGATTTTGTGGAGTCCGCCATGCACGCGCGCAGCACCCACTACGTTGTGAAGCCTGAGAAATTCGACGAGTTCCTGAACGCGATCTCGGACTCTGTGCCCCTGATGCGCCAGCAGAAGGGTTTTCATTCGCTGCTCGTTATGAAGGTTGTGGGCGCGAATCCGCCGGAGTTGCGGGTGATGACGGTGTGGGAGTCGCAACAGGCGCTGCAGGATAGCGAGCGCAACGTTTATTTCTATCAGGCTGTGTCTCGCGCGCTGGCGTTTTCCAGCGGCTTTCCGCGCATCCTCGAGGAAGAGATCGTTCTGAGCGATTTCCCCGATTAAGAACTGCGGCGTGATTCGCCTGCCGTCGCTCCTTGACCGACTTTCTACCCGCCAGTAAGCTGGTTTCTTCCAAATCCTTCGAAGGACTCGTATGACCACCGAGACCATTCAAATTACTCTGCCCGACGGCGCCATTCGCGAAGTGCCTAAGGGCACTACGCCCGCGCAGATCGCCGAGCAGATTTCTCCGCGCCTGTTGAAAGCGGCGCTGGTGGCGCGTGCCGACGATGAACTGGTGGACCTATCAAAGCCGCTCGAGAAGAATGCGAGAATTTCGATCCTCACCTCGAAAGATCCGGATGCGCTGCAGGTGCTACGCCACTCCGCCGCGCACTTGCTGGCCGCCGCGGTGATGGAGCTTTACCCGAACGTGAAGCTCGGCATCGGACCACCGATCGAGACCGGTTTCTTCTATGAATTTTTGCGTGCTGAGCCGTTCACGCAGGAAGAACTGGAAAAAATCGAAGCGAAGATGCGCGAGCTCGCCGCGAAAGATATTCCGAACGAGCGGAAGTGGCTGCCGAAGCCGGAAGCTCTTGAGCTTTATCGCTCGACCAATCAGGAATTCAAGTGCGAGCTGGTGGATGAGAAGGCGGATGAGCCGATGGTTTCGTTTTACACCACCGGAAAATTCATCGACTTCTGCCGCGGGCCGCACATTCCGTCCACCGGACGGATCAAAGCGTTCAAGCTGATGAACGTTTCCGGCGCGTACTGGAAAGGCAAAGAAGGAAACCCGCAGCTGCAGCGAATTTATGGCGCGTGCTTCATGGAGCAGAAGGACCTCGACGATTATCTGCACCGTCTGGAAGAAGCGAAGAAGCGCGACCACCGCAAGCTCGGCAAAGAACTCGAGCTTTTCACCGTGAGCGATCTGGTGGGCTCCGGTCTTCCGCTGTGGCTGCCGAAGGGCGCGACGGTGCGGCGCTTGCTTGAGGAATACATTCTCGAGAAGGAACGAGAGGCCGGTTACCAGCACGTGTACACGCCAGACCTCGCGAAAGTGGATCTCTACATTCGCTCGGGCCACTGGGAGCACTATCACGAGGACATGTTCCCGCCGATCGACCTGAAGACTGAGGAGCTGGTGCTGCGGCCGATGAACTGTCCGCACCACATTCTGATTTACGAATCGGGAAAGCGCAGCTATCGCGATTTGCCGGTTCGCATCGCGGAACTGGGAACGATGTATCGCTATGAGCGGTCTGGAGTGCTGAGCGGGTTGAGCCGCGTGCGTTGCATGACTTTGAATGACGCGCACATTTTCTGCACGCCCGAGCAGATCAAAGAAGAGTTTGCGGGCGTGATGAAGCTCGTCGAACAGGCCTACAAAGATCTTGGCATTAAGGAATACACATACCGCTTGTCGCTGCGTTCGAAAGGGCCCTCAGACAAGTACGTCGCGAACGACGAAATGTGGGACATGGCCGAGCAGATGCTGCGCGAGGCAATGGATTCGCTCGGACTTCCTTACACGGAAGCGCCGGGCGAAGCGGCGTTTTATGGGCCGAAGCTCGATATTCAACTCGCGGACGTGATGGGCCACCAGGAAACGTACTCGACGATTCAGATCGATTTCCACCTGCCGAATCAGTTTGACCTGAGTTACATCGGCGCGGACGGGCAGAAACACCGGCCTGTGATGATTCATCGCGGCGTGATCAGCACGATGGAGCGGATGACTTCGTACCTGATCGAGCTTTACGCGGGCGCGTTCCCCACCTGGCTCGCGCCGGTGCAGGCTGCGGTGTTGCCGCTGAGCGACAAGACGATCGATTACGCGAAGAAAGTCGCGCAGGATCTGAGCAAGGCGGGCGTACGAGTGCATCTGGACGATCGCAACGAAAAGCTGCAAGCGAAGATTCGCGACGCGCAGCTGCAGAAGATTCCGTACATGCTGGTGATCGGCGGCAAGGAAGCGGAGGCGGGAACGGTTTCGGTGCGGCATCGCTCGAAGGGCGATCTGGGGCCGCGGCCGGTGGAGCAGTTTGCTACTGACCTGAAGACTGAGATCGACACGCGTGCGATTGTTTAGTCGGCGATTCTCCGGCCGCTGAAAACTTTCACGGGTGAGCCATCGGCGACGAAAGCAGAGCTTGGCCGCGCGCTGAGCACGCTGCTGAATTCGAGCCCGTAGAGCGGTGCGAATTCACCTGAAAACCTGGCGGTCGCAGCTCTCCACACGCGCCGAGGTGGATGCTCCACGCGATACTCCATCGTTCCGCCGTCGCGCTGCTTCGCGTAGCCCCAGTAATGCTCGGTGATGAACTGTTCGGCGCTGGAGTCTTCGGGAAGCGCGGGGGCTTCTTTCGTGCTCGCCTCGATCTCGTAAGGACTTCGGCCAACGCGCCAGGCGTATCGAAAATCGGCGGCGTCCGCCGCGCGAGCGATGCGATGCGTCATGGGATAGGCGGAATAGTTTTCGTTGTAGGCGAGCCGGGCGATCAGTGCGATGGCTCGCCGCGGGACGATTTCTGCGATGAAGACGACGCCGCGGCGCACATCTCCTTGCTGTTCGCGACGAACGTAGAAGCGCAAGTTGACTTCGTCGAAATTTGAGTGGAACGGAATCGCGAGGCGGCCGAAGATGCGCGTCTTCAAGAATCGGAACGCGACGATGCTGACGTAGGTGCGGCCTTCGAAGTGGTCCAACTCCGTGCCAGCTGGCACGTGCTTCTGCAAGATGGCGGGGTCCACTTCGAAATTCATCATGATCAGGTCGCGCCACTCGGCCGTGAGGAATGGGCGCTCGGATTTTGGGGTGCGCGGCATTGCGTGGCCTTCATCGTAGAACGGAAATTGGCGGCGGGCGCTGCCGGAGTGACCGGTAACAGCGCCAGATTCGGCCTTGCGGCGAGCGGCTCGTACCGTGCTATAATTTTTGGCCCGTCCCTTCCCCGGTTGAATTCAGCCGGGAGTGGGCTGGATTTGCGGGCCACGAACAGCGTTTTCGTGAGCCCGGGAGGTGTGTTTATCGCTGAACGTGGTGGAACTCCAGGGCTTCGGGTAAACGAACGGATTCGTGCCCGTGAAGTCCGCGTGGTGGACGAAGTAGGAAATCAGCTTGGCGTGATGACGTATTTCGACGCTATGAAAGCGGCGCGCGACGCCGGTATCGATTTGGTGGAAATTTCGCCGAACGCGGTTCCACCGGTGTGCAAGCTGGTCGATTACGGCAAATTTCTTTACGAACAGAACAAGAAGGCCCACGAGGCCAAGAAGCACCAGAAGAGTTCGCACATCAAGGAAGTGAAATTCCGGCCTTCCACCGCCGAGCACGACTATCAGGTACGCAAGAACCAGATCATCCGGTTCCTCGGCGACGGATACAAAGTGAAGGCCATGATCTTCCACCGCGGGCGCGAAATGGCGCACCAGGATGTGGGCCGCAAGAAGATGGATCGTTTGCTGAAAGAAATTATGGATCACGCGCAGGTGGAATTTGGGCCGCGCATGGAAGCGAATATCCTACTCGCGTTGCTCGCGCCGAAGAAGGGCGCGGGTGCCAGCCCTGCGGCAACGGCGTCAAAGCCGGCAGCGGCGGGCGAACAGGTTTAACGGATTTTTTCGGTCTTTCGGATTTCGTCAGCAGACAATCGCTGAAATCGAGCCGGGGAAAAAGAAGCGGCCGCGAACGGCTGCGCCATTGAGGAAACGTCAGTGAAAAAGAATAAGAAGATGAAGTTGAAGACGCACCGCGGAGCGGCCAAGCGCTTCAAGATCACCTCCACGGGCAAAGTGCTGCGCTGGCATTCCGGCAAGCGCCACCTGCTCGGCACCAAGAAGCCGCGCCGCATGCGCAAGCTTTTGAACAAGGTGGCGGTGAACCAGGCGGACGTGAAGAACGTGCGTCTCGCGCTGCCGTACGGAATCAAGTAGCTCGGCTGTCGTAAAGTTTCATTCGGCTCGTTCATATGAGCCGCGATGTGAACCGTGCCAAACAGAGCGTAACGGGTGCCTGCAGGCCGGTTGTTCCGCGAGCGGGATTTTGATCCTGCCGATGCGGAGCGTAAACCGAAGTTCAATGAGACAAACCCGTCAGGCAGCAGCGCCTTGCGCTGTGTGCCCGACCGTGTTTGTCTCCTGATACAAATCGAATTCGATTTCGATCGATAGGAGATGAACGATGCCTCGAGTTAAACGCGGAACCAAACGCCGCGCACGCCGCAAGAAGCTACTCAAACACGCCAAGGGATTTTTCCTAACCAAGGGCAAGCTGTACCGCTCCGCGAAGGAAGCGGTGAACCGCTCGCTGCGCTACACGTATCGCGACCGCCGCGTGCGCAAGCGCGATTACCGCGCGCTGTGGATTCAGCGTATCGGCGCGGCCGCGCGCAACAACGGCCTCACGTACAGCCAGCTGATTCACGGGCTGAAGGCCAGCGGCATCGAGCTCGACCGTAAGGTGCTCGCGGAACTCGCGGTGAAGGACGCCGAGGGGTTCGCGACGTTGGTTGCGTCCGCGAAGGTGCACGTGCCGAAGCCTGCCGCGCATGCGGCGAAGCCGGCGCCGGTTCGCCACCACGAAGAAGGCTAGTCGCTTCTTTTCATTTGGAGGGCTTTTGAGCGGCTGGCGTGATTGTGCGATGCGCCGGCCGCTTCGTATTTTCAGCGTGAGATTTTTGTGTGTCGTGCCGCGGTTTTCGTGCGGCTCGCGGCGCGAGATGATTTATTCTGCCGTCTCTGAAAATGGCTGATAACCACCACATCGATCAGACTCTCGCCGCGCTCGGCGCTACCTCGCCCGAGCAAGTCGCGTCGAATTTCGCGCAGGTGCGCGCGCGATTTGATGCTGAAGCCGGTGCGAATTCGAGCGATGTGGCGCAGTGGAATGCGTTTCTCGTCGCGTGGACCGGGCGCAAATCCGGCGTACTGACGAAAATCACAGACAACTGGCTGAAGCCCGCTACGCCGGAATTGAAACGCGCCGTCGGCCAGGAGCTGAACCAGCTCAAAGCGCACATCGACGGCGTGGTGAAAGAAAAGCAGGCCGCGATTGAAGCGGCGGCCGAGCAGGCTGCGGCGTCGCGCGACCAGATCGATCTATCGCTGCCGGGCATCGAGCACACAATCGGCTCGCGCCACTTGATCCGCCAGACGTACGACGAACTGTTGCGAATTTTTGGCGCGATCGGTTTCAGCGTTGTGGAAGGGCCGGAAATCGAGACGCCTTACTACAATTTTGAGGCGCTCAATATTCCTGAGCACCATCCTGCGCGCGACAACATGGACACCTTCTATATCGAAGGCGCGCGCAACGGCGATTTGCTACGGACGCACACTTCGCCGATGCAGATTCGCACGATGGAGAAGGAAAAGCCGCCGGTGCGGATCGTGGTGCCGGGAAAAGTGTATCGCCGAGACAATCCGGACGCGACGCACGGCTACATGTTCCACCAGATCGAAGGGCTCGCCGTCGATACCGACATCACTTTTTGCGATTTCAAAGGCACGGTGGATTATTTCGCGCGCGCGTTTCTGGGGCCTAAGACGAAGACGCGGCTGCGCCCGAGCTATTTCCCGTTTACGGAGCCTTCTGCGGAAGTGGATGCTACGTGCCATGTCTGCGGAGGCAGCGGCTGCCGCGTTTGCAAGCAGACAGGCTGGATCGAGCTCTTCGGCGCGGGGATGGTGAATCCGGCGGTGTACGGATTCGTGAATTACGACGCGGAGCGGCTGAGCGGGTTTGCTTTTGGAATGGGCGTCGATCGATTGGCGATGATGAAGTACGGCGTGACAGAAGTGCCGCTCTTGTTCCAGAACGACGTGCGATTCCTGCGGCAGTTCTAGTTAGAACGGGCGGCGCGTTCGGCGCGGTGGCGAAAATATTTCGATGAAGATTATTTACAACGAGCTGAAGGAATTCGTGGACGTCGCGGCGCCTGCCGCGGAGGTCGCGTCGAAGCTTTCGCTCGCGGGTGTGGCGATCGAGTCGGTGGAAGAAACTGCCGCCGGGCCGGTGCTCGACGCGGAAGTGACGGCGAATCGGCCTGATTGCCTGGGGCATCTTGGCATCGCGCGCGAGGTGGCGGCGATCTACAAGAAAACGCTCAAGCCGCTGCATCCGAAGCTGAAGGAGTCCGCCGAGACGGCGACATCCGCGACGCGCGTCGATATCGAAGCGAATGATTTGTGCGGAAGGTTTACGGCGCGCGTGATCAAGGGCGTGAAAGTGCAGCCGTCGCCGGACTGGCTGCGGCAGCGCCTGGAAGCGATCGGCGAGAAGTCGATCAACAACGTGGTGGACGTCACGAACTACGTGATGTTTGAGCTTGGCCACGCGCTGCACGCGTTTGATTTCGACAAAATCGCCGAGAAGCGGCTCGTGGTGAGGCGCGCGCGGCAGGGCGAGAAAATCAAAACGCTCGATGGCGCGGAGCGCTCGCTCGCGAAGGACATGTGCGTCGTCGCGGATGGGATGCGCGCAGTGGGCATCGGCGGAATCATGGGCGGCGCAGAATCCGAAATCGGATTCAGCACGAAGAATGTGCTGCTCGAATGTGCGTGGTTCGATCCGATCTCCGTGCGGCGCACGTCGAAGGCGCTAGGCCTGCGCACGGAAGCTTCGTACCGGTTTGAGCGCGGCGCTGATCCGGAGATGGCGGAGTTCGCTTCGCGCCGGGCGGCGGAACTAATTCAGCAGGTTGCGGGCGGCGAGGTTCTCACGGGCGTCGTCGATGTGTATCCAGCGCGGCATGCAGAGAAGACGATCGAGCTATCCCGCAAAGAGCTGCTGCGCGTGATGGGCGCGGACGTTCCCGATCGTGACATCGAAGACATTCTGAGCGCGCTTGGCTTCCATCCGGTTCGGATCGACGAACTTCGTGGAGCGGACGGCTCGATTACTGCCGTGTGGCAGTGCAAGCAGGTTTCGTGGCGCAGCGATGTGACGCGCGGGATCGATCTGATCGAAGAAGTGGCGCGGCACTACGGCTACGAGAAATTCCCGCTGCGGTTGCCGGCTGCGAAGGTACCGGCGCGACGGTTGCCACACGCCGTGGCGCTCGATCGAGTGATTGAACGCGTGGTTGCTCTTGGCTACCGCGAGATCGTGGAAATTCCGATCGTGGATACAGAGCGCGACGCGATTTTCCGCGCCGAGGGCGTGACGCCGGCAAGGATTGGGAATCCGCTGGCGGAAGACGCATCGGTGATGCGGTCGAGCGGCACGGTGAGCATGATTCGCGCGCTGGAGTGGAATCTGAATCACGGGCAGCGCGACGTGCGCCTGTTTGAAGTGGGCAAGCGCTACGAGCTGCGCGATGGCCAGCCGGTTGAAACGCGCGTGCTCACGCTCGGCGCGACGGGACTTGCGCAAGAGAAGACGATTCACGAAGCGGCAAGCGAATATTCATTCGCGAATCTGAAGGGCGACCTGGATCGCATCGGCGAGATCGCGGGCGGATTCGAGTGGATGGGCGGCGGCCCCTCGTGGCTTGCGCCGTCGCGCGCCGCGCGAATATCGATTGAGCGCGGCACGGATGGGCCTGAGCTGCAACATGCGCACCACGTCGGTGTGGCGGGGCAGCTCGCGCGCAAAATCGCCGAGCAGCTGAAGCTGCGGCAAAACGTCTTTGTGGCGGAGCTGGCGCTGGAGCCGCTGCTGAAGGGTGTGGAGGATGCGAGCGCGGCGAAGCGGTTCGCGCCGTTGCCGCGTTACCCCGCGGTCGAACGAGATTTCTCGCTGGTGCTTGATGACGGGACTTCGTTCGACGATGTAAGTGAGACGATCGAGCAGCTTGGCATACCTGAACTGCATAGCATCGAAGCCGCGGACCTTTTTCGAGGCGGCCAGGTGCCGCAGGGAAAATTTTCGCTGATGATCCGGGTGACGTTTCAAAGCTCTCAGGCGACATTCACTGACGCGCAGCTGAACGGATTCGCTTCGCGGATTGTGGCGGCGCTTGAGAAAAATTTGGGCGCGACGCTGAGGGCTTCGTAGCACTGCAGGTCTGCGCTCCCCAAAAAACTAAGAGGGGTCCTTCGCTGCGCTCAGGATGACGCGGCTTAAAAACAAGCCGCGCTGAGAAGCAAAGGCAAAAGCAACGGCGAAGGCAACGTCAGAGGCGAAGGCACACACCTAAGAAAACTCTTCGTCATGCCACTGGCATTCCTCAGGGTCATTTCGCGATTCCGCGAAATGAGGCGAACTCCAGCCTGTGCCACTGACTGGCTCCCCTATTGTGTGTGTGGCAAGAAGTTCGGGTGGTGCCTGGAGCGGAAACGGTTGAACCTTGTCGGACGGGCACGGGTGTTGCCAGGATTTTTGCGAGTTCGTCGGACGACCGCCTGGGAGGGTGTCGGACGCGCGGCGATTTTCAACAGGCCGTTGCGCGCGCGGCGTCGATGGCCGACAATGGCACTTGCCAAGCATCAAAGTGCGGCATTGGGCCCCACAGGGAGCGCGCGCATGAAAATCGAGATCTTCGATCAGGCATACAACGTGAACGCGGACGGCAATGAGGAGTACCTCACCGAGCTGGCCGCATACGTGGACAAAAAGATGCGCGCGATTTCCGAGTCCACCCAGATCGTGGATTCCGTGAAAGTGGCCGTACTCGCCGCGCTCAACATCGCCGACGAAAACTTCACCCTCCGCCAGCGCACTCAGAAACTCGAAGGCCCGATCCGCCAGCGCATGGAAAAATGCGTCTCGATGGTGGAAAAAGCCCTCGAACAGGCCAACTAAGGGACATTTAGTAGGCTTATTGGGAATCGAAGGTCTTCACCCGAAGTTACACCCCCGAAGACACAACAAATTGTCTGGCTTTGCCTAACCTCTTATATGATGGGTGGGTTGGGGTGTACCGCGCCAGGAAGCAATCCTGGCAGGGCTGGCCGCCTGGGCGGACTGAATCGTTGCACCGGATGAGCAACCGCAAGACATTTCGATCCATCGCAATATCCGCGCTACTTTTGGCGCTGCTGGTGTTTGCCATGACGCTCGGCGCCGTGGCGCACAGCCACGCCGGTGCGAGCGAATCGAACTGCTCGATCTGCCACCTAAATCATCAACCTTTCGATCAACCGCTGGTTGCAGATAGCGAGCCATCGCTTTCTCAAATCGGCGTTCAAACAGATGTAGCTCAGCTCACAGACCCGCCGTTCCGGCCTGCACCCCGGTTACCCGCTCGCGCACCACCTGCCCTCTAGCGAATCGCTAAAGGTGTGCCGTCGTGCACGCCAGCACATTTCCATTTTGCTACTGAGAAGGTTGAAGCCCATGCGTTCACGAATTCTCCAATGCGCGTTCGTTGCCGCTCTGGTGTCGTATCCCGCGCTGCTCTCTGCGCAAGCGCCACCGCCGCAGCAACCGACGCCTCCTGCCTCGACGCCGGCACCCACGCAGACAGCGCAGTCGCACGGCGCGGTGCGGATCACGCTCGATGAAGCGATCCAGCTCGCGCAACAGCACAATCACAATTTGGCCGCGGCGCGCACGACGATCCTGCAGAACGAAGCGCAGGAGACGACGGCCAACTTGCGGCCGAATCCGGTGCTGACGCTCGGCGAGCAATACTTCCCATTTTTCCAGCCAAACGCGTTCAGCGGTGAATACATCGACAACAACGCAGAATTCGACTTGGGCTTGAGCTATTTGTTTGAGCGCGGCAAGAAGCGGCAACACCGTTTGCAGGCGGCGCAGGATGCCACGGCCGTGACGCGTTCGACTGTGGCGGACAACGAGCGCACGCTGGTCTTCAACGTTGCCTCGCAGTTTTTCGCGGTGCAGTTAGCGGAATCGACGCTGGACCTGGCGCTGCAAGATCAGAACAGTTTTCAGAAGACGGTGGATATCAGCGACGCTCGCTACAAAGCGGGTGACATCAGCGAAGCGGACTTTCTGAAAATTCAGTTGCAGCTGCTGCAATTCCAGACGGACGTATCGCAGGCGGAACTTTCGAAGGTGCAGGCGCTGGTCGGATTGCGGCAGTACCTCGGGTATCAATCCGTGCCGGAAGATTACGACGTGAGCGGCGATTTCGATTACAAGCCAGTCACAATGAAGCTCGAGGACCTGCAAGCCAAGGCGCTACAGAGCCGCCCGGATTTCCGCGCCGCTGTACAGGGTGTGGCGGCGGCGAAGAGCCAGTACGAATTGGCGCGGGCGAATGGCAAACGCGACGTGACTGGCTCGGCCACGTACGCGCACACCGGCGGACTGAGCACGCTGGACTTGAGCGCGGGCTGGGAACTTCCATTTTTCGATCGGAATCAGGGCGAGATCGCGCGGACGAACTACGCGATCAATCAGGCGCAAGAGCTGGAGCTTGCAGCGAGCGACCAGGTGATGACCGACGTGCTCGATGCGTACGAAACCGTGAGCCAGAACGACAAAGTGATCACGCTCTACCGCGGCGGCTATCTGGATGCGGCGCAAAAGTCACTGGACATCACACAGTATTCGTACAAGCGCGGCGCCGCGAGTTTGCTCGACTTTCTCGATGCGGAGCGCAGCTACCGTGCGGCGCAGCTTGGCTACCGGCAAACGCTGGCCGCTTACTTGACGGCTGTGGAGCAACTGCGAGAAGCAGTTGGAGTGAGGACACTGCCATGAGCGCACGGGTGCGGATGCATGGCGCGATTCGTGTGGGATGCGCGTTGCTGGCGGCGGGCGTGATTGCCGGCTGCAGCAGCGAGCAGCGCGCGAGCCAGATGACGTCGTTCAGCGGGAAGGAAACGAAAAGCGAGCAGGCGTCGCTGTTCACGATTCCGCAGGACCAGATGTCGCACGTGCAGGTGGTGACTGTGGCGCCGACGACGCTGACGCGCACGCTGCGCCTTACGGGCGCCGTGGCGTACAACGCATTCAATACGACACCCGTGATCACGCAGGTGGGCGGACCCGTGACGCGGATTCTGGTGGTGCCGGGCGAGCGCGTGAAGAAGGATCAGCCGCTGCTGACGGTTACGAGTCCCGATTACTCGCTGCTCTTTGCGAGCTATTTGAAGGCCAAGGATACGTATCGCGTAGCGGACAAGAATTACGATCGCGCAAAAGATCTCTACGCACACAGCGCGATCGCCGAGCGCGATTTGCTGCAAGCGGAGAGCGACCGGAATCAGGCGCAGGCCGATTTGAATGCGGCTCTGCTCGGACTGAAAATTCTGGGTATCCCCGATCCCGAAAAGCTGGTGAACGCTCCGTCGTCTTCTGAAATTCCGCTGCTCTCGCCGATCGGCGGCGAAATTGTGGAGCGCGATGTTTCGCCGGGGCAGTTGTTGACGGCGGGCACAACGCAAGCGTTCGTGATTTCGGATATGCGCAATGTATGGGTGCTCGCGAATGTTTATCAGGGCGACCTGGCTTACGTGAAAGTGGGCGACGAGGTGGTGATTCAGACCGATTCGTACCCGGGCACGAGTTTCCACGGAACAATTTCTTTCGTGTCACCGGCTGTGGATCCCACTACGCGCACGTTGCAGGCTCGCATTGAAGTGGATAACCCCGGCGAAAAATTGAAGAACAACATGTACGTGACGGCTGTGGTGACGGCCGGATCGGTGCAGAACGCGATCGCGGTACCCGACGCTTCGATCCTGCGCGACGACGAGAATCAGCCGTTCGTTTATGTAGCGAATGGATCAAACAGCTTTGGGCGGCGGTCGGTGGATATCGGGCAGAGTGAAAACGGCACGACGCAGGTGCTGAGTGGACTCGCACCGGGCGACCGGATCGCGGGCAACGGAAGTTTGTTTCTGCAGTTTGCCAATTCGTTCCAACACTAAATTTTGATGATCCACGGAATCGTACAATTCGCTTTGAGGCAGCGCTTTCTGGTGCTGATGCTGGCTGTCTTCATCATCATTGGCGGCGCGGTGTCGTTTCAGCGCATGCCGGTGGACGCGTATCCGGACCTCGCGCCGCCGATGGTGGAAATCATCACGCAGTGGCCGGGCCACGCGGCGGAGGAAGTCGAGCGCCTCATCACGCTGCCCATTGAAGTGGAAATGAACGGCGTACCGAAGATGGAGATTCAGCGCTCCATCTCGCTGTACGAGCTTTCGGACGTGATTCTGACGTTTGGCGATAAGACGGACGATTATTTCGCGCGGCAAATTGTTTTTCAGCGACTAAGTGAAGTAACGCTTCCCACCGGTGTGCAGCCTACGCTGGCGCCTTTGTCGAGCCCGTCGGGACTTGTGTATCGCTATGTGATCGTCAGCCCGGATCGCACGCCGCAGGAATTGAAAACGATCGAAGATTGGGTTCTCGAGCGCGAGTACAAGCAAGTGCACGGCGTGGCGGACGATTCCGGCTTTGGCGGCACGGTGATGCAGTATCAGGTGCTGCTCGATCCCGCGCGGCTCTACGGCTATCACATCGCGGTACCGCAAATCCTGCAGCAGCTTTCCATCAACAATGCGAATACGGGCGGCGGATTTTATTCGCAGGGCGGACAGTTCTACTACGTGCGCGGACTCGGCCTGATTCGCGATGAGAACGACATTCGCAACGTGGTCATCGGCTCGCAGAACGGCGTGCCGGTGCGCGTCCGCGACGTGGGCGATGTGGCCATCGGGCACGCGCCGCGGCTTGGGCAATTCGGATTCAACAAAAATGATGACGCCGTGGAAGGCGTGATCATGATGCTGCGCGGCGAGCAGACGCAGAACGTGCTGAAAGGCGTGGAAGAAAAAACCGCCGAGCTGAACGCGCACATTTTGCCGCCGGACGTGAAAGTGGTTCCCTACTACGACCGCAGCGATCTGGTGCGCCTGACGATCGACACGGTGGAAGAAAACATGATGCTGGGCATGACGCTTGTGCTCATCGTGCTGGTTTTCTTCCTGGTGAGCGTGCGCGCCGCGGTGATCGTCGCGCTCACGATTCCGCTCGCGCTGCTTTTCTCGTTTATTTTTCTCAACGCGCACGGTGTTGCAGCGAATCTGCTTTCGATCGGCGCGATCGACTTCGGCATCATCATCGACGGCACGCTGGTGATGGTGGAGAACATTTACCGCGAGCTGGGCTTGCGCGAAGGCACGTCTTACGATTTGCACGAGGTGATCCTCGCCGCGGCACGCGACGTGGACCGGCCGATCTTCTACTCCGTGGCGATCATCATCGCCGGCTACATTCCCATCTACGCGCTGAGCGGACCGTCTGGACTGCTGTTCCACCCGATGGCGGACACGATGGGCGTGGCGCTGATCGGTTCGCTGATTCTCACACTCACGTTGGTGCCTGTGCTGTGCAGCTACTGGTTCAAGGGCGGCGTGCGCGAGAAACGGAATCGCGCATTCAACTGGATCAAGGACGAGTACGCGTCGGAGCTGCGCTGGTGTATTAAGCGGCCCATGCTCACGATGGTCGTCTGCTTGATCATTCTGGCGGCGTCGCTGCTGCTGATTCCGTTCATCGGCGGCGAGTTCATGCCGCACCTCGATGAGGGCGCGCTGTGGGTTCGCGCGACGATGCCGTACACGATATCGTACGAAGAGGCCGCGAAAGTGGCGCCGCAGATTCGCACGATCCTCGCGAAGTATCCGATGGTTACCGATGTTGGCTCCGAACTTGGCCGGCCCGACGACGGCACCGATCCTACCGGCTTTTTCAACTGCGAGTTCTACGTTGGCCTCAAGCCTTACAAGGACGCGACATGGAGTAGCTCGAGTGTCCATAACAAGGCAGAGTTGATCGAGGATCTGCAGAAGCAGCTGGGCGCGTTTCCTGGGATTATTTTCAATTACACGCAGCCGGCCGAGGACGCCGTGGACGAAGCGTTGACGGGATTGAAGAGCGCGCTGGCGGTGAAAATTTACGGCAGCGATTTGAATGTGCTGCAGGACAAGGCTCTCGAGATCAAGCGCCGCCTCGAACACGTGCCGGGCTTCACGGAACTTACCGTTGTGCGCGAGCTGGGCCAGCCAACGTTGATTGTGCAAGTGGATCGCGACAAGATCGCGCGCTACGGCGTGAACGTGGCGGACGTGGAAGGCATCGTGCAGGCCGCGGTGGGCGGACAGGCTGCGACGCAGGTGATCCAGGGCGAGAAGCTATTTGACCTGGTGGTGCGCATGCAGCCGCAGTTCCGCGAAAACGCGCAGCAGATCGCGAATCTGTTGGTCGGCACACCGACAGGGCAACAAATTCCACTGAGTGAAGTGGCCGACATTCACGAGGGCAACGGTGCCTCTTTCATCTACCGCGAAAACAACTCGCGTTACATCGGCGTGCAGTACAGCATCGAGGGGAGAGACCTCGCGAGCGCCGTGCGCGACGGGCAGAAGGCGATTGCGGACGTGTCGAAGTCGCTGCCGATCGGCTACCGGCTGGCATGGGGTGGCGAGTACAGCGAGTTCCTGAGCGCGATGAATCAGGTTTATCTGGTGGCGCCGCTTACTGTGATTTTGATTTTCATGATTTTGTTCGCGCTGTATGGAAACGCGAAATTCCCGATCGTAGTGGTGCTGAGCACGATCATCACGGAGCCGGTGGGCGCGTTGCTGGCGTTGAAGCTGACGCATACGCCGTTTAGCGTGTCGTCACTGCTCGGCATGTTGGTGCTACTGGGCGTCGGCGTAGAAACGGCCGTAATCGACGTCTCGTACATTAATAAGCTGCGCCTGGAAGGAATGGGGATTGAGCAGGCCACGGTGGACGGATCGCTGATCCGTTTCCGGCCGATCATGATGACGGCGCTGGTTGCATGCCTTGGGTTGTTGCCCGCGGCGCTCTCCACGGGGATTGGTTCCGACTCTCAGAAGCCGTTTGCGATTGTGATCGTTGCGGGACTGATTTCGCGCCTGTTCCTGGGCCGCATCGTGAGTCCGGTGATGTATAAGATGTTCGCAAAGGAAGGAGACGTGCTGCAGGTCTGAGGTCTCAGCTGCATTTTTAGAAATGCGAAGCGTCGCCACAAAACGGGCACTGGCCATTCTGTTGATGCTGTCCGTGTGCGTGTTCGTGGCGCAGGGCGTGAACCACTCACACGCCGATGGCTCAGACGAGCGCCATTGCCAGGTTTGCCACATCGGCCACGCGGCGATCCCCAAGCCAACCGCGCAGCCCCTTTCCGGCGTCGTATTCCCGATCGCGCGATTCGCGTTTGTGCGCGAATTGCCGCCCTCGATTGATGCTGTCTTTACGCAACGAATTCCCCGCGCCCCGCCGGTCTAACTCTCTCAATTCATCCCGAAAACTGAATCCCCAGCGCAACAGCGCGCGAAGCTCACGCGCACTGCGCCGAATTCCACCTTCATCCGGCGTCCAGCGGCATTTATTGCGGCGGAGCCCGATTTCATACAAAGGGGAATTATTGATGAGAGTCAGGCGTGTATTTCGATTTCCAGCAATCGTTTTAGTTTTCGTACTGGCGTGCGTGGTGCAGATCGCCGGCGCGCAGAACGTAAACTCGGCAAACGTCACAGGAACGGTGACCGATCCTTCGGGCGCGGTGGTTGTACGCGCCTCTGTGACGCTGCACAACCCGGTGAGCGGGCTTGAACGCACGGCTACGACCGACGCGGCAGGCAGCTTCACGATTCCGAACGTGCCCTTCAATCCGTACCACCTGAGCGTCGCGGCGGCGGGTTTTGCGGCTTACGCGCAGGATGTGGACGTGCGCTCGTCGGTGCCGGTTGAGCTGAAGATTTCGCTCAAGGTCCAGGGCAGTTCCTCGAGCGTAACCGTGGAGGGCGGCGAAGACCTTACAGAGAACGATCCGACGTTTCACACGGATGTGGATCGCAAACTGTTTGATCGCATGCCGCTGGAAAGCGCGTCGTCGTCGGTCAGCTCACTCGTTACGCTTTCCACACCCGGCGTGGCCGCGGACTCGAACGGTCTGTTCCACGGGCTCGGCGACCACGCGGAAAATTCTTTTTCCGTGGATGGCCAGCCAATCACGGACCAACAGAGCAAAGTGTTCTCGAACCAAATTCCCGCGGACTCAATCGAATCGATCGAAGTGATTTCCGGCGCACCGCCTGCGGAATATGGCGATAAGACGAGTCTGGTGATCAACGTCACGACGCGCTCCGGGCAGGGAGTGACCACTCCGCACGGCAGCATTACGGGATCTTACGGCTCGTTCGGCAGCTCGGACGCGGGATTCGATCTCGCCTATGGCGGGCAGAGCTGGGGAAACTTCATCGCCGTCAGCGGGCTCGACAGCGGGCGTTTTCTGGATCCGCCCGAATTCAGCGTGATGCACGATAAAGGCAACCAGGAAAATATTTTCGACCGCGTGGATTACACGCTCGATGCAGCCAACTCGATTCACCTGAATGGCGGCTACACGCGCTCGTGGTTTCAGACGCCGAACTCGTTCGACGCGCAAGATGCAACGGCGTGGAACGGCGTGGTGGTGGACAACGGCGGGCTCGACCCGAACGGCAACGTGGTTGGAGCAACGGATCAACGCTCGAAGATCGAAACGTACAACATCGCTCCATCGTGGACGCACATCATCAATTCCAACGCAGTGCTGACGAGCGGCATCTTCATCCGCCACGACAATTACAATTACTACCCGAGCGACAATCCGTTTGCGGATCTTGGGCCGCCGAGCCTGCAACGGGAAAGCGTGGGACAAAATCGCACGCTCACGAACGCCGGCGCGCGCTCCAGCATCTCCTGGGTGCACGGCATCAACAACATCAAAGCCGGAGTGGTGTACGAGCAAACGTTTCTCGACGAACACGATCACCTCGGCATCGTGGATCCCACGTTCAACGCTCCGTGCTTGACGTCCGCTCTTTCGGCCGACCCGAACGTTCCTGTGGAAGGGTTCACCGATCCTTCGCAGTGCGGCGTCGCAGGTTTTCAGCAGAATGTCGCGACGAATCCGAACGCACCGGGATCGACGCTTTATCCGCTCTTTAACCCGGTCCTGCTTCCGTTCGACCTTTCGCGTGGCGGCGGCCTCTTCACGTTTGACGGTCACACCGATGTGAAAGAGTTCGCAATGTATGTGGAGGATTCGATCAACTGGAAGAGTTGGTCGTTCAACCTCGGCATCCGCGGCGACCTCTACAACGGCCTGACGAAAGCGAACCAGGCGGAACCGCGGCTTGGGCTTGCGTACAACATAAAGAAGACGAACACGGTGCTTCGCGCGTCGTACGCTCGGACGCTCGAAACGCCGTTCAACGAAAACCTGATCCTTTCGAGCATCGGTTGCGAGTCGCCAGTTTTGAATCCGTTGCTCGCTTGCGGTGCGCTTTCACCCGAACCGCTCAGTCCGGGATTCCGCAACGAGTTCCATGCGGGTTTCCAGCAGGCGTTCGGCAAATTCCTCGTGGTCGATGGCGAGTACATCTGGAAGTACACGCACAACGGCTACGACTTCAGCGTGCTGGGCAATACGCCGATCACGTTTCCTATCGAGTGGCACAACTCGAAAATCCCGGGCTACATGCTGCGCGCCACGGTGCCGAACTATCACGGCTTCACTGCGTTTGTCGTGATGTCGAGCGTCGCCGCGCGGTTCTTCACGCCGCAAATCGGCGGCGCGGGTGTGACGCCGCAACCTCCCGGTTCCGGCTCGCAGCCATTCCGCATCGACCACGACGAGCACTTCAACGAAACCACGCACCTGCAATATCAACCGTGGAAGAAGCTCCCGTGGGTGGGCTTCAACTGGCGGTACGACTCGGGCCTCGTTGCCGGCGCCGCGCCGTGCTACGGCATCAACGCAAACAACGACTGTCCGCAGAGCACGACGCTGGGCGGACAGCCTGCGATCCTGATGGAAGATCCGTTCGGCAATCCGCTCAGCGCCGATCAGGAGTTTGAAGCGGGCTTCTATTGCGGCAGCCAGAAAGCCACGCCGACCACTCCGCTGCCCAATCCGTGCTTGGCGTCGCAGTTTGGATCGACGCGCATCGTCGTGCCGAAGCCCGGCACGGAAGATGACGATCACAATCCGCCGCGCATCGCTTCCCGCAATCTTTTTGACATCGCGGTGGGCGACGACAACCTCTTCAACGGCGACCGCCACAAGTGGAGCGCACGCTTGACGGTGATCAACCTGACCAACAACGAGGTGCTCTACAACTTCCTCTCGACCTTCAGCGGTACGCATTTCGTGACGCCGAGAACGGTTACGGGCGAGATCGGCTTCCACTTTTAATCGACGAAGCCGTTAACGCACAAGAAAACGCCGCGGCCCGGACGCGAACTCCGGAGCCGCGGCGTTTTCTTTTATCGAAGGCATCCGCGCGTCGTCCTGTCCGCTTCGCGAATCCTGCTACAATGGGTTGCGGAACGCGCCTGCGACGCAGGTGGTCGTTGCGATGGTCTTTTGAACCAACACTGGATCCCAGGGAGTCCGCGTCGTCCTGCCCTTGTGCTGTCTGACGGCTTGCCGGCTGGATGGCCTTAAAGCAGGCGCAGGGCACCCACTTGTTCGTGGGGTTCAGAGGCCTAGCAACGCACGGCGAAGTGGACCGTTCTGCAAACTCCGCGCGGTCACCGCGCGTAATTCCTTTTCCACTTAGATCGGACCTTTCGAGTGAAAATTCTTTTTATCGGCGACATCGTCGGATCCCCCGGAAGAAAAATCGTGCACGACCGGCTGGCGGACATTCTGGTCCAGCGGAAGATCGATCTCTGCATCGCCAATGGAGAGAATGCCGCGTCTGGATTTGGCATCACGCCGCGGCTCGCGGAAGAAATTTTCGCGGCGGGCGTGGAGGTGATTACCGGCGGGAATCACATCTGGGATCGCAAAGAAATTATCGATTTTCTGCCGCACGAGCCGCGGCTGATTCGCCCCGCCAATTTTCCGCAAGGCTCCGCGGGCAAGGGCACCTACGTCGGCTTCGCGAAAAACGGCATCGAGTACGCGGTGTTGAATTTGCAGGGGCGCACGTTTATGGCGCCGCTCGAGGATCCGTTCCGCACCGCGAATCGCGAGCTGGAGTCGCTGCCTCCGAATGCAAAAGTGATCATCGTCGATATGCACGCTGAGGCGACGTCTGAAAAAATAGCGATGGGCTGGCACCTGGATGGGCGCGTCTCCGCCGTGCTGGGCACGCATACGCACGTGGCAACTGCCGATAACCGTGTGCTGCCGGGCGGCACCGCTTACATCACGGACGTGGGCATGACGGGCCCGCACGACGGCGTGATCGGCATGGAGAAAAGGCCGATCGTGCAGAAGTTTCTCGATGCGATGCCGACGAAGTTCGTGGTGGCCGAGAACGACGTGCAAATGAACACTGTGGAAATCACTGTGGATGGAATTACGGGACGCGCCAGCTCGATCGAACGCGTAAATTTCAGGCTGGATTGACGCGCGTATCCGGGCGTGAAAAAATTTTCGCCGGAAGGCGCGAGAGTCTTTCCGGGAATCAAGCGAATTCGCGCGCGAACATCAAAATTTTGTTCTGTGGAAATCCTGTGAATTATATGTGGAGAGTGGCGGGAGGATTCACGCAGTTTTCTCTTGCTACCAACGTCGCGTTTAGGCAGAATCCCGCCTCACGTGTCGAGCGACTTTCAAACCGTGATGACTTCCCGGATGATGCAACCAGGGGCGCAGCGCATTGCATCACCGAACCTGAGCGACAAGTCTAAAAATTGTTCCGCCTGAAGGGGCGGGTTTTTCCACAGCGTTTCCACACTTCTGGAAATCGCGGCAAGGGCTGGCTTTTGCTATGAATCTTTGGGACAAGATTCTTCTACACACCGAGCGGCGCGTTAACCCGCACAGCTTCGCCACATGGTTCCGTCCCACGCGGATGGAGCGGTTGGATGAAGACCGCCTGGTGGTCCGCGTACCCACACGCTTGTTTTGCAAGCGTCTCACCGAGACTTACGGCCAGCTTCTGCAGGCCGTGATCACCGAGATTGGCAAGCCGCAGCTGCAGCTCGAGTTTGTTTGCGCCGATGCGGAGCCGGCTGCGGTGAACGCAGCCGTCACGGCACAGGCGAAGCTGGATTTTGACGCCGTCGCGCACCAGCTGAATCCGCGCTACACGTTTGATTCGTTCATCGTCGGCGCGTCGAACCAGTTCGCGCACGCCGCCGCGGTGGCCGTGGCCGAGCAGCCGTCGAAATCCTACAACCCGCTCTTCCTTTACGGCGGAGTGGGCCTGGGCAAGACGCACCTGATGCAGGCCATCGGTCATTCGCTGAAGAAGCGCAATCCCGCGCTGCGCATCACGTATATCAGCGCCGAGAAATTCACAAACGAAGTGATCGCGTCGATCCGCTTTGAACGGATGCCTGCTTTCCGCGACCGCTTCCGCAACATGGACGTACTGATGGTGGACGACATTCAGTTCATCGCCACGCGCGAGCGCACCCAGGAAGAGTTCTTCCACACATTTAACGCGCTCTACGATCAGCAGAAGCAGATCGTGATCTCGTCCGATTGCCCACCGAAGGAAATTTCGTCGATCGAAGAGCGGCTGCGGTCTCGATTTGAGTGGGGCTTGATCGCAGACATTCAGCCGCCCGATCTCGAAACCAAGATCGCGATTCTGCAGAAGAAGGCCGAGAGTGAACGCGCGCAGGTTCCTGACGACGTGGCCGAGTACATCGCGCGGTCCATCAAGTCCAACATTCGCGAGCTTGAGGGCGCTTTGATCCGCGTGATGGCGTACACCTCGCTCACCGGCACAGAGCTGAACCTGGCCACAGCGCAGCAGGTGCTGAAGAACATTATCGAGACGCACGAAAAGAAGGTGACGATCGAGCAGATTCAGAAGCGCGTCAGCGAAGTGTTTGGCCTTCGCGCGCAGGATCTGAAGATGCGCAGCAACTCGAAGGTGATTTCTTACCCGCGCCAGGTTGCGATGTTCATCGTGAAGCAGCTGACGTCTGCTTCGCTGCCGGAAATTGGGCGGCAGTTCGGCGGAAAGCACCACACTACTGTGCTGCATTCCATCAACAAAATCGAAGGCTTGCGGCAGAGCGACAAGGATTTGAACAAAATTATCAACAGGCTACTCGATTCATTCGGTTAGACTTACTGAAAGATATTCACAAAACCCCGCCTTTCTGCTGTGTGTTTCCCTGTGCAAGAAAATGTGGACGAGCCGGTTCGGCAGCGCGGTTCCAGTACGAGCGCCTCGCTGCTCACTTCTTCGAGGCCCTGCACAGTGAACATCTTCGAGTAACAATCGCGCCGCCTTCGACTTACGAGGTTTTCCGCGATTTCCACAGGTGCGGCGACGGCGACGGTGTTCATATATATTTATTCAGTTTAAGAAAAGCAGTAGAGTAACCGCTGCAACCGCACGCTCACGCCAATAAGAGGGCCGCCCGAGATGGAATTCAGCGTAAAGAAGTTTGACCTGCTCGAGGAACTGCAATACACGCAGGGAGTGGTGGAGCGCAAGACGACGATCCCCATTCTGTCGAACCTGCTTGTGGAAGCAAAGGGCAACCGCCTGACGATCACGGCGACCGACCTCGAGCTGAGCATTCGCACCTCCTGCGAAGCGAAGATCAAGAAGGAAGGCGCTGGCACGATTCCCGCGAAAAAACTTCTCGAGCTGGTGCGTTTGCTGCCCGAGGAAGAAATCAAATTCAAGCTGCTCGACAATCACTGGGTCCACATCACGTGCGACCGGCGGAATTACAAGCTCGTGGGCATGTCGAAGGAAAATTTCCCGGCGCTGCCGAATTTTCCGCATGCGATGGTGAAGGTGCCGGCGGCGCTGCTGTCGGATCTGATCGCGAAGACGACGTTTGCGATTTCGCTGGAAGAGTCGCGCTACACGCTGAATGGCGCGCTGCTGGTGCTGAAGCCGAATCTGGTGCGCATGGTTGCCACGGATGGCCATCGGCTCGCGATGGTGGAGATCGATCACAAGTTCGAAGGATTCTCGAACGAGACCAGCGTGCTCGTGCCGAAGAAGGCGATGACGGAAGTGCAGCGCTTGGCGCAGGGCATCGGCGAAGACGGACAGGTGGAATTCGGACAGGATGAAAGCCACTTGTTCTTTCAGTTTGGCGGGCGTCTGCTGACGTCGCGCAAGCTCACGGGACAATTTCCGAATTACGAAGCTGTGCTGCCGCGCGACGCGAATAAGACGCTCGTGCTGGAGAAGGAAGAGCTGCAGGCGGCGCTTCGTCGTGTGGCGCAGCTCGCCGATCAGCGCACGCACGCCGTGAAATTTATGCTCTCGAATGAGGGCATGGAAGTTTCCTCGTCGAGCCCGGACTACGGCGAAGCGAAGGAAGTAATCGGGAAGGAATACAAGGGCGAGACGATCGCGATCGGCTTCAACGCGCAGTATTTGCTCGATTTTCTTGCCGCGGCGGGCGATTGCCAGATCAGCTTCGAGCTGAAGGATGAACAGTCGGCTGGGCAGCTCCGGCCCGTTGCCAAGGACGGCTCGGATTCGTCGCGTTACCGCTACGTGGTGATGCCGATGCGCATCTGATCACGACGGAGCGCGCCAGTCGCGCCCCGCGGTCGCGCTTTATTTTTTCGTCGCGTCGAATGCTGCGAGCGCCTGTTCTGGGCGAGCGCGCTTTACGAAGTCGTCCGTGAGATTCACCCAGCGCACTTTTCCCGCCGAATCGATCAGGAACTCCGCCGGCCGAGCGATGTCTTCACCGTCGTGCGTAGCGTGGCCGCCGTGCGAGTGCACCAGGTCCCACCTCTTGATCACATCGCGATTCGCGTCGGAGAGAATGGGAAACGTGTAGCCCCGTGATTCGCGCAGATTCTCCGATTCCTCCGGAGAGTCCACACTGATACCGATCACGCGGATTCTGCGCGCATCAAATTCGGGCAACGCTTTCTGGAAACTCCGCAACTCGGAGTTGCAGAACGGTCACCAGTATCCTCGGTAGAAAATCAGCAGCACTCCGGCTGTCTGGCCGGCTTCCGCAGCGCCTACAGCATCCCCGTTGCCCGCGAACGATGCACTCAGCTGAGCGGACAACTGCACTGGCTGATTCTTCGAATCGGGCAGCGTGAAATCCGGCGCTACCTGACCGACCTGAGGCGCGCCATTCGCAGCCGGTAGCATGTGTCGCGATGCGATAAACATCGCGAAGCAGAAAAACAGGGCGAGCATGGCCATCAGTCCGCCTATCACGCTGCCGAAGATTTTTCCGCGATACAGCTGGGGCTGCTGAAACGCGCGCTTCAGGCCAACACCGATCATCACGAGACCGATTGCGATGGCGGGTAGATTCAGCCACGGACGATCGCGCAGCGCCGGCACCTGAACGCAGTACACCTGATAGACGACCGCGCCCGCGATCACGACGAGCGCACCCACCCAAATCCGCCAATTCCAGCTTCGCTTCATCGCGCGCACCTCACGCATCCGCGGAATCTGGGGACAAACTGCCGTTTTCACGCCAACGTGTCAAGTAAACTCCTCGCTGGACAGGGTTGCGCCGTGCAAAGTCGGTCGAAATCCGGCCGAAAATTGACGCGTCGCGAGCCACTTTTTCGAGTCCGAAACGCTGCTGGCATTGTCCGAAAAACACTGAATCCAGCCTCTTGTAAGGCACACAAAATAAAGACGATAAAGACCATTGCCAATTCAGTTTTTTGTTGAGATTCCGGCTTCCTTCCTGTACACTCGGCCCAGTTCTTGTAATACCTAGAACGGCACTAAGTTCGACCGGTTTCCGCTGAGTTTTGCGCCCGCGCCAGGGCGTTTTCGGCGAGCGAATCCGTCGGGCTTTCCCCCTTCCGCAGGGGAAAAACAAGCTCCGCCGCGTCCCCCCGAAATTTCGGATTGGGTCGGGATGGAGCCGCAACCCTTCGAGTCTCAGTTCGATCGGCTCGCCGATTGAAGGGGACCAATGGCAAGGCAAGTGTCGAGCTATCCGCGCGACCCGCCTTCCGCGTACGACCACGCATTCTGAGGAGACGCTGCACCCATGGCTGAAAAAGACGCCGCGGCCGCAAACGCCGCTGGGCACAAGTACGACGCCACATCGATTAAGGTTCTCGCTGGTCTGGAAGCCGTTCGCAAACGCCCCGCGATGTACATCGGATCCACGGGCGAAATGGGATTGCACCATCTCGTCTGGGAAGTTGCCGACAATTCGGTGGACGAAGCGATGGCGGGATACTGTGACGAAATCAATGTTACGGTGCACGACGACAACAGCGTCACCGTGCAGGACAACGGCCGCGGCATTCCCGTGGACATGCACGCCACGGAGAAAAAGTCCGCTGCAGAAGTGGTGATGACCGTTCTCCACGCGGGCGGAAAATTCGATAGCGACACGTATAAAGTTTCCGGCGGCCTCCACGGCGTCGGCGTTTCGGTGGTAAATGCGCTGTCCGATTGGCTCGAACTCGAAATCTGGCGCGATGGCGAAGTGTGGGAGCAGGCGTACGAAAAAGGCGCGCCGAAATCGAAACTGAAGGCCTCCGGCAAGACGCGCAAGACCGGCACGAAAATTACGTTCCACGCCGATCCATCCATCTTCACGACCATCGTCTATAGCTACGACACGCTGGCGCAGCGGCTGCGCGAACTCGCGTTCCTGAATAAGGGCCTCAAGATCACGCTCGACGACGAGCGCAGCGGCAAGAAGACGGAATTTCGTTTCACGGGCGGCATCGCTGAATTCGTCAAGCACTTGAACAAGGGCAAGGGCGTGCTGCACGATTCGCCGATCTACATCGAAGGCAAGCGCGACTCGGTGGAAGTGGAAATCGCGCTGCAATACAACGACAGCTACGCCGAAAACGTATTCGCGTTTGCCAACACCATCAACACAGTCGATGGCGGCACGCACCTTTCCGGCTTCCGCTCGTCGCTCACGCGCACGATCAACTACTACGCCAGCTCGCTGGGCATGCTGAAAGAGCAGAAGGACGAAGTCACGATCAACGGTGACGACGTTCGCGAGGGTCTCGTTGCGGTGGTTTCGGTGAAGCTACCGCAGCCGCAGTTCGAAGGCCAGACCAAGGGCAAACTCAATAGCGACATTAAGGGCGTCGTCGAGCAGATGGTGAACGAGAAGCTCGGCGAATATTTCGACAAGCACTCGTCGATCGCTCGCAAAATCATCGGCAAGTGCATTGAAGCAGCCCGCGCTCGCGAAGCCGCACGCAAGGCCCGCGAACTCACGCGCCGCAAATCCGCGCTCGATTCGAGCGGCTTGCCCGGCAAGCTCGCGGATTGCCAGGAACGCGATCCGGCGCGCTGCGAACTCTTCCTCGTCGAGGGTGAGTCCGCAGGCGGCTCCGCAAAAGGCGGCCGCGATCGCAAGTACCAGGCGATCCTTCCGCTCAAAGGTAAAATTCTCAACGTCGAAAAAGCGCGCTACGACAAGATGCTTGGCCACGAAGAAATTCGGGCCATCATCACGGCGCTGGGCACGGGCATCGGCAAAGACGATTTCGACGCCAACAAACTGCGCTACCACAAAGTGATTCTGATGACCGACGCGGACGTGGACGGCAGCCACATCCGCACGCTGCTGCTCACTTTCTTCTTCCGCCACATGCGCGAGCTGATCGAACGCGGCCACATCTACATCGCTCAGCCGCCGCTCTATCGCGTGAAGCGCGGCAAGATGGACCGCTACATCCGCGACGAACGCGAGTTCGCCGGCGAATTGATGAAGCGCGCAACCGAAGACCACTCGATCAAGGGCAAGAACGGCAAGTCGCTCGAAGGCGGCGACCTGACAAAATTCCTGCTGAACGTGCAGGAATACGATCAGGTCACTGCGAAGCTCGGCCGCAGGTTGCGCGTGCCGAAGCTCGTGGAGCTGCTCGCCGAAAGCGAACTGGATAAGAAGGCCGACTTCGAAGACAAGAAAAAGCTCCAGGAACTCGCGAAGGCCATCGAAAAGTCGAAGCTGGATCTCGATACCAAGATGGCGTACGACGAAGAACACAGCTTGCACGAGCTTGTGGTGAAGAATGGCGTGGAGCGCCGCGTGAACTGGGCTCTGGCCGCGTCGCCCGAGTACAAGCGGATGCGTTCGCTTTACGGCCAGATCTCCGAACTCGATAAACCGCCCTTCACCATCACGCACAACTCGGAAAAAGTGGTGAAGGACGACACGACGGCCGTGCTGAATTACGTCCTCGAAGACGCGAAGAAAGATTTCACCATCACGCGCTTCAAGGGCTTGGGCGAAATGAATCCCGAGCAGCTCTGGACCACCACGATGAATGCGGAGGTCCGCACGCTGCTCAAGGTTCGCGTGGAAGACGCCGTCGCGGCCGAGGAAATTTTCTCGACGCTGATGGGCGAAAACGTGGAAGAGCGCCGCAAATTCATCGAGGAAAACGCGCTCGACGTCGTCAATCTCGACATTTAACGCGCAATCACGGTCGAGCCATGACGACGTATCAGCTGGTGTGGAAGATTTTGCCGGGCTTGCGGGGGCTGAGCTGCTCCGAATTCAAAGCTACGCCCACCTCGGCGCCCGATAACGAACGGGGCGTCGCATTCAGCTGCAGCACCGAAGCCGAAAGCGACGAACTGCTCAAGCTGCTCGAATCGACGTTTGAGCCGCAGCGATTTTCGAACAATGCGACCGCTTTCGAAACGGTGAAAGCGTTCGTGATCGCGTGGACCGCACAGCACACGTAAACACGCGTAAACGCACAACCACCAACAGCGGGAATTTTCACAACGACGGAGACGCAGAGTGGCCGACGAAACAAACCAGATACTGACGCCGGTTGATATCGAATCGGAGATGAAGAAGTCGTACCTCGATTACTCGATGAGCGTAATCATCGGCCGCGCCTTGCCTGACGTGCGCGACGGCTTAAAGCCCGTTCATCGCCGGATTCTTTTCGGCATGTACGAGCTCGGCCTCACGTCCACCAAGGGCTACCGCAAGTGCGCGAAGATCGTCGGTGAAGTTCTCGGCAAGTTTCATCCGCACGGCGATACCCCGGTGTACGACGCGCTCGTGCGCCTCGCGCAGGATTTCAACATGCGCTACCCGCTCGTCGATGGCCAGGGCAACTTCGGCTCCGTCGATGGCGATCCTCCCGCGGCCATGCGTTACACCGAAGCGCGCCTTTCGAAAATCGCCGAGGAAATGCTCTCGGACATCGAGAAGGAAACCGTCGATTTCACGCCGAACTTCGACGAGACCGAGAAAGAGCCGGTCGTCCTTCCCACGCGCATTCCGAACCTGCTGGTCAACGGCTCGTCCGGTATCGCCGTCGGCATGGCCACCAACATTCCGCCGCACAATTTGCGCGAAGTGGTGGAAGGCGCGATCCAGTACATCGAAGATCCAGACATCACGCTGAAAAAGTTGATGAAGACGATTCCCGGCCCGGACTTCCCGACCGCCGGATTCATCAGCGGTCGAGAAGGCATCGAGCAGGCGTACAAGACCGGCCGCGGCGCCTTCAAAATGCGCGCCAAAGCCGCGATCGAAAAGCGCGGCAAAGATCGCGAAGACATCGTCATCACCGAGCTGCCTTACCAGGTAAACAAAGCGCGCATGATTTCCCACATCGCGCAGCTCATCAACGACAAAAAGATCGACGGCATCTCCGACATTCGCGACGAAAGCGATCGGCAGGGCATGCGGATCGTGATCGAAGTGAAGCGCGACGAAGAGCCGCAAATCGTGCTGAACAAGCTCTTCAAGCTCACGCAGATGGAAGAGTCGTTCAGCATGATTCTGCTCTCCATCGTTGCGGGGCAGCCGCGCGAGCTGGGCCTGATCGACATGCTGCGCCTCTTCGTCGAGCACCGCATTGACGTGGTGCGCAGGCGTTCGCAGTACGAATTGCGCAAGGCGGAAGAGCGCGAGCACATTTTGCTTGGCTACCAGATCGCTCTCGATTACATCGATGAAGTGATTCGCATCATCCGCGGATCGGCCAGCCGCGCGAACGCCCGCGAGAATTTGCACGACTACTTCCTCGACAAGAAAATCTCGATCAGCGAAGACGGCAAGGCGAAGAGCCTCGCCGGTGTGCAGCTAAATAACAAAAAGTACGGCATGCCCTCCACCGTGGAAGGCTTGAGCTATGCGCAGATCGACGCGATTCTCGAACTGCAGTTGCACCGCCTTACGCGCCTTTCCACCGAAGACATTCTTAATGAATTGAAATCCATCCGCGATCGCATCGGCGAGCTGCGCGAAATTCTCGGCAGCGACAAGAAGCTGAAGGCCGTGATCGTGGCCGAGCTACGCGAAATCATCAAGACGTACGGCGACGAGCGGCGCACGCAAATCGTCGATGCCGTGGACGACATCAAGCTCGAAGACCTGATCAAAGACGAGGAGATGGCAATCACCGTCAGCCACGCGGGCTACGTGAAGCGCACCTCCGTGGACACCTACCGCCACCAGTCGCGCGGAGGAAAGGGTCGCATCGGCGCGAAGACGCGCGAAGACGATTTCGTCGAGCGCTTCTTCATTGCATCGGCGCACAGCTATATCCTGCTCTTCACGTCGAAGGGCCGGATTTACTGGTTGAAGGTTTACGAAATTCCTGAGGCCGCGGCGGCGACGCGCGGCAAGGCGATTAGCAGCCTCGTCCGCTTCCAGGACGGCGAGACGCTCACCGCTGTGGTTCCGGCGCGCAATCTGGAAGCAGCCGACACGTACGTCTTCCTCGCCACCAAGAACGGCACGGTGAAGAAGACGGCGCTCGCGGAATTTTCAAATCCGCGTCCGTCCGGCATCATCGCGATCAACCTCGAAGCCGACGATGAATTGATCGGCGCGAAGCTCACCGACGGCACGCAGATGATTTTCCTCGCCAGCCACGACGGCCAGGCGATCCTGTTCCGCGAGACGGAAGTTCGCTCGATGGGTCGCGCAGCAGGCGGCGTGAACGGAATGGATCTCGCGAAGGGCGATTACGTGGTCAGCATGGATGCGGCGCAGCCCGACTTCGGGATCATCGAGAAGGAATTCAAGAAGAGCACGCGTAACCTCGACGAACTGGAAAGCGATCAGATTCGCGAGTCGCTCACGTCGTTGATGCTCACCGTCGCCGAGAAGGGCTACGGCAAGCGCACGCCGCTGGCCGAATATCGCGTCACTTCGCGCGGCGGCAAGGGCGTCATCAACCTGAAGTCCACCGATCGCAACGGTCCTGTGGTCGCGGCTCTGCAGGTGCGCGAGGATTCGGACGTGATGATCATCACGGGTCACGGCAAAGTGATCCGCGTGCACGCCGGAGAAATTCGCGAGGCAGGCCGCGGCACGCAGGGTGTCCGCTTGTTGCGCCTTGATGATGGCGACCGCGTCGCAGCCGCAGCGTCGATCCTTGAAGAAGAGGACGAGGCTGCCGTAGCCACCGACACCAAACCCGAGCCGACGAAGCCTGACAAGAAGTAATTGCGCCGTAGCGTAGACTTCAGTCTGCGCATCGCTGCGACAGATGTAGCCTTTCCGGGTGCCGCATCCTTTCGTTCTCCAGGAAGGGTGCGCGCCCCGCGTTTACATCACATCGCGCACGGCGTAATTACTCCAGCGGCGGAATGTAATAGCCGGGCCGCGTGCGAACCGTGACACCTGGGCGATCGACCACAACGTTGATCTCGTGGTAGCCCTCGAGGTCATCGCCCGCAGGGCGGTAGCCCAGCGTGTACTGCGCGTGTAGCTCTCCGCCGATTTCGTCCATCGCTTTTTGAATTGAGGCGTCGCGCTTGACGTTTTCGTGCAATCCACCTGTCGCCTTGCTCGCGATCGCAAGGGAGTTCGGACCTACGGCGTTTTTGCCCGTCTTCACCAGCCAGATCACGAGAGGCGCCAAGTCGCCTCCGCCCGCACCCATTGGCGCGTTGGCTGCTTCGATTGGCGAATGCGGCGGGCTTGGGTCGTGCGGGCCGAGCTGCGGCACAGTCTTGCGCGGCGGTTCGCCACGCAAATCCGCCATCGCCGTGCTGAGGCCGATGGAATAGATCATCACGTTCGCGAGCTGCGCGTGACGCAGCACTTCCCCGAGTTTGGCGTCGCTGCCGGAATCCTGCGCCTCGCTCACCACCACCAGAATTTTGCGCCTCGCCGCTGGCCGCTCTTCGAGCAAGTTGATGGCGCGCTCCATCGCGTCGTAGAGCAGCACGTCGTCCGAACCGCGCGGCAGATGTTTCACCGTGTTCTCCACGTCGTCTGGATCGGTGGTGAATTTCAGCCTCGTATCCACGGTGCTGTCGAAACTGAGCACGGCGGCTTCGGACGTGGTGCCCATCACCGCTTCGGTGAAGACCGTGCCAAGGCGTTGTATCGCGGGAGCCATGGGCTCCACGTGCAAACTGGTCTCGATCAGAAGCACGATGGAAAGCGGATCGCCGCCTACGTCGAAATGGTCGAGTTTCTGCTCGACGCCGTTGTCGAAAATGTGGAAGTCCTTCTGCGCTACGTCGAGCACCATCTCGCCGTTGGAATCTCGCACAGTCACTGGTGCCGTCACTTCCGATACGCGCACGCGGATGGGATGTTTTTGAAGATCGGAGGGAGGTGCCTGCTCCGGCGGCGCGCCGGCTTTGGGACGGATCGGCCCGACTGGCTCCTCTTGCGCGCGCGCGAGGGGCGCGGCGCTCATCGCTACAGTGATTAGCACGAGTGACGCAGCCACTCGTAGGCTGAGGATCGATGGCGGCGTTCGGCTCATATCTGTTCAAACTCTCTGATTCGCGTCACTCAAAGTGCGTTGCTTGTCAGGGCACTTACCGTTAGTCCTCCTGCAATCGCTGCAAGCGTTCTCCTAGAATGGTAGCCTGCTCAATGCGCGCCAAATGCCGAGAGGGGGAGTGATGAAGCGTGGTATGAAGCAAAAGGGCCAGCCGCTGCCGCACGTTGCCTACGAAGACCACAAGTTCATGGAGAGCCTCGCGGCGAGGCCGCTGCGGATCATGGCCGAGTATCTCGATCCGCTCACGCGCTTGCGCCGGTTGAACATCGGCGACACGATCGTCATGTTCGGTTCAGCGCGCATTCAGTCGCACGATAAAGCCCTCGCGCACCTGAATCGCGTGAAGCGCGACGCGCACGGCCGGCGCTCGGCCGAATGGCAGATGAAAATCACCGGCGCGAAGTCGCTGCTTGAAATGTCGCGCTACTACGAAGAAGCGCGCGAGCTCGCGCACAAAATTACCACGTGGGGAATGACGCTCGGTAATCAGCCGCGCCGTTTTGTGATTTGCTCCGGCGGCGGCCCCGGAATTATGGAAGCCGCGAATCGCGGCGCCGCCGAGGCGGGCGGTCCCTCCGTCGGACTCAGCATTCAGCTACCGCACGAACAGTCATCGAACCCTTACATTTCGCCCGATCTGAATTTTTATTTTCACTACTTCTTCATGCGCAAGCTCTGGTTCGCGCAGATGGCCAAGGCGCTGATCGTGTTCCCTGGCGGATTCGGCACGATGGACGAGCTGTGGGAGATGCTCACGCTGCTGCAGACGGGTAAACTCTCTTCGCATCACCTGATCCTGATCTACGGCCGCAGCTACTGGAATAAGGTGGTCAATTGGAAGCACATGGTCCGCATGGGTGTGATCGACGCGGACGATTACGCCCGGCTGCGTTTCGCGGATTCGGTGGACGAAGCTTTCCGTCAGATCCGCTACGAACTCGAAGAGCATCACCTGTTGCTTGATGAAGAGGGCCAGCCCGTCACGCAAGCGCACATGCTTCTCCAAAATGTGATGCGTCCCCGGCCGTCCGAACGGCGCGCTCGCACAAAATAAAAAAGGGGAAGAAGCTCGAGGCTTCTTCCCCTTTGTGCTTTTTTTCCAGCGAGATTCCCGCGGAAAAATATCGCTCGGGAAACTCACCGAAAGCGATTCCTGTTTAGTTGGCGGCGATGGGATCCAGCGAGAATACCGCCTGGAAGCGGCGCTTCTCGTCATTGTCATGAACCATCACAACCGGCACCACCTTCAGCGCAGCCTTGCAGCCGCGGCATGTGGTGCTTTCACCCTCGATGTCCTGGACGAAGCCGTCCGTGAAGTGGTACGCGGCGCGCGGTCGACGCGCTGCCTTGTCCCCCTTCGCGCCGCACTGCGGGCAGGTAAACTCCACCCGATCCATCAGAGGGTCGCGGTTCAGCGCGGCCCACCCGGTCAACCGAACACCGATGGTTTCTCGCGTATTTTCAGCCATTTGCACGACCTCCCCAGTCAGATTTAAAACCTGACTCGATGAAACTCAATCGAATCTCACAAGGTTAGACGCAGATATGCGTCACGGCGTTGCAAGCATTCGTATGAATTTTGTAAAGCCATTACAATCAAGATTATAGATGCGAGACCGAAGTGCGACTTGGTGCATCGGGGCCGTTTTCGGCGTTCTGGGAACTGCGGGGCGTTTCCGGTGTCTATCCCTACAGAGATCGCGCGAATTCCTAAACGGGCACTGATCAGAAGGGCCAGAGCGGAACCGGGCCAAGCGGCTCTGCGCTGGAGCTCTGATTGGTGTCCGCCAGGCCCTGAATTGAGGGTGTGCCCGCAGGGGCAAGGAGCGACCGCCATGAGCGATCTGGGAAGTCTGTCGCAGTGCATGCTGGAAAGTGACGCCGCGGGTCTCAGCGCCAGCCGCGTGCTTCGTCGAAAGGCTCTCACGCTGTCCGTGGTATTCGAGGCAGCAGTTTTGTCGCTGCTGATCGTTGGACCGCTCATTTTTCCAGGCGTGCTTCCAAAGGTTCTGTCCCGCACGCCCGCGCCTCCCTTTCATCGCGGCGTAACGGAGATCTTCGCGGCGAACGTCCCCCGCGGGCCAGCGGTGCCGGACGACCCGCTTAGTCCAACGATCAGTCTGCTGGCCCAGCAACCGGCGCAGATACCCATTCGCGTTTATGACGGACCGATTCCTGACGCAGGCCCGGCCTCTGGGCCGGCGGGCAACGAAGTTGGTGTGGAGTCCGGAGATCCGAATGGCCTAATCATTCCGGGTGCGAACGGACGTCAGCTACCACCCGAGATTAGGCCGCCCGCAGAGAAACCCACGAAGCCCGTGAGTGTCAGCCAGGGCGTGATGGAAGCCGCGCTGATCAACAGAGTTCAGCCCGCGTACCCTGGTCCGGCGCGCGCGATTCATCTCAGCGGAGACGTGGTGCTTCACGCGATCATCGCGAAGGACGGATCGGTTCGCGATCTTCAGGTTGTGAGCGGCAATCCGCTTCTTGTGCAGTCCGCGCTCACGGCCGTGCGCCAATGGCGATACCGCCCCACGATGTTGAGCGGCGAGCCTGTGGAAGTGGCCACGACGATTACTGTGCGTTTTATTTTAGGTTCGGAGTAGCGACGCGCATCGCGCGCAGTGAGTGGCGGAAAATTAGATTAATGATTCGCCCGCACTCCGCGCGATTGCTTCTCGCGTAGCGTCGCGCAGACGGACGATTTCTTGCCAGTCGTCGCCGGCGGCAGTATTCGGCGCGATCAATTCACCGAAAGTGATCGTCACGCGACCGCGCCGCGGCAGGATTGTTTTATCGCGCAGCACTTGCCGCGCGCCGCGAATCGAGACGGGACAAATCGGCCGTCCCGTATCCGCAGCAGCTTTGAACGCGCCCAGCTGAAACGGCCGGACGCCGCTCATCGCTGTGAACGTGCCCTCCGGATAGATCACGACGGAAGTGCCCGCGCGCAGCGCCGCGTTCACTTCCTCCGCCTGGCGAATCCGCGCCTGCGGGTCGCTGCGATCAAATAAAAATTGCCCAGTTCTTCGCGCGATCGTCCCAACAAGCGGCATCGAGCCCACTTCGCCCTTCGCAACGCAGCGCACGCCGGCGGGAAGATGCGCCAGCGTAACGAGTATGTCGATGTAGCTCGTGTGGTTCGGCGCGAAAATCCACGGCCCGGCCTTCACGGATTCTTCTTCGGCGTTCAGCCCGGCCACATCCACGTGTATGCCCGCGCCGGCCAGCATCGCTCGCACACCGCTCTTCAAAATACGCGCGCGCCGCGCCGCATCGCCCGTGGTCACGAGCATCGCCCACAGCGGCACCAAAATCGCCGCGAACGCGCACAGCGCATACGCACCATACAGAATCTCGCCCGTCTCGCGCGCTGCGTCGCGAATCCATCCGGTCGCGCGCGGCACCACGCTCTTCGCGCCAAGCGCGGCGATTTGCATCGCAGCTTTCGGCGGCTTCTGGCCGAGCTTCCCATCCAAAAATAATTGCCGCGTGTCGTTGCGCCGCAATTTCCCACTCGACGTTTTCGGAATCGATCCCGGTGCAAGCAGCCGCACTACGTCCGGCGGCATGCCGATCGCGTCGTCCACCGCCTTCGCTATCTCGCCCTCAATCCGCAACGCGCTCGCCAGGTCGCGCACTTCCGCAGCGATTACCAGGCGTTCGGTGCCGCTGCGCTCATCGGGCGCGCCAAACGCCACCACGCATCCCGTTCTCACGCCTTCCACGCGCCCGGCGATTTCTTCAAGTTCGTGCGGATACAGATTGCGCCCGCCCTTGATGATGATGTCTTTCGCGCGCCCGGTGATGTAAAGCTCGCCGTCCGCCCAATACGCGTAGTCGCCGGAGTCCAGCCAATTCCCGTCGCGCATCAGCGCCGCGGTGGCTTCGGGATTTTTGTAGTAGCCGCTGGTCGCAGACGGCCCGCGAAACCACAGCCGCCCCTCCACGCGCTCACCGAGGTCTCGCCCGTCACTATCGACGATCCGCACTTCCACCGACGGCAGCGGCTTGCCCGCGTTTACAAACTCAAGCGCCGACGCGTCGCGCGCCGCGGCCGGCACGGCGCGCCGCTCTGACTGAAACGCCGCGCGATCGATGCGATCCACTTTGTATCCCGCGCCGAGCCGCGGCACGGATATGGCCAGCGCTCCCTCCGCCAGCCCGTACACCGGCGTCAGCGCCTCCGCGTGAAATCCGTACGCAGCAAATCGTTTCGCAAAGCGATCGAGCGTCTCCGCACGCACGGGTTCCGCGCCGTTCGTCGCAGCTCGCCACGAACTCAGATCCAGGCCTTCGAGATTTTTGTCCGGAATTTTACGCACACACAATTCGTAAGCGAAATTCGGGGCCGGGCTGATCGTCGCGCGATGCGTGTGGATCGCGCGCAGCCATCGTTCCGGCCGGCTCAGAAACGCCAGCGGCGAAAGCGCCACCAGAGGAATCCCCGTATATAGCGGCACGAACCACGCGCCGATCAATCCCATGTCGTGATAGAGCGGCAACCACGACACCGCGACGTCGTCCGCCTGAATGTTGATCCCGGAAATAATCGCGCGAATATTCGCGAGCAGATTTGCGTGCGTCAGTACCACGCCCTTGGGCGATCCCGTCGATCCCGATGTGTACTGCAGGAACGCCACATCCTCGCCGCGCGCCTGGTGCGCCAAGTGTTCCACGGGCCGCCCGCTCACGGCAGGCGCGCCTGAGCGCGCCGCCGCATCGTCGCCAAGCTTCTCCGCATTTAAGACGCCCCGCAGCGTCGGCACGCGAGGTTGCAGCAATTTCGCTAACGCCTCGGCCTGCCGCCACGTCACCAAAAATCGCGCTTCCGCATTTTTCAAAATGGCGGATTGCCGCGTCGCGTACTCCGCAATCCGGTCCGCGCGAAACGGCGGATAAATCGGCACGGGAATTCCGCCCGCCAGCAGAATCCCCGCAAACGTAAAAAAGAAATCCGCGGACGTCGGCAGCATGATCGCCACGGTCTGCCCCGAGTCGAGTCCGCGCCGCCGCAGCTCCGTTGCTACGCCCGTCGCGCGTTCGTACAGCTCGCCAAACGTGATGGTCCGCAACGCATCGTTTTCGTCGTACAGCTGGACGTGCACGCGCGCAGGCTCGGCGCGTCCACGCAACCGAAAAATCTCAGTCAGTGTCTCGGCGCGCGAAATCGGCTCATCCAACTCGCGCCCCGCAGCCACGCCACGCGACACAACACTCGCCGCCGCACTTACGCCTGCCGAAGGAAACCCCGACGCCGGCGTCGGATTCCCCTCCTCCCGCAAAATCGCCTCAACGAGATCGTTCACCGTGTCGGCTTCCGCCACCACGCGATCCGGCAGCCGCACGCCGCACGCATCTCCGAGCCGCAGCATCAGTTCCACGCGCTCCAGGCTCCCGAGCCCGAGTTCGCGCTCGAGATTCGCCTTCGTGCCACGCGCAGCAAGTTCTTCCAGGCCACGCGTGCTGCCCAGTTCATTCAGGATCTGGCGCACTACTCCGAGGGTCTCGTTTTCAACGACGGTGTGTCTTGCGAGTTTGGTGCTGGTGGCGGACAAGGCTGTGGCCGGCCCGCGTGCTTCGCCCCAAAAATCTGAAAGCAGCGTTGAGCCGGGAGGACGTACGAGCGCGAGCCTACCACCGGCGCTCGACCCATACAATGGCCAGCGAAACTGCCGCGAACAACTTCGCAGGTACCTTCGTACTGCGCGAAACTAGCCCGTCGGCCTATCGACCCCGCCACTCGCTTTCGGCAAACTTTAGTTGTGTTCGGGGGCACCCAAAACTCCCGGGCACATGCACCTCCATCACCCCATGCCCACGAGCGGCCGGCACCCCCACCGGCCGCTCTCCTCTTCCGCGTTGACCTTAAGTCATTCACGCAACACTCCTTAATGCTTTCCATAAACGTTTCTGTCTTGACTTCAATTCACCCCGCTCTATAGTTGGCGCCACAAGGGGTGGTGTTGTTGGGCTGTCGCGATCAACTCGGCGCGGGTGTCCCTTGCGATCGAGTCTCGCCTGCTTCGCATTTCCTGTTTTGGGGGAGGTTGGGTGTGAGCCATTTCCGCGGACTATTGCATTTCCTTTTCGCCGTCGTTGTCGCCACAATTCTTTGCACGAGTGCCTCGGCGCAGACCACCGCATCGCTGCGCGGCACCATCACGGACCAATCCGGCGCGTCCGTCAGCGGCGCCACCATCACGCTCACCAACACCGGCACCGGCATCTCTCGAACCGATACCTCCAACACCCTCGGCGCTTATCTATTCGATCAGGTCCAAGTCGGAAAATATAAAGTCACCGTTGAGAAATCGGGTTTTTCTACGTTCGTTCGCGAAGGCATTACACTCGAGCTGAACCAGTTCGGCAGGCTCGACGTCGCGCTCCAGATTGGACAGCAGACGCAAACCGTCGAGGTGACCGGCAACGTCGCCCAAGTGGACACCACCGGCGCCGTGCTCGGAAAAGTGGAAGACCAGCGCATGATCGTCGATCTGCCGCTGGTCGATCGCGACACGCTGCAGCTCGGCTTGCTGCAAGCCGGCGTCTTCAATCCCGATCCTGACGATAGCTCCGGCAATCCGTTTTCGGTCAGCGGCCAACGCTCCGAATCGCTGACGTTCCTGCTCGACGGCGGCAACAATACCGACTTCCTCGACAACAACATCGTCGTCAGCCCGAATCCAGACGCGGTTGAGCAATTCAAGATTCTCACCAACAACTACGACGCGCAGTATGGCCGCACCTCGGGCGGCATCGTCAACCAGATCACACGCTCCGGCACCAACGAATTCCATGGCACCCTGTTCGAATTTCTCCGCAATGATGTGCTCAACGCGCGCGACTTTTTTCTGCCGGTGGACCAGCCCAAGCAGGCGTTCAAACGCAACGTCTTTGGCGCCACGTTCGGCGGCCCGATTCAGAAGGACAAGACCTTCTTTTTCTTCGCTTACCAGGGTGCGCGCACTCGCGAAGGACAGACATCTCAACAGCTCACAGTGCTGTCTCCCGCGGAACGCACGGGAAACTTCGCCGACTTGTGCGACGGTACCTTCAATGGCGCCGGCACTTGCAGCGATCTAAACGCCCAGTTGCTGAATCCTTACACAGGAAACTACATCCCGTTCAACAACCTGGCTGCGCCTGGGCTCGGCCCCAACGGTTCCCTGGTGAATCCGGTCATTCAGAACTACATCAACAAATACCTGCCGCTTCCCAACGATCCCGCGGCCGGCCCGTTTGCCTTTGTTTCCGCCCCCACTGAGTCGCTCGATGCCGATCAGGGAATTCTGCACCTCGATCACAACTTCAGCGATCACGACAATGTTTCGTTTGTCTATTTGATTGAAGACGACCGGCAGTTGTTCCCTTTGCCCACTACGTTGTCCTCTCCCTTGGGCGGAGCGAATACGACCAACTTTCGCGACCAGATCGGCACGCTTACCTGGAACCATATCTTCTCGTCGTCCATGTCCAACGAGTTCCGTTTCGGCGCGAATCGAACCTCCACACACCAGGCGATTCCGATCGACACCACCTCGCCAGCCTCACTGGGATTCACGAATTTGAATCCCGACGATCCAGCCGGCACAGCGCCGCCCGTGTTCTTCACGCCGAACTTCAATCTCGGCTCTTCCGTTCAAGGCCCTACGAAGCTCAACGACAACACCTTTCAATGGGCTGACAATTTCACCTGGACCAAAGGAAAACACGAGTTTAAATTCGGAGCCGACTTCACTCGCCTGCAGCTCAACTTCCGCTATGACTACTACAACAACGGCGGGTTCGACCTCGGCACCTATTCATCTTCCTTCACGGGCAACTTCAACGCGGACTTTGTTGGCGGCTTCTGGGACAACTACTACCAGAATTCCAAGGCCGTTTACGGAATTCGTACCGGCTCGGTCGGACTCTACGCTCAGGACACCTGGAAGATTCTCTCGCGGCTCACCATCGACTACGGTCTGCGGTGGGACTACTACGTTCCTCAGTACGACGTACACAACGAGATTCTGGGCTTCTTCCCTGGCCAACAATCAACGGTGTTCCCAAACGCCCCGGAAGGAATCCTGTATCCCGGGGATCCCGGCACGCCGAACCGCGCGCTGGTCTATCCCGATTATAAAAATTTCGCGCCGCGCTTCGGCTTTGCGTGGGATATGTTCGGAAACTCCAAGCTCGTCATGCGCGGTGGGTTCGGCATCTTTTATGACATCGAGGACGGCGCGTTGAACCTGCAATTCGGCGGGCTACCGCCGTTCGCCGGAGTCGCTAACGAATACAACTCTTCCGGCAGCTTGGGCGTTCCCAGCAGCTACGGTGGCACCGTTGGAGATCCGATTGCGGATCCCTTCGGAACGTTTGGATACGCGAACGTTTTCCCGTTCCTGCCGGCCGATGTCGGAACGTTCGGCGTTCCCGCGATTTCCTATGGCTACACGACGTACCCGCATTTTCGTACCCCGTATTCGGAGAACTTCAACTACGGTTTTCAATGGCAGGCAACGAAAGACACGATGGTCGAGGCTGTCTACGTCGGTAGCCTTGGACGTCGGCTTATTTCCACCGCAGAGACAAACTTTCCGGTTCCCTCGGTTGAGCAGCAGCAAATAATCAATACGGGCGGTGTGAACGAGGATTGCGCCCGTCCGCTGGCCAACTGCTATGAGCCTGGCCCGCCGCCAACGCCCGTTTCGGGCCCATTCGCCGATGCGAACGCTTATCCCACCGGTATTACGCAGATCTATACGAACTTCAGCAATGGCATCTCCGACGGCGATGAATTCCAATTAACCGTTGATAAGCGATTCAGTCAGAAGTTCGCATTGCGTGGCGCCTACACACTTGGCAAGACGATTGACCTGACCTCCGGCTTCCGGTCACGCTCGTCCACCTACACGGACCCGCTCGACCCGCGACTCGATCGAGCGGTCGCGGACTTCGACGTGCATCAGCGGCTGGTCATCAGCGGGATCTGGGAATTGGGGCTGGATCGGCGATTGGAGAATGGCGTCCTGAAAAAAATCGCCGGTGGTTGGCAGTTCAACGGCATCGCCACCTTCCAGGGTGGGCAACCCTTTACGCTTTATTCCGGCAACGACTCGAGTCTCCAGAACAATGGCCTGGATCGGCCGGATATCATCGCAAAGACCCAGTACGTCAACCCTCGAGCAACCAACTCATACGATCCTTCGGTTGCGGACTGTCTGGCGCCCGGTGCCGGACTGACTTCGGGCAATTTCTGGTTCAATCCAAACTCCTACGACTGTGTGAACGTCCCGCTGTTTAGCTTCGGATCGCTTTCGCGAAACGCATTGCGAGGTCCGGGAATCAACAACTATGACCTCTCTCTCGTTAAGAAAACCGCGATCCACGAGACCAGAACGTTGGAATTCCGCGCTGAGTTCTTCAATGCCTTCAACCACGCTCAATTCCTGAATCCCGACAACCAGGGCGGAAGCGCCACCTTCGGACAAATCTCCACCGACCGCGGGATGCGAATCATCCAGTTTGGTCTCAAGTTCTACTACTGACACATTGCAACACGTCGAAAACGCAAAGAGGCCCGAGCTCATTGGGACAGCTCGGGCCTCTTTTAGTCGGAACGCTTCTTAAAAACGCTGGTTTGCTACCTCGGCCGGCCCATCGGACGGTAAGCCGGCGTAGGCCGCGTTCTCATCCGCATCCGCGGAGCGAGCGGCGGGTGAACCGGATGCACCGCCACGCCGCAATCGCGGCACAATTCCTGCGGTTGATCTTGCACGCGGACCCAACGCCCGCGCGCCGAACATTCCGGATTCACACACTGCACAGTCTCGCCCACCGAATGTTGCATCGTCCCTCCGCTGAAGCTGAGTTGCTGTTCCGAAAATTTTGGGTGCTGCGTTGCGATGCTTTGACGGCGTTATGACGGCGACTACTGGTTGCGTGGTCCGGTCTGCGCGCATTCACCGGAATTTTTGGCGTGCTGTGTGTGTACGAATGCGATTGTCTGTGGAGGGAAGGCGAGTGTCAATAGGATTTGAACGGCAGAAGAAAAAATGTCGCGAGGTGTCTGTGGATTTCTTTGTATTTTAATTCGGCAGGTCCGGCACAGGCGAAGGCGCGGGCGCGCCACCGAGTTGCGCCAGTAAATCGTCGAGTTCCTTCTGCGCTGCGTCCACTTCCTGTTGCTTGGCTGCGATGCCGTCTTTTTCGCTCTGAATCTGCTCGGCGCCGCCCGGATCGCTCTTGTAGTCGGGCTTTCCGTAGTAGGTCTGCGAATCGAGGTCCAGCTTGCGCGATTGCAGGTCCAGGTCGCGCTTCAGGCTCGCCAATTTTTCCCGTGCAGCGGCTACTCGCGGATCGTTCTCGCCTTTACTCGCGTCGATCCTGGCTTCTTCTTTCCGTTCTTTTTTGTCGTCACCGGATGCTGCCGGAGCGGGCGCGCCGCTCGCGCTCGCATCGCTGCCCGTCGTGCTCGTCGAACTGCTCTGCTCGGGCTGGCCGACCACGCTGATCTCGTCGCCCGATTTGGGAATGTTGTCGTTGTCCCACACGCGCGCTTTCTTGGGCTTCGCTGCGTCGCCCGCTTTCGTCGCTGCGGCGGCATCGGCGGGCGATTGGGACGGCGCGGGCGGAGGCACGTCCTGCTGCGCCTGCGTCGCCACGGCTCCCAGCGGCAATAGCAGCAGCAATCCCAGGCTCAAGCGCAACGTTTTCATCGCGTGTCTCCCCGATTCAGGCTTTAGCGCGTAGTTCCACCCACTCTTCGACCTTTTAATACTAGCTGCGCTTCGGAGCTACCGGTAAAGTCCCGAAACGCCGCGCCGCTAAAAAGGCACCTGTCCGGCGAGTCAGTTGTATAACTTTCGCCGCACTTGCGCCTCGCTTGCCAATCGCGCCATACTCCCGGCTCGCACTTCCGGAGGCAACGTGAAACGCTCGCTCCCGCTTCTCGCGCTCGCTCTGCTCGTCGCGATTCTGGTCCCGCGCCACGCCGTCGCGTCTGGTGCGTGCATTCTGATGAACGCTCAAACCGATTCGCCTGCCAGCGCTTCGCAGGCCGCGCCGCCGGACGCTAACGCGAGCGGTGGTCGCATCGTTACCGAATACACTCTGCCTCCTGAGCTTTACAAAAAAGCGCACCTGCTGAGCCGCATCGGTTTCTGGGGACAGATCGCCGGCTTCGTGTACGGCGTCATCGTGTTGCTCTTGATTCTGCGTTGGAAGTGGGCCGCGCGTTTCCGCGACTGGGCCGAAGGCGTCACGAAAAATCGCTTCCTGCAGGCCTGCCTCTTCACGCCGCCAATGCTTCTCTCGATTGCCGTACTCTCGATTCCGCTCGATATTTTCTGGGAATGGATCGACCACAAATTCGGCCTGAGCGTTCAGAGCTGGCCTTCATGGATTTGGGACTGGAGCAAAGGCCAGCTCGTTTCTTTCGTGATCGGCACCATCTTGATTTGGCTCTTGTATCTGGTGATTCGCCACAGCCCGCGCCGCTGGTGGTTTTACTTCTGGCTCCTTTCGCTCCCGATCGCCGTGCTGCTGGTCTTCCTGCAGCCGCTCGTTGTCGATCCACTCTTCCATAAATTCGAACCCCTTCAGTCGAAAGACGCGCCTCTCACGGCAGGCCTCGAGCGAATGGTTCAACACGCGGGGCAGAAAATTCCGCCGGAGCGCATGTTTTGGATGGACGCCGCGGAAAAAACCACCGAACTGAACGCCTACGTCACCGGCCTCGGCGCATCGAAGCGCATCGTCGTGTGGAACACCACCATTGCCAAGATGAACGCGCCGCAGATCGTCTTCGTCGCCGGCCACGAAATGGGCCACTACGTTCTCAATCACATCTGGAAGGGTCTCGCGTTCGCCGCGGTGTCTCTCTTCATAATGTTCTGGCTCGCCGCGAAAATTATCGGCGGCGTGCTGGCGCGGTCCGGCGCGAAATGGGGAATTCGAGGGCTCGACGACTGGGCTTCGTTTCCCGCGCTGCTGCTGCTGATCACGATCTTTTTCTTCGTCGCGAATCCGATTTTCAACGCGCAGTCCCGTTACGTGGAGCATCAAGCCGATCAATACGGCCTGGAAGTGACGCACGGCCTCACGCCGGATTCCAGCCAGATCGCCGCGCAATCGTTCCAGGTTTTGGGTGAAGTCGATCTCTCCGATCCCGATCCGATTCCGATCGACGTTTTCCTTTTCTACTCGCACCCGCCCATCAGCGATCGCGTCCGCTTTGCCCTAACCTACAACCCGTGGGCAAACGGCGGCACCGGCGAATTTGTGAAGTGATTGAGGGTGTCGCGCTTCAGCGCGCCAATCCACGGCCTTCAGGCCGTGGCACAGGCGTTCGTGCCTGTGCGCACCTCACATTTTTTGAGGTGCGGGTTTAGCCATTACAGGCACGCCGCGAATCTGAAAGCGATGGAGAGCCAATTGTTGCGGAGCCTTGTGTGACACACACTTCAGTCTGTGGATTCTGCAGTCGATAACTACACGCGCTTCCGAATCGTCATCCGAATTCCATGCTTCGGCCGCAGCGTCACCAGCGGCTCCGGCACCAGCGGATGCCCCGGCACCAACTTGAAGCTGAACTTCTGCGCCACCACCGCCGTGGCCAGCGCCGTTTCCATCAACGCAAAATTCTGCCCGATGCAGCGCCTCGGACCATCGCCAAACGGAAAATAAACGCCTCGCGGCAGCCGATCCTCGAGCCCGTCCAGCCATCGCTCCGGCCGGAAGGCCTGCGGCTCATCGAAGTAGCGCTTGTCGCGATGCATCACCCACTGCGACATCAGCACCGTCGTATCTTCAGGGAAGTCGTAACCTGCAAGTGCGAATGGCGCGATCGAAGTCCGCGCCAAAATGTACGCCGCCGGATAGAGCCGCAATACTTCGTTTACCACTGCCAGCAAATACGGCAGACGCACCAAGTCTTCGACGCCCGGCGCGCGGCCGCCGAGCACGTCGCGCAATTCCGCAAAAAGCTTCTCCGCCGCCGCGGGATTCTCGCTCAGCAGATACCACGTCCACGCCAGCGTGATTGCCGTCGTCTCGTGTCCGGCGAGGAAAAGCGTCATCGCCTCGTCGCGCAGCTGCTTCGGCGTCATCTGCGAGCCGTCTTCGTCCATCGCGTTCATCAGCATCGCCAGTAAATCGTTGTGCTTCGATGGATCAGCTTCGGCTTTCCGCTCATCGATGATCCCGTAGATCATCGAGTCCAGAAATTGCGTCTCGCGCGCCGCGCGTTTATTGTTCGGCGTCGGCCACGTCTCCGGCACTGAAATCGGCGACCGTGCTTTGCGGATCGAATACCGCATCAGAAATCCCAGCGCATCGCCGGTCTTCTCCGATTCGCCGGGCAGCCGCGTCCCGAAAAGCGTCCTCACCGCGATGTCCAGCGTCAGCGACATCATTTCCTGCGCGATGTCGCGCACTTCGCCGTCGCGCCAGTGTGCCGCGCGCGCCTCCGCGCATTCCACCATCGTGCCGGCGTAGCTATTGATTCGCGTCCGTTGAAAGGCCGGCTGCGCCAGCCGCCGCTGCCTGCGCCAGAAATCGCCTTCACTGATCAGCAGCCCCTGTCCGAGCAGGCGCTCGGTCACCGCCTTCGTGATCGTGCTTTTATGGAATTTCGCCTGCTGCACCACGGTAACTTGCTCGATCAGGTCGGGCCGGCTGATCAAGATTCTGTTCTGGTTCGCCACGCGAATTCGCACGATGTCGCCGTACTCGCGCGCCATCCATTCCAGGGTGCCCAGCGGGTCGCGCATAAACGTCAGCGCGATTCCGATCACCGGCAGGCCCGTCGGCCCCGGTGGCCACCGCTGCGCATTTCCGTTGCCGGCAACAGCTGCTTGTTCGCTCACGCGTCCACAGAATCCTTAAGTCTGCGCCCTTACTCGCGCATCTATTATGATGCAGGCTCTCGCGGAACGATGGACTGAATCCGTACCCTTTCGCAAGGTGTGCACCGCTTTTGGCGCTTTCCCCTCGAATTGGTTAAGATACGCATTCGCAGGAGCGCTACTTCTTTGCGTTTTCGCCTGCTCAAGGACTGAGGCACAGAGTGGAACTCGAGAAGCCAGACTGGCTCGCTCAAACCGAAGGCATCCTCGAGACGCTGAATGAGGGCGTCATGATCGTGGACGACTGCTCGAACGTGATCTTCGCCAATTCGAGCCTCGCCAAAATGACGGACTTTCCGCCGGAGCAACTCGTCGGCTTCGACCTCTTTAAGTTTTATACGAAAGACGAAGCGAACTTTATCGTCGAGCAGCGCGAACGCAACTATCGCAACCGCCACAACCGGTTCGAATTCGTCGTCCCACGCCGCAACGGCACGCGCCTTCCTGTGATCATCAGCGCGAAAGTCGTGGAAGATCCAGACGGCCGCAACTGGGTGATCATCACGTTCACCGACATATCCGAGCAGAAGCACGCCGAACAGGAATTGCGCGACGCGAACCGCATGCTCGAAGAGCGCCAGCGCGAAATCCAGGAAGATTTGCTTCTCGCCGCGCGCGTGCAGCAGAGCCTCGCGCCGAAATCTCTTTCCTGGGGCGGCGTCCGCGTCGAAACTTTCTACCACCCCGTCCGCACCATCGGCGGCGATTTCGGCCTGGTCAGCGCGCTCGACAACGAATACCTGAACCTGCTCGTCTGCGACGTTTCCGGCCACGGCATCGGCTCGGCCCTGGTCGCCAACCGCATTTACACCGAAATGATGACGCAGCTGCGCTCCGGCTCCGCGCTCGGCCCGATGCTCTCGCAGCTCAATCGCTTCGTGATGCACAATATTGGCAGCTCGGTTTTCTTTTTCACCGTTGCCGCGGCGCGCATCGATCGCGGCGGCCGCCGCATGATTTACGCCGGCGCGGGCCATCCGCCGATCATGATCGCGCACGAGGGTAAAGAGCCGAGACTGCTGGAATCGCGCAGCATGGTGCTCGGCGCGCTGCCCGATGCCGTCGATGGCGAAGCCACTCTGGATGTGGATCTCGAGGCCGGCGACCGGATCGTTCTTTACACCGACGGAATTACCGACGTGTTCGATTCACGCGGCCAAATGTTGGGAGTGGAGGGCGTGCAGAAATTCGTGCGCGAAACTTCGCTCCTGCCCTTCCAGGAAATGAAGCAGGGAATTCTCGATCGCGTCGCGGAGTGGCGCGAAGGCCCTCCCACCGACGACGTCTCGCTCGTTCTGGTTGACGTTCTGTAGTTCGGCTCTTACACGTACCGGGGCATCACCACGGCCGCCGGTCATTTGGACTGCGGAAGCGAAGCTGCCGCTTTGCCGCAGCGCATAACAATCAGCACCGCGAAGCCTCGTTAGGCGCCCACGATCTTTAAAAACCTTTTCTTCCCCACGCGCATCGGCAGCGCATCACCCGCCTTTAACTCGATCACGCGCTTCCAATCCTTCTCAATATCGCCGTTCACTTCCACCGCGCCCTGCTTGATCAGCCGCTCTGCCTCGCTGCGCGACGGCGCCAGCTGAGCCTCCGTCAAAATCGCGTGTAGCGCGCGCGTGCCAGCCGCGAGCTTCAGCTCCGGCATTTCCGTCGGCGCCTTGCGGTCGCGGAACACCTGCTGGAAATTGTCCGTCGCTTCCTTTGCCGCCGCCTCGCCGTGAAATCCCGCCACGATCGTGTGCGCCATCTGCATCTTCGCGTCCATCGGATGCAACAGCCCTTTGCTCACCTCGTCGCGCAGGCGCGTGATCACTTGTGGCCCGAAATCCGTCAGCAGCTCGTAGTACGACCACATCGTCGTATCCGAAATCGACATCAACTTGCCGAACATTTGCGACGGCGGCTCCGTGATCGCCACGTAGTTGCCCAGGCTCTTCGACATTTTCCGTTCGCCGTCGAGCCCCACCAGAATCGGCATCGTCAGCACCACTTGGGCCTGCAACCCAAACTCGCGCTGTATTTCACGGTGCACCAGCAAATTGAATTTCTGTTCCGTTGCGCCCAGCTCCACGTCCGATTTCAGCGCTACGGCGTCGTACGCCGTCAGCAAGGGGTACAAAAGTTCGTGCACCGAAATCGGCTGGTTCGATTCGAGGCGCGACCGGAAATCCTCGCGCTCGAGCATCCGCGCGAGCCGGTACTTCGCGCACAGCTGCACCACTTCCTGGCTCGAAAGTTTTCCCAGCCACTCGTTGTTGTAGCGAACCTCGGTCTTGCTTTTATCCAGAATCTTGAACACCTGCTCCAAGTAAGTCTTCGCGTTTTGCTCCACCTGCTCTCGCGTTAGCGGCGGCCGCGTCTCCGAAACGCCCGTCGGATCGCCGATCATCGCCGAAAAATCGCCGATCAAGAAAATCGCAGTGTGCCCCATGTCTTGAAACGCTTTCAGCTTCCGCAGCACCACGGTGTGGCCCAGGTGAATGTCCGGCGCCGTGGGATCCACGCCCAGATACACGCGCATCGGCACGCCCGTCTTGATCGCATTTTCGATGCGCGCTTTCAGCTCGTCCTCGCGAATGATTTCCGCGATTCCTTTGCGCAAATGGGCGAGCTGCTCTGCCACCGGCGGAAATTTTCCTGCGGATGCGGACACTATCGGTTCTCCGGACTCACTCGAACGCGCCGCCCCTCAATCCGGTAGCGCTGTTCGAGCACGATTTTTACGGCTTCAGTGTAGATGCGATGTTCCTGCTTCAAAATTCGTTCGCCGAGCGTATCGGGCGTGTCGTCGTCCTCGATCGGCACGCACGCCTGCAAAATGATCGGTCCCGCGTCGAGATTTTCGTCCACGAAGTGCACCGTGCAGCCCGAAAATTTCGCGCCATGCTCGATCGCCTGCCTTTGCGATTCTAGGCCTGGAAACGCAGGCAACAGCGACGGGTGAACGTTGATGATGCGATTCGGAAACGAGGAAACGAAGTGCGGCGAGATCAGCCTCATGTATCCGGCCAGGCACACGAGCTCGACTCCGGCCTCTTTCAGCGCCGCCACCACCAGCTTGTCGTACGCCTCGCGCTCCAGTCCCTTCGAAGGAATCACCTTTGCCGGAATTTTGCGCTCAATCGCCCGCTGCAAGCCCGGCGCCGCCTCGCGATTGCTCAGCACCAGCGCAATTTCCGCGTTCGGTATCCGCCCTGCGGCCACACTTTCAGCCAGCGCTTCAAAATTGGAGCCGCGCCCCGAAAGGAGCACGCCAATGCGTTTTTTCATGTCCGACCAACGCTAGCACAATTCCCAAACCCGTCCAACCGGCCCCGCCGTTGCTCGCTTGACACGCATACGCGCATCAGGCAAATTCGCACGCAGACATTTTTCATGCGCATAACACTCACGAATCCCCTCGCCCGCATCGCAAGACTTTCCGCCGCAGTCGCACTCGCCGTGGGATCGCTGGTCCTCGCTTCCTGCAACTCGACGCCAGCACCGAAGGACACGCGCGCAGCAGACGAAGCCGCCATTCGCGCCGCCTCCAAGTCATGGAGCGACGCGGCGCAAGCGAAAGACGTGGACAAAGCCGTCTCCTTCTACGCTACGGACGGCATTCAATTGACGGACAAAGGCCCGCTCGTCGGCGACGCCGCCACGCTGCACGCCGGCTGGCAGAAAATGCTCGCGCTTCCCGGTCCCGGGCTTTCGCTTCACACGACGAACGTCGCAGTCGCAAAATCCGGCGACGTCGCCTACGAATACGGCTCGTACGATTTCGCCGTCGCCGATTCCGCCGGCAAAATTACCGATCAGAAGGGCAAGTACGTCGTAATCTGGAAGAAGCAAACCGACGGCACCTGGAAAGCCGCCGTCGATATCAACAACACAGACGCGCTTCCGCCGCCGGCCCCTGCTCCAACGCCCGCAGCGCACAGCAGCAAGAAGCCGCGCAAACATCAGCGTCACTAAAGCGGTTCGCGTGCAAATTTTTCCGGGGGAAAAGAATGGTCTCGCATTTCAAGAAAGCTCTTATCGCATCGGCAGTGATCGCCGCGTTCATCGCACAAGGCTGCGGCACCGAAGCTCCGAAGGACACGCGCGCCACCGACGAAATCGCGATTCGCCAGCAATCCATGGCGTGGAGCAACGCCGCGCAGTCGCACGACATCGATAAAGCGCTCTCGTTTTACGCGCCTGACGCCGTCGCGCTTCCCGATGCCGCTCCCATCGCACCGAATAAAGACGCGATTCGCAACGTGTGGCAAAGCTTCATTGGCAATAAAAACGTGACGCTGTCGTGGAAGACGACTGCTGTCGGCGTCGCCAAGTCGGGTGACATCGCCTACGAATACGGCGCCTACACGATGGATATCGTTGGCAAAGACGGCAAGCCATCCACGCAAACTGGAAAATATCTCCTCGTCTGGAAGAAGCAAGCCGACGGCACGTGGAAAGTTGCGGTTGACACTGACAACTCCGACGCTCCTCCGCCTGCTCCCGCGCCGCCTGCGCGTCCCGCTCACCATGCCGCCGCGAAAAAACATCGCCGCCATCACTAACGCCGCGCTCCTGGCTGCGACGCTGCTCCTTGGCGCCGCAGGCCAGGGTTGCGCTCACGCCGCCGCGCCGAAGGACACGCGCGCCGAGGACGAAACGGCGATCCGCGCCTACTCGCGAGCCTTCAACGACGCCGTGCGCGCCAAAGACGCCGACAAAGCCGCATCCTTTTATGCGGACGACGCCTTCGCTTTCGGCGGCGGCGAGCCGACCACTACGTCGCGAGAAGCCACTCTTGCAGGGATGCAGAGCGACTTTTCAGACAAAGGTTGGACGATCGATTGGAATACGGATGCGATCATGGTCGCGCGTTCGGGCGATCTCGCCTACGAGCGAGGCCACTACCTTTACACGTTTACGGGATCAGACGGGAAGCCAGGAACACAAACGGGGCACTACCTTTTAGTGTGGAAGAAATCCCCCGGCGCCGACTGGAAAATTGCGGTCGATACGGACTCCGCAGACCCACCGCCCGCGCCGCCCGCAAAATAACCAACCCCGAGCGCGTGTGCGTCACGGGCCTTGGTAGCTCGATCTGTGACACGGGCCTTTCTTCAAAAGGCCCGTCATCCAGAAGCCCGTTCACGGGCTGAAGGATCTCTCTTCGCCTTCCTGATGGGTGATTGAAAAGTTTTGAGAGACTACAGCCCCAGCTTCCCCGTGTACGCCACGCGCGTCCGCCCGCGCAGCGCTCGCTCGATTCGCCCGATCACGTAGAACTTCTCGCGCCGCCGCTTCAACTCGGTTTCCACGCGCGCCACATGCTGTGGCGGAACCACCAGGATCATTCCCACGCCCAGGTTGAACGTGCGCAGCAGCTCGTCGCGCTCCATGTCACCGATGCCCGCCAGGTATTTGAAAATCGGCAGCACCGGCCACGAACCCAGATCGATCACCGCCTGCACATTGCTGGGCAGCGCTCGCGGCAAGTTGTCTGTGATGCCGCCGCCGGTGATGTGCGCCATGGATGTGGCCCATCCGCGCTGCAGCACATTCTTGAGCAGAGGCCAGTACGCGCGATGCGGCTTTAGCAGCTCCGCTCCGATTTTGTTTCCCACTTCGGCCACGTACGTCTTCGGGTCGAGCTTCTTCACTCCAAAGACCAGCTTGCGCGCGAGCGAATATCCATTCGTGTGCAGCCCGCTCGAGGGCAGCGCCAGCAGCACGTCACCAGCCCGCACCTTGCGCGGATCGAGCCGCCTGTCGCGATCCACCGCGCCGACGATGAATCCGGCAAGGTCGTATTCGCCCACGGGATAAAAATCCGGCATCTCCGCCGTTTCGCCGCCGATCAACGCACAACCGGCGCGCTTCGCGGCGCGGCTCATTCCTTCAATCACCTGCTCCACGATGCGCGTGTCGATCTTTCCCATCGCGAGATAATCGAGAAAGAAAAGCGGTTCGGCGCCCTGCGTCAGAATATCGTTCACGCAGTGATTCAAAATGTCCGCGCCTACGCTCGAGTGTTGGTTCGTCGCGAACGCGATCTTCAGCTTCGTTCCCACGCCGTCCGCGCTCGAAACCAGCACCGGGTTTTTCCACCGCTTCAGATCGAGCTGAAACAGCGCACCGAACCCGCCGATCGGCGCCAGCACGCTGTGCCCAAACGTTCGCCGCGCCATCGCACCGATGCGCCGCTTGGCTTCATCGGCGGTGGTGATATCTACACCTGCGTCTGCGTATCGCATAACTCGAGTCTGCTTTCTGAGGGAACGAATTTGTGAAGCTGAAAGTTCCTAGCTAGAAAAGATGGAAGAGCCTTTTCCAGCGGATTTCGCTGGGATGAAAGATGGCCTGGAAATACGTTTCGAATCGCTCCCCGAAATGCCCCGGATTCCAAACATCCTCCGGCGCGTCGATCGACATGTAGATCAGCACCGGCGTCCCGATGATATTTTCGCGCGGCACAAATCCCCAGTACCGGCTGTCGTTCGAGTTGTCGCGATTGTCGCCCATCATGAAATATTGTCCGGGCGGCACCACCAGTTCGCCGTTCACCGTGTTCTTTACGATCTCGTCTTTCCACTCGGGCCGGTCATTAAACGGCAGCTCCCCGCTATCGATCGGGAAATTTTCAGACGGCATTTCCCGCGCTAGCTCGTTGTGCCGCGTGTACGGTTCGTCCAACTTGATGCCGTTCACGTAAACGACGCCGTCGGTAATCTTGATGTGATCGCCCGGAACGCCGATGCAGCGCTTAATAAAGTCGGGATACCCTTGATCGGCGAGTGGCGCCCGAAACACGATGATCTGTTGCCGCCGAGGCGTGCGCCAAAGTGGAATATGCCATGAAGTGAACGGCAGCCCCGCATCAAAGCCGAAACGGCTCACAATCAGGTGATCGCCGATCAGCACCGTCGGCTCCATCGAGCCGCTCGGGATCACCCGGGCCTGTACGAATACGCCCTCGATGATCACGAAAATCAGGATCACCCAGAACCACGAGACGACTTCGTGCCACACCTTGTCTTTCGTGGTGGCGGGCTCGCCTGCGTTCCGTTTCTCGTGTTCTCTTTGTTTGTCTGCGGCTACGGCTTCGTCCACGTCCGCCTTCAAGAAGCGCCTCCGGCTTTCGGCGCGTCAGTTCCAAAGAAGTGAAACAGCCGGTTCCAGCGCACCTCGCTCGGATGGACCAGCGCACTTAGGTAGGTCTGAAATCTCTCACTCATATGCCCCGGCAGCCACACATCGCCTGGCGCGTCGATCGACATGTAAATCATCACCGGAGTGCCGATTATATTTTCGCGCGGCACGAAGCCCCAGAAGCGGCTGTCGTTCGAATCGTCCCGATTGTCGCCCATCATGAAATATTTTCCGGCGGGCACCACCAGCTCGCCGTTCACGGTGTCTTTCGCGAGCTCCTGCCGCCATTCCGGCACGTCCATGTACGGCAGCTCTGCCGCGCGCTCCGGGAAATTCTCCCACGGCATCTCGGCGCTGTTTCCGCGGCGAATCGCGTGCGGATCTTCAATCTTCACGCCGTTCACGTACACTTGCCCGCCCAAAACTTTCAGGCGGTCGCCCGGCACGGCGATGCAGCGCTTGATCAAATCGGGAAAGCCCTGATCGGCAAGCGGTGCGCGAAATACGATGATCTGCTGCCTCTGTGGCTCGCGCCACAATTTCACGTTCTGGCCTGTGAACGGCATTCCCACGCCGTAACCCAGCCGGCTCACGATCAGGTGGTCCCCGATGAGCACCGTGTTTTCCATCGAGCCGCTCGGAATCACGCGCGCCTGCGCCACGCCACCTTCAATCAAAATGAACGCGAGCACCACCCAGGCCCAAGAAACCACCTCGGCCCACACGCGCGAATTCTTCGTGTGCTTCGCAACCTGCGGCATCTGGGAAGCGCTCGCTCTCTGCTTCGGCTCAGCTTTCACGATGCGCCTCCACTTCCAGCTGCACCAGCTCGGTCGGGTAATTGCCCGTGTAGCACGACGTGCAGAATTTCTTGTCCGGGTCGCCCACCGCTTCGCGCACCGCATTCAGCGAAACGTATCCCAGCGAGTCGGCGGCCAGATACCGCCGGATCTCTTCCACCGAATTATTCGCGGCAATCAATTCTTCGCGCCGCGGCGTATCCACGCCGTAGTAGCAAGGCGAAATCGTTGGCGGACAGCTGATCCGCACATGCACTTCCGTCGCGCCCGCTTCTCTCACCAGGCGCACGATCTTCCGGCTCGTCGTTCCGCGCACGATCGAATCGTCCACCAGAATCACTCGCTTGCCCTCGAGCATTCGACGTACCGGGTTCAATTTCAGCTTTACGCCAAAATCGCGAATCGCCTGTTCCGGTTCGATGAACGTTCGCCCGACGTAGTGATTGCGGATCAATCCCATCTGGAATGGAATGCCCGATTGCGCCGCATACCCGATCGCCGCCGGCACGCCCGAGTCCGGCACCGGTACGACTACGTCAGCCTCTACGGGGTGTTCCAGTGCCAGCGCGCGGCCCATTCGCTCGCGGCTTTCGTTTACCGGACGCCCAAACACCAACGAATCCGGCCGCGAAAAATAAACATGCTCGAAAATGCAGTATTGATGCGGCTTCTCCGGCGCAAAACGAATCGACTCCAGCCCGCTTCGCGAAATCCGTACCATTTCGCCCGGTTCCACGTCGCGAACGTATTCCGCGTCGATCAAATCCATCGCGCACGTTTCAGACGTGGCCACCCACGCGCCCTCGAGCCGCCCCAGCGCCAGCGGCCGGAATCCGCGCGGATCGCGAATCGCAAAAATTTCATCCGGCGTCAAAATCAGCAGCGAGTACGCGCCTTCCACCTGGTTCAGCGCGTCTGCGATCGCGCCCGAAAGATTCCGCGCCGCGCTACGCGCGATCAGGTGAACGATTACTTCCGTGTCGCTGGTCGTCTGAAAAATCGATCCGCGGTGCTCGAGCTTTTTGCGCAACTCGATCGCGTTCGTCAGGTTGCCGTTGTGCGCAATCGCCAGCTTGCCCTTGTTGCAATCGATCACGATCGGCTGCGCGTTCGTCAGCGCCGTATCGCCTGCCGTCGAATACCGGGTGTGCCCAATCGCCGACGTGCCGATCAAGTGCGAAATCACGGGCGGCGTGAAAATTTCCTGCACATGCCCCATCGACTTGTGAAGGTGAAGCTGCAGGCCCGCGGTGGACGCGATGCCTGCGGACTCCTGCCCGCGATGCTGCAGCGCGTACAAGCCCAAGTAGGTCATCTTCGCCGCTTCGCCGTGCCCGGAGATTCCGAACACGCCGCACTGGTCGTGAAAATGATCGTCTTCCAGGAAATGTGTCTTCGGGTTCATCCGAGTTCCACGGCCTTTTGCAGCGATTCTGACCACGGCTTACGAAACGAGGGGACGGGACCACCGACCACAGCCGCGTCACCATATTGGATGCGGAAGTCGCGTGCCGCGACGTTTCCAATTTCCACCGCAGAGACGCCGCATTGTGCCGCAATTTCCTTCACGCGGGCAAGCGAACCGGCCGGCGTGGACACCACCGCGCGCGCACCTCGTTCGCCAAACACCGCCGCTTCCGCCGCGAGGCCCTGCACCGCAGGCAGTTTCACCTGCGCGCCCAGCCCGTTTTCAAATGTGGACTCCGCGAGCGTCACCGCAAGACCGCCGTCGCTCACGTCATGCGCCGACGCGATCGCCTTCGCCGCCGCGAGCTTCACCATGCATTCGATCAGCCGCTTCTCCGCGCTCAAATCGATTACCGGCGGCGCTCCCGCCACGATGCCGTGAATTTCCTTCGCGTATTCGGACGACGAAAACGCATCCACGGTTTCCGCAACATCAGCGCCCGCACCGCCCGTGCCGTCGAGCAGCACGATCGCGTCGCCTGCCGCGCGAAACGCAGACGCCACCGTCGATTCCGCGTCTTCCATCAGCCCCAAAATCCCAATGATCGGCGTCGGATAAATCGGATTGCCCAGCGTCTCGTTGTAGAAGCTCACGTTGCCGCCGGTAATCGGAGTCTCAAGCGCTGTGCAGGCTTCCGTCAACCCGTCGATCGCTTCCGTGAACTGCCACATCACTTCCGGCTTTTCCGGATTTCCAAAATTCAGGCAGTTCGTCGCGGCGATCGGCATCGCTCCTGTGCACGCCACGTTGCGCGCCGCTTCCGCCACCGAATGCATCGCGCCGAGCTTCGGCGAGAGGCTGCCCCAGCGTCCGTTGCCATCGGTCGCCAGCGCAATCGCGCGCTTCGATTCCTTCAGCCGCAGCACAGCCGCGTCGCCCTGGCCCGGACCGACGCGCGTATTCGTGCGCACCATCGAATCGTATTGGTCCGTCACCCACTTCTTCGAAGCAATCGTCGGCGCGCTCAGCACGCGTCGCAAATTCTCGGTGAGATCCGTTCCCGCCGCAGCAAATGGAAACGCCGGCGCCTTCTGAGGCGTCGCTCCGCGAGCCGGCGCCCCACACGGCCGGTTGTATCGCGGTCCCTCTTCTGCTAACGCGTGCGCGGGAATTTCCGCCGCCACCACGCCGTGGTGCAACACTCGCAATTTCCCGTCGCTCGTCACCTTTCCAATTTCAACGGCATCGAGTCCCCACTTGTGGAACACGTCGAACACTTCTTTCTCGCGTCCGCGCGCCGCCACCAGCAGCATGCGCTCCTGCGACTCGCTCAACATCATTTCGTACGGCGTCATCTTCGCTTCGCGCTGCGGCACACGCGCGAGGTCAATTTCGATTCCCGCTCCGCCGCGCGACGCCATCTCCGAACTCGTGCTCGTCAGTCCCGCCGCGCCCATATCCTGAATCGCGACGATCGCGCCGGTCTGCATCGCCTCCAGGCACGCTTCCAGCAGCAGCTTCTCGAGGAACGGGTCGCCTACTTGCACGTTGGGCCGCTTCTGCTGCGATTCCTCGCTGAATTCCGCCGATGCCAAGAGCGACGCGCCGTGAATTCCGTCGCGGCCCGTCTTCGCGCCCACGTAAATTACGGGATTGCCTACGCCGCTGGCCTTCGCGAAAAATAATTCATCGCGCTTCGCAATTCCCAGTGCCAGCGCGTTCACCAGCGGATTGTTTGAGTAGCACGGCTCGAACACAATTTCGCCGCCCACCGTCGGCACGCCGAAGCAGTTTCCGTAAAATCCGATTCCGCGAATTACACCGTCCAGCAGCTGCCGGTTTTTCTTGATCTCGGCCGGCGTCGCTTTGCCGGCGCCCGGCCCAGCCGTCAGCGGACCGAAGCGGAGCGAATCGAGCACAGCGATCGGCCGCGCGCCCATCGTGAAAATGTCGCGCAGAATTCCGCCTACGCCCGTGGCCGCACCCTGAAACGGCTCCACAAAACTCGGATGGTTGTGCGACTCGATTTTGAAAACGGCGACCAAGCCGTCGCCGATATCCACCACGCCCGCATTCTCGCCCGGGCCCTGCACCACGTACTTGCCCTTGGTCGGCAGCTTCTTCAAATGCACGCGCGACGATTTGTACGAGCAGTGCTCGCTCCACATCACGCTGAAAATTCCCAGCTCGGTGATGCTCGGGTCGCGCCCTAAAATGTTCTGGATTCGTGCGTATTCGTCCGCGGTGAGTCCGTGCTCTGCGGCAACTTGAGGAGTGATCTTGATGTCTGTATCGAGCATCGTCACGCGGGCACAGCCGCGCGTTGCCCCAGGCTCGCGACAAGGGATTTGAAAAGCAAGATCCCGTCCGAGGATCCCAGCGGCGATTCCACGGCGCGTTCCGGATGCGGCATCAAGCCGAGCACGTTGCGTTCGCGATTGCAGATTCCCGCGATCGCGTGCAGCGAACCGTTCGGATTCGCTTCGCGATCTTTCTCCGCGTCCGCGCCTTCGGGCGTCACGTAACGGAAAATCACTTGATCGTTTTTCTCGATCTCCGCCAGCGTCGCCGCGTCGCAGAAATAATTTCCTTCCATGTGCGCCACGGGAATTTCCAGCACTTGGCCCTTGCGCGCCGCGCCGGTAAACGGCGTGTTCGTCGATTCCACGCGGATGTGCACCTGGCGGCACAAAAAGCGCAGGCCTTGATTGCGCATCATCGCGCCCGGAAGAAGTCCCGCTTCGAGCAGAATCTGAAATCCGTTGCAGATCCCCAGCACGAGGCCGCCGGAGCGCGCGAATTTCTCCACCGACTTCATTACCGGCGAAAATCGCGCGATCGCGCCCGTGCGCAGGTAATCGCCAAACGCAAACCCACCCGGAAGGATGATCGCGTCGCTGCCTTTCAGGTCTTCGGATTGGTGCCAGATGAATTCAACAGGCTCGTGGATGATCGAGCCGATGGCATGGAAAGCGTCGTCGTCGCAGTTGGAACCGGGGAACTGGACCACACCGAACTTCATTCGGGCGTTCTCCTAAACCGCTATTTTATCACACCGGCCGCATTTCAACTCGTTCCGGCACACCCGTTCACAAGCAACGATTTCAGCGATTCAAACCAGGGAGGAACTACAACCCGCTACCTCTTCTTCTTGCCGCGTTCCTCAGCCTTCGTTTGTCCCCGCTTCTTGGCCTTGGCCCAGCCTGCTTTATTCGCCTGCCGCCCGCGCGCAATCCCCAAGGCCCCCGCCGGCACATTCTGCGTAATCGTCGAACCCGCCGCCACGTAAGCCCCGTCGCCCACGCGCACCGGCGCCACCAGCGCCGTATCACTGCCAATAAAAACTCCATCTCCGATGTGCGTGTGATGCTTCGCCACGCCGTCGTAATTGCACGTGATCGTCCCCGCGCCGATGTTCGTTTCCTTGCCCACCGTCGCGTCGCCGATGTAAGTGAGGTGCCCGGCCTTCGCGCCCTCGTGCACCACCGCGTTTTTCACTTCCACAAAATTTCCAATATGCGCGCCCGCCCGAATATCCGCGCCCGGCCGCAGCCGTGCAAACGGACCCACGTCCGCCTTCGAAGCTACGCGTGCCTGGTCGAGTGCTGAGTACGCGCGAATCGTCACGTCGTCGCCGATCACCGTATCGCGCAGCACGCTTCCCGTCCCGATCGTGCATCGAGCACCGATGCGAGTCTTGCCCAGCAATGCCACTCCCGGCTCTACGATCGAATCCTCGCCACCGGTCACTTCCGCGTCGATCACCACCGTCTCCGGCAGGTAGATCGTCACGCCCGAAGCCATCAACTCCGCCGCTTTGCGCGCCCGGAAAATCCGGTCCACGTCGGCCAGCGCCGCGCGCGTGTTGCAGCCCAAGATTTCCTGAGAATCGCGCGCCACCACGGCCAGCACGCGCTCGTTCTTCGCGCGCAAATATTCGATCACGTCCGTTAGATATAGCTCGTGATGCGCGTTGTTCGGCTTCAGCTCATTCAGCGAAGGCCACAATTTCTCGAGCGTGAAGCAGTAAATGCTCGAATTCACTTCCTTGATCGCGCGCTGCTCCGGCGTCGCGGATTTTTCCTCCACGACGCGCTCCACGCGACCTGCATCGTCGCGAATCACGCGCCCGTAGTCCGTGGGATCCTCGAGCATCGCGCTCAGAATCGTCGCAGCCGCTTCGCCCCGCTTGTGCTCGTCGATCAGCGCCTTCAGTGTTTCGGTCCGCAGTAGCGGCGCATCGCCCGGCATCACCACCACGTACTTCGCGCCGCGCTTCACCTTCCGCCGCGCCATCTGCAGCGCATGTCCCGTACCGCGCTGCGGCTTTTGCAGCACCGTGTCTGAGCTGAGCGCCTCGGCCACCGCGCTCACTTCCTCGGCTTGGTGTCCGACTACCGTCAGCACCTGCGCCGGTTTCAGCGGCTGGCACGCGCCAATCACGTGCTCCAGCATCGGCCGCCCGCCCGCGCGGTGCAGCACCTTGGCCAGCTCGGAACGCATCCGCGTCCCTTTGCCCGCCGCCAAAATCACGCAAACTGTGTCGGAATGAGCCATCGCTTACTTCATTCTCTCTTTCGTCCCGCCGGTTTTGCAATCAAAAGCCCGGCGCGCGTTGCGCACAAACGCACAGAATCCTTTGCATAACCGCTAGCCAGGCGTTTATATTCGCGTCAAGGCAGTGTAGAGGTGCCGATGTTTTGTTCGAAGTGCAAAATGGCGAACTCGGATACTCGCCAGACTTGCACCAAATGCGGCGCGAAATTGCCGCTCGGCGGGAGTACCACCCGGAATTTCAATCTCGGGTTCGCACCAGGCACCACTGCAGCCTCAGCCGTCGCACCAGCTCGCTCCTCCAAACCCGCGCCTAAAAATTCGCCCGCTCCAGCCAGTGCCGAATCAAGCCCCGGTTCATTCGCGCCCGCGCCGCTTTCGCTCGGCATTCAGCGCGACTACCCAGCGTTCGTCACGTCTCGCGCGACCACTGCTCCTACGCTCGTCGCGCCACTCGCATCCCAGCGCAAACTAAAATCCAGCCGCAAAGCCGTCGCCAGTTTTATCTTCGGCGTGCTGTTCCCCATCCTGCCCTCCGCGATCGCCGCGATTATCTACGGCCGTCGCGCTCGCACCGAGATCACCGCATCGCACGATCGGCTTCGCGGCGCCGCGATGGCCCGGGCCGGAATCGTTCTCGGCTGGCTCGGAGTCGTTCTCTCCACCGGGGCTACGGTGTCCGCGCTCTATGCGCATCTCGCGCATTCGCCTGACGCTCGCGTGACTTCGGCCATGGGCACGCTTCGCAACATGAATTCGGCCCTCGTGGCGTACGGCGCCGAATACGGCAACGGGTTTCCCTCCAATATCGCCGTGCTCGCCACCGGCGATCCCCGAAATGGCGACTGCAATCACGCCGCGATGCTCGATCCCCGCCTCTCGAGCAGCCCGCGAAACGGTTACATCTTCCGCTACAGCCCCGTTTTCCCCGATCATCGCTCGACGCCGCAAATTTCTCCCAAAGCCGCCGCCGCAAACTGTCTCTCCGGTGGCGCGTCCGGATATGTGATCAACGCCGATCCCGCCGACCCCACGCAATCCGGCGCGCTGCACTTCTACACCGATCAATCCGGCATCATCCGCTACTCCGCCGATCGGCCCGCGACCGCCTCAAGCGACGCGCTCCGTTAGTCGGATAGCCCGCCGAGGGACGCGATAACACACTTTCGAACACAACTCTTTTCACAACGCCCACTCGCGGTTATATTTCCCGTCAACTCCTAGGAGGCGCTCCATGTTCTGCCCCAACTGCGGCAACGCGAACCCAGACCACGCGGCGTTCTGCAATGCGTGCGGCACTCCGCTCGCAGCGTCCGCCGCGCCGCAAGGGGCCCCACCCGCAGCACCCCCTGTCGCGCAGCCTCACCAACAAGGTCCAGTTCCCGGCGCGCTCCCGCCGAATCTTCCGCCGCATTATCACGTGTCGCAAGCGCCCTACGCCGGTCCGACGGAAACCAGCGGCAAAGCTATCGGCGCACTCATCTTCGGCCTTCTCTTTTTTATTTTTCCTTCCGCGATCCTCGCGATCATCCTCGGCCACTGGTCGCTGTCAGACATTCGCAAATCCGGCGGCCGGCTCACCGGACGCGGATTGGGAACAACGGGTATGGTCCTCGGTTACCTGGGCGTCGTCATGATTCCCTTTCTGATCATCGCCGCCATCGCGATTCCGAATTTGCTGCGCGCTCGCATCGCCGCCAACGAATCTGCCGCGGTAGTCTCACTTCGCACGATGACCACCGCGCTTGTTACATACAACGAAGGATACGGCGCCGGTTACCCGACCAGTCTCGCCGTACTCGCCACAGGCGATGCGTCTAAGGAAGACTGCAATCACGCCGGCCTGATCAATCCCGTGTTCGCGACCGGCCGCAAGGGTGGATACGTCTTTTATTACACGCCGAAATTTCCGGGCGGCGCAGATCACGCACCCGCCCCCGCAAAAGGCGCCGCGGCGAAGTGTTCAGCGGGTGCGTCCGGCTATGAAATCACGGCCGACCCGATCACCGAGAGCTCCACAGGTGTCCGCCACTTTTTCGTCGATGAATCGGGCGTGATTCGCTACTCAATAGGCGACAGTCCAGCCAATGCGGACAGCACTCCGCTCGAATAGCGATCGCCGCCAAATTTTCAGAAGCGAGACTTAGCTCGTTGCGGGAAGCACTTCGGCAAAACCACGCGCAGCAGGCGCTGCGGCGTGCGACTCCGTCGTTTCCGTCCACAAACTGCGATCGGCCAAGAGGCGCGTAACCAGTTGCGTGTGCAACGCGTGCCCGGCTTTGTGCGCCACCACATGCGCCTTCAGCGGATGTCCAACGAGTGCCAGGTCGCCAATCAGGTCCAGCGCCTTGTGCCGACCAAATTCATCGGGAAAGCGCAGCGGGCCGTTCATGATCGTCTCGTCGTCCAGCACGATCGCGTTGTCCACCGATCCTCCGCGGATCAACCCCATCGCCTGCATGCCCGCAAAGTCCTTCATGAACCCAAACGTTCTCGCTGGCGCCAGTTCCCGGCAAAATGTCTCGCGATTCACCGTCATCGCCACCTGCTGCCTGCCCACTTCCGGATGCTTGTACTCCACAAAGCATTCCACGCGGAATTCGTCCGCCGGGTAGATCCCGATCCGCCGGTCACCCTCGGAAAACTCCAAAGCCTTCTTCACGTGGATGTAGCGGCGTTGGCGGCGCAGTTTGCGAGTCCCGGCCCTTTCGAGCATCTCGATATAGGGCTGCGAAGAGCCGTCCAGGATGGGGAGTTCCAGCGCGTCGATCTCCACGTAAACGTTGTCGATTCCGCAGGAGTAAAGCGCGGCGAGCGCGTGTTCCGTGGTGGAAAGCAGCACGCCTTGCTTCATCAGGCTCGTCGCGTAGCTCACGCGAGCAACGTTGCGGACGTGCGCCTCAATTTCAAAATTATCAAGATCGGTGCGGCGGAAGACGATGCCGGTGTCGGCAGGTGCGGGTACGAATCGGACGTGGGAAGGAACGGCGGTGTGTAGCCCGATCCCTTCGATTTCGACGGGTCGCTGGATGGTGGACTGAAACGCCATTTTGCCCCAGCAACAAGCTTATACATAAACTGTCGCCTCTGGGAAGGCAAAATTTGGCCAATGTTATGTGTAGCTTACATCCCTTATTGCAACGATTTAATGAAGCCTTGTTGTGTGTTTACCACACATCACACCGAGATGTTCACCTGCTGGCCGGTCGCATCCGATGCGCTCGAAGTTGCCGCTCCGGCCGCCGCAGACGGCGTGCTTGCAGAGTTGAACGAGGCTGAGCCGCCGCCGCTTGAAAAGCCGTTCACGCCGCGGACTGCTGCGGAACCCGCCGCGCTGCGATCCGCCGAGCCGCCGTTCGCTCCAGCCACGCCTGAGGCAGCCGAGGAACCTGATGCTCCCGTTTGTGCGCCGAGCGTCGCGGCCGAACTAGATTGCGAGGTTGCGGGGTTCAACACTGCCGACTGCGCCGGTAAGCCCTGCACGTACTGCTGGATCGCAGCCGGGTCGTTTATCAATGGCAATAGCGCGAGCCGCGACGCGAAGCTCACTTGTGCAGGGTTAATTCCCATCTGCTGAAGCTCTTGGTCGAGTTTTTGCAGCTTGGCCTGTGAGGATGCGCTTAGAGGCGAGGTCGGCGACGAAGCCGAGCTCGAATTCGCGCCGGGGGCAGCCGGACCTGCGGCTGAACTCGAGCTCGTCGCGGCCTGCGCCGCGGCGTTCGCCACCTGAGCGGTCGGATTATTCGTCCGCGCGGGCACTAAGGCCGCAGCTTGTGCCGCGTTGGTCTGAGCGCCTGGGGCCTTAGCTCCCGGCGCGCTTGATGGCGGGAAATACGCCACCTGAAACGCAGCAGCCGGTGCCGCCGAAGCTTTCCCAGCTGGCGCCGCTACCGATACGTTGCGGCCGCCCGTTTCAGTGAGGTTCACCGTGTCCTGCGCGCGGCTCGCGGATCCCACCGATTCGGGCACCGGCAGCGCCGCAGGCGCCGCTGCCGCAGGGTCCGCGCCAGCCGGATTTCCAGCGCTGGAAATCGAAGTCGTCACCGCTTGAGCGATCGTTGCCATGGAGAGTCTCCCGGACGGCCAGGGCGCCCATTGGCACGCCCACTACTTCGCCGCCAACTCGTGCAAAGCCACTGTTCGACTTCCGTATCGGCCCGGCCCGGCAAAACTTCACCAGTACCACCGTCCCGCTCCGGCGCGTTGTCTTGCTGCAAACTCCCTTGTACAATCGACTTTCGGAGCAAAGTTTCCCAGAACCCAGCGATGGCTTCCCCGTTCAACATTCTGTCAAACAACGCCGTGCCGCCTCCGGCTGCGCACCCGCGGCCGTCGTGGCTGCGCGTGAAATTCTTTGGGGGCCCCAATTACCAGGAATTGAAGCGGATCATGCGCACGCTGGACCTGCATACGGTCTGCGAAAGCGCGCGCTGCCCGAACATGGGCGAATGCTGGGAGCACGGCACCGCCACGTTCATGATCCTCGGGAACATCTGCACCCGCTCCTGCGGCTTCTGCGCGGTGCCGAGCGGCAAGCCTTTGGGCCTGCCCGATGAAGACGAACCCGAGCGCGTGGCCGAAGCCGTGGAACGCATGGGCTTGCGCTACGCCGTGGTGACTTCCGTCAATCGCGACGACCAGCCCGACGGCGGCTCCGCGATTTTTGCTCGCACGATCAGTCGCATTCGCGAACGCGTTCCCGGCTGCCGGGTAGAAGTGCTGATCCCGGATTTTCGCGGGCACTGGCCGTCGCTGGAAAACGTGCTGAACGCCAAGCCCGACGTGCTGAATCACAACATGGAAACCGTGCCGCGACTGTACCGGCAGGTGCGCAAGGGCGCCGTGTACGAGCGATCGCTCGAAGTGCTTCGGCGCGCGAGAGAATTCGCCGACGACATGCCGACGAAAACCGGAATGATGTTGGGTCTTGGAGAGTCGCGCGAAGAGACGCTGGCCGCGATGGAAGACATCGCCGCGCAGGGCACGCACATTCTTACGCTGGGTCAATATTTGCAACCTACGCCGGAGCATCTGCCGATCGACCGTTTTCTGCATCCCGACGAGTTTGCCGAATTCAAGCAGCTCGGCGAAAAAATGGGATTCAAGCACGTCGAATCCGGCCCGCTGGTCCGGTCCTCTTACCACGCCTTCGAACAAGAAGAATCCGCTCGCGTCTAAGCCTTAGGTAGGACTACCTGTAGCGGCCGGTTGCTTCAGCAAGCGGGCGCTTTTCCCATCGCCAAAATTCGCATCAATGAATCGACGCCAGCATCTCGCGCGCGGCCTGTTTGGCGCGCCCGGCGCACTCCTGATTCCGGATCTCCAGATCCGCAATGCTCCGAAGCGTTTTCTCCGCCTCGGCGTTGTGCCCCTGCTCGATCTCCAGATTTCCCATCATCAAAAGGAATGCCGGATTCTTCGGATACTGCTGAACCAGCGGCTGCATGTAGGCTGCCGCGCGCGCGTAATCCAGATCGAATGTGCGCATATTGCGCGCGAGATAAAACCGGGCAATCACTTTCATCAACACGCCGTTGTTCGCGCCGTCTTCGAGCTGCTTGAGGCCGTCCTGCTTGCTGCCGCCCGGAATGCCCATGAAGAAGCGCAGCATCTTCACGATGCTCGGAAGCGAATCGACGTAGTAATTGTAGAGGCCGAGCCCCGCCGTCGCGTCCACCATCTGCGGATCGAGGGCGAGCGCGTCCAAAAATTCCTGCCTGCCGGCAACGGCGGCCCTGGCGGTCGCGCGCGTTTCGTCGCGCAATCCCAGGAGGCGTGCCCTGAGCGCGTAGCCCATCCCGGCATATAAATGATCAGGAGCGTTGTTTCGCCGCGCGTAACCGGCCCGCGCCAGCTCCACCGCTTTGTCCGCCGCGGCGAAGTACGCGTCGTCGTGATTTTCTCCATCTGCCCAGGCTTGCGTGGTTTTCGAGCGCTTCCACGCGTCCACCATGCCCCACTTCACTTCGCACGCGGAGCAGTAGATCAGGCTCCAGCGGGCTTCGCCTTCGACGATGTATCCGAGCGCATTCTCCGGTTGCGCACGTTCCATCTCACGCGCCATGCGAAGTCCGTCATGCGGGTCGCCGGAATAAATTTTGTCGAGAGCGGCGACAGCTTCGGGAGAGACGTTGAATGTGCCGCCGCGCGCGCTCGCCGCGCACGCCAGCACGAGAACCGCGAACACCAGAGGCACATCCATTGCAAATTTCGAGCGTCGGCGCAGTGGGATCATCATCGAATGGGCTTGTGAGCTTGCAAGGAGTGGGCGACGGGGCGTCCGCGAATCAGGCGCTCGCGTCCGAATCCGCGTGTATCATACCCCGGTTTAGCGCGCGCCCGCGTTCCATGCGTCACCCGTTGCGATGACTGCCCCCACCACCGGCAAACCCGGCAACCCCGAACATCTCGAACGCGGCCTGAGCCTGCTCGAAGCCACGTCGCTCAACATGACGTTCATGGTCGGGATCGGCCCGTTCATCGTGATTCCCTTCATTATTCAGGCGATGCACGGCCCGCAGTGCATCTTCGCGTGGGTGGGCGGCGCGTTGCTGGCGCTGCTGGATGGCTGCGTGTGGGCCGAACTTGGCGCCGCGATGCCGCAGGCGGGCGGTTCTTATGTTTTCTTGCGCGAGGCATACGGCCCGGAAAAATTCGGGCGCCTGATGAGCTTCCTCTTCATCTGGCAGACGCTGTTTCAGGCTCCGCTGAGTATTTCGTCCGGCGCGCTTGGCTTTGCGGACTATTCGAAATATCTCACCGCCAAGCTTCCCGGATTCGCGGCGTGGCACGACGCGCATCAAGGATCGATGACAATCTGGGCCGGAGGCTATACGCGCACCGTGGCTGTGTGCGTGATCGTGCTGGCCGTGTTGCTGCTGTACCGCAAGATTTCCGAGATCGGCAAAATCTCGACGGGGCTGTGGGTGATCGTGCTCGGCACGATTCTCTGGCTGATCTACGGAGGGGTCACGCACTTCAATGCCGCGCGCGTCTTCACTTACTCGCCCGACACGTGGAATCTCTCGTGGGTTTTCTTCGCCGGGCTGGGACACGCTTCTGTGCAGACGATTTACAGTTACCTCGGCTACTACAACGTCTGCAACCTGGGCGGCGAGATGAAGGATCCGGAGCGCAACATTCCGCGCGCGATTTTCATTTCGATCCTCGGCATCGCGATCCTTTACTTCGCGCTGCAGACGAGCATCCTGAGCGTAATCCCGTGGCAAGAAGCCGCAAATTCAAAATACGTCGTGAGCCTGTTCGTCGAGCGGACGTTTGGCACGCACTGGGCGTCGTTTGCGACGGCGATGATTCTTTTCGTCGCGTTTGGGTCGATTTTTTCGGCGACGCTCGGATATTCGCGAGTGCCGTACGCGGCGGCGCTGGACGGAAACTTTTTCTCGGTATTTGCGCGCGTCCATCCGACCAAAAAATTCCCGTATGTTTCCTTGATCGCGCTCGGCGCCGTCTCAATCGTGATCTGCGCGTTCTTCAGTTTGTTTTCGGTGATCCGCGCAATCCTCGCGATGCGCTGCCTCATCCAATTCGCCGGCCAGGCGGTGGGCCTGCTCATGCTGCATCGCAGATGGAAAGCGGAGCGCTGGCCGTTTCATATGCTTTTTTATCCTGTGCCGGTGATCCTTGCGATCGCGGGCTGGATCGCGATTTTCATTTCGACGGGCCGGAATCCAATGCTGGCTTCGCTTGCGGCCATGGTCGCAGGTATTCTGGTGTACTTGATACGAGCGCGCGTGACGGGCCAGTGGCCCTTTCAGGAGGCGGTTCGGTGACCTATCGTGACGGCAAGTGGACGAGGAAATTTTTCAGCTTTCTCGCTGCGGTCTGCTGTCTTGCCATTCTGTCGCAGCTTGCCGGCGCGCAGTCCCTTCCCGAAACCGCCGAGGCGATCAACAAAGCGCGCAACACCTCGCGAGTGCTTTTCATCACCGCGCATCCCGATGATGAATGGTCGAGCGTACTCGCGTATCTTTCGCGCGGAAAAAATGCGGACGTAGCGCTGCTGACGCTCACGCGCGGCCAAGGCGGGCAGAACGCGATCGGCCCCGAGCAGGACGGCGAACTGGGGGTGATCCGCACCACGGAGCTTCTTGCCGCAGGAAAGCATTACGGCGTCCACCAGTACTTCACGAGGGCGCTCGATTTTGGTTTTTCGAAAAGTCCCGACCAGACGATGAAGATCTGGGGCGACCTGGTGCTGGAGGATATGGTCCGCGTGATCCGCACGTACCGCCCGGACGTGGTGATCAATGGATGGGGCGGAGTTCACAGCGGGCACGGCCATCATCAGGCGAGCGGAATTCTTACGCCGCAGGCTGTTGAAATGGCGGCCGATCCCACGAAATTTCCGGAACAGATTAAGGAAGGACTCCCGGCGTGGAAGACGCGCCTGGTGGTGCGGCTGATTCGCGGCAATTCCGCGCAGGGCGTGCCGCTTCCGGTTTATGAGGTGTCTCCGCTGTGGGGAGAAAGTTACGCGCAAATGGGCGCGGACGGGCACGCGCTGCACGTCTCGCAGGGAACCCCGGCATTTTCGAACAGCCCTTTTTTCCGAAGTCCCGTGGCGCTGTACGCCGAAAGCGGAGGCGCCGCGGACGGAAAATTCGATCCGAAAATTTTCGCCGAGGCGCTTCCCACGCTGGCCACGAAATATCCGTCGCTCAGCGCGCAGCTTACAGCGCCGCTCACCTCGGCCAATGCGCAGATTGAACTCGCGGAGAAAGATGTGCTGCGCCTCGATCGCGCGGGCGCGGCCGCAGGTCTGGCTGAAGCGGGCAAGACGATCAAAACTCTTCGCGATTCTCTCGCGAAACAAACGAGCGCTCAAGCAAACGCCGCTTCGTGGGACCTGGCGCAGATCAGCGCGCGAATCGACCGCGCATTGGAATTCGACGTCGCGCTTCCCGTGGAAGCCAACGCCGCGCGGCACGAATTGGTCGCGGGCGAATCGCTGCCCGTCCAGGTGGATTTCAACGGCAAGTCCGCGGTTCCCGTCGCATGGACGCTGGACCGTAAAAGCCTCGTGGTGCCCGACGGTTGGACGGTGGGAGGCGTCGCGGCCGCGAAGAAAGACTCCGACGGCGAAACGAATTTCACCGTGACGATTCCCGCCGGCGCGAAAGCCGAACTGAAACCCTCCGACGTGATTTTGCCGTTTCCGCCGCCGCTTGTGGAACTCGCGCTACCCGTGCGTTACGCCGGGTATCAATTTACGATTCGCAAGCCTGTGCAGTCGATGGAAGCGAAGACTACGGGCATCCTCACGTATCCGCTGGAACTCGTGCCGGCTGTGACGCTCACCGTCGAGCCGCAGCAAGCGATGGTTCCCGTGCAGCGCGTGGGCGAGCCCGTGACGCTGCTCGCGCGCATCCGGTACCACGGGACGAAGGCCGCCACGGTGAACGCGGGCCTCGACGCGCCCCAAGGCTGGCGGGCCGCGGAGATTGCTCCGCTGGAATTTTCGGCGGCGGGCGATCAGCTGATTCGCTTTGTGGTGACGCCGCCGGCGAGCCCCGCGGTGGGTCCGTACAAAATGAATCCGTACGCGCGGATCGGCTCGGACACGTTTCGCGATTCGCTCGAACCGATTCCCACGTTACCGACGCGCGACTGGATCAAGCCGGACGACGCGACGGTCCACGTGCTCGACCTGAATATTCCGCGCGAGCTGCACGTGGGCTACATCGCCACGGAAGGCGATCTGATTCCGGACATTCTGAAGCAGCTGAACATTCGCGTGGAGCTGCTTGACGAAGCCGAGGTGTCGTTTGGCGACTTGAGCCGATTCGACGCGATTGTGGTGGGCTTCCGCGCGTATGAGCTGCGGCCGGATGTGGTCCGTTCGAATCCGCGGCTGCTTGGCTATGTGAAAGACGGCGGCACGCTCGTGGTGGAGTACCAGCGGAATTTCTCGGGCGGTTCGTTCAGCGTTGCGCCGTATCCGGCGAGCATGCCGGGCGATACCTCGCGGGTGACGGACGCGCAGTCGCCGGTGCGATTTCTGGCCCCCGATTCGCCGCTGTTGAATTTCCCGAACAAAATCACGGCGGCGGATTTCGAAGGTTGGGTGCAAGAGCGCGGAATTTATTTCTGGGGCGACTTCGACGCGAAGTACACGCCTGTGCTCGGGCTTACGGATCACAGCGAGCCGGAGACGAAGGGTTCACTGGTTTACGCGCAGTACGGGAAGGGCGTGTACATTTTCACGGGGCTATCGTTTTTCCGGGAGTTGCCTGCGGGCGTGCCGGGGGCGTACCGGCTGTTTGTGAATTTGCTGAGCCAGTCGAAGGTGGCTGCGCAGCAGTAGCTTGCGCGTGGCCCGTGGACGACTGCGGCGTTGCTTGATCCGCACGCGCGGTGCGAGGCGCGAGCCCGGAGCGATTTTCCCCGTGCTATCCTCCCTCGGCGGAGGAATCAATGAAGTCGTATTCCAAACGCGCGCTGGCCGGCGCATCGAACTCCAAAATTTTCGCTGTGGGATTGGCGCTCGTGCTGTGCGCTGCGCCGAGCTTCGCGCAGAAGAAAAATAAAAATCAGCCGGCGCCTACGGACAACACGCCGCCGGTGAGCGACCAGAAGCTGCCGATGTCACCGGGCGACGAACTGGACGCCGACATTGGGCAGATGCTGGCGGGGCTGCAGGTGGGAAACATCGAGCTGATGCACAAGTATTACGCGGACAACGCGACATTTGTGAGCAGCACGTACGCGCCGCCGATCGTGGGCTTTGAGACGTGGGCCGCAGGCTACCAGCGCCAGCGCGCGGGATTCAGCGGCATGCAGATCGTTCGCCGGAACACGGTGATTTTTCCGCACGGCGACATGGCGTGGGCCACGTATCAGTGGGAATTTTCAGGGACGGAGACGAGCGGAGCGCCGTATTCGGCGAAGGGGCAGACGACGCTGGTGTTCAACCGGGTGGGAGACAAGTGGGTGATCGTACACAACCACACTTCGGTGGATTGCGCGTCGCTCGCCGAGGGCCCGGCCGGCGCTCCGGCTACACAATCACAACCGGCACAACCGGGCGCGACAGGCGCCGCCGCTCCACCACCTGCACAACCAAAACGATAACGTTTCTGAGGCGAACTGCGTTTAGAAGCTCTGGAAACCTTCGTAGAGCTTCGCGCCGCCCGCGATCAAAAGCAGAACCACCGACGAGATCGTCAAAAGCTTGATCGGCATCGCCAGCTTTTCGACCTTCGAGATGATTTCCTGCTGCTCGCGCGCCTGTATGTCGCCGGAGCTACCCAGGAAAATTTGATCGTCCTCGCGGATCTCGATCGTGCCGCGATACACCACGAGCGCGACCAGAGCCGCGGTGACAACTCCCCACACCATCAGAATATCCAGGATTGTGCTGCTGATGCCTTCCATGGATACCTCCCTGCCCGCAGGTCGCTAAGACGTCGTGCGAATCGTACGGCGGTTGGCGGCCCAAGCGGGCCCTATTTCGGTAACTAACGGCGGAGTATAGCACCGGGGGTAGGGGTGAAAGTCAAGCAGGGAGTTTTTCGTCGGGGAACTGGATGCCCCAGAAATTGTGGGTGGGGTAAAGCATCTCGAGGCCGAGCTCCCAGATGCCTGGTTCCTTGGCGGCACAGACGCGGATGACGCGGAATTCCTGGGTGTCTTCGGATTTCGTGTTCAGGATCTCTACGCGGGAGCCCATGGCGGGCTCGAAGGGAGCGCGAACCAGTGCTCCGGTCCGGCTCACGGCGATTGCTTCGGCCGGAGTATCGAGCGATTGCCCGAGCACACCATAGCCGAAGATCTTTACCGGGATTCGGATGAAGACGCGAGACGAGCGCCGCCGCTCGAGCATCGCGCGCACAGTTGCCATAATTGCCTCAGTTGCTGCGGCTCATGTTCCGGTTCCGGCTAGCGTTGCAAGCGGCTGGCGGAGTGCGGCTGGCGCGTCGGCCGGAGAGCTGCGAACCTTTAGAGCCTTTCGATTGGACTGTAGGCTCGGCGTGCACTACGGTCAAGCCGCCCGCGGGGGCATGTGCCTCGTTGGCCAACGCGGAGCAGGCCGGCGGCTGGAGTCGCGCGGCCAGGTGGTGGCTCGGTTGTGCAGGCCCGGCATGCTACAATTCTTGAGCTTGCCCGAATGGCGGAACTGGCAGACGCGCTACGTTCAGGTCGTAGTTCTCGCAAGGGAGTGGGGGTTCGAATCCCTCTTCGGGCACCAAAGTAACCGGTCGTTTCCGTTTTCCCGCCGCATCGCCGTTTCACTTCTTGGCAGATTTTCGGATCGTCGCCCGTTTCGGGCGCGATTTCGTGCGCTTGGCATGCTTAGGCCTGGCCTTTGCGGCAGCGCGCGGCTTTTTCCGCGGTGCGGCGTGCAGCGTCTCAGTTGTGGCTGGCATGTATGTAAGCTGCTTCATCTCGCGAGCGGCGCGAAGCATCAGAGCGCCGCGGCTCATATCCCCACGACCCACAAACTCCGCCGGCACCATCAACCGCGCGCCGAACGCCAGCGATAGCGGCTCCAGATATTTCGGCGTCGCGATGCTGCCGAGCAGCACCACTTCATCTCCGTCACCAAGCGTCGCCGCCAACCTCTCCGCATCGCGCACCAGCGGCCCGCGGTACTCCGCATTCTCGTGATGAATTTTCACGCCAGCCATGGCCCGCAAATCGTCGTGGGCGATCCGCGCGAGCGGCGACATCAATCCCCGCGCCGCTGTGATCACGTTCACGCACGTCTCGAACTCCTCCGCCGCGAACGCGCGCGCATACGCGAGCTTGCCGCGAAAGTAGAGCCCGCTCACAAAGCTAAACACCTCGCCGAGCGACGCGCCCTCAGCAGCCATCTTCGCCGCCAGCGCAAAATTCGATCGCGGCGCGAGCAAATATCCAGCCCGCCGCCCCGACAAATTCGCCGGCGACAGTAGAAACACACGCCGCTTTACCGTCGCAGCAGCCCTTAATGTCTCGTCGCGCTCCACACCTAATCTTATCAGTCCGCCAAACTCGTCATCGTAAGCACTCCGCCCACTGCGTATTTCGATGTATTCCGCCGGCGACCGCGCGCGGCACACTATGCTTAACTAAGCGCCTCGAGCGAACCGCCATGCCCAAGAGACCCAAAGCCCGCACTCCACAAAAGTCCGCCGCGGCTAAATCAACGCCCCGCAAAATGGCGCCGCGTAAGTCTCGCGCGATCAAAACGCCGTCGAAGTCGGGCGCGCCAGCAACCGCGACGAATCGAATACCGCTGAACGTGAACGACGCGACGATTAACGTCAGTGGCGGCGAAGTTCACCTCTCGAACCTCAGCAAGATTTTCTTTCCTCAGCTGAAGCTCACGAAGCGCGACCTGCTTCAGTACTACCTCGACGTCTCGCCCTGGCTGCTGCCCCACATCCAAAACCGCGCGATGGTGATGAAGCGCTATCCCAATGGCATCGCGGGCGAATTTTTCTTCATGAAGCGCGCGCCGTCACCGCGGCCCAAAAATATTCCGATCTGCGCGATCAAGCACCACTCCGGCAACACGATCGATTTTCCCGTCGTTCAAAATGTCGCCACGCTGCTGTGGGTAATCAATCTCGGGTGCATCGATCTGAATCCGTGGTACGCGCGCTGCGACGAAGTGGATCTACCGGACTTCTTGCATTTCGATCTGGATCCCACGCCCGGCGCGAATTTCAAGCGAGTGATCGAGACGGCGCTCGCCGTCCGTAAAGAACTCGAGGCGATCAAAATTCCCAGCTTCGCGAAAACCACGGGCTCGCGGGGTATTCACGTGTACGTGCCGATTGTCCGCGGGCCGTCGCAAAAACAAGTGTGGGCGTTCGCGAAAGCCTTCGGCGTGGAAATGGCGAATCGGTATCCCGCGCTCGTCACGTCCATCTACAAGGTTGCGAATCGGCCGCGCGACCGCGTGCTCGTCGATTACAACCAGAACGCCTGGAATCGCACGCTTGCGTCGGTGTATTCCGTGCGCCCGGTGCCGGCCGCCACCGTTTCCACCCCTGTGACGTGGGAAGAACTCGAGCGCGGCGTGAAAATGGAAGATTTCACGATCAAGACCGTGCCGAAGCGCCTGGAAAAACTCGGCGACCTGTGGAAACCCGTCCTCGCCGACCGCGGCCGCTTCGACCTCGCGAAATTGCTATGACGCTGCCGCTCCCGAAAACCTACGCGCCGATGGAAGCCGATCCCGCGGGCGAGCTGCCCACAGGCGCGAACTGGCATTACGAGCCGAAGTGGGATGGCTTCCGCTGCATCGCGTTTCGCGACGGCAAAAAAATCGACCTCGAATCGAAAAGCGGAAAGCCTCTCACGCGCTACTTTCCGGAACTGGTCGCCGCTCTGCGCGCGCTTAAATCTGAACGCTTCGTTCTCGACGGCGAAATCGTAATCCCCATCGACGGCGATCTTTCTTTCGATTCGCTTCTGCAGCGCATTCATCCCGCCGCGTCGCGCGTTGCAAAGTTGAGCAAAGAAACTCCGTCCGTCTTCATCGTCTTCGATTTGCTCGTCGATGCCGCAGGCGAAAAGCTCACGCAACGCCCACTTACAGAACGCCGCCGCGCGCTCAAAGGCTTCGCGAAGAAATTTCTGCGCGGCGCAAAATCGATCCAGCTCTCGCCCGCCACCAAAGACATTGCCCTCGCGAAAAAATGGTTTCACATGGGCGTGGGTCTCGACGGCATCGTGGCCAAGCGCGACGACCTCGCCTACCAATCCGGCAATCGCAAGGGCATGCAGAAAATCAAAACGCAGCGCACCGCCGATTGCGTCGTTGGCGGTTTCCGTTATCTCGAGAAAAAGCGCGTGGTGGGATCTCTACTGCTCGGCCTATACAATTCGGACGGCAAGCTCGATCACGTCGGTTACACGTCGTCGATTCACGACGAAGACCGAAAAGCGCTCACCAAAAAACTCGAAGTTTTGATCAAGCCACCGGGATTCACCGGCAAGGCTCCTGGCGGCCCGAGCCGTTGGAGCACGAAGCGGTCCACCGAATGGCAGCCTCTCGCGACGAAGCTCGTCGTGGAAGTGCAGTTCGATCACTTCACCGGCGGCCGATTCCGCCACGGCACGAAATTCCTGCGCTGGCGACCGGAAAAATCGCCGAAATTGTGCACGATGCGCCAGGTCCGCCGCGAAAACCGCTCGGCGCTCAAGCTGCTCTAGCCACGCGAGGCGGACGGTAACGCGTTACCGCTTCCCGATCTGCGCGGGCGTGGTATGCAGTTCGCGGCGGAACATTGCGATAAAAGCGCTGGTGCTCGAATATCCGACCTCCAGCGCGACGTTTGTGACGGACTCGCCCGCCGCCAGCAAGCGCAGCGCGTGAATCAGCCGCAGCCTCTGCCGCCACTCTCGAAACGAAACGCCCGTCTCGACGCGAAATAATCGCTCGATCGTCCGCGTGCTCGCTCCCGCGTGTTTTGCGATTGCACTCAGTGGCTCATCCGACGCCGGCTCCGCTTCCAACATCGCCGCCACACGGGCCGCGCGCGCATCGGTCGGCATTTTCAGTTGCAGCGGCACCGTCTCGCGTTCGTTCAGCTGATCCAAAATCACGTCGATCAATCTCGATTGCTCCGGTACCGCCGAATCGAGCGCGCCAATCGAGATCGCCTTCAGGATCAATTCGCGCAAAAGCGGCGACACATTCATTCCCGTGCATTCGCGCGTTTCAAATCTAGAAATCTGTGGAACCAGATACAGACTCCGCGCCGCCACCGGCCCCGAATAAATTTCCGTGTGCTCCACTCCAGCGGGAACCCAAACGGCGCGATGCGGCGGCACCACCCATGTCCCGTCCGCCGTCGTGACGCTCATCACGCCTTCCGTCGCGTACGTCAATTGATCCCACTTGTGCCGGTGCGCCGCGATCACGTGCCGCGTGCTGGTGAATGTCACGCCAAACGTGCGCACAAGCACGCTGCCTTCGAGCTCCGTTCGTGCGATTCGCCTTTGGCGTGTTCTCGACATTAATTGACAGTATAGAGCAAGCACGCCTCACCGAGACCAGCTACTGTGGGCACATTCGAGGCAGCGCCCAAGCCTCCAAGGAGTCCGTAAATGTCTCATGTTGCTCACTTTGCGATCAACGCCGACAACGTCGACCGCGCCCGCACCTTCTATTCCCAAGTCTTTGGCTGGAAGTTCAACGCTTGGGGTCCCCCGGGCTTCTACCTCATCGCGACCGGCGGGCCCGAAGACAAAGTGGTCCAGGGCTCTCTTCAGGGCCGCCGCGCCCTCATTCCCGGCCAGAAAACGATCGGCTTTGAGTGCACCGTTTCTGTGCCGTCCATCGACGATACGATTCGCGCCCTGAAATCGCAGAACGCCAAATTCCTGATGGATAAATCTACGATTGCAGGCGTGGGCACTCTTGTGTTCTTTGAGGATACGGAAGGCAACGCCGTCGGCGCCATCGAGTTCGACAAGGACTACAAGCACGGCAATTCGTAGCGCCGCTTGCTCGAGCCCCTTGGTCAAGCGCAGGGCGGCCGTCGCCATTCCGATACGGAGGTCAAAATGTCGTCGGCCGCTCCCGCTCCTTCTGCTCAATCTCCGCGCATCAACGTGGTCGCGGTGATCGCATCGGCGCTGCTTTTCTACGCGATTCAGGCGATGTGGTTCAGCGTGTTCAAAGATCCCTGGCTGGCGGGTCTCGGCAAGTCCATTCCGGAACTCATGAACGAACTGAGTGGCCGTCCCACCTGGCCGCTCTACGCAGGCGCGTTGATCTGCAATCTGATCATCGCGTTTGTGATGGCGTGGATTTTCGCGCAGGTTGGCGTGCGCGGCGTATTTTCCGGAATTTGCTGGGCTGCGGTTCTTTGGTTCGGCTTCGTCGCCACCGTGATGGCCACGAACTATTCGTTCGAACTTCGCAGCCTCAAGCTTCTCGCGCTCGACGCCGGGTGTCCGCTGGTTGGAATGCTTGCGACGGGCGCGATCCTCGGGGCGTGGGGCGTGAAGGCGCGCGGCGGCGCGCGGGCTCCGCGCTAAATTCTTTGCGCTATAGCCTACGCCGGCGGCGATTTCGTAAGATCGGACGCAAACTATCATGAAGTCTCGCGCCATTCGAATTCATTGCGTCTCGCTCTTCGCCGGCGTCGCTCTTTCGTTTCTCTCGCCGTGTGTTGCGCCATCCGCGCGCGCCGCCGCGTGCCCGCAACAAGCGGCCGCCGCGCCGCAAAATCCACTGCCGCTGCAAGTGATCGTGGTCGCGTCGCAATCCGAAGCGGAGAAAATTCGCGCGGAACTCGAGCAAGGCGCCGACTTTTCCGCACTCGCGAAAGACAAATCCACCGACCCCACAGCGAACAGCGGCGGCCACATGGGCGTCGTCGATCCGGCGTCGCTGCGTCCCGAACTGCGCGAAGCTTTGCGCGGCGTTGCGCCCGGCGGACTTTCTGCGATCGTTCATCTCCCGTCGGGCTACACGATACTGAAAGTTCTCGCAGCGCCGCCGGCGCAGTCAGCGGCCGCAGCGGCCGCGCAACAGCAGCAGCCTGAGGCGCAACGCTCGAATATGGGTAGCGCGGGCAATGCGCTTCAGGCGATGTCTGCGCAGGGCATCATGCGCAATACAGCCGACGTCTCGGGGCTCAACGAAGCCGAAGCTGCCCTCGCGCGATTCAACAAGCCGGCCGGCTGGAATCAGGATCCCGTGGAAATTTGCCAGATGCGCAAAGATTCCTACGCGCACGCGAAGTCGCAGCTGGAGAAATTTCTCGCGGGCGACCCAAGCGCGATTGCCACGGGCGCTTCAGCCGGAGGTCCGCGGTCCATCGACCATACGTTCGATCGGATTCAGGCCATCTTCGGCCTCGGCCAACTCGCCGCGTATCAGGGCGACATGACCGATGCCATCGCGCAGTACGAAAAGGCCGCCGGGATCGCCGCGCAATCGCTGCCGGACGCGATGCCGGTGTTCGATGAAACTCTGGGCGTCGCCTACCTGCAACGATCTGAGGTAGAGAACGGCGTTTATCGCGATCCGGGTGACCGCTGCATTTTTCCAATCGCGCCGCGCGACAAATACGCGAAGACCGCCGACTCCGCCAAAGCGATTCAATATTTCCTGCGCTACCTGAAGCAGAAGCCCGACGAACTCGAGGTGAAGTGGCTGCTGAACATCGCCTACATGACCACCGGCGCGTATCCCGCGGGCGTCCCGTCACAGTATTTGCTCGATCCGAAGCTGTTCGAATCGGCTGAGAATTTTGGGCGCTTCAGAGACGTCGCGCACGCCGCGGGCGTCGATTCCTTTGCCATGGCGGGCGGCGTGATCGTGGACGATTTCGACAACGACGGATTGCTGGACATCGTGTCTTCCAGCATGGACATGTGCCAGCCGCTCCATTTCTTCCACAACAACGGCGACGGCACGTTCACGGATCGCGCCGCGCAGGCGCATCTGGAGGATCAACTCGGCGGGCTCAACATTATTCAGGCTGACTACAACAACGACGGCTGCATGGACATTCTGGTTCTGCGGGGCGGCTGGGAAGTGCCGCAACGAAAATCGCTGCTGCGGAACAATTGCGACGGCACGTTCACCGATGTAACGAAAGCCGCCGGCCTGGCTGAACCCGCGACGAGCACGCAGACCGCTGTGTGGACAGACATCAATAACGACGGCCTGCTCGATTTATTTGTGGGCAGCGAAAACGGACCGGCGCAACTTTTCCTGAATAATGGCGACGGCACGTTCAAGGATATTTCGCACAGCGCGGGCGTCGATACGGTTACCTACGCGAAAGGCGTGGTGGCCGGGGACTATGACAACGACGGCTGGCCCGACCTGTACGTCTCCAATTTTCAGGGCGAAAATCTGCTGTACCACAACAATCACGACAACACTTTTACGGAAGTGGCGCACGACGCCGGCGTGCTCGGCAATGGCCGCGGGTTCGCCGCGTTTTTTCTGGACTACGACAATGACGGCTGGCCCGACATTTTCGTCACGAGCTACTTCACATCCGTGGACGAAACGGTGCGCACCTACCTCGGCTTGCCGCACAACGTCACCACGCTGAAGCTGTATCGTAATCTCGGCAACGGCACGTTTCAGGACGTGACGAAGTCTGTTGGACTGAACAAAGTGTTCATGCCGATGGGCGGGAATTTTGGAGACTACGACAACGACGGCTTTCTCGATATCTACCTTGGGACGGGTAATCCGTCGTACGCGTCGCTGGTTCCGAATGTGCTGCTGCACAATGATGACGCTAAGAAATTCACCGACGTGACGTTTTCATCGGGCACGGGCGAGCTGCACAAGGGCCACGGCGTCGCGTTTGCGGATTTTGAGAATAACGGCAAGGTGGACATCGCGGAGGAGATCGGCGGCGCGGTGCCGGGCGATCGCCATGCGTTCCGGCTTTTCGAGAATCCCGGGAATGACAACGACTGGATTACCTTGAAGCTGGCCGGCGTAAAATCGAATCGCTCGGCGATTGGAGCGCGCATTCACGTTACTGTGACAAACGCGGGAGGAGCGCCGCGCGAAATTTATCGCACGGTGGGCAGCGGCGGGTCGTTTGGAGCGTCGCCGCTCGAGCAGCACATTGGCATCGGCAAAAGCGCCCACATCGACAACATCGAGATTTGGTGGCCCGCTTCCAACACCCGCCAGAATTTCCGCGATGTCACTCCCAACCAATTCCTCCAGATCAAAGAATTCGACACCACCTTCTCTAAACTCACACGCAAGCCCTACACCTTAGGCGGCAAGCCATGACGCGCGCGTCCGACAGCCTCCCAGGCGGTCGTCCGACGACCACCAGCTCTCAAAGCGCGCACCACCGACCCCGACCCACCTATGTCCAGTCGCGCTACTCGCATTACAAGACATCACGTCAAGCAAAGCTCGTAGTAGCTCTCGTCGCGATGTTCCTCAGCACCTTCGCCTCCTCCGCCCAAAACTCCAAACACTACCAAACCCGCGGCGTAGTCCTTCGCGTAGACCGCACAAAAAACTCCGCCACCATCTCCACCGACGCCATCCCCGGCTTCATGGAAGCCATGGCCATGTCCTACCCCGCAAAAAATCCCAAAGAACTCGACAACCTCGCGCCCGGCACGATCATCGACTTCACGCTAAGCGTGACTCCCGACACCTCCTACATCGAAAACGTAAAAGTGCGCGACTTCGAAAGCCTCGAGCAAGACCCTCTAGCCGCACGCCGCCTGAAACTCCTCGATCAGATCGATTCCGCCAGCACGCAAACAAAACTCCTCGAAGCCGGTCAGCACGTTCCAGACTTCACGCTCACAGATCAATCGAACCAGCCCGTCACGCTGTCGAGCTTCGCAGGCAAAGTAGTAGTCGTCAGCTTCATCTACACGCGCTGCGCGCTGCCGAACTATTGCTTTCGCCTCTCCAACAATTTGAGCCGCCTACAAAAACGTTTCCACGATCAACTCGGCCGCGACCTCGTGCTGCTGAGCATCACGTTCGATCCGGCGCACGACCAGCCTCCACAGCTCGCCGACTACGCAAAAATCTGGAAAGCCGATCCGCAGTCGTGGCACATGCTCACCGGCCCCGCCGCAAACGTGCAAAATATTTGCCGCCAGTTCGGCGTAGTCGCCTACCCCGACGAAGGGCTGCTCATTCACTCGCTGCACACGGTGATTATCGACCGCCAGGGAAATCTCGCGGCCAACCTCGAAGGAAACGAGTTCACCGCCACCCAACTCGGCGACTTCGTCGAAACCGTGATGAAGCGCTAGCGCGGACTCGCCTTTCCGCGTGCCGCACCCTTTTCATTTCAAAAGGGTGCGCAGCACAGCCTCAATACCAGCCAGTGCGCTTAAACAAGTAGAGCAAAATCGCCGCCAGCCCAACCATCATCCCCGTCGCGATGTAAACGCCATACGGCGAATGCAGAAACGGCAAATTCTCAAAATTCATTCCGTAGTAGCCGGTGATGAGCAGAATCGGCAACGTCACAGTCGCGCAGAGCGTCATCACCTTCACAATGTCATTCGTCCGATTCGCCGCCGCCGTGAGATGCACCTCCAGAACGCCCGTCAAAATATCGCGATACGTCTCAGTGAATTCCAGCGCGCGCAGCAGATGCTCGTACACATCCTGAAAATACAGTTTCTCCACCTCAATCCACGGCTCGCTGCGGCGCAACATCTGGCTCACCATGTCGCGCATCGCGATTCCGACGCGGCGGAATTCGATTAGCGCGCGCTTCAGTTCAAAAATCTCGCTCAGCAATTTCGCCGACGTATGCTCGATCGCTTTTTCTTCCACCACCTCAATACGATCCTCGATCGTGTCGAGCACGGGCAAATAGCGATCGACCATGCCGTCGATCAACCGGTGCACGAGCTTCGCCGCGCTGCCAAGGCGAGGGTCGCTCGCGAACACCGCCTTCGCCGCATCGGCAAACGCGTTCTGCCCCTCTGTGGCGCTAATCACCCAATGCTCATTCACGAAAAAATCCATTTCGGTGAACGAGCACTCGTTGGACTTCGCGTCGTAGTGGACGATGTTGGCCACCACAAATAGCGTGTCGCCGTACTGATCGATTTTTGCGCGCGTTCCGGGGACGCGGACATCCTCGATCGCGAGCTCGTGCAGGCCGTACGCGTTTGCGAGTTCATCGAGCGCCGTGCCTTTCAGATCTTCCACGTGGTACCACTTATAGCCGTCGCGCTCGCCCACCAGCGCGGCCTGCATCGCCGCGCCCGCCGTCGTGTTAGCCGTCAACGTCATCGAAACGTCCTTTACGGATCACAGTGATAGAATCCGCGGCTGCCCGCCGCGCCGCTGTACGCGCGTAAGCGTACCACCACCGCCTCCGCGTGAGCGGTCCACGCCGTGAACGTGACACACGCGCAGCGCCGGGCTATCGTAATACGTCTGTAACCTTGCTCCACTAGGCTTCCACGGCTCCGAGGACCGCGATGGCTCTGAAGAAAGACACGCCGCTTCCGAATCCCGAACTCTTCCTGAACCGGCACTACGGCTGGATGCTGTTCAACGACCGCGTGCTGGAAGAAGCGCAGGATCCCTCGAACCCGCTACTCGAGCGGCTGAAATTTCTCGCGATTACGGCGAGCAATCTGGACGAGTTCGTCGAGGTGCGGGTCGCCGGCATGCTGCAACAGGTCGAGCACGGCAAAGGCGAGATTGGCCCCGACGGCTCCACGCCGCAGGAAACGCTCGACGGCCTCGCCGAGATGATTCACAAATTCGTGAAGGCGCAGTACGACTGCTGGCGCGAACAGCTCGTCCCCGCGCTCGCCGCCGAAAACGTGCGAATCCGCCACGCGAAAGAGCTGACGCACGAGGAGCGCGCGTATCTCAGCTCGTTCTACGTGAAGTCGGTCGAGCCGCTGCTGACGCCGGTCACGGTCGATCCCGCGCATCCGTTTCCGCACGTGCTGAATAAAGCGCTGTGCCTGGCGTTCCTTCTGAAGCGGAAGCGCCGCGGCTCGCAAACGTATCTGGGCGTTGTCACCGTGCCGCGCGCGCTGCCACGCCTTGTTCAGCTTCCCGCGAAAGACGGCACGATCGATTTCGTTTTCCTTTCGGACGTGATTCAGACCTGCGCGGACCGCCTGTACCACGGGTACGAAGTACTTTCGGCCGCGGCCTTCCGTGTGACGCGCAACAGCAACCTCTACCTCGAAGAGGAAGAATCGCGCAGCATCATGGATTCGGTGGACGCGCAGCTGCACCGCCGCCGCAAGGGCGAAGCAGTGCGCCTGGAAATCGAAGCCGGCGCCAACCAGGAAATCGTGGACCGGCTTGTGGTGAATTTCCGGCTCGCGCCGTGGCAGACGTTTCGCGTCAACGGTCCGCCGAACCTTTCGCGCATCCTTTATCTGTACGACGCTGTGCCGCGTCCGGATCTAAAGTTCCGGCCGTTCGTGCCGCGCGAACTCGCGCTGAAGCCGGGCCCGTCGTCGATTTTTGAGCTGGTGCGAAAGCGCGACGTGCTGCTGCACCACCCATACGATTCGTATAGCGCCGTGGTGCGCTTCATCGAAAGCGCCGCAAAAGATCCGGACGTTCTTTCGATCAAGCAGACGCTGTACCGTACCAGCGAGAATTCGCCCATCGTCCGGGCGCTGATTGACGCTGCGGCCAAGAAAGAAGTGGCCGTCGTGGTTGAGCTGAAAGCTCGATTTGACGAGGCGTCTAATATTCGCTGGGCGCGCAATCTGCAGGAAGCTGGCGTGCAGGTGTTCCATGGCGTCGTAGGCCTGAAAACGCACTGCAAGCTGGCGCTGATCGCTCGCCGCGAACAGGACGGCTCGATTCGCCGCTATGCACACCTTGGTACCGGCAACTACAACCCGTCCACGGCGCGCTATTACACCGATTTGAGCCTGCTGACCAGCGACCCGCACATCACCAATGCGGTGCACCACGTTTTCGATTACCTCACGGCCTACTCCGAGCGCCCGAAGTACGAGCCGCTGTTCGTAGCGCCGCTCAATCTTGGCCGTTCGTGCAAGGCGTTGATCGAACGCGAAGCCGCCCATGCACGTGCGGGCAAAAAAGCGTTCATCTTTGCGAAAGTCAATTCGCTGCTGGACGAGCAGATCATCGAAACGCTTTACAAAGCCTCGCAGGACGGCGTGAATATTGAACTGGTTGTGCGCGGAGCATGCGCACTGCGCCCCGGCGTGCGCGGCCTTTCAAGCCGCATCCGTGTGCGCAGCATCATCGGCCGCTTTCTCGAGCACAGCCGCATCTTCGCTTTCGGCAATGGCGGCAAACCCGAGCTGTACCTTGGCAGTGCGGACTGGATGCACCGCAACATTTACGAGCGCGTGGAGGTGATGTTCCACATGCGCGACCCGGAGCTTTGCAACCAGGTTTATTCCGGAGTGATCCAGCCGTACCTGGCGGACACCGAAAAGGCCCGCATCCTGCAGCCGGACGGCACCTACACGCGCAAATACGCCGAACACGCGGGCCGAAAGCCGTTTCCATTCAGCGTGCAGGATTTTCTGATTGGGTTCGCCGAGGGCCGCGAGAGTGTTACCGACGTTCCGAGTCCCGTTTCGTCCGTGCATATTCCGGTGGTGAAGCAGAACGATCACATTTACGGCCCAGCCGCGCATACGAAAAAGCAGTCGAAACCGCGCCCAAACGCGGTTGCGAAGAGTGCATCAAAGAAAAAGGCCGCCGGGACGGCGGCATCCATCGAAGCAGCGTCCTAACGCGGCGCGGGCCGCGTTCCCGCGTATAATCCGGAGCGATGCTCGAGAAAATTCCAGCCGCGCTCCGTTGGCTGCTCGATCCCGAGCCTCTGCGGCCAGACGGCACGCACACGCACCTGTGGGTTCGCTGGATTTTTCTGCGCGCGTTCGGCCTCATCTATTTTTCCGCGTTCCTCCCGCTCATCTACGAAATTCGCGGCATGCTTGGCGCGAACGGAATTCTGCCGATCGCCGATTATTTGCAGGCCGTTGAAGGCGCGATGCACGGCTTCCGGTTCTGGTACGCGCCTTCGGTGCTCTGGCTCGGAGCGAGCGACCGAGCACTGCTCGTTCTTTGCTGGGTGGGCATCGTCGCTTCGATCTGCGTTGTCCTGAATTTGTGGCCGCGCCTCTCGCTGATCGTCTGCTTCATCTGTTTCCTCTCATTCGTGTCGGTCGCGCAGGAGTTCGCGAGTTTCCAGTCCGACGGCATGCTGCTCGAAGCGGGATTCATCGCGCTGTTTTTCGCGCCCGCCGGATTGCGGCCCGGCCTCGGCGCGGCTGCACCGCCTTCGCGCGCGAGTTTCTACTTGCTGCGTTGGGAGTGGTTCCGGATTTATTTCGAATCGGGCGTGGTGAAAATCGCGAGCGGCGACCAGTCGTGGCGCTCATTCACTGCGATGGACGACTACTATCAGAATGGCCCGCTGCCCACCTGGATCGGCTGGTACGTGCAGCACCTGCCGCATTCGTTTCACGCGGCCACGGCGTTTTTCACGCTCTTCGCGGAGCTCGCGCTGGTGTGGATGCTGTTCCTGCCGCGGCGCCTTCGCATCATCTGTTTCTGCATCGTCACGCCATTTCAGATCGGCATCATCCTCACCGCGAATTACACTTTCCTGAATTACCTGGTGCTGCTGCTCGGCGTGTTGCTGCTCGACGATCGCGCGGTCCGGTGGGCTCTGCCGCGGCGCGTCCGGACTTGGCTGGCTGGCGTCGCGCCCTCGCCTGCCCCGGCGCCGGTGGAACCCGCGAATTCGGAGTCGCCATACACGCCGTTCGCGCAATCGATGTGGCGCCTCGTCTCCGGCGCGTGCCTCGGCATGAGTTTTTACGTCACGACGGCGCTGCTGCTCTGGATGTTCTTGCCCACGTTTCCTCTGCCGGAGTCTCCGATTCGCGCGCTCGAGCAGTGGCGCATCGCGAATCGTTACGGCCTGTTTGCGAACATGACGCACGAGCGCTACGAGATCGAATTCCAGGGCTCGAGCGACGGCGGGAAAACCTGGCAGGCCTATCCGTTCCGATTCAAGCCGCAGGCGCTCGATAAAGCGCCGGGCATTTACGCGCCGTATCAACCGCGATTTGAGTGGTGCTTGTGGTTCGCGTCGCTCGACAACTGGCGCAACGACCGCTGGGTCCTGTGGACGCAAGAGCGCCTGCTGAAAAATGATCCGAGCGTGCTGAAGCTCTTCGCATCGAATCCGTTCGCGGCGGGAGCGCCCACGCAGGTGCGCTCCGTGATGTACCAATACTGGTTCACAGACATGCAGACCAAGCGCGACACCGGCGCATGGTGGCGCCGCGAACTGCTAGGCGACTACGCCCCCACCCTAGAACTCGCCCCCAACGGCAAAGTAATGATGCTCGACAACTCCGCCCCCGACCTCCAATAGCCCGGCTAAGGCGCGCGCAGCGCGCTGTAACATAGACTGTCAGTCTGTGCACGATCCCAAGCGCTAGCAGCCAATTCCCATTTTGGAACTCGCCTCTCTGATTGACAACAACGTACCCTTCTGGTAATATCGTATCTCCGAGTCGCGCAGGGGCAAGGAGCTAGATGCTTACCCGTGCGCCCGCAGCATCCCCATCCACCACACCGTCCCACCTCCGAATCAAACTTTCTAATCGACAATGGAAGGGATTAGAAATCGCCGTAACCCACACAAAACAAACACCCGATCCATTTCTAATCGACAATGAAAACGCACCTTTTCGCGCCACGCCCCGCACGTGGGGTAGGCATTCCTGCCTGCGCAACGAAGCCCACACCCCTCTGAACTGTGCGCGCACCACCTCACCACGAAGAGTGGCACAGGCTGGAGTTGGCCTGTGTGCCTTCGTCTCACGGGCGTTCGCAACACGCCCGTCATCCAGAGGCCCGTTCACGGGCCGAAGGATCTCTCTTCGGGTTCGCTTCGAGCCAACTCTGCTCCCCGCCGCGCACCCAGTTGCAACCCAGTTGATAATTTCTAATCGGAGTGCTCGCCGATTAGAAATGCCCGAAAGTTACACAAAACAAAGGACAGCGCCCCGTTCTAATCGACACAAATTTACCCAGTCAAACTCCACCTGCCACCCCACCTCATTTTCGCGATACCGCGAAAACGACCCCGAGGAAGGCCAGTGGCATGACGAACGGGTCTTGCCGTCTTTCCCCACGCACACAAAAACCACCTTTTGCCTCGCACGGGCAAATCCAGTAGCCTGATTCCGGCCATGCCACCCACCCGCCATTCGATCGAACCGCGCGAACCGCTTGTACCGGAAGTCGCACCGGAAGAGGTACTCGAATTTCTCACCAAGCAGTCGCAGCCGATGAGCATTCGCGAGATCGCCCACGGCATGAACATGCGCCACAAAGGCCGCCGGTACCTGCCGCGCGTGCTGAGCAAACTGATCAAGCGCCATGAAGTGGAAAAAGTGAAGGGCGACCGCTACCGCATTTTTGGCGCGAAGCAGTCGCAACAGGAAAAATCGGCGCGGACCGCGGCTGCAAAGGCCAAGCCGCGCGGCACGGTGCACACACCAGCGGGTCCAGGAGTCGCCGCATCCTCCGAGCCTGAAGCCGCAGTGCACATAAAGCCCGAACGCGGGCGCGACTTGAATCTGATTTCCGGCCGGCTGATCACGCATCGCGACGGCTACGGATTTCTGGTGCCCGATCAGCCGATACGCGGCATCGATGGCGATCTCTTCATTGGCCGCGATGGCCTCGGCGACGCGATGAACGGCGATAAAGTGCTGGGCCGCATCGAGCGCCGCCGTAACGACGGACGGGCCGAAGGCCGCGTCGTGCAGGTGGTGACGCGGCAACATCCGACGGTGGTGGGACTTTTCCGCTACGGCCCGCACGGCAACGTGGTGCTGCCGTACGACGTGCGCATCCTGCACGAAGTGGCGATTCCCGCGGGTTCGGAACTCACGCCGAAATTGCGCGCGCAGTTGAGCGAAAAAATGGGCGTGAGCGAGGCCGAACTGCCTGCTGCCGTGAAGCGCACGCGCGTTGCTGAACTCGACGGTGCGGTGGTGGACGTGGAACTCACGCGTTTCCCGCGCGGCGGCCTCGCACCCAGCGGACGCGTATTGGAAATTCTGGGGCGCCCCGGCGAAATGGGCGTGGATGTGGAAATCATCATTCGCAAGCACCACCTGCCGCACATTTTTCCTGAGGACGTGCTGGCGCAGGCGCACGCCGAGCCGCAGTCGGTTTCCGCGAAACAGATTGAAGGGCGGCGGGATTTCCGCGACTTGCCCATTGTGACCATCGACGGCGAAACGGCGCGCGATTTTGACGACGCGGTGCTTGTGACGAAGCTCGAGAACGGCCACTACGAGCTGCAGGTCCACATCGCGGACGTGGCGCATTACGTGGACCGCGGGTCGCCGCTCGATCGTGAAGCGCGGCTGCGCGGCACATCCGTTTATTTTCCGAATCGCGCCGTACCGATGCTGCCGGAGGAACTTTCGAACGGCATCTGCTCGCTGAATCCAAAAGTCGATCGCCTGGTGATGAGCGCGATCATGGAAATGGACGCGACCGGCAAGATGATTCACTCGGATTTCGCGGCCGGTGTGATTCGGTCGGTCGAGCGGATGACGTACACGAACGTGAACAAAGTACTCGAAGGCGATCGCGAGATGAACGAGCGCTACGCGCCGCTGGTCGATCGCTTCAAGCTGATGCGCGAGCTGGCCGAGCTGCGGATCAGGCTGCGCCACGAGCGCGGATCAATCGATTTCGATTTACCCGAGCCGGTGATCGAATTTGACGCGCAGGGCCGCATGACCAGCATCGGGCGCAGCGAGCGCAACATCGCGCACCGGCTGATTGAAGAGTTTATGCTGGCGGCGAATGAAGCCGTGGCGCAGTACCTGGAAAAGCGCGGTGTTGCGTCTCTGCATCGCGTGCACGAAAAGCCGGACCCGAAGAAAGTGGTCGAGTTTGAGGAACTGGCGCACGCGTTTGGATATTCGATGGGCGTCACGGGCCTCGCGGAGCGGCGCGTAGTGGTGAAGCATGGCGACACGCGGCAGGGCGCGCATCGCGGTGGGCGCGGCGGCGGCAAGGGGCGAGACCGAGGCCGCGATCAGGGGCGGCGCATGGAATACACCGAGCCGACCATCGACGATGTGGACATCCGGCCGCAGCACTATCAAAAGCTCGCCGAGAAAATTGCGGGGCAGCCTGAGGAACGGATTTTGTCGTACCTGATGCTGCGTTCGCTGAAGCAGGCGCGGTACTCGGTGGATCTGCTCGGGCACTTTGCGCTGGCGGCGAAGGAATACGCGCACTTCACTTCGCCGATCCGGCGGTATCCGGATTTGATCGTTCACCGCGCGCTGAAATGGGCGCTGGCGAATCCAGACGTGGCGCCGCAGCGGATACAGGTGGAGGACCCGAAAACGCACGAGGAAGAATCCGTGCCGGCGCTTGGCCCTTACCGGCGGACGGAGCTGAAAGAGATCGCGACGGAAAGTTCGGACGCGGAGCGCGGCGCGGACATGGCCGAGCGCGACCTGATGGACTGGAAGACGGCGCAGTTCATGGAGCAGCATCTCGGCGACGAGTACGAGGCGCTGATCATTTCGGTGCAAAAATTCGGATTCTTCGTGGAGCTGATGGAGATTTTCGTCGAAGGATTGGTGAGCGTCGCGGCGATCGAGGAGTTCGCGGGGCATCGCTGTGAATATCGCGAGCGAGACCACACGATTGTCACCGAGCCGCATCGCACAACGCGGGGATCGAACCAGCGGATGGTGTTTCGCCTGGGCGACCGCGTGAGGGTGAGGGCGGAGCGGATCGATCCGATCCGCCACAAGGTCGAGTTTGCGCTGCTTGAGATCCTTGCATCCGTCTCAAAACAAGCCATTTAGCGCCGGGACCTGCGGGTACCTCTTAACTTCGTCCGGCTATTGAAAACTGAGTACACTTTCGCGCAACTCCAACCGCAGTACCATTGACGCTTTTTTCGCCAAACTCGAAACTGGAAAAGTATGGAACGCTACGCATCGTTCGTCGGCAAGCGCGTCGAAGCCCACTACCGCTCCGCCGACATCCACATGTTCGCGGTAGGCGTGATCGTCGCCGACAACGGCAAGGCTGTTTACCTCGAAGATCGATTCGCATCGGGTGGAACGGAGAAAATGATGCGACTCGAGCTGCCCTACACCCACATCGTCCGGCTCGTTGAGCTTGGACTTTCCGATCCCGCACTGGTGTCCACGCTTCGTCCCGTCATGAAATAGCGCGCAGGAATTTTCAAATACGCTTCTCTGAACTCGTTCGCGGATGTTCGCGTTCGTGTGCGCGCGAGGTATGATTTTTCCGGTGAATCGGAGGAAGGGATGAAACCGAACGTCGGAATGATCGGCCTGGGGCTGATGGGCAAGCCCATGGCCAAGAATCTGCTGAAACACGGCTACACCGTTACCGTGTGGAATCGCTCGGCTGCGAAGGCACAGGATTTAGTGGAGGCGGGCGCGAAGCTCGCCGCGAATCCGCGCGAAGTGGCTGCGAATGTGGATGTGCTGATCACGATCGTGAGCGATCCGCCGGCGCTCGAGGACGTGCTGTGGGGCAAGGATGGCGCGTTTCCCGCGCTGAAGCGTGGAAGTTTGTACGTGGATTCGAGCACGATCTCGCCGGACCTGGCTCGGCGGATCGCGGTGGAATGCGGGAAGGCGGGCGTGGAGTTTCTGGATGCGCCGGTGACGGGCGGGACGTGGGGCGCGGAGAAGGGCGAACTGCTATTTATGATCGGCGGCGAGCAGAAGGTGTTTGAGCGCGCGAAGCCGGTGCTCGAAGCGATGGGCACGAAATTTTTCCTGCTGGGCGCAAACGGCGCGGGGCAGACGATCAAGCTCGCGATGAATTCGATTCTCGCGCTGCAGGTGGACGCGCTGGCGGAGGCGCTGGCGCTAGTGCGCGGCGCGGGCATCGCCGGGGAAAAGTTGATCGAGGTGATGCAGTCGAGCATGGCGCGGTCTGGCGTGCTGGACGTGAAGGCGCCGCTGATGCTGAAAGGCGACTATCCGGCGAGCTTTCCGCTGCGGCTGATGCACAAAGATATGCGGCTCGCGCTGGAGCTGGCGAAGCAGGAGGGCGTGGCGCTGCCGGCGCTCGCGGCCGCGTACGAGACGTTCAGCAAAGTGAAAGACGCGGCGAAGGATGATCCGGACTTCGCCGCGGTGTCGCGGTTCTGGCCCGCGAAGAACTAAGCGCGGCGGGCGCGTAGCCGCCGCGTGTTACTTCGCGTTGCCGGCGAAGTAGGTGAGCGGCAGGTCGCGCGATGTGCGCAGGCCGGCGTTCGCGGCGAGAATCGTGGGAATCGCGTTCACGGCGACGGCGGCGGTAGCGATGTCTCCATGCGTGCCGCCGGGAACCGTAAGCGAAATGTTCGGCTCGCCCACCAGTTCGACCGTGTCCGACGGATTTTTCGCGCCGACGTACATCTTCAACTCCATGAAAATTTTCTCTTTGCCACCCGCGGTGCCGCGTCCGATTTGATGCACGCCGGTCACCTGGCCGGGCGCCACTTCGAGGTACTCGGTCTTCACGGTTTCGTCGGCGATCATTGGCTCGATGGTTTCAGTGATGTCATCGAGGGCGATGCCGAGGCCATCGGCGACCATGGCGATCGATTCGGGCAGGCCGTGGTGTTTGATCACACCGGCGGCGACTTGCTGCTTGAATTCCTCGGGCGACATGCCGGCGCCGATTTTTTTCTGCAGCGGCAGCCGGCGCTTCGAGGCATCGACGATGCGGATCGCGCGCGCCGATTCCACATTCTTGGAAACGGCGGAGAGCGTGAGGACGAGTTTGTCCATCACGAAGCCGGGGTTCACGCCGGTGCCGATGATGGCGACGCCTTCTTCGATCGCCGCTTCGTCGAGGCGCTTCGAAAGCTCGGGATGCTTGCGGAAGGGATACGCGAGCTCCTCACACGTGGAAACCACACAGCAGCCGGAGTGAATGCACTCAAGCAGCTGGTCCATCACGCTTTCAAGATAAGAAGACGTGGTGTGCATCACCAGGTCAGCTGGCTTGGCGAGGACGCTCGCCGCATCGGCCGAAATCACCACGCCCCACGGCGCATCGGGCGCGCCAAGAAATTCGCCCAGGTCGCGGCCGGCCTTCGCAGGGTCCTTATCCACGGCACCGACAATTTCGATTTGCGGCTTGGTGCGCATTAGTTTCGCGATGGACGCGCCGATGGGGCCGAGCCCGTACTGAATTGCACGAATTTTCTTTTTCACGCCGGATACCCTGTTTATGGAAAAATAAATTCCGAATTTTGCGTGGCTTCCCGCAATAGTTGCAAGAATACCTTAAGGTGTTGTCCCGCCGGAGCGCAACCGGATTCCCGCTCCTCCAAGAGAGAATGAACGGCAACGTGAGCGAAAAAACCGAGCTGCAGCCGCGAAAACGCCCGGTGTGGCAGACGGTGCTGCGTTCTGCGTTGCAGTATGGCGCCAGCGCGCTCGCACTGTATGTGCTGTTTCGATTCCTTCCTGCGCGCCATGTACTCGACACGCTGCGGAAGCTGAGACTGGAGATTTGGATCATCGCGCTCGTCGGCTATTTGGGCGCGCACGTTATCGGAGCGGTGAAATACCGGCTGGTGCTGAACATGGGCGGCGCGGGGTTGAGTGCGCGCAACGCGGCGCGATGCTACTTCGCGGGATTGTTTGGGTCGCTGTTTTTGCCGTCGCTGATTGGCGGAGATATCTTGCGGATCGCGATGGCGCTGCGCGTGGGGCGGTCGAAGGCGGCGGTACTGCTGGGGAGCTTCGTCGATCGATTGTCGGACCTGACGGCGCTGCTGTTGCTGGCGGCGATTGGAGCGGCGCTCGTGCCCGGCGGATTGAATGAGCGCGACCGGCACATTTTTCTGTGGGTGGTGGCGGCGGGAGCGGCGGTGTGCGTGGTGGGGCTCGTCATCGTCCCGCTGTTTCCGGTGCGGATGCTGTCGTTTGGAATCCGGCGCAAGCTGGTGCGGCTGCGCGAGGCGGGTCGCGAAATTTTGCAGCAGCCGAGGACGATGCTTCGCGCGTTGACGATGAGTCTGGCGGTGCAGCTGGCATTCATCACGCTGAACGTGATGCTGGCGGTGGCTTGCGGGCTGGAGCTGCCGTATCGCGTGTGGCTGTTTGCGTGGCCGCTGGCGAAACTTTCGGCGGCGGTGCCGATCACGCAGGCGGGGATTGGGGTGCGGGAGGCGGCGCTGGCGGCGCTGCTGCTACCGTTTGGCGCGGCGCCGGAATTGTCTGTGGCGACGGGGCTGGCGTGGGATGCGGTCGTTGTCGGTGGAGCGATCGCGGGGGGAATTTTTGCGTTGGTGGTGAGAGGTAAGGCGAACGAGGCGCGGTAGGACGCGACGCGTTGCCACGCACCCTTTTGAAACGAAAAGGGTGCGGCACCCGGAAAGGCGTGCCTCACCCCGTTGCTGAGTCCGCTTAGTGAGCCGTGGAATATTTTCCGTAGTTGGGGTACGGGGGAATTTTCACGGGAGCCGGCGGATTTTTCGCTAGATCTTCCATCAGCACGGAAACGCCCTTTTCGAGCTGCGTGTCGTGGCCTTTGCGCCAGGCTGCCGGGTCCATTTCGATGTCGATGTCGGGCTTCACGCCGTTGTTCTCCACGTCCCACTCGCCCTCGGTATTGAAAAATGCGAAGCGCGGCGCGGTGACGTAACCGTTGTCCATCAGCGGAGGATAGCCGCCGATGCCAACGAGCCCGCCCCACGTGCGGCGGCCGATCAGCGGGCCGAGTCCGACGTGGCGGAAATACCACGGCAGCGCGTCGCCGCCCGATCCGGAAAATTCATTCGTGAGCATCGCCTTCGGGCCGTAGATGCCACTGAACGGCGTGGAGTACACGGCGCCTTCGCGCGACGTCCAGTAATTCCAAATTTTCCGCTGCATGTATTGAATGATGTAGTCGGCTGCCTGGCCGCCGGCGTTGAAGCGCTCGTCGATCAGCGCGCCCTGCTTGTTGATCTGGGCGAAGTAGTAGCGGTTGAAATTGGTGAAGCCGCCGCCGCCGGTGTCCGGCAGATAAACGTAGGCGAGTTTGCCGCCGCTCAAATCGTTCACGGCTTTCATGTTGCTTTCCATCCACGAGCGATTGCGAAGCGCGGCTTCGCTGGGTTCAGGTACGACAGTCACTTCGCGCGCGCCTGAGCCGTCGGCGTTCGGGCCGACTTTCAACACCGTCTGCTTGCCCGCGGTTTCCTGGAAATATTTGTAGATGTCTTCGGTGGGCTTCACTTCGACGCCATTCACGGCGAACAGATAATCGCCGGCAACGACGTTGACGCCCGGCTGCGTGAGCGGCGCCTGGAGGTGCGGATTCCAGTTTTCGCCCGCGTAAATTTTCGCGAAGCGGTAGTGGCCGCTTTCGACGGTGTAGTCCGCGCCGAGCAGGCCGACCTGCAACGGCTGCACCTCGGGAATGTCGCCGCCGCCGACGAACATGTGGCCGATGTTGAGCTCGCTGAGCATCTGCGCGAAGAGGTAGTTCAGGTCGTCGCGCGTGGCAATGCGATCGAGATACGGCTCGTACTCTTTCGAAAGAGCGGCGAGATTCATGCCGTGGTGATTCGGGTCGTAGAAGAAATCGCGCTCGATGCGCCAGATTTCATGGAACATCTGCGCCCATTCCGCGCGCGGCTCGACCCACACTTCCATGTCGGGCGTCTTGATGATGCCCTCGCCGGGCTTTGCGGGCGCAGCGGTGGAGGCGATGGCCCAGATGTCGCCCTGCTGGTAAAGATATTTTTCGCCGTTAAAAGAGAGCGCGACGGTGTTGATGCCGGAGACGAGCTGGTCTTCCTTGCGTTTGTTGAGGTCGTATTTGGAGAAATTGAGCTGCGGCGGCGCCTCGGGATCGGAGTTGGGAATAATGTCCGCGACGAAAATCTCGCCCGCCTTGCCAGCCGAAAGCGAAACGTAATTCTTGGCGCCCATCGGCATCGTCAGGATGCGCTGATTGATGTTGTCAAAGTCGATGGTGACGTTTACGGCGTCTTTTTTCGAAGCGGCGTCGTCTTTCTTTGAGTCGTCTTTGCCTTTTTGGTCGGCTGCGGTTTTCGTTGCAGCAGCGTCTGGGGCCTTTTCTTCATCGCTTTCGGGAACGAGCGGCGACGGCAGGTCTTTGCGCAGCACCATCACGTACACGTTGCGCGAAACCTGCTTGCCGTCGGTGGACATGTCGAGGCCGCCGAGCGTGGGGCCGACGTTGGTGCTGGCGGTGAAGAAAATGTACTTGCCGCTCTGGTCGAAGACGGCGAATTCCACGTCGCTCAGGCCATCGGTGATCTGCGTGGATTTCCCCGAATCGAAGTTGTAAACGAAAGCGGCGCGGAAGTAATTCGGCAGAATTTTCGTGTACACGATCCACTTGTTGTCGGGCGACCAGTTCGGATTCAAGCCCTGGCTGGCGAAGTAGTCTGTGGCGATTTTCACGGGCGTGGGCTTATCGAGATCCACGTGCCAGAGATTCAGGCGCTCGTCGGTGTAGGCGATCTTTTTGCTGTCCGGCGACCAAGTGGGCCCGTAGAAAAAAGACGGAGGATTGCCGAGATTGATTTTGCGCGTCTCGCCCATGCCGGTCTGCGAGCGCACGTGCAGCGCGTATTCGCCGGATTCGTCGGAGAAGTACGCGATCCACTTCCCGTCGGGCGACCACGAGGGATCGCGATCGGCCGCGCCCGGGGAATTGGTGATGTCACGAACGTCGCCTTTTTCGGCGGGAACGGTGAGAATTTCGCCGTGTGCTTCGAACACAGCGCGCGCGCCGGTGGGCGAGATGCCTGCGTTGGCGATTTGCTTCGCCACTTTTTCGAAGTGCGGGCGCGGCTGCACCTCGTCGGCGGAGACTGTGATTTTCACCGGGTGGGACTGGCGGCTCGCAAGGTCGTAGAGGTGAATCGAGCCGAACTGCTCGTACACGATCGCGCCTGGGCCGGCGTCCGCGGATTTCAGCGGCAGCCCGGAGTTATCGATCACGCGCGTTTCGTTTTTCGTCTTCGTGTCGTAGGAATAGAGCGTGAAAGAGCCATCGCGATCGGAGAGGAAATAAATCGAGTCGCCGACCCACATCGGATTGACGTCGATCCAGCCGTCGTGAGGGAGCTTCACGATCGAGGAATCGGAGAGATCCGCAATCCATACGCGCGGCGAGGTGCCCCCTCGATAGTGGCTCCAATTTCCGAAGGGCTTTGGCGTGGGCGAGTAGGCGAGAAATTTGCCGTCGGGTGAGTACGAGCCGCTGTATCCCAGCGGCAGAGGAACCTTCGCGGGAAAGCCACCTTCAGCCGGGACGGTGAAGAGCGCAGCGGCGTTGTTTGCAAAGCCATCGCGCGTGGAGGCGAAGAGAATGTTCTTGCCATCGGGAGTCCAGCCCATCGCGTAGTCCGCACCGGCGTGATAGGTGACGCGACGCGGGCTGTCGCCGCTGGCTGCAACGACGTACACGTTGAGCTTGCCGTCATACTCGCCGGTGAAGGCGATCCATTTACCGTCTGGAGAAAAATGTGGACCAGATTTGATCCCAGGACCGGCCGTGATGCGCACCGCTTCGCCGCCATCGCGGGAGACGCGCCAGATATCGTCACCGTAGCAGAATGCGATCTCGGAGCTGCTGAGCGTGGGCTGGCGAAGAAGCAGCGGCTTCTCCGCGGATTGGGCGCGCGTGGCGAACCCGAAGCTCAGCAGGGCGAACATGAACGTGGCGAGAGCGGCGAGGCGAACCTTCATCATCGACAAATCTCCTGGTGAAAAGTGAGAGTAATGATACGTACGGCGGGGCGATTCGGTTCCTGTGGACGGTTGGACGCGCGGCTCCATCTTCTGGGAGCAGCATTGTATAGGTTTTTACGAGGGGAGCGCCGAGACAAAGCACGGCGCGGGCGCGCACGCGAAGTAGTGTGGATTTGGCGGCGCGACTAGAAGCGAGAGCGGCTGGCGCGGATGAAATCGCGCAACGAGCTGACGTTGGGGCTGTAAGCGCCGACGCGACCCGCATCGACCGGCAGGCCGAACATTTCAGCGCGCTCGATGCTCAGGCCGGCATCGTCAAGCTCAGCAAGGCTATAGCCTTCGGTGGGCACCAGACGGTTGCGGCTCGATAGCGCGACAGGCCGGGGCGGACGATGACGCACGCCGCGCCGCTGCACAATGTCGAAGAAGTCGTCCCAATCACGCCGGTTCCACATTCACGCCCTCCGAACCTCAGCACGAGTGTTAAGCAATCAGATGCCCAATAAAACGTTTCGGTAGCACGAATTTACAAATAGTCGCTGGCGCGCCGCTGGTGGTGCTGAATCGGCTTCGCCCCACCTTCACCCGCGCTGATAATAACCCTCTGCCCATCGTAAAGTCGCATGAGATGCGGCGAAGTTTCCATTCGGTTATCTACTTTGAGTAATCAAAGTTTTCGATGCGTGGGCTGAGTACGCGCCAGCCGAGCGCGGCGGATTGGGCGGCTCCGCGCGTTTGCCTGGTTGCGCGTTTGAGTGGCGCAGCGTAGCAGAATGCGGTTACGCGGCGGTGTTATAATCGGGCTACGTTACAACGGCGCATGAACCTCGCGAATCCCGTATGAATCATCCCGCGATTGTCATCCACTACCACGAACTCTGGCTGAAGGGACGAAACCGCCGATTTTTTTTGCGCAAGCTCACAACGGCGCTTCGAACTTCGCTCGAGGGCATCGGCGTCGTTTCGATCGAGCAGGCCGGCGACCGGATGATCGTGTGGCTGCAGGATGGCGCGCAGGTTGCGGCGGCGCGCGAGCGAATTGAGCGTGTACTGGGCATCGCGTTTTTCGCCGTGGCGCGCTCCGTGAATCGTGAAATCGATGCGATTTGCGACGCAGCGTGGCAGGAGATGCAGCCGCTCGAGTTCGGCTCGTTTGCGGTGCGCGCGAAGCGCAGCGACAAATCCTTCGCGCTTTCCAGCGTCGCGATTGAAACAGAAGTCGGCGCGTACCTGATGGCGCGGCTGCGCGAAGCGGGACGTAGCGTGAAGGTGCGGCTGAAAGATCCCGAAGTGACGTGCTACGTGGAAATCACGCCGCGGCCGGTGCTCGTGTACGCATCGCGGTACGAAGGCGCGGGTGGGCTGCCGGCGAATACGGCGGGGCGCATGATGTGTCTGCTCTCCGGCGGATTTGATTCCGCGGTGGCTGCGTATCAGATGATGAAGCGCGGCGCGCATTTGAGCTTCGTGCATTTTCATTCGTCGGGCGCAGCGCCGGGGGAATCGTCGCAGCACGTGGCGCTGCAATTGGCGAAACGGCTCACGCCGTATCAGATTCACGCGAAACTGTACCGCGTGCCGTTCGATGCGACTCAACGGGAGATTGCGCGCTATGCACCGGAAGCGGCGCGCGTGCTGCTCTACCGGCGGATGATGTTGCGCATCGCGGAAGCGCTGGCGGGGCGCGAACGTGCGCTGGCGCTGGTGATGGGCGACAGCTTGAGCCAAGTAGCGTCGCAAACTTTGAAAAACTTGGTAGCGGTGGATCGCGCGGTGGAGATGAGCGTATTCCGGCCTCTCGTCGGGTCGGACAAGCAGGAAATTCTCGCGGTGGCGCGGAAGATCGGCACGTTCGCGATTTCGTCCGAGCCGTTTCACGATTGCTGCCCGGTATTTTTGCCGCGCAATCCCGAGCTGCACGCGACGGCTTCCAATCTAGACGAGGCGGAAGCGAACCTCGACGTGGCCGATATGGTGCGGCGCGGCGTGCACTCGGCGGCGCTGACGAAGTTTATATATAAAGGTGGCGACGTGATGGCGACGGATGTGGCGCCCGGTCCTGCGACTTCGAAGCAGGAAACGGCGCTCGCGTAAAAACGAAACGGACACGAGACGCCGTGGCCGTTGCGGGATCTTCGATTGTGATTGGGTGATCGAGCTACCGGTCGCGATCGCGGTCTCTGTCGCGTCCGCCACCGTAGCCTCCACGGCCTCCGCCACCACCGCGGTTACCGCCGCCGCCTCCTCCGCCGCGATTCCCACCACCACCGCCGCCTCCACGGTTGCCGCCGCCCCCGCCGCCTCCGTGCGAACCGCCGGCGCCCATCGGACGCGCTTCGTTCACCACCAGCGCGCGGCCCATGAAATCTTTTCCGTTGAGAGTTTCGACTGCCTTCTCAGCGTCTGAATCATTTCCAAATTCCGCGAAACCGAAACCGCGCGGCTGTCCCGTGAAACGATCCCGCAACAAGCTCAACTGATCCGGCTGCAATCCAATCTGCGAAAACAGCGCCGCAATATCCTCTTCCGTCGCCTTGAACGGCAGGTTCCCCACGTACAATTTCTTCACGAGCGTGCTCCTTGCTCGCGCCCAAACTCCGGCGTGAGTATGAGGCTGAAGAACCAGATTATCGGCCGTTAGCGCACAAATGCCACACGCGGCTGAAGCGAGCGCTCCAGCGACTCTGGGCGCATCTTGCTCCTAAACGAGTGCGGCAGTCAACACGTGGCGGGGTTGGGACGGGTTTGGCGCGGCGAAGGTCAGGTCCGGTAGCTGGCGTTGATGTGTATGTACTCGGTGGTAAAGTCACAGGTCCACACGAGCGCGCGACCTTTACCGGCGCGGAGATTTACGTGGATGGGAACGTGCTTCGAGAGCATTTTGTCGTGGGTGGTGCGTTCGTTGAATTTCTGTTCGCGGCCGCGGCGGCACACCTGGACTCCGGCGAGAGTGATGTCCACGCGCTCCGGTTCGAACGCGATGCCGGAGCGGCCTGCGGCGGCGAGTACGCGGCCCCAGTTGGGGTCGGCGCCGGCGAGGGCCGTTTTCACGAGCGGCGAATTGGCGATGGTGCGCGCGATTTTGTCGGCGGCGCGGTCGCTGGATGCGCCGGTGACGGCGACTTCAATCACGCGCTGGGCGCCCTCGCCGTCCGCAACGATGGCGATGGCGAGCGAGCGGCAGACCGTTTCGAGCGCGGCGACGAACTTGTTGTAGTCGGCGTTGGGGGCGGTGATGTTGCGAGCGCCGGATTCGCCGTTGGCGAGCAGCGAGACGGTGTCGTTGGTGGAAGTGTCGCCATCGACGGTGATCGCGTTGAACGTGCGTGCGACGACAGTTTTCAGCGCGCGCTGGAGCAGTGGGCTTGAGATGGCGGCGTCGGTGGCGAGGAAGGCGAGCATCGTAGCCATGTTCGGCTCGATCATGCCGGCGCCCTTGGTGCAGCCGAGGATGCGGATTTCTTTTGTGCCGAGCTTGAATTTGGTGGCGGCGCGCTTGGGCAGCGTGTCGGTGGTCATGATCGCGCGCGAAAATTCTTCGAACGCTTCGGCTTCGGCGCTGCGCGAAGCGGTGAGCGACGGCAGCGCGGTGAGGATGTTTTTTACTTTCAACGGCGCGCCGATCACGCCCGTGGAGCAGACCATGATGTTCTCGGGCTTGCACTTCAGTTGTTTGGCGGTGTCGATGGCCGTCTGGCGCGAGGCGGCGAAGCCTGCAGCGCCGGTGCAGCAGTTGGCATTGCCGGAATTGACGATCACGGCGCGCATGGCATTCGCGGATTTTTGCACGTGGGCGCGCGAAAGCTTCACGGGCGCGGCTTGCACGCGATTGGTGGTGAAGACGGCGGCGGCGTGCGCCGGCTTTTCGCTGACGAGAATGGCGAGGTCGAGCTTGCGTTTCTTCAGGCCACAGTGCGCGGAGGCGAATGTGAAGCCGTGCGGCACGTCGCGTGATGAGATGGGTTTGTTCATCGTTAGCATTCCGTCGCGATGGATGGATTTAGGTTATGAGTCATCGGAAGCAGCACCGTTTGCGCGTCCAGCGTGGCGGGCCTAGCGACCATCGGCACCAGCGCGCAACCTTGGGCTTTTTTGCAACCGCGGCAATCTCGATCGACTTTTTCGCTCATCGCGGCGCTGCCGGCGGCTTCGAATCCCAGGCGCGCAAAAAATTCGGGCGCGGCGGTGACGGCCAGGACGCGCGCGATGCCCTGCGCAGCTGCGTCTTGGAGCGCCTGGCGCACGAGACGCGAGCCGATGCCGCTCCCTGCGCGCGCGGGTTCAACGGCGACGGAGCGAATCTCGGCGAGGCCCGCGTGATATTCGACGAGCGAGAGACAGCCGACGATGGCGCCTGCCTGCTCGCACACGATGAAACTCTCGATGTCGCGCGTGACGTCTTCCACGCTGCGCGGCAGCAAGACGCCGCTCGCGGCGTAATGAAGGATCAGCGCGTGAATCGCGTGCGCGTCGGCGGCGATGGCATGGCGAAGTTTCATCGCGCGCCTCCTGCGTTTCCCGTGCTTGCGGCTGCAATTCGCTTCTTGAATTCCGAAAGCGCGGCACCGACAGCCTCGGGCGATGTGCCGCCGGGCGCAGCTTTGCGAGCGAGGGCGGATTCCACGGTGAGCGCGTTGCCGAGGTCGTCGCCAAACGCGCTGGAGAATTCTGTCAGGCGCGCCATGGGCAGATCACGGATGGACTTGCCTTCGTGTTCTGCGGCGCGCAGAACTTTGCCCACCACTTCGTGTGCTTCGCGAAAAGGTACGCCACGCCCGACCAGATAGTCCGCCAGTTCTGTGGCGACGAGTCCCGGATCCTGCGCCGCTTCGCGCAGCCGCGCAGCACGAAAACCCGTGGCGGCCAGCGAGGCGGCGGCGATTCGCGTGATCGCCAGCGCCTGATCGTGCGCGCTGAAAAGCGCTTCCTTGTCTTCCTGCAAGTCGCGCTGGTAGCTCGAAGGCAATCCTTTAAACGTGGTGAGTAGGGCGACCAGTGCGCCGTAGATTCGGCCGGTCTTTCCGCGGATCAGTTCCCACGAATCGGGATTTTTCTTTTGGGGCATCAGGCTGCTGCCGGTGGAATATTCGTCGGGCAAGTCGATGTAGCCGAATTCAGGCGACGCCCAGAGCACAAAATCTTCCGCAAGCCGCGAGAGGTGCATCGCGAGCGTCGAAAGCGCGAAAAGATATTCAAGCGCGAAGTCGCGATCGCTCACAGCGTCCAGGCTGTTTGACGTGATGCGTGAAAAGCCCAGAGCCTTGGCCAGCGCAGCGCGATCCACAGGAAACGCTGAACCCGCGAGCGCGCCCGAGCCGAGCGGGCACGAATCCGCGTGCGCCGAAGCGATCTGCACGCGTTCGAGATCGCGCGCAAACGCTTCGCCATGCGCGAGCAGCCAGTGCGACAGCAAAATCGGCTGCGCGTGCTGCATGTGCGTATTGCCTGCCATCGGCGTGCCTAGATTTTTCTCCGCCTGCACCGCAAACGCCTGCAACAGCGCAACGAGGGCCGCCGAAAGCTCGCCACATGCGGCGCGAACGTACATCCGAAATTCCGTTGCGACCATTTCGTTGCGGCTGCGGCCGGTGTGGAGCTTGGCGCCGAGCGGCCCGAGCTTTTCGATCAGCGCAGTTTCAACGAAGTGGTGAACGTCTTCGGCTTTCGACGCGTCGAGCCACGCCTGATCGGTGCGGGCGCGTTCGCCAATCGCATCGAGCGCCGCACCGATCTTCGCGGCCTCATCGGCCGTAAGAATTCCAGCCGCGGCAATTGCGCCGGCCCACGCACGGTCGAGCGCAAGCTCCTGCGGGAGCATCCGGCGATCGAAACTCCACGACCGCTCGAACTCGTAGAACGATGCGTCGGGGCCGCGCTCGAAGCGGCCTCCCCACATCTTCTGATCGCCGGGTGCGCTCACTTGGCTACAGCCTTCTTCGGTTCCGCCACCGCCGCTTCCTGCGGCACGGTGATGGGCAGCGCAAACAAATTGATAAAGCCCTCCGCGTCCTTCGGGTTGTAGCCGGTCATCGAGAAGCTCGCGAGGCCGGTGCGGTAGAGCGAATACGGCGACGTTCGCGACGCCGTGTTCACCACGCCCTGCTTCAGCGAAAGCGTCACAGTGCCGGTCACGCGCTTCTGCGCTTGCGTGAAAAATGCGTCGAGCGACTCGCGCAGCGGCGTGAACCACATGCCGTAGTACACCATCTCGGCGTATTTCAACGCGAGCAACTGCTGGTAGTGCACCGTCTCGCGATCCAAAGCGAGCGATTCCAGTTCACGGTGCGCGGTGACAAGCAAAGTCCCGCCCGGCGTTTCGTACGCACCGCGCGATTTGATGCCGACGAGGCGATTCTCCACGATGTCCATGCGGCCGATGCCGTGCGCCGCGCCGATCTCATTGAGCTTGTTCACCAGGTCCACGGGCGCGAGTTTCTCGCCGTTCACCGTAACAGGCGTGCCGCCTTCGAATCCGATCGTCACCGTCGTGCCGGCAGCCGGCGCCTTTGACGGTTCAACGACCCACTGCCACATCGCTTCGTCCGGCGCGTTCGCGGGATCTTCCAGTACGCCGCCTTCGTGGCTCAGGTGCCAGATGTTGCGGTCGCGGCTGTAGATGTTTTTCGTGGTCTGCTCGATGGGAATGTTGTGCGTCTTCGCGTACTCGATGGCATCTTCGCGCGAGTTGATTTTCCATTCGCGCCACGGAGCGATGATTTTCAGCTCAGGGCCGAGCGCCTTCGCGGCGAGTTCGAAACGCACCTGATCGTTGCCCTTGCCCGTGCATCCGTGCGCGACGGAATCCGCGCCGAGCTTTTTCGCGAGTTCCACCTGGCGCTGCGCGAGCAGTGGCCGCGCAAACGACGTGCCGAGCAGATACTTATGTTCGTACACTGCGCCTGCGCGCAGCGTGGGCCAGATGTAGCCGGTAATAAATTCTTCGCGCAAATCCTCCACGTATGCCGCGCTGGCTCCGGTTGCGAGCGCTTTCTTCCGTGCCGCTTCGAGATCTTCCTGCTGGCCTAGATCGCCGACCATCGCGATCACTTCGCAGCCGCCGTAATTTTCCTTCAGCCAGGGAATGATGATGGATGTATCGAGACCGCCGGAATATGCGAGCACAACTTTCTTGGCCACTTCGTTCTCCTTAGTCAATTCGCGAGCGAGTATTGGGAATTAGTTGAGCAGAGTAAGCAGGATCGCCTTCTGCACATGCAGGCGATTCTCGGCCTGCTCGAAAACGATGGAACGCGGGGATTCCATGAGTCCTGCGCTGACTTCCGATCCGCGGTGAGCCGGAAGACAGTGCATGAAGATGGCGTCGGCAGCGGCGCCGGCGAACATTTCTTCGTTCACCTGGTATCCGCTGAAAGCCGCTTCACGCACTTTGGATTCTTCTTCCTGTCCCATGCTGGTCCACACGTCGGTGTAAATCGCGTGCGCGCCCGCCACGGCTTCTTCGGGGCTGTGAAACAGTTCGATCTTGCCCTTGGTTTCGCGCGCCATGCGTTTTGCTTCGGAAACAATTTCCGGGCTCGGGTCGTAACCTTCCGGCGTCGCCACGCGAATATGCGCGCCCACCCGGCCGGCGATGCTGAGCAGCGAGTGGCACATGTTGTTGCCGTCGCCGATGTAAGCAAGTTTCAGGCCGCGAAGGTTACCGAAGCGTTCCTCCAGCGTGAAAAAATCGGAAAGCGCCTGGCACGGATGATAGAGGTCCGAAAGCGCATTGATCACCGGCACGTTCGCGTTTGCGGCGAGTTGCTCAAGCGCTTCCTGCTTGAAAACGCGTGCCACGATCGCATGCACCCAGCGCTCGAGGCTCCGCGCCACGTCGGGAATTGCTTCGCGTTCGCCCAGGTGAGTGGTGGTGTGATCGAGAAACACGCAGGCGCCGCCGAGACTCGCGACGCCCACTTCGAAAGTGACGCGCGTGCGCAGCGAGGGCTTCTCAAAAATCAGCGCGAGAAACCGGCCGGCGAGCGCGCCGCGGTAACGGTCCGGATGCGTCTTCACGTCCGCCGCGAGCTGCAGGAACGAGCGCACCTGCGCCGGGCTCCACTCCATGCCCGTCAGCAGGTCGGAGGTTTGGGTGATCGGTACGGTTGAAAGTGCGTTCATGCTCACCTCGATGCAGCCAGCGCCGCCGGCTGCTTGTGCGTTGCCGCTTTGTCTTTCGTTGTCGGGGCCGCAGGCTCAGCGGCGGCTTTGGCGGCGGGTTGGCCCGCTGTCTTGGCCGCGCTGGCCAGAACTTTTTCGAACTTGTGCAGGAATTCGCTCACGTCGCGTTTGCGCAGAATGAATGGCGGCAGCAAGCGGATGATGTGCTCGTGCGTGCAGTTGATCAGCAGGCCGTTCGCGAGAGATTCGGCCACCAGCGGCGCTCCGTCGATCGAAAGATCGATGCCGAGGATCAGGCCTTCGCCGCGCACTTCCTTAATAAAGGTGAATTTTGCGGCGAGCTTTTCGAGACCGGCGCGGATTTCGGCGCTGCGTTCGCGGATGTTGGCGAGCAGCTTCTCGCTTTCCACTACATTCAGGAATTCCAGCGCTGCGGCGCAGATCAGCGGCCCTCCGCCGAAGGTGGTGCCGTGCATTCCCGGCACAAACGCCGACGCGAACTTTTCGTTCGCGAGAATCGCGCCAAGCGGCAATCCGCCCGCGAGAGGCTTTGCGATGGTGACGATGTCCGGCTTCGCGTCGAACTTCTGATACGCGAAGTGGCGGCCGGTGCGTCCCATGCCGCACTGAATCTCGTCGGCGATCAGCGCTGCGTCATGCTGATTGGCCAGCGCACGCGCGCGATTCCAGAATGCCGGGCTGACGGGATAAATGCCGCCCTCGCCCTGAATCGATTCCACGATGAACGCGCACACCGTGGAATCGAATTTCGATTCGAGATCGGCGACGTCGTTCATCTTCACAAATTCCACGCCCGGCACGAGCGGCGCGAACGGCTCGCGATACTTCGCGGGATACGTGATTGAGACGGCGCCAAAGGTGCGGCCGTGAAACGAGTTCTCCACTGCAAGAATTCGCGTCTTAGGATTCGCACCAGCCTTCGCGCCGCCCGCCGCGGCTTTGGCGTTCGAGTACGCACGCGCAAGCTTCAACGCGCCTTCGATCGCTTCGGTGCCGCTGTTCGTGAAGAAAACGCGCTCAAGGCCCGACCACTGCGACAGCTTCTTCGCGAGCGGCCCTTGATAAGGATTGTGAAAAAGGTTCGAGAGGTGAATCGCGCGGCCCGCTTCGCGCCGGATCACTTGCACCAGGCGCGGATGCGAATAGCCGAGCGCATTCACCGCGATGCCGCCGAGAAAATCGAGATAGTCCTTGCCGTCCGAATCGTAAACGCGGCAGCCGCGCCCGTGCGTGAAAAGCACGGCAGGCCGCTTGTACGTGTTCATCAGGTGCTTCGCTTCATCGGCGCGCACCTGTGCCGCGGACACGCGATTCTTCGCGGATGTTTTCTTCGCCGGCATTTTCGTTATGCGGCTCCGTGAGCGGCTTTCGCGGGAACGGTGTCGTTCAGCGGAAGTACGCGCGTGCCAGGGCTGCGCAAATTCTGCGCTGCCGTGATCAACGCGCGCGGCCCGGTGCCGCCCACAATGCGAACTTCGGTGACGCCCGCCGCAAGCGCGCGCTTGGCGGCTTCCAGCTTCAGGATCATGCCGCCCGAAACTTTGTTCGAGCGGATCATTTCTTCGATCTCGCCGCCGCGCACTTTGTTCAGCACTTTTTCGCCGTCGAGAACGCCGGCAACGTCGGTGAGGAAAATCAGGCGATCCGCTTCGATGAATTCAGCGGCGGCCGCTGCCATGTGGTCCGCGTTAATGTTGTAGAGTTCGCCGTCAGCGCCCATGCCGAGGCACGACGCGACGGGAACGACGCCCACTTTCCAGAGTGACTTCAGAAAATCCACATTCGCTTCGGTCAGGTAGCCGACGTAGCCGAGGCTGCCTTCCTGCTCGTTCACCTGCATCGGCTCGGCCAGGAAGCACGCCGCATCGGACGCGCTGATGCCCACGGCCGGCTGGCCCGCGAGCGAAATCGCACCGGCAACTTTCTTATTGAGCAGGCCGCCGAACACCATCACGGCCACGTCGCGCGTTTCGCGATCGGTGACGCGCAGCCCATTCACAAATGTACTCTCGATGCCGAGGCGCTTCAGCGTGGAGGTGAAAATTTTCCCGCCGCCATGGATCACCAGAATTTCGTGGCCCTTGTGCGCGAGCTCCGCCACCTGCCGCGCAATCGTGGCCACCGATTCGTTTGATTCCAGCAATGCACCTGCGATTTTCACTACGAGTCTCATATCAATCCCGCCGTTTGGGGAAAGCCCCACATGCCATTCATATTCTGTACCGCTTGTCCTGCGGCGCCTTTGCCCAGATTATCGAGCGAAGACACCACCACCAGCCTCTCGCCCAATGAATCGAGCGCGAAGCCGATATCGCAAAAATTTGTGTGCGTCACGTGCGCCAGTTCCGGCAGCTTGCCGGCCGGCAGCACGCGCACCAGCGGATGCGCCGCGTAAAACTTGCGGTACATCGCCTCAATCTCTTCCGCCTTGTGCGGCTGCCCGAGCCACAGATACATGGTGGAAAGAATTCCGCGCTCCACCGGCAGCAAATGCGTGGTGAAAACGAAATCTTTGTGCGCGAGGCCCGTGTGCTCGGCCACTTCGGGTGTGTGCCGGTGTGAAAACACACCGTACGCCTTGAAGTTTTCATTCACGTCAACAAAGTGTGTATCGCGTTTCGGTTCTTTGCCCGCGCCGCTCACGCCGGATTTGCAATCGGCCACGATGCCGCGCGACATATTGATCCAACCCGTATCGACCAGCGGCTTCAGCCCCAAAATCACAGACGTTGGATAGCAGCCGGGATTCGCAACCAGGCGCGCCTTCGGCAATTTGCTCGCGTAAAGTTCCGGCAAGCCGTAAACCGCTTCGCCCAGCGCCGCAGCGTCCGGCTCGGGCAGCTTGTACCACTTCGCAAAAGTCGCGGCGGTGCGAAAACGGAACGCGCCGCTGAGATCGACGACGCGCAGCTTCGGATTCGCTTTCAGCAGCGCGGGCACGAGTTCCAGCGACGCTTCGTGCGGCGTCGAAAGAAATGCGACGTCCGCTCCGCTCTCCGCGATCGCCTCCACGGAAAGCTGCTTACACGGCGCATCGCCCCAGCCGCGCAGCTGCGGATACAAATCCGTCAGGCAGTGCACGTTCGAGTGCGAGTCGCGCAGGTAGAACGTCGGCTTTTGAATGTTTGGGTGCCGAAGAAGGAGCTTGGCTAGTTCGAATCCCGCGTAGCCTGTTGCCCCGACGACGGCGACCCGTAAGGGGTCGATCATCGGAGCATTCCCTCGATTCGCTTTTGCACCGCGGCGCGGGCCGAGCGTGACGGGCAAATAATAAGGACCGTGTCGTCCCCCGCGAGTGTCCCCGAAACTTCTTTCCACTTTTCGGAGTCCACGGCGGCGGCGAGCGGTTGTGCGCCGCCTGGCGGCGTCTTCAGCACGAGCATGTTCTGCGCCGGGCGAATGTCGGTGAGGAAAGATTTTGCGGCGCGCTCGAGCCGGGAGTTGGCCGGCGATTCCGCGGATTCCTGCGCGGCTTGCGCGAGTTGCTTGTAGCCTTCCGCGGTTTTCACCAGGCGCAATTCGCGCAGGTCGCGCGAGAGTGTCGCCTGGGTGACGCGCAGGCCGAGGTGCACCAGCTGGCGGCGCAGTTCATCCTGGCTCGCTACGGGCTCCGCCGAGAGAACCTTCAGGATCTGACCTTGCCGGAACCGTTTATGCGCTGGCATCGCCATTTTATGCAACTTTATGCATCCCTCTGCATAATCATACAATATGCAAGCGGCGTGTCAATAGGTTCCATAATTATTTGAGCCGGACTTTCTTTCGCGCACATGGTGTGTCCGCCTTGCGCGAAAAAGTTCTTCGCTTCTCCCTCGCCGGAGATACAATCTGCGCCGCCGCACATGGAGAATTGGATGAAGCGAATTGCTGTGTCGATTTTATTGTTTGCCATGGCGCAGATTTGCGGAGCGCAAGCGAAGCCGCCTGCGGAGATAGCGATTCACGCCGGCAAAGTTCTCGACGTTCGCACCGGAAAATACGCGAGCGATCAGATCATCTGGATCGAAGGCGACCGCATTAAAGCGATCGGCAGCGCGTCCGACATGGCGTCGAAAATTCCCGCGGGCGCGAAGTCCATCGACCTATCGGCATACACCGTGCTGCCCGGCTTGATCGATTGCCACACCCACCTCACCATGACGCCGCACGACAGCGGCCTCGCCGGCGTGCGCATTTCGTATCCGCGCATGGCGCTCACAGGCGCGCGCAACGCCCGTGTGACGCTCGAAGCCGGCTTCACCACCGTGCGCAATGTGGGCGCGAGCGGCTATTCGGACATCGCTCTGCGCGACGCGATCAACGCCGGCGATGTGCCCGGCCCGCGCATGCTCGTCTCCGGGCCCCCACTCAGCATCACCGGCGGACACGGCGACACGAATTTTCTTGCGCCACAATTTAATTGGTCAGACGACGGCGTTGCCGACGGCGTCGATGGCGTGCAGAAGAAAGTCCGCGAAAATATCAAGTATGGCGCGGACGTGATCAAGTTCATGGCCACCGGCGGCGTGCTCTCGGAAGGCGACAACCCGGCGCTCGCGCAATACTCGCCCGAGGAAATGAAGGCGATCGTCGATACCGCGCACAGCCTCGGCCGCAAAGTGGCCGCGCACGCGCATGGCGCGGGCGGCATCAAGTTCGCCGTCCTCGCGGGCGTCGATTCCATCGAGCACGGAAGCTATATCAACGATGAAGACATTGCGCTGATGAAGGAACGCGGCACGTATCTGGTGCCCACGGTCTATCTCGAAGACTGGCTGATGGATAATCTGAATACGCTCGGCCTCACTCCAAACATGATCGAAAAAGCGAAGACGGTGCTTCCGATCGCGCAGGTGAATCTTTCGCACGCGTTTAAATCGGGAGTGAAAGTCGCGCTCGGCACCGACTCTGCCGTGTATCCGCACGGCCTCAACGGCCACGAATTCGGCAAAATGGTGGACATGGGGCTCACGGCGCTGCAGTCGATTCAGGCGGGTACGGTGAACGCCGCCGACCTGCTCGGCTGGAGCGACCGCGTCGGCACGCTCGAGCCCGGAAAATTTGCGGACATCGTCGCCGTCGAAGGCGATCCAGTCGTTAACGTGCACCTGCTGGAAAACGTCAGCTTCGTGATGAAGGGCGGCGCCGTGGTGAAGGATGCGTCGGCTTCACATTAAGGAGCGGTAACGCGGGGGACGGTTTGAAGGAGAACGAGTGGTAGGCTCGTGGGGACTCGAACCCCAGACCTCCACCGTGTCAAGGTGGCGCTCTAACCAACTGAGCTACGAGCCTACTGGAACTCCAATGTTAGCACACGCGGCGCGGCCTGCGGAGCGATCTGAGGTGGCGTAGACCCACGACCTTGAGGTCGCGAGTGAGCGGATATGCGATCAGAATTGCTGCGATTCAACGGCACCCTGGAGCGCAATCCGGCGATCGCGGCGTGGATGAAGCGGCACTCGGGCGAGCTGGGCGCGATCGCGCAGCGGTGGTTTGAAGTGATGCGGGAGTGCGGCGACGAAGTGCGAGAGGTGCTCCACGATGGGTGCCCTGTGGCGTGTTTGGGCGACGCGCCATTCGGCTACGTGAACGCCTTCACTTCGCATGTGAACATCGGATTTTTTCACGGCGCGGCGCTCCCCGATCCCCCGCACTTGCTCGAAGGCTCCGGCAAATTTATGCGCCACGTCAAGCTAAAGCCAAGCGCGCCTATAAATGCTGCGGCGCTCACGGCGCTGATCGAAGCCGCCTACGTCGACATCAAAGCCCGCGTCGAACACGGCTAGCTCGTTTCTCTCTCCCTACCCTGCATTTCGCGAAACCGAGATTACAAATTGTGCGTCTAGGATTAGGATTCTCGTCGCTCGCACCTGCATCGCACCGCGCACCACAGGAGCGCTCCATGAAAACATTTACGAGGCTCGCCGCAGCCGTTTTACTGGTCACATCACCTGCTGTATTCGCGCAAACGCCTCCGCCGGCTGCACCTGCGCCTGCGGCGGCTCCGAACGCTGCGCCTGCACAAGCGCCGATGGCGCCGCCAGCGCGACTGAAGTCGCCGGAAATCTCAGCCGATCACCAAGTAACGTTCCGCCTGCGCGCGCCTGACGCCGCAAAAGTCACACTGAACGGCAGCTGGATCGGCGCCGTCAATCTGCCCATGACCAAAGACGCCGACGGCGTGTGGTCCACGACGATCGGCCCGCTCACGCCGCAGATGTATGGCTACTGGTTCATGGTCGATGGTGTGCGCGCGATCGATCCGTCCAATTCGGAAACCGAGCGAGACGGCAGCCGCTTCAACAGCATGCTGATGGTCAGCGGGCCAGAATCGGTGTGGTGGGATTTCAAGGACGTGCCGCACGGCACGGTCGAACAGATCTGGTATCCGTCGCCCACGCTGCACCTCGATCAGCGCCGCATGTACGTTTACCTTCCGCCGGACTACGAAAAGGACAAGTCGAAGAAATATCCGGTGCTCTATTTGTTGCACGGAGGCGGTGGCGACGAAGAAGCGTGGACCACGATGGGCCGCGCGACCGTGATCATGGACAATCTGATCGCCGCCGGAAAGGCCGTGCCGATGCTCGTGGTGATGCCTAACGGCAACGCGACGCAATCCGTCTCGCAGGGGCTCGGCTTCGGCCCCACGCCTTCGCTCACACAGGTCACTGCTCCCGCGCCGAATCCCGCGCCAGTGAATCCCAACGCGCCGCGCCCTCCGCGTCCACCAGTGCCGTATCCCGGCTCGTATCCGGAGAGCCTGGTGAAAGACGTGATTCCGTTCGTAGAAAAGACGTACCGCGTGTACACCGACCGCGATCACCGTGCGATTGCGGGGCTCTCGATGGGCGCGGCGCAAACCGTCGTGGCGACGAACAATAATCCTGGGCTGTTTGATTACATCGGTGTGTTCAGCGGCGGTGGGAACGTTGGCGATCCTACCTTCGAGGCGCAGTTGAGTGAACTGGCGAAGGAAAAGGTGAAGCTCTACTGGACCGGCGCGGGCGACATCGATATGGCGCGCAAAGGGACCGTCGCGCTCGAAGACGACGTGAAGTCCAAGGGCATCCCAACGTCGTACAAGGAAATTCCCGGACGTCATTACTGGTTCCTGTGGCGCGACTTCCTCGTCGATTTCGCGTCGCAGATTTTTAAGTAAGCAGCTGCGCGCACCCGAAAGCAAAAGGGGGCGAGCCGGCCCTCGAGCCAACTCGCCCCCTTTTTCAGTTTACGAGATGTCTCGTTGTTAGTCGCCGCTGCGGACGGTTTCAGCCTTTGGAGCGAGCTTCCAGTTCGGGCGCGCGTAGTGGCAGGTGTAGCCGTTCGGGATGCGCTCGAGATAATCCTGGTGCTCGGGCTCGGCTTGCCAGAAATCGCCCGCGGGTTTCACTTCGGTGACCACTTTTCCGGGCCACGCGCCGGAAGCGTTCACGTCCGCGATGGTTTCTTCGGCCACGCGCTTCTGCTCGTCGCTCGTGTAGTAAATTCCGGAGCGGTAGCTCGCGCCCATGTCGTTGCCCTGGCGATTCGACGTAGTGGGATCGTGAATCTGGAAGAAAAATTCCAGTAGCTTGCGGTAGCTCATTTTCGCGGGATCGAAAACCACTTCGATCGCTTCTGCGTGCGAGCCGTGATTGCGGTACGTCGCGTTCTTCACGTCGCCGCCGCTATAGCCGACGCGCGTGGAGATCACGCCCGGCTGCTTGCGAATCAAATCCTGCATTCCCCAAAAACATCCGCCTGCCAAAATTGCGCGCTCTTCGGTTGCCATGGCTTTCACCCCTTTTACTTTTTATCGAATAAATTTTTGTACTGGCCGTATCCCGCGCTGTCCAGCTCGTCGAGCGGAATGAATCGCAGCGACGCCGAATTGATGCAGTAGCGGAGGCCGCCCTTGTCTCGCGGGCCGTCGTCGAATACGTGCCCCAGGTGGCTGTCCGCGTTCACCGAGCGTACTTCAGTGCGCCGCATTCCGTGGGTTGTATCGGAAAGCTCTTCCACATTGCCCGCCTCGAGCGGCTTTGTGAAGCTGGGCCAGCCGCAGTGGCTGTCAAATTTATCGAGCGACGAAAACAGCGGCTCGCCCGAAACGATGTCCACGTAAATTCCGGGCTCGTCGTGATCGAAAAACTCGTTTTGAAATGGACGCTCGGTCGCACTCTGCTGGGTCACCCGGTATTGCTCGGGAGTGAGCTTTGCGATTGCGTCCTTATCCTTCGTGTATTGGGCCATAAGTCCTCGCTGCAATTCGCGGAGCTCGTAAAATCCTATGCCAAAACCGGCCGACTTGTCTCCCCGTTCGCGCACTTGCCGAATTTCGCCGTAGAACTCTAATCAAATCATGAAGTTGCAGGACCGGTGTGCGCCGGCGGGGGCTGGGCCGCGCCGCGATTGCTGACAATAAGATGTTTTGCAGCCTCATTTCGATTCTTGGTATGAGTCGGCGGCTGGTCATGTTTTCGTGGGTAAATCTGTGTCGATTAGAAAGGGGTGCTGTCGTTTGTTTTCTATAACTTTCGGGCATTTCTAATCGCGGATCACTCCGATTAGAAATTGTCGAGTGGGGTGAGACTGGATTCGCGAAGAGGGTGCGAGGCGATGCAGATAGAAATCGAAGAGAGATCCTTCGGCCCGTGAACGGGCCTCCCTTCGCTTCGCTCGAGGGCAAGCTAGATGACGGCGTAGAGCCGAGTGAGGCGAGGGCGGTGCGTGCACAGTTCGTTGAGGGGTAAGGCACTTCGTCATGCCACTGGCATTCCTCAGTGTGAATTCGGCGATAGCCGAATTCAGCGGCGTTGCGCACGCACGAATGCCTACCCCACGCATGGGCGCGATCTCGCCCGCTAGGCGCGTGAGCGCTGGGAGGTGGGGCTGGAATGGGCAGTGCACGTTCGAGAGCGCACTGCGCTCTCTCAGTGTGAATTCGCGGGCGTTCCGCGAATTCAGCGGTGGCTGAGCAACCGCAGTCTAAGGCGCTGCGCGCGCGGGCGGGAGCGCCCGTGCGGACTGTGGGAACGACTGTGTTTTTGTGTCGATTAGAAATGGGGCAATAATATACTTGACTCAGTTCGGTCGTCAGTCGATTATGCCAGCGTTGGGGGTGCAAAATGACTCCTGACGTTGCTCAGGCGCTGACACGGGCATTGTCCTGCGGCGTCTGGCCGAGAGAGGGACGAATGTCCGTATATGTTTCCAACACCGACGAAAGTCAATCCAAGGACCAAAAGAGTGGCCAATTTTTCATCGCTGGGTATGTGGCGGATGAGCAAAAATGGCCCGACTTCTCGAAACGATGGAACGAAGAAGTAATCTCGTCCGATCCACCCATTCCTTATCTACACATGGTGGACATACGCAGCCAAACTTGGCGGGATAAACATGAGCTGAGTAGGGCGGAAGCGGATGAAAAGGTAAATAAAGCGGTGGCTGTCATCGCTCAAACCGATTTCATTACGGCGTACTGTGCCCATATTTCAGAATGTGCCTACAACAAGATGCACGATGTTCTGAAAGCTAAAGACCCTGCTATGGCTGCAAAAAGTCACATAGATTATTTATGTTTCGGCGCGTACTCAGTGCTCTTACTTAAAAAACTTGCTGTGGATGATCCCACTCTGCGAAAGGTGATTTTCAATATCTCTAGAAAAAAGGGAGTCAGCCATCACCTAGAGCACTCGCTTCACGACGCCACTTTAGAAATGCTCGAAAATAGACACCCGAAGTTTGCGCCCATGTTTGGAGACGTATTAGCGTTGAACATGGACGATCACATGCCGTTGCAATCGGCTGACGTGTTTTGCTGGCACCTACAACGTAGCTACAGCATGTCGAAACCTGAAGATCCCGACACGATGAGAAATATAATAACCCTTTTAAATAAGGGGTTTTGTAACGTTGGAATTCCTGATTCGGCTTTGGAAGCTTTAACCGAAAGTTATTTGGAGTTTAAAAGGCGCGAGGAAGAGGATGAAAAACAAAACGGATTCTGAATACGAAGCTTTTGATTCAACGATGCGACAACTTTTGAAGGTGCCGCACGATCGGTTGAAATCGAAGCTAGATGCAGAAAAGAAAGGCAAGAAGCGGAAGGCTAAAGAACCTTCCGCTTAGGGCCACGTTTACGATGCGAGGCTTTCAGGATTCGTCGTAGACACCTTGCCAGTCAATTCCGCATAGGTGACGCGCTTTCCGATTACATGGGATGCGACGTGTTCAAAGCGTTCGCCGTCAGTCACAGGGCCGCCAGCATCTTTGCGCATGTTGTAACGAAAAGTCTGTTCATCGAGGTAACGGAACAAGTGAAACGGTTCAACGCTAACGTAGGTGCCCTTCAAGCCGCGCTTCAAGAGGCTCCAGTAGTTTTCGAGCCCGTTGGTGTGGACCTTGCCCTGAACGTAGCAGACCGCATGGTCAACCATGTAGTGCGCGTAATCGCGGTTCAAGCCTTCATACGATTGCAGCTTGTCGCTGTACAGCGCGGAATTGACAGTGACGTTATCGCGTACTTCTTTGTGAAGTGTGTGCTTGCGGCGATTGGTAATGACCTTAGTACGAATCTGGCCGCCGCGTTCGAGCATTCCCAAGACAACAGTCTTATCGTGCGGACCACCCTTTTCAATCCGCCGCTCGTGAACGGCTTTGTGCATGTTGCGAGCTTTGCCGCCGATGAAGGTCTCGTCAACTTCGACTTCGCTACCCTTGCCACGTCCGAGTTTCACAGTGGAGTCAGTCTGCATTGCGAGGCGAATGCGGTGCATCATGAACCAAGCCGACTTCTGTGTGACGCCCAGCGCCCGTCCAACCTCATAAGAGCTAACGCCGTTTTTGCAGTTGGAGATCATCCAGACAGCAGTAAGCCACTTGTCCAACGAAATCGGGGAATCCTCAAAGATGGTTCCGACTTTCGCGCTGAATTGCTTCTTGGCGTGCTTCGCTTTGCACTCCCACAAGCGGCGGGTGCTGATGAAACGGACATCTTTGCTGCCGCAAGTCGGGCAGGTAACGCCATTCGGCCAGCGCCGCTCAACCATAAACTTGAGCGCGTTGTCTGGATTCGAGAAGTAAACGATGGCCTGTTGAAGTGTCTTTGGGTTGTTCATGGCGTTCCTCACAACCCAAGAATACTAAAGTCGGGTCACTGAGTCAAGTATATTATTGCCAGAAATGGGGTCGGGTGAGTGTTTTGTGTGAGATACGGCGATTTCTAATCCCATCCAGTGTCGATTAGAAATTTGAGTCGAGAGGCTGGGTAGAGCCGGGTGGAGTGCGTCCGGCGGCCGGAAAGAGGAGCCGCTGTGCTGGTGCATAGAAATGGTGGCGTTTAGTAAAGCCCGACTTACGTTACCATACAGTTATCTGAAAGTCAAGGGTGGAGTTGAGTTCCAAAACGGGAATGACGGTGACCGACGACGCGGTGACTGGCGTGGAGGTGGGGTTGGCTTGCCCGTGTTGCGTCGCAGGGCGCGCTGGACAGACTGACAGTCTATGTTACAGCTCGCTGCGCTCGCCTGAGCGGAGGACAGCCGGGCCGGCTGTCCGGCTTAGTTTTTGGATTTGGATTCGTCTTTGTCTTTTTTGTTTTTGGGGGCGATTTTTACCCAGCGTTCCTGGAGGGAGGCTTCGGTGAAGATGTCGGGCGACATGCCGGTGTTGTACTCGCACTTATCGAAGAATACTTGCTGGAGCTTGAAGCCATTGCGATCGTGCGTGGTTTGAAACGGCGTCTGAATTCCCTGCAGTGGATGGTAGTTCGAGTAGTAGAAGACCTGGCTGCTGCGCATGCGCGTATTGGCGTCGCGCGTGTCCACGCTCATGCGGAGCGGCAGGTGCGTCGAGCGCGAGGAAGCGATACGGAAGCTGCGATTGTCTTTATCGACCAACTCGACCCACTCGGCTTCGTTGTAATCGACGATGTCGATGCCGGCGTAGCGGAAGATCATGCCAGGCTCGTGAATGCGCGCGCGGAGAATATTATCGAGGTCGGTGGCCACGTCTTCCTGATGGGCGGCCATTTCGGTGATGGAAGCGGGAGAAACCCCACCGCGGTCGAGCGACCAGCCTTTGTCGCCGTTATAGACGCTGATGAGGTTGCGCTTGGGAAGATTTTCGTCGCGCTCTTTTCCGGGCGGCATCACGTACTCGATTTCCTTCGCGAAGCCGCTCAAGTCACCGTTGTGGCCGAAGCTGCTGACGCGCGCTTCGCAGGTGTAATCCTTCACGTTGAGATAGGCATCGCCGCCGAGAGCCTGAATCACCTGAGCGAGGACTTGCTTGGCCTTCGCGGCGCTTTCCTCGGGCATCATCACCTGCTCCGACACCTGATTCTGTCCCTGGTCGGCCTGACACACGGCGACCGGAGCAGCGGCGGAGCACGCGAAACCGAGAGAGAGGGCGAGCAGCAGGGGGCGCGAGATCATCCGCAGAGTACAGATCCTCCGTTAACGTTGATTACTTCTCCGGTGATAAAGGTTGCCAGATCGGAGGCGGCAAAAAGTATCGGGCCTGCAATTTCTTCGGCCGTGCCGACGCGCTTGACGGGAATCGGAACCAGAGCGCCCTTGAGGCCCTGCTTGGTGCGCAGCACGGAAGCGGACATATCGGTATCCACCCAGCCCGGCGCGACGCAGTTGACCAGAATATTTTGCGGGCCGAGTTCCGAGGCGAGACCTTTCACGAGGCTGATGATCGCGCCTTTCGAGGCGCCGTAATGCGTGTGGAACGCTTCGCCGCGCTGGCCGGCCGTGGAGCTGATGGCCACGATCTTGCCGCCCTTCTGCGCGATCATGTGCGGCACGGTGTAGTGAATCACGGAATAGACGCTCTTCACGTTGATGCGCATCATGTCGTCCCATTCTTTCTCGGTCATTTTGCCGATGGGAGCGTCCTGTTCGTTCCAGACGCCGGCGTTGGCGACGAGAATGTCGATGCGGCCCAGGCGTTCGCGCGCGAACTCCACGAGGCGCTTGGCGTCGGTCATCTTGCTGAGGTCGGCTTTGATGGATTCAACGCGTGTGCCGTGGCGGCGCGATTCGCCTTCGAGCTGCGTGGCGGCGTCTTTGCTTTTGTTGTAATTGAATACGACGTCGGCTCCCGCGCGTGCGAAAAGCCGGACGGTGGCTGCGCCGATGCCGCGCGAACCGCCGGTGATGAGTGCCGCCTTGCCTGCGAGCGAAATCATGGTTCCCCCAAGTGGTTTCAGAATTCGATTGCCGCGGCGCCTATGCCGCTTGCACTTTCTGCAAAAAAGGAGCGGTGCCGGAACGCGGACCGGCGAACGACGTTACGAATCACGCCCCACAAAAAATCGGGTGATGCACAACTACGAGTTAACGGGTGTTGCTTTCCGAGCGGCGCCGATCAACTGACGAAACAGCGACTGCGCCAGAGGGTCCTGATACACCATCCGTTCGGGATGCCATTGCACGCCGGTGATCCAGTTGTCGTCGCCGGTCCACTCGACGGATTCGACGACGCCGTCGGGCGAATGCCCGGTGACGCGCAGATTTTTTCCCGGCTCGAGAATCGACTGGTGGTGCGAGCTGTTCACCTTGCCGTCGGTGCCGCCGTTCAGCTCGGCAAGTCGAGACCCGGAGACAAATTTCGCGGGGTGGTGCGGCTCGGGTCCGTCGTGCTTCGGCCAGCTGTGCTGGAGCGTGGTGGTGACTTCGCTCGGAATGTCTTGGACGAGGGAGCCGCCGCAGAAAACGTTGAGGCTCTGATGGCCGTAGCAAATGGCGAGGACGGGTTTGTGATTCTTGATGGCGTGGTCGAGCAGGGCGAAGTCGGTGCGCTCGCGGTCGGCATCGGCTTCGGCGGTCTTGGGGTGGCGCGCGGCGCCAAATTTCGCGGGCTCCACGTCGGCAGGGCTGCCGGGGAGGATGATCGCGTCAACCGAGCTTGCCAGAGTTTCGAGTTCGGCGGGCGGAAGGGCGAGGCTTATTTCCACGGGAATTCCGCCAGCGATACAGACCGCGCCGAGGTATTTATCGTAGGCGTCACGCTTGCCCGTAAGTTCTTCTTTTCGAGTGCGATACGGGACGCCGACGCGTGGCCGCTGGGCGTGTTCGGGATTCATGGCGGGGCTATCCTACCATCGCGCGGGAGCGGCGGCAATGCGGCCGTTTTTGGTGTTTGTGGATGCGCGGGCGGCTAATTTTTAGCGGGATTTGCGCCGCGCGTGTGCCAGTAGGAGCGGAGATCGCCGACGAGGAAGAGCGAGCCCGTGGCGAAGACGGCGGCGGCGGGCGACTGGGCATCTCTCGCGGAGAGCTCGTGCGCGAGGGCGATGGCTTGCTCGAGAGCTTCGCGCGCGTCGGGGACAGTGCGCGTATCTGCGGCGAGGCCGGAGGTCATCTCAGCGAGAAGGCTCGCGGAAATGGCACGAGGCTGGCGCGGCTCGGTGAGAATCACGGTGCGCGCGAGCGGGAAAAGCTGGCCGGCGATTTCGTCCACGGCTTTGTCACGCATGGCGCCGTACACAAGGACGATCGGCGTGCTCGCGAAATTTTCGCGCCAGAATTTTGCGAGTTCGCGGGCGCCGGCGGGATTGTGAGTGCCGTCGAGATAGACGGAGGGACTTGAGGAGATGCGTTCGAGGCGGCCGGGCCAGCGGGCGGAGGCGATGCCGCGTTCGATGGCGGCTCGCGGAACGGAAAAGGTTTTTTCGCCAAGGAGAGCGGCGGCGGTGACGGCGGTGAGCGCGTTGCGAATTTGGAAGCGGCCGGCCAGAGGCGGCGCAAGCGCGATCGATTCCTGCGGCGCGACGAGTGGAGAGGCGGTTGCGCGGTAGAAGCCATCCTGTGAGGTAGCGACGCTGAGTTGCCAGAGCTGATCGATGTCAAAGAGCTTCGCGTTTTGCTGCGCGGCGCGATTGGCGATCACTTCGGAGGCGACGACGCCATTCGGCTCGGAGCGGGAGGTGGAGCTGACGACCCAGGCGCCGGGCTTGATGATGCCGGCTTTTTCTCCGGCGATTTCGGCGATGGAGTGGCCGAGGAAATTTTCGTGGTCGAAATCGATCGGAGTGATCACTGCGACTTCGGGCGTGACGATGTTAGTGGCGTCGAGGCGGCCGCCGAGGCCGACTTCATAGATGGCGAAATCGATTTTGGCTTGCGCGAAAGCAACGAAGGCCATCGCGGTGACGCACTCGAAAAAAGTGGGATGCGCGGCGAGTTTGCCGGAGGCCATGAGCGATTCGATCGCGGCGTGAACTTTGTCCCACGCGGCGGCAAATGCGTCGTCGGAAATTTCTTCGCCGGCAATACGGATGCGCTCGTTGATTCTTTCCAGGTGCGGCGAAGTGTAAAGGCCGGTGCGAAAGCCCGCGGTGTAGAGAATCGATTCCAGCATCGCGGCCGTGGAGCCTTTGCCGTTGGTGCCGGCAATGTGGACGCAGGGCGCGGCACGATGCGGATTGCCGAGAGCTTCGGAGAGGATGGTGATGTTGTCGAGGCCGAATTTTTGCACGCGCGCCTGCTGCGGAGAGGCAAGCTCGCGGCCCAGGGCGAAGAGGGCGCGGACGGCTTCGGCGTACGTCATCGTGTGGGGTTAATTCAGGAAAAAATCGAGAGCGTTCGAGACGTAGGCTTTCAATTCTTTGCGCGCGACGACGGCGTCGAGGAAGCCGTGCTGCAGCAGGAATTCGGCGGTTTGGAAGCCTTCGGGAAGTTTTTGGCGGATGGTCTGCTCGATCACGCGCGGGCCGGCGAAACCGATCAACGCGCCGGGTTCGGCGATGTTGAGGTCGCCGAGCATCGCGTAACTGGCGGTAACGCCGCCGGTGGTCGGATCGGTGAGAATCGAAATGTACGGGAGCTTGGCTTCGTCGAGGCGGCCGAGCGCGGCGGAAACTTTTGCGAGCTGCATGAGGCTCACGGCGCCCTCCATCATCCGGGCGCCGCCGGAGCTGGAGACGACGATGAGCGACTCGCGTTTCTCGATGCAGCGTTCGGCGGCGCGCGCGACTTTTTCGCCGACAACGGCGCCCATCGAGCCGCCGATGAATGCGAATTCCATCGAGCAGCAGACGACGGGCCGGCCGTTGAGGTGGCCTTCGGCGGTGATGACGGCGTCTTTCATGCCCAGTTTTTGTTGCGCGTCTTTCAGGCGCTGCTTGTAGGGCTTGAGGTCGGTGAATTCGAGAGGATCGTTGGACGCGAGGTCGGCGTCGAGTTCGGTCCACGGCTCCTCATCGAGAAGCAGCTCGATGCGGCGGCGGGCGCTGAGACGGAAATGGTGATCGCACTTCGGGCAGCATTCCCAGTTCGTTTCGAGATCTTTTTTCCAGATGATGGCGCGGCAGGCGGCGCATTTGGTCCACATGCCTTCGGTGCGGACGCGGCGCTCTTCCACCGGCGTGGGATTCTCGATCGGCTTTTTCTCGCGCTTGAACCAGGCCATTTAGTAGTCGATTCCCCGCTGCGCGAGGATGCCTTTCGTGTAGGGGTGCTTCACTTCTTTCATTTCGGTTACGAGGTCGGCGGCTTCGACGAGTTTCGGGTGCGCGTTGCGGCCGGTGCAGATTACGTGGACCTGCTCGGGGCGCGCGGTGAGCGCTGCGACAATTTTTTCGGGATCAAGCATCTTGTAGCTGATCACGTAATTGATCTCGTCGAGCACCACCAAATCATACTTCCCGGAATAAATCTGTTCGCGGCCAAATTCCCAGGCCTGTTCACAGAGGCGAACGTCTTCGGGATCGGTGTCCGCACCGCCGACTTTCACGAAGCCGCGGCCCATGGGCTTCATCTCGAATTTGTCGTCGCCGAGCATTTTGGCGGCGTCCAGCTCGCCATAGTGCCACGAGCCCTTGATGAATTGCACCATCATTACCCGCAGGCCCTGGCCGACGGCGCGGAAGGCGGTGCCCAGGGCGCAGGTGGTCTTGCCCTTTCCGGGACCGGTGTAAACGATGAGGAGGCCTTTGCCTTCGGGCATATGCGTTGTGTGCGTCGCGGGCCGCACAGATGCAAATCGGATCGTTTCGCGCGCGACGGACGAACTTCTATCGTCGCCGGGGCGCGGGGAAAGGTCAAGCGGGGCTAAATTTACAACTGGTGCGTCTAAGGATTGAACCGAGGCGGAGTATGATGCTCCGGTGCTGAGGCTGAACAGACGAAAAACTTCTTGAGGAGAGAACGAAATGAAGAGAGCGATGGGGCTGTGTAGTTTCTTGGTTTTGGTCGTGGGGCTGATGGCGGCGATGGTGGGGGCGCAGGGGCAGCCGCAGGATAAGACGAAGCGGCCGAGCCCGCCGGCTTCGGCGGATTGCACGTTGCCAAGCGGCGGCACGATTCACATCGATTATTCGGTGCCGAGCATGAAAGGGCGGAAGATTTTCGGCGGACTGGTGCCGTATGGCGAAGTGTGGCGCGCGGGGGCGAACGAGGCGACGACGTTTGTGATCAGCAAGGACGTAACGGTGGGCGGAAAGATGGTGCCGGCGGGGAGCTACACGCTGTTTGCGATTCCCGACAAGGATAAGTGGACGCTGGTGATCAGCAAGAAGACGGGCGAGTGGGGCGTGCCGTACCCTGGTGCGGGCGATGATTTTGCGCGGGTGGATATGAAGGTTAGCGCGCTGCCGGGGCCGCAGGAGAAATTTTCGATTTCGCTTGATAAGGGTGCGAGCGGGTGCACGCTGAAGATGGCTTGGGAGACTACGCAGGCGGCGGTGGAGATTAAGTAACGGCACAATGGAGCAGTGCCGCGCTTAAGCCCGCGGCGCTACATTTAAATCTCGGGCCCCGTCACGTTGTGTGGCGGGGCCTTTTTTTTCAGCCGAGCTGATATGCGGAGAGGATTGAATTGGCGATGGATTGGACGCGGGTGCGGGCGGCGTCGGACATTACGGTGGAAGAGGATTTTTCGCGGAGGACTAGCCAGATGCCGGGGCGGTGGATCGTCTTGTCGTGGCAGATGGCGCCGGTGAGCTGGATCACTTCGAGCTGGCCGTCGGCGAGTTCAGTTTTGAGCTGGGCGCGGACTTCGTCGAGCAGGTCGAGGAAGCCTTGGGACGCGAGCATGGGATCGACGTCGCGTGGGATGGGGGCTTCGACTTCTTCGAGATCGTAGTCGGGGAGCGGCTGGGTGATCATGAGTTCGGCGGAGGCTGTGGGGGCGTGCGTGTCGTATGTGATTTTCGCGGGCATGCGAAGTATGGTCTCACGGGCGTGGAGGAAGTGGCTAGTGACGAGTGGCTAGTGGCTAGAGAAAGGCGGGGAGAGATCCTTCGGCCGATGAATCGGCCTCTGGATGACGTCAAAGTCGGGTGGTGGTTGGTGGCGGAGCAGTGGATCCACAATTCATTGAGGTGCGGGCAGCGTTGCGCAGGCAGGAATGCCTACCCCACGCTTATTTATCGTAGGGGTGACCGGAGAGGATGGTGAAGGCGCGGTAGATTTGTTCGGCCAGGAGGACGCGGGCGAATTCGTGGGGCATGGTCAGGGTGGTGAGGGAAATTTTTTGGGTGGCGCTCGAGCGGATTTCTTCGGGGAAGCCGGCGGCGTCGCCGCAGAGGAAGATCATTTCGCGGGTGCCTCGGTCGCGAGACTGGCCGATCCAGTGGGCAAATTGCCGGCTGGTGAATTGCTTTCCAGCGGCGTCGAGAAGGACGAGGGTGGACGCGGTGTCAATTTTGAGTTTGCGGAGAGCGGCGGCGGTGGGCTCGCGGAGTTCGACGATTTCCGTTGGCGCATGGTGCTGGATGCGGTTTACATAGTCGTCGATCATGGCGCGGAGGTTGGTGTTGCGCGTCTTGCCGAGCATGATGAGGCGGATTTTCATCGCGTGTGCGTGAGCGCGTGAAGCCGGCGCGGGTTGCTATTCGATCAGGCCGAATTTTTTTCTTTTTTCGAGCAAGGTCTTGCGGCTGATGCCCAAAATTTCGGCTGCGCGGCCGATTTTGTAGTGAGTGGCTTCAAGTGTGGCTTTGATGGCTTCGCGCTCGATGCTTTCGAGAGAGCGCAACGGGCCGCCGCTGGTCTGGTGCGTGGCGGACATACGCACGATTTCCGGGAAATTTTCGACGCCGAGCTCGGGCGACTGCGAGAAAACGAGCGCGTGCTCGATGGCGTTCTTCAACTCGCGGACGTTGCCGGGCCAGTCGTAAGCGCCGAGCAGGCGGAGCGCAGAGGGCGAGAATGCAGCGTCTGGGCGCCCGTGAACGGGGCCGAGGCGCGCGAGAAAATGCTGCGCGAGGACGGGAATATCGGCGCGGCGGTCGCGAAGCGGCGGCACGACGATCGAGAGAATGTTGAGGCGGAAGTAGAGATCTTCGCGGAAGCGCGCTTCGGAGACGGCTTTCGTGAGATCGGTGTTGGTGAGCGCGATGAGGCGCGCGTCCATGCGCAGAGTTTCATTGCCGCCGAGGCGCTCGAACTTGCGCTCTTCGAGGACGCGCAAAAGCTTGGCTTGAATGCCGGGCGCAAGCGCGGCGACTTCATCAAGGACGATGGTGCCGGCGTCAGCAAGCTCGAGGCGACCGGGTTTGCGCGCGACGGCGCCGGTGAATGCACCCTTTTCATGCCCAAACAGCTCGGATTCAACGAGTTCGCTGGGTAGGCTGGCGCAGTCGATTTTCAGAAGCGGGGCGTCGTGGCGCGGGCCGCATTCGTGAATCCAGCGCGCGAGTTGATCTTTGCCGGTGCCGCTCTCGCCCGTGATGAGCACGGTGGTCGCGGCGTCGGCGACTTTTTGGGCGAGTTCCATCACGCGGAGGGATGCGGGGCTTTGCGCGATCCAGGGGATTCCCGCGGAAGCGTTCATGCGCAAAACCCCGAAGACGTGTGGACTGCTTGCCCGCTTGGCGCGTGGTTGGGGGAAGTGATTTGGGGCCGGGTGTGTGTTTTCGGCAAGAAAACACATTCGTCATGCCACCGGCATTCCTCAGTGTGAATTCGCGTGTACGCGAATTCAGCGGCGCTAGGACCCGCCGCACTCCGATAGGGTGCGCAGTGCGCGAGAGTTGCGGAGGCGCAGCGGTCGAGGTGCAGAGGAGTTGTGCCCCGACCAGCTGAGAACGCGATTCCCTGCTGTGGCTGAAGATGAAGGTGCGAATGCGCGATGCGGAGTGAGGCTGGCGAGCTAACGCGGGCTCGCATTGCCTTCGGATTCCGCGGCGCGGTGATGCGGCGGCGGAGCGGTGTTCGATGCGCTGGGTATCTCGATGCGTTCGATGGTTCGCCACAGGCGCTCGAGATCGTAATAGTGGCGCGCGCCTTCGCTGAAGACGTGAACGACGAAAAAGCCGTAATCAAGCAGCATCCAATCGGCGCTGCCGCGGCCTTCGCGATGCTGGACGCTGCGCCCGGATTTATCGAGCTTCTCTTCGATAGCGCGAGTGATCGCCGTGAGCTGCGGGGAGCTGGAGCCGGAGCAGACCAGAAAATAATCCGCGAATGCGCCGGTGCCCGACAGATCGAGCACGGAAATATCCAGAGCTTGCTTATCCTGCGCGGCCTCAACGGCCCAACGAACTTCTTTAGGAAGAGTGTCAAAAGTCATCGATACAGAGCCTGTCCTAGAATGTATTCCTCAACCCGTGGCGGCACAAGCCCGTGAATATTTCGGCGCGAGCCTAGCCGCTGACGGATTTCGGTGGATGAGATGTGGCTGGCGACGGTGGTGAGAATGTGCACCGTCGATTTACGCAGCACGATGGTATTGGGATCGGACGATTGCGTGCGGCCGAGCTTTTCGGGCGGCACGACGAGACGGAGCGCGTCCACTCGGAAGCCGGGGCGGCTCGCGATGATGAAATCGCAAGAGTCGAGCAGAGCTTCGTAATTGCGCCACGTGGGAATTTCGAGAAATTGATCGGCGCCGACGATGAAGTAGAGATGATCGTCGGGATGCTCGCGGCGGTATTTTTTCACCGTGTCGTACGTGTAGAAGACGTGCGGCGCGGCGCCGTCGGGAGCTTCGGCCGTGGACGGCTGAAAGCTGGCGTGGTCGGCGCAGGCAAGCGAGACCATGGCGTAGCGGTGCAGGAATGGCGTGAGCGCGGGCTTGGTCTTGTGCGGCGGACGCGACGACGGGACGAAATAGACGGTGTCCAGGTGGAAACGCTTTTGGGCGGCTTCAGCGACGGCAATGTGGCCGGCGTGAATCGGGTCAAACGTGCCGCCGAACAGCGCGACGGAGCGACGATGAGCGTGCGACTTGTGGCCGGATGCGGGGCTCAACTCTGCTCCGGACGCGGAAGGGCGTGGTCGTTGTCATTCGGATCGTCGTCACGCGAGTCTTCGACGCGCGGGTCGTGCTGCTCGGATTCGTTTTCGATCTGCGAGGCGCGCAGGTGCGGCGCGACGGGTCCTGCGTAAGGCGCGGGCGCCGGCGCAGCGGGAAGCTCGGGCTTCGGAATGCGATCGAGAGCGTCGGCCATGGAGCGGATGAGTTCCGGAATTCCTTCGCCAGTCGCCGAGGATACGGCGTAGAACGGCAGGCCGCGTTCTTTTGCGAAGGCGCGCAATTCTTCCAGATGCGCGCGGTCGCTGACGGCGTCGAGCTTCGTGGCGACGACGATCATCGGCTTCTCGGCGAGTTCGGGGCTGAAGGACTCGAGTTCGTGCATGATCACTTCGAAATCGCGGACCGGATCGCGATCGTTGAAGTCGCTGATGTCCACGAGGTGCGCGGTGAGGCGCGTGCGTTCGAGATGCTTCAGGAAACGCGTGCCGAGGCCGACGCCTTCGTGCGCGCCTTCGATCAGGCCAGGCACATCGGCGACGACGAATACGCGACCGTGACCGGGCGTGGCGCCGGGATCGGCGGAGACGACGCCGAGATGCGGCTCAAGGGTGGTGAATGGATACGGAGCGATCTTCGGACGCGCGGCGGAGATGCGCGAGATCAGAGTGGATTTTCCGGCGTTGGGAAAACCGACCAGGCCGATGTCCGCGAGAAGTTTTAGCTCGAGAACGAGATTGCGCGCGTCGCCGGGACGGCCTTCTTCATGTTCGCGCGGCGCTTGATGCCAAGGCCGGACGAAATGCGGATTGCCGTTGCCGCGGCCGCCGTGACCGCCTTTCGCAGCAACGAAGCGCTGGCCAGCCTCGGTAAGGTCAAAAAGTTTTTCGCCGGTATCAGCATCGATGACGACGGTGCCGACGGGAACCTTAAGGATCAGGTCGTCAGCGTCCGCTCCGTGGCATTTCGAACCTTCACCGTGGCCGCCGCGGCGCGCTTCGAAAATGCGGTTGTAGCGGTACTTCAAAAGCGTGTTGTCGTGCGGGTTCGCTTCGATTACGACGTCGCCGCCATTGCCGCCATCACCGCCGGAAGGGCCACCGCGCGGGACGTACTTCTCCCTGCGGAACGCGACGGCACCATCGCCGCCATCGCCAGCTTTTATCGAAATTTTGGCTTCGTCAGCAAACACGGATCAGGCCTTCTGGCGTGGACTGGGAGAAAAGCATACGCCAGCAAAGTGGGTAAAGACAAAAATACGCGCCCCGGAGGCGGAGCGCGTATCGGAAATGCGGATAGCGCGGATTAATTCGCCGCGTTGTGAGCGCGATCGGCGCCGCCGACCTTGGCTTCTTCCTGCGGAAGCACGCTGATGAACTTGCCGTGGCCGCCCTTATCTTCGAACAGCACGATGCCGTTGATGACGGCGTACAAGCTGTCGTCCTTGGCGCGCTCGACGTTGCGGCCCGCCTTGTAGCGAGTGCCGCGCTGGCGAATCAGGATGCTGCCGCTCGAAACGAGCTGGCCGCCGAAGCGCTTGATGCCAAGCCGCTGGCCGTGAGAATCACGTCCGTTTGTAGATGAACCGCCACCCTTCTTATGTGCCATGACGCCCTCTTAAATTAAGGAAGCTGGATTTCGCCGACTTTCACCGACGTGTAGTTCTGCCGGTGGCCGGTTTGAATTTTGTACTGGCCGCCCGTCTTGTACTTGAGGACCTTGCACTTCGGCCCGCGATCCTGGGCGACGATCTTGCCGCTGATCTTTGTCTTGGCGAGAACATCCGCGGAGACGAATTTCTTTTCGTCGTTGCGCACGGCAACGACACTTTCGAAAGTGAAATTGCCGCCGACTTTGCCTTCCACGCGCTCTATGCGAATGGTGGCGCCGGGTTCGACTACGTACTGCTTACCGCCAGCTTTGACTACCGCGTACATACTGCCTCCTGAAGCTTGTGACAAACCCCTATTGTAAGTGTTTACGGGGGGTACGGTCAACGAAGGAACGGATATTGTAGCGTAAAAACATGGGTTTGCGGAAGGGTTTTTCGCGGGCCAATCGCGGCCCGCGAGCGCGACTCGGAGGCTGCCCGTGGGGGTTTTTAAGGACTCCGGCCTTGGCGCGCTACTTTTTGGTTATGACGGCGCAGGCGATGCGGGGCGGAGCGTTGTCTGAGACGGTCCTGGCGACTTCGTGGATCACGAGCGAAGTGCCGCCGTTAGCGAAGACGGAATTGGGTTCATTGCCCATGGTGACGCCTGGGGCGACGACGCTTACGTGCGCGGTGCCGTTCTGTGCGACGCTGAGTTCAAAGTGAGGGATCTCGCCAGCCATGGCGGCCATCGACGAATCGGAGCCGTCCATCTTCGGATTGAAGTGCGGGCCGGCAGATTTGAAATCGGGCGCTTCACACTTCGGGAACTGGTGGATATGCATCAGATGAGGGCCGGGCGGGAGATTCTTGATGTCGAGCGTGATCTTCACGCCTTTGGGAGCTTCCGAGAGCGTGGCGGTGCCGACGTTTTCGTTTGCGGCATTGATGATGTTGACCGTGACGGGCTTCGGCGCATTCTGGGCGAGCGTCGGAATGGAGGCGAGCGTGAGCAGGAGCAGAGTGGGCGTTGCGAGCTTCATAAGGGTCTCCGTTTACGGCTTCGGTCAAGATTCCGGCACCCGGCCGGACGAATTGGTACCAGTCTGGCACAAGCGGGCGTCGCGATTTGTCGGAGCGAGGTAAAGAGTTTGGGAATGTGCTCAAAGAATACGGGCGGGGGCACGGCGGCTAGTGGCGCGCTTGTAATTTACTGATACTAGTAGGCTTGCCCAGTGCGCATTAGGCGTAAGCCTGTCGGCAGAGGTCGTGTTCGCGGCAGGTGCGGGGGCAGTTGGTTTTATCGATGAGGATGTAATTGTGGCACGCGGCGCAGATTACGCCATAGATGGTTTCGTTGAACTGTTCGTGCGTGGTGGCGGATTTGTGATCGGTGCGGGCTTGTTCGCGGGTGATGGCCATCGTGTCTTCATTTTAACCTGAAATTGGTGGACGCGGTTGTACGTGTGGATCGTGGTGCGGCGCTCGGACTGTGATAATTTTCATGGCTCGCGTGCGCTGATGAACTGAGATAGGTGGCCGCTAGGCGCGTAATTGAGTCGGGGCAAGCTGTGACGGGCAATGCACATTCGAGAGCGCACTGCGCTCTCTCAGTGTGAATTCGCGGGTTTACCGCGAATTCAGCGGTGCGTCGCTGCGGCGACGGACCGCAGTCTAAGGCGCTGCGCGCAAGAAACTGCAGAAGCGACGGTAGGAATTTGCGTTCGAGGAACTCATGAATTCATTCAGAAACTTTTCGATTGGTGCGGCTGTGGTTTGCGTGAGCTTGTGTGCGGCGACGGACGCGACGGTGGTTCGTGCGCAGGACGCACATGGGAGGAAGAGCGCGGGCGCGGCTTCGGTGGTGGCAGCCGCGACGGCGGCGAAGGGCAAGTGGACTCCGGAAGACGTGGTGTATCAGGAGGATGGCGGCTCGTTCGATATTTCGAAGGACGGGCGCTGGGCGGCGTGGGTGAAGACCACGGCGGATAAGGAGAAGAACGAGCGCGTCTCGAATTTGTACTTGTCGAGCCTGACGGAGCAGAAGGAGGTGCAGCTGACGCGCGGGTCGGATTCGGTGTCGCAGCCGCGATGGTCGCCCTCGGGAACGTACATCGGATTTTTGAGCACGCGCGCGCTGCCGAAGCCGAATCCGAAGGCGGATTCGACGCAGCTGTGGCTGATCAGTGCGGACGGCGGCGAGGCGTGGCCGGTGACGGAGAGCGAGCGAGGGATTCAGCAGTTTGAGTGGATCAACGAGGACACGATTCTTTTCAGCGCTGAGGAGAATCCTTCACTCTACGACTCGAAGATCAAAGAGAGCAAAGACGATTCGAATGTGGTGGATGATGCGGCGCACGCTGCGCCGGTGCGACTGTTTGAGCTGTCGATCAAAGACAAGAAAATCAAGCGCATCACGGACAACGACGATTGGATCGAGGATTTCGAGGTGTCGCGCGACAAGAAGATGGTGGTGATCAGCGCGAACCGCGAGTTGAGCTACGCGTGGGATCAAAAGACGCCGCCGGCGACGTATCTGGTGAACCTCGGGACGGGAGAGCGGAAGGAACTGTTCGAGGGCGAGAGGATCGTGCCGAGCGCGTTTGTGTGGGCGCGGGACAATTCGGGTTTTTACGTGATCGCGCCGTATTCGAGCGATCCCAAATTTCTGACGGCGACGGTGCAGCGGCTGCATTTCTACGATGTGGCGACGGCGAAGCGGACGGAAGTGAACCTCGATTGGGACCGCGGGCTGGGCGGTTCGCTGCAGGCGACGGACGACGGATTCATCGCGCTGCTGGCGGATGGCGTTTACACGAAGACGGCGCGGTACACGCGGCACGGCTCGACGTGGTCGCGGAAGTCTGTTACGGGCGATCACGAGCGGCACATTTTCGGGATGGTGTTGGGCGACGACGCAAAGACTCTCGTGTATCGCTACTCGACGGCGAGCCTACCGACGCAATTTTATCGGGCGCGACTCGATGGAACGAAGATCAGCGGCGAGCAAGTGTTCACGGATTTGAATCCGTCTTTTAAGGATAAGCCGATCGCGAAGAGTGAAGTGATTCACTGGACGGGCGCGAACGACGAAGAGGTGGAAGGAATTCTCTACTACCCGGACGCATACAAGGCGGGTACAGCGTATCCGCTGGTGGTGGCGACGCATGGCGGCCCTGCGGGCAACGATCGCGACGAGTGGAGCGAGCGGTGGGCGTACTCGCCGAATTTGCTGACGCAGCGGAATGCGTTTGTGCTGAAGACGAATTATCACGGCAGCACGGGATACGGGTTGAAGTGGGTGGAATCGATCTGCTGCGGAAATTATTACGACCTGGAAATTCCGGACATCGAGCGCGGAGTGGACAACTTGATCGGTAAAGGTCTCGTGGATCCGGATCAGATCGGCGCGCAGGGGTGGTCGAACGGGTCGATTCTTTCGATTCAGCTGACGATCACGAATCCGGACCGGTACAAAGCGGCGTCGGTGGGCGCGGGCGACGTGGAGTGGATCAGCGACTGGGCGAATGTGGATTTCGGGGAGCGCTTTGATCATTACTATTTCGGAAAATCGCCGCTTGAGGATCCGGAGCTCTATTTGAAAAAGTCGCCGCTCTTTCACATGGACCAGGTGAAGACGCCGACGCTGATTTTTTTCGGGACGGTGGACCGGCAAGTGCCGACTGAGCAGGGTTGGACGCACTATCGCGCGCTGTACACATACGGAAAGGCGCCGGTGAAATTTATTTTGTTTCCGGGCGAGGCGCACGGGCCGCGGAAGCTGACGCACCAGCTGCGGAAAGTCGATGAGGAGCTGGCGTGGTTCGACAAATATTTGTTCAAGATCAATCCGCCGGAGAATGAGGCGCTGAAGAAGGATTCGCCGCTGGCCGTGGCGCTGGCGCGGCGGTCCGTGCGGCGCGATGGTGCGTTTTATGGAGTGGGTTGGGCGCCTGAGCAGAGCGGCGAGACGGTGCCGACGACGACGTTGATTCCGGAGACAGTGAAGCGCGGCCGGATTTTGCTGGGGCGGTTTGAGGTGACGCGCGAGCAGTACGCTGTGTTCGATAAGGATTACAAGGTGGCGCCGGGGACGGAAAATTATCCGGCGAATGGCGTGACGTTTGAGCAGGCGCAGGCGTACTGCAAGTGGTTGAGCGAGCTGACGGGCGAAACGTACCGGTTGCCGAACGAGGCGGAGTCCGCGGATTGGTACAAGGCGCGCGACGGCGAAAACACGCTGGATTATTGGGCGGGGTACGCGGCGAATCCGGAGGACGCGAAACTTTTGCAAGAAAAGGTGAATGAGCTGGCGGGCGATGCGCCGCTGTTGATGGAAGTGGGACGATTCAAAGGAGCCGGCGACGAGGGGCAGGAGCTGGTGTTTGATTTGGGCGGGAATGTGGCCGAGTGGGTGACAACTGCAAGTGGCGCGGGAAAGACCGCGGGCGGCAGCGCGGACCGCGCGGCGGATCCCGCGGCGGCGGATGCTCCGGCTGATGCGGCGTACACGGGATTTCGCGTGGTGCACATCGCGCCACCGCCGAAGCCGGAATCGCCGACGGCCAAAGCCGGCTCAACCACAAATTAAAAAGCATGCGCACCTCCCATTCAACGCGAGGCACCGCGCTTCCGAATGAGGGAACGGTCAGGGGCTGGTCGCACGAGTCGGGGAGTTCACGTGCGGGCACGCATCGCGTTTAAACAGAATGCGTGTCTGGGTGTCAGTCTTGCCGGGGCTGGTCGGGCAAGCGGTAGCGCCTCGTTCAATCAGAACGTGCTCGTAGTCCGACATCGCCGCCATGGCGCATGAGGCCTGGAACGAACCTTCGCTAATTCGTGCGCCTCGTACGTCGGGTGGCGCGAACTCGTTGGTGACGGCCTGCATCCCGTCGCCCGACACTCCAGTCGCTTTAGTTGGGACTTCCGTGACCGAGACGGGTTCGGCCAGGAGCACTTGGCACACGCCGCCGTCCGAGCCGTATTGAACAGTCGCATCAAGGTCGGGGCGGACCCGGAACCGTTCCACATCCGATGGACCGTATTTAGTGTGGAGGTCTCGAGATGTCAGGCCAACGTCCGCGGCCATCACGGCGACAATGAGCAGCACCGTAGTTTTCATCGCGTTCCCCCGCTTCAACGCTTTGGACGCCGACCCTCGCAGGACGTAAGCGATCGTCGGCGCGCGCATCGATCGCGCCCGCGAAAACTCCTCACCAAATAGAGCGTCAGCCTGGTTAGCCATTCGCATCGAGGAATCGAAAGTACTGCGGCAAATCGAGCTGCGACGTGCGAACGTGAGATTAGGAGCGGTAGCCGGGGGCCAACTCCAGAGGGCATATGTTACGGAAGTCGATTATCGGGGTGCTGATCGCGATTTTCCTTACGGGTTTGTTGTCGAACGTCTGGATTCATTTCTCTTACGACGCCAACATGCCCCAGCAGCCCGATCCGGTAAACGGCAGAACCGTGCGCATGAAAATTAACCACGGCGATGTTGTGTACGTAACTCCCGCTGAATGCAAACGGGCCGACTTTATTTTCGGTCCTATATTTTTTATCTCATTCGGTGCGGGCTTTTGCCTCGCGCTCGTCCGTTTGTACTGGGACGATCCGAACGAAAAGCCGCGTTACGATTCACGCCTGAAAGTGTGACACCAGAGTAGGACGCAGCATCGGCGCGCGGCCAGCGCCCAAACAAATTCCCGAAGAAGTAGAACGCGATCGCGCGATCGCTGCGCTCCTCGCCGCACCCGCGAAAAACTCCTCACAAATAGCTGCCCAATTCGATTGCGGTAACGTTTTCGATTGTAAACTCTCGCCGCGAAGTACTACAGCAGCCGGCCATATTCTGTGCGAATCTTCGCCGATGAAAGAAATACCCCTAAAATGGCGTTGGACGTTCGCACTGCCAGCCGTACACGTCTGCATGTGTTTTGTGAGTGCCGTCGGCTGGCTGATACCGTCGCTTTCTTTTCTGGCGTTCACGTGGGCGGTGCTGATGATGGCAGACCTGCCCATCTCACTACTCGCGTACTTTCTCGCGTGGCGATATCCCTTCGCTGCGGGCGTTTGGATACTCGTTGCCGGTACCGCTTGGTGGTATCTGCTCAGCCTCGGCGTCCAGCGGTTGAAAGGATCCGCGAGCCGAGTCGCTTACGAAAAGCAGTAGCCAAACCAGTTTCGAAATATTCGGCCACTTGAAACATCGGCGCGCAGCCAGCGCCGACGTAAATGGGGAGGTACATGCGATACCCCGCATATGCGGCGATTCTGTTAGTCATATCCCTGTTGGGTCGACCAACTTCGGCAGATCTAAAGAATGGCACGCTCTGCGTGATTCCGGATCCGCCCGGATAGGCCCGGACCTCCGGAAAAAAAGCAAATTGTGCGGATGCACGTAGCTAGAACACGCCAGTCGTAAAGTAAAACCAACATCGGCGCGCAGCCTGCGCGAACCGATGCCCAAGCGCAGCCCCGAAGAAAAACGCGCGGTCGCCGCGCGCCTCGAAGAAACCCGCGATAGCGCGACGCCCTTCTCCACGTGACATCCAGTAGGAGAGGCGTATGCTCCTCCTGTTGTCCAAGAGGAAGCGCCGGAATGACGGAAAAGACAAGCGATCTGATCCAGGGCACGCTCGACATGCTGATTCTGAAGACGCTGGCCCTGGAGCCCATGCACGGCTATGGCATCTCCGTCCGGATCGAGCAGGTCAGCAAGGGCGTTTTTAAACCCAATGCCGGCTCGCTCTTTCTCGGCATCCAGCGGCTTGAACGCGATGCCTTGATCGATGCCGAATGGCAATCCACCGAAAACAACCGACGTGCGAAGTATTACTCGCTCACTCAAAAAGGGCGAAAGAGACTCAACGACGAGACCCGCGAATGGAGCCGGCAAGTAGCGGCCATCGCCAGAATCCTCGAGGCGTCGTAAGGAACGGAAATGGCGTCGATCCGAAACATCGTGCGTGGGCTGCGGTCCCTTTTTCGAAAGGAACGGGTCAACGGTGACTTGGATGAAGAGCTTCGCAGCTACCTTGAAATGGCCGCCGAAGAAAATATCCGTCGTGGCATGAGTCCGCAGGAAGCTCGTCGCGCGGTCCGACTGGAACATGGCCATGTGGCTACGACGAGAGAACTGGTTCGAACGGCAGGCTGGGAATCTCTCATTGAAAATCTCTGGCAGGATTTGCGCTACAGCGCGCGTGGCCTACGCAAAAATCCTGGTTTCGCTGCCATCGTCGTTCTTACAATGGCGCTCGGGATCGCCGCCAACACCACGGTGCTCAGTTGGATGAGCGCTACCTTGCTGAATCCGATTCCCGGAGCCGCTCACACGAGCGACCTTGTCACGATCGACCGTGGCGATCGCGACGGTTATGCGACCCCGCCATTTTCTTATCCTGACCTTCGTGACCTGAGCGAGCAAACTCGAACTTTTTCCGGAATTCTTGGCTATCACAACGACTACATGACTCTCACCGGCGTCGCGAAGCCGGAGCGCATTTTCGGAGCTCTTACCACCGCCAATTATTTTGATGTTCTCGGCGTCCGCCCAATTCTCGGCCGCACTTTTCTTCCGCAAGAAGGAACGCCGCACGCGGGGGCGGCAGTGATCGTGATCGGTTACGGCGTGTGGCAAAACCATTTCGCGGGAGATCCGCAAATCATTGGCAAAACGATTCAGATCAACCGCCATCCCTACACCGTGATCGGGGTAACGCCACGTGATTTCACGGGCTGCGCGACGGGCCTCCGCACCGAACTGTGGATTCCCCTACCGATGGATCGCGACGTTTGGGGTGCGGACCGTCCTGATTATCGCGGCGATGTCTGGCTGATCGCGCTCGGAAAGCTTCGCCCGGGTGTGACGAAGAATCAGGCAGAGGCCGAACTCAACCTGCTGATGCAAGGAATCGTCGAGCGGTTCCCGAACGATCACCAGGATCGTTCGAACGAAATTTCTCTCGATCCCCTGTGGCGCTCTCGCTTCGGGCTCAACGGTTCTCTATACAAAACTCTTCCGATGCTGCTGGGACTCGCGGCCGTGCTGCTCCTGCTGGCCTGCGCCAACGTTGCCAGTCTTCTGTTGGTGCGTTCGGTCGGACGCCGCCGTGAGATCGCCATCCGGCTGGGAATGGGCGCGTCACGCAGACAGATTGTCCGCCAGTTTTTGATCGAGAGCCTGCTGCTTGGTCTGCTTGGCGGTGCTGTCGCGATTGCGATTGCAGTGTGGACTTCTCGCAGCTTCATGGCTTTCTTTCCGCCCAGCAATCTTCCGCTGACGAACGACGCGCACGTGGATCAACGCGTGCTTTTGGTGACGATCGCAGTTTCCATGCTTGCTGCGATCCTCTTTGGAATTCTTCCGGCCCTGCGGTCTTCGAACCTGTCGGTGCAATCGGTTCTGAAGGAGGAAGCGAGCAGCGTCTCGCTCAATTTGCACAAGTCGCGTCTCTTGAGCGGCCTGGTGGTGGCGCAGATTTCACTGTCGCTCGTTCTGCTGGTGTGCGCGGGGCTCTTCATTCGCAGCCTTCAGAAAGCACAGCAAGCGGATCCGGGATTCGAAGCAAGCCATCTGCTCGTGGCCTCTTACGATCTCTCGCCGGATGGCTACACGCTCGAGACGGGTACGGAGTTCAACCGGCAGGTGATCGCGAGGCTTTCGGTACTTCCCGGAGTCGAATCGGTGAGCTTGGCTGATTTTTCGCCGTTGAGTTTCAGCATCCACTCCGACTATCTGCAGATCGAAGACTACGTGCCGCAACCGCACGAGTGGATGGAGATCAGCAGGGCGATCGTGGGGCCGAATTACTTCCGCTCGCTCCGCACCTCCGTGATTTCTGGGCGTGAATTCACCGATGCGGATGCGCCAGATTCGCAACCCGTTGCCGTCGTGAACCAAGCCTTTGTCGATCGCTATTGGCCGGGGGAAAACGCGATCGGCAAGCAGGTGACGGACGGTGCGCGCTTCACCGTCGTCGGCGTGGCACGCAACGCCAAATACCGCTCGCTCACCTCGCCGGCCGAGCCTGTGATCTATCTGCCGATTTACCAGGCATTCCGCTCGACGAAGGAAACGACCATTCACGTTCGCACCACTGGAGATCCGAATGCCGTGGCTACTTCTGTGGAAGAGACCATCCATCAGTTGAATCCAGACTTGCCGCTGTTCAACGTGAATCCGCTTTCGGTCACGATGCAGCTCGGCACACTCGTTCAACGGATCGCGGTTACGTTTGCCGGTTCGTTCGGTCTGCTTGCGATGCTGCTCGCCGCCGTCGGCATCTATGGTGTGGTGGCTTACTCGACGCGCCAACGTACGCGGGAAATCGGCATCCGCGTGGCGCTGGGCGCGGAGAAGCGCGGCATCTACCGTCTCGTTCTTGGCCAGGGATTCCGGCTCACGCTGGCGGGCCTCGTAGTGGGCACCGCGCTCGCTTTGGCATTCACGCGGTTGCTGAAGACGCAGCTCTTTGGCGTGAGTGAGACCGATGCAATTACGTTTGCCGCTGTTGGTCTGCTTTTGGCGGTCGTTGCTCTGGTCGCGTGCCACATTCCCGCTCGCCGCGCTACGAGAGTGGATCCGATGGTGGCGCTAAGGTACGAGTAGCTGAGTGTGTGGGGAGCGAGTGTGGCACGACGGTGAGTTGCGATCGTCGGAGCACGGCCTGCGCGGCAGGCCATGCCACTCTTGAGCTCCGCGGCAGGCTGTACCGCTTTCAAGTTGCGCGGCGGGATATACGGCGGAAGTGGACTGCGCGTGTGGGGCGGATTGGACCTTGCTCTGGTGCGGCTGCGTGAATAGAGTGGCGGCTATGAGCGAATTTTCTCCGACCCATCAGACGAAGGTGCAGCGCATACCGGACCGCGGGAAGTACGACGCGGCGACGGTGTTTGCGATTTTGGATGCGGCGTTCGTGTGCCACGTGGGGTTTGTGGTGGACGGGCAGCCGTTTGTGATTCCCACGAATTTCGCGCGCGACGGCGAGAAACTTTATTTGCATGGATCGTCGGCGAGCCGGATGTTGAGGACGCTCGCGGGCGGCGTGCAGGTGTGCGTGACGGTGACGCACGTGGATGGGCTGGTGCTGGCCCGGGCGGCGTTTCATCACTCTGTGAACTATAGATCGGTGGTGGCGCTGGGGCGGGCGGTGCTGGTGGAAACTCCGGCGGAGAAGATGCGGGCGCTTGAGCTATTCACGAATCATGTGGTGCCGGGACGTTGGGATGAGGTGCGCACGCCTACGGAGCTGGAGATGAAGGCGACTTCGGTGCTCTCGCTGGATTTGAAGGAAGTGAGTGCGAAGGTGCGCACGGGTGGACCGAAGGACGACGCTGAAGATTACGAGCTGCCGATTTGGGCGGGCGTGCTGCCTCTGCACGTGGGCGTGGGAGAGCCGATCACGGATCCGAAGCTGACAGTGAAGGTGGATGTATCGGATAGTGTGAAGAAGCGAGAAGCGGAGCTACGTAAATAACCACTGGTTCGAATGAAAGCGTCGTGGGCAGCGTGATGAATGCGCGAAGCTGCGCTTCGCGTGGATCGTGCGAAAGGCGGGCGGCGACGTGTGAAAGCGGTAACTTCGCTCCCGCAGTCCAAATGTGCCGAGGATCGCAGTGGAATTTAACCCAGTGCGATGCCGTACACACCGTAGGCCGTCCATACGATGAGCGCCGCCCAAGCTAGCAACAAAATCCTCGAGATCCCCTTACCGAATAGTGCGCCGATACACGCGGCTCCCCAGAGCAGAATGGACGTCCAATTCCACGCGATCCAGAGACCGTGCACGGGCTCACGAATGGCGACGTAACGCGCGGACCACGTCATACAGAGGATTGTCGCGAGAGTCGCGCCGCAAAGCGCACTGCCAAAAACGAGTCGGCGTTTCGGAGAAACGCGGTCGCGCGCCTGACCCATCCAGATAAAGTAGCTGAATAGGAGAATCAAGAGGGCCGGCAACATCAAGACGAAAACCGTGCCGGCAGCGCGCCAGTACGAGGGCGTGTACACAGTCCGCTACCTTATCTGAAATTTCACGCAAAAACAAAACAGCCCCGGATTGCTTCGGGGCTGTTTGTGATTCTTTGCGATGTGAAGCTGTGATTAGTCGCCGGCTACGGGTTCGGCTTCGGACTGAGGAGCGGCCGGAGCGATCTGCACGGGCTTCACGGTTGCGCCAGGAACGGCCATCTGAATCTGCTTGATGGTGCCGATCTGGACGACGGGTTCGGTGGACTTCTTGAGCACGAGTTCTTCGTAGATGCGGCGAACTTTGGCCGCTTCTTCGAAGGCCTTCTTGCGGCGGATGCGATCTTCTTCGGCCGCGGTCAGGGGGATGTCGTGCTCGAGTTCGCGAACGCGCGCGGCATCTTCAGCGTCGATGCGGAGCGAGTGCTCGTAGGAGCCGAGGTTGACGTTCTTGCCCTTGGCGAAAATCTCGTGCTTGCCGTGCTCCTTGTACCACTGGGCGACGGTCGCATTCTTGTGCATGTTCTCGATGATTTTGCGCCAGCCGACACCGGTGTTATAGGCGCAGAAGGAAATTTCACCCTGCTGCGTGGCGTAGGGGATGATGCACATTTCGGTGCGGCGGAAGTCGTAGTTGAAAAGATCCTGGAACCACATGCCGGCGATGAAGAGGAAGTTCCAGGGATCTTCTGCGCGGCGCTTCATGGCGTCTTCGTAGGTGCGATCCGGGCTGGTGCGTCCGTACTTCTTGTCGGCGTTCTTTGAGAGCGCCCAGGTCTTATCGAATTTGCGCCACAGGTCCTTCAAACGAAGGCTGGCGGGAGCCTGGAACGGGCTGTAATTCTTGAGCAGCGCGAGCGCCATCATAAAGTTCGAGAAGCCCTTGCTGCGCGCGGCGTCCGTGATGTTGAGGACGTCTTTGGTGAGCTGCTTCGCGTTGAGGAAGCGCGGAACCGGCGCCCACTCCTTGGTTTCCTTGTTGATCATGAGCGCGGTGCCGACGCCGCAGTTCGGATGGCATCCGCAGGAGAGCGAACCCCACTGCGAATCCTGCCCGTGAACGTGGTCGGAGAAACCGGCGAACGTGCTGATGAACGAGATGGGGAACCAATCGCGCGTCGGTTCAACGGAGCCGACCTGATTGCTGACGTCTTGCGCGAGGTGCGAAAGGGTGTAGCGCTGGCGGATGCGGCGTTCCGGAGTGATTTCTTCGTCGCGGCCGGTGAAGGAAACAGGCTGGAACGAAACGAAGGAGATCTTCTTCGGATTTTCCATCGCGAACTTCACGATGGGGCCGACCTGGTCGTTGTTGACGTTGTTGACGATCGTGGTGACCAGCACGATTTCAATGCCGGCTTCGTGCATGTTTTCGATCGCGCGGAGTTTCACGTCAAACAGGTTGCCGACCTGGCGGTGGCCATTGGCGTCGTTGCCGATCCCGTCAAACTGCAGGTAGGCGTAGCGCATGCCCGCTTCGAAGGCCTGCTTGCAGAAGTCCTTCGACTTGGCGAACTCGATGCCGTTGGTTGCAGCCTGCACGCTGTTGTAGCCGACTTTGCGCGCGAAGCGAACCGCATCAAGGAAGCGCGGGTGCATCGTGGGCTCGCCGCCGGAGAACTGCACGGACATCTGGCGGCGCGGCTTGATCTTGGTGGCGTTCTCGAGGATTTCCTGAATTTCTTCCCAGCTGAGTTCGTGGACGTAGCCGACCTGGTTCGCGTCCATGAAGCAGGGATCGCACATCATGTTGCAGCGGTTGGTGAGGTCAACGGTGAGAACCGAGCCGCGGCCATGGCGAACAGTGCTGGAACCGTGGCGATGAAGACCTTCATCGTTGTGAGCCGGGATATCGCGGCCGGGGAAATTCGATTCGATCCACTGAAGGAACTTGGCATCGACAGCCATCAGGTCTTCATACTTTCCGTGGATGGGGCATTCCTTCACCATCCAGACCTGGCCGTCGCGCTCGATGATCTGCGCTTTGATCTCGCCGACTTTCTCGTGAACGAGGTCGGTCCAGTCCTTATTGCCGTTGATGATCAGGTCGCGCGCTTCGCGCACACAATCAGGACACAGAGAGTCCGTGGTGCGCGGCCAGCCGAGCGTGGGCTTCGACTTTTCCCACGACTTCAGCAGCGGCTTATCCGACCACTTCGGTGTGAAGGACGGATTGGGATTGTACTTATTAAAGAACTGAATCGTGTCGAAGGTCACGGCTGCAGTCTTGCAGAGCGCCCAGTCGAACGATTTCCAAATCTGATTGCCTACTGTCTTCGGCATAGAACTTCATCTCTCCTTGAACAACGCGGGCGCGGAAACCAGTTCGAATCAACCTCGGTTTCCAGTGACGGTAAAGCCCCCCAGCCCGTAAGCGGTTAAGCTACCAGAGTTTGCCCGGAATCAAACCAAGGGTCTAGGACCCTGCGTCCAAAGGTGCAATTGGGGCATTGAACGGTATCCCGGTGCAGCCAATGGGACAGAGTACTAGGGCCAAAATGAGCCAAATCGACCCTGAACGGGAAACGGTGACGCAGGTCACTTGAGCGCGCGCATTCATTGTTCCGTAACTTAGATGACGTGATGCGCGAGGACGCGTCCGGAAATTTTCAGTGGTGTTGCTTGCTGTGGAAAATTTGCCGCACCCGAGGGCGAGTGCGGCAGCTGATTAGTCGGCGTTGAGCGGAGTGCGAAGAACACCGATGGCGAAGTGAGCGAGGTGCGGCGCGTCATCGTCGAGCTGGATCCAGCGAACGACGCAGTGGTCTTTCAGATATTGAGAGACCTTGGCTTCGCCGATGCCGAGATGTTCGGCGAGCTTGGACTTGAGGCCGCTGCTCGATTCGAAATTCGGGCGACCGGGGCCGCGCTGCGGCTTCGCAGTCTGGCGGCTGCCGCCGCGGACGAGATTGCCGAGGCCGACGCGGAGCGTCTGGCAGGATTCAACGTAGTACGAAGTGATCTGATCGGAGTCGCTGAGCAGGAAAACGCCGGGACCTGCGGGCGCCGAGTCAACGTCGTCCATTTTGTGGAGCGGGCTGGCGACGAGACGGCGCAGCATGGAATCGAGCTTGGCCATGCGCGAAGCGAGAGCCGGATCGCCGGCACGGCCATGCGCGGTGCGTTCCGACGGGAGCATCGGGACGGCGGGTTCGGATTCGGTGCGGCGCGGCGCGTGATCGTGTTCAGCGGCGTAGGCTGAGGGACGGCGATCGCCGGGCTCGGAGCGGAAGTTCGGCGCGTCAAGCCGGGAAGAGCGTTGCGGCGCCGCAGCAGAGGCTGCCGGCGCGGCTGGCGCTGGCGTGCGATTCTCAGCGAAGGCTTGCGCGGGCAGAGCAGTTCCCTGCGGTGCGCCACCTTTGCGGCGACGGCCGCGGCCACCGCGACGTCCACGGCGGCGCTTCTTTTTTGCGTTGGCGCCTTGCGCTGCGTCGCCATTTGCAGGGGCGGCGCCGCCAAGAGTTTCAGCTTGCGATTCGCCTTCCGCGGAATCTTCTGGCGAATCTTCGGATTCGTCGTCGGTCTCGTCTGATTCGTCTTCCTCGTCCATGGCAATTTCGCCGACGGCGAGCTGCTTGCGGGGTTCTTCGGTCGTCACGTTGCCGCTCGATTCGCTCTTTTCGGATTTTTCCTGCTCGTGCGCATGTGCGGCGGACTTTTCACCGGGCGCCGGAATCGGCGCGCCGAGGCGTGTGAGTGCGTCTTCGGCCTTTTTCTTCCAGTCGGCGCGGCGAAAACGCTCAGCGGAAATGGTGTACCACTTGATGGCCTCGTCGAGGTGCTCGGCCTTTTCTTCGACGGCGGCGAGTTCCCAGGAAACCATCGCGTCGCGCGTGCGTTGATAGAGTTCGTTGAGCTTGGTTCGCGCGTCCGTGCTGTTTTTGGCTTTGCGGATGCGGGCTTGGATTTGTCGCCAGTCGGCCATCGCGGGCATTGTAGCAGTGGATTGTGGAATAGACCAAGCCGGGAACGGGATGGAGCGGAGTGATTAACACGCGGCGATGGTGCAAGATGGGGCGAAGGAGCGGTTGACGCGGCGGCCCATGGATCGGGTGATGAATCGAGCGATGGATAACGCGGAGAAAACGCGGTGGATTCGTGAGCGAGCCCGCGAGTTGGGATTCGATTTGTGCGGCGTGGCGTCGGCTGCTGCGGTGGGAGCGTCGCCGGAGCTTGTGCGGCGATTGCCGAAGTGGCTCGACGCGGGATACGCGGGGCAGATGGAATATTTGCACGACGAGCGCAGGAGCGATCCGGCTTTGGCGCTGGAGGGCGCGCGAAGCGTAGTGATGGTCGCGCTGAATTACAACGCGGACCGGCCGCGCTCGACGGATGCGGGCGTGTACGAGCCGGCAGATGGCGCGCCGCGGGGATGGATTTCGCGTTATGCGTGGGGCGACGACTATCACAAAGTTTTGTGGGCGAAGCTGAACGCGCTGGTGGCGGCAATGAAGGCGGAGTGGGGCGAATCGTTTGGCGTGGATGCGCGAGCGGACAGCGGGCCGGTGCTCGAGCGGGTGGTGGCGAAGTATGCGGGGCTCGGCTGGCAGGCGAAGAATACGTGCTTGATCAATCAGGAGCTGGGGTCGTGGATGTTTCTGGGGACGATTCTAACGACTCTGGACCTGGAGCCGACGTTGGCCGAGGGCGAAGCACCGGCGCCGGATTTGTGCGGGAGTTGCAGGCTGTGCCTCGATGCGTGCCCGACGCAGGCGTTCGTCGCGCCGTATGTGCTGGATGCGCGCAAGTGCATTTCGTACCTGACAATCGAGCTGCACGGATCGATCCCGTTGGAGTTTCGCGAACCGATGGGGCACGCGTTGATTGGCTGCGACATTTGCCAGGACGTGTGTCCGTGGAACCGGAAGGCGCCGGTGACGAAGCTGGCGCAGTTTCAGCCGCGGACGGTGGACGTTCGCGCGGCGACGGAGACCGAGCCGGCAGTGACGGCGGAGCTGCTGGCGCCGGAGGTTGAGTGGATTGCTTCGCTCACGCAGGAGGAGTTCAGCCGAATTTTTGCGCGAAGCGCGGTGAAGAGGCCGAAGTTGCGCGGCCTCGTTCGCAATGCGTGCATCGCGCTCGGGAATTCGAAGCTGCGGCACGGTACCCCGGCATATGAACGCGTGGTGGCGCTACTAGAGAAGTTGAGCGCGTCGGAAGATTCGCTGATCGCGGAGCACGCGCAGTGGGCGCTGGCGCGTTTGCGAGGACGGTAATTTTATGAGCGCCAGCGCAGAGTGACGGGGCCTTGCATCGGATGGCGCGGCGGATTGCCGGAGCGGCGTGAGTCTTCGAGTGCGGTCTTCAATTCGAAATACCAGCGCGCCTGGCGGTCAGCGTCGTCGATGAGCATCATGCGATCTTCGTAGCGCAGGCCGAGCGCCTGCTTCTGAATCACTTCAATATCTTGGCGGATGAAGCGCGGGCCGAAGACGTTGATGATGAACGAGACGACCGGAAACCACGGAAGGATATTCCACGCGGCGCAGAAATCGAGCCGGCAAAAATCGCGGCGAATGGGTGTGACCGTCGTGCGGCTGGAAAGCCAGTAGTTCCCTGCCCGGATTTGTTCGAAGCGCTGATTCGGCAGCACGAAATCGATTGTGGTGGTGGCGGGCTCGCCGGTGAGAAATTTCAGAATTTTGTACGGTGCGCTATTCGCTGATGGCGCATGCGGGCTCATGCGGAAGCCGTTGGGAATCGGCTCGAACTTTTTTTCTTTTTCGCGAATGCTCTTGCGAGTGCGCCACCACCAAGCCTGGTGGACGAACGGGCCGTGCGCGGGATCCATCAATCCGATGATCGCCTGATCGACGCCGCAGGGAAGATCGGCGTAGAGGTGCGCGATTTTGTAGCTCGCGCTAAAAGTGGGAAGCTCGGGCGCGGATGGAGGTAGCTGCTCGAGGCCGCGGCCTGCGGCGTTCGTCATGAAGGCCCAGATGTAGCCATCACGCTCTTCGCACGGGAAACTGCCGGCGTAGATGCGATCGCATTTCAGTTTTGAATCCGGCGTGAGCGACGGAATTTCTTTGCACTGGCCGGTGTGCGCGTCGAATTTCCAGCCGTGATAGGCGCACTCCACATTTTTGCCGTCAAATTGGCCGAAGGAGAGCGGGAACGCGCGGTGCGGGCAGATGTCGCGCATCGCGAAAGGCTTTCCGGCGGAATCGCGGCCGAGCACGAGCGGAACTTCCAGAAGCATGGCGCGCGTGAGTTTGCTGCGTCGGACTTGTGTGCTGCGCAGCGCCGGATACCAAAATTCCCACAGCATTTCGCTGGCGCTCGGGTGGCCGGAGGCGGGACTCATCGCGGCCATCGTATTACAGCGATGGCGTCCCGACCAAGGCCGGGCGACGCGCGCGAATCTTTAGCGTTACGTGCGTGGCGGAGGTGGCGGCGGAAAATTCAGCTGGGGTGGAGGGGGCTTGATCACTCCGAACCGGCGCGCGACGGAGGGGCGCTCGAGAACGATGAACGTGCCAACGCCGAGGAGCGTGCCGTACGGGATTTCAAGACAGGAGAGCGCGGCGATGATCATGCAGAAGGTGCGCGATTTGTGCTGTTTCAGGCAGCGCCCTGCGTAGAACTTGAGCGCGGCCATCGCGATCATCGCAACGAAAAGAAAGACGCCGATGGCGCCAAAGATCCAACCGAGGAATTCGGGCGAAGGCTGATTCGGGTTCGTCGCGCCTTCCGCCGCTGCTGACCTGGAGACGGCGAGCCCGACGGCGGCGCCCATCATCGCGTAGAACAGGCCGATAAACGAGAAGCACGCGGTGATCGCTGCGGAAACGTAGTAGCCGATGGCGAGCAGGCGAAGATGTTCGTCGTCGAGGACGGCTTGTTGCGCGGGGTCGTAGGGCATCGCGATGCTCCTTCAGCGGGTTCGGCGGAACGTTAGCACGACGTGACGAATCGGAAAGCGTTGGCCTACCTACAGCGGTGCGTTCTCGATACCGGCGATGAACTGGATGCCGTCGACTCGTCGGCGATGAAGTCTTTCGTCATTGGTTAGGAAGAGATCTGTCCGAGCTTGTGCAGCGCAGGAAAGTTGAATTGCGTCGGGCGCGCTTATATTCGTGGTGGCGCGCAATCCAGCGAACACTTTCGCCGCATCCACATCGAACGGAATCACAATCGCGTTCTGAGTAATTGTTTCAGTGTAAAGGCGTATCAAGTCAGGTCGATTCAAGCGAATCGGGCTGACCAGAACTTCACCGAGAGTTACAGCCGACGTCAGAAGCTGGTCACCTCTAGCTTGCATGGAGTCTAAAAGCTCAGCAACCCGCGAATAAGAGGGACTCAGTCCTTCAAATAGATAGATGAATAGATTCGTGTCCCAAAAAATCCGGCTCACTCCCAACCTTCGCGCAGTTTCCGCACGTACTCGTCTGGATCCACGCCCTCCCAAATGTGTTTGCCGAGTCGAGCCGCTCTTATTAGAGGGTGTTCGGTTGGCTCGGAGGACGGAGAATGTTTGAGCCAATTTTGGTACCAATCGAGTAGAGGCCCATATTTTTCAGGGAGGTCGTCTTTTGCTGGTGACGTTTTGGAGCCCTCTCTTCTGAGGTCGTACGAATCACCCGGCCGAAAAAGGCGGCGCCTGCCAAGCGCTGTTTCGACCAGCATGCGATAACGACCAGGATTTGGCGGCCGGTTCGCGACGCAATGCTGGAGCACGTGCACGTAAACACCAGGACGTAGAACGCCCGCTAGATTTTCCTGTTCGCAGCGGCTCACAATCTCTTCGATCGAGAAATCAGCATGCGAAGGGAATTGCTGATGCAGCAACGCCGTGATGATCCAGACCTCATCCGCTACCTTGACGATGGGCCGGGCGGCGACAGTTCTCGACAACATGGCGCCTCTCCTCACTAGGTATTAGAAATTGGTACTACCAAGTAATTCTACATACCGATGAAACGAAGGTCAAGGGTTGGTGGTGGCGTTGACACCCAAAGGGTTGTCCGGGTATGCTCCCTAGATAGTGATGTTTGCCTCGTTTCATTAGCGATTCCTTCCGGCCCAGTCACGGGCTTAGCTGTTCCCCGAGTTGCACCCAGACCAACCTTTGCACGATCTGACACCCGGCACGATTGAGGCATCGCCATGGCGAATTCCAAGCTTTTTGAAAAACTCGAACAGATTGAAGTGAAGTACGACGAGCTGGGTCAACAGCTCTCGTCGCCCGAGGTGCACAACGACTCGGCGCGATTCCAGAAGCTCGCGAAGACGCATGCGGATCTGGGAGAGATCGTGGCGAAGTATCGCGAGTGGAAAGAGATTCAGAAGGGCCTGATCGGCGCGCAGCAAATGCTGGTGGAGAACAGTGACGACGCCGAGCTGAAACAGATGGCGCACGACGAGCAGCACGAACTCGAGGCTCGAACCATAACGGTGGAGCGCGAACTGAAACTGCTGCTGATGCCCAAGGACCCGAACGACGAGAAGAACGTGATCGTGGAAATCCGCGCGGGTACGGGCGGCGACGAAGCGTCGCTTTTCGCGAGCGAGCTTTTCCGGATGTACTCGCGGTTTGCGGAAACCCAGGGCTGGAAAGTGGAAGTGATGGAAAGCTCGGCGTCGTCGATCGGCGGAGTGAAAGACATTGTCGCGGCGATTCAGGGCAACAAGGTGTATTCGAAGCTGAAGTACGAAAGCGGAGTGCACCGCGTGCAGCGCGTTCCGGCGACGGAAACGGCGGGGCGCATTCACACTTCGGCGGCGACCGTGGCCGTGTTACCCGAAGCGGACGAAATCGATATCAAGATCGAGGCGAAGGATTTGCGCATCGATACGTTTTGCTCGTCGGGGCCGGGCGGACAGTCTGTGAACACGACGTATTCGGCGGTGCGCATCACGCACATTCCAAGCGGCCTCGTAGTATCGCAGCAGGACGAAAAATCGCAGATCAAGAATCGCGCGAAGGCGATGCGCGTATTGCGTGCGCGCCTGTACGAGCAAGAGCAGCAGAAGCAGCACGACGCAATAGCCGCGGAGCGTCGCGGGCAGATCGGCTCAGGCGACCGCTCCGAAAAAATTCGCACGTACAATTTTCCGCAGAATCGCGTATCCGATCATCGCATCGGGTTGACGCTGCACCAGCTCGACCAGGTGATGGAAGGCAAGCTGTCGGGTCTGGTCGATCCGCTTTCTGCGCACTACGAGTCGGAACGGCTCGATAAGGAACTGGCCGAGGCGTAAACGCGCTTCGCGTTAGCGGAACATTCGAAAGAAATGCCTCTTGAAGGATCCCAACAAAACAGCCGCGCAGCGATGGACGTGCGCTCGGCACTCAAAGAAGGCATCGCGCGCCTACGCGATGGCGGAATTTCCGCGTTTACGCTAACCGCCGAAGTGTTGCTGATGCACGCCACCGGCCGCGATCGGGCATGGCTCTTCGCGCATCCTGAAGAAGTTCTCGACGCGGAGGTCGCGCGGAAATATTTCGCGGCGATCGAGCGGCGTGTAGCGGGCGAGCCCACGCAATACATCACGGGCAAGCAGGAATTTTGGGGCCTTGAGTTTGAAGTGGCTGCGCCCGTGTTGATTCCGCGGCCCGAAACCGAGCACGTGATGGAGGCGGTGCTGGCGCGGCTCGGCGAGCGCGGCCTAAAGATCGATATGAAAACGGGCGCTCCGCGCGAAACGATGTACGTGGCGGATGTTGGAACGGGCTCGGGCTGCCTCGCTGTGGCGCTCGCGTACGACTTGCCGCATGCGAAGGTTTACGCGACGGATATTTCGGCGCCGGCGCTGGATATTGCGAGGCGCAACGCGGACCGAAACGGCGTGGCGGACAGAGTTACGTTCATCGAGGGCGACCTGCTAAAGCCGTTTCTGACGGCCGCGAATGGGAACGCGTGGCCGCGCGACTTTGACGTGATTGTCAGCAACCCTCCTTATATAGGTCTCGAAGAAGAGGCGACGCTCGAGCGCGAGGTACGCGAGCACGAGCCGCACTCGGCGCTGTTCGCGGGAGTGACGGGGCTCGAGCTTTACGGGCCGCTCGTGGAGCAGGCCGGCGCGCTATTGAAGGATCGCGGCATTCTGGCGCTTGAGCTGGGCCACGACTCCGCCGATTACGTGCGCGATCTTTTCGACAAGCAGAGCGGCTGGACCAACGTGGCTGTGACGATCGACCTCGCCGGAATTCCGCGCGTCCTCGCGGCGCAGCGCTCGCGTTAGCGCTGAGCGATTGCGCGGGATTCGCGCGGCGCGTTACCCTCAAATCGGTTCCCTGCCATGCAGAAGCTCGCTCAATTTCGCGCGAAACACGATGAAGCGCTTGCACCGACGGCCGAATCGCCGACGCCGATTCTGCACGTGGATATGGACGCATTTTTTGTGTCGGTGGAGTTGCTGGCGCGGCCGGAGCTGATTGGCAAAGCGGTGATCGTCGGCGGAGATCGCGATCAGCGCGGCGTGGTGACATCGGCGAGCTACGAAGCGCGGAAATTCGGCGTGCATTCGGCGATGGCGCTGCGTACAGCGGCGAAACTCTGCCCGCACGCAATTTTTCTGCACAGCCACTACGAGCGCTACGGCGAATACCACGACCGGGTGGCGACGATTCTTTCGAAGTACTCACCGGTTGTGGAGATGGCGTCGATCGACGAGGCGTATCTGGATCTTTCTGGGACGGAGCGGATGCACGGGCCGTCGCTGGCGGCTGCAGACAAATTGCTGCGCGAGATTACGGCTTCGACCTCGCTTCCCTGCTCGGGCGGGCTCGCTTCCACGCGGCTCGTGGCGAAGATCGCAAGCGACCAGGCGAAGCCACGAGGCCTCGTGTGGGTCGCGCCGGGAAGCGAACCGAAATTTCTGGCGCCGCTTCCGGCTCGAAGAATTCCCGGCATTGGAAAAGTGACGGATGCGGCGCTGCAGGATCTTTCGATTCACACCGTCGAGCAGTTGCAGGCGCTGTCGATCGAGAAGCTCGAAGCGACGTTCGGGCGTTGGGGCACGGCGCTTTATCGCAAAGCGCGCGGGATCGATTCGTTTGAATTTTTTCTGGATGCTGAGCCGAAGTCGGTGTCGCACAACCAGACGTTTGGCAAGGACACGAAGGATCGCGCGTTGCTCGAATCGACGTTGAGCTTTCTCTGCCAGAAGGGTGCGAAGCGGATGCGCGAGGCGGGACTTTACGCGCGGACCGTGACGCTGACGATTCGCTACGCGAATTTCAAGACGATTACGCGGAGCCACACTCTGGCCGAGCCGTTTGATGTGGACGCGATTTTCATGGAGACGATTCGCGCGCTGTTTCAGGAAGCGTGGGACGGCAAGGCGATGCTGCGGCTGGTTGGTGTGGCGCTGACGCAATTTTCGGGCGCGCCTGGACAACTCGATCTGCTGGATGCGGACCGGCGCGAGAAGCTGGAGCGGCTCGCGAAGACCACGGACAAGTTGCGCGACAAATTTGGATTCACGAAGGTGCAATTCGGCGGTTCGCTCGCGCCTCCTGGGGCGAAGAAACCCACGAAACCGGCACAATAGCGAATCGGGGCGCGCGAGTCTCGTCGGACGATGCGCGACTGCGGCAACGCCAAGCCTGCTCTATAATCCTTCGCGATGGCTTCCTCTTCACCCACGCCCAATTCCGGAAAGTTGCCCGGCGAGATGCCGCCGCCGAAAGATCGTGGCAACTTGCGATCGTTCTGGCAAAGCGTGACCGATGGATTCGAGCTGCAGGAACTTTGGGGACAGTTCAAGAGCGAGGCGCGCGAAGGCTACGCGCTCTATTCGAAGGATGTGGATTGGGACGAGGTAAAAAAGCAGCGGAGCGGGTTCAAGCGCTGGCTCTACAAATGCTATCTGCTGTTTCGCGCGATGCTGATGAAGCTGACGCCGGCGCGTCGCGTGTTATTGCTCGTGGCTGTGGTGCTTGTGATGATTCATCCCGATATTCAGACCGGCAAGCACGGCGAGACATACACTCTTGATTTTGTCGCCCTTGGCGCGGTGATTTTATTCGTGCTGCTGGCTCTGGAGCTGGCGGATCGCGTGACGATGAAGCGCGACCTGGAAATTGCGCGCGAGATTCAGCAGTGGCTCGTGCCGCACACGGCGCCGGCCGTAGCGGGGTTCGACATCGCGTTTGCGACACGGCCGCAAAACACGGTGGCGGGCGACTACTACGACGCGTTTTTGCGCGCGATGCCGGGCGTGCCGGTAGAGAGCGCTCCGCTGCTGGTGGCTGTGGCGGACGTGGCGGGAAAAAGCGTGCCGGCGGCGCTGCTGATGGCGACGTTTCAATCGGGGCTGAAGGCGCTGGCATCGACTCCGGCGACGCTCGCCGAGGTGGTGACCGGGCTTGACCGTTATGCGCGCGCGCACAGCCTCGAGGGGCAACGGTTCACGACGGCGTTTCTGGCGGAGATCGATCCGCGAACGCGCGAGATGCGTTACACGAATTGCGGGCACAACGATCCGATTCTGCGGCGAGCGTCCGGCGAGATCGTGAGGCTTGCTGTGGGCGGACCGCCACTCGGGCTGCCGCTTTTTTCGGACGACGAGATTGCGTACGGCGCGGAGACCGTGCAATTGATGCCGGGCGATCTGCTTTTCATATTCACCGATGGATTGGTGGAGGCCGTGAATGAGAAGGGCGACGAATTCAAAGAGAGCCGGCTGATCAGCTCGATCGGAGCGGCGGCGTCCGGTTCTGCCGCGCAGATTCTAGCGACCACGATGCGCGACGTGAACGAGTTCGTCGGGTACGCGCGGCAGCACGACGACATCACGGCGCTGGCGCTTCGCGTTTCGTAGCGCCTTTGCGCACCATCTGGCACCGGCTAGCGCGACGGCGTGGCGGCGAATCCCGCAATGCGCATCGCGCGCCGCGCCTGGCTGCTTAGCTTCCCCACACGCATCGAATACAGCATAATCGGCCTATGAACGCGCGCGAATTCGCGGACCAGATTTGCTCGAAGCTGCGCGACGCCGGACATCTGGCGTATCTGGTTGGCGGGTGTGTGCGCGACATTCTGCTGAAGCGCGAGCCTGAGGATTACGACGTAACGACGGATGCGACGCCGACAGAGGTCGAGGCGCTTTTTCCTCACACGATTGACGTCGGCGCGAAATTCGGCGTGACGATCGTGATGGAAGATCCGAAGGATCGTGAAGCGGCGCAAGTCGAGGTTGCGACGTTCCGTTCAGATACTTCTTACAGCGACGGCAGGCATCCCGATGCGGTGGTGTATTCGAAGACGCCGCAGGAGGATGTGGCGCGGCGAGATTTCACGATCAATGCCCTGCTGATCGATCCGCGAAATGGCGACGTGCTCGATTTCGTCGGAGGCCGCGACGATCTGCGCGCCGGCGTGATTCGCGCGATTGGCGAGCCGGAGCGGCGATTTGAAGAAGACAAGCTGCGGATGCTGCGCGCAGTGCGGTTTGCGGCGCGATTTGGATACACGATCGAGCCGCGCACGCTGGAGGCGATCAAGAAGCTCGCGCCGAAGATTCATCAAGTGTCCGCCGAGCGCGTGCGCGACGAGCTGACCAAGATTCTGACGGAAGGCGCCGCGCGGCGCGGATTCGAACTGCTGGAGCAGACGGGACTTCTGGAACAAGTGCTGCCGGAAATCGCGCGGATGAAGGGAGTAGAGCAGCCGCCGCAATTTCATCCTGAGGGCGACGTGTGGACTCATACGCTCCTCATGCTCGAAGGGCTTCCGGCCGGAGCGCCGAGGACGCTCGGGTGGGGAGTGCTGCTGCATGACGTGGGCAAGCCGCCGACGTTTGCGCCTCCGAGCGGGCCAAACGGACGCATCCGCTTTGACCGGCACGTGGAGGTGGGCGTGAAGATGGCGGAGGAAATCGAGCGCAGATTCCGGTTCTCGAACGAGGACGCCGATCAAATCAACGCGCTGGTGAATAACCATATGCGCTTCAAAGACGTACCTCTTATGAAGCCGGCGACGCTGAAGCGTTTCGCGCGCCTGGACCGATTCGAAGAGCACCTCGAGCTACATCGGCTGGACTGCCTTTCGAGCCACCGGAACGTCGATAATTACGATGCGATGAAGAAGTTCCTGGCCGAAACGCCGCCGGAACTTGTGGCGCCGCCCAGGTTCCTAACAGGTAAGGATCTGATCGAGATGGGGTTCCGGCCCGGACCTCGGTTCAAAGAGATCCTGAATGCCGTAGAGGACGCGCAGCTGAATGGAGGCGTAGAGGGCCGGGAGGCTGCGCAACGGTTTGTCGTGGAACAGTACGGGCTACCGACAGATGATGGCTTGCCGAGTAAGTCGCCCATTTAGCTAGAGATACCGCCGCGCCGCGCGCTCGGGAGGCTCGGAACCGGCTGAATTCAAACGATTTGGCGTGCATTCAATAACCTTAGTGTGATACTATCAACTTCTCTAACAGGCGCCTATGAAGACTTGAAGTCCTTTTCCTCTGGCGCGCATCTAACTGGGAAGTCGGTCGATATCTCTTATTATCCACCGACCGGTTTTTGTATCGCAGTCCAAGGGGGACTACGGTGAGCAAAGTAACAAGAGTTGTACCGGATGAGCTTCCGATTCTTCCCGTTCGAGACACGGTTCTATTCCCGGGGGCAGTGATGCCTTTGCCGGTGGGGCGTGAAAGCTCGCTGGCGCTGCTGAACTCGCTGGAAGGAACGGAGAAAATTCTAGGTGTGGTAGCGCAGCTCGATCCTCGGATCGAATCGCCCACCGGCACCGATTTGCATGGCGTAGGCACGCTGGCAAAAGTCCACAAGATGGTCCGGATGCCCAACGGAAACGTTGTGGCGTTTTTGGAAGGTCTGGACCGGATTCGAGTGAAGGAAGTGCTCGGATTCAAACCCTTCCTGAAAGCGCATGCGGAGCTGCAGCCGGATCTGGAAGATCAGCGCGACTCCGAACTGACGGCGCTTCAGCGCAATGTGCAGGAACTATTCCGTGAGGTGGTGGCGCGCTCGCCGCAGCTTTCGGACGATCTGCAGAGCGAAGTGATGAACATCGAATCGGCGGGCCGCATGGCAGACTTTGTTTCGTCCACGCTGCCTTCGCTGAATACGATGATCCGGCAGGAACTGCTGGAAACTTTCAGCGTTCGCAAGCGCATGGAAAGTCTGATCAATGAGCTGACCAAGGAACGGGAAGTTCTCGACCTGCGCAGCAAGATTCAGGATCAGGTGCAGGAACAAGTCAATCAAAGCCAGCGCGAATTCCTTCTGCGCGAGCAGATGAAAGCGATTCAGAAGGAACTCGGCGAGAGCGACGACGGCGCTGCCGAAATCGACGAACTTCGCAAGAAGGTCGAAGATGCGGGCATGTCCGCCGAGGCTAAGAAGGAGTGCGATCGCGAGCTAAAGCGTCTCGCGAAGATGACTCCCGCTTCGGCCGAGTACATGGTGGCGCGTACGTACCTTGAATGGATGACGTCGCTGCCGTGGAACAAGACCTCAGGCACGGAAGATATCGACATCCCGAAGGCGCAGGAAATTCTGGATGAAGATCACTACGATCTGGTGAAGATCAAGCAGCGCATCCTGGATTACCTGGCTGTGAAGAAATTGCAGCCGGGCATGAAGGGACCGATTCTGTGCTTCGTCGGGCCTCCGGGCGTGGGTAAGACTTCGCTCGGCAAGTCGATCGCGAGAGCGCTGGGCCGCAAGTTCGTGCGCATTTCGCTGGGCGGCATGCACGATGAAGCTGAAATCCGCGGCCACCGCCGGACGTACATCGGCGCGTTGCCGGGACAGATCATCCAGGGAATTCGCCGGGCCGAGACGATGGACCCCGTCGTGATGTTGGACGAGGTGGATAAGCTCGGACGCGACTTCCGCGGCGATCCGTCCGCGGCGCTGATGGAAGTGCTCGATCCGGAGCAGAACTCGACGTTCCGCGATCACTACCTGGACGTGCCGTTTGACCTGTCGAAGGTGCTTTTCATTGCGACGGCGAACTGGCTCGATCCCGTTCCGGAACCGCTGCGCGACCGCATGGAGATTCTCGAACTCTCCGGTTACACGGAAGAAGAGAAGGTCCACATCGCAAAGCGCTTCCTGGTGGCGCGGCAGACGAAGGAACACGGCGTCACCAACGAGCAGATCGAATTCACGGATGAGGCATTGCGCGACGTGATCCGCCATTACACGCGGGAAGCGGGCGTGCGAAACCTCGAACGCGAAATCGGCACACTCGTACGCAAACAGGCACGCCGAATGGCCGAAGGGCACACGGACAAGCTGGTCGTAACCAGCGATGTAGTCCGCGACGTACTCGGGCTCCAGAAGATGCGCCTCGAGAAGGAAGTGGAGGAGCGCGTTCAGAAGCCGGGCGTTTCGGTGGGCCTCGTCTGGACACCGGTGGGCGGCGACATCGTCTTCATCGAAGCGAGCAAGATGCGCGGCGGTAAGACGTTCACGATGACGGGCCACCTGGGCGACGTGATGCAGGAATCGATGCGCGCGGCGCTCACCTGGGTGAGAGCGAATTGCGAGCGGTATGGAATCGATCCCGATTTCTTCCGCAAGCAGGACGTGCACATTCACGTGCCGAGTGGCGCGGTACCGAAGGACGGTCCGTCGGCCGGCGTGGCGATGGTCACGGCGCTGGTGAGCTTGCTCACGGGACGCGCGATCAAGCCGCGTGTGGCGATGACGGGCGAGATTTCACTCTCCGGCATTGTGTTGCCGGTGGGCGGAATCAAGGAAAAGGTCCTCGGCGCAAAGCGCGCGGGCATCAAGGAAGTCATTCTTCCGTCGGAGAACGAACCGAACGTGAAAGAAGACCTGCCGCAAGAGATGCTCGGCGACGTGAAGGTCCACTTCGTTCGCACGGCGGAAGAGGCGCTCGAAATTGCGTTGGGCAAATTCGAGAAGCCGGTTCGCTCGGCGGCGAAGACGGACGACGATCGTCCGCTCGCGGGTCCGGTCCACTAATCGCTAATTAAACCAACCCCGCGTTTACGCGGGATGTGAGACAGCCAAGCCCGGGGAGAAATCCCCGGGCTTTTTTTGTGCGCGCACGTTTCCAGTTGCGGCGCGGCGGGGAATCGCGTACAGGTAAACTTCCCCGATGCCATATCGTCCCCGAGAACTGGTGATTCGCGCGCGCGAGGCGGCCACGCTGCTGCTCGCGACGCTCGACCGCGACGAAATGGTGCCGCGTTTTCTGGATATGTACGCGGCCGAGAATCGAAGGCCGGGCCGCGCCGACCAGCCGTGGCACTACCGCGAACAGCTTGAAACGATCCGGCGCGAAGCGATTCTCGCGATGGTGCTGCGGGCAGAAGCGCTTTTCCCGGCGCGGCTGAAGGTGCACGTGAGCGTGCGCGAGCCGAAACCGCGCGGGCCGAAGAAAGCCAAGGCCGCGAAGAAGGGCAAGAAAAAGGCTGCGGCGAAGAAGAAGGCGCGGAATCAGGGTTGGGAGCTGGCGATCCCGCTGCTGGACCTCTTTCGTGAGGAGTTTTTCGTCGCGCTCGGGCAGGCGCTGCGATGGTCGGAGGATGAAGCGCAGGCTTTTTGGCGCGACCTCGATTTCTACGAGTCGCTCACCGCCGCCGAGCCGAAGCGTAAGCCTTCGCGAACGATCAAACCGTCGCCGTCCGGACCGTTCGTGGATCGCACGGCTCTGCTGCTCGATCCTTCGCTGATGGACCAGGCCCGCCGCGCGTCGGCAAAGTTTCAGGCTGAGCTGGACGCTGCCGCCGACAAGGTGTTGCGCCGAGTGTTTGCCCGCCACCGCGTGAACTGAGCGCCTCGAAGGGTTCGCTGTTGAGCGCCGCCCGCCTGTATGTCCAGAACGACATTGCAGATACCGCACATGTCGCGATGTTGTAACGATGTGAAACAGCCCGGCCCTGCTATTCTCGCGGGAAAGCCAATGATTTACGTCCTTTTCTATCTGCTGGTTCTGGCGCAGATCGCTCTCGGGGTCTATTCCCTGTATGAGGGATTTTTGTGGTTCAGGATGGTGCGCCAGCGGCTTTCCTCGCACGCCGGTTTCTACACGCCAGCGGCCGCGCTGATCGTTCCGTGCAAAGGCGCGGAGCGCGGCCTGGAAGAAAACCTGATGGCAATGACGAGGTTCGACTATCCAAACTACGAAATCTACTTCGTGCTCGCGACGAGCCTTGATCCTGCGCTGAAAGTGATTGAGCGCGTGAAGACGGCCAGCTCGAAGCCCGTGCACATCGTGATTGCGGGTCCGCCGGAAGACAGCAGCGAGAAAGTTTATAACCTGACGAAAGCCGTGGCGTCGCTGCCGGAGAGCGTGGAAGTTTACGCGTTCACGGATTCGGATGTGCGCGCGCCGCGGACGTGGCTGACGAAATTGATCGCGCCGCTGCAGGATTCGAAGATCGGCGCGACCACGGCGTATCGCTGGATTATTCCCAACGGTACTGGCGGCGACGGATTCGCAAGTGCGCTGGCCTCGGTGTGGAATGCGTCGATAGCTACGGTACTCGGCAAGCGTGAAAACAATTTCTGTTGGGGCGGCGGCACGGCGATTCGCAAAAGCACGTTCAACGACGCGGAAGTGCTGGAGGCATGGAAGGGCGCGGTGAGCGACGACTTCGCAATGACGTACGCGCTGGAAGTCGCAGGGAAAGATATCGTGTTCTGCCCCGAATGCTTCGCGCCGACGATGCATCCGTGGACGTTCGCGAGCCTGCTGGAATTCACGGACCGGCAAATCCTGATTACGAAGGTGAATTCGCCGCGGCGCTGGAAGATGGGAGCGCTGGCGCACGCCAGCTACGTGGTGACGGTGCTGTTTGGCCTCTATGTGGTGCTTTACAGCACGATTGACGTGCACCCGTGGGGCAACCTGCTGCTCTTGACGCTGGCAGTTCCTTTACTCGCGGCGATGAAGGGCGCGCTCCGCACGATTGCGATCACGGAAGCTCTTCCGGAGTGGCGCTCGGCGCAGGCGAGCTGGAGCTGGATCTGGGCCGTGCTCGCTACAATCATCCCGTTCTTATTCACATATAATTTCCTCATGTCCCTCATTAATAAGCGCATCGTGTGGCGTGGCATCCGGTACGAATTACTCGGACCGAATACCACGAGAATCATTCGGCGATAAGACGGTTTTTTCTCCGCGCCAGCGCATCACTCGGAAGCGTGCGGAGGCGAGGCACCGTTGAGTCCGCAGCGGCGGGAAATTCGTTCGGCATACATCGAGTGGGCGAAGCTCCGCTCGAGCGCGCGATTCAATCTGGCGGGTAGTGCCGTCGCGCCGCTTCCTTTCGAAGAACTCCACGCACGCATTGAAGATCTTCAGCTGAACGGCCCATCGGGCTACGGTTATCAGCCGCTGATCGACGAGCTGGCGAAGAAAGCCGGCGTGCCGTCGGACTGCGTGGTGCACGCGCAGGGAACTTCGATGGCGAACCACCTGGCGATGGCGGCGCTGCTCGAACCGGGCGACGAAATTCTGGTGGAGGAGCCGACGTACGAGGCGCTGCTCGCGACGGCGGAGTATCTCGGCGCGACGGTGCGGCGTTTCCCGCGCAACTTTGAGATGGGATTTCAGGTCGATCCGCGCGAAGTGGAACGGCGCATCTCGCCGCGCACGCGGATGATCGTGCTGACGAACCTTCACAATCCCAGCGGCGTGCGTACCGCGGACGCCAAACTCAAGATCGTGGGCGAGATTGCGCGGAGCCTTGGTGCGCACGTGCTGGTGGACGAGGTTTACCTCGAGGCGAGCTTCGATGCGCCGTGGCAGACTTCGTTCAAACTGGGGCCAAATTTCATCGCGACGAGCAGCCTGACGAAAGCGTACGGACTTGGCGGCCTGCGCTGCGGATGGATTTTCGCCGCGAAGCAGCTGGCTGAGCGCATGTGGCGGGTCAACGATTTGTTCGGTTCGATGGACGCGCATCCCGCCGAACGGCTGAGCGTGCTGGCGCTGAAGTGCTTGCCGGAAATTTGCGTGCGGTCGAAGCGCCTGCTCGAAACCAATCGCGGGTTGCTGAAGAAATTTCTGGAATCACGGTCAGACATTCTCGCGGTACGGCCGGAGGCCGGCACGATCGCGTTCCCGTTTCTGGCGAGTGGGCATGTCGATGCGTTCTGCCAGCTACTCCGCGACAAATACGAAACGAGCGTGGTGCCGGGACGGTTCTTTGAGTCGCCGGACCATTTCCGGATTGGCTTTGGCGTTGAGACGGAGACGCTCACGCTGGGTCTTTCGCGGATTTCGGATTGTCTGGACCACCTGAAGAAAAACTGAGCGCCGTGCCGACGAGCGTTACGCCGTGCGCGCCTTTTTCTTCGGCAGGATCACATCGACGAGTGCCTGCGCAGCTGCGGGAAGTGGCCGGTCCTGCCTGTAAACAAGATACAGCCTGCGCTCCATTTTCATCTGGCGGATGCCGAGTTCGCGCAGCTCGCCGCGTTCGACCTCTTCCTGTACGCACATGCGCGGCACGATCGCGACGCCCTTCTTCAGTGCAACGAACCGCTTGATGCTTTCGATGGTTGGGAGTTCAACATCCATGCGAAGGGGAACGCGATGTTTGGCGAATAGCTGTACGACGCGCTGGCGGTAGGGCGACTCGACGATGTGCGCGACGAATGTTTCCTCGGCGAGAGTTTCGATCTCCACGTCGCGCTTTTTCGCGAGGCGGTGGCCGGGCCATACAATTAGCACCAGGGAATCGCGGTAGAACTCGACGGCGGTCAGCTCGCGCTCTTCGGGTAGATAGGTGATTACGCCGATGTCGAGCTGGTGGTTGAGAAGTTCGCGCGGCACGTCCCGCGAAAACACGCGGTGAACGCGAATGTGGATGCCGGGGTAAGCGGTGCGGTATTTATCCAGTGCCGGCAGCAGCGCGTGGATGGAGCTTTCGTTCACGCCCACGGAAACCTGGCCGCGCTCGAGGCCGCGCAGCTCGTGCAGCCCTTTGCGAATCTCCTCGCGGAGGTTCAGCATGCGATTGGAGTATTCGAGGAGCAGCACGCCGGCGTCGGTGAGCGTCTTTGCGCCGGAACCGGGAACGAACAGCGGCTGGCCGACCCAATCCTCGAGCTTGCGCATGGCAATGCTGATGGCGGGCTGCGTGCGGAACAGCTTTTCGGCGGCGCGCGAATAGCTGCGCTCGTTGGCCACCATCTGGAATACCTGCAACGACGCTAGATCCACAAAGCCTCCCAGCCCCAACTTTCTGTATAAAAGAGATTTATCGCGTATGCAAGGATTATAAATTGGACGGCTTGCTGCGTGGGAACGATACTGGCAAGGTCGGAAGAATCCTTAATGGAACGCGTACACATCTTCGACACCACGCTTCGAGACGGCGAGCAATCGCCGGGCTTTTCGATGCACCGCGACGAAAAGCTGCAGCTGGCTCACCAGCTGGAGCGCCTCGGCGTCGATATTATCGAAGCGGGATTTCCGATCGCCTCCCCGGGGGATCTCGAGTCCGTACGTGCGGTGGCGGGGGAAATTAAGGTAAGCCGCGTCGCTGCGCTGGCACGTGCGAAGCGCGAAGACGTGGACGCCGCGCTGAGAGCGCTGGAACCCGCCGCAAAGCCCCGCCTGCACATTTTTCTCGCCACGAGTGACCTGCACCTGAAGCACAAGCTGCGCATCGCGCGCGCGGAAGCTCTCGACCAGATCACGTCGATGATCGAGCACGGCAAGAAACACTGCGAGGAAGTGGAATTTTCCGCGGAAGACGCGAGCCGCAGCGACCTGGGTTTCCTGCTCGACGTGGTCGAAGCTGCGGCGCAGTCCGGCGCGACGATTATCAACCTGCCGGACACGGTGGGCTACGCGATGCCGCAGGAATACCACTACATGTTCCGCGCGGCGCGCAATCACATCGCGCAAAATTATCCGAACGTGGTTTTCAGCGCGCACTGCCACAACGATCTGGGCATGGCCGTGGCGAATTCGCTCGCGGCGATCTCCGCAGGCGCGCGGCAGGTGGAATGCACGATCAATGGGATCGGCGAGCGAGCGGGCAATGCGTCGCTGGAGGAAATCGCTGTCGCGCTGCACGTGCGGCAAGGGCTCTTCGAAGCGTCGCATAACATCACGCTCGAACAGATTTACGCGACGAGCCGCCTGCTTTCGCAGATCACCGGCGTAACGGTATCGCCGAATAAAGCCGTAGTCGGCGCAAACGCCTTCGCGCACGAAGCCGGCATCCACCAGGACGGCATCCTCAAGAACCCGCTCACTTACGAGATTATCGTTCCCGAAAAAGTTGGCGTTTCGTCGCGCCGCATGGTGCTGGGCAAGCATTCGGGCCGCAACGCGCTCCGTGCACGATTGGACGAACTCGGCTACACAATCACCGACGCCGAACTTGCCGAATGCTACGCTATGGCCACCGAGCAGGCCGACGCTTCGAAGGAAGTTACGGATCGCGATGTGATTTCGATCATTCACACCGTCCGCCGCAACAAGTCCTCCGTCCTTGCGGGTGATGCCGCAGCGTCTGCCGCCGACTAACGAAATCCGTTTTTATTCCGGAAGGTTGCATACATGAGTGGAGTTCGCAAGACGATTGCAGTCCTGCACGGCGATGGCATCGGCCCGGAAGTCACGCGCGCCGCGGTGCAAATCCTCAGCGATTGCGCGAAAGCGTTTCACCACGAATTTATTTTCAAGGAGCACGCGTTTGGAGGCGATGCGATCGATCGCTTCGGCACGCCGCTGCCGGCGGATACGCTTGCGGGCTGCAAGGCCGCGGACGCGGTGCTGCTCGGCGCGATCGGCGGACCGAAGTGGGATTCTGTCGCGCTCGATAAGCGCCCCGAAGCCGGCCTGCTGAAGATCCGCAAAGAACTCGGCCTCTACATCAACTTGCGACCCATCAAGCTGCGCCCCTCGCTGCGCGGCATTTCGCCGCTGAAGCGCGACCGCATCGACGATTGCGACATGGAGATCGTTCGCGAGCTGGCGGGCGATATTTATTTTGGCGCGCACGAGCTTAAGGGCGAGGGAAAACGTGCCAGCGCCAGCGACGTGGCTGAATACTCGGCTGCGGAGGTTGAGCGTGTTGCGCGTTACGCATTCGATCGCGCCGCCGCGCGCAATCGCCATGTGACGAGTGTTGACAAGGCCAACGTGCTCGCCACTTCCACGCTGTGGCGGCAAACGGTGAATCGCGTTGCGAAGGACTATCCGGACATCACGCTCGATCACATGTACGTCGATAACGCCGCAATGCAGCTGCTGCTGAAGCCCGCGCAGTTTGACGTGATTTTGTGCGGCAACATGTTTGGCGACATTTTGAGCGACGAAGCGTCTGCGATTGCCGGGTCAATTGGCCTGATTCCATCGATGAGCCGCGGTGACGAAGGCAAGCCCGCGCTGTACGAACCGATTCACGGATCGGCGCCGACGCTGGCGGGCAAGGATGTGGCGTGTCCGCTGGGAGCGATCTATTCCGCGAGCCTGATGCTTCACAATTCGTTTGGGCTCGAGATCGAAGCGCAGTGGATCGAATCGGCGGTGGATCGAGTGCTCGATCACGGCTACCGCACGATCGACATTATGGAGAACGGCGGGAAGTTGCTGCGCTGCTCGGAATTCACCGACCACATTCGCGCGGAGTTGAGCGACGCGCTGGTCCACTCCGAGCGCTACGGTTGGGGCGTCTAGTCCGCGTTGCGGCTGCGTGTGGCGTTCGCCGCGAGTTTCTCACCGGTCTAAATTTTGCGGAGTACGAGTGTGCTGGCGATCATGTCGTGCAGCGCCTGCTTCTTTTCCGTGAAGCCCGCCATGATATAACCAATGAAAAATGTATAGTTGGTGATGATTTTCGCAAAGAAGCGTCCCGTCGCGCGTCCGAACGAGATACGTTGGTCGTTGAGGTCCGTAACGATCAAGCCGAGCGCCATTTTTCCCAGCGTCGCCTGATGCTCGGAGCTTTCCATCCACGCAAAATAGAGCCACTGAAGAATCAGCATCACGATACCGCCTAAAATAAACCAACCCATGATCGCGAAAGGTAATGAAGGATCTTGAGGGTTCGCTTCGGAAAATGCCGCCTTCAGCGTGCCGACTCCTACGCCAAGTACGCAAACTCCGAGTACGACACACGTGACAATCAGCGCGATGACACTATCGATTAGATACGCGACCAGGCGCAGCCAAAATCCTGCGTAGGGGCGCGGCGCGACGATCAATCCTGCATCGATCGGCGGGGCGTAAACGCCTGGCGGCAAAGGCGTGCTGCGAATTGCCGCGCCAGCAGGCGCAACTGGCGCACTCGGCGAGATCTGGGGAATCGCCACGGGAAGCGGAACGTTCGATGCCGCCGGTACGGGCTGGCCGCAGCTATTGCAAAAAGCCGCGCCCTCGCCCAACTTCGCACCACATTTTGAACAGAACATTTTTCTCCGATAGTCCGGCGTGTCGAATTAGAGCCGGCGCAAAACTAAAGTGCCGGCGATCATGTCGTGCAGTGCTTGCTTCTTTTCGGTGAAGGCAATCATAAGGTAACCGATGCCGAGAGTGAGTGCTGAGATGATTCGCGCGAAAAAGCGACCCGAAGCGCGCCCGAAGCTGATGCGCATTCCAGACAGGTCCGTGACATAAAGCCCGAGAGCTTTTTTGCCAAGCGTTCCTTGCCATGTGGAACTTTCCAGGAATGCGTAGTAGAGCCAATGCAGAATCGTGCTGATGAACATAATGCGGAAAGCCATTCCCATCATCATCGCAATATCTTCGGGACGAGGCTGTCCGCCCGACACCATCAGGTGACGCCAGTCTCCCATGCCGAGGCCGAAGATCAGCATCAGAATGTTGCTGACGACGCCCAGCAAAATTGCGTCGATGAACCACGCAACTAAACGAAGCCAAAATCCGGCGTAGCCGACGCTCGACGCCGCGACCGGCGCTTGCGCGCCGCCGTAGGCCGAAACGGCGCCCACGGGAGACACGCCAATTGGAGTGGCCGCAACGGCCGGATTCGCCTGCCCCACGGAGAATCCTACGATCGGTTGGCCGCAGTTTGGGCAAAAGCCGGAAGTGTTCGTCAGTGCCGCTCCACATTTTGAACAGGTCATGGCGCTCCCTCGGACGTGGCGTCCTGCCGCATGAAGTTAGATTTTTCGAATCACCAAGGTGCCGGCAATCAAATCGTGTAAAGCCTGCTTTCGTGCCGTGAATCCGGCCATGATGTAGCCGATGCCCAGCGTCATCACCGAAATGTAGCGTGCCGCCCAGCGGCCCGTCGCACGCCCGAAACTGATGCGCGCTCCTTGCATGTCGGTCACTTCCAGTCCCAGAGCTTTTTTGCCCAACGTCCCTTGCCATGTGGAGCTTTCGAGCAACGCGTAATAAACCCAGTGCAGCAGCTGCTTGACGAAGACAGCTCGGAAGATAAATCCGTGGCCGAAGATCTCATCCGGTGAAGGCGGACGCCCGTGCATTAGCGAGTGGAGGTTGAATAGTCCAAAGCCCGTAATCGGCGCGGTGAGAATGGCGCCGCCGATGCCGAGCACAACCGCGTCGATGAACCAGGCAACGAAGCGCAACCAAAAGCCGGCGTAGGCGGTCGCGACGGGCTGGCGCGGCTGAAGCACGGCGCAGCCGACGATGTCCTGCGGCGCAGCGGGCACGGAACGAGCACTGGCTGCGGCAGGAATCGGCCGCACTGATGGTTGGGGCGCAACGCGCGGCGACACTGCCGGCTGCGATTGGCCGCAGGTGCTGCAGAATGGGGCTCCTTCCCCGACTTTTGCGCCGCATTTCGAACAGAAGGCCACTGGTCCTCCAGCGCGTTTGGAAAAGACGAGCGCGCTCTAGCGGGAAGGAATCCGCGAATCGTAACGAAGGCGAAACAGCAACGCAATCGCAAAACGTCAAGTGAGTTCCGAAATGAAACCGACGAAAGAGAGCGGGGGAGACGAGGGCCGAATTGGGAATACCACTCAGAAAGGCCGTTTTTAAAGGGGATTTCGCGATATCCACACCTACTGGATTTTCCACAGATGAATGCCAAAAAAATTTTACAAATATGCTTGACGAACTCCGCGTTTCTGATACTATCGATGAATGTCGGCACGCGCTCGTGAGAGCGGTGTGCGCACTGACAGACCGGGTTTGCCGCTCATCCAGAGGTGAGATTGGTAGAGTTGACCGGGTAGTCTCAAATCGAGCTTCGAGCACTTCCGTCCTAGGGCCGCGGTGAGGAATGGCCCGCAGTAAAGACGGATACGCCCGGCGCTCGACGCCGGGTTTTTTATTGCTCGCAACGTGGCTCCAAATCATCGTTGCGCTTCCCTTGACGGGAAGACATTTCAGCCGGTACCTGTTGGCGGAAATGGGCGCTCTTTGACAACTGATGGAAGCTGGCATATACGCCCGCGAGTGTGTTTCCTCGCCGGTGTAATAAACCGCAAATTTTTTGCTCGAGTGTAGCGCAATGTGGAAAGGCGAACTTGCTCCACGCGCGGTGCTGGAGTTCTGCATGAGTGATCATCCAGAGCCCGGCGATGGCGATGTGTTGGGTAAGTTTTATGGTTAAGCTACTAAGGGCGTACGGTGGATGCCTTGGCGCCAACAGACGACGAAGGACGTGGCAAGCTGCGATAAGCCTCGGGGAGCCGCAAGCAGGCTTTGATCCGGGGATTTCCGAATCGGGAAACCGAATCTGGTAAAACCAGGTTACGGCCGGCTGAATACATAGGCCGGTACGAGTCAACCCAGGGAAGTGAACCATCTCAGTACCTGGAGGAAGAGAAATCAATTGAGATTCCGAAAGTAGCGGCGAGCGAAATCGGAACAGCCCAAACCTCGGTATTTATACCGGGGGGTTGTAGGATCCCATAAGTAGAGTTACCAATCCGGAGGCTAGGTGAACCCGCAGGAAAACGGGGCCACAGAATGTTATAGCCATGTAACCGAAAGCTTACCGGACTCGAAGGGATATCCTGAGTACCACGGGGCACGAGAAACCCCGTGGGAATCTGGGGAGACCACTCTCCAAGGCTAAATACTCGTTGGCGACCGATAGTGAACAAGTACCGTGAGGGAAAGGCGAAAAGAACCCCTGCTAGGGGAGTGAAATAGAACCTGAAACCGTATGCTTACAAGCAGTCAGAGGGCTATGCCGGGTCTTCGGATCCGGAAATGCCTGATGGCGTGCCTCTTGCTTAATGAGCCGGCTAGTTATTGTCACACGCAAGGTTAAGCGAAAGCGAGCCGTAGCGAAAGCGAGTCCGAATAGGGCGCATAGTGTGTGGTAATAGACGCGAAGCGGGATGATCTACCCTTGGCCAGGTTGAAGGTCGCTTAACCGCGACTGGAGGACCGAACCGGTGTGAGTTGAAAATCGCTCGGATGAGCTGAGGGTAGGGGTGAAAGGCTAATCAAATTCCGTGATAGCTCGTTCTCCCCGAAATGCCTTTAGGGGCAGCCTCGTATGATTTGCCACGGTGGTAGAGCACTGAATGGACTAGGGTCCCATCCAGGATACCGAATCCAATCAAACTCCGAATGCCGTGTACAACAGTACGGGAGTGAGACTACGGGGGATAAGCTCCGTGGTCGAGAGGGAAAGAACCCAGAACGCCAGCTAAGGTCCCTAACTGTAAGCTAAGTGGGAAAGGACGTGTGAGCGCACAGACAGCCAGGAGGTTGGCTTAGAAGCAGCCATCCTTTAAAGAAAGCGTAACAGCTCACTGGTCAAGTGTTCACGCACCGACAATCCAACGGGGCTAAGCTTACGACCGAAGCTGCGTAATTAGCACCACCTCCGGGTGGTGATATTTGGTAGGGGAGCATTCTGTCGAGTTCGACGGTAGATCGAGAGAACTACTTGACGCGACGGAAGAGACTCTGCCGGCATAAGTAGCGATAAACACGATGAGAACTCGTGTCGCCGAAAGTCTAAGGTTTCCTGAGGAAGGTTAATCCGCTCAGGGTTAGGCGGGTCCTAAGGTGAGGCCGAGAGGCGTAACTGATGGACAACCGGTTAATATTCCGGTCCCGCCATAAGCACGTTATACGATGGGGTGACGCAGAAGGATATGGGAGTCGGGTGATGGATGTCCCGATGGACCAGTGCAAGCCGGATCCCGCAGGAAAATCCACGGGGTCATTCAACGGTCAGACTGGGCCCGAGACCACACGGTCGCAAAGTCTCTGATTTCACGCTGCCGGGAAAAACCTCTAAGGAGTGCGTATGGTGCCCGTACCTCAAACCGACACAGGTAGACAAGGTGAATATCCACAGGCGCTCGAGAGAACGCTGGCTCAGGAACTAGGCACATTAGCCCCGTAACTTCGGGAGAAGGGGTGCCCCGGTAGGGTTTATAGCCCGAGGGGGCCGCAGTGAAATGCGTTCGGCGACTGTTTAACAAAAACACAGCTCTCTGCTAAGTCGAATACGACGTATAGGGGGTGACGCCTGCCCGGTGCCGGAAGGTTAAAGGGAGGGCTTAGCTGCCGCAAGGTAGCGAAGGCCTGATCTGAAGCCCCGGTGAACGGCGGCCGTAACTATAACGGTCCTAAGGTAGCGAAATTCCTTGTCGGGTAAGTTCCGACCTGCACGAATGGCGTACCGATCGAACGACTGTCTTGGCCAACGGCTCGGCGAATTTGTGGTTCCGGTGAAGACGCCGGATGCCCGCATCTAGACGGAAAGACCCCGTGCACCTTAACTGCACTCTGGTCATGATTAACGGTACTGCCTGCGTAGGATAGGTGGGAGCCTGGGATCCCTCGGTTTCGGCTGAGGGGGAGGCAACGGTGAAATACCACCCTGATAGTTCTGTCGCTCTAACTTGCACCCCTAGACGGGGTGGAGGACACGGCCAGACGGGTAGTTTGACTGGGGCGGTCGCCTCCTAAATGGTAACGGAGGCGCTCAAAGCTCGGCTCAGGCGGATTGGAAACCCGCCGTGGAGTGCAAGAGCATAAGCCGGGTTGACTGCGAGACACACAGGTCGAGCAGGCACGAAAGTGGGATCTAGTGATCCGGTGGTTCTGCGTGGAAGGGCCATCGCTCAACGGATAAAAGGTACGCCGGGGATAACAGGCTGATCTAAGCCAAGAGTTCACATCGACGCTTAGGTTTGGCACCTCGATGTCGGCTCATCGCATCCTGGGGCTGTAGAAGGTCCCAAGGGTTAGGCTGTTCGCCTATTAAAGCGGTACGTGAGCTGGGTTCAGAACGTCGCGAGACAGTTCGGTCCCTATCTGGTGTGGGCGCAGGAAACTTGAGAGGAGTTGTCCCTAGTACGAGAGGACCGGGATGAACAGACCTCTTGTGATCGAGTTGTCACGCCCGTGGCATAGCTCGGTAGCGAAGTCTGGAAGAGATAATCGCTGAAAGCATCTAAGCGAGAAGCTCGCCTCAAGATAAGGTTTCCCAACCCTCCTGCGGGGGGGTAAGAAGGCCAGTCGAAGACTACGACTTTGATAGGCGGGAGGTGGAAGCGCAGTAATGCGTGTAGCTAACCCGTACTAATCGGCCGTTCGGCTTAACCATAAACTTTACCCAACGCTTCTCTGTCCTCCGGGGCCGGTCGCGTGGGAAATGGTAAGCACGCTTTTTTACATAGCAGCTATAGTCAGGTAAAAAATTGCGGTTGCATTGTCTAGCTTCCATCATTGTCAAAGGAAAATTTTCTGATTCTCCATAGAGATTCTGCGCTCGCCGGCTGTTCCGGCTGGCGTTTCGAGTTTCCTGGTGGTCTTACCGCAAGGGTCACACCCGTTCCCATCCCGAACACGGAAGTTAAGCCTTGCCGGGCCGATGATACTGCGCTGGAAACGACGCGGGAACGTAGGTCACCGCCAGGGATTAAAATTACAAAAGGCCGCAACGCCTCACAGCGTTCGCGGCCTTTTTTATTTCCGGTTCGCTATTGCCCGGACTCAACGTGAAGTTCAGACCGACTCGGGCATGGTAAACTCCGAGCACGGGAGATTCGCGTGAAAGCTAAACGAGAATTCACTGTGCTGATCGAGCGCGACGAGGATGGCTACTATGTAGCCCGTGTGCCGGAGCTCCGCGGTTGCTATACCCAAGCCAAAAACCTCGACACGCTGATGAAACGAACACGAGAAGTTATTGAGCTGTGCCTGGAAGATGGCGAGGCGGAAGAGCCCTTGGAGCTTATCGGCGTACAACGTATCGCAGTATGACACGATTGCCACGACTTCGGGCCACTCAGTTGATTCGGGCTTTGGAGCGCAGCGGTTTCGCAATAGAACGAGTTCGCGGTAGCCACGTTCGCCTGAAGCATGCAGACGGGCGAGTGACGAGCGTCCCCAAACACTCGGGCGAGACAATCGGCCCCGGACTACTCCGCGCGATCCTCCGCGAGATTGACATGAGCGTGGACGATCTCGTTAAGCTGCTTTAGCGATGCCGAGCAGCCCACACCACTTCCTCGCCACAATTTACAAAGTCTGGATCATGCGTCACGTCGATGTGCCTGACGACATCGCGGCGGCGCTGATCGCTGATTTGCGACGTGCGGCTCCTCCGGGTACCAGGCCGACATCGTCCGCGAAAGTCGCGCCGCCGAAGCACATCCCCGTCGTCGCTACCGTGAATCGCCTGTCCGTGAAGACGACGCTTGTGCCTGCCGGCGCAGGCCGTTACCGCCTCACACTCAATACCGCGCTGCGCAAAGCCGGCCGCGCAGACACTGGCGAGGTCATCGGCGTCACACTCGCCTACGATCCGAACTCCCGCGACATCGACGCGCCGCCTGAATATCTCGCAGCCCTCAGACGCAACGCCCTGGCCAAGAAAGAATTCGACCGCCTCCCGCCCGGCCACCGCCGTCAGTTGCTCGCCTACTACCACAATGCAAAATCCGACAAAGCCCGCGCCCACGCCATCGAGAAAACCATCGAGCATCTTCGTGAACGCGTGCTCCTTCGCGCCAACCCCGCGCCGCGCCGCAAAAGAGCGTCCGGCAGAGAGTAGCGTGCCCGTCGTGTAAGCTCGCAGTCGACGCGGCGAAACCATGGCGCCGGCAGCAGACTCGGCCGTTCCTCGATCAAGCCGCGCCGCCCAGTCGTTCAGCGGTTTCTCTTGCGGATCGCGTTGTCACGAATGTCAAACGATGCAAACGGCAAGATCCATGCCGACGGGAAGAGCTTCGCTATTTCTGCCGCGCCGGTCTCATTCGCGGAGTGGATTACACAAACGCGCGGCGGAGCATCGGAAAGCACCGTAGCCGCGCCCAGCGAGTTGATCCCTGGCCCCAAGTCGAAGTCGAGAAACACAACGTCCCACGGTCCGTCTGCGGCAGCCCGGACGGCATCCACCGCAGTGGATACGATCGTCGCCGAAGGCAATCGCTCTCTGAACCAAACGATACGAGCTTCGGCGTCCTCGATAACGAGCACGCGGCCGGTGATTGAAACATCTCCCACAGGACGATTGTGGATGGTGCGTGTGTGAATTGGAAGAGTACGCGCGAACGCGATCGAGGCCCGGCCCGCACCTCTCTCGATGTCTCGCGCCCCGAACGAATGCGTGCCCCGTCTAAATATCTGCGTTATCGTAATTGCCCGAAAGCGCACTCAAACACAAACCTGAACCGATGCTTGGCCGCAACATCCACCACACCGAACCCATCCTCCTGCTGCTCTTGGTGTGCGTGGTCATCCTTGCCGCGTTCGCCAAGCGCTACAAGATGCCGTACCCGATCGTGCTTGTCGTCGCCGGTTCTCTGCTCGGGTTTCTGCCGCGCATGCCGCACGTGCAGCTCAACCCCAACCTCGTTTTCCTGCTTTTCCTTCCGCCGCTTCTGTTCGCCGCCGCGTTTCAAACGTCCTGGCGCGACTTCCGCTTCAATCTCGTCAGCATCGCGATGCTCGCGATCGGCCTGGTCACGTTCACCGTCTTCGGCGTAGCCTTCTCCACGCACTGGCTCATTCCCAGCTTTGACTGGCATACAGGCCTCGTCCTCGGCGCCGTCGTCTGCACCACAGACGCTATCGCCGCCACTGCGATTGCCGATCGCGTCGGCCTGCCCCGTCGCACGCGCGACGTGATCGAAGGCGAGAGCCTCGTCAACGACGCCAGCGGCCTGCTCGCGCTGCAAATCGCGATCTCCGTATTGCTCACCAATCACCCCAGCCCATTCATCGTGAGCCTCGGCAAGTTCGCCTATTTGCTCGTCAGCAGCACCGCGATCGGACTTGCGCTCGGCAAGCTTGTCGCCTGGGCCGAAACCAAAATCGACGACGCGCCGATTGAAATCACCATCAGCCTGATGACCCCATATTTCGCTTATCTCGCGGGAGAGAGCGCGCACTCCTCCGGTGTCCTCACCACCGTCGTCGCCGGCATCTATCTTGGCCATCACAGCTCGATGTACTTCTCCACGAAAGCACGACTTGAATCCGGCGCCGTCTGGGAAACGCTCAGCTTTGTTTTCAACGGCATCGTCTTCATTTTGCTTGGTCTGCAGCTGCCACACATCATGACGGACATCCGCGCACTCGGCTTGCGCACCTGGTTTCGCACCGGCATCGAGTTCAGCTTGATCATCATCGTGCTGCGGCTTATCTGGGTGTATCCCGGGGGCTGGACGGCGAATTGGATTCGCCGCCGCGTGTTGAAACAGCCGATTCCGTTCCCCGATCCGCGCCTGCTCTTCGTGATTGGGTGGTCCGGCATGCGCGGCGTAGTTGCGCTCGCCGCCGCCGTTTCGTTGCCCATCACATTGAGCGATGGCTCGCCCTTTCCAGAGCGCTCGATCATCATTTTTCTTACCTTCTGTGTGATTTTCGCCACCCTCGTCGGCCAGGGTCTCACGCTTCCGTGGATCATCCGAAAGCTCGGCCTGGCCAATCAAGTGAAAGCCGATCCGGAGGAGCAGCGCGCGCGGTATCAGATGATCGAAGCCGCTCTCGCTTACCTCGAGCACGCCAAGGATTCGGACGATCCGAAGTTCGCTTCCGTTTACGACGACCTGATCCGCGTTCAGCAGCACCGCATCAACCTGCTTCCCGGCAAACAGTCCGCGGAAACGGGCTACACGATCGATCACTACAAGCGGTTCGTGGACGCATCGCGCAACGTCCGTAATCTTCAGCGCGCTGCGCTTCTAAATCTCCGCAACCTGAACGAAGTCAACGACGAAGTTTTGCGGCGCCTCGAGCAGGAGCTCGACGTCGCCGAAATTCGATATGCTGCGGTTGGGTGAGGGCCCGATGACAATGTTGCAACGTCTTGTATTCGCAGTGTGCGCAGTGAGCGTGGCGATTTGCTCGGCCAGCGCGCAGACGTCGAAATCCACCACACCGGCCGGCCCTCCGTGCGCTCAAGTCCTCGGAATGTCGTCCACCGATTGGGTCGCGCAATACACGAAGGACCACAGTGCCAGCCAGGACGATACGATCGCGGCGATCAACGCGTACGCCAAGTGCTACGATGCGCGCACGAGCCGCCTCGCCGCCTCGCTGGGAAAATCCGGCAAAGGTCCGCTCATGGGCGCGAACGGCAACTTCCGCGACTTTCAGGCAGCGCTGAAAGATTTTTCCACCAAGGCCCTCGCAGACACGGTTCCGCCCGCCGATCCCATGAGAACCGCTTACGCGTCGCTCTACGCTCTGCAATTTCGCTACGACTTTTTGCAGAGCTACACCGCGAAGAAAGATGCGGCGGCCGGCACGCTCACCGACGATCAGCAGGCGGAAATGGCGAAGGCGAAGAACCGTTTCGGAGAGCTGCTCGGCCTCTTGAAGATGGACCAGTTCCATGAAGTCCATTCGGCCTTCAGCAAAGTTCTCGAGTCGCAGATCAACGATGTGACGAAGCTGGAAGTCTATCGTTACGCGATTTTCATTCTTGCCCGTCCCGGCGAAAAGCCGTTCGCGCCGCCGCCGTTTTAGTCGCGGTTCGTCGCTGCCTGTTCTTGCAAGTGGCGGCGCCGGTAGGCCAATCGCGCGATTCCCGCGCAAATCAGCACTGGCGGGATCATCAGGACGGCAATTCCCTGGCGCAGCGCGTCGATTGCTCGCGCGCCGGACGCCGCCGCGCTCTGGTAACACATTGCGCATCCCTGTGCGATCGCTTCGCGGGGGGCAATTGTGCAAATTGTTGCTGCGGCAAGCGTCGCAATCATTACGAGAGTTAGGCACGTAGCGCGGTTCATTCGGGCTCCGTCAAATTCGCCATTCCAGCAGTAAGAACACAAAAACCCAGAGCGCCACCACAAAGCGCCAGTAAATCACGAGCGCTCCGAGCCTTGCCGCTTTCATGCTCGCGGCTAGCAACGCAAGCAGGCCACTCGCAATGCACGCGCAGCATCCCGCGGTAAAAACGTAGAAGAACGATGCGCTTCCGCTCGTCGCCAGCAGCACGCCTTCTGCGCTCAGTTCGCGCCAGGCGATGTAGATGCAGCACAGTGAAGCCATACCAAGCGCGGCCGACGCCAGTAGCCAGACTTTCGCACCGAGCTGGCGCGCGGCCTCCGTCGTCGCCTCACTCACCAGCATCAGTGCGGTCGCAGCGTAGAGTACACGCGGCAGCTCGAAATGCAGCCAGTCCGCGCTCGCTCCCTGCCGCACCACCATCGCACTCGCCACCGCCGCGAAACACATCGCCAGCGCTGAAATTCCAATCCACGCCCCGGTTTCCGATCGCTCCGGCCTCCGCGTCCCGCTCATCGCGCTGTGCCGGCTACTCATCGCTCACTCCCGCGCATGTCACATCGTCATCCTGCATTACGAAATCCGCCCCGGCGTCGCCATCCACTCCGTACCCGCCGGGCCCGCGATAAACGGCGACCGCCCCGCCATCGTCGCGCGTGGACCATTCGAGCGTCGTTGCGTCCCACGGATTTTCCGGCGCCACGCGCCCCCACACGCGGCTTGCAAACAAATTCCAAAGAAAAATAAACTGCGCCGCGCCGGTGAGCAGCGCCGCAATCGTGATGAACCGGTGCACCGGCATCAGCGGCGCCATGTACTCGTCCACAAACGCGGAATATCGCCGCACGTTCCCCACGAGCCCGAGGTAGTGCATCGGCATGAAAATGCAGTACACGCCGAGAAACGTCAGCCAGAAATGCAGCTTTCCGAGCGTCTCGTTCATCATCCGGCCAAACATTTTCGGAAACCAGAAATACGTGCCCGCGAGAACGCCAAATAGCGACGCGGCCGCCATCACCAAATGAAAATGCGCCACCACGAAATACGTCGCGTGCAGATAGCTATCGAGCGAAGGCTGCGCCAGAAAAAATCCGCTGATTCCGCCGCTGATGAATAGCGAAATGAAGCCGAGGCAAAAAAGTGCCGCGGTATCGAAGCGCATCTTCGATCCGTAAACGGTGCCGAGCAGCAGCAGCGTCATCACCGTGGCGGGAATCGTGATGATCATCGTCGGCACCGAAAAGAAATTCACCGAGAAAGGATTCATTCCGCTCACAAACATGTGATGGCCCCACACCACGAAACTCAGGAATCCGGTCGCCACCAGGCTCGCCACCAGGTATTTCGGCCCGAGCAGCGGCTTGCGCGCGTACGCAGGCAGCACGTGCGCCACGATTCCGATCGAAGGCAGAATCGCGATGTAAACCTCCGGGTGCCCGAAAAACCAGAAAAGATGCTGCCAAAGCAGCGGCGTGCCGCCCGCATGCGGCTGCAATCGATCCCCAACGAATAATCCCGCCGGCACAAAAAAGCTCGTCCCTGCCACGCGATCGAGCAGCAGCAGCACGCACGCCGGAAATAGCACCGCAAACGCCAACAGCACGATCACCGCCGTCACCAGCCACGCCCATGCGCTGTACGGCATTCGCGCGAACGACATTCCCTTTGCTCTGAGGTCGAGTGCCGTCACGATGAAATTTAGTGCCCCGAGCACAGACGCCACACAAAAAATCGCGATCGAGACCAGCCACAGGTTCTGCCCCATCGCGAGACCCTGTCCCGCCGCGCCACCCAGCGCGCTCAATGGCGGATACGCAGTCCATCCCGACGTCGAAGGCCCATCCATTACAAAGAATTGCGCGAACATCACCACGAATGAAGTGAGCGACAGCCAGAACGCCAGCGCGCTCAGCCGCGGAAACGCCATCTCTTTCGCGCCGAGCTGCGTCGGCAGAAAATAGTTGCCGAACGCCGCGAATGGCGCGTTGGTGAGCACGAAGAAAATCATCAACGTGCCGTGCATCGTCAGCAAAGACAGATACATTTCCGGCGAAATCACGCCGCCCGGTGCGCCAATGGGTACGAGTTTTCCAAGCAGCGGAATCGCGCGATCCGGATACGCCACGTGAATCCGCATCAGCCACGAAAGCACCATGCCGGTGCACACGGCCGCGAGCGCCAGCGCGTAATACTGCTTCCCGATTGTTTTATGATCCGTGCTGAAAATGTAGCGGCGGACGAAGCTCATCGAACAGCCGCCGCACGCTTCACATGAGATTCAAGCCACAGGTCATACTCCGCGGGCTCGACGACCCGAACGTATGCCTTCATGCGGTAGTGTCCCCATCCGCACAGCTGCGTGCATACGATTTCGAATTGTCCCGTTCGCGTAGCGGTGAATTGAAGCGGAATGTCGAGCCCCGGCACAAAATCCTGCTGCACGCGCAGCTCGCGCACGAAAAACGAGTGGCCAACGTCACGCGAATGCAGCGTCAACGAAATCGGCCGGTTCACCGGCACCACAAGACTGGTCGATACAATGTCGTCCCGCGCCGCAACATCGTGCACCGGGTCGAGGCCCATGTAATTTCCGCTGCCGTCGTCGATTTTGTCGGGATGCACCGCGCCGAATCGCCCATCCGGCCCCGCGTAGTGAAAATAAAAGGCGAACTGCTGCGCCTGCACGTCGATGTAAATCGCCTTTGGGTCAGCCGGAGCGAGATAAATCGCGGCCCACGCCTTCGATCCCACAAACGTCAGCGCGAAAATCTCAACGCTCACCACAACAACCGCGGCGATCACCAGCGGCACCGCTCCTCCGGGAAACGTGCGCGTTTTTTGTTTGCTTTCGCGGCTGCGCGAGGAAAATGCGAAGAGAGCAAGCACCACTTGCCCGGCAATAAAGAGAGCGCCGGTCCCGATCATCGTGTGTTCCATCTGCCGGTCGATCGCAGCGCCCGCCACCGAAGCGTTCGCGGGAAGCCACCACGTGTGCATGGCGAAAAACGCCGCGGAGACCAGCGTGATCAGTACGACAGCAGCGCCGAACAGTTTGCCCATCTTATGTCGAGGATCCGCCCGCCTGTGATGTTCTCACAAACGACGCGACGCTGGCTGCCGTTGCAATGGATGGAGTCCGTACATTCCGTAAAAGCAGACGCGCGTCAGGCCGTACCGTGCTTGAGCAATTCGCGTGTGTGCCTCGCGATCTGGCGGTCTTCCTCTGTAGGAATCACGCGCACCCGCACCACGGACTGCGCTGCCGAAATCGTCTCCGCGTTTCTCTCGTTCGCGGGTCCGTCGATCAGCACGCCCAGAATGTGCAGCGCATTGCAGACCATCGCGCGCACCATCGCGCTTTTCTCGCCGATCCCGCCGGTAAAGACCAGCATATCCAGCCCTTCCAGTGCCGCCGCATGAGCAGCGATCGTCTTCCGTATTGCGTAACAAAATATCTCGATCGCCTGCCGCGCGTTCGCACCGCCGCCTTCCGCCGCGGCCTCCAAATCGCGCATGTCCGAGCTCGTTCCCGAAAGCGCCTTCAATCCCGCGTCATGATTGAGCATCGCTTCGAGCGAATCCACGCTCAACTTTTTCTCGCGCTGCAAATAAAGTCCCACCCCGGGATCCATGTCGCCGCTGCGCGTCCCCATCGGAATTCCGCCCGTCGGCGTGAGCCCCATCGACGTATCCACCGACCGCCCGTCCTGCACCGCCGCCAGGCTCGCGCCATTCCCAAGGTGCGCGATCACCACGTGCCTCGGCAGTTCGGTGCCGAGTTGTCGTACGATCGACTCGTACGACAGCCCGTGAAATCCGTACCGCTTCAGCCCTTGGTCGAAAAGCGGTCGCGGCAGCGCGTAGCGCGAGGCCACTTCCGGCATCTGCGCGTGAAACGCGGTATCGAAGCACGCGAACTGCGGCACGCCCGGGTACATTTTCTGCGCCGATTCGATCAGCGCCAGCGCCGGCGGAATGTGCAGCGGCGCAAAATGAATGCACGCGCGAAGGTCTTGCATCACCGCGGGCGTGATCAGCTGATGCGCGACGAGCTTCGGCCCGCCGTGCACCACGCGATGCCCCACACCCACAGGCGGCGCAGGCGAAAGCTCCGCCAGCCACTCTTTCGCGCGCGCCAGCGCCTCATCCGCGCTTGCCAATCGCACAGATTCCGACCGCAGCACCTTCCCGTTGCCGTCTTTAATTTGAATTTTGCTGGCGTCGCGCCCGATTCCGTCGGCTATCCCGTCCAGTTGGATCTCTTCGTCGTTTCCACGCGCCAAATACACGCCAAACTTCAGCGACGAAGACCCGGTATTGATCGCGAGGATAGGCGAATCGGCCATCAAGAGAAGTTTACTCCGCACAGCGAAACGTGACGAACGTCACCCACGCAACTTAGGGCAAGCCCTTCGCCACTCCACGCGCGTCAAACAGATAGTAAGACACAACCAAACAACCGATTGTGAACGCCGAATGACACCGAATCTTCACACAATTGTCCGGCCCCTGCTATCGATGTTGTGCGAAGCTTGTCTTCGCCGCCCCGCGCCTTGCGGCATTCCACCCCAGGAGTGAACCATGTCTCCCACCGCTAAAGTTCGCGCCAAAAATTCCGCCGCCAAAGCATCCGCAGCAAAACCGTCCGCCGCCGCGCAAGAAATCAAAAAGCCTTCCACGTCGAACGCACCACAGGTACTCTCGGTCGACGAGCTCCGCAAAATGGACGCGTACTGGCGCGCCTGCAATTACATGTGCGGCAGCATGATTTACCTTCGCGATAATCCGCTTCTCCGCAGGCCGCTTAAGCCCGAGCATTTCAAAAATCGCCTGCTCGGCCACTGGGGTTCCGATCCCGGCCAGACGTTCACGTGGGTCCACCTCAATCGCGCCATCAAGAAATACGACCTTAATATGATTTACATTGCGGGCCCCGGCCACGGCGCGCCCGCCGTCCTTTCGAATTGCTATCTCGAAGGTACCTACTCCGAAATTTATCCGGAAAAAAGCCAGGACGAGGCAGGCATGCTCCGCCTCTTTCAGGCGTTTTCGTTTCCCGGCCAGCTCGGCAGCCACTGCACGCCGGAGGTTCCCGGCTCGATCCACGAAGGCGGCGAACTCGGCTACAGCATCTCGCACGCGTTTGGCGCCGCGTTCGATAATCCCGACCTGATCGTCACCGTCGTCATCGGCGACGGCGAATCGGAAACCGGCCCGCTCGCCACGTCATGGCACTCGAATAAATTTCTGAATCCGATTCGCGACGGCGCCGTGCTGCCCGTGCTGCATCTCAACGGCTACAAAATCGCCAACCCCACGATTCTCGCGCGCATCGATCCCGAAGAACTCGATCACCTGCTTCACGGCTACGGTTGGACTCCGCATTACGTCGAGGGCGACGATCCCGCCACGATGCACCAAAAAATGGCGGCCGCTGTGGACGCGTGCGTCGAATCCATCCGCGCCATCCAGCGGCGAGCGCGCTCCAGCAAAACGCCCGATCGTCCGCGCTGGCCCATGATCGTCCTTCGCTCACCGAAAGGTTGGACCGGCCCGAAGACAGTCGATGGTCACCGCGTCGAAGATTTCTGGCGCGCGCACCAGGTGCCCGTCACCGACGTGAAGACAAATCCCGAGCACCTGAAGATCGTCGAGACCTGGCTCAAGAGCTACAGGCCCGATGAACTGTTCGACAAAAACGGCACGCTCATCCCAGAACTACGCGAATTGCCGCCCACCGGCACGCGCCGCATGAGCGCCAATCCGCACGCCAACGGCGGCGTGCTCCGCAAACCGCTCTTGTGTCCGGATTTCCGCACCTTCGGCATCGACATCAAGGCACCCGGCGCCGTGGAAGTTTCGCCCACGGAAAACCTCGGCAAGTTTCTCGCTGAAGTAATGCGGCGCAACATGACCAGCTTCCGCGTTTTCAGCCCAGATGAAAACGCGTCAAACCGCCTTCAGGATCTCTACGCCGCCACGCTGAAAACCTGGCTCGCGAAAATTAAGCCGGAAGACGCCGACGGCACAGACATTGCTCCCGACGGGCGCGTGATGGAAATGCTCAGCGAGCACACGCTCGAAGGCTGGATGGAAGGCTACGTCCTTACCGGCCGCCACGGCCTGTTCAACACGTACGAAGCGTTCGTCCATATCATCGATTCGATGTACAACCAGCACGCCAAATGGCTCGAGAAATCCAAACTCGAAATCTCGTGGCGCGCGCCCATCTCGTCGATCAACATCCTAATCACTTCGCTCGTCTGGCGGCAGGATCACAACGGCTTCACGCACGAGGATCCCGGTTTCCTCGACGTCGTGTCTAATAAAAGCGCCACCGTCACGCGCATCTATCTCCCGCCCGACGCAAATTGCCTCCTCAGCGTCGCCGATCACTGCCTCCGCAGCGAGGATTACGTCAACGTCATCGTCTCCGATAAACAGAACCACCTCGTCTATCTCACGATGGACGAGGCCGTAGTCCACTGCACCAAGGGCATCGGCATCTGGGATTGGGCCAGCACGGACAATGGTGAAGAGCCAGACGTCGTGATGGCCAGCGCCGGCGACATCCTCACGCAGGAAGCTCTCGCCGCGATCGTGATTCTCCGCGAGAACTTTCCGAAGCTGAAGATTCGCTACGTCAACGTCGTCGATCTCTACCGCCTCCAGCCGGACTCCGAACACCCTCACGGCCTCAGCGATCGCGATTTCGATTCGCTCTTCACCAAAGACAAGCCCGTCATCTTCAATTTCCACGGCTACCCGTGGCTCATTCACAAATTCACGTACCGCCGCACGAATCACCGCAACATTCACGTTCGCGGCTACAAAGAAAAAGGCAACATCAATACGCCGCTCGAGCTTCTCATCCGCAATCAAGTGGACCGTTTCACTTTGGCCATCGACGTCATCGATCGCGTCCCCAGCCTCCAGGGCCCCGGGGCACACTTGAAGGAATGGCTCAAAGGCCAGATCATCGAAAATATCAATTACGCCTACACCGAAGGCATCGACAAACCGGAGATTCGCAACTGGAAATGGCCGGCAGCGAAACAGAAGGGCGCAACCGCAGGCTGACACACGCGCGATCAGCCGCGCTTTTCCTTTTTCGAAAACTCGCGCACGCCGCATCTCGCGCCGCTTCGCCCGCCGCGATTTTTCTCGCGATCGCCGCAGCGCTTGCATTTTCGCCATCGCCTGCCCGCGCGCAGGGCGGCCCGCCCTACTACACCAACGATCCCGGCACGCCCGGCAACAAGCAGTGGGAAATCAATCTCGGCTACATGCCGTTTCTCTACGACGATCACTCCGTTTCGCACGTCCCAGACGTCGATATCAATTTCGGCCTCGGCGATCGCATCCAGTTCACTTTCGAAAACGCCTACCTCCGCGTCTTCGATAATCCCGGTCCTGCGAAATTTGGCCTCGGACAAGACCAACTCGGAGTGAAGTGGCGCTTCTACGACAATAAAGAGAACGGTTGGGCGATTTCCGTCTTTCCCCAGGTCTCGCTGAATAATCCGAACGACTCCGTGAAGAACGGAATCACGCCGCGCGGCGCGAGCCTTATCCTTCCTGTCGAATTCTCAAAGAAGCTTGGCCCGATCGATCTCAATTGGGAAGCCGGCTACAACCTCGTCCATCTCGGCTCCGATGGCTGGATCGCCGGCGTCGTTGCCGGCCATGAGTTCACGAAGAAGTTCGAAATGGACGCGGAGTTCTACAGCGTCGGCGCCTACAAACCGCTCGTCAGCCAGGAAACTCTCGGCGTCGGTGCGCGCTACAAAATCCATCCGCCCTTCATTCTGCTGCTGATGGCCGGTCGCAGCGTCGCTCCCGCCCGCGCTGGAAATAGCCAACCAAACTTCGTCGGCTACTTCGGCATGCAATTTTTGCTGCCGCCGCATCCCTTCGAATCCGACTAGGCGTGCCGCGCTTTCCGCGCAGACAGCCACGCCGCGACCGCAATCGAACTCCCAATGAAAATCGTGTGCGCCAGCAACTGGAAGACGAGTTCCACCGGCGGCATCGATGCGTTCCTCGCTTGCACTCGCGAGAGCGGAACCACCACAAAGTGCATCACGCAAAATACGGCAAGCCCGTAAAGCGGTCCGAAGATCCACGGCTTCTCGTACAGCGCCCTCACACGCAGGCAGGCCAGATAAAACACCGCCGCCGCTCCGAGCGCGATCGTGTAGTGCAGCGCCAGCCCCAGCAATGCCGTCTGCCGCCCACCGCTGAGCGCGCTTGTCCCCAGCAGTCCCGACGCGATGTAACGAAAGATCGATCCCGACGAAACGCTCGCGAAGATGTGATAGAAAACGCACGCCGAAAGCCCGTCCAGCGTCCCTGCAATCCCGCCGCCGATTAGAATCGTACCCAACGCGCTCGGGCGTCCCCCATTTGAACTCGAACCGGAACCAGTTCTCGCTTCGCTCACTTTTTCTCCTGCGCGACCGCCATCGGCCGCCGCGCAACATCCGCCCAAACTCGAACCTAACGTATTTCGTCCCAGCTCGAGCCGTTTTGTGACGTTGCGTCTCGTTTCCAGTCGGAACTGGCACAAACTTACCGCGAAAAAATACCCATCACACCCCATCGCCCACGCGCTTTCCTCGCTCGCACGCTCCGGTTCGTCCCAGTGGGCAAGCGGTCCGTCACTCATCACCGTAATGTCGTCCCACCGTACGCCCCTGTACTGTCTTTCGTTCTACTATCAACCCGTGAAAATCGCATGGCCCTCGGCGCGCACCATCGCGGTCGCCTATCTGTGGTCGATCTGCGTCTGGAGCATCGTCGCTGCGCTAGTCGGCGTTCAGCAGGCTTTCTTTGAAAATGAGATTCACAGCGGCGAATATCGCTTCGTCGTTTTCTCCGTTCTCGCCATTCGCTTTTTCGATTTTGCGCTGCTCACGCCGCCGCTGTTCTGGATCGTCCGCCAATTTCCCATTGAACGCAGGAAACCTCTGCGCGGTATCGTCCGTTACATCCTCGGCGCCGTTCCGTTTCTTTTCGCGTTCACTGTCATTCGAATCACGGTCGCTCCCGTTTGGGACTCCGGCCTCCAGAAATTTGTCCGCTTTCCCCTCACGTTTCACGATATGTCCGGCGTGCTTTTCGGCACGCTGGGCGATCAAGCCGCCGTGTATCTCGCGCTCCTCGCTGCCGCGCATGCCTACACGTATTACGAGCAGATGCGCACCGAAGATCTCGAACGCGCGCAGCTGGAGCGCGCTCTAGCTTCCAGCGAGCTGCAGGCGCTGAAAAGCCAGCTCCACCCGCATTTTCTGTTCAATACGCTGCACGGCATCGCCACGCTCATCGACACCGATCGCACCACGGCGAAAGCCATGGTCATCAAGCTTTCGAATTTGCTGCGCACGGTTCTGCGCCACGGAAATTCCGATCTGATCCGCCTCCACGACGAAGTCGAATTCATCGAGGCCTATCTCGAACTCGAAAAAATGCGCCTCGGTCCACGGCTGGAAATCCGGTGGAACATCGCGCGCTCGACGGGCGACTACCTCGTTCCTCAACTCGTCCTGCAGCCGCTCGTCGAAAACGCCATCCGCCACGGAATCGCATGCGCGCGAGCGGGCGGCTGGCTCGAGATCGCTTCGCGCGAAGTGGACGGCGCGCTCGAACTCGAGGTCCGCAACAGCCTCGGCGGCTTGGCCAAAGCGGGCATGGGCGTCGGCATCAGCAACACCCGCTCCCGCCTGAAATACCTCTATTCCAGCGAGGCCACTTTCGCCTTTTCAATGGTTGAAGGCGCAATGGCCACGGCAACCCTCCGCATACCTGTCTTCATCTCACATCCAGCAGCTTCGCGCGCTGAAGCTGCGCCCACTGCGTCTAAGGTAGCTGTAGGGCAGCTGAAATCATAAGAGGTGGTGTTATGCGTGTATTAGTCGTGGACGATGAACCCCTCGCTCGCAACGCGCTCGAAGCCGAGCTGCATGCGAGAAAGGATATTGAAGAAATCGGCGTCGCCGTGGACGCCGTGGACGCGCTCGATCAGCTTCAAAAGAAAGACTACGACGTGCTCTTGCTCGACATTCGCATGCCGGAAATGTCCGGTATCGAGCTCGTCGATCGTTTGAAAAAGCTCGGGCGTTCGATTCCGGCCATCATTTTCGTTACCGCACACCATGAGCACGCTCTTGCCGCGTTCGAAAAGCACGCCATCGATTACGTTCTGAAGCCGTTCTCCGCTGAGCGCGTGCATGAAGCGCTCGACGTCGCTCTCCGCCGCTCGTCCGCGGAACGCGCCGCCGCCCTGCTCCACGCGCTTCCTCAGATACAGACGCTTATCAGCAAAAACGCGAAGATGGCCATCAAGGTCGAAGGGCGCATTCTGTTCATCGACCCAACGGAAGTGGTCGCCGTCGAAGCTCAGGGCAATTACGTGCTGCTCCAGCGGTCGGCCGGCTCGTACCTGCTCCGTGGTCTGATCTCCGCGCTCGCCGAAAAGCTCAAGCCCTACGGCTTCCTGCGCATTCACCGCTCGGTGATCGTGAATTCCGCGTGCGTGCAGGAAATTCATCCGTGCGACACCGGCGAGTACATGCTGCGCACGCGCAACGGCAAGGAGTACACCGTCTCGCGCACCTACAAATCCAACCTCAAAAACATCGCGCAATTCTGGGTCGGCACCGACGCAATGATCTTGGAATAGCGAAACTCGGATAGCAGAAACCTGCTTCGACTCCTGGGCCACGGCGCGATATTCCGAATCGCGTCGCAGCAATAAAAAAGGCGCTCCGATTTCTCGGAGCGCCTTTTTATTTTCGTGCGGCCCGCTCGCGCGGGTCTGGGGTGGTGTTAGAACGTCACGGTGGCTTTCAACTGGATCAACCGCGGCGAGGCATCGCCACCAAGGAACGAGCCAAGAATGCTCGTCGGAGGCGAAACCAGCGAGTCGGTCTGACCGAACAGCCCGTTCGAGATATCCGAAACCGGGGGACCAAAGTTCGGGTGGTTGAACAAGTTGAAGAACTGGAATCCGATTCCAAGCTTGCCGCGCTCCCAGTGAGGGATGGCGGTGTTCTTGAAGATCGTGAAGTCCGTATTCACGTAAGACGGACCGCGGTAGTTGTTGCGCGTGCCGTTCGCTCCGAATCCTGTTTCAGAACCAGGAACCGGAAAGTCGCCCGGGGTCGTGGCGGTGCTGACCGAGTAGCACGGAATCGGCGCCGCCTGCGTGAACGCACTCGCGCGCGGATTGCATCCCACTGGCAGACCGCCCACTAATGCATCGGGCCGCACGGCACCGAAGTAGTTGTTCGTCGCTGACAGGTCGGACGAAAGGAGCCCGTCGGTGATTGTGTACGGCAGACCGGTGCGTGCGAATACCGTACCGGAAACCTGCCATCCGTCCACCAGGGCAGCCCAGCCGCGACCTCCCAACGCCTTGCGGATCGGCACCTGCCACACATAGTTTGCGTTCAGGTTGTGCCGGATGTCGTAATCCGAAGGGCCGTAGTTATTCTGCAGATTGTAGGGATCCTGCGGTGAGAGGTTTTGTCCGGTGAACGCAAGAAAACCACCATTCGACACATCATCGAGGTTGTGGCTCCACGTGTAGTTCACCTGCAACAGCCCGCTCGAACCAAACCGGCGCTGGAACGACATTGTCAGGCCGTTGTAGTTCGAGATGCCGTCCGACTCTACCTGCGTGATTTCCGCAAACTGCGCCTGCGGAACCAACGCCGGCAGCGATCCGAAACCAAACGCGTTCAACCCCGTGTTCACGATCGGTTCGTGAATGCCATGGTTTCCGTCGTACTCGATCATGAACGTGGTGTTCTGTCCGAAGCCCTTCTGAATGGCAAGATTCCACTTCTGATACTGAGGTTGGTCGATCGTGCGGGCTGCGGTGACGATGTTCGGTGGGGCTCCGACCGTGCTGGCTCCCCCGCTGAAGGCCGTCTGAAATGCGGTGTTAGCCGCCGTTTCGCAGTCGAACAGGTTGCCCGGCTGGTTTGGTGACAGGTAGCTGGTCGGGCAGGTTCCGTTCGTGCCTGCGACGACGAACTGGTTATAAAGCGGCGAGTTCTGCGACATATCGTCCGAGATGATGCCCGGGAAGATGTCGTTGAAAATGCCCACGCCGCCACGAACTACGAAGTTCGAACCCAAACCGGAAGCGTTCGAACCGAACGGTTGCCATGCGAAGCTTATACGGGGCTCCCACACGAGGCCTTGCAGGTTGTACAGCGCCTGCGAGCGGCCCGTCTGAATCAGGGTGTTGTACGGATCTCCGCTGTTGGCCAACGCCTGATCGTATCCGCCTGCGAACGTCGAGAAGCAGTTCGTTACGCACTCGGGGTTGGAGTTGTGCTCCAGCCGCAACGCCGCCGTAACGGTGAGGTTCGGCTTGATCCGCCATTCGTCTTGCACGTAGAAACCCAGACTGTTGATCCGGATCGGAACGTTTTGCACGCTCGAGAACGCTTGCGTCATCTGCGCTCCAGCCAGTCCGCCGTTGTAGAAGTCCGTCAGCGAGTCCGCGACCTCCAGCGGAGTTGTAAAGAAACCGCCATCGTGATCGCTCACCCAGTTCCGGTGAAACGAGAAACCGAATTTCAACGTGTGGTTGCCGAGCATTTTCGAAACGTCGTCGCCCACCTGGAATTGCGTCACGTTCCGGCCTTGCGGGAACAAATAACCGATCGCGCCGCCGATGTTCGTCATGCTCCCATCGCCGAGCGCGAGCGTGCCCGGAAACTCCGCGAGCTTGGTTGCCTCATCCGGCGATTGAAACACCGCGGAGTACCACGTTCCGGCGATGATCAACTGGTTCACCAGCGTGGGGCTGAACGTGTGCGTCTCGTTGATTTGCGTCTGCCATTCCGGCTGATCGCTGGAGATGTTGAACGCAGGATTAATTGGATCGGTTGCTGTGGGCTGAATGCCATGATCGTACTGAATGCGTACAAACGCCCGGTCATTCGTTCCGATGTTCCAGTCGAATCGGCCGGCAATCTGCCACTCCGGAGCGAAGTTAATCGGAGTTTCGAGCACAGATCCAAGGCAGTTCGACAGAGGAATCGGGGTTGCGCTGGGGTTCGCCGCTGCGCCGCCGCAGGGGAACTGTGTTAGGGGTTGAGCGTTTGCATAGTTCGGAATCGCGTTATAGAGGTTGAAGATACCCGCGCCCGCGCTCGGCGTGACCGGCACGTTCGGGCAAATGCCCGCCAGGTTCTGGCAATAGTAGGGTAGCGATGCTGCCAAACCCATCGTCTGTAGGTTATTAACGGTCGCAGTTTCGAACGCCGTGTTGGGAACCGTCACGGCCGACGGCACCGGAATTAGCACACGCAAGCCTTCCTGGTTGATGAAGAAGAAAAGCTTGTCTTTCTTGATGGGACCGCCAAGCGAAGCCGCCCACTGGTTTGCGTTGTTGAACGGCCGCGGATTGCCCTCGGCCTTATCGAACCAGTCGTTCGCGTCCATCGCGCGGCCGGTCCAGTAATATACGGCGTTGCCGTGGAAATCGTTGCCGCCGGACTTGGTCACGTAGTTCACGTTCATGCCGCCGAACGATCCGTACGCTCCCGAGAATCCGTTCGTCACAACGTCCGCTTCCTGAATTTCGTTCGAGCCGAGCAACAGGTTGGTGGCGCCCGAGTTGTTCAGGTTCAGGAACGGGTCGTTGTCGTCCATGCCGTTCATCGTGAAGAGGTTGGAAGTTGCCGGCATTCCGAAGGCTTCGACGTTACCGTACCCTCCCATCGTATTCATCACAGTCCCGGGTGCGAGCTGCGCGATGTACGTCAGGTCGTTGCCCGGGTTCGGTACGTTCGCAATCTGCTGCTGATTCAGCGTAGTTGACGTATCCCCGTTATCCGTCTGCAATAGCGGCGCGGCTTCCGTCACTGTCACGCTAGAAGACGAAGCTCCCAGCGTCAGTTGCATCCCGACCGTCTCGACTTGGCCGACCGCCACATCCACACGGCGGCTCGTGGTCTGAAACCCGGCCGCGGTTACCGAAACTGTGTATGGTCCCGGCGTCAGCAGGTAAAACCGGTAAGTACCTTGAGCGTTCGACGTCGATTGCTGCGTCACACCCTTGGTTTCATCTTTCAGCGTCACCGTAGCGTTCGGGACTACCGATCCGCTCGGGTCGCTGACTACGCCTGTGATGTCACCTGTCGTACTTGTCTGCGCCGCGAGCCGACCGCTTCCGATCGACAACGCCGCCAGAAGCGCGACCATCACAGCTAAAAAGCGCTTCAAATTCATACAACCTCCTGGATAAATCGCTCGAGAACCTCGGAAATCCCCCAAGCGAGGTTGTATGTGTTGCAACCACCAAACCAAAGGCATCTTTCCTATTTTCAGCAAGTTGTACGAATGCTCGCAGGCTGAATCTATGGCTTACGGGAGGCCCATTTGCGGTCGGTCACGCTCTCGCATGGCCTCGTAACAGCTCGGTGTACGCTCGCCAGCGCGAAGACGGGAAGCACACCAAATGGTAGATGGCGCCGCAATATTCCACTTTGCGGATAATTCGGCAGCCCGGTGACCGCTCTGGCCGCTTCCGGACGCCTCGAAAATTGGGCCTAAATTTCGGCTGAAAAAAGGAGCGCCGCCCAAACCTTTCGGCGCGGGCGGCGTTGTGGCCGTACAGGGGAGTTCGATTGTCAGTTCGCCAGCGCGATCCATCCCGCGCCCAAAATCTCTCGGCTCTTCTTGTCTTGAATGAACACGACGACGTGCGAATTCGCCGCGTTCCACTTCGGATCGAATTTCACCGCCGCGTCGCCCGAAAAAGATTCCGGCTTGCTCGCGTCGGCCACGCCGATTTTTTGCAGCGATCGCATCGTCGAAGCGTGGTGCAGCGTCTGCCCGGAATTTTCTCCCGCGTTCACTGACGACTGTAGTCCGTCTTCCGTCACCGCGAGCCACACTTCCGGCGAATCTCCGTCGCTTGCCGCGGCAATCTTCCCCGTCGTCACTGTGTAGTGCCGCATACCTTTTGCGTCCGTCGGAGCAGCCACAATTTTCACGTCGGTCTTCGGCGTTTGCACCGCGGCCTGCACGGCCTTCACCACACCGGGCCCGTCGCTTCCGACCAGCTCCGTCTTTCCGTCGATCACCATCTGCGGCGTGTATATCGTCTTCTTGAAAAGTCCCTCGTAATTTTTCTGCCGGTCCGTCCATTTGGACGACGAGTACGGATCGTTCCAGCCTTCGTGGTTCCAGTAATCCACGTGCTCTTCCAGCGGGATCACGATCGTTCCTGGAAACGGCTGCTTCGCTTCGATGAATCCAAGCACCTTGTCCGCGGGCGGGCATGTGGAGCAACCCTCCGACGTGAAAAGCTCGATCACCACCGGAGTCTTCGCCGCCGCGTCGGCGCCCGCCGCCGAAGCCGCCGCAGTTCCGTTCGCGTTCGTCGCTGCGTCTTGCGCCAGGGCCGGCCGTGCCGCCATCAACAGACCCGCAGCTAAAATCACCGCCGAAAATTTCGTCATTTGCGATTCACCTCGAAGTTTGCCCCGAGATATACGTGCACGCCCATAGCCAATGGCTACCCGATCGTATCTCCCTCAAACAGAATCCCTTACGCTGCACCGACCGCCCGCGCACTTCCATCTTCTCGTATCCTTCCGCTCATCGCGTCACGCCCGAAACGCGTCTCGTCCCAGCCTCCGGCACCCGGCCTCGCTTACACCTGTCAATTCAGACCGCCTTCGTGACACTCGCCCAAACTTCCCGAATTGCGGAAATTTTTCACACATTTTTCGTCCAGACATGTCGATCTTTCCTGACCCGCGCGTTGTACTGATGTCGGACGCGCCTGCCGCCACAAAGTCTTTCTCGGCCCGTCCGGGGCGCGGTATCGTGGGCATCTTCGGCCCCGATCCGTGCCCTTGTCGATTTTTGAAAACTCACACGTCGAACTCTCAGGAGGATACAAACATGGACTACCTGCTGCTCATCTACGAAGACGAAAAGCGATTCGCCACACAGAAAGAAGACGACTTCAAAACCGAAATGGCCGACTACATGAACTTCGGCAAGGAATTTGCGGGGATCATCAAGGGCGGCAACGCTCTTCAGCCCACCAGCACCGGCAAGACGGTTCGCGTGCGCGGCGGCAAGGCCACCACCACCGACGGCCCGTTCGCTGAAACGAAGGAACAACTCGGCGGCTACTATCTCGTCTCCGCAGCCACTCCCGAGGAAGCTCTCAAAGCCGCCGCGAAAATTCCCGGCGCGAAGTCCGGCTGCGTCGAAGTCCGCCCGATCATGACCTTCAGCTAAACGCCGCGAAAAGGTACGAGCTTCAGCTCGTACGTTCGTGGCCGGCTCAGAACCGGCTCTAGCTGCTTGTGCTGAAATCCAAAGTGCGCGAAGCCGCCGCGCTTCGCGCACCACGATTTTCTGTGGGACACTCGACGCGTGCACGACACCTCGGATCTGAAATCCGTCGCGGAGCGCGTGTTCCGCGAAGAGTCCGGCCGCATCGTCGCGTCCTTGATTCGCATCTCCGGCTCGTTTGATCTCGCCGAAGAGGCGATGCAGGAGGCTTTCGCCGCGGCGCTGATTCACTGGCCTGCGCGCGGCATCCCCGAAAAACCCGGCGCGTGGATCATGGCCGTCGCGCATCGCAAGTTGATCGACGCTGTGCGTCGCTCGGCCACGCGCACCGAAAAGCACGACGCGCTCATGCAAGAGGCGCAGCGCGGCTCGCCGTCCGCGCAGGGAACTGACGGCGCCACGAACGAAATGTCCGCCGACTATTCCGCCGCCGATCATGCCGATTATCCCGACGATCGTCTGCGGCTGATTTTCACCTGCTGCCACCCGGCGCTGAATCGCGAAGCGCAAGTCGCGCTCACGCTCCGCACTCTCGGCGGCCTCACCACTCCAGAAATCGCGCGCGCGTTCCTGCTGCCCGAACCGACTCTGGCGCAGCGCCTGGTCCGCGCACAGAAAAAAATCCGCGAAGCCAACATTCCCTACGAAGTGCCGCCGCTTTCCGCGCTCGGCGAACGGCTGGGCGGCGTGCAGTCCGTCCTCTACCTCATTTTCAACGAGGGCTACGTCGCCACCGGCGGCGCGTCGCTGGTCCGCGCCGAGCTTTGTACCGAAGCGATTCGACTCGCGCGCATCCTCGCCGATCTGCTTCCCGACGAGCCGGAAAATCTCGGCCTCGTCGCGCTGATGCTGCTGCACGATTCGCGAAAACTCGCTCGCGCCTCCGCCGGCGGCGACCTGATCACTCTCGAAGATCAGGACCGCTCGCTTTGGAATCGCTCGCAGATCGAAGAGGGGCGCGCGCTCGTCCATCGCGCACTGATGCGCCGCTCGCCCGGTCCTTATCAACTGCAAGCGGCCATCGCCGCGGTTCACTGCGAAGCTGCGCGCCCGTCTGAAACCGACTGGCCGCAGATCGCTTCGCTTTATCGCGAACTCGCGCGCCTTACTCCCACGCCCGTCGTGGTGCTCAATCACGCGGTCGCCGTGGCCATGAGCAGCGGCCCGGACGGTGGCCTGGAGATAGGCCTCGCGATGATCGACCACCTCGGTTCCGGCGGCGATCTCGACGAATATTATTTGTTTCACGCCGCGCGCGCAGACCTGTTGCGGCGGCTCAACCGGTACGATGAAGCTCGCGACGCCTACGACCGCGCGCTCGCCTACGTTTCGAACGGAGTCGAGCGCACCTACCTCCAGCGCCGCCGCATCGAGATGTTGCGCCACTAGGAAAATTTCGCCGATCCGCGCCCGTGATTCCGCTCCGACTCGCGTAAAATGAAGGTTCACACTTTCGCCGGGCACTCTGACCGAATGTCTTCTTCCACTTCCACTTCGTCTCCAATTCGCGCCGTGATTCTCGATTTCGGCATGGTCCTCTGCCACACGCCTACCGACGCGCATGTCGATCGCGTGTCCAAATTTTTTGGCGTCGATCACCAGACGTTCTGGGACCACTACGACAAAGACCGCCTCGCGCTCGATCGCGGCGACATTCACCCTGACGATTACTGGACCTCCGTCGCCAGGGACGCGGGGCTTGCCACTCCGCTCGATCCCGCCGCGCTCGCAAACCTGAAAAAGTGGGACATGGAAATGTGGCTCACGCTCAACGATCCCATGCTCGATTGGGTCGAGCGCCTTCACGGCGCCGGATACAAGCTCGGCCTGCTCTCCAATCTCCACCAGGAATTCGCGAATCACCTCCGCCAGCATCACGCCTGGCTGCGCCACTTCCACGTGCCGGTTTTTTCCTCCGAATTTCGCCGCGTGAAGCCTGAACCCGAAATCTACCGCCATATTCTCGATAAGCTCGCCGTCCCCGCCCGCGAAGCTCTTTTCATCGACGACCGCCAGCCCAACATCGACGCCGCCCGCGCCCAGGGCATCCAGGGCCTCGTCTTCACCACGGTCGCAAAGCTCCGCGCCGACCTAGCCTCTATCCCCTTCAGGCCGCTACCTTAAGTCCTATTCCCATTTTGGAACTGAACTTCGCTCTTGACTCCAGAATGACCTTATGGTAACGTTAGTCGAGCTTTACTAAACGCTCCCATTTCTATGCACCTGCGAAGCGGCTCTTACCTCAGGCCGCCGGACGCACCCCACCCGGCTTCACCCACTACCTCACCCGCAATTTCTAATCGACACCTCGTGCGATTAGAATGTGATGTAACTTCAAGAAAACAAACGACGGAGCCACTTTCTAACCGGCACTAGATGGCACATCCGCCAAACACGTGGGGGAAGTGGGGTAGGCGTTCCTGCCTGCGCAACGCCGCCCACACCCCCCTGAACTGTGCACGCACTACCTCAACACGAAGAGCGGCACAGGCTGGAGTTGGCCTGTGTGCCTCCGCCATTGCTGTTGCCTCTGCCTTTGCCTTTCCGCCTTCGACGTCATCCAGAGGCCCGTTTACGGGCCGAAGGATCTCTCTTCTGCTTTCCTTCCGCGCCTCCACACTCCCGACAGCCTGCGCAGCAGGCTACCTTACGCACCCCCTCCCAATTTCTAATCGGAGTGACCCGCGATTAGAAATGCCCGAAAGTTACACAAAACAAAGGACCGACCCCCTTTCTAATCGACACAAATTTACCCAGCGTTGCGCACCCGTCCACCAAAGTTTGGTGTGGCGAGCGCGCGGGGTATAATCGTTCGATGGGACATGCGCAAAATGGCATTCAGATGCACGGCACTACCGTCCTGTGCGTCCGCAAAGACAATAAAGTGGTGCTCGCCGCCGACGGCCAGATCACCATGGGCGACGCAGTGATGAAGCAGGGCGCGAAGAAAACGCGGCGCCTGTATAACGACAAAATTATCGCGGGCTTTGCCGGCAGCACCGCCGACGCGCTTTCACTTTTCGCGCGATTCGAAGGCAAGCTCCAGGAATTTCACGGCAACCTTCCGCGCGCGGCTGTGGAGCTCGCCAAGGAATGGCGCACCGAACGTTCGCTGCGCCACCTGGATGCGCTGCTCGTAGTGGCCGATGCGAAAGGCACGTTTCTGATTTCCGGCACGGGCGATGTGATCGAGCCGGACGACGGCATCTGCGCGATCGGTTCCGGCGGGCAGTACGCTCTTTCGGCGGCGCGCGCTCTCGCAAAATTTACGAAGCTCGGCGCGAAAGACATCGCCACTGAAGCGATGCGCATCGCCAGCGAAATCTGCATCTACACCAATTCGAATTTCAGCATCGAAGAGCTATGACAGAGAAACCGGAGAAAGACATGGTGATTTACTTGTCCGGCGAAGCGCAGCCGCCTGAACCCGAGCCGCTGCCGTCGTTCGATGAACTGACTCCGCGCGAGATCGTAATCGAGCTGGATAAGTACATCGTCGGGCAGAACGCCGCGAAAAAAGCGGTGGCGATCGCGCTGCGCAACCGTGTGCGCCGGCAAAAGCTTCCGCCTGAAGTGGCCGAAGACATTCTGCCGAAAAACATTCTGATGATCGGGCCCACCGGCGTCGGCAAAACGGAAATCGCGCGCCGCCTGGCCAGGTTGGCCGGTTGTCCATTTGTGAAAGTGGAAGCTTCGAAGTACACCGAAGTGGGCTACGTGGGCCGCGATGTGGAATCGATGGTCCGTGACCTCGTTGAAACCGCGATCGACATGGTGCGCGAAGAAAAGCTCGACGAAGTGGCCGAGCGCGCCGAACAATCCGCCGAAGAGCGCTTGCTGGATTTGCTGCTTCCTTCCGCGCCGCCGCCTCCTACGGGCGAAGCGGCGGGACCAAATGGCGACGCCCAGCGCCGCGAGCAAGCGGCACGCACGCGCGAAAAGCTGCGCGCGCAGCTCCGCGAAGGGAAACTCGACCAACGCATGGTTGAGGTTGAAGTCCGTGAACGCGCGATGCCTTCGTTTGAAATTATTTCGAATCAGGGCGTCGATGAGATGGACATCAACGTGAAGGACATGCTCAGCGGCATGTTTGGCCAGCAAAAGAAAAAACGCAAAATGACGGTGGCCGAAGCGTTTGATTACCTGATTCAGGAAGAAGAAACGCGGCTGATCGATATGGATCAGGTGACGCGCATCGCCGTCGATCGCGTGGAACAGATGGGCATCATCTTCGTGGACGAAATCGACAAGATCGCGGGGCGTGAAGGCGGCCACGGGCCGGACGTTTCTCGCGAAGGCGTGCAGCGCGACATTCTGCCGATCGTCGAGGGCACCACGGTAAACACCCGCTACGGAATGGTGCGCACCGATCACGTGCTCTTTATCGCCGCCGGCGCTTTCCACACCACGAAGCCTTCGGACCTGATTCCCGAATTGCAGGGCCGGTTTCCGATTCGCGTGGAGCTCACGTCGCTCACCGAAGCGGATTTCATCCGCATTCTCACCGAACCGAAAAACGCGCTGATCAAGCAGTCGATCGCGCTGCTCGATACCGAGCCGTTCAAGCTTACATTCACCGACGACGCGATCGCGACGATTGCGCGATTTGCAGCGAAAGTGAATGAGCAGACCGAGAATATCGGCGCGCGCCGGCTGCACACGATCCTCGAAAAAGTGCTGGAAGAAATTTCCTTCGATGCGCCGGAAATGAAGAAGAAATCTTTCAAGGTGGACGCGGCGTACGTGCAGAAGCAGCTCGCGAACATCGTGAAGGATCAGGACCTCAGCCGCTACATCCTCTGATCGATGGCCACGGTGCGAAGGGCGAAACCGCGAGCGAGCCGTTCTACGCCCGTCACGCTCGCGCCGTTCACACTGTTTGTCACAGTGCTTTGCGCCGTGGCGTCACTGGCTACCGGCTGCGCTTCGCCGGGCGAGCCGACCACGCGCCGCCCGCCGATCCCCACTTCTATCGGCGATCTCACCGCGAAGCAGCAGGGCAACGACGTGATCCTCACGTTTGCGATTCCCACGCAGTCGATCGACCACCATCCGCTGAAGCAGACTCCCACGGTGCAGGTGTACTGGCTCGTGACGCCGGTGATCGCTGCCACCAACGCCAACTCCGCGGCGAGCGCGCCGTCTAAGCCTGTGCTGCTCGCAACGTTGCCGCCCGCAACTGTGGATTCGCTGACGGTGAATCGCGCGGTGACGTTCATTGAGCCGCTGAATGCCGCGGACTTCGGCGGGCAAACTTCGCTGAACGCGGTGTACATGATCCGGACATATGAGAAGGAGAAGAAGCCGTCGTCCGATTCGAACGCGGTGGCGATCACGCTTCATCCTTCTTATCCGGCGATCTCAGACGCGAAGGCAGACAATGCGCGCGACGGCGTGGGGATCAACTGGACTCCGCCGACGCAAACGATCACCGGCACGACGCCGCCCATCAACGGCTACCGGATTTATCGCGCCACGGCTGCGGACGCGAGTCATGTGACGACGGCGGGCGCGCCGTCGGCCGGCGGCAAAGTGCCGCTGCAACGAATCGCGGATGCCGCCGCGCCGCCGTTTCTCGATACACAGATCGAGCTGGGCGCGCATTACGTTTACAGTGTCAGGACGCTTGCGAAATATGGCGACGCGCAACTGGAATCGTCGGACTCGAATCTGACCGAAGTGACGGCGAAGGATCTGTTCGCGCCGGCGGCGCCTGAGGGACTGATCGTGACGTTGATTCCTGCGCAAGCGGCGAGTGCCGGTGCGCCTGCGTCGCCGGCGTATCTGGATCTTTCGTGGGCCATCGCGCCAGAGCACGATGTGGTGGGCTACAACGTTTACCGAGCAGAAAACAGTGGTGTGCAAGGCGTGAAACAAAACTCCGAACTGTTGCCAACCCCCGCTTTTCGCGATATGAATGGAGTTCCTGGGCACGTTTACTACTACGCCGTAACCGCCGTGGACCGTGCCGGAAATGAAAGCGCTCCGAGCGCGCCGGTGCAGGGCATTCTTTCCGAAGACGCGCCGCCCGCTTCGCAAAACCCATGATCGAATCGCTTCCAGACGCGCAAGCAGCCGCAGTTCGCGCCCTCACGCCCGCGCTGCCGACCCGCGCCGGGCTGAAGACCGGAATTTTCACGGGCACGCTCCTTGCGCTGGATATGGTGGCGGCGTTGATCGCGGCGAACCGCATGCCGGTGCTCGAGAAGCATGCGCTCGAGCGCAACGTGGCGTTCTGCGGATTATTTGTGATCGTCATGCTGATTCCGATCTTCCGCTTCCTGCACAAGCCGGTGCAGCTTTTCGGATCGGGAATTTTGAGCTGGGGCATTTTCATCGTGGCCTACAACCTGGCGGGCATGTACTTCGTGAATCTTTTTTCGGTGCTGCGTTCGCCGCTCGACGCGCTGCTCGAGGGTGCGCTGATTTACGGAGTGACCGCGGTGGTGTGCTGGGTGTCTGCGATGGTCCTGCAGGCGCGCAAGCAGCCCTTTGTCCCGCGGCGGCGCAGTTCTGATTTCATCAACCGATTCCCTGAGCCATGAAACTCTGCCGATTCCAGGTTCCACACATCGATGCAGCTCACGTGGGACGCGAGTCCGTGGAGACGCGGATGGATGTGCGCAGCGGAATCGTTGCCGATGGAAAGGTGATCGAGGTTGCGGGCGAGCTGCTGCATCCGCGGGAGCGGACCGGCAAGACGTTTGCGGTGGATGCGGTGCAATTCCTCGCGCCGGTGGTGCCCACAAAAATCGTTTGCGTGGGACGCAACTACGCCGACCACGCGAAAGAGCTGGGGAATGAGACACCAAAAAGCCCGCTGATATTTCTGAAGCCGCCGTCGAGCGTGATTGCGCCGGGCGAGCCGATCGTGATGCCGTCTATTTCACAACGTGTCGATTTTGAGGGCGAGCTGGCCGTGGTGATGGGCCGGCGCTGCTCGAAGCTGGCGGACGATGCAGATGTTGCGCCGTTTGTGCTTGGCTACACGTGCTTGAACGATGTGACGGCGCGCGACATTCAGAAGGCGGACGTGCAGTTCACGCGCGGCAAGGGTTTCGATACGTTCTGCCCGTTTGGCCCGGTGATCGAAACCGAGTTGCAGGCGGGCGGCGTGCAGGTCGAGACGTTTGTGAATGGCGTTAGGAAACAGTCTGGACACACGTCGGAAATGATGTTTTCCGTTGATGCTATACTGCGCTTTATCTCGCGGGTGATGACGCTGGAGCCCGGCGACGTGATTGCGACGGGGACGCCGGCCGGAGTTGGGCCGCTGGCCGCGGGCGACGTGGTAGAAGTGAGCGTCAGCGGGATCGGGACGCTGCGGAATCCGGTGATCGCGGAAGCGGACGCGTCATAGTGGCGCGATTGCGATGCGAGAGAATTCGGTAAGGGACAAAACGAAGCATTGAAAGAAATTCTGAGTGATTGGCACGAGTGGCTTCCGCTGGCGGGCATCGCGGTGGTGGCTATCGTCTCCGCAATTTTCTGGATGCGGCGCAAACCGGATACGTCGATGGACCGCGAGCGGGAGCGGTGCGCGTATCTGAATCGCGTGGGCCGGATCGTCGAAGGGCAAATCATCGAAGTGGCGGATCACGCGCAGCCGGCGGAAGAACCGGGCGGGTCGCGCATGTTTCAGAAGCGCGCGGAAGCGAGCGCGAACGGCAACGGCACTCGAAAGCTTCTACATTATTCTTATTCGATTTCCGGAGTGACGTACGAAACGGCGCAGGACGTGACGGGCCTCGAAATTCGCGCGCAGCTGAATCGCGTAGCCGCCGGACAGACTGCCAGCGTGAAGTACGACCCCGCGAACCCCAGCAATTCCATACTTGTGGCGGACGACTGGTCCGGCCTGCACTAGAGCGGTCGGTTCTCTCCCGCGGTGAATCAAAGAGTTCATGATGATAAGGTTTCAGCTTGGGGGCGCGTTTTGATGCCTCGGGGATTTCGTTCGTGCGCTGTCGCGGCGTTCACGCTGCTCGCAATGACCGCGTCCACGTCGCGTGCGCAGGATTCGAGTGCGGCGGCGGTAGATGCGAAGCAGTACGCGGCGCTGAAGTGGAGGCCTGCGGGAGTTGGCGCGGCGAATGCGGCGGGTGCGAAATGCGACGCGCCGGCGGGAACGCCTCGCACGGTGGCGAATGCGGATGGGAAGACGCACGCGGTGTGCGCCGATGCGGCTCGCAAAGGGTTGCTGTACGCGGCGACGACGAACGGCGTGTACGTATCGTTTGACGATGGCGCGCACTGGCAGTCGCTGGAGTTGAACTTGCCTGTGGCGGATGTGCGCGAGTTGCGCGTGGCGGGCGACGATCTGATCGCCGTGAGCGCGGCGCAGAAGGCATGGATTTTGGAGGATGTGTTGCCGCTGCGGCAGGCGGGGCCGGATCTGGATTCGGCCGCGGCTTATCTGCTGGAGCCAGTTGTGGAGACGGCGGAGCGCGGCGCGACGATCGACTATTACTTTCGCGAGACGCCGAAGACCGAAGTGACGATTGAAGTGCGCAACGCGCAGCGGAAAGTGGTGAAGACGTTCAACAGCGCGACCGGCGCGGAGCGGCTTACGAAGCATGCGGGACTGAACCGCGTGACGTGGAACTTGCGCGGCGATGACGGCGCGCTACTGTCGGCGGGGAAGTACGAAGTGATGTTGATCGGCGCGGACACGATCATGAAGCGCACGCTGGTGGTGCAGTAGGGCGCGTGCGTCGCGTGCGATGGGGAACTGTGATAACTTCAGCTTCGCTCTTGACGATGAGACGGAACGAGATTCGCAATAAATCGCCACGCAATCGCCGCACGGCAGAACATCCGAGGCTGCAACGCTCTTGACCGAACACCGCAAGCACCACGACCGGCTGGAAGAATTGCGCCGCTTGAACGCCGAAGCCGAAGAAGGCGGCGGACCCGAACGGCGCGCCCGCGAACATAAGCAGGGAAAACTGAGCGCGCGCGAGCGCATCGATCTGCTGCTCGACGAAGGCACGTTCGAGGAACTGGACAAATTTGTGCGGCACCAGTCGCACGATTTTGGGATGGACGAGCAGCGCCCGCTCGGCGACGGATTCATCACGGGATATGGGCGGATCGACGGGCGCCTGGTGTATGTGTTCGCGCAGGACTTCACCGTTTTCGGCGGATCGCTTTCGGAAGCGAATGCGCTGAAGATCATCAAGATCATGGACCTGGCGCTGCGGAACGGCGCGCCGGTGATCGGGCTCAACGATTCGGGCGGCGCACGGATTCAAGAGGGCGTGATGTCTCTCGCCGGCTACGCGGAAATTTTTCTGCGCAACACGCTTGCGAGCGGCGTGATTCCGCAGATCAGCGCGATCATGGGGCCGTGCGCGGGCGGAGCGGTATATTCGCCGGCGATCACGGATTTTATTTTCATGACGCGCGAGACGTCGTACATGTTCGTCACCGGGCCGGACGTGATCAAGACGGTGACGCACGAGGAAGTGACCAAGCAAGAGCTGGGCGGCGCGATGACGCACAACGAGAAGTCGGGCGTGGCGCATTTCGTATCGCGAGACGATGCCGAGTGCCTCGCCATGATCCGTGAACTGTTCAGCTATCTTCCTTCGAACAACCTGGACGATGCGCCGCGGCGCGAGTCGAACGATCCGTGGGACCGGAAGACGCCGGCGCTGAATGCGATCGTGCCGGAAAATCCGCAGCAGCCTTACGACATAAAGGATGTGATTCACCAGATCGCGGACGACGGGAATTTTTTCGAGGTGCACGAGCACTACGCACGGAACATCGTGGTGGGATTCGCGCGGCTTGACGGGCGACCTGTGGGGATTGTCGCGAACCAGCCGGGATTCTTGGCGGGCGTGCTGGATATCAACGCGTCGGTGAAAGGCGCCCGGTTTGTGCGGTTCTGCGATGCGTTCAACATTCCGCTGATCACGTTTGAAGATGTGCCGGGATTTTTGCCGGGGACGCAGCAGGAATTCGGCGGGATCATCAAGCACGGCGCGAAGCTTCTGTACGCGTTCGCGGAAGCGACGGTGCCGAAGATTACGGTGATCACGCGGAAGGCGTACGGCGGGGCGTACTGCGTGATGGCGTCCAAGCACATCCGCACGGACATTAATTTTGCGTGGCCGACGGCGGAGATTGCGGTGATGGGGCCGGAGGGCGCGGTGAATATTGTATATAAGCGGGAGCTGGATCAGGCTGCGGCCGGTGCTCGCGATACGTTGCGGAAAGAGAAGATTGATGAGTTCCGCGAGAGCTTCGCGAATCCGTATGTGGCGGCGGAGCGAGGGTATATTGATGCGGTGATTGAGCCGTCGGAGACGCGGGCGAGACTGGTGACGGCGCTGCGGTCGCTTGAAAATAAGCGGGATACGAATCCGAAGAAGAAGCACGGGAATATTCCACTCTGAGGTGACACTACGGAAAATCTGACTGGAAGTGGACGCTGAGGGGGCGTTTGTGTGTGAGTGTGTATGAATGCCTACACACAGAAAATATTTCTATGCCACGCAGGGCGCTGTAACGGATTTGGGTGCTTGAGTAGGGGCGTGGTGGATTTGCGGCGGAAAGAGAAAGCGAAGGCGGAAGCGGGGAGAGACTGAACCCCGCGCAGACTGACGGTCTATGTTACGGCTCGCCGCGCGCGCCTACGGCACACAGGCCAACTCCAGCGTGTGCCACTCTGTGGTCTGGCATGCGCGGCGGTGGGGTGGGGACGGCGGTGGGGTTGCAGGTGGGAAACGTTGCAGCTAAGCGGTTTTATAGTTTGAAATAGGGAGGCTTGAGGTGTGGCAATTTTAATGAACTTTCGCTATTCTTTCCTCGTCCTATCCATCCCATCTTATTTACTGATTGCAGGAGACAGGAATGCCCAGGCCCGCCGCGGCACCGCGGACTTTGCTTGAATCGCTCGACGCGCTCGTCGCGAAGTACAACCTCCTTCAGCATCCTTTCTACCAAGCGTGGACCGAAGGCAAGCTGAGCAAGAAATCTTTGGCGCTGTATGCGGAGCAGTACTATCAACACGTGCGCGCATTCCCGGAGAACCTGAAACAGCTGGCGGATCGCACCAAGAGCGAGCCGAAGCTTAATAAGTTGGTGCAGGAAAATTTGGACGAAGAGCTGGATGCGTCAGCTTCGCACCCGAAGCTGTGGCGCGAATTCGCGCAGTCGATCGGCGTGACGGAATCGTCGCTTGATGGCGCGAAGCCGTTGCCGGGAGTCGCGGCGCTGCTCGATGCATTTGACGAGGCAGCTGCGCAGGGATCGCTGGCACAGGCTGTAGCTTCGTTCTACGTGTACGAAGCGCAGGTGCCGGAGATCGCGACGCAGAAGATTTCGGGGCTGCGCAAGTTTTACAACGTGACGGAGCCCAAGGCGCTGGCCTATTTCGCGGTGCACGAGGAAGCGGATGTGCGGCACCGCGCGGCGTGGCGCGGATGGCTGATGTCGCAGAAGAATGTGGATGAGGTGGCGGTGTTGTGTTCCGCTCAGCGGAGCCTGAAGGCGCTGTGGGGCGCGCTGGATGCGGTTTATCCGGAAGGTTGCGCCACGAAGAATTAAGCGGTCTGAATTAGTGACGTTTTAGAAAAGCCGACGGCCTAGCGCCGCCGGCTTTTTATTTTTACGGCGGATTTTTTGGCGCCAGTTCGCTTGAGCAGCGCGACGCCACCGGGACCGCCGACGAAAACTTCCGTGGCGAGATTGAGGAAGATGCCGTGTTCGATGACGCCGACGATGCAATCGAGTTCGTGGGCGACGTCGGCGGGATCGTTGATTTTTCCAAACCCACAATCGAGGATGTAGTGGCCGCCGTCGGTGACGTAAGGTTTGCGTCCGGAGCTGAGTCGAAGCTTCGGCTTGCCTCCGATTTTGGCGAGGCGCCGCGAAGTCATCTCCCAGCCAAAGGGAACGACTTCGACGGGAACGGAAACGAGCTGGCCGAGCTTGGAGACGATTTTCGATTCGTCCACCACGACGGCCATGCGCGAGCTGGCGGATGCGACGATTTTTTCGCGGAGCAGCGCGCCGCCGTGGCCTTTGATCAAAGCGAGTTTGCCAGGTACGACTTCGTCGGCGCCGTCGATGGTGAGGTCGATGCGGCTTTGCTCGGCGAAATTGGTGATGGGAATTTTCAGCGATGCGGCTTGGGCGTTGCTGCGTTCGGAGGTGGCAATGCCGGAGATTTTCAGTCCGTCATTTGCGACGCGGCGGCCGAGCGCGTCGATGGCGTACTTTGCCGTGGAGCCTGTGCCGAGGCCGACGATCATGCCGGACTTCACCTGCTGGGAAGCGGCTTCGGCGGCTTCTTTTTTCCACTGGTCTTGGGTAAATGCGTCGAGTTTCGGGCTCATGGTTTGGGATACGGCGTCGGTAATGATAGCGAGGGGAGCGGGGAGATTCCACAGTTTTGGGATTGGGGTACGGCTCGAAAATGAAAGCGGGGAGAGATCCTTCACCTGCTGAAGTAGGTTCTGGATGACGGGCCTTTTTTCAAAAGGCCCGTGAGACAAAGGCACACAGGCTAGTACCGGCTTAGTGCAGCACGCGTGAACGCGTGTGCTACGCCGACCGGGCTTGGGCCCTGTCGGACGCGCGCTGCGCGCGCCTGATGCCAATGCTAGAATCTGTGGCCGGATGAGTGGAGAGGAATGTTTAAGAAAATATTGATCGCGAATCGCGGGGAGATTGCGGTGCGCATCGTGAGGGCGTGCCGGGAGATGGGGATCCGGTCGGTGGCGGTTTACAGCGATGTGGACCGGGCGTCGCTGCACGTGCGGCTGGCGGATGAGGCGTATGGGATTGGGCCGGCGCCGTCGCGCGAGAGTTATTTGGTGATCGATAAAATTATTGGTGCGGCGCGCTTTGCGGGATGCGACGCGATTCACCCAGGGTACGGATTTCTGGCGGAAAATCCGGCGCTGGCGCGGGCGTGCGAGAAGGCGGGAATCGTTTTCATCGGTCCGAGCGCGGAGGCGATGGAAAAGCTTGGTTCGAAGACGGCGGCGCGAAATGTGGCCCGCGAGGTGGGAGTGCCGACGGTGGCCGGGACGCTCGATCCGATCGCGAATGCGGAAGAGGGAATCGCTGCGGCGCGAAAGACGGGCTATCCGGTGGTGCTAAAGGCAGTGGCGGGCGGCGGTGGCAAGGGCATGCGGCTCGTTGAGCAGGAGAAAGATTTCGCGAGCGCGCTGCGGGACGCGTCGTCTGAAGCGCAGAACGCGTTTGGCGACGGGCGGATGTACCTCGAAAAATATTTGATCAAGCCGCGGCACATCGAACTGCAGGTGCTGGGCGACAAGCACGGCAACGTGATCCATCTGGGCGAGCGCGAATGCTCGGTGCAGCGGCGGTATCAGAAAGTGATCGAGGAAGCGCCTTCGCCCATTATGACGCCGGAGCTGCGGCGCGCGATGGGCGATGCGGCAGTGAAACTGGCCCGCGCGGGCGGCTATTACAACGCGGGAACGGTGGAGTTCCTGGTCGATGCCGAGCGGAAATTCTATTTTCTGGAAATGAACACGCGGCTGCAGGTGGAGCATCCGGTGACGGAGATGGTGACAGCGCTGGATCTGGTGAAGCTGCAGTTTCGCGTGGCGGCGGGTGAGAAGCTGCCGCTGAGGCAGGACGACGTGACGTTGCGCGGTTGCGCGATCGAGTGCCGGATTTACGCGGAAGATCCGGACAACAATTTTTTCCCATCGCCGGGGAAAATTGTGGAGCGGCGCGTGCCGACGGGGCCCGGTATCCGGCTTGACGACGGAGTGTATGGCGGCTGGACGGTGCCGAATGACTACGATCCGATGCTGGGGAAATTGATCGCGTGGGGCGCGGATCGCGACGAAGCGATTGCGCGGCTGAAGCGGGCGCTGGCGGAATACTACGCGAGCGGGATCAAGACGAATGTGGGGCTGTTCCGGCGGATCCTCGCGAGTGATGATTTCGTGACGGCGGCGATTTACACACGCTGGCTGGACGATTTTCTGAAGCGGCCGGTGGCGGAAAGCGATTCGGAAGATTCCGCGCGTGATGCGGCACTGATTGCGACGGCGCTGTGGCATCGATCGAAAGGTGCTGCGAAGCCGACGAGTGATGGCGGCGCTAAGGCTCCGGCGGAGCCGGCGTCGAGATGGCGAGGCGAGAGCCGGCGCGAACAGGTGGCACGGGAGCCGCGCGCGTGAACATTGAAATTGAATTCGGAGGAGAGAAGCACCGCGTTGAAACGTCGATGCGCGGGGAGCGCGAGCAGTGGACGATCGATGGGCGCGCCCTGGAGGCGGACGCGGTGGAAGTTTCGCCGGGCGTCTATTCCATCCTCGTGGATGGGAAATCGTTTGAGGTGCGAGTCGAGCCGTTTGCGGGAAAACTGCGCGTTGCGACGGCGGGGCGCGAAGTGGAAGCGACGGTGCGCGATCCGCGCGAGTGGCGCCGAGGTGGGCATGGCGCGGCGGAGACCGAGGGGCGGCAGCAAATTCTGGCGCCGATGCCGGGCAAGGTGGTGAGGCTGCTGGTGGCGACGGGCGATGCGGTGCAGGCGGGGCAAGGAATCGTGGTGGTGGAAGCAATGAAGATGCAAAATGAAATTCGATCGCCCAAATCGGGAACGGTGGAACGGCTGGCGGTAATTGAGGGGCAGGCCGTGAATGCGGGCGAAACTGTGGCGATAATCGCCTGAAATCGAAACGAGATTAACGTTTACTCATACGCATCAAGCGCGGTTACCTTTACGCGTGATGTTCCTGCCCGGCACTCCCTTGCCGAAGAGCGGTTTGCGAAGCTGGAAGCACGGGGAATATCCAGCTCTCGAATCTGCAGACTACCTGGGGATCAGGCAATGGGATTGCATGTGCATTTCGCGATGGTGGCGGCGTATCTGACGATAGGGATTGTGCTGCTGTGCTGGGCGCTGGTGTGCGCGGTGACGGCGGAGAAGCTCGAGAAGCAAGGCGTGGCTTTCCGGTCGGCGTTTCTGATTTGTGCGATGTTTTCGCCGGTGGTGGGGCTCATCGCAGCGCGAGTGTTGGCGACGCAGCGTGCGGCGAGACCGCTCGGAGAACGTTCGCTTCAGAGCTAGGGCAGGGGCTGGTCCGTAAGGCGAGCGCACGAAGGCCTTCGCGCCCGTTGTAATCACTCATTCAAAAACTCAGGCGATGACTACTTGCCGACGGGCAGCTTTCCGGCCGACTCCAGAATCTGGCGCGCGAGGTAGTTCGTGACCTTCACGTCGTCGCGCGCTTCGATCATGTAAGCGGTGCGGAGCAGCTGTTCTTTGCGGTTGCGGAGCATGTCGCGGATGGACTGCTGGACCTGCGGATCGGAAAGTTCACGCTGGCCGGAAGGCTCTTTCGCGACGAGCTTGAGGATGCGGTAGCGGCCGTTTTGTTCGGCGATGGGCTGGCTTACGTCGCCCGGCTTCATCGAGAGAACGGCTTTCTTCAGGATGGGGTCGGACTGATTCAAGCGCGACTCGGGGACGAAGCCGAGATCGCCGCCGGTGGTGGCGGTGGAATCCTCGGAGTAATCCATCGCGAGTTGGGCGAAGTCCGCGCCGCCGGCGATTTTCTGCTCGAGCAGGATGACTTTGCGCTTTGCGTCGGGCTCGTTCTGCGCCTTGTCGTTTTTGCGATTCTGCACGCCGGGATCGGGGTGCGAAGTGACGACGATCTGCGCGATGTGATATTCGGGCTCAACGACGTTGAACTGCGCGCGATTCTTATTGTAGAAGTCGCTGACGTCCTGGTCGGTGATGGAGATTTTGGCGACGACTTCGCGATTCAAAAGCTTCTGAACGGAAAGATCGCGGCGAAGATCCTGTTTCAGATCGTCCACGGTGAGGCCGCTCGACTGCAACTTCCGCTGAAACTCTTCCTCGGTGTACGGGCTCTTCGACTCGGTGAACTTGTCTTCGACCTCGGCGTCGCTCGCGAGCAGATTGGCTTTGGCGGCGCGTTCGAGGAGGATTTCCTTATTGATGAGTTCGTCGAGAATACTCAGCTTGAGCGAGGCGGCTTCTTCCTGAGACGGAGCGGGGCCCTGCGCGTTGACGCGCGTGCGGAAATATTTCTCCACCTCGGCGCGAGGGATGTCTTTGCCGTCCACGACGGCCCAGGTGTCCGGTCCCGGCGCGACGTCCTTTTTGCAAGAAGCTGCGAGCAAACAAACCGCGACCGCAGCGACGACCAGGAATTTTCGAGTCAAGCGGAACTCCTTCGGAGGAAGCCGGTGCCGGGCAGCGAGCTACGCCGCTTTGGTAACGCGGCCAGACCGAATGCAGGACGTGCAGACGCGAACGTGTTTGCGCGAGCCGTTGACGACCGCGCGGACGCGGCGGAGATTGGGATTCCAACGCCGACGGGTAACGTTGTTTGCGTGGCTGATGGTGTTGCCGAAGCTAGGTTTTTTACCGCAGAATTCACATGCCAGTGCCATTGTACTGTGACTCCAAGAGCTGAAAATTGTCGGCTACAGAGACTTCCTAGAATAGCAGAGAAAGGGCGGGGCTGGAAGTGATTTGGGCGGGCGGCGGGTTCAGAACGGGCCGGATGCACGACCGCTTGCGCCAGATTGAATGGCGGTGGGCTGGGCGTCTGGAGGTCCGATTGCGGTGTGGGTCTGCAGGCGAAATGAAGGGGAAACGTCTTTCGTTGCGCGAGAGGCGTTCCAGCGTGATACTGATACACCCAAAAGGGGTTTGGGGCGGCGGGACGATATTCTTGATACGGATTCGGGGAGGAAGAAAGTGTCTGACAACAATGTGAGCGAGCAGAAGAGCATTTTGGTGGTGCGAGCGCCGCTTTCGAGCGACGGATTTGTGTCGATCCACTTTTCGAGTTCGGAAGGGCGGCTGATGAACGAGCGCGAGTGGTGGCATCTGAAGCAGGTGATCGAGCTGGCGAGCCGCGCGTTTGTGAAGGAAGAGCGGGAGAAAGAGCGCGCGTCGGCGGCTGCCGCTTAATTTTCGCGCGGCATGGCGGGCGCGGAGCCGGCGCTAGTCGGCTTCCTGCGTGACGATGTGCACGTCCACGGCGGGCGCTTCGCTCAAAAATTTGTTGATGGCGTTCATGTAGCGAAGCTTGCGCCATCCCTCTGTGGCGCTGCGGCCGAAGATGACTTGCGTGACATGCTTTTCGCGGACGAATTGCGCGGTGGCAGCGGCGACACTATCTCCTTTCAGCCGGATAGGTTTGGCTCCCAGGCTTTCGGCGAACGCCAAGTTTGCAGCGAGCGATTTCTCATCCTGGGCGGTGATGTCGTCGTCGAGATCGACATGAATGGCGAATAGTTCCGCGTCCATGCGCCGGGCCATGCGTGCTGCGCGCGCGAGTAAGTACTGAGCCTTCGCGTTCGAGCTGATGCAAACGGCGATGCGCTCGCGAACGGCCCAGCTTTCCTGAATGTCTTTCTCCTCCATGTAGGATTCCAGGTTACGGTCCACCTGTTCGGCCACCTGGCGAAGAGCGAGTTCGCGCAGAGCGATCAGATTGCCGCGGCGAAAGAAATTCCCGAGAGCCTGCTCCACTTTTTCTTTGCCGTACACATCGCCACGCTTCATGCGGTTTTGCAGAGCCTCGGGAGTGAGGTCCACCATCACCGTTTCGCTGGAGACTTGAAGCACCCAGTCGGGGACAGTCTCGCGGACGGCGACGCCGGTGATGGCACGGACGGTGGGCGCGATGCTTTCGATGTGTTGGATGTTGACGGTGGAGATGACGTCGATGTTGGCGTCGAGAATTTCGAGGACGTCTTCGTAGCGCTTGCGATTTTTGCTGCCCGGGATGTTGGTGTGGGCGAGTTCGTCCACCAGGACGACGGCCGGGCGACGGCGGATGATCGCGTCGAGATCCATTTCGGCGAAAAGCGTGCCTTTGTAATCGATCATGCGGCGGGGAATGGTTTCGAGCTGCGAGGAAAGCTCGGCAATGCCGCGGCGGCCGTGCGTTTCGACGATGCCGATCACGACTTCTTCACCGCGGCTGGCGCGGCGGATGGCTTCGCTGAGCATGCTAAAGGTTTTGCCAACGCCGGGTGCGTAGCCGAGAAAAAGCTTGAGCGCGCCTTTGGTTTTTTCTTCGGGCGCGGACTGTTTGAGCCACTCTTCGGGTGTCTTGGGCATACGGAATATCTCTTCCGCGACTTGCGGAGCGGGCTACGTTAGAATCTCAGCGTGCGTCCGTCGCTTGCCGAAAAATTCGTGCGAATCGCGATTGCACTCGCGATCGTAGCGGGGATTTCGGTGTTTTATCGCCGCGTTTTGCCCGTCAACGCTACCACGGTTGCGCTCACCTATCTGCTGGCGATTGTAGCCGTGTCCACGGCATGGGGATTGACCGTGGCGGTGGTGATGTCGATCGCTGCGATGGTGAGCTTCAATTATAACTTTCTGCCGCCGATCGGGAAGCTGACGGTGGCGGACCCGCAGAACTGGGTGGCGCTATTCGCGTTTCTGGCGGTGGCGGTGCTGGTGAGCCAGCTCTCGAACCGGGCGAAGCAGAAAGCGGAAGATGCGTCGGCGCGGCGGCGGGAGATCGAGAAGCTGTATCTCTTCAGCCAGGGGCTGCTGGAATTTGGAAACGTGATCCAGCTGCAGAACCGAATACCGTCGCAGATCGTGGAGATTTTTGAAGTGGGCGCGGCGGCGCTGCTGCTGGCGGATAAGCAGAAGGTGTATCGCTCGGGCCCGGTGGTGCCGCAGCTGGACGTGGAGAGCCTGAAAGCAAACGTGCTGCGCGAAGAACCGTTGATCGATGCGGCGACGAGCTTGAGTTTTATGCCGGTGCGGATGGGAATGCGGTCATTTGGGAGCATCGGGATCACTGGGACGGTGCTGACGCGGCAGACGCTGGAATCGATCGGGACGTTGACGGCGGTGGCGATCGAGCGGGCGCGCGCGGTGGAGCAGCTGGGACAAACAGAAGCGGCGCGCGAGGGCGAACGGCTGCGAACGGCGCTGCTGGATTCGGTGACGCACGCGCTGCGGACTCCGCTGACTTCGATCAAAGCTTCGGTGACGAACCTGCTTTCGAACCCGAACGTATCGACCGAGCAAAGGGCGGAGCTGTTGACGATTGTGAACGAAGAGACGGACCGGCTGAACCGCCTGGTGGGCGAAGCGGGCGAGATGGCGCAGCTGGATGCGGGCGAGGTGGAATTGAATCTTGCGCCGCACGCGATCGACGAGGTGATGCGCGTGGCGCTGGAGCAATCGGCGAATTCGCTGCGCGGGCGGGAAGTTCGCCTGAACATTCCGGCGAGTCTGCCGAAGGTGTCCGTTGATTTGAAGCGAATCACGGATGCACTGGTGCAGCTGATTGAAAACGCACACCGTTATTCGCCGATGGGGCAGCCGATTACAATCACAGCGGAAGCGGCGGGAGATATTGTGGTGACGAGCGTGGCGGATCGCGGCGCGGGAATCGACGAACAGGAGCAGGCGCTGATTTTCGAGAAATTCTATCGCGGCAAAGATCAGAGATTTCAGGTGCAGGGGACGGGAATGGGGCTGCCGATCGCGAAAGCGATTATCGAAGCACATCGCGGCACGATATCGCTGACGAGCCAGCGCGGGCACGGGTCGGTGTTCTCGTTCACGCTGCCGATCGAGCGCGGAAAGGCGGGTGCATGAGCGGGGCAACAGTGCTGGTGGTGGATGACGAGCCGCAGATCCGGCGGACAATGCGGACGACGCTTGCGACGCATGGCTACGCGGTGATCGAGGCACTGAGCGGCGAAGAGGCGTTGGAAAAAATCCGCACGGAACAAGTCGATCTCATTCTGCTGGATGTGAATTTGCCGGGAATGAGCGGAGTGGAAACGGCGCGGGAGCTGCGGCGCACCGGCGACGTGCCAATCATTATGTTGACGGTACGGAACAGCGAGCACGACAAAGTGATGGCGCTCGATGCAGGCGCGGACGACTACGTGGTGAAGCCGTTTGGCGTGGAAGAATTGATGGCGCGGATTCGCGCGGCGCTCCGGCGAACGGCGACGGAAGAGACGACGGAACCTTATCTATCGGACGAGCTGTCCATCGATTTCGAAAAGCGCCATGTGACGCTCGCGGGGAATCCGGTGCGGCTGACGCCCAAGGAATTCGAGCTGCTGCGGCAGCTTGTTGCCAATCAAGGGAAAGCGCAAGGGCACAGGCGATTGCTGCAGGCGGTGTGGGGTCCGGACTACGGCGACGAGACGGAATACCTGCGCGTCTTCATCAACCAACTGCGGAAAAAGATCGAGCCGGACCCGCGAAATCCACGCTACATCCACACCGAGCCGTGGGTGGGTTACCGGTTTGAGCCGCCCACGCCAAACGGTGGCAGCGACAAACCACCTTCGAAGTCTTCCAAATAAAATTCAGCCCGTTTAGTGGTGCATCGGGTGAATTGCGTCGAGATCGAGGTTGAGCTCGAGGACGTTGACGCGCGGTTCGCCGAGAAAGCCGAGCTGGCGCGCTTCAGTGTGCTTCGCGACGAGCGCGCGGACATCGGCTTCGCTCATGGTGCGTTCGCGAGCGACACGTGGAATCTGGAATTCAGCAGCGGCCGGCGAGATGTGGGGATCCAGGCCGGACGCGGACGTGGTGACGAGATCGATGGGAATTTTGGCGGACGGATTTTCCTTCTGAGCTTTTTCAACGTCGGCCGCGACGCGCGTGATCAGGGCGCTGTTTGTGGGTGCGAGATTCGAAGCGCCACCGCTGGAAGCGTCTGCGTCATAGCCTGCGGCGCCCGCCGCTGAGGGACGCGAGCGGAAATATCCCGGCGAAGAGAAGGCCTGGCCGATGAGGCTCGAGCCGACTGTCTTGCCATTCACGACAATGAGTTCGCCATTCGCCCGCCGGGGAAAAATCACGCGGGCGAGGCCAGTGACGGCGAGCGGGTAGAGCAAGCCGAAGATTACGGTGGTTGCGACGGTCATCCAGATTGCAGTGAGCAGATTTTTTTTCATGAGCGTGTTCCTTTAGTCGCCTTAGGCCAATCCCACGTGGGTGATGAGCAGGTCGATGAGCTTGATTCCAATGAACGGCGCGACGATGCCGCCGAGGCCGTAAACAAGAAGGTTGCGGCGGAGCAGAGCTTCGGCGCCGACGGGGCGATATTTGACGCCGCGAAGCGCGAGAGGCACGAGCGCGATGATGATCACGGCGTTGAAGATGACGGCCGAGAGAATCGCGGACTGCGGCGTCTTGAGCGCCATTACGTTGAGCACGCCGAGCTGAGGCAACGCGGCGGCGAACATCGCGGGGATGATCGCGAAATATTTCGCGACGTCGTTGGCGACGGAAAACGTGGTGAGCGCGCCGCGTGTGATGAGCAGCTGCTTGCCGATCTCGACGACTTCAATGAGCTTGGTCGGATTGGAGTCGAGATCGACCATGTTGCCGGCTTCTTTCGCGGCTTGCGTGCCAGCGTTCATGGCGACGCCGACGTCGGCCTGTGCCAAAGCGGGCGCGTCGTTGGTGCCGTCACCGGTCATCGCGACGAGCTTGCCTTTGGCTTGTTCGCGGCGGATGAGGGCGAGTTTGTCTTCCGGAGTCGCCTGAGCAAGAAAATCATCGACGCCCGCCTCGCGCGCGATGGCCGCGGCGGTGAGCGGATTATCACCGGTGATCATCACGGTGCGAATGCCCATCATGCGCAGGTGATCGAAGCGCTCGCGCATGCCGCCCTTCACGATGTCTTTCAGGTGAATCACGCCAAGTACGCGATCGTCTTCCGCGACGACAAGCGGAGTGCCGCCGGAATTGGCGATGCGCTCGACGGCTTCCTTCACTTCCGGCGGGAAGAGGCCGTTCTGTTCCTTTATATAGCGGGTGATGGCATCCACGGCACCTTTGCGGATTTTGTGGCCGTCGAGATCGACGCCGGACATGCGCGTGACCGCCGAGAACGGAATGAATGTGGCGGCTGCGGAGGCGAGTTCACGGCCGCGGAGACCGTATTTATCCTTGGCGAGGACGACGATGGAACGGCCTTCGGGAGTTTCGTCGGCGAGCGAGGCGAGTTGCGCCGCGTCGGCAACTTCCTGTTCGCGAACACCGGGAGCGGCGACGAACTCGGTTGCGTGGCGATTGCCGAGAGTGATGGTGCCTGTTTTGTCCAGGAGAAGTGTATCGACGTCGCCCGCGGCTTCGACGGCGCGGCCGGACATCGCGAGAACGTTCTTCTGCAACACGCGATCCATGCCGGCAATGCCGATGGCGGAGAGAAGGCCGCCGATCGTGGTGGGAATCAGGCAAACGAGAAGCGCGACGAGAACGAACACGGACTGCGGCGCGCCGGAATAAATCGCCATGGGCTGAAGCGAGACGACGGCGAGAAGAAAGATGATCGTGAGGCCGGCAAGAAGAATGTTGAGCGCGATTTCGTTCGGCGTCTTTTGGCGTGCAGCGCCTTCGACGAGCTTGATCATGCGATCGAGGAAAGTTTCGCCAGGGTTCGATGTGATTTTCACTTTGATTTCGTCGGAGAGCACGCGCGTGCCGCCGGTGACGGCAGAGCGATCTCCACCGGATTCGCGGATTACGGGAGCGGACTCGCCGGTGATGGCGGATTCATCCACGGATGCGACGCCTTCGACGACTTCGCCGTCGCCGGGAATAAATTCGCCGGCGGCGATCATCACGAAATCGCCGGAGCGGAGCGCGGAGCCGGGAACGGATTCTGTGGTGGTGCCATCGGCCTTGAGGCGCCGGGCGATGGTTTCGGAGCGCGCTTTGCGCAGCGTTTCGGCCTGGGCTTTGCCGCGGCCTTCGGCCATGGCTTCGGCGAAATTGGCGAAGAGCACGGTGAACCAGAGCCATAGCGTGATCTGAAGCGAGAAACCGAAGCCACCCGCGCCGTGCGCGATGCCGCGAATGAGATCGACGCTGGTGAGAACGGCGCCGACTTCGACGACGAACATCACGGGATTTTTGGCGAGCGTCTTCGGATTCAGTTTGACGAAGGATTCCCAGATCGCCTGAACGACGATCTGCTTGCCCCAGCGGGATTTCTCTTTCGGATTCGAAGTAGTGGTCATGGACGTTTAAAAAACCTTTCCTGCGTGCATCATCAGGTGCTCGAGAATCGCGCCGAGGCTGAGCGCGGGGAAGAATGTGAGCGCGCTCACGATCAGGATTACGAAAACGAGAAGCGAGCTGAAGAGCGGCGTGGTGACTGGGAACGTGCCTGCGGATTCGGGCACGAATTTCTTTTTCGCGAGGCTGCCGGCGATCGCGAGAATCGGAATTACTGCGAAGAAGCGGCCAAACAGCGTGGCGAAGCCGATGGTCGTGTTGTACCAGAGCGTGTTGGCGTTCAGGCCGGCGAAAGCGGAGCCGTTGTTCCCGGTGCCGGATGTGTACGCGTAGAGAATTTGCGAGAGTCCGTGTGGGCCGGGATTAGAGATGGAGCTGATCCCGAATTTCGCCACCACTGAGATCGCGGTGAAGACGAGAATCACGAGCGGGAAAATAAGCACGGAGAGCATGGCCATCTTCACGTCATAGGCTTCGATTTTCTTGCCGAGATATTCCGGAGTGCGGCCGACCATCAGGCCCGCGATGAAGACGGCCAGGATGACGAAGACGATCATGCCGTAGAGGCCGGAGCCGACGCCGCCGAAGACGACTTCGCCGAGCATGATGTTGATGAGCGGGATCATACCGCCCAGCGGAGTGAACGAATCGTGCATCGCGTTGACGGCGCCGCAGCTCGCATCGGTGGTGACGACGGCATAAAGCGCGGAGTTGGTAATGCCAAAGCGGACTTCTTTGCCCTCCATGTTGCCGCCGGGTTGCGTGGAGGATACAGACTGATCGACGCCGTGGAGAAGCGGATTGCCTTTTGATTCGGCGGCGTAAGCGGCTGTGAGGGCGACAACGAACAGGACCGCCATCGCGCCCCAGACGGCCCAACCATGTCGCTGCGAGCCGGTCATGCGGCCAAGCGTGTAAGTAAGCCCGCTGGGAATCGCGAAAATCAAAACGAGCTGGATGAAATTCGTGAGTGGGGTGGGATTTTCGTAGGGGTGGGCGCTATTGGCGTTGAGGAATCCGCCGCCGTTGGTGCCGAGGATCTTGATGGCCTCCTGTGAGGCGATCGGACCCTGCGGAATCAATTGCTGATTAACGACTTGAGTTGTGGTCTTGCCGTCCGTGCCGGTGGTCTGAACAGTCTGTGGATCGACGACCTGCACGGTGGTGTATGGATTCAGGTTCTGGACGACACCTTGTGAAACAAAGAAAAGCGCAATGACAAGGCATGCGGGGAGGAGTACCCAAAGAAACGAGCGAGTGAGATCGACCCAGAAGTTGCCTATGGAATTGCTCTCGCGACGCGTGATGCCGCGAATGACGGCGATGGCCAAGGCGATGCCAACGGCAGCGGAAGCGAAGTTGTGATACGCGAGTCCGGCCATCTGCGTCGCGTAGCTCATCGTCGTTTCGGGCACGTAGGATTGCCAGTTGGTGTTGGTGGTGAAGGATGCGGCGGTATTGAAGGCGAGATCGGTGCCGACGTTGGCGAGCGCCTGGGGATTCCACGGCAGCACGTGCTGAAGGCGCTCGATCGCGTACAAAAGAAGCATAGAGACGCAGCTGAAGAGCAGCATCGAGAAGGCGTATTCGGTCCAGCGCATCTCGTGCTTTTCATCGACGCCGCAAATGGTGTAGAGCAAGCGTTCGAGAGGGCGCAGCGCGGGGTCGAGAAACGTTTTTTCGCGCGCGAATACACGCGCCATGAAAATACCGAGGGGCTTGGTGATCGCGAAGATCACCAGCACGAAGAAAAAGATCTGAAACCATCCATTCGCGGTCATGGCTCAGAACCTCTCCGGCCAGAGAAGCGCGGCGAACAGATAAGCGAGGATGAGAACGCAAATTCCGAGCAGCACAATATTTCCAAACATATGTGAGGGCTCCCTACTTCAAGCGGTCGCACGCGCGTACGTAGGCGAGTGCGACCGCGAAAAAAACGAGAGTTGCGAGAATGAAAATCACGTCTTGCATTGTTACGTCTCCACGGTTCACGCGAATTAGAAAAAGAAAATGATGTCGCCGGCGCCGGTGAGCTGGTTTTTCTTGTGGCCCAGGTCATAGGCGGGCGCGTCGTAGGAGCGTTCGTAACGGATTTCAGGGCGAATCAAAATCGTGGTGCCGATCCAGTGGCCCCAGCCGAGCAGGTGCTCGGAGTATCGCGATTTTGTGCCCGTGCGCTGGCCAACCATGTCGTCGAGATACTCGTTGCGGATCGAGATGTAATTCTTGGGATTAATTTCTTTCTCGACGTAATTCACAAACGCCCATTCAGGCGCGTAACAGGTGAGGACGGTGACGTCCGAGCAGTACGCGCCGTTGGCGCCGCCTTCCAGGAGAGGCGCCGAAGCGGAATTGTTGAGATTCGGGACGTCTTTCTCCCACATGTACCAGGCTTCCGTGGCGGTGTGCAGCGAGGGATGCGACGCGAATTTGTGATACCAGGTGAGATAAAAGGAATTCAGGTTGTTGTAGGCGTATTTGCCGTCGTTGAGTGCGTTGAGCATCGGATACAGCGAGTCGTTGCCGTTGTTCCAGGTGTACTGAAAACCCAGATTCAAAGTCGGCTTCGCGTCGTGCGTGTTCCAGGGCGGAGTTTCACAGCCGGCGGAAATGCCGCCCTGCAGCAACCAATGATCGTTGAGTTTCACGGTGGCATTGACGCCCGTCTGGGTGTAGCAATCGACGGTGTAGAGCAGCGAGTGGCTGTAGGTGTAATTGTTCGGCGCGAGTTGAGCTTCGATGTCGGGCAGCGAAATGTAGCGGCCGACGCGAATGTCGAGGCCCTGCGCGACCTGGCCCCAGTAGAGGTCGGCGTAAAACATGACGGGGTCGTAGCCGTACTCGAGATTTTTTCCAAGCAACTGATTGCTGAAAATTCCCTTCGCTGTGGTGTAGCGATAGTCGAGACCGTAGAGACTCGCGAAGCGGAAACCCCAGTCAAAGTGATCGGTCTGCACGGTGTCGGGCTGGCGCTCGAAGTAGAGAACTTCTTGATCGGGCTGAATCGAGTTGGGGACGACGTCGTAGGATTCGGGCGCGTTCGCGTAACGTCCGCGATTAGAAGTGCTGACGTTGAAGCCGGCATCGAGCCAGCCGTAGATTTGAATTCCACTGCGCTTGAACCAATCGCCGTGCGAGCCACTCCAGATGGCTTCCATCAACGGGCCGGACTGCGTCCACGGCTCGCCGATCGTGGGGGAGCCACCGTAGGGCCAATCGGAAAATGGGAAAGGAGGATTCGTGACGGGGCTTGGAAGGCCCCGACGCGGCGGCGTTGGACCACTTGGCGTGGTGCCGGTCCAATCTTGCTTGTATGCGCCGAAGAAACGCTCGAAGAAATTGCCTTGCAGAGTTTGAGCGGGCGCTGCGGCGGCGTCTCCCGTTGGCGCGGATTGGGCGGCGGAACTGGATTGGTCGGGATCGGCGGGGGCTTCGTTGGCTGCCGCTTCCGTTGTCGATTCGGGGCCACTGGAGCTGCCGGCGTTAGTTGGCGCGGAACTCGCGAAAGATGCCGGCGTCGAGGCCGTCGTTTGCGTTGACGGCGCAAGCGTAGGTACTGCCTGCGCTGCCAGCGCGGCTGGAAATGCGAAAACCACCAGCGCCACAGATCGAAAACGGCCTGAAAACCAAGTCATGGAAATCGTCTCCGTGCGGATTCCGCCGGACCAAAAAGGTGGACGGTGCCGCAATGCAGAAGGGATGCTACGCGTGGGGCATCAGGGCGACGTAAGCGAGCCGTAAGGAATTCGTAAGCTGGCGAGGCGCAAGTGGTGCGTTTTGATTCAACGGGAGTGCGAAGAAGCGCTGGAAACAAAAGGCCGGAGATGAGCGGCTCCGGCCTTTCGAAACGCTGAGGAATGCGGGTGGCGCTAGATCGTCGTGCCGGTCGTGAGCACCTGTACGGGATCCTCGGGGTAGGCAAGCATGCCGAACTCGGGCATGTCGAGACCTTCGAGTTCGACCTCACGGGAGACGCGCATCGACTTCACGGCGTTGACGCCTTTGAAGACGACGAACGTGAAGACGAACGAATATAGAACGATGAAGGTGGCGCCGCCGAGCTGCATGAAGAACTGTTTCACGTCGCCGTGAAGCAGTCCTGTGACGCCCAAACCGGCGTGGCCGAGATAAGAGGTGGTGCCGACGCCGTTCCAGCCCTGGCCGTACGAGCCGTCCGCGAAAATTCCGAGAGCCACCGCGCCGAACCAGCCGCAGTAGCCGTGAACGGCGATTGCGCCGCAGGGATCGTCAATTTTCAGCGTGCGTTCGTTGAAGAGCACGCCGATGCAAACGATGATGCCAGCGAGGATGCCGATCACCACGGATGAAGTGGGCGAAACGAAGGCGCACGGTGCGGTGATGGCGACGAGGCCGGCGAGCATGCCGTTGCAAGCCATGGTGATGTCGGGCTTGCCGAATTTGAAATACCAAAAAAGCATCGCGGCGGCCGAGCCGGCGACGGCGGCGAGGTTGGTGTTCACTGCGATCACGGAAATGCGGAGATCCGTGGAGCCGAGCGTGGAACCGGGATTGAAACCCATCCAGCCGAAGAGCAGCAGGAAGGTACCGGTCACGACGAAAACGAGATTGGATGCTGGGAAGGCGCGCGGTCTTCCGTCCGGGCCATATTTTCCGAGGCGCGGGCCGAGAATGATCGCAAGCGCCATTGCGCAGAATCCGCCGAGGCCGTGAATTACGGAAGAACCCGCGAAGTCGATGTAGCCGTGGCCCCAGTGCATTGAGTTACCAAGCTGCGAGAGCCAGCCGCCGCCCCAAGCCCAACATCCCGAAATGGGATAAAGCAGCGCGCCTACGAAAAGTTCGCAGAGCAGGAACGCCCAGAAGGTGATGCGTTCGCAGATTGCGCCGACGATGATGTAGCCCGCCGTCTCCATGAAGACGACTTCAAAAAGGATCAGGCAGTTGGCGCTGACGTCGTACGCCGGGCCGGCCATGAAGAAACCTTTGCCGCCGAGGAATCCCCAGAAGCCGCTGCCGATGAGGAAATGATTCATTGTGGGAGCGCCGCCGATATTCGAGGGCGCGGCGTTGATCGCCACTCCGCCAAACTGAAAAGCGTAGCCGACGGCGTAGTAAGCGAGAAACGCGAAAACATACGCGGCGAAATTCAGCATCATCATGTGGCCGGCGTTTTTCTTGCGCACCAGGCCGACGGTGAGCAGAGCGAAACCGGCTTGCATGAAGAGGACGAGATAGCCGGTCTGAAGCGTCCAGGCAAAGTTGGTGCCGAGGCGGACGTGGCCAACGTCATCGGCGAGCTTTGCGGCGAGCGGCTCGCGCGAGACTTGCTGCTGGTAGGCGTCGTACGCTTTTTTCGCTTCGGCGTAATCCGGCGCCGAAGGATCGGTGGGCGCGGGAACGACAAACGGATTGCCGCCGGCATCCTGCACGTTCGAGCGGTCGCCCGTGGCCGCGCCGGAGGCGTCTGGCTTTGCGTCATCGGCGAACGCTGTCGCCGCCGCGCCGAGCGCGATGTGCGCGCAGAAGAACGCAATGAGGATGCGCGAGAGCCAGGTTTTGCGTGAGGTCATCTGTGTACGTGTAGGTGCTTTCAGCATCGTTCCGCTCCTGTGGCCGCAAAATCGAATGCGCAACGAGGACGCCGCGCACGCAGGGAGAAAATCAAATCGCGCTGACGCCGCGCTCGCCGGTGCGAATGCGGATCACTTCATCGAGCGAGCTGACAAAAATCTTTCCGTCGCCGATCACGCCGGTGCGAGCGCCCTCGACAATGGCTTCGACCACCGAATCAACCAGCTCCTCCGGGATCACAATACTGAGAAAGATTTTCGGGAGGAATTCCACGTTGTACTCCGCGCCGCGGTAGGTTTCGGTGTGGCCTTTCTGGCGGCCGAAGCCGCGAACTTCGGAAACGGTGAGGCCGGTGACGCCGAGCGCGGTGACGCGCTGCTTCACCGACTCGAGCTGCGACGGCCTGATCACTGCATCAACGCGCTTCATATCGAATCACTCCTTTAGCCCAAACTGAGTTGCCGGATCGACGCGGCGCGCACCCGCAGTGACGATGCGAACGCGTGCGGATGAATTGCGGCGATACGTCGCGCAACGGTATGTCATAGAAACGAGGCTTGGTGCAAGCGAGGCGTGGGGAAGCGAGAGCGTAGATTCTGAAGGCGCCGCGAGACGGCTGAGTGGGCGTGGCAGAAGCGCACGTGAGGCAGGCGCGACAGTCTCCGTCAGCTACTCTCATTGCCCTCGCAGGGAAAAAGTGTGGCGGAAAGTGTATATCAGGCGTGACGGCGCGAGTGGCCAGGTGCTATCCAAATTTGTTTTGGCTTGGATTTACGTTTCTTTGAACCGGCGATGGCGCGGAGATCGAACGAAAATGGGGTGCGGGCGCCGCACCGGAATTGGCGCTGGGGATCTCGCTCTCGCGCCTGGTGTGCGTACCAGAGAGATTCGTCCATCGCGACATAGGCCAGCACGCCACCGGCTTTCTGAATGCGATCGGCGACGACCGTGGCATTATCCGGTGCCGCGAACCCCTCGACACCCACTCCGCAGACCTGCTGACCCTTACTATCCTTTGCTGACAGCAGACCCATTTCGATGGCCAGTGCGATGTTCCGGCGTCTTAAATCCGAGAAAACGGCTTTCAACTCGTCGTCCGACTGATGCATGACAAGGGCGCCGTTGACCATAAACACGCCAACCACCTGCGCCGATTTCGACCAAGGCGCATCCGGCTTGAAAAGATCCATGTAGTCGGAATCCGATTCGTGGAACGTCTGCTCGCGTACGAATGGCGGGACGCCGGACAGCCACACTTCCGGGGAGCCCGCGGCCGCTTTGGCACCGGGGGGCGCGGCAAGCAATACCCCGATCAGCATCAACCGTTGGTATCGAAACAAAATGGTTCTCGCGTTACATCGGGCTAAGTGCCAACTTCCCAGCGTCGGTGAGGGCGCCGCAGCGATAGATGGCAGAGGCATCCTCTTTGGGACCGGGCAAGCCTGCCCAGTTAAACCAAATGACTGCGTTCAATTGGCCTTGCCGGACAAATTGAGTGAAGGCGCCGCGCTCGGCTTCGATTGCCTGTTTCCGCTTCACATCGTCGATCGGGCAGGATTGGCTCCCATTGTTGATTCCCCATTCTGTGAGCCAACACGGTTTGGCTCCGTGTCCGCACTCCGAAAAAATCTTTTTCTTCTTGAGTTCCGTGACACGTGCAACCACGTCCGCCTGCGGATTGCCAGTCGGATAGACATGGACGCCATATCCGTCCGCCAGTTTGTCCAAGCCGTTTTGGCGCATGAACGCAATCGTGTCCGGCAGGCTTATCCCAAGCAACCCATCCCAGGCTTTTGGTCCCGGCAAGCCCCAATCTGCAAGGCCGGCCAGCAGAATCGGCGTGGTGTGATTCACGTTGGAATGATCGCGTACATCCTTAAGCGCGGCCATGACCCGCAGATAATTCCGAAAACCCGCAGCGATGGCCGCTGCTTCCGGATCTTTGGGATTATTCAGATTCGAGAGACCTAGCACCCGTCCGGTGCCCGGCGCCGGAATATCGCCGTTGTAACCGGAGGTGTTGATCTCATTTCCGAGTTCGAGAGCCGTGAGGCGAATCCCCGTCGCATCCAATTGATCCAGCCTCGGTTTGAGCCACAACGCAAATCCCGCCGGATCGGCTTCCGATAAGGGAGCATCCGACCACCGCTTCTTCGTTTTGGCATTCGAACCGTTGGTGGGATAGACGATACCGATCGTGCCGATGCCGTGCCGATACGCTTGCGTTATGAAGTAGAAGGATTTATCGGAAAATCCCGTCCGAATCGTCTTCACGCCATTCTTCGCCAATCGCTCGATTTCGGCGTCCTGGCCTGCCTGCGAAAGAACGCCTTCGTCGTAAACATTCGCGCCGACGACCACGTTCTCTGCCGGAACTGCATGAGTGCTTACGATTCCAAACAGAAGGCACGCAACCACAAATAGCCCAGCCTTTTGCATAAGATCCTCTTGTCAGTGCTGTGGATTCGGGGATGTCATCATCGTTGTTCTCGCCCCGTATTGGGCGCAGCACCAACATATGGATTCCTCTTGATGCCGCTATATTATGTCGGTTTCGAGGTCAGCTTACCTGCTTCAGTCTGAGCGCCGCATCGATAGACGTTGCTGGGGTGCATTTCCCGAGATACGGGAAGAGTCTTTTGACGCGGCGTTCTCCAATTTCCACCGCGGTATCCAAATTCGGATCGTTGTAGGGTTAGTGGAAATTATTGAACAGAAAGACATTTTGTTTGTGGGGGCCTGCAACCAGCCGCATTGTTTAGTGCTGCCTTTTAGCGTGGAGGTAATCCGGCCCGCGGCGTAGGTGACACCGCGAAGGTCGACGGTCGCAAGCGGACGATTCCGTGCAACTTCGCTGCTCGTAACTGGACTTGACGATGTATTTCAGTTATCAGCTAACCTGATCGGAGCTTTGTCCGCAAAATAAGTCGTCTCAAGGGGCCATCAGGCCGCCCATTCATCGAATCGGCGCATGATCTCCATGAGCTTTCGTCCCATCAGAATGACAGAGTCCCCCAATATGAAGGGAACGCCATCGAGTAGGAGATGCTTGCGCAAACGGGCTAACTCAAACACCCGAATCTTCACGATGGCGTGTACATTCGCCGAGAAAGAAGTAACTGCAAAAATATATGATTACAAAGGGATGTATCTGTGTACTCGTCATTTCACCGTGAGTTCCGCGCCGGTTGTGTAGGTCGCGCCGAACACAATGATCCTCTTTAGGCGGAGCGAGCAGTGGCATTCGTCAAAGCGCTAGAGTGGACAGGATGTCAAGCTGAGCGGATCAATTTGCCGCGCGAGGCAGCGCGAATGCGACGTAGACCCCGCCTGAGGGTTGGCCAGGAACTTTTCCGCCTCCGGCTGTGATCACGACGAACTCGCGCCCACCGGCTTCATAGACGGCGGGCGTGGCGTTGCCTGCAAAGGGCAGCTCCGTTTCCCAGAGTAGCTTGCCGGTTTTCGCATCGAAGGCGCGCAACTTTTTATCGAAGTTGGTTGCGGCGATGAAGAGTAAGCCGCCGGCCGTGACGACTGGGCCGCCGTAATTCTCCGTGCCGGTGTTCGTGAGGCCTTTGGCGGCGAGCTCGGGATATTCGCCGAGCGGGATTTTCCACAAATATTCGCCTGTGGAGAGATCGATCGCGTTCAACGTGCCCCACGGCGGCTGGACGGCCGGATAGCCATCGGGATCGAGCAATTTCTTGTAGCCTGCGAAACGATAAGCGGGCTGCGCGCCGGATTCGTCGCTGCTGGCGGGCTCGTTTGCTTCGCGCGACGAACCGGGTGATTCCTTTCCGCCGCTCCAAACGTAGTCGATCACCGCGGCCAGGTGGTCGAAAGGCAGCGACGAAAAACCCGGCATGCGGCCTTTGCCATTCGTGACGATGTTCTCGATGTCGCTGTGTTTGAGCCGTTGCGAAATATTCAGCAACGATGGGAATTGAGGTGGAGAGCCCGCGAGTTTCTCGCCGTGGCACACTGAGCAGTTGGTGGCGTAAACGGATTGGCCTAAAGATTTCGCTTCGGCGGAATTGTTCACCAGCGCGCCACTCCACGCCAGATCGTTCGAATTCACATACAGCACGCCGGTGCGTGGATCAGTGGCGCTGCCGCCCCACTCGGCGCCACCGTCGAAGCCGGGGAAGACGACCGTCCACTTATCCACGCTGAAGGGAACGAACTGGCCTTCGCTGCGCATCTGGCGGAATTGCGCGACGGCCCAGCTATGCGCCGCGGAAGTGCGCTCGGTGAGCATTTCTTCGGTGAGTTTCTGGCGTGCGAACGGCGCCGGTTTCGCAGGAAAGGGCTGTTGCAGCGCGGCGATTTCGCCGGGCACGTTACTCGGTGGAACGGAACGATACTCGATGGGGAAAAGCGGCTCGCCAGTGTCGCGGCGGAAAAGATAAACGAAGCCGGATTTCGTGGTCTGAGCGACGGCGTCAATGTCGCGGCCGTCGCGGCGAATCGTGAGAAGCGTGGGAGGCGACGGGAAATCGCGATCCCAAATATCGTGCTTCACGCCCTGGAAATGCCAGATGCGCTCGCCGCTGGCGGCATTGAGCGCGATCAGAGAATCCGCGTAGAGATCGTCGCCAACGCGATTGGCTCCGTAGAAATCCGCGGCGGCGGAGCCCGTTGGAACGAAGACGATGCCGCGCTGCGGATCGACGGCCATGCCGGTCCAGTTGTTCGCGGCACCGCTGTAGGTCCACGCATCTGTCGGCCAGGTGTTGTAGCCAGGCTCGCCCGGGTGCGGGATCGTGTGGAATGTCCAGCGAAGTTGGCCAGTGCGAACGTCGTAGGCGCGAATGTCGCCGGGAGGAGCGGGTAGAGTTTCCGGCTCGCGCATCCCGACGATGATCAGGTCTTTGTAAATTGCGCCGGGGCTGGTGGAGACGAGCGCTTGACGTTCGAAATCGCCGCGCAGATTTTTTCTGAGGTCGATCCGGCCGGATTCGCCGAAGGCTTCGATCGGGTCGCCGGTCTTCGCGTTCAGTGCGTAAAGATAATTTTTGATTCCGACGAAGAGGCGCTCATCCGCGGCGCCGTCGGTCCAATAGGTAAGACCGCGGTTGGGTTGGCCGCCGGAGATGTGCGAGCCGAATTTCCAAATTTGCATGCCGGTGGCGGCGTTCAGCGCGAAGACTTCCTGATCCGGTGTGATGCCGTAGAGAGTTTCGCGGACGATGATTGGGCTGGTCTCGAGACCACCTTCTTCGTGAGTGTCGTAGCGCCAAGCTTCGCGGAGCTGGCTGACATTGCCGCGATTGATCGATGCGAGCGGCGAAAAATGTTGGTTCTCCGAGTTGCCCCCATACACGGGCCAGTCTTTTTGCGCACCGGGCCCATTGCTGCCTTGAGGCGAAGGGACCAGGGAGAGTAGTCCGAGCACAGCGACAAATTCCCATAGCACACGACTCATCTTGTCCTCGCTACGTGGAGAAGGAGGTTTGCTCCGCCCGTTTCAAGCGACCGACGAATCGATGAACGGGCCGCAGACGGTGAACCAGTCTAACTCCGTACCGGCGGAACGGAAAACACCGTCGTGATGGAATCGAACGGAAGTGCAACGGTGAGCGTATATTCGCCGCCGCGAATGGTGACGGTTTCTGTGGAATACTCGGGTTTCGGAGTTTTCCCGTTAGGGCAAATAGCTTAAAATTGAAGAGCCCCACTACTGTGGGCGTGTAGCTCAGCTGGGAGAGCACCTGCTTTGCAAGCAGGGGGTCAGGGGTTCGATCCCCCTCACGTCCACCACTTTGCTTCATCGCGTTCAGTGCTTCCGCTGGGATGCCGAGATTTATTGCGATGCCTCATCATTCGCACTGCGCCGAAACTTGTCTCACCCTTGCGCCTGCCTGCTCTTTAAGAGCGACAATGACCTATAAACGACGGCAAGGCTAGAAAAGCCCTAGCCGAAAGTCTACTTCGGGCATTGACTCGTTTGGCGTCGGTTTCGACCCGTCCATCGTTACCATGGGCCGAGCCGCTAATCGGCAAGGAGTTGCGATCGACGGCGCGCTGAGTGCAAGGTGCTAGGCCAACGGCCGCGTGATGCGCCAGATGAAAGCGGGCTCGTTGGCCGATCTCGTCCGTATGGCCACGAAGCTCGAACCCATTTTGCAGAAACCACGGCTCGAAATTGCTGCCGCGTACCGGCCGCAATGGAGCGCGGAGGAAGCAGGCGCGTGTGACCTCGGCGCGCGTCCGTACGCGGCTGCGCCGACGCTGGCGCCGGACGGTGACGCGCGGGCTTTTACATTCGGCCGTCTGATGTCAGGAGTGCTGGCTTTTCATTCCTGTTAGCACAACGGAGAGCCTTGACCTACATTGAGGTACAGACGTGCCTTTAGATGGAGTGGCAACGGCAATTGTTCATGCCAAGCTCAGCTTGAGAAGAGCCGCGTAATCTACGGCCGGTTTGTATATTTGTGGAAGCTCGATCGCCAGTGAATCACTTTGCTGGCGCCACTTCACAGTCTGACCGGTTCCGAGAAGTTCCAGCTTTCCAATTTTTCCGGGCCGCACTGCCGATGAGAGTCCTAGGGACTGTACTGAGAACGGCTGCACCGGCCAGCCTAGGACCAGCGCATAGATCACGGAGTTTGACTTGTTCCGCGTGAACCGAATGTCCTTCTCACCGAGTTTGCTGACGCTCTCGCCCTGAAACGACCCCGCCTTCACGCTGTTCGGTCCTTCGCCGTACACCTTCCAAGGCCGGGTGTCGTGGATTGCTTCACCGTTGACTTGCATCCACGCAGTGATGCCGTCGAGCACCGCAACTTCCTTGCTATCAATAGTGCCGTCTGGTTTGCCGGGAACATTCAGAATAAACGTCCCATTTTTGCTCGCCGTATCGATCAGCCAGTGGATTAAGTCACGCGGATTTAGATAGCCGCCGTATTCGCCGGGCTTCTCATAGAGAAGGCGCAAATAGTGCCACGCGCCAATGCAGGTCTCAGACTGCCATGGATACTTCATGATCTCAGCCGTCAGGCCCCGCTCATAGTCAGCGACAACCGCTTTGGCCAACCGCGATGGAACATCTTTGACATTCAGAACGGCTTCCAGCTTCCCGCCATGGGTCTTAAGGCTGTGGTTGTAGAAGTAAGCGCCGATATTCATCCCGCCCCAGCCAAGCGGCAGGAGCGAATCATCGAAGTAAAGTAAATCGGGATTGTGTTGGTCGATCAGATCGCGTGTGCGGTCGTAGAAATTCTTCACGTAAGACGCTTCCGGCAACGCATCGGCCGGATGCTTCACGCCGTAGAGCCGTTGCGGATCTAGCCCACTCCACCACTGATTTTTCCCATCCGACTGTGTGAGACATCCATCGTATGGAACGCTGGCAAGCGGGCCGGTCTTGTCGGCACCATGAGAAGGCTGGAACCACCACCAATTGCGCGCCTGATGCACGGTCACACCGAAACGCAGACCCTGTTTGCGTGCCGCGGCAGCCCATGTGCCGATCACGTCGCGACGAGGTCCGATCGCGGCCGCGTTCCATGGGTGATATTTGGAATTCCAGGCGTCGAAACCGTCATGGTGATTGGCTAGCGCGATGAATATTTTTGCGCCGGCATTCTTGTAGCGGGAAATCAGCTCGTCGGGCTCCCAATTCAACAGAGTCCATTGCGCGCAGAGTTCCTTGTAACCGAAATGCGCCGGCGAACCATAATGTTCCAGCTGATATTTGTATTGCCGCTGGTCCTCGATATACATGTTGCGCGCGTACCAGTCCCCGTCCTCGGGAACACACTGCGGGCTCCAGTGAGCCCAGATGCCGAATTTGGCATCTTGATACCACTCGGGTGTCTCGTACTCGAGCAGTGAGTCCCACGTTGGTTTAAAGGGACCCTCTCCCGCCAGGTTGGGAATCGGCGCCTCCAACGGCACATCGTCCCACAGGCCGCCCGCGACATTTTGCGCGACGGGACTGTAGTTCCAGACCGGTGGTTGCCAAGTAGACTCGTCGAGTTGCTCCTCGACGATCTTTCCGTTGTCCACTTTGTAGAAAATTCTTTTGTCGGGTGGAAGGGCGCAGAACCGACCGTAGTCCTGCACGATTCGATTAAACCCACCGGGCAGGGCGGTCAGTTTTTCGCTGGATTCCTGACCAAAGGCAGGAAGAGCTTTCGCTGCCGCCGCGAGCATCATCAGTTCGCAGAATTCCCGTCGATGCACGATTTCTCCTTATCTACAATTTATTCCGAATAAATTCTGATGCTCGCTATTCGTGTGCATCGCGTAATCAGTTCTGGCACGATTGCACGTCGAGAATGCGCATGGGTCAACCCTCGTGAAAACGTCGGACTGTGAACAACTCCAAGTCCCGATTCACTCCCAGCGCGTTCGACATTAATACCGAGGAGCTTGTTGAGTGAAGGCGCTCTACATTGACGAGCCCGGCCGCGCGTCGATCCACGGCATAGATGATGTTCGCGCGCCGGCCGATGAAGTGCTCCTCCGCGTCCGCATGGTGGGACTCTGCGGCAGCGATTTAAACTCCTTTCGAGGAAAAAATCCGCTCGTTCATTACCCCCGTATCCCAGGGCACGAAGTAGCCGCCACGATCGTGGAAACCAGCAAATCGAGGCCCGAACTCGCCGTTGGCACCAATGTAACGCTTTCGCCGTACACAAATTGTGGCGCGTGCGCATCCTGCAAGCGCGGCCGCCCCAACGCGTGCCAGTTCAACCAAACTTTGGGCGTGCAGCGCGACGGCGCCCTCACCGAGTTCGTCTCCATCCCTGCGGAGAAACTGTACCCGGCGAACCTGACGTTAAAGGAACTTTGCGTGGTCGAGCCACTCACCGTGGGCTTCCACGCCATCGCGCGGGGCCGTGTCGCGGCATCCGATGTCGTCGCCATTTTCGGATGCGGAGGCGTCGGGCTGGGTGCTGTCGCGGCGTCCGCGTTCCACGGGGCCACAACGATCGCCGTGGACCTGGACGACGCGAAGCTTGAGATCGCGCGGCGAGCGGGCGCACAGCACACCATCAACACGAGCCGCGAGTCGTTGCACGAGAAACTGCTGGAGCTGACTTCCGGGCGCGGGCCGGATGTGATCGTCGAAGCCATCGGGCTTTCTGAAACTTTCCGCTCTGCCGTCGATGAAGTCGCGTTCACCGGTCGAGTGGTTTACATCGGTTATGCAAAGCAGCCCGTTTCGTACGAAACGAGGCTGTTCGTCATGAAAGAGTTGGACATTTTGGGATCACGAAACGCGCTGCCTGAAGACTTTCGTGCGGTAATTCGCATGCTCGAGGAAAAAAGATTCCCCGTGGACGAAATGATCAGTTCGATAGTCGGCATGGAAGAAGCTCCAGCTACTCTTCAGGCTTGGTCCGGCAATCCCGCTCGATACTCGAAAATTATCGTCCAGGTTGGATAGCGAATAGCGCTTCCGTTTCTCTGCCCACACCCAGCTCTTGAGCGGATTACTCCGGCAGTTCTTTCGTTCCTGAGACGCTGAACGAACCGCTCACGACCGGCGCGGATGTGTTGGGTTGACCGCCCCCAACCGCCACGGAGTATTGCCCCTCGGCGATCACCGGATGTCCGGCTTCGGTGACCATGCTGAGGTCGCGGTCCTTCAAATCGAAGTGAACCTTCTGCGATTCGCCGGTCTTCAGGTGTACGCGCTGGAAACCTCGCAGCGCGCGCAACGGTGCGCCGGGAACGTTCGGGAACGAAAGATAAAGTTCGACGACTTCATCGCCGTCGCTCGAACCCGAATTCGTGACGGTGACCTCGACGGGCAGGGAATCACCCGCAGCGATGGGTTGAGCCGGCAGAGACAACGGGCTGTAAGAGAACTTCGTGTAGCTCAGGCCGTAACCAAACGGATAAAGCGGCGCGCCTTCAAAGTAGCGGTACGTCCGTCCTTTCATCGCATAGTCTTCGAACGGAGGGAGCTGATCGACTCCCGTGTAGAACGTGACGGGCAGCCGTCCCGCCGGATTATTTTTCCCGGACAGAGTTTCCGCAATCGCTGTGCCGCCTTCTTCTCCGGGATACCAGGATTCAAGAATGGCGTTCACGTGCTCCTTGGCCCAGTTCACCGAAAGTGCGCTGCCGTTGGATAGCACCAGAACAACTGGCTTTCCCACTGCCGTGACTGCTTCCAGTAGATCCTCCTCAGGCTTGGGAAGATCGAGGCTGGTGCGGTCACCGCCTTTGAACCCCGGCTCGCTCACCGGCATTTCCTCGCCTTCAAGTTCACTGGTGATCCCGAGGACTGCCACCACCACATCTGCTTTCGCCGCTGCGTCGATCGCCTCGCGGCTCGGATTGGGTTCGTACTTCGACCAGATCAACTCGATGCTTCCGGGACCCGCGTTCCCCTGCGTGTAATCCACCTTCACCGAAACTTTCTTGCCGGCATCGAGATGGACGTGGCCCACGGTATTTCGCATCGCGTCGTCACCGCCCGCCCATCCCTGCGCGGTCGGCTTGCCGTCGATTTGTACGCGTGCGAAGCCGCCCGCCATGCGCAGGCCGACGCTATAGTCCGCCGTTTCCGTCGGCGTGAGGAAGCCGTTCCATTCAACGCGCATCGGATACTTTCCAGCGGCTTCCTTCGGAACGTCGCCCGCGTTGTAACTCACGGTCAAGGCGTGACGTGTTGCCAGTAAGGTCCGCTTCTCTTGGAATAGTTCTCCAGTCGAAAATTCTTCGATCAGCCCGGGCTTGCCGTCGTGCGTTGTCAGGGCACTTTCGGGGACGGGCTCGCCTTCGGCACGAAGATATTGCGTGCCGGGCACGAAAGTGATCTGGGCCGACGGAAATTCGGCTTTCATGCCGTCTAGCACGGAGACGATGTGCGTCGGCCGGCCGTTGTAATTGCCGAGCAGGTAGCGTTTCTGGTCAGCAAGCGGTCCGATCACGGCTATTTTCAGCGAGGGCCTAGTTAGCGGAAGCGTGCCGTCGTTCTTCAGGAGCACCATGGATTTTTCGGCGATGGATCGAGCCATCGCGCGATGCGCTGGGCTATCCAACTCCTTCTCGTCGATTTTGGTGTAAGGCACGTCGGACGGGGGATCAAACATGCCGAGCTTGATGCGGGCCGTGTAGAGGCGGATCAGCGCGGTATCGATCTCACTCTGCTTCAAGAGTCCCTGCTGGTACGCTTCGAGATAGGGCTTATAGTCACTGTCGTCTTTCACGTCGCCAAAATTCAAGCATTCGTTATCCATGCCGCGCTGGATCGCGAGCGCCGAAGCTTCGGGCTGCGACTTCGTGAAATGGTGATCTCGAAAAATGTTCACGACGGCGGCGCAGTCTGACACTACATAGCCCTGAAATCCCCACTTGCCGCGGAGCTGATCCTGCAGCAGAAATTCATTCACGCAGGCCGGCTGACCGTTGATGCTGTTATAGGCGCACATCACCGAGCCTGCTTTGGCTTCCGTGACCGTCGCGCGAAACGCAGGCAAGTACGTATCAAGTTCATCGTGCTTGCTCACAACTACATCGGCCGTATGGCGCGTCGGCTCCGGTCCGCTATGTACTGCGAAATGTTTGGGCGTTGAGATGACCCGATAGTATCTCGGGTCATCGCCCTGCATCCCCGTGACATACGCGACGCCCATCCGCGCCGTGAGGTACGGGTCCTCGCCGTAGGTCTCCTGGCCGCGGCCCCACCGAGGGTCGCGGAAGATATTAATGTTAGGTGCCCAGAAATCGAGACCTTCCATCACTTTGCTATGCCCTTCGCGTTCGAACTGGGCGTGTTTGATCCGGCCTTCGATGCTGATGTCGATCGCCATCTGATGGATAGCTGCAGTGTCGAACGTGGCGGCGAGCGCAACTGGCTCGGGGAATTCCGTCGTACCGCTATTCGCCACACCGTGCAACGCCTCGCTCCACCAGTTATAGGCGGGAATATTTAGGCGCGGTATCGCGCGCGATTGATTGGTCAGTTGGGTAACTTTCTCTTCGATGGTCAGTCGGTGAACCAGATCGGCGGCGCGCTGCTCCGCAGGCAGCGAAGTATTCAAGTAGGCGGGAGCCGCTGCATCCTGAGAACGGGCATTCACTGCAAGAAAACAAGCGGCGGCAACGACGGACGCAACGATCGCGGTTCGCATTAACGGAGCACTCCCTGATAAATCGTCGGCGTTCGCGCGCGACCAGAGAATTCGGCGAAGTCGTTTGGCCCTGACGCGTGCATGAATACTCGACCCTCTCCAAGCCAAACCGCGAAATCGTAGCCGATTGAGTAAACGTTTTCAAAGCTATTTCGAAAATCTAACAGCCGAGACAGATCTTGAGCGGCAACAATCTTCCGCGCGTAATGGATAAAGCCTGCCCCTTGTCGAACAAGGAACGAATCTGTTCCAAGATAGCCGACTGACGACTGTCAGCAAGTTCGCATTGCCTGAGGCAGGCTGTTTGGAAGCCTTGGACGAAGAAGACGCCAGTTCTTCTGATGCGCTTGATAAGATACCGGCACCATAGCGCCGGGCTAAGCGGCGTTATCTCCAGCTGCGAGCGATTGCATACTCGCTTTCGTTCGAAGGATGAAGTATCCCGCCTTGAACCTTGGCTGGCGCAAGCGGCTAGAGACGTTGCAGAATTCCATCTGAGCACTCGGAGACCAGAGATGCCCGTAGCTCCAACGACGACTTGTTGGAAAGCGTTTTCGCAGACTGCCACCCTTTTCCTTGCCGCAGTGCTCGCGTCCTCCGCGCCCGCCTATCCGCAAAATGGCGCCGTCAACGCCACAATTGACGTCTCAAAAACGGGCGTTCCGATTTCAAAATACATCTACGGACAATTCCTCGAACACGGCGGCGACATCGTCAACAACGGGGTTTGGTCCGAGCTGCTTGTGGATCGCAAATTCTTTTATCCGGTCGCGGCGAGCGCGCCGACGCCCCCGCCCGTGCTGGGCAACGCCGGCGGGAATCCGCGCTTCAACCGTGTCCCAACGCGTTGGTGGCGGCCTGTCGGCGACGCCGCCAATATCGTTATGGATTGGAAGGATCCCTACACGGGCGATCAATCTCCGCTGATAAGAATCGATTCAAAAATCCCCCATGGGTTAAGCCAATCCGGCATCGCGATTCGAACGGGAAAGGAATACACCGGCCGGATCGTTCTGGCCGGTTCGCCAACGGTAGCGGTGAAGGTCACGCTAATTTGGGGCAACGAACCAGCCGACAGACAGACGGTTGCGATTCATTCGCTGAAGCCGGGATATCAGAAATTCCCGTTGCGATTTTCCGCCACCGAGGACACCGACGACGCGACGCTCGAGATCACAGGAACGGGCACTGGTGAGTTTTACGTCGGCGCGGTGTCACTCATGCCGGCCGACAATGTCGAGGGCTTCCGTCCCGAAGTCGTAAGCGCGCTCAAACAGCTCCGCTTTGGAGTTTTGCGATTTCCTGGAGGCAATTTTGTTTCGTCGTATGAATGGCGTTACGCCGTCGGCGATATCGATAAACGGCCGCCCATCTTCGATCCGGTATGGCATGCCGTGCAGCCGAACGACGTCGGCACCGACGAATTCCTTACTCTTTGCCGCCTTCTCGAAGTTGATCCGTACATCACCGTCAACGCGGGATTCGGCGACGCTTGGTCCGCGCGCGAGCTTGTGGAATACACCAACGGAGCCGCAACAACTCCCATGGGCAAGTGGCGCGCGCAGAACGGACACCCGGCTCCGTACGGCGTGAAGTTCTGGGGCATTGGTAACGAGCCTTGGGGCGATTATCAGATGGGCGCGATGTCGCTGCCGCAGTTCGAGCTTAAGCACAATCTATTCGCGAAAGAAATGCGCAAAGTCGATCCGTCGATAAAACTGATCGCGGGCGGCGCAATGCCCGACGTAATGGAGGGAGCCGACCAGGCGCGGCGCATCAATGGACAATATGTGCCCGACTATCTTTCCGATGCGGACTGGACGGGACAACTGATTCTCCACTGCCTCGACAACATCGACATGATCAGCGAGCACTACTACGCGTCCGGCACCATGCACACTGACATGAAGCTGCAGAAGAAGGTTCCGATCGATCCTCCACTCTCGTTTATCGAGTGGCAGCGGGCTCCCGCTGTCCAGGTACGAGCCAAATATGAACACTATCAGGAATATCTGAAGCGCATTCCCGCTTTGAGAGAGAAACCTGTTCCCATCGCAATCGACGAGTGGGCCTACTTCGGCGGCGGACCAGGCTCATACAAAACGGTGCCCGCGTACGCTTGGGCGTTTCATGAAATGTTCCGGCACTCGGACATTTTCCAAATGGGAGCATTCACTTTCGCGACCGCGATGATCAGCGAAAATCGGACGGACGCGGTTCTAAACCCTACCGGCATGCTTTTTAAAATGTATCGTGACCACTTTGGGACAATACCGGGCGAGGTCACGGGCAATTCTCCGCAACCCAAGCCCGCGTTCCCGGCTGGTGGCGATCAACCTGCTGTAAATCCCGGCAGCGATACGTACCCACTGGATGTGAGCGCTGCATTGAGCGAAGACCGCAAAACACTCGCGATCGCGGTTCTGAATCCGTCAGACGTGGAGCAGAGCATTAAGATCGCCGTGGCCGGGACGAAGCTGGCCGATGTAGGTAAATTGTGGCGGATGGCTCCAGACTCGATTGACGCGTCCGTTCAGATTGGCAAGAAGGCCGAGGTTCAAGTCGAGGAGCAGTCGCTCGGCGCGCTGCCGGAAACGATTACGGTGCGCCCCTTCAGCGTGAACATTTATTCGTACGCATTGCAGTGAAGAAAGGCTTCGAAAGGGACCCGGATAGATGCTACGACCGCGCCTGAAAATCGAAACTTTCGTAGTAGCTTTTCTCATTACAGCCTCTTGCCTCAAAGCACAAATGCCGGGGCAACAGGCGCCCGGTCCTCCGCCTGCCCGTTTCGAAAAAACCGCTCATGGCCTTCGTGCGACCGCCGGTACGGAAATTCTTGAGCTGACGGTCTGCACGGACTCCGTGATTCACGTTGTCGCCACAATCGATGCTTCCGCACCGGCGTCGCCACGTCCCTGGATGCTGGACGCGGCGGAATCTTGCCCCGGCGCGCCGTTCAGCTTTTCCGAAGACGAGAAGTCTGCCCGGCTGAAGACTGGAACTCTGGAGATCGTCGTAAGCCGCGAGCGCGGCAATCTCTCCTTCCGCACTGCAACCGGCGAGTCCCTTCTGAATGAAGGCAACAGCGTCCCCCGCACCTACGAGCCGGTCGAACTCAATGGTGAGCAGACCTACCGCGTGACGGACCGTTTTTCGCCGACGATCAACGAGGCAATCTACGGCCTCGGCCAGCACCAAAACGGAATGTTCAACTATCGCGGAGCCACCGTGGAACTCGGGCAGAACAACACGGACGTCGCGATTCCCGTGCTGATTTCAAACAAAGGGTACGGCTTGCTGTGGAACACCGCGGCGCTCACCTATTTCGACAATCGCTTCCCGCTCGATATGAAACTGAGCGCAGCCGCAGGCAAATCGATCGACTACTACTTTCTCTACGGCCCTGAGATCGACGGCATCATTCACGAATACCGGTCGATGACGGGGCACACGCCGCTGCTTCCCAAGTGGGCTTACGGATTCTTTCAATCCAAGGATCGCTATGTATCTCTCGATGAGATTCGCGAGATTGCGGCGCGCTACCGCTCGGAGCACATCCCGCTCGATGCCATCGTGCAGGATTGGTTCTGGTGGAAGACCGAAGGCGATCCTGTTTTCAATTCCAACTACCACGACGTTGCACAAAATCTGGAAGCTCTGCACAAACAGAATGTGCACACGATGATCTCAGTCTGGGGACTGCTCGATCCTAATTCGGAAACGTACAAGACTCTGGACCCGAAGCACGAGTTGCTGTCTGGCGCGCATGTTTACGACGCAACGAATCCCGAAGCACGCGACATTTATTGGCAGCATTTGCCCGGCAAACTGCTCGCGCAGGGTTGGGACGCGTTCTGGCTCGACAGCGCCGAGCCCGAAGAATATTGGCCGCACATGGGCGACGCAATTTTGAGCAGCCGCCAGCTTGCCATCGGCAACGGCGCTGAATTTACGAACGTCTTTCCGTTCATGCACACACTCGGAGTGCAAGATCATTGGAAGGCGCAGGACCCAAGTAAGCGCGTTTTTCTTTTGACGCGATCCGCATTCCTCGGACAGCAACGCGTCGGCGCGACGGTGTGGTCGGGCGACGTGTACGGAACGTATTGGGGCCTGAGACGACAGGTTCCCGCCGGCCTCAACTTCGCCTTATCGGGATATCCTTACTGGACCACGGATATTGGCGGCTACTGGCCGCCCCATGAGGATCCTCTCGCAGATCCCGCCTACCAGGAACTCTACGCACGGTGGTTCGAGTTCGGCGCGTTTTGCCCGATCTTCCGCACACACGGACACCGGCCACACAACGAGCTTTGGAGTTTCGATAAAGTTGAGCCGATCCTGGTGAGTTATGACAGGCTTCGCTACCGGCTGATACCGTACATCTATTCGTTGGCTTGGAAGGTGACCAGCGACGATTACACCATCCAGCCGCCGCTGGTCATGGATTGGCGCACGGATCCGAAGACCTGGGATCTCGGCGATCAATTCATGTTCGGACCCGCAATCCTGGTGAACCCCGTGCTCAAGGCCGGAGCAACTGGACGCAGCGTCTATTTGCCGGCGGCTGCCGCGTGGTACGACTTCTGGACCGGCAAGCCCGTCGCCGGCGGCCAGGACATTCAGGCGGATTCGCCACTGGATCGAATGCCACTCTTTGTTCGCGCTGGTTCAATCCTTCCGATGGGCGCGCAAATCGAGTACGCCGCGGAAAATCCCGGCGGCCCCATCGAACTGCGCATCTATCGTGGCGCCAACGGCAGTTTCGATTTGTACGAAGACGCAGGCGATGGCTACGCATACGAACAGAGTCAGCACTCCGTCATTCCTCTATCGTGGAACGATCGGAATTCCGTTCTTACGATCGGCGCGCGGCTAGGTTCGTTTCCAGGGATGATCGAACGCCGTAGATTTACTGTGGTGCTCGTCGATAGCGGACACGGCGTAGGTTCAAACGTCACGGCCGGACCGAACGCTGTGATTGAATACGATGGCAAGGCAATTCAAAAGACCGTGAAGTGAACGGACGCTAAAACGGCGCTCCCGTTCCAAATATCCGGCGGACCGCAGACGCGCGTCGCGCGCAAAGAGAGGACTGGTTATGGCGCATTCGAGGATTAAGTTCTTGTTGCTCGCGCTACTCGCAGTTCCGATGGCGGCCCACGCTCAATCGTCGGACGCATGCAAGACTCTCACCGGCCTCAAACTCCACAACGTCGAAATCACCAAGTCCGAATACATTCCCGCCGGCACAACGGTTCCCGGTCCGTATCCCGGCGCGCCGTCAATCGGGCCGCTTCCTGCACATTGCCGTGTAGACGGCGTGATAAACCGGCGGAAAGGCCTCGGTGGCCAGGAATTCGGCATCGGTTTCGCCCTGTCGCTACCTCAGCCCGAGGCCTGGAACGGCGATTTTATGATGCAAGGTGGAGGCGGCGGAAACGGAATTGTCGCTTATCCGGCGGGCTCCAGCTACGCGGGCGACAGTCCTGCTCTCACGCGCGGATTCGCTGTGGCCAGCACCGACACCGGACATCGAGCCAAGACAGGAGCATTCGATTTCTCGTTCATGAGCGACCAGCAGGCGTATCTCGACTTTGCCTTCCTCGCTAACGCCGAGGTCGCGGGCGTCGCCAAGCAGCTCATCGAGCACTACTATGTGAAGCCGCCCGCGTATTCCTACTTCGTGGGCTGCTCTACAGGCGGACGCGAAGGAATGATCCTCTCGCAGCGTTATCCCACTGTATTCAACGGCATTGTCTCAGGCGATCCGGCGATGCGCACCGGCCTTTCCAATTTGGCGATCTCGCAATGGATTCCCGTCGCCTATAACCAAGCCGCGCCTAAAGATGCCGGAGGCAAGCCCGAGATCGACAAATTCCTCAGCGACGACCAGCGCAAGCTCTTCATGGACGGGCTTATGAAGCGGTGCGACGCAAAGGACGGCGTGGCCGATGGGATGATTTCCGATCCGCTCGCCTGCGATTTCGATCCAGGCGCTCTCGCCTGCAAAACCGGCGACGAGAAGAACTGCATCGCGCCCGAAAAGATCGCCGCAATTAAGAAAGCATTCGCTGGACCGAAAAACGCATACGGAACGCAGGTCTATCCCGGCTTCCTTTATGACGCCGGCATCGCCTCGTCGGGGCCGGTGTCGGGCCTGCTTGCGATGGGAAAGAACGGTCTGTTCGGGCCCTACACGAGGGCAACGGAACTCGATGTGGATAAGGCTGCGCTTCGCGCCTCGGATCCTCTCGTTGAGCCCGCCTCCACAAATTTGTCCACGTTCTCGGCGAACGGAGGCAAGCTGATCTTTTTCCACGGTGACAGCGATCCGTGGTTCTCCGCGCTCGACACTCTCGAGTATTACAAATCCCTCGCAACGACCAACGGTGGCTCCGACCAAGTATCCAAGTGGAGCCGCATGTTCCTCGTTCCCGGTATGGCGCACTGCGGAGGCGGCCCTGCGCTCGATCACTTCGACATGCTTACCGCAGTAGTGAATTGGGTCGAGAAAGGAACGGCGCCAGACTCCGTCGTCGCAACCGGCCAGGCGTTCCCTGGCCGCAGCCGTCCACTCTGCGCGTATCCGAAGCACGCTCAATACATCGGCTCGGGCGACACCCAGAACGCGAGCAACTTTCGTTGTGAATAACAGCGCGCCTCGAAGGTAGAAATCCGAATGCTAACTAACCAGTTGTATTTGAGTGGCGCAAGCTTGCGAGTGAAATTTGGGAACACAATGGGAACAATAAGCCCCAAACACCCACTAAAACCGTGCGACGTAACATAAGTAAAAGCCAAGAAGAATCAACCACATGATGTTTCTTGGATTGTTTTGCAAGCAGGGGGTGGGGTGCGGTCCTCCTCGCGTCCACCAACTTTTTCTCTTCTTGCAAAGCACTTAGTGAAATCGCCGCTGATTCCATTCCGGCTGTTAGCCCCGCCTTCTCGGGCTGTTTCACGGCCTTTTTGATTTAACGATTCCGTTCGGCGTGAGACTCAGGCCGGTATTAACTCGCCGATGTGGCCGATGTGGCTCGCGTTCGTTGGGCTCAAAAGCGATCGCGGCGTTCCGGTCCGGCCATGGTTCCCACATCAGTGTGGTTCGATTCATGCACTTCGAGAGAACCAGCTGAACGTCGCTGACGTACCGTTCCAAAAACGAACCTGCGCACGATGCTAAGTAAAAATCCCACATACGAATGAAGCGTTCATCGAAGCCGAGCTTTCGAACGGCCGAGATACGTGCGTGGAAGCGGGCGCGCCATTCTTGAAGCGTCCGCGCGTAATGAAGGCCAATGTCCTCGGAATGGTAGAGGCCAAGTCTGGTGGAACGAGCGAGTGAGGAAACGATGCCGGAAAGCGACGCAAGCTGCGAACCCGGGAAGATGTATTTCTGTGTCCAGTCTGCTTTGCGAATATATTTGCGGAACTTCTGATCTTGAATCGTGATGGTTTGCAGCAGCATCGTGCCGTCTGGCTTTAGCAAGCGGTCGCAAGCGGCGAAAAATTCGTCGTAGTGGTCGAAACCCACAGCTTCAAACATCTCAATGCTCACGATCTTGTCGTAGGAACCCTCAAGGTGCCGGTAATCCTTGAATAGCAGTTCGATATTTCTTTCGATGCTACCGCTGCGCGCCAGGCGCTCGGACACATAGGCATGCTGCTTGCGGCTAATTGTGGTGGTGGTAACGTGGCAGCCGAAATATCGTGCCGCATGCAGAGCGAAGGAACCCCAACCCGTTCCGATCTCCAGGACGCGATCGCCGGGAGCCAGGCGCAGTTTGCGGCATATCAGATCGAGTTTCTCGGCTTGAGCCATTTCCAGCGAGTCGTCGGCGCTACGGTAGTAAGCGCACGAGTACATCAAGCTGCTGTCCAGAAAGAGCTGAAAGAATTCATTGCCCAGATCATAGTGCGCGCGGATATTCTCCAAACTTCCCGCGAGCGAGTTCTTGCGAAAGCGCTGTTCGATGGAATCCAGCGTGCGGCGCAGCGCTGAAAAGATCCGGTTCCGCGGTTCAAGAACCGCGGCATTGCGCACCGCAATACGCACGGCGGATACGACATCGGGCGAGGACCAGTCCCCGTCCATGTAAGACTCGCCCATGCCAGTGTCTCCACCTAGAAGAGCGCGCACAAAAAATCGATCGCTTCGAACCTCGATGAGGGAGCGGAGCGAGGCTTCCGGATCGCCGAAAGCATAAGTCTTGTCGTGGCAAACGATTTCCAAAAATCCCTCCGGCAAGCTTTCGAGAGACTTCAGGAATATTCGTCGGGCGCTACGTGCGAGCCACTGTGGCATCGGATGGATCTCCTTCAGAGTCGATTGCGCGGAGCGGCGGCGCGACGGGCTCAGGCTTTGTATATACAGGCACCTTTTTGAAATAGAGCCTCAGAGCCTGCCAGTGAATCGCGGCGATCACTTTCAGTGTGACGAAGGGATGTCGCGCCAGCGCACTGTGAAGGGCACGGGCGCTCCAGGGACGCCGGGAGAGTTCGAGCGTCGCGTCAAAGAATGTTTTGCCGTCATCCAGCGTGTTCATGTGGGCGACCAGATTTTCCTCGGGCGGCGTCAAGACGAACGTGTAGTCGAGTTCCATCTTCATGAACGGCGAAACGTGAAGCCTCTTCGGCACCCGGTAACGCAGGGAATTTTGCGATTCGAGCCGATTCCTGCCGTTCAGCCAGTAATTCCGGCTCTCCCCGAACGTGCTGTTTACTTCGGCGAGGACGGCCTCGATGCGGCCTTGCGAATCGCAGCAATAAAAAAACGAGATGGGATTGAAGTTGTATCCAAAGTAGCGGAGATGGGTGAGCAGGTAAATGGGGCCATCGGGGAGCTTGATGCCTTCGGCGGCGGCATCGGCGCGAAGCCTTTCCCTTAGCGGCAAAGATGGGTCGCCAAAGTGGTCGCGCTCGCAGAAGCTGGCCCAAGCGAACCGGTTATAGGCCGCAAAAGGGGAGACCTTCATCAGCGAAGGAATCCGACCGATATCCAATAGGACCATGAAGACGGGATAAGCGAACTCGTGCCAGACGGGTTGAAACCGGCGGTGTCGTAACGTTCCGATGTAGATTCCACTTTGCATGGCGGCACGCTCAGGCATCCACTCCCAAAGCGCCTGCGACGCGCAAGGCGGAATTGAGGCCGTCTTCGTGGAAACCGTAAAACCAATACGCACCGGCGAAGTGAGTGCGGTTGCGTCCGCTGATCTCTTTCCAGCGCGACTGCGCGCGAATGGCGTCTGCCGTGAAAATCGGATGCCAGTACGTCATCCGGCGAAGAACCTTCGCCGGATGGATCGAGCCATTGTCGTTGAGAGTGACGCAGTAATCCTCTTCGACCGGCAGCGACTGAAGCCTATTCATGTGGTAGGTGACGGTGGCGGCGTGGCCGTTATTGAGGTGCAGGTTGTAGTTCCATGACGCGCGAGCGGACCCCCGGCGGGGCAAAAGGCGTGAATCCGTGTGAAGACAGGTTTCGTTCCGGCCCGTGGCGAAGTGGTTCAGCACATCTCGCTCGGCGTCGGTCGGGTTCGCGAGCAGGGGCAACACACGATCGCAGTTGCAAGCGAAAATAACCTCGTCAAATTCGAGGCTCGGTCGATCAGCAAAGTTCAAAGTTACGCCTGAGTCGCTGCGGGCGACAGAAGTGAGGCGCGACTCCAAATAGATGCGATCCCGGAATGAGGCGGACATTGGCCCGATGTACGAATGGCTGCCGCCACGTACCGTACGCCATTGCGGATGAGTGTTCAGCCCAAGCATGCCGTGATTGGAGAAAAAACGGATCAGAGTGTGCGCCGGAAAAGAACGAATCGCGCCGGTCGAGGCAGACCACACCGCTGACGCCATCGGCAACAAGTAATAGTCGAGAAAGACTCCTTGAAAGTGGCACTCATCGAGAAATTCCCCGAGCGTCATGCTGGAATTATCCGGGTTTCTGAGATAACGAGGGGCCAGGCGATTGAACCGCATAATCTCGCGCAGCAGTTCGTACGAGATCGGACGAAGCAGATTTGCGCCTTCCGCAAAAAAGCCTCGCACCCCGCGGCTGGAGTACTCGAAACCGTTTTCCGGACAAGAAACCGCGAACGACATATCCGAAACTTGCGTCTCAACGCCGAGTTCCCGGAACAGCCTGACGAGATTGGGATAGGTTCTTTCGTTGTAAACGATGAAGCCTGTATCCACCGGCAGCGGGCCTGCCGTGGAATCGACGATGACTGTGTTTGTGTGGCCGCCCAGGCGCGGTTCGATCTCGAAAATCGATACCCTGTGTTTCCGGCTTAGATAGTAGCCCGCCGCCAAACCTGAAACGCCGGCCCCAATGATCGCGATACGACTCATGACCCGGTTTCCTCGCTTGGAAGCCGAAACGGACGAAGGTCGCGCGCGATCCCGAGCAGACTTAAAAGTCGCAGCAGGTAGTAGGTGACATCAATTTCCCACCAGCGGTATCCCTGCCGGCAGCTAGCCATCGAAAAATGGTGATTGTTGTGCCAGCCCTCGCCGAATGTGACCAGTGCGAGAAGCCAGTTGTTGCGGCTGTGATCGGGAGTGTCAAAGCGGCGCTTGCCGAAAACGTGCGCGAACGAATTAATCGCGAATGTGCCGTGGTACAGAACCACCGTGGAAAGCAAAAATCCCCACACAAAGACATCGAATCCTCCCAACGCAAACAGCGCCGCGCCATAACAAACAATGGGAAGCCAGTGATAGCGGTCCAGCCACCGGAGCTCCGGAAAGCGTCCGAAGTCCGCGACGCGGCGAGGATTGTATTCGTCGTATTCGTTCGAAAGCACCCAGCCGACATGCGCCCACCAGAACGTCTGCATCCACGGGGAGTGAACATCTTCGCGCTCATCCGAGTGGCGGTGATGTTCGCGATGATGCGCGGCCCACCACAGCACGCCTTTCTGTCCGGAGGTCTGCGCGAGAAACGCCATGATGAATTGGTTGACGCGGTTGAGCTTGTAGGAGCGATGACTGAAATACCGGTGATAGCCGGCGGTGACCCCAAACATACGCAGCGCGTAACCGGCAAACAGCCAACCGGCAAGGCCCGCTCGAAACGGAACAAAAAGCGCGGCCAACGCGCCCACGTGAATCAGAAGAAAGAAAAGAACGGCGCCAAACCGATAGGAGCGATCGACCTGAGCGCTTTCGAGAAGGTTCTGGATCATAGGAAGAATCTCGCTGGTGCCTTGTCAAAATAGGTACGCCGCACCGGCTCGTGCGGATTCATCATTGTCATCGAGTTAGTCCGGTATTGTCAAATCGTTGTCCTGGACAAAGACTTGACAACAAGCACAGATACTCTTATTCTGATCACATAAGCTCGATGAAAGTCCACGGATATCCGATTCGCGCTGCGGCCAAGCTGGCCGGCCTTTCCACCGACACGCTCAGGGCATGGGAGCGGCGCTATCGAGCGGTGGTTCCTGCGCGAGGAAAACGCGGTCGCGTCTATACACCCGAACAGGTGGCCCGCCTGCGATGGTTACGAGACGCGGTGAACGCAGGCCATGCGATTGGTCAGGTTGCGCCGTTGAGCGATCGCGAAATCCGGCTGCTTTTGAATGATTCACAGAGCGGGAAGCTGGCTAGCCGCCGCGGGAGTGCGCCGGAAGATCTACACGAGCGCACGTTGGCGTACGTGATGGCTGCTCTGGAGCGATACGACTTTGCGGAGGCCGAAGCGGAACTATCAAGACTCGCAACGCTGCTGGCGCCGCGGCAGCTTGTACTCAACGTGCTGTTGCCGCTTCTGCGCCGGGTCGGGGCGGCGTGGCACAGCGGAAGATTGCACATCGCGCACGAACATATGGTCTCCGCGATCCTCAGAAGTCTGCTGGGCGCGCTGACTCGGCTCTATCAGGTGCGATCGCCTGCAAAAAAGATACTCATCACAACTCCGACCGGGGAAATGCACGAGTTCGGAATATTAACGGCGGCACTTCTGGCGGTGGGGCAGGGTATCGGCGTCGTTTACCTCGGAACGGATTTGCCCGCAAAAGAAATCTTGCGAGCGGCGAAAAAAACGAACGTCGACCTGGTGCTCCTCGGAATTACCCGGACACGCGGGAACGCGATCAGTATGCGCGAGGCGCGTCGCGTGGCTGACGGGCTGCCAAACGGTAAAACATTATGGGTCGGCGGAAAACCGCACCGCACGTTTCGCCGGGGCGTGAAGTCGGGCCGCGTCGTATTGCTGGAAAATTTCGAGACGCTCGAAAGCGCGTTGGGAGAATTGGCGACCGCCTGAGGTGCCGTCCAAGTTCATCTCGTTCAGCGACCGGCAGAAATTCGAAAACCGCACGGCACCGTATGGAACAGCGAGATCCTAATGAAGACGTTTCTGAAGTTTCTTTTCGCTTTTATTTTCATCTTCATGGTGACGATGACGATCCGCGCCGCTTTACTCACCAGCCTTGCCGCGGCGTGGCCCTCCTACCGAGTCAATCCGTGGTCGATGGCCACGCTATATGACGCGTACGCAGGCTTCATTACGTTTTTCGTGTGGGTGGCTTACAAAGAGAACTCGCTGTGGAAAAGCGTCGTGTGGCTCGTGTTGATTTTGGGCCTCGGGAACATCGCGATGTCGTTCTACGTGCTGATCCAGCTTTTTCGCCTAAGAGCGGATGAACCCGCCGCGCGCATGTTGTGGCGGTGAACGGCGGTGATCAGAGAGTTCTTCACGCGACGCGTTACCCAACCGCTTTCTGCAATCCTGCTGCAAGGGGCGACGCCGGAAAGGATTGCGTTCAGCCTGGCAGTCGGGTTGGTCCTTGGCGTTTTTCCCGCTCTCGGTACCACAACAATTCTCTGCATCTCCGTCGCGCTGCTCTTCCGCTTAAATCTAGCCGCGATTCAGCTGACCAACATCTTGGCCTCTCCGCTGCAGCTGCTGTTGCTTATTCCGTTCGTGAAACTGGGCGAAAAGCTCTTTCGAGTTCCGCCGGGAACTCTTTCTCTTAGGCAGATCGCGGCGATGATCGAAGCAAACGCGTGGAATGCGATCCGGGTCTTGTGGGGCGCTACGATGCATGCCATCGTGGCGTGGGTTGCGGTGGGCATACCATCGGGCGTCGTTTTGTATTTTCTGTTCGCGGCAATGCTGCGACGCCTTTTGGAATCGCGATCCGTGGCGTCCGGCGGAGTATCCCCTTCGGGCGCGCAGGCTCGCGTGACGCCGATTGATGTCATCAAGAGGACTACATGATCGGCCTGGCTCTGCATTTACTTCTGGTTGGCGGTTCCGCTGTGGTCGTCTTGATGTTTTTCCTGTGGTTGATTCATATTTTCACGAAAAACGCGGCCATCGTGGATGTGGGATGGGCGTGCGGACTCGCGATGCTCTCGGCGATCTACGCGACACTCGGCCATGCGTGGCCGTTGCGCGCCGTTTTGGTTGCGGGAATGGGGTGCATCTGGGGACTGCGTTTGGGCGGCTATTTGTTGTTGACGCGAGTGATTGGACGACCCGAAGAAGGGCGCTATGTGCAGTTGAGAAAAGACTGGAAATCGAATGTGACCGCTAAGTTTTTGGCGTTCTTCGAATTTCAGGCGTTATTGTGCGTGGTTCTGTCCGGGCCATTCATGTTCCCGGCGATCAACAACCGCCCGCACCTTTCCTGGATTGAATTTGCGGGTTGTGGCATTTGGCTGGTTGGAATGATTGGCGAGGCGGCCGCCGACGCGCAACTGAATCAATTCAAGAAAAATTCGCTGAATGAAGGGAAAACTTGCCGCGTGGGTCTTTGGAACTACTCGCGGCACCCAAACTATTTTTTTGAGTCGGTCATCTGGATAGGCTTTGCGGTGTTCGCGCTGGCTTCGCCCTACGGCTTCATCGGGCTGATCGCGCCCGCGCTAATTTTGTATTTCCTTTTGCGCGTGACTGGAATTCCCGCTACAGAAGCCCAGGCGCTTCGAACAAAACATGACGATTACAGGGACTACCAGCGGACCACGAGCGCGTTCATACCCTGGTTTCACAAGAAAACCCGAGCATCGGCGGTGGCAACATGAACCGGGTCAATCCTACAGCGATAAGTCCCCTCGAGGTCGTCGAATCCCCGCCGCCGCGAGCTTGGTATGAAGCGTTCGTCGAGCGAGATGTCGTGCCGGACTTCGTGTTGCGCGCAGGGATTCGCCGGCTCTTGCGGGAGCGTCTGCGCGACGAAGATCTCGGGAGCGCGGAGAAAAATCGCGCTCGGAAAGCAGGCTTTGTCGCCGAATTGAAGGCCGGTCCGATCGCCATTCACACGCGAGCGGCGAACGAGCAGCACTACGAAGTGCCAACAGCCTTCTTTCAAGCCGTCCTGGGTGCGCGCCTGAAATATAGCTCCGGGTACTGGCCGCCGGGCGTAACGAATCTGGATGACGCCGAAGTGGCTATGCTCCGCTTGACGTGCGAACGAGCGCGCTTGCGCAACGGCCAGCGGGTCCTCGAGCTGGGGTGTGGTTGGGGATCGCTGTCCTTATACATGGCGGAGCGCTATCCGGAGAGCTCGATTCTCGGAGTCTCAAATTCACGGACCCAGCGCGAGTACATTGAAAGCCAAATTGTGCAACGCGGCTTGCGAAATCTGAGGATCGTGACTGCCGACATGAACGATTTTGCGCCGCGAGACTTGTACGACCGGGTGGTCTCGGTCGAGATGTTTGAGCATATGCGCAACTATGAAGCTCTGCTCGCGCGTGTGGCATCGTGGTTGGCCCCCGCTGGTCTCGTGTTCGTGCATATTTTCACGCATGCGAGGTACGCTTACGCATTCGAGGTAAAGGACGCGAGCGATTGGATGGCACAACATTTTTTCTCCGGTGGAATCATGCCGAGCGACGATTTGTTTTCCTATTTCTCCCAGGACTTGAAGATCGAGCAGCAGTGGCGCATGGATGGCACGCACTACCAAAAGACTGCAGAATCGTGGCTCGCGAACATGGATCTCCATCGCGGAACTCTCATGCCGCTACTCGCAAAAACTTACGGCACGACGGATGCCGTGAGATGGTGGGTGCGCTGGCGGATTTTTTTTATGGCGTGCGCCGAGCTATGGGGATTCAGCAGCGGTGCCGAGTGGGGCGTCTCGCACTATCTTTGTGGCACTGATGCTTGAGCTGTCGATAAATCTCCCCCGACTGAGTGGCTGCGATGTTGCATCGACTTACTGAGACCACCCCGCTGACAGGATCAACACCCACTTCGACGTGGGTGAGCGCCCAGTGATTCGACCAAAGTCGGGGCGTCGGCCTGTGCACCAACTGTGCACGAATGCGCGGTTTTCCGCGTGTTGGGCTTAGCTTCGAGCGGGAAGCAGACTCCCCAAGCTGTTGAAAACGTTGGCAGCCAAAGTAACCACGAGGTCTGGCAGAGACCGCTCGTTTGCTTTGGGTTCGATCTCCCTCACGTCCACCAACTTTTTTCTGATCGCAAAGCACTTAGCCGATTCATCTCGGGCTCGATCCCCGCTTTCCAGCCCCGGCTGTGCATGAACTGTGCACAATGAAAGCGAGAGCAAGTCGCGCTATTCCACCGGTGCGATTTCGTCGCCTGACGTTACCCGGCGATACCCACAAGCGCAGTCGAACGGCTAGGTCGTTTCGCGAAGCTTCTGTCTCTCCGCAATTTCCCGGTCGGTGAGACGCGCGTCGTAGATGGATCGAGGCTCGATCGTCCGCGCAACGAGCGTTGCGATGGTAACGATTAATAAGACGGGCAAGATGAACGAACGGTAATGGCCTGTAAGCTCCATCATCAGAACGATCGTCGAGATCGGACCCTGGGTTGTCGCGGCCACAACTCCCGCGGCGCCGAGCACGGCAAACAATCCCGGTGGAACTCCCGGCCACAACCAGGTCCAGGCGTGGCCGAGTACGGCGCCGAGTAAGGCGCCGACAGTAAGCGAGGGAGTGAACATTCCGCCAGGCGCGCCGCTACGCATACACAGAATGGTGGCAGCCGGCTTCAAGATCACGAGAGCCAGCAGCAGAAACGGCGCCACCTGACCGGTGAATGCGAGTTGAGAGATATCTTTGCCATTGCCCAGCAATTGTGGAAACCACACCGAGACGACACCAAGCAGTCCCAGCCCAAGAATCGGTGCCGAAAACTTCCACCAGCCATGGGGACGATTGCGATCCGCCCACGTAACAAGGCGCACATAACCCACGGAAACCACGCCGACGATCGGTGCCACTAGAAGGGCCCACACCATGCTCGACGCTGAACTGGAGTACGCGGGGATCGTGTAGGTCGTGGCGTTGGGCAGCCAAATCCAAGATACCGCCGTGGCGATCATGGAGGCGAACACCGCCGGAAGAACGTAGCGGAGCGCCAGCTTTCCGCGCATCACTTCGAGTGCAAACAATGCGCCACCTAACGGCACCCCATAAGCGGCACCCATACCGGCGCCCGCACCGCATGCGACCAGAAGGCGGCGCTGCTCATCCGACAGCTTTTCTGTATCTGAAAAAAAGTTTGCGGCAACGGCACCCGCTTGCTTTGGAGCGCCTTCGCGGCCGAGAGACGCCCCCATTCCGACGATAAGCACGGAAAGAACGGCGCTCCCCAATGTCCGCAACGCTGGCATGCGCCCGGCGTGAAACCAAATCGCGGCCGTGGTATCGATGCCATTACCGCTAGACAGCTGCTTCAGCATGACTTGGCCCACGCCGGTTAACAGGCCTGCGCCGAGCAATATCAAAATATGTCGCGAAGTCCCTGCATGCTGCGCGGCCTCCAAGATATTAGTAGGGGAACCTTGCCACGTTAGACGTTGAACCAGTTCCAAAAGCCGAGTAAGTGCCGCAGCGCTCAAACCGGTACCAAACCCTGTAAGAAGAAGCGCGAACCAGAAGTGCATCGCTCCCGGATGCAGGAGCGTGGAGGGAATCCGGTCGGGGTCACTGGCCGAAAGTGTTTTCGATTTCAAGATATGCCAGCCGGCGATCAGTAGAATCCGCCCATCGGCCTCTGAATGCGACGCTCAACATCAATGCTGTTCGACCGCTCGAGATCAAACGAGTTGAAATGTGTTCTGCAGTGCGCACGTGGGACCGGTTTTTGCGTACTTTCGCATGGCCGCCACGGCGTGCAGTCCAGTCCGTTCACGCCCAGTACCATATTTCTGAGGGACGCCCTGTACTGTGATGAACGCGCTGGGATATGTTTCGTTCGGATCCAAACGCTTTCCTTCAACGAAAATGTCCTGCACCCGCGTGTGCGGTGGATTCTCCACTTTGAAATGGACTTTCAGCCCGAGACAGCGTTTAACATACCCGCCCATCTGTTGCATTGGCTCCCGCGAAAAAGTGCGTTCCAGATTCTCTTCGATCATTTCCCGAATTTCACAGCCCTTCAACATGGTCACCGATATTTCGGGATCCATGGGAGTCAAGTTATATAGATCGTTCACAGTGACGGAGCCACGTGGAACTGGCGCCCCGAATCTCCAGCCGTTCGAAAACACCACTCTCACGCCTGTCGCCGCCTGGATCGACTGCAGGAGGAACGTGTCCGCCGTACTTTCGAGCATCGTTGCGCGATTGAGCGCGGCAGTGACGCTGCCAACGACTTCATCCAACTCGTCCCGGTACGGCTTCATCGCATGCTCGATGATTTCATTCACGCCCGCGTGTGGAACAATCGAGTCGTCTATGCGGATCAGCTCGTGGTCGTGAAGCGTTACGCCGCCTGCTCCGAGTTCGAGTTCCAGCCGCGTAAGGAAAGAGCCGTGGCATCCGGACTGCACAATAATTGTCTTTCCTACGATTACCGGCGCGTACAAACGATTATGAGTGTGGCTGCTCAGGCAGACATCGACTCCGGTGGTCCGCGAGAGCAGATACTGATCCTGCGGGAAACCCAAGTGTGAGAGCAGGACGATGAGGTCGGGGCTTTCCTTGGATTGTACTTCAGATATAACTACCGGAAGCTCTTCGATACCATCGGTGAACCGCACGCCCTCGCTGTAGGACGGCGGCATCGTCTTATCCACAATATTGCAGGCGATACCTAAAATTGCGATGCGAATTCCGTCCGTCTCTTGAATGGTGTAAGCGGGGAATGGCCGCACACCATCGGACTTGCGGTATACATTCATGGCAAGCATGGGATAAGGCAGTTCTTTTGTCAGTTCGATCAGGGCCTGCGGCCCATAGGCAAATTCCCAATGGGCAGTCATGGCAGACAGCCCCATTTCCTTCAGCACCGGTAAAATGATCTTTCCTCGGGTGCGGACGAGCGGCGCAGTCCCATGAAGGGTGTCTCCGTTGTCGCAAAATAGAAATGCGGAGTTTTGCCGGCGTGCCCGGTCCACGAGCGTTTTGATTCGAGCTAATCCCCCGACTCGGCGGTACTCGAATCCGCTGGCTCCCGCAAACCACTCGCAGTGCGGTTCCATGTACCCATGAAGATCATTCAACTGAACGATTGTTAATTTTTTCATGATCACCGTTCATCGCGCTAGCGAATGTCTTGACGCTACGGGGCTCGGCACTGAGCGGCAATACCATAGAACCCGCAGGTGAGAACTGGATTGAATCGAGGACTCGCATAACGTGACGAGTAAGCGGCAAGGAGAAGGACCGCTCCAGAAGCGTGGGGTTGACAGCGGCTTGTTAAGCGCGCCCCCGAAGCATCCCATGCCAATAAAGGCGTGGCAACAAATGGGCCTTCACGAGGTACATGCTGTAGCGTTCTTTCGATTGGTCAAACGGAAAGGTTTCTTTTGGATTTAGATCGTAGTCGAACTCAGCCATGACGAGACTCTTGTAACCGGTCACGAGGGGGCACGAGGTGTAACCGTCGTACACTGCGGGCAAACTTTTCCCGGCCATCGCTGCAATAAGGTTGGCGACCAGCACGGGCGCTTCCTTTCGAATCGCGGCTCCCGTCTTGGACGTCGGGAGGCTGCTGCAATCGCCCAGAGCGAAAACGTTGGGGAACCTGCAGTGCTGCAAAGTCTGCTTGTTGACTTCCACCCAGCCGTCTTTGTTCGCGAGCGAGCTTTTTTTCAGAAAATCCGGGGCGCTTTGAGGCGGCGTCACGTGGATCAAGTCGTATTTCAGAGAAACATCGCTTCCCGTTTCGAGATTTTTGAAGATTGCCTCTTTGGAATCCGGCCGAAGCTCGATCAAGTTGTGTTTGTACTTCGCCTCTATTTTTTTACGGGCGATCACACGATCCATTGCGGCGGCATATTTCTTCACCTGGAAACTGACGGCTGCGGCCGAACAGAAAATTATTTGTGTTCGGTCGCGGACTCCGGACCTGCGGAACGCCTCGTCAGCCAGATACATGATCTTTTGAGGAGCGCCACCGCACTTGAAAGGCGGCGGAGGCTGGGTGAAAATCGCCGTGCCACCCTTAAACGCGCGAATGTTCTCCCATGTGGAATTCACGGAGTCGTAGGAATAATTGCTGCAAACTCCGTTCTTTCCCAGGCTTTCTCGCAAGCCTGGAATCTTTCCCCAATCGATTTGAATTCCCGCTGCGACCACCAAAAAGTCGTACCCGATTTTTCCACTGGTGCGGGTTACAACGTAGTTCTCTTCGGGGATGACCTCGGTAACGGAATCCTGGATCCACTCGCAACCCTTGGGGATGTAATCGGCTTCATTTCGCTCCGATTTTTCGCGCGGGAAAATGCCTGCACCCACCAGCGTCCACATCGGCTGATAATAGTGCTTCGTCGAAGGTTCGACGATCGCGATGCGCGGAGCACCGCCCGAGTTTTCGATCGCGCGAGACAAGCGCGCAGCCGTGGTAAGTCCTGCCGCTCCACCGCCGATAACTACGATTTCATATTTCGCTTTGGCTGCGGCCATTTCAACCTCCAGGCTTCCCTGAAACTTCAATCCCCAATTCGACGAAGGCAGCCGGCGCGGGGGGCCGATCTTCTAATCTAAGACTTCACCGGACTTGGCGATTCAGTCCTCGCTTCAGCGTTGCACATGTTTGTCCACGCTGTCATTCCCCCCAGCACGTTGAACAGGCTGTGGAAGCCTTCCCTCGCAAGGATACTAGCCGCGGCGCTGGAGCGATAGCCGCTCTGGCACATCACCGCGACCGGACGGGTTCGGTCCAGACTTGCAGCTTGATCTTCCAGGTGCGAAAGCGGCAGGTTTATGGCTTGTGCCACGTGTCCGGCCGCGTATTCATTGGGGCGGCGTACATCGATAAGCTGAAGTGCGGGATCTTCCATAAGCTGGTTGCGAAGCTCATCGACAGGCCATTGAGCGATTCGCGCGGTGGCAAGCCCGGCTTTATCCCAGGCGTACATTCCGCTCCCGAGAAAACCCTTCACCGTTTCGATGCCTACGCGAGCCAGACGCTGAACTCCTTCTTCTACGCCTGCGAAATCTTCGGCGACGAGCAAGATCGGCGTTCCCTGCGAAATCAGAGTACCGGCCCATGAGGCGAATTGGCCGCTAAGAGCAAGATTCAGCGCGCCCGGTACGTGCGAGTTTCCGAAAGCTGCGGAGGGGCGTACGTCAATCACGACGTAACCTTCGCCCGCCAACCGCTGCATCTCGGCAGGCGTTAGCTCCGCTGGAGCAGGCAAATCCTTCAGCACCGACGCGCCGGAGCGATTGATCTCAGCGTCTTTCGAGAAGTAAGCGGGAGCCTCGGGCAGTTCGCTCGTCATTAGTTTCACGAACTCGGGCTTCGTCATCGGTTTCAGCGCGTAATTGAATTGCTTCTGCTGTCCGATGGTCGATGATGTGTCTTTTGAAATATTGCGTCCGCACATCGAGCCGGCTCCGTGAGCTGGGTACACTTCGGTGTGGTCAGGCAAGGGCATCAGCTTTTCACGGAGGCTGTCGTACAGCATGCCGGCCATTTGCTCGGCGGTGAATCCTTTGCCCCCTGCAAGGTCGGGCCGTCCGACGTCACCGATAAACAGAGTGTCACCGGTCAAGACTTTCATCGGAACGCCAGGCGAAGCCGGATCGGCGACCAGAATCGAAATACCTTCCGGAGTGTGCCCGGGAGTTTCAAGAATCTTCAGCACGGCCTGTCCCACGTGCAATTCGTCTCCATCCGAAACGTCAATGTGAGGAAAGGCCGCGCCGGCTTTTGCGCCGAAAACGATTCTTGCTCCGGTGCGTTCCGCCAGCTCCAAGTGCCCGCTGACAAAGTCCGCATGCAGGTGGGTTTCGATCACGTACTTTATCGTCAGTCCGTTCTTCACCGCTTCGTCGATATATTGATCGACATCGCGTTGAGGGTCCACCACAGCTGCTTCGCCGTCGGAACCGACAAGATAGGAGGCGTGCGCGAGGCACCCGAGATAAAACTGCTTAAAGTACATTCGTTTTCTCCACGCGCAACTTCATATCTGCGTACTAGGGCTTGTGGCAGCGGCCGGTGTTGATGTTCGTGGGAATCAGCATGGTCTGCTTAAAAGCTATGGATTCTTCGTTTTCGCCGGCTTGTACCATCACGAGATTACGAGGGAAGATTTAGGGCGTCTTGTACGTTCTTGCACCCGCCTGATACAGGCCGGGCGGGACTCCAACCAATTTCTTAAAGTGTTTCGAAAAATGGCTCTGATCGACGAATCCTGTGGCGATGGCGGCGTCCGCGAGCGACGATCCCGTCTGTAGCATTCTTTTCGCGCGATTCACGCGGACCTGGTTCAAGTATGCGTGGGGGGGCAGGCCTACAGTTTGCCGGAACGCCCTGAGTAAGGAGTACGAGCTTAGGCTGACCAAGCGCGCCAGTTCATCCAGCGAAACATTGCTGTCGTATCGGTCTTCTAAATATTCACGGATCTTTACGACGGCCGCCCGCTCGCAGCCGACGGGACGCTCAAAAGGGCGGTCGTCCGCATATTTTTGGACAAATTGCGCGAAGATCCAGAGGAATTTGGACTGACGCTCAAGAGTCGAAGCGCTCGCCGTAAGGCTCCGATGCAACGAGTGGAGTAGTTTCGCAGTGCGGTGGTCCTGAATAATGCAGGCGCGGAAAAAAGGAATTTCAACCCGGCGTCCTGCGGATTCCGAAGCTGCGTATTGAAGCAACTTGGAATCCATGTAGAAAATCCGGAAGGTCCAGCCACGCGGGTCGGCCGACTCGCCGGTGTGGACTTCGCCCGGATTAAAGACAATTACGTCGCCGGTTTGGGCGCGATGAGTGGCACCCTGATACCAGAAACGTTCCGCGCCGTTTTCGATGATTCCGATAGCCACGCCCTCATGGGTGTGGCGCGCAAACGAGTAAGTGACGTACTTGGCGTGCAGCAGCTCCACGTCGCCAATATCGTCAGCACGCCACATTGTGGCTCGTTCGCAATTCGCATCGGTTCTCAAGTCGGGTTCCTTCTGCATTCCGCACCGGGCAATATCGGCTCGCATCTTTCTCACCGTGCGGCTAACAATTGCTCAAGTTCGACTCGAGCAGTCTGCGTCGCGCTATGGCAGACCAGAGAGCAAAGCTTGAAAATCACCGGATCGGCAATCGAGTACGAGACACGATTTCCGGATCGCGACCGAGCAACCAAGCCCGCTTCAAAAAGTCCCTGGAGATGCTTGGAAACGTTCGGCTGGCTAGCGTCGGTCACCGCGACAATTCCAGATACCGTTTTTGGTCCTGACTCGAGAGCCTGCAGGATTCGAAGCCGCGTCGGGTCGCCCAGAAGACGAAATCGTCGCGCGATCAACTCAATCATTTTGTCGCTGAGCGGCAACGCCGACTGCGGTTTTTGCCCTCTCGTCATTTTCCTCTTGCACCTTTCTTGCTCATCAAATATAACTATATACGCATATAGATGTCAATGGCGTACGTTTTGGAGGCTCTTATGATCCAACGAATTGCTCCTGTCAACGTGTCGAACGGGCCGGCGTTCACTTGCGTCGATGTTCGCGAGTTCCCGGAGTTTGCCGCCGCTTCCATTGCCGGCGCGCAGCTCGTTCCACTCTCTACTCTCGCTGGAGCAGCGCTATCGTGGAGCCGGAGCGAGCGGTATTTGCTCATCTGCAAGTCCGGCGCCCGGGCCCAGAAGGCTGCAGCCACACTCGATCAGATGAATTTCAGTTCGCTATTTGTCTTGGATGGCGGGATGGATGCTTGGAAACAGGCGGGATTGCCCTACGAAACTGCGCAGTCCAAACCATGGTCGCTCGAGCGCCAGGTCCGGACGATCGCGGGCGGAATGGTGGTAGTGTGGACTGTGCTCGGCATCACCGTATCTCAGTGGTTCCTGGCCGGATCTCTCTTTTTTGGCGCGGGCCTCTTTTTCGCGGGCGTGACGGATTTGTGCCTGATGGCGACGCTTTTGGGGAAGTTACCGTGGAATCAGTCAAAAAGCCGCAACGCTCTTGCCAACAGCTAGAAGCGGCGCCCCTAACTACCTATCGCGTTCGGACGGCTCAGGATCAGTTTCTTGTGCTAGTAGCCCTGAACTGAGACGACCGGACGGCGCAAGAACATACAAGACCTGATCCTGCGGTACTGTCATCGTCCAGGGAGCTGTCGATCGCTCGAAACATATGACCTTTCTCCATTTTTCTATAGTCCTCGCCCTGGCTTCGCTCATTGCTGGTTTTCTGGGTTCATTGACCGGCCTCGGCGGAGGCGTTGTGATTGTCCCGCTGCTCGCACTGGGTTTCGGCGTGGACATCCACTATGCCATCGGAGCATCGCTGGTATCAGTGATCGCCACCTCGTCCGGCTCGGCTGCGGCGTACGTGCGTGAGGGTTTTTCGAATATACGCATTGGCATGTTCCTCGAAATTGCCACTACAGTTGGCGCGATCTTCGGCGCGTTTCTCGCTACGGGAACACCTACAAAGGCGATTGCCATCATCTTCGGATTAATGCTGCTGGCTTCCGCCGTCTCAGCATCGCTTCCCAAGAAAGATCACAGCATGAACAAACCACCGGACGCCTTGGCCACGCGCCTCCGATTAAACGGGTCTTATCCGGTTGGCGGCGTCAAGGAAGCCTACAACGTCCGTCGCGTTCCCCTCGGGTTCGGTTTGATGTTTGGCGCTGGCACGCTTTCAGGCCTATTGGGCATTGGCTCTGGAGCGGTGAAGGTACTGGCGATGGACGAAGCGATGCAGATTCCTTTTAAAGTCTCAACCACGACGAGCAATTTCATGATTGGAGTGACGGCCGCGGCGAGCGCGGGCATTTATTTGAGCAGGGGCTATATCGATCCCGCCATCGCGATGCCCGTCACTCTCGGCGTGCTGGCCGGATCGTTGATCGGAGCGAGGTTTCTGGTGCGCGCGAAAGTCCGTCTGATGCGGATCATTTTCGCGTGCGTGATCGCTCTCCTGGGCCTTGAGATGATTTACAGCGGATTAACGGGGAGGCTCTAAATGCTGCCGCCGCACACAATTCCCATGGACGACAGCGGACTGGATCGCTACATCGGCATGGTGCTGCGCACCGGAATGCTGCTGGCTGCGGCAGTGGTACTTTTGGGCGGCATTTTGTTTTTATCCCAGCACGGCAATGCCGTCCCTGACTTCCGCGAATTCCGCGGTGAGCCGAGCGACCTCATTTCTGTTTCGGCAATTATTAAGGGCAGTGCGCACGGGCATCCGCTAGCGATCATCCAATTGGGTCTGTTGCTCCTGATCGCGACCCCCATCGCCCGGGTGATCTTCTCGGTAGCCGCGTTCATGTGGGAGCGCGACTTTATGTATGTCGCGTTTTCAACGGTCGTACTGATAATTTTGCTCTACAGTTTGTTCGGTCCGAAGGGCGGCTAGCTGAGAAACCTCTCGAATTTCTGAGGCCTCTGCTCGTCGCCGCAGTTCCCGCCAGCTAGAGCGAACCGGCGTTTCGTAGCATGCCCCCGTCGATAAAGTGCGTACTTCCGGTCACGTAGGCGGCCGCGTCCGATGCAAGGTACACGGCAAGTTGAGCCACTTCCTCAGGCTTGCCCCAGCGACCCATGGGAATTTCCGCGAGAATCCGATTGTCGAGTTGAGCGTTCGTTTCCACATCCTTATCGATCGGCGTATAAATCGCCCCGGGACCGATGTTGTTGACGGTGATCTGACGAGGAGCCAGTTCGACGGCGATCGTGCGCATGAGCATGCGCAGTCCCCCTTTCGACGCGCAATACGGAGCGTTCGTCGGCATCGGCAGATCCTCGTGAATCGAGGAGATATTAATGATGCGGCCCCCATTACCCTGACGAATCATTTGCCTGGCTGCTGCCTGGCAGCACAGAAACGGACCCGTAAGATTCACCGCGATAATTTTCTGCCATTCGTCCAAAGGGTAGTCAACGAAGGCGAACTTCTTTTCTATGCCGGCATTGTTCACGAAAATATCGAGCTTCCCAAAAGTATCTACGGCTTTCTGTATCAGACTATTGACGTCTTCCGGCCGGGAAATATCGGCATCTACCCCTAACACCTTGCCGTTTATCGCCCGGACCTTGTTAATCGTGTCCGCCGCCACGGAGGGCTTTCCCACATAGTCCACCACTACGGCAGCTCCCTCTGTGGCAAAAGCAAGGGCTATGGCTTGGCCTATGCCTGTACCCGCCCCGGTGACGATGCTCACTTTGTTCTGCAGTTGCATGGTTGAACCTCCCGTGCTGCACCCCTCACGACTCACGCGGAACATTTCCATCCGGTGGGGAAAGACTTGGCAGCGATAAGAACCCGGCCGCGCCGAAAGAGCGTTGGCACACGGCAATCATCAAACCTTAGATGTCAGAGCGCTATCGTGGGACGACGAGATACTTCACCTGCGGTGTGGATTTTCGCTCGTGAGCCGATCCGGTCCCCGTCAGCCGCACAACAGGCTCAGCGTCATCCCCCAGACGTCGCGATCGCTCGGGCAGCTAACTGGATTTAGGTCGCTGCGCGCTGTGCGGGCGCACTGGTTTCTGTATCTATTCGAGGCGTCGGAACTCGCGATCTTCATGGTTTCAGCGTGCGCCTTCACCGTTTTCTTGTTCGATCCATCCTTCGATGCGGCTCATCATCTGCCGAGCGCGGCGCTTCGGCGGTTGCTGCTGGGCATCGCGATGGGAGCCACCGCGGTTCTGATCATTCATTCGCCGATGGGCAAGCGTTCGGGCGCGCACTTCAACCCCGCGATTACGCTCACGTATTTTCGTCTGGGTAAGATCGCCAAGTGGGACGCCTTTTTCTACGTTGCATTTCAGTTTGCCGGCGGGATTTTTGGCGTGGCCGTCGCCGCAGTTCTTCTCGGCCGCGCAATCGCCGTGCCTACGGTGAAGTATGCAGTCACAGTGCCGATGTCGGGCCACGATGGGACGCTCGCGGCGTTTCTAGCTGAGTTTTTCATGTCCGGGGTACTGATGGCCGTCGTTCTATCGATCACTAATCGCCCACGAATCGCGCCTTACACCGCCTATGCAGTGGGTGTCTTGATTGCGTTCTACGTTCTGCTCTTTGCGCCGGTTTCGGGCTTCAGCATCAATCCCGCGCGCACCTTTGGCTCAGCCGTCTTTGCAAATATCTGGACGGCCGAGTGGCTCTATTTCACGGCGCCCGTGCTCGGCATGTTCTGTTCGGCCGAAATATTTGTGCGAACGTACGGCACAGAACGAATTCTCTGCGCCAAGCTTCATTCGGATCCGAAATACCCGTGTCCATTTTGCTGCAGTTTCCCCGGGCACTTGCACGTGGGCGCCCTGCAACGCGACTCATGCGGGCCGAAGTCAGGCACGCGTACATCAAACAGCCGGGACACTCTTTGAGTTGCGCGTTGCGAGGATAAGTGAATGGCCGTTCGATATGACGCAATCGTTATAGGCACAGGCGCCGGAGGCGGCACGCTCGCGCTCCATTTGGCGCGAGCGGGCAAAAAGATCCTCATTCTCGAGCGCGGTCCATTTATGCCTCAGGAGAAGCTGAACTGGGACACCTCGGCGGTTTTTGGCGCCAACCGTTACCACACTGCAGAAATCTGGCAGGACAAAGACGGTCACGATTTGCACCCGCAGCAATCCTACTTTGTCGGCGGGCAAACGAAAGTGTTTGGCGCCGCCATGTTCCGGATGCGCGCGCAAGATTTTGGAATTATTCAGCATCAAGGCGGCATTTCACCCGCGTGGCCGATTTCCTACGCGGATCTGGAGCCTTATTACACCCGCGCAGAGGAGCTATTCGAGGTGCACGGCGATCTGGGATCTGCGCCGCCTGTGCCGGGCGGTTTCGGAAGTTCCTTCGATCCCACCGAGCCGTTTCATTCCAGGAAATATCCGTTTCCTGCTCTCGCGAACGAACCTCGAATGCAGGCTATCGAAGACGACGTTCGCAAACTGGGAATTCGCACCTTTCCCATTCCGCTTGGCTTGAAGCTGAATGCAGCGTCCCCGCTCAATTCCAAGTGTGTGCGCTGCGATACCTGCGACGGGTATCCGTGTCTCGTCCACGCTAAATCCGATGCGGACATTAACTGCATCCGCCAGATCCTTCATCTTCCTAACGTCACTTTGATGACAGGCTCGCGAGTCACGCGCCTGCTCACGACCCCAAGCGGCAATTCCGTCTCAACCGTTGAGGTTTTTCACTCCATTTCCAGCAGGATCTACGGGAACACGGCCTCCGATTTCGCCCCGCCCTCCTCTGGTGGCTGGACTGCGGCTTACTGCGCGGATCTGTTTTGTCTCTGTGCAGGCGCGGTCAACTCGGCGGTTGTTCTGCTGGCATCGGCGAACGACAAACATCCCGCGGGCTTGGCCAACTTCTCCGATCAGGTCGGCAGGAATTTCATGTATCACCAAGCCGACGCACTGCTTGCCATTTCGACCGAACGGAACGAAGACGCTTATACGAAAACGTGGGGCACCAACGACTTCTACCTGAAAGATTCCGATCCAAACTATCCCTATCCGCTTGGCCAGGTGCAGCCTGTGGGCAGTTTCCACCACGAGATGATGAAGGGTGAAGCGCCGCCGCTGACGCCCGACTTCGTCTTAGAGGGTCTGAAGCACCATGCCGTTCCGTGGTGGCTCACAACCGAAGACCTTCCTTCCGCCGACAACCGAGTGACGCTCCACAACACGACGCCTTCATCCGTGGCGAATCAGCAGCCCGGGCTTTCCGGTCCGCATCCATCGGGGGATACGGGTCGAACGAACGAGACGGAATCCGTAAACAACAATCCGCCCTATCGGATCCAGTTGTCGTACACCCCGAATAACGTGGAAAGCTTCGAGAGACTGAAGGATCGATGGATCGATACACTGAAGAAAGCAGGTCACGCCGCAGCGCATCTTCCACTCCACGCTTATTTCAAGAAGCGCATTCCCATTGAGGGCGTGGGACACCAGAATGGAACGTGCAGAATGGGGAATGATCCGAAGTCGAGTGTCCTCGATCCCAATTGCAAGGCGCACGACGTCGATAATCTCTATGTGGTGGATGCCTCGTGTTTTGTCTCGGCTAGCGCAGTGAATCCCTCGCTGACGATCATCGCCAACGCCATCCGAGTTGCCGACCATCTTGTGTCGGAGCGCTTCAAGTGACGCTCTGACGCTCAAGTCCAGGTTGCCAGACCATCCGTCAAGCTGCGGCCGATGGTCCCCCGATTCACGGAAGCCATGAGCAGAGGTCTCCGGGGCTTCTGCAGAACATCTAAGTAATTGGCTTCGGGCGTGGTTGAAAAGGAGAGTTATGACTCTGTTTCAGTGTGACTTTTCGCAGCCGTCCACGCCATTTCCGCATTTCTGGGAACACACGGTCGGCAGCGGACACGCTCCGCTCGCCCTGCGCGCCGACTGGCAGGCGCAGATGCTTCGATGTCATCAGGAGCTCGGATTCAAGCATGTCCGTTTTCACGCGATACTCTCTGACGATATGGGCACGCTCGTAGAAGAGGAAAATCAGCCGCTCTACTCTTTTCTGAACGCCGATCGGATCATGGATTTCTTGTTATCAATCGGAATGCGCCCGTTTGTTGAATTGTCCTTCATGCCTGACGCACTGTCCTCAGGCGGGACGACCGTGTTCCACTATCAGGCGAATGTAACTCCTCCCAAGGACTACGAAAAATGGGCTACGCTCATTGGGAAGCTCGTAGGGCACTGGGTGGAGCGATACGGACTCGACGAGGTACGCAATTGGTTTTTCGAGGTTTGGAATGAGCCTAACCTTCCAGCATTTTGGCCCGCGTCTCAAGGTGATTACTTCAACCTCTACCGTCACACCGTAAGCGCGATCAAAGGCATAGATGGCTCTCTTAAGGTTGGCGGGCCGGCAACCGCAAATAACTCGTGGATTCCGGAGTTTCTTGCTTTCTGTGAACAGAACTCATTAAGCGTTGATTTCGTCAGCACGCATCACTATCCCACGGATGCGTTCGGCAAGCCCGGCGCTGACACTGAGACCCAACTGCAAAACATGCCGCCAGGAATGATGAAAAATCAGGCTGCGACGGCGCGCGCGCAAGCCGGCGACCTGCCCCTCTATTACACCGAATGGAACATCACGTCCAATCCTCGTGACCCTCTTCACGATGGCCCTTTCGCCGCAGCCTTTGTCACCAAAATCATTATGGAAACTCGGGGACTGGTCCAGGGGTATAGCTTCTGGACGTTCACCGATATTTTTGAGGAAAACTACTTCCCGTCGATTCCGTTTCATGGCGGTTTCGGCCTTTTGAATCTTTACGGAATCGCGAAGCCCGCCTATCGCGCTTTTCAGCTCTTGCACCAGTCGGGCACAGAGTGCCTGGAATTCGAAGGCAATCACGCGACGGTAAGCGCGTGGCTGGTTCGCAAGGGCGACGCGATAACGATCATGTTGACGAATGTCGCGATGCCTCGACACGCCATTCAGACTGAACTCGTGAACCTCCGCCTGCTAAACGTTGCTGTGCCTACGACTGCTTGGATCGAGAGAATCGATGACGATCACTGCAACCCGCGTGCGCTTTGGCAAAACATGGGGCACCCGGAATATTTGAGTAAGCTCCAGGTTGATCAGCTTCAGTCCGCCTCGGCCCTCCGGAAGGAGTCGCAGCCGTGGACGCGAGATGGAGAGAACGTTAACCTCTCTGTCGTGATGCCGCCCCAGAGCACTGCCGCAATTACGATTGAGCTTTCCAGGCCATGATCGACGATCCAGGGGAAAAATATCCCGTGAGCGATTTGCGCGAGGTTTCCGATGGGCAGGGCACGGATTCGGAGATGCTCGACCGCCTGCTGCGCGAAACCTTCGAGTTTTTCCGCCAGGAGGCAAACCCCGCGAATGGATTGCTGCCGGATAAGACACAGCCGGGTTCTCCATCGAGTATCGCAAGCCTAGGAATGGGCCTGAGCGTATATGTCGTGGCCGTCGAGCGGAATTTATTGTCGCGAGCGGAAGCGGTCACTCGAACCCTGACGCTACTGAGGTTCATGCATTCAAGCCGTCAAAGTTCGGCTCCCGATGCCACCGGATATAAAGGTTTTTACTATCACTTCATCGATATGACTACCGGATGCCGCGCATGGAATTGTGAGCTCTCCACAATCGACACGGCAATCTTTATGGCGGGAGTACTCACGGTGGCCGCATTTTTTACCGGGGAAGACGCGGCTGAAACCGAGATTCGAAGCCTAGCGAAGGCGCTATACGAGAGAGTGGACTGGAAATGGGCTCTCAATGGCGGTACTACGATTTCTCACGGGTGGAAGCCGGAGTCGGGTTTTCTTCCCTATCGATGGGACACTTGCTACAGCGAAGCTTTGATTCTCTACGTCCTTGCTCTGGGTTCTCCGACGTTTCCGATTGACCCGGCCGGCTACTCGGAGTGGACCTCGACATTCGAATGGAAGTCTATCTACGACATTGAATACATCTACGCTGGGCCTCTGTTTATCCACCAGATGTCTCATCTCTGGATCGATTTCCGCGGAATCCGTGACGACGTTACCCGAAAGCACGGAATCGACTACTTCGAAAACAGCCGGCGCGCTACACACGTCCACCGCCAATATGGGATCGAGAATCCACAGAAATTTTCGCACTACCACAAATACGGATGGGGACTCACCGCCAGCGACGGACCCGGCCCCGCTGTGCTCACAGTGAATGGCATCAAACGCCAGTTTTTTGACTACACCGCGCGAGGCGCTCCATTTGGCCCCGATGACGGAACGATTTCGCCTTGGGCGGTGGTTGCATCGCTGCCTTTCGCACCCCAAATCGTGATCGAGACGGTGCGCCACGCCATCGAGCGCCTGAGTTTGAAGCGCAGGAGCCCGTACGGTTTTGATGCCAGCTTCAATGCCACATATCCGGATAGCTCGAGGAACCAGCACGGCTGGGTTTCCCCCTGGATATTCGGCCTGAATCAAGGGCCCATCATCCTCATGATCGAGAACTTCCGGTCGGAGCTCATCTGGAAATGTATGCGGAATTGCGCTTATATCGTGAACGGTCTCCGCCGAGCAGGTTTTCAGGAAGGCTGGCTCGACCCAGCGTAGTTCCGGCCAGCAGGTAAGGTAAGTTTATCTTCTCGGCAGAGCCTGGCGTGCTGAGCGGCCTCTGCGGAATTTTGTTGGCGACTTCTTTGATCTTGGATTCAGGGGTGTTCGCTAGTCGCACGCCGTTGTGTTCAAGGATGGAGCGTCGTTGAAACGCTTTCTCCTGGTTTGGACCTCAACGATAGTTGGGTGTCTAGCCGAACGGGCATAACAGTTCTTACCGGGATCGTTCTCGGCGCTTAGACCGCGAGCAACGCTACTGCACCCGCAAGCCAAAGTGTCTTCACGTCGGCTCACCTCCGGGGATGGAGGCTCTTTCTATCTCGGACGCGCCGCATCCTCACGCTGCGTAACGTCCAGCGACGATTTCGTTCGTAAGCTGGTTTGCGCTCTCGGTGGCTTACGCCGCTCGGGTAGCTCGGTGCGCGGTTCTTGGAGAAGCCGGCTCTCGCCGGGGCCAACTCTTCACGGTCAGAATTCCGTCACCGCTTGGGCGAGTTCTCTTCCGCGAGCCGACACGATTGTCGCCAGCGGGCGAGTTGCGGCGTGCAACTAGGAACCTCCGCGCACGGTGCATTTGGGATTTCACCGTTCCGGGACGGACGCGCATCCGTGCGGCGATCTCCTGCACTCCGAGCCCCTCGAGCTCATACATCTCCAGCATGCGTCGTGAACGCGGGGGAAGTTGTTGGAGCAGCTTGTGAAGCAACGCTTGCGCCTCCCCCTCCAGATACTGAGACTCTGGATCGGCCTGCTTTGCGGTCAGCCACTCGGTAAACCTCGGATGCAGTCCGCCCTCGCCGGGTTCGATTTCGACTGTTGCTTGCGGGCGGGTGCGCTTTCGACGCGCCATGTTTCTGACCGAGTTGAGCAGGATCATGTGCACCCAGGTTCCGAATTGCGCGCGGCCTTCGAATCGGGCGATATTGCGAAACGCCAACAACATCGCATCCTGCAGCGCGTCTTCGGAATCCTCCCGGTTGCGCAGCATGCGGCGCGCGCATCGATGCAACATGGGCAACGACGATTCAAACAAGACCTCCAGCTGCTCGCGCTGCATGGTGTGCCCGGGCTGCGCTCGCAATTCGTTAAACTCGGTGGGATCACTCAACGATTCCTCTCCTTCCGTCTAACGCGTCCGTCGTGCCAGCGCGCCGTCAGTTCAGTTGCATCTGGCGTGCCAACGCGGTTTGAAAGAGGCCCTCACCGTCGATGCCGTCCCTGAGCTCAGCCTCCGTTCATCCAACCGTCATATCGGGGGCCAGCAGCGAGATATTTCAGAGTCGCCGCGGCCATGACCCCTGACGAGGCCTCGTGCTTCCATCAAAACTTGGGTCACCCTGTACGTTTTCCTCACACTCTTTGTTTCTTTTTCTCACACTACGCTGCGGCAATAGGGCAGTTAGCATTCGCTTCTCTCGTCCCAGCGCGGTTCGAGCGCTAAACAGCGCATTTCTTCCGCTCGTGAGTGGAACTTGCCGTGCTATCAGCCTTAGCGTCCCTGAAAGTCGTGCCCGAAATCGTGTCTTCGAGGTGCGTTGAAATGGCGCTGCGAGTTCTGGTGGGTGCCTTAAGGATATTTCTGTTGTTCGCGCTTGCTTCCATCGGCGTGATGGCCCTGCCTTAACTGTTGCCGGCGAAATTTCAGGAGTGAGCGATGCCAAACACGCATGCCATCGAAATCTTCTCGGTTAGCGCAGGCCAGCGTTCTCCGCTCCATCTCAGGTCGAACCCGGATATCATCGCCGGGACACTTCGGGAATTTTGTTTTACGCCAAGCGGCGAAACCGCCGGCTGCGTGCTGGACGGTGGTTTGGAAATTGACTTTCCTCCCGCGCAGGCCCGCGATCTTGCTTCAGTTCTTGATGTCGGAGTTCGACTCGAGATCCGGGGATGGTCGCGGCACGGCGCTCACGGTGAACTGCATCTCGATCCACTCTCCATTTCTGTGCTTGGACGCTCCGGATATTTCGACCTCCACGCCCACCCCTCCACCCACGGATCAGAGACCTCGCTTCGCACAGCCGCCCCCTCGGCTGAAGCGACTTCTCTGATCCCCACCTCTTCTTTGCCTGGGCCTGCCGTTTCGGATGCCCGGTCCGGATTGCCGGCAGCCGCAGGAACGGTTCCTTCGCCGCCCCGTTCCGCGCGAAGCGACGGCACACAGCGTCGCGCTGCGGACACGCGCGAACGGGCGGCGGCCCAGCAGCAACACGCGGCGCGATCGATCGAAGCCGCCTATGACGGCCTGCACCGCACTCAGGCTCTGGTCGCTTATCTCGCCATCATAGAATTTCACCAACAGGCCGTCGGTCCCATGCTGCTTGAGGCCAGTAACACCTACGAAAGGGCGCTGAGCAATTACGAACGTAACGACTTTCCAGTTGCTGATGAATTCGCCGCCGCCTGCGTCGATTTGATTCATTCGGTCGAATTGATCGTCTCGCGGATCCTACGCTCCGATCCGGCCTATCCGCGAGTGGCTCCGCCACCGTTCTTCACACACGAAGGTTCGTTGCATGCCACCGAGACCAACGATGAACTGGAGCGTGTGAACCATCTTCTCGCCCGAATTCGCTGGCTGCTCGACAACGGAACGCTTCCGAAAGAAGACAAAGATCAGATTTGCAAACTTGCGGCTTGGAGCGGCGCGTTCTATGACGAAAGCCGCCGCTACTTGCAGAGCGGCGCATTCGACGAGGCTTTTTGCTTGGCGGGCGCTGCGGGCGCTGCCGCGCAATCGGCAGAGCACGTTTGCCGTCAGGACTATATCGCGCACCGGGCGCCGGTAAACATTCCGCGATGAGTCCGCGTCGGGTGCAGATAGCCAGCCTGCTTGGCGAACATTTCGGAGTTGGTATGATGTTTCCAGCGCCCGCCGAACAGGCGCCTACGCCGGAGGCCTAGTCTCCCTCCATCCAACACGTGGCTTACCGCTTTCCACTTTCGCGATTGAGCTTCCGCTGGCAGGTGCTGCTGCTCGGCGGAATGGTTGTCGTTCTAATTGGCGCCGTATTGTTCGCCACGTTCGGCGCGTTCCGCTACACCAAGTCTTCCGTTCTCGCCGACGAGAGAAGAACGCTGCTCGGTAACGCTCAGGATCTCGCGCGAGCTTACGCCGACCGCGCCGACTTCGCCCATCAGAATGGCGCGGCGCCTCTCGATTCTCCCGCTGACGGCGTATCGAGCGCCGAACTTGCGATGCTCACTCGCATGGTCCTGGGAAAGGCCGAAGGCGTCGAAGGCGGCTTCTACCAGTCTTCGTCCGGTGCGATCGTCGGTTACGCCGCTCCGGCGATTCCGGACGACAACGCGCCCGCCGGTTCCGCGCTCGAATCTCAGCGCGCTGCTATCACCCGCGTGGCGCGCGACGCGGCCGCTTCGCGCGAACCGTCCGGCAGCGTTGTCGCCACGCCCGATGCGGTCATCTTGATCGAATCCGCGCCCATATCCGCCGCCTCGGGAGCGGTTGGCAGCGCGTGGACTGTGAAGCGGCTTGGTTCGATCCCGGGTGCCAACCGATTCCGCACCTATCTCGCTGCAGTAGCACTGGGAGCCGCCGCGCTGATTTGCGTTTTGCTTACGCTTCTCGTTGCGCGAAACCTTCAATTCGGCGTCGTCAAGGTCGAGAGAGGCCTGGAGAGTCTCGAGCGAAACCTTGCCTCGCGAATCGATGTTGACGGAGATCCCCGCGAAATCGAGCGCATCTCCGGTGCGATCAACCGTTTGGGAGCCACTCTTCGCGAGAAAATCGCGAGCGAGAAACAGATCGAAGATCAGCTTCGCCATGCCGAACGTCTTGCCGCGCTTGGTCGCTTGGTCGCCGGTGTGGCACACGAGGTCCGCAATCCGCTCGCCACCATCCGGCTAAGAGTGCAGCTCTGTCAGCAGGCGTCGTCGGATCCCGCAATCCTCGATTCCTGTGAAATTGCGTTGGAAGAGATCGAGCGGCTCAACGGAATGGTGAACCGCCTTCTGAACTTTTCCCAACCGGTTCAACTTTCATCCGAGCCGCTTGATGTGTGCCAGCTTCTCGAACAGCGTCTCGATCGTATGGCCGACCGCGCCCGCCGCCAGAATGTCCGCTTCATCACGAACTTTCCGGGCCAGCGCCGTATGGTGCTGCTCGATGCGAATCGAATGTCTCAGGTATTCGACAATCTGATCGTAAACGCGATCGAGGCGATGGCACAAAGCGGTGGAACGCTATGCGTCGGCATCTGGTCCAATGCTACGAAGGTCGCGGCGGGTCAGGAACTTTGCATTGAATTCAATGACACCGGCTCCGGCATCGATCCCGCGATCGCTACGCGTGTCTTCGACCCCTTCTTCACCACCAAGCCCGCCGGTACCGGGCTGGGACTTTCGATCTGTCACGAACTCGTTCGCGCCCACGGTGGGGACATCCAGGTCCGCAGCGCGGTCGGGCATGGAACCAGCGTTCGCCTCCTGCTTCCTGTTGCTGAGTTCCACGCGATGACTGGTGCCGCTTGATGGCAGCGCTTTATGACTGAAAAAATTCTTATAGTTGACGACGAAGTAAATCTGCGAAAGACGCTCGCTGCAATTCTGCGCGGGCGCGGCTACGACATTGCCGAGGCCGGCGATGGGTCGGAAGCGATCGATCTGCTGGGCCGTTCCTCGCCGGACCTGATTTTCACGGACTGGAGGATGCCCGAGTTAGGCGGAGACGAAGTGTTGCGCTACATGCGCAAAGAGCATCGGCTCGCCGGGGTGCCCGTCATTGTGATCACCGCATTCGGATCGAGCCACAGCGCGATCGAGGCCGTTCGGCTCGGCGCATACGACTTCATCACCAAACCTTTCGACTTGCAGGAAATTTCGCTCACGGCTGAACGCGCGCTGGCGCACTCCGCCCTGAATCGCGAAGTCACGCATCTTCGCGCTCAGGTTGGGCGTTCGACCCCGCTCGGCGCGGGGCGCATCGTGGGTGCCAGTCCCGCGATCCTCGACGTGTTCAAGATGATCGGACGTGTCGCAGAGACCGACTCGACCGTGCTCATTTGCGGTGAATCGGGCACCGGCAAGGAGCTTGTAGCCGAGGCCATCCATTGTTACAGCCAGCTTCGCGATCGTGCCTTCGTCGCCGTCAACTGCGCCGCGCTTCCCGAGACCCTGCTCGAATCCGAGCTTTTCGGGCACGAACGCGGAGCCTTCACGGGCGCCACTGCGCGTCGCGCGGGCCGGTTTGAACTGGCGGAGGGCGGAACGATCTTTCTGGATGAGATCGCCGAGATTTCTCCAAGTCTTCAGACCAAGCTGCTGCGCGTACTTCAGGAGCGGACCTTCGAACGCCTTGGCGGTTCGGAGACGATCGCCGGCAACTTCCGGATTTTAGCCGCCACGAATCGCGATCTCGAAGCGTGCGTTCGCGAGAAGTTGTTTCGCGAAGACCTTTTCTACCGTTTGAACGTTGTGCGAATTTCGGTCCCACCGCTCCGGGAGCGCCGCGCTGACATCGTGCTGCTCGCTGAGCACTTTCTCCGCGTTTACAGCGAGAAAAGCGGCTTTCCCACCGTCGGATTCTCGGATGCCGCCATCCTTCAGCTGCAAACGTATTTCTATCCGGGCAACGTGCGCGAATTGGAAAACATGGTCGAACGCGCCGTTCTGATGGCCCGCGGCCGCATCATCCTTCCCGAGCATCTTCCCGGGTCGATCGGAGAATCTAAGGCCCCCGCTGGGCCGTCGTCGAGCGAACTTCTCATGATGCCGTTTCACAAGGCTGTCGCTGAACTCGAAAGCCGGCTGATCGAAAATGCGCTCCGTGAGTCCGGCGGTAACAAATCCGAGGCCGCCGACCGTCTCCAAATCACGCGCCGCCTGCTCTACGACAAAATGGATCAGCATGGGATTAAAGCGTAGTGGATCAGCGAAAAACTTCAGATTCGACAGACCTCCCGATTGGATGAAACCGAAAGATCACAGTTAGGTTATAGATTTGAGCAAACAGGTGAGCGCTCCTCCGGTCGCGCTTGAAAGTGAACTATTTCCTACTGTGGATCGCTTGATCGGTTCCGTCGAGGAAGTGAAGAGCTATCCCGCCGTTTAGTTGGAAGTCCCCCACGTTCTGTCTTTCGCCGTCACGCTCACTCCGCGGCACCGGCCCCCGCCATCGATTGTCTCGTTTTCCGGACAGCGTTCACATTTTTCCTCCCGCCACTTGGCCGTGCGCCAGCGCCGCCACAAGCGACACTCCCCCGAAGATATTCCCAAATACAGTCGGGATGAAAAACGCAGTCAGGTACTCGACTGCGGAAATCCTTCCGGCTGTCACCAGGTAGAATACGTCCGCTGACCCGGCGATGATGTGACTCAGCCCCGCCGCCCCGATCAAATACGTGATTATGATGATGATCACGACCCGAGAGGTCGCGGCGTCCGGCAGCATCCAGACCATCAGCGCGATGAGCCAGCCCGCGAATACCGCGCGAAAGAACACGTGATAAAAGTTCGATCCGATGTGCGCCTGCGCGATTTCGAGGATTGCTTGCTGCGTGCGATTGTCTAGGAAATGCAGCCGCGCGATGGTTAGCGCGAATAAGAAAGTGCCCACTACGTTCGCTGCCAGCACCACGCTCCAGAGCTTGCATACTTTCAATAACGTTGACGCGTTTTTGTGAACCAGCAGCGGCAGAATCACTGTGAGAGTGTTCTCCGTGAAGAGTTGTTGCCGCCCTAGGATTACGATCAGAAATCCCACGCAATATCCCAGCGCCTCGATAGCTGGTCGCCACGGAGTGTCGGGTAATAGCGCCCGAAGCGTCGCCTGAGCGAACAGCGAAAATCCCATTGAGAGGCCCGCTGCCAGGCCCGACCAGGCGAGAGCGACGGCTGGCCGTTCCAGCTCGTCCTCACCTTCCAAACGGACGGCTTCGTACACGACCTTCGCGCCGATCGCGACCCGGTCCTGCACCTTTCGCGCTTCCGCCAGCGTTGATATCGGACTTTCAGGATCGGCCACAATCGCTTGCGCCGTGTTTGTAGGCTTATCCATTACGCGTGAATATGCACTGCTGGGGCATCAGGTGTCTATCCAGTGGTTTAGGTAGTACGCGATTCCCATAGGCCGGGGAAAAAAGGAGTCGATCGTCGTAATTCCATCCTGGCCGCAAAAAGAGCGCGAGACTCCAGATCTCCGCGGCTCTTTGTGGATCGCCGTTTTTGCGCGACTGCCATGAGACGGCGTCCCGAGGCTCGGGTCCACAATTTCCGGTGAAGCGCCGTCGTCCGGACGAGTTAAGCTCTGAAAAGTACGGTGCGCAAACTGTGCCTGAACGTCAGCTTTTCAGAGAAACGGGGTTAGCGTTGAGCGGAAACCAGTTTCCCCAAATTGTTGAAATCATGAGAACCCAAATGAAGGAACCGATCTGATCGAGTCGGCAATGTTGCTTTGCAAGCAGGGGGCAGGCGTTCGATGCACCTCACGTCCACCAACGCCTTTTCTGCCGTGTCGGAATCCGCGTTGCTATTTGGTGATGTTGTTGTCCTCACCGCCGCCTGGAACGTTTGCAGCCGGCCATTCTCACGGATCGATGGAAGGCGCCTTTATGCGCGGCCACCTGGGCGCTCAGGCAGTGCCAAATTGCTCTCTTTTTCAATCCGGAGATTCCTTTCGTACTTTTCTTCAATGGCTTCGGCGCGTTGTGCCCTGAGCTTACCAGCTGATGCGAACCAGGCAGAGCCCTTGCCGCGGCAGCGCGAGGTTCATTTTCAAATCGGAATTCGTCGTATCTTTCCACTCGGGCGACGCGGATTGTTCCAGCCGCCCGGCAGCATCGATCATCCGGTATTGCTCCGGCGTCGGCTGCTGTGGAGAGCCGAGATGCTGCCACGTCGCGTACGAATTGCTGTGCTCGCCATCCACGCGAAACTGTTCCACTAGCACACGTTTCGCGTCGGCGGGCACTCCGCTTACAACCAGAGTCACCGAAGCGTCCGGCGCGGGCAGATCGTCGTCGTGATAATTCCACATCATCACGGAAATTTCGCGGTCGCGCCGCGCGCCCACAGCCTGAATGTCCGGCCGTTCCCGCACTCCACTTGCCAGAAAATCGCCCAGCGAAACTGCGCCTGAACTCTGCACATCCAATCGCGCGCCCTGCAACAATCCAAACATGCGGAACGCATTCAACACCGGCTTATCCACGCCGTTTGTCGCCAGTTCGCGATAGCCAAGGAACCACGGCTGATCCTCGAACTCGAACGACCACGTCACCGCTCCGCGCAGATTCGCATTGTCCTTCCGAGCCAGCGCGGAAATCTGATTCATGATCGCCGCGGTGTAAGCCGCAAAAAGCGGGCCGTTCCGGTACCCGTTTGCCGGATGCTCTTTGGCGGAGCATGCTGCACAACCTTCAGGATCGGACTCGCCAAGAATGATCGGCGTGTTTTGGAATTCCGGAAACGAGCGGACGATCTGAAATCCCGTCTCGACTACCGACAGCTGATGGCTGATTCCCATGCGAACGTGGCTATCCACGAACGTGGGGGAGCCCTTCGGATGAAAACTGATGAAGTCGATCCGCGAGCCGGTTTTTCCTGTCGCGTAATTCTTTTCGTGCGCGCAGTGCTGCAGGAATGCGCGCAGAAATTGCGCTCCGGAGTTGTCTCCCAGCGGCCCAGTGGTTTCGGGCCCGCCGACGCGCGCATCCGGAAACGCGCGCAGCACCGCGTCCGCAGACACATCGTACAGCCGGAAATATTCCTCGCGCGTGCCTTTCCAATATCCGATGTCCGGCTCATTCCACACTTCCCACAGCCAGGTCCGGACTTCATCGTCGCCGTAGCGCTTCCGCAGATGCTCGACAAAATGAAAAACCAAATCGCCCCATTTGTCGTAGTTTGCCGGCGGATACGCCCAACCAGTGTAGATCGAGCCGTTTGGAAAAGTGTGGCGGTAAGGTTCCGGGTGCGTCGAAAGCGCCTCCGGCATGAAACCCAGTTCGACATCCGGGCGAATCCCCAGCTCGTGATACGTATCGAAAATCCGATCCACGATTTTGAAATCGTAGATGGGCTTGCCGTTCGTGTCTTCGGTGTAAACGTTCGTCGATCCCCATTTTAACGATGCCGAACCGTCGCCTGTCGTAAACAAATTGTGCGCCCGCACATAAATCGGCTCAGCGCTCAGCGCCTGCAGTTCATTCAGAAGCTTCCGTCCGTTGGGAGTGTAGGTATAGTTCGGCTCGTCGTAGCCGAAATAATTCCAGATCGGCCGCAACTCCGGCCCCGGATGATCCGCCCGCACCTGAATCTGGACAGCTTCGTCGCCGGTTCGCGCGCTCGGTGCGACTACAGCGAGGCAAAAAAAGCAGACCGCTGAGGCCACCTGATAGAAAACTGCGTTCGGTCTTCGAAAGTTTTCCATGTTCTGCCTGCCAACCCGCGCCACTCGCTCGGTGCCCGATGGCCGTCGAACTCCCGTCGATTGTAACGTGCGGTGCGCCGGTGGATTCCTAGTAAACGATTTCCGGGCCAGCATATCAGTCCTGCGGAGTGAGCGTCCCATATTCCTGCCTGCATCCCCAGAAACTGGAAAACGTTTTCTCGCGTCTGTGTATAATCGCTGTCCGTCGCCGCGCCCCACCGGCCGGAGGTCATCTGCGTGCGTTGGCGTATCGCCATTATCGTAAGTGCCGCGATCGCCATCAGCTATCTCGACCGTCAGACCCTTCCCGTCGCCGTCAAGGCCGTCAACAACGACATCCCCCTGACGAACCAGATGTTCTCCGCCTTGCAGTCCGCTTTTCTTTTCGCCTACGCTTTCATGTACGCCGGTGGCGGAAAACTTGTCGATCGCCTCGGCACTCGCCGCGGTCTCACGGTGATCATGGTGTTTTGGTCCGTTGCTTGCGCGAGCCACGCTCTGGCTACGGGCTTCGCGATGCTGATCGCCAGCCGGTTTCTGCTCGGAATGGGCGAAGGCGGCGGCTTTCCAGCGGCCACTCGCGCTGTGTCGGAATGGTTTCCCACGGAAGAACGCGCGACTGCGATGGGAATCATCAACGCAGGCACCGCAGTGGGCGCCGTTGCAGCGCCGCCGTTGATTGCGCTTGTGCTCGGATTCGCGAACTGGCGCTGGATTTTCCTCGCCTCCGGAACTCTCGGCCTGCTTTGGGTCGCTTGGTGGAGGCACACTCCCGAAGCGCCGGTTACGCAAGCACTCGCGACGCAGCACGGCTCGCGTACAACGCAGCGATTCCCCTGGGCGCGGCTCCTGCTGATTCGCGAGACTTGGGGCCTGGTCGCCGCGAAATTTCTGAGCGACGCTGCGTGGTACTTCTACTTATTCTGGCTGCCGAAATATCTCTACGATGCGCGCGGCTTCGACATCAAATCCGTCGGCCTGTTCGCCTGGATGCCGCACGTCGCCGCCGGCATCGGCTGCCTTGCCGGCGGCACACTCTCAAGCTGTCTCGTCAGCCGACACTTCTCGGTGGGCTTCGCGCGCAAATTCGCACTAGGCGCGAGCGCCGTCTTGATGCCTGCCGCCATTCTAGTCCCGCACGTCCAAGTCAGTTGGGCCATCGCAATTTTTTGCATCGCGTATTTCGGTCAACAGTCCTGGTCCACGCTCGTAATGGTTTTGCCCGCGGATCTGTTCCCTCAATCAGTGGTCGGATCGGTCGCGGGCCTCGTCGGTTTTGGGGGAGCGATTGGTGGCATCGTCTTCGGCCAGCTGGCCGGTTACTTGCTCGACCACGGCTTCGGCTACAGCACCGTCTTTCAAATCGCAGGCAGCCTGCACGTAGTCGCCTTCGCAATTATTCTCATCGCCGTTCCTGTCGTTTTGCCTTTGAAGCTCAATTTCAATTCCAATTACGAGGTCGCGCAATGAAGATTACCGAGATCCGCACACGAGCGTTGCGCTGGCGCGGCAAGACTGTTCCTCTGCCGCCGCACTTTTGCACAAACCCGATGGATCTTTTGCAGCTGCCGGAAGCTTCGATGCAGACGTTCACGTTTCACGGCTGGCTCGTGATTGAAATTTTCACCGACGACGGCCTCGTCGGCATTGGCAACGCCGCTCTTGCGCCGCAAGCCACAAAACAGACCATCGACCTGTATCTCAAGCCGCTGTTGATCGGCCAAAATCCATGGGACATCGAGCGCCTTTGGCAGCACATGTATCGCAAGACGATGGCGTTCGGCCGGAAGGGAATTGGAATGACGGCCATCAGCGCAGTGGACATCGCGCTCTGGGATCTGCTCGGAAAATCCGCGAAGCAGCCGGTCTTTCGCCTGCTCGGTGGCCGAACCAAATCTCGCATTCCTGTCTATGCTTCGCGACTCTACGCCACCGCTCTGCCTGAATTGGCTGCCGAGGCCAAGCGTTATAAAGACGAAGGTTACAAAGCGATGAAGCTCCGCTTCGGCTGGGGCCCCGCCGATGGCGCGGAAGGAATGCAGCGCAACGTGGAGCTGGTGCGCACCGTGCGCGAAACCGTCGGCAACTCAATCGACGTGATGGCCGACGCCTACATGGGCTGGACTCTCGATTACGCCAAGCGAATGCTTCCGCTGCTCGAACCTTTCAATCTTCGCTGGCTCGAAGAAGCCGTCATCCCGGATGACATTCACGGCTACGCCGAACTGAAATCGCGCGGCCGCATCCCCATCGCCGGAGGCGAACACGAGTTCACGCTCGCGGGATTCCGCGATCTGCTCCAGGCCAACGCGCTCGATTACATTCAGTTCGACACGAACCGCGTCGGAGGCATCACGCAGGCGCGGAAAATCTCCGCTCTCGCCGAAGCATTTGGCGTGCCCGTGATTCCTCACGCCGGACAGATGCACAATTATCATGTCGTGATGGCGAGCTACAATTCGCCGATGGCCGAATATTTTCCAATCGTTGACGTGGAAGTGGGCAACGAACTGTTCTGGTACATATTCGACGGCGAGCCGCAGGCCAAAGCCGGCTTCATCGACCTCGACGACAACGTTCCAGGTCTTGGCCTGAAACTCAACGACGAAGCTCTCCAGAAATTCGAAGTTTTTGAGTAGCGCGCGCTGCAAGTATCACGACGGTCAGACGAGATGACCAGACTAATCCAGATCAAAAACGGCAACGAGCGCCGCGTCGCGTTGGTCGATGAACCCAGCGTTTATTTTCTCGACGGCTGCTCGTCTATTCACGAGCTTGCTCACACCGCAATCGCGGAAGGTAAAAGCCTCAGCGAACTCGCGCACAGCAAAGCGCAAAAGTCCGCTCAAAGCTACGACGCTATTTACACCAGGCAATCCGAATGGCGGCTTCTTCCTCCGCTCGAACATCCGAGCGAGCCTTCGCGCTGCCTCGTTTCCGGCACGGGCCTCACTCATTTGGGCAGCGCACACGGCCGCCAGTCGATGCACGAAAAGCCCGAAGAGGTCATGACCGATAGCATGAAGATGTTTCGCCTCGGCGTCGATGGAGGCCGCCCCGAAGCGGGCGCAATCGGCAACGCCCCCGAATGGTTTTACAAAGGGCCTGGCGATATTCTGCGTGCGCACGGTGAACCGCTCGATGTTCCCGCGTACGCCGATGACGGCGGCGAAGAGGCCGAGATCGCGGGACTCTACATAATCGGCCCAGACGCGCGGCCCTATCGCATCGGCTTCGCCATCGGCAACGAATTTTCCGATCATCAATTCGAAAAGAAAAATTATCTCTATCTCGCCAGTTCCAAGCTGCGCACATGCTCTCTCGGCCCAGAACTTGTCCTCGACGCGGAGTTCGACTCTGTGCCTGTTACTGCGACTATTCTTCGCGACGGCGGCGTGCTTTGGACCAAGTCCTTCCACACGGGCGAATCCGAGATGTGCCACAGCTTGCAGAATATCGAGCACCATCACTTCAAATTTGAGGCTCACCGCCGGCCCGGCGACGTTCACGTCCATTTTTTCGGCACCGATGCCCTCAGCTTCAGCGATCACATCCGCTTGCAGGATGGCGATATCATGCGAGTCGAAGCTCCAAGTTTTGGCCGCGCGCTCGAAAATCCCGTCCGCGTGGCGCGTTCGATCCCAACTTTGGTCCGGACCAAACCTCTATGAGCGAAACCGCCACAAAACCACGCATCGCACTTCTTGGCCTCGGCATTATGGGAGCAGGCATGGCTTCACGCCTGCTCTCCGCCCAATTTCCTCTCGCGGTCTTCAATCGCAGCCGCGATAAAGCGGCTGCGCTGGCCGCCGCCGGGGCCACGGTCGCTTCTACTCCTCGCGAAGCCGCTGCCGGCGCGCAAATCCTTTTCAGCATGGTCGCGAACGATCAGGCTTCGCGCGATGTCTGGCTCGGCGAATCCGGAGCGCTCGCTGGCGCTTCCGCCGGTGCGGTGGTGATCGAGTGCAGCACGTTGAGCATCGACTGGGTGCGCACCCTTGCCGCGAAAGCGGCTCAACGCGGTTGCCATTTTCTCGATGCGCCTGTCACTGGCACGAAACCCCATGCAGCCTCTGGCGAACTGCTCTTTCTCGTCGGCGGCAATCCTGAAACGATCGAACTCGCGCGCCCCGCATTCAACGTCCTCGGTCGCGACGTGATCCATCTCGGACCCACCGGCAGCGGCTCCCTGATGAAGCTCGTGAATAATTTCCTCTGCGGCATACAAGCCGCGTCTTTCGCGGAAGCGCTCGCGCTCGCTCAATCCGGTGGATTAGACCGCGAAAAGGTGATCGGAATTCTCACCTCCGGCGCGCCCGGAAGTGGAATCGTAAAAAGAATCGCAGAGCGCATCGCCTTGCAGGACTTTGCTCCCGTATTTGCGACGCGATGGATGTCCAAAGACATCGACTACGCCCTAAACGCAGCTTCCGCCGAAGGAATTTCGCTGCCCGTCGCTTCGGCTGCCTCCGGCGCATTCCACCGGGCCGTCGCGGACGGCCTCGGCGATCAGGATTTCGCAGCGATCACCAAACTCCCACACGCACGCTCGGACTCATAACCTATGGAACCCTCAATGCTCGGCCAGTCGTTCGTTGGTTTTCGCCGCACCGCGGATCGTGGTAGCTCGTTCAGGGCGCTCAATCCCGCCACACGGCAAGAATTAGAGCCTGCGTTTTTCTCCGCCACCCAAAAAGATCTGGATACCGCGGTCTCGCTCGCGGAAGAAGCGCTTCGCTCCTACGGCTCGCTCAATGGCGCCGCACGCGCCGCATTCCTTCGTGCGATCGCAACCGAAATGGAAGCCGGCGGCGACGAACTCATCGCGCGCGCGCAACTGGAGTCCGGACTACCTCTAGCACGCTTACGAGGCGAACTCGCGCGAACGTGCGGCCAGCTGCGGATGTTTGCGTCTGTGGTCGAGGAAGGCTCGTGGGCGTCCGCACGAATCGACCGCGCCGATCCGTCCCGAAAACCAATTCCGAAACCCAACGTTCGCTCGGTTCTTAGGCCTCTTGGGCCCGTCGCGGTTTTCGGCGCGAGCAATTTCCCGCTCGCGTTTTCCGTCGCGGGCGGAGACACCGCTTCGGCCCTGGCCGCCGGCAACCCGGTGATCGTCAAGGCTCACACCGCGCATCCTGGAACCAGTGAACTCACAGCCAATGCCATCTTGCGCGCGGTCCGCGCCTGCCAGTTGCCCGAGGGCACTTTCTCGATGCTCTTCGACGGCGGTTTCTCCATCGGCTCGGCGCTCGTTCGTCACCCGGGAATTCGCGCCGTCGCATTCACGGGCTCTCTCAAGGGTGGTCGCGCGCTCTACGATCTCGCATGCGCTCGTCCCCACCCCATTCCATTTTACGGAGAGCTTGGCAGCTGCAATCCGTTCTTCATCCTTCCGGGAGCGATGCGCGAACGCGGCACGCAGATCGCAAGCCAGCTTTTTCAATCGATTACTGTGGGAGGAGGACAATTCTGCACGAAACCGGGCATAGTCTTTGTGCCGCCGCAGAACGCAACGAAAGAATTTCTCGCGACGCTGAACGCCGCAGTGGTGCAATCGTCGCCGTTCACCATGCTCACTCCAGGCATCGGCGCCGCTTTCAGCAACGCCGTCGTGAATCGTGAACGAGAGGGCGCCGTTGCAGTCGCCGCCAGGTCGGAATCGTCAACTCCCGCGCACGGCGTCGCGGCCCAACCCATCCTCTTCGATACTTCGGTGGAAAACTACCTGTCGCACCCGGATCTGGAAAAAGAAATTTTCGGCCCCACGTCGCTGCTCGTGCACTATGGCGCAAGGAACGAATTGCTTGATGCAGCTCGCGCGCTCGATGGCCATCTCACCGTCACGATTCATGCCGAGGAAGGCGACTTGAATGAGTTCTCCGAGCTTCTCTCGATCCTCGAAAAGAAAGCCGGCCGCCTGATCTATAACGGATTCCCAACAGGTTTAGAGGTTTGTCACGCGATGGTTCACGGCGGGCCGTATCCAGCTACCACCGACTCGCGTTCCACCTCGGTCGGCTCCATGGCCATTTTTCGATTTGCCCGGCCCGTGGCCTATCAGGATTTTCCTGATGCCCGCCTTCCGCAAGAACTTCAAAACAGCAATCCGCTGAAAATCTGGCGACTGCTGGACGGGAACTGGACGAAAGACGCAGCCTAGAATTGTTCGAGCCCACCACGAATTCCATCGAGCCCGCGCGGCCCAAGCGCCACTGGCTCCCAGGCCGCACGCCAAAAGTCTAAGCCGTCAAGGCCGCAGCTACGCCAAGCTTCTCAGCCATCCTCACCAGATCCGCCAGCGAATTCGCCTTCATTTTTTGCATCACTTGGCCGCGATGCGCCTTCACCGTGATTTCGCTGATGCCCAGTTCGCCGCCGACCTGCTTATTCAACAGGCCATACGAAACCAGCCCCATCACTTCGCGTTCGCGCCGCGAAAGCACCTCGTAACGCTCGCGCAGCGCCCGCACCTCGGCATCGCGCGCCAGGCGAACCCGGCTCCGCTCCAGCGCTTCGCAAATCGAACTCGCAAGCGCCTCTTTCGGAAACGGCTTGGTGAAAATCTCCACCGCGCCCGCCTTCATCGCTTTCACCGTCGTGGCCACGTCGATCCGCGCCGCAATCAGAATGATGGGCGTACCGGGGCGCTCCAGCGCAACACGCCTCTGCAACTCGAGCGCTCGAGAAGTTTTCACCGAAGCGTCAAAGACCAGGCAATTCGGCGCGTTCTCTGAAGCAGACGCAAAAAATTCCCCCTCCGATGTAAATGCCTCGCACCGCCACCCGTGCTTGCGCGCGAGGCCTGCCAGCGATTCGCACACATCGGTGTTATCGCCCAAAACGTAAACGACGGGTGTGGAAGCGGAAGCCGTAGGAAATTTGAAAGACGCAATGACTTGCGAAGAACTGGCGGCGTACCCGGGGAGCACTGCAATTGAAGTCATCTTTCACCTCAGTCGAAATTTGTTGGCTCGTCATTTCCAAGTCTTTTCGTCACTACTCAGGTTTTCTCAGCGTGAGAGTCGAAGGGCGAACAAGATCGCCTGGAAGATGGGCAACTGGCAGCGCATTCGCAACACTCGGTACCAGTTCAAAACCGCTTGCTGGCTCATCGTTCCACCTCAAGTGTTTCGTCGCGTGCCCCAATTGAATTTCGCGACGCTCAACTCTCAGTTCGTATTTCTGTCTTACTCGCGCATTCTGGACTTCCGCCCACCACGCGAACAACCGCAGATGGTCGGTACTCGCGCCCCACATATCGACAGGGATTGCACTGCTACTTTCGGAGGAGGAGGAGGCGCTTAGTGCGTGGAAATGTCGATGTGCTTCCTGCCAAAGAGCCGCGCGTCGATCGACCAGGCCCCGGGCCCGATCACCGCCAGAGTGCCGGCGAGTACTCCCGCAATGATCGGTATCCACGGGTCGCCGCCGCGCGCAAATGCAATATACAGTTCGATCGCCGCAACCACCGATCCAGCGATCGGCGTCCACAGCCCAAGCAAGACGAGCACTGCAGCGGTTAGCACGATAAAGTCTGGCAGCAGCGCCGCGGAATACACCGCCGCGCCCACGCCCGTTAGGAAGTTGTACGCAACGATTGTGGCCAGCAAAGCTCGTTGCACCAGCAAGCCCTTGCCGGGCCAGCCGTTGGCGAAAGTCGAGAACAGACGCTGCATAGCAGCTTTATACGGTAGGTTTACTTATCGGGATTCGAAACAGTCAAAGGTAGGACAGCGTTGTCCTACTTTCAGGGGATATGCAGCTCGATGATTCCGCGCTTCAGGCCGATCGTCACGGCGTGAGCCCGGTCGTTTGCGCCAAGTTTGGAAAGAATGTTCGTTACGTGGCTTTTCACCGTCGATTCGCCGATCGACAGTTGATCCGCGATCAGCTTGTTCGAATTTCCCGCTGCGATCAGCCGCAGCACGTCGATTTCCCGCTGCGTCAGCTCGTCGTCCGCGGCATGCTCGGCCAGTTGCTCGGCGATGTCGGGAGGAATCCTCTTGTGCCCGGCCCGCACTACGCGGATCGTCTCCAGCAGCTCTTTGTGAACGTGCCCCTTCAAGATGTAGGCGCGCGCGCCCGCCTTCAACGCCCTCATCACTTGAGCGTCGCCGGTGTATGTGGTCAGCACAATAATTCGTGCCTCCGGAAATTCGCTCCGGATCCGGTCGATCGCTTCTGTGCCGTTCATTCCCGGCATCTGAATATCCATCAGCACCACATCGGGCCGGTGCTGTCGATATGCCTCGATCGCTTCCTGCCCGTTGGACGCCTCGGCGATCAACTTCATATCCGCTTCGCCGTTCACCAGCGCGCTTATGCCTTTGCGCAGCAGCGCATGATCGTCCACGCTCAAAATCCGAATCAAGTTGGAGTTTTCGCTCATGCTTTTTTGTCCGCCGGCGCCGCGCCGCTCGCCGCGCGTTTCCGCTCAACCATACTGCCCGGATGTTCATACGCCAGCGCAGCCGGCACATTCAGCTGCACTTCGGTTCCCGCCGCCACTTCGCTCCAGAAATCCAATTGCGCTCCGATTTGTTGCGCGCGCTCACGAACGCCGCGCAATCCCCAGTGGCCCGAAGTTCCGCCGTCCCGCAAGATCTTCGGATCGATTCCTTTTCCATTGTCGCGGATGCGCAGCCGCAGCGCGTGCGCATCGTATCGCACTTCCATTTCAATCCGGGTCGCTTCCGCGTGCATGAAAGCGTTTCGGAGAATCTCGCGCGCAATCCGGTACACTTCGTCCTGCAGAGCCGCCAGCAAATCCTTCCGCTCGCCCTCGAGTACCATTTCGAATTCGGGCGCCGGAAACCCCGGATGCCGCGAAGCCGCCAGCTCCGCCGCCGCGGCTCTCAGCGACTCGCTCAAGTCCCGATCTCGCACCGAATCGTCCCTCAGATCGTGAATCGCGCCTCGTCCCTCGGCGATCGCCTGTTCAGTCGCGCCAATCGCGCTGTCCAGCGTCTCGATCGCTTCATCTACGCGTTTGGGCAATAGGTTGCGCGCCGCCTGAAATTGAAACATCAGCCCGTGCAGGCTCTGTAGCAGCGTGTCGTGCAGCTCGCGCGCGATTCGAGTGCGCTCGTCCACTCGCGCATCAAGTGCCACCTCAAACTGCCTGTTGAGCTCCCTCATCCGGATTCGATACAGCGCAAACACAAGTGCCGAAAGCGCCAGCACGCTTCCCACTCGGAACCACGCCGTCTGCCAGTACGCCGGGCGAACCTCGAACGCCATGGCAGTTTCCTCATCGCTCCAAATCCCGTCCGCATTGCGCGCCATCACGTGGAATTGGAATTTTCCCGGTGGCACGTTCGTGTAGTCGATTTCTCGCAGTGCTGTCGGTTCGCTCCACTCCGAATCCACGGCATCGAGCCGGTACCGGTATCTCACGTTGTCTGGATTCGTGGGGCTGATCCCCGCGTATCGAAACGTGATGCGATGCCCGCCCGCGGGAACTTCCACACGTCCGTCGGTTGGGAGCGATTTGCCGTCAACAAGTAACCCGTCCGCGCGAACATTCACTGGAAATGCCGGCGTGGAAAACGCAGTGGGCTCGAGCGCCGCAATGCCTTTGTTGAGCGAAAACCACGTGCGCCCGCGATCGTCCACCACCACGGATCGGTTCCGCTTCACGCCCTCAGTGCTCGGAAGTCCCTCCGGCAATCCAAACGCGCGGTAGTCTCCAGCGCCAAACGATTGATCCAGTAAAGCGGTTCTTTTGACGCGCAGCACATGTTCGCCCGTCGTGATCCAAAGCCATTCGCCCGATTGCGCGATGCCCAAAATCGTTTCATACAGCGCGTTGGGCGCTCCCAGCGGTACGTGGACCGAGCCGGATTGCAAAAACGCGATGCCCTTCGTCGTGCCGATCCACAGCGTGCTCGTGCTATCGAGAAAAAGGCTCGTGATCGCACCCGGCGGCAGTCCGTCCTGCGCCTGAAAAGTCTTCCAGTGATCGTTGTTGAATTCCGCCAGTCCGTTCGGCGTACCCGCGAAAATGTCGCCCTCCCGATTGCCTGTAATCGCCGAAATTGTGTTCGAAGGCAGCCCGTCCTGCATGTTGAATGTGCGCCATCTGCCGCTTTGAAAGCGGCTCACGCCACCAGCCAACGTTCCAAACCACATCGCGCCATCGTGCGCGCGGTAGATCGAATACACCGAGTTTTCCGCGAGTCCATCCTCGGGCGTGTACGTCGTCGTCTGCTCCGCTTTTCCATCCGAATGAAACCGCGTAACTCCGCCGTATTTTCGGCCGACCCACACATCGTCGTCCGCTCCCTCCGCAATGGCATACACGATGTCTTTTTCAATTCTATCCGCTCCAATCGGCTCCACTGTATTCTGGGCAAGTTGAAACAGCCCGCCCTCCGCGGGCGCGAACCACACCCGGTCCCTGTGATCGGCGTAGATCGCTCCGCAGTCGCTGCACGGCATGCCCGCCGTGCTTAGATAACTCGTGAAGCCGCTTGCCCGGTACCGCTCCACAATTCCGGTTTCTCCAATCCACAGCTCGCCGTCGCGATCCTCAAACAGAGCCGTCACCGGTTGCCGCACGCTAAAACTTCCGAGCGATTGCACCGAATCGCCTTTCTCAATATTCGCGGCGTCCGCGCTGAATACCCGATCGTCGCTGCCGATCCACACTTTCCCGTCTCGACCACCGGCCAGCGCCAGCACATCGGCGCGCGCCAGTTCCGGTGCAACTTCCTTTAGCTTCCCGTCCGAGAAACTCAATAAGCCTTTGTCCGTGCCGATCAGCAGCGTCGAAGCGCCCACCGGAAGCAAACAATTGATCTTCGAATTTGTGATGGCTTCCACGTGCTGAATTCCTGGAACGCCTCCAGCCTGCGTAAGCCGGAACAGACCCGAAGCTTGCGTCCCGATCCAAATCGCTCCGTCTGCCGTTTGCGCCACTCCCGTCGGCAATCGCGGCATCATTTCCGGCGTCAACAGCACTTGGCGTGATCCGCGCTCGTATTTAATCAACCCCTGCGTTTCCGATACGAAGAGCAGCCAGCCCGTCGTGCTTTTGTCGAGATACGTCAATATGTACCGGTGATTGCCGTTGTCCGGCAGCGGGGCAGAAAGGCGTCCCGACTCGTACCGGTAGAGTCTGCTGTTATCATCCGTCACCCAGAGTTGATCGTCCGTGTCCACCATCACGCCGAGAATCGCTCGTTTTGAATCGGCGTTTGGTCCACCCGGGCGAACGGGCAAAAATGTTAGTCCGCCGAATCGTACCAAGCCCTTGCTTGTGCCGATCCAGATGTAACCGTCGTTCGTTTGCGTAATCGAATAAACGTAGCCGCCGGTAAATCCTGCCTCCTCATCCCACACCTCCTGGCTGTGGCTCGGACGCACCACATCGCGACCGCCGCTCGACGTGCTGGCCGGAGTTGTAGCCCAAGTCCCGCCGCTCCACATCAGGAGCAATCCAATTAGAAAAAGCCACTTCATCGTTGCGCGCGACCTCGCGACCTATGGCAAATACTCAAATCGATCGATGCACACTTCCGCCGCACTCTGCAGGCTGAACGTCTTTTCGTTCGGCTTCTTATACGGAAATAGCGTGATCCTCATCGACTCAAGACCCGGCGCCGGAACCTCGGACGTGAAGACATGCTCGAACACCGCCGGCCCATCGCCCGAGCGTGAGCCCTGGCCTGAACCTGACACTCGTGACGCGATCATCGTCAGCCGCCCTGCTGCCCAGATGATTGTGAATTTTAACTTTCCGGCGGGCGCCATGAAACGCGCCGAGTTTGTCGCCGCGATTGTCGGCTGCAACACGAATTCGGCGTTTTTATCTTGTGGGTCGCCCCACCGGCTGATGGTGATGTCGAATTCCCGGCTGGTCTCGTGATTCGTCGAGTAGTCCCACGTGAAAATGCCAAACGCGACGGAAGGATCGAGCTTCGAGATATCTTCCACGATGAACGAGTATGTCCCGTAGCCCAGGCTCTGCGTCAGGTTAATCTCCGAAGCGGTCCACTTGCCGTCGCGCTTCAGGATTCGCATGTGCAGCGCTCCTGCTTTATCCACATAGACATTTTCGGGATTGTACGGATTCAAGCTTCCGCCGCGATTGCTCGGTTGCTTTCGCACTCTCCAGTTGAAGCCGCTGAAGTTCACGAAGTAAGAAGACGACTTCTCCTGGCCGGCGCTCTCAGCCGTCGCCGCCACGCCGTGGCCGGCTTGCGGCAGCTGATCCATCACGGGAACGGGACGATATCCAGGGTCAACGAGCAGCACCGCGTATTCCGTCCCGAGATGAATTTCGTTTCTCCACACTCCATCCGGCGCGATCGGAGTATAGGGAGCGCTCAAGATCGGCTGAAGCCACCACAGGTTTCCGGTTTTGGAGTAGAGCACCAGCCGTTGTCCCGGCTTCGCGCCGGTCACCGTCCCCTCCATCACGTCTTGCTCGATCTGATTGCCCGGATCTCGCGCCGGCACCTGCGTGAACAAAATCTTTGGCTCCGCGCCCTTCTTCGCCTCCGGTTTACAACTTGTCAAACCAATCGCCAGCGCCAACCACGCGCACGCCGTCGCCGCACGTCCAAAATCGCGCCGCATAGGCTGTCCGACCGCAGCTCCCAGGCCCGAAGGCTTCAAAACCATCACCCTCCGCCTTTACACTTCGACCTTCGCCAACTCCAGACGGTATATGTCCACATTGGAAAGTCGATTAAAGCGCGCCGTTTGCTTGTGGCATCAAAAGCTGTCGTGAACTCAAGTTCTCTCGGAGGTACGCCATCGTACATCCGGGATCGCGCGTTTGCCAAACCGCGGTACCCGCACCGAGTCAGCGATCCCGCGAACCCGATCACGCCAGCAGCTTGCCCGCCAGCCAGTAGTCCAGGCTGAATCGTCCCGGGCCCGCGCACACCAGCCACACAAAGAACAGCACGTAGAGAACTTCCGGCAGGTAGAGAAAATCGTCGAGCCAGTTCAGGGCCGAAAGATTCTTCGGCAGCGTCGAAATGGCCTCGGTCAGGATGGCCACCATCATATCCACCAGCAGCACCGCGGCGGCTGGGCTCGAAAGAAGCCCTACGGCGACCAGAGAACCACAGATGAATTCCACGCCCGCCACGAAGTAAGCGGTCTGCCGCGGAAACGGAATCTTCGCCTTCACCAGCGTGTCGTAAACCGGTTTCGTCCCGCCGGGAACAAACAACTTGTTGGCGCCGGAAATAGCGAAAAAAAGTCCAATCGCCACGCGAACCAGCAAAATCGCGTATTGCTCCAAACCACTTCCCCCCAGCAGCGCCAGCTCGACCAACCGTTTCCATTCCATGTTTCATACCTCGATCGCAGCACTTGCTTCACTCGCGCTACGCGTCCATCCGTTCGACCCATTTCGCGCGGAACGCGGGCGCTACAAACGGATCCGCGAAATACTGCGTCTCCCGCGCAACCTTGTCACCCTTGAACTCCATAATGCTCACGGTGTACGAAGGCTTTCCGTCGTACGTCAGAATAAATTCCGTCACCCAAAGCTCACCGCTGCCCACGATCCGCCGCACAAAAAATCGCTTGTTGCTCGGCTGGCTCGCGCGCTGATTCTGTATGTTCGCTCGTCCGCGCGTTCGCTCGCCCGACTGCGGATATTCCAGCACCGCGTCATCCAGGTAGATCTGATGCTCGGTTTCGAAATCATTCGCGTCAGACGCAGCCCAATGCTGATCCAGCGCCGCCCGGATTTTCTTTTCGATGGGTGATTGTTCCGTCAGCGGCGATGCTTCCATTCTCAGCTCCCTTGCGGAATGAAGCCCGGAACGCCGGTTTTCACCACTTCGTTCAGTCTCTTCCTGGTTTTGATTTCGTTGATTTCGTCCATCGCGTCTTGCGGCAGTTCCGATACGTCGAAATTCTCGCGCGCACGCTCTGCGTTCTTCGGCGTTGTGAGCAACGCCGTCCCCCGCTGCAGTGCCCACGCCAGCAGCACCTGTGCAGGCGTTTTGCCCACGCGCGCCGCAATCGCCGTGATCACCGGATCCTGCAGCAGCCCCGGTTTCATCCCGTGCCCAAGCGGGGCAAACGCCAAAAACACGATGCCGTTCTGTTTGCAGTATTCCAGTAGCTCTGTTTCCGGCAGCCACGGATGCGACTCCACCTGGATCACAGCTGGCTTGATCCTCGCGGATTCATGAATCGGCCTCAACGCTTCCAAGCCGATGTCCGAAAGCCCGATCGCGCCACAATCGCCGCGATCCACAAGGTTTTCAAGCGCTTTCCAGGTGTCGAGCAAAGTTACTTCGCGGTCGTAGATCAAATTGCCGGATGGGTCCCGCGGATCCTGATCAATTCCGGGCTGAAATGCGAAGGGAGTGTGAATGAGGTACAGCTCAATATATTTCAGACGCAGTCGCTTCAGGCTTGCATCGAAAGCCCGCTCCACGGCCGCCGGGCGATGATTGTTGTTCCAGAGCTTCGTCGCGATGAAGAGTTCCTCGCGCTTCGCGATGCCGTCTGCCAACGCGCCTTGGATCGCTTCGCCCACCGCCTCTTCGTTCCGGTAGCGCTCGGCGCAATCGAATTGCCGGAAGCCGGCTTCCAAAGCAGCTCGGGTCGCGCGCCGCGTGTCGTCATGCCCGGGAATCAGCGTGCCAAACCCAAGTGCGGGCATGCCTTTCCCGTTGTTCAGTAGGATTTTTCGATAACGAAGTTCGTTCGGGTCGCCCACTGGCCCTCCGGCCGCCCCGTCCATGATGCAACGTGCACATCAGAACAGAACGACCGTGCCGGAACAATCAGACGATAGTATCGGATGCCTCGCTTAAATCGACGCCGCCAGCCGCCGTCGCGGCTAGCCCGGCGCCAGGGGTGGGGAATCTTCCGTCAATCCGTTACGCCCTTCTCTTTCGCAGCTTGCTGGAAACGCGTGGCCTTCTGAACGTCCTCTCCAGGTGCTTCCTCAAAAACCTCCGCGCGTGCAGCGACCGCGCTTTCACCGCCGCATCCGTCAGCCCCAGCTCCCGAGCTGTCTCGGCGCTCGTCAGCCCCCTCAGCTCGCGGTTCAAAATCACCACCCGCAGGCTCTTTCGAAGCTGGCCGATTGCTTGAAACAAAGCCGCGCGGCGCTCGCCTTCACAAAGGAGATCTTCCGGCGAGGGCCCGTTGCCCGGAATTTCCATCGCAGCGTCGTGTTCCGCGCCCTCCAGGCTGCTTCCGTGAAGTAACTCTCGCGTGCGGCGCCGGCGCACCGCCATGATTGCCTCGTTGATCACGATTCGCGTCAGCCAGGTGGAGAACGTCGAGTCCTCGCGGAACCGTTGCAGATTCATCAGCGCCCGCTGAAACGCGCGTTGCACCGCGTCCTCAGCATCGTGCTCGTTGCGAAGAATCCGCACGGCCGTCCGGTACGCTCTGCGTTGGTGTCGCTTGTACAGTTCGCCGAAGGCGTCCTCCTGCCCACACTTGGCCTTCGCCACAAGTGAATGTTCGTCGCTCACGCTCTCGTGGCACGCGGTAGCCGGCAGCCCGGCCATCGTGTTCACTCCCAGATCCATCCCGGTTGCATACATGACTTTCCTCCGTCTGCTTTTATTTCCCGCGCCACCCACTTCACCCGTGAACGCGCCGTCAACGTGAGCAAAAGACCTTCTGCCTTAACGCGCCTCGGCCATCGAGAAGACTTCATCGATGGCATCGTCTCGCATCACCGCTCCCATCGACTTGCGCCATTAAGCCAGCGGAACGAAATCGAAACAATTGAACGAAGGTATCGCCGATACGTTCGTATCGACTGGAGGTTCATTCGGAGGCAGGAATTTCGCGCGGAAAGAGCGGCAGGGAACTACAAAATCCAACGTTAAAATATTACTTAGGCTTTCGCCGGCGAAACTCCCAGCCTCGCCGCCATTTTCACCAGACTCGGAAGCGAATCGGCCTTCATCTTGTGCATCACTTTGCCGCGATGCGCCTTCACCGTAATCTCGCTGATTCCCAATTCTCCGCCGACCTGCTTATTCAGCAGGCCTTCGACAACCAGCTTCATCACCTGCTGTTCGCGCTGCGTCAGCGATTCGTAACGCTCTCTCAAACCCCGGATCTCCGCCGTCTCGCTCAGAAAGCTCCGGCTCCGCTCCAGCGAACTTCGAATCGCCTCAATCAACACTGTGTCGGGAAACGGTTTCGTCAAGAATTCCACGGCGCCGGCTTTCATCGCCTGCACGCTCTTCGGCACATCGCCATGTCCTGTGATGAAAATAATCGGAAGTCCCGGCCGCAAAGCCACCAGCTGTTTCTGGAGCTCCAAGCCGTTCAGTCCAGGCAGCGAAACGTCCAGCACCAGGCAGTGCGGCACGGAAACCGGCGCGCGCTCCAGAAACGCCTGCGCTGATCCGAACAATTCCGGCCGCCAGCCCGCCGCTGCAATCAGCAGCTCGAGCGATTCTCGAACCGACAGGTCGTCATCGACCACAAATACGATGGGTTTCGCGGCGGGCATTGTCGCGCGTCCCGTTTCACGCCGGGTAGCTTCAGTCTGCGCCATAGAATTTTCGCCCGCCTCACCCGCCGCCAGTCGCCTTGCTCAGAGCATCCCGCAGCGCCGTGTCGCTAAAGGGCTTGAGCAGCACGTCCACGGCTCCTTGATCCAGCACCCGCTTCCGGATCGCTTCATCCTTCTGCGCCGTGATGAAAATAATCGGCAGCTTGCTCCCGCGGCTCTTCAGTTCCTTCTGCAAATCCAGCCCGCTCATCCCCGGCATCACCACATCCAGCACCAGGCACCGCGCTCGTTCCAGAGCGTCACTCGCAAGGAATTCGTCAGCCGAAGAAAACGTCAGCACCGTAAACCCAAACTCTCTCAGCAAGTCAGGCAGCGACTCGCGAACCGACTCATCATCATCAACTACAACCACGACCAGCGGTTGCGTCGCCGCCTTCCGCTCCTGCGCATCCTTCATATACCCACAATGCGGACAAGAACAGAAGCCGTCTATTAGACTAAAGTATTGGTACTAGCCGGAATCGTCAGCAAAAACGTCGCTCCGGGCCCTTCATTCCTCTCCGCCCACAGCAGTCCCTGATGCCGCTCCACAATTGACCGGCTCACCGAAAGTCCAATTCCCATGCCGTCTCTCTTCGTCGTATGAAACGCCTGAAACATCTTCTTCTCCATTTCCGCGTCGAATCCCACTCCCGAATCCTTCACCCGGAGGCGCACGCCGTGGTTTCCGTCGCGCTCCGTCACGATCGATAGTTCCCGCGGGCGATCGTCCACCATGCTCATCGCGTCCCACGCGTTCCTCACCAGATTCAGAATCACTTGCTGAATCTGAATTCGATCTCCCAATACCGGCGGCAAACCCACAGCCAATCCCGACTGCACTACGATCCGGTTCCGCTGCACCTCGCCCGCCGAGAGCGCCATCACTTCCTTCACCGCCTCGTTCAAATCAAACGTCTCAAACGTTGGCTCGCTCTTGCTGAAAAGTGACCGCAGCCGCGCGATCACCTCAGATGCGCGATTCCCGTCGCGGATCGTTCTCCGCGCCGTTTCACTCGCGCCCGCCAGATTCGGCGGATCGGCATCCAGCATTCGCAGGCACGTGCTCGCGTTGGTCACGATTCCGGAAAGCGGCTGGTTCACCTCGTGCGCGATCGCCGCCGTCAACGTGCTCAGCGTCGTCACTCGCGCCATGTGCGCGAGCTCGTTTCGCGTTTCGTTCAGCGCCTCCTCGGCCAGATATCGCTCCGTCACATCTTCCGAGAGCGCCAGCAGAAATCCCGGCAGCTTCGCTGTCCCCGCCACGTATGAAACCGTGTTGCGCACCGATACCAGTCCCCCGTCTTTCCGTCGATAGCGTTTCTCGATCTGGAATTGCCGCCGCTTTCCTTCCACCAGTTCCTGCACCATCGCCCGGTTCGATTCGCGATCCTCTTCCACTGTAAAATCAAGGAAGCTCATTCCCCGTAATTCCGCTTCCGTGTAACCCAGCGTCCTTTCGAACACAGGATTCGCTGCGATCAGCTTGCTGTCCAAATCGCTCAGCGCCACGCCGATCGCCGAATTTTCAAACACAGACCGCCACCGCTCCTCGCTCCGCGCGAGCTTCGCGTGCGTCTCGAGCAACGCCTCTTCGTTCCGCTTGCGCTCCGTAATGTCCCGCAGATATCCCGTAAAACTTGGCGGGCCCTCCTGCCGGATCCGCGTGATCGCCAGCTCCACCGGAATTTCCCTGCCGTCCGCGCACAGCGCGGTCATCTCCATCCGCCGCCCCAGCACTTTCGACTCGCCCGTGGCCAAATGGCGCGCAAATCCCGCGTGGTGCCGTGCGCGCAGGGCCGTCGGCACGATCACATCCCCCAACAGGCTTCCCAACACCGCGGCGCGTTCGTAACCAAATGTCCTCTCCGCTGCCGGATTGAATTCGGTGATGCGGCCTTCATGATCGATAGCTACGATGCAGTCGAGCGACGAATCCAGAATCGCCGCCTTGTGCGCCTCGCTGCGCAGCAACTCCGCCTCTTCGTGCTCAAGCCTCGCCGCCACGGCTTGGCGCTCCGCGATTTCGGCTTTCAGCTCTTCGTTCCGTGAGGCCAGTTCCGCCGTCCGCTGCACCACCCGCCGATCCAGTTCGCTGGCCACCAGCCGCTGCGCGCTCAGCAGACTCGCTTCCTGCAGCCCGATGGCCGCCTGATTCACCGCGACGCTTAGAACGAGTCTCTCCGTCTGTTGTGGGAAATCGGCCCGTCGCGAGCCCGCCACGATCATTCCAATTTCAGCGTGCATCCCCAGTTGCAGCGGCACGAGCGTCAGCGCCGCCTCTCCGAAAAGTCTCGTCGCAGTGGAAGGGAATTTGCCGGAATCGCTTTGCAGCCACATCCGGACCTTCTCGCCTATCGATTCGGGCGGTCCTTCACGCCACACCGGCCCGGTACGCACGATTTCGCTGGGTGTCGCGTCGGAGGGATCGTTGAGCCGGGCGTAAATGAAATCCAAGCCCAGCATGCTCGTCAGAGCGTCTAGCGAATTACCCAAAATTTGCGAGGAAGTGCCGCCCGTCCACGTGGCGGGCAGCGCGAGCACGCTGACCAGGTCGTTGATGCACCGCCGGAGATGCCTTACCTCTTCGGCGGTGTGGCCCGGCTCGGCGGGCATTCTAGTTTCCTGCGGTGGTGGACGCGCTGCGTACCGCGCGCCGTTCGTTAAACTCGCGCAGGAATTCGCTCGGCGGCACGAAGAATGGATTTTGCTGCAAGATTCCGCCGATGATGATCATCGGATGCGTGCGCATGATGTCAATCACCGTGTCCCCGCCGAATTTTCCCAGGTGGTACGTGCAGATCACCGCGTCTTCGTGATGTTCCCACACATGATTCACTCTCGATTCGAATTCGATCAGATCGTTCGTGTAAGGTTTGTCATCCGCCGCCCAGTCCATCCGGCAAACAATCCGGCTTACCGGAAACTTTCCGGCCGCGTTCTCGTTCGCGATCTGTTCAAACGCGTCGATCATCCGATCCTTGTCGAAATGGCCGTTGCGAAGATACATCTCGGTATTGGCTTTCACTTCCAATTGTCCGCTGCGTTCCGCAGCCGCGGGGTCGATGCCCGCCGCCGTCAGCCGTTCGATGTGCTGGGCGCGTTGTCCCGCGTTCACCACGTGAACGGCCTTGTGCCCGCACTCGAATCCACCCTTAATGAACGGAAGCAGCACTCGATATTCTTCCTCTTCGCTGTTGAAAAATGCGCACACGTGCCGTGTCTCTGCGAGCGCCGAGCCCGCAAAAGAAATAGGTGCCGTGGTTTTCATGTTGCGATCCCTCCCAAACGGGATGTCGATTTAGTGGTGGTGGACCCCCACAGTATCGCGTTCAGGGCCCGTTGTTCAACCACCGGCCCCTCGCGATTCCTTCGCGTCCCACCCGCCGTTGACGTCATCCAGATTGCCCTGAGCGTAGCGAAGGGAGGCCGGTTCACCGGCCGGCGGATTTCTCTCCAATCTCCCCACCGATACCTTCGTCCAATGTTTTTGCCGTCGCACTCCTCGCGGTGCCACTCATCTACTTTGTGTCTAGAGATTTTTGTTCCACCAGCCACCGAGGAGACCAACGATGAGCATTATCGATAAAGCGCTAAAAGCAAACCGCACCTACGCAAAAGTTTACGATCCAGCCCTGGGCAAGCGTCCCGCCCCCAAAATTGCAGTCGTCACCTGCATGGATCCACGGCTTTCCGATCTCCCCGGAATTCTCGGCCTCCCGCAGGCAGATCTTGACGTGATTCGCACCGGCGGACCCGCCGTCACAGAGGACGTGCTCGCCGAACTCGTGGTCTCCAACCGCGTGCTCGGGACCACTGAAATCCTGCTCCTCAATCACACCGGCTGCGGCTTTACCACCTTCACCGACGAAGAGTTGAACGCCAAGCTCACCGCCGCCACCGGAAACTCCTCGCCTGCGCCCATGCGTTTCTTCTCGTACAAAGATCCCGAAGAAAATACTCGCGAACAAATTGCGAAAGTCCGCTCGCATCCCTGGATCGCAAAAGAAGTTCCAGTCCGCGGCTTCATATTCGACGTCGATACAGGCTTGATCCATGAAGTCCAGCAAGCCGCACGCGCCTCCGCCTGACTTTCCACACGCAAACCGCCCACACTACTGCCGGGCCTCCGCCCGGTGGTAGCATGGGCAGTCCTGCCGGTGTGCCTTCGAATTTGCCCTGCGTTGATTTGCCGTGTTTCCCGCCTTTGACGTCATACAGAGGGCGAATCATCGGCCGAAGGATCTCTCTTCACACCCGTCACCGATACCAACGTCCAATTGCAGCCGCACACGCGCATCTGGCCTAATCGCGATATTCAAGAGGCACTCTACGAAGTCTTGACGGTTTTCTTGATGGGAGGAAACTTCATGCCGGAATCAAATAAAATTGCAGTCGCGAAAGCAACACGCGCGCTCACCATCAGCAACGTCGCTTTCGTGCTCGCCGCTCTAGCGACCCTGGCCACCGCAGCCCTCGCCCAGGACAAATATTCCCTCACGAGTCCCGGCGGCATCGCCTTCGCCGACTTTCGCGGCTACGAAGACTGGTCAGACGTCTCCTCCGCCCGCACTGACGAAGTCCTAAAAGTGATCGTCGCCAATCCCGCGATGATCAACGCCTACAAGGCGGGCGCTCCAACCGACGGCCAGTTTTTCCCCGAAGGCTCCAAAATCGTGAAGCTCCAGTGGAAACAGAAAAAGAGCACCGAAGCCCCCTTCGTTGTCGAAGTGCCGGACTTCTTCAAGCAAGCCTTCGTCATGGAAAAAGACAGCAAGCGCTTTCCGAAGACCGGAGGTTGGGGCTACGCCGTATTCAACTATGATGTCGCGACGGACAAATTCACCGCCGATCCCGCGCCCGCGGACTGCGGAAACACCTGCCACGTCGCCGTCAAATCGAAGGATTACATCTTCCATCCCTACCAGAAGCGCTAACCACGCTCGAATCCCACGCACGCTTCGCGCCACTCGCGCAGCTTAACTTGCTTTTTTTGACACAGGCTTGCTGTCACGCGCGCTGTACGCATTCAACGAGCACGTCGGCGACGTTCTCGTGCCCCAGCTCCGTATTCAGCATCGCGTGGTAAAGCTGCCGGTCCGGCCAATCCATTTTTAAATATTTCTTCACGAACGCCGCGCGATCCCGATCGGTCGTGTCCACCTGTTCGATCGCATCGCCTTCCAGCGTGCCCGCGGATATCACTCGGCGGATTTTGTAGTCGCGCGACGCGTATAGAAACACGCGAAGCACATCCGCGCGCCCGCGCAGAAAATATTGCGACCCGCGGCCCACAATCACGCTCGGCCCTGACGACAGCGCCGTCCTCACCGCGGCTTCTGAGACGCGAGCGATGCGCTCCGCGTCCAGCAGCGCCAGTCGGCTTGTCGGCGGCAGGCCTCCCTCAAACGCGCCGCGCAGAAAAGAAAGGAACACGCGGTAAACCGCCGGATCGCGTTTCCATTGGATTTTCTCCACCACTTCCGCCGAACTTTGCGTCAGCCGCGCAATTTCCTCGGTGAGCCGTTCATCCCACAGCGTCCACCCCAATCGCTGCGCGAGCAACGCGGCAATAGCCGCTCCGCCGCACCCAAACTCGCGCTCAATCGTGATCGCTTGAATCATCGCGTGCGTCCTCAGCCCGCCGCCACGGTGCCGCCAGCTCCCGGATCGTTCTTCTTCAGGAAAAATGCGAGCACGAACATCAACGAACAGAACGCGCCCAATACCCAAAACGTATCCATGTAAGAAAGCGCGCGCGCCTGCTGATTCAGCAGGCCGTAAAACCGCGCGATCGCCTGATTGTGCGCGTCCGTTGCGCGCAGCCCGGAGTGTGCGATCTCGTTGCTCAGCGCATGCAACGACGAGCGAAACGCCGGCGTATCCACCGTCGCGTGCCCCACCAGAATCTGCTGGTGATACTGCGACCTTCGAATGATCAGCGTCGTCACCACCGAAGTCCCGATGCTCCCGCCGATATTCCGCATGAAGTTGATAATTCCCGAAACGCTGTTGCCTTTCTCCGGCGGCACTCCGATGTAGCCCGCCGCCGTGATCGGAACGAAAAGAAATCCCACGCCCACCACCTGCGTGATCCGCAGCCACATCGCAAACCGGAAGCTCACGAATAAATCCAGCTGGTGCGCCGAATAGAAAAGTCCCACCGCCAGGCACAGCCATCCCATCGCTATCAGATAGCGCGCCTGGATTTTCGACGTAAGCCGTCCCGTGATCGGCATCATCACCAGCAACACCACGCCTCCACCGGACAAAACCAGTCCCGCAAGGCCCGCCGTGTAGCCCATCAACGTCTGCAGAAATTCAGGAATCAGCACCAGGGTGCTGAAAAGCATGAACCCCATCATGAACATCATCAGATTCGCCGCCGCGAAGTTAAAACTCTTGAACATCCGCACATCCACAATCGGATCCTTGCGGAACCATTCCCAGATCACCAGCGTGACGAGGCACACCGACGCGATAATCGCGAGCGTCGTGATGAAATGTGACCCGAGCCAGTCGTCTTCCTGCCCTTTATCCAGGAGCACTTGCAGCGATCCCACTCCGAGCACCAGCATCGATATCCCGATGTAGTCCACGCGAATGCCCGCGCGTTTAATCCGGTGCAGGAATGGCGGATCCTCCACCAGCGCATACGTTAAATAGAGAGCCAGCAGCACCGGCGGCAGCGTAATGAAAAATATCCAGCGCCACGAATAGCTGTCCGTGATGTACCCGCCGAGCATCGGCCCCACAGTCGGCGCGAGCACCGCGGAAATTCCATACAGCGCAAACGCCACGCCGCGCTTCTCTGGCGGAAACGAATCGTTCAGAATCGCCTGCGCCATCGGTTGCAGCCCGCCGCCGCCGATCCCTTGTAGCGCGCGAAAAAAAAGCAGAATTGGCAAGCTCGGCGCGAACCCGCACAGCAGGGAACTCACCGTGAAAATCGCGAGCGAATACATAAAGTACCGCTTGCGCCCGATAATTTCCGCCAGCCAGCCGCTCATCGGCAGCACAATCGCATTCGCCGCCAGGTAAGACGTCAGCACCCAAGTGCTGTCGTCGTAGCTCGCTCCCAGTCCTCCCGCGATGTATGGCAGCGCTACGTTCGCGACGCTCGTATCCAGCACTTCCACAAACGCCGCGATTGAAACCGTCGCGCCAATCGCCCACGGATTCACCTTCGGCCGCCAGATCACCTCATCGCCGGAAAACGTCGCCGCTGCGGCGCTCATCGCAGATAGACCTTCGCTTCCACATTCATGCCCGGCCGCAGTTGATGGTCGCGATTTTCGCCCGCATCCAGAACGATCTTCACCGGCACGCGCTGCACGATCTTCACGTAATTTCCCGTCGCGTTTTCCGGCGGCAGCAAGCTGAAGAGCGGCCCCGTCGCGCCAGCGATACTGTCCACGCGTCCTTTATATGTGCGTCCGTTCGAGTCGCACTCGATCTCCACCCGTTGCCCGGGCTGCATGTGCTTCAGCTGCGTCTCTTTGAAATTCGCCGTGATCCACACCTGATCCAGCGGCACCACCGTCAGCATCTGTTCACCCGGATCGACGTTCAATCCCACCACGACTTTCTTCGTCACCTCTCCGCTCACCGGCGCCGTCACCTTTGTGTAGCCCAGATTCAGCTCGGCCTGATGCAGCGCTGCCCGCTTCTCCTCCACGTCTGCCACGGCCGAAACCGCTCGCGCCCGCGTGGATGCCACCCGCTCCGGCCCGGCCTGCGCGGATTTGTCCCGCGCAATTGCTTCGATCAGCCGGCTCTTCGCCTCCGCCACGTTCTGTTCTGCGGTCGCTTCGTCCGCTCGAGCGGCGTCCACGGCCGCCGTCTCCGTCTGCGCAGACGCGACCGCGTAGTCGTACGTCTGTTTCGGAATCTCATCCTTAATAAGCAGCAGGTGGTAGCGCTGCACGTCGTCCTGCGCCTTCACGTTTCCCGCCTCAGCCTCCAACACGCGCGCCTTCGCGGCCGCCACCTGTTTTTCACTTGCCGCAATCGCCGCCTTCGCGTTTTCAATGTCGGACCCTGTGTATTGCAACTGGCTTGACGTGTCCACCGAGCTGATCGGCACATCGATGTTCAGCGAATGCGCCGTCGCCTCCGCCGTCGCAAGATCCGCCTGCGCCTTCGCAAGCGCAACCTGGTAATCCTCAGGATCGATCTCCACCAGCGTCGCGCCTTGCTGCACGTATTGGTTGTCTTCCACATGCACCGCCTGCACGTACCCGGAAATCCGCGCGCTCACTGGATACAAATGCACATCCACCTGCGCATCGTCGGTCGATTCGAATCCCGAAAGCCAGTGCCACAAAGCCGCCCCCCCAACGATCAACACCACCGCCGCCACCACAATCATCAAACGCTTGCGCGAACGCCGGCTCGGATACGCCGTTGCCGGTGCCGCGCTCGATGCGCTCGCGCCTGCTGCCACCTCCGCTGCGCCTTCCGGTTTTTTCACCGCGTCTTTTTCGCCCATGTCATTTTCCTTTCAGGTATTGCGCGTAACTCGACTCCGCAATCCCCGCCGCACGCGCCAAAGAAAGTTTCGCGACGTTGTAGCTGTAAAGGCTCGCAATGTACGCGTCATTCGCATCCGCGAGCGACTCCTGCGCCTGCACCACCTCGATGTTGTCCGTCACTCCCGAAGCAAATCGGTCGCGCGATTGTTGCAGAGTCTCGGTCGCCAACTGCACCGCGTGATCGGCCACCGCCACTTCTTCCGCCGTGGACTCCAAGTCCAGAAACGCATCCCGCACCTGCTGATCGATTGCCGCGCGCAAATCCTCCAGCCGTTGCCTCGCACCCGCCAGCGCCGAATCCGCCGCCAGGTTGTCGCCATGCACTCGGCCGCCCTGAAAAATCGGAATCCGCAGCACCGCGCTCGCATTCACCGTCCCGTGCGTCGATCCCGGATTCGTTCCGATCGTCCCGTAATCCGCCGCCGCTCCCAGTTCCGGATACCGCTCCGCCTCCGCCGCCTTCTTCTGCAATTCCGCCGCTCGCACTTGCTCGGCCTGACTTTTAAAATCCGGCCGCGACCCGTATGCCTGCTGCAACACTTCATCGACGCTCGCCGTGCTCAGCGGCTGATACGCCACATCCGTCGCGATGTCGAATTTCTGCCCTGCCGGCAGCCCAATCGCTCGCGCCACCACCAGCTTTTGCTTCGCCAAATTATTCCGCGCCACGATCAGCCGCTGTTCGCGTGCCTGCAGCTCCACGTTCGAACGCAGCACATCCACCGCCGCCGCGAGCCCCGCCGTGTGCTGATCGGAAGTTTGATCGAGCAGCACTTTCGCTGTGTCGCGCTGTGCCGTCGCCGACGCCACCTGCGATTGATCCGCGATCAGCAGCAAATAATTCGACGCCACCACCAGCACGATCAACTCTCTCGCGTCCTTGTAGCTGTACTGCGCCGCACGCATTTGCGCCGTAGAAGACCGTGCCCGTTCGATCGACTCCCAGTTGAAAATCGATTGATCCAGGTACCCGCGCGTATCGAACACGCCGAACGGACCGATCACGGCCGGATGTCCCGGTACAGTGATGCCGATGATCGCCTTCAAATCATTTTGGTGAACGCTGAAGCTCGTCCCTGTCGTCAGGTTCGGTAGCAACGCGCTCAGCGCCCGCCATCGCTCGCCGCGCGCGCCCGTCATCGCATCCCCCGAAAGCAGTCCGCCAAGGTTCTGCCGTAGCCCGCGCGCCACCGCGTCTTCCAACGTCAGCGCCACAGGCGTCGCACTCGCTGTACCCGCAGGCGCGCCGCCCAAATAAGGATTTTGCGTTTGAGAATTTGCGGAAGAAATATCCGGGGTCGTTAACGTAGCGCTGCCGCCGTACACCGCCGCGCCATTCAGACTAGAAGAAGACTGCGCGCAAGCCGGCGCGCTCACCGCCGCCCCAAACCAAATCGCGATCGCAGCGGCGTACCACAACCTCGCGCGACCCTTGGTCAATTCCTGCATGTTGGCGAATTCCACGATGCCTTCCAGATTTCAGAATCGGCACCGCGAATTTAGCCGGTTCCGCCGCAACCCAGCAATTAGACCAAGGTATCGCCCACTCCGAAGCTACCGCGCGCACCAATACCAAAGTGTTAGTCATCCGTTCATCGAGTCGTTCCGGCGCGCCTCGGTGACTCGCCTCGCGGAGGTGCCCTCGCGCCGGCCCGCGTCAAAATGTTTATGGCCAGTTCGCTTTGTAAACTTCCGCCGCACGTCGTAGCATAAATCGCGAACACGCCTCCCGCGGTTCGCCTCGAATGATGGCGCTCCAGCTCAAATCACTCTTTGACGACGCAGCTCCCGACGTCCGCGCCCGGATCGTCGCAATCTACGCGCTGCTCGCCGTCTTCAATCTCGGCGCTTGGGCGTGGGCTTGGATCGCCTTTCGCCACTTCCCGCTGCTGCTCGGCACCGCGCTGCTCGCTTACAGCTTCGGCCTCCGCCACGCCGTCGATGCCGACCACATCGCGGCCATCGACAACGTCACGCGCAAGCTCATGCAAGATGGCAAGCGCCCCGTCGCCGTCGGTTTCATGTTTTCCCTCGGCCATTCCACCGTCGTCGTGCTTGGCGCCGCCGCCATCGCTGGCGCCACTCTTACGCTTCAGTACCGCGTCGAAAAATTTCGTAGCACGGGCGAACTGATCGGCACGCTCGTCTCCGCATTTTTTCTTTTCGCCATCGCCATCGCGAATCTGATCGTCCTCCGCTCCATTTACCGCGCCTTCGTCCGCGTTCGCCGCGGCGGAGCTTACATCGAAGAAGACTTCGACATGCTCCTCGGAAATCGCGGCTTCCTCGCGCGCATCTTCCGCCCGATGTTCAAGCTCATCACGCGCAGCTGGCACATGTACCCGCTCGGTTTTCTTTTCGGTCTCGGCTTTGATACCGCCACCGAAATCGGCGTCCTCGGGCTTTCCGCCGCCGAAGCCACAAAAGGTCTTCCGTTCGGCTCCATCCTCGTCTTCCCGGTTCTCTTCGCCGCCGGCATGTCGCTCATAGACACCACAGACAACGTCCTCATGCTCGGCGCCTACGGCTGGGCCTACGTGAAACCGGTCCGCAAGCTCTACTACAACATGACCATCACCTCCGTCTCCGTCATCGTCGCCGTGTTCGTCGGCGGCATCGAAGCGCTGGGTCTCCTCGCCTCGCACCTCCAGCTCCAGGGCCGCTTCTGGGATGCCGTCGCCCGCCTCAACAACAATTTCGGCGCCCTCGGCTACATCGTAGTAGGCCTCTTCGTCGCCAGCTGGCTAATCTCCATCCTTATATATAAGGCCCGCCGCCTCGACGAAATCGACATCGTGTTGTAGGCATTCCTGCCTGCGCAACCCCGCCCACACCCCTATGCGTTGTGCGCGCACGGTCGCAAACCAAAGAGTGGCACAGGCTGGAGTTGGCCTGTGTGCGGTTGAATTTGCCCTAGTCGAGCGTAGCGAGATGTAGCTGAGGCTTTCGTGCCTGAGCGCGACCCACTCTCAGTGGGTCGCGGGTTGAGCCATCTCTCCAAACCCATTGCTTAAAAATGCTCCTCGGTCGATCGACTCTCGCACTCTACCCATCTCACCGTAGTTTGTGCCAAACTCACCCCAACCAATCCACCGAAGGGGTCTGCCACACACATGAACTCCCGCGCGCGAATTCTGACTCTCACGCTAGCGCTGCTTGCAGCCGCGTCCGCCGCCTCCGCCAACCCTACAAAACTACGCACCGCCTACCGCGAAAATCCCCTAGGCCTCGATGTCTCGTCTCCCCAATTGTCCTGGCAAAGCGACAACTCCGAACGCAACTGGCGCCAGTCCGCCTACGAAATCCTGGTCGCCACTCGCCTCGATCTCCTCGCCCCCGGCAAAGCCGACGTCTGGGACAGCGCCAAGCAATCCTCCAGCGAATCTGTAGCGATCGCCTACGCCGGTCCCGCTCTGAAGCCAACCACGCGCTACTACTGGACCGTTCGCGTCTGGGATATAAAAGACAAGCCGTCTAGTTGGGCATCGCCAGCCTTCTGGGAAACCGGTCTGATGTCGCCGGCGAACTGGCCTGCGAAATGGATCGGCTGGGAAAATCCAGAGGACGCCGGCGACCGCGCCGCAATCCACTGGATCTGGGCGACCGGCAGCGACGCGACAGACGTCCCCGCCGATACATCCGTCACCTTTCACCGCGACTTCGATCTCGCCGCTCCGCCCGCCAACGTCGCCTTCTTCCTCTATTTTCCCGGCGATTACACAGTCGTCGTGAACGGTCACGCCGCCGGCAAGAAACACGACTGGTCCAGCTTCGACCGCATCGACATCACATCCTTCCTCGTAGCCGGTAAAAATTCCATCGTCGTGAATGCGACTGTCACCGAACTTTCGTCCGCCGCCCGTCCGAAAGGCGCGAAAAATCGCCCCGCAGGCCTCGCTGCACTTTTGAAGATTTGGAAACGAGACAGTTCACTCGAGCGCATTGGCAGCGACGCATCTTGGCAAGCACAAATCACCGGCGGCACGGGCGCCGGCAGCGCCAATCAAAACCTGTCCGCCGTAGTCGTCGCAAATCTTGGCGACCCACGCGTCGCCGCAGACCCCGGCCCGCTCCCGCAGCCCGCGGCGCTGCTCCGCAAAGAATTCCACGTGGAGAAACCCGTCGCATCGGCGCGCCTTTATGTCACCGCGCTTGGCAATTACCGCGCCTACATCAACGGCGCGCAGGCCGGCGAAACTGTCCTCACCCCAGGTTTCACCGACTTTAACAAGCGCATCCTCTACCAGGTGTACGACGTCACACCTTCAATCACACAAGGTGTCAACGCAATCGGCGCCATCCTCGGCGACGGCTGGTTCGCCAGTCCGCTCACATGGGCCGGCGCGCGCTTCTATCAAGGTCCGGACCGCCTTCGCGCACAACTCGAATTGCGCTACAAAGACGGCACCAGCGCCACGGTCCTCACCGACGATTCCTGGTCCGCCTCGCAATCGCCGATCTTGCGCTCCTCGATCTACGACGGCGAAGAGTACGACGCACGTCTCGAACAATCCGGCTGGAGCAAACCGCAGTTCGCCGCCGCAAAATGGTCGCCCGTTAAAACCGGCACCGATTCCTCCGCGCTGCTCACCGGCGAAATCGATGCGCCGCCGCAAATCACCTCCGAACTGAAACCAAAATCCGTCACACCCCAATCCGGTAACACGTACGTTTTCGACCTCGGCCAGAATATGGTCGGCTGGGCTCGCCTCCGCGTTTCCGGCGCCGCAGGCACGCGCATCCGCCTTCGCTTCGCCGAGCGCCTCAGCCCCGACGGCTCGATCTACACGGACAATCTTCGCAACGCGGCCGCCACAGACGTTTACGTCCTCAACGGCCGCGGCACCGAAATCTTCGAGCCGCGTTTCACCTTCCACGGCTTCCGCTACGTCGAAGTCACCGGTTTTCCCGGCACGCCGTCGCTCGACGCCATCACCGGCGAAGTCGTCTCGAGCGTTTCCGGCGAGCCGACCGCCAAGCTCACCACGTCCAGCGATCTCGTCAATCGCATGTGGTCCATCGGCATTTGGGGCCAGCGCGGAAATTTTCTCAGCGTGCCCACAGACTGCCCGCAGCGCGACGAACGCCTCGGCTGGATGGGCGACGCCGGAGTTTTCTGGCGCACCGGCGCTTACAACTTCAACGTCGATGCCTTCGCCCAGAAATGGATGAACGATGTCACTGATGCACAAAATCCAGCAGGTGCCTTCACCAATGTCTCGCCAGACACGCTTCCCGATATTGGTCTGGGCCTCCGCACCGATGGCGCTCCCGGCTGGGCCGATGCCGGCGTGATCGTGCCGTACACGACGTGGCTGCAATATGGCGACATCGCCATCGTGCGCGACAGTTGGCCCGCGATGCAGCGCTACATGGATTTCATTCTCAAAAATAATCCCGACTATCTCCGCAAAAACGCTGTCGCCTTCGACTTCGCGGACTGGCTCGCTCCCGACCAAAACACCTCTAAGCTCCTGATCGACACGTCCTACTGGGCGCTCAGCGCGCAAATGATGTCGCGCATGGCCACCGCTCTCGGCAAGCCCGATGACGCGAAAGAATACGACGACCTTAACGCCAACATCCGCGCCGCGTACCAAAAAGCTTTCGTCAAAGAAAATGGCGACGTTCTCACCGGTACGCAAGCCGCCTACGTCCTAACGCTCTACATGCACCTCGCGCCCGAATCTCTCGAGCCCACGCTCGCGAATAATCTCGCGAAAGCGATCGCCGCGAACGGCAATCATCTCTCCACCGGTTTTCTCTCCACGCCATTTCTCCTCTTCGTCCTCGCCGACCACGGCCACACGGATCTCGCCTATAAACTTCTGCTCAACGAAACTTATCCGTCGTGGGGTTACATGCTCTCGAAAGGCGCCACCACGTGGTGGGAACGTTGGAACGGTGACACTGGCGACCCGTCGATGAATTCCTACAATCACTACGCTTTCGGTTCGGTCGTCGCGTGGGCCTATCGCAACGTCGCTGGCATCGACACGGACTACTCTTCGCCGGCCTTCCGTCAAATCGTGATTCATCCGCGCCTCGACGACCGCATCACTCAGGCTCGCGGCGAATACGATTCCGTGTACGGCAAGATCGTCTCGGATTGGAAGGGGACGAAGACCGGACCCTTCACTCTGAACGTGCAGATTCCAGCGAACACTTCCGCAAAGGTCTATTTGCCGCACATCGCCAACTCGAAATTGCTCGAGTCAGGCAAATCCGTCAAATCGACGGAGTCAGAAGGTTCAGATGTCGTGGAGGTCGGATCAGGAAACTACAATTTTCAAATTCGCTAGCGCGACAGCCCATTCATCGCGGCATTTAAATGAAATCGCGCGTCACTGCGCATACGCGTACGCAAGATTGTCGAATCGCAGTCCTCGTCCATTTACAAAGTCGAACGTCACCGTTGAGCTTGGCACATTCCACAACGTCCGAATTCGCCGCACTTCCTTGGGCTTCAGCGTCACCACCACGTCGCTAGTCTCCGCGGACCGGACCGTCACAGTCGCATCCGCATCACCGTCGTTGTAAGCATCGATCCCCAGAAAAACCCGCGGCGCATAAAACTTAAACGCAGCGTGCGACGCAGCGCGATCCTTCAGCAACACATTAAACGTCCCAAACTTTCCGTATGGCGTCCCGATCTGCCAAGCGCCATCGCCCCAATCAATCACGCCGGAAGGATATTGCCCCACAATCACCGTGCCCGCCGGCTCGTGCGGATCGTCAAACGTCACTAGCATCGGCGGAATCCCGCCGCCAACTCCCTGCACATCCACGTCCCGCGAAGTTGTGTGCCGGACCCGCAGCACCCCCGTCGCCGCATCAAACGTGAATCCCTCACGCGCCAAATCTTTCATCGCCGTGATCGCTCGCCCGCCAACCCGCACCGCCGCGGGCGCGAAATCCAAATGCAGCACGTCCGTAGAATCGCTATCAAACGTCGAATACGTCACCGACCCGCGCCCGTACGCGATCTTTGTCACCACGGACGATGATCCAAGCAAATGTGTCTCGCCCTTCGGCGACCACTCCGGCACCGCCCAAAAAGCATCCATCATCCGCCGCGGCCCATCCGCAAATTCATCCGTAAACCACCACTGTCCCGAATATGGCGCGTGCGCTCCCGCCGGCAATCCCTGAAAGTACGAAACCCAGTTGTACGTCCGATACGCCGCCTGTTTGTAAGTCTCGTCGCCCGTCCTCGCGTAATACAGCGCTTCCGCCGCGGCCAGGCGCGCGCTGTGGCTGTCGCAACACTGATTCGGCTCGTTGCAGCAGAATTGTTTTCCGTCGCCCTGTTCCGTCGTCACCGTCGCGCCGTGCACTTCGTACTTTGGCCACTTCGGCGTCGTCTTTACCCACGCGATCAGGTCGCGTGCATGCTCGCGCCACTGCGGATCCTTTTCCGGATGCAGCAGGATGTACCGCGCAAACTCCAGAGGAATCACCTGGTTCATGTTGTTCATGCTGCCTGGAACATCCTCGAAGTACCCCACCCACACGTTGTTCCGCATCGGATATTTCATCAGCCATTCCCAACATCCGGCGCGTACGCGTTTGTACGCCGCCACATCGCCCTGGCCTATCCGCATCAGCTCGTCAAACAGCATGATCGGCTCCTCCACATTCGCCGAATACGGAAACATTCCCGTGCCGCCCTGCAAGCTGCAGTTGCGCGCGTGGCAGCGATCCGGCCACGGTGAATTCTTTTCGTCGCCCGTTTTGTAATTCTTCACCAGCGCGTCGGCGCAGCGCTTCGCTTCTTCCAGATATTTCGTGTTTCCGGTGATCTCGTAGAGCCGCAAATACGCGTAGCCGTCTTCGCCCACCACATGCGGCTCCACGTAATCCTGACCATGACTGCTCCATCCCGAGTAGCGCGCGCTTCCCGGATTAGCCGACGGATACGGAACGCGCGACCACGCATACCCGTCCGGGGTCAGCCCATTCTCCAGTTCGTAGTCGAAAAAATTCTCCAAGAACACCAGCGTCCTCGCGTCGCCCGTGTACGGATACAGCCGCTCGATGAACCCCTCCATCATCGCGCGCAGGTATCCCGTAGAATTCACCCAGTTTTTGTCGGGACTCAGCTCAAACGTCATGCGGTCGAAATCGAAGCAGCAGTAATAATAAGGAAGGCGCTGCCGGTTGAACTGATCCCACACGATCGTCCACTGCGACAGAAAATATCCAGAGTAGGAGTAGCCGGTGTCGTCCGGAATCGGCCACGGCAGCAGCTTCCCGCCAGCGTCGAGTGCCACGGGCCGCCCCGCGATCGTCGTCGGCGTAAGCCTGGATGTAACCGGGAAGGATTGCTGCTGCGCAAACACAAACACCGCACACAACAGCAACGCCACCGCCGCGTTCGCGAGGCGAAGGCAGCGTCTCATGCGGCGTACTTATCGTGAGGAAAGTTCAAGCGAGGCCAATCTACACCAACTGTGCGCTGCGGCGCTGGGAATTGAGCGCCCGAAACGCTTCGAGCATTCGCACAATTTCAGAATCGGACTTCTCGGCAATTTCTCCGGCGCGATAGTCGCGGCTCCAATCGGTCAGCACGTTTCCGTCCGCATCCGTGAAGCGAAATTTGATCCGGTGCGAATGCGCGGAAAATTGCAGCTGCCTCCGGTCTTGCGCTTTTTGCGCCACCTCCGCCATCCGGGCCTTCTGGTTATCGACGGATTCCTCGACGGTGATCACGGGGTGGGTTCCTCCAGAAACGTTCGTGCCTAGCACGCGGCTTGCCGCCGGAACGTCTTCCGGCACCCTCAGAATAATCGTTTAAGTAAAGGGGAAACAAGTGGTTTGTTGCTGTTCTAAAACGGGACCATGTACCGCTTTGACCGCCCGCCTGTCCCATAATTGACGTTCGCCGCCGCGTCACACGGTGTTATAAAGAACATGCGGCGTTTCTTGACTCCGTGCCTTCGCCAATGCTATAGACATAAATGTCCAGTAGTGAATCGATTAAGCTGTCTCTCCATCGTCCGATGCCCGATGAAAGTATTGCAGCGCACCACGGCCCAATGTCCAAAAACACGCATTCGCCGTTTCGTTTCACGCGAAAACTAGTCGCGATCCTCACCCTAGCCCTCGCCTTCCTTGCGGCTCCCGAATCCCGCGCCCAGCAGGCGCCCTCCACGGAGACCGACACCGTTGACGCCTCATCGCAACCCACTCCCTTCCCTCACTATTGGGAACAGATGTTCGGCTCCGGCCGCGCCGCGCTCTCTATGCGCGAAAGTTATCGCGACGACCTGCGCGCCGTGAAAGCCGTTACCGATTTCAAATACGTCCGCTTCCACGGCATCCTTCTCGACGAACTCGGCGTGTACGACGAAGATGCCTCCGGCAATCCCATCTACAACTTTTCTTACGTGGACGAAATTTACGACGGCCTCCTCAAAAATGGCGTCCGCCCGTTCGTCGAGCTGAGCTTTATGCCCAAGAAGCTCGCCGCCGAAGACATTCACCAGGCCTTCTGGTATCACCCGATTTCTTCGCCACCGAAGGATTACGCGAAATGGGACGACCTGATGCGCAAATTCGCCGAGCATCTCGTCGCCCGCTACGGCATCGATGAAGTCGCCGCGTGGTATTTCGAAGTCTGGAACGAGCCCAATCTCGACTTCTGGGCGGGCAAGCCGGCCCAATCCACGTATTTCCAGCTCTACGACGAGACCGCGAAAACTCTAAAATCCGTCAGCCCGCGCATCCGAGTCGGCGGCCCCGCCACCGCCCAAGCCGCCTGGGTGGATCAATTCATCGCGCACACCGCCGCGCAAAATGTGCCCGTCGATTTCGTCTCCACGCACGTGTACGGCAACGACAACTCCGAAGACGTCTTCGGCACCAACGAGGTCATTCCTCGCACCCAGATGGTCTGCCGCGCCGTGAAAAAAGTTCACGACCAAATTCAGGCCTCCGCCAAGCCCACGCTTCCGCTGATCTGGAGCGAGTTCAACGCCAGCTATATGAACGAGACCGACATCACCGACTCCATCTACATGGGCCCGTGGATGGCCGGCACCATCCGCGACTGCAACGGTCTAGTGGACATGATGTCTTACTGGACGTTCTCGGACGTTTTCGAGGAGCAGGGCGTGGTGAAAAAGCCGTTCTACGGCGGCTACGGCCTCATCGCAGCCTACGATCTGCCGAAGCCGGCCTTCAACGCGTTCAAAATGTTTCACATGCTGGGCGATACGAAAATCTCAGCCACTGGGGACGATATTCTCGCCACCAAACGCGCCGACGGCACTCTCGCCATCGCGCTTTGGAATCTCGCCACCGTCCGCGACCAGACTAAACCCAAAGACGTCACCCTGCAGATCAATTCGTCGCGCGCCAGGCACGCATCGATCTACCGCCTCGACGCGGATCACGGCTCGCTCCTCAAGGCCTACGCCGCGATGGGCAGCCCGATCTACCCGACGCGCCAACAGCTCGACCAGCTGAAAGCAGCCGCCAAGCTCCCGCCCCCTGAAAACGCCTCCGTAAAAAATGGACGCCTCCAGCTGCACCTCGAGCCCGAAGCGCTGCTGTTGATCGAAGTGCGCTAGCGAGTTGCGTTGAAAAAGGCCGGTAGGGAATTGCGCGTCCGGCGCGCGCAACAAGAGCTACGAAAGTTTTCGCGCAGATGCCGGCGCCGTGCTCGTTCGCACCACCAGCTCCGGCTTCACCACGATCGACTTCGGATACGGCGCGTTGAAATCCAGGCTGATCCGGTTCAGCAGCGTCTTCGCCGCCAGCGCGCCCATGTCCCGCAGCGGCTGCCGCACCGTGGTCAGCGCAGGATTCTGATACGCCGCGCTCTGCACGTCGTCGAATCCCACTACAGACACATCTTTCGGCACGCTGATCCCAGCTTCGCTCAGCGCCTTGATCGCGCCGATCGCCGAAATGTCGTTGAACGCAAAGAGCGCCGTGAACGGCAGTCCCGTCGCCAGCAGCTTGCGCGTCGCCACGTAGCCCAGCTCCGGCGACGGATTCTCGCCTTCCAGCTGCGCCAGCAGCGCGTCGTTCACGCGCAGCCCCAGCTTCTTCGCTGCGTGCGTCACCGCCTTCGCGCGCACCGCCGTGTCCGAGCTGAACGCCTGCCCTTTGATAAACGCGATCTCGCGATGCCCAAGCTCCGCCAGATGCTCCAGCGCCAGCTTCGCCGCCAGCTCGTGATCCAAAATAATGTTCGTCGTGCCCGGCACATCCTCGTGCCCGGAAACCGCCACCACGTGCATCAATTTATTTTCGGGGCACGCCGTATCGACGGCGATCATTCCCTCCACCGCGCGCCGCTGCAGCAGCTTCACGTATTCCTCGATCAACTCGCGCCGGTGCCGGTGGCTCACTACGTAGTAGAAAAATCCTGCCTGCAGCAGGAAATCTTCGATGCCCGAAAGCACCAGCGCCTCGTAACCTTCGCTGATTTCCGGCACGATCACGCCGATCGTGTAGCTGCGCTTCTGCCGCAGCGACTTGGCCATGAAATTCGGTTTGTAATTGAGCTTCCGCGCGGCTTCCCACACGCGCTCCTGCGTCTTGGCGGGAATCGAGCGCGCCGCCGGCGCCGAATTGATCACCATCGATACCGTCGCCGACGAAAGATTCAGCGTCTGCGCCAGATCCTTCAGCGTCACGTGCTCCGGCGCTCTCGCAGGTCCCGCGCTTTTCACTTGGCGTGTGCGTCCCATCGTCAGTTGCGGCCTATCCTCGCACAACGCGCCACACCCGGCAAGTTACCCACCTCGCTACCTTTCCCCTACGCCCTCCGGCCGCCTCAGCACGCGACGCGCGCACAATCACGCCCATACCACGAGCGCAAAAAACGCGCGCACAAAAAAAAGAGGGCACGCTGACCGCTCGTGCCCTCCGCAAAACCACCGTCTGCGTTTCAGCCGTAGTGTTAGAAGCTGAACCGCGCCTGCAATTCGACCACACGTCCAGCCAAGCCATTCTGCGCTTGGTCAAACGTTTGCGAGGCGTTTCCGTTCGCGGCCGTCGGGTTCACCTGCGTTCCGTCCGGCTGCAGCAAGATGGTGCCGATGTTCTGCGTGTTGAACGGTACCAGGTTGAGTTGGTTGAAGATGTTGTAGAAGTTCGCTCGGATTTCGAAAGCTGCGTTTTCGCCAAGTACCGGAGCCTTCGGCAAACCAAACGACTTCGAAAGTGTGAAATCCACGTTCGAGTAGCGCGGCCCGCGGAAGGAGTTGCGGCCCACGCCTGGTTCTGCCGGCACGCCGTTCAACGTCAACGTCGGCGGCGTGAAGTATGTGTCCGGCCCGTTCGGGAAGTTGCCCAGCGTCTGCTTGAACGTGTTGTTGCCATAGTTGGTTCCCGCCCCGCCGTTGTATGCCGCTGGGCGCAGGTTGCAATAGCCGCTGTTGTCGAAAATCAGGCTGCACGGGACACTGGCACCTGTCACGTCAACGCTGTACTGCGGCGTCCACGGAAAGCCCGAGTGAGCGTTGAAGATTCCGGTCATCGTCCACCCGTCGATCGCCTTATGTTCCCATCCGTGTGAAAAGAAGTTCGGCGACCAGATGCCCCATAGTTTGAAGTTATGCGTTACGTCATTGTCCGACGGGCCGTACGCCGCCTTCGCGTTGAACGGATAGGTGTCGAAATAATAGTTATTCGACGCTTCGTCCATGTTCTTGCTCCACGTGTACTGGGCGTCGATCTGGAAGCCATGGGAGAAACGCTTGTTGATTTCCGTCAGTAGCGCGTTGTAATTCGCATCTACGTCATCTTCAAACAGCTCGAGCCCGTTTACTTGCGGGTTCTGAGGTTCAAATAGGATCTGGCCGTCGAAGTTCCAGCGCAGCAGGTGATGTGACGCGCTGCCTTGGTAGCCCACCGTTGCGACCATATCGTGGCCCAGGTCGTACTGGGTGAGCAGTGAGTAGCGGTATGTGTACGGAGTCACCAGATTTCGTGGGAATGCCTCCAGCGAAATCGGCGCGCCGCTCACAGGGATATTCGTTGTGGGGTTGAATGTGAGAATCGTGTTCGGATTTGCGGGGTAGGGTGCAAACGTCTTGGGATTGCTCGGGAGTTCGTACAAGATATTCGAGCCAATCAGTGTGGTCGATTCATAGAGCGGAGACGTATTGGTCAGCGAGCCGAGGGTAATCGCATTCTCGGTGCGGTTATATCCGATTCCGAATCCGCCGCGAACCACCAGCTTGCTTTGGAAGTCGTGGCCGAAAACTCCACTCGGGCTCCACGCAAATCCGATCTGCGGTCCGAAGTCACCCTTGCTCGCATTGTAGAGATTCCCACCCAGCCTTAGGCTGATGTCGGTCAGCTGGTTCGGCGCCGCCCCAAGCACGGTCGTCGCGAGGTTGTTGTACTTCTCGTGAAACGGCCCGAAGTATTCGTAGCGCAATCCCAGATTGATCGTCAGGTTCGGTTTGATTTTCCAGTCGTCCTGCACAAACGCCGCGTAATCATTGTCGCGGACATAGCTTTTTTGGAATGTCGGAACGCCGGTCGTTGCGTTGAACTGCCCATACTCCTGCACTGGCGCGTCGTTCGCAAAATCCCACAAATTATTGAACGTATAAACCGGCGTCGAGCCGTAACCGTAGGTCTGCGTGTTCTGCTCTTTGTAAATATCCACGCCGAATTTCAGCGAGTGTTGGCTGAAGACCTTCGTAGCGATGTCGCGGACGTTGTACCCCGTCTTGTAAAGCACGCCGGGAGCTCCCGCACCGTACTGGATCCCTCCGATCGAGCCGATCCCGTTGATGTTGCCAAACGGCAGTCCCCACGGTTCCTGCGGGTTGTCCTGGATTTCGTTGTAATACCACCGTCCCACGTTGAATCGCAGTTCGTTAACCAGAGTCGGGCTGAACGTATGGCTCCACATCAGCGATTCGGAGTAGTTCAGGCGATCCGAATGGTAGAGGCTCGCCGAGCGCGCGCCGCTGTTGTTGTAGTTCGTGGTGTCGTTCGGCACCCAATAAATGCTGAACGTAAAGAGGTTCGATTGGTCAAACTGGTAATCCATGCGTCCGTTGTACTGCGTCGCCGTGATCGTGGTGGGGTTGATCGTTTGTACATACTGCACGTCCGGAATGCCATCCAATCCGCCGCCAACGCCGAACGGCGTCGCCACCGCTCCATACGTCGGGTCCATCACCCCATGAGCGACCTTCGAAAAAGAGCCGATATCGAGTCCGCCGCCCACAGCTTGGCACTGGGTAGAGGACAGGTTGGCTTGAGCGCACGTTGACTGCAGAACGGTGCTATATGTCGGAGCTTCACCGGGAAACGACGCGTACGTGCTCGAGATGTTTCCCGTCAGACCCGCTACGGCAGTCAGGTATTGCGGCGTCTCAACCCAGGCTGTCCCCGGAAGTACCGAGTCGTTGCGCAACGTTTCGTAGGAGAAGAAGGCGAACAGCTTGTTCTTGATGATCGGCCCGCCGACGCTGCCGCCGAATTGATTGAAGCGATTGGCGACGCGTTGATCCGCGTCCGGTCCGCTAGGGCCGTTCCACGGTTGATACGCGTTCAATCCCGGCCGGTCGAATTTGAAAAAGGCGCTGCCGTGGATGTTGTTGGTACCGCTTTGAGATACGACTTCCACCTGCGCAGCGCTTCCGCGTCCATATTCCGCGTCGTACGAGTTAGAAGTGACGCGGACTTCTTTAATCGATTCTTCGCTCGGCGTAATGATCGCAGAACCACCCCAGTCCAGGCTGTTCACCGAGACGCCGTCCACTTCGTAGCTGTTGGACGAAGCTCGCTGTCCACCCGCCACGATTTGCGGCTGGTTCTCTGTCATGAAAATACTGCTCGTTGCGCCCGAGCCGTTCTGCTCGGTTCCTGGCAATCCTTGTGAGTCGCCGCCATTCGTCAGCGAGCTATCACCAAAAATGCCCGGTGCGAGACGCAGCAATTGATAAGGATCACGTCCGAATGACGGCAGCTTCTGCACCTCGTTTGCCGAAAGCGTGCTGCCCACCTGACCCGTTTCCGTGTCGATCAGCGGCGTAGATGATCCGCTCACCGTCACCGTCTGCGACACCTGTCCGACTTCGAGCGAAATGTTCAGCGCCTGCATCTGTTCCGCGGCGATCTGCACATCCGACAAAACTTTTTTCGTGAATCCCTGTTTTTCGACGGTGATTGAATAGTGCGCAGGAGGAAGGCCAGTGAATGTGTAAACGCCGGCGGGGCTGGTTGTCACCTTGTCGGAATGGTTAGTCTCGAGGTTAAGCAGCGTCACAGTCGCGCCGGAAACCACTTCACCTTGCGGATCGAGAACTGTTCCCTGAAGTCCTGCTCGGTACTGCGCCTGTGCGGCTGGAAGGAATAATGCGAAGCACACTACGACAACCACCCACCCCCAAACTCTTGCCTTCATGTGTTGCTCCGTTGAGTCGGCGGCGGTGGATTCTAGGACTCTCCCCATCGCCAACTAAATCGCTTAAGTACGCGGTTTCGCGAGTATAATCATCCGGTTTTTCACTGTCAACGATTCGTGTTTTCAATCTGACTTCTGTGCCACACTCTCCACTCGGCGTCGCGCGCGTGCGGTTTTTTGTCCCGGGCGCGTCCCGCTGGTGAGCCAAAACGAGAGCCTAATGCCCAGCCCGGTCAGCCGTTTGCGCGCCAAACGTTGCTACCTCACAACCCGCTTCGCCGCCGCTCTCGCCACCTTGGCTCTCTTTGTGCTCTCGAGCGTCGCCCTCGCAGACACGCACTACTACCACCACGTCTTCTTCGACAACAGCCTCACGCCCGACAACTATTTCTACAGTTCCGGCACGCAGACCTCCCCAAGCACTCTTGCGCTGATCGACGATCGTCTGCCCGTCGAACGCGACATCGTTCACACGCCGCCCAACGCCTTGCGCATCGAGTGGAATTCAAAACAAGAAGGGAACTGGACCGCCGAAGTTCACGTAAAGCATTTCCGTAATCGCGAACACGAATTCGAAGGCTCGACGCTCACCTTCTGGCTCTACTCACCCGAAGCCATCGCCGCCGCCGATCTGCCTCTCGTGCGCATCGCAGATACCGACGACGGTTTTTCAAAACCAATCCCGCTCGCGACTCTCATTCACGGCATCGAGGCGAGAAAATGGACGCGGGTAGACATCCTGCTCACACAATTCACCGCCGCCTCGATCCGCAAACTCGATCCGCACCGCCTGCAGGCGCTGGTCCTTAGCCAGGGCGCTTCAGACCACGCGCCCCACACGCTCATCCTCGACGACATCCAGATCAATTCGCCCAGCGAAACAAAAGCTCCCTCCGCGCCAGTCGCGCCGCCCAAGCAAGTCTCTGCCAAAGGTTTCGAGCGTCACGTTGACGTCGCATGGAACGCGAGCGAATCCGCCAACCTGCAGCAATACGTGATTTACCGTTCCCTCGATGGCCTCCATTACGATCCCATCGGCATTCAAGAGGCCGGCATCCATCGCTACGCCGACTACCTCGGCAAAACCGGCGTGAACGCCTCTTACAAAGTCGCCGCTCAATCCTGGGACGGCCGCACTTCCGTCATGTCCAATGCCGTCGCCGCCGCGACTCACGCGATGTCCGACGACGAGCTTCTCACCATGCTCCAGGATGAGTGCTTCCGTTATTACTGGGACGAGGCCGGCCCGCGCTCCGGCATGGCGCGCGAAAATATTCCGGGCAATGATCGCATCGTCGCCACCGGAGCCAGCGGCTTCGGCATCATGGCCATCATCGCCGGCGTCGATCGCGGATTCGTCACGCGTGACCAGGGCCGCGAGCGCCTCGAAAAAATCGCCACCTTCCTCGAAAAAGCGCCGCGCTATCACGGCGCATGGTCGCACTTCATGGACGATCAGACCGGTGCCACGCTCCCCGTCTTCGGAATGTTTGACGACGGCGGTGACCTGGTCGAAACTGCGTTCCTCATGCAAGGCCTTCTCGTCGCGCGCCAGTATTACAGCCACGCCGACGCGCCGGAACAAGCGCTGCACGCGCGAATCTCAAAACTCTGGGAAACCGTCGAGTGGGATTGGTATCAGCGCACGCCGCAAAGCGACGCGCTCTACTGGCACTGGTCTCCCGATTGGAATTGGCAGATCAATCATCGCCTCACCGGCTTCAACGAAGTGATGATCACCTATTTGCTCGCGGTCGCCTCGCCCACTCACTCCGTCTCGCCCGGCCTCTACTACACCGGCTGGACCGACAACGCTGCCAACAATCCGAAGAACGACTTCCTCGACGGCCACACTTATTTCGGCATCACGCTCGACGCCGGCACCAAAGAAGGCAACCCGCTTTTCTTCACGCACTATTCCTACATGGCTTTCGATCCTCGCGGCCGGCGCGACAAATTCGTCGATTATTTCCAGAACAATCGCAATCTCGCCCTCATCAATCGCGCGTGGTGCATCGAAAATCCCGAAAAGCACAAAGGTTACGGTCCCGACTCCTGGGGACTCACTGCGAGTGACGGCCCCGAAGGTTACGTTCCCAATGCCCCGGATAAATATGACGACGTCGGCACCATGACTCCCACCGGCGCCCTTTCCAGCTTCCCCTACACGCCCGAGCCCTCCATGCTCGCCCTCAAACATTTCTACCGCGACCTCGGCGATCGCCTCTGGGGCCCATACGGTCCGCGCGACGCTTTCAATCTCGACCAGAACTGGTTCGCGCCCATCTATATGGGTCTCGATCAGGCGCCCATCGTCGTAATGATCGAAAATTACCGCACCGGCCTGATCTGGAAACTCTTCATGTCCAATCCCGAAATCCAGCCGATGCTAACGAAAATCGGTTTCACGTCCGACGACTCACAAACGTCTCCAGCTCCAGCCGCCGCCCCGTCTAAAAAATAAACATGCGAACCCGGTGTTCCCATCGGAACAGCCTGTCCTATAAGCCCATTGAAAATTCCTGGAACTTTCCGATAGTCTGTACTTAATCGATTAGGCCAGACGCATCGAGACGACCCTTTGGCGTCTCCTGCGTCTAAGTTTGCGACGAATCGAAACGCTCGACGATGACTTCACGACTTCTCACCCGGCGAGAAGCGTTGTTCGGCATCGGTGCCTTCGGCGCTGCGTGCGCGGCCTCGCTTGGTCCTTTCGCGCGCCTTGCCGGCGCGGGCCCACCCGTCCATCCTCCGCCGAATCCTAAGCTGATCGGCCTGCTCGTCGATTCGCACGACGATCTCCGTCTGCTCGACGAAATCGAGCGCGCCAGTTTCACTTTTTTCTGGGAACAGATGGACCCGCGCACGGGCATCGTGCGAGATCGCTGCTTTGCCAACGGCGCCGAAGATCCGCGCGTCGTCGGCAGCACCGGCGCCAGCGCCTTCGGACTCACCGCGATGTGCATCGGCGCGATGCGCGGCTACATTGACGAAGCCGCCGCCCGCGAACGCGTCCGCTCGGCACTCCGTTTCTACTGGACTAAGCTCCAGCAGCAGCACGGCTTCTTCTACCACTTCGTGAATTACCGCACCGGCGACCGCTACGCGCAGTTCAAATCGGAAATCTCATCGATCGATACCGCGCTGCTCATGTGCGGCGTGCTGACGTGCCGCCAGTATTTCAACGACGACGAAATCACCAACCTCGCCACAAAAATCTACAATCGCGTCGATTGGCAGTGGCTCCTGCAAAATGGCCGCGTGGCGTCGCACGGTTGGGTCCCGGAAACCGGCTTTCTCCCGTTCACCTGGTCGAGTTATAGCGAAATGATGGCGATCTATCTGCTCGGCCTCGGCTCGTCCACGCATCCGTTTCCCGATGAAACCTGGGACGCATGGAATCGCCCAACATTCGAATTCGAAGGTATCAAGTACATCGGCACGTTCGCGCCGCTCTTCGCGCATCAGTTCTCGCATGCCTGGTTTGATTTCCGCGACCGCCGCGATAAATACTGCGATTACTTCACCAACTCCGCCGTCGCCACAGACGTCCACCGTCTTTTCTGCCTCAGCCTTCGCAAGGAATTTCCAGATTTCTCGGAAGAACTCTGGGGCGTCACCGCCTCCGACTCCCCGAAGGGCTATGAAATTTGGGGCGGCCCTCCCGTCGTCGGCCATCTTGACGGCACTATCGCTCCCTGTGCCGCCGGCGGCTCCGTCGCGTTTCTTCCGCACGCCACGTTGCCCGTGCTGCACAACATCAAATCCCGCTACGGCGCGCGGGCCTGGTCGCGTTACGGTTTCGTCGATGCTTTCAACCCTCTCCAGAATTGGTACGACGAAGACGTGATCGGCATCGACACCGGCATTATTCTTCTCATGGCCGAAAATGCGCGAAGCCGCTTTGTGTGGAATACCTTCATGAGAAATCCCGAAGCGCAGCGCGGCATGCAGCGCGCTCTTCTTGGTCAATACCGCGCCGAATACGCGATGTCCTGATCGCGCGCGACGCACGGCGAAATTTCATCGAACACGCATACCGTGGTGCCCGCGCGCTTCGATAACCACACGCAATAGGACCTATCGAAACGTTGAGCGGGACATCCGCCCAATCTCGTCCATCCTTATATATGTAGTGGGGACCGACCCTGGGGGATACAGCGATGGAAGAGAAACCGCACTGGGCTCCGCCTCTGTTTTTGCTCGTCACCGTGTTCGCAGGCTGCGCGGCAACGCTATACGCGCCGTACGCCCTCGCGCACTTCTTGTGGGTTCACCTGTAGATCGCAGAGCAGCGCTGAATTACCCGTGTGCGACCTTCGGCAGGTGATCGGTGGAGTGGATGTAGCCCTCGGCTGCGATTCGCTTGCCGCTCTCGCGGTAGCGCTCGGGATCGGTCGGCGCAAATGTGGCGAGGCCGTCCACGTAGCGGTTAAACATGCAAAATGCCGCCGCGATCAGCACCGTGTCGTGAATTTCTTTGTCCGTCGCGCCTTCTTTCCGCGCGCGCTCCACGTCCGCCGCCGTCACGTTCTTCCCGCCCTTCTGCACTTTGCCGGCGATCGCCAGTAGCGCCTTCAGCTTCGGTGACACCGGTCCCGATTCGAAATCGCGCTTCAAATCCTTCACCAAATCTTCCTTGTCGCCCCAGTAGTGCGCCGCCGCAGCTCCGTGCACGGACTGGCAGAAGAAACAATCGTTCTGCGACGACACATACGCCGCGATCATTTCGCGGTCGCCCTGCGAAAGGGAATTCGGCGCGCGCAGCAGCACTTCAGCCAGCGCGTTCAACGGCACCGCCGTCTCCGGGCTGAACGCCATCGGCCCCAAAATTCCAGGTATCCCTTCCGGCAAATGAATATGCGCCATGATTCGCCTCCTGCGGAAGGGCGGACCTTTAGGTCCGCCGAACCGTATCCCAATCACACGCGGCTTTAGCCGCTGAAGCCAATCTCCGTCGAGTGGCGCTACTTCGCCTCCGCCTGCGCCACCGGCCGCTCCCAACCCGGCGTCAAATATCCCGTCGTCGCAAGTCGCTTTCCCATCGTCTTATACATCTCGGGATCGTCCGGCTGCCAAGTCGCCAGCCCATCCACGTACCGGTTAAACATGCAGAACGCCGCCGCAATCAGCACCGTATCGTGAATGTCACGATCCGTCGCGCCTTTCGCCCGCGCCGCTTCCACATCCGCCGACGTCACATTTTTCCCGCCCGTCTGCACCTTTTTCGCCACCGCAAACAGTGCTTTCAACTTCTCCGTCACCGGCGCCGTTGCGTAATCGCGCTTGACCTGATCGATCAACTCATAATTTCCGTTCAAGTGCTCGGCCGCCGCCGCTCCGTGCGAGTGTTGGCAGTAGTAGCAATCGTTCTCCGACGAAACGTACGTCGCGATCATTTCCCGCTCCGCCGGAGTCAGCGTGGACTGCGGCCCGCGGAGCAGCACATCGACGAACTCTCTCATCGGCTTCGTCGTCTCCGGGCTGAACACCATCGGTCCGCGAATTCCCGGCACGCCCTCTTCCAACTTGATGTGAGCCATGTCCTGCTCCTTTGTCCCCGCCGAAACTAAATCCGACCGCCAGCGTTAGAAAGTAAATCGTATCGCAAACTGGAACGCGCGCGGTCCGCCCGTTCCGAAGAATCCTCCCGCCGTGCTCGCCGGCTGCCAGAAACTCGTGTCGATGTTGCCCGGATTCGTCCCCTGCGGCAGCAGCGAAACGTTGCGGCCCGAGTAGCTCGTATTGTAGAAGCCTCGAACATTCAGGCTGTTGAACAAGTTGAACGATTCTGCGATCAGCTGCAGGTGGTAACGCTCCGCGAACGCGAAGTCCTTCATAAACCGCACGTCCACGGAATTGAAAGGGCTGCTGAAGTTGATGTTCGACGGCACATTCTGCAGCGGCCCGCCCGCGTTGCACGGCGCCGGTGCCGGGCATGCCGGCAGTGCGTTCCATTCGTTGATGATCGTGTTCAGTTGGTTGCTGTTCTTCACGCTGCGTCCCAGCGAATTGCGCCCCAGGATCGGCAAGCGTGCCGGCAGCGACTGGCCATTCAAATTTAAGTCCGGCAGCAAAGTATCTGCCGGCACTCCCGACCCAAACGTGTACAACGGCGACAGCGACATTCCCCACGGCATCTGAATCTGCCCATACGCCGTCAACCGGTGCCGCTCATCGCTCGCCGCGTAGCCCTTTTCCGTCTGCGGTCCCACCGTTCCTTCAATCAGGTTCACATTTTCCACCGTCGTGTAAGACGGCACCTGATCGTCATCCGAATAATCCAGCGTCTTCGAAAGCGTGTAGCTCGCGTTGAAAAGGTACGTGAACTTTCCGAGCTTCACCGGCCTGTGCTGCAAGTTCACCAGCAACCCCGTGTACCACGAGTGCCCATTCGACGTCGCCACCGTCACCTGGTCCGAAATTCCGGTCAGCGGGTCGGTCACCGTGCACGGTATGTTGCTTCCCGGGCATGCGATGTACGGCGAAGTCGATCCGCCCGCGCTCCGTAGATATTGCGCCATCAGCATCCGCTGGCCAAAAAGGTAGAGGCCATCGGCGCTCAGCGTCCAATCTGATCCAAGTTGCTGCTGGAATCCGATCGACCACTGCTGAAACATCGGATGGTGCGTGTTCTTATCCACCACGATGATTCCCACGCCGCCCGGTTGCCGCGGTCCGCTGAACGGATTCGCCAGCGTCGGGCTACCCGGTGCAAACTGCACACCCGGAATCGGCGCGAAGCACGTATTCAAGTCCGGCGGTGCAGGGTCGCCAGGGAAAGTGCACGATGAACCTGCATACTGATTGATCGTCAGCGCGCGATCGTCTTGCACTCGCTCGTATCCCGGCACCTCAAAAACGATGCGGTCGTAGAAAATTCCGTATCCGCCGCGGATCACCGTCTTGCCTTGTCCAAACGGATCGTACGCGAATCCGATTCGCGGCCCGAAATCTTTCTTGTCCGGGTGATGCCGCAGATCGATCACATTCGCCATCCACACGCACGGATTGGTCGGTTGCTCGGTCAAATTCGGGCAAGGGCCGTATGCGCCGCTGGTGCCCGTGGCATCCGTATCGAAATCCCAGCGCAAACCGAGATTCAGCGTCAGTTTCCGATTCACGCGCCAGTCGTCCTGCGCGAAAAACGAAATGTAGCTGTTCGCAATCTTCGGAATCGGAACCGGCTGCACGGGCGCCGCGCTCTGAATCGCCACTGCGATCGGAATATCCAGGTCGGTCGGGCCGCCCGGTCCATCGGTGCCGCTCAAATTCGCGAAGCCGAAATCCGACGTCAAAATCACGCTGCCGCTGCCAAACACGTTGATTTCGCCGAACGCGCGCGAATATTCATACTGCCCGCCCAGGTGCAGCGTGTGTTTGCCGAGCGACCACGTAAACGTATCCTGCAATTCCGCCTGGTTCAGATGCGTGCTCTGCGGCACGTTGAAGTTCACGCCGTCCGCAAGATCCGGAAACAGTAATTCATTCGTCGCAGCCAGCCCCGGAGGGTTCGTTGTCGGCGAGCTGTTCGGAAATTCTGGAATGCTGTTCAGAAACGTATTGAACGTGAAAAGCAGGTTGTTCACTTTGTTCGACGAAATCGTCCGCGTCCAGCCCGCCACCGCCGTATTGAACCGGTTCAGCGAGTTCTGCCGCTCCGTGTCCGAAATGAAGGGCGTCGCGCTCGCAGGCGATGCTCCCGCCGTGTCCGTCGAGCGGTTGAACGAATACCGGCCCATCAACGTGTCGTGCGGCGTCAGTTGGAAATCCACGCGCGAAGAGACCAGCGCATCGCGCAAAGGCGCCGGCGCGTAGGTATTCACGATCGAGTCCGTCGCGAAATCGCGCTCGGCCGTTTCCACCGCTCCATTCTGGTTGCGGTACTCCGCCGATCCAAACCACCACGCCTTGTTCGCCTTAAACGGTCCGCCCATCGATCCTCCAAATTGTTCGCGATCAAAAGGCGCCTTCGGCTGCCCGGGCGCCAGTGTTCCCGGCTCCGCATCCAGATGCCGGTTGCGCTCGTAATCGAAAAGCGATCCGTGAAATCCGTTCGTGCCGCTCTTCGTCAGAATGTTGATGATGCTCGTCCCGGAGCGCCCCGCCTCAGCCGAAAATTGCGCCGTCGCGATCTGAAATTCCGCGATCGAGTCCTGCGGGAAGTTCGACAGCGTTCCGCCCACCACGTCGTCGTTGTTGTCTCCGCCGTCCACCGTGATGTTTCCGCCGCGGCCCACGCTGCCGTCTGAGCTCACTTCCAGAGTGTTCGTCTTCGTTGGGTCGAAATTCGGCGCCGGCCGGTTGCCCGGCACCAGGTACGCCAGCTCGAGGAAGTTTCTGCCGTTCAGCGGAATGCTCTGAATCGTGGTGGACGTCACTTGCCCCTGAATCGTATTCGTCGTCAGATCCACCGTGTCGATCGCATCCCCCACCGTCACGCTCGCGTTCGCCGATGCTACCTTCAACTGCGCGTCCACCGTCACCACGCGTCCCACCAGCAGCTGCACGTCTTTGAATTCCGTCTCCGCGAAGCCGCTCGCCTTGATCGTAATTGTGTACATTCCGGCAGGAAGGTCAGGAAAGTTGTACAGGCCGTTGGAGTTCGTCACCGTCGTGCGGGCTACCGTCGTCGTCTGGTTCGTCGCGGTCACATTCGCGCCGGTCACCACCGCGCTGCCAGGATCCGTCACCCCTCCATTGATCGTGCCCGTCGGTGCCTGCGCCTTCGCAGAAATCCCCGCGAAAACGCACAAAATCGCAGCAAATATGCAGCGGAAAGCAAAAGCTCGCTTCATCAATACGCTCCTAGGTTTCCCTGTGGCAAATCCGTAGCTTTGGAAATTGCCCGTAATTTCTTACGGGACGCGCGTCGCCGCAATAATCGGAAAATACTAGAGACTCTTATTCGTCGGCGTTATACCGTTTGTCAGCGCTGGGATTTTTTCTGGAAGGGAATCAGTGGCCACCACCACGCACACGATGAAGCCCATGCACCTGCCCGGCGTCGAACAAAATCCTCAGCCCAGCGCCTACGCGGATCTCATTCGCAACGCCCAGAAATCCGGCGGCGAATACTGGAAAATTTGGCACCTCTTCGCGTTCCGCCCGGAGATGACCGGGCATCTGGCGAACTTCACCCACTCCGCCATGCACGACGCAGCTCCGATCGAGCCGAAGCTCCGCGAGCTGATTGCCGCTTACACCTCGCGCCTCAACGATTGCGAATTTTGCATGAAGTCCCACACCGCCATCGCCGGTGAACTGTACGGCGACGAAGAGTTCGTCCGCCGCGTCTTGAACGATCCGAATTCCTCCAATCTCTCAGACAAAGAAAAAGCGCTTCTCCGCTTCGTCGCCAAAGTCACGCTCGCGCTTCCCACCGTCACGGCCGGCGACTCGCAACATTTGCGCGATTTGGGATGGACCGACGACGCGATTTTCTACACAATTACCGTCTGTGCTTTGTTTAATTTCTATAACCGTTGGATCACGGCTTCAGGCGTTCCCGCTGTTTCGGATGACGGGCATCGCTCGCGCGGCAAGCTCGTCGCGCATCACGGGTATCGCAAATAGAGCATGGTGAAGAAAATTCTTAAGGGCCTCGTCGTTTTCGTCGTCGTGTACGGCGTGCTCACTGCCGCATTCTTCGGCCTGATGCTATCGGGCCCGGACCGCTTTGCGAGCGTGATGCGTTACGTTCCCTGGCCCGCCTTCGTCGTGTTTCCGTTCAAGCCGCTTTGGAAAGTCGCGCGCGCCGGCTCTCACAACGTTGGCGACGTCGCGCCCGATTTTTCTCTCGAGTCGCTCGACCACCAATCCACCGTCACGCTTTCCTCTTTCCGCGGACAGAAGCCCGTCGTCCTCGTCTTCGGCAGTTACACTTGACCGCCATTCCGGCGGGAGGTTCCCGCCCTCAACGATCTGTACGCAAAATATAAGGACCAGGTCGCGTTCTACGCGGTTTACATTCGCGAAGCGCACACCACGGACGTCTGGCAGGATCCCGATAATATCGACGATCACGTGATCTTCGCTGCGCCGAAAAATCAGGACGAACGCACCGAGATGGGCAAGATGTGCGTCGTGAAGCTCGGTATCAAATTTCCAGCCGTGCTCGATAATTTTCAGAACACCACCGAGCGCGACTACACCGGCTGGCCTGATCGCCTCTACGTGATCGACAAAGAGGGCCGCATCGCCTATAAAGCCGGCCCCGGCCCCTTCGGCTTCAAGCCAAAAGGGGTAGCCGACACTCTCCAAAAATTAGTCCCCGAAGTTAAATAGAGCCGCGCGCCTCCTTTCCGGGTGCCGCACCCTTTTCCTCACAAAAGGGTGCGTGGCACAACTTCAACTCCCAAGCCTCGCAGCCTTCCTCTTCCACACCCAATAAAGCCCCGTCACAAAAATCAGCCACGGCGGGCCCGCCATCAACGCCACATGAAACGCCGGCACCCACCAGGTAGAAATCAGCACGCCCAGCAGCGCCACCGCCCCGATCACCGAGGTCCAAATCCCCAACGGCGCAAACTTCAATATCTCACGCCGCGCCTCGCGCATCTTCCGCCGGAACGCCACATGCGTCACCAGCGTCATGATCCACACAAACGGCCCGCCAAAAAACGCTACGCCGATCATGAACACAAACGCCGTGTTGTGAAAAAAATGCTCCAGCAGCAGCGCCGCCGCCATTCCCACGCTCGACGCCAGCACCGCCGGCACGGGCATCCCGCGCTTGCTCAACTTTCCAAAAATTGCCGGCGCGTACGTCCCGCGCGAAAGGGAAAACAGCAGCCGCGAGCAAAAATACAAATTGCACGTCGCCGACGAAAGCGCCGCGCTCAGCACCACAAAATTCATGATGTGCTTCGCCGCCGGCAGCCCCGCAAATTCGAACACGCGCACAAACGGGCTTTCCCCCAGCCCAATCTGCGTCCACGGCACAATCGCCACCACCACCGCCAGCCCGCCCACATAAAAAAGCGCCAGCGTGAAGAGCGTCCGTCGGAACGCGCGCGGCACCGCCGTCTTCGGCTCCATCGCCTCGCCCGCCGTGGACGCCACGACCTCAAGGCCCAAATAACTGAAAATCGCGATCGTCACGCCCAGTCCAGCGCCGCTCCACCCGTGCGGGAAAAATCCGCCAAATCCCGTGTAGTTCGTCGCCGCCGCGTGTCCGAGCTTCGTCCCGAAAATAATTCCCGTCCCAACCACCAAAAACGCCGCGACCGTCACCACCTTGATCATCGCGAACCAGTATTCGATTGTCCCGAAGTTCTCCACCGCCAGCGTGTTCATGTAAATCATCGCCAGCGAAAATCCCACGATCCACAGCCACGCCGGCACGTTCGGCAGCCACAGCTGGCAAAAAATCGCCGCCGCCACCACTTCGCTCCCGATAATCACCACCAGGCACACCCAGTACGTGAATCGAATCGCGAACCCCGCCCAGCGGCTGAAATACACTTCCGCATGCACGCCAAACGCGCCCGCCGTCGGCAACTCCACACTCATTTCCGCCAGCGCCCACATCACCGTCAGCGCAATCAACGCGCCCGCCGCGAAACTCACAATCACCGCCGGCCCCGCCAGCTCCACCGCGATCGAGCTGCCCAGAAAAAGTCCCGTGCCCAGCGTGCAGCCGATCCCGATCATCGCCACTTGCAGCGAGTTCAACGTCCGCCGCAATCCCGATTCGCGCCGCGCTTCTTCCTCCGCCGTCGCGAGCGTTCCCGCAACAGCACCCGCCGCCGCTCCGCCGCTCTTCAATTTTTCTTCTTCACGCATGGCCGCGCATCGTAGCAGAACGATCGCGCACGTCCGCACAAATTCCATCTAGTACAAAAACACTAGCCGTAAAATTTATCCCACGCTTGTTCGCTCCGCGCGCCATCGAGTAGCATGTTCACTAACCACGCAGCACACGGAGACAACCGATGAAAATTCACGCATTCGCACTGACCTTGTTCGCGATTTTCCTCACCACCTTCGTCGCCGCTCAGCCGGCCGTCGCGCAGGACAAAGTTTTGAAGGCGAGCGACATCACCGCCACGCTCTTTCCCGACCACGTGTACTTCAAGGGCCAGACCGCGCCCTCCCAGCTCCGCAATTCCGGCGGCGTGAAATTTGCCGACGGCCAATATTTCCTCGCAGCCATGGTGGACACCTCCGGTTACACCAGCGGCGTCCGCGAGAAATATCAGGCGTACTTGATCACCGATGTGCCTATGGAAATCGGCGGCCAGAGACTTCCCGCCGGCGCCTACGGCATCGGCTGGATCGCCGGCCAGAAGTTTGTCGTGCAGGATCTCGGCGGCCACGATGTCTTCACTGTCGATGCAAAGCACGATGCAGACATGAAGCGCCCCATGCCGCTCCAGGTCGTCGCCGGGCCCTCCGCGGGTACCTGCCTTCTCTACGGCGGCCGCGACTCCGTCGAAGTAAAACGCGTTCAGTAACTCCGCGCTCGTACCAATTCCGGCCGGCGTCCGCTTCGTCCCATTCTGGGCGAGCGGCGCCGGCCGTATCCGTTTCCAACCCTCCCTGCCGCCCGTCCAACCGCACAAAACTATGTGAAATAAGCGCTTTGAATCCGCAATTCCGTAGTTCATCCCACCGGATTCTTGTAAAAGTTTCGTCCCACACCCGTTTATGAACAATTTAAACCGCTGAAACCACCACTTGTCCCAAACGTCGTAACAACGGCGTTTCAATTGCACACAATTTTGCTGAAGCGCCGAGTCGGGTACCACGACGCGCCGCATTTTTTCCTGTTCTTGTGCGTTCGCCGCTGCCTTCTCACTCGCTTCGTCGTCTAACTCGATATTTCGTGGTGCGTCTTGGTTCCGCCGTTGCCCCCGGCGTATTCTCATCAGCTTTCGCTGCGCTCCGGGAACATTACGGCTTCCTCTCGCTCACCACCACTAGCGCGGTGACCGTCCATGGCAGGCGACCAAAATTCAGTTTCACGCATGCGCTTCGGCGCATTTGAAGTTGATCTCGCAGAGCGCGATTTGCGCCGCGATGGTCTCAAGGTCAAGCTCAACGAGAAGCCGTTTCAAGTCCTCGCCGTCCTTCTCGAACGCGCCGGCCGCATCGTTCGCCGCGATGAAATTCGGGCCTGCCTCTGGCCCGCCGATACCTACGTCGATTTCGACGCGAACCTGAACACCGCGCTCAGCACGCTTCGTCACGCGCTTGGCGATTCCGCCGACAAACCGCAATACATCGAAACTGTTCCGCGCCAGGGGTACCGCTTCATCGCGCCCGTCGATCTCGTCGAGGCGCCGCCTCCGCGGATTGCCGCCACTGCGGAAGCGCCGATTGCAAATGGGCTGCTCGCGAGCACCACCGCTCTCGCCGAAGCCGCCGCCACGGCCGCAAAGTCACCCGTCGAAATCGATCTCGACGCAGAGTATTCCGCCCAGCCCTTCTTCCAGCGCGCCTCCCGCACCGCCGTCACCTCGTTCGCGTGTGCGTTCGTTTTTGCTCTCGCCGTCGCCGGATTTCTCTATCTTCGCCGCGGCCACGCCAACGCGGACGCCTGGAACAACGCTGAAACAAAAGTTCTCGTCGCGCCCTTTGAAAATCTCAGCGGTGATGCATCGTTCGACTATCTCAGCGACGGCGTCACTGAAGAGCTGATCACCCAGCTTGGCGCCCGCTCGCCTGCGCGCATCGCCGTCGTCGCTCGTACCGCTGCCATGCAATATCGCGATCATCACGCGCCGCTCGCCAAAATTGCAGGCGAGCAAAACGTCGGCTACGTCGTCGAAGGCACGCTTAATCGCCAGGCCGATCGCGTTCACCTCACCGCGCAGCTTTTCCAGGCGAGCGACGGCAAAATTATCTGGGCCCAGTCCTACGATCGCGGCGCCGACGATCTTCCCAACATCGAAGAAGACGTCGCCGTCAACGTCGCCCGCGTCCTCGACGTCAACGTTTTCGAAAAGCCTTCCTCGCTGGCCGTCGCGTCTCCACGTCCACATCAGGTGAATGCTGACGCCTACGATCATTACCTCCGCGGCCTCTACGACATGAAGAGCCACACCGAAACCGGTCCTAACCGCACCGCCGAAAGCGTGAAGGAATTCAAGCGCGCGATCGAACTCGATCCGCAGTTCGCCGAACCTTACGTCGGTCTCGCGCAAACCTACGTCAGCGCTGCCGAATGGTCGGAAACCGATGCGCGCCCCTCCTACGCACTCGCCAAAACAGCCGCGCAGCAGGCCATCGCCCTCGACGACTCGCTCGCCGACGCGCACGAAATTCTCGCGATCGTGCTTTATGAATCGGATTGGGATTGGCCCGCCGCCGAAAAGGAATTCCATCGCGCGCTCGCCCGGGATCCGAACTCCGCGCACGCCATGCGGATCTACGCGATGTATCTCGCCGCCACGCAGCGCTTCAAGCAGGCCATGGACGAATACCAACTCGCCGAAAAAATCGATCCGGATCCTACGGATACGGACATGAACTACTGCACTCTGCTCACCATCACGCGCGATTACGAAAAGTCGATCCCGCAGTGCCGCAAAGTGCTGGACGAGAGCCCGAACAATTCCGTCGCCGAGTATTACCTCGCCGCTTCCTATTCTTATCACCAGGCCTACGCCGATGCGCTCGCCACCGCGAAAATGGGCGGCGATTCACCGATGTTCCAGACCGAAGTCGCGATCGTGTACGCGCGAACCGGCAAAAAGCCCGCCGCCGAACGCATTCTTTCGGAGTTGGAATCGAAGCGCGCGCGCAATCCGATTTCCGACTACGCGCTTGCGGAGGTTTACAGCGAGTTGGGCGATAAGCCCGGCGCGCTCAGGTTGCTTCGACGTTCCTACGAAGAGCGCTCGCCCGAGCTCCTCTTCCTATCCGAAGACGAAGACTTCGACAATCTGCGCGGCACGCCGGAATTCAAGCAACTGATTTCCGACATCGGCATCCCCGCCGCCCCCGCCGGCCAAAAAGTAGCCCAACTCCCCCGCCGCGACGACGACTCCCGCGGCAAATAAGAACCGCGTGGCACAGACTTCAGTCTGCGCCGCAGTTGAATTTCCGGGTGCCGCACCCTTTTCGTCTAAAAAGGGTGCGCGCTTCGCACGTCAGCCTTCAGATCACAGACTCCGTCACTCATACCTCAATGCCACAATCGGATCCACCCGCATCGCCCGGCGCGCCGGAATAAAACACGCCGCCATTGTCACCACGATCAGCAGCGCCGCCACTCCCACGAAAATCACCGGATCATTAGCCTTCACTTCAAACAGCATCGACTTCAGCAATCGCGTCAACGCCAGCGACGCTACAACTCCCACCACCACTCCCACCGCCGCCAGCACGATGAAAAGCATCTCGCGAAATTGCCCCACCATCGCTTCCGCCAGCGGCGTCACTTCCACGTCAAAATGCTTCGGATAATTTTCCGGATGCTCCGCGGCCAGATGATGCGCGATCACGCTCAGATCGCTCGCCGCTTGCTGCTTCGTCACGCCCGATTTCAGTCCGCCGATCAAGTTCCAATTCTGAAAGAACATGTCGTCCGTCGGATTGTTCGGATCCACATCGTCCGGCACCCAGATTTCCGCATTCACAAACGCAAATCGCGGCGGCATCCCCGCCACCAGCGTGCGCGGCACGCCGTTCATCACAAATGTGCGATTCACCGCGCTCGGGTCGGAGCCAAACCGCGGTGAGTTACCGAGCGAAGTGGAAGGGGATCGGCGATTGCGGCGTGAACCACCGGGTCGCGGCGATCGAATCCGAAAGAAGGCCGGAGGTGTCCGCAGCTAGTTCAGGCCTGGAGGAGGCGGACTATCGCCCTGCGGTGGCCCCTCGGCTCCCGGAGGTGGCGGAGGCAACGACGACGGCACCGCCTTCGTAGCCGGCGCCGCAGCGCCCGGCGCGGTGGAAGTAGGCGCCGGAGGAGGTGGTGTTTGCAGCGCCAAATAAGCACGCCCAAACGCCGAGTGCTGCGTGCCCGGCGCGATCGCCACGGCTTGCACCGTGTAACGTCCGGTCAACAGTTTCGCGAGCGGCAGGCTGATCCGGAACGACGCGGTGCGCGTCGCCTCATCGACGCCTGTGGGGGCGAGCAGCGGCGTGGAGTTCACCTGCAAGCCATTCCGAAAAAAAATCAGCCCGGCGCGAATCGAATTCAGATCGATCGGCGCACTCTCCGCGGATTTCGCGTCGCCGGACTTTCCAGCGTCGTGCGGCGGCGCGTATGTCTGGAAGAAAACGTACAGCGTCTGCCCCGGCGCGAAAAATCGCGTCACGCTCGGAACGATGGCCTGGCCGTTTATCTCGAGCGGCGAGGCGACCAGCTTCGCTCGCGTGCCCTGGCCCTTCACCTGCACTTCGGCGGTCTTCTGCACGTTTACGAGCTGGCTCGAGAGCAGCACGCTTGAAATCATCAACTTTCCAGGGGCCGCCGCCGGCACGATCAAGTCTTCTTCAAACGTACCGATTTTCCCGGACTCATTTTCGCGCGCCACAAATTTCATTTTGTAGCGCCCCGGTGAAAGGACCACGCCGCCCTGATAAAGCAGGTTCTTCCTGCTCACCTCGTCGTACTTCGCGGGGTCGAGCGTGATGTTGGTCGTGTCGCGAAGCTGCGCGATGATGCGGCCGCTGCCTGCTTGGCGCACATCCACGGCGAAATCGAACTCCGCCTGCCGTTTGCCGTGCTTCGCCGCCCAATCAAGCGCCGTGGAAGAGATTTTTGCGGCGATCGGAACGTAGGTCTGGTCGTCTGTGAGGCGAAAGAGTCCCGTTTCAACGGCGACAGGAAGATCGACGACGGGATTTTCAGAGTTGACCGCGTCGGCGAGCTGCTGGTCGCGATCCTCTTTCTGCAGGTGCTGGAAATCGCGCGGCGCGTAATAGCCGTCGCGGAAGCGGACCTTCGCTCCAGGCGCATCGACCTTTACGCGAATCTGGCGCCAACTGCCGTCGCGCTTCACGTTCTGTCCGAGACTGTAGCCGAGAAGGTAGTAGCCGGTGTTGTCCTGCTGAATTTTAGGAAGTGCTTCGCTCAGGTCGCCGAGATCGAAGAAGGCTTTGCCGCCCGTATCGGTGGAAAGCGTAGCCAGCGTGTCGCGCGAATCTTCGCGCTGGTCGGTTTGATGGAACACGGACGCGCCGGTGAACATCGACGTGCCGGTGGCGGCATTGGTGGAAGCGTCGCCGCCCGGAGGCGCCCCCATCAATCCGCGCGAATCGATGGAGTAAATCGAAACGTCGGCGCGATTGGCGGCATCCGTCGCGGCGCGCAGCTCGGCGCGATTTTCCTCACCCGTCTGCGTGATGCCGCCCGTGAATTCAACGAGCGCTTTCCGGCCGGTGATTCCGCCAAGAACGTTCACGAGCCCTTCGACGGCGGCGAGTTTCTGGTCCGTGTTGAAGACGTTGAATTCGGTTTCGTCGGCGGTGTAGGCGTCGCCGGTGTACTGCTGCACGTCGTACTCGCCGTTTTGCGCGGCGGCATAGCTTCCGCTCGCGAGAGCCTCTTCGCCGGTCGGCGTGAGCTGCGCGACGGCTTTTTTCAGGATGGATTTGTCGTTCGTGAAATTCGCCAGAACCATCAGCCGCGTGGAGAAAATAACGACGGAGACCACGTCCGCCGGCTTCATCTGCGTATCGACGAATTTGTCCGCGGCGTCGTGCGCGCGAACCAGATCGTCGGTTTGCATCGAGGTGAGATCGAAAAACAGAACGATGAGGCGGCGGTTCTGCAGCGCTTCGGTGGCTTTTGCGGCGCTCGGCGTGTCCGGCCCTTCGTTATCGACCGAGACGACGATCGGCTTCGCGTTCGCATCGGGCGCGGCGGTCTCGATGCTTTCGATATCGAAATAAGAGAAGCTGGAAATTTTCTGCGGCTTGCCGTCGTCCCACACCGTGAATTTATCCGCAGCGAGTCCTTTGATGGGCTTGCCGGATTTGTCGGTGACTTCCACGTCGATGCGCACGAAATCGGACGAAGAGCGCAACGCGGGCGACACAGGCTTCTTCGATTGTTGCGACGGCGCCTGCGCAGGTGCCGGAACGGCGATGGGTTGCGACGGCGCCTGTTGTTGCGGCGCAGATTGCTGTTGTCCCGACTGCTGCGCGGACTGCTGGACATGTTGTCCAGCGAGGAGCGGCGCTTCGAAAAGCGCAGCGGTAAGCGCGAGCGCGAGTATCTTGCGACCGAGCACAGACATGTGCGCGGGCGTCACCAGTTGTACCTCATCGTGATGTCCATCGTGCGCATCGAGCCGGCGCTGGTGACGCGGGCGAATGAAGATGATCCGAGCAACGTGGAAACGCCGGAGAAGCTCGGCGTATTGGAAAGATTCTGTACTTCCCAGCGGACGTCGAGATGATGGCGCTCGCCGGGGCCGAAGCGATACGTTTTCCCGAGCGACGAATTCCAGCTGAATTTGCATGGGCCTTCGATCGAGCCGCGATGCTCGTCGCCGTACGAAGTGGCGGCGGGTGTGGCGAATGCGCCGGTGTTGAAAAAAGTCAGCGGACCGCCGCCGCAGATTCCGAGATTCGGATTCGCGATTTGGTCAGCGCGGAGGCTGAAGGCGGCGCCAGTGCCGTTGTTTGCCGACGTGCCGCCGAGATACGCAGTGAGAGGGTTTCCGGTCTGCCACGTCACGATGTTCTGCCAGCGCCAGTTGCTGAATGCTTTCGCCGTCCAACCGTGATTGCCGTAGCGGTGATGCTCGCCGAAAGGCAATTCGTAGAGCGACGAGAAGCGAACCTGGTCGCGAACGTCGAAGGAGGACAGACCTCGTTCGGCGGCGTAGTTGCCATCCTGCTGGACGACGATGGCGGATGTGCCGCCGATGGTGCTTGCGTTGTCCATCGCTTTGGACCACGTATAGAACGCCTGCAACTGAAGGCCCTTCGTGAAGCGGTGCACGAGGCGGACTTGCAAGCCGTTGTAGATGGAATTCGCGCCGGACTGATCGAAATAAAAGCTGTTGGCGTAAGGAATTTGCAGCGCGGCCTGCGTATCGAGCGGGCTGGTGCCGAGCGGCGCGCGATTGGGCGCGCGGAGAAGGTCGAGATCGGTGCCCTTGGTGCCGGTGTAAGTGAGATCGAGAATCCAATTCTGGCTGAACGAAGTTTCAGTCCCGAGCGTCCAGATCTGCGCGTTACCGTTTTTGTAGAACGGATCGACGCCGCCTTTATTGGTGATGGTGCTCGAGCCGGTGGTGGGGAAACCGTTCTGGAGAGTGAGGACCTGCGAGCCGGTGGTGTAGAGGTTGGCGTAGGTCGAAAATGGCGGCTCGTAGGAAAGATACTGCTGCGCGAGCGAATTGTAGATCGCCTCGTTGTAGAAGATGGAGTAGCCGCCGCGAACGACGGTTTTCGGTTTCACGAACTGCGGCTGCCACGCAAAGCCTATGCGCGGCGCCCAGTTGCCGTAGTCGCCATGAATCAAAGCGCGGGGATACGCGCCGCTGAATGGCCCCGTGGCGCCGGGAGTGACGACGGAGACCGCGGTTGCATTCGCGTTGAGATCAAGATTCGCGATGCGATCGTACTTATCGACGGCGGGTGTCGCGGCTTCGTAGCGGACTCCGTACAGAAAAGTGAAATGCTTGTTCACGCGGAAATCGTCTTGCGCGTAGGCGATCGCGTCCCAGCTGCGCAGATAAATATTCGGGCCGTATTGGACGGAGGTGGTGTACGGAAGGCCGAGAAGAAAATCGGCGAGTTCGTAGTAAGGCTCAGTGGCGGCGGAATTGGCGATGGGCTGGCCGTTCGCGTCGAGCTGCGAAGTAAGCACGCCGGTGAAGGTGAACTGGCCGCGCGGCTGCGGGCTCGAGACGTTGTTCAGGCCGATGCGGCGCAGCTCGGCGCCAAACGTCATCGTGTGCTTGCCGTGGACCCACTTCAGGCTGTCCGAAACGCGGAGCGTTTGATTTCGGACGAGCGACGGGATGGGATCGTTGAGCGACGAAAAGCTGGTGAAGCTGACGGCGGGAATACCGTAGTCGATGGGATCGGTGGAGACGCCGTTGATGCCGAGGTCGCCGGCGACGTTATTGTTATACGAGTTGTCGCTTAGAATTTGGGTGCGCGCACGGCTCCAGGTGAATTGCGTGGTTTCGACGAGATACGGCGACCAATTGTGCGTGAGGCCGAGATTCGCGGACTGGCTGAGCGAATTGCTCGAGCCGGCGGTGTCTTGAAAGTTGCCGAAAGTTTGCTGGCGCTGCCAGTTCACGTTGTAGCCGCCCGCGAGGCTGAATTTCGAATTGATGGTGTGAATGATGTGGAAGTTTGCGATGTCGTTGTTCACGGGCACGGTGGTCTGCAGCAGGTAGTTCTGCACGGTGCCGGGCTGGTTGGGCTCGGGGTAGTAGGCGAGCAAACCCGCGGCGGCGGCGTTGACCGTGGGAATCTGGCACCCGTTGCCGAGGGGCGTGCGCGGACCGCTGAAATTCGAAAATGGGTTGTAGAGCGTGACGCCGAGGCCGCAAAAATCGCCGGTGCGTTCGGCGCTGGTGGGGACGGTGGAGTAATTGTCGATCGCGCTGGACGAAGTTTCGTGCTGATAGTTGAGGAAGAAATAGGTTTTGTCGGAGCCGTTGTAGATGTGCGGAATTTTTAGCGGGCCGCCGAGGTTGCCGCCGAAGCGCTCGTCCCAAAAATTCGGCTTCGAGACTTGGGTGCCGTTCACGGAGTAGGGGCGCGCGTCCCACGCGGATGTGTCGTAGCGGTCGTAGAAGCTGAAGCGGACACGATTGACAGCTTGTCTATTAAGACGCCCACGACTGCCGAACATGCCGCCACCGCCGCCGGGGCCTCCGCCACCGGGGCCGCCGAAGCCGCCTCCGCCGGGACCTCCGCCGAACATCCCGCCTTGTCCACCGGGACCACCGCCGCCCGGACCACCGAAGCCGCCTTGTCCGCGACCGCCTTGCCCCGGCGCATTGGGAACGAGTTCACCGGGACCGAAGCCGCCGGGACCTCCATTTATGGCCACCACTCCCTGGCCAACGGTGCCTTGCATGAGGAACGAATCGGAGCTGGCGCCGCCGCCATTTCCATTCACCACAAGACTCGCCTGCGCGGACTCGCCCGCGGCACCGCCGGTGACGGTTTCGTTCTGGAGGCCGGCGACGCCTTCACCGGTGAGATCGGTTTGCTGGAAACCGGTGCTGGCGATACCGGCATTGACTGCATTCGCGACGCCCGCGGGAACGGGCGCACCCTGACCGCCTTGTCCGCGACGGTCGCCGCCATTCCTGCCGCCTGCCGCGTTGCCATTCTGATTTCCGGCAGGCTGGCCGGTATTCGGTTTGCTGTTGTTCGCTTGCGCGTTGCCGTCGTTGCGGTGCGGATGATTGCGGGGAGGGGCGGATTCGGGCTTGGGGGCGAGTTCGGCGAGAGTGACGACGCGAAGCTCGACGGGAATCGGCGCGGCGGGAACGACGGGAACTTTCATTTCGAGCGAGGACGGCGAGAAACCTATCTGGCTGGTTTCGATTTTGTAGAGGCCGTAGGGAATTTGCGGGAAAAGGAATGTGCCGGATTCGTCGGTCCAGCTTTGCCAGGATTTGCCGGATGCGGAGGCTGAGAGTTTAACGGTGGCGCCGGGGACGGGAGTGCCTTCTGAAGTTTTAACGATGCCGGTTACCGACGCTGAGTTCGTTTGGGCGGGCGACGACTGTGCCGCGGACTGTTGCTGCGCTGGCTCCTGCGGTGGAGCGCTCGGCGTTGCGGCATTCGTGGTGGCAGCGGCGTGTGCTGCTGCGGAATTTACGAGGCCGCCGAACGCGAGCAGGTAGAGTGCGGCGAGCAAGAGCGACACTCGACACTTTTGCCAGGACTGTTTGCCACGAAGCGGCAGATGCATTCGGCGATCTCTTCGAAAAGGAAGCGAAACTAAGGTAGCGGGTTGCCTGGCCTTGGAAACGGCGCGAAACGAACGTCGCGGCGGGACAAGAGCCCGAGCGCGGGGCGCAGAGTTTGGCAGTCCCGGTCCGCTTCGCAACCCCAGATGCGAAGTATCGCATTATTTGCGGAGCGGACCGGACCATCGGACGCTGTGGCGAAGCGAATATCGCACGTCCCGTACCGCCGTATCGTTCGCCGTACCATTGCAATTCGGTTCACGGAAATAGTTCGACGGGCGGGCGGTTTCGGTTCCAAAAAGATGCGGAGAGCAGGGCCGAAAGTGTGCGGCTCGCATCCTTAATAAGGGATGCGCTAGACTCTGCGGACGGCACGATAAGCCGTTGCCGAGCGCGTACAGAGCGAGACTGCGATGACACTGAAAACGTACAACGAAAAGCGGAATTTCAAGGTGACGCCGGAACCGTCCGGGAAAGCGGCGGCGAAGCGCGCGGATGCGACGGAGCGAATTTACGTAATTCAGAAGCATCGCGCGACGGCGCTGCACTACGATTTCCGGTTGGAGTGGAATGGCGCGCTGCTCTCGTGGGCGGTGCCGAAGGGACCATCGACCGATCCTGCGGTGAAGCGCCTCGCGATGCAGGTGGAAGATCACCCGATCGACTACGCGAATTTTGAGGGCGTGATCCCGGAGGGCGAGTACGGCGGCGGCACGGTGATGGTGTGGGACACGGGAACCTGGACGCCGGAGCAGGACGATCCGCAGGCGGCGCTCGAGAAGGGCGATTTCAAATTCACGCTGCACGGGAAGAAATTGAAAGGCTCGTGGGTACTGGTGCGAACGCGCGGATTTGGAGGGAGTTCGAAGCCGACCTGGCTGCTGATTAAACACAAAGACAAGTTCGTTTCGACGGACGACATCACGGTGAGCGAGCCCAAGTCGATTTTGAGCAAGCGGCTTCTAGTGGATATCGCGCGCGATGAAAACGGTGACGTCGAGAAAGCGGCGACGGGCGATCCGCAGCCGCCGAAATCCGCGAAGGCGCCGAAATCAAAGGGCGCAACAAAGGCCGCCAAGCCAGCAGCGGCTGCATTGAAAAAGAGGACGGCAAAGAAATAGGACGCTTCCATTCAAGCGCGGAGCGGAAGTTCGTACGCTAGCGCACCTACAGCGATACCCCCATCGATTTACGGGATACCTCGGATAGTCCCGCCTGAACCGTTCCAGTACTCTCGCCACGTCGTCGCACCACCATCTATTCACGACGCATTCATATTTGCCGTCGAAGAGAGCGAACCGTGCGCACCGCAAACCTGAAAGATACGCAGCCAGGCTTCAAGCCGTTCAAGGTGACCACATTGGAACCGGGAGCGAAGGGCGGAGAGCTGCACGACCCCTCGGAGTTGGTTCCTCGCGCGCAGGCGGGCGAGCACGGAGCGTTCACGCAGCTTGTGGAGCCGCACATGGGCAAGGTGTATCACGGGGCGTTCCGCATCACGCGCAACCGCGAAGACGCTGAGGATGCGTGCCAGCAGGCGCTGCTGAAGGCATACTCGCACATCGATCAATTCCAGGGGGACGCGCGGTTCTCTACGTGGCTCACGCGCATCGCGATCAACGAAGCGCTGATGGTGGTGCGTAAGCGCAAGCTGGAAGAGAAGCGGAAACAATCGGATACAAATCCGGAAGACGGAATGAGCATTATCGACGCGATTCCGGCGGGCGACGGCTACCATCCGGATTTTCTTTATGAGCGGAATGAGAAACAGCGGGCTTTGCGCGCGGCCATCGGGCTGCTGGGCGAGAATTCGCGCGACGTGGTGCACCTGGTGGGATTGCAGGAGCGCAAGACGAAAGAAGCGGCGCGGATTTTGAATGTCTCGCGAAGCGCCGTGAAGAATCGCTTTTCGCGCGCGCGGCAATTGCTGCGCGAGTCGCTGGCGGGACAGGTTTAAAGCGGGGATTGTTGAGGGACGGAACGCGCGCCGCGCCGTCCTTCCTGGCCCGCCGCTTGAGCGGTACGCGGCTTATTTACTTTCATTGAAAATCTTTCCATTTCTTACCGTAAAGAACTGAACTCCGACGGAAGCAGTTTGGTGCCGCCTTTTTAAATGTCTCCCTCTTGATCGGCGACGCTGCGGCGTCGCGACCGATGTGGCGAAGCGCCCGTATCGGATGCCGGCAGGGGGCGCGAATCTGGTGGCATTCCCAGCCGCGTATGGTAACCTCACCCCCGCGCTTCTTGCTGTCAAAAGTAGGTAAGCCCGCGTCCGCAGCTCAAAGTGAATAGGGCAGTTACGGACCGTAAACGGATACGGTACCGAGAGCGGGAACCTTAAGCAGCTAAGTCAGCAATATCAAGGTACAGCAGTTTGTCGCACCGAACGCGATTCCGCGCGCGGGCGAGCGCCGGCGTGCTGGATTTTGCGGCCTCCGGAACTTGCGCGGGCGTGGCAGGAGCCACTCGATGAGTTTGTTGGCCGCAGCCCTGTTTTCGGACCGGCTGGTCCACCTCACCACAACCGACTTCGTCATCATCGTCTTCTATTTTGGTCTGGTTCTCGCCATCGGTTTTTATCTAAAGGGGCGATCGAACACCGGCGAGGATTTTTTCATGGCCGGCCGCGAGATGACGGCGTGGATCGCGGGCCTGAGTTTTCTTTCGGCAAATTTGGGAGCGCTGGAGCTGTTGGGCTGGGCGGCTTCGTCGTACCAATATGGGATTTTAGCGGCGCACTGGTACTGGATCGGCGCGATACCGGCGATGTTGTTCCTCGCGCTGGTGATGATGCCGTTTTACTACATTTCGAAAACGCACTCGGTGCCGGGATATTTGAAGCTGCGGTTCGGAGAGTCGAGTCGCGCGCTTTCAGCGATCTCCTTTGCATTTATGACGGTGTTGATGAGCGGCATCAATATGTATTCGATGGCGCTGGTGATGCGCCTGATTTTGGGCTGGAACATCAACGTCAGCATCTGGGTGTCTGCGTTGACGGTGGCGGTGTACGTGACGCTGGGCGGACTGCGCTCGGCGATCTTCAACGAAGTGCTCCAATTTATTTTAATCTGGGCCGGAGCGCTGCTGATTCCGATTCTCGGATTGATCGAGGTAGGCGGCTTCCGCCAGCTGCGCGATCGCGTGGCGCAAAACGCTTCGGTGGAATACACGCATATGTGGTCCACGCTCGGATCGTTTAGCGACAATCCGATGGGAATTCACTGGACCGGAATTGTGTTCGGCCTGGGATTCGTCATCTCGTTTGGGTACTGGACGACGGACTTCCTGGTGGTGCAGCGCGTATTGGCGGCGAAGGATTTGCGGTCGGCGAAGATGGCGCCGGTGATTGGCGCGGCGTTCAAAATGTTTGTGCCGCTGATCGTGATTCTGCCGGGCTTGCTCGGAATCGCGCTGCTGCCGATGAAGTTGCTGCCGGAGAAGCCAGGCGATTGCAACGGGCGGGCACAGCTACAACGAAGTGTTGCCGTTGATGCTGGCGCGCTATTGCGGTCCAGGCTTGCTGGGATTGGGCATCACGGCGTTGATCGCGGGATTCATGTCCGGCATGGCGGGGAACGTCAGCGCGTTTTCGACGGTGTGGACGTACGACATCTACAAGGCTGTATTTAAGAAAAGCGCGACGGACGAGCACTACGTTTCGATGGGCCGCTGGTCCACCGTCATTGGCGTATTGGTGAGCATCGGCACGGCATATCTGGTGATGAGCTTCGCGAGCATCATGGATTACGTGCAGGCTCTGTTCAGCTTCTTCATCGCGCCGCTGTTTGGCACGGTGGTACTGGGGATGCTTTGGAAGCGTGCGACGGCGGCGGGCGGATTCTGGGGCCTGTTTACGGGCACGGTGTCGTCAATCGGAATGTGGGCGTGGGTGAAAGCCGATCCCGCGGCGCTGCGCTATGTGGCGCTTTCGCCAAACGCGAAAGACATGGCGGAGAACATGTATCGCGCGCTGTGGTCATGGATCGTGTGCGTGCTGGTGACGGTAGTGGTGAGCTACATGACCAAGCCGAAGCCGGCGAGCGAACTGGCGGGACTCGTTTACGGCGCGACAGAAATTCCGTCCGAAGGCGACCTACCGATTTATCAGCGGCCGGCGTTCTGGGCGGTGGTGGTGACGATCGTATTCGTGATCCTAAACGTCATTTTCTGGTGAGGACCAATGCACGGCGACGATTCAATTTCGATCTGGTTTTTCATCGGCGTGTCGCTGGTGGTGAACGGTGTGCTGATTCTGGCCGCGGGAATCTACCAGTACGTGAGTCCGCCGCCCGTGGCGCAGCAGGTGGTGCTGTTCCATCTGCACGCGGGAATCTGGTGGGGCGCGATTTTGCTGCTGCTCGGGCTCTTCTGGACGGTTCGATACAAGCCGACGCGCGAAATGATCGCGAGTAAGAATTAGGAGAGCGCCGCGTAATAAGTGACGCAGGGGCGACCCAAACCGGTCGATCCCGCGACGCGCAGGATTTGGATGGTGTGTGTTCGCGGGCAAGTGGACTCAGGCACGCCGTTTACCTCTGATGTGGTTTTCGACGCGCAGGGCCGGATTGTGGGCGGCTGCGTGCGTGGACGGCCGGCGCGCGAAATTGAAGCGTGAGTTTGAGTGACGACGGGAGCTACATGCCGATTTTGGTGACAGGCGGAGCGGGATACATCGGGAGCGTGACGGTCGAGCGGCTGCTTGGCAAGGGCGCGCATGTGGTGGTGCTGGACGATTTGTACCGCGGGCACCGGGAGGCGTTGAATGAAAGCGTTCCGTTTTACGAAGGCAAAGTAGGCGACCGGTCGCTGGTGGCGCGGATCGTGCGCGAGCACCGGATCGAAGCGTGTGTGCACTTTGCGGCGCTGACGTATGTGGGCGAATCCGTGAACGAGCCGGAGCGCTATTTCGAAAACAACGTGGAGCAGGGGATTGCGCTATTTGGCGCGCTGCTGCAGGCAGGAGTGAAGCGGATAGTTTTTTCTTCGACGTGCGCGACGTACGGCGATCCGGAAGAAATTCCGATTCGCGAAACTGAGAAGCAATGGCCGAAAAATCCGTACGGCTGGTCAAAGCTGATGCTCGAGCAGGTGCTCGAGGCGTACGACGTGGGGCACGGACTGAAATTTGTGGCGCTGCGGTACTTCAACGCGTCGGGTGCGACGGAGAAGCTCGGCGAATTGCACGAGCCGGAATCGCACTTGGTGCCTAGCGTGTTGATGGCGGCGAGCGGCGAGCGCAAAGAATTGGCTGTGTTTGGTGACGACTATCCGACGCCGGATGGAACGGCGGTGCGCGATTACGTTCACGTGGCGGATCTGGCGGATGCGCACATTCTGGCGTTGGATTATTTGAACAAGGGCGGGAAGTCGGAATTCATCAACCTCGGGACGGGCACGGGCTACTCGGTGCTGGAAGTGATCGAGACGGCGCGGACAGTGACGGGCCAGCCGATTCCGTACAAGAAAGAACCGCGACGCGCGGGCGATGCGATCACGCTGGTTGCCGATGCGCGGAAAGCAAAGGAAGTGCTTGGTTGGACGGCGACGCAATCGGACATCGCGTCTATTTTGAAATCGCAGTGGGATTGGCGGCGGCGCAACGAGAATCCTTTCAAGGCGTAGAGTGGGGCCGAGGCGAAGAGTTTCTATGGCACGGAAATTTATAGGCATTGATATCGGGACGGGCGGCACACGCGCGGTACTGATCGATGAGAACGGCCGCGTACTCGGGTCGGCGACGGCTGAGCATAAGCCGATTTCCGCGCCGAATCGCGGTTGGGCCGAGCAGGAGCCAGACGACTGGTGGGCAGCGGCGTGCAAGGCCGTGCCCGCGTGCCTCGCGAACGCGAAAGCGGCGGCGGATGAAGTGGAGAGCGTCGGGCTGACGGGGCAGATGCACGGCCTGGTGATGCTCGATGCGGATGGAAAAGTGCTGCGGCCGGCGTTGCTCTGGTGCGACCAGCGAACGGAAGAAGAGTGCCGCGAGATCACGGCGAAGATCGGCGCGAAGCGGCTGATTGAGCTGACGGCGAATCCGGCGTTGACGGGATTCACGCTGCCCAAAATTTGGTGGGTGCAAAAGCACGAGCCGGAAATCTGGAAGCGCGTGAAGAAAATCATGCTGCCGAAGGATTACGTGCGGTTCCGGTTGACAGGCGCGCATGCGATCGACGTGGCGGATGCGTCGGGCACGCTGATTTTGGATGTGGTGAACCGGCGATGGTCGAAGGAAATGATGGCGGCGTCGGGACTCGCTGAAGAAATGCTGCCGAAGGTGCTGGAGTCGCAGGAAGTGAGCGGCCGGATTTCGGCGGATGGCGCGAAGGCGTCGGGGTTGAAAGCGGGCGTGCCGGTGGTGGCGGGCGCGGGCGATCAGGCGGCGGGCGCGGTGGGAATGGGAATTGTGCGGCCGGGAGCGGTTAGCGCGACGATTGGAACTTCGGGCGTGGTGTTCGCGGCGACGGCGAGCCCGGAATTCGATCCGCAGGGGCGCATTCACACTTTTTGCCACGCGGTGCCGAAGCGATGGCACGTGATGGGCGTTACGCAGGCGGCGGGATTTTCTCTGCGATGGTTCAGGGACCAGTTCGGCGTTAGCGGAGATGCATCGCGCGATGCGTACGACCGTCTGCAGGACGAAGCGAGCCACGCGCCAGCGGGAAGCGATGGCGTGTTGTGGGCGCCGTATTTGATGGGGGAGAGGACGCCGCATCTCGATCCGAATGCGCGCGCAGCGTTGGTTGGACTTTCTTCCACGCACACGCGAGCGCACGTGGTGCGCGCGATTCTTGAGGGAGTTGCGTACAGTTTGCGAGACACGTTGTCCATTTTCGGGGATTTGAAGTTGCCGGTGGAATCGATCCGGCTGGGCGGCGGCGGCGCGCGCGGCGGATTGTGGCGGCAGATTCAGGCGGACGTGTACGGCATGCCGGTGGACATCGTGGAAGCGGAAGAGGGGCCGGCGTACGGAGCGGCGCTGCTGGCGGGAGTGGGAGTGGGCGCCTGGCCGACGGTGGACGATGCGTGCGGCGCGGCGGTGCGTGTGGCAACGCGAGTGCAGCCGAATCCAGAGAGCGTTGCGGTGATGAACAAGCAGTACGCCGCGTATCGAAGGATGTACCCGGCGTTGCGCGAGATTTACGCGGGAGCGGCGTGAGGCGGCTGGCGGGCGCGAACGTCGCGGAGAATTTGTACTTCGAAGGATTCCAGGGTGTGTGAGGGAAACGATGGCGAGCGACTCGTATCAACCGAAACCTGAGCACAAATTTTCGTTTGGATTGTGGACCGTGGGAAATCCGGGACGCGATCCGTTTGGCGAGCCGGTGCGGCCGGTGCGGCCGCCGGTGGAATTGGCGGGGCTGCTTTCGGAAGTGGGCGCATGGGGCGTGAACCTGCACGACAACGACCTGGTGCCGATCGACGCGACGCCGAGCGAGCGCGACAAAATCGTGAAGGATTTCAAGGCGGCGTGCGCGGCGGGGGGCCTCGTGGTGCCGATGGCGACGGTGAATCTGTTCACGGCGCCGGTATTTCGCGACGGCGCGTTCACGGCGAACGATCCCGCGGTGCGCGCTTACGCGGTGCAGAAGACGATGCGCGCGATGGATTTGGGCGCGGAGCTGGGCGCGAAGATTTTCGTGCTGTGGGGCGGCCGCGAAGGCACGGAAACCGACGCGTGCAGGAAGCCGGAAGATGCAGTGAAACGGCTGCGCGAGGCGCTCGATTACCTCTGCGAATATTCGATCGACCAGAAATACGGCTACAAATTCGCGATGGAAGCGAAGCCCAACGAGCCGCGCGGCGACATTTACATGGCGACCACGGGAAATTACCTGGGATTGATCCCGACGCTCGCGCACCCAGAGCTCGTTGGTGTGAATCCGGAATTCGCGCACGAGACGATGGCGGGGCTGAATTTTCTGCACGCGGTGGCGCAGGCGCACGAAGCGGGCAAGCTTTTCCACATCGACCTGAACGATCAGGTGATCGGGCGATACGACCAGGATTTCCGGTTCGCGTCGGCGAATGCGAAGGGGGCGTTCTTCCTGGTGAAGTTTCTGGAAGAAAGCGGGTACGACGGGCCGCGGCATTTCGACGCGCATGCGTACCGCACCGAAAACTACGAGGGCGTGAAGGATTTCGCGCGGGGCTGCATGCGTTCGTATCTGATCATGAAAGAAAAGGCGGCGCGATTTGCGGCGGACACGGAAATTCAGGCGATCGTGAAGGAGATCGCCGCCACGTCGGCCGCGGCGCCGGCGGTGGGAAAGTATTCGAAGAGCGGCGCGCAGGCGCTGCTCGGGCACACATTCGACCGCGGAGTGCTGGCGGCGAAAAATCTGCCGTACGAGCGGCTGGATCAGTTGACGATGGAGATCGTGTACGGCGTCCGGTAATCGTTGGGTTTGTGGAAATAAGCCGCGGGCGGAAGGTTGCTCGCGGCGTTTCTGTTTGTGGGCCCTGCATTTCACGGAGCGGAATCCTGCTTGACGTGGGTAACTGTAATGTTAGAGTCGCTATCAAAAGTTAGTTGAGCGCAGGACCTGCGAGTGGTCTCGCGGGAAAGAGGTCGCAGCCGTGGCCAAGCGCAACCAGAACCGGCACCGAGCCGGGTCCGCCAAACACTCCTCCCGGAAAATTAAAACGAGCGAATCGCATCCGGCGAGCTTGCCCGCAGGCCTGCGCGAAAGAAAGAAGGAGCGGCTGCGCGGGCAGATTATCGAAACGTCGCTGCGCCTGTTTCGCGAGCGCGGCTACCAGAACACGCGCGTTGACGACATCGTGCAGGTGCTGGAGATCAGCCAGCCGACTTTTTTCCGCTACTTTCCGAGCAAAGACGCGGTGCTGCGCGAAATCGGAAGGCGTGCATTCGCGCGGCAGGCGGAGAGTTTGAAGTCGGAGCTTTCGTCGAAGGCTTCGACTGCGGAAATACTGGAGCGTTTCTACGATCAGCTCGCGAAGGTCACCGAGACGGGACGGCCGCTGTGGCAAGCCGTGATTCTGGCGGGCGCGATGGATCCGGTGCGGTCGCCGGAATTGCGCGGGCCGGAGCAGGCGACGATGAAGCTGCTGCGCGATATTTTGGAGCAAGGGCAGCAGCGCGGAGAGATCACAACAGAATTTCCAGTGGTGCATCTCGCGGAATTCATGGAAGGGCTATTCAATACCGTGGTGCGGCAATGGGCCGTGGATTTGACGGGGCCGCACAAACTGGCCGAGCGCGCGCATAATGCCGTGGAATTTTTTCTGCGCGGGGCGAAGGCATAAGCTTTTCGTTTTCCCCGGCACGCACGCCTGCCTGAGATTGGAGCTGCGCAAATGAAAGCCGCCGTCCTGCACGATTTCAAGTCACTGCTGCGCATGGAGGATGTTGAGCGCCCGAAGCCCGGCGCGGGGGAAGTGCTGATCCGCGTGGAAGCGTGCGGGGCGTGCCATTCGGACGCGCATGTGGCAGACGGTGACTGGCCGCAGCTCAATCGCATCGTGAAAAAGCCGTTGATTCTGGGCCATGAGATCGCGGGGGCGGTGGCGGAGCTTGGCGAAGGCGTGACGGAGCTGCGCGTGGGCGATCGCGTGGGCGTGCCGTGGATTTTCTGGTCATGCGGCGAGTGCGAATTTTGTACCAGCGGAAACGAAGTTCTGTGCGGGAAGCAGAAAATCACCGGAGTCGCCGTCGATGGCGGCTATGCGGAGTTCGTGAAGGCTCCGGCGACGCACGCGACCAAAATTCCCGACGGACTCCCATCCGTGGATGCTGCGCCGCTATTTTGCGCAGGCGTGACGGTGTACCGCGCGCTGAAGAAAGCGGACATCCAGCGCGGGCAGCGGCTGGCGATTTTTGGAGTGGGAGGCCTCGGGCACCTCGCGGTGCAGATCGGGCGGGAAATGGGCGCGGAGGTGACGGCCGTGGATCTATCGGACGAGAAGCTCGACCAGGCGCGGAGCGATGGTGCGGCTCATGCACTGAACGGCTCGACGGGCGATGCGCCGAAGGAAATCCGGAAACTCGGCGGCGCACATGTGGTGTTGGTGGCTTCGGCGGCGAGGGCGGCGTACGACGCGGCATTTTCCTGCGTGCGTGGGACGGGCACGTTGCTGGTGGTGGGGTTGCCGGCGGAACCGATATGTTTTCCGGCGCTCTCGATGGCGGGGCGGGAGGTGCGCGTGCAGGCGTCGTCGGTGGGGACGCGCGAGAATCTACGCGACGTGCTGGCGATGGGGGCCGCGGGAAAGCTGAAGTGCCGCGTGGCGACGCGTCCGCTCGCAGACGCGAATGAGGTGCTTGGGGAGCTGCGGCGCGGCGAAGTGGCGGGGCGAATCGTGCTGCAGCCGTAGCTTTGCGTCGAAACTCGCGCCGCCCGGTGCGTGATAAGAAACTTTCCCACCGATTTAAGCCGTCCGCCGAGGCTTAACCTTGACGTTAGTTCCTTTAATGTGATACGGACTATCAGATTTTCAAATCGGACGGCGAGCGTGGGCCCTAAATCGCCGCACGATACCTCGATGGCAAGATCGGCGGGCTGCGGACGTAGGGGCGTGCGTCTCAGTTTCGCTGGGGAGGCAGTATGAAGTCATTCTTCAGAGCCATTTTTATGGTGGCCGCGGTGTGTCTGCTCACGGCTGCGGTGGGATTGGGGCAGGGCGTCGGAACGTCGGGGCAGATTCAGGGGACGGTGACCGATCCCACGGGCGGAGTGGTCGGAACGGTTTCGATCACCGTGACGGACACGCTCAAGGGACTTCAATATACGGCGGCCACAAACGGCTCGGGACAATATCAACTCGCCGGGCTGCCTCCCTCGACCTACAACATCACGGCGAAAGCGAACGGATTTCAGACGCAGACGCAGACCGGACTGGTGCTGACGGTCGGACAGCTGGCGATAATCGATTTCAAGCTGGCGGTAGCGACCACCGCGCAGCAGGTGGAAGTGACGGCGGAGCCGCCGGTGGTGGAGGTGGAGCGCGGAAGCCAGGCGGATACGGTGACGCAGCGCTACATCGAGGACCTGCCAATTTCGCGGCGCGATTATTTGACGTTTACGCTGCTGATGCCGGGCGTGAGCAACGCGAATGTGATCGCGAGCAACGCGGACTATCGCGTGCAGCAGACGCCGCAGAGCGGGCTTTCGTTTTACGGGAGCAACGGGCGCGGCAACAACGTGACGGTGGATGGCGGCGAAGCGAACGACGACGCGGGCGGCGTGCGGCTGACGCTGAGCCAGGACGCGGTGCAGGAATTCCAGGTGAACCGCAGCAACTACAACGCGGACCTGGGTTCGGCGAGCGGCGCGACGATCAATATCGTGAGCAAGTCCGGCACGAACGAAATCCATGGCGGTCTGTTTGGATTTTTCCGGAATGATGGAATGGATGCGCGCGATCCGTTTTCTTTTTTGCCGGCGCTCACGCCGGGCGGCCCGTTTTCGCTTGACGCGCAGGGCGAGCCGGTGAAGGACTCGCTGAACCGGCAACAGTTCGGCGGAACGCTGGGATTCCCAATCCGCAAAGACAAAACGTTTATGTTTATCGGATTTGAGGGGCTGCGATCGGACGCGACCGATTCAGTGCCGCTGCTGACGAACTCGAACATCTTCGCACCAACGACGGGGCAGCAAACGATCATCGGCGGCCTCGAGACGCTGCCGGGAAATCCGAGCGTGCCGTGCTTCTCCGATCCCGCGAATCCGGAGGGAGGGCCGCCGACTTTCTTGCCGGCGCAAACGTGCGGATTCCTGCTGGGCCAATGTTTGACGATCACGCCGACGGCGTCACAATGCCCGGCGGCATTTACGAACGCGGTGAATCCCTTCCTGATCAATCAGTTTGAAACCCAGGGCGGATTGTTTCCATTTCCGCAGCGATCGTACGACATGTCGATCCGCATCGATCACCACATCGACGATTCGAACCAACTTGCATTCCGCTACAGCTACGCCCACGACAACGAACAGAATCCGAACCTGCAGGCGCTTACGGCGGATTCACGCGGCACGCGAATCAATGCGTGGGACAGCACGGCGATGGGCTCCTGGTATCACCAGTTCAACCCGACGACGCAGAACGAATTGCGAGTGCAGTGGGCGTGGAGCTATTTGGGCGTCGATACCACGGACCCGGGCGGCCCGGGATTGGATATTCAAGGATACGGATTCTTCGGGCGGCAGATTTTTCTGCCCAGCTTCACCACCACGCGGCGGTACGAATTCGCGGACAACGTGACGTTCGTCCGCGGGCGCCACACGATCAAGGCCGGGTTCTACGAATTGATCCGTGGCAACAGCACCACGTCCGACACATTTTTCGCGGGGCGATTCGAATTTCTCGAGCTGCCGGGATTTATCCTGAGCCCCTGCTTGTACGAGCCGGGCGCTTGCGGCATGCCGACGACCGGAGCCGCGCAGATAACCACGCTGCAATCGGCGAGCCTGGGTCTGCCGTCGTTCTACGAGCAGGGCTTCGGCAATCCAACGTATTCGTTCAACCGGCCACTCACAGCGGCTTACGTGCAGGATACGTGGCAGGTGCGGCCCGGGCTCACGCTCAACCTTGGGATCCGGTACGACCTGGATTCGCAAACGCAATATCTGCACACGACGAAAGACAACTTCGGGCCGCGCATCTCGTTTGCGTGGTCTCCATTCAAAGACAACAAGACAGTGGTGCGCGGCGGATTCGGGATTTTTTATTCGCCAATCTACGCGCAGATCGACAACGTGGTAAAGACGCTCGGCGATATCAACGGGACGCGGCAGATCGCGAACACGCTGGTGACGCTCAACGGGCTGAACGGCAGCCCCACCACGCCGCCGAATCCGACGATCAACTCGGCACTGCTGTATCAGGCGCTGTTCGCGCAGGGCAAAGTGCAGTGCGGCACGCCGCCACCGGGGCAGAACGCGTGCGTTTCGCAGACGGACCTGGCGAACCTCGGCGTTCAAGTAAGCAACACAGGGCCGCTGCCGCCGGGCGTAGTGCTGTTCTATGGCCAGCCGAATTTCAAGAACCCTTATTCGGAGCAGGCTTCGTTCGGCATCGAGCATCAGTTCGGCTCGTCGCTCACCGTTTCAGCCAGCTACGTTTACGTGCACACGCTGCGTCTCCCGGTTTCGATCGATACGAACCTGACGACAGGCGCGCCGATCACGAGCGGGCTTGCGGCGAATGGACTGCCGACGAACGGCAATTCGTTTCAAAACTGGGGCGGACCGGGCTGCGTGAACGCGTACAACCAACCCTCTGGCACGCAGTGCTGGGTGAATCCGTACATTCTGCAGAACAACCAATACTCGTCGATCGGCTCGGCGCTGTATCAGGGCGGATTGTTCGAATTGCGCAAGCGATTCGGCGACCACTTCACGATGCTGGCGAACTACACGTTCAGCAAAGCGTTCGACGACGTTACGGACTTCAACTCGGATTACGCGCCGTTCAACGAGACCGACCTTGCGGCGGAGCGCGCGCTTTCGGATTTCGACCAGCGGCACAAGGTGGTGGTCGCGGGAGTCTTTGACAGCCCGTGGACGAACTCGAAAATTCTGCGCGGCTTCCAGCTTTCGCCGATCTTCAATTACAACAGCGGGCACCCGTTCAATCTGCTGGCCGGCTCGGACATCAACGGCGACAACCACTTCACGAACGACCGTCCGCCCGGAGCGCCGCGGAACAGCGGCCTGGGGCCGAACTTTATTTCGTGGGACATGCGGCTCAGCCGGACGTTCCAGCTGGGCGAACACTATGCCTTCACGCTTACCGCGGAGGGCTTCAACCTCGCCAACCGCACGAACTACGAAAGCGTAAACAACATCGTGGGAGCGGATTTTGCGGCTCCCTTTGATGTGCACGGCACATCGGCGCTGGGTCCCAGCCAGCCGTTGGGATTCACGGCGGCATCGGCGAAGCGGCAGGTGCAGCTCGGAGCGCGGTTCTCGTTCTAATTTGAGGCGCGAGGGCGGGGCGGCGGCTTGATGGAGAGCGGCCGCCTCGCCGCGGCGTATTTCGCAGCGTTGCGTTCGTGTGGCTGCCGGCCGGCATTCGATTCCCAAGTGCATCGCGGGTGCGTGGTTTTCCGCGTAGAAATGTTAGTCCATATCATTTGTTTGTGTGTATCATGTGGCGCGTTCGAGGTCGAGCGCCGGCAGGGCTGATCGATGCGTGTGCAGGAACTTTTCGCTCTAAATGGCAAGGTCGCCATCGTAACCGGCGGCTCGATCGGGCTCGGACGCCAGATGGCCGAGGGGCTGGCTGAGGCGGGCGCGGACCTGGTGCTGTGCGCGCGGAAGAAAGAGCGCTGCGAGCAGGCCGCAAAAGAATTGGAAGCGCTCGGTGGTGACGTGCTAGCGCTGGGTTGCGACGTGAAGAAGCCGGCTGAAGTGCAAGCGGTGATCGATGCGACGGTCGAACGATTTGGCCGGCTCGACATTTTGATCAACAACGCCGGGACTTCGTGGGGCGCGCCAGTGGAAGAGATGACGATCGAGCAGTGGAACAAAGTGATCGAGACAAATCTGACGGGAACTTTCTTATTTTCGCAGGCGGCGGGGAAAGTGATGGCGCCGCGGAAGCGCGGGAAGATCGTCAACATCACGTCGGTGGCCGGGATTCACGGCTCGCCGCCGTCGTTTCAGGCGATCGGCTATCACGCGAGCAAGGGCGGAGTGATTGCGTTCACGAAAGATCTGGCGTGCAAGTGGGGCGTGCACAATATTCAAGTGAATGCGATCGCGCCGGGATGGTTTCCGACGAACATGTCGGCCGCGGTGATCGAGCGGAACCGCGAGGCGTTTTTGAAGCGTCTGCCGCTGGGCCGATTCGGCGGGGAAAATGATTTGAAGGGCGCCGCGGTGTACTTGGCGTCGGCGGCTTCGGATTTCGTGACGGGGCACGTGCTGGTGGTGGATGGAGGACAGACGGCCTGACCGGAGGGCTTTTCGGGCGATGAACGTTCCACTGACACCAATTCGGTTTTTGCGTTACGCGGCGGAGCAATTTCCACGGAAGACGGCGGTGGTGTGCGGCGCCGAGCGGTTCACGTACGCGCAGTTTGCGGAGCGTGCGGCGCGGCTGGCGGGTGCATTGCGCGCGGCGGGAATTGGCGCGGGCGACCGCGTCGCGTATCTCAGCACGAATTGCCACCGGCTGCTCGAGGCGTATTACGGCGTGATCGAGGCGGGCGCGATCTTGTTGCCGCTCAACATTCGTCTGGCGCCGACCGAGCTGGCATACATCCTGCGCGATTCCGGCGCGAAGATGCTTTTTGTCGAGAGCGCGTTTTTGAAAATGGTGGAATCGTTTCGCGCGGAAATTTCGGTGGTGAAGTCAATTCACGCGCTCGATGGCGATGTTTCCGAGCCGTGGCTCACGCATCACAATTACGAAGCGATGCTTGCGGCTGCGGAGCCGTACCGTACCGACGTGATGGCGGTGGATGAGAATGCCGTGGCGGAACTTTTTTACACGAGCGGGACGAGCGCCGATCCTAAGGGGGTGATGCTGACGCACCGGAACGTCTACTTGCACGCGCTCAATTCCGCGGTCTCGGTGCACGTCGAGAACGATCCAGTGGAGCTGCATACGATTCCTCTGTTTCACGCGAACGGGTGGGGCGTGGCGCACTCGTTGACGTTTCGCGGCGGGAAGCACGTGATGATTCACCGGTTCACCACGGACGAAGTGTTCCGGCTGATTCAAGACGAGCGCGCACAGACGCTCGCCGCCGTGCCAATCATGGCGACGGCGATGGTGAACTGCCCAAACCGCACCAAATACGACTTGAGCAGTTTGAAGCGAGTGATTATTGGAGGAGCGGCATCGTCGCCGACGCTGGTGCGCGAGGTGGAAGAGAAACTCGGGTGCACGTGCTGGGCCGGGTACGGGCTCACGGAAACTTCGCCGACGCTTTCCGTTTCGCCGATGAAGCCGGGGCTGGAGTGGCCGGGCGAGGAGAAATTCAACGGGCAGGCGATGACGGGCTACGCGGTGCTGGGCGTGGAGATGCGCGTGGTGGATGCGGATGGCAAGGATGTGGCGCACGACGGCGTTGCGATTGGCGAAATCATCGCGCGCGGCGACGGGATCATGCAGGGCTATTGGAATCAGCCGGCGGCTTCGGCGGAAGCGCTGCGCGGCGGATGGTTTCACACCGGCGACATGGCGACCGTGAACCAGGACGGATACTTTCTGATCGTCGATCGGAAGAAGGACATCATCGTGAGCGGCGGCGAAAATATTTCGTCGCTCGAACTGGAGAAAACGATGATCGCGCACACCGCGGTGCTGGAGTGCGCGGTGCTGCCGGTGCCGGACGCGAAATGGGGCGAGGTGCCGAAGGCGCTGGTGGTGTTGAAGCCCGGCGCGCAGGCGACGGAAAGCGAGTTGCTCGAGCACGCGCGCGCGCGAATCGCACATTACAAATGCCCGCGCAGCGTGGAGTTCGTTGAGAGCCTGCCGAAGACGGGCACGGGCAAAGTGCTGAAGAAAGAGCTGCGCAAGAAATATTGGGACGGGCAGGATTCGATCCGTCCCGATGAGTTCGACGCGAAGCGCAAGCTGGAACCTCACGCGTAGAGCCGGCGCCGCTCGCGGAAATTCGAAGGAGATGTTGCGATGGACCTGAATCTCACGCCGCAGGAAACCAGGTTTCGCGACGAATTGCGCGCGTGGCTTGCGGCGAACCTGCCGAAGGATTGGGACGCGTGGCGCGAGAAGCCGCTCGAGGAGTCGTTTCCTTATTTGCGCGCCTGGCAGAAAAAACTGAGCGCGGACGGATGGGCGGCGGTTTCGTGGCCGAAGGAATACGGAGGCCGGAGCGCGACGTTGATGGAGTCCGCGATTTTTTGGGAAGAAATGGCGCGCGTGGAGGCGCCGCCGATGGCGAATTCGCTGGGGCTGGGATTGATTGGGCCGACGATCATCGCCTACGGAACCGAAGAGCAGAAAAAGCGATTCATCCCGAAGATTTTGAGCGCCGAGGAAATCTGGTGCCAGGGATTTTCCGAGCCGAATGCGGGATCGGATCTTGCGAGCCTGCAAACCGAAGCACGGCTCGATGGCGATCACTACATAGTGAACGGGCAGAAGGTGTGGACAAGTTACGGCTGGGTGGGCAGCTGGTGCGAGCTGGTGGTACGCACCGATCCGGCGGCGCCGAAGCACAAAGGTCTGACGGTGCTGTTGGTCGATATGAAGTCGCCGGGCGTGGAAGTGAGGCCGCTGCGGCAGATGACGGGCGAATCGGAGTTCAACGAGATTTTCTTCCGCGACGTCCGCGTGCCCGCCGCGAACGTGCTCGGCAAAGTGAACGACGGGTGGAATGTGGCGGTAAGCACGTTGATGTACGAGCGCGGATCGTATGGCGCGCGGCTGCATTTAATTTTCAAGCGCAACATCACGCGGTTGATCGAGCTGTCGCGGAAGTTCACGAGGAACGGAAAGCCTGCGTCGGAGGATCCGGTGATCCGGCAAAAGCTCGCGCAGTGCTACGCGGAAATTGAGATCATGCGGCTGAATCAGATGCGCGCGTTCAGCCGGATCACGGCGACGGGCGTGCCGGGGCCGGAGGGCTCGATTCAGAAGATTTTCTGGAGCGAGCTGAACCAGCGCTTGCAGCAGCTGGCGCAGGAAATTCTCGGGCCGTACGGGCAGCTCACGGCGGGCGACGCGCACGCGGTGGATAAGGGCATCTGGTGCTACGGTTACCTGCGGACGCGCGGAAACACGATCGAAGCGGGAACGTCTGAAGTTCAGCGCAATATCATTGGGCATTTCGTGCTGGGGCTGCCGCGGAGCTACTAGGGCGTTGGTGCGGAGTTTCGGGAGAGTTTGCCGATGCAATTCGGATTGAATGAGAGCCAGGAGCTGCTGAAGTCGAACGCGCGGAAGTTCTTCGCGGCAGAATGCCCGGCCGAGCGCGTGCGGCAGCTGATGGAGACCGATTCCGCTTTTGATGAGGTGCTCTGGGCCAAGATGACCGAGCAGGGATATACGGGCATCATATTTCCGGAAGAGTACGGCGGCGTCGGACTGGGAACTGTCGATCTGATTTTGCTGATGGAGGAGGCGGGACGCGCTCTGCTGCCGGGGCCGCTTTTTTCGACAGTCGTGCTGGCGGGTGCGGCGATTGACGCAGTGGCGGGGCCTTCGATTAAGAAGAATTATCTCGAACCGATTTGCAGCGGCGAGACGCGGGCGACGCTGGCGTTCCTGGAGCGCGCCGCAACCTGGGATGCTGGCGCGCTGACGATGACGGCGGCGAACGGGAAGTTGAGCGGGGAAAAGCAATTCGTGACCGATGCGGCGGTGGCGGACTTCATCGTGGTGGCTGCGAAGAACGGCGTTTACTTGGTGAACGCAAAGGCGCCGGGGCTGACGATCGAGCGGATGAACGGAATCGACATGACGCGCAAGATTTATGCGCTTACATTCAATGAAACGCCCGCCGAAAAGATTGGCGAGACGAGCGCGCTCGTGAAGCCCTTGAACGTGGCGACCGCGGCGCTTGCGGCGGAGCTGGTGGGCGGGATGCAGCGCACGCTGGACATCACGGTGGAATACGCGAAAGTGCGCAAACAGTTCGGCAAGCCGATCGGATCGTATCAGGCGGTGCAGCACCAGTGCGCAGACATGTATCTCGAGACGGAGAGCGCGCGTGCGGCGGCGTACTACGCGGCGTGGACGCTCGGGGAAAATTCGCCGGAATCGGCGACTGCAACTTCGATCGCGAAAATGTATGCGAGCGATGCCGCGCGGACCGTGGGAAATCGCGGAATTCAGGTGCACGGCGGAATGGGCTTCACGTGGGAAAACGACGTGCAGCTTTATTACAAGCGTGCGAAAGCCTCTGAGACGATGCTGGGCGACGCGACATTTCATCGCGACCGGATTGCGCGCGAGGCGATCGACAACGCTGCCTTTGAAACAGTGAAGACCGCGTAACACTGGAATAGATTTCTAAATTCATAGCAGGGATCCGGGGACATGAGCGAATTGGTTTCCTTCACGAAGCAAGGCGACGTTGCAGTAATCACGATCGATAATCCGCCGGTGAACGCTCTGAGCCCCGGCGTGCCGGAGGGAATTTCCGCGACGCTCGACAAAATCGCGGCCGATCCTGAGATTCGCGCGGCGGTGCTGATCGGCGCGGGGAAAACGTTTGTCGCCGGAGCGGACATCAAGGAATTCGGCAAACTCACGTCGGGGAAAACGCAACGCGGTCCGGGCTTGCTGCCGCTGTTGCTGAAAATCGAAGACTCGAAGAAGCCGGTGGTAGTGGCGATTCACGGTCAGGCATTTGGCGGCGGCCTGGAGCTGGCGATGGCGGGGCATTATCGCGTCGCATCGCCAACGGCTCAGGTGGGGCAGCCGGAAGTGAAGCTCGGAATTATCCCCGGTGCAGGTGGAACGCAACGGCTGCCGAGGCTTGCGGGCGTTGCGGCGGCGGTGGAGATGTGCACCGATGGAAAACCGTTGCCGGCGGCGCAAGCGCTGAAGCTCGGCGTCATCGACAAGCTCGTCGAAGGCGAATTGCTCGCCGGGGCGGCGGCTTTCGCGCGCGAAGCAGCGGCTCAGCCTGCGCCGAAAACACGCGAACGAAACGACAAGCTGGGTACGCCGGCGGAGAACGCTCCGATCTTTGACGCTGCACGCGAGAACGTGCGCAAAAAGCAGCGCGGGTTGAAGGCGCCGCTCGCGGCCATTGACGCGATCCAAGCGGCGACGCGCGAGCCGTTCGAACAAGGCTGCGCCACCGAACAGAAGATTTTCATGGAGTGCCTGCACTCGGACCAGTCGAAAGCGCTGATTCACGTTTTCTTCGGAGAGCGCGAGGTAGCCAAGATTCCCGACATCCCGAAGGACACTCCGGCGATTCCGGTGAAGAGCGCGGCTGTGATTGGAGCGGGAACGATGGGCGGCGGCATCGCGATGGTGCTCGCGAACGCCGGAATTCCCGTGCTGCTCAAGGAAACCGACCAGGCGGCGCTGGATCGCGGCCTTGCGACGATTCAGAAAAATTACGCGAACTCCGTGAAGCGCGGACGCATGACGCAGGAATTCGTGGGCGAACGGATAAAGTTGATCACGCCGACGCTCGCGTGGGACGGATTCGAGACGGTCGATCTGGTGATTGAGGCCGTTTTCGAAGGAATGGCGCTGAAGAAGGAAATTTTTCAGCAGCTCGATAAAATCTGCAAAACCGGAGCGATTCTTGCAAGCAACACTTCGACGCTGAGCATCGACGAGATTGCCGCGGCGACAAATCGGCCGGAATTTGTGATCGGCACTCATTTTTTTAGTCCTGCGAATGTTATGAAGCTGCTGGAGATCGTGCGCGGCAAAGCGTCGAGCAAGGAAGTGATCGCGACGTGCATGCAACTCGCGAAAAGAATCGGGAAAGTCGGGGTGCTCGTGGGGAACTGCAGAGGGTTCGTCGGCAACCGGATGTTCGGCCCGTATCGCCGCGAAGCGCAGTTTCTGGTGGAGGAAGGCGCGGACATTCCGTCGGTGGATAAGGCTCTCTACGATTGGGGCATGGCGATGGGGCCGCTTTCGACGGGGGATTTGGCCGGGCTCGACGTTGGCTGGCGGATTCGCAAAGAATACAGGCACCTGGAAAAGCCGGGCGTGCGGCAGCCGTTTGCGGAAGATAAATTGTGCGAGCTGGGGCGATTCGGGCAGAAGACGGGTGCGGGCTGGTACAAATACGACGAAAATCGCGCCGCGTCGCCCGATCCCGCCGTGGCAGAGCTGATAAAGAAGTGGACGGGCGAGGATCGTATTCCGCAGCGCGCGATTTCGCCGGAAGAAATTGTGGACCGCTGCATCTACGCGCTGGTGAATGAAGGCGCGCGGATTTTGGAAGAGGGCTACGCGCTGCGCGCCGTCGATATCGACATTATCTATCTGAACGGCTACGGCTTTCCGGCACATCGCGGCGGCCCGATGTGGTACGCGGACACTGTAGGATTAAAAAATGTACTCGCGCGAGTGGAAGAATTTCACAAACAACATGGCGAGTGGTGGACGCCGGCACCGCTGCTGCAGCGGCTCGCGGACCAGGGCAAGACGTTTGCGGAATTCAACGCGCACGCCGCGACAGCGCAATGACGCGCGTCTCGCAGTAATCCGGTGAAAGGCTGCATACTTAGCGCACGATGAGCCGGCTCTTTTTTGTGCGTCACGCGCAAGCGTCGTTCATGGAAGAGAATTACGATCGCCTCTCGCCGCTGGGCGAGCGGCAAGCCGCGCTGCTTGGATTGTATTGGGCGCGGCACGGAGTGGTGTTCGATCGTGTTTGCACGGGGCCGCGCGTACGGCAGATCGAGACGTGCCGGATCGTCGCGGATGAATACGCGCGAGCCGGCGTGCCATTTCCCGCGCCGGAGAAATTCGAAGAGCTGGACGAATACGACGGCGAGGCCGTACTGCGGCGCGGCGTGAAGCAGTTAATCGCGCACAAGAGCCACATTCGAGATTTGTACGAAGCGTTCAACGAGACGTGCCAGCCGGGCGAACGTCACTTGCGATTTCAGCGGCTGTACGAAGCGGTGATCACGATCTGGGTCAGCGGAGATCTGCCGCTCGAGGGCGTCGAGCCCTGGGAGGATTTCGCGGCACGGGTGACGCGCGGGGTGTCGCGGTTCTTAGAAGATGGATCGTCGAAGGAGCAGACCGCGATCTTCAGCTCCGGCGGCCCGACGGCGATCACCGTGCAGCGCGCACTCGAACTTTCGCGGATCAAGACGCTGCAGCTTTCCTGGATGGTGCGGAATTGTTCGTTCAGCGAGTTTGTGTACTCGGGCGAGCGCTTTTCGCTAAGCGCGTTCAATGAGATTCCGCACATCGACGACGTCGCGATGAGGACCTATCGCTGATGACCGAGATCGGTGACCTCGGCGATGCGTGCGATCGTCCGGGGCCGATGCGCGCCGGCGAAGAGCTGAACCGCGCTACGCTCGAACCCTTTCTACGCGGACAATTTCCGGATGAGCGCGGATACATCGAGTTCGCGCAGTACCCCGCCGGGCATTCCAACCTTACATACTTCGTGAAATTCGGCGCGCGCGAAATGGTGCTGCGCCGGCCTCCATTCGGCAGCAAAGTGAAGTCAGCACACGATATGAGCCGGGAATACCGCGTGCTTTCGAAACTGCACGCGGCGTATTCTCCTGCGCCCGAAGTGTTGCTCTACTGCGACGACGAGTCGGTGATCGGCGCGCCGTTCTATTTGATGGAGCCGGTGCGCGGGATCATTCTCCGGCGAGACCCTCCTGCAACGATGGATTTGCCGGCGGAACGGGCACGACTGCTGAGCGAAGCGCTGGTCGCGAACCTTGTCGAACTCCATCGGCTGGACTACCAATCGATCGGGCTTGCGGCGATCGGAAACCCGGAAGGATACCTCGAGCGGCAGATGAAAGGTTGGGTCGAGCGCTATCACGGCTCGAAGACGCATGACCACGCCGAAGTAGAACAGCTTGTTAACTGGATGACGGCGCACCGGCCGGCGAGCGGCGCGGCGTCGCTGATTCACAACGACTACAAATTCGATAACGTCGTGTTCGATCCGAGTGAACCATCGAAAATCATCGGCCTGCTGGATTGGGAGATGTGTACGATCGGCGACCCGCTTTCGGACCTGGGAACAATGCTCGCGTATTGGGTGGAAGAATCGGATGGCGCGGAGTGGAAGGCCGTGCGATGGGGGCCGACGAATTTTCCGGGCAGCTTGCGGCGGCGGGAAATCGTTGAGTTGTACAGAAAGCTCACCGGGCGCGACACGTCCGCAATCACTTTTTACCTGGTGCTGGCGCGATTCAAGCTTGCAGTGATCGTCCAGCAGATTTACTACCGCTATCATCACGGATTGACGCAGGACGGGCGGTTCGCCGCGATGCACGAACTGGTGCGCATCCTGCTGCAGGCTGCGGCGCGATGTGCGCAGACCGGCGAGCTTTGACGCCGCATTTCCTGGAGATTCAGTTGTAGTAGCGGAGCACCCACTCGGCTGCGCAACACGGTTTCACCGCCGCTGCCGCATTCGGCGATTCAGATTCGACCGTGGCGGCGTAGATCACTTCAAGGCCGCCCGCGATTTCCTTGCATTGTTGCAGCGTGAATCGCGCGCGGATGCGAGCGCCTGCCACGACGGGACTGGTGAATCGGACGCGGTTCAACCCGTAATTGATCGCCATGCGCAGATTGCGGATTTCGACGGCTTGTTTCATCAGGTGGCTCATCAGCGAGAGGGTGAGGAAGCCGTGCGCGATGGTCGTGCGAAATGGCGATTCGCGCCCGGCACGTTCGGCGTCGAGATGAATCCACTGGCGGTCTTCGGTGGCTTCGGCGAACGCATTGACGCGCTCCTGGGTGATGAGCAACCAGTCGGAGACGCCGGCCTCGGACCCGACGAGCGTCTGCAACTCCTGGAGCGATTCAATTACGCGCGGTGGCATGGTCGTCGCCGTATTTTGCGAGTTCGAGCTTCGCGATCGATTCGACGTGCACTTCGTCGGGCCCATCGGCGATGCGCAGGGTGCGAATCATCGCCCACGCGCCGGCAAGAAATGTGTCCTGTGAAACGCCTGCGCCGCCGTGCGCCTGAATGGCTCGATCGATCACAGCGAGCGCGACATTTGGCGCGACGACCTTGATCATCGCGATCTCGCGCCGTGCGGCTTTGTTGCCGGCCGTATCCATTTTGTGCGCGGCTTCCAGCGTGAGTAGTCGCGCCTGATCGATTTCGATGCGCGACCTGGCAATGTCCGCGCGAATGGTGCCTTGCTCGGCGAGAGGCTTGCCGAATGCAGTGCGTGACAGCACGCGCTCGCACATGAGTTCAAGAGCGCGCTCGGCCGCGCCGATGCAGCGCATGCAGTGATGAATGCGGCCCGGACCGAGCCGCCCCTGCGCGATTTCGAAGCCGCGGCCTTCGCCGAGCAGAATATTCGAAGCGGGCACGCGGACATTTTCGAAGAGAAGTTCGGCGTGGCCGTGCGGCGCGTGGTCGTAGCCGTACACCGTGAGCAGGCGCACGATTTTCACTCCCGGCGTATCCATCGGAACGAGGATCATCGATTGCTGCTTGTGCGCGGCAGCGGCAGGATCGGTCTTGCCCATGAAGATCGCGATTTTGCAGCGCGGATCGCCGGCGCCGGAGGTCCACCACTTCCTGCCGTTGATCACGTAGCTGTCGCCTTCGCGTCGGATGCTGGATGAAATGTTGGTGGCGTCGGACGATGCGACGTCGGGCTCCGTCATCGCGAAACAGGAGCGCATTTCGCCCGCGAGCAGCGGCTTGAGCCACTTCTCTTTGTGTTCGGGCGCGCCGTAGCGCGCGAGAACTTCCATGTTGCCGGTGTCGGGCGCGGAGCAGTTGAAAACTTCGGGCGCCATGTGGCTCCGGCCCATGATTTCGCAAAGCGGCGCGTATTCGAGACTCGTGAGGCCGGCACCGTTCTCGTCATTGGGCAGAAAGAGATTCCACAAACCGGCGGCGCGCGCTTTCGGTTTCAACTCCTCGATGATTTGCGACGGCTTCCAGCGATCGCGAGAGATTTCAGCGTGCCAGCGCGACTCATTGGGATAAATGTGCTCACGCAGGAACGCGTCGAGTTTCTCCAGCAGAGCCCGAGTTTTGGCGGTGGGTTCGAATGCCATCGGTCGCAAATCCTACTTGCCGGTGAATGTGGGCGCGCGTTTCTGCAGAAAATGCGCGACGCCTTCTTTGAAATCGCCGGATTGCAGGCTGAGCAGCATTTCGCGCTCCGAAGATTCAAACGCCTCTTCGAGCGTCTGGAACATCGCTTCATACACCTGGCGCTTCATGATTCGCGTGGAGCGCGGGCTGACGTTGTCCGCGAGATCTTGCGCGTATGCGTTCACTTTTTCGACGAACACGTCCTGCGGGAACACTTTATTCACCAGGCCCATCGATTGCGCCTCGGCGGCGTCGATCATGCGCGCCGAAAAAAGCAGATCGAGCGCGTTTGCGTGACCTACCAGGCGCGGCAGCATCCACGCCAGGCCGTATTCGGCGATCAGGCCGCGGCGCGAAAACGCGGTGCTGAACTTCGCCGCATCGGAAGCCAAGCGAACGTCGCAGTAAAGACTGATCACCAGGCCGAGGCCGACATCCGCGCCGTTGATGGCGGCGATGATCGGCTTTTCGATCGACGGAAAGTAAGAATACTTACGGCGGAAGTCGGGCCGCGTGCCGGCCCTGGAAGCGCCGGAAGAATTGCGCAGCGCTTGTTCGCGGCCGCGTTCATCGAGACCTTTTTCCGCCACGCCGCTCAGAAGGGAAATGTCCGCGCCTGCGCAAAAGCCCCGGCCTGCGCCGGTAAGAATGATGGCGCGGACGTTGTCATCCCTTTCCGCATCGGTGAAATGGCCGCGGACTTCGCTTTCCATCACAGCCGTCCACGCGTTCAGTTTGTCGGGCCGGTTGAGCGTGATGGTCGCGACGCGGCCGTTGACCTGGTACAGCGTCTCCGTGTTTGGCATGATGAGCGGGATTATATACAATGCCCGCGGCGAGAGACACTTTCATCTGTAAGCAACTCTCACGAATGCCACAGGCGGCGGAGACTCCATCATGACTGAAATCAATCACAAGTTTGTGCTGGCTTCGCGTCCGGTAGGGATGGCGCGACGCGAGAATTGGAATTACACGGAAGCGCCGGTGCCGGCCCCGGCGGACGGCGAATTTCTGGTGAAGATCATTTATATATCGCTCGATCCGGCGATGCGGGGCTGGATGAACGACGGCCGATCGTACATTCCGCCGGTGGCGATTGGCGAGGTGATGCGCGCGCTGGCGCTCGGTCGAGTGGTCGAGTCGAAGAATGCGAAATTCGCTGTGGGCGATATTGTTACCGGCGCGTTTGGCGTCCAGGAGTACGCGATTTCGAACGGCACGATGGTGAACAAGGTGCCGTCGATCGGAATCCCGTTGCCGGTTTTTCTTGGCACGCTCGGGATGACCGGCATGACGGCGTACTTCGGACTGCTCGAGGTGGGGAAGCCGAAAGCGGGCGATACGGTGGTGGTGAGCGGCGCGGCGGGAGCGACGGGCGGCGTGGTCGGGCAGATCGCGAAGATCAAAGGATGCCGCACGGTGGGAATCGCCGGCGGACCAGCGAAGTGCGAGTACCTCGTGAAGGAACTCGGCTACGACGTGGCCATCGATTACAAATCCGAAGACATGCGCAAGGCGCTCGCGGCGGCTTGTCCGAAAGGCATCGACGTATTTTTCGATAACGTGGGCGGCGAAATTCTCGACGCGGCACTCGGGCAACTGGCGATGCGCGCGCGCGTGGTGATCTGCGGCGCGATCTCGCAGTACAACAACACGACGCCGATCAAGGGGCCGGCGAATTATCTATCGCTGCTGGTGAATCGCGCGAGCATGACGGGAATGATCGTTTTTGACTGGGCGGATCGCTACGGCGAGGCGGCTAAGGAAATGGCGGGCTGGGTCGCGCAGGGAAAGCTGCATGCGCGATGCGACGTCCACGAGGGCCTGCACAATTATCCGGAGGTTTTCGAGAAACTGTTCCGCGGGGAGAACAACGGCAAGCTGATGCTGAAAGTGTGCGACGAAAATTGACGCGACGGGCTTGCTGCCGCCGCCGAGCGCGAGGACACAGTGCCATTCGTTGAAAATCAAGGCGCGACGATCTACTGGGACGAGCGGGGCGCGGGCGAACCCGTGCTGCTCATCATGGGCCTCGGCTGGACGTCGCACATGTGGTATCGCACGCGGAAGGTGCTCGACGAAGCGGGCTACCGCACGATCGTGTTCGATAATCGCGGTGTTGGACAGAGTTCCGTTCCGGCTGGACCATACCCGCTGCCGGTGATGGCCTCGGATGCAGCGGCCGTGCTCGCGGCGGCGGGAGTGCAGCGCGCGCATGTGTACGGCGTTTCGATGGGGGGAATGATCGCGCAGGAATTCGCGCTGTTGTATCCGGATCGCGTCGCAACGCTCGTGCTCGGATGCACTCAGGCGGGCGGCCCCACCGCTGTGCAACCCGATATGGAGACGATGGGTGCGCTGATGCGCGACGACCTGAGCGGAGAAGAAGCGGCGCGCGCAGTGAGCCCGTTTATTTATTCCGCCGCGACGCCGAACGAACGAATCGAGGAAGATCTCGCCGTGCGCCTGCCGTGGCTGCCGACGCGAGCGGCGTACATGGCGCAACTGCAAGGCGTGTTCGCGTGGGAGTCGCACAGCCGGCTCGACCAAATTCAGAAACCGGCGCTCGTGATGCACGGTGATGCGGACCGGCTCGTGCCCTACGCCAACGGAGAGGTCGTTGCAGGACGAATCGCCGGATCGAAATTCGTCACTCTGCCCGGAGCGGCGCACATTTTCGCCACAGACTTTCCCGGCGTTTCCGAGCAACTGGCGCTGGAATTCATAGCGCAGCACCCGATCACCTGAGCCCGCGAGCACAGTGTCCCCACGAGCGATCTGTGTGAGTAAGCGATTTCGCAACATTCGTTTCATTAGATAAAGTCACAATGTTCGCGCGGCGCGCATGCGCGACTTTCGTGTTACAAAGTGACGAAGCCGCGTTACACCCCCGCCGCGGCGCAAGGGAATCAGCTTCGACCCGTTTTCTGAATTTAGCCGCACAGCCGAATGGCCGACCCCAAGAACTCGACGCCCGTCAGCACGCCTGCCGTAGAAAAACGCGAGAGTTCCAGCCACGTGGCGGAGCCTGGATCATTCATCGCCATCGCGGCGGGCGCGGTCGGCCGGCGCCGGTGGACGGTCTGCGGGTTCCTTTTTTTCGCGACCACGATCAACTATATGGACCGGCAGGTGATCGGGATCCTCGCGCCGGAACTGCAGCGGATCATCGGCTGGAACGAAATTCAGTACGGCCACATCATCACCACGTTTCAGTTTGCGTACGCGATCGGATTGCTGGTTGCGGGCGGGATTATCGATCGCGTTGGGACTCGAATCGGTTACGCGCTCGCGATCGGACTGTGGAGCATCTCGGCGCTGTGCCACTCGCTGGTGAGTAGCGTTGCGGGATTCGAGGTTGTCCGGTTTTTTCTGGGGCTCGGCGAGTCCGGAAATTTTCCCGCGGCGTTAAAGGCCGTAGCGGAATGGTTTCCGAAACGGGAGCGCTCGCTGGCGACGGGAATCTTCAATTCCGGCTCGAATATCGGAGCGATTCTGGCGCCGCTCACCGTGCCGTGGATCGCGCTGCATCTCGGATGGCGATGGGCTTTCGTTTTCACCGCGCTTTTTAGCGCCACGTGGCTGGTGGCCTGGCTCGTGTTTTACAAGACGCCGCAAGAGCATCGCGCCGTGACGCCCGCTGAGTTGGCGTACATCGAATCCGATCCCGCCGAGCCGCCGGGCAGAGTCGCGTGGTCGCAGCTTTTGCCGTACCGGCAGACGTGGGTCTTCACGCTGTGCAAATTCATCACGGATCCCGTGTGGTGGTTTTTGCTTTTCTGGCTGCCGAAATTTCTGAATTCGACGCACGGCCTTACGTTGGGCAAGTTAGGACCGCCGCTGGTGGCCATCTACGTGATGGCCGATCTGGGAAGCATCGGCGGCGGATGGCTTTCGTCCGCGCTGATCCGAGCCGGGTGGCCGGTCTTCCGAGCGCGGAAGGCGGCTATGCTCGTTTGCGCTCTACTCGTGGTGCCGATTGTTTTTGCAGCGACGGCGAGCAGCCTCTGGGTCGCTGTGGGCCTGATCGCCCTCGCAGCGGCAGCGCATCAGGGATTCTCCGCGAACTTGCTCACGTTTCCGTCGGACATGTTTCCGCGGCGGACCGTGGCGTCCGTGGCGGGCATCGGCGGATTCGGCGGTGCGGTCGGTGGAATGGGCATTGCAACGTTCACGGGCTACTTGCTGGAATGGACGCACAGTTACGTTCCCGTCTTCATGCTCGCGGGAACGGCGTACCTTGTGGCTTTGCTCGTGATTCAGATTCTGCTGCCGAAGCTCGATCCGCTCACGCTGGATGCGTGAACCATACCCTCAGTGAAAGGAACGAATGGATGGCGCTGACGATTAAACCGAAAGATGGCTGCCGATGGGATCTCTTGAGCCTGGGCGAGGTGATGCTGCGTTTCGATCCCGGCGACAAGCGAATCTGGACGACGCGGTCGTTCGATGTGTACGAAGGCGGCGGTGAGTACAACGTGGCGCGCGGGATGAAGCGCTGCTTCGGAAAAGAAACGGCCGTGGTGACGGCGTTCGTCGATAACCCGGTCGGACGGCTCGTCGAAGATCTGATTTTTCAGGGCGGAGTGGATTCGTCGTTGATTCGCTGGGTGGCGGACGACGGTGTGGGACGCACGGCGCGCAACGGGCTGAATTTCACGGAGCGCGGTTTCGGAGTTCGCGCAGCGCTAGGCTGTTCAGATCGCGGGCACACGGCGGTGTCGCAGCTGAAGCCCGGCGAAATTCCGTGGGACGACATTTTCGGCGCGATGGGCGTGCGCTGGTTTCACACCGGCGGAATTTTCTGCGCTCTGTCCGAATCGACGCCGGAAGTGGCGCGCGAGGCCATGGAGTCCGCCAAGCGCCACGGTGTGATCGTTTCCTATGACTTGAACTACCGCGACTCGCTGTGGAAAAGCATCGGCGGGCAGAAGAAAGCGCAGGAAGTGAATCGCAAGCTCGCGCCGCTCGTGGATGTGATGCTCGGCAACGAGGAGGATTTTTCGGCGGCGCTCGGATTTTCGGTGGAGGGAATGGACCAGCACGTGACGCAATTTGAAGTGGACGCGTTCCGGCGGATGATCGAAAAAGTGGTGAAGGAGTTTCCGTTTCAGGTGGTGGCCACCACTTTGCGGAAAGCGAAGACCGCGACGACCAACGATTGGGGCGCGATCTGCTACGCCGACGGTGCGTTCTACGAGGCGACGAACCGGCCGGACCTCGAGATTCTCGATCGCGTGGGCGGCGGCGATTCGTTCGCGTCGGGATTGATCTACGGTTTTCTGGAAGGCAAAGGGCCGCGATGGGCCGTCGATTGCGGCGCGGCACACGGAGCGCTGGCGATGACGACGCCCGGCGACACGTCCATGGCGACGCTGAAAGAGGTTTTGCAGGTGATGAAGGGAGCGGGAGCGCGCATTTCGCGATAAACGACCCGCGGCGTTAGGGCGGCACGAGCTTCACAAACTTTCAGGATGGACCGGGAATGAAAAGAGAACTGATTTTGCAGCGCATTCGCGACGTCGGCATCGTGCCCGTGGTTCGCGCGGGATCCGCAAAGCACGCAGAAATGGCGACGGTAGCGGTGCGCGAAGGCGGAATTCCGATCGTCGAGATCACCATGACGGTGCCGGGTGCGGTGGAAGTGATCGCGAAGCTCGCGATTTCGATGGGCCGGGATGTGTTGGTCGGTGCGGGCACGGTGCTTGACGCGGCCACGGCCCGCTTATGCATCGACGCCGGCGCGGAATTTATCGTGAGTCCCGGACTGGACGTCGCGACAGTCGAATACGTGCGCAGCGAAGGAAAGGTGATGATGGCCGGCGCACTGACGCCCACCGAAGTGATCACAGCGTGGAAGGTGGGTTCAGACTTCGTGAAGATTTTCCCGGCAAGCGCCGCCGGCGGCGCGAAATACATTCAGGCGCTGAAGGGGCCCCTGCCGCAGATCCCCATGATTCCCACCGGCGGCGTGAACCTCGGCACGGCGGCGGATTTTATTCGCGCGGGCGTCGCGGCGCTCGGCGTCGGCGGCGAACTGATCTCTCCGGCGGCGCTGAAATCTGGAGACACCGCTCCGATCCGCGACGCGGCGAAAGCGCTGGTGGCCGTGGTGAAGGAAACGCGCGCGGCCATGGAGGCGAGCTGACGATGCGTTTTTTCGCGATTGCGGCTCTCGCGTTGCTCACTGCCAGTGGAGCGGCGGCCCAAGCCAAAATCAAATGCGTCAAGATCGCCGTCGAAAATCCCACGGCGGACGCTCGCCCGGCGTCCGACATCGTGATTCCGATTGCCGATCTGCAAAAAATCGCTCCAGACCTGACTCCGGGCGCGCTGATCGTGACGGCAACGGATGCGACGACCGTGGCGGAAGACGCGGCAGTGATCGCCACAGAGGAGCTGCCGTCGCAGGTGGATGCGATTGACAACGAATTGCACGCCGATGAGCTGGCGTTTCAGATCGACTTGAAGCCTCATCAGACGCGCATCGTCACGATTTCTTACGGCGAAGGGAATCGCATCTGGAAACTGCGCGGCGACTACCTGAAACGGACCGACGCCCTGTTCAGCTGGAAATTCGAAGGCGCCGGATGGGAAAACGACGTGGACGCCTTCCGGATTTATTTCGACGGGCGCAACGGCATCGACCTGTACGGAAAGATCCGGCCCACGCTGCAGCTCCGCAAAATCGGTTCGCCGGATTATCTCTACTACGACGAATCGCCCGAAGGGCGCGACATCTTTAAGGTGGGCGCGTCGATGGGCATCGCAGGCGTGGGAATTCTCGTGAACGGCCAGACGGTGAAGCCGGAAGACGTGAAAGACCGGCATTGGCGCGTGATCGCGTCTGGCCCGGTGCGCTCGATTCTTGAATTGACGTACACGGGCTGGAACGTGGACGGGCAAGTTGTAAATCTGCGTTCGCGAATCACGATTTGGGCCGGCGAGTACGGCTTTCACCATTCGATTGGAATCGATGGCGAACTGCCCGGAGCCGTAGTGACGGGAATTCCAATCAAAGACGGCCTCTCGCCAATTTCGTCGTCCGCCGCGCAACGCGGCGGCGATGGGTCGTGGGTCGCGCTGTGGGGCGAGCAGGTGGTTAGCCCTGGCGCGGCCGAAGCGGGCACAGTGGAGGGGCAAAATCTCGGCGTCGCAGTGATCAGCGCGCAACCCGGTGCAGCCATCGGCAAAGACGACATGAACTATCTGCTGAACGTGAAACTGAACAACGGCGCGGCCGATTGGTTCGGCATGGCGGCTTGGGATCAGTACGGAAAAGACCGGCTGATCGGTGCAGGCGCGCGTACCGACACCGGTTGGGAGACGAGCCTCGTGCTGCCGCCGCGCGGGATTCAATCGAAAGATGATTTTGTGGCCAAGATTAAGGATCAAGCTGCGCGGCTCGCGCATCCCACCACGTACACAATTCTTTCCACCGCGCCGCTTGTCCCATCGGACGCGACGAACGCCGGTGTATCGCATTCCCCTCGCTCCTATCGCGACGCGATTGAGTTGGTGCGAAAGCAGATCGATCAGTCGGCAGCAAGGTGGGAACCGGTGCTCACGAAATATTCCGGCGCGTTCGGGCCTTACGCTGGAGAGGGCTTCTTCAGCGACGCCAGCAATGCGACCGGCGAGTGGAATCCGCAGGCCGGCTATTTTTGGACTGGATCGTTCTGGACCGGAGAAAACTGGCTGATGTACGCGCGCACACACGACGAGAAATACAAAAAGTGGGCGGAACTCTGGCAGTCGAAATTGATCGGCCAGGAGATGACGCAGAATCACGACGCCGGATTTTTCTACTATTACTCCTCGGTGCTTGGCTTCCAGCAAACGAAGGACGCGGCGATGCGCGAGAGCGCGCTGCGAGGCGCCGCGCGGCTGGAGCAACTTTACAACCCCACGACGCACCTGATCGCATCGTGGGAAGTGAAAGGCGACGACACCATCATCGATACGATGATGAACTTGCAGCTGCTTTGGTGGGCGAGCCACGAGACCGGCGATCCGAAGTGGCGCGACATGGCGACGAATCACGCTCTGCGTGCCAGTGAGTGGTTCGTGCGTGCAGACGGCTCAACCACGCAATCCGTGCACTACAATCCCGGCAACAATCCCCAGGAATTCAAAGTGATGGCAGGAGCGGACCAGACAAACTCAAATTGGATCCACCTTCCCAATAGCGCCGCGCCGGGCGAGCTGGTTTTCACGCACACGCATCAAGGTTTTGCTGCGGACACCACGTGGTCGCGCGGTGCCGCGTGGGCGATTTTCGGCTTCACCACGGCGTACAACGAAACGAAAAATCCACAATTCCTCGCCACCGCGCAGCGCGTTGCAGACTACGTTCTCGCGAACCTGCCCGCCGATGGAGTGCCGTGGTACGACTTCGACGACGAAGGAGTGCACTTCCGCAATCGCGACAGTTCAGCCGCGGCGATTACCGCTGACGGCTTGCTGCGGCTTTCCGAAGCGACGAGCGACGCCGAACGAGCGAAGCATTATCGAGCGGAAGGGGAACGCATCGCACAGTCGCTGATCGATTCCTATCTCACGCCGCTGAACGGCGAAGACAAACGCGCCCCCGGAATGCTGCTTTACGGTTGCAGCATCCGCCCGAATACCGGGCCGCTGATTTACGGGCAATATTATTTGCTGGAAACGCTGCTGTGGCTCGATTCGCACGGCGCGAACCCGGCGTCTGAGACAGCCGCCGGGCCGGCTACGGTTCACGCCGACTGATTCAGTGCGCGACTATTGATTTACGCCGCTCGCGAGCAGGCCGCCGTCCACCACCAGCGTGTGGCCGCTGACGAAGCGCGCTGCGTCCGACGATAGAAACACGGCTGCGCCCTGCAGCTCTTCCACCTTTCCAAACCGGCCCATCGGCGTGCGCATCAGAAATTCCTTCCCACGCGGCGAGCTGTCGAGCAGCTTTGTGTTCATGTCTGTACGGAATACGCCGGGCGCGATCGCGTTCACGCACACGCCGTGCTTGGCCCATTCGATCGCGAGCGACTGCGTTAGCGAGCGGACCGCGGATTTGCTGGCCGAGTACGCCGCCACTTCATAGAGGCCCACAAACGAGCTGAGCGACGCGATGTTTACGATGCGGCCGTAGTTGCGCTCGATCATGTGCCTGCCAAAGACCTGGCACGCGCGCACCATGCCGGTGAGATTCGTTTCGAAAATTTCGTTCCACTCGTGGTCGCTCACTTCGAGCGTGGGTGTGCGCTTGGTGCGCCCCGCCGCGTTGATCAGAATTTCCACGCTGCCGAATTCCGCCAAGCACGCGTCGAGCAAAGTGTCGAGGCTGCTGCGGCTGGTCACGTCCGTCGGGACGTCGAGCGAGCGCCGGCCGATCGTGCGGATTTCGTCCGCGGCTGCCGCCACCAGGTCTTTGCGCCGGCCCGTGGCGACGACGTTCGCGCCGCCAAGCGCGAGTCCCTTGGCGATCGCAAGGCCGATGCCGGACGTGCCGCCGACGACCACGGCCGTCTTGTTTTTGAGGTCGAGTTCAGGATGACCCATCTAAGATTGTCCTCTCGATCGCGATAGCCCGGAAATGTGCTCACAACATTTAATCACAGGCCCGGCGCACCCAGCGTTCCGCGCGCGATGAGTTTAGCCAATAAAATCAAAGCGCGTTCGCGTGGCGTTTCCGCGGCGCATACGGTAGCCTGCGGAGCGCGCGATCGTGTATCGTTTGGCGTTCGCACACAAACTTCCGACCATGAAAATCACAGACGCGAAAGTCATCATTTGCAGCCCGGGAAGAAACTTCGTCACCGTGAAAATTATCACCGAAGACGGCATCTACGGCCTCGGCGACGCGACGCTCAACGGCCGCGAACTGGCCGTCGCGAGCTACCTCACCGAGCACGTGCTGCCGCTTTTGATCGGACGCGACGCGCGGCGCATCGAAGACATCTGGCAATACCTCTATAAGGGGGCCTACTGGCGGCGCGGGCCGGTGACGATGTCCGCGATTTCGGCAGTGGACGTGGCGCTGTGGGATATCAAGGCGAAGAGCATGGACGCGCCACTCTATCAACTGCTCGGCGGTGCGTCGCGCGACGGCGTTCTCGTTTACGGCCACGCGAGCGGCAAAGATGTGGAAGAAACGGTCGCCGCCGTTGCGCAATATCAGAAGCTCGGCTACAAGGCGATTCGCGCGCAGTCCGGCGTGCCGGGGCTGAAGAGCACGTACGGAGTTGGCCGCGGCGATATGTATTACGAGCCGGCGGAAAAAGGCGCACCGAAAGAAGAAGCGTGGTCCACCGAACATTATTTGCAATTTGTTCCGCGTCTGTTCGAGCGGCTGCGCAAGGAATTCGGATCGGAAGTCCACCTGCTGCATGACGCGCATCATCGCCTCACGCCGATCGAAGCCGCGCGGCTCGGCAAAGATCTCGAGCCGTATCATTTGTTCTGGCTCGAAGATCCAACGCCCGCGGAATTGCAGGAGAGCTTCCGGTTGATTCGCCGGCACACCACCACGCCGCTCGCCGTCGGCGAAGTGTTCAACGCGATTTTCGATTGCCAGCAGCTGATTGAAGAACAGCTGATCGATTACATCCGCACAACGGTGGTGCACGCCGGTGGCATCACGCACCTGCGCAAAATCGCGGCGCTCGCGGAGCTGTATCAGATTCGCACCGGTTGCCACGGCGCGACGGATCTAAGCCCCGTCTGCATGGCCGCCGCGCTGCATTTCGATTTGAGCGTGCACAATTTTGGAATTCAGGAGTATATGCGGCACACGGACGAGACCGATCGCGTCTTCCCGCATGCGTACCGCTTCGAAGACGGCTTCATGCATCCGGGCAATAAGCCGGGACTCGGCGTGGACCTCGACGAGGATCTCGCCGCTGATTTTCCGTACCAGCGCGCGTATTTGCCGGTGAATCGGAAGCTCGACGGCACGATGCACAACTGGTAGCCCGCCGCCGAGTGCATCGCCGGTGCCGCGGCGCGCTTCGCTACGCTTCTGCTTGCGGTGCCCACGCGACGGCTTTCTGCCGCGATTCGCCAAGGTCGTCGATCCCCAATTCCACCACGTCGCCGGGTTTCAAGTACGTCGGCGGCTTCATGCCCAGACCAACCCCCGGCGGCGTGCCCGTGCTGATCACGTCGCCGGGCAGTAGCGTCATGAAATTGCTGATGTAGCTCACCAGCGTCGGCACGTCGAAAAGCAAATTCGAAGTGTTGCTGTTCTGCCGCTGCTCGCCGTTCACGCGAAGCCAAAGACGCAATGTGCCGGGATGCGGAATTTCACCCTTCGTGGCGACGAACGGGCCGAGCGGCGCGAATGTGTCGCAGCTTTTTCCCTTCACCCATTGCCCGCTGCGTTCGATCTGGAATTCGCGCTCCGAATAATCGTTGTGCAGCGCGTAGCCGGCCACATGCTGCATCGCGCGCTCAAGCGGTACGTACGACGCTTTCTTTCCGATGATCACCGCGAGTTCCACTTCCCAATCCGTCTTCACCGAGTTGCGCGGAATGATCAGGTCGTCATTGGGGCCGGCGAGCGCCGTCGTCGATTTGAAAAAAAGAATCGGCTCGGTTGGAAGCTTCGCGCCCGTCTCTGCGGCGTGGTCGCGATAGTTGAGCCCGACGCAAACGATTTTGCTGGGCCGCACGATCGGGCACCCGAGCCGCACGCCCGGATCCACGCGCGGCGCTTTCGCGGCATTCGCGTCCTGCCAGCTTTGCAGTTCCGCCAGGCCGTCGCCGCCGAAGAACGCCTCGTCGTAATCGCGGCCAAAGCCGGTAGCGTCGATGCGCGTTCCGTCCGCGAGCTGAAGTCCCGCTTTTTCATCCCCTGGTGCGCCAAATCGTATGAGTTTCATCGGCTTCGTTAAACCCTCGTCGTGAAGTAATCCCACATGGCCGCGGCCGGCCTTTCGAATGAACATCGAGCTAATCGTGAGCGCAAAAAAGTGTCAAGCCTATTCCCGGGCTTTCACGATTCAAAAATCGCGCGCGCGATGCAGGGTCCCGCACGCGTGTACTTCTCGTGAGCAACGCCGGTGAGCGCCGTAGCGCGACCGAGCGAACCGCGTTAACCTTCTTGTTGTTTCGCGCCGGATTGTCGCCGGCTCGTCACAAAATCGCTCATGGAATCGCAACCTTCCGGCGGTCGCGCCGCTTCAAACGATACCAGTCCATCCACGGCGGCACGCCTTCGCGCGGAATTTCGTGCGCGATTCGGACGTGAGTCCCGCGTTTTCCGCGCGCCCGGCCGCGTCAATCTGATTGGCGAGCACACGGACTACACCGAGGGCTTCGTGATGCCGCTGGCGATCGATCTGCACGCGTGGGTTGCAGCGGCGCCGCGCGACGACCAGCGCATTCGGGTGTACTCCGCGAACGTTGGTCAGTCGGCCGAACTCGACCTCGCCAAGCCTCAGCTCAACGCCCAGGGGCACTGGAGCGCTTACATCCTGGGAGTCGCCGCCGCGCTCGGCGACGCGGGCCATAAAATCGGCGGTGCCGACCTGCTCGTGTATGGCAACGTGCCCATGGGTGCAGGGCTTTCATCGTCGGCATCGGTGGAGGTCGCTTCCGGATTTGCGATGCTCGCCGTGTCCGGCCTCTCGATTCCGCGCGCTGAACTCGCGAAGGTCTGCCAGCGTGCCGAAAATCAGTACGCCGGAGCAATGGTCGGAATCATGGATCAGATGATGGCGTGCTGCGGCCGCGAGAACTACGCGCTGCTGCTCGATTGCCGCACGCTTGGCTACGAGCTGTTGCCGCTTTTTCGCGACGCGCAATTCGTGGTGTGCAACAGCATGGTGAAGCACGATCACGCCGCGAACGAATACAACCAGCGCCGCGCAGACTGCGAGACGGCCGCGCGAATTCTTTCGGCGCGCATGCCGAACGTGAAAACTTTGCGCGACGTTACGATTGAAGATCTCGAACGCCACGCCGCAGATCTGCCAAGCAACGTGTATCGCCGGGCACACCACGTGGTCACAGAGAATGCGCGCGTGCTCGCGGCTCGCGTTGCGCTCGAAAAAAGCGACCCTGAGCTGTTCGGCACGCTGATGAAGCAATCACACGCGAGCCTGCGCGACGATTACAACGTCAGCTGTGCGGAACTCGACATCCTTGTGAAGCTCGCGTCGAATTCGCCCGGCGTGTACGGATCGCGGATGACGGGCGGGGGTTTCGGCGGCTGCACGATCAGTCTGGTTGCCGCCGAGCGCGTGGACGATTTCAAGCAAACGATCGCAACGGAATATCATGACGCGACGAAACTCACGCCAGATGTTTATAGTTTCCACGCATCCGATGGCGTGCAGGAAGTAAGCGCCGACACAACTCACAAATGATCGACTTCGAAACGCAATCGCATCGCCGCCTCAACCCGCTCACAGGCGAGTGGGTACTCGTTTCACCCGGCCGCACAAAACGCCCGTGGCAGGGGCAAGTCGAGCCGTCCACAGCGCCGATCGTGCCGCATTACGATCCGGCTTGTTACATGTGCCCGGGAAACACGCGCGCGAATGGCGAAGTGAATCCGAAATATTCTTCCACATACGTCTTCACCAACGATTTCGCCGCGCTTCAGCCCGAACTTTTGCAGGAACGGCGCAACGAGCGAGGGCTTCTCGTCGCCGCATCAGAGTCCGGAACGAGCCGCGTCGTGTGCTTCTCGCCGCGCCACGATTTGACGCTCGCGCGGATGAGCGCACCGGAAATTCGCGCGGTGGTGGATGCATGGGCCGCGCAGTATGGGGAACTCGGCGCAATGCCCGCCGTGAACTACGTGACAATCTTCGAGAATCGCGGCGCGATGATGGGCGCCAGCAATCCGCATCCGCACGGGCAGATCTGGGCGAACGCCACGATTCCCAATGAGCCCGCCAAAGAGCAGGCGTCGCAGAAGAATTACCGCGAGCAGCACGGCACGTGTCTGCTTTGCGATTATGTGAGGCTCGAAAGCGCGCACGGCGAGAGAATTGTCTGCCAGAACGGTGAATTCGTCGCGCTCGTGCCGTTCTGGGCCGTCTGGCCGTTTGAAACGATGCTGCTGCCGAAGCGCCACGCCGCTTCGATCGACGAACTTACACCAGCCGAGCGCGACGGCCTCGCCGACATTCTGCGGCGCCTCACCGCGCGCTACGACAACCTCTTCGAAGTTTCCTTTCCATACTCGATGGGTTTTCACCAGCGCCCTACGGACGGAGACCCGCATCCCGAGTGGCACATGCACGCGCATTTCTTTCCGCCACTTTTGCGTTCGGCCTCGGTGAGAAAATTCCAGGTGGGATACGAGATGCTCGCGTCGCCGCAGCGCGACATTACGGCCGAATCCGCCGCAAGCCGCCTGCGCGAGCTGAGCGACACGCATTACCTCTCAAAGCTCTAGTCCAAGCAGCAGCTAGCCGTCAGTTGTGCAACATACCGTTCGCCTTTGCCGCTTCCACCGCCGCGCGCGCATCGTGGCGTACCATCGTGCCGCTATTGCTCAGGCGATTCGAAATCGACTTCGCCGCGGTCATCACGGCCTTCGCGAAAAATGGCACGCGCTCTTTCGCCACACGCGTCACCGGTCCGGCCACGCTGATCGCCGCGGCCGCGCGCCCGTCTTCCATCAGAATAGGCGCGCTCACGCAGCGAGTACCGAGCACCGCTTCTTCATTGTCGAGCGAATAGCCCTGCTCCCGGATCTTCGCCAGTTCTTTGCGGAGCTTCGGCAGCGAAATGATCGTGTGGGGGCTGAATTTTTCGAACTTCAGCGAATCGATAATGTGTTCGCGCTCTTCCTCCGGCAAGTAAGCGAGTAACGCTTTGCCCATCGCGGTGGAATTCAGCGGACGCCAAGCGCCTTTGTGCGCGGCCATGCGAAAAGGGTGGGGGCTCTGCACCACGTCCAGATAGAAGACATCATGTCCATCCAGCACGCCCAGATTCACGGTCTCACTCGTCGCTTTCCACAAATTCTGCACCACCGGCCGGCTGATCGTGCGGATCGTGGCCTGGTAGTTTGCACCGGAGCCGAGGCGCACCAGCTTCGGTCCAACGATGTACGCGCCGGTCTCGTCGCGGAACAAATAGCCTTCGGTTTCCAGGTGCGCCATGAAGCGGTACGCCGTGCTTTTATTGATTCCCGTTTGCTGCGCGATCTCGCGCAATTGCAACCCCGCCGGCGCCTGGTTGATCGCCTCCAGAATCCGCAAAACCTTTGAAACCACGCCCACCGGCGCTGACTTCGACTGACGTCCGTAGATCATGCTGGGCCTCCGGGCACCGCTTTATGAGACGCTTCAGAATCCGAAACGTTGCAAAAATGACGCTTTGGATTTTACCCTATGAAACAAATATTTTTCAGTTTGAAGTGAAATTTGCCGCCTGTTAGAACGGAATGCCGCCTGAGCGCCCCTATTGCTACAGTAGAGTGCGCCACTCGCATGGCGCGCCATTTTGCGCGGCATCGCCCGAAACTTGCAGAAGCTCCTTCAACTCGACCCGCGTGACAACGTGCTGATCGCTCTCGCGGACCTGCGGCAAGGCGAGCACGTGGCGTTCGGCGGCGAATCCTTCCGGCTTGTATCCGACGTCGCCGCGAAACACAAATTCGCGACGCGCGATTTGGCGTCCGGCGATCGCGTAACGATGTACGGCGTGCTCGTCGGAACCACGACCGCTCCCGTGCGCCGCGGCGAAGCGCTCACTCTGCGCAACCTCCACCACGAAGCCACGCCATTCCATTCCAAGGCCGCCGAATTTCGTTGGACGCCTCCGGACGTTGCGCGTTGGCGCGACAAAACTTTCCGCGGCTATCATCGCGCCGACGGACAGGTCGGCACGCGCAACCACTGGCTCGTCGTGCCCCTGGTTTTCTGCGAGAACCGCAACATCGCAGTGCTCAAACAGGCGTTCGAAGAGGGGCTCGGCTTCGCGTCGCCTCCAGTGTACCGCCGGCAAGTCGCCGACCTCGTCGCGCTCTACCAGGCCGGCCGCAGGGACGACCTCTCGAATTTCAAGCCCGAGCAGCAGAGCACACTGCGCCGGCGCTCGGAAATTTTCGAGAACATCGACGGCATCAAGTTCCTGATGCACGAAGGCGGCTGCGGCGGCACGCGCGAAGACTCAAACAATCTCTGCGCGCTGCTCGCCGATTACATCCACCATCCGAATGTGGCCGGCGCGACGGTCCTCAGCCTCGGCTGCCAGCACGCGCAGGTCGCAATTCTTCTCGAGCAGCTCAAAAAGCTCGATCCAAAATTTCCGAAGCCGCTCTACATTTTTGAGCAGCAGCAGAGCGGATCCGAATTCGCGATGCTCTCGGAAGCGATTCGCAAAACCTTTCTCGGCCTCGTCGAAGCCAACAAGCTCAAACGCGCGCCAGCCTCGCTTTCGCACCTCGCGTTCGGCCTCAAGTGCGGAGGCTCGGACGGATTTTCGGGGCTCTCCGCGAATCCGGCCATCGGACACACATCCGATTTGCTCGCCGCGCTGGGCGGGCGCACGATCCTCTCCGAGTTTCCCGAGCTTTGCGGCGTGGAACAGGAACTCATCGACCGGAGCGTGAACGCAACCGTCGCCGATCGCTTCATCGAGCTGATGCGCGATTACGCCGCCCGCGCGAAGGCGGTGCATTCCGGATTCGATATGAACCCTTCGCCCGGAAACATGCGCGACGGTTTGCTCACGGACGCGATGAAGTCCGCCGGCGCTGCGAAAAAGGGAGGCACCTCGCCCGTCACCGCGGTGCTCGACTACGCCGAATATTCCAGCGTGCCGGGGCTCAATCTTCAGTGCACGCCGGGCAACGACGTTGAATGCGTCACGGCGCAAGTGGCGGGTGGCGCAAATCTGGTGCTCTTCACCACAGGTCTTGGCACGCCCACTGGCAATCCGATCGCGCCGGTAGTGAAACTCTCCACCAACTCCGAGCTCGCGCGCCGCATGCCGGACATCATCGACATCGACACAGGCTCGATCGTCACCGGCGAATCGACGGTGGAAGAGATGGGCGCGAAAATTCTCGATCGCGTAATCCAAATCGCCAGCGGCGGCGTGCTGACGTGCGCCGAGCTGCTCGCGCAAGACGATTTCATACCCTGGAAAAGAGGAGTCTCGCTCTGACCTCCACGCCCGCACAGCAGCCCTTTCGACTTGATGGAAAAACAGCCGTCGTCACCGGCGGCGGCAGCGGCATCGGCGAGGCGATTGCCGAGGCGTTCGCGCGAGCCGGCGCTCGCGTGCGAATTCTCGACGTGAACCACGACGCCGCCGAGCGTGTCGCGAAGAAAATCGGCGCTGGCGGCGCGGATGCGAAAGCTCACCAGTGCGACGTAACGAATCACGCTGCCGTCGCGAAAGCGTTTGAGCAGCTCTCGAGCGCTGGGCGCATCGACATCCTTATCAACAACGCCGGAATCTCGCAAATCGCCAATCTCGAGAAAACGTCCGAGGCCGACTTCGACCGCGTCTTCAACGTGAACGTGAAGGGCTTTTACAATTGCCTGCACGCCGCAGTGCCGCACATGAAGGCCGCGGGCGGCGGGGCGATCGTCAACATGGCTTCCATCGCCGCCACCTCCGGCCTCGCCGACCGCTTCGCCTACTCGATGAGCAAAGGCGCGGTGGTGGCGATGACTTACTCCGTCGCCAAGGACTACATCGCCCACAATATCCGCTGCAACTGCATTTCGCCCGCGCGCGTCCACACTCCTTTTGTGGACGATTTTCTCCGTCGCGCGTACCCCGGCAAGGAAAAAGAAATGTACGATAAGCTCGCTGCGTCGGCGCCGATCAATCGCATGGCGCGGCCCCAGGAAGTGGCGTCGCTCGCGCTTTTTCTGTGCAGCGACGAGGCTTCGTTTATCACCGGTGTCGATTACCCGATCGACGGCGGGTATTTCAATTTGCGCGGATAGTGCCCGCGCCGGGTCGCCTCGATGCGCATTGACGCCCACCAACATTTCTGGCGCTACGCCCCGGAAACTCACGGCTGGATCACGGACGATATGGCGAAAATCCGCCGCGATTTTCTGCCGGCGGACCTGGAGCCGGAACTGGCGGCGAACGATGTGCGCGGCACCGTCGCCGTGCAGGCCGATCAATCCGAACGCGAAACGGAAAGCCTGCTCGGCCTTGCCGAATGCACGCGCTCGATTCTCGGTGTTGTCGGTTGGATCGACCTGCGTGCACACAGGGTGTGTGAGCGCCTGGAGCACTACTCCAAATTTCAGTCGCTCGTTGGATTCCGCCACGTCGTGCAGGCCGAGCCTGACGATCGCTTTCTGCTTCGCGAAGATTTCCTTCGCGGCATCGCCCACCTGGGCCGCTACGGTTACACGTACGACATTCTGATACACCCGCGGCACCTCCCCGCGGCGGTCGCGTTCGTGGAGAAATTTCCCGCTCAACGTTTTGTGATCGATCATCTGGCGAAGCCCGATATTCGCGGTGGAACGGGCTTCCACGCCTGGCGCGACGGAATGCGCTCGCTCGCGCGGAATCCGAACGTTTATTGCAAAGCGTCGGGCATGGTGACGGAAGCGGACTGGACGAACTGGAAGGCCGCGGATTTTGCGCCGTATCTCGATGTAGTGTTCGACGCGTTCGGTGCGGATCGCGTAATGTTCGGGTCGGATTGGCCGGTGTGCCTTCTGGCGGCGAGCTACGCGCGAGTCTGTGGCACCCTGGACGAACACACGCGAACGCTATCGCCCGAGGACCGGGACAAGATATTCTTCGCGAACGCAGCGCATTTTTACGGATTGGAGACGCCTACGCATGGATTTGCAGCTCAAGGATAAGGTCGTTGTCATCACCGGCGGAGCGAAAGGCATCGGCGCGGCGATCACGCGTGCCTGCGCGCGTGAACTCGCGCTGCCCGTAATCGTCGATCGCGACGAGAAAGCTTGCAAGGCGCTTCACTCCGAGCTGCACCATGTGGGCGTGAATAGCCAGATCGTCGCGCTCGACATTACAGACCCAAAAAATTGCGAGCGCGCGGTGGCCGAAGCGATTCAATCCTTCGGCCGCCTCGATGCCCTGGTGAACAACGCCGGCATCAATGACGGCGTTGGCCTCGCGTCTGGCAGCCCGGAAAAATACGTCCAGTCGCTCGAGCGAAATTTGCTGCACTACTACAACATGGCGCACTACGCGCTGCCGTATCTAAAGCGAGCGCACGGCGCCATCGTGAATATTGCTTCCAAGACGGCCGTGACGGGCCAGGGCAATACGTCCGGCTACGCTTCATCCAAAGGCGCGATTCTGGCGCTCACGCGCGAATGGGCCGTCGAGCTGTTGCCGTTCGGCGTCCGCGTGAATGCAATCCTTCCCGCCGAGGTGATGACGCCGCTCTACGAGCAGTGGCTGAAGACGTTTCCGAATCCCGACGAGAAGCTCGAATCGATCCGCGGAAAAATCCCGCTGGGCAAACGCATGACCACCGCCGACGAAATTGCCGCAACGGCTACGTTCTTGCTTTCGCCGCTTTCGGGCCACACCACCGGGCAGCATCTTTATGTGGACGGCGGTTACGTCCACCTCGACCGCGCTCTCACCTAGCTGCCGCCGCATCGCACAGGAGGTCACACGTGTCGCGACGCTACTGCCTCACACTCGATTTGAAAGACGATCCGGCCCTGATCGCAGAGTACAAACGCCACCACGAAAAAATCTGGCCCGAGATCACGCAAAGCATTCGCAATGCAGGCATCGAAGACCTCTCGATTTATCTGCTCGGCACGCGGATGTTCATGATCATGGACGTTGCCGACGGTTTTTCGTTCGCGTCAAAATCGCGCGCGGACGCCGCAAATCCGAAAGTCCGCGAGTGGGAAGAACTCATGTGGAAGTTTCAACAGGCGTTGCCGCAAGCGAAGCCCGGCGAAAAGTGGCTCTTGATGGAGAAGATCTACGACCTGAACGCGTGAGCCCGCTCTACTGCGGCGATCCGCTGCCGAGAAACTCAAATCCGGGCCGGCCTTCTCGAATCCGCAGTGAAAAGTCAGCAGCGTCTCCGGCTGCGTGCGCGGCAGGGTTGATGTAGGCCGACTTCTTCAATTGATCGAACGGGAGGCCACCCGCGAGGTTTCCGCGCTCGTACTCCATCTCGTCCATCCGGCCGTTAAGCAGCATCCGCCAATCGAGTTCTCTCGTCCGGCTCAGACGCAGCGCAAACATCTGGCGAAAAATGATCGTCGTGCAGTTTTCCGTCAACGCGTTGTACCACTTCGGCCGCTCGCGCAGCTCGTTGGCCTGTTTCAGATACTCGACGAAAAGAGCGCGCGCGTATTCCGGCGTCGCCGTCGTGTGGTAGAGGTACACGTCTTCGTTCTTGCGGAAATTGGTCCGCAGGCGGATCAAATCGCGCTCGTCCGCGATCACATAGACCAGCGTGTAGCGCCGGAAGAATCCCTGAATCGCCGAATACCCCTGCCCAACCACTTTGCGCGTCTCGATCGACATCGCCACGTAATCGTTCTCGCCAACCTGAAAACTCAGAATCGTGTGCGCGATCCACGGCGATCCCCAATACGTGAGCGATAAATCGATGCCGCGCACATCCGGGAGTTTCACTTCCTTGGTGAGCCATGCGCACGAGTACTCGGACTCCGTGCGGTACTGGCAGAAGCGGAGATTATGAAGGGTCACCGCGTCGCCATGAAATTCCGCCCACGGCATCTGCGCCACATCCGCCTGCCATGCGCGGTCGTTCGATGGCTTGATCGAGAGCCACCACACAAGCACCGCCGCGAAGCACGCGATGCCCACCGCGATCTTCCATCGCAGCTCATGCACCAATACGAATGCGGCAATCAGCGCGATGGCGTAAACAATTGCAGCCGGTAGCCGCATCGACGCGAAGGGGAAATCGAAGTACAGCGCGAGCGTCGCCCACGCCGAACACAACAGAACCACGGCGAAGAGTAAGGCCAAGCAGATTCTCCGAAGAACTCTGAGCCATCGCGGCTCGAGGCTTGCAATTCGCATCTTATCGATCTCTTCAAGCCACGCAACCGGCGTCCCAGTTCAGGGCTTCGACGGCTCGTTCTTCCAGAAGTCGATCCCCGCGGCCTGCGATCCCACGTCGATTGTCGCAACGGTTTTCATCGCATCGAGGTCGATCACTTCCACGGTGCCCGGCTCGGCGCCAATCCCTTCCACGGAAATAAACGCGTAGCGATTGTCGGGCGTCACCACGGCGCCATGCACCACTTTCCGCTTCGTCGGCAAATGCGCGAGTTCCTTGCCCGTTTTCGGATCGAAAATGGAAACCGATTGCCCGCGCTTGTTCGTCGCCACCAGCCGCCCGTCGTGCGTCATGGCCAGGTTATAAACGCCGTTGCCGGCCGGGAATCGCCGCGCGAGTTTCCAGGCCGCCACGTCCACAACGGCGATCTCGTTCGATTTGTTGCACGCCACGTAAATTTCCGAGCCATCGTTCGACGGCTGCGCCCAGGTAGGAATGCACGTCAGATCGCTCATTTTCATTTGGCCGTGCGGCGCGCCGTCCATGCCCATTTCTTTTCCCGCGCTCAGCAGGAAGTGCCGCGAGACGTCGAAATGTGTTGTGTCGATTTCCGCCAGCATGTCGTCCATCATGCACGCCGAGTAGTGTTTCGTTCCCTGCGGATTCAATCGCGAGCCGTGCGGCATCGTGCACGTCGTCACGCGCGCGACTTCAGCCATGCCGTCCGTCGCCACAATCGAAATCGACGACGGCTTCATCTCGCCGTGAAAATTCGCGTTCGCCACGTACACGAACTCGCCGTCTTTCGAAATATCCGTCGTCGCGGGAAACATCCCGAGCGGAATGTACTTCACCAATTGATCGGTGCCGGCCTTGAACTTCCACAGCGAGCCGTCTGGCTGGCCGTGGCCCACCGCCACATAGAAATATTCTTGGTCGGGTGAGACGGCGATGCCGTGCGGGCCGTTGATGTCCACGGGCATCACGCCGATGTGTGTCTCATGTTCCTTCGCGATGCCGTGGGGTCCGAATCGCAGCAGCGTGATCTTGTCCGCCGATTCGCTAACCACGTACACCAGGTAGTCCTGCGCCGGAGGCTTCATATCGGCAGCGGCGGGCGCCACAGTCGCCGCGGTTTGCTCTTGTGAATCCGCAGTGCGCGGCGCAGAAAATGCCCCGGCGCTCATCAAGCAGGCGATCAGGATTCGGGACGGGAGCGATGCCATCTCAGGAACTCCGGTATTGCGGGAAGCGCGTCAAATGCGGCGCTGAATATTCGGGAAGTCCAGCCACACCTTCACGCCGCAAAAATGCGAACCTTCCGTGCAGATCGGCGTCGAAATTCCAGCACGCAAGTGGCACGGCGGCCCGATGTAGCGGCCCAGCTCGGGGAAAATCCTGCGAACCTGCTCCACCTCTTCGATCGACGACTGATAAATCTCTTCCTGCGCGTTGAAGCAGGTCCGCATCGTCCATTTGTGTAGCAGGTGCAGCAGTGGTCCGGTTTCCACCAGGCGAATCGACTTCGCATTCGGCAGCAGGTACAGCGCGAATTCGTGTGGCACGCCGCGGTCGAGCAATTCATTCTTCGCAGCCCACGAGTCTGCCATCGCTTGCTGATAAATTTCGTTTGCACGCGAGTTTTCGCGGATTAGCGCCGGTGTCAGGTAATCCGCGCTTCGAGTGTCAGCGAGCGTAAGCAGCGGACGCGAGCCCGGCACCATGCGATGCCGCTGGTCCTGACTATCCGCAGTGTGGCTGATCTTTTTTACGAAAGTGAAGTTGGCGTGCTGCAGCGCGCGCAGAATCGGCGCATGCACGCCGATATTCAGCGCCTCGCGGCGATACGGATTGCGCGCCGGATTCAGCATCCGGTCGATCGCTTCCGCGTCCGGGCACTCCGCTTCCGTCAGCCCCATCACCGCGCGATAGGATTCCGCCATCACCGCCGGCGCGTTGGGCGAATAATCGACCAGCTTCGAAGTCAGTCCGCCAAGCTTCGCGTCAAACTCGCGCGCAAATGCTGCGCCATCGTGCACCGGTTGCTTCCACTCCGGCGGTTCTTCCATCGGATCGTTGTCAAACCGCTCGAAGAAATCCGGTTCCACTTCGCGAACGCGGGCGACCATCTCGCCGATCACCAGGCGCGCTTCGCTCGGCGTGTCGCTCGCTGCAGCCATCCGCCACAGCCGGTGCAGCACAATTCCGGAAAGCGTGTGCACCATCGTGGTGAACGCCGCGACGGGCAGCACATACCGCGCTACTTCAATCGCACGTTTTTCCGATTGCCGCGCGACCTTCTGCACGCGCTTCGGATGCGACATCTCGCTCACGTGCCAGATGTCCGACAAAATTTCGCGCGCCGAAGGTTCCATGACGCGCGTCAGTTCGCGGTAGTAGTCCCACGCTCGCGCAACGGCCTTCTCATAGATCGCGCGCTCGGCCGCGCCGAAATTCGCGCTCTCCGTGGGAACGTATGCTTGCGCTCGGTCGAGTTTCACGTAGCGCTGGCTCTGCTGTTCGGAGTTGTAGAAAGGATGAGCGTGCAGAAACGACCACACGAACTGGCGGCTCACGTTCTCGAGCCCGAATTCAAAGTGCGCGTGTTGAAAAACGGTGTGATGGCCGGAATAGTAGGTGGCGGAGCCGATCGTCACCCGCTGCTTTTCCGTGATTTCGTCGGCGTTGATCAGCCGTGGCGCATAGCACGTGCGCGCGGCCGCGATCGCCGAATCGAAGGAGCGCGCGAAATGATTGCGCAGCGTAACTCGCGGTGCAGCGGTCTCCACATTCGAACCTGGCAGCGAGTCTTGCGACGGGGAAAGGTGCGTGGCCATCTCTGCGGCATTGTACACCGGCGACGCGCCCGATTCACTGCGTGCAGCCGCAAAAAAAAGAGCCTCCGGCTCTTACAACCGGAGGCTCCAAAACTCTTGCGCGATTGCTCGCGTTTCGAGCGGTTACTTCTTCAGCGAGGCGGCTTTGTCCGCGTACTTCTTCTGGAATCGCTCAACGCGTCCCGCCGTATCCACCAGCTTCTGCTTGCCGGTGAAAAACGGATGGCAGTTCGAGCAGATTTCCACGCGAATCGCCTGGCCCTTGAAAGTCGAGCGGGTGTCGAACTTATTCCCGCACGCGCAGTTCACCTGCACGTTGTGGTAGTCGGGGTGAATTCCTTCTTTCATGCTTAGCTCCTCTTGCCGGCCGGTCTGCGCCACATGTGCGGTGATGCGCCATGTCGCGTCGCTAGGCAGGCGCGAAACTCCAATTATAGCCCAGCCTTCGAGGAAACGCCAATTGCAACGAATGCCAGCGACGTCACGCTACGAAACGAATGCGCAGCCGATGCGCGCGCGGCCCGATTCGGTTCGCATCGCGTATGCCTTGCGAAGGATCACGCGCACCGGCGGCAGAATCGGCACGTGTAGTACTGCGTTAAATTGATTAGGGATATCGTCTTCGCGGTCGGTAAGCAGCGCCACCCCGCCGTAGCTCAGATCCAGCACGCTGGCGGTCTTTTGATTCAGGTCCGAAAGGATCGCATACGCTTTGGTGCCGGAAAGCGAGACTCGCTCCCAGCGCCTTCCTTCAGGGCCCACGCTTTTCGCTGGCGCTTCGGGCGTCGTCGTCGCTGGCGGTGTCGTCGATTGCACCGTGGTGATCGGCGTGGGCGGTTTTGTCGCGCGAGTCGGACCGCCGCCGGAAAGCGGCTGAGTAATCCATGGCCGCGACGTCGTTTGCGCTTGTTGCGGCGCGGATTTCTCGGGCGTCGTTTGCGGCGGTTCTTGCCGTTCGCGATTCGCCGTCGGCTCAATGGGAATCACGCGCGGCCCGCCCTTCGACGCATTCTTCAATTGATAGAGACGCTGGTCCGCCAGGCTGAGCAATGCGCTCTTCTGATCGCCGTCCGCCGGATGCACGGCGATTCCAAAATCCAATGTCACTCCCACTTCCAATCCCATCGGCTGCACGTCCAGTTCGTACTGCGCGCGAACGCGGCGGCAAAGCGTCAGCGCCGGCTCGGGTTCGGTCTGCGGCAGCAGCAGCGCAAACTCATCCCCGCCGATGCGGAACGCGAAATCCGAAGCGCGCAGCGTCCGCCGCAGCGTCGTCGCCGCAAGTTGCAGCACCTGATCGCCGTGCAGATGGCCATAGCGATCGTTCACTTGCTTCAGCGAATGCAGATCCAGAATCACCACGGAAAGCTGCTGCCCGTACCGTTTCGCGCGGTTCAATTCTTTGTCGAAGTATTCGTCGAAAAGCCTGCGGTTGTAGAGCCCGGTCAGCGCATCGGTTGCCGCGTTGATCTGGAGTTTCTTGAACTCCTCGTACTCCATCAGGATCGGTACGCGCAGGAAATTGGCGGACGCGAGCACGTCCACCATCGCAGTCTTCAGCGAGACGCGCTTGCCGAGCGTCTCCGAAAGCTCGCGCCGCCGCATCAGGATCCGTTCCCAGTAGTCGTTTGCCTGGGTATCGGTCAGGTCGATTTGCGCAATCGTGCGGAGGAATTGCCGCAGAAAACTCCCGCGGACCGTCTCATCCACACCTTCCAATGTCTCTACCAGCAGGTCCAGGAACGAGTCGTCCGCGGACGCCTGCGGCTGTTGATCGCCGGGCTGGGGCATCAATGGGTTCCGAGTGCTTGTACGAAATCTTGTAACGCCCCCAGGTGAGTGGGAGCGAGCGGGGGCTGCCTTATCCTTGCAAGGGATAGTCCAATTCGAGAGGGAAGTTCCCGGCTGGGCAGCCAGCTAACTTGCTTCGCGCCCTTAACTTACCACAAGCTTCGCCCATTCATCCCGGCGAAGTGAAAGCTAAGGGCGTACTAGGACGATGAATCGATTCCACTTTGGGCAAATCCATCGGCGGGGAGACGAGACTTACGAGGTCATTTTGTGAAGCATTCTGCGGGTCATTCGCTGAAAGCTTTCAGCCGATCGGTTTCAGGAACTCAACGCCTACCAGATACACGTCTCCGGCTTCGTGCTGCCGTTTCACCCGGGCTTGAATCGGCGGCATGCCTGCAGGCACCAACCCCGACGAGGTTATGGAAGGGGCGGGAATCGTGAGCGTCACCACTTCGTTGATCCGTAGCGCGCGCGGACACGTGACAAATGCACCTAACCCGCTGATGTCGAGCGTCTTGGCCAGTTCGAGGAACTGCTCACCCTGCGCGTCTTTGCCTCTCACAAAGAGAGGAATCTGCAGATGAATTCTCTGAAAGCGCCGTCGTTCGTCATACACAACCGATGTGGAAATCCGCTGTGTGTAAACCGTTTCCTTCGGTCCCATTGGTACCCCAGTAGTAGTACTGGGAACGTTCGCAATTTCAGTGCAAGTCCTCGCGGCAACTCGGCATTCTCGAAGTCCATTTTTTTCTTACACTTGGACCGTGTCTGAATCAACCCTATAAAATGACGCAGAGTCATTTGGGCGAATTTGTGCCACAACACTTCCACCATTGTGCAAAGTAGGACGCATTTACCATTGACACTCCGTTGACCCTTTGCGAGCATGAACCTTCCAAAGGTCCTTTTCGCCTGCCGGCGAATTCCCTAAAGTGTTTTGTTTTTAAAGGGTTGTGGACCCTCGGTGAGGCAGTGTGGCGAAACTTAGTACGGCCGAACAGCAGGGCGTGAACCAACAGGTCTTCAGCCTGATGGCTAGCCTTTTGGATTCGCTCGACCGTCCCCTCGTCGTCACCGATCGAACCGGGCAGTTCCTCTTCGCGAATCTCCACGCCCACGACTCGCTGAAAGCCAAGGGGAAGCAGAGCCTCACCGAAGCCAATTTGTTTAGCGACATCCTTCACGTGGACCGGAAGGGAATCGTCGCGCAACTCGAGACCGGCCAGCAGGAAGTAACCGTGGCGCTCGATGGCGCCGAGGGACGGCACCGCGTTCGCCTGCGCTGGCTGCCGGAGCCGGACTGGCTGGTCGTGTTCGTCGAGCCCATCGCGTTAGACGTCGCTACCGATGAAGCCTCCATGCGCCAGACGGTGCAGGAGCTGATGCAGGAGCGCGAGATCACCTACCGCAACCTGCTTGCGGCGTATCTGCGCCTTCAGGAAGTGAATCGCCAGAAAACTGTTTTTCTCGCTTCCGCTGCCCACGAACTCAAGACTCCACTGGCCGTGATGAAGGGTTACTACGATCTGCTGCTCACCGGCTCGCTCGGCAAAATCAACGAGCGCCAGCGCGAAACATTGATGGAGTCGAAAGAAAGCTGCGACCGGCTCGTCCGCCTCGTCTCGATGTTTTTGAATTACTCGGCGCTCGAAAGCGGCAAGCTCGTCCTCCAGCTCCGCGAAAACGATCTGCGCGATTGCGTCAACGATATTGCCGGCCGCTGGCAGGATGCATTTCAGCGCGCCAAAGTGAAGCTCGACATCCAGCTGCACCCCGAACTTCCCGTCTTCAAGTTCGACTACCAGAAGGTCCAGCAGTGCATCGCCAATTTTCTGGACAACGCGCTGAAGCACACGCCGCCCGACGGCGTCGTTACGCTGGTGGCCGAGCCCCACTTCTGGGAGCGCCGCTCCGCTGGAGCCGCGCCTCCCAATGATCGCCGCCGCAGAACCGGCGAGCGATCCAACAGCATCTTAGTCTCAGTGACCGACACAGGCGGAGGCATTGCCGCCGAGTATCACCAGGAAATTTTTGAGGAATTTGTCCGCGTTGATCCATCCTCTTCTGGCATGGGCTTGGGTCTCGCCATCACCAAGCGCCTGATCCAGGCGCATCGCGGAAAGGTCTGGGTCGATAGCGTTATGGGAAGCGGCAGCTCGTTTTCGTTTCTGCTGCCGATCCACGTGGAGTAGCAGCGAAATCGAATCAATGTAACGGCGTGCGGTCCATTTCGCGCCATAGGAATCGAAGATGTCCAACAAAGAAAAAATTCTCGTTGTGGACGATGAACCGAGCATACGCAAGTACCTCCAGACTCTTCTGGAAGTGGATGGCTTCAACGTGGAAGCCGTCCCCAGCGGCAAGGATGCGCTCGCCAAGATTGGCAACGGCGAACGCCCGGACTTCATCATTCTCGACGTCCTGATGCCGGAGATCGACGGCCTCGAAACGCTGCGCCAGCTGATGCAGATCGATCGCACGCTCAACGTGATCATGCTGTCGTGCTCGAACGAAGTCACCACTGTTGTCGAAGCGATCCGGATCGGCGCGCTCGATTACCTCACCAAGCCCTTCGAAAAGCCCGAACTCGACGCCGCTTTCCTGAAGTGCCGGCAGAAGCAGGAGCTGCGCAGCGAAAATAAATCGCTCCGCGAATACTGCGAGGCGCTCACCGAGGATCTTTCGTTCCTCGCGGCCAGCCCGCAAATGCTGAAGATCCGGCAGCAGGTGCTTCAGATTGCACCGGTGGACGTGCCCGTCTTCATCAGCGGAGAAAGCGGCGTGGGCAAGGAAGTGATCGCGCGCATGATTCACCTGCGCTCGCTTCGCCGCGTTCAGCCTTTCGTAAAAGTGAACTGTGCTGCGCTCCCGGGCGAACTTCTCGAGTCCGAACTTTTCGGTTACGAGCAAGGCGCGTTTACCGGAGCTGTCCGCGCCAAGCCCGGCAAATTTGAAATCGCCAACAAGGGCACGATCTTCCTCGACGAAATCGCCGAAATGGGCGCGCATTTGCAGGCCAAACTTTTGCATGTGCTCCAGGATGGCCAGTTCTCACGTCTCGGTGCCCGAGGCACAGTGAACGTGGACGTTCGCGTCGTCGCCGCCACCAACGTCGATGTGAAAGAAGCGATGCGTACGGGCCGCTTCCGCGAAGACCTTTACTACCGCCTCAACGTGCTCTCGATCCACATTCCCCCGCTGCGCGAACGCACCACGGAAATTCCGCTGCTCTTCCGCCATTTCCTGGCGAAGTACAGCGAGAAGTTCTCGAAGCCGGCCACCGATCCTTCCAAGCACCTGCTCGAAGCCGCCACGCGCTACCCGTGGCCCGGCAACCTGCGCGAGCTCGAAAACTTCGTCAAACGTTACGTGATTCTCGAAGACGACGAAGGCAGCTTCCGCGAGCTGCTCGAAATGACGGGCCAGCAGCAGCGCACCGCTCCACGCGAAGAGCCTCAGCCTGCCAAGGAGCAGGGCCTTAAGGCGCTCGTCCGCGGCTTGAAAGACGAAGCCGAAATGGAAGCGATCGCCGACGCGCTCGAGAAGACCAACTGGTGCCGCAAAGACGCCGCCAAGATGCTCGGCATCAGCTACAAAGCGTTGCTCTACAAAATGCGCCAGTTCAATCTCGACTCCGGACGTGGCGCGCGTTCGGCCGCTGCTCGCGCAGCACGCGAGCAAGCCGCACGCGAAGCTGCCGCCAAAGAATCAGAACCGAAGGACCCGCAGCCCGTTCGTTAATCACCGTATTTCCGGAGGCCGCGCCCCGTGTTATCTCACGGGGCGCGCGCGTACTGGGCTCGCCGCAATTTCAATCCTAAAAACGATGCGCCTTCCTTTTCATCGCTGCGCCCGCCTGCATTAACATCACCATGTTCGCTCATAACGCGCACTACTCCGCGCGCTCGAAGGACTCCGCATGAAAATTCGCGCTGCATCCTATGCACTCGCTCTCGTCGCGCTGTTCGTTGTATCCGGATACGGATCGGCGCAAGCCGTCCACCGGCAATCTCCATCGCCCGCACCAACCGCCTCAGTGCAGAGTCAAACTCCGCAGGCCGTTCAAACCAAGCCTTCCGTGCAAGGTCCTTATTCTCCGCCGCAGCCGCACACAGACGCGCCGCCTGAACCCGTTAAGCGCTTTCCTGGCGACGGCGATGGCGCCTACAAAACCGGCGCCTACCGCGACCTCTTCGCCGAGCGCGGCCACTCCGCCACCGAGAGCCGCGCGAAAATCGACGCCGCCTTCAATCAACTCTTCCACGGCGACAAAGACTCGCAAGCGATCTATTACGAAGTTGGCAGCAACGCGAACGGTCCGCTCGCCTACGTCACCGACATTGCGAACCACGACGCGCGCACCGAAGGCATGTCCTACGGAATGATGGTCGCCGTCCAGCTCGATAAAAAGCGCGAGTTCGACGCGATGTGGAATTGGGCGAATACCTACATGCTCGTCACCGACCCGCAAAATCCCTCCTTCGGATATTTCGCCTGGTCGATGAATGTGGACGGCACGCCGCGCTCAGACTCGCCCGCTCCCGACGGCGAGGAATACTTCACGATGGCGCTGTATTTCGCGGCAAATCGGTGGGGAAACGGCACGGGAATCTACAACTACAAAGAACAGGCCGATCGTATTCTCAGCCTCATGCGGCATCACGAAATTCTCACCGGCACGCCGCCATTCAGAATTCATCCCGGCGATGAACCTTTCGTCTGGAAACCGCGTCCGCAACCGCCGGGCGCGCCTAAGCCCACACCTCGGCCGCGCCCCATTCAAATCACGGTCGGGCCGATGACCGAAGAAACCTACAAGATGATTCGCTTCGTGCCGAACTACGGCGGAGGCGAGAAAGTCACCGACCCTTCCTATCACTTGCCCGCGTTCTACGAATTGTGGGCGCGCTGGGGACCGGTCGAGGACCGCGCATTTTGGGCCGAAGCCGCCGACGTGAGCCGCAACACATTCGCGAAAGTTACCGGGCCAGACACCGGCCTCACACCTGATCGCAGCCACTTCGACAATTCTCAAATCATCGCCATGAACGGGACGCCGACTCCTTTCAGTTACGATTCCTGGCGCAGCGTCAGCAATTGGTCCGTCGATTATTCGTGGTGGAAAAAAGATCCCGAGGAAGTGGTGCTCAGCGACCGCATTCAGAAATTTCTCTACGGCCAGGGCATTCACACCTTCGCGGATCGCTACACGCTCGACGGCAAGCCGCTTTCCGACCGCCACTCCACCGGCATGGTCGCCACCACCGCCGTTGGCAGCCACGCCGCCACAAAAGGTGCGATCTCCGAAGCGTTTCTCGACGAGCTTTGGAACACGCCGGTCCCCTCCGGCGAGCAGCGCTACTACGACGGCCTGCTCTACCTCATGAGCCTGATGCACTGCAGCGGAAATTTCCGCATCTGGCAGCTGGCACCAGTCGCGAGGTAAACGTTTACCAGCACGCCCGCTTGGTGCATCATGATGCGCCGCTCACACAAACCTCGAGGTCATCTCGAATGTCAACGCAGCCACGCTCCACCATCTCCGCCGCCGCCGTTCTTGAATCGCCCGTGTCCGCCTTTGCCGCCGCGCAAACTCACGCGCCCGGTCCATCCGGCTCGCTCCCGCTCACGCCGGAAATGTTGCTCACCTTGCCTTCCGGAAATCTCTTCGCGCTCTCCCACAACGCAGGCATGGGTTGGGAGCCCTCCCGCCTGCTCGATCCCGATTACCTGATCCTCAGCACACACGGCGGCGTGCGCGCGCCCGATGGCACGCCCATCGCTCTCGGCTTTCATACCGGCCACTGGGAAGTCGGCCTGCTCGTCGAAGAAGCGGCGCGCGAGTTGCGCGCGAATCGCGCCACTCCGTTTGCGGGCGCCTGCACCGATCCGTGCGACGGCCGCACACAGGGCACCGCCGGCATGTTTGATTCGTTGCCCTTTCGCAACGACGCCGCGATCGTTCTCCGCCGCCTGATGCGTTCGCATCCCACGCGCAAAGGCGTCATCGGCGTCGCCACTTGCGATAAAGGCGTGCCGTCGATGATGATGGCGCTCGCATCCTCCGGCGCTCTGCCGTCGATTCTGGTTCCCGGCGGCGTCACTCTGCTGCCCGAAGACGGCGAGAACGCTGCCCTCGCGCAAACCATCGGCGCGCGCTATGCGCAAAAACAAATCACGCTCGAATACGCCTCCGAAATCGGATGCCGCACCTGCGCCACGCCCGGCGGCGGCTGCCAATTCCTTGGCACGGCCGCCACTTCCCAGGTGGTCGCCGAAGCTCTTGGCCTCGCGCTTCCGCACACGGCACTCGCGCCTTCCGGCCAGCCCATCTGGCTCGACGCTGCCGCGCGCTCCGCTCGCGCAATGCTGCGCATGACGCAACTTGGCGTCGCTACGCGCGACGTGCTCACCGGCGCCGCGATTCGCAACGCGATGGTTGTTCACGCCGCATTCGGCGGCTCAACGAATCTTCTGCTCCACATCCCCGCCATCGCGCACGCCGCTAAACTCCGCCGGCCGAGCGTCGCCGATTGGACCGAAATCAATCGCTCCGTCCCCCGTCTCGTCGATGCATTGCCCAACGGCCCTCAAAGCTTCGCCACCGTGCAGGTTTTCCTCGCTGGCGCCGTCCCGGAAGTGATGCTGCATCTTCGCCGGGCGGGATTGCTCGATACGAGTGTCCGCACCGTCAGCGGCGAAACGCTCGATGAAAATCTGAATTGGTGGGAATCGAGCGAACGCCGAGCCGCGCTCAAAAAGCGTCTGCACGATCTCGATGGCATCGATCCTGACGAAGTAATCTCCTCGCCCGATCAGGCTAGGAAACGTGGCCTCACCTCTACCATCTGTTTTCCCGTCGGCAATCTCGCGCCCGAGGGCAGCGTGATTAAAAGCACCGCCATCGCCCCATCGCTGGTCGGCGCGGACAATGTTTACCGTCACATCGGTCCCGCGCGCGTCTTCATCACCGAAGCGGCCGCGATTGACGCCATCAAGCGCGGCGCCGTCGGCGGCTCCGACGTGATGGTGCTGATCTGTCAGGGGCCCGCAGGGGCAGGCATGCATGAGATTTTTCAGGTCACTGCCGCGCTGAAAGCTTTGCCGTCTTGCAAAAATATTGCGGTGCTCACCGACGCGCGCTTCAGCGGCGTTTCCACCGGAGCGTGCATCGGCCACATTTCGCCCGAAGCCCTCGCCGGCGGGCCGATCGGCCGCGTTCGCGATGGCGACTCGATCGAAATCGTCATCGACCGCAACAAACTCCACGGCACCGTGAATCTTGTGAAGCGGGCAGGCTCTGCGGGGGAATTTTCAGTCGAGCAGGGAACTCGCGACCTCGAGACGCGCTCGCCGCGCGAAGACCTCGCGCCTCACCCTGAACTGCCCGAAGACTCACGCCTCTGGGCCGCGCTGATTCACGCCAGTGGCGGCGTTTGGGGAGGCTGCGTTTACGACGCCGATGGAATCATCGGCCAGTTGAACCGCGGCGAATCCACAACTAGCAATTAGCTGGGTCCACTTACTCCGTCGGGCTCGGCAACAGGAACGGCGAACAGCACGGTTTCACTGACGGTTGGAACTCCATCAGCTCGGCCCGCGTGCCGTCCGGCGCATACAAATTAATCTGCCACTTCCCATCGCGCCCGATCTGCGGCGGTGAATGTTTCGCCGTCAGCCGGTCGCCTTCGTAAAGCAGATCCACCGACTTCTCCATATTCTGCACGCCCAGCGCGAAGTGATCGAGCACGCCTGCCACTTCCTGCGTCATATCCGCGGGTATGCCCGTCTTCTCCGGCCCTTTCACCACCATGTACTCGAGCCAGTCTGTCCCGTTCGGCGCCTGTTGCGAAATCCATTGAGTCTCGTCGTCCTTCATTCCGCCGTGCCAGTAAGGCCGGAAACCGAGAATGTCGATGAAGAATTTATTTTCAAGCGCGGGATCGTGAACGATGTAGCCCACGTGGATGATGTGATCGCTCACCGATTGCGGATTTTTTGTAAACGCCGGCGCCGGTTTCGGCGGCTGCACAAACTCCACGCGATTCATCTCCGGGTCCTTCACTTCGAACACTTTGCTTCCGTCGCCCAGCGTTTTCACCACGTCCGGCGTCGCGACGCCCTTGCTCTTCAGGTAGGCGCGCATCGCCTCCGCATCCGTAGTGATGAACGCCGCGTGATCCAGCCGGTTCTTCGGCGCAGCGTCAGCCGGCAGCGGCAACACCTCCACAAACTGCACTGCGTTGAAGGCATACCGCGTCCCCGCCGGATTTTCCGGATCGGCTTGCTGCACCGCGCCGAGGTCGTGCACGAAAAAATATTCGGTCTTCGCCGCATCCGTCGTGTAGATCGCCAGGTGCGACACGCCCGTGATCTTCGGCCGTTCCTGCGCCGCCGATGCTCCCGCCAACATGAGCCCAACGAAACAAAGTGTCAAACCATTCCGATTCATCGCCACTCCTTCCCAATGGCCCGGCGTCTGCGAAGCAAAACCGCGGCGAGTATAGCCTCGCTGGCTGAAAATGCGCCACGCATCCCACATTTCAAAACTTTCGGCGCTGCTCGCGATGGTGTCTCTCGTCCAGCGCTCAGAGTTCGTCTCAATTTGCGCCGGTGCCAAATCCGAATCGTCGAAAATTGTTCGTGGCCGTCGAACGCGCTCCGCATCGAATAGCCGTGGTCCAACGAAGCAGCTGGAGACTCGAAAAACGGATCGAGTACCACAACCGCATAGTCCTATTACTGTTGCACTTTGTTGCACACATCGAGTACATCCGGTGAAATAGAGCTAGGTTAACTCCCACCGATTGGAATAGTATTCCGGGCGAACGCGGGTTCGACGGAGCCCGTTCGGGAAATTTGGGGGACAGCCCTTTCCGGATTTTTCACACCGACCATCGCTCGTGAAGTGAGCAAAGGCTTTGACGCTCGCCTTGGTGTGCGTCGTTCGTTTTATCGATCGTTGAGTCGTAGTACTCGCCGCGTTGCGATTGGGCTCAATCGCCCGGTGGGTTTTGGAACAGGGATTGCATCTCGCTTTCCGGGGTAATCGTCTTTCAATCCAGTCCTGGAGGAGTAGTGGGGATGACGGAGCGTCGCATGGCACGCCGGTACGACTTGTCGTTGCCGGTCAATGTTCGCCTGCCGATCAATCAGGAAGCCGGCACGCACGGCGGGCAGACTCGGGATATCTCCACGCGCGGGGTTTACTTCACCATGCAGCAGAACCTCGCTCCAGGCACAGAAGTCGATTTCACTCTCACCCTCCCGGCCGAAATCACTCGTGGCGCCGAAGTGTTCGTTCGTGCCCATGGCCGCGTGGTTCGCGTCGATAAACAGCATGAAGAAGACCCGGATGCCGTCGGGGTCGCCGCCATCATCGAGCGGTACGACATTATTCGCGGCGAGGGTACGCCGATCTGATCGGTCGCGTCCGGCCCTACGGTCCGGCGCGATCACTACTGTAGCGGCCTTTATACTCCCCATTCATCCCACTGGGGAAGCCGTGTTCCCTCAAGTGGCCACTCTTTTCTAATCGGTACAGTATGGTTTCCACTTCGGTCCGTTCGTAGTACTACCCCTGCGAAATTCCTCCTCAACCGCAAACCACTCAAAAACAGTCACTTAACCTTTTTCGCGTAGTACTTTCTTCCTAAAGTTCCTTCCCTTTTTCGCCCCGAGTTTGGCGTCTAGTGTGCATCGTCTTGCACATCACGATGCTCACTCTCGTTTCCAACTTGGACCGCCGTGGCCTCTGTCGCTGAAGCTCGCATCCCGACTCAGGCTCATACGGTCGATCTCCCTCCCGACCACGTCTATTTCGGGCCTTCCGAGACCATGCAGGCCGTCCGCCGGAAGGTGGAACGCGCCGCCGGCCTGAACGTTCCCATTTTGATTCTCGGGGAGAGCGGGACCGGCAAAGAGATCCTGGCGCGCTTCGTTCACCAGCGCTCACCATGGAAAGAGGCGGCCTTCGTCAAAGTGAACTGCCCGGCGATTCCTTCCACTTTAATTGAGAGCGAGCTTTTCGGATTCCAGAAGGGTGCCTTCACCGGCGCGCATGCCGCAAAACCCGGTCGCATCGAAATGGCCCAGGGTGGCACCCTGTTTCTCGATGAGATTGCGGAAATCGACTCGGGCCTGCAAGCCAAGCTTCTTCACGTCCTGCAGGACGGCCACTTCACCCGCATCGGCGATCATGAAGAGCGCCGCATGGACGCGCGCGTCATCTGCGCCACCAATCGCGCGCTTCAAAAAGAAATCGCCACTGGCGCCTTTCGCGCCGATCTCTTCTACCGCATCAACGTCATCACCATCACGCTGCCGCCGCTTCGCGAGCGCCGCGACGACATTCCTTACCTCGCCGAATATCTGCGCCGGCAATTCAGCCAGCGCTTCCGGCACGATTCCGCCCAGCTCTCGCGCAACGCCGTGCAGGCGCTTCAGCAGCGCGACTGGCCGGGAAATATCCGCGAACTGGAAAACTGCATCGCGCGCTACGTGATCCTCGGCAACGAAGAATCGTTTCACATCGAATCCTCGCACGGCGATTCGAAAGCTCCGCTTCACGTCTCCTACGAACTCAATGAAGACGGCAACATTCCCTTGAAGCGCATCGCGCAGCAGGTCACGCGCCGCATGGAGCGCGACGTTATCTTGAAAGTTCTTCAGGCCAATCAGTGGAATCGCCGCAAGGCCGCCGAAGTTCTGAAAATCAGCTACCGCGCTCTGCTCTACAAAGTTCGCCAGGCCGGCTTGCCCTCAAAACGCCCGAATCGCCGCGGCCAAGCCGCCGAGCCCAGCCTCGATTCCTTTTCCGCCCAGCCCGAATAATCTATTCGTAGCGCAGTGCAATCATCGGGTCCACGCGCAGCGCGCGCCGCGCGGGTAGGTAGCACGCGAATAGCGCAACCAGAGCAAGCAGCACAGCTACCGCTGCAAACGTCGCCGGATCGCCCGCGCGGACTGAAAAAAGAAGCCCCGCCATCAATCGCGTCAGCGCCGACGCAGCCGCTATTCCGATCGCGATGCCTACCGCCGCGATTCGTCCGCCTTGTCCCAACACCATCCGCAGAATGTCGCCGCGCTGCGCTCCCAGCGTCATCCGCACTCCGATTTCATGCGTGCGCTGGGCCACCGAATACGAAATCACGCCATAAATTCCAATAGCCGCCAAAGTCAATGCGAGCCCGCTGAAGAGTCCCAGCAGCACCAGCGTCAGCCGCGGGCCCGCCACGCCGTTGCTCACCACCTTATCCATCGTCGCGATCGCGAAGATCGGCTGATCCTTGTCCACTCCCGCCACCACGCCGCGAATTTCCGAGGTCAAGGCTGTTGGATCGATCCGCGATTTCACCAGCAGCGTCATGTCGTTCGGGGCGCTCTGCAGCAAATCCGTATAGACCTCGAATCGCGCGGGGTTCGCGAGCCCGTACATTTTTGTATCGCCCACCACGCCGGCCACCGTCACCCACTTCGGCGGCTTGTTCGCAGTGGGATTGAATCGCCCCCACAAGAAACGCTTTCCCACGGGATCTTCGTTCGGCCAATACTGCCGCGCCAGTTTTTCGTTCACCAGCGCGACCTCAGGAGAAGTTTCGCTATCGGTCTCCGTAAAATCCCGGCCGCGCTCCAGCACGATGCCGAGCGTGCGAATGTAACCGGGCGTCACCACATGCACATCAGGATGCGGAAAGCTTCCCGGCTTTGGCAACGCCATGCCTTCGATTGTTATGTCCGTACGTCCATGCGCATCCGTCAGGGGAATATGATTTCCCAGCGCTGCGGATTCCACGCCGGGCAGCGCACGCACGCCATCCAGCACCTGCTTCCAAAAATTCTCCACGGCGGGCTGCTGTGCGTAGCGTTCCGAACTCAAATACATCTCCATCGTCAGCACGCGGTCGGGCTGGAAACCCGGATTCACGTTGATCAGTTGATAGAGGCTCCTTAGCATCAGCCCCGTGCCGGCCAGCAGCACCAGCGCCAGCGCAATTTCAGCCACAGCCAGAATTCCTCGCAGGCGATTGTGCGCCGAACCCGCACTCGACGTTCGTCCACCTTCTTTCAAGTCCTCCTGCACGTCTCGCTTCGCCCACTGCATCGCCGGCGCCATGCCAAACACCAACGCAGCGAGCACCACCACGCCCGCCGTAAAGAGCAGCACCGCGCCGTTGAGTCCAATCGTCGCGCCCATCAGCGCATCCTCGGGAATCAGCAGCGCGATCAGCCGGATTCCCGCCACCGCGATTGCGAGTCCCAGCGCGCCTCCGGCAAACGCGAGCACGAAACTTTCCGTGAGCAGCTGCCGGATGATCCGCCCCCGGCTGGCGCCAAACGCCATGCGCAGCGCGATTTCCTTGGTCCGCGCCGCCCCGCGCACCAGAAACAGATTGGCTACGTTCGCGCTCGCGATCAGCAGCACGAACACCACCGCCGCGAACAGCACCAGAATTTGCACGCGCATTTCGCCCGCAAACGCGTCGCGCATCGTTCGCAGTTGCACGCCGAACTGGTCGTTCTGCTCCGGATATTCCTTCGCCAGGTTCGCCGCGATCCCCTCCATTTCCGCGCGAGCCTGCCCGAGCGTCGCGCCCGCCGCGAGCCGCCCAATCACCATGCTGTCGCCGCGGTCGCCTCGATCCATCGCGCCCTGATTGCTGGTGAGCCACACTCCAATCGGCAGCATCACATCGACCTTGTCGAGCGAGCGGTAATTCGCCGGCAGCACTCCGACGATCGCAAAATCATTGCCGTCCAGCGCGATCGAGCGCCCCACCACGTTGGGATCTGCGCCGAAATGCGATTGCCAGAGTTGATAGCCGAGCAGCAGCACGCGCTGCGTCCCCGCCTTGTCTTCCGCCGGCAAAAAATCTCGGCCCAGATACGGGCGAATCCCCATCATCGAAAGGAAATTCGACGGCACCGCGTCGCCCTGAATATTTTCCGGCCGGCTTACGTTCGGCCCGGCGAGGTTGAAATTGATCTGCTGGTAGTAAGCCATCTCGGAAAACGCGTGGCTCTGCGCGCGCCAATCCAGAAAATTCGGATACGACGCGCTGACCATCCCCACCCGCGGAGTGGTCTCGTTCAGCACCACCAGCTGCGACGCCTCGCGGTAGGGAAGCGGCGCCAGCAACACCCCGTACACAAACGAAAAAATCGCGGTGTTCGCTCCGATCCCCAGCGCGAGCGTCAGCACAGCAATCGCCGTAAAACCGGGGGATTTTCGCAGCATGCGCATCCCGTACCGCAGATCCTGCATTAAATTGTCGACAAACGGCAGCCCGCGCTCGTCGCGATACTCTTCCTGAATCCCCGCAACGCCGCCGAACTTCATCGCCGCCTGCCGTCGCGCCTCTTCCGGCGCCATTCCCGCGCGCAAATTTTCCGCGGTCGCGAGCGCGATGTGCTCATTGATCTCTTCATTGATCCGCTCGTCGAGCCCACCAGCATTTCGCCGGCCGCCCGCAAAATTCTTCGCGCGCCTGAAAAACCGCCTCACGGCTCGCATCACAGATCCTCCGCCTTCACTTCGAAGAACCGCCCGATGATCGCCGCCGTCTGTTCCCAATCACGCGTCTCGGCGCGCAGCTGCTTACGCCCGTCCTTCGTCAGCCGATAGAAACGCGCTCTGCGATTGTTTTCCGAAGCTTTCCACTCACTCTCGATCGCCCCCTCCTGCTCCAGCTTCAGCAGCACCGGGTACAGCGTCCCCTGGTTCACCGCCAGCACGTCCCGGCTGATCTGCTCGATCCGCCGCGCGATGCCGTAGCCGTGCTGCGGCCCCAGCACATCGAGAGTTTTCAGGATCATCAGCGCCAGCGTTCCCTGCATCACATCTTTTTTGGGTTTCATCGGCTCGCTCAGGTCAGACGTGTTGGTTTCCAAAAGGAATCATCCCATCCCTCCTTTTGGAAAGCAACAGGGACTCGCCCTCCGCCGCCCAACGACCTTTCATCCGCCAGCGGGCTGCCCGCGCCCCCGCCACCTGGTATGACCCGCTCAGTCCAGCCCCGCGTGCCACGGGGCCTCCGCCAACCCGCCCCCCGGCAGGCCGGGCAGATTTCGTGTCAAAATTTAAGCGAGGATGTCGATTTCAGCTTTCGGGGTTCGACGTAAAGGTGAGGACGGGCGCTCAATCCGCCACCCGCCTAAGTCACACAGGAGAAATAACCATGAAATTCATGCTGATTCTCAAAGCCACCACAGACTCCGAAGCCGGCAAGTTTCCCAGCCAGGAATCCATCCACTCGATGGTCAAATTCAACCAGGACCAGGCCAAGGCGGGAGTCCTGCTCGATGCGGCCGGCCTCTGGCCCAGCTCCAAAGGCGCGCGCGTCCGGTTCTCCAAAGCCGGAAAGAAAACCGTGATCGACGGCCCATTCGCCGAGGCCAAAGAAGTCGTCGCCGGCTACTGGCTCATCAACGTCAAGTCGCTCGCGGAAGCGATCGAATGGGCCAAGAGCCTTCCGGTGATGCCAACGAGCACAGGCGAGGACACCGAAATCGAAGTCCGCGAGTTCATCGACTTCGAATAGCGCTCGCGCAATCCCCAAGTGCCGTAACGATGAACACGGCGTCCGTTGTCCGTTCCGCGCCGCCGCACTGAATTGCATATACGTTTGAACGCCACACCACCAAATTGGAGACTCAAATGAGAAAACTGATCTACCAGATCAATATCACCGCCGACGGATGTTGCGACCATACCAAGATGGTCCCCAGTGAAGAAGAGTACGGATATCACCTCCACTCCATGCAAAGCGTTGACGTGCTCGTCTTCGGGCGCAAGACCTACGAACTGATGGTCCCGTACTGGCCGGATGTCGCAAAAGATCCCACGGAATCGGAAACGGATCGCGCATTTGCTCAGGCATTTGTCTCGAAACAATTAGTCGTCTTTTCGCGCACCCTCAAGAGCGCTGACGATGAAACGACCAGAATCGTCCGCACCGATCTTCGTGACGAAATTCTCCGCCTCAAACAACAGCCCGGCCGCGACATCTCGGTCGGCGGCGTGGACATTCCTTCGCAACTCATCGCACTCGGTTTGGTGGACGAATATCGCTTTGTCATTCACCCCGTCATTGCAGGCGAAGGAAGGCGCTTGCTCCAGGGCGTGAACCTACAGGAGAAAATGCGGCTGAAACTCGTCTGGTCCAAAACCTTCGAGTCAGGCTCGGTCGCGCATCACTACGTAAATCAGTGAGAAAAACGGTACTTCGTGCCGCGCCGGGCGCCGGGTTGCAGCCAACCTCGTCTTAGCGGCCGGTACCCGCTGTAGCCTAAACACCAGTGTCAGTTATGAAACGTAAGGGCCATCCAACATTGCCCCTCCTCACAGATTTCGCTAGCCTTAGTTGCAATGGCTAAAGCGACTCCGCAGCCTAAACTGAAGGTCTGTCTCCTCTCTCCGCATCCGATGGTGCTGGACGAGTTTCGCCGTCTGCTGGATGAGTCGGGGTTTCAGATCGTTTCGCGCCAGCTGGATTCCATGCTCGCGCCCGACTTGCGCAATTTGGAAGTCCCGCGAGCCTCCGTTTACGTCATCGATGCCCACGCCGCGCGCCAGGCCACCGGCGCCCTGCTTGGCAACATTCTCGATCACAACGCCGCCGCCCGCCTTCTCGTCGTGGGCGATAACCTCAAAGAAACAGACAGTTACACGCTGCTCCGCCAGGGCGTGAAGGGCATCCTGAATTACAAGGAAGCTCGCGAACAGCTGCCCCGCGCGCTGCCCCTCGTCGCCTCCGGTGGTTTCTGGGTCGCTCGCAACGTGCTTTCGCGTTTCGTCGATTCGATTCTCACTTCCACCCAGGGTCGCCGCCTGCGCACCGATTCGCCGGCCGAATTGAGCCGCCGCGAACAGGAAGTTCTCTCCGGCCTTCTCGAAAATCTCGCGAACAAGGAAGTCGCGGACCGCCTCCATATTTCCGAGCGCACCGTGAAATTCCACGTTTCCAATTTGCTCGCGAAGTTCGGTGTTCGCCGCCGTGCCGACTTGATCCTGCTCTGTTACCAGCGCCGCGGAGCAGGGAACTAAGAGTCGTTCCGATTCACCATCCTCCTACCCAGCCTTTCATCCTTGCTATAATTTCTGATACACGCCCTCCTTACTCGGGAGCGTGTGTCTGTCTATGGCCACCTTTTCAATCCACAACTTTGGCTGCCGCGCCACCGATGCCGATGCCGCCGCGCTGCGTGCCGATCTCGCGGCTGCTGGATTGATGTTCGTTCACGACCAGGCTGCCGCTGACGTCGTGGTCCTGAACACTTGTACGGTCACTGCTTCGGCGGATACGCAAGCGCGTGACGCCATCCGCAAAGTTCACCGTGCCAATCCCGCCGCGAAGATCGTCGTCACCGGCTGTTACGCCCAGCGCGCTCCCGCAGAACTCGCTGCGCTCGACGGCGTTGCCTACGTCGTCGGCAACTCGCACCAATCTGCGATCGCGTCGCTCGTTGCTGGCGGAGCGGCGGGCGATTTTGTGTCGCTTGCCTCAGTGGATGCCGAACCGATGTCGCTCGCGCGCGGCGCTGCGAAAATCCTTACCGGCGACATCTTCGAGCAGTCCGCCGTGCAAATTGCGCCACTCGGTGAGCGCGACGCCGAACGCACGCGGCCCATCCTCAAAGTGCAAGACGGCTGCAACAATCGATGTTCCTACTGCGTCATCCCGTTCGTCCGCGGAAAGAGCCGCAGCCTCGCGCCTGACCAAGTCGTCGCCGAAGTTCACAAGCTCGTCGCCGCCGGTGCAAAAGAAATCGTCCTCAGTGGCATCAACCTCGGCGCTTACGGCCGCGACTTCTCGCCGCGCGTCGAACTCGCCGCGGTCGTTCGCCGCATCCTCGATGAAACTTCTCTCGATCAGCTTCGCTTCAGCTCCATCGAGCCGCAGGACGTCACCGAAGATTTCGTTGCGCTCGCCGCATCGTCGCCGCGTATCGCGCCGCACTTCCACGTCCCTCTCCAATCCGGCTCGGACAACATTCTGAAAGCCATGCACCGCTGGTATCGCGCCAATCACTGCGCCGAACGCATTCGCCTGATCTATCGCCTAATCCCGAACGCCGCCATCGGCGCCGATGTGATCGCCGGTTTCCCCGGCGAAACCGATGCCGACTTCGAAGCCACGCGCGCGCTCATCGAATCGCTTCCGTTTACCTATCTCCACGTCTTCTCCTTCTCCGCGCGCCCCGGCACAGCCGCCGAATCGCACACCGCGAAAGTGAACGAAAACGCCATCCACGAACGCGCCCGCATCCTCCGCGCGCTCGGCCGCGCCAAAGCCGCCGGGTTTCGAGCAGCGCAAGCCGCACGCCCGGTTCGCGCGCTCACACTCGCACGCCGCGGCACCGGCTACACCGAAGCTCTCACCGGAAATTATTTGAAAGTTCGAATCGCAGGCGACTGGCCCGCGAACCAGTGGTTCGATACAGAAGTTCCCGCTGAAGAATCAACCATCGCGTACCCGATCAACGAAGTTCCACAGCTTGCCTAAGACACCCCAGCGTCACGCGTGCATTTAGTCCTCGAAAATCACCTGCGCCACCGCCAGATTTCCGCTGTGCGTAATCGTCATCACAATGTTTTTCACGCCCAGCTTCTCCGCGAGCGTCTGCGCCACTCCAGAGAGCCGCAACGTCGGCTTACCCCCGCGCTGCCGCACCACTTCAAAATCGTGCCACGTAATCCCGCCGCGCCACCCCGTTCCCAGCGCTTTCATCCCTGCCTCTTTCGCCGCAAATCGCGCCGCATACCGCTCGCCGCTCCGCCTGTGGCTCTCGCAGTACGCGCGCTCCGCCTCGGTATAAACGCGCCTCTTGAACGCGTCGCCGTGCCGCTCGATCGCCTGCTCGATCCGGTCGATCTCCGCCAAATCCAACCCGATTCCGACGATCATTCACCCGCCTCGGCACAGCCGCCCGAATTTCGCGCCGCATCTCCACCTGCGCTGCGACGCGATTATATCTATAATTAACGGCCGCCGCGTTTCACCCAACGCGCCTGGCAATCTCGACCATGCCGACCACAGCCACGAAATCGAAACGCAAGTCCGCGCCACGCGCGGCTGCCGCCCGCATAAATGAGTGGCCGATTCGCCGCGTCGCCGGCACGCAGATTCTGAAAGTTCCCGCGCTGGGCCGCCTCACCTGGCTCGTTCACGGCTTCAGCGCCGTCTCCGGCGGCGCAAGCTCTCTCGATCGCAAACGCGACGGCCAAGTCTCCGCCACACCCGAGCGCGTCCTCAACCTCGGCTTCACCGAATGGGACACCCGCGACGCCGTCCTCGCCAATCGCAAAAAATTCTACTCCGCCGTCGGCGCCTCCAAAATGCCTGTCGCCGCGCTGAAACAAATCCACTCCGACGTTGTCCACCTCGTCGGACGCGACGCATTTCCCGAAGGTGAGCACGCCCTCAAAGGCGACGCCCTCATCACGCGTGAAAAAAACGTCCTCCTCACAGTCCAAACCGCCGACTGCATTCCCATCCTTCTCGCCGACACGAAAAATCACGCCGTTGCCGCCATTCACTCCGGCTGGCGCGGCACCGTCCAGCGCATCTCCGAAAAAACGCTCGGCCGCATGCGCATGGAATTCGGCACGCGCCCCGAAGACGTCGTCGCCGCCATCGGCCCCGGCATCGGCTCCTGCTGCTACGAAGTCGGCCACGAAGTCGTCCAGGAATTTGCCACGAAGTTCGAAGACGCCAAGCATTGGTTCACCGGCCCGTTCGACGCGCTCACCGATTCCGACGCCGATCCCAACTGGCTCCCGTGGCTCACCATGCGTCCGCCGGGCCACGCGCCGCCTTCGCCCACAGCCTTCCTCGATCTCGTCGCCGCGAATAAAGCGATCCTCGCGCGCGCCGGCGTCGCGCAAAAAAATATCTCCTCATCCGGTCTCTGCACCGGATGCCGCCCCGATCTTTTCTTCAGTTATCGAAAGGAAAAAACCACAGGCCGGATGATGGCCGCCATCGGCATCATCAAGTAGAAAAGATTTGCGTCAAACCGCCGTCCGCGCCACCCGCGCCGGCTGATTCCAGCAGCGCGAGCTGCCCGCACGCCGCCATCACATCCTGCCCGCGCGAGTACCGCACAAACGCAGGCACATCCTTCATCGTCAGTATCCGCTGAAACTCGTCGATCCTCCGCTGGTCCGGCTCGTCGTACGGCAGATCGCCCGGATTCCACGGAATCAAATTCACCTTCACGCGCAAATTCCCAAGCAGCTTCGCCACGCGCCGCGCATCCTCCGGCGAATCGTTGAATCCACCGAGCAGCACATATTCAAACGTCAAATGCTCCCACGGCCGCAGCGGGTATCGCGCGCACACCTCGAGCAGCGCCTCGATCGGATATTTTTTGTTGATCGGCATGATCTGGTCCCGCTGCTCGTTCGACGAAGCGTTCAGCGAAATCGCCAGTTTCGGCCGTACCGCCTCGAGCGCCAGCTTCTCAATCCCCGGCAAAATCCCGCTTGTCGATAGCGTCGTATGCTTCGGTGTCACCGCGAGGCCTTTCGGATCGAGCAAAATCCGCAGCGCGCCAACCACTGCATCGAAATTTAAAAGTGGCTCGCCTTGCCCCATCAGCACCACATTCGTCTGCGGCTTCAGCCGCTCGCGATTCTCGCCAAGCGCGATCAGCACTTGCCCTACAATTTCGCCCGCCGTCAAATTCCGAATCAGCCCCAGCGTCGCCGTCAGGCAAAAATGGCAATCCACCGCGCAGCCCGCCTGCGTCGAAATGCAAATCGTCTGCCGGTTCTCCTCCGGCATGAACACCGTCTCCACCGTCGCCGGCTTCACAGGCCGCACCGCGCCAGCCGAGCCCGCCGCATCCGCACCCACACCGGGACTCGAAGCCGCTCCACCGTCGAGCCCCAGCACATACCGCACCGTCCCATCCGCCGACCGGTACGTTCGCACAATCTTTGGCAGCCGCACCGAGGCTTCGCTCGCCAGTCGCTCGCGCAGCGCCAGCGGCAGGTTGCTCATCGCCGCCACGTCCAGTTGCCGCTCTGCATACAGCGCGTGATAAATCTGCCCGCCGCGATACGCCGGCTCACCCAGCCGCACCGCCAGCGCCCGCAGTTCCTCCTGCGACATCCCCAGCAAATTCACGCCTGCGTTTTCCAAATCTTCCGCCATTTCCAACGCCATCCTATCACGCGCGCACTCGCCCGGTTTTCGCAGCGCCTACCGCCAACCCGCGCCCGGCGTTATAATGGATATAAGCCGGATTTACGCACCACGGCCTCGGAGGCGCGCCATGAGTTCTTCGCTCGAAGTCGGTAAATCATCCCCCGCATCCTCGATGCAGCAGCTCTCCATCGACGACTGGGTCAAAAAACTCTGCGCCATCTCCGAAAAAGACTTCACCATCGATCGCATCGGCGACTTTACCGCCCGCTACGGCATCCAGGCCGAAACTCTCAAGCCCTACATCTTCTACGCGCAGAGCCACTACACCCGCAATCTCATCTACAAGTGCGATCTTTTCGAAATTCTCGCCATCTGCTGGAACATCGGCCAGGTCAGCCGCATCCACAATCACAAAGACCAGAATTGCTGGATGGTCACTCCCATCGGCCGCCTCCGCGTCCAGAATTTTCGCGTCGAATCGCAGGACCCCGCCACCGGCGAATGTAAAATCACGCCCACCGACGCCTACGACATGGATCCCACCCACCCCGCCTTCGTGCAGCCCGACGAACCTGTCCACCAGGTCCTGAATCTCCCCGAGTTCAATCAGCAGTCCACCAGCGTTCACATCTACTCGTACCCGTATCAATCCTGTGAAGTGTACTCTGTCGATAAAGGCTCGTACTCCGACGTTCCTCTCCACTATTCCAGCGAGTACGGCAAGCTCGACCCCGAAGAAAAACTCGGCTGACGCACGCGCCGCACGGCACGCACACCCGATCCGCAGCCGTCTGCAACGCTGTGTCGCACTGTGCGCCAGGCAATTCGCACGAAACTTTCGCTCGCTCCCATGACTTTTTCCTTCCCACCGTGACACAATGGAAAGACACATGACCGCCTCGAACGGAAACATCCAGCAGGCCGTTCTTCCGAACGGCCTCGTCGTCATCACCGAGCCGATGGAGCACGTCCACTCCGTCTCGGTGGGCATCTGGCTGCGTTCCGGTTCCCGCCGCGAGCCCGCCAATCTCAACGGCATCTCCCACTTCATCGAGCACATGGTCTTCAAAGGCACCACGCGCCGCTCCGCCGAAGACATCGCGCGCGAAGTCGATAGCGTCGGCGGCATGCTCGACGCCTTCACCTCCAAAGAAATGGTCTGCTTCAATACCCGCGTTCTCGATGAGCATCTCCCGAAAGCTTTCGACGTGCTCAGCGACATGGTTCTCGATCCGAAATTTGCCGAAGACGAAATCGAGCGCGAAAAATCCGTTATCCTCGAAGAAATCCGCATGACGCAGGACAATCCCGAGGATCTCGTCCACGAGCTCTTCACTCAGAATTTCTGGGCGCCTCACGCTCTCGGCAAGCCCATTCTCGGCACGCCCGAAACCGTCTCATCTTTTTCGCGCGAAGCGCTCGGCGATTGGTTTGACGATTGGTACGCGCCTGACAACATGGTCATCACCGCCGCCGGCCATCTCACCCATCAACAGCTCCTCGATCTCGTCGAGCCGCGCTGGGCCAATCGCAAACCCTCCAAAGCTTCGATCATCGATCCCAAGCCGCAGCCTGCGTCGCACGTTACGCTCCGCACCAAAAGCGAACTCGAGCAAGTCCATATCTGCCTCGGCGTACCCGCTCTCCCGATGACGGATCAGCGTCGCTTCGCCGTCGCGGTCCTGAATAACGTCCTCGGTGGCGGCATGTCTTCTCGCCTTTTCCAAAATATTCGCGAGCGGCAAGGCCTCGCGTACTCGATCTTCAGCGAGCTCAGCTCGTATCGCGATACCGGCACACTTTCCGTGTACGCCGGCACTTCGCTCGATACGGCTTCGCAGCTTGTCAGCTCCGTGCTCGAAGAATTCCGCCGCCTTCGCGACGAGCCGCTCTCCACCGAAGAGCTTCGCCGCGCGAAAGATCACCTCAAAGGCGCCACTCTTCTCGCCCTCGAAGGCAGCGGCCAGCGCATGAACAGCCTCGCGCGCTACCACATGTACTTCAACCGCCATTTCACCGCGCAGGATCTGATCAAGCTGCTCGAAAGCGTTACCATCGAAGACGTTCAGCAGCTCGCCCGCGAATTTTTCAAGTCCAGCCACATGGCCGCGTCCGTCGTCGGCAATCTCAATGGTTTCAAATTGACCCAGAAGCATCTCGCCATCTAAGTTCGAACCGCCGCCCGCCCCTCCCACTCGTTTCCTTTTCGCTCCTTCATGTTGACGCCCGCTCCGCGCTTTGCGATTATCCATTCAGCGTCGCGCCACAAAGCGTAGCGGCGCAGCATCGTCACATCGGAGATTCGCATCTCGTTTCGCGTTTCCATTCTGGCTTCTGGCAGCACGGGCAATTGCACATTGCTCGAGTCCGGATGCACCACTATCCTCGTTGACGCCGGCCTCGGAAAAAAAGAACTCCTCCGCCGCTTCGAAACTCTCGGCCGCACCTGTCCCGAACATCTTGACGGCGTCCTCCTGACCCACGAACACAGCGATCACTCCACCGGCCTCGCGCAGCTCACTCGCGATTGGCATTGCGCCGCCTATCTAACCGAGCCGGCGCACCGCGAAATTCGCAAAATGTACGAAGACGGCCCCAAAGCGCGCCTCCATCGCTTCGAATACATCCGCCCCGGCATCAAGTTCGTCATCGGCGATATCGAAATCACTGCGTTCTCGATACCTCACGATGCCGCCGATCCCGTCGGCTACGCGTTCCGCGCCAACGGCAAAAAAGTTGCCATCGTCACCGACCTCGGCTACATGCCCGAAGTCGTGAAATTCCACCTCCGCGAAGCCGATTTCCTGATTCTCGAATCCAATCACGATCTCGAAATGCTGAAAGTTGGTCCGTATCCCTGGTACATCAAGCAGCGCGTGATGAGCCGCACCGGCCATCTTTCCAACGCCGTCGTCAGCGAATTCCTGGCCGACTCCGAAGTGTTCGACGCTCGCGCGCGTCATCTCGTCCTCGCCCACGTTTCCGAGCAGAACAACACGCCCGACCTCGCCCGCATCTCCGCCGAAGAAGCTCTCAACCGTCGCGCCGCCGAATTTGCCTTCCGCGGCCAGCTCCACGTAGCTTCCCAGCACATTCCCCTAGGCCCCTTCGACCTTTAAGAAACTCCCACCTTCACCGCCGCACCCAAGCGCGGTCGCCGTTCACGGCGCTGTAGCTTAGACTTTCGAGTCAACCCGGGACCAACTCTTAGTTGGTCCCGGGTTGAGCGATGCCGGCCGTCCCTTCGCTTCAACCACAGGCTCCGCTCACTTTGGACTGCGGGAGCGAAGCTATCGCTTTGCCGCAAACCTCAACCATGCCCCGCAGCAGCCTCGCCAATCTCCGCGTGCAGCCAGTGCGCACCATCGCCCCGCCCCTCCGTTTCGACTCCTCACATCACTTCAGTTATCATTATCTGTAACGAATTTGTCGCAATGGGAGCATCGATTTGATTCCGCGCTACACCCGCCCAGAAATGGGCCACGTCTGGAGCGAACAAAACCGCTTTCAAAAATGGCTGGAAGTGGAACTCGCAGCCACCGAAACTCTCGCCGAAGCCGGCATCGTCCCTCGCGCCGCCGCTGAGAAATTGCGCGAACGCGCTCGCGTCGATGTCGCGCGCATCAACGAACTCGAAGCCAAAGTCCGCCACGACGTCATCGCCTTCACCATCGCCGTTCAGGAATCCGTCGCCGACCCGGAAGCCGCGCGCTGGCTGCATTACGGCATGACGTCCAATGACGTCGTCGATACCGCGCAAGCTCTCTTGATCCGCGAAGCCTCGCAGCTCATCCAGAAAAAACTCGATGCCTTCGGAGAAGTTCTCGCCAAGCGCGCCTGGGAATATAAAGACACGCCGGAAATCGGCCGCACCCACGGCGTCCACGCCGAACCCATCACCTTCGGCCTGAAAGTCGCCAACTGGTACGCTGAAAATCGTCGCGACGCCGTCCGCTTCGAAGCCGCCGCCCGTCAAATCGCCGTCGGGAAAATTTCCGGCGCGGTCGGTACCTGCACCCATCTCGGTCCCGAAATCGAAGAAAAAATCTGTGCGCGCCTCGGCCTCGCCGTCGCTCCCATCACTTCGCAAGTGATTGAACGCGACCGCCACGCCGAATATCTCGCGACGCTCGGCATTCTCGCCGCCTCTCTCGAACGCATCGCGCTCGAAGTCCGCCATCTCCAGCGCACTGAAGTTCGCGAAGTGGAAGAGCCGTTCGGCGGCGAACAGCGTGGCAGTTCCGCCATGCCGCACAAGCGCAATCCCGTTTCGAGCGAACAGATCTGCGGTCTCGCTCGCGTCGTTCGCTCCAACGCCCAGGCCGCGATGGAAGACATCGCGCTCTGGCACGAACGCGACATCTCGCACAGTTCCGTCGAACGCGTCATTCTCCCCGACTCGACGATCCTCACCGACTACATGCTCTACCGCACCACTGAAATCGTTTCGGGCATGAAAGTTTTCCCCGAACGCATGAAGCGCAACCTCGATGCGACGCACGGCTTGGTTTTTTCAGGGCAGGTCTTGCAGGACTTAGTCGAACACGGCGCTCCCCGCGAAGATTCCTACAAATGGGTGCAGGGCCACGCCATGGCCGCGTGGGAGAGCGAATCCAGCTTCCGCGACCGCATCGCAAACGACCCCAACATCGCAAAGTTTCTCGACGCCAAAGCCCTGGAGCACACCTTCGACCTAAAACGCCAGCTCCGCGCCGTAGATGCCATCTTCGCGCGCGTCTTCGGCACCACCACTCCACCCAAATCCTAACGGTGTCTCAACTCTGCCTAAGTCGCGCGCAGCGCGATGTAGCTTAGACTTTCGAGTCTGAGCGGGACCTACTCTCAGTTGGTCCCGGGTTGAACGATTTTCAAAAATTCACACACTCTAAGATCACGCACCGCCAATCGTTACTGTGCTCTGTGTGGCATAGACATCGTCTGTGTTCTTTCCCGCCTGCGCATCCACGTTCCCGCTTTCATCCATGCGCCAAATACACATACCGCGCCAAAAACACCACAGTCGTAATCCACACAAACGCATTCACATCCCGCGCCCGCCCAGTCGCAGTCTTAATCACCGTGTACGAGATCAACCCAAAGCTCAACCCCGTAGCGATGCTGAACGTGAGCGGCATCGCAATCATCGTCAGAAACGCCGGCAACGCCTCGGTGAAATCATTCCAAGCGACTTTCCCCATCGACTGCGCGATCAGCACTCCAATCAATATCAGCGCCGGCGCCGTCGCATACTCCGGAATCGCCGCCGCAAGCGGCGAGAAAAACATCGCGCCCAAAAAAAGCACCGACACAAACACGCTCGATAGCCCCGTCCGCGCTCCCGCCGCCACACCCGCCGCGCTCTCGATGTAACTCGTCACCGTGGACGTTCCGGTCACCGCGCCCAGCATCGTCCCCGTCGCATCCGCGATCAGCGCGCGCCCCACGCGTGGAATCTTTCCATCCTTCACGAGCCCCGCCTGCTCGCACACGCCCACCAGTGTCCCCACGTTGTCGAAAAGATCCACGAACAAAAACGCGAAAATAATTTCAATCAGCCCCAGATGCAGCGCCGCCCGCACATCCAGCTTCATCCATGTTCCAGACGGATCCGGCATCGACACAATCGCGCCCGGCAAATGCGTCACGCCGCACGCCATTCCAAGCAGCGTTGTCGCCGCAATTCCGATCAGAATCGCACCATTCACGCGCCGCGCCATCAACACCGCCGTCGCCACGAGACCAAAACACGCCAGCTGCAGCCCGCGATCGCTAAAGCGGCCGATCGTCACGAGCGTTTCCGGGCTCGCCGCCACGATCCCCGCGTTTTTCAATCCCACAAACGCAATGAACAAACCAATCCCCGCCGCCGTCGAATGCTTCAAGCTCTCGGGAATTCCGTTCACGATTTGCTCGCGCACGCGCGTCACAGTCAGCACAAAAAACAGCGCGCCCGACAAAAACACCACTCCCAGCGCCGTCTGCCACGGGATGTGCATGTCGATGCACACCGAATATGTGAAGTACGCGTTCAACGACATTCCCGGCGCCACCGCGATCGGATAATTCGCGTACAACCCCATCACCAGCGTTGCCACCGCCGTCGCCACGCACGTTGCAAACAGCACGCCGGCCTGTGGCATCCCCGCGTGCGCCAGAATCTGCGGATTCACGACGGCGACGTACGCCATCGTCATGAACGTCGTCAGGCCGCCCAGCAGCTCGCGTCGCACCGTCGTTCCGTGTTCGGCGAGCTGGAAGTAGCGCTCGATCACTGTGGTTTTTCCGGAGTTGTGCTTTGAGGAGTCGCTGGCGTCGGCGTCGAAGCGGGCGGCGCGTCCAGCGGCACCGCTCCTCCCAACTTTACTTCCGATCCAAATTTCCGGTAGTCCGTGTACCGGTCGATCTCATTCGCCTTGAAATGCACAAATGCGAGCCGCGCGGAGGCGTGAACCTCAGCGTAAGTCGGCAGCCAGACCTCGTCGTTCACCTTGGCCTGCTCGATCACCAGGTTCGTGCCTTTCGAAATCGCGCCCACCAGGCCGCCGCCGATTTTTGCGGAATCCATAAACCGCGCTTCCAGCCGCGCCACGTCGCGGGCGTCCTCGTCAACCCACACTACGCCGCCCAGCTTCTGCGCGATCGATTCGTTCAAATTCCGCGGCTTGTAGTCCGGATTCGCCGCGAAATCGAACACGATCACTTCATGCCCGCGGAAAATCTCGCGCCGCGGATTCGTGAAACTTTCCGCGCGCAAGAAATCCGAAATCTGCTCGTCGTCGCGCTCCTGCTGTTTCTCCTGCTTCTTTGGATCGTTCTCCAGTTCCGCCTGCTTTTTCTTCAGCTCGTCAAATTGCTTGCTGAACCGCTCCTCTTCCTTCTTTTTCTCGTCGCCTTCGAGCGGCTTGCCGTCCTTCGCGATCAACCGCCGCACTTCGTCCTCGCCTATGAAATACGAGTCGTATTCCTTCACGCTCTTCGACGTCACATCCCCCTTCGAATCCACCTTCAGCTCTTCCACCGTCAAATGGCACGTGTAGTGCTTCTGAATTTCCTCGATCGCCCTCTGATTCGCATTCAAATCGCGCAGCAGCTGCGGAATGTCCGGCAGCGGCCGCTTGTCGTTCGACGGAAAATTAAAAATCGCGTCGTTCACTTCGCCATTCAGATCGATGTGCGTCACCGAAATCGTGTACGTCTTTCCGTCGCGCGTCACTTCCATCGACTCCGGCTCCATCACGCCGCGCACCGCGCGATAGTCGAAATAATCCGTCTGCACGCTCGGATCGCCGGCGCCGACGTTCGCCCCGTCTCCCTTGCCTATGGGCCGCGCCACCGATCGCACCAGCAAGTGCGTGCTCGTATCGAAATAGAGGTCGCGCTTCACCGATGGCGTGAACGCCAGCTCGATGTGATACGCCTTTTGCCCGTGCACGTCGTCGATTCCCGCCAGCCGCACGCCCACCTTGTCGCGCTTCAAATGGACAAGCCGTCCATTCAAATACCGCGCTTCCGCTTCCGCCTCAGACGCGCTCGCCCCCGTAAGCGTCACCGCGGCGGCCGCGCCAACTTTCTGCCACGCGGATTTCCCGTTGAACGCGGTCACGTCGCGTTCGCCGCCCATCCCAAATTCCGAATAGAATTTGCCCGGCGCCTTTACGATCAGCGAATACGTGCCAAACGTTCCCGCCGCATCCGCGGCGTCGTCCGCGGCGCTCGATCCGCCTGCTTTCACCCGCACGCTGCCCGCAATCGATTCCGTGCGCACCGCCGCCACAGCCTTCTCGCCGCCGATCGCGCGCACATACTCGTCCACGATCTTCTGCGCGTTCTGCGCCGGGCACGGAATCGCCATCATCCCCGCCACCACCAGCCCCGCGAACAACACTCCGATTCTCATCGTCTGATCACCCGGGAAGTCCGAATTATATCCATGCAGGCAACGCGCACGAGGAGCGTACTTCATATTCGAATCGCAACTCGGCCCCATAAACAAAAAAGCGGCGCCGCTCACAAAGAGCAGCGCCGCCCAAATCAAACCCAGCTCAATCTGAAAAGTTACTGAATGCGCTGGATGTACCGCGCTTCCGACGTATCCACCTTGATCTTGTCGCCCTCACCCACAAACGGCGGCACGTTCACGATCAATCCCGTCTCGAGCTTCGCCGGCTTCATCACCGCGCTCGCCGTCGCCTTCTGAATCGTCTGCTCGGTCTCCACCACCAGCAGGTCCACTGTGTCCGGCACCAGCACGCCAATCGGCTTGTCGTCGTAATACTCGATTTTCACCCCAAGATTCGGAATCAAGTAGTCCTTCGAATCGCCCACGATGTCGCTGCCTAGCTCCAGCTGCTCGTAGTTTTCCGTGTTCATGAAATGGTGCGTCTCGCCGTCGCTGTACAAATATTCGAACGGCAATTCGTCCACCACCACCTTCTCCACCGTTTCTTCCGCGCGGAACCGGTGATCCATCATGTTGCCCGTGCGCAGGTTGCGCATCTTGGTCTGCATCGATCCGCGCTTGTTGCCCGGCGTCCGGTGATCCACGCTGTACACCACGCACAAGTCGTTCTCGTGCTTGATAATCATGCCCGGACGCAAAAGTGTCGCCTTGATCATTTCGCTGACTCCTGAAAATTGTGCGCTGTTCATCCCCGGATGGGGTTTCGGTCTGCCACAACGCGCGGGCCCACAAGCCCACAAAGCGGCGAACTCACTGCGCAGAATCCCAATTATAGCGGCCCTCCTCGCACGGGGTCAATCAATCGAAAAAACTGTTTGAAATTGTACGTTCGGGCAGGTGGCGAGCTTTGGCGAATTTGAAGGTCTTAAAAACAGGAATCCCTCTCGGCGGTGACGGCCACCGAGAGGGTTGTAACACGTCCCGTTGGGCTTTTTCCCGCCAACGGACTAGAGGGCTACCGTCCGAGCAACAGACTGGCGACCCATTTCAGTATCGGCAGAATGGCAGCAATTTGTAAACGCTGAAGCTATCGGTCTTTACTGTGACGCTTATTTGTAAGATAGCTTCACTAAGAACGAGCTGAACAATACGAAGCGAGCGCAAAGCACTGCGCACTGGTGGAGGGCAATGCGCTGCGCGCAACGGCTCGCAGTGCGACGTGGCCTTAATACGGTCCGAAAGCTGGTGCCGGAGATCGGCGCAGCGCGCTCGGCCTCGGACAAGGCGAGAGAAACTGAAGAGCAGGGCGCAGTGCGACGAAACTGGAGCACGAAGGCGCGAAGGAAAAGAACGCGACGGAAGAACAGAAAGCGGAGAGGTGGGGAGATGCTAGGACTAGGGTAGCGACTGATGCAGACACGAAGCTGGTGCCTCCACACGACGGCGCGTGGCGCTCAGACCGCAAGACACAACGAGGACCCGATCGCCAGCCAACGCAGCAACTGACCACAGACGGCCACCGAGAAAACCACGCGGAGGAGAAAGCAGCAGCTCCGAGATAGACTACGCGATGATGATAAACCAGCAATTTGTAAACGCTGAAGCTATCCGTCTTTACTGTGACGCTTATTTCAAACATCACGCCAAGTCTATCAGTTCGGACGGTAGTTCCGATCTATGCGGCCTGTTCGATGGATGTCGGGCGAATCAGATTCACGATGTCAGAGACTTCCCAAACATGGTCGGTGAGTCCAGCGGCCATCGCGGGAGTCACGCGAAGTGTTTGATGAATGCGGCAGAAGTTGTAGTGCATGAAGTGAAGCGCAATCGCGTGTTCGTGATTTTCGAGTTTCTTAGAGAACGCATTCGTGAGGCGCGTAAAGCGGCGCATCTGCATCCGCATTGTGAGGTTTTGACGTTCAACGTAGCTGGTCGAAATGTGTTTGCGGTCCGGTCGGCCATTGATAACGGTGGGAATCGCCAGTCTTGCCGCCGTTTAGAACATTCTAGGTCAGCGCCTCTGTGGCACCGCCGCTTCGGCGCTGCCCGGTTTAACAGCTTTCTAAATCCTCGCAGCCACTTTCAACCACCGCCAAAATTACAGTGCTCCGTGTGGCATGGAAATATTTTCTGTGAGCTTTTCATTTTTTCACTCCAACCTCAAAAAAAACGGCGCGCCGCCAACCGCCGGCGCGCCGTTCACATCCTTCAATTCTTGTAGCCGTCAGTCCCCGCTCTTCCCACCCGTATAGGTAATCCGCCAGATCGCATTCGATCCATCATCCGTGACCAGCAACGATCCATCCGTCGCCACCGTCACGCCCACAGGCCGGCCCCACGCGTTCCCATCCGGCAACACGAATCCCGTCATGAAATCCTCGAATTCGCCGCTCGCCTTGCCCGTCCCGTGCAGCGGCACGCGAATCAATTCGTATCCCCCGCGAATGTTCTTGTTCCACGATCCGTGCTCGGCCGCAAAAATATCGCCGGTAAATTCAGCAGGGAACTGCTTGCCGTTGTAAAACACGATCCCCAGCGACGCGAAGTGCGGCTGCAGCACCACATCCGGCGTGATCACTTTGTTCTGCAATTCCGGATGCGCTCCAAGCCGTCGCGGATCCTGATGCCCGCCCATGTACCACCACGGCCATCCGTAAAATCCGCCCGGCTCCACGTGCGTGATGTAATCCGGCACCAGGTTGTCGCCCAGTCCGTCGCGCTCGTTCACCGAAACCCACAGCTCGCCCGTCTTCGGATCCACAGCCGCGCCGCCTCCACCGTTGCGAATGCCGTACGCGTAAATCCGCATCTGCGATCCGTCGGGATTAAATTCCAGCACGTCCGCGCGATTCAGTTCCGCCGGAGTCGTGTCCGGATCGTCCACGTTCGAAGCCGATCCCACCGGGACGTACATCTTTTTGCCGTCGAGCGTAAATACCACCGGCCGAGTCCAGTGTCCGCCGCCGCCCGGCACATCCGCGATATGCTCCGGCGCGCCCGTCGCTTTCAAATCGCCGTTCTTGTACGCGAACCGCACGATCGAATCCGTGTTACCCACGTACACCCACTTCGGATCGGGCCCCGGCGGATAAAACGCGATGCCATAAGGCCGATTCAGCCCCGTCGCGTACGTCGCCACCAGCTCCGGTTTCCCGTCGGCGGTGATTCCGCGCGCGATCTTCACGTTGCCAGGCGAACTCTCCGCGAAAAAATAATCGCCGTTCGGCGCCGTCACAATGTTGCGCGGCTCCTCAATCCCTGTTGAAACGTACTGCTCCACCTTGTAGCCGTCCGGCACTTTCGGCCACACGCCCTCCGGCCGCGGCACCAGCCTCGGTCCGTTGTTCGCGCTCTTGGTCGCAAACGGTGCCGGCAAATCCTTCACCGTGATCTTGTGAATCTTTCCCGGCGATTCGGTCCGGAAATCGAGGAACGGAGGAGTCGGCAGCGGCGAATTTGCGATCATCGTGCCTTGGCCGTTTCCCACCGCTGCATCCGTACTCGAGCTCGCAGCAGCCGGCGCAGCCTTCGCCGTGTTGATCGTCTTCAAATACGCCACCACGTCCCACCGCTGCTTCTCCGATAGCGTATTCCACGCCGGCATTCCATTCGCCACATCACCATTCGTGATGAACCAGAAAACCTCGCCGTCCGTCGCCGTCTGTGTCGGCCCTTTCGCCAGCGCCGGAATGTTGGCCACTCCTTGCGCTTTTTGTCCGTGGCACATCGCGCATTTCTGCTGATACACCGCGCCGCCCGCGGTCGCCGCTTCCGCTGAATGTCCTTCAGGATTCTTCGTCGCCTTCGCGCTTGCCGGCGCATTGTGAAACGCCGCATTCTGTGCGCTCGCACCACCCGCGAACGCCATCGCAGTCGCCACAGTCGCAATTCCCAAAATTTGTCTCGCTCGAACCATCAGTCCTGCCTCCGTCTCTCGAATCCCCGCCGTCATTCTACTGCGCCGCGCTCGCGCGCCGCATCAACGTTCATCCGCTGCATCACGGTTTTAATGGCTGAAATTTTGCGGCTCGCGCGCTTCGAGCCACCCGCGCATCCTCGGTCCCCAAACGCCGACTGTCGGCATCAGCCCTCCGTGCCCGTATTCACTGCCCTCCGCCACCTCTATATAAGTCGCGTCTTTCAGCTTCGCCGCCGCAGCTTTCGCATCGCCCAGTTGCACCGGCACCATCAAATCGCCCGCCATGTTGATGATCAGCACCGGTGCACGAACTTTCTCGATCTGCCGCCACGCATCGAACCCGTCGTTCATCCTCAACTGATAAATAAAATCGTTCGCATCCGTCTCCGGCGTTTCCATCGCCGCGAACTCCGCTGCCACCGCATCCCGCGTCGGCGATTCCTCCTGCCGCCCCACCGCCTGCGACAGCCACATGCTGTACATCATTTCCGCCAGCGCCACGCTGTGCGGATTCGTAGTGTAGTTGCCGCCGTCGAAACCCGGATCGTTGCGCACAATCGCCTCGGCCAGAAAATCGATTTCGCCGCGCCGCCCCGCATTCGGCCTCGGCGACGAAATCATCGGCACCAGCGCATCCATAAACTCCGGAAACTGCACGCCCCACTGCCACGTCGTCCGTCCACCCAGCGAAATTCCCGTCACCAGCGCGAGATGATGCACGCCAAGGCTTTCCACCACCAACTTTCCCGCCGCCACCACATCCTCCAGGTTGTAGTGCGGAAATTTCTGCCGCAGCCCGTCGCTCGGCTTCGCAGACTTGCCCGATCCGATCGCATCCGGCGCAATCACGTAGAACACCGTCGCATCCACCGGCCCGCCTTTCCCCAAAAGCGGGTTCATGTGCACTCCCGGCGCGCCCGCGAAATTCATTCCCGCTCCGCCGGTGCCGTGCAACACAAGCGCTGCGTTCGTGATCGCGCCCGCTGCATTCCTCCTCGGCGTTCCCCAAGTCACGTAATGCAACTTCAGCTCCGGCATCGTCGATCCATCGTGAAACGTAAAATTCTTCGCTACAAAATCCCCACTCACCGCCGCCTTCCTGTAATCCACCACTTGCCCCGCGCACGCACCCGCAAACGCCATCGCCACCACCACCGCCAGAGCCGCAGCCATCGCAATCGCAAACTTTCTCATCTCGTTCCTCCACAAAATCCGCCCGTTACTCTTCCGCACCTCAAAATAAACCAACCAAACACCCTATACGATTTCGCTACCACTCGGTCTCAACCTGTGCTACTCTCTCACTGCGCTTAATACTTCGGTTGTGTTGTGCGGTCCCTCCGGATTAGCAGTCCGCCTGAGAATACCCGCCTTCAGTAAGCTCCGCCGTCATTACGCGTAATTCAAACATGTGGCATGAGGCCCGTGTTTTCGCACCCTATGGGTGTACGCGATCGGCCTTTCTCCACGCAAAAGGTAAAACACTAGATGGATAGCAATACCGTTTCACAAGAACAGCCGCAGTCTGCCCACGCGCAAACACAAGCGCAACCCGCAGCCGCCCCGCTGTTCTCCACCATGGCGATCTCTGCATATATGAAAGATCGCCTGGCGCACAATAAATTCGTCATTCCGACGCCCGTTCAAGCTTCGGCGATCCCGCAGGCTCTCGCTGGCAAAGACGTTCTTGCCACCGCGCAGACCGGCACCGGCAAGACGCTCGCGTTCTTGGTTCCCGTCGTCGAACACATGCTCCGCGAAAAAACGCAGGGCATCGCGGCGCTGGTTCTGGTTCCGACTCGCGAACTTGCCATGCAAGTCGTCGAGACGTACAACGCGCTTCGCGATCGCCGGCTGGGTCATGCCGCGCTCGTCGTCGGCGGACTTTCGGAAAACGTTCAACTCACCGCGCTTCGCCGCGGTGCTCGCCTGGTCGTGGCAACGCCCGGCCGTCTCGAGGATTTTCTCTCGCGCCGGCTCGTCAATTTCCGCGACCTGCGCATTCTGATTCTCGATGAAGCCGACCGCATGCTCGACATGGGCTTTCTCCCAGCCATTAAGCGCATCGTTACCGCGCTTCCTCGCGAACGCCAGACGCTTTGCTTCTCCGCGACTCTCGAAGCTTCGGTCGCGCATCTGGTTCACGATTATATGAAGTCGCCCGTGCGCATTTCCTTCGGCTCCGTTTCCAAGCCGTCTGAAAATGTCCGCATTCAGGCCTTCGAAGTCCCGTCCGACAAAAAGATGCAGATGCTTATGCGCCTGCTTCGTCAGGAAACGGGACGCGTTCTGATCTTCGCGCGCACCAAGCGCGGAGCCGACCGTCTTTCGTGGGCTCTCGATCGCGATGGCTTCGACGTTGCCGTGATTCACGGCGATCGTTCGCAGTCGCAGCGTAACGCAGCGCTCGCCGGTTTTCAGCAGGGTCGCGTTCGCGTCCTTGTTGCCACCGACGTCGCTTCGCGCGGCATCCACGTCCAAGACGTCGCGCAGGTCATCAATTACGACCTGCCCGAAATCGCCGAGGACTTCATTCACCGCGTTGGCCGCACCGGCCGCGCTGGTGGACGCGGTGTCGCCACCACGCTGTTCAGCCGCGAGCAGCGCACGGACATCATGCAGCTCGAGCGCAAGCTCGGCATCCGCATCGAACGTCCGCGCATCGATCTCGACGCGCCATCGGCCGAACCGCAGCATCAGCCTTCGCACAATTCGCGACAGGCCGCTCGCATTCACGCCGACCGCAAGAGCCGCATCGGCCGCCTCCCCGGAGAATTCCTCCAGGTCCAGGCCTAACCTCAACATCCCGGCGCATCGCGCAAGCGAAACGCGCCTCACAAAAAAACGGCGGAGCCGCTCAAGCAGCTCCGCCGTTTTTTTTGCTTCACACGCCTTTCCCGGAGTGCGGTAGCGAAGCCACCGCTCCGCCACCAACCCCATCACCACCACAACGTAGCCTCGCTCAGCTCCACTTGTCTTTCCGGGTGCCGCGCCCTTTTCCTTTCAAAAGGGTGCGCGGCACAACTGGCAGTGTCGAACTCAGCCGCCTTCGTCGCCCGCACAGCAAAACGGCGGAGCCGCCCAGCGCAACTCCGCCGTTTTTTTTTGCTTCACACGCCTTTCCCGGAGTGCGGTAGCGAAGCCACCGCTCCGCCACCAACCCCATCACCACCACAACGTAGCCACGCTCAGCTCCACGTGCCTTTCCGGGTGCCGCGCCCTTTTCCTTTCAAAAGGGTGCGCGGCACAACTGGCAGTGTCGATCTCAGCCGCCTTCGTCGCCCGCACAGCGGCCCACCTTGGACTGCGGGAGCGACGCTACCGCTTGCCACTCATCCCGACTCAATCGACCCGTCACCTCGATTAAGGACACCAGCATAGCTACTTCGCGTGCCCCGTCGCCATCTCAGCCTCCACCGCATCCGCCGTCCTCGGCGCCCTCTCCGACAATATCTTGTACCCCGTATCCGTCACGAGCACGTCATCTTCGATTCGCACTCCGATTTTCTCGGCTGGAATATAAATCCCCGGTTCCACCGTCACCACCATCCCCGGCTCCAGCGCTCGATCTCTGTCTCCCGGATCGTGCACATCCAGCCCAAGATGATGACTCACTCCGTGTATGTAATAACGCCCCAGCGGCTGCCCCGCCGAATCCTTCCCGTGCGAATTCACATACGCCATGCTGATCGCCATCAAGCTGTCCGCGCCTTTATAGAGGTGCGCGCCCGGCTTCACCGCCGCGATCGCCGCATTCTGCGCGCCCAGCACGATGTCATAAATCTCCCGCTGCCGCGCCGTGAACTTCCCATTCGCCGGAAGCGTTCGCGTGATGTCCGCCGCGTATCCGCCGTACTCGCCGCCCACGTCGATCACCACCACATCGCCATCTTGGATCTGCTGGTCGAGCACGTCGTAGTGCAGCACCGTCGAATTCAGTCCCGTGCCCACGATCGGCGCATACGCCTCGCGCGCTACTCCGCCCCACTCGTGAACCATCTTCATCCGCGCCGCGATCTGGTATTCGAAAAGCCCCGGCTTCATCGTCTTCATCGCGTCGATATGCGCATCCACGGATAGATCGATCGCTTTCTGCAGCAGCGCCAGCTCGCCCGGTGACTTCACCTGCCGCATGGCGTAGATCGCCGGCGCGCCATCCTTGATCGTCGCGTTCGGCATGGTCGCTTTGATCCACTCGTTGGCTCGAGTGAAGTGCGGATATCCCGCCTCATCCACTTTCCCGCCCCGATCTTTCGGCGGCAGCACCGTATAAACCGCCGGCCAGACCTTCTCCGCCGCCTGCAAATCCGCTGCGAGCTTGTCGTAGTTCTCCACGGCTTCAAATCCCGTCTTGGCTGCCACGCCCGCATCGTCGGGGCCGAGCTTCGCGCCCTCCCACTTTTCCTGCTGCAGGTTGCGCATGGGCAAATAAAGAATCTCGTGCGGGCCATTCCACGTTTTTCCCGCGGGAGCGTCCGGCAGGATCATCACCGCCGCATCGGGCTCGTCGTGGCCGGTAAGGTAATAAAAATTCGGCTCCTGAAAGAAGATCGCCACTTCCGACGGATCCTGCTTCGAGGTGTAGCCGAACAGCACAAGCGGCGCATCCAGATGCATCCGCAATGCCGCGCGCCGCGCCTGATACTCCGCCACCGGCTGCGCGAATCGCGCCTGCACAAGCACCGCGGTAAATGCCACCACGCAAATGAGGGAACACGCCACGAGCGCCGCCCGCTTTACCGCCGCTGAAATTTTCATGGGTTTCTCCCCAGAGTTTTGACGAAAGGGAACGGCACAGGTTTCACTGCAAGCTAGAATCCCGGCGCGCCCGTCGAGGCCGGCCGCACTTCGCCCGATTCCACGCCGAACTTCAATTTCTCAAAATACGTTTGGCCGAGTGACATCAACCCCGTATAGAGGTAGCCCCACACAAAAAGCAGCAGGAAGGGAACGGTCGCGTAATTCAGCCGGAAGATCGAGTACACCACCGCCGCCGCGAAATACAGCCCGAGCGCCACTTCCGCAAACGGCATCCATCCCGCGCTTTTGCGATACGTTTTCTTCGCCCAGTCGCCGGTGCTTGCGCCGCTGTGCGCGCCCGCTTCCACCCGGTACTTCGGCGTCCGCACGAATTCCGATTTCACCCCGAAGATCGCTTCCAGCACAGCCTTCGCGTTGCGCACCGAAAGCCCGATGCCCACCGCCATCACAAACGGCAGATACAAAATCGCTCGCTTCCAAGTCTTGGGATAAAGCGCGCGTTCCGCCGCCAGATAAAAAGACGAAATCGAGCACGTCGATGCCAGGAACAGCGGCAGGTCGATCACCATCACCTGAAACCAGCCCTGATAGAACCGCACAATCATCGCCGGCAGCAGAATGATCGACATGCACACCATCAGCGGATAGCTGATGTTCGCAGTAAGGTGAAACACCGCTTCGGCCTTCACCGCCGTGGGCACATTCGAACGCAGCACACGCGGCAAAATCTTTTTCGCCGTCTGCATCAGCCCCTTCGCCCAGCGCGCCTGCTGCGATTTGAACGCGTTCATTTCCACCGGCAGCTCGCTCGGGCAATCGATCTCCGGCAGGTAAACGAAGTGCCAGCCCTTCAGCTGCGCGCGATAGGAAAGATCGGTGTCTTCGGTGAGCGTGTCGTGCTGCCAGCCGCCGGCATCCTCGATCGCCGCCCGGCGCCAGATTCCCGCCGTTCCGTTGAAATTGAAAAATAGTCCGCTCCGGAATCGCGATGAGTGCTCGATCACAAAGTGACCGTCCAGAAGAATCGCCTCCACTTCCGTCAGCGCCGAATAGTTCCGGTTGATGTAGCTCCAGCGCGTCTGCACCATCGCCAGCCTCGTATCGGTGAAGTAGGGGACCGTACGGCGCAGAAAATCCGCCGGAGGAATAAAGTCCGCGTCGAAAATCGCGACGAATTCGCCCTTCGATACCGTGAGCCCTTCCTGCAGCGCCCCCGCTTTGAATCCTTCGCGGTTGTCGCGGTGGATGTAGCTGATCGGCACGCCCAGCGCCCGGTAGCGTTCCACGCAGTCGCGCGCCACCTGCTGGGTCTCGTCGGTCGAATCGTCCAGCACCTGGATGTCCAGCAGCTCGCGCGGATAGTCGAACGCGGCCACAGCTTCCACCAGCCGCTCGATCACGTAGCGCTCGTTGTAAATCGGCAGCTGCACTGTTACCCGCGGCCACTCTTTCACTTCCGGCGGCGGCCCGGCCACGTGCTTCCGGTTTTTGAAGTAGTTGTAAACCAGCGCGTAGCGGTGCACCCCGAAGCAAGCCAGCACCGACATCACAAAGAAATACGGCAGCATGATCGCCAGGTCGAACGCGTTCGGCGTGTACAGCCCCTTGAATGGGTTCAGCGACGGGTCCATATTCCGCCGCCAGAACTCTGTGATCGGGTTCCCGCCCGGATGCATCAGCGATCCCGCCAGCGATACGATGTCCGCCAAGTTGTGCGCCCAGCTCAACAAAATCGCCGCCCTTCCCTCGGAAAAACGCCCTAAGTCCTTACGCACCTGCGTAAAACGCGAATCACAATCATACGAGCTTCACCCTTCCTGTCAACTTTTCCACAGGCCCGCAATAGGACGGGCTCTCGGCCTGACTGCACCCCGCTCTCAGCGGGGTGCGCCTTCGCTGGTGCGGAGCAAACCGCCCAACCTGCATGCTCTTGCCGGTCCCAAGACTCTCGCCCCACCAAGCCAATCGATCCGGCTCCTCACACCGACGCACTCCGATAGAATTGTTCGCCATCGAGCAACCGAGCGCACCCTATTACCGCGCCACCGATAATCTCCCTCTCGACCAGCCAAATCCACGATTCCCATTTTGAAACTTACTCATCACCATGTTTTTTATCTTTACATATAGTAACTATCGTGCTATCATCGGTTAGGGATCAGCACTCACCCCACTTAGCACTCGCATGCAACGCGCACGCAGTCCTCAAGGCGCCGGAAGCTGCTCCACCGGTATCACGCCCCACTCCATCCACCGCCTCCATCCGTTTCCCTACGTACGTATTCTCCGCAATTCACCCGAGCGACAGTTTTCTAATCGACATCTCGTAAAATTAAAATGTGACGTAACTTCCACAAAACAAACGACGGGACGACTTTCTAATCGGCACTAGATGACACATTCACCAAAATCGTGGGGTAGGCATCCCTGCCTGCTCAACGCCGCCCACCCCTCAATGAACTGTGCACGCACAACCTCAACCCAAAAAGTGGCACAGGCTGGAGTTGGCCTGTGTGCAGTTGTCCCACGCGCGTTTGAAAAACGCCCGTCATCCAGAGGCCCGTTCACGGGCCGAAGGATCTCTGTTCGCTCCGGTTTTGAAGCGCCTCGCATCGTCACAGCGCACCCAGTTGCAACCCACCTGATAATTTCTAATCGGAGTGCTCGCCGATTAGAATTGCCCGAAACTTACACAAAACAAAGGACCGGCCCCCTTTCTAATCGACACAAATTTACCCACCATCTGCTCGGTAGCACAGGCAATCCTGCCTGTGGGCGAGCGCCGCGGGTAAATCCCGCGAGGCTCGCCGCTGAGTTCAAGCGCGCACACGGCATCGGGATGCGGCCGCCGTTGCGCAGTCTTGCGAACCGGGGCTACCCCACGGGCCGTGGAGTTTTGGCTGCGGGGCCGATACACTGGCTGCCCAGAAACGGCTTCTAAGGAGCGACCTGTGATTCGACCGAGCCTGCTGATTGCTGCGTTGGCGCTGCTGTGTGGAGCGACGGTGTCGAGCGCGCGAGCTGCGGCGTCGCAGCCTCGTGCGGCTAAAGGTGGCGCCGCGGTCGCCTCGCCGGACAAAGACGCCGCGCTCGCGAAGGCGTACCGGTTCGAGCGCGACGGGTGGATCTACGTTCACCTCGAAGGCTCGCCGCACGACATTGGCTACCAGCACGGCTACCTGCTCTCCCAGGAAATCGCCAACGCCTACGCTGCCGTGCAGCTGGACATGACGCACGAAACGAACCGCAACTGGGATTTCTTCCGCCGCGCCGGGCGGCAGATGCTGTGGCCCAAGATCGATCCCGAATACCAAGCCGAGTTGCAGGGAATCGCCGACGGCCTGGCCGCGCGGAAAGTGAAGCTCGACCTCGAAGACATCGTGGCGATGAACGCGTTCATGGAGCTGGCCGATTACTACGTGCCGTGGCTCGACGGACAGGTCAGCCCGTCCACCACGCCCAAGTCGCCAAAGCCGGCCGCGGATAGGCACGACCACTGCAGCGCATTCGTCGCCGCCGGCAGCTACACGAAAAACGGCCAGATCGTGATGGCCCACAATAACTGGACCAACTACATCTACGGCGTGCACTGGAACATCATCTTCGACATCGTTCCGGAAAACGGCTACGCGTTCCTCATGGACGGATTTCCCGGCGTGATCGCGAGCGACGACGATTTCGGAGTGAACTCCGACGGTTTGATGATCACCGAGACCACGATTTCGGATTTTCACGGCTGGGATGTGAACGGCAAGCCGGAATTTGTGCGCGCGCGCAAAGCCATGCAGTACGCCGCATCGATCGACGACTACGTGAAGATCATGCTCGACGGCAACAACGGCGGCTACGCGAACGACTGGCTGCTCGCGGATCGAAAGACCGGAGAGATCGCGCGCTTCGAGCTCGGCCTCCAGCACTACAACGTGTGGAAAACGAAAGACGGCTACTTCGTTGGCTCCAATTTCGCGAGCGATCCGAAAGTGATCGCCGGCGAAACGAGCTTCGATCCCACCAACACAGCGAGTTCTCCTGTGGCGCGTCATGCTCGCTGGGACCAGCTGATGGAAGCGAATCGCGGGAAGATCGATACCACTCTCGCCGAATCGTTTCTCTCCGATCACTACGACACGTACGAGAAGAAAGAAGATCCGAACCACCGCACGCTTTGCGGACACGGCGACAAGCCGACGCCGGGCGATCCGTCGCGCGATTCGCACCCGTTTAATCCGACGGGTTCGGTGGAAGGCAAAGTGATCGACACGCACATGGCCGAAACGATGAGCTTCATCGCGCGAATCGGGCACCCGTGCGGCACCGATTTCAAAGCGCAACCGTTCCTCGACGCGCATCCGGAATACGGCTGGCAGGCTCCGGTGATGCAGGATATGGACGCCGGTCCATGGTCGCAATATCATTCCGGCGAGCACAAGCCGGCCGAGCAGGCACAATAAACCATTTTGTATGAATGGTTTACGAGGCAGTGTTTCGCGTCGAACCGTTTCCTTCGTCGCCAACTAGCTGCTATCGGATTGAGCGCAAGGCCTTTACGCTCATCTGGCGCGCGCTCTCGGTCCTGCTTACACTCGGTGAACGCAGGCGTAGAAGTCGGTTCCCGCCTGTTCGAGGACGAGCTGTGGCGGAAAACTGCACGGCAAAGGGATGCAAGCTCAGCGTACCCGCGGGACTCGCGGCAGAGCATCTCTGCGTAATGCATTTCACACTGGTCATCGAAAACGAGTGCGCGGAGATGCGCCGCGAAACGGCTCTATCGAACACCAGCCACGAGCGACAGAAAGAATTCATGAAGAAAATTTCCGGGCGCGGCGAGTCGCTGGTCACTGTGGCGACGAGCGGATTTTCGATGTCGGATGAACTGAAGGCGCGCGTGCTGAGCACCCTGCTCACACTAATGAATACCCGCGAAAATATCGATCGGTCCGCGATGCGGCAGTCGGCGATGCGGCGCTTCGTCGGCTAGTTTTTTCTAAGCCCCCACAAATTTTGCGTACAGAGATCGTGCGATGGCGGGATTCTGCGTGCCTTTCACGATGGCCCGGCCGTCTGCGAAGACCGTAACTTCGTAGGGTTCTACTTCAAACTTCAGCAGGTATTCGTTGCGACGCACCGGGCTCCCGGTTGCGCTTGAGACGCGTGCGCCGAGTTCGCCGAGATCGATTTTGCGGTGACGCTCGTGAATCTGCACGGAGTCGCGGCCACACATGGAGATGTGTGGCTGCGCTTTGCCGTTGAGGTAGCGAAAATCGCGGCGCGCACAGGCACGGCATTCGGGATTGCGCGCGACGTGGATCGATTGGAATTTGCAGGTCCACACGTCGCAGGAGACGAGTTTGCGATTGAGCTGTTCGCGATGGCCCGCGAGAAACTTGATCGCTTCGGCGGCTTCAAGCGACGCGATCAGTCCGGCAGCCGCGTTCAATACGCCAGCGGTGTCGCACGTTTCCTCCGCACCGAGAGTAGTGCCATCTGCGCTCGATTCGACGAGGCACGCCAGACATGCTGTCTCGCCGGGAAGGATCGTCATCGTGACGCCGTAGCTTCCGACGGCGGCGGCGTAAATCCATGGCGTGCCGGTGGAGATGGCGGCGTCGTTGACGAGAAGGCGTGTCTCGAAATTGTCTGTGCCATCGACGATCAGCGAAAAACCTTCTAGCAGGTCTTCGACGTTGTCGGGCGTGACGTCTTCGACGACGGCTTCGACGCGCACATCGGAATTGATGGCGCGGAGGCGGCGTTCGGCGGCGACGGATTTGGGGAGAGCCTCGCGGGCGTCGGATTCCTCGAAGAGCGTCTGGCGCTGAAGGTTGGAGAGTTCGACGAAATCGCGGTCGATAATGCGCAGGCGGCCGACTCCGGCGCGCGCCAGAAGATTGGCGGCCACGGTGCCGAGGGCGCCGCATCCAACCAGCACGGCGCTCGATGCGAGCAAGCGTTCCTGCCCCGCTTCGCCGAGGCCGTGGAAGAGGACCTGGCGTGAGTATTTTTCGCGCTGTTCGGGAGTCATCGGCTGTCGGATAGGCCCGTAAAATCGCGGCGATTCGCAGTTTCGCGCGGAACTCACATCATAGCGCCTTTTCGCTCTGGCGAGGCAACGCGCCATGCTAACCTTCCGTCTTACTCCTTTGCCTGCATGAGATACGGAAACATTCCGCCCCCCGCGCTCGCGCGCCTTTTTGCCCCTTCGCTACTGATTTTGGCCTTCCTCGCTGTGAACTTCGGATTTGCCGCGCCGGCGCTTGCGCAGCAGGCGCAACCGGAGCCGAAGCAGCCGGTGACGACCGCCGAGCCATCTGGATTTCCCGAGGACGAAACGGTCACGGAGATCCGCGTGGTGGATACGTCGGGGGCGCCGGTGACGCAGAGGCTGCCGACGATGGCGGTTACGGTGGGTAAGGCGTTCAATTACGACGACGAGCGCGAGAGCCTGCGCGCGCTGTACCGCACGGGCGACTACGCGGACATTCAAGTGAACGCGGAACCCGTGCCGGGCGGCGCGCGGATCGATTTTGTGGTACAGCGGAATTTTTACAACAACGTGGTGCGCGTGACCGGATTGAAAGAGCCGCCCAGCGAAGCGGCCGCGCTGGCGGCGATGCGGTTGGGATTGGGCGAGCCGTTTCGCGAGAGTTCGCTGCGCGACGCGATCGACCGGCTGAAGGACGTGCTGCAAAGCGAAGGGCTCTACAAACCGGAGATCAACTGGACCCTGACGCCGCACCCCGAAACACGGCAGATGGACATTCTGGTGAGCGTGATCCCCGGGATGCGCGCGACGGTAGGAAGTTTTCAGGTGAAGAACGAGACGCCCGTTTCGGATGAGGAGCTGATCAAGCGGTCGAAGATCAGTGTGAAGGACACACTGACGACAGGGCGGCTGACGCGCGCGACGCAACGGCTGAAAAAATACTTTCTGAACCAGGGATATTTGGGCGCGGGGATCTTGATTCAGCCGGGCGTTTACGATGCGGCGGCGAATCAGGTGCCGCTGCAGTATCAGGTGTCCACGGGGCCGCGGGTGCGGGTGGTGATCAACGGCGCGAAGGTGAGCAAGGACAAGCTGAGGCAGCTGGTGCCGGTGTATGCGGAAGGCGCGGTGGACGACGATCTGCTGCAAGAGGGGCGACGCAACATCCGCGATTATTTTCAGGCGCTGGGATATTTCAACGCAGACGTGGAAGTTTCGTCGCATGACGATGCGAGCGCGAAGGAGCGCGTGATCAGCTACGACGTGACGCGGGGCGATCATTACCGGCTGGCGGGCGTGGGATTCGTGGGAAACAAATATTTCAGCAAGAGTTTGCTGACGAGCCGGCTCGCGCTGCAGCCTGCGTCGTTTGCGACGAACGGGAAATTCAGCCAGTCACTGGTGCGCAGCGATACGGATTCGATCAAGAACCTGTACCTTTCGAACGGATTTTTGGATGCGCAGGTGGCGGCAGAAACGGACACGGATTACAGCGGCAAGAAAAATAATTTGTATGTGACGTTCAAGATCACGGAAGGCCCGCAGACGCGAGTGGAGGCGCTGGACATTGTGGGCAACAACGATCTTTCCGACGAAACGCTGCTGAACGTGACGGGTTCGTCGCCGGGGCAGCCGTATTCGGCGGCGGGCGTGGCGAGCGACCGCAACAATATTCTCGCGATGTATTACAACGAAGGATATCCGGAAGCGCATTTCGAAGATCAGGTGACGCCGGGCGCGAAGCCGGACATGGTGAAACTCGCGTACAAAATCACGGAAGGGCCGCGGGTCGATGTGGCGAAGGTGCTGCTGACCGGCTACCAGTTCACGCGGCCGGGAATTATCGCGAGACAGGTCGCGATCAAGCCGGGCGGGCCGCTGCGGGAGGGCGACGTGGTGGAGACGCAGCGACGGCTGTACAACCTGGGCGTTTTCACGCGCGTGCAGATTGCGCCGCAAAATCCGGCGGGCAGCGATCCGGATAAGACGATGGTGGTGGACGTTCAGGAGGGGAGCCGGTACACGATCGGATATGGCGGCGGATTTGAGGTGCTCAGCATTGCGGGCGCGGGGAACAATCCGAATGGGACGTCGATTGTGGCGAGTCCGCGCGGCATCTTGGAAGTGGCGCGATCGAACATGTTTGGGCGGGCGCAGACTCTTTCATTCAAGGCACGGGCGAGCACGCTGCAATATCGCGCGTTGCTGGCGTACACGGCGGACCAGTTTCTCGGATACAAGACGTTGAGCGCATCGCTGACGGGATTCGCGGACAAGACGCTGGATGTGGATACGTTCACGTCGATCCGGTATGAAGGCGCGTTTCAGCTCACGCAGAAGTTGTCGCCGGCGAGTTCAATCCAGTACCGGTATTTTTTCCGGCGGGTGCTGGCGAGCAATTTGAATGGAAAAGTTTCGCCCGAGGAAATTCCGCTGTACAGCCAGCCGACGCTGGTGTCGGGCTTCGGCATCACGTTTGTGCGGGACCGGCGTGACAATCCGACGGAGGCGAAGCACGGAACGTTCAATTCGGTGGATTTGAGCGTTTCGTCGCGGACGCTGGGATCGAGTGCGAGCTTTGTGCGCGGCTTCTTCCAGAATTCGTCGTTCTATTCGTTTGGGCGCGATTTCGTATTCGCGCGTTCGACGCGGTTCGGTATCGAGCAAGTGTTTGGAGATAGCCAGGAAGTGGACGTGCCGTTGCCGGAGCGATTTTTCGCGGGCGGCGGGCAATCGCTGCGCGGATTCAGCCTGAACCAGGCCGGGCCGCGCGATCCGGTGACGGGATTCCCGATCGGCGGACTGGGGCTTCTGATGTTCAACCAGGAACTGCGATTTCCGATGAAGCTGCCGATCATCGGCAACCGGCTGGGCGGCACGATTTTCTACGATGGCGGCAACGTGTTCACCGACGTGAACCACATCAATCTGGACTGGAAATCGAAGTCGGACACGGAGCTGAATTATTTTTCGCACACGATCGGATTCGGCGTGCGGTATCCGACGCCGATTGGGCCGGTGCGCGTCGATATCGGCTACCTGTTGAATCCGGCGCAATATCCGGCGACGGTGTGCGAGGCGCCTACGTCGCCGCTGCCGAATCCGTGCCCGCCGCCGTATGAGGTGACGCGGACGTACACGCTGCCGCACGTCGGGTTCTCATTCAATATTGGAGCGGTGTTCTAGTGCGGCGCGCGATTGCCAATTCGATTGTGATTGCGTCGTTCGCGCTGGTGTTTGCGGCCGATGCGGTTCCTTTGTGTGCGAAGGTGAGCGCATCGGCGCAGACGCGGAATGTGGACGGCGTGGCGGCGCGGATTGAAGACGATGTGATCACCGAGAGCGAGATTCGGGAGCTGGGCGCGTTTGAGCAGTTGGTGGACGGCAAGGCGAAGTCGCGCACCGAGTTGATCCGGCTGCTCGCCGATCAGTGGCTGGTGCGGACGGAAGCGGTGACGGCGAGATACGCGCAGCCGACGACCTCGGACGTGGATCGCGCGGTGGCGGAATTCGAGAAGCAGTTTGCGTCGCCGGAAGAATTTCAGCAGCGCTGCGCGGCTGCGGGGCTCTCGCCCGCTGCGGTGCGGCGGCTGATTGCGCAGCAGCTCTACCTTTCGCGGTTCATCGATTACCGTTTCCGGCCGGCGGCGCAGGTGAGCGACCAGCAGGTGGAGGATTACTACAACAAGGAATTCGCGCCGCAGCTGAAGGCGCGGAACCAGGAAGTGCCGCCGCTGGACGATGTGGACGATACGATCCGCGAGATTCTAATTCTGCGCGCGATACAGGCGCGAGCGGACAAGTGGCTGGCGGATACGCGGGACCGCGTGAAACTGGACATCGTGTCTAAGCAAGACGCGCTGCCGGCTGCGTCCTCGCCGGCGACTCCAGCCCACGAAGCCATGCCGGTGACGCCTGCTACGCCGCCGGCACCTGTAACCCCCACACCGCAGCGGAGCCCGCAATGAAGGGCTCGAAGATCTGGCGATGGATCCGCCATTCGCTGATCGCGATGGCGGTATTGATCGCGATTGCTGCGATCCTGGTTTACAAGCTGGGAAACAGCGTGGCGGAAAGCATTCTGCGGAAAGCGATCGTCACGCAGCTTGAAGATCGCACGGGCGCGCGCGTGGAGATGGGCGGATTTCATTTGCAGGCGATCCGGCTGCGCGCGCAGATCGACGACCTGACGCTGCATGGCACGGAGCCCGCGGGCACTCCGCCGCTGTTTCACGCGGATCACATCGACGTGGGGCTGACGGTTCTATCGTTTTTCGGGCGCGACATCCGGCTTGACCGGTTCTCTGCGCAGAATCCGGAATTGAACGTGCGCATCGACAAATCCGGCGCGAGCAATATTCCCACGCCGCGCATTCCGCCGAGCAATAAGCCATGGCAGGAAACGCTGTTTGGATTGCGCGTGGGCCTGCTCGATATCCAAAACGGGGTAGTGAGCTACAACAACCAGAAAACAGCGCTGAATGCGCAGGGGAAGAATTTTCATTTCCATCTCGCGTACGACCATCCACTGACGGGAGTGGATTCCTACATTGGCGATTTCGAGTGGTACCAGATCGAGGTGGCGGCGAAGGGCGACGCACCTTTCCGGTTCGATACGACGGGAAAATTTCTGCTGCATCGCGATGCGTTTGAGCTGACGGATTTCAATTTGAAGCTGCCGCACTCGAATGTGAGCCTGCGGGCCGAGCTTTCGAGTTTTAAGAGTCCGACGTGGGATGTGCATTATCGCGGAAAGCTTTCGCTCGAGGATGTGCGCACGATTGTGAAGGCGCCACTGGTTCCGGATGCGGTGACGGATTTTTCGGGGAACGCGCGTTTGGCCGCGAACGACTGGTCGGGCGCGGGCCATTTTTCGTCGCACGATATCAAGCTGCCCTACGAGTGGTTCCACGCGACCAATCTTTCGGCGTGGGGGGACTACCAGATCACGAAGCAGCAACTGGTGGTTCCGAATTTCAACGTTCGCGCGCTGGAGGGTGCGCTGGACGGCCGCGTCGAGATGGATATGAAGACGCTGGCTTTCAAGACGAACACGCATTTCAGCGGCGCGAGCCTGGCGGATGCGTTCGATGCGGTGAACAATCCGAGTTTCCCGCTCGACAAACTGCGGTGGGAAGGCTTGATCGACGTGGTGTCAGAAAACACGTGGGTGAGTGACTTCCAGCATTTCCGGTCGCGCGGCGACTCGCGGTGGACGCCGCCGACGGTGCTCGACCCGGGCGCGGTGCCTGTAACGGCGGTGGTGCATTTCGATTACATCGACGACAAGCGCGTGATCACGCTGACGAACAGCGAGATCACCACGCCGCATACGCAGATCGAGTTCGATGGATTTCTGGGCGGAAAAGATTCCACGCTCGATCTCGATCTGAACTGCACGCGCGTGGCGGATTGGGAAGCGTTTGTGGATTACCTGATCGATCCGGACGAGCCGAGAGTGCCGGTGGAAGGCCAGCTGGCATTCAAGGGCCGCATCCTGGGCCCGATTGGCGGGCCGACTTTTGCGGGGCGCGCGCACGCGACCCAAGCGCACTACGACTCGTACTACTTCGACGAATTGGACGGCAACATCGACTACTCGGTGGACGGATTCCGATTCGCGAATGCGATGGTGAAGCGCGGAGATGCGGTGGCGAAGATGGACCTGTTTCTCGGGTTCGATCATGACTGGGGATTCACGCCGGAAAGCCAAATGAGCATCGAGGGAACGGTGGAGAATGCACCGAGCGCGGATATTCAAGCGCTGCTCGGCCTGAATTATCCGGTAACGGCGACGGTGAGCGGCACGTTTCGCGCGGGCGGAACGAAGGGCGCCCCCACTTTTGACGCGAACGCCAACATTGAGAACATCGACGTGAAGGGCTATCACCTCGATTCGTTCGCCGGCGAGCTGCGCTATTCGCCGGATGAAGTTCGCATTTCGCGCGCCGATTTGCGGCGGCACGAGGGGCGCGTTACAGGGAATCTGCTGTATCGCCCGGTGGAGCAGACGGCGGATTTTACGCTTGCGGGACTGAACATTCCGATTTCCGAAATCAGAGCGGTGCAGACGGCAAATGTTCCGCTGGGCGGCACGATCGATTTCAACCTGCGCGGGAGCGGACCGATACGCTCGCCGCAAGGGCAGGGCGATTTTCACGTTGTCGCGTTGAAGATTGGCACGGACGATCAGGGCGACTTCATCGGGCACATGATTTCGGACGGCACGAAGATCAGCATGGACGTAACATCCGAAAAGTCGAACGGCAACCTTGCGGGGCAGATTTCGCTCGCGCTCGTAGGAGATCAGGAAATCAATGGCAAGCTGACGATGAAGCAGTTTGACCTGGACCCGCTGCTCAAAAGCGGATTGCACCTGAAAAATCTAACGAAGCACAGCGTGGTGGACGGGGAATTCGCGCTGTCGGGCGAGCTGAAAAAACCGGACACGATCGAAATCGACGCGAATATTTCGTTCATCTCGTTCGACTACCTTTTTATTTCGCTGCGCAACGACGGGCCGGTGCAATTTGCCTACCGGCGAAACGAGGTGCGCATCAACCAGGCGCGGATCACGGGTACGAACAGCAACTTTGAGATTACGGGATCCGCGCGATTTGATCGCGACCGGCCGGTGCACGTGAACGTTGCGGGTGCGGTGAACCTCGGCTTATTGAAGGGACTCGTGCCGGATTTGACGGCGACGGGACAAGCGGACGCGAACGTGGCGATTCAAGGCACGCTTTCGAAACCGCGCATCACGGGCCGCGCGAGTTTGCAGAATGCGTCGGCGACGTATGCGGAGGCGCCGATCGGCCTCAGCAATGTGAAAGGCGAGCTGGTGTTCGACAGCAGCCGTCTGCTTTTTGACAACGTGACGGCGGACTCCGGCGGCGGACAGCTGACGCTGGGCGGAAGCGTGACGTACGGCGAAGACGGCCCGGTGCGCTACGAAATTACGGCGACCACGAATCAAGTGCGCGTGCGATATCCGGCAGGGATGAGCTGGCTCGTCGGCGGCAGTTTGCAATTGAGCGGCACGACGGACGCGGCGATTCTGAGCGGCAACGTGGAGTTGAAGCGGTTACTGTTTGCGCCGGGCGTGGATATCACATCGTTTTTCACGCCGAGCCCGGAGGGAAGCAGCGCGTCATCGTCGCCGTTCATGCGGAACCTTACGTTTGATGTGGCGAGCCACACCGCGCCGGGCGCGCGAATCGAGTGGACGGGCGCGCAGGTGGAAATCGATAGCGACCTGCATTTGCGCGGCACGCCGGATCATCCGATTTTGCTGGGGCACATTCACCTGCTGGGCGGAGAAATGTCGTTCCGCGGAAATAATTTCGCGTTGACGCGCGGCGACATCAACTTTGCGAATCCGTTTCAGCTCGATCCGGAATTGAACATCGAAGCGACTTCGACGATCAGCCAATACGCGGTGACGATCAACTTTTCGGGGCGCGCGAGCAAACTTTCGCTGAGCTACCGGTCTGACCCGCCGTTGCCGGATACGGACATCATTGCGCTGCTGGCGCTGGGCAGCACGGGCGAGGAAAGCGCGTTGCGATCGAGCAGCGCGGGCGGCGGGCAGAACTACGGAGCGACGGCGCTGCTATCCGAGGCGATTTCGAGCGGGCTGGGCGGGCGGATCGAGCACTTATTTGGCATCAGCCATTTCCGCGTCGATCCGTTTTTGGCGGGGACGACGACGGAATCTTCGGCATCGGCGCGTGTGACGATCGAGCAGCAGGTGACGCGCGATCTGACGATTACGTATTCGTCGAACGCGGCTTCGGATCAGGAACAGCTGATTCAAGTGGAGTACCACGTGAAGCGCGATCTCTCGATTGTGTTTTTGCGGGACATCAACGGGACATATTCGCTCGACGTGAAGTTTATCCGGCACTTTCACTGATGTGCTGTGGGCTTTGAGCGGAGTTTGTCGAGGCTTCGTCGGAGTTGGTTGACGCTGGTGGCAAAGCGGTAGCTTCGCTTCCGCAGTCCAAAGGGGCGGAGCAATGATCGTGTGCACGGTGCTCGCGTCGGCGTGTCCTGCCATTAAAAATCCATCGTAAATAAATGCTCGGGGGAGAGGCGGACGCGCCAGGGTTGCTCCAGGGTGCGGAGTCGGTCCCATTCGGGTTTGGTGAGTTCGGCTTGAAGTTCGATCTCGTCTTCGGATTTTTCGAGTTCGCGGGTGCGGAGGAAGACGGTCATGCGGAACGGTGTTTCGGAGTGGTGAGCGAGCCAGCATGGAAGGACGTTTTGGTCTTGAGGCGGCGGAGTGCCGGTTGCGGCGGGGTGAGCTTGTGCGTCGGGAAATTCGATGTGGTGCGCGCGGATGCCGAGGAATCGTGTGGAGGCGGGCGCAGCGTGCGTGAGGGCGAGGCGGAGACGCCAGTCTGTCGCGGTGATGGTGCCGTCGGGCTCAACCTGCGCGCGGGAAATATTTTTGCAGCCGGTGAGGCGCGCGACTTCTGTGTTGGCGGGGCGGCGCCACACTTCGTGCTTGGGGCCGTGCGCGACGATGCTGCCGCGCGAGAGGACGAGCAACTCCTGGCTGATGCGGTAAGCCTCTTCGATGTTGTGCGTGACGACGAGGGCGGGGCGTGCGTGGGACTGGAACGTTTCTTCGAGCAGAGTTTCGACCTGGCTGCGAAGGTGGGTGTCCATCGCGGACAGCGGCTCGTCGAGGAGCAGCGCTTTCGGATCGATGGCGAGTGCGCGTGCGAGCGCCACGCGCTGCTGTTCGCCGCCGGAAAGTTCGCGCGCGGAGCGGTTGAGAAGTGACGCGACGTTTGTTCGCGCTGCGAGCTGCGAGACGCGAAGGCCGCTTTCAGCGGCATCAAGCGTGTTGAGGCCGAAGGCGATATTTTGCGCGACGGTGCGATGCGGGAAGAGCGCGTAATTTTGAAAGAGCACGCCGATGCTGCGTTCGCGCGCGGGAAGGTTAACGTTGCCGACGGAATCGAAGAGCGTGCGGCCGTTGAGAACGATGCGGCCGTGGTCGGGCGTTTCGAGGCCGGCGATGCAGCGCAGCAACATCGTTTTTCCGGCGCCGGATGCGCCGAGGATCGCGAGGGGCCCGTCAGGCGCGTGAAGCTTCACGCTCAACGTGAAGTCGGCGAGCTGCTTCTCGATATCGACTTCAAGCGGCATCGGCTCTCCGCGTAGTTTTGCGCGCGCCGCTTGCCGCGCGTTGCGAATTCGTCCAGTAATAGATCCCTCCGAGCAACACCAGCGAAATCGCCACATCGATGGCGCACCACATCCAGGCGCGCTGCATGTCGCCAGACTCGACCGCGAAATAAATCGCGAGGGGAATCGTTTCGGTGCGGCCGGGAATGTCGCCGGCGATCATTAGGGTGGCGCCGAATTCGCCGAGAGCGCGCGCGAAGGCGAGAACGGTGCCGGCGAGAATGCCGGGCCACGCGAGCGGTAAGAGGATTTCGCGCAGCACGCGCGATTCGCCGGCGCCGAGCGTGCGTGCGGCTTCGGCGAGCGTGGGATCCACTTGCTCGAGGGCGGCGCGAGCCGTGAGATACATCAGCGGGAACGAGACAGTCGCCGCGGCGATCACGGTGGCGGGCCACGAAAATACGATCGACGCGTCGAGTTTGGCGAGCAGCGCGCCAATGGGGCTGCGGCGCCCGAAAATTACGAGCAGGAGAAGGCCGACTACGGTGGGAGGAAGTACGAGAGGCAGAAGGAAAATCGAATCGACGACGACGGCGAGCGGGCCGCGACGGCGTTCGCGCCATGCAGCGGCGGCGACGCCCACGACGAGCGTGAGCATCGTCGCGACGATCGAGGTCGCGATCGAAATCCAAAGCGGAGACCAGCCGGTGACAGGCGGCATGCGAGGAGAATTGTAGCCGGAGCGGGACTAATTTGCGGGGGCGGGTTTTTCTGGGGAAGTGCTGGGCGGGGGAGCGAAGCCGAATTCCTGGAAGATGACGCGCGCGTCGGAGCCGGCGAGAAAATCGAGGAAAGCTTTCGCGAGTTCGGGATTCTTGGAATTTTTCAGCACGGCGGCGGGATAGACGATCGGCGCGTGCGTGTCGTCGGGGATTTTTGTGACGACGCGAACTTTTTTTGACGTGAGCGCGTCGGTTTCATAGACGAAGCCGGCGTCGGCGTTGCCGGTCTCAACGTAGGTGAGGACGGCGCGGACGTCTTTGGCGAAGACGATTTTGGGGGTGAGGCCACCCCAAAGTCCGAGATGGCCGAGCGATTGCTGCGCATACATTCCGGCGGGGACAGTTTTCGTTTCGCCGATGGCGATTTTTTTCACGAAGGGCGCTTCGAGATTTTCGAGAGTTTTTAGCGTGTCGTTGCCGGCGGGCGCGATGAGCACGAGCGAGTTGGAGAGGATGGCGTGCGGAGCGCCGTCAACGAGGCCGGCGGCTTTGAGCTGATCCATCTGCTGCTGTGCGGCGGAGAAAAAAATGTCGGCGGGTGCGCCTTGCTCGATTTGCTGCTCGAGCATGCCGGAGCCGCCGTAGTTGAAGGTGATCTTTGCGCCGGGGACGCGCTTTTCGTAAAGCGGGCCGAGTTGCGCGAGCGCCTGTTTGAGGCTGATGGCGGCGGAGACGGTGATCGAGCCGGTCTGCGCGGGAGACTGTTGCGACTGTGCGAGCGTGGGATGAAAGCCGACGGCAGCGCACGCTACCGCCGCCAGAAACGCGAAGAGGCCGGCAAGTACCGGCCTCCTCGTTAGTTTTCGCTCTGTTTTCATGGCAACGTGCTTCATCGCGGCCTCAGAATCACGCCGAGGTGCACGCGCGTGCGCCGGGAAAAATTACTGCTTCGGCGTAGCGGGCGTACCCGGCTGGACGTTCTTCGGCGGCGGAGCAGAAGATGCGCCTGAATCACCGGCACCCGGCGTTGGAGTCGCAGCAGGAGCGGCCGGCGCGGGAGCATTCGGATCCGGCGGCAACATCTGCTTCAGCACGGGATATTCGTCCTGCATACCGCGGAGCACGACGAGCGCCGCGCCTTCGTCCATTTCCACGCCAACGCTCTGCGATTCCTGCACCACAGCCGGCATTTCCTTCACGAGCTTCTGGCCGAGCGGCGATTCGTAAAATTTGGTGAGGCCTTGAATTTCTTCCAGCGTGAAGTGCTTGGCGTAAATCGGAACGATTGCGTCAGTGACTTTGCTGGCCGGGGCGGCAGTGGAGAACTTCGCGCTGAATTCCTGCATGAACTTCGGAACTTGATCCTGCGCGACGGCGCGGCCGGCGGCGTTTTGAACTTCGCGGGAGATGCCGGCGGAAATGTTGTCGCCCATCTTGGAAATTTCGGTGAGGTCGAGCAAGTGGCGAATGGCGGCTTCCTTCGCGGGGTCGAGCTTTTCGGCGGGCGCGGCGGCTTGTGCGGCCGGCTTCTGCGCGGGCGCGGCTTGCGCGTTCGCAGGTGCGGCGGCGAGGGTGAACGCCGAACAGGCCGCCAAAATCAGGGCATTCTTCAACTTCATCGGATCTCCTGTGGTTGGTCCGGGCTTCTGTCCGCCCTGACAAACGAACCTAAGAACTGTATCGAACGAGGTGCAGCTATGCAATTCCGGCAATGGCGCGTTTGCGGCTTGGGTGGCCTGCTACTTCGATGAATTGAGTTCCAGTAGCAGCCGCGCATTTCCTGTGATAATTTCAGCCGAGTGAGCCTTCCTGGTCTCAGCGGTCCGCCAAAACGAATCGCACGGCTCGCAGATTTGGAAGTAGTTGACGGGATTTCCCAGCCGCCAGTTTCAACGGGATTGCTACCATGAGCAAAAACGGCGCGGGCACGGCCACGGCAACGCTACAGTTCGACTCGGCGCGCACGGAAATGGTTGCGCGGCAAATTCGCGACCGGGGGATTGCGTCGCCGCGCGTGCTGGATGCGATGCTGGCGGTGCCACGGCATGAATTTGTGCCGCCATCGTGCGTGGGCGAAGCGTACGACGATAAGCCGCTGCAGATTGGCGAAGCGCAGACCATCTCGCAGCCGTACATGGTGGCCGCCGCCGCGGAAGCGCTGGCGATTGAGCCTGCAGATCGTGTGCTCGAAGTGGGATGCGGCTCGGGCTATCAGGCGGCGGTGCTTTCCTATCTCGCGCGGGAAGTGTTTGCGGTGGAATTCCGCACGCAGCTGGTGGCGACGGCACGGGAACGCCTGACGCGGCTCGGATATAAAAACGTGCATATTTTCGCGGGCGACGGTTCGCTCGGCTGGCCGATGGCTTCACCGTACAACGCGATCCTGGTGAGCGCGGCGGCGCCGGCCGTTCCCGCAACGCTGGTCGATCAGCTGGCGGAGGGCGGGCGCCTGGTGATCCCGGTGGGCAACGCCGAGCAGCAGGACCTGATGCTGCTGGTGAAAAAGGAAAATCGCGTCACGCAGCAGACGTTGTTTCCGTGCCGGTTTGTTCCGCTGCTCGGATTGCACGGCTGGCGTTTGCGGCCCGATGGCGCCCTGGAAAAATGAGTTTGGGTCCCGAGCTTTCGATCATCATTCCTTCCTACAACGAAGAAAAGCGGCTCCCGCGAACGCTGGCTCGCATCCGCGAATATTTCGAGGGGCGTCCGCTGCCGCTCGACCAGATCGAAGTGATCGTGGTGGACGACGGCTCGACGGACGGGACGGCGCAGGTGGCGCGCGATTGGGCGCGGCAGTGGCCGTCGGTGCGGCTGCTTTCGAATCCGGGCAGACCAGGGCAAGGGCTACAGCGTGCGGCACGGGATGCTGGAATCGCGCGGGCGGCTGGCGCTTTTCACGGATGCGGATTTATCGGCGCCGATCGAGGAGTCCGAAAAGTTATTCGCCGCGCTGAAGGAAGGGAACCAGGTGGCGATCGGGTCGCGCGCGATCGACCGTTCGCTGATCTCCGTTCGCCAGTCGCAGCTACGCGAAATGGCTGGAATCATTTTCAACGCGCTGGTGCGGCTCTTCACGTGGCTGCCGATTCACGATACGCAATGCGGGTTCAAGGTGTTTGAGCGCGAGGCGTCGCGCATCGTTTTCGAGCAGCAGCGAATTCTGGGCTGGGGATTCGATCCGGAGGTTTTGTTTCTGGCGAAGCGCCATGGTTTGCGCATCGCGGAAGTGCCGGTGCGGTGGGCGCACGACGAAGCGACGAAAGTGCACGTCGTGCGCGCCAGCCTCACGATGTTTGGCGATTTGATCTACATCCGTTGGAACCAGCTATTCGGCCGTTATCCGAAGTAGCTGTATGGTCTTCTGACTTCTATTAATTCTTCTTGGCCGTCGGCGGAACGAGTCCGTTTAGCCGCAAGTACATCGCCTGCATGCCATAGTGGTCGGCGAATTCGCTGGCCAGAATAATGATCACGCCGCCGCGCGAGATTTGCCGGTTTCCGAAAACTTTGATCGATTCGCCGAGGTTTGAATCGTCGGCTTTCGCGAACGCCTGCGTGCAGAGGTCGAAGGAAGCCTTGAGCTGCGGCATCAACTTGTCTTTCGAATCGGTGTCGGCAGGTTTTTCGGTGGGTGCGGTGGTGCCGCCGTAGGCCGAGCAGACGAGATTATTGGAGTTGATGATGTGCACGATCAAATGGCCGAAGGTGATTTGTTCGGGCGTGGGCTTGTAGCTGTACTTATCCGCCGGCATTGCATCCGCCGCGGCCACCTGGTTTTGCGCGGCGCGGCCGAGTACCTGGCGCAGCATGTCCGTCACGGGATTTTTCGAAGCGTCTGCCGCGGGAGCCGCGGTCTGAGCCTGCGTGGATGCCGCAAAGCCCGTACAAGCCAGGATTACCAGTGCTGCCAGAATCTTTTTCATCCGCTGTCTCCTCACCTTTATTAGAAGCTGATGCAGCATAGCCGCCACCGAGACGGTGCACAACGGGGAATGGCTTTCGGCGGCTATTTTTCATAAAGGATTCATCGAACTTTATTGTATAAAGTACTTGACAGGTACGGCCGTGCTGCTTATGCTCGGCGTATGGCGTCTTCCAAATTTCCGGCATCGCGCCCCGGCGGCTCTCCCACGCCGCTGGCGATCGACGACCACGCCCGCGACAACCTGCGCTTCATCCGCGAAACGATGGAGCGCGCCAGCTCGTTCACGGCCGTTCCCGGCTGGGGCGGCGTGGCGATGGGGATCACGGCGCTGGGCGCGGCGGTGATCGCGTCGCGGCAGACTTCCTCGATCGGGTGGTTGGGCACGTGGATGGCTGAGGCGATCGTCGCGGTTGGAATCGCGGTATGGACAACGTATTCGAAGGCGCGAAGCGCGGGCACGCCGGTGTTTTCCGGACCGGGAAGGCGCTTCGCTTACAGTTTTGCACCGCCGCTGTTCGTGGGTGCGCTGCTGATCGCGATGAACGTGCGCAATGCGAACATCGAACCGATTCCCGCGGAGTGGCTACTTCTATATGGCACGGGAGTTGTGACCGGTGGGGCGTTTTCGATTCGAATCGTTCCGCTGATGGGGCTCTGTTTTATGGTGCTCGGCGCGGTGGCGCTTTTTTGCCCATCGAGCTGGAGCAACTGGTTTCTCGCGGCCGGCTTTGGGGGGCTTCACATACTTTTCGGTGCGTTGATTGCGAGGAAATATGGCGGCTAAATCGAATGCTGCGCGCGCGACGCGCTCAGAGCGGAACGATGGAGCGGAGCGCGCACGGCGCGCGGCGGGAACCGAAGCCCAGGCGACCAATCTCGATCGGCTGATTCACGAGCGGACGAGGCTTGCGATCATCAGCGCGCTGGCGGTGAACGCGTCGCTCACGTTTAACGATTTGAAGGGATTGCTGCGCGTGACCGACGGAAACCTGAGCGTGCACGCGCGCAAACTGGAAGACGCGGGATACATCGATTGCGCGAAATCGTTCGACGGCCGCGTGCCGAAGACGGAGTATCGCCTGTCCGCATCAGGACGGCGCGCACTGGAAAAATATCTGGATCATATGGAAGCTTTGATACGTGTGACGCGGGAAGGCTAGTGCTACTACCAAATTCATAACGCGGATAAATCGATGAGCGTACCCATCAACAAACTCGCCCAGCAGACGGCAACATCGAACGGACTTCATGTCGCGATACTTTTGGATGGCAATGGCCGATGGGCCGGGCAGCGCGGTTTGGCGCGTTCGGAAGGGCATCGCGCGGGAGTGGAATCGGTGCGCCGCGTGGTTCGCGCCGCTCCGGGGCTGGGGATCGGCACACTGACGCTGTACGCGTTTTCGAGTGACAACTGGGGCCGGCCGATGAGCGAAGTGAACGCGCTGCTCGGTTTGCTGGAAGAATATTTTCGCGCGGAAGCGCCGAAATGTGTGACGGAGGGAATCCGGTTGCGCGTGATCGGACGTCGCGACAGGCTGCCGCCTTCGCTGAACCAATCGATCGACGCGGCGGAACGTGCTACAGCTGCGGGACGTTCGCTCGAACTGCGCATCGCTGTGGATTACTCGTCGCGCGACGCGATTTTGCGCGCGGCGTGCTGGATGATGTCGAGCCTGGAAGTCTCGCAGCGCGAATTCGCGAAGCGGCTGGGCGAGGTGACGCATTCGACCGGCGCGGCGCTGGACGTGGATCTACTGATTCGAACGGGCGGCGACCGGCGGTTGAGCGATTTCATGCTGTGGGAATGCGCGTACGCCGAACTATTTTTCACGCCGGTGATGTGGCCGGACTTCAAAGCGTCTGACCTGGAATCTGCTGTCGAGGATTTTCTCGGTCGTGAGCGGCGGTTCGGGCGTCTTTCTGAGGCTGCGGCTAGTTAGTTGACGCGATTTTCTTGACGCTGCGGCAATAGACTTGCGCAGCGAGCGGTTGGGCCCTATGACACAGAGAACCTGGCGGCAGTACGAAAAGCCGACGTTGTTTCGAAAGTTACTGCACGCGATCCGCCGATTTTTCGCCGGGATCTTCCGCGGTACGTCTCACGATTCCAAATTCCACTCTCATCACGACCACCACCATTCGACCTAGCCGCGGTTCCGCCTATCGCGCGACGGAGCGTTCGCCTGGGATGCGCGCGGAGAAGACGCGGACGCGTTCGTTCTCGCGGTCGATGGCGCGTTTGCGGCCTGCGAGCAGGTCGTGCAGCGTGACCCTGCCGCAGATTTTCTTCGTGACGCGATCCACGACAGCGAGTTGATCGAGGCCCGTTGTGGCCATGCGTTCTGCGGCGGTGCGTGAAGTTTCGTCGCCGAAGGCGTAGTACTCGGGCAACGGCGCGGTTAGGTCGCACGCCGGCGATGCGGACATTACTTCGTTCACCGAAACCATTTCGAGCGGATCGACGCCGTATTCGCGCGTGAGGTGGAAACCGCGGCGGCTGATTTTTTCGGTGAGGATCGAGCGAGGCAGGATCAGCGACGTGACGAGGTACGCGCCGACGCACGACATCATCACCGGCGCCATCGCGCCGATGGAGTGCGTGATTTCGAGCGTGAACGTGATCGCCGTGAGCGGCACGCCGAGCGAGCCCGATAGCATCGCGGCCATGCCAACCATCGCCCACAGTGCCTGCATCTCCACGCTGGCTCCGGCGAAGTGCGCGAGCAATTCTCCGGCCGCGCCGCCAATCATGAGCAGCGGTGCGAGAACGCCGCCGGAAGTTCCTGAGCCGAGCGAAAACGCCCACATCAAACTTTTCGCGACCAGCAGGCCAACGAGCAGCGCGAGCGGGGCGTTGCCGCGGAGAAGCTCGGCGATGTTGTCGTAGCCGACTCCGAGGCCGCGCGGAAAGAAAATTCCGCCGACGCCAATACCGATTCCTCCGATCGCGGGCCACCACATCCAGTGCACCGGCAGTTTCGCGAAAAGATCTTCGAAGCCGTACATCATGCGGCTCATCCCTGCGGCGAGCACTCCGATCAAAAGTCCGGTGAGAATCGCGCCGATGGCGATTTTGCCGGAGAGCATTCCGCCCATTTCGGGGACGGGGAAGAGCGGGCCGGCTCCGAGCCAGCGCACGCGCAAAATCGCCGCCGTGATGCTGGCGAAAGCGACGGGCGCGAGGCTGCGCGGGCGCCATTCGAAGAGGAGCAATTCCGTTGCGAGCAAGATTGCCGCGAGTGGCGAGGCGAATGTGGCGGACATGCCGGCTGCTGCGCCGGCGACGAGCAGTGTGGTGCGCTCGGCGTCTGTGAGGCGAATCCATTGCGCGACGAGCGAGCCGAAGGCGCCGCCCGTCATGATGATTGGGCCTTCGGCGCCGAACGGGCCGCCGGAGCCGATCGAGATTGCGGCTGAGATTGGTTTCAGCAGCGCGACGACCGGTTCGACGCGCGCGCCTCTGAGGAGGATCGCTTCGATCGCTTCGGGAATACCGTGGCCGCGAATTTTTTCCGAGCCGTAGCGGGCCATCACGCCGACGATGAGGCCGCCAATGATGGGGACGAGGGGCATGAGTAGGCCGAGAGGGCTGCCTGCGGGGCCGACGTTGGCGAGGCTGATGCGGTGGTAGTAAAAAATGTTGGTTGCGAGCGCGATGCATTTGAGGAGCAGTACGGCGAGGACGGCGCCGCCTGCTCCAATCACTACTGCGACGGCGGAGAGCAGCCAGACGCGGCGATCGACGGTGAAATCGCGCAAGGCGGATGGATGGGAGTTCATTGTTGTTTCGGCCTTTCGGTGCGATTGCGCGCTGTTGCGCGGCGCGTTTTTTGTTTGGTGGCTCCGATTCCCTGGAGCGCGTTGGCGAGGCGCGGGCCCATTTCGCTTAATTCGGTGGCGTGATCGGTGGAGAGTTCGTCGAGGACGTGGCGGCCTTTTTTTGTGACGGTGAGAATTACGCGGCGGGCGTCTGCGGGATCTTCGCCGCGTTCGATGAGGCGTTCGCGGACGGAGCGATCGACGAGCTCGACGACGCTGTGGTGCTGGAGGCCTAGGCGTTCGGCGGCGTAGGCGATCGTGGCAAGGGCGCCGGAGGGCTTGCCGGCGATTTGGAGGAGGAGCTGGTGTTGCTGGGGATGGACGCCGGCGTGGGCTGCGGCGCGTTCGCTGTAGAGGAGGAATTGGCGGAGTTGGAAGCGGAACTCGGCTAGGCGGCGCAACAGGTGCTCCTGGGCATTGGACGCTGGTGGGTGCATGGTAGATATATCGTAACACGATATATCTACGTGTGCAAACCTGTGGACAGAATGCTTTGGCCGCTAGGCGCGGGGTGGCGTCGAGGTGATTTTTCAGTGGCAAGGCGGTGGCGAGCAACCGCAGTCTAAGGCGCGCTATGCGCGCGGCGGGCGAAGCGCCCGCGATTCACACCGGCGAGAACGCCCATGCTACTCGGTCTGGTAAGGTGCGGTGTGATTCTCGGACATGGCGAAGGCGCGGAGCAGGACGCGGGTGGCGGTTTCGGTGAGGCCGTAGGCGGGGAGTTCGTCGCGAGTGGCCCAGGCTACGTCGGTTACGTCGCTTGCGGCGCGCGGTTCGCCGCTGACGACTTCGCAGAGAAAATCGTGGATTACGAAGTGATAGCGGATTTTTCCGGAGTCATCGGGGAAAATTCGTTCGAAGACTTCGACCAGCTCGCCGACGCGAACGGTTAGGCCCGTTTCCTCGAGCAATTCGCGGCCGGCGCCTTCGCGAAGAGTCTCGCCGAGTTCGAGCATGCCGCCGGGGATCGACCACTGGCCCTCGAGGGGCGGGCCGCCGCGCTTGATGAGCAGGGCGCGGCCGCCGGCGATAACTACTCCGCCGACGCCTACGAGCGGCCTATCCGGATATTCACGTTTCGAGGTCACTCTTTCCCATCCATAGGGCTTTTCAAATTGCCTCGCGGTATATAATACTCCGCGAGCTGACCTTCCCTCGTGAAAGGAGACCTGGCCCGTGACACGTTGTCCGGAATGCGACACCGAAATTGATCTCGACGAAGACGAAGTCGAGGAAGGCGAAATCGTCGGCTGCCCCGAGTGCGATGCTGAACTCGAAGTGACGCAGACTCATCCCGTTCATCTGATCAAGATTTCCGAAGATGACGATGACGACGATGAGGACGAAGAAGAAGAATCGAGCGCCGAGAAAGAAGACGAAGAGGAAGACGAGGAAGAAGAGGACGGCGAGCGCGACCTCGAGAATCCGGACGAGGACGAATAGGCGGTTCACTTCGCGCTGCGGCAGGCGTACTGTGGTGGATGAAATCGCGCATACAAACTGATTGAAACCAGCTCGAGTCCGCGCGCATCCAAGGACATTGTGAAACTGTTCCGCTTCGCCGTGCTTTTCGCATTTCTGCTGTGTGCGTCTGGTATGGCTGGCTTCGCGCCTGCATGCTCCGCCCAGCAAGCTCCGAAGGTCCAACCGCTGGATCAAGACCCACCCCAAACGAAGGCGCAGAAAAAAGCCGAGGCGCAGCTGCGCGTGGTGCACGGAACGGTGATCGATAAGCAGGAGAACCCCGTTCCCTCCAGCGTGGTGTACCTGAAGAATTTGAAGACGTTGGCGGTGAAGACGTACATCGCGGACGACACGGCGACGTATCGTTTCAGCGGGCTTGACCCAAACGTCGATTACGAGATTTACGCGGAGCATAATGATACGCTCTCGCCGACGCGCACGATTTCGAACTTCGACACGCGTCGCGACCTGGAGATGACGCTCAAGCTCTCCAAAGTGAAATCCACGAAGTAGCGGCCGCTACCCTCGCACCGCTTTCCAAGCCTCCGGATCGTTGCTCGTCCCGCTGCATCATTTTTCACTGAACTTCCCGCAGCTCCTGCGCGTACCTTAATCACCAGCCGGGTAAAGTGCGGCTAATGCAGGCGAGAGCGCTTGATTTGAATGCTGCTCGGAATTGCGGGAGACAGACGCCGATGAACACGTTCATTCAAGACCTGAAATACACGCTTCGCCTCCTGGCGAAATCGCCCGGCTTCGCCGCGATTGCGGTGCTCACGCTCGCACTGGGAATCGGCGCGAACACGGCGATTTTCAGCGTGGTGAACGGTTTGCTGCTTCATCCCGCGGGCATCGATCATCCGGAGCGCGTGGTGGCGGCGCGCGCGCGGTACGTTTCACTGCGCCTCGATAGCATTCAAATTTCCGTGCCCGACTTCGATCTGGTGCGGCATGAAAAGGGCACGTTCAGCTCGGTGGCGCTCGAGCAGGGCATGGATTTCAATTATTCCGCGGGTGGGTTCCCGGTGCGGCTGGTTGGATCGCAGGTGACGCAGCAATGGTTCGAGGTGCTCGGCGCGACGCCGTATCTGGGGCGCACGTTCACACCGGAAGAGGATCAGCCGGGAGCGAATTCGGTGGTCGTACTGTCATACCGGGCGTGGAAGACGGTTTTCGGTTCCGATCCGTCGATCGTTGGCCGGTCGATCGAATTGAATCAACAGAGCTACAGAGTTCTGGGCGTAATGCGAGCGGATTTTGATTGGCCTGCGGGCGTGGACATCTGGTCGCCGATGGGGCTAGCGCCCGCGGCGTTCGACCGGAACAATTTTTTCAACGAAGGGTATTTCGCGGTGGCGCGCTTGCAGCCGGGCGTCAGCACCGAACAAGCCGAGGCGGTGATGCGCGTGATTAGTCAGCGTTTCATCGATACGGCGGGGATCGACTACCCGAAAAGTTCGGGTTGGGGATTGTTCTCCGTGCCCATCGCACGCCTTCTGTATGGCGATGTGCGGACGCCGCTGCTGGTGTTGCTAGGCGCGGTGGGGCTTGTGCTGCTGATTGCGTGCGCGAACGTGGCGGGGCTGCTGCTGGCGCGGGCGTCGGCTCGCAAGCGTGAATTTGCGGTGCGTACGGCGCTGGGTGCGTCGCCGGCGCGGATGGCGCGGCAGATTCTCACAGAGAGCCTCGTGATTGCGGTCGCCGGAACATTCGTCGGCATCGGCCTGGCTTACGTTGCGATTCGAGCGCTGCTATTGCTGGCGGAAGGCAATCTTGGCGCGGCGATCACGGTGCACATGGATGGGTACGTCCTGGCATTTACGTGCGCGGCGTCGATCCTGTCGGCGGTGATTTTTGGCGCGGTGCCGGCGGTGCAGGTGGCGCGTGTGGATCCGCAGGAGAATCTCAACGCAGGGCGGGGCGCGGCGCACGTGAGCCGCGCGCACCATTACTTCCGCGATTCGCTGGTGGTTGGCCAACTGGCGCTTTCGCTTGTGTTGCTGGCGGGTGCGGGAATTTTTCTGCACAGCCTGGCGAAAATGCAGGACGTGAACGTCGGCTTTCGGCCGCACGGGCTGCTTACTGCGGCGACGGCGCTGCCGCCGCGCTCGTACGACACGCCGGCAAAGCAGATTGCGTTCGTGCGTGCGACGCTTGAACGCTTGCAGAATACTCCCGGCGTCACCTCGGCGGCGGCCGTGTCTCCTTTGCCATTCAGCGGCATGAGCCGTTCCGCGTCGTTTCAGATCGAAGGACGCCAGCAGCTGCCCGGCGATCCGGGTCCGCACGGCGACATTCGCATTGTGAGTCCGGGCTATTTCGAGACGATGGGGATCGCGCTGATTCGCGGACGCACGTTTGCGCCGTCAGATGTGAAGGGCAGTGAAACGGTAGCGGTCATCGACGAGAATCTCGCCAAGCTCTACTGGCCGGACCAGGACCCGATTGGAAAGCACATGCGCAACGGAACGAGCCAAGGCTGGGCCACAATCGTGGGCCTGGTCACGCCGGTGCGTCATTCGACGGTTGTGGGAGAAGAAGGCGCGGGAATGAACGCCGAGGGCGAGGCGAAGGGCGTCTATTACTACTCGACATATCAAGCGGAAGCGCCCGCTACATTTTTTGTGGTGCGCTCGGCCGGCAGCGCCACTTCAGCGACGCAGGCGTTGCGCGCGGCGTTTGCTTCTGTGGATCCGAATCAGCCGATTTCGGATGTGAAGACGATGGACCAGCGGATCGCGCTGTCGCTGGGGCCGCGGCGCTCGGTGGTGGCGCTGCTTACGGTGTTTGCCGCGATGGCGCTTGCGCTGGCGGCGATCGGGTTGTTTGGGCTTGTGCGATTCAACGTGACGCAGCGGATACAGGAAATCGGAGTACGCATGGCTCTCGGTGCGCAGCCAATGGACGTGCTCCGGATGCTGGTGGTGCAGAGCGGACGGCTGGTGCTGGCCGGCATCGTTGTAGGCTTGGTCGCTACGCTTGTGCTTACGCGGGCGCTGGCGTCGGAGCTGTACGGAGTTAGCCCCGCCGATCCCGTTTCGTTCCTGGCCACGGCGGTAATGCTCTCGGCGGTTGCGCTTGTGGCGATTTACATTCCAGCGCGGCGGGCGATGGCGGTGGATCCAATGGTGGCGCTGCGGTACGAGTAGGACCGGGCGAGGTTGGCGAGGCTTCGCGGTGCTTGAGGGGACGTTTGGAAGCAAAGCGGTAGCTTCGCTCCCGCAGTCCAAAATAGGTCGTCGCGTTACGGCGCTCCGAACCTCTGTGATGCAGGCAATTTTTCTGCGCACGCATTTTTCTGTAACCTGAAACGCGGCTCGCGAATCTCAAGCCCGTGCGTTGTTCCGTCTTGCGGGTTGGGGAATCGCGCGAGGACGGGTGAAGTCGCCCCTGCGACTCGCCCTAGCGCGTCACAGCTTGCCGGACTGAGTTGGTACCTGGACCAACCACAGCCCGAGATCCCGGGCCCCGCCGGGATCTCGCGGCGAATTTCCTCACTTGCGTTGAAACTCGATATTTTAAAAATGGAATCTGCGGAACTGGACGGCGCGAAAAGCGCGCTGCACAGACTGACAGTCTATGTTACAGCTCGCTGCGCTCGCTTGCGCAGACTGAAGGTCGGGCTACGCGATTCTTTCGGAGTAGGCGGCGGGCTACTTGGCGGGGCCGGAGAGGGTTTGGGATTGGACGGAGCTGGGATTGGCTAGGAATTGGGCGACCAGGGGGCCGGTGGAGACGCAGTCGGGGCTCAGGTGGCCACAGGGAGTATTCATCAGCAGGAGCGGTGAGCCGGAAGCTTTCGCGAAAGCGATGGCAGGTTCGGGATTCACCATGTGGTCTTCGGGCGAGACGACGACGAAAACTTTGGCGTGAACGCGCTTCGGCAGATCGGCGAGCGTGGTGGAATATTCGCCGGGGATATCGAGCGACATGATGGCCTGGCGCTGGCGGATGTCGTCGCAGGCGTTGAGCGCGGTGCCTTTGTAGTCGGATTCGGCCTTGGTGAGGAACGCATCGAAGTCGCCGGGCGGCGTCAAAGCGACACGATACGCGGGCGAAGAAATGTTCATCGACTGAATTTGTGCGTAAACGGCGTAGCCGCCGGCCATCGATTTCGTTCCCTTGCCGTCTTTCCACTCGGGATCGAGTTTGAGCGCGTCGATCTGGCTGTTCCAGAGCAACTTGTCGTAGGCGGTGGACTGCGGCGAGCCGACGATGGGCACCGCGACGTCCATAAAATCGGGATAGGCGACGATCCACTCGAACGTCTGCATGCCTCCCATCGAAATGCCGGTGATCGCGTGAACGTGAGTGACGTGCAGCACTTCGGTGGCGAGGCGGTACTCGCTTTCGACCATGTCTCGAATGGTGAACTCGGGAAAATCGAGGCGCGGCTGCGTTTTGCTATTGGATGGAGAGGAAGAGACGCCATTGCCGATCGCGTCGATGGTAACGACAAAATATTTGTTGGTGTCGAATACGTTTAGAGGCCCGATCAGATTCGCGAGATCTTCGCTTTTGCCGCCGAGCCAGGTGGGGAAGAGTACGGTGTTCGACTTTGCGGCGTTGAGCGTTCCGGCGGTACGGTAGGCGAGCCGGAAATCGTGGATCACTTTTCCGGACTGCAATTTCAGATCGCCGAGGTTGGCGAACTGCAGTGGTGGCACGATGGGCTTTGATACTTGCGCGCGCACGGGCTTCGCGCTCATAGTGCACACAAGCCCCGCCGCCATCGCCAATCCCGCCGCCAATTTCATCCGCGCTGTCTCCGTCGCCCGTTTTGTTGACGTTGGGCGTCAATTGTCGAAAAGCATTTCGTCGATGTAGCACCACTTCCAACTCTCGCCGGGCTCGATCGATTGGACGATCGCGTGTTTCGTGGCATGGAAGTGCTTGGTGGCGTGCTTGTTCTTCGATGAATCGCAGCAGCCTACGTGGCCGCATTCAAGGCATAGGCGAAGGTGAACCCACGTGTCATGCATTTTCAGGCACTCCTCGCAGCCGTTGGTGTGCGGCTTCACGTTTTTAATCTGCGAGAAGTGTTTACATTCTGTTGCCATCGTGGCCTCCGAAAATTGCGTAACGTCGTTAGGTGTCACGTAATTCTTATCACGGAATGCGGGTGCTACGGCATTGGGTGTTGGGGTGGGGGATAAGGATGCGAAGACAGAAGAAAAAGATTTCGGGCAGCGGGGCGGTTCGCGGGGAGTGAGGCTTGGGCGCTATGGCTCGCCCCAGGAGCAAGGCCGGCACAGACTGACAGTCTATGTTACAGCTCGCGGCGCTCGCCTGAGGCACGCCCGGCTGAGAGCCTGTCCTTCTGCGTTCGCGAAAATTTGTTGGATGGAAACGAAATTGGAGTGCTACGCTCGCCATTCGGCTTAGGAGAGACGAAGATGCTGTGGCGCTACGCTCGAATCGGTACGTTCGTAATATTGATGGTGGCGGGGTTTTTTGCGGCTGACGGCGCTTTCGCGCAGTATGCGGCGCCGAAATTTCCGGCGGCGTGGACGTACGAAGCGCCTACGGGGCCGGCACAGTGGGGCGATCTCGATCCGTCTTATGCAGGGTGCAAAACGGGGACGCGTCAATCGCCGATCGATATTAGGGGTGCGACGCCGGGTGAGCTTTCGCCGATCAAGTTCGACTACAAACTGACGCCGCTGAAGATCGTCAACACCGGATACACGGTGCAGGTGAACTATGGCGAAGGCAGCAGCATTACCGTTCAGGGCTCCGTCTATAACCTGGTGCAATTTCATTTTCATCATCCGAGCGAGACGGCGATTGACGGGCAGCGGGCTGATCTCGAGTTGCACCTGGTGCATCGCAACGCGCAGGGACAGTTGCTGGTGGTGGCGGTGCTGATGAAGGCGGGGAGTGAAAATTATCCGCTACACGTGCTGTGGGGTAAATTGCCGACCGACGTGGGAAAAGAGGCGGAGTACAAAAAAGTGCAGCTGAACGCCGAGGATTTTCTGCCGAATGACCACAACTACTACACGTTTTTGGGTTCGCTGACGATTCCGCCGTGCACCGAGGGCGTTACGTGGTACGTGATGCAGAAGCCGGTGGAGGTTTCGCCGGCGCAGATCGCGGCGTTCGCGAAATTCTTCCCGAACAACGCGCGGCCGCTGCAGCCGGACAACGGCAGGGGAATTCAGGAAAGCAGCTTTAAGAAATCTTCCGCGGAATAATCGAAGCGCACAATTTCAGGATCACAGAGGAATGTTGATGACATCGCTCAGCTCAGCGTCACGCCGCTCGATCGGAATTCCCGCCCGCGTTTTTGCTTCAGCGTTTCTTGTGGCGATCTTTGCAGCGGTTGCTGTCGCACCGTCTGCACGCGCGCAAGTGTCGGCGGAATCGGATGCGCTGCTGCACCGGATGTACGCGTCGCCTGATTTCGAGGTGAAGTATCCGGGACCGGCGCGATGGCTCGATGACGGCGCGTCGTTCACGACTGTGGAGCCTTCGGGGTCGGTGCAGGGCGCGGCGGACATTATTCGCTACGAGACTGCGACAGAGAATCGAAGCGTGCTGGTGCCGGCGTCGAAACTGATTCCGGCGGGCGCGAAGGCGCCGCTGCAGATCGAAGACTACGGGTGGACGAAAGACAAATCGAAGTTGCTGATTTACACCAATGGAGTTCCCGTGTGGCGCAGGCCGACACGCGGAGATTATTGGGTGCTGGACATTGCGAGCGGCACGCTGAAAAAACTCGGCGGTGATGCGGCGGCTTCGACGCTAATGTTCGCGAAATTCTCGCCGGATGGGACGCGCGTGGCGTACGTGCGCGCGAACAATATATATGTGGAAGATTTGGCGTCGGGGAAAATCACGCCGCTCACCAGCGACGGCTCGGCGACGATTGTGAACGGGACGTCCGATTGGGTGTACGAAGAAGAGCTGGATGTGCGCGACGGATTCCGCTGGAGTCCGGACGGGACGAAGATTGCGTACTGGCAATTCGACACCAGCGGCGTGGGAATTTTCAAACTGATCTATAACCTTGGGAAACCGAAGGAGATCGTGACGCAGTTTCCGTATCCGGGGCTCGGCGTTTATCCGACAGTGTTGGATATCCCGATTCCGATTCCGGGTTCGACGAATTCGGCGGTGCGCGCGGGAGTGGTGAGCGCGAGCGGCGGGCCGACGATGTGGATGAAGGTGCCGGGCGATCCGCGTGACAACTACATTGCGCGGATGGAGTGGGCCGCGAATTCGAAGGAACTGGCGATCGAACATCTCAACCGGTTGCAAAACGAAAATGATGTGCTGCTCGCAAACGCCAGCGACGGAAACGTGAAACAGATATTCAGCGACACGGACAAGGCGTGGGTGGACGTGAACGACGAGATCCGGTGGGTTCACGACGGCGCGGCTTTCTTGTGGTTGAGCGAGCGCGACGGATGGCGGCACGCGTATCTGGTTTCGCGCGACGGATCGAAGGTGCAGCTGCTGACGCCGGGGCCGTATGACGTGATGGGATTGCCGGGCGTGGATGAGAAAAGCGGCGACCTTTATTTTTACGCGTCACCGGAGAACGCGACGCAGAAATATTTGTTCCGCACGAAGCTGGACGGCAGCGGCAAAGCGGAGCGCGTGAGCCCGCTGAATCAATTGGGGACGCACGAGTACGACATTTCGCCGGATGGAAAGTGGGCGTTTCACATGTACTCGCGCGCGGATGTGGTGCCGGTGTTCGATCTGATCGATCTGACGGGCCAGGCGAAGCCGCGCGTTTCTGAAGACAATGCGGAGCTGGCGAAGACGGTGGCGCCGCTGGTGATCGCGTCGCCGACGGAATTTTTCAAAGTGCAGACGGATCCTTCGACGACGCTCGATGCGTGGATGCTGAAGCCGCCGAATTTCGATCCGTCGAAGAAATATCCGGTGCTGGTGTTTGTGTACGGCGAGCCGGCGGCGCAGACGGTGGTGGACCAGTGGGCGGCGTGGAATTTCGATTTTCACCGGATCGTGGCGCAGGCGGGCTACATCGTAGTGAGTTTTGATAATCGCGGGACGCCGGCGCCGAAGGGGCGCGAGTGGCGCAAGCAGGTGTATGGCGCGATTCATCCGGTGATCGTGAAGGACCAGACGGCGGCGATCGAGAAATTTCTGGCGGAGCATCCGTATGCCGATGCGTCGCGCGTGGCGGTGTGGGGATGGAGCGGCGGCGGGTCGAGCACGTTGAATCTGATGTTCCGCTCGCCGGACGTATATAAGGTGGGCATGTCGGTGGCGCCGGTGGCGGATTTGAGGCTCTACGATTCGATCTATCAGGAACGGTACATGGGGCTGCCGCTGCAGAATGTCGAAGGGTACAAATCGAGCTCGGCGATCAATTATGCGGAAGGGCTGAAGGGGCATCTGCTGATCGTGCACGGCTCGGGCGACGACAACGTGCACTACGCCGGCACGGAGCTGCTGCTGAACCGGCTGATCGAGTTGGAGAAGCCGGTGGATTTCATGGAATATCCGAACCGTACGCACGCGATCAACGAAGGCGCGGGGACCACGCTGCATCTCTACAGTCTGCTGCTGCGCTATCTGGAAGAGCATAATCCGCCGAACTCGACAAGCGCAGCGGCGGGTGCGGCTGCAAAATAGCGGGGGAGAGTTGGAGCGCGGTTCGGAAGTCGCCAAAGTTCGAAAGGAAAACTACACCAATGAAAATCCGTGAAGCGTTGCGAAGTGGACTTTGTACGGGCGCGGCCGCGTTCGGATTTGCGTGCGCGCTGGCGATGGGGCCGGCGGCTGTGGCGCAGATGAAGCCGCTGACGATGGACGATTTGCTGCGGATGCATCGCGTGAACGAAGCGCAGATCTCGCCGGATGGGAAGTGGGTGGTGTATTCGGTGGCGACGCCGGACCTCGACGCGAATCGCAACGCGAGCAACATCTGGATGGTGGCGACGGACGGAGCGAGCGAGCCGGTGATGTTGACCCAGAGTGGGCACGATAGCTCGCCGGTGTGGTCGCCGGATGGGAAGCGGATCGCGTTTCTTTCGTCGCGCGACGGGGACTCCGAAATTTACGTGCTGGCGCTGGGCGGCGGGGAGGCGCGCGAGTGGACGCATATTTCGACGGGCGTGGACATTGTGAAGTGGTCGCCGGACGGGAAGACGTTTCTTTTCACGTCGTCGGTGTATCCGGACTGCAAGGACGACGCGTGCAACAAGGCCCGCGACGACCAGAAAGCGAAAAGCAAGGTGAAGGCGCACGTTGCGACGGAACTGCTGTACCGGCACTGGACGCACTGGAACGACGGAAAGCGCGGGCATCTGTTTGTGGTGGCGGCGCCGGGGAATGCGGATTCGTCGGCGGGAGCGGGTGAAGCGCGGGATTTGACGGCGGGCGCGGATTACGACGTGCCGCCGGATCAGCGCGGCGGACCGGAGGACATCGCGTTTTCGCCGGACGGCAGCGAGATTTGTTTCACCGCGGTGACGGACAAGATGGAAGCGATTTCGACGAACGGCGATTTGTTTCTAGTGCCGGTGGCGGGGGGCGCGGAGCCAAAGAGGATCACGGGCGCGAATCCGGGGTTCGATGGTGGGCCGGTATATTCGCCCGACGGAAAGTACATCGCGTATCACGCGCAGCTTACGGCGGAGTATGAAGCGGATCGCTGGCGCGTGATGCTGTACGAACGCGCGAGCGGCAAAATTGAAAATTTGAGCGAAGGGTTTGACCGGAGCGCGGGCGGCCTCGCCTGGTCGGCGGACAGCAGGAAAATTTATTTCACGGCGGAAGACGAAACGCAGCAACCCATCTACACGATGGAAGCGCGCGTGGGAGCGCAGCCGCAAAAGATCGTGGCGGACACGTTCAACGGCGGTATTTCGCTGAGCGGTGATGGAAAGACGCTGGCGTTTGAGCGGACGAGCCTGGTGATGCCGGGGGAAATCTTCGTGGCTGCGGGGGACGGCAGCGGCGCGAAGCAGATCACACACCACAATGCCGCGGCGCTGGCGCAGATCGACATGAATCCGCCAGAGACATTCTGGTTCCCGAGCGCGGACGGCGTGAAGGTGCAGGCGATGCTGATCAGGCCGCCGCAATTCGATGCGTCGAAGAAGTATCCGATGGTGGTGCTGCTGCACGGCGGTCCGCAGACAATGTGGACGAACTCGTGGGGCTACCGGTGGAACGAGGAACTTTTCGCGGCGCAGGGATGGGTGATTCTGCTAATCAACCGGCGCGGATCGACGGGATACGGGCAGAAGTTCACGGACGACATTACGAACGACTGGGGCGGCAAACCGTATCAGGACATCATGACAGGCACGGAAGTGGCCGTCTCAAAATATCCGTTCATCGACGGGACGCATGTGGCGGCGGCCGGCGCGTCGTACGGTGGATACATGGCGGATTGGCTGGCGACGCATACCGGCCGGTTCAAAGCGATCGTGAGCCACGCGGGAATTTACGATAAGACGGCGATGTTTGCCACTGAGGAGTTGTGGTTCGAGGAGCACGACATGCAAGGAACGCCGTGGGCGAGCCCGGACAATTACAAGAAGTGGTCGCCCTCGACGTACGCCGGGGACATCGGAAAATACAAAACGCCGACGCTGGTGATTTGCGGCGAGATGGATTACCGCGTGCCGTACACGCAATCGCTGGAATTTTTCAGCGCGCTGCAGAGGCAGGATGTGCCGTCGAAACTGGTGGTTTTCCCGGACGAGGGACACTGGGTTCTGAAGCCGCAGAATTCTCAGTTTTGGTATTCGACGGTGTTCGACTGGCTGAAGACGTATCTGCAGTAGGCGAGTGAGGCGCCCGTTCGAGAAGTCGCGCGCCTCATTTCCGTTTTTGCCCGATGAACAGGCTATTCGTCGCGCAGGGCCTGCATGGGATCGACGCGCGTGGCGCGATGCGCGGGGACGTAGCAGGCGAGCACGGCGGAAATCATCAGCAACACGGCGACGATTGAAAAAGCGGTGAAGTCGATTTTGCCGACGCCGAAAAACAGCGACTGCATTCCGCGGCCGACGAAGTAAGCGCCCACCAGGCCGAGCGCCGCGCCCAGCATCGCGAGCAACATTCCCTCCCGCAAGATCAGCTTCAGCACATTCGAACTATCCGCGCCGAGCGCCATGCGCAGGCCAATTTCGTGCGTGCGTTGCGCGACGGCGAACGACATCACGCCGTAAATGCCGAGCGCGGCGAGGAGCAATGCGAGCGCGGCGAACCCTCCGAAGAGCAGAGCCACGAAGCGGTCTGTGCCCTTCGCTTCATCGACGATCTGGTCCATCGTTTTCACTTCGGCGAGAGGAAGATTCGAATCGAAGGATTGCACAATGTCCGCGATGCTCTTGCTGGCTGCGCCGGGATCTCCCACAGTGCGTACGGCGATGGCGGCTTGCGGCCACGGGCTCTGCGTGAAAGGCACGTCGATTTCCGGGAAGCCATCGCCCTTCGGTCCACCGTTTTTCACGTTGCGATAGACGCCGACGATTTGCCACGGCGTTGCGGGGCCGAGTTTTGTGACGCCGGGAATGAGTTGCTCGACGAGAATGCGCTGCGTGAGCGGATCGACGCCGTCAAAAAACTTTTTCGCGAACGCTTCGTTGACGACAGCGACCTGCATGCCGCCGGCGCGATCTTGTTCGGTGATCGGGCGGCCCTTGACGATTTGAATGCCGAAGGTGTCGAAGAATCCGGGCATGACCATGTTGAAGCCCGCGCCAGGTCGTTTGGATGGATCCGAAACGTCGTGGCCTTCGATCGTAAATGGCATACCGAAATTCGTTCCCTGCATCGGCATGCCCTCGGAGATCGACATGGAGGTGACGCCGGGCAGCGCGACGACGCGATCGTGCAGCTGCTGGTAGAAGCTGACAATTTGCACGGGATCTTTTAGATGGCCATCGGGAACGGGCAAAAAGAAAGTGAGCAGGTGATCGGGCTTAAAGCCGAGATTGACGTGAGCGACGTTCCAGAGACTATGGATCGCGAGTCCCCCACCGGTGAGAAGGCTCAGAGCGAGAGCGAATTCGAGCACGACGAGAGCGCGGCGCAAGCCGTGGCGACCCGCGGACGCACCGCCGCGTCCCCCTTCTTTCAGGACTTCATTGAGATTCATCCGCGATGCTTGCCATGCCGGAACGCAGCCGAACAGAACGCCGGAGAGAAGGCTGGCGGCGATGGTGAAGGCGAGAACGGGCAAGCTGATATGCACGTCCGCCTCGGACGGCAGCGTGAAGGGAGGCATGGTAGCCATGATTATGCGCACCAGGACCCACGCGAGAGCGATGCCCACGACGCAACCGACGAGAGACAGCGCGAGACTTTCCGCGAGGAATTGACCAAACAGGCGGCCGCGCGATGCGCCGAGCGAAGCGCGCACGGCGACTTCGCGTTGACGAGTGGTGGCGCGAGCGAGGAGGAGATTCGCGATGTTGGCGCACGCGATGAGCAAGACAAAACCGGCGGCGCCCAAAAGAAGCCAGAGAGCGCGAACGACATCGCGATCGAGGAAATCATTCTGAAGCGGTTCGACTTTCACGCCCCAACCGGTATTGGATTTAGGGTTTTCCTGGGCAATGCGGTTGGCGACGTTCTGCATGTCGGCGTTGGCTTGCGCGATGGTGACGCCGGGCTTCAGGCGGCCGAGTGAGAGCAGCCAGTGAAAGTCGTGATTTTTCTGATCGGGCGTGAAAGCCAGCGGAATGTACATCTCGTTGTTGAGCTTATCGGCGGGGCCGGGCGCCATCACGCCGACGACGGTGTACATTTCGCCGTTCATGGAGTATTGCTTGCCGACGATGTTCTTGTCGGAATCGAAGCGATTGCGCCAGATGCGATTGGTGAGAATGGCGACGCGATCTTTGCCGGGCTCTCCCTCTTCGGGAAGAAAATCGCGGCCGTAAAGAAATTTGTGACCCATCGCCGCTTGGAAGCCCGGCGTGCTATGGGAAACTTCGATGCGTTCGGGCCGGCCGGAGGTCGAGAGGTTCACGTTGCCGCCTGTCCATGCGCCGAGATATTGGAATGTGGAGTTGTAGCGAACCCAGTCGAGGTAGTCTCCGGCGGCAGTGGAATTTTTTCCGCCCTGAATGGTGGACCAGACCATGACGAGTTGTTCGGAGTGGGGGTAGGGGAGCGGCTCGAGCAGCGTGGCGTACACGGCGCTGAAGATGGCAGTGTTGGCACCGATGCCGAGCGCGAGAGCGAGGACGGCGACGGCGGCGAAGCCGGGATTTTTGAGAAGCGTGCGGAAGCCGAAGCGAAGATCGGACAGCAGGTTCCCCATAATTCCCCCTAGACTTTGAAACGCAGGCGATCGCCGTCGCGCGTGGCCCGATCGAAGAGCCACTAGCGGTATAGACGAAAGGACGCTAAATAATGTTCAGCGGCGGGACGAGATTTGACGCGATGTCAGGAGACTTAGTTGAGTTTCAGGGGAGGGGAGCAGAATAAATGGTGCCGGTTGGGGGAATCGAACCCACGGCCTAGGGATTATGAGACCCTCGCTCTACCACTGAGCTAAACCGGCACGAGGCAGCTTTTGATGCTACGGGCGAACTGGCCTAGTGTCAAGAAAAAGGCCTTTTCGCCGGGCGCGATTTTGTTCGATGTGAAGAAAAGGCCCTGAAAATGGGGTTTTTCGCAGATTCGAAACGGCAGAAACGATAGTACCTTCGTAACATTGACGGTCGCGGACCCGGACGGCATTCTGCTTGGCGACAACTGAAAAAAGTACTGGCGAGGCCAGTTGAGCCGGGGTGTTTCTCCGTCCCGCAAACTTTCCTTGACGGTATTTGTCACTTTGAAATAGACTCCGCTCCGAAGTTTCCCCTCGGAGGAGCCTATGTCTAAGAAGTCAGTTGTTTTGATGGCGATGTTGGTTGTTTGCGGTGCAATGGGCGTGAAGTCTGCGCTTGCAAACACGTCGTCCCCGGTACCCATTACGCCGTGGACGAACACATCATCACCTGTACCCATTACGCCTTGGTCGAACACGTCGTCGCCTGTACCTATAACGCCGTGGAAGTCGACTTCGCCGATCCAAGCACCGCTGAAGTAGCAGCGGCGATTTAAGCCCCGGGAGGGGCGGGTCAGGCGCTAGGATAAGATCCGAATGCTGGGCCCGATGGATTACGTGGTTTGGACCGTAGGCTTCCTTCTGGAAGTCCTCGTGGTGGTGTGCGCATTTTCGAAGAGCCAAGCGCGCCGCTACCTCACGATTACCCTCTATATGATGTGCTGTGGGCTGGTGCAGTGCGCCCACTTCTACTTTCTGCGTAAGTACGGGCCTTCCTCCAGGCAATACACTTACGTTTATTACTACACCGAAAGCCTGCTGACGATTTCGCTGTTCTCCGTAGTCATTCAGCTCTACCAACATGTGTTTGAAGAAATGAAGGTTGGCAAACACATCCGCACGGCTGCGGCGGTGCTGGTGGGCGCAACGGCGTTCTTTTCCTACGCGGTGATTCGCCAGAACCAAGATCACTTGACCAGCCGGTTCGTGGTGGAACTTGGACAGAATCTTTACTTCGTAGGCGTTGTGCTTACGTACCTGCTGTGGGGCGCCATATTGAAGTTGCGCGAGACGCGCGCGCGATTGATTCAAATCGTATTGGCGCTGGGGATTTATTTCAGCGCGAATGCCGGCACGTACGCGCTGCGCAATCTTTTCCCGACGCTCGAGGCCAACGTACTGCGCGTGATTTTCCCGATCCTGGGAGTGTGGCTGCCGGCGGCGTGGGCGTACACGTTCTTGCGAGTTTCAGATGATACGCGGCTGATTCCGGCGCAACTGTCGGTGAAATCTTGATGATGCCCATCATCATCTGCGTGTTTTCGATCGCGGCTCTGCTGCCGTTTGTGGTGTGGTACTTCCGCGCGATCGTAGCGTCCCGGCGCAACGTACAACTTTCGACGCGACTGCAGGAACTGACTGGCATTACGAGCGAGAAAGTGAAAGCCGAAGATTTTGCGCGCTTACTGCAGCTGGTGCAGCTCTGCCCCGAGCAGCAAGACGATCAATCCGACATTCGCGCGGTAGGAGCGTATTACAAGGTGTTGGCGACGCTGGGCCGCATGGCGCACTCAGTTGCGCCGGACCTTGCAGCGTGGTTTGAGCGCGAGCGCGAGAGCTGTTCTTACTTCGCGGCGGTGGCGCTCGACCGGCGAATTTCGCACAGCCGCGAATTATTCTCTCAGCAGCTGGCCGACCGGCTGTAAGCCGCAGCGCAGCACCTCGACCCACACCCATCCGGCTGCTAACATTCGACGAAGCGCTCCGCATGCATGCTGCGGCGGCGCGAATGACTCTCAGATGAGAAGTTCCTTCGAACAATTCGCGCTCGAAAAAATTCGCAGTGGCGGAATGCTGCCAGCGGGGAGCCGCGTTGCTGTGGCTGTTTCCGGCGGCGCGGATTCGGTGGCGCTGTTGCGGTTGCTTGCGGCGCTGAAGGGTGACTTGGGAATCGTACTGCTCGCCGCCCATTTCAACCACGGGCTGCGCGGAGCGGAGTCCGACGGCGACGAACAATCTGTCGCGGAACTCGCCCGTCGATTGGAAGTCGAGTTCGTTCGCGAGAGCGCGGATGTGCGCGCAGCGGGCGAGCGGAACGGTTGGAATCTCGAGGATGCGGGGCGGCGCTTACGCAAGGCGTTTTTCGAATCGCTCGTCGATGCCGGTCGCGCGACGCGCGTGGCGCTGGCGCATACTGCGGACGATCAGGCGGAGACAGTGCTCGCGCAGATCATTCGAGGGACGGGCCCGACCGGGCTCGCGGGAATCTATCCAGTGGCGGGATCGATGGTGCGTCCGCTGATCGAAATGCGGCGACAGGATTTGCGCGAGTACTTGCGTGGGATCGGGCAGCCGTGGCGCGAGGATTCGTCGAACTCCGATACGGCGAGACTGCGCGCGCGGATCCGGGAACGGCTGATGCCGGTACTGAGCGTGGAATTCTCTCCGGCTATTGCGGAGCATCTTTCGACGCTGGCGCGACTGGCGCGAGAAGAAAGCGAGTTTTGGGACGCGCTGGTCGAGGAGCGGTTTCGCGAGCTGGTGCGGGTGGGAAAAGGGGCGCTATCGATCGAGGCTCGGTCGCTGCTAAGCCCGATGGGCGGCGCGAGCGAGCGGACCACTTTGCGCCCTGCAAGTAACGACATTCGTTTCAGCCCTTTCCGAGCGCTCACGGAGCGGCTGGTGAGGCGTCTTTATCAGGGAATCCGCGGGGACCTTCGGGAATTGACGTCTGAGCATGTGGAACAAGCGATTCGCCTTGCGACGGGCGGGGCGAGTGGGGGACGGCTGGAACTTCCGGGACGAGTTAGGGTGGAACGGGTGTTCGACGCGCTGGTGTTCCGAAGTTCCGATCTGAAACCGACGGTTCACAGAGCGAGTGGAACTCCGCAGAAAAGTGTTTCGTATCATTATCAGGTCGAACGTCCGGCGAATGGGGAGGCTACTGTTTCCGTTCCGGAACTGGGCACATCGATCTGCCTGAAAGTAATTGACTGGTCACAGAGGGAGAGGGACACTAAAAGAGATACCGTCGCGCTGGATGCGGATTTGATGCGTTTTCCGCTCGTATTGCGGAACTGGCAGCCCGGGGACGCGTATCGCCCAAAGGGGCGCCGCGACGAGCGGAAATTGAAACAGTTGCTGCTCGCCAGTCGCGTACCGGCAGCCAACCGAGCCGGATGGCCGGTACTGGAAAGTAGCGGACGAATCGTGTGGGCGCTGGGAATGCCGCCCTCGGCAGACTTCCTGGCATCGCCGGCAACACGCGTGGGATTAGTGATCGAAGATGGGGCTTTTGCGGAAGATCGGGGAAATTGAAGATTCCCGAGAGCCAGCCGCATCTAATTTGCATTGGTAAACTGAGGGTGAGGTTATTTCGGTGAACTCAACGGTACGAACCATTCTTTTCTGGCTCCTGATGATCGTTCTCGCGGTGTTCCTGTGGAGGATGGCCTCCACGGGCGGACAGAGTGCGAAGGACGATGAGCCCCAATACTCCGATTTCCAGACGAAGGTGACCAACGGCAGCGTGAAGGATGTAACGATCATCCTCGCGCCAAACAGCGCCGAGCTGCAGGGTGAATATCGCGAAGGCGGCCGTTTCCGCAATGTGACGGTGGCCAACACGGCGATCCCCGACATCACCAAATCGCTGACCGAACACAACGTCAAGTACAACTACAAGGAAGCGAAGAATCCGGACTGGCTGAGCTGGCTGGGCACGATGGCGCCGCTGATTTTGCTGGTGCTGTTCTGGGTGTTCATGATGCGCCAGATGCAAGCGGGCGGAAATAAAGCGCTGAGCTTTGGAAAGTCGCGAGCGCGTTTGTTGACGGCGCAGCAGAAGAAGGCGACGTTCAAGGACGTGGCTGGAATCGATGAACCGAAAGAAGAGCTATACGAAATCATCGACTTCCTGAAAGATCCGCAAAAATTCCAGAAGCTGGGCGGACGCATTCCGAAGGGCGTGCTACTCGTCGGGCCTCCGGGAACGGGCAAGACCCTGCTGGCGCGCGCGATTGCGGGCGAAGCGAATGTGCCGTTCTTCTCGATTTCGGGTTCGGACTTCGTCGAGATGTTTGTCGGCGTGGGCGCGAGCCGCGTGCGCGATTTGTTTGAGCAGGGTAAGAAGAACGCGCCGTGCATCATTTTCATCGATGAAATCGACGCTGTGGGCCGCCACCGCGGAGCAGGGTTGGGCGGCGGACACGATGAACGCGAGCAGACGCTGAATGCGCTGCTGGTGGAAATGGACGGCTTCGAATCGAACGAAGGCGTGATCCTGATCGCGGCGACGAACCGGCCGGACGTGCTCGACCCGGCGCTGCTGAGGCCGGGACGTTTTGATCGCCGCGTGGTAGTGCCGCGGCCGGACGTAAAAGGACGCGAAGACATTCTGCGCGTACACACGCGGAAAGTGCCACTGTCTGACGATGTGGATCTTTCGGTTATTGCGCGCGGCACGCCTGGATTTTCGGGCGCTGACCTTGCGAACCTGGTGAACGAGTCCGCGCTGTGGGCGGCGCGCCAGAACCGCAAGCTGGTCGCAATGGTCGATTTTGAAATGTCGAAGGACAAAGTGTTGATGGGCGTCGAGCGCCGGTCGATGATTTTGTCCGACGAAGAAAAGCGCAACACGGCGTATCACGAGGCGGGCCACGCACTGGTCGCTGCAGTGACGCCGGGCGCCGACCCTCTGCACAAAGTTACAATCATCCCGCGCGGCATGGCGCTCGGCGTGACGATGCAACTTCCGATCGACGATAAGCACACTTACACGAAAGAATTCCTGGAAGCGCAGCTTGCCGTGCTGATGGGCGGACGCGCAGCCGAGGAAATTTTCCTGCACCACATTACGACGGGCGCGGGCAACGATATCGAACGCGCCACGGAAATCGCGCGGCAGATGGTCTGCGAATGGGGCATGAGCGTTCTGGGGCCGCTGACGTTTGGCAAGAAGGAAGAGGCGATTTTCCTCGGCCGCGAGATCAACCAGCATCGCGATTATTCGGAAGACACGGCGATCAAGATCGACGGCGAAGTCCGAAGCATCGTTACGACCGGTTATCAGAAGGCGCGGAACATCCTGGAAACGCAGCGCGACGTGCTCGAACGAATTGCGCAAGCGTTGCTGGACCGTGAAGTGCTGGATGCGATCGAACTGAAGCTCTTGATTGAAGGCAAGCCGCTGCCGGAGAAGATTCTGCCGCCACCGACTCCGCCACGTGTTCCGGCCGAGCAGCCGCAGCTTTCGTTGCGGCCCGAGCCGCGCCCGATTCCGGGCATGGCGAAGGGCGAGAAGCCGGCGACGGCGTAAAGGTTCGTTCAACAAGTTAGTGATTTCCCGACCCCGCTTCGCAAGGAGCGGGGTCTTTTTTTTCCGTGCGCGTGGGATTGGAGGTCAGGATGTGCGGACGAATTGAGAGACGTTGAAGCGTGCGCTGTAAACACTTCGTGTGCCGGGAGGCGGCGCGACCAGATGCACGGCGCGGCGGATGTGCATGGGCTTGCAGGGGCGCATCATGCAGACAACGGCGCCGAGGCGATGGGCCGCGGCGTAATCCGAGGGCATGCCAGAAGACGTAAGAAGGATGATCGGAATTTTTTGGAGGCGGTCGTTCATTTTCACGATGGCGCAGAGATCCTTGCCGCAGAGGTCCTGGCCTTCGGCTTCGATGATCAGGGCGTCGGGAATTTCGGTGGCGAGGATGGAGAGCGCGTCGCAGGCGGCGGGAACGACGACGATGGTGTAGCCGTCGTGCTCGAGCATGGAGCGCAGAGCGAAGGCGAGATCGGGATCGGATTCGACGGCGAGAATTTTGATGTGATTGGGTTCCGAGGCTGGAGAGTAGCGGGCAGTCATTGGATCGACGTGCGTTGCGAGATCGGAAGAATATTGCAGCGCGATGGCGTGTGTATTTTCCCGCGCGAACGCGGTGCGCCGCACGCGCGCCTGCCTGGGAGTATTGATCGCGGTGGGATTCTCCCAGTAGGGGCAGGTGACTTCGAGCAGGTCGCCGACGAAATAATCGGTGCGGCGGGATTCGAAAAGCAGGCCGCCGCGGGTGATGTTCACGGTTTTGGCGATGTCCTCGAAAAAAGCCTTGCTGCCGAGGCCGCCACGGATGCGGACAGGCACTTCGATCTGAACGCGAACGCGGTCACGACGGTCGCGGGGAGATGAAACGGCCGCATCGGCAGGCGGGAGCGAATGGGTGTGGCTCGCGCTCGTCGAGATTTCGAGCGGAGAATAATCGGATGAAGGAGCAGCCGCCAATGTTAGAAAATTTTTATCCAGAGCGTTTTCGGGCACAGGTGTTAATCCTGTTGCCGCCGACTTCGTTGCTTCTGTGAAAAGTCTGAGGCGGCCGGCGTAAGTTCGACAATCGGCTTGCAAGCGGGGGGCCTTTAGCGTTGGATCGGCGGCGCGGGCCAGCGTTCTCCCTTGGAATCAATTTGTCGTACCATAGGGACATGTCCAAGAAACGAGGCGATGCTTTCCAGGTGGAATGCCCGTGCTGCCAGGCGAAGCTGGTGATCGATGGCGAGCTGGAAGTGGTGCTGTCGCATACGGCGCCGCCGCGGCCGCCGTCGTCCGTCGATCTTGATGACACCGCGCGTATGTTGCGCCAGCACGACGACGCGGTAGAGGCGAAATTTCGCGCGTCGGTGCAGGCGGAGCGATCGAAGGAAGACGTGCTGTCGCGGAAGTTCGCCGAAGGACTGAAAAAGGCGAAGGACGGGCCGATCGAAAAACCGTTTCGCGATTTCGATCTGGATTGATCGTTCGGATGGGCGTGCCAACGAGCCCGCGATTCAGACGGCTGCGGTTTGCGCGCATCGCAACGGCGGTGTTTGTTTTGTCCGGCGGTGTATCCGCGCAGGCTCCTCAGAAGGGTAAGCTTCCCAAACCAAGACAACTGGATAGCGATCTGCCTTTCCGGCGCGACGCCGCGACGGGCGAGCTGAATGGCACCCTGCCTGCCGCTGCCACGGCGGGCGCGCCTTCGACTGCCGGATCGATTTCCGTATCGACGCAGATTGTACCGGTGACGTGCAGCGTGACGGACGCGACGGGCGCAGCGGTGCGCGGGCTCACGCGTGAGGATTTTGTGGTGCTCGACGACGGCGTGCCGCAACAGATCGCCTACTTCAATGCATCGACGGAAGCCGCAGGTGTGGCGCTGGTGATGGATGCGAGCCCAAGCGTGCTGCGCGATACGGACGAAATGCGCGATGCGGCACGCGCGCTGGTGGATTCGCTATCGAGTTCGGATCAAATCGCCGTGCTGGATTTTTCGGCGCACGCGTACTTGCAGCTTCCATTTTCGAGCGATTGGAAATTGATCCGTGCGGCGGTGGCACGAGTGGACGCGCGGCAGCTGCTCGCGGATACGGGCGGGTCGAATATTTACCAGGCGCTGTTTTTGGTGGCGCGCGATGTGTTTGCCGCGCGCAAAGGCCGGAAGGCGATTGTGCTGCTGACAGACGGCGAGGACACCGGCTTGGGCCTGACGCTCGATCCCGCGACGAGCGGGCCGCGGCGAGGATGGCCCGCGGATAGGCTCACGTTTGAAGATGTGGCGCGTGCGCTGGCTGCGGCGGACATACAGGTATTCGCGGTTTCGACGGAGAGCCGGCCGAAGATCATGACGGCGGAATGGCTGGCGGAGCATGCGTCATCGACGCTTGTGGTGCCCGCGGCGAGGGAAGAGAAAATTCCGCCCTACACGTTGTACTTAGCGGAACTGGCGCGGCGAACGGGCGGGCAGCTCTACTTTATTCGCGAGGCGAGCACGTTGGCGGACACCTTTCAGCAGATCGCGTTGAAAATCCGCGCGGAGTACACGTTGGGTTTTTCGCCGGTTAGTGCAAACGGGGCGTCGCCGCGACTGGGGTGGCATCAGCTGACTGTGAGAGTGGTCGGGCATCAGGGGCCGACGGTGGTGCATCGGACGGCTTATTACGTGCCGAAAGCCGAGTAGAAGGACAAGGCGTGCGCGTGATGCGGGTTTGACCGCACATTTAAGTGAGGCGTGGGCATCGTTGCGCGGCCATAACTGGCTACCCCACGCCCGCGCAAATCGTGCTTCAATAACGAACTTGCCTCCGCTGCGGACATTCCGGCTGCGAACTCCTACGCGAACGATCTTGTTTGGCCCCCGAACGCTCGTGATGGGCGTGCTCAACGTGACGCCGGACAGTTTTTCCGACGGTGGAAAATATTTTGGGGCGCGTGCGGCGATTGCGCGAGGGTTGGCACTTGAAGCGGCGGGCGCGGATCTGATCGATATCGGCGGCGAATCGACGCGGCCGGGATCGAAGGGCGTGACGGCGGAAGAGGAAATGCGGCGAATTTTGCCGGTGATCACGGTGCTCGCGGAGAAGCTGCGGATTCCGATATCGGTGGATACGAGCAAGGCGGTGGTGGCGGAAGCGGCAGTGCTTGCCGGCGCGGAGCTGATCAACGACGTAACCGGACTACGTCACGATCGCCGGGTGGCGGAAGTGGCGGCGCGGCTGAAGGTGCCGCTGATTCTGATGCACATGCGCGGCACTCCGGCGACGATGCAGAAGATGGGATTTGCGCGCGACGCGATCAGCGATGTGAAGAAGGGCCTGGTGCAAGCGGTGCGGGCGGCGCGGAAGGCAGGGGTACCAAAGTCGCAGATCGTACTCGATCCGGGAATTGGATTCGGAAAAAACGCAGTGCAGAACTTGGAATTGATCGGCGGGCTTTCGGAGCTGGCGCGGCTGGGTTTTCCGCTGCTCGCGGGAACTTCGCGAAAATCCTTCGTTGGGAAATTGCTGGGCGGTGCGCCGGCGCACGAGCGGAAGTGGGGCACGGCGGCGACCGTGGCAGCCACTGTGCTGGGCGGAGCGAACATCGTTCGCGTGCATGACGTGGAAGAGATGAAGCAGGTTGTTCGAGTGGCGGATGCGGTCCGGACGCCGGAGCTGTTCGATACTCTCGTCGCGGAGGCGGCAGGACGCGGATGAGCCTTTTCGAGAATTTCCGGCGGCTTACACCCGTGCAACGCCACACGTTCACAGCGTGCTTTCTGGGGTGGTCACTCGACGCGTTCGACTTTTTCATTCTGATTTTTTGCGTGAGTGCGATCGCGTCGGAATTTCATACGCAGGTCGTGGGGGTGACGAAGGCGATTTTCTTGACGCTGGCGCTGAGGCCGGTGGGCGCCGTTCTTTTCGGAATGATGGCGGACCGGGTTGGGCGACGGCCGACGCTGATGGTGAACATCATCGCATTTTCGGTTTTGGAGTTTGCGTCGGCGTTTGCGCCGTCATTGAAAGTGTTTTTGATTTTGCGGGCGTTGTTTGGCATTGCGATGGGCGGTGAGTGGGGCGTGGGCGCGGCGCTTACATTTGAGACGCTGCCGAAGCAGGGGCGCGGATTTTTTTCCGGGCTGCTGCAGGAGGGCTACGTCGTCGGATATCTGCTGGCGGCGATCCTCTACGGCACGCTCTTCGCGCACGTCGGCTGGCGCGGAATGTTCATGATTGGGGCGCTTCCGGCGCTGCTGGTGATCCATATTCGAAGCAAGGTGGACGAGTCGCCGGCCTGGAAAGGCAGTAAGGACGCGGAGCAACGGACAGACTCGATGCTGCAGGGGATTTTTCTCCACGTTGGCACATTTTTGTTTCTCGTGCTTTTAATGTTTGGGTTCAATTCGTTCAGCCACGGGACGCAGGATTTGTATCCGACTTTCCTCGAAAAGAACCGCGGATTTTCTCCGGGGACGATTGGACTGGTGGCGATCGTTTACAACATTGGCGCGCTCCTGGGCGGGATTACGTTCGGAGCGTGGTCGGAGAAGATCGGCCGGAAGCGCGCGATTATATTCGCGGCGCTGTGCACGATTCCGATGATTCCGTTGTGGGCGTACTCGCACTCGGCGCACATGCTGGCGCTGGGCGGATTTTGCATGCAGTTCATGGTGCAGGGTGCGTGGGGCGTGATACCGGCACATCTCAATGAGCTTTCGCCGCCGTCGGTACGAGCAACGTTCCCAGGATTCGCGTACCAGCTTGGCAATCTGGCGGCATCGAAGAATGCGGTGCTACAAGCGTCGTTCGCCGAGAAGTACTACGGAGGGCAGTACGCGCCTGTGCTGGCATGGACGGTGGTGATCGTGGCGATTCTTGTAGCGATCACGACGCTGGTGGGAAAAGAAGCGGGCGGCGCGGACCTCTCAGCGACACGGTGAGCGCGGTCGCGACGCGACTGGCGCGCCTTTGTACGCTCACGAATTTCGACGATTTAGCCGATTAGGAACAGAAGCATCCCAAAACAGTGTGTAACCCGCGGTTCATGTGGGACATCAATTAGACATTCGCACACCCCTTCCGAAAAGGGTAAAATCGTCGCGAACGAACGAAGGCAAAGGAGCCATCATGAGTGCCACTTCCTCGACGGGACCGAGCGCGGCGACGGTCGCGAACATCGCAGAGAAAGCTAAGCTGCTGAGCATTTATTCGATGATGTCAACGACGGCTGCGGGATCGGGCCATCCGACATCATGTATGTCCGCGGCACAGCTGGTTGCGGGCGTTTATTTCTATGCGATGAAGTTCGATCCGAAGAACGCGAATTCCAACAATGACGACAGGTTCGTGCTGTCGAAGGGGCATGCGGCGCCGCTGCTGTATTCGGCGCTGGCCGTGGCGGGCGTGTTTCCCGTGTCGCGCGTAATGACGCTGCGCGAACTGACCAGCGAACTGGAAGGTCATCCAACGCCGTTGATTCATGGTGTGGACGCGGCGACGGGCTCGCTCGGACAGGGGCTTTCGGTTGGGGCGGGACTTGCGATCGGCGCGCGGATGGATAAGAGCGACACGCGCGTTTACGTGCTGACGGGCGACGGCGAATTGGCCGAAGGGCAAGTGTGGGAGGCTGCGGCGTTCGCGGCGTTCTACAAGCTCGACAATATTACGGTGATCTGCGACATCAACCGGCTCGGACAGAGCGATCCGACGATGTACCAGCACGATATGGAGCGCTACCGGCTGAAGTGGGAATCAGAAGGATTTGCGACGCAAGTGATCAACGGGCACGATGTGGCGGCGGTGCTCGCGGCGCTGGACAAGGCGAAAGCGACGAAGGGGAAGCCGCAGGCAATTTTGGCCGAGACAATCAAGGGCCACGGATTCAGCGAAGTGGCGGACAAGATGGGATGGCACGGCAAGCCTTTCTCAAAGGAACAGCTCGCTGCAGCGATCAAGGAACTCGGCGGCGGACCGACGGTGCCGCCCGATCCGGGAATATCGTACGCGCGCACTTCGCTGCCGAAGCCGCCGGACTTTCCGCCGGCACCGGCGCCGGACTACAAGCCCGACGCGAAAGTTGCAACGCGCGAAGCGTACGGCGATGCGCTGAAGAGAGTGGGATCGGTAAATCAGGCCGTGGTGGGAATTTCGGGCGACGTGAAGAACTCGACGTTCTCCGAAGTATTCCAGAACGCCGAGCCCGATCATTTCATTCAGGGTTACATCGCGGAGCAGAACCTGGTCAGCGTGGCGGTCGGCTTGCAGGCGCGCGGCAAGGTGCCTTTTGCCGATACGTTTGCGTGCTTTCTTTCGCGCGCGTATGACAACGTACGCATGGCGGCGATCAGCCGGGCGAATATCAACCTGTGCGGATCGCACTGCGGCGTTTCGATCGGAGAGGACGGTCCGTCGCAGATGGCGCTGGAAGACATCGCAATGTTCCGCGCGATCAACGACTCGGTCGTGTTTTACCCGTCGGACGCGGTATCGACTGAGCGTCTCGTGGAATCGATGGCGCGCCGGCCGGGAATCAACTACCTGCGGACGTCGCGGCCGAAGTTCCCGATTCTCTACAAGACCGATGAGAAATTCCCGTATCCCGGCTTCAAAGTGCTCACCAAGAGCGATTCGGACAAGGTGACGGTGATCGGCGCGGGCGTGACGCTGCACGAAGCACTGAAGGCGGCGAACGAGCTGAAGGCTTCGGGCACGAACATCCGCGTGATCGACCTTTACTGCGTGAAGCCGATCGATGGCAAGGCACTCGCGGCGGAAGTGGCCGCGACGGGCGGAAAGCTCGTCACCGTGGAGGATCACTGGCCGGAAGGCGGATTGGGCGAAGCATCCATTACCGCATTGAACCTGGTGGGCGCGCCGCCGTCGAAGTTCAAACTGCTGGCGGTGACCGGAATGCCGCACTCTGGCAAACCGGAGCAGCTGGTGGAGAAGTTCGGCATCTCGGCCAAGCACATCGTCGAAGCGGTCAAGGCGATCGTCTAAGCTTTGCACGAAGCGCCTGCGGCCGTTTCGAGTGGCTGCAGGCGCTTTCTGTTTTCCGGCTGAAAATTGAGATTTTTGAAACGAGAGGAATCAACGCGTGGCTGAACGGCGTGTACTGGTGGGCTTTATGCCTGAGGCGATCGTGATCGATCCGGGCGATCAGGTGGAATGGATCTCGAACGCGGGGAACCTGAAGATGGAGTTCGACCAGGCGCGCACGCCTTTTGGATCGAACGTGTTTCAAGCGCCGCCGGGTGTGCGCCTACTTAGTGGGCCGACGAAGCCCGGCATCAACCCGGGTTCTTACAAGTACAAGGTGTGGCTCAACGAAGTGATCATTGGGCAGGGAGAGGTAATTATTCGCGCCAAGTGAGCCGCCGAGGCTTGCTCCAGGAGCGGGCAAAGGGGATGGGACCCCCGGCGCCCAGAAGCTTCCAAGACCTCTGTTTAGTCGCCAGCCAGCGCTTGGGCGACGCGTTCCTGAGAAACCGATTCCGCGAGGACGCGCCGGACCGGAGCCAGCATCGAAGCGGGAACCGGACGTTCCGTTGCGATCGACAATTCAGCCACTTTGCGCGGAAATTCGCGGCGGCGATCCAGCCACAGACCGGATTCCTGCAGAATGTCACCCGCCAGATTCGGATCGTCGGTACGTTCGACTCCCCAAAACCGAAGTCGATCTTCGCTCTTTTGGAGCATTTGGAGGGATTCCTCGAGCTTCTTCATGGCTGCGTTGAAGGATGAGGCCAGGAAATAGGCTCCGAGCGACCATCCGCCTTTACCAAACGTGGCGCGGATGCGGATGTTGTATTTCCCGTTCTGATTCCGTTCCATCGCGCAAACATAGGTGTTTCCGTGCGAACTGCCTTTAGCGGGCATCTTTTTCCTCAGTTTTGATTCGGTGCCAAATTCAACCGGCTGCGCAAAGAAGCGCACCGATTCGTGTGAACCTGACGTCACCGCGAGCCCGTTCTTCGATTTCCGTGCCGGCATGGGAATGCTCCTCATAACTTGCCATCCATCGGGACAACTGCTTGAGACCGGGGAAGACTCCTGCCTTTGACTGGGTATCCCGCTGGCGACGGGATAGGCTCTGCGGATGCAATAAGTCTAATGGACGGGGCGAACGAGGGCAAGAGGGGACTTGTCCTCGTTTAACATTCCTATTATCAGATACTTAGGTGTTAGCTGGTGGAGCCCAGGCGCTTCATTACGTCGGCGTTTATGTTGAGCTTGCCTTCCTTCTTCAGTCGATCTTCCAGCGCGGTTCGGAAGGCGTCGTAGGCGGCCGCTTGCTTGGTTTGCAGCAATTGCTGCTTGATTTGCTCGGATTGAAGGATCAGCGTGGCAGGATCGGCCTGGTCATGAGCGACTACGTCGTAGAGCATCCAGCCGCCGCTGACCTGTTTGGGCGGCGCGGTCTGGCCGACGGGCAGCGTGAAGGCGTTATCGACGAGCTGCGCCGAGCCGACACTGGGAATGTCGCCGGTGCGAGTGAACGCGGCGGGAGTTTCGACGGTCAAGTTGAGCGATTTGGCGGCCTTGGAGAATTCCTGGCCACCCTGAACGAGTTTCGCGAGTTCGTCGATCTTGCTCTTCGCCAGTTCCGCGGCTTTTTCCTGCTGGTAATCCGCCACAACTTTTTCGCGAACCTCGGCGAGGGTTCCCTGGTGCGCCGGCTGAATGTCCTTCGGCGTAATCACGACGAAGCCGCGTTCGGTCTGGATGGGCTGACTGAGTTCACCTTTGCCGAGAATAAAGAGCGTGGAATCGAGTTCTGGAGAGCTGCCGAGAGCGCCAAGCGGCTCATTGACGCCGACCAGCGGCGTGTCGCCCGTTTCGAGATTGAATTTCTTGGCCAGGTCGTCGAGCGACTGGTGATTCGACTGGCGAATGGCTGCGGCGAGCTGGTTCGCGATGTCGGAGGCCTTGGCGTTGACCTTGGCAAAAAGAACGGCGGGCGCGATGGTCGCGCGAACTTCATCGAGAGGCTTGGTGCGCGCTTGTTCGTGCTCGAGCACCTTGATGATGTGGAAGCCGTATTCAGTCTTTACCAGTTCGGGCGAAACGGTGCCGGGGGCCAGCGTGAACGCAACTTTCTGAAACTCGGGAACGGTCTGGCCTTCGACGATCCAACCGAGGTCGCCACCCTTTTCCTTCGAACCGGGGTCTTCGGAATACTTCTTTGCGAGATCTTCAAAATTCGCGCCGGACTTGGCCTTCTTAAGAACGTCCTCGGCTTGTTGCCGGATTTCGGCGACTTCGGCGTCCGTCTTGCCAACCGTCTTAAACAGAATGTGCTCGGCGTGAACGCGGTTTTCGATTTTGTATTCGTCGATGTGGTCGTTGTAATAGGCCTGCAGTTCGGCATCGCTGACTTGAACGGAAGGCGCCAGCTTTGCGGGATCGATGAGCGCGTAGCGAGCCGAACGCTTCTCAGGGATCTGGTACTTCGTCATGTTCTTATTGAAATAGGCGGTGAGCTCGGCGTCAGTAGGTTGGATCGATGAAGCGATGTCAGAGGGCTTCACCCACACGTAGCTGATCTGAACTTTCTCGTTGCGGCGCCGGAATTCCTGCTGAACTTCCTCGGGGCTGACGGTAATGCCGTCGGTGACGAGCTGGTGAAATTTTTCCTGCAGCATCTGGTCGCGCAGAAAGCGTTCGAAATCTTCGACGCTCATGCCCAGCCGCGTTTGAACTTCTGTGGGGTAGCGGTCTTTCAGCCACATATCGCCGTTCCAGGCGGTGGGGAGGATCTGCTTAATGCGCTGGGTCATTTCTTCCGGCGTGACGGAAAGGCCGAGGCGCTTGCCTTCGAGTTCGAGCGCGTGTTGAAACACAAGCTGATCCAGAACCTGCTTGGCATAGAAGCCGCGCATCAGCGCCGGAATTTCCTGGCCGCGCGTCGCGAGATTGAGCTGCCGCTGGACGTCCGCCACGGAGATTTCCTCGCCACCCACGGTGGCTGCGGCGTCCGGGCTATTGCTCAGCGCTGCGGTGTTCAGTCCGGGGATCAGATACGTAAGCATGCTCAGGCAAATGATGCCGAGCAAAACGCCCATGGTGATCTTAATCCAGCGGTTGCCGTGCTGGTCGCGGTTCTGAATGCTTTTCAACATGACTGGTGAAGCTCCCCTCGTACTGACAAACCCCGATTATAGAAGAGTTAGGCGGGTTGGCCAATGGGTTTCGTTTAGCGGGCGGGCGTTAGCCGCCGTATTCCCAGGGCGAATCGGTGACGGTGAGCGGCTCGATTTCGCGGAGCAGAGCGCAGTGCGTGACTTGAAAAATCACCAGGGCGTGGTCGCCGAGGCGCTCGTTGATGTCCACGACGGAGCATTCGATGTACACGGGAAGGTTCGTCAGGATCGGCGCTGAATTTTTGCCCGGGACGAAGGGTTCGCCGTTAATTTGGCCGGCGTTGAATTTCGTGGCGGCGAAGAATTTTTGAGCGATGTCTTTCTGATCGTGCGCGAGCACGTGGAGTATGGCCGTTTTACTTTCGGCGAGGCATTGAAAGACGCTGCCGTCTTTGCGCAGCGCGGCCATTAAAAGGGGCGGCTTGAAGGAAGCTTGGGAGACCCAAGTAACGGTGGCGGCGCCGTATTGATCGCCACTGCGCGAGGTGAGAACGTACATGCCGTTGGTAAGCAGGCGCAGAGTTTTCTGCTTTGTTTTTGGTTCCATGGAGGCGCGGGGCGCGCGGCCACCACTCTAACATTGAGTGTCGGTCGCGTTCACGCGCGAGGTTTTTCTTGTGCAGGCTGCGACCGACTGCGTGTGCGGACTTAGCTCCCGGTGCCGACTTCGCTGAGCGCTTGCTTCACCTGCTCGGCTTCGGGCGAACTCGGATTCAGTTTGAGCGCCAGCTCAAGTTCTTTTTTTGCCAGGTCGAGCTTGCCGGACTTCTGATAGGCGAGGCCGAGATGGTAGTGATAGGTCGGGTTATCGCCGCCGAGCGCTTTCGATTCGGTGATCGCCTTCTGGAACATGTCGATGGCGCCGGTGTACACGCCCTGTTTGTAGTAGGCCCAGCCGAGAGTGTCGGCCGAGTTGGGCGAATCGGGCATGCCTTTACGCGCGGTCTGTGCGAGCGATGATGCGACGCTCAAATCTCCGCCGTGCTCGAGGTAGAGATACGAGAGATTGTTGGCGGCCAGGGCGTAATCCGGTTGAATGCCGAGAGCCTTTTTGTACTGATCTTCGGCCTGCTGCCAGTCGCCTTTCTTTTCGTAAACCACTCCGAGGCCCACGTAAATCCGGGCGTCGTTGGGACTCGATGCGATGGCTCTCTGATAGGTGGCGATCGCTTGATCCTCGGAGCCGCGGGCGTTTTGCAGCGATGCAAGGTACAGCGCGGCGTTAGTATTCTTAGGATCGAGGTCTAACGATTTTTGATAAGCCTCTTCGGCTTTCGCCGAGTCCTGGCTGCGCATCTCGGTCTCGCCGAGGAGCAGGTAGAGCGCAGCGCTATTGGGCACTCGTGCCAACGCGTCTTGGACCAATTTGAGAGCCTGAGCCGGCTGCTTCCTTGCGAGTGCGACGTTGACTTGACCGTTGAGCGCGTCGAACGAGTTTGATTCCTTCTGCGCGGCCTGAACGTAAAATTTATTCGCGCCGTCATAGTCTTTCTGCGCATAAAGCAGGTCGCCCATGCGCGCGTATCCCACGGGACTTTCGGGAGCGACGCTGATGGCGCGTTTCACATCTTCGGTGGCGCCACGAACGTCCTTCTTCAGCAGCAGGGCTTGTGCGTGAAGGATGTAGCCTTCCGGAGAGCGCGGCTCGAGGATCATGAGCCTGCCGCCGTTGGTTTCAAGCGTGGCCACGTCGCCCTTGCGGATTGCCAGTGTGGCGAGGGCGCGGATTGGCTCGACCATCTGCGGCTGAAGTTCGTTCGCGCGGCGCCACTCCGTTTCGGCTTGTCCAAGATTCTGGCTCTGATAGTAAGCGGCGCCGAGTTGGAAGTGCGCCATCGCGTTCTGCGGGGAATTTTTTGTAGCTTGCTCGAGCACGTGAACCGCGTCGTTGGTTTTACCCTGGCGCAGCAGGATCTGGCCCTGAATCACGAGCGATCCGGTGTCGGATGGATCTTGCTTGAGTAGGGCGTTCGTGACGTTCGAGGCTTCGTCGGTCTGACCCTGTTGATAGAGAAGCTGCGCGTACATTTTCCCGACGGTGAGATCTTTCGGATGCGCGGCGTATAGCGATTTTAGTTCGGCCAGCGCTTTGTCCCACTGTTGCTGGCCAATGTAGAACTCGGCGAGCATGCGGTAGCCGGCTGGATTGTCCTTCAGCTTCTGCGTCGCATCGCGCAGGCTCTGTTCCGCGGTGTCCTTCTGGCCTTCGTTGACGTACATGCCGGCTAGAGTGGCGTAGAGAATCGCGTTCTGTGGGCTTGCGTCGATCGCGGACTTGTACATTTTCTCCGCGTCCTGCCAACGCTTTTGCCGCTGATAGAAATTTCCGAAAGTGACAAAGGCCTGGAACGATTTCGGATCGAGCGTGACCGCTTTCTGGTAGCTCTGCTCCGCGGCTTTCAGGTCGCCGGCTTTTTCCTGAATGATGCCGAGGTTGAGGAAGCCCTGCGAATCGTTTGGCGCGAGTTGAACGGCTTTGCTCGCGTCGGCAAGAGCGGTCGGTGCGTCGCCGAGTCCCGACGTTGCGCTTGCGAGCAGCATCAGCGCCTGGGGATTGTCAGGCGAAAGCTTCAGCACGGTCTGCGCGCGATCTCGAGCCTCCGTAAATTTGCCGGCAGCGAGAAAGAGATTTGCGAGGTCGAGTTGCGCCGGCACGTTCGAGGGATCGAGCGTGACCGTTTGCAGCAATTCCTGGTAAGCCGGGCCCCAGTTGGATTCTTTGATGAGAAGCTTTGCAAGACCGTAGTGTGCCTCGGTGTAGTGCGAATCGATCTGCAGCGCGCTCTTGTATTCAATCTCCGCTTCACGAATTTTGCCCTGCTGGGCGTAGGCTTCGGCTTTGTCGAAATGGTTTTTCTTCAGGACCTGGGGATCGCGCGAACATCCCGCGGCGAACGCGCAGAGCGCGGCCAGGGCGAGCGTGAGGTGGGGTTTTCGGAACGGACTCATTTTGACCTCGCAGTCTGTGACGACTGCCGAGTATCGCACGGAACGTGAAACGAAAATGACAGGGATTGGCGGTATGAAGCGATGTAGGCAACGCGAGGCACGGGCTGCGCAAGTCCATGTAAGTGGCTTATTTGCAGCGAATTGGCCCATAGGCCGTGCTGGCAGTTTGTGGTCGCGGTAAGGTGGTCGCCATTCGGATCGAAGCTCTCGTAAGTAATTATAAATAATAGGCTTAGTATGATTCAGACCGCCGACAGGCGGCAGACGCAGCACTCAGGCGAAACCGACGCCGAACGGGGAGAAATGGAAAGTATTTTTCTCTTTCATGGAAGGTTCCTAGGAAACACCCCAGTCGTACTAGTACTTTAACTTTGGCGGGTGTGACTGCTTTTGCCTGTAAATAGGGAGTTTAGCGTTCGGCTGGCTTCCACAAAGTGCCCAATCTGGGTGGCCATGGCCGTGCAGAACCCCACTTCGTAATCATTCGTACTATCGCGTCCCGCAGACGTGGTTGGAAAACTCGAAGGGTCCAAGGTCCGAGAAGGTATGAAAACTGGGGCATCCGTGAGTGTGATGGTCAGGGAAGAAATGGGGCACGTGAGCGGGCTGTGTCCGGCGATGCAGAGTCTTGAATCTGTGATCGCGGAAATCGCCCGTACGAATATTCCCGTTTTGTTCTCCGGCGAAAGCGGAACCGGCAAAGCGATTTACGCGCAGCAGCTTCACCGGCTTTCTGGACGGGACGAACACGCTTTTGCGCGGGTGACGTGCGCGGCGCTGAACGCTTCGACATTCGCCTCTGCGCTTGACGCCCAGACGAACGGAAGCGCTTCCAACGGGACGATCCTCTTTGACGAAGTGACTGAACTCGATCCGGCCTGCCAGCGGAATTTGCTTTACGCGCTGCCGGACGGGGAAGCGAATCCGCGGCCGGGAGCGCTGCAGGCGCGAATCGTTTCGACGACGAGCCGGAATCTGGACGAGGAAATGCGAGCGGGGCGATTTCGCGCGGACCTGTACTACCGAATCAATGGCGTATGCCTGCGTCTGCCGACACTTCGCGAACGCCGCGAAGATATTCCGCTGCTGGTGGAATTTTTCCTCACCAAGCACGCGGCGCAGTTCGAGCGGCCGCGTCCGCAGCTGACGCCGAGAACGGTTCGAATCCTGATGGACCACGCATGGCCCGGAAACATTCGTGAGCTGGAAAACGTGGTGAAAAAGATCGTGGCACTGGGCGATGAACAACGTGCCGTGGCGGAATTGGAAGCGGAGCCGGTGGTGGAACAGATCGAGGCGCCGGCGGCGCCTGCTTCGTCTTCACTGAAAGCGGCTGCACGCGCGGCGTCGCGCGTGGCAGAACGCGAAATGATTCTGAAGACGCTCGAGCACACGCGATGGAACCGGAAGCGCGCGGCGCAGGAGCTGCAGATCAGCTACAAGTCGCTGCTGTACAAGTTGAAGCAGATTGGATTCGAAGATTCGGCGGCGGAATAGCCGCTGCGGGGAGAAAAGATGTTGAAGCGATTGCCAGCACTGTTTGTCTTGACGATTGCGTGCACGGTTCCCGCGATGGCGCAGGATTCGGGCGCACAGAAGCCGGCGCAACCGGCCGTTCCCGCGATGGCGACTGAGGCGCAGGCGCCGAAAGCGGCGACGACCGACGCGAACTACGTGATCGGCGCGCAAGACGTACTCGATGTGAGCATCTGGAAGGAACAAGATATTTCGCGCGTGGTTCCGGTGCGACCGGACGGCAAAATTTCTCTGCCGCTGCTGAACGACGTGCAAGCTGCGGGCCTGACGCCGGGGCAGCTGGCCGCGCAGATCACCGAAAGCTTGAAGAAATACGTCACGAATCCGCAGGTGACGGTGATCGTGACGACGATCAACAGCCAGCGCGTGTACATATTGGGTGAAGTTACGCGGCCCGGCGCGTTTCCGCTGCTGCCGAACATGACGGTGTTGCAGGCGCTTTCGAGCGCGGGCGGATTCACGCAGTTTGCACGCGAGACGAAGATCTATGTGCTGCGCAACGAAAATGGCAAGCAGGTCAAACATCCGTTCAACTACAAGGATGTGGTGAAAGCAAAGAATACCGATCAGGACATCGTGCTCAAGGCCGGCGACACGATCGTGGTGCCGTAAGAAAAATGCGATCGTTCGCTTACATTGGAGTGTTTTGTCTGGTTGCCCTCGGGATGAACGCGCAGCCTGTGCGCGCGCAGCAGCCCCCGGATCAGCAGCAGGAGCCGCCGACGCCGGACACGAACACGCCGGATAATAATCCGGCGCAACCGATTCCGGCGATCAAATCGCCGCTGGCTGGGGCGGCGGGAAGCGACCAAACGGACGTGGATCAAAACGCAATCCAACCCGATACGAACTCACCGACGGGCGTGCAGCCCGTGGGAATCGGATCGCCTGCGATGACGCACAATTATTGGGCGCCGCGGCTTTCGATTGCGGGAACGGCGGATTCGAACCCGAATTTCGAAACCGGGTCGTCGGGCTGGGCGGGATGGCTCTCGATCTACGGCGGAGTTGACGTACACAAAGCGACCGAATCGAACGATCTGCTCCTGAGCTACACGGGGGGCGGGATGTTCACCAATGCCCCGCAAGTCGATAGCGGCGCGATCCAAACGCTTTCGCTGAAGGACAAGATTCTGTTTCACCGCTCCACGTTTACGATTTTCGAGCAGATAAGCTATTTACCAGAATCGTCACTTGGGTTTGCGGGATCTTTTGGATCGGGGATTCCTGGCGTTGCAGGGGCGACCGGCCTCGGCAACGGTTATACACCGGGGCAATCGCTTCTCGTGCCCCGAGGCCAGAACCTGAGCGATTCGACAGCGGTGGAGTGGGACTACCGGCTTACCGCGCGGTCCTCGCTTACGGCCGTGGGCAGCTATTCGTTGCTGCATTACTTTGACAACGATCTCGCGAACTACGGCGACGTAAGTTTTCAGGGTGGGTACAACTATCAGCTGACGCGATTCGATACGGTTGCCGTCTCTTACCAGTTCAGCGCGATTCGCTATTCGAACCTGGGGCAATCGATCAATTCAAGCACGGTGCAGGGAGTGTATTCGAGGAAAGTCACCGGCAAACTGGGCTTCCAGATTGGAGTGGGTCCGGAGTTTGTGACGTCAACCAGTGCGATCACCGGATTGCCGCGCACCCCAGGTGCAACGTCCTCAGTGTCGTCCACCTACTTAAGCGTGACCGCGTCCGTTATGTACTCCCTGAAGAAAGCAACGCTGATGGCGGCTTACAACCACGGAATCACGGGCGGATCCGGCGTGCTGATCGGCGCCGAAACCGACACGTTGACGGGGTCGATCACCGGAGCCCTTACCCGCTCCACATCGATCGGCACGAACTTCGGATACGGCCGAAACAACGGATTCGCAGTTGGCGATGCGAACGAATCACAGACGTTCAACTACTGGTTTGCCGGCGCGAATATCACGCGGACACTCGGGCGGTCGGTGGATGTGTTCGCAAATTACCAGCTGCAGTATCAAAGCCAGGCGATCGATACCACGGGATGTGTGGGAGCAGCGTGCACACAGAATTTCACGCGCAACCAATTTTCCGTGGGCGTTAATTTTCATAAGCAACCGATTCCATTTTAGGGATCGCGCTATTTATGCCGGTTTACGGCAATTGAGGATGGAATGGCTCATCGTGAGTTAACAGGCGCCGATTACATGGCGATGCTTCGCCGGCGGTGGGTGTTGATCGTATCGCTGGCCGTTATTGGCGGACCTTTGGCATACGCGGTCGCCGTGTTGCTGCCGGCAAAATATCAGTCGCAGACGCTCGTATTGGTGGAGAGCGCGTCGATTTCAGATTCCTACGTGAAACCTTTGGATACTGCCGGCCTGGGACAGCAGCTTGCCAGCATGCAGCAAGAAATTCTGAGCCGTTCGCGCCTGGAACCGATTATCCGCAAATATAACTTGTATCCACGGGACATGAGTCATATCCCGATCGACGAGCTTGTAGGGCGCCTGCAGAAGAACATCGAGGTTTCGCCGATTCTGCCAATGCTTGAAACGCATTCGCAGACGCTGCCGGGCTTCAACGTGACGGTCACTCTCGATAATCCGCATACGGCGCAGAATGTCTGCGCGGAGATTACCTCGATGTTCATCGAGGAAAGCTCGACGATGCAGATCAACAAAGGGAAGGGCACCACGGAGTTTTTTGCAGAACAGATGAAGGAAGCGCAGGCGGCGCTGGACGAGCAGGATGCGAAGCTGGCGGACTTCAAGGCGCACCACCTGGGCGAGCTGTCGGAAGATACGCAGAACAGCATGAACTTGCTGACGACGTTGTCTTCGCAGCTGGATGCCTCGACGCAGGCGTTGAGCCACGTGCAGCAGGAAAAGACTTACAACGAGCAAATGCTGGCCTCGCAGCTGGCGACATTGCAGGCGAGCCAAGTTGGAACAGGCGCGAGCCCAGACACACTGGATAAGCAACTTGCGGCATTGCAGCAAACTCTGCTTCAGCTCCAATCGCGCTATACCGACGATTATCCCGACGTGATCAAGACGAAGGCAGATATCGCCGCGCTGCAAAAGAAAATCGCCGAGCAAGGCGGTGCCGCTCCCACAACCACTGCGAAGACGACCCATCCGGCCGTGGAACCGTTGCAGATTCAGCAGCTGCGAGCCAACGGTCGCGCGCTGGAACAGGAACTGGCAGATAAAGAAAAGCAGCAGCAACGGATCCAACAGCAAATCAATTTGCAACAAGCGCGCATCGAAGCCAGCCCGGCCGTCGAAGAGCAGTTCAAAGAACTTTCACGCGGCTACCAGGTGGCACTCGATAACTTCAACGATCTCAAGAAGAAGTACGAAGACTCGCAGCGCGCAGTTGCATTGCAGCAGGCGCAGCAGGGCGAGCAGTTCCGCGTACTCGATCCGGCGAACTTGCCGACGAAGCCGTCGTTTCCCAACCGGCCGCTATTCGCGCTGGGCGGATTGGGCGGCGGACTGGGACTCGGCCTCGCGCTGGCGTTCTTGCTGGAAATGAAAGACACGTCGTTCAAGACCGAGCGCGACGTGGAGTTTGCGTTGCAGCTGCCTGTGTTGGCGATGGTGCCGGCGATTGAGCCGCCATCGGCGAAGGGTATCGGGCGCACGGCCACGGTTAAGAACGTTGAAGCGGGCGCGAGGGCCTGATAACGATCATGTACCAGAAATTTTTTGGGCTCCGCGAGAGCCCGTTTAACGTGAACCCGGACCCGCGGTATCTGTTTCTCACGAAACAGATTCAAGAGGCGTTAGCCGGGCTTACGTACGGAATTCAAAATCGCAAGGGCTTCATTTTGCTTACCGGTGAAGTCGGAACCGGCAAAACGACCTTGCTCAACCGGCTGCTGGATTGGCTGCACGGCCAGCGGGTGAAGACCGCGTTTGTATTCAATTCACAGCTGAACACCAGCCAGCTTTTCGATTTCATCATGGCGGATTTCGGGATTCCGTCCGATACGCGGCAGAAAAGCCAGGTGTTGCTGAAGCTGAACCAGTGGCTGCTCGAACGCTATCGCGCCGGTGAAACAGCTGTTCTGATCATCGACGAAGCTCAGAACCTGTCGCTGCAGGTGCTGGAGGAAATCCGGCTTCTCACGAATCTTGAGACTTCGACAGAGAAACTTCTCCAAATCGTCCTGACCGGCCAGCCCGAACTCGAGGAAAAGCTCAAGCTGCCACAGCTCAGACAGCTTCGCCAGCGCATCACGCTCCGTTGCCGCACCTCGGCGCTCACGCTGGAAGAAACGTTTGGCTACATCGCCGAGCGCCTGCGCATTGCTGGAGCCAGCGGCGAGCCGATTTTCTCGAAAGAGGCGATTCAAACCGTACACGTTTATTCACGCGGCATTCCGAGAGTCGTAAACCTGCTTTGCGAGCATGCCTTAATCAACGCCTACGTGGACCATCTGCGTCCCGTTCCGGCTCATCTGGTTGAGGAAGTCGCTCGCGAGTTTCAACTGGACGAGATCGAACCGATCGCTCCGTCAAACATTCCGAATGGCGCGAACCATTCGACCGATACACAGGCCCTCTTGCAGAATTTAGATGAGCTTTTGGGACGCTTGCGCGAAGCGAATATCGCACCGTCTCCGAGGGGCGAAAGGAAGTCATGAGCCGAATTCACGAAGCATTGAAGAAAGCGGAACAAGAACGCGCGTCGGGCCAAATCCCGGATGTGCCAATCCTCGATATGGAACCGGGAACCTTTTCGCCCGCGCCGGTTGAGGAGCGAGAGTATGAACCGCCGTCCGCTCACGGCGATCCAATCGCTGCCGCAACCGGTGGGTTCATGCGGTTCGACGAACTCATCAAAAAGTGTTCGCATCCGGAGTGGCGGCCAGACCCGAACGTAAACGTGTTCCTGAATCCGAATTTGACCGCGCACGGTGCGGAACAGTTCCGCACATTGCGCTCGCGGCTGTACCAGATTCGCAGCACGCAGACGCTGAAGACGCTGCTGGTGACGAGCTCGATTCCGTCCGAAGGCAAGACGTTTGTAACGAACAACCTGGCGCAATCGATCGTTCGCCAGCCGGACCGCCGCGTGCTGATTATGGACGCCGATCTACGGTGCTCGCGGCTGCACGTGCCGCTGGGCGCTCCAGCTTCGCCGGGCTTGACCGATTATCTGCGTGGCGATGCTGATGAGACCAAGATCATTCAGTTCAATTCAGAATCGAACCTTTGCTTCATCCCGGGCGGCAACGAAGTCGCGAACCCGAGCGAGTTGCTATCGAACGGCCGGCTAAAGACGTTGCTTGACCGGGTTGCACCGATGTTTGACTGGGTGATTCTGGATTCGGCGCCGCTGATTCCGGTGGCCGATTCGAGCTTTCTGGCGGATCTGGTGGATGGCGTCATGATGGTAGTTCGAGCGGGAGTGACGCCGTCGGCCACGGCGCAGCGAGCTGTCCAGGAGCTGCAGGGACGCACGGTCGTCGGAGTGGTCCTGAACGCCGTGAATCCCGAGCAAGCGTACGGGGCTTACTACTCGTCCTACGGGTACGGCTATGGTTACGGCAGGAACGACCAGGGAAATGGTGAGCGCGCCCAGTAACATCGAATTCAGATTGAACCTTGACTCTTTGTTTTCTGGTAGTTACGGCAAGGAAAACAATTGCACTTCCGGGATAGCAAAGTTGACCGATGTCAGGTGAGATAGAGTCTGGGACTTACTAGCGGATGGGGTTCCAACCTTTAAGCCCATTCGTTGCATAGATTTAGCGGGTTGGGCAAGACGTAGTACGGTGGCAAGCGTCTTGCAAAGTCATTCTTCATATTTACCGAGGGTCGAATGGGGCTCTCATGGCGGTAGCTTGGAGAAGTGGAAGCAGTTTTCAACGAACGAAATGCCACTCGAGCTCAAATTCGAAGAATCGGTCGAACCCAGCGTAACGGGAGCTACTTTCCCCTGGTTTGCGCTTCAGGTTCGCGCCCGCCAAGAAGCCGGTGTGGCGGCCCAGCTGAGGGGCCAGGGATTTGAAGGGTTTTTGCCCTACTACAAGATGCGGAAGCGCTGGTCGGATCGCGTTAAGCAGTTCGACGCGCCACTGTTTCCGGGCTATCTGTTTTGCCGGTTTGACCCACATAACCGGCTTCCGATCCTGAAGACACCGGGAGTGATTCAGGTCGTGAGCTTCAACAATATCCCTGCGGAAGTGGACGAGTCGGAAATCCAGTCGATTCAGCGGCTGGTCGCTTCAGGGATTCAGCATCAGCCGTGCCCGTTCTTGAATGTCGGCGACCGGGTACGTATCAACGCAGGCCCGTTGCTCGGTTTGGAAGGGCTTCTTGCGGATGTGAAAGGCAGTCATCGGTTGGTGCTATCGGTTTCATTGTTGCAGCGATCCGTAGCGGTCGAAATTGATTCCGCCTTTGTTACGGCCCTGGCACGGCCTCGTAATACGCAGCCGGAAAGCATTAATTCACCCGATCGCCTCCTGAGCGTCGAGGTCTAAGTTGCGCCGAAGCGAAAGCTTCATCATCGAAGTGGCGCTCGATAAAGAGAGACTCTCGTGAGTGACGTATCGACAGCAAAAACTAAACAAGCAACGGAAGCCAGGCGCCCTGCCCCGTCGTTTTCGAATGGCTCGAGCGTAATGGCGAGTTTTCTGTCCGAAGATCATTTCCGCCGGATGTTGAGCCGCGAACGCAAGCGCTCGGAACGTTCCCGGAAGCATCTCGTGCTGATGCTGATCGATGGCAAAGGTGTGAATTCCAAGAAGACGGATGCGTTGCTCGGACAAATCGCCGTAGTGTTGAACGCGGCTATCCGCGAAACCGACATTGCCGGCTGGTTCGAAGCGAACTCGGTGTTCGGCGTGATTTTCACGGAATTCGGGGAGACCGAAGTAGGCGCGGCCGTGAAGATCATCGAATCGAAAATCACCGCAGCGCTGCAGGGATCTTTCAAGTCCAGCCAGCTGAGCAGCTTTCAGATGTCGTTCTACGCGTTCCCCGATGGTTGGGATGGCAACGGCGAACGGCGCGCGGTGGACGAAGAACTGTACCCGGACCTTTTCGAAGTGGAAGAAAAGAAAAAGCTGTCGCTGCTCGTGAAGCGGGTGATGGACGTGGTGGGAGCGGGCGCGGCGTTGCTGGTGCTCTCGCCGATCTTCCTCGTACTCGCGACGCTGGTTAAGTTGACCTCCAAGGGGCCCGTGTTTTTCCGCCAACAGCGCGTAGGACGTTACGGCGTTAACTTCGAATTTTTGAAATTCCGTTCGATGTTCGTCTCGACCGATGCTGCGATTCACAAAGAGTACGTGAAGAACTTCATCGCGGGCAAAGCTGCCGCGGCGGGTGATACCGGCGAGAAAGTGGTTTACAAGATCACGAACGATCCGCGCGTCACCTGGGTCGGACGGATCATGCGCCGCACGAGCCTTGACGAGATCCCTCAGTTCTGGAACGTAATGCGCGGCGAAATGTCGCTGGTTGGACCGCGGCCCCCGATCCCTTACGAGATCGAAGCGTACGACATCTGGCACCGTCGCCGGCTGCTGGAATCGCGCCCCGGAATCACGGGCTTGTGGCAAGTGCACGGCCGCAGCAAAACCACCTTTGACGAGATGGTGCGTCTCGACCTGCAGTATTCGAGAACCTGGTCGCCCATGCTCGACGTAAAAATTCTCCTGCAGACCCCGCGCGCTGTGTTCTCTGGCGACGGCGCGTACTGATCGGTAGCAGTCCCGCAATTTATTCGCACTGCCTCGCTCGGGGCGCTGCGGACTCACGGTTACGCTCGTAGTGTGCAATTCCGCTGGGCTTTTCGGTTCCTCGTCCTAGGATTGAACTCATAAGGTGGAGAAAAATGGCTATAAGTCCAAGCATCGACACCGCAGTTAAGCCTTCCAAGCCAACGCAATCGAACGAAAACACACTTCGAATGGGTGTGATCGGATACGGCTATTGGGGACCTAACATCGTTCGCAATTTTCACGGACAGGACCGCTCCCGGGTGGTTGCGGTGTGCGACAAAAGCGCAAAATCGTTGGATCGCGTGCGTCACGCGTTCCCCGACGTGCGTACGACGAACGACAGCAAGGAAATTCTGACGTCGCCGGATATCGATGCGATCGCCGTGGTTACACCGGTGTGGACTCACTTTGACCTTGCGAAGACGGCGCTCGAAAACGGCAAACACGTTTTCGTCGAAAAACCCTTTACGGTTAACGCCGCGCAGGCGGAAGAGTTGATCGAGCTCGCCGAACGCAAAAATCTTAAGATCATGGTGGATCACACGTTTCTTTTCACCGGTGCCGTGAAGCGGATGAAACAGATGATCGACGACGGCACGCTCGGCCAACTTTATTACTACGATTCGACGCGCGTGAATCTGGGCCTGTTTCAGCACGACGTAAACGTACTGTGGGATCTGGCGCCGCACGACCTTTCGATCATGGATTATTTGATCAAGGAAAAGCCGACGGCCGTTGTTGCCACCGGCGAACGCCATTTGAACTCGGTGGCCGACATCGCTTTCATGACGCTGTACTATCCGAATAATATGATCGGCCATATCAATGTGAACTGGCTGTCGCCGGTGAAGGTGCGCACAACGCTGATCGGTGGCGAGAAGAAAATGCTGGTTTGGAACGATCTGGAAGCCGACGAAAAGCTGAAACTTTATGACAAGGGCGTGCAGATGACCGGGGACGGCGTGTACGACTTGCTGGTGAGCTACCGCGCCGGCGATATGTGGGCGCCGCGCGTGGAACAGGTCGAAGCGCTGAAGATGGAAGCGGCCTATTTCGTCGATTGCGTGATGAACAACAAGACGCCGTTCAACGACGGTGTTGCGGGACTTCACGTCGTGCGCATGCTGGAAGCGGCGGACCGTTCACTCCAGGAGAAGGGGAAAATCATCCAGCTATGAACGAATTCGTAGCGATTGCGCCGGACGTCAAGCTTGGCAAAAACGTAAAGCTGTCGAAGTTCATCAATATGTACGGCTGCACGGTGGGCGACGACACGAAGATCGGCGCGTTCGTGGAAATTCAGAAGAACGCGAGCGTCGGCAACAACTGCAAGATTTCGAGCCACACGTTTATCTGCGAGGGCGTGACGATCGAGGACGCGGTGTTCGTCGGACACAGCGTCACGTTCATCAACGACACGTATCCGCGTTCGACCACCGGCGACGGGCAGCTGCAAACCGAAGCCGACTGGAAAGTAGAAAAAACTTTGATCAAGAAGGGCGCGACGATCGGATCGGGTTGCACGATCCTCGCGAATGTAACGGTGGGAGAAGGCGCGATTGTAGGAGCGGGCAGCGTCGTCACGAAAGACGTTCCGCCAAACGCAATCGTGGCCGGCAATCCCGCTAAATTTCTACGCTTCGTCACTGACGACAAGAGGATCGTAAATGTCAAACAATGAAAAGATTCCGTTTTTGGACCTAGTCACACCCCATAAAGAACTCGAGCAGGAACTCACCGCTGTATTCCAGAAGGTGATCACCACGGCCGGCTTCGTTGGCGGACCGATGGTTGAGAACTTCGAAAAGGAATTCGCGGAATACTGCGACGCGAAGTATTGCGTGGGCGTGGCGAGCGGAACCGACGCCGTGCGATTCCCGCTGATGGCAGCGGGCGTAAAGCAAGGCGACATCGTTGTGACGGTGCCCCATACGTTTATCGCGACTACGGAAGCGATCAGCCAGGCCGGTGCAACGCCAGACTTCGTCGATATCGATGAAAAGACGTACTCGATGGATGTGGAGAAGCTGAAGAGCTATCTCGAGCGGGAGTGCTATCAGGATCGCGAAAGCGGCAAGCTGATGCATCGCAAGCATCGCGCGCCGGTGACGGCGATCGTTCCGGTGCACATCTACGGCCAGTGCGCGGACATGGATCCGATTCTGGAACTCGCAGCACGCTACAACCTGATCGTGGTGGAAGACGCGTGCCAGGCGCACGGCGCGCAATATTTCTCGAAGAAAGAAAACCGCTGGCGTACGGCGGGTTCGATGGGCCATGCCGGCGCGTTCAGCTTTTATCCCGGCAAGAATCTCGGCGCGTGCGGTGAAGCGGGCGCGATCACTACGAATGACGAAGCTTTGGCCAAGCGGATGAAGACGATTCGCGATCACGGCCAGGCGAAAAAGTATTATCACGATATCGAAGGCTACAACGGCCGCCTCGACGCGCTGCAAGCAGGATTGCTCAGCGTAAAGCTTCGCCATCTGGCGGAGTGGACCAGGCAGCGCCAGGCCGCAGCCGCCGAATACGATCGGCTGCTTGCGAAGGTTGACGGCGTCGTTGCGCCGCACGTGCCGGAGTGGTCGCGACCGGTTTATCACTTGTACGTTGTGCGCGTCGCCGATCGCGAGGGTCTGCAAAAGCATCTCGCGGAAGCGAAAATCGACACCGGCATTCACTATCCGATTCCCCTGCATTTGCAAAAGGCGTACGAAGCGCGCGGTTTCAAGAACGGCGATTTTCCGGTCACGGAAAAAATCGCGCTCGAAATCGTTTCGCTCCCCATGTTCCCGCAACTTCAACCCGCGGCGCAGTCTCGAGTCGTGCAAACGATTCAGGAATTTTCCGCCGTCGGAGCCTCCCGCTAGCGACCCGGTTGCGGTCGCAGGCGAAATCGTAGATTTCCGCGATTCGCAGAAAGCAATTTCGGGCGGAGGCCTATTCGAAACACGGCAGTACTATTACTGCCTCCGCCCGCGCGAGAATTTTGCAGCAGAGCGATTGACGTTTGTCGAAGTGTGAAAATCGAGCCATGGAATTTTCCCTGAAAGAAAATCAATCCGCTGCCGCAACAGAAATGGAACCAGGCGGCGCCACGTTTCGAACTGAAAAAATCTCGATGCAATCACAGCAAACTCTTCCGCCGTACGTTTTGATCTCGCCGGCGCGCAACGAAGCGGCGTACATCAAGAACACGCTCGACTCGCTCGTTCAGCAGACGTACAAACCGCTGAAGTGGGTGATCGTAAACGACGGATCGACCGACGATACGGGAAGCATCGTTGCGGAATATGCCGCGCGGTACGACTGGATCGAGCTGGTGAACCGTCCGCCGCGCAAGGAACGGCACTTTGCCGCGAAAGTCGAAGCGTTCAACGCGGGCCGGGAGCGAGTGAAGGATCTGCATTACGAAGTGATCGGCAACCTTGACTCGGACGTTTCGCTGCAGCCCGATCATTTCGAATTTCTGCTTACAAAATTCCGAGACGAACCGCGTCTCGGCGTCGCAGGAACAGTCTTCAAAGAAGCGGACGGATACAATTCCGAAACCGACAGCCTGGAAGGGCAATTCTACGTTTCCGGGCAGTGCCAAATCTTCCGGCGGAAGTGCTTCGAGGAAATCGGCGGATACATTCCCAATAAGGGCGGCGGGATCGACTGGATGGCAGTGACGACGGCGCGAATGATGGGTTGGAAGACGCGCTCGTACAACGAACGATCGTTTTTTCATCATAGACAGCTGGGAACGGCGGAGCGCGGCGTGCTGGCAGCATCGTATTCCTACGGCGAGAAGGATTACATTCTCGGCGGGCACCCGTTGTGGGAATTATTCCGCGTGTTTTATCGAATGTCGAAGCGGCCGTACGTTCTGGACGGCATCGCTTTGGGTGCCGGTTACGGATCGGCGGCTGCGCGCAGGCTGAAGCGGCCCGTTTCCAACGAGCTGATGGCGTTCCATCGCAAAGAACAGATGCGCAAGCTGCGCGTCATTATGAAATCCGTTGTGACGTTGAAGCCGATAAACAAATTCACTCTTCTTTCCGAATAGCTCGCGCCTGTCGGTCGCGCTGAGAGCAATCGAAACAAACCTTATGTGCGGAATTTGCGGACAATTTAATTTCGGAAGCCAGTCGCCGGTGCGGCGTTCGGACGTCGAGGCGATGACGAAGTCCATCACGCATCGCGGCCCCGACGACGAAGGTTTCTATTTCGACGGGCCACTCGGCTTTGGATTCCGCCGGCTTTCGATCATCGACCTGTCAGGCGGCCACCAGCCGATGTCCGATCAGCAAGAGTCCGTCTGGGTGGTCTTCAATGGGGAGATTTACAACTTCCACGAACTGCGGCGCGAACTCGAAAGTTTCGGCTACGTCTTCCGGACGAATTCCGACACCGAAGTCATCATTCACGGCTACAAGCAGTGGGGCGACGAAGTTCTCAATCGCCTGAATGGAATGTTCGGCCTCGCAATTTGGGATGTGCGGAAAAAGCGGCTGGTCCTCGCGCGCGACGCCTTCGGCATCAAGCTGATTTACTACCGGATCGCCAATGGCACGCTTTCGTTTGGCTCGGAAATGCGCGCCGTGTGCGCCGCGATTCCCGGCAAGCCGGAGATCGATCCCAATTCGCTGAATCTGTTCCTGCGGTATCGCTTCACACCGTCGCCCTTCACGATTCTGAAAGACGTCCACAAGCTCGCGCCTGGAACAAAACTGGTCGTCGAGAACGGCACGCCGAGCGTTAGCCGCTGGTATCGCTACGAGCCGACGCCGTTTTCTCCCGCGAAGCCGATCGAGGAAGCGCGCGAGGAATTGCTTTCACTGTACAAGCAGGCGGTGAAGCGTCAGCTGATCAGCGACGTGCCCGTCGGTTTGTTGCTGAGCGGCGGAATGGATTCCGCGCTTTTGCTGGCGCTGATGAATCTGAGTGGCAGTTCGTGGCCGACCTACACGGTCGGTTACGGCTCGAGTTACGCAGACGACGAACTGGCGGACGGCGAAGAGACGGCCCGCATTCTAGGGTCGAAACACACCTCGGTTCGTATCTCGCGTTCGATTTTCGAAGAAGCGCTGCCGAAAATTGTCGCGGCGTTGGAAGAGCCGATCGCCGCGTCTTCGATCGTCCCGATGTATTTTGTGTGCGAACGCGCGCGCCAAGACGTAAAAGTAGCTCTGGTCGGTCAGGGACCGGATGAACTGTTCGGCGGATATCGCCGTCATCTCGGTGTTCGTTACGGCGCGTTGTGGGGCCAGATGCCGAGCTGGATGCGCTCGTCGATCTCGTCTGCGGTGCATGCGCTGCCGAGAAGCGAAACTCTGAAGCGCGGCGTTTACTCGCTCGGAACCGGCGACAGGATGCGCCGGTATCAAAACGTTCTATCGATTTTGCCGGGCGATCAAGTCGAAGGTCTTTTTCAGGAAGGCATGCTGGCGCCAAACTCCGGCGATTTCATTCAGGAAGCTTGGGCCGATCTTGCAGGCCTGATGAATCATACCGATGAATTGGGCGGCTTCCAGTTTCTCGAGGTGCGCTCTACGCTGCCCGACGAGCTGCTGATGTATGCCGATAAGCTTTCGATGGCCCACGGGCTCGAGCTACGTGTGCCGTTCATCGATAAAGAAATCGTCGAATACGTGGAACGTCTGCCGGCCAACTTCAAAGTCCGAAACACCACGCGCAAATGGCTGCATCGCCAGGTGTCTGGAACGTATTTGCCGGAATCGATTTTGAAACGGAAGAAGCGCGGATTTGCCGTGAATGTGGTCGACGACTGGTTCCGCGACGCGATCGACAACAAAATGTCGGACAGCCTGCTCGATCCGCAGTCCGAGATCTATCAATTTCTGCGGCCCGAGCAGGTTCGACAACTTTTCGAGCTTCACAAGTCCGGCCGGCAGGACAATCACAAAATTCTGTTCAGCCTGGCCTTGTTTGAACAGTGGCTTCGCACCCACGACGCCACCATGGCGGTCACGAGCTAGATTGGTTGACTGCTACATCTCGATCGCTCCAGCCGTATGGCCCGCCAAGCGTCGAGTTCGCAAGTTTAGATAGCCGGCAGAAGTCATTCTAATTCACGAGTGTGGAACGATGGGTTACCAGAAGTCCGGTTTGAAATTCGAAAATAGAGACTTGGTTGTCGGCGGCCGTCTGTGCCGCGTTGCGCGCATGGACGCCGACGACTACAAGTTTTTGCCCGATCCCGAATCCGTGATCGCCGCGTTGCGCACATCGAACGTGAAGGCCGATGTCTTTACTTTCTTGCCGAAGCTGCCGGAAACCGAGGTGAAGTACCCGTATCCGTATGAAATGGACAACATGGCCGTGCTTCCGATCACGACATTCGACAACTGGTGGATGAAGCAGATCGGATTCAAGGCACGGAACAAGGCCAAGCAGGCAGAGAAGAAGGGCCTGACGATTCGAGAAGTTCCGTTTGATGAAAACCTCTCGAAGGGAATTTGGGAAATTTATAACGAAGTTCCAGTCCGGCAGGGAAGGCGGTTCCCGCACTTTGGAAAGACTCTCGAACAAGTGCACAAAATGAGCGGCACTTTCATCGAGACCAGCCAGTATATTGGCGCGTTTGATGGTGACAAGCTGGTTGGATTCATCAAGCTCACGATGGACGACACCGGGACGCAGGCGGGGATGATGCACATCATCTCGATGATCCAGCACCGCGACAAAGCGCCAACCAACGCGCTGGTCGCTCAAGCCGTCCGTTCGTGCGCGGATCGAGGAATTCAATATTTGGTGTACTCGCAATTTGCGTACGGCAAAAAGCAGACGAGCAGCCTCAGCGACTTCAAGGAACGCAACGCGTTCACGCGTGTCGATCTCCCTCGCTACTATGTACCACTTTCATCCTGGGGTTCGATGGCGCTCAATATGAAGCTGCATCACAAGCTGACGGACCGCTTGCCCGCGGACTTCGCGGAAAAGCTTCGCGAGATGCGCAGCAAGTGGTATCAGAAGCGGTTTGACCTGAAGGCCGATTCACTCTAGGAGAGTTTTGAGTGCCAGGGATCGTCGGTATCGTTACAAATCGTCCGCAGGCGGAAGCGGAGCTCGAGCTGAAGCAGATGCTCGAGACGCTGCGGCATGAATCGTTTTATGTTGCCGGTACGTGGAGCGATCCGTCGCTCGGCGTTTATGTCGGCTGGGTTTGCCGCGAAGGCGCGTTTGCGGCGGAAATGCCGCTGCGAAACGAGCGCGGCGACGTGACGCTCGTTTTTTCAGGTGAGGAATATCCCGAGCCGGGACAAATTCAAAAACTGCAAGCTGCTGGGCACTCCGTTGCGTCGAATGGGCCTTCGTACCTGGTTCATCGCTACGAAGACGAACAGGATTTTCCGAAGCAGCTCAACGGCCGGTTTCATGGATTCGTCGCTGACGCCGTGCGCAAGAAGGCCATGGTATTCAACGATCGCTACGGCTTGGCGCGTCTTTATTACTACGAAGCGAACGACGGGTTTTACTTCGCCGCGGAAGCGAAAGCGATTCTCAAGGTTCGCCCGGAAACGCGTGTTGCGGACCAGCGCGGAATCGGCGAATACATCGTTTGCGGTTGCGTGCTGGAGAATCGCACGCTGTTTAAAGATATTCACGTCATGCCTCCTGGATCGGCATGGACATTCAGCGGCGGCAAGCTGGAAGGGAAGACTCCCTACTTCGAGCCCAGCGAGTGGGAGAAGCTGCAGCCGCTGAAGCCGGAAGAGTATTACGAACATTTGCGCGACGTGTTCGTCAGGAACTTGCCGCGCTACTTCGAGGGCTCGGAGAAAATTGGCTGCTCGCTCACCGGCGGCTTGGACACGCGCATCATCATGGCCTGGCATAATCCCGCGCCGGGCACGATGCCGTGTTACACGTTTGGCAGCATGTATCGCGACAATGAAGACGTGAAGCTCGCGCGACGGGTCTCGCAGATTTGCGGGCAAACTCACGAAACGATTCCGACCGGCGAGGAATTCCTTTCGCAGTTTGCTCACTACGCCGAGCGGACGATTTACATGACCGACGCGACGGTGGATACGGCTCGCGCGCCGGATTTGTACCTGAACGAGAAAGCGCGACTGATTGCTCCCATTCGTATGGTCGGCACGTACGGCAGCGAAATGCTGCTGCATGCCGTGATGTTCAAGGCCGTCGAGCCTGTCGAGGGAATTTACAACCGGGCTTTACTGCCGGAAATTCAGCAAGCGACGCGGACGTACGACGACAGCCGCCGCGGACATCCAGTCACGTTCATCACTTTCCGCCAATCGCCGTGGCATCACTACGGAGTGCTGGGGCTGGAGCAAAGCCAAGTGGGCGTGCGCACACCGTATCTGGATAACGAGTTGGTTCGAACGATTTACCAGTCGCCCGGACCGGTTGCGGTGAACGAACAAGGGCGAGTGCGGCTGATTCGCGAAGGAAATCCGGCTTTGGCGGCGCTGCGAACCGATCGCGGACTCGGCGACGGCCAGAATCCTGCGCTGCACGCGCTGCTCGAATTTTTATTCAAAGCTGAATACGGCTACGACTACGGGATGCCGCAGTGGGTCGCGCAAGCGGACTACTTCTTCAAACCGTTTCACTTGGAGCGGCTCTGGCTCGGGCGCCACAAGCTGTATCATTTCCGGCTCTGGTTCCGCGACCGGCTGCGTGATTATGTGCGCGAAATGCTTCTGAGCGAACGTTCGCTCTCGCGCCCCTACATCGAGCGCAAGCGAGTGGAAGAGATCGTCAAGGCACACTTGCGCGGCACTCGCAACTACACCACGGAAATTCACCGCCTCATCTCGCTCGAATTGCTGCACCGGCTCTTCTTGGACAACGGAAACTAGCGACGAAGTTTCCCGATCTGCATTTGCGTCCCGGTCTGATTCTGAAAAATGCCCTCCCAAACTGAATATCAAGCGCGTCCCAACGCCTCAGTGGGCGCCGCTATGCCCGCCGCGGCGAATACGCCTAAGGCCCAACGGATCAGTGCGCTCGATTTCACCAAGGGAGCGCTCGTACTGATCATGGTGCTGTATCACTGGATCAATTATTTCATCGGGCCGAACTGGGAATATTATCGGTACCTTCGATTCCTGACGCCGTCCTTCATCTTCGTCACCGGCTTCATGGTTTCGCACATCTATTTGTCGAAGTACAAGGTTGCTGATCCTCGCCTGCCGAAGCGGCTCATCACGCGAGGTCTAAAACTGCTCGCGATATTCCTGTTTCTGAATCTGGCTCGGACTTACATCGTGCCCATGTTGGGCACGGGCGTGGTGTCGCAAAGCTTGCTGGATCCCGCGAACATGTTCGTCGTTTTCGTGTCGGGCAATGTCCCGATTGTGGGCGGCAAGCTCGTGTCGTTCTCGATTCTCTTGCCAATCAGCTACCTGCTCATTCTGTCGGGTCTATTGATGCTCCCTTACAGAGTTTTCAGGTTCTCGTTTCACGCCGTGTGCGCGCTACTCTTGCTGTCTGCCCTTGCTCTTGAATTTACCGGCTTGGACAGTCCGATTCTCGACCTGCTCACGATCGGAATGCTGGGCGTGCTGAGCGGTTTCCTTCCGATCGATAAAATCAACGATGCCGTCCGGCACCCATTCCTGCTGGCAACTGCATACGCCGGCTACGTCGCTGCCATCACGATCTGGAACGTGCCCTTCATCCTGCAACTGATCGGCGTCCCGCTCAGCCTCATGGTCATTTACCTTGTGGGAATCAGCGGCAATGATTCGGGCCGCATTTGGGGCGAGTTCATTCTGCTCGGGAAGTATTCACTGTTCGGCTACATCTCGCAGATCGCGATTTTGCAAATTCTTGCCGCGGCGTTTCGACATACCGAACCGGGAGTTGGCGTCTTGATTCTGTCGTTCTTGGCCGCTTTCATCCTCACGATTCTGAGCGTAGAAATCGTCGATCGCTTGCGCGCACGAGTTAAGGCCATGGACAGCCTGTACAAACTGGTTTTCGCCTAGCTAGCATCGCGGTCAATCTCGATGCCAACCGATCAGATTCCCAACCCAGTGACCACTTCGAAGTCTTCCACTACCTCTGCCCGTGCCAGTGCGCCTGCTGGCGGCATGGGAAAATCGCTTTCCGGCAGAACTGTTCTCAAATATCGCGCAGACATCGATGGTCTGAGAGCCGTCGCGGTTTTAAGCGTCCTTGCGTTTCATATTCGTTTGCATGGAATTCAGGGTGGCTTCGTGGGCGTGGATGTCTTCTTCGTAATCTCCGGTTATCTGATCAGCTCGATCGTTTTTACGGAGATTGCGGAGTCGCGCTACTCCATTGTCAGTTTTTACGAGCGTCGCATCCGGCGCATCTTTCCGGCGCTCTTCGCGATGCTGGCTGTGTTCAGCGTGTTTGCCGTCATTTATTTGCTGCCGAATGAGCTGGTGGCCTACAGCAAGTCCATGCTGGCCGCGACGTTGTCCGCTTCAAATTTTTACTTCTGGCAGCATTCAGGCTATTTCGATTCGCCTACATCGTACCCGCTGTTGCACACGTGGTCGCTGGCGGTTGAAGAGCAGTTTTACATTCTGTTTCCTATTTTCCTTTTGCTGGTTCGGACATTCTTTCCCACGAGACTGCGACTATCCGTGATCGTTCTGTTTGGCGCCTCGCTGATCGCTAGCGCCTTTGTGGTGTCTCAGGACCGGACGACCGCTTTTTACATGCCTTACACGCGTGCCTGGGAGCTGTTGCTGGGAACCATCATTTCCCTGGGCATGTTTCCGAGCTTAAAAGAGGCCTGGCAGCGCAATCTTGCGACGCTCACAGGTATGGGTCTCATCGCGTATTCCGTGCTTTTCTTCACGGAACAAACTCTGTTTCCGGGGCTGAGCGCGTTGGCGCCCTGCGTCGGGTCGGCGTTGATAATTGGCGCGGGAGAAAGCGGCTCCTCCGTTATCGGAAAGATTCTTTCATGGCGGCCGGTGGTGTTTGTCGGACTGATTTCCTATTCGTTGTATTTGTGGCACTGGCCCGTCATCGTGCTGCAGCAGATGAGCGTTTTGGTTAGCGCGAGCGCTATTCCGTCGCACCGTCTCGCAGCTATGTTGGCGGGCCATCGTCTCGATATGATCGTCGAGATCGTTCTTTCGATGGTCCTCGGTATTCTGTCTTGGCGTTTCGTCGAGCGGCCATTCCGCAGCGGTCCGCTACGCCTGAGTGGGCGGCCGCTGTTCGCGCTTGCCGGTGTGGTGATTGCGCTGCTGGTCGGGTTTTCTTCCTGGACAGTTCTCGCGAAGGGCTTCGAAAGCCGTTTCCCGGCCGACGCGCTCGAGGTCGCATCCGTCCACCACGACAGCGAAGAAATCGTTCGCACGGGCTGCTTCATCACGTCCGAATATCATTTCGACAAATACAATTACGACCTTTGTTTGCACCGGGACGATACCGGCAAGAAACCGAATTATCTGCTCGTCGGAGACAGCCATTCCGCGATGCTGTGGTCCGCGCTCGCGTCCGGGCTGCCCAATGCAAACGTGATGCAGGCCAGTACGTTCAACTGCCCGCCGCTGCTCGAATCGGAAAGCCACCCAGACTGCGTCAAAATGACGGCGTTTATATTTGAGAAATACCTGCCGTCGCATCCGGTTCAGGGGCTGTTCATGGTTGGACGATGGTCGGAAGCGCAATTGCCCGAACTCACCCGAACGATCGCTTGGGCGAAAGAACGCAACATCCCGGTCACCGTTTTTGGTCCCATTCCTGAATACGACGGCCCGCTGCCGAGGCTTTTGGCGTATTCCATTGCCTGGGACAAGCCGGATTTCCCGAGCAAGCATCGCCTGCCTGCTAATGGCGCGCTCGATGCCGAAATGCAGCGCATGGCAAACGATGTGTGGCACGTACCGTACGTTTCGTTGTATCAGCAAATCTGCGGTGTTAACGGTTGCGCCGAATACGCCGATGCTTCCCACAAAATTCCGATGATGGACGACGATAATCACCTCAACCAGTTCGGCGCGAACCAAGTAATTCGCCGCCTGGTCGCCGAAGGCAAGCTGCCGTAGGCAATTGATACCGCTGGGCGTTCGCGATTCCGGGACGCGCGATCAGTGCACGAACTAAAATTTTAAAGAAATGAATCCAACAGTCGCATTCCTAATTTTCAGCGTCGGCGTCGCTGGCCTGTTTATCTTGAATCGCGACAGCTCTGTTCGCACGTCGATCGCGCTCTGGCTCCCGGTTACTTGGCTTTGGATTGTGGGATCGAGACCGGTTTCATCGTGGTTCGGAATGGAGTCCACGTCCAGCAGCATTCTTGACGCTACGCTAGAAGGAAGCCCCCTCGACGCCGCCATTTTCGCCGCGCTGCTTGGGGTCGGCGTTCTGGTGTTGATCCAGCGTCGGAAACTCACGCGTGCATACCTCGGGCTGAGCGGTTCAATAACCGTTTATTTTCTGTACTGCCTTCTGAGCGTTATGTGGTCGCCATTCCACGAACCCTCATTCAAACGTTGGACGAAAGCCGTCGGCGATCTAGTGATGGTGCTCGTCATCGTGACGGATGGCCAACCGATCGCTGCGATTCGCAGAGTTTTTTCACGCGTAGGCTTCATTCTATTTCCCTATTCGGTATTTATGATTCGCTACGCGGTGACGGGTCGCGGTTATGATCCCGACGGCTCGCCTGAAAATGTGGGTTTGACGACGAACAAGAACTCGCTCGGACTGATCGTATTCGTCATTGCACTCGGCGTCGTCTGGAATCTCCGTTGGCTCCTTAAGCACAAGGAAGAGCCGAATCGAGGCCGGCGCCTGGTCTGCGCAGTTCACCCTGCTCGGCTTCTGCATTTGGCTTTTGCAATTGGCGCATTCCGCCACATCGGTTATCTGTTTCCTTCTGGGTACCGGAATCATGATCGTTACCAGCATGGATTTCATCCGCAAGCGCCCCGGCCGGGTACTAGCTCTTTCGTTGGGAGTCGTTCTGGCTGGCGGTCTTGGCCTGCTTCTCGGAGGTGGATCGGCGGTGTCGCAATCGCTGGGCCGCGGCGGCGGCCTCAGCGGTCGTACAGACATCTGGGAGTGTTCGATTGCGGCTGCTGGAAACCCGCTGATCGGTACTGGGTTTGAAAGTTTCTGGAATGCCAATGCTTTCGGCGTGAATCACTGCTTGCAGGTTAAGGGGTTCCGGGACCTCAGCAACCTGAACTCTGCACATAACGGCTATCTACAAATTTATCTGGACCTGGGTTTGATCGGCGTGCTCCTAATCGCGCTGATCCTGATCGGTGGGTATCGTTACGCGAGCAAAGCCTTCGCACGTGGGCCTGACGCAGCGAGCTTGATGCTCGCTTTCATAGCGACTGGAACTTTCTACAGCATCACCGAGGTGGGCTTCCGGATCCTGACTCCGTCTTGGATCTTTCTGCTGCTTGGTGTGCTGTGTTCAGGCGGCATCGCATCCGATCTGATCGGCAGAACTTCTCCGATGCCATCGCCGGTTTCCCGCATTGCAAAAATTCCCCTCATTCGAAACAACCCAAAGTTATCAAACTCGCCGAGCCGCAAATTCGAAGCCGGTCGTGCTGACAGGATGGCCCTTGATACCGTTCCAGCCTGACGGCACCTTTCGCGCTGTCGTCACGGGCGACGGGCTGCGCCGAACCGCGGTCCGAGGCGCCGGAATGGCTATTGCCGGTCAGGCGGTCAATTTCGTGGTTCAGATGGGATCCGTCGTCGTCCTGGCGCGGCTGCTCACTCCCGCGGATTTCGGGATCGTCACCATGGTCACCACGTTCAGCCTGCTATTTCGGAGTTTTGGGCTGAACGGTTTCACGGAGGTGATCATGCAGCGCGAGGACCTGTCGGCCGCTCTCGCGAGCAATCTTTTCTGGGTCGAACTTGGGCTTGGCGCGCTCCTAACAGTGGCGTTCGCCGCCTGTGGACCTCTGCTGGCGCATTTCTACCATGACCCAACCGTAGCCCCGGTAACCGTAGGCATGGCGCTCACCATCGGAATCGGTTGTCTAGGTTGGATTCACATGGGCCTGTTGCAGCGCGCCATGCAATTCAGGACCACAGCCATAATCAATGCGGTTGGACAATTCGCATTGGCCGTCGTTTCGATCGTTCTGGCGATGCGCGGTTGGCAATACTGGGCGCTGGTCTGGGGCAGCGTAACTCAGACGGTAGTAGTGGCGGCCGGCGCTTGGCTCATGTGCCGGTGGATTCCCAGCCGCCCACGCAGTGTGCCGGGCACGGGCTCAGGCTTAAAATTTGCAGCGCACGTCTATTCGCATTTCGCTTTTAGCTACTCCACACGGAACACGGACAACCTACTGGTTGGCTGGCGGTTTGGCGCTCAGTCGCTAGGATTTTACAAGAAAGCCTACGACTTATTCGTTTTGCCGGAAAACCAACTGCTTGCCCCGCTGTCGGCCGTCGTCGTGAGCACGTTGAGCCGTGTGAATGGGAATCGAGAGCAGTTTCAGCGGTATTTTTTGCGGGCTGTATCGGTGCTTGCTCTCGTGGGAATGGGAGTAGGAGCGGACTTCGCTCTGGTAGGAAGAGACCTCATTCGCTTTCTCCTCGGACCCGGCTGGGATGAAGCCGGAAAAATCTTCGCTCTGTTTGGACCTGGAATCGGCGTGATGCTCCTCTACAACACGCACGGTTGGGTTCACCTTTCGATCGGCCGCCCGGAGCGGTGGTTTCGCTGGGGACTGCTTGAGTTTGTTTGTACCGCGAGCATGTTTCTCTTGGGCTTACACTGGGGGCCCTCTGGAATTGCGTTAGCTTGGACGGTTTCCTACTTCCTTCTAATGTTTCCGGGTTTCTGGTATGCGGGGCAACCTATAGCGCTTGGCATGGGGCCGATCTTCGGCGCGATCTGGAAGTTCTTCGCGGCGTCGGCGGTGGCCGGCGTCGGCGCCGCGCTGATTCTCAAGTTCATGCCACGCTTTGCCGCTGGACGCGGAGCACAGGAAGCATTCGCAAGAATGGCCGCCGATTCGGTTCTGTTTTTCGCTCTATATCTCCTCGCGATAGGCGTATTTCACCGGGGATTCAAGCCGGTCACGGAAACTATTTCTTTGCTCCACGAGCTAATGCCCGCGCGCGGCGCGTCGGAAATCAAAATTCCCGCGATTCTTGATGCCTGATTACGCTCTTCCAGGTGAATTGAATTTGACCAAGAAGGAGAGCTTGTGAGTCGACTGCGAATATTGGTTTTGGCTCCCGATGCGAATCCGGAGTCGATAAGCCTTGCACTCGAAGGCTTTTCGCACAGCGAAGCTCTCGCCCGTCTCCACTGCGTTACCTTAGTCGCACGGGCTGGAAACGAACAGGCGCTCCGCAAAGCACAAGCTCCTTACCAGGCGATCGAAGCGATCGATATGCCGTGGCTCGAGCGCTTCTATGGTTGGTGCATCCGCCACATCTTCAATAACAATTTCCACAGTCGCGTGTTAACGCCTTTTTCGTATCCGTTTTCTTTGGCATTCGAGTGGAAAGCCTGGTGGCAGCTTCGAAAGCGCATTCTTGCGGGGGAGTGGGACGTTGTACTGCGCGTACTACCTATGACGCCCAGTCTTCCGAGTCTATTTGCTTCGTTTCTGCGGAAAGGACCTATACCGTTCGTCCTTGGACCACTTAATGGTGGCCTACCGTGGCCAGCCGGCTTCGAGCAACTCGAAAAACAAAAAGAATGGATATCTGGGCTCCGGAACGTGTATCAGTATCTGCCGTTTGGCGGTTCTACATACCGGCACGCGACAGCGATAATCGGCGCTTCGTCCCAAGTGTGTTTCGAATTTTCTAAATATTCTGACAAGGTGTTTTTTGTTCCAGAACCAGGCATGGCGGCATCTCAGTGCGCGGCTGATACTCGGACGCCACAGGCCGGCGACAAGCTCGAATTAATCTTTGTAGGCGGACTGGTACCTAGAAAGGCCTGCAATCTTGCTCTTCGTGCCGCTGCTCCGCTTTTGCGAAGTGGCGTAGCTCACTTTACGGTGGTGGGAGACGGACCAGAGAGAAAGGACATCGAGCATCTCGTCGTCTCACTCGGAATTGAGAACGAAGTTACCATGTGCGGTTGGGTCAGCCATGAAGAGGTGCTCAAGCGGCTGAGGTCGGCCGATGTCTTGGTGTTCCCGTCGTTGCGCGATAACGGAGCGGGGATCGTTTTCGAAGCTTTAGCAAGCGGTGCGGTGCCCGTGGTGGCGGATTTTGGGGGACCTGGAGACATTGTAAATTCTGAGGTCGGGTATAAAGTACCTCTAACCAACGAGAACGACATCGTAGCGCAAATCGAAAAAGTCCTGAATGTATTGGCGAACGATAGGAATCTGCTCCAGCGGCTGCGCCGACAAGGAATGGCGTATGTACAAAAATGCTTAACATGGGACGCAAAAGCACTGGCGACGACGCGTGTTTTGCAATGGGTTGTGCGTCGCGGACCAAAGCCGGATCTGCCCCCTCCAAAAATCCTGTATTCAAGAAGAACAAGTTCGTCGTGATAGGCCGCTGACACTCTGTAACGACCAAAAGATAGTCTTAATGTTTCGCCCTGTTGTCCGTATGTTAATGGGCCCCGTTTGGAATCTCGCTCGCTAAGGACCAAAAATGAACAATACCCTCCGAAAAGTTCTGACATCGAACGCTCTGTCACGGCGGATCTATTGTGCCGCGCGCGAGGAATACCATGCTCGTCGCGTTTCGAGGGGCGCGGAAAGATATTTTCTGAATGCCGATAAATTCAGATACGCCCTTCGCGCGCACGGCGCGACCGAACCGATCGAGCTTCGTACGAAAGACGGCCTAACAATCTTAATCAGGCCGAACTACGGCGATGCGATGACGATCGCCGAGATTTTCCTCGACGACTGCTATGGCCGCAAACTAACGCTCTCCCCGAATCCGATCGTTATAGACGTCGGCGGCTTCATCGGTGATTTCGCGTTGTATGCGGTGAAGCGTCTCAACGCACGTCAAGTGATCGTTTGCGAGCCAGCGCCGCGGAATTGGGCATTGCTGCTCAAGAATATTTCGAACAATCACTACGAAGATCGGATCGTTCCGGTGAACAAAGCAGTCACGGTGAATGGCGAGAGCGTGATGATGAACATAGACGCGCCTGACGAGTATCAGAGCATGGTCTCTGCACACAGCGGAAGCGAGGCGACAACAACCGTCCCTGGCGTCTCCCTCAGTCAGCTACTTCGGGAACACTACATCGAAGGCGTTGATCTGCTGAAGATGGACGTTGAGGGTGCAGAGTATGCCATTCTCGATGGAACGCCTTCCGACGTGTTCAGCCGCATTCGGAATATTGTTTTCGAGTATCACGACATCGAAGGTGGATGGGCGATGCTCGAAACCGCTAAACGTCGACTGGCGCTGGAAGGCTACAGCCTACATCTGCATAAAGGTCTCGCGTGGGCAACGCGATCGTAGCGCGCCGAAATACGTCGCTCCCATCAGGCCTCTGCCAAGGATGGTGAAGCTGTCGGCCGTTTACTGGACAGTCGCCGAAAGTCCGCTAGGAGCGTTCGGAGAGTTGCCACTGGAGCTAGAACCGGAAACCAACGGGTGCGGATAGGTGTACGGCTCGTAAATTGCCGTCCAAGTGTTCGTCGCTGTGCAAACGTATAGTTCGCCTTGTCCGCCGTTTGCATCCGTAGCGAAGTATCCCACGCCGTAGGATCCAGTCGGGCTGGTGAAATAAGTACCGCCTTGCCCCGCGGTGCAGGTGGACGGCCGATTCGCTAGGGGACCATTACCAGTTCCGGACGTGCCATTGAAGTTAGCGTTATCGACGAAAATGTCCACATTCTGGGTGGTACCGGAATCGCGGATTGCAAGCGTGGCAGCGCCGAATGAGTTGCCCCACATGTACACCGGCTCGAGAAGTTGATGAGGCCACGCAATCGTGTTCGTTGACGAATTGAGTCGGCTAGGAAGATTCTTGCCGTTGAGCGCTTGGGGTGTTTGACCACGGCCGAGTCCATCCAGGCATGGATAACCGGTCGAGCCGTTTGAGTTTCCGTCCCACCCCGAGCCTACGCCGTTGCTGTTAACTGCCGTACCGCAATATCCCCAGCCGTTCGGCGTAGCCGTTTCGGTTTGAGAGTTCGTTTCGCGGTCTGTGCTTCCCGCCCAGTAACGATAATAGGCGTTAGGCACCATCGTGTTGCCCCAAAACAGGGTTGGGCCGCCCTTAGAACCGCCAGCGGCGTCGCCTTCACCATACGGGTTCATGATGTAGTTGTGATAGTACTCGTATCCGCGGCATCCGCGAATCGATCCAGCGTCTGACTTCGTAGCATGGGTCTGAACAGTAGTGCTTGCGCCGTTGAAAGTGTTGTAGCGCATAACGAAGCGCCCAGCAACGGTGCAGTCGTTCGGATATCCACCATTGAACTGGTTGTTCTCCATGAACAGAAACGCGCTAGTTCCCCAACCCGTTGGGTTCACAAAAGCGCCGTCGCCGTTGCCGATAGAATCTCCAATGTCGTTGAAAGTCTGGAAGCCGTTGGCGTCTGACGAGTTGTTTCCGAGGTCAACAACGTTGTGGTCCATTACGCCCTCAATGGAGCCGCCGATGCGAACCATTGAGGACGAAGCGGCCGGTGTGTATGTGTTGTTGTTGAAGTGAGAATGATCGACACGAAAGTTCTGCGATGCACCGCTAAAATTTACGATGCAGTTGTACTTGTTATACGACGAACTTCCGATATTGCCGCCTTGGAAGGTCAAGCCCGTCATACGAAAATGTGTGCTGGCTCCGCCCAGTGTGATTACAAGCGGCGGATTGTTGCTCGCGTAGGCGTCCTCGATCACGGTGCTATCGGATGCGGAGCAGGTGTAACCAGCAGCCCCTGCGGTACCCGAGCAATTCACAGTCGTCGCGCCTTGGATCGTTAGGTTCGTCACCGACGACGGAACTGAGTAGTTGATTTGGCCAGTCCAAGCCGCAATGCCCGAGGGAATCGTCACCACAACGGTGGCGTTCTCATTGGACGACGAGGGGAGCGCGGCGAGGAAGTCCGATTGCGAGGGGCTGGCAGCTGTGCACGTCGCGGCCGTGCACGACTGGGCAAAGCTGCGGGGGGCGCTCACCGCGATGGCTAATGGGAGCAGAATAAAGAGAGCGAATGTCTTCATAGGATTGAGATTGCGGACGAAGACTGAAGCGCGACGCCCTTCCAACCTGCTGTTATTATTGACCTTAATCACCGGTGCCTCTTCAATTTTGGATTGACCGAGTCTCTGGCTTTACGAAGCAATAGTGCGCCGAGCCTTCTGCCGAATCCACTGTACTAAGGAACAGTATTCGAACAGCTGCATATCAAATTGGGCAGGAACGAAGCCGTCCCGTCCATCCTGCTAGGACACACTTAGCCTGGCCCGCTATCATTAATTACTATAACGCAGCCCCGTAATCCTTTTCGCGTCGGGGACATAATCAATCCGATCGTGACAAGTCCAAAAACGTCAAGCCCACGGCCATTGCCGGGCGCTGAAAACGAATTCAGCCGGAACGTCGCCGTCCTCACCGGTTGCAAGGACCGGCCGTACGCGCTCGGCCTGGTGTTGGGCCTCGTCGGCAAGGGTGTTGCGGTGGACATGATCGGCAGCGACGAGGAGGACAGCCCGGAGCTGCATGTCACTCCGAATCTGCGCTTCCTGAATTTTCGCGGCCGCCAGAACGACGCCGACAAATTTTCCGCGAAGCTGTCGCAACTGCTCCGCTACTACGCGCGCCTTTACCGTTACGCGCTGCGTTCCAGTCCCAAGACGTACCACATACTCTGGAATTACAAACTCGAATACATCGACCGAACCTTCTCGATGCTGTATTTCAAGCTGCTCGGTAAAAAGATCGCGCTCACGGCGCACAACGTCAATCAGGCCAAGCGGGATCGCCAGGACACGCTGTTCAACCGGGTTACGCTGAAAATTCAATACCGCCTTTCCGACCATATTTTCGTGCACACGCAAAAAATGAAGGACGAGCTGATTCAAGACTTTGGCATCCAGGAAAATGCCGTCACCGTGATGCGTCATCCCGTGAACGACTCTTTTCCAAACACAAAACTCACGCCCGCCGACGCCAAAACGCGCCTGGGCCTCAAAGAAAGCGACAAAACGCTGCTCTTCCTCGGAAGAATCAAGCCGTACAAAGGAATCGAATTGTTGCTCGCCGCGTTCCGGATCCTCGCAAAAAAAGATCCGACCTATCGCCTCGTCATCGCCGGCGAGCCGCACAAAGGCAGCGAAGCCTATCTCGACGAAATCCGGACCATCGTCGCGCGCGACTTCAGCCCCGACCAAGTCCTTCTGAAATTTGGATTCATTCCCGACGACCAAATGGAACTCTACCTCAAGGGCGGAGACGTTCTCGTGCTGCCCTATAAAGACATCTTTCAGAGTGGCGTTCTGTTCCTGGCCTACAATTTCGGCCTGCCCGTCGTGGCTACAGACGTGGGATCGTTCCGGGAAGAGATCATCGACGGAGAAACCGGCTTCGTCTGCAAGCCCGAAGACCCGCCTGACATGGCCAACACGCTCGAAACCTACTTCTCGAGCGCCTTGTACAAAAATCTCGGTAACCGCCGGCAGGATATTAAGGCGTACGCCCACCGAGTCCACTCCTGGGAGTCGGCAGCTGGGTTAATGACCGCCGCCTACTCACAAATGTCAGGTACCGATTCGTTATAGGCCCTTTGGTCCTCATCCCCGCGTCCTCGCGCAACGCAGAAGCATGGATTTGAGATACTAGAATCGCGGATCGACTTCTTCTGGAGACTTCATGATCGTCACACGCACCCCACTTCGAATCTCGTTTTTCGGCGGCGGCACCGACTATCCAGTCTGGTACCGCGAGCATGGTGGCTCCGTGCTTTCCACGACGATCGATAAGTCCTGCTACATCACAAGCCGCTATTTGCCTCCCTTTTTCGAGTACCACAGCCGGATTTCGTATTCAAAAGTTGAAAACGTCAACAGCAACACCCAAATCCAGCATCCGTCTGTGCGCGCCTGCCTGCAGCACATGGGAATCACAGACGGAGTGGAAATCCATCACGTTGCCGATTTGCCCGCGCGCACGGGCCTGGGTACAAGCTCGGCCTTTACGGTTGGCCTCCTTCAGGGCCTTTACGCGTTAAAAAACCAGATGCGCGACAAGCAAGCGCTCACCGCCGAAGCAATTCACGTCGAGCGCGATCTGCTGCAGGAAACGGTTGGCGCGCAGGATCAGGCCAGCTGCGCGCACGGCGGATTCAATCGCATCAATTTCCACACCAACGATTCAATCGAAGTGAAGCGCGTTCTTACGGCGCCCAACAGGCTGGCGGAACTGGAACAGCATCTGCAGCTTTACTTCACCGGATTCGCGCGCACGGCGTCGGAAATCGCCACCGCGCAAGTGAAAGCCACGCCGAACCGGCAGAAAGAATTGCTCCAAATGCTTCAAATGGTGGACGAGGCCGAAGACATCGTCACGAATCAGAATCGCTCGCTCGATGAATTCGGCAAGCTGCTGCACCAGGGCTGGCAGCTGAAACGGTCGCTCACCGAGAAAATCTCGAATTCCAACATCGATGAGATTTACGAAGCCGGCACGAGCGCCGGCGCGCTGGGCGGTAAGTTGCTCGGCGCAGGCGGCGGCGGCTTTATGCTCTTTTACGTGCCGCCCGAGCGAAAGCAAGCGGTGCGCACGCGTTTGAAAAATCTGCTGTGCATCCCCTTCGCATTTTCCAGCCGAGGCAGCGAGGTTGCCGTGTACGAGCCGGAAATCGCGTATGACAAGTCTCTGGCCACCGACCGGAGCGAGATCTATGCCCAGCGTGACTGACGCTATCGTTCTTTGCGGCGGAGCGGGAACGCGCCTCAGAAGCGTCACCGGCGAAGCGCCAAAGTCGCTGGCGACGGTCGGCGACCGGCCGTTTCTCGAAATTTTAATCAGCCAGCTGCGGCGCCACGGATTCAAACATGTCATCTTGGCTGTCGGTTTTCAGCGGGATCTGATTCGCGCTTATTTCGAAAGCCACGCGCGGGATATTTCGATCGAATACTCGATCGAGAACACGCCTCTCGGCACGGGTGGTGCGCTTCGCAACGCAGCGGATTTGGTTAAATCCGATGCCGTGCTGATCATGAACGGCGATAGCTACACCGGCGTCGACTTGGCCCGCGTTATGGAAGCACACCAGAAATCGGGCGCCGACCTTTCCGTTGTCGTCGTTCCGATTGATGGCCGCGTGGACGTTGGCCTTGTTGCGACGGACGGCGACGGAAGAGTGCTGGGATTCAAGGAAAAGCTCTCCGCAACAGGCACACAATTCGTGAACGCAGGGATCTACGCGGTGAACACAAAACTACTCTACGAGATGCCGCCCAATCAGCGCGTCTCGCTTGAAGAAGAATTATTTCCGCGACTGCTCGCCGAACGAAAACATATTCGGACTTTCCATTATTCAGGCGCGTGCGTGGACATCGGTACTCCCGAACGGTACCTCAAGGCGCAATCGACGTTGGCGGATGTCGAGCGAGGCGAATCCACGGTGAATAAAGGTTCGCGCGCATGAGGACAATGATCACCGGCGGCGCGGGCTTCATTGGCGGATTCCTGACGAAGCATTGCATGGACGCCGGCTCGCGTGTTCTCGGGATCGACGTCGTCGCACCGCCGACGGGAACCGCAGTTGATGAATTCGAATTGTGCGACGTCCGGAATTCAGACTGGCTCACGGAGCTGATCTCAAAGTTCCGGCCGGATCGAATTTTCCATTTGGCCGCACAGAGCCATCCAGTCGTTTCTCTGGCACAGCCGCGAGAGACCATAGAAATTAACGTGAACGGAACCGTGAACTTATTTGAGTCGGTTCGCACCACTGGGATCGAGACTGTCATCGTGGTGGCGTGCTCGAGCGCGGAATACGGGTTCGTCGATGAGCGAGACTTGCCCGTACGGGAATGCCATCCTCTGAATCCGTTGCATCCATACGGTGTGAGTAAAGTCGCGCAGGACATGCTCGCGGCCCAATACTTCGCGAACTATGCGATTCCCACGATAAGACTCCGGATTTTCAAAACGACGGGACCGGGAAAACACGACGAAGTTTGCTCCGACCTCACCCGGCGAGCGGTCGAGATCGAACTGGGAATTCGTCCTGCGTCGGTGCCCGTCGGTAATCTCACCAGCCGGCGTTCCATCGTTGACGTGCGCGATTTGGTTCAGGCGTTGTGGTCTTCGCCGGCCCGCTGTGAAGTTGGCGAAGTCTATAACCTCGGCGGCGACGATGTTTATTCGGTGCGAGAAATAGTTGATTTGATTCGGGCCCAGGTGACTACCAGCTTCAAGATCGAGCAGCAGCACGAGCTCATGCGCGCGTGCGATGAACCCGTCACCACCGGAGACAATTCGAAGTTCCGCGGCCGCTGTCCGTGGGAGCCTCGCATCCGGCTCGCCGAGACTCTGCGCGACATGCTGAATTGGTGGAGAACCGAGCTAAGCGTTTCGCACGAGACCGCGTCGGCGCAGCGCGCCTGATTTTTCCGGCAGCTGAGTTCGGCGGGCTAGCAGCCCTTGCGACGTAGATACGGATTCAAGCTGTGACTTTTGCAGTGGCAAGCATCGAGGGATTTTGATGAACACAGTGGCACAGACAGTGGCTCCCCCCAACGGAACCCTTCAAATGACATCGCTTCCCACGGACGCCGTACAGAAAAGTGTCCTTCGTTACATCAAGTGGCTGGAGGGCTACGGAGAAGTGTCCTACGACTTCCAGAGCTACTACTCGAGCGATCTGGAGCGTGCCGCAAAACGGCTCTACTACAAAAGTCCCCTACTCGGAACGATCGCAGTTTCTCCGATGGTTTTTTCCGAAGCGTTTGTTCCGTCGGCCCGGCGAATATTCTGGAAGCCGCAGCGATTTCCGATTGCTGACGCCCATTTCGCGATGGGTTTCGGACTACTCGCAAAGACGAATCAGTCCGAGGAATACCATCAGCGCGCGATCCATTTCCTGGAAGTATTGATCGAGACGCGATGCCCCAAATACGAAAACTACTGCTGGGGGTATCCGTTTAACTGGGAGACCGTCCGCGGCACCATCTGGGCCGGCACTCCGCTCATCACCACCGTTCCCTACGTGTACGAAGCGTTTCGCGAAGTCTATCAGTACGACCAAAACCCGAAGTGGCGCGACATCATGCTTTCCACCGCGCAGCACGCTCTGCTCGACTATCAGGATTTCAAAACGTCTGAAAAAGCCTCTGGATGCACCTATTCGCCGTTCCCGGAGCATTCAGTGGGCGTCGTGAATGCAAACGCGTACCGCGCATTCCTGCTCACGTGCGCGTCCATCGATTTCTCCGACGAAAAATATTGGAAGGTTGCGGAGCGGAATCTGAACTTTGTCCTCGAAGCGCAGAATCCCGATGGTTCGTGGTACTACGCCACCGACGGAAAGCGCGACTTCGTCGATCATTTTCATACCTGCTTCGTGATGAAAGCGCTCACGAAAATCGAGGCTCTCACGGGCCACGCCGGCTGCACGGCAGCTCTCGATCGGGGCGTCGCGTACTACACCAAAAATCTTTTCGACGAACAGGGCATTCCGAAGCCGTTCTCGCGCGCTCCGCGCCTGACGGTCTATAAGCGGGAACTCTACGACTACGCGGAGTGCATCAACCTGGCTGTGCTCCTTCGGGGGCGCTTTCCGAAACTCGATCAGGATTTGTCCGTCGTCGTGAATGAAATCCTCACTCGTTGGCAGAAGCCCGACGGTTCGTTCCGCAGCCGCCAGCTTCATTTCGGTTGGGACAACACGCCGATGCACCGCTGGGCGTCCGCGCAGCTCTTCCGGAGCCTTTGTTTGCTGCTAAATCGCGTACCTCGGAACTAGTTCGTCACATCCGGGGAAAATTGGCCCTGCAAATAGACGACGAGTCTAGGAGCATATACGTTAGGCCCTTGTACGGAACTGGCAACGTTAGAAATGGAACAAATGAATTCTGAAGGTGGAAAACTGTGAAGCCGAAGCACAACTCCGAGTCGCTGCGCAGCCTGATCCTGGACCGCATTGGGCGCAGTATCGACGCCAAGGAAGCCCTGCGGAAGGACGAAAAGTTCCAGGAACTGGTGATGCGGGTCGCGCTGCAGATGGTGAAGTCGCTCGAGAGCGGCGGCACGATATTTTGGGCAGGAAATGGAGGCAGTGCGGCGGACGCTCAGCATCTCGCCGCTGAATTCACCGGTCGCTTCCTGAAGGAAAGAAGGCCGCTGCCGTCGATCGCGCTGAGCGTCAACTCATCGTCACTCACCGCAATCGGAAACGACTACGGCTTTGAGCACTCGTTCGCCCGCCCGCTCGAGGCGCTCGGGAAGGCCGGAGACGTTCTGGTCGGCATCTCGACGAGCGGAAACTCGCCAAACGTTTTGAAGGCATTGGAAGTCGCCAACGCAAAATCAATTTACTCTGTCGCATTGACGGGGAAGTCCGGCGGAAAGATGAAAAGTATCGCGAAGTCCGCGATTTGCATTCCTTCGGACGAAACACCCCGGATTCAGGAATGCCACGTCCTCACGGGCCATTTGATTTGCGAAATCGTAGAAGAGGTGATGTTTTAACGCTGCGAGCCCGCTGGGATTCGAATCGGTGATGCTGGAGATCGTTTTTTCGAAGAAAGCCGCGAGCGGCCGTGGTCCCGCCATCTTTCTCGATCGGGATGGAGTAATCAACGTCCGGCGTCCCGGGGATTATGTGCTGGATTGGTCGCAGTTTGAGTTCGTTCCCGGAATTCAGGCAGCACTGAAGCAACTATCGAGTCTTAATCTGCCCATGATCTTAATCTCCAACCAGGCCGGCGTAGGGAAGGGACTGCTCGACGCGGCGAAACTGGAAGAAATCACCCGCCGGATGCAGCAGGAATTGCTCGCGCGCGGAGTTTCGCTTTCGGCGGCTTTCTACTGCACACATCGTGCGGACGAAAACTGCGACTGCAGAAAGCCTCAGCCGGGCATGCTTTTTCACGCGGCGCGCGAGTTGGACATCGACCTCGAGCACTCCATCTTTATCGGCGATTCAGCCTCGGATGTGGAGGCCGCGTTTGCGGCGGGCTGCGAACCCGTGTTGTTCGGTTCAACCGCGCATGAGGCTCACGAGAATTCCTCGGCGGTGGACCGCACCCCGGTAGCAAATGCTCTCTCGGCCGGAGACCTGTTCGCGGTTTGTGTGGAAGCTTTGAAGAGCGATCGCGGCGGCAATTGACGCTGCGTAACAAGATCGCAGTACGGCTGCAATAAATACAATCTGCTCACTGCCGGCGGGCCGGCGAGGAGTTCGCGTTGAAGATAAGCATCTTTGGGTTGGGTTACGTTGGCACCGTTTCCGCGGGTTGCCTCGCCAACGACGGTCATGAAGTCGTCGGTGTCGATCCGGTTCGTACCAAAGTGGACCTGATCAATTCCGGTCAGTCGCCGATCATCGAAGTGGACATTGCTGAAATCATCGCGGCAACTGTGAAATCCGGCCGCTTGCGCGCCACGGTCGATCAGGACGAAGCGATTAAGCAAACCGAGCTTTCATTCGTTTGCGTGGGTACCCCCAGCCAGGCCAACGGCAATCTTGATCTAACGCACATTCGCCGCGTCTGCGAACTGATTGGCGCCGCGCTCAGAAATAAATCCGCGCGTCACACAGTCGTCATCCGCAGTACGATTCTGCCAGGCACCATGAAGGGGATCGTGATTCCCACTCTGGAAGAATATTCCGGGAAAAAAGCCGGCGTGGATTTCGGCGTCTGCAACAACCCCGAGTTCTTGCGGGAAGGTTCAGCCGTGAAGGACTTCAACGCTCCACCGAAAACGGTGATTGGCGAGGTGGACCGCGAAAGCGGCGATGCGCTCGCGTCGCTCTACTCAAAACTCGACGCGCCGTTCATCCGCACCGACGTCGAAACCGCCGAAATGGTGAAGTACGTGGACAATAGCTGGCACGCCCTGAAAATCGGCTTCGCCAACGAAATCGGAAATCTCTGCAAAGCGCTCTCGATCGATTCGCATAAGGTTATGAAGATTTTTTGCGAAGACAAAAAGCTCAACATTTCTCCGGCGTACTTGATGCCCGGTTTCGCTTTCGGCGGCTCCTGCTTGCCCAAGGATCTTCGCGCCCTGTCATACGCTGCAAAAACGCGCGATTTGAGCCTGCCCATCATGACTGCCATTCTCCCCAGCAACGAACGCCAGGTCGCGGCGGGATTGCGGCTGATCACCGACAAAGGCCAGCGAAAAGTTGGTATTCTTGGATTCAGCTTCAAGGCAGGGACCGACGATTTGCGCGAAAGTCCGATGATCGAGGTCATCGAGCACTTGATCGGCAAAGGCTACGATCTTCGAATTTTCGACCGCAACGTTAAGATGGCCAGCCTGGTGGGCGCGAACCGCGATTTCATTTTGAATCGCATTCCGCACATCTCCCGGCTCATGGTGAATGGAATCGACGCCGTGCTGAGTCACGCGCAGACAGTCGTGATCGGCAATAAGGACCCGGAATTTGAAGGCGTCATCGACCGTTTGCAGCCCGGCCAGCACCTCGTGGATTTTGTACGCATTACGAACCGCAGGAGCGAGGTTGGCAAATACGACGGCATTTGCTGGTGAGCATGGCTGGCGCTGAATTGCACAAAAGCTCGCAATTCGAATCAGGCCCGTTTATAAATGCAATGAAGCTGCCCGTCGTCTTGGGCCGCGCCTCCACATTCCTATCAATCGAGATTTTTTCTTTGTGAAGAAAAAGGTCCTCATCATCGTTGAAAATATGGCCGTCCCTTTCGACACCCGCGTGTGGAAAGAAGCCACCTCGTTGCGGACAAACGGCTACGAGGTAACCGTCATCTGCCCTCGCACCAAAGGATGTTCGGAGCCGTACGAACTCCTGGAAGGTGTTCACATTTACAGGCATCCAAGCGCCGCGGAAGGGAACTCGCCCTTCGGATACCTCTTCGAATATGGCTGCGCCCTGTTTTTTGAGTTCATTTATTCGATCTGGGTCTTCTTCCGCCGTGGCTTCCACGTGATGCAGGGCTGCAATCCGCCGGACGACATTTTTCTGGTCGCGCTGCCGTTCAAGCTTTTCGGGGTCAAATATATCTTCGACCACCACGATACCTGCCCCGAACTGTACCTCTCGAAGTACGAAAAGAAGAACGCGTTCTACAAGGTTCAGGTCCTGCTCGAAAAATTGACTTACCGCTTCAGCGATGTGCTGATGGCCACTAACGAAAGCTACAAAGGCCTCGCTATCACCCGCGGAGGCCTGGCCCCGGAAGATGTTTTTGTCGTGCGCAACGGGCCGAACCTCGACACCTTCAAGCCAGTTGCTCCGAATCCCGCGTTGAAGCATGGCCGGCCATTCTTGGTGGGTTATGTGGGAACCATGAGCATTCAAGAAGGTTTGGACATTCTGCTCGACGTCGCGCTCTACATCAAGAATTCAGGCCGGAACGATATCCACTTCACGTGCGTCGGCGGAGGTCCCGGGTTGCCGGCGCTCCGCCAGATGGTTATCGACAAAAATCTACAAGATACGGTGAACTTCACCGGCAGAGTTTCTGACGCCGACTTGCTTGAAGTCCTCTCCACCGCGGACATATGCGTGAACCCCGACAAGCCGTGCGAGATGAACGACATCTCGACGATGATCAAAATCATGGAGTACATGGCGCTATCCAAGCCCATCGTTCAATTTGATTTGAAAGAGGGAAGGTACAGCGCAGGCGATGCCGCAATGTACAGCGACACAAACAACCAGGTCCCCGATTTCGCGAAAAATATTTTGTGGTTGGTTGACCATCCCGAAGAGCGAAAGCGGATGGGCGAATTCGGCCGCAAACGTGTCGAGACTGAGCTTGCGTGGAAGTACTCGGAAAAGAATTTACTCGCAGCATACGAGCGAGCGTTCGCGAAGAGGTCCTAGTACGGTTTGCGCGGTCGTACTTCCGCAGTCAAGGCTCGGTCCGGGCACATATGCTCAGACTTCAATTTATAAGCGAAACCGTGGACGTCGCTTTCGCGTCAATACCAGAATCGGATGCCCGCACCGGCCGTTCATACATTCGATCCGTTATCGGATCCCCGATGGGACGAGTTCATCTCTCGTCATCTTCGGGCGTCGATATTTCATCAGCGGGCCTGGCTGCAGGCGCTGAAGCTTACATATGGGTACACACCGGTGGTGTTTACTACGTCGTCTAACTCTGCGGAGTTGAGAAACGGACTGTTGTTCTGCCACGTAGATAGCTGGCTCACCGGGCGCCGGCTGGTTTCGTTGCCGTTCTCGGATCATTGCGAGCCGCTTTGTGATTCAAGGGAGGAATTGAAAACCTTGTTGCGCCGCACGCAAGCCGACATTCACTCCCGTGAATGTCGATATATGGAGATTCGCCCCACCGATCCGCGGTTTGGTGAGGCCGGCGCCGAGATCGGTTTGCATCCCGTCGGTGAATACTTCCATCACGTACTGGACCTCGCTCCGCCGCTCGACGAACTGTTCCGTGGTTTCGCCAAGGATTCCGTGCAGCGCAGGATTAAGCGCGCGGAACAGGCAGGACTGGTGGAAAAGTGTGGCAATTCGAAGGAGCTTCTCAAGGAGTTCTATAGACTTTTTATCATGACTCGCGGCAGGCATCACTTGCCTCCGCCTCCGTATTCTTGGTTTGAAAATCTGCTTCAAACTCAAGGTGGTGCCCTCGAAATCCGCGCAGCATACAAGGATTCAACGCCGATTGCCGCGATCCTTTCGCTGCGATTCCGGGAAATCAGTTACTACAAATACGGCTGTTCGGATTTCGCGTTCAAGCAATTCGGCGCTACGCCGTGGCTTCTGTGGCGAGCTATATCTGCCGCGAAAAATACCGGTGCGAGTCAATTCGATCTGGGCCGCACGGACCACGACAACGCCGGTTTGCTTACGTTCAAGAATAATTGGGTCTCGGATTACAGGCGCCTGTCGTACTGGCGTTTTCCGGCGGCCGTCGCTCCCGAGATGAACGAAAGCTGGAAACTCAAAATGGCAAAGAAGTTCTTTTCTCGCATGCCACAGCCGTTGCTGGTGATGTCCGGGAGGTTGGTTTACCGCCATATTGGCTAGCATTTTCGCGTTTGTTTGGTTGTGTTCTGAGGGTTTGTAACAGGGCCACGCATTGAGGTAGATTTCGCGCTGCATCTAAGAGGCCGGCACATACACATGATGTCACTGCTCACTGACTACTATCGTCTTCCCGGCGACACGACGGTCAGTCTCTCCGTCCAACCCAGTTCCGGCGAAAGTGGATTCTTTCGATTCGGACCGAATGCGACATGTTTCGGACAATCGGCCTGTGGTGTGTCGGACAGCGTAGAAAATGTGCCCCTGAATGATGCTTCGAAAACGACTCAAGTTAAGCCGTGCGAAATCCGGCTCGCATTCGATCCCGCGCAAATCGTTGACAATCTTCGCTTTGAACGGTACGTGAAGAAAAATGGCGCCAATGGCCGGCGAATGGTGGACCTTCCGATCGTTCGCAAGTCCTACTACGCCATCCGGGAAATGCTGCCGGTCGCCGTTCGCAAGCATTTGCAGAAGGTTTATCTCGGTGGATGGCGCAAGCTCCCGTTTCCCAATTGGCCTTTGGATTTCACGGTGGACACGGTTCATGAGGAGTTGTTGCGGCTGTGGATGGAGGCGAAGGGGGTGCGCCGCGTGCCATTTGTGTGGTTCTGGCCCAATGGCGCTCCGAACGCCGTAATCATGACTCATGACGTGGAAACCGCACTCGGACGGGACTTTACGCCCGAACTCATGCGAATCGACTCTTCGCACAAAATCCGCTCGTCGTTTCAAGTGATCCCTGAAAAACGTTACGACGTGTCCGACGAGTACGTCCGCCACATCCGCGAGAACGGGTTTGAATTCAACATCCACGATTTGAACCACGATGGCCAGCTCTATCAAGAGCATCAGCTGTTTTTGGGAAGAGCGAAAAAAATCAATCAGTATGTACATAAGTTCGGCGCCTCCGGATTTCGCGCCGGCGTGATGTACCGCAATCTGGATTGGTATGGTGCGTACGAGTTTTCTTACGACATGTCCATGCCCAACGTCGCGCACCTCGAACCGCAGCGCGGCGGCTGTTGTACTGTCTTCCCCTATTTCGCGGGAAAGATTCTCGAAATTCCTCTCACCACTTGCCAGGATTATTCGCTCTTCCAGATTTTGAACGACTATTCGATTGGCCTCTGGAAGATGCAGATCGCATTGCTGCAGAAAAGAAACGGACTGATCAGCTTCATCACGCATCCGGACTATCTGGTCGATTCGCGCCCGCGCAAGGTCTATGAAGCGCTGCTCGCCTATCTCCAGGAGACCATCGAGCGCGAGAAGCTCTGGATGGCGCTGCCCGGCGAAGTCGATGTGTGGTGGCGCGCTCGCAACCAGATGCAACTCGTTCAAAAAGATGGGGATTGGACAATCGAAGGCCCACACAGCGAGCGGGCGCAGGTGGCGTTTGCCGTTATCGATAATGGCCAATTGAGATATGAAGTTGCGAAACCGGATACAAAAAGCTGAGAAAACCGGCAGTATGGGAACCGTACAACTTTAGAGTCCACAAGACTGTGCCCGAATGTCCACCTCCGCCGCGCTCACGCTCAAGAAAGGCTTTTCCCGGCACGCATGGTTCATCGCGTTCCTCGTGGTCTCGTGCCTCGTTTTTCACAATGCGTTGAGCGCCCTGGTCCGCTTTTCGCTGGATGAAGACTACGCTTCGCACGTTGTCCTCGTTCCGTTCATCGTTGCGTTTCTTCTGTTCACTGAGCGGCGCAGAATCTTCGCCGTCACTCGCACCGGAATGGCAGCCGGAATTGCGTTAATCGGGATCGGAGTTTTGGTGTTCTGGTTCGGCGGCCGGGCGTCTTTTCAAGCGGCGAGCGATGTCTCACTTTCCATTCGAACTCTCGCGATTGTGATCTTGTGGGCCGGCGGCTTTATCTTCTTCTATGGAATTTCAGCTGCGCATGCGGCGTCTTTTTCGCTCCTGTTTCTTTTGCTTATGGTCCCGCTGCCAGTCTTCGTTGTGGACCGGGTGATCTACTGGCTCCAAGCAGGATCGACGGAGCTGACTTACCGTATCTTCCAGTTGGTCGGCACTCCGGTTCTGCGCGACGGTTTTTTTCTCTCGGTGCCCGGTGTGACCATCGAAGTCGCGAAGGAGTGCAGCAGCATTCGCTCCAGCATCGCGCTCTTTATCACCTGCCTGCTGGCCGCGCACTTGTATCTACGTTCGACGTGGAAGATGGCCTTCTTCGTCGCCTTGAGCTTAATTGTCTCGATCCTCAAAAACGGGATTCGCATCGCGACCTTGACGCTGCTCAGCATTCACGTCGATCCGGGCTTTCTCACCGGGAAATTGCATCAGCAAGGCGGCTTCGCGTTTTTCCTGCTGGCGCTGGCGATTTTGTTTCCCGTTTTGATCGGTCTGCAGAAATCGGAACGCGCGGCGGCTCCGCCGCTCGACATCCCTTCTAAATTTGATCCTGGTCTGGTTCGCTAGCGATGGCACCTTTTATCGATGCGGATGATTTCAATTGCAATCATTTCGCGTTGCGCGCGGCCGAACCCGGGGAGAAGCGCTGATGGCTTGTGATGTTGCGGTTCTCGGTGCGGGCCCTTACGGCCTGTCGGTAAGTGCGCATCTTCGGAACATAAAGGGCCTGGACGTGCACGTCTTCGGCGAGCCTATGGATTTTTGGAAATCGCACATGCCGGAGGGCATGTTGCTCCGCTCGCCGTGGCCAGCTTCGAATTTGAGCGATCCGGGAAATTCCTTTTCATTCGACGCGTACAGCGAAGCCAAAGGCGAAAAAGTACCGATCCCCATTCCCCTCGAAAGCTTCGTGGACTATGGGCTCTGGTTTCAGAAGCAAACCGTTCCTGAAATTGACCGGCGAAAAGTCACCCGCATCGAACCGGGCGCGGACGGCTTCCGGCTGATTCTTGGCAACGGAGAGCAGTTTCAGGCGCGCCGCGTGGTGATTGCCGCGGGAATCGCGCCGTTCGCTCAGGTTCCGGTTGCATTTCAAGGCCTGCCCGCCGAACTCGCGACACATGTTTCGTACGGAAGCGACGTCAGCCGTTTCAACGGCAAGCGCGTCGCGGTAATCGGAGCAGGGCAGAGCGCGCTGGAATCCGCAGCGCTGATCCACGAAGCGGGTGGAGACGTTGAAGTGATCATTCGCGCCCCGGCGATTCACTGGCTCGGTTGGCGCCAGCGGATGCAGAAATTCGGCCCTCTGGCCAACGTTTTCTATTCACGCTTCGACATCGGCCCGGCCGGCGTCAGCAGAATCGTCGCCGTCCCGGATTCCGTGAAATATTTCCCGCGCGGCGTGCAAGACGCGTTCCGCAGGCGAGCGCTCCGTCCTGCCGGTTCACGCTGGCTGATCGATCGCTTCAGAAATATCAAAGTAACCCCAGCTCACTACGTCGAGTCCGCCAAACCCGCCGGCGAGAAATTGCAGCTTCGCCTCAACGACGGCAGCACGCGTGAAGTCGATCACGCGGTTCTCGGCACCGGATATAAAGTCGATATCACGCGCTATCCGTTTCTGCCCGCTGAGCTGAGCCAGAGAGTCTCTCTAGTGAACGGTTTTCCGCGGATTGGAGTTGGTTTTGAGTCGTCCGTGCCCGGTTTGCATTTCGTCGGCGCACCGGCCTCTTGGAGATACGGCCCGTTGATGTTTTTCGTTTGCGGGACCGATTTTGCGGCTCGCAGGCTGGCGCTTCATTTGGCCTCCTCCGGCTCGCGAAACGGTTCGCGTTAGGAAAAATTGGGAATCGCCGGCGCTCGTATGCCAGACAACCACACGAACTCGACAGCCACCGGCCGACCAGGCGCCGTGATCATCGGCGGCGATTTCCACGGCTTGGGAATTGTCCGCAGCCTTGGCCGACACGGAGTTCCTCTCTGCATTGTCGATGACGAATATTCCATTGGACGATTCTCGAAATACGCCACATTCACCGTGGGATCTCCCAACCTGCGCAACGAAAAGGAAACCGTCGATTTCCTCATCGACATGGGCAAACGGAAAAATCTGCAGGGTTGGGTTTTGTTTCCCACTCGCGATGAACACGTCGCCGCATTCGCCCGTCATCGCGAAGCTCTCTCCGAAATCTTCCGCGTTCCGACTCCGCCGTGGGAAATCACCAAGTGGGCCTGGAATAAGTGGAACACGTACAGCATGGCGCTGAAGCTCGATATTCCGATTCCCCAGACATGGTGCCCTCGTACCATCGAAGACATCGACGCGATCGACGCCGAGTTTCCGCTGGCCATCAAGCCTTCCGTGAAGGAAGACTTTTTCTACGCGACCAAGGCCAAAGCCTGGCGCTGCGAGACTCGCGACCAATTGAAAGAAATGTTCCTCAAGGCGTCTGGCCACGTCGGTACAAACGAGGTTCTCGTTCAGGAAATCGTTCCCGGCGACGGAACCACCCAATTTTCTTCCTGCGTTTTCATTAAGGACGGCACCGTTCTTGCCAGCATGGAAGCGCAGCGCTGGCGGCAGCATCCTCCTGAATTCGGCCGCGCTGCAACGTTCGTCGCGAGCCTGGACCTGCCGATCGCCAAGGAAATGACGTTGAAATTTCTGCGCGCCATCAATTACTACGGGCTCGCCGAAGTTGAATACAAGTTCGATCACCGCGATGGCAAATATAAATTGCTCGATGTCAACGCGCGCACGTGGGGTTTTCACGCTCTCGGCCGGCCCGCTGGCGTGGACTTCGCATACCTGCTCTACGCGGACCAAGTCGGAATTCCGGTCGAGGAAACGCGAGGCCGCTCCGGTGTGGGCTGGATTCGGATGGTGACGGACGTTCCCACAAGCTTGGGCGGAATTTTCGCGGGCCGTCTCGGCGTCGGCGAGTACATGAAATCGCTAAAAGACTTCTCGGTCGAATCCGTCTTCAGCGCGGAAGATCCGCTTCCCAGCTTGGCTGAGATCGCGCTGTTACCGTATCTCGCCGTCAAACGCGGGTACTAGGCACGCTCGCTCAATCGCTGCGTTCAACGTTCCTTCGGACTATCCCAACCCGCGCTTCTCAAAGTTACGCCACTCCAAATAACGGGCTGTCCAATCGTTCCCCTCGCATACCACCGCGCCAACGTGAGTCATTCCAGAATTCGTCGGTGCTTCGAAAGACTGAATGCCCCAGCGGCCGGCATCGTCGGCTCGCAATCGGACAGGTTCGCCGGGCGTGAGCGAAACACTGAACCCGTCCAGCGGAAACCGTAAGCCTTCTCCCAGCGCTTTCACGTAGGCTTCTTTCCGCGTCCAGCACAGAAAAAATGCCATCACTCGCTGTTCCAGGCGGACCTGCTTCAATTCCGCAATTTCCGCCTCCGAAAAGTAGCGCTCTGCGATTTCTTCTCCGGCGAACTCCGGACGGATTTTCTCCACGTCCACGCCAATCGCCCGGCCGCGAGCGATCGCCGCAACCCCCACGCCATGCGCGTGCGACAAATTGAAACACAGCGCAACTGGCGAATCCGGGCGGGAAATCGCAGGCTTGCCGTGAGGACCGGCGCTGAACTCGAGTCTTTCCGGCGGGCAGTCCAGATAGCGCGCTAGCAATTCCCGCAGGAAACCGTGCGAGGCGATGTACGAAACCCTGTCGCGCTCGTGAATGAAACGCTCCGCCCGCGCCCGCTCAAAATCGGTCAGCACGCCGGCGTACTTTTCCTGCGTCTCCCGACTGATCTCGAGCGAAGCGCGCCAGATGTGCACCGCCTTTGCGGGCAGCTCGGGGAACGCGGCAGGTAAAATCCAATCCGTCATCTCAGGCGGGGCGCGGCGTTGCTTTCATCGACGCGCCTGTCTCCAGAATCGCGCGCCATTCGCCGCCAGTATGTTAAGTTTTCAGCAATCATCAGGTGAGACCCGATAGTACAACCGAATCTTCGCCGCTCTTCAGCATCATTGTAGCTGTTTACAACGATTGGGCGGTTCTCGACGGATGCCTCCAGGCCCTCAGCCTGCAGGAAGGCCATTCCAGCTTCGAGGTCGTTCTTGTGGACGATGGGAGCGCCACGCCTGCGCCGGAGTCCGTGCTGCGGTGGCGTGAATCGTTTCCGATCGCGTTCATCCGGCAGGATCACGCCGGCATTTCTCACGCGCGCAACAAAGGCATTCAGGCGTCGAAGGGTGCCGTTCTCGTCTTCGTGGACGCGGATTGCAGAATGTTCCCGAATTGCCTCGCAGCTCTCGAATCGAAATTGGCGGCTTCGCCTCGGCAAACCTGTTTTCAACTGCACCTCGTCGGCGATTGCACGAATACCGTTGGCCGCGCCGAGCAGCTCCGCCTGCAAGCACTGCAGGAGCATTTGCTGCTGCCCGACGGCCACATTCGCTACCTCAACACCGCCGGCTTCGCCATCCTGCGCTCGAAAGTTTCCGAAGACGGCCATCTCTTCAATCCCATTGCGATCCGCGCTGAAGACACTCTGCTGCTCGCGACGCTGATGCGCCGGGGCGAATTGCCCGTCTTTGTGCCGGACGCCACAGTGCGCCACGCCATTCCGCTTTCCTTGCTCGCATGTCTTCGCAAAGACGTTCGTTCCGCATATGTGGAGCGGCGCGCCTACGAAGTTATCGCCGCCCGCGGAGTTAACATCCAGCTAACAAATTCCGACCGCCGCGCGATCATGGCGAGCATGTGGAAAGCCTCGGCGCAAAATACGATTGGGCGAGTGTCCTGGTTTATCGTCACAGGACGGCAAGCCCTTCGTCTCGCGATTTCGTTCATCTATCGAATCCTTCACTAAATCCGCGAGCCGCACGCCGGGGGTACTATACCCGCGGGTCTAAACTGTTGTATAAAAGCCACGAACAAGCGCTCGGCGTGCGCGAAGGGAAAATACTTTCCTGAAGTTATAGTACGAAGGTCAGCACTTTTGGCCCAATAATTGGCTAAAAGTACTATTTGCAGCGAGTTGCGAGGGTCGTAAAGTGGAACAACGATTGCAACATTTCGCAATCTTCGGGGCTTCGCCCAGTGGGCGAACACCTCGGATGAGGCCCGATGGCGCTCACGAACCCTAAAGCGGAGCAACCTACTCCATTGTCCACGACCACTCAAACGGCATCCGCGTCAGACAAGATTGAGGGCCAACTAACTCAAATCTGGCAGGACCTGCTCGGCGTCGAACACATCACCCCGGACCAGAACTATTTTGATCTCGGCGGCGATTCGTCGCTCGCCGTGCACCTGTTTGTTCAGATTGAAAAGATATTCAACGTCAAGCTCCCGATTTTCACGCTCTTCGAAGCTCCTACGATTGCGGAGCTGGCTGAAGTCCTGCGCCGCGATACGGCTCCCTCCGGCTGGTCCCCAATCGTCGCGATCCAGCCCAACGGCACTCGCCCTCCGCTTTTCTGCATGCACGGCGCCGGCGGCAATGTGCTGATCTATCGCGAACTGTCCCAGCTTCTGGGAAACGACCAACCCTTTTACGGATTGCAGTCGCAGGGCCTCGATGGATCTGTGCCTCCGCTCACCACGATCGAAGAGATGGCGACTCTGTACGTGAAAGAAATCCGCCGGGTTCGCCCGAGCGGTCCGTATCTGATCGCCGGTTACTGTATGGGTGGCACGATCGCGTATGAAGTCGCGCAGCAACTGCGCGCCCAGGGGCAAGACGTCGCGCTGCTCGCCCTCTTCGACACCATGAACTGGTGCAAGATTGGCATGCTCACTCCGTGGACGAGCGGCGTCATCGCCTGTGAAAAGTTCGGGTTTCACGTCGCGAACTTTTTCCGCCTCGACTCTTCAGGCCGGTCCGAATTTTTGTCCGAGAAAATGCAGGCGCTTCGCAACCGAATTCCGGTATGGAAAGGCATGCTGCGCGACCGTTTCAGCAAGTCGTCGAATGGCGAGAGCTCGGAATCGCTGGCCCTCGGCCGCATCTGGAAAGCAAACGACGTCGCATGCGTCAAGTATCAACCGAAGCCTTATCCGGGCGTCGTCACCGATTTTCGCCCGATGAAGCAGTACGGATTATTCGATCGACCGGATGCGAAGTGGGACCGCTTGGCGCAAGGGGGACAGCACGTCGTAACTCTGCCAGTCTATCCTGCCGGCATGCTCGTCGAACCGTTCGTGCAGCACCTTGCAGCCGCCGTGAATAAGTCGATCGACGAAGCCCTGAAAAACAAATAAGTGCGCTCGTTCCAAACGCCCATCGCGGCGATTCACGGAGTGATAGCTTGACCGTCGCACCGAGCCCTACCAAGACTTGGACTTACTTCGACGACCAGTGGCACGAGGGCAATGTCCCGCTCATGGGGCCTCGTACTCACGCCACATGGCTGTGCTCGATGGTTTTCGATGGCGCCCGGTATTTTGAAGGCGTTGCTCCCGACCTGGATCTCCACTGCGCGCGCGTCAACGAATCTGCCGTAAAGCTTCATCTCAAACCCGTCGTCTCCACCGATCGATGGATCAGCCTGGCACACGAAGGCATCGCTAAATTCGATAAAGACGCGACGCTCTACATCAAGCCGATGTATTGGGCGGAGAGAGACGGCCCGTGGATTCAGGCGCACGACCCGGAATCGACACGCTGGTGCCTTTCGATTTACGAAGCGCCCATGCGCAAATCGCCGGGCTTTTCAGTTACAGTCTCGTCGTTCCGCCGCCCCACGATCGAAACGATGCCCGTCGATGCGAAAGCCGGCTGCCTGTATCCAAACAACGCGCGTGCCCTGTTCGAAGTCCACGCCAAGGGTTTTGACAACGCCGTCGTGCTCGACATGCTAGGCAACGTCGCTGAACTCGCGACCTCCAACGTTTTCATGGCAAAGGATGGGATCGTTTACACGCCGGCACTCAATGGCACGTTCTTGGCAGGAATCACGCGCCAGCGCATCATCGGCCTTCTGCGCGCCAGTGGCGTCCAGGTCGTGGAGAAAACGCTGAAGTATCAAGATTTCCTGGCTGCTGACGAGATTTTTTCCACCGGTAATTATTCGAAGGTCGCGCCCGTCACGAAAATCGATGATCGCTCGATTCCGATCGGTCCGATTTATATCAAAGCGCGCGAACTCTACTGGGCCTTCGCGCACTCTTGATGGTATGCGCCGCCTCGCCCGATGCCGATGACCACTCAATCCGTTTCCGGTACCACTGCGGCGCTCACCGGAATCTGGGAACGCGTTCTACAGCGTTCGCCCATCGGTGTTGACGATAATTTCTTCGATCTCGGCGGCGACTCTCTCACTGCAGTCACTCTGTTTCTAGAAATCGAAAAGTTTTGCGGACGCCGCCTACCCTCGGTTTTAATTTACAACGCGCCTACTATCTCGGCACTCGCGCACGAACTTGAGCGGCCCGCAACTTCGCGCCTGGCTCCATTGATCCAGTTGCGCGCCGGCAGCGCATCCGCTCCGCCAGTGTTTATGGCCCACGGCCTCGGCGGCAGCGTCATCGACTTTCACAGTCTGCTCACTTTCATTAAGACCGACAATCCCATCTACGGAATGCAGGCGCGGGGAATCGATGGTGTCGAGGATCCTTCGGAAACCATTGAAGCTATGGCACAGTACCACCTCGACGCCATCCGTGAAGTCCAGCCGCACGGCCCCTACTACTTGATCGGTTACTCGCTCGGCGGCCTTGTCTGCATTGAGATCGCTCAGCGCCTAATCGCGGACGGCGAGAAGATCGGTTTGCTCTCGATGATCGATGGTTACCCATTTCGCAAATATATTCCGTGGTTCCAGCGGCTGCGTCTCTCGACGAGGCTCGCCATCAACAAGCTCGCCGTCGCGATCGGAATGGCCGCAGCGCGTCCCGACCAAAGATTCCTGAGTCCCGCGCAAATTCGCGCGCAAATGTCCGCGGGCCGGAAAATTTCAGCGCACTCCGATCCGTCGCCGTCCGAGCTGGTTACGCCCGCGATGGAGCGCGCCGCAAACGTTGCGAAAGAAGCCCTGAAAAAATATCAGCCGCGCTATTACCCAGGCGCTGTTCGGTTTGTGCGCGCCCAGATCCTTACCGACTTTCCCGCAAATCCAACGGCTGTATGGTCGCATCTCGTACAGCGCTTCGACTGCGAGACCGTCCCCGGCGATCACCTCGGAATGATTGCGTCGCATCCCGAAGATTTGGCCGCCGTAATCTCAAGGCAATTGAACGAAGCCACCGGTACAAAATGCTGACCAACAAGCGCCCCGCATGAACGGAGCCGAATCCTTAATTCGAACGCTCGTCGCGGGCGGCGTCGATACCTGCTTCACCAATCCCGGCACATCGGAGATGCATCTGGTCGCGGCGCTCGACCGCATCCCGGAGATGCGCTGCGTTCTCGGACTCTTTGAAGGCGTAGTGACCGGCGCCGCCGATGGCTATGCGCGAATCACGGGCCGCCCCGCCTGCACGCTGGTTCATCTCGGTCCCGGCCTTGCGAATGGCATGGCCAATTTGCACAACGCCAAGCGCGCGCAAGTGCCACTGATTAATCTCGTCGGCGAGCATCCCGAACATCACCTGAAATACGACGCGCCGCTCACCTCGGACATTGAAGGTATCGCGCGGCCCTACTCACATTGGCTGCGAACGTCGCGTTCCGCAGCAGACGTCGGGCGTGACGGTGCAGACGCGATTCGCGCCGCTGCGAATCATCCTGGATACATTTCCACGCTCATAGTTCCCGCGGATGTCGCGTGGAGCGATGGCGGCGTTGTCGCGCCGAAACCGGAGATCGCGAAAGCCTCGCTTCCGCCGAGTGCAAATATCGAACGCGCCGCCGCGATGCTTCGTTCAGGTCTGCCGACCGCGCTGATGATCACCGGCGATGGCCTGTACGGCGAGGGCCTAAAAGCTGCGGGCCGGATCGCCGCTGCCACAAAAGCAAAACTACTCTCCCCATATCCGTTCGCTCGCATGGAGCGGGGGACCGGCCGCGTCAACGTACAACGCCTGCCCTACGTTCCCGACCAAGCCGTCGATTTGCTGAAGGAATTCCGCCAATTGATTCTTGTCGGAGCTGGCGCGCCTGCTTCGTACTTCGCGTATCCCGGCAAGAGCGCGTTGCTCACCCAACCCGATACCACAACATTCGCGATGACCAGCCCGTCCGAAAATTCCGCCGGCTCGCTCATCGCTCTCGCCGAAGCGCTCGGTCTGAACGATCGCTCCGAAATTCTCATTCAATCCGTCGAGCGTCCCACCGCCCCTAGCGGCGAAATTTCGCTGCAAGGGCTCGCCGCAAGCGTCGCAGCGCTGCTTCCAGAAAATGCGATCGTTGCAGACGAAGCGATGACTTCCGGCCGCGGCATGATGGCCGCTTCGCGCGGCGCGGCTCCGCACGATTGGCTTGCAAACACCGGCGGCTCGATCGGCATCGCACTTCCGCTTGCAGTCGGTGCCGCCGTCGCCGCGCCCGATCGCAGAGTGCTCTGCCTCACAGCCGATGGCAGCAGCATGTACACGCTCCAAGCCCTCTGGACCATGGCGCGCGAAGGCCTGAACGTCACGAGCGTCGTCTTCGCAAATCGCGCTTATGCAGTTTTGCAGTGGGAATATTCCGGGTTGGGCGTCGGCGCTCCTAGCCCGCGCGCCGCGGATCTATTTTCGATTGGTCGCCCAGACATCGACTGGGTCGCGATGGGGAAGGGCATGGGAGTTCCGTCGAGCCGAGCGACCACGCTCGACATGTTCGGAGACTTGCTGCGAAAGAGCTTCGCCACCGAAGGCCCTTCGTTGATAGAAATATCGTTGCAAAGGTGAAAGTCGAATCGATCACGCCGCGACGAAAACCGCCACGCAATCTATAGCGTTACCGAAAGCCCCTTCAATCCGCGAAATCCAAACGTGGACGCCCACTCCGGCTTCGGCCCCGCCAGCTTCATATTTGGAAACCGCTGGACCAGCTTCGATATCGCCACCTGCCCCTCAAGTCTCGCCAGCTGGCTGCCAATGCAGAAATGCGGTCCGGCGCTAAACGCGAGATGCTGGTTGTTCGTCCTCTTCAAATTCAGCTGGTTTGGATCTTTGAACTGCTTCGGGTCGCGATTCGCCGCGCCGAGCATGCACAAAACCGACCAACGCTTCGGGATACGCTGTCCGCACACTTCCATATCTTCCTTCAGCACGCGCGCCGTGAACTGCACCGGGCTTTCGAATCGAAGCAACTCCTCGACAGCCGACCGCGTCATCTCCGGATTCGCGCGCAGCTCCGCGGTTTGCTCCGGATTCTTCAGCAGCGTGTACATCCCGTTCCCGATCAGGTTCCGCGTGGTCTCGTGGCCGGCAAACAGTAGCGCGATGCACTGCGCGTAGAGTTCGTCTTCGGTCATCACTTCGCCTTCTTCCTCAATATCGATCAGCAGGCTGATCAGATCGTTGCCCTTGTTCCGCCGGCGGTCCCCCACGGTGTCCCGGAAATAATTCGTCAGGTTGATCAACGCATCCTGCGCGGCGCGCGCCTGTTCCACCGTACGATTCGGGTTGCCGCGGAAAAGAGCAATCGCCCGAGACCACGCAACGAACGTGTCGTGCATCTCCTGCGGAATTCCAAGCATTTCCGAAATAATGCGCACCGGCATCGGATTGGCGAACTTCATCAGCTCAAACTCATCGCCCGGCTTCAGCGGATCCAGCATCCGGTCCACGCTCGCCTCAACCTGCGGACGCAAACCCTCCACCGCTGCCGGCGCGAAACCTTTGTTCAGAAGTTTTCGAAGCCGCGTGTGCTCGGGCGCGTCCATAAAAATCAGCCACAAGCCCAACATGCGCGCCAATTCAGTGAACTCGCCCTGGCTGCTCGGCGGCAGCGTGATGATCATTTGCTGCGCGCGCTTGGCCGATAGCCGTGGATCCTTCGCGATCGCCGAACAATCGGCATGCCCGAAAACCGCCCACACCGCCCACTGTCCGCCAATGTCCACGAAATGCAGCGGACCTTCTTCCAGCATCCGCGCGTACGTCGGATACGGGTCCTGAAGGACCTCGTCGCTGAAGACAACTTTTCGCTCTGATCCAATCGGAGGCATGGCTAAACTGAGCTCCTTTTCCAGCAAACTCCCAGGAAGAAGACCGCTGCATCAATTTTAGCAACTCGATTCTCAACGCGCCCGAAAGACGCTCCGCCTCGACGTGAATCAATCAAGCAGGACGCTCGAGCAATTTCACAAGCTCAGCCTTAATCACTTTACCGTTCAGGTTCACCGGCATTTCCGGTACAAAAACAATCTGCGACGGCCGTTTGTACGGCGCCAGATTTTTCGTGGCGTGCTCCGCCACGTCTTCCGCCGTCAGCGTCGCGCCCGCCGCCGGCTCCACGAACGCGATTACCTCTTCATCGCCTTCCACCGGCCGCCCGATCACCGCCGCCCGCGCAATCGATGGATGCGCATTCAGCACCACTTCCACTTCCGCCGGATACACGTTGAATCCGAACCGCACAATCAATTCTTTCGTGCGCCCGATAATAAAAAGATGTCCGTCGCGAAGCTGCGCCAGGTCGCGCGTATTGAACCAGCCTTCCGGATCGATCGCCGCCGCCGTCTCTTCCGGCGCACGGTAGTAGCCCTTCATCACGTTCGGGCCGCGCACCCACAGTTCGCCCACCTCTCCATCCGCCACGGGCTTTCGCTCGCGATCGACAAATTTTACTTCGATCCCCGGAAACACGCGCCCCACCGACGTATCGCTTCGCGGCTCATCGGTGTGCGCCTGCCCAATGTTGGGCGAGCACTCCGTCACGCCGTATCCATTGAAGAGCGGCATCCCAAAGAATTTCTCCACCGCCGTCTTCACCGCCGGATCCAGCGGCGCTCCAGACGAAGAAATAATCCGCAGCTCCGGCACGTTCAGCGAAGCCAGTCCCTTGAACTTCGCGTATTCCAGCAACTGGTGAAACATTGCCGGTACACCCAGCGCAACCGTGAGCTTTTCTTTTTCCAGCGTCGCGTGGGCCGTCACTGGATCGAACCGCGGCGTCACGTACAGCGTCGCTCCGCTCAGCAGCGTCCCCAGTAGCACCACCGAAAGTCCCACCGCGTGCGACATCGGCAGAATTCCATACACGCGATCGTTTGAATTGAGTGCCCGGATCTTTGCCGACACTCCAGCCACAAACAGCAAGCCTCGGTTGCTCAGTACCACGCCCTTCGGCAGACCCGTCGTCCCCGAGGTATAAATAAGCGCGCCCACTCGATTCTGCGGTGCCTCGTTCGGGTCCACAGGCTCGGGCTGCACGGCTTCGTTCAACGGCCCCACGCCAATCGTGCCCAGGTTTCCGACGGGCCCGATCACCGCGCCATGCCGCTTCGCGTGCTGCGTCGCTTGAGGCGATACCGCCGTCGTGTAAATCACGCGCCGCGCGCCACAGTGGTCGCGAATTTCATCCACCTCGCGCGCCGTCAGCTTCGAATTCGCGAGCACCGGCCACGCGTCCATCGCCGTCAGCGCAAACAGCACCGCGATTAGCGCGCGCGAATTCTCGCACACGATCATCACGCGGTCGCCCGGCCGCACTCCCTTGTCGCGCAACCACGCCTGAGTCTCCGTCACCACAGCGTCGAGCTGCTTGTACGTCCATGCACCGGACGCCTCCACAAGCGCCGGATGATTCGGCGTCCTCTCAACCCACGGCTGGATCACGTCGCCAATGCGGGCAGGAAGCGAATCGAGTATTTGTTTCGCGTTGATTTCAATCATTTCGAAGCGTCGGGGACCAACGAACGCAGACGCAACATTTTAGCAAATTACGCGCGAACGGCGGGAGACATCGAAGACGTCGTTGCGGGAACCGCTTTTCTCTGCAGCAGATACTTCAGCCAATTTCCGTAGATGCGCACGGCAGAGTCGCGCCATAAATTCTGGACGCCGGCGGCAACCGCTGCCTCCGGGAAATGCTCCAGAGCGCCTTCCCGCGCATCCTGCTCGGCAATCTCCTGGAATTCGCGCAGCAAACTCGTCGCGCCGGAGTCGAAGTATCCGTGCGGCTCGGTTGGGAACGTTTCCCGCTCGCGGCGCAAGAATCGCTTGATGTCGCGGCGGTATTCCTTCAGCAGCGTTCGCGTGCTGTACTCCGGATGCCCCTGAAAATGGACAAACAGCGAATTGCCGCGCTGCTTCACGAAAAGATCCACGCCCGCCTTCGGAGACTCGGTGAGTATCTCGTACCCGTTCGCGCGGAGCGCTTCGGCCTTCACATCGTTCCAGCGCGAGTGCGGAATGCGAATCGCGTCGTCGAGTCCTTCGGTCAGCGCGTGCCGCGTCGCTCGCGTGTGCGTGAACACTCCGAACTTCTTATCCGCAAAAGGGGTGCGCGCTATTCCATCGCTGGCCAGCACGCCGGCATGCGCCGCCAGGCAAGATAGCACTGTCGATGTCGTGTTCGGTTCCGCCCATTCCAGCAGCGCGACCACGCTCGGCCAGTATGGTTCTTCGCGCAAATCTGGCCGCTTCGGCTCGGTGCCCGTGACTATCACTCCGTCGAACCGGTCGTTCGCCAATTCATCCAGCCCGATGTAGAACTTCGCGAGGTGTTCGAGACCAGACGCGCCTCGCGGCAAATTCGGTAGCGAAGCGAGCGTCAGCGATATCGGAGTGTCTTGCGCGGCGGCGCCAAGCAGTTCAGCGAATTGAAGCTCGGTATCTTCCAGTGCCGCGTCCGGCATGTTGTTGACGAGCGCGATTCTCAGCGCAGGCTTGTCGTGACCGGCAGAGCTCGCGGAGCCGTTCGCCGTCAGCTCCCGCAGAAGGAAGGGAACTCGTCCGCCTTCGATCACAATCGGCAATTCAAAAATCTCCCTTCACCGCTCGTATCGAATCTACTTCGTTGACGCAGCCAGCGCCTGGTCCAGATCGGCGATGATATCGTCGATGTGCTCGATTCCCACGCTCAACCGGATCATCTCCGGCGTCACGCCGGCCTTGGCTTGCTCTTCCGGCGTCAGTTGCCGGTGCGTGGTCGATGCCGGATGGCACGAAAGCGATTTCGCGTCGCCCATATTGACCATGCGCTTAAAAAGCTTCAGCGCGTTGAAACATTTTACGCCCGGCTCGAATCCGCCCTTCACGCCAAATGTCAGCAGCGAGCAGCGATTCTCGCCCAGATATTTTTGCGCCATCGGGTACAGCGGGCTGTCCGAAAATCCCGCGTAATTCACCCACGCCACTTGTTTGTGGTTACGCAAAAACTCCGCCACTTTGCGCGCATTCTCTACGTGCCTTTCCACGCGCAGAGACATCGTCTCAATCCCCTGCAGCACCAGAAATCCGTTCAGCGGAGCGAGCGTCGCTCCCGTATTGCGCTGGCATACGGTACGGCAGCGCGCCACGTAGGCCGCGGCTCCGTACTGTTCCACGTAAACCACGCCGTGATACGCAATTTCCGGCTTGTTAAACATGTAGAACTTGTCCGGATATTTCTGCCACGGAAAATTTCCGCTATCGACGATGATTCCGCCGAGCGTCGTCCCGTGGCCGCCCATGAATTTCGTCAGCGAATGCACCACCACGTCAGCGCCGTGCTCAAAGGGCCGCAAAAGCACCGGTGTCGCCACCGTGTTATCCACAATCAGCGGCACGCCGTGTTTGTGCGCTATTTTTGCCAGGCCTTCCAGATCGGCCACGTTGCCCGCAGGATTGCCCACGCTTTCGCAGAACACCGCGCGCGTATTTTCGTCGATCAGTTTTTCTACGTCTTCGGGACGATCCGTTTTCGAGAACCGGCCCTCAATCCCTTGCTTCGGCAGCACGTGCGCCAGCAGCGTGTACGTCGCACCGTAAAGCTGCGGCAGCGAGACGATGTTGTTGCCCATCTCCGCGATATTCACGAGCGAATAGTGAATCGCCGCCATTCCGGAGCTCACGGTCAGCGCTTCCACGCCGCCCTCTAACGCGGCGACGCGCTTCTCCAGAACCGTATTCGTGGGGTTGCCGATGCGCGTGTAGATGTTGCCAGGAACTTCCAGATTGAATAGCGCCGCGCCGTGCTCCGCGCTGTCGAACTCGAATGCTACCGTTTGATAGATCGGTACCGCCACGGCCTTTGTGGTCGGGTCGCCGTCATATCCTGCGTGAATCGCAAGCGTCTCTCGTTTCATTCGATGGGTCGTCCGAAGGTGTGAAAAATCGATTGGATGCGCGCCATTACTCCGCGACGCGGGCTACATTGCGCACCGCAACAGGCGCCGGATCGCGCTTCACAGCTCTCACCAGTGATTCAGTCACCTTGCGCGCCGCGAATCCTGCGCCAAACATGAACCGCATCACCGGACCAAAACTGTTCGCCGCCGCCAAGCCCACGAAGTACAGCCCCGGCACCGACGACTCGAAATTCGCGCTCAGCTTCGGCGTCTCGTTCACCGTCGCCACCTTCGCGCGCAATTCCGGCGACATGAAATTTAAGCGATCGACCGCCACCTTGTAACCTGTCGCCGTAATCACGTGGTCGCCAATCACTTCCTGTTCGCTTCCATCCATTCGGCGCACGTTCACGTGCACCAGTCCGTTCTTGATCTCCGCGCCGATCGGCGTCGATCCCAGCACCGTTGAAACGCGGCCTTCCACTTTCTCGCGGATGAACCATCCACCCGAAGGACCCAGAGTCTTCTTCACAATCTTGGTCCGCAGACTCGCGGGAAGCATGTGAAAAATATTCGGCGCGTCGGAAAGCAATCGCGACCGCATGCCCGGACCTAATCCAGAGTCGGGATGGCGCAGCCGCTTCCACAAAGACCGGGGCTTATTCGCGTCCGGCGCGGTGTGGAATTTCAATTGGGGACGTCGCGCGATCAGCTGCACTTTCGCGCCTTCGTCGGTCAGCAATCCGGCCAGGTCCAGCGCCGAGGCTCCGCCGCCGATCACGATCACGTTCTTCCCGCGAAACGCCGCAAGGTCCCTGTAGCGATAGCTGTGCGACAAATGCTCTTCCGACAAATGCGTCAAGCTCTCCGGCACGTAAGCGAAGTGCGGAATGCCCACTGCCAGCACCACGCGCCGCGCTTGAAACGTCTCGCCGCCTTCAGCCGTCAGCACAAATCCGTCGGCCGTCTGATCGACTTTCTCGATCATCCGTTCATCCAGCTCCGGCAACATGCGTTTCTGAAATTCGAGGCCGTACGCGGAAAAGGTCTCGAGGTGCACCGGAATTCCCATGTGCGCGTACTCGATGCCTTGCTCTTTGCAAAAGTGCTCCAGCGTGAATTCGCTGTTCGGGTCATAGATGTTCGACGCAAAGCCGTCTGACTTCAGGCAGCTCCCTTTGGGCATATGCGACACCCAGCTATCCATGGGCCGCCCGAAGATACGGAAGGGAATTCCGCGACCGCGCAAATGGGCAGCAATAGACAACCCGTAGGGACCCGCACCGACGATCGCAACTTCCACCATGGCTTGTCTGACCCGATCCTTTGACTCGATCTTTTGGGCTCGCATCCGCCCTCTGGGCGAACCTACCCCTATCGAATCTCAAACAGGCGAAAATGCAATCGATTCGCCTATTGCTGCATCTCTAAGCCCTTTATTATGAATACTTGTGAGCCCGAAAACCGTGCCCTAAGCCAATTTCGTTCCTATCGGGGATAACGGTTTGCTCATCCCATGTCTTGGGAAGTTGTCCAACTTGCCCGTCCCGCTATCCTTTTGTCCCCATCCGGGGGCACGAGCGAGTCCCACACTTTCGATCCCGTATAGCTTACGCGGCTCAATCTGGGGCGAACAATGGTACAAGAGGCCTACACACTCTGTAACTTAGGGCACCGCTTTTCCGGTACCGACGGGGTCTTCGCCCGCGAGACCTGACGCGATTCGATGGAACGCAGAGTTCCCCAACTGGACGCAGTGCGCGGCATCGCGATTCTAATCGTGATGGCGCACAACATCAGCCTCAAATATCCCCTGCTGCACTCAGACTGGCTCTTCGCCAACGGATGGATGGGCGTCGATCTGTTCTTCGTGCTATCCGGTTTCTTGATCACCGGGATCCTTCTCGACTCCAAACCGTCCGCGAATTACTTCAAGAATTTCTATGTGCGCCGCATTCTCAGGATTTGGCCCCTGTATTTCGCGCTCCTGTTTTTCATGTTCGTGATGGTTCGATTCATCAGTCACTCCGAGTTTGAAGCGGTGCTCCAGACTTCCTCGCCCTGGTGGGCCTTCCCGCTGTTTCTGCAGAATTTTCTGTTGCCAATTTCTACAAATGCCGCGGGGCCGCTCGCCGTCACCTGGTCTCTCGCGATCGAGGAGCAGTTTTATCTCGTGTGGCCGCTGGTTGTGCGCTTCTGTTCACCTCGAGCGCTGTCGCGCCTGGCCATCGCGGAAATCTGCGTTTCACCGGCGTTGCGTTACTACCTCGCGCTCCACCACGTGAATCTCTACACCAACGTGTTCTGCCGGCTCGATGGACTGATGGCCGGAGCGCTCCTGGCGCTACTCATTCGCAGCGCGAATGTCGCTCCCGCAAAATTTCTCACTCGATTCTGGATGTTGCTCGTCGTCTCGGCGCCGCTCGCGTTTCTCGCCGCCGATCTGCGCGCGCAGTGGATCGTTTTCACTTTCACCGCTGCGGCCTCGGCCGCTTTGCTTTACGTCGCGCTCTTCTCGCCGCAAAAATGGCTGCAAGCCATCATGACCAATCGCTTCCTGATCTACTCCGGGCTCATTAGCTACGGGCTCTACCTGCTGCACAAAATTCCATTCGGATTTGTACAAACGCTTCACCTCGACAGGCGTCCGCTTCTCCCGTTTCCGTTCATCTTCGTCATGAGCTACGTTCTCGCGGCGCTCTCCTGGAATCTGTTCGAGAAACCAATCCTCAGCCTGAAGCGTTTTTTCCGCTCCGCACCCATCGAAATTCCAGCAGGACGCAAACCGCCTTTCTCGTAGTCTGAAGCGACGCGCCTCTAAAGAACCGCGCCCCTGGGAACCCAGGGGGGCCGTCTCTCGCAGCAATATAAGCCATTGATTATCTGTTTGTTGCGTGGATGAAGGTGCGCCTCGAGCCGAATCGGGCCCGCGGATTACGCTCTTAGCACACTGCCGCTTCTGCTTGGTGCGCCCCAAACCACCTCGCTGCTAACATTAAAAGGATAGAGTTACGCCCAGGAGAGCAACGCAGTGAAGCCAACGGTCTTGGTGGCCACCACGTTTCAATGGTTCCCCACGGCTCGCCTCACCATGGCGCTGGCCAAGGCCGGCTTCGTCGTCAAAGCAGTCTGTCCGTCGCGCCATCCGATGTTCCAGACGTCCGCCATCTCCGAGCGCTACCGCTATCGGGGGCTGGCGCCGCTTTCCTCTATCGCGGCCGCGGTCGCCGCCGCAAAGCCCGATCTGGTGATTCCGGGCGACGATCTCGCGGCGCAGCTTCTGCATCGACTATACGAGCGCGAGAAAGGCAAATCGGGTCCCGACTCTCCCGTGTGCGCGCTGATCGAGCGCTCCCTCGGCCCAGCCACCAGTTTTCCCATCGCGTACTCTCGCCCCGCGTTCATGGATCTCGCGCGCCAGGAAAACATTCGCATCCCAGATAGCGTGCTCCTCGAAAATATCGACCAGCTTCACGCCTGTCTCGATCGCTTGGGTTTTCCTCTCGTCCTGAAGGCCGACGGAACCTCCGGCGGGGAAGGCGTCAGAATTGTTCGCAACGCGTCCGAAGCCGAAAGCGCATTTCACAAATTGCAGGCGCCGCCATTGCTGGCTCGCGCGGCGAAGCGCACGCTTCTCGATCAGGACGCCAGCTTGCTCCGCCCATCGCTTGCTCGCGAAAAATACGCCATCAGCGCGCAGAAATTTGTGCCCGGCAAAGAAGCAAACAGTGCGGTCGTCTGTTGGAAGGGAACTGTGCTCGCAGCCTTGCACTTCGAGGTCGTCGCAAAGAAAAGCGCCGCCGGGCACTCCACCGTCGTTCGCGTGATTGAAGGCGCCGAAATGATGTCCGCCGCCGAAAAAATCGCGCGCCGCCTGAATCTCTCCGGCCTCTGCGGACTCGATTTCATGCTGGAAGCCGCCACCGGCCACGCCTACTTGATCGAAATCAATCCGCGCTCCACGCAGGTCGGCCATCTGTCGCTCGGCCCGGGGCGCGACATTCCCGCCGCGCTCTTCGCCGCAGTCACCGGCCAAGAGCCGCGCGTGAGCGAGCCGCTCACCACCAACGACACGATCGCTCTATTTCCCCAGGAATGGATCAGAGATTCTGCCAGCCCCCATCTGCGCTCCGCCTACCACGATGTTCCGTGGGAAGAGCCCGAGCTGATTCGCGCCTGCATCCAGGCTCGAAAGAAGCAGCGGAATTGGGGAAAGAAAGATTCAGACGTACGAAGTCTCAGCGCAGTCGAAGCGCCTCGCGGTTAGTTCCCGCCGGCAATTCACCGCGGATGCCGTTTGGCACCCGCGGATCTGAGTCAATTAATTTGAAGGGATCGTTGCGGAGACTTGATTCGAGTCGGCGCTTTCGATGTTGCTGGAGTTCACAGCGGTCACCACGTAGTAGTACACCGCTCCGTCGTTAACCGTCGTATCCGAATAGTACGTCGAGGTGCTCGGCGACGTGTTCAGCTTCGTGTAAGGCCCGCTGGCCTTCGTGCCGCGGTACACGTAGTAGCCCACCACCGACGACGAACTCTGCTCCCAGCTCAGCGCCACCGCGTGCGACGTTTCCGGCGAAGACGTCGATGTCCCCGTTCCAGACAGTGAGATCTTCAGCGGGGAATTCGGTGCGTTGCTCGCAATCGAAAGCGTTCCCGTGTCCGTGCCCGCCGCCTTCGGATCGAAATTCACCGTGTACTGCAAAGACTGGCTCGGCGTCAGCGTTTCCGCCGCTCCCGATCCGCTCAGGCTGAATCCCGTGCCCGAAACCGATACGCCCGTGATGCTGGCGTTCGCGTTGCCCGTGCTCGTGATCGTCACCGATTGCGTCGATGCGCTGCCCGACTTAACGCTGCCGAAGCTCAAGCTCGTCGTGCTCGCGGATAGCGCAACGCTCGAAGAAACGCCCTTGCCGCTCAGTGGAATCGAAGCCGAACTGCTCGTCGCATTGCTATCGACGGTGATCGAACCGCTGTCCGTCGCCGCGCTCGTCGGCTTGAACTCCGCCGTCAACGTCGCGCTCTTGCCCGCTCCCAGCGAGTAAGGCGTCGCCAATCCAGAGATGCTCATGCCCGAACCGGAAACGGCCAAGCTCGAAATCGTAATCGTGCTGCTTCCCGAATTCGCCAGCTTGATCGTCTGCGTCGCGTTGCTTCCCACCGTCACGCTTCCGAAGCTCACCGACGAAGGCGTCATCGTCAGCGACGAAGAACTTCCCGATCCCGTCCAATTTGCGGTCAACGCGGTACTCGAGACGCTCGTTGTAATCGACAGCGTCCCCGATTCCGTTGCGCTCGTCGCCGGCTTGAACGTGAGCGTCGCGCTTGCGCTCGCACCCGCCGCCAACGTCGTAGGCACCGTTAGGCCGGAGAGCGTCACACCCGTTCCCGTCACGCTCGCCTTCGAAATCGTTGCGCTGCCGCTTCCCGAATTCGTGATTTTCACCGTCTGCGTCGCCGTCGCTCCCAGCGCCACGCTGCCGAAGTTCACCGAGTCCGTTGACAGGTCCACGCCGCTCGTGAAGCCCTGTCCATTCAGCGGAATCGTCGTCGTTGTATCTTCCGCGGTGCTTGAGATCGTCACCGCGCCCGCAGAAGCTCCCGCCGCCGTCGCCTTGAACGCCACCAAAACTTGTCCCGTCTGTCCGGCTGCCAGCGTTGCCGGCGCAGCCATTCCGCCGATCGTGAATCCCGTGCCAGTTACTGAAATCTTCGAGATCGTTACGGATTTCGTTCCGTCGTTCTTCACCGTCACCGGCTGCATCCAGCCGCTTCCCACCACGATGGATCCGAAGTTAATGCTCGCCGGCGATACCGAAATCGCCGCCGTTCCCGTTCCATTTCCGCCGCCCACTGCGCCTTTACCTGTCGTCCCGACGCAGCCCGACGTAATTATCGTCGCGGCGAACATCACGATCGCCAGCGAGTTGCGGATCATCTTGCCCGTGGAGAATTTCCCAGAGCGTTGCGGAGTGTTTGCTGCTGTTTCCCGGTATGTGTCTGCGAGCCTCATCACTGAGGCGATTGTCGCGTGTAGGCCTGAGGATGCTCTACTGTACCCCGGTCCACAGTTGGTACAGGTGTTTACCGCTGGTCAACAGGACAGGCCCGTCCTATCCGCGTGTTTGCGGCATAAAACGGGCCTTTCCTGCGATTTAAGCCTGGCCAGTACCTTTTAGGACACCCAGCGGCTGTACCACCATCTCAACTACGGAATCACGGCCGTCGCTTGATTCGAATATGTGCTCTCGTTGTTGTTCGAATCCACCGCCGTCACCACGTAGTAGTAGGTCGTTCCCGATGCCACCGTCGAGTCCGTGTAGTCCGTGGACGCCACTGACGATGCCACCTTCGTCGAGTACGGTCCGCTCGACGTCGTCCCGCGATACACGTTGTAGCCAACCACTTGCGACGTGCTCGCGTTCCAGTTGAGAGACACCGTGTGCTGCACCGCCGCCACGCCGGTTCCCGACAGGCTCACCGTCGAGGGCGAATTCGTCGCGTTGCTCACGATCGAAACCGAACCGCTCACCGCTCCCGCCGTCGTCGGTGCGAATGTCACCGTCACCGTCACCGATTGGTTCGGCGTCAGCGTTTCACCCGAGCTCACGCCGCTCACCGTGAAGCCCGCGCCGCTCACGTTCACCGCCGAGATCGATACGCTGGCGTTGCCGTTGTTGGTCAGAGACACGCTCTGCGAGCTGCTGCTGCCGTCGTTCACGTTGCCGAAGCTCAAGCTCGTGCCGCTCAGGCTCAACGTCCGTGTCGCAGCCACCCCCGTTCCGCTCAGCGCGATTGAAAGCGTCCCATTCGACGCGTTGCTGGTGATCGTCACCGAACCCGTCGAGCTACCCGCCGTCGTCGGCGCGAAGCTCACGCTGAACGTGGTCGTCGCGTTGCCCTGCAACGTCATCGGCAGGCTCAACCCCGTCACGTTGTATCCCGTGCCCGCGAAAGTCTCTTGCGATATCGTCACGGCCGCCGTGCCTGAGTTCGTCAGCGTCACGGTCTGCGAGTTTGTCTGGCCCGTGGTCACGTTGCCGAATGCAATCGACGCCGGCGAAGCCGTCAGCGTGGACTGCGCGCCCGTTCCGTTCAGTGCGATCGTCAGCGGCGAATTCGGCGCGTTGCTCACCACCGAAATGCTGCCCGTTGCGCTGCCCGAACTCGAAGGCGTGAACGTCGCCGTAAACGACGCGCTCTGCCCTGCCGCGATCGTCATCGGAGTGCTTGTGCCAGAGATGCTGAATCCAGAACCCGTCACATTCACCGCGGATACCGTCACGCTCGCCGAGCCGGTGTTCTTCAGCGTGATTGTCTGTGCATTGTTGCTGCCCACGTTCACGCTGCCGAAATTCTCGCTCGCCGGCGAAGCACCCAGCTGCGCCTGCGTGCCCGTTCCGCTCAGTGCGATCGTCAGAGGCGCACCCGGCCCATTGTTTGCGATCGAAATCGATCCCGTCGCTGCGCCCGCCGTCGTCGGTGCGAACTGCGCCGAAAACGTCGTGCTCTGTCCCGCGTTCAGCGTCTGCGGCGTCGAAAGGCCGGAGATGCTGAATCCCGTTCCCGTCGTCGTCGCCGAAGAAATCGACACGCTCGCCGTACCCGCGTTCGTCAAAGTAATCGTCTGCGTGGTGTTGCTGCCCGTTGCCACCGAACCAAAACTCACGTTGCCCGGATTCGCCGTCAGCTGGCCCTGCACGCCCATACCGGAGAGAGAAACAGTCGCCGGTGAGCCCGCCGCATTGCTCGCGATTGAAATCGATCCCGTGGCGCTGCCCGCCGTCGCCGGAGTGAACGTGGTGCTGAACGAAGCGCTCGCACCCGCCGCCACCGTGATCGGAAACGCGCCGCTCGTCGCGAAGCCGCTGCCCGACGCGGTCGCCGAAGTGACCGTCAACGTCGCATTCCCCGAGTTCGTGAACGAAACCGTCTGGGTGCCCGTGCTGCCCACATTTACGTTGCCGAAGCTCACGCTCGGCGATCCTAGCGTCAACTGCGCTTGTCCCGCCGTGCCCGTGCCGCTCAACGCAATCGTCAGCGGCGAGTTCGGCAGGTTGCTCGCGATCGAAACCGAACCCGAAGCCGCGCCCGTTGCCGCTGGCGCGAACTTCACGCCGAACGTCACGCTCTGTCCCGCCGTCAGCGTCTGCGGAGTCGTCAAGCCCGTCGTGCTGAACGCCGCTCCCGAAACCGTCGCCGAATTAACATTAACGTTTGCCGTGCCGCCGTTCGTCAGCGTCACGTTCACCGTGCTCGAGCTGCCCGTCAGCTGACTGCCGAAGCTCACGCTGCCCGGATTCGCCGTCAGGCTGCCCTCGGTTCCCGTGCCCGTCAGCGGAATCGAAATGTTCGAATCCGTCGCCGTGCTCGTCACGCTGATTGATCCGGTCGCTGCGCCCGCCGACGTCGGCGCGAATTGCGCGGTGAAGGAGGCGCTCTGTCCCGCCGCAATCGTCAGCGGCGCCGTAAATCCCGTCACGCTGAAGCCTGCGCCACTCGCCGCAATCTGGCTCACCGTCGCGCTCGCGTTGCCCGAGTTCGTCAATGTAACCGTCTGTTGCCCGTTGCTCGAAACCGCCACGTTGCCAAATGCTACGCTGCCCGGATTCGCCGTCAGCGTCGAAGTCTGCGAAACCGCGTTCCCTGCCAGCGTGATCGTTTGCTGCGAACCTGGTGCGTTATCCGTCAGCGTGATGCTGCCGGTTGCCGCGCCCGACTGGGTCGGCGTGAACGTCACCGCGAACGTCATCGACTGGCTCGCGCCGATCGTCTTCGGCAGCGAAAGCCCGTTCATTCCGAATTCGTTTCCCGAAAGCTGCGCCAGATTGATCGTCACGTTCGAATTGCCCGTGTTCGTCAGCGTCACGTTCTGCGAGCTGGTCTGGTTCATCTGCGCGTTGGAGAAAGTCAACGAAGCCGGCGAAATCGAAAGCCCAGCCTGCGTCGCATTGCCCGACAGGGAAACCATTAGAGGAGAGTTGGAAGCGTCGCTGATCACCGTCAGCGCGCCGGAATCGGTTCCCGCCGCCGTCGGCGCGAACTGTACCGTTACGGTGCTGCTCTGGCCCACGCCCAGCGACGTTGATGGATTTCCGCCAGTCACGCTGTAGCCCGTCCCCGTCACCGTGGCCTGCGAAATGTTCACCGTCGCCGTGCCGGTGTTCGTCACCGTCACCGTCTGCGTCGCGCTTCCGCCCACGGCCACGCTGCCAAACGTCACGCTCGTCGATCCCGCCGAAAGCACTCCGCTTCCCGGGTTCGACGGCGAGGTCTTCGCCGAGCTGGTGTACCCGGCGCAGTTCGACAGACCGATCATCGCTACAAACAGCACCATCGTCACGAGAAGGGAGTGGCGCTTGGAAGAAATGTTGCTCGAAATCTCGTGCCGCGAGATCTGGGATTCGAACTGCCGGGTTTGGACTTGCGTGTTGTTTTTCATGACGCGGGCAGTGTAGGGACCGCGTCTGTACCGCAACTACTGGTCGGGCGAACCAAGATGGTTCCATTGCTTTCGCCTGTTCGTACAGGCTATAGACAACCTGAACACACCCTAAGGACAGGCACGCTAAGCTCTTCATTTTCTTTGCAGTGTAGGGTGTTTCGCGTACGCGCACCTGTACGGCCTTTATGGCACAAAAGTCGTGATGGGGCGAAAACGACACGTACAGCTGGCCGAAATTCAAGCCGAATTCTGTAAAAGTGCGTATTTGCACTGATCGCGGAGGGCTTGCCGGCGCGACAACGTCGCTACGACTCGGCCGCCCGACCCGGGTCACACGGCTTATACTGCTGGCGTGTACCCCTTCAACTCGATCGCACTCACGTTTCGACACAGCTGCCGGGCGATCGGGGCATGAAGATCCTCGTCACCGGCGGCGCCGGTTTCATCGGCTCCCACTTCATTCGCCACCTCCTCGCCGCCCGGCCGGGCTCCCAAGTGGTCAACCTCGACAAGCTCACGTACGCCGGCAATCTCGCCAATCTTTCCAGCGTCGTCGCGGACTCTCGTTACCGATTCCTACGCGGAGATGTCCGCGATCCCGTTGCTGTCGAGCAAGCCATGAAGGACTGTTCTGCAGTGGTGCATTTCGCCGCAGAATCTCACGTGGACCGCAGCATCTACGATCCGGTTCCGGCCGCCCAAACCAACATCACCGGCACCCTCACGCTCCTTCAAGCCGCACGGACTCTCGGCGTCGAGCGCTTCCTTCACGTGTCCACTGACGAGGTGTACGGAGACATCCCGCCCGGCCGCGCTGCCTCGGAGGAATCGCCACTCGCGCCCAATAGTCCCTACGCCGCCTCCAAAGCCGGAGCCGACCTTCTCGTCCGCTCCTTCATCCGTACCTTCGGCGTCCCGGCGATGATCGCGCGTCCGTGCAACAACTACGGTCCAAACCAGTTCCCGGAAAAATTTCTTCCGCTGATGATTGCGAATGCGATGGCAGATCAGCCGCTGCCAATTTACGGAGACGGCCTGCAGGAGCGCTGCTGGCTCCATGTCGAGGACACGTGCTCCGCGCTTGGGCTTATTCTCGAACGCGGCAGGCTAGGCGAGACCTACAACGTCGGCAGCGACTCGACCCACACCAATCTTTGGCTCGCGAAAGCCGTTCTGAATTCGGCAGGGAAGTCCGACACTTTGATTACGCACGTGGAAGATCGCCCCGGGCATGACCGTCGCTACGCGCTCGATTCCACAAAGCTCCGCAACGAACTGGGCTGGTTGCCCAAAGTCACGCTGCAACAGGGCTTGGCTTCAACGATCGATTGGTACCGCAGGAATACAGCGTGGCTGGAAGAAATCAAACGGGGCGAGTATCGCGATTATTACGATAAGCACTACGCGAATCGCAATTCGACGCTCGAATCGATACGCCGCCCCGCACCTTCAAACGCAAAAACGAAAAACTAGGCCATCGCGCGTTCGGCGAAACGCAGCCGAGGCGCCTTCGTCGTGATCGCCACCGGTGCCTTCGCGCGCAGTGCTTGCAGTCGCGCACGCCCGCTCGACATCCCGAAATCCATGGGCGACTCCTCGCCTTCCTGACCGTTGCGCACAAATCCCGAAGCCCGCTGCGCCAGATCGGCGCGCGATTCCACGCCAAATTTCGCCAGCAGCGTGGAGATATGGAATTTCACCGTGCGCACCGTGATGTTCAATTTTGCCGCGATCTCTTTGTTGGCCCGGTTGCACATCACCGCGTGCAGCACTTCGCGCTGCCGCGCGCTCAGCGAAGTGGGGCACGCAACAGACCGGCCCTCTTCCAGCAATTCTTCAGCGCGTGCCACCAGGCGATCGATCAGCGAGCTTTCCGCCGGCACCAGCACTTGGAAATTCTTCGGATCCTGCCCGCGCACCAGGCACTGCATCGCGAGCTGCCCGGCGATCCGCTCCACCGTGCACTCAAAATCGCGCGCGGATTCGCTCTTGAACTGCGGCACGCCCGTCGCCGCATCGCAAAAAACGAACACGCTCGGATTCTGCTGCTCGAATTTTTGGTCCGTCTCTACAAGTTTCGGAAACGCTCGAACTTTTTTCACAATGGCCTTCCGTCTGCCAGCCCAGGATTGCATCCGGCTAAGCTTGAGGATTTCGATTTTTTGGTGCGATTGCTCTTGTACTGCGGTATGTCGAACTGCGCTTTTGGGTCGCCAGGAAGGCGGTGACTTTCGGCCGATCGTAAGGGGCGATCACGCGTTAGGTCGAATTGCCTTCCTACAGCAAAAACCTTACTAACTGCACGCGAGGCATGGCATGACGCATACCAAATCGCATATTTTTTAAGTGACTCAAAATGAGACGCTTAGCCCCTTCGCATTTCCTTCGGAGGCGAAGGATATAGGTAGAATCTGCCCGGATGGGGAAAAAACTGCACGAATCTATGTTTTCAATCAGTTACAGGCTTCTACGGACCCTTTGACGCGCCAGAAATCCACATCCCCACCCCTCACGATTCATCGCCGAGCGAACCATTTTCGCGCTAGACTGGCCGCCGTTTCGCCGCCCATTCGATAGGAGATTTTGGGTGCACACGCTGATTCGTCTTGGCCTCGCCGGATTTTCACTTCTCGCCATCGCGATCTCGCTTTCCGCGCAAATTCCCAAGGTCGCGCCCGCGCCTCTCCAAAATCAGTCGCAAGCCGGCGGCGCCTGCTCGGTTCAATCCACCTGCGCCGAAGTCGCCCCCGGCATGATCAAAAAGGCTCTCGGCTCCTCGCCGCTCGAGGAAAATCTCCGCTACCTCACCGATACGATCGGGGGCCGCGTCACCGGCACTCCCGCAGCGGACCGCGCCGTCGGCTGGGCCGTCGAAGCTTTCCGCCACGCCAAAGTGGACGAAGTCCACACCGAGAAGTACACCATTCCGGTTTCCTGGTCCGAGGGCCGTACTCACGTCGAAGTTCTCTCGCCCGAACCGTTTCCCGTTCGCGTCGTTTCCATCGCATGGTCTCCCGCCATTCCAGACGGCGGCATCGACGCGCAGGTGATCGACGTCGGTAACGGCGACGACGCGGCTTTCGCCAAGGCCGGCTCCGCCGCGAGCGGCGCGATCCTGCTCGTTCACTCCGATTTCCTCACCACCTGGGACCAGCTCACCGAGGAATACAACACTCCTCCACCGATCATCGCCCGCGCCATGAAAGCCGGCGCCGTCGCGATTTTCTGGATGTCTTCCCGTCCGAATCTGCTCCTCTATCGCCACACCGTCACAGTCGATGGTCAGCTCGAAAAAATGCCGCAAGCCGTCGTCGCCCGCGAAGACGCCGAACGCATCGCGCGTTTCCTCGCGTCCGGCATGAAAGTAAAAGTCCATTTCGACATGCCCAATCGCATCGGCGGCCCCGTCACCGCCGAAAACGTCGTAGCTGAAATCCGCGGCCGCGAAAAGCCAAACGAATTCGTCGTCCTTGGCGCCCACCTCGATTCCTGGGATCTCGGCACCGGCGCGCTCGACAACGGCTGCAACTCCGCCATGGTCATCGACGCCGCTCGCGTCATCTATTCCTCCGGCACCATCCCGCGCCGCTCCATTCGCTTCGTCCTTTTCACCGGCGAAGAAGAAGGCCTGCTCGGCTCCGCCGCCTACGCGCACCAGCATCGCGCCGAACTCGACAACATGATCGCCGCCATTATCTTCGATTCCGGCGACGGCAAAGTCTCCGGCTACTCCCTAAGCGGCCGCAAAGATATCGAAGCGCCCCTGAAAGAAATGCTCGAACCCGCCGCCGTGCTCGGCGTCAAGGGATTCACGCAAGACGCCAGCATGGACACCGACAATTTCGATTTCGTCCTCGAAGGCGTTCCCACTCTCGTCGCCAATCAAGCGCCTTCCAATTACATGCTCAATTACCACGCCGCGTCAGACACCTTCGACAAAGTCGATATCGCCGCGCTGAAGCAGCAAACCGCCATCGCCGCCGTCAGCGCCTTCGCCCTCGCAGACAGCACTGACCGCGTCGGCCCGCGCCAGTCGCGCTTCGAAGTCGAGCAACTCCTTCACGCAACCGGCCTCGACAAAGATTTGAAGGACACTGGTTTCTGGCCCTACTGGGAATCTTCCGAACGCGGCCGCGAGAAGTAATCGCGCGTGCGCTCGCGTATAATTGAGGGGATCGATGTCATCCGCCCCGGTTCATTTTCCTAGCTCTATGCGTTCAGCGCCCCACATGCCTCACATGCCCGACGCCGGCCGCACCGCACACCCGCTCGCGCGCATTCTGGCCCTCGACTACGGCCGCAAACGCATCGGCCTCGCTCTCTCCGACGAACTCGGCCTCACCGCGCAGCCCCTGCTCATCCTCACCCGCAAAAATCGCCGCGAAGACCTTTCCCGCCTTCGCTCCATTTGCGCGAAACATGGCGTTGCGCGTATTCTCGTGGGCCATCCGCTCCATATCACCGGTGAAGCCGGCGAAATGGCGGACGAAGCCGCTGCCTTCGCGGCGCGCATAGCAAAAGATCTCAAGCTCGCGGTCGAACTCGCGGACGAACGTCTCACCAGTTGGGAGGCCGGACAAACGATGGCGGAATCGGGTAACCAGGCGCGGCGCAAAAAGAAATCCCCGCACCTGGATGACGTCGCCGCCGCCATTCTGCTTCGCGAATATCTCGACCGCCACCGCAGCGCTGAAACTTCTCCCGCTGCACGAGAGGGACGATAAGCCGCGATGCGTCGCCTTGGCCTTCTCGCTTTGCTCCTCATCGCCGCGATTGGCGCCGGCGCCGGCTGGCTCGATTCGCAAATCAGCCGCCCCTACCGCGGCCATCGTCCCGAAAAAGTTTTCGTCGATATTCCGCACGGCACTTCGCGCTGGCGCGTCGCGGGAATCCTTCGCCAGAATGACGTGATCCGCAATCGCCTCGCCTACGCACTTTTCAGTTTCTGGCATTTTCGCGTTCCCATGCAGGCCGGCGAATATTATTTCGATCGTCCCGTGGATACCCGCGAAGTTTTCTGGCAGCTCGCCCAGGGCCGCGTGTACGTTCGCTCCTTCACCATCCCCGAAGGCTGGACGATGTTTGACATCGCCGCCGAAGTCGAGCGCGACAACCTCTGCAGCCGCGAAACCTTCCTCGAACTCGCGAAAAGAACCGGCTCGATCAGGGAACTCGCGCCAAACGCGACCACGCTCGAAGGTTTCCTTTTTCCCTCAACCTACGACTACACCCGCACCACCTCCTGCGAGCAGATCATTCACCGCATGGTTCAGAATTTCCACGCCGTTTGGGATTCGGTCAAGACTACGCCGCTCACCAATCCTCCCTCCAATCTCTCTCCGCTCGATACCGTCACTCTCGCCTCGCTCGTCGAACGCGAAACGCCCCAGCCCGGCGAGCGCCCACTCGTCGCCGGCGTTTTCTTCAATCGCCTGAAGCGCGACGATCCCATGCAGTGCGATCCCACCGTCGTCTACGCGTTGGCCCTTGCTGGACATCCCGTCAAATACGTCCACGCCTCGGATCTCCGCTTCGATTCGCCGTACAACACGTACATGCACAAAGGCCTGCCGCCGGGTCCCATCGCCAATCCCGGCGAAGCGTCCCTTCGCGCCGCGCTCGCTCCCGCTCCCACCGACTACCTCTATTTCGTCGCCAACGATCAGGGCGGCCACTTCTTCGCCAAGACGCTCGCCGACCACAATCGCAATATCAACAAATACCGCCGCTCCCTCGCCGCCGATGCTGCATCGAATCCCTCGTCGGCAGCCGTTCCACCCGCCAAACAGTCGCCGCAGTCCGCTGCGCCGCATCGAGGTCCGTCGTGAAGCCCGACCACTCCGACGAGCATGAACATCACGAAGGCGCATCGCCCACCAAAAAGGCGATGATCCTCGAAGCCGCCGAAGCCTTGGGCAAACCCCGTTTCACTCCTGCCGAAATCGAGCAGATCCGCCGCAAACTTATTTCGCAGCTCGGCGAAAAAGGGAAGACGTCCTCCGACTACGTCGTCAGCGTCCTCGAGGAAGCCGGCCACCGCGTCGTCTGGTCCACCAAATCAGACACCGAAGGCCTCTACGAAGAAGAGTTCTCAGACCTGCTTCACTTTTCCACGCTCGAAGAAGCCGAAATGTCTCTCGTCCGCCTCGACGAGCTGTTCCGCAAATTTACGCGCGACCACGAGCCCGCCGCGATCGAACGCACTCGCGAAATCGCCCGCCTCGGCCGCCGCCGCGCTGAAATGATTTCGCGCAATTCAAAAGTCGATCCCAAAAAGCGCGCCGAGAAAGAGGAAATCGCCCACTGGTTCGCCATCTGGCTCGAAACTCCCGATGCCTTCTTCGATTGGATCGAAGTCCGCAAGCAATCCGCTGAATTCTTAAAGAAGTTCGGTGACGCGCTCGGAGACGTCGAGCCATGATGCTTCTCGAAATCGAGCCGCTTGATCTCGGCGTCGATGTTCGCGCCGTCGGCCTCGAACTCACCGAAGCCGACGAATATCGCGAGCCCATCCGCGGGGAAGAAGCCACCAAAGTTTGGACGCGCGCGCTTCCCGCCATCGCCGGAAGCGAATCCTGGACTCTCGATTTTTTCAGCCACATCGATCGCGTGAAAGATTTCTGCGACACGCACCAGATCGAATACCGCGCGTCCGGCAAACGCGTCATCGTCGTTCCGTTCACCGGCGCCGCGCACCTCGAATCGCTCATCGACCGCTTTCAAAAAGAAACCTTCGGCCTCCGCGCCGGCGAACTCTCCACAAAAGAAGACGCCGTCGTCGAAGCCGAACTCGCCCGCCGCGGCATCGACGCCTATCACGCTAATTTCAAAAATTACGTTTATTGCGGCGCCTGCGATTTCGAAAACGGCTCGCTCGTCCTCTTCACCGACAAACTCACCGCCAGCGAAGTCATCCGCCGCGTCCGCCCCGTCCTAGACGCCAAAGAAGTTGAAGTCCGCCTCCCCGCCTGAAACCACCTGCCTCAGGCGCGCCCGCCCCTCCATCCTCGACGTCTCAATTCCACCACCCACCACCGACGCGCCGGCCGATCGCCCGCCCGTCCACATCGAACTCATCCACAACGTTTCGCGCCCCATCCGCACCCTCACCGACCTCAACCGCGAACAACAGCACCTCGACCGCACCCGCGAAAAACTCCTCCACCAATAACCGCGCCGCCGCCCCATCCCCCTTGTCCGGTTACGACGTTAATCAGGCACTCAGCAGAATTTACAACTGAGACGTCGAAACATCGGGCCGTGGTCCGGTGTCTAACTACGCGTGAGAATACGATTCGCTCTTCTAGTGTTATTCGCGGCTTCAATCGCCGCCGCTCAGAATAGCCCTTTGGCTTCTCGCGTCTCCCCGAACTCGAACTGGCTTGAGGTGGCGCAATTGTGCGGAATGTTGAAGTTCGCGACTCCGAAGCGAAAGACAATCACTACGAAGGACGGCAAAACGGAGACTCGCGAATACCAGAACGTTCTGAAGGGGGCGGCACTCACCCTTTTCAAGGGGCAAGAATCGGATGTCGATTGCTGCGGCTCCAAACAGCCTGTCGGATCCGCAGCGACTACCAAGTTCGGTCGGTTTGAGTTTCCCGATCTTCAGCCGGGCTGGTATTGGCTGCGCGTACACTCCGGCGATTTTGCAGCGACGATTCCTGTGCACCTGACCGCCGCCGCTGACGCGAAGCTCTGCCGCGACCCATCCGTCGGACGTATAATCACCGTTGATAGCAAGCCCCCTTCTGTTGAGACGCACATCTACTAGCCGTGCAGTTCCCGATGCGAGTTCCAAACCCCCGATAAGTCGCGTTACCGGACAAGTGCCAGCACGCCTCGCAGAAAGCCAAATCTGCCGTAAAGTAAGAATCGGCATCGGCGCGCAGCCAGCGCGACACCGATGCGCACCGCCGAACAAGTAGCCGAACGCGATTACCAAATCGCCGCGATGCGCGAGCGCCTTCGCGAAAAAGAAGAAGCCAAACGCTCAGCCGATCGCGCCTGGCCAAAAACGCCACGTGGCCGCGCCTCTTCGAGGCGCGCCACCGCGAAGTATCAGCGCACCCACAAAAAGAAACTCGCCGCCCGCCAAAAACGCTACCTCGCCCGCAAGAAACTCCGCGACGGCTCCCGCAAATTCATCCGCATCCGCCCCCGCCGCCCCAACACCACGCGCGACCCCGCCTCCCCGCGCATCGTCCTCTCCGGCACCGACTCCATCCTCACCCTCGACCAACTCCAACACCCCCGCTTCATCGTGTACAGCCCGGGCCGCCCCCGCACCCTCGAACGCCTCCCCTACGACGACCCTCTCTCCACCGAACTCCCTCCTTAGCACGAGCAGGAGCGGCGCAGCCACGCTCCGCGACGGGAGAGCGCGCGCAGCGACGCTCCCCCACCCTCACACTTCGTACAGAAGCGAACTATTTGTCCGCCAACGCTGGTGTCAGTCCGCACACTTTTCCACACAAATAGGTGTCACCTCATCCTTGACACCGATGCATTTTGAGCGCGTAATGCCACCAGATAGTCCGCCAAACCGGGATCCCCTCCCACCATCAGTGGTAGAAATGGTACCTCCGTTCTATTTCCCTCAACGTTCGTCCTAGTACACTCGATTAGAGGCTCAGGAGCAGTTCCTCCCTGGTGGTTTAACGGTGCAGAGTTCGTCCACAGCCGCGACCCAACGTGCGTTTGTCCGCAGCCTGAACGTACTGCTTAAGTATTGCAATCTCTATGGGTTGCAGCACGCCCGCTCAACGGCCCAATTCGATGCCGCCTGGGCCGAACTGCGTGCCGTCACTCGCGGCACCGGCGACCTGGGCTTCCTCGTCGGCATTTCCGGCTCGCATCTTCTTCTGGATGGAGTCCCGCTCGACCTGAGCCCCGCCGAACTCGACTTTGCCGAGCTGCTCACCAGCGCCCGCGTCGGCAGCATCCGATTTCTCGCTTCCGCCAGCCGCAGCGATTTCCGCCAGCTCATCAAAGCTTTCATCGAGCCGCCCACCGAGGGCACTCTTGCCACGCGCCTCGAAGCGCAATTCGGATATCACACGAAATCCAAGATCCACACGAGCGAAAGTCTGTTCATTCAGGATGGCGCCGGCTTCTATCAGGGCGGTTCCACCACCGCGCTCGAATCGCAGATCGCCGGCGGCGGTTCGGAATCCAGACGCACGCGCGAACGTCACGCCGAGCTGAAGCCCGCACCAACGCAGCGCGAATCGGAACAGACGCAGCACGCGCCGCCTGCAGCTCACCAAACTTCGTCGCAACACACTTCATCGCGTGCCCCGTCATCTCAATCGGCTGCACGCCGCTCGCAGCGCAACCGCATTTCGCGTGCTGCCGCGTCCGCCGCGTTCGCAGCGGCGTCGAACGAAGTTGATAACGCCGAACTCGCCGACGTGAAAGCCTTCGAATCGGTGCTGCACTTCGAAACTCAAAGCATGTTCGTCGATCAAAGACCTCGGGAGCTGACATTGTCCGATCTTTCCAGCGGTAAGGGCGCGTGCGGATTCGATGCAACGCAAGCCAGCAAGGAATTGCAAGCCGCGCTTCGCAAGATCGGCGAAGAAATGGCAGCGGAGAGCGATGCCGCGGAGCAGACGCGGTTGAGCGTCGCGTTCACGCGCTTCAGCCAGGAAGCCATCGCCACGAAGGACTACGAATCGCTCGAGCAATCGCTCGATGTGCTCGCGAAGCTCGAAGAGTCGCGCCCCGGCTGGGCGCAGAGTTTGCGGCCGCGCATCGGCGTCAGGAATTGCGTGCCGGACTTCATCGAGACGGCGCTCACTGCGGAAGACGTTCCCGCCGGATTGCTCGGCGTGATCGCGCGCGTGCCCGAAGAGGCGAGCGTGATCCTCGCCGTGCGCCTAGCGCGATCGGCTCGCTGCCAGGAGCGTGAACGCGTCGTCGATCTCGCGCGATCACTCGGTGCACCGTGCGCGCAACACTTGAAGGAACTGCTGCGCAATTCGGGCGCGGAGAAGGCTGCGATGGCCATCGGACTTCTGAGCCGTCTCGATCCCTACGCCGTGAACGAACTGCTTCCTCGCCGCCTGCGCGACAACGGCCGCGACTTCCACGACGTGATCGTGCGGCAACTCTCCATTGCCGGCGCGCAGAAGCGCGGCCACATCCTCGCGAACTCGATGGAGCTTTTCGATCCGATGATTTTGCCGCTCGCGCTCGACGAGATCGGCATGAGCGGCGACCTGGAAACCGCGCCGAAGCTGCTGAAGCTGGCGCACGGCGGAGTGGTGAAAAACTGCACGGAGTTTCTGCGAGTGAAAGCGATCGAAGCGCTCGGCCGTCTGCGAGCGACGAGCGCGGCGCCGGCGCTGCGCAACTTCGTCGAGTCGCGCAAGACGCTTGGCTGGGAGTTTCCCGAAGAGATTCGCACCGCCGCGGCGCAGGCGCTCAGCAAATTCGATCTCGCATGGGCGCGTCAGTTTCTGCCGAAGTCCGGACTCGACGCGAATATTCTGGCGCTCGCGCCGCTCGATCCGAAACCGAATCGCGACTACGTGCGGCAGCGGCGCTACAAGCGCGTGAAGCTGTCGCGCTCGGTGCCGGCGACGATCTCGACGCAGCACGCGGCGTTCAACACCGCGATCAGCGTGCTCAGCCTCGATGGCGGACTGCTCAGCGGCGATTTGAAGCTTCCAGTCGGTTGCGAAGCCACGCTCAAAATTCCAGCGGGTCTGCGGTCGATCAGCATGCAGACCGTGGTGCGTTTCGTGCGCGCGCAAAAGGCGGGTTTCGAAATGGTCGGCATGGCGCTCGACGACCGCGTCAAGCTGCGCCGGCTGCTGGTTTCGCTCGGAACAGAGCCGAATCCGCTCACGCTGCGCGCATAGGAGTCGAATGGCTCAGGCTAGAGTGTCGGCGAATTGTCTCCCATCATGGCCTGGCGGACGATTTTGATCGGCGGAAATCCCTGCTTCATAAAATCGTTGTGAAACTGTTCGAGTGAAAAGCTCGAGCCCTGTTTTTTCTGCATGTCCGCGCGCAGCTTCAGAATCTGCAGCTTGCCGAGCGTGTAGTAGAGATACGTCGGGTCGCTCGTGCCGCGCATCGTTTCCACCAGCGCGCTTTTGTGCGTCTGGTATCCATCCGTTTCGAAGAACTTCACGCCTTCATCGAAGCTCATCTTGCCGGTGTGCATCTTGATGCCGACGATGAACCGCGCATTGCGCAACAACGCGTCTTGCAATTGTCCGAGGCGCAGCATTTTCGAATCGCGTTCGTCTTTCGCGCCCACACCCACCTGGTTGTAGCCCTCGTCGAGCATCATCTGCTCGCAGTAGTGCGCCCAGCCCTCGGCGTTTGTAGAGGAGCCAAGCAGCTTGCGGACTTTCGTTGGCGCGTCTTTCATCCACAAAAATTGCACGTAGTGGCCGGGATAGGCTTCGTGGACAGACGTGCTGACGATTGTCCCTCGGTTGAAGACGCCCATGCGCCCTTCGATTTCTTCCGCCGAATCGTGCGGGCCGGGCAGCGTCACGTTGAAAAGCGCTTCGGTGGCGACCGTTTCGTACGGCCCCGGCGTATCCATCGACGCTTCGGTGGTCGCGCGCATGAAGGGCGGCGTTTCTTCGAGCGTCGGGCGGACGTCGGAGGGGATCGTGATGATGTGCTTCGTTTGAATAAAACCGATGAGACTTGTGAACGTGTCGCGGAACGATTGAAGCAACTGATCCGGTGCCGGATGATCTTTCTCCAGTTCCGCGAGAACTTCCATCGGCGGCTTCGACGGATCGATTTCCTTCGCGAGCGCGTTGAACGCGTCCTGATTCTGCTTGAGGTTCGCGGTGCCGATTTCGAGCAGGCGGTCGAGCGGCGTATCCACCATTTCGTCGTACAGCAATTTTTTGGAGAACGTATCGGCGCCGATGCGGAAGTCGCCTTTCGAATTCGGCAGCACGTCCGCCTTCAGCCACTTTTCGTACGCCTGCAGGTCCGCGATCACCGCCGCGTTTGACTTTGCAAAGTCCGCTTTCACTGTGGAATCGGTGGCGTCTTTGAATGCGGCAGGCACGTCATTCTGAAAAAACGAAATGATGTCCGGCAATTGTTCGAGCGCGATTTCGGTGTAGATGTGCGGCGGATTTTTCAGATTGGCGCGCGCCGCGACGAATACCGCGGGCATCTGTTTTTCGCGGGCCACCACGGATGCCAAGCGCGCGTCGGCTGGCGCGAATTTGCGTTCCATCAGCGTGAAGACGCTGTTTGAAATGCCGCCGGAATAGTTGTCTGGATTTTTCTCCCACGGGCGGATCACTTCGAGCGTGAGCAGGTCGCCGCGGATCGAGTTCAGCACCAGCTCGCGGTCGGCGGTTTCGACGGGTGAGAGCTTCGACGCGTCGAAAGCTTCCACGCGCTTTTCCATGGCGTGGAGGTCGGCGATCTGCCGAGTGACGGATTCGCGCGAGTAGTCCTCAAGCTGCGCGTCGTACTGGTGGAAGCCGGTGGCGGTGCCGGCGGTGGGCTGGTATTTGAAGTATATGTTGTTGAAGAAGTCTTCGACGAGCGCGTCCCACGCGGCGGACGTGGGCTGTGTGGCGGTGGCTTGCGCACCGTGTACGGCGGGCGCTACGGGAGCAGCCGAGGCGCTGGCTCCGAGGTGCGCGTGAGCAAAGACGGCGATCAGGACCGCGACGGCGGCGACGAGGGCGAGTTTCTTAGTCAATTCAGGCTCCGGATTGAAGTTTCGGCGCCAAGAAGTGTAGTGGGGCAGTGCCGCGATTGCCAGCGGATTGGGGGACGCCCGACGGAGCAGATGGGGTGGGATGTGGTTGGGCGGTGGGTAAATTTGTGTCGATTAGAAAGGGGTGCTGTTGTTTGTTTTCTATAACTTTCGGGCAATTCTAATCGGCGAGCACTCCGATTAGAAACTATCAACTGGCTGACAACTGGCGCTGTCGTAAGTGTGCGAGACGAGACAACGAGAACCCGAAGAGAGATCCTTCGGCCCGTGAACGGGCCTCTGGATGACGGGCGTTTTTCAAACGCCCGTGAGACAAATGCACACAGGCCAACTCCAGCCTGTGCCACTCTGTGGGTTGAGGTGGGGCTCGCACAACTCATGCGGGTGTGGGCTTCGTTGCGCAGCCAAAACTGGCTACCCCACTTGCGCGGATCGGCTTGTGTGCATTGTGCCATCTAGTGCCGATTAGAACGGGGCTCTGTCGTTTGTTTTCTTGAAGTTACATCACATTCTAATCGTACGAGGTGTCGATTAGAATTTGCGGGTGAGGGGGTGGGTGAAGCCGGGTGGGGTGCGTCCGGCGGCATGAGGTGAGAGCCGCTTCGCAGGTGCATAGGAATGGGAGCGTGTAGTAAAGCCCGACACACGTTAACATGTAGGTAACTACAAGTCAAGGGCAAAGTGAGTTTCAAAGTGGGAATTGCGGGCGAGGCTGGCGCGGTGGCTGCGCCCGCTTCGCAACGGCGGCGAACCGGCCTCTACAGGTAGTTGTGGGTGGATGGGAGCGAGGCTGAAATCGTTGAACCCGGGACCAAGTGAGAGCCTGTCCCACTGCGGCAGTGTTGCAGGTCGCTGCGCTCGCATGAGGCTACGCAACTCGGGAGCCGAGAGTGTGGTATATCTTTTGGCGACGGTTGTTCTATCGAGGTGGGATATGTCGTTTGATGAGGCGCTGAAAATCGCTAGCCGGGATGAGAGATTCATGGCGACTGTGTACGCGATGAATTCGCTGCTCATCGATAAAGGTATATACAGCTCGGAGGAATTCGAAGCGGTATTTGTGGAATGGATTACGAAAGAGCAGAGCAAGAAAGCGCAGCACACGGCTGCCTAAATCAGGATTTCCGCGTTGTAGGATTCGTTTCACCCCACCGGCATAACGGTTTTTTTCCACAGTGAGCCCCGATGTCGCACCGTGCGCACTCGCAATCGCAGACAGGCGCGCGGTTGTGGGAGGACTGCCAGGTTGGCGCTCCCGCTTGAGAGCGGCGGTATAGAATCCTGGCGCGATGAGGCTATGGTTTGAGCGGGGGGAGTGCGGCCACTCCGCGAGCGCAGTTGGTTACGCAGATTGCGCTCGATCGACTGATGGAGGAGCTGCGCGACGCTGGGGCGGGGAGCGCGCTTCAAATCGAAAAAGCTGGTGTACGCCGCGCGTTGACACCCCTCGGGGCGGCTGTCAAACTACATCCTTTGTGTCATAAAGGCGGCGCGACTCTGAACTCGTGTAAACGCAGGCGGATCCTGGGAATGGTGTGCGCGGCGCTGGTCGCGGTGGCGTTGGGCGGATGCTCGGTCAGCAAGAAAACGGCAGTGGCGCCCGCGGATAAGCCCGTGCCGGTGCAGACGGCGACGAAGGACGAACTCGTCGCGCGATACAACAAGCAGGCAAGCGCAATCACATCGATCAACGCGAATGTGACGTTGAAGCTGACTGCGGGCTCGGCGTATTCCGGGGTGATCGAGCAATACCACGAAGTGAATGCGTTTATCCTGGCGCAGAAGCCGGCGGACATCCGGATGATCGGGCAGGCTCCGGTGGTGGGTAAAAACATTTTCGACATGGTGAGCGACGGGACGACGTTCAGCGTGTTTATTCCGTCGAAGAACAAATTCATCACCGGGCCTTCGAATTTTGAGCGGAAGGCCGACAAGCCCATCGAGAATTTAAGGCCGCAACATCTGGTGGATGCGCTTTTGTGGGCGCCGATTCCGGAGCATGCGCCGGTGTTGATTGAAGAAGAGGTTTCAGGCGCCAAGAGATTTTACGTGCTGACCGTGGTTCGGCCGGGCGGACACGGCGGCGTGGTGATGGGTTGGGAGATCGCGCACCGGATTTATTTCGATCGCGCGGATTTGAGCGTGGCGCGGATCGAGACGTTTGGGCCGGAGGGCGCGCTGGAATCGGACGCGACGTACAGCGGATCGATCGCAGCGGCGGCGAATACGACGTACCCGATGCAGATCGTGGTGTCGCGTCCGGAAGAGGATTACAAGCTGCAGATCGACGTGAAGAAAGTGACGGCGAATGAAACGGTGGGCGCCGATAAGTTTGTGCTGAAGCAGCCGGAGGGAACGGATCTGGTGCGCGTGAGCGACGCGCCAGTGAATCCGCCAGCCTCTTTGAGTCCGAACCAGGAGCTTCACCCTTAAGAAATGATTCAATACATGATTTTGCAGAACGTGCTGCACCGGCCGCTGCGCACGTTCATTACGGTGATCGCCGTGGCGGTGGAAGTGACGCTGGTGATCATCGTGGTGGGACTGACGAGCGGGCTGCTGCTGGAATCGGCGAAGCGGACCGAGGGCGTGGGCGCGGACATTATGCTGCAGGCGCCGAACGCGAGCATGTTCATGGCGTTCGGCGCGGCGCCGATGCCGATTGCGATTGGCGACAAGCTGGCGCAACTCGAATACGTGCAGGCTGTGGCGCCGGTGTTCACGCAGTTCAATTCGGTGAATGGCCTCGACCTCGTATTCGGAATTGAGCCGGAGAGTTTCAAGCAGGTGTCCGGCGGATTTGTATTTCACAGCGGACACGACCTGAAAGACCCCGACGACATTCTGGTGGACGACATTTACTCCCAGGCGAAACACGTGAAGCTGGGCGACAAGATGTATTTGCTCGGGCACGACTGGCACGTGGCCGGGATCGTGGAGCATGGAAAAGGTTCGCGGCTGTTTGTGATGCGAGACACGCTGCAGGATCTGGCGGGGGCGAAGGATAAGGCGACGGTTTTTTTCGTGAAAAGCGATCGCACGGATCACACGCCGGCGGTGGCGGATGAGATCCACAGCCTGCTGCCGAACTACACGATCCGGCAGCTGAAGGATTTCGTGTCGCTGATGACGTCGTCAAATTTGCCGGGGCTGGGGATTTTCATCAACGTGATGATCGGGCTGGCGGTGGGGATCGGATTCCTGGTGATTTTCCTTTCGATGTACACGACGGTGATCGAGAGGACGAAAGAGATCGGGGTGCTGAAGTCGCTGGGCGCGTCTAAGGCGTACATCGTGGAGATCGTGCTGAGCGAGACGGCGCTACTGTGCGTGCTGGGCGCGGTGGCGGGGATTGCGCTGGCGTATTTGACGCGCGCGATTTTGCTGAAGCTGTTCCCTGCGCTGACGGTTTTGATGCCCGGGAAGTGGCTGGCGATTGCGTCGGCGATTGCGCTGGTGGGCGGGCTACTGGGCGCGGCGTATCCGGCATGGATTGCGAGCCGGAAGGACCCGGTGGACGCGCTGGCGTACGAGTAGAAGGGAGCGAAGCGGCTCCAGGGGCTAAAGCCCTGAAGCGCGGCGCGGATTTGGTGGAGCTAAAGCTCCGCCGTTCCAGTGAGTAGAACGAAGGAGTAGTGGTTGGAGCCGATACTCAAGACGGAAAATTTGTGGAAGGTGTATCGCCAGGGCAAGGTGGATGTGCCGGCGCTGCGCGGCGTGAGCATCGAGGTGATGCCGGGCGAATTCGTCTCGATCATGGGACCGTCGGGCTGCGGGAAATCGACGATGTTGCATGTGATCGGCGGGCTGGCGCGGGCGACGCGCGGAAGCGTGCTACTCGATGGAAATAATCTGACGGAAATGAGCGACAGCGCGCGGACGCTGCTGCGGCGGCACAAAGTGGGATTTGTGTTTCAGCGGTTTAATCTGCTGCCGACGCTGGATGCGTATCACAACATCGCGCTGGCGCAGCACATTCACGGAAACGGATTCGATCCGCACCGGTTCGAAGCGGTGACGAGCTTGCTGGGGCTGAGCGGAAGATTGAAGCACCGGCCGTCTGAGCTATCGGGAGGCGAGCAGCAGCGCGTGGCGATTGCGCGCGCGATTATCAGCGAGCCGAAAATCGTGCTGGCGGACGAGCCGACGGGCAATTTGGATACGAAGAGTTCGGATACGGTGCTGGGCCTGCTGCGCTCGCTGAACAAAGACTTAGGACAGACGATCGTGATGATCACCCACAACCCGGAAGCGGCGGAGTATGGCAATCGCGTGCTGCACATGCGCGACGGGCAAGTGGTGGACGGCATCTCCATCCATTGATATTCATATGAAACCGATTTGGCGAGGATTTGTACGGACGATCCTGTGGTCGTACGAACGGGGAAGCTGGCCGTACGACATCGCCGTGATGGTGATCGTGATTTTTGTGCTGGCGACGCCGGCGCGATGGTTTCACGATCAGCCGCAGTCGAAGCCGGCGCCCGCAGAGTCGGTGCAACTGGTCCAGCAGACGGAGCAGCGCAGCGAGTACACGGGCCTAGCGACGTATCGGGTGGATGCGACGGCGCTCGCGCCGGACAAGCGAGTGAACCGTGCGAGTCCGGAGCTAGAGCGCGAGCTGCATCGAATTCTAGCCAGCTCGATTGGCGAGTTGAAGGATCAGCCGTTTGAAGTGACGCAGATCGATCCGCGGATGGCGCCGGATGGGTCGGTGGCTTCTTACGATGTGGTGGTGAAGCGGTAGGTTTTTGTGATGCGCGTGCGGATCCTGTTGTAAATCCCGTAAATCGATTGAGTTTCGGAGCGGCCGGTGACGCGGCGAAGGGCGAAGATTCTTCGCTCCCGCGTGCGCTGGAATCGTTATACTTTGACCTTGGGGTCGCAGGCTGCGGATTGGCGCGGTTTTGCGGCGTTTTCGCAGGACTCTTGGGAGACTCGGTTTGAATTGGAAACAGGCGTTCTCAGCGCTCGGCCTCGCAGTTCTTCTCACGCTCACCTTCAGCGCCGCTCCTTCTTCAGGGCAGGCCCATGGGCCGCTCTCGCTGGAGGCGGTGCTGCGGGAACTGGATTCGGCGGCGAAGAACTTTCACAGCCTTTCGGCGGATATGGAACGCACGAAAGTGACGGTGGTGGTGAACGATAAGTCGGTCGAGGACGGATCGATCCTGGTGCACAACGACAAGATGTTGCTCGAGCTGAAAGCGCCCGAGGTGAAGACGATTTTGCGGACGGGGGATTCGCTGTTTGTGTACACGCCGGGATTGAAGCGCGTGGAAGAGTACAACCTGGCGTCGCACCGGCAACTGGTGGATCAGTATTTGCTTTTGGGATTTGGTTCGTCGGGGCACGAGCTGCAGAAGGCATACCTGGTGACGCTGATCGGCGAGCCGATGCTGGGAGATAAGAAAACGGCGGAGCTGGAATTGACGCCGAAGGCTGAGGACGCGCGCAGCCAGATTTCGAAGATTCAGATTTGGCTGGATGAGTCGTCGTGGCTGCCGGTGCAGCAGCAATTTAATGAGACGGGGTCGGGCGACTACTTTACGATTCGCTACACGAAGATGGTGCGGAATCCGAAGATTTCGGATGCGCAGTTTAAGCCGCACTGGCCGAAGGGCACGGAAACGGTGAAGCCGCAGGGGTGATAGACCTTTAGAAAAGTCAGAAGCACACAGGCAACGGCCTGTGCCACGTTCGTTCCCTCCTACGTCGATCTCGCCAAGAAGAATGCTGGATTGCCGGGATTTTTCATCGCTCAACCCGGGACCAAGTGAGAGTTGGTCCCGCTCAGGCACGGAAGCCTAAGGTACATCGCGCTGCGCGCGACTGAAACCGGCACCGACTTACAGTCTATGTTGCGGCTCGCTGCGCTCGCCTGGGGCGAAGGGTGTGGCGTTCGTTTCGATGGAGATTCGATTGGCGAAAGGGGTTGGCGGGGTGCATGAGGGTTGTATATGCTAAGGCCCCCAGCAGTTACGGGTCTGGGTGGGTGTTGCAAGGTAGAACACTTTCGCCCCAGACTTAGTTGACCGAAATTAAGAGTCCGCTCATATTCGGACTACTTCTTTTCTGTCTTTCTCGATTTGGGCGAAGTCAGGCGTTTCTTGGGGGCGTGACAATGGGGGCATTGTCCGAGCCGAAAGGCCGGTACGGGGAAGTTTCTGTGCGGCGCGATACACAAGCGCAGACCATTGGGATTCATTCGACGGACAGCAGCAAGCCGGGACCACACCGTTTTTCCCGCGTTCCCACATACACAGTTGGCGTTGCGCACGAGCGGCGGATCAATCCGCGCGCAGCCCTGCCTCTACCGTTGCGATTGACGCGAGTGGACAACGTGGCCGAGAAGTATCCGGTGACGCTGGTGACCCGGAACATCAGCTCGAGCGGAATTTTCTTTTTGGCGCCGAGGGAGTTTGAGAAGGGGCAATCGATCGAGCTGGAAGTGGCGTTGATCGAGCGGCCGCAGGGGCAAGGTTGCGTGCAGATGTTCACGGCGGCGCACATTGTAAGGTGCGAGAAGTCGGACATGCCGGGATGGCATGGGTACGCGGCGTCGTTTGACGATTTTGCGATACGGCGGGACGATGTGGTGCCGCTGAGGTATCGGGCGCATTAGCAAATCGGAAGTTCCTTCCTGAGTTGAGACAAAGACGAAAAAGCCGAGTGCGTGCTTGTGTGCGCGCGTGAAGAGAGAGCCTTCGGCCGGTGAACCGGCCTCTGGATGACGTCAAAAGCTGGGGCGTAGGCAACTGCAACGGCAACGGCGAAGAGGGCCCCTTCGCTGCGTTCAGGATGACTCGGCTTGAAAGGAAGCCGCGCTGAGAGGCAACGGCAAGACAGAAACCACTGCAAAGGCACACAGGCAACAGCGGCCTGTGCCACGTGCGTTTCTCGCCAAAAGTGACCGCGCCAAGAAGAGTGATGGATTGCCAGAATTTTTGATGGATCAACCCAGGACCAACTGAGAGTTGGTCCCGCTCAGGCACGAAAGCCTAAGCTACATCTCGCTGCGCTCGCCAGAGGCTATTGCGGCTTGGACGGCGGAACAGGGGGGGAGCTGCGTCGGGAGAGGTGGCGGAGGCGGCGTTGTCGTCGGGGGGTTGGACTTTGAAATTGGTGGCGTGGATTACCAGGCGGAGTTGGACGACTTCGTCGGGTTGAGTTTCGGGTTCTGCGGGTTTGGTGCCGTCGCTAAGGACTGTGTCGTCGTGTTCGGGGATGGGCTTGCCGTTTTTTTGTTTGCCGCGCGCGGGGACGACCGGCTGGTTCTGATTGTCCTGGAGTTTGTAATCCTCGTCGGAGCGGATGTACGTTGGCAGCCAATATTTCCCGTCGATATTTTCTCGGTAGCTTTCAAACATCGTGAAGGGAAGCGTGAGGCCGTTGCCGCCGTACTCACTGACAAACTTGCCGTAGGTTTTCACGATCGCGAAATCGTGGTCGTCCACCCAGATTACTCCCTGAAAAAAGCGTTTCTTGCGGTCGAGCACTTTCGGCTTCACTTGAAACGCGTAGGTATTGATCTGGTCGAGCATCTGCTGGCCGGCATACAGGAAGCTGTAGCTCGCGACCTGGTCGGAGGTGAGAGGGAAGAGCGGGACGCTGGCGATCTGGCGGATGTCTTCAAGAGAGAAATGCGTGACTTTCAAAGTGGACTTGGGCTGGCCTACGACGCGCATGGAACGTTCGCCATCGGGGCGCGAATAGACCTGGCCGGAGACGTTGAACTCGCCGCCGGGATCGCTGATTTCCTGCATGCGGATCGCTTCGGTGAAGGTGTAGGTGTCGTAGGCTTTTTTCGCGATGTCTTCGTTGGCCGCGAATTTTTGGATGATGTCTGGGATGGGGATTGGCGGCGGGCCGGGGTGCGGGACGGCTGAGACGCGGTTGACTTCGTATTTGGGAGGCGGGGCTTGCGGGCCGGCGTCCTGGGCGTGGCACAAGACTGGAGCTGAGATGATCGCGATCAAGAGTGCGGCGCGAAGTGTGAGTTTGTGGGGCATGTGCTTGTCTGGAATTTAGATGTTACTGCGGGGGTGGCGCGTTGTCAGCCAGATGTGCGCGAGAGACAAAGGCGTGGAACATTTCACGGAGAAAACCGAGAAGGGCACGCACGTTCGTCATGCCGCTGGCATTCCCCAGTGTGAATTCGCGCGTCCGCGAATTCAAGGGCACGGAGAAGCGGAGGTTGGCGAGGCTTCGTGGTGCTTGTGTGGAGGTGAGTGGCAAAGCGGTAGCTTCGCTCCCGCACCCTAAATTGAGCCGTGCTTTTGCGAGACTACGTGTTGCTCGTGTGGGATTCGGTGGCGGGGCGGTGGCTTCGCAACCGCACTCCGGGAAAGGCTTGTGAGGCGAGATGCAAAAGCACGGAGGGCACGGTAAAATTTCGGGGCTTTTTGCGGAGGAGTGGTGGTGGCGGAGGGCGGCGAAGAGATGGCGCGGCTGTATTTGGTGAGTGGGCGCGTGCAGGGCGTTGGGTATCGTTACTTTGCGATGCGGACGGCGCAGCGGCTGGGGATTCGCGGGACGGTGAAGAATTTGAGCGACGGGCGAGTGGAGGTTGCGGCAGCGGGAGCGGCGGAATCGATGGCGGCGTTTCGCGCGGAGCTGGAGCGCGGGCCGCAGGGCGCGCAGGTGACGCAAATCGCGGAAGGCGCGCTGCCGGTGGATCACGATTTTGGTGCTGAGTTTACGGTGGAATACGAACGCTAAGGGAGAGACATGGACGACCTGAAGAAACTGATCCGCGAGATTCCGGATTATCCGAAGCCGGGGATTCTATTTTACGACCTGACCACTCTATTGAAGGATCCGGCGGGATTTCACTCGCTGGTCGATCAATTGTGCGCGCATTACGAGGGAACGAAAGTGGATCTGGTGGCGGGAATGGAAGCGCGCGGATTTATTTTTGCACCGGCACTGGCGTACCGGCTGAACGCGGGATTTGTGCCGATCCGCAAGCCGAAGAAACTGCCGGGGAAAGTAGCGAGCGTTTCATATCAGCTGGAGTACGGAACGGACTCGATGGAGATTCATGAAGACGCGATCAAGCCGGGGCAGCGCGTGCTGATCTGCGACGATTTGCTGGCGACGGGTGGAACGGCTGCGGCGGCGGTGAAACTGGTACAGCAGCTCGGCGGGAAAGTGGCAGGCGCGGCGTTTGCGGTGGAGCTGAGCTTTTTGAACGGGCGCGCGAAGCTGCCGGGCGTGGATGTGTTTTCGCTGCTGACGTACGACAAGTAGCTAGTCGGTGGGCAGCGCTTTTTTCGGAGCGGGCGTGGCGGCCGGCGCAGGTGCGGCTGATTTTTTTCCTGCGGCGGCGCGGCGCTGGCGGACGACTTCGAAGAGAACGACGCCTGCGGCGACGGAAACGTTGAGAGATTTCACGGGGCCCGTGGTGGGAAGCGAGACGAGAAAGTCGCAGCGCTTGCGCGTGAGTTCGTGCAGGCCGTCGCCTTCGCTGCCCATCACGATTCCGATCGAACCTTTGTAATCCACTTCGGTGTAGTTTTTTTCCGCGCGTTCGTCAAGGCCGACGAGCCAGTAGCCCGCCTCTTTCATTTCTTCCATCGTACGGACGAGATTTTTCACGCGCGCAACGGGCAGGTGCGCGAGCGCACCGGCGGAGGCGCGTTCGACAGTGTCGGTGAGGCCGGCGGCGCGGCGTTCGGGAATGACGACGGCGTTTGCGCCGGCGGCGAGAGCGGTGCGGATCACGGCGCCGACGTTGTGCGGATCTTCGACGCCGTCGAGAAGGACGAGCAGGCCGCTCGTGTGGCGCTCGCGGAGAATGTCTTCGATGGCGGTGGCGGGCTTGGCGGAACCGAGTGCGGCGACGCCTTGGTGTTCGCGCGTACCCGTAAGGCGATCGAGATTGACGCGTTCCTCGAAGCGGATGGGCACGCCGTGGCGCTTGGCGAGTTGGACGATGGAGTCCACGCGATCGCCGTGGCGGCCGCGTGCGATGACGATGCGATCCAGGCCGCGGCCTGCGGTGAGAGCTTCTTCGACGGCGTGGAAGCCGGTGATCCAGTTCATTGCTGGGTGTCCTTTGCTGAACAGGCGCTGGCGCCTATTAGACGCCGACAGGGCTTGGGCCCTGTCGGACGTTTAATCCAGAGCGGCGCAGAATTCGAGCATGCGCTCGCGAGTATCTTTCACTTTCACGGAGAAGGGAAGCTTCGAGGCGGGATCGAGGAGTAGGATCACGCGGTCGAGTTCGCCGTCGCCGGTGCGGCCGGCTAGCGCCAGGCGAAGAGGGTGGAAAATTACGCGGCTGCGGAAGGGGACGGCCGCTTTGATCGAGTCAATGATAGCTTTGAAGCGATCGGAATCGGAGATGCCGCCGTCGTCGAGGATGCTGTTGGCGAGGACGCGGATTACTTCGCGGGCGCCGGTGCGGACCAGGACGGAGCGGTTTTCGGGGAGGGCGAGGTTGGCCGCGGCGTCGTAGTGGAAGACGAGAGTGAGAAGCGATTCGAGATGCTCGAGAGTTGGAGATTTGGGGCCGAGAAGCGTGAGGGCGCGGGCGAACCAGACTTGAAGCGGGGAAGTTTCGCCGGTGGTCACGGTGGGATCAATTAGCCAGCCGCGTAGGGTGAGGATGGAGTTGAGGTCGTGGACGGTGTAGTGGGATTCGGGTGGCGCTGCTGGCGTTTCGTCGGCGACTACGTCTTCGGGTTCTTCGTGCATCGGGAACAATTGTACGCGAGTGGCGGGAACCCAGTGGCTAGTGACTCGTGGCGAGTGGCTAGGGAAAACGTGGGAGCATTACAGGCACGACGTGCCTATTCTACTTTTATTGGGTTTCTAGGGTGGCGATGGTGTGGCAGGCGATGGCTTCGCCGCGGCCTACGGCATCGACGGACTCGTTGGTTTTTGCTTTGAGATTGATTTGGTCGGGGCGGATGCCTAGGGATTTTGCCAGAGCTTCGCGCATGGCGGCGAAGTGCGGGCCGAGCTTGGGGCGCTCGAGAATCACGATGGCATCGAGATGAGTGATGCGGAGGTGGCGCTCGTCGAGAAGTTTGCGCGTGTGCTCGAGAAACATGAGGCTGTTCGTGCCTTTCCACTTCGGGTCGGAGTCTGGGAAGTGCGTGCCGATGTCGCCGAGGCCGCTGGCGCCAAGCAGCGCGTCGCAGAGGGCGTGAGCGAGCACGTCTCCATCGGAGTGGCCGATGGGACCTTTGTCGTAGGGGACGTGGACGCCGCCGATCATCAGCGGGCGGCCTTCGGTGAGGCGGTGGAGGTCGTAGCCGATGCCGCAGCGCGTCACGATTTCTTCTCCGAGTGCGGCTTCGACGCTTCTTTCTTTTCCTGGTCGAGGTAGAAGCGCGCGAGGTCCATGTCGCCGGGGCGCGTGATTTTCAGATTGCGCTGCGAGCCGAGGACGACATACACGTCGTGGCCGTAGCGCTCGACGATGGAAGATTCGTCGGAACCGACGATGCCGTCCTGCTGCGCTTTTTTGAATGCGTCGCGAAGGAGCGAGTAGTGAAAAGCTTGCGGCGTCTGCGCGAGCACGACGCGTTCGCGCGGAATGGTGGCGGTGATGAGCGCCATGTCTTCGGGGAGGCTGGTGCGCTTCACTTCTTTCACGGTGTCGATGGCGGGGATGCCGAGGATTGCGGCGCCGCGGGTGCGGGCTTCGGCGATCACGCGATTGATTTGTTCGGTGGTGACGAAGGGACGGACGGCGTCGTGAACGAGGACGATTTCTGTATTGGGATCGACTTGCGCGAGGGCGTTCGCGACGGATTGCTGGCGCGTATCGCCGCCGTGGACGACGCGTGCGGGAAGGCCGAGGCCGGCTTTGGCGACGGTGTTCTGGAGCGAGACGATATCGTCGGCGCGCGTGGAGATGAAGAGATCGGTGATCGCGCTGCAGGAGACGATGCGGCGGAGCGCGAAGATGACGAGAGGGACGCCGTCGAGTTCGAGAAATTGTTTGGGGACGTCGGCGCCCATGCGGGTGCCGAGTCCGGCAGCTGGGATGATGGCTGCTATACGGGTCATGAGGGAGAGGTAGTGTAGCGCAGACGTGAGACAGGGGCTAGGCGCAGTACGCGCGTGGCGAGGCTGCGTGGTTCCAGCGTGAGAGTGAGTGGCAAAGCGGTAGCTTCGCTCCCGCAGTCCAAAATTGCGCGGTGCTTGGCGAGGCTGCGTGATGCTTGTGTGAGGCTATGTAGCGGGGCGGTGGTGCCGCTGAAGCGGCAGCCACCGCAGTCCGGGAGAATCGTTGCGTGCTCGGTGTTCGGAGCGATGCGAGTTCAGCAGCTTCGAGTGTCCGGGAAGAGGGGGCGCGGGGGGCGTTCGCCGCCGGCTGTAGCGGGGGCGCTTTGCATCGCGCGTGATGTGGATGGAGGATCTGCGTGCGACGACTGCGCGGAGGATGCAGCGGCTGCGGCTTGGGGCGCGTGCGCGGCATGAGAGTGCGCGGAGGCGCTGACGCCTGAGCCGCTTGAGGAGGAGGCGGAAGTCGAGCTGGAGCTGCCGCGCTGGGATTGCGGTTCGCCGCGTTCGTCGCAACGGCCGAAAATCATTTTACCGGCGGTGGTCTGGTGAACGGAGGTGACGGTGATGTCGATGGTTTTATTGATGAGCTTGCGCGCTCCATCGACGACGACCATGGTGCCGTCGTCGAGATATGCGACGCCCTGATTGTATTCCTTGCCTTCGCGAAGAATGAAAACGCGCATGGTCTCGCCGGGAAGCACGACGGGCTTGAGCGCGTTGGCGAGCTGATTGACGTTGAGAATTTCGATGCCCTGGAGCTGCGCGACTTTATTGAGATTGAAATCGTTGGTGACGATTTTCGCGTCGTAGCGCTTGGCGAGTTCGATGAGCTTCAGATCGACTTCAGGGACCTGCTCGAAATCGTCTTCGGCAATCTGCACGTCGAGATACGGCATTTTCTGAATGCGCTGCAGCACTTCGAGGCCGCGGCGGCCGCGCTGGCGCTTTAGAGGATCGGCGGAATCGGCGACGAGCTGCAATTCGTGCAATACAAATTGCGGAATGATGATGGTGCCGTCGAGAAACTGCGCTTCGGCAATGTCGGCGACGCGGCCGTCGATGATGACGCTGGTATCGAGAAGTTTTACGGCGTGCTTGGTGCTGCGCTCGCTTCCGAACACGCCGCCGAAGGCCTGCAGGTTGAGCATGTCGCCTTTATTGGCGCCGAGCACGAGGCCGATGTAAGCCATCACGAGAAACGCCGCGAGCGAGCAGAAGGAGCGTGTGCTCTCCGGCATGGTGGTGTGGGTGAGAATCAACGACGTGAGATATGCGCCGAAAATGCCGAGGACCGAGCCGGTGGCCGCGCCGATCAGGCGGCGGAGGCTTGCGCGGCGCAGGCGCAACTCGAACAGAATGACCGAGAGTCCAAAGAGAAATCCGATGGCGGCGCCAAATTCCTTAGACACCGTAAAAGGACGGAAATGAAAGCCGGCGGCGACGCAGATCGCGACGAAGACGATGCGCATGGTGAGCATGTCCCAGAATGAGCCGGCTTGATCTTCATTTTTGCGGGGAGCTGCCGCGGAACGCGCGGCGAAAACTTCGTTTGATGCGGCTACAGGCTGCTTTGCGGGAGAGCTGGGCGTTCTCTGCATAAGGGCCTCAACGGAAACACGCGACCAGGATGCAAACTTCGTTCGGGTTCAAGGGGCACGGAAACCTGAAGAAGTATGCGCACAAAAGCGAAAGTGCGCGATACGTGCACTGCGTGCGAGCGGGAGTATAGCACCAGCGTGTTAACGGCGTTAATGCTAAACAGCGTTAAAATATGACCGTGAGTCGCATGTAGGTTGGCCGACGAACCACGGCTCGTACGCGGAGCCGGTCACAAATAAAAGCGCGGGACGCGGCGGCCGAGCGCGCAGAGAAGGTCGGACGTGACAGTGTTGATCGAGGCGGCTACGTCGGAAACTTGAATTTCTTCGCCGCCATCGGCGCCGAAGATGGAGACCACGTCGCCGAGCTTGGCGTCTGGGACGTCAGTGACGTCGAGCGTGGTGAGGTCCATGGAAATCGTGCCGACGAGCGGAACGCGGCGGCCGTTCACAAGGGCCTGACCTTTATTGGTGAGGGCGCGGACGACGCCATCGGCATAGCCTGCGTTAATGACGGCGATGCGCGACGGGCGCTTGCTGATAAAGCGCGCGGCGTAGCCAACCGATTGACCCGGCGCGAGATCGCGGAGCGCGATGATGCGTGCACGCAGCGAGAGCGACGGCTGAAGCGGCATCTGCCCCATCACTTCTTTTTTCTTTTCGGGCGGATCGAAGGACTGGTAGTACCCGTACAGAATCGCGCCGGGGCGAACCATGTCTGCCCAAGTTTCCGGGCGCGCACTGATGGCGCCGCTATTAGCCATGTGCACGATGCCGGGCGAGACGCCGAGCGCGCGCAGGCGATCGAGACACGAGAGAAACAATTTTTCCTGCGTGCAGGTCTGGCCGGAGGTGAAATCTTCGGCAGATGCGAAATGCGTGTAGGTGCCTTCGAGTTGAATATGGCGGCAGTCGGCTAGCAGGCGCGCGAAAGTTTCGATTTCCTCGGGCTGGATGCCGAGGCGATTCATCCCGGTATTAATTTTCAGATGGAAAGGAACTTTTGCTTTGAGGCGCGAGGATTTTGCGGCGCGCTCGAGATATTTCAAATCGTCGGCGCGAGAGACGGTCATGGTGAGGCCGTGCTTGATCAGGCGCTTTTCTTCGCCGGGCCAAAAACCGGTGAGGACGAGAATGCGTTTCTTGATTCCGGCTTCGCGCAACTCGATGCCTTCGTTGGCGCAGGTGACGCCGAACCATTCGGTGCCGGCTTTCTGCAAAGTCTTCGCGATGGGTACGGCGCCCAGGCCGTAGGCGTTGGACTTCACGACGGCGAGGATCTTGGGCTTGCGCGGCGCCATGTGTTTCTGGATGACGCGCAGATTGTGCTCGATGGCTTTGAGTGAGATCTCCGCCCAGACAGGGCGGCCTTCGAAATGAATCGCTTTTTTCATCGGCGTTTAGAATGCCAGAGTCCCTTTCAAAATTTTGCCGCGGTGGCGCGACAGGCGGCGTTTGTGTCAACACTCGGTGATACGAAATGCATGCTGCGCGCCAAACTTCGGGGCGCGGCTCGGATTGGGTGGGTGGTTCTAAGTTACTGCGGGGGTGGGGGTTAGTGTAGAGCCAGATTGGGCTGGGGGATGCTGGCAAGGATGGTTGAGGGTGGGGCGACACGGTGGTGTGTGGAGGTGGGGACGCCGGGCGCAAAGGCGCCCGCTTCGCGAAAGGCTGCGAACCGGCCTCTACAGGTAGTTGGGGTTTGGGCGGATTGATGAGGAAGGAAAAGAAAGCGGGGAGAGATCCTTCGGCCCGTGAACGGGCCTCTGGATGACGTCAAAGGCTGGGGCAACGGCACACAGGCGAACTCCAGCCTGTGCCACGGACTGGCTCCCCTATTGTGATTGTGGCTAGAAGTTGGGGCGGTGCCTGGAGTGGGCATGGCTGAACCCGGGCCCAACTGAGAGTTGGTCCCGCTCAGACTCGAAAGTCTAAGCTACATCCCGCGGGGCGGGACTGACCCGGACACAGACTGACAGTCTATGTTGCATCGCGCTGCGCGCGACTAATGCGTAAGACTAGAAGCCTTCTTCGTCGCTGCCACCGCCGCCGGACCATGCGTCGGGGGCGGCTTCTTCGAAGCGGGTGTGTCGGGAGAGGAAGACAAAATTCAGGGTGCCGGTGGGGCCGTTGCGCTGCTTGGCGATGATCAGCTCGGCTTTGTTGCGATCTTCTTCCGGCATGTCGGTCTTGTAGAAATTGGGGCGGTTGATGAACATCACCATGTCGGCGTCCTGCTCGATAGCGCCGGATTCGCGGAGGTCGGAAAGCTGCGGCTTGCGCTCTTCGCGCTCGGGCGCGCGGGTGAGCTGGCTGAGCACGACCACGGGAACTTTCAATTCTTTCGCGAGAGCTTTCAGCGCGCGCGACATTCCGGAAACTTCTTCCTGGCGGTTGCTCTGGCGTCCCGCACTGGTGGTGGGCGAGCAGAGCTGAAGGTAATCGACCATGATAAGCGCAAGGCCGCGGTCACGCTTGAGGCGCCGCGCTTTCGCGCCGATTTCCATCACGGTGATCGAGGCGGTGTCGTCCACCCAGAGCGGCGCATCGGAAAGTCCATTCAGCGTGTGAACGATTTTGTTCCAGTCGTCTTTGCCCATGTGTCCGGTGCGGAATTTGTGCGCGTCGATGCGGGCCTCGGAGGCGAGCATGCGGACGAGGAGCGACTCCTTGGACATTTCAAGGCTGAAGATGGCGACGGGCAAACGGTTGCGGACGGCGACGTTGTTGGCGATGTTGATCGCGAGCGCCGTTTTCCCCATCGAGGGGCGCGCGGCGAGCACGATCATTTCACTGGGCTGCAGGCCGGAGGTTTCGTTATCCAGATTGCCGTAGCCGGTGGAAAGGCCGGTGACGCGGCGGCCTTCGGTGAGGATTTTATTCAGGCGGTCGAAATTTTCGCGGACGACTTCTTTCACGCCGATCAGTCCGGTTTTGATGCGATCTTCGGCGAGGCCAAGAATCACGGATTCGGCACGATCGAGAATCACGTCGGCGTCTTCGCCGGCGGCGAGAGCCTGCTCCTGAATCGCGGCGGCGGTGTGGATCAGATTGCGAAGGAGAGCTTTTTCTTTGACGATGCGCGCGTAGTGCTCGACGTTGGTGACGCGCGGCAGGCCGTCGGCAAGCTGCGAGATGTAGGCGACGCCGCCTGCGGCTTCAAGTTCGCCGCGGCGCGTGAGATCCTCCATCAGCGTGATGGGATCGATGGCCTGCTGCTTTTCGCCGAGCTGTACCATGCGCTCGAAGATGTGGCGATGCTGAGGGAGGAAGAAATCCTCGGAGCGGATTTTTTCGATTGCGGCGTTGAGGACAAAATTATCGAGGAGGATTGCGCCGAGAATGCTGCGTTCGGCTTCGATATTGTGCGGAAGCGGGCGTTCGAGAGAAGTGTCGCTGGTGGCCATGAGTATTTTCTAATTTTGCGCCTGCGTGCGGCACGACGCCAAGCCACTAAATGTGGTGGTCGAGCGAAGCAGTGTGGCGGAGCGCGACGTCCCGGTCAATTGGACCAGCTGTGCACGGCTGTGCAAGCCTGTTGAAAATGAAAAAGCGGCGCAGCCCCGAAGGACTGCGCCGCCGAGAGAGGGAAACTATTCTTCTTTTTTGACGTGGACCTTCACCGGGATGGTGACTTCGCGGTGAAGCTTCACGGGAACTTCGAAGTCGCCGAGCGCCTTGATGGGTTCGGCGAGATGAATCTTTTTCTTATCGATCTTGTAGCCCTTGGCTTCCAGAGCCTCAGCGATGTCGCCCGAGGTGACCGAACCAAACAGATGATCTTCGTCACCGGTGCGGCGCGCGAATTCGAGCGTGACAGCGGCGAGAAGCTCGGAGAGCTTTTCGGCGTCGCCCTTTTCGACGGCTTCTTTCTTGGCGAAAGCGACGCGCATCTTATCGAGCCGCTTCAGATTGCCCGGCGTAGCTTCGATGGCGAACTTGCGGGGCAAAAGGTAATTGCGTGCGTAACCTTCGGCGACTTCCACGAGCTGGCCGCGGTGTCCGAGCTTATCGACGTCTTCCTGCAAAATGATCTGCATTTTCCTTACCTCGAGTCTTTTTGTGTGGTGCGAGTGCCGTTATGCGCCCCAGCGGACCCGCGGTACGCGAGCGGAGCCGGAGTGCGTGAAGCCTAGAGTTCCGCGGCGAACGGAAGCAGCGCGATATTCTGCGCACGCTTGATCGCAACGGCCAGCCAACGCTGGTGACGCGCGCAGGTGCCGGTCATGCGGCGTGGCAGAATCTTGCCGCGTTCTTGAATAAAGGGCGCGAGGATCTCGGCCTTCTTGTAATCGATGAAGTCGGCCTTATCGACGCAGAAGCGGCAGACTTTCTTCTTGCGAACAAAGCTGCGCTTGCCACGCTTGGCCGGGCCGCCGGGACGTCCGCCGGGACCACCTGGGCCACCAGGGCCGGAGTGACGCGGGCCGCCGTGGCCGCCGCCGTAGGATGGTGCTCCCGACGGTGCCCCCGTGGGCGCGCCGGAAGATGCTTGCGGTGCTGCTACTGGTGCTGACGCTGGTGCTTGCGGTGCCGGTGTTGTTTCGTCTGCCATGCTCGGTTCTCCTAAATTTTTTCACCGGCGCACTGCGCGATGCGAATGCGAGCCGGATGGTGCCGCGCGCCGACCTGAGTGGAGCGACGCGCGCGTGGTGCGAATGCCGTTGTGCGTTAGGACGACGACTGCACGCCGTGGTCGGCGGAGGAAGCACCCGTCATCGCCGGAGCGGTGGACGGAGCGACGACTGCCTTGCGCGGGCGGCGAGCAGCGCGGCGCTCGCGGTGGCGCTTCAACTTTTCCTGGCGCTTCAATTCTTCGTCGAGGCGCACGGTCAGGTACTTGATGACCGGGTCGGCAACTTTCAGGCGGCGCTCGATTTCCTTCACCACGTCGCCGTTGGTGGAGCGGACGACCAGGTACACGAAGTAACCTTCGCGGAGCTTCTGGACGCGATAGGCCATGCGCTTGCGGCCCCACTTCGCGACCGACTCGACCTTGGAACCCTTCTCCGCGGCGGTCGATTCAAGAGTGGCGATGATCTTGTCGATTTCCGGCTCCGGCGTATCCGGGCGGGTGATGAAAATTACGTCGTACAAACGCTCTTCCATGTGTTCTCTACTCCTCGTCAAATTCAGAAACTTTCCGGCACTGCCTACTGCTCCGAACTCTCTTCGTCCGCTTCGGCGCGGCGGTTGAACTGGCCCATGGCCTTCTGCACGCCACCGGACAGGATCAGCTCCACAGCGTCTGCCGCTTCGCCGATCATTTCGAGCGCCGCTTCTCGATCCGGCTTGCGAATCGGGGCGAGCACGAAATCGGCCATGTCGCCCAGCGGATGCTCGGGCTTGCAGCCCAAGCGCACGCGAATAAATTCATTCGAACCCAGCGAGCCAATGATGGACTTCAGCCCGTTGTGCCCGCCGGCGCTGCCGCGCTCGCGAATGCGCAACATGCCCGAGGGCAGCGCGACGTCGTCGGAGAGCACAATCATTTCCGCGGCGCCTGCTTCGTACTTTTCCAGCAGCGGCCGTACGGAGCCACCGCTCAAATTCATGAACGTCTGCGGCTTGACGAGAATTACGTCCTGCCCCGCGATCGTTCCCAACCCTACGAGCGCCTTTGCTTCCGGGCGCGTGACGCGAATGCTGTGACGCGTGGCGAGCGCATCGATCGCCATGAAGCCGAGGTTGTGAGGCGTCCAATCGTACTGGCTGCCAGGATTGCCGAGGCCGACGATGAGTCGTTTGCGAGCGCTCATGGTGGGAGCTTCGATCCTGGAAGGCGGCACGCGGCTCGAGAGTCAGGCCGCGAGCAGCGCGCTTACTTCTTCTTCTCGGACTTTTCGGCCTTCGGAGCGGCCGCTTCGCCTTCCGCGCCTTCCTCTTCCTTCTTACCCTTCTTCATCACTTCGGGCTCGGCAGGAGCGGCGTCCGCAGCCACGGCAGCATCGGCCGCGGGTTCTTCTTCCTTCTTCAGCACGACGACGTGCGCGAGAACCTGCATGGAATCGGTAATGAGCTTGATCTTGGCGTGATCGAACGGCAGATCGGAGGCGCGGAGCTGCTTGCCGATGGCCAGTTCGGTGACGTCCATGCGGAAATCTTCAGGAATGTCGCCGGGCAAGCACTCGATTTCGACTTCACGAGCGACGATTTCGAAAACGCCGCCCTGGACCTTCACGCCCATCGGCTCGCCGAAGGTGTGAACGGGAACTTTGACGCGCATGCGGACGTTGACGTCGATGCGGAAAAGATCGACGTGGAGCAAACGGCCGCTGACCGGATCGACCTGCCAGTCCTTCACCATGGCTTTTTCATCGTCGCCCTTTTCCACGTGGACGGTGAAGATGGTGTTGTGGCCGGTCTCGGAGCGCAGAATTTTCGCGACCTGCTTGGCGTTGACGCTGAGCGAGATCGATTCTTTCTTGCCGCCGTAGAGAACGGCGGGAACCGAGCCGGTCTGGCGGGTGCGGCGGGCGGGACCTTTGCCGCGGCCTTCGCGAATTTGCCCTTCTACTTTGAACGCTTCCATTTGAGTCTTTCCTTTTGCGCCACCGTTTTTGCGGGGGCCGAGTTCAAATTTCCAAATATCGTGCGGCGAACTTTAGATGAACAGCTCGCTGATCGAAGTCTCTTCGTGAATCGACTGAATGCCACGCGCGAGAAGAGGCGCGACGCTGAGCGCGCGAATCTTATGGAGCTTGCTCGCGGCGCCGTTCAGCGGGACCGAGTTTGAGACGACGACTTGCTCGATCTCCGACTTCGAAATCCGTTCGACGGCCGGACCCGAAAGAACCGGGTGCGTGCAGGCCGCGAAAACTTTTGTGGCACCGTGTTCGAGCAGCGCTTCGGCGGTTTTCACGAGAGTGCCGGCCGTGTCGATAATGTCGTCGATCACCAGCGCGGGACGGCCTGAAACATCGCCGATCAGGTGCATCACTTCGCTGACGTTCACGTCGATGCGGCGCTTATCGACGATGGCCAGAGGCGCGCCGAGTTTCTTGGCGAAGTGGCGCGAACGCTCCACGCCGCCCGCATCGGGCGAAACCACCGTCATCGCGCCAAGATTCATTTTCTGAAAATGCTCCACCAGCACCGGCGATGCGAATAAGTGGTCCACCGGAATATTGAAATAGCCCTGAATCTGCGGCGCGTGCAGGTCGAGCGTGAGCACGCGGCTCGCGCCGGCTGTTTCCAGCAAATCGGCGACGAGCTTGGCCGAGATCGCGACGCGGGGCCGGTCTTTCCGGTCTTGCCGCGCGTACGGGTAATACGGAATCACCGCGGTGATGCGCCATGCCGACGCGCGTTTGAAAGCGTCGATCATGATGAGCAGCTGCATCAGGTTGAAGTCCACCGGGCTGGAGCACGGTTGGACGACAAACACATCGGCGCCGCGAACGTTCTCAAGGATCTGGTAGCGGATTTCGCCGTCGCTGAACTGGCCGTGCTCAGCAACTCCCAGGGGAACGCCGACGTACTGGCAGATCTCCTGGGCGAGGCTCGGGTTCGCAGTCCCGCAGAAAATTTTGAATTTATCGTCGGCCAAAAAAATTACCCTCGGCTGGCGACGCGCCAGCCCATACTGCGGCCATAGTCATCCCTGGTGATGGTTTTGACAGCGAAAACCGAATCTTCCGGGAACGAACGAGCGGATCGACGCGCACGCGCTGGGTTTCGGAATACTCCGAACACCGCCGACCCGCTACCTGCCAGCGCGGCATCCGCGGCTCCTCGCTTGAGCAATTCGGCCCGGATTTCTCCAAGGCGCGGGTATCGGCTGAAAACAGGACCCTCGAAATCGTTCAAGAGAGGCTGTTCCTGCCGGCTCCAGCACAGAGCGCAGAACTCAACGATATTAGGGGGTTCGGGGCGTTTTGTCAATTGTTCGGAGACCCATTGATAGGCGTCTTTGGTGCTGACGCCGATCTTGCCGGGCGAAACGACGACGATGTGGCGGTGGGGAAGATCGGGGAGCGGGTAGATTTCGTCGCCGCGATTGACGGCGAGGGCGCGGCCGCCGAAGAGGAAAAAGGGAACGTCGGCGCCGAGGCTGGCGGCGATGGCGATGAGGCGCGCGAGGGGAACTTTGCGCTTGGTGAGGCGCATCATGCCGATCAGCGCGGCGGCTGCGTCGCTGGAGCCGCCGCCGAGGCCGCGCGCGACGGGGATCACTTTGTGAAGATGCGCATCGACGCCATCGGTGAGGCTGAGTTCGGCGCGCATTTTGTCGATGGCGCGATAGACGAGATTTTCCGGGCCGGTGGGGAGATCGGAATCTTTGATCGAGAGCGAGATGCGCGGCTCGCGTGTGAGCGAGAGATCGAGCGTGTCGTGCAGCGAGATGGTCTGAAAAATGGTGCGCAGCTCGTGGTAGCCGTCGGGGCGCTTGCCGATCACGCGCAGGTCGAGATTCACTTTCGCGTACGCGGGCAGCCGCACAAATCGCTTGGCGTGTTTCTTGCGGGTTGACATGCGCGGGAGCTTACTGCGGTTTTGGCGCGTCGGGCGAGGTTTTCTGCGCGGTGTGGCGCTTCACGGCTTTCACCTGCGCGTCGATCTCGCTGACTTTATCGGCTTCGTAGTCGGCAGGAACAGACTTCTGCCACTCTACGAGCGAGCGTTCCCAGAGTTCCACGGCGCGATCTTTCTGGCCCATCTTCGCGTACACATCGGCGAGGTGCGCGAGGATTGTCGGGTCGTGCATCTGGTGCTCGACGGCTTTGCGGAGACTTTCTTCGGCTTCGGTGAGCTTGTTCTGTTTGTAGTAGGCCCAGCCGAGGCTGTCGAGATATGCGCCGTTATCGGGATCCTGCTGTACGGCGCGTTGAATCATTGAGGTGGCTTCGTCGAGCCGGATGCCGCGATCGGCAAGCGTGTAGCCGTAGTAATTCAGCACAGCGGCGTTGGTGGGATTCACGGCGAGCACTTGCTTGAATTGGGCTTCGGCCTTGTCCCACTGCTTCTGCCGCTCGTAAATAATGCCGAGCATGAACCAGGCAGATTCCTTCGACGAATTGTCTTTCGCGAGGGCGAGGGCTTTGGTGGCGGCCTGCTCGGCTTCCGGATATTTCTTGCAGCGCTCAAGGACCTGCGCGAGGTCCAAATACACTTCGTAATCGGAATCGTCGCCGCGGAGCAAACCTTGCAAGAGCGGCGTGGCGGATGCGGCGTCGAGTTTTTCGCCGTAAAGCATCGCGAGCTGCACGGTGAGGCCGTCGTCTTTCGGGGAAGCTTCGAGCGCTTTTTTTGTTTCGGCGATGGCTTTATCGATGTCGCGATCTTCGCGATAGGTGTCGATCAGGAGCATCTGCGCGCGCTTGTCGGATTCGGGGCTGAGCTTGCCCATGTCTTCGTAGGCGCGAATGGCGAGAGCGTCGTTGCCGGCGAGGCGGTAGGAGTGGCCAAGCTGCTCGTAGAGAATCGAGAGGACGTTGGGATTGCCGTCTGTGCTGGACTGGCTGCGCACGCCGCCGATCGCGTCGCTCAGAACTTTTATCGCGTCTTCGTAGCGGCCTTCGTCGTCGTAGAGCAGCGCTTCGTTCACGAGCACTTCGAGATTGCCGGGCGAAAGCTGCTTGGCGCGGACGATTGCGGCCTCGGCTTGATCGAATTTCCCGAGGCGGCGGTAGAGTTCGGCCATGCGGACGAAGTTGTCGCCGGTGGTCGGCTCGATTTCGGTGAGCTTTTTGAAAATTTCGAGAGCTTCGGCGTATTTATTTTGCGCCATCAGCGCGGTGGCGAGGCCGTGCAGGTGGCCGGGATCGTCTGGATCCTGCGCGATGGCTTTGCGGTAGGCGTCTTCTGCTTTGTCGTACTCGTGTGCCTGGTTATAGGCGTCGCCGAGAAGATCGAGCACATCGGGCGAGGCGGAATCGTTCGCAGCGTCGGAGAGAAGCTGGATCGCTTCCTGCGAGCGGCCCTCGTCCATTAGGATCTGGCTGAGCTGCTCGAGAGCGGGACCGTTGTCCGCATCGCGCTGCAGAATGCCGCGCAGCACTTTTTCGGCGTCGGCGTGCTGATTTTCGAAGCGGTAGAGGCGCGCGAGCCACAGCGCGGAGTACAGATCGTCCGGTTCAAGCTTCAGGATGGCTTGAAACTGCTCGATGGCTTTGCCGAGATTTTCGCGCTGCACGTCGCCGGCGTTGACGTCGCCGAGGGTGCGGACGTAGATGCGCGCGAGCAGCTTGTGCGCGTCCACGTTGTCGGGGTCGATCTTGAGCGAGGCCTGCGCTTCGATTACGGCGTCGTGGATGCGCTGCGACTTCGCGTAAATTTCCGCGAGGTGCTCCATGACGACCGGCGAATTCGGGTTCAGATCGAGCGCTTTTTTGTATGCGTCGATGGCTTGGGTGGCGCGGGCGCCGTCGCCGGTGAGTTCAAACTGAAGCTCGTCGAGGTGGCCGAGCGTGAAGTAATAGTAGGAATCGGAACGGTCGGGTGGCGGGGCATCAGTTTTTTGCGCGTCTTGAGGCTCGGCCGGTTTACTCGGCGCTGCGGCTTGCGGCGCTGGAGCGGCGGCCTGAGCGGCGGCGATGGATGCCAGCGGCGCGATGCCCAATGCGGTTACGGCGAAGATGCGTAGGAGAGTGTTCATTCGGCGGCCACAAACCTCAATTATGGTATAGCGATTCGACGTCGTCAAAGTGTTCGCGGTTGCACGTGTGAGAGTTCCTGCGAGTGAGGGGGCCTCGAGGCGCGCGACTGTGACCACAAACCACTTTAGTATAAGATGGCGGCAGTGGCTCGCCCCGAAACAATTATTTACAATTTTTACGAGGGTGTATGAAGCGCGGTAGCTCGTTGCGCTGTACGGCGTTGATTCTCGGCGCGTTGCTGGCGCTTGGCAGTGCGCCGAAGCTCGTGCAGGCGCGGGGGCCGGCTCATGCGCGAACGCAATCGAGCGCGGGCGCGAAGCCGGGCGGTGCACCCAGCGCGGCTGCGGCCGGGGCGAGCGTTGGCGTGGGTGATAGTGTCGGGGCTGCTACGGGCGGCGCGACGCCAGCGGGGGCGCAGATTTCGGCGTCGATTATCCCGACGGTGGCCGATCTGCGCTGGCTGGAAGGCACGTGGCGAGGCGAGTGGGGACCGCGTGTGGCTCAACAGGTGTGGATGGCGCCGCAGGCGGGCGTGATGACCGGCACGTTCAGCTTGATGGAAACGGATAAGGTGCTGGTGATTGAGCTGTTCACGATTTTGCAAACGGCGGGCGGAGTGGGATTCAACATCCGGCATTTCACGCCGGAATTGAACGCGTGGGAAAAGGGCGATCCGACGCGGCTGACGCTCGCGAGTTTTGACAACAAGACGTTTGAGTTTGACAACGCGGTGGATGGGAAGCCGAAGAAATTTATTTTTACGCGGACGGACAACGACACTTTCGTTTCGCGCGCGGAGATCGTGCCGGATACGGGTGAACCGCAGGTGATTGAGATTACGTACCATCGCGTGCCGGCGGTGGCGCCGGTTCTAGAGAAGAACGCGGCGAAGAAAAAGAAGCCGTAGTCGTCGTGGCTGTGGTGTCCGAGCCTTCGTGGTGCCTGCCGTTTTGTGGGATAGCAAAACGGTAGCTTCGCTCCCGTACTCTAAAATGGTCGTGCCTCTAGGGTGGAATCGTCCTTGTAAGTCGTTGTATTAATTGTATTTACGGGGCTATGGGTGCTCCGCCCGTTTCACTTTCAGAAATCCTGACCGTTCGTACAATTGACGTGGTCGTTCGCGTTTTCTACGCTTAGGTATCGTCGAAAACTGTGCCGTATCTGCCGGAATTTCCGGCGCTTCGGGTGCCCCGCGATGCCGAACGTTGATGATGAACTGAATTCCATCGAGCGCGATATCCGCACGCTGAAGATCGAGTTCGAGCAGTATTTCGGCGGCGGCCGCAAGCGTCCTCCCAACGATACGCAGTGGCGCCTGGAAACCGCGCTGCGGCGATTCAGCGATCGCTCCGCCGACCTTTCCTCCGGCCAGCGTTTCCGCGCGACCAACCTGACGCAGACCTACGTGAAGTACCAGGACATGTGGCGCAAAAAACTCGCGCAAAAAGAAGGCGGCATCACGCAGCATCATTACGGCGCGGCGGCTAAAGCGATTGAAGCCGAACGCGCGCGCAAAGCTGCCGAAGCCGCAGCCAAAGCCGCGCCGCCCGCACCAGCGACTCCCGCGCATCACGCGCACGCAACGGCGGCCGAGGCCGCGGCGGAAACCAAGCGCGCCGCTCGCTTTGCGCTGGCGTTCTCCGATCCTGAAAACGAAAAAGATAAAGTGCAGCTGCTGTACGACAAACTCGTCGAAGCGCGCACAGAGACCGGCGAGCGCGCCGGCGTTCCTTCGCTGAAAGATTTCGAGCGCTTCGTGTCGCAGAAAACCTCCGACCTGAAATCGAAGGGCGGCCGCGAGATCGAGTACACCGTGAGCGTCGAAGCCGGCAAAGTAAAACTGAAGGCCCGCGTCTCCACGTAATCGAAGCACTTCCGCCTCGCGGCACCGCGCAAGAAATCTCCGCCCGCGAAAAAGTGTGCGCGCACCCGCGTGCCCTTCCGCTTTCCCCATCAAACGCTTAAACTATCGCTTCTCATCTCCGGAGGAATTCCACAGTGACGTCAAGCAAGTCGCGCATCGCCCGCGCGCTGATCAGCGTTTATGACAAGACCGGCATCGTCGAGTTCGCGCGTGAACTCAGCTCGCTCGGCACAGAAATCGTTTCCACCGGCGGCACCGCGAAACTGCTGCGCGATTCCGGCGTGGCCGTGCGCGATATTTCCGATCTGACGGGCTGGCCGGAAATGCTCGGCGGGCGCGTGAAGACGCTGCATCCGAAGGTTCACGGCGGAATTTTGTACCAGCGCGCGAAAGCCGAGGACCAGAAGCAAACGCAGGAACACGGTATTGTGCCGATCGATCTGGTGGTGGTGAATCTTTATCCGTTTTCGGCGACTGCCGCGACGCCGGGCGTGACGGCGGCCGAGCTGATCGAAAATATCGACATCGGCGGCCCGTCAATGGTGCGCTCTGCCGCGAAAAACTTTCAGAGCGTGGGCGTGGTGACCGATCACGCCGATTACGCCGCGGTTTCCGCGGAAATTCGCGAGCACGGCGAATTGAGCCTCGCGACACGGCTGAATCTTGCGCGCAAAGCTTACGCACGCACCGCACGCTACGACGGCGAAATTGCAACGGAACTCGAACGCCTGTCGGCGGACGCTGCGACGAATTCCGTGAACATCGGCTCACTGGAGAAATTGCCGCAGCGGCTTTCGTTCAGCATCGAACGCACGCAAACGATGCGCTACGGAGAAAATCCGCATCAGGCCGCCGCGCTTTACATTCCCGCGGGCCATCCCGCTTCAGGGCTTGCCGGCGCGAAGCAGCTCCAGGGCAAGGGACTTTCGTACAACAATCTCGTGGATCTCGATTCGGCGTGGGCACTCGCGAAGGAATTCCGCCGCGCTGCTTGCGCGATCATCAAGCACAACAATCCATGCGGCGCAGCTGAGGAGGATTCGCTCGTCGAGGCTTACCGCAAAGCGCTGGCGTGCGATCCGATTTCCGCTTTCGGCGGAGTGCTTGCGTTCAATCGGCCGATCGACGCGGCAACGGCCGAGGAAGTGGCCAAGCTTTTTGTGGAGTGCATTGCGGCTCCGGGCTACGAGCCGGCGGCGCTGGAGAAATTTGCAGCCAAGAAAAATCTGCGGTTGCTCGAACTGACGCGCGGTGAAGAGCAGGGCGAGGCGGGCAACCTGATGCTGAAGCCGATTTCGGGCGGCATTCTTGTGCAGGATGCGGACCTACACGAAACCACCGAAGCTGATTTGAAAGTGGTTTCCGAGCGCTCACCCACACCGGAAGAAGTTCGCGCGCTGCTGTTTGCGTGGAAAGTGTGCAAGCACGTGAAGTCGAACGCGATCGTTTTTGCGAAGGCGACGGAGACGGTTGGGATCGGCGCGGGACAGATGAGCCGCGTGGATGCGGTGAAAATCGCAGTTATCAAGTCAACGACGTCGGGGCTGTCGCTCAAGGGTAGCGTCTTCGCGTCGGATGCGTTCTTCCCGTTTCCAGACAGCGTAGAAGAGGCGGCGAAGGCCGGCGCCACCGCGGTGATTCAGCCGGGTGGGTCGGTGCGCGACAACGAAGTGATCGCCGTCGCGAATAAGCTCGGCCTTGCGATGGTCACGACGGGCATTCGCCACTTCCGGCACTAAATCGCGGTACGCATCGGGGGCACGTGGTTCCGGCGGCCGGACGATGAAAAAAACGACAAAACCGAAGAAGGGGCGCGTATCTGGCGCGGCTGCGGCACGGCTGCGCGAACTGCCGTCTGTGGACGAGCTGATGGCGCGGCCTGCGTTTGCACCGCTAGTTTCAGAGCACGGACGGCCGATTGTATTGCGTGCGGCGCGGCAGGCGATTGAGACGCGGCGGCGCGAGATTCTGGACGGAACTGTGCGCGAGAAATCAACGGCTCGTCGGAAGGAAACTCAAAACGAGGCGCCCGCGGGAGCCAGTGCGAGCGAGGGGATTGAGGCTCGCGTGAAGGCGGCGGTGAATGCGGCGGTTCGGCCGTCGCTGCGGGGCGTGATCAACGCGACGGGGGTGGTGCTGCATACCAATCTGGGACGCGCGCCGCTGGCTGATGATGCGGCGTCAGCGATTGCGGCGACATCGACGCGCTACACGAATCTCGAGTACGACCTGGCGGCGGGGAAGCGCGGGCGGCGCGACGTTCATACGAGCGCTGCGCTGGCCGAACTGGCGGGCGCGGAAGCGGCGATCGTGGTGAACAACAACGCGGCCGCGATTTTTCTGGTGCTGCATGCGCTGGCGAAGGGCGGTGAAGTGATCGTCTCGCGCGGCGAACTGATCGAGATCGGCGACGGCTTTCGCATCCCAGACATTATGAGCGAGAGCGGTGCGTTGCTGCGTGAAGTGGGCACGACGAATCGCACGCACGTTCGCGACTACGAAAAAGCAGTGAACGAAAGAACCCGGCTCATATTGCGCGTGCATCCTTCGAATTTCCGGATCAGCGGATTTACTGGACGGCCAGCGCTCGACGAATTGGTGGCGGTAGGCGCCGATGCCGGCGTGCCGGTGTATGAGGATCTCGGATCGGGATGCTTGGCGGATCTTTCGGGGACGGGCGTCGAGGAGCCGGTGGTGCGGTCGAGCTGCGCGGCGGGCGTGGCCGTGGCGACGTACAGCAGCGACAAATTGCTGGGCGGCCCGCAGGCGGGAATTATTGCGGGGAAGCGCGACGTGGTGGAGAAGATCCGGCGCGATCCGATGTTTCGCGTACTGCGCGTGGACAAGCTGACGATTGCGGCGTTGGAGGCGACGGCGCGCGCGTACTTGCGAGGCGCGATGGATGAAATTCCGGCGCTGCGGATGATTCGCGCGACGGCGGACGCGATGCGGGTGCGGTCTGAAATATTTTGTACCAAGGCGGTGGATGCTTTGCCGGATGGAGTGCGGCTGAGCGTGGTGCCGGGATTTTCGGTGGTGGGTGGGGGCTCGACGCCGGATCAGCGGATCGAGTCGTATGTGATTGCGATTGAGGGCGGCGCTGCATCTGTGAATGCGATGGAAGCGCGGCTGCGTGTGGCGCGCGTGCCGGTGATTGCGCGGATTGAAGGCAAGAAATTGATTTTGGATTTGCGCACGGTGCGCGCGGATGAAGAGGGTGAGTTGCTCGACGCGCTTGGGAGTGCGACTCGCGCGTGAGAATTATTTGCGATTGATGGTGCTGGCTACGCAGCCGGCGCCGAAGCCGTTGTCGATATTTACTACGCTGACGTTGGATGCGCAGCTATTGAGCATGCCGAGCAGCGCGGTGAGGCCGCCAAAACTTGAACCGTAGCCGGTGCTTGTGGGGACGGCGATCACGGGCGCCGCGACGAGACCTCCTACCACGCTCGGCAGAGCGCCCTCCATTCCAGCCACAACAATAATCACGCGAGCTTCGGTGAGGCGCGAACGGTGTTCGAGCAGGCGATGCAGGCCGGCGACGCCAACGTCGTAGATCGCTTCGGCGCGATTGCCCATGATCCGCGCGGTGGCGAGAGCTTCTTCCGCGACGGGAATGTCGCTGGTGCCGGCGGTGACGATGAGGATTAGCCCCGCGCCTGTCACATGATTGCTGCGTTCGATGGCGATGGCGCCGCAGTCTTCGTGGAATTTCGCGTTGCGTGCGAGCTTGCGCACGGCGGCGTAGGTTTTTGCGTTGGTGCGCGTGATCAGAATGTTGTGCGACGACTTCTTGCGGAGCATGCCGCGCACGATGCCGGCGATTTGAGGCGTCGTCTTGCCGCGGCCGAAGATCACTTCCGGGAAACCCTGGCGTAGCGAGCGATGGTGATCGACTTTCGCGAAGCCGAGGTCTTCGAAGGGAAGTTCGCGCAGGTCTCTCACGGCGTGGTCGAGCGAGAGTTTTCCGGATTTTACGGCTTCGAGAAGTGTGCGGAGGTCGGATTCGTTCATGGCGTTTGGTCATATCGATGATAGCGCGGATGGGACGGGCTGAAGACGCGGAGCGCAAAAAGAAATGCAAAGGCTGTACGCTTACGTTAGAGCCGCGAGCGAAAGCGGCCTTTACAGGCTAGGCGGCGGTGGCGGAGTTGCAAGTGCGGGCTTCCGTGCTAGAGTGGGCCGCGATTGGGGCCAGTCAACGGCGGCGTGAGTGCCGCTGAAAATCCATTGGGGCGGAGGAGTATATGAGTTTTCTTTGGGAAATTATCATCGGTATTCTCGCGGGATTCATCGCGAGCAAATTGGTTTCGGGATCGGGCAAGGGGATTTTGCTCGACCTGATCATTGGTATCGTGGGATCGCTGCTCGGTGGGTGGATTTTTGGGCTGCTGGGCCTTGCGGCGTACGGATTGGTTGGACAGCTGGTAATGGCGGTGGTCGGCGCGGTGGTGCTGCTGCTGATCGTGCGCGCGATCAAGAAATCCTGACCTGCGCCACAAAATAAGACGCGCATCGAAGGTTCGCGAGTCGCGGCCTTCGATGCGCGTTTTGTTTTAGCGTGAGTTAGTTTTCTGGATTGCCCTTCACGTCAACGATCGTGAGCGGGCCGTAAGGCTTAAGCGACGCTTCGATCTGCTTGCGATCGCCTACGCAGATCCACTGCAAGTGAGCGGGGTCCACGTATTTTTTCCCGGCCGCTTGCACCTGCGCCGAGTTGACCGCGAAAATCTGGTCGGGGTACTTCTCCCAATAATCCGCCGGCAAACCGTAATACTGCACGGTGAGCCAGTTCGAAAGGATCTGCGAAGGCTGCTCGAGCGACAGAGCGAAGCCTGCAACGATCGCGCGGTGCGATTCGTCGAGTTCAGCCTGCGGAACCGGCTCGTCGTTGATTTTTTTGAACTGGTAAAGGAATCGATCGACGGCGTCCTTGGTGACGGCGGTGCGGACGGGCGAGGAAGCTTGCCAGTCGCCGACGTACACGTTGGATGTGAAGCGGCTATACGCGCCGTAGGTGAGGCTGTGCTCTTCGCGCAAATCGAGGAAGAGGCGAGCCTGCGGGCCATTGCCGATCACCTGATTCATCACCACCAGCGGAACGTATTCGGGATCGACGCGGCGAATGGTGCGGTCGCCGATCACAAAGAAGGTTTGCACCGAGCCGGGACGATCGACGAGCAGGATTTTCATCGGCTGCGGCGCGACCGTATCCGGGAACTTCATCGCAGGTTCAGCGGCGCCTTTCCAACCGCCGAAATACTTCGCGACGAGCTCTTTCATTTCGGCGGATTTGAAATCGCCGGTGACGCCAAGGATCGTGTTTCCGGGAACGTAGTGCGCGTCGTGGAATTTCTTCAGATCCGCGGACGAAATTTTCTCGATGGATTCTTTCGTCGGGGACGCGATGGCCATCGGAGTGTCGCCGTACACGGTCTTCTTGAAAGCCTGCTGCGCGAGGAAGCCCGGATTCGAGAGGCGCTGCTCGAGGCTTGCACCTTCGGTCTGTTTGTATTTTGCGAGTTCGTCGTCGGAGAACGTCGGGTTCAGCACGATGTCGCTCATCAAATCGAGGATTTGCGGAGCGGTATTGATTAAGCCTGACGCGGTGACGGTAGAGACGCCGGAGCCGAAGGCGGACGTCGCGTCGAGCGACGCGCCGAGCGAATCCACCTCGTTTGCGAGTTGAGCGCTGGTCCGCTTCGCCGTGCCCTCTTTGAGCATGCCCGCGGTGAACGAGGCAACGCCGGGAAGGTCCTTCGGATCGGCCAGCTGGCCGGGGCGAATCCACATGTTGAAGGCTACGGTGGGCAGCTTGTGATCCTCGAGCATAACGATCGTCAGGCCGTTGGGCAGCTTTTCGATTACCGGTTTCGGCAGCTTCACCCGCAGGATTTCTTTGTTCACCGGCGCGCGATTGAGCCGTTCGACTTTGCTGAGCGAAGTGCCTTTATCGCCGCCGGGCGCCTGCGCGAAGGCGGGAGCCGCGACAAATCCGGCAAGAGCGAGCGATGCGCCGGCCAAAACGATGCGAAGTGCTGCGCGTTGCGAAAATGAGTTTGCGGAGTTCTTGACAGCGTTCATTGGGCCCCCTTGGCGGATGCGTCGGCCGGAGCCGGGATGGTGATGACGATGCTGCGCTGATCCTTGAGCAGGAACTTCTTGGCCATGGCGTTCACCTGGTCGAGGGTGACGGCATTTTGCTTGTCCGTGATCGTATTGATGAGATTCGGATCGTTGAAATAAACGGCGTAGTTGCCGATCAGAATCGCAGTGAACAGCGACGAGCGGCGGCGCTCGATGAATTGGCGAAGGGCGATCGTTTTCGCCTTGGCCAGTTCGTCGGCGGTGATTCCACCGGCGATAACGGTATCGAGTTCCTGGTCGATCGCGGCGCGAAGGTCTTCCATTTTTACGCCGGGCCGCGGAGTGGCTGAGATGTAAAGCTGGCTGACGCCGATGCGCGCGTCGGCATCCACGGAAACCTCGGAGGCGAGTTGCTTATCCTTCACCAGGTGCTGGTAGAAGCGCGAGCTTTCACCCTGGCCGAGAATCAGCGCGAGCTGCTGCGCTGCGTAGTTTTCCGGCGTGTTGCCGGCAGGAATGTGATACGCGATGTAAATCTGCGGCAAGCGCGCGAGCGGGTCGTAGATCGTTTCGATGCGTTCGCCGTAGTGCGGCTCTTCATCGAGATTCACAGGCGGCGGCGTGGGCTGCGACGGAATCGAGCCGAAAGCCTTCTTCACCTTCTCGAGGGCTTCTTCGGGCTTGAAATCACCGACCAGCGTAAGCACGGCGTTGTTCGGCGCGTAGTAAATGCGGAAGAAATCCTGAACGTCTTTAATGCTCGCGGCGTTCAAATCGCTCATCGAGCCGATGGTGGAGTGCTTGTAGGCAAAGTTGTCGTAGGAAAGGCTGTCGATGTCCAGGTTGGCGCGGCCGTAGGGCTGGTTGTCGATGCCCTGGCGGCGCTCTTCCTGCACGGCGTTGCGCTGATTATCGAGATTGGCCTGATTAATGGCGAGGGCGCGCATGCGGTCGGCTTCGAGGAAAAGGCCGAGTTCGAGCTGGTTGCTCGGCAGCTCTTCGAAGTAGGTGGTGCGGTCTTCATTGGTGGTGCCGTTCATGCCGCCGCCGTTGTTGTAAACGAGCGAGAAGTGCTCGCCCTTGCCGACGTTTTCCGAGCCCTGGAACATCATGTGTTCAAACAGGTGCGCGAAGCCGGTGCGGCCGGGGCGCTCGTTGCGGGAGCCGACGTTGTAGCAAACGTCGATCGAATAGACGGGCGCGGAATGATCGGGCACCAGGATCACGCGCAGGCCGTTGTCGAGTTTGGTGTCTGTAAATTCAAGCTTGGGAAGCGTGACGGCGGGCTTGCCGTCGTCAGCTCCGGCGGGCGATGCATGCAGCCCGCGAGGGACGGCGAAAAAGCCGAGGCTGGCGGCGATGCCGGTTACGAGGACGGCGGCCGCTTTCTGCTTTACCTTCATTTGTTTCCTCCACGAATGTGCGCGCTACGAATACGAGATTCGCAAGAAGCGGGCAGTATTTTGCATCTTCCGGGTGAGCGGGGCAACGAGCGAGTCTGGGGCGTTTGTACACTCTTCGGCCAAAATGGATCGAATCTGATACGGCGCGGCTGGGTATAGGGACGCGCGCGGCGGGGCTGCGGTTTCCTTGACGGCATGGAAACGCGGCACCTACAATCGTAGGACACCCAAATTTCATGGCTAATTCCAGCGGAAGCGTGATCACGGTAGGCATCACAGGCGCCAGCGGCGCGGTGTACGCGCAGGCGCTGCTGCGGATGCTCGATCGAGATACGCGCGTGGAACATGTATTTTTGGTGGCGAGTGATGCCGGTTTGCGTTTAGTCGCAGGGGAACTCGGTTTGGTAGCAAGCGAGCCGAAAAAACTTCCGGCGATGCTGACGGGGACGGCGGCGGCGAAGATCGAGTTTCTACCCAATAAGGATATTGGAGCGAGCATCGCATCGGGCAGCGCGGCGGTGGACGGCATGGCAGTGATACCGTGCTCGGCGGGCGCGATGGGCGCGATCGCGGCGGGGACGGCGGCGGACCTGCTGACGCGCGCCGCGGATGTGTGCCTGAAGGAGCGGCGGCCGCTGGTGCTCTGCATTCGCGAAACCCCGCTAAACCGGATCCATCTGGAAAATATGCTGAAGGTGCATGACGCGGGGGCGACGGTGATGCCCGCGATGCCGGCGTTTTATTACGGGCCGAAGACGATTGAGGATTTGGTGGAGCAGTACGCGTATCGCGTACTGGCGCAGCTGGGGCTGCCGCAGGAAAAGCAGTATGTGTGGAAGGGCGGGCCGGAGAAAAAGAGTTGAGCGCGACGGAGACGATGAAGCGCGGGCAAGTGCGAACGGTGCTCGAGATGATCAAGTTCGAGCATTCGGTGTTCGCGCTGCCGTTTGCACTGGTGGGAGCGCTGCTCGCGGCGGGGACGGCGCATGAGTTGCCGGCGGCGCGGCAGATTGTGTGGATCATTTTGGCGATGGTTGGCGCGCGATCGGCGGCCATGACGGTGAACCGCATCGCGGACCGCACGTACGATGCGAAGAATCCGCGCACGGCAAACCGCGCGATTCCCAAGGGCGAAATTTCGGTGGCGTTCGCGTGGGCGTTCACGATCGGCGCGGCGGCGCTGCTGGTGATTTCGGCGTGGCAGTTGAATCCGCTGGCGCTTAAGCTTTCGCCTGTGGCGCTGGCGGTGCTGTTCTTTTATTCGTACACGAAGCGGTTCACGTCGTGGGCGCACTTCGTACTGGGATTTTGTTTAGGGATGTCGCCGGCTGCGGCGTGGATTGCGATTCGCGGGTCGCTCGACTGGCGGATGCTGATTTTGTGCGCGGCGGTGACGCTGTGGGTTGGCGGGTTCGACGTGCTGTACGCGTGCCAGGACGTGGAGTTCGATAAACAGGCGGGGCTGTATTCCATTCCGAAGCGATTCGGAGTGGCCAACGCGCTGCTCATTGCGCGCGGGCTGCACATCCTGATGGTGAGCCTGCTGGTGTGGCTGGCGGTGAGTTTCGGGCTGGGATGGCCGGCTTATGTGGGAATTTGCGTGGTGGCGGCGCTGCTCGCGTACGAGCATTCGCTGGTGAAGCCCAACGACCTGAGCAAAATGAATGCTGCGTTTTTCACGGTGAATGGCTATATTAGTTTATTGTTCCTTTTGTTTTGGGGCGCTGCGGCGATCGCGCTGCGACGCTAATTTTTGCCGATGCCGACCTCTACCCACACCTCGAAAGATCTAAGAATCACAGACTTGCGTCTGGAGCCTGTCGCGAAGAAAGTGCTGGCGGGCGAACGGTTGAGCGCGGAAGACGGGCTCGCGCTGTTCCAATCAAACGACTTGCTGGCCGTGGGCTGGCTCGCGAACTACGTTCGCGAGAAGAAGCACGGGAACATCACCTACTTCAACGTCAACCGGCACATCAACCCCACAAACGTGTGCGTGGCGCACTGCAAGCTGTGCGCGTTTGGGCGGTCGCCGGATTCGCCGGGAGCCTACACGTTTTCGCTGGAGCAGATGTACGCGCGCGCGGCGGAAGGCGTGAGCGAAGGGGCCACTGAGTTCCATATCGTCGGCGGGCTGCACCCGGATTTGCCGTTTGAGTTTTATCTCGACCTGATTCGCGGGCTGAAGCAGCGCTTTCCGCAAGTGCACCTGAAAGCGTTCACAATGGTGGAAGTGGGTTACTACGCGCGGATCGCGAAGCTCACGATCAAAGAGACGCTCGAAGCGATGAAGAGCGCGGGCGTCGATTCGCTGCCCGGCGGCGGCGCCGAGATTTTTCACCCTCGCGTGCGCAAGATCATCTGCGACCACAAAGTGAGCGGGCAGCGCTGGCTGGAAATTGCGCGCACGGCGCATGAGATTGGCCTGAAGTCCAACGCGACAATGCTCTACGGGCACATCGAGACGCCGGAAGAGCGCGTGGATCATCTGATCCAGCTGCGCGAGACGCAAGACAAGACGCACGGCTTCGTCACGTTTATCCCGCTGCAGTTTCATCCGGCCAACACGGGAATTTCAGACGTGCCGCCGGCGACGGGCTTCGACGATTTGAAGACGATCGCCGTGGCCCGGCTGATGCTCGACAACTTCGACCACATCAAGGCGTACTGGATCATGCTGACGCCGCGCGTGGCGCAGATCGCGCTGAGCTTTGGCGCGAACGATCTGGACGGCACCGTGGTGGAAGAAAATATTTATCACGATGCGGGCGCGACGACGCCGGAGTTCATGTCGCGCAACGAGCTCGAGCGATTGATTAGCGCCGCGGGGCGCGAGCCGGTGGAGCGCGACACGGCGTACAACCGCGTGGATCGAGTGAAGAATCCGATGCCGCCGCCGAAGCCCGGACGAACGTCCGTAGGTGGATTCATTCCTGAAACCGCGCTGACGCTGAACGTCTAGCGCGCCTGCCATTTTCCCGTTCGAATGTTTGGATGCGTGAGTGGAGGTGTGCCCGGTTGCTTGTTTTCGCGTCGCGGGCGTAGTTGTGCGCTACGAGTGCGGGTGCGACTTGTCGTACACCTTCATCAGCTGCTCGATGCTGGCTTGGGTGTAGCGCTGCGTGGTGGAAAGCGAGGCATGGCCGAGCAACTCCTGAATCGCGCGCAGGTCGGCGCCGTCGCCCAAAAGGTGCGTGGCAAACGCATGGCGGAACGCGTGCGGATGCAGGCGAAATTCGGGATTCAGCAACTTGCAATAATCTTTCACCATTAGCGCGACGGCTTTTGGGCCGATGCGCTTTCCGCGGTTCCCCAGGAACACCGCATCGTAATTCGGATCCGGGTTGCGCCAAGTGAGAAGCTCGAGACGGAACGGCAGATATTCATCGAGTGCGGCGGCCGCCTGGTCGCCAAAGGGCACCACGCGCTGCTTGCGGCGCTTGCCCATGACGCGGAGCATCTGGCTGGCGCGGTCGATGTCTCCCATGTCGAGCCCGCACAATTCACTCACGCGCAAACCGGACGCATAAAGCAACTCGAGAATGGCGCGGTCGCGCGAGGGAATGTGCCGTTCGTTGCCGTACAGGCCGCGGACCGCGCGTCGCCCATGAATGATGGGAGCGGCCTGTCGCGATTTGCCGCCGGGCATGCGGTCGAGGAAATTCGAGAGTTCCTCCGGAGTTTGCACGCGCGGCACGCGGATAGGGAGTTTCGGCGAGTGAAGCATCTTCGCGGGATTGCCTGCCACCCAGCCCTCGCGCACGCAGAATTTAAAAAACGCGCGGAGCGCCGCGATTTTGCGTTTGATGGTCGGCTTTGAGAGGGAGCGCGCGTACAGCGAGCTTATAAATTCGCGAAGCAGGATCAGCTCGGTGGCCTCGACGGATGGAGTGACCTCACCGGGCGGCGTGATGAAGCGGATGAAGATCTCGATGTCTTCGCCGTAGTTGCGGATGCTGTGGGCGGAGAAATTCCGCTCGTAGTGCATGTAGTTGACGAAATGTTGGAGTGCGGTCTCGAAATCCATTTGAGGGTAGTCCGACTGGATTATAGGACGGCCCGTAGTTTGCGTTCCGCAGTGATTGGAGAGGAGCGGCGATAAAGATAACGGTTGCGAGGCGAATGCCCCACTGTCTGCCGGTCCGAGAATTTTTTCGAATGTGTGCATGCGCTGCGTTGTAGCACGCGGCGGGGGCGGGGGCGAGCAGAGGCCTGTGGACGAGCGTGGATAAGTGGCGGCACCGTTCGTTTGAACCGCGCGCGCTCTACAGGATAGACGCGTGAATTTTCAGAAGCCGCCGGAGCTGGAGCGGACGACGATGACGGAGGCGATGTAAATCACGAGATTGAGAGTGATCACTTCCAAGTCGCCGTTCAGGAGATGAAAGAGAAGGGCGACGCCGAAAACGACCAAGAGCAGGTAACTGCCAATGCGGGACGTACTCGGAATCAGAAACAAGATCACCGCGGCGGCCTCGATTCCGGAAAGCAGAGGCAGAAACAGCAAGTGATGGGACGCAGGCGCGGCGGCGAGATTGTGCGCGGAGTGAAAGAACGTCCTCACCGACGCGATAAGCACGACGATGCCGACGGACCATTGAAGAAACAGAACCGGATACGACGCGGAACCGCCGCCGGGACGCGGACTCATTGCGACACTCCTTTTTGCAGCGCCTGTTTCCGTGAGGAGGGGCGTTTTTCTTTCAGCAAGTGGCTCGCGGAGGCATCGAGGTCGAGGCCATAGACTTCTTTCAGCATCGCGATGCGCTTGAGCGATTCGGGCGAGAAGGGCGTTCTATTGTCGAAGGCGTGGAGAACGATGCCTTCGAGCAGGTCGCCGAGCGTCATGTCGTGAAATTCGGCGAAGGCTTTCAGCACTTTGAGCAGGCGCTTCTCGATGCGGACACCGGTCTGCACGCGTTCGACGAACAGGCGGCTATCGTGCGCGATCGGGACGTTGACCGGGGACCGCGGCGATTTGCGTTGCGGTGGCATCAGCGTGAATCCATTGTGAGCGAGTTCAGAATGGCGGGGTCGATCGGAAGCGGGGCGCGGTCAGGTGGCATCCACGCTTGCTTTGCGGCAGCAGAGAAGAGCGTTTGCGGCGACCAATAGCGTTCGAGAAGTTTTGCGCTGAGCAGATCTTCGTTGGCGGTGAGAAATTCTATGAATGTAGTCTCGCTGTGTGAGGCAAGCAGGGCGATCCAGGCCGTGGTGATCGTTTCGTGATAGATCGCGGCCTTTCCGTGGTGCGAGGCGAAGGCGCGAATTGTCCGCCGTATCTCCAATGCAGCGGCGGGGAGTGGGCGCGCTTGCAGCGTGAGCCATGCGAGGCGCAGATGGTCACCGTGGTGAAATCGCTCCGGCGGAAGGGAGCCGTCGCGCAGGGCGGCGAGAAAAGCTGCGTCGGAGAGGCCGCTACTGGCTACGATGACCGGCATGTTGGTACCATTGTACCCTGGTACACGTGAGGCCGAAAGTGAAGAAATCGAACGATCCCGGTGTGTGAGGGTTGGCAAGCGGCCGGAGGCTACGACTTGCCGACAGGCACTTCCACTGGCGCGGGCGCAGCGCCGTTGGTGGTCGCGGCAGGGGCTTCGGGAGCTTGCAGCTCAATCTCCCAGTCGCAGCCCTCTTTCACGCAGGCGCGAAAATTGCCCTGCTTGGTGCGCTTTTCCACGATGAATGGTGCGGCGCATTTCGGGCACGGCTCGTTGATCGGCTCGTGCGGCGAGGTGTAATCGCAATCGGGATAGCGGCTGCAGCCGTAAAAGATGCGTCCTGCTCCGCGGCCTTTCGACGTGCCGCGGCGGACGAACTCGCCTTCGTTGCACTTCGGGCATTTGATGCCGAGCGTGATCGGGCGCGTGTACTTGCACTTCGGATAATTCTGGCAGCCGATGAAATCGCCAAAGCGGCCGGCGCGGCGGAGAAGCGGCGCGTCGTCGAGCGGGCACTTTTCATCGAGCACCACGTCCGGCTGCCGGGCCACGCGGGTTCCCTGAACCAGACGCTTGGTCTGCTTGCATTCGGGATAACCGGAGCAGGCGAGGAACGCGCCGAAGCGGCCGGCTTTGATGACCATTTCCTTGCCGCAGGTGTCGCAGATTTCGACTTTCTCTTCACCCTCGGCGGGAAGCTCGGGCGAAAGATCCTTGATGTAGTCGCACTCGGGGTAGCGATTGCAGCCTAGGAAAAATCCCAGGCGCGAGATGCGCTCGAGCAATTCGCCCTGGCCGCACTTCTCGCATTTCTGGCCCGTCGGAATGCCGGCCTTGTAGGAAAGCATTTCTTCGCCGGCTTTATCGAGATCGACGGTGAAGCGGTCCCAGAATTCCTGCACGGACTGGCGCCAGGGCATCTTGCCGTCTTCGATCTCGTCGAGTTCTTCTTCGAGGCGCGCGGTGAAGCCAACGTCGAAGATGTCTTCAAAACTTTTCACGAGCAAAACGCTGACGCGCTCGCCAAGCATCGTGGGCGCAAAGCGGCCGCCGTCTTTCGTGACGTACTCGCGCTCGACGATCGTGGAAATGATCGCGGCGTAGGTGGACGGGCGTCCGATTCCTTTTTCTTCCAGTTCTTTCACCAGCGTCGCTTCGGTGTAGCGCGGCGGCGGTTCGGTGAAGTGCTGGTCGGGGCGAATCGATTCGAGCTTCAGAATTTCGCCCTCGCGAACTTGCGGCAGGCGGTTGCCCGCGGCGTCGCCGGCGTCTTCCTTTTCTTCCTCTTCCTGCACGGACTGATACGCGGCGAGGAAGCCGTCGAATTTTTGAACGGAACCGCTGGCGCGGAAGGTGTAATCACGGACGGCGATGTCGATCGTGGTCTGATCGAAAATGGCCGGCACCATCTGCGAAGCGACGAAACGCTGCCAGATCATCAGGTAAAGCTTCCACATCGATTCGTCGAGGTAGGGCTTCACGCTTTCGGGCGTTCGCGTCACGTCCGTGGGGCGGATGGCTTCGTGGGCTTCCTGCGCGTCTTTCTTCGATTTGTAAACGTTGGGCTTTTCGGGCAGATACTTCTGGCCATAGCTCGAGCCGATGTGATCGCGAACCTGCGCTACGGCGTCGGCCGAGACGTTCACCGAATCCGTGCGCATGTAGGTGATCAGCGCCACCGAGCCTTCATCGCCGAGTTCGACGCCTTCGTAAAGTTTCTGAGCGAGCATCATGGTGCGCTTCGCGGTGTAGCGGAGGCGGTTGTAACCGGCCTGCTGGAGCTTTGAAGTGGTAAAGGGCGGCGGAGCGAAGCGGCGCTTTTCTTTTTGTGTGACGCTCGCGACTTTCCATTCGGCTTTTTCGACGTCCGAAAGCACTTTTCGCGCGGCGGCTTCGTTCGAGACTTCGATGTCCTCGCCTTTGTACTTGAAAAGCTTCGCTTCGAAGGGAGGAGGCTCGGACGCGCTCAACATCGCGTGAATCGTCCAGTACTCGACCGGAACGAACGCGCGGATTTCCAGTTCGCGCTCGACGATCAGGCGGAGCGCCACGGTTTGCACGCGGCCGGCGGACAGGCCGCGGCGCACTTTGTCCCACAGGATCGGCGAGACTTTGTAGCCCACGATGCGGTCGAGCACGCGGCGCGCCTGCTGCGCGTCCACGAGATTCGCGTTTACCTGCGTGGGCTTTTCGAAGGCGGCTTTGATGGCCTTCTGCGTGATTTCGTTGAACATCACGCGATAAATTTTCGGAGCGGCGGCGTTCGAGGATTTTTTCGCTTCTTTCGTTGGCGCGGTTACTTTGGCTTCTTTCTTCGCGGCGGCCTTGTCGCCGTTCTTGGCGTTTTCCTCGCCGCCTTCTTCCGGTTCCACCAAATTCGAATACTGGCGCGGGTTGCTGAGGATTTCTTCCAGGTGCGCGCAGATCGCTTCACCTTCGCGGTCCGGGTCGCCCGCCAGGTACACGGCTTCGGCGCCCGCGGCAGCCTTGCGAAGATCGTTGATCACCTTGATCTTGTTGGGAATCACTTCGTAGGTGGGTTCGAAAATGTTTTTCTCGGTGACCACTACCGGCTTCGGCGCGGGCTTTGCGTCGGCCTTGGCCTTCTTCTTTTTCTTCTTCTTTTTGCTCTCGGGGTCGGGAGGCAGCAAAATGCCGATGTTCTTCTTCGGCAGGTCCATCACGTGGCCGTAGGAGGCCTTCACCAGGTAATTTCGGCCGAGGTATTTGTTGATGGTCTTCGCCTTGGCGGGCGATTCGACGATTACGAGTGATCTTGCCATTGCAGTTTTCTCTAGTCCTTTATATTGCCCGAAATCTTGTGCTGACTTGTGATGCTTGGATTGGCCGGTTTGATGCCGCGCGCCCCAAAGGGCTTATTTTTCAACACTTCTAAAATCGCCGCCGGGTTCCCGCTAGGGATCCGGCTTGGTCCTCAATCCTAGCCTGTAATGCCTGAAACGATTACAACAGGACTTTCAGGAATTGCTTACCCGGTAACTGACGTACCACGCCTTTGAGTTCCAGGTCAAATAGGGCGGCCAGCACCTCGGACGAAGTCAGCCCCGATTTTTCCATCAAATCGTCGATCGCCAGGGCTTCGTCCTGTGCCAGAAGCTCATACATAACGCGCTCGGACGGCCCCAAATTTTGCTCGACGAGCAGCATCCGCTCTTCTGTCGTAGCCGACTCCACCGGCAACAGCTCCGCCCGGACGGGCGTGGGAAGCTCTTCAATTACGTCCTCCCATCCAGTCACAAGCTTCGCACCCTGCTTGATGAGCTGATTGGGACCAAAGCTGGAAGGCTGCGTGGCGTTGCCCGGCACCCCGAATACCTCGCGGCCAAATTCCATCGCCAATCGGGCCGTGATCAACGAGCCCGAGTGCTCAGCGCCTTCGATCACCACGGTACCGAGCGACATACCGGCGATGATACGGTTCCGAATCGGGAAATTCTGCGAACCGGGGAACGTGCCCATCGCAAATTCGGAGATGATTGCGCCGCGCGTGGCCATCTCAGCGAAAAGTTTCTTGTTTTCTTTGGGATAGAGCACGTCAATCCCACAGCCGAGAACGCCGATCGTCGCGCCGTTCACCGCAGCCAGTGCGCCCGAGTGCGCGCAAGAATCGATTCCGCGCGCCAGGCCGCTCACAATCACCACGCCGCGATCCGCCAAATCGCGGCCCAGCTTCATTGCCATTTGATTGCCGTAGGGGGTGGGACGACGCGAGCCAACCAGCGATATCTGGTGCCTGTTCAGAAGTGTCTTATCACCAGTGAGATACAAGAGGGGCGGAGGGTCGAAAATCTGCAGGAGGCGCTGGGGGTAGTCTGGCTCATCCCAGGTGATCAGCGTAATTCCGGCGGCCTGCGCCTGGGCGATTTCCTTGGCTGCGGCGCTGATTGGCTGCCGGCTGTGGATGGCTTGGGCCACGGCCGCGGGAATGTGCTGGGCCTCCAGCGCGGTAAGCGAAGCGGAGAAAACCGCCTCGGGCGAGCCGAAGGCTTGGAGAAGCTTTCCGGCGGTGCGGGTGCCGAGGCCCGGGGTGAGCGCCAGCGCCACCCAGTAGAGATATCGATTGGAGTCGTTCAAGCTGCGGGGAGCGTACGTGCGAGGACAATTAGCTGTCAAGTCAGTACAACTACGGATGATGTCGTGATCCGAGTTGCGGGTTGCCGCAATCTTGTGGCAGGGGGTCGCGTGTCCGGCGGGCGTTGGCAGGGTGTGAGTGCCCGTTTTTACTGCTAGAATGCGCGGCAAATGCGAGCGCGACGAAAATCCGGATGGCGTGCGGCAGCGATGGTTGCCGCGGCGATGGCGGCTATGTGGGCTGCTGAAACGCCGGGGCAGCAAGCAGCCACGAGCGGCGGCAACCCGGCGCAAGCGGCGTCAATGTGGCAGCTCGTGACGTCAGGCGTCGATACGAGCTTGCGTGGAATTGACGTGGTGGCGCCGATGCGCGGCGCCGCTCAAGCAGATCTGGTGATCTGGGCGTGCGGCTCCAATGGCGTGATCCTGAAATCAACCGACAGCGGCAAGAGCTGGCAGCAACTCGGCATCCCGGAAGGCGACAAGCTGGATTTCCGAGGTGTTCGCGCGTTCGGTACGGCGTCCGCGTACGTGATGTCCGCCGGCGAGGGCGAAAAATCGCGGATCTACAAAACGACCGACGGCGGCGCGACATGGAAAATGCAGTTCACCGATACGCGCCCAACATTTTTTCTGGACGCGATCGTCTGCGACGGCGAATTGAAGTGCGCGGCGCTGAGCGATCCGGTGGACGGAAAATTCCTGATCGTGCGCACAACGGACGGAGAGACTTGGCAGATCGCGCCAGGCGACGGAATGCCAGCGGCTGAAAAGGATGAGGGGTCGTTTGCCGCGAGCAATTCTTCCATGATCCTCGAACGCGGAGCGAAAGGTGCGGCCGGGCTCACATTCGTTACCGGCGGCCCAACCGGCTCGCGCGTTTTCCACTCGCCCGATTTTGGAAAAACCTGGAAGCCCACCGACGCGCCACTCGGTGGCAGTGCGACCACCGGTATCTTTTCGATTGTGCGTGGGCTAGGCGGTTACGCGATTGTGGGCGGAGATTACAAAAATATCGATGCGACAGAGAGAACCGCTGCCTTCAGCTCGGATCAAGGAGGCACGTATCAGCTATCGAAGTCGCAAGCCTCCGGTTGGCGCTCGTCGGTAATTGCTCTCGATGGCAAGAGCCTCGTCGCTGTCGGAATGAATGGAACCGATATTTCCGATGACGGCGGACGTAACTGGAAGCGCGCGGAGGCGACCGGCTTCAACGCGCTCGATGCAATCTCGATTGGAAAACGGCGCGAAGTCTGGGCCGTCGGCACGGGCGGAAGAGTCGCGCGGTTAGCGCGAAATAATCAGGAGGCTCGGTGAAGGCATTCGACGGAGCGGTTGTGGGCTCGACGAACAATCGCTCGCGAGTTGTGACGTCGATCGGCGTTTACATTCTGCTGACGTTTGCGCTGAGCGGCTTTTTCTACTGGAAGGTGATTCACGCCGGATCGCTCGAGGCCGGTCACGGACTGCTCGTGCTCGGTTTGATGTGGTCTCCCGGAGTTTCGGGGCTCACGACGAGGCTGATTTTTCAGGGCAACCTGCGAGGTGAAGGTTGGGGCTGGGGAAAGACGAAATACCAGCTCTGGAGCTATCTGGTCCCGCTGCTCTATGCCAGCGCGGTGTACCTGCCCGTGTGGATCGTGGGCGGTTTCAATCCGGACAGCCGAGTCATGGTGATGCTCGGAAGCAAAATTCCGCAGGTGCCTTTCATCGCGCGCGAGCTGAGTTTCTTCGGACTGAACGCGACGATTGGGGTGATCGGCAGTTGCGTTTCGGCGCTCGGCGAAGAACTCGGGTGGCGTGGGTTTTTGGTACCGCAGCTTGCGAAGGTCGCTTCCTTTCCGAGAGTTGCGCTGATCAGCGGGGGAATTTGGGCGCTGTGGCACATGCCGCTGATTATCTGGGCCGATTATCGCGGCGCGGGACCTGTGTGGTATTCGGTCATTTGCTTCGCGGTGCTGGTGGTGGGGATCGCGTTTCTTTTTGCATGGATGCGGTTGAAGTCGGGAAGCGTGTGGACGGCGATGCTGCTTCACGCGAGCCACAACCTTTTTATTCAGAGTTTTTTCGATTCGCAGACAAAGCACGGAAAGCTCGCGGACCTGTGGACCACGGAGTTTGGCGCGGGACTCGCGATGGCCGGGATCGTCGTGGCGGCTGTCTGTTACAGCAAGCGCGGCGAGCTACCCGTTGCTGCGGCGTAGCGGCGCACGCTCGGCAATATAAGCGAGGAAGGAATGAGCATGCGGAGTTCGGTGAAGTTCGTGGCGCTGGGCATTGCGCTCATTTGCGCGGCGGGAACACTGTTGGCGATTCGCAGGCAAGCGCAGACGAACGCGCGCGATCTGGCGGGCGAATGGTCGGGCGTCCTCGGCGGCAAGCTGCATCTCGTTGTCACAATTTCGCAATCGAGTACAGGTGAATTGGGCGGCACGCTGAACAGCGTCGATCAACACGCGACGCTGACGCTCGCGAACGTGAAGCTCGATGGCGCGAAGGCGCACTTCGAAGTGCCGCGCGTGGGCGGCGTGTACGACGGCTCGATGAACGCGAAAGGCGACCGGATCGACGGCACATGGACGCAAACCGGCCTTGGACCGCAGGATATCGATTTCAAACGCACTGGTGCCGCGCCCGCAACGCCATCGAGCGCCGCGACGCACAGTGCACCGGCTGAACATACGCCGAAACCGCTGACGGTCGGTCTCGACACACTCGTCGATGCGCAGCCGGTCGCGTTCAAATCCGGCGGAAAGTGGCACCTCGCGTACGAACTGCACGTGACCAACATGGACAAGTGGGACTACGCATTGCAGGAAATCGACATCGTGCCGGCCGACGCGCCGGATTCTCCCGTCGCGACGTTCTCCGGCAGCGTGCTCGCCGACGCGTTCACGTATCCGGGCATCGGCGCGAAAGGTGCTGCGGGCACTGCGACACTGCGGCCTGGCGAAGAGGGCGTCGTGTATTTGTGGCTGACGACCAACTCGCTCGACGCGATTCCTGCAGCACTGCGCAACAAAATCAAAGTGCGCGTTGGGGATTATCCTGAAGCGCTCACGGTGAACGGGCCAAGCGTCAACGTCGACAAAAAGCCTGTCGTCGCGATCGCGTCGCCGCTTAACGCGTCGAATCTTGTGGCAGCCAACGGCCCGTCGAACACATCCGCGCACCGGCGCGCGCTGATCCCCGTCGATGGCCACGCGTACATTTCGCAGCGCTACGCGATCGACTGGGTGGAGGCGTATCCCGGCGGCAAGACGTATCAGGGCGACGAGAAAGACAATAAGAGCTACAAGATTTACGGCGCGGAGATTCACTCCGTCGCGGACGGCGTCGTCACCGAAACGAAAGACGGAATCCCGCAAAATATTCCGAACGCGGACACGCACGCCGTTCCCATCACGCTGGATACGATCGGAGGCAATCACGTGATCGTGGATATTGGCGGCGGGCGCTACGCGTTTTACGCGCACATGCAGCCCGGATCGCTGCGCGTGAAGGTGGGCGATCACGTGAAGACGGGCGATGTGCTGGGCCTGGTGGGCAACACCGGGAATTCGTCCGAGCCGCATTTGCACTTCGACATTTGCGACGCGAGTTCGATGCTCGCGTGCGAAGGCTTACCATATGCGTTCGCGTCGTTCGAGGTGACGGGTTCGGCGGCGGGAGACGGCTCGTCGCTGAAAGCGGCCGCGGCCGTGACTCGCACGATGGAAATTCCCGCTGAAGACGATGTGGTCACGCTCAAGCTGAAATAGTCCGTCTGGCAGTTCGATGGTTATGAAAATGTTGAACGGTCTGGCGCGGCGGGCGCCTGAATCGGCCGCTAGGCGTGTGATATATTGGTGGTGTAGCCGTTGCAGGAATTAGCGTGAAGAAACTGCGCATCTCCATCGTCGAGTACCTGAACACAGCGCCGCTGGTGTGGGGATTTACCGACGGGCCGCTGGCGGGGAAGTACGAACTTTCGTTTACCGTTCCCTCGCAGTGCGCCGAAGCGCTTCGCCGCAACGAAGCGGACATCGCGATCATCCCCTCGATCGAATACCAGCGCATCGACAATGTGGTTGCGATTCCCGGAATGTCGATCGCCGCGAAGGGTGAAGTGCGCAGCCTGCTGCTGGTTTCGCAGCGACCCATAGAGCGCGCGAAGAAAATTGCGCTGGATACCAGTTCGCGTGCGACGCAAGCGCTCGTGAGAATTTTGTCGAGCGAGCTTTGGGGAATCGATCCTGAATTCGTGCAGGCCGCGCCCGATCCCGCGGAAATGCTGCGCACGGCGGATGCGGGCCTTGTGATTGGCGATCCTGCGCTGCGCATCGCGATGAAGATGGAAGCGCTCGCGGCGAAATCGCAGCGCGATTTGAGCGGTTACGCGCCGGGCGAAGAGCCGTGCTGCCAGGGCGACCCGGAAGAGATGCCGGTGCCGGGCTTCGAAACCGTTTTTGTGTACGACATCGCGTTTGAGTGGCGTGAACTGACCGGCAAGCCGTGCGTGCTGGCGATTTGGGCCGGACGGCCGGAAGCAATCACGCCGGAAGTGATCGCGGATTTCGAAGCGTCGAAGAAATTCGGCATCGAGCGTGTGCGCGAGATTTCAGAGGCGGCGTCGATCAAGCTGGATTTGCCGCCGCGGCCGCTCGAGCGTTATTTGACCGAGAATATTCAGTACGAACTTTCGGGCGAGTATCTCGAGGGACTGAGGCTTTATTACGAAAAGGCTGCGCGCCTCGGCATCGTGCCGCAGTACAAGCCGCTGGTCTTCGCCGATAACGGCAGCGAAAAGGTTCAGTCGATGTTGAACGCACAGAGCAGGCGATAGAATTTTAAGGACGCACGAAACCAGAATGGGAATCTCCAAACAAGAAGCGCTCGAGCTTTTCGAATCCGACGATTTGATCGGCATCGGCATGATGGCCAATGAAGTGCGCCGCAAGAAGACTGACCCGCGCGTCGCCACCTACCAGATCGACCGCAACATCAATTACACGAATTTCTGCACGGAATATTGCTCGTTCTGCGCGTTCTACCGGCCGCTTGGCGCGAAAGACGGCTACATTCTGCCGCTCGAAGAAATTTACAGCCGCATCGAGGAAATGCTCGAACTCGGCGGCAACGGCGTGCTGATGCAAGGCGGCCTGCATCCCGACCTGCGCATAGAGTTTTACGAAAACATGCTGCGGTCGATCAAAGCGAAATTTCCGCAGGTTCACTTGCACTGCTTTTCGGCGCCCGAGATCGGCTGCATCGCCGAGGTTTCCGGGCTTACAGTGCGGGACACAATTGCGCGGCTGATGGATGCGGGGCTCGATTCGATTCCCGGCGGCGGCGCGGAAATTCTAGACGACGAAATCCGCCAGAAGATTTCGCGGCTGAAGTGCAAATCCGAAGAGTGGGTCAACATGCACCGCGACGCGCACTCGCTCGGAATGCGCACCACCTCCACGATGATGTTTGGCTGCGGCGAAGAGTACCGCCACCGCGTGAACCATCTCGAGACCGTGCGCCAGATCCAGGAAGACACGGGCGGCTTCACTTCATTCATCCCGTGGTTTTTCGCGCCGGATAACACGCCGCTCGGCAAAAAAATTCCCGAAGCGACCGCGTTCGATTACCTGAAGACGCTCGCGATCAGCCGCATTTACCTCGACAACATCGACCACATCCAGTCGAGCTGGCTCACTCCGGGAATCAAAATCTGCCAGATGGGCTTGCAGTTCGGCGCGGACGACGTGGGCAGCATCTTGATCGAGGAAAACGTGGTGTACGCGGCGGGCGTGCGCAACCGCACCAACGAAGCCGAACTGCGCCGGATCATCGCCGATGCGGGCTACATTCCCGCGCAGCGCGACACTCTCTACCGCTCCTACGCTTTGAAATAAATTGCGTTTGCGTAGCCCGGGCAGGCTGCCCGCGCGAACTAGCGAATCGATTCTACGAGTTGAGGGATCAGCGGCTGCGACACGGCCGCTGCTGGAAAATTCAGCGTCACGCTTGCTCCGTAGCGGGCGTTATTACTGATCAGAATTTCTCCGCCGGACTCCTGCGCAATCCCATAACAGATGCTGAGGCCGAGGCCCGTGCCTTTGCCGACGGGCTTGGTGGTGAAGAATGGGTCGAACGCGCGGTTCAGGTCCGAGAAGCCCGGCCCCGAATCCTCGAACACAATCGAAACGCGGCCGCCGATCGAGCGCGCCGAAATTTTGATGGCGCGATCCGCGCTTTCTTCCACGGCGTCGATGGCGTTGTTCAAGATGTTGAGCAGCACCTGCTTCAGCTCGTCCTCGCCGATGGCGACGCGCGGCAAGTTCGGTTCGACCTCAATTTTCAGATCGATGATGAATTTCCGCAGGTGATATTCGCGGAGCTGGATTACGTCTTGCAGCGCCGATTCGAAATCGGCAGCTCGCGCGGCCGGATTATTCTGGCGCGCGAAGCGCAGCAAGCCGTCCACGATGCGCTTCATGCGCCGCGCCTCATTTCCGAGCTTCTGCACGCGCTTCCCGAGTTTTTCGCCTTCCACTTCTTCAGCGAGCAGCTCGCTGTAACCCATGATGCCGGTGAGCGGATTGTTCAATTCATGCGCTACGCCGGCGACCAGCTGGCCGAGAGCCGCCAATTTCTCCGAACGCACCAGCTGGTGATGCAGCCGCGCATTTTCGATCGTCACCGCCAGGTCGGAGGCAAGCACTTCGAGCTTGATCACCTCGCGCTTGTCCACTTCGCCGTCCTGGGCGCGCGTGCTGAGCAATAGGCAACCGAGCTGCGATCCGCGCCAGGAAGTGAGCGGGATCAGAATTGCAATGTCGTCGCTGTCGTGTGCGGTTGGGAGGCGGAACGCGTTGTGACCGATGCGCAACGCGGAGCTGCACAGCGTGCCAACGCTTGCCATGGTCCAGTCGCTCGAGCGGGATTCAAGAACTTCGATTTCGGTGCGCGTGTAGCCGTCCGCGCCAGCCAGTCGCAGGGCGCGATCATCGGCCGTGAGGAAAAGCGCCGCGCGTGAAAAACTGCTGGCGCTGGTGACGGCGGCCGCAATTTCGCCGCAAAGCGCCGAAGGATCCTTGCCGGAAAGCAGCCGTGAAGTGATGCGCGAGAGTTGCTCGAGCAGCTGATTTTCCTCGCGTTCGCGCCGGCTCGCTTGTTCGATGATGCGCGATTTGTCTTCGAGCAGCGCGAGCACCATGCCGAACGCCACGAAATACTTCGGTACGTTCCAAAGTTCCGGATTCACGGCGAGCTTCGGCGCCAGCACATCCACGATCGCGCCGACGGGGAATACCAATCCCCAGGCCACGAATCCGCCTGTGACAGCAAATACGCCCGCCGTCGTTCGCGGATACCGTTGCCAGAACAAAGGCCCGCAAACGCCGAAGAATAGAGTAAGGATGGCGGTGATGCCTAAATCCGGATTGCCATGAAGCTGCGCGCGGACGGCCCAGATCCCCGTGGCGGCAAAAACGATGGCGATCGCGGAGGTATAAAAGCGCAGCCTCGCGTACGCGCGAAACGCGAAATAGGAGCAGCCGAAGAACACGACGCCAAGAGCCACGGCCATGGGCACGTGCAAGTTCCAATTGAAGACGGCGGCGGTTCCCTGAAATGCGGTGGGAATCGAACCGACCAGCAAATAAGTGATGCGCGTGCGATTGTCTTCCACAGAGCGCGACATCGAAACGGCGAAGACGATCGCGGAAAGCTCGAGTGCGACGATGTCGATCGATTCCAGAATGTTTTCGAGCGTGCCGGTGTGCGTTTCGAATGGTTGGATGAAGAAGTGGAGGAAGATCAGGCCCCAGGCGTAAGTCCACAGGCGAGTGCGTGCCGACGGCGCGTGCTTGCGTAAAGATAGAAAGATACCGACCAGAACGGCGAGAACCAGAATCGTCGGCAATTTATCGAGCAGCGCTGCCACAAAGCCCCTTGGGAACTGCGGATACAAAGATTAGGAGCCGTGGGTGGACCCAACAATGGTGCCTTGGTACCAGAAAGCGAAACGAGGCGAAAGTCTGGCGGGGCGCGTAACTGCTATTTTTTGTTGATAATGCGGATGGCCACTTCAATTTCCGAGCCTTCGGGCAGATCGATATGGCCGGAAAGTTCAAGCGTTCCGTTGGTGACGCGGCCGCGGAAAATGCGCGGCTTTTCGGGAGCCGGCGCTGCAGCGGCGGGTCGAGCGGCAGCGGATTTTTCGGCGCCGCGTTCAAATTTCGGGACGCCGGCGCTATCCAGCGCCACGTTCGCAAGCGCGTCGGCGTCGGTGTTGTATTCGCGGCGGACGTGCTCGATGGTGAAGTAAGGAATCTGCTTCGCCATTTTTGCGGCGCGCTCGTAGAGCGGCTTCAGGTCGGGGCTTTTAACTTTGTAGCGGCCCTGCATCTGGCGGACCAGCAGTTCGGAATCGCTGCGGATCCGGAGCGCGGAAATATTTCGCGTGGTGGCGTAGTCGAGCGCAGCGATCAGCCCGTAATACTCAGCCACGTTATTTGTCTGGCTGCCGATATTTTTCGCAAGCTTTTCGACGATTTCGCCGTCGGCGTTGCGCACCACTACGGCATACGAAGCGGGCCCGGGATTGCCGCGCGATGCGCCGTCGATATTCGCGATGTGCACGCCGGCGGGCGGTGCGCTCGAACTGGCATCAGGGAAAAGGCGCTGTGTGGGTGGGGGCGGGGGAGATTTACGAATCATGGCCTGCGGCGGTGGTTCTGGGCGTTGCCGCAGCGATGGAGTCGGCGGCGTTGGGCGGAGTGTAGTGCAGGATGCGCGTGCACGTTTCGCACTCGAAAAGTTCCTGCCGATCGCCGCGGCGCATTTCCTGAATCACGTGTGGACGGATACGCACGCCGCACCCTGCGCAATTCTCGTCGCGCACTTCGGCGACGGCGATATTGTTGTGCTTGCGCATGATCCGGTCGTAGTGATGCAGCGTGTTTTCAGGTACTTCCGCGGCCACGCGAGCGCGCTCTTCGGTGAGCTGCTTCAGTTCCTTTTCGGCTTCGGCTTTTTCCGCATCGAGCGTCGCGCGCAGCCCGACGGCGACCTGTTCGACTTCTTTCAGCAGCTTGTCGGAAGCCTTGATGCGGCGGTCATATTCTTCGCCGTTCACCATTTGCTCGAGCAGGCGGTCTTCGGCTTTGGCGATCTCGGCCTCGGCCATCTCCACTTCATGCTGGAGCGCCTTGTAGGCTTCGTTGGTTTTCACCTGCGAGGTCTGATCGCGGTATTTGCGGACGCGCTCTTTGTGCTGCTCGACGTCGAGTTCGTATTTCTTGCGGTCTTTAATCGTGGCGAGCTGCGCGGCTTTGGCGGCGTCGAGTTCGGCTTTTGCGCTCGACACGCGGCCTTCGATCTCCGCGGATTTCTTGGGGAACGTGGCAATGCGGGCGCGCACGGCGTTGAGCCGGTTATCCACGCTTTGCAGCTCCATCAGGTTTTCAAGTAGTTGGAGCACGATTCGCACATCATAGCACACCGGTTGGACTGCGCCTGGCGGGGCCGTGGTACTGGGCCGGCAGAGCGCCGCCTCTACAAATTCGCTCGCAGAAACTCGATCGAGCGGCGCCAGCTCCCGAGCTGCGCCTCGGCATCGGCGGCTGCTTCGCCGCCGAATGAGAAGCGCGCGCCGCGCAGGTGTTTGTTTTGCGAGTAGCGCGACGTGGTCGGCAGGTGCGGGTAGCGGAGCATGTGCCCGGCGCGAGGGAAGTGAAGATGCTCGATCGCGTGCAGGAATTTATAACGCTTTGCGCGCGCGACGAGCGCCTCAGCCATTTCGCCCGCAGGCCAAAGGTGATCGTCGCCGCCGGAGACCAGCAGGACCGGGCCGCCGATTTTCTCCACGGGAATCGCCGCGCGTTCAACGGCCGTGCGATTGCGCAACGCCGCGCGAAACAAATTTACAAACATCACCGGCCGCTTCATCACCGCGACAGGAAATGCCGACTGCCACATGAAACGCTTCAGCGGCAGCGGTGCGAATGGCAACGGCTCGCCGCTCCACGTCCAGCAGGGAATGATTTCGCGCGTGGCCTTATCTTCGCCGCCCGCCGCCCACACGGTGCTACTCGGCGCCCACCCAACCACTGCTCGAACGCGAGGGAATTGCACCGCAGCGAGCATCGCCGCTTCCGCGCCGCGCGAAATTCCAAACATGCCGATGCGATTCGAATCGATTTCCGGCTGCGCCACAAGCCAATCGAGTGCCGCTTCGAAATATTCGAGCGGAATGCGGTGCAGCCACGAGGGCAGCGGCGGCACGCCGAAGTACGAAAGCGCGAGCGTCGCAAAACCGTGCCGCGAAAGCGCGGCGGCTTTGTCGATGTCGAAACCGCCTCCCGAGCCACTTAATACGACCACCGCAGGATGCGGGCCCGGCCCTGCAGGAATGAAAAGCTTTCCTACAATCGTGTCGGCACGAGCTTCAGGATTCGGAATTTTCAATTCGCGCGTCGTTGTATCGGGCGCGCAGAACCGGCGAACGATCTCCGCTCGCGCGATCACCCCGCCTCGCGCCACAGCTTCGAGCGTCACGGTGTTCGGCTCAAGATTCTCCTTCACGAAAATCGTGCGTCCGTTGGCCTGCTCCTGCGCGAGCGCCATCGACCAGAAAATTCCCATCGGCGCAACGCCGCTGTAGCTCCCGCTCATTGCCGCCGCGACACCCAGATCAACCGTTCCGCGAGCATCGACGAGAAAAGTCGCCTCCGAGCGCCAGTCGCGCCCCGCATCGTCGCGTGTGAAAGCGCGCAGCGAAATCTCAGCGCCCGCAGGCGCGCCTGCGAGACGCACCAATACATCGTCATCGATAAACGGTTCAGCCGGGTCGATCAGCAATCGCGCAGGGAAAGAAGTGTCGGCAGGCAGGGTAATCGCTCGCTTTTTGTCTCGAACTCATTTATAGCACAGGGGTTGCGCCCGCACGCGAGGGTGAGTCTTTTGCTCCGCCTCGCCCGTATAGCTTGTATGTTCGGCGGAGCAACAATGTCCTGGGAGAGCGGATTCGCTGTGGATAGTGATGTAGCACAGCTTCGGCGTGGCGACCTGGACGCGCTTTCGGCGCTGGTGACGCGTTACCAGAACCGGCTCTATCGCTATCTGCTGCGCGTGGTGCGGCAGCCTGCGGAAGCCGAAGACCTTTTTCAGACCACCTGGATTCGTGTCGCAGAGCGCATCGGACAGTACGATCCGAATCGCAGCTTTGAGGCGTGGCTGTTCACACTGGCGCGCAACCTCGCGATCGATCATCTGCGGCGCATCCGGCCGGAAAGTCTCGATGAGCCGCTCGGAGATTCTGAAAGTGGCGGCGAGACCGGCGCGTCGCGTTTGCGATCGAGCGAGCCGGGCGCGTACGAACGAGTCGCATCGCAAGAGCGCTCGAGCCGCATCGGCGAATCGCTCGACGCGTTGCCCGTGGTGCAGCGCGAAGTACTCACGCTGCGCTTTGAGGAAGAAATGAAGCTCGAAGAGATCGCGGAAGTGCTGAACGTGCCGCTCTCGACCGTGAAGACGCGGCTGCGCCGGGCGCTCGACCGCCTGCGCGTGACCATGGAAGTGCGGTTTCCGGGAGAGACGTGGCAATGAGCGACCCTATGAATACGCCGTCGCGTGAACACGAAAAAATTCGCGAGCTGCTCTCGCTCGCAGCGGCCGGTGCTCTCGACGAGAAGGAAGAGCAACTCGTCGCGCGTCACTTGCGCGAATGCGAGCAGTGCTCGGCGGAACAGGAAACGTGGTCGATGATCGGCTCGGCGTTGCGACGCTTGCCGACGCCGCAGCCGCGAGCGAGCGTGGTGGAGCGCGCGCGAGCGCAGGCGCAAATTCGCCTCGCGGAAGAATTCGAGCATCGCTGGAATTCCGCGGTCATCGCGAGCCTCATCGCGTTCGCCTGGGTGCTTACGGCCATGAGCTGGCCGGTGTTCAAGCTCGCCACAGGCGGAGTGGCCGGACTTTTCGCCCCGCAGTTCCATCACGGGTGGTTTTTGTTTGTAAGTTTCACGGCGGCCGCGTGGGTCGCCGGCGGTGCGGCTGCGGCTCTTCTGAGCCTGTACAGCCGCCGCGAAAGGAGACTCGCATGAGCCGCTTCTCAAAAGAAATGAGCATCATCCCCACACCGGCGCGCGTGCTCGCAGTGCTGGTGTACGTGTTGGCTGCGGTCGGATTTTTCGCGCTGTTTCACTACGGACCGAAGCAGGATATGCCGGAGGCGGGAGCTTTCGCTTTGACGTTTCTCGCGCCGATTCCGGTCACGATCTGGATCCTGCTGATCGGCTACGTGAACGCGGACGCGAAGCGGCGCGGCATGCGCTACGTGATGTGGACGCTGCTCGCGATCTTCATTCCCAACGCGATCGGGATCATCGTGTACTTCATCCTGCGCGAACCGGTGATGAAGCCGTGCCCGAACTGCTCGCACATCGTGAAGCCTGGATTCGCGTTCTGCCCAAGCTGCGGATTCAACCTCGCGCCGGCATGCCCGAATTGCAGGCGCGCCGTTGAGCCGGGTTGGAGGAACTGCGCGGCGTGTGGTGCGTCGCTCGGTGGAGTGGCTGGCGCTACGCCTGCGGCTCCGTACACCGGCCCGCAGACGGCGTAGATGAATTTCGAGCGAATGGTGTCGCGCAGGCTGCTCGGGTTTCAGTTCCCTAGCGCCTGCGCGATTCCTTTTTCGGCGAGCGGTGCCATGATTTCGTAGCCTGCTTTCGTCGGGTGCACGCCGTCGGATGCCAGCTCCGGTTTCATTCCACCGTCGGGAGTCGCCATCGCGCTGTAGTAATCCACGTAAACAAATTTATTTTTCGCGGCGTAGTCCTTCAGCCACGCGTTCAGCGCGCGCACCTTCGGCGCGGGCTCGAGGCCGTGATGCCACGGGAAATCGATTGCGGGCAGCGTTGAGCAGATCACCACGCGAATGCCCGCCGCACGCGCGAGTTCAGCCATCGAAGCGAAGTTGCCTTCGATTTCTTCTAGCGTCGTCGGGCCGGTGTTCTCCGCGATGTCGTTGATGCCGGCGAGAATCACCACTACTTTCGGTTTCAGTGCGATCACGTCGTCGCGAAAACGCACCAGCATTTGCGGTGTGGTCTGGCCGGAGATTCCGCGATTCACGTAAGGCTTGCCGGGGAAAAAATCGCCGCGATCGGGATTTTTCGCGCCCCAGCCTTCGGTGATCGAATCGCCCATGAACACGACGCGGTTTTCGTTTACCGCGGGCGCGCTAAGCGCAGCGTTCGCGGCTTTGTAGTGCGCGAGGTTTCCCCAATCGTGCAGCGTTAGATCGAGCTGCGATTTCTGGTACGCCGTGAGCGACGCGCACGGATCAGGCGCGGGCACTTTGTCCTGCGCCTGCGCGGCGGCCGCGAGAGCCAGTAAGCTCGCGCCGCAAATCGCCATCAGCACCATCGCTCTTACGATCATTCGCGCACCTCGCTTTCTGAAATTCGCGCAATTCTACCTTACGCCGCGGACTTCGGTAGAATACGGTGAGTTTTCGGAGGTGCAAGATGCCTTACGTTCAGGTCACCTGGGTTGCCGGGCGCACGCCGGATCAAAAGCGCAAAATCGTGGAGCGCATCACCGCCGCCGTGGTGGAAGAAGGCCGCGCGAAGAAGGAAAACGTGCACGTCACGTTCATGGATTTGCCGCCTTCGGATTACGCCGAGGCCGGCGTCACCGTGGAAGACCAGCGCAAGAAAAACTGAGCTCCGACGGTCGTAACGCGCTACTGGACGGCTTGCACTTCCATCGTGGAATCGACGGAGTAGTCGGTGCAGCCGGGCAGCGTCGATTTCGGGCAGTGGGCCACCACACGGAAATTCTGGTCGGTGCTTTCCACGTCGTAAGTGTAGCCGTCGCGTCCGGGCTTCGCCATTCTCAATGTGCCGGACGACACCAGCTCGTCCATCGAAGCGTATTTGCTGTTCAGCGCTTGATAGTCGCGTTCGGCATGAGCGATGCCGATCAGATCGTTTTTCACGCCCACCACGTCGATGGTCTGCCGCACCGGCTCGATGGGTGATGTCCCCGTGCCGGCATACTGCGTCTTATAGATGTAGCCGACGATCAAGCCCGCGATCAGTACGCCGAGAAATGAGACGCCGCGCATCGTTCACCTCGAAAAACCGCAGAAAATCCGCCCTAAAATTGAGGATAGCCCCGCCGGAACCGCGCTGTAATCGTTTTGTGCCCCGGTGCGTCTAACTAGGAACCTGTACCGGCGGCCGGACCTCGCGCATACGCGCAAGCGCCGCCGGGGCTGGCGTTTGACACAGGCAGACGGCCGCAAGGATACTGATTGGGCGTTTTTGGAAAGTGGCGAACCGCATGTTTGCCCGGAAAGGCCGGGTCCCGCATCCGAAGCACGCGAAACCCTTGAGAGAGAATCGAGCTGCAGGATTGCCGCGCTAGCGGCGCAAATCACCGAGCGCAACGCGACGGGTGATGCCTGCGCGCCGCGCGGCGGCCAGCAAACGAATCCCAAACTGGGAGAAAGTATGACGATGAATCGAACTCGATTGGCCGCCGCAACGCTGTTGGCCGCCGCAACCGCTGCCGCGCCTTTCACAAGCTTCGCGCAAGCCGCCGCGCCGCAGGCAGAAAAAGCACAGACCGCGAGCGATGCGCGCCCTCCGAAGCTGAACTACACCAGGCACACGCTCGAAAACGGCCTGGAAGTGATCCTGCTCGAAAATCACTCCGTGCCCGCAATCAACCTTCAGATTTGGTATCACGTCGGCTCGAAAGACGAGCGCCCGGGCCGCACCGGCTTCGCGCATCTTTTCGAACACCTGATGTTTAAGGGTTCCGCGCACGTGCCTGCCGAGGAGCACTCGCGAATCATCGAAGCCGTGGGCGGCTTTGACAACGCCGAAACGAACGACGACTCCACCGATTTCTTCGAAACATTTCCCAGCAACTATCTCGAGCGCGTGCTGTGGCTCGAAGCCGATCGCATGGGCAGCCTCAATGTGAGCGAGGCGAATTTTCTTTCCGAGCGTGAAGTGGTGAAAGAGGAGCGCCGGCTGCGCATCGAGAACCAGCCGTACGGTTACATCCAGGAAGATTTGCGCGCCGAAGCGTTCACCGTTCACGGCTACCATCACACGCCGATCGGCAGCATGGACGACCTGAACAAAGCCACGATTCAGGACGTCCGCGATTTCTTCAACACCTACTACAAACCGAACAACGCGACGATGGTGATTGCCGGCGATTTCGATTCCGCGCAGGCGCTGGCGTGGACGAAAAAATATTTCGACGGGATACCGGCGTCGGCCAAGCCGATCCCGCGCCTGAATAATCCCGAACCGGTGCAAACCGCCGAACGCGACGTGACCAAGACGTATTCGAACACGCCGCTACCAGCCGTCGTGATTGGTTACAAAGTTCCCGCGAAGTACGCGCCCGATTCGTACCCGCTCGATCTCGCCGCGAACATTTTGGCGGGTGGCGAGAGCAGCCGTCTCTATCAGGAGCTCGTGTACAAGCAGCAGATCGCCGTGCAGGCCGCGGGCTTCGGCAATTTCACCGAGGATCCGAATCTGTTCTGGGCGTACGCGATCATGAATCAGGGACACACTGCGGCTGAGGGAAAGAAATCGATCATCGGCGTGCTGGACGAACTGAAAGACAAGCCGGTTGATTCGACGGAACTCGCCAAAGCCAAAAATCAGGAGATCTCCGGTTTTATTCTCGGCCGCGATACCAACGAAGAAAAAGCCGTCGCGCTGGCGGAAGCCGCCGTGATCGGAAAAAATCCGGACCTCGCGAACACCGAGCTCGAGCGTTATTTAAGCGTAGGCCAGGACAGCATTCAGCGCGTAGCGAAGCAGTATTTCGATTTGAAATCTGCCACCGTGCTGAGCGTTTTGCCCGCGGGGCCGGCGCAATGAGCGTGACAATGGACGCGACGGCGAACGGGACAGCGAGCGGCGTGAATGCAGCGCCAGTGGTGCGAAAGCGAGGAACAAGCGTGACGATGCGCCGAATCTTTGGGTTAGCTCTCGGTGCCTGCAGCTTTGCCGTCGCGGTTGCGCCCTCCGCTCGCGCGCAGCAATCGCAACAGCGCGCCGAAGAGCCCGGCTCGCAATCCGCCGAGCCGCAAAAGGCGTCTGGCGTGGTGCCTCCGGGCGTGAAGCTCTCGCCAGACATGCCGCCGGCAGGGAAGCCGGGGAAATTCGAATTCCCGAACGCGGCGACCAAGACGCTCTCCAATGGAATCAGAGTTTTCGTCGTGACCGATCACGCGGAACCCGCCGTCGCCGTTCAGATGCTGATCGCCTCGGCCGGCTCCACAAAAGATCCCGCCGGAATGCCGGGCATCGCGCAGATGACCGCCTCGCTGCTCTCCCAGGGCACCGGAAAGCGCTCCGCGCAGCAGCTTGCCGAAGCGATCGACTTTGTCGGCGGCGTGCTCAACGCGTCGGCCACCAAAGACGTGACCGAGGTTTCGTTGCAAGTCGTGAAGAAGGACCTCGACACTGGACTCGACGTCATGTCCGATGAAGTGCTGCATCCCGCCTTCCGCCAGGACGAAATCGACCGCCAGCGGCAGCAGCTGCTTTCCTCGTTGCAGGTGCAGTATTCCGACCCGGAATATCTCGCGTCGATGGTGCTCGCGCGCGTGGTGTACGCCGGCTCGCCCTACGGGCTGCCGAGCGAGGGAACGCCCGCCACGGTGCAGAAGTTTTCCCGCGATTACTTCGTGAAATTCCACGACGCGAATTACGCTCCGAATCAGACGCTGATCGCCTTCGCCGGCGACATCACGCCCGAAGAAGCCTTCGCCAACGCGGAGAAGTATTTTGGCGCGTGGCCGCAGGTGAACGTCGCCGCCGGCTCGATGAAAGCGCCTGCGCCGATCGTGGGCCAGCACATCTGGCTGATCGATAAGCCCGACGCCGTGCAAACCCAGATTCGCGTGGGCCGTCTCGCGATTCGCCGCGCCGACCCCGATTACATTCCACTAGACGTGGCGAATCACATCTTCGGCGGCAGCTACAACAGCCTGCTGAACACCGAAGTCCGCATCAAGAGCGGCCTCACCTACGGAGCGAATTCGTCGCTTTCCGCGCATGTGGCCGCCGGATCGCTCTCCGTCGAAACCTACACGCGCACCGAACAGACCATCCCTGCCGTGAAGCTTGTGATGGACATGCTCGGAAAAATGTCGCGCGGCGAGCTGACGGAGAAGAATCTCGATTTCGCGCGCGATTACATGTCGGGCGTGTATCCGATTCAGTCGGAGACGGCCGAACAAGTCGCAGGCCGCGTGTTGATGGTTGCGCTCTTCGGGTTGCCCGCGGATTACAACCGCACGTTCCCGGAGAAAATCCGCTCAACAACGCTCGAAGAAGTGCAGGCGCAGGCGAAGAAATACTTCGACACGCAAAACATTGACATCGTGCTTGCCGGCAACGTTGGAGCGTTTCGCGACGCACTGAAAGCTCAATATCCAAACGCCGTATTTACCGAAATTCCCGCCGACCAGCTCGATCCGCTGGCCGACGATCTTCGCATCGCGAAGCAAGCCAAAGCCGCGGCGACGCCCGAGCAACTCGCCGCCGGGAAACAAATCCTGCTCGCAGCCGCTCAAGCCGCCGGCGGCGACGCGCTCAATGCCGTGAAGACGCTTGCGATTTCGGAGAAGGGCACGATCCACGCGCCCAACGGTGAGCGGCCGCTGAAAGTCGATTGGCAGGTTGTGTATCCCGACAAGTCATTCGGCCAGGTGAATGTTGGCGGAATGAGCGTGCAGCAGGTCTGCGACGGCACATCGTCGTGGATTAAATTTCCGGATTCGATGCGTGACACCACCGACGTGATCTCCGAATTCAAGCGCGGCATTTTGCTCTTCGGAGGCGGCTGGGATCTGTATCAGCAGGTGCTAGCCGGTAAGGTGAATGGGCCGGCCATCGATGGCCAAGAAATCGACGGCCACAAAACGCAGGGCGTCGAGCTCGACGGCGATTTCGGTGCATTGAAGCTTTACTTCGACGCTGCAACGCATCTGCTCATCGCAGCGCGTTACGATTCCACCGCCGATCAGGGTGTGAATCACAACGAGCAGCGCTGGAGCGACTACCGTCCGCTCGCAGGCGGACAGTTCGGATACACCACGGTCACTTTTCGCAACGGTGTGAAATTCTTCGATTCGTCGATCGACGATGTCACGGTGAATCCCAAGGTCGATCCGGCGCTTTTCGTGAAGCCTTCGAACTGAGCGCGCGAATCCGCCAACACGCGGCAGGTTTTCGCAGTACGTACCAAACGTTTCGTAAATTAGACTGTAATTCTTTGCAGCCACATGGATAGCCACCAGATGACACGACGGATAGCACGACGATTGTTGAGCCGTACCACTTTGGGAATTCTCCTCGCGTCTGCCGCGACGCTCGCCGCGCCAAATTCGGCGCAGGCACCCACGCCGCCCGTGCTGACGGCGATGCAGCAGGAGCTCGACCGCTCGATCGCGACGATGGGAAAGTCCGAGCCTTCGGCCTACTACATCAGCTACACCGTCGCCGACCGCCAGTACGCCGAAGTCTCCGGCTCAAACGGCGCGCTGCTTTCCAGCTCGGACACCACTGCGCGCTGGCTCGAAGTGCAAACGCGCGTGGGCGATTACAAACTCGACGACACGCACAAAGTGGGCGAACGCCCCAGCTGGACCAGCCCCGGCACTACCGTCTCGCTCGACGACGATATTCCCGTGCTGCGCCGTGAAATCTGGCGCGAGACCGACCGCCAGTACCGCGCCGCCACCGAAGCGCTGATTCGCGTGAAGACCAGCCAGGAAGTGCAGGTGCAGACCACGGAAGGCAGCGCGCCCGATTTTTCGAAAGAGAAGCCGCACGTTTCGATCGGTCCGCACGTCACGCTCACCGTGGATCGCACGCCGTGGGAACAGAAAGTTCGCGACTACACCGCGACGTTCAGCAAATCGCCGGTGGTGCTGAATTCGATCGCCACCTTCAGCGCGCTGGGCATGAACCAATATCAAGTGAATACCGAAGGCACGAAGCTCGCCTTCGGCCAGGTGCACTATCGCCTCGAGCTTTACGTGCAGAGCAAAGCGCCCGACGGCATGGACATCAACCGCTACGCGAATTTCGATTGGCTCGACCCCAAGGACGCGCCGGACGACAAAACCGTGAACGCCACGATCGCGCAGCTGATCAAGGAAAGCACCGACCTCGATAAAGCGCCGCTCGTCGATCCTTACGCCGGTCCCGCGCTGCTCACAGGGCGCGCCGCCGCCGTTTTCTTCCACGAAGTGTTTGGCCACCGCGCCGAAGGCTTCCGCCAGAAAGACATCAACGAAGGCCAGACCTTCTCGAGCAAAGTAGGAGAGCAGATTTTCCCGTCCTTCATCTCGATTAAGGACGATCCAACCGAATCGAAGGTGAACGGGCAGATGCTGCTCGGAAACTACGCTTTCGACGATGAAGGCGTCCCCGCGGAAGACGTACACCTGGTCGATAACGGCGTGCTGAAAACTTTTCTGATGTCGCGGTCGCCGCTCACCACGATTCCTGAGTCCAACGGCCACGGCCGCCGCCAGCTCGGCTACGTTCCCGTCGCGCGCCAGGGCAACTTGATCGTCACCAGCTCGCAGACAATGACGAACGCGCAGCTGCGCCAGAAACTCATCGAGCTGGTGAAAGAGCAGGGCAAGCCGTTCGGCCTGTTCATCGACGACATCGCCGGCGGATTCACTTTCACCGGCCGCGGCCAGCCGCAAGCGTTCCAGGTGACGCCGCTCGTCGTGTACAAAGTGTTTCCAGATGGCCGCCCGGATGAGCTGGTGCGCGGCGTCGATATCGTCGGCACGCCGCTCGTATCGCTCACGAAAATCGTCGCCACCGGCGACACGCCGGAAATTTTCAACGGCTACTGCGGTGCAGAGTCCGGCTCTGTTCCCGTGTCCGCCGTCGCGCCGGAAATCCTGATCTCTGAAATGGAGTTCAGCAAGAAAGAATCCGCCACGGATAAACCGCCGATCCTGCCGCCTCCTGCGCACGATCCGGAAGCGAAGGGAGCGCGCCAGTGAAGAAATTTGTGAGTGGTGTTGTACTCGCGGGACTAGCGTGCGCAGCGGCGGGCATCAGCACCGGCGCCCAAGCTCGCGGCGGTGGTCCCACTGCGCCTCGCGGCGCCCGGCCGTTCATTCAAGCCGCCGTCCCCGATTCCGAAAAAGATCAAACGCTTCGCGCGATGCACGATGAGATGGAGCGTTCGCGCACGCGTCTTACGCTCGAGGGCGTCGATAAGCCGTACTACGTGGAATACCGCTTGCTCGACCTCGACGTGAAAACCATCACGTCGTCGTTTGGCGCGCTCGTCAGCTCGAATACGAACCGTAATCGCTACATGAGCATCGACGTGCGCATCGGCGACTACCACCTTGATAGCTCCAATTTTATTTCCGACGAAGGCTTTCAGGGTTTTCTCGGCACCACCGGAGAAGTCGGCATCGACCGCGACTACAACTCTCTCCGGCAGGACCTTTGGCTTTCCACCGACCAAGCCTACAAGCAGGCCGCGACGAACATGTCGCTCAAGCAGGCGTTCCTCCGCAGCCTCACCAAGCCTCCCGAAATCGACGATTTTTCGCAGACCACGCCGACCGTGAAAATCGATCCGCGCCCCGACGTGAACTGGACCACGCGCAAGTGGGAAGACGAAGCGCGCGCCGCATCCGCCGCGCTGAAAAATTATCCCGAGCTGAATGGGACGCGCGTGAATTACTACCTCGCGTACCTCACCTACTACTTGATGAATACCGATGGCACCACGATCCGCACTTCGCGCACCGTGGGCGCCGTGGAAGCCGCGATGGATTCGCAAGCCGAAGACGGCATGCAGCTCCACAATTTTTACGCGCTGTACGTCGCCGGCCCGCAAGACATGCCGCCGGCGGACGTGCTCGCGAAGTCGATCGCCAAAGCCGCGGAAGAACTCGTCGCGCTGCGCAAAGCGCCGCTCGGTCCGGATTACACGGGTCCTGTGCTCTTTGACGCTCCTGCCGCCGGCTCGCTCCTCGCGCAGGCCCTCTCGCCTTCGCTATCGGGGGCACGGCCGCCGCTATCGATGGTTCCCGCGTTCGATGAAATGCTCGAGCGCATGGGCGGACGCAGCGAATGGTCCGGCCGCGTCGGGTCGCGCGTGCTGCCTACGAACGTCTCGCTGATCGACGATCCCACGATGAAGGAATTTTCCGGCCAGCCGCTTCAGGGCGGATACGAAATCGACGATGAAGGCGTCGCGGGCCAGCGCGTCGCGATCGTGCAAAACGGAATTCTGAAAGACGAATTGATGTCGCGCCGTCCCGGCCCCGATTTTCAGGCGTCGAACGGGCACGCTCGCTCCGCGCTGCTTTCCGACACCAAGCCGCTGCCGAGCAATCTAATTTTCTCGGCAACCGGCGGTCTAAACGCGGCGGACCTCAAAAAGAAATTTCTGGACGCCTGCAAAGATGACGGGCACGAGTGGTGCCTCGAAGTGAAGAAGATGGATAATCCCGCGCTGTCGTCCATTCGTCAGGAAGACTTCAACGACTTCATCGGCGGCATCGTCGGCGGCCTCGCGAGCGGCGAGCGCATGCCGCTGATGGTTTACCGCGTGTACGTTTCAGACGGCCACGAAGAACTCGTTCGCGGCACGCGCATCGAGGGCCTGCAGCTTCGCACGCTGCGCAATATTCCCGCCATCGGCGACGACCCCGCCGTGTTCAATTACATGCAGAATCCCGCGGGCGGTTTTGCTGGCACCGCGCTTGGCGCGTTTGGCTCGGCGCAAGGTGGAATTCCAAGCACGATGATCGCGCCTTCGCTGCTGCTCGATGAAGTGGAGGTTCGCGGCTTCCACGGCGAGCCTCGGCGTCTTCCGCTCGTCGAAGCTCCGCCGCTCAAGTAGCGCAGCGACGCTTCAGAAATTCAATCAGCCGTGAGTGCAGACGCACTCGCGGCTTTTTTATTTTGCAGCGCGACGGCTGGAACTTATTTCTGCTGTGGAGTGGGAGTGAGTGTGATGAACGCAATTTCCGGCCGGCACATGAAGCGGATCGGCAGCACAGACGTTCCGATGCCGCGGCTCACAAACATCTGCGACCCGTTCACGTCGTACCAGCCTGCCAGATAGCGGCCGCATCCCTTTGGCAGCCAGAACGGCTTGATAAACGGCACGATCACCTGTCCTCCGTGCGTGTGGCCCGTCAGGCAGAGATTCACGCGGCCCGCCATCCGGTCGAAATATCCCGGCGAGTGGAAAAGCGCGATGGTGTAAACGTCCTGCGGAATTCCGGCGAGCGCCTGGTCCGGCTTGGCCGTACCGGAGTAGGGGTCGTCGAGGCCCACCATGTAAACGTCGGGCCGCAGCGCCTCGTTCGAGTTCAGCAGAAATTTGATCCCCGCGTCGCGATAGTACGTTCGCTCGTTGCGGGGCAGATGCTCGTTCTCCCAGTTGCCGCGCACAAACCACACGCCAAGCGGCGCGTGCAATTTCACATACACCTCGCGACAGTCGGCGTAATTCCCGGGATCCTGGCCCGGAGTGTCTCCCGTCACCACAATCACATCGGGCTTTTCCCGGTCGAGAATTTCCAGAATTTCGTGTTCGCGCCGGTTGAAGCCGTGCGTGTGAATGTCGCTCAGGTGCGCGATCTTTAGCGGGCCTTTTACCGGCCCGGTGATTTCGTAATGAGTGACTTCGATGCGGTAGGGCTCGACGTAGAGCGCATCGATTGCGATCGCCGCCAAAAGAAGCAGCAGCGCGATCGAGATCAGTCGAAAGCGGAGGTGCCGGCGATGCCCGGCATTTTGCGCGGGCGGCGCGGCAACGGTGGACGTCATAGGGCGTGAATTCGCTCAGGCATCGGCTTCACCTAATGATACAGGGGAGCGCACTCTGGAGAAAAATGGGCTCGCCGCGCGTGTCGAAAATGCCCTGTTTTGTGCTGAGTTTTGCCGCTTGTGGCAATGCTGTGGACTTCCTCGCGCTCATCGTATAATCGCCGTCGTGTCTTCCACGCCATTAGAGGTTGGTTCGCGCGAAAAGCGCATGGCCGCGCTCGCCTCGATTGGCTCGGCCGTCGTGCTTCTGTCGCTGAAGACGTTTCTCGCCGTACACACCGGCAGCTTGGGCGTCCTGTCCGAAACCCTGCACTCCTTCCTCGACTTGCTTGCTGCGATTCTTACGTTCTATTCCGTCCGCGAAGCCGATAAGCCCGCCGACGCGCGCCATCTCTACGGCCACGGGAAAATCGAAAGCCTATCGGCGTTCGTCGAAACGGCGCTGTTGCTCGTCACCGCCGTGTACATCATTTACGAAGCGATCGAACGCCTCGTGACGGGGCACGCCGGCATTCGGCCGTCGTTCCTCGCCATTGCGCTGCTGTTCGGTTGCATGGGCATCGATTTCCTGCGCTCCCGGAATCTCAATCGCGTTTCCGGGCAATATCCGAGCGAAGCGCTGGAGGCCGACGCACTTCATTTTTCCACCGATGTGTGGAGCACGTTCGTCGTCATCCTCGGCATCGCGGGCGCGTGGTGCGGCATGCATTTCGGCATCCCGTGGCTTGGCAAGCTCGACTCGATCGCCGCGCTGATCGTGGCGGCGGTGATTATCTGGATCGGCTCGCGGCTCGGTATGCGTACGGTGGAGGCACTGCTGGACGTAGCGCCTCGCGGTTTGCGCGAACGGATCGAACACGCGGCAGACAACGCAGAGGGCGTTTTGAAATCGGAGCGCGTCCGCGTCCGCCGCGTGGGGCAGCGCTACTTCGTGGACGTGACGATCAGCGTTCCCCGCACCGCCACGCTCGAGCAGGGCCACGCCGCCAGCCAAAATGTTGAGCGCGACATCGCGAAAATCGTGCCCGCCGACGTGGTAGTCCACATCGAGCCGCGCGCCAAGAACGACGAAAACTTATTTGAAACCATTCGAGCGATTGCCTTGAAGCGCGGCCTGCCCGTTCACGAACTCTCCGCGCATCAATACGAAGGCCGCCTCTTTATCGAGCTGCACCTCGAGGTGGACGAACTCTCGAGCCTTCAGGCAGCGCACAGCCAAGCCACGGAGCTGGAGGAAGACATCCGCCGCGAAACCGACCCCAATGCGCTCATCAACATTCACATCGAGCCGCTTGGAACGAAGATCGCCGGCGCCGAAGACATGAAAGTTCTCGCTCAGTCCGTGCAGGATTATCTAAATTCACTGCAGGCGGAGTACCACGAGCTGGCCGACTGCCACGACGTTCATGTCCGCAGCGTCGATCATAAAATTCTAGTCTCGTGCCACTGCTCGATGGATGGCGGCTTGCCCGTCACCGAAGTTCACGACATTACCGCCGCCGTGGAAGACCGCGTAAAGGAACGCTTCCCCCAAATTTACCGCCTAACCATTCACCCCGAGCCCGTCGGCGAGAGTTAGCGAACAGCACGTCCCGCGAAGGGCTGGGCTGCTAGCGCGATCAGGGCAGGGAAGCATTCGAGCACGTAGCGTGGCTCGGGCGTCTCCACGAACTTCGCGAAGAACAGTGTGCGCACCACGCAGAACACAATTAAGAAAGCCCAGCCTGGCCTGCGCCGCGCGAACCACGCGCCGACGAGCGCGAGCAACACGTAAACGCCATTCACGGCCGTGAATCCCAGCGTTACCAGAAAATCGGGCCGGTCGTCCTCCCACTCGGTTCGCACTGGCCACAATTTTCCAGACGACGGCAGCAACTCTGTCCGCGGCGTGAACCACAACGCCAGCGTCCGCTTCAGCGGTACGGTCACGTACGTCCGCAACGGGTGTCGCGCCGTTCTTTCGCGCGCCACCGCGCGAAATTTCGCATCGAGCGCCGGATCGATCGTCAGCACGTCGTTGTATTCATCCAAAATGTCAGACATCTTCTGGCGCTCTTCATCCGAATCAAACGCGTACGCCGGAATATCGTCCATGGAGATTTCTTCCGAGTTCACCTTCCACTGCGTCAGGTAAACGTCGCGATAGCGCCACAGCCACGTATTCGTCCAATCCGTGAAACCCAGCGGCGTGTACTCGCCCGGCAGTTCGCTGTACCGCGGCGCGAGAAACTGCACGTCGCGCAGCACAACCCAATTCCGAGCCGCCCAGGGTACCAGCGGCAGCAGCACGCCCGCACCCAGCAATACCCCCGCGCGAATCAATTTCATCCAATCGCGAGGACGCCACCACCGCACTGCCAGCACGAGTCCCGCGGAAATAATCAGCAGCGGCGTCTCCGGCCGCACCAGCGTCCCAAACCCCACCACTACGCCGCCCAAAAAATAGGGATCGCTGACCGCCCCGCGCACAAACGCCAACCAGCCGGCAGCCGGCTCATCCAGGGCCGCCGCCCGCCCCGGACCGAGGTCCGACTGCATCAGCACCAGAATCGCCACCGCCGTAAGAAAAATCACCAGCGTTTCAGTCAGCACGACCGCGGTGTAGTTCCCCGTAAATGGGCAAAGCGCCGCAAGCCACAATCCCGCGATGAATACCCGCCGCCGCAGCGCCGCGTCCGCCCCCGACCGCGCCGAAGCGAGCCGCGCCGCAATCAGTGCGATCACGATGCACGTCACCAAGTCCAGAGCGACCTGCGCCAGCATCGCCGCCCGCGTGGATTGCCCCGCGAACGTGAATACCGCCGCCAAAAACGCCGGGTACCCCGGCACCCGCATATCCACCGCCGTCAGCGCGCCGTTCACTGGAAACCCGTACACGCCGTTCTTCAGCCAATTCCAAGCCAGCTCGATGTAAAATGGTGCATCGCCTGAATCGGTCACCGGGAACTTCAGCGCGAAGTACACCCGCATCGCACACCCAGCCAGCAAAGCGATCGCGATATTTCCACGCAGTTTGTTTTGAGGGGTCATTGACAGCTATCCGTTACGCGGCTAGCTTGGATTGGCGACATGCCTGAGCGCAAGCCCATATTCTATGACGAAGAACGTCGTCGCTGGCGTCGCACGCGCAGAGTCCTGGAAGTCACGGGTGGGCTCTTCACGCTCATCCTGATCGTTTTCCTGATCAACGTCTTCAACAAGCCCGACCTTCCCGACATTCTTCAGGCCGCCACGCACTGGAGCCTGCACGCGATTCCAACGTCGAAGACGCATCCAAAGCCCACGCGCACCGGCCGCAAACGGAAAGTTGCGAGCCTCGGCAAAGAGCCACAAAATTACGACCCGCTTCGCGCCGCCTTCTACGTGAGCGACGATCCCACCAGTCTTGCCTCGCTTCAGCTTCATTACAAAGATCTCGACCTTCTGATCCCCGAAGCGCTCCACGCCTACAAGGCCGATGGCTCGCTTGATATCGAGCCCGATCCGAAGCTCACCCAGTGGCTGCAGTCCAGCGGCGTCGAGCTCCCGATGATGCCGATGGTCAATAATTACGACGGCAAAACGTGGAACGTGAAAGAACTCGCGCAGATGCTCGCGCATCCCGACGCGCGCGAAAAGCTCTCGAAATCCCTTGCCGACTACGCGGTAAAAAATCACCAGGCCGGCGTCGTTCTCGACTTCGAATTGATCGAAGCCGCCACGCAGCCCGACTTTTCAAAGTTCATCCACGATCTCGCCGCCGCGATGCATGCTGTGAATCTGAAGCTCATGGTCGCGCTCCCGGCCGCCGACTGGAGCTACGACTACAAGTTCATCGCCTCGCAGGCCGACGCCGTGATCCTGATGAACTACGACCTGCACTATCCCACGTCCGATCCCGGCCCGATCGCCTCGCAGGATTGGTTTGAGCGCAATATCGAAAACATTTTGAAAATCGTGCCCGCCGATAAAATTCTGATGGGCATCGCGAATTACGGCTACGACTGGCCCGCAAAGACGAAAGCCGTCCCGCATCCCGTCGCCGCCGGCGTTACATTTCAGCAGGCGATCATCACTGCCGTCGAGTCGCAGTCAGACGTCACCTTCGACGCCGACACGCTCAATCCGCACTACTCCTACGCCGACGAGCAGAATCAAGTTCACACCGTGTGGATGCTCGACGGTGTCACCGCCTACAATCAGCTCCGCGCCGCCGAGCGACAGGGAGTTCGCGGCACCGCGCTCTGGCGCCTTGGTATGGAGGATCCGTCGCTGTGGTCCATTTGGGACGCGACCCATCCCGACGACGCCGTTCGCGCGAAGATTGAGCAGATACCTCCAGGCTACGACCTGATCATCGAAGGCCAGGGCGACATCTGGCGCATCACGGCCACGCCGCAGGATGGCCGCCGCACGTTTGACTACGACGCCGTCAGCGACGTCTTCGACGACGAGTCCTACCAGAGCTATCCGCTCTCGTGGCGCATTCAGGCGATGGGCTACCAGCCGAAGAAACTGGCGCTCACCTTCGACGACGGTCCCGATCCGCAATTCACGCCGCAGATTCTCCAAATCCTGAAAGAGAAAAATGTCCCCGCCGCGTTTTTCGTAATCGGCGAATCCGCGAACCAGTATTCCGGCCTCGTCCGCCGCGAATACAACGAAGGCAACGAAGTCGGTAATCACACCTTCACCCATCCCGACTTCGAAACCATTTCCAAATCGCAGCTTCAGATCGAGCTAAACCTCACCGAGCTGCTCCTCGAAAGCAATCTCGGCGTGAAGACCACGCTCTTCCGCCCGCCGTACGGCATCGACCACCAGCCTGAAACCGCCAGCGAAATTCAGATGCTGCCGATCCCGCAGGCCATGGGCTACATCATCGTCGGCGCGCAAATCGATCCGCACGATTGGGGCGAGGGCGATAATCAACCTCCCGCACCCGCGAATATTCTCGTTCAGCGCGTGATGTCAGACGTCGCGAAAGGCCGCGGCAATATTATTTTGAATCACGACGGCGGCGGCAATCGCACGCAAACTGTGCTCGAGCTGCCGCAGATCATCGACCAGCTGCGCGCGAAGGGCTACGAATTCGTTTCCGTCTCCGACCTGCTGAACCAGACGCGCGCTCAGGTGATGCCGCCGCTCTCGCACGAAGAGTGGCTGCTGGTTCGCGCCGACGCCTTCATCTTCGAAATTTTCCGTATCCTTCGCTCGAGCATCGCCTTCATTTTCATGGCGGGAATTTTGCTCGTCAGCGCGCGCGCGGCGATCGTCGGGCTGCTGGCGCTGATCGAAAAGCTGCGCCCCGCGCCGGCCGATCACCCCGAGTACAAGCCGCAAGTCACCGTGATGGTTCCGGCCTACAACGAGGAAGCGGCGATCGTGCAGACCGTCAGCTCCGCGCTCGCGTGCGATTATCCGAAGCTTGAAGTTCTCGTCATCGACGACGGCTCGAAAGATCGCACCGCCGAACTCGTCCTTGCCAATTTCGGCCAGGATCCGCGCGTTCGCCTGATCCAGCAGCCCAATCGCGGCAAGCCCGCCGCCCTCAATCACGGCCTCTCAGAAGCCACCGGCGAAGTGATCGTCTCCATCGACGGCGACACCATCATCGATCCCGAAGCGATTCCGCGGCTGATCCGCCACTTTGCCGATCCGAAAGTCGCGGCCGTCGCCGGCAACGTGAAAGTGATGAACCGCAATCGCTGGCTCACGCGCTGGCAGGCGCTCGAATACATCACCAGCCAGAATCTCGAAAAGCGCGCATTCGATTTGCTCAATTGCATTCCCGTGGTGCCCGGCGCCGTGGGCGCGTGGCGCACCAGCGTGCTTCGCGAAAAGCACGGATTCTCCGGCGACACCGTCGCGGAAGACACCGACCTCACGCTCACCATCCGCCGCGACGGCTGGAAAATTCTCTACGATGAAGACGCCATCGGCCGCACCGAAGTTCCCGAGACCGTCGAAGCCCTCATCAAGCAGCGCTTCCGCTGGACCTTCGGCACGCTCCAGGCGGTGTGGAAGCATCGCGACACTACCGCTAAGCCCAAGTACGGCACCCTCGGTTGGGTCGCCATCCCCAACATTTTTCTATTTCAGATTATTTTGCCGATGGTCTCGCCGATCATCGACTTGCTGTTCCTGTTGTCGCTCGCACTCTGGGGACTCGGCCAGTTGCACGTCGCGCGCCTTCCGCAACTCTGGACGCTGCAGGACGTCGAGCGCTCCCTTATCTTCTTCGCGATTTTCATGCTGATCGACTTACTGACGTGCGTCGTCGCGTTTGCGCTCGAAAAAAATGAAGACTGGACGCTGCTCGCGCCGCTCATCCTCCAGCGCTTTTACTATCGCCAGATGATGTACGTCGTCCTGTTCCGCGCGGTGAAAGAAGCCATCAGCGGACGTCCCGTCGGCTGGCGCGGCGTCGAGCCGCATCACCCCGCTCCCGCCACGAATCCCTGATTCCTCGCGCATCCGCACGCATCTAAATCCGCAAACGCAGCGCCGCGATCCGCGCTCAATGGAGATCCGCCGATGAACGCCGACGATTTCAAAACTCTGTATCACTACAACGCGTGGGCCAATCACCGCACGCTGGATGCCTGCGCCACCGCCGCGCCTGACCAATTCACGCGCGAACTCGATTCGAGCTTTCGCTCCGTGCGCGACACACTCGTGCACATCATGGCCGTCGAACAAGTGTGGCTCGAACGTTGGAAGCTGAAGTGGGACGGCACATTCCGCAAAGCATCCGAATTTCCAGACGTCGCGTCGGTCCGTCAGGCGTGGAAGGGAATTGAAGCCGAGTTGCTCGCCTTCATCGATAGCCTTTCCGGCGAAGACGTCCACCGCATCGTGCCGCACAAAAATTCAGCCGGCGCAGAATTTCGCATGCCGCTCTGGCAGATGTTGCAGCACCTGGTAAATCACGGCACGTATCATCGCGGCCAGATCACCACGCTGGTGCGTCAGGCCGGCGGCAAACCCATCGCCACCGATCTCGTCGCGTTTTACCGTGAACGAGACGCAGCAGCCGGCAAATAAAGTTCAGCCCTTGTTGAGAGCCGCGAGCACTTCGGCGCCGTGGCCCTTCGGCGTCACGTTGTTCCAGATCTTGCGGATTTTCCCATCCGGCCCGATCCAGAAAGTCATCCGCACGATTCCCATGAACGTCTTGCCCAGGAAGCTCTTCATCCGGCGAGCGTCGTAAGCGGAGATCACCTTAAACTCCGTATCGGCCAGCAACGGAAAATTCAAGCTGTGCTTGGTTTTGAAATTCGTCTGCGCCTCGATCGAATCCGCGCTCACGCCGACGATCTTCGTATTCAGCGCCTCGTACTTCTTCATGTCGTTGCGGAAAGCGTTCGCCTCGTGCACGCAGCCCGGCGTATTCGCCTTCGGGTAAAAATAGAGAATCAGGTTCTGGCCCTTGTAGTCGTCCAGTGAAACCGTGGAGCCATCGTCCGCCGTGGCGGAAAAATGCGGTGCCTTTTCGCCTTCATTCAACATGTGCTTTGTCTCCGCTTGAATAAACTTCGGTTTGGCCCGGCTGGTTACGATTCCGCGAGCACTTTTTTGAGAATTTCGTTTACGGCCTGCGGGTTCGCCTGCCCCTTGGTTTCCTTCATCACTTGGCCCACAAAAAATTTGAAGACGCCTTCGTTTCCGGATTTGTATTTCGCCACGTTGTCCGGGCTTTTGGCCACTATCGCTCGCGCCACGGCTTCAATCGCCGAAGTGTCTGAAATCTGCGCCAGCCCCTCAGCCGCGATCACCTCTTTGGGCTTGCGTCCGGCGTCAAACATCGCCGTGAACACTTTCTTCCCGCTCGCCGCCGTGATCTCGCCGCGCTGCACGATCGCGAGCAACTCCGCCAGATCGGCCGGCGCCACCGGGCATTCGCTAATATCCTTGCCCGCATCATTCAGCCGGCGCAGCAGCTCCACCGAAATCCAGCTCGCCGCCATTTTCGCCGGCGCACCCGCGCGCACCACCGCTTCAAAGTAATCGGCCAAATCGCGTGAATCGGTCAGCACGCCCGCGTCGTACGGCGCCAGTTCATATGCACCGATAAACCGCTTCATCTTCGCGCCGGGTAGCTCCGGCATCCGCGATTTCAAGTCCGCCACAAACGCGCGCGACGCAATCAGCGGCAGCAAATCCGGATCAGGGAAATATCGGTAGTCGTGCGCAAATTCCTTGGAGCGCATCGACTCGGTCCGGCCCGCGCCCACATTCCAAAGCCGCGTTTCCTGCACCACGGTACCGCCCGATTCAATCACTCCGATTTGCCGCGCGATTTCAAATTCGATCGCATCCGCCACGTAGCGGAACGAATTCAGGTTCTTCGCTTCCACTTTCGTCCCAAATTTCGCCGCGCCCTTAAGCCTTACGCTCACATTTGCGTCGCACCGCAGCGATCCCTCTTCCATGTTGCAGTCGCTCACGCCCGTGTAGAGCAGCACCTGCTTCAGCGTATTCAAATAGGAATACGCTTCGGCGGGCGTACGCATATCAGGCTCGCTCACAATTTCCGCAAGAGGCGTGCCGCCACGGTTGTAATCGATGTAACTCCACTTGTCCGAATCCGGGAATCCCTCATGCAGATTCTTCGCCGCGTCCTCTTCCAGGTGCAGCCGCGTGATTCCGATCCGCTTCGTTATGCCTTCCACTTCCGCTTCGAGCCAGCCGTTGACCGCCAGCGGCAGCTCGTACTGCGAAATCTGGTAGCCCTTCGCGAGGTCCGGATAAAAATAATTTTTGCGCGCGAATACGGAGCGTTCCTGGATCGTGCAATTCAGGGCGAGCCCTGCGAGCGTGCCGAGTTCGAGGGCCTTGCGATTGAAAACGGGAAGGGAACCGGGCAGTCCAAGGCACACCGGACAGGTATTCGAGTTCGGCGCGTCGCCGAATTTCGTCGAACATCCGCAGAACGCCTTCGTCTGCGTCTTTAGTTGGACGTGAACCTCGAGGCCGATCACCGCCTCGTATTTCGCGGCAAGCTCCGGCGAAATCGCGGGCTCGTCTTTCGTCACGGGACTCATTGCGGAGAATTATAGCATCCGCGCAAAACATGCGCGCTTGCCGCACGCGCCAGAAAAAGCCGCCCAAATTGGCGCGGCTTTCTCCAGCGCAGCAGCGCAAGCGTGCAACCCGCTTAGTGGCTGCCTGGCGTCGGCAAATCGATCTTGAATCCAGTTATGAAATTGAGGCGCAGCGACGGGAACCCAAAAGCCTCTTCGTATCGCTGGTTCAGGAAATTGTTGATGTGCCCGTAAATCTCGATTCCTTTCGGCAATCGATACGCGAACCCGGCGTTCAGCAGCTGGTATCCGTGATTTTTGAAGATGCACTGATACGGAAGCCCCGTAACAGGGTTCGTCAATTCACACGCAAACGTGCCGTCATTCGGTTCAATGTCGAGCACCGCGCCGCGAATGGTGCCATTCATATTGAGCATCAAGCGATTCTTGGTCCACGTTGCGTTGAATCCGGCCGCGCTATTCGGGCGGCGAAGCAGCGGTTCGCCCACAGTGTAGGGATCGACCACGGTCCCGGGAAATCCAGCCAGCGCCAGAATCGCCGTGGCATCCCACGTGTACGAGCCCGTAAATTCCAGCGAGCGAATCGGCCGCAGGCGGATGCTCGTTTCCAGCCCGTATGCCCGTGATCGTCCGATGTTTTCTGAGTCAAAATTCGTGGGCAAGTTTCCCGTGCTGACGATCTGATCCTTGAAGTGATTGTAGAAATACGTCACGTCGAGAATCGCACGGTCGTTTGCCATGCGCTGCTCGATTCCCGCATCCACGCTGATGCTCTCTTCCGGTTTCAATTTAGGATTGTCGGTGAACGCGAGTTCGAATCCGTTCGGTGGCCGGAAGCCCGTGCCGAAGCTGCTGTGCAGTCGCGTGGCTCCGAAAAATCCGCCGCCGCTGGGATTGCGAAGCAAATAAGCGGCGGAAATTCGCGGGCTCACTTTCACGATCGTGTTGGCGGGCACCACTGGATCGGTCGGCAGCGCATCGGTCTGAATACCGTCGATACGCACGCCCGTCGTGATGTACCACCGGTCGCCCGGCGTCCATCGGTTCTCCGCGTATCCCGCGTAGCTATTGCGGCCGAGTGTGAAAGGCGCGCCCGTCGCGTCATCCACAAACGTGTCTTTGTACGAATCGCGATCGTACTCAAAGCCGGCGACGAATGTATCCTTCGACGAAACCGCGATTTCGCTCCGCGTGCTCGCCGCGAGCCGCAGATTGTTCGTGAACGAATTTCCTTCCGACGGGGAAATAAACTCGAATCGATCCGTCGCGACGCTCACCGAAGTGACTTGCTGGAACCTGGACGAAAACCGCTCCGTGTAGCTCGCCTGATATCCAAAAAGATTCTGTCTCTGATGCGTCGAAGGATCGAGTCCGGGGAAGAATCCGTCGGGATCGGAACCGTAAGGACCGGGCAGACCAACCGCGCCGGCATCGCCGAAAAAGTGGACGTGAAATTCACGCCGCGGCGAACGTGAATACCCCAAATTCAGCGTCATCGTCTGATTCCGGTAGCCGTCGTTCTGCACTTGCCCGCGCGTCTGAATGCGAGACAAGCTGTAGCCCCAGCTGAGTCCGTGTGTCAGCCCCGCGCCGTCCGTGCCGAGTCTCCACGTGTAAAGGCTTCCCGCCTCGCCCAGGAAAGAAAAATGCGGAGGGCCGTCGCCGTGAATCGTCTCGATATTGATCGTGCCCGCCACGGCATTCGGTCCATAGAGCGCGCTCTGCGGCCCGCGAACCACTTCCACCTGTTCCACGCCCTCCGCCGGCAGGGGCGCAAGATCGAATCCGCCGCCAAAATCGTTCATCGGAATTCCGTCGATCATGATCAGGTTGTAGTCCGAATCGCCGCCGCGAATAAACGCGCTCGTCACCGTTCCGCGTCCGCCGGATTGATTGATCTCCACGCCCGGAAGTCCGCGCAGCACATCCAGCGCCGCATCAGCGCCGCGGTCGCTGATCTCCTGCGCTCCTACCACGCTTAGCGATGATCCCGTTTGCGTGGTGAGTTCACCGCCCGGTCCCGCGGAAACGACTACGCGGTTTTGCACCGCGCTCAACTTCAGGTGCAAATCGACAGTTTTGCTCTCATCGAACTGCACCGTGATAGTTTCCGGCAGCTGATCGAATCCTGCTGATCGCGCGATGATCTCGTACTCACCGGGCGGCAAATTGTCGAAGCTGAACTGTCCTTGCGCGTTGGTCTCGCGCTCCTCCAGTTCCGCCATTAGATACAGCAGCGTCACGTGCGCGCCCGGCACGATGCGTTTGTCCGGATCCATAACCGTTCCAGAGATGCTCGCGCCGCTCGATTTTGAATTTGTGGCTGTACGGGAAGGGGATTGCGCTTGCGTGGCAAAAACGGAAAACAAAAACAAAGCGGCTAAAGAAACAGCAGTCGATAGAAGTCTCATGGTGTCCCTTTCTCCCTCTCGCGCGGGAGTAGAAGGTTGTCCTGATTGGCGAAGCGCCACGCTGCGCGAGTGAACGCAGTGCGCCTGCAAATCCGGATTGAGACTCCGCCGGTCTCCTGGCTTGGCGGCAAAACAAGTAGCGCGGCCTTCCCATCGCTTCTTCGAGTTTTGGGAACCCGAATCAGCAGACAGTGACGCGCGCTACAAACTTCTCCGCCATACAGTCGCGCGGCGGCGACGGATTTTCACCGTCTTCCCGTGCGCGGAGTCTCACGTTGATGTTTCCGGTGATGCGTCCCCTGCAAGCCTCGCCGGTGCTGCGCTAAAAACCTACAAAACCAAAAATCCCACCAAACTTGAGCGCGTTACTCTCGCCCGCGCAAAAGCACTCGCGGCCGCCCCGTGCTCCGCATCTCCACTTCCAGCGGCGCCTCAAACACCTGTTCCAGCAGCTCCGGCTGATACACCTCGTCCGGCGATCCGAGGCTCAGGCACTTGCCCTTGTGCATCAGCGCGATGCGATCCGAAAATTCCGCCGCCAGATTCAGCTCGTGCGTCACCACGATCACCGTGTAGCGGTTTTCATCCGCGAGCCGCCGCAGCCGCCGCAGCAATTCCACTTTTCCGCCGATGTCCAGATGTTGCGTCGGCTCATCGAGCAGCAGCAGTGAGGGTTGCTGCGCCATCGCGCGCGCCAGAATCACACGTTGCTTCTCGCCGCCCGAAAGCTGATCCATCCAGCGGTCGCGCAGCGCATCCGCGCCCACTTGCGCCAGCGCGTTGCCCGCCATCAGGCAATCCTCGGCGGTTTCAAATCGCAGCCGCCGCCCGTACGGATAGCGCCCCTGCAGCACGTATTCCCACACGCGCAGCGGAAACAGCATCTCGCTTTCCTGCGCCACCAGTGCAATCCGTTGCGCGCGCGTGCGCAGATCCATCGCGCTCACATCTTCGCCGTCGATTTCGATTCGTCCCGAGAGCGGCTTCAGCAATCCCGCCAGCAATTTCAGCAGCGTCGATTTGCCCGACGCATTCGGCCCCAGAATCGCCACCAGCTCGCGCTGATGCGCCTCCAGACTCACCGGCCCCAGCGTGAATTTAGGCGCTGTGCGATCCGTCGCAGAATACGCATAGCTCACCTGCTCAGCCTTCAGCCGCACTGCAGGCGGATGCGCGTAGGCCGTGAAAGCATCCGATGTGCTGGCGCCGTGAGTCTCCGCGTTCACCGCACGCGCCTCCGCATCAAGTAAATGAACATCGGCGCGCCCGCCAGCGCCGTCATCGCGCCTACCGGCAATTCCGTCGGCGCCGCAATCGTCCGCGCCAGCGTATCCGCCAGCACAATCGCAATCGCTCCGCCCACGATCGACGTGGGAATCAGCAGCCGGTAGTCATTTCCAAAAAGAAATCGCATCGCATGCGGCACCAGCAGGCCCACATACCCGATCGCGCCGCTCACCGATACCGCAAGCCCCGTCAGAACCGATGCCGCCACGTACACAACGAGCTTCACTCGATTCACATTCACGCCCAGGTGCCGCGCTTCCTGCTCGCCCGTTAAAATCAAATTCAGATCCGACGCCGTCGTGTAAATCGCGCCCGCCGCCACCAGAAAAATCGTGAATAAAAACGCAAACCACGCCGGCACATTCTGTATCGGCGGCGGCGTCTGCAAATCGCCCATCAGCCAGAACGCCATCCCGCGCAGGTCGCGCCCGCTCAGCGTCGTCATCAAAAACATAATCGCCGCCGAAAGAAACGAAGCCGCTACGATTCCCGCCAGCAGCAGTGTCGCGGTATCGAGCTGTCCTCCCCGCCGCCCGAGAAAATAAACCACCGCCACCGTCGCCGCCGCGCCCACAAACGCCGCAATCTGAATCGCGCCCACCACGTGCGGCGCAATGATCAAGCTCACGATCGCACCCAGCGCAGCGCCGCTCGAAACGCCCAGCACGTACGGATCGGCCAGCGGATTCCGCAGCAGCGCCTGAAATCCAGCGCCCGCCGTCGAGAGCGACGACCCCACCAGAATTCCCAGCGCGATGCGCGGCAGACGGATCCCGAAAATCACGGAGCGATATTCGTCTGGCACGTTGTCCCAGTGCCCGATCGCGCCGTAGTACAGCGTCTTCAAAATATCCAGGATCGAGATCGGATAAGCGCCGAGCCGCAGCGAAATCACGCACTCGACGAACAGCACGCCTACCAGTGCCAGGCTCACCCCCGCGATTCGTCGAGGCGTCAGCGGCCGCACGCTGCACCCTCCTTCGCTGCGCCAAGCTGCGCTCCACTCGTCGGAGCCGGAGCGGAAGTTGTAGCCGGTGCGATCGCGGGCGCCGCGTTAAAAGCTTCCGGATGCAGCTGCCGCGCCAGATTTTCGATCGAGCCCACGAGGCCGGGCGACGGCCGGATAAATTCCTCGTCCACCAGCGCGATCCGTCCCAGCTTCACCGCGCGCAACTCGCGCCACACCGGCCGCGCCTGCAGCTCCTCCGCCACTTTCGCATTATTCGTTTCCGTATGAGCCGGTGTCAGCACAATGTAGTCCGGTTGCACCCGCAACACTTCCTCCATGCTGATCTGCGGCCAATCCTGGCTCGCAAGAATCGCCGATTCGCCGCCCGCCCATTTCAGCGCGTCCGCCACAAAAGTATTTTGTCCGCTCACGATCAACGGATCCTCCCACACCACAAACAGCACGTGCTCCAAGGGACGTTCCTCGAGCCGCGTATGAACCGCATCGAGCCGTGCCTGCAATCGCGCCACGAGTTCCGCGCCTTTTTCCGGCGCGCCAGCCACGTCCGCGATTCGCTGCGTCGTGTCCAGCATCGCCCGCACCGTGTGCGGTTCGGTGTAGTACACCGACACACCTAGCTTGCGCAGCGCATCCACTGTTTCGCGCGTCGTCATCGTCGTCGCGAGCACCACATCCGGATGCATCCCGACGATCGCTTCCAGGCTCGGATTCGCCGGGCCGCCCACGTGAGGCTTGCCCTTCGCCGCCGGCGGCGTGTCGCAGTACGAAGTGTCCGCCACGAGTTTATTCTCGAGTCCGAGCGCGTACACCGTCTCCGTCAGATTCGGCGCTAGCGAAACAATCCGCTGCACATTCACGGGAACCGCGACGTTCACGCCCGAGTCGTCCGTGAACATTTTCGTCGCGCGCGCCGACGATGAAGCCGCGCTCTGCTGGCCCGTGTCAGCCGCAAACGCGAACGCCGGAGCCGGAACCCACATCAGGCAGCAGCCCGCAACAACCATCGCGCGTCGCTTCAAAAACTCCAACCCAGTCTCCCCAAAATAAAAACGCCTCGCGACAGGGCGAGGCGGCTCGCCACACTCTCTCTCGCGGAAAGTGTCAGCTTCGACCAGTTCGGATCGGTGTTCTGACTTTCGCTTCGCCCACTCAAAACCCGGCGAAGCCGATCACAGTGGCGGGACCGTGGCCGATTCAAACGGCCTTCCCCAATTTCCGCCGCGCGCAATCAAAAAACACGCCGCGAAAATTGCCCGTCGCACGCGCAAACGCAGCGAACAGGCTCTCCAAACCAGCTAAGTTGTTAAGGATGAGTCTAAGGGCCGCAAGAAGGCGTGTCAACGAAACGCGGCCAGCGCAAAAACGCAACGCGCCTCACATAGCACCGCAACACGCCGCCAAAAATCCGTTACCGGTTCTTCCACTTTGGCGCGCGTTTCTCCACCAGCGCCCGCAAGCCTTCCTGCGAGTCCTCGAGATCCGCCAGCTCATTCAGGAAAACCTTCATCGAATTCCGCACACCGTCGCGCAGCGGCAAGCCGAGGCTGCCCAAAATCGCCTTCTTCGCCATCGTTAGCACCGGGCCAGACTGCGCCGTCACGCGACGGATCACTTCATCCACTTTCGTGATCAGCTCAGCCTCGGGCACCAGCCAGTTCACCAGGCCGATGTCGCGCGCACGCTCGGCGCTCATCGCTTCGCCGGTCAACACCAGCTCCAGCGCGCGCTTCGGTCCCAGAATGTAGGGAAGCACAGCAGCCGCGAGCGGAGGAAACGCGCCCAATTTAATTTCCGGCTGCGCAAATTTCGCATTCGGCGTCGCGATCACCAGATCGCCCAGCGCCGCCAGTTCCGCGCCGCCGCCGTACGCAGGCCCGTTCACCACCACCAGCACGGGTTTCGAAGTGTCCATCATCGCCGAGAACGCATTGTGAAACGCATCCAGCAGCTGAAACACGCGCCGCTGCGTGTACTCGCCCAGCTCAATACCGCCCGAAAATGTTTTGCCCGCCGAGTCCAGCAGGATCAGTTTCACCTGCGCTTTTTCGCTCACCGAGTTGATGCCCGCCGCGATTTCCATTAGCATCCGCTCGTTCAGCAGATTCTGCTCGGGGCGGTCCAGGCGCAGATGCGCCACTTCGCCGTCCACCTTAAATTTGACGAATTGAAATTCAGACGGCAGCGGCGCGTGCGTCGCCAGCGTGCCCAGCAGTTCCGGGCCTTTCACATCCACGCGTCCGTTGCTTGTCGATCTGGCCATTCCCATCGGTGGTTTCCTCGATTTTGCTAGGGACGTGCGCTACGAATCGTTCCGTTCGCGGCTTGCGCGGACTGCCTCATTTCGGGCCTGCATCATGGTGCGCGCGCGCTGGAGCAGCATCAGGCTGAAGCCGCCCTCCAAAATCAGGCGCAAGTAGTTTGCGTAGAAGATGAATCCCATCGCTCTGGGGTTCTCCTTGGATTCGGTACCGTGTATCAGCCTAGAGCATCCCCACATGAGGCGCTACGCCAGAGCCAAGTGCATGCGTTCAATCCAGCAAGACTGTTCCAACGGACAGGGGGGGTCGTCCCGCTTCGCCGGACTGCGCAACGCCGCCCACACCTCAATGAACTGTGCTCGCACCTCTCGCCTTTCCCGGTGCCGCACACTTCATTTCGCGGAACCGCGAAATGACCCTGAGGAATGCCAGTGGCATGACGAACCGGTTTTCGGCCCGGTTGCGTCTTTCCAGGTGCGCGCCGAGCCCAAAACCCTACGCTTGGTATTTCTCTCGGACGGTTGTTCGATTCCCGGTCGCTCCCTGTAACGACCGGTCTCAACTCGCGCAGCGAGACGGGACCGGGCAGCCTTTTTCTTCGAAACGCCACCACTCTCCACGATTTCAAGCCCACAAAATTTCAGTTATTCTGTTTACCCTATGCTCGATCTTGGATTCGTAAGAGACCACCTCGACGTGCTCGAGAAGATGGTGCGCGACCGCGGCGCAAAGCTGGACCTCCAGCCCTTCGTCGAAATCGATACCGAACGCCGCAAGCTCATCCAGACCAACGAAGGTCTGAAGGCCGAGCGCAACAAGGCCAACGAAGAAATCGCCACGCTCAAACGCAATAAGCAGGACGCCACCGCCATCCTCGCGCGCATGAAAGAGGTCTCCGAAGAGATCAAGGTCAGCGACGTCCGCATCGGTGAGCTCGACGAGAACCTCCGCCAATTCCTTCTCACTGTCCCCAACATTCCGCATTCATCCGTGCCGGTAGGGAAGTCCGCCGCCGATAACGTCGAAGTCCGCCGCTGGGGCGCGCCTCCCACTTTCGATTTTCAGCCCAAGCCCCACTGGGAACTCGGCGAAGCCGCCGGAATCCTCGATTTCGAATCCGCCATTAAAATCGCCGGCGCCCGTTTCGCCGTGTACAAAGGCCTCGGCGCCCGCCTCGAACGCGCGATCGCAAACTTTTTTCTCGACGTCCACACGCGCGAAAGCGGCTACACCGAAATCCTTCCGCCGTTTCTGGTCAACACCGCTTCCCTCACCGGCGTCGGCCAGCTTCCGAAATTCGCGGCCGATATGTTCCACATCGAGAATAGCGACCTGTGGCTCACGCCCACGTCCGAAGTCGAGCTCACCAGCCTTCATCGTGATGAAACTCTTGACGCCGATGCGCTTCCTTTGAACGTCTGCGCCTGGACCGCCTGTTTCCGCTCCGAAGCCGGCGCCGCCGGTCGCGACACACGCGGCATCAAGCGCCAGCATCAATTCCAAAAAGTTGAACTCTTCAAGTTCACGCGGCCCGAGCAGAGCTACGAAGAACACGAGAAGCTCGTCGTCAACGTCGAAAAAGTTCTGCAGAAGCTCGGCCTTCACTACCGCATCGTCCTGCTCTGCACCGCGGACATGGGCTTCGCCTCCGCAAAGACCTACGACATCGAAGTCTGGCTGCCCTCGTCCAAAGAGTTCATGGAGATTTCTTCCTGCTCGAACACCGAAGCTTTCCAGGCGCGCCGCAGCGGCATCCGCTGCAAGCCCCGTAGTGGAAAGTCCGGAAAGAGCGAATTCGTACACACGCTCAACGGTTCCGGCGTTGCCGTCGGCCGCACCTGGATCGCGATCGCCGAAAATTTCCAGCAAGCCGACGGCACGATCGTCATCCCGGAAGTCCTCCGCCCCTACATGGGCGTGGACAAAATTCCGGCGCCCACAAAATCCTAGCCGCGACAAATTTTCATAATTGAAAAAACGCGCACGGACGCGCGCGTTCACTCCGCACTTCACCGAACACGCAGGCGCAGGGGTCTCAAAAAAGTTGGAGATTGGGCCGGCGGCCTCGGAATTTTCCTCCGGCCCAATCTCGCCCCTGCACTAAACGAAAGTAGCCGTCTCCAGCTGGCTTCCGTGTTTCAGTACGCTCTCAGCGAAATACTCGGATTGGTCCCACGAGAAGTATTTCAATATTTCTAAATCCCAGCTTCACCCATCGATATGGTGGCAAAAAAGTTCGGCCAGGCACAGCCACATTAGGTGAGAAACGCACGTGGCACAGGCCGCTGTTGCCTGTGTGCTTCTGTCTCGCAGACTTCCGTCTGCCGCCCAACCACCAACGCTACGAAACAGGCCCCATCAGCACAAAAGGTCCCGTCGGCGCAGGCATTCCTCCGCGCGGCTCCAGCGTCACTGCAAACGCCTTCACCTGCATCCCCGGCGGCATCTTCGCCATAATCCGGTTCGCGCCGCCCTCCATCGAATCAAACACCCCCACACTGATCGGCGCGCCTTCCACCGGCACCACCCACAGTTGGTAGCTCTTGTCCGCCGGAGCCGCAGGCAACGCGCCGTTGTAAACCAGCATGCCGCGCTTCGCGTTGTACATCACGCGCGCCGTCCCCTGCGGCATCTGCTTCTGCTCGGACATCGACACAACAACCGTGTCCTTCGCGCCCAGCATATCGATCTCTTCGCGCTCTTGCGCGATCGTGTGCTCTTGCTCCCGTTCTTCCGCCTTCAGCGCATCGATCTGCGCATCCAGCTGCAGCGTGTGCAGCCACAGGAACACCAGCGCCACAGCAAACCCGCCCGCCAGCGGCACCAGCGCCCACATCCAACCCGAAAATGTGCCCGGTTTTTTCGACGGCATCACCACAAACGTCCCGCCTCTGCCCGTCGATGTCCCCACGATCTGCCGCATCAATTGCTCTTTCACGCCCGGTGACGGCGGCACCTGCGGCGCAGCCATGCCAATCAGCGCCACGCGTCCGTACGCCTGCCCGAGCTTCTCCGTGCACCCGTCGCACGTATCCACGTGCGCCTCGAGCGCGCGTTTCTCTTCGCCGTCCAGCGCTCCTAGCGCGTAGAGGTCGAAGTCTTCGTCCCGGAATGGATGTTCGTTCGTCATGAACTCAAATTCTTCTTCAGCGTCTGCACTGCCGTCCGCAATCTCGTCTTCACCGTTCCCAGCGGATCGCCCGTCTTCGCCGCGATCTCCGTATGCGTCAATCCCTCGAAGTACGCCAGCTCCACCGCCGCTCTCTGCTCCTGTGGCAATTTCTCCAGTGCGCCTCGCACTTTTCCGATCATCTGCGTCTGCGCCACGCTCGATTCCAGATTCGACGGCATCACCACCGTATTTTCTTCCAGCTCGTCGCCGCCTGCCGGATTGTGACGCCGCAACCGCGAAATTGCGCGGTTCCGTGCGATCACCATCAGCCACCCGGGCAACGAACCGCGCGTCGAGTCAAAATTCGACGCCGTCCGCCACAGTTGATAAAAGATGTCCTGCAGAATTTCTTCAGCCGCTTGCGTGTCGTGAAGAATCCGGTTCAGGACGGACGACAGCATCCCGGCGTAGCGGTCATACAGCACCGCCAAGGCCGACTCGTCCCGTTCGACAATTCGCTGGATGAGCGCCGCGTCCGAGGCTCTCGCATCCATTCCCGTTGTCACGTTCACGAAGCTCTGAAGCTCCAGTAACAGATATACGCAGTTGCGAGGATAACGGATTTTGCCGGCCACGCCCGTGCGCGCCAATCCGTGTACTTAAGATGCCGTCGCAGCGTAGCCCGGCCCATCCATATCGTCAATGTCCTTCTGTTCCGCCGCGGCACAGTGGCCCCAAAGCTCCCAACTCCTACGCTCACACCTGACATACCTACCCCTTCAAGAGCGGCCGCCCTACGCCTTCCCCGAACTGCCGAGGCTCCCCGTCGCGACGGGGATCACCGCCCCGCCACGAGCCCGCACCCCGCCAAAAACGCAGCCTCGAGCGTCTTCCGACCCGTCGCCAAGCCACCCGCCTTAAGCCATTCCCTGACAGTGACTTACAGCGAACGTTGCCCACCTGATAGCCTACCCCTCGGCCACACCTCTCCGCATTTTCACCGTGGTTTCGATTGACTTCCATCTTTGCTTGGCTAAACTTCGACTCGCTAAAGACTTACGGCCAATCACCCCGCCCAGCGGGCGTACCACACACAACACGCGCTTCGATCGAAAAGGACACACGATGGCCATTGTTGCCAAACCGGGCTCGCTTCCAGTTGCTCCGCCGCGCATCGCTCCGCGCGAGGATCTGAATCCGTACCGCATCGCGCAAATTCAGTTCGATATCGCCGCCGAACATCTCAAGCTCGATCCCGGCATGCGCCAGGTGCTCCGCACGCCCAAGCGCATTCTCGAAGTTTCCATTCCCACGAAAATGGACAACGGTCAGGTGAAAGTTTTCACCGGCTTTCGTGTGCAGCACAACGTCGCGCGCGGTCCCGCCAAAGGCGGCATCCGCTACCATCCCGGCGTCACCATCGATGAAGTGAAAGCGCTCGCCACCTGGATGACCTGGAAGACCGCCACCGTGAACATTCCTTTTGGCGGCGGCAAAGGCGGCGTCATCTGCGATCCGAAGCGCATGAGCAAACCCGAACTCGAACGCATGACGCGCCGCTTCGCTTTCGAAATTCTTCCCATCATCGGACCCGAGCAGGATATTCCGGCGCCCGACGTGTACACCGATTCGCAAACGATGGCCTGGATTATGGACACGTATTCCATGACGAAAGGCTACTCTTCGCTTGGCGTCGTCACCGGGAAACCGATTTCGATCGGCGGCTCGGAAGGACGCAACGAAGCTACCGCGCGCGGATGCCTCGTTGCCGTGGAAGAAGCCTGCAAAGTGAAAAAAATGTCGCTTCGCGGCGCGACCGTCGCGATTCAGGGTTTTGGCAATGCCGGCTCGGTCGCCGCGCGTCTGTTCACCGAGAAAAAGGCGCGAGTCGTCGCCATCAGCGATTCGCGCGGCGGCGTCTTCAATTCCCGCGGCATCGATCCGCTCAAGGCCATGCGTTACAAGGAACGCTCCGGCACCGTCGTCGGCATGCCCGGCACCTCGCGCATTTCCAATGACGATTTGCTCACCATGAAATGCGACGTCCTGATTCCGGCCGCGCTCGAAAATGTAATCACTTTGAACAACGCCGAGCAGATCAAAGCCAAAATCGTCGCCGAAGCCGCCAACGGCCCCACCACTCCGCACGCCGACGAAGTTCTCGCCCGCCGCGGCATCATGGTCCTGCCCGATATTCTCGCGAACGCCGGCGGCGTCACCGTCAGCTACTTCGAGTGGGTCCAGGATCTCCAGAGTTTCTTCTGGTCCGAAGCCGAAGTGAACGCAAAACTCGAAAGCGTCATTCGCCGCGCCTTCCTGGAAGTCCACGAAAGCTCGCGCAAGCACCGCACCCACATGCGCACCGGCGCCTACGCCTTGGCCGTCGGCCGCGTTGCCGACGCCACCCTGGTCCGCGGCCTCTTCCCGTGAGCGTGGTGTAGTCATTCCTGACTGCGCAACGCAGCCCACACCCGCATGAGGTGTGCGCGTACACTTGATACCAAAGCACACACCATTTGGACTGCGGGGGCGAAGCTACCGCTTTGCCACCCAACGCCTCCCAACTAAACGCGTCGCCTCGCAAAACTCCCACCGCTCGCCCACTCGACTTTGACGTCATCCAGAGGCCGATTCATCGGCCGAAGGAACTCTCTTCCGTTTTGCGCGCCGCTCATGCCCACCAACCTAAAGTAACAATTCCCTAATCTCCGCTTCCTCGCCCACAAACATTTCAGTTGCGCGCCCCTCTCCCATCCGCTTACATTTTATTGGCCAGCACTCCGCTCTCTCAGCGGCATCGCTGCAGAAGCTGTCTGCGCCACGATTCACCGGAGGCAAGTTCGAATTGGCCGCTCAAACTCACAACGCACCACCGATCCTTCTCACCATCGCCGGCTTCGATCCTTCCTGCGGCGCAGGCGTGGCCGCGGACCTCAAAACTTTCGTCGCGCACAATTGCTACGGTGTCGCTGCCGTCACCGCTCTCACCGTCCAATCCACGCAAGGGGTCCAGTCCGTTCACGCCACTCCGTCTGCCACGCTGCGCGCGCAGCTCGAGGCGCTGATTGACGACGTTGAAATCGCCGCCGTGAAAATCGGTATGCTCGCCAACCGCGCCAACGCCATCGTCGTCGCAGAATTTCTCGATAAGCACAAATTCAAGCACGTCGTGCTCGATCCCGTCTTCCGTCCCACCGCTGGAAACGCCGAGCTGCTCGACACCTCCGGCCTCAAGTTCGTCCGCGAGGAACTTTTGAATCGCGTGAGCGTGATCACGCCCAATATTCCGGAAGCCGAATTTCTCACGGGAATTGAAGTGAAGGACATTGCCGGAATGAAAGCCGCCGGCCAGAAACTCATCGAGATGGGCGCGCGCGCCGTCGTTGTCACCGGCGGCCACCTCGAAAAACCCATCGACGTTTATTGCGACGGCAAGGAAGTGGAAACGTTCGGCGCCGAGCACGTGAAGAGCCCGCACACGCACGGCTCCGGCTGCACCTTCTCGTCAGCCATCGCCGCGCAGCTAGGCAACGGCGCGCCCCTGCGCCAATCCGTAATCCTCTCGAAAGCTTACGTCACCAAAGCTATCGAACGCGCCTACTCCATCGGCAAAGGCGCCGGCCCACTCAACCAGCTCTTCCGCTTCACCCAGGAACCGGCACTTCGCGGCGTCCACGAAGTCCCCCAACACGGCATGCACCCCGCCGCCGAACCCACTTCGCATTAGCCTTTTCCGGCTGCCGCACCCTTTTCGTCTCAAAAGGGTGCGTGCCTCGCACAAAGCCGTGAAGCACCATCGCTATGGACTGCGGGAGCGCAGCTACCGCTTTACCACCGCCTCCACCAAACTCCAAACGTCGCCTCGCTAATAGACAGCACGTCCATTAGCTCCCGCCTCCGCCTTTTCCCATCTCCACCACAAAAAAACCACAACCCGCCCACATACCTCCCAACAAACCTTACGGTGCTCTGTATGGCATAGACATCGTCTGTGTGCCTTTGACTTTTCCTACCTCCACTACAAAAAACCACATACTCCTCCGCAACCACCCACAAACGTTAGAGTGCCTTGTGTGGCATAGAAATATTTTCTGTGTGCCTTTGACTTTGCATCTGTCCCCTCAGGCACACACACCCATCCCCAAACGAAAAAAATCATGCACCCACTCGCGCAGCTCTAGTTTTTGTAAATTATTTTCCCGCCAACAATCGTGGCAACCGGCCCACCGACAAATTCTCTTCCATCAAAAGGCGTATTCCGCGATTTGCTCGGCGTCTCCGCCACACGATAAGTCCACCTGCGATCCGCCGAAAAAATCGTCACATCTCCCACCGCACCGACAGCCAGCTTACGTTCGATGCCCAGCACCCGCGCCGGCCCCGTCGTAAACAGCTCAATCATCCGCGCCAGCGTCAGCTTCCCAGCGTGCACCAGCTCAAGCCCGAGCCCGATGGCCGTTTCAAATCCCATAATTCCAAACGGAGCCTTATCGAACTCCACATCCTTGCTAGCCGGATGATGCGGCGCATGATCCGTAGCAATGCAATCGATCGTCCCGTCCGCCAGCCCCGCAATCAACGCATCACGATCCGCCCGCGACGCCAGCGGCGGATTCATCTTGTAGTTCGTGTCGTATTGCACGTCTTCGTCGATCAGCGTGAAGTGGTGCGGCGTAATCTCGCACGTCACCTTCAGCCCTCGCTTCTTCGCCTCGCGCACATATTCCAGCGCACCCGTCGTGGACATGTGCGCGATATGCAGTCGCGCGCCCGTCAGTTCGGCCACTGCAACATCGCGTCCCGCGCAAATCGATTCAGACTGTGCCGGAATTCCTTTCAGTCCCAGGCGTATCGACCGCGGCCCCTCCCGCATCACGCCACCCGCGAAAAGCGACGGATCCTCGCAATGATCGATCACCGGCAAGTCCAGCGCGCTGCAGTAATCCATCACCTGCCGCATCAGCCGCGCTGTGGCGATCGGCTTTCCGTCGTCGCTCACCGCCACCACGCCCGCCTCTTTCATCGCGCGAATTTCCGCCAGCGCTTCGCCCTTGCTCCCGATCGACGCCGCCCCAATCGGCCACACTCGCACGCCGCAAGATTTTGCCGCGCGCTCCATGATTCCGCGCGTCACCGAAGCCGTGTCGTTCACCGGCTGCGTATTTGGCATGCAACACACCGCCGTGAATCCGCCCTTCGCCGCCGACTTCGTTCCCGTCTCGATCGTCTCCGAGAGTTCCTGCCCCGGCTCCCGCAAGTGGCAGTGCAGATCGATGAACCCCGGCGCCACAATCAGCCCGGCTGCGTCAAACACCTCCGCGCCCTCAGCCGATAGCCCCGCTCCTACCTTCGCGACAGCACCTTTATCGATCAACAGATCCAGCGCCGCATCCGTCCCGCTAGCCGGATCCACCACCCGCCCATTCTTAATCAGCAACATTCGCCCATCCCTTTCAACTCTCCCCACTCAAAACCCTCGATCGCCGCCCGTAAGTAGCATAGACAATCGTTCGCCGCGCCGTGGTGCGACGAACCGATTCATCCGGCCAGGATGAATCGTGTCTGTGTCCGAGAGCTTCGGGTCAATCCCGAAGTTCTCGGAATCTCCCACCTCAGCCAAAGCTCCGTTGCAAATCCGCGCACTCCACTACTTCTCCGGTACCTTCGTCTGCACCGGCTCCGACGCCGCCCCACCCACCAAGTGATACAGTAGCGCCATCCGCACCGCGAGTCCGTTCGTCACCTGCTCCAGCACGCAAGACTGCTTCCCATCCGCCACCGCCGGATCGATCTCCAGCCCGCGTATCATCGGCCCGGGATGCAGCACGATCGCATCGCTGTTTGCGAGGTTCAGCCTCTCCGGCGTCAGCTGATAACCCATCACGTACTCGTCCACCGCGATCGCCGGCTCGTGTAGCCGCTCCGTCTGTACGCGCAGCACGATGATCGCGTCCGCCCCCTTCAACGCATCCTCGATGCGAGTCACTCGCCGCACGCCCGGCGCCAGCGATTCGAGTTCCCGCGGCACCCACATCGGCGGCCCGCACAAAGTAATCTTCACTCCAAATTTCGACAGCAGAAAAATATTAGACCGCGCCACCCGGCTGTGCAGAATGTCGCCCAGAATCGTCAGGTTCAGTCCTTCGAGTTTCCCCTTTCGATCGCGAATCGTCAGCGCATCCAGCAGCGCCTGCGTCGGATGCTCGTGCGTTCCGTCGCCCGCATTCACCACCGGCACGCCCAGCCGCTTCGAAATAAATTCCGGCGCACCCGAAGACGCGTGCCGGATCACCAGCCCATCCGGCTTCATCGCTTCCAGCGTCCTCACCGTATCCAGCAGCGACTCGCCCTTCTTCACGCTCGAGCCTTCGGCCGCGAAATTCATCGTATCGGCGCCAAGCCGCGCCGCCGCCGTCGCAAAGCTGATTCGCGTTCGCGTCGAGTTCTCGAAAAACGCCAGCGCCACGGTCTTGCCGCGCAGCGTCGCCAGTTTTTTTAGGGGATGCTTCTGAAATTCCTGAAACGGGTGGGCTTGGTCTAAAACAAATGAAATTTGCTCGCGGGTTAAATCTTCGGTTCCCAGGAGGTGTTCCAAACGCTGCAGCACTTTTTCCCTTCGCTGTTTTCTATTCGACTCGATCGACAAGCACTACCCGCTCTTCCTTATCGATCTCGTTGAGCCGTACTTCCACAATCTCCGTATCGCTGGTTTCCACTTTACGCCCGATGAAGCTCGCTTCCACGGGCAACTCGCGATGTCCGCGGTCGATCAGCACGCACAGCCGCACGCGCTTCGGCCGCCCCAGATCGAAAAGTCCATTCATCGCCGCGCGAATCGTCCGCCCGGTGTAAAGCACGTCGTCCACGATCACCAGGTCGCGCCCATCCACAGGGAAGTCGATCTCGTTCGCATGAAAGATCGGCTGCGGCCCCACGGTCGAAAGATCGTCGCGATAGAGCGTGATGTCGATGATGCCGACTGGCACCTTCACCTTGGCAAAGCCTTCAATCGCCGCGGCCAACCGCTCCGCCAGTGGCACACCACGCCGCCTCACCCCAATCAACGCCAGGTGATCCGTCCCGCCGCTTCGTTCAACGATTTCATGCGCCAACCGGTTGAGGGTCCGGTTGATTTCTTCGGCCGAGAGCAGCTGCCTTTTTTCTACGACGCGCATTTGGCGCGCTATCCTAACACAGAGCCATCCCCACCCACTCTCGCATTTCCATTCAACTACCTGTAGCGGCCGGTTGCTTCAGCAAGCGGGCGCCTTTATCTTTGCCTCTCCCGCCCGCCGCAGATTCTTCCCTCCGCCACCAAGCGAAACTCAAGCGAACTGTACTTCGTGCCCCCCGCCCCCCAAAAACCTGTCCGCTTGACCAGGTCGGCCACTAGGGGAGTAAGATTACTCCCGTGACTGCCCCGGCGCCGGCAAGCAGCCCCTCACGTACCGCCGAAGTCTCTCTTCGGCTCAATGTCGGGTCCCTCTCCCTCAAAAATCCAATCATCGCCGCCAGCGGCACCTTTGCCTACGGCATCGAATTCGCCGACCTGGTCGATCTCAATAAACTCGGCGGCCTCGTCGTCAAAGGTCTTTCCCGCGAACCGATGGCCGGCAACGCCGCCCCCCGGATCTGCGAGACCTCCAGCGGCATGGTCAACGCCATCGGCCTCCAGAACATCGGCGTCCGCGCCTTCGTCGCCGAAAAGCTCCCCCAGCTTCGCCCTTACAACACCGCCATCATCGCCAACGTCTTCGGCCACTGCACTCCGGACTACGTCGAAGTGATCCGCATCCTCGAGGACGCTGAAGGCCTAGCAGCCTACGAGCTGAACATCTCCTGTCCCAACGTGGAGCGCGGGGGCATCGAATATAGTACCGACCCCGCCCTCACCTCCGCTGTTGTCAGCGCCGCGCGTGCTGCTTCCAAGCGCCCACTCTGGGTCAAGCTCTCACCCAACGTTAACGCCATTGGACTTACCGCAAAGGCCGCCGAAGATGCCGGTGCCGACGTCCTGGTCATCGCCAATACCTACCCCGCACTGTGTATCGACGTACACAGCCGGAAGTCCCGCCTCGGTAGTACGACAGGCGGGTTGTCGGGCGCGGCCATAAGACCGATAACGATGAGGCTGGTTTACGAGGCCTGTAAGTCGGTAAAGATTCCAGTTGTTGGACTTGGTGGAATCGAAAAGCCAGCAGACGTAGCGGAATACCTCCTTGCCGGGGCTTCGGCGGTGGAGGTCGGCACTGCCCACTTCATCGATCCACGGGCCTCTATCGACCTGGTGGACGGTATCGAAAAGTGGTGCCAACACGAGAACACATTTGATATCAACGACTTACGGGGAGCTCTACAGCGATAAAGGGATTGCAATCCTTTTCGCCAGCCCGGTAAAATATTGTTGATTCAAATAAGGTTAGGTGAAAATGAAGGCCCGTTATTTCATGCTTCTGCAGGCGGTGTTTTTAGGTTTGGGTTTGCTGGTCCTTATCCCCTCGATGAACCCGGCTACCCCGGCATCGGCGGTGCGGACAGGCAGCCCTGAACAACTCAATACCGGCTCAGACGTGACCCCTCAACACGTTTCAAACAGTACCAACCATGACGCGACCGGCCAACCCAAGCCCCTCGCCGTCTGGGAATGCACCACCAGCTGGTACGGCGAGGATTTCGACGGCAAGCAAACCGCCAACGGCGAAACCTACGACATGAATGCCGACACCGCTGCCCACCCGACGCTCCCGCTCGGGTCGATCGTCCGCGTGGTCAACACCGGTAACCACCGGAGCCAGATCGTACGCATCAACGATCGCGGTCCCTACGTTGAAGGCCGCGAATTGGATGTTTCCTACGAAGTGGCACGTAAGTTAGGATTTGACCAGCATGGGCTTGCCAAAGTCCGTCTCGAACTCCTAAAGGTGCCGACACGCCAGGAAGCGCTTCATCGCGAAAACTAATCGTCGCTCTGGATGTGGACCGTATCGGGCCCGCCACCGCACTCGTTCGCCGTTTGAAGGGTGCGGTCGGGCTCTGTAAGGTCGGGAACCAACTGTTCACCGCCGAAGGGCCGCGCGTTGTCAGCAAAATCGCCTCGCTCGGCCTCGGCGTCTTCCTCGACCTGAAGTTCCACGACATTCCAAACACCGTCGCTCACGGCGTCGCCTCCGCCGCGCGCCTGCCCGGCGTCCGCCTCCTCACACTCCACACCACCGGCGGTCTCTCCATGATGCGCGCCGCTCGCCAAGCCGCCTACGAAGTCGCCGGCGACACGAAGAAGCGCCCTCGCCTTCTGGGCGTCACCATCCTCACCAGCATGGACGAAAGCACTCTCGCCGAAGTTGGCATCTCCGGCCCTCCGGCCGCACGCGCCGTGGAACTCGCGAAGCTTGCGCAAAAAGCCGGCCTCGATGGGGTCGTCGCCTCAGCCCACGAAGTTCGCCTCATCCGCGAAGCCTGCGGCTCAGGTTTCCTTATCGTCGTCCCCGGCATCCGACCCGCCGAAAGCTCCACCGACGATCAAGCTCGCGTCGCCACTCCCGCACAAGCCATCTCCGCCGGCGCCGACTACCTCGTCGTCGGCCGCCCCATCACTGCCTCCAAGAATCCCCGCGCCGCCGCCCTTGCCATCTCCAAAGAAATCGCCTCCGCCTCTTAAGTGCGCGCAGCGCAGGTAGCTTAGACTTTCGAGTCTGCCTGCCCTGACGCAGGAAGGGAGCGCGACCAACTCTCAGTCGGTCCCGGGTTCAGCCATCACACAAAATCCACCCAGCACAAAATCTTCCTCCCAACACGCGTTACAGTGCTTTGTGTGGTACAGAAATATTTTCTGTGTTCTTTTGCCTTTGCCACCGCCTTACTCCCGTTTCCACGCGCTATTGACAAACGCCGCCGGCCGCCGCATTTTCATGTGCAGCAAAACGCAAGACTCCAGCCGCACCAAGAGGGAACCCGAATGCACGTTCATACCACGTTGCGCCGCGCGAGCCTCGCGCTAGCCTCGCTCCTAGCTTTCTCCGTAGCCGCTGCCCCGCACGCCAGCGCCCAAGCCATCGGCGCTCCCGCCGCTCCGCCCAAAGTAAAGACCGTCGAAATCTCCCCCGCCACCGCGCACGCCCACGTCGGCGAACGCCTGAAATTCACCGTCGTCGCAAAAGACGCCGACGGCAAGGTTCTCGACATCAAGCCGATGATCTGGTTCGCCGCACCTTTCGACACAGCGGGTGCCGATACCGACGGCAACGTCCTGTTCCGCCAGCCCGGCGAAATTACCGTCGGCGCCGTCGTCGGTGGCAAGCCTGGGTTCGCCACCGTCACCGTCGAAGCGCCCGCCACCGGCAGCATCGAAGCTCATCCGCTGCTGGGGTCGCTCGCCGTCGGCGCCTCCGCTCTCGCTACAGCCACCACGCGCTCGCCCAACGGCGATCCTCGCGATGACGTCGCCATTCACTGGACCTCGAAAAATCCCGCCATCGCCGCCGTGAATGACGCCGGTCTCGTCACCGGCGTCGCCCCCGGCACCGCCACTCTCGTCGCCAAAGCCGACGACAAGTCCAGCGAAACCACCGTCAAAGTCGTCGCAGACACCGTCACAAAACTTTCGATCGCGCCTCTCGCCTCCACCACAAGAACCGGCGAAGTAATCCACTTTGTCGCATTCACCGAAGGCGCCACCGGCCTCGCCAGCACCTGGTCCGTCGCCGGTCCCGCCGCTCGAATCTATCCCGATGGCGGCTTCGTCGCAGAAAAGCCCGGCGTGTATCAGATCACCGCGTCGATCGGAAAGCATGACGCAACCACCACCGTTGAAGTCTCGCCGCGCAACGTCCAGCGCGAACTCGAATACGTTGCCCACATCCCACTCAAAGATCCCGACGGCAAAGTGATCCAGACCGCCGAAGAGTGGGTGATCGGCAATAACCTTTACATCTCGTCTATTTCAGACCGCATCTTCTCCTACGACATCTCCGACCCCAAGAATCCCAAGCCGCTCGACTCGATGAAAGTCGATACGCGGCTGATCAACGACGTCAGCACCACGGCCGACGGCAAAGTCGGCGTCCTTACCCGCGAAGGCGCCTCAAACCGCAAGAACGGCATCGTCCTTTTCGATTCCTCCGATCCCGCGCACCTCAAGCCGATCTCCGATTTCACCGAGACCGTAACCGGGGGCGTCCACAGCGCTTACATCAACGGTCACTACGTTTACATCACGGACGACGCCAACGGCTCTCTCCACATCATCGACATCTCCGATCCCGCACACCCGAAAGAAGCCGCCGAATGGAAGACGCCCAAGACGCAGGACCAGATGGTCGCCTCGCCGCTCGGTGAGGGAATGATTTCCGTCGGCCGCTACCTCCACGATCTTCAGGTCGTCGATGGCCTCGCCTATCTCGCCTACTGGCGCGATGGCTTGATCATTCTCGACGTCGGCAACGGCATCACGGGCGGCTCGCCTTCTAATCCACAACTTGTCGCCCAATTGAAATTCAATCACTACGCGCTCTACGGCAATGGCTGGCTCGCCGGCACGCACACCACGTTCCGCTACAAAAATTATGTTTTCGTCGGCGACGAAGTTTTCCCCGCATCGTTCGATATCGATTCGAAGGATCGCATCCCGGTCCGCGGCCGATTGCATGTCGTCGATGTCAGCGACATCTCGAATCCACGTGAAGTCGCCTTCTACGAAGTTCCTGAAGGCGGAATGCACAACGTGTGGGCCGAAAATAATATTCTCGTCGCCGGTGATTACGCCGGCGGCGGTCGCGTTCTCGATATTTCCGGCGAGCTGCGCGGCGATCTCTACGCGCAAGGCCGCGAAATCGCCAGCTTCTGGACGGGCGATCCCGCAGGCTATCGCCCCAATCTTCCGTTCTCCTGGGGCGCGCAACCCGTCGGCGACCTCATCTACTTCAACGACGTCGATACCGGCGTCTGGATCGCCAAGCTCGGCAAACCCAAATTCCAGGGCGAGACGACTGCGCCTCCGATTCAATCCAAAGCCGAGTAGCTCGGTAAGGTCCAATCGATTCGCTTCATCGCGGGCACGATTTAGGTCGTGCCCGTTTTTTATTTCACTAACGCTACAACTGCACACCGGCAAGATTGCCCATGCTACTGACTTGGGTGAGTAGCATGGGCGATCCTGCCAGTGTGTCTCGCGGCGGTCAGAGCGCTGTACACTTCCACTTTCGACCTTCCGGAGGATTCGATGGCGACGATTCGCTCGATTGCGCTGTTCCTTGTGGCGGGGTTGTGCGAAATCGGCGGGGGCTACCTGGTGTGGCAGTGGTGGCGGAATCACGCGTCGTGGTACTCGGGCGTTGCTGGTGCCGTGCTGCTGCTTGCGTACGGCGTGGTTCCCACGTATCAGCCGGCGAATTTTGGGCGGGTGTATGCGGCGTACGGCGGAGTGTTTGTGGCGCTTTCGATTTTGTGGGGCTGGAATATCGATCACGTGCGGCCTGACACTTTTGACTTAGTCGGCGGAGCGCTGTGTGTGGCGGGCGTCGCGGTGATCATGTACTGGCCGCGGTGACGCGGAGAATGGAGTTCGGAAGGTGTGTTTTCATTGTCGATTAGAAATGAATCGGGTGTTTGTTTTGTTTGGGTTACGGCGATTTCTAATCCCTTCGGTTGTCGATTAGAAAGTGGGAGTGGGGCATGGCGCTGGAGCGTGGAATAGCCTCCTGCGCAGGCTGTTCTCTTGCGAGCGGGGAACCCGATGAGTTCGCGAAGCGATCCCGGATCGAGTATTCGGAGGGGGCTACCTGTAGGGGCGGGCTGCGCGTGATTCAAGCGCAAGCCGGCGCAGGTGGCGGTGCGGTGGCGCTTGCAGAGAAGTCGCCCGCTTCGCGAAAGCCGCGAACCGGCCTCTACAGGTAAGCGTCGCTGGATGCGCCGTCCGGCCATTGGCTCCGGCGTGGGCAGGATTTTGGGGGCCGTGCGAGAACAGCCTGCGCGGCAGGCTATTCCACTGCTTGGCATGACCATAAAATTGGAGCCTCTCGGTTAGCCCCGACTTACGTTACCATAAAGATAACAAAAAATCAAGGCAAAAGTTGAGTTCCAAAATGGGAATGAGTGGGGTGCGTTTGACGGTGCGGGAGAGGTCCACTAGCATCGAAAAGACTTAGCGGACGCGCATGGAAAACGTGAAACATGTGATTGTGGGGACGGCGGGGCACATCGACCACGGCAAATCGTCGCTCGTCGAGGCGCTGACGGGGACGCATCCGGACCGGCTCGAGGAAGAGAAGCGGCGGGGGATCACGATCGATCTGGGCTTCGCGTTCATGGACCTCGCGGGCGTGAAGGTCGGCTTCGTGGACGTCCCCGGCCACGAACGCTTCGTACGCAACATGCTGGCTGGCGTGGGCGGCATCGACCTGGTGGTACTCGTAGTGGCGGCGGATGAAGGCATCAAGCCGCAGACCCGCGAACATTTCGACATCTGCCGGCTGCTCGGCATCGAGCGCGGCATCGTGGCGCTCACAAAATCCGATCTGGTCGAGCCGGACGCGCTCGAGCTAGTGCGCCTCGAAACCGAAGAATTCCTCCGCGGTTCGTTCCTAGAGCGCGCGCCGATCGTGCCGCTGAGCGCAAAGACCGGCGCAGGGCTCGACGCCTTCAAACGCGAACTCGCGACCGCAGCGCAGGCCGCGTCGTCACGCGCAAACGATTCACACGCGAGGTTGCCGATCGATCGCGCGTTCGCGATGAAGGGATTCGGCGCGGTGGTGACGGGTACGCTGATTTCCGGCGCGATTCAAAACGAAGACGAGTTGGAGCTGTATCCCACCGGGCAGCGCATTCGAGTGCGCGGGCTGCACAGCGGCGGCGCATCCATCGCTCGCGCTGAAGCCGGCCAGCGCACAGCCGTGAATCTCACCGGCGTCGATCTGGAAAAAATCGAACGCGGCATGGTGCTCGCGCCCGCCGGCGCATTCGATGCCACGTCGCGAATCGACGCGCGAATCACGCTGCTATCCAGCGCGAAGCCGCTGAAAAATCGAGCGGGCGTCCATTTTCATCACGGCTCAGCGGAGCGGGGCGCGGAGGTTGTACTTCTCGGCGGCGCAGCGGAACTGAAGCCCGGTGAATCGAGTTACGCGCAACTGCGCCTCGATGCGCCGGTACTTGCACTGCCAGGCGATCGCTTCATTTTGCGGCGTCTCTCGCCGGTGATCACAATTGGCGGCGGGATCGCGCTCGACGCAAAACCCGCGCGGCACAAAGGCGACGGCAGCGCCGCAATCCCGCTGCTCGAAACGCTCAAACGCGGCGACAAGCAGGAAATCCTCGACAAGCTGCTGCATTCAGCGACGCGCGAATTCACAATGCGCGATCTAGTCGCCCGAACCGGTTGGACCGAGGCGACCGTTCTGAAAACTGCTATTGCTCTGACGGCCTCTAACCGCGCGCGAGTGATGAGCGAGAATCCGTGGGCGATCACATCGGCGGCGTGCATGGCGGAATTTGCGGCGACGTTCGTGAAGCTCGTCGATCAATTCCACCACGCCAATCCGATGCTCCCCGGAATTCCGAAGCAGGACCTTCGCGCCAAAGCCGGGAATCCGAGCGCCGCGCTTTTCGACTTCGCCCTGAACGATCTGAAAAACGCCGGCGTACTCGCGCTCTCCGGCGACTTCGTGCACAAGCCGAATCGCGGCTCCGAACTGACGCCCGAGGAATCGGCGGCGAAGGCAGGGCTCGAAAAGGAATTCGTGACGGCCGGTTTTGCGGCGCCAACTCTCGAAGCGGCGAAGGCAAAACTGACCGTGCCGGCCGCGAAATCCGAGAAACTCGCCCAAATGCTGCTGCGCGAAAAGATACTGGTTCGCGTCGCGCCCGACCTGGTGCTCCACGTAAAAACTTTGCAACATCTGAAACAGCTTGTCGCAGCGTACAAGCAGCAGCACGGCGAACGCCTGTCCGTAGCTCAATTCAAAGAGCTTACGGGCGCCTCGCGCAAGTATGCCGTGCCGTTACTAGAACACCTCGATCGCGAGCGCGTCACACGGCGGGTAGGAGATGAGCGTGTTATACTTTGAAGGAATTGGGGCCTGCGGCGGCCGGGAGAGCATGTACCCGCCGTGTGGCAAGAGGTGACGTATGGGTGAGTTTAGCCCGATCCACTGGTTAATCGTTCTCGCCATTATCGTGCTGCTTTTTGGCGGCAAGAAAATCCCTGAAGTGATGAAGGGACTGGGCGAAGGCATCCGGCATTTCAAAGACGGCATGAGCGGCAACACGAACTCGACTCCGGTGACGACGCCGCCCGCGAGCACGCCAACCGCCCCGCCTCCCGTTGTGACCGAAGAAAAGAAATAGAGGCGCGCCACCGATTTCACCGCGCGATTTCAATTTGGAGATTTCGAACGGCGGCCTCAGCGGGTCGCCGTTTCTATTTTACGCGGTGTCTATCAGAGGCGGGCCGCGCAAGCGCTAGTGCCCGCGATACTGCGCGCGCATTTTCTCGCGCTCCTCAAACGCCCGCTCAATCGCAGTCAGCGCAGCCCAGACTTTCGACAGCGGCAACCCCATCACGTTGAAGTAGCAGCCTTCGATTCCCGTCACGAATCTTCCACCGATTCCCTGAATGCCGTACGCGCCGGCTTTGTCGAGCGGCTCGCGCGTCGCGACGTATTCGTCGATCGTCGCGTCATCAAGCTTCGCGAAGTGTACACGCGTCACGGCGACACTCAAGCCTGGTTCGACGGCTGGCTCTGCCGCTATCGCGAGGCCGGTGTGAACCTCATGCGTGTTGCCGGAGAGAAGCTGCAGCATGCGCTTTGCGTCGCGCGCGTCAACAGGCTTGCCGAGGATTTCGTTTCCGGCGAGGACGACGGTATCCGCGGCGATGATCACGGCGGACTGATGCGCACGTCGGAGAGAATCGGCGGCTTTCTCGAGTTTGGCGGCGGCGACGCGCTGCACGTAACCGTGCGCGGATTCGTTCGTGTGGCGCGTCTCATCCACGCCGGCTTTGAACACGGTGAATTCGATGCCGGCGTTGCGCAGAATCTCGGCGCGGCGTGGGGAGGCGGAGGCGAGGACGACGTCGAGCATACATACAGTTTACAAGAGGACGGGAGGTGAGGGAGGGGAAAGCGGGGAGAGATCCTTCGGCCGATGAATCGGCCTCTGGATGACGTCAAAGGCTAGGGCGTACGGCTGGAAGGGAAAGCAGACAGCACAGACTGACAGTCTATGTTACAGCTCGCTGCGCTCGCCTAAATCACTACGGATTCTTGGTATTCGCCGAAGGAGCGGCGGAGGGCGTCGGAGATTTCACCTACGGTGACGTAGGCTTCGACGGCGGCCAGGATCGCGGGCATCAGGTTTTCGCCGCTCCCCGCGCGGCGCTCAATTTCCGCTGTGGCTGCCGCGGCTTTTGCGGCATCACGCCGGGCGCGAAGCGCTTTGAGGCGCGCGACCTGCGTGCGTTCAATTTCCGGATCGACGCGCAGAATCGGGATCGACCGCTCTTCATCCGCTTCGAATTTATTCACTCCAACGACGACCTGCGCTCCGGAATCCACGGCCTGCTGATATTCGTACGCGGCTTTCTGGACTTCCTGCTGCACGAAGCCGGCTTCGATGGCTTTGAGCATGCCGCCCATCGCGTCGATCTGCGCGATGTAGGCGCGAGCTTGCGATTCGATTTCGTCGGTGAGTTTTTCGATGGCGTAGGAGCCGGCGACGGGATCGATCGTATTGGTGACGCCGGTTTCCTGCGCGATGATCTGCTGCGTGCGCAGGGCGAGTAGCGCGGCGTTTTCCGTGGGCAGCGCGAGAGCTTCGTCGAGGCCGTTTGCGTGGAGCGACTGGCAACCGCCGAGCACAGCCGCGAGGCACTGAATCGCGACGCGCACCAGATTATTTTCGGGCTGCTGCGCGGTGAGCGACGAGCCGGCCGTCTGCGCGTGAAAGCGCAGCATCATCGAGCGAGGATCTTTCGCGCCGAAGCGGTCGCGCATCACGCGGGCCCACAGGCGGCGGGCGGCGCGGAACTTCGCCACTTGCATCAGGAATTCGTTGTGCGAGTTGAAGAAAAAAGAAAGCTGCGGCGCGAATTCATCCACGGCGAGGCCGGAGGCGACGGCGGCTTCGACGTAGGCGATGCCGTTCGCGATGGTGAAGGCGACTTCCTGCACGTCCGTGGAGCCGGCTTCGCGGATGTGATAGCCGGAAATGGAAATCGCATTCCAGTTGGGAACTTCGTGGCGGCACCAGCTGAAAATATCGGTGACGATACGCATCGCGGGGCGGAGCGGATAGATGTATGTGCCGCGCGCGATGTATTCCTTGAGAATGTCGTTCTGCACGGTGCCGGAGAGCCGCGCGAGATTGGCGCCCTGTTTTTTGCCGACGGCGACGTAGAGCGCGAGCAGGATCGCGGCGGTGGAATTGATGGTCATCGAGGTGGAGACGCGCTCGAGCGGGATGCCGTCGAAGAGCGTGAGCATGTCTTCGAGCGAGTCGATTGACACGCCAACTTTGCCGACTTCGCCCAGCGCGAGCGGATTATCGGAGTCGAGGCCGATCTGCGTGGGCAGGTCGAAGGCGACGCTGAGACCTTTCACGCCCTGGCTCAGAAGGTAGCGGTAGCGCTGATTGGATTCGACGGCGGAGCCGAAGCCGGCGTACTGGCGCGTGGTCCAAGGGCGGCCGCGATACATCGTGGGATACACGCCGCGCGTGAAAGGGAACTGGCCGGGAAAGCCGAGGTCGCGCTCGGCGTTCCAATCGCCGAGATCTTTTTCGGTGATCACGGCGTCCATCGGGAGGCCGGAGGGCGAGGCGGATTTCGGGTCGGCGAGCGCTGCGGGTTTTTTCGGCATGTCGGTCATTGCGAAGGGGCTCAGGAAACAGTTTATCGGACGCGGCGCGCACGGCGAAATGATGTGACCGAGAAATAGATCATCACGAGCGCGTACACAATGGCAAACCCTATGAGCCACGCGGCGGGTTTCGAACGCCATTGGCGCCAAGCGAGCAGCGAGCCGAAGACGGCGCAGAGCGCGAACAAAGCGCCGGCCACTTCGAGAAAGAGCTGGCGGGCGAGACGCCACCATACGCGCAGCGTAATTTTTGCAGATTGCGCGGCCGATCGCGTAAGCGAGCTCGGGGGAGGACTTGGAGATGTGCCCTGGAATCCCTGCGGCATCTATAGAGTCTAATATAAGTGACGCGCTCCGATTGCAATCCGAGGCCGGCACGCGAGTACAGGTAACCAGCGAGGCTCATGAAATGCGTGAGCCGCTTGTGTCGCGAGAAATCCGGCCCTAGAATGACCAAGAGCGTTGTCCCGGAGGGTGCCCTTGCAACTCGACGACCGCATGAAACAGATACTTCGCGAGCTGGGTCACGCTATCAACGATACGGTTTCAGATTCGGACCGGATTGCGGATGCGATTTCCAGCGTGCGCGCGGCGGGATTCGACATTGTGCTGAAACTGGACGCGACCATTGGGCTGGCGCGGCGCAGCGCACAGGAAGCGAAGCTGAGTTCGCAGGACCGGCGTTTTCTGGAATCGCTGCACATTCGCGTGGATGAAGAGCAGCACGACGAAGAGGCCGTGGAAGCACGGGTGGAGATCACGCCGCAGGACATCAAGTTTCTGAAGTCATTGAAGGTGTCGTTCAATGAAGAACTTTAAACGCATCGCGATTGTGTTTGCCGCAGTGGTGGCGCTGGGCGCGCTGGGAACGGCGGCGCACGCGCAGGACGTGAACACGGCCGCGCCGATCGTGGTGAAACAGAAGCCGACGAAGGCCGTATGGATGAAGGCGACCGTGGTGCACGCGGATGCGGCGAGCTTGATCGTGCGCGAGCGCGACAATCAGATGGCGATTCACACGTTCACGTATTCGGACGACGCGAAGGCGAAAATGCAGGGCATCATCGACGCGGGCGGATACCAGAACGGCGACAATATTCGAGTGTTGTACATGCCCGGAGATACGAAGGCGATTAAATTCAAGGGGCGGCCGTCGAAGGCGAGTTGAGGTTTTCGTTATTGTGGTGAGTGGTTCCTTCCTGTTGTGATTCGTTTTGAAAATTGATGCGTGGTGCGTCGTGGTGTGTTTGCTGCGAACGCGGGAGAGATTCTTCGGCCCTGTAGGGCCTTAGGATGATGGGCCTCTTGGTGCGGAGAGTACGCCGTGGGTGTTGCACGTACGGCGTTATGCGGTCGCAGGAGAACAGCCTGCGCGGCAGGCTATTCCACTATTTCGCGGCGCGGATTTTGGAGGCCAGAGTGCGGGCGCGCTGGCGGGCGATATCGATGTACTTTTCGTCGGAAGCCAACTGATCGAGAGTGGGTAGAAGGAGTTCGGGCTCGGGGAGCTGCTTGGTGTTGTAGTCCTCTTCGATTTGCTTCATCACGTCGTTCACGCCGAGATGATCGTAGCGCATGGTGCGGATCAGGTCGGAGAGGTCGCTGGTCTGGCGGGCGAGTCCTTCGAAAAGATTCGTGAGCTGCGTGGCGGAAGGATCGAGGGTGTAATTGAAAGTGGTGGAGTGGGTCTCGCCGCCGCTCGTGTAGGTAAAAGTTTTTTCGCCGAGATTGGCGAGGCGGCGGTGAACGTCGAGATCGGCGCCCTGAAAATTGTGCAGATTGCCGGCGAGAGCGAAGATGCGTTGCGCGAGAGCGGGGCTGATCTGGAAAGCCTGCGGCGCGGCGTCTTCATCGAGCTGGCGGATGTCCCAGGTGCCCGCGCCGGATTGATCCACTTTGATTTCGACAAATTCGGGGAAGCTGGTTTTGAAAACTTTCCGGTAGGTGACGATCGGGCCGGACATCGCGGAAGCAACGGCGAGCGCTCTTGACGGAACGGCGCTTGCGCCGAAGACCGGCGCGGACGGTACGGATATGGCGGCGAGCGTGACCGCGAGAGCGGCTGCCGCGAGCGGCGATTTGAATTTCACAGCAGACATTATAGTTCGGAGATGCGCGCGGCGCGGACGCGGTTGCCGGTGGATACGACGGCGCGCGATTGCACAGTTGCGCGCTGCGGTTTCACGTTGATGGCAGCGGCCATGCGTTCCGCGGCACGCGCGGAGTGCGCATGGCACAGCGCGACGGCCAGAGCATCAGCAGCGTCGGCGGGCTCGGGAAATTCGCAGAGGCCGAGCGCGGAGCGGACCATCAGCTGCATCTGGAGTTTCGATGCGTCACCGTGACCGGCGACTTTGGATTTCACTTCGCGCGGCGAGTAGCTGTGCGCGGGAATCGAGGCTTGCGCAGCGGCCAGAAGCACCACACCGCGAACTTCGGCGAGCTTCAGCGCGGTGCCGACGTTGATCTTGGCGAAGACGGCCTCGATGGCCACGGCGTCTGGCGCGAATTCGCGGACGAGGTTGGCGATCATTTCGTGAATCGCGTGAAGGCGCGTGCCGGTGGTGGCGGACCGGTGATGCTTCACGGCTCCGAAACGGAGCATGCGCGGCGTTGCTCCGAGAAATTCCACAACGCCGTAGCCAGTGGCGCCGGCGAGCGCGGGATCGATGCCGAGGACGCAGTAGCGTTCGCCGCCGTGCGCGATGTGAACGTGCGTGGACATTGTTTCGCGGCTACGAGTTTACGTTCGCGCTTGTGGCGGCGGGTAGTGTTTTTTGGTGCGGGCATTGCGGCGGAGGGCACAGACAAGTGCGCCCGCTTCCGCTGCGCGGAACCGGCCCCTACAGGTGCCCGAGCGTGAAGGGTTGCCCGCTAGGCGCGTGTGAGATCTGAAATATGGTTGGCGTGGGCAAGGCGGTGGGTCGCTGCGGCGACCGACCGCAGTCTAAGGCGCTTCGCGCGCGAGCTGCGCTCGCTGTACTGAAAGCGACGTGCCTGGAGATTGACGATATTGCGGAGCGTCATTATGATGCGGGCACGTGGCCGGTGAAGATTCGCGCATAGGGCAGATTTATTCGCACTATCGCATCGTCGAGAAGCTAGGCGGTGGCGGGATGGGTGTCGTCTATAAGGCAGAGGACACACGGCTGCACCGGTTTGTGGCGCTGAAATTTTTGCCGGACTCGGTGGCGAAGGACGAGCAGGCGCTGGCGCGCTTTGAGCGCGAGGCGCAAGCGGCGTCGGCGCTGAATCATCCCGGCATCTGCACGATTCATGACATTGGCGAAGCGGACGGCCACGCGTTCATCGCGATGGAGTTCCTCGACGGCCAGACGCTGAAGCACTTCATTTCCAACCAGCAAATCGACCTCGACACGCTGCTCGATTTTTCGATCCAGGTGTCGGATGCGCTCGATGCGGCGCACTCGGAAGGGATCGTCCACCGCGACATCAAGCCGGCGAATCTTTTCATCACCAAGCGCGGACACGTGAAGATTCTGGATTTCGGCCTGGCGAAGGTGACGAATCCGCGCGGGCCGAAATCCGAAACGATGACGGCGATGGGCGTCGATACGGCGCAGCTCACCAGCCCCGGCACGACGATGGGCACAGTTTCATATATGTCGCCCGAGCAGGTACTGGGCAAAGAGCTGGATGCGCGGACGGATCTTTTTTCGTTTGGCGTGGTGATGTACGAGATGGCCACGCGGAGCTTGCCGTTCACCGGCGAGACGTCCGGCGCGATCACCGATGCGATTCTGCATCGCGAGCCGCCCGCGCCGGTGCGCCTGAATAGTGCGCTGCCGCCGGAGTTCGATCAGGTGCTGCACAAGGCGATGGAGAAGGACCGCGACCTGCGGTACCAGAGCGCAGCGGAAATGCGCGCCGACTTGAAGCGCCTGAAGCGCGACACGAGCTCGGGCCGCGTAAGCGTCGCGAGTGGAAGCGCCTCAGCGGCGCTGCGCGATTCGAGCGCGGCGTCAGCGGGGGCGACGAGCGCGGCCACAGTGAAAGATGCAGCGGCGAAGGGCGGCGCGGGAAAGTTGATCGGGATCGCCGCGGTGGCGTTGATCGCACTCGCGGCGATTGCGTTTGGCGCGTACAAGTACACGCACCGCGCCGCAGAGTTTAATCTGCAAGACATGAAGATCGCGAAGCTCACCGACAGCGGCAAGGCTTTCAAGGTAGCGATCTCGGCCGACGGCCGCTACATCGTGTATGTGTTGCGCGATGGCGAGCAGCAGAGCCTGTGGGTGCGAAATGTGGCGACGAAGAGCGACGTGCAGGTGCTCGCGCCAGACATCGTAGTTTTCGCCGGCGTGAGTTTTTCGCCGGACGGCAACTACATCTACTTCACGCGTTCCGACAAGAGCGACCAGAACTACAGCTACCTTTACTCGATGCCAGTGCTGGGCGGTGAGCCTCACCAGGTGCTGAAAGATATCGATACGGTAATTACGTTTTCTCCGGACGGCAAACAGTTTGCTTTCGGCCGCAATGTGCCGGATCAAAATCATCTCGAGGTTCGCATCGCGAATGCAGACGGCAGCGCGGACCACTTGCTCGCGACCGTTTCGGCGCTTGGCGTTTTCCTGAATGGAGGCGCCTGGTCGCCGGACGGCAAAACGATTCTGGTTCCGACCCTCGGTAAAGATTTCCGCTGGGTCACATGGGCTATCAGCGTGCCAGACGGCAAGGTAGGCGAGTTCAATGCCGGCGACGAAGGTTTGGGCAGGGCGGTGTGGCTGCCCGATGGCAATGCGGTGATACAGCCGATGCAGACGCCGCCGCTGAATTTAGGCCAATTGTTTGTGTTCTCGGCGGATGGAAAAACGCGGCAGCGATTCACCAACGACCTTACGGACTACACGGATGTGCTCAGCATCACGGCCGATGGGAAAATGTTGACGGCGATCACCCAGCGGACGGAGTCGCACATATTCATCCTGCCGGGTGGAAAGTCGGACGCGGCGAAACAAATCACATTCGGCGAGACGCCTGACAACGACGTCGCGCCAGGTCCGAATGGAAAGCTGCTCATACAGAGCAATATGTCCGAGATTTCACTCATGAATGTGGACGGCACGGGGCGAACGGCTGCACTCGCGGGCGTTCGCGATTACGACACACCGTCGCATTGCGGCGACCGTTATCTGCTCCTCGAAAATTACGGCGATGGCGGGAACCGCCTAATTCGCACGGACGTCGACGGCTCGAATCCCGTCACAATCGCAGACCAGGTACAGAACGCGACCTGCTCTCCGGACGGAACCTGGGTCGTGTACGGCGGGGATTTCGGCCGAAAGCTGATGCGCTTACAGATCGAAGGCGGAACGCCGAAGGTGCTGGTGGAAGGGGCGCTCGGAATTACGGGCGCGATTTCGAGGGATGGGAAGTGGGTGTTAGCGGATTATCAGGAGCAGAAACCGGGCGCACCACCGGAGCTAAAAATCTCCATCGTCCCGGCAGATGGCGACGCGGCCACGCATGTGTTTCCGGTGCCGGCGGGCGTAACTTTCGTCCGGTGGGCGCCGGATGGGAAGAATATTCAGTTTTTGATGACGAGGAAGGGCGCGTCGAATCTTTGGGAGCAGCCGATCGCGGGCGGGGAAATCCGGCAGGTGACGAATTTTACGTCGGGACACATTTTTGGATTCAACTGGTCGGAGGATGGGAAGGATCTATTTGTGGCGCGGGGCGAGATGCGGAGTGATGTGGTGTTGATTAGTAATTTCAGGTAGTCGGACAGCCTCCCAGGCGGTCTTCGCACGAAGGCAACGTGGTGGAATCGCAATCTTTGATCGCGTAACTCGATACCAGCAGACGCTACCTGTAGAGGCGGGTTGCGTCAGCAAGGCGGCGCGTTGGGGGTGTTCGTCGCGATGGTGGAGAGTGCGCCCGGTTCGTCCCGCAATTCGGGACGAACCGTCCACTACAGGGAGCGTTGGGAAGCGGGCGAAGGCCGGCGGTGAAATTTGCGCGGACAGTAATTTGAAGTCGTAGGACGACCGCCTGGGAGGCTGTCGGACGCGGACCGGCCACTACAGGGAGCGTTGGGATGAGGGGAGGTGGGCGCAAAGACGGCAAAAGCGAAGAGAGATCCTTCGGCCGATGAATCGGCCTCTGGATGACGTCAAAGGTGGGAGAAGCGCTATATCGGCCCGGTCCCGCTCCCGCGTTGCGGGAAGGAGACCGGGAGTTACAGGTGCAAGCCCGGTTAGTTCGCGACGGCGGCTTGCATTTCTTTTTCGTCGATGTCGAAGTTCGAGTACACGTGCTGCACGTCGTCGTGTTCTTCGAGGACTTCCATCATGCGGATCATCTGCGTTGCTTCGGAGCCGGTGAGCTTCACGTAATTCTGCGGCACGAAACCGATTTCCGCGGAAGCGGGCGTGATTTTCGCGTTGAGCAGCGCTTCGCGAACTTTTTCGAACGCTTCGGGCGGAGTGAGCACCTGCCACACTTCGCCATCGTCTTTCAGATCTTCGGCGCCGGCATCGAGCACGAGGCTCATCATCTTGTCTTCGTCGGCAGCTTCCTTCGGCACCACGATGTCGCCCTTGCGGCTGAACATCCAGCCGACGGCGCCGGTCTCGGCCATGTTGCCGCCGTTCTTTGAGAACATGTGGCGGACTTCGCTGACAATGCGGTTGCGATTGCTGGTGACGACCTGAACCAGAACGCCGACGCCGCCCGGGCCGTAGCCTTCGAAGGTGACTTCGTCGAGCGTTTCGCCTTCGAGCGTGCCCGCGCCGCGCTGGATCGCGCGATCGATGTTGTCGTTGGGCATGTTTTCGCCCTTGGCGGTGAGGATCGCGGTGCGGAGGCGGGGGTTGGTGTTCGGGTCAGAGCCGCCGGTGCGTGCCGCGATGGTCAACTCACGAATAATTTTTGTGAAAACTTTGCCGCGCTTGGCGTCCGTGGCGGCTTTCTTGTGCTTGATTGTGGCCCACTTAGAGTGTCCAGACATGGATAAACCTTCTCAGGAAAGAATGGCAGGAGCAGCAGTTGCCCTTGCGGCAGTAGTCTAGCAGCGGCCCCAAAATGAGGCAAGCGAACGGGGACCCGATACAAGACGCGCAAAGGTACCGAATTTAGCTTGTCCCGTTGCGGATTTGCCCAAGGTTAACCATGAACGGCCGGGAATATTCCCGGCTCTCCGTGTCGATTTTGCACCTTCTCGTTCGACGTATAAGTAGAGCGGCAATTAATATGAATTTGAACGTCGGCCCAATTCACCCCGAAAGGACAAACAATATGCGATTCATGGTCATCGTCAAATGCGCGGAAAGCTCCGATAACAAAGTCGCAATGCCCGATCCCCAGCTCATGGCCGACATCAACAAATTCAACGAAGACCTGCTGGAAGCCGGGGTCCTGATCGGCTATGACGGACTTCACCCCTCGTCCAAAGGCGCCCGCGTGCATCTCTCCGGCAAGAACCGTCCGATCGTGAGTGACGGTCCGTTCGCCGACAGCAAGGAAGTGATCGCCAGCTTCTATTTCTGGAAGGTTGCGTCTCTCGAGGAGGCTATCGAGTGGGTCAAACGCTGCCCCAACGAAGGCGAGACCGACATCGAGATCCGCGAGGTGTTTGACCCAGAAGAATTCGCGTCGGTCTTCAGCGAAGAGGAAATTCAGCAGGAAAAGAAATTCCGCGCTCGAATGGCAGCGAACGCAGCAAAGAAATAGTCCGCAGTTTCACTGTTCCGCTCGTATAGATCCCCGGAAAGCGAAGCGAGCTAGCAACACGCTTGGGCTGAGCTCAATTCACCTGCGGCCGAGAGGAAACGAACGGCTTAAGGGTTTCGAGTCGCGGAAGGCTGAACGGTTCGTCGTGCCCGTACGAATAAACCTCAAGTCCGGAAATAAATCCGCCGGAAGCGAAAAGAATGACGCCAACCTCGACGCCTTCCGGAGTTATTCCTGCGGCGTCGGCCAGAATCGTGGGCGCGCCAGTTGGCCTCTCGCGATCACCAACCGTGAAATCGATTGTGGGGCATCCGCAAGTGCAGGTACTACTGACCCACAAATCGGCGACTTGCGATTTATAGGACTCGTCTAGCGCGGTGGTTCCGTGGTCGAGTAGCCACCGGAGCAATTTGCGCTCCTCGTCTGAGAGCGGCCGGTGAACAACTTGTTTGAAATCTGCCATCGTAAGTCCAGAGCGCCATGGTAGCAGGCCTTCCTAAGGCGTTATTGGCCGTCTTTGTGAGCGGGCGAGCCGTCCGACCATGCGGCGACGGGGATCATCAGCTCGGTGATCGGCTCGGGGTTGCCGTTGAATTGAGGGTTCGCCATCACGGGAGAGCCAGTGAGGTCCGCGCCCCACACTTTCGCATCCGTGAGTGGGATGTAGAACATCAGGTGCGGCATCCAGTGGCCGGCCTGATCGTTCAGGTAGCCTTGCGGCGACATCATGAACGACATCGCACCGGGCTGAAGCGCCGGGTAGCCCTTCGCGTTTGCGGCTTTGATCTTTTCGAGCATTTCCTGCCGGGACGAACCTGCCAGAACCAGTTCCGTTCTCTTGAATGTGAAGGGAAGGATCGATTGCACGGCGGGCGGGTTGAAGCAGATCGGGCCGCGCATTTTCGGATTCCAGAATTGCGCGAAATCGAAGGGCGACATCCAGGAGCGCTCGACGAGACAGACGAAGCCGTTCGTGCCTTTGGCGGCGGTTTCGTAGCCGTGGCGGCCGAGGACCATCACTTCGGCGTCGGCGGAAATCGAGGGCGGCGCAGCGCTGCGCGCCATGGCGATTTCGGCGGCGCGGTCGGCCATCAGGTACTGATCGATGGGCGCCATGGTGGCATAGGGCTTTGCGTCGGCTGAAGCTTGAGCGCGTGCGGATGGAGACGCGACGGACAGGACGGCGAGGAGTAACGCTGCAAACAGGGCCGATTTCGCGATCGTGGTTTGTTTGTTCATTTTCCCCTTCTCCTTGATGCTTGCCCGTATGAAGCCCCCGGTATAGCAAGGGTTGCTTGCATATCGCAAGCTTCTTCGGCTGTTGCGGACTGCGTCGGCTGGTTCCTCCTCAAAGATGGCGAATTTACGAGCATTTCTGGGAGTGGCGGGTTACGTTTGGCGTGCTGGTGCGTCAACGTGGGTAACGTGGCGCGGCATGTGAGTTTTGTGCGTGAGGGAGCAGGCGAACGCCTGTGATACGCCGACCGGCCTTGGGGCCTGTCGGACTTGAGGGGCGTGACGATGGAAACGCTTTGGCAGGATTTGCGGTACGCGCTCCGGACGCTGGCGAAGGAGCCGGGATTCACGATCGTGGCGATCTTGACGCTCGCGCTCGGCATCGGCGCGAACACGGCAATTTTCTCGCTGATCGATTCGGTTCTGCTGAATCCGCTACCCTTCAAAAATCAAGCGCAGCTCGTGAGCATATCGGCCGGCGGCTACACGGGTACGACCGGCGTTCCTCTATCCTGGCCAAAATTCGAGGCGCTGCGGCAGCAGACGAAAACATTTTCGAGCGTTGGCGCTTTCTATCAGACGACGATGAACATGACCGGCAGCGGCGAGCCGGAACAGATCAATGTGAACCGCGTGAACTCGGATTTTTTCCGGACGCTCGGCGTGGCGCCCGCGATGGGACGCGATTTCACCGCGTCGGAAGATCAAATCGGCGGCGCGAACGTGGGGATTTTGTCGGACGGTTTTTGGCGGACGCAGTTTCACGGCGATCCGAACGTGCTGGGTAAAACGCTGTCGCTCGATGGCAACGCAATGACGATCGTTGGTGTGTTGCCGCGAACGTTTGAATTTCCGTTGCAGCAGCCGGAGCCGGACGTGTGGGCGCCGCGCGTGTTCGATATTTCGGGTTTGCGGCCGGAGCAATTGCGCGGCGGCGCGGGATTTTTATTTTTGATCGCGCGGCTTGCGGACGGCGAGACGCTGGCGCGAGCGGAAGCGGAAGGCGAGACGATCAATCAGGCGTATCTGAAGGAATATCCCGGCAATGCGGACGCGGCGGGGCACAAATTCGCGATGACCACGCTCACGGACAATCTGGTGGGCGGCGCGCGAACTTCGCTGTACGTGCTGCTGGGCGCGGTGGGATTTGTGCTGCTGATCGCGTGCGCGAACGTGGCGAGCTTGCTGCTCACACGCGCGACGGCGCGCGAGAAGGAAATGTCGATCCGGCAATCGCTTGGGGCGACGAGGGCGCGGCTTACGCGGCAACTGCTGACGGAGGGAATGGTTCTCGCGTTTGTGGGTGGCGCGGTGGGCGTGCTGATCGCGGCGGTGGCGATGCCGCTTTTGCGTGCCGGCGCGGCGAATCAGATTCCGCGGTTGAATGAAGTGCACGTGAATGGATGGGTGCTGCTCGCGTCGCTTGGATTGTGCGTGGTGACGGGGCTGGTGTTCGGGCTTGTGCCGGCGGTGAAAGTGGCGGAAGGCGACCTGAACGAGGTGTTGAAGGAAGGGCGCGGCACGGCGGCCGGCGGGACGGCTCGGGCGCGGCAAGCGATGGTGATCACGGAAGTGGCGGTGGCGCTGCTGCTGGTGACCGGCGCGGGGCTGCTCGTTCGCAGCTTCGTGCGACTGATGAGCGTGAATCCGGGGTTCGAGCCGCGCGGCGTGATGACGTTTACGGTGAACCTGCCGACCGCGAAATATCCCACGCTGCCGAAGCGCGCGGAATTCTTCCGCGACGCGCTCGAGAGAATTCGCACGATTCCGCAGGTGCAATCGGCGAGCGCGGTGACGTACCTGCCGATGTCCGGCACGGCGCGCTACGCATTTTTCTGCACGGAGGGGCACGTTTGCGAAGGCGTCGGGAAAGATCCGCTGATGTCGTCGAAGCAAGTGAGCGACGGATATTTCGAGACGATGCACATTCCGCTGCTGCGCGGGCGCGTCTTCACGCAGGCGGATGCCGACGGCGCGCCGCAGGTGGCGATCATCAATCAGACCATCGCTGAGAAATATTTCCCCGGTGTGGATCCGATCGGGAAGACCCTGCGGAATTCGCGGGACATGATTCCTCTCGAAATCGTGGGCGTGGTGGCAACGTCGAAGATCACTTCGCTGAGCGCGCCGGATTTTGAGGAGATGTACCGGCCGCAGCTGCAGGCGCCGTGGATGACGATGACGTTCGTGGTTCGCACGGATTCGGCGGCGGCTCCGATGGTGGCCGCGGTGCACGAAAAAATTCACGAGATCGATCCCGACATGCCAGTGGGCGAGATGCAATACATGGATAAGCTGACGGCAGATTCGGAGGGGCAGCCGCGGTTGCTCACGGTGCTGGTGGGAGCGTTTGCCGCGTTTGCGCTGCTGCTGGCGGCGATCGGAATTTATGGAGTGATGGCGTTTTCCGTTTCACACCGGTTGCGCGAGATGGGAATTCGCATGGCCCTCGGCGCTTCGCCGCGCGACATTGTGCGCATGGTGGTGGGGCAGGGAATGCGCCTCGTGCTGGCGGGAATTGCGATTGGGTTCGTGGCGTCGCTGTGGCTGTCGAAATTTTTGGCGTCGGAGCTTTTTGGGACGCAGGCGAAGGATCCGGCGACGTTTGCGTTCGTGTCACTCGGACTGGCGCTAGTGGCCTTGGCGGCGTGCTTGATTCCGGCGCGGCGGGCCATGCGCGTGGATCCGATGGTGGCGCTGCGGTACGAGTGACGCATTTGGCTCGCGAGGTGCGCGAGGTGACTGACGCGATTACGGTGAGACGGACAGACTTGCGCGCTGCGGATGCGGTGGCGGACATGTACGCGGAGTTGATGGGTGCGGCGGAAGGTTGGGCGCGCGATCAAGGCTGAAGGGAGAAGAGGTCTGACACGCTGATCGACAACCTGACGTCACGCCGCATTCACGAGGCCCTTGGTTACGAGGAACTGGAGCGCAGCGTACATTTTCGCAAGCCGCTTTGATCATGCAAGTTGCGCGCGCTGTGAAGTCCAGCGCGGACGTGTTATTTTCAAACGCTCACGGGCATGCCGCGGTTGCGCTCGATTGACTCGCGGCCGCCCGTCTGACGAACGATGCCATCTTCCCTGATCCCGGTGCTGGAGTTCGCGCTCCTCGCCGCCACGTCGATTTTCTTCCTGGTGGACCCGTTCGCCGTAATTCCGCTGTTTCTCGCGATCACTGCGGATTCGCCTCACCAGGAAAAGAAGGACATGGCGCGCCGCGCGGCGTACACCTGCGCGATCGTGCTGACCGCCTTTGCGATTGCGGGCAGCGTGATCTTCAAAATGTTCGGCATCACTTTGCCGGCGTTCAAAATCGCCGGCGGCATCATCCTGCTGAAGATCGGGCTCGACATGCTCGAGGGCAAGCAGTCGCGCGCGACGCCGGAAGAAACTCACGAGGGCACGCAGAAATCCGACGCGAGCATTATTCCGCTTGGAATGCCGATGCTGGCGGGGCCGGGTGCGATTTCCACGGTGATGGTGCTGGTAGGCGAGGCGCACGCGGTGTGGAAGCACGCGGTAATCTACGGCACGATTCTGGCGACGGCGTTCATTTCGTATGTGGTGCTCGCTGGCGCAGACCGCGTGGGGCGCTACCTGGGGGAAACCGGAATCCGCATTCTGATGCGGCTGATGGGACTTTTACTTGTGGCGCTCGCGGTGCAATTCATCGCGAACGGTCTCACCGACTTCGGCCTACTGAAGCACCTTGCCGATCCTTACCAATAAAACTCGCGATTCAACCCGGAACGTCTATGGCTGCGCGATAGAGAAAGTGTCGCACGCGTCGATTCTTCCGGAGTCCAGGCCGGTCTGCAGCCATTTCGCACGCTGCGCCGATGTGCCGTGCGTGAATTTTTCCGGCATTACGGTGCCGGTGGCCATTTTCTGCAAGCGATCGTCGCCGACGGAAGCGGCCGCATTCAAGCCGGACTGAATGTCAGCCTGATCGATGATGGCGCGCTGTTCGGTAGAGTGCCCCCAAACGCCTGCGTAGCAATCGGCCTGCAGCTCAAGGCGCACGGAAAGATCGTTGGCGCGGCTGGGATTCTGCTGCTGCGCCTGGCGCATTTTCGCCTCGGTGCCGAGGAGTTTTTGCACGTGGTGGCCGAGCTCGTGAGCGATCACGTACGCGCGCGCAAAGTCACCCGAGGCGTGGAAGCGCTGGTCGAGTTCGTCGAAAAACGCCAGGTCGAGATAGACCTTCTCGTCGCCGGGACAGTAGAACGGGCCGGTGGCCGTTTGCGCGCCGCCGCACGCGGATTGCGTCGCGTCCCGGTAAAGCACGAGCTTCGCGTGGCGATACCCGTTGATCATTTTGGTCCAGGTGTCCTGCGCGTCGTCGAGCACGAAGGTGACGAACTGGACTTCCTTATTTTCGGCGGCATCGCGCGCGGGATCGGGCGGGCGCGAAGGGCCGCTGTTGGTAGTGGCGACGCCGGAATTCAGAAGCGGCGAGATCAAATCCTTTTTGAAAATGAAACTGAGCACGAGGAGAACGAGAAAGCCGCCGATGCCGATGTGAATGCCACCGAAACCGCCGCCGCCCATGCCGCCGCCACCGGTTTCATTGCGCCGGTCTTCGATATCGTCGCTGCTTCCGCCTGGTGTCCATCGCATGAGGGCCTCGCTCGAAAGAGAATGAGAAATAGGAGAGCCGAAGAAGCCGGAATGATACACCGGAAGGCGGCCAAACTTTATCAACGAACTGTGAGGAGAGAATTTAGCGGAGGCGATGGTAAAGCCGAATGCAAATTACAGTTCTTCTTCCTCGTCGTCGGTTTTCTTGAGCGGCGTGATTTTCAGCGCGACGCGGATGTCGCGCGAGCGAACGTCGGCCAGAATCGCGCGGCGAATTTCGACGGGCAGCGTGCCGGGGCTGAAGACGCCGGTGAGCTTGCGGGGGAAGTGCTTCACGAAAATGGCGGCGAGATGCGCGGTGGCATAGGAAATGGGAGTGGTGGTAAGGCCGCGCAGGCGGATCTGGTAGAGCGAGGGAAAACTTGCGTCCCACCGAACGAGCAGAGGCTGATCTTTTTTCGTGCCTTTCACGAGAACGGCGGCGGCGAAGCGCGCGTTTTCGAGAACTCCGCTGCGAATCATTTTCGCCACGCCGCGCGGCGTGAGCGTCTTCGGAAAGCGCTTGCGCGGGATGCCCTGAGACCGATTCAAGCGGCCCTGGCGCCACCAGCGGTACAGGCGATCGAAATCGTTGCCGCCGATTTTTGCGTCCATGTCTTTCATCTGCACAGAGTAAGGCAGCATGCAGACTTCGTCCTGCGCCGCGAGATAGACCATCGTTTCGCCGATGGGCGGCGGGAAGCGGAATTTTTCGCGTTCAGAAAAACGCTTCGCGAAATGGAAACGCCGGTTGCGATAGATGCGCGGCTTGGAAATGGCTTCGTCGTAGGCGACGTCGGCGGACCAGGTGGAAACGGGATCTTTGCTTTCGGTGCTTTCGTAGAGGCGGATCTGCATCGATTCCACAGTGTCGAGCAGTTCCGCGCCGCGCTTGGCGAGCAGATTGGTTAAGCCGGGGGCGGCGCCGGTGCAGATCAGCGCGACGCGATTTTTCGCCGCGAATCGTTTGTCGAAGCCGAATTGCTCCGGCTTGAACGGATTGCGATTCAGGTGCGAATTGAGATCGAGATAATTCGCGCGAAGTCGCAGCGCGGAACGCAGCACGATTTCGTTGAAGACGGCGGGCGACGCGTTGACCAGCAGCTGGCAGCCGCGCGCGGCGCGAACGATGGACCACAAATTCCGCGCATTCGCCTCGACGATCGGGATTTTGGATTTTTTGCCGAGGAAAAGTTTGGCGCGTTCAGGATCGCGATCGCCGCACCAGACGGTGTGGCCTTGGCGCTCGAGCAATTGAGCGAGCAGCGAGCCTGCGCCCCCAACTCCCAGTACGAAGACCTTCATCGGGGCGGTACTTTACCATTGATTTCCAGCTTTTCCGCGCCATCACAGCGGCTGTGCGCTACACTGGTTACGCTGGGATGCATATCCGCTTCGCGCGCTGCGGCGCTCTGAGGCATGTGTCTCCGGCTTCGCATCAAACGTTCGCATGCCACTCACCGATAAATTCGGACGTCAAATTACCGATTTGCGCGTTTCCGTCACGGACCGCTGCAACTTCCGGTGCGTCTATTGCCGCTCGTCGAAGCCCGAAGATCACGCGGACGATGTGCTGCTGGAATGGGGCGAGTACGAGCGGCTCGTAAAAGTGCTGGTTGGGATGGGGATTCGCAAGGTGCGCGTGACGGGCGGCGAGCCCTGGTGCGCGCCGGCGTGGTGGAATTCGTGGCGCGGCTGAAGGCGCTGGGCGTCGCGGACCTTTCGATGACGACCAACGGCCACCTGCTCTCCGAAAAAGTGGACGCGCTGGTCGCGGCGGGATTGAATCGAATCAACATCAGTCTCGACTCGCTCGATCCCGAGAAATTCGCGCGGATCACGCGGACGCAATCTTTTGCGCAAGTGATTGCGGGGATCGAGGCGGCGCAGCAATCGCCGCTGCGTCCAGTGAAAGTGAATGCGGTGCTGGTGCGCGGCGTGAACGACGATGAAGTGGAGGCGTTCGCGGAATTTGCGCGCGAGAAAGACATCGTGATGCGCTTTATCGAATACATGCCGCTCGATGCGGACCGGAATTGGACGCGCGACCAGGTGGTGACGGCGGCGGAAGTTCATCGGCGCATCTCGGCGAAGTGGCCGCTGATCCCGGTGGTGCATGAACGCAGCGAGACGGCGCGGAAATACCGGTTCGTCGATGGCGGCGGAGAGATTGGATTGATCGCGCCGGTGTCGCAGCCGTTTTGCGGGCACTGCTCGCGCATCCGCATCACGGCCGACGGAAAAATGCGGACCTGCCTCTTCAGCAAAGATGACCACGATTTGAAGCCGGTGCTGCGCAGCGGCGCGGGCGATCGCGAGATTGGCGACGCGATTCAGGCGATTGTGGATAAGAAAGAAAAGAGCCATCGCATCAACGAGCCGGATTTCATTCCGCCGTCGCGCACGATGGTGTACATCGGCGGCTAGTCCGTCACACGTCACACGGAGCTTGAATGGCGGAAGAAGAGCAACCACAAAAATATTTTTCGCTCACCGAAGCCGAGCGGCTGCGCGTGAAGCTCGAGCCGCTTTTGATCGAAGCGATGGAGTCGCGTCGCAAGATCAATGAGGTGGACGAGGATCTGAACGAGCTGGCGGATAAAATTCGCCAGTCGGGCGGCCTCGCGGTTTCGTACGATAGCGCGTCAAAGGCGCGGCTCGAGCGCAACCGGCTGATGGAAACGATTCAGACGGCGCTCGACCAGATTCAGGACACGGGCTGCGTGGTGAAAGACCTCGACGTGGGCCTGCTCGATTTTCCGGCGCGCATCGACGATGAGGAAGTTTATTTGTGTTGGAAGCTGGGCGAGGACCGCATCCGTTTTTATCACCGGCAGGACGAAGGCTTTTCCGGCCGCAAGCCGATCGACCCGCGCGACGCGGGGTACCGCAATCCGATACAGTAGTTTTCCTAAATGACCGACGCCCACTCAAAAGAAAATCGGCTGAAAAATTCGGCGAGCCCGTACTTGCGTTCGGCGTCGCACCAGCCGATCGACTGGCACGAGTGGGGCGAGGACGCGTTCGCGGCGGCGCGCGCGGCGGATAAGCCGATCCTGCTCGACATCGGCGCGGTGTGGTGCCACTGGTGCCACGTGATCGACCGCGAGAGCTACGAAAATCCCGCGATCGCCGAGCTGATCAACCAATTTTATATTCCGGTGAAAGTGGATCGCGACGAGCGGCCGGATGTCGATTCGCGCTACCAGTCGGCGATCAGCGCGATTTCGGGGCAGGGCGGGTGGCCGCTCACGGCATTTCTCACTCCCGATGGAAAGCCGTTTTTCGGCGGCACTTATTTTCCGCCGGAAGACGCGATGGGGCGCCCGGGATTCAAGCGCATCCTCACCGGCATCGCCGAGGCTTACAAATCGCGGCGCGCGGATGTGGATTCATCGGCAAAAGCGCTCGAAGAAGCTGTGGCAAAGGCCGAGATTTTTCAGGGCGCGCGCGGCGCGTTCGATGTGGGCATCGTCGATTCGGTGATCGAATCCACCGTGTCGATGTTCGACGAAGTTCATGGCGGATTCGGGAGCCAGCCGAAATTCCCACACGCAAGCGCCGTGGATCTGCTTCTCGAAACTTTTCAGGCGCAGCATACGCCCCGGTTGCTGCACGTGGCCGAGCGCACGCTGAGGGCAATGGCCATGGGCGGCGTGTACGACCAGATCGGCGGCGGCTTTCACCGCTATTCGGTGGACGAGCGCTGGGTGGTGCCGCACTTCGAAAAAATGTCGTACGACAATTCCGAGCTGCTGCGGAATTATTCGCACGGAATTCTAGTGACGCGCGATCCGGGTCTGCGCGAACTTTTCACCGCGACGGCGAATGGAATCGTTAACTGGGTGAATTCGACGTTGTCCGATCAGTCGAACGGCGGTTTCTTTGGCAGTCAGGACGCGGATCAGACGCTTGACGACGACGGCGACTACTTCACCTGGACGCGCGACGAAGTGAACGCGGTACTCACTCCAGAAGAATCTCGCGCGATACAAATTTATTACGACGTGGAAGCGCACGGTGAGATGCACCACAACCCGGCGAAGAACGTCTTGTGGATCACATCGAGCTTCGAAGAACTCGGGAAGAAGCTCGGAACAGATACGGCCGCCGCGCGCCGCGTGATCGAATGCGCCAAGGCAAAAATGCTCGCGGCGCGACTACTGCGCCACCCGACACCCGCGATCGACGAAACGATTTACGTCTCGTGGAACGCGATGTTCATATCGGCATATCTGGAAGCTGCGCGCGTGCTGAAACGGCCGGAGCTGCGCGCGTTTGCGTTGAAGACGCTCGACCGGATCATCGTGGAGGCGTGGGACAACGAGAAAGGCTTCGGGCATCGCGTCGGCGGGCCGCGGCTCGAAGGCTCGCTCGACGATCAAGTGTTTGCGGCAGCGGCGCTGCTCGATGCGTACGAAGCGACGCTCGACCTGCGCTGCTTCCAAATCGCGGAGCGCGCGGTGCAGCTTGCCGTCACGCGCTACGGTGATCCCGAAGCCGGCGGATTTTTCGATCGACCGCGTGACGCTGCGCCGATGGGCGGCCTCGAAGTCCGGCGCAAGCCGATGCAGGATTCGCCGACGCCGGGCGCGAACTCGGTAGCCGTGATGGTGCTCGATCGCCTCTACGGATTCACGGGTGAGACGCTGTATCGCGAGTGGGCGGAAAAGACGCTCGAATGTTTCGTGAATCGCGTGCCGCAGTACGGCCTCTTTGCGGCGACGTACGGACTCGCCGCCGTGTTGCATGCTCGGCATCCGCTGCAAGTCGTCGTGTTGGGCGCAGCGAATGATTCCGTAGCCGCGCAACTCGAAGAAGCCGCAAACGAAGTGTACCGGTTCGGAAAAGCAGTGCTGCGCGTCACGCCAGAAATTCTCGCGAGCGGCGGTGCCGCGCTTCCTCCCGCGCTGCGCGAGACGCTGCCGCATCTTGATCCCACAAAGGCGCAGGCGCTGGTCTGCGTTGAAACAACGTGCCACCCGCCCACGTCCGATCCCGCCAAGCTCAAAGCCCTGCTTCTCGAGGTCGCCTCGAGCCCCGCCTCGGCTTAACGCACGCCGTACAGGAAACCACTCGGGGAAGTAATGGGAACCGTTACTGGATTCGGCACGTCGATGTGATAGGTACTATGTGCACCGGCGGAGCTGCTGGCTACGCTCGGTGGAGACGCTACGCGACGCATCCTGTTTTCGCGCCGGGAGGTCATTTCGCCATGCGAGGATCCCTGCTGCTCACCGCTGCTGCATTTCTTGCGAGTTCGACGTTCGCCCAGTCTGCAAAGCCTGCTTTTCCGCCCGTCGCGACGGACATCGCTCCGGCGAACGCGATGCCGTCAAACTACCAGTTTCATGCGCAATTTGGCACGGATTGCTGCGCCACCGATTTCGGACTCGTGGGCGCGCCGGAGAGTGCGCCAGCCAGTGGGAACGCGGTCGCACCGGCGTCAGCCCGATTTGCTTATGCCGCCGGCGGGCCTGATTTTCAGCCGTCGAATTACGCGCCGTTCCGGGATGCAGTGGCACAGGGCGACGAGCAAGCGGCGCATTCGCCGTTCGCGCAGTCCAGGGACGCGACGGTGAGGCAGATGCTAGACCTGATTCAGGCCTCGCGCGCAGCCGAGCAGCAGAACTACAACGAAGAGGGAGCGGACGCGCCGGTGAGATGGGCCGACGTGCAGTCGGGGATCAATCCCTCCGGTTATTTGAGGCCGCCCAGCTCCTACCTGAAATACAAAGACGCCGTTTCGCGCGGAAAACAGGAAGCGCAGGCGGGGCCGCCGCAGCCGTCGCTCGGGGAAGTTGCCGCAGCCGCGAAAGACGAGCGTCCGGCCGACGCGAAGCCTGCCGTTGGGGTGCGACAGGATGCGGACGTCGCCCCGCGCGTGATCCACAGAGGTGAGCCTGCGCCAGCGCCGCAGCAGCCTGCGGCAAACTCGCAGCCGCAATAGCGCTGCGCGCGTTAGCCCCGCATAAGACTTGGTGTGACCTGGTGTGACAACGGTCGCCGCCGCAATCGCCTTCGCGCGAGCGCATCTTGCGTGAAGCCTTCGGAAGTTGCCGCGCATCTACCGGAATGACATAATCGTTCTTCACTGAACCGCGATTTTCACGCGCGGTGTGTGTTCCGGTTCGTTGTCGGGAGGCTGGTATGGCGATGCGCGATGCGTGGGTGGAAAAGCGGACGGCCGCGATGAACGGCGGCACGCGAAATTTCTCGCAGATGCATTACGCGCGCAAGGGCGTAATCACCGAAGAGATGGAATACGTGGCGCGCCGCGAAAAGCTCGATCCTGAGCTCGTGCGCGCTGAAGTAGCCCGCGGCCGCGCCATCATTCCCGCCAACATCAATCACCGCAACCTCGAGCCGATGGGCATCGGCGTGGCGTTCTTCTGCAAGATCAACGCGAACATCGGCAATTCCGCGACGACCTCGAATATCGACGAAGAACTCGAAAAGCTGCACCGGGCCGTGCACTACGGCTCGGACACGGTGATGGACCTTTCCACCGGCGGCGACATTCCAACGATTCGCAAGGCGATCATCAACGCGTCGCCCGTTCCGATCGGCACTGTGCCGGTGTACGAAGCGCTGCAGCGCGTGCGGCGGCCGGAAGATCTCACGTTTGAAATCATGCTCGAAGTGATTGAAGAGCAGGCCGAGCAGGGCGTGGATTACATGACGATTCACGCCGGCGTGCTGCGCGAATTTCTGCCCATGACACGCAACCGCATCACCGGAATCGTCAGCCGCGGCGGCGCGCTGATGGCCAGCTGGATGGCGTTCCACAAAAAGGAAAATTACCTGTACGAGAATTTCGACCGCATCTGCAAAGTTTTCCAGAAGCACGACGTGAGCTTTTCGCTCGGCGACGGATTGCGCCCCGGCTGCCTGGCGGACGCGAGCGACGAAGCCCAGTTCGCCGAATTGAAAGTGCTCGGCGAGCTGACCAAGAAGGCGTGGGAATACGACGTGCAGACGATGATCGAAGGTCCGGGGCACATCCCGATGGACCAGATCGAATTGCAGGTGAAAAAAGAAAACGAGTGGTGCCACGAAGCGCCGTTTTACACGCTTGGGCCGCTCGTCACGGACATCGCACCCGGCTACGACCACATCACCAGCGCGATCGGCGCGGCGATGATCGGCTGGCACGGCGCGTCGATGCTTTGCTACGTCACTCCGAAAGAGCACCTCGGGCTGCCGAACGCAGACGATGTGCGGCAGGGCGTGATCGCGTACAAGATCGCGGCGCACGCGGCAGACATTGCCCGGCACCGGCCCGGCGCGCGCGATCGCGACGATGCTCTCAGCTACGCGCGGTTCCTATTCGACTGGAACAAGCAGTTCGAGCTTTCGCTCGATCCGGACACGGCGCGCAAAATGCACGACGAGACGCTGCCCGACGGGTTCTACAAAGACGCGAAATTCTGCTCGATGTGCGGGCCGAAATTCTGCTCGATGAATACCACGCAGGTGGCCGAGGGCTATCAGGGCCTCGACCAGAAAGAGCGCGAGCAGAAATTCGTGCAGCTGCTCGCCAAAGTCGAAGCCGCGCGTTAGCGCGCATTCAAATTCAAAACCACACCGGCGAGAACGCCCATGCTACTAGTCTTGGCGAGTAGCATGGGCAATCCTGCCGGTGTGCCTTTGCGTCGCGAACCGATTGTCCGCTTGCGAGACGCGTGGAACAAAACCGCCCGCCCGTGCGTATCAATAGGTGTAAACGCAGTCTGGTGGCGCCAGTGCCTGCCGCCGAGCGGAGGCTGTGACCATGTGCACACTCATCGTTCTCACATTTTTGTATTTCCTGCCGTCGATTTTGGCGCGCGACCGGCACAATTTCGGCGCGATTTTTCTCTTCAACTTTTTCCTGGGCTGGACCGGCGTCGGCTGGATCGTGGCGCTGATCTGGGCGTGCACGTCGGATCCCCGGCCGGGCGTTTATGTGGCCGGCGCGCCGGTGCCGGTGTACGCGGTGGCGGGCACATCGGCGATTGCGCGGTACTGCAGCGGCTGCGGCAATTTGACGCGCGCCGACGGACGCTACTGCGCGAACTGCGGCCGCACCGTCTAGTCGATCGGTCGAGTAATCGCCTGGGTGTGACGGGTAAAAAATCCTGGTGCAGTAAAACGGCTCGGCGCCCCACGCCGGGCCGTTTGCATGTGTGGCGCGTGTGCCGCGCATTGTTAGCGGCGCCAACGTGTGAGAAAGTTTTATTTCACTCAACGACGAGGAGAACCACACGTGTCCAACGCCGAAGCTGACCGCCAACTGCGCGAAGAATTCAACCGCTGGGCCGACCAGGGCAAGGGCGAATCGATGGAGAGCGACCACTGGCCGATCACGCGGCCCGTGCTCGAGATGATGCGCATCCGCCCGATGGACAATATTCTCGACGTCGGCTGCGGCGGCGGCTGGCTCTCAAAAATTCTGGCGCGCGGAGTGCCGCAGGGGCGCGTGGTTGGAATGGACATTTCCGATGAAATGATTCACCGCGCGCGCGCGGCAAATGCAAATACGGAGAATCTGGTTTTCGTCGTGGGCGGTGTGGACGAAATTCCCTGGGAGCCGAATTTTTTCACGCACGCGATTTCGGTGGAGTCGTCTTACTACTGGCCCGACCCCGCGCGCGGCATTCGCGAAATCTATCGCGTGCTGGCCGAAGGCGGCCAGGCGTGGATCGACATCAACTTCTACAAAGACAATCCGGATTGCCACCAGTGGGCGAAGGAACTGAAAATTCCCACGCACCTGCTCAGCGCCGACGAGTGGGCTCAGCTTTTCCGCGACGCCGGATTCAAAGACGTGGCGCACCAGACCATCCCCGATCCCACGCCGAATCCTGAAACGTACACCGGCCGCTGGTTCCGCGACGCCAAGCAACTCGCCACATTCCGCGCGATGGGCGCGCTGCTCATCCACGGCAAAAAGTAGCGAATTCGCGGCCGCGACTCATGCGGGTTCGATTTGTTATGTGCCGTAGATAAGCTTCAGGCGCCTAAGATTCGCCGCTCCTTCCTTCCAGAACTTGACCATTTCGAGATTCTTGATGGCGCGCGCCCCGGTGTAAACACTGAGGTCTAGCAAATACGCTTCGAAGATCTTTCCCGGCACTTTACTGACGGTAACTCGTGAGCTGACTAGGTGAACAAGGCGCAGATCTACGAGCTGCTGGATCAATTGAAACTCTTTGTTTTTCGGCTTCTTTTCAATCAAAAAGAGGTTTGCACGGGCTTCATTGAGGCAAAAATTGGTAATCTTCTCAAATTGTTTTTCGATTTCGAGCTGATCATCGACTACGTCACGTTTCAACTCTTCTCGTTTCGACTGCTCATGTTCGCCCGCAGCCTTGTTTACATCTTCTGATCCAACCTTTTCACCTCGCGCGTCGTTGCCCCGCTCTCGAGCTACAATTACAGCTCGACGGAAAATCGTCAAGAAATCGCGGGCGACGCCACCTGATGCAAGAACCAGACGATCGACCGCGCCTTCATTCAACATTTCGTCAGGTTCAAGCTTTTTCTCAGATGCAAAGGTACGAAGAATCTTCGTTAGAAATTCTTTGGTTATCGAATATTTCTCCAACGTTTGGTTAAGGTCGATGCTTTCAGCATCGTCACCTAGCTTCACTCCGATCGGCGGGTCGCCATGAACGTACCAGTTCGTTCTGTGTTGAATTGTTCCAATCTTGAGCCAAAGCCCGTTGCCTTTCGCAATGCGATGGAAATAGTCAATAACACTAGGCTGATCGGCCTTTCGAATGTGATACATATCGTCGAGGAATAGGTACGAATCCCCACCGCAGACCTGCCTCACGCGACGGAACAAATCTTGATACTCCAATATGTGTTGATGTAAGAATTCGACTTTGGAGTGCTCGTAGGTTTGAGACAGCTCCTGGCGCGATGAAGACTTGGTCGCGGTCTTTGCGTCGAACTCGAACGTAGCGCCTGCGACGCCGCCACCGACTGTGGCGCCTACGGCACTATCGTCCGCCGTTTCGGAGCCGCGAGTTGATGTCGTCCGAACTTTGTCAGCGGAATAGAGCTGTGCCTCAAGGTCGACAATTTTTGCCGAGACGTCTTTAACCAGCAGCTCGACGTCAGTCTTTTTATAGGCAGCCTTGGAAGGCTTGGTTCCGAATAGTTTCTCCCAGAAAGACGTCTTCGTGGCGGGGTTGACAGCCGCAGTCTCAAGCCATTCTCGAAATTCCTTTAACGTCGAGACCAGGACGCTGATGAGTACGTCGGGGTACGTGTGGCCCTTGAAAGTTTCCATGTCGACGAAAGCAATCGGCCTTCGGTCAATCGTGAGATCCGCTGCAGCTTTTCGAAGAAGGCTCGACTTGCCGGAGCCTCTTCGCCCGAAGATCATGTGGTGGCGTTTGCTCAGCGCTCGGCCGAGCATGCCTTGCCCGGGTTCGATGAACCTCTTGACGCCTTCTTCTGACGAGCGCGTCGATTCCTCGATGATTCTCAGGACGTCATCAACTCGCGGATCTTCTAAAGTTAGAGCCATCTAGCGTTCCTCGCCCCTGCTAAAAACCCACCGTACTATATTGTCAAAATTACCGGCGCGTTACTAGAGCTGCGGATGTCAGTTGTTCTCCTTATCTGTGCACCTGCCGACAGAGCTTCAAGTAGATCTTTACGGCAAAGCAGTGACTGGTGTCATTTTCGGGACTTGCCCGTGATCGGGTTGGGTGAGTGGTCGCGCACATCGATCGCTTCCCACGAAATCCAGGTGCCGCAGCCTTCTTCGGAGCGCACCCACTTCTTGCCATCCTTTACCAGCAGCACTGTGCCGCCGCTGCCGCACAGACGGCCGCAGTGGAACGAATAGCTGAAAATCGCGAACTTGTGACTTTTGTCGAAAACGATTTCAGAAAGCTGCAGCTGGCCCGCGGCAAAGGCTTGCTTCACAGCATCGTCCATCGGCACGCCCTTCTTCACGGCGTCGGCAGGATCGGCGATCGTCGTTACGGCGGGATCGATCAATACCACGGACCGGCCGTCGACCAGCGACGCGTCGAACGCGTGCGTGCTTCGCGCCTTGTCGTCGAGTACTTCTGGCGTGAAGTGCTTCAGGCACGGCGAATCGCGTTCTGACGCCCTCGCGTGAAATACAGGCGTCGTCTCGATGAGGTTCACCTTGCCCTGATTCTTTCCAACGTACCCGTCGAGAAAATCGCCATAAATTTCCAGCGCGTCCTTCGAGAGCCCGCCCTGCGCTGGCTTTACGCCAGACTGCGCGCGAGACGCAAGCGGCCACGCGCACAGCACGGCGAGCAATGCGACCACGGTCGATTTCATGTGGGAACTCTATCATGCGCTCAAGGTGAGCTACAGGTGCGGCGTGTTTGACGCGCTCGTGGGCCGTGACTATACTCGCGCGTAGTGCGCCGGTTTACGTGCGCGCTTGCCGCCATGCCGCATCTCGAAAACCGCTTCGAACGCAGCTACGTCCTCTCCACGGTGGACTACGTCTTCAACTGGGCGCGCAAGAGCGCGATCTGGCCGCTTACGTTTGGCTTGGCGTGCTGCGCGATCGAAATGATCGCTTCCACCACGTCGCGTTTCGATATCGCGCGCTTCGGGTCGGAAGTTTTTCGCCCGTCGCCGCGACAGGCGGACCTGATGATCGTCGCCGGCACCGTCACTCTGAAAATGTCGCCGGTGCTGAAGCGCGTGTGGGACCAGATGCCCGAGCCCAAGTGGTGCATCTCGATGGGTGCGTGCTCGAGCGTCGGCGGCCCGTTCAACGTGTACTCGGTGCTGCAGGGCGTCGATCGCATCGTGCCGGTGGATGTTTACGTGATCGGCTGCCCGCCGAGGCCTGAGGCGCTGTTCTACGCGCTGCTTAAGTTGCAGGATAAGATCGACCAGATGACCCTCGCCCGGCGCCCAACGGCAGTGCGGCTCGAGGCGAACATGGTTGATGGGTTCAAGCAGGGTGTAATGGTCGCCCAGACGCCCCAGCCGCTGTAAGCGAGGGGCTACGGCCCGACACGGGCCCGGAATCCGGAGCGAGCCAGCTTAAAGGGAGATCCAATCGATGGCCTTCATGCGTGCGGCAAGGGTGGTCGAGCTGCCTCCAGGAAAGATCCGTGAATACCAGCTGGACGGCACCACTATCGCGCTCGCCAACGTGGAAGGTAAGTTCTACGCAATCAACAACGTATGCCTCCATCGCGGCGGTCCGCTAGGCGAGGGCGAGATGGAGGGCGCGGCGGTGGTGTGCCCTTGGCACGGCTGGAAGTACGACGTCACCACCGGCAAGCTGCTCACGAATCCCGCCGTCGCCGTCGCGTGCTATCCGGTGGAAATCCGCGGCGAAGATGTGTGGGTAGATACAGGCAAATAAAGGGCTTACGCCGAGTCAGCCGGCCGTCACGCGTCCCACCCGAGATAACGTAAAAATTTCCCGCACAAAGTTGTCCATTTTGCATCTCTTACGTGTATATTGCGCGCGGCACTTTTTGAACGGATGACGACGCAAACACCTACCAAACCAAGACGTTGGCTGCTCGCGGCTGACCCTCGCGTGTATCACTGGGACACCCTGTTTGTGAAAGGCAAGGAGATGTGGCGCCAGGCCGGACACAAGCCGGATGCCCTGCGCCAGCTCAAACAGGTGCATAAGGGCGACCGCGCGATCGCCTACCACGGCAAGCCTGAGCACGCCCTCTACGCCATCGCCGAGGTGAGCCGCGATCCGTATCCCGACCCCCACGAGAGCGACACCAAGAAGCTCGTGATGGACCTGCGCGCCGTGGACCGCCTGCCGCGCCAGGTGACGCTCGCCGAGCTGCGTGACAACAAACTGCTGCGCAAGATCAAGTTCCTGAAGAACACGCGCATGACGATCTGCCCACTCACCGACGAAGAATACGCGGAGATACTGCGCATGGCCGGGATTGTGGCCTCGCCCGGCATTCCGCTGCCCTGACGCGCGGCACCTCCCTCGAGCATCAAATATCAAAGTGCCTGAACTTCCCGAAGTCGAAACTGTCGCGCGCGGCTTGCGCGCCGCGTTGCCGGGGCGGCGCATTCTCAGCGTCCGCCTGAGCACGAAGACCAATTTCATCGAAGACCCGGCGGCGCTCGAGATGCAGCTGCCTGGCCGGACCGTCTCCGCGATTCGCCGCCACGGAAAATTGCTGCTCGTCGATTTGGAGCCGCGCGCGAATGCCGACGCTTCAGAGCCAGGCGCGCTATCGATTCACCTCGGCATGACGGGCCAGATCGTTGTGACCGTGCCGGATGCACCCGTGCCGCCGCACACGCACGTGTTTCTCTCGCTCGATGACGGCCGCGAACTGCGCTACACAGACGTGCGGCGCTTCGGCAAGATGAGGCTGCTCGCTTCGGGCGTTGCGCCTGCTACGAAAGCGACGACGCTTGGCATGGATTCGCTCACGATGAGGCTCGAAGAATTTCGCACGCTGCTGGGGCGGAAGCGCAACCGGATCAAGGCGCTCCTGCTCGATCAAGGTGCGCTAAGCGGCATGGGCAACATTTATACGGACGAAGCGCTGTGGCGCGCGCGTATCCATCCCACGCGGCTGGGCGTGAACCTCAATCCCGATCAAGTGACGCGGCTTTACGGCGAAGTAATCGCCGTGCTCAACGAGGCGATCAAACTAAAAGGCTCGTCGGTGAGCGACTACGTGGACGCGGAAGGGAATCGCGGCGAATTTCAAACCAGACATCGCGTCTATCAGCGCTTCGGCGAACCGTGCTATCGGTGCGGCGCAAAGATTCGGCGGAGCGTCGTCGCAGGCCGCACGACACATTTCTGCGCGAAGTGCCAGCCCGCGCCGCGAACGCCGGGCGCGCACAAGGTGAAGCGGCAGGTTAAGTCGAAACGTGCCGCTCGCGCCCCTGCTAAACCTGTGCGGTCGCGCCGCTCGAAGCGCGCCCCGAAAACAAAATCAAAACCGCGCCGAGCAGCGTAAACGCTCCGGCATAAATAAACCCCGCATTCGCGCTGACGCTCGACCACAGCGCGCCCACCACCACGCTGGAAACCAGGTCGCCGATTCCGTTCACCGTCGCAAGCACTCCGTAGCCCGATCCGCGCGATCGCGACGGTAGAATTTCCGCAGCGAGGGACTTCTCCACCGACGCCTGAATGCCGCTGTGCACGCCTGCCAGCGCAAAAAGCACGGCGAGCGCGGCAAGCGTCGGCGGCGCGAACAAAAACGCGGCAAACGCAATCGTCGCGAGCAAGTAGCCGAAGGCGAGCAGCACGCGCTTGCCGATGCGATCGGCCAGCACGCCCGCGGGATAGGAAGCGGCGGCGTTCACCATATTGTAGAAGGTGTAGAGCGCGACGGCGGTGACAGAGGCGCGCGCGAATCCGTAAGCGGGCGTGAGTTCCTGTGTGGCCCGCAGAATCAAAAGCGTCGGCGCGAAATCGCCGATGCCGTGCGCGAAGACGCCGAGCAGGTAGCGCCAGTAGGTGCGCGGAAGCTGCGCGAAACTTGCGACGAAGCTCGGCGCTTTGTGGCTCTCGTTTTTTTTGTCGCCCGGTACGAGAAACACAAAGCATAGCGCCGCCGCGATGCCGGGAATCAGCGAGAACGTGAAGACGCCGCGCGTTCCGAATTTCGCAAGCAGCGCGGTGGCGCAGAGCGGGCCGAGTACGGCGCCCGTGGTGTCCATCGCGCGCTCGTAGCCGAAGGCGCGGCCTTCCTTTCCGGGCGCAACGGATTCAGTGAGCAGCACATCGCGCGACGCGCCGCGGATTCCGCGAGACGTCCAACCCAGTGCGCGAATTACGAGAATTGCGGGCCACGATGTGGCCAGCGCGTACGCACCTGTGGAAAGCCCGGTGAGCAGGTAGCCGATCACGCCTGTGGGCTTGCGCAGCTCGGGACGGTCCGCGATCCATCCGCCGGCGAGCTTCGCAAAGCTTGACAACCCGTCCGATACGCCTTCGATCACACCCAGCGTGAACGCAGGCGCGCCGAGGCTCGCGAGAAACGCGGGAAGAATCGCCGTCGCCGCTTCGTGCCCCCAGTCTGAGCACAGACTCGCGAGCCCGATTCCAAGCACGCCAGGCGTGAGCCAACTTCGTTTCGCGTTCGATGCCGCGTCGCTCATGTCATGGCCCGGTGAAGTAATTTTTCGTTTCTACGCTCGAGACTTGATCATTGCCGTCGAGCTGGATCAGGACATCTACGCGTTTGATGATAAAGCCTTTCTCAGTCTTCGTCCCATTCAGCACGTTTGCTTTCGTATCGATTTGCACCGTGAATCCACACTGCATCAAGGCCGCCATCGCCGTCGTCATCGTCGAGCCGGCTGGCACCGATTGCTTGATTGTGTCCGCGCAATCTTTTGAGCGGCACCCGGCCGCGCTTAGAACGAACAGAACCAAGACGATCATCGCAGCAGGCTTTCCCGACGTTCGCATCAGTTCCGTCACGCGGCGCTCTTTGCAACATCAAAAATCTCTTGAGCCCATTTCGCACGATCGCCGGCGCGCAGCCAAACCACCGGCCGCGCAATTTTGTCGAATGGCGGCGACGCGAGCAGTTCCAACAGCACTTCGTGGATGCGCGCTTGAAAGGCCCGATCGTCGGAGCGAAAGCCGTCCGGTTGAATGCCATCGTCACTCGCCGGCACACCGATCAGATGCGTGTACGAATTCATCCACCAAGCGAGCCAAGGTTCCAGCGGCGCCTGCCGCCCGAATTTGTTTACCAGGTAGCAGTAGTTGTCGAGCACCGCGCGATCGGTGATCACATTCGGCGCGCGCCGCGCCGCGTCCAGCTCCGCGGTGATTTGCGCGTGCAGTATCCACAGCTGGCCCTCGAGCGTCGTCTCTGCGTTCACTGGAAACGGCGATTGCCGCGCGACTTCCGTCACCAGCTCCACGTGCCGCCCCGCTTTCTTCAGCAGCGAGCAAATTTCAAACGCGAGCGTCGTCTTGCCCACCCCGTGCGTCCCGATCAGTGCCAGCTTCAAGCGTCGCTCCTTCTGGTTCGATTGTTTCTAACACAACTCGTGCTCGCCCGCCGCGCGCCCGCGCATTACAATCTTCTTCCGGCGCCGTAGCGCCGTTGCTTACCTAACGACCATGCGAGCCGTACTCCAACGCGTCACCGAAGCGCGAGTGAAAGTCGATGGCGCCGTGGTCGGCGAAATCGGCGCGGGTCTCGTTGCGCTTGTCGCCGTCGGCCGCGAAGACACTGCCGGCACGCCCGCCGCGATGGCCGAAAAAATCATCCACCTGCGCGTCTTTAATGATGATCAAGGGAAGATGAACCGCTCGCTCGCCGATACCGGCGGCGCAATTCTCGCCGTCTCGCAGTTCACGCTCTACGGCGACGCGCGCGGCCAGCGCCGCCCCAGCTACATGGGCGCTGCGCCGCCCGATGCCGGCCGCGCAGGCTACGAAGAATTTGTCGACGAGCTGCGCAAACGCGGCATCACCGTCGCGACGGGGATTTTTCAGGCGCACATGTCCGTGGAACTGGTGAACGACGGCCCGGTTACGATCCTGCTCGATTCGGACAAAACTTTCTGACGCGCTGACGAACCGACGAGCCGCGCGAAACGAAATGACCGCCAACAAACTGACAATACGAGCGCCCGAAACCGCCGATTACCCGCGCCTTGCCGAGCTTGCCGGTGAACTCGGCTATCCCTGTACCGCTGAAGACATCGCGCGCCGCCTCGCCGGGCTCGCAAACATTTCGCCGCAGCACGCCATTTTCGTAGCGCAGCGCACGGGCGAGCCCATCGCCGGATGGATTTGCATGGCGGTGCAGGGGACGATCGAATCGGACGCGCACGCGGAAGTTACGGGTTTTGTGGTGGGAAGCGAATTTCGCTCGCAGGGCGTCGGTGAGCAGCTTCTAGCGCGAGCCGAAGCGTGGGCACGCGAGTACAACGTACATAGCGTCCGCTTGCGCTCCAACGTAATTCGCGATCGCGCCCACGCTTTCTACCTGCGCGAAGGTTACGAGCACTACAAAACGCAGAAAGCCTTTCGAAAATCGCTCCAGAACGACTAACACGCGTCGTCAAAACGGGAATCTAGAACCCGCCTCCACCGCCGCCGCCGAATCCGCCGCCCGAAAATCCTCCGCCGCCAAATCCCGAGCTACCAGAGCTGCGCGGCGACGACGCCATCGCCATGCCCGTCTGAGCGGACATGAAGTGCATGTCGTTCGCAAAATACACCGCGTTGAACGAGGTGCCGTACGGCCCCGCGTACCACGTGGGCGGCTGCATCGCGATGGATGCAAACGCCGCGGCCCATTTTTTCTCCACGCCAAGCGCCATCGCAAACGGCAAAAACTTTTCGAACAGTTGCGGCGTCAGCTCGAGCCGCTCGATGCGGTCTTTCTCCACGCGCGTCAGGAAATCCTCGAAGCCGAGCACCTTTGCGCGCGCCTGCGCACCCGCCAGCGTCCGGGCCGACATGAAATATCCGATCACGCAAATCACGAGGCCCGTCAGAATTCCGGTGATGGCCCAGGTAAACCGCGAGATGCCGGTCATGCTCTGCAGCGCGCTCGATCCGAAAACAAAAATCAGTCCGATCAGAAATCCGGCGCCCATGTATCCGGAGCTGAGCGTGTCCGGCCGCGTCCGGTAATATTTGTCCTTCATCAATCCGTCGAAAATGCTGTCTTTGATCCCCTGCATCGATTTGTAGAAACGGTTTTGCAGGTCCGTCATCTTCACGTCGGTCGTCGCGCCGCCGTCGAAAAGCGCGGAGAGCAATTGATATTCGTGCGGGCGGATGGGAGTCCACTCGGTGACGGGCTTCTTCAAATGAAATGTGTACTGCTTGGAGTGCGAAAGCCCGAGCAAGTGGCTCTCGTCGGTTTGCTCGATGCTCAAATAGCCGCGCACCGCGAGATCGACGAGCGTCGCCGTCACGTCCCGCATGTCCACGGAATTATCAATCAGCGTGCCGCATTCGCCCGGCGTCAGCTGGTCGGGCGGTTCATACTGCACTGTCACAGAGCCCGCGTCTGGATCGCGCCCGCGCACCCACCAGGTCCACAGCATGAAAATCAGCGCCAGCACGGGAATCGCAAACGGCTTGTTGCTCATCAGCGTGCGCCAGATTTTCTCGGCCGCCGTGGGCTCGTGCACCAGGCCCTTGTCGAAGCCGACCGCAATCGTGAGCCCTTCGCGATATCCGAGCGGATGTTCCGTCGAGACGGTTACCACGTCGCCGCTGACGTCCACCGGAGCGTCGTGGCCCGTCGCCCCCAGCTGGCCCGTGTAGGCGGTCGCTTTCAATCCGCTCACGCCCGAGGGAAATCCGATCCGCGCCGTAGCCTTCTGAATGACGCTATCCCACTCGTTGCCCGTCACGTTCCAGTAGAGCTCGTCGTGATCCGCAAAAAAGCGAATGCCGTCGAGCACGCGGTAGTGAATCACGATCGTGTGCGTCGCATCTTCCGCATCCGGCACCCAGATTTTCAGTTTTTTGTTGCGGCCTTCGGTGGACTGCTCCACTTTGAGTTTGTGGCCGTCGGTGTCGGTCGCGCGAATGTCGTCGATCGCGAGCGTGTAATTCAGGCCTTCATTGGTGACGTATTCGGTGGGAATGGTGCGGTAGATTCCGTGCCACGATCCGATGAACTGCGCTTCGATCGTCTCGGTCACATCGAACGTGCCGTCGGTGTTGACTTCGATGGCTTCGTCGAAACTCTTTAGGACGATCTGTCGCGCGAGCGCCGGAAGCGCGACCAGCAGCACCGCCACAAGCGCAAAGCACGCCGCAACGCTTGCAGCGCGCATCCAGTCCGGGAGTTTGCGATGCCGCGTACGCATCACCGAGCCGCGCGTTACGCCGCTCCGCCGAAATTCACTTTGGGTACTTCGCGTTCGGCAGGCGCCGTGATCTCGAAGAATTCGCGGCCCTTGATGCCAAATATGTTGGCGATGATGTTGGAGGGGAAGACGGCGATTTTCGTGTTCAGGTCGCGCACCACGGCGTTGTAGTAGCGCCGCGCGTTCTGCACCGCGTCTTCAATTTGCGAAAGGGAATTCTGCAGCGACGTGAAACTCTCCACGGCGCGAAGTTGCGGATACGCCTCGGCCAGTGCGAACACCTGGCGCAGCGCGCTGGTCAGCATTCCTTCCGCTTCGCCCTTCGCCGCCGGACCGCTGGCGCTCATCGCCTGATTGCGCGCGGCCACCACGGCTTCGAGCGTCCCTTTTTCATGCGCCGCGTAGCCTTGCACCGTCGCGATCAGGTTTGGAATCAAGTCGTAGCGCCGCTTCAGCTGCACGTCGATATCCGACCACGCGTTGTCGCACTGCACCTTCAGCCGCACCAGGCCGTTGTACATCGCGATCACGAAGACCACGACCAGTGCAATGATTGCAATCACAGCAAGAATCATCGGAAACCTCCGCGTGAACGTCGGGAACTGGGGCGCGCAGCAACGCGTTCAGCATAGTGCTGCAGCACCGCGCTGTAAAGCACGCGTCGTTTTACGAATTTGCGATCTGCTATAGCGGAATAGCTGAATGGAAAGAAGCGTTCCAAAATCGAATCTCCAATTAGTGCGAACCCGGATTCATCAGTTCGGCGCTGTCGATCCAGCGGTAGTTCGCGTACCAATCGACGCTGTCGTCGCACAGGCTTTCGTCAGACCCGTCGCTGAGCCGCCGGGCGCGAAGCTGGTTCACCTCTGCATCCAGGGCGCCGCCCTGAAGAAAACCGAGTTCGCGAACGTACGCAACAATCCGCGCATCCGGCGACCAGTAGAGAGCCGAGACGGCTCGTCCCCAATGGTTACGGAACACTTTCCTTTGACCAGTGCCATCCGGGTGGACCGCATAAAAATTGTCGCCGTCACGAAACGCGATCCACTGTCCATCGGGCGACCAAGTAGGATCAGATCCCTTGGCGATCGCGTCTGCTCGATCGTTTGCGAGATTGTAGACCCGAACGGCGCCATCCATCGCGTACACAAGCTTAGTATCGTCTTCCGACCAGCACTGCGAAGTCATGAAAGGCGCTTGCGACACGTTGACGGCGATCGCACGCATTTTTTGCGATTGCCGGCCTAGAATTTGCACGCTCACTTTGCCAGTCGAGGATTCCAGAAACGTCGCCGCGAGCTTGGTTTGATCGTGCGACCAGCATTTTCCTATCGCTTGGACTTGCGGGCGGCTTTGGCCATCGTTCTCGGGGCGAAAATCTCCGAGTGCGCCGGATATCGGAACAACCTGCCGCTTTTGGAAGTTTACGCCTTCCACTTTTTCGGCGGACCACCGCGCCCCCGTCTCGGCCACCCACGCGAACGTGAGGCCGCCGGAGCCTTGCAGTCGAGACAGCTCTTCGCGAACCGACTCGCTGGCGGGAGGCTGCGTCGAAATCCGGCTCGTGACGCCAAGAATCGCGAGCATGGCTGCCAGTAGCAACAGTCCGGCGATAAAGTACGATGGCCGAATCAAACCCGCAAACTTCGAAGTCGGGCGATGTTGGGTCTGGGTCATTGCAGCCACTCCTATTGCGGCGGCGTGAGCGAAGGATCGAGCCTGTTCGCTTCCTTGAATTCTTGTGCGGCTTCGGCTTCCGCGCCCGTGATGTGCAGCAGTGCCATGCCGCGATTGAAATGCCCGTGCGCCATCTCCGGCTTCAGCGCAACGGCCTTCGCGTACGAATCGGCAGCGGCTTGCCACTGGCCTTTGTTGTAGAGAATATTGCCGCGATTGAAGAGCGCGTCGGCGTTGTCCGGCTGCATCGCGAGCACTTTCGCAAACGCAGCGTCCGCGCCGTCCATGTCGCCCGCCTGCATTTTCGCCGCGCCGATTCCGAATTCAGCCTCAGGGAAATTTGGCTGCGCGTCGAGCGCTTTCTGAAAACTCGCAATCGCCTTCGGATAATCCTTCGTAGCCACGTAAGCGTTGCCCAGATTGAAAAGCGCGTGCGCCTCATTCGGCTTCTGCGTGAGGCCTTTGTTGTAAATCTCGATCGCTTCCGGCAGCTTTCCTTGATCCTGATACGCGCGCGCCAGCGTGAATTCCGTGTCCGGCTGATTCGGGTCGAGCGCCACGCTTTTCAGCAGCGCCGCCTCGGCCTCATCGGGTTGCCCAACAATGATCAACACCCGCCCGAGATAGCCCCACGAGCGCGCGTCGTCCGGATGCGCCGCCAGCACTTCGCGGTACTGCGCGATTGCGTCGTCGTTTCGTCCAGCGTTGTGCAGCGTGCCCGCATAATTGGCGCGCAGGTCGCGCGTCTGCGGATCGATCTCCACGGCGCGGCTGTAAACTTCCACCGCCTCCGCGAACTTTCCCTCCGCATCCAGCGCCGCGCCTAGATTGCTCATCGCGTCCACGTAGCGCGGTGAAAGGTCCAGCGCCTGCCGGTACGCCGCGATCGCTTGATCGACGCTCCCCGATGAATACAGCGCCGCGCCCATGCCGTTGTACGCAATCGGCGATTTGGGATTCAGCGCAATGGCCTTCTTGTACGCCGCGATCGATTCCGGGTACTTCTTCTCGTGGTAGAGCGCGAGCGCCAGGTCGTTTTCGGCCGTCGAATTGGATGGGTTCAGCGTCAGCGCTTTGTTGAGGTCGGTCACCGCCTCGTCGTCACGCCCGCGCGCATCGAGCGCCATGCCGAGGTTGGTCAGCGCTTCCGCGTCCTTTGGGTTCACGGCCACTGCGTCCTTAAATGCCGCAATCGCCTCGTCGATCTTGCCGGCCTTATAGAGGTCCACGCCTTTGGCGTTCAGCGGACTGGGGCCCTGGCTCCACGCCTTTGGAGCCCATATAAGGCCGCAAATGAGGGCTGCCGCCGCCAAGCCCAGTTCCAAAATGGGAATTCGTCCTCGCATTGACACGCCCCCGAAGCCGCCGCAGGCCGCCAGAGGCTCCCGCAAGCTGCCGATGGCCGCGAGGATACCACATCCGCATCCGTCCCTTTTCGCGCATGCACGTGTCGCTAGCGTCACGATACAAATTGAGATACGCTTCGCCACACTTAGCCCCGTATTACCCCGTTTCCGAAGGCGCGGATCGATGTTTTTCAAGATAAACAGTGCAGCCGTCTTTGGCATCGACGCGTATCTGGTCGAAGTCGAAGTGGACACGATCGACGTGTTCAAGCCGTTCTTCAATATTGTTGGGCTGCCGGACAACGCCGTGCGCGAAAGCCGTGAACGCCTGCGCGCCGCATTGCGCAACTGCGGCTTCGATTCGCCGTCGAATAAGGGCGTGACGATCAATCTCGCGCCCGCGGATATTCGCAAAGAAGGTTCTGCTTTCGATCTGCCGATGGCGCTGGGTCTCGCCGGCTGCCAGGGCCATTTCTACGGCAAGCAGCTCGATAAATTTATTTTCCTCGGTGAGCTGTCGCTCGACGGTGCAATCCGCCCGGTTCGCGGAGCGCTCTCCGCCGCACTGGCCGCGCGCGAGCGAGGTATTGAAAACGTCGTGGTCCCCGAACCGAACGCGCGCGAAGCCGCCGTCGTCGATGGCATCCGCGTATTTCCCGTGAAGACTCTTCCGCAGGCGATGGACCTGATCAACGCTCCAGAATCCTTCGCGCCCATCTCCGTCGATGTGGATCGCATGCTCGAAGAGGCCAGCCAATATTCCTTCGACATGCGCGACGTCCGCGGCCAGCAAGCCGCCAAATACGCGCTCGAAGTGGCCTGCGCCGGCAGCCACAACATTTTGCTGATCGGCCCGCCCGGAGCGGGGAAGACGATGGTCGCGAAGCGCATTCCAACGATCCTGCCGCCGATGTCTCTCGCCGAAGCAATCGAGACCACGCGCATTCACAGCGTCGCCGGCGTGCTCGAAGATTCTCGCGGCCTCGTCGGCACGCGCCCGTTTCGCTCGCCGCACCACACCATCAGTGACGCGGGCCTCATCGGCGGCGGCACCGTCCCGCGCCCCGGCGAAGTCTCGCTCGGCCACAACGGCGTTCTGTTCCTCGACGAGCTTCCCGAATTTCAGCGCAACGTGCTCGAGGTGATGCGCCAGCCGCTCGAAGACGGCTGCGTCACCATTGCGCGCGCCGCCGTATCTGTGACGTTTCCTTCGCGCTTCATGCTCGCCGCCGCGATGAACCCGTGCCCATGCGGCTTTTTCGGCGATCCCACGCGCGAATGCCACTGCTCGCCGATGCAAATCCAGCGATACGTCTCGAAAATTTCCGGGCCGCTGCTCGACCGCATCGACATCCACATCGACGTTCCCGCCGTGAAATACAAAGAGCTGCGCGGCGAGGCGGACATCGAAAGCTCCGCCGGGATCCGCGAACGCGTGATCCGTGCGCGTGCCAAACAGTCCGAGCGTTTCGCCGGCGAAAAGGGCGTTTATTCCAACGCGCAGATGCCGCCGCGCCTGATCCGCAAATACTGCGCGATCGACGCCGACGGCGAAAAGCTCCTCGAAACCGCCATCGCCCGGCTCGGACTTTCGGCTCGCGCGCACGACCGAATCCTGAAAGTCTCGCGCACCATCGCCGACCTCGACGGCTCAGACTCCATCGCGCCCAAGCACCTCGGCGTCGCCATCCAGTACCGCACCCTCGACCGCACGTACTGGGCGTAATCCGCCCGCTCCGAGTCGCGTACAGCCCGCGCGTCATTGACTTGCAGTCGAACGCTGTGATACCCATACAGCTCTCGGAACGAAGGGATTTCACGACAACCGCGGATGGCCGCCAAAACTCAACGGATTCAAGTCACGCTCGAGACTCTGCTCGAAAGCGTGGACCTTGCGGAAAGCATCACCATGCGGATCGCCGAAGCGGCCGGTTTCGGCGAAGACGAGCTGCATAAAATGGGCATGGCCGTTCGCGAAGGCGTGATCAACGCCTACAACTACGGCAATCAGCAGGATCGCCGCAAAAAAATTCTGATGACCGTGGAGCTCGATCCCGACAAGCTGGTCGTCAAGGTACTCGACGAAGGCAAGGGCTTCGAACTCACCGAAGTGCCCGATCCGCTGGCCGAGGAAAACCTGCTGCGCACCTCAGGCCGCGGCCTGTTTCTGATGAAGGCCTTCATGGACGAATTCGACGTGAAGAGCGGCCCCAACGGCGGCGCCGAACTGATTATGGTCAAGCGCCTGCCTCACGCAGTTTCAGGCAACGGAAAGCACCAAGCAGAGTAGAATAGGCGCTCGAGGTAACCGTGGCACTCCAAGGCACTCGCCGCCAGATTGGCGACGTAACGATCGTGGACTTCAGCGGCAAGATCACTTTGGGTGAGGGCAGCGCCACGCTGCGCAAAACCATTCGCGACCTCACCGAGGGCGGCGAAAAGAAAATCCTGCTCAGCCTCTACGACGTGGATTACATCGATAGCTCCGGCATCGGCGAACTCGTCAGCGCCTACACCACCGTTCGCAACGCCGGCGGCGAGCTGAAGCTGCTGCACCTCACCAAGCGCGTGCACGACATTCTGCAGATCACGCGCCTGTTCACCGTGTTCGACGTGCAGACCGAAGAAACTGCCGCCGTCCGCGCCTTCAAGTAGATTTCCATTTCCGTCAAAATTTTCGAGCACAGACCGCTTTGCTCTGAGAATGCTATTTCTGTGCGTTCGCTCCGTTGTCCGCCACACGCGTCTGATCCGTGATCCAGTTCACTTCCCAAGTTTTGCCGCCGTCCGCGGAAAACGCCTGCTCGAAATGTGCCGACGTCGGCGTGATCTTCGACCAGATGAATCGCACGATCACCGACCGGCCGTTCCACAGTTCCTGATCATAAAATTCGCCGGTACCATCGGATTTAAACTCACCGATCATCGGCGTTATCGGTGTGCCAAGGTCGGGATCCGAGCTGCTCGCCCAGTAAATGCTCCACTGGTGCGTCGTCGGGTTGTAAACGCGTAGCGTCATCCCCTCCACGTGCATGTTCGGGCTGGCGGTTTCGAATTGTTCGATATTGGCCTTGCCGTCCCACATCGGCCTCGTCACCGACGTACCGTCGAACTCGACCCATTCATTCGATCCTTCGAGCCGCTTGACGCGCCGCGACAGGTGAATCTTCCAGGTGCCATGCTCGAAATCGAAGTCGTGTTGCCCGTCGCGCGGCGTCTGCAGCTGCAGGGCGGGAGGCTTGTCGCTGGCTGAACCCTGCTGCGCGAATGCCGTAGGAGCCAGGGAAGTTGCAAATAGCGCTGCTGCCAAACACATGCTGTTGCTGGGCATTTTCAAGTCTCCGTCAGATCGAGTGTTATTCAAGAAAAAGTTTTACGGGAGCCAACGCATGCGCGACCGGGGTGCTGGATCCATGACCAGAATTTCAGGAGCGTCGCGCAGGAAGTCCGTCCCGCCGGAAGCCGCCTTTGCATCCGCCGCGAGGGAATTGAACGACGCTTCGAGTGTTACGTCGTCTTTCACCAAGCCCACCCAAACCAGAAACGGCCCGTCCGTCCGCACCGGCAGCTTCGGATAATTGTTCGGCACATCGAGCGTCACGAACACGCCCGCTTCGTGCGCGCCCGCCGCGCGATATTTTGCGAAGAGCGGTTCTGCGATATTCGCGAACTGCTCGACCTCTCCAGGCTTCACCGCGAAGATTTCAGCCACCACCACTCCGCGCGCGCCGCCGGGTTCGTTCACCGGATCCACGGCCGGCAAAATCGTCACTGGCCGCTCAGCGCTCAGCGGACGAAGCAGCAACACGTCATCTGAATCGACGATCATTCCGTTCATCAGGTCGCGGTGCTGTTGCCAGACCGGCCCCTTGTAGAGCGCAGCGTTCGCCGTCGCGCGGTCGTCGAGTGTGTGGAACCCGCGAATCCAGGTGAACATGTCCGGATGATTTCGGTCCAAAAATTCACCGGCCACCACGGCGCCCACTTGTTCGATCACGTCGGGGAAATACGTGTCAAAATATTTTGTGAAGTTGGCGCGCGTTCCGGAGTGCAGCGTGTACCGCCGGAATTCGAACACCGTAAATTCGCCCAAGCTCGAGGCCTGCATCGTGGCCCGTGTCGTGGCTGCGCGAGGCACCCCGGTAAAAGTTCCCGCCACCAGCCCGTAGACGGCCGCAATTCTCAGAATGTCCAGTACGTTTCGCATGTCGCTCGAAACCTCGATGCCGCGTCGTCCCGCGAGCGAAATCTAGCGCCTCAAGTGGCATCCCACAAGAGCCACTCATGCGTGATACGATAGGTCCACTTCGCGACCCATGGCGACGCCACGCATCTCCGCGAGCTACTTTCCGCCCATCGCACTCGACGCTCGCGCCGAAACTCCGAAGTATCGCCAGCTCTACGAATGGTTTCGCCGCGCCATCCTTGATGGGCAGCTCAAGCCGTCGCAACGCGTCCCTTCAACACGCGCCCTTGCAAGTGAACTGAAAATTTCGCGCATCCCGGTTTCGAGCGCCTACGAACAACTCCACGCCGAAGGTTACTTTGAGACTTTCGTCGGCGCCGGCACCTGCGTCGCGCGCTCGATCCCCGACGACGCGCTCCGCCCCGCGCCCGGGTCGGGTTCAGCGCAAACTGCGCGCGCTACGAACGGCGCCCATGCCAACTCCAAATCCCGAGCACAAGCGAAAGCGCAGACCAAACGCGGCATCTCCGCGCGCACGCGCTCGATCCTGCTGCCGCCGCAAACCTGGATCGACACGCTCGGCGCATTTCGCGTCAGCCTTCCCGCGCTCGAACATTTTCCCGCTGAGCTCTGGGCCAAGCTCGTCAACCGCCATGCGCGCCGGTTCACGCGCCACCAGATGGCGTACTCCAACGCGATGGGTTACGTCCCTCTCCGCGAAGCCATCGCCGAATATCTCGGCGCCTCGCGCGGCGTCCGCTGCGATGCGTCGCAGATTCTCGTCACCACCGGCTCGCAGCTCGGCCTGCAACTCGCCTCGCAAATTCTTCTCGATGCAGGCGACCGCGCGTGGATCGAAGAGCCGGGCTATCACGGTGCTCGCGCCGCGCTGCAAATGGCCGGCGCGAAAATTTTCACCGTGCCCGTCAATCGCGAAGGCCTCGACGTGGAGGAGGGAATTCGCCGCTGCCCCGATGCGCGCGCGGTTTACATCACGCCGTCGCATCAATATCCGCTCGGCGTCACCATGAGCGCCACGCAACGCATGCTGCTGCTCAATTGGGCGTCGCGCCAGGGCGCGTGGATTTTCGAGGACGACTACGACAGTGAGTACCGTTTCGCGGAGCGCCCCATCGCGTCGCTTCAGAGCCTCGACAATTCAGACCGCGTGATCTACATCGGCACCTTCAACAAAGTGATGTTCCCGGCGCTGCGCCTCGGCTATGTCGTCGTCCCCAAAGATCTGCTCGACGCTTTCTCAAGCGCGCGCGACGCCACCGACGTTTTTTCTTCCACGCTGTTTCAGGCTGTGATGACGGACTTCATCCACGAGGGACATTTCGCGCGCCATCTGCGCAAGATGCGCATGCTTTACATGGAGCGCCGCACCGCGCTTGTCGATGCGATCGCGCGCGAAGCGTCGGACAAACTGGAAGTGATCGGCGCGGAGGCGGGAATGCATCTGGTCGCGCTATTGCCAAAAGGTGTGAACGACGTCGCCGTGGTACAGCGCGCCGCGAAAGCGGGAATTTCCGCGATGCCGCTTTCTTTCTGCTATGCGAAGCCGCCCGCGCGCGGCGGACTCATCCTCGGCTACGGCGGCGCCGACCCACGCCAGATTCGCGAAGCCATGCGCAAACTCGCCGCCTGCCTCTAAATCCTCATGCGGCGCCCCAGAATTCGCGCCGCGTCTTCCACATCGGCCCGAGGCCTTCGTTGTGCGCCACTGCGTTCTGCACGATCAACGCGACGGCGCGATCCGGATGCGCGAGCGCCATGCGAAATCCCACCGGCCCGCCGTAATCCTGCATGTAGAGCGTGTAGCGCGCGAGGCCGAGCTTTTCCGTGAAGCGCTGCATCGTCTGGGCGATGTGGTCGAACGTGTAGGCAAATTGTTTCGAGTCCGGCCAGTCGCTGTGCCCGAAGCCGGGATAATCCGGTGCCACCAGGTGAAACTCATCGCTCAGCCGTGCAAAAAGCGGCTCGTACATTCGTGACGACGACGGCAGCCCGTGCAGAAGTAGCAACGAGGGTGCATTCGCCGGACCCGCCTCGCGATAGAAAATTTTCAGTCCGTCCACATTCACCGTTCGATAGTAGGTAGGATTCGCCACGGTGCTTTCCTTTCGTCCTCGAGATGATCGAAACTGTGAGCGGCCCGCGCCTCACGCTATGACTCAGCACAACGAACATTGGATGAGTACGCTGCTCACGAAGCTACTAGGAATCGACGTCCCCATCATTCAAGGCCCACTCGGCGGATTTTCCACCGAGCGCCTCGCCGCAGCCGTTTCAAATCTCGGCGGGCTCGGTTCATACGGCGCGCACGGACTCGCGCCCGATGGGATCGCGGGCATCGTCTCCACCATCCGTTCGCTGACCGCAAGACCATTCGCGATCAACCTCTGGGTCTCGATGGAAGACTCCGATGCGCGCGAATCCGGCGAACGCGAATTCCAAAAAGCTCTGCAGACGCTAAAGCCGTTTCTCGATGAAATCGGCGCGCCGCTCCCGGCGTATCAACCGTTCACGCCCGTTTCCTTCGAAGCGCAAGCTCGCGCCGTGCTCGACGCGCACCCGCCAGTCTTCAGCTTCATATACGGCATTCCGCCGCGCGAAATTCTCGACGAATGCCGCGCGCGAAAAATCGTCACCATCGGCACGGCCACCACCCTCGATGAGGCCGTAGCCATCGAGCAGGCCGGCGCGGACGTCGTCGTCGCCTCGGGCTTCGAAGCCGGCGGCCATCGCGGCTCGTTCCTGCGCGCCGCCGAAGAATCTCTCACCGGCACGTTCACTCTTGTCCCGCAGATCGCCAGTGCCGTCAGCATTCCCGTCGTCGCCGCTGGAGGCATCGCCGACGCGCGTGGCATTGTCGCCGCCCTCGATCTTGGCGCAGCCGGCGTACAGATCGGCACCGCGTTCCTCGCCACCGAAGAATCCGGTGCGAGCGCGCTTCATCGCAACGCGCTGCTCTCCGGCAGCGTTCGCACCGGCCTCACCAAAGGCTTCACCGGCCGCCTCGCGCGTGGAATCAAAAATCGCCTGATGGACGCAGTCAACGTGCCCGAGGCAGCCGTGCTTCCGTATCCGTTGCAGCGTCAGCTCGTCCGCAATCTCGTTGTGCCCGCTGCTAAAGCCGAATGCGCCGACCTGCTCCAACTTTGGTCCGGACAGAATGCCAGCCTGCTTAAGCATCGCGACGTTGACACCCTGATGCGCGACTTGGTCGGTGGCGTTTCCGCTATCTTCGAAAGCCGCGCAAAATAATCGAAAATCCAGCCTGTGATAAACTACAAGGGTATGCAGACTACCCACTGGTCTCAAAAACTGAAGGGCATCGCCCTTGCAGCCTGCGCAATCGTTGCGATCGGCGCGCCGCGCCTGGTTCGTTCCCAATCCAACACTGGGAAGCCGTCCGCCGCCGGCGTGAATGACGCCGCGATCTCGCCGCTCGACCACTCGCTCTCGCTCTTCAACACGCACACCAACGAACGCATCAGCATCGTTTATCGCCACGGCGACACTTTTATTCCCGCCGCGCTCAGTAAGCTCGATTACTTCCTGCGCGATCACAACACCAACGAAGTCCGCCACTTCGATCCGCACCTCTACGACATTCTCGCCGACCTAACCGCTTCTGTCGGCCGCCCGAACGGCGAAATAGACATCGTGTGTGGCTATCGCACGCCCGCCACAAACGCCGCTCTTCGCGAACACACCAACGGCGTCGCAAAAAACAGCCTTCACATCCAGGCCGAAGCGATTGACCTGCGCATGCCCGGCGTCAACACGCTCAAGCTTCGTCGCGCAGCCCTGGCTCTAGCGCGCGGAGGAGTCGGTTACTACCCGCACTCCGACTTCATCCACGTCGATGTGGGCCGCGTCCGCCAGTGGTGTTTTGATTGCCCCGCGAATCTGCAAACCGGCGACTAGCATCGCCCAGTCCTCACGAACTTTAGTTCGTGGCACAGGCTTTCGAGCCTGTGCGCACCTCACATTCTGTGAGGTGCGGGTTTAACCATCACTCCGAATCTAAAACCGCACCACTCATAGCAGCCCAGAATTTAAAGTGCCTTGTGTGGCATAGACATTGTCTGTGTGCTTTTCCTTCAGAACTTGCACCTACCCCGGATACGGATACCCCTTAGCCAACACCTCCGCCAGCGCCTTGTCATGCCCGTAAATATCGTCAAAGAAATGCACGCTGCCATCCTCGTTCACCACGACAGTTGCGTACACAATCAGCACCGGAATCGGCCGCGCCAAATTCACTTGTAGGTTGTCCTGCTTTCCATTCATCGCTGCTTTGATTTTTTCCGCATCCCATCCCGGATTATTGCGCAGCACCCACAGCGCCATATCCGCAGGCCGCTCGAGTCGAATGCAACCGTGACTATCGTCGCGCCGGTCGCGCGAGAAAAATTGTTTCTCGTCCGTATCGTGCATATAGACGTTGTAGTCGTTTGGGAAAATAAATTTCACCAGGCCCAGCGAATTCTTCGGCCCCGGATTCTGCCGGATGAAGAGCGTCCCCGCCTTCAGCTGCGCCAGCACCTCGGGCGTCACCGCCCCCGCCGTCACAACATTCTGCTTCGCGTCCACCACCGCAAATCCCTTCGACGCCAGATAATTCGGGTCCTTCTCGATCTTCGAAAACATCTCGTTCCGCGCGATCGAATACGGCACGCTCCAATACGGACGGAAGATCACGTACTCCATCATGTCCGCGAATACCGGCGTGTCATGGTTGAAGGCATGCCCGACGACGACGTTCATCGTCCACACCACGTTGAATTTCTCGTCGTACGCGCGCAGCCGGAATTCCGGCACGTTCGCCACGATCGGCGGCGGCAACGTTTTGTTCGGATCGATCAACGGCAGCCAGCGCCAGCGTTCCAGCGTCAGCTGCATCTGTTGCACGCGCGCGCTGATCGGCACGTTTAGGTCCGCCACGGTTTGCGCCGTGAGTTTGCCGTCGGCCGGCAGCGCGTGCCGTGCCTGGAATTTCTTTACCGCATCCACAAGCGGGCCCTTGTAATCGATCGAATTCGCCGGCACGTTCGCATCGGCCGGCAGATCGCCTACCAGGCGCAAGATTTTCGTCAGCCGCGGCACGCCGATCCACGGATCGCCCGGCTGCACGGCTCCTCGCACCTCGGGCAATTTTTCGCCGTCGTCTTGTTTGGCGAGCTGGATGTAGTTCTGCAGCGCCGCAAGCGTCCGCTGGTAACCGGGATAGGGCGGCTCGATCTGCTTCAGCGCCGCGCTGACGTCCTGCGTATCCACTACGTTCTGCTTCAAAAAGTCCGGCAGATCGTACTTCTTCAAGCTCACGTTGAAGCCGTAATCGAAATGCTTCGGGTTCACCTTGCCGATGTGCAGGTCGGAGATGTAGCGCATCGTGCAGATGGTCATCGCCTCGTCGAAGGCGATCGCATCCGCTTCCGACGGATTCCCGGGGCCCGGCTTCAGCTTCGCCACACGCGCCGGCCATTTTGACGCGTCGTAATCCTCCGGCGTCAGCCCCTTCTTGTCGCTCTGTTGAATCAGCGCGATCATTTGCAATGCCTGCGATGTGGGCTGCATCCCGCGCACCCAGGGCAGCGCATTGTTATACGACCCGTAAAATTTCTGCACGTGTGCCACGTAGTCGCTGAAGTTCGGCCAGCGCAGGTCCGCAAGATTTCCCGACTGAATCGACGCGAGCAGCGAAGCTTGCCCACCCGCGCTCAGCGTCTGCGGCGACCACGCCAGACCGCCGGGGCTCTGCTGCTGCGCCCACGCGGGCCGCACCGCTGCGCTCAGCTGTATGTAAAGGAGGGGAACCGTCGCGGCCGCGGCGGCAACCAGCGCCAACCGGATGAACCACGAGCGTGTAGGGGCGTTACCGTTTTTCATTTTTCGCTCCGGAGGTGACCTACTCTACGTCCGCGCACGCCCGCGTGGCAATCCCATCAATCTGTAACATTTTCCCCACGGCCCTCTGATACGCTGTCCGCGCCGGCCGCGGCCGAGCCTCAATTCCGTAGGTGTCCGCAATGAAGTTGGCGCGCGTGATCCTGTTTACTCCCCAGCTCGAGAAGATGAGCAAGTTCTACGGCGAAGTCCTCGGCCTCAAAGTCGTTTCCGAAGAAAAAGGCTGGCGCGAATTTGCAGCCGGCGGCGCGACCATCGCGCTGCACTCCGGCCCGTCGTCGCCCGGCCGCAAAGGCCCGAAGATCGTCTTCTACGCCGCCGATGTCGCAGCCCTGCGCGAGACGCTCGTGAAGCGCGGCGCAAAATTCGCCAAGGTCCGCGACGGCGGCACCCTCGCGCTTTGCGACGGGAAAGATCCCGACGGCAACTCGATCCAGCTTTCGAATCGCTAATCACGCACGCAGGAACACGCACACCATGCCCGCCGATAAAACCCCAACGCGCCCAACTCTGACCGCAACCGAAGCGCAGCTCTTCGTCGCCGACGTTGCCGCCTCCTGCGCCTTCTACAAAGAAAAACTCGGCTTCACCATCGCCTTCATCTACGGCGAGCCTCCGTCGTACGCGCAAGTCGCACGCGACACCGCCCGCCTCAACCTCCGCCACATCGACGAGCCCGTCTTCGTCGCCGGCATCCGCGAAAAAGAGGCGCTGCTCTCCGCCACGCTCACCCTCGCCTCCGCCGCTGAAATCAAGCAACTGTTCGACGCCTACCAGACCGCCGGCGTCACATTCAATCAGCCGCTCAAGCGCGAATCCTGGGGCGCCACTACCTTCATCGTTCAAGACCCCGACGGCAACCTGATCCTCTTCGCAGCCCCCGCCGACTAGACCTCCCCGCGCAAGCAGGAGGCCCGGCCACGTGCCTCCCGCCGCGTCTCATGCTATTATTTTCGTTTGTAAACTAGCTAAGGTGCCGACTTGCCCGAACATATTGACCGCAAAGAACTGAAAAAAGACGAAGTTCGCGACACCATCATGCACGGCGCGGACGCCGTGATGTCGCACAAGACGCTCACCACTCTGCTGGTCGTCGTCGCCGTCCTGATCGCCGCCGCCATTTTTGGCTGGAAGACTTACACCGAGCATCAGACGGTGAAGGCCGAAGCCGCCTTCGACGACGCCAAAAAAGTTTTCCTCGCTCCCGTCGCTGGCGCTCCGCAGCCGCCGCTTCCGGGTGAGACTACGTATCCGAACGATCAGGCGAAGTACACCGAAGCCGCGAAGAAATTCGCGGACGTCGCCACCACGTATCCGCACACGCGCCCCGGCCAGCTCGCCGCCTACTACGCCGCGCTCAGCGATGAAAAAATCAATAAGAACGACGACGCGAAAAAATGGCTCCAGGGCCTCGCCGACGGCAACATGGAAGATTTCGCCGCCATGGCCAAATTCGAACTCGCGCAGATCAACGATCGCTCCGGCAACGGCGACGAGGCCGTGAAGCTCTACCAGCAGCTGATGGCCAAGCCCACCGTGCTCGTTCCAAAGCCGGTGGTGATGCTCGCGCTCGCTGCGCATTACGGCCAGAAAAATCCCACGGAAGCCGCGAAGCTCTACACCCAGATCAAAACCGACTACCCGGACACTCCGATCGCGCAGCAAGCCGATCAGGGCCTGAATCTTCTGCCCGGAAAATCCTGAACCTCGCGTGGGTGAAACAGCGTCCGTGATTCCGCGCCGGTGATACCATGACGGCGATGCCGCTCGCGCCCTACGCGATGGACGTTCACGGTTCGCGCGGGCGCCGATTTCCCGAGCCGCCTCATCCGTACCGCAACGATTACGCGCGCGATCGCGACCGCGTGATCCACTCGCGTGCCTTCCGCCGCCTCGAATCGAAGACGCAGGTTTTCACCACGCGCTTCTCCGACCATTTTCGTAACCGCCTCACGCACACGCTCGAGGTCGCGCAGGTCGCACGCACCGTCGCCGCCGCGCTGAATCTCAATACCGATCTCTCCGAAGCGCTCGCGCTCGTGCATGACATCGGGCACCCGCCCTTCGGCCACGCAGGCGAACGCGCTCTCGATGAACGCATGCGCGCCTACGGCGACCGCTTCAATCACAATCTCCACGCGCTCCACATCGTCGAACACTTCGAGCGCCGCTATCTCGATTTCGCGGGGCTGAATCTCACCTTCGAAGTCCGCGAAGGTATCATCAAGCACTCGCGCGACTACAACGAACTCGATTTCCCCGAGCTCAGCGAATATATGCTCCGCTCGCGCCCGCCGCTCGAGGCGCAGCTCATCGATCTCGTCGATGAAATCGCTTACAACACCGCCGACCTCGATGACGCCTTCGAAGCTCATCTCATTGACCTGGAGTTGTTGCGCAAAGAAGTCCCGATTTTCGGCGAAGCCTGGACCGCGATCGACATCACGCACCCGCACGGCCCCACCAAGCTGAAATTCAACGAAGCGCTGAAATCCGTGCTCAATCGCCTTGCCACCGATTTGATCGAGCACACCAACCTGCAGCTCCGCAAACACTCCATCGAATCGATCGAGGAAGTCCGCGAGCACCCGCGCCGCCTTGCCAGTTTTTCGCCGGTGGTCTCGCGCATGAACGGGGAACTGAAGCGCTTCCTTTTCCAGCGCGTGTACTCCAATCCCGCCATCGAAGAAGACCGTGAACGCTCCGTCGCCGCCCTCGACGAACTCTTCACCTTCTACATGGACCACCCGGATCGCATGCCGCGCCAGCACGCCGAACTCGCCGAGGAAGCTCCCACGCACCGCATCGTCTGCGACTACATCGCCGGCATGACCGACCACTACCTGCTCCGCCAGCACAAAGAAATGCTCCGCTCCTTGCCCCAGCACGACCAATGAACATCGCTCCGGTCCGCGCGCTGCCTTTCCGGGTGCCGCACTCTTTTCCTCTCAAAAGGGTGCGTTGCTTCGCGCTTGCCGAAGTTGTATTTGCGCGAAGCACGCCGGCGCGGTTGGGCCGCGTGGCCCGTATATTTGTTTTGGCCGCTACTTGCCGCCGGCGTCGCCTGCGTCGTGTACGGAATCTCCCGCCTCTACAACTAGCGCGACCTATTTGGACTGCGGGAGCGAAGCTACTGCTTTGCCGCAAGCTCCAACACGATTTCCCCAGTCGCCTCGCTCACTCGGACGTATCCCACCCACACGTGCGCAACCTACGGCCTTTGACGTCATCCAGAGGCCGATTCATCGGCCGAAGGATCTCTCCGCCGGTTTACGCGTCTCCCGCACTACTCCGGCGGGCTCCCGTCTCGCACCTCGCGCACCACGTCCTGTGCCGCACGCTCGTCGCGCAGCGCCACAAACACACTCACCTTCCCATCCACCGCCGTGTGCGCCCGGCAGCCAATCTCGAGTTCTTTCAAACTCATCTTGATCATGCATAGCCCATGCTCGGCCTGCCCGCTCCACACCTCCGCGGTCATTTCCGCTTCTTCGAGCGCCACCTGCGCGCTCTTCTCCCGCTCCTCTGTGGAAACCACATCCTCTTTCCAGGCTGGCGCCTCAAGGAGCGGCTGCGAGTCGTCCGACAATTGTTCGCTTCGAGTGTTCGTCCGTTCCTCGTACTTCGCTACGGCATCCCGCGCCTTTTCGAAGTCCTTGTCCGGGACCAAAATTAAATAAGACTTCTCGCTTTGCCTCCCAAACGTTTCCCCATGCTGCACAACTCGGGACGCCAGCCCGTTCTCCCGGAATTGCATGCACAACCACACGCAAGTCTTCCGGTTGTTGCCTTTCCAAACCTCGCGCTCCCGGTCCATGTCTGTCAGCTCCTTAGTTGCAAGTACAAAACTGTAGGCCCCTCGTACCGCCGGCCAGCGAAAATTCTGTGCCTTACGTATCACTCCTTCGCGTCAAATTACTGCGCGTTCCTTGACAACCTTGTCCCCGCACATATAATCAAAATTAGGAACCCTTCACGGGGACAACCGATGTTCTTCGACATCAACGAACTCGCGCTACGCAAGGTCCGGATCCGCAAGAGCTACGCGCCCGGCACCATCGACTACCACTCCGGCGAATTCCGCCAGATCGAGCCTCTCGAGGTCCGCGCCACAGCCGAAATGGCTGACAACCAGATCCGCGTGTACGGCAATTTGCACACGCGCGTTGAGATGGTTTGTGCGCGCTGCTTAGATGGTGTGGTGGAGGAAATCAGCCGCGATTTCGACCTCTACTACCGCCCGATGAACACGCTCGGCGAGGACGACGAGTTGAAGCTCGCCTCCGACGACACCGAAGTGGCTTTTTATGAAGGAGATGGCATGTTCCTGGCCGATGTGCTGGCCGAACAAGTCATCCTCGGCCTTCCCATGAAGGTCATCTGCCGCAGCGATTGCCGCGGCCTGTGCGCTCACTGCGGCGCCAACCTCAACAACGAAGAATGCCGTTGCGAGAAGCATGCGGCCGACCCACGCCTCGCGCCACTGGCGCGGCTCAAGCAGGACTGGTTCAAAAAGCAATAAACCGCTACACTATTTGCTTACCCTAATAGCCGCTCTGAGTAGCGGCTTGTTCACGAGGAGTTTTGCAATGCCGAATCCGAAACGACGTCACTCTCATGCGCGCAAGAACAAGCGTCGCGCCCATGACTTTCTGACGCCGCTCTCTCTGGCCGAATGCCCCAACTGCCACGAGAAAAAGCTGCCCCACAACGTCTGTCCCTCCTGCGGCTACTACAAAGGCCGTGAAGTGATTGACACCACGTCCAAGACAGCCTAAGTTCCCTTCAGCTTTGGTCCTGACCAATCGTTGGCTTCCAGGGTGTTCTGAATGACCACCATCGCCGTCGATGCCATGGGGGGAGATCATGCGCCTCGCGCCGAAGTAGAAGGCGCAATTCTGGCCGCGCGTGAGCTTGGCGTACGCATCCTTCTCGTTGGCCTCGAAGAACGCGTCAGGCAGGAGCTTGCCCGTCACAAGACGCGCAACCTCCCGATCGAAATCGTGAACGCCACCGAGGCGATCACGATGAGCGATTCGCCTTCGCAGGCGTTCCGCCGCAAAAAAGACAGCTCGGTCCACGTCGCCGCGAAGCTCGTCAAAGACGGCGCGGCCGAAGCTCTCGTCAGCGCAGGGAACACCGGCGCCGTTATGACGGTCGCTCGCTTCGTCCTCGGCACGCTCGCTGCCGTCGATCGCCCGGCGCTTGCCGCTGCGTTTCCAAACGCCAAGGAAAAGCTCACCGTTATCCTCGACGTTGGCGCAAACGTGGACTCCAAGCCCGAGCAGATCGAGCAGTTCGCCGTGATGGGCGAGATTTACTACCGCACCATCTTCGGCACCAAGCGGCCGCGCGTCGCTCTGCTCTCGATTGGCGAAGAAGAAATGAAAGGCAACGAACTCACTCGCGAAGCCGCCGCCCGCCTGAAGCAGCTGCCGATGAATTTCGTCGGCAACGTCGAAGGCCGCGATGTCTTCAAGGGCGATGTGGACGTGATCGTCTGCGACGGCTTCATCGGCAACATCGCGCTGAAAATCAGCGAAGGACTCGTCGAACACGTTGGCAGCATGTTGAAGAAGGCCATTAAGAGCAGCCTCGCCTCTCAGGTCGGCTACGTTCTTTCAAAGCAGGCTTTCGACAGCTTCCGCAAGCGCACCGATTCATCGGAGACCGGCGGAGCGCCGCTGCTCGGCGTTCGCGGCATCACCGTCATCGGTCACGGCCGCTCCAACGCCTTCGCGGTGAAAAATGCAATCCGGGTCGCGAGCGAACTCTGCCGCACCCGATTCAACGAAAAAATCGAACAGGAGCTTTCCGCTTCCGCTGTCGCCTCGCGCGGCTGACCGAACGGACCTAACCGCGCATGAGCAAAACTGCTTTCCTCTTCCCAGGACAAGCCTCGCAGTATTCTGGAATGGGCAAGGATCTTGCCCAGAATTTTCCGGAGTCGCAGGCCGTTTTCGAGCAGGCAGACGCCGCGCTCGGCTTTGCAATCTCGAAAATCTGTTTCGAAGGCACCGAAGACGAGCTGAAGCTCACTGAGAATACGCAGCCCGCGATTCTCACCGTTTCCGTCGCAGCCTATCGCGCGCTTGAGAAGCGTGGCATCGCGCCGGACTTTGTCGCCGGCCACAGCCTGGGCGAATATTCCGCGCTCGTCGCTGCGGGCGGCATCGAATTTGCCGACGCCGTGAAACTCGTTCGCGCGCGCGGCAAATACATGCAGGAAGCTGTGCCGCCGGGTGAAGGCGCGATGGCCGCGATTCTCGGCATGGCCCCGTCAGACGTTGCAGACGTGTGCAAAAAAGCTGCGCAGGGTGAAGTCGTTTCGCCCGCGAACCTCAATTCGCCTGAGCAGACCGTCATCTCCGGCACAGCCGCCGCCGTCAAACGCGCCGTCGAAATCGCCTCGCAATCCGGCGCCAAGCGCGCCGTGATTCTGCCCGTCTCCGCGCCTTTCCATTGTGCGCTGATGGAGCCCGCGCAAGTGCGCCTCGAAAAAGATCTGCGCGCCGCGCGCTTCTCGAGCCTGAAAGTTCCGTTGATCACGAACGTGGACGCCGAAGCCATTACCACCGGCGACGAAGCCCGCGAATCGCTGATTCGCCAGGTCACTTCGCCCGTGCGCTGGCTCGACACCATCAAAGAAATGATCGAAGCCGGCGTTACCGTCTTCGTCGAAGTGGGCCCCGGAAAAGTTCTCTGCGGCCTGCTCCGCCAGATCGATCGCTCGGTTCGCGCTCTCAATGTGGATGACGCCGCGAGCCTCAACGCAACCATCGAAAAAATCGCGCAAGACCGTGCTTCGTAGCACTTCACTCAATCCAGAAAACGGGCAGGCTCAAGCTCTATGTGCTCTCTGAACGAAAAAGTTGCTCTAATCACCGGCGCGTCGCAGGGAATTGGCCGTGCCACCGCGCTTGCGTTCGCGTCGTCCGGAGCGAAAGTTGCCGTCGCCGCGCGCCAGGTGGCAAAGCTCGAAGAACTCGTAAAGGAAATTGAATCTGCAGGTGGCGAAGCGCTGGCCGTGCCTCTCGACGTCGCCGATCCCGCGCAGGTGAAGACCGCGTTCGCCGCCGTCCTCGCGAAATTCGGCAAGCTCGACGTGCTCGTCAACAACGCCGCCATCACGCGCGACACACTCGCCCTTCGCATGAAAGTCGAAGATTGGGACGCCGTGCTGCGCACCAATCTTACCGGCGCGTATCTCTGCATCCAGCAAGCGCTCGGCGCGATGCTTAAGGCCCGCTACGGCCGCATCGTCAACATCACGAGCGTCGTCGCGCAGACCGGCAACGCCGGCCAAGCTAATTACGTTTCCTCGAAAGCCGGCCTCATCGGCCTCACCCGCGCTATCGCCGTCGAAGTTGCCTCGCGCAACATCACCGTCAACGCCGTCGCGCCCGGCTTCATCGAAACCCCAATGACCGACCCGCTCCCGCAAGAACTAAAAGACAAAATGAAATCCATGATTCCCTTGGCTCGCTTCGGCACCGACAAAGAAATCGCCTCCGCCGTAATGTTCCTGGCCAGCGACGAAGCCGCCTACATCACCGGCCAAGTCCTGGACGTCAACGGCGGCATGTACATGGGCTAGCGTCACGCTCGAGGCGAGCGCAGCGAGCTGTAACATAGACTGTCAGTCTGTGCCGAATTCGTTTCAAGCCACCCGCAAAACTAATTCTCGCCGTGCGAACGGAACGAAAATCTCTCCCGCAAATCGTGCAGCGCCCGCCCCGGCACCTCGCGAAACTGGTTGTACGTAATCTCATCCCAGTACGCCCGCCCAAACCACGGAAACATATCCACCGAAAATTGGTAAACGAGGCCGAGATTCCACACGATCAAGAGCACCATCGCCGGCACCACGCGCCACGCCGCGCGCCGTGAATCGCCCCACAACGCCGTTGCGCGCTCAAACAGCGCGCCCAGCCCCAAAATAAAAATCGGCGTCAGCGAAATAAAAAACCGAATCCCGAATCCAAACTGCCCGCTCCACCACGGGTACAACGCGATCATCACGTAAAACGCCGCGAACACAGTAACGCACGCTCGCCCAAGCTCCGGCACGCGCCTCACCAGAAAATACAATCCCACCAAACTCAGCAGCACCACCGGCGTGCACACAATCAACCCGTGCGTCGGATCAAACAGCACCGCTACGAATTTCGGCGCCTTCCACCGCCACGCCACCTGTGAATACACGCCCACCACAAACGGGCTTCCGTACACCACTTCGCGCGCCACAAACGTCGGCACCAGCATCAACAGGCCGCCCGCCCCGTACGCCGCGTAATCGCGCGCCCACCCGGTCCACTTTTCCGCGACTTCGCCGCGCCGCGCCGCCCACAACCACTCGCCCACCACCTCGATCACCGGCGCCAGCACAAACACGCAATTCCCGAAATACACCGCCGCCATCAGCCCGGTGATCAATCCGAATACAAACCACTGTTTCACGCTGCGAGCCCCGCGCGTGCGGTCCCAATACCAGAGAAACAGCGCCGTCACGAACACCGAGTGCCCGTGCGACCACGACGGAAACAAATATAAAAATACCGGCAGCGAAGTCGCCAGCCAGATCGTCACCGTCGCCCAGAAAGCCCAGCGCTCCTCCACGTACTTGCGCGCGAGGCGAAACGAAATCCACAATCCCCAAAAGCAGTACAGCGCTGACGACAGCGCTACCACATACACATACGGCCGCGAATGCCCGTCCGCCGGAATCGACCAGCCCATGCGATCCAGCGCCAGCACCACCGCGTGCGTCGCCGCCACAAACGGAAGCCACAGCATCGCCGGCCCCACCGAATAAAAGTTCGGCAGGTGCCCGGTCTTCGTCATCGGGTTGTGTACGAAATGGTCTTCGAGGAAAATCAGGAACAGCTGAAATTTAGGATTCGTGAAGTCGCTCGCGAACTGGAAATTGTGATCGATCAGCGGCGACCGCAGATTGGCGTAATAGCCCACCCCGTCGCCGTTCACCTCCGGATGCAGAAACGCCAGCGACAGCGCGAACAGCAGAAACAGCGTCTTGTCGTATCCCGACAGCGCGCGCCACATCCGAATCAAATTCCGTTTCAATCCCTGAAGCTCCCAGTATTTCTGCGACTCCCAATCCGCCGCCGCATCGAAATATTATGCGGGTTTGCGTTTCAGGCTAACACGCCGCGCATCGTCCGCCGTTTGCGCGACGCGTATCATTAACCGCCGCCCGAGCTGCGCCGCGCGAATTCTTTCAATTTCGTCTCGCGCGCGCCTCGTGATAAGTTGACCCAGCATTCCGCCGACCGTAAAATGCTAAGGTTGCTTACGTAGGTGGATTCGCCTTGGCTGGGGCCTGGCGGCCTCAGATCGCTGAAACGGAGGAAAGATCAGAATGGCCAGCGTCGAAGAACGCGTGAAGCAGATTATCGTCGAACAGCTCGGAGTCGATGAAGCAGAGGTGACTCCGACCGCTTCATTTGTGGACGACTTGGGCGCGGACTCGCTCGACACCGTCGAGCTTGTGATGGCTTTCGAAGAAAACTTCGGGATCGAAATCCCCGATGAAGACGCCGAAAAAATCGCCACGGTGAAAGACGCGGTCGATTACATCGACAAGCACGCGAAGAGCAAGTAAGCCGTACGCCAGTTTCACCAATCCGATCAGGAGTGCCTTTGAATCGCCGAGTTGTCGTCACGGGAGTAGGACTGGTCTGCGGATGCGGTATCGGGACCGAAGAAGTCTGGACCAATCTGCTTGCAGGCAAGAGCGGGATCGGCCCCATCACGCATTTTGACGCAACCGCATTCGACTGCCGCATCGCCGGCGAAGTGAAAGGCTTCGATCCTCTCAACTGGCTTGAAAAGAAAGAGCTGAAGAAGACCGGCCGTTTCATTCAGCTCGCTCTCGCCGCGTCCGATTTCGCCATCAAAATGTCGGGCCTGGTGATCGACGAATCCACCGAAGATCAGACCGGCGTTTACATCGGCTCCGGCATCGGCGGTTTCGACGTCATCGAGCGCGAGCACTCCAAATATCTCGCGGGCGGCCCGGGAAAGATTTCGCCGTTTTTTATTCCCGCAACGATCGTCAACCTCGCGTCCGGCCACGTCTCCATCCGCTACGGCGCGAAGGGTCCGAACTCCGCCACTGCCACCGCGTGCTCCGCATCCGCTCACGCGATTGGTGACGCCTACAAAATCATTCAACGCGGCAGCGCGGACGTGATGATCACCGGCGGCACCGAAGCGGCCATCACGCCCATGTCTGTCGGCGGTTTCGCCGCTATGCGCGCCCTTTCCACGCGCAACGACGAGCCGGAAAAGGCCAGCCGCCCCTTCGAAGCGGCGCGCGATGGATTCATCGTCGGCGAAGGCGCCGGCATGTTGATCCTCGAAGATCTCGAATTCGCAAAACGCCGCGGCGCGAAAATCATCGCTGAAATCGTCGGCTACGGAATGTCCGGCGACGCGTACCACATCACCCAACCCGCGGAAGGCGGCGACGGTGGCTATCGCGTGAGCATGGCCGCGATGAAAGACGCAGGCATCACGCCCGATCAAGTCGATTACGTCAACGCGCACGGCACCTCCACGCCGCTCGGCGATGCCATCGAAACGGCCGCGCTCAAGCGCGTCTTCGGCGACCGCGCCAAAAAAGTTCCCATCAGCTCCACCAAATCCATGACCGGCCATTTGCTCGGCGGCGCGGGCGGCCTCGAAGCCGGTATCAGCGTTCTCGCTCTGCGCGATCAGATTCTTCCTCCTACCGTGAACTACGAAACGCCCGACCCAGCGTGCGACCTGGACTACATTCCTAACGTCGCGCGCAAAGCCCACGCCACCTACGCCCTGAGCAACTCCTTCGGCTTCGGCGGCACCAACGCCTCCCTGATCTTCAAGCGCTGGGAATAATTCTTCCATCCGCAGGCGCCTTTGCCTCAGGCGAGCGCAGCGAGCTGTAACATAGACTGTCAGTCTGTGCCGGTCTTGAGTCGCGCGCAGCGCGATGTAGCTTAGACTTTCGAGTCTGAGCGGGACCAACTCTCAGTTGGTCCCGGGTTTAGCCATTTCAACTCCACCTCCGCCGTCTCCACCCGCGTCGCACCCGACTCACACATCCGCACAAATTGGCCTGAACCACGCGCACTTCGCAACGTGCGCGCGTTTGTCCCATCGCCCCACCTGTGGAATACTGATAGAAACTAACAGTTTACGTTCCACCTGTACCGGAGGCTGTCGTGAAGATCGGAGTTTGCGTAAAACAAGTCCCCGCGAAAGACGCGCCCCTCGCCATCGTCGGCGAAAGCGCCTGGATTCGCGAGTCCGACATCGGCTTTGAGACCAACGAGCCCGACGGCTTCGCGCTCGAAGAAGCCCTGCGCCTGAAAGAAAAGCACGGCGGCGAAGTCGTCGCCATCTCCATGGGCCCCGAGCGCGCCAAGCAGACCATCAAAGAAGCTCTCGCCAAGGGCGCCGACCGCGGCATCCACATCGCCGACAACGAGTTCTACAAGCTCGACCCGCTGAACTCCGCGAAATCTCTAGCCGCCGCGATCAAAGCCGAAAATTTTGATCTGATCCTCACCGGCCTTCAGAGCGACGATCAAGGCTTCGGCCAGACCGGCGTCCTGCTCGCTGAACTTCTCGGCCGCCCCCACGGCACCATCATCATGGCCATCGAAGTGATCGATAGCCACCTGAAGCTAAAGCGCGAACTCGAAGCCGGCTGGTTCCAGTGGGTGGAAATTCCGCTCCCCGCCGTGCTCTCGATTCAGTCCGGCATCAACAAGCCGCGCTACGCCACGCTGAAGGGCATCATGGCCGCGAAGAAAAAAGAAATCGCCACGGTCGATCGCGCCTCGCTCGGCGTCACAGTGACGCCCACGCAGCAAGTGCAGCGCATTTACGTTCCAAGCAAAACAAAAAAGACCGAATTCATCACCGGCCAGCCGAAGGAGATCGCGGCCAAGCTGGTGGAGAAGCTGCGCCACGAAGCTCGCGTGCTCTAAAAAATTTCCGCGATACCGAAAAGGACCGCACCTGCCATGAAAATTCTCGCCGTCACCGAACAGCGCGACGCCAAGTGGAATAAAGTCAGTTTCGAAATCGTTGCCGCCGCGCAGCAGATCGCTGAGCAGACGAAGAGCACCGTCACTGCCGTTGTAATCGGCAAAGGCGTTGCCGCTCTCGCCGACGAACTCGCCGGCTACCAGCTCGACGAAGTACTCCTCGTTGAACACGACTTGCTCGCGAACTACACGCCAGACGGATTCGTGCTCGCGCTCAAGCAAATCATCGAAGCGAATAAGCCCGACCTCGTCCTTTTCCCGCACACCTATCAAGTCCGCGATTTCGCGCCCGCTCTCGCTGCATCGCTGGGGAAGGGAATGATCGGCGATTGCACCAGCTACCGCGAAGAAAACGGCGAGCTCATTTTCGTCCGCCAAATGTTTCAGGGCCGTACCGTTGCGGACGTTGTTTTCGCCGGCGACGCGCCCTGGATCGCCACGTTCCAGGCCAGCGCCTTCCGCGGCGACCTCGCCAAAAGACACGCCGCCGGCAAAGCGCCCGTGAAGCCCGCCGCCGTTGACCTGAAGCCCGAGCAAATTCGCACCAAGCCCGGCGAACTTTTCCGCGAAGCCAAGCAAGCCGTGGACCTCACACAGAGCCCGATTCTCGTCAGCGTCGGCCGCGGCATCAAAGCGCCGGAAAACATTCCTCTCGCCGAAAAACTCGCGAAAGCCATGGGCGGCGAAATTTGCGCGTCGCGCCCCATCTGCGATGAAGGCTGGCTCCCGATGGACCGCCAGATCGGCAGCTCCGGACAGACCGTCGCGCCCAAGCTGTATTTCGCGCTCGGCATCAGCGGCGCCATCCAGCACGTGGTCGGCATGAAAGGCGCTCGCACTATCGCCGCCATCAACAAAGACCAGAACGCCCCTATCTTCGAAATCGCCGACTACGGGGTCGTAGGCGACCTCTTCGAAATCGTCCCCGCCCTTGTCGAAGAACTCGAAAAGCCCCACTAAGCCGCGGCGCGTGGGGTAGCCAGTTTTGGCTGCTCAACGCCGCCCACACCTCCATGAAGTGTGCGCCCACGCACGTCACTTCACGCTCGGCCTCCTTCTTCGCCTTAGTCGAGCGCAGCGAGATGTAGCTTAGACTTTCGAGTCTGAGCGGGACCAACTCTCAGTTGGTCCCGGGTTTAGCCCTGTCCACTCCAGGCACCTTCCCAACTTCTTGCCACAATCACGTTAGCGAACTCAGTCTGTGGCACAGGCCGGAGTTCGCCTGTGTGCCCTTGACTTCGCTACAATCGAGCGTCGCGAGCTGTAACACCGTCCAACACCACTGCTGCTCCCCCAACCCCCCAGATTCCCATTCTGGCACTCGATCTTTTACCTTTACAACCTGTAACCGCTGTGTTAACATCAGTCCAGAGCGAACTCACCATCCACCACCGACCACACATGCCTCCCACACCATCCCAAATCTCGCCCTGCCCCCCAATTTCTAATCGACATCTCGCGCGATTAGAATGTGACGTAACTTCCACAAAACAAACGACGGAGGCACTTTCTAACCGGTACTAAACGGCAAAAATGACGCTCCCAATTCACACCACAACGCCTCCCATCACTCATCCCGTCGTCGCGTATTTGTCCCCCGATTCGCCAAGTTCTAATCGGAGGGCTCCGCGATTAGAAATGCCCGAAAGTGATAGAAAACAAAGGACCGAGCCCCTTTCTAATCGACACAAAATTACCCTCCAAATCGCGCACTCCGCTGGTAGGCTGTGATTCATGGCCATCGAACGCGAACAGCTGGAAGCCGACGTACTGATCATCGGAGCCGGGCCCGCCGGGCTCTCCTGCGCGCTGCACCTTTCGAATCTGATCGAGGCGCACAACGCCGCGAAGAAGTCGCCCGCCCTCTCCGCCGAAAATATCTACGTGCTCGAAAAGGGCCGCGAAGTGGGCGCGCACCAGCTTTCCGGCGCGATCATGGATCCGCGCGGGCTGCGCGAGCTGGTCCCCGATTTTGAGAAGTCCGCGCCGCTCGACGCGCAGGTCACCGACGATGCTGCCTACTTTTTCACCGAGGGTGGAAGCTACAAGCTGCCGGTTACTCCGCCGCCGCTGCAAAATCACGGCAACTACGTCGTCTCGCTGAATCGGATGGTGAAGTGGCTGGGCGGCCTGGTGGAAGCGAAAGGCGTGAATATATTTACGCAGTTTGCCGGAGCCGAGCTGCTGTACGAAAAGAGCGGAGCTACCGAAGGCGTCGCCGGCGTCCTGACCGAAGACAAAGGCATCGACAAGCACGGCAAACAGAAAGACAACTTCACTGCAGGCTATGAGCTGCGCGCCAAAGTCACCGTACTGGCCGAAGGTTCGCGCGGCTCGCTAACCAAGAAAATGGTGGAGCGCCTGCACCTGGACGGCATGAATCCGCAGGTGTACGGCATCGGCGTGAAAGAGTTGTGGGAAGTGCAGCCGGGAAAAATCAAAGAAGGCTTCACGGCACACACTCTCGGCTGGCCGCTTGCGACGAATTACTACGGCGGCGGCTGGGTGTACGGCATGCAGAACAATCGCGTGTCGCTCGGCCTGGTCGTCTCGCTCGAATATGCCGACCCGCTCTTCGACCCGCACGCCGCGTTTCAGAAATACAAAACGCATCCGTTCGTGAAAAATATTCTGGAGGGCGGCAAGCTCGTCCGCTACGGCGCGAAGTCGCTGCCGTACGGCGGATGGTATTCGATGCCGTGCGCTTACACGGACGGCGCTCTTATCGTTGGTGATTCCGCGAGCGTGCTGAATTCGCAGCGCCTCAAGGGAATTCACACCGCCATCAAGAGCGGCATGCTCGCGGCGGAAACGATTTACGAATCGCTCGTGGCGGGAGATGCATCGGCGCAGAAACTTTCAGCCTACAAACGGAAGCTCGACAAGAGCTGGCTTCGCGATGAGCTCTGGGAAGTTCGCAATTTCCACCAGGCGTTTCACGGCGGACTCTGGAAGGGGCTGTTTCTTTCTGGATTGCAATTCGTCAGCGGCGGCCGTGGCCTCGTCGATCCGATGCACACCAAGGCCGGCTATCTCGATTACGCGAAGCTGAATCGCCCGGACACGCTCGTCGATCAATCGACGCGATTCAAAGGCGACGGCAAGCTCACGTTTGACCGGCTCACCGACGTCTATCACTCCGGCACGCGGCACGACGAAGACCAGCCGCCGCACTTGCACGTACTCGATCCGAGCATCTGCAGCGACCGCTGCGTTCGCGAATACGGCAATCCCTGCCAGTATTTCTGCCCCGCCGCGGTGTACGAGATGACGCTCGACAAAGACGGCTCGAAGAAATTAAAGATCAACGCCACCAATTGCGTCCACTGCAAGACGTGCGACATTGCCGACCCCTACCAAATCATCGACTGGGTCCCGCCCGAGGGCGGCGGCGGCCCCAACTACGAGGGAATGTGATGGAGTTGCTGTGGCGGCGCCAACTCCTGGCAACGCGCATGGCCAAGCACAATCACATTAGGAGCGTACGTTTGTAAAATAGGCAGACTTGCCTGTGGTTTTCAGAAGTCAAAGGCACAGGCAAGTCTGCCTATTCTACAAACTTGCTCCCCTTATGGTGGTTTGTAGGACGAGCGTGATGTTGCCAGGATGTTAGTGCAAGGCCGGAAGAGGACCGCCAGTGTGGCTGTCCGACCTAGCTGCCCGAGAAGGCGCGCTTGAGTTTGGACCAGAAGCCAGATTTCTTTTGCGGCGCCGCGACCGGCTGAGTGACCGGCGCATTCGACGCGGTATTCGTTGCGTCAGCCGGCGCGGCGGCAGCGACGGTTGGTGCGGATGCTGGTTGCGGAGTGGGATTCGACGGCGGAGGATTCACAGGGGCAATGGCCGCCGTCTTTGTGGCAGAAATCGGCTTCACAGTGGGTTGATTCGCGAAGGCGCTCGAGCCGGGCGGCTGCACGCGGCCGCTGAACTGCCACTCGGGCTCGACGTGCACCGTGCGAACGAGGAGCGCGACTTCGTTGGCGGTATCTTCGGGCGCTTGCGGCTCTTTCGCGGAAAACGCGAGCGGCGGCGCGATGATTTTGTAGTCGGGCACTTCGGACGGCGCGAGCGGCTTCGGCGGCTCGGCGGGCTTCACCTGTTGCGCCACGACGGGATGTGCGTCGTTGCTGAGCGGAAGCGCGTGCAGCGTCACGTTCTGCTGCTCGACGGGAATGTTGCCCGGCGCGGTATTGTTGGACGCGACTTCGGGAGCTTCCGGCGCGGCGGTCGGATGTCCCGTGATTCCAAGTACGGGGATCACCGGTGGAGGCGCGGGTTTCTTCGCGACCATCAGCGCGCAATCGCAGCCGCCGGGCGTCGCGTTCGTGGGCACGAGCTTGCCGTTGGCGAGAAAAAATTCGCCGGCCTCGGGGACGATCAGATCTTCGCCGGTGAATTGCTGTTCGAGGCGCAGCGCGCCGCTGGTGGCGCGGACGCAGAGCGAGTCGTTGAGATCGAGCCCGGCGGTGATGTCGCGCTGGTTGCCGCTGATGTCGATTGGCGTCGCGACGATCGTCGGCGTGAAGATGCGAAGCTGCGTGGCGGACGGCAGCAACACATGAACGCGACCGAAATTGAGCGCGAGAGTGATCGAGCCGCCGCTCACGAGCATTGTGAATTTTGCGGGGCCGCAAATGTCCACTTGGCCGCCGCTCGAGAGCGTCATGTGCGCGGTGCCGGAGTGCACGGTGACGACGCTGCCGTTGGAAACGTAAATCGCCGGCGCGTTGTTCGCGGTATCGAGAGGCGCTGACATCCCGGCATCGACGGAAATATCGTAGCCGGACACGGTGCCGATCGTGCCTGCCGGCGGTGCATCGTCGAGCGCGCGCGCTGTGCTCGGTGCAAACGCAGGCGTCGCGATGATCAGCGTTGCAATGACGAGTGCAGTGGCGAGGGCAGACTTCGACGTGCCGCGCCACAGCGAGCGCTGAAAGAGGTGCCGAACGGATTGTTGCAGGGAGTACACCAGGACGCCGACTCTATCCTTATTTTACACCGTACGCGGGGAACCGCATCGAGCCAGTTATTTGCTTCCCATAGTTAGATGCTTGCAATCGGGCGGCCAGTCGCCCCTCTTTTGAGTGCGCGAACGCGCAGCCTATACTATTCCGCCGTGAACGACGACCCAAAATTCGACGCAACTCCGGCCACCGCACCGCCGCCCGATGGCGAGCAGAAGCCCGCAGCCGTTGACGCCGACACGATTCCGATGCCGAAGCTTTCACTGTGGCGCCGGATGCAGATTCCGATCATCGCGGCCGCTGTGTACGGCGTGATTCGCGTGATCGGGCCAACGCTCGACGTGGAGATCGTCGGCATCCAAAACGCGGCGCAGATTCGCAACAACTCCGAAGCGGGCATCGGCGTTTTCTGGCACCGCTGCATCTTTCCCGCCGCGTGGATCTGGCGCAATCGCGGTGTGGTGGTGATGAACACCGTTAATTTTGACGGACAGTGGACCCGAAAGGTTATCGAGTGGTTGGGATTTGGCACGGCACAGGGAAGCTCTTCGCGCGGCGGAATGGCGGGGCTCACGGCTTTGGCGGCGCGACTGGGCGAGGGGAAGCACGTCGCGTTCACCGTGGATGGGCCGCGAGGGCCGCGCTACGTGGCGAAGCCGGGGCCGGTGATTCTGGCGCGGCGGATGAATTGTCCCATTTCGGTATTTCACATTGGAGTCGAGAAGGGATACACGTTTAAGAAGTCGTGGGATTTGTTCAAGGTGCCCATGCTGTTTTCGCGTGCGGTGATGATTTGCGCGCCGGTGATTCGCATGAAACCGGATGGCGTGGGCGAGGATTTGAAGGCGACGCTCACCGAGATGCAGACAGCACTGGAGCGCGTGCGTGATGAGGCCGAAGCGTGGTTTTCGATGAGCGAGGACGAGAAGAGCGACCTGCGTGATGTGTACGCGGGGCGTGCGCCGGGCGTAACGCGTGCGAAGCGGAGGCACTACTGACGAGTGTTTAGCGGTGCGGCAACCCAAGGAAAACCCTTCGTCATGCCACTGGCATTCCTCAGGGTCATTTCGCGATTTCGCGAAATGAGGATGCGGCACCCGGAAAGGCGACTCGCGAGCGAAATTGCTTACGTGGTGCCGAGTTTGACTGGGACATCCATGCGCTTGCCGTCGCGGATAATTGTGAGCGTGATGGTGTCGCCGGGCTGAGCGCGATTCAGCAAGAGATTCAGGTCCATCCCCGAAGTGACTTCCTTGCCGTCGATGGCGATGATCACGTCGCCGCCCACGCGCAATTCCTGCAAACCAAGAATCGTTTTCGTGCCGCCGCGAATTCCGGCGAGCGCTGCCGGGCCGCCGGGCGTAACTTTCTCGATCAGGATGCCGGACTTCACCGGAAGCTTCAGATAGTCGGCAAGCTGCGGCCACAGCGGACGGCCTTCGGCGCCAAGAGAGGCGCGGCGGACGCGGCCGTACTTGATGAGATCTTCGGCCACGTGGCGCGCGGTGTTGATGGGAATCGCAAAGCCGATGCCGGAGGTGGTGCCGCTGGGCGCGTAGATCGCGCTATTGATGCCGATCACCTGGCCATGCGAATCGAGCAGCGGACCGCCGGAATTTCCCTTGTTGATGGCGGCGTCGGTCTGAATGGCTTCGTCGATGAAAGTAGTGTCGCTGGTTTGCACGGTGCGGCCGAGCGCGCTGATGATGCCGGTGGTGAGCGTGCCGGAAAAGCCGAAGGGATTGCCGATGGCGAGCGCGCGTTGGCCGACGATGAGATTGCGCGAATCGCCGAGAGTGAGCGGCGTGAAATTGTGGCCCTTGGCGTCGATTTGAATCAACGCGATGTCGTTGCGTTGGTCGGCGCCGATGAATTTTGCGGTCTCGCGTGTTTGATCGCCGAGCGTGACTTCGATCTGCTGCGCGCCTTCGACGACGTGATAGTTCGTAAGGATGTGGCCGTCTTTATCGATCAGGAAGCCGGAGCCGGCGCCTTCGACGGGCACGGGATTGTAGAAGAAATCGTACTGCACGGTGCGCGTGACGATGTTCGCGACTGAGGGAGAGGCGTCGCGGTAGATGCGCACGTTTTCATTCTCAGTAGGGTCGAGGCCGGTCTCGGTGCCGGTGGGCGGGAGATGTACGGCGTTCACCGTGTTGGGCGTGGAGCGCGGACCGTAATGCGATCCGACCCAGTAGGCGCCGAGGCCGATGATGAGGCCTATGCCGAGCAGGCGGATGGCGCGGCCTTGATTTTGCGGGCGTTGGGGCATCGCGGCAGTGTAACAAATATCGCAGCGCGCTGTGTGAAGGAGCGAGAGGGTCTGCGCGGCTAGTGCGCCGAGCCGCGGCCGGTGATGGTGCGGATGAAGTTCACTTCGTCGGCGCTGTAGGGCGTGCCGTTGGTGCGGAAAATGTCGTGGAACCAGATCGGGGGCAGGTGATCGGTGTAGGGGTGCTGCCAGGAATCCCACGGGAGCGTGGTTTGCGTCTTGCCTTCGACGAGGCCCCAGTTGAACGCGGCGACGTTGTATTTTTTCGCAATGGGCAGCGTGCCCTGGAACGTGGAGCCGTTGGAGCGCGCCATGTATTCGGTGCAGATCAGCGGGCGGTGATAGGGAAGTAGCGAGGTGACGCGGCTCTCAAACGATTCCGGCTTGTCGTAATTGTGAAACGAGATGACGTCGGAAAGTTCGACTTGCGTGCGCGGGACGCCGGTGAGCGCTTCCAGGGGGGCCCACTTTTCTTTCCAGAGGCCGCTCGTTAGCGGCTGAGACGGATGCGCCGAACGCGCCCAATCGAAAACCTGCGGCAAAAGTTTCGCGACAATTTCGACTTTGTCTTTGGGGTCGGGGTAGTTGCCGTCGTTGGTGTTGTCAGGCTCGTTCCACACGTCCCAGCCGAGAATGCGATCGTCTTTCGCGAAGGCGCCGACGACGCCTTTCACATACGCCTCGAGGCGCGGATATTGCGAGGGATCTTCGAGAGCTTTCGCGCCGGGGCTTTGCACCCAGCCTGAATTGTGAACGCCGGGACGCGGCGCGCGCTGCGGGCCAAGCTGAGGATTCGGGTCCCAGCAGGAATCGAAGAGGACGAAAAGAATTTTGATGTGGTGCTTGGCGGCGATCGCAAGAAATGTGTTGATACGTTTCTGGAAGCCGGCGGCGTCTTGCTGCCAGAGCAGGTCGTGGAGAAACACGCGCATGGCGTTGAGGCCGATGGATTCGGCCCAGCCGAGTTCCTGGTCGATGCGCGCGGCGTTGAACGTTTCGGCTTGCCACATTTCGAGCTCATTGATGGCGTAGGACGGAATGTAATTGCTGCCGACGAACCAGGGCTGGCGCGCGTACCAATCGGCGGCTTGCTGCTCGGTCCAGCGAGGTGCGTGCGTGTCGGCTGCGGCTCGCGATTCGGCGTGCGCGCGTGGTGGATTCGGAAGCCCGGCGACGAGCAGGGTAGTGACAATCGCAATCGAGAGAGCGCTGTGAGCGATTCGCATGGCGGGATTGTAGAGATTCAGAGCACAGTGCGCAATTCGCGATTGCGAATCTCGGTGACTACGCTTCGGAAGGTTTTTGCGGAGCGGCGGAGCTGCGTTTGAGTTTTGCGAGCGCGGAGGCGACGAGGCGTTCGGTTTCTTCGATCGTGCCCGAGCAGTCGATGGTTGCGTCGGCGAGCTTGAGTTTTTCCTCGTTGGGCATTTGCGCGGCGATGCGCTGCCTGGCTTCCGCTTCGGTGAGGCCGCGATCGAGCATGCGTTCGAGCTGCTGCTCGGGCCGGCACCAGCAGACCATCATTTTATCGAGCGATTCGTTGAAGTGGGATTCGTAGAGCAGCGCTGCTTCGACCACGGCGACTTCCGGAGGATCGCTGCTGCGCGCGAGAGCTGCGAACCAGTCCTCGACGACTTTGCGGATGCGCGGGTGCAGGATCGCGTTCAGAACTTTTAATTTTTCAGGCTCGGCGAAAACGATTTTGCCGAGCGCGGCGCGGTCGATATTTTCGTTCTGGTCGAGCACGTCGATGCCGAACGTGGCGACGACTTCCTTGTAGGCGTCCTGCCCTTCTTCGAGAAGCTCGTGGCCGATGGTATCCGCATCGAGCACGGGGCAATCGTGTGTGCGGAGCATCGACGCAACCGTGGATTTGCCGACGGCCATGCCGCCGGTGAGGCCGAGGCGGAGCATCAGGATTTGGCCGCAGCCGCGGCAGGGACGAGAATGCCGCGGCGCATACGCGCGGCGCGGACAGTGTTGCTCATGAGCATCGCGATGGTGAGGGGACCGACGCCGCCAGGAACGGGCGTGAAGGCGCCGGCGACGTTGACGACGCTGGGATGAACGTCGCCCACGAGCACGGAACCTTTTTTGCGGAAGGATTCGAGCTTGTCGGGAAAGTCCGCGAAAATTTTCTGCGCTTCATCGGCGCTCGTGACGACGTTCTGGCCGACGTCGATCACGGCGGCGCCGGGCTTGATGAAATCAGTGGTAACCAGGGCGGCGCGGCCGATCGCGGCGACGACAATGTCCGCGCGGCGCACCTGCTCGGCTAGATTCTTGGTGCGCGAGTGGCAAATGGTGACGGTAGCGTTGGCGTGGAGCAGCAGAAGCGCCTGCGGCTTGCCGACGATATCACTGCGGCCGATTACGACGGCATTTGCGCCGTCCGTGGGGATGCCGCTGCGCTTCAAAATTTCCATCACGCCGGCGGGAGTGCAGGCCACGAGGCTCGGGCGGCCCGCAGCGAGCTTGCCGACGTTGATCGGATGAAAACCGTCCACGTCTTTTTCGGGCGCAACCGCGTCAAGAATTTTTTTGGAGTCAACCTGCGGCGGCAGCGGCATCTGGACGAGGATGCCGTCCACGTCGTCGCGGCGGTTGAGGCCGTCGATCACGGCGAGAAGTTCGTTTGTCGAGATCGTCGCGGGCGGCGTGAGCATGAAGCTCGCGAGGCCGAGTTTTTCGCAGGCGGCGATTTTGCTGTTTACATAGAGCTTGGAGGCGGGATTATCGCCGACCAGGACGGCGGCCAGGCCGGGCTTCACGCCGGCGGATGCGAGCGCCGCGATTTCCGCGCTCAACTCGCCGTAAATCTGGTCGCGGATGGCGTTGCCGTTCAGAATGCGCGCTGGCACGCGGCTAGGCTCCTCGATTTGGCGTCTGAAGAAACCACATGATAGCACAGGGGGAAATACGGAGGTGTTTGCTGGCGATGGAGTGGGTGTGTGCGTGGGAGAAAGGCGAAGAGAGATCTTTCGGCCGGTGAATCGGCCTCTGGATGACGTCAAAGACGCAGACGACGGCGGGGGCTGTGCCGCGCACCCTTTTGAGAAGAAAAGGGTGCGGCACCCGGAAATTCAAAGGCGTTGCGGATTGCTAGAGCTGATCGCGGGTGAGTTCGACTACGGTGCCGCCGGAGCTGAAGTCGCTGTAGCGGAGCCACTGGGGGCGGATGCGGACCCAGGTGATGTGGGGCCACGCTTCGCGTTCGCGCCCACCGGGATGCGCGGCGAAGTAGGTTTCTTTGAGGCGCGCGAGCTCGGCGCCGTGAGGCTCGTCGGCGATGCCGTCGATCTGCACGGTGATTTCGTCGCGATCCCATCCGACGACGAGGCTGACGCTGCGCGCGCGGCGGAGATTGCGGACTTTGCGAGTGGTGGTGAGCGTATCGAAAAGGATTTCGAGATCGTCGGTGACGGCGATGCCGACAACGGCGGCCTGGGGCTTGCCTTCCGGCGAGACGCTCGCGACGACGCCGAATTTTTTGGTTTTGAGAAACGCTAGAATCTGGGGGCGTGCGATCGTTGCCATCTTCGTCAGTTACTGTGCCGAGGGAAGGGTGTAATCGAAGGTGTAGGAGTGCTTGCCGCCGGCGGCGATGTCGATGGTGAGCTTGCCGGCGAGACCGGCGAGTTCACCGGTGCCGGAGTCGGGGACGACAACGATGTTCATCGCGGGCGTGCCGTGGTCCATAGTCGCGTTGTGCTGCAGGACGAAGGTGCCTTTGCGGCCGTCGAGCGTGCCGTCCACAAGCTCGATCGCGACGTAACCGCCGGAGCCTTTCGCGGGACTGCCGAAAGCGAGCATCGTGCCTTTGCTGCCGGCTTCGAGCGCGCCGTGGAATTGCTTGTCGAGGGTCATGGCGGAGAAAACGGCGTCGATGCCATCGGATTTGAAGGGGACTATTTTCACGTCGAAGGGGCCTTTAGCTTGGTGCGAGGTCACGGAGTTCTCCTTGGCGGCGGGTGCGGGTTGTTGCGCATTGGCGTAGGCAGGAACGCGCATCCATATTATCGCGAAGACCGCGAGAACAAGCGACGTGAACAGAGCGAATTTAATCTTCACAGAGCCTCCAGAGTGCGAACTATTCACAGACGCGCGCCACAAAATCCAATCGACATTGGTTCTCGATCGAGTCAGCAGGGATGAAAGTGCGGCCCGATACCATCGGGTCCAAGATCATAATTCCGCCGCCATACTCTTCGAAGTACCAAACCGTTTCCTTATCGCCGGGATCACAGGCGACCAATTCAATCTCGGCGGGATTGCCAAAATACAAAATCCGATCGCCTTTTCGGATTTCCTCGCCCGACCGGTATTTCAGAACAAGTTTGCTCACAGAACAAAGATTGTAGCGCGCGGAGGTTCTGAAATTAGGAGTATGGAAAATACAAAACGCCCGGGCCTGTGAGGGCGCCGGGCGTTTCTGTTTATGCGGATGTGTGGGTGCTCTGAGGCGACTAGTAGATGTCGTACTGCTCCCAGTGCAGTGTCGGGTCGGCCTGAATGATCACGCTCTTCTTGGTCCAGCGCTCGAGTTCCTCGATGAGCGAAGCTTCGCGCGTCTTGAGGGCCTTGGAAATTTCGGGGTGGACGCGCAGCGTGAGGCTGGCCGACGGCATTTCCGGCGACATCTTCATCGCTTCGGTCTGCAGCTCGTAGCACAGCGTCGCGATCGATTTCACCATGCCGGAGCCGGTGCAATACGGGCACGGCTGGCACAGCGTGCGTTCCAAAGCCTGCTTGGTGCGCTTACGCGTGATGGCGACGAGGCCGAATTCGTTGAAGCGCAGCACCTTTGACGGAGCACGGTCCGCGCGCAACGCATCTTCGAGAGCCGCCATCACCTTGTCGCGATTGCGGCGCTCTTCCATGTCGATGAAGTCGATCACGATGATGCCGCCGAGGTCGCGCAAGCGCATCTGGCGGACGATTTCTTTCACCGCTTCCACGTTCGTTCGGACGATCGTGTCTTCGAGGCGATTCGAGCCCTTGCCCACGAACTTGCCGGTGTTGACGTCGATCGCCACAAGCGCTTCGGTGTGGTTGATGACGATGTAGCCGCCGGATTTGAGCCAGACCTTCGGCCGCAGCCCCTTATCGATTTCCTGCTGGATGCCGAATTCTTCGAATACCGGCGTGGCCTTGCTGTAAAGCTTCACGCGGCTCACCAGCTGCGGCTGAAAGCGGCTCATGAACTCGACGACCTTCGTGTAGCCCTCTTCCGAATCGACCCAGATCGCGCCGAAATCCGGCGTGACGAAGTCACGGAGAATGCGCTCGACGAGATTCAGATCGCGATGCAGCAGCGACGGAGCTTTCTTCGATTCCGAGCGGGCTTTGATTTCGGACCAGGTGTGGGTGAGGAATTCCACGTCGGCGCGGACATCCTCCGGCGCGGCGCTGGCTGCGGCAGTGCGAACGATGAAGCCGCCGCCAGAGCTGCCCTTCGCTTCGTTCACCAGATGGCGCAGCCGCGAACGCTCTTCCGCCGACGCGATTTTGCGCGAAACGCCGGTGTGATCGAGCGTCGGCATATAAACCAAAAAGCGGCCCGGCAGAGCCACATGGCTCGTGATACGCGCGCCCTTTTTCCCGAGAGGTTCTTTCGCGATCTGGACGATGATTTCCTGGCCCTGCTTGAGCATGTCCGCGATCAGCTGAACCTTTCGCGGCGGATGCGAGCGGTGATGGCCGTGGTGGCCCGGCCGGCCGTGGCGATGGTCGCGCCGGCCCCGGTCGCCCCGGTCGCGGTCGTGCCCTCCGCGGCGCGCTGGATTCTGCATGCGCGGGCGGAAATCGCTGCGGACTCGAGCTTCGTTCGGCGGCTGTTGAGCGGCATCGGCGGAAAGAATCGCGTCGGCCTGTGAATCGGCTGCGTCGATAATTTCGTCCGCGGCACCGTCCGCGCCTTCCTCGGATTCAAGCGCGTCTGCAGCCATCAAAGCTTCGGCGCGAGCTTCGAAGGATTCTGATTCGTCGCCTTCGTGCGGCTCCGGCGCGCCTTCGGGGTCGATGTCCGCCAGAGCGATCGTTTCTGCTTCGGTTTCCCGGACGTGAATCGCTTCGTGCGCTTCGTCCGCCTCATCGTCCGCTTGTTCGTCGTCGTGCTCGGCGTCGTCAGCGCCCTCGTGATCTTCGTGTTCTTCGTGCGCGCCGGCCTCCTCGTGATGCGCGTCGTGTTCGTGCGCGTCATGTTCGTGGCCGTGCGATTCGAGAGCCGAGCGTTCGTCCTGCGCTTCCGCGATGTGCTCGGCCAGCGCTGCCGCTTCTTCCTCGGTCAGATGTTCGTCGTGATGTTCTTCTGTCGCGTGCGCGGGGGCGTTGGGGTGAGCTTCGTGTTGCGGCTCAATGTGGCGATCGTCCTGGTGGCGCGGTTCGTCGTGATGAGCTTCCGGAGCGTGTTCGCGTCCGGATGCGATCTCGTCGAGCGCGCGCGAGGCGTGCAGTCCCAGCTCGTCGTGCGCATCTTCTGAAGCGTGTGCGACGTGCCCTTCGGCTTCATCCACGTGCGTCGCGTGCGCGGCAGGCGTTTCGTCCACCGGATCCGGCGGAAGGTGCGCGTGCGCCTTCCACTTGGAAATCGATTCACCGGGAAGCGGTTCCAGATGCGACGGACCGGAAGGGCCAGCGCTCGAAGCGCTGCTGCTCGACTCGTTGAATCGCGAGCCGCCGCTGTGATGGCGCGGACCGCGATCGCGGCCGTAACGCCCTCCACGATCGCGATCGAAACGTCGCGGCTCGCGCGGTTGATAATCGCGCGGCGGCTGGTGCTCGTGGTCGGAATGCGGCTGCGCTTCGCTCTCCGCAACTTCGGCTGGAGGCGCTACGTTGAACGGATCGTGTCCAGATTCATGTGAAGTGTCGTGCGAGGATTCGTGCGCTGGCGCAGGCGTGGGAGCATCACCGCGATCGCGGAACCGGGAAATCGATTCGCCCGGCAGCACGGTGGAGATGTGCCCCGCCGGCATGCTCGGATCCTGCGGCTGATCGTCCTGGCTGCGCGGCGATGCGTATTTCGAAGACGGCAAGTCGCGGCCGAAACGGCGCTCGCCGCCGCTGCGGCCACCGCGGTCGCCGCCAGGGCCTCGTCCACCGCCACCGCCGCGCTGGCGATTGCGCCCGCCACGGCGATTGAATCCGCGATTGCGGTCGCCGCCCCGGTCGCCACCGCGATCGAATCTCGGGCGATCGTGCTGCTGGGAGCCGGATTGCGGCCGAGCAACGAATGATGAAGGCGTGTAGGTCGAGGGAGGCTGCGATTCGCCGGCGTCACCCGAACCACCACCGGATCCACCGCTTCCACCTGAGATACTCTCGCCGTCCATCGCGGTCACGGCATGTTCACCGCCGCCGTGTTCCATAGGCGCGCTGCTGGCAGGCGCTGCGTGCGACGAATGCCCAGACGGCGCGGGACCAATGCTGTGCTTGGCGGACTTGTCGTCCCCCGCATGATCCAGCCCTTCGATTTCTTCCAGGAAGTCGCTGACGTACAGGAATGCGTCGCTATCGAGTCCGATTTCGACGAAGGCCGACTGCATGCCGGGAAGCACGCGCGTCACCTTGCCTTTGTAGATGCTGCCGACCAGCGCGAACTCTTTCTCGCGCTCTACGTAATACTCACACAGCTGTCCTTCTTCCAAGATGGCCACCCGCGTCTCGTGCGGGTTGGCCGAAATTACCATTTCCTTCGACATGTAAACTCCTCACGGCGCACCGGGGATCCGCGGCACACACTGTGGCGCGCGCTCGGCCGGCAAGTCGCGAAGAAATACTTCGACGCTGCGGGCCGCCCAGGAAAGGCGTTCCAGTTTGTAGGAGGGCTTTCCTCATTCCGGTGCTACCTGATTCAATTCTGAAATTCCCGTCCGCGCGATTACGCGCGGCTCGGGGCTGAAAAGCTTAAAACCCAAATACGAGCCTCAGTTGACGAAACGCCGCATCCGGACGTTCATCACCATGCCCAACGCCAAAAACACAAATGCCGTTGACGAGCCTCCGTAGCTCATCAGCGGCAGGGGAATGCCGGTCACCGGCATGTAGCCGATCACCATGGATGCATTGACCAAAACGTGAAAAGCCAGAATCGCCGTCACTCCCATGACTACATACATGCCGGCGCGATCTTTTGCCTTCTGCGCGTTATCCACCAATCGCAGAATCAGGGCTAAATACAAAAGCAGTACCACGCATACGCCGATAAACCCCTGCTCTTCGGCGAGCGCGGCCAGAATAAAGTCCGAATACCGGACGGGCACGAAGCCTAACTGATTCTGGCTGCCTTTGCCAAACCCTTTGCCCCAGAATCCACCGGAACCCACTGCAATTTCCGACTGCAAAATCTGATAACCGGCGCCGCGTTGATCTTCCTCGGGATGGAGGAACGTTTCAATTCGCTGCTGCTGGTATGGCTTTAAATGATGCCGCATGTGCCAGCCAAACGGTATCAACATGGCCAGCAACACAAACCCGATCAACTGGTGCTTCCACTCTACGCCTGCGAGAAAGATTCCCACAACGGCTACCGGGATCAACACCAAAGCCGTACCCAAATCGGGCTGCTTCAGGATCAATGCTACCGGAACCAGCGTAATCAGGCCAACTTTCACCAGATCGCCGAGCGTAAGCCGGTCGGTGCGGACTTCGCTGAAAAAGCGAGCCAGCACAATGATTATAATCAACTTCATCAACTCAGACACCTGGAAATTGAATCCGCCGCCCAGCGAGATCCAGCGCTTCGCTCCCAGGCGTGAGAATCCCATCACCAGCACCACCAGCAAACCTAAGACGCCTGCGATGTAGAGGATAGGAGCCTGGTCCAGCAACGTGTGGTAATCGATGCGGGATATCAGAAACATTCCCACAAACCCGATACCGATCCAGATCAGCTGCTTCCACTGCATGCCCGCCATGGGGCTGGCGTGCGTGGAGGAGTAAATCTCAAGCACGCCCACCGCGTTGATCGCCGCTACTATGGCGAGCAGGATCCAGTCGAAGTCCTGTGTCTGCGGCCGGTCTTTCATCGGCGCGGACCTCCCACCTTCGCCACGAGCGGCTGCGACGCCGCCGTCTTATCCGATGCGGAGGCGGAGGCTAGAATGGTCGTGGGCTTGCCGGAAGCAGGTTTATCAGGTGACGAGGCCGGTGCCGCAGTGGCCGGCACCACCGCGGTCTGCTGCTGCATCACGCCCGCCTTCTTGTCGTAATACGCTTTCACGATGTCGCGCGCGATCGGCGCGGACGTCACGCCGCCGTGTCCGCCGCCCTGCACCAGCACGGCGACCACAATCTCCGGATTGCGCCGCGGCGCGTAACCGACGAACCACGCGTTATCCTTGAATTCCTTCGTCTTGCCCAGCCGGCTTCGCAGGTCGTAATTGATGATCTGCGCGGTGCCCGATTTTCCGCAAAATTCCACGTTCTGCAATTTCACCTGGCCGGCCGTTCCGCCCTCATTCACGACGCCGTACATGCCGTCGGTGACTTTCTCCACCGTCGCATCGGAAATCGGAAACTGCTCGGTCTTCAGGTTCGGCATGTTCTTCTGGAAATGCGGCTGCACCAGCAGGCCGCCGCTCGCAACCGCGTCAATCATGCGCGCCAGCTGAATCGGCGTGGCCGTCACCGCACCCTGGCCAATCGCCACCGAAATCGTCTCTCCCGCATACCACTTGCGGTGAAAGGCTTTCTCGACCCATTCCTCGGACGGCATCAAGCCCGGCTCTTCGCTCGGCAGATCGATTCCCGTGCGGCGTCCCAGCCCCAGCCCCTTCGCGTATTCCGCGATGCGATCGATTCCGAGCAGTTTGCCCACGTTGTAAAAGAAAATGTCGCAGGACTGCACGATCGCTTTGTGCAGGTCCACCACGCCGTGCGAGCCTTTGCCGTAGATGTAGCACTTGAACATGCGCCCGTAAAAGTTCGCCTCGCCCGGGCAATAGAATGTTTGCGTCTCCGGCACGGCTTTCGTCTCGAGCATCGCGGTCGCCGTCACAATTTTGAACACCGACCCCGGCGCGAGCTGCGCTTGAATCGCACGGTTCAAAAGTGGAGTCTGTGGGTCGCTGTTAAGTTTCTGCCACTCTTCTTTCGGAATGCGCACCGCGAAATCGTTGGGATCGAATGTTGGCTTCGAGACCATCGCCAGGATTTCGCCGGTGCGGCCGTCCATCGCCACCACCGCGCCTTCCTTGCCGGCCATGTCCGCTTCCGCAATTTGCTGCAGGTCGAGATCGATCGTGAGCTGAATGGGCTTGCCGGGAATGGCTTCCACGTTGTCGAGCGTGCGGATCACCTTACCCACGCTGTTCACGATCACGCGGCGCATGCCGTCGGTGCCTTCGAGCTGATCGTTGTACTGGCGCTCGAGGCCCGCTTTGCCGACGATGTCGCCGGGGCGGTAGTGGCCGTCGCTATCGTCCAACTGCTGCTCGGAAACTTCGCCCACGTAGCCGATCGCGTTCGCCAGCATCTGGTCGCCCGGATAGCGGCGGCGCTGGACCATCATCAATTCCAGCACGGGCAAATCAGCGCGGTGAGACTCCACAAACGCGATGTCTGCCTGTGTCGCAGCGGGCTTGATCACCACCGGCTGAAATTTCGGCGCGCTCTTCGCGGCGTCGAGCTGCTGCAGCATGTCCGCGTGTTCGATCCCGAGCCCCTCTTCCACGGCGGGCAGGCTCTTCTGCAATTGCTTGGGATCGTCGCGCAAAAGAAGAATGCTGAACGAAGGATAACTATCGACGAGGACGCGCCCCTGCCGGTCCAGCATCGGACCACGCGGCGCGATAATCGGAATCGAGCGGATGCGGTTGCGCTCAGCCAGGTCCGCGAAATGCTCGGACTGGACCACCTGCAGCTTCCAGAAACCCACCATCAGGAGGATGACGAACGCGACCGAGATGTACGAGACGAGCGCAAGCCGGCCCTGAGGGATCTTCTGATCGTTAACGTTCCATGAAGCCAACGCTACTCCCGAGCGGCGGGTCCTGCACGGCCCTCAGCGCTTACTCCCTCGAATAGTGCCCACACTATGGAGGAATTTCTAAACTAACACCCGCATCGAAGCCCCGCAAGTTAGGATGTCTATTCGGTCAACGCAAGTGGTTCAAACAGATACTGGTTACGGGTACAGAGACAGGGTGGCGAACTTGGTGCAGCAATGCGCCAATGGTGACGCCGTTAGGCGATCTGCGTGTACGTTGCGTAAGGCTCTTCCGCGATGTCCATGTAGGAAAGGAAGCGGATTTCGCCGGTTGGCGTAGCGGAGGTCCACACGCGTTTATTCTGTGCGGCAGCGAGAAGCTGGCCGCGCGTGGTGCCGGATTGCGCGGCGCCAACCGGAAAAAGTACGAGCGGGCCGGAGAGCAGAGCCACCGTGTCCGGATGGCGCGCGTCGAGAGATTCGAGCCGCGTTTTCATCGGCAGCTCCAGATCGACCTCGTCGCCGTCCTTCCATTCGCGGCGAATCGTGGCGAACGTGCCGGGCGTCGCCGCGGCCGCGCTGACACGTTTGCCGTTCACGGTGAGCGATGCGCCTTGCGCCCACGCGGGGATGCGGAAATTCAGCGCGAACTCCGCGGGACGCGTGGCTTGCAGCGTGAAGGCGACGGAATTTTCGAACGGATAATTTCCAGATTGTGTGAGGACGACCTGTGCGCCGCTCTGCGTGAAGCGGAGCGATGACGGGATGTAAAGGTTCACGTACACGCCGGCCGCGTCGCGGAAGTAGGAGTGAATGCGATAGTCCGCAGCGACCTGCGGCAGCGTGCCGGAGCAGCACGGCCACCCGTCCGGGTGATAAAACTTTTTCGCCGCGAAATTGTAGTCTGCGTAATAGAACGCATGCCCGTCGGCCTCTAAAGGCTTCGCGCCGAGGATCGTGTTGTACATCACGCGTTCCATACTGTCGCCGTAGCGCGCGTCGCGATACGTGCGCAGCAGGTAGCTGGTCAGTTTAAAGTGCGCGTACGAGCCGCAAGGCGTCTCGAAGCTGCGATGCGTCCCGCTCAGGCTCGCGAACAGATCGTCACTGTCCGGCGCGCACAGAGTTTCGTTTGGACCCCAGCCGCCCGTCGCAAAACTTTGCGCCGCGAGAAAATCGAAACCATTCGTAGCCGCGCGTAAATGCTTTTCGCTGCCCGCCGTGAGATACGCCTGCATCGCCGACGAAAGGGAATTCACGTGGCTGTACGCGTGCCGGCCCGCGAGATTGCTGCGCCCTTCGGAAAGAGGATCGTAGTAAACGTCGTCGAGATACTGCACGCCGAGCGCTTTGTAGCGGTCACCCGCGCCGCGCCGGTACGCGATGAAAAGATTTTCGGAGATCGTGTAGCTCTCGTCCCACGTGTACGGCGCGGCGGTCTGCTTGCGCCACGGATGATCGTGTTCGATAGCTTTGGGCGGTAAGTGCTGCATCGCCACGTGTGTCGTCTGGTCGAGGATGCGAAATGCGTCGGGATCGCCGGCAAACTGGTGCGAATCCATCAGCGCGCAAACAAATTTGTCGTAGCAGTAGGCGGGGAATCGATTGTTTTCGTAGAAGTCGCCGGTGATCGTCTTCGCGTACGCGCGATTGAGGCCGAGAATGCGGTCGCGCAGTTTTGGGTCGCCCGTGATCGCGTAGTAGCGCGCGAATGCGGATACCCACTGGCCGAACGTGCATGCCGGCGCGAAGCCCGGGCCAATGTTGTTCACGTCGTAGTTCGCATCGTAGAGATACCAGCCGCCGAGTTCGGCGCCGGGCGCGGCCTTGCCGGACATGGCGCGCAACGGCTTCAGCAAGCTGTCGTCGCTCAGGCTTTGCAGCACGGCGAGCGTATCGTGCAGCTGCTTCTCGTGAATCGAACTCGTGATCGTCACGTCCGAGTAGTTGAACGCGTCCAGCGGCTTGGCGAGCGGCGCGCGATCGGTGGCGCCACGGAGCAACGACTTCGCGCGCAGCGCCGGCGCGGCAGCGGCCACAGTGGCCGCTGCGCCCAGAAAGTGGCGTCGCGAAATTGTCGAATCGTTCTTCATGATCGCATCTTCGATGCTCGTGCCGATTGTATCGCCGCGGAACTCAATTTGCGCGATGCAAGAGTGCGTGTAAAATCCGTCGCCATGAACCGCAAATTTTGGCACCGGGCTACGCTCTCACTTGCAGTATTCGTCGCGTTCGGCGGCGTCATGCTGCTGCGCGCAGCGGATTCCGGCGCGCCGATGATGTACCTCACCGTGAAAGACTACGAAGCCGGAATTTCCTACCGCGACGTGCAGTATCACTCGCCGCTCGGAATGATCGTGAACCCTTGCTCGTACGCCGACAAGCTCGAACCCACGATCGACTGGAACGACGGCAAAGGCCCGCAAAAGCCGGACACAAACTTTGTCACTAAGATTCTGAAGAACACCGAGCCGATTCCGGTCGTTTCCAGCGGCGTCTATCTTTTCTGGGAAGATTCGCACGTCGCGCCCCCGCCGGGCACCACCACCGTCACCACGAAACTCGTGGTGCATTGTCTGGGCGATCCCGAAGGCGACAAGGTTTACGAAACGAAAAATACGATTCGCTCGTTCGCGCGCGTCCCCGTAAAAAGGGTGCGTTACGAGCAGAATGGAAGCGACGTGGTGGCGATGAAGGGCCACGATCTCGTCGATGTGAAAATTACGCTGGATGCGCCCGCGCCGGAATCCGGAACGTGGGTGAAGCTCACCACCACGCCGCAAGCCGCGCTCAACAGCCTGCCGCAGTTTTATTTTATCGCGCCGGGCGAAACCAGCGCGACGATCAAGTCGCTCGAAACTCGAATGCCATCGGTGGAAACAAAACTCGTTACCACCGCCATCACAGGCGGCGCGGCGCAGCAAACGCAACCGCTCGTTGTGGCTCCCTGAAATTTCAAGCAGCGCGAGTTCTGGGTCGGAATTCCTTGCAGAAGCGTCAGTTCGAGCGGCGCAACCGGTCCAGCATCGCAAACAAGAACACGCCAAATACCGAAGTAATCACCGAATCGAGCAGCAGGTTTACGCTGAAGAAGCGTTCGGGTTGCATGAGCAGCACGCGATGCGTAAGCACCAGAATCGCCTGATGGAAATGGAAGAAAATGAAGATCAATCCGAGCCGCGCCAGCGGGTGCTCGGTGTCGATGCGCCCGCCGATCGAAGAAGCAAGGTAGCCGACGATCGTTCCCGCGATTCCGTACATGCCAATCGGATTGTCGTGGCTCAGCGCATCCTGAAAAATTCCAATCGCGCCGCCCAGAAAAAGTCCAGTCACCGGATTGCGCCGGCTCACGCCGAAATAAATGGTCACCAGCAGCGGCAGGTCGATCCACTCCGCCCAGCGCCCGTATTTGTGCAGCAGCGCCTGAAACACAAGCGCGAGCAGCGACACGCCAAGAATCGTTCCACCATAAAACTTGTGGACTTCGACATTTGGTTCGCCGCGTTCGCCGATCGTGAGCATGTGCGCCATATTACCGGTTCGGAGCCGCCGCAGGCCTGGCAGCCGGTTTCGCCGCCGGAAATTTCGTTGATTGCGGCGTTGACGCGGAACCGCCCGGAACGCCGACACCGCCGCCGTTCTGCGCCGCTGCGTTCGCCGCGCTTTCCTGCGCTGCCGCAGCCGCGGCATCGGCTTCCGCCTGCTTTTCCTTCGCTTCGGCGCCGGAAATGTCGTCGCTGTTCTTCGCGTCCAGGTCGTGCTGTGAAAGCAGAACGATCACGTCTTCGAGGCGGTCCAGCCGCGCCGCCGGCTTCACCGTGATCACCTGAAATGTATTGCTCTGTTTCGCCGATTCCACCGTGCCGATCAGCAAGTCCTTCGGGAAAATCTTGTCCTCACCCGACGTGACGATCATCTCGCCCGGCACGACTTTTTCTTCGTTTGCCACGTAATCCATGTGCGGACCCGATCCGCCGTTGCCGCTCACCACTCCGTGCGTCCGCGTGGTGGCGAAAAGCGCGCCCACGCCGCTCGATGGGTCGTTGATCAGCTGCACCTGCGCCGAACGCGGAAACACTTCCACAATCTTTCCGATCACGCCTTCGGGAGTGATCACCGGCTGGTTCATCCGCACGCGATCTTTCTCGCCGCGATTGATGAAGAGCGTGTGTGAAGACGAATCGGAACTCGAGCCGATCACTTCAGCCGCGAGCATTTGCACCTCGGTGTGCGCGTCGTGAAAATTCAAAAGGTTCGCAAGCCGCCGCGCCTCGGCGTTCTGGCTTTCGAGTTCCTGATTGCGAAGCTGCAGCCGCTGCATTTCGCCGCGCATGTTTTCGTTTTCCGCGCGCGCGTTGCGAAGTCCCACGTAGCCTTTCCAGATGTTGCCGAAGCCGGAAGTCATCCACGTGCCGCCGCGTTCCAGGGGAGTAACGATCGCCGCGGCCCAATACCGGATCAGCGGCACGCTGTGGTCGGTCTTGACCTGAAAGGCGAGCAACAGCAGCTGCGCCAGCACAACAATGGCGAGCAGCATCATGGGGCGCAGACGTGAGATCGAGTCGATCATCGTTCCACTACGAACCTGTCACCGTGGTTGAACCTTCATCAAGCCGCGTCGCGCCGCTGGGCCGGCCGCGCGCGTTTCGTAAACCGGTTAATCGATCGAAACGAGCCGCAGCAACCGGAAGTCGCTGAGCATCTTGCCCGTGCCCAGCACCACCGATGCCAGCGGGTCGTCCGCGATCGAAACGGGCAAGCCGGTCTCTTCGCGGATGCGCTTATCGAGATTTTTGATTAACGCCCCGCCGCCGGTCAGCACAATGCCGCGGTCGCTGATGTCCGCCGAAAGCTCGGGCGGCGTCCTTTCCAGCGCCACGCGGATCGCGTTCAGAATCGTAGAGACGCACTCGGAAAGCGCTTCGCGAATCTCGCTGTCGTCGATCGTCACCGTTCGGGGCACGCCTTCGATCAGGTTGCGGCCTTTTACTTCGAGCGTGAGCGGCTTTTCCAGGGGGTACGCCGAGCCGATTTCGATCTTGATCTGTTCCGCCGTGCGTTCGCCAACCAGCAGGTTGTACTTGCGCTTCAGGTAGTGCATCACGGCTTCGTCCATTTCATTGCCCGCGACGCGCACCGACCGCGAGTACACGATGCCGCTCATCGAAATCACCGCGATGTCCGTGGTGCCGCCGCCGATATCGACGACCATGTTGCCGCTCGGCTCTTCAATCGGCAGTCCCGCGCCGATCGCCGCCGCCATGGCCTGCTCCACCAGGTAAACTTCGCTCGCTCGCGCTCGATACGCCGAGTCCTGCACGGCGCGCTTTTCCACCGGCGTGATTTCGCTCGGCACTCCGATCACGATGCGCGGATGCACCAGCACGCGGCGGTTGTGCGCCTTTTGAATAAAGTACGTCAGCATTTTCTCGGTGACTTTGAAGTCCGCGATCACGCCATCCTTCATCGGCTTGATAGCCACCACGTTGCCCGGCGTGCGTCCGAGCATGTCTTTCGCTTCGCGCCCTACCGCCACCACATCGCCGCTGTTCTTATTGATCGCGACGATCGACGGCTCATTCACCACGATCCCTTTTCCGCGCGCAAACACCAGTGTGTTCGCCGTCCCCAGATCGATCGCCAGGTCGGACGAGAACAAACTGAACACCGACCGCATGTTGTAGCCATTCTTAGTCACTTCGTGCTACCCCCAAGTTCCCCTCGGTCGCCGCCGCGGCGAGTCCGGAAATTTCTATGACTGCGTTGCAAGAATCGCAAAACCGCTACGGAATTACCACCTGCACGCGCTTGGTCGCCGTCCCACCCCGGCGATTTTGGCCGGTAATCACAATGTCGTGGCTGCCTTTGAGCATCGGCGGCAGGAAATGGCGGAAGCTTCCGTCGGACTGGATGCTCGCCACCTGTTCGCCGTTGATGATCAACGCCGCGCCCGGCTCGGTCTTTCCAATCACCTCGACCACGTTGCCGTTCAATTCGGTGCTGTTCACTTCGAGCAGCATTTCCTGCTCTTTGCCCTGCACCACCAGCGTGAGCTTGAAAGAATCGCTGAACTCGCTGGTTTTGTTGTCCGCATCGATCGCGCGTACGCGCCAGAAATAATCTCCGGGCTCGAGGCCGGTCACGTCCACGCTTTCCGTTGCCACTTTGCGGCTCGTGATCACGTGGTTGAACATTGCCGTCGTGCTGGTCTGGAATTCGTAAAGTTTCGCCGTCGTCACCGGTTTCCATTCGAAGTGCACCGGGTCTTTTTTCGGGTCGGCCACGATGATCGGCTGCAGGTTTAAGGGCGCGATCAGCTCGGGCGGCGCGAGTACCTGCGATTTGGTGATGGCGCCGCCGGTAGGGAAGGTCACTCGTTCAAACTGGCCGATGTCCAGATGTTCGCTGCCGCGCCGCAATTCGGCGGTGCCGGACGACATCGTCAATTCCTGCTGCTTGGTATTCGGATCGCTGGTCACGGCCGCGCGGCTGTTGGATCGCAACGAAGCAACTGCGTTTTCAAACGAAACTTCCGCCTTCGAGTTCGGGTCTTCCCACGCTCCGGTTGCCAGGTCCACTTCACCGGAGTTGATGTGCACGGCGACGGTGGAGGCTTGGTTCTGCTCCACATTATTTTGTTCCACGGTTACGAGCGTGTCGCCCTTCACCGTGTACGTGGTGCCGTCGGCAAACGCGATACGTGCCACGCCTTCATTGCCGGTTTGAATCAAGTCGCCCTTGTCGAGCGTCAGCGTGTAGTCCGCGTTCTCCCACATCACCGAATTCACTTTTTTGATTTGAACTTTTCCGTCCAGGTTCACGAAGCGCGCTTGCTTCGCGTTGATCGTCGCCACTTCCTTGTCGTGCGCGTTCATCGAGTCCGTCACGCGCTTTACCAGACTCGCCGACGTCTCAGGAAATACCAGGTAACTCGCCGCGCCAATAATCGCCACGATCAAAATCACGTAGATCGCCACGGTCTTGTAAGTCACCGTGTGCCAATACACTTCCACACGGCTGACCTTCGGCTTCTGCGTCGCGCTGGCTCTGGGGTCTGACATAAATTTGGGGCTAATTCAAAAATCTAGCACACGGGTTTGGGCCAAACAAATTTGCCTCCGAACAGTTGTCTAACTGCTACCCCCTGTGATTCCAATTAGTTAACCAGCCCCAATCCGGCCTAGTCCTATGGGTACTAATCGGCCGCCTCGCCCCCAAAATTCGAGCCATTTTGGTGGTTGCTTTGGCTCTCCAGGATGCGCAGACTTATGGCTCTGGCCGCCAGTCTTTCGGCCCTCGCCTGCCAGCAAGGAGTGAGTGATGAGCCACACCGTTGGTGAACTCCTTCCCCCCACACGCATCATGATGACGCCCGGCCCCTCGAACGTGGACCCGCGCGTTTATCGCGCCATGGCCACGCCGCTTGTTGGCCACATGGACCCCTGGTTCACCGAAATGATGGGCGACGTGCCCGTCCTGCTCCGCGAAATCTTCCAGACCAAAAACAAAATCACCTATCCGATCTCGGCATCAGGCTCCGGCGGCATTGAAGCAGCGGTGGTGAACACTCTGGAACCGGGCGACGAATGCATCGTCTGCGTAAACGGCTGGTTTTCTGAACGCATGGCTGTGATCGCTGAACGCACGCAGGCCAAAGTGATTCGCGTGGAGGCGCCGTACGGGCGCACCGTCGATCCCGAAGATGTGCGCCGCGCAGGCAAGGGCCGCAAAATTAAATTTGTCGGCCTGGCGCATGGCGAGACCTCCAGCGGCGTGATTCAGAAGCTTGCCCATTACCGCCAGGTCGCCGACGAACTCGGCGCGCTGATGATCGTCGATGCCGTTGCCACGCTCGCCGGCGTTCCGCTGGACGTGGATCACGATCGCATCGACATCTGCTTCAGCGGCTCGCAAAAAGCGCTGAGCGCGCCGCCGGGAATGGCGCCCATTACCATCAATTCGCGCGTGGAAGAAATTGTTCGTGCGCGCAAGACACCCGTGGGAAGCTGGTATTTCGATTTCACGCCAGTCATGTCCATGTGGGGCGGGGAACGGACGTATCACCACACTCCGCCCATTTCGCTGATTTACGCAATGCGTGAAGCGCTGCGCCTGGTCGCCGAAGAGGGTCTTCCAGCGCGCTGGGCGCGGCACGCACTCAATCAACAGGCGCTGATCTCCGGCCTGGAAGCGATGGGCATGGGGCTGTGGGTCGCCAATCCCGCCGAGCGGCTTGCCACCGTCACCGCCGTCACGATTCCGGCCGGCATCGAAGACCTCAAAGTTCGCAGGCAGCTGCTCGATGAATTTGGTATCGAAATTTCCGGAGGCTTTGGCCCCGGCAAAGGAAAAGTCTGGCGCGTCGGCTTGATGGGCTATTCGAGCCAGAACAAGAACGTGCTACTGTTTCTTGCCGCGCTGGAAAAAGTGTTGGGCGATCAGGGCCACCGTGTTCCGGCAGGAGCCGGAGTGGCTGCCGCGATCCAGAGTTATCAGCACGCAAGCCAGCCCGTTACCGCGGGCGCGCACAAATAGACAAAACGTCCGATATCACGCGGTGAGCAGTACGAGGAGATTCATGGCATCCAAGGTGGTTTTCCCCACGATTCCGAATGCAGGCGCGATGAGCGAGTTCATCGGCGCGTTCGATATACCGTCCAAGGTCACCGACTTCGTGTACCACTGCCGCTTCTCGCACTGCTGGAACGGGATTGCCACGCGGCACAGCGATACGATGGACTGCAAATTTTTCGTCGATGGCAAGGGCGTGATTCTTGGCCTCGCGCACACCGCGTTCATCGATTTCCAGGCGCGCGCCGGGCGTGGCCTCACGGACCGCGAAGCCAGCTACATCGGAGCGGAATATCTGCGCGAACGCCTCGAGCAGGAAGACGAGCACGAACTTTACGACGTCTCTGCCGCGGACGTCACCCGCATCATCTCCAAAATCGGAATCAAGTAGCGCGGCGCATTATTTGCCGGGCTTCGGCGTGCTCGTGTTCGCGCCCGCTGCAGCGCCTTTCTTCGACAGCGACCGGACGTAATTCACCAGTCCCCAGATCTCAGCCGGCTTTGTGCGATCGCCCTCGCCGGTCATCTGCCCTTTTCCCTTTTCGATCACGTAGTACAGCTCGCCGTCCGTCATGTTTTTCAGTGCATCGGGATCGCGATAGTCGAGCAGCTTGAGCTTCATGTCGCCGGCCAGGTCCCCGTTGCCGCTTCCGTCGGCGCCGTGGCACATCGCGCAGTCGATACCCCAGGTTTTTTTCGCGGTCGCGAGCACCGCGGGAGTCGGCTTCACTGGATTTGGTTTCTGCGCGGCTTCGGGGGGGATTGTCAGCTCCGCCGTAGCTGCGGGCGGCTGGGCTTTGCCGTCGGTGGGCGCCGGTGGGGGCGCTTGTTGCGCGAAGACAGGAACCGCGGCGAGAAAAGCTAGCGGGAGAAAACGGACGGATAGACGCATAGGGCCCTCCGATTTCGAGTTTGCGGGTTTCGCCGCATTCTACTCCCGAAATGCCGTTGCTACACAAGTGAGTTTCTACGAAGTAACAGCGGAGTGGTGCGAGGGCTACGCTAGGCGTCGGAGAGTGACTCGCCCGAGTTCTCACCCGATGCGTCGCCCGCCGGCAGCTCGCCGGCTTCCAGAATTTCGCCGCAGTCCAGGCACTCGACGTACTGCGCGTCGTTATCCTTGGCGATCACTTGCGTGCGCTTGTGCGGGCAGGCCGGTTTGGCGTCAGAAGTCATAAGGAACGTCAGCGCGATCGATATGGCGATCGCGAATCGATCCGAGCCGCGAGTGTACCACGCGCAAATGCACGCCGCCTGCACACACGCGCGTTGCGCCGTATATAGTTGACAAACGGGGAGTAAGCCTCTATCTGTCAATGTGAGGTTCCGCGAACCATTGAGCGCCAATTCGAGCGACAAATCCACGCAGCAACGCCTTGGCACGGTGTTGTTTTACGGCATCGTCATCGTCATCGCCTACCTGACCTTCCTGGTTTTCTCGCCGTTCCTTGCGCCGCTGGCCTGGGCCGTCGTGGTCGTGGTGATCACGCATCCTTATTACGACCGCCTCGCCAAGAAAATCAATCCCACGGTCGCAGCGCTGATCATGACCGCCATCGTCACTCTAATCTTGATCGTGCCGACCGTGCTCGTCATGACCGCCTTCGTCAAGCAAGGCGTGCAGGCCATCACTCACGTGCAGTCGCAGGTGCAGAGCGGCCACTTCGATTGGGTCAATAAGCTGTGGCTGAGTCTGCAGGACCGCCTGCCCGAGGAAAATAAGACCGACCTTTCCGCGCTCGTAAGCAAATACTTCGATCAGGCCGCGGCCTATGGCGCCGCGCGCGTTGGCGCGATCCTGCGCAATACGGCCGCGTTTTTGTTTCACCTCTCGGTGATGATCCTCGCGATGTTTTATCTCTATCGTGACGGCGATTCGATCGTCGAGCGCATGCGCGTGGTGCTGCCGTTTGAGCGCGAGCATCGCGACCGCATGATCGGCGAAGCGCACGATCTGATTTTCGCGAGCGTCGTCTCCAGCGCCGTGGCGGCCGCCGCGCACGGCGTTCTGGGCGGCGTCGCGTTTGCGCTCACAGGAATTGCCGCGCCTGTTTTCTGGGGCGTGATGATGGGATTTTTCTCGCTCGTTCCCGTCGTCGGCTCCGCGCTAATCTGGGTGCCCGCGGTGATCAGCCTGATGGTGCAGGGCCATCCCGTGGCGGGCATCACCCTCGCCGCGATTTGCGGCATCGTGGTTGGATTAGTGGACAACGTGATCCGGCCGTGGGTGATCAGCGGACGCGCTGAAATGGGCGGCCTCGTCGTCTTCATCTCCGTACTGGGCGGCATTGCGGTGTTCGGCATGCTGGGCCTTGTACTCGGGCCCATCATCGTCGCCACCTTCGCGAGCATTCTCGATTTGTACGCTGCCGGCGTGCGCCCGGGCGCCACCGTGCTGCCTAAACGCGGAACCACGCCCGCGCCCTGACCTCCGTGCTACAGTAGCGCGCGCCAAACCAACGGAAACGCTTCCATTGAAGAAAAATTCGAGCAAAAATCCGGCACCCAAGCACCCGACTCTGCCGCCTGAAAAGCTGCGCTGGCAGTGCGATCCCGCGCGCATTCCATTTGCCACCACGGCCGAAGTCGCGCCCTCCACAGGCGAGCCTGGCCAGGAGCGTGCCGTCAACGCGCTGAAAATGGGCGTCGAGCTCGCCGCGCCCGGTTACAACGTTTTTGTCTGCGGCCTGTCCGGCACCAGCCGCGGCGGCATGATCGTCCGCATGGTCGAAGCATTGCATCCGGAATCGAAAGCCGCGCCGGATCGCTGCTACGTCAATAATTTCAAGAATGCCGACCGTCCGCGCCTGCTCACCCTTCCCCGCGGCCAGGCCAACGCCTTCAAAAAAGAAACCGACTCCGGCATCGACTTTCTCCGCCGCCGCATCCCGCAAGTATTCGAAGGTGAGCCATTCCAGCGCCAAAAGACGCGCATCGTCGAGCGCTTCACGCAGCGCGAAAAAGAATTGATGGACGATTTCACGCGCCGCATCGCGCGCGAGCAGTTCGCCCTCGGCCGCATGCAGGTCGGCGCCGTCGCGCTGCCCGAAATTTTCCCGGTGCTCGAGGGCCAGATGGTGCCCATCGAGGAAGTCCCGAAGATGGTGCAGGAAGGCAAACTCGAAAGCGCCGCCGCCGAAGACCTCGAGCGCAAGTACGACCAGTTCCGCCAGGAATTCACCGTCGTTTACCGCAAGACGCTTTCGCTTTCGCGCGAGCTGGCCAGCGAGATGAGTTACCTCGAGCAGGAAGCCGCATCCGTCCTGGTCGATGGCGTCATCGAAGAACTCAAAGAAAAATATCCCAGCACGCAGATCAGCGAGTATCTCGAAGAAGTCCGCCACCACATTCTCGATAATCTCGATCCATTCAAGGAACGCGAGGGCGAAGAAGACGCCTCGCCTCCGTCGGAAGGCATTGCCGGCCTCAAGCCCGAGCGGCAGGAGCGCGATCCCTTCCGCGTGTACGGCGTCAACGTGATCCTCGCGCACGGCGAATCCGACACTTGCCCCGTGATTTTCGAAACGATTCCCACCTACGCCAATCTTTTCGGCACCGTGAATCGCAGTTACGACTCCCGCGGCGGATGGAGTTCCGACTTCATGGACCTTCGCGGCGGCTCGCTGCTCCGCGCCGACGGCGGGTTCCTGGTGATGTACGCGCTCGATACGCTCACTGAAACTGGCGTGTGGCGCACGCTGAAACGCACGCTCAATCACGGCAAGCTTGAAATCCAGCCCGTCGATGCATTCTTCCCGTTCCCCTCGGCGGCGATGAAGCCCGAGCCGATCGACGTTCACGTGAAAATCATCCTGATCGGCGACCGCGAGATGTACGAGCTGCTCTACGATTTCGAGGAAGACTTCAAAAAGATTTTCAAAATTCGCGTCGAGTTCGACGAGGAAATGAAATGGTCCGACGAAGTGATCCACCACTACGCCGGCCGCCTGCGGAAAATTTGCGACGACGAAAAACTTCTCGCGTTTGACCGCGACGCGTTCGCCGCGATTCTCGAGCACGGCGTGCGCCTCGCCGGCCGCCGCGGCAAGATCACCACGCGTTTCTTCGACCTCGCGGACCTCGCGCGCGAATCTTCCTACATCGCGAAAAATCAGGGCTCCGAGGTCGTCACCGGCGCGCACGTCCGCGACGCGCTCGACGCGAAAATCGAACGCCACAACCTCATCGAAACGAAAATCCGCGAGATGGTGGAGCAAAATCTTATCTTCATCGACACCGATGGCGGCCGCGTCGGCCAGGTGAACGGCCTCAGCGTCCTTGAAGTCGGAGGCTACGCCTTCGGCAAGCCCGTGCGCATCACCGCTTCCGCTTCGCCCGGGAAAATCGGCATCATCAATATCGAGCGCGAAGCCAGGCTCAGCGGACGCTTTCACGATAAGGGTGTCGAAATTATCGGCGGCTTCATCCGCCGCATGTTCGCGCACGATAAGCCGCTCGCGCTTTCCGCCAGCATCGCGTTTGAACAGTCCTACTCCGGCGTCGATGGCGATAGCGCCAGCACCACCGAAATTTACGCGCTGCTCTCCGCGCTTTCCGAGGTTCCCATCCGCCAGGATCTCGCCGTCACCGGCTCGGTGAATCAGCAAGGCGACGTGCAGCCCATCGGCGGCGTGAATCAAAAAATCGAAGGCTTCTACGATGTTTGCAAATTGAAAGGTCTAACCGGTTCGCAGGGCGTGCTGATCCCCTCTGAAAATGTCGATGACTTGATGCTCCGCGAGGAAGTGGTGCAGGCGGTGGCGGATGGAAGGTTCCATCTCTATCCCGTTGAAAACGTGTCGCAGGGCATCGAGATTCTCACCGGCGAAGCTGCGGGCAAACGCGGCACCACGGGAAAATTTGAAGCCGGCTCGATTTTCGCGAAGGTCGATGCGCGTTTGCACGACATGGCGCGCACCATGCAGAAATTCAGTTAGCGCCGCGCGTCCGTCAAATCCTAAATCAGCCGCCGCATTTTCAATTTGAGCGTCAGCGTCTGCCCGTTGCGGTCCACCAGCAGCTTGTAGGAATGTCCGCCCGATTCGTTGCCCATTTTTTGAAACGCGTCGCGCAGCTGCGTCAGCGTGTAGTCCGCGGCGGGTTCGTCATCGACGCCGGAAATTATGTCGCCCACCTGAACGCCTGCGTCGTGCCCGGGCGTCCCTTTCTGCACGCCCACAACCTCAAACGTCCGCAGGTTCCCGCCCTTCGCCACGATGGATAAGCCGCTCATATCCGAATCTTCCAGCGTGTTGATCTGCAGGTTGGGATCGAGGATCACGCGATTGTGCGGAAGATCGAAAATCACATTGAACCGCCGCAGAAATCCGCCGCCGATGCCGCCGGCGATTTTCGATTCCTTCGCGCCGTTCATCGTCTGCTGTGAGAAAACGCCGATCGCGTTTTCGATCGTGTACGGCTTCAGCTCAAACGCGCGCACGCGCCCCAGAAAAATCTTCGCGCCGTCGTCGATCTGCGGATCGCTCGTTTCCTGCCCGTGAAAATGCGACGCCGAGATTTTCTGCGAATCGGTGAACGACCGCGAAAACAGATATGAGTAATCGAGCGCCGTATCGAACACAAACTGCGCCTCGAGATTTTTGTGCAGCTGGAACCTCGCGCGTACAGCCGGCCCCGCCGGCGTCTCGGTCACCGGAAAGCTCGTGCCCTGGCCCGAGTAGGTGAACGATGCCGGATCGTAGATTTGCAGAGTCTGGCGCGGATAGTTGATCTGAATGATCGTGCGGTTCAGGAAATCGCGCCCCAGCACGCCGCGCAAATTCACTCCGTACTGCTCTGCGAATTTCGGGTGCGCCACGATCTGCAGCATAGCCATCGGCACCTGCACGCCCGGCATCTTCAGCACAGCGTACGAAAGCGCGTTGCCCGTCGCGCCGGGAGCCGCGCTTGGCTCGATCGTCGTTTTCTCCGCCGTCGAATCCAGCAGAAAAAATCCAGGCGTCCCGCCGTTCACCTGGATTGGAATGAAAATCAGGTTGTTTATAAACGTCGCTGGAATTTGCGCCGCGTTGCCGCCGAACGAGTAGCGAATCGCATTCGGATCGATTACGGCGGGTGTTTGCGGTGATTGCTGTGCCGGCTGTTGCGCGGGCGCATGTGATGCCTGCTGTGCTTGCGAGCCGGCATTCGACTGAGCCCCTTGCGATGGTTGCGCTTGTTGGCGCGCCGTCGCGCCCAGCGTGAGCGGCAAAGCGATCGCTGCAAGAAAGTAGGGAACGCGCAATTTCATCGAATCTCCTGACGGCGGCATTTCCAGTGCACGGCAGCCAAAGATTATAAGCCCATCAAGAGATGCGCCACGCCACGAATGCGTGGCCCGCGCCCCTCACGGCGCTGGCGACGAAGCTTCCGCCGGCGCCTGGTATCCCTCGCGCGCGAAGATTCGCGGCGCCGCATTTTTCGCGTCTCCCGTCGCCGGCTGCCCGTCCACCCCCGCCAGCTGCACCTCAAGCGCGTGAAATTTCCCGTCATGCTGCGGGGCGATCCCGATCACGTACTGGTGCCTCAGCGCCGCCGCGATCTGCTTGTACGCCGGCACAAAATCATTCGGCCCCTGCGGAAAAAATGCGCGGCCTCCCGTGATCGTTGCCAGCGCCTGCAAATCCGCCGTCGATTGCGCGAAGCTCAGCGGATTGCGCGGTTCGCCGGGCTCCGGTTTCTTTTTCTTGTCCGGCTTGGCGGTGCGCAAATCGCCGCCCAGCGCCACCGGATAAATCACGTCGTCCTGCGCGCGTAGCCGCGCCGTCAACGCGCTCCAATTCGAGCGCGGCGAAGAATCGAGTCCCGTGGTCAGCAGCACCAGCGCTTTTTTATCCGTCACCGGAGCCAGCTGGTCAATCACTGCCGCCAGCGAAATGAAAAAATTGAGCTGCCCCGTTCCCAGCACGTACTGCAGCTGCCCGATCGCCGCCGCGATCGCCGTCTTATCCGAAGTGAAATCCAGCAGGCCGCGCGGCCCATCGTCATACGCCACCAGCGCCACCTGATCGTACGGAGCAAGTCCCTGAAGCAGAGCCGAAGCTCCCGCTAAATGTTGACTTTGGATCAGGTACACCGCCGGGCTCGTCTCGATCATCACCACTACTTTCGCCGGCGCATCATCCGGCGCAAACGACAGCACCGGCGTCTGCTCGCCGCGATCGAGCACGCGAAAATCTTTTTGCGTCAGCCCGCCCACAAAATCTCCCGACGGGCTCATCACGCTCACCGCCACGCGCACAATTTCCGTTCGCGCCTGAATCGCCTGCTGTTTCCGTGGCGCCGCCAGTCCAAACGCGCAGCAGCACAACACCCCGGCCAACACACCCATACTGCGCCAAAATTCAAAATGCCTGCCGAAACGGAACGGGCGCGAAGGGGAGGCGAATCGATCGAAGGGCGTTCTCACAAATCGCATGGGAGAAAAATAAGAGAGCGGCTCCGGCCAATCGCTCCGGTCGCCGCTCTCTCAACAATCGTTACCGCGAACTAGTTCGTGCCCGATGGCGTGCCGGACGACGCAGGAGCGCCCGAAGCCGGCGCATTGCCCGCCTTCGGTGTGCTCAGATAGCCTTTCGCCTCGTCTTTGTTCAGCGTGAACACGACGATCTCGTAAGGCTGCCGCGCACCGATCACGTAGAACTGAATCGGCTCGCCCACCGTCTTGTCCTTCTTCTCGATGCTCTTGTCGTCGGCCACCACGTTCATCGTGTATTTGAATCTCTTCGTATCGACCTTCTTCAGTTGCACCTGAATCGGGCCCACATGCTGCGGCGTATTCGACTTCCTCAAGTCGAACTCGAAAATGTCGCGTTCGCCACGGCGTTTCAGCTCTTCCACTTCGTCGTGGTTGCGCGCGATCAATCCGCTCTGCACGCCCAGGTCGCCGATCGTGCTCTGCAGCTTGGTCTTTGTGTCGGCAAGGTCGGCCTTTGTGGATGCCACATCGGTGTTAGTCTTCGAGATCTCCGTCGAGACTTCACCGATTTTCGTGGAAGTATCCGCCTGGACCTGTCCGATCTGTTCCTTCAGCGCTTTGTCGCTGCGCAGTTGATCGCGCTTGATGTTTTCGGAAAGCGTGCGCGCTCGCGCCAGCTCATCCTGCGTCAAGCCCAGCTTTTGCGACGTCACGTCCAGCTGGCCCTTCAAATCCGCGATGCGCGTATTCGTCTTGTCCAGCTCCGCGGCCAGCGCTTGGGTCTTCTTGTCCGCGTCCGCCAATCCCTTCTTCGCCGCTTCGCGCTCCGTGTAGCCCGCGTAAAGCAAGTAGGCCACCAGCGCGAACGCCACTGCGAATAGCAAACTCACCCAGCGCGGCAACGAGCCGCTTTCTACCACTACCGGTTGATCTTCACCCGGTAGGTTCGGGGTCGAACTCATCAAGCCTCCTTCAGCGCGGCTGCACCGCCGCAAAAAAGTTACGGCGGATTATGGCCGACTCACAATCCGAAGTCTATCCTATATGGCGCAGTGTTGCGGTAATGACACGAGCGGTCATTGCGGGGCATTTCGGGGCAACTTGCCCCTGTCGGCCAATTTCGATATGCTCCGCTCTTTATTTGTTCTAGTAAACGGGGCTCGATGATTTGTCCGCGCTGTCGCAGTGTTGAGTGCTACAGGTCGCATCGAGGGGGCGTCCTCGACTTCGCCGCCAGCACTATGGGGCTGCGTCCCTGGCGCTGCATGATGTGCGAGCAGCGCTTTTTCGCCTGGAAAGTGGCCACGTCGTTCTCGCTCAACGCGCACTGCCCGCGCTGCGGTAATTTCGACCTCGAACACATTTCCCGCGAGCGCGTCGAGACGGGCACTCTCATTACCCTGAAGCGTTGGCTCGGCTTTCCCGCCTATCGCTGCGATCCCTGCCGTTTCCGTTTTTTTAGCATTAAACCGTTCCGCAGAATCGTGCCTTCCGTCGAGGCCGCCCCCGCAGCCCCCGCCGCCGATAAAGGTTGACGCTCGTACCTCCGGACCGCTAATCTTCTCCCCAATGAAACCGGCGAATCTGTTTCCTCAGTTTTGTTGTTGTCGCTGACCTCGTATTTTTCTCGCACGGCCGTTTCCCATTTGAACTGACTCACTTGAACCGATTGGTGTCGCGGAAGATTTCCATCTCTCGTATTCCATCGAGCCGCGCAGCTTTCCATCCGTCCTCGCTCCACAGGACGCTGCACAGGATTCTCTACCCTGAACGCCGAACCCCGAAGCTCTCAGAGCGGCCGAGTCCCGGAAGGGAGAAAAACCAGCGAAGTGGCGGGCCCGCACCCCACACCCGATGGCAATTGTTACAACGCTCCCGAGCCCGGCCTTAACGGGCTCTAACCTGAAACTCGTGTTCACTTTACGTTGTAACGCAGAATTAACATTGCCGTCACGGGTAGTTCAAACCCCCCTCATAAGGTGCTTGCACTTTGGGGCCACAGTGACGCAGCAACGCGGGCGAACCGTGGGGTATGAACAGCCGATTTAGGTCGTCAGCCGTAGGTCGTAAATCTTGTTTGAGATCACGCAAGTCGCAAGCCTGTGGTCTGAATTCGCGCCAACAGCATGATTGCAGCAGCACCGGAAATCGGAGCGAGCGAAGGCCGACGCAGTAGCGAATTGTGCGCAGCAACGGGAGTCAATTCAAGGAGGAAGGGAAATGCGAGCATTTGCAACATGGCTTTTGGCCCTTGGTCTCGCTGCTATGCCAGCGATGGCAGGGACCGGGTCAGGCGACAAGGATTCGTCGGCCAAGCCGAACGACGACACCAAGTCCGCCAGCACCACGACCAACTCGTCGGACAAACCGGCCGCTACCGCGGCGGCTCCTGCGGCAGTCCCATCGGGCTTGGAGAGTGAGCTTCAGCAACTTCGTGAACTAATCGAAGCTCAATCCAAGCAGCTGTCGGAACAAAATCAGCAGCTCCGCCTGCAGCAGCAGCGCATGCAGATCATGGAGACCGAGTTGAGCAACTCGTCCTCTTCCAAGGACGCGAACTCGGGCGAGAACGCGGACTCCTCGATGTCCGCCCCACAAAGCCGTGCTATCGCCATGTCCAACGCCGTACCCATCGACACGACGATGACCGGCGCAGGCCAGGGCAACGAAGATGCCTATCAGATCCATTTCAAAGGCATCACGCTCACTCCGGGCGGCTTCTCGGCCGCTGAAACGGTGTGGCGCGGTAAGGCCACCAGCTCGGACATCAACACTCCGTTCAACGCGGTCCCGCTGCCGGGTTCCTCGGCCAGCAATATCAGCGAGTTCAACGCCACCGGCCGTCAGTCCCGCATCAGCATGCTCGCTCAGGGCAAGCTGGGCAGCGTGACCATCGGCAGCTACTACGAGGGTGACTTCCTTGGCGGCGGCAGCACTTCGAACAACAACGAAAGCAATAGCTACGTGTTCCGTCAGCGTCAGTTCTGGGGCCAGGCCAAGTTCGACAACGGCTTCACCATCACCGGCGGCCAGATGTGGAGCTTGGTGACCGAAACCGGCACCGCAATGGACAATCGTACTGAGCAAGTCCCGTTGACCATCGATCCACAGTACTCGGTGGGCTTCAGCTGGGCGCGCCAATACGGTATGCGTTTGACGAAAAGTGTTTGGGACAACAAGCTGACCTTCGGTCTTGGCATCGAAGAAGCCCAAACCACCTTCACCGTCCACGGCAACCCGACCGGCACGATCACTTCCGGCCAGACCACCGTGCTCGTCCCGACCTCCACCACCTGCCCCGTCGAGCCTTGCACGGCCCTCGTCGGTGGCACCACCACCACCTATACCAACTTCCTGCTCGGCCAGTCCGGCGTGGGCGGTGGCTTGTTTAACCCGCTGGCAAACTACTCCTACAACCCGGCGCCTGACATCATCCTCAAGGCGGCGCTCGATGCCCTCGGCGGTCACTTCGAAGTTTTTGGCATCGTGAGTCAGTTCCGCGATCGCATTTTCCCGTGCGTCGTCGGAATCTCTCCCACGAATCCTTGCCCGATCGATCTTTCCACCGCTCCTTCCGCGGCCGGCGCTTTCAACGATTCGCGCACCGGCGGCGGCGTGGGCGCCAACGCTCGTTGGCATTTCTTCGACAAAAAGGTGGACCTTGGCATCCACTTCCTCGGCGGCAGCGGCCTCGGACGTTACGGTTCGGGCGGTCTTGCCGACGCGACGGTTCGTCCGGACGGCACCATCGCTCTGCTCCACAACTACCAGGCCCTCGGCACGATCCAGCTGCACCCCACGCCGAAACTGGATATCTACCTCAACGCGGGCGGTGAATACGCCAGCCGCGCGGCATACCTGAATGGTACGAAGGGTGAAGGCTACGGCTCACCTCTCTTCAGCAACGCAGGTTGCTGGATTGAAACCGCGCCGACCACCACCGTTCCGGCAGGCACCAACGCGGGCGCCGGTTACATTCCGGGCGCGCTTGGCAGCTGCACGGGTGATACCCGCAACCTGCTCGAAGGCACCGCCGGCTTCTGGTACCGCTTCTACAAGGGTCCCAAGGGTACCGTCGCTCTCGGCATGCAGGGCTCCTACGTGGTTCGCAACACCTGGAGCGGCGTCGGTGCGTCGTCGTCCTTGACCGGTTATGGTGTCTCGGGTCAGCCGACGGTGTCCGAACCGATGTGGTTCACCTCGTTCCGCTACTACCTGCCGTAATCGGCGGTCGTTGCAGACGATTCAAAGCGAAACAAAAAAGGGCGTCTCGCGGAAGCGGGCGCCCTTTTTCTTTTTCGTCTCGTGTTTTCGTGCGAGGTGAGAAAATCGCCTTTCCCGTCGCGACGCTTGTTGCGCGGCGGGCCTATCGCCATGGACGAAAAACAAATTCGTGGTGTGCGCGAAAGTTACGACCGGCTTTCCGAAGAATACGCCCGCCGCATCTACGGCGAACTCGCGCACAAGCCCTTCGATCGCGAGCAGCTCGACCGCTTCGCCCGCCAGACGCGCGCCGGCCTCGTCTGCGACATCGGCTGCGGCCCCGGTCACGTCGCCCGCTATCTCCACGACGCCGGCGCAAAAGTGATCGGCCTCGATCTTTCCCCACGCATGCTTGAGGTAGCCCGCGAACTCAATCCCGCAATTCCGTTCGAAGCCGGCGACATGTTCGCGCTTCCATTCGCCGACGAAGCCCTCGCGGGCATCGCCGCCTTCTACGCCATCGTCAACATTCCCGAGCCGTCTCTACCCGCCGTCTTCCGCGAACTGCATCGCGTGCTCCGCGCGGGCGGCCTGCTCCTTATCGCATTTCACACCGGTGGGGAATCGCTCTTCGTGGACGAACTCTGGGGCCAGCGCATTACGATGAATTTCCATTTTTTCGAAACGCAATCGATTGAGCGCCTGCTCACCGCCGCAGGATTCACCCTCGAACAATCCCTCGAGCGCTCCCCCTACGCCCCCGAAGTCGAACACCAAAGCCGCCGCTCCTACATCTTCGCCCGCAAGCCCGGCCTCGCGTGCCCAGCCTTGCGCGAATCGCAACCCTCGTGCGAAAATCATCACCGCGCTTTCCTAGAAGCGCGCGCCCGTGGCGGTATCGTCTAGGGGTTAGGACATCAGGTTCTCAACCTGGTAACCGGGGTTCGATTCCCCGTACCGCTACCAACTTTTTCTCACAAGGCTATTTCGCGTTTTGCGTTCCGCTCGCTTCCACCAGTTTCTGAATCGGCGGACCCACCATCAGCAGCAAATCCGCTTTTTTCGCCTGCGACTGTTTCACCAGCGCATCTTGCTGCGCGATCCAGTCCTGCGGTGCCGCCATTCCTTTGTCGATGTAATCAAGCGCCTGCAATCCCGCCGCGGCCAGTGACGACAAGCTCTGCGCCACCGGCTCCACTTCCGCCACAATGAACGAGGACTGAAACAGCGGCGCCAGCTCGTCGTGATTGCGGCTCCAGCGCACCAGGTACGCTCGAATTTTCTTCTCGAGCGCCGCGTCCTGAAACTTTCCCGCGATCCACTGATCCACGTCCGCCGAAAATTCCCGCGCCACATCGCTCTCCGGCGGCACCGCGTCGATCACGCGATCCAGCGGCGTCGAAAGGCTTCCCGGCCCGTGCAAATTTTCGCGGTCGTACTCCTTCACAGGCTCCACCACGTCCGCCAGCGTGCGCAGCGCAGCGATATCCTCTTGTCCCGCCATTCGCCGCAGCATCCGGTTCTCGCTTGAACGATGCGTCAAGCCCAGCGCTTCGAGCCGCCGGCTCTCCGCCGCCATTCGCGCGTACATCGAGTCCACATCCGTCGTCGATTGCGGAGACCACAGGCGCTCCGCGATTGCGGCAGTCCGCGGCCAGATCCGCGAATCGAGCGACTCCAGCGAATATTCGGACCACATACACGCCTCGCCGCCAAGAATCCGCCTTTTCTCTTCATCGCTCAACAGCGCGGCGTTCTTCGAAATAGGCTCGATGCCGTAGTGCGCCGATGCCGGGTGCATCAAGTCGAGGTAATAGCCAAACGACAGCAGCCCGCGGTATCCAAGCTTGATCGCTTCCGCCAGCGAATCCTGACCGCGCCACGACTGCACCACGCTCTCCTTCGGCAATCCGGGCGCGAGAATTTCATCCCAGCCGACCAGAGTCTTGTGGTGCTTCTCCAGAATTTTTTCCACGTGCTCGTTGAAGTAGTGCTGCAGGTCCGCGTTGGTTTTTAGGTCGTGCGCCTTCATGAACGCCTGAATCTTCGGATTCGCGTCCCACTCCTTCCCGTTCACCTCGTCGCCGCCGATATGGAAAAACGCATCGGGGAAAAGCGCTGTCATCTCCGCCAGCAGCTTTTCCAGAAATTTGTACGTCGCCTCGTTCGTCGGATCCATCGCCGGATCGAACACGCCCCACTCCCGCTCGATCTGGTACGGCCCCGCGCCGCTCGCGATTTGCGGATACCCCACGAACCACGCGGTCGCGTGCCCCGGCATATCGAACTCCGGCATCACCCGAATCCCGCGATCGCGCGCGTACGCAATGATTTCTTTCACATCCTCTTGCGTATAGAACAGGCCATCGGAGCCAAGCTCGGTGAGTTTCGGAAACGTTTTGCTTTCCACACGAAATCCCTGATTCTCCGAAAGGTGCCAGTGCATCACGTTCAGCTTCACCGCTTCCATCCCGTCGATGTTGCGCTTCAGCACGTCCATCGGCGTGAAGTGCCGCCCGGAATCAAACATGAATCCGCGCCACGGAAATCGCGGGGTGTCTTCGATATGCACCGCGGGCGCGGCGAAGCCCGTCGGCGTCACCTGCACCAATTGCAGAAAAGTTTGCAACCCATGCATCGTGCCGAGCGGATTCGCCGCGTGCAGCGTCGCCTGCGCCGGCGTCACGTCCAGCGTGTAGCTTTCGTCTTCACTCACTTCCTGAATCGGCAGGCTCGCGTGATCCGTCGTCGCCACCAGCATCGGTTTCGATGTGTCCTCTGTCCCCGGGCCGATCGAAAGCCCCGTCACGCCGGCCAACTCGCGCATGAATCGCTGCGACGCTCGCTCCAGCCTCGGCTCCGTATAGCCCTTCAGCGCAATCGAAAACGTATTCGTCACCGGCAGCTCGCCCGCCGAAGGCTGCACCGTCGAAGGCATGGGCATCAGCTTCAGCGCTGCTCCAGCAGTCGGCGTCGCAGCTGTCTGCGCGGCTTGCGCGAACGCCACCCCCGCAAAGCTTATCGCCAAAAAAATCGTGCACAGCCGCTTCCGCATGTCGTGTTCCCCTGTGAATGCGCGAGTCTCGAGCGCGCAGCGAGTCGGGAGAATAGCGCGAAGTTTCGCCCGCTCACAAACGCTTTCGCCCCCGCCAACCGAGAAGATTTCTTCGCGCACTCGCGTCCGTGCTGTTTCAATTTGCGTCCGCGTGCCGAAATGTGCCATAAATCCGGCCCGCTATGACATTCACGCTTCTCGATTGGTCCGCCATTCTCGGTTATCTCGCAATTACTCTTTTGCTCGGCTTGTATTTCCGTCGCAGCGCCGGCCAGAGTGCGGAAGATTATTTCGTCTCCGGCCGCAGCGTTTCCTGGTGGCTCGCGGGCACTTCAATGGTCGCCACCACATTCGCCGCCGATACGCCGCTGCTCGTCGCGGGCCTGGTTTACACGCAAGGCGTGGCGGGGAACTGGATCTGGTGGGCTTTCCTTCCATCTGGAATGATGACGGTTTTTCTTTTCGCTCGCCTCTGGCGCCGCTCGGGCCTGTTGACCGACGTGCAGTTCGCCGAAATCCGCTACTCCGGAAAGCCCGCCGCTTTCCTTCGCGGTTTTCGCGCCATCTACCTCGGCCTACTGATGAACTGCCTCATCCTCGGCTGGGTCACCAAGGCGATGATCAACATCGTTTCCACCACGCTTGGCCCCACCATGGCCGGCTGGCCTTTTCTCGTCAGCTTCGCCAACGGCCTTTCGCACATTTTCGGGGGCACCTTTGCCGGCACCGAAGGTCAAGCGCTCGTCGTCTGCATTTTCTTCCTGATTCCTTTCACCGGAATTTACGTTTCGCTTGGCGGCCTGTCCGGCGTGCTCTGGACCGATCTGTTTCAATTCGTTCTGAAAATGGGCATCGTCATCGGCATCGCCTACTACGCCGTGAAAGCCGCGGGCGGCATGCGCACCATGATCGCCACGATCGACGGCATGCGCGCCACCAACGGCGGCTCCGACCCGATGTCGTTCCTTCCCGATTTTTCGCGCGGCGTCACCAGCGAAGCTCTCTGGACCTTGCCCGTCATCACCTTTTGCGTTTATCTCGGCGTGCAGTGGTGGGCCTTCTGGTATCCCGGCGCCGAGCCCGGCGGCGGCGGGTACATCGCACAGCGCATCTTCAGCGCGCGCGATGAACGCAACGGACTTTTCTCCGTGCTCTGGTTCAACATCGCGCATTACGCGCTGCGCCCCTGGCCGTGGGTTCTCACGGCGCTCGCCGCGATCGTTCTCTATCCCGGCCTCGCGCATCCCGAAACCAGCTACATGATGATCGTCAACGATCACGTCCCGCACGCCTTGCGAGGCATCATCCTGGCCGGTTTTCTCGCCGCGTTCATGAGCACCATCGCCACGCAGCTCAATTGGGGCACTTCGTATCTCGTTGAAGATTTTTACCGCCGCTTCCTCGTTCGGAATTCCAGCGAGAAGCACTACGTCCGTGTCTCGCAGGTCGTCACGATACTGCTCGTCATCGCCACGGGCTACGTTTCGGCGCAGCTCAATTCAATTCGCGCCGGCTGGCAATGGGTTCTTGAGATCGGCGCCGGCACCGGCACCGTTTACATGCTTCGATGGTATTGGTGGCGCATCAACGCGTGGAGCGAAATCTCCGCCATGCTCACCGCTCTGTTCCTCACCATCGCGCTTCATCTCGATTCGCTTTGGACGTCGCTGCTCGGCCGCCCGGAGCTTTTCACCGGCAGCAGCACCGTGGTCTTCGCCAAAGACACTCTCTTCACCACGCTGCTCACTTCGGTTGTCTGGATCTTCGTCACCTTCATCACCAGGCCCGAGCCCCAGCACGTCCTGGAAGCCTTCTACCGTAAGGTTCATCCGGATGTCACCGGCTGGAAACCCGTCGCTTCAAACGTTCCCGAAATCGTGCCGACACACGATCTCGGCCGGAATCTGTGGTGCTGGCTCCTTGGCTGCGTCATGATTTATTGCGCGCTGTTTGGCGTCGGCAAAATATTGCTGCTGCACTACGGAATCGGGGTTGTGCTCGTAGCCATCTCCGCCGTGTGCGCGTGGCGCCTCGCGAAGGAATTGAGCCGCCCGATGGAATTCGTTTCCGGCTAGCCCAGCTCTCGATGCCATTCGCACACCGGCGGCCGCCCCAAACATGCCAAAGAAACAGAACCTGATCCTCGGCGTCGATATCGGCGGCACAAAAGTCGAAGCCGGCATCGTCACGCCTGCGGGTGAAGTTCTGCTCAGCGCGCGCGTGCCCATGTCCGCCCGCGGCTCCGAAAAAGACGGCCTCAAATCCGTCTTCGCCGCCATCGATGCGCTTCGCCGCGATCCTCGCGCGCGCCACGCCCAAGCGATCGGCATCGCCGTCCCCGGTTGGGTCGATTCCAACCTCGGCCTCGTCGTCGATGCCACGAATCTTCCGTGCTGGAAGCGCTATCCCCTCGCGCGAAAAATCGCCAGGCACTACAAGCTTCCCGCGCGCCTGGCCAACGACGCCAACGCCGCCGCTCTCGCCGAATCCGCCTGGGGCGCTGGCGCCGGGTACAAGCACATGTTCTACGTCACGCTCGGCACCGGCATCGGCGTCGGCATGGTCCTGAATGGCAAGCTCTTCGCCGGCACCACGGGCATGGCCGGTGAAGGCGGCCACATGACCATCGATCTTGCTGGTCCGCAATGCGGTTGTGGAAAGCGCGGCTGTGTTGAGGTCTATGCCTCGGGCACCGCCGTCGGCCGCCAGGCCCGCGAACGCGCTTCCGAAAATCCCGTCGCCGGTGCGCGCATGCTCGCCGCATCGGGAGGCGCCGTCGATAAGCTCACGGCCGAAATCGTCGTCAATGCCGCGGACGATGGCGATCCACTCGCACAGGAAATTCTGCAATCGTCCGCAGACCGGCTTGCAATCTGGCTCGGCGGCATCATCGACTTGCTCGAACCCGAAGTGATTGTCATCGGCGGCGGCTTCGGCCGCGTGATGATGCGTTATGCGCCTCGCATGCGCGAGAAACTCAGAACCTGGGCCATCAATCCCAATCGCAAGCGCGTGAAAATTGTCAACGCGCACTTCCGCTCGCAGTCCGCGCTTGTCGGCGCAGCCGCTCTGTGGCTCGCGCAAAAATAAGTGTGTGGATTTACCGGAAACGTCGAATCAGCAGCGTGTGGCGTCCCGACCGGTACAGGCCGACGACGTAAATGGTGGGCTTTCCCTTCGTGCTGTAAATCACCTGCCGGATCCGCAGCAGCGGCGTCCCGCGCGCAACGCTCAACAGCTCCGCCGTGCGCGGTTCCGCCGCCGTCGAATCGATCTCTTCATCCGCATACGCCAGTTCAATCCCGTAGGTCTGCTCGAGCGTCGCGAAAAGCGATCCCCGCTCCTGCACCGCCGTCAGCACATTCGGAAACTCATCGGCTGAAAGATACGAAGTCTCCAGCGCAAACGGCTCGTCCGCCGCGTTTCGCACGCGCTCGAGCACTGCAAGATGCGTCGTCGCCGCCAATGACAGCCGCGCCGAAATTTCCGGCTCGTTGTCCAGCACCCCGGAAGAAACCACACGCGAGCCGCCGCTCAGCCCGCGGCTGGTCATCTGCTCGGTGTAGCTCATCAACTTGTTGAAATGAATTTTCGGCGGCGCCACAAACGTGCCCGATCCGTGCCGGCGCTCCACCATTCCTTCCCGCGCCAGGTCCGCCAGCGCGTGCCGCGCCGTCATCAGGCTCACTTTGTGCGCCTTGGCCAGCTCGCGCTCGGAATCCACCACGTCGCCCGGCTTCAAATGCCCGGACTCGATCCGCTTCCGGATCGCGAACTGAATCCGTTTGTAGGCAGGCTGCGCGGCTCGTCGTGATTCGCTCATGAACTCTCCCCACAGCGGGAACAGTAGAGTACGACGCCGATGTGAATATTGTTCAAACCACGCCTCTTCAAGAGTTTAATGAACGAGTTTAGACCGCTCTATAGCACAATATACTGCTATAGAGCGCGCTCCGCCAGCCATTCAATTCATCAATTGGGCCGATTCGTTATACATGGGCATAATTTTCTTGACAAGCGCTATTCTCAGCTATATAGCTCTTGTGCAGAAATGGGTGGTGTGGCGGCGTGCGCTTGTTTTCCGGGCGCGTGCCGGCAATTTCCAGGAGGCATTTGTGAAAATTCAGTGTCGGATATCGACAGTGGTTATGGGGCTCTTCTTGCTCTTTGGGCTCGTCGCTCCAGCCCTAACCACTCCGCTTTCCGCGCAACAGGTCACCGCGACTGTTACCGGAACTGTTACAGACCCGTCGGGCGCTCCCGTCAGTGGTGCGACCGTTACCATCACAGACCAGGATCGCGGCACCAGCCTCACCGCGCAGACCGGAGGCGACGGCCTCTACACTCTCTCGCGCGTCTCGGTTGGAAACTACGTGCTAAAAGTCGAGGCCAAGGGCTTTGAGACAGCCATCTACCCGGCTTTCACCCTGGTTCTCAACCAGGTGGCTAAAGTCGATGTGCAGATGAAGGTCGGAGCCGTGAACCAGACCGTTGAAGTTTCTGGCAACGCTCCCATTCTGCAAACCGAGACCACAGAGGTCAGCACCATCGTTGACGGCAGCACCAACGATAACCTGCCCCTCGCAACTCGGAATCCCACTCAGCTCACTCTACTCGCTCCCGGCGCCGTCAGCGTCGATGCGCACAGCTTCAACCTCGGATCGAACACCGCGGAAAGCGGCGGCCGCCCGTACATCAACGGAAACCGCGAGCAGGCCAACAACTTCATGCTCGACGGCATGGACAACAACCAGGTTTCTGAAAACAACCTCGGCTTGACTCCGTCGCCCGACGCCATTCAGGAATTCAACCTCATCACCTCCAACGCTCCCGCCGAATTCGGTAACTTCCAGGGCGGCATCGTCAACACCACCATCAAATCCGGCACCAACCAGTTCCACGGCGATATCTTCGAATTTTTCCGCAACGACGTGCTGAACGCCAACAAGTGGGAAGCCAGTTTGACGCCTGGAATCGCACCGACCCCGAAAATCCGCTGGAACATGTTCGGCGGCACCGTAGGCGGACCAATTATCAAGAACAAGCTCTTCTTCTTCGTTGACTACCAGGGTGGCCGTTTCGACTATCCTTCCACGCTCGGCACCAGCTCCGTGCTCACCGACGCTGAGAAGGGCGGCGACTTCAGCGCTTTGCTCAACGCCTCCACACCGGTTCAGCTGAAGAATCCGTGCGCAGCGGGCACCGGCATCGTCGGCGGCACCCCGTGCCAACTCGTGGCTCCGGCGGCGCAGGTCAACTTCCTGAACAACAAAATCCCGACCAACATGCTCGACCCAGTCTTCACATCACTCGTTGGGTCGCCGCTTTATCCTCAGGCAGTGAGCTCAGTTGCCGCAACGGGCTACGGTCTCGCGTATAACACCACCGCGCAGCAGTTCAACACCGACCAGGGCGACCTCAAGATGGATTACGTCATGTCGGAAAAGGACCGCTTCTCGGCACGTTACTCGCAGGGCTATCAGTTCGACCCTTCGAGCAACTCGCAACCGTTGCTCGGCAGCTCGATTAACGAAGCCAAGCTCTACAACATGGAAGGCGACTGGATTCACGCATTTTCGCCAACCGTTATCAACGATTTCCGCGGCGGCTTGAACCGCATCGCTTTCGCCAATGGCGCCACCACGTTCCCGGCCTCGGTCGGAGATTTGGGCACCACTCTTGGAATCGCGAACTCCAACCCGAACGGCGTGCCTGGCTTGCTGGGTATCGGTTTCGGCGGCGGTACGATTACCAACGAGGGTACCGGCTCGCTGACGAACTTGGGCAGCCCCCTCGTATCGGAAGCTTTCGGAAGCACTGTCGTCCAGTTCACTGACAACCTGAGCTGGATCACGGGTCGCCATAGCCTCAAGGTCGGATTCCAGGCCAACCGCTATCGTATCGACGTTTTTTACAGCGGCAACGCCGGCGAACTTGGCGCTCTTCTTTATTCTGGCCAGTACTCGGGCAACGCAGCGGCGGACTTTGCTCTCGGTCTCCCCGGTTACGTCGGGCAGGGCATCAGCTCCGGCGGCGCCTGGCACCAGCGCGATTGGCTCGGCGCGGGTTATTTCCAGGACGACTTCCGCGTTACCAGCAACCTCACCCTCAATCTTGGTGTCCGGTACGAAGCTAGAACGCCGTGGGTCGAGGAAAACAATCGTCAGTCCAATATCAACATTCTCACCGGCAACATCGAACTTGCGAACCAGGACGGCAACAGCCGCGGCCTGTACAACTCCGTGTACGGCTGGCCCGACGTCCAGCCTCGCATCGGTTTTGCGTGGAGCCCGTCGCAATTCGACAACAAGGCAGTCGTCCGCGGCGGTTACACCGTGTCTTCTTATCTCGAAGGCACGGGCACCAACCTCCGCCTCACCCAGAATCCGCCGTTCACTGCGCCACAAGTGGAAGGTCCGAACGCAACCGACGCCGGCAGCACGCCGTTTACCACCGCCGCCGGTCCAACCGCCGGTTCGACGCCTGTTACCGGTAACCCGTACGCCGGCGCCACGATCAACGCTTGGGACCCGACCGTCCAACCGGCGATCGTGCAGCAGTACAACTTCACCGTTCAGTACGAAGTCGCAAACAACGCAACCTTGCAGGTTGGATACGTTGGCCAGCACGGGACGCACCTGATGGTTCCCGAATGGTTGACGCAGAGCATCCTCCAACCGAACGGCACCACCCTTCCCACTCCGTATGTAGGCGGCCCGAACGCAGCCCCACTCACCGGATATGGCCCGGAAGAAGTCGGAGCTGTAAAAGACAGCGCTTCGATCGGCAAGATGAGCTACAACGCACTTCAAGCCGTCTTCCAGAAGCGCTACAGCAATGGCTTGGAAGGCCAGGTCTCGTACACCTATTCCAAGTGCATGACGAACAGCAGCGGTTACTACGGCACATGGAGCGCGACGACGCAAACCACCCCGGCGTCGCCCTATTGGCAGAACCTCTACAACCCCAACGCGGAATGGTCGCAATGCTACTGGGACTCCAAGCATGTGATCAGCGCGTACGCCGTTTACAACGTTCCGGTCGGCTCGGGCAAGAAGTTCGGCACCGATTCCGGCAAACTCGTCAACGCCATCATCGGCGACTGGTCGCTCAACCCCATCGTTTCCTGGCACACCGGCTTCCCGCTGGCTCTGTACTCGCCTTCGGATACCTCCGGTACCGATTCCCAGGGTTCGCGCCCGAATTGCAACGGCAACCCGGTCTATACCAAAACCTTCGTTCCCGGTGCGGGTCTCAGCTGGGTCAGCCCGGCAACGTTCTCGGTTCCCGCTGCGGGGACTTTCGGCGACTGCCCCGCGCAAGGACCCGTGATCGGTCCGGCTTACACCGACTACGACTTGAGCGTGCAGAAAAACTGGGGATTTGGAGAAGCCCGGAAACTGCAGTTCAGAGCGGAGTTCTTGAACCTCTTCAACCATCCGAACTTTGCGCACTTCGACAACACCGTCGGAGACACAAACTTCGGCGTCATCAACACAACCCAGGACGCGCGCGAAATTCAGCTCGCGCTTAAGTTCTATTTCTAACTCTCAACACGATAAGATGGGCAGGCGGGTCTTCCGCCTGCCCATTTTTTTATGCCTAAATTTCACTTACAGACTTTTGTCTTAATTCTTGCCGCGTCCATGTTGCTGCCAGCTTACGCAGCGGGGCAGGCCGCGTCGTCCGGCACTCCCGCCGCCGATTCCAGCGCAGCTGTCACGCGCGGTGTGCAGCTCGCCAAATCGAACCACTGCAAGGAAGCCATCCCCGCGTTGAAAGGGTGGGCGCGCGTCGCCGACAAAGACTTGAAACGCGAAGGCGGCCTGGCCACCGTCCGTTGCGCCATGGCCTTGCAGCAGGAAGATACTGCTTTAAACGCTCTGATTGCTCTCCGCCACGCGTTCCCGGCCGATCCTGACGTCCTCTACGTGGAAACCCACGCCTATTCAGACCTATCCACACGCGCCGCCGGCGAGCTTGCCACCAAGGCGCCGAATTCCTACCAGGCCCACGAACTCGATGCCGAGGCGCTCGAAGAGCAAGGGAAGTGGGACGAGGCCGAAGCGCAATACCGCACCATCCTTCAGCAAAATCCCACCATGCCGGGAATTCACTTTCGTATCGGCCGACTGATCTTGTCTCGCCCTCCCACCGCTACCACTCCGCAGGACGCACGCGTTGAATTCGAAGCCGAACTGAAAATCGATCCGGGCAACGCTGGTGCGGAGTACGTCCTGGGTGAGTTGGCCGCCGGAGATCAAAACTGGGCCGAAGCCATCCCGCATTTTTCACGCGCCGTGAAACTGGATCCCACTTTCACAGACGCGCTGCGCGGCCTCGGTATGGCTTACAACTCCAATCAGCAATTCGACCAAGCCGTCGCGCCCCTCGAATCCTACGTGAGGTTTGTACCCGACGATCCAGCCGGCCACTATCAGCTTGCGATTGCCTACGCCCGCACCGGCAAGAAAGATCTCGCCACTCAACAAATGGCCCTGCAGCGCGAGCTGGACGCGAAAGCCCGCAAGCTGCACGACGGCCAGGACCCCAACGCGCCTCGCTGAGCGACTAACGTCATTGCGTCCCGCCGGAATTCGCGTACGCCCGGATCCAGTGATTGCGCACTCGTACGCTCACTTGCTTGCCGTTCAGCGCCGACACAATCACTTTCGACGATTGCAGCGGCATATGGCAATCGACGCAATTTTCGCTGATCTTCGGTCCCAGCCGCGCAAACTCGCCGCAACTCTTCGCTTCGTGGCACTCCAGGCACTTCGTCGAGTATGTCGCCGCCGCCTTCTCACCCTCATGCGGGTTGTGGCACGTGATGCAGGTCAAATTCGGCGACGCTCGATAGCAACGGCTCCTCTCGAGCAGCGCCATTTGATTGCCGTGAACGTCCACCGCAGCGTTTGGATCGGGCGCAGGCAGCTCAATGTATTCCGCCAGATTTTCGCCTGGGATATAGCTGAACGCCGGCGCAATATCTCTTCCCGCTCCTCCATGGCATTGCCCGCACACTTCGATTTGCCGCGCGCGCGGCAGCTTCGCGGGATTCACGATCTGCGGACCCGCAACGCTCGTTCCCGCGTTAGACGCTTGTGCTGCTCGAAATTTCTCCACATGCTGCCGCCCCGGTCCGTGGCATCGTTCGCAGCTCAAATTCAGCGTCACTTCGTTTTTGTCGTACCGGTTCGAAAGCAGCGATGCTTCCAGCGAACGCGCATAAGTCGCGTGGCACTCCAGGCATCGTGGTGGAATGGGCCGTTCGAAATCCGCCGTGCCGTCCAAATATCCCGGGCTGTTAATCCACCCCACGTCGCGCCAGTACGAAATTGGAAGTTGCAGCAGCCGGTCGCTGTGCCAGTAGAGGAACGTCTGACCTTTCTCCCCGGTCCCGATCACGATGTCAATCGGTTCAGTCCGCTCCTTCGTGTGCGGCGGATCTCCGGAGATCGCCGTCTCAAAAAAATTGCTTCCGCGCTGATCCATCCGAAACGTCAAATCCGGAAGCACCGTGCTCATCGTGTTCGATCCCGGCGCAAAACTGCCTTTCAAAGTCGAGGAACTCGGCAGCGACGACGTCAAGTTGTGATTGGTCAACCGGTAGGTTTGCGCGATTTCGCTGTGGCAGCTGGCGCATGGGTCCGTGCCCACGTAATCTTTTCGTTTCGGATTTTCAGCGGATGCGGGCGCGGGTTTGGACGAATGTTGCGGATCCGCGGCTGATTGCGGACCCGCGAATGTCGCCCGGCGCAAAAGCCCCGGCACGCTCAGGATAATCAGGAACGCGAGCGCCCAAAGCAGCAGCTTAGCGAGACGCGGCATCGCCGTAAGTGTACTGCAGCTTAAACCTCATGGTGAATTCCATGAGGCGCAATTCGCGATATTCTTTGAACGGGGAGTCGATGCCTCGCAATCTACACGAAGCTCTGACGGCGATCACGCGCCGCTGGTTTCTCAAAACTCTGGCTGGCGCCGGTGCGTCCGCCGCGTTGCCGCCGCACTCCGCGATTCCCGGAATGTTTTCTCCACGCACCACGCGCGTCACGCCGCGGACTGGCGCGGAAAGCGCGACTCCCGTCTTCGAACAAGTCCCGCCGTCCGCCAGCGGCATCTCCTGGGTGCACGTCAGCGGACGCTCCGAAGAAATGTATTTGCCCGAAACCGTCGGCGCGGGCTGCGCCTTTCTCGACTACGACAACGACGGCTGGATGGACATTTACCTCGTCAACAGCGGCAAGTGCGACTTCTTCGATCCGAATCCGCGGCTGCGCAACGCGCTTTACAAAAATAATCGCGACGGCACATTCACAGACGTCACCGAAAAAGCCGGCGTCCCCGGCACCGCCTACGGCATGGGCGTCGCCGTTGGGGATTACGATGGCGACGGTTTTCCCGACCTCTATGTAACGCAGTACGCCTCCAGCATCCTCTATCACAATAATGGCGACGGCACTTTTACAGACGTCACCGCCAAGGCCGGCGTCGCCGCCGACGGCTGGGGCACCAGCGCCGTCTGGTTCGATTACGACAACGACGGCCGCCTCGACCTTTTCGTCTGCCGCTTCGTCGATTTCAATAAGTCCAAAAATAAATTTTGCGGCAACCTGCAGACCCATCAGCGCTGGTATTGCATTCCCAGCGTGTATGACCCCATGCCGTGCTGGCTGTACCACAATAATGGTGATGGCACCTTCACGGACGTCAGCAAACAATCCGGCATCGCCAATTCACTCGCGAAAGCCTGGGGCGTCGTCGCCGCCGACATCAACAACGACGGCCGGATGGACCTGTTCGTCGGCAACGACACCGTCGCGAATTTCCTTTTCGCCAATCGCGGCGCCGATAAGTTCGAGGAAATCGGCCTTCTCGCCGGCGTCGGTTACAGCAGCTTCGGCCGCGCGCGTTCCGGCATGGGCGTGGATGCAGCCGATTACGACCAGGACGGCTACATCGATCTCTTCGTCGCCAACGTCGATCAGGAAATGTATTCGATCTACCACAACGACAAAAACGAATCGTTCTCTGACGCCGCCATCCCCACCGGCATCGGTTCCACCACGCGCTTGATGAGCGGCTGGGGACTGAAATTTTTCGACTACGACAACGACGGCGACCTCGACCTCATCCTCTGCAACGGCCATCCCGACGACCGCATCGACCAGCGCTCCGCCACCGTGAAGTATCTGGAGCCCATGCTGCTTTTCCACAACACCGGCCACGGCTTCGAGAACGTCAGCGCGAAAAGCGGGCCGGTTTTTTCGCAGCCGCTCGCCGCGCGCGGCATGGCTCTCGGCGACTTCAATAACGACGGTGCCGTGGACGTCCTCGTCGCCGTCAACAACGCCGCACCCGTCCTGCTCCGCAACAGCGCCGGCGCTGAAAATCACTGGCTCGGCCTACGCCTCATCGGCCGCAAAGCCAATATCGACGCCATCGGCGCGAAAGTCAGCTACCAGGCCGGAGACCTGAAGCGACATCTATATAAGGTGGGCGGCGGCAGCTATCTTTCCTCGCACGATCCGCGCATGGTTCTCGGCGTCGGCAAGCGCACCAGAATCGACTGGATCGAAATCAAATGGCCCGCGCCCAGCACGCTCGTCGAGCGCATCACAGACGTCCCAATCGATCGCTATGTGACAATTGTAGAAGGGCAGGGAATCAAGGTTTGAAGTTTTAAATGTAGCGCCGCGGCCTTAAGCGCGGCACTGTCTTGCCTACGCGCGGCAGTCGCTTCTGCACATTTTCAGTCCCTTACTTGCGCTTACTTCTGCAGTTTCGTCAGCGTCGGAAACGAACTCGGCACCGTCAGCGCCATCTCGAGCGGCTTCTTTCCATTCTGAATCGCATCCACCAGCATCTCGATCGCCGTCGTCGTGTTGGGTGGCACCACCACGGTCGCCGCCAGAATTCCTTTGCGCACATCTTCTTGGCCCGTTTTCGGCAGGCCGTCGCATCCGGTGAACGGCGCCGCCAGCCACTTATCGCGCACCGCAGAATCGGCCTCTTCCACCGCCCGCCGCGCGCCCAGTGCCATCGAGTCGTCCTGCGCGCTCACCATGTCCACCGTCTGCCGCTGCGAAGTCGGCAGCCGCACCCACGAAGCCATCGCTTTGTACGCGCTATCTTCCGTCCACTGTCCCTTCAGCGCAGTGATCTTCACATTTGCCGGCTTCGTCTGCTGCATCCCCATCGTCCGCTGCTTCGCCGCCGGATTGTCTGAGGGCCCCTGTATATAAATGACGCTCCCGCCCTTCGGCAGCAGAGCCGCCATCTGCAATCCTTGAATTCTCCCGATCTCCAGATGATTCGAACTCACCGCGAAAGCCGGCGCCGTCCCCAGCCGCCGCAGCTCCGGAATGTACTCCGCCTCGCGGTTCAGAATCACCCACCCGATTCCCGCCGCCGCGGCAGCTTTCGCCACTTGCGGCAAAGGCGTTCCCACCGGCTCGAAAATAATCCCATCCGGCCGGAATCCCGGCGTCTGCACGATCTTCAGCAGCTGATCGCTCTGCTTGAGTGCGTCGTTGTCCGCGTGGACCACCTGTATCCCCACGCCGAGCCGCTTGCCCGTCGCTTCTGCGGCAGACGCCTGCTCCTGCTGGTAATCGTTGTCGTTGGTTGTGAGTGACACCACGAAATTTAGCATCGCTACCGCACCGCCTGAGAGGGTATTGATTTCACCTTAACTCCGTTCCTGTCACCTCGTTCCGCAAATGCCGCCCGCCGTGCCTTGTCGCACAGTGACCAACCTGGAACATCGCTCACATCGCCTCGCCGGCTGCGTCCAACCTCACTCGCCATGTCTATTGCGCGTTCGGGAACACAGCTCGAAGTCACCTATCCCCCGCATCTCGCATCCACTCAGTGAGTGTGTTAGGTTAAAAGTCCCAAGAGTGCTAACCAGCCGCCGAACTCGCCTGCTTCCCGTTTCGCTGCTCGCCGCTTCCGCCCTCGTTGCGGGAACCGTGCGTATCGGCTCCGCATCACCCGGCGCCGCGACCGACCCTCTGCTCGATACCATGCAGCGCGAACTCAAGCGCGCCACCACCGATCTCGCAAAGTCCGATCCGCCGCCCTACTTTATTGGCTACACCGTCACCGATCTTGACGCCACCGCCATCATCGCCACCAACGGCAGCCTGATCTACTCGCTCAACCGCCGCCTCCGCATGGCAGACGTGATGATGCGTGTCGGCGCCGTCGCTCTCGACAATACCCACGGCCAGGCCCGTGCCTCCGGCATCGTCTCCGGTCAGCTCCCGCTCGGCAACGATTCAGACGCCATCGCTCGCGTCCTCTGGCAGCTCACCAATCGCGAATACGACCAGGCCTCCTCCGCATTCCTGAAAGTGAAAACCAGCACCGCCGTGCAGTCCGAGGAAGAAGACAAGTCTCCCGATTTTTCCGCCGAAACTCCTCAGTCGCACATCGCGAAAGCTCTGGTCCCCGCGCCGCAGCAGGTCAAGCTCTGGGAAGATCGCGCACGCAATCTGTCCGCCGCGTTCCTGAAATATCCAGACGTCTATTCCGCGATCGTCTCTCTTCAAACGACAAACGACCGCACCACTCTCGCGAATAGCGAAGGCACCGCGCTTGTCCGCCCCGGCGCTTCCGCGCGCCTTGTGATCCAGGCGGAAACCCGCGCCGACGACGGCATGGACCTGATGCGCGTCGAAACTTTTCAGGGCGATTCCGTTAGCGATCTGCCGGGCGATGCCGAACTCCAGAAAAAAGTTCAAAGCGTCGCAGACGATCTGAAAGCTCTTCGCGCCGCGCCCGTCGCCGAGCCCTACGCCGGCCCTGCGATGCTGAGCGGCCGCGCCGCCGCCGTTTTCTTTCACGAAGTGCTCGGCCACCGCCTCGAAGGCCATCGCCAGCGCGACGAAGGCGAAGGCCAGACCTTCACCAAGAAAGTCGGCCAGCTCGTTTTGCCCGATTTCTTGAGCGTTACCGACGACCCCACGCTCAAGGAACTCGACGGCATCAAGCTCGCCGGCTATTACGATTTCGACGACGAAGGCGTGCCCGCGCAGAAAGTGAACGCCGTCGAATCCGGCGTCCTGAAAAATTTCCTGATGTCGCGCATGCCCATCAAAAATTTCAGCAACTCCAACGGTCACGGCCGCCGCCAACCCGGCCTGATGCCCACCGGCCGCCAGGGCAATCTGATCGTCACCTCCACAAAAACTGTCCCGGACTCCGAGCTCCGCGCCAAATTCATCGAAGAGATCAAGCGCCAGGGCAAGCCCTACGGCTTGTACTTCGACGATATTCAAGGCGGCTTCACGCTCACCGGCCGCGCCTCGCCGCAGGCGTTCCAGGTTCTGCCCGTGATGGTCTATCGCGTCTATGCCGATGGCCGACCCGACGAACTGGTTCGCGGCGTCGATATCGTCGGCACGCCGCTGCTCTCGCTCACGAAAATTTTTCTCACCGGCGATAAGGAACACGTCTTCAACGGTGTCTGTGGCGCCGAATCCGGCAGCGTTCCCGTTTCCGCCGCCGCACCCGGCATGCTGTTCACCGAAATCGAAGTGCAGAAGCGCCGCCGCGGCAATGAACGTCCTCCGATTCTGCCGCCGCCGGGATTTGGCGATACCCCAATCTCCACAACCGCTGCTGCCGCCCCGGCTGGCGCAAAGCCCGCTGCCGACGCGCGGCCATCGGGCGTGAAGCCATGACGCGCGTAAAGATAAACCGCCGTATGGTGCTCGCGTTCACCGTCGCGACAATTTTTTCCGCGTGCCCGCTCGCAACAAACGCGCAGAACAAACCCGCTGCCGCTCCTGCCGCCGCCGCCGCTGCCACCAAGCCAGCACCGAAGCCGTCCGCCGCCGTCCTCGCCGATCCGCTTCTGAAGGCCATGCGCGAAGAACTCGATCGCTCGCGCGAGCACCTGAAGATGGACAACGTGCCGGCGCCCTACTACATCGAATACCGCCTCGCCGACGTCGAGCAGTACGACGCCGAAGCCGTCTTCGGCGCGCTGCGCACCGATTCGCATATTCACGCTCGCTCCATCCGCGTCGTCGTCCGGGTCGGCGATTACAAACAGGATTCCTATTACGGTCCCGGCGTTGGCGTCGTCGATTTCGCTCCGCTCGAAAATGACGAAGCCGCCCTTCGCCGCGGCCTGTGGCTCAATACCGACCGCGCCTACAAAATCGCCAACGAGGCGCTCGCCTCGAAAAAAGCTTTGCTCAGCCAGTTTACCGGCGAGGCTCAGTACGAAGACTTCGCCAAAGCCGAGCCCTTCGAATCGCTTCTCCCTCTCGTGAAGCTCAACGCCGAACCGGAAACCTGGAAGAAAGCCATCGTCGCCTGCACCGCGCTCTACACCACCGACCCGACGCTTCAATCGCTCTCGGCCACGATGCGCTTTCGCGCCGTGAATCAGTATCTGGTCAATACCGAAGGCACCAGCACCCGCCAGGGGTACGCGCTTTATTACATCGGCCTCGCCGGTGAAACGCAGGCTTCCGACGGCATGCAGCTCGGCCGCTCGCCCTACTTCGTCGCAGCAAGCACCGCTGAGCTTCCCACGCCGGCAAGCCTTCTCGACAAGACCAGGGAAATGATCGCGACCCTCACCGCTCTGCGCAACGCGCCCACTGTGGAAGAGGATTATCGCGGCCCTGTGCTTTTCTCGAATGACGCAGGCACCGACATTCTGCAGGATCTGGTCGGCGAAAACCTTCTCGGCATTCGCCCGAAGCCGGGCGATTCGGCCCGCACCGCGGGAGATTTTTCCTCGAATTACAAAAGCCGCGTCCTGCCGAATTTCATGACGGTCACCGACGATCCCACGCTGAAATCGTTCGGCGGCATTACGCTGGTCGGTAACTACGTTTTCGACGATGAAGGCGTGCGCGTCGCGCCGGTGGAAGTAATCAAAGAAGGGATTCTCGCGAACTATCTCGTGGGCCGCATGCCGATCCGCGATTTTCCCACGTCCAACGGCCACGGCCGCGCCGCTCCAGGCCAGCCGCCCTCGCCGGAAATCGGGACGCTGATTTTCAAATCGAAAAATCCCGTGTCGGCCGCCGACCTGAAAGCCAAGCTGATCGCGATGTGCAAGGACAACGGCAACCCCTACGGCTACTACGTCGAAACTTTGTCCGGCACCACTCCGCGCTTGCTGTATCGCGTGTACGTGAGCGACGGCCACCAGGAGCTGGTCCGCGGCGGGGAATTCAACGAACTCGATACGCGCACGCTTCGCAGCAATCTGGTCGCTGCCGGTGACGATCTGCTCGTCAGCAACCGCGAAGGCGCCGTCCCCACCACCGTAATCGCTCCCTCCATCCTCTTCGACGAACTCGAAGTCAAACGCACCGACAAGAAAAACGCCAAGCTCCCCGAGTACCCCGCGCCAGACATCTCTCCCGCTAAGTAATCCCCACCGTCTTCAAGCACGCAATCTCCGTACCCTTCGCCTTTCTCATCCCTCTCTGCGTAATGTTTTGCATTTGAATTTCTTGCTATCACTTCGGCAACTGATACCTCAATCCCACTCTCCCCACACGCGGCAGCCCCAGCTGTAACACCGGCGTCGCCGCCGTCGCATACGTCTCGTTCAAAAGATTCTCCACCGCCCCAAAGACGGTCACGCCATGCCCCAGCGTCCGCGCCACCTGCGCATCAAAAACAAAATAACTTCCCAGCGGATACTGGTTCTGATCGTCGTCGTACTGCTTCCCAATCGCGCGCCCCGCCACGCTCACATCAAACAGCCTCGGATTCGAGTACCGCCCCTGAAATGTGAACGAATTGTGCGGGACCTGTGCCACCCACAATCCCACCAGCGACACTCCGCCCGCCGGCGCCGGATACGAGCTCACCTTGGTATCCACATACTGATAATTCGTCGTCAGCAGAAAATCCCGCGTCACATGCAGCGTGGTATCCACTTCGAATCCCGGCGCATTCGTCCGCCCCAGATTTTCTTTTTCCGTCGTGATCGTATTCGTCACCGGGTCCACGCTGATCGTCACGTTCGCGATCGGATTTACAATCTGGTTGTAGAACACCGAGCCGCGCACCTCGAGCCGGTGATTCCATCCGCTCACCGTCACGCCCGCCTCGCCGCCGCTCAGCCGCTCCGCCTCGAGCTCCGGATTCGACTCGATGATTTTGTTTCCCACCCGCGACGTGCGATACAACTCATTCAACGTCGGCGCCCGAAACGCGCGGTAGGCTGAAAATGTCCACGACACATTCGAATTGAACTGGTGCACCAGCGTCAGCCGCGGACTGAACGCCGTCTCTCCGCGATCCGCATACAAAGTCGGCACGCCCGGCCCCGGCGTAGGCGGCGGCCCGTACGCAATCGACGACGCGTCGTAATTGCTCCAGTGATCCACGCGCCCGCTCAGCGTCAACAACCACCGCGGCGCCAGCTGAATCATGTCCTCGCCAAACACTCCAACCGTCCGCTGCTTGCCGCCGGCACTCACCGCGCCCGTCGGATCCGTAATCCCGCTGTATTTGTGATCCTGGCTCGCGCCCATATTTTCCGAATCGTCGAGGCCCGCCACGATCGTGTGGCGCTTCATCACCTGCGCGGACCACACCAGCGAACTTCCCAGCCCCTGCGCCGGCACCACCTGCAAATCCGTCAGCGATTCCATGTTGCGGCCCGGCGCTATCGACGAAAGCCCCTGGTGATACGTCTGCACGTCCGCGAAAAATCGCACCGCGAGCGATCCCCACTTGCCCATGCCGATGTTCGCGCCCAGCACGCCCTCGCCCAGCACGGTGTTGTTGGTCTGCAGCGGCGTGCCGTTTGCGCGGTCCTCGTTCAAATACGATCCGCTCGCGAAAATGTTGGAGTCGGCTCCGATCTTCCGCCCGATCGTCGCGTCCACCGTGCCGTGATCGCCGCCCGCTCGCGTGTCCACCGTCCCGCGCAAATCTTCCGGCGTCAAAATGTAGCCGTCGGTATTGAAGTACTCGCCCGCAACGCTTCCGGTCCAGCCGTGCGATTCGCCTCCGGCCCACGTGGAAAATTGCGGGGTGTTCTGGTTGCCGTATGACGTCTCGAAAGTAAATCCCGCCGGATTCGACGGCTTGGTCAGAATCTGCACCACGCCGCCCAGCGCGTCGCTGCCATACAAACTTGACGACCCTTCCTGCGCGATCTCCACCGACGAAATCGATTCCAGCGGCACTCGATCCCAGTAAACCCAGCCGCCGAAAGGATCGTTCAGTGGAATTCCGTCCACCAGCACCAGCGCGCGGCTCGTGGAATCCGCGCCCAGCCCGCGCAGCGAAACGCCCTGCGTCGTCGGATTCGCCGTCCGGCTGCTCGACCTTCGAAACAGGCTGAATCCCGGCACCTGGCGCAATTCGTCGTCGAGCATCAACGCCGGAGTGGCCTGCAGATCCTGACGGGTTAGCTCCACATTGCTGGCAGGTACGTCGGAAAGCAGCGTCGCCGCGCGGTTCGCAGTCACCGTTACGCGCTGGTTCACGCTGCTCGGCACGAGTGCGAATTCCAGGTGCACTGCAGCGCCGTTGGCGCTCGTCCAGGTTTTCGTCATCGCTTGAAAACCGTCGAGCGCAACCATCACCGTTCCGGAAGCCTCGCCCACTCCTTCAAACGCGAACTCCCCGCTCGCATCCGTCGCGGCGTGCCGGTCCACCGCGCCGGCTTTCAGCTCCACATCCGCTCCTTGCACAGCCGCTCCCGACGAATCCCGCACCACGCCGTCCACTCGCGCGCCTTGCGCCAATGCCACATGCGCGCAACCCAGCGCCAGGCACAGCAACCCGGCCCGCAGCACACTCGTGTAGGTGAGCGGCGGCCTTACGCCTGCGGCGCGAAGAAGTACTCTCATTTTCATCGGATCGAGGAGGGGCTCCGATTCCCAATCGAAGCGCCTTAGTATCCTACACACCCGAAACACGTTGAAAGATTGAAAAACAGCCCTTGCACCGGAATGAACCCGCGATTCCCAATGTGCTATCGTGTGGAGCGATTTCCGGGGAGGTTTTAGATGGATACGGTGGCGCAGCGCCGCAGCGATCGCGTGACGCTGACGTTGCTTTTGCAGGCTTCGGGAAAGGACGCCGCTGGCGCCGATTTCGATGTCCCGAGCCGGACCTTGCAGATCAACCTGCGCGGCGCGGTGATTCTGCTCGACCGTGAGGTCGCTCCCGAGCAGCGTATCCGCTTGAAGCGCCAGGCCCAGGCCGAAGCCCACCGCGAGGCCGAAGTCCGCATCGTCGGCAAATTCGGTCTCCAGAAAGAAGGCTATCTCTACGGCGTCGAGATCATCGACCCCGAGACGGACATGTGGGGCATCGACTTTCCTCCCGTCGCGGAATCCGCCGAAGCTGTGGCGCGCATGCTGCTGGAATGCAGTTACTGCAAATCGCGCGAAGTGGTTTACCTGAACGAACTGGAGCTGCGCGGCTTCGAATCGAATCGCGGAATCGCCCGCCGCTGCAAGACCTGCTCGGTGCCGTCGATCTGGACCCAGGCGCCCCACGAAGACGAGAAGAAGATCGCCGCCCGTGGCGCACGCCGGGCCCGCGGCGGAGTCGAGCAAATTCCCGAAACGGGAGACCAGCGCGAGCGCGAACGCATCCGCTTCAAAACCCGCCTCACCGCCTGCATCCGCCAGCAAAACGCCGACGACGAACTCGCCGTCTGCGAAGACATTTCGCCCATCGGCATGTGCTTCCGCAGCAAGCGCCGCTACGACGCTGAGACGCCCATCGACGTCGCCGTCCCGTACTCGCCCGACTCCGCCAACATCTTCATGCCTGCTAAGGTGGTGTACTCCGAACCGGTCCCCAAGGCCGGCCTGTTCCGCCACGGCGTCGAATACCGCCGCATCGGCATCGCCCCCAAGCCCGAGCAAAGCTCCTAAACCTCGACCGACATCTGGGTAAATTTGTGTCGATTAGAAAGGGTGCCGGTCCTTTGTTTTGTGTAACTTTCGGGCATTTCTAATCGCGGATCACTCCGATTAGAAATGGGGAGTGAGTGCGTAAGATAGCCTGCTGTGTAGGCTGTCGTGGGCGCGGAGCAAAAGCGAGGAGAGATCCTTCGGCCCGTGAACGGGCCTCTGGATGACGGGCGTTTTTCAATCGCCCGTGAGACGAAAGCACACAGGCCAACTCCAGCCTGTGCCACTCTTGGCGCTGAAGTGGTGGGCGCACAATTCATTGAGGGGTGGGCTTCGTTGCGCAGCCAAAACTGGCTACCCCACTGCCTAGCGCACGTTTTTGGCGAATGTGTCATCTAGTGCCGATTAGAAAGTGGCTCCGGCGTTTGTTTTGTGGAAGTTACGTCACATTCTAATCGTACGAGATGTCGATTAGAAACCGGGGTTTGGAAGGATTTGCGGGGAATACGTAGGTAGAAGTACGGATGTGAGGTTAGGGCGAGGAAGAGGTTGTTGCCGGTGGGGGTGCGTCCGGCGCCTAAGAGTGAGGCGGCGCATCGCATGCGGGATCGTTGTGGGGTCTCTACTTATCCCCGACTAACGATAACAGGTTAGTTAATAGAAGTCAAGGGGAAAGTGGGTTTCAAAATGGGAATGAGCGGGTGGTGATGTGAGCGAAGGGCACGGCCGGCTGAGAGCGGGCCGCAGACAGTCCCGCAACGCGGGACTGTCGCACTCCTGCGGGCGTGCCGCGCTGAAGGCCGCGGCGCTACATTAAAATCTAAACGGCGACGGGTTGATGGCGCATGGAAATGTTTAGGTGGACTTTGCCGTGGGGCGTCTCGAAGCAGACGATGCTGGCTTCGGTGTCGTGTCCGGCTTTTTCGCACTGGGCTACGGTCAATTGTTCCGGCGGGTACACTTTGAACTGGTAGCCGGCGTCGTTGAGCTGGGTGACGGCGTTGCCGATGACCATGTTCGCGAGTTCGGCGACGGTTTCGGGAATGAGCGATTCGGAAATGGTGGACTGGCCGTCGGAGAGATAGCACGCGACGTGCGCCGCGGCCTGCGGCTCCATATCGAGAATCACCCGCCCCTCGATTTCACCGCGGAACGCGACGGAAGCCGCCGCGCCTTTTTTGCTGTAGCCCTCCTGCTCCATCGTGAGATCCACGATGCGCGCAGGCTCCTGCATCATCTCGTGCAGCACAGCGTCGAGCGAACCGATAAACGGCTGAATCAGATCCATTCTCATCGACCGGTCTCCGATCCCGCACCCACAGGGGAAGTGACGCCATCGTCGTTCAACACGTACCGGATAATTTCGTACAGCGCATCGGCCTTCACCGGCTTTTGGACGAAGTGGCGCGCGCCTTTCTGCAGCGCGGCCAGGATGTTGTCCTGATAGCCGACGGACGAAACCATGACGATGCGCGCTTCGGGGTGTTCGTGGACGATGCGGTCCACGGCCTCGATGCCTTCCATCTGCGGCATGGTGATGTCCATGAGCACGATGTCGGGCTTGGTGCGCGTGTATTCGGTGATGGCCGTGCAGCCGTCGCCGGCCTCGCCGATCACCTGTCCGCCATAGGACTCGACCATCTTCGCCAGGCTCTTCCGGGCGAAGACCGAGTCGTCCACGATCAAGTAGCGGACGGGCTGACGGTCGGATTTGCGGGTAAGCGCTTCGAATTGCTTCATGACGATCTCCTTCGGAATCCAGAATCTGAAGAAATAATTTCGGTCGGTGAGTCGGAAAAAGAATCGGAATGCGGTTGGTCGGGAATGGCTTTGGTCTGCAGCATGCTCGCGAGGTTCTGCAGATTGACGACTCGCTGCGCGTAGCCACGTTCGATGGCGGTCCTCGGCATGCTGTCCACCACGCAAGAATCGGGACTTTGCGCGATGGTGCTGCCGCCCACGGCTTGTACGGCCGCCATTCCAGCGACGCCGTCTTCCCCCATGCCGGTCATTATTACCGCGGCGGACTGCTTGCCGAACTCCTGCGCGACGGACTGGAACAGAACGTCGGCGGAAGGGCGGTGGCCGTTTACGCGCGGCTGGTCCACAAGAATCGCGATGTTGCCGTGCTCCATGCGCCGGACTTTGATATGGCGGTTGCCCGGGCAGATCAGCGCGCGGCCCGCGAGCAGCAAATCGCCAGACTGCGCCTCTTTCACTTCGATCGCAGAGGATTCATCGAGCCGCCGCGCGAACATTTCGGTGAAGCCCTCCGGCATGTGCTGCACCACAACGAGGCAGCCGGGGAAATCATGCGGAAGCTGAGAGAAAACGTATTGAAGCGCGTTGGGGCCGCCCGTGGAAACGCCGATGGCAATCACGCGCGAAGGATTGTGCGGCATGCCAACGCGCCCGTGTTCCTTGGGCTTTGGCGGCGGCATGGTGATGATCATTTTCGGAGCGCCGGATGCGCCCGCGGCTTTGATCTTGAGCGCTAGTTCGGCGGCGATGTGGTCGATCCGGCCAGAGGCGGCTTCCTGCGGCTTGGTGACGAAATCGAAAGCGCCGAGACTGAGCGCTTTGAGCGTGATGGCCGCGCCGCGTTCGGTTTGCCCGCTGACGACGATGACGGGAACGTGATGCTTGCCAGTGATCTGGCGGAGCATTTCGATGCCGTCCATGCGCGGCATGTCGAGATCGAGCGTGACGACGTTGGGACGCAGCTCGACGATTTTTTTCAAGCCGATGGCTCCGTCCATGGCGGTGCCGACGACTTCGATGGAAGGATCGCGCTGGAGAATTTGGGGGATCAGCTTGCGCATCAAGGCCGAGTCATCCACGACGAGGACGCGGAGTTTAGGGTTGAGTGGCATTAGGCCGTCGCTCCCAGCGGCGCGGGATTGCGCGCCAAGTGCGTCACAACGGCTGCGATGTTGAGGATCAGGACGACCGTGCCGTCGCCCAGAATCGAGGCGCCGCTGATGAGAGGCGAGGTGATCAGTTGATCTTCGAGCGCCTTGATGACGAGCTCTTCTTCGCCGAGCAGGCTATCGACCGCGATACCGAAGCGGCGACTGCCGGCGCCGATGACGACAACGAACAGGCGGTCTTTATTTTTTGAGGCGGTTTTGGGCGTAGCAGCGAGATCGGATTCGAGACGTTCGATGCGAACGAGTGTCATGACCTGCTTGCGAAGCTGGAAGACTTCGTGGTCCTCCACTTTGTGAACGTCGGTTTCGGAGATGCGCGTGATTTCGATGACGGACGCGATGGGCACGGCGTACAAGCGGCCGCCGACGTGAAAGAGCAGCGCCTGAATGCTGGCGAGGGTGAGCGGAACCATCAGGCGGAACGTGGTGCCTTTGTTAAGCACCGATTCGATTTCGATCGAGCCTTTCAGATTGTCGAGCGCGGCTTTCACCACGTCGAGGCCGACGCCGCGGCCGGAAATTTCGGTGATCTGGTCGGCGGTGCTGAAGCCGGGCGTGAAGAGCAGTTGATGAATATCGTCTTCGTTGAGGCGGATGGCGTCGTCGGATTTGACGATGCCGTTTTCGATGGCGCGGCGAAGAACTTTGTCGCGATCGATGCCGCGGCCGTCGTCGGAGACTTCGATGACGACCTGATCGCCTTCGTGGTAGGCGTCGAGTGTGATGGAGCCGTTGGCCGATTTTCCTGCGGCGACGCGCTCTTCGGAGGATTCGATGCCGTGGTCGGCGGCGTTGCGGATCAAGTGCGCGAGAGGTTCGGCCAGCGCGTCGAGGATGCTCTTATCGAGGTCGGTGTTCTGTCCCGCGATTTCGACGGCGATGTGCTTGTTTCGCAGCTTGGCCACGTCGCGAACGATGCGCGGGAAGCGGCGGAAGAGCTGCTCGACGGGCACCATGCGGATCTTCATCACGGACTTTTGGAGTTCGTTGAGAATGCGCGATTGAAAGGCGAGCGCGTCTGAGAATTTTCCCCGCATGGGATCTTTCGGGTAGGTGCGGTCGAATTCGGCGACGACGCGCTGGAGCATGGATTTGCCGATGATGAGTTCGCCGACCAGGTTCATGACGGTGTCGATGCGGGTGGCATCGACGCGAAGAGTGTTTTCGGGCGCGGCGTGCGACGCGGGCTGCGCGGAAATGCCGCTGGAGTGCTCGGCGTCGCGGTCGCTGTCGTGTTCGTCGTCGAAATCGTTCGCGCTCGACGGAGCGTGGCCGGGCCCGACGGACGCGGAAACGGCGGCGGCTTCGGATTCGACGAGGACTTGGAGCGCGTCACGATGCTTGGCCGGAACGATGGGCACGCGGCTGACGGCGATCTGCGCGACGACGGTGGGAACCGAGCAACGATTCTCGATCCACTCGGAAGTTTTGGTGCTGGCGACGGCGGCTTCGATGAGACCGCCGACAAGGAGATTCGCGCTTGTTTCCGGGCGGAGCGCGAGAACTGTGCCGCAGCTTTCGAGGGCTTTCTTGACGAGTTCGAAGCCAGCCGCGGGCAAGACGCCTTCGGTGCCGAGGTGCAGCGCGACCTGGAAAACCAATTCGCCGCGGCGATAGGATTCGGCGATCAGGAGGCGTTCGTATTCCGTCCAGTCAAATTTCACACTGCGAGTTTCGGCTGCGGCTTTAGGGGGATCGCCGGGCTGGCGGTGAAGCAGGCGCTGAATGTGTTCGCGCAGAGCGGCGCCGGCCGGAGGCTGCAAATTATTGCGATAGGCCGCGAGCATTTCGTGAAAGGTGTCGGCGGCGGTGAGGACGACTTCGGGAATCAGGCCGGCGTGCTCTTTTACGAGTTCGGGCGTTAGAACGTCTTCGAGATCGTGCGCGAGCTCGCTGAGTTCGCGATAGCCGCACGCGGCGGAATCGCCTTTCAGGGTGTGAACGGCGCGGCGGACGCTGCGGAGAGCTTCTTTATCGTTCGGGCGGTCTTCGAGCGCAAGGCCGGCTTCATTCATGGCCTGGAGAATTTCTTCGGAGCTCTCGAAGAAGAGTTCGCGGAGCTCGGAAGCGCGCTCGTCGTTAAAGAACGTCACTTGGCCCCTTCGATCCGCTGGTACACGGTGGCGTTGTTCTGGTGAATCATGTGGAACTTCTTCGTGAGCCCGAAAAGGCTTTCCGCGTGGCCGACGAAGAGATATCCGCCGGGATTCAGGCAGTGGTAGAACTTTTCGATCAGGCGCTTCTGCTCGGCTTCGTCGAAATAAATCATTACGTTGCGGCAGAAGATCACGTCGTTGCGCTGCGGCAGGAATTCGGCTTTGAGATTGTGGAAGTCGAAACTGATCAGGCTCTTCAGCTTGGCTTTGACTTCGTATTTATCGGCGACTTTATCGAAGTAACGGAGGCGCGTGGTGTAATCGACGGTCTCCATCTGAGTTTCGGTGTAAACGCCCTGCTGGGCGGTGAGCAGCGCGGAGTAATTAATGTCGGAAGCGACGATTTCCACTTTCCAGGGCGGAGGGATCAGCGGCTTGGGCGACGGCATTTCGAAGGGCAGCGGATTGCGGAGGTAGTAGTAAGCCAGCGCGTCGCAGATCATGATGGCGAGCGTGTACGGCTCTTGACCGGTGGAGCAGCCGGCGCTCCAGATCTTGATGGTCCAATCGCGGCGTTCCTGCTTGCGGCGAAGAATTTCCTCGAGCGTGACCTTCTGAAACAGATCGAGCTGCGGGCGAACGCGGAAGAAACTGGTTTCGTTGACGGTGAGATTTTCGAGCAGCGCGCCCAGCTCCTGCTTGCCTTCGCGGCTGGTGAGCAGGCGGTAATAGCTGTAGAAGGAATCCATGTTGCAGGCTTTCAAGCGGCGCTGGAGGCGATCGCGGAGGAAGTGCGTGCGGCGTTCATCGAAGTACATGCCGCACTCCTGATAGACGAGCGTCTGCAACAGCTTCAATTCCGGTTCCGTGAGAGGAACTTGGGCAGCTGTGAGTGTTGACATTCTCTCCTCGCGATCACGTACAACTAAATCCGCCGAACCTAGCGCGGGCCGCCTACTTGCTGGAAAGCACCGGAGCGCGCGACTTCGAAAAATCAGATTCGCTCTCGGGCGATGCGGCTTCCTCAAGACGCTTCAGCTCGCCGCGCTGGAGCACCTTGCTTAAATCCAAAAGAATCACAAGCCGTCCGTGGAGCTTGCCGACCCCGGTGATGTAATTGAGGTCGCCCTCTTGAAAAACAGAGTGCGGCGCCTCGATCTCCGACGGCGGAATTTTCAAAACTTCCGACGCGGAGTTGACCATCAAGCCGAGCAGGCGATTCTCGACTTCCACGACGACGATGCGATTTTTCTTGTTCGGCGGACCCACCGTCTCGCCGAAACGCTTGCGAAGATCCACAACCGGAATGATGCGGCCGCGCAAATTGATGACGCCTTCGATGAAATCGGGTGCGTTGGGAACGGAAGTGATTTCCGGCACGCGGACGATTTCGCGAACCGCTCCGATCGGCAGGCCGAAGGTTTCGCGGCCGATGCGAAAGCCGACGATCTGCAGATCTTTTTCGATGGCGTGCGAATTTTTCATGGCGATTGGTTAGCGCGCAGCTCCGGCGAATTCATTGGCATCTTCGTGCTCGAACGGTCCGGGCATACGGCGGCCGTTGCCGGCGCGGCGCGTGTCCGCAAAATTGTCGTCGAGAGCGAAGCGGTCCATCGATTCGAGCAGCACGCGGGAGAGCTTGGACATCTGCTCGGCCGCGGCGGCCAGCTCGGTGGAGCTGGAAGTGGATTGCTGGACGAGCTCGCGCATTTTTTCCATCGCGCGAACCACGGCCTGCGCACCGGAAGCCTGCTCCTCGACCGAAGAATTAATTTCCTGGGTGATTTCGGTGAGGCGGTTGGTGGCTTTGGCGATCTGCGACGAGCCGCTGGATTGCTCCATGGTGGCGGCGCCGATTTCCTGCGAGAACTTGTAAACCTCAGAAACGACGTCGGAAATTTTATCGAGCGCCAGGCTGAGGTCGCGATTCAGGATGAGACCCTCCTGAACCATGCTGGTGCTCTTTTCCATGTTGTCCACGGCTTCGCGAGCTTCTTTCTGAATGCCCTGAATCAACTCGGAAATTTCCTTAGTCGATTGCGTGGATTTTTCGGCGAGCTTGCGGACTTCCTCGGCGACGACGGCGAAACCGAGACCGTGCTCACCGGCGCGCGCAGCTTCAATCGCGGCATTTAGGGCGAGCAGGTTGGTCTGCTCGGCGAGATCGTCGATGACTTCGATGATCTTGCCGATGTCGTCGGCGCGGCGGCCGAGCACGTCGATGATTTCCGCGGAGGACTGAATCGCGTGACTGGTGCGATTGAGGCCCTGCGTGGCTTTATCCATGGTGACTTTGCCGGTTTGGACTTCCTCGCGCGAGCGATGAGAGATATCGACGAGGAGCTTCGCGGTGTCCGCGACGCGGTCGATGGAGGTGACCATCTGATCGATCGAGGCGGAAGTTTCGGCGACGCTGGAGGCCTGGACCTGGGTGTTCTTCACCACGTTCTGCACGTTGATGCTCATCTCGTGCATGGTGCTGGTGACTTCGTCGATGGCGGATGCGGCCTGGACGCTGACCTTTGCGGATTCGTCGGAAGCGCCGGCCATTTGACCGGAGCCGCTGGCGACCTGCGCGGCGGAGTCGCGAACCTGGCGAACGAGATCGCGCAGGCCGCGAGTCATCTGCGCGAAAGCGCGGGCCATGGTGTCTTGATGCGAGCGCGGCTGAACGGTGACGGAGAGCTGACCTTCGGCGATGGCTGCGGAAATGGAAGCCATTTCGCGGAGGTGAAGAATCATTTTATTGAGCTTGTCGGCGAGAACGCCGACTTCGTCGTTGCGATGAATGTCGATGGTCTGCTCGAGGTCGCCGGATTCGCTGATGCGTTTGGCGACTTCGATCAAGTGATCGAGAGGCCCGGTAATGGAGCGCGCGGTGTAAAAGGCGAAAAGAATGCCGGCGAGAATCGCGAGTAGGGTGCCGACCGTGGAGAGAATGGTGCTGAATGACGTGGCCGTACGGGCCGAGCTATTGGCGTCGTCGAGAGATTTGCGGACGGCGTTGTTGGCGGCGTCGAGAATATCGGATGAGCGAGAAACCCAGGTACCGGGATCGTGCTGCAGGTAATAGATCTGCAGATCGGAAACGGTGGTGTCGCCGGAATCGACCTGGTGGCGCTTGGCGATCATAGGCTTGGCGAAATTTTCGAACCAGTTGTGCTCGGCTTCGTCCACCTGGGAGAGAGCGTTGCGGAGATTGGAGTCGGTGGCTTTGCTTTCGCTTTCCTTGAGCTGCTCGAAAAGCTGGGCGACGCCTTTGTTGGTGCGGTCTTCGTCGCGGAGGTCGCCGCTCAGCAGGTAATTGCCGAGGTACAGGCGGTTCTCCATCATCTGAAAGCGCACGCTCTCGATCGTCTGTACGTCGGTGAGCGTGGCGGCCACGGCGTCGCGCGCGTTGTACTCGCGGCGGACGGTGAAGATGTTCATCGAAAATAGAATGAGGAGCAGCGCGAGAATCGCGCCGAACCCGAGGTAAAGCCGCCATGCAATCTTCATAAAAACCGCCTCCGCCCTCTACCGTGCTTGAATTTCGCGTTGAGAATCATTGGGCCGCGTTGCCGGCAATCAGTTGCCGTCGAAATCGAACTCAACAATTTCGGTGGTCTCTTTGGGACCGGGTTCGTATTTCCATTTTTTGAGCGCGTCGGAGGCGGATGAGACGAGGATCGGGCTGCCGCCGACGACGTGCGTGGAAACGACGTGGCCATCGGGCGCGATCGTCGCTTCAATTTTCACTTTGCCGGTGATGTGCATCTGCTTGGCGATGATGGGGTACTCCGGCATCGAGCGCGTTTTCACTTTGCGTTTGGTTGATGCTTCCGGTGCGGCGGTCTGCTCCTGCGCGCGGACGGCGACTGCAACAGCTGCGAACGAAAACGAGAGCGACAGCGCTAGAACCATTGCCGACTTGGCCTGCTTCCACTTCCACATGACTGACACCCCTCCCCTGGGCCTGGAGATACTCCGCAGCGGAAAATGCAATGCGAATACCAAGCTGGAACTGGATTTTTGATGTTTGGAAAATATTGAGAATACGGCGTATGTGGATATGGCGATTGGGTTTAGCGGCCAGTGACGCTTTGCGAGGTTGCCCAAGGAGTAGCGAACAGCGTCTCATCGAGGGTGATATGGGCCGGGCAGCGTCTCAAGTTGCGACGGGGAGATTAATGCTTAGGGCACTTTTGCCGAGGGGTTCGTTGACTCATTTTGAGATGGAACCTAACGTCTTTCTCGTAAAGGCGAAACGGCGTAGCGCGCAGGCCCCCTAACCTCCATGCGTGCACTGAAACGAACACGAGAAGTGTCGTCACGTCTCGACGGATCGGTCGAGAGTCTCCTCGCGCAGTTCTCCGCCACCACAATTGAGCTAAATCCATCGCTCGGACCAGCCGAGTTCGCGCGGCGTCTCACGGGTCGCGCCGTTGAGATGCTGAACGCCCGGGCGGCGGTGCTGGCGGTAGGGCATGGAAACGAGTGGGAGATCGCGGCCATCAGCGGCCCGGCGCACCGGTGGGACCCCATGACGCAGCAGCGCCTGGCGAACGTGATGGCGGAGCAGGCCACGGCGCCGGGCGAAGAGCTTCGAGAAGGATCGGCGGCGCGGCTACTGGGGCGGACGCTGGCCGAGGCGCTGGGATGGACGAGCCTGGTGCTGGCGGATTTGACCAGCAGCGAAGGCGAGCTGATCGGCGCGCTGGCTGTGGTGGACCTGCCGCACGAACTGACGAACATTGAGAGGCAGTTGACGGAGGCGCTGGCAGGGCATGCGGCCGTGGCCCTAGAGAACGCGCGGCTTTTTTCGCGCATCGAGCTATCGCGCAAGCAGTGGGTGGAAGATTTCGATGCGATTACGGATTACATCGTGGTCCACGACTCGGGGAACCGGGTCGTAAGGCTGAACCGCTCGCTGGCGGATTTGCTGGCGCTGAGGCCGCCCGAGGCGGTGGGACGGCCGATCTGGGAGCTGGAGATTCTGGCGTCGCCGGTGCATGACGGCTATTGCCCGTTCTGCCGGAATCCGCTGATCCCACAGGAAGAATTCATACATGAGGCAGAGGAGCGGACGTTCTTGGTGTCCACGTCGCGAATCGCCAACTCACAGGAGAACGATTTGCGCACCGTCCATGTGTTGAAGGACATCACGGACCGCCGGGTGGCGGAACGCCGGTACCGGCGTGAGCGTGATTTCAACAAGAACATCCTCAATAACACGCAGAGCATGATTCTGGTGCTGGATACGGCGGGCTTGGTGAGTTACACGAACCGGCGCTGCGTGGATGCGGGCTGGCGCGAGCAGAGCTTGCTGGGGCAGCCGCTGGTGGAATTGGTGCCGCAGGCGCGGCGGCACGTGCTGATCGACGCGCTGGACCGGGCGCTGCACGGAACGACGCTCGACAATTTGGAGCTGCCGCTGCTGCGGGGTGACAACACGACGGGACAATTTTCAATCAGCCTGAGCCCGATGCGGGACGAGCAGGGCGACATTAATAGCATCGTAGTGGTGATGACGGACATCACGGACGCGGCGAACCTGCACGCGAAATTGATGCACACGGAAAAGATGGCGGCGCTGGGCCAGCTGGTTTCGGGCGTGGCGCATGAGGTGAATAATCCGCTGGCGGCGATCGTCGGCTTCACGGACCTGCTTTTAGAGAATGAGGAGGTGCCGGAGACCGCGAAGGAAGAGCTGCGGGTGATTCTGCAGGAAGCGCAGCGAACACGCGTGATCATTCAGAACCTGCTGAGCTTTGCGCGGCAGATGCCGGCGCAGCGCGAGCCGGTGCAGGTGAACCAGATTTTGCAGAACACGCTGAAGCTGCGCGCGTATGACTTTTCGAATCACGGCGTAAATGTAATCGAGAAATACAGCGCGGATTTGCCGGTATTGATCGGCGATCCTCACCAGCTACAGCAGGTGTTCCTGAACATTTTGAACAACGCGTACGATGCGGTGCAGGAGACGCGGCGCACGTCGAAGATCGAAATTGAGACGGCGCACCGGAACGGGAATATTGAGGTCACGTTCCGCGACAACGGCCCGGGCGTATCGCACGCGGACCGGATATTCGACCCGTTCTTCACCACGAAGGAAGTGGGCAAGGGAACGGGGCTCGGACTGAGCATTTGCTACGGAATCGTGCGCGCGCATCGCGGCGAAATCACCGCGAAGAACAACGCGGATGGGATCGGCTGCACGTTTCAGGTGAAATTGCCGGTGACGGCAACGCCGGAGATTCAAAAGCGCGAAACCGCGAAGTAAATGGGCACGGGAGCGATACCAACGCTCGAAAGAGCGAGAATCCTGTTGATCGAGGATGAGCCGTCGGTGGCGGCTTTCCTGCGGATCGCGCTGGAACGGCGCGGATACGAGATTGTGCTGGCGCCAAGTGCGGCGGACGGGCTTGAAATTCTGGCGACGAACGATTTTCGCGGCGTGATTTCGGACTTCCGGACGCCGGGCGGGATCACGGGAGCGGACGTCCATGAATGGCTGAAGCGGCACCGGCCGGAAATGGCGACGCGGATGATTTTTATAACGGGAGATACGGCCAGCAAAGAAACGGTGGAGTTGCTGGCGCAGGCCGGAATTTCCTGCGTAGAGAAGCCATTTCGCGTGCAGCAGTTGCTGTGCGCGGTGGAAAAAATAATTGGACAACCATGACCGACGAACCGAAGTTGCGATTCCTGATTGTGGATGACGAACAGAGTATCCGCCGGCTGTGCGTGACGGTGGGGCAGGGGCTGGGCTACGAGTGCGCCGAGGCGGATACGGCCGAGGCCGCACTGGAAACCATCGAGACGCGTCCGCCGGATATTGTGGTGACGGACCTGAAACTGCCGAACCTATCGGGCGGAGAGCTGCTGCGCAAGGTGAAGGAAGCGCTGCCGACGACGGAAGTGGCGATCATGACGGGGCACGGGTCGGTGGAGTCGGCTGTGGGCGCGATGAAGCTGGGCGCGTACGACTATATTGAGAAGCCGTTTCGCGTGGAGCGGCTGCGGCAATTACTGCAGCGGATGGCGGAGAAAGTACGCCTGGTGACGGAGAACCAGTTCCTGCGCGAGCGCGTGAGCAACGAGACGCAGCTCGACGGGATTGTGGGTTCGTCCGCCAAGATTCAAGACATGCTGAAGATGATTTCGCGGCTGAAAGAGACGCGGACGCCGGTGCTGATCACCGGTGAGAGTGGAACGGGCAAGGAATTGATCGCGCGGGCGATGCACTATCGCGGGCCGCTGGCGAGAATGCCGTTTATCGCGGTGGATTGCGGGTCGCTGGTGCCGACCTTGATGGAAAGCGAGCTGTTTGGGCACGAGAAGGGATCGTTCACGGGCGCGATGAAGACGAAGTCTGGACTTTTTCAGGCTGCGAACGGCGGGACGATTTTCCTGGATGAGATTGGAGAGCTGCCGCTGGAAATGCAGGCGAAGCTGTTGCGCGTGCTGCAGGAGAAGGAGATCCGTCCGGTGGGCAGCAACACGAAGGTGCCGGTGGATGTACGCGTGATCGCGGCGACGAATCGGAATTTGGAAGAGTCGTATCGCGGCGGGACGTTCCGGAAGGATTTGTTTTTCCGGTTGAACGTGGTGGCGATCCATTCGCCTGCGTTGCGGGAGAGGAAGTCGGACATTCCGCAGCTGGTGCACCACTTTTTGGACCGGTACGCGCCGGGCGAGACGATTCAGGTGACGCCGGCGGCGATGAAGAGCTTTTTGCAGTACGACTGGCCAGGCAACGTGCGCGAGCTGGAGAATTGCGTGGCGCGCGCGGTGGCGCTGGGCGATCACGCGACGATCGACGTGGCGGATTTACCTCCGGCAATTTCGGAACTGGAGGCGGCCGAGGCGGAGACGGGCGAATCGAGTTCGCTTTCGACCACGGCACTGGCGGACCTGGAGCGAATTACGATTTTGCGCGTGTTCGAGCAGGCCGGCGGAGACAAAGCGCGTGCTGGACGGATGCTGGGGATCAGCCGCGCGACTTTGTACCGGAAGCTGAAGAGGTACAACATTTCGCTGAGGCATTCGGAGAAGGACGACATTCCGATGGCCTCGTAGATTTTTTGCGCGCGCGCTGAGTTTCGAAGTGGAGCGTGGCGTGATGAGTTTCGAGAAAGTGTCTCGTTTCGTGGCGCGGTGAGACGAAAGTGTATCGTCGTGAGACAGTTTTCGTCTCACGGGTCCGAAGTCGATTTGTAATTCCCTCAAACAAGACAATTTAAGCGGGCCTGGGCGCGGAAAATCTTTGGCCGTCGCCGTGCAAATCATTCTGCGGCATACATCCGTCTGCACGTGTGTCCGTAGGTGCGCGTGAGAGGCGAGATCGAGAGTGAATCCGTTGAGAGCGTGAAGTGAGGCGCGGGCGGGACACGAGGCTTTCAGGGACATGGCGATCAAATCGGATATCTCGACATTGAAAATTCCACCACCGAGCCAGACGGCTGCGGCGGATTCTTCGGCGCAGTGGACGCAGGCGCGACTCGCGTACCCGCTCTACGCGGCGCTGGCGACGCAATTCAATTTTGCGCCGCTGCCGCATCCGGCGGGCGAGCTGCCGCCGATCCGTCCGACGCGCGAAGTGTTCGACGCGGACCTGAAGTTCCTGGCGGCGGTGGATGAAAAGCTGCGCGCGTATCAGATCCGGCAGCTTCCGCCGGCGACGCTGAACGCGAACGAAGAGAGCTTGCGCGCATTCTTGCAGCGGCAGATGAAGAAGGCGGACAAGGTTCCGACGGACCGCGACAAGATTGACTTGCTGGCGGTGCAATATTTTGCGCTGTGCGCGCCGGAAGAGCTATACCGGAAAGAAATTCGAATCGAGGATGTGGCGGAAGTACTGAAGCCGGTGATTCCGGAGGGCGGCGGCAAGGGTTGCGAGTGGGGCGAGCCGCTGGATCAGCTGCTGCAGCGGATCAGCCAGTGCCAGAGCTTGCGGGACATGATGGAGCACGGGCTGCTGGAGCAAGGGCGTTTGCTGAAGGAGACGGCGGGGCAACATTTTTATGAGCCGGCGGCGCTGGTGGCGTTCTGCAGATTCAACTTCCTGCTGCGTCGCGCGTTCATCCGGATGCTGCATGCGGACGTGACGGCGGTGCGGCATGCGGCGTTGCAGCTGGAAGCGTCGGGCGTGAAGACAGTGGATTGCCGTCGCGCGGGATTTTCGGCGGCGGAGACAACGTCGCAGCTGATCTATTACTCGGAGAACTGGAAACAGCCTTTCTATAAGGACTACACGGAAAGCTCGGTGAACCGCGCGTTCGAGCAGTTACTGGCGCTGCGTGCGGACCTGGAAGAAGCGGTGAGCCGCGTGAATCCGTCGGCGATGGCTCCGGCGGCTTCTGCTTCGAGTGCGGCGCAAGCACCGGTGGCTGCGAAACCAGCGGCGGGTGCGGATGCGGCGAAGGCGGCAGCTCCGGCGCCTCCACCAGCGGCGAACGTGCAGGTATCACCTTCGAACGCGCCTGCGGCAAAGCGCGTGGACGGAGCGGTGGCACCGAAGCCGCCCGCGGCAAAGCCGGCAACGGCAGCGCCGAAGGCTCCGGCCGTGAACGCGGCGACGAGCGACGATTCCGCAGCGCCGACGGCGACGGCGGAAATGGAGAAGTGCCTGGAAGCGATCTGGGAGCAGTTGATCGCGGCGCCGCCATCGCGTGGACGCTCGATGTCCACGGTGGTGCTGCAGGATACGAAAGTGCTGCTGTCGTCGTGGGAAGTGGCGGCGTTCGTGACCGAAGGCGACACGGAAGCGGAAGATTTGCGCCGCGCCGTTGTGGCTCGCGCGCTGCTCGCGCTGGGAACGGACCAGCGGAAGCGTTCGGGTGACGTGACGCAGCTGGCGTCGGCACTGGCGCTGGCGAAATCGGAAGCGTCGTACTTTCAAGGTCGCGTGGAAGCTGCAAAGCGCGCGAAGAACACGGAAGCGGCGGTGAACCTGGGGATTTCGACCAAGCGCTTGCTATCGTTCATTGAGGAAGCGGAAAAGCTGCAGCCCTGAGCTGATTCGCGCGTGAGGTGGAAGTTGGAGCCGGGTTCGGGGGATGCGAGTTGAACCAAGCGGGCGTGCTGATCATTACGGATGAGGCGGAGTTCACGCGAGAGCTCACGGCGCGGTGGCAGCAGGAACGCATGTCTGCCGATGTGACGCTAGCGACGAGCGACGTGTGGGCGACGGCGATTGGCGAACGGCACGATGTGGTGATCGTGGGGCCGCTCGGCGACGAGATCACGGAAGCGTTGCTGGAGGCGCTGGCCGAGCAGTGCGCATCGACGGTGATTTTCATTTCGCTGAACGAACGGATTCTGGCGCAAGTGGCGCATTACCATCCTAACGTGGTGACGATCGCGCGGAAGGGCGAGTGGACAAAGGAAGCGATCGCGGCGGCGGGTGAAGCGCTGGGACGAAGCGAAGCGGTGGCTGAACCGGACGCTGATGCGGAGGACGCGCAGGAAACGAAGCGGTGCGAGGCGCTGGGGCGTTACATGCTGGAAGCGCGGCCGCGATGGAATAACGCGCTGACTTCGGTACTGGGGAATGCGGATTTGTTGCTGCTGGAGCCGGCGACGCTGCCGGAGGGCGTGCGCGATCAAGTCCAGGCGATTCAGACGATGGCGCTGCGGCTGAACGACATCATGCGGAAGTTCTCAACGATCGACGCGGAACTGCGGAACGGTGAGACGGTTGCGTCTCAAGCTGAGACGTATTCGCGAGACGGCGAGTTCGCGCCGGCGCGATAGGTTTTTCCTGCCTCGGTAAGTCTAAGAAATAAAAACGGGTTGCAGTTGTATCGCAAACGCGCGATTGCGGCGAGCGCATGGCTCTCGACTTGCAATCATTCCGTTTGGAATTTTGCGGAGGTGTGGCTGTGAAGAAGATTTTGATCGTGGACGACTCGCAGGCTGAAGTTCACCTGATCCAAACGATGCTGCAAAAGAGCGGATATCAGACGGTGGGCCTGTTTGACTCCACGAAAACCGAAGAGACGATCGAGGAAGTACGGCCGAACGTGATTCTGCTGGATGTGGTGATGCCGCAGCGGAATGGATTTCAGGTTTGCAGGGATTTGAAGGGGCACCAGGCGTATTCGAAGATTCCGGTGATTCTGGTGACGTCGAAGGCGGCGCCGAGCGACCGGTACTGGGGCGAGCAGCAGGGAGCGAATGGATTTGTGGCGAAGCCGTTCACGCCGGAAGAGTTGTTGGGAGCGGTGAATGTGGCGCTCGAGGCACAGGCAAGCGGCGGGAGCAGGAACGCGAACGAACGAGCGGTGACGACTCTCGCGTAAGCGAACGACATGGCGGACGAACTCAAAAACGGATTGCTCGCAGCGGAACTGGAGGCGGGCGAATTTCTCGAGACGGACGCGGCTCCTGAGGAGCGGCGGGTGGAGCGGCAGTACTGCGTGTTTCGCGCGGGACGCGAGCGGTTCTGCTTTTCGGTGCTTGAGGTGGAGGAAGTGGTGGATTGGCCGCTGGTGACGCGGATTCCGCTGTCGCCGGCGTTTCTGATGGGCGTTTTCAATTTGCGCGGAACGATCGTGCCGCTGATCGACATTGCGTTCACGGAAGGGCGGCGGCCCGGACTGCTGCCGCGGCACGTGGTGGTGGCGGCGCTGGAGGCGGACCCACAGCGCGGCGTGATGCGGCTGGGGATCGCGGCGGATGAAGTGATTGGAACGTTTTCGGCGAGTGAGGACGCGCTGCTGGATCAGGCGCCGGCGGATGTGCCGCACTGCCGCGGAATGTTGAGGCACGAGGACCGGTTAGCGCTGGTGGTGGATCTGCGGAGATTGACGGACGTGTTTCCGGTGCCGGTGATCTAGTTTTTTTGCGGCGCGCGAAATTTTGTGGCGGGTTCGGGTGGGGATACGGAAGAGGCGAGGGAAAGTTCTCGCGACAGGTCTTGTGAACGAGCTTGGGAGGAAGTCATGAAATCGCGTTTGAGTTCGGCGGTTTGGGGGCTGGTCTTCTTTGTAGGACTGGCGCTCTTCGGAGTGTTGGGCCTGGCGTATTACGCCGGGTCGCACGCGGCGGTTGGCGCGGAAGGCGGGTCGGTTCCCGGCGGCGCGAACGGCGCGTTGATCGCGGCGGGTGTGCTGGCGCTGGGGGCGGCGATCGCGATGGTCACCACGTTGACCAAGCGCGTGCTGACGCCGGTGGAAGAGCTGGCGAAATTCTCGGAGCGCGTGGCGTCTGGGGACATCCGCGCGCGAGTGGAGGTGGAATCGAGCGACGAGTTCGGATTCATCGCCGAGAATTTCGGGCGGTCGGCGGCGAAGGTGGCGCATGCGGTGACGAACCAGCAGGCGCAGGAATCGCTGCAGCGCTCGATCACGGATTTGCTGAACACGATCAACCAGGTGGCGCGCGGCGACCTCTCGATTCGCGGCAAGGTGACGAACGACGCGCTGGGCAACGTGGTGGATTCCGTGAACTTCATGCTGGACAACTTCACGAAGGTGCTCGAGCGCGTGCGCAAGGCCGCGATCGACGTGAGCGGCAGCGCGAACCAGATTTTGGACGCGGCGGACGATATGACGGCCGGCGCGACGCAGCAGGACCAGGAAATCACGAACACGTCGTCGGCGGTGGAAGAGCTGACGGTGTCAATGAAACAGGTGTCGAACAACGCGGAAGCGAGCGCCGAAGCGGCACGCCGCGCGCTGGACGCCGCGGAACAGGGCAACCGCGCGGTGCGCGACACGCTGGAAGGCATGCAGCGCATCCGTTCGTCGGTGCAGGCGACGGCGAAGAAGATCAAATCGCTGGGCGACCGGTCACTGGAAATTTCAGAAATCATCAACGTGATTAACGACATCACCGAGCAGACCAACTTGCTGGCATTGAACGCGGCGATTGAGGCGGCTCGAGCGGGCGATGCGGGACGCGGTTTCGCGGTGGTCGCGGACGAAGTGAGAAAGCTGGCGGAACACTCCCGCAGCGCGACGAAGGACATCGCGGCGTTGATTAAGGCGATTCAGGCCGAGACCAACGAAGCGGTGGTGGTGATGGAAGAAGGCACGCGGGAAGTGGAAGTGGGAGCGGGCCTGGCGGATCAGGCGGGTAAAGCGCTGGAGGCAATTTCGAGCGTGGTGCGCCAGTCGGCCGAGCTTGTGCAGGAGATTTCACTCGCTTCGAAGCAGCAAGTGCGCGGAACGGAAGGCGTCGCGAACGCGATGCAGATCATTTCGGGCATCACGCGGCAGACCACGCAGGGCGCACGGCAGACGGCATCGACGGTGGGCAACATGGTGAAGCTGTCTGAACAATTGAACGAGGCGCTGGCGCAATTCCGTTCTGCGCGCCAGGACCACAACGTGGAGGAGATTCGCCCGGCGGCGCCCGTGGGAGTCAGCCGATAACGTTGGACTGCTTTTCGCGGCCTTTTGTGCTGATTTGCGCCGCGGATGAGTGCCGACCATGAAACCGAATCCCATGCCGACACCACCGGTCCTCGCTGAGAGCCATCTCGACGAGATCCGCACGCTTATCGAGCAGAGGTCCGCGATTCTGCTGGATGCGTCGCGCGAAAGATTTTTTTCGACGCGGGTGCGTGAGTTCCTGGAAGAGAAGGAATTGCCGGATGGGGGCGAGCTGCTGCGATCGGTGCGTGGATCGAGCATCGAGTACGAAGAGCTGCTCGAACGACTGCTGACGCAAGAGACTTCTTTTTTCCGGTATCCCGCGGTGTACGAAGCGCTGCAAAAGAAAATTCTGCCGGAAGTGCAGGAGCGCAAGGTGTGGCACAACCCGCGCACGCTGCGCATCTGGAGCGCGGGCTGTTCGACGGGCGAAGAGCCTTACTCGATCGCGATTACGGTGACGGATTCCCTGAAATTCGCGGAAGCGTGGGAAATCGAAATTCTGGCGACGGACATCAGCCGGCGCGCGCTGCGCCATGCCGAGCGCGGACAGTATCCAAAGCGCAGCCTGCAATACATGGAACCGCGCCACGTGGACGCGCATTTCGAATCGACCAAAGTGGGCTACCAGATCCGGCAGCGGACGCGGCGGATGATTTCGTTCGCGCAGATGAATCTGGCGGAAGCGCCGTACGTGGGGAAGCTCGACTGCATTTTCTGCATGAACGTGCTGATGTATTTCTCGGAAGAGCGGCGGCTGCAGATTTTGCGGCGGTTTTATGACGCGCTCGAGCCGGGAGGATTTTTCGTTCTGGGGCATTCGGAGACGCTGTCGAACCTGCCGATGAAATTCGAATCGGTAGTGCTGGGCGACTGCAGAATTTACCGCAAGCCGGTAGCCGCGGAATTGAACCGCGCGCTCGCCGTCGTGGAGAGTGGCCGATGAACGGGCCGAACCACGAATCGGTGGAGCTGTTCCTGCAGGAAGCGTCGGAGCACTTGCAGTATTTGCGCGAGTATTCCGGGATGCTGCAGGAGCCGCAGACTCGTCCGGAGGACCTGGAGAAACTTTACATCGCGGCGCACACGCTGGCGGGAACGTCGGCGAGCTACGGGTATCCGCTATTTTCCGAAGTGTCGGCGAAGATGGCGCACATCTTTCATTACGCCATGCACGCGACGTTGACGGCGGAGATGCACGGGCCGCTGACGGAATTCATTTCGGACGCGATTTCGGTGCTGGAGTTCGATCTTCTGCAAATCAGCTCGGAGGGCGCGGAGACTGCTGACGATGTGACCGCGTTCAAGCAGAGATATTCGTTTGCCTTTCCGCCGCCACCGGGAGCGCAGCCTGCGAGCGAGCCGAGTTACGAAGAAGACCGGAGCGACGCGGCTGGCGCTCAGGCGGATGCCGCGCCGGCGTACTCGTTTGTGGATCATTTGCCGGAGGATGGCGAGATTCCCGACGAGGTGATGGAATTTTTCATTCCGGAGGCAGAGGAGCATTTACAGGCGGTGATGGAATGCCTGCTGGCGCTTGAGGCGCATCCGAACGCGGAAGACATCAACCGGCTATTCCGGTCGATCCATACGGTGAAGGGTTCGGCGGCGCAGGTGGGCCTCGCGCGGCTATCGGCGATTGCGCATCGCGTGGAGGACTTGATCGGCGAGTTGCGCGACGGGCGGTTGCAGCCGAGCGCGGAAATTATCGATGTGTGCCTCGAATCGGTGGACGTGCTGAAGCGATGTTTACATAGGCAATTCGCGAACGACGACGAAATGCGCGCCGAAGTGAATCCGCTGCTGGCGCGAATTCACTATTTGGCTCCCGAAGAAGCGGCGGAAGGCGCGGCGACTGGCAGCGCTACGGTTGCGAGTGGCGCGGAAGGTGAGGCGACGCCGGCTGCGTCGGCGGGTAGCGGAGCGGGCAGCAGCGCGTCGGATGCGAAGCGGCACGCGCAGCTGACTCCAGCGAAGTCGGTGCGCATTTCGCTCGACCGGCTCGACCGCATGATGAACGCGGTGGGCGAGCTGGTGATCAACCGCACGCGAATGGTCGGACGGCTTTCGGAATTGGCGAAGCTGGTGGAGGTGCTGACTTTTTCGAAGGGGCGCCTGTCGGGCAAGGTCGGAGAATTTCAGGACAAGCACGAATTCAGCAAGATCAATCCGTCGCTGGTGGGTGGTTCGAGTTACGCGCCGCAGATGGATACGTTCCGGCCGAACTTCACGGGCGGCATGCCGCTGAAGCCTGCGAATGAGTTTTCGGAATTCAGCGATCTGGAAATGGATCGCTACGACGATTTCAATATTTTGTCGCGGTCGCTGACGGAAATTTCGGCGGACGTGACCGAAGTGCTGACGCAGCTCGAAGGATTCATGGGGCGGGTCGATTCGGACATCGACGAATTCACGAAGCTCGCGCACCACCTGCAGGACGAGATCACGGCGGCGCGCATGGTGCCGATCGGCAACCTTTATACGCGTTTGTCGCGGACGGCGCGCGACGCGTCAAAGGCGACGGGCAAGCCGATCGAGCTGAATCTGGAAGGCGCGGACACTGAACTCGACAACAACATCATTCAGCACATCAGCGATCCGCTGATTCATCTGGTGCGGAATGCGGTGGCGCACGGCGTGGAGACTCCGCACGCGCGGCGCGAAGCGGGCAAGGCGGAAAAAGCGCGAATCACAGTGCGTGCGTATCACCGCGGAAATCACATTTTCATTGAGGTGGAAGACGACGGGCGCGGCATCGACTACGCGAGCATCCGGCAGAAGTTGGTGGAGAACGGGTCGGTTTCCGCGGTGGCAGCAGAGGAATTGAGCGAGCGAGAGCTGCGCGAGCAACTGTTCCGGCCGGGATTCTCGACGGCCAGTTCGATGACCGAGCTGGCGGGCCGCGGCGTGGGACTCGATGTGGTGCGCGCGAACGTGCACTCGCTGAACGGCGAAATCGAAGTGCGGTCGGAATTGGGGAAGGGCGCGACGTTCACGGTGAAGGTGCCGTTGACGCTGATCATTTCGCAGGCGCTGTTTGTGCGGTGCGGAAATTCCACGTTTGCGCTGCCGCTGGCGGTGATCGAAGAAATCCGGCGTGTGAAACCGGCGGAAATCGAGGATGTTGGCGGAAAGCTGCTAACGCGCGTGCGCGATGTGGTGACCGAAGTCGCGCGAATGGATTTGCAGCTCGGATTGCCGACACTCGAGCCGATGAACGGCTACTTCCACATGGTGATTGTGAAGGTGGCGGGACGCCAGGTTGGCGTGGTGGTGGAAGAAGTGCTGGGCAAGGACGAAATCGTCATTAAGAACCTCGGCGAATATTTGCGGCGCGTGAAGCTGTTCCCAGGCACGACGATTGCGCCGGACGGCAGCCTGATTTTGTTGATCGATCTGAATCGCCTCGTGGCGGGCGACGCGGCGGAGCGCGGCACGATGCAGTCGGCGTCGCCGGCAGCGCGCGTGTTTGCGCCGGGATCGGAAGCGGTGGCCAGTGGCAGCATTCCGGCGGAAGCAGTGGATGCGATCGAGAACGAACGCGTGGTGGTGGTGGCGGACGATTCGATCAGCATTCGGAAATTTGTGGGACGCATGCTGGAGAAGGCGGGCTATCGCGTGAAGCTCGCGTCAGATGGATTGGAAGCTTCGGAAATTGTGGCGCAGGTGGGATGCCACTTGCTGATCACCGACCTCGAAATGCCGCGGATGAACGGATACGAGCTGATGGCGCACCTGCGGCAGGATCCGGCGACGAAAAAGATTCCGGTGCTGGTGGTGACGTCGCGCGCCGGGGCGAAGCATCGCGACCGCGCGATCAAGGAAGGCGCGTCCGCGTTTATGACCAAGCCGGTGCAAGAGGATCAGCTGGTGGCGAAGGTGGAAGAGTTGATTGGCACGGATACGTTGAAGGGGCGCCCGGCGCCGCGCGTGACGGTGCGGCAGGACTGAAATGGTGAAAGGCGAAAAGAAAATTCGGGTGCTGGTGGCGGATGACTCGGCCTTCATGTGCAAGGTGCTGCAGGAGATCATCAACGCCGATCCGGGCATGGAAGTGGCGGGGCAGGCGCGCGACGGTCGCGCGGCCGTGACGCTGGCGGAGACTTTGAAGCCCGACGTGATCACGATGGACATCAACATGCCGCATCTCGACGGGCTGCAGGCGACAGAACTGATCATGTCGCAAAATCCGCGGCCTATTGTGATCGTGAGTTCGGAATCGCGCGAGGGGGCGGACAGCACGCTGCGCGCGCTGCAACTGGGCGCGATTGATTTTGTGCCCAAGCCGTCAAATGGGATCGATCTGGACATTCGCAATGTGCGCGATGAGCTGACGCGCAAGTTAAAGATGGCTGCGAAGGTTCGAGTGGTTCGGACGGCGACGCGTTCAAAGTTGCCAATGCCGCACGCGCCGGTGCCGTTGCCGAGTGCGGGGAGCACGGCGTCGAGCGCGCTTGCTGCGAAATTCGGAGGGAAGACGCCGGTGGTGATGATTGCGGCGTCAACGGGCGGGCCGGCGGCGGTGATGCGCGTGGTGAGCGGCCTGCAGCGAAATTTGCAGGCGGCGGTGATTCTGGTGCTGCACATGCCGGCGGCGTTTACGTCGCAACTGGTGAAGCAGCTGGCGGAGATCGCGCAGCTTCCGGTGAAAGAAGCGGAAGCGAATGAGACGGTGCAGGCGGGGACGGTTTATTTGTGCCCGGGCGCGAGCCACTTGCGGCTCACGGCGCTCGGACGAATCGCGCTGGACGATGGGGCGCGGATCGATGGGTATATGCCGTGCGCGGATGTGGCGCTCGATAGCGCGGCGGCTTATGCGCGCGCGCAAACGGTGGGCGTGGTGCTGACGGGGATGGGGGCGGACGCGTCAAAGGGCATCAAGAGCATTCGCGCGAACGGTGGATTTGTGATCGCGCAGGATGAAGCGACGTCTGCGATTTTTGGAATGCCGGCGGAAGCGATCAAGACGGGCGCGGTGAATGAGGTGCTGGCGCTCGACGACATCGCGGCGTCGATCGAACGCGCGGTGGCGAAGATTGCGGCGCTGGCTCCGGTGGGTGCGCGATGAAGATTGCCGCGCACGATAAGGCAAAGCCGCGGCGTGGGAAGAATTCCGAGCAGGTGATTTTATTTAGCGCGGGGCACAGGACGTTTGGGATTGCGGCGGAGTCGGTACAGGAAATCCGCAGCACGGACAGCTTGGGCGGCGCGGCGGTGGAGTTGGATCAGACGGACGTGGCGAAGGTGAAGCACCTGGTGGAGCGCGCGGGGCGGAATTATTTCATCGTGAACGCGTGCGCGCATTTCGGATTGCGGGTGACGCGGCCGACACTGGTACTGATTCTGCGGAAGATTCGCGCGGCGGTGCTGGTGGACGGGATCGAGCGGATGGAGGAGTTGAGCGCGGTGCATGCGTTGCCGAGGGCGTTTCGCGGCGCCGAGCGGACTTGGTATCGCGGGCTCGCGTATATCGAGGACAACGTGATTCCGATGGTGAACCCGGCGGGATTTTTGACTGCGGCGGAATTCGAAAAGCTTGATGCGGCGGCGAAGGCCGTGGAATTTGCGGGAGTGGCGGAAGCGTGAGCGGCGTGTTGAACAACCCGGTGAACAACGCGGGAGCCATCGAGCGCGCGTCGTACGTGCTGTTGCGGATCGGCAATCGCCGGTTTGCGCTGCCATCGCGCGGGATTGTGGAGCTGGCGCCGCCGGTGAGGCTGCACGATTTTCCGCATTCTTCGAAATTTGTGGCGGGAGTGATCGTGAGGCGCGGGCGAATCGTGCCGGTGTACGACGTGGCTCCGCTGCTGACTGGCCGCGAGTCGCCGCTGCACAGGTTTTATTTGATCGCGAACCTGGCGTTTGGCGCGGACGAGGAAGCGAGCGCTATTCCGGTGACGGGCGAGTGCGAGCTTGCGAGTGGCGACGTGACGGAACGTGCGGCCGACGATCCCGAATATTTCCTGGGGAAGTTGAACGTGGAAGACGAAGCGGTGGGAGTGCTGAATCTGGAGGCGCTGGTGGCGGCGGGAGCGGAACGTGCGGCGGCCTTGCAAGGAGCGCGCGCGTGACGACGCTTTCCAATTTGCCGCGCGTGCTGCTGATCGACAGCAACGTGTATTTCGCGAAGCGGCTGGGCGACGCGCTGCAGCAGGTGGGATTCGAAGTGGTTCCGTGCGCGCAGGGCGTGTATGCGTTGACGATGCTGGAATGGAATGTGCCGGCGGCGATTCTGTGTGCGACGAATTTGCGGGAGATGAGCGCGTTTGAGATGGCGCCGATTCTGCGGGCCGATCCGAAGACGGCCACGATTCCGCTGATTGCGATCGGGGGAGGCGGAGATCAGGCGCTGCTCGAGGCATACCGTTCGGGCTGTGACGATCTGGTGGACCGTCGGCGTTCGCCCGCGGACATCGCGACGCACGTGAAGAGTTTTCTGCTGAGCCGGCAGGATGGATTCCAGCCGACGCAGATGATCGCGAAGGCGGATACGGATTTGAGCGGCAGCCTTTCGCATCTGGATCTGCCGGGCGTGATTCAAATGCTGGGACAGGCGCGGCAGACGGGCGCGCTGCACATCAATGCAGTGGATGCGGACGGAATTATTTTCTTCGAGGCCGGCGAGATGCACCACGCCGAGAGCGGAACGCTCTTCGGCGATGAAGCTGTGACGCAAATCGTGAAGCTGTGCCATTCGTGCCAGAGCGGAGTGTACAAATTCGTTTACGGCGCGACGGCGACGCAGCGCACGGTGCTTCGAAGCGCCACCGACCTTTTGCTGGATGCCATGCGCGAGTTCGACGAAGAGCAGATGTTGGCGGATAACGAACGCGCGGAAGAGGAAGTGCGATGAGCGAGCTGCAGAATCTGACGGCGCGGACGCCTACGGTCTATTTCATCGACGACAGCGCGACGATGCGCGAGGTGATCAAGATCGCGTTCCGCAAGGAAAACATCCAGGTGGTGACGTGCGCGGATGCGGCGACGGCGCTGGCGCAGTTTGCGACGACTCCGCCGGATGCGGTGATCACCGACGTGATCATGCCGGATAAAGACGGCTACGAAGTGTGCCAGACGATCAAGGACAACGAGGCGCTGGCGAAGGTGCCGGTGATTTTGATGTCCGGCATCGTGAACAAGCAGGTGGCTGAGAAGGCGATGGCGGTGAGGGCGGACGAGTTGGTGCGGAAGCCGTTCCAGCCGGCGGATTTGATTTCGCGTGTGAAGAGTTTGTTGAATCCGAAGAGTGCGAGCGCGGCCGGGGGGAATTTGGGGGCGGAGGATGCGCACGCGACGGAAGCGTCGCGTGTGTTGGGCGGATTGTTCGGGCCGCCGCCGGCAGTGGCTCCTGCTGCGCCATCATTCGGTGCGTCTGCACCTGGGGCGCAACCGCACCGGCCGGATGCGCATTACGCTGCGCCGCCTGCGGCTCCGGCGATACGGCATCCTGCACCAGCGTCGTATGCACCGCCTGCTGCGCCGAGTGCGATGCGTCCCGCGGCGCCTGTCGCTGCTGCGCCGTCCGCTGAATTGCAGAAACTTAGGAACGACGTGCGCCGGTTGGAGTTACTGGTGAAAAAATTGCAGGCCGAGCTGGAAGCGCAGCGGCAGTACACAGCGGCGCTGGAGGCGGACTTCAAGGTGACCCAGGAGTCGTAAGCGATCGCGCGACTGCTGTGTGACTAGGCTGAATTTCCGAACCGCCGATGAGAATCTTGTAGGCCAAGTTTTGAGTCGATCCGGAGCCTCGATAATGCCGCGCGAGAGGGAAGTCGTTTTTGTCGGAGTTCTGACGGTCGCGGCGATTGGGCTTGGGTTCGCGTCGCGCGTTTTTTCGCAGGCATCCGGTACTGCACCTTCGCGTTCGTTCATTCTTATAGAGACAATTCATATCGCGCCGCCAGCGGCACGCGGTGGAGATTTGCGCGTGTGGGTGCCGATGCCGTACGAAGAAACCAGCCAGGGCGCGGGAAATGCGAAGGTGAGCGGCCTGGATCACTGGAAGATGTACACCGAGCCGGATTTTCATAACCGGTACGCGTACGCAGAAATCCCGGAAGCGAAGCTTGAGCACGGCGCGGACGTGAAAGCTACATTTCACGTACAGCGCTTCGAGCATCACGCAGCGACCGAATATGAGACCGACGTGCCGGGTGTGCCGTATTCGATTTCGCCGCGGCTGCTGCAGCCGGACCGTTTTGTGGTGATGGACGGAGCTGTAGCCGATCAGGCGCTGCGGACGGCGGGCTACGCGGCACTGCAGATCGACAAAGCGCGAAAAGTTTATGAGTACGTGGTGTCGAACACGAAATACGAGCCGAAGGCGGACGGGCTCAGCCCAGGCGAGACGTTGAACGCGCTGTACGACAAAAAAGGCGACTCGGCGGAAATCGCGGCACTTTTTGTGGGCATGGCGCGGGCGGCCGGAGTGCGAGCGCGGTGCGAGACGGGATTTGTGCTGCCGAGCGATGCGCACTCGGGCGTGCTAACGGAAGAACACGCATGGGCGCAGGTGTACGTCGCTGCGACGGGCTGGGTTCCGGTGGATGCGGCCGCGGCAATCGAAAACAAGAATGAACGGGATTTTTATTTTGGGGCCATCGATGCGAATCGCGTGGAGATTTCCGCCGGACGCGACATTCGCCTCGACCCGCGACAGGCGAGCGAACCGCTGAATTATTTTGTGAGGGCTTACGCGGAACTCGATGGGAAACCGTACGAAGGAATCACGACGGAGATTCGTTTAAGGACGACCTCAACTCCGGCCCCGCCACAACAACTGCCAGCGCGAAGTAAGCCTCTCTATTTATTCAAACCCTTCGATTGCAGAAAATCACGTGCAATGTCTGCGATGTCGCGATGTTGCACGTCCGCTTCGTAATTCATTTTTTGCATTTCGGTGCCGGTGATGGTGTTTGCGAGCTCGAGGAGAGCTTCACGCGCTCCGGGGAAACGCGTGAACGTATCGGGGCGGACGACGGGAACGGCGTCGTAAGCGGGAAAGTAGTGTTTGTCGTCCTGGAGTATGACGAGGTCGTTGGCGGAGAGCAGGCCGTCGGTCGAGTTGCCGGCGACGACATCGACCTGGCCATCGAGCAGAGCGCGGTAGAGAAGGCCGAGATCGAGAACGCGCGGCGAGGATTGGAATCTGAGGCCGTAGGTGGAGGCGAGGCCGGGATAGCCGTCGGGGCGCTCCATGAATTCGTAGCCGAAGCCGGGGCGCCACTGCGGCGCGACGCGCGCGAGATCGGAGATGGTTTTCAGATTGGATTTGCGGGCGTCGTCGCCGCGGACGACGAGAGCGAATGTGTTGTTGAAGCCGAGCGACGGGAGAACGTCGAGATGGAAGCGCTGTTGATACTCATCGCGGACGCGCGTGAAGACAGCGGCTGAATTCGAGTTGCTCGGATCCTTAAGGACGGCGATGAGCGCCGTGCCGGTGTATTCGACGTAAGCGTCAATGCGGCCAGAGAGGATGGCTTGCTGGCAGATGAAAGTGCCGGCGAGGTAGAAGCGGCGCTCGACGGGCATATGGAGCTTCGATTCGAGGTGTTGGGCGAGGATCTCGCCGAGCAGGGCGGATTCTGAGAAATTTTTCGAGCCGATGACGATCTGATTTTCGCGGGGCGGGCTACAGCCAGCGCACAGGAGCCCGGCGACGGCGACGACGAGGGCGAAGCGGCGCGCGATGCACATCGGATTCACTAGGCGCGGACCGGGCGGAGGCGTTTTTCGAGGATGCCGAGGAGCAGGTCTGCGGCGATGGCGAGCAGCGCGGCGGGAATCGCGCCGGCGAGGATGAGCTGGTCATTGACCATGGCGAGGCCGCGGAAGATGAATTCGCCGAGGCCGCCCGCGCCGATCGCGGCGGCGATGGTGGCGACGCCGATGGTGAGCACAGTGGCGACGCGGATGCCGGCAATCATTGTGGAGAATGAAAGTGGTAGTTCGACGCGCCAGAGAATTTGCGAGTCGGTCATGCCCATCCCGCGGGCGGCTTCGCGGACGGATTTATTCACGCCGGCGATTCCGGCGGCGGTGTTGCGAATGATGGGCAGGAGCGCGTAGAGGAGCAGCGCGGCGACGGCGAGGCGTTCAGCGCGCGCGCCGAGCCACGGCACGGGGAGCAGGAAGCCGAAGAGAGCGAGGCTGGGAATAGTTTCGGCGATGTTTGCGCCGCCCAAGATGAATTTCGATAGAAACGGGCGGCGAGCGACGACGATGCCGAGCGGAACTCCGACGGCGATGGCAAGAAGCATGGCGGCGCCGACGAGCCAGATGTGCTCGAGCGTGGCGCGGAGAATTTCTGCGTGGTGGCGCGCGAAATATTCCAGGAGGTTCATTGCGCATCCTCCGTGGTGGAAACGGCGCGCTGTTCCGCGGCTTCGTACATGCGGAGATTCGAGAGGTAAGCCTTCGCGAGCGGGTCGGTGGCAGAAACGAACTCGTGAGGTGAGACGAGCTTCGAGAGTTTGCCGCTCGCCATCACGCCGATGCGCGTGGCGAGCAGGAGCGCTTCGCCGACGTCGTGCGTGACGATGACGATCGTCTTGCCGAGGCGCTTCTGCAACCCGACGAATTCACCTTGCAGCTCGCCGCGCGTGATCGGATCGAGCGCGCCGAACGGCTCGTCCATCAGGAGCACGGGAGGATCAGCGGCGAGTGCGCGCGCAAAGCCGACGCGCTGGCGCTGGCCGCCGGAAAGTTCGTGCGGGTAGCGGTCGAGATATTCGAAGTGTTCGAGGCCGACGAGTTCGAGGAGTTCCTTCACGCGCGCCTTGATTTTGTCGCTGCTCCATTTCTGGAGACGCGGGACGAGCGCGATATTTTGCTCGACGGTGTAGTGCGGGAATAGGCCAACGTCCTGAATGACGTAGCCGACGTGGCGGCGGAGTTCGATGGGATTCCACTCGCGGGTGGCGCGGCCTTCGACGAGCACGTCGCCGGAGGTGGGATCGATCATGCGATTGATCAGGCGCAGCGCCGTGGATTTGCCGGCGCCGCTGCGCCCGAGCAGGACGAGCGTTTCGCCGCGACTGAGAGAGAAGGTGAGGCCATCGAGGATGGCGCGGCCTTCGGGGACGGCGTAGGCGACGCCGCGAAATTCGACGACGGGTGCGGAGGGTTGAACGCTATCTGGAGGTGAGGCCATCGATTCGGAGCGTACAACGAGTTCGATGCGAGGCGAAGATGAAAAAGACCGGCGCGGCGCGGGCTCAAGCTTTGCGGAGGAATTTGCGGATGTCGAGAAGCACTTCGCGGAGCATTGATTCGGTGAGGCGGCCGGTAAAAGTATTTTGCTGGCTCGGATGATACGAGGCGAAGAGGCGGGGTAGCGGCGCGGGGAACGCGAAATTCGCACCGTGGGAAAAAGGGTACGGGGCGAAGCTTTTGATCTGGCCGCGCGATTTCAATACGCCGAGATAGGCTCGCATGGCGATGCCGCCGAGCACGAAGATGGCGCGGGGTTTCAGGATTTCGAGATCGCGTTCGAAGTAAGGACGGCAGTTGTCGAGTTCACTGGGGAGGGGCTTGTTATCTGGCGGGGCGCACCGCGCGGTGGCAGAGATGTAGGCGTTTTTGAGCGTAAGGCCGTCGTCTCGGCGAACGGAAGTGGGCTGGCTCGCGAAGCCGGTTTCGTAAAGCGCCTTATATAAGAAGTCGCCGCTGCGATCGCCGGTGAACATGCGGCCAGTGCGATTGGCACCGTGAGCGGCGGGCGCGAGGCCGAGAATCACGAGCTTCGCTTCGGGATCGCCGAAGCCGGGCACGGGCTTGCCCCAGTAGTCCCATTCGCTGAAGGCGCGGCGCTTCACCTCGGCCACTTTCTCGCGATAGGCGACCAGGCGGGGGCATTTGCGGCAGCGGACGATCTGGGCGTTGAGTTTGGCGAGTTGGGAGGCGTTGGACAATTGAATGGGGGCCTGTTTACCGTATCCGATGAGCGGTTTCCAGCGTCTTAGAGAAAGGAGAGGTCGCGGCGCCCGTTGACCGGCTTCGAGGGGCTTTGGCACGGCGGGCGGCCACTTGTGCTTTCCCACGGATACTTTAGGATGTTTTGGACCAAAAGTCGCGGAGCCTCGCCCCCATGGACGCCAGCATCGAAAAAGTGATTGTGATAGAAGCCGACCCGGCGAGCCGCGAGCATCTGCGTGGAACGATGGAGGCGGCGGGCTACGTCGCGACGGCGTTTGCGACGTCACGCGAGGGGCTCGACGCGATTCACGTGGGCGGCGCGGACGTGGTGCTGCTCGATTCCGCGGTAAGCGAACCGGGCGCAAGCGCATTTGTGGCAACGCTGCGCGGCGTGAATGCAACAAGCGGGGTTCGGGTGATCGTGCTGGTGGACGGCGGCGCGGCGGAACGTGCGGCGGCGCTCGACTACGGAGCGCACGATGCGCTCTCGCGTCCGGCAGACGACGGAGAGGTCTTGTCGCGTGTGCGCGCGCGGCTACGGCTGCGACGCGCTGAATTGAGCATGCTGGAAAAAACGCGCATCGCTGAAGAAGGGCAGCACATCGCGCACCAGGCGTTTGAGGCGCTGGCGGTGACCGAGAAGATGGCGAGCGACGCGACCGTGCTCGACCGCGGGTTGAAGATCGGCGTCGGAGTGGTGTTCGCGGCGATTTTGGTGATGGTGGGCATTTATTTTCTGTTTGCGCGGACGGCGCAGAAGGAGACACAGCGGTCGAATCTGGAGATCGCCAAGCTGGAAGGAACGTTTACGCGGCAGGCTGATTTGATCGATCAGGCGCGGAAGCTGCGCGGTTCGGGTGAAGACGCCGCGAGCGTGGCGGCGCGGCAGAGCCTGGAAAAACAAGCAGCGGACATTCAATCGAAGATTTCGAGCGCGGGCCCGGATGAATCGGCCACGCTGCAGAAGCAGCTGGAGGACACGAATACACGGCTGCAGAAGCTGGAGCAGCAAGGGCTTGCGGCGCAGTCGATTATTCCGGCGGACGTGCAGTCAGTGTGCTTGCTGCACGTGGCGGTGGCTTTCAGCGATAAGGATTCGGGGAAGCGGCTGCGATACGCGGGGCTGAATCAGGACGGCGATCCGCTGGAGGACAGCACCGGCAAACCGATTCTGACGCTCGATGGGAATGGGCCGGAAGTGAAGGTGGATATTTTCGGGACCGGCTTCATCGCCGGGCCGAATGGGCGCGTGATCACGAACCGGCACGTGGCGGAGCCGTGGTGGAAGAACGACGAGTTGGAAGGAATGACGAAGCAGGGACTGCAGGCGCAGATCTCCACGATTCGAGCGTATTTTCCGGGAGACGCGCGCGCGTTTAAAACGGAGATCAACGAGATTTCGCAGGAGACCGATCTGGCGGCGATGCGCGTGGATATGCAGGACCTGAAGCGGTCCGTGCTTACGATCGATTCGAAGAATGACGCGGCGAAGAGCGGGTCTGCGATTATTCTGATGGGATACGCGACGGGGCTGGCGGCGATTCTGGCACGCACCGATGAAGAGAGCGCGCAGCAGATCATGCAGAAAAGCGGCGGAGATGTGAGCCAGGTGCTGGGCGAGCTGGCGAAGCGGAACTTGATTCGTCCGCTGATAACGCAGGGGCATATCGGCGACGTGCTGGCTGACAAGATCGTGTTCGACGCGCAGACGACGTCGGGCGGGTCGGGCGGGCCGCTTTTCAATCGCGAGGGAAAAGTGATCGGCGTGACGTACGCGATTCTGAAGGGGTTCGGCGGGTCGAACTTTGGGATTCCGATCCGATTTACGCAGCCGCTGCTGGCGCCGGCCAAGTAAGTCCGGGCGGCGTTCGCCTGCGCGGGCGATTGTTACAAAATCTTGACGCGCCGCAAATTGACACTGCGCGCGGCGCGCAGATAGCATAGTTGCAGCGATTCCTCCTACAAGCTGCGCTGAGGCCCGTTTTTCCTGCCTGGAGCGATCGTCCGATCCGCCGATGGAAACGCGTTCACCGTCGAAAAATATCCTTCACACCATCGTCGAAGCACGCAAAAAATCGATGGAGCACCGGCAGGGCGTACTGCCGCTCGCGGCGCTGAAAATCGCGGCGGAAACCAAGGCTCCGAAGCCGCGCGGATTTGCGGAGGCTCTTTCGAAGCCGGGAATCAATGTGATTTCGGAATTGAAGCGCGCGTCGCCGTCGCTGGGCGTGATCCGCGAGGACTACGATCCCATTTCGCTCGCGGCGGGATTCGAGCGCGCGGGAGCGGCGGCGATTTCCGTGCTGACGGAAGAGGATTTTTTTCGCGGGTCGATGACGGATATGAAAAATGCATCGCGGGCGACGAACATACCGATTCTGCGGAAGGATTTTGTGATCGACCCGTGGCAGGTGTGGGAGACGCGCGCGGCGGGAGCGGATGCGTTTTTGTTGATCGCGGCGGTGCTGCACGATGAGACGTTGCGTGATTTGATTTTGCTGGGGCGGCGGCTCGATATCGAGCCGCTGGTGGAAGTGCATTCCCGGGAGGAACTTGATCGTGCGCTCGCGGCGGGTGCACGGATCGTTGGAGTGAATAATCGCGACCTGCGGGATTTTAGCGTGCACATCGAGACGTCGCTGGAGCTGATCGAGCGGATTCCGGAAGAGTGCATCGCGGTGAGCGAGTCGGGCTTGCGCACGCACGGCGACCTGGAGCGGTTGCGCGCGGCGGGATTCGATGCGTTTTTGATTGGCGAATTCCTGATGAAGAGCGCCGATCCCGGTGCGGCGTTGCGCGGCTTGCTGGCGCCGGCTGTTTCGGGCGCGGCGGACTGAGCTGCGTGCCATGGTGAAGGTGAAGATTTGCGGGATCACGAACGTGAGGGACGCGCGTGCGGCTGTGGCTGCGGGCGCGGATTTTCTGGGGCTCAACTTTTATACGGGCAGCCCGCGATATGTGACGGTGGCTGCGGCGCGACGGATTGTGAAGGCGTCGCCGCGGGGCGCCTCGTGGATCGGCGTGTTCGTGAACGAGACGCCGGCGCGAGTGGCGGAGATTGCGCGGCTTGTTGGGTTGAGCGAAGTGCAGTTGCATGGGGACGAAACGGTGGACGCGATTGCGGAGTTGCGTCGCTCGGTGCGGGTGATTAAGGCGATTCGGGTGCGCGGGCGGCTAAGCGCAAGTGGTTGTAAGAAATTTGCCGGCGCGGACGCGCTGTTGCTGGACGGATTCGACAAGCGCGCACGCGGCGGCACGGGCAAGACGTTTGACTGGAAAATCGCGCGGCGCGTGGGCGGGAAGCGGCGGATTTTTGTGGCGGGTGGATTGAACGCGGAGAATGTAGCGGAAGCGATTCGCGTGGCGCGGCCGTATGCGGTGGACGTTTGCAGTGGAGTGGAGTCGGGGTCGCCGCGGAAGAAGGACGCGAAGAAAATTGCGGCGCTGATGGCGGCGGTTCGCGCGACGAACTCGCTGGGCGCATCGAGCGCGCGCCGCGTGGGAAAAAAAAGGAGCAAGCGGAAATGACCAGCGCACCTGTTCACGTGTTGCCGGACGCGAAGGGGCGATTCGGCGCGTTCGGAGGGCGCTACGTGCCGGAAACACTCGTTGCGCCGCTCGAGGAACTTGAAGCCGCGTACGCCGCAGCGCGCGAAGACGCGGGCTTTCAAGCGGAACTGGACACGTTGCTGCGCACTTTTGCGGGACGTCCAACGCCGCTGCAATTCGCTTCGCGTCTGACAGAGTTTTTGGGCGGACCGAAAATTTACTTGAAACGCGAGGACCTGCTCCACACCGGTGCGCACAAAATTAACAATTCGATCGGCCAAGGCTTGCTCGCGAAGCGCATGGGGAAGAAACGCGTGATCGCGGAGACGGGCGCGGGGCAGCACGGCGTGGCGACGGCGACGGTGGCGGCGCGGCTCGGGCTCGAATGCACCGTTTACATGGGCACGGACGACATGGAGCGGCAGCGGCTGAACGTGTTCCGGATGAAGCTGCTGGGCGCGGAAGTGATTGGCGTGAATTCAGGAAGCCGCACGCTGAAAGATGCGATCAATGAAGCGATGCGCGACTGGGTGACGAACGTCAACTCGTCGTATTACCTGCTCGGGTCGGCGCTGGGCGCACACCCGTATCCGCAAATCGTGCGTGATTTTCAGAAAGTGATTGGCGAAGAGGCGCGCGCGCAGATTTTGGAAGCGGAGCGGCGGCTGCCGGATTTGCTGGTGGCGTGCGTGGGCGGCGGATCGAATTCGATCGGGCTCTTTTACGCGTTCATCCCCGATTCAAACGTGAAAATGTTGGGCGTGGAAGCGGGCGGGCGCGGGAAGTCGCTCGGCGAACATGCGGCGCGGCTCGCGGCGACGCAGGGATTCGATGGCGCGCGGCCGGGCGTGCTGCAGGGAACATATACTTACGTGTTGCAAACGACGGACGGGCAAATCGCGGGCACGCATTCGGTGTCGGCGGGGCTCGATTATCCGGCGATCGGGCCGGAGCACGCGTGGCTCGCGGATCAGGGGCGCGCGGAATACGCTGCGGCAACGGATGAAGAAGCAGTGGCGGCGGCGAAGACGCTGGCGCGGCAAGAGGGAATTATTCCGGCGCTGGAGTCGTCGCACGCGCTGGCGGAATTGATCCGGCGCGCGCCGGGCATGAAGAAAGATCAGCTCGTGATCCTGAATATTTCCGGGCGCGGCGATAAGGACATGGAAATTCTTTCGCGCTACGTGTGATGATCGCGCGGGCATTCCTACAGACATGACGAAAATGGCTCTCGATACTCGAATCTCACGCAGGTTCCGTGCGCTCAGTGAAGCGGGCGAGCTTGGATTGGTCGCATACGTTACGGCGGGCGATCCCACGCTGGATGCGACGGAAAAAATTGTGCTCGCAGGGGCTGCGGCGGGCGCGGATGTGATCGAGCTCGGTGTGCCGTTCAGCGATCCGGTGGCGGATGGGCCGACGATTCAGCGCGCGAGCGAACGGTCACTCGCAAGGGGAACGACGCTTGAGGGCGTCCTAGGCGTCGTGAAACGGATTCGCGCGAAGGCGGAAGTGCCGATTGTGCTGTTCAGTTACTTCAATCCGATGCTGCAGATGGGGCTCGCGAAATTTGCGCGGGCCGCGGCGGAGGCGGGCGCGGATGGCGTGCTGGCGACGGATTTGACGCCGGAGGAAGCTGGGGATTATCGCAGCGAGCTCGCCGCAAATGGCCTCGATGCGATTTTTCTGGTGGCGCCGACGACGAGCGACGCGCGGCTCGGTGCGGTGGCGGAGGCTTCGTCAGGATTTTTGTATTTGATCTCGCGCAATGGGATTACGGGCGCGCAGGACGCGCTGCCTGTGGATTTGCCGGCGCTGGTGCGGCGCGTGCGGAAGGCTACGAAGCTGCCGCTCGCGGTGGGGTTTGGAATTTCGCAGCCGACGCACGTGACGGTGCTCGGGGGGTTGGTGGATGCAGCCGTGGTGGGGTCGGCGCTGGTGGCGGAAATTGAGAAGGCCGGATCGGCGGATGCTGCGGCGACGGCTGTGGCGGCGAAGATTTCGGCGCTGAAGGGCGCGGCGAGCAAGGGCGTGAGTAAGCGAAGTGTTGACGCGCCGTAGTCACCGCGAAAGGCAAAGGCAGACAGCCAGCTGAGAGATTGACCCTCATCTGGCGGCGACAGGCTCGCTGCATCCTAATCGGATGCAGCGGCTCCCGGCGAAATGCAGCCGAGAGTAGATGTCTATCCCACGGGGGGACGGATGGATAAGCGAATCGCCGGCGCGGACGCGGCGGTGGAGAAAATTCAGGACGGCGCGACGATTCTGCTGGGCGGATTCGGCCTGTGCGGCATTCCGGAAAATCTCATCGCGGCGCTGCGGCGGAAGGGGGCGAAGGATCTGACTCTCGTCTCGAACAACGCCGGAGTGGACGATTTTGGCATCGGCCTGCTGATGCAGAACAAGCAGGTGAAGAAGATGATCGCGAGCTACGTGGGCGAGAACAAGACATTCGAGCAGCTCGCGCTGAAAAAGGAAATTGAGGTTGAGCTGAATCCGCAGGGAACGCTGGCGGAGCGGATTCGTTGCGGCGGCGCGGGCATTCCGGCGTTTTTCACGCCGACGGGTTACGGCACAATGGCCGCGGAAGGGAAAGAGATCCGCGATTTCAACGGGCGGCCGCACGTGCTGGTGCCGGCGCTGCGCGGTAATTTCGCGTTTGTGAAGGCGTGGAAGGGCGACCGCTGGGGAAACCTCGTTTATCGCAAGACGGCGCGGAACTACAACGCGGTGATGGCGACGGCGGCGGATCACGTGATCGCCGAGGTGGAAGAAATTGTGGAGCTGGGCGACCTCGATCCGAATTTTGTGCACACGCCGGGAATTTTCGTGGACGCGATTTTCAAGGGCGAGAGCTACGTGAAGCGGATCGAACGCCGCACCGTGCGGAAGCGCTAGGAGATGCGGATGCCATCGGACAACGAAAAACGCGAACTGATCGCGCGGCGCGTGGCGCGGGAAATGAAGGACGGCTACTACGCGAATCTGGGGATCGGGTTGCCGACGCTGGTTTCGAATTACATTCCGAAGGGGATTGAAGTGGTGCTGCAATCCGAAAACGGAATGCTGGGCATCGGACCGTATCCGTACGAGGGCGAGGAAGACGCGGACCTGATCAACGCGGGCAAAGAGACGATTACGGAAATTCCGGGCTGCTCGTATTTTTCGAGCGCGGAGTCGTTTGGAATGATTCGCAGCGGGCGCATCAACGTGACGGTGCTCGGCGCACTGCAAGTGGATGAGACCGGCAACCTCGCGAATTGGGCGATCCCCGGGAAGATGTTGAAGGGGATGGGCGGCGCGATGGACCTGGTGGCGGGCGCGAAGCGGGTGATCATCGCGATGGAGCACTCGACGAAAGACGGCGAAGCGAAAATTGTGAAGAAGTGCTCGCTGCCGCTGACGGGCGTGGGCGTGGTGGATTTGATCGTTACCGAGCTTGGAGTGATAGAGGTTACGCCGGAGGGCCTCGTGCTGCGAGAGACTGCGCCCGGCGTCACGGCGGAAGACGTGCAGCGCGCGACCGAGCCGAAGCTGCACGTTGCCGACGATCTGAAGACGATGCAGGTTTAGGTTCCGCAACGCCACAGTGGCGTCGGGAGCGCGAGACACGCGCTGGTGCTGCGCGCGACGCGCAGTTGCGGTACCATCGGGGCACGCCTCCCAGGGAGACAGAATGGATCCGAATTCAATCGTGGTGCTGAGCCTGCACACGCCGAAGGAAAAGCTGTGGGGCGAGTTGCGCGATATTTCGAACGCCGGCGTCACGATTCGCGGCATCGACCTGGGTTCCTTCGACGATTTCATCAGCCAGGTGCTGCACCCCGAGGGCGACCGCGTGGGCTTGCCGACGCTTTTCTTTCCGATGCTGCGGATCGAGCGCATCGCGCTTGATGAAGCGCACGGCTCGATTCCTTCGATGGCGGAAATTTTCGAGAAGAAGACCGGACGCACGCTGGCTGAGTACCTGACGCAATTTGTGTAAAGGCGCGCTCGATTCGCGCTAGTGTGTAACCCGCGATAGCTATGACGAGCCGAATCCTCACCGTTCCGAATCAGCTCACGTTCCTGAGGCTGGCGTTCCTGCCATTTTTCATCATGGCCATTCATTACGAACGCTACAACTGGGCGCTCGCGATACTATTCGTGGCGGGGCTCAGCGACGCGCTCGATGGATTGCTCGCTCGAGGGCTGAATCAGAAGACGCCACTCGGCGCATACCTCGACCCACTTGCGGACAAGCTGCTGCTCTCAACTTCCTACCTGGAACTTGCGATTCACCAGAAAATTCCGTGGTGGCTGACGATCCTGGTGCTTGGGCGCGACGTGCTGCTGCTGATGGCGAGCGCGGTGATTATCCTTACGGTGGGGTACATGTCGCTGCCGCCCAGCATCTGGGGCAAGCTCACGACGCTGTTTGAAATTACGCTGATATTTCTCGTGCTGGTGCTGCAGATTCGCGAAAGCCCGGTGCTCGCCACCGCGAAGGACGCGTGTACATACATCGTCGCGGGCCTCGTGTGTATTTCGGGATTGCACTACAGCATTGTGGTGTCGAGGCGGCTGCACACCGGCGCGTGATGCAGTGCTTGGCGTGCGTCAGCCCGCTTGCTTGATCGCGATGTAGGCGACAAAGGCCGTGAACGCGATGCAGGCGAGCACGACGAGCCCCGTTCCCCAACCCAAAACGCTGGCGATACGATTTTCCGTGGGCGACATCGGCCGACGATCGACCATCAGTTTGCCAATCAGAAAGCCGGTGACGAGCCCGCCGCCGTGCGCCCAGTTGTCGATGCCAGACATCAGCAGGCCCATTACCGCGATATACGCGACCCATTTCAGCAGCTGATTGCGCAGCATGCGGATGTGCTCGCCTTCGCGTTTGGTGGTGATCGCGAGCATCACGCCGATCAGGCCAAGCAGCGCGCCAGACGCGCCGATACTCACGTGCCGCCCGAAAAATCCGCTCACCAGGTACGCGCCGATGCCGGTCAGGAAATAGATGAAGAGGTAGCGCGCCGAGCCGTAGAGTTCTTCGATCTGCGGGCCGACGTCCATCAGCACCCACATGTCGAAGCCGATGTGGAGCAGGCCGCCGTGAAGCAGCGTTGGCATAATTACGCGCCACGGGAAAAATTGCAGGTCGCCGGGCCACGGTACAGAAGCACCAAAGGTTTGCAGCACGCCGGCGCTGATTCCGCCGAGGCCCATCATTCCGCCGAAGCCGCCGCCCGGCGCTTGTAATCCGGAGTAGCGAACGGTGACCGCGAAGGTGATCGCGTAAAAAATGCAGGTGATGCCGAGGATGATGTAGGTGACCGGCGACTCGGCGGGAAGCAAGCGGCTGAGGCCTTTGGTGGCCGCGGCGAAGCCGAAGTTTACGTTCGCTCCGCAGTTCGCGCACTTCGTGGCGGTGGCGCCGACGAGCGTGCCGCAAGAAGGGCAGAGGCGCGGGCGTGGGTTTTCTTTCTCGCCGCCTCCAAAAATTCCTTCCAGTTGCTGTTTGTAGCGGTCGAGTTTGTAGCGGACGCGCGGTGAAAGTTCCAAGAGTGTTCCTTGCGATAAGGAAAGTGCGTTTCTATAATAACGCCGATGCGAGCAAACCCGTGAACCGGCCAACCGCGTGAAATCGATCGATCCCCGCGCTCCGTTCCTCCACAGTGTGAATCAACCTGCACGGCTAAAATGCATTCGTTGCGCGCGTTTCGCGGCGGTGCTCGGCGCGATTGCGCTGGGTGTGGCTGGATGCGCAAGCCACAACAACGTATCGCGGACGCCGACGCACACGACGCCACAACCTTCGACGACTGCTGGTTCGACGACGAACCCGAACGCGACGCCGGGAAATCCGAATCCGTCGGGGCCGCCGCCGGCGATCGAGCATCAACCGGCGATTGCTGGGCAGTATGTGGAGGAGGGCGTGGCGTCGTGGTATGGCGTGCCGTTCAACGGGCGGCACACTTCAAACGGAGAAATCTACGACATGCATACGATGACGGCGGCGCACCGCACGCTGCCGTTCAATACGATCGTGCGCGTGACGAATCTGCGCAACGGCAAGGTCGCCGAAGTGCGTATCAACGATCGCGGGCCGTTTGTGGCGAACCGCATCATTGATTTGTCGCTCGCGGCGTCGCAAGCGATCGACATGGTGGGCACCGGCACGGCGCAGGTGCGGCTCGAAATTGTATCCGCGACGTCGAACCCGACGACGGGCGCGTTTGGCGTGCAGGTGGGCGCATTTCTGCAGCCGGAGAATGCGAACCGGCTGAAGGCGCAGCTCGAGCAGCAATATCCGCCGGTGAGCGTGGTGACGTACGACTCGCCGAATGGAACTTTTTACCGTGTGCGCGCCGGGCGGTTCCCGACGGAAGATGCGGCACAGGCACTGGCGGACAAGCTGCACACTGAGCAGGGTTACACGACGTTTGTGGTGAGGATCGACAACTAGCGCGGCGCGCAGTTTGAACGCGTTGCGCTACTTGTGCGTAAGGACGTAAACGCCGTCCCAATCGGCGGGCGGCGCCGCGGCAAGATACTCCGAACATCGATCGGAGAAGATTCGCGACGGGCCGTCGCTGGGCCAACGTTCGAGTACTTTTTCGAAGTGGCCGCGCGCTTCGGCCCAGGAGCGCTGTTTATAGGCTTCGCGGCCCTTCGCGAAGATCGCAATCATTTCGCGCCCACCATCGGCGATCACGTCCGCGGCGAGAATTTCGTAGAGAGTAACGGGCTGCAACTTTCCTTTCACGCGGATCAGGTCGAGTTCGCGGAACACGATATTTTCATCGGTGACTTCGGCGCGCGTGAATTCGCTGGCGAGGATGCGCGTGCCGTATTCCTTGTTCAGGCCTTCGAGGCGCGCGGAGAGATTCACGGCATCGCCGAGCGCGGTGTAGCCGTAGCGCAAGCTGGAGCCCATGTTGCCGACGGACACGATTCCTGTGTTGATGCCGATGCCGATTTCGAGAACGGGCTTTTGCTGATCGCGCCAGGTCGCTTGCAGTTCGGCGAGGCGAGCGAGCATCGCGACGGCTGCGTTGCAGCAGCGCGTGGCGTGGTCAGGCTCGACGAAGGGCGCGCCCCAAAATCCCATGATTGCGTCACCGATGTACTTGTCGAGCGTTCCCTGGTAACGGAACATCACGCGCGTCATCTCGCCGAGGTAGTAGTTGAGAAGGTCGGCTAGCTCCTGCGCGTCTAATTTTTCGGAGATGGATGTGAATCCTCGAATGTCGCTGAAGAGAATCGTGAGCGGCGATTTGCGCGGCGCCACAAGATCCGGTGACTTCACGACGCGGCGAACCACTTCAGGCGGAGCGTACTGCTGGAACGTGCCGCGGATTCTGCGCTTTTCGCGTTCTTCGACGAGCACGCGGTAGAGCGCGACGAGGCTGACGTTGGGCACGAGCGTGAAGAGAGCGGGTATGATGAAATTGAGCCACCAGCCGCGCGTGAAGGCGATGTAGTTCACCGCCGCGAAGGGAATCACGAGAGCGAAGGCGAGCGGCATCCACTTCGGCTGAACGACGGCGAGCCACAGCCCGATGGGGAGTCCGAAGAGCAGGATGAAGCCGATGTCTGTGAGTACCTGCGGGCCAGTGTGAATCAGAAACTGGCGGTTCAGAATGTTGTCGATGACGTTGGCGTGAATTTCGACGCCGGGAAAATCAAGGCCGCCAAAAGGAGTGGCACGGTTATCGGCGATGCCGGTGGCAGACGCGCCGATGAGGACAATTTTGTCTTTGAACGTGCCGGGTGCGAATTTTTTCTGCGCGACGTCTGCGAACGAAGTGTAGGGATAGGTGCGCGCGGGGCCGTGGTAATTGACGAGCATGCGGCCGACGTCATCGGGCTTTACGATGAGATTCGGGCCGAACTCGATGGAGACGACGCCGGCGCCGCCGTAATTGAGGATCGTGTCGTTATTCGAGAGGCCGAGGTAGAGGCGGACGGTCTGCACATCGAGCGACGCGTACACATCCCAGTTCGCGCGGTCAGCATCGCGGCCGTAGGGAACTGCGAGGAATACGCGGCGGACGACGGTGTCGGGATCGAGCGCGACGTTGAAGAATCCGCAACCGCCCTTTTCGCTGGAAACGGCGCCGGTGAATATCTGGGCGTTGGCTTCGGCGCCGCGGGGCAGCACGCGTTGCGCTTCGTATTTGTCGATTAGATCGATGCGTCCCTGATTGCCTTTTGCGGCCGTGTTAGTCGGCCGAACTTGCGGGAACGGGAAGAAAGCCATCAGGTTCGCGTACTCGTCGAGAGCCTGCGGAGAGACGCCTTCGAGATCGGTCTGCGAGTAGAGAAAATAATTTCCGAGCACGACGCCGCCAAAATTGGTGATCGAGTCGGCGAATTTTTTGTCGTAGCTGTATTGTTCTTCTTTTTGGGCGAGCAGCTTTTGCACATCGCCGGGGACGGGCTGGCCCTTCTTGGCGCGGTCGGCGAGTTCGGCAGAAAGAGTTTCGAGCGGCAGCACCGTCTGGTCCGGCTTGCTGAACGTCATGTCGAAGGCGACGACACGAGCGCCATCGTCGTGAAGCGCGTTCACGGCGTCGGCGAAATTGATGCGAGGGAAAGGCCAGCGGCCGAGCACTTCTTGCGAGTGCTGGTCGATGTCCACGATGGCGATGCGAGGATCGACGGGCGTCTGGCCGCGCAGCTGGAAGCGCGCGTCGAGGCTGGAAAGTTCGAGGCGCTGGATGAAATCGAAAACCGGCATCGGCCGCTCGCCCATGAAAGTGGCTGCATACACAGCGAGAGCGAAGACTGTGACCGCGGCGCTGATGGCGATCGACGCCCAGTGCTGCTTCCACTCGCTGAATAAATTCGAGATCGCGTTGCGGTCTGGCGTGGCCATTCGGAACGAACGTTCCTGCGGGGCGGAAAATCAAAACCGAGCGACGCAAGGCTAACAAACGGGCGGAGTGGATTCAAGGACGGCGCGAGCGCGAGGTGTGCGATTCACGCGCATTTTCGGCGCTATTTGCGCCAGCTTGAGCGCGATTCGTTATACTGAGGCGAACGCTGCCCGCGGACGGTCGCGCGCGTGCGAGACGGTTGTTCGCAGTGTAAGTTTCCGGGAACGATGCCCTCAAAGCCGCAAATCTGGGTGTTCAAAGGGTCGAGCGCGGAGAAATTTGCCGCGGGGCTCGGCGCGCAATACGAGGTGCGAGCGTTCGATCGCAACGCGCGCGAGCTAACCGGTGCAGGCGCTGAGAGTTCACCTGTTGTGGTGATCGACGACGGCAGCTCTGCATTGCCTGCCGGACTTAAGAATGGCAACGCAAATGTACGCGTGATCCGGCTGCTTGGAGCGACAGCGGCGTCGCAGAATCACGCATTTCTTTATGTGCCGGATGCCGGTCCGCGCGAGGCGCTGGAAAGCGCGGTGCGGGCGGCGCTGGAGAATATCGAGCTTGCGGCGCGGGAGCGGAAAGCGCGCGAAGGGTTGGCCGCGGCGGAACGGCAGCGCGAGCAGCTGAACGCGATCGGCGTGGCGCTTTCGAGCGAGCACGACATCAACGTGCTGCTGAATTTGATTCTTGCGAAAGCGCGCGAGGTAACGGGCGCGGACGCGGGATCGCTTTATCTCGTCGAAGAGGGAAGCGACGGGAAGAGCCAACTTCGTTTCAAGCTCACACAGAACGACAGCCTCGATTTTCCGTTCAAGGAAGTGACGCTTCCGCTTTCGGAAACGTCGATGGCGGGTTACACGGCGCTGCGCGGCGAGACACTGAATTTCGACGACGCGTACAAGATGCCGCGGGACTTGCCGTTTCACTTCAACGACAACTTCGATAAGCAGACCGGCTATCACACGCAATCGCTGCTGACGCTGCCGATGCGCAACGCGAAGGGCGAAGTGCTGGGAGTGCTGCAGCTCATTAATTCGAAAAGCGATCCGGCGGCGCGACTGAAGAATGCGGCGGACGCTGCCGCGCACGTGCAGCCCTTCGGCCCGCGCGCGGTGGATTTGGCGCTTTCGCTGGCGTCGCAGGCGGCGGTGGCGTACGAGAACCGCAAGCTCTACAACGAAATCGAAACGCTGTTCGACGGGTTTGTGAACGCGTCGGTGACGGCGATTGAACAGCGCGATCCGACAACATCCGGCCATTCGCAGCGAGTGGCGATCTACACGGAAGAGCTGGCGAAGACGATCGGCGGGCTGAAGACGGGGCCGTACGCGAACGTGACGTTCGACGCGACGCAGCTGAAGGAAATACGCTACGCGGCGCTGCTGCACGATTTCGGCAAAGTTGGCGTGCGCGAGGAAGTGCTGGTCAAAGCGAAGAAGCTGTATCCGCTGCAGCTTGATTTGCTGCGCCAGCGGTTCGATTTCATTCGCAAAGAGATCGAAGCAACCAGCGTGCGGCGCAAGCTGCAAGTGTATCTGGAGCGCGACCGCGGCAACGCGCTCGCGGAGATTGCGCGGCTCACCGAGGACTACGAGCAGCGCATCAAGCGCATCGACGAGTATTTTAAATTTATTCTGGAATCGAACGAGCCGACCTTGCTCGAAGGCGGCAAGTTCGATAAGCTCCGCGAAATCGCTAAGCAATACTACGTGGACCAATCGGGGATCGAGCGGCCGTACTTGAGCCCGGACGAAGTGAAAATGCTGCTGATTCCGAAGGGCAGCCTTGACGCGGCGGAGCGGTTGCAAATCGAATCGCACGTGGTTCACACGTTCAATTTTCTGAAGCAGATTCCGTGGACCAAGAGCCTGCAAAAAATTCCCACGATCGCGCGCGCGCATCACGAAAAGCTCGACGGCACGGGTTATCCCTACAAGCTGCACTCCGCGGAAATTCCGCTGCCGGCGAAGATGATGACGATCTGCGACATTTACGACGCTTTGACGGCGGCCGACCGCCCGTACAAACGCGCGGTGCCCGTGGAGCGCGCGCTCAGCATCATCAACGACTGCGTGAAGGCCGGCGAAATCGACGGCGAACTGGTGAAACATTTCATCGACGCGAAAGTGTACGAGCGGGCGAGCCATCCCGCAGCCGCGAAATAGATGAATAGACGCGTGGTCCTTCGGTTCGCGGCGGTCGGCGCGGGATGCATTCTTCTATCCGCATTTGCCGCGGCGCGCGCCACGCTTGCACAGTCTGCCCCCTCCACCACGTGGAAAGTCTCGATCGTAATTCCGCCGAAGCTCGTTGCGGGGCAGGACGCGACTGTGGCGATCCTTGGCGTGGATGGCCGGCTCGCGGAGGGCATCACGGTCGATTTCGGCGAAGACCAGCGGAGGAAGACGGATTCGTCGGGGCGCGCGACGTTTACCGTGCCGACGGGCGTGCGATTCGTGATCGCGAATGCGCTGGGCAGCTCGGTGGCGGCGCTGGTGGACGACGCGGCGCCTCCTTCGACCTTGCAAGGAATGAAAGTGCCGGCGGTGATCGCGCAGCGCGACCAGTTTGTGATTTGGGGCACGGAGTTTCACGGCGACGCGCAGCAGAATCACGTTTCGTTTGGCGGCGATCCGGCGTTTGTGCTCGCGGCGTCGCCGGAGTGCCTGGTGGTGGCCGCCGGGACGCGCGCCATTCCGGGGCCGGTGAAGATTTTGATTTCGTCGCCGCCCGCTCAGTGGAACGCATCGTCCACGGTGGTGGGGCTGAATTTCGATCCACCGTTGCCGCCGCTCGAGCCGGACAAGCGCAGCCGGTTGCAACTGCACGTGCAGGGAAGCGAGGCACCGCTGCGCGTGCTTGTCTCGAACAAGACGCCGCGGATTCTGCATTTCATTCGTGGCGACGAAGCGCAGGTGACCACGTCGGGCGGCGCCCAAAACGCGGCCGCGATCGAAGTGCAGGCGCTGGCTACAGGAGATTTTTCGTTCGACGCGCGATTGTTGCCCGATCCCGATCCCGATACTGCGCGCCGGTTTCTCGATGCCGCCCAGATGCTTGCGCCGCGCGACGACAAAAATCAGATCAAGAAACTCGCCGACCGGCTGAAGCGCCATCCTGAGGATTCGCTGCGGGTGTGGGTCGCGCTCAGGAATATCGAGACGTTCACGATCGCCGGCGATTTCCGGACGCTGCTCGAAGCGGCGACGTCCGCGCTGGAGTAGGTGGCGCTCACCGAACGTAAAATCAACACTGTGATAAACTGCGGCTTACGTTAGTCCTTCACGGAATTCGATTGAACGCATGACCACCACTGCCATCCTTTTCGCCGTCGTCGCGCTCGCCATTGGTGTGGCGATTGGGTGGCTGTTTGCCCGCGCGCGAGTGGCAACCGGCTACGAATCGCAACTGCGTATGCTGGATTCCGCGAAAGCCGCCGCCGAGAGCAGCGCTTCGGAAGTGCGGAAGCAGTCCGAGACGCTGAGATCGGAATTGGCGCAAGCACGCGCGCGCATCGAGCAGGAAAGCAATCTGCGCTCGGCCGCCGAAGCATCTCTGGTCAAAACCGAAGAAAACCTGCGAGCGCAACTCGCGCTGCTCGAGGACGCCCAAGCGAAAATGTCCGACGAGTTTCGCTCGATTGCCGGTAAAGCGCTCAACGAAAGCACCAGCGAATTCCTGAAGCTCGCCGAGACGCGGCTCGAGACACTGCAAGCCGACGCGACAAATCAGCTGACAAATAAAAAGGTCGAGATCGACGGCATCGTGAACCCGTTGAACGAGACGCTGAAAGAGTTGAAGAGCGAACTGAGCCGCGTCGAGTCGTCGCGGCAGGAAGCGTACGGGCACCTCACGTCGCAAGTAGTCGCCTTGAGCGACGCCAATCGCGAACTGCGAAGTGAAACGGGCAATCTGGTCAGTTCGTTGCGGCGGCCGCAGGTTCGCGGACGATGGGGCGAACTCACCCTACGTCGCACGGTGGAGCTTGCGGGGCTCTCGCCGCACTGCGATTTTACCGAGCAGCATCGGCTGGAGACCGAGGAGGGGGCGCAGCAGCGTCCTGACCTCGTGATTCACGTTGCTGGGGGCAAGCACATCGTAGTGGATGCGAAGGTTCCGATGGACGCATTCGACAGCGCGATGGCCGCGACCAACGAAGCGGAGCGTGCGGCCGCGATGAAGGCGCACGTGGATTTGATTCGCAGGCATGTGAACAGCCTGTCCGACAAAGCGTATTGGACGCAGTTCGAGCAGACGCCGGAATTTGTTGTGCTGTTCATGCCGGCTGAGTCGTTTTTCAGCGCGGCGCTGGAGCAGGATCGCGATCTGGTGGAGTCTGCGATGCAAAAGCGCGTGATTCTCGCGAGCCCGACGACACTGATCGCGCTGCTGAAGTCTGTGGCGCATGGGCTCCGGCAAGAAGACGTATCACGCAACGCAGAGAAGATTAGCGACCTCGGCAAACAGCTTCATGACCGCGTACTAAAATTCGTCGAACATATGGAAGGCATTCGTGGCGGCCTGGAATCGGCGAACGGCGCTTACAATCGCGCGGTGGGTGCGCTGGAGTCGCGAGTGCTTCCTTCTGTGCGGCGGTTCAAAGAGCTGGGCGTGCAGGCGCCGGAAGAAATCGAGACAGCTGAACCTACCGAAACAACACTGCGTGCACTGCCATCCGCGACAGTCGACCGGAATTCCTGATAAAACGAAGGGCGCGGCGGTCTTCGCGGCGCTCGAATCTACCCGATCTGAACGAGTGTTTCGTGGCCGGGTGTGGGCGAGGAGTCGTTGGTCTGCGGACCGCGCCAGGAATCCATCGCGGAAACCTGATGGACGCAGGATACGGTGCAACCCGGCGCGCAGCCTTTCTTAGTAAGGAATTCGCGCTGGCGCTGCTCGAATGAGTACTTCGCGAGCGGAATGCCGGGGTAGCCGCGCTGCTGCGAGCAGTAATGCACGAGGCCGTCTTCGCAGATATAGAGGTAGCGCGAGCCCGCGCGGCAGCGCCATTCGTTTTCCAGGCCGCGCGCGATGTTCTGCTGGAATTTGTTGATGCGAGTGAACGACGCTTTTCCCAGCGACATAATCTCGTCGAAGATCGACTGCTCGCGATCGCCGAGCGCTTTCATCTGGCCGTCGCCATCGTGAATGATGCCGACGGTGGAGGTGAAGCCGAGATCGACGGCGCGGTGCGCGACGGTGAGCGCGTCTTCGGAATCCGCGACGCCGCTGCCGAGCACGGAATTAATATTCACCTGAAAGTCAGCGTGCTCGGCGAGCAGCACGAGCTTGGCGTCGAGAACCTTCAGCGACTTCTTCGAAACTTCGTCGGGCTTCACGTTGTCGATGCTGATCTGCAGGTATTCGAGGCCGGCGCGATTCAGGCGTTCGATGCGATCTTTCACGAGCAGGTAGCCGTTGGTGATCATGCCGGCCATGATGCGGTTTTTGCGGATGCGCGCGATGATCGCGTCGAGATCGGGGTGAAGAAGTGGTTCGCCACCGCTGATGGTGATGATCGAGGTGCCCATCGCACCGAGCTGGTCGATGCGGCGGAACATTTCCTCGGTCGGAACCGGCTTCGAAAAATCGTCGTATTCGTTGCAGTAGGTGCAGGCGAGATTGCAGCGGCGAATCGGAATGATGTGGACGAGCACCGGGTGTTTCGTCGAAATAAGGCCCTTCGCGAGCATGCGGCCTTCGCGCAATTTGCGGTGCGCCGCGAGCAGCTTGCGCCGGATTGTTTTCTTTACGCTCATCGCCAGAATCGCAATGCTTGCAACGTGCTGGAACAGGCGCGCCAAGCGCCTAGAGGCACCCTAAATATTATGCCATATCCGATGCGCCAGACTGGCGCTCGGAGGCGGTGTTTCGACCGGAGTAACCAGCGTGTGTGCAGCACAATACGCGGATGATTCGTTGCAGGCGGAGCGTGGCTTCTGGCAAACTTTTCGGATTCACATTAAGGAGTCATGGATGAAGAGTGCATTCGCCGTTGCCGCCGGTGTTCTGTTCGCGTCACTCGTCGTGCCATTCGCCGCGCCTGCTCCCACACGAGCGCAAGGCAAGGCCGCGCCGCACGCCGATTTTGCGATTGCCGACGGCGATCACGTGGTTTTTTACGGCGACAGCATCACCGAGCAGCGGCAGTACACGACCGACATCGAAAATTTCATCCTGACGCGCTATCCGACACTGCACGTGGATTTCTTCCAGTCGGGCGTGGGCGGCGACCGGGTAACCGGCGGCAAATACGGGCCGATCGATCAGCGGCTGCATCGCGACATTTTCGATCACAACCCAACGGTGGTGACGGTGATGCTTGGGATGAACGACGGCGGCTACCGGCAGTATGACGCCGACATTTTTACGACGTATTCGAACGGCTATCGCTACCTCGTCGATGCGATTCAGAAAGAGTTTCCGAAAGCGCGGATCACGCTGGCGGCGCCGTCGGCCTACGACGACGTGACGCGCGCGCCGAAAATGACCGGTGGCTACAACGCTGTGCTGGTGAAATACAGCAAGTTTGTGGAGGACCTCGCCGCCGAGAAGAATACCGGCATCGCGGATTTGAATACGCCCGTGGTGGATGCACTGAAGAAGGCGAAGGCCGAAGATCCTTCACTTTCGCAGACTTTGATTCCCGATCGCATCCACCCGGGGCCGGCAGTTCACTGGGTGATGGCTGAAGCGATTCTGAAGGCGTGGAACGCGACGCCGCTTGTGACGGCGGTGAATTTGAGCGTCGAGCACCAGCGCGTGGAGCAGAGCGACAATACGGAAGCGACCGACCTGACGATTTTGCCGAATGGGATCACGTGGAATCAGGAGGATAAGTCCTTACCGCTGCCGCTCGGGCCCATCGATGCCGATGCCGCGATGCAGCTCGTGATTCGCTCGACGGACCTGGTTTCGGCGCTGGATCAGGAAACGCTTGCGGTGACGGGACTCGAAGCAGGCACGTACCAGCTGAAAATCGACGATCGCGTGGCCGGCTCGTTTTCGGCGGAAAAGCTCGAGAAGGGCATCAACCTCGCGCTGCTGGAGACGCCGATGCTCGAGCAAGCCCGCCGCGTGGCGCGCGACACGGACCTAGTGAATCAGTATGACTACGCGTGGTTCGTGATGAACACTGAGCCGCCGGACGAGATCGTGCCAGACACGCTGCAATCCCTTGAGAACGCTCGGGACAAGGCCGTCGATCGCCAGCACCGCGATGCGATGCCGCTGCCGCACCACTTCCAGCTCACTGAAACCTCCACGCCGACGCAGCCGCGTCCGACACGCCCAAAGCCGCGAACGAAGAAGTAACGCGTTGCTCGCGTTAGACTCTGTCGTTAGTCGGACCAGCGGGTTGGCTTGCGCTCCCAGCGGTGCTCGCGCAACTTCGCGATCAGCGCGGGATCGAGCGGGCCGGCATCGCTCGTCTTCATATTCTCGCGAACGTGCTGCAGCTTGCGCATGCCGGCGATGATCGTGCTCACATCGGGATCGGCGAGAATGAAGCGCAGCGCCATTTCCGGCAGCGTCATCCCCGGCGGCACGATTTTTTTCAGCTTCTCCACGCGCTCGATCGTTGGCCCGAGATTGTCCGGCCCAAAATATTTCGCGCGCCAGTCGGACGCGTCGAAGCGCGTATCGAGCGTCATTTTGCCGCCGAGGCTGCCTTCGTCCAGCGGGACGCGCGCGATCACTCCCACGTTGAACTCGCGGCACACGGGAAACAGACGATCTTCCGGCGATTGATCGAACACGTTGTAAATCACCTGTACCGCATCGATGAGCCCGGTGCGAATCGCCTCGATGCCGTTCTCGGGTTCCCAGCGGTTCACGCTGATGCCGAAGAAGCGAATCAGCCCGTCGCCCTTGAGCCGCTTCACCACTTCGTGAAATTCCTTTTCCTGCGCCCAGCGGTCTTCCCACACGTGCAGCTGGAGAACGTCGATCGAATCGGTGCCGAGCTTCTTGCGAATCTTGTGCGCGTATTCGAGCACGTAGTCGGTGGGGAACACGTGATGGTACGCGGCGCCGGGTTTGGGCGGCCAGCTCTGGTCCTTCGGCGGAATTTTTGACGCGGCGTAAATGCGCTTGCTCTTGTTTTTCGCGATGATTTCGCCAAGCAACTCGTCGCTGTGGCCGTCGCCGTAGGCCCACGCGGTGTCAAAAAAATTGCAGCCCGCGTCGATCGCGGTCTGCATTGCGGCAAGCGATTCTTTATCGTCCGAGCCGCTCCAGCCGCTCATTCCCCACAGCCCCTGCGCCATCTCGCTCACTTCGAATCCGGTGCGTCCTAACTTCCGGTATTTCATCGTGTCTCCTCATTCGTTTATGCCACACGTCTTATACATCAGCCGGCGCGGCGGCGGAATCGCGCTCCGGCATCTGAAATCGTGTGCGCGGGAATCTCTGCTAAAATCGGGGCTGCGGGGCTGTAGCTCAGATGGATAGAGCGAGGCACTCCTAACGCCTAGGTCGGCGGTTCGACTCCGCCCAGCCCCACCACCTGCCCGCGCGTGATTGCTCACACGCGGCGTCCTGACGTGCATTCCGGCTGGGCGACGGTTCGCTGTGATAGTGTTTGGTCCGTATCGTAGAGGTTATCGAATCGTGTTGGTCGAATTTCGCCGAGGGGAAAAATGCTCAGCATCCGAATGCGCCACGCCGTGATCATTTCAATCTGCATGCTCTCCGCGGGGATTCTGCTCGCGCAACCGCAAAAGGGGCCTAACGTGGAAAAGCAATCTTTCGGAACCACGCCGGACGGCAAGTCGATCGAGATTTATACGCTGAAGAATTCCAAGGGCATGGAAGCGCGGATCACGAATTTCGGCGCGACGCTGGTTTCACTGCGCGTGCCCGATCGCGCGGGAAAGTTTGACGATGTGGTGCTCGGGTTCGATTCGCTCGACGGCTACGTGAAGTTGAACACGTACTACGGAGGGTTGATCGGGCGCTACGGCAATCGCATCGCTGGGGGCAAGTTCTCGCTCGATGGCAACATCTACACGCTGCCGAAGAACAACGGTGAAAATACGCTGCATGGCGGAATCACCGGCTTCAACAAGCATGTGTGGACCGCGAAGCCGATTACCACGGCAGGTGGCGAAGAGCTTGAACTGACCTACGTCAGCAAAGACGGCGAGGAGGGCTTTCCCGGAAATCTGTCTGCGAAGGTTGTGTACAAGCTCGCGGCGAATGAAAACGAACTGACGCTCGATTACTCCGCGACCACGGACAAAGACACCGTGCTGAACCTCACGAACCATTCTTATTTCAATCTGGCGGGCGCGGGCAGCGGCGATATCCTCAACGACGTCGTGACGATTCACGCAAGCAAGTTCACGCCGGTGGATGCGTCGCTGATTCCCACGGGCGAGCTGAAGGATGTGACCGGCACGCCGTTTGATTTTCGCAAGCCCACGGCCGTCGGCGCTCGCATCGACCAGAACGATCCGCAGCTTCAATATGGCAAGGGCTACGACCTGAACTGGGTGATCGACCGCAAACCGGGAGCGACGGGCTTGGTTCCCGCGGCCGAAGTGTACGAACCGAAGACCGGGCGCGTGCTTGACGTCTTTACCACCGAGCCGGGCGTGCAGTTTTACTCCGGGAACCACATGGATGACACGCTGGGGAAGGACGGCAAGACGTATCATTTCCGCGGCGCGCTGTGCCTGGAAACGCAGCACTATCCGGATTCGCCGAATCACCCTGCGTTCCCGACGACGGAGCTGAAGCCGGGCCAGACGTTTCGTTCGACGACCGTATTCAAATTCTCCGCGCGATAGCAGGTGCGAATGAAAAGACGCGTTGTAGGAGGCACGATTGTGGCTCTGGCATTGAGCGTGGCGGCGTTGTGCCACCTGCACGCGCCTGAGATCGTTGCCGCCGCACCAGCGTCCGGCTCGGCTGTCACGCCTGACGATTCGGCTCAAGTGCTCGCCGCTACGCCGCCGATGGGCTGGAACAGCTGGGACGGTTACGGCCTGACGATCAACGAAGAGCAATATCGCGCGAACGTGACATGGATGGCGGGGCACTTGAAGAAGTACGGCTGGCAGTATGCCGTGATCGATCAGGATTGGTTCGTCGCAAATCCCACCGCGGACGGCACGAAAGAAGCAAAGCAATTTCAGATCGACGCTTACGGTCGATTCGTGCCCGCCGCAAATCGCTTTCGGAGCGTGACGCGGGAAGCAGGCTTCAAGCCGCTTGCGGACTGGGTTCACTCGCAGGGAATGAAATTCGGGCTCCACATTTTGCGCGGCATCCCGAAAATCGCGGTGGAGAAAAATCTGCCGATCGCAGATTCGAGTTTTCACGCGCGCGACGCGGCAGACATCGCCGAGAATTGTTCGTGGGCGGTGGATAACTACGGAATGAATACGGCCAGTCCCGCTGCCGCTGCCTACTACGATTCCATTGCAAAGCTTTACGCGAGCTGGGGCGTGGATTTTCTGAAGGTCGATTGCATCTCAAGCCACCCATATCGTGGCGACGATATTAAATTGATCAGCGAGGCGATCCACAAGACCGGCTATCCGATGGTTTTGAGTCTTTCGCCCGGCCCGGCGCCGATTGATAAAGCGGCTGAGTTGAAGCAGTACGCACAGATGTGGCGGATTTCGGACGACGAGTGGGACCTGTGGCACAACGAAAAGGATTTTCCCAAGGGCGTGGGCGATCAGTTTGAGAATTTGGCGAAGTGGGCGGGCGTCGCCGGGCCGGGGCACTGGCCGGATGCGGATATGCTGGCGATTGGGCGGCTAGGTCCGCATCCGGGCGAGGGCGAGCCGCGGGCCACGAGACTGACGCACGAAGAGCAGCGGACGCTGGTGACGCTATGGTCGATTGCGCGATCGCCGCTGATTGTGGGAGGGGACTTGACGGCGGCGGATGCGTGGACTGAATCGCTGCTGACGAATGCAGACGTGATCGCACTTGACCAGCGGTCGCGGCTCAACCGGCCGGTGGTGCAAACCTCCGATACGGCGTCATGGATCGCGTATGAGGACACGCGAGGCGGCGTGGAAACTTACGTCGCGGTATTCAATCTGCAAAACTTGCCGCGCCGCGTAAAGCTTCCGTGGAGCGCCCTGGGACTCAATTCAGGCGAAGGCTGGTCAGCGCGAGATTTGTGGAGTGGAAAAGAACTGCGGATGGCCAGTGGCGTGGACGTCGAACTGCCGCCGCATGGATGCGTGCTGTATAAGTTGCACACGGCTCCCGACGTGGACTGAAATTATTTCGCCGGCGCGCAGAAGGCTCTGACGCCGCTGAGTTTGGGAGATTGGTTGCGTGCGAAGCGCGCCCCTTGTATATCCGCAGTGCCGCAAATGAACGAGCGCTCCTCCATCGCCGCGCCGACCTCCGATAAGCACGCGTTCGTGCCGGCGGGGCTGATGGTTCCGTTCGTCCTTGTCACCGCGCTGTTTTTTCTGTGGGCCATACCAAACAACTTGAACGATGTGCTGATCCAGCACTTCATGAAGTCGTTCGAGATTTCGCGTTTCGGCGCCGCGTTCATTCAGTTCGCCTTCTACCTTGGATATTTTCTGCTCGCGATTCCCGCCGCGTTGCTGATGCGGCGGACGAGCTACAAGACGGGGTTCGTCGTAGGCCTTTGCCTGTACGCATGTGGCGCGTTTCTTTTTTGGCCTGCTGCGCACGCGCGCAGCTACCAATTCTTCCTCGTGGCGCTATTCGTCATTGCGTGCGGGCTTTCGTTTCTGGAGACCGCGTCGAATCCCTTTATCGCCCAACTTGGCGATCCCGAAACTTCAGAGCGGCGGCTGAATTTTTCGCAGGCCTTCAATCCGTTTGGATCGATTACGGGCGCTCTGATCGGCACGGTATTCATTTTTTCGGGCGTGGAGCTTTCCAGTGACGACGCGGCGAAGCTGAAAACTCAGGGGCTCTACGAAGCGTATTTGCGGACCGAGACGCTGCGGGTGGTGAAGCCGTATTTCGTAGTCGGCGCGGTCGCGCTGTTGTGGGCATTCCTGATCTGGCGCGCGAAATTCCCAAAAATTCACAGTGAACATGAGGACGCCGCCGCCGGTCACGGGCGGTTCGTGGATTTGTTAGAGTATCCGCATTTCTGGCTCGCCGTGTTCGCGCAATTCCTGTACGTCGGCGCGCAGGTCGGCACGTGGAGCTACTTCATCACCTACGTTCACGACTATGCGCACCAGCCGGAGAAAACGGCGGGCTACTACCTCACGGGATCGCTGGTGGCGTTCATGATTGGCCGATTCTTCGCGACATTCGTGATGGGTTACGTCGCTCCGCGCGCGCTCATGGGCGTCTATAGCCTGATCAACGTGGCGCTGGTGGCGGCGGGAGTCGTCGCGCCCGGGTGGCTCGGCGTGTGGACGATTCTGCTTTCGAGTTTTTTCATGTCTCTGATGTTTCCCACGATTTTCGCGCTTGGCTTGAAAGGCCTCGGGCCCAACACGAAGCTCGGCAGCTCGCTGCTGGTGATGGCGATTGTTGGCGGCGCGATATTCCCGCTGCTGATGGGTTTCGTTTCGGATCGCACGCACAGTCTCGCGCTCGGCTATGTGGTGCCGCTCGCCGCCTACGCCTACATCGCGCTGTATTCTTTCTTCCTTTCGGCGCCGCGCGGTGCGGGGCTACAATCCGCGGCGTAGAATCGCACTGTCGTTACCGAGCACGTCAAGGAGCACGCCATGGCGCCACGACCGCCACTTCCGCCCTTTACACACGACACCGCCGTACAAAAGGCCCGCGGCGCCGAAGACGGCTGGAACTCGCGCGACCCGGAAAAAGTGTCGCTCGCGTACACCACCGATTCGCACTGGCGCAACCGCTCGGAATTCATCAACGGGCGCAGCGAAATCGTCGCGTTTCTTACGCGCAAGTGGGCGAAGGAGCTCGACTACCGGCTCATCAAGGAATTGTGGGCCTTCACCGAGAATCGCATTGCCGTGCGGTTCGCCTACGAGTGGCACGACGATTCGGGAAACTGGTTTCGCTCTTACGGCAACGAGAATTGGGAATTCGATGGCGACGGCCTGATGGCGCGGCGCATCGCCAGCATCAACGATCTGCACATTCTCGAATCGGCGCGAAAATTTCATTGGCCGCTCGGCCGGCGTCCTGACGATCATCCGGGCTTGAGCGATCTTGGACTGTAGGCGACTCGACGAATGACTCAGAACCCGGAATCTACAAAATCAAACGTCGGCAACATCGTCGCGGTGTGCAGCACGGCTCTCGTTTTGATCGCGATTATGGCCGCGGCGCACGGCGCTCGACGGCCGGCGGCGACTGAACCGGCTGGCACGATTCTCATGAACGGCCGGATCTACACCTCGAACCCCGCGCAGCCGTGGGCGGAAGCGATGGCGATTCGCGGCAACAAAATCGCGGCTGTCGGCGCCGGCAAAGACGTACTCGTGTTGCGCGGCCCGCAAACGAAAGTGATCGATCTCGGCGGACGGATGGCGATGCCGGGGATGATCGATACGCACACGCATTTTGTGGAGGGGAGCGAGATTCTTGCGGGCGTCTCCGTCGCGGGCGCGGACAGCATCGACGCCTTGAAAGCGCGCCTCGCCGAATTCGCGAAAACGCATCCGGGCGACGGCTGGATCTTCGGCGGCGGTTGGGATTACGGCAGCTTCTGGCCGGGCGGCCTGCCGACGAAAGAAATCCTCGACGGAATCTTCCCGAATCGGCCTGTCGTGCTTGTTTCGAGCGACGGGCACAGCGTGTGGGCAAATTCCGCGGCCCTCGCGCGCGCGAAAATTACGAGAAGCACGCCGAATCCCGACACTCCCGAGCTGCGCGGAATCATTATTCACGATGCGAAGACGGGCGAACCGACGGGAGTGCTGGAGGAAGGCGCGCAGTATCTCGTGAACGCCGCGCTCGACGATCAAACGGTGCTCCAAGATTTGCGCGATGGCACGGCCGAGGCGAACCGGCAGGGAATCACCGGCGTGATCAACGCAACGGGCGACGCGCACGAATTCGGCCTGTACGAAGCGCTGCACGATCGCGGCGAACTGACGGTGCGAATGACGACGTCCATGTCTAACGGCGTCGGCAGCAAGCACACTGTTTCAGACGCCGAAGTGGCCGATCTGGAAAAGCTGCGCGCGCAATACACCGGCGACTGGGTGCGTTTCGGCGCCGTGAAATTTTTTGCGGATGGCGTGGTGGAAACGCACACGGCTGTGATGCTCGCGCCGTACGCCAATGCGGTGACGCCCGGTGAGAAGGGCACGATGCTCTACGCGCCGGACGAGCTGAAGCGCGACTACCAGATTCTCGATAAGCACGGCTTTCAAGTGATGACGCATGCGGTGGGTGATGGCGCGGTGCGTGAGGTGCTCGACGCCTACGAAGCCGTTGAGAACGAGGACGGCCCGCGCGACCGCCGCTGGCGCATCGAGCACATGGAGGTCGTCGCTGCCACAGACCGATCGCGACCTGCGAAGTTGCACGTTCTCGCCGCGTTTCAGCCATGGTGCTGCGCGTCGCTCGAAGAGCCGTGGGGCGCAGGTGTTGGCGCCGGGCGCATGGCGGATGGCATTCCATGGCACGACGTTGTCGCTGCCGGTGCGACGCTGATTCTGGGCAGCGATTGGCCCGTGGAACCGATCAATCCGTTTGTGATTATGCAGACCGGTGCCACGCGACAGACAGCGGACGGCCAGCCGGCGGGCGGATTCTATCCACAGCAGGCGCTCACGCTCGACGAAATGCTTCCAGGCTACACGCGCAACGCCGCGTATGCGGAATTCATGGAGGACCGCCTCGGACAGCTTAAGCCGGGCTACCTCGCCGACGTGATCGTGCTCTCGCAGGACCTGTACAAAATTCCCGCCAGCGCGATCGGCAAGACGGAAGTGCTGCTCACGATGGTGGATGGAAAGGTCGTGCATCGCAAAGGGATCTGAGCCGCCACGCTCAGGAAACCGGCAGGATTTTTGACGTTCAGCGTTGCACGTGAGGAATGATACAAGATTGTCACGGGATTGCAGGTCAGGACGCGCCGCGATGACACGCGCGCAGAGGGGACGAATTCAATGGAAGGCGTGACGCTCATATTCTTGGGTTTGGTCGTGATTTTCGTGCTGGTGATTTTCTTCGGCTCGTTTTTCACGGTGGATACGCAGCAGGTCGCGATCGTGCAGCGCCTTGGCAAGTTCGAAAAAATCGCGCAAGCCGGCATCAATTTCAAAGCCCCGATTATCGATACCGTCGTTCACCGCATGAGTTTGCGCGTCGAGCAGCTCGTGGCAAAGATTGAGACGAAGACACAAGACAACGTATTCGTCACGATTCCCGTCGCGATTCAGTATCGCGTGCTGCCCGAGAAGGTTTACGACGCGTATTACCGCCTCGCCGATCCGGAGCGCCAGATCGAATCCTACGTGTACAACGGCATCCTGGGCCACGTGCCGAAGATGAAGCTCGACGACGCGTTTGAAAATCAAGGCACGATTGCCGACGACGTGAAGGCGCTGCTCGATTCGTCGATGAAGGAATTCGGCTACGAAATCGTGAAAGTGCTGGTGACGGACATCGTTCCCGACGCGCACGTGAAGGAAGCGATGAACGACATCAACGCCGCGCAGCGCGAACGCGACGCCGCTTCCGCAAAAGCCGACGCCGACAAGATTATTTTCGTGAAGAAGGCTGAAGCCGAAGCGGAATCGAAGAAGTTGCAGGGCGAGGGCATTGCGAATCAGCGCAAAGCGATTATCGGTGGCCTGCAGGAATCGGTGGAAGCGCTGGCGACCGCGACGAAAGTGGATCCGCGCGAGGTGTTCGCGCTGGTAATGATGACGCAATATTTCGACACGCTGAAAGACATCGCTTCAAACGACCGCACTAATGCGATCCTGATTCCACATACGCCTAACGCGATTTCCGATCTGATGCAGCAGTTCCGCAACGCCGTTGCGATTGGAGCGGAGATGACGAAGCACGACGCGCCTCCGCAGCCGTCAGGGAACTGAGTTCGCCGAATCAACGCATCTGGAAGTCACTCTCGACTGAAAGCAGGAGCACGCATGCGCATCTCTTCGTTGGCCCGCACGTTTCGCGATGTCGTATCCGTTTACGGCGCGGTTTTCGCGCTGGCGCTGTTCGTCGCACCGGCAACACACGCCGGTGAGCCGACGAGCCGCACGATCAATTCGGGCTGGCAGTTCCGCATCGTCGGCACCACCGATCACAACGATTTGAAGACGTGGCACTCCGCAACGGTGCCGGGTGTGGTGCAGACCGACCTGCTCGCGAACAAACTGATCGCCGATCCCTTCTACCAGGACAACGAAGCGCGCCTGCAGTGGATCAGCTACGCGGACTGGGAGTATCAGACCAGCTTCGATGTCGACGCGGCGACGCTCTCGCACGAACACGTGGAACTCGTTTTCGACGGCCTCGACACGTTTGCCGACGTTTATCTCAACGACAAGCAAATTCTCACGGCAGACAACATGTTCCGTGGCTGGCGCGTCGATGCGAAATCCACGCTGAGGCCCGGCGCCAACACGCTGCGGATCGTGCTGCACTCCCCGATTACGAAGATGCTGCCGTACGTGAAATCGCTGCCATTCCAACTGGCATCGCCGAATGACGCGAGCGCGCCGGGAGAACCCGCCGTGTCACCGTACATCCGCAAAGCGCCGTATCAGTTCGGGTGGGACTGGGGGCCGCGCTACGTGACGATCGGCATCTGGCAGCCGGTGCGGCTTGAAACGTGGGACGCCGCCCGCGTGGAGAATTTCCACATTGACCAGCAGAAAATCACCGCTGACAACGCTGCTGTATCGGCGCAACTTTCGATCGAATCGTCGAAGCCGGCAACCGTGACGATCGCGTTTTCGCATCGCGAGATGCCGAACGGCGCGCCGGTCAGCGACGGCACGCAGTCGTTCACGCTCGATGCCGGCGCGAACGACGTCTCCTATGCGTATCGCATCGCAAAGCCAAAGTTGTGGTACCCGCTCGGGTATGGATTACAGAATCGATACGAATTCAGCGCGGTGATTTCGAGCGGCGCAGGCAAAGCCAAGACGACACTGGCGCAAGCCGAAACAAAAACCGGGCTGCGCTCCGTCGAGCTGCGGCGCGAGACGGACCAGTGGGGAAAAAGCTTCGCGTTCTACGTGAACGGCATCGCAGTCTTCGCGAAAGGCGCGGACGTGATTCCGTTCGATAGTTTTCCGAATCGCGTGACGCCCGCGCAGCACCGCCAGATTCTCGAGTCCGCTCGCGAGGCGCATATGAACCTGGTTCGAGAGTGGGGCGGGGGCTACTACGAGTCCGACGATTTCTACGACATCTGCGACGAACTGGGAATCATGGTGTGGCAGGAATTCGCGTTTGGCGGCGCGATGGTGCCCGGCAACCTCGCATGGCAGCAAAATGTGCAGCAAGAAGCAGTGGAGCAGATCAAGCGGCTGCGCTCGCATCCGAGCATCGTGCTGTGGTGCGGCAACAACGAAGTCGAGACCGGCTGGTATCACTGGGGCGATCGTGTCGAGCTTCGCAACTCGATTTCGCCGATGCAGAGTTTTCGCGTTTGGCAGGACTACATTATTTTGTTCGCGGACATTCTGAAATCGGCGGTCAAAACGTATGCGGGCGTCCCGTACTGGCCGAGTTCGCCGAGCGCCAATTTCGAAGAGCCACCTGACAATCAGCACAACGGCGACATGCATTACTGGGCTGTGTGGCACGCTCAGGCTCCCGCAATGGACTACACGAAACAGTTTCCGCGATTCATGTCCGAGTTCGGATTCCAGTCGTTCCCGGAGATGCGCACGATCCGCACGTTCGCAGAGCCGAAGGATTTCGACATTCATTCCGTGACGATGCAATCTCACCAGAAGAATTTTGGCGGCAATGATCGCATCCTCACCTACATGCTGCGCGAGTATCGCGAGCCCAAGAATTTCGAGTCGTACGTTTATTTGAGCCAGGTGCAGCAGGCCGAGATCATCAAAATCGGTGCCGAGCATCTGCGCCGCCAACGCCCGCGCGTGATGGGATCGCTCTACTGGCAGCTCAACGATTGCTGGCCCGTTGCGTCCTGGGCGAGCATCGACTACTACGGCCGGTGGAAAGCGCTGCAGTACTACGCGAAGAAGTTTTATGCCGATACGATCGTGTCGCCGTTCGAACACGACGGGAAAATCGACGTGTACGTTGTCGCCGATTCGCTCACGCCACAAACCGGCACGATTCGCACGCGCCTGCTCGATTTTTCGGGGAAGGTTTTGTCGGACAAGTCGAGCGATGTGCAGATCGGCGCGCAATCGAGCGCCATCGTATTCACGCTCGACAAGAAAGATCTTCTCGCTGGGGCGAACGCCGATCCCGCGAAGACGTTTCTCGTTTTTGATTTGAGCGCGGGAGGGAAGCTCGTGTCGCGAAACACGCAGTTCTTCGGCGTGATGCACGATCTGGATTTGCCTGTCGCGCCAAAGGTGGATGCTGCGATCGCGACGACGGCGGACGGTTACGCCGTCACGTTGCAATCGCCGGTGCTGGCGCGCAGCGCGTACGTTTCATTCGGGGACCACGACGCGACATTCTCCGACAACTATTTGGATGTGCTGCCGGGAGAGCCCGTCACGATTACGGTGAAGTCGCCTGCGTCGCTCGACGAACTGAAATCGTCGATGAAGATTACGACGCTCACCGAAGCGTACTAACGCAGCCGTACACCACAAGGCGCGTCAGTTAAACCGCACGTATTCGAAGTCGAGCGGCTGGCGATTGATGCCACGAAGTGGCGGCGCGATGTAGTTCGCGAATTTACCCGGCTCGATCACGCGTCCCGCCATCAGCGACCGCACGAACTTGAAGTCTTCCTCGCTCGGCAGCCATTCGCGTTCGTGGTTCAGCCAGGCATCCTTCGTCAGCACGTCGCCCTCAGGCGAGATGTAGTGGCCGGCGAAGTTCCCAATCGCGCGGTGGAACCCTTTGTGCGGCAGCGTCAGCCGGAATGGAAGTTCCGCCGCCTCGATCACTTTGTTCCAACGATTCACGCCCGCCTGAATTTCCGCGATGTAGTCGTCGCGCAGCCGTTCGTTCAGCGCGGTGAGCGCCGGCACCTGTTTCGCCACGATGCGCTGCCCGATCACTTCCATCACAGGATAGGTCGCTTCGGTGAGGACGTGGTCGTCTTCGATTTTTGTTTCGTCGTAGCGCCCTTTGAGGCCCGTCGTGTAGTAGCTTGCGGCGTTTGAAGAGGCGTCCGAACCAAAAAGATCGATCGTCACGCTGTAGTGAAAATTCAGGTAGCGCTGAAGCGTCTGGAGGTCGATCACGCCCAGCGCGCGCGCGTCAGCAGGGTTGTCGATTTTGTGTTCGCGCATCACGTCGCAGGTGCGCTGCAAAATGCGGCTCACGCCGGTTTCGCCTACAAACATGTGGTGAGCCTCTTCGGTGAGCATGAAGCGGCACGTGCGCGAAAGCGGGTCGAAGCCCGATTCGGCCAGCGCGCTCAGTTGAAACTTTCCGTCGCGGTCGGTGAAAAAAGTGAACATGTAGAACGCCAGCCAGTCCGGCGTCGCCTCATTGAACGCGCCAAGGATCCTCGGATTGTCCGCATCGCCCGAGCGGCGCTCGAGCAGCGCTTCCGCTTCTTCGCGGCCATCGCGCCCGAAATAGCGGTGGAGCAGATAGACCATTGCCCACAGGTGACGGCCCTCTTCCACGTTCACCTGAAAAATATTCCGCAAGTCGTACATCGAAGGGCAGCACATGCCGAGCAGCCGTTGCTGCTCCACGGACGCAGGCTCGGTGTCGCCCTGCGTAACGATTACGCGACGCAGCGTCGAGCGATATTCGCCCGGCACTTCCTGCCACGCCGGCGAGCCCTTGTGCACGCCGAAATTTACGAGCCGCTGCTCGTCGCGCGGCTGCAGAAAAATTCCCCAGCGATACTCGGGCATCTTCACGTAGCCAAATTGCGCCCAGCCGTCCGGCTCGACGCTCGTCGCCGTGCGCAGATACACATCGAGCGCGTGGCTGTCGTCCGGCCCCATGTCGTACCACCAGTTCATATACGCGGGCTGCCAGTGTTCGAGCGCGCGTTGCAGCACGCGGTCGCGTCCCAGGTCCACATTGTTCGGAATTTTTTCTGTGTAGTCGATCATGGCGATCCCTCAGAATTGCAAAATATAAAATTCGTCTCGCGTCACTGCGCAGCGATGCGGAACGCTTACACGCGTTCCCAGTTGAATTTCACCGGTGCGCCTGTGCCGTACACTTTTAACGCGCCGCTCTCGCCCACAGCGTTTGGCCTTACAAAGATCCAGTTCTGCCACGCGCTCAACCGGCCGAAGACGCGCGCTTCCATCGTTTCCGGCAGCCCGAAGCGCAAATTCGATTCGAGGCCCGTGAGCGCGTCGGGCGAAAGCGCCGTGCGCGATTCGATCGCCTGGCGGATTTCGTCGGCCCAGTCGAGATCGTCCGGAGCGGCCGTGACGAGGCCAGCCTGCAGCGCTTCGGCAGCGTTTAGTTTTCTTCCTTCAAGCGCACGCAGCCCGTCGTACGCCGCTTCGTCGCCGTGGAATCGCGATTGCAGACGCGAACGCCGTCCCACCATCGGCAGCGCGCCGAAATTCATCGGGCTGAGCATCATCCAGCTTTTTGCGTCGCCTTCCTGCGTGTCGAGCATGTACACGCGATCGGCCGCAAACGCCAGCTCGGCCAGCGTTCCGGCGAAGCAGGAGTCCGGCTCGACGAGCGCGAACATCGAGCGCGACGAAACGTCGAGCCGCGCGAACGTTCGCCGCATCATCCCAACCACTTCTCGCACGAACCAGTGCTCCTGGTTTTTGATCAGAAAGTTGTCCATTGCGAGCACGGCGTCCGCGTTGCCCGAGGTTTTCAGGATCCACAGGCCGAGGTCGCGTGCATCGGTCCGAAGCGAGAGAATCGCGTCGTCCAGTTCGCGCGCCATCTGCAGCGGCCACCAGTTCGCGCCGAGCGCCGCAACGCTTTCGACTGTCATCGCGTTTGCCGCAGTCGCTTCCGGTCCGCTCACAGTGAGCGTCACCGTGCGAGCGTCCTGGTCGAGCGCGGCATCCACGTACTTGTAGTGCCGGCCTGCGTCGTCGAGGGTGCGTTCGAGGGGCGTGAGCGTCACACCCTTCGCGTTCGCCGGCCGGTCGCTGCGCGCCGCCAATTGCTGCGCGCGCTGCTTCACGTAATCGCCAAATTGCGCGGTCTTCACCGTCTCATCGACGAGTTTCCAATCTTTCGCGCGCTGGCCTTTCACGCCGTCGGGATTCGTGCAGAAGACGTCCGCATGATCGCGCCGAACCCGCCGCTTGTCCGTCAGCCGTGTCAGTCCGCCCGTGCCCGGCAGCACCCCGAGCAGCGGCACTTCCGGCAAACTCACTGCCGACGACCGGTCATCCACGAGCACCAATTCATCGCACGCGAGAGCCAATTCGTAACCGCCGCCGGCCGTGATACCGTTCAGCGCCGCAAGAAATTTCAATCCGGAGTGCGCGCTCGCGTCCTCGATTCCATTGCGCGTTTCATTGGTGAACTTGCAGAAGTTCACTTTCCAGGCATGCGAGGAGAGGCCGAGCATGTAAATGTTCGCGCCCGAACAAAAGATGCGCGACTTGCCGCTGGTGATCACGACCGAGCGAATCTCCGGATGCTCGAAGCGGATGCGCTGCAGGGCGTCGTGCAATTCGATATCGACGCCGAGGTCGTAGGAGTTGAGCTTCAGCTTGTAGCCGGGCCGCAGCCCGCCTTCTTCGTTCACGTCCATGGTCAGAGTCGCGACCGGCGGGTCGTATGTGACGCGCCAGTGTCTGTAGCGCGTGGGATCGGTTTGATACTCCACCGCTGCCAATTGCGGTTGTGTCTCTTGTGTCGCCGTCGTTTCCACTGCGTCCTCCAGCTTTAGTGAGCGCTTGCCGCGCGCTTCAATTTCGCAAAACTCTCATCCACCGAGTCGCCGGACGTTTCCAACTGAAAATCCGCCATGCCGTAGAGCGGCTCGCGGGCCGCCAGAATGTCGCGCAGGTCTTCCATCGCCTCGTCGTTTTCAGCCATCGCGCGCAAATCGCCCTGCGCCACCACGCGTGCCATGTGATCCTCGGGCTTGGCCTTCACCCACACCGTGAAGCAGCTCGCAAGCAGCCGGTCGTACGTTTCACGTTCGCTCACCACGCCGCCGCCCACCGAGATCACCGCGCGGGCGTACGACGCCAGCACGCGTTCCAGCGTGCGCTTCTCAAAGCGGCGGTAGCCCGCTTGTCCGTACAGGGAAAAAATGCCGGCGAGATCCATGCCTGCATCGTTCTCGATTTCTCTGTCGAGTTCGATGAACGCCAGATTCAAATCCTGCGCGAGTCGCGCGCCCAGCGTGGATTTTCCCGCCCCTCGAAGACCGATCAGCGCAACCCGTCCATTCCTGGCGCTGCTGTCATTTTCGATTTCAGACTGGATGCGCGCCACGATTTCGCGGCGTCGGCTGGCGGGCAGGCGGTCCAGCCGCTGCAGGATCGCGCCGCTTTCTCGGTCCACCGATCCGGCGTCGGCAAAAAGCTCACCGATCGAAACGTTTAGCGCTTCGGCAATCCGCTGCAACAGCAATACGGAAATGTTTCCGTCGCCCGCTTCCAACTGCGCGAGGTGCCGCTCGGAAACGTCGGCTTCCGCAGCAAGCATTTTGCGGGTCATGCCGCGCCGGTTACGAAAGCTGCGCACGCGACGGCCAAGCCCTGCGAGGAATCCTTCTTCGCCAGCAGCCGCCACTCCGCCAGTGGACATAGTAAGCACAACGTCGGCAGGGGATTTGGCGCTCATCAACATGCACTATAGTACATGCAGGTCTCGCGCTCAACGAGAAACTGCAAAATAATGCTAACGTTTGTCACATTTCGTTACGTCGTTCAATTTCCGCTACACTACTGCCTTTTCCCGACTCGCACGTTTTACAAAAATGGTACATTGCGGCACATGCGCGTCCGCTGCGCCCACTGCACAGCCCAAATCGAGCTCGATGACGCCGAGGTGGCCGGCCGCCGCATGATCCAGGTCCGCTGCTGGATGTGCGCGCAAAGCTCGATCATCGATCTGGTTCCGCGCGATTCCGGGTCCTCCACCATCATCACCGACCCGCTATCTGACGAGGAGCGCCCTTTCTCCGGCACGCGCGTTGAGGAGTCCTCCGCTAACCGCAACGCATCGCTCGACTTACCAGAAGGGAAATCGATCACGGTCAGCGTTGTTGACGGTCCGTCGAAGGGACTGGAACGCAACCTGACCCAGCCGCTCGCCACGATCGGCCGGCTCGGCGGCGGCGCGGATATTGAGCTCGACGACAAACAGGTGTCGCGCCTGCATTGCGCGCTCGAAGTGAAAGACCACAATGTTCTGCTCCGCGACCTGCGCTCGACCAACGGCACCTACGTTGCAGACCAGCGCGTACTCTCCGCCAAGCTCGAGCTCCCGAGCGACTTCCGTATCGGCGGCACCACGCTTCGCGTCACCGTCACTCCGCACGACTCGTAGTCAAGCCGACGCCTTCGGATCCAGTGTGGTGAGATTTTGTGGCTCCAACCGCGTCAAACGCTGGAGTATGCTCGTATCACAAAATCTAAAGCCGGCGGGCGCTAGTGGAAATCGGGCGCCGGCAGCCGGTGGTCACCCGCCTGGGGGAAGGCTTGAGTCGTGATAAGAAAGACGCAAAGCTCGGAATGGATCGCAACGTCACCCGCCGCGATTTTCTCAATGGGTTCAGCGTCGCGGTGGGAGGCAGCCTCGCGCTAAAGAATTCGAAGTGGATTGAGACGTTCGGCCTCGCCAATTCTCCTCTGCAAGCGCAGCAAGAAAAACAATCCGCGGAATACTATCCGCCCACGCTCACGGGCTTGCGGGGCACCACCGCGGCCGTGATGGAAGTGGGCCACGGCCTGCGCGACGGCAACGAATGGCAAAATCCCCAGGCAGACACGGAGCGTTTCGACCTGATCATCGTTGGTGGCGGCCTCAGCGGACTTTCCGCCGCGTACTTCTTTCGCAAGCAGCGCCCCAACGCGAAAATTCTGATTCTCGAAAATCACGACGACTTCGGCGGTCACGCGCGCCGCAACGAATTCCACGTGGGCGATCGCATGATTATCGGCTACGGAGGCACGCAATCAATCGCCAGCCCGAAGCTCTACAGCCCGCAAGCCAAGCAGCTTCTCGCCGAGCTGGGCATCGAGCCGCAAAAGTTCTACTCGGACTTCGACCGCAAATTCGATCAGGAGCACGGACTGTCGCGCGCGTTCTTCTTCGATAAGAAAACATTCGGCGTCGATAAGCTTGTGCTCGGCCCGCGCCAGCGCAAGTCCGCTGAATTTTCATCCGACAATCTCGCTGTGAGTGAAGGCGAATCCGCGTGGGCCGAATTTTTCTCGCGAACTCCGCTCTCGCCGCAGGCGCAGAAAGATCTCACGCGCCTTCAAACCGCGAAAGTCGATTACCTGCCCGGCATGTCGCAGTGGGACAAGAAAGTCACGCTCGCGCGCACCAGCTACAAAGACTATCTGCTCAAGTACGTGAAGGTTGATCCAAGCGCGATTCCGTTTCTGCAAACTTCCACCTACGGCCTCTACGGCGTGGGCATCGATGCTGTTCCATCGGGCGACTTGGCGCTGCTCGGATATCCGGGCTTCGAAGGGATGGACCTCTCGGGGAAATACGGTCCTGGCATGGGCGTCGAAGTGACGAAGCAGGAATCGGAGAGTGACGAAGGCGAACCGTACATTTTCCATTTCCCGGATGGCAACGCATCGATCGCTCGTCTGCTCGTGCGTTCTCTAATCCCCGCGTCCGCGCCGGGCTCCACGATGGAAGACATCGTCACCGCGAAGATGAACTACGCGGTACTGGACGAGCCGTCTTCCAATGTCCGGCTGCGCCTCAATAGCACCGTGATTCACGCCAAAAATGTGGGAGACCCGGCGGCCGCGAAAGAAGTCGAAGTAACGTACGTCCGCGATGGCAAACCCCGCACCGTTCGCGGCTCGGCCTGCATTTTGGCGGGATGGAACATGGTGATTCCGTACATGTGTCCCGAGATGCCCGACAAACAGAAAGAAGCGCTGGCCTACGGTGTGAAAGTGCCGCTGGTTTACACCAATGTGCTGTTGCGCAACTGGCAGTCGTTCAAAAAACTCGGAATCAGCGGCGTTCGCTGCCCCGGGAGTTTCTTTGAAGGCGTCACGCTCGATTTCCCGGTGAGCATCGGCTCGTACAAGTTTTCCAGCAATCCCGATGAGCCGTGTGTGATTCACCTCGAGCAGGTTCCCACGAAGCCCGGTTTGCCGGCCCGCCAGCAGCAAATGGCCGGCCGGGCGCAGATGCTCGCCACCACATTCGAAACATACGAGCGCAACATTCGCGAGCAGCTCAACGCGATTCTCGGTCCCGGCGGCTTCGATGCTGCCAACGATATCCTCGCGATCACCGTGAATCGCTGGCCGCACGGGTACGCCTACGAATACAATTCCTTGTACGATCCGGATTGGCCGGAGGATCAGCAGCCGTGCGTGATCGGCCGCCAGCCGTTCGGCCGGATCTCGATCGCGAATTCGGACGCCGAAGCTTTCGCGTACACGAACGCTGCGATCGACCAGGCATATCGCGCCGTCGGCGAAGTCTCGCGGTTCGGCGACGCCACGGCGGCGTGAAATGCAATTCGCGCAACGATAGGAACCGAGCCCTTTGACCAACGTAGCGACCACGCGGCTGCTCGATCCGCTCTTCACCACAGAAGCGATGTGCGAGATTTTTTCAGATCGGCACACGCTGCAGCGCATGCTGGATTTCGAGCTCGCGCTTGCTCGAGCGCTCGTTGCCACGGGGCAGGCGCCCGCGGGCGTCCTTCCCGCCTTCGAGCAAGCATCCAAAGCCGACGCCTACGATGTAGCCGCGCTTGCCCGCAACGCAGCGCTCGCCGGTAACCTCGCCATTCCGCTGATCAAGGAACTGACGGCGCGTGTCGGCGCGACCAACAAAGACGCTGCTGCGTTCGTTCATTTCGGCGCGACGAGTCAGGACGCCATCGACACGGGGCGCGTCCTGCAAATTCGCAACGCGTTGCAGCTCATCGATGAAGCGCTCGCGCAAATCGGCGACCGAATCGCCGTGCTCGCCCAGGAACATTCCGGCACAGAGCTGGCGGGCCGCACGTGGCTCCAGCAAGGCAGCCCGATCACGCTCGGCCTGAAATTCGCAGGATACCTCGACGCCATCGAACGCCACCGCGCGCGTCTAGTAGAAATTCGCGCTCGCGCGCTCGTCGTTCAGTTCGGCGGATCGGTGGGTACGCTGGCTGTGCTCGGCGCGAACGGTCCAGAAATCGCCGCGGCTCTCGCGAGAGAATTGCAGCTCGCGCTGCCGCCGATCTCCTGGCACGCGCACCGAGACCGCTTCGCAGAAGTCGCCGCCGCACTCGGTCTGATCGTCGGCAGCGCCGGAAAAGTTGCGCGCGACGTGTCGTTGCTCTCGCAGACCGAAGTTGCCGAAGCGTTCGAACCTTCCGCGCCCGGTCGCGGCGGTTCATCCACGATGCCGCACAAGCGCAATCCAGTCGGCTCGGCCGTGATTCTCGCCGCCGCAACGCGAGTGCCGCCGCTCGTCGCGACGATGCTGGCCGCGATGGTGCAGGAGCACGAACGGGGTCTCGGCGGCTGGCACGCGGAATGGGAAACGCTGCCTGAGATTTTTCTGCTTGCCTCCGGCGCGCTGTATCATCTCAGCGTGATTCTCGACGGAGTCGTGGTCGACAAGAGCAAAATGGCCGCGAACCTCGCCGGCGGTAACGGCCTCGCCCTCACCGAAGCCTTCACGCTCGCGCTCGCGCAGCATGAGGGGCGAGACGGCGCCCGCAAAATCGCCGAGGCGTTCTCACGTACTGCAGTAGAGACCGGCCAGTCGCTGCGCGAGGTGGTGCTGAAAGATCCGCAAATGAAAAAATACTTCTCGGCGGACGACATCGACCACATTTTCAATCCGAAGCATTTCAATGGATCCGCCGAATCGATCGTCGCCGCCGTTCTTGCCGCGCGCAAATCCGCGTCCAATTCCGGCGAAGGGAAATCCTAGTCCGCCATGCCGCATATTGACGTCAACGGCGCCGTGCTGCACTACCAGTTGCAGGGACTCGAATCCGGCCCGACGATCATTTTTTCAAACGGCCTCGGCACCACGTCCGCGATGTGGCAGCCGCAGTTCCAACCGCTCGAAGGGCGCTTCCGCATTCTGCGTTCCGATACGCGCGGGCATGGTCACTCCAGCGTCCCCGAAGGTCCCTACACCGTCGAGCTGCTCGCCAACGATCTTCTCGGCCTCGCATCCGCGCTGCGCATCGAAAAGTTTCATTTCTGTGGATTGTCGATGGGCGGCCAGGTGGGCCAGTGGCTCATTCACAACGCGCCGGAGCGCCTGAAATCCGCGACCGTCGCCAACACCGCGCTCAAGATTGGAAACGACGACGGCTGGAACGCGCGCATCGCCAAAGTCCGCAGCGAAGGAATGATTTCCGTCGTTGCCGCCGTAACGGAGCGCTGGTTCAGCCCGGCGTTTTTCGAAAAGTCTCCCGCGCATGTGGAAGCGATGCGCAACACTTTTCTCGGCATCGACCCTGCCGGCTATGCCTCATGCTGCGCAGCGGTCCGCGACGCCGATTTTCGAGGCGCAACACCTGCCGCAGGCAAAATTCCCCCTGCGCTCGTGATCGCCGGCGCGCACGATCGTGCCACGCCGCCCGCCGACGGCAAGCTGCTCGCCGAGTCTCTTCCCGGCGCAAAATTTCTCGAACTCGACGCAGCGCATCTTTCGAACGTCGAAGCTCACTCGCAATTCACCGGCGCGCTCGCCGCGCATATCACCCAGGCGGAGGCATAGCATGGACGAACGGGACCGGCACTCCGAAGGAATGAAAATCCGCCGCACCGTGCTGGGCAGCGCGCACGTCGCAGCCGCCGAGGCGCGCAAGGATTCGTTCACCGAGCCGTTTCAGGATCTAATCACGCGTTACGCGTGGGGGGAAGTCTGGTCGCGCCCTGGGCTTTCGCGCCACTCGCGCAGCCTGATCGTGCTGGCCACGCTGGTCGCGCTGAATCGCAACGACGAATTCCGCATGCACGTTCGGGCGGCCATCGGAAATAAAGTCACACGAGAAGAAATTCAGGAAGTGTTGTTGCAGTCCGCGATCTACTGCGGCGTGCCCGCGGCGAATGCCGCATTCCACATCGCGCAGCAAGTGTTCGCGGAGATCGACGCACAGTCTTGATCGCAAATCATCTCAACTTCATTCCAAAGGAAACGTATGCGCATTGAAAAAGTAGGAGTCGTAGGCTGCGGCCTGATGGGTTCTGGAATCGCCCAGATCGCCGCGCAAGCCGGATGTCACGTCGTGGTTCGAGAAGTTTCGCAGGCCGCTCTGGATAAAGGTCTGCAGTCGATCGATAAAAATCTGCAGCGCATGGTGGATAAGGGCACGCTTACGGCCGCCGATCGCGATGCGGCGCGCGGCCGCCTGAAGGGCACCACGAGCCTCAGCGACCTGAAAGACTCCGACCTCGTGGTCGAAGCGATTGTAGAGTTGCTGCCGGCGAAAAAGGATCTGTGGGGCGAGCTCGACGCGATCTGCCCGAAGCACACCGTTTTCGCCAGCAACACGTCGTCGCTTTCGATCACCGAGATGTCCACCTTCACCAAGCGCCCGGACCGCTTCCTCGGCCTGCACTTTTTCAATCCTGTGCCGATCATGAAGCTGGTTGAAGTGATCCGCACGATCGCCACGGACGCCAAAGTGGAAGAGGCTGTGGTGGAATTTGCCACGCGCGCCGGCAAGACGCCCGTGCGCACCACCGATCGCACCGGCTTCATCGTCAATCGACTCCTCGTGCCGTATCTTCTCGACGCCGTACGCGCGCTCGAAGAGGGCGTTGGCTCCATCGAAGACATCGACAACTCGATGAAGCTCGGCTGCGGCCACCCGATGGGCCCGCTCACGCTGCTCGACTTCGTCGGCAACGACACCACCTATTACATCGCCAACATCATGTTCGACGAATTCAAAGAGAAGCGCTTCGCGCCGCCTTCACTGCTGAAGCGCATGGTGATGATGGGTTGGAACGGAAGAAAAGCAGGGAAGGGCTTTTACGACTACAGCGATCCCGCAAAACCAAAACCAATTTCGCTTACATAACGCAACCAGCGGTGGGGTAGGCACGCTTGCTTGCGCAACGCCCACCCCACCGCAATGAATCGTGTACGTTCATTCGCGCGCGCGACGAATTATTTCGGCGGCTCGCCGGTCAATTTCTCGATCACATTGTGGGGAATCTTCCGCGACCGGATTTTCCCCGGGCTCGATGTGTCGCGCTCGGCCCACACACGAGTCTCAAATCCTTCCACCGCGAGCGCGTCGCCCTTGAAAAACTGGTGCCGCAACACAAAGCTGCTGTTCCGCACTTCGGTCACCGTGGTTTCCGCGCGCAGTTGGTCTCCATACGTGGATGGCGCGATGAATTTCACGCGCACGTCCACCAGCGGCACTCCCACGATCCCCTGCGAGCGAAACAAATCCTGAATCGGAAGCCCAACGCTCGCGAATAGCGCCGTCGTGCAATCGTCGAACCACGCCAGGTAATTCGGATAGAACACGATACCCGCCGCGTCGCAGTGCCCCCACTCCACCAGCAAGTTTTTCTTGCTTACATACATTCGCCCGCTCCTGGTACAAGCCAATCAGTCCACAAACGAAACTGTGGCCATCAACGCATCCTAGCACCCGATCGGCACTCATCCAATTCCTGCGCAAGCGTTTTGCGTCGCACGCGTTATTTGCGATTCCGGCACGGGCGCGCCGCGGAATTCCCACGCGCCGCCTCGTCTGGTATCGTAGGCCTCGCATGCGTACGCAAGTCGGCATCGTCGGCGCGGGACCCGCCGGACTTTTTCTCTCGCATCTGCTCCGGCGCGAAGGCATCGATTCCGTTATCGTCGAAAATCGCAGCCGCCAGTATGTGGAGGAGCGCGTCCGCGCCGGCGTTCTGGAGCAGGGAACCGTTGACCTGATGCATCAGCTCGGCCTCGGCGATCGCCTCGATCGGATCGGCCTCAAGCATCACGGAATTTCTCTGCGCTTCAGCGGCGGCACTCACCACATCGATTTTGCGGCACTCACCGGCGGCAAAGGCGTCACCATCTACGCGCAACACGAGGTGGTGAAAGATCTCACGAAAGCGCGCCTCGATTCCGGCGCGCCGATTTATTTCGATGTCGGGAACACCAGCATCCACGATTTCCACGGCGCATCCACCTCATCGCACGCAAAAATTGAATTCGACGAAAGCGGATCGCGCCACACGCTCGACTGCGATTTCATCGCGGGCTGCGACGGCTTCCACGGCATCTGCCGCCCATCCGTGCCGCCCGCCGCGCTCACCGTGTACGACCGCGAATATCCGTTCGGCTGGCTCGGAATTCTGGCCGAAACTCCACCCTCCTCCGACGAACTGATCTACGCCTACCACGAACGCGGCTTCGCGCTGCTCAGCATGCGCTCCTCACAAATCAGCCGGCTCTACATCCAGTGCAAGCCCGACGAAGACATCGCGCACTGGTCCGACGCAAAAATCTGGGCCGAGCTGCAAACGCGCCTCGCCGCCGAAAATTTCACGCTCGTCGAAGGACCGATCCTGCAAAAGGGTGTCACCGGAATGCGCAGCTTCGTCGTCGAGCCGATGCAATTCGGCAAACTCTTCCTCGCGGGCGACGCCGCGCACATTGTGCCGCCCACCGGCGCCAAGGGCCTCAACCTCGCCGTCACGGATGTTCAGTTCCTCGCCCGCGCGCTTGCCCATTTCTACAAAACCGGCCACCGCAACCTGCTCGACGCCTATTCCGCGACGTGCCTGCGCCGCGTCTGGAAGGTTCAGCGCTTCTCCTGGTGGATGACGTCGCTCCTCCACCGCTTCGATCACGATAATGCCTTCGACCACCGCCGCCAGCTCGCCGAGCTGGATTACGTCACCAGCTCCCATGCTGCTTCTCAGAGCCTCGCCGAGAATTACGTGGGCCTGCCCCTCGACCTGTAAAATATCCTCGTATTAACAACAAAATAATGGCTTTAAGCGGAAAGTACTATTCCGGAGCACCCCCCATCCGTACCCCCTCAGAATGTACCGCCTGTCCCATTGGCCAGTCCGAGCCCTGTCCTTAAGCTGGGGTTGTCGCGGGAACTGCAAACAGCCGCCGCAGCGGATCGCAGCCAGCGCCAACTGGGGGAAAAAGCAAATGTTCGCGAAACACATACAGCCGGTAGCAAAAGCGATTCTCGGCGTCGCAGCCGCAGCCCTGCTCGTTCCGGCCGCTGGCGCGCAGCACCTGGTTCAACTCCGGCTCCCCCAAATCGCGCCCACGCGCGAGCCGCTCGCCTTCACGCGCCCCGCGAATCACGTCGTGAATCCAACCGACCTGAGCGCGCCGCCGACTTCCGCTTACACGCCGTCGATGATTCGCCACGCCTACGGCTTCGACCTGATCGTCAATCAAGGCGCGGGCCAGACCATCGCGGTGATCGACGCGTACGACGACGCCAATATTGAGAGCGACCTCGCCGCCTTCAGCACCCAATTCAATTTGCCGGTGTGCTCGAGCGACAGCGGTTGCTTCACCAAGCTCTACGCAACCGGCTCGCAGCCGACGGCCAGCGCGCAGTGGGCGATCGAAACGGCGCTCGACGTGGAATGGGCGCACGCCATCGCCCCGCAGGCAAGAATTATTCTGGTGGAAGCGAATTCCTACGCGCTCTCCGACCTTCTGGTCGGCGTCGATCTCGCCGTCAGCAAGGGAGCCTCGGTCGTATCGATGAGCTGGACGACGCCGGAATTTGCCACCGAACGCTCGATGGACTCGCACTTCCTCGCGACCGGCGTCACGTTCGTCGCAGCTTCCGGCGATTCGGGCGCCGCTGTGAATTACCCGGCCGCCTCGCCGTACGTGATCTCCGTGGGCGGCACATCGCTGACGCTGAATGCACAGGACAACTACGGCAGCGAATCCTCCTGGACCGGCAGCGGCGGCGGCGTGAGCGCTTACGAAAACGAGCCTCTCTTCCAGGAACAGTTCGGTGTGCCCAACGATCATGGCTACCGCGTTGTGCCCGACGTTTCGCTCGACGCCAATCCCGGCACCGGCTACGCCGTGTACAACTCCATCCCTTATCAGGGAGCGGAGGGATGGTTTCAGGTGGGTGGCACCAGCGCCGCGACGCCCGAATGGGCAGCCGCCATCGCGATTGTGAACTCGATGCGCGCCGCTACGAACAAGGCTCCGTTCGCGGGAACAGCGTCCGCGCTTTACCCGATGAATACGCGCCTCGATGCGCTTACCTTCAACCCGATCAACCGCCCGGCGCCTTCCGGCTGCCCGATGGTTTGCCACGTCATCGCCGGGTACGACGTTTACACCGGCCTCGGCTCGCCGCAGGCGAAGAACCTGATCCCGACGCTCGCCGCGCGCCCGTAACCGTTGTTGGATTCTCAAATCGGAAAGCTCAAAAACCGGCGTCGCGAGGCGCCGGCTTCTCATTTGTGCCGTGTTTCTAACCCTTTTTCATTGGGCAACCTGGCCGCCTCGCCCAGCCGTCACCGCCGGATTTTGGTGTATAGTTTTCTTCAGGCGCGGTATCCCGGAAGGCACCAACGTCGTCGCCGTAATTCCTGCCTCGCCACAGGCTCATCCCAATGAAGCGGCAATTGCAGGTCATGAAGTTTGGAGGCACATCTGTCGGCGATGCCAAGTGCATTAGCCGCGCGGCGGACATCGTCCAGGCCGCCGCCAAGGATTTTGCGGTCGTCGTCGTGGTTTCGGCGATGGCCGGCGTCACCAACACTCTGATCGAAGCTGCGAACCGCTCCGAAGCCGGCGACCGCGACTACGCTCTCGACCTCCTCGAAAAGCTTCGCAAGCAGCACGATGTCGCTCTCACGGACTTGATTAAGACTCCTGCAACGCGCGAAAAACTCTCTGCGCGCATCCAGGAAATTCTCGGCGAAGCCAAGCGCCTGTGCGAAGGCACCGCGCTGCTGCGCCAGCTCACTCCGCGCACTCTCGACACAGTCTCGAGCCTCGGCGAACGCCTCACCACGCCGATCGTCGCTGCCGTACTCTCCGAACGCGGCACCGAAAGCGAAGGCATCGAAGCCACCGAGCTGATCATCACCGATTCGCATCACGGCGGCGCCGAGCCTCTCGAAGATCGCACCCGCGAACGTTCGGAAGCACGGCTCCGTCCGCTGCTCGATCGTGGCGCAGTTCCCGTCGTCACCGGGTACATCGGCGCCACGGTGGACGGAGTGCTCACCACGCTCGGCCGGGGCGGCTCAGATTACTCCGTCACAATTCTTGGCGCCGCTTTGGGCGCGGACGAAGTGATCATCTGGACCGACGTGAACGGCGTGCTCACCGCCGATCCGCGCATGGTTCCCAACGCGCACACGATTCCTGAAATTTCTTATCGCGAAGCCGCCGAGCTAGCGTACTTCGGCGCGAAAGTTCTGCATCCGAAGACGCTCCGTGCCGTCGCCACAGCCGGCATCCCGGTGTGGATTCGCAATTCGTTTCAGCCATCCAATCCCGGTACGAAAATCACGCCCGAAGGCCAGGAAGGTCCGCGCGGCGTGAAAGCGCTCACTGCGATCAGCGACGTTGCGCTCATCGCCGTCGGTGGTCCGGGAATTATCGGCTTGCCCGACGTCGTCGGCCGCACTTTCTCAACGACCGCCGCGATTCGTGTTCCCGTGCTGCTCATCTCGCAATCATCGTCGCAGAACGACATCTGTTTCGTCGTCTCGTCCGCGGACGGCAAGCGCACCGTCGAAGCTCTGCGCGCGCAATTTTCGCAGGACCTGATGCACCAGAAAGTCGATCACGTCACGATCGATGCGAACATTTCCATCGTCGCCGTCGTCGGCGAAAATATGCGCGGCACCGTTGGCATCTCCGGCCGCACCTTCAGCGTGCTCGGTCGTGAGAACGTAAACATCATCGCCATCGCGCAAGGCTCGTCGGAAACCAACATCTCCTTTGTCGTCGCACGCTCGGACATGAAGAAGGCGCTGCTCGCCGTTCACGACGAATTTGCGCTCGATTCGAATCCGGTTCGCGAGTCCACTCCCGTCGCCAATCCAGTCGCACGATGAACGCGGTGTACTCCACGTCGGCTCACCAGCTCGGCGCGAACGCCGTGCAGCGCTGCATCGCGGTTGACTGCGGCGCGCCCTTCGCGATCACCGAACGCATTTACGTTTGCCCACAATGCGGTGGCCCACTCGAAATCGAAATCAATCTGAAAGCGATCGCCGATCCGGCAAAGCTGCGCTCGCTCTGGCGTGAACGCGCGCTTTCCAGCGACCATCGCGATAAGAGCGGGGTGTGGCGGCATCGTGAGCTTCTTCCGTTTGCCGATAATGCGCCGGTCGTGACTCTGTTCGAAGGCAATACGCCGCTGTATGACGCGCCGCGTTCCGCCGGTTACGCCGGCCTCACTGCGCTGCGTCTGAAGCATCAGGGCTGCAATCCTACCGCATCTTTTAAAGACACCGGCATGACTGCCGCCGTCACTCAGGCAAAATTGCTCGGCGCGGAAACGGTTGCTTGTGCCAGTACAGGCAATACCGCCGCGAGCCTGGCTGCCTACGCAGCGCGCGCCGGAATGCAGTGCGCGATTCTGCTTCCGTTTGGCCAGGTCAGCGCTGCGAAACTCGCGCAGAGCATGGACTACGGCGCCGCCGTCTGTGAAATCGACGGCAACTTCGACGATTGCATGCGCCTGGTTCAAGAACTCGCGAGCGAGCCTTCAATCTATGTCGCGAACTCCATCAATCCGTTCCGCATCGAAGGGCAAAAAACCGTCGCGTTTGAAATTCTCGAGCAGCTCGATTGGCGCGTGCCCGACCACGTCGTCGTACCCGGCGGCAATCTCGGCAATAGCTCTGCGCTCGGCAAAGGTTTCGCCGAAATGAAAAGGCTTGGCCTGATCGATCGCCTGCCGAAGATTAGCGTGATTCAAGCCGAAGGCGCCGCGCCTCTCGCGCACGCGTTCGCAAAAAACGCGAAAGCCGTTCCCACGGAGATCGCCTTCGTCGATCACCCAAATACGCTCGCTACCGCCATCAAGATTGGGTCGCCGGTGTCGTGGCAAAAAGCGCTGCGCGCCGTGATCGAAAGCGGCGGCGAAGTTTTGAGCGTCACCGAAACCGAAATGGCGGACGCGAAAGCCGTGATCGGCCGCGACGGCATTGGCTGCGAGCCCGCTTCCGCCGCCACGCTCGCCGGAATCAAAAAGCTCGTCGCGGGCGGCAAAATCGGCAAAAACGAAACCGTCGTCGCGGTTCTCACCGGCCACGTGCTGAAAGATCCAGACTACGTGAGCAACTATCACCGCGGCACGCTGGCGATCGGTTCGCACGAAGCCGGGCAACCCGGATTACGCCAGGCGATTCACGGACAATTTCCAAATACTCCGTCCCGCGTCGCTGCTAACAAGAAATCCATTCTGGAGAATTTGAAGCAGAGATAACTCGCGCGAGAGTTCGCAACACACGCCTCGCGAAACCGAAAAATGTCAGCGCCCAGCCGATCGTCGTTCGAAGTTCGCGTCCCAGCCTCCACCGCCAATCTCGGTGCGGGCTTCGACTGCTTTGGCCTCGCGCTCGACCTCTACCTCACGGTTCGCGCCACCACGCACGACGATCCATCCGCGCCGTCCACCATTCGCTCGCGCGGCGTCGCCGGCACGGCCGAGCTTCCCACTTCGCCGCAGCAAAATTTGATTCTGCGCGCGATGCAGCACACCGCCACGCGTCTCGGGTACGAATTGCCGTCCGTCCGCCTCGCCGTGCAGAACGACATTCCAATCTCCGGCGGACTCGGCAGCAGCGCCGCCGCGATCGTCGCCGGCATTTCGCTCGCGTTTGCGCTCTCGGGGCGCCGCTTCTCGGAAGATTTCGCGCTTCGTTGCGCCGCCGAGATTGAGCACCATACAGACAACGTCGCCGCTTCTTTGCTCGGCGGATTCGTCGTCAGCTTCCTCCGCACCGACGGCCACATCGTCGCGCTTCGCAGCCAATGGCCGAAAGACATTCAAATCATCGCCGTCACGCCGAAAATGACCCTCGATACTTCCGTCTCTCGCGCCGCGCTTCCAAAATCCGTTCCGCTTGCAGACGCGGTGCATAATCTTCAGCGCAGCGCTCTGTTTCTCGCCGCGCTCGGTTCCGGCAATTACGATTTGATCTGGGACGCGATGCAGGACCGTCTCCACCAACCGTTTCGCGAATCGCTGATTCCTGGCCTTGCGGACGCGCTCGCGATTCCGCACGTCGATGGCCTAGTTGGCATCGCGCTCAGCGGCGCTGGCCCCACCGTCGTCGCCCTCGCCACCAATAATTACGATGTGATCGCGCGCTACCTCACCGGAAAATTTTCCGCCGCCGGCCTGGAAGCCACCACGCGCATCCTGAACTCCGACGATGAAGGCATCCTTCTCCGCGAGAAACGCGCCGTCACCTGCTAAGCACGGGCACACCAACCGAAAATTTCAAAACTGCATTGCGCAACAGTCGAAAGGGAAGTTCTTCGTCGGAAATTAAAACGCGAACGTACTAAGCTCCGAATCCAAGAAACAAATTACTTGCGCGCCGTTGCAATCGCGAGCACAACTGCAAGTCCAGTCGCAAGCATGGCTAACGCAGCAGGCTCAGGCGCCGGAACCGGCGGACTCGATCCGCCTCCAGGCCCTGAAGGTGGTGTGCCTCCTCCAGGTCCGGTGGGACCACTTGGCCCGCTCGGTCCACTAGGACCCGACGGACCACTCGGTCCGGATCCTGAAGGCCCGCCAGGCGTGCCCGATCCAGGTCCCGACGGTCCAGAAGTCGAAGTGCCGCCTCCCGTCGGAACCCACATCAACGGCGGTCCAAATCCGGCAGGCGCATTCGGTCCGCTTGGCACTGGCGTCCCTTCGGGCACCAACATTGCAGTCATCGGCGTCGCGCTCAGCGGTACTTCCGCCGGCGCTGCCAGCGGCAATGCGATCGCGTCAGCTGGCGGCAATTCCATCGCTTCAGCTGGCACGGCCGCCGCCGGCGATTCTACCGGCGCCATCGGAACCTCCGAGATGCGATTGCCGCACCGCGCGCGCAGCATCATCGTGCCGTCCGTTATTACGCGCTCGCCCTTCGGCAGCAGCACTGCGTTGCGCGTCCAAAAAATATTGTCGCCGCGCCGGTAAGAGATGTACGCCAGCGTTGCTGCGCTCAGTCGCTCGATACGCGCGTTTGAGATGTTCAGCCCCGCGTAGTGCAGGCGCACAGCGTTGTCGCTGTCCGCCGCCGCGCGCAGTTCATCCGCGCTGCGAACCCCACCCGGGACCACCGAGTAAGGGTAAAGCGGGCGCGCGATCAAGCCAGATTCCGCGCGGACCGCATCCGTCGAATCCGCTCCCGCGCTCGTTCCGTCAGCCGCCGCTTCCGCCGCTCCGGCAAAGTCCATTGCCGGCACCAGATCTGCAGCCGTCTCCACCGAGCCCACCGTCGCCAGGGCCATTTGCCGGGCCGACGAATGCTGCGTAGAGACTCCGTACAGCACGGGAATCGAAGCTAGCGCGAGGAGCGCAACCGCTACCGACCGCTTGAACCCGAAATCGATGAGAGCGCTTAGGAACTTCGTAATAACCTGGCCCATGTCCCCCTGCTACGCCGGCAATCCCCCGACTGCCGGGTCACCACTGACCCACTCCGGTACGCAATCGGCAAACCAATGGGCTATTGACCGAAACGTAGGGGTTCTAGTACTAAGGTCCCTTGCAAGTCTCCTGATATCACCAAATCCACTTCGGGAATGAATTTTGGCTGTGAATCGCTCGCGAACAAAAAGTGAATTTGGGAAGACAACTTCTTAAACGGAGGGAAAACTTCTTCTCGTTGCACTGAAGCTGAAGCGCTGAGTCTGCACCAAATTTCGGCAGTGCCAAACCGGGAACTTTACGCCTGCGGCACCACTGTAGTTCGCGCCGGCGGCGCCATGAAGTCCGGCCCTATCGGATCGGTCACGTTGTTCTTCACGATACGGCAAGCCTCTCGCCGAGCGTCTTCGTCAATACGCCAGCCATCGATTCCGACCAGTTCATCGAGCTGCTCAGGGTGCCGCGCTCCCCACAATGCCACGTCCACCGCCGGCTGATCCAGCACCCACCGCACCGCGAGTTGCATCACGCGCTTGCCGAAGTTTTTCTGGGCAAACGCGTCCAGCTCCTGCACCGCCTTTAAATACTGCGCGAAGCGTGGCGGCTGAAACTTGGGATCGAGCAGCCGGATATCGTCGCCCGTGAAATGCGAATCGAGCCGCATCCGCCCGGTGAGCATGCCTCTGCACAGCGGGCCATGGACGAGCGTCGCAATATTGTTTTCGCGTGCGTACGGAAGCACGTCGCGGTCGATCTGCTTTTCGAAAAGATTGTAGGGCGCCAGGTGGGTGTGCAGCGGCGCGGCCGCGCGGAACCGCTCCATCTGCTGCGGCGAAAAATTGCTTACGCCGATCGCGCGGATTTTTCCAGATTCGTGCAGCTGCCTCATCGCGAGCGCGGTTTCCTCGATCGGCACCAGCGGATCGGGCCAGTGGACCTGGCACAGATCGATGTAGTCGGTGTGCAGCCGCTGCAGCGAGTGATCCACCTCGCGCAGAATCCGTTCGCGCGACGCGTTGCGTGAAACTCCGCCGTTGCGCCACTCGATACCAGTCTTCGTCGCCAGGATCACGCTATCGCGCCCGCCGTGCTCCTTCACTGCCTTACCGACGATTTCTTCCGACCGCCCAAATCCGTACACCGGCGCCGTGTCGATCAGGTTGATGCCCTTATCGAGCGCCGTGCGGATCGTGCGAATGCTTTCCTGCTCATCCTCAGCGCCCCACATCCATCCGCCCATCGCCCACATACCCAGGCCGATGCGCGAGGCTTTCAGGTTCAATCCGTTGATTGCGCGGTATTCCACAGTTCTTCCTGCTCGGAGGAATTGCACTCGCGCTTCCAACCGGAAGATGAGCCGAAATGTTCACGTAAAGCGCCGGGGAAAAAGGAGATAAATACGTTTAAGCGGTCATCGGCACACAGCTCAAATCGTTCGTTTGTCGCTTGAAAACACCGAATTTTCGGGCTTGTGACGGCGGGCCGTCACTTCCACGGCTTCTCGATTCCCAGCTTGTTCATCTTGTACACGAGCGATGTCCGCTTCATCCCGAGCTTCGCCGCCGCGCCGTTCGGGCCGCCGATCACCCATTTGCTGTCGCGCAGCACTTCCAGAATGTGCTGCCTTTCCACTTCCGTCAGCGTGGCGGGCTTGGGCGCCGTTGGCTCGCCAGACTTCAATTCCGTGAGTGGAGCGCGCAGCACGGATCCAGGTGTCAGAATCACGGCGCGCTCAATCACGTTTTGCAGCTCGCGAATATTTCCCGGCCAGTTGTAATCGCGCAGCACGTCGAGCGTCGCCGGCGGCACTGACGGCACTTTCTTGTTCATCGCCTTGGCATACTTCGCCACGAAGTGCTCCACCAGCTTCGGAATATCTCCGCGGCGTTCTCGCAGCGGCGGCACGCTGACCGGAAAAATATTCAGCCTGTAGAAAAGGTCGCGCCGGAATTGTCCGTCGGCGATCATCTGGTGCAGATCGCGGCTCGTCGCCGCCACCATGCGCACGTCCACACGAGTGGTTCGCGTGCTTCCGAGCCGTTCGAATTCCTGCTCCTGCAGCACGCGCAAGAGTTTCGGTTGAAGCTCCAGCGGAATGTCGCCCACTTCATCCAGAAAGAGCGTGCCTTTATTGGCCAGTTCGAATCGTCCTACCTTCTGCGCGATCGCGCCGGTGAACGCTCCGCGCTCGTGGCCAAACAACTCACTCTCGAGCAGCCCGGTCGGAATCGCCGCGCAGTTCACCTTCACAAACGCTTGCTCGTGCCGCGGGCTCAGATTGTGAATCGCGCGCGCAATCAATTCTTTCCCTGTGCCCGTTTCGCCGAGAATCAACACCGTTGAACTCGTCGGCGCGACCGTCTCCACCTGCCGCAACACAGCCTTGAGTGACGGGCTCTCGCCCACAATTTCTTCGAAGTTGTGCTCGATCTTGATTTCTTCTTTGAGGTACCGCCGCTCTTCCGCCAGGCGCGCGCGCGATTCGCTCATGTGCCCGTAATCCAGCGCATTCTCCACGGCGATCGCGATTTGTCCCGCGATCTGGCTCAGGAAATGCACGTCCTCTTCGGTGAACGGCTCATCGCGCAACCGCCCCAGATTCAGGCTGCCAATCGCGCGCCCGCGGCTGATCAGCGGCAGGAAACACAAATTCGTCAAACCCTCCTTCTCACGGATGCTCGCAATCGGCGAGTTCAGCCAATCGGGAGACGCCTTGCTCAGCACCAGTGGACGCATTGTCAAATACGCCTTCGCCGAACTTGCCTGGTCAAACGGCACCAGCATTTCCTCGTGCAAAAGGCCTTTGCCCTCGGGAAAATCGAGAGCGTACATTCGCATCACTCGATCCTTTTCCGGATCGGGCAGCGAGAGTCCCGCGTAGTCGCACGCCATCACGCGCCGGATTCCCGAAGAGATCGCTGCGAAAAGTTCGCGCAGGTCGAGATTCGACACCACTCGATTGTTCAGATCGAGCAGCAGCTGCAGCCGGTCTCGGTCGCGCGAAAGCTGGTGATGCAGTGTCTGCGCCTGCTCGAAATTCAGCGCGTTGTCCACCGCCACCGCCAGCTGCGCCGCCACGAGTTGCGGGAATTGCAACTCGCCCTCCGAAAATGCTCCCGGCTCCGCCGCTCCAAAATTCATCGTGCCCAGCCGGCGATGTGCAGACGTCAACGGTAAGCTGCAGAACGACCGCACCTTCTGCTCGCGCAAAAGCGACATCACTCGCGGGAATTTTCCGTACCTTTCCGTGTCGTCCACGATCAACGGCTTCTGCGTTTCCAGCACCAGCGCCGACGGCGACTCCTCCATCGTGTATTCGTCGCCTTCCTGAATCGAACTCGGCGGCGTCGTCTCCAGCACGTGCATCCGCATCACGTCTCGCGCCGGGTCGTACAGCACCAGCGATAAGTAGTGAAACGTAAGCAAATCCTTGAGCCGTTCCGAGAGATCGTGAAACAAGTCCGCGAGGTTTTTATGCGAGGCGATCGACTTGGAAACCTCCAGCAGCGTCGCGTACTGCTGCAGCGTCGGAGGCGAGGCGATCTTGCTCGATTTGGCAGGTTCAGCCATACGCAGGAACGGGGCATCACCCGGTCGGTCGAACATCGGGGGCCAGCCGCCGTGTAGCCACATCTAGAGTATCATGTGACGGCCCGCCGTCACGCGTCGGCCCGCCGTCTCCAATCGCACTTTCTTTGTAACCGTCGTCACCACTCCGCACGTCTCACTACGCGTAATAATTCCAATTTAATCTTTGGCTTGTAGGCAGACGTTGCGGCGGGACCCGGTTTGGTGCCGGGCTTGCATCTTCGCCACCTGACGCTGTGTCTCACCGTTCTCGTCGCGTCACTCGTCAACAAGCGCTTTCTGGTAATTCTGGGGGCCGTTTTCGATGTGGATCGTTCGTCTCGCGCTACGCAGGCCTTACACCTTCGTGGTCGCGTCCATCCTGTTGCTGATCATGGGTGTCGTCTCGATCCTGCGCACGCCCACGGACATCTTCCCGAACATCGATATCCCGGTTGTCAGCGTGATCTGGAATTACACCGGACTTTCGCCGGACGACATGTCGAACCGGATCGTTCTCAACTACGAGCGCGTTCTGACCACCACCGTCAACGACATCGAACACATCGAATCCCAATCGCTGCCCGGAGTCGCCGTCGTGAAGATTTTCTTTCACGAAGGCGTACAGGTCGGCAACGCCATCAGCCAGGTCACAGCCGTTTCGCAGACGATTCTGCGCAGCTTGCCGCCGGGCACCACGCCGCCTCTGGTTATTACCTACAACGCCTCCACGGTTCCGATTTTGCAGCTTTCGCTATCGGGTCAGGGACTTACTGAAACGCAGCTCGGCGATATCGGCTTGAATTTTCTTCGCCTCGGGCTGGTTACCATTCCCGGCGTTGCGATCCCGTATCCTTACGGCGGCAAGCAGCGCCAGGTACAGGTGGACCTGAACACCGCTGCGCTGCAGTCAAAAGGCCTCTCGCCGCTCGACGTCGTCAACACCGTCGCGGCTCAGAACCTGATTCTTCCCGCCGGCACCGCTAAGATCGGCCCCTTCGAATATCAGGTGGATATAAACGGCTCGCCCCAGACCGTCGCGGAACTGAACGACGTTCCCATCAAGACCGTCAACGGCTCCACGGTTTACATCCGCGACATTGGCCACGTCCGCGACGGCTTCCCGCCGCAGACCAATATCGTCCGCGTGGATGGCAAGCGCGCCTCGCTGATGACGATCCAAAAAATCGGCAAGTCTTCCACGCTCGACATTATTTCCAGCGTCAAGGCCTACCTGCCCACCGTTCTCGCCGGCCTGCCGCCCAATCTGGTCGTCACGCCGCTTTCCGACCAATCCATTTTCGTGAAAGCCTCGATCGAAGGCGTCATTCGCGAGGGCGTCATCGCCGCGTGCCTCACCGGCTTGATGATTCTTCTGTTCCTCGGAAGCTGGCGCAGCACGCTGATCATCGCTGTCTCGATTCCGCTCTCGATTCTTACCTCGATCATCGTTCTCAGCGCCATCGGCGAAACCATCAACATCATGACGCTCGGCGGCCTGGCGCTCGCCGTCGGTATTCTGGTGGACGACGCCACCGTCGAAATCGAAAACATCAACCGCAACATCGACCAGGGCAAGGAAATCGTTCAGGCCATTCTTGACGGCGCGTCGCAAATCGCCGTGCCCGCACTGGTTTCCACGCTCTCGATCTGCATCGTGTTCATACCGATGTTTTTCTTATCGGGCGTTGCGCGCTACCTGTTCGTTCCGCTCGCCGAAGCCGTCAGCTTCGCGATGCTCGCCTCCTACATTCTTTCGCGAACCATCGTTCCAACCATGGCGAAGTATCTGCTCGCCAGCCAGACCGAAGAGACCAGGGAAGCCACCAGGAAATCCAGAAACCCGCTGGTGCAATTCCAGCTGAAGTTCGAGCACGGTTTCGAAAATTTGCGCGACCGCTACCACGCCCTGCTCGAGCGCTGCGTCGCGCACAAGGGCCTTTTTGCCGTCTGCTTCCTCGGCTGCTGCGTTCTTTCTTTCGCGCTCGTTCCGCTCCTTGGTCAGGACTTTTTCCCAGCCGTCGATAGCGGCGAGTTCAAGCTTCACCTGCGCGCTCCGACCGGCACTCGCATCGAAGATACCGCAGCGCTCTGCGACCAGGTGGACGACGCGATCCGCCAGCTCATTCCGAAGGACGAGCTCGTCAGCGTCACCGACAACATTGGCATTCCGTACTCAGGCCTCAACCTTTCGTACAGCAACTCGGCCCCAATCGGTCCCGGCGACGCAGACATCCTCGTGGACCTGAAAAAAGACCATAAGCCGACGGCGAAGTACGTTCACGACCTGCGTTTCGTGCTCGCTCGCGATTTTCCGGGCGTCACTTTCTACTTCCTGCCCGCGGACATCGTTGGCCAGATTCTCAACTTCGGTTTGCCTGCTCCAATCGACGTGCAAATCGTTGGCCGCAACATCGACGCGAACCGCCAGTTCGCCAACGATCTTTACAACCAGCTGAAGTTCGTCCCCGGCATTGCCGATCTGCGTATCCATCAGGTTTTCAATCAGCCCAAGCTGCACTTCGACGTCGATCGCACCAAAGCCGATCAGGTCGGCTTCAGCCAGCGCGACATCGCCACGAACCTGCTCGTCTCGCTCAGCGGCAGCTTCCAGACCCAGCCGACCTTCTGGCTCGACCCCAAAACCGGCGTCAGCTACAACATCGCCACTCAGTCGCCGCAGTACGACATCGACACCCTGCAGAAGCTCAACAACATCCCGATCACCAACGGCACGCAGGCCAGCGCCACGCCGCAGATTTTCTCCGGCCTCACCACCCTCACGCGTGGAGCGGAGAGCGGCGTTTCATCGCACTACAACGTTCAGCCCGTCATCGACATCTTTGGCAGCGTCGAAGGCCGCGACCTCGGCAGCGTGGCGCGCGAGATTCAACCCATCGTCGAGCGCAATAAAAAATATCTCCCGCGCGGCAGCCAGCTCATCGTTCGCGGGCAGATTCTCACCATGCAGTCCTCGTTCTCCGGGCTGCTCTGGGGTTTGCTGTTCTCGATCGTGCTCGTTTACATGCTCATCGTCGTCAACTTCCAATCCTGGCTCGATCCGTTCGTCATTCTTATGGCGCTGCCCGCCGCGCTCGCCGGCATCGTGTGGATGCTCTTTGTTACGCGCACCACGGTTAGCGTTCCGGCGCTCACCGGCGCCATCATGTGCATGGGAGTCGCCACGGCAAACTCGATTCTAGTCGTCAGCTTCTCGAAGGAACGACTCGAGGAAGGGAAGACGCCCGATGAAGCCGCGCTCGAATCCGGCTCCACGCGCTTCCGTCCCGTGCTGATGACGGCTCTCGCGATGATCATCGGCATGTTGCCGATGTCGCTCGGACTCGGCGAAGGCGGCGAGCAGAACGCGCCGCTCGGCCGCGCCGTAATCGGCGGCCTGTGCTTCGCCACCGTCGCCACACTCTTTTTCGTGCCGGTCTTTTTCACGATTGTTCACGGCGGAAAGAAAGATCACCGTCCGCCCCCGGTTCACCCCGCGCTCCTTGAGGATTAAACGGGACCGATGGGATGGACCTCGCGCGTAAGCGCGGCCGATTCACCAGTGCGGTACCGGATTTCGATTTGCCAACGTTGAGGTGGCAGAGGAAACAATGAGCGAACCAGCAGAACGCAACACGGCTACGTCGCAACCGCCGGCCCGCCCGCATCGCGGCGGCCATGGCTGGCTGATTCTGTTTCTCGTGCTCGTCATCGTCGCGCTCGTCGTGATCGGCGGCATCCTTCCGCGCCTGCACGCTCGCGCCGAAGTGAAAAAAGAAACCAACGAGCTCGCCGTCCCCACCGTAATCGTTCAGAAGCCCACGAGCAGTTCGCCGTCCTCGGAAATCGTTCTGCCCGGGAATATGCAAGCCTTCATCGACGCGCCCATCTACGCCCGCACCAACGGCTACCTGCAATCCTGGTATTTCGATATCGGCGCTCACGTGAAGAAGGGCCAGCTTCTCGCCATCATCGATACGCCCGAAGTCGATCAGCAACTCAGCCAAGCCAAAGCCGACCTCAACACCGCGCAGGCCAACTTCGCGCTATCGCAGCTTACCGAGCAGCGCTATCAGGACCTCAAATCGTCGGACGCCGTTTCGAAACAAGACGTGGACAACGCACACGGCGACTTCGAATCCAAAAAAGCGCAGGTTTCTTCCGCGCAAGCCAACGTCAAGCGACTCGAAGACCTGCAATCCTTCACGCGCGTTTACGCACCTTTTGACGGCGTGATTACCGCGCGCAACACCGACATCGGCCAGCTCATCGATTCCGGCAGCGGCACTCCGGCAAAAGAGCTCTTCCGCATCGCCGCCATCAACACTCTGCGCGTCTATATCAACGTTCCGCAGCAGTATTCCACCGCCGCCAAGCCCGGCCTCACCGCCGATCTCACGCTGGCTCAATTTCCCGGCCGTACGTTTCAGGGCCGCCTGGTCCGCACCGCCAACGCGATCGATCTTGCCACGCGCACGCTGCTCGTCGAAGTGGACGTCGAAAACAAAACCGGGGAGCTACTTCCCGGCGCTTACGTCCAGGTCCACCTGAAGACGCCCAATCCGATCCCCGCGTTCATCGTGCCCGTCTCGGCGCTGATCTTCCGCTCCGCCGGCTTGCAGCTCGGCTTGGTGGACGGCAACAACAAAGCGAATCTGGTTTCCATCACGCTCGGCCGCGATTTTGGCAACGACGTGGAAGTCATTACCGGCTTGACCGGCGACGAGAAAGTGATCATCAATCCGCCGGACTCCCTGATTCAGGGCGAAATGGTCCAGATCGTTCAGCCGCCTGCACAAAATAACGGCCAGCAGAATCCGCAAGCCGCGCAGGCCGCTCAGAAACCCGGAGGCCAGGGTAAGTGAGCACGACGCGCCGCCAATCCGGTTTCATCGCAGCTGCCGCCGCGGCTCTCGCGCTTGCCGCCCTTTCGCTGAATGGATGTTCGGTCGGGCCGAAGTATGTGAAGCCCACCGCCGAAGTTCCCGCGAACTACAAGGAAACTCCGGATAATTTCAAGCAAGCGCAGCCCAGCGACGCCATCACGAAAGGGAAGTGGTGGGAGATTTACGGCGATACGCAGCTGAATTCGCTCGAGGAACAAGTCAACGTCTCGAACCAGACGCTGAAATCCGCCGAAGCGCAATTTCGCGAGGCGCGCGCTGCCGTTCGCATTTCCCGCGGCGCTTTGTATCCCACCGTCGGCGTTTCGCCCGGCGTGGGCCGCACCGAGCAATCCGAAAACGCGCCGCTCTTCAATAAAGTCACCGAGACGCGCTCGTACAACAACTTCATCATCCCGTTCGATTTTTCCTACGAACTCGATCTCTGGGGCCGCGTCCGCAAAACGATCGAAGCTTCGCGTTCCGAAGCGCAAGCCAGCGCAGGCGATCTCGCCAACGTGAATCTCAGCCTGCACGCCGAACTCGCGATGGATTATTTCCAGCTCCGCGGGCTCGACGCTGAAAAGCAGCTTCTCGATTCCACCGTCGTTTCATACGCGAAGGCCGTCGATCTCACCAGCCAACGATTCAACGCGGGCATCGCGTCTGCCGTCGATCTCGCCCAGGCGCAAACCACGCTGGAAACCACCCGCGCGCTCTCCGTGGATGTGGAAGTGCAGCGCTCCACTTACGAACACGCTATCGCCGTACTCATCGGCAAGCCCGCATCCACATTCCACATCGATCCGCTGCCGCTCGATCTGCTGCCGCCCGCTATGCCGCCCGGTGTTCCGTCCGATCTGCTGGAACGCCGTCCCGATATTTCCGCCGCCGAGCGCCGCGTCCAGGAAGCTAACGCCAACGTGGGCGTCGCGCGCACCGCGTACTATCCGCTCGTCACGTTGAGCGGCCAGGGCGGCTTCCAAAGCTCGGCATTCACCACCTTGTTGCAAGGCCCAAGCGGCCTTTGGGCTCTAGGTGGCCAAGCCGCGCAAACGATTTTCGAGGGCGGCGTCCGCCGCGGTACCAACGAACAGGCTCGCGCCGCTTACGACAAATCCGTCGCCGACTATCGCGGCACGATCCTCACCGCGTTCCAGGAAGTCGAAGACAATCTTTCCACGCTCCGAATTCTCGAAGACGAAGCACAAAAAGAAGACGCCGCCGTCGCCGCCGCCAACCACTCCGTCCAGCTCTCCAACACGCGCTACAAAGGCGGCGTAACCAACTATCTCGAAGTCACCACCGCCGAGAGCCAGGCCCTCGCCGACGAAGTCACCGCCGTCACCATCCGCACCCGCCGCATGACCGCCAGCGTCAACCTGATCAAAGCCATCGGCGGCGGATGGTCTGTTTCGCAGCTACCGCCAGTCTAAATTCGCAAAGCTCGGCCCAGGCTACCTGTAGGGGTCGGTTCCGCGCAGCGGAAGCGGGCCCACTTTCTTTCGTTTCGCCAGGGCCCCGCACCATCCACCCTTCCCGCACCCGCCGCTCTGTGATAAACATCTCCTCACCAAATGGTCCCCCAGGAAAAATCGCCCCGCAAAAAATCCAAATCCTCCGCCGTCACCCTGCGTGACGTCGCCGCCGAATCCGGCGTCTCGCCCGCCACCGTCTCGATCGTCCTCAATAACGCGCCCCTCGCGCGCTACATCCCCTCCTCCACCAAAGACCGCATCGAGCGCGCCGCTAAAAAACTCGCTTACCGCCCGAAAGTCGTCTCGCGCTACTTGAGCGCCAAGCGCAATCGCACCGTCGGCGTAATGGTCTTCGACATCACTGATCCTTTCTGCACGCTCATCCTTCGCGGCATCGAAAACACTTTGTACCAAGCCTCCTATCTTCCGATCCTCACCGATGTGCACAACCAGCGCGGCCGCTTCGAGCGTTACCTCGAGCTTCTCCTCGCGCGCCCCGTCGAAGCGCTGATCTTCGTCGCCAACTGGCTTTTCCTGGACGTCGATCTCCTCGCCGACATCGAGAAGCGCAACATTCCCGCCGTGATGATCGGCAACACGCTTGAATCCGGCGCCATCAGCTCCGTCATGGTCGATAACGAAGCCGGCGCGCATCTCGCCATGGAACATCTCTACGCGCTCGGCCATCGCAAGATCGCTTACATCCGCGGCCCAAAAATGCTTGCCGACACCGCGCCGCGTTGGCGCGCCGTCCGCTCTTTCGCGCGCTCCGTCAGCCTCGAAATCGATCCGTCGCTCGTCCTCGATCTGCCGGACTCGCTCGATCCCAATTCCGGCTACGATGGCGGCATTAAGCTCACCGAAGAATTGCTCAAGCATAAAAAGAAATTCACCGCGATCATGGCGTTTGACGACAACACCGCCTTCGGCTCCATCCGCGCTCTTATGCGCGCCGGGCTGCGCGTGCCGGAAGATTGCTCGGTGATCGGATTCGACGACGTGCCTCCCAGCGGCCTCGCCGTGCCCTCGCTCACCACCGTCCGCCAGCCAATGGAGGCTCTAGGTACCGCCGCCGTCACCATCATCATGGAGGGAATCAACGCAGCGATCGAAGACCGCGAGTTCTCCGCCGTCCAGCGCCTGCTCGCGCCCGAGCTCGTGGTCCGTGATTCCACTCGCGCTCTCTAGCGCGCCGCCGCGGCGTGTAGAGGCGCGGCTTTGGTCTTGACTCAGGCGCAAGGGCAGGGAATCATACTGGCGTTTAATAAACTTTAATGAAACTCGAAGCGCTTCGCACATCCCGCGCACCCGTCCGCTCACTCTTCGGGAGGAGAACCGCCCTCATGTCTGCATCACGTCTTCATTTCTCGCGCTTGTGCGCGGTCGTTCTCGCTCTCGCAGCCGCCGCTTTCCTCGCGTCGCCGGCCATCGCGCAGGAAGCGCCCACCAAGGGCTACGAGACTCCGCTTCATGACGGCTGGAAACTCCAGTCCGAATGTCTCTTCCAGGGCACGCCCGAAAAAATCTCCATGCCCGGCTTCAACACAGACGGCTGGCACAACACCACGGTCCCGATGACCGTCGTCGCCGCGCTCGTCGCCGATAAAACCTATCCCGATCCTTACTACGCGATGAATCTCCGCACCCTTCCTGGTATGGACTATCCCATCGGGCGCGTCTTCTCGCGCATCCCGATGTCAAAAGATAGTCCCTTCCGCTGCGCCTGGTGGTATCGCACCGAATTTCAGGTCACGCCCGATCCCGATCCGCGCCATCGCACATGGCTCAATTTCGCGGGCATCAACAATCGCGCCAACATCTGGCTCAACGGCCATCAGATTGCCAACTCCAATGACGTTGCCGGCGCCTACCGCACCTACGAATTTGACGTCACCAAATTTCTCGCGCCCGCCGGCAGCCCCAACGTCCTCGCCGTCCAGACCATCGCGCAAACCGATAAAGACCTCGGCATCAACTTTGTCGATTGGAATCCGTCGCCGCCGGATAAAGACATGGGCCTGTGGCGCGCCGTCTATCTCCGCCATAGCGGCGCCGTCAGCGTCCGCTATCCCGCCGTGTTCACGCACTTCACGGATGATTCGCTCGCGCAAGCGAACCTCACCGTCGAAGCCGAACTTCGCAACGCAATGGACGAGCCGGTCACCGGCACGCTCACCGGAAACATCGGCGACGTGAAGTTCGAACAGCCCGTCACCTTGCAACCTGGCGAATCTCGAGCGATACGCTTCACGCCCGAACAATTTCCGCAGCTCCAATTCAAAAATCCGAAAATCTGGTGGCCGTACCAGATGGGCGATCAGAATCTGGAAACGCTGCGCATTCAGTTTTCCACCACCACCTCAAATATTTCAGATGCGCAGACTCTCCGCTTCGGCATCCGCGAAGTCACCGCGCACATCACCGGCTCCAAAGCTCTCCAGTTTTACATCAACGGAAAAAAAATCCTGATCCGCGGCGGCGGCTGGTCGCCCGACATGCTCCTGCGCGAAGATCTCACCGCGCTCGACCAGCACTTCCGCTACGTGAACTCGATGGGCCTCAACACCATTCGCCTCGAAGGCAAACTCGAAATCGACGAGTTCTACGATATGGCTGACGAGCGCGGCGTGCTGATCATGCCCGGCTGGTGCTGCTGCGATCACTGGGAAGAGTGGAAGAAATGGCAGCCCGGCGATATCGACATCGCCACCGCATCGCTTCACTCGCAAGTGCTACGGATGCGGGCGCATCCGAGCATTTTCGTCTGGCTCAACGGCAGCGACGGTCCGCCGCCGGCCGACGTTGAAACCGCTTATATCAAAGTCTTAAAAGATCTCGACTGGCCCAATCCATACATCTCGTCCGCGTCCGCCACGCCCACCAGCGTCACCGGACCCTCGGGCGTGAAAATGACCGGCCCGTATGATTACGTTCCCGCCGATTACTGGCTTATCGACAAGACGCACTTCGGGGGCGCCTTCGGCTTCAACACCGAAACCAGCCCCGGTCCGGCGCCTCCCGTGGCTGATTGTCTGAAAAAGTTTCTGCCCGAAGACAAGCTCTGGCCACAGAACGAAGTGTGGAACTATCACGCCGGCGGGGAAGGCTTCAAAAATCTCAACCACTTCAACGACTCGATGAAGGCGCAGTACGGCGAAGCCACCACGCTCGAAAATTACGAGCTGAAATCGCAGCTCATGGCCTACGAAGGCGAGCGCGCCATGTTCGAAGCCTACACGCGCAATAAATACACAGACACCACCGGCGTCGTTCAGTGGATGCTTAACAACGCGTGGCCCTCCACGATCTGGCACCTTTACGATTTTTATCTGCAGCCCGCCGGCGGCTACTTCGGCACCAAGAAAGCCTGCGAGCCGCTGCACATTCAATATTCGTATGACGATGGCTCGATCGACGTCGTCAACAATCGCTACGTGAAACTCACCGGCCTCACCGCCACCGCGACTCTCTACGACATTGACCTGAAACAGCGCTTCACCAGGCAGCAGCAACTCGATCTCGATTCCGACGCCGTCGCGAAACTTTTCAGCATTCCCGCCGAATCGTTCGCGCCCGCTTCCGGTGCTTACTTCCTGAAGCTCGACGTCACCGGCGCAGACGGCAACACGCTCGACGAAAATTTCTACTGGCTCGCGAACGACAAGAGCCAGTACGACTGGAAGAAAACCACCTACCAGTTCACGCCCGTCTCGCATTACGTCGATCTCACGGCGCTGCAATCGCTGCCGAAAGCGCAGGTCGAAGTCGTCGGCAGCATCATGCCCTCGCCCGACGGCCCGGTCGCTCACGTGCAAATCAAAAATTCCAGCGATCACCTCGCCTTCCAAATTCGCCTCGCCATCCGCAAATCTGGAGAAGAGGGCGAAATTCTGCCCGTATTCTGGGAAGATAATTACATTTCGTTGATGCCGGGCGAGACGCGCGAACTCACCGCGCAGTACGTTCCAAACGCGGCCGTCTTTGGCGGCGTCGAAATTCGCGTCTCGGGCTGGAACATCGATCCCGCGACGATCATGCTGAAAGAAGGACGGGGAATGTCCGCCGCCGCTTCAGCCGCAACGGAAACCGGAACCCCATCGGGAGGACGTTGATGTCCGCTGAATCTGATTCCTCGAAACCCGCAACCACTGCGCCCGCAGCTGCCGGCGCCGATCCACGTACGTTTCCGAAACACATGCTGCGCGAAGTGTACGAGCAGCCCGCTGCCATCCGCGAAACGATCCGCGGCAACGTCGAAGGCGACATCATTTTCCCGAAATCGCTCCAGCCCATAGAGACTGCGCTTTCCACATTCAAGAAAATCATCATCGCCGCCAGCGGCTCCAGCCGTCACGCGGGCCTTGCCGGCGAAATCATGATCGAGGATCTTTCCGGCGAATCGGTGGACGTCGAATACTCCAGCGAATATTGCTACCGCTCCACGCACGCCGGCGCCGACCCAATCGTGGTCGTCATCACGCAGTCCGGCGAAACCGCCGATACCACCGCCGCCCAGCGCGAAGCTCTCAACCGCGGCGCAAAAACCGTCGCCATCTCCAACGTCGCCAACTCCACCATTTCCAACGAAGCCAGCGCCGCGCTGCTCACTCGCGCCGGCCTCGAAAAAGCTATCCCCGCGACGAAAAGCTTCACCTCGCAGCTCACGCTGCTCTATCTTTTCGCGCTGTTCCTCGCGCGCAAGCGCGGCCGCATGACGTCCGAAGTCACGCGCACGCACCTCAATCACCTCGCCGACATTCCCACGTCGATCGAGAAATCCTTGCAGACGTGGGACACGCAAGCCGCCGGCTGCGCTCGCGCTTACCAATCCGCGAAAGCGTTCCTCTTCCTCGGCAGAGGCGTCCACTACGCGATCGCCCGCGAAGGCGCCCTGAAGCTCAAGGAAATTTCCTACGTTCAGGCCGAAGGTCTTCCGGCCGGCGAACTCCGCCACGGCCCCAACGCGCTCGTCGATGAAAATTTGCCCGTGATTGTTCTAGCCACGCGCGACCCCAACGATCCCGACTCCGACCTGCGCTACCGCAAAACTCTGCAGATCCTCGAATTCGTGAAAAAGAGCGGCGGCAAAGCCATCGCCATCGCCACCGAAGGCGACCGCGAAATCACCACGCTCGCCGACCGCACGATCTACGTCCCCGCGGCGCCCGAGTTGCTGCTTCCGATTCTCGAAGTCGTGCCGCTCCAGCTTTTTGCGTATCACTTCGCGATTCTCAACGGCTGCGACGTCGATAATCCCCGCAATCTGGTCAAGTCGGTCAGCGAATGAGCGAGCCCTCCGGCGAACCCATCAAGCTCCGCCGCGTCCTCGGCCTCTGGGACTTGATCATCATCGGCATCGTGATCATCCAGCCCATCGCGCCGATGGGAATTTACGGTGTGATCTCCAACGACGCGCGCGGACACGTGGTCACCACGATTCTCATCGCCATGATCGCCATGCTTTTCACCGCGATCAGTTACGGCAAAATGGCGCGCGCCTATCCCTCCGCCGGCTCCGCCTACACTTACGTGGGTCAGGAATTGAATCCAGCGCTCGGCTACGTCACCGGCTGGGCGATCGTCATGGATTACATTCTTAACCCGCTGATCTGCACCATCATCTGCAGCCAACTCACTCAGAATATTCTTCCGTTCCTGCCGTACTGGTCGCTTGTAATTTTCTACGCAGGCGCGTTCACGCTGCTCAATATCCGCGGCATTAAGACGTCTGCGCGCATCAACGACGTGATGGCCGCCGGGATGAGCATCGTCGTGCTGATCTTCTTCGCGTTCGTGATTCACTTTCTCTGGAGCATGCACGAATACGGCCCGGGATTTTTCACGCACCCTTTCTACAACCCGGCTACTTTCAGTTTTAAAAATGTCTTCCACGGCACATCCGTCGCCGTCCTCACTTACATCGGGTTTGACGCGATCTCCACCTTTTCCGAAGAAGTCGAAAATCCGCGCCGCAACATCATGCTCGCCACCGTTCTGGTCTGCCTCATCACCGGCGTGCTCGCGTCGCTCGAGGTCTATGCCGCGCAGCTCGTCTGGCAAGACAAGCCGTTTCCCGACGACAAAATTACGTCCGCTTTTCCGTTCGTCGCGCAAACGGCCGGCGGCTACTTTCTCTTTCAGCTGCTCAACTTCACGATTTTGATCGCCAACATCGGGTCGGGAATGGGTTCGCAACTGGGCGCAGCGCGCCTGCTGTATGGCATGGGGCGAAGCGATGGAATTCCTAAGAAGTTTTTCGGCGCGGTCGATCCGAAATTTCACGTGCCGCGCAACAACGTGATTTTCGTCGGCGCCATCGCGCTGGCCGGTTCCTTCATCATCACCTACGATCAGGGAGCCGACCTGCTCAACTTCGGGGCCTTGTTAGCCTTCATGGGCGTCAATATCGCGGCTCTGACTCGATACTTCATCCGCGCCGACCGGAAAAATATCCTCAATCTAATTTCGCCGCTCCTGGGTTTCCTGATCTGTGCGTTCATCTGGACGCATCTCAGCGGCCCGGCCCTAAAATTAGGCGCCATCTGGATGGCCATCGGCCTAACCTACGGCGCCATCCGAACCCGCGGCTTCCAGAGCAACCTGGTCAACTTCGACATCCCCGCCGACGAGTAGAAAAGACTGCCCCGCAAGCTGTTCTCCGACGACAACTCCACCAAATTCGCGCACCACTTAAGATCGGCGCATCGACCCATATGGACTGCGGGAGCGTAGCTAGCGCTTTGCCGCCAGCGCAATCCTCCGCGCGATGTCGCCTCGCTCAAGGTCCGCGATGTTCCGTCATTTCTTTTCACCCGAGCACTGCTTCAACCTCACCAGCACCGCATTCGACGCCACGGTGCCTTTCCACAAATCCTCATACGGCGCCTTCGCAGCACGTAGCTGTCCGTATCTCACAACCACCCGCACCAATCCCGCCGCACCAAATATCGGATCGCTCAATTTGTAATCAACGTTCGTTTTGTAGATCCCGCCCGCCGCCAACTCCCGAAAATCACCTGGCACCAGCGCCACCGAATCATTCGTAGTCGTCGCCACTTGATTTCCCCGCGACGCGCTCACCTGAAATGCCAACCGGTGTGGATCGATCCTCACGCCGTGCTCGCTGATGTTCTCAATCTCAATCCTCAACTCAGTCTTCGCAGCCCCCACACAAATCTCCGGCTCCGCCACCGCAAGCCACAGCTTCAACGGCATTCCATCGTCCGCGTGCCTCGCCGCCTGCGCCAATGCACCAAATGTGCCGACCGTACACAGCGCAATCGCGCTCACAGCAATCAGCGCGTGCCTCACGGATTCGCACCCTTCTTGTTCGCGTAGTCCTGATCCACGTTCCCCATCTGCCGCTGCAGCGCCTTCTCATCCACGCTCGAACTCGTAGTGCAGCTCTGCCTCGTTTGCCCGTTCCCACCCGGCACCGGAACCATCTGGCACTTCGTGCTGGTCGTCGTCGGAGGATTCATCATCACCGCCAGCCGCTGAAATTCGTGCACCAGCTCTTCGTCGTCCGCCCCTACCATCTGGCTCACCTGATACACGTCGTCATGCGTCAGGGTGTACGAAGTCAAAATCGCCGCCTGATGCGCATCCTTCGGCGTGCCGAGCCCATCGATGTAGCACTGCGTCAGCTGCCATACGTCCCACGGATCGCGCGTCCCGAGATTCGCTTTCAAGATTTCAAATCCCTTTGGCGGATTCTGCGGCGTCCCTTGCCATCCCCACAGGAAAGTCATCGCGTAAATCACTTTCGCGCGCACGCTGCCCAGATCCATTGCGGTCTGCAACCAGCAATCGCCGCGCCTCATCTCGCCCGTGCGGTACGCATAGCGCGCGACTTCGATGGCTACCAAAGGTTCGGTGACAGCGGCGTCGCGGCAAGCCCGCTTCGCATCCGTCGGAGTGATCGCGTTGTCCGGCAGCAGGATCGCGCGCACCTCCTGCGGATATGACGCATAAACTTCCGCCGCGCCCGGCGGCAGCAAAATGTTCGGATTCGTTTTCGAGTGTCGCGGCGCCTGAAATTGTCCGGCTGCGAATTCACCCATCGAGTTCGACCCGGCCTTGCTCCATGTCAGCGTCCACGTCCCATTGCCCGATGAGCCGTAGCCCACTCGCCATTCGTACGTCCCGCCCTGAACGCTCATCCCGTCCGGCGCAATCTTTCCGTGAAAAAATGCTTCGAGCGGAAAACCGTTTGCCACTGCATACGCCGTCTTGCCCTGCAGCTCAACGGCATCCTTTTCCCACCGCTTGATCCAGAATCGCGACACGACCTTCGGATCCCCATCTTTGCGCCCCTCGTAATATTCTCCCTGCCACGTCAGCGTGTTGCAGTCCTTAGCGTCAACATTGCAAAACCTCGCAGTCTTCGGCGGCGCCAAATCCTCCTGCGCATCCGCCGGTACCGCCATCACACATGCCGATAGCAACCCCAAAATCAGCCCGCCCCAAAATACCCGCATCACTCCGTTCCTCCAGGTATTTCGCATTCCCGCACCATTCGCCACGGCGCCGTAATCGCCACAGCCGCCAAAATCACTATCACCGGCTCAATCACATTCCTATACCGCAGCAGCGTTCGCGTGAAGTAATAAACGACGGGATACGCCGCGACCCACGTCCCCAACATCCACCATTCCGCCACACGCCTGCGCACCAGCACCAAAAGCCCGCAAATCATGCCCACAAGCGTCAGCACATTCACCGCGATCACGAGTCGAACCAGCCCCGAGTCCGTACTGGAAATTTCGGTCCAGGGATGCTCCGATCCCGTCCAAAACGCCACGACGCGCTCCCACGTCAACTTCGCGTACAGCGCACGATGCGTTCGAATAAATTCGCGCGCTTCCTCGCCCTTCGCGCTCATGAACGCAACTTCGCCCATCCGCACGTACCGCCGGATATCTTCGCGCGCAGCGTTCGGCGCCACCGGCCCCGAATAATTCGGGTCGAACAAGTTATTGTTCCCGAGCCATAGCTGCAGCGGCAGCGTCGATCGCAACGGCACCCAGGTGTTAAATGCGTGATAGTTCCGCGCCGTCCACGGGATGCAGCACAACACCACGACCATCACCGCCATCCCCGCGTTTCTCCGTGCCTCCTTCGAAAACTTAACCTCCGCTGATGTCTCGCCGCCTACGCGCATATTCAGCGCCGCCCACAGAAATAAAAATGGCAGCGCCGCCCCAACCGAAGGATTCGTCATCAGCGCGAATCCCCATAACAATCCGTACCCAATCCACGACTCAACTCGCGTTTTGCCCCCCATGCGAATCGTCGCCCAGGTGAGCAACGCCACCAGCAACGCCGCCAGCGACGTGTCCCACACCCACTGAAACGGAATAATGATCGCTGTCGGCAGCAGCGCCCACGTCCACGCCGCCACCGCTCCGGTCGCAAGGCCGCCCACGCGCCGCCCAATCCAGAAAATCGGGGCACACGCAGCCACCGAACACAAAATGTTCAGCGCCAGCACCGCATAGAACGCATGAGCCGTACGAATTCCACAAATTTTGTAAGCCACCGCCACCACAGCCGGATACACCGGCGTCAGCCACGCCGTCGGCCCCGTGTCCTGCACAAACGGCGACCCGAACCCGCGCCCCTCCGCCAGCGAGTACGCAATGTTTCCCGTCTCATTCGCAAACGGCACAAGCCCTACCAGCCGTTCCGGCATCTGGCGCAACTGCGCGGCCGCGTACCAGACCCGCGCCGCCGTCGCTACCGCCATGATCAGCACCAGCGACGTCGCTGCCGCAATCACCCTTTTCTTCATTCGCGTCCTGCGCGACAATTCGTCGCGCCTCCCGGATCTGTCCGAAATTGTGATTGGGAACGCTTCGCGTTGCAAAGCAAGTTTCGTGGGCCGGCGCGCTCTCCACCCGTATCAGATGAAGTGGACGGCTCGCCAAACCAACCCGCAGGGAAAGGAATCGCAGTGGATCGCCACAAAGTCGTAATCCTAGGCGGCGGTTTCGGCGGCATCAGCGCCGCAAAGGGACTTGCGCACGCGCCCGTCGATATCACTCTCATCGACCGCGCCAATTTCCATCTTTTCCAGCCGCTCCTGTATCAAGTCGCCACCGGCTCGCTTTCACCCGCGAATATTGCGGGGCCACTGCGCCAAATCCTGCGCCGCCAGAAAAATACCAACGTCCTTCTCGCCGAAGCCATCGACATCGACGCAAAAAATCGCCGCGTGATCCTGAGCGACGGCGAGCTCGCATACGACACGCTCATCGTCGCCACGGGCTCGGCGCATCAGTATTTCGGGCATCCCGAATGGGAGCAATTCGCGCCCGGGCTCAAGACGATTGACGACGCCACCGCCATGCGCGCTCGCATCCTCACCGCCTTCGAAGCCGCTGAACGCGAAACCGATCCCGCTAAACTCGAAGCCTGGATGACGTTCGTCATCGTTGGCGGGGGCCCCACCGGCGCTGAACTCGCCGGCGCTCTCGGCGAAATCGCTCATGACACTCTCAAGCACGACTTCCGCGATATCGACACCCGTCAGGCTCGCATTATTCTCGTCGAAGGCGCCAAGCGCGTGCTGCCCAGCTATCCGCCGAAGCTTTCCGCCGACGCCTCCAGGATGCTCAGCGCTCTCGGCGTTACCGTTCGCACCGGCGCCATGGTCACCGGCATCCGCGCAAGCGAAGTAACCATCAAGGAAGGCGAAAAAATCGAAACGATTCCCACGCGCACTGTCTTGTGGGCCGCGGGTGTCCTCGCTTCACCGCTCGGCGTAGCTCTCGGAAAAAATGCCGGCGCGACTCTGGATAAAGCCAATCGCGTCCTGGTCGCGCCCGATTGCACCGTACCAAATCATCCGGAAATTTTTGTGATTGGCGATCTCGCTAACTTCAGCCACCAGACCGGTGAGCCTCTGCCTGGCGTCGCACAGCCCGCTATACAGCAGGGCAAATACGTCGCGCGCGCTATCCGTAACCGCTTCCAGAGCAAACCGTCGAAGCCGTTTCACTATTTCGATAAAGGCAATCTCGCCACGATTGGCCGTGGCAAAGCCGTCGCCGACCTCCACTTTCTCAAAATCGCCGGCTGGCCCGCCTGGCTGATGTGGATTTTCATCCACCTTGTCTATTTGGTTGAGTTCAAAGAGCGCCTGCTCGTCCTCACCCAGTGGGCCTGGCTCTACATCACCTGGGATCGCTCCGCCCGCCTGATCACCGGCAAGAATCCCTTGCCGATGGATCTCTAGCACCGCGCCGTAGAATAGCCTGCGGCGCAGGCTGTTCTCTTCCGAGCGTCTGCGTTCCTTACGATCTCCAAACTCGCTCGGCCTACGCGTGTAGTTCGAAGCCACGCACCATTTGGACTGCGGGAGCGCAGCTACCGCTTTGCCACCAGACCGAACCTGACCGAAGCGTAGCCTCGATCAAGGTGACGTCACTCCTTCGCATCCCTCTCCGCCCGAATCTGCCCCGTCTTAATTGCCCTCACGAGCGTCTCGTGATCCTTCTCCGTCTGATTCGCGTAATCTTCCGCAAATGTCGCCACCGCCTCGTCAAACGCCTCACTCTTGCCTAAGTACCCGCCAATCTTCGCCGCATCGCCCGTCCGCGCATGCGCCCGCGCCAGCGTCCACCCGCAAATTTCCACGTACTCCATCCACTCCGACTTCGTCATGCTCTCCAGATCGAATTTCATCTTCATGTCGCGCAGCTGCCGGAAATAATAGAATCGCCCCTCAGAATCCTGCGTCCACCCCAGGAAAACGTCGCTCGCCGATTGCAGCATCCGTTGCCCGGTCACCACGCGCTCACCCTGATTTTTGTACCGGCTCGCCCCCGCGTACTCCGCCAGCACAGACGCGCGCGCCTCCTTGAATTGCAGGAAGAGCGGATCGTCCTCGCCCGCCATCAGCAACGCCACATCGCACCGCGTCCCCACGCTCCCCACGCCCACCACTTTCCGCGCGATATCCACGATCGTGTACCGGTCCAGAATCACGCGTCTCTCTTCGCCCAGCGTCAGCCGGTACTGCGCGAACATCTTCCTCACCCGTTTGTCGATCGTCGCGATTTCCTTCGGGTGCACCACCAATGGCGGCCGGTCCTTGATCCTCCGCTGCCCGTGAACGTTCACCGTGATTTTCGGAAAAATATATTCCGCGATCTGCTTCATCGCTTCGATTTCCAGCTTCCGCCAATATTCTTTGTCTTCCGCGTCCTTCGCTTCATCGATGAACACTTCGGCGTCGAGCCGCGAATACCACGTATCCATCGCGCGCATGTTTGCGAATTCGCGGATGCGCGTCCGGTAGGAAGACACCGTCGCCCGCGCAGCCTCTTCGCACTGGCTTTCCTTCGCGCCGATAAACCGGCCTGCCAACACCACGCTCGCCGCCAGCCGCTTCACGTCCCATTCCCACGGCGCGGGCAGCGTTTCGTCGAAATCGTTGATGTCGAACACCAGCCTGCGATCCGGCGCGCCGAACCCGCCGAAATTCAGCAAATGGCAATCGCCGCACGCCTGCACGCGCAGCTTCGTCGAGGGCGTCCCCGCCAGATCCGAAGCCATCAACATCGCCGCGCCGCGGTAAAACGCAAACGGCGACTGCCGCATCCGTCCGTAACGAATCGGCAGCAGCGTTTCCACTCGCCCCACATCGGACTTCTTCAGCAGCGCCACCACTTCCGGCCGGTGCGCCGTCACTTTCCATTTCGCGTGCTCCGCGCGGCCCACTCGCTCGCGCAGCGCTTTGCCCATCGCCATGCGCTCGCGCACCGTCGGTCCCAGCACGCTCTTCGTCGTGGTTTCCGTTTTCCGCTTTTCCGTCGTTTTCATCTCGCTTGCGTTCCTCGCTTCTTCGCGCTCGCGTTATCGCACGCGGCTTCCACACCAGTCAAGTTTGGTAGTATCCTCTGCGCACTCACTCGCGCTTCTTGAGGGACCAAATGAAAATCGCATCCGCCATCGCGCGCTATCTGCTCGGAGCACTCTTCACATTTGCCGGTCTCAATGGATTTTTCCATTTCGTCGGCGGACAACCACCCGCGGGTCCGGCCGGCAATTTCGTCGCCGCAATCAACGCCACCGGCTACCAGTACGTTATCTTCGCTTGCCAGTTGATCCCGGGCATCCTCTTTCTCATCAACCGTTACGTCCCGCTCGCGCTCTGCATCCTCGCCCCAGTGATCGTCAACATCGTCGCCTTCCACGCCTTCATGGCGCGTCAGGGCCTCGTCGTTGCCATCGTCGTCGCCATCCTCTGGATCCTGGTCGCCCTCCGCAATAAGCAACACCTAGCCGGCATCCTCGCCGCCCGCACGGAATGAATCCTGTCCCAGTCTTGCGCCATCTTATCCAGCTCACCTCCATGGAAATCGGTATCGACAGCTTCGCCGCCATCGTCTCCGACCCGTCGCGCGGCCTCGTCCTCACCGCGGCAGAGCGCATGCAGAACCTCATCGACGAAATTGCCTTCGCCGATCAAGCCGGCCTGGACGTCTTCGGCGTCGGCGAACATCACCGCGCCGAATTTCTAGACTCCGCGCCCGTCGTAATTCTTTCCGCAGCCGCGTCGCTCACCAAAAAGATTCGCCTCACCAGTGCCGTCACCGTTCTCAGCGCCGCCGATCCTGTCCGTGTCTTCCAGGAATTTGCCACGCTCGACCTCATCTCCGGCGGCCGCGCCGAAATCGTCGCCGGACGCGGTTCGTTCGTCGAATCGTTTCCGCTCTTCGGCTTAAAACTCGAAGACTACGACGCGCTCTTCGCCGAAAAACTCGACCTGCTCCTCCAGTTGCGCGATGAGCCCAGAATCACCTGGTCCGGCGAATTTCGCCCGCCACTGAATGGACAAGCTGTCTATCCGCGTCCGCTTCAAAACCCGCTGCCCGTCTGGGCCGGCGTCGGCGGCACGCCCACATCCTTCGTCCGCGCAGGTCTGCTCGGCCTTCCGCTCATGGTCGCCATCATCGGCGGCCAGCCCGCGCGCTTCCGTCCGCTCATCGATCTCTATCGCGAAGCCGGACGCAAAGCCGGCCACTCTCCCGACAAACTTAAAGTCGGCCTGCACATGATCGGTTTCCTCGCCGACACCACCGACGAAGCCGCCGATGAATTTTTCCCCGGCTACCAGCACACCTTCACTGAAATTGGCAAAGAACGCGGCTGGCAGCCCGCCACGCGCGCCCAATTTGACGCGCAACGCAGCCCCACCGGCGCCTACCTCATCGGCGATCCCGCCACGGTGGCCGAAAAAATCCTCTACATCAACGAAGCCCTGGGCGGCATCTCCCGCCTGACCTTCCAAATGTCCGTCTCCACTCTCGCGCATTCCAAAATGCGCCGCGCCATCGAACTCCTAGGCACCAAAGTCGCCCCCAGAATTCGCGTAGCCCTGCCTTAGGCAAGCGCAGCGAGCGTCCGACAGGGCTCAAGCCCTGTCGGCGTGTAACAACAATGCGTGTGGCCTTCGGCGAGCGCAGCGAGCCGTAACATAGCCTGTCAGTCTGTGCCGGTTTCGGACGCGCCCGATCTTTCCTCCTTGTCTTGCCCCTCACATCTTGACAATCAAGAGCAGCAACGCTAACCTTCTTCCGTTACTTCCGTCATATCCCATATCGCGCGAGGCCCGATGGCAGACACTACCGACGTAATCCAAGGCACTCTCGATCTCCTCATCCTCAAAACCCTGAGCCTCGAGCCCATGCACGGCTTCGGCATCGCCCGCCGCGTCGAGCAAATTTCCCGCAACGTCTTCAAAGTAAATCCCGGCTCGCTCCTCGTCGCCCTCCAGCGCCTCGAGCGTGCCGGCCATATCGACGCCGCTTGGCGTCAGTCTGAAAATTCCCGCCGCGCCAAGTTCTACTCGCTCACGCGGTCCGGCCGTAAACAACTTGAATTCGAAACCGCCGACTGGGCCCGCCGATCTTCTGCCGTGGCGCGCCTGCTGAAAGCCGAGGCCTAGCCAACCATGTCACTCTGGCGCCAAATCACAAGCGGCCTCCGAAATCTCTCGCGCCGCCGCGAATCCGACGCCGAACTCTCCGCCGAACTTCGCGATTACATCGAGCGTGCAACCGCCCTGCATCAATCGAAAGGCCTCTCGCCCGAAGCCGCCCGCCGGGCCGCTCTCGTCGAATCCGGCAGCGCAACCTCGATCCACGATCAAGTCCGCGCAGCGACTTGGGAAAACGCCGCCGAAAATTTCGCGTCCGACCTCCGCTACGGTGCGCGCCAACTCCTTCGCCACCCAGCCTTCGCCATCGTCGCGATCGCCACGCTCGCCCTCGGCATCGGCGCCACCACCGCCATTTTCAGCGCCGTAAACCCGATCTTGTTCGAGCCGCTTCCGTACCCGCACGCCGATCGCGTCATGCTTGTCTGGGAATCCCGCAACGACGGCTCGCCGCGAAATCCCTCCTACGGCACCTTTTTCGGCCTCACGGGCGGCCTCACAAATTCTCTGCCGCGCTCGATCGAATCCGCCGCCGTCGCAAAACCCTGGCAGCCGGCCATCGTCGGCACAGGCCAGCCCGAACGTTTCGAAGGCCAGCGCGCCACGCCCGGCTACTTCCGCACCCTTGGCGTCTCGCCCGCGCTCGGCCGTGATTTCGCGCCATCCGATGACGTTCAGAACGCGCCCGCCGTCGCCATCATCAGCGATCGCTTGTGGAAACGCCGCTTCGCCTCCGATCCCGCCATCCTCGGCCGCCAGCTCACATTCGACGGCGCGCTCTTCACCGTGATCGGCGTGATGCCCGCAAATTTCGAAAACGTTCTCGCTCCCGCCTCCGACGTCTGGGCCCCGCTCCGCTACAATCCCGCGCTGCCATCCGACGGCCGCGAGTGGGGCCATCACCTCACCATGCTCGCGCGCCTCGCGCCTGCCGCTACCGCCCGCTCCACCGCGAACGAACTCTCGGCGAATCTCGCGCCTCTCACCCAAACCTACGCGAAAGGCTATGCCGGTTCGGGCGGTCCTCCGCGCGGCATCGCCGTTCATCCCATGCGCGACGATCTCACCGCTGGTGTCCGTCCCGCGCTGCTCGCGATTCTTGGCGCCGTGCTTCTGGTCCTGCTCATCGCCTGCATCAACGTCGCGAATCTCGTGCTCGCTCGCGGCTCCGAACGCCGCGCCGAATTCGCCATGCGTGCCGCCCTCGGCGCCGCGCGCGCGCGGCTGATCCGCCAGATGCTCGCCGAAGGTCTGCTCCTCGCTTTCATCGGCGGCGCACTCGGCATCGCCATTGCGCAACTCGGCGTTCGAGCAATCGTCGCGCTCAGTCCCGTCGATCTTCCGCGCCTCGCCGCGATCCACATCGACGGCGCGGTCCTAGCCTTCGGTTTCATCGCCACTACACTCGTTGGCTTTGCCGTTGGCCTTCTTCCCGCGCTCCACGCCGGCGCCAACGATCCGCAGGCCGCGATCCAGGAATCCTCGCGCACCGTCGCGCGCAGCCATCACCTCACGCGTCGCATTCTCGTCGTCGCGGAAGTCGCGATCTCGCTCGTCCTCCTCGTCGCTGCGGGCCTGCTTCTCCGCAGCATCAAGAATGTTTTCGCGGTCAGTCCCGGTTTCGATTCTTCGCGCCTGCTCACCATGCAGGTCCAGGACAACGGCCGCCGCGTCCAGCCGAATCCCACCAGCTCCCCCGCGATCGACCGCTCCAACTTCGATTCGCTCTCCAATTACTACGATGCTGCTCTCAAATCCGTTCGCGCCGTTCCCGGCGTCGAAGCCGCGGCGCTCACCAGCCAGCTTCCGCTCAGCACCGACGACGATATGTACGGCGTCGAGCTCGAATCGCACGAAGACGGCTCGCCATCCGACGCCGCTTTCCGTTACTGCGTCTCGCCCGGCTATTTCGAAGCGATGCACATCCCGCTCCGCCGCGGCCGCTACATCGACGAACGCGACAAGATGGGCGCGCCCGTTGCCATCGTCGTCAGTGAATCTTTCGTCGCGCGGTATTTCCCTCACGGAGGTCCGCATACAGATCCGATCGGCCAGCGCCTTCGCCTCGGTCCCGATGCGGGCGATCCCACAAAGCCGTGGTCTGTAATCGTCGGAGTCGTCGGCAACGTGAAACAAACCGGCCTCGCGATCACTGGCGACGACGCCTTCTACGTTTCGAATCAACAGTGGCTCTGGTTCGACACCGCACAGTCGCTCGTCGTCCGTTCGAGCGGCGCCGATCCCGCTTCGCTCACGCGCGCCGTGAAAGACGCTGTCTGGTCCGTCGATAAAGACCAGCCCATCCTCCGCGTGGCCACCATGCCCACCTTGGTTGCCAGATCAGAAGACCAGCGCCACTTCGCCTTCGTGATCTTCGAACTTTTCGGCCTCGTCGCCGTGCTGCTCGCCGCCACGGGAATTTACGGCGTCCTCTCCGGCGGCGTTTCCGAACGCACCCGCGAAATCGGCATCCGCGCGGCCTTCGGCGCCAGCCCCGCAAGCATTCTCCGCCTAATCCTTGGGCAGGGAATCGCGCTCACCGCCGCAGGCATCGCCATCGGTATCGCAGGAGCCATTGCCGCCTCCAGCCTCCTCGCCACTCTCCTCTTCGGCATCACGCATCTCGACCCCATCACCTACGCCGCCGTCACGCTCCTCCTCCTAGCCGTCGCCGCAGCCGCCTGCTACATCCCTGCCCGCCGCGCCATGCGCCTCAACCCCATCTCCGCCCTTCGCCACGACTAGGCGAGCGCAGCGAGCTGTAACATAGACGGTCAGTCTGTGCCGGCCCGTGCGTGGAACATGAGCCCAAGCTCGAGGCACGCACGCATATCGTTGAATTCCTCCCGCCTTTGACGTCATCCAGAGGCCGATTCATCGGCCGAAGGATCTTTCTTCGTCTTCCCACCGCGCACCCGATTCCCGTTTTGAAACTCACTTTCTCCTAGACTTCGAAGTACCTCTGTAGTAACGTAGATAGAGCTATATTCGACCCGCGAAACACCATGCACCCGCGAACCGGCAATCCGCACTTGCCGCCGGACGCGCCCCACCCGGCTTCACCCACAACCCCACTTCAAATTTCTGATCGATACTGGAAATTATTAGAAACCGCCGTAACTCCAACCGCCTCATCACAACTCCAGTTTTTAATCGATACGAAAACAGGTTTATTACGCACCAAAATCACTCCCCAAAATCCGTCCCAACCCATAAAATTATGCTCCGTTCCACTGAGAGAAAGGTCCACCGTTTGCCCGACCAAAAGCACGGCCCCGCCACCGCAGACCACACGAATGGCCGATTCTCCGCCGTCCGCGTGCTGATCTTCGACCTCGACGGTACCCTCATCGACTCCGAAACCGACTTAGTTCTCTCGGTAAACGCGACGCTGGAGCACATGGGACAGCAGCCTCTCCCGCAGGATGTGGTGCGCGGCTACATCGGCCGCGGCGCAGCCGCCCTGATCCGCAGCTCTCTCGGCGCGTCTGTCACCGACGCGCAAGCCGAGGAGGGGCACGATTTTTTCCTGGCCTACTACCGCCGCCACATGCTCGACCACACCGTCACCTATCCCGGCGTCCGCGAAGCTCTCGACGCGCTCGCGCCCTACAAAATGGCGGTGCTCACCAATAAACCGGTGCGGTTCAGCGAAGCGATCCTCCACGGCCTCGGCCTCGCCGGTCATTTTCAGTTTGTGTTTGGCGGAAACAGCTTCGAAAAAAAGAAGCCCGACCCGATGGGAGTGGAAATGTTGCTGCACAATTTTTCAGCGCAGCCCAGCGAAGCAATGATGGTGGGGGATTCGAGCGTTGACGTTGAAACCGCTCGCAATTCTGGAATTTACGCCTGCGGAGTTTCTTACGGTTTGGGATTTGAGAGCATGCGCGCCTGCCCGCCGGACATCATGCTCGACTCGCTCGCTGAACTTCGTGGATATCTTGGCGCGAAAGCCTGATTCGGAATGACAATCCGGCGGCGCGTCTTACGAAGCGGGCTTGGCCGCTGCGCTCGCGTAAGCCGATTTGTACCACTCCCACGTACGCGCGAGGCCTTCTTCAAAACTCACCTTCGGCTCGTAGCCGAGCACGCGTCGCGCGAGCGAAATATCCGCGAGCGAATCCTTGATGTCGCCGTTGCGCGGCGGATCGTACTTCGCCGCCAGCTTTTTGCCGCTCAGTTTCTCGAGCTGCGCCAGCACTTCGTTCAGCGTCGATCGCTTGCCGGTGCCGCCGTTGAACACCATTCCTTCGGCACCTTTGGCTTCGCACGCGCGCAGCGTCTGATCCACCACGTTGTCCACATACGTGAAATCGCGCGATTGCTCGCCGTCGCCAAACACGACGGGCTGTTGACCCTCGATCACCGCGAGCATGAAACGCGACATCACTCCCGAATATTGCGACGACGGATCTTGCCGCGGCCCGAACACATTGAAGTAGCGCAGGCTCACCGTATCGAGTCCATAGGTCCGCGTGAAAACGCGGCAGTACATCTCACCTACTACTTTCGAAACGCCGTAGGGCGAAATCGGATCGGGCGGCATCGTTTCCACTTTCGGCAGCGTAGGCGTCTCGCCATAAGCCGCAGACGAAGCCGCGAACACAACGCGCTTCACGCCCGCATCGCGCGCGGCGATCAGCACATTCAGAGTGCCGTCCACATTTACGAGATTCGTTTCCAGGGGATTGGCGACCGAGCGCGGCACAGAGGTGCGCGCTGCCAGATGGATCACGTAATCCACGCCTTTGCACCCCGCGTTGATGCCCGCAAGGTCCGCGATATTTCCGATGCGCAGCTCGATCTTCGAACGCACCGCCGCGAGATTGTGTTCCTTGCCGCTCGAAAGATCGTCGAGCACCACTACGCTGTGCCCGCGGCGCACCAGCTCATCCACCATGTTCGAGCCGATGAAGCCCGCGCCGCCCGTCACCAAATAACGCATTCTAAACCGTGCCTCCGTTTCACTTTTTGCAGGGGGAGGATAAGACTCCGAAAGCCCGAGTGCCTTCGGATGATTCACCATTATAGTGCCGAAATGGGTGCACGATGAACGCGACCATGCGAATCCGGCGGATTGTGCGGGGCGGCGCGGCGCTGGCGTGGCTCGCGGTTTTCATCTCTGCAATCTGCGCGTTTTCCGCTTCAGGCGTGGAAACCACGACTCGGGCGCTCCCGTTCCAAGTGGGCGAGTCGTTGCACTACAAACTTGCTTGGGGCACGTTTGCGCACGCCGCCGACGTGCAGCTCGATTTCGTCGAGCGGCGCGATCTCTACGGCCAGCCGACTGTGCACTTTCGCGCCGCCCTCCATTCGTTTCCGCCGCTGCGCGCGCTTTTTCCGGTCGATGACGTTTTCGATTCCTACTCGGACCCACAGACATTTGCGTCGCGCCAGTACGAATTCCACCTGAACGAAATGGGCGAGAAAGAAGAGCGCATCCGCAGGCTCGCAAGCGCGGGCGCGCCGCGCGTGGGGCCTGGGCCGCACGTGGTCGTTCCGGCGGGAACGCGCGATCCGCTTGGGGTTCTCTACGAATTTCGGACGCTCGATTGGGCCCGCACCTCGAATTATCGCGCGCCAATGTATGACGGGAACGACGTCTTCGAAACGCGCGCGCAGCTCGAAGTGCGCGACGAACTCATCGCGATCGATGCGGGGAATTTTAATGCGATGCGTATCGACGCGCACCTATACCAGCACGGCGTGCAGGTGGAAAAGACCGAGCTGTCGATGTGGTTTGGTACCGATGCAGCGCGGACGCCGCTGCTACTGGAAGCGACCATGCCTTACGGAAAAATTCGCGCGGAACTCGAGCCGCGAGCGGCGAAATGACGGCTCAAACGCCCGGCGGACTACTCCTGGGGAACCATCCAGTCTTCGGGAGGAAAATCGATCTGCCAGAATTTTGGGTAAGGTTTTTCGAATTCCACGCCCATCTGCGCTTTGCCGGCTTGCACCGCGCCGACATAAACGATCCGGCAGGGAACGGAGTTCTGCGTGGCTTTGTTCGAAATCGTGATCTTGTCGCCGGCGATTTGTTTCTCGCCCAGCGAAATCAGCGCGCCGTGCGCGTTCACCACCAGCGTGCGTGTCTCTTCGGAGAAATCCTTTTTCTGCGCCGATTTGCCGCTCACCACGATGGGCACGCTCAGCAGCACACGCATGCTGCGGCGCCGGCCCGTATCGAGCTTCAATTTCTCGAGGGAATAGGATTTGGGATCCGGAATCGTTGTAGCCATGGTGAATTCAGGCTAACGGTACCGTACGCCCACCACAATGGGACTTTCTTACTAATTTCGAGAAGGCGAAGCGGCCAGGCGAAACTTGCACACTGTACGAAGGGACAGGTGATTTCGGATACGAAAGTGAGCCGCCATTTGAACGGGCCGAACAAGAACAGCAGAAAACACTTCGTCATGCCGCCGGCATTCCTCAGTGTGAATTCGCGCTGTGGCGCGAATTCAGCAATGAACGATTTTTTCTTTACCAGCCGTAACCTTTCGTGTCGCGTTGCGCGTATCCACAATCAGCTTCGAATTCTTCACAATCGCGTCGTAGTCGTAGCTCGAGTGGTCCGTCGCGATCAGCACACAGTCGTAACTCGCCAGATTCTGCGGCGTGAGTTCCACCGACTTCATATTCGAATAATCGTAGTGGCGCATCTTGTGCAGCGCGGGGAAGTAGGGATCGTTGTAATCGAGTTTCGCGCCCCGCTGCGTGAGCAGCTCCAGCAGCTTGAGCGACGGCGATTCGCGCAGGTCGTCCACATCTTTTTTGTATGCGACGCCCAGCAGCAGGATGCGCGAACCCTTCACGCTCTTCTCGTGCTCGTTCATCGCGGCCACCAGCGCATTCACCACGTGGTAGGGCATCTCGGTGTTGATTTCGCCGGCCAGCTCGATAAATCGCGTGGCGAAATCGTACTCGCGCGCTTTCCACGAAAGATAATAAGGATCCACCGGGATGCAGTGGCCGCCGAGGCCCGGGCCGGGATAGAAGGGCATGAAGCCGAAGGGCTTGGTGGCGGCGCTGTCGATCACTTCCCAGATATCGAGATTCATGCGCAGCGAAAGCTGCTTCAGTTCGTTCACGAGCGCAATGTTCACGCAGCGGAAAATGTTTTCGAGCAGCTTCACCATTTCCGCCGCGCGCGTCGAACTCACCGGAACCACCTTGGCCACGATCTGCGCGTAGAGCGCAGCAGCGGCGCGGCCGCTCGGCGGGTTGATGCCTCCAACGACTTTCGGAATCTGCGCGAGGCCGAAATTCTTGTTGCCCGGGTCTTCGCGCTCCGGCGAGAAGGCGAGAAAGAAATCGGTCTTTGCCGGTTCGGCGCCTTCGATGCGCACGATCGGGCAGCGCAGCCCGTTGGCTTCGAGAATCGGAAGGACGAGATCTTCGGTGGTGCCGGGATATGTGGTGCTCTCGAGCACGATCAGCTGGTCGCGCTGCAAATTCGGCGCGATGGACCTCGCGGTGTTCTCCACGTAGCTCAGGTCCGGCTCGCGGCGTTCGTCGAGCGGCGTAGGGACGCAGATCAGCACCGCATCCATTTCTTTCAACTTCGAAAAATCGGAGGTTGCGCTGAAGCGCTTTGCATCCACGTGCTCTTTGATCTTCGCGGCGGGAATGTGCTGGATGTAGCTCTCGCCCGCGTTGAGCTTCTTCACTTTCGCGTCGTCGAGATCGAAGCCGGTCACCACTTGCCCTTCATCGGCGAACCGCAGTCCAAGCGGCAGGCCCACGTAGCCGCAGCCGATGATCCCGACTTTGATTCCTTTGCGAGCGAAAAATTCAGGCGTGCGTTCCACAGCCATTGCATTTCCTCCGAAAAATGGGAGCCGATTGAGGTGGGGCCTGAATGGACTCGATTACGGTGCCGCACAGGTGAAGCCGTTGCTGTGCGACCCATTCTAACAACTTTTTCGGCGGGCGTGCGTCGCGGCGCGACTCTGGCGCTTGCACGGGCGCGTGCGTCTGCGCGGGGAATTGTTTCGCGCGTACTACGGGCTAACGAAGAGCGCGGAAAAACCCGCGAATGTCTTGCGCTAGGATTTCCGGCTGCTCGAGCGCGGCAAAGTGGCCGCCGTGCGGAAATTCGGTCCAGCGGCGGACGTTGTAGCAGCGCTCGACCCACTTGCGCGGCGGCATCGGCTCTTCTTTCGCGAAGCGCGCGACGCCTACCGGCACTTCGACGCGCTGGCCTGGCGCGAATCGCACGGGTCGGCGGCGGCCTTCCCAGTAAAGACGCATCGACGAGGCGATGGTTTGCGTGAACCAGTAGATCGAAATGTTGGTGAGCAGCGTGTCGCGCGAGATCGCGTCTTCGGGCTGCGCTGTGGGCGAGGTCTGCCAGTCGCTCCACTCGCGAAACTTCTCCGCGATCCAGGCGCAGAGGCCGGCGGGCGAATCGTTCAGCGCGTACGCGGCGGTTTGCGGCTTGGTGCCTTGGATGTGGCCGTAGGCGCCGTCTGCGTCGAGCCACTGATCGCGCGACGCGAGAAACGCGCGCTCTTCGGGCGCGAGGTCGCTTCCGTCGGCGGAGTGCGGCGGATCGTAGGAGCCGGGAATGTAATTGAGGTGAATTCCGGCGATGCGCGACGGAACTTGCAGCGCGAGCCAGGTGCAGATGCTCGCGCCCCAATCGCCGCCTTGCGCGGCGAACCGTTCGTAGCCGAGGCCGGACATCAACGCGGCCCACAATTCCGCGATCGCGTAGGAATTCATTCCGGCGGCAGTGGGCGCGGGAGAAAAGCCGTAGCCGGGAAGAGAGGGAACGACGACGTCGAACGAGTCTTCAGCTTTCGCGCCGTGCGATTCGGGATCGGTGAGCAGCGGGATGAGTTGCACGGCTTCGATGAAGGTGCCGGGCCAGCCGTGCGTGAAAATCAGCGGGAGGCCGCGGCCGTTTTCCGCGCGTTCGTGAATGAAATGGACGGTCTGTCCATTAATGCCGGCGCGATAGTGGGCGAAGCGGTTGAGCGCGGCTTCCTGGGCGCGCCAGTCGTACGCGTCGCGCCAGTAGGCGACGAGCAGCTGCATGTAGTCGAGCGCGGCGCCTTGCTGCCAGCCGATGTGGGAGATTTCATCAGGCCAGCGCGTGTGTGCTAGGCGCGATTTCAGGTCGGCGAGCGCGAAGTCGGGGATGGCGATTGTGAAGCGTTCGATTTTCATGGGCGACGTGGCGGACGAATTGGATGAGGGTGATTATCGCTGGGATGCGATACGCGCGTCGAGAATTCGAGTCGGCTGCGCGGAGTAGCATGGGCAGTCTCGCTGGGGTGTGGGCGCGGCCATGGCCGCGCGGGCGCACAGACTGACGGTCTATGTTACAGCTCGCTGCGCTCGCCTAATGCGTTGGGACGGGGCTCATGCCGGTTTTGTCGATGAGGGCTGGGGTAGGAAGCGGAGCGACCAGTGTGCCGCCGCGCGCTAGCCACGCGGATTCGCGTTCGCGAATCTCGGCTAGAAAGTGCCACGGGAGAATGAGGAACACTTCGGAGGATTTGCGCGCCTCGGCTTCAGAGACGATGGGAATCCACGAGCCGACGGTGAACTTGCCCCACTTTTCAGGGTTCCGTTCCGCGGCAGAGTGGATGAGCGAGTGATCGAGACCGAAAGCTTGAAGCAGCGTGTTGCCTTTCGTGGATGCGCCGTACGCCGAAACAGTTTTGCCAGCGGCATGCTGCGCGGATAGCCAGGAATTGAGCCGCGAGCCGATCTGGCGAATGCGCGACTCGAGATGCGCGTAGGTGTGAGGACGATTGAGTTCCACGGCCGCCTCTTTGCGGCGCAGCGACGCTACGCGAGCGACGCGCGAAGGAACGGAAACTTCAGGCGAGCCGCGGTGAACGATGTAGGCGCGAAGGCTGCCGCCGTTAACGGCGTTGGTTTCGACGTCTGCGACGCGAAGGCCGGCGCGCTCGACGACGTTTTCAAGTGCGGCGAGCGAGTAGTATTCGAGGTGCTCGTGGCAGATCGCGTCGAAAGCGTTTTGCTGGACGATGTCGGCGAGGTAGTGCATCTCGATGATCCACACGCCGTCTTCAGCGAGCACGCTCGCAACGTCGGCGCAGAAGGCGTTGGGATCTTCGAGGTCGTAGAACATTGCAATCGAAGTGACGATGCGGAATTCTTCGCCTGCGACGGCGCGCGCGCTGAAGAAATCGTTCACGATGCGATCGGCGTGCGGCTTGGCTTCGGCGGCAAGATTCGCGGCGGGTTCAAAGCCGATGCGACGCACTCCAGCTTCGGCGTAAGTGGCGAGTAGCGTGCCGTCGTTGCTGCCGATATCGAGCACAGCGTCGCCGCGGCGGAGCGGCGCAAATTGCCGCGCGCGCGCGGTGATGTCCGCAAGTGCGGCACGCATGGTGGCGCTGACGCCGGATTTGTACCAGTAGCGGCGGTACATCCACTCCGGCGGAGTGGTGTGGCGAAGCTGGACGAGCGCGCAGCTCGGGCAGAGCACCAGTTCGAGCGGAACTTTCGGCCAGCTCGAAGGATCGGGCGAGTTAGAGAAGCCGGAGACGTAGAGGTTGCCGAGGTCGAGAACGCGTTCGAGCGTGCGATTGCCGCACGAGCGACAGGAGCGGCGCGCTCGCGCTTCGATGCGGAGATCTGGAAGCGCGGCATCTGCGGCGAGGGCGTGCGGTGTGGCGAGTTGATTCACAAGTCTCCGTGGTCGCGCGGGCGCGGCCGGTTCAATTGCCCTTCGCGAGAGCTTTTTTTTCGCTGGATTTCGAGCCGGCGGACGCGCGCATCGAGCGATACCAATCGACGGTTTCGGCGAGCCCTTCGACCAGGGTCTTTTTCGCTTTGAAGCCAAATTCTTTTTGCGCGCGGCTCACGTCGAGCACGCGGCGGGTGGGGCCGTCCGGGTACGTGGGGTCCCACAGGATGCGGCCCGCGAATCCAGTGGCACGCGCGATCTTGCGGGCGAGATCGTGAATGCCGATTTCGATGCCGCTGCCGAGATTGATCGCGTCGCCGCCGGAGTAGCGTTCGAGCGCGAGAACCAACGCTTCGGCGCAATCGTCCACGTGGAGAAAGTCGCGTGTGGCGCAACCGCTGCCGCCGATGACGACTTCATCGGAGCCGGATTCGGCGGCATCTACGAATTTGCGGATCAGCGATGGGATCACGTAGCAGCTTTTGGGATCGAAATTGTCGCCCGGCCCGTAGAAGTTTGTGGGGATCAGGAAGATGCACCGGAAACCGTATTGCTGGCGGTACGCGCGAGCCTGAATCCAGGCGAGGCGTTTGGCGATGCCGTGCGCTTCACGCGATACGTCAGGCAAACCTTTAAAGAGATCGGCTTCCTGCAGCGGAAACGGAGCGTTTGGCGGATAGGAACTCGCGCTGCCGGCGCACACCATTTTCTCCACGCCGTGTCGGCTTGCGGCTTCCATCAGCTGCGTGGTCATCATCACGTTGTTGTAAAAGCTGGCGGCGACGTTGCGATGGCCGACGGGACTATCGACCGTGGCGGCGAGATGAATCAGAAGATGCGGGCGAGCGTATTCGAACAGGCGTTCGATGTCGTCCCAGCGGCTGAGGTCGAAGGAGGAGCGGCGGGGAACGGTGATCTCGCGGCAGCCGCGGTCTTTGAGTTTATCGACGACGTAGCGGCCAAGAAATCCGGCGCCTCCGGTGACGACGATGCGTTTCGCGGCAAAAGTTTGGCGGCGCGGCGAGGACGCGGCGATTTCGATGGGCGTCATTCTCCGCCTCCGCTGCGCGCGGACATGCGGCGCTCGATCTGCCCGCTGAGCGAGTCTTCGAGAAGCTGAATGTCGGCTTCGACCATGGTTTTCACGAGGCTGCGGAATCGCGTGCGCGGCGCCCAGCCGAGCTTGCGGCGCGCTTTGGAGGCGTCGCCTTCGAGGTGATCGATTTCGGTGGGGCGGTAGTATTGCGGATCGACTTCTACGTGCTGGCGCCAGTCGAGTCCGACTTCAGCGAATGCGCGTTCGACAAATTCGCGGACGGTGTGGGTCTCTCCGGTGGCGAGGACGAAGTCTTCGGGCACTTCCTGCTGCATCATCATCCAGATGCCTTCCACATATTCGGGCGCGTATCCCCAATCGCGCTCGGCATCGAGGTTGCCGAGGTACAGCTTGTCTTGCAGGCCGTGGAGGATTCGAGCGACGGCGCGAGTGACTTTGCGGCTGACGAAAATTTCTCCACGGCGCGGCGACTCGTGGTTGAAGAGGATGCCGTTGACGGCGAAAAGTCCCTGGCCTTCGCGAGCGTTCACCGTCATCCAGTAGCTGTAAAGCTTGGCGCAACCGTACGGGCTGCGAGGTCGAAGCGGAGTGAGTTCGCTCTGCGGGCGCTCTTCGGCTTGTCCAAACATTTCGCTGCTGGCGGCGTTGTAGAACTTTGTGGGGATCTGCGTTTCGCGAATTGCTTCGAGCAGGCGCGTGGTGCCGAGCGCGGTGACGTCTCCTGTGTATTCGGGAATATCGAAGCTCACTCGCACGTGGCTCTGCGCGCCGAGGTGGTAAATTTCGTCGGGCGCGATGCGATGGAGCAGGCGGCTGAGACTGTTCGCGTCGGTGAGGTCGGCGAAGTGGACGAGCAGCGGCGCGGCGGAATCGTGCCAGTCCGCAAGAAGATGATCGATGCGCGAGGTGTTGAAACTGCTCGAACGGCGCTTGATGCCGTGAACTTCGTAGCCTTTTTGGAGAAGCAGCTCGGCGAGATACGAGCCATCCTGGCCCGTGATGCCGGTGATGAGCGCGCGCTTCTTGGGCTTTTGAAAAGCGGATTTTTGATACGGCTTCTTCGAAGGGTGCGAGGAGCCGTTGAGATTTGGCGACGGCATGATTCACCTATTCCCGAATTGAAACGCGATTGAACCGTTTCGGGCCTGGTTGCGGCGTTTCTGAAACGTTTGGCGCGCTTCTACATGCTGGTATGCAAGACGCGCTCCATTTGCGGATTACAAAAAACTCACCGCGCACAGAGCTTTCACCGCGCGAAACGGTGCGCTATTCTCGATTTACATGATCGACATTCACTGCCACATCCTTTCGGGGCTGGACGACGGTCCGAAGGAACAAGAAATGTCGTTCGAGATGGCGGAGATGGCCGTCGCGGAGGGCATTACGCACGTGGTGGCGACGCCGCATGCGTCACCGGCGCACGAATTTGTGCCGGAACTGATCGACGAGCGGCGCAACGAGCTGCAGCGCTTGTTTGAAGGGCGGCTGGTGTTGGGAACGGGCTGCGATTTTCACCTGAGCTACGAGAACCTGCAGGACGTGGCGGTGCGGCCAGCGCGGTACACGATCAATCACAAAAATTATCTTCTGGTGGAGTTCGCGGACTTTGCGATACCGGCGTCGATGGACCAGACGCTGCACAGCCTGCACCTGAACGGGCTGCGGCCGATCATCACGCACCCGGAGCGGAATCCGTTGCTGCGCACCAAGCCCGAGCGTTTGTACCGGTGGCTGAGGCAAGGTTGCTACGCACAGATTACGGCGCAGTCGCTGCTGGGAAAATTTGGGCGCGCGGCGCAGGACATGGCGAAGACGCTGATGGATTTGCGCGCGGTGCATTTCATCGCGAGCGATGCGCACAATGTGAGTTCGCGGCCGCTGCGGCTGAGAGAGGCGTACGAGTACGTGGAGAAGAATTACGGTGAGGAGACTGCGCGGGCGACGCTTGTCGATAATCCGATGGCGGCGTTTGAGGGGAAACCGATGGTGTGGGTGCCGGAACTGGACGACGATATCGGATTGAGCCCCGGCGCTACGGCGATTAAGAAGAAAAAGCGATTTTGGTTTTTTTAGTTTTGAACTGAAGTGCGAATGCGCTGCCCGTTCGATCGATCGTCAAACCCGCACCTCACAAAATGTGAGGTGCGCACAGGCACGAATGCCTGTGCCACGGGCTTAAGCCCGTGGCTCGGATTAGACAAACAACTCCAAAATTTCTTCGTAACGTTTAAAGGGAGCGATCAAGTACGCGCCGGCGATGCTTTCGCTGCGTGCGCTCTTTGCCCAGTCGAGCATGCGCCGCGCCAGCACGAAGCCGCGAGCGCGTGCGGCGTCTCCCGCTTTTTCCATTTCACGCAGCGTTGCCTCGGGAATCACGATGCCTGGGACTTCGTTATTTAGGCGTTGCGCCTGTTTGTAGCTGGTGAGCGGCCACAAGCCGACGATCACCGGGATCGGCGATTTGCCGCCGAGTTTTTTCAGGAACGACGCCCAGTGCTCGGGATCGAAGATCGGCTGCGTCATGGCGAAGTGCGCGCCGGCGGCGACTTTGGCCTCAAAGCGGCGCAGCTCTTCGTCGATATCTTCAGCGACGGGATTCACAGCGACGCCGATCGTGAAGTTCGTTGCGCCACCGAGGCTTTTGCCCGCCCAGTCCGTGCCCTGATTCAAACGTGAGAGAACTTTCACGAGGCCGATCGAATCGACTTCGTACACGCCGCTGGTTTCCGGGTGATCGCCGAGCGACGGGGGATCGCCGGTGATGGCGAGAATATTTCGAACGCCGCCGACGGCCCACGCACCGAGCAGCATGGCCTGCAGGCCGATGATGTTGGCGTCGCGCGTGGTGACGTGCGGCACGGTTTCAATGCCGTGGGCTTCGAGCGCACCTGCGAGAACGAGCGCGTCCATGCCGACGCGGGCGAGCGTGCCGCTATTAATGTCGATGTCGCTCACGTGGCCGCTCGCGATCACCTTGCTGCACTGCTCGACGATGCGATCGATCGAGACGCCTTTGGGCGGATCGACTTCGACGGACGTGACAAACTCACCCGCCTGAATGTGTTTCCAGAGTTTGCTTTCCGGGGCGCGCGCGGCGATGCGGCGGAAGCGCTCGGCGGGCTCGGCGACTTCTACAGACGCGTGCGTCGTGGTCTTCGCACCTGAGGCGCTGGTCGCGCGGAACTTTTTCACCGCTTCGGAAATGGCGTGGATGTGTTCGGGTGTGGTGCCGCAGCAACCGCCGATGATGCGCGTGCCAAGTTCGGCGGCTTCCTGTGCAAACTGCGCGAAATACTCCGGCGACGACTTCGGATACACGGTGCGATCGCCGATGCGCTTCGGAAATCCGGCATTGGGCATCGCGGAGAGTGGAATCGAGGCATGCGCTCCAAGTTCGCGGATGATCGGTAGCAGTGATTGAGGGCCAATGGTGCAGTTCGCACCGACGACCTGAATATTCTTAGATTTGAGGTGCTGCCATGCGTCTTGCGGCTGCGTGCCGCCGAACGTGCTGCCTTCGTCCGAATACGTAAGCTGCGCGACGATGGGCAGAAGCGAGAAGGAGCGGATCGCGTCGATGGCCGCGTCGAGTTCGTCGATGTTGCTGAACGTTTCGAGGATGAAAAAATCGACGCCGCGCTCTTCGAGTGCTCCAGCTTGTTCCTTGAAATGGGCTTTGATCTGGTCGGCAGGAAGTTCGCGGACGTGTTGGACGATCCCGAGCGGGCCGATCGAGCCAGCGATCAGAACTTCATGCTTGGCCGCTTCGCGAGCTTCGCGTGCAACTTTCACGCCGCGGTGGTTTAGCTCGGCCACGCGGTCGCCCATGCCGAGCGCAGCGAGCTTGTGGCGGTTGGCGCCGAACGTGTTGGTCTCGATGATCTGCGCGCCGGCTTCGATGTAAAGCTGGTGCGAGCGGAAGACGGCTTCGGCGTGCGACGCATTAAGCTCATCCACGCAGCGTTGCGGGCCGACCGATTCGTATAGCAGCGAGCCCATAGCGCCGTCGCCTATGAGGATAGTGTTGGCCAGCCGATCCTTCAGGTCGTCGATCCGCATTCGAGTCCTTTTCGCCGGCGAACTTTACGACGTCCTTCGCGGGCGCTTCCACAACGGGCAAAAAGCAGGGGTAAAAGACCTCCAGTATAGCATTCGCGGAGGGCCGACAAGCGAGGCGGGGAAGTGCGGAGGCGGCGGTTCTGGTTTCGCAGACGCGGCGGAACCGTGATATAGATTTTCACCGCGCGAAGGGGTTCGCGCGCGAAGAGGTGCGTGTGTCCAGCCAAAAACCGACTGCAGGCGAGCCGCTCGTTCATATTGCGAGCGAGCCGGACCGCAACGACGAGTACCGCTCGCCGCTTTATGAGCTGCGGAATCGCAAAGTGTGGTTTTCCAAAGAGGCCATGGACGAGCAGAATCGAAATCGCTCGCCGCTTTGGCGCTACATCCGCAATTCGCGATTTTTTGTCGGGCTTACTGCTCCCTTGATCTACGGCTGCATTGTTCCGTTCGTGCTGATCGATCTATTCATCACGGTGTATCAGTGGGCGGCATTTCCAATTTACGGGATTCCGAAAGCGCGGCGCAGCGACTACATCGTGTTTGACCGCGGAAAGCTGTGCTATCTGAACCTGCTCGAGCGGATCAATTGCGCGTACTGCTCATATGGGAATGGAGTGATCGCGTTCGTGACGGAAGTGGCGGCGCGCACCGAGCAGCATTGGTGCCCAATCCGGCACGCGCACCGGATTTACAACCCGCACGACCGGTATTCGCATTTCCTGCCGTATGGAGACGCGAAGGCGTACCGGCAAAAGGTCGAGGAAGTTCGCAGCGACTTCAAAGACATCGACGCGGCCGAAGAGGCTGCGGCGGATTAGAGGCGCCGGTTTATCGGTGGATTGAGCCGTTGCCGATGGAAATCGCGAGCAAAGTTGGGAGCTGGCTTTACTTGCCTTCGCTCGTGTTGACGGCGCCGGCGTTGCTCACGATTTTTGTTTTCGTTGCGAGCATCGCTCCAGCGAGGAGCGAGGCGCGGCGCGATCGATGGATCGCATTTCGCGACTGGGATTTGGTCATTCAGTTTGCGACGCTGATCGTCTGGTGGCTGCTGTGGGATGCTCGTGGGCCGCTCGCAATCGCGGTGGCTGGAGGCAATCGTTTCCAGCCAAGCTCGTTGGGATTTTGGTACCTGCCCCTCGCCAGCCTGTTTTTTTATCTGTTCCTTTCGTCCTATATCCACTCGATTGCGTTTCGTATGCGGCGCGGAGTGCTCTCGCGCGTCTCGATCATTCTGGGACGGATCGCGACGTTCGCGTTGCCGGTGCTACTTCTGCAAGCGGGAATCGACCAGCTCTTGAGGCGTCACGCTCTGGGTTTTGTTTATTTCGCCGTGGCCGCGGTGGCGTGGAGGCTTGGCCTCGTTCTAGTTCTTTTTGCGAGCGGCATGAAGTTCAAGTCGCTCAGGTCCGGCGAGACGCTCGGCCGGGCGCGCCGCATCGCGCATCAAATGGGCGTGCGGTTGAAATACGTTTTTATGGTTCCGGCCGGACGGGGACGGCTGATCAATGCGTATAGCCTGGGCGATTCGATCGCGCTGACAGATAGCTTGGGGCAGCACCTGACACGCGACCAATTGGAATATACGATTGCGCACGAAGTGGCGCACTGCAAATGCAAACACGGCCGAAGCCTGATGCGTACTGGATTACTTGCATTTGGTTCGGTTGCGGCGGTTCTTTTTGCGATTGGAATGCACGCCGGTCCGCTGCATGTCCCGATCCAGATCGTGGCGCTCGTCGCACCAATTCTCGCGTGCGAGTGGAACGCAAAGCGCAATGAGTACGAAGCAGATGCCGAGGCGATCGCATTCACAAAGGATCCAGAGTCAGGGATTCGCGCGCTGGGCAATCTGGCGAACGCAGCGGGAATTCCGAAAGGGCCGAACGTGATCGCGGACTTGTTTGATGCGCATCCGTGCCCCCTGTACCGGGCGCGCGAAATCGCGCGAGTGGGACATTTGCCCCAGGAACGGCTGGCGGATATTCTTCGAGAAGCAGGAATCGCGAAAGCAATGCGCTAAAGCGGCGGAGCCGAATATGAAAGTAAAGATCGAGCATCATCGGAAGAAGAAGGATGTGGTGGACGCTGTGGACAAGGGATTCGACAAGGCGTTCAAGGAAGCGGAAGGGCTGCCGGTGAAGGTGGAGCTGAAGCACAAATCGTGGAAGGCTTCGACGATGCTGTTTGAGTTGAAGGCGAAAATGGGCCTGCTGAGCACGCCGATCAAGGGCACGGTGGAAGTGACCGACGACGAATTGATCATCGACGCCGACCTCGGGATGCTCACGAAGTTTATTCCTGAAGACAAAGCCAAGCAGATGCTCGGCGGGCGCGTGCGTGCGCTGCTGAAGAGCTGACGGCTGTTTTGTTGGCGCACTTTGCGCCGTTGCGTTGGTCCGCGCGCCGCGCCCGCGTGGACGTATTACTTCTATTGGAATGCGCTGGACTGGCCGTGCGGCTGGTACAACTCTTCCAGCTTCGTAATTTCTTCCGGTGACAATTTGACGGACAGCGCCGCAATGGCGTCGTCGAGATGGTGCGGCTTAGTGGCACCGATGATGGGCGAGGCGACCACTGGCTTCGAAAGAACCCACGCGAGAGCGATCTGCGATTGCGGCAAATTGCGCTGCTTGGCGATTTCGTTGACGCGATCGACGATGGGCTTATCGACGACGGCGGTTTTTTCGTAGAGGCCCTTCGCAAATGCGTCGGTCTTAGCGCGGTCCGTTTGCGGCTCGTCGGTCCAGGGGCGGGCGAGGCGTCCGCGCGCGAGCGGCGACCAGGGAATTGAGCCGACGCCTTCCGCAAGGCAGAGCGGCATCATCTCGCGCTCTTCTTCGCGGTAAAGAAGGTTGTAATAATTTTGCATGGAGATGAATTGCGCCCAGCCGTTGGCGCGTTGCAGCCCGAGCGCCTTCATGAACTGCCACGCGTGCATTGAAGACGCGCCGATGTAGCGGACTTTTCCCGCGCGTACAACTTCGTCGAGAGCCTGGAGCGTTTCTTCGAGCGGCGTGTCGTAGTCGAAGCGGTGGATCTGATAGAGATCGACGTAATCCATGTTGAGGCGCTTCAGACTTTTGTCGATTTCCGAAAGAATAGCTTTGCGCGAGAGGCCTTTGCCGTTGGGGCCGTCCCACACAGGGCCCCAGACTTTCGTGGCGATCACAACTTCGTCGCGCTTGGCGAAATCGCGGATGGCGCGACCGAGCACGAGTTCGCTTTCGCCGGCGGAGTACACGTTGGCGGTGTCGTAGAAATTAATTCCGGCTTCGAGCGCGCGCTGGATGTAGGGGCGGCTTTCTTCTTCGCTGAGCGTCCAAGCCCAGCGAAGAATGCCGCTGGTGGATTTTCCATAGCTCATGCAGCCGAGACAAATTCTGGAAACTTGGAGGCCGGTGCGGCCGAGTCGGATGTAGTCCACGTACGTCTCCTTGATTCTGGCAGGTCGAAAAGTAAGCCGATTTTCGATTGTCCGTTATAGAGATGTCGGGAGCGGAGCGGAGGTTTCGCTGGGCCGGGAGAATGGCGGGATCTGCGGGTGGTGCGGATTGACATACAAGTGAGGCGAGTTCACCCTCTCGTGGGGAGAAACGTAAAGATGCGCTCTCACTCGGTTCATCTGCTTTTGATCACGGCAATTTCACTTGGCGCGATTCTGTGTGCTGGCGGAGCGCGCGCTCAGTCGAGCGCTGCGGCGGCTCCGGCTGCAGCGTCGGCGCCGACTGCGGACGATCATCAGGACGCATCGGCGACGCCGGTGACGATTCCGTTGTGGAGCGGGAAGGTGCCCGGTGCGCTCGGCGATGAGGATGAGGACAAGCCGACGCTTACGGTGTACCAACCTTCGGGCGATCACGAGGCGGTTCCCGCCGTGATTGTGATCCCGGGCGGAAGTTACGGCTACCTCGCGACGAACCACGAGGGCCGGCAGATGGCGAATTGGGTGAACGGCGCGGGCATGGTGGCGTTTGTGCTGAAGTACCGCGTTGGGCCGAAGTATCACAATCCGATCGAGCTGGGCGACGCGCAGCGGGCGATCCGCATGGTGCGCGCGCGAGCAAAAGAATTTGGCGTGATCCCAAACAAAATCGGAGTGCTCGGATTTTCAGCGGGCGGGCATCTGGCTTCGACGGCCGAGACGCATTTCGATGGCGGCGATCCCCAGGCAACGGACGCGATCAATCGCGTGAGTTCGCGGCCGGATTTTGCCGTGCTGGCATACCCGGTGATTTCGATGATTGCGGACTATGCGAACAAAAGCTCGTGGGAAAATCTGCTGGGACGCGATGCGACGCCGGAAATGCGGCGCGCGCTTTCGAACGAGTTCAACGTGACGCCGGCTGCGCCGCCGACTTTTCTTTTCGCCACGAGCACGGACGACACGGTGCGTGTGGAAAATTCGGTAGTGTTCTACTCGGCGCTGCTGCAGGCGGGCGTGCCGGCGGAGCTGCACATTTTTCAGAAAGGACCGCACGGAGTAGGCCTCGATCTGGACGAGCCATCGGAAGGCGAGTGGACCACGCTCTTGATGCACTGGCTGCGCGCCAACAAATTTGTTCCTAATCCTAATTGAACCTTCCGAGCGTCTAAATTGCGAAGCTCAGCGGAGGTGTGTGCGATGAAAGCAGCAGTGATCCGGCGGTTCGGCGGAATTGATGCAATCGAGGTTGAAGAATTGCCCGTTCCGCAGCCGAAAGCGGGCGAAGTGTTGGTGCACGTCGCTGCTGCGGGAGTGGGGCCGTGGGACGCGTTAATCCGCGAAGACCAGAGCGTGACCGCTTCGCCATTTCCGATCACGCTGGGCTCGGATATTTCTGGGACGGTCGAGTCGGTAGGCGACGGCGTGACGCAATTTAAAAAGGGCGACGCGGTGTACGGCTGCACGAATATGGATTTCATCGGCGGCTACGCGGAGTTCGCAGTCGCGAAGGCCGGAATGATCGCCGCCAAGCCGCACTCGCTCGATTTTGTGGAAGCGGCGTCGGCACCGGTGGTGGCTGTAACGCCGCTGCAGGGGCTTTTCGAGTACGGGCACTTGAAGGCGGGGCAGACGGTGTTGATTCACGGCGCGGCGGGAAGCGTCGGCGCGTTTGCGGTGCAGCTCGCGAAGGATGCCGGGGTGAAAGTGATCGCGACGGCGTCGGCGAAGGATGCGGATTTTGTGCGCGGGCTCGGCGCGGACGTGGTGGTCGATTTCCGCAAGGAGAAATTCGAGGATGTGGCGCACAACGTCGATGCGGTGCTCGATATGGTGGGCGGCGACACGCTTGCGCGGTCGATGAACGTGCTGAAGCCGGACGGGATCGCGGTGACCGTCGTTGGGCCGCCGCCGAAAGCTCTGCAAGAAAAATACGGCTCGCGCGTGGTTTTCTTTCTGGTGGAAGTCACCACGGAACGGCTGAACCGGATTACGGCGATGTTTGACGCGGGGAATCTGAAGACGGACGTCGGCACCGAGCTGCCGCTGAGCGAGGCGCGGAAGGCGCACGAGATGTTGGCTGGCGCTCCGCACTCGCGTGGGAAGATTGTGCTGAAGCCCGGGGCGTGAGGCGTTGGGTAGCATAGGCAATCTTGCCTGTGGGGCTGCGGCAGCGGCCACGACGGTTTGGTCCTTGACGCAAGATTCAATCGGCAAACGCCGCGGGATTAACCCGCGACGCTTGCCCACAGGCAGGATTGCCTGTGCTACTTAGCTTCGCCGTTGCAGCCATTTTGGGCACGCGTCCGCTTACGCATGGAACGTGCCCCCTAGACAGATATTCCCGAACTCCTTACTCTGTTTGCTCCAACGCAAAGGAGCGACCTCGCCGTGAAGTGCAACAACATTCTCGAAGCCATGGGCAATACGCCGCTCATCCGGCTCAATAAGCTCGCCAAAGATTCCGCCGCAACGGTGTGGGTGAAGGCCGATTACATGAATCCCGGCGGCTCGGTGAAGGACCGCATCGGCATTTCGATGATCGATGAAGCGGAGCGCACCGGAAAATTGAAACCGGGCGGGACGATCATTGAGGGAACGTCTGGCAATACGGGGATGGGCCTCGCGCTGGTCGCGTGCGTTCGCGGATACAAAGTGGTTTTCACGATCAACGACAAACAATCGCGCGAAAAAATTGACCTGCTGAAAGCGTTTGGCGCGGAAGTGATCGTGTGCCCCACGGCCGTGGAACCGGAAGACCCGCGCAGCTACTACTCTGTGGCGACCAAGCTCGCGAAGGAAATTCCCAATTCGTTTTACCCGAACCAGTATCAGAATCCGGCGAATCCGGAAGCACACTACAAATCGACCGGGCCAGAAATTTGGAACGACACGGAAGGGAAGATCACGCACTTCGTGTGCGGCATGGGCACGGGCGGAACGATCAGCGGCGTCGGCAAATATCTGAAAGAAAAAAATCCCAATGTGAAGATCATCGGCGTCGATCCGATTGGTTCGCTCTACTACGATTTCGTGAAGACGGGAAAAACCGGTACGGCGACGACCTACGTGGTGGAAGGCATCGGGGAAGATTTCTTTCCAGGCACGATGAACCTGAAAATTTTGGACGACGTCGAGCAGGTGAACGACGAAGAGTGCTTTGTGTGGGCGCGGCGGCTCGCGAAGCAGGAAGGAATCTTCACCGGCGGCTCGGGCGGCGGCGCCCTGTCAGCAGGGCTGAAAGTCGCAAAGAACGCGAAAGCCGGCGATATGGTGGTGGTGTTCCTGCCGGATTCGGGTTCGCGCTACATGAGCAAGGTTTACAACGACGGCTGGATGCGCGAGCACGGCTACACGGATGCGGAAGTGGCGCTCACTGCGGCGGACGTGATTCGCGTGAAACAGCAGAACGGCAAATCGCGGGAGATGATCGTGGCGGGGCCGTACCAGACTGTGTTCCACGCGCTGCAGACGATGCAGCAGCAGGACATTTCGCAGCTACCGGTGTTCGAGGAAGGAGCGTCGATCGGAACGGTGTTCGAGGATCAGATTCTGAATCTCGCGCTTCAGGGAAAGGATCTGCGCAAGCTGGTGATCCGCGAAGTGATGGGCAATCCGTTGCCGCAGGTGCCGTCGAACGCGCCCGTCGAGCGCGTGACGCAGATTCTGAGCCGCGAAAGCCCGGCGGTGTTCGTAGAAATGCCGAACAAGAAACTCGAAGTGCTGACGAAGTTCGACCTGATGGATACGGTCGCAGGCTTGGTCGCGCAGAAACGTTAATCCAACGCTGAAAATTTAATTTGCGCTGAGGTATCGCCGGAAGAAGGCGATGGTGCGCGATTCGTATTCCTGAGGCGCGTGGCCGAGGGCTGCGGCGTGCCCTGCGCCGTCAACCTCCCACAACTCTTTCGGGCCGATTGCGGCGTTGTAAACGCGTTCGGCGTGGCGGCACGGAATGCGATGGTCGCGCGTGCCGCAGATGATCAGCACGGCGAAGGGGCGCGCGGCTACGGCGCGTTCAGGTGAAACGTCGTCGGGCGAAAAGCCGCCGGCGCGCTCCATTTCTCGGACCGCGACGATGCTCGCTGGGCGAAAAAGCGTCTTGCCGAGAAGCGGAGTAATGTCGAGTCCTCCGTAGTCGTAGGTGACTTCTCGGAAGTTCGCGAACGGATCTTCCGCCACCACAGCCGCGATGCGCGGGTCGATTCCCGCCGATTGAAGTGCGATAGCAGCTCCCAACGAAACGCCAAGCTCTCCGACGTGGCTCATGTGCTCCGTCGCGTTAAGCGCGTCCACGATAGCTGCGGTGTCATGACGTTCGAGCCAGCCGTACGTAGCCATCGCGCCGCCACTTTTCCCGTGCGCGCGCGAATCCATCATCACCACGCTGTAGCCGTTGCGCAGCAGAAATTCAGCGTGGCCAATGTTGCCGGTGCGATTGTCCGATACGCCGTGGAAGACGACAATCCACCGTCCATTTGGATGTCGCGCGCGGACTTTCCAGCCTTTCAACGCGACTCCATCCGGCGCGCGGACTTCGAAGTCTTCCTTCGTTGCGCCGGTGCGCGCCAGCATCGCTGCCATGTCCGCGTCGCGCTCAGGGTTGAAATTTCCCGGGTGCAAGACGCCCGGCCCGATCAGATATCCAATGGCGCCGGAGAGCGCGGCTAACAGTACGAGCCCGAGAATCAGGCCCAGCATGAGGCGAATTTTCGATTTGCGCGTCATCGCAAATGTAATCCAACACGTGCTGAAGCGTCGTTCTATAAGTGTGATACGCGCGCGGCGAAGGCGAAGTTGGAGCGGCAGCGCCGCCCCTTGCTTCGTGTTGTAGCAAAACGGGTTAGCGTATCGATCGCGATAAGTGAAGCAGATAACGGATTGCCTGAGAAGGGGTGATGTCGTAGGCTTGAGCCGATTTCAAACGTTGCCGGACGCAGCGTGGGCGGGCGTTCGAGCGGCGGATCTGTCTTCAGGCGTTGTTGCGCGCGAATCACCGGAGACGTCCGGAAGGTCGCGCGCGAATCTTCCAAGCAAAGGGCACCGGCGGCGGTGACATCCTGTTGAACGGCAACACCGACATCGTATCGAGCAAACGGACGAGGATTTTACTAATCGTCGGTTACGGGCTTGCCGTTGTGTGCCTGGTGTGGGTGTTGCACGACTTTCACCTGGTGCAGGCCATGCGGCAGATCGCCAACGTGGATTGGCGCTGGGTGCTGGTCGGTATCACGTTTGATGTGATCAGTTACGTGATCCAGGGCATTCGGTGGCGATGGCTGCTCACTCCGTTTGGCCACGTGAGGCTGTCGCATTCCATTCGCGCGGTGTACGCCGGACTCTTTGCCAACCTGGTTTTTCCGTTGCGTCCCGGCGAAGTGCTGCGCTGCTACCTCGTGTCGGACTCGGAAGACATCGGTATGGGCAAGGTGCTCGGCTCGATGGGCGTCGAGCGGCTGGTCGATCTGGTGATCGCGACGGCTGCGCTGGCGATCGTCTCGCTGATGGTCGATCTGCCACGAAAATTCGAGAAGACGGCGTACATCCTTGCAATCGTTGCGCTCGTGCTGCTCAGCGTGGTGGTCTCCGCGATCTACTACCTCGAGATCAAACTCTCGAAGCTGCCCGAAGGCGCAAAACAGCCGCGGATTCCCGGGCGTTTGATGGGCGCGTTGCTGGGGCTGCACGCGATGGGTACTGCTCCGAGTTTTTATGGTGCGGTGCTGGCCTCGATCTTCATGCCACTCTCGCAGGTAATGGGCTTGTGGGCGATGATGCGGGCCTACGGATTGCACCTGCCGTTCATGGCTGCCGTGGTGGTGCTGCTGATTATCAATCTGGGCGTGTCGCTGCCCAATGCACCGGCGAACGTCGGTTCCTACCAGTTTTTTTGCGTGTTGGGTTGCGGAGTTTTCTGGTGGTACTTCGGAACGGACGACACGTGGAAAACCACGGCGACGGGATTTTCGTTTTTCGCGTTTCTGGCGCTCACGGTGCCATTTGCGATTCTTGGGTTCATTGCGCTGGTTCGCAGCGGACTCTCGCTGAAGAGCCTCCGCGCCACGGTGAAACACCTGCCCACCGAGACGAAGAACGCGCGGACCCTCGCCAACCAGACCCGGTCGTTCACCTAGGAATTTGCAGTTCCGCGGGACTGTAGTGCCAACCGGAAACGTGTCTTTAGTGGAAATCCCCGTCGCTTTTACGAACCACAAACCGAATTGGCTTTTGAGGGCCGGCGTTTTCGCGTTGTATAGTGAGATGTTGACCTGTGAGCCCGGGGTGAGGCTCGCATCGTACGAATGCGCGGCTTGCCTGCGGACTAACCCAGATGGTCCTCCGGCCTGGCACGCGGTAACGCTGGATTCCCATGGCGCAAGACATTCCGAAAATCCTCGACCGAGCGCGACGCAGCCTGGAGAAAAACAAACTCCGGGAAGCCATAACCGACTACGAACTCGTCTTGAGCGAGTCCTCGGGGCACCCCGAAGCGCTGATGGCGCTTGCAGACATTCATACGCGCCTCGGCGAGCCGGCGGTTGCGGCGCAATACTACGGCACGCAATTCGACAAACTGGTCGAAGCCGGAGACGGTGCGAAAGCGTCCGCGGTTTTTCTCCGGTTCCTGAAGCCCTACGCTCAGCCGCCCGACCGGCTGATGCGCTACGCGTCGCTGCTGCAAAAGCAAAGCCGCGCCTCTGAAGCGATCGAGCAATTCCAGGCGGCGGCCGAACTTTTCCATTCCCAGAAACGCGATATCGAGGCGCTGGCGTGCTACGAAAGCATGGCCGTGCTCGATCCTGAAAATTCCCGGCGGCATGTGTTGCTCGCGGAAAATGCGGAAAGGCTGCGGCACGCCGACCTCGCGATGCGCAGCTACTTGCGCGCAGGGCAGTTGACGCAGGCGAGCTCGCTGGACGAAGCGCTCGAGTATTTTGGGCGCGCGCACCGCCTGGCCCCGCAAGACAAAGGCACCGCCCTGCTTTTCGCCGAGGCGAAGTTGCGCAAGGGAGACGCCGACGGCGCGTCAAAATTGCTGGAGCCTCTGGTTGCGACGGAAAAGACCAACGCGTTTTACGCGCTGTATGGCGAAGCGCTGCTCCGGACCGGCAAGCTCGATCAGGCGCGCGAGATTTTCGAAGCGTATTTCAAGCAGAAGCCAGACACGCAAGCAAAGCTGTTCGAACTCGCGAGCGCGTATATAAAAGCGGGCGAAGACGATAAAGGCGCGAACCTGCTGGTGTACTTGAAAGATGCGCTGCGGAAACAGAAGAAAGACGGCGAGTTGATGATTCAGGTGGATAAGTTCGTCGCGCAGCATCCTACGTCTCTGCCGGTCGCGGAAGCAGTCGCGAAAATGTACGACGAGATGAACCGCGAGACGAAATACTTCGACGCGCTGGTTCGCTTGTTCGATCTGCGTCTTGCGATGGGGCAAGTGCAGCCGGCGTGTGAAACGCTGGATCGCCTCGTCGATATCGATCCGTACGATTACCGCAACCACGAACGCATTGAAAAATTGCAAGGCCTGGCCGATCCGGCGTTTCTCGCGAGCGTGATGGGCCGCGCGGCGAAGGCTGCGACCGTGAATACGCGGCCGGAAGGATTTACCGGCGCCGGCAGCACGTCGGCAGGTGGATCGGAAAGCGGCGCGATGCCCGAAGAGACGCGGGCGCAGCAGGCGCTGGAAGACCTGGTCGTGCAGGTCGAAATTTTCTTGCAGTACTCGCTTCAATCCAAGGCCAAGGAACGGCTCGAACGAATCGCCGAACTTTTCCCCGGCGAGGAGCAGAAGAACGAGCGGCTCGCGCAGCTCTATGAGCGAGCGAACTGGTGGCCGAAGGGCGCGAAGAAGCCGCTGCCCGCGCCGGCGACTCCCGCTCCGGCGGCAGCGGAACCGCCGCGCCGGGCCAATCCGCAGCAGCAATTGGAGAATTTCGGAAACACACCGGCGTCGGCGCCGAGCCCGCAGGAGACGCACCGAGATCTGGCGGCGATCGCGGAGATCAACCGGCTGATGTACCGCCAGCCTTCGCCGCGCGAAGTGCTCGCGACGACGGCCGCCGAAATCGGAAAGCACCTGCATACGACGCGGTGCCTGGTGATCGTTGGCGCGCCGGGCGAAGGTGCGCAAATTTCCGCCGAATACACCGCGCCCGGAAATGCGGGCGTCGGTTCGGCGAAGATCGCGGCGATTCCGTCGATCGTTTCGCAGATTCAGCCGGATGGACTGGGCGGGGTCGATCTGCAAGTGGGGATCGTGCCGAAGCTCAAGGAGTACGGCTTGGAGTCCGCGCTCGGCGTGATGCTCACCGACAAGGAAACGCAGGCGCAGGCCGGCGCGCTGCTGATCGGCGACGCCAAGACGCGCAAGTGGAAGCCGAACGAAACGTTTTTTCTGCAGGCGATTGGCGACCAGCTCGTACTGTCCGTGAATCACACGCGCTTGCGGTCGCTGGTGCGTTCGCTCGCCGTGACGGACGAAAAGACGGGACTGCTGAGCCGCGGCGCGTACATCGATTGTTTGCTCATGGAATCGAACCGAGCGCGAGCGCAGGGCACGCCGCTTTCGCTGATCGTGATTCACGTCGATCGCGGCGGCGAATTGCTGCGGCAACACGGCGACGCCGCGCTCGACCATCACATCGAGCAGCTTGCGAAAGTGCTGGCGTCGGCGATTCGCCAGACCGATGTTGCGGTAAAATATACGTCGTGGTCGCTGGCATTCATTTTGCCCGATACGACGATTGAGAATGCGCGGGCCCTCGGCGAAAAGCTGCGCTCGCTGGCCGCCACGGTCAGGCCGGTTTGGGGCGCCTCGGATATAACGATCTCGGCCATTGTGGCCGAGGCGTCGGCGCGGCCGGGTGACGAAACCGAGGACCGCGTGACAGAATGGATCAATCGCGCTGAAGCCGGGCTTGAAGAAGCGCGGCAGAGCGGCGGCAACACTCTTCTGGCAGTCGCCACACCTTAGACCGCCTTAGATCGAGAGGAATCATGTTTATTACCGATGCTGTGATTTTGCAGGGGGCACGCACGCCCATGGCCCGTTATATGGGCGCATTTGATTCGGTTTCGGCTCTGGAACTCGGCGCCCTTGCCGGCAGAGAAGCGATTCGCCGCGCGGGCACCGATCCGGACGAATTCGATCACGTGGTTTTTGGCAACGTGATGCAGACCAGCGCCGACGCTCTCTATGGCGCACGGCACGTGGGATTGAAAGCGGGCCTGCCCATCGAAACGCCGGCAGTGACGGTGAACCGGCTATGCGGCTCCGGCATGGAATCGATCACGCAGGCGGCGCAGCGCATTCTGCTCGGTGAGGCGAAACTGGTGCTCGCGGGTGGCATGGAGAATATGTCGCAGTGTCCGCATGTGATTCGCGGCGCGCGCACGGGATTCAAGCTCGGCGAAGGGAAGCTCGAAGATTCGCTGATGTCCGGCCTTTACGACACCTACTGCGGATTCAGCATGAGCGAGACGGCGGAGAATCTGGCGGCGGAGCAGGGCATCACGCGCAAAGCGTCCGATGAATACGCGCTGCGTAGCCAGCAGCTGGCGGAGAAAGCGTTTCAGTCGGGATTCTTCAAAGAAGAAATCGTGCCGGTGGAAGTGAAGAAGGGAAAGAAGTCGATCACCGTGACCGAAGACGATCACCGGCGGCCCGAGACGACCATGGAAGTGCTCGAATCGCTGAAGCCGGCGTTCCGCAAAGACGGGCTGGTGACGGCGGGCAACGCGAGCGGAATTGTGGACGGCGCGGCGGCGGTCGTGATGACGCACGCCAAAATCGCAAAGGAACGCGGATGGAAGCCGCTCGGGCGGATCGTCAGCTGGGCGACGGCGGGCGTGCCGCCGCAGATTATGGGCATCGGTCCGGTGCCTGCCATTCAGAAGGCGCTCGCGCTGGCGCAGATGAAGCTCGACCAACTCGACCTGATCGAAGTGAATGAGGCGTTTGCGGCGCAATACCTCGCGGTGGAAAAAGTGCTTGGCATCGATCGCGACAAGGCCAACGTGAACGGCGGCGCAATTGCGCTGGGCCATCCACTGGCGGCTACTGGGACGCGCCTTGTGATCACGTTGCTCAATTCGCTGAAGCAGCGCGGTGGAAAATTCGGCGTGGCGAGCGCATGCATCGGCGGCGGGCAGGGCATCGCGGTGATTGTGGAGTCGCTCGCGTCGTAGATTCGCTGCGCTTGTGAGAGTTTCCTGCGGAGGCGGCGCGATGCCGCGTCCAGTGATACCATTCTTAACGGCATAAACAGATAATCAACGGGGTTTGGATGGCTTACGAGAACTTGTTGTACGAAGTGAAAGACGGAATTGCGCGCATTACGTTCAACCGGCCGACCGTGTTGAACGCGCTGAACCGCAAGACGATTGAAGAACTCGGCGACTGTTTGAACGCTGCGCGGCACGACGATGCGGTGCGCGTGCTGATCCTCACGGGCTCGGGCGAAAAGGCCTTCGTCGCCGGCGCGGACATCAACGAACTCGCGAAGCAAACGCCGGTGAATGGCAAGGAATTTGGCCTGTTCGGCCAGGCAGTGATTCACCGCCTCGAAACACTGGGCAAGCCGTCCATCGCGGCGATCAATGGATTCGCGCTCGGCGGCGGTTGCGAAGTGGCGCTCGCGTGCACGATGCGCATCGCCAGCAGGAACGCGAAGCTCGGGCAGCCGGAAGTGAAGCTCGGAATTCTGCCGGGCTACGGCGGCTCGCAGCGGTTGCCGCGGCTGGTGGGGAAGGGCGTCGCGCACGAACTGATTCTTACCGGGGAAATGATCACGGCGGATGAAGCGCTGCGCATCGGACTCGTGAACCGCGTAGTCGAATTGGCTGAATTACTTCCAACAGCGGAAGCGATCGCGAAGAAAATTGCGGCGAACGCGCCGCTTGCCGTGAAGTACGCGATGGAAGCGGTCGAGCGCGGGATGGAAATGCCGCAGGAAGAAGGCCTGTTCCTGGAGGCGACGCTTTTTGGATTGTGCTGCGCGACGGAAGACATGCGCGAAGGGACGCGGGCGTTTCTCGAAAAGCGTCCTGCGAAATTCGAGGGGAAGTAGCCAATGGAATCGAAACTGAAGCCGGGGAATATCAAAGGCGAATTGAGCGCGGCGGGGCTGCGCCTCGGCGTGGTGGTGAGCCAGTTCAATAATTTCATCACGGACCGGCTGCTTGCGGGCGCGCTGGATGCGATGGAGCGCGCGGGCGCGGTGGAATCGCAAATCGAAATCGTGCGCGTGCCCGGGGCGCTCGAGCTGCCGATCGCGGCGAAGAAAATGGCGCAGACGGGGCGCTACGATTCGATCATCTGCATCGGCTGCGTGCTGCGCGGCGAGACGTCGCACTACGACGTGGTGGTGTCTGAGACTGCGCGCGGCGTGCAGCTTGCGCAGCTCGATACTGGGGTGCCGCTGATTTTCTGCGTGCTCACGTGCGACACGCTGGAGCAGGCCATCAACCGCGCTGGATTGAAGGCCGGCAATAAGGGTTACGAAGCGGGACTCGGCGCGATTGAAATGGCACAGCTGATGAAGAAGATCGCGAAGCCTGCGCCTGCTGCCGCCACTGCGGTTGGCACGGCTGTGGCTGCGGGCTCGACGCCGGCACGTGCAGCAGGCGGGCGGCCGGAAGTGAAGCCGGTGGAAGTAAGACGCGGGCTCGAACGCCGCGCGCGGCGCCGCTAGATGACCTTGCGCCGGAAGTCACGCGAGTTTGCGATTCAAATGCTGTTTGAGTGGGACATGACGCAGCGCAAGCCCAAGGAAGTGGAGAAAAACTTCTGGAAAGCGGCGAAAGCGTCGGAACCCACGCGGAAATTTGCGAACGAATTGTTCGAAGGCGCCGTGTCGCAGGCGAAGACCAGCGACACGCTCATCGAAGAGCTCGCCGCCAATTGGAAGAGTGAGCGCATCGCCAGCGTCGATCGCAGCATCCTGCGCCTCGCGATCTACGAATTCCGCTTCGGCACCGCGCCCGTGAAAGTTGTAATCGACGAAGCGCTCGAACTCGGCAAAAAGTTTTCCTCCGCCGAATCCCCGCAGTTCCTCAACGGCATCCTCGACGCCGCCTACAAAAAACTCGAAAGTTAGCTTTGGCTGAGACTACGCGTCGATGTGGCCTTCGAAGATGCGGACGGCGGAGCCGCTTACTTTGGGCGTGAGCTTGCCCTTCTCCGCGAGAACTTCTACGTGGATGTCGCTGGGGCGGCCCATTTCGACGCCTTGCAGGATGTGAAGCGGTTCGCCGGGCTTGAGCTGGCCGTGATGGACGAGATACGCGGCGAGTGAACCGGCAGCGGAGCCGGTGGCCGGATCTTCGTAAATTCCCCAAGGCAACATGCCGCGCGCGAACACCTTCCCGCGCGATCCCGACGCAAAACAGTACGCCATCGTGCCGTGGGAAGAAATCAGCCCGGCGATGGTACGCGTGTTCATTTGAATCTTCGCGAGCACGGCGCGGCGCGCAACCGGCACCATCAAGTTTGAAATTCCCGTGGATGCGAACTCGATCGGTAGAGATGGCGCAAGGTCCGCGGGCTTGAGGCCGAGCGCGCCAGCAAGCGCGGCGCGAGAAAAACGCGCTCGTGCGAAGCGAGCAGGCTTTTGCGTCATGGTGACGCGCACGGGGCGGCCGTTGTGAAATGTGAACTCAACGGGAAGAATTCCGGCGCCGGTCTGCTGCAGCACGTGCACGGTGCCTTCAGACGCAGGCACGACGCCAAGCTCGGCGAGCAGGAACCACGTGCCGATCACAGGATGCCCGGCGAGGGGCAGCTCAGTGGTGGTGGTGAAGATGCGGAGCCGTGCGAGCGCGCGATTGTTCGTTGGGCGCTGGATGAAAACTGTTTCGGAAAGATTCATCTCTCGCGCGATCGATTGCATTTTCGCTGCGGAGAGGCCGTCGCCATCGGTGATCACGGCGAGCGGATTGCCGGCAAACGGCTTGGTGGTGAAGACGTCGAGCGTGTAAAGGCGGCGTTTCATGGGCGCGAGGTAGTGTGAGTGGAACGGGCCGTTTCGCGCAAGAGGCGCATTGGTCTGTCAGACAAGCGCGGCGATGCCGCGCTAGAGCGACTGAACGGTGCGCGAGATTTCCGCGAGGACGCGCTTCGTGGTTTCCGGATTGTTGGTCTCGGAGTACAAGCGGAGCATGTGCTCGGTGCCGGAAGCGCGGACCATGCCCCAGCCCACATCGCCGACGTAAATTTTTACGCCGTCGATATCTTCGCGGCGCGTGACAGGCCATTCTCCAAACTTTGTGAGCGATGGATCGTTGAAATAGCGTATCGCTTTTTCTTTTTGCGATTCCTTCACCATCAGGTCGATGCGGCCGTAGTGGTGTTCGCCGAATTCGGCGTGCAGCATCGCGACGAGTTCGCCGAGGCTCTTGCGGTGCCAGGCCATCACTTCGGCGAGCAGCAGCGCGTTCACCGACGCGTCGCGCTCAGGCAGATAAAGCTTCGTGCCGATGCCGCCGCTCTCTTCACCGCCGAGCAGCACGTCGCTTTCGAGCATACGGTCGCACACATATTTGAAGCCGATGGGCGTTTCCCAGAGTTTGCGGCCGAATTTCGCGGCGATCTTGTCGATGAGCTTCGTGGTCGAGAAGGTTTTCACCACTTCGCCGGGCAGCTGGCGCGTGCCGGCAAGGTGCCAGAGCAAGATCGAGAAAATTCGATGAGGGCTGACGAATGCGCCGTCGCGATCGATCGCGCCGATGCGGTCAGCGTCGCCGTCGAGTACAAACGCAGCGTCGTACTTACCTTCGAGCACGGCACGACGCGCAGGCTCCACATGCGGCTCGATCGGCTCGGGATTAGCACCGCCGAAAAGCACATCGTGCGACGCGCGAATCTCGTGGCATTCGACGCCGTGTTTGCGAAAAAGGCTGCTCAGCAAGCCGCTGCCAGCGCCGTGCATCGGATCCACCACGAACCGGAACTTCGCGTCGCGGATGCGGTCCCAATCAACCAGCGTGTCGAGTTTTTCGAGATATGGTGTACGAATGTCGATGGGCTTGATTAGTTCCGGGCGCGCGGGAAGGGGCGGCACGCCGTCGCGAAGCACTATTGCGAGTTCCTTTTCAATTTGCGCGACGATCGCCTGGCCGGCCGAGCTGCCGTAGCTGGCCTTGTACTTGATGCCATTCCACTCATAGGGATTGTGGCTCGCGCTGATTTGGATGCCTCCGGCCGCGCTGCGCTGCCTGACGAGCAGTGAGACGGCGGGCGTGGGCGCCGAGTGGTCGGCGAGAGCGACTTCGATTCCCGTAGCCGCGATGGCTTCGGCGGCGGCGCGAGCAAAACGATCGGATCCGAAGCGCGTGTCGTAGCCGACGACGACTCCCGCGCCAGGCTTTTCCGCGCGCGCAACGTAACGAGCGATGGCCTGCGAGACGGTGCGGACATTCTCAAACGTGAAATCCTGCGCGATGATGCCGCGCCAGCCGTCGGTGCCGAATTTAATTGTGGGCATAAGTGATCAGCGCCTGGTTATGACGGCGCGCTACAGCAGGTGTCCGCGCTTCTCCTGTTCGAGCCACTTCACAATTTTACCCACGTCCTGCGCGCGATCGCGCGGACAAATCAGAATCGCGTCGTCGGTTTCGACGAGCACCAGATTGTTCACGCCAATCGCCGCGACGAATTTATGCGAGTGGAAGTAATTGCCCTCGGCGTCGTGCGTGAAGCAGTCGGCTGCCGCGAGATTCGTGCCGTGCGTTTTCGTGAGCAGGTCGTACACGGCGGACCAGGAGCCGATGTCGCTCCAGCCGACGCTCGCCGGAATCACCGACACATGATTTTTCGCCGCGCGAGTAGCCGGTTCCATGATCGCGTAATCGACGGAAATATTTTCGAGCTTCGGATAGATCGAGGCGAGCGCGGACTGGTATTTGCGCGTGCCGATGGTTTTCGCGAGTTCGAGCAGCGCCGCGTGCGTTTTGGGAACGTAGCGCTCGAGATTGTCGAGGAACGTGGAGACGCGCCAGAAAAACATCCCCGCATTCCACAGATATTTGCCGGACGAGACGTAGCGGCGTGCGAGCGGCAGCGCCGGTTTTTCCGTGAACCGTTTTACGGCGTAAGCCTTGATGCCGCGCGGCTTCGCGACCACAGGGCCAAGCTCGATGTACCCGTAGCCGGTCTCAGGAATCGTCGGCGGAACGCCCATCACCACAAGGTGGCCCGGGGTTTTCGCGTTTTCAAGCGCGGCTCGCAGCAGCGCGCGGAATTTCGCGGCTTGTGCAATGTAACTGTCCGCGGAAAGCACGGCCATGATGGCGTCGCCATTTTCGTGTAAGAGGTGAATAGCTGCGAGGCCGATCGCGGCGGCCGTGTTGCGGCCTGTGGGCTCGGCGAGAATATGATGCGCGGAAGCGATGCGCATCTCGCGGCGGACTCCCGCAGCCTGCTCCACGTTTGTCACAGCCCAGAAATTGTTTGCGTCAAAGAGTGGCTCGAGCCGCGCGACAGAATCGCGCAGCATCGTCTGCGGGCCCGCGATGTTGAGCAGCTGCTTCGGAGTGCGCGTGCGGCTGCGCGGCCAGAAACGCGTGCCGCGGCCTCCAGCAAGCAACACCGCGCAGAGCGGCAGGTGATTTTTCTTCTTCATGCGTGCACCAGCCGCGAAATATCGGATGTCGCGATGCCGGCAGCGTGAAGCTGGTTCGCGAATTCGTTCGTTGAACTCGGAACGTAGGTCCGCAACAGGGAAGTCTCGGACGACGGCTTCAACTCAAACGTGCCAAGAGAGGCAGGCAACAGCCAGACATGAGCGCGCTCATACGCGAGCTGCCCTCCACCAGCGGCAATCGATCCCGCGCCGTCGAGGACGATGATGAGTTCGAAATGCTCGGACGAAGTCGTCGAGGTCTGCGGCTTTGAGAATTCCCATTTCTCGGTAGCGAAGTAGGGGCACGCCGCGAAGTAAGTTTTCTTAACGTCGCGAGTTTCCACTCGAACCGGGTTGATCTTGCCCGGGAATGTCGCGTCGAAATTCGTCACTTCGAGTGCTTTCTCAATGTGCAGTTCGCGCGCCTTGCCGTTCGCGTCGCGGCGATTGTAGTCGTACACGCGATAAGTGATGTCGGACAGCTGCTGAATCTCGCAGAGCACCAGGCCCGCACCGATCGTGTGCATCGTTCCGGCGGGAATAAAGATCGCGTCGCCCGCGCTCATCGGCACGTGCAGCAGCGCATCCTCGGCCGTGCCGTCGGCGATCGCCCGCACGAACGATTCGCGCGTGACGCCGGCTTTCAGCCCAGCGAGCACTTCCGCTCCGGCGCGCGCATTCACGGCGTACCACATTTCCGTTTTGCCGCGGCCGCCGGCGGCAGCTTCGTGCTTCTGCGCGTAGGCGTCGTCCGGGTGAACTTGCACGGAAAGTTTCTCTTCCGCGAAAATGAATTTCACAAGCAAGGGAAACGTGCGGCAGGGATCGATGCGCGTGCCGGTCCACGATACGGGCAGCGTCGGCCAGACTTCGCCAAGCTTCCTGCCGGCGAACGGGCCGTCGGCGAAGACGCACTCGCTGCCCGTCATCCACGCCTCGCCCAGAGGCTCGGCGAGATTTACTTTGTCCGGAAAGAACGGCGCTAGCGATCGCGCGCCCCACGGACGCGGGCTGAAAATCGGCTCGAGCCGCGAAGGACGCAACGTCATTACGCCTGCCCGGCGAAGAATCGCTTCAGGCGCTTCAGGCCTTCGTCGATGCGATCCATCGACGTCGCGTAGGAAAGCCGCAAATGGCCCGGCGCGCCGAACGCACCACCCGGAGTGACCGCGACGTGTTCCTTCTCGAGCAGCGCTTTTGCCACAGCGCCATCATCCGGCATCGACGCGTGGAGATGCGCCGACACGTTTGGAAAAACATAGAACGCGCCCTGCGGCATGTTGCACGTCACGCCCGGAATCGCGCGCAGCCCGGCGACGATGTGTTCGCGGCGGCGATTGTATTCGGCGAGCATCACCGCGACCGAGTCCATCGAGCCGCGCATGGCTTCGAGGCCGGCGTACTGCACGATCGACGTCGGGTTCGAAGTGGACTGGCTCTGCAATTTCGCGATCGCATCGACGAGTTGCTTCGGGCCGAGGATGTAGCCAAGGCGCCAGCCGGTCATCGCAAACGTCTTCGAGAACGAGCCGGCGATGATCAGGTTGTCTTTCGAATCGGGCACGCTGGCGATCGAGTAGGGCTTCGCCTCGCCGTAGGTGAAGTGCGAGTAGCACTCGTCGGAAAGCAGGAACACGCCGTGCTTTTTGCAGACGGCGAGAATTTTTTCGAACTCGGCCGGCGGAATCACCGCGCCGCTCGGGTTGCTGGGCGAATTGACGATTACGATGCGCGTCTTCGGCGTGATCTTTTTATCGAGCACTTCCGAGCGCAGCACGAAGCCGTCGCTCGCATCGGACTCGGCAAACACCGGCACGCCACCCGCATACTTCACCATGTCCGGATAGCTCACCCAGTAAGGCGCGCCGATAACAACTTCATCCCCTGAATTGATCAGGGCGCAGATCGTCTGAAAAATAGCGTGCTTGCCGCCGACGTTCACCACGCACTCAGCCGGCGTATAAGACGAGCCGAGTTCGCGCTTGTGCCAATCGCAAATTGCCTGGCGCAGCGGCGCGATACCCGCGGCCGCCGTGTATTTCGTGCGATTTTCGTCAAGCGCCTTGATCGCCGCTTTCTTGATGTGTTCCGGCGTCGGAAAGTCAGGCTCGCCGGGGCCGAAGTCGGCCACGTCGATGCCTTCCGCCTTCAATTTTTCAGCGGCCGCGAGCACGGCCATCGTCGGCGACACGCTGATGCGATTCAGCCGGTCCGCAATGCGGACCGACGGTGCGACGAGTTTTTCTGGAGCTGAAGCCATTTGAATCGACCTGACGGTTGGTGGGCCGCCATCCGCGAGCGCCAACTTCCGGGCGACGCCGCGAATCCTTCCTTGGTTTAGTGAAACTTTGCTTTCAGCCGCTCGAGAACCACCGAGGGCACGAAATCCTTAATCTGGCCGTTGAGTCGTGCGAGTTCTTTTATGAGGCGCGAACTCAAGTGGCTGTACTGTTCACTCGGCAGCATGAATACGGTCTCGACGTCGGGCTCGAGCTTGCGGTTCATCATGGCCATCTGCAATTCGTATTCGTAGTCGCTCACCGCGCGGATGCCGCGCAGAATCACGCGGGCATTTTTCGCGCGCGCGTAGTCCACCAGGAGTCCGTCGAAAACGTCCACCTGCACATTTTTCAGATTGAAGGTGACCGATTCGATCATGTCGGCCCGTTCGCGCGCGGGGAAGAGCGGATCTTTTTCCGCGTTCGCCGCGACGGCGACAACGAGCTGGTCGAAAATCGTGGCGCCACGCTGAATCAAATCCAGATGCCCGTTGGTGACCGGGTCAAACGTGCCGGGATAGATTGCTGTGACGGGGCTGTTGGACTCGAAAGGCATTTGTAGCAACATTCTAAAGCATCCCTTCGAAAATTCACACAACGGCGCCACCGCGAACGCCAGGCGAAACTCAAGTCTGCAGCCCGATTGGGGTAGAATTTACCTAGGGAAATTGACGGAGCTGGAGGCGAGAGTGGCGGCCTGGAAAGCTTTTGCATGCATCGCAGCGGTTGGCGTGCTTCAGGCGGCTGCCTGGGGACAAACCCCGACGACGAAACGTCCCTCCACCGCGAAGAGTTCGAGTGCGACGCAGTCGGCGCCGTCGCAGTTCGCGCCGCTGGATCGGTGGAAAGCCGCGGTGATCGCGGGCGACGTCAATGCGCTGAAGGCGATCTACTCGACCGTGCCGCCGGCTCAATCGCGCAGCCCGCTCGGTGACTCGAACGATCCCAATGAAGAACCGGACTACTGGGCCAGCCTCGCGCCGCAAGGGCTCCACGACTTCGCGCCAAAAATCCTCGAGATCTCGCACCCGCAACAGGGCTTCACCGTGCTCAGGCTGCGGATCGAGTTCTCGCTCGGCAAAGGCGCGGGCGTGCCAATGGTTGTTGGCGCCGCGCAGGGTTGGGTTGACCAGGGCGGCTGGAAGATCGTGGTGTCGCAGCGATCCGCTCCTCAGGCTGCTCCGCAGCGTCGACTGCCCGAGCCTTCGAAATTCAATATCGACTTATACGCGCCTCCTGCTGCGGCTCCGGGCGAGATTGCCGAAGCGCTCACCAAAGCGAAAGCGGAGCACAAGCGCGTCATCCTTATGTTCGGCGGAAACTGGTGCATCGATTGCCATGTGCTGGACCACGCGCTGCACTCGAAAGCCGCCGCGCCGCTGCTGAATGCGAATTACATTCTGGTTCACGTAAATATCGGCGACGGCAGCGACGAGAATCAGGACCTTGCCGCGAGATACGACACGCCGCTCGATAAGGGCGTTCCCGCGCTGGCGGTGCTTAATCCCGACGGCACTGTGGTGTACAGCCAGAAGCAGGGCGAGTTTGAATCCTCCGTCCGCATCGGCCCCGAAGACGTCGTCGGTTTCCTCGAGAAGTGGAAGCCTTCAAAGAGCTAAATCGCTGGCCGCCACAAAGGATACCGGCTCGTCGAACCTTCGCGGACTCAAATTCCACTCAGCTCGCTCCCGTGCAGTTCGGTGCCCAATTCTAACCATTCGCTGCCTCGCATTTGACCAGTAGGACTAAACTAGTCCTGTTTTAAGCCGTTGGTTCGGTTGGGGTTGGAGCAATCGCCGATCTTGACACTCGATGCTGGCCGGGCGTAGAATTTGAATGCGACCGAACTGGTCGCATATGCATCTCTTGACTAACCTTTATGATGAAGCTCTCCAAGAAGGCGGACTACGGGTTGATCGCGCTGAAGCACCTCGCGATCCACGGTGGCGAAGGCTTTTGCAGCAGCGCTTCAGACATCGCCGACCTTTATAAGCTTTCAACGCCGCTGATGGCTAAGGTGCTTCAGCGTCTTGCGAAAGATGGGATCGTCGCGGCACGGCACGGTTCGACAGGCGGCTACACGCTGGCGAGGCCCGCAACCGACATCACGGCGCTCGACGTAATTCGCGCGATCGAAGGGCCGCTCTTCATCACGTCTTGCATGACGTCGCGAGGCGCGTGTGACGTGGCGACGACCTGCTCGATCCGCGAGCCGCTGCGCCGCGTGAACGACAGCATTCTCGACGTGCTGGCCAAGGTGACGATCTCCCAGATGTCCGAAGAGGCGCCGACCTCCGAAATGGTTGAGCTTAGGGTTTGAGTTAGAAGTTTGAGGGTGCCGTGGCCCACGCCGCGCGCCGAAGTTTCAACGAAGAAAACCTGAACGAAGATCGAGGAGAAAAGAATGGCGATTAAGCTGCCGATTTATTTCGATAATCACGCGACTACCAAGGTGGACCCGCGCGTCGTGGAAGCGATGGCTCCGTACTTCTCCAGCATTTATGGCAACGCGGCGAGCCGCAACCATGAATACGGATGGAAGGCCGAAGAAGCGGTGGAGAACGGCCGCGCCCAAGTGGCCAAGCTGATCAACGCGACGCCGAAAGAAATCGTATTCACCAGCGGCGCGACCGAATCGACCAACCTTGCGATTAAGGGCGTTGCGCAGATGTACCGCGAGAAGGGCAACCACATCATCACGCAGGTCACCGAGCATAAAGCGACGCTCGATACCTGCAAGAGCCTCGAGAAGTTCGGCTACGAGGTCACCTATCTGCCGGTCGAGAAGGACGGCCGGATTAACCTCGACGATTTGCGCAAAGCCATCACGCCGAAGACCATCCTGATTTCGATCATGTACGCGAACAACGAAATCGGCACGGTGCAGCCTGTCGCCGAAATCGGCAAGATCGCGAAAGAGAAGGGCGTCTTCTTCCACGTGGACGGCGTGCAGGCCGTCGGAAAGATTCCCGTCGATGTGCAGAAGGACGGCATCGACCTGATGTCCATCTCGGCGCACAAGCTCTACGGCCCCAAGGGCGTCGGCGCGCTGTACGTCCGCCGCAAAAATCCGCGCGTTCAGCTCGCCGCGCAGATCGACGGCGGCGGCCACGAACGCGGCATGCGCTCGGGCACGCTGAACGTGCCGGGAATCGTTGGCTTGGGTAAGGCTTGCGAGCTTTGCGGGGAAGAGATGGCGCAGGAATCCGCGCGCCTTTCGAAGATGCGCGACCGCTTGCGCGAATCGATCATGTCGCGCCTGGATGAAACGTTTATCAACGGCTCGGAAACGCACCGGCTGCCGCACAACATCAACATCAGCTTCGCGTACGTCGAGGGCGAATCGCTGCTGATGGGCATCAATGATATAGCGGTCTCCAGCGGTTCGGCTTGCACCTCGGCCACCCTCGAACCTAGCTATGTATTGAAAGCGCTCGGCGTTGGAGAAGATCTGGCGCACACGTCGATCCGTTTCGGCTTGGGCCGCTTCAATACGGACGAAGAAGTGGATTACGTCGCGGACCGCGTCGTCGAAACCGTTTCGCGTCTGCGCGAGCTTTCACCGCTGTACGAAATGGCAAAAGAGGGTGTGGACGTGAGCAAGATGAAGTGGCAGGTGGCCGGAGAATAAAGAACGCCAAAACCCAGGAGGAGTGATGACCTACGAAGGAACGTTAGGTGTCCATCGCACGACCTGTGGAAGCGCAACGGTGTTTGACGTGTTCTTCGCTCCAGACGCGGTAGGCAAAGCTTGCAACTCACGGCGGTTTCGGGAAATCGGGGAATTGGGAGATTTTCTGGAGTCGCTCGACCTCAACGGTGAAATGGTCGTCAGGGCTTTGGAAGAAGTTTGCAGTGGACGTTCGGCGGCGATTCCGCACGTGAAGCTGACGGACGAGGTGATTCAGTTTGAAGGGTTGGACAGTATTACGACCCGAAACAGGAGAATGAACTAATGGCTTACAGCGAAAAGGTAATCGAGCACTATAACAATCCGCGCAACGTCGGCTCGCTCGATAAGGCCGATCCGAACGTTGGCACGGGCTTGGTGGGCGCGCCGGAATGCGGCGACGTAATGAAGCTGCAGATGAAGGTGAACCCGGCGACGCGCGTGATCGAAGAGGCGAAGTTCAAGACGTTTGGCTGCGGCTCGGCCATCGCCAGCTCGTCGCTCGCGACGGAATGGGTGAAGGGCAAGACCGTCGAGGAAGCGCTCGCGATCAAGAACACCGACATCGTGCGGGAACTCGCGTTGCCGCCGGTGAAGATTCATTGCTCGGTGCTTGCCGAAGATGCGATCAAGGCGGCGCTGGGCGATTGGAAGAAGAAGCAGGGCGAGCCGTCCGAGAAGTCTGAAGTTACGGCAGCCTCGCACTAAGCGCTACATCTTACGAGTTGCAGACGACTCCTGCGTTTCGCGGCGAGCGGCATGTGGCCAGCGCCGGTGAGGTCGATGGCGAAACGCAGGTGCTCCATGTAGGAGTCGAGAGGGAAATGATTCACGTATCGGAACGGGCGGCGGAAAAAATCCGGGAATTGTTGCAGAAAGAAGGCGTCTCTGAAGCAACGGGCGGCCTTCGCGTCGGCGTGCAGGGCGGCGGATGCTCGGGATTGAGCTACGCGATGCGGCTCGATACCGAAACGCGCAACCGCGACAAAGTGTTCGAAGAAAACGGCGCGCGGATTTTCGTCGATCCCAAAAGCTATCTCTATTTGCACGATACGACGCTCGATTACAAAGAGGATCTGATGAAGCAGGGCTTCGTCTTTCAGAATCCTCAGGCGTCGCGCAGCTGCGGTTGCGGCAGTTCGTTCACGGCCTAGAATCTTCACTCGGGCAGAAAGTCGCCCAGCGAACCGAAGCGCAATCTTCAAACCCAGCCTTCGAAGCAGGCCCTGGCAGCAATAGGGTCATTCCTATCGAAGTGTTTGGGAGGCGCGCATGAACGACGATTCGCTCGCGCGGTTTGAAGGTATTTTCCGGATCGATCTGGACCGCAGGTTCGATCAGATTCCGGAGCGCGTCTGGGAAGCGCTCACCGATTCGAATCAGGTTTCGGATTGGATGAAATTTCCGGCGCGCATCGACGCTCATGTGGGCGGCGCGGTTTTTGTGGATTTCACGCCGGATGAGCCGCTCTCGGGCGTGATCTGCAAATGGGATCCCGGCAAAGCGCTTGCGTACACCTGGGGCGATTCGATCGTCGAGTGGCGTATCGCCGGCGATCTGGCGGGCGCCAAGCTGCATTTTTCGCACATTGGGGTGCGGCCCAAATTTTTGGCGGGCGTGGCGGCGGGTTGGCACTCGTTTCTCGATCAACTCGAAGGGCATTTGAACGGCGAGACGCGATCCGACCGGTTCGAAGAGCTTCAGACGAAATACAAAGAAGCGTTCGATCCGGGATTGAACGCGATGAAAGACGGCGCTTAGTGCGCGGTGAGTTCGATGGCGATCACACAGCGGCAGCAAAAAACGGTAGAGGGAGTTCCGGCGGCGGCTTGCTGGAATTGCAAGGCTTCGGTGCCCGGTGGCGCGCACTTCTGCGGAACGTGCGCGAAAATTCAGCCGGTGACGCCGGGCGCGGATTACTTTTCATTCTTCGATTTGCCGCGGAAGTTGACGATCGATCCGGGGATGTTGGAAGGGAAGTTCCACATGTTGAGCTGGAAGCTGCATCCCGATAATTTCGTGCGCGCGAGCGAGTTCGAGCGGAATTTGTCGCTGCAGCGGTCGTCGGAGTTGAATGACGCGTTTCGCACCTTGCGTGAGCCGATTGGCCGTGTGGAGTATCTGCTCGATTTCCTCGGCGTGCGGAAAGAGGGAACCACCAAGCAGCAGGCGCCGCCCGAGCTGCTCGAAGAGGTTTTTGAGCTGAACGAATCGCTCGACGAATTGCGCGATGCGCGGGCGTCGGGCGGAGACACCGCGGCATTGCGCACGAAACTCGAAGCTGCGCAGATGAATTTCAGCGGGCTGCTCGCGGAAGTGGACGGCGATCTGGCGGCGACGGGCCGCGATTGGGACGCTGCGCTTGACGCTGGAGCGGATGACGCAACCCGGAGCACGCTGCTCACGAAAATGGGCGACCTGCTCAACCGCCGCGCTTACATCCGCAACCTTGTTGACGGCGTGAACGCGGAAATGGCGGCATAGAGTTTTGACTTTTGGAGTGAATGAATGGGACGTGTAGTTGGAATCGATCTCGGCACCACGTTCAGCCTGATTGCGTACTCCGATGCGCAAACGGGCGAGCCGAAGTGCATCGCGGGCCCGAATGGCTCCGTGCAATGTCCGTCAATCGTGAGCGTGGATGCCCAAGGCAAAGTTCTCGTTGGCGATGCGGCGCGCGCACGACTTACGACCAATCCCGATCGCACAATCTACTCTGTAAAGCGCCTCATGGGCCGAGGCGTTGCGGACGTGCAGGACGAGCTGAAGATTTTTCCGTTTCGCGTGGAGCCCGATGGCAGCAACGTAATTCACGTGCGCCTCGGCGAAAAAACGTTCACGCCGCCGGAAATTTCGTCGTTCATTTTGCGCGAACTGAAATCGTGGGCCGAGGCTCACTTCGGCGAGCCGGTCGATCGCGCCGTAATCACCGTGCCTGCATATTTCAACGACGCGCAACGCCAGGCCACGAAAGACGCAGGCCGTCTTGCGGGCCTCGAGGTCTTGCGCCTCGTGAACGAACCAACGGCGGCGGCGCTCGCTTACGGTTTGCACAAACAGAAACGCGGCCACGTCGCCGTGTACGACTTCGGCGGCGGCACATTCGACATCTCAATTCTGAAGCTGATCAGCACCACCGAAGGCGACATCTACCAAGTGCTCGCGACCAACGGCGACACGCACCTCGGCGGCGACGACATCGACAACGCGCTGCTCGATCTCGCGCGCAGCGAAATTCAGCAGAAGTTTGGCGTATCGCTCGATCCGAAGGGCGAACAGATTCAAACGCTGCGCAAAGCGTTGATTCAAGCCAAGCATGATCTGTCGACGATCGAATCGGCGGAGGTGAAATACTCGCTCGGCGCCAAAGGCTCGTATGAACGCACCATCACGCGCGCGGAATTTGAGGCGCTGATCGCCCCGATCGTCGCGCGCACGATGGCACCAGTGAAGTTGGCTCTCACCGACGCGAAGCTCGCGCCGAAAGATATTGAAGAAGTCGTCCTCGTCGGCGGCTCGACGCGCATTCCGCTCGTCCGGAAAACGGTTGCCGATTACTTTGGTCGCTCGCCGCACACCGAACTCGATCCCGATCAAGTGGTCGCGCTCGGCGCCGCCGTGCAGGCCGACATTCTTGAGAGCGGCGTGAAGACGATGCTGCTGCTCGACGTGACGCCGCTTTCGCTCGGCATTGAAACCATGGGCGGCGTGATCGCGAAGATCATTCCGCGCAATTCGACGATTCCTGCGAGCGCCGAAGAACTTTTCACCACGGGCGTCGATAACCAGACCGCCATCGACGTCCACGTGCTGCAGGGCGAAAGGGAACTGGCAAAAGACTGCCGCTCGCTTGCGCGCTTCCAGCTCAAAACGCCGCCCGCTCCCGCTGGTCTTGCGCGAATCGAAGTGAAATTTCTCATCGACGCGAACGGCATCCTGCAAGTCGGCGCGAAAGACTTGCGTACGCAGGAACAGCACGTCGTGGAGGTGCAGCCGAGCTACGGCCTCGCGGATGACGACATCGAAAAGATGCTCGAGGATTCGATCGAGTTTGCCGAACAGGATTTCGCGGATCGCCAGGTGATCGAGGCGCGCACCGAAGCGGAATCGATCCTGACGGCCACAGAAAAAGCTCTGCGCGATACAGGCGCAGCTGGAATCAACGCTAGCGAACGCGCTGCAATCGACAAATCCTCAGCGGATTTGCGCGCGGCCATCGCCGGCCCCGATTACAAACTGATGCGCACGCGCATTGACGAACTCAACGCGGCAACGAATCATCTCGCCGAGACGCTCATGAACGGCGCGCTCCAAAACGCCTTCGAAGGCAAGCGGCTCGACGACGTAGCCGACTAGCCCGCGCATTTATCGCGCGCGATGCACCACGAATTTAAGTTTAGGAGGCGTTGAAAAGATGGGCGGCAAGAATCCTTACATCGAAGACGCGAAGTACACTCCCGCAACGAAGAAATACAAAGTCACCTTCATCAAGGAAGGGAAGACCGTCGAGGTCGACCCCGAGAAAATTCCGTACAGCCACGACGGCCTGCCGGGCAGCATTCTCGACATTTCGCAAGGCGCTCACATGGGCCTCGATCACGCGTGCGGCGGCGTTGTTGCATGCTCCACCTGCCATGTGATCGTTCGCGAAGGCCTCGAAACGTGCAATGAAACCACCGACGCCGAACTCGACCAGCTCGACGAAGCTCCGGGCGTTACGCCGAAGTCGCGTCTCGGCTGCCAGTGTGTGCCAGACGGCACGAAAGACGTCGTGATCGAAATTCCTGAGTGGAATAAAAATTACGCGAAGGAAGCGGACCACTAAACTCGCGCAGCGCGAATCGCAAACTACTCTGACTGAAAGGAACATCGATGCCAGGCACGTTTGATTGGGACAATCCGGAAGAGATCGGCATTCAGCTCGCGGAGGCGCATCCGGGCGTCGATCCGCTCACGGTGCGCTTCACCGACTTGCACAAGTGGATCACGGAGCTTCCCGGCTTCACCGGCGACCCGAAACTTTCCAACGAAGGAAAGCTCGAAGCCGCGCAGATGGCCTGGCACGAAGAATTTCAAGATAGCCAGGGCTAACGCGCAGACGCCACGTTCCACGTAATTTTTCTTCCGCTCCCAAATTGGCTCGGATTCAGTACAAGCACGCGCGCATCCTGCCTGTGCCGCGCGCGCGGTCGAATGGTAAAGTGCTTCTCGCGTAGCGCATGACAAGAGGAGTGCCGCCCATGGAAGCAGACCTGCGATTCCCCGTTGGAAAAGCTCCGAAGACTGACACGCTCTTGCCCGCCGATCGCTCGCGCCTGATCGGTGAAGTAGCCGACGCTCCCGCACATCTGCGCGCCGCCGTGAAAGGTCTCACCAACGCGCAGCTCGACACCCCTTACCGCCCCGGCGGCTGGACTGTCCGCCAGGTCACACATCACGTTCCAGACAGCCACATGAACGCTTTCTTCCGATTCAAGCTCGCGCTCACCGAAAACGAGCCGACGGTGAAAACGTACGAGGAACAATTGTGGGCGGACCTGAGCGACGCGAAAATGCCCATCGAGCCGTCTCTCGCGCTGCTCGAAAATCTGCACACGCGCTGGGTCGTGCTGATGAATTCGTTCGGTGAAGCGGAATGGAAGCGTCGCTTCGTGCATCCCGCGCTCGGTCCGATGACGCTCGAGCAAACACTCGCGCTCTACGCCTGGCACGGCCGTCATCACGTGGCGCACGTCACTTCGCTGCGAGAACGCGAAGGCTGGAGCTAGCACGCGCGCGCCCGTGCGCGGCCCGCAGAAATTCGCGAACACGCGCATCGCTGCTTGTGAAAACGGCGACTATCCTCGATAATTAAAAGACTCCTGCTGTTCTTCAGTTTGGCGCTATGGTGCAACGGTTAGCACGCGGCCCTTTCAAGGACACCAACGTCTCCGGCTGCGTTTGGTGACTTTAGGCGCCGTTGTAGAATCAATGAGTTAGGATCCCACCTTGCGGTGACTTTAGGCGACATCAGCTGACTTTGACGATCCGTGAGTACAGTCTGAGTACAATTTTGGCCCGGTCAGCGAGTGCTGCGGCGCGAAGTCTTGCGTAGACCACGCTTCGGTCGTTCGTCCGGCGGAATGGTTACGAGCAGTCGATAGCCCTGCTTCTCGGGCAGAGCTGCAAGCCGCGCGCGTTCGAGTTCGGCTTCCTTTTTCGTTTCGAACGTCCCGGAGATGTAGAAGATTTTGTCAGGTCCCGTTGGACGCCGTTCTGCGACGCACCAGCGCGGCTTTCGCGTTCGAATCATTCTTGTCCGCTCCCTCGGCTCACGGCTCGCGCAGCGTTCACTTCGTCTCGGTCGGCGGATTGGCGATCAATTCGTCGAGCTGGAGAGAAGCGACCTGCGTCTCCAAAAACTCGTTGAACATTTTGATCACTGTCGCGTTCTCTTCGGTGTAGTTCAGGAACTCTGTAAGAAACGCACCCGCCAAAAAGATGATGGGCATCGTTTCGATCACAAGTTGGCGAATGTCTTTGTCGTCGTAGTTAGGCGCGACATCGGAGCTTCCGTCCGAAAGCTTTGTGAGATGCCGGACGATTTGTTCGAAGCCGCTGTGGGTGAAACCGTGCATGGTTTTGATCTGGCTCTTCAACTTCGGTCCCCACAGAGGTTCGTCGCCGATTTTCTTGTCGATCATTTCGCCGACAGCCGCGAAGTCTGTCCCGTAGGTGTTCGACCAAATCGCCTGCACTTGGTTGTCTGTACCAAACATCACAAGAAACAGCTTCAAGAATGCTTCTTCAAAAATGCGCAGCATCGCGAACGCTGAGGTCAGGTTTGCGTTTCGCACTAGCGTCAGGATTCCGTTGTGGTACTCGAACAACATCGTCCAGTAGGCCAGCGCAAGCATGTCGCGATGCGTCTTCGTGATGTGCTGGCGGTCGTTGCTGACAAGCAGCTGCACTTTCATGCTGAGTCTGCTCGCGTGCGCGACCATCAATTCCGTGGTGTAGGGGTTTGAAATTTTTGGGAGTACGAATTTCGGGGAGGCCATGCGATTACCTGAAAAGTTTGGTACCGCTAACGGGAATCGAACCCGTGTTTCCGCCGTGAAAGGGCGGCGTGCTAACCGCTGCACCATAGCGGCACCGGACTACTTCAGAATTCTAGCACAAATAAAAAAGGCTCGGCCAGTTTCGACCGAGCCCTGAAGACTTCGTTGCGAGTGAATTCTTACTTTGCGTTCGCCTGTGCCGCCGCGACGTAGTTGCTGCCCTTCTGCATCGCCGCCGTGATCCGGGCCTTGTTCAAAACGTTGTAGCGATCCAGCATCGCGCGCGTCTTCCAGCCGCCGATCTTCAGCACCGTTCCTTCGTCCACTCCCGCGTCGAGCAAGTTGATCGCTGCGGAGCAGCGGCAGTCGTGAATGCGAACGCCCGTGCGCGTGCGTGCCTTTTTATCGTACGTTCCGAGCCCGGATTTTGCGCACGCCTTCGACCACTCGGGGCGGTAGTTCGTCGAATCGAACACGGGCTTCGTGGTATCGCGAAACGTCTTGCGGAGCAGCGCAGCGATAGGTTCAAGTTGCCCGCCCGCAAGCACCAGCGTCAACGGCTGCTTCGTCTTCGTGAGCGATGCCGGAAGGGTGATAACCGAGCAATCGTTCGAAACCATGTCCCAAGTGATGCGCTGCAACGCGCCCAAGCGGCAACCCGTCGCGTACATCGTGGCGAAAAACGGCTTCAGATTTTCCGGGAGGTGCGAGAGCACTTTCGCAAAATCCTTCGGCTCGATGTATTCCCCGGCGGCCTCCGAATCTTCGGGCATGGGGAAAAACGGAATGTTGTGGAGCCCGAGTTTGCCCTCACGCTTCGCCTGATTGAAAATCGCGCGCAGCACAACGAGGTTGCGCCGGATCGTCGGACCTGCAACCTTGTCGACCTCTTCGCGGTGCTTCTTGAATTTGCGCAGCACGTCCGTCGTGATCGAAGTCGCGGCGTAGCCCTTGAAAAATTTATCGAGGTGCTGCAGACCGTAGTAGTTGCGCTGCTCGGGATTTTCTTCGAGGTACGCATCGCGGAGATTTTCGTACGTGAGCTTGTCGGTAACCGCCGCCGGGATCGCGCCGCGATTTACGTCCGTCAGCTCTGCCCGCAGAAGCTGCAGTGCGACTTCCTTCGAGAGGCCGTCATTGTAGACGCCGTTGAAAACGCCCTTGCTGGACTTTTGGTGCTGAACTCCACCGATGCGGTAGCGGAGCCACCAGATTTGCCCGCGCTGTTTGACACTGCCTTCGCCGTTCGCTCGTTTGTTTGACATTTGAGGCTCCTTCCGAAATCGCTTGATAGACATCCGTAACCGAACCTAGCATAGCACACAGCCTTTGTGAGTGCAATAGTACCAAAGTACCGATTAGAATAGTAGGACTATGTAAAAACTACTTGACATTAGGCTGGCTTCGGCTGCATGATTGCGTCGAACGTGGCCCCCGGTCACCGGGTGGCACAGCCGCATGCGGTCCGAGAGCAGACCCTCGGGCGTAGGTCTACACGGCGAACGAGACGGCCCATCGTGGCACAGGCTCAACGGTTCGAGCCGAATCTTTCAGGCGACCGTCGCAAATCTTCACGAAGACGTGTCTTCGATTTCAAAATCGGAGACCCGTCATGGCTTCAAAAAAATCGGATCAAGTCGTTGCCGCCGTTCCACCCGCATCTGAAGTAATCACTCCCTTCGCGTACAACATCCAGCAAGCCGCTATTTACACCGGATGCGCCGTTTGGAATTTGCGCGTCGCCGTGTGGGGCGGAACTTTGCGGGCGCGCCTCGCGGGCAAGAAATTCATTTTCACGAAAGCGGACTTAGACGATTTCGTACTCTCTCTGCCCGAGGTTCGATCCGGAAAGTGCGTTAACACCTCGGCACGCAAGCGACGTGCCGCATGATCGACGCGCGCAAGTATACGTTGGCCCTCAGCCCCGGTTATTGCGCTGAGTGGGGAGCGTGGGAGGCCGTCCGCGAAATTGTTCAGAACGCCTTCGACGAAGTGAGATCGCCGAGCCTCGCGAAAATCGAATTCACCGACGGTGTGCTGCGCATCGCGACGCCGACTGGGAAGCTGACCCCGGACATGCTGGTGCTCGGCACATCGACAAAGACGAACAACGCGAACGCTCGCGGAAAATTTGGCGAAGGTTTCAAATTATCGATGCTCGTTCTCTCACGCGCCGGACATCGCGTCGAAATTCGCACTAACCAGCAGCTCTGGACCGCGCGCATCGAGCGCGATGAGCGTTTCGACGCGGACGTGTTGCAAATTTACATCGAAGATTGCCCGACCGCCGAGGATGGCGTTGAGTTCACCGTTCACGGTCTCTCCGCTGAACATTTCGCTGCGATCAAACGGAACATTCGCAGTGAAATCACCGACACAATTTTGATGGAGCCCGCAGAGAAGGGCCGCATTTACGTTGGCGGATTGTTCGTCGCGACCGTCAAAGATTTTCACTGCGGCTATGCGTTGCGTCCCGGCTCGATCAAATTAAATCGGGACAGGGATATGGTGTCCGGTTTCAATTTGTCGTGGGTCACGTCCTCGATTTGGTCGGGCAGAGCAGACAAGCGACTTGTTGAGTTACTCGAAGCGGAAGCACCTGATGTCGAGTACGTCGAAAGTCACGCGCAGGCACAATCGCCAGCGACGGTCTATTACAGCGAGAGTTTTTCGGCGCGCCACGGGTCCGAAGCGATTCCCGTTTCAACTCAGGAAGAAATTCAGAACGCGACCGCAGCCGGATTGAAGTGGGTGCTCGTCTCCGAAAAAGCAAAGAGCCTGCTTCGTCTTGTCCGCTCGTGGTTCATCCCGACGAACGCGAGCGCAGTCGATCAGCTGAAGTCGTTTCGGAAGCGACACCAATACTCCATGAACTCGACGATGCTGCGCGAGCTGGACGAAATTATCGTGACGATGGAGCCGAAGACGGAGGAGGCGGACGCAGTTGCAGCAAAGTAGGTGCTCCGAAAAAGTGTCGTTTTTATTGGGTTTTTGAAAAAGAGACTTGTTTCACCTTATATAGAGGCTACCTCCATGCTGTTTAACGACGAACGACCGACTCAAATGACCGCGTTGTTTTTCGGTCCTGCGCAGTGGTTGGCCGCAAAGCGGCTCGCGAAGAGTCGGCGCGTGTCCGCCGCTTCAATCGTGCGGCAGGCGCTGACGGAGTTTTTGGAGCGCGTCACCAAGAGCGGCGAAAAGTTTTGATCGAGACGTAGCAGCAAACGAAGCACAGGCGGCCCGCCGCCAGCAGCACGCGGGAAATGGTTGGAGGGAACGACCGTGAAGGGCGAAGTTCTAAAATACGACCGCGCCACAGGCTGGGGCTTTATTGCCTCCACGGACGATCCCGATTTGCCAGATTTTTTCGTTCACGCGAGCTATATCGAAGCACCCACCAAAGGTCAGCGATTCCTCCGCGTCGGCCAGACGGTCGAGTTCGAACCGTTCGACATTGAGGGTCGCCCGCAAGCTCATCACGTCAAAAAATTCCCAACAGTGATCGCACTTCAACGCGCCGCCGCACCGGAGGATCGGTCATGATCCCTGTGCGCCGAACTCCGATGGCTCTCGACGCCGCACTGCGCGCCGGAGTAATCACCAATCTGCAGTTCCAAATTCTGTATTTCATTTATGGCCGCATGGACGTGGCGACAGGAAAGATGTCCGGCTACAGCGCGCACGTCTTCTGCGTTGCGCACCAAATGTTTCTCAAAAAAGGGAAACTGACCGAGTCGGGCAAAAAGCGTGTGCGGCGCGCGATGCATGATTTAATTTACGACAGAGGACTGGTTTGCTGGAACTACGTTCAAGGCGATGAGACTCCGTTCGATGTTTGGGTTCCGACTTTCGAGGCCGCTACGACGTTCTGCACCAACAAGGCCGAGAATGTTGAAACGCTGTGGAATCGGCGGTTACCAGACGGCGCGTGGAACACATTCTCTCTCTCTAATGGACAAAGAGGGGGCGTCGTCCGTCCTAAAAAGCAGGGACATGTCCGTGCTTCCAATTCGACAAGTCCACAGGAATCAATGCGTTGGGGGAGCGAAGGGACGGACACCGTCCGTGCAGACGAAGGACGGACAGTACCATTAGTTCGTAGTTTAATGCCCGCACGGAAGAAAGAGAGACCCCCCCGCCCCCCGAGGGGGTGGGCTCGCCGTCGCCCGTCGCCGACGGCTCCGGTCACGTCGCGCCGAAAAATTCAACAGCAAACCGAACCGCGCAGAACGCGGGCAATGAAAATCCGCTCGGCGACGCCAAGCACGCGGCAGTGATTCTCCTGTCCGAGTTTCTGGCGCTGATGAGCGACCCGAACTACACCGATGGTAAAGCGTTTGTGCCTGCCTGTGAGCGTGTGGCTCGCCTGTTTGTCGAGGGATACACGCCGACTGAAATTGTTTGCGCATACGCCTCTAAATTTTCATCGATGAAGAACAACAACGCCTCTAAGGCAAATTTTTTTGGTGGAAGTGCGGCGACTGCGATTCTCGCGGCTCGGCTTCAGCAGGCCGCGTGTGTGCTGGATGCCGATTTTGTTTTCATGCTCAGAATTCGCGGAGAAGATTGGCGCGAGTACTTTCAACAACAGTTCGCAGCCGCGTACGCGGAGTGGGCGAAGGCATCGAGCGTGGTTACCACGGCCCCGGCGCTTTTTTATGACGAAGCTGCAGAGAACGCGAAGCGAATCGTCGAGCAGCGCGCCTACGAAGCGGAAGAGGCTCGCAAAAAGAAAATCGCGGACGATGCGGCAGCAAAGAAAGCGGCAGAGAAAAAAGCTGCGGACGATGCGTGGCTTACGCAGCAGGCTGAGATCAAAGCGCAGGAAGACCAGCGGATCGCCGACCGAGCTGAAGCGGACCGGGTTGTTGCCGAGCGGGAGGCGGAACGCCAGCAAGAACTCGCAGCGCAACAAGCCGATGACGAAAAGGTTGCGTCGCTCGGCGAGGTTCCATTTTGTGGGCCAGTAACGGCGCATGTGATCAGCACCGAATGGATCGGGGATGACAAACTTCGTTTCAGTTCAAGCGATGAGCACATCGTGGATAACTGGCTGGTTACATACCCCGACGTTAATCTTGGTGCCCTCCGAAAATTCGTGGAGCGTGAGGGCGGCATCTTCGGGTCGATACACACTCGCGCCGTTCTAATGGACGCGATGCTGAAATTTTTTACCGGGTTCGTTCCTACTGAATCAACTGAAGGAGCAGCGGAGTTAGATACTGAAGTGAGGAGCCAACAATGACCGAAATATCAAAGCACGCGGTATTCACAGCGGCGCTGGAGATGTTGAAAAGTTTGCCGCATCCCATCTACGCCGCGAACGACGGCGACATTCAGCGCGCGGTCGAGACGGCGCACAAAGTAAAGATCGCGGTGGATGCGCTCGATAGTTGGGACGTGCCGCAGGAGCCCGCAGCAGAAAGCGTAGAAGAGATTTCAGCAAGACTTGCGGCCAAAACAAACGCGACTGTCGAGTGGCTGAAATCGATGCTCGCGGATGGCGAGAGGGCAAGCAAAGAGATCATCGACCTCGGCAAGGCGGAAGGTCGGTCGGAAGATGCGATCCGGGTGGCCGCCAAAAAATTGAATCTGATCATGAAACGACTCCGGGGTGTTTCGTACTGGCGACTTCCGAACGAACTCGACGCGCAGCCAGAGGCGCCTTCAACTTTGTCCGCGAATCAAACGCAGCCGCCGCGATGTGAAAAGCACAACGTGCAGCTGGTACTCGTGATTTACGACAGGCCGGGAAGCGCGCCGGGGAGTGGCTGGGGTTGCCAGCTGTGCATCGCTGAACGCGCGGGACAGAACTGATGAACAGCAAAATTCACAAGCCGTACAAACGCAAACACGGCCACGCGGGCGTCGACGGAAAGAGCAGCCGAACGCGCACCTACGCATCATGGGCCTCGATGCACGACCGATGCAGCCGTCCGAAAACGCGCGGCTACAATAATTACGGCGGCGCGGGCGTGAAAGTGTGCGCGCGATGGAGCGGCTCACGAGGCTTCGAATTTTTCTTGGCCGATATGGGACTTCGACCGGAAGGCACAACACTTGGGCGAGTGGGCGACACCGGAAATTATTCGCCGGAGAACTGCCACTGGCAGCGGCGACGTGTTCGGGATGTGACGCGCCGAATCACGCGAGCATCCGTGTGTCGAAAGAAACCGCCGAGATGACGCGCAGATATACCGCCGGAAAAACGCTTCGAGCAATCGCTGCGGAGTTCGGAACGAATCGACAAACCGTGTCGGTGCGTTTGAAACGCGCGGGCGTAAAGTTTCGACCAAAGTGGTACGCGCTGCGAAGGAAGAAATCATGATCCAGCTGGCGGTGTCGGACGCAGTTCTCGCACTTATGTTTCGGCGCGGAATGTCGACGCGAGAGCTGGCGGATCGATTCGGCGTCGACGCGGAGTTGATTCGCCGTCGACTGAAAAAGGCAGGCGTGGTGTTTGGAGCTGGTCGGAGGCAGTCGTGAGGAAAATCGATCCGAAAATCATGGATGAAATAATTCGGATGTATCGCGACGGGATGAAAACGACGCGCATCGGCGAAAAGTTCGGCATCAACCGCGTCGTCGTTCGTGCGCGTCTGATTCGAGCTGGCGTTTGGGTGTGCCGCCAAAAACCGAGCCCTGAACTGATCCAGCGCCTGATCGAAGCGTGCGGGCTGGAGACTTCCGTGCCAGTTGTTGCGCGAAAGTTTGGAATGAAGAACTTCAGCGTGGGACACGTCCTACATAAGGCGGGCGTGAAACTTGTGGGGCGAAGCTGGAACGCGCGCCGTTTGAACGCGGCGCGTAATCCGACTCCAACAGCTCGCGTGAACCTGTCGGGCAGACACCGCACGCGCGTGACTCCCGAGCTGGTTGAAAACGTGATCGCGGCGTACGACGCTAAACCATCAGTCCCGAGGATCGCGGAGAACTTCGGGATCAGCGTTAAAACGGCGCAGCGAATTTTGACGAAAGCCGGAATCACCGTTGTCCGAGCGTATCGCGCGAGAATTGCGAAGCCAGCGATGGCACCCGCTCGAAAAGTGCTTGAGCCGCCGTCAGTACCTGAAGCGCGAGAAGAGTTCGACCGTGCTACTGAAATTTTGAAGGCCGCGACGGCGGAAGGGCGTCGACCGAACGCGGGGATCGTCGCAGCGAAAAGTTTGCTCGCTGATTGTGCGCTGCAGTACAGGGCGGCGAGTGACTCGCTCGGCATCATCCTGTGGCGCGACGAAAAGTTCGACGAGTGGCTCAGCGCGGAAAACGAAAGCGCGCGTGGCTGGCGGCGTGTGAGGGACTAACGATGCCGATGGCGATAGATTTGACCGGGCAGCAATTCGGATGGTTGAAGGTGATCGCTCGCGCAGGCTCATCGCCGAGTCGGCAGGCGTTGTGGAATTGCGAGTGTCGCTGCGGTCGCGAACGGATCGTCCGCGCCGATAAGCTCACAGAGTGCAAAATCCGAAACTGCGGCGAATGCAAAAAGGAAACGCAGGGACCGCCGCTGTCTCGAACCACGATTGACCGTCGGAGCCGGGACGCAGTCGAATTTGTTCGAAGTTGATGGTTGGAGTTTTTCGAATCTGCGGCAACACGTACCGCTTTGCGGACGCGGGCGTGATCGCGGTGACGGCATCATCGCGGGATCGCTGCTGTAGCCAGAGCCGGGTCGGTGGGGCGTTATCCCCTCGCCGCCCGGTTCGATTTAACGCGACGTGAAGAGCGGACGGCGCGACGCAAGATTGTTCAGCTGTTCATGCCCGCGAATTATTTCGGAGAGGGAGACGCAATCGTGAACCGCGAAGAGGAACGGAAGTACAGAGGCGATGTGAGCTACGGCGTGTGGCGGAGCGGAGGGAATCCCGACCGCGTGGACTTCGACCGGGTGACCGAATGCTTCTACGACCACGTCGACACCGACAGCGCCATCTCGCGAGAGCTTCGACACCAGCAGCCGACGCCGGAGCCAACGACGCGCGCGTTTGCGTTCCAGTCAGACCTCCCCAAATCCAGTTCCGCGATCCCGCGCTTCGAATGAACGGCGCGAGGGAAGAGTTCGTTCGTACAGCTGTTCAACTTGCCCGCTGACTGGAGAAACAGTTCAGAGTTCGTACAGTCGTCCATACAGGAGTCGTAGACTGTCTGAGAGGGATAGATTGGCTGACTCGTTCACGGGTAGCAGTGTGAGCCGTACCGGATCGGCAGGCCGCCCGGTTGTGCTCCGCCGTGAGCGCGCAAAACGCGGCATGAGCGCGAGTGCCGTGCGTGCGGTAGCACGTCGGCGATCCGCGCGGTTCGGCTACCCGGCGACCGTGGCGCGCGATAGCCAGAGCGAAGTTTTTGCGAAGGTGTTCCTCAGCGGAGCTGGTGGAGGGTGTGTAAAAGTTATACGGTATGAGGCGCGGTAGTCGGGCGTTTTGCCGAAAATTCTTTCGATGTGTGGTCAACTAGACACGTACTGTGGCAAACATACCACATTCGCGACTCGCAAAACGTGCCAAAGTCAGTTAAGTCCTTTATTTCGTGTTAGAAACGGGATGTGTCCACGGAGCGCGCGGATGCGCCGCCGGGTGAAACGCCGTCGATCCGGGTCAACGCGAGGCGCATTGCTGCCTCCGCAAGGCTGGGTGCAAATTGAAGTAAGTGCTGCATAATCTGTACTTATGGCCGCAGTGAACGCCGAATGTACTCACCAATGTACTCACGCGCGCTGCATTTACGCAGGTTTGGCTGCCGTCCCGCAGTCGATAGCAGTAGCCCTCAAGAGTGGCCCGCTTTCGCAATACGGCTGCGCAGGAGCGATTTTCCGGGCGCGTCCGGTGGTAGGAGGCCAGCCAGAGCACTGGTCGACCATCGATCTGCTAAGTGCTGTCGAATCAATGCGCGCCGGGATCGGCCACGGCATTCCGGCCAGCTGCGCCGCCGTGCGTCGGATCGGCTGCCAGCACTGAAACGCGCATGCGCACCCACCCCATCAACCCCACCGACCCGGCAAGCAATCTGCTAAGTCCTGTTTATTCAACGCGAAGAGGCGAAGCTCTTTCGCTAGGCAATTCGGTTGCCAGAAAAAGGGGGTCCCTTTTGGCGAATAAACGGCGAAAATTCGGCCCCAAGCCTCTGCTCGGCTGGCGTAGCTTGGCAACATGCCAAGGACTTTTTATGTCAAGTCACCGTCAATCGCGCCCCCAATTCCCGCCGATAAACTCGCTCCCTATGGCCTAAACCGTCCGTGTGATCCATTCGCCCCGACGCGCCGCCTCTACAGGCTTCAGGCCGAGCCCAGCACAGGCAGCCAAAACCCCGACCGCGTCGCGCTCCACGATCCGGCGGAGCAGGCCGAAAGCAGCCTCAAAAGCCCCGATTTTCACATGCCCGAAAATATTTTCGTCTCGTAAATCGTTTCGTCTCAACAAATCGAGCCAAAGTTTCTTGACTCTTTTTTCAATAAGTGAGACCGCTCGCTAAGCATTAACTGAAATTGCGGATTAACTGAGCGGATAAACTCGACTAACGCAACCATAGTTAGAGACCCAGCGCGCTCTTGTTCCTTTTCTGCGCTCACAGATCGAAATCGGGGCGCGCGGGTCGTTCGGAGTGGAGAATCTTGAATGGCAGAGACGGCACAATTTGAAAACGTAGGTGCGGCTTCAGTCGACGAGCTGGTCCGGTGGACGGACTTTCAGAGTTCGCCCGAGTGGTCCGCGCTATCTCACCCACGGCGAATTTTTGTGGTCATGTACCTCGCCACGAACAACGCCGTTTTTTCGACGAGGTGTTCGCACAAGGTGACGCCGAAAACGCTTCGCTCGATGGCTTCTCAGAATCGTCACAATCTGAAGGTCGTGGCTGCCCTCGACCGCTTCGTCGGACGTACCGAACGAGACCGCGAGCGTGAGGAGTTTCTGGCTGGGCTGAGGGCCACGATTAAGAAGTCCGAGGGGATCGCTCAGGTCAGGGCTCAGGCTCTCTACGCGCGCATGCGCTTCGGAGTCGACGAGCCGCGAGAAACCCCCGACGCCGACGCTGCGCTGCCTCCGCCGCGCCGAAAATCGGCGGCACCTGTTGAAGCTCCGGCTGAGACTCCGGCACAAGTTTTCAAAGTTGGTGAGGTGGTGTCCATCAACGGCGAGCGGCGTCGAATTCTCGCGCTCGATTCGAACGGTCGGCCAAGTGAAGTCAGTGACGAGGTGATCAGATGAAAGTCGGAGCAGATGCCAAGTTCGATTCGCTAGTTTCGGTCGAAGGGCCGAATGGTGTTGGTCCGCAGTCAACGATCAAGGTAGCGGCTCCGGTGCGACCGGGTTTCGGAGTAATGAGTGGAAAATGGGCGGACGGGACGAAAATTTTTGACGACGTGTTCGCGCTGCGGGATTACCTCGCGAAGAGAGCCGCTGAAGCGGACGCACTCGGCAAGACGTTGCCGGGGGAAGCTCTCGTCATCACGCCGAACGGTAGAGGTTGGCTGATCACCTGCGGCAAGTACTCGATTCTATTCCTGCTCGGTCTCGACGGGAAAGTTTCAGCCGAAGATTACGAGAAGTGGAAGCTGGAGCCGCTCTACGTCGAGGAGAGGCGGAGAGTCACGAACTTTACGAAATGGGTTGATGGCGGTCAGAAAGGAGAGGAGCCAAGTGAGCGCAACAATTGGAGCCTTTAATACGAACGGAATCGGAGCGAGAAGTTTGGATGGCAAATGGGTGATCAGCTGCGGGCGCGCGAGGCTCGATTCTCTGTCGGTCGAAGGTGTTCGGGCTGAGCTGGCGCGACTCGGCGAGAAATTTCCCGGAGGCTCTCAGGCTCCGACAGTCGTGGTCGAAACGCCATCAGGCAACAAGGTCGCGGTGAGCGTCGGCGAGCACAGCCTGCTGGATTTGTTGAAATTCGATGCGGTGATTTAACTCAGGAGAGATCGATGTCGCAGCACGGCACATACATGGCTCAAGGTCTGGCGGGAATCACGAGTCTGATTCAGTGGAAACGACTGACGCCGTTCGTCCGGCATGCTCTTTCGCTGAAAACGGAACGAACAAACGGCGACCTCGCTGCCGCCGTGCAGCTGCTGATGCGAGAGCAAACTCCCGAGCACTGCCGGGAAGTCGCGCGGAGAATTTTAGAGAACGAAGACGTGAGATTCATCGAGCACGTTTTGGGTGACCAGTTTGTGGAAGCGGAGCGCGACGCCCGCGCGAAGGATTTGTGAAAGTTCGAAGTTGAAACACATCGCGGAAACGCGGAGGAGAAATTCAATGGCGACGGAAACGAACGAATCGGTCACCGCGGAGGTGCTCGCACGAATCAAGAAGATGCACCAGTTTCGGAATCTCATACCCCTCGTGAAGTCAGCTCTCACGTTGAAGTTGACGAAGACGAACGGCGATTTGTACGAAGCCATCGCGATTTTGCAACCGGGCGAGACGAAAGGGGCAAACGAGAGTCTGGCGCGCGAAATTTTGGCGCACCCGGATGTTGCGTTCATTGAACACATCGCAGGCTGCACGTTTGAGGAACTGACGCGCGCGGATGCGCTGAAACAGGGGAAGTCATGATCGACGGAACAAAATATATGGACGAACTCACGAAGATGCCGCAGTTCGTCGCGCTCGACTCGACCACGGCGCGAGATTTGAAAGCGTGGATCGCGCATCCGTCGGGCGATTTCGCGAAAGCGGTTGAGCCGTTCTATCCCGGCATGTCGACGGCGGATCGGTATCTCCTCGGCACGCCGTTGTTTCACAACGCAAACGCGATGGCCGTCGTCGACGAATATCACCACCTCGATGCCATTCGCCGGAGGGCAGCATGACGACTGAAAATTTCAACGACGGCGTTCTGAAGAACATTCTGACGAACGCGCCGTTCCTCAATCAGGAGCAGCGGGCCGACATTTTCGATCACTTCGCTGACACCCCGGTCGAGTTCGCGAAGTATTTGCACCCGCTCCCGATTCCTGACCGATTCAAGGGCGAACTGATCGCGCAGCGGATCGCACAACCGTGGGCACCGCCGAAACAGGCAACGCCCGAGGATAAAGTCGTCGAGGCGATCAACACGCTGAAGACGATTGATCCTGCGATTTTGAAGGTAGCCGAAGGACACGGCCTGATTTCAAAGTTGTTCGTTGAAGCCGCTCTTCAGGATCGCGGGTGAATCGGCGATGGCGAAAACGTGCAGGACAGAAGGCTGCGGCAAAAACGCACACGAGGGCGGTCTGTGTACATCTTGCGTCCGCGCCGAGCAGAACAACCGTGCGATACGCGAAGCATTCGACCTGCACTATGTTGAGATCGGGTACCCGGCAACTTGTGCGGGACCGAACTGCAGTGCCCCATCCCGCGTGAGGGGTTTTTGCCGCACGCACTACCGATTGTGGAAAGCCGCGTGCATCGCTAACGGTTCGCTGATCGAAACGACGATCACATCTGTGCCGTCTCGTCCGAAATGGGAATACGAAGGCGATGAAGATGCGTTGATCGAACCGCAGGAGGGGAACGAACATGAGTGAAATCAAAACGACGAAGGAATTCCACGACAGCGTGGTTCACGCCCAAAGTTTTGAAGAGCTGCGCGCGACGTGTCTGCGTGCGGGCGAAACGCAAGGCGTACTCGCGCGCGATAAAGATGGCGGCATTGAATTGCGCGCCACGACCACCGCGCCGGATAAGCGAAATGCGAACGGCGAATTCGAGCGAATCGTCTACGCGAACGGCCAATATCTTTCTTTGACCGCGAAGACGCCCGAGCAGCTCGACGTGCTCGAAAACATCGTGCGGAAGCGGTAACTCGAAAACAATTTTGAAGTGGGAGTGAAAAAGTTCGGAAGTTATGGGGAGAACGACAATGGCACATTCACCAGAGAATTCGGCAGTCCAGATGACACCGGAGCTGACGAAGAAAGTAAATGAGGCGGGAAGCGCGGTTGAAATCGCGGCGATCCTTCGCGAAGCTGCAGTGGATCAGGGCTACGTGATTCGCGATGCAATCGATGCGAACGTGCTGATCCCGGTCGAACGTGAAGCGACAACGCGCGTGTCGAGAACCGAGACGATCAACGGAAAAGCTGTCGCCTTCGAAGCCGAGAATGCACTTGACCTCGAAAAGAAAATATCCGAAGCATATCGATCCGCCACCACTCAGTCGAACGCGAGTGATGCACCGCGTGACGATAAAGGTCGATTCACTGCGCAGCCGACTGAACTCACTCCGGCCCAGCGCACGCAGCTCGACACCGAATTTCGGATGGGTCGAATCACGGTGGAACAGTACCTCGAAAAAACGGGAGCCGTCGGCACGTATTTGACTGAACGCGGATTCACACTCGATGACGTGAAGGCCACGGCGGAACGGAAATACACCGAGAGCTGGGCCAGTGCGACGGAGGCGTTCTTACTCAACAGCGACTGGCCCGGTGGTGAGCGAAACCTGAAGTTGATCGGCAACAAGCTCGCCGCGATGGGCCTGACGGAAGCGGAAGACAAACTTGCGGCGTTGAATCAGGCATACGCGGCACTGAAGGCGGATCAGACTCTCTTTCCGCCGGATGCGCCGGGTGCGGGCGGAGTTTCGGGCGAGGTCGCGGATAAATTTTCGTCCGCCACCAGTCACGAAGAAATTCTGCGCCTTGCTCGCGCGGCGGCGGGCCTGCCGTCGCCCGACGAAACCCGCGATTCGACTTGGTTCGGTCGCTAAATTTTCAACAAGATTCCACTCGCGGCCTCCCGTAGTGAAGTACCGAGTGGATCGCGGCGGAGTCCGTGAATGCTCTCCGTTGCGACTAGGTGCGGATCGGTGGCAAGGCCACAGGTGCGTTAGAGCATCGCCTCATCGATCCGCGCTTCGAATTTTCGAAACGAGTCAAGTCCGCGTCCGAGCCGGGGCCGAAAGGTTCCGGCTTTTTTGTGGGAGTCAGGATTTTTTCAGGTGGGCTTTGACGTATTCGTCGATGGCTCGCCGGATCAGTTCAGCGACGGGCGCACCCATGTGTTGCTCCGACAGCTTTTTTAAATTTGCCATCGCGACTTCCGAGATGTAAATGTTAGTTCTCGCGTTCTTCTCGCTGATTTTTCTGGGTGTCATGACGCTTGAGGATAGTGGTTGGCCGTAAAAGGCGTCAACCCCCGACCGAATGTTTTCGCAACCTCGGTTGAGTCTGTCGGCCTTGAACTGGGTGCTGGGACTGAACCAGAACATCGTTAAGATCGATCGTCAGAGTCAAGGCTTCGCGCTCTCCTCTCGCATCGCTTCAATCAATCTTCGTTTGAATGCGTCGCTCAATTTGGTGATCCATTCGACGATCATGCGATCAGCAAACAGCCCTTCCTGTTTCAACGGTAGAAATTGTCTCTGGTAATGGAACACCGCGTTGCGGAAGTTCGAAGTTTAGCTACGTAATCGCTGTTAGTTAGAAGCTGCTCAATCTCGGGATCGGTCAGTCCAGATTGTTGCCAACCTTCAACTACGACAAACAGCATGCCGTACCATACCTGCATCATTAGACCGGCCTTAGTGAACATGAACGTCATGCCTGCTTGCGCGGGTTGCTCAGGGTCGTCGGCCTTTAAGGATTCGGGCAGAAAATTCTCGAATTCCTGCCGCGCGAGGCTCATACACATGTAATAGCGGAACAGGCTAGGGACGGGCGAGTCCATTCAATCTTATTTGCCAGCAAAGTTTAGAATCAACTTCTTTAAAGCTTTTCCGCTGAAGAGGTCAATGTCATCCGTGTTGGCAATTGAGCCTTTCCGCCTGTTGTATTTCGGCAATTCAAAATGAATTTGCCTGAACATTGCTAACAAAGCGGACTCAAGATGCTCCCACGTTCGCACGGCCTTCCGCGCCTTGCAGGTTGCTATATGGACTCGGATCTCCTTCACACCGCGTAGTTCGTAGAATGCCTCGCTCGCCTTATCCATCGCTGAGGTCGCAGGGCGTCGTCCGCCTTTTCCTGTCGTGCCAATGTAGATGATGTTGGAACGCTGGCCGCTTGCGTATTTGAAGGACTTATTGGCGACGAGGATGTAAACCATGTGCTTGCGCCACCGCCTGCTGCGCCGGACTGTAAGCAACGGGTCTTTCGTGACTCTGATTTGTAGGACACGCATTTTAAGTTATTATTACACCATTCCCCAGAGAAATACTTGCATGAGTCTAAATCACTGGCTGAACGCAGCGATTGTCATAGCGTGCATCGGGATCTTGATTTCTCTATCCGACTTCATTCTGTCGCCCACGCAAAAGAAGAAGGTCGACAATTTCATTGATGGCCTGACCTTGCGACTTGATTACACAAAAACGCTCGATTGGCTTCAAAGATGGTTGAGGGCGAGTCGCCGCGCATCGATAGTCGAAATATTCTTCGGAATTGTCTCAGTGGTCTCAACACTAGCAGTAATAGTGGCCGTCGAATGGCTACTTTGGGATGACACTCCGTGGTGGATGCTAATCGGTGTGGGCTTTATCACTTTGTTTTTTTGGGTTTGGCAATGGGGGTATGTCTCTAAGGCCTACGAAAAAGTGGGCGTTCCGATAATCGCATGGTTGGCCGCGAGGGATTCCTACCGTTCGCTAGTTGAGGCCTACTTGTCGTAATTTTCGGCGGGGCTTTGGCGTTAGCCGCTTGTTTTTTAGCCTGATCGAGATCGCTTCGGTGGCGGAAAGAGTATGGCATCCAATAACACTTTGGATCGGACTCGCAGGGAATTGCGTATTCGGCATGACAGTTTGCTGGATAGGTATAATCGTCGACGGCGTTGCGACACTTGTCGGCGCATTTGTCGTTCTACTTGCGCGTATCGCCGTCGGTGGCGCGAAATGGATGATGTGGAGAATCTCAAACTACCCGAAAGGTCCGTTGACCGCCGTGCTGACGCTGATTGGTGCCGTCCTCGCGATCATTAAAATATTCACAGGAAAATGAAGCACGGAGATGTATGCCGAAATCGACTTTTCACCGGTCAGCAAGACTCGCTAAACTGCGTCAAACAGAATTTTCTCGACTAAATCTCAACACTGTCGGCGGGATCGACACATGCCAATAACGACAGAACGCCTCAGAGCATTTCTTGCGGTTAACAAAATATTCTTTGAAACAGTCGCAGCGATCGCACTTACAGGCATGTCTCTAGTAGTTTCGTGGAAGTCTCTAGAGATTTCGAAACAGGCGTTGCTCGTGTCGAGAGAGGCAGAAGACCTCGCAGAAGCTCAAGTGCTTCCGGTATTTAGTCTAGACGGGGGAAATATGTTCGTGGATAACGTCTTGCCTCCGACCGATGACTACAAGGAATTCTTGTCGAGCTATATTTGGCTCGAAAATACCGGGCAACCACTCTTGAGTTGGAACATTAAGTACACCACTCTCCTTGAACTTGAAGGGACGGGAACCGACGTAACGTGGATACCGCTCACCGATCCCATTCATATGGAAATTCGCTATCACGGCGAAAGCGAGAACGAACTTCCACAACAAGGGGTTTTGGCTGAATTTCGCGAGCGACGATGGTTCGATTCCGATTACAGTGCATTCCTCAAACGCATGCAAAGTCTCTGCGGTGCAGGGGAACACCACGCCTGTCAGATTTCCGCGGAACATTCCATCATCACCATCGCGGAAGTATCGTATAAAGATAAACTCGGGCGTGCGGGAAAGAGTCCGTGGTATTTCATGTTGTTCAGCAGCAACAAAACCCCGATGGGACAAGAGGATCTTCGCGACTTATATGGGCGCGCTTTCAGAGCTGACCCGCGTTACAGTTTGAAGCAGCTTGCGACACTGGATTTGGCGGGACTCGTTGCGGTGTCGAAGCATTAGAACGTGGTGCATCACGTTCAACGATTTCGACGACTACGGGCCTCTTTCTTTGCTCGAATCGCGAAATAATGCGGACGTTTCTGCTAGTTGGCCTTAAGTTGTGATTCCTATTCCTCGCAGCCATTCTCGATCCGCACTTGTCAGGCGCAATCGTGTGCCCTTCCGGCACGGCGAGCAGACAAGCGAATTTCGGGTTCGCGTCGATTTGCCGCATTCGGAACAGATCGGAATTCCTGACGGTGTCGTGTGATTCGGCTCGCCGCAATCGCCAGCAGTCATGCTCTCCATCTCGTTGTTCGGGGTCACGATCGATTCTCCTTGGCCGCCAGCCGTTCCGCTACGTATTCGCGACCACGTGCCTCGTTCGCGAGATATGCTTCGATCAACTCAGCGTCCGAGAGCTGATCGAGCATGGTCCGCAACGGCCCATTGCCGTGACGACCTTCTAGTCGTTTGCGGAGCACAGCAGCGAAGTGGCGGTTGTACTGAATCCTTGACGAAGCTGGAACGCGGTGTGCGCTCATGAGCGCACCGCCAGTCGTGCGTTCGCGAGCCCTTGCAAGATGTCGGAGACGTAGCGCGGTTCGATGAGGACGTTCGGCCAAAAAGGCTGAAATCCTTCCTGACTAACGTTCTCTTCGACCCACGCCCGTCCCAATTCACTTAGCGGACGCAACAGCACGATGGAGCCGTAGTTTTCAACGGAGAAATCAGTTGGATTTCGGAGAGTTTTGCGAAGTGTTGGCACGGATGCACCTCAAGTGCACCCGTTTCTGGCGTCGCCAGCCGTGGTGGGAAGTGGACTACAGAACGATGGGCAGAATAAACGAATTCAACGTGAACATCGATGGTACGAAAGTCCTAGTCGTGGATTTCCGAACCGTCTACCACTTCTCGCCCGGAACACGACAAGGCTCTGAGATTTCGCCACGCTCCCGGATAGCTAGGAGGCATCCGTGTTCCCTCGCGGATGGTCGAGAGCCGTCAACACTGTTGGCTCGTGATCTCCTTTTGCCCGTGGCCAGAGGCTGAACTAAGACACGGGCCCTAATTCCTTAGGGCCCGTTTTCAAACGGTTTTTGGGTTGGTTTGCTCGTCAGGACACGAGGCTAACTGTCACTGCTCGGCAGGCCTTGGGTGGTAAATGCATACCGGAGTAGCAGTCATGCTCAGTGCGCCATCAAGTGTCAGTGGGAAATCGACCTTGACCGTCTTGGCGCTGACGCTCGCCCCGGGAATCAGAGTGACCGTTTCGATGTGGCGCTTGCCCGAATCTAACAACTCAACCGTTTCAGTAGCACTTGGCGGCGATTTTTTCGCCGCGTCGGCGCATTCGCCACCTTCAGCTGCGCTAATCGTATCCGCGAGGTTGACCTGCGTCAGGTTGTAGTATTTCAACTCCACCGAAGGCAGAGTAGTTGCAGGAACGCAGGGGTTTAGGTCATCTAATTTAATCAGGTGGTATTTAATCCCCTGAATGTTCAAATGCGCATTTCCTTGAGTACCATCAACGTAGGCTCTCAAGCATCGAAAGTGGGGCTGATCCGGAACTATGGCGTGGTAGCCGTTGTCATTTTCTCCACCATAAGTTAAATCACCTTCGAATTCCCATCCATCTGGCGCAACGTCGGGTGCGCAAATCTCGTCGTGATTATTGTCGTTGCCATTTGCTATAGCTGCATGAAGGTCTCTCAGCGGTACCGCACTTCTGACGAAATGTTTGCCGTGCCCGACTACGGTTATCGACGCAAATAATCGTGGCACGACACCGCATATATGCAGCGGGACGGATTGGGCGTCTGAGCTGACCCACCCGGATGGAATTTTGAGTTCGAGCGACATGTATGCCGGGCCGAAGTCGTTCGGCAGATATTCATTGGGAATCGTAATTTCAAGTAGGCCCATCGACGCACTGGTCACACCCACACTCACTCCGTTACCCCAAAGACCGTATCCTGACGTGTAGTTGGATTTAATGCCTGCGCCGCTCAGATATGCAGAGGGTTTTCCGTGTTTGGTGAAGCCACTTCCTACGATGTAGAGACGAGTCGCGTTTCCCTCTTGCTTAAAGGCGCTAATTCCGTTGCCGTCTTTGTCCGTCTGAATCAAAGAGATCGTATTGATGAATTTTATCGATGCGAGCACATTCGCCAGCCCGAAGTTGAACTGATTGATGCGGTCGTACATGGTCTGATCAATTTGATCAAGGCGCTTGCCCACAAGCGCATCGAACTGAACCAAATTTTGTTGCACGTACTGGTTCAGGAGACTGATGTCCTTGACTGCTGCCTCATCCAATTGCTCGCCACGCTTCTTCACGACCTGATCAAGGTCGAAAATTGCTTCTTTGATGATTGCCCTTAGATGTTCGAGCTGTTGCTGGAGCACCGCATTCCCTTTGTCGGCAGCTTCTCCGACGAGACCGTCTAGCGCCCCCGTAATTGGGTTCAGTTGGCTTAGCAACTTATCCGAATCATCGATTACATCTGCGCGAGTCTGAGGCGGAAACGCCAACGAGATGCAGATCGATAGGACAACGAACAGATTCTGAAGGCCCTTTGAATTGAATTGTTTCATGCGCACGAAGTTCCTCCGAAGTTGTGAGTAGCTCGCGTACTCACCATTTGGCCGACGGTTATAGCTGAATTGGAATCATCGTCATCCCCCAGATGGGTGAAAAATAGCTTTGCGACGGCAGTATCACGGAGTACAGTGCACAGATTAAATAGATTGCTTGACGGCGGGTGCCTTGCGGACTACGAACAGTCTGTCTCAGCTACTCGGGACCCTCTACGACGCAGCCGCTGATCCGCTGTTATGGCCGAGGTGTCTCAAAGAGATCGCAGAAACGATGGGCTCGGGTTCGGCGGCCCTACTATGCACGACGCCCAAGAGGATAAGCACGATATTCATTGCTGATGGGAACTTGACCCTGACCGGGACAGAGACTATCAGAACTATTACGGCTCAATTGACATCTGGACTAGGCGATTCCTATCGAACCCGCGCCGCGTTTGTACGTCGCAAGAGTTGTGCTCACGGTCTGAACTCGCCCAGACCGAGTATTACAACGATTTGTTAGTGCCGTCCGGCATCGAGCACGGCCTATTTGCGTTAATCGAGAATTCAGGAAGTCGGATCGCCGGGTTAAGCCTGTACCGTGGGCGAAATCGAGGGGCATTCGAAGCCCACGACAAGACGCGCTTGGATACTCTTGTTCCGCACCTGCAACGGGCGTTTCGTTTTCACGCTGATCTTGCGCGACTCAAATCGAGGTGTGAGGGTACCGAGTCGGCCTTGAATGAAATACCCTTCGGTGTCATTTTCTTCGGCCCGCAGTCGAATATCATGCACATGAATCGGCAGGCGCAACTCTTAGTTTCAGTTGGTGATGGCCTTAAAGTGTCGCGAAACAATCTTCATGCCGAGAATCGAGTCGAGGACGTAACCCTTGGACGGATTATCGCGGCTGCCTGCACTAACGGTAAAAAGCACGGGTCTCGACGAGGAGCAAGCCTAGACATCTCGCGTCGCGTCGGCTCGCCCCTCAAAGTACAAATCAACGATTTGCATACACCGGGTGTGTTGGTGTCGGAACTCGTAGTTGCGATCGCGTTCGTTCACGATAAGCAGCATACCCCCAGCCTTGGGCCCGAATCGCTTCTCGAAAAATATCGTCTCACCCCAGCTGAAAGCCGTGTCGCATTACTCCTCAGCGATGGTCGTTCTCCGCGTGAGATTGCAGGAACTTTAGGCGTAACTTTTAACACCGTTCGTTCTCAAATTAAGAATGTGTACGCCAAGACGAGTGTAAGACGCCAGAGCGAATTCGTGCGACTCCTCATCCGTGGTTTCCAACCGCGAGACTAATCGTCTTCCACCACCGCTTCGCCTCATCCATCACCCATCTGGGGGATGACCGCTTGCATCGCTGGCTATCTTACTTCGTCATGTCCGTGTTGCCGGAGCCGACTTGGAATGCCGCGTGTATAAAAGCGTCTCGCAGTCCCGCGTTGGCTGCGCGGAGGAGGACGCCTTCGGTTAAGACTCAAAGTCCAAGGTTGGTACGCGATCACCTGAGGTGTTTGGCGGTCCTTTGCGTATCGCTGCTTTGCCGGACTTGGCTGCCTTATGTGTTCGTAGGGGCTGTAAACCGAGTATTTCCGAGTTTGTGTTCGGTCTTCTTTTGCTACGCAGGTAACGCCCGGTACGCGTCACATTACAGCTACGGATGGTCCAAGAGCTTATTGCTGTGGTTTCCATCGCCAATTGGTTTGTTCCGGCAGGGCGGGCGGTGGGGACTCATTTGCGCTTCCCCATAGTGAGTCCGAATTCACCGTGCCTGACAACGCCAACCGATTCAATCTTTTAGTCCGTAGATTCATCCGGGTACAAGAACTCATTGGTGTAAGTCAGATTTCATTGCCGGAATTCTGCCTAGTGTCCTCCGCGATGATTTTCCAGAATTGTTCAACGGTCCAGACCGGACTTCCGATGGTCTGTGCAGCGGTGTAGTCGATCCTCAGGCAAAATTTCCAAGAAAAAGAACACGAGATCGTTCTACTCGGCGGAGCGGACGAATCGGACGTGCGGTTCGAACGCGACTGAAAGCCGAAGGCTTAACAGTCCGGGTGATTACTCGGCGAAATTCAGCGAGAGCGCCGGAACAGACTTCGGGTCCAAATCAATCTTGATGGTAGATGTCTCGCGACGCGGCGCAATTGCTCACTACATAGATTCGCTCCCCAAAGGAAGCACGATTCTCAATGAAGTATTCCCGGAGCCTGACCAATAGTGATTCAAAGCGTTAGGGCGCGCAAACTTCAAGCCTTCCACATTTGCGGGGTTGAGGCCGCCGTATACCCACGTTTACCTCTCGGGTACAAAAACGCGCTTCCGTGCTGCGCCATTCATGCGCCAGAAATCGGCGCACCCGTAATGGTGCAACTTGCCTAGAAGAGAAGTCGCACCGCCGCGTCCAAATGGACGAGGGTAGCGGGTCCTATTTCGGTTTTTTGCTGTTTGTTTGCTGTTATGCAGGCTTCGTCGCGAAAGGCTATGCGTTACTTTTGCCTGCAGCATTCATCGCGGTTGCAGTTCCTGTATTGGACCTCGTTGCGGGCGACTCTAGAGCCGCTGCTGACGTTGAATTATCCGAGCTGCAGGGTCCACTGGTCGAAGCAGCACCGTTTCTGTTCGTCGTCGGCAACACGATTGTCGTCTTCTTTGCTGCTCATCTCCTGAGCGCGATGTCGTTTCGAGATCGGGCCTGCTTAGTTATTTCGGTTGGCATGATCGGTAGCATTGGCATAACGGCTTCGCACGAGCTTGTTCACAAGCCCAGCACCATAAGTAAGGTACTCGGGCGGATCGGTCTAACCAACGTTTTCTACGCTCATCTTCGAAATTAATCACATTCAAAGTCATCACGTATGGGTTGGAACGGACAGAGACCTGAGCACGGCATGGCTCGGTGAATCGTTGTATCGATTCGTGCTTCGCACCGTGCCGGGTTGTTTCAAGCGATCATGGGAACTGGAAAAGCGCAGACTCGAAACTCGCCGATCCTCAATATTTACTTTCGCGAATCGGATGGTTCAATTTGGGCTCTTGCAAGCTCTGTGGATTGTCATTATCAGCATGACTGGGGGATGGCAGGGAATCGTGTTTCTATTGCTTCAGGCGACGGTTGCCGTCTTTATGCTTGAAACGGTGGCCTACATCGAGCACTACGGACTTCTGCGAGCGAGGCAGACTGGCGGCAAGTATGATCCGATGAGTCCCATCAATTCGTGGGACTTCTACGGTTTTTTTCGAACTACCTCGTCTTTCAACTGCAGAGACATGCAGACCACCATTCGTTTCCGACCAGATCATTTTCACTGCTGCGTGACACGATACAGTCTCCGAAACTGCCAGCGGGGTATCCATCGCTGATATTGATCGCAATGTTTCCGCCTTTGTGGAAAGCCATTATGGACCCAAGGGTGCAGGCCGCACGACCGAGCACTTGAAGGGCTGTCTTTAGTCCCCGCGTATCCAATATGAAAGTACCCCAGCTGCCTCTTCAGCGTGGGGGTGCTTCGTTGGAACAGGGAGTGGGTAAGTTACTCAATCTCTTTCCGCTCTTTCCACGCGCAAAACCAGCTATACGCCTTCATCTGGAATGCAAGCCCGAAAACGGCTATTAGAATCGAAATAAAGGGTGAGTAATGGAACACACTAACCCCGACAACAAAATAGAGACAGTGATCAGAGAAATGGCCACAAGCTGATAGAAAAACGCCTTTCTGTGAAAATAAGGTGGACAAGTCTGGTCGGTGGGCAATTTCAAATACTGACGGTAGCTCACGCTCAGTGCCTCGTCACGGCTGACGAAATAGCGTCTGATCCCGTTAACAGTTCGAGCATACATGGTGACATCCAAGGCGGTATGGATCATCGACACTAACATCAAAACACCGAGGATGCCGCTTGCGACAAAAACATATCCGACCACGTATGGCTGCTTCAGCAGCTGTATCTCGTGGAGTTCTGCCCCCGTTCGATTCTATGAGCCAAACTGAGCACCGTTACGGGAATAGCGGCAAAAACTAAATAAAACCTAAACTGCTGCCGCAACCCATTCTGCGAGTCGAAATGAGCTGAGGCGATTGTCTCGTACTCCTTGGGCATGAACTCATCGATGATATTTTTCTTTTTGTCGAAATCAGCAGGGAAGCTCATCGGAGTGAGAGCTTACTAAGTACTTAAATAGACCGTCAACTAGAATCAACGAACGTCCGAGAGGTGCCTACCGTTCTTGTTGCGCAACATGCCGGGCGAATGAAAGTGCCAGATTGATTTTGAGGGGCGGCATCGGCCAACGTTTTCTTGGTCAAAGCCTGCGTAGAATTGTATCGACCAACGCTTCTCGCCGAAGCCTGATTTTCATAACGTCATGACGGTTTACGGATCAGCTTTTGGATCGAACATCGACACGGTCCACGAAAGCGTTCGAGATCATGCGCGGGTCCATGGCTTGGAGCTTTCTTGAGTCATTTACCTAAGGGGTGAGACGCTTTCGCAACGTAGTTCGAGCCTCCTCCCTAACGCTGTGACCGTCACGAATTTCTCCGACTCCGCGAGTCAATCCGCTTTTCACCGCAAACTTTGATTACAGCTGTTTGAAATTGCGCCTGATGAAGGTACTTGCCGATCCCTTATCGCGGTAACGCCTTGTTCGAATTTCCGAATCCAGTTTCGACGTATCGAATCGACCCTGCAGAGACGGCCAGCTCACGAGCAATCGGAGTGAGTTCCGTGAGCACACTCCGGAAATGGACGTTTGCTCGAAGTGATCGCGCGAACCATTGAGCAGGATCCGGTCATCCAGAATTGAACCTACCTTACGGCCCACGAAGTAAGTATCGGCTCTGGGAAGAATTCGTAACAAGCAAGTCAGCCTCGCCGATTTGAACGTTTCCTGACCGCAGCAAAAGCCCTTTTATTCGTGATGTATTCGGAAAAGCTACCAGATGGCTGTGATGAAGAATCCGTCCCATCGCTGCGACCGCGCCATCGGAGCCCACAAGTCGATGGGCTGCGAGCGCCCGAATCGATCAGACGTGCCTTTTCTTGCTTCGAATTGATCTCGGTCGGGACAGTACAGAGGGCGCTCGGTCTCAATTATAGTGATTTCCACATTCCCGAGTCTGACGTTCGGCTGAAGAACTTATTCAACTGTGATACACACGAGAACTCGGGCGCGAATGGGATTCGCGCGACTTTTTCGAGATGTTCTGAATTGCGCCACGATCCATTAGCAGATCGTTGCCGTCTCGGACGATGACCGGTAGTTCAACTAGAGAAATAATCCAGACATGGTCCCATCGATGATGTCCTCACCGACACGACGTCGCGGACTTCATTTTCAGAGGTTATCGGAATACTGCTCAGTTCGAATCAGAGGTTTCGGCTTTCGACAGTCCACCGAAGCTGGCTGATATGCAAGTCTTCAGATGCCTTGGCTCGGAATACGAGTTCCTGACAGTACCGAGTCCCGCGAGTCGCCCGACACCGCGAAAACCGCGTGCCCTCGAACCGCGCTTCTTACTTGCGCCAGAGTGACAAGGCGTTCAACGATTCTTTTCGCTCCAAGCCAGCGCCATCGTCTCTAATTCGGGCTATTCTTCGCTGCGGATCGACGGATATGTGAATGGGCCCTGCGGTCTACACAGGAGGCCCATTTCCTTAGCAGCGTCTATAGAGTCCGTACCGTTATCGATGTAGTCGCGATAGACAAGAGAGCACGTTGACGTACATCGAGCTGCTCGCGTCATTCAAGACATCTTTGCCCACCATCGGCATGTTCATGATCGAAGCCCAGTTCTCTGGTGCTTTGAGAAGTCGATTTGTCGCGATTAGCGTCAGATCGCTGCTCGTGCTGACGTTCCTCGGTGCAATTGAAGTTTCTCCACGCGGGTCGAGACGTCGTCCAACGATCCAGCGTCCTCGACTAGCTCGTCCTCTGGAACCTCAAGCGCGTCGGTTCTCTCGTCTTCTTCTGTTCGCCGAGATTCTGGCCTCGATTTCCTAAGAGAGAGGAAAATAGATCGCAGAAGTTTTTTGCGCTCAGCGTCTGTAGTCAGCGCCGGAAGTTTCACGAAAAAGCAGGATCGCATGATGACAAGAGCTTTCGTCTCTAGATGCATTCTGACGCGGACAGACGGCGGAAGCAAGACTGAAAATCGTCCTGTTCTGCTTTACCGCCATACTATCGTACCACTCCCTGTTGAATATAGAAATATTGGGGTCGGAGAAGAAGATTTTCGAAGTTTTCGACTGAATCGCCGAACGCCAATTTGAAGAAACTCGTTCGCCGCTGACAACACCATGCATTCCTTGGCGAATGAGCTCCAGAGATCGAGCTGGTAGCATGTCCAGTGCTCTCCGATATATGACCGATCCGGCAGATCAATTCACTGATGGCGCAGTCGAAACAACCATATCCGAATGCCGGGTTCCTCGTTCGGATGGACGTTCCGTCTCGTCCGGGCGTAAATTTCGGTCGGGGTATCGTGGAAGTTCTAGAGCATGTAGTTCGACAGTTCGACCAGTCCAAACTCGCAAGCGAACCGGATCGCCTGCTCGTAGGGTTTTTTGAACCGAGATGATCGAATGCGATTCGCAACGGCTTAATGCAAATGGAAGACAACTCTTCAGGAATATGGAGTCTTTGCACAAAATACGCGCATCCACGCCTTGGTTAAAATCGACGCGCCTCAGAACGGAGGGCGTCCGGGCGCGAGAGTTTTGCGCCGCGAGTGAAGCCAAGGTCGCGAATTTCGGCCATGATCTCGTGAAATCGAGGAGCGGCCACCACGTTGTTGTCCATGAGAATTAGGTCTTTCTTCTGCCATAGATTTGTCACTCGCGGACCATCGAAGTGATCGGCGAATATCTCTCTGCCCGCCTTCGAGCTTCGGACTCCGCAGAAGCTGCATCTGCGAATGCAGCCGCGAGAGGCATACGTGAAGTAGGCATCGTTGACTGGATACCAATATTCAATTTGGTCGAGGATGCTATAGTAGGCGTCAGATCTTCAATCGGAGTGCCGCTTCGGTCGTCCGAATACAGTTCCTCGGAAGACTCATCCAGTTCGAGAGAAACCGCAGGGCTTCTCCCAATAAACCCTTAATAAAGCGGATGCCCGTCCAGCGAGGCTCACGGAGAAACCGTTCGTGCATCAGAGAGGCAGCGATGCCACCTACGAATATCTTGTCTTTATCCCCGTTGGCGGCCTCAATGGCGAATTCGATGCTTTTCGAGATTCGTGAGAATTCGAACGAGAAGAGGGTAGTTACATAGATTCGGTCCCATGCCTGCGACAGCGCCGACGCGTCTTCGCCCTTAATAAAGATTACAGAGTCGCGCTTACCACGCGGACCATGGTACTGCGCGATCTTCATCAGTCCGAGAGGCGGGTACTTGTTTTTGTAACCGGGTTCAATTAGAAGAATGCGTTTATTGGCCATCTGCAGACTCGTATGGTCGCAATCTCATTCTATCTTTTACGCATCAGGCAGCAGTTAAACGTGGTGCTTCGCTGTGGCTGCTACGAGCCTCGCGCCCTTGACTTCTCGGTTACCCAAATCGACTACATCGAAGATGCTCTGCTTGCTCGCTGTTTTGTGGGCTGCTCCGGCACGAAATGTGAAATCGGTTACAAAAATGGATCATAAACGATTTCCCTGTGCCCGAATAGAGGATCGGTGGCCGACATTGCACGTCGAAGTGCTCACTCTCTCCCGTATCGTAGCGAAAGGTGTTCATAAGAATCCCTGCCGACACCAGTCGGGATTCTCAAGGTCTTCATACCAGTCCATGGTTCGGTCGATAGCGTCGTGAGTCCTCTTCTCGACAGTCGAACCTCTCAGTCGATGACGGAGATCATCGATGAAGGAGGCTTTCGCCCCAATCACATCTCCGTCGCGGACGTCGTGCGTGACCACGAACAGGAACCCACGTTGATGATCAGCTTGGTTCGAGATCAGCTTTTTGAAAGCCTTTGGCTGCTAAAAGTTCGAGTAGATGAAACCGCCAAAGTAATCAAGATTCACAACGTCGTACGGCCAGTGCGGCTGCTTACCCAGCGTGTCGCGTCCTTTGATCAATTTCTCGGCGAAATCACCGTAAAAGAGTAGAGGCGATGTCGACATCGCGGACATTGGCCTGTAAGAACATCAGGTGCTGCTGGTTTTCTTCCCGTTCGATTGTCGTGAAGCGGTCCAGAAACTTTCCCATGAAATGATGTCGAGCATCTTCCACGCGGGCAGGCCGAGATAGTTTAGCCGCCTTCCGTGCTGCTGACTCGGCTCGACGTGGCCATAGTCGAACTCATTATGAAGATAATCCTTGTTTGACTGGTCTGAAAAACAGCATCTAGTTTTTCGGTCATCATATTTCTTTCGGAGCGCAGCAGAAATTTCGACAGCAAATTTTCGTAGGTGTCGGGATCGTCCTCGAAATGGCGTTCGAGCGTCTCCATAACGATTTGGAAGACTTTCCGAGCCTTGCCAGTCATATCAAGTTCGCCAGCACGTCTGCGATACCGTTATCGCCCTTTGTATGTTGCGCCGCTTCGAGTTGCTTTTGGTGATCGGTGGCGAACCTCTGCACTTCTTTGTCGTATTGCTTCACGTCCTGATCGCTGCACTGATCGACACGTTCATTCAAAACGCTAGGTTCTTGTGGACTTGTTCGCGAATCGATCTGAGTTCGGCACGCTCAATCTTCCCGGCCTTTAATGGCTCGTTCCAATCCTGCAACTTCGTACCAAACTTTACCGTCCCGGTAGGCGGTACGATTGTTGCTGATGTCCTGCGCAAGTTTATTCAACTTATCGGAATGCGCAGGCCAGCCTTATATAGGCTTGCTCGTGGGTCGCTTTCGATGAAATCTGAACGGTCGGTTGTGGGGTAGACGTCTTTGTCGATGAGGTGAAATTCACCTGTGAACCACAAGGCTCTGGGAGCACTCCACCCCAAACGTTCGGACAGACCGGGACCTGTCGCCGACGGAAAATCCGAACAATTTGTAGGCCAGACCAGCAAACCGCTTTTTCAAATGCGGATCATCAGTGTCGTCATCGAAAATATTCTTCCCGCTGGTCTCATTTGTACCAGAACTTCCTGATCTTTAGGTCGCATACCAGCAAAGTGCGAGCGTTTTATTGAGATTGTCCACGTCGTGGATTTCAATGTAATCGGGTTCCGCGATCATCATCGAGTCAACGTACGGTTTGTAAACTCGAGCGCGCGATCTTTCATTCTGCTATGTGTCATATTTATTTTTTGGCCAGAGGTTGTTATCACTGTGACGAAGCGGTCGTGCAAAACGGATCCAGCTCCAAGAAAATTCATGTGCATCTATGGAAGGGAGCCACTTCTCCTGGATATTCCTTTAGTTCGTTGCGGAGTCCAAAAGTTCAGGACACGAGTCGCTGATTCCTCGGAGTTCAACCATCGTGAAATGGGAGGTAATTTCGGTGTCGGTCGATTCAAGTGTTGTGTGTCTATGGATTACTTCGCTGGCGGGTTCGATGATTCCTTTTCTTTTGTTGTTGTTGATCTCCTCGCGCATTTCCTTGGCGCGAAACTCGAAGTAATGCAGCTTCGGGTCGCCGTACGACGTGGAACTGATCTTCAAGTTCTTCGGCCACCGCGATCCCGGCGAGTTTGCCGATGCCTTTGTAACCAGCCTCCTCTCCTGCTCTCACTCCGAATATGCGATCCGACGCAGTCTTCGAAACGTCGACAGCATCCATACCTATGCCTGTATTGAAGATGATGAGACTCTTGCCTTGAATTGAGATTTTGATGAAATTGAGTTGAGACGAGTCCTTCATGATGTTCTCGCGACAGGGGCAAACGCATCCATGGTGTCACTCGCGTTCTGAACATATTCGCGAACGATTTCGAGTTTCGGCGGGGGTACAGGTCCTGCGACAGGATTAAGATAGCAGGGGCAAATACCAGCTCCTCATTCGAGGACGTCGGGACGTTCACGATCTGATGGCCTCTCGACGCGTTGTCGCTCTCGATTTCAGGTCAGCGATCTGGACCTGATATCTGCTATTTTTCGTAACGAAGAGTGCCTACTCTTTCTGGCTTCTGCGTAGATATCAGGATGCTTGAACCGCCTCGGGCGAGCTGTAGTTCGAGCACTTCGCGGCGATGAACTTCGAGACCTTCAACGCTGGATCGCTAGTTCTCCCAGGCGTCAGCTTCGATGCGGTGTTATCGAATGCGACTTGAGTGAAGTCTTCTGGCTGCTGCGAAGCGAAGTATGACCCCGAGCCCAAACTTACGCGCCTCACGCAAAAGCATTCCCATCGGCCCACCCTTGTGAAACGAGATGTGGTGGGCTTCGTCTAACACGATGTACACACTTAAAGGTGCTTTACCACGAGATTTCAAATAGAAGAACAAGTGCCACAACAGCATCTCAAGCGTGACGTTCTGCGTCTTTCCCTCAAGTCCGCGAAATGAAAGAATGTGAACTTTATGCTCGGCGTCACCAAATAGCCCCTCCCACGACCAGCTTTTTTCGGTTGCGCTGAAAACTTAGGATGAAAAACGGCATCAGTCGGGCGGACAGTGCCATCGCATTCTTGTTGTTTGGGTAAGCTTTGTCTGATGCAAAGTCGTCAAGCGTCTGCTGGAGTTGATTGAAGCTAGGCGGATCGTTTTCCAGTCGCTGGAGCAGACGTGCTGATGCCCGTCTTCTCAAAGGTCGAGATGATTGCTTCAATCAGGACTTTCCGCTGAATGTGCCCGAGGTGATACACCGCATCGAAGACGTCGGAGACTCTGGCGGCGACCGAATAAGCGCCTTTCGCGTTTTCACGAAAATCTGAAGGGGGTTAAGCGAAATGCCATCCTCGCCAATCCTAAACTCCTGAAATCCTGACATATTTCGCGAAGACAGTGTCGAGGGTGTCTTTCTCGTAGGACTGCGCGTAGTCAAAGATAATTGTCGGTGTCCCCCGACGTGCCAGCTCTGCGGTTAAACAAAGACTTGAATACGTCTTTCCTGATCCGCTGACGCCCACAATCATCATGTGGGGATCGGGAACGGACTCGCTGTCTTGCGGGTTCCAATACTGCGCATCGCCGTAATCAGAGTCGGTGCCGATATAAATGCCGTTGTCGCTCCTTCCGGACCCTCAAGGGCCTCCTCGACCAATTTGCTCGCTTTCGTGACCATCGCGGGAATTGGTCAGGGTCCGCGCTGTATTCCTCAATGCGCTCGACTTGGTCCTTTCTCTTCTTCAATTCGGAGGCGGGTTCCGCGATTTCGATAACTGTGGTGCCCTCAGCGGACGCAGACATGGCGGCAAGCTTCAAGGGCGGAAAAATGCGATGATGGCTACTACTTGGGCCTCTTGAGATTGAGCTGCTGCCGAGACCGGAGGCGTCGATCTCGCTGTCGTGTAGCCGCACTACTTCCTGTGCAGTATCCTCACCGACTTAAAAGGCAATGTCTCCGCCTAGTTGTTAGAATGATGGACGTGAGGAAGTTACTACGAAAAGGAATCTGGCAACAGCCCGATCCTAAACCCTGAACGCGCTTACCACGGGGTGCAGATTCGAAGCTCGTAGTCCGCGCTTCGGTTGAAGCCAGCGATCTAAGAGGTATTGGGAAAAATGCATCGCGCACTCCGCTGCAAGCCAAAAACGCGAAGCCAATCCACCTCCGTCAGAATCAGTGCCGTGAAGGTTTTTCGCCCGCGCAGCGTCTATTCACCCGGTTAGTCCTGACCGATGTAGCGGAACCAAAATGTATCTACGTGAGGTTGGTGCGGTATCAGCGTCGGCTGAGACATCATACCCTGTGTAACTTGATCGATCATCGTAACTGAGTACACAGTGCCCACAGCTGTTGACGACGGCATCTGCGCATTATTATGCATGTCCTGTTCATACCCGCCGTACCAGTTGCTCCAAAGGTATGGAGCAAGCTTAGGCAAAGAACCGTTCACCGTTGGTCGCTCCACTATCCATTCGACCGTATTGCCGACAAAGGCTGTTCCCGGTGGCGGCGACAAGGGTAGAGACACCGAGTGACGGCGCGATTCGTTAATGTAGGTCATGACGTAGCTGGTTGGGTTAGTTCGAACGTATAAAATGAGAGTGATGTAATCGCCCGGAAAAACGCCCTCGCTCTTCATTATCATTTCCGGCTGCGGGTACCATTCATACCATGCATAGAAATTTGCATGTGGCCCGCCCCCGAATGTCTCGTCTCAACGATCGTCCGATGAAGTGCCCGCCTGAAATACGTCGGGAGAGTCTTGACCATCGAACCCAATCCAGTTTGACGACCAGAGCCTTGGGATTGGGCCGCCGCGCTTGCAGTCCATTAGTTGTGGCACGACATATGTTCCGCTGAGCAATGCTCCTTGTCGAAAACTGTTGTTCGTGTCTTCGATAACGAAGCCGCTCCAGTTCCAACTCTGTGTGGGCACTAAGCCGCCAGCGCGCGGACCAGTGACTTTCCATCCTTGCGCAGGGCCGTGATAAACGTTCGTCGATTCCAACGTAGGTACAACACGATACGCTGCCGCGTCGACGAGATGTTGCCAGTCTGCATGAGCGGTCGGAGATTTCTCTTTGTCAGGCCGTGGCGGTAAACCGTGACGCGCCAGTTCTGAGTCCGAAGCGTTGTTCGCGTCAAAATCCTTCGAGATCGCCCGAAATGCCGACACGCCGTTGATATTTGTCGGACTCACGTCGAGTCGCGAAGCCTCGTCGGTGAGTTTCGACGTCCAAGGTCCAGACACGGATGCCAGCAGGACGATACTTCCGACGAACACGAACCGCGCTTGGTTCATCATGTGCCACCACCTTTTTCGAACGACCGAGATTGCCCGACCTCCAATTCGGATTTCGTATCTAGTGGGCGTGAGCCAAGTCTAGCATCGCGAAGTTGCCGTGTTTGTGAGGCTGCAAGTCATCGCTTGCTTGAATCGCATCGGCACGCATTTCCAGTTCCAGCGACGGCGGCCAATATTTACTTGGTCTACAGCTAGCAGCACCGTTTTTTATAGATTTATCTCTCCTTGTCAGCTAAGGCAGAGGTATTGATGCCAACGTTTTTACACTGGCCGAATTACTCCCGCGCCGTTCAAACTTACTCTCGTCATTCGTGCAAAATCTTGAATCGAATTATCCAATACGAGATAGCCGGGATAGACAATAAGCGTAGCTGTTGTTTGGTCATCGAAATGGAGGACCGCGTCGAAACCGAATGTCCACCTATCCGTTCCAACCGGAGTCATTTTTAGGAAAACGACCTCGGTCCGTAAGTCTTTCAAGGTGAAGCCGTCTCCAAACGTCGGAACTTCGAAAGTTGGAGTAGGTAGGTTTGCTTGAAATTCCATGTTTGGGACGTGCGGCTGATTGTTGCCACCAATGTCTAGGTACGCTACCGCAGCTTCGTCGTGAGGTCGAAGGATGAAAATCTCGAGCCTTGAGTCGGGGTCTTTGTTTTGATCAGTCGTACGAAAAAGAATGTTCATCTTTGTGAACCTAGGATCTGCAGTGGGAGGCATCGTGGGTCTCCTTGAAGGGCGACATTGAATCCATTGTGAGAACTGGTCTTCCTTGATGGTGGAGCATATGGCATATCCCGCGTAAGACAAGCAAATATGGTATCGATCACGATAACTGTAGACGTTACAATTCTGATAGCGGAGATTGAACATTCGGCTTTTCGCGAGGCAGCGTGCGAGGAAAAATGAAGAGCGCAAGCTTGTTTAGTAGCCCGCAGGCGAAAACTGAGCGAGTGTTCGTAATGCTGGACCCGTGCGCGACCCATGACGCCGCTCTGTTCACTGGGAAACTCGGTGCTCACTGTAATCTCCTTGTCAGGCCAGATTCTTGGCTGTCAGCTTCGACGGGCCCAAGCGGTTAAGGTATGGTGTAGATGACCGAGGAGTTTGTTCCATGCTATAGATGGGAATGCGCGCACAGCACTACGTTCCGAAGTTCTACCTCAAAGGGTTCACCGATAAGGCTGGCGCACTTTGGGTGTACGAGCGACACAAGTCTCTCCGCGAATCGAAACCTAAGCACGAAGCCAATCGACCCGACTACTACACAATAAAAGACGAGCCGCAGCACGCCGACGTAATCTAACAGGAATTGGCCCGTCTCGAATCCGTCGCGGCTCCGATCATTCGCAAAATGACGACGCGGCAGTTCGTGCCGACTCGCGAAAACATCTCAGATTTGCTGCTGTTCGTAGCCTTCATGTTTGCTCGCGTTCCAGTGTGGCGCGAGAACTTGGATAAAGTGGCTGCCCAGACAGCCAAAAAATTGCACAAAGGATTTGCACGCGACAAGGAAGCCTTCCGCAAAATTTGCGTGAGGATCGCGCGAGGCGTTGAAAACGCTGCCGCCGAAACAGCGACGCGACGCCGCAAAATTTTTAAGCGTTGAAGCACACTTCGCGGGCAAGACCGATTTATCCTTGTCCGCCACAAACCACGGGAGCTGAAGATGAACATCGGGGAGAAGCTGAAAGGGATTCGCGATCAGAAAAAGCTGTCGCAGGGTGACATCGAAAAACGCACCGGGCTTATCCGCGCATACGTCTCGCGAGTCGAGAACGGGCACACGGTGCCGAGTATCGAGACACTCGAAAAATTTGCACGCGCGCTGGAGATTCCGCTGTACCAGCTCTTCTACGACGGAGAAAAGCCGCCAGCGAAACCCGTGATTCAGAGGACGGAAGCGGGATACGGCAGCACGAGCAGAGAAGCTCGCGTGATCGACCGCCTGCGAAAATTGCTGGCGAAAACGCCGCAACGCGACCGCAAGCTGCTCCTCGTCATGGCCAGCCGGATGGCAGTCCGTAAATAGTCGCTTGACACTCATACGCTCATGCGCTAATATGCTCATACGCGCACGGAGGCGCGGCGCATGGCGAAGAAAAGCGATGTAAAGGTACCCATCAGCGAGCGAGCGTTGGTGCAACGGATCAACCGCAAACTGGCGGACGAAGGTCAACTTGTCAAGAAAGCGCGCGAGCGGGTAGCTACAACGCTCGGCGATTATTTCGTCGTCGACCTGACGAGCAACGCGGTCATGGACCAAGACGTGGACCTCGAAAAACTGGGCCGCGAATTGAAGGTGCTTCATGACTACGAAACTGTGGCGTGATCATGAGCACGGTTCATAGACTGGGTGCAGAAATTCCGCTGAACCTCGCCGCTGCAGATGCCGCAGAGACGCAAGCATTTTGGGCCTGCGTCGACATCGATAAGTCACAGCGTGCGCAGATGCGTGAACTCGGGCCATGCTGGATGTGGAAGGGCCGGACCTCACGAAACGGCCACGGGTTGTTTCTGGTCGTACGACTCGATGGTCTTGTGCGGGCGGATCGCTACTCGTACGAACTCCGCTTCGGATCGACTTCACCGAGCACGCCCTTCATCGGTTCAAAATGCGCACGCCTCGCTTGCGTAAACCCGGCGCATCTTGTTGCCAGTAGGCGTGTGGCGTCGACTGAAATCTTGCGGCTGATCGCTGAGGGCCGAAGCTATGCAGAGGTTATGGCGCAAACGGGCGCGTCTCTTAGATCATATCCGCTCGCTACACATGCGCGCGTTGGCTAAAGGTACGGTGGCGGCGCGACCTCCAAAATCGGCACTGGACCCGACCGGGGAGGGGTAAGGTGCCAGCCACCCCCGGAAAATCGTTCCTGCTGGGCGCTATTAGCAGCGCGGGCATGTTTAAGCGGGTGCTGGTGACTGCTGGATGGCAGCGTAGAGCAGCTTTCAGCTTTTAGGATGCCGACGCGCTCTCAAGAGAACATGCAGGCTGCTCGCGCCCATGTCTTCCGGCTGGTGAAGGTGTTCAGCAAATTGTTCTGCCGGAATCTCTGTTGCATGGGGGTTATATTTTAGAAAACCGCCGATTCGCCGCCGCAAGAACTCTTGCCCCATAGCCCATGCGGTTTTGCTAACTCGGAAGCTGCGCGTAGATGACCAGTGAAAATCTCGTGTATCTGTTGCTTCACCGCCCATTTTTCCCTCCGTCAACGTCATCAGACCGCTCACTTGTCATGGATCGATCTGGATACCAACCAAATGATACCCCAACCGATCACGAAGATTTCGAGATGTTCTAGCGACAAGAATTGTGCAAGCCCACCCAATGCAATTGCCAGCAGGAGTCCCGGCCTTGCGAGCACCTCCAAGAACGATAGTCCTCCTACAGCGTCGTGCCATACTGTCGACACGAAAAAAGCGAAGAATGCAAGGAACCACGCGACGAGCAACCATTCCCGTGTTGAAAGACCTAAACGTCTGCGAGCTTCGCGCTTTGGGTTTTCGCGAGTGTCCGTGGCCTCGTCAGTCATCGTTCCTCCCCTCTTGAGAAGGCCGCAAACCGCGTCAGACAGCTGAATACTACTAAGCGAAAAACATCGATGCTATCGCAGCCACCGGAGCGCGTTCTCACGAGCGCGCAAATCGCGCAACCATTGCTCATACTGCTCCCGGTGAGCCGCCGCGTCCCAACCCTTCGGTCGCCAATCGATCTTGACGTGAACGCGCAGCCACCCAAAATCTAGCTCGCGCAATTCCGGCGCGCGCGAAAATTCGAAAAACGGCACGGCGCTGCTCCCGGAGGACCACATCACGTACAGCGTGCCGTGGCGGATAAGAAACGGGATCATCATTGGGGGCTACTCGATGTCTATGAATCGTTCGTCGTTCAGCAATTCGGGGAAGGACGCTCGTTCGGATGGCGACAGTTTTCGATGAACCGCGACGATCTGATTTGTGAAGTACACAGACTTGTGGCCCTTCGCGCAGGTAGAGTCGTGCGTCGCATTCGATGCGAAAATTTCGTCATGCCTCGTCAGATTGACGCCGAGAACGGGCGCGACCGCGATCTCGCCGCAAGTGTCGCACTTAAAGCTGAGATAGTACGATGCCATGCGCGCGATGGTATCACCGGAGCCAAGCAAATCCGACCTCAGTTCGACGCGCGGCGCGTCAGTCTTCAGAAATTGCCGTGCGCTCGACCACCGTGTCGATAATCCCCGGCAAAACATCGTCAGTGAGGTGCTTCATGAACTGGGGAATCGTATTGAGGCGGAGTTCGCACGCCACGCAGCCCACAACGATCACACCTTGTCCGCCTTGCGCCATCGGTCTGCGATCCGGGTCGCCCTCCACAAAGTGGCCCAGCTGTGGCGTTCAAGTTCACGCTGCGCGGCAGTGAGCAACGAATTTTTCGTGTTCATTCGTCGATTCTATCAAGCGCGCCAGAGCTAGTGCGCAATGTGGTACGTAACGCCGTACGTGGTAGAATCCCACATGCCGAAGAACAGCAAACCTAAAGACATCGCACTTGGCGAGAGCCAAGAACTTCGCGGCGAATTAGCCGATGAAATTGGTTCAATTTTTCTACGTGGCTACAGTCCCTCCGGTCAGAAACATTTCGAGAAGGTCATCGCTGAGCTATACGGCATGCGCAAACCCGCGCGCTTCCGTCGCTACTTACTCGTGCTGTTGGCGCAAGTAGATGAAGTAGCGCATAACCGAGGTACGCGCGTCCGCAAATTGAAGCATGCTGTTTCCGACGCGACTGACGAAGTGATAAAGCTGAAGGAACGGAAAGAAAAATCATGACCATATCCAAACGTGCTCCGATGTTGCCCGAAGCAAAGGCTCAATGGGACGGCATCCACAAGTTGATCACCGAATTAGACAGCGGGCAAAAACAGGCGGTGACTGGTCCGCTGCTTGAAATTTTGACGAAGAACTTTCTGAAGCAGTTCGAACCGGGCACGGTCGAGCGCATGGAAGAATTGATTGCAAAGCTGCATGGAGTGAAGAAATATTCGCGATTTCGGGACAAGACCGTCGCGCTTATGGCTTGGGCGTTTGCGATGGGCCGCGACGGTGAAGACCCGCTGGCGAAGTTTAAGAAGGATGGTACGCGGATCAGCTGAGCTATTCGTCGCTCAGCGACGTGGTGGGTTACAGACACCTGTGGACTGACGGCTCGCTCGGAGGCACCGTGGCGAATTTTTTGTATGTCGATAATTCGAATGTTTGGATCGAAGGGATGCACGTCGCTGCAGCCGCGCGTGGCCATGCGCCGGACGTTTGGACCGCAGTGACGCAGAAAATTTGCGACTACAACTGGACGATTGATTTTGGCAAGCTGCACGAATTCGCGGGCGGTGATGACATCGGGCGAGCCGTGTTGTACGGGTCGCGGCCACCCAAGAACGACTCGCTGTGGTCGGTAGCAAAAAAGCAAGGATTTGAAGTGGTCGTCCATGATCGCAACATCGCAAATCGCGAGAAGAAAATCGACACAACGATCACCAGAGACATCACGAAGGATTCATACGAGAGGATCAAGCCCGGAGTCGACGAGGTGACTCTCGTTGCTGGGGACGGCGACTACGTACCCGTTGCCGAAGACCTCATTCAGCGCGGCTTTAAGTTCGAAGTTGCGTTCTGGGATCACGCAAATCACGAGTTAAAAGTGACGTGCTCAAAGTTCATCTCTTTAAACCAGTGGCTCGATCACCTCGCGTTTGTCCGAAGCTAAGCCTTCATAGACACGATGTAGTGGCTTCTGGTGAGAATCCCGAGCCTGTGTACAATCCGACGCCAATCTGAGTACAATTTGCGAAAAAGCCCAATGTTTTTGAGGGTGAGGAAAGCCCTTTCAAGGCTGAAATACGGGTTCGATTCCCGTTAGCGCTACCAACTCTACGGAAAAAATCTTCACCGAATAAAAGCTCAGATCGTCTCCGCATGGATTAATCGTCCCAGTCGATTTCCATCCGCCTTGCCGTGACAATTCTCACAGCCTTATCGCGGCGCGGCTTCTGGAACAATTTTATGAAATACTGTGTGGCGCGAAATTCCGGCGCGCTGCTGCGAACGCGTTCCGCATCTCGGCAGAATAACGATCTCGATGAAAGAGTTCTCCACATACTTTCTTCTCACGCTAAGCGCTCTGCTTCCGCTCGTCAATCCGCCAGGCACCGCGCTGGAGCTGCTCAGCATCGTCGGCGCTCGCGACGCGAGCCCGTACAAAGTCCTCGCGCGAAAGATGGCCGTGAACATGACGCTCTTTCTCGCCGCCGTCGCCCTCGCAGGCCCGTACATTCTTCAATTCTTCGGCATCTCGATCGAGGTTTTGCAGCTGGTTGGCGGCGCCGTCCTCGCGGCGCTCGGCTGGCAGCTTCTCAATCAGCCCGACGCCAAGCACGCGACCGACGATCCTGGCGTGCGAGCGGCCGCCGAAGATTGCGTCACCCAGTGGAAGTCGAAAGCCTTTTATCCGCTCACGTTCCCCGTCACCGTCGGTCCCGGGTCCGTCGCCGTCACCCTCACGCTCAGCGCGCAGGCAAAGAGTCTCGAACTGGCTAGCCGCATCCCCGCGTTCATCGGCCTTTTTTCGTGCGTCGTGGTTTTGAGCGTTGCCATCTATGTCTGCTGCGCATACGCGCCTTTTGTCGCTGCTCGTGTTCCCTCGGGCCTGGTGCACGGATTTCTCCGGATCATTGCTTTCCTGCTGATCTGCATCGGCGTGGAAATCGCCTGGCACGGCCTTCGCGCCCTGATCGTCACCGCACATCCGTAAAGTAGCCGCGCAGTTGAAATTCACCAGTTCGGGCAGCCCCTCTCACTTAGAAGTTTTCCTAATAATATGCCTTGACATGTATATGCGGTTAGGAGTATATAAGAACCATGGAATCGGTCTTCGAAGTCATCGCAGAACCCAACCGCCGCGCCATCCTCAGCCTCCTCGCCGGTAGCGAGCAGTCGGTCGGCGAAATCGAACGCAGCCTTCGCATGCCGCAGCCCGCCGTCTCCAAGCACCTCCGGGTCCTTCGCGACGCGGGCTTTGTGGAGTCCACCGTGGACGCTCAACGCCGTCTCTACCGCCTCAAACCCGGCCCGTTCCAGGAGTTCGACGACTGGCTCGGGCAGTTCCGCCGCTTCTGGTCCGCGCACATTGACGCGCTGGAACGCCACCTCGACAAAATGGACGAGCCAACCCGTCTCAAAAAGATCATCAAAAAACGCAAAAGTTAAAAAAGGAGAAAGGAAATGAAGATCAAAGTGACCACGCTCTTCGTCGATGACCAGGAAAAAGCTCTTCAGTTTTATACCGGCGTCCTCGGCTTCAAAAAGAAGACCGACTTCAGCCAGGGTCCTTATCGCTGGCTCACCATCGCGTCGCCCGAAGATCCCGATGGCGTGGAATTGCAGCTCGCGCTCAACAACAATCCCGCCGCGAAGGCCTTTCAGGAAGCGACGTTCCAACAGAATCAGCCCGCCATAATGTTTTTCACCGATGATCTCAACGCCGACTTCGAACGCATCAAATCCCGAGGCGTCGATTTCGTCGCGCCTCCGAAAGACGTCACCGGCTCCAAAATCGCCACGCTTAACGACACCTGCGGCAACCTCATCCAGATCACGCAACTCATGAAGTGGTAGGCTCTGCCCGCGCCGCGCAGCACGCGCATTGCACCCACAAAAGGAACCAATCGATGAACGCTTACCAAAACTACTCGCCCGGCCCAGCCACCGGCGCCACCGTGGAAAAAGGCGGCGATATGTGGACGCTCATCCTCGTCCGCGATCTCCGCCACTCGCCAGAAAAAGTTTGGCAGGCGATCACTGATCCCGATCACGTTCGTGAATGGGCTCCCTTCGATGTCGAAGGGGACTTGGAGAAAGTCGGCGGTACGGTGAAACTCACTTGGGTCGGCCGCGCACAGCCCATCGAAGCAAAAGTCACCCGCGTCGATTTTCCCGAGCACCTCGAATTCGGCGACATCCGTTGGCAACTCGAACACACCACCTCAGGCGGCACGCGTCTCACTCTCTGGCACGCCATCGATCGCCGCTTCATCTCCTGGGGTGCAGCAGGCTGGCACATCAGTATTGATTCGCTCGATTGGTTGCTCGCCGGCCATCCGATCGGTCGCGTTGCTGGCGCCGACGCCATCAAATTCGAAGGCTGGCAGCGCCTCAACCTCGAATACGCAAGACAGTTCGGCCTCGAATCCCCGAAGTCGCAACCTCAGCCTCGCCAAAATCCAAATCCTGACGGCGAGTAAGGAGCATCCAGCTATGCAACGCGTGATTTTTCGTTCGCTCCATCTTTTCCTAAGCATTCCGATCATTGGCTACATCTACAGCCCATTCGACAAACTTCCCGGCTACGCGCCCGCTACGCGCTACATCTTTTTCCCCGCCATCGCGCTTTCCGGATTGTGGATGTGGAAAGGCCATCTGGTTCGCCGTCTCTTCTCGAAACGTCACACGTAGCCTTTCAATCTCCGAGTCGTCCCATCGATGTTTCAATCCGGCATAGTTACTCGTTCACTCCGAAACCTTTCCTCCCTCCTTCGCTCTATCTAAAGACCTCCCTCGCCCATTCGATATACCGAAAGAGGGCTGGCGCGTCTCTTCGCCTCCCCCACAGGTGCGACCGTTGACTTCGAAGGCGTGGATCGCTTTCGCATTGATAACTCTGGCTTTCCCGCGATCTACCACGGCGCGGCAGGCGTTTCAATCGGAGTTCTCCGAGTCCCGAGAATCCGCGCGCATCGAAACTTCGGCGAATGCCACGCCCAACGCAGTCCCAAATAGCTCCGTCCGTCCCGACGCCGGCAGCATCACTTACATCCAATACCTGCTCACCGCCACGGGCGAGTCCGTTCCCAATGCCTACCCCGTCTCCGCGCCTTCTTACGGCGACGCATCCGGTTCCTGTACATACTCGCAGTCCACGCTTTCGCTGCTTCCGTGCTACAACCCGCTCAAGATTCAATTTGACGTCGTGTTGCCTGCAAACTTCACCATCAGCAACAGCTCCTCGAGCCCTTCCACATTGCCGATCGCATCCCTCAGCGGCACAGGCTCGTCCAACTTGCTCATGATTACCAACAGCATCGATTCCACAGACGGCGGCGTCTCCAGCATTTCCGCCACGGCTTATTGCACCGGACTGACCACGATCGTCAACGTCACTGTAACGAACGAAGACTCCAGCGTGTTCAAATTCACCAGCGGTTCCAACCTCACCATTCCGTGCACGCTGTCAGTAACCTTTAATGGCTCGCTGTCTTCCTCCACCACAGGAGACACTGGGTCGTTCAGCCTCGCGCCGCAATATATTATTTCCGGCACCTACTCCGGCAATTTCAGCGACTCCGGCACGCTCTTCGGTTTCGGCGGAACCTCGCAGGTGAGTGTGACGGTGAACACGGATTTCACCGCCAGCGGCACCGTCACCGTCGCTCCTTTCGCGATCTGCCCGGCGCAGACTTCCACTCTCTCGCTTTCCTCTTCTGGATCGCTCGCTCAAGCCAACGGCGTCGCGCCCGGTTTCGCCGGAATCAGCGTAGGTGACACCGTCGAGCTCGCCGCTTCTGACTCCACCACGCTGATTTGGTTTGTCGCCTCCGATGAAAATACACTCGGCAATACCATCGGCGCCGGCACTATTTTTGTCACCGGTTACGTCGTCAGCGGCGTCTGCGCCGGCACCTATTTCTGGGACGCGCCTTTCCGGCTCGCCACGCAGCCCGTCCGCCATATGCCGCCCGCCGCTCCGCATCGCCGGAATCTTCTTGTTCATCCGGCTTGGCGACTCGCCTTTCCCAATTGAACACGCGCTCGCTACTTGCCCGGTCCTCATTCAGCGTGCACGCCCGAGCCGCGAGTTTTGTGCGATTTTGTTGTAAGCTTGGGCGGCGCGCGCACATGTACGCACCGCGCGCCTCATGAAGGAGATGTGACGTGGCGGATTTATTGCGGACATCCAATCCCGCGCTGAACGACAAAATTTTCCAAAACACCGGCGTTGGCACCGGCGAAGTGATGACGCTCAACGGCACGGTGAATAAAACCGGCGTTCTTCTGCTCCTGGTCGTCGCCTCCGCCGCTTACACTTGGCACCTGTACCTGAATTCGAACAATCCTCAATTGGCCATGGGCTTGGCTGTCGTCGGAGTGATCGGCGGCTTGATCTTTGCTCTTGTCACCGCCTTCAAAAAGACCTGGGCCGGCGTTACCGCGCCCGTCTATGCGCTGCTCGAAGGCCTCGCTCTTGGCGGTATATCTGCCATGTTCGAATCCAAATATCATGGCATCGCAATTCAAGCCGTTAGCCTCACTTTCGGCACGATGTTCGTCCTGCTGCTCGCCTACCGTTCCGGACTCATACCCGTCACGCAGAATTTCCGGCTTGGCGTTATCGCTGCCACAGGAGGCATCGCCGTCTTCTATGTCCTCACCATCGTCCTTGGATTTTTTGGCGTCCACTTCACCAGCGTCTTTGGCAGCGGTCCGGTGGGAATCGCATTTAGTGTGATTGTCGTCATCGTCGCCGCGCTGAATCTGGTGCTCGACTTCGACTTCATCGAGACGGGCGTGCGCGTCGGCGCTCCGAAATACATGGAGTGGTACGCGGCCTTTGGCCTGATGGTCACTCTGATCTGGCTCTATCTGGAAATCCTCCGCTTGCTGTCAAAGATGCGCGACCGCAATTAATTAATGTCGAGCGACCGGCCACTTGGGGAACGTTTTCGGCGCGCCCTGGATTACGCGGCGCGCGTGCATGCCACTCAGTTTCGCAAAGGCACTTCGCGTCCTTACGTCTCGCACCTCCTCGGCGTCACTTCCATTGTTCTGGTTCACGGCGGCGATGAAGACGAAGCCATCGCCGCGCTGCTTCACGACGCCGTGGAAGATCAAGGCGGCAAACGCCGCCTTCGCGACATTCGCGCCAAGTTCGGCAAGCGCGTCGCGCGCATCGTCGAAGGCTGCACCGATTCGGACGTCACTCCCAAACCGCCGTGGCTCGAGCGCAAGAAGGACTATCTAAAGCATCTTCGCGAAGCCGATAAATCGGTGCGTCTGGTCTCCGCCGCTGACAAACTGTACAACGCCTCGGAAACCCTCGCGGATTTTCGCAGCCAACGCGAATCGATCTGGAAGCGCTTCAAGGGCGGCCGCCAGGGCACTCTCTGGTATTACCGCGAAGTTGCCCGCATCCTCCGCAAAGACGGCCCCAGGCTGCTCGCCAAAGACCTCGACCGGGTCGTCCGCGAGCTCGCCCGAGCCTCCCGCGTCAGCTAGTTCACCCTACCGGATTCTCTGTATTCCCTCACCGATTTGGTAACATTTCTACCCCATCGCCTGTCGGCCCTCGCTCCGTTGCACCCCTCTCAGAAGCAAACCTTTCATAATCTATAGCTTACAGCCTCTCTCCGTTGGCGCTCGAAATGCACTTCCTTGTCCGAATTTGAAGGTCATCCGCCGTTCAACGGCGGTGCGAGGGTGACAGCGTGAAAGAGCAGCTCAAGAACTCGACAGCCGCCAGGGCGCCACAGCGAGAAGCCGGCTTTTCTTTGATCGAAATGCTGGTGGTCATCTCGCTGATCCTGATCGTCGGCGCGATGGTCATGATTCAGTCGGGTCCGATCATGGCGTCGGCAAAGATGGACACCGCCATGCGCCAGGTCATCGACCAAATCCGCCAGGCGCGCGAGTTCTCGATCACCAATCGCCGCTACGTGGCCATTGCGTTCCCCACGGCCGTGATCGGCCCGAACACGGTTTACACCGTCACCATCACCCAGATGAACTCACTTACAAGCGGCGCGGGCACCACCAACCCGGTCTTGTCCACCACGATTATTCAGGCGCCCGCGCAGTATTACACCTTCGGCGGTCTCGACACTCCCGACGCCTACGGCAACGGCGCTGCCATCGTCTTTGAAGGCACCAGCGGTGGCCCTGTCGGCGGCATGCTCTTTCAGAGCGACGGTGAACTGGTGGACGGCGCCACTTTCCAGCCAATCAACGGCACGGTTTTCCTCGGAGTTCCCGGCACCGCCACGTCCTCCCGCGCCGTCACCGTCCTCGGTTCCACCGGGCGCGTCCGCGGTTGGAAGGGTAACGGCGTCAATTGGACCCAGTTCTAATGAAGGAGATTCGATCGATGCGGTCAGCACAAATGCTCAATCGTTCGCGCTCGCACAAGGGCTTCACGCTTCTTGAAACCATGATCGCGCTCGTCGTCCTCGCCGTCGGCGTTCTCGGCCTTGCGGCGATGCTGGCGAATTCGCTCACTTACATGCAGGGCTCCGAGCAGAATTTCATCGCCCAGCAGAAAGCGGAAGAAGCCGCCGAAGCCATCTTCACCGCGAAGTACACTAACAACGCGACCTTCGACCAGATTCAGAACAACGGAACCGGAACTCCTACCGGATTGTTCCTCACCGGCCCGCAGCCTCTGCTGCAAGTCGGTCCGGACGGCCTCGTCGGCTCGGTCAACGACACGGGCGCGAGCCCGGCCTTCATCCTTTACCCGGGCCCGGACATGATTCTGGGTACCACCGATGACCTCCAGGTTCCACTTGGGAACTTCACCCGGACCATCACGATCAGCAACATCGCCGGCGAACCGTATGTTCGCCAGGTTGTGATTGAAATCGATTACACCATCGGCGGTCTGGCACGCTCGTACGTGCTGACCACCTATGTTTCGAGCTACTAAGTTCCTGAGGAGCTAAGCATGAAGCGGCAACGCGGATTTTCCTTGATCGAAATGTTGGTGGCACTGGCCATCCTGGTCACCGTCGTCGGACTCTCGATCGGCGCGCTCCTGCAGGCGCAGAATGCCTCGCAGCTGGTCGCCTACCAGGCCAATATCCAGGAGAATCTCCGCGCCGGCATGCATTTCCTGGTGCGCGATCTCATGCAGGCCGGTGAAGGCATTCCGCAGGGTGGAATTTCCATCCCGAATACCGGCACCAGCTCTTCGATCAATCGCCCCGGCACCGCCACGGTTTACTCGTATGGCGGGACTGTGCTCACCGCTTTGCCGCCGATTTTCCCCGGCTCGCAGCTTGGTTCCTTTCCCACCTCGCTCAATCCGGTCACGGGCGCCGTCCTTCTCGGTACCACTCGATCGGACATCATTAACGTCCTCTACGCCGATAACATCCTGGTGGACACACACGGCTACAACACCTACACGAACCAGGTCAACTCGGCCTCCGGTCCCACGTGCGCCGGCACGATCAGCGTCACAGGTTCCTCGGTCACACTGGACCCCAACTGCTTCGCCATGCCCGGCGTGACGAACCCAATCGCTCCCGGCAACCTCATCATGTTCCACAACGGCAACGGCACCGCGCTGGAATACGTCACCAGCGTCGCCGGCCAAACCATCAATTTTGCGGGCGGCGATCCCGCAGGTTTGAATCAGACCGGTCTGACCCAGGGCACGGTTTATGCGATCCAGAATTTTGGCGGCGCCAGCGGCACCACGCCGCTCGGGACCTTTCCGCCGACCTCGATCACGCGCATCTGGATGGTGACCTACTATCTGGACACCACCACCAATCCTTCGAAGCCGATGCTCGTCCGCCAGGTCAACTATCCGAACTATCCCGCAGGGGCACCGGCGAATCCGCCGCAACAGATCGGCGACTCGATCGAAGCGCTTACCTTTAGCTACGACATTACCGCGAGCGTCGCTGCCGCGGGCACGTATCCAGCCGGAGCGGGCAACGCTCCAACGCCGCAGTTTCCCGATGTGCCCAGCCAGATTCGCGCCGTGAACATTTTCCTCGGCGGACGTTCGGAGAATTCCTACACGGCGCAAGCGCAGAACGCCAGCACCATTCTGCACAACAATCTCGCGACGCAGGTCTGCCCGCGCAGCTTGTCGTTCACGAACCTGTACCAGACACAGGCGTCGCAGACTTCGAATTGATCGCTATCGCCCGCGTGATTCGCATTGAAGCATTCGTTTTCCAAGGAGAACTGCTGTGAGAGTCGAACGTGAAAAGGGAATCGCACTGGTCACCTCGCTGCTGATTCTGTTTCTGGTGTCCGCGGTCGTCGTCGGCATGTGCTGGATGGTGATGTCCGATCAGCGGCTCGGCGGAAACAATCGCGACCGCGAGACCGCCTTCTACGGCGCCGAAGCCGGTATGGAGAAGCTCACCGCAGACATGGGTTCTACTTTCGCGACCAACGGCAAGCTCACCGCACCGCAGATCGCGGCGATCGTGGCGAATCCTCCCACCACGGCGACGCTTCCCAACATCCAGTTTCAGAATGCCGCCGGAGCGTCCACATATTCCGTCTCGTTCACGCCCAACGGCGTCAACGGCGACCCGCTGGCTACGAACTCCACCGTTCTTCCGCCCAGCCCTTACGCCGGCATGCAGGCGCAAATCGCGCAGTTCACTTTGAACGTCGCCGCGCAAACCATCAACACCGGGGCCGAAGTGAAGCTCCAGCGCCAGATGCAAGTGGTCGCGATTCCTGTGTTCCAGTTCGGCGTCTATTCCGACTCCGACCTCGCATTCTTCAACGGTCCGAACATGAGTTTCGGCGGCCGCACGCATACCAACGGCAACCTCTGGCTTACTCCGGGGGGCCAATTGAACATGGGCAACAAGGTCACCGTTGTCGGTCAGGTGATGCGTCAGTATCTCGAAAACGGCGACTACTACACCAACGGTGGATATTCCGGCGCCACCTACATTGCGCTTGCAGCGAATCCCACTAACAACCCGCCCAGCTCCAGCTGGCGCGCTCTGGGCCAAAACGAAAGCAGCGTCACCGGTTACAGCGTAGTCGGCAACGTCGCCACCAACCCCAATAGTCCCACCTGGGCTAACGCCGTCAAAGCGTACAACGGCATGCTTGAGAACAACGTTTCCCAGCTTTCGCTCACCGCTGCCGCTCTTGGCGGTATCACGACGCCGATCTCTCTGATCCGCCGCGCCGTCCCGGGCGAGCAGTACTCCAACCCGGCCGAGTTCAGCGAACAGTATTTCGCCGAAGCGTCGATCCGCATCCTTCTCGACGACTACGCAATACCTGGACAGGTCTCGAGCGGCTGCTCGGGCTCGGACATGATGAGTCTCGACACCGTCACCTCCACCCCTCCCGTTGACTTGGCGACGCTCGCATTCCCCAACTCGCTCGGAGCCACCGGCGCACCGACGACTCTTCCGGGCGGCAATCCGCTCACCGGCACCGCGAATCGCAATGGCGCGGTAATTCCGCTGCCAGTCTCGAACGGCAGCTATACCAGTACCGGCGGCGCACAACACGGTGGTTACTGGGTCCAGAGCGGCTATCCGATCATCACCGGCTGCCTGAAGATCGAAGCGCAAAACAACTCAAACGGATGGACCGACATTACCGCCAAGATCCTCAGCCTGGGCTACATCGGTCGCAACATCAACCCCAGCCCATCGCCCATTGGCGCGACGCCGACCTTGACGACGAATTCCGCGCAAGGTCCGACGATCAATACCTACGTCACTTCAAAAATCACTTGCACCGATCCCAGTCCCGCAGCAGTAATACGCTTGGCTCGCGTTCGCGACAATCCATCGTTCGGAAACGCGGCCAACCTTTGCGGCAACATGACCGGGCCGACAACCGTTTTGGGTTCAGACATCTGGCCCAACGTGCTCTTCGATTCGCGCGAGGCGATTCTGCGGCCTTCGGCTCCATCGAGCGGCTTGCTGGCGGCATCCGGTGTGATGAACTACGTCGAACTCGACATGCAGAATCTGGCCGCGTTCATCACCAGTCCGGCGGGTGTTGCGCTCAATCTCAACAATGCCAATACCACGGGATACACGGTTTACTTCTCCGATCGCCGTGGCGAACAGAAAGACTCGCAGGGTACTTCGCTGGTGCGAACCGGCTCGTACGGCTACAACGACCTGGTGAACCCGAGCAACCAGGCGCAAGGATGCCCCAACGGCAACATCGACCAGGGTGAAGACCTTGAGGGTGACGGCATCCTGCGCACCTACGGCAACGCTGAAACGCCACCCGCGAATCCCGTTACGTACATCAACACGGGAGTCTGGACAGGCTCCGCTATCGGCGGCAACATGACCACGACCTACCTGGTTGCGAACAGCAACTGCCCTTCGATGATACCGCGCCCTGACAATCAATATGTGAATGCGCAGGACGCTCGCATGAACCAGCCGCTCTTCTTCCGGCGCGCGCTGAAGATCGTCAACGGCCAGTCGTTGAACTTCGGAGCCACGTGCGGCACGGTCGCTTGCGGCATCACGATCGCTGCCGAAAACCCCGTGTACGTTCAGGGCGATTTCAACGCTCCTCCGGACGGTTCGTGGAGCGGCACCAGCGTTGCAGCCTCAATTGCAGGTGACGCGTTTACGATTCTTTCCGACAACTGGAACGACGTGAACTCGTTCAACAACCCTTATTCAACCGGGCCTCGCGCCGGCGTCCAGACCGCCATCCGTGCGGCGATCATCTCGGGCAAGGGCATTCCATTCCCCGAAATTGACAACGTGCAGGACTTTGGCACCGACGGCGGCGTGCACAATTTCCTGCGTTACCTCGAAGGTTGGGGCTCGAACTACCTGCATTACGAGGGCTCGCTCGTCAGCTTCTTCTACAACCGGCAAGCTGTCGGCACGTATAAATCAAGCGTCGTGTACGGCGCCCCCAATCGTGACTACAACTTCGACACCAACTTCACGCTTGGGCCGCAGTACTTGCCGCCCAATACGCCCATGCTGCGCTCGGTGAATACGACGGGCTTCTCGCAGTCGTTGCTGCCTTCGCAGTAAATCGCATCTATATTCCGGAAACGAAAAACGGCTCCCGATTTCGGGAGCCGTTTTTTTTGTGCTGCTCACTTCTTTTGAGCAGATGCCGTCTGGAACATCCACCTCACCCCAAACTTGTCGTTCAGCGCTCCGTACACTCCAAAAAACAATTCCTTGAGCGGATCCGTCACCTTCGCTCCACTAGACAACTTGTCAAATATAACTTTCAGCTCATCAAACGTCCCGCCCGTCACAAACATGCAGACCGTGTTTCCCCGCACCGGCGTCTCGTCCAGCGCCAGCCAGTCCGACGCCGAAATCTCCATCGCACCCGCGCTCAAATGCGCGTGCAAGGTCTTTTCCTGCTGAAACGCCTGCATCTGTTCCTTCGCCGGCGAATCCTTCACCTTCATCAGCTTCAGTTCTCCACCCAGGCACGCGTGGTAGAACTGCATCGCCTCGCCGCACGTCCCATCGAACAGCAAATATGGCGTCAACTTCTGCATCGTCTCTCCTCCGAATCACACTTGATCGCGTCTGGCTCGGCCTTGTATCCGGGCCATTTTAGAAAATGGCCCGTCATCCAGAGGCCGATTCATCGGCCGAAGGATCTCTCTTCGGCTCGATAGCGAGCGCGCTACCAAACCACAGGCACAACGTGCCTATTCCACCGACCTCAACACCTACAACGCCTCAACGACACAGGCGTCACGCACCTCAGCTGGACTCGTCACAACCCCTCGCACGGCATATCCTACAATCGCAGCGCGCAACATGCGCCGCCCGCCATGTCTAACACCCCCACCACCCGCGGCTGGCCCATCCTGCTGGGCATCGTCGCCGCCGCCATCTCTGTGTTCCCGTGGGCCGCGCTTTTTGTCCTCTACGTCCTTGACGTCGGCTGGGACTTCACCTTCGTCTCCCGCTTCATGCTGGCCTTCATCCTCGCCGGGCTGATCCTATCGCTGGCCGCCGCCGCAAAATCCTCCCGCCTTTGGCTGATCCTCACCGCCATCGACGCCGCCCTCCTGTTCGTCGTCCTCTCCTTCATCTCCGAAATTCACCTCATCCTCCGCCACGCCCTATCCTTCTGGCGCGGCTGATCGGCGCGGGGGTGGGGTGGTCCCGCTTTGCGGAACTGCGCATCGGTGCCCGCACCTCGATGAACTGTGCGCGCACCCCGCCGTGAACCAAAGAGTGGCACAGGCTGGAGTTGGCCTGTGTGCCTCTGACTTTGTTTTGTCGTGGCGCGCCGACTGCGGCGGTGCTCGTAGGGAATGTGTGGTCGTAAGAGGACCGCCTGGGAGGCTGTCCGACGCGCTGCGCGCGATGCAACGGGCGGGACCAGGTGGAGCGGCAAGTCGGAAGTAGGTGGGTAAATTTGTGTCGATTAGAAAGAGGCTCGGTCCTTTGTTTTGTGTAAGTTTCGGGCAATTCTAATCGGCGAGCACTCCGATTAGAAATTATCAACTGGGTTACAACTGGGACTGGGCACAGAGTCAAAGGCTGCCGGGTCAGGGCGCTGCGCTGACCTGGCGTTACAGGTGCGGAGAGTGTGGCTCGGTGGTGGGGGATGAAAGGGGAAAAGCGAAGGGAGGCCCGTGAACGGGCCTCCCTTCGCTTCGCTCGAGGGCAAACTGGACGACGTCAAGGGCGGAGGGGCAAAGGCACACAGGCCAACTTCAGCCTGTGTCACTCTTTGTGTCGAGGCGGTGCGGGCACAGTTCAGGGGAGTGTGAGGCACTTCGTCATGCCGCTGGCATTCCTCAGCGTGAATTCGGCTGCGGCCGAATTCAGCAACGTTGCGCAGCCAAAACAGGCTACCCCACGTCTCCCACGTGTGCGAAATTGTGCTGCGAAAGTTGCGATTAGACTTTGGATCGGGTGAGTGTTTTCTATGAGTTACGCGAGTTTCTAATTGCGAAAAGTTGCGATTAGAAATTGCGGTTTTCGGGGTGGAGATCGGCGCGAAGCCGGTGGTGGTGCGTCCGGCGCCATGAGGAGAAGCGGCGCGGTGCATGCGGGTATCTTGTGGGGAGGCTACTGACCCCCGACCTACGATAGCATGTTAGTAACTATTTGTAAAGATTAAAGTAGAGTGAGGAGTGAGTTCCAAAATGGGAATTGTGTGGTCGCGTGGCAGTGAACAACCTGCGTGGCGGGCTATCTTACTCACTTGCTCGGCGGCTGCGGTTCCTGCGCCGGGTCCTCCACCACACCCACGTAGAGCAGCGCCCGCGTCACCGTGTCGCGAATCAGAAAAATGAACGGCCGGTTCAGATGCATATCGAACGGCGGCTCGCGGTTGCCCAGGATCCCTCCGTACACCCCCTCATACGCCGTTCCCGAATCCACTTTGATGCCCGTACGATCGACGGTCACGTCCGAACTTTGCCCGATCGCATCGAGGCGCGCACCCGGCCCGTCGCCGTCCGTCACGTTGATCGCCTGATCCGAATCGAAAATGCGGTGTACGCCAAGCTGCTCGAGCGCCGCCTTGATGTCCGCTTGATATTTGAAATGAAAGGGCGGCAGGTACAGCTGCCCCTCGCGCGGATGCAGGCCGCTCTCCGCGTACGTGGGATCCTTCGCGAGGCGCTTCTCGATTTCCTGAACGCTGCTTGTCTTCGACGGCAGCACGAAAATGATCGACGCGAGCCAACCCGGCATCTCCACCGCTTCAAAATCGCCGGTTTGGTTGTAGCCGTAAAATTCCATTTCGCTCGGCAACACGTCCACGTTCACTGTCCGCTCCCGCGAAACGTGGAAGTCCTCTTTCTGCACCTTCGAGAGCACGAACGTGTTGCCGGCCCACGTCGTTCGCAAGTGCGTCGCCGCCACCAGCCAAAAATCGTTTTGCGCTGTCCCGCTGGCCGTTGCGGTGAATTGGGGAAGAGGGGTCGCAACAGGCCAGTTCGCCGCCAAGATCTCTTGCTGACTTGCGTCGCTGCTCACAGCGTGGGGCGTGAATCCGAGATCGCGCGAGACGTATCCGAACCAGTAGCTGAACGGTTTCGTGCCGCGGTGGAGCAACGCCGCGGACAGCCACAGCTCCGGTGGATCACCTTCCATCTCACGATCGGTAAGGTCATGCTGCAACGGATCCTTGAACGGCGGCGGATTCCATTTTTCTTGCGGACGAAAGCGCGCCAGCAACATTCGCGTTGCCGGATACACCTGAACGCTGTCGTCCCAGCCCATCACCGGATCGAGTTCGTCGTGAGTCTGCTGGTCCACAAAGTCGTAGCCGGAAAAGAGCGAGAGCCCGATGGACACCGAAAGCGTGTCCACAATCGTGTTCCGGTCCGGCGTGGCTCTGTGCGCCACCTCAAGCAGCGACATGCCCAGATGATCGTTGGCCCTCAGAAAATTCGCAGGTTCGGACTGTTGCTTTGCGTTGCCGCCCGCTGGCACAACCAACGCCGCTATAAGCGCCGCACACAGCAGAGGACGAAGGAAACGCGAATCCATGGATGGGAACCGCCTTTGCGCCGGGTAGCGGGAGCGCAGCATAACTCCACAGTTAGACACCATCTCGGTCACCCGGGTGCGCGGCCGCACCGGGCGGATGGACTACATCGGCGGGGGGACCGGTTCGTCTTCGGGGAGTTTCGGCGCGGGCGGGGCGTCGCGCACGATCGCCAGATTCGACGGCGTGGCGGGGATGAACCGGCACGTCTCGAAATTCACGCCGCCGAAGAAAAGTACTTCTGTGCCAATCTTTGTCTCCGGATAAATTTGGTTCCCCATCGTTTCCATCCAGTCGCCCGGCTTGCCAATCGCCTGCCGGTGCCGAATGTTCGTCCACGGCCCGTTGCTCGCGCCGCGAATCGCTTCCTTGAATTTGTAGTCGGTGAACCAGTCGTTGGTTTTTTCTCCGTCGTCTTCGTCCACGTCCACGCGCCGCGAACCGCTCACTTCCATCAGCGTCACCGTCACGTCCGGCAGGTATTTCATTCTTCCAGCCACAATCGAGTCCGGACATTGTCCCGATTCAATTTGGTGGCGCGCGAGTGCCGCGATCGACTTGGCGTCTTCGTCGATCTTCGGCGCGATTTGCTGCGGCGCCTCGCACCGGTTGAAAAGCTTCCACATGCAAACCAGGTCGAGATCGAACAGCCGCTCGGTCACGTTCGCGGGCGCGTCGCTTGTATAAGTCGCGCGGATCATCCGCGGCCAGCTCTCCGCGTCATACTGAGGGCTGAAGTCTTTTATGCTGTTAATCCCCAATCGCCACGGATCGCGCGCCCAGGAGCTATGTACGCTTCGCACCGCCACAATCCCCGTGTGGCCCGCGAGGCGCGGCCATCCGCCCGAGGCGTCCACGCTGTACGCGATCTTCGAAACTTTTCCGTCGCGGATGTCGATCCAAAGCTCGAAATCAAACGGAGTGTAGCCGATCCAGTTGCCGATCTGGTGATGCCCCGTCTCGCGTTCGATCCAGTAGAGCAGTTCCGCTTGCCACGGCAATTTGTAGGGTGGCGGCTGGTCGTTGCTGATTTTCGCTTCGTAGCCGCGGTGCGCGGCGCCATCGCGAACCCAGTCGTACTTCGTGAGGTAGGGAACGAGCTGGGTGAGCTGGTCTTCGCTGGTGGCGTCGATTCGGACCTGCTTCAAGCCGTGCAGGATCGCCTGCGTTTTCCGCGCCATCCAAAACATGCTGACCTGCGAGCCGCCCACCGCGATGGCCACGAAAAGGAAAATCACGAGAAAGATTCGCCTCGGCCAACGATTGGTCACGAGCCAGCGTGTGGCAGGGAAGCGCGTCTTGCGAGGCGCGCCGCCACCGGGAGCAGACGGAAGAGAAGTGGACGTACTCACAGACCGCATCGTAGCAGCCGCTTCGCCGCGCCCCACGAGAACGAATTACTTAACTTGCCAGAAGCGTTACTAGCAGACACGCGCTACGCGGCTGCGACTTACGCGATCCAGACGATCTTCGTACCGGAGCGAGTGCGGGGATTGCCGCGGTGGCTGCCGAAAACGCGACCACCACTTCCTGTGCGATGTGGAATACTGTGCAGCGAGCCGGCGAAATGAGATTCGTGAACCTTACATCCGCGTACTTGGTCTTCGGGACGGCATGCCTGGTGTTGACGGGTGCGCAGGCGGCGCAGGCGTTTTATTTTCCGCTGCGGGCGGAGCAGATTCGCGAGGCGTTTCTGCTCGGACACTCCGGCGACATTTCGAAGATCAACGCGTTCTTCGAATCGTACACGCACCGGCTGCCGGCGCACGCCGAGAGCTGGACTGTGGAGTCGATCGAAGTGCGCACGCCTTACGAGCAAGTGGTGCGGCGCACGTGGGAACATTCGAGCGGCGGATACGATCTGGACCAGGCCGAAAAGGATTACGCGGCTGCGCCGGACGTGCTGCTGATCCGGCTGATCGTTTCATCCACTGCCGATAACGCCATGGGAACCGCACCTGAGGCGCAGACGCAGACGGGATCGGCGGCGAGCGCGTGGAAAGGGCTGCGGTTCAGCGTGTCGCAATCGCGCACGATTCTGCCGAAGAAGCTGCACGCGCAGCCGCTTTATGCCGGACGAGTTGGCAAAGTCAGCAAGACGGAAATTCTGCTCGAGTTCGACGCGTCGCAATTCGCGTCGGAGTTCACGCGCGTTCACGTGGCGATGCCGGATGGTTCTTCCGGCGCCGCGGATTTCGATCTGAGCGCGCTGAAGTAAATGCGAAACGCGAATCATGGAGCCGACGCGAGCGTGGTTACGTTGAAGCCGGTGTTGAAGGCCGGCGGCGAGCACGCAGGGGTCGAATTCGTGCAGGGATCGGCGATGATGTCTCCGAAGTCGGACGGTTGCGCGATGCCAGTGAGAGGCTCGACGTAGAGCGAGTAGCTCGCGCCGACGGGCAGGCGCTGAATTGCGAATGTGCCGTCCCAGCGCGGGGGTGACGTGGGGCTGGCGCAACTCCAACCTGAGAGCGTGCCGGCGACCACGGATCCCGTGCTGGTATTCACCGCCACGACGTGAGCGCCCACAATTCCCGTGACGAATGAGCCGGATGCGATGGCCGGCTGCATCGCGAGCGCGAACGGATTCACGGGGAGGACTTGGCCGGAGAGTGTGCCGACGTTCACGTCGTCGTCGGGATCGGGATACAGAGTGCGGATTCCAGTGCGATCGTCGTCGCTGAGCGGCGCGTCGGGCGCGGTGGCGGAGGGACGCGTGCCGAGATACTTCCCGGGAGGCGGCGCGTAGGGAAACATCATCGCGCGAATCACGGCGGAGTGGCCGAGCCCCATCCAGTGGCCCAGCTCGTGGGTGAGCAGCGACTCCAAATCGTACGCGCCCTGGCCGGCGGACGTGGAGAGCGCGGCCGGAGTTGCATAGACAGCTTGTCCATCATTGCGGAACAGCGTGTCGGAATCGAGGATCTGGCCGGCGTAAGCGGCGGGGGCGGACGAGCCTGTGGTGGCTCCGGCTGCGTTCGCGGTGTAGGTGCGCGTGAAGGCGAGCACGCCGGTGGTGAACGCGGCGCTCGACTGATTGAAGCAAATTGTGTTGAGGCCGTCGGAGTTGGTGTCCGCGTCGTTCGAGCAGGAGTTGGCGGTAGCGGTGCGCGTGAGCGACGCGACGACGCCCGGATATGTGGTCGCGTTGAACAGCGTGCCGGTGACTCCGCTCCAGGTGGAAAACGATGTGTTGATGGTCTGCTCGATTTCGTTGAGCTGCGCTGCGGTTCCTTGCGGCGCGACGGTGATGATCGCGGGATTCGCGAGCGCGGGAAGAGAAGTGCTCCAACGGCGATTGAGCGGCAGGCTCGACGAAAGGTTGAAGCGATTGAGCTGCGGGCATCCGCCAATTTGCGGCGCGGTGGTGGTTGTGGTGTACGCCGAGGCGCGGCTCGAAAACATCAGCGCGGCCACCAGAATGAACGTGAGTGCTCTTGTGGTTGCGTTGGCAGTCACTTTGCACCTCCCTCCGGCGCGGCGGCGAGCGCCGCGTCCACTTGAGCGCGAAATGAATCGACCGTGACGCCTCGAACGCCGTTGGCGGCGAACGCACGGGTAGAGGGATCGAACGTCGGGACGCTCGCCGTGTCCTGCGTCACAAGCTCGCGTCCGGTGCGCGCGTCGCGACGGATGCGGAATGTTCCCTGCGCCCAACCTTCGATCGAGAAGTCGCCGAGCTTATTTGGCTCGAGAAAAAGAATCAGATCTTCACCGGATTGGAATCGCGGCGCGCCGGAAACGGTGGAAGTGATGTTGCCGACGCTGCCGCCGAGCATCCGGATCGACAGCCGCGATGGCGCCGCACCCTTCCAACGGTCTTCGATTTCAAGGCCGGTGAACGTCCAGATTTCGCCGGCGTCCCAGCGAGCAACGTTGCCGGCACACTTCGCGCGGACAATCAGCGGCGCGGTTCGCGCCAGACGCGGGATCGACATGTGCTCGATGGTGCTTGCGCTCGTGCGCCCGCCGCTGCCTGCTGCGACGACGGCAACGAGTGCGAAAAGTGTGGCGATGGTGGTTTTCATTTTCTTCATTGGATCTCCAGCATTCCGGTGGCCGTCGCGCGGTCGCCGTTGAGTGTCGAGATGAAAAGCGTGCGAAGGCCGGGAGCCGCGCCGCTCGATAGTTCGAGATCGAGTTGAATCATGTTTGGCAGAAGCCCGGGCACGGCGGATGCGGTGACGGGAATGTCGGTGCCGTCCGGCGCAGCGGCCGGGCCGCCAAAAGAAAATGTGAACGTGGGATCAAGTCCGTCGCCCTGGACGCAGATCGATACGATGGATGTGCCGGACGCGGGGCGCGTCACGGTGAGCGGAGCGGCGCCGATGGTGCAGTCGTTGTCGGCGAGCATGCCGATGAAATTCACGTTGGTGGGAGAACTGGATGCGGCGGTGGTCGGCTCGGCAGCGGTGAGCTGGATGGATTTTGTGGAGGCTTGCGCGGAGCTGAGGTGCAGCGCGGACGGCGAACTGGCGATTGGCGCGACGACGAAGGGAACTGGATTCGAAAGCGCGCCGTTGGGATTTTGGATTTGGAGAGTGAGTGTAGCGGCCGCTGCGACGTCCGAAGGATTCAGGGGTGTGGCGCAGGAGTTTGAACTGGGGCAGGTGGTTGGTCGCGCGGCGCCGTTGATCAGAATCACGGACGCGGCGGCACCGCTGCCCTGAACGAAATTCACACCCTGGAGTTCGAGTGGAAACCCTTCCACCGATCCGGCGGTGACGCTCGAAGGTAAAATCGCTTCGATCGTGACGCCGCTGATCACGGCGACATTTGCCGTCGCGATTGCGGGAGGATTGGACGAGGCTGTGGCGATCACGGAAATCGCGTTGGGCAATGGCGCGTTCGACGGCGCCGTGTAGAGGCCGCTTGCGGTGATCGTGCCGCACGCGCTTGCTGAGCATCCGGTGCCGGCGACGGCTGAGGCGACGGACCACGACACGGGCGCGTTTGCGCCGGACAAATCCTGCGCGAAGAATTGTTGCGTGCTCGGCGCGCCGCCGGTGGCGGCAATGAAAAGGTACAGCGGAGCGACGGTAGTGGCGGCTGTGTTCGTGCCCGACGAAACCGTGATCGTTGAGGCGGCGGTCTGCGTCGGTGCGGCGACGCTGGTGGCGACCACCGAGACGGGATTCTGAGACGGCACGCTAGCGGGGGCGACGTACGCGACGCTTCCGGCGAAGCCACCTGCGGGCGTCGTGCATGGGCTTGAGCCCGCCTCGCAGATTTGGCCAACGGTGGAATTGCCGTTCGCGATTCCGTTCACGGTCCAAGTGACGTTTGCGTTGGTGGAGCCTGTGACAGTGGGAGTCAGCGTCACGCTGCCAAGTGGCGCGACCGTCGCCGTTGCGGGCGCAAGACTAATAGACACGTTGTTCGCTAGTGTGACGGAGGCGGCTGCGCTGCCGCTGCCTGTGGATGCGTGGATCGTTACGGTGGAGGGCGACGGCAGCGCGGTGGGCGCTGTGTAAGTGGCAGTGCTTGAGCCTCCGCTTGAGCTGGTGACGGCGATCGCGCCGACGGTGCTGTTGCCGCCGGAAATGCCATTCACGTCCCACGTGAGCGAGTCGCCTTGCGCGAAGCAGAGTGACGCCGAAAAGGATTGAGTCCCGCCGAGGATCACGGAGGCCGAGGAAGGCGTGATCGAATTCGCGGCGCCGCAGGTGATCGTGACGGTCGCTTTCGCAGAGATCAGGATGTTCGAGACGCTCTCGACGGTAATCGTGATCGGATTTTGCTTGGGTATCACCAAGGGGGCGACGTACACCGCGGTGGTGGCGGAATTTGAGGAAATCGAGCCGAGCGTATTGTTGCCGCTGGGAATTCCGTTGACGCTCCAGGCGAGAGCCAGGGATGCGCCGCCAGGCGCGCCGGAGATCGTGACAGTGAAAAGCTGGGAGCCGTTCACCGGGACACTTGACGCAGTTGGAGCGAGCGAGAGCGTAATACTTTGAGTGAAATTCACGATGGCGGAAGCGGAGACGGTCGCGTCTGCGGCGCTGACGGCGGTGACCGTGATGCTCGCTCCGGGGATTGTCGCCGGTGCCGTGTACAGACCGCCCGATGAGATCGTGCCGATGGTGGAATTTCCGCCGGCGGCGCCGTTCACTTGCCAGGTGACTTTCGAATTCGTGGTTCCGGAGACGATCGCGGTGAATTGTTGTGTGGCGCCGGCAGCGAGAGTGACGCTGCCCGGAGAAACGGTGACGACGATGATGCCGGGACCGGTCGATTGCGGGCCGCCGCTGCATGAACTCAGGATGACGCTGATGAAGGCGAGCGCTGAGAGTGCGGTGATGATTTTCGAATTGAGTGCGGTGAGCATGTCTGCTCGGGAGATAACGCACGATGTGTGCCATCTCGAAGCAGGGAATTGCTAAGCGCTGAGTCCGCGCCGGAACGTGGCTCGCTGTGCTTGTAAGTCGCTGTAAATGGGATATTTATTGGTGTTTTGATTTGTTCGCTCGGGGTGCGCTGCGCGTGGGAGGCGGATGAAAGCTGTTCCGATTTGGAATTCAAATTCGTGAGAAATTTCAAATCGAAATGTTCACAGAGGGGCCGCGTTACGAAAATTCCGGGCGCGTTTGACAGCGGCGATTTCGAATTCAATAATTCCGGCGTGAACGATCCGAACGTGGTGCGGCGAATCAAGACGTATTCCGCGGAGAACGGCGTGGTGTATCAATATCAGTTTCACGAAGTGCGGCCGGTCGCGATCGGCGGAGAGCGGGGAAACGAATACGTCTACTACGTGACGGCGGACCGGAAGACGATGCACGCGGTGCGCGTGTTTGTGAGCGGCGCGGGGATTGGAAAGTGGAGCGCGCTGACGGGGCGGACGCTGAATGGAACGGAGGAGTACGCCGCGGCGAAGATGCGGCTGTTTCAAGGATTCGACCAGACGACGGGGATCGAAAAATCGAACGCAGTGCTGCGTGTGGACGAAACGAACGTCGCGATCCTTCTCGAAAAGCTCGACCTGTAGTGCGACGCAACTTTCCGGCGCTCAGAGCAAAATGTCGCGCAGGGCGGGTTCGAGTTCGGGGTATTGAAATGCGAATCCTGCGTTCAGCAGAAATTCAGGTTTGGCGCGTTGGCTGGAAAGTAGTAAGGCGTCGGCCATCTCGCCGAGCGCAATGCGCAGCGCGAAAGCGGGAGCAGGCAGAAACGCGGGCTTGTGCAGTACGCGCGCGATAGTGTGAACGAAATCGTCGTTGCGGACCGGATTTGGCGAAGAAGTGTTCGCGGGGCCGCGCCACGAAGGATCATCGATCGCAGTTCGAATCACGCGCACCACGTCCGCCAGGGCGATCCACGAAACCCACTGGCGACCGGAACCGAAGCGTCCACCCACGCCGAGCTTGATTGGCGCGACCGTCTTCGCAAGAGCGCCGGCGTGCTTATCGAGAATAATTCCGAATCGCGTGATTACGGTGCGGATGCCGGCGATTTGTGCGCGATTTGCTTCACCTTCCCATGAGCGCGCGAGAATGCCGAGAAAGTCGTCGCTGTTGCCGGAGGATTCCACCAGGATTTCGTCGCCGCGATTGCCATAGATGCCGACGGCGGAGGACGAAACGAAGACACGCGGCTTCTGCTTCAGGCGCGCGAGCGCCTCGACAAGCACGCGCGTAGCGTCGATACGGCTGCTGCGCAAAACTTTTTTTCGGTTCTCGGTCCAGCGCTTGTCACCGATTCCGGCCCCGTTGAGATTCACAAACGCGTCGCAGCCTTCGAGCGCGGCGGTATCGACGATCGCGGTGTTTGGGTTCCAGGTGACGTCACCGGGCCGGGGCGCTTCGCCGGGGCGCACCATGCGCGAGACGGTGTGGCCGTCACGCACCAGCGATTCGGTGAGCGCCTTTCCTACGGTTCCTGACGAGCCTGAGATCACGACCCTCATCGACGACTGAACTCCTGGCGATTTCTAGCGTGGAACAGCTCTATAAATTACCGGGCGAGACGCGCGACGT